>JAEBEC010000001.1:0-1720258 GCA_049998015.1 Kribbella sp. cmx-5-2
GCGAGTGTGACCCGATGACCGGTGAGGTGATCCGCGCCTCCAAGACCACCGCGGTCAGATACGAACGCGACCGACCCGGCGAGCTGGTGCACATGGACGTGAAGAAGATCGGCCGGATCCCCGACGGTGGCGGCTGGAAAGCCCACGGCCGAGGCTTTGGTCACCGCAACCGCAAAGGCACCGGCTTCGACTACATCCACTCCCTGGTCGACGACCACTCCCGCCTGGCCTACTCCGAGATCCTGCCCGACGAGAAAGGCCCCACCTGCGCAGCCTTCCTGCTCCGCGCCGCGCACGTCTTCGCCCAGGCCGGCATCGCCGGCATCGAACGCGTCATCACCGACAACCACCTCAGCTACAAACGCTCCCACGCCGTCCGCGACGCCATCACCACACTCGGCGCCCGGCACCTGTTCATCAAACCCCACTGCCCCTGGCAAAACGGCAAGGTCGAACGCTACAACCGCACCCTCGCCGCCGAGTGGGCCTACCGCCAGCCCTTCACCACCAACGCCGCACGAACAGCAGCCCTTGCACCCTGGCTCGACCACTACAACAATCAACGCCGCCACACCGCACTCGCAGGCCAACCACCCATCAGCCGACTGCAACCAACCTCATGACCGAGTACATCTAGAGCATCTGCTTTGCGGGTGGCAAGAGGGCGCGCGGGAGCGGGCAGGTTGGTCTCCGTCACATCGGAAGTGTGCCAAATCAGGGGGTTCAGGAGCGTGAGATACCGATTTTTCTTGACCCGAAAAGTGCGCTACTGTTCTGCTCTCGCAGGGAGCGAAAAGCTCGAAGCGAGAGTGCGAACGTAGCTCAGTTGGTAGAGCGCAACCTTGCCAAGGTTGAGGTCGCCGGTTCGAACCCGGTCGTTCGCTCGGAAGAGGTCAGCAGGCTGAGACTCTGTGGTGGAGTGGCCGAGAGGCGAGGCAACGGACTGCAAATCCGTGTACACGGGTTCGAATCCCGTCTCCACCTCGCAAGATCTTCAAAGTTCATATGGACGATTGGCGCAGCGGTAGCGCGCTTCCCTGACACGGAAGAGGTCACTGGTTCGATCCCAGTATCGTCCACGCGAAGTCGATAGGCGATCTGTGTCCGCGGAAAGCGCGGACCAGGTCGCCTTCGTTGTATTGTGCGTCGGCTTCGCCGCCGCGGGCGGGGGCTTCGCCACCCGCACCCCCTGTTGGTGGCTGCGTTACTGGCT
Organism: Kribbella sp. cmx-5-2; assembly: GCA_049998015.1. GTDB lineage: Bacteria > Actinomycetota > Actinomycetes > Propionibacteriales > Kribbellaceae > Kribbella. Next base: position 1,214 of record JAEBEC010000001.1, read on the forward strand.
GGTGGCTGATCCTTCAGCCTGTTTGAATCCTTCCCCATGAACTCTGTGTGGGTCGGTGAGCGGGTCCGGTTGCGGGCAATCGAGCCCGAGGACTGGGCGGACTTCCACCGGTTCGACGACGACAGTGAGATGCAGCGCAACGTCGACATGATCCATGCGCCGCGCTCGGCCTTCGCCATGCAGGCGTGGGCGGAGGAGCAGGCGGCCCACGGCGAGAAGGACGACCGGCTGCAGCTCGCCATCGAGGCGATCGAGACCGACACCGTGGTCGGCGCGTGCTCGACCAACGAGACCAGCCGGCGCACCGGGCGGTTCAGCTACGGGATCGCGATCGGGCGCGAGCACCAGCGGCTCGGCTATGCGAGTGACGCCGTGAAGATCTTGCTGCGGTTCATGTTCGAGGAGCGGCGCTACCACAAGGCCGAAGCCGGCGTGTACGCCTACAACGAGGCGTCGATCGCGCTCCAGGAACGCCTCGGGTTCCAGCGCGAAGGGCACCTCAGGGATCACGAGTTCCTGGCCGGCGCCTACCACGACGTCATCGTGTTCGGCATGACCGCGGAGGAGTTCACCGCGCTTCACATCCGCAGGTGAGACCCGCCGTTGAAGTCGAGCACGGTCCCGGTGGCGAACTCGGCGGCCGGTGAGGCCAGGTACAGGATCGCAGCCGCGACCTCTTCAGGTGCGGCAACACGTTCGAGCGGGCTTTCCAGGCGCCGCCGGTCGTAGCCGTCTCCGGCGAGTGCGTCCGCAGCCATGTCGGTGGTCGTCCAGCCGGGCGCGATCGCGGTCACCGCGATGCCCTCCGTGCCCAGAGCCCGCGCCAGCGATTGCGACAGCGAAACCAGCCCGGCCTTGCTCACGCCGTACGCCGGCTGGTTCGGCTCACCGCGAAAGGCCCCTCGCGACGACACGTTGACGATCCGGCCGCCGCGGCTCATGTGCTGGACGGCGCACCAGCACGCGTTGGCCGCGCCGATCAGATTCACGCCGAGCGTGTCCGCCCAGGCCTGTTGCCAGTCCTCGTACGACGTACTCCGGATCGGGTGCGCCGAGTAGACCGCCGCGTTGTTGACCAGCACGTCGATCCCTCCGAGCGCCGCCGCGGCCTCGTCGACCATCCGGCGGGTCGCGTCGGGATCGCCCAGATCGGCCTGTACGACGACGTGCCCCTCCCCCGGCAACTCCTTCAGAACCTCCGCAGCAGCAGAGGCCGAAGCGCCGTAGTGCACGGCGACCCGATCTCCGGCGGCGGCGAACGCCTTCGCTGTCGCCGCGCCGATTCCCCGTGAAGCCCCCGTCACCAGCACCGATCGACTCATACCCCGAGTCTTTCACTGCCGCGGCGTGATGTCCTTGCGGTAGTTCTTCGTCTGGCGGGCCCACTCCTTCTTCGCCTCGGCCCGCAGCCTGGCGTCCGTCCGCCGAGCCATGAACGCCGCCTCACGCTGCAGCTTGATCCAGCTCTCGTACCGGCGGACGGGAAGGGTGCCGTCGGCAAGGGCTTCCTGCACCGCGCAGCCGGGCTCGGTCTGATGTGCGCAGTCCTTGAACTTGCAGTGCTCGGCCAGCCCACTGACATCCGGGAACGCGGCAGCCAAGCCTCCGCCGAACTCCTGCAACCCGATCCCCCGCAGCCCCGGCGTATCGATCACCACACCGCCCTGCGGCAGCGGGATCAGCTCACGGCGTACGGAGGTGTGACGGCCCTTGCCGTCCTCGCGAATCGCCTGGACGTCGAGCAGGTCGACACCGGCCAGAGCGTTGACGAGCGACGACTTGCCCGCGCCACTGACGCCGAGCAGCGCCATCGTCGCGTTGCCGGCCAGGAGCTCGCGGACCTCGGAGATGCCGTCACCGGTCGTCGCACTGCACACCAGTACGTCGGCGCCCGGCGCGGCCGTGGCAACGTCTTCCGCGATCGACTCGGCGTCGCCGACGAGGTCGGACTTGGTCAGGACGACGACCGGGTGCGCGCCGCTCTCCCAGGCCAGGGCGAGGAAGCGTTCGATCCGGCCGATGTTCGGTTCGGGGATCAGGCCGACGACGATGGCGATCACGTCGACGTTCGACGCGAGCACCTGGCCGCGCGACGAGCCGCCGACCTCGGCGCGGACGATCGCCGTACGGCGTGGTGCGACCGCCTCGAGCGTGATCCGGTCGTCAGGCCAGCACCGCAGGCCGACCCAGTCGCCGGTGCACGGCGAGGACTGGGAGTCCTCCGCGACGGCGGCGAGCACGCCGCCGGACCAGCTGGCGCGGACCGGGCCGTCCGCGGTGAGAACGGTGGCCAGGCCTTTGTCGACCCGGATGACGCGGCCGGGGATCAGGCCGGGAAGAGCAGACAGGTAGTCGGCCGTGGACTGGTCCAGGCCGAGGGATTCGAGCGTTGACATGGTGCGACGAACCTTTCGGGAGGCCCGGCCGCGGAGATCAGCTCGGCGGCCGGACGGTGTGGGAGAGAGCAGGCCCGTCGGCTCGATGGTCCTCGGGGGCCAGATCGGAGTTCATGGTCGTCTCAACTCCCTTCGGTGGTCCTTGCCGCCGGATCCGGCGGACTGTCGCGATACGGCAAGCGTAGGCCGCCTGGCGACCCACCGCACCGGAATTACTACGGGGTGGTTTCGCTGCGGTTCGCCTGCACGACCTTGTCCGCGTCGGCGCGATCTACCGTGTCCTCGGCAGGCTCGACGGGAGCCGCCTCGGCCTTCGCCTCAGCGGGCTTCCGAACCGCCGGCTTCTGCGCCGCGGGCTTCGGCGCCGCCGGCTTCGGCTTCTCGGGCGCCTCGTTCGACGGATACCCGACCGCATGCCCTGGCGGATCGACCGGCGACCCAGGCGACAGCGCCTCGACCGTGCGGGCGAGCTTGACCTCCGGCCGGAGCTCGCCGGCACTCAGCGGCTCGTCCTCGTGGTGCGGATCCGCCTCGGCCTTCATCACCGGTTCGGCAGCCTCCCGCCGCGCCTTGTGCGGCCACAGCCGATCGACCACCGCATTCAACGCCGCACCGATCAGTACGGCGATCGCGGACATGTACAGCCACATCAGTACGGCGATCGGCGCCGCCAGCGGCCCGTAGATCGACGTACCGCCGACCGTGCTCTGCAGGATCCAGCGCAGCACGAAGCTGCCGAGGATCCAGATCGACAACGCCAGGAACGAGCCCGGTAGATCCGAGACCCACGGCGTTCGGACCGGGACCGACAGGTGGTACAGCGTGTTCAGGAAGCCCGCCGACAGGATCGTGACGACCGGCCAGTACAGCTGGTTCAGGAAGTCCAGCCGGTGCGGCAGCAACGCGTCGACCGCGTCCGGACCGGCCAGCACCAGCGGCAGCACGATCACGCCGATGACCAGCGCCGCGCAGTACAGGCTGAACGACAACGCGCGGGTCCGGACGATGCCGCGCTTGCCGCCCATCCCGTACATGATCGTGATGGTGTCGACGAAGACGTTGAGCGCGCGGCTGCCCGACCAGAGCGCGAGCACGAAACCGATCGAGATGACGTCGGGGCGGCCGCCGTTCAGGACCTGGTTCAGCGTCGGCACGATGACGGTCTTGACCGAGTCGTCGGTCAGCGCCCGGGCCGCCAGGTCGGCGATCTGGACCTTGATCTTCTCGATCGTCTCGACCTCGAAGTACCGGCTCGCGATGAAACCGATCGAGCCGGCCAGTCCGAAGATCAGCGGCGGCAGCGAGAGGATCGCGAAGAACGCTCCCTCGGCGGCCAGGCCGGTGACCCGGTACCGCAGACAGGTGCCGACGGTCTGGGTGATCAGCTTCCAGGTCGTCGCGGGGATACGTCGCACCCAGGCGAGTGAGACCGACGTCCCACCGCCTCGCGCTGACCCAGAGCGTGCCATACCGCTTACCGTACTGACATGGCGGACCCAAACGCTGTAACGAACCAGGCTCCCCCACTTCAGGGAGTGAACTTCTTCACCCAGGACTCGTCGCTCGGTGACGCTCTGCGCCCGCACGGAGACCTGGCGAAAGATCCGGCGCTGGCGGAGGTCGGAGAACTGGCGGGAACGCAAGAAGCGCTCTCCCACGCGCTCCCGGCCAACCAGAACTCGCCGGCCCTGAAGACGCACGATCGGTACGGCCACCGGATCGACGAGGTCGAGTTCCACCCGTCGTGGCACTGGCTGATGGAGCAGGCCACCGGCTTCGGTCTCCAGGCCGCGCCGTGGACGAGCGACCGGCCGTCGCCGCACCTGACCCGCGCGGCCGGCTTCTACGTCTGGTCGCAGGTCGAGCCCGGTCACGGCTGCCCGATCTCGATGACGTACGCCGCCGTACCAGCTCTCCGTGCCTCCGAGTCCCTCGGCAGCGAGTGGATCCCGAAGCTCGCGTCCACCCAGTACGACGTACGCCGACTGCCCGTCGCCGAGAAGACCGGTGTGCTCGCGGGTATGGGGATGACCGAGAAGCAGGGCGGCTCCGACGTCCGCGCGAACGTGACGACGGCGACGCCGACCGGCAGCGGGGACGAGTACCTGCTGACCGGCCACAAGTGGTTCTGCTCGGCGCCGCAGGCCGACGTGTTCCTCGTGCTCGCGCAGGCGCCCGAGGGACTGAGCTGCTTCGTCGTCCCGAGGGTTCTTGCTGACGGCAACCGGAACGTCTTCGCGCTGCAGCGGCTCAAGGACAAACTCGGCAACCGCTCCAACGCGTCCAGCGAGGTCGAGTTCAGCGGCACGGTCGGCTACCGGCTCGGCGACGAGGGCGCCGGGGTGCGCACGATCATCGAGATGGTCGCCGCGACCCGGCTCGACTGTGTCCTGGGATCCGCAGCGCTGATGCGGCGCGCACTGGTCGAGGCGACCTGGCACACGTCGTACCGGAGTGCGTTCGGGAGTCTGCTGCGCGACAAGCCCGCGATGCGCAACGTGCTGGCCGATCTGGCGATCGAGAGCGAGGCGGCAACCGCTCTCTCGATGCGGCTCGCGGCCGCGGTCGACGCGTCCGAGGCCGGCGACGAGCAGGCGAAGGCGTTCCGCCGGATCGCGCTGCCGCTGGCCAAGTTCTGGGTCTGCAAGCGGACGCCGATGATGGTCGCCGAGGCCCTGGAGTGCCTGGGCGGCAACGGGTACGTCGAGGAGTCGGGGCTGCCGCTGCTGTTCCGCGAGTCGCCGCTCAACTCGATCTGGGAGGGCTCGGGAACGGTGAACGCGCTCGACGTACTGCGTGCGCTGCGTCGTCCCGAGTCGCTGCAGGCCTGGCTGACCGAGGTCGGCTCGGTGCGAGGCGCCGATCTTCGACTCGACGCGGCCGTGAACGACGTACTGGAAGCGCTCTCCGACGTTTCCGAGGCCGAGGCCGGTGCTCGCCGACTGGCCGCGCGGATGGCTGCTTGTCTGCAGGCGTCCCTGCTGGTGCGCTACTCGACGCCCGAGGTCGCCGACGCCTTCGTGACGTCGCGACTGGCCGGCGACTGGGGTGGAGTGTTCGGCACACTGCCCCGTACGACGCCGTTCGGTGCCATCGTGGACCGCATCTTCTGACAGGACAGGGAGTTGTCCGCTCTCGCGCCGTCACACGCTAGGGTTACCGCGTCGCGACTGGCGCGTGAGGTGGAGAACCACCGGGGAGCGAGAAGACGTCGGCACCGTGCGCCTGGGTGCCGCGACCGAGTGCAACCGCAGGAGAGACGACGATGACTCAACCCTTCGACGCGACCGCCGCGTCGGCCGCGTACCGCAACGCTCTCGAGGTCATCGGCGCGGTCGAACCGACTGTCGCCGGCGCCATCCGCTCCGAGCTGGAAGACCAGCGCTCCTCGCTGAAGCTGATCGCGAGCGAGAACTACGCCTCCCCCGCCACCTTGCTCACGATGGGCAACTGGCTGTCCGACAAGTACGCCGAAGGCACCGTCGGCCACCGCTTCTACGCCGGCTGCCAGAACGTCGACATCGTCGAGCAGGCCGCCGCGGACCACGCCAAGGCCCTGTTCAACGCGCCGCACGCCTACGTCCAGCCGCACTCCGGCATCGACGCCAACCTGGTCGCCTTCTGGGCCATCCTGGCCAACCGGATCGAGTCCCCGGCGCTGGCCGAGGCGAGCGCCAAGCACGTCAACGACCTGTCCGACGAGGACTGGACCAAGCTGCGCAAGGCGCTCGGTGACCAGAAGATGCTCGGTATGTCGCTGGACGCCGGCGGTCACCTGACGCACGGTTTCCGCCCGAACATCTCCGGCAAGATGTTCCACCAGAGCTCGTACGGCACCGACCCGGAGACCGGGCTGCTGGACTACGACAAGGTCGCCGCGACCGCGCGCGAGTTCAAGCCGCTGATCCTGATCGCGGGCTACTCGGCGTACCCGCGCAAGGTCGACTTCGCCAAGATGCGCGAGATCGCCGACGAGGTCGGCGCGACCCTGATGGTCGACATGGCGCACTTCGCCGGACTGGTCGCGGGCAAGGTCTTCACCGGCGACTTCGACCCGGTCCCGCACGCGCACGTCACCACCACCACGACCCACAAGTCGCTGCGCGGCCCGCGCGGTGGCATGGTGCTGTGCCAGCCCGAGTACGCCGACGCGGTCGACCGCGGGTGCCCGATGGTGCTCGGCGGCCCGCTCAGCCAGGTGATGGCGGCCAAGGCCGTCGCGCTGGCCGAGGCGCGTCAGCCCGAGTTCCAGACGTACGCGCAGAACGTCGCCGACAACGCGGTCACGCTGGCCGAGGGTCTGATGAAGCGTGGCGTGAAGCTCGTGACCGACGGCACCGAGAACCACCTGGTCCTGCTCGACGTCTCGTCGTACGGGATCACCGGCCGGCAGGCCGAGTCGGCGCTGCTCGACGCCGGCATCGTCACCAACCGCAACGCCGTACCGCGTGACCCGAACGGCGCCTGGTACACCTCGGGCGTCCGGATCGGTACGCCGGCGCTCACCACTCGCGGCTTCGGTGGCGACGAGTTCGACCGCGTTGCCGAGCTGATGGTCGACGTCCTGTCCAGCGTCACGCCGACCAGCACCTCGGCCGGGGCGCCGTCGAAGGCGAAGTACGTGCTCGCCGACGGCGTCGCCGACAAGGTCCGCGCGGCGTCCGCCGAACTGCTCGACAAGCACCCGCTGTACCCGGGTCTCGACCTGAACTGATCGTTCGTCGTACGGCGTCCGCTTCTCGCGGGCGCCGTACTGGTCGCGCCGCGCGGCGGCACGTTCGTGATGGACAAGCTCGAGACGATGACCGGTCGCACCGACCACCCGGTGACCTCCCGCGCGGCGCTGCGGTCGCGGACGTCGTTCGCCTCCCGGCTCGCGCGCGCGACGTCCGCCGACGAGTGGCCGCAGATCATCGCGGAGTACGAGAACCGCAAGGCTGGTGGGCCGCCGCGGTACCACTACGTCGGGCACCGGCCGCTCAACGAGACATCGCACGCGCTGATGGACGAGTCGTGGGCACGAGGTCCGGCGGCCGTAAGCGCCGCACGGCCCGAGGTCTTCACGCCGGAGGTCGTCGACTTCATCAAGCCCGTCGAGCGCCGCTCTCCCACGGCCTGCGGCGAGACCACTCCGGACCAGGTCCGGGCAGCTGCCATCGAGGTCGCTCGGGCTTCCGCCACCAGTCGATCGACCGGGCGTCAGAGCTCCGGCCGCGTCCGACCTCGGGCCGGCCGCGGTACGGCGGCCGGCGCCCGGTCGAAATATCCGAAGTGTGTGATAGTTGCGATAAATTCGGCTCCGGGTAGTGTTTCGACATGACGCAGGAAGCTTCAACTGATGCCGCCGTCCCGGCGGCCGAGCCGTCGCCCGAGGCGGTCAGCCAGTTCGTCGAGCGCTTCGCGGGCGTGCTGGTCAACAGCGGCGTACCGTCGATGTCCGCGCGCGTCATGGGCCGGATGCTGGTCAGCCCGACCGGCACGATGACCGCGTCCGAGCTCGCCGAGTCGCTGCGGATCAGCCAGCCGGCGGTCTCCGGCGCCGTACGGCAACTGCTGCAGGTCAGCTTCATCTCCCGCGAGCGTCTCCCCGGCTCGCGCAAGGACCACTACCGGATCCGCGACGACGTCTTCGCCGCGATCCTCGAACGCCGCAACAACGCCCTCGGCGAGTGGGAGTCCTCCAGTCGCGGCGGCGCCGACCTGTTCGGCCCCGACCATCCGGTCGGACAGCGCCTCACCGAGGCCGCCGACTTCTTCGCGTTCATCCGCGACGACATGGACCAGCTGATCAAGAACTGGCGCGCCGACCACCCGGCGCGCCAGCTCCAGGCTGCTCAGAGGTTCAAGGCGTAGACCGCGATGGCGGCGAAGTCGTCGGCGGGTTCGGAGGACTGCCAGGAGCGGACGTCGTCGACGTACCGGGATCCCTTGCCGGTGAAGGGTTCGTAGCGGTCGACGCCGTTGGCGGGGCAGGGCAGCATGCCGTCGAGGTTGTCGCCGAGACCCTCCTCGAACAGGTCGGCGGAATTGGGACCGTTGACGACGGCACCGATCAGCGGACGGTTCTTGATGTTGGCGATCTGGTGATGAGGGCACCGTTCGACGTTCTCGCCGACATCGATCATGAACGGGACGCCCCACGGGTTCGCGCCGAAGTTCCAGTCGAGTTGGCGTTCACCGAAGGTGTCGTAGCGGCGGTCGCCGGTGACGGATCGGTAGAGGCGCGCGGTCGCGGCCAGGCCGAAGGCGTGCGGTACGGCGTCGAAGTTGTCGTACTGCGCGCCCGCGCCGAAAGGCTCGGCGGCCGCTCGCTGGACACCGATCTCCAGCTGCGCGCGGAGGTCCGCAGTCACCGCGGCCACGTCCACGCGCGGCGCGCGATCGGCGCCGGAGAACGCGAACCGGCGGTCAGCCCGCGCGGCGCGGATCAGGTCGGTGTGGGCGAGCGCGCTCACGTCGTACAGGTTGAAGGTGTCGCCGCCGGCTTCGTGCTCGAGGTACTGGCCGGCCCAGTAATCGGCCTTCTGCAGCCAGGTCCGGGCGCGCGGATCGCGCAACTTCTGCGCGGCGAGCGCCAGCTCGGCCGCACCCAGTTCGAGGTCGTCGCGCCACGCGCTCTCCGGGTAGAACGCGAACGGGAGTGACGTGACCAGCTGGCTGACTCCCGTCGTCTTCGCCTGCGCGTAGATCTGCGCGGCCGCCTCCAGGTACCGGCGAGCCTTGGTCGGCGACTGCTCGACCTGCGCGGCGAGCGCGAACGCCGCGGCCGTCCGGCCGGCCAGGTTCGGGCTGATCAACGCGCCCGGCGCCGCGGCGCGGAACACCGGGCGGTTCTTCAGGAAGCGCTCACTCGGATCAGTGAGCGTGTCGTCCACCTCGGGTAGCCGCCACACGTCGTGGTCGCCGACGAACGTGCCCTCGGCGTTCCCGGTGCCGACGCCGACCTGGATGTAGAGCGTCTTCGTCCGCTCGTCCCACATCTTGTCCAGCCAGTCGAGCCCGTGCCGCGCTTCCTTCAGCAGCGTCGGATTCAGCCGCCGGCCGTCCCGGGCCGATGCCCACAGCAACGAGTCCGAGTACGCCGCGATGTGGGTGAACTTCAGATAGTCCCCCGCGTCGAACCACCCACCCTCGACGTCGACCGGCCCGCCGACCTTGCGCAGTTCACCGGTCGACTGGTCCGTGTCCGGCCCGGTGAACACCGGCCAGTCGTAGACCGACGCGACCCGATCGGTGAGGTGCGACACCTTCCGCCTGAGCGGTCCGCTCGGCACGTGCGCGCCGTCGCGCTGCTCGGTGAAGAACCCGACCGCCTTGTCTGCGGCCGCCTCCTCCAGCCCGCCCTTCACCTCGAAGACCGGCGACGTCGAACCCTCGACCTCAACCCGATACTCACCCGGCCGGCGCACCGCCGAGAAGTCGATCCGATGGACATGCGGGTACGCCGCGTTCCACTCCCCCGCGTCCGCGCCGACGCGCCCGGTCAGCACCCGCCGGCCCCACCGGTCGAGCACCGAGAACCTGGCCCCGGCCGACGCCGTACCGCTCATCAGGTAGGCGACCTTGGCCGCGCCCACGGCGTACCCGAGCTGGTTCACCCGGACGAGTCCGCCGGCCGATGGAGCCGCGACCTGCGCGGCGGAGGCCGTGGTCATCGCCAGCACGAGGCTGGCGGCGACCGCAATCGGCAGGACGGCACGGCGGAAGGGGCGCATGGCAGGGGCTCCTCGACAGTCGACCGTTAGGAAACTTTCCTATTGGTCGCCACAAACTAGCGCCCCGCACCCCCGCCAGCAAGAGATCGGGCCGAGTCAGGTCAGCCGGGTCGCCGACCAGACCATCAGGGCGGCGAAGACCGCGCCGAGAAGGGCACAGGCGAAGGGGATTCCGGCGCCGGAGATCAGGGCGCCGAAGCCGGTCATCGCCAGCGGCATCAAAGCCTCGTCGGACAGGCTGACGATGCTGCTCGTACGGCCCAGGTACGCCGGGGCGATGGTCTGCTGGAACGCCGCCGACAACTGCGCCGATGCGAGCCCGGCGGTGAAGCCGATGACGCCCATCGCGACGAACACACCGGCGTACGGCGCGAAGCCGATCGCCGCACAACCCGCGGCCTGGAAGATGAGCGCGAGCAGGCCGGCTCGGGCCAGGTTTGCCGGCTTCCACCGCATGGCCAGTACGGCGCCGGTCGCGGCGAGGATGCCCGAGCACGCCTGGAACAGCCCGAGCGAACCGGCGCCCCAGCCGGCCGCCGACGTCCGCTGCACCAGGCCGACGGCGAGCACCGGGCCGACGCAGAGGTTGAGCCCGAAGAACGCGATCACCAGAGTCCGCGCCGGAAGGTCCCGGCGCAGATATCCGAAGCCTGCTTGGAGATCCGCACGAATCGACGAGCCCGCGGACGACACCTGCGGGAGCCGCGGGCGGACCACCCAGGCCAGCGCGATCGCGATCACGCCGAAGGAGATCGCGTCCACGACCATCACCGCGGCGAGCCCGCCGTGCGCGACGAGGAAGCCGCCGAGCGGTGCACCGACGAAGACCGCGAGCCGATTAGCCAACTGGGTGCTCGCGGCAAGCTTCACCAGGTCCTCGGGCCGCACCATCCGCCGCGGCATGGTCCCCGACGCCGGCGTGTAGAGCGCGTCGACGAGCCCGAAGAGCACGGCCACGACGAGCAGCAGCGCCAGCGAAACCCCGGAGACCGCGACCACCCCGGCGGCGACAGCCAGCACGAGGATCCGCCCGAGATTCGCCAGGATCATCGTCCGCCGCGCGTCCAGCCGATCAGCCAGCGCCCCACCCCACAACAGCACCAGCGCCCGAGGCAACGCCCCGATCCCCATCACCAGCCCAGCCCCCGCCGGCGAAGTCACCTGCGTAGCGCTCCACGCCAACCCGACGTACCAGGCCACGTCACCAGCCTGCGAGACCCCAGCGGAGAGGATCCACCCCTGCACCCGCCGATCCCGCCGTAACGGCGGAAACACGGGTGCTTCTTCAACCGCGGTCATGGCCGGGCCGGTACCGCGTGGGCGAAGACGAAGACGGGGTGAGCACCCTCGCCCTCGGAAGGCTCGTCGACGTACTCCTGGATCAGGGCGCTCATTCGCGACCCGAGCTCCTCCAGTCGCTCCGGCGTCACCGTCACCCAGCTCTCGGTCGCCACCGCCGCGCGAACCCACGGCTCGTCGTACTCGGACCTCAGCCCGAACCACTGCCGGACCTTCGTCGTGTGGTGTGTGAGGTTCGCCTCCTCGGCGGTCTCCGCGACCAGTTCACCGGCGGGATCCCCACCGGCGTCCGCGATCGACCACGAGTACGACGCCTTGGCCGATCGCCACCACCGTTCGCGCCGGGTCTTGGCCAGTTCCGGCGCCTCCACGATCACCCCCGCGGCCGCCAGGACCTTTAGGTGGTGGCTGACGTTCCCCACCAGCTCCCCCGTCGCTTCCGCGAGCCGCGACGCGGTCGACGGGCCGTTCACGCCGAGCAGATCGATCAGCCGGCGCCGGAGCGGGTGATGGATCGCGGCGATCACGGACGGGTCGGCGGTACGGCGGTTCGCGGGGCTCATCTCCGCACCGTAGCAATGACAAGAACTCTTGCGCAAGAGTTCTTGCAGATCACGAACTGAGCGCGAAACAATCACGACCGAGTCGGTGCACTTATCCACATCGTGAGAACGCATCTCGGGATGCAGGATAGGGAGTTGATTTAACGAGCGTCTGACCTGATCGTTATGAGCATGCTCGCTGCCCAGTCAACCCACCTCGTAGGTCGGATTCACGTCGACCTCGGGCGGATGCGCAGCGCCATCTGTTGTCCTTCGACGATCTGACAGCCACCCTGCTCGGGCCCCTCACGGCCCCCTGATCACCTGATCACCGCTGGGTGCGCACCGCGCAGACCGGATCGAACCGACGACGTTTCGAGCCTCCATCGCGAGAGCGCACCTGTCTGTAGAGACAAGGACACGCCCCCAGATGACTGGCGTCACCTCTGCACCCCGCAAACCGGCCCGCCCCCGTAAAGGCAAGGGCGAAGGACAGTGGGCGCTCGGCTACCGCGAGCCGCTGAACAAGAACGAGGAGAACAAGAAGAACGACGACGGCCTGAACGTCCGGGCCCGGATCGAGAACGTCTACGCGCACGCCGGGTTCGACTCGATCGACCCCGCCGACCTGCGCGGCCGCTTCCGCTGGTGGGGCCTCTACACCCAGCGCAAGCCCGGGATCGACGGCGGCAAGACCGCGACGCTGGAGCCGGAGGAGCTGGACGACAAGTTCTTCATGCTCCGGGTCCGGATCGAGGGCGGCCAGCTCAGCACCGAGCAGCTCCGGGTGATCGCCGAGGTGTCCAGCACCTACGCCCGCGACACCGCCGACATCACCGACCGGCAGAACATCCAGCTGCACTGGATCCGGGTCGAGGACGTACCCGCGATCTGGGAGAAGCTCGAGGCGGTCGGCCTGTACACGACCGAGGCCTGCGGCGACGTACCGCGCGTCATCATCTCCAGCCCGGTCGCCGGGATCGCCGCGGACGAGATCATCGACCCGACGCCGGCGATCGACGACATCGTCGAGCGCTACATCGGCAGCAACGAGTTCTCCAACCTGCCGCGCAAGTTCAAGACCGCGATGACCGGCCACCCGTCGCACGACGTGGTGCCCGAGGTCAACGACATCAGCTTCGTCGGGGTCGTCCACCCCGAGCACGGCCCGGGCTTCGACCTGTGGGTCGGCGGCGGCCTGTCCACCAACCCGATGCTCGCTCAGCGCGTCGGGGCGTGGATCCCGCTCGACGAGGTGCACCTGGCCTGGAAGGGCGTCGTCAGCATCTTCCGCGACTACGGCTACCGCCGGCTGCGGACCCGGGCCCGGCTGAAGTACCTGGTCGCCGACTGGGGCATGGACAAGTTCCGCGAGATCCTGGAGAGCGACAAGTACCTCGGCCGGAAGCTGATCGACGGCCCCGCGCCCGAGATCCCCGCCGTACAAGGTGATCACGTCGGTGTGCACCAGCAGAAGGACGGCCGGTACTACATTGGCGTCGCGCCGGTCGTCGGCCGCGTCTCCGGCAGCACGCTGGCCAAGGTGGCCGACGTGGTCGCGGCGCACGGCTCGGACCGGATCCGGACCACCGCCCAGCAGAAGTTCATCGTGCTCGACGTCGAGGAGTCCAAGGTCGAGTCGCTGGTCTCGGCGCTCGCCGAGCTGGGCTTCCAGGCGCGGCCGTCGGCCTGGCGGCGCAACACGATGGCCTGCACCGGGATCGAGTTCTGCAAACTCGCGATCGTCGAGACCAAGGCCCGCGCGGCCCAGCTCATCGACGACCTCGAGGAGAGGATCCCCGACCTCGACGTCCCGATCACGGTCAACGTGAACGGCTGCCCGAACTCCTGCGCCCGCATCCAGGTCGCCGACATCGGCCTCAAGGGCCAGCTGGTGATGGACGGCGAGGGCAAGCAGGTCCCCGGCTACCAGGTGCACCTCGGTGGCGGCCTCGGCCTCGACGCCGGCTTCGGCCGCAAGCTGCGCGGCCACAAGGTCACCTCCGACGGACTCACCGACTACGTCGAACGCGTCACCCAGAACTACCTGAAAGAGCGGTCCGAGGGCGAGCGCTTCGCCCAGTGGGTCGTCCGTGCTGATGAGGAGGCTTTGCAATGAGTGAACGCGCAGCACCTCTTTACTGCCCGTACTGCGGGGACGAGGACCTTCGTCCCTCGGAGGAAGGGCACGGCGCCTGGGAGTGCCGGCCGTGTGCACGGGTGTTCCAGCTCAAGATGATCGGACTGCGGGTGACGGTGGAATGAGTACAGACCTGAAGACGCTCGCCGAGGAGGCGAACGAACGACTAGCCGACGCCTCGGCGCAGGAAGTGCTGGCGTGGGCGCGGGAGACGTTCGGTGACGAGCTCGTGGTGACCGCGTCGATGGCCGACGGGGCGCTCCCCCACCTGGCTGCCGAGGCCGCACCGGGCGTGGACGTGCTGTTCCTCGACACCGGCTACCACTTCGCCGAGACGATCGGGACCCGGGACGCGGTCGCCGCGACGCTCCCGATCAATCTGATCAACGCGACCCCGAAGCAGACCGTCGCCGAGCAGGACGCGACGTACGGCAAGGACCTGTTCGCGACCGCGCCGGACAAGTGCTGCGCGCTGCGCAAGGTCGAGCCGCTGAACCGGGTGCTCTCCGGCTACAAGGCGTGGGTCACCGGCGTACGGCGGGAAGAAGCGCCGACGCGGGCCAACACCCAGGTCGTCGAGTACGACGAGAAGCGCGACATGGTGAAGCTCAACCCGATCGCCCCCTGGACCCAGGACGACCTGGACGGCTACATCAACGACAACGGCGTACTGGTCAACCTGCTCCAGTACGACGGTTACCCGTCGATCGGCTGCCAGCCGTGCACCAAGCAGGTCGCCCCGGGTGAGGACCCGCGCAGCGGCCGCTGGGCCGGCCAGGGCAAGATCGAATGCGGGCTCCACACATGACCGCGCTGAGCTTGCCCCCGGCAACGGTCACCGAGCTGGACGCGCTGGAGAGCGAGTCGATCTTCGTGTTCCGCGAGGTCGCGGCGGAGTTCGAGCGGCCGGTGATCCTGTTCTCCGGTGGCAAGGACTCGATCGTGATGCTGCACCTGGCGCGCAAGGCGTTCGCGCCGGCCGGGATCCCGTTCAGCCTGTTGCACGTCGACACCGGGCACAACTTCTCCGAGGTGCTCGACTACCGCGACGCCACGGTCGGCGCGCTCGGGCTGCGGCTCGAGGTCGCCCGCGTGGAGGACTACCTGGCCGACGGACGGCTGCGTGAGCGGGCCGACGGTACGCGCAACCCGCTGCAGACGGTTCCGTTGCTGGACGCGATCAACACGCACCGCTTCGACGCCGTGTTCGGCGGCGGACGGCGCGACGAGGAACGTGCCCGGGCCAAGGAGCGGATCTTCAGCCTGCGCGACGAGTTCGGCCAGTGGGACCCGCGCAACCAGCGGCCCGAGTTGTGGTCGCTCTACAACGGCAAACACAAGCCGGGTGAGCACGTCCGGGTGTTCCCGCTGTCCAACTGGACCGAGCTGGACATCTGGAACTACATCGACCGCGAGGAGATCCCGCTCCCGAGCATCTACTACGCCCACGAGCGGGACGTGTTCGAGCGCGACGGCATGCTGCTTGCCGTCGGCCCCTACTCGCAGCCGCGCGCCGGCGAGGACGTGACCCGCCGCGTGGTCCGCTACCGGACCGTCGGCGACATGTCCTGCACCGGAGCCGTCGCCTCGTCGGCCTCGTCCCCGGCCGAGGTGGTCGTCGAGGTCGCCGCGAGCGAACTCACCGAGCGCGGCGCGACCCGTGCCGACGACCGGGTCAGCGAGGCCGCCATGGAAGACCGCAAGCGAGAGGGGTACTTCTGATGACCACCGCTCACGCCACGGCCGAACTGCCCGACCTGACCCAGCTGGCCCAGCGCCGGTTGTTGCGGCTGGCAACGGCCGGATCGGTCGACGACGGCAAGTCCACGCTGGTCGGCCGGCTGCTGCACGACTGCAAGGCGATCCTGGCCGACCAGATCGCGCACGTCCAGCACGTCTCGTCGTCGCGCGGCTCCGGCGACTTCGACTTCGCGCTGCTCACCGACGGCCTGCGGGCCGAGCGCGAGCAGGGCATCACGATCGACGTCGCCTACCGGTACTTCGCGACCGACAAGCGCTCGTTCATCCTGGCCGACTGCCCCGGGCACGTGCAGTACACCCGGAACACGGTCACCGGCGCCTCGACCGCGGACGTCGTGATCATCCTGGTCGACGCGCGGCACGGCGTACTGGAGCAGACCCGCCGGCACCTCGCCGTCGCCGGACTGCTGCGCGTGCCGCACGTCGTACTGGCCGTGAACAAGATCGACCTGGTCGGGTACGACGAGCAGGTCTTCCGTGGGATCAGCAAGGACGTCAGCGAGCTGGCCGACCAGCTCGGCATCGCCGACGTCCAGGCGATCCCGGTCTCGGCGCTGGTCGGCGACAACGTGGTCGACCACTCCACGTCGACCTCCTGGTACGACGGACCGACGCTGCTGGAGTTCCTGGAGAGCGCTTCCGGGCGCTCCGACGCCTCCGGCCAGCCGCTGCGGTTCCCGGTCCAGTACGTGATCCGCCCGCAGACCGACGACCAGTACCGCGACTACCGCGGCTACACCGGAACAGTTGCCTCCGGCACCGTTTCGGTCGGCGACCAGGTCATCGTGCTCCCGGCCGGACGCCGTACGTCGGTCGCCGGCATCGACCGCGCCGTGGTCAGCGCCACCTCGACCGCCGTCGCCGAACGCGCCTCCGCCGTCGCCGGCGAGGCCGTCACGGTCCGGCTGGCCGACGACATCGACGTGGCCCGTGGCTCGGTCATCGTCGCGGCCGACTCCTCCCCCGGCACCCGCCGGGAGTTGTCGGCCACCGTGTGCTGGCTGTCGGACCGCCCGCTGACCGTGGGCGCCCGGCTGCTGATCAAGCACACGACCACTACTGCCCAGGCGATCGTCACCAAGATCAACGGTGTCCTGGATCTAGACACGCTCGGAGTCATCGACGCCGCCGGGCTCGACCTGAACGACATCGGCAAGGTGCAGCTCAAGATCGCCGCACCGCTGGCCGCCGATCCGTACTCCAGCAACAACATCACCGGATCGTTCCTGCTGATCGACGCCCACGACGGGTGGACCCTCGCGGCCGGAATGATCGACGAAGAAGAAGGGGAACTGCTGTGACCGCACCCGCGCTCGTAGTCCTCGCCCACGGCAGCCGCGATCCGCGATCGGCCGCCACCGTCCACTCGCTGGTCAAGTGCCTGCGCGAGATGCGGGACGACCTGCGGATCGAAGCCTCCTTCCTCGACCACTGCCCGCCGACGCCGTACCAGGTGCTCGGCAAGCTCGCCGCCGAAGGCGTCGAGGAGGTCGTGGTTCTGCCGCTGCTGCTCTCGACCGCCTTCCACGCCCGGGTCGACATCCCGGCCGTGATCGACGAGGCCCGCGGCCGGTTCCCGAACCTGCGGATCATCGCCTCCGACGTGCTCGGGTACGACGAGACGCTGCTCGACGTACTCGACCGGCGGATGCGCGCCGAGCTCAAGGACGGCCGGGTGCGCGAGCTCGACGCGCTCGTGCTCGCCTGCGCCGGCTCCAGCGACGCCCAGGCCAACGCCGCCGTGACCCGGCTGGCGCGACTCTGGGGTCAGCGGCACAAGCTCCCGGTCACCGCGGCCTTCACCACCGCGGCGTCCCCGAGCCCCGCCGAAGCCGTCCTGCAGTGGCGACTGGAGGGTCGCCGGCACGTCGCGGTCGGCTCCTTCTTCCTCGCCCCCGGCGTACTGCCGGACCGCGCCGAAACCACCGCCCGCAAGGCCGGTGCGGTCGCGGTCTCCCAGCCCCTCGGCGTCAGCGCCGAGGTAGCCCGCCTGGTCATGCTCCGCTACGGCGTAGCCGGCCTGGACCTGCTCACGCTCGCCGCTCCGGCGCCGCGCCCGCAGCTGGTCCGCACTGCCTGATCGGCCGAGAGTCGACGTCCACCACCCACCAACCGACCGATCGACCGGCCCGCAGACTCCCTGAGCGTTGCGGTCTTCATTCGGCGTCGGTTGGACGGTGGTGGACGTCGACGCCAAAGCGCCTCGGGTCCAAGAACTCTGGAGCGCAGTAGGGCTTCTCGTTCAGCGTCAGCTGGGCGAGGAGCTCGCCCAGCCCGCCGGCATGCTTGAAGCCGTGGCCCGAGTCGCCGCCGGCGATGACCAGGCGACCGGTGTCGTCGGGGTGGCCGATCAGGAACTGGCCGTCGGGTGAGTCGGTGACGATGCAGGGCAGGAGTTTGACCGGGACCGGGTCCAGGCCCGGGAACGCTTCGGCGACGGCGGTGGAGATCTCGTCGACGTCGCCCCGGGGGTGCACGTAGCGGTCGACCTCGTCGGCGTCGGCGAACGGTGTGCCCGCGACGTGGCCGTCGTGCTCGAGGCCGAGCTTCACGCCGTACCCGTCGCCGGAGCCGTGGCCCCAGAAGCCGATTCCGCCGCTGCGCTGCCAGATGAAGGCGGGGAAGCGCTCGAGCGAGAACTCGTCCGACGCGGGGTCCTTCGGCTCGAACCAGTAGAGCGGCGTACGGCGGGGCACGAGCGGTAGCCCGGGCACGACCTTGCCCAGCCAGGCGCCGGTGGCGACGACTACGCGCTCGGCGCGGATCCCGATGGTGGGCGTGCGGACCAGGACGCCGTCACGCTCGACCTCCACCGCGGTGACGAGGGTGTGGGCGAAGACCTGCGCGCCCAACTGCTGGGCGGCCTCGACCTGAGCGCGCACGATCGGCTCCGGGAAGCACAGCCCGGCACCGGGATCCCAGACACCGACGTCGTCCGCGCCGAGTGCGCCGTACTGCGGCTGTCGGTCGACCAATTGCGAGTGGTTGAGCTCGACCACCGGCACGCCCGCTTGAGCTGCCGCTGCGAGGGCACCGGCGACGGGCTCGCTGCCGGGCGGACCCGCGTTGAGCGAACCGGTCTGCTCGATCAGGACCTCACCGGTCTGCGCGCCGAGGGCGGTCCACAACTCGAGCGATTTCTGCGCGATCGGCGGCAGACCGGGGTGTTCCATGCAGGCGATCCGGAACAGGCGGGTGATCCCGTGCGACGAGCCCAGCGCGTGGCCGATCGCCTGGCGCTCGACGCCGATCACGTTGACGCCGCGTGCCGCCAGCCGCCAGAGCGCGGCCGAGCCGAACGCACCGAGGCCGACCACCACCACGTCCGTGCGCAACGTCTCCACGCCAGCCTCCAGATCGAGGATCAGCCCCAGGTGAGCGGGTCCAGCAACAGGTAGAAGTCGAGCCGGCGCTGGTCCGGCTCCTCCAGACCGTACCCGCGCAGAAAGGCGTCAGCCGGCAGATCCCACTCGTCGAGCAGCTGGGCCTTCATCAGCGCCAAGTCGGTGTAGCGGTCGGCGAGCCCGAGGCGGCCGAGGTCGATGAAGCCGGTCAGTTCGAGCGTGTCCGGGTCGAGTAGGACGTTCGGCAGGCACGCGTCGCCGTGGCAGACGACCAGGTCGGCGGCCTTCTCGGCGTACGGCTGCTCGGCCTTGACCCGCTCGAGCAGCGACTCAGGCCGTTCCTTGCGCCACTCGTCGTTGAGGAAGTCCGGGTTCACAGCACCACGCCGTACGACGTCCGCTGCCTGGTCGACGACCTCGCTGAGCGGGCGGGAGAACGGGCAGTCGCGGAGATCGTGCAACGCGCGGAACGCGGCTGCGAGAGCAGAGAGCGCATTTTGGCGTTTCTCCGGCGGAAGATCGATCGCGGGCACGCCGAGAACAGCCGACGTCACCAGACAGGCGCCGTCACCCGACTCGATCCAGTCCAGGACCTCAGCGCCAGGGATGCCCGTCGACGCCAACCAGAGCGCGCGATCGCGCTCCCCGCGCAGCTCCTCGATCCCGTGCGCCGGCGCACATTTCGCGTACGCCGTACCGTCCGAGCGCCGGAACACCTCGGTGTCCGACTCACCAGAACCCACCGGGACCCAGTCCCCGGTCATCCCATCAGGTCGCGGCAAGGCGGGCTTTCTCGCCTTCGACATCGAAGTCGGCGGGGGGCCACTCGGGATTCAGGTCGCGCAGGGTCTCCAGCAGGAGCGTCGTGACGGCCCAGTTCCGGTACCACTTACGGTCGCTCGGGATCACGTACCAGGGCGCCGACGGGCCGTTGCACTTCTCCAGCGCCGCCTGGTACGCGTCGGCGTACGCCGGCCAGAGCTCGCGCTCGTCGATGTCTCCCGGGTTGTACTTCCAGTACTTGGTCGGGTCGTTCAGCCGCGCCGCGAGGCGTTCCTTCTGCTCGTCCGCGGAGATGTGCAGGAAGCATTTCAGCACCGTCACGCCACTCTCGGCCAGCTCGGCCTCGAAGTCGTTGATCTGGTCGTAGCGCCGGTTCCAGACCGGCGGGGCCACGAGATTGCGCACCCGGGCGATCAGCACGTCCTCGTAGTGCGAGCGGTCGAAGATCCCGATCATGCCGGGCTCCGGCAGCGCCTGCCGGATCCGCCAGAGGAACCCGCGCCGCTTCTCGGCCGCGGTCGGCGCCTTGAACGACGTGATCCGCAGCCCCTGCGGGTCCATCAGCCCCGCGCCGTGCCGGATGACGCCGCCCTTGCCGGACGTGTCCATCCCCTGCAGCACGAGCAGCACGGACCGGTGGCCGCCCTTGCGCCCTTCGGCGAACAGGCGCTCCTGCCAGTCCGACACCTCCGCGCCGAGCGCGTCCAGCGCGACCTTCCCGTCGTCCTTCGACCCGTCGAACCCGGTCGTCGCGCGCGTGTCGTAGGCGCTCAGGTCAACCGCCCCTGCCGGCACCCGCAACGCGTCCAGCAACCTGCCGCCCGTCCCGTCAGCCTTCTTCTTCGCCATGACGACATCCTGCCCCATCCCCACCGGCAATCCGGTGAGGACAGGGCAGGAGCGGTACGGCGTCAGCGCGTGGTGACGGCGCTGCCGAGGTCCCAGCTGATCGACGTCGAGTACAGCGAGAACCGGTAGTCCCGCACCTTGCTGTACTTGTACGAAAGGCTGACCTCACCCTTCGAGTTCGTCCACAGGCCACCCTTGAGGGTCTGCCAGGTGGTCGAGCCCTTCTCGCGGAACTGGAAGACACCCGCGGCGGAACGCTTGAAGAACACGTTGTTCGACACGGAGTACAGCAGCGAGGTGCCCTTCAGGGTCACCACGTCGCCCGTGCGGGACGAGGAGATCCACGCGCCGGCCGCCAGCTTCACGGTCGTCGACGCGCTGTTCTGGGTGTAGGTGGTGCCGTCGACGTTGCCGGAACCGCGACCCTGGAAGGTCTGGGTGCCGATCGCGTCGTCGGAGTAGACCCACCAGGTGCCGTCCAGGTCGGGGTCGGTGGCGTCCCAGCCGATGAAGTTCACATCGCCCTTGGACGGGTGGTTGAGCACCCACAGCGAGGCGTTGCCCGCGCGGTTGCAGTCGCCGCTGACCTTGCCCGGCAGGATCAGGAGCGGCTTGCTGATGGCCACCCGGGTCGGGACCGAGACGTTGCAGGTGCCCGCGGCCTGCGCCGAGGCCGGCGCCTTGAAGGCCGGCTGCGGGACGGGCCGGCCGGCGGAGGCCGCCAGCGGGGTCACGGCGGCGATGCCGAGTACGGCAACCGCCGCCGTGAGGGTACGACGAATCATTCGATGTGCTCCTTGGTGTCGAACGTGATCGGCACTGGGACCCCCCTCAGCACCATGCGATGGGCGGAGCGTAGTTCGCGACGGGGTCGCGGCTGACCGGGTTCGACGGCGACTGAGACCTGGGTCACTCGCCAGTTGCACCAAGTTGCAATCTCAGCGGGTGGTGACGGCGCTGCCGAGGTCCCAGCTGATCGGGGTGGAGTACAGCGCGAAGCGGTAGTCGCGGACCTTGCTGTACTTGTACGAGAGGCTGACCTCACCCTTCGAGTTCGTCCACAGCCCGCCCTTGAGCGTCTGCCAGACCGTCGAACCCTGCTCGCGGAACTGGAAGACCCCGGCCGCCGAACGCTTGAAGTAGCTGTTCGTGGTGACCGAGTACAGCAGCGACGTGCCCTTCAGGGTGACGACGTCGGCCTTGCGCGACGACGAGATCCAGGCGCCGGCCGCCAGCTTCACCGTGACCGCGACGTTGTTCTGGGTGAACTCGGTGCCGTCGGGGTTGATGCTGCCGATGCCCTGCCAGGTCTGGGTGCCGATCGGGTGGTTGTCCGGCACCGCCCAGCGACCGTCGCCGATCGGGTCGACCGGGTCGAACAGCAGCCCGTTCACGTCGCCGAGGCTCGGGTGGTTCAGGATCCAGCCCGACGTGTTGTCGGCGACGGCGCACCCACCGGTGCGCTTGCCGTACAGGGTCAGGTTCGGCTTGCCGATCGCGACCCGCGTGGGGACGGACAGGGTGCAGGGTCCGGCGGCGTCGGCCGCGGAGACCGGGCCCTTGAGGCTCGGCGGCATCACCGGGCCGGGGCGGGCGGCCGAGGCCGACAGCGGCGCGAGGGCCGCGAGGCCGACGACCGCGACGGCGGCCGTCAGAGTACGACGAATCATGGGATGCGCTCCTAGGTGTCATTCGCTGATGGCACTGGGACCCCCCTCAGCACCGAGATGGGTCGCAGGCTAGTCACCCAGGGGTTCTCCGGCCGGAGCTATTGCGTCTCCGCCGAATCGTCAGTCCATTCCCACGTGCGCCAGCGCGATCAAACGGGACAAGGCGCGCAGGTACTTCTTGCGGTAGCCGCCCTTCAGCATCGGCTCCGGGAAGAGGCGGTCGAGGGGGAGGCCGCTGTGGATCAGGGGGATGTCCCGGTCGTACATGCGGTCCGCGAGGACGACGAGGCGGAGGGCGATGTTCTCGTCGGTGAGTTCGCGGAGGTCGGTGATGCCGACGGTTTCGACGCCGTCGAGGAGGGCGCCGTACTTGCTCGGGTGGAGCTCGCCGAGGTGGTGGTAGAGGTCGACGAAGTGGTCGGAGGAGGCGTTCGGGCGTTGCGCGGCGGCCTGTTCGACGGCGGCGTCGGTCCACGGGGCGGGGGCGACCGGGAGACCGCGGTGGCGGTAGTCGGGGCCGTCGATCCGGCGTACGTCGAAGTGACCGGACAGGGCCTGGATCTCGCGGAGGAAGTCGGTCGCCTGGAAGCGGCCCTCGCCGAGTTTGTCGGGCAGCGTGTTCGAGGTCGCGGCGAGCTGGACGCCGGCGTCGACGAGCTGGCGCAGCAGGCGGGAGATCAGGACTGTGTCGCCGGGATCGTCGAGCTCGAACTCGTCGATGCAGATCAGCCGGTACGCCGACAGCGCCTCGACCGCGTTCCGCATGCCGAGCGCGCCGACGAGGTTGGTCAGCTCGACGAACGTGCAGTACATCTTCGGGCCGGCCGACACGTGCCAGAGCGACGCGAGCAGGTGGGTCTTGCCGACGCCGAAGCCGCCGTCGAGGTAGATCCCCGGCTTGAGCGTCTCGGCCGGCGCCTTCCGCCGCCACCACGACTTCTCCCGGCGCGGTTCGGCGAGCACCTTCCCACGCTCGACCAGTACGCCGAGCACCTCCGCCTGACTCGGCTCCCCCACCGCCGGCCGGTACGTCGCGAACCGCACGTCGGCGAAGCGAGGTGGCGGCACGCACTCCGAGAGCAACCGGTCCGAACTCACGTCAGGCCGCCGCCCGACCAACCTGATCGCCATACCGGCAACCCTACGATCCATCGCAGACCGTCGTGCTCATCCCCTGGGTCGGGCGATGGTGACCGCCCCGAACCAAGGCGGTCACCATCCGCATGATCAACTCACGTGCGGCCGGTGGCCCGGCTCCTGCCGCGGGAACGTCTGGTGGCTCCCGGGCACCTCCGGCAGCGGCAGCTGCGCGGCCTGGTACTGCGCGAGGCTGTACTGGCCCGTGGTGTCCGGCAGCGTCGGTGCGTGCTTGGTGTCACCGAAGCGGAACGCGCCGGTCAGGTCGCTGACCGTACGGCGACGCCACGGACTGATGTTGGTCTCCTTGACCCCGGTGATCCGCTCGAGCAGCCGCAGCTGCGACGTGTGGTCCGAGGTCTCGGAGAACACATAGCCACCGGTCGTCCACGGCGACACGATGATGCACGGCACCCGGAAGCCCAGCCCGACCGGCAGGCCGCCGCCCTCTTCGCCGGTGTTCGACGTCTTGAAGACGAACTCCCCCGGCGTTCCCGGCTTCGGAGTCGGCGGTACGACGTGGTCGAAGATCCCGTCGTTCTCGTCGTACGACAGGATGAAGACGGTCTTCGCCCACACCTCGGGGTTGGCCGCGATGGCGTCGATCTTGCTCGCCACGAACGTCGCGCCGGCCGCGGGCAGCGACGCCGGGTGCTCGTCGAAGCCGGACGGCGGCAGGATCCAGCTCACGGTGGGCAGCTGGTCGTTCATCGCGTCGTACTCGAACTGTCCCATCGGCTGGGTGACCATGCCGTTGTCGTACAGCGGGTCGCCGGGCTGCGCGCTGCCGAACTGCTTCCACTTGCCGATCGCGGCGGCGCCGGTCTGCCCGCCGGGCTGGCGGTAGACCTTCCAGCTGACGCCGGCCTCCTGCAGCCGCTCGGGGTACGTCTTCCAGCTGAACTGGTTCGCCGGGCCGCTGGTGGTCAGCGACGGTCCGCCCGCCAGGCCGTCGGGGTCGAGCGTGCCCGACATCCACATGTGCCGGTTCGGAGCGGTCGGGCCGAGCACCGAGCAGTGGTAGCCGTCGAGGATCGTGAAGGCCTCGGCCAGCGCGAACTGGAACGGGATGTCCTCGCGGGTGAAGTACCCCATCGTGTACGGGCCGTTCTTGGCGCCGTCGGCTGCCAGGTGCGCGGGCAGCCAGTTGTCGTTCCTGCCGCCGTTCAGCGCCTCGTGCTGGACCTTCCACTCGTGGCTGGTCGAAGGGATCGCCTGTGCGGCGCTGATCTTGGTGTTCAGCCGGTACGGCAGCAGGAAGCCGTCCGGGTTGGTCGGGTCCGGCTGGAAGAACACCGAGCGGCCGTTCGGCAGCCGCGCCGCGTGCGGGTCGTTGAATCCGCGGACGCCGGACAGTGTCCCGTAGTAGTGGTCGAAGCTGCGGTTCTCCTGCATCAGCATGACGACGTGCTTGATGTCCTTCAGGCCGCCGTGCTTCGGCGGCGGTGAGGCGAGCGCGGCGCGGACGTTCGGCGGCAGGGCGAGCGAAGCGGCGGCCAGGCCGGCCGCAGCCGCACCACCGCCGAGCAGACGGCGCCGGCTGACGCCGGTGGGCTGGTCGGAAGAGTCGTTCATCGGGTCTCGATTCGAGGGGATGGGCGCGCCGACCGTTCGGCGCGGTGCCGTTCTCACCGTCCGACCGCGAAAAGATCGGCGGCCAATGCTTACGTGGCGAACCGGCGAACTTCCGGCAACGGACCGCACGGCTGAACCCCTCGGTCCCATCCGGAAACCGGAGCAGGCCTATCCGAGTCCCGGGGGCGAACGGGAAACAGAGTGGAAACACCCACGGGCTCTTGACTGCTTTCTTACTTTTAGTTAGGAAGTTGTCAACGGGGACCGCAGCCGGGCTGAACGAGCGAGGAGTCAGCATGCAGGGTGATCGGCAACTCCCATCCACACCGTTTCGACGACGGACCCTGCTCAAGGGCGCGCTCGGCGGGGCCGCGGCGCTCGGGCTCGGGTCCTCGCTGGCGGCCTGCAGCGACGACGGCGGGTCGAGCAGCAACGGCGGCAAGGCCGTCGTCCGGGTCTGGTCCTGGTACAGCGATCAGGAGGACCAGTTCCCGAAGCTGATCGAGAAGTTCCAGGCCGCGCACAGCAACATCACCATCGAGAACCGGATCTTCGGCACGCCCGACCAGTACCTGCCCGCCCTGCAGGCCGCGGTGGCCGGCGGCGACGTACCGGAGATCTTCGCGCCACACACCCGCGCCCTCACCTACGGCACCGGCGGCATCTCGGCCGACCTGAAGAAGGACCTCGGCGACGACTTCCTGAAGGACTTCTTCGACTCCGCCAACCAGGAGTACACCCTCGACGGCAAGCAGTACGCCGTGGGCTGGATGGCCCAGACCTTCGGCCTGTTCTACAACCCGGACCTGCTCGAGCAGGCCGGTGTGGGTGAGGACGAGATCGAGACCTGGGACGACCTGATCGCGGCCGCCGCCAAGATCAAGGCCATCGGCAAGCACGCCGTCGCGCTCAGCTGCAATCCGACCACCAGCTCGCTGGACTTCTTCCTGCCGCTGCTCACCCAGGTCGCCGACGACCCGACGTTCTACCTCAAGCTCGACCAGCTCCAGGACGGCCTCACGTACGAGGACCCGAAGGTGATCCAGGCGCTCGAGCTCAACCAGAAGATCGTCAAGGGCGGTGTCTTCCAGCCCGGTACGACGGGCACCAGCGGCGACCAGGTCCCGCAGATCTTCTACACCGAGAAGTCGGCCATGCTGTTCAACGGCTCGTGGTCGCCGCAGGGCCTGTCCAAGGACGCTCCCCCGGCGTTCGCGAAGAAGTACAAGGTGATGAAGACCCCGGCGATCGCGCCGGGCAAGCGGCACTGGTGCGCGAACCAGGCCGGCGCCGGCTGGGCGGTCTCGGAGACCAGCAAGAACAAGGACGCCGCGCTGGAGTTCCTGCGTTTTCTGTACTCCGCCGACCAGTACTCCCCGACCATGAACGACTCGAACTCGATGCCCGCGACCAAGAGCGCCGCGGCCCGGATCGAGTTGCCGATCATGAAGCAGATGACGTCGTGGCTGACCGACGGCGACGGCTGCCCGCACATCCCGTTCGGGCCGGGATCGGTGGCGGCCGGGGATCCGCTGTCCAAGATCTTCGACGGCACCGGCGAGCCGGCCGCGGTCGCCAAGGAGATGCAGCAGGCGGTGCAGAACGCCAAGGGCGGCTGATCGGGTGGCGACCGCGACAACGGTCCGGCCGTCGGCGGCACCGCGTCCGCAGGGCAAGGCGAACCGCTTCGGTTCACCGCTGCGCAGGTCCCAGCGGATCGCGGGCTACCTGTTCGTGCTCCCGACGTTCGCGCTGTTCCTCGGCTTCGTGCTGTGGCCGATCCTCCGTACGACGTACCTGAGCCTCACGCGCTGGGGCGGCTTCGGGTCGCCGCAGTTCATCGGGCTGGACAACTACACCCGGATGCTCGGCGACCCGGTCGCGCGGCGCGCGCTGGTCGTGACGCTGGTGCTGACCGCGGTGACGACGGTGATCCTGACCTTCCTCGGCCTGCTCACGGCGGTTCTGGTGAACGTCGTGTGGAAGCACGTCGGGGTGCTGGTCCGGACCATCCTGTTCATCCCGGGCATCGTCTCGTTCGTGGTCTCCGGGGTGCTCTGGAAGCTGATCTACGACCCGAACATCGGCACGCTCAACCAGCTGCTCGGATCCATCGGTCTCGACTCGCTGCAGCATCCCTGGCTGGCCGACAGCCGGACCGTGCTGCCGGCCATCGTCGTCGTGACGGTCTGGGGCGGCCTCGGCTTCAACATGCTGATCTTCTTCGCCGGTATCCAGGGAATCGATCCCAGCCTGTACGAGGCGGCGGCGGTCGACGGCGCGAACACGGTCCAGCAGTTCTGGAACATCACCGTGCCGAGCCTGCGCGTGGTCACCGGTCTGGTGGTCAGCCTCGGGCTGCTGAACGGGTTCAAGGCCTTCGACATCATCTACGTGATGACCGGCGGCGGCCCGAACCACGGCAGCGAGGTGCTCGGGACCTATCTGTACTCGCTCGCCTTCGGCTCGACGTCCGGCTCGATCCCGCAGCTCGGGTACGCGAGCGCGTTCAGCGTCGTGACGATGATCCTCTGCACGATCGCGGTGATCGCTCAGCTGTGGCTGACCAGGAGGGCGGACCGATGAGCGCGTCCACCGTCGAGCAGGACCGGCGTACGGCGGAACAGCAACACACGCCGTTCCGCTTCCCGCTCGGGAAGAGCTTCGCCGCGTTCGTGCTGGCGCCGTTCTGCGTGCTGATGGCGTTCCCGTTCGTCTGGATGCTGCTGACCTCGCTGCGCGAACCGAGCACGATCTTCGGCGGCCCGATCATCCCGGACAAGCTGACCTTCGCCGGGTACTCGACCGCGTGGACCAAGATCGAGTTCCCGCTGCACTTCTGGAACAGCGTCTGGATCACGTCCGTCACGGTCGTCGGCGTCCTGGTCTTCGCGACGCTCAGCGGGTACGCGTTCGCCAAGCTCGACTTCCCGTTCCGGAACACGCTCTTCGTCCTGCTGCTGACCACGCTGATGATGCCGTCGACGGCGCTGATCATCCCGCTGTATCTGCAGCTCAAGACGCTCGGGCTGCTGGACACCCAGACCGGGTTGCTCGTGCTCTACATCTCGGGCTCTGCGCCGTTCGCGATGTTCCTGATGCGGGCGTTCTTCCAGACCCTGCCCGACGAGCTGATCGAGGCGGCGCGGGTCGACGGCGGCTCGGAGCTGGTGATCTTCTGGCGGGTGATCCTGCCGCTCACCCGGCCCGGCATCGCGACCGTGGTGATCTTCCAGTTCCTGCAGACCTGGAACGAGTTCCTGATCGCGAACACCGTGCTGCAGGACACCAAGTCGCTGCCGCTGCAGCCGGTGCTGTTCACGCTGATGGGCCAGTACTCGACCAACTGGCCGGCGCTGACCGCCGGTCTCACCCTGTCGGTCGTCCCGGTCGTGGTCATCTACGTCCGGATGCAGCGGCAGTTCGTCGCCGGGATGATGCTCGGCGCCGTCAAGAACTAGAACCCCTATCGAAGGAGAACCGTGTCGATCAAGAACGTCGTCGTCAACTGCACCGACGTCCAGGCCTCGGTCGAGTACTACGGCAAGTTCCTCGAGCTGCCGCTGATCGGTGAGGCCACCGCGGAGCGCGCTGTCCTGGACGCCGTGACCGCGACCGTCGAACTGCGCAAGGTCGAGACCGGACGGGAGGCGACCACCTGGGTCGGCGACGACCTGCAGAAGGGGTTCCGGCACATCGGCTTCAAGGTCGACCGGCTCGACGAGCGCGCCGCCGTCCTGAAGGCCGCGGGAGTCGAGTTCAAGCTCGACCCGCTGGACGCCGAGGGCGCGGTCCGGATCTGCTTCTTCTTCGACCCGGACGGCACGCTGCTGGAGATGATCCAAGGGGATCTCCAGTACGCCGCCGTGCTCGACGAGGACGGGGTCGCGAAGGAGCGCGCTCTCGGCGTACCGGCGCGGCCGCGGTTCGACCACGTCGCGGTGACGATCGAGGACCGGGAGGCGACCCACGAGTACTACCGGGACAACTACGGCTTCTCGTTCATCGGCACGATCGAGCAGCCGCACGACCCGCGCGGGTTCAGCATCGGCTACCTCAAGGGCGGCGACACGGTGATCGAGGTGTTCACCTACGACCGGGAGAAGTCGGCCCGGGAACCGCAGCTCGACGTCGCCGGCTTCTCGTACGCCGTACTGGCGGGTGACGCTCCGGCCGGACTGCGCGCACTGACCGCTCCGGACGGCACGAAGGTCCATGTGGACCCGGACGGTTTCGCGTTCGCCACGGCCTGACTTAACCGGTTAGGCTACCGGCTACGGACCTCGTCCCCCGCAACGCCTTTCAAGTACCGACCCTCGATAGGTGGCCGGTACTTGAAAGAGCCCGGCGGGTCGAGGCCGCGCATCATCGACCGACCTCCCGAAAGTTGGTGCTCGTGACTGATCCCTCGACCGACGACTGGCTGCGGCCGCTCGGCTCGACCGGACTGACCGTGTCCGCCGTCTGCGCCGGTGGCGCCCTGCTCGCGAGCATGCCCGAGGTCTTCGGGTACGAGGTGAGCCGGGACGAGGCCGTCGCGGTGATCGACCGGGTGTTCGACGGGCCGCTGCGCTGGATCGACACCTCGAACGGGTACGGCGCCGGCGAGAGCGAGTCGCGGATCGGCCAGGCGATCGCGGACCGCGGTGGTCTGCCGGACGGCTTCCTGGTCGCCACCAAGGTCGACGCACTCGGCGACGACTACTCGGGCGACCGGGTCCGGACGAGTGTTGCCGAGAGCAAGGAACGGCTCGGGCTGGAGCAGTTGCCGCTGGTGTACCTGCACGACCCGGAGTTCCACGACTTCGCGAGCATGCGGGACGCGGTCGACACGTTGATGAAGCTCCGGGCCGAGGGCGAGATCGGGCACGTCGGCCTGGCCGGCGGGTCGGTGCACGAGCTCGCGCGATACCTCGACCTCGGGGGCTTCGAGGTGCTGCTGGTGCACAACCGGTGGAGCCTGGTCGACCACAGCGCGGAGGCGCTGATCGAAAAGGCGCTCTCGGCCGATCTCGCGGTGATCAACGCCGCCATCTACGGCGGCGGGATCCTGGCGAACCCGCAGGGCGGCCTGAGCAAGTACGGGTACCGCGACGCGCCGGCGGAGATGCTGGAGGCGGTCGCGCAGATGGACAAGGCGTGCCGGGAGTACGGCCTCGACCTGTCCACGGCTGCTCTGCAGCACTCGGTGAACGACCCGAAGATCACCGGCACCGTCGTGGGCTTCAGCAAACCCGCACGCGTCGATCAGCTGGTCGCCGCACTGCAGACCGAGATCCCGGCGGAGCTCACCACTCGCCTGGCCGAACTGATGCCCGACCGCACCCACTGGC
Organism: Kribbella sp. cmx-5-2; assembly: GCA_049998015.1. Classification (GTDB taxonomy): domain Bacteria; phylum Actinomycetota; class Actinomycetes; order Propionibacteriales; family Kribbellaceae; genus Kribbella. The sequence continues at coordinate 31,758 of JAEBEC010000001.1, forward strand.
TGGAAGGAACCCGATGAGCACCTCTGCGTTTCCGAGCGACTTCGTCTGGGGCGCGGCGACCGCGTCGTACCAGGTGGAAGGCGCGACCCGTGAGGACGGGCGCGGTCCGAGCATCTGGGACACCTTCGCGGCGACCCCGGGCAAGATCGCGGACGGCGAGAGCGGGGATGTTGCCGACGACCACTATCACCGGTACGAGGACGACATCCGGCTGCTCGCGAGCCTCGGGCTGAAGGCGTACCGGTTCTCGGTCGCCTGGCCGCGCGTCGTGCCGACCGGGAGCGGCGCGGCCAACCAGGCGGGGCTCGACTTCTACCGGCGGATCGCCGAGACGTGCCTGACGAACGGCGTCACGCCGTACGCGACGCTCTACCACTGGGATCTCCCCCAGCCGCTCGAGGACGCCGGCGGCTGGCTGGTCCGCGACACGGCCGAGCGGTTCCGCGACTACGCGGCGATCACGCACGACGCGCTCTCCGACGTGATCTCGCACTGGATGACGCTGAACGAGCCCTGGTGCTCGGCTTTCCTCGGGTACGGCAACGGCGAGCACGCGCCGGGTCGGGTCGAGGGCGCGGATGCGCTGAAGGCGGTGCACCACCTGCTGCTCGGGCACGGCCTGGCGTTGCAGGCGATCAAGACGCCGTCGAACACCGTCGGGATCGCGCTGAACCCGGCTCCGGTGTACGCCGCGTCGGACTCGGACGCCGACCGGGACGCGCAGCGCCGGGTCGACGGGCTGCGGAACCGGATGTTCCTCGATCCGCTGCTGCTCGGGAAGTACCCGGCCGACGTACTGGAGGACACCGGGACGGCCGAGTGGTTCGGGCGGTACGACGCGGACCTGCGACTGATCTCGGCGCCGCTGGACTTCCTGGGCGTCAACTACTACTGCCCGTCGACGGTCGCGGCGCCGCAGGACGGCGAGTTCGCGGCGCCCGGTGGACCGACCACGCAGCCCGGCAGCGAGAAGGTCGTTGCCGTTGACACCGGTCTCGACAAGACGCAGATGGGCTGGGGCATCGACCCGAACGGCCTGCGCGACATCCTCGTCCAGATCAACACGATGGCCCCCGAGCTCCCGCTCTACATCACCGAGAACGGCGCGGCCTACCCCGACGAGGTCACCGCCGACGGCACGATCGAGGACCCCGAGCGTCAGGCGTACTTCGAGAAGCACCTGGCCACGGTCGCCGAGGTCGTCGCCGAAGGCCTGCCGCTGAAGGGTTACTTCGCCTGGACCCTGCTGGACAACTTCGAGTGGTCCTGGGGGTACACGCGGCGCTTCGGTCTGGTGCACGTCGACTACAAGACGCAGGAGCGCACGATCAAGAACAGCGGGCTCTGGCTGAAGGCCTTCCTAAGTAGCTAGCGCGCGGTTCGACGTCTGGTGCGGTGTCAGCTGGCTGTGCAGGACCAGCGACGCCGCACCGAGTGCCGCGGCGCTCGGGCCCAGCTTCGAGACCTCGACGCGCGTCGGGTGGATCGCCCGGACGAACGAGAGCCGGTTGATCTCCTCGGTCGCGGCGCGGGCGTAGAGCTCGCCGGCCTCACTGAAGCCGGGGCCGGCCAGGATGATCTGGGACAGGTCGAGCAGGTTGGTGATCGAGAGCAGCGCCTTGGCCAGGTACCGGGCGGACTGCTCGATCAGCTCCAGGCAGCGGGCGTCGCCCTCGGTGGCCCGGCGGGCGATCCGGGCGAAGTCCGTCCGCACCGACGTACGCTTCCCGCGCAGGTCCCTGGCGAGAGCGGGGTCCTGCTGGGCGAGCTCCACGACCCGGGCGGGCGCCGCCAGGGCTTCCAGGCAGCCCTTGCCTCCGCACCAGCACTCGGGGCCGTCGACCTCCAGGACCATGTGGCCGATCTCGCCGACGTTCGAGGACGAGCCTCGGTAGACGTCGCCGTTCGTGACCAGCCCCAGGCCGAAACCCGCCGCCAGGTAGAGCGTCGCGAAGTCGTTCGCCGACGGGATGCGGCCCGCCCAGAACTCGCCGATGGCCGCGCAGGTCGAGTCGTTCTCGACGACGACCGGATGGTCGATCGCCTGACTGAGTTCACCCTGTACGGCGAAAGGCTCCCACGCGTACCGCTCGCGATCGGCCCGCAGCAACGACGACCCACTCCCCTGCCGGCCGGCCAGCGCGACCCCGACGCCGACCAGCGTCGCGGGCTCGATACCGGTCCGCGCGATCAGGTCCTCGAGCTCGCCGACCAGGCGCGCGATCACCGTCGCGGGTGTGTCCCGGCCGATGCCCTTCGACGCGAGCTGCTCGATCACGCGGCCGTTCATGTCGGTCACGACGTACGTCGTACTGAGTGTGTCGATCGAGATCCCGACCGCGTGCCGCGCCCGCGGGTTGAACTGCAGCAGCGTCGCGCGTTTGCCGCCGGTCGGGTCGCCCAGGCCGGTCTCGACGATCAGGCCCTCGGCCAGCAGCTGCTTGACCACGCGCGAGATCGACGCGCCGGTCAGCCCGGACCGGTCGGCCAATGCGACCCGGGTCACCGTGCCGCTGGAACGGATCAGGTCCAGGATCGCGCTGTGCGTCTCCTGGGCCGTCGCACCCTTCAAGATCTTCGCCACGTCGTTCCCTCCCTGTCCGCACTTTAATACACAAGGTAAGGAAGTGGTGCAGGTTGACCTCAACTTCAGTTGAGGTCCTAGCGTTCGAGGGAGTTGGCGAGAGGGAGTGCGCAGATGCGGGCGATCCGCTTGTACGAGTTCGGTCCGGCCGAGAACCTGATCTTCGAAGAGGTGCCCGACCCGGTTCCGTCGACCGGTGAGGTGCTGATCGCGGTCGAGGCCGCGGGAGTGCATCTGCTGGACACGATGCTCCGGCAGGGGACGGCGGCCGGCGGGCCGGTCGCTCCCCCGACGCTGCCGACGATCCCCGGGCGCGAGGTCGCGGGACGGGTCGAGGCCGTCGGTGCGGACGTCGACGCGGGATGGGTCGGCAAGCGCGTGGTGGTCCACCTCGGGCCGGTGCCCGGTGGGTACGCCGAGAACGCGGTGGCTCGGGTGGAGTCGGTGTACGAGCTCCCCGAGCACGTCAGCGCCGCGAACGCGGTCGCGACGATCGGTACGGGCCGGACGGCGATGGGGGTCCTCGAGCAGGCGGCGATCACGGCTGACGACGTCGTACTGGTGACGGCGGCCGCGGGTGGGATGGGGAGCTTGTTCGTGCAGTCGGCGCGCAACGCGGGGGCGACGGTGATCGGGCTCGCGGGTGGAGCCGACAAGACCCGGCAGGTGCGGGAGTTGGGTGCGCAGATCGCCGTCGACTACCGCCAGGCCGATTGGGTGAATCAGGTCGAGGAGAAGCCGACCGTGGTGCTCGACGGTGTCGGCGGCGAGACCGGGCAGCAAGCGTTCGAGCTGCTGGGGATCGGCGGGCGGATCCTGATGTTCGGCTGGTCCGGCGGTGGGCCGGTCGAACTCACCACGGCCGACCTGATGCAGCGCGGCCTCAGCGCGACCTGGGCGATCGGTCCGAAGCTGATGCACAGGCTTCGCGAGCTGGAGACGGAGGCGCTGCGGCGCACCGTCGAAGGCGAGTGGGTTCCGCTGGTGACCACCTTCCCGCTGGCCAAGGCCGCCGACGCGCACCGCGCGCTGGAGGACCGGGAGACCGTCGGGAAGGTGGTCCTCACCACCTAGCGACTACTTGGCCGTCAGGAACTCGTGCAGCTTCAGCGGCCGGTTGACGATGCGAATGTCACCGACGTTGCCGTGGAAGACGACGTCGATCGCGCCGGCGTACTCGTGCCCGCCGACCAGCCACGGCAGGCCGAGCGACGTGAGCCCGACCGAGACCCGGTTCGGGTTGTCGGCGACCGGCGCGCTCTCGACGTACAGGCGGGTGAAGCGGCCGTCGTTCACCACCGCGAGGTGCCACCACTTCAGCTCGACGAGTCCGTGACCCCAGTTGGTCGTCGGGTACGTCGTGTTGCGCGGGTAGTGGTTGAACTGCGGCTCGCGACCGTTGTTCGTCATCGCGAACTGGGCCAGCGGTTCCTTGGGGTCGGTGTTCTTGCCGTGCTTGCCCGCGTCGCCCGACGCGCCCCGGCGGCTGAGGAACGACGCGTTGCCGTTACGGCCGGCGTCCCAGTCGAGCGGCATCATCACGAACGCCTCAATCGTGTACCCGGCCTTGAAGGTCTCCGTGTTGAGCGGCGCCTTCGCCCCGGTGGTCAGGTAGCTGCCGTGCACCGGGTTCCGCCCACCGACGAACTTGAGGCTCGCGTGCCCGGGCTGGTCCGGGTGGTGGTCGGCGGACCAGGTCAGCGCGTCAGCCGCCGTACCGGGCACGGACACGACCGTCAGGTCGTTGCCCTGGCCGGACAGGTCACGGATCGTGAGACCGTCCGAGAGCGCGGTCCCGGGTGCTCCCTGCCCGTCGAACCGCCAGTACGCCAGCGTGCCCTTCACCAGTTCCTCGCGCGCCGGGCGCGCGGGTCGCACCGGCACCGGGACGAAGCTCGAGAAGCGCTCGTCGAAGTCGATCGGGATCGAGAAGTTGTCGACCGGACCGGTGATCCGGGCGTGCTCGGCGGCCAGCTCGCTGCGCTGCTCGGGCTCCTGCGCCAGGATCCACGGGCTGATCGTCTCGACGTCGATCGTGTTCCGGACCAGGTCGAAGTGGTACAGCCGCAGCATGCCGGCGCCGCCGAAGAAGCGGTTCTGGTAGTTCGTGATGTGCAGGTGCACATCGTTGCCCGCGGAATTCTTCTTGGTCGTCCGGCCGGGCGGCCAGTAGTGCCCGTTCAGGGTCAGGAAGATCTGGTCGTTGTCGTTGATCAGCTTGTCCCAGACAGTCTCGCCGTAGCCCGAGAAGACCGCGTTGTCCTCCGGATCGCCCGACTCGTACGGGAAGACGTTGTCGTCGTACGGCGACGCGACGATGTCGTGCGAGGTCAGGATCACCGGCAGCTTCGGGTGCGCCTTGATCATCGCGTTCGCCCAGGCGAAGCCCTGGTCGGTCGTGCGCCAGTCGAGCGCCAGCAGCAGCCACGAACGGCCGGCCGCGGGGAAGATGTGCGCGGTGTTGTACCCGGTCGGGTCGGCGCCGGCGAACGTCTTCGAGCGCTTGAACCGCTGCGGGCCCATCGTCCGCAGGTACGGCGTGTCACCGCGGCTGTCGTCACCGGTCACGTCGTGGTTCCCGGCCAGCACGCTGTACGCCGCGCCGCCCCGGTCGAGGATCTCGAAGGCCTTGTCGACCTGCTCGAACGACGACGCGTCGGCGTCCTGGGTCAGGTCCCCGAGGTGCGCCATGAACACGATGTTGTCGGTGCCCTTGCCGCTGTTCTCGATCACGTAGCGGAAGGACTCCTCCTGCGGCGCCCGGTTGATGCTGTCCTGACTCCCCCAGTACAGGAACTGGGTGTCGGGCATCACCGCCAGCGTGAACTGCAGGGCGGTCGGGTCGGGGTTCCACCGGCCGGACCGGGCGGAGCCTTCGGCGGCCTCCGCGGGCGTCGTACCGAGTGTGCCGACGCCGACAGCTGCCGCTCCGGCACCGGCGAGCGCCAGGAAGCCTCGCCTGCTCTGCCCGGAGGCCTGGGACGGCAGGTCGTTCTTTTGTGTGGACATGGAGATCGACGCTAGGCCGGGTCCGCCACGCGGCGGCAGACGCCAGGTGACCAGCGAAAAGCGGGCTCCGGGCCGCCTGGTGTACGGCCCGGAGCCCTTCAACCGCGACCTACCAGATCTGGTAACCGAAGGTGGTACTGCCAGACGCCCCACCACTGTCGGTCGCCGTCACCGTTGCCGTGTAGGTCCCGCGGCTGGTCGGTGTCCCCGAGACGACTCCGCTGGTGCTGATCGACAGGCCCGGGGGCAGTCCTGTCGCGCGGAAGGTGATCGGCTGTCCAGAGCTGGCCGTTGCCCGGATCTGCAACGGGAAGCCCTGGAAGCCGACGAACCCGTACTGGCTGCCCGGGTTCTGCACCGTCACCGTGCCCGTCGACGTACCGGTCACCGTGAGGCTGAAGGTCACCTCGTGGCTGACCGCGCCGGTGCCCTTGACCGTCACCTGGTACGTCCCGGCCGGCGTTGTGGCCGACGTCGCCAGGGTCAGGGCCGAGGTGCTCCCGGACGTCACCGAGGACGGTGCGAAGGAGGCCGTCGTACCGGACGGCAGTCCGCTGGCCGCGAGTTGCACGGTCTGCGCGTCGCCGCTCGTGGTCGTCGTCCGGACCGTGGTCTGCGCCGAGCCACCCGCCGCCACCGACCGCGAGGCCGGGTCGAGCGACAACGAGAAGTCGTTGCCGGCCGGCGGGGTCTCCCCCACCGCGAGCTTCCACAGCCCGTACGCCGCGGCGTCGGCACTGCGGTCGAGCACGGTCGCGTTGATGTTCGACGGGTACTTGTCGCAGGAGCCGTGGTAGCACGGGTCGTACGCCGAGCCCGACGTACCGCCCCACTTCTGCGCCTGCGCCGTGGTCTTGCGCGCACTCGCCCCGGCGGCCACACCGCTGGTCGGGATCCCGGCGTTCTTGAACGACGCGTCGTCGGAGCGCCCGGCGCCCTCGGTGTTCTCCTCCGGCGCCAGGTTCAGCCCGTCGTAGAACTCCTTCAGCACCTTGCCGGTCGTCGTGGTGATGTTGTTGACGAAGTACCCGGCGTTGGTCGAGGCGACCATGTCGAAGTTCAGGTACGCCTTGATCTTCGACCGGTCGGCCGCGGGCAGCTGACCGACGTAGAACTCCGAGCCGTTCAGGCCCTGCTCCTCGTCGGTCCACCAGCCGAAGCGGACATGCTTGGCCAGGGTCGGGTTCTTCGCCGCCAGCGTCAGCGCGGTCTCCAGTACGACGGCCGAACCGGACGCGTTGTCGTTGCTGCCGGCCCCGGCGCTGACACTGTCCAGGTGCGCGCCGAGCATGACGACCTGGTTCGCGTCCCCACCGGGGAAGTCGGCGATCAGGTTGTCCGAGGGGTACGTGCAGTTCGTGCACCGCTGCTTGGCGACCGTGAACCCGGCGGCCCGCAGCTTCTGCTCGATGTAGTTCACCGAGGCCGTGTAGCCGGCCGAACCGGCGCGGCGGTTGCCGCCGTTGTTGTCGGCCGCCTGCTGCAGCGCGACCAGGTGCGCCTTCACCTTCTCCACGTCGACGTCCGGTACGCCGGCGGGCGGGGCGGTCCCGCCGACGGTCAACCGGTACGTCGCCGTCCGGTCGACCGCCGTACCGTCGCCGGTGATCGTGACGGTGTAGCTGCCTTCCGGCGTACTGGACGAGGTGCTGACGGTCAGCGTCGAGGAGTTGCCCGACTGGACCGAGGCCGGCGCGAACGACGCGGTGGCGCCGCTCGGCAGGCCGGACGCGCTCAGCTGCACGGTCTGCGCCGAGCCGCTGCCGATCACGGTGTTGATCGTCGCGGTCGCGGACTCACCCGGCTTCACCGAGCCGTTGGCCGGAGAGACCGTCAGGGTGAAGTCGTTGCCGGTCGGCGTACAGGTCGCCTCGCCGGACTGGGCGCCCAGGGCAACGGCATCCCAGGCGGCCTTGACCTTGGCGTGCAGCGCGCAACTGGCGTCCAGGTTCTTGGCCGCGGCCAGCGTCGCCACCCGCCACTTCGGGTAGCTCATCCCGGAGGTCTTGGCGAGCATCGTGTTGTAGAACAGCTTGCCCGCTTCCTTGTGCCCGATGCCGGTCAGCGTGCTGTTGTTGCAGGTCGGGCTGTTCGGCTTGCCGTTGCCAGGATTGCTGCCTTCGGCAAGGAGGTAGAACCAGTGGTTCATCGGGCCGGCCGCGGCGTGCACCGAGGACGGCAGGCTGGTCGAGTAGCAGTTCGGGTGGCCGGAGATCTTGGCCGGCTCGTACATGTACCGGATCGGCCCGGCACCCTGCAGGTTGATCTCCTCGCCGACCTCGTAGTCCGGCGGGTCGTTCGGGTTGTTCAGGAAGTGCTCGGTCAGCGTGCCCCAGATGTCCGCGACCGCTTCCTGCGACGGGTGGCCGGAGATTCCGCCCGGCGTCTTGGCGTCCAGGCCGTGCCCGTACTCGTGGGCGACGACGTCGGTGCCGGTGATCCACTGGCGGTTGTTGTTGTAGCCGAAGACCACACCGTCCGGGTTACTCTGGTGACCCCAGTACGCGTTCACGTCACCGAGGCCGACCAGTGCGTCGGCCCACTTGCCCTGGCCGTCGAGGCCGTTGCGGCCGTACCAGTCCTTCAGCATGTTCCACTCGCCGGCGGCGACGTACATGACGTCGACGCAGCCGGCCTCCTTGTCGGTCTTGGAGGTGCTCCCCCAGACGTCGTCGGAGCCGGAGTAGACCGTGCCCGTGCTGTAGTCCGCGCAGCGCAGGTTCGGCCGGCCCGGGTCGGCCATCGTGTACGACGAGCCGCTCTGCGTCGTACCGAACGACAGGTTGCCGCCGTTCCAGACGCCGGTGCCGGTGCCGGACGCGGTCTCTTCGATCGCGTGCACGACCTTGCCGGTGCGCGCGTCGACGTACACCTTCTGCCGGCTGTCCTCGCCGTGGTCACGGCCCTGGACGATCGACTCCCAGGCGAGCACCGGCTTTGCGCCTCCGGCGTACACCACCAGCGTCGGGTCGCCGGGAACGGCCTTGGCCTGGTCGAGCGCGGTCAGCGCCGCCTTCTCGGCCGCAGCCTTGGTGACGACCGGATGACGGTTCACGTCGATCGCGCGCTGCTGGGCGACGGAGATGCCCCGGGTGTTGCCCTTGGCATCCGTCGTGACGACGAAGTCGCCGCCGATCACCGGGAGGTCGTAGTACGTGCGCTGGTAGGCGACGTACTGCAGACCCCACGGCGTACTGATGTCCTGCTGGCGGACGAACTGGTCGCCGGGGCTCGCCTTGAGCTCGGCGGCGCGACCCTCGACCAGCCGGTCGGCGGTCGCCAGGGCGGCGGCGCGCGGATTGACCGGTGGGTCGGCCTGGGCGTCGGCTGCGGGGAGCCTGGTCGCGACCACCGCTGTGGCGGCGGCCGCGAGACTCAGCACGCAGCCGGCTGCGACAGTGCGCAGGGCTGTGCGTTTCACTGGGACACTTCCTCACTGAAAGGGGCGGGACCCCAGCGCCGGCCGGGGGGCTGCAGGGCCGTCCGGCCGGCGGCGGGGGACGAGGACCCGGGGGTTCGGACTGGGCAGGTGAACGCCCGGGGTCCTCTGTGCAAAGAGATTGGCACCCGTGAGTTATGGCTGTGATATCCCAGCAGGGCATAACCTCGCCGCTATGGAGCTCGAGCTGAGGCATCTGCGCGTCGTCTGCCGCCTGTCCGAGAGCGGCAGCGTCTCGAAGGCGGCCGCGGCACTGGGCATCTCCCAGCCGTCGCTGACCGCGCAGTTGCAGCGGATCGAGGAAGCGATCGGCGGACCGCTGTTCAAGCGCGGCCCGTACGGCGTGGAGGCGACGCCGCTCGGCAAGCACGTGCTGGGCCGCGCCCGCTCGATGCTGGCCGACATGGACGACCTGGTCGGCAGCAGCCGCCGGTACACGATCGGCACGGGACCCATGCGACTCGGCGCCATGCGCACGGTGATGTACGGCGCGTGGCTGTCCCGGCTCGAGGAGGTGCTGCCCGGGCGGGAGATCGTCACGCAGGTCGACTCGTCGTGCGCCGTACTGACCGATCTGCTGGCGGCCGACATCGTCGACGTCATCATGCTGGGGCGATGTGACGACGTGCACGCGCCGCCGTGCCCGACCGGCGTACGGGAGCAGACGATGGTCTATCCGGAACCGTTCGCGGTAGCGCTCCCGGCGACGCACCGGCTCGCGGACCGCGACGAGATCGAGCTGAGCGACCTGGCCGGTGACATCTGGATCTGCCCGCCGGCCGGCCAGGAGGACGGCGACCTCGCCTACCTGAGGACTACGTGCGAGTCCGTCGGTGGGTTCACGCCGCAGTTCCGGTACTCCAACCTGGACACGCCCGACATCGAGCAGCTGATTGGGGCCGGGCGTGGGATCAGCCTGTGCGCGCCGACGGTCCGCGAGATCCCGAACACGGTGGTCCGGCCGCTGCGCGACCACCCGCTCACCTGGCGGCGGACGTTGCGGTGGCGGACCGACCACACCACGCAGTCGGACGTCGATCTCGTCCACCAGGCGTTCGTGGACACGTATCGAGCGACGATCGCCGAGAACGCGACCCGGCGGCCGTGGTGGACGACGCATCCGGGGTCGCACCCGACGGTGGTCGATCCGGGCGAATAGACGCGGTGTGCTCCGCCCGGCCGCTCGCCGCGCAGACCGCGCGGTGGAGATGCTGCGTCTTCGGGTTCTTCACCGACTTGTGACTTGTGGGCTCGGGGCGTCTGACGCCTGGGTCCCGTACGCTCCCGGCCATGAACGTGCCCAGCCAGTCCGAGATCTTCATGATCTCCGGCGAGGAGCGCCGCCTGGTGCCCGACGGCCCGGCGATCGTCGACGGCGCGGGCGGTCGGCGCGACGTACCGCCGACGGCGCTCGACGCACTGCACTATGTGGAGACGGCACTGCGCGAGGGGTACGCCGTACAGGTCTCGCTGCTGCGGCACGAGCTGCCGGTCCGAGAGGCCGCGCTGGCTGCGGAGCTGTCCGAGGAGCAGGTGCGCACCTGCCTGCCGACCGGCGGCGCGCCGATGGGGCCGGACGACTCCGACGAGTGGGTCCAGCTCGACCAGGTGCTGCAGCTGCAACGGCGGGTGCGGGCATCGCGGCGTGAGGCCGAGCTCGAGGCGTACGAGGAGGAGCTCGAGCAGGACAAGTGGTAGGCCTCGCCCGGTAAGCTCTCGGCCATGGAGGTCCTGCCGAGTCAGTCCGAGGTGTTCCTGCTGTCCGCCGCGGAGCGCAACCTGGTGCCCGCTGGACCGGCCATCATCGATGCCGACGGCAACCGGTACGACGTACCGCCGAAGGTCGTCGAGGCGCTGCGGTTCGTCGAGACCGCGCTGCGGGAGGGGCTGGCCGTGCAGGTGACCGCGCTGCGGCACGAGCTGCCGATCCGTGAGGCGGCGGCCGCGATCGGCATGGCCGAGGACGAACTGCGCTCGTACGCCGCCTCCGGTGCGCTGCCGTTCCGGTCGGACGAGTCGGTCGACTGGGTGCGGCTGGAGGACGCGCTGGCGTTCAAGCAGCAGCTCAAGGCGCGGCAGCGCGCGATCCTGGACGAGATGCTCGCGGAGTCGGACTACGACTTGGACGCGCCTGATTCGTCCGGCCGGCAGGACTAGCCAGTGGCCGATCCGTCCCGGCGGGCGTTCCTCGACGCCAACGTGCTGCGTGGGTCGCTGCAGACCGACGTACTGCTGACTCTGGCGTTCCGCGACGAGTTCCAGCCGCGGTGGAACGCCGAGGTGATGGACGAGGTCCGCCGCAACCGCCCGCCGGGCATGTCCGAGGGCGCGATCGACAAGCGGCTCGACCAGATGAACCGGGCGTTCCCGCAGGCGATGGTCGAAGGCGCCGAGCACCTCGAGCCCGCGATGCAGGCGGATCCGAAGGACAAGCACGTCCTGGCGAGCGCGGTGCACTCGAACTCGACGGTCCTGGTAACGGAGAACGTCAAGGACTTCAACCCACCGACCACGGGCCCGCACGCGATGCCGGTGCAGCGGTTGTCGAAGTTCCTGACCGATCTGACGCGGGAGAATCCCGCGCGCATGGTCGAGGCGATGCGGGAGATGGTCGGGCGCAACCAGCGGGATCCGAACACGCTGCCCGCGCTGATCGACCGGATGGCGAAGCTGCAGGATCTGAAGGGGTTCGCGAAGACGCTGAACTCGGTGGTGCCGGAGAACGAGCGCGGAACAGACCCGGCGCTGGCGCAGGGGCGGTCGGCTGAAGTCGGCGGGCGGGCTGTTGAGGGTTCTGTTGAAGGTGCGACGCAGGCTGTCGAAGGTGCGACGCGGTCGGCGGAGGTCGATCCGCAGGCCAAGGCCGCGAGCGCACTCGCCTTCGACGGGCTCCGAGGCGCTGGGACGAAAGCTCCCGCCGGTCTGAAGGCGGGCGAGCAGGAGAAGGCACAGACGACGCATGCTCCGAAGCCGCCGGAGCGCGAGTTGTAGGTCTACGCGTCAGCGCGGGCCAGGTCCGCGTCAGCGCGGGCCAGGTCCGCGTCAGCGCGGGCGCCGGTCGGCGGAGCACCTCGGCGTACGGGACGTCAGGTACGGCGTACGGCCGCTGCGATCAGCGGAAGTCGGACCAGGTCAGCGTGTAGAGCACCGCGCCGAACTGCAGGATGTCGCCGGCGCGTACGGCGGTCGGCGAGGTGATCCGGGAGCCGTTCAGGTGCGTGCCGTTCATCGAGTTGAGGTCGCGCACCATCCAGCCGTTGCCGACATGCCGCAGCTCCGCATGCCGCCGCGACACCGACTCGTCGGCGATCCGCAGCGTGGCCCCCGGCCCGCGCCCGATCCGGATCGTCGGCGACCCAGCCGGCGGCAGCGCCAGCCCTGGCAGCGAAGCCCGCTTCGCCCGAGGCGTGAGCGTCACATGCGGAATCTTCGAGATCATCTCCCGCAACCACTCGATCGCCCGCGGCTCCCGCCCCGGCAGATCATGCGTGGCGTCCCGCAGTTCACTCCGGCTCTGAGCGCCGAGCACGAAGTTCATCCGCCGCACGAACGTGTCCTGCGACAACCGCCCAGTCCCGGCACCCTCGCGAAGGATCTCCAGCGCACGATCCCGCTCCCGGTCCGAGGGACGCGTGAGTTCCAGGCCGGAGGTCATGCCGGAATTGTCCGCTGACCAGCGGTTCACTGTCCAGCACGCCCCGCTCCCACTCCGCCTGCCCACCCAGCTCTCACTGCCCAGCAACCAACACGCGGATGCGACCATCTCCCCCGCGCACCAGCGCCGGCGCTCCCCGGCCCGCCGCCCAGCGCTCACCCCCGCCCGCCCAGCGCACTTCACCCCACCCACCCAGCGCCCGACGTCACGCCACCCCCGACCTCCCCCTCGACGGGGCTCCCTCTCCAGTTCGTGTCCCGGCGGGTGCTGGCGGGAGGTGGTTAGCTGGCTCGATGGAGACGACCCTGCGGCAGCTGACGGTTGAGGAGAAGGCGGCGCTGTGTCTGGGGTCGGACTTCTGGCATACCGCGCCGGTCGAGCGGCTCGGCGTACCGGCGGTGATGCTGGCCGACGGACCCCACGGCCTGCGCCGCCAGCCGGATGAAGGCGATCACGTCGGCATCGGCGGCAGCCTGCCGGCGACCTGCTTCCCGACCGCGAGCGCGCTCGGCTCGTCGTGGGACGTCGACCTCGTACGCCGGGTCGGCGCGGCCATCGGCGTCGAGGCGCGCGCTCAGGGAGTCGCCGTCGTGCTCGGCCCAGGCATCAACATCAAACGCTCCCCGCTCTGCGGGCGGAACTTCGAGTACCTCTCCGAGGACCCGCTGATCTCCGGTGTGCTGGGCGCAGCGCTGGTCGACGGCTTGCAGAGCCAGGGCATCGGCGCCTCCGTCAAACACTTCGCCGCGAACAACCAGGAAACCGATCGGTTGCGAGTGAGCGCCGAGGTCGACGAGCGAACGTTGCGCGAGATCTACCTCGCCGGCTTCGAACATGTCGTGCGCAACGCCCGCCCGTGGACGGTGATGTGCTCGTACAACCGCCTCAACGGCGTCCACGCCTCGGAGAACCACTGGCTGCTCACCGACGTACTGCGTGACGAGTGGGGTTTCGACGGCCTGGTGATGTCGGACTGGGGCGCGGTCCACGACCGAGTGGCGTCGCTCGCAGCCGGGCTCGACCTGGAGATGCCGCCGAAGCTGGGCATCAGCGACCAGGCGATCGTCGCAGCCGTGGTGTCGGGCGCGCTGGACGAGGGCGTCCTCGATCGAGCAGTCGAACGGGTCCTCCACCTGGCAGCGCGTGCGAGCACGTCTGCTTCCGCCTCGGCGTCGTCCGGGGAAGGGACCTTCGACATCGACGAGCATCACGCGCTCGCTCGGCAGGCGGCCGCGAACAGCATCGTGCTGTTGAAGAACGACGACGTCCTGCCGTTGGAGCCGGCTGCCGGTGAGTCGGTCGCGGTGATCGGGGAGTTCGCCCGGACCGCGCGCTATCAAGGTGCGGGGAGCTCGCAGGTGAATCCCACGCGCGTCGAGAACGCCGTCGACGAGCTGAGGGCTGCGCTGCCGAACGAAGTTCAGTTGGAGTTCGCCCCAGGATTCGCAGCCGACAGTGACGATGCCGAGCTCGCTGACGAGGCCGTCGCGCTGGCCGCGCGCTCATCCCACGTGCTCGTCTTCCTCGGCTTGCCCGCCGCGGAGGAGTCCGAGGGCTTCGACCGCACTCACCTGGATCTCCCCGCCAACCAGGTCGCCCTGGTCGAACGTCTCGCGGCAGTGAATCCCCGCGTGATCGTCGTCCTGAGCAACGGCTCGGCCGTCCGGCTGGCGCCGTGGGACCAGCACGCGGCGGCGATCGTCGAGTGCTGGCTGGCCGGTCAGGCCTCAGGCGGTGCGGTGGCCGACGTGCTGCTCGGCACGGTCAACCCGTCCGGCCGGCTCGCCGAGACGCTGCCGCTGCGGATCGAGGACAGCCCGGCGTACCTCAACTTCCCCGGCGAGCACGGGCAGGTCCGGTACGGCGAGGGCGTGTTCGTCGGGTACCGCGGATACGACGCGGTCGGGCGCGAGGTCAGCTACCCGTTCGGCCACGGGCTGTCCTACACGACCTTCGCGTACGACGCTCTGACGGTGACTGTTGATGAAGACCTTGGGGTCAACCTCAACTGCAGGGTGACCAACACCGGCGAGCGCGCGGGCCAGGAGGTCGTGCAGCTGTACGTCGGCGACCCGGTCGCGCAGGTCCGGCGCCCGGTCCGCGAGCTGAAGGGCTTCGAGAAGGTGACTCTCGAGTCCGGTGAAAGTGTCGACGTCAACTTCACCCTTACTGCTCGCGACCTCTCGTACTGGTCGACGCAGCACGGTCGTTGGGTCGTCGAGGGTGGTGCCTTCGAGTTCGCCGTCGGTGCGTCATCGCGCGACCTGCGGCTCACGACGACGATCGACATCGACGCCCCGCCGCTGCTCCCCCGGCTCGACGCGATGGCGACGCTCGAGGAATGGCTGGAGCACCCGGCCGGCGCCGCGGCGCTACGGGAGCTGATCGGAGTCGATGCCGACGGCAACCCGCAAGGCATCCTGGCCAGTCCGGACCTCCTGAAGATGATCGGCAACTTCCCGCTCAGCAGCATCGCAACGTTCCCCGGCCTCGGCCTGACCCCCGAAAGCGTCACCCGCCTGATCGCGGAGGTATCGGGCTAACGCCCGAGAGCGTCAGCCGCGCGGTCGCGGGTCAGCCCAGTACGTCGTCCAGCGCGAACTTGACCGGCTCTTCCAGCTGCTCGTACGTGCACGACTCCGGCGTACGGTCTTCGCGCCAGCGGACGAACTGGGCGGTGTGGCGGAAGCGGACGCCTTCCATGTGGTCGTACCGGACCTCGACGACGCGCTCGGGGCGGAGCGGGACGAAGCTCAGGTCCTTGCCGGCCTGCCAGCGGCTGCCTTCGGCGTTGCGGGGGGTTCGGTTGCCCTCCTCCTGCTTCGCCCAGGCCCACGGGTGGTTGTCGAAGTCGGTGACGAGCTCCTGCATCTCCTCGAACAGTTCCTCGCGGCGCGCCATCGGGAAGGCACCGATCACGCCGACGCTCGCCAGCACGCCCTCGTCGTTGAACAGGCCGAGCAGCAGCGAGCCGATCCGGTTCGGGCCGCTCTTGTGCACGCGGTAGCCCGCGACGACGCAGTCCGCCGTGCGCTCGTGCTTGATCTTGAACATGGTCCGCTTGTCCGGCTCGTACAGACCGTCCAGCGGCTTCGCGATCACGCCGTCCAGACCGGCGCCCTCGAACTGGTGGAACCACTCGGTCGCCAGCGCCTTGTCGGTCGTCGTCCGCGTCAGGTGGATCGGCGTCTTCGCCGGGGCGAGCGCCTTCTCCAACGCCGTACGGCGTTCGGCGAACGGTCGCTGCGTGTAGTCCTCGTCGCCGAGCGCGAGCAGGTCGAACGCGACGAATCGCGCCGGCGTCGTCTCGGACAGCATCTTCACCCGGGACGCCGCGGGGTGGATCCGCTGCTGCAGCACCTCGAAGTCGAGCCGGTCGCCGGAACCGCCGACGACCACGATCTCGCCGTCGATCACGCAGCGCTCAGGCAGGTTGGCCTTGATCGCCTCGACCAGTTCGGGGAAGTACCGGGTCATCGGCTTCTCGTTGCGGCTGCCGATCTCGACCTCGTCGCCGTCGCGGAAGATGATGGAGCGGAACCCGTCCCACTTCGGCTCGAAGCTCACCTCGCCGTCCGGCATCTGCTTGACCGCCTTGGCGAGCATCGGCTTGACCGGGGGAACCACGGGTAGCTGCATGCGGCCATTCTGCCCGCGGACGGGGCATGATGGAGGTATACCGACTGGTAGGGACCGGAGGTACCGCGATGTACGACGTCGTACTGCTCGTCGAACAGGAACTCTCACAGGAGGACGCCCACCGGGTGGCCGAGCTGCACCAGGACATGCCCGAGCCGGTGAAGTACCACGTGCTCGTGCCGTGCCACAACGCCGAGGCGGGCGTCGAGGCGTCGATCAGTGCCCTCGGAACGGCCGACCTGTACGGCACCGGGCTGATCGATCAACGCGAGGAACTGGCCGAGGCCCAGAAGGCGATCGACAGCGAGGCCCGCGACTGCACTGGCCGGAGTGTCCAGCGGTTGCGCGATCTGGGCCACAACGCCGTCGGCGGGATCTCGCACGACCGCCCGATCGACGCGCTGACCGCGACGGTCGACAAGGTCAACGGCCAGGAGGTCATCATCCTGACCCGCCCGCACATCGTCGCCGAGTTCTTCCACCTCGACTGGACCAACACCGCCCGACGCCACCTAGGAGTTCCGGTCCTCCACCTGCTGGAGCACGACCCGGAGAAGGCGAAGAAGTAGTACGCCGTGCCCGACGAGACCGGCGCCGACGCCGAGACCGCCGGATTGAGCACCGCGCGGGTGCTGGTGATCGGCCTCGACCCCAGCAAGTTCGTCGACTGGGATCCGGAGCCGGTCCTGGCGGCGATGGCTCGTGGGCGGGATCGCTTCGACGAGCTCGGGCTGACCGCTGACTGGTGCTTGATCGCGCCGGACCACCAGCCCGAGCGAGCGGTCATCGACGCGCTGACCAACAGCACCTACGAATGCGTCGTGGTCGGCGGCGGCATTCGGAAGCACGAGCCGTTGCTCGAGCTGTTCGAGCAGGTGGTCAATCTCGTCCGCCTGCACGCGCCCACGGCCGCGATCGCCTTCAACAGCACCCCGGACGACTGCGCGGACGCCGCCCTCCGCTGGCTGA
Source organism: Kribbella sp. cmx-5-2 (assembly GCA_049998015.1). Lineage (GTDB taxonomy): Bacteria > Actinomycetota > Actinomycetes > Propionibacteriales > Kribbellaceae > Kribbella. Next base: position 49,053 of record JAEBEC010000001.1, read on the forward strand.
ACTGACCGCTCAAGCACCTTCACCAGCAGCTCGGCGCACCCAGCGGCTCAGTGCAGCATCACGGCGGCGTACGTCAGCCCGGCGGCGAGGGCGGCGAAGAACAGGGACAGGCCTCGGCGCAGCGTCTGGTCGCCGACCTTGCCGTAGTGGACGCCGTCCTCGGAGTTGTAGGCCAGCCTGAACCCCGTGTAGCCCGCGCCCAGGACCAGTGCGCACTTGATCATCCCGAAGTCCTTCCCTCACGTCAGGACAATGCAGTTCTCTATCAACAGTATGGCCGCTGATAGGTCTGTGCTTCGGCAGGTACCCGGAGGGTGGACGTCTACACGGCCGCAGGCGCCTCCGCGAACTGTGTCCGGTACAGATCGGCGTACTCACCATTGAGTGCCAGCAACTGCTCATGCGTCCCGCGCTCGACGATCGTGCCTTCGTCGACGACCAGGATCTCGTCGGCGTTGCGGACCGTGGAGAGCCGGTGTGCGATGACCAGTGACGTCCGGCCTTCCAGCGCGGTGTCGAGGGCCCGCTGTACGGCGACCTCGGACTCCGAGTCCAGGTGAGCCGTCGCCTCGTCCAGTACGACGATGTGCGGCGCCTTCAGCAACAGCCGGGCGATCGCCAGCCGCTGCCGCTCACCACCGGACAGCCGGTGGCCGCGGTCGCCGACGACCGTGTCGAGACCGTCGGGCAGCGTGGACACCAGGTCCCATACCTGCGCCGAGGTCAGTGCCTCGATCATCTCGTCCTCGGTCGCGTCCGGCTTGGCGTAGACGAGGTTCGCCCGGATGGTGTCGTGGAACATGTGCGCGTCCTGCGTGACGTACCCGATCGCGTCGTGCAGCGACTCGAGCGTCACCTCGCGGACGTCGTGCCCGCCGACCCGGACGGCTCCCCCGGTCACGTCGTACAGGCGGGCGACCAGGTTCGTGATCGTCGTCTTGCCGGCTCCCGAAGGACCGACCAGCGCGACCATGTGGCCCGGCTCGACCGTGAAGGTCACGTCGTGCAGCACCTGCGACGACGCGCGCTTGTCGAGGACGGCGACCGATTCCAGGCTCGCCAGCGAGACCTGATCGGCGGTCGGGTACGCGAACTCGACCTCGTCGAACGTCACCGACGCGGCGACGTCGTCCGGCAGCGGCTTGGCGTCCGGCCGGTCCTGGATCATCGGCTCGAGATCGAGCACCTCGAAGACCCGCTCGAACGACACCAGCGCGGTCATCACGTCGACCCGCACGTTCGACAGCGCGGTCAGCGGACCGTACAGCCGACCGAGCAACGCGACCAGCGCCAGCAGTGTGCCAATGGTCAGCGTGTCCCGGACAGCGAGGTTGCCGCCGACGCCGTACACCAGCGCGGTCGCCAGCGAGGCGACCAGAGTCAGTGCGGTGAAGAAGACCCGCCCGAGCATCGCGGTCCGGACCCCCAGGTCGCGAACGCGTCCGGCGCGCTCGCCGAACTCCGCGTTCTCCGAGGAAGGCCGACCGAAGAGCGTCACCAGCAGCGCGCCACCGACGCTGAACCGCTCGGTCATCGCCGTCGACATGTCCGCGTTGAGCTGCATCTGCTCGCGGGTCAACGCGGCCAGCCGTCGCCCGAGCACCCGGGCCGGGACCAGGAAGACGGGCAGCAACAGAATCGCGACCAGCGTCAGTTGCCAGCTCAGCAGGAGCATCGCGCCGATCACGAGGATCAGGCTGATGATGTTCGAGACGACGCCGGACAGCGTCGAGGTGAAGGCCTGCTGGGCGCCGATCACGTCGGTGTTGAGCCGCGAGACCAGCGCGCCGGTCTGTGTGCGGGTGAAGAAGGCCACCGGCATCTTCTGCACGTGGCCGAACACCTTCGTCCGCAGGTCGAAGATCAGCCCCTCACCGATCTGCGCGGAGTACCAGCGCTGGACCAGGCCGAGCCCTGCCTCGACGATCGCGAGCAGGGCGACCAGCAGAGCCAGGCCGGTCACCAGGCCGGCGTTGCCCTTGCTGATGCCGTCGTCGACGATCTTCTTGAACAGCAGCGGCGAGGCGATCACCAGGAACGCCGACAGCACCACGAGCACCAGGAACACGGTGATCTGCCACCGGAACGGCCGCGCGAACCGCACGATCCGCTTGACCGTGCCCTTCGCCAGCTTCTGGTTCACGACCGACGCGTCCTGCCGGCGCCAACTCATGGCGCCACCACCTCGCATCATTCCCTGTGACATTCGGCTCCTCCCCGCTGTCCACCCGTCAACCTCAACAACGCTCCAGGTCAGCCGTTGCTTCCCGATCCGCTCAGCTCAGGTACGACGCCAGCTCCGCCAGCCGCCGCTGCTGAGCCTCACGCTCGGCCCTCAACTGCTCCTCGTACGAGCGATCGGCAGCCCCCAGCAGCAAGGCCTTCGTCTCCCGCATCGCGCCGACGAGCGGAGTCAACAGTGCATCGGTCAGATCCTTGACCGTGCCCTCCAGTTCCTCAGCCGGTACGACGATGTTGGCCAGCCCGATCTCCTTGGCCTCCGCCGCTTCGACCCACCGGCTGGTCGCACAGATCTCCAGTGCCCGCGAATATCCCACGAGCTGGACCAGCGGCTGCGTCCCGCCGAGATCCGGCACCAGCCCGAGCGCCGGCTCCCGCATGCTGAACTTGGCGTCCGGCGCCAGCACCCGCAGGTCGCAGGCCAGCGCCAACTGGAACCCGGCGCCGACCGCATGCCCCTGAACCGCCGCGATGCTGATGAAGTCGGGCTTACGCAACCAGGAGAACCCGGCCTGGATCTCGGAGATCGTCTGGTGCACCTCGTCGACCGGCTTGGTTCCGAGCGCGAGCAACGGCTCGTCGCCCTCGACCGGCTCGGCCGTCATCAGCGCCCGGTCGAGCCCCGCCGAGAACGACGGCCCCTCCCCCGACACCACCACGACCCTGACATCCGTGGGCAGACTCGCCCCGAACTCCGCGAGCGCCCGCCACATCCGGGGCGTCTGCGCGTTCCGCACCTCCGGCCGGTCGAGCACCACTCGCGCGACCGGTCCGTCCACCGTCAACCGCAGTCCGTTGTTCTCCATGCCCAAGAACATACGGGACCTGACCCCCGATTTCGGGGCGTCCTGATCGGCTGTGGAAAACGTCTCAGGCCAGCGACACCAGGTCGGCGTACTCGTTCGTCCACAGGTCCTCGACGCCGTCCGGGAGCAGCAGCACGCGCTCCGGCTCGAGCGCCTCGACGGCGCCCTCGTCGTGGGTGACGAGCACGATCGCGCCCGTGTACGAACGGATCGCGTTCAGCACCTCGGCGCGGGATGCGGGGTCCAGGTTGTTGGTCGGTTCGTCGAGCAGCAGCACGTTCGCCGCCGAGACGACCAGCGTCGCCAGCGCGAGCCGCGTCTTCTCGCCACCCGACAGCACGCGAGCCGGCTTGTCCGCGTCGTCACCACTGAACAGGAACGAGCCGAGCACCGACCGGGCCTGGGTCTCGTTGAGGTCCGGGGCCGCGGACTTCATGTTCTCCAGAACGGTCCGGTTGACGTCGAGCGTCTCGTGCTCCTGCGCGTAGTACCCGAGCTTGAGCCCGTGCCCGTCGAGCACCTCGCCGGTGTCGGACTTCTCGATCCCGGACAGCACCCGCAACAGCGTCGTCTTGCCGGCGCCGTTCAGACCCAGTACGACGACGCGCGAGCCGCGGTCGATCGCCAGGTCGACGTCGGTGAAGATCTCCAGCGACCCGTACGACTTGGACAGCTCCTTGGCCATCAACGGCGTCTTGCCGCACGGTGCCGGCGTCGGGAACGCGATCTTCGCGACGCGGTCCGACGCACGGACGTCCTCGAGCGAGGCCATCAGCTTCTCGGCCCGCTTCAGCATGCCCTGGGCCGCGGTCGCCTTGGTCGCCTTCGCGCGCATCTTGTTGGCCTGCTCGACCAGCTGCGACGCCTTCTTCTCCGCGTTCGCCCGCTCGCGCTTACGGCGGCGCTCGTCCGTCTCGCGCTGGGTCAGGTACGCCTTCCAGCCGACGTTGTAGACGTCGATCTCGGCGCGGTTCGCGTCCAGGTGGAAGACGCGCGTGACGGTCTCCTCGAGCAGGTTCACGTCGTGGCTGATCATGATCACGCCGCCGGGGTACTGCTTGAGGAAGTCGCGCAGCCAGACGATCGAGTCGGCGTCCAGGTGGTTGGTCGGCTCGTCGAGCAGCAGTGTCTCGGCCTGCGCGAAGAGGATCCGGGCCAGCTCGACCCGGCGGCGCTGACCACCCGACAGCGTGCTCAGCGGCTGACCGAGGACGCGGTCCGGCAGCCCGAGGTTCGCCGCGATCCGGGCCGCCTCGGACTCCGCGGCGTACCCACCGGCCGCGTGCAGGTCGGCCTCGGCGCGCTCGTACCGGCGCATGCCCTTCTCGCGGGTCTTGTCGTCCGAGCTGGCCATCTGCTTCTCGGCGTTGCGCATCCGGCGTACGACCTCGTCGAGACCGCGGGCCGACAGGATCCGGTCGCGCGCCAGTACGGCGAGGTCGCCGGTCCGCGGGTCCTGCGGGAGGTACCCGATCTCGCCCGACGAGCTGACCGAACCGCTCGCCGGCAGGCCCTCACCGGCCAGGATCTTGGTCAGCGTCGTCTTGCCGGCGCCGTTGCGACCGACCAGACCGACCTTGTCGCCGGGACCCACCCGGAAGGACGCCGGCGAGAGCAACTGCCGGGCCCCGACGCGGACCTCGACGTCTGTGGCGGTGATCATGGCGGCGCAGGGGTCCTCAAAGTCGGGTGGCAGGGGTGGGACACGCGTCGGCGGCGCCACGTGACGAGGCGGCCTCTACTCCGTGTCCGGGTCTAGTGTAGTTGCTGTGAAATTCAATCCGGACGCCGACTTGGACACCAGCGGTGTGGAGGACACCCGCGGCAGCGGGGGCGGTGGCGGCGGTCTGCTGCCCGGCGGGATGGGGATCCCGGTCGGCGGCGGCGTCGGCGGCCTGATCCTGCTCGTCGTGATCCTCCTGCTGAACGGCGGAATCCCCGGCATGGGCGGCGGCTCCGAGGAGCCCACCGTCCGCAACACCGCCGCGGGCAACCTCGACACCTGCAAGAAGGGCAGCGACCTCGCCAAGAACGAGGACTGCCGCTTCGTCATCTACCAGAACTCGATCGAGGGCTTCTGGGCCGCCGAGCTGCCGCGCCGGGGCAAGAAGTACGTCAAGGCGCCGATGCGCGTCTTCGGCGGCCAGGTGAACACCGGGTGCGGCGCCGCCTCGAGTGCGGTCGGCCCGTTCTACTGCCCGCCGGACCACCGGGTCTACCTCGACATCGGGTTCTTCGAGACGCTGCAGACCGAGCTCGGCGCCAAGGGCGGCAACTTCGCCGAGGCGTACGTGGTGGCGCACGAGTACGGCCACCACATCCAGAACCTGTACGGCTACCTGGACCGGATCAAGACCCGGGAGGGACCGACGTCGGACTCGGTCCGCTCCGAGCTCCAGGCCGACTGCCTGGCCGGGATCTGGACCAACCACGCCACCACGGCCAAGGACGCGCAGGGCGACACGTTCATCGAGGGTCTGACCGACGACGACATCGACCGCGGCCTGGACGCCGCCGCGGCCGTCGGCGACGACCGGATCCAGCAGAAGACCCAGGGCCGCGTCACCCCGGAGAACTTCAGCCACGGCACCGCCGAGCAGCGCCAGCGCTGGTTCCGGACCGGCATGGACTCCGGCGACATGAGCGCCTGCGACACCTGGGGCGCGCAGAGCCTCTGACCTGTACGACGAAGGCCCGCTCCCCGACGGGGAGCGGGCCTTTCGCGTGCGTACGACGTACCCGGCTGCCGCAGTACGGCGTACCGGCGTACTAGGCGACAGCCGCCGGGCGGCGGTAGCCCGGGAGGAGCTCGTCGACCAGGGCGTCGGTCTCGGCCTCGGCGCCGCGGGGGCCGCCGTGCTTGGACAGGGCCGTGTACATCTGGCCGGCGATCACCGTGACGTCGTCCGTCGTACCGAAGTGGGACGCCAGGCGCAGGGTCGCGCGCCACAGCTCCTCGGATGCCGGGGCGAAGCTCAGGCCGGTCTGGAGCGCCGTGCGGGCCAGGTTGCCGTCGTTGTGGCGCAGGCTGGCCTCGGCCAGCTTCAGCGCCGCGTCGACGACCGACTCGGCCATCCGCCGCTCGATGCCGGCCGCGGCGAGCCACGAGTACCGGCCGGCAGGCAGACCGGCCCACGCCTGGCCGTGCACCAGGCTGAGCGCCGTCGACAGCGGCTGGCGCGGGTCGTCCATCAGCTCGGCCTGCTTGGCCAGCGTGCGGAACACGTCCCAGTCCACCCGTACGACGCTCCGGTTCAGCATCCAACGGCCCGACTCGTCGGCGTACATGGCGTCGACACCGACCCACTGACGCGTGTGCTCGAGCGCCGCGTTGCGCAGCTCGTCGCTGATCCCACGCGGCCAGATCGAACCGGCCAGCACGTTCGGGTGGACGCCGTAGTCCTGGCTGGCCAGGAACGCGACGATCTCGGTCGCCAGCTGCACGCGGCCCGGGTCGATCGGCCCGCGCGCGTCGACCTCGACCGGGCCGAGCAGGTCGACCTCGACCGGTGCGGCCTGGCTCAGGTCCATCGACGAGAACTCGTACGCCGGCATGTCCTGCTCCGTACGGCGCTTGTCCCGCGCCTCCGACTCGGCCGTGTCGAACAGCGCGACCAGGTCCGCGAACTGGGCCGGGTTGATGCTGTGGGCATCGACCTCGAGGCCGAGCAGGCGGCAGACCGCCTGGTTCTTCTCGTCCACGACGAACCGCCAGGGAGCGTCCAGCACGTCACCGACGACCACCACGGCGACGCAGCGCTTCGGGTCGGCCGCCAGCCGGCCCAGCCGCTGCTGCTCCTCCAGCGAGGGCGGAGCAGACACGAAGATGATCTCCGCGCCCCACAACATCGGGTCGGGGTACGCCATCCGGGCAGTCGCCACGGAGTCGGCGTCACGACGGTCACAGGCCTGCACCTGGTTGTCGGTACGCCGGGTGACTTCCTGCAGCGCGTCCTCCAGCCGGGTCCAGTAGCTCAGCCGGGCCGGAGCCAGCGACGACAGGTCGTCACCGAAGCCGACCATGCTCACGTGCGCACCCTCGGACCACAGGTTGGTGGCCAGCTCGGCCGCCAGCGATCCGACGACGTCGCGGGACGCGTTGGTGACACCGCCGAAGCTGACCACACCGCGCGCGGTGTCCAGGTCGACCAGCACGGTGGCGCCGTCGGCGTTCCGGCCGATCGTCACCAGCGTCGGGTACGGCGAAGGCGCGGCGACGTCACTCGCCGGCGCGTACGCGCGGCGCAGCACCCAGCGGCGACCGTCGGCGATGACCTGCCACGGCGCGGGCGGCGGGGCCTGGTTCTCCCCCGGCTCCAGCACCAGCGTCAGCGCCCGGTCGGTGACGAGCGCGGCCACGACGACCGGCATCATCCGGTTCGCCTCGGTCATGCTCGCGCCCAGCTGGCGCAGCGAGTTGTCCACGAACTGCGCGGTCGGTACGTCGGCCGCCAGCCGCAGGTTGATCTCGGTCTGCCGCCCGGACGCCGCCTTCGGGCCGGGGCCCAGGGCCCAGCCGCGCCGGCGCTTCAGCGCCACCGCGAGGCCGGCCGCGAGCAGGGTCGCCCCGAAGCCGTAGATCCCGGCCTCGGTCGCGCTGATCCCGCTGTCCGACTCGACGACCACGTCCGGCACCTTGGTGCCGCCCGCGGCCGGGTCGCCCGGCTGAGCTTCCGTCGTACCGGGTCCATGCGGCTGCGTGACGTCGATGCTCGGCTCGGCCGGCTTGGTGTCCTTGACGCCCGCGCCGCTGCCGATCGAGATCGAGGACCCCTTCTCGGTGCCCTCCTCCTCGAACCAGCGGCTGCCGGTCCCGGGCTTGGCCTCGGTCGCCGTCTTCACCGCCGGCTTGGTGACCTTCGGCGTCACCTTCTCCTTGGTGTCCTTGGTGTTCGGTGACAGCTTGTCGTCCTGCTGAACCGGCGTCGGAGTGTCGATCGCGACCCGGACCGTGTGCACGCCCGGACCCTTCGCGTCGGCGGGCAGGCGCACCTGCCAGCCCGGCATGATCAGGTCCGGGTTGGTCAGCCGGCGGCCGTCGGGCTGCAGCTTGTTTTTGTTGAGGTCGTAGATCTCCTTGTACCGACGCCCCTCACCCAAGTACCGCTCGGCGATGTCCCACAGGCAGTCGTAGTTGCGCCCCTCGGGCGGCCGGACCTCGGTGTACTTGACCACCTGACCGGTCTGGTCGTTGTTGGTCCGTACGCCGGTGTGCCCACCGCTCAGCACTGTGCTGCGCTTCTCGGTCTGCCGGTACGTCGAGGCGGAGTCGTCACCACCCTGCGTCACGCTGATCGAGGTCGGCGCGACCCCACTCGTGGTGACCGCGTTGGCCACCGGCAACGTCACCGCCGCCGAACCGGCGATCAGCACCACACCCGCCACCAGCCGGCGAGCCAGCGACTGCGACCCACCACCCAACGGAATCCGCGGCGACAACCCGTGCCCCCGCACCTCGGCCACGGCCTCAGCGATCAGGCAGATCACGAAGTGCGCCCACGCGAGCCACACGAAGAACCCGATGATGCCCAGCACCGTCTCGATGCTCAGCTCACTGAACAGCACGTCCCGCGAGGGCATCTCGTCCGGCCAGGGCTTGCCGAAGAACGTCACCAGCACGTACGGCACCCCACCGACGATCGCAAGCACCGCCAGCAACGAGGCGAACCCCTTCAACCGGTCCGCCGCCGCACTCCCCGACCCCCGCTGCGGCAACCGCGCCGCCCGCACCGGATCAGTCGTCTTCACCATCGTCGTCCCTCCATCGCGCCCATCAGCCACCGATCCCCTGCACCTCTTGAACAGGCAGCCGCTGCACCGCGTGCACGTCGGCTTCCCCGACGGTCGTCCAGTCCTGCAGCGCGTCCGGCCCACGCCAGTAGTCGACCTGCCAGTGGATCGTCAGCTTGACCGTGTACATCCCGTCCTGCTGCTTGGCACTGGAACGCTTGTAGACGTGGCTGCACCCGCTCGCCTGGTGGAACGGGTCCTGGGACTCCTCGTACCCGTCCGACCCGAGCGGCAGCATGCCTTCGAGGCAGTCGAACGCTGGGGTCCCGTCACCGGGATCGACCTTGATCCGAGTCACCATCGCCCGCATCGTGAGTCGCGTTCCGGGCTTGTAGTTGGCGCGGTCGATCTCGGAGCCATAGTTCTTCAGCACGTATGACGTCTCCGGAGCCAGCGCGAAGTACGCGGGTACGTTGACCCGCGGCGTGTAGGTCGGCTTCACCAGCAGCACCGGGTCGGGGTAGGCCTCGTCGAAATAGGTCCAGAACTGGTCCATGTACGACTCCGGGAGGCACTGCCGCTTCTCCTCGGCGGAAACCGGCACGATCGCCCGCTCCAGGTGCGCGTCGTCACCGCCGTAGTTGCTGCCCAGGTCGTAGTCGACGATCGTCAGCCGCAGCACCCACTCCTTGCCCTCCGGCGCCTTACCCAGCTCGATGCCCATCGGCACCGGGAAGTCGCGGCACGGGATAAACGGTCGGCCGGCCAACCGCTCACGCCAAGGTGGTGGAGCATCGCCCCACGCGATCTGCCCCGCACTGCAGTACGCGCCGAAACCGCTCGAGTTCGCGTACATGCTGCAGACGCCGTCACCGAGGTGGACAGTGTCGGCCGTGGCGGTCGGGGCGGGTACAGCGACCAACAACGCGAGCACGGTGCTCAGGGCAATGAACCCACGGGCTACCCGGTTCCGCATCCTCACTCCTGACAGTGGTCCTGCTGGCAGATTATCGTCGCTCAGGGGCATCATGCCCAGCGAGTCGCGTGATTGCACCCACGCCTTTCCGGCCTAGGCCGGATACCGTACGGCGGCGCAGTTGATGCCCTTCGGCACCGGCCGAACCACCTTGTACATCGTCCAGCCGACCCCGGACCGCACCATGTCGATCGCCTCGGCGGTTCCCTTCGGCGCGACTACGACGAACTTGCGGGTCCTCGGGTTCCACCACTGCAGCCGCTGCGAGCGGCACAGGTTGAGCCGCACCACGCCGTACGGCTGCTTCGACGTCCCGACCACGACGATGCTGGCAGGCGGCCGCATCACCCAGCCGGAAGCCTTCGCCGCGTCGATGTTGATCGCGGTGTCGGCGTAGAAGAAGGCCGGGAAGTTCGTCTTCACGATGTTCGAGTCCCGCTTGACCAGGGCCTGGTAGTACAGGGGGTACTTCGCGATCAGTCCCTGGACGGCTGGTTCCGCGCCGAAACGTCCGGGGACGACGGTCACCTGGCCAGGCGGCGCCGCCGGCGGCACGGTGGTCACCGGCTTGCTCGGCTTGGTGCTGGACGGCGTGCTCGGCTCCGGGGTCGGCGTGCCGAGGGTGATCGTGCGATCCCCACCCGGCTCCTCGCTGACACCCTCCGGCAGACCACCCCGGTTCCCGTCGTCGTTGCCGCCGCACGCCGCCACGACGGTCAGGACGACGACCGGCAGCAGGACCCGGGTGATTGCTGAACGAACGCGCACTGCGCTGCTCCTCGGCGTACTCATCAGCCGCCCGCGCTGGTCGGCGGCGTCGACGGCTTGGGCGACGTCGGCTTGGGCGGTGTCGTGGTGTCCGACGGGTCGTCGGTCGGAGTCGGACTGTCTGTCGGCGTGATGCTCGGCGTACAAGACGCCGGGAACGGGATCGGGATCGGCGGTTCCCAGGGAGGTGTCGGTGAGCCGATCGTCCACTTCGGGCACGGGAAGTCGATCGGTGGTGGTACGGCGGTGGAATGCACCGGGGCGCCGGTTCCCGGTCCGTCCGGCCTCGTCTCGACCACCAGCGGTGGGATCTTCGTCGGGGCGTCGTCCGGTTTGGACACGCCCTGTTCGGTGTGGGCCTCGCCGACCCCGCTGGCGGTCAGGTTCTGGATGCCGACCATGCCGAGGAAGGTAGTCTTGTTGTCGATCTTCACCTGGACCTGGAGGTGCTCGGTGTCGATCACGCTCGTCCCGCACTCGGTGACGGCCGGGTCGTTCTGGGTCACCTTGGCGCAGAACGTTCCGACCGCGTCGCCCGCCTTGGTGATGTCGATCTTCGCTTCGGGAGAGTTGAAGTCGATGGTGCTGACCCCGGCCCGGGCGGCTTCCTGGGCGTAGCCGACCGCTCGCGAGCGAGCGCCCAACTGGCGGCCGCCGTCGATGACGAGGCCTGCCAGGGTGAAGATCATCAGCGCGAGGATCACGACCGCGGGGCTGAGGGCGCCGCGGTCGTTGCTGGGGGCATCGATGCGGAACCAGCCGGCGAGGCGGCCGAGAGTTCGGCGTACGGCGGGCGCTCGGCCCGCGCGGTCAGGGGTTCTCGCCATCCCGGACTCCGCGGTAGGGGTCGAGTGAGCTCGAGAACTGCTTGGTGATCGTCGTGTCTCCGCCGATTCCGAGGAGGCCGAGGTCGCGGTAGTCGATGGTGCAGGTGACCTCGACCGACAACGGCGTACCGGCGACGAAGCCCGTGGTGATGCTGCCGGTGGCTGTGGTCTTGCAGGACTCGACGGCCTGGTCCATCGTGCGAGCGACCGCCTCGTCGACCTTGGCCTGGGCCTGGCCGAGGCTGCGCTCCTGGCTGGCCGACCGGGCGCCGTCACGCGCCGCGTTCTCGAGCAACGACGAGGTCTGGAAGTACCTGCCGCAGGCGAGCAGGAAGAAGAAGAGGATCAGCAGGATCGGCGCGAGGATCACCATCTCCAACGCCATCGTGCCGCGTTCACTTCGCTCGGGCCTACTCATTCGCCGTCGTCCGCTTCGAACTCTTCGATCGGGCCGGTCGCCGTACGGGAGACCGTGAGCTTCAGGCCCGGAACCAGGGAGATGGTCTCGCCGGTGACGGTGAAGGACACCTGTCCTTCGGGGTCGTTGTACGCCGGAGCCGGGACCTTCACGTCGCCGAGGGAGTCGCCGCCACCCAACTGCTGCGCGTAGGCCTCGATGTCGGCGCGAACCTTCTCGCCGACTGCTGGGCTGTACAGCTCAGGCTGAACGAGCCTGAGCCGCGAAACGCCTTCCTGCGCGGCGTTCAGCGCGACCGACCGCCCGTACAACCACAGCGCGCTCTGGATCGACACGAAGATCAGCGCCAGGATCGTCGGGGCGAGGATGGCCAGCTCCAGTGAGCTGGCTCCCCTCTCCGATCTGGGCGACGAGGGTACGCCGAAGCGCCGCCTGGACGGGTCGGCTGCGCCGGGCCGGGCGAGGCGGTGCCCGGTGGTGGCGGTGGTGCGCCGGCGTCCCTGCGGCAAGGCGTCAGCCCTTCTGGATCTCGCCGGTGCGCTTGTCGATGACGCCCTTGACCACGGCGCCGATGGCGATCGCGGCGGCGACCAGGATGGCCGAGATGATCGCCCACTCCAGCGCCGAGGCCCCGAGCTCGCTCTCACCCCGCCGGGCCTTGGCCCGTTGGTTGTGGGCCCGCGCCAAGGCGTAGCCAACCATCGCTCGCACGAACTGGACTTCCGCGTTCATCCGACTGCCTTCCAACTGGGTGCACGGGAACCTACGACGGCTCAGTATGCCCGTTGGACGGTTCGTCCGTGGATTCGGCTCCACCCGGCGAAATGAAGATTTCACCTCACCGGGTGGAACCGTCTCCGCGATCAGTCAGATTCGCTGAGCGAACACGGTCGAGCCGCATCCTTGACACGTGCCGCCGGTGGTCCAGACGATCAGCTGACCGCCCAAGCCCAGGGCCATTCGCTCACTGGACTGGTTCGGTAGTCGCGGCGGATCAATCACCTCACCGGTCGATGCGCGATACACCCGGTCATCTCCGTTCGTAGCCGTGTAGAGCATCTCGCTCAAGGCCCGGGAGACCTGCGGCGTGCTGGTCCGTGCTTTCGTGCCGTAGACGAACCGTGCGTCGCCGGCGACTACCTGGCCCGATGTCGCTGGTTTCACGACCTGGGACGGCTCCAGCGCAATGGATGCGTTTGCACGGTCCACAGTGCCTGCGAACACCGAACCGTCGCGGTTCAGACCGTCGATCCGCACGGACAGGCCGGCTGCGGGAGAGATCGTGGTCGTGGACCCAGTCGCGGAGTCGTAGACGTACCCCGTGCTGAAGAAGTCTTCGTCCGGACCCGTCGGAATGCAGAAGTTCCACGAGGAGTATCCGACCTTCCGGCCGTCGCTGCTCAGTAGCACTCTGCTGGGGCCGAGCTGACAGGACTGCCCCACAGGCGTGCTCGAACCATTCTTCGGCTTCCGGTAGACGGTCAGCAGGGCGTTGTTCTCGACCGGACCGTCACCGTAGGCGGCAACCCCACCGTCGTCGGACAACGCGATCAACATCGGCTGCCGTGTTTGACCTGCTACCCATGTCGTCCGGGTTCCCAGATCGTGTACGAAGATCGTGCTGAACTCCTCCGTGCCCGGGGCGGCGTAGGTCACCACGTCACCGTTGACGCTGGCTTCGATCGACGGAATCCGGCCGACGGCCTGGGGAGTTGTCCCGTCGAGTCCTCTCGATGCCAGATCGATGGCTCCAGTCGCAAGATCCTTGCGGACGAGGAAGTACGTCGCGTCACCTGCCCGATAGACCTCCGGCGGCGCAAGGTTGCTCTGCGCCTGGACCGTGAAGAAGACGTAGCGTCCGTCACCGGACGCCGCCAGCGTCGATCCGACCTCGGTGGTGCTTGGCTCACCGGTTGCCGTGACGGCGACATTCGTCGCCGTTCCGATCTTCACCACCCCTTCACCGGGCACGAACGTTGTCGACGGGCGCGACGCGAGGCTCGTGCCCTGGGCGTTCACGGCGTAGACGGAGACGCTGTAGAACGCCATCGGGTCCAATCCGCTGACCCGGAAAGTGCGGGTCGGAGCCGGCACGTAGCGGACGCCGCTGTCCGGAACGGTCCGGACCGCGTAGTACGTCACCGGTGAGCCGCCGTCGAAGGCCGCGTCCCAGGCAGCGTCAGCACCCAGCGGAGTCGGTTTGGCGCTGACGTTGACGGGGGCTGCGGGCACGCCCGGGCCGACCCGGAACTGGGTGCGCTTCGCGAGCACCGGTCGTCCTACTCCACCGGGCGTCATGGCTTCGATCACCACGTCACCCATCTGCGTGCCGCTCGACTGGTAGACACCAGCGGGGCTGATCTCCCCGGGGCCGCTGATCAGTCGCCAGGTCGGTTCGGCGTCCGGGTAGCCCTGCACGGACGCGTCGAACGTGTGCGACGTCCCGAGTTGCAGCTGCTCCGGGTGATCGTCGATCAGCAAGCCCTTGAACGGGCCGTCCGCGGCGGCCAGGTCGGTGGTGAACTGCAGCAGTTCGTCTTCGCTCCACTCGAACTTCCACTTGAACAACCGCCCGGAAAGGCCCGCGCCGACGTTGATCCCGAGGGAGACCTTCCACCAGGGATCGGCGAAGGTGTCGGCGGCCAGTTCGGTGAAGATCTCGACCCGCACACTCGGGCCGGCCAGGCCCATCAGGTAGACCGTCAGTTTGGCCGCAGGCCCGGTCTTCAGTTTCAGCGCGGCGGATAACCCCACTGAAATGCCGTTGGTGCCGAGTTCTCGGTTGATCGACGTCGCCGACACCTGCTCGCCACGGGTCTCGATCCGGGAACCGATCTCCCGTCCGTAGGAGACCTTGACCGTGGCGCCGAGCTTGCCCTCGGCGGTCATTCCGTAGGTGAACTGCAACTCCGGACAGATCAGCACCGGCACCGGACCGACGGCGACCGTGAAGCACTTCGGTTTGAGCGTGCCGAGGTCGAGCTCCCGCTCGAACTTGACGGCCGACTTGGACAGCGTGGCCTTGCTCTCGACCACGACCTGGTTGGTCACCTCGGTCGCTGTGTTCCCTGACCCCAGCCCGATGTCGAACTGGGCCTTCACCTCCGGCTTCAGCGACATCGACACCGCGACGGACTTGCCCTGGCTGCTCAGCCCGAACTCCAGGACGAACGCACCGTCGCGGAGGCCGATGGACGGGGCACCCTTCGTCTGCTTCGACCCCGCCTTCGCAGCGCCGTTGCGGAGGGTCCGGCCGCCGAGCGTGGCCTCGCGCAGCTTGACGCGCGGATCGGCAGGGACGAATCCGGCCACGTCGGTGTCGTCGATCACCGCCCGGGCGGCCAGCGCACCGTCGTCGAACACGTCGGTCAAGCTGGCTTCGGCGGTCGACACCGTGAACAGTCCACCCTGATCGAGGACCGCGGTCACGCGCCGGAGCAGGCCACGAGGAGTCTTCGCGGACCCAGGTACGACGACGATGTCGCCGGCCTTCAGCACCCGCACCTCCGGCCCCGGCGCCTCGAACACCAGCGTGCCGTCACCGTGGGCGTAGCGCAGCTGCGCCATCGCGGCGGCGGACAGGACCACCGGCGTCGTCGCGAGGCTGATCGCCGGGGTGAGCGGCTCGGTCGGTTCACTTCGTGCGCTGTCGCCGACGGCGTTCTCCGCGCGGACCGTGAAACTGACCTGGGCGGACGGCTCGAGTCCGGTGACAGTCACGCTCGTCGTGGTGGAACGGATCTCGCGTCCGCCAGGAGCGACCTCGACGACGTACCCGGTGACCGGCGAGGTACCGACGTCCAGCGGGGCATCCCACTTCAGGAGCACCTGACCGGAGGCGACAGTCGATGCCTGGACGCCGATCGGCGCGACCGGCACCCGGGCGGCGACCGGCGTCGCCTTGACGACGCGCTCGGTGCTCAGGCCGATCTTGTTCCGCGCCCGGAGCGAGAACGTGTACTGGACGTTGTTCGTGAGCCCCGGGATCGAGACCACGGTGGTGTCGCCAGGAGTGGTGACGACCTGTCCACCGGGCGACGCCGTGACCTCGTACTGCGTCACCGTCGAGCCCCCGTCTGAGGCGGGCAACCACTGCAGATCGATTCGTCCGTTCAACGCCGTGGTCGAGCTGAGAATCGGGGTGAGGGGGACGTCGGCAGGCTCCGGGACAGCCTCGTTCGAAGGATCCGAGGCTTGCTCGCCGATCGCGTTGCCGGCAAAGACCGTGACCCGGTACGACGTGCCGTTCGTGAGGCCGCCGATCAGCGTGTCGGTGACGGTGCCCGGCACGGTCTTGCTGACTCCCCCGGGGTTCACCACCACGCGGTAGTTCTCGACGGATTTCGGTCCGGTCGGAGGCGCGGTCCACGAAACCTGCAACTCGCTGTCGCGAGGAGTCACGTCGGTCACGAACGGTTTGCCGGGGGCCTGAGGCTGCACCGGGACGACCGGGTCGGACGCTGCGGACGGCACGGAACTCGCTGCCGCGGTTCGGGCCTTGACCGAGAACGTGTACTGGCGACCGTTGGTGAGGCCGCTGACCGTGCCGCTGGTTCCGCCGACCACGACGGTTGCGCCGCCAGGCGAGGCCGTGACCTCGTAGTCCCGGATGGGCAGGTCGCCGGTCTCGGTCGGCTCGGTCCAGCCGACCTGCGCCGATCCGCTCAACGGCGAGGCGACGACGTTCGTCGGGCGACCGGGCGCTGTCGGGGTCGTGGCGTACGCCTGGAGGTCGACGTACAGGTGGATGCCCGCGTTGGTTCCGTTGGAGATGGTCACCGAGCCCGTGCTGTCGAGCCGGGCCCAGAGGAGGTTGTAGGAGTACTGCGACGGCGGGAACATCACGTCGGCGGCGAACGGTGGCGTGGATCCGGGCGGGTAGGCAACCAGCTGGCCACTGGTGGCCGAACCGATGCCGATCACGTGCAGGGCGGCCATGGTGACCCCCTCAGCGGGGAGACCAGCCTTGCCCGCGACCTTGAGAGTGGTGGTCTGGCCCGCCGGGATCAGGGTCGCGCCGGTGTCGAGGATGCGGGTCGGCGACGTGGCCTGGACTCGCAGATGTTCGCGTTGGTTCGATTGGCCGGGGTGTAGTAGCCGACCACCTCGACCATGTAGTGGGCCGAGCCGGTCGATGCGTTGTAGAGGCTGAGGCGGCCGTCCGTCGACAGCCGAGCGATGGCGCTCGCCGTCTTCGCACGGCTCGGGAAGTAGAAGGCGTTGTTCGCGCTGGAGATCGAAGTGCCCGGCGGGAAGAGGGTCCAGCGTCCAAGGGCACCCGGCGCGAGCACGGTCACGTTCACGGCGACAGCGGTGATGTCGGCGACGGCCGGCAGTCCACCGCGGCCCGCGACAGCGGTCGTGAACTCCTTGTTGGGGCCGATCGGTGTCCGCGTCGTCACACCGATCGCGTTGCGGGTGTCGACGATTCTCGACTGCGGGAGCGGCACGAACCGCGACCCGATCGCCGTCACGGACTCGTCGCTGTAGTAGCCGGCGACGTCCACCATCAGCCGCAACGTGCCGGTACTGAGGTTCTGGAAGGAGACCTCACCGTTCGCGTTCGGCTTCAGGACGGCGGGAGTGGAGGTGGTGCCGGTTCCGGCATAGAAGTTCAACGTGGCGACGCCCGGCCTGGTCGTTCCAGCAGGCCAGGAAGGGATCGTTCCTGTCGCGGTCGGGTTCGTGACGTGGATGTTGACGGCGATGCCGCTGACTCCGGTAGCCGGCAAGCCTCCGCGGCCGGTGAACTTGCTGGTCACCAGACCCTGGGCGGGAACGAGGGTGGTGGTCGGGACTCCGAGTGCTGTCCCCGTGTCAACGAAACGTGTCGGTGTTGTCAGTGGAAAGTACTGACCAGCACCGCTTGCCGGAGAAGCGGCGGCGGACCCTGCCGGGACAGCCGCGGGCGGCGTGGATATCGCGTTGGCGGTGAGCGGTAAGAGCGAGGCCAGAATGCACAGGACGAGAGCATGCAGGAAGTAGGCCGGGCGGCGCACAGTTCCCCCAGAACGTTGGTCGATCCCCCGAGTTGCGCCGAAACCGTAACAGCGCGACAACCGAGGGACCGACCAATTTGCAGCTAGTTGCAGGAGAACTCTGCGCCAACTAACTTCCCAGGATCGCGGCTCCTGCCGGGTAGCCGAGGAAGAGCATGAAGGCGGCGCACATGACGAGCTGGGCCACCAGCATGGACTGGGAGCGCTCGCCGGCCTTGCCTTCGACGTCGGCGAGTTCCTTGCGGCGCAGGGACGCCGCGCGGGACAGGAGCGAGGCGCGGATCTTGGCGCCTTCGTCGCCGGCCAGGGCGAGGGCGGAGGCGAGGTCGCGGAGCTCTTCGACGCCGAGGTCCTCGCCGAGGCGGGCCATCGCGTCCCAGGGGGTGATGCCGATCAGGCGGGCGTTGGCCAGGGCCTGGCGGATCCGGGCCATCGCCCAGTGGTCGCCGATCGTGGACGCCGTCATCAGCGCCTCGGGGAGACCGCGGCCGCCGGCCAGGTTCATCGCGACCAGGTCGAGGAAGCTGCCGACCACGTGCCGGAAGTCGCGCCGGCGCTCCTCGGCCTCCTGGCGCAGGGCCAGGTCGGGCAGGAAGAACGCGAAGGTCATCGCGGCCAGCGTGACCACGGCCGGGGCCGCGCCCGGCGCCGGGAAGCCCAGGTACGCCGCGGCGAACAGCACCACCGGGATGAAGATCAGCGCGCCGAGCGCGAAGAACACCTTGGTGGCGAGCATCGCCGCGAACGGCTGGTTCATCACCGCGAGGTCGCGGCGCAGCCGGCCGAACGCCCAGCCGCGTGCGTTCGCCTCGGCCTCGAGTCGCCGGCCGAGGGTCTCGCGGGCCTTGTCGACCCCGCCAAGCACCTTCTCCCCCGCCGCGCTCGCGGTCGAGCCGCTGGAGTAACCGGCCCGTCCGGCGTCGATGCGGGCGATCGTGGACAGCACGTTCGGCGCCGGCCGGACGAGCATCCGGATTAGCAGGAACACCCCGATCCCGACCAGACCGCCACAGACGAAGGCCCCGGTCATCCGCCCACCACCTCCATCCGCTCATCGCCGGCCCGTGCGGACCGCTTGTCGTCGGCCCGGATCAGGAACCGCTCGGGCACCTCGATCTTGGCCAGCTTGCGCAGCCAGACCAGCCCCACGGCGTACAGGGCGATCACCAGGAACAGCACGAACTGGCCGACGAAGCTCGTGTACGGCTCGACGTACTGCGGGTTGAACAGCACCAGCGCGGCGGCGACCAGCAGCGTGATCGCGACGACCACCTGGACCGAACGCCGGGTGGAGCGCCGTTCGGCGGCGACCTTACGGCGTACGTCGAGCTCTTCGCGGGCCGAGTCGGCCAGGGCGGTCAGCACCTCGCGCAGACCGGGGCCGCGCAGCCGCGCGTTCAGGACCAGGGCCGCCACGATCAGGTCGGCCGAGGGGTCGTCCAGGTCGTCGGCGAACCGCATCAGTGCCGAGGGCAACGGTTCGCGGATCCGCAGCCGGTCGACCAGCAGGTTCAGGCCGGGCTTGATCGCGGGGGCCGCGTTGACGGCGGTTGCCGGGATCGCCTGCTCCAGGCCGACCGCACCGGCGATCGTGTCGCGCAGCGCCTCGGTCCAGGTGGCCAGTGCTTCCAGCCGCTCGATCGCGCGGCGTTCCTCACCGGTGCCGCCGAAGAAGCGATCGGCCATCGCCGCGAGCAGTCCGAGCGCAACCGCGAGCACGAGCCAGCGCGTCACCACCAGCACGATCAGCCCGACGGCGACACCCGCGCCGATCCGGGTCAGCTGCTTGCGTCCGTCCGCGCTCCGGCTGCGCTTGAACAGCGACGGCGTCTCGTCGCGTGGCTCGGTGCCGCGGAGCGCGACGATCAGCAGCAGGATCCCGCCGCCGACCACCGCGCCGCTCAGCAGTGCGATCAGAGTCCGGTCATCCATTCGTCCCCCTCACGCCCACCGGCCGTGCACCATCGGCTGGTAGCCGAAGTGCTCGAGCTCGTCCATGCAGGAGATCGGCGCGTGCGCCGCCGCGCGGCCGTCGGGGCCCGGGGCGAACACCTCGCCGGACAGCACGCGGCCGTCCCAGCCGGTCACCTCGCGGATGCTCTCGACGTACCGGCTCAGCGTGCCGCCGTGCTGGTAGTCGTTGTGCTTGCGGACGAACACGACGAAGTCGAGGGCGCCGGAGATCAGCATCTGGGTGGCCTCCATCGGGAGCCGCTCGGTCGCCTGGATGGCGTAGGTGCTGATCCGGTTGAACACCTCCATCGAGCTGTTCGAGTGGATCGTCGACAGCGAGCCGTCGTTGCCCTGGCTCATCGCGTTCAGCATCGTGACGATCTCGTCGCCGAGCACTTCACCGACGATGACGCGGCTGGGGTTCATGCGCAGCGAACGGCGGACCAGGTCGGCCATGCTGACCTCGCCGACGCCCTCGGAGTTCGGCAGCCGCTCCTCGAACGCGACGACGTTCGGGTGCAGGTCCTTGAACTCGCCGAGCCCGAGCTCCAGCGAGCGCTCGACCGTGATCAGGCGCTCGTGCGGCTGGATCTCGTTGGCCAGCGCGCGCAGCAGCGTCGTCTTCCCGGAGTTCGTGGCGCCGGCGATCATGATGTTCTTGCGGGCCGCGACCGCGGCCTTGAGGAACGAGCCGATCTCGTCGGAGAACGTCGCGTTGGCGACCAGGTCCTTGAGGAAGACCCGGCCGAGCCGCGAGCGCCGGATCGAAACCGCCGGGCGCGAGGTCACGCCCATCACGGCCGACAGACGGGAACCGTCGGGCAGCCGCAGGTCGAGCTGCGGGTTCGCGGAGTCGAACGGACGGCTGGTCAGTCCGGCGTGCGCGGCGAGGACCTGGATCAGCTCGACCAGTTCCTCGTCGGACTCGGCGACCGGTCCGGGGCGCTCTTCCCGGCCGTCGCCGTACTGGACGAAGACCTGGTCGCAGCCGTTGATGTCGATGTTCTCGACCTCGGGGTCGTCGATCAGCGGCTGCAGCCGGCCGACGCCGAACAGCGCGGAGTGGATCGCGCCGGCGATCTGCGCGTCGTCCTCGGGCGTGGGCGGCGTGCGGCCCTCGGCCAGCTCGTACCGGGCGTGGTCCTCCAGCACCTGCACGATCAGCGAGCGGGCGTACTCGCGCTCGTCCTCGGCACTCATCGGCGGTACGCCGTTGACCTGGTCGCGGCGGCGCTGCTCGTTCAGCCGCTCGGCGACCTGGACCCGCAGCTTGCGGACCAGCTCCTGGTCGGTGATCACCTACGGCCCTCCCCGTCCCGCGGCAGTGCCTGCGCCATGTCGTACTCGTACTGCGAGGGCGCGCCGACGACCGCGGCCATCTCGGCGGCGATCTCGCTGCCGGTCCGGATCAGCGCGGTCTTCTCGAGCCGGCCGTGTCCGCGTCCGTCGAAGAACGACGCACCGACCGGGTCGTACGCGAGGTGCCAGCGGTGGTGGATCTGGATCGACATCGCGTCCAGCACCGACCAGACCTGCTTGACGCCGTCACGGCGCTTCGGGTCGGCCACGACCATCACCGCGAGCCGTGCGTCGACGTGGTGCACCAGCGACGACAGCCGCTCCCGCAGGTGTGCGACGGACGAGCCGGTCGCCGTACAGACCAGTACGACGAGCCGAGCAGCCTGTACGACGGGCAACTGCGGCGACGCCGGTCCGATCCGCCCGCAGTCGGCCAGGACGTCGGCGTTGTGCATCTGGTTGAACGTGATGCCCAGCGGCGCCCACAGGCCACCCATGCCGCCGATCTGCTCGGGCGAACGTACTCCGAGCATCACGTCCAGCCCGCCGTCGAGCTGCTGGCTGTGCGCCATGATGACCTCGTCGCCGAGGCCCTTGCGGCCCGCGGCGGCCAGGCTGACCAGTCCGCGGTCCGAGTTGAGCGGCTGGCCACCCGGCGCGGTCATCCGGATCGCGACGTCGCTACCGGCCGGGTCGCACTCGGTCAGCAGCACCTGCCGCGGCCAGAGCGCGCCCAGCACCAGACTGGCCGTCGTCACCCCCGGCGAGCCCTTGGCGCTCGCCAAAGCGACCAGTGCCATCAGCGGGCTCCGGGGTCGTTGGAGATGTCCGGCTTCACCGAGTTGGACAGCTTGACCAGGACCAGCGTCTTCGCCGCGGCCGCCGCCGCCACGTTGGTGACCTTGTCGTCCTTGATCAGCACGGTGACGTTGGCCGTCGTGCCGGCGCCGGTCTTGGTGTCGGTGAGCGAGCCGCTGGTGCTGGTCACTCGCGCCGCCTCCACGATGACCTGCGCGCCACCGCCTTCCTGGTTGGCGGCGGGGACCCGGACCAGACGAACGATGTCGCCGACCCCGACCGACTCGGCCGGCGCGCGACCACTGTCGACACTGACGCCGATCAGAACGCCGTCCGCGGGGACGGGGTCGGGGATGAAGTTCTTCCCCGAGACGAACTGGCCGGCGTAGATCCACCCGGTCGTGTACTTGCCCTTGATCGAGTCCCGGTCGGACCACAGCAGGAGCTGGCGGGTCGCGCCGGCCAGGTCGCCACGGGTGATGTCGTCCTCGGTGATCTGCTGGCCGGGGGCCAGGTCCTTCTTCACCGCCACGAAGTACTGCCGGTCGCCGCTGCGCAGGGCGATCAGCGTGGAGCCGGCGGCGCCGAGCAGGATCAGGATCACCGCCAGGGCGGCCAGCGCGGGGCGGCGCTCGCGGCTGCCGGGCAGACGTCTGCCGGTGCCGCTGGGCTTGGCCGCGCGGGCGCCGGCGGCCTGGGGACGGTTGGAGGAGGAGAAACTCACGCGCCTACCGTAATGGCCAGTAGGTGCCAACTCCGCCCTCAGGTCCACAGCGTGGCGAGGCTGTTACCCCGCGGACACTTCCGCGACCTCCTCGGGCGTCAGCAGCTCGGTGAACGCACCGGGTCCGCCGTACAAGTGGTCTAGATAGCTGTACAGCGCCTGCAGGCAGCGGCCGAGTTCGCCCTGCCACTCCGGCGCCGCGGCCAGTTCGGCCACCAGCTCGCGTCCCTCGGCCAGCGTCACGGCCGCGTTGACCGGCTGGTCGAGCCGCGCATCCGCTTCCGTAGTTGAAAGATCCACCGGTACGCCGTGCCCGCGGGCCTTCCGGATCCGCCCGGCCAGGGCCGTGCGCTCCGGCTCGGGCAGCAGCCGGTCGAAGCCGGCGCCGCCGTACAGCTCGTCCAGGTAGCCCGTCAGGGCGCCGAACAGCTCCAGCCCGTCGTACTCCGGGCCGGTGAGGTTGGTGTGCCGTAGCCGCGAGGTCAGGCTGCGGGCTTCGGCGACGGTCCACGACGAGGGCGACAGAACGGTGCTCACCGAGCCAGCCTGGCACACCCAGGTTGATGCATCAGGCAACGAAAGTGGACGGCCGATGTCAATCACCCACCGTTTTCCGATCGAGATCGGAAGTCGGTTGCCTGTGGGAACCGCGCCAGTTACCTTGCGGTCACACTCACGTCACAATGAGGTGATACGGAGGGGGACTGAGCAGCGATGACCGAAGCACCAGGGGTCTCTTCGAGCGGTCGGACGCGGTTCACGCCGGCTGAGCGGGCGCGCGCCGCACTGGGAGTCGCGCTCGGCGTGGTGTCGCCGGAGGCGGTCGCGCTCGACGACGGCCGGGTCCGCCTCGGCGGTACCGGCGAGCTGCTGGAGCAGGCGGCGATGGCCCGGCTCGACACGCGGCTCGGCGCGATGGCCGGGCGCGAGGACGTCAGCGACCAGCGCCTCCTGGTGGAAGCGGTGGCCGCGCTGGGTGCGGAGGTCGACCACAGCCGCGGCGGTTCGTCTCCGGTCGACGGCGCGACGGTCGCACTGGACCAGTTGCTCGATCTGCCCGACGCCTCCGAGGACGTCCAGGACGAAGCGCGGACCGTGCTGCGCAACGTGCTGGAGAGCAACCAGCTCACCACCGACACCGCCGTACGACGGCTGGCGGCGGAGCGGGCCGCGCAGCGCGCTCCGCTCCTGGCTGACACCGGCCGGGCGTCGTACGAGATCAAGCGGGAGGCCGAGCTGCTCGGTCGGCCCAGCACTCCCCCGCCGATCGTCCGGCGGCGTACCGAGACCGGACGGCACCGCCGCCAGGTCGGTGCGCGCCACCACAAGGCCAGCGCACCCCGCACAGCCAGTACGTCGGCAGTAGGCGGCCTGACCGCGACCGGCCGCCCGGAGTCCGAGGCGAAGCTGACCCCGGCCGAGGCACTCGACGCACTCCGGCTGGTCCAGCCCAGCGACCTGCCCGGTGAGATCACCACCCCGAACGACGTCACCAGCCGCGGCCTTGGCCTGGTCACCACAGCGGAGCACGGCCGCCAGTACTTCCGGGTCGTCGACGAGGAGCCGCCCGGCCGCCTGGTCGCGCACACCACAGTCCGGGCCGGCAGCCAGGCCGATCCACACTTGGTCCGCATCGCTGGGCGAGTACCGGCCGAGCAGCTCCCCCGCATTTGGGCGAGCCAGATCGGCGGAGCACTGCGGGAGGTCAGCGCCAAGGCGCCGACCAGCTTGGTCGGCAGGGTCCGGGCCCGCTTCCCCAGGTTCCAGGGTCGCGAACGCCAGGCAGCGGCGCAGTACGACCAGTTCCGGCTCGTCAGTCGCAACTGGCGTGAGGAGCAACTGCAGGCCACGCCTGACCAGGCCAAGCTGACCCAGCTGCGTGGTGAGCTCGAGCAGCTGGCCAGGGCGATCGAGCGGACCGGCCAGCCGGCTCCTGCGCTCCCCGACTCGGCCCGTGCCCTCATCGTCGTACCGCAGACCCAGCAGGCGCCGCCCCCGCCGCAGCCGAACACGCCTGCCCATCTGCGCGCGCAGGTGGTCCAGGAGATCGCCGGACTCGAGAAGGCCGCGGAGGGACTCGACACCCGCGCCCAATCTCACCGTACGACGGCTGAGGAGGCCACCAAGGCGGCCACCGACTCGGAGACCAAGGCGGAGGTCGAGGAAGGCCGCAACGACTCGGCCGGCGGAGTACGCGGCCGCAAGCTCCGGCTCGCCGCACAGTCGTCGACCCGCAAGGCGACGCGGCACGAGACGATCGCAGGGACCTGTGACGTCGCCGCGGTCAAGGCACGCGAGGCCGGTCAGGCGTACGGCGATCTGCTCACCAAGCTGGACGAGCTGGAGGCGTCAGGCGGCAAGCCGGGCCCCGAGATCCAGCAGCTGGCCCAGGCCGCGACCGAGAAGGTCTCGGCGTACCGGACCGCTGCCACGGCGACCGTGCCGTCGCAGGACGTCCAGCACACCGCGATCACGTCCGGCCGCTTCCCGCACCTGACCAAGCTGACCCGTGAGCTCAACCAGGAGCTCGCCCGGCGCCAGAGCACCTTCCGCTACACGCCGGAGGTGCTGCACCGACGGCTCCGGTCGGCGACCCGCCGCGTGCTCTCGCCGGACGGCGTCCTGCTGACCGTCGGCAACAACCCGCGGGCGGACGCCGCCAGCGTGATCCAGTTCAAGGTGAAGCTGAGCCCCGGTGAGCTGCGCGAGGTCCTGTCGTCGCCGCTGACCTTCGACGAGGGTGCGCTGGCCCAGCTGCGGCAGGGCGGCTTCAGCGTCGCCACCACGACGGTCGAGTCGCTCGGCCAGAACGGCGGCGCCGGCCTCAAGACGCTCACGGCGGCCTTCCCCGACCACAGCGCGCTCAAGGGTCTCTCGCACATCATCACTCCCGGCTTCGAGCACGCCGTGGGCCAGAGCCACTCCGTCACCGGCAGCGCCCAGGAGCACGGTCTGTCCGGCGCGGTCGAGATCCTGAACGGCGAGATCCTCCGGTACGCCGCCGACGCGCCGGAATGGCGCTGGCAGGTCCGCGGTGGCGTGGGCGAGCCGTGGTCGCAGACCAACGTCGTCGACTCCGGCGATCCGCAGGACGCCACCCAGCTGGTGATGGGCGTCAGCCACAGCTACACGGTCGCTCCCCCGAAGGACACGGTCCGGCTGGACGACCTCGAGTTCGGCCCGGACGTCGACCCCGCCGTCGACCTGGAACGGACCGAGGAACTGCCCGAGCACGTCGCGTCGCGGGTCGACGGCATGGACGACCTGGCCGACAAGGGAATCGCCGGGCTGCAGACCCGGCTCGGCAAGCTCGACCGGACCGCGGCCGACCAGATCCGCGCGATGTGCGTCGAGGACGCTCCGGCGGCACTGACCGAGGCGACCCGGGCCGGCGGGTTCGGCCGGATCATCTACAACGGCGGCCGCGCGGTGGCCTACGCGCAGCTGGAGACGACCGTCGTCCGCGACACCGCCGAACTGCTCAGCGACAGCTCCCCCGAGCACAAGATCGAGCGGATCCGGGTCGGCTTCTCCGGCGCGAGCGGCGGCCAGTCCTTCGGGGCGTCGTCGTCGACCGCGGCGACGCTGGAGTACCCCGGCAAGGCCATGAACGACTTCGCGGGCAGCACGGACTTCGGCCCGACCCTGCGCGCCGGGCGCAGCGTGTCCCGCGGCGACAGCCTCAACGTCAGCGACGTCGCCATCCACCCGAGCGTCCAGCGCACCGAGGAGACCATCGGCGTCAAGGTCCGGCTCGAGCACAAGCTCACCTTCCACCGGCTCGACAAGGACGAGGCGTTCGACGTCGAGAACGCGGGCGACGCCGTACTGCGGCTGCCGGAGAACGAGGCGGCCGACAACAACCTCCCGTTCCCGAAGGCCGCGCTCGTGCTCGACGAGAACGGCAAGGCCCAGCTCAGCGAAGACGGCGGGGTCCTGACGCGCGGCTGCGCCCAGCCGGGCCCGGCGATGAAGCTGCCGGTCTGGATGGGCAACGACAAGGGCCGATTCCGTGGCGCGGGGCCTGCGCTGGTGCAGAAGCTGCGGGGCGCCGACCCGGCGTACAAGGCCTTCGTGCGGCACCTCAGCGACGAGGGGATGGTGCCGAAGCTCGACAGGAACTTCCAGCCGATCCTGAGGGGCGTCGACCTCCAGGACCCGGTGGTGGTCAGTCAGCTGGCCAACCTCGAGCGGGTGTCGCAGCAGCTGTCGCGGCACCGGCTGGAAACCGGGTACGACCAGGCCTGCCAGGGCGGATTCGTGTTCGCGCTGACGCAGCACCGGGTCAGGGACACGCCGCAGCTTCGGACCTACCGGGTCGCGATGACGCAGGACCTCGAGAAGCCCGGCTGGCTCGGGCTGAACAGCTCGCAGACCGCTGCCAACCTGCACATCGGGTCGAACACGACCAGCCGCTCGCGCAGCCGGTCCAAGGGACTGCCCTGGACGGCCAAGTTCGGCCTCAGCGACAGGCCGGGCGAAGGCCAGGCAGGCAGTACGCCGGCCGGCGGGCCGTCGTACGGGCGTGCCGCATTGGGCCGGTTCTTCGCCTGGGTGTCCGGTACGACGGTCAACGGCGTGACGCTGACCGAGAGCTCGGGGCCGCTGGCCGACTTCCGGATCAACCACACGCTGACCGTCACCGAGGTCTTCCCCGACGGCGACTCCGCCCCGATCGTCGAGGTGGCCGGCAGCGCCAAGATCTCGATCGACGCCGAGTTCTGCGACCGCGGCGAGCCGCAGTGCGTCGCGATCGACGGCGAGGTCCAGCCCCAGCTGTTGCAGACCGCGACCTGGCAGCACCTGGACGGCGGCGACATCGCGGCCCGGCTGACCGCCGCCATGCCCGCGGTCGCCCGCAGCGACTCCGCGGCCCTGCACCACCTGGCCGGCTTCGTCAGCGTCCGCAACCTCAACGCACACCCCGAGATGCTGACCACGGAGTACCGGACCGACTTCGCGGTCAGCCCGGCGCCGTCCGACACCGAGCAGGCGATCGCCCAGCGCGGACTCACCCCGCGCCGCGGCAGTATCACGATGACCACGAAGATCGAGAACCTCCGGTACGTCGGCAGCGGGCACCCGATCATCGGCGACATCAACCTGACCCTGGACAGCGCCGGCTTCACCACCGGCAGCTCGACCGGGAACACCGCCGGCATCGGCGGCGGCACCGGATCGGTGGACCCGGTCGGCGACGGCTGGAACGGCTCGGTCGGAGTCAGCCGGTCGGGCAACATCTCCAGCTCCAGCAGCGAACTGGCCATCCGCGGCGTCGAGCGGCTGAACATCAAGGACGGGCAGCACTACCAGTTCGTCGGCGACCTCAAGCTGGAGGCCAGGATCAAGGCGGCCGGACTGGCCGCGCCACAGAAGGTCGAGCTCGACGCCGGCACGGTGATGCTCACCATCCCGGAGCGGGACGCGCTGCAGATGTACGGCGCCAAGGACATGGACCTTCCGCTGGAGAAGGTCGCCGACGCGGTCGAGCGACTGAAGGACGGCAACCTCAGCCTCGACCGGCGGACCTCCTCGGCGTTGATCCGGCGCTACCAGCTCGACAAGCGCGGTGTCACCACCGGGCTCGCGAGCACGCACACCGACGAGCAGCTGAAGAGCCTGCTGCGTCGCAAGGCGAAGGTCACCAAGCCGGAGTCCCAGCCGGAGACCTTCGAGCAGGTCGCGGCCGACGCCGAGAAGGTCGCCGCGACCCGGGCCGAGGCACAGCTGCCGGACCACTACCGGACCACGATGGGCGCCGGGCTGATCGACCGCGACCTCTTCCGCGACGCCGACGGCAACGTCACCACGATGGAGCGCGAGGTGAGCGCGGCGGTCGCCGAGGCGGTGCCGGACGCGAGCGCCGACCCGGCCGTCGGCGCGGCGATCCGCAGCCAGCTGGCCTGGACCCGCTGGCGCGGGCACGCCGAGAAGATGAAGGACCCGACCGGGTTCAACCTGGAGCTGCCGTTCGGCGGCGAGGAGCCGGGGACATCGGCCCCGCGGGTCCTGCGGGTCCGGGTCCGGATGGTGCGGAGCGGACCGATCACGATCGACGAGGCGCCGGGCGCGGGGACTCCCCCGCAGCCGGCCGTTGGAGCGACGCCTGCCGCAGGGGTGACGCCGGTGGTCGCGGGCTCAGGCGCGACGCCCGCCGTAGCGGGCGAAGCTCCGGAGGGCACGACGCCGGCCGAGGGCGACGAGCCGGAGCAGACCGAGAACGCGCTGATCATCCTGCAGGGCTACGACTACACCGAGGAAGGTCGCGGCATCACCCGCAGCGTCGGGTACGGCGCCGACCTCGGCGGTGGCCTGACCGACGGCGACGTCGGGTCGGCGGGGCTGAGCACCGAGCTGACCACGTCCGAGTCCGTCGGTGTCGTCGACCAGAACACCCACCTGAGCCGCGCGCTGTGGTCGAAGTCCAGGCGGGTCGAGCACGACTTCCGGCTCGTCATCGAGGTCGAGGAGGTCCCGGGCGCGGGCGCCGAGACGAAGGGCAAGCTGCGCCAGACGACCGGCCGGCTCCGCAGCGACGACAAGCGGCCGGCGCCGCACAAGCGCGAGGCCACCGGTCGGATGACCCTGCTCGTCCCGGCGTCCGACGTGAACCAGGTGCCGCTGAAGGCGCCCGAGTTCACCGACCACCGGCCCGTCGTACTGTCCACGCAGAAGTTCCTGCGCGGCATCCAGCTGCACGACCAGAACGGCGAACTGCCCAACGAGCAGGAGACGATCGACGACCCGGACTTCGACGACGCGCTCGTCACGCGGGTGACGAGCGAGCTGGGCGGCCGCCGCTGGCTGACCAGGGCCGGCGTCCAGCAGCACAAGGGCATCCTGCGCGAGGAGCTCAACGGCAGCGCCCGGCGGATCGCGTTCGAGCGTTCCGACGGCACCGGCAGCCCGTGGACGCCGGGTCTGCCCGTCCCGGGGCACGGCTCGCGTCAGGTCCGGCTGCGGCTGCGCGCCGACCTGTCCGGGCTGCAGCTCGTCTCGGACAGCTCGGAGCACGCACAGCTCGGTGAGGCGCACCGCCACCAGGTCGCCGTCAACACCAGCCAGGAGAGCACCCGGCTGGCCCCGACCAGCCAGAACATCGGGACCTCCGACCCGACCACCGGCGTGAAGTTCGGGATGTCGTTCGGTGAGCAGGCGAAGGAGAAGAGCTCCGACACCTCCGGCAACCGCGACGAGACCAACTCCAACGAGTCCGGCGAGCTGGTCACCGTGCAGCTCCTGGTCACGTTCCACGTCGACGCCCGGCGGCAGCGCACGACCCGCGACCACCAGACGAAGGTCACCCATCAGGAGACCTTCGAGAACGCCGCGACCGGCGTGGTGACGCTGAGCGTGTTCCGGCACGAGTTCGAGGCGATGCAGGCCCGCATGGAGGCCGGCCAGGCGCCGATGCAGCACTGGAACCCGGACGAGCTCGCCAAACTGGCCAAGCGCGTGCCCGTACGACGGGTGGCCGCCAACGAGGTCGTCACCGGCGCCGACGGGTCGAAGAAGGTCGAGCCGTACAAGCCGCTGGTGAAGGCGCTCGAACGCGCACGCAAGGAGCAGGTCGAGGTCGTCGTCACGATGAAGCAGCAGGACGGCTCGAAGTCGGTCTACCGTGCGCTGCCGAACGGCACGATGGTCGGCGTCGGGGACAACGACAACGGGTTCGGCGCCGCGTTCGGCGCACTGCACCCGTCGCTGGCGATGCTGGCCGAGGGCAACAAGGTCGACCTGCGGGCCCTGTACGACGCCAAGGGCGCCGGCGAACGGTTCAGCGGGTCGGTCGTCCAGGTGCTGGAGAAGAACGGCGTACCGGCCTCGGCGCTGACCGGGCTCGACCACACCAGGTCGGGTCCGCACAACGCACCGGAAGAGGCGCAGGGCGCGAAGGCGCACGCGGCGAAGCACGTGGCGATGGCCCGCGGCAAACGCGGCAGCGGAATGGGAGTCCAGTGAGGGAAAGGGGAGACCGGTGAGCGACCACGACCCGACGTACGCGATCGCCAGGACCGGCGACGAGACGCTGCTGTTCCTGGAGCTGAACCCGTGCCCGGACTGCGGCTCGATCGAGACGCCCTGGGAACACGGGCTGGCCGACGAGGACGGCGAGCTGGTGATCAGCTACGCCGGGATCTGCTCGGGCTGCGGTGCCTCCCGCGAGTACTTCTTCGGGCTGCCGGAGACCGAGTCGGTCGGCCCGTTCCCGAACTTCGGCGGGCCTGAGCCGTCGGAGCTGCTGGACGCCGGGCAGTGGATGGCGGTCGCCGACAGCGCGGCCGCTTCGGTGCCTGCAGACGCCCCGACCGACGACCAGCAGGCCGCGACGGTGATGGCGATCGCGCGGGCGGCGGTGGAGGAAGTGATCAAGTTCGTCCCGCCGGATGCCGCCGTCGTACCGGACGATGCGTTCTGGACCGACGAGGGGCGTGCACTCCGGGATGCCGAACCCGGTAGGTTCCGGGTGGAGCGATTGCTCGTCGTCCGTGACAGCTACAGCGATCCGGGAGTTGTTTGATGCTGACCGCGAGGACCTTGGCCGAGGCAGAGGTCTACCTGAGTGTGCTGGCCACCGCAGTCGAGGCGCCGCGGGTGACCGCGACGCCGGAGATCAGTCGGACCGAAGGCGAGGAGGCCTGGACGGTCAGCTCACCGGCCGGTGAGGTGCAGGTGCTGTACCGGACCGAGGAGGCCGCGCGACTGAGCGAGGCCCGGTTCGGCCTGGGCAACTCGCTGCTGCTCGACGCGGGTGACTGGGTGCAGCTGGCGTCGGTGTGGGCGCAGCGCGCGCAGGATGCCGACCTGGAGTACACCGGGCAGCCGGGCCAGGACCGGGCTCCGGTGGAGCTGAACTGGGAGTTCGCGCGGGACGCGATGGGCGAGGCGCTGAAGTTCCTGCCCGACGGCGCCGACGAGATCCCCGACGAGGGCTTCTGGACCGAGCTCGGGCTGCGCACGCACGAGCTGGACCGCGAGCTGTTCACCCGCGAGAAGCTGACCGAGGACTACGAGTTCTACCGCGACACGCTGATCGACTTCCGCAAGCTGTACGGCGAGAGCTAGACGCCTTCCGGATCAGTCAGTTCGATCCGGATCGCCCGAGCATCCACACCGGCCTGCTCGAGCACCTTCTGCTTGGGATCGGCCACCCCCAGAAAGGGTGGCCGCACCAGGCCCCTCAGCTCCTTGAGCCGCGGGTCCTCCAGCACGGTCTCGATCGCCTTCCGGTCTCCCCCGGTCACCAGCGCGTCCAGCTTGGCCGGCGCCAGAATCCGTACGGCGACCTCCGTGGCCGCGTTGAACGCCTCTCGCGCCTGGTTGTCCCGCCGCCGCGCGAACCGCTGCTGCGACCACCCCCCGGCCTTCGTCGTCCCCTGCACATGCCGCGACCCGACCTTCGAGTCGGTCAGCTTCCCGCCGACGAACACCCCGGCGCCGTAGCCTCCCCGGCGTACCAGCAGCAGGCCGAGCCGGTGGTCGGCGAGCACGTGCGCGACCAGGCCCTCGCGCGTCAGCTCGCCCAACGGCCCGAACGGCACGGTGATCTCGGCCATCGCCCCGTCGTCCCCCACCAGCCTGGCCAACTCCGGCCCGACGTCGTACGACGTCACGCCGTGCCGCTCGCCGAAGCCGGTCAGCCAGCGCTCGAGCCGCTCGGGAGCGACGGAGACGACGCGAGTCACCGGCGGAAGTCCTCGACGTTGACCGTGGGGATCCCGCCGCCGGCCCGCGCGATGATGGCGATCGACGGCTCGTCGGTGGGGTTGGACTCGCGGTGGATCGTGAAGGCGGGGACGTGGATGAAGTCGCCGGCTTCGGCGTCCAGGTAGCCCTGGCCGCCGTCGAACTCCAGCCGCAGGATGCCGGAGACGACGTACAGGCTGGTCTCGTTGCGGTCGTGGTGGTGCCAGCCGGAGACGGCGCCGGGTGCGGTCTCGACGCGGCCGGCCCAGAGGATCGGTAGTTCGAAGGCCTTCTTCCGGAGCATGCCGCTGGTGGGGTCGGACTCGATCAGGTCGACCTCGCGGATCACGCGCACCGGTTCGCTCATCCGACCATTGTCCCGGCATGCGAAAGCCCGGGCCACCTGACCCGGGCTAGCGCAGTACTGGGGGAAGCTCAGACGTTGAAGCCGAGCGCGCGGAGCTGCTCGCGGCCGTCGTCGGTGATCTTCTCCGGGCCCCACGGCGGCATCCAGACCCAGTTGATCCGGAAGTCGTTGACCAGGCCGTCGAGCGCCATCCGGGTCTGGTCCTCGATCACGTCGGTCAGCGGGCAGGCCGCGGACGTCAGCGTCATGTCGATGATCGCCGTCGTGGTGTCGTCGACGGTCACGCCGTAGATCAGGCCGAGGTCGACGACGTTGATGCCGAGCTCGGGGTCGACGACGTCCTTGAGCGCCTCCGTCACGTCCTCGACGGCGACACTGCCACCGGCCGGGGCCGCGGCTGCTTCGAGGTCCACCTCGGGCAGCTCGATCTTCTCTTCGGTCTGGTCAGGCATTGCTCACTCCCTCAGTCTTGGCCAGCGCCTGGGCGGTGGCGTCGCGCCAGGCCGACCAGCCCAGCAGCGCACACTTCACCCGGGCCGGGAACTGCGCGACGCCCGCGAAGGCGACACCGTCCTCGAGTACTTCCTCGTCCGGTTCGACGTTGCCCCGGCCCTGCATCAGCTCCAGGAACTTCTCGTACGTCGCCATGCCCTCGGTGACCGGCTTGCCGATCACCAGGTCGCTCATCACCGAGGTCGCCGCCTGGCTGATCGAGCAGCCGACCGACTGGTGCGTCACGCCGGTCACGGTCTCGCCGTCGAGCTCGACCCGGAGGGTGACCTCGTCCCCGCAGGACGGGTTCACGTGGTGCACCTCCACGTCGTACGGCTCCGCCAGTCCCGCGTGGTGCGGGCTGCGGTAGTGGTCCAGGATGATCTCCTGGTACAGACTGTCGAGCTGCATATCCTCAATCCACCTTGAAGAACGATCGGACGAATCCGAGTCCGTCGACGAGCGCGTCGATCTCCTCGGGTGTCGTGTACAGGTAGAAAGACGCTCTGGTCGACGATTGCATTCCGAACCGCTCGTGCACCGGTCGCGCGCAGTGGTGCCCGGCGCGGACCGCGATGCCACGGGTGTCCAGCACGGTCGACACGTCGTGCGGGTGGACGCCGTCCAGCTCGAAGCTGATCGCTCCCCCGCGGTCGACCGCGGTCGTCGGCCCGAGGATCTTCAGGCCCGGCACCGTCTGGAGTCCCTCCAGCGCGTACGCCGTGATGGCCTGCTCGTGGGCGGCGACCTTGTCCATCCCGATCCCGGACAGGTAGTCCAGCGCGGCACCGAGGCCGACCGCCTGCGCGATCGGCGGCGTACCGGCCTCGAACCTGGCCGGCGGCGGCGCGTACGTCGAACCGGTCATCCGGACGACCTCGATCATCTCGCCCCCACCGAGGAACGGCGGCAGCGAGGCGAGCAGGTCGTACCGTCCCCAGAGCACGCCGATGCCGGTCGGGCCGACCGCCTTGTGACCGGTGAAGGCCAGCAGGTCGGCACCCAGCGTCGAGACGTCGACCGGGAACTGCGGCACGGCCTGCGACGCGTCGACGACCAGTACGGCGCCGACGGCGTGCGCCTTGGCCGCGATCTCGGTGATCGGGTTGATCGTGCCGAGCGCGTTCGACACCCAGGTCAGCGAGACGACCTTGGTGCGCTCGTTGATCAGCTCGTCGACGTTGCTCAGGTCGAGGCGGCCCTCGTCGGTGACGCCGAACCACTTCAGCGTCGCGCCGGTCCGCTCGCAGGCCAGCTGCCACGGGACGATGTTGCTGTGGTGCTCCATCTCGGAGATCACCACCTCGTCACCCGGCTTCAGCGAGGCACCGAGCGTGTACGCCGCCAGGTTGAGCGCCTCGGAGGCGTTCTTGGCGAAGACGATCTCGTCGCGGTTGGTCGCGCCGATGAAGGCGGCCACCTTGTCGCGACCACCTTCGTACGCCGCGGTCGCCTCCGCACCGAGCTGGTGCATCGCGCGGGCCACGTTCGCGTTGTGCTCGAGGTAGTGGTCCTCGATCGCCTTCACGACCTGCGCCGGCTTCTGCGACGAGTTGGCCGAGTCCAGGTAGACCAGCGGGAACCCGCCCGCGAGCTCGCGGGACAGGATCGGGAAGTCCGCCCGGACCGACTGCAGGTCCAGCGGACTGCTGAAGGTCCGGGCGTCGGTCATGCCTTGGCGCCGGTCTTCAGGAACCGCTCGTACCCGTTGGCCTCGAGCTCGTCGGCGAGCTCGGCGCCGCCCTCTTCGGCGACCTTGCCGTCGACGAACACGTGCACGAAGTCCGGCTTGATGTAGCGCAGGATCCGCGTGTAGTGGGTGATCAGCAGAACGCCCTTGTCACCCTTCTCCGCGAACCGGTTGACGCCGGTGGAGACGACCTTCAGCGCGTCGATGTCGAGGCCGGAGTCGGTCTCGTCGAGGATCGCGATCTTCGGGTCGAGCAGCTCCAGCTGGACGATCTCGTGGCGCTTCTTCTCACCACCGGAGAAGCCCTCGTTGACGTTGCGCTGACCGAAGTCGGCGTCCATGTCCAGGTCGGCCAGGGCCTTGTTGACGTCCTTGACCCAGGTGCGCAGCTTCGGCGCCTCGCCGTCGACCGCGGTCTTCGCGGTACGCAGGAAGTTCGACACCGATACACCGGGGACCTCGACCGGGTACTGCATGGCCAGGAACAGGCCGGCCCGGGCGCGCTCGTCGACGGCCATGTCCAGCACGTCCTCGCCGTCCAGCGTCACGGTGCCGCCGGTGACGTTGTACTTCGGGTGGCCGGCGATCGAGTAGGCCAGCGTGGACTTGCCGGAACCGTTCGGGCCCATGATCGCGTGCGTCTGACCACCGGCGATGGTCAGGTCGACGCCGCGCAGGATCTCCTTCGGGCCGTTCTCGGTGTCGACCGACACGTGCAGGTCGCGGATCTCGAGTGTCGCCATGGGTTTTCTTCTATCTCCGTCTGCTTTAGGAAGCTTGGTTCAGGGGGTTCTTGACGTCGACCAGCACGTCGTCTCCGTCGAGCCGGACCGGGTAGACCGGGACCGGGTCGTACGCCGGCAGGCTGGTCGGCTCGCCGGTGCGCAGGTCGAACCGCGAGCCGTGCAGCCAGCACTCGATCTCGCAGTTGCCGACGTCGCCCTCGGACAGCTGGATCTGCGCGTGCGAGCACTCGTCGCGGACGGCGAAGACCTGGCCCTCGCTCTTCACGACGGCCACCTCCACGCCACCGACCTCGGTCGCCAGCACTCCCTCGTCGGGGAGGTCGGCGAGCGCACAAGCGCGTTCGAACGTGTCGCTCATGCTCAGGCCTTGGCCGCCGCGCTCAGTTCGGCCGTCCGGGCCAGCTTCTGCTCGATCACCTCGTGCAGGTGCTCGGTCACCTCCGGGACGCCGATCCGCCCGATGATGTCGTTGAAGAAGCCCGACACCACCAGCCGGCGCGCCACGTCCTCGGGGATGCCGCGGGCCTGCAGGTAGAACAGCTGCTCGTCGTCGAACCGGCCGGTCGCCGAGGCGTGCCCGGCGCCCTCGATCTCGCCGGTCTCGATCTCCAGGTTCGGCACCGAGTCGGCGCGGGCGCCGTCGGTGAGCACCAGGTTCCGGTTCAGCTCGAAGGTGTTGGTGCCCTCGGCCGCGGCCCGGATCAGCACGTCGCCGATCCACACCGAGCGGGCCTGGTCACCGGCGAGCGCGCCCTTGTAGAGCACGTTGGACTTGCAGTTGACCGCTTCGTGGTCGACGAAGAGCCGGTTCTCGTGGTGCTGACCGGACTCCGCGAAGTACACGCCCAGCAGCTCGGCGTCGCCACCCGGACCGGCGTACCGGACGTTGGTGGACAGACGCACGATCTTGCCGCCGAGGGTGACCGCGACGTGGTTGAGCTTGGCGTCGCGACCGACGACGGCGTCGTGCTGGCCGACGTGGATCGACTCGTGGTCGCCCTGCTGGATCGTGACGACCCGCAGCTCCGCGCCGTCGCCGACGACGATCTCGACGTTGGCGCCGTACTCGCCGGAGCCGGAGTGGTCGATGATCACGGTCGCGCGGCTGTGCCGGCCGGCCTCGATCACGAGGTGGCCGTAGCCACGGCCGCCGAGGCTGGCGACGTTCACGTGCACGGGCTCGGTCAGCTCGGCCTCGACCGGGATCCGGACCGCGAGCGCGTCAGCGGCGTGGTTCCACGCGACGGCGGCGATCCGGTCCTGCGGGGTGAGCGCCTTGACCGCGTCGATCGCGACGGTCTCCACCACGACGCCCTCGGGGCCGTGGGCCTCGATCTTCGGCGACTCGGTGCCGGCCTCGTCGGCGTACAGGCCCTTGAGCGCCTTGACCGGGGTGAAGCGCCACTCCTCCTCGCGACCGTTCGGCACGGCGAAGTCGGCCACGTCGTACGACGTGGTCCGCTCGCTGCGGGCCTGCAACGGCACCGGGGAGCCCGGTCCGTGGGAGTGGCCCTGGTTACCGGTGGCAACCAGGGTTTCGGTGGCGGTCATCAGCCGACGGCCCCTTCCATCTGCAGCTCGATCAGTCGGTTCAGTTCCAGCGCGTACTCCATCGGGAGCTCGCGGGCGATCGGCTCGATGAAGCCGCGGACGATCATCGCCATCGCCTCGTCCTCGGCCATGCCCCGGCTCATCAGGTAGAAGAGCTGGTCGTCACTGACCTTGGACACGGTCGCCTCGTGCCCCATCGCGACGTCGTCCTCGCGGACGTCGACGTACGGGTAGGTGTCGGAGCGGCTGATCGTGTCGACCAGCAGCGCGTCGCAGCGCACCGTGGACTTGCTGTGGTGCGCACCCGGCGCCACCTCGACGAGCCCCCGGTACGACGTCCGGCCGCCACCGCGGGCGACGGACTTCGACACGATCGAGCTCGAGGTGTACGGCGCGTTGTGCACCATCTTGGAGCCGGCGTCCTGGTGCTGGCCCTCGCCCGCGAACGCGACCGACAGGGTCTCGCCCTTGGCGTGCTCGCCCATCAGGTACACGGCCGGGTACTTCATCGTCACCTTGGACCCGATGTTGCCGTCGATCCACTCCATCGTCGCGCCCTCTTCGCAGGTGGCGCGCTTGGTGACCAGGTTGTAGACGTTGTTCGACCAGTTCTGGATCGTCGTGTAGCGGCAGCGGGCGCCCTTCTTCACGATGATCTCGACGACCGCGGAGTGCAGCGAGTCCGACTTGTAGATCGGCGCGGTGCAGCCCTCGACGTAGTGGACGTAGGCGTCCTCGTCGACGATGATCAGCGTCCGCTCGAACTGGCCCATGTTCTCGGTGTTGATCCGGAAGTAGGCCTGCAGCGGGATGTCCACCTTGACGCCCTTGGGCACGTAGATGAACGAGCCGCCGGACCAGACCGACGTGTTCAGCGCGGCGAACTTGTTGTCGCCGACCGGGATCACCGAGCCGAAGTACTCCTGGAACAGCTCCGGGTACTCCTTCAGGCCGGTGTCGGTGTCGACGAAGATGACACCCTGCTCCTCCAGGTCCTCGCGGATCTGGTGGTAGACGACCTCGGACTCGTACTGCGCGGCGACGCCGGCGACCAGGCGCTGCTTCTCCGCCTCCGGGATGCCGAGCTTGTCGTAGGTGTTCTTGATGTCCTCGGGAAGCTCTTCCCAGCTGGTCGCCTGCTTCTCGGTCGACCGGACGAAGTACTTGATGTTGTCGAAGTCGATGCCGGACAGGTCGGCACCCCACGACGGCATCGGCTTGCGGTCGAAGAGCTTCAGGCCCTTCAGCCGCAGGTCGAGCATCCACTCGGGCTCGTTCTTCAGCGCGGAGATGCCACGCACCACGTCGGCACTGATGCCGCGCTGGGCGACCGCGCCGGCGGCGTCGGAGTCGGACCAGCCGTACTGGTAGTTACCGAGGCCTTCCAGTTCGGGGTGAGCGGTTTGCGTCATCGTGCAGTCCTCGCAGATTCGCCGTCGGATACAGGAGAAACCGGCTGGGAGCCGGGGATGTGAGTGGTGCAGACACCGTCGCCGTGCGCGATGGTGGCCAGTCTCTGGACGTGCTTGCCGAGCAACCGCGAGAAGACCTCGGTCTCGGCCTCGCACAACTGGGGGAACTGCTCGGCCACGTGCGCGACCGGGCAGTGGTGCTGGCACAGCTGCTCGCCGGCACCGGCCTGCTGGGTGGAGGCGGCGTACCCGTCGCTGCTCAGCGCCTGGGCCAGCACCTCCGCCTTCTCGCCCTCCGGGGCCGCGTCCAGCAGTTCGCGGTACCGGTCCTCGACCTCGGCGACCCGGCGCCGGGCGAACTCCGCCACGGCCTGGTCACCGCCGGCCTCGGCAATGAACTGCAGCGCGGTCGCGGCCAGGTCGTCGTAGGCCTGGTGGAACGCGTGCCGGCCGGAGTCGGTCAGCACGAACACCTTGGCCGGACGGCCGCGTCCGCGCGGTCCGTAGATCCGCTCCTCGCGGGACTCGACGAGCCCCTCACCGAGCAGGTGGTCGAGGTGCCGGCGGACCGCCGCCGGGGTCAGTTCGAGCCGTTCGGCCAGCACCGCGGCGCTGGACGGCCCGTTGGTCAGGATCGAGCGGGCGACCCGGTCCCGGGTGGACTCGTCGCGTGCCTGAGCGCTGCCCGAAGGCAGGCTGTTCCCCCTGGTGGAGGACGACGCGGGAGTTTTCACAACATCAGTGTCGCGTAATTGCCAGGGCCCTTCAAATAAGGCTGCCCTAACCGGTTCACGCCGTTCCGCCTCAGCTCAACCAGGACCGTGAGCAGCGTCACGTCGGCGGGTTTCCTACACTGCGTACGTGCCAGTCGCGGTGGAGATCGACAACCTAGTCGTCCGGTACGGCGAGAAGACCGCTGTCGACGGCCTCACTCTCACCGTAACCGGCGGGACAGTCACGTCCGTGCTCGGCCCCAACGGGGCCGGCAAGACGACGACGGTGGAGACCCTGGAGGGGTTCCGCCGTCCGGATTCCGGCGCGGTCCGGGTGCTCGGGCTCGACCCGATCGCCGACCACGACGAGCTGATGCCGCGGATCGGCGTGATGCTGCAGGAGGGCGGCGCGTGGTCCGGCGTACGGGCGCTCGAGATGCTCCGGTACGTCGCTTCGCTGCACGCGCACCCGCTCGATCTGCCGGCGCTGGTCGATCGGCTCGACCTCGGGACGTGCGGCAAAACGCCGTACCGGCGGCTGTCGGGCGGGCAGAAGCAGCGGCTCTCGCTGGCCCTGGCGATCGTCGGGCGGCCGGAGATCGCGTTCCTCGACGAGCCGACCACCGGCCTGGACCCGCACGGGCGCCGCGAGATCTGGCAGCTGATCCGCGACCTGCGCGAGGACGGCGTCACCGTCGTACTGACGACGCACGCGATGGACGAGGCCGAGCAGCTGTCCGACCAGGTGCACGTGCTCTCGGCCGGCAAGGTGATCGCCTCCGGCAGCCCTGACTCCCTGACCGACCACGGCACCAAGACTCTGGAAGACGTCTACCTGGCGCTCACCGCGCCGCCAGCCCGGGAAGCCAAGTGAGTAGGACCGTGCCCGAAACACCTGTCACCAGCTACTCCCCGCGGCCCGGATCCGCTCCCTGGCCGCGGAAGGTGCTGTCCCACGCGCAGATGGAGTTCCGGCTGCTCCTGCGGAACGGCGAGCAGCTGCTGCTGGCTCTGGTGATCCCGCTCGGGCTCCTGCTGTTGCTGGGTGGCACCGGTCTGGGTGACCGGCTGCCACTGGGTGACGGACCTACTGTCGACCTGGCGGTGCCGCGGGTGCTGGCGCTGGCTGTGCTGTCCACGTCGTTCACCTCGCTCGCGATCGCCACCGGATTCGAGCGTCGGTACGGCGTCGTCAAGCGCCTCGGCGCCTCACCGCTCTCCCGGACCGGCCTGCTCGCCGGGAAGATCGGCTCGGTGCTGGCCATCCAGGTGGTCCAGCTGATCGTGCTGGTCGGCGCGGGCTTCGCCCTCGGCTGGAAGCCGAACGGCGGAGTCGACGCGGTGATCGGCATCGTCCTGATGGTCCTGTGCGGTACGGCGGCGTTCGCGTCGCTCGGCCTGCTGATGGCCGGCATCCTCCGCGCCGAGGCGACCCTGGCCGCGGCCAACCTGCTCTACCTGCTGCTCCTGGTCGGCGGCGCGATCATGACGCCGGTCGACGAGTACCCGGACGGCATGCAGGGCATCGTCCGCCTCCTCCCGAGCGCCGCCCTGGCCAACGGCTTCGCCCACTCCACCGTCCAGGGCGTCATCCCCTGGGCCGCCGTACTGTCGCTGACACTGTGGGCCGCGGTGCTCGGATACGTGGTGTCCCGGACCTTCCGCTGGGACTGAAACGTCGCACATTAGAGTGTGCCGGTGATGAGCACCGAGACCCCGGCCCCCGCCACCGAGCCGCCCGTCACCGGATTCTGGCGTCTGGTGCCCGAGCCGAGCCTGGACGTCGTCCGGCGCTGGGGCTGGGTGTCCGTGATCGTCAACATCGGCATCGTGGTGACCGGCGGCCTGGTCCGGCTGACCGGCTCCGGGCTCGGGTGCCCGACCTGGCCGTCGTGCACCGACTCGTCGTACGTGCCGCACCCGGAGCTCGGGATCCACGGCGCGATCGAGTTCGGCAACCGGATGCTCGGGTTCGTGGTCGCGATCGTCGCGATCGGGACCTGGCTGGCCGTGATGCGGTACCGGCCGAAGCGCAAGGACCTGCGCCGGCTGGCGACCGCGGCCGCGCTGGGCGTCCCGCTGCAGGCCGTGATCGGCGGCGTCAGCGTGCTGACCGGCCTGAACCCGTGGATCGTGTCGGCGCACTTCCTGGTCTCGCCGATCATCATCACGCTGACCGTGTCGATGATGCGTCGCTCGCGCACCAGCCCTTATCCGCACACTCCCCCGGTGGTCCGCGCGCTCGCGACCGCTTCGGTGGTGGCGGTCTGGCTGGCCGTTGCCCTCGGCACCCTTGTCACCGGCGCCGGCCCGCACTCGGGTGATCCCGACACCGGCCGCAACGGCTTCGACGAGGAGCTGATCAGCCAGCTGCACGCCGACGTGGTGTTCGCGCTGCTCGGGGTCTCGATCGCGCTGGTGATCGCGACCCGCGTCACCGCGACGTCGCGGACGCTGCGCAAGCTGGCCGCGTGGCTGCTCGCGATGGAGCTGCTGCAGGGCGTCGTCGGCTTCACCCAGTACTTCACCGGCCTGCCCTGGGTGCTCGTGCTGATCCACATGTTCTTCGCCGCCGTACTGATCGCACTCGTCACTGCCGTGTACGGCGAACGCGGGACGCCCGCGACCTAGGACAGCACCCGGGGCGCCCGGTCGGGTGAGACGACCGGACGCCCCGGGCTGTTCGGGGAGCCGCTACCTCACTCGGTAGATCGCTCCTGGACCGAAGACGGGCGACGAGACGTACAGGTCACCCCATCTGCTCCACGCCGCGCCACCGGGCAGCTGGAGCTTGCCGCGGGCCACCTCCTTGCGGGGGCCACCGTTGTGCCACTTGTTGGGCCACTGGACGATCAGCGAGCCGACAGCGGTCGGCTGACCACTGACCTCCCACCTGAGCCAGCTGTCGCGGGCCAGCTGGACGGCGGCGATCGCACCGCGCGGCCCACCGGCCAGGTCGACGATCGACGTGTAGCCGTCGGCCCAGCGCTGGCAGTTGCCCTTGTGCGGCTTGTACGGGTCACAAGTCGCGCCCACCGAGCCCGGCTTGATTCTCCAGATCTGCGATGTACCCGGCGTGGCCGGGAAGCCCCGCAGCTCGCCGACGTACCAGTAGCCGTCCGAACCGACCGTGACCGACGTGGCGACGGC
Source organism: Kribbella sp. cmx-5-2 (assembly GCA_049998015.1). Classification (GTDB taxonomy): domain Bacteria; phylum Actinomycetota; class Actinomycetes; order Propionibacteriales; family Kribbellaceae; genus Kribbella. The sequence goes on from JAEBEC010000001.1 coordinate 91,400, forward strand.
CTCGCTGACCACCGGCGTACCGGCCGGCGGGAAGTCCGGCGGTGGCGGGTAGCCCGACGGGACCTTGACCGTGCGCGGCTTCAGCCGGGCGACGGTCTTGATGTGACCGTTCGGCCAGACCCGCAGCAGGTCGTTGTTCGCGGCGTCGGCGACCAGGACCGTGCCGTCGCGCAGCGCGGCCACGCCGAACGGGTTGGACTCGGTCGGACTGTCGGCCTGGTTGTACGGATCCGGATCCTTGGTCTGGTACTTGCCGATGTCGGCGATCTTCAGCGGCGCGTGGCCCGGCCGCATCCTGTAGAGCGTCGCGGCTCCGGGCGTGAGCGGCGCTCCCGGTTCACCTCCGGCCCCGGTCAGCGCGTACGTCCGCCCCCAGATGTCGGTGTCGACGGCGGGTGCGAAACCGCCGGGAACGGTACCGAGCTTGCGGATCTTCTGGCCGCTGGACCAGGCCTCCCAGACCGAGCCGTCGCCGGTGCTGTAGATGATCCGCGACCAGAACGTCGAGACCCCTCGCGGCGAGTCGACGCCGGTGACGACCGGCTTGAGGCCTCCCCCGCCGCCGGTCGCTTCGGACGGAGCGGCGACCAGAACCGATCCGACCAGCACAGCCGCCGAGACAGCGGCCAGACGTGCTTTGGTAACCCCCACTAGTTCCCCCTAGTGTCCTGCCTCCCCAGGGTGGAGTGTGGCTCCACAGACCACCCCATGGCAGCACTGAGAAGCGAGCAGGTCAACGGGAGGACTCTGCGTCCCCGAACGGATGCCGACCGCAACCAGTAGGTCAGTGCAGCAAGGGGTCGATCGCGGCGGCGATGAAGAGCAGGGCCAGGTAGATGTTGGAGAAGTGGAACAGGCGCATCGGGCGGAGGGCCGCGCCTTCGGCGCCGGTGTTGGCTCGGGCCAGGAGGGCGAAGGCTTCGCGGAGGAAGACGACACCCAGTACGACGGCCGCCAGCGGGTAGACGAAGCCGGTGTCGGCGACCGGCCACAGTGCGAGCGACGTGATCACCATCAGGATGCTGTAGACCAGGATCTGTCGCGCGGTGGCGACCGGGGTCGCGACCACCGGCAGCATCGGGACGTCGACCGAGGCGTAGTCCTCGCGGTAGCGCATCGCGAGCGCCCAGGTGTGCGGCGGGGTCCACAGGAACACCACGCCGAACAGCACCAGCGGGGTCCAGGCCAGGTCGTTGGTGACCGCGGTCCAGCCGATCAGGGTCGGGAAGCAGCCGGCGATCCCGCCCCAGACGATGTTCTGCACGGTCCGGCGCTTGAGCACCATCGTGTACACGAACACGTAGAACAGGTTCGCCACCAGCGCCAGCACCGACGACAGCCAGTTGACGAGGAAGCCGAGCTCCAGCGTGGCCAGGACGCCGAGCACGATCCCGAACACCATCGCCGAGCGCGGGCTGACCGCATGCCGCGGCAGCGGGCGGCGGCGGGTGCGGCGCATCTGCTCGTCGATGTCGCGGTCGAGCACGCAGTTGATCGTGTTCGCGCTGCCGGAGGCGAGGATCCCGCCGACCAGCGTGGCGGCCACGACGCCCAGCCCGGGGACTCCCCCGGCGGCCAGGAACATCACCGGCACGGTCGTGATCAGCAGGAGCTCGATGATGCGCGGCTTGGTCAGACCGACGTACGCCTTGATCACGTCGCGTACCGACGGGCCGGCCACCTCGGGGGCAGCGGTCTCGGTCGGCAGCGGCGCCGGGTACGACGTCGTCGCGGCTGGACGCGGGTCGACGGCCGTCACGAACACCTCGAACTATTGGGGTTGACGCCGGGGACCGGCGCTGACGGTTCGACAGTCTACGACGGCCCGTAGGAGGTCCCGAACCACCCCCTGCCGCAGTCGATCGACGGGTGCTGGTGACCGAACAGACAGCCACACTGGTTACACAGTTGGGAACAACAGTTACGACATCCGGGTTGCCAGGGATGAAGGGTGATCAGGAGGCTGGCGAGTAGGCTCGCAGCGATCGTTCTGTGCCCCGCAAACGTGCCGCAAATGTACTGCCATCGAGAGGAGCGCCGCCGGCGTGACGGAGAAGACCAGCAGCAAGCTTGAATGGACCGATGTCGACCGACGCGCGGTCGACACCGTGCGGGTCCTCGCGCTGGACGCCGTGGAGAAGGTCGGGAACGGCCACCCCGGAACGGCGATGAGCCTCGCCCCGGCCGCGTACCTGCTGTTCCAGAAGGTGATGCGGCACAACCCCGCCGACCCGCACTGGGCCGGCCGCGACCGCTTCGTCCTCTCGGCCGGGCACTCCAGCCTGACCCTCTACATCCAGCTGTACCTGGCCGGTTTCGGCCTGGAACTGGACGACCTGAAGTCGCTGCGGACCTGGGGCAGCGCGACTCCCGGCCACCCGGAGTACAGCCACACCCCCGGCGTCGAGACGACCACCGGCCCGCTCGGCCAGGGCGTCGGCAACGCGGTCGGCATGGCGATGGCGGCCCGCCGTGAGCGCGGTCTGCTCGACCCGGACACGGCCAAGGGCGAGAGCCTGTTCGACCACCAGATCTACGTGATCGCCTCCGACGGCGACCTGGAGGAGGGCGTCTCCTCCGAGGCCTCGTCGCTGGCCGGGCACCAGAAGCTCGGCAACCTGACGGTGATCTACGACGCCAACAAGATCTCGATCGAGGACGACACCAACATCGCGTTCTCCGAGGACGTCGCCGCCCGCTACGCGGCGTACGGCTGGGACGTCCACGACGTCGACTGGACCAACGGCGGCACCGGGTACGAGGAGAACGTCCAGGCGCTGTACGACGCGATCGAGGCCGGTCACGCCGTCACCGACAAGCCGACGTTCATCCGGCTGCACACGATCATCGGCTGGCCGGCGCCGAACGCGCAGAACACCGGCAAGATCCACGGCTCGGCCGCGGGTGCCGCCGAGGTCGCCGCCACCAAGGAGGTGCTCGGCTTCGACCCCGAGAAGTCCTTCGAGGTCGCCGACGAGGTCATCGCGCACACCCGCGAGGCCGTCGAGCGCGGCAAGGCGCTGCAGGCCGAGTGGACCACCAAGTACGAGGCCTGGAAGCAGGCGTCCCCCGAGCAGGCCGCGTTGCACGAGCGGCTCGACAAGCACGAGCTGCCGGCCGGCTGGAAGGACACGCTCCCGAGCTGGGAGGCCGACGCCAAGGGTGTCGCCACCCGCGCCGCGTCCGGTGAGGTGCTGACGAAGATCGCGCCGGAGCTGCCGGAACTGTGGGGCGGTTCGGCCGACCTCGCCGGCTCGAACAACACGACCCCCAAGGGCCAGCCGTCGTTCATCCCGGCCGAGCACGCCACCAAGGAGTTCCAGGGCAACGAGTACGGCCGCGTCCTGCACTTCGGCATCCGTGAGCACGGCATGGGCGCGGTGCTGAACGGCATCGCCCTGCACGGCGGCACCCGCCCGTACGGCGGCACGTTCCTCACCTTCAGCGACTACATGCGCCCGTCGGTCCGGCTGGCCGCGCTGATGAAGCTGCCGGTCACCTACGTGTGGACGCACGACTCGATCGGCCTCGGCGAGGACGGCCCGACCCACCAGCCGGTCGAGCACATCGCGGCGCTGCGCGCGATCCCGGGCCTCGACGTGGTCCGCCCGGCCGACGCGAACGAGACCGCTGCCGCCTGGCAGACGATCCTCGAGCACACCGACCGCCCGGCCGGCCTGGTGCTGACCCGGCAGAACGTGCCGACCTTCCCGCGCGGGACCGACGGCTACGCCACCACCGAGAACGTGCACAAGGGCGGGTACACGCTGCTCGACACCGACGGCACGCCCGACGTGATCCTGATCGGTACCGGCTCGGAGCTACAGCTGGCCGTCGAGGCCCGCGAGACCCTGGCCGCCGAGGGCATCAAGGCCCGCGTCGTCTCGCTGGTCTCCCGCGAGTGGTTCGACGAGCAGGACGACGCCTACCGCGACTCGGTGATCCCGCCGGCGGTCCGGGCGCGGGTCTCGGTCGAGGCCGGCATCAAGCTCGGCTGGCGTGAGCTGGTCGGCGACGCCGGGCGCAGCGTCAGCCTGGAGCACTACGGCGCTTCGGCCGACTACAAGCGGCTGTACACGGAGTTCGGCATCACCGCCGACGCCGTCGTCCAGGCCGCGAAGGACAGCATTGCCGCGGCAGCCGAGCTCGGTGGCAGCGGTGTACCGGCAGGACGTGCCGCGGCCGGACCGGTCGGTCCGGCGGACACCTACGCCGCCAACTGACAACCAAGAACATCGGAGGCTTCGGACAATGAACGATCGTTTGAAAGACCTCGCCGACGCCGGCGTCTCGATCTGGCTCGACGATCTCTCCCGTCAGCGACTGACCAGCGGCAGCCTGGCCACTCTGATCCACGACCAGCACGTGAGCGGGGTGACCACCAACCCGACGATCTTCGCCAAGGCGATCTCGGACGCCGGCGCGTACGCCGAGCAGGTCGAGCGGCTGTCCGCCGAGGGCGTCTCGACCGACCAGGCGATCCGGGTGATCACCACTGACGACGTCCGCGACGCGGCCGACCTGTTCAAGCCCGTGTACGACGACACCGAAGGTGTCGACGGCCGTGTCTCGATCGAGGTCGAACCCGGATTCGCCCGGGACACCGCCAAGACGATCGGCCAGGCCAAGGAGCTGTGGGAGACCGTCGGCCGCGAGAACGTCTTCGTCAAGATCCCGGCCACCAAGGAAGGCATCCCGGCGATCACCGAGACGCTGGCCGCCGGGATCAGCGTGAACGTGACGCTGATCTTCTCCCTCGAGCGCTACAAGGCGGTCGCGGACGCGTTCCTGACCGGTCTGGAGAAGGCGCTCGACAACGGGCACGACGTGACCAAGCTGGCCAGCGTCGCCTCGTTCTTCGTCAGCCGGGTCGACACCGAGGTGGACAAGCGACTCGACGCCATCGGCACCGACGAGGCGAAGGCCCTGAAGGGCAAGGCAGCGATCGCCAACGCACGGCTGGCCTTCGAGGCGTACGAGGAGATCTTCGCCTCGGACCGCTGGCGCGAGATCGAGACCGCCGGGGCCAAGCCGCAGCGTCCGCTGTGGGCCTCGACCGGCGTCAAGGACCCGGCGTACAAGAGCACCATGTACGTCGAGGAGCTGGTCACCGACGGCGTCGTCAACACGATGCCGCAGGCAACCATCGACGCGGTCGCCGAGGAGGGCGAGATCACCGGTGACACCGTGCGCGGCACCTACGACGCCGCCCGCCAGGTGATCGCGGACCTGGAGAAGCTGGGCATCTCGTACGACGAGGTCGTCCAGGTGCTCGAGGACGAGGGCGTCAGCAAGTTCGACGCCTCCTGGTCCGAGCTGCAGAACACCGTCACCGCGGCGCTGAAGGCGGCGGCCAAGTGAGCACTCCCGCAGTCAGCACCGCGAACGGCGACTGGTCCGCGACGATCGACCGGCTGGTGTCGGAGAAGATCGCGTCCCGGATCGCCGCGAAGGACGCCACCATCTGGGGTCCGGAGGCCGAGTCCGAGTCGGCCATCCGGCTCAGCTGGGTCGACCTGCACGACTCGTCGCGGCCGCTGCTGGCCGAGATCGAGGCCCTGCAGGCCGACCTGCGGGCCGAGGGCCTGGACCGCATCGTCCTGGCCGGCATGGGCGGCTCGTCGCTCGCGCCGGAGGTGATCACCCGGACGGCCGGCGTCGAGCTGGTCGTCCTGGACTCCACCAACCCGAGCGTGATCGCCCGCGCGCTGGCCGGTGACCTGCAGCGCACGGTGATCGTCGTGTCCAGCAAGTCCGGCGGCACGGTCGAGACCGACAGCCAGCGCCGGGTCTTCGTGAAGGCCTTCACCGACGCGGGCATCGACGCTTCCTCGCGGGTCGTCGTTGTCACCGACCCGGGCTCGCCGTTCGAGAAGCTCTCGGCCGACGAGGGCTACCGCAAGACCTTCCTGGCCGACCCGCACGTCGGTGGGCGCTACAGCGCGCTGACCGCGTTCGGCCTGGTTCCGTCGGCCCTGGCCGGCGCGGACGTGGCCGAGCTGCTCGACCAGGCCGCCGAGGCGGCCCCGGCGCTGCAGGCCGACTCCGCCGACAACCCGGCCCTCGTGCTCGGCGCCGTACTGGCTGCCAGCGCCGGACGGGACAAGGCGATCATCGCGGCCGAAGGCTCCGACATCGTCGGCTTCCCGGACTGGGCCGAGCAGCTGATCGCCGAGAGCACCGGCAAGAACGGCAAGGGCGTGCTGCCGGTCGCGGTGAAGGGCGTGCACGCGCCCGAGCTGCACAGCACGGCGTCCGACCTGGTGCACGCGCTGCTCGCCGACAAGGTGAACAGCGACGTACCGACCGCGCTGACGTCGGGTTCGCTCGGCGGGCAGTTCCTGCTCTGGGAGACGGCGACCGCGGTCGCCGGGTACCTGCTCGGGATCAACCCGTTCGACCAGCCGGACGTGGAGAGCGCCAAGAAGGCCGCTCGCGGTCTGCTCGACGCGCAGCCCGAGCCCGAGGCCGCCGCGTTCACCGACGGTGCCGTGGAGGTTCGCGGGACCGACGGTCTGCTCGACGGTGTCGACACCGTCGAGGGCGCGCTCGACGCGCTGCTCGGCCAGCTCGCCGACGACGGGTACCTGGCCGTCATGGCCTACCTGGACTCCGAGCGCGACGAGAACCTGATGGCGATCCGCCCGGCGCTCGCGTCGAAGACCGGTCGCCCGGTGACCTTCGGCTGGGGCCCGCGCTTCCTGCACTCGACCGGCCAGTACCACAAGGGCGGCCACCCGCAGGGCGTGTTCCTGCAGATCACCACCTCGGAGTCGACGGACGTGGAGATCCCGGACCGGCCGTTCACGTTCGGCACGCTGATCTCGGCGCAGGCCGCTGGTGACGCCGGCGTACTGGCCGAGCGCGGTCGACCGGTCCTGCGGCTGCACCTCACCGACCCGCGGGCCGGCGTACAGCAGCTCATCTCCCTACTCGACGCCCACGACAAGTCGGAGGCAAGCGGCCGATGACGGCTGAATTCGAGGAAGAGCCGACCGGCCCGGTGAACCCGCTGCGGGATCCCCAGGACCGGCGGCTCCCCCGGATCGCCGGGCCCTCCAGCCTGGTGATCTTCGGTGTCACGGGCGACCTCGCCCGCAAGAAGCTGATGCCGGCCATCTACGACCTGGCGAACCGGGGGCTGCTGCCCCCGGGCTTCGCCCTGGTCGGGTTCGCGCGGCGCGACTTCAGCAACCAGGACTTCGCGCAGATCGTGCACGACTCCGTCAAGGAGCACGCCCGCACGCCGTTCCGCGAAGAGGTCTGGCAGCAGCTGGCCGAGGGCTTCCGGTTCGTGCCGGGCGACCTCACCGACGACGAGGCGTTCAAGCGACTGCGGGAGACCGTGGACGAGCTGGACGTCAACCGCGGTACGGGCGGCAACCACGCGTTCTACCTGTCGATCCCGCCGGGCCTCTTCCCTCAGGTGGTGGAGAAGCTCAAGCAGCACGGCCTCGCCGACGAGACGCCGGGCTCCTGGCGCCGGGTCGTCATCGAGAAGCCGTTCGGGCACGACCTGAAGAGCGCGCGCGAGCTCAACCACGTGGTCGAGTCCGTGTTCCCGCCCGAGGCGGTCTTCCGGATCGACCACTACCTGGGCAAGGAAACGGTCCAGAACATGCTGGCGCTGCGGTTCGCCAACGCCATGTTCGAACCGGTCTGGAACAGCCACTACGTCGACCACGTGCAGATCACGATGGCCGAGGACATCGGCATCGGCGGCCGGGCCGGGTACTACGACGGCATCGGCGCGGCCCGTGACGTGATCCAGAACCACCTCCTCCAGTTGCTCGCGCTGGTCGCGATGGAGGAGCCGGTCAGCTTCGATGCGTGGTCGCTGCGCCAGGAGAAGAAGAAGGTGCTCGCGGCGGTCAAGCTGCCCGAGCGCCTCGACCTGCACACGGCCCGCGGTCAGTACGCCGCCGGCTGGGCCGGTGGCACCAAGGTGAAGGGCTACCTGCAGGAGGACGGCATCCCGAAGTCCTCCGCGACGGAGACCTTCGCGGCGATGCGCGTCGACGTGGACACCCGCCGCTGGGCCGGCGTCCCGTTCTACCTGCGCACCGGCAAGCGCCTCGGCCGCCGGGTGACCGAGGTCGCGGTGATGTTCAAGCGCGCCCCGCACCTGCCGTTCACGGCGACCGAGACCGAGGAGCTGGGCCAGAACGCCCTGGTGATGCGGATCCAGCCGGACGAGGGCATCACGATGCGCTTCGGCGCCAAGGTGCCGGGCACGATGATGGAGATCCGCGACGTGAACATGGACTTCGCCTACGGCGGGTCGTTCACGGAGTCCTCCCCCGAGGCCTACGAGCGGCTGATCCTCGACGTCCTGCTCGGCGACCCGCCGCTGTTCCCGCAGCACACCGAGGTCGAGCTGGGCTGGAAGATCCTCGACCCGGTGATCAACTTCTGGGCCGAGCACGGTCAGCCGGAGCAGTACGACTCCGGTGGCTGGGGCCCCGACTCCGCCCACGAGATGCTCGCCCGCGACGGACGCGCCTGGAGGCGGCCATGATCATCGACCTGACCGGTACGACGTCGAGCGAGATCGCGTCGGCGCTGCTGAAGGCCCGCCGCAACGCGGGCTCGCCGGCCATGGGCATGGTCGGCACGATCGTGGTGGTCGTCGACGAGGCGTCCCACCACGACGCGATGAAGGCCGCGAACGAGGCCGGTCGCGAGCACCCCTCGCGGGTGCTCGTGGCGATCCTGCGGCCGGGCCGCGGTGAAGGCGGGCTCGACGCGGAGGTGCGCGTCGGCGAGGGCGTTCCGGGCGAGGCGGTGCTGCTGCGGCTGCACGGCGAGCTCGCGAAGGTGCCCGAGTCGGTCGTCACTCCCCTGCTGCTGCCCGACTCCCCCGTCATCGTCTGGTGGCCGGGCGGTGGGCCGAAGGTGCCCGCCACCGACCCGCTGGGCAAGCTCGGCCGGCGCCGGGTCACCGACGCCGCGGCAACGCGACGGGCCTCGGTGGACTTCACCGCACGCGCCGAGGGCTACCGGCCGGGCGACACCGACTTCGCGTGGGCGCGGCTGACGCCGTGGCGCGCGCTGATGGCGGCCGCCCTGGACCAGTACCCGGCGCACGTCACGGGCGCGGAGGTCGTGTCGGCGAAGGGCAACCCGAGCGCCGACCTGATGGCCGCGTGGCTGCAGTGCAAGCTGGGTGTGGCTGTCGAGCAGAAGACGTCCCGGGGGCCGGGGCTGACCGCCGTACGGATGTTCACGCCGGCTGGGCCGATCCAGTTGAGCCGGCCGGACGGGTCGATCGCGACGTTCAGCGTTCCTGGTCAGCCTGATCGGCCGGTCGCGCTCAAGCGTCGTACGCCGTCCGAGCTGCTGAGCGAAGAGCTGCGGCGGCTCGACCCGGACGACGTGTACGCGCAGACCCTGGCGTGCATGGTCGAGCGGGAGAAGATGCCGGCCGAGGCGAAGAAGGTCAACGCGATCGACCGGCGTTCGGCGCAGTCCGCAGCCGAGAAGGCCGCCGTGCGGACGGCTGCCGTCGCCGGCAAGGCGGCTTCTCCGGCGCTGGAGGCCCACGCGGCCGACGCGAAGAAGAAGGCCCCGTCGAAGGCCACGGTGAAGAAGGCCGCGGCCAAGAAGACGGCGGTCAAGAAAGCCGTGGCCAAGAAGGCGACGGCGAAGAAGTCGGTTGCCAAGAAGTCCGTGAAGCGGGTGGCCGGGCGCTCATGACTGCAGAACCAACTGTTCTGGTGGCTCCTGACGCCGACGCGCTCGCCGCGGCGGTGGCTGCCCGGTTCGTCACCCGGCTGATCGACGCGCAGAGCGGCGGGCGCGTGGCGCACGTCGTACTGACCGGTGGCCGGGTGGCGTCGGCGGTCTACCGCGCGGTGGCCGAGTCCGCTGCTCGTACGGCGATCGACTGGCAGCGGGTCGAGTTCTGGTGGGGCGACGAGCGCTTCCTGCCGGACGGCGATCCCGACCGCAACGCCACCCAGGCCTGGGACGCGCTGCTGTCGAAGGTCGACGTGGACCCGGCGAAGGTCCACGAGATGGCCGCAGACACAGGGCAAGGCCCTGAAGCAGCAGCCACGGCGTACGCGGAAGAACTGAAGACTGCCGCCGCGGACGCGGAAGAGCTGGCGACTGCCGCCGCGGCCGCCGGCGAGACGGCCCAAGTACCGGCGTTCGATCTGTTGATGCTCGGCGTCGGGCCGGACGGGCACGTGGCTTCGCTCTTCCCCGGCTTTCCCCAGCTCACGGTCGACGACACGTCGGCCGTCGCCGTGCACGACTCCCCCAAGCCCCCGTCGACCCGCGTCTCGCTGACCTTCCCGGCGCTGGCGAAGGCCGCGGAGACCTGGTTCGTCGTGGCCGGCGAGGACAAGGCGGACGCCGTACAGACCGCGCTCTCCGGCGGCGACGTACCGGCGGCGACTCCGAAGGGCAGCGAGCGGACGCTCTGGCTGCTCGACGAAGCCGCCGCCTCGAAGGTCAGTCGGTAGCTTCGCTCAGTTCCGGTACGGGTTCCCGGGTCGTCGCCTCCGTGGCGGCGGCCCGGTTCTCGATCCCCTTCTGGATCTGGTACCGGGCCACGAACGAGACCACCATCGCGACGAACAGCAGCACCATCGCCAGCGCGACGCCGCCGGTCGGGGGCGGGTCGGCCTCCAGACCGACCTCCTCGCGCGACGAACCGTTCAGGAACGGCATCACGGCGAGCACGCCCAGGCCGAGCACCGACTCGATCAGCACCACCTTCGGGAAGTGCCCGAGCACCAGGTGGAAGAGGTTGCGCTGGTCGCCGGCCGTGCGGGCCCGCGCGATGCGGGGCAGCAGCACAGCCTCGTTGAACGCCCCGAGACCGAGCATCGAGAACACCAGCGCGACCTTCAGCAGCAGGTACTTGCCGTACGTCGTCGACAGGATGTCGCCGACCGGAACCGACCCGACCGCCATCCAGGCCTCGAGCAGCCCCGAGACCAGCAGCACCGTCACGCAGACCTGGGCCATGATGCTGAACCGCCGCCAGACCGATGCCCAGATCAGACCGCCGCTGCCGACCCCCAGGTGCTTGCGGCTCAGCGCGAGCCCGGACAGCACCAGCAGCCCGCCGACCCAGAAGCCACCGGCGTACGGGTGCGCGAGTGTGACCAGGTGCGTCGCGAAGTACGCCGCCTCGAGGTCTGCCGGGCGGCTCGGGACCATCAGGAACATCGCGGCGACCAGGATCACGACTACGCCGACTCCCGCGATCCTGTCGACGTGCCGCCGGACCGGCCTCAGGAACAGGCTCATCAGCAGCAGCGCGCCAAGGGTGTAGATGAGCGCCTGCAGACCGGCGGTGACGCCGGAGAAGAACCACGCGTTCTTCGGCGCCGCGGTCTGCAGGTAATCCCAGATCGCCGACGGCTGCATGCCTTCGGAGAACGTCATCCCCTTCGTCGCACGGGTGACCTTGCCCGCGAACTGCGGGTACGTCGCGAGCAGCAGCGCGGTCCCGGCGATCGCGAGCAGCACGGCCGAGCGGTTCCTCAGCACCCGCCGGTCGGACTCGTTCTCGGTCCGGTTGAGCACCGGCCGCAGAACGAAGGTGTGGAACAGAACGCTGCCGCCGGCCAGACCGGTACTGAGGAAGTAGCCGGACTTGGTCAGGATCCGCCACAGCTGGGGGTAGGCGTACGCCACCTCGACCACGATCGCCACAAGGGCCTCCTTCGGAACGCCGATCTCCAGGCGGGAGAACGGCGGTACCGAAAGTTACAACACAACCTAGTCTTGTAGCTACCATTACATCCGATGCATGGACACCTCGGGTCAGCGCGGGGCCTCGATCAGCTCGATCACCGGCCCGTGCGCCAGGCCGTCCAGGTACACGAACCGCCCGCCACCGGGGACCTCGGCGTCCAGAACGAGGTCGACCGGCTCCCCGACCGCTCGCAGCTGCTCCAGATAGCCGTCGATGCTGTCGACGAAGTACGCGAGGTGATGAACGCCGTCGCCACCGTTGGCCTCGAGGAACTTCGTGTACGGCGACGCCTCCGACGACACCGGCTGGATCAGCTCGATCTGCGAGGCGCCGGTGTCGACGAAGCTGTACCGGGCCGACAGGTCGGCCCGCCGGCCGTGCAGGTGGGCATCCGGGAAGGTCAGGTCGTGAACCGGTCCGGCGGTGACGTTCCAGCGCCGTTCGTAGTCGGCCGCGGCGGCGGCGATGTCCTCGACCACCACGCCGACGTGGTGGAGGGGCGGCAGCGAGAGTGGCACAGAAGATCCCTTCGGGAAGGTTCGAGACCAGGTCCGCGCCAGCCTAGGGAGGCGGTCTCCGTCCACACATCGACCGTTCGGCCAGAACCGAACCGTCCAATGGGCATCATCGAGGCATGACAGAGTTTCGAGAGCTGCACAGTGGGGCGTTCGTGATGCCGAACGCGTGGGACGCCGGGAGCGCGATCCTGCTGGCCGAGGCCGGCTTCGCCGCGCTGGCGACGACGAGCGCGGGGATCGCGTTCTCGCTCGGCGCGGGCGACCACACGCTCCCGGACGGCGCGCCCTCGGTCTCGGTCGACGTGATGTTCGAGCGGATCCGGCAGATCACCGACGCGGTCGGCGTACCGGTGAACGGCGATCTGGAGGACGGGTACGGCGCCCGGCCGGAGGACGTCGCGAAGACGATCCGGATGGCCAAAGAGGCCGGGCTGGCCGGCGGCAACATCGAGGACTACGACGGCCGCGAGCTGTACGCCGAGGAGCTGTCGGTCGAGCGGATCGTCGCCGCGCGGGAGGCGGCCGGGCCGGACTTCGTGCTGACGGCGCGCACGGACGGCCAGCTGCTCGAGGAACCCACTCCCCTGGCGGACTCGATCCGGCGGGCGAACCTGTTCCGCGAGGCCGGCGCGGACTGCCTGTACGTGCCGGGCGTCAACGACCTGGACCAGCTCCGCACGCTCGTGCAGGAGATCGACGGCCCGCTGAACGTCGTGATGGGCCTGGGCAGCTCGAAGCTCACCGTCGCCGAGGTGACCGGCGCGGGGGTCACGCGGATCAGCCTGGGCGGAAGCATCGCGCGGGCAGCACTGGGCTTCGTACGGCGCGCGGCCGAGGAGCTGCGGACCCAGGGCACGATGAGCTTCGCCGAGGGGCAGATCCCGCAGGGCGAGCTGAACCAGCTGTTCGCCCGGCACGCCACCCGCGGGCGCGGCTGACCGGCGTACGACGGCAACGCGAACACCCGGGCGGTCCGCGACGGACTGCCCGGGTGTTCGACGTACGGCTAGAAGATGATCTCGCCCTTGGAGCGGCGGGCGCGCAGGCGTTCCAGGGCCTCTTCGAGGATCTGGGCGGCCTCCTGCTCGCTGCGCCGTTCCTTCACGTACGCCAGGTGCGTCTTGTACGGCTCGATCTTCGGGGGCGGGGGTGGGTTGTTCACGTCGGTGCTGGTCGGCAGACCGCACCGCGGACAGTCCCACGCCTCCGGGATGGCCGCCTCGACCGCGAACACCGTCGCGGTCTCGTGGCCGTTGGCGCAGAAGAACACGATCCGCTGCCGGGGCGCGGACTCACCGCGCTCCGCCTCGCCCATCGGTCCTGCTCCGACCCTGCTGCCACGAATGGCACCGCCACTACCAGCCACGACTACGCCTCTCAGCCGAGCTTGTACAGCAGGCCGAGCGCGACGATGGCCGCGAACCAGATCAGACCGACACCGATCGTGATCCGGTCGAGGTTCCGTTCGGCGACCGACGAGCCGCCCAGACTGGACGACACCCCGCCACCGAACAGGTCGGAAAGGCCACCACCGCGGCCTTTGTGCAGCAGCACGAGCAGCGTCAGGATCAGGCTGCAGATGACGACAACGATCTGAAAAGCGAGAATCACGAGGAGTAGCCTAACTGAAGGTCCAGGTAACGGCAGATACCGGCGAACTCGTCCACCTTGAGGCTCGCTCCCCCGACCAGGCAGCCGTCGACATCCGGCTGGGCCATGATGCCACCTGCGCTGCTCATCTTCACCGACCCCCCGTACAGAATCCGGACCGAGTCGGCCACCGCGGGTGAGAACGTCTCCTCGAGCCGGGCACGGATCGCGGCGCAGACCTCCTGCGCGTCCTCCGGGGTCGCCACCTCGCCGGTGCCGATCGCCCAGACCGGCTCGTAGGCGATGACGAGCTTGCGTACGTCGTCGGCCTTCAGCCCGGCCAGCGCGCCGTCGATCTGGTTCACGCAGTGCGCGACGTGACCGTCGGCCTTGCGGATCTCCAGACCCTCACCCACACAGACGATCGGGGTCAGCCCGGCCGCCAGCGCCTTGGTCGCCTTGGCGTTGACGATCGCGTCGTCCTCGCCGTGGTACTGCCGGCGCTCGGAGTGCCCGACCAGTACGTACGTGCAGCCCAGCTTGGTCAGCATCCCGGCCGAGATCTCACCGGTGTAGGCGCCCTCGTCGTGCACGGAGACGTCCTGCGCGCCGTACACGATCTTCATCCGGTCACCGTCGACGAGCGTCTGGACGCTGCGGATGTCGGTGAACGGCGGCAGCACCGCCACCTCGACCCGCTCGAAGTCGTGCTTCTTGTCCTGCAGCGTCCAGCTCAGCTTCTGCAGCAGGTGCACGGCCTCGACGTGGTTGACGTTCATCTTCCAGTTGCCCGCCATCAACGGCGTACGGGCAGCGTTGTCAGCCATATCGGTGTCAGTCCTCTTCCAGAACAGCCAGACCCGGGAGCTCTTTGCCCTCCAGGTATTCCAGCGACGCGCCACCTCCGGTGGAGATGTGCCCGAACTGGTCGTCGGCGAAGCCCAGCTGCCGTACGGCGGCAGCCGAGTCGCCACCTCCGACGACACTGAGTCCGTCCACCTCGGTCAACGCACTCGCGACGGCCTTGGTTCCACCGGCGAACGCCTCCATCTCGAAGACCCCCATCGGGCCGTTCCAGAACACGGTCTTCGCCGCGGCGACCTCGGCGGCGAACGCCTTGCCGGAGTCCGGACCGATGTCGAGGCCGAGCTGGTCGGCCGGGATCGCGTCGGCGGCGACCACGGTCGCCGGCGCGTCGGCCTTGAACTCGGGCGCGACCACGATGTCGGTCGGCAGCACGATCTCGACGCCCTTGCTCTTCGCGGTCTCCAGGTAGCCCTTGACCGTGTCGAGCTGGTCCTCCTCGAGCAGGCTCTTGCCGACCTCGTGGCCCTGGGCCTTGAGGAAGGTGAACACCATGCCGCCACCGATCAGCAGCTTGTCGGCCTTGGCCAGGAGGTTGTCGATCACCGCGAGCTTGTCCGACACCTTCGCGCCGCCGAGGACGACGACGTACGGGCGGGCCGGGTCCTCGGTGAGCTTCTTCAGCACCTCGACCTCGGCCAGCACCAGACCGCCGGCCGCGTGCGGTAGCTTGCGGGCCACGTCGTACACGCTGGCCTGCTTGCGGTGTACGACGCCGAAGCCGTCGCTGACGAACACGTCGGCCAGACCGGCCAGCTCGTCGGCCAGCGCGCCGCGCTCGGCCTCGTCCTTGCTCTCCTCGCGCGGGTCGTACCGCACGTTCTCGAGCAGCAGGACCTCACCCTCGTCCAGCTCCTGGACGGCTTCCTGCGCGCTCTCGCCGGTCACGTCGGTGGCGAAGTGCACCTTGACGCCCTCGGGCTGCAGCAGCTCACCGAGCCGCTTGGCCACCGGGGCGAGCGTGAACTCCGGGTTCGGCGTGCCCTTCGGGCGGCCCAGGTGCGCGGTGACGATCACCTTGGCGCCGGCCTTGGCCAGCTTCAGCAGGGTCGGCACGGACGCCCGGATACGGCCGTCGTCGCCGATCTGGTCACCCTTGATCGGCACGTTCAGGTCGGAGCGGACCAGCACCCGCAGGCCGGCCACATCACCGAGGTCATCGATCGTCTTCACAGGTTCAAGTCCTCAGCAAACAGGCTTGCGCCCGGGGCCGGCACCAGGCCGTCCGGACGCAAGCTGTGGGTGGTGGAACGTCAGAGCGTGGCGCCGACGTGGTTGACCAGGTCGACGAGGCGGTTGGAGTAACCCCACTCGTTGTCGTACCAGCCGACGACCTTCACCTGGTCGCCGATCACCTTGGTGAGGCCGGCGTCGAAGATGCAGGACGACGGGTCGGTGACGATGTCGCTGGAGACGATCGGGTCCTCGGTGTAGGTCAGGTACCCCTTCAGCGAGCCCTCGGCGGCGGCCACCTTGTAGGCCTCCTTGACCTCCTCGACCGTGACCTCACGGCCGACGGTGACGGTCAGGTCGGTGGCCGAGCCGGTCGGGACCGGGACGCGCAGCGCGTAGCCGTCGAGCTTGCCCTTGAGCTCGGGCAGGACCAGGCCGATCGCCTTGGCCGCACCGGTCGAGGTCGGGACGATGTTCAGCGCGGCGGCGCGGGCGCGACGCAGGTCGCTGTGCGGGCCGTCCTGCAGGTTCTGGTCCTGGGTGTAGGCGTGGATCGTGGTCATCAGGCCACGCTCGATGCCGAACGCGTCGTTGAGGACCTTCGCCAGCGGGGCGATGCAGTTCGTGGTGCAGGACGCGTTCGAGATGACGGTGTGCTTGTCCGCGTCGTACAGGTCGTGGTTCACACCCATCACCACGGTCAGGTCCTCGTTCTTCGCCGGGGCGGAGATGATGACCTTCTTGGCGCCGTTGTCGGCGTGCGTCTTGGCCTTGGTGGCGTCGGTGAAGAAGCCGGTCGACTCGATCACCACGTCGGCGCCGACGTCGGACCACTTCAGGTTGGCGGGGTCGCGCTCGGCGAACGCCTTGAAGGTGTGGCCGGCGGCGGTGATGTCGTCGTCGGTCGCCGTGACCTCGCCCGGGAAGCGGCCCAGGATCGAGTCGTACTTCAGCAGGTGGGCCAGGGTCTGGTTGTCGGTCAAGTCGTTGACGGCGACGACCTCGATGTCGGCACCGGACGCCTGCACGGCGCGGAAGAAGTTACGGCCGATCCGGCCGAAGCCGTTGATACCTACGCGTACGGTCACGGGACTACGTCTCCTTGAACTAGCTGTCGAGCACTGCCGCTACAGCCGAAACACTAGCCCAACAGCCCACTTGATCCACTGGTAGCGTCCACATGAGACCACCCCACCACGGGGAAGACCACCGGACCAGACCACCCCCCACGCACGACGGCCCCGGGGTTTCCCCGGGGCCGCCACGTGAATACCACTGGTCCTACTGGTGAATCGCTACCGCTCCACAGCGGGCGTCGCCGGACGGCTGAGCGCCGCTCCGATGCGCGCCTTGGCACCGTCGCCGCGCGAGCTGGTGGGCTGCGCGTCGGCCGGCCGGCGGTCGGCGTCGAGCAGCTTCCGGGCCAACGCGAGGTCACCCGCCCGACCGATCCCGAGCTTGCCCGCGACCTCGGTGACCGGCCCGCCGGGGCTGGTCACCTCGTTGTCCGGCCAGCCGACACCCGCCGACGGATCCGCGACCATGTTGCCCTGCTTCTGCTGCTGCTCGCGCAGCTTGCGCATCTCCTCGTCACGCTGCATCTGCTTGATCGCGTTCTCGGTGCGGACCCGCTCCAGGTCGTTCTTGGCCTTCTCTTCCTCGTTCGCGTCGCCCATCAGTCCTCATCTTGTCGTCGGGTGGTTGCTCCCCGTACGGCAATCCAAGCAGCGCAGGTTTCGCGGTCAACCGAGCCGAAGACACGGAACGGACACGATCAGGCCGGGTCGAGCATCTCCGGGGTCAGGTTGGCCTCGGTGTTCGGGATGCCGAGGTCGGAGGCGCGCTTGTCGGCCATCGCCAGCAGGCGACGGATCCGGCCGGCCACCGCGTCCTTGGTGAGCGCCGGCTCGTGCAACTGGCCCAGCTCCTCGAGGCTCGCCTGCTTGTGCTCGAGCCGCAGCCTGCCCGCGACCTGCAGGTGATCCGGTACGTCGTTGCCGAGGATCTCCAGCGCCCGCTCCACCCGCGCCCCGGCCGCGACGGCCGCCCGGGCCGAGCGCCGCAGGTTCGCGTCGTCGAAGTTGGCCAGCCGGTTCGCCGTCGCGCGGACCTCGCGGCGCATCCGGCGCTCCTCCCACGCCAGGACCGACTCGTGCGCACCGAGCCGGGTGAGCAGCGCGCCGATCGCGTCGCCGTCGCGGATCACCACGCGATCGACGTTCCGCACCTCACGCGCCTTCGACCCGATCCCGAGCCGCCGCGCGGCACCGACCAGCGCCAGCGCCGCCTCGGGCCCCGGGCAGGTCACCTCGAGCGACGAGGAGCGACCGGGCTCGGTCAGCGAGCCGTGGGCCAGGAACGCACCCCGCCAGGCCGCCACGGCGTCACAGGAGGCGCCGGAGACCACCGCGGGGGGCAGCCCACGGACCGGACGGCCCCGGTTGTCCACCAGGCCGGTCTGCCGGGCCAGCGCGTCGCCGTCGCGGACCACGCGCACGACGTACTTGGTCTGCTTGCGGATCCCGGACGGGGAGATCACCACCACCTCGGACGGGTGGCCGAAGATCTCGGCGATGTCCTTGCGCAGCCGGCGGGCGGCCCGGGCGCTGTCCAGCTCGGCCTCCACCACGATCCGGCCGGACACGAGATGCAGCCCACCCGCGAAGCGCAACACCGAGGAGACCTCGGCCTTGCGGCAGCAGGGTTTCGTGACCTGGATGCTGGTCAGCTCGGACTTCACCTGTGCTGTCATCGCCATGAACGAAATCCTCCCACTGCTGTCAAAGACCCTCGCCCGATATCCGGACCAGCCCCGCCATGGCGGTCCCAGGGTCCAACTCCCCCAACGCGACCAGTGTTACGCGTCATTCCAACCTTCGTGGCAACCTTTTGGGGTCCGGCTGTCGTTCCTCTTCCGACAGCCACGGGAGGAGCACGATGCGACGACGCAGTGAGGCGGACTTCACGGAGTTCGCCGAAGCGGCCCTGCGCCGCCTGCGCCGTACGGCGTACCTGATGTGCGGTGACTGGCACCGCGCCGAGGATGCGGCCCAGGACGCCCTGGTCCGGATCTACCGCGCGTGGGACCGGTTGGACCACGAGGCCGGCTTGACCACCTACGCCCACCGCGCGGTGGTGTCGGTGGTGCTCGACCAGGCCAAGCGGCCCTGGCGCCGCGAGTTCTCCGACGAGGCGGTGCCGGACCAGTTGCTGGCCGACCACTCCGGCGCCGTCGACGAGCGGCTCGCGGTGGTCCAGGCGCTGACCGGGCTGCCCGCCCGGCAGCGGGCCTGCGTGGTCCTGCGGCACTACGCCGACCTCAGCATCGAGGAGACCGCCCAGGTGCTCGGCATCGGCACCGGTGCGGTCAAGAGCCAGACCTCCCGTGGACTCAGCGCCCTGCGCGAACAGCTGAATCGGCCGGCGCCCGACGAGGGCGACCCGGCCGACACCAAAGAAGGGGTTCTTTCATGAGCAGCGACATCGAGGACCTGCTGGTCGACGCGGCGGACGACTCCGCGGAGCCGATGCGGCACACCGTCGACGACGTCGTACGACGGGGCCGCCGCGGTCAGCGGCTGCGCCGGATCAGCGCCGTCGCCGTGAGCGCGATCGCGGTCGCCGGTGTGGCCACCGCGGTGGCCGTCCTGCCCGGTCAGGACGACGAGGCGCCGGTCGCCGGTCTCGGCCTGCCGTCGGCGGAGACCACGATCAGCCTCGACACCAAGACCGGCAAGGCCACCGAGGTGCTGCCCGCGAAGAGCGCGCTGTCCGACGCTCAGGTGATCGCGCGCTGCCAGCCCGCCGACGGCCAGTACCGGCAGAGCGCGGCGAAGGCCGGTGGCGGTTCGGAGTCGATCTCCGGCTGGAAGGTCGCCCTGACCCAGGCCTCCGGGAGCTGGGTGAGCGCGATCCTGGTCTCGCCCGACCGGCAGCGCTTCGCGTACTGCCTGGACAACGCCGGCACGGGCACCCCGAGCGACGACTACCAGCGGCAGGCGGTCACGGCCGACAAGCCGTATGTCGTGTGGGCCGACCACAACGGCTCTCGGGGCGTCGTCCCGAGTGGTGTCGCGAAGGTCGACTTCCTGACCAGCGACGGCGTCACCTCGCCGGCCGCGATCGAGAACGGCTTCTTCCTGTGGGCCTCCCGCCGGACCGCCGTCGGTGACCCGGCGGCGCCGATCTGGGCGATCTTCTCCGACGCCCAGGGCCGCGAGATCGCACGCTTCAACGCCAACCCGTTCCAGAACGACCAGGTCGGCGTCCCCGGCGGCAAGACCGTCGAGCGCAAGCCGATCTTCGCCAAGCGCTGACCGGCTTCGCCGAGACGGCTGAATCCGGGCGGCCCCGATCTGAGGGGGTCGGGGCCGGTCGGGTTCAGGCGAAGAGCTCGCGGTAGATCTTGGCCAGTTTGGCTGGATCGTGGTGCAGCAACTGGTGGTCGTCGGCGATGTCCGCGACCACCAGTTCCGCGCCCAGCGAGCTCGCCGTGCGACGTAACGACGCCGGATCGGGCACGTGTCCCTCGTCGGCCAGGACGACGTCGATGCGCAGCTCGGGAGCATGCGCGGCGAGCACCTCGAGATGCGTCTCCGGGGAGAACCCGTCGGTCTCGCCCTTCTGCTCCCCCAGGTTGAGGGTGACCAGCCGGCGAGCGCTCGTCTGCTCCAGCCCACGGCACAGCGCCGGGACGAGCAGGTTCGGGATCACCGACGTGAACCACGACCCAGGCCCGACCACGACCCAGTCGGCCTCGGCGACCGCGACCAGTGCCTCCGGACAGGCCGGCGGATCGGCAGGGTCGAGCGCGACGTCGACCACGTGTCCCTCGGTCGTCGCGACCTCGGTCTGCCCGCGGATCTCCGTGACCGCCTCGGGATGCAACGGATCCAGCCCGATCACGCGCGCCGTGATGTCCAGCGGTACGGCGGACATCGGCAGCACGCGCCCCTGCGCCCCCAGCAGCCGACCGACCCAGTCGAGTCCGTCGACGGCCTCGCCCAGCAGCTCCCACAGCGCGACGATCAGCAGGTTCCCGACCGCGTGGTCGTGCAGCGCGCCGTCGCTCCGGAACCGGTGCTGCAGCACATCGGCCCACGTCCGGCCCCACTCGTCGTCGCGACACAGCGCGGCCAGGGCCATCCGCAGGTCCCCCGGCGGCAGGACGCCGAGCTCCTTGCGCAACCGCCCCGAGGACCCGCCGTTGTCGGCGACCGTGACCACGGCGGTCAGCTGATCAGTGACCTGCCGGAGGGCAGACAAAGATGCGGCGAGGCCGTGCCCGCCACCCAGTGCGACGACTCGAGGAGCCCTCGTCACTCCCGCCCCAGATCTCTGTGCACCACCAACGTCGGTGACCCCTTCTCGCGCAGCCGGCGCCCGATCTCCTCGGCCATCGCGACGCTCCGGTGCTTCCCACCGGTGCAGCCGATCGCGACCGTGACGAACCGTTTGCCCTCGTTCAGATAGCCGGTCCGCAGGGTGTCCAGCACGTCCACGTAGTTCTGCAGGAACTGCTGGGCCAGCGGATGACCGAGGACGAAGTCTGACACAGGTTTGTCCTGCCCGGTCATCGGGCGCAGGTCGGGCTGCCAGTACGGGTTCGGGACGAACCGCATGTCGGCCACCACGTCGGCGTCGACCGGGATGCCGTACTTGAAACCGAACGACACCACGGTCGCCCGGAGCTCGGCGTTCTCCTCGTCGCCGAAGGCGTTCACGATCTTCGCGGCGAGCTGGTGGATGTTCAGGTTCGAGGTGTCGATCACCAGGTCCGCGCCGGCCCGGATGTCGCCGAGCAGCGCGCGCTCGCGCTGGATCCCGGTCAGCAGCCGGCCCTCGCCCTGCAGCGGGTGCGGCCGCCGGACGCTCTCCTGGCGGCGCACGATCACGTCGTCGGAGGCCTCCAGGAACAGCACCTGCGGGCGGTACCCCTTGGTCCTCAGGTCCTCCAGCGCCGAGCCGAGCTCGTCGAAGAACATCCCGGTCCGGACGTCGACCACGACGGCCAGTCGCGGCGACGCCCCGGTCCCGACGACCTGTTCCACGATCGTGGTCAGGAACATCGGGGGCAGGTTGTCGACCACGAACCAGCCGAGGTCCTCCAGCACGTCCGCGACCGAGCTCCGGCCCGCGCCGGACATTCCGGACACGATGATCAGGTTGCCGCTCGACTCGTCCATCAGTTCAGGTTCTCCCCGTTCGGCGGACCGGCGGGCCCCGGTCAGTCGTCGTCCAGTATCTCGCCTGTGGCGGTGTTCACCGACGGCGCCCGGCCGGTGTCGGCCTTCGTTGCCACAGCGTTCACTGCGAGGACCACCGACTCCGCCGTACGGCGGCCGAACCCGGGCAGCTCCGCGACCTCGTCGACGGTCGCCCCGCGCAGCTTGCGCAGCGACCCGAAGTGCCGCAGCAGCGTCTTGCGGCGGACCTCACCGAGACCTGGTACGTCGTCCAGCACGCTCTCCACCATCGACTTGGAACGCCGGTTGCGGTGGTGGGTGATCGCGAACCGGTGCGCCTCGTCGCGCAGGCGCTGGAGCAGGTACAGCCCCTCGGAGGTCCGGGAGAAGATCACCGGGTCCTCCTCGTCGGGCAGCCAGACCTCCTCCAGCCGTTTGGCCAGGCCGCAGACCGGGATGTCGCCGAGGCCGAGCTCGTCCATCGCCTGCCGCGCGGCCGCGACCTGCGGCGGACCACCGTCGACGACGACCAGGCCCGGCGCGTACGAGAACTTCTTCGCCCGCCCGGTCTCGGGGTCGATCAGGTTGGCGGTCGGGTCCTCGTCCTCGGGCACGTTCACGCGTTCGTCCAGCATCCGCTTGAACCGGCGGGTCAGCACCTCGGCGATCGAGGCGACGTCGTTCTGTCCCTCGACGCCCTTGATCACGAACCGCCGGTACTCGCTCTTGCGCGGCAGACCGTCCTCGAAGACCACCATCGAGGCGACCACCTCGGTGCCCTGCAGGTTCGATACGTCGTAGCACTCGAGCCGCAGCGGCGCCTCGGGCAGGTCGAGCGCGGTCTGGATCTCCTCCAGCGCCTGGTTGCGGGTGGTCAGGTCGCTGGCCCGCTTGGTCTTGTGCATGGTGAGCGTCTGCAGCGCGTTGCGCGCGACGGTCTCCATCAGGTCCTTCTTGTCGCCGCGCTGCGGCACCCGGATCGCGACCCGCGAGCCGCGCCGTTCCGACAGCCACTCGGTCAGCGCCGTCTCGTCGTCCGGTACGACGGGCACGAGGATCTCCCGCGGGATCGCGTCGGCGGTCTCCGTGGCGTACATCTGCTGGATGAACCGCGACACGAGGTCGCCGGTGGTCGCCGTACCGTCGGCCTTGTCGGCGATGAACCCGCGCTGACCGCGGATCCGCCCGCCGCGGACGTAGAAGATCTGGACCGCGACCTCGAGCGGGTCCTCGCTGAGCGCGACCACGTCGGTGTCGGTGCCGTCGCCGAGCACGACCGCGTTCTTGGCCAGGGCCTTGTCGAGCGCGGACAGGTCGTCGCGGATCTTCGCGGCCCGCTCGTACTCCAGCTCGGCCGCGGCGGCCTTCATCTCCTTCTCCAGCCGGCGCACGTACGTCGCGGTCTGGCCGGACAGGAACGCCGAGAAGTCCTCGACGATCTTGAGGTGCTCCTCCTGGCTGACCTGGCCGGTGCAGGGCGCGGCGCACTTGCCGATGTAGCCGAGCAGGCAGGGCCGGCCCATCTGGCGGTGCCGGTTGAACACGCCCTTGCTGCACGAGCGCATCGGGAAGACCCGCAGCAGCAGGTCGACGGTCTCGCGGATCGCCCAGGCGTGGCTGTACGGGCCGAAGTACCGCACGCCCTTCTTCTTCGGGCCGCGGCCGACCATGACCCGCGGGTACTCCTCGTTGAGGGTGATCGCCAGCCACGGGTACGACTTGTCGTCCCGGTACTTCACGTTGAACCTCGGGTCGTACTCCTTGATCCAGGAGTACTCCAGCTGCAGCGACTCGACCTCGGTCGAGACCACCGTCCAGTCGACCTTCGCCGCGGTCGTCACCATCGACTGGGTCCGCGGGTGCAGGTTCGCCAGATCCTGGAAGTACGACGACAACCGGGCGCGCAGGTTCTTCGCCTTGCCGACGTAGATCACCCGGCCGCCGGCGTCGCTGAAGCGGTACACCCCGGGCGAGTCGGGAATGGAGCCCGGAGCCGGGCGGTAGGACGATGGATCAGCCACCGCACCACCCTAGTTCGCTCCGCCGACAACGCTCGCCGGTCCTGGCCCCGGCGTCCAAAAGTCTCTATTGCAGCTTCAATGAGACGCTTGAAGGCATGAACCTCGACCAGTACCTCGACCGGCCCGGCGTCCGGACCCTGACCGCGAACGGCGACACCTTCTGGATCTACGACCCGGCCGGCGATCTCCCAGCGGAACGGCAGATGCCCTGGGCCACCCTCGTCACCTCCGACGTCTACGACTCCGCCTCGAACCTCGACCGTCCCGGCGTCGAGCGGCTCAACCTCGGCCTGCCGAAGACCGACTACCTCGAACTCTTCCCGGCCGTACCCGACGACGTCGACTACACGGCGCTCGACGTCGTACTGCCACATCCGGTCTACGCCCCGCAGTACTGGATCTGTGTGGTCTCGCCGTCCGAGGCGACGCTGAAGGAGCTCGAACCGCTGACCGAGCTCGCCTACGGGTTCGCCGTCCGCAAGTACGACAACTTCCGGCGGCGCTGACGTCTCGGCCGCACTGAGATCGTGTTACGGCTTCTCCTCTGCTCCCGGTCGGTGACGCCTCCCGGCGACCACCCGGTTTTAGCGTGAAACTGACCCGCTGTGTGCCGAGTCAGGGAGCATTCATGAAGCTGTCCACGAACTCGCGCGGCCTGACCGCCGCTCTCGCCGCCGTCCTGGTCTGCGCCTCGGCCCTGCCCGCGGCCGCGCGGGTCGCACCGGAGACCGACCGTTTCGCGTCCAGCGTCGTCGAGGCGAATTCGCCGACAGCGGTGCCGGCCAGCTACATCGTCGTCCTCAGCGGGACCCCGTCGGCCGACATGACGCGGGCGACCAACCGCAGCCTCGCGGCGACGTACGACGTGACGGTACGACGGGAGTTCCACGCGTCGGTCCGCGGGTTCTCGGCGGCAATGAGCGAGGAGCAGGCCCAGCAGGTCGCGGCCGATCCCCGGGTCGGCTTCGTACAGCAGAACCAGGTACTGAAGGCGACGCAGGACGATCCGCCGTGGGGTCTGGACCGCAGCGACCAGCGCACGCTGCCGCTGGACGAGAAGTTCGAGTCCGACACGACGGCCAGCACGGTGCACGCGTACGTGATCGACACCGGCATCTACGCCGACCACAAGGACTTCGCCGGCCGCGCCTCGGTCGGCACGGACACCCTCGGCGACGGCCAGAACGGCGTCGACTGCATCGGTCACGGCAGCCACGTCGCGGGCACCATCGCCGGCACGAAGTACGGCGTCGCCAAGGCGGCGAAGGTGGTCGGCGTCCGGGTCCTCGACTGCTCCGGCAACGGCACCACCGAGTCCGTGGTGGCCGGCGTCGAGTGGGTCACCGCGAACGCGGTCAAGCCCGCTGTCGCGAACATGAGCCTCGGCGGCAGCAGCGACCCGGCGCTGGACGCGGCCGTGAAGGCGTCGGTGGCGTCTGGCATCAGCTACGCCGTTGCTGCAGGCAATGAAAGCGCGGACGCCTGCGGGGTCTCGCCGTCCCGCGAGCCGTCCGCGGTCACCGTCGGCGCGACCGACCGCAGCGACACCCGGGCGAACTTCTCCAACTTCGGGACCTGCGTCGACCTGTTCGGTCCCGGCGTCGACATCGAGTCGGTCGGCATCACCGGGCCGGAGGCAACGGAGACCAAGAGCGGCACCTCGATGGCGACGCCGCACGTCGCGGGCGCGATCGCGCTCTACCTGGCCGACAACCCGGAGGCGACGCCCGAGGAGGTGACGAAGGCGTTGCTGGAGGCAGCGACCTCGGACGCGGTCAAGGACCCGGGCACCGGTTCGCCGAACAAGCTGCTCTACCTGGTGCCGCCGACGCCGGTGACCCCGCCGGTCACTCCCCCGGTCACGCCGACGCCGACCCCGACTCCCACCCCCACGCCGACCGAGACGCCCGTGGTCACGCCGAGCACGACACCGGTCGGCACGCCGAGCAACACGTTGCGGTCGCCCGACGGTTCTGTTGCGGACCGCCCCATACCTCGGAGCTGATCACCGAATGGGATGAGCGGTGGGCACGGTCTGTCACCCAGGGTGTACGGCAGGACCGAGCGTGAGGCACCGGGCCGCACGCCCTTGCAGAGGGAGATACCGCCCATGTCCCCAGTCACCCCTTCCCGTCGTACCAGAGCAGTGCTCGGCGCGGCCGCCGCTTCGGCGCTGGCCGTGTCGGGTCTGGTCGCCACCGGTGTCGCGAGCAACGCGGACGAGCCGGCTGCCGCGACCGTTCGTGGCGCCGGCAGCGCGACGGCCATTCCCGGTAGCTACGTCGTCGTCCTCAAGGGCGAGCGGTCGGCCGCCGCGACCAAGGCCGCCACGCAGAGCCTGGCGGCGTCGTACGACGCGACCGTGCGCAAGCAGTTCAGCGCGTCGATCCAGGGCTTCTCCGCCGCGATGAGTGAGGACCAGGCGAAGAAGCTGGCCGGCGACGAGCGGGTCGCGTTCGTACAGCAGAACCAGAAGATGCAGGCCAGTCAGGACAACCCGCCGTGGGGCCTGGACCGGTCGGACCAGCGCGATCTGCCGCTGGACAAGAAGCACACCGGGTCGTCGACCGCTGAGAACGTGAACGTCTACGTGATCGACACCGGCATCTACCCCGACCACAAGGACTTCGGCGGCCGCGCCTCGGTCGGCACGGACACCGTTGGCGACGGCAAGGAAGGCATCGACTGCGCCGGCCACGGCAGCCATGTCGCGGGCACGATCGCCGGTGAGACCTACGGTCTGGCCAAGGGCGCGAAGGTGTTCGGCGTCCGCGTGCTCGACTGCGCCGGCTCGGGCTCGACCGAGTCGGTGGTGGCCGGGATCGAGTGGGTGACCGCCAACGCGAAGAAGCCGGCCGTGGCCAACATGAGCCTCGGCGGCGGCGCGGACGAGGCGCTCGACGCGGCCGTGAAGGCCTCGGTCGGCTCCGGCGTGACGTACGCCGTTGCTGCCGGCAACGACACCGCGGACGCCTGCACGACCTCGCCGGCCAAGGAGCCCTCGGCGATCACCGTCGGCGCGACCGACGACGCCGACGCGAAGGCGTCGTTCTCGAACTTCGGTCAGTGCGTCGACCTGTTCGCGCCGGGCGTGGACGTCGAGTCGGTCGGGATCACGGGGCCGGACGCGACCGACACGATGAGCGGTACGTCGATGGCGACGCCGCACGTCGCCGGTGGCATCGCGCTGTACCTGGCCGACCACCCGGACGCCAAGCCGGCCGACGTGGCGACCGCGCTGCTCGGCGCCTCGACCCCGGACAAGGTCAGCGAGCCGGGTGCCGGTTCCCCAAACAAGCTGCTGTTCGTCGCCCCCGTCGACCCGGCCGCCCACAACTAACCCATCCCCCCGATCGACTTTGTGCACCCATCAACCAACCGACCCCCGAATTCCCGGCTGGCCGGTGCACAAAGTCGATCGTCGGCGCCAACCCCATTCCGACTTTGTGCACCGGTCAGCCGTCCGAACGCGTGGTTCGTGGCTGGCCGGTGCACAAAGTCGGAGGCGCGTGGGAGGGACTGTCAGGCGGAGCCGACGATGTTGCCGCCCTGGACCGACACGGTGACCGCGGCCAGCGGGTCGCGTGCCGGTCCGCTCTTCACGCTGCCGTCGGTCGCGCTGAACTTGCTGCCGTGGCAGTTGCAGTCGATCTCGCCGTTCTCGACCTTCGCCACGATGCAGCCCATGTGGGTGCAGACCGCGGTGAAGCCCTTGTACTGCCCGGCGGTCGGCTGGGTGACGACCACCTTCGCGTCCTTGAAGACCGCGCCGCCGCCGACCGGGACGTCCGAGGCCGGGCCGAGCACCGGGCCGCCCGCGCTCGGAGCCGAGGAGGGCGCCGAGCTGGGAGCCGACGTCGGGGCGTCGGACGGGGCCGAACTGGTCTGGGTGCTGCTCGGCGTACCGCCGGCGTCGCCGTCGTCACCGCACGCCGCGAGCAACGGCACACTCACGCCCGCCAGCCCTACCACGGCGGCGCCGCGCAGCACCGATCGGCGGTCCCGCACGTCTGCCACCACCCGGTCGAGCTTGGCCGTTCTGTCGTCGCTCATGAATCTGGACCTCCGTGAGCTGGATGTAGTTGAACGCTCTGCTACCTGCTGTTCTACCCGACCCCGCCAAACCGGGCCGTACCAGGAGGAACGGTCAGATCAGTGGATCGGTTCAAGCCCGGGCGGAAACTTGTTCAACGCGTGGCGCGCTC
Organism: Kribbella sp. cmx-5-2; assembly: GCA_049998015.1. Taxonomy (GTDB): domain Bacteria; phylum Actinomycetota; class Actinomycetes; order Propionibacteriales; family Kribbellaceae; genus Kribbella. The sequence continues at coordinate 119,669 of JAEBEC010000001.1, forward strand.
GACCAGCCGCGCGGCCATCTCCAGCGCCGCGCGCCGCGTGGCCGGCTCGAGCATCTCCGGGCGCAGCGGCCAGGCGTGCTGGAAGTGCGCGTCGTACGGGAGTACGACGTACCCGAGACCGCGGTCCGAGACGGCCGACTGCAGCCAGCGGACTGGCTCGGGGTCGTCGGGCCGGTTCTCCGCGATGATCACCAGGCCCTTCTGGACCAGCATCTGCTGACCCTCCGGGGTGAGCTGGTCGAGCTGGGCGATGCTGGCCGGCGCGTCCTCGCGCGCGGTCGGGATCACCAGGGCGACCGCGTGCGACGAGCCGGCGACGTACGCCGTGGCCTCGTCGAACAGGCCGGCCGGGCAGTCGACCAGCGAGATCGGGATCTGGTTCGCACCGCCGACGTTGCGCGAGGCGAGCACGTCGCTGATCGCGTCCGCGGTCGACTCGGCGCGGGCCAGCTGGACCCGGGAGTTCGGGGTGTTCGCGATGCCCTGGTCGAGCCGGTGGGTGAGCTTGCCCTCGAGCGGGAACGCGTCGACCGCGAGCACCATGTCGCTGCGCTGCGACGCGATCGTGTCGGCCAGCAGCGCGGTCACCGTCGACGTCCCGCTCTGCGGAACCGGGCCGAGCACGCCGATCATCCGGCCGATGCCGATCGGGCGGCGGATCACCGCGATGTTCTCGACGTCGCGCTGCATCCGGCCCGAGGCGCCGGCGATGTAGGCCGCCTCGGCCGCGAACCGGCCGACCTTGCGCAGGAAACCGCCCGGCTTGTCCTCGTGCTGCAGGCCGACCGTGTTCGATGCCATCGGCAACGCTCCGCCGAGCGGGTCCTGGTACTGCGGCGTGTAGGCCTGGCGACCGGGACCACCGTCGGGCGCCGGGTTGTCCCAGCCGCTCGACTGCTGCGGCTGCGGCGTGTTCCAGCTGCCGTCGCCCTGGGGCTGCTGCGGCGGGTACTGCTGCTGCTGGGGAGGCTGCTGCCACTGCTGCTCGTACTGCTGGACCGGCGGTTGCTGGTACTGCGGGTACGGCGGCTGCTGGTACTGCTGCTGAGGCGGCGGAGGTGCGTACTGCTGCTGCTGTTCAGGCGGCGGCGCGTACTGCTGCTGCTGTTCAGGCGGCGGCGCGTACTGCTGCGGCGGGTAGTACGGCGCCTGCTGCTGGTACGGCTGTTGCTGAGGAGGCGGTGGCTGCTGCCACTGCTGCTGGTACTGCGGGTTCTGGTACTGCTGAGGCGGGGGCTGCTGCTGGTACTGCTGCGGAGGCGGCCCGTACTGCTGCTGCTCGTACTGCGGGACCTGCTGCTGCGGAGGCACAGGTGCACCCCACCCACCACCGGTCGGCGCGGGCGGGGGCGTCATCGGCTGCCCCGTCGGCGCCTGCTGAGGGGCAGGAGGCTGCTGAGCGGCCGGGGGTCCGGCCGCCGCCGGCTTGTCGTCGAGGCGGTCCATCATGTCCGCCTGCCAGTTCGGCCCGGTCATACCATCCGATCAGAAGACGTCGAGCAGATCGCTGAACACCCCGAGCGCTCCGAGCACCAACGGGACCAGCGCCACCACAGCCAGCACCTGGACCTGGTCCAGGACCTGACCGAGCCGGACCTGCACGTGGTCCTGCGGCGTCCAGGAGAGGCCGAAGCCTCCGACCATGGCCACCACCACGAGTAGTCCGACTGCTACCAGTGTGCCACCCACCGACTGCTGGGACAGATCCTGGACCAGCGCGGCGATCACAACTCCGGCAGCGGCGAACAGTCCGAGCACCTCGGCGGCGAGCGGGTACAGCCGCGAACGCGAGCACAGCAGCAGCGCCAGCAGGGCGGCGATGCTCACCGTCCAGGCCGAGCCGTGCAGCGCGAGCACCAGGCCGGCGGCCGCTGACCAGAGCGCGATCGCCGTGGCCGAGAGCGCGAGGCCGACGTGCGCCGCGTTCAGCGCCGCCTCGACGTCCGGGCGGCCGATCTCGTTGCCACGGGCCCGTACGTCGTCCAGCGCGGTCAGCCCGGACAGCCCGAGCGCAAGCCGCGGCAGCACGCCGAGCAGCAGGACCGCGACCACCGCGATCAGCGCGCTCAGCTTGTCCGCGGACACGCCCGCGCCGACACCGATGATCCAGATCACCGCGAAGACCATCGCCGTACCGCCGCCGACCAGTCCGCCACCGGCCAGGCCGGCCATCGCGAACAGCAGCGGACCGACGCCCAGGGCGAGCGCGACGATGCCACCGCGCATCGGCACCGACCAGTCCTCGGACATGCCGAGCGACCAGGCGACGATGGAGAGCAGGACCGGAGTGACCACCAGCAGCGTGATCGCGGTCGCCCGCTGGTCGGCCCGGCCCAGGACGACGCCACCGAGACCGGTGATGATCGCGACGACCAAGAGGACGAACGCGGCGACGTCCGGCTCGGTCGCCCGGACCAGGGCGATCGCACCGGCCAGCAGCGCGAAGATCAGCGCGGCACCGGCGGCCCACTGGCGGTGCTTGCGCTGGAAGGTGGTCCCCCGCCGTTCGAGGTCGTCCACCGCCTCCTCGGCCACGTCGTACACGGTCGGCGGCGGCGGGACCTCACCCTCGGCGGCCAGCCGCAGTACCGCGCCGTCACCGATCTGGGCCGAGCCCAGCGTCAGCTCCAGCGAGACCGTCTGCCCGGTCGGGGTGGTCAGGTATCGGCGCCGCGGCGACGGATCGACCGGCTCGCCGAGCATCCGGAGCAGGTCCGGCATCAACCGGCCCAACGGCTCGTCGACCGGCAGTACGGCGTCCATCTGACGCTGCCGCCCGATGATGGTCACCCGGCTGTAGACCGCAGCCACCCGTCACACCTCTCTGATCGTCACAACTACTGAGCTACTGACTGCTGAACGGTTCAGCCGGCCACCGGCGCACCCGGCGGGACCAGCCGGCCGAGCAGCGCGCTGTAGACGTTCCAGTCCAGCTGGTTCTTGCCGTCGCCGATCGGGTACCAGACCGCCGGCGTACCGGACGGGCCGATCTTCACCGGAGTGATCTCGGCGACGCCGGTCAGGTCCAGCGCGCGCTCGGCGCCGGGGCCCTGCAGGGCCTCGTTCCCGACCGCCATCGCCATCGGAGCCGGTACGCCGGTCCAGTGCGGGATCGCGTTGGTGTCCTTGCCGTTGCCGCGCGTGCCCTGGGCGAAGAACGAGACCAGCGTGAAGGAGTTCGCGAGCTTCTCCGCGACCTTGCGGACGGCGTCCTGCGACGGCAGACCGTCCGGAGTGGAGACAGCCATCGTGATGACCTCCTCCAGCCCAGCCGGCCGGCGGTGGATCTCGACAGCACCGGCAGCGCTCAGACCGTCCTTGCCGCCGCTCAGCGACAGCCAGGTCGGCTTCGGCGCCCGGCGACGGCAGTACGCCGTGAGCTGGCCGACGTTCCAGGGCTGGGTGACCGGCTCGGCCGTGCCCCAGCCAGCGGGAGCGGCACCGGTCAGGTCCTTGAACAGCTGCTCGGCGGCCTTGCCGACGACCGTCGTCTCCAGCGCCTGGTACCGCACGCGGGCCGTGATCATCAGCTGCCACGGCAGCTCCAGCTCGACCGCTGCGAAGGTCGGACTCATGTCGACCTTGTCCTGCTCGCCGGCCGCGACCGCCGAGAACATCTGGCCGTCCCACTGCAGCTTCGAGCCGCCCTGGCCGTCGTACGCGCCCTCACCGTTCGGCTCGGTCACGACCCAGCGCGACTCGAGGCCGCGGAACAGCGTGGTCCGGGCGTTGAAGGTGAGCTGCGTGGTCGCCGGGGTGACCAGCTGCAGTCCGAGACCGTCCGCCTCGGCAGCCGCGAGCGCGTCGACCATCCACGCGGACATCCCGACCACCGGGCGGTCCTGCATGATCACAACGACCTTGTCGGTCCGGACGTCGATCGCCGGGCTGAGCTCGACCGGGTTAGGCATGCTGGCCTCCAGCAGCGTTCGTGGCGGGGGTGGGCGGGTTGAACGGGGGCGGGACAGGCTTCCACACTCTGCCACCGAGCCGCTCGACGAGCTTCTCGGCGTACCGGTCGGCCAGCTCCGGACCACCCTCCTGCGGGTTGGCCCGGACCTCCATCCACCACACCGGCGTCTCGACGCCGGCCAGCTCGGGGCCGAGCAGCCGCTCGACCTCACCGGGCACCTGGATCAGGATCGGCGCCTCCAGCGAGGCCAGCGGAGCCCCGTCCGGGCTGCACAGCTGCAGTACGGCGCCGTCGGAGACCTCACGCACCAGCCAGTCCGGTCCCGCGGCCATCATGCCGGCGAGCACGTCCTGGTACGACGGCCTGCCGTCGATCAGTGCCACCACGTCGTAGCTCACTTCACTCCGCCTTCTGGTCGGCAGCGGACGTGGTTCCGTCCGCCAGTGCGGTCTGGATCAGGGAGGGCCGCTCACCGCGCCGGACGAACAGCCCGCGACCTGGCGGGTAGTTGCCCGGGGCGGCACCGGTGAACAGGGCGCCCTCGGCCTTGTCGCCCGACAGCACCAGGCCGGCGGTGCCGGACTCCATGACCGTGGTCAGGAACGGTTCGTACATCGCGCGCCCGGCACCGGCGGCGCGGCGGGCGATCACGAAGTGCAGGCTGATGTCGCGACCCGAGGCGATGTACGGCAGGAACGGGTCCATCGGCGCCTGGCCACCACTGGTCAGCAGGTCGTAGTCGTCCGCGACGACGATCACCTTCGGCCCGGCGACCGGCGGCGGAGCCGCGTCGTTCAGGTCGTCCGGCAGCCGCTTCTCCAGCTCGCCGGCCACACCGGCGGCCAGCCCGGCGCCGACCCGGCCACTGGTCGCGTAGCCGCCCAGGTACTTCTCCGGGAGGAACCCACGCAGACCACGCCGCGGGTCCATCACCGCGAACACGACCTCGTCCGAGCTGTACCGGTCGGTGAGCTGCTCCATGATCAGCTTCAGCAGGTTGGTCTTGCCGGACGCGGTGTCGCCGAAGATGACCAGGTTCCCGTCGCGCTCGAACAGGTCGAGCAGGACCGGCGCCATCGCCGTCTCGTCCAGGCCGATCGGCACCCGTACAGGCTCTTGCTGGGGACCGGGCATGGTCGACCGCTCCAGCTTGTGCGGCAGCACCCGGACGCGCGGCGCGACCGGACCCTGCCAGGCCGAGCTCAGCGCCAGCGCCTGGCCCTGGATCGCCTCACTGAGGTCGTCGTCCTGCAGCAGGCTGTCCGTCCGCGGCAGCGCCAGCTGACCGAACAGCTTGCCGCGCGGCGTGAGCACCCGGCCCGGCCCGGCGTTCCGCATCGTCTCCTGCAGCCGGCGGTCGATGTTGGAGTCCGACGGGTCGTTCAGCCGCAGCTCGAGCACCGTGCCGAACAGGGTCTGGGTCGCCATCCGGACGTCGCTCCAGCGCAGCATCGCGGTGACCATGTGGATCCCGTAGCTGCTGCCGCGCTGGACCAGGTCCGCGATCGGCTCCTCCAGCTCGTCGAACGTGGTCTTGATCGCGCCGTAGTTGTCGAGCACCAGTACGACGTCGGCCACCGGCAGCTCCGGCACCTCACCGGCGGCGTGCATCGCGCGCAGCCGTTCCATCGTGTCGATGCCGCGGTCACGGAAGACGATCTCGCGCTGGTCGAGCATGCCGCGGACCTCCTCCAGCGTCCGGCGGATCTTCTCCCGGTCGGTCCGGATCGCGACCCCACCGACGTGCGGCAGGTCGGCCAGCGGCTGCAGGCCACCACCGGCCAGGTCGATCGCGTAGATCGCGACCTCCTGCGGCGTGTAGCTGTGCGCCAGCGACGTGACCAGCGTGCGCAGGAACGTCGTCTTGCCCGACGACGGCCCACCGACCAGAGCGACGTGCCCACCGGTGTGGGTGAGGTCGAGCCGGAACACGCTCTGGCTCTGCTTGCGCGGATCGTCGACCACACCGATCGCAGGCGACATCGGCGGCGCCGGTACGGCGTACTGCAAGCCACGCGCCGCGGTCATGTCGATCGGGCCACCGACCTGGTCCAGCGTGCAGATCTTCGGCAGCGGCGGCAGCCACACCTGCGGCACCGGCGTCGCGGCCGGCTTCACCTGGTCGACGAACACCCCGAGCACCGTCGGCCCGGTGGTGCGTTCGGTCGAGTCGTCCTTGTCGTCCTTCTTCTCGTCCTCGGCCGCGAGCTTGGCCAGGTCAGGCTGCTGGTACGGCGTGACGAGGTACGGCCGGACAGCGGGACCGTCCTTGGCCTTCTCCTCCTCGGGCACCACGCGGCCCTTGTACGGCCCGGACACGTACGCCGCCCGGAACCGCTGGTAGACGCTGGTGTCGACCTTCAGGTACCCGAAGCCCGGCAGCGGCGGCAGGTGGAACGCGTCCTCGGTGTCGAGCACCGTGCGGCTCTCCTCCTCGGAGAACGTCCGCAGACCGAGCCGGTAGGACAGGTAGGTCTCCAGGCCGCGCAGCTTGCCGCCCTCGACCCGCTGGCTGGCCAGCAGCAGGTGCACACCGATCGACCGGCCGATGCGGCCGATCGACAGGAACAGGTCGATGAAGTCCGGCCGCGCGGTGAGCAGCTCGCCGAACTCGTCGATCAGCACGAACAGGTGCGGGTACGGCGGCATCTCCGGCCGCTGCTGACGCAGCAGGCGGTAGTCGGTGATGTTGGCGACGTTGCCGGCGTCCTTCAGCATCTGCTGCCGGCGCTGCACCTCACCGGCGAGGCTGGCGTACGCCCGCTCGGTCAGGCTCGGGTCGTCGACCAGGTTGGTGATGATGCCGGCCACGTGCGGTACGCCGTCGAACGGCGCGAACGTCGCACCACCCTTGTAGTCGATCAGCACCATCGCCAGGTCCTCCGGCGAGTGCGTCGCGAGCAGACCCATGACCAGCGTCCGCAGTACCTCGGACTTGCCGGAACCGGTCGCACCGATGCACAGGCCGTGCGGCCCCATGCCCAGCTGGGCCGACTCCTTCAGGTCCAGTACGACGGGCTGCCCGTGGCTGTCGACGCCCAGCGGCACCCGCAGGAAGGCCCGCTCGTGCCGCGGCACCCACATCCGCTCCAGATCGAGATCACCCGGGTCCTGGATCTGCAGCAGGCCCATGAAGTCGACGGTCTTCAGCGACGCGTCCTCCTCGAGCGACTCCTCCGACAGCCGCAGCGGGGCCAGCGAACGCGCCAGGCCCTCCGCCGTCGCCAGTGGGGTGTCGTCGAGCTGGCCCTCGGCGGTCATGTAGCCACCGCCGCGCAGGTCTTCGACCAGGACGCGGGCCTCCTGGACGGTGATCCGGATGGCGACGTTGCTCGGCTCCTGCATCCGGTCCTGGACCAGGTGCAGCACGGTCACGCCCAGCTCGCCGATGCCCAGCGTCGGGTCGGCCGGAGCGACCTCGGTCGCCACGTCGCCGTACGTGTCGTGCAGGACGAGCATGCGCTGGATCATCCGGCGCTGTCCGGTGCCCAGCGAGCCGCGGCGGGCCTCGCTGGCCAGCGTGACGCGGGAGGCGACGTCGTCGCGGATCAGCTCGGCCAGGTCACCCGGCTTCGAGGCGATCCGGCGGAACGGGTGCGGGCCTTCGCGGCGCTCCGGGTCGACGGTGTGCGGGAGCCAGCCGACCCACTGCCACTGGTCGAGCGCGCTGGCCGGGAAGCTGGCCGCCACCTCGAGGTCCTCGGGCGCGTGGAACACGGCCGCCTGCAGCATCAGTGCCCGAGCGATCCGTACGACGCCGTCGCGGTCACCGACGATGCTGACGTTGCCCGCAAGGTCCAGCGGGATCGTCAGCGGCATGTCGGGCATCAGCGCGAACCGGCGGGCCAGCGCCTCGGCCTCGGCCATCATGAACGGGTCCGGCGGGTCCATCATCGAACCGCTCTGCGCGAGCGTCGCCGGGACCACGGGCATCCGCCCGGTCGCACAGCGAACGAGCAGGAAGTCGGGGTCGCCGCGGCGACGTTCCCACAACCGGGCCGGGTCGCGGACGCAGTCCACCAATGCGTCGGCCGGCGGGTTCAGCGCGAGCGCGGTCTTGCGGTTCTGCCGCTCCATCTTGCCGAACTCCTCGCGCAGCCGCTCGAGGTAGTCCAGGTACCGGTTGCGCTGGTCACGGCTCTCCTTGCCGGACCGGCCGCGCTGGGAGAACATCATCCCGAACGTGCCGACCACGGTCAGCGCCAGCACACCGACGCCGATCACCGCGGACGTCCCCGTCCGCATGGTGCTCATCATCCCGACCGACCCCAGGACGCCGACGGCCGGCATCAGCGCCTGCATCGCGTTCCCGCCGGCCTTGCCTCGCGCGCCGGGCGGCGGGGTCTCGATGACCCGCGGCTGCCCGGTGTCGATACTCCGGGTGCTCCGCGCCGGGCGGTGCACGAGTCGTGTCGACACTGTCTCTCCTCAGCTGGGCCCGACCGGCCCCTCGACTGCACGACATGAACGCCTCAGATGGCATGCTGCACCGGACTCTAGTGGAGGGGCGGCTCACTACCGATGACCGATACACCGTTCGACCCGCGGCAGGTGCTGGACCTGGTCGCCGACCTGCTGCCGGTACTCCTGCCGGACGCCGAGCTGGACCCGGCCGGGCCGATCGTCAAGCTGCGCTGGAGCCGCGGGGGTCTGGTCTCCAGCGCGGAGGTCGGCCTGACCGAGCTCTTCGATCGATGCCGTCAGCAACCGAACCACCTGTGGCCGCGCACCGTCGACGACTGGCTGCGCGCCGTCGTCGCCGAGATCGGCGTCGCCACCGACGAGCACCTGTACGGCGCGGTCGCCGACCGCCAGCGGGTCACCCTGCGGCCGCAGGGCTGGACCGAGTCGTACGACAGCGTGCTCGCGGGCCTGTCGGTCCCGTTCGGCCGGTACTTCGAGATCACCTTCGGCATCCAGAGCGGACCGGACTGGCACCGGCTGACGCAAGTCCGGCGGGTCATGCACGGCCTGCACCTGCCGGGCAGTCCATCCGGTCTCGAGCTGACGCTGAACGGGCTCAACGGGCTTGTGCTGCAGGAGGTTGCTGGTACGCCGTATCAGCGCTTCGTCAGGGCGGGTGACCAGACAGTGGGTCTGGCGCTGGTCGACCACGAGAAGCTCCTGCCCGGTGGCGGCAAGGGACGCGGATCCGTGCTGGCGCTGCCGTCGACCGACCAACTGGTGCTCTGCCCGGTCGACCGGAAGCAGGACATGCAGGCCCGCGTCGACGAGTTCGCCCGCTGGGTCGCCAAGGAACACGCCGACGCCGCGGACCCCTGCTCCCCCGGCGTCTACTGGCTGGTCGGCGAGCTGCTCGCCGAACTCCCGGTCGACCTGGACGTCACCCCGTCGGTGACGTTGCCCAAGGCCCTCAAATCCCCGTTCTGGCGCCGCGGCCGGAGCTGAGGCTCAGCGGTCGCGGCCGGTGTCGCCCGGCCGGGTGTGCGGCGCCGGGCGTTCGGCGTACGGCGTGCTCGGACCGCGGCGACGGGCGCCGCGGTTCAGCTCAGGATCGCTTCAAGACGGCGACGGCTGCGGCGGCTCGGTGCCGTCACGCTCGGCCCGGGCCTCCTCGGCCGCGGACTCCATCGTGTGCGTCGACATCGCGAACGGCTTCACCAGCCCCTCGGCCACCAGGTACGACTGGTTCGTATAACCACCCGACGAGGTGAAGACCAGGAACTCGTCGTACGGCTCGACGTCCCACTGGTCGAAGTCCGCCGGGTTCAGGCGCATGCTCGGGTCCAGCGCCCGCGCGTTCGTCCAGGCGGCCAGCGTCTCCTGGGCCTGGACGCGGCGATCCGGATCCACGGTCTCGGTCATACCAGTTCCTTCCGGTCCAGCTCGTCCAGGGAGTCGGGGTCGATCGGCCGCGGTTCGAGCGCGGCCCGGTTGGCCACCGTGCGGATCGGGAACTCGCCGTACCCGAGCTCCATCGCGCCGTTGTGCTCGACGAAGGCGCCGTCGCGCTCCAGCAGCAGCAGGAGCGGCACGAACGGATCCTCCAGCTCCGGGAAACGCTGCCGCGGCAGGTCTCCCGCCGCGGCCCACTGCAGGATCGGGTACGACACCGTCGGCCGGACCGGGAACTCCCCGGTCGCCGTCGCCGCGAACACCTTCTCCGCCAGCGCCGGATCCACGGCGAGCGACGGGTCGACGGCCTTCGCGAGATCCGGGTGCGGCCAGCCCTCGGTCAGCTCGAGCGCCTGCATCCACAGCGCGGTGCGCCGCAGGTACTCACGCGCCAGCCGCAACCGGGAGCGCTGACGACGGTAGGCCCCGTCGTCGTCGTACCGAACAGCCGCCAGCCGGTCGGCCATCTCCTCGGCGGCCTTCAGATCGGTCACCATCCCATGCCTTCCTTCGCCGCCCGGACGATGTCGTCCAGGTTGGACAGGTCGCTCGCGATGCCACCGGGCGGTGGCGTCAGGCCGAGAATGTTGCCCCAGTGCCGCAACAGATCGGCCTCGGCGGACGACTGCAACGGTCGCGGCGACACGAGGTGCGCACGCGCCGCCCCACGGGTCGCCAGCCGGCCGTCCTCATCCCACGCCGACGGATGCGCCGAGTCGTACGGTACGCCGTCCTGCATCAGCCTGGCCTCGACGTACTCGTGCGCGACCAGGCTCCGCAGCTCCCTGACCTCGTCAGGCGTCATCGGCTTCCCGTCCAGCACCTTCTGCCAGAGGTCCGCGACATGCCCCAGCGGCGTGAAGTTCCCGTGCCGCAGATCACCCGGCGCGATCGCCACGTCGTGAGTCCTGACGAACAGATGCTCCTTGACGACCGCAACCATGTCCGCGTCGACACCGGTCAGCTCGGCCACCCTGGGCACATCGTGCGTCGCCTCCCGCGCCTGACGGTAAGTCTCCGCATGCTTGGGCGAGTCCGGCGGCTCGATGAACTCATCACTGGTCGGCGGGCCCGCCTCGTACCGGTCCTTGGCGAACGGATCCCCGTCCCCGCCCTCCGGCTGGTCGGACGTCCCGTACCCGTCGTCCGGCTGATCCGGGTGCCGCTCCGGCGAATCCTGCCGGAAGTCCTCACGTGGGTCGTGAGGTGCGTCGTCACGCCGGAAGTCCTCACGCGGATCCCGAGGCGCGTCCTCACGCCGGAAGTCCTCACGCGGGTCCCGCGCAGGCGGCCGGTCAGGATTCAGCCTGCTGTCAATCCGGTTCGGATCATGCGGAGCCGGCGGCCCATCCGGGTGCAACGCGTCGTCAATCCGGTTCGGATCACGCGGAGCAGACGGACCGTCCGGGTTCAGACGCTGCTCGATCCGGTTCGGATCATGCGGCGCCCGCGGAGCCGGCGGCCCATCCGGATGCAACGCATCGTCGATCCGGTTCGGATCACGCGGAGCCGACGGACCGTCCGGGTTCAGACGCTGCTCGATCCGGTTCGGATCATGCGGCGCCCCCGGAGCCGGCGGCCCATCCGGATGCAACGCGTCCTCGATCCGATTCGGATCACGCGGAGCCGACGGACCATCCGGATTCAGACGCTGCTCGATCCGGTTCGGATCATGCGGCGCCCGCGGAGCCGGCGGCCCATCCGGATGCAACGCGTCCTCGATCCGATTCGGATCACGCGGCGCAGACGGACCATCCGGATTCAGACGCTGCTCGATCCGATTCGGATCATGCGGCGCCCGCGGAGCCGGCGGCCCATCCGGATGCAGGCGCTGATCGATGGTCGGCCGATCGCCCGGCCCATCCTGCTTGAAGTCCTCACGCGGATCCCGCGGCGCGTCCTCACGCCGCATGAAGTCCTCACGCGGATCCCGCGGCGCATCTTCGCGGCGCATGAAGTCCTCACGCGGATCCCGCGCAGGCGGCCGGTCAGGATTCAGCCTGCTGTCGATCCGGTTCGGATCACGCGGCGCAGGCGGCCCGTCCGGGTGCAGCGCATCGTCAATCCGATTCGGATCACGCGGAGCCGACGGACCATCCGGGTTCAGACGCTGATCAATCCGATTCGGATCATGCGGCGCCCGCGCAGCCGGCGGCCCATCCGGGTGCAGAGCGTCGTCGATCCGATTCGGATCACGCGGCGCCGACGGACCATCCGGGTTCAGACGCTGATCAATCCGATTCGGATCATGCGGCGCCCGCGCAGCCGGCGGCCCATCCGGATGCAGAGCGTCGTCGATCCGATTCGGATCACGCGGCACCGACGGACCATCCGGGTTCAGACGCTGATCAATCCGATTCGGATCATGCGGCGCCCGCGCAGCCGGCGGCCCATCCGGATGCAATGCGTCCTCGATCCGATTGGGATCACGCGGCGCAGCCGGCCCATCCGGGTTCAAACGTGAGTCGATGTCGCCAGGGTTCCGCGGCGGGTTCGGCTGGTCGTGCAGCGGACGTGCGTCATGCGGCGCGGGACCATCCCGTCGGGTTGACGGATCCGGAGCCCTGTCGTGCGCCGAGGGCACCTGCTCTCCCGGCTGATGCTGCGGCGCGTGCGGCTGCGTCGGCTGGTGCTGAGGCGCGTGCTGCTGCGGCTGGGCTGGCTGATGCTGCGGCTGAGCGGGTTGGTGCTGCGGCTGCGTCGGCTGGTGCTGCTGCTGCTGCGGCGCATGCTGCTGCGGCTGAGCCGGTTGATGCTGCGGCTGAGCGGGTTGGTGCTGCGGCTGCGTCGGCTGGTGCTGCTGCGGCTGGGCCGGTTGGTGCTGCGGCTGCTGCGGCGCGTGCTGCTGCGGCTGAGCGGGCTGATGCTGCGGCTGCTGCGGGGCATGCTGCTGCGGCTGGGCCGGTTGGTGCTGCGGCTGCTGCGGCGCGTGCTGCTGCGGCTGGGCCGGCTGGTGCTGCGGCTGCTGCGGCGCATGCTGCTGCGGCTGAGCGGGCTGATGCTGCGGCTGCTGCGGCTGGGCCGGCTGATGCTGCGGCTGTGTCGGCGCATTCTGCTGCGGCTGAGCGGGCTGGTGCTGCGGCTGGGCCGGTTGGTGCTGCGGCTGCTGCGGTGCGTGCTGCTGCGGCTGGGCCGGCTGGTGCTGCTGCTGCTGTGGCGCGTGCTGCGTGGGCGGATGCTGGGGCATCGGTGGGGTGTTCGGGGGTAGCGGGTGTTGCGTCGCCGGGGGGTGGGTTGGCATCGGCGGGGTGTTGGGGGGCAGCGGGTGGTTGGGGACGTTGGGGGTCTCCACGCGGAAACCGTTGACGTTCTCCACCTTCATGCTGGGGGCCAGCGGGGACTCCCAGTCGCCGCCGGGGCGGCGGACCATGGCTTCCAGCTTGGTGAAGTTCCCGGTGTAGCTCGGTGCGTCGGTGATCTTGCCGGTCTGCATGTCGGCCCAGCGGACCACGCCGTCGGTGTCGACGAAGGCGTTGAACCAGTGACCGCCGGGGCCGTCCCACTTGCCGCCGATGATCGCGGCCGTGCCGGGGGGCTGGCCCTCGAGCGACTTGCGGATCTGGTCGTACGCGCCGGCCGTGTACTCCTTCGAGTTCTTCGCGCCGGGCACCTGGATGCCCTCCGGACGGACACCGGTGTACTCGTGCATCTCGCCGTACTCACCAGGCGGCACCTTGCCGTCGGCGTTCGCGATCCGGGGCTCCTTGCCCTGGAGCGTGTCGACGAAGGCCCGGGAGTTGTCACCGCAGTTGTTGGTCACCGACGGGTGCTGCGTGTGGAAGTGCGGGTTGCCGTCGGTGATCCAGCGGCGCACGTTCTTCAGCGGGTTCGCGCCGACCTTGGCCTTGAACCGCTGCAGCAGGCTTCCGTCGTTGTCGTGCGTGTTGTACCGGCCCGGCTCGGCGTCGTGCCGGTGCTGCCCCGGCTGCCCCACCATCGGCTGCTGCGGCGGGTTCGGCGGCTGCTGCGGCGGGTTGTTCTGCTGGTTCGGGTTCTGCGGGTTCTGCGGGTTCTGCTGGTTCGGGTTCTGCGGGTTCGGGTGCTGCGGGTTCTGCTGGTTCGGGTGGGTGTTCGGCTGGTGCGGCGTCGTGCCGTGCGCCGGGTTCGGGCCGTGGCCGTGACCGGTGGACACGTGCGGTGCGACAACCGGCGGTACGCCGTCGCCGGTGTGCGGTGCGTCCGGCGTACGGGTCGGTCCGTCGGTGTGCCGGGCCGCAGGCGCGTCCGGGGTGTTGGGCGAATCCGGCGTCCGAGTGGTCGGCGAGTCCGGCGTGTGCGGGGCGTCCGGGTTCAGGCGCTCCTGGATCCGGCTGGGGCCGTGCTGCGGAGGACCGTCCGGGTGCAGCCGCGACTCGATGTGGCTCGGGTTCGGGGAGTCGGGGTTGAGCCGCTCCTGGATCCGGCTCGGGCCGTGCTGCGGAGGACCATCCGGGTGCAGGCGCGACTCGATGTGGCTCGGCTGGTCCGGCGAGTTGGTCCGCGGCGAGTCCGGCGTGTGGTGCGCGGCCGGCGCGTCCGGGTGCGACCTGGGCGCGTCGGGGGTGTTCGGCGCGTCGGGATGCGACCGGGGACCGTCGGGCGTGTTCGTCCGCGGCGAGTCCGGCGTGTGGTGCGGTGCCGGGGTATCCGTGTGCGGCCGCGGCGAGTCGGGCGTGTTGGTCCGCGGGCTGTCGGGCGACGAGTGGTGGCTCGGCGAGTCCGGCGTACGGCTGCCCGGCGTGGTCTGGCCGTCGGCGTGCGAGTTCGGTGTCGAGTCGCCGTGGCTCGACGGGCTGTCGCTCCGCGAGCTCGGGCTGTCCGCGTGCGAGTTCGGCGAATCGCCGTGCGAAGTGTTCGGGCTGTCACCGCGGGAGCTCGGCGAGTCCCCGTGCGACGTGTTCGGGCTGTCCCCACGCGAGGTCGTCGAGTCGCTGTGCGAACCGCTCGACCCGTCGCTGCGCGACGACGAACCGTCCGAGTGCGATGACGACCCGTCGGACCGCGAGCCCGGGCCGTCGCTGTGCGAAGCCGGTGCGTCCGAGTGCGACCCGTTGCCGTCCGAATGCGACGCCGACGAGTCCGAACGCGAAGCAGGACTGTCAGAGTGCGAGGCCGGCGAATCCGCGTGCGACGCCGGGCTGTCGGCCCGGGATGAGTTGTCCGTGTGAGCCGGCCCGTCCTGACGAGCCGGAGCATCGTTGCGCGCCGCCGGCGAGTCGCTGTGCGAAGCAGGCGAATCCGACTGCGAACCAGGACTGTCAGAACGCGAAGCAGGCGAGTCCGAGTGCGATGCAGGTGAATCGCTATGCGACGCGGGCGAGTCCGAGTGCGAGGCCGGCGAAGCAGGGCTGTCCCCACCAGTCGGCGAGCTCGGGCTGTCCGAGCGCCCGGACGGGAAGTCCGAACCACCGGACGGCGAGCTCGGGCTGTCCACGTGCGTCGGCGACGACGTCGTACTCGAGTTGTGTGAACCGACCGAAGCAGGCGTGTGGTCGACGTTCGGTACGTCGATCCCACCGGCGTGCGAGATCCCGCCGGCCTTCGAGGTCGGGATGTCCAGGCCGCTGAACTTCGCGAGCCCGCCGATCACCGGCGCGTTGCCGACCTTGATCACCAGGTCGGAGACCTTCGGCAGCTTCAGCGCGGTGTTCAGCGCGAGCTGGCCGGGGCGCAGCTTGCCGGCGATGTTGACCGCGACATCGGCGCCCTTGGCAACCTTCGCCGCCGCGGCGCCGTACTTGCCGCCGATCGCGGCCGCCCGCACACCACCCGCGGCACCACCGGTACCGATGGTGGTGATGACGTTGAAGCCGACCTGCCCGAGCGCGCGCCCGGGGTCCTCGCCCCACATGTCCCAGGCGACCATGCCCTTGAGCACGGTGATGCCGACGGTGTCCAGGTACGCCGCGGTCTCAGGAAAGGCCACGTGCATGAAGACCGCCGCGCCGGGGATCGCGTACATCGCCGCGGAGGCGAGCGTCAGGCCGACGCCCTTCCAGGCGTTTCCGGCGTCGCTCCAGCCCTTCATCTCGTGGCCGAAGATGCTGTCCACGCCGATCGACTTCAGCAGCGGCTGGATCGGGATCAGCGTGGTCAGTGCGTCCAGCGTGCCGAGCAGGCCGTCGACGAACACCCCCTTGAGCACGCCGCCGACGAAGTCGACGCAGTCCTCGTACCACGGGGCGTCGTACTCCAGCGGCTTGCCCCATGGCGGGTCCTTCTCCTCCTCGCCGGTGTCCTCCGGCGGCTTCTCGCCCTCGCGGAGGCCGCTGTCCTCCCACTTCTTGCCGCCGTACAGCGCGGCGATCGCGTTCGCGCACTTGCGCTCGGCGGCGCTGATCGCGTCGAGGTGACCCTGCAGGTCCTTGTGGATCTGGTTCTCTTCCTTGACCCAGTCCTCGTTGTCGTCGATCTCGTCCTCGGGGGTGTCCCCGACCTTGCGCTTCCAGGCGTCCGCGCGGTTGCGGACCGAGACCAGTCCGGACTTGTCGTCGGAGACGTCGGAGACGAAGGCGTGCAGCGCCGTACCGATCTTGCCGAGGTTCGGGCCGAACAGCTCGCCCTCCTGCTTCACCGGCAGCATCGCCGCGGCCAGCAGGTGGGTCTCGGGGCCCTTGGCGTAGTTGGTCTCGATGTTGCTCCGGAACTTCTTCTCCAGATTCACACCGATGGTCTTGATCTCCTCGCCGACCGCGGAGAGATTGTTGGCCGCCTTGGTGACCTCTTCGAGGTTGCCCTCGAACTTCGGGATGCCCTCGGGCTTGATCATCTGTTCGTCTCCCCCAGGTCAGACGGCGCGATAGTTGGACGGCGGCTGCTGCTGCGCCTGCTCGGCGCGGGCCGCGGAGGCGGCGTTGCGGATCACCGAGCGCGGGTCGACGCCGTCGGCCAACTGGATCCCCCGCTGCGCGGCCAGGGCCATCTCCTGATGGCCGTTGGCCAGGGCGGTCAGCGCGTTCACGGTGCCCTTCATGACGTCACCGGTGTGCTTGACCATGCCGGGCAGCGAGTCCTTCCACTTCTCGACGAACTCGCCGATCGCGACGCCGACCGGGCCGCCCTTACCGCTGAGCGAGGTCTGCGTGGCGGCCGTCTCCAGCCCGCTGCTGAGCTTGGTGCCGATCGCCTCGAACCCGGCGGCATCGGTCTGCATGCCCTTCAGCCCGTTCATCGCCGCTGTCGCCTCGACAGTCCAGTTGACCATGCCTCTACCTCTCGCCGCCCCGCGCAGGGCTCACCCGTGAACTTCGTCGTACGCCGTACAGAACGCCGTCGTCGCCGACGGCACCACCGGGGCCCGGCGCGCGAGACCGCGCGCCGGCCGCCGACCTGGCGGGGAGCCGCACCGGGCTCCCCCGCGGATCAGGTGTTGCCGATGTCGGTGACGGCCTTGGACGCCGCCTTGAACGCGGTGTCCGCGTGCGTGTCGAACTCGGCCAGCGTGCTCGCCAGCGACTTGATGATGCCCTGGACCTCGGTGGCGGCGGAGTTGAACTTCTCCTCGACCGCGCCGTAGTCGTCCATCACCTTGGTCATCGTCGCGTCGCTGCGCATCGCCTTCACGTTCGCCTGGTGCTGGGCGATCAGCGACTCGATCTGCGCCGAGAGACTCTTGATCGCGGCCTGCGTCTCGCCGCTGGCTCCGCTGTCGTAGCTGTTGCGTCCCGCTGCCATCTGTCTGTGTCTCCCCGTCTCAGCGCTTGTTGAACTTGGCGCCGTCGAAGTTCGCCGCGCCTTCACTCTTCTTGGCGGCCTGGGCCATGTCGCTCATACCGGTCTGGGTCGCGGCGTCCATGCCCTGCTGACCCTTGTTGATCGCGGCGAGACCCGCGTTCAGATCGGCGGCGATGCCGTCCACCCGGCCCTTGAAGCTCATGAAGGCGTCGTGGCCACTGCCCTGCAGCTTGCCCTCCAGCGGCTGTGCGGCCGCGGCCAGGCGCTTGACCAGACCACCGAGGTCCTGGGTCTTGCCACCCGTCTTCTTGGCCAGGGTGCCCAGGGTGTCCTTACCCATGCTCCAACGCTGTCCACCCACGATTGCTGTCCCTCCGAAGTGATCTGCTGGCTGCCGACTTCCCCACCATAGACGCGGCCGGGGTCGCGTTCGGTTCCCTGCCGAAGGGGCGGGATCCTTGCTGTGGCAGGAGGTTTCAGGTCCGCGGCGGCGTGGGCGGCCGCGGGGTGCCGCTGGGCGGCGGGGTCCCCGTCGAGTCCGGCGTCCCGGACGGCGTCTCGCTCGGGCCGGGGGTCGCGGGAGAACTGGGGCTCGGGGCAACGGGTCCGTTCGGCCCTTTGCTCTTGGAGTCCTGGATGAACGAGTAGCCGACGCACCCGGCGCAGACGACCGCGGCGACCGCCGCGCTGGCGAACAGTTTGGTGACGCCCTCGTCGAGCGTGTTGCGCGACCGGGCGGAACCGAACAGCCAGGCTTCCCGCAGCCGCCGGCGCCGTACGGCCACCGACTCGATCAGCTGGGTGTCGTACTGCCGCGACACATGCACCCCTTCGGTCCGCTACTCTTCCGCGCCCAATCTAAACGCTCGAAGGGTTACCGCGGCCCACCGCCCCGGACAGTTCCAGCAGAACGCAAAGGTGGGCGGACCGAACCGGTCCGCCCACCTTCGGCAACTCGCTTGGCTGGTCAGCCCGCGGCGCGCTTGGCCGCCGTCTTCCGAGCAGGAGCCTTCTTCGCGGCCGTGGTCTTCTTGACCGCTGTGGCCTTCTTCACAGCCACCGCCTTCTTCGCCGGGGCCTTCTTGGCCGCCGTCTTCTTCACCGCGGGCTTGACCGTGGTCTCGGCCGCCTTCTTCGCGCTCGGCTTCGCGGCCCGCCCGTGCAGGATCTCGGCCAGGAACTGACCCGTGTACGACGCGGGGTTGGCCGCGACCTCCTCCGGAGTCCCCTCGGCCACCAGCGTGCCGCCGCGGCGACCACCCTCGGGCCCGAGGTCGACGATCCAGTCGGCGGTCTTGATCACGTCCAGGTTGTGCTCGATCACCAGCACCGAGTTGCCCTTGTCAACCAATCCGCCGAGCACGCCGAGCAGCTTGCGGATGTCCTCGAAGTGCAGACCCGTGGTCGGCTCGTCGAGCACGTACACCGTCCGGCCGGTCGAACGCTTCTGCAGCTCCGACGCCAGCTTCACCCGCTGCGCCTCACCACCGGACAGCGTCGGGGCCGGCTGGCCGAGCCGGACGTAGCCCAGGCCGACCTCGTTCAGCGTCTTCAGGTGCCGGGAGATCGCCGGGATCGCGGCGAAGAACTCGGCCGCCTCCTCGATCGGCATGTCCAGGATGTCGGAGACGGTCTTGTTCTTGTAGTGCACCTCGAGCGTCTCGCGGTTGTACCGCGCACCGTGGCAGACCTCGCACGGAACGTAGACGTCGGGCAGGAAGTTCATCTCGATCTTCAGCGTGCCGTCACCGGAGCAGGCCTCGCACCGGCCGCCCTTGACGTTGAACGAGAACCGGCCCTGCTGGTACCCGCGGACCTTCGCCTCGGGTGTCTCCGCGAACAGCTTGCGGACGTGGTCCCAGACGCCGGTGTACGTCGCCGGGTTGGACCGCGGCGTCCGGCCGATCGGGGACTGGTCGACGTGGATCACCTTGTCGACCTGGTCCAGACCCGAGATCTTGGTGTGCCGGCCGGGGACCGCGCGGGCGCCGTAGATCTGGCGGGCCAGCGACGTGTAGAGGATGTCGTTGACCAGCGTCGACTTGCCCGAGCCGGAGACCCCGGTGACGGCGACGAACACCCCGAGCGGGATCGTCACGTCGATGTCCTGCAGGTTGTGCTCGCGCGCGCCGTACACGGTCAGCTCGCGGCCCTCGGTGAGCGGGCGGCGGACCGGCGGGATCGGGATCTCGCGACGGCCCGAGATGTAGGCGCCGGTGATCGAGTCCGGGTGGTTACGCAGGTCCTCGACGGTGCCGGAGACGACGACCTGGCCGCCGTGCTCACCGGCGCCCGGGCCGATGTCCACGACCCAGTCGGCGTGGTCGATGGTGTCCTCGTCGTGCTCGACGACGATCAGCGTGTTGCCGAGGTCCTTCAGCCGGACCAGGGTGTCGATCAGCCGCCGGTTGTCGCGCTGGTGCAGACCGATCGACGGCTCGTCCAGCACGTACAGCACGCCGACCAGGCCGGAGCCGATCTGCGTCGCGAGCCGGATCCGCTGGGCCTCGCCACCGGAAAGCGAGCCAGCCGGCCGGTTCAGCGCCAGGTAGTCCAGGCCGACGTCGAGCAGGAACCGCAGCCGCTCGCCGATCTCCTTGGTGACCCGCTCCGCGATCTGCTTCTCGCGCGGCGTCAGGTCGAGGTCGACCAGGAAGCCGTGCACCTCGTCGATCGACATCGCGCTGATCTCGGCGATGTTCTTGCCGCCGAGCGTGACCGCGAGCGAGATCGGCTTCAGCCGGGCGCCGTTGCAGGTCAGGCACGGGACCTCGCGCATGTACTCCTCGAAGCGCTCCCGGCTGGTGTCGCTGGACGCCTCGGCGTGCCGGCGCTCGACGTACGGGATGACGCCTTCGAAGGTCGTGTAGTACGAGCGCTCGCGGCCGTAGCGGTTCTTGTACGAGACGTGGACCTGGCGGTCGTGCCCGCTCAGCAGCGCCTTCTGCGCCTTGGCCGGCAGCTCGCCGAACGGCGTGCTCGACTTGATCTTCAGGTCCTTGGCCAGCGCGCTCAGCAGGCGCTCGAAGTACTGCGAGACGTTCGCGCCGGACCAGGGCTGGATCGCGCCGTCGTCGAGCGACTTCGACGGGTCCGGGACCAGCAGCTCAGGGTCGACCTCCATCCGGGTGCCCAGGCCCGAGCAGGCCGGGCAGGCGCCGTACGGCGAGTTGAACGAGAACGAGCGCGGCTCGAGCTCGTCCAGCTGCAGGGGGTGGTCGTTCGGGCAGGCGAGCTTCTCGCTGAAGCGGCGCTCCCGGTACGGGTCGTTCTCCTCGAGGTCGACGAAGTCGAGCGTGACGATGCCGCCGGACAGGCCGAGCGCGGTCTCGACCGAATCGGTCAGCCGGCGCTTGGCCGAGCCCTTGACCGCGAGCCGGTCGATGACGACGTCGATCGTGTGCTTCTTCTGCTTGTCGAGCTTCGGCGGCTCGGTCAGCTGGATCGTCTCGCCGTCCACGCGGGCCCGGGAGAAGCCCTGGCCGGAGAGCTGGCGGAAGAGGTCGAGGTACTCCCCCTTGCGGCCGCGGATCACCGGCGCGAGCACCTGGAAGCGGGTGCCCTCGTCGAGCTCCATCACCCGGTCGACGATCTGCTGCGGGGTCTGCTTGGCGATCGGCTCGCCACACTCCGGGCAGTGCGGGCGACCGGCGCGCGCGAACAGCAGCCGCAGGTAGTCGTAGACCTCGGTGATCGTGCCCACGGTGGAGCGCGGGTTGCGCGAGGTGGACTTCTGGTCGATCGAGACGGCCGGCGACAGGCCCTCGATGAAGTCGACGTCGGGCTTGTCCATCTGGCCGAGGAACTGCCGGGCGTACGCGGACAGGGACTCCACGTAACGCCGCTGGCCCTCGGCGAAGATCGTGTCGAAGGCCAGGCTGGACTTGCCCGACCCGGACAGACCGGTGAAGACGATCATGGCGTCGCGCGGCAGGTCGAGCGAGACGTCCTTCAGGTTGTGCTCACGCGCTCCACGCACGATCAGACGGTCAGACACAAGCTCACTCTCAGCCGTTCGAAGGGTTCAGGGACAAGCCCGATCAAGGCTAACGAGGCCCACCGACAAAAACTTCCGCCGCCGGATCCAGGGGGCCCGGCTTCGAAAGTATATTCGATCGCCCCACCCTCGACGAACGAGCGGTACCCACCCGAGGTCACGCCGACACCGGCGGCCGGTGCACCGGCCGCGGAAGGGGTGCGAGGATCGTCACATGAGTGACTACCACGGCAACGTCCACGTGGGCGGGCCCGCGCAGACGCACGAGCTGGCCCAGCTGATGATCTCCAAGGTCGCCGTCGGGCCGATGAACAACAACGCGTACCTGCTGCGCTGCCGGCAGACCGACGAGCAGGTGCTGATCGACGCGGCCAACGACGCCGGCACCCTTCTCACGCTGATCGGCGCGGGCGGGATCAGCCGGGTCATCACCACCCACCGCCACGGCGACCACTGGCAGGCGCTCGACGAGGTCGTCGCCAAGACCGGCGCCACCACCATCGCCGGCCGGTACGACGCCGAGGGCATCGACGTACCGACCGCCACCGAGGTCGAGGACGGCGACGAGATCACCTTCGGCGTCGTAGGCCTCCGCGTGATCCAACTGGTCGGCCACACCCCGGGATCGATCGCTCTCCTGTACGACGACCCGAGGGGCGCCCCCCACCTCTTCACCGGCGACTCTCTCTTCCCCGGCGGCGTCGGCAACACCCAGGGCGACGCCGAACGCTTCACGTCCCTGATCAACGACGTCGAGACCAAGCTCTTCGACCGCCTCCCCGACGAGACCTGGGTCTACCCGGGCCACGGCGCCGACACCACCCTCGGCACCGAACGCCCCAACCTCCCCGAGTGGCGCGCCCGCGGCTGGTGAGCCGCAGCTGTCCCTCGCCTTATTGCGCTGGCAAGCGGGCGACTCAGCCTTTGCGGAGGTCGTTCGGGACCGGCAGTGCGGAGGGTCTCCACGCTGCCGGCCGCGCGCTTGCTAAGCCGGGGCAAGCACCACGCTGAACGTCGTTCCGCGGAAGGCCGCGTCCGTGGTGGCGGTGAGGTTGCCGGTTGGGCCGTTGGGGACCGGGGCTAACCAGTTCGGCAGCCACGTTGACCGCCGCGGCAGGTGGTGCGGACAGAAACACCAGCAAGGGTGCGAGCAGCAGCATCGCCACGGAGCCGGACAGAACTGGACGCGTCGATCTCATGGTGTCTCCCACACCTCGCGGGTCCGGTGCCGGTGCCCCACCTTCACGGTCCCTGCTGCTCGCAAAGTGCCCGGCCGTTGCCCTGAGCACCAGACTCCGATGTAGTGACCGAGACAGCTATTCTGGTCACAACGACGAGAGGGCTTCCATGGACGGACGACGTACGACGACCGCCGTCACCGGCGCGACGATCTCCCTGCTGGAGTGGGCGCCGATCGACTCGACCGGGCCCGCCGTACTGCTGCTGCGCGGCGGCGGCGCCGACAACGCCGACCTCTCCTGGACGGAGGTCGGCGCGGCGATCGCGGACGCGGGCTACCGCGTGATCGCTCCCGACCACCCCGGTTTCGGCCGGAGTCCACGGGCGAACTGGCCGCTGACCCAGCAGAACCTGATCCGGTACGTCGGCGAACTGGTCGACGCGCTCGACCTCGACGACTACGTGATCGGCGGCCTGTCGCTCGGCGGAGGCCTGGCGCTCGGACACCTCCTCGACCGCCCGGACGCCGCCCGCGGCGCGATGCTCCTGGGATCCTTCGGGATCATGCCGCGGCTGACCGACGGTCCGTTCAGCCGGCTGAATCAGCTCACCACTTTCGCCCTCCTGCGCACCGGCCTGCTCGCCGCGCTGACGCGTGGGTACGCGCGGAACGCCGGCGCGATGGAGCGCGGCCTGCGCACGATCGTCTGCAACCCGGCAGCCCGTACGCCGGAACTGGTGCGCGCCGTCGTCGAGGAGGCCGCGTCCGGCGACAGCCTCCGGACCTTCGGCGAGTGGCAACGCGACCAGGTGCTGTGCGACAGGCTCCGCACCGACTACACCGACCGTCTGCGTGCGATCCAGACCCCGGCGCTCCTCGTCCACGGCGATCGGGACAACGGCGTACCGGTCGCTCGTGCCCAAGCCGCTGCGCGGCAACTCCCGCACTCGACGCTGGTGACCGTCCCCGGCGCCGGGCACTGGGTGCAACGCGATCGGCCCGACCTGGTCATCCCGGCGCTGCTCGCGTTCCTCGAAGGCCTTGACTGATGTCCCGCCCACTCGTCCCGGCGCTACGGGACCTCGTGCGAGAGCTCGCCTGATGCCCCGCCCGCTCGTCCCGAACCGCCGCGAACGTCTCCTGGACGCCGCCGAAGCGCTCGTGCTCGACCGCGGCTTCGACGCGATGAGCATCGCCGCGATCGCGGCCGCGGCCGGGATCGGCAAGGGCGCCGTGTACCTCGAGTTCGCCGGCAAGCGCGAGATCCTCGACGCTCTGCTGCGGCGTGGAACGGAACGCCTCGGAGCCGCCGTCGATCTCGGCGCCCGGCCGCGGCTCGGTGCGGCGTACCGCGCCGCCGTACGGGCTCTGCTCGAGGACCGGTTGATGACCGCCGCGTTCCTCGACGACCGCGGCGTGCTCGGCAGTCATGTCGGCACGGTCACCGACGGCCGTTATCGCGAGCGCCACCAAGGCGTCGTCGAGTGGCTGAGATCCCTGCAGGAGCAGGGATTGCTGGTCGCCGACATCGCGCCCGAGCACGTCGCACTCGCGCTGTCGAGCGCCACGATCGGCCTGCTGTCGGCGGCGCGGCTGATCGGCCCGCTCGACGCCGTACAGCTCGAAGGCGCTCTCGACGCGCTCGCCCGGATGGCCGCAACCTTCGAGCCCTGAACAGACGAAAGCCCTGGTGAGAGTTGCCTCTCACCAGGGCTTTTCGGTCGGGCTGGCGAGATTTGAACTCGCGATCTCTTGTCCCCCAGACAAGCGCCTTACCAGGCTAGGCCACAGCCCGAACAGTCGCCCTTGCGAGCGACCGGGGTAAACCTTACCCCATCATCGGCAGTGCTTTCGCACCGGGCCGATCAGCGTTTCGCCTTCTTCTGGCGAGCCCGGATCTGGACGTGCACCGGACTGCCGACGAAGCCGAAGTCCTCCCGCAGCCGGCGCTCGATGAACCGCTGGTACGACGGTTCGATCTGGCCGGAGGTGAAGATCGCGAAGGTCGGCGGCATCGTCGTGGCCTGCGTGCCGAACAGGATCTTCGGCTGCTTGCCGGACCGCACCGGATGGGGGTGCGCGGCAACCAACCGGCCGAGGAACGCGTTCAGCTGGCCGGTCGGGACGCGGGTCTGCCAGCCGTCCAGCGCCGCCTCGATGGCCGGCACCAGCTTCTCCATGTGCCGCCCGGTCAGGGCGCTGATGTTCACCCGGGGGGCCCAGCGCAGCTGGACGAGATCGCGGTCGATCTCCTTCTCCAGGTAGTAGCGCCGGTCCTCGTCGACCATGTCCCACTTGTTGTAGGCGATCACGAGGGCCTTGCCGGCCTCCTCGACCATGTCCATGATCCGCAGGTCCTGCTCGGTCATCGGCTCGGAGGCGTCGACCACGACGACGACCACCTCGGCGCGCTCGATCGCACTGTTGGTCCGCAGGCTCGCGTAGTACTCGTGGCCCTGGACGTTCTTCACCTTGCGCCGGATACCGGCGGTGTCGATGAAGCGGTACTGCTTGTCGCCGAGCGTGATCAACTCGTCGACCGGGTCGACGGTGGTGCCGGAGACATCGCTGACGACGACCCGGTCCTCCTTGGCGACCTTGTTCAGCAGGGAGGACTTGCCCACGTTCGGCTTGCCGACGATCGCGATCCGGCGCGGCCCCCCGGACTCGGGGTCGCGCTCCGGCGGCGCTTCCGGCAGAGCAGCCAGTACGGCGTCCAGCATGTCGCCGGTCCCGCGGCCGTGCATCGCGGAGATCGGGAACGGCTCACCGATCCCGAGGCTCCACAGGTTCATCGCCTCGGACTCGACCCGCTGGTCGTCGACCTTGTTCGCGGCCAGTACGACGGGCTTGCCCGATTTCCGCAGCACCCGGACGACGGCCTCGTCGGCGTCGGTGATGCCGACGGTCGCGTCGACCACGAACAGCACCGCGTCGGCCGCGTTGATCGCGACCTCGGCCTGGGCGGCGACCAGCGCCGCCATGCCGACCGCGTCCGGGTCCCAGCCGCCGGTGTCGACCACCGTGAACGACCGGCCGGCCCAGTCCGCGTCGTACGAGACGCGGTCCCGGGTCACGCCCGGGGTGTCCTCGACGACCGCCTCGCGGCGGCCGATGATCCGGTTGACCAGCGTCGACTTGCCGACGTTGGGGCGGCCTACGATCGCCAGGACGGGCACGGGGCCGGTGTCGTCGTCGTTCGACGGCTCGGCGTCGTACTCGTAGCCGGTGGGCAGGTCACTCATCAGGATCCTTCTGGTCTGGCTTGCCCGGAAGCGGGTGGCCGGTGGCTGCGACGGCGGCCTGAACATGCGCCCGCAACACGTCGCCGATCTGGTCGGCCACCGCCCGTACGTCGGTGTGCCTCCGAGGAAAGGATACGCGCTCCACGGTGAAAGGTTCGCCGTACACGACGTCGACCCGGCTCCCCCTGGGGGGATACCGCTCCACACTGCCGCCCGGCAGGCGGGTACCGAGCAGGGCGACGGGCAGGATCGGCGCCCCGGTGACCATCGCCAGGTACGCGACTCCGGTCCGGACCTTCCGGAAGTCGCCGCGGCCGCGGGTGCCCTCGGGGTAGATGCTCATCACGTTGCCGTCGCGGAGGACCTTGATCGCCTTCCGGACCGCCAGCACGTCGTACGTCGTCCGGTCGACCGGGATCTGCCCGGCCAGGTGCAGGAACTTGCCCTGCAGCCCGCCGAACGCCTCGATCTTGCCGAGCTGATGCAGCATCCGCGGCGCGGTCGCGCCCAGCAGCGGCCCGTCGAGCAGGCCGAGGTGGTTCGGCGCGAGCAGCACCGGGCCGGTCCGCGGGAAGAGGTCCTCGTGGTGGATGGTCAGGTCGTACCGCCAGCGCAGGTACGGCCCGATGATGTGCCGGACCACGCTGCCCGTCCGGTACGGCAGCGGCGGCAGGTCGTCGGTGCGCGGCAGCTCCTGGTGCCTCGTCAGTTCGGCCGTCATGACTCCCGCGGGTCGCGTGGCGGCGCGGCCTCGGCCTCCTTCGCGAGCCGGCTGATCACGTCGATGACCTCCTCCAGGGACAGGTGGGTGGAGTCGATCGTCACCGCACCGTCCGAGGCGACCTCGAACTGCGACACGGTGGCGTCGTCGGCGTCGCGGCGGACGATCTGGTCGCGCAGCTGCTCCGCGGTCAGCGCGCCCTCGGCCAGCTCGGCCTTGCGGCGGGCCATCCGGGCGTCCTGGTCGGCGGTCAGCAGCACCTTGAGCTCGGCGTCGGTCGCGACCACGGTGGCGATGTCGCGGCCCTCGACCACGATCCCGCCGCCTGGCTGGGCGTCGTCGATGATCTCGCGCTGCCGCCGGATCAGCTCCTTGCGGACGTCGAGGTTGGTGGCGATCTTCGACACGTTCTCGCTGATCCGCGGGTCGCGGATCGCCTCGGTGACGTCGGTGCCGTCGGCGGTGAAGTGGGCCAGCTGCGGGTCGGTGCTGATCCCCAGCTCGACCGCGCGGGCCCGCTCGGCGACCGTGGCGGTGTCGGTCAGGTCGAGCCCGGCCTCCAGCGCCGACCAGGTCACCGCCCGGTACATCGCACCGGTGTCGAGGTACTTCAGCCCCAGTCTGGTGGCCACCCCGCGGGCCGTGCTCGATTTACCGGAACCGCTCGGGCCGTCGACAGCGATGATCATGGGCGGAAGGTTACCGGTGCACGGACCAACCGCGCTCGGTCAGTACGTCGACCAGCTGGTCCACCGACGCCGGTTTGACCGCCAGCTCGACCTCACCGACCGGTCGGCCCGGGCTGTGATCGATCCGCAGGTCCTCGACGTTCGCGCCGGACGCGGCGGCGTCGGCGAACAACCGGGCCAGCTGGCCGGGGCGGTCGGGGATCGTGACGAGGACCGGGACGAGCTCGATGTGCGGGGTGCCGTGCTTGCCGGGGACGCGGACGGCGCCGGAGACGCCGCGGCGCAGTACGGCCGTCACCTCGTCATCTGCGTAGTCCGAGCCAGGTTTTTCCTTGCTGAGGGCAATCAACAGCCGGTCCAGCTCGTCGCGGATCTGCTCCAGCAGGCCGCTCAGCGCGGGCGAGTTGGCGGCGACGATCTGGGTCCACATCCCCGGGTCGCTCGCGGCGATCCGGGTCACATCGCGGACGCCCTGGCCGGAGAGCTCCAGGTGCGCGGTGGGAGCGTCGACGAGGGTGCCGGCGGCCAGGGACGACATCAGCTGCGGCAGATGCGAGACGCGGGCAACGGCCAGGTCGTGGTCCGGCACGGACAGCTCGACGGTCCGGGCGCCGCAGGCCTCGGCCAGGCGTCGTACGAGCTCGACGGCCGCCGGGTCGCTGGTCTCGTGCGGGGTGATCGCCCAGGTAGCGCCCTCGAACAGGTCGGCGCGACCGGCCAGCGGGCCGTTGCGCTCGGAGCCGGCCATCGGGTGGCTGCCGACGTACCGGGTCAGGTCGCTCGCACGACCGGCCGCCTCGGTGAGCGCCTTGGCGTCGGCGAGGGGCTTGCCCTTCACGCTCGCGGCGTCGGTGACGACAGCGTCGGTCTGCTCGAGCTGCTCGGCGATCACCGTGCCGACGTGGTCCGGCGGTACGGCGACGACGACGAGCTGCGGCTCGAGCTGGACGAGGCGCGAGCCGGCGCCGATGCGCTCGGCCATCAGGGCGTTGTCCGGGTCGCCGTCGACCAGCTCGACGACCACGCCGAGGCGCGCGAGGGCCAGGCCGATCGACGTACCGATCAAGCCGGTGCCGACGATCCGCACTGGCCCGCGCAACGCGGCGGCGGGCGTCCCCGCGGGCGTCGCAGCTTCTGCGGGCGCCGCGGTTTCTGCGGGCGCGGCGGGCGTTGCCGGGGTCAGCGGGTCGGTCACTGGGCGCCCGTCAGGTCGGGGCGCAGCGCGGTGGCGCCGTGCAGGTAGACGTGCTGGATCTTCTCCCGCGAGCGCGGCGACTCGGTGTGCAGCATCATCCGGACGACCCGCGGCAGCGCGTGCGGCACGGCGATCTCCTGCATGCACATCAGCGGTACGTCGGTGAGGCCGATCTGCCGCCCGGCCACCGCGGGGAACTCCGAGCTCAGGTCCGGCGTGACGGTGAACAGGATGCTGATCAGATCCTCGGAGCTGAGATCGTTCGCCTCCAGCACCGCCCGGACCAGCTCGGCCGTCCGCTCGAGCAGGTGCTCCCGCTCGTCCGCGTCCAGCTGGGTGGCACCCCGGATCGCCCGTACCGCCACTGTCCTGCCTCCTAGATCACCACGTCCCGCACCGCTCCTCGGCGCTGGACACCAGTCTCAACATTAGGTCAGACCGCCCACGCGCCGCTCACCCGTCTCGCCACCGACCCCTGACGTCCGAAGAACCGCGCTGCGTCCGAAGAACCGAGCTGCGTCCGAAGAACCGTGCTGCGTCCGAAGAACCGAGCGCTATAGCCTCGGGCTGTTCGGACGCATGCGGCTTCTTCGGACGCAAGGGGGGCGCGGCGTCAGTTGCGGGCGGTTTGCGCTTCCGCCGCGTCGACGGTCTGCTCCAGCAGCAGCGCGATCGTCATCGGGCCGACCCCACCGGGCACGGGCGTCAGCAGGCTCGCGACCTGCGCGGCCTCCTCGGCGTGCACGTCACCGACGTTGCCTTCGTTGTACCCGGCATCGACCACGACGGCGCCCGGCTTCAGCCACTCCCCCCGCACGAAGTTCGGCTTGCCGACCGCAGCGACCACGATGTCCGCCTGACGCACCAGCGCCGGCAGGTCCTCGGTCCGCGAGTGCGTGTAGGTGACGGTCGCATTGGATGCCAGCAGCAACATCCCGGCCGGCTTGCCGAGGATCGGGCTGCGGCCGATAACGACGGCGTGCGCACCGGACAGCGGTACGTCGTACGCCTGCAGCAGCCGCAGGATCCCGCCGGGGGTGCACGACCGGAAGCCAGGCTCCCCGAACGCCATCGCCGCGAACGAGTGCATAGTCACGCCGTCGACGTCCTTGGCCGGCGCGATCGCCTCGAACGCGGCCCGCTCGTCGATCTGCTCCGGCACCGGGTGCTGCAGCAGGATCCCGTGCACCGTCGGGTCGTCGGACAGCCTCGTCAGCTCCGCGACCAGCTCGTCGGTGGTGGTCGACGCCGGCAGCGCGACACTGACCGAGCCGATACCGGCCTTCTTGCTCCGGTTCTGCTTCATCCGCACGTACGTCGCCGACGCGGGATCGTCCCCGACCAGCACGGTCGCGAGGCACGGCTGTACGCCGGTCTCGTCCTGCAGCTTCTTCGCGCGGACGGCGGCCTGCGCCACCATGTCGGCGGCGAGGTCGGTACCGATCATCGGCCGGGCGGTGTTCTCTGAAGTCATACGGCGCGCTCCTTCGGGCGTCGGCGAGTACTCGTCGTTGCCCAGGCGCGCGGCTGCAGCCGAAGATCCGGCGGGCCGTTCCCCGGTGGTGACCCACCTGAACGCCAGTAGCGGCCCGCCGGCCAGTTTACCCAGTCGTCCTGTGCAGGATCACCTCGGCGACCTGAGGCGCTGTCGACCCGGCGTTCCACCGCACGCGCACGGCGTCGACCGTGCCGCTCACCCGAAGCGCCGTGTACGCCGAACGCACCACACCGATCTCCCGCCAGCCAGCAGCGGTGTGCACATCCACCCGCCCAGCCGCGACCGCACCAGCCCGCTGCAGCACAGTCACCCGGTCCACCGCAGCCGGAGCCGAGGCCGTCACAGTCAGTGCCTCACCCTCCCCCGGCCCCGCACCCGCCGCGTACGCCGTACCGACATCCCCATCAACAGCCCGCGCCAACGCCGATCCCTCAGCAGGCACCGGTCCCCCGCTGGCCGTCAGCACCAGCTCCGACCCATCGGTGACCTGTACCGAGAACTCTCTAACAACCAACCAGTTGGATGCATTGGCCGCCAACGCCCGGTACCGCACGAACCGAGCCTTCGTCCCCGCCGGAGCCGTCGCGCGCACCTCGGCGGTCGTCGCACGGGTCAGCTCGGTCCACGTCGCACCGTCCGCCGACCACTCCAGCGCCCCGGAGTGGATGAAGTCGTCCGGGCTCCCGTCCTTCCCCATCAGTACGCCGACCGCGCCGATCTCCCGCGCCGCCCCGAGATCGACCCGGATCTCGTCGTTCACCGCCGGAGCCCGGTTGCTCCAGTAGAACGTCGACTCGTCCCCGTCGACCATCCGCGCCGGCACGTTCTCCGCGTACGTCGGAACGCTCGCGGTCGCCGTACGACGCGGCAGCAGTCCCATCCACGCGTCGTGCAACTGCCCGACCCGCGCGAGGAACGTGTCCACCACGCCCTCGCCGATCCGCGGGTAGGTCCCGGAGTGCGGCTCCCGCACGTCCCGGATCGCCTTCGCCTGACCAGTCAACTTGTCGACTTGCTGACGCTTCAGCCAAGCCGCCGCGCCATCGCCGCGGTCGAGAGCGTCCAGCAACCCGAGCGACTCCTCGAGCGCCTGCCCCCACAGGGCGGTCGCATCCAGCCAGGCCTTCGCTTCGTCGCTGAAGGCGGGATCCACCACGCCCGCCCTGATCTGAGCAGGAGCACGAGTCACCGCTTGGAAGTACGGCCGCAATCCCCGAATCGCCCCGCCCGCTCCGCCTGTCTCCTCCGCGCCCTCCGCACGGCTTCCACCGTCGTACGCCGCCCAGAACGCGTCGATCCGCGCGGCCAGCTCCGGAGCGGACTCCGGATGCAGTGTCGTGTCGTACGTGTTCAGGTCCGCGAACACCTTCAGCGCCTCGATCGTCCGCCGATCCCCACCGGCCCTCTCGGAGAGAGCGCGCTCCCACGCGGCCCGCTCGTCGTACGCCGCCGGCTTCCACCCCAGCTCGGCGAACGCGGAGAGCGCGATCTTGCTGACCGCGGCCTGGTTCATCGGGTTCGAGATCACCCCGACCACGTGATCGGCGATCCCGCGCTCGCGCCCGCTGTAGTCGGCCAGCAGCAACCGCCCGGCCGCGTAGTCGTTGACCGGGTAGTTGTCCCAGATCAGGATGTCGTGCCCGAACACCGCCTCCGCCTGAGCGGCCTGCGCGGCAGTGATCGTCTTCGGGACCACCCCGATCCCTGTCCAATGCACGACGACGGCCGCGTCCAGCTGCTCGCGCAGCGCCTTCTTGTACGGCGTCTCGGACACGTTGTAGTACTCGGTCGGCACCATCTGCAGCGGCGCGACGCCGGGCTTGGTCGCTACCCACTCGCGCTGGATGCGGTTGAGCAGCTCACTCTGCGCCTGCCCAGCGGCTCCACCACCCGTGCCGTACTTGGCGCGGTCGGCGTCGCAGTGCCACGTGTTGTAGTCGATGTCGTCCAGCGGAACGTTGAACGACCGCGCACCCAGCGCGTACAGCGCCTCGAACTTCGCGATCAACGCCTGGTAGTCGGCATCGGCGGTGTAGCAGATGGAGAGCCCCGGCGAGAGCGCGAAGGTGAAGTCGACCTTGTTGCCTCGGGCCCGGTTCACCAGCTCGCCCAGCTCGGCGAGCTTGTCCGCCGGGTACGGATCACGCCACTGCTCACGGTGGTACGGATCGTCCTTCGGCGCGTACTCGTAGGTGTTCATCCGGTGCGCACCGAGGTAGTCCAGGTGATCGAGCCGATCAGCGTGCGACCACGGCGTCCCGTAGAACCCCTCGGTCGATCCGCGGTACCGCATCGTCGGCCAGTCGCGGATCTCGATCCCGGCCAGTTGCCGTCCGTACGCCGGGCGCCCGGCTGCGACGGTCGCGGGCTGACCGCCGGCGAGCTCGTCGGCTGCCGTGCGCTGACCGCGCACCAACTGGTCCAGGGCGCGTGCGGCGTAGTACGTCCCGTCCGTGTCCACACCGGCGAGCACGACGTGGTGCCGTCCACGATGGGTGCCTACGGCAACGACATATCCCTCGGCCGGCAGACCAGCAGGCGACGCGACGTCCAGGTCCGCCAGGACGCGATCGTTGCCGCCGAGCCAGACGGTGACGCCGGTCCGCGGAGCCGCGCCGTCGGTGACCCGAATCGTGCGGACGCCCGCACGCTCGAGCGTCGCGCGGACCACACGCTCGGCGTCGGCGTCGGTCGTCGGACCGCGCACCAGACCGACGGTCCGCCCGAGCTCGAACCCGTCCCGGCGCGGGACGGTCTGCTGAGGCTCGGGATTCACCGCTCGACTCGCAGCATCCTGCGCGGCGGTGGTCCCCGCCGTACTGCGGGACGCGTGGGCGGAGAGAGCGAAGGGCTGGACGGCGAGAGCGAGCGCGGCGGCAAGTGCCACCGCAGGGCCGAAGCGGCGCATGGGCAACTCCTCGGGGCGGAAGGTGTGCCCCACCAGTCATTCACTGCGCACAAGTGCTCGTCAAGAGCCCACAGTGCCCAGATCCGGACACTTCAAGGGCAATACGCGGCGGAGTGCTCGGGGCGACCATCGCCCCGAGCACTTCGCCGACCTCCGATCAGTCACGGATCCCGATCGCGTCCACCGGCCGATGGCGCAACACGCGGCGCGTGGGCAGCATGATCGAGAGCAGCCCGAGCAGCACCACTCCACCCGCGGTGAGCGCGGTGGTGATCGGCGAGAACGCCGGAATCACCGTCGCGCCTTCACTCAGCCCGACCGTGACGCCGACCATCGGCGGCAGACACAGCGCCGCACTGACCACGAGCGCGACACCGATCACCACGGCCGCCTCGACCAGCATCATCCGGCGGACCTGCCGCTTGCCGATGCCGACCAGCCGGAGCAGCGCGAACTCGCGCCGGCGGCCCGTCGTACTCATCACCAGGCTGTTGGCGACGTTGATCGCGACGTACCCGAAGAGCGCGGCGAGCAGGATCAGGTTCGTCCACCGGTTGAGGTCCAGGCCGGCCTGCTGCGCCTCCGCCATCGTCTGGCGATCGGCGAGCGCCACCCCGACCTCACCCGCGAACCGCTGGGTGAGGGCCGAAGCCAACGCGCTCACGTCGACCCAGGATTCGGCGCGGACGAGCACCGAGTCGTCCAGCCGGGTGGACAGATGATCCAGCAGTACGGCGCGCGGCAGCGTCACATCACCGAAGCCCATGCCGTTGTGGTAAATCGCCACCACCTCGGGCATCAGCCGCGTGCCGTCCCCGAGGAACAGCTCCACCTGCCGACCCAGCCCGGTCCGGGTCTGCTGGGCCGCGGACTCGCTCAGCGCGACAGTCCCCTGCCCGTCGAGCCGCCCGAGGTCACCTTCACGAACGTCCAGGTCGAGCGTGCTCGCCAGATCCGTCGCGGCCACGCCCTGCGCCGCGAAATCCAGCACGGACTGCGCCGAGTCGTCGCCGACGTCGGCGTACCTGATCGTCGCGGGTCCTCTGGTCACTGCCGTGGCAGTCCGTACGCCGGGCACCGCGCGGATCTCGTCGACCAGCCCGGGCGAGAGTCCCGCCCCCGAACCGGCCACCACGAGATCGGCCACCACGCCCTGGTCGGCCTGCCGGCCGGCCTCCTTCACCTGCGCGGCACCGACCGAGACCTGCACGATCATGATCGTGATCGCCAGCACGAGCGGTACGACGGCGGCCGCCACCCGACGCGAGTTCTGGGTGAGATTGGCCGCGGCCAAGTAGCCCGACGCACCGCCGGAGCGCCGCAGCAGCGGACCTACGAGCGTCAGCGCGCCTTGCACGATCCGCGGCCCGAGCAGCGCCACGGCGATCACCAGGACGAGCGACGAGGTCGCCGCGACGATCGTGCCGACCTCACCGGCGACGACCACCGGGACCGCACACATCACCAGGCCGCCGGCCAGCAGGCCGAGCCCGATCAGCGTCCGGACCGGACCGAGCTGCGGCGTCTCCACGCTCGACTCCCCCAGCGCTTCGACCGGGCGGATCCTGACCGCGCGACGAGCTGACATCCAACCGGCCAGCCGGGCCGTCAGGACCGACAGCAGCACCGCGACCACGATCGGGACGGGCAACAGCGAGAGCCCGTAGTCGGCCGGGATCACGCCGATCCTGACGAACGCCGCACGCAACAACCACACGAGTCCGTAGCCGAGCGCCGCACCGGGCACCGACGCGGCGAGCGACACGATCAGGATCTCGGCGCCGATCATCCGGTGCACCTGACCGGGCGTCGCGGCGACCGCACGGAGCAGCGCGAACTCACGCCGCCGCTGCTGGATCGACAACCCGAGCGTGCCGGCCACGACGAACATCGCGACGATCGCCGCGATTCCACCGAAAGAGCCCGCCACCGCCATCAGCAGGCCTGACGCAGCCGAGGAGTCCTGGAACTCCAGCTTGCCCCGGTCGTCGCCGGTTGCCGTGGTCACCGAATCGCCCAGGCGCTGCTCGATCGCGTGGGCCAGGTCCGATTGGTCGACGCCCGGCGTGGCCAGCACGCCCACGGCGTACAGCTGGTCGGGCTTGCCGGACAGTTGCCTGGCCACCTCATCGGTGAACAGCACCACCGGCTCCCGGAACGAACCACTCGGCGGGTCGACGATCCCGGTCAGCCGGTACGACGCCGGCCGCGACCCCACCGCGACCCGGACCTGATCGCCGATCGCGTAGCCGCCGGCCGCCGCGGCGTCGCGGTCGAGCGCGACGTCGTACCGGCCGGTGGGCAACGCGCCGTCCCGGACAGACAAGGGGCCGAGGGCAACGGAACTGCGACCGTGGCCGGACGGCGTACCGCCCTCCTCGCCGTGGACCAGAGCGCCGGACTCTCCGGCCAGCGTGAGCCGGAACGAGTAGTCCGGCACGGCCTGGGCGACGCCGGGAACGGCCGCGATCTCGGCGAGCCGGTTCGCGTCGAGCGGGACGTGGTCGCCGAAGTCGGCGTCGGGCGATTCGGTGACGGCGAGCTTCTGGTTCGCCGCGACGACGACTGACGCACCGGCGTACCGCTCGGGGCTGATGCCGGCGAGCAGACCGGACTGCAGCAGGAAGCCGCACGCGGACAGCAGCGCGGCACCGCAGAACAGGGCGATGAAGGCTCCGGCGAAACCGGGCCAGCGGGACTTGACCGTGCTCCAGGCGAAGCTGAACACGATCACCACTCCCCGAGATGGGTCAGGTGCGCGGCGACGGTGTCGGCGGTCGGGTCGGTGAGCTCGCCGGCCAGCCTGCCGTCGGCCAGGAACACCACCCGGTCGGCCCACGACGCGGCGACCGGGTCGTGCGTCACCATCAGGATCGTCTGGCCGAGCGAGTCGACCAGCGAACGCATCAGCTGCAGCACCTGCTTGCCGGTCCGCGAGTCGAGCGCTCCAGTCGGCTCGTCGGCGAACACCGCCTCCGGCCGGGTGATCAGCGCCCGGGCGATCGCGACCCGCTGCTGCTGACCACCGGACAGCTCGCTCGGCCGGTGCGTGAGCCGGTCGGTCAGGCCGACCTCCTGCACGACCTGGGTCAGCCACGCCTCGTCCACCGGTACGTCGGAGAAGCGCAGCGGCAAGGTGATGTTGTCGCGGACCGACAGCGACGGGATCAGGTTGTAGGCCTGGAAGACGAACCCGATCCGGGTCCGGCGCTGCACGGTCAGCTGCTTCTCGTCGAGCCGGGTCAGCTCGGTGTCGCCGAGCCAGACGGTGCCGGACGTCGGCCGGTCGAGCCCGGCGGCGCAGTGCAGGAACGTGCTCTTGCCGGAGCCCGACGGTCCCATCACCGCGGTGAAACTCCCCCGCCGCAGGCCGAGCGAGACGCCGTCGAGCGCCTGCACCCGGGTCGTCCCGGTCTGGTACGTCTTCGTCACCGAGTCCAGCGTGACCGCGTACGCCGGGGCGTCCGCGACCAGCACGGCGGTGCCGCCGGCCTGCTTGTCGCGCCCTCTGCGTGCCTTGAACATGTGCCCAACCTTCCGAACCGTGCGAGACGTACCAGGACGCCTTCCACGCTAGAAAGATCGGGCCGCGCGCACAGTCCAGCCAGAACCCGGCTTCGAGGTGCAGCCAGCTCTACCACCGGTGTCGTTCAGCTCGGGCTGACGAACCAGTCCCGGCACGCGTCGAGGCCGGCGATCTCGACCTTCGGGCGCTCGGCGCCGTACCAGTCCTCGCGGGTCAGTCGCAGGCGGTCCGAGACGATCGGCTTCCCGTGCAGGACGTCGCGCGAGATCCCGTCCGGCCGGTAGCCGAGCTTGCGCGAGACGCCCTGGGAACCGGTGTTGTCCTCGAAGACCTCCGTGCGCGCCGCCACGGCGTCCAGCCCCTCGAAGGCCAGGTGCAGCAAAGCGGTCCGCGCCTCGGTCCCGTACCCCTGCCGCTGGTGCTCGAGACCCAGCCACGACCAGGTCTTCACCTCACGCAGTACCCGGAACTCGCTGCCCATCAGGCCGACCAGACCCACCGGAAAGCCGTCCCGGAAGACACCGAGCTCCAGGTCCCACTCGTCCGGAGTCCACGACCCGAGGTGACTCCAGTGCTGCTGCATCACCCGCCGGGCCCGCTCGACCGGCTCGTCGGGCCACGCCATCAGGAAGGGGTGCTCCCCCGGCCGACTGATCCCACCGGCGGCCACCTCGGCGATCGCCACCAGTTCCTCGTCGTTCGGAGGGCGCAGCACGAGCCGCTCGGTCGTCAGCCGAAGGTTCCGCAGGGGCCAGTAAGTGGTCAGCACGCTCGACATCCTGTGCTCACGACGTCGACCGCGCAATCGGTTAACGCTTCAGAGCAGGCCGGCGTGGTCCAGGGCCAGGTACGCCGCGTCGGTGCCGGTCATCGCGCCGGGGGTGCGGAGTTCCTGGCGGAGCTCGTCGACGGTGAGCTCGATCGGGACGATGTCCTCGAAGTCGTCCAGCGCTTGTGCGCTGGTCGGCCGGCAGTCGCGCGCGACGGCAACGAACTTCGGGTACGTCGAGGAGGCGGCGGACCACATCCACCCGACGACCTCGATCGAGCCGCAGGTGTAGCCGGTCTCTTCCTGCAGCTCGCGGCGGCCGGCCTCGGCCGGGTCCTCGCCTGGGTCGATCAACCCGCCGGGAAGATTCGTGACGACCTGGTCCGGGCCGGCCCGAAAGAGGCGGATGGCAACAACTCGGCCATCGGGTGTCAACGGCAGCACGGTGATCCCGCCGGCCACACCGGCGGTCTGTCGAGGACCGAACACATCCCAGTCAGCTTCCCGGCCGTCGGGCAACCGGTACCGCCGAACGTTGACGGTGAGAAAGCCGTCGTAGACGTTCTTCTCCCCCAGCAGTTCCCAGGGTTTCGGGTCCCCAGGGCGAACAATGCCGTCCGCCCCCGGAGTGGGGGCGGACGGCACCAGGTTCTCGTCCGTCACAGCGGCTTGTTGTCTTCCGGGTCTTCCGGCGGGGCGATCGGGGCGTCGTCGTCGCCGGTGTCGTCCGTGGTGCTCTCGTACGAGCCGCCGTTGACCGGCTCCGCGCCTTCGGCGTGAGCCGACGGCTCGGACGGTGCGGTGTCGGGGCGCGACTCGGACAGGATCCGGGCCAGGGTCTCCTCCGAGATCCGCTTGAACTTGCGGACCTGGGTGCGGGTCCGGTCCAGGATGGCGACCTCGATCTGGTCCGGCTCCAGCTGGCGGACCTCGCTGGAGTCGTGCCCGAGCGCGTCCACGGCCAGCCGCAGGGCGCCGGCCAGCGAGATGCCGTCGGAGTAGTGCTCGCCGACGTACTCGGCGACCTGCTCGGCCGGGCCGCCCATCACGGCGTACCCGCGTACGTCGGCGATCGAGCCGTCGTACGTGAGCCGGTAGATCTGGTCCTCGGCGGAGGAGTTGCCGACCTCGGCGACCAGGATCTCCACCTCGAGCGGCTTCTCACCGCCGGAGGAGAAGATCGCGCCGAGCGTCTGCGCGTACGCGTTGGCCAGCGCGCGGCCGGTGACGTCGCGGCGGTCGTAGGAGTACCCGCGCATGTCGGCCAGGCGCACGCCGGCGATCCGCAGGTTCTCGAACTCGTTGTACCGCCCGACGGCCGCGAAGGCCATCCGGTCGTAGATCTCGGCCACCTTGTGCAGGGCGGGCGACCGGTTCTCGGCCACGAACAGGATGCCGTCGGCGTACTGCAGCGCGATCGCGCTGCGGCCCTTGGCGATGCCCTTGCGGGCGAAGTCCGCCCGGTCCCGCATCAGCTGCTCGGGTGAGACGTAGAACGGAGTGCTCATGTGGATCCTCTACTCGTCGACCGGGCTCAGGACAGCGGGGCCGCGGGGCCGTCGGGACGCTGCAGCCGGGCGCCGACCACGGTGTCGACGATCTCGCCGACCTCCGCCTCGGGCAGCCGCTGGTAGCCGTCGGCCGTGACCACGCCGATCACCGGGAAGATCCGCCGGGCCATGTCCGGCCCACCGGTCGCGGAGTCGTCGTCGGCCGCGTCGTACAGCGCCTGGATGGTCGCCGTGACGCACTCCGTCGCCGTCATGCCCTCGCGGTAGAGCTTCTTCAGCGAGCCGCGGGCGAACAGCGAGCCCGAGCCGACGCTGTGGAAGGCCTGCTCCTCGTACCGGCCACCGGTCGGGTCGTAGGAGAAGATCCGCCCGCCGGAGATGTCGTGGTCGTAGCCCGCGAACAGCGGTACGACGGCCAGGCCCTGCATCGCCATCGGCAGGTTGCCGCGGATCAGCGCGCTGAGCCGGTTCGCCTTGCCGTCGAGCGACAGCGTGGTGCCCTCGAGCTTCTCGTAGTGCTCGAGCTCGACCTGGAACAGCCGCACCATCTCGATCGCGAGGCCCGCCGAGCCGGCGATACCCACGCACGAGTACTCGTCGGCGGGGAACACCTTCTCGATGTCACGCTGGGCGATGATGTTGCCCATCGTGGCGCGCCGGTCGCCGGCCATCACGACACCACCGTCGAAGGTGGCCGCGACGATCGTCGTACCGTGCGGGACGTCTTTGGACAGGTCACCTGTCCCCAGGGACCGCCGTCCAGGGAGAAGGTCGGGCGCGTGCCCGGCCAGGAAGTCCATGAACGACGAGCCACCTGGGGTCAGGAAGGCTTCCGGCAACCGGCCGGAGGCATCGAATGTCATCTAGCGGTTCACTCCCCACCCTTTTGCACGAAGCCGCGGACGAATTCCTCCGCGTTCTCCTCGAGCACCTCGTCGATCTCGTCGAGGATCGAGTCGACGTCCTCGTCGAGCCGTTCCTTGCGCTCGGCGACGTCCTCCGACGCCTCGACCTGCTCGACCTCTTCCTCGGTGGTCGAACGCTTGGGCTGCTTGTGCTGCTGCCCACCGCCGTCTTTCGCCATGGCACACCTCCTAGAACCGCGCGGGAGAACCGCCCAACCGATCCTCCTAGTGCGACCCTACCCGCCTGCGCCCCCAGTAATGGTGCGAACCAGGTCACTCGCGGTGTCGCACTGGTCGAGAAGCGCTCCGACGTGCGCTTTCGTGCCTCGTAAGGGATCCAGCGTCGGGATCCGCTGAAGCGATTCACGGCCCGGAAGATCGAAGATCACCGAGTCCCAGGACGCGGCGGCCACCTGACCGGCGTACTGCTGCATGCAGCGGCCGCGGAAGTAGGCGCGGGTGTCCGTCGGCGGGTGCGAGACGGCCATCCGGATCTCCTCGTCGGTGACGAGGCGCTGCATCCGGCCGGCCTTGACGAGCTTGAAGTACAGCCCCTTGTCCGGGCGCAGGTCGGCGTACTGCAGGTCGACCAGGGCCAGCTTGGAGTCGTCCCAGGCCAGGTCGTCGCGGTCGCGGTACGACTGCAGCAGTTTGAGCTTGGCGACCCAGTCGAGCTGGTCGGCCAGCCGCATCGGGTCGATCGCGAGCTGGTCGAGCACCTGCTCCCAGCGGTGCAGGACGTCCTTGGTCTGCCGGTCCGCGTCGTCGCCGTACTTGTCCTCGACGTACTTGCGGGCCTGCTCCAGGTACTCCGTCTGCAGCTGGACGGCGGTCAGCTTGCGACCGTCCTTGAGCGTCATCAGGTGCGTGCAGGTCGGGTCGTGGCTGATCTCGTGCAGCGCGGTCACCGGCCGGTCGACGCTCAGGTCGTCGGTCAGCCAGCCGTCCTCGATCATCGACAGCACCAGCGACGTCGTCCCGACCTTCAGGTACGTCGAGATCTCGGACAGGTTCGCGTCGCCGATGATCACGTGCAGGCGCCGGTACCGGTCCGGGTTGGCGTGCGGCTCGTCGCGGGTGTTGATGATCGGCCGCTTGAGCGTGGTCTCCAGGCCGACCTCGACCTCGAAGTAGTCGGCCCGCTGGCTGATCTGGAAGCCGTGCCCGGCGCCGTCCTGGCCGATCCCGACGCGGCCCGCACCGGTGACCACCTGACGACTCACGAAGAACGGCGTCAGGTGCCGCACGATCGACGCGAACGGCGTCGACCGGCGCATCAGGTAGTTCTCGTGCGACCCGTACGACGCGCCCTTGTTGTCGGTGTTGTTCTTGTACAGGTTCAGCGGCGGCGCCCCCGGGATCTGACGGGCCTGCCGCGCGCCCTCCATGATCACCAGCTCGCCGGCCTTGTCCCACACCACGACGTCACGCGGGTTGGTGCACTCCGGCGCGGAGTACTCCGGGTGGGCGTGGTCGACGTACAGCCGGGCGCCGTTGGTGAGGATGACGTTGGCCAGGCCGGTCTCCTCGTCGGTGAGCTGGCTGGAGTCGGCCACCTCCCGGCTCAGGTCGAAGCCACGCGCGTCCCGCAGCGGGTGCTCCTCGTCGAAGTCCCACCGGGTCTTGCGCGCCAACGGCTGCGTCTGCGCGTAGCCGTTCACCACCTGGCTCGAAGTCAGCATCGGGTTCGCCCCGGGCTGGCCGGGCACCGAGATCCCGAACTCGGTCTCGGTCCCCATGATCCGCCGCACACTCATGTTCACGAGCCTACGCGGTTCGGCCGACCAAAGCCGCCGTACGAGCCGGTGCTCGCGTCACTCGGGTCCGTGAACGGCCGCTTCCAGCA
This sequence comes from Kribbella sp. cmx-5-2, assembly GCA_049998015.1. Taxonomy (GTDB): domain Bacteria; phylum Actinomycetota; class Actinomycetes; order Propionibacteriales; family Kribbellaceae; genus Kribbella. The sequence goes on from JAEBEC010000001.1 coordinate 161,081, forward strand.
GGATGTCGAGCACTTCCTGGGACGTGCTCAGCCGGCTGATCTCGGCCGCGATGCGGGCCCGCTCGGCCTGCAGACCGTTGACCATGCCGGGGCAACCGGACAGGACCGGTTGGGCTGGATCGCCGTGCACGCACTGCAACAGCCCCGCGATCGTCGCGGTCGGCAGGCCCGCGGCCAGCAGGTTCCTGATGTGGCCGACAACGGCCGGCGCCTGGTCGTCGTACCGGCGGTAGCCGTTGGTGGTGCGATCCGACGCGAGCAGGCCCTGCTGTTCGTAGTAGCGGATCATTCTGCGGCTCACGCCCGTGAGGTTCGACAGTTCGCCGATCAGCATCTGGGCCCCTTTCGCCTTGACCTTCACACCGGTGTCACGCCCTACGGTCCTGATGACAGATGACAACACAGGTGAGGGAGCAGACATGCCGGGCATTGTGGTGATCGGGGCCGGACCGGGGATCGGGCAGGCGGTCGGACGCCGGTTCGCGCGGGAAGGGATGCCGGTGGCGTTGATCTCCCGGCGGCTCGTTGACGTGGAAGGAGCGCTGGCGCTGACCGCGGACAGCACCGACGAGACCGCGTTGACGTCCGCGCTGGACAAGGTCTTGGCCGAACATGGAACGCCTGACGTGGTGGTCTACAACGCGGCGAAGATCGCTTCGGACCGAATCGGCGACCTGTCGTTGCGCGAGCACCAGGAGGCCTGGGCGGTCAACGTCGGCGGCGCGATCGTCGCGGCCGCGCACCTCGCTCCGGCGATGGTCGCGAACGGTGGCGGGTCGTTCCTGATCACCGGCGGGATGCCCGAGACCAAGCCCGACTACGTGAGCCTCTCGCTCGGCAAGGCCGGGGTCAGGGCGCTGGTGAGCCTGCTGGACCAGACGTACGGCGCAGACGGGCTCCACGCCGCCACAGTGACCGTCTACGGCGGTGTGGCGCCCGGTACGGCGTTCGACCCGGACGCCATCGCCGACGAGTGCTGGGCGCTCCACCAGCAGCCGCGGGGCGAGTGGATCCACGAACTGGACTACACCGGCGCCGTGTGAGGATGCGGGCATGGACGAACTCGTTGCCTTGGTGGACGCGGATGGCGTCGTCTGCGGGTCCGCGCCGCGGTCGGTGATGCGTCGCGACAACCTGCGGCACTCCGCGACCGGCGTACTGGTCCGCAACGCGGCCGGTGACGTCTACGTGCACCGCCGCACGCCGACCAAGGACGTCTACCCGGCCCGCTACGACTTCATGGCCGGTGGGGTCGTCGCGGCCGGTGAGGACCCGTACGACGCGGTGGTGCGCGAGCTGGCCGAGGAGCTCGGGATCAGTGGGGTGGAGCTGGAGAAGCTGCCCGAGGGTGACTACGCCGACGAGTTCACCAACTACCGCGCCTACCTCTACGCGTGCCGCTGGGACGGACCGGTCCAGCACCAGCCGGAGGAGGTCGACTGGGGAGCCTGGATGCCGCTGCCCGAGCTGATCGCCCGGCTGGACGACCCGGCGTGGCCGTTCGTCCCGGACACGACCGCACTGCTCGGCGACTACCTGCGGGCGTTGTAGGCAACCTTTTCCGGGCCGAGCGGTCATTAGCCGGTGTGAAGATCATCCTGACCGACGAGACGGAGTACTCGATGGCGGCCGGGCCACCTGGCGACAGCATGCTCTGGGACCGGTTGCGCGACGGCGACCGGGAAGCGCTGGGCCTGCTCTTCGACCGGTACGCCGACGACGTGCACGCGTTCGCTTTCCGGCGTACGGCGTCGTGGGCGGCGGCGGAGGACGTGGTGCAGACGACGTTCCTCAGCACCTGGCGGCGGTTCGAGCGGAACCCACCGGGCCCGCTGACGGCGCCGTCGGCCCGCGGCTGGCTGCTGGTCGTCGCGGCGAACGAATGCCGGACGCTGCACCGCACGGTCCGCCGCTTGCGCGGCCTGGTCGAACGACTGCCCGAGCCGTCGCACCAGCCGGACCACGCGGCCGCGGTCGCCCAGCAGCTCGACGACGAGCGCCGGATGTCCGCCGTACGGCGTGCTCTGGCCACGCTCCCCCTGCACGAGCAGGAGACGCTCGAACTCGTCGTCTGGGCGGGCCTCACCATCGCCGAGACCGCGGCGGCCCTCGGCGTCCCCGAAGGCACCGTGAAGGCCCGCCTGCACCGCACCCGCCGCCGCTTCCCCGACCTGCTCTCCCGGGTCGCCCTCAACGAGGAGCTCTCGTGAACACCCAGCTCGAACCACCGAAGGTCCCGCCGCTCACCCCTGACCGCCGAGCCCAACTGCGCAACCGGGTGCTCGACCAGACCTCACGAAACGACCAGCCGCACGCACGACGCCGCTGGGTCGTTCCGGCGGTGGCTGTGGCGGCCGTTGGCGCGGTCGTCGCCGGCAGCGTCGCGGTCGCCGGCCGGCCGGACGAGGTACTGCCTGCTCCGCAGGTCGCGGCCTCTCCCACGCCGACGATCGACAAGACCAAGATCGTGAAGGTGGCGAAGGACTACATGCCGAAGGTCGACCTCGGTCCGGTGCCCGCGGCCGAGGCCGCACGGGCTGCCAACGCGTGCAAGCTGGCCGGCGCCAAGCAGGTCGACGCACTCTGGAGCCGCCGGGTGGCGATCCCCGGGACCGCCGGACCCAAGTCCGGTGTGGTGGTGCTGACGAAGAGCACGCCCGGTCAGCCCGGCGGGACGTACGACCTGGGCATCTTCACCTGCTTCGCCATGGGCGCCGGCGCCGCTGTGCACGATACGGAGTGGAAGAAGCGGACGTCAGCGGCCGATCCGGCGGTCATCCTCACCGGCATGGGGCAGGTCGGCGGCTCCGGGGATCGGAAGTCGGCCTCGGCGAGCTACGAAACCATCCTCCGGGTCCATCCGCGGATCGCCCGGATCGAGTCCCGCTACGTCTGGGCCAAGGGCCAGGGCCAGTGGACCCAGGGCGCCGTCGCGGGTGGATTCGCCTACACGCGCAGCACCGCGGTCATCCCGCCCGATCAGTACAAGCCCACCCCGGACGGCAAGAGCGACCTCGACCAGCAGTACCGCGCGTACGACGCCGCCGGCAAGCCGGTCCCGATCAACCCCTGACCCTCAGCGTTCGCCGAGCGCTCCGCCGCTCGCCCGGCGCAGCAGCTGGCCGCGATCAGGTCCGGCGCGGACGCGGCGACCAGCGCACGTGCCCCGCGGCACGCGATCGGGTCCGGCGGGCGCGGCGACCAGCGCGCGTGCCCCGCGGCGTCCGCAGGGCCGCCCCACCAAGTAGTCACCACCGAAGCCCCGTCCTCCTCCCGGAGGGCGGGGCTTTGCGTACGCCGTATGAGTCAGCGATTGACGAAACGCCCGACCGCCCGCGCGAGGTTCACGCCGACCAATCCGCCCCAGCAGATGATGACCGCGATCGTGCCCTCCTGGTTGGCCGCGATCGCGGTGATCGGGATGCCGGCCACCACCGACACGATCGCCAGCGCGAGCCCACCGGGGTCGTTCTCGCCCTTGCCGGACGCGGGCCGCGGCTGCTGAACGGGCGGCTGCGGCGCCGGCCCGTACCGGGCGACGGTCTGCTGCTCGAGCTTGTCCAGGAACCCGTCGATGATCTCGGGTTCGTACTCCGGCCCCAGGTCCTGCCGCGCCGCCACCGCTGCCCGCAGGTCCTTGCGCATCTCGTCCGTCGCCATACGCCGACGGTACGGCGACCGCCCCCGGCCCGGAATCGGGGGAAACCCCTGTCCACCCCTTGCGCCGACCAGGGTCTCAGGTGGTGCCAGCACCCTTGCGGACGGCCCTTGTTCGGTGCAGGTCCGCGCGACGAACCACCTCGGCTCTCACCCCACCCCGGGGCGGAGCCCCGGTTCGCGGCGAAGCCGCGCGACAGCACGGAGGCGACGTGGTCCGCGCTTTCTGCGGACACACGTCGCCTCTCGCCTTCGACTACAGGTACTGACCGGTGTTCGTGGCCGTGTCGATCGAACGGCCCGGCTCGGTGCCCTGCTTGCCGGAGATGAGCGTGCGGATGTAGACGATCCGCTCGCCCTTCTTGCCGGAGATCCGGGCCCAGTCGTCCGGGTTGGTCGTGTTCGGCAGGTCCTCGTTCTCCTTGAACTCGTCGACGCAGGCCTGCAGCAGGTGCTGCACCCGCAGACCCTTCTGCTGGTCGTCGAGGAACGCCTTGATGGCCATCTTCTTGGCCCGGTCGACGATGTTCTGGATCATCGCGCCGGAGTTGAAGTCCTTGAAGTACAGGACCTCCTTGTCACCGTTGGCGTAGGTGACCTCGAGGAACCGGTTCTCGTCGGCCTCGGTGTACATCCGCTCGACCGTGCGCTGGATCATCCCGCTCACGCACTCGCCCCGGTCGCCGCCGAACTCGCTCAGGTCCTCGGGGTGCAGCGGCAGCGTGGTGGTCAGGTACTTCGAGAAGATGTCCCGCGCCGCCTCGGCGTCCGGACGCTCGATCTTGATCTTCACGTCCAGCCGGCCCGGCCGCAGGATCGCCGGGTCGATCATGTCCTCACGGTTCGAGGCACCGATGACCAGCACGTTCTCCAGGCCCTCGACGCCGTCGATCTCGCTCAGCAGCTGCGGGACGATGGTGTTCTCCACGTCGGAGGACACCCCCGATCCACGGGTGCGGAACAGCGAGTCCATCTCGTCGAAGAACACGATCACCGGCATGCCCTCGGAGGCCTTCTCCCGGGCGCGCTGGAAGACCAGACGAATGTGCCGCTCGGTCTCACCGACGTACTTGTTGAGCAGCTCGGGACCCTTGATGTTGAGGAAGAACGACCTGCCCTCGACACCGGTCCGCTCGGCAACCTTCTTGGCCAGCGAGTTCGCGACCGCCTTGGCGATCAGCGTCTTGCCACAGCCGGGCGGCCCGTACAGCAGGACACCCTTCGGCGGCTTGAGCTCGTGCTCCAGGAACAGGTCCTTGTGCAGGTACGGCATCTCGACCGCGTCGCGGATCTGCTCGATCTGGCCGAACAGGCCGCCGATCTGCGTGTAGTCGATGTCCGGGACCTCTTCGAGCACCAGCTCCTCGACCTCGGACTTCGGGATCTTCTCGTACACATAGCCGGAGCGCGGCTCCAGCAGCAGCGAGTCGCCGGCCCGCAACGGCTGGTCGAGCAGCGGCGACGCGAGCCGGACGATACGTTCCTCGTCGGCCTGTGCGATCACCAGTGCCCGCTCGCCGTCGGCCAGCAGCTCCTTCAGCATCACCACGTCGCCGACGACCTCGAAGTCGCAGGCCTCGACCACGTTCAGCGCCTCGTTCAGCATCAGTTCCTGGCCGAGCTTGAGCGCGTCCAGGTCAACCGACGGGCTCGCCGCGACCCGGAGCTTACGGCCTCCGGTGAACACGTCCAGCGTGTCGTCGTCGTTGCGGCCGAGGAAGGTCCCGAAACCGGACGGCGGTTGCGCCAGCCGGTCGACCTCCTCCTTCAAAGCGATGATCTTCTCTCGGGCCTCGCGCAGCGTGTCCGCCAACCGCTCGTTCTGCGCGGTCACGCTCGCCAAGGACGCCTGGGTTTCGGACAGCCTGCTCTCGAGCGACCGGCTGTCAGCCGGGTGCTCCAGCAACCGACGCCGCAACGCTGCGACCTCGGCCTCCAGGTAACGGACCTGGTTACGCAGCTCTGCCGCGGTAGGACTCTCGTCTCCAGCCACGATCATCACCTCACCATGTGGGGCTCGACCCTATGGACCTTACCCAGAAAACCTCGCCGGGCAAGCTGAATCCCATCACGTGTCGGTTGCGGATAGAACCGTTGCCTGGTCGAGCCTGTTGCGCATTAATACAGCACGGCGCGGACAGATTGGCGCGACGTCAGGGCGTGTCCTGCGCCGATTCGGATCTGCGCGGTCCGGAATAGTCGTCGCCGTACGCGCCCGGCGCCGGCCGGCGCTTCTTCATCGGGGCCTGTACGCCGGGCGCCATCCGCCGCGCGGTGACCAGGAACGCGGTGTGTCCCTGCATCCGGTGACCGGGCCGGACCGCGAGGCCCTCGACGTGCCAGTCGCGTACCAGCGACTCCCAGGCCCGCGGCTCGGTGAACTCGCCGTGCGCCCGCAGCGTCTCGACGAAGCGGCTCAACTGGGTCGTGGTGGCGACGTACGCGCAGAACACCCCGCCCGGGGCCAGGGCCGCCGCGACGGCGTCAACGCACTCCCAGGGGGCCAGCATGTCCAGTACGACGCGGTCGACGTCGGTCTCGTCCAGCTTCTCGACCAGGTCGCCGACCTCGAGCCGCCAGGCCGGGTGCTCGGCACCGAAGAAGCCGGTGACGTTCTTGCGGGCGACCTCGGCGAAGTCCTCGCGCCGCTCGAACGAGATCACCTCGCCGTGGACCCCGACCGCCCGCAGCAGCGCGGTGGTCAGCGCGCCGGACCCGGCGCCCGCCTCGACCACCTTCGCGCCCGGGAAGATGTCGGCCATCGTCACGATCTGCGCGGTGTCCTTCGGGTAGATCACCTGCGCGCCGCGCGGCATCGACACCGAGTAGTCGGCCATCAGCGGCCGCAGCGCCAGGTACTCCACGCCGCCCTTGGACCGGATCGTCACCGCGTCCGGCCCGTCGATCAGCGTGTCGTGCTCGATCCCGCCCTTGGTGGTGTGGAAGGTCTTCCCGCGCTCCAGGAACACCGAGTGCCGCCGACCCTTGGAGTCGGACAACGTGATCCACTCCCCCGGCTGCAACGGCCCATGATGAACCCCGGAAAACGCCGCATCAGGAAAATCGCGCAGATCAGACATAAGGCGCACACCCTACTTCGGCAAGCCGCCGCTCCCCGAATCGCGGGGGTCCGTGCGGACGACGTTCAGGCGTCCTGCCCGTACGGCGTACGGGCAGGACGGCCGGGCCGAGTCGTCGGGTGCTGCGCGTACGGGCGGGACGCCGGGCCGAGTCCTCGGGTGCTGCGCGTACGGGCGGGACGCCGGGCCGAGTCCTCGGGTGCTGCCGGTACTGCGATCGCGTGGATCGGTGGCACGGCGTTCAGGCGGGCGGCGTACGGGCGGGCCGAAACGTGGTGGGATGACGGCGTGAGTCTGCTCGTGCACACCTTCCTCCGCGGCGACGGCGGCGAGCTCGAGCTGCTGGACGACGCCGAGGACGGTTCGGATCTCGCCGGGTTCGAGAACTGGCGGCAAACGGTCTGGGGCCGCGACGGCGTCCGGGCGCTCGGTGCGCGCTTCCTCCCGCAGCTCGACGGCAGCGACCTGACGGTGGAGCCGGGCGACGTACGGCGTTCTTGGTCGAATGCGACCTGCTGAGCGATCACCTCGACCAGGTGGTGCCGAACCGGCCGGGCGACGACCGAGCGCAGACGACTGAGGTGGTTGCCGCGCGGCTCGCCAACATCCGCCGCGCCGCCGAGCGTGCGATCGCCGTCGGCGGCGGCGTACTGATCTGGTGAAGCCGCGGGCGAGCCCGTCGGCCGGCCTACAGGCGGAGGCCCGCACGGCGTGGGCTCCCGCGCCCACCATGCGTCCGAAGAACCCGCGTGCGTCCGAAGAACCTGCATGCGTCCGAAGAACCCGAGGCTATAGCGCACGCCTCTTCGGACGCATGCGGATTCTTCGGACGCTAGGCGCACGCTTCCTCGGCGGCTCAGCGGCGGCGGAAGGCTCGTTCCACGTCGGCGGTTGCGAGGACGCCGTAGACCTGGCCGTGGGTGTCCAGGACGAGGTACTCCGAGGCGGGGTTCTTGCGGAGGGTGGCGAGGATCTCCTCGCCGGTGTCGTTGACGCCGATGATGTGGCCCGCGCCGATCCGGGTGGCGACCTCGCCGATCGTGGTCCACGGGCGCTGGTTAGGGGCGACCGCGGTGACGGCGGCCTCCTGGACGAGCGCGTGCGGCTTGCCGTCGCCGTCGATGACCACGACGGCACCCGCCTGGCCCTGCGCGGCGAGCCGGACGGCCTCGGAGATCGGCGTACTGGCATGGACCGCGATCGCCCGCCGCGCCAGCGACCGCACCTGCAGCGCGGGCAGCTTCTGCTTGAGCCGCGCCTGCATCAACGACGCCGTCGACCCCATCCACAGGAAGAACCCGACCGCCAGAGCGATCACGAAGTCGATCACCGTCGGATTCCGGTCGAACACTTCCTCCAGGATCACCGGCGCGGCCAGTACGCCGATCGCGATGATCCGGCCCGCCCACGCGGCCACGATCGTGCCGGTGTGCATGTTCCCGGTCGCCTTCCAGACCGCGGCCCGAACCACCCAGCCACCGTCGAGCGGCAGCCCCGGCAGCAGGTTGGTGACGCCGACGATCAGGTTGGCCACCGCGAGCTGCATCACCACGGCGTACGCGACGCCCTCGTCGAGCGCGCGCGAACCGGCGTACGCGAGACCGCCGACCAGCAGCGAGGCGATCGGCCCGACGACCGAGATCGCGAACTCCTCGAGCGGCGACTTGCGCTCGCCCTCGATGTGCGTGCCGGCCGCGAAGAAGCCCAGGTTGATCTCGGTGACCGAGATCTTGAACCGCAACGCCATCAGCGCGTGCGCGAGCTCGTGCAGCAGCACCGACAGCGTGAACGCGACCACGAACGCGAACGACGCGAAGTAGCGCCAGCCGCCGGACAGGTACGGGAACTGCTGCGCGATGATCGCCGAGAAGCCCAGCGCCAGCAGGATCGCCACCGGCAGCCAGGTGAACCGCATGGTCAGCTGGATCCCTCGGACACGTCCGAGCACCCACGTCCCGGGCGGCGGCGCACCGGCCGGCTGGGCGGGGTTCTGAGGTTCACGCGGCTCTGACATCGGCATAAACCTACTGGGCGTCCGGTAACTCCGCGCTACACGCCCACGGTGAGCCGTGCCCGGTAGCCCGCGTCGACGCTCCCGCTGACCGTGGCGAGCTGGTGCTCGGCGCCGTCGTCGCGGAACACGTTGTCGTTCGCGAGCGACGTACGGGACATGTTCGGGGTGCTTCCGTCGTACCCGCTCGTCGCGTAGACGGCGGTGCAGGCGTCCTCCGGCAGGGCCAGCTGCGAGGTCGCGCTGATCTTGCCGGCCGCGGTCGCCTCGGTCAGCGACGCGTACACCTCGAAGTGGATGTGCGGCCAACGTCCTTCGTACGCCGCGGGGAAGATCGTGGTGAACGTGACCTTGCCGTTCGCGTCGGCCGCCTGGACGCCGCGGCAGTAGTTCTCGTTCTCGGCGCCGTCGGAGTAGAGGGAGTAGCGGCCCTCGGCGTCGCAGTGCCAGAGGTAGACGGCGGCGCCCTTGAGCGGGGCGCACTGGTCGGCGTCTTGGATGGTGAGCTCGACGGTCAGCGGTACGCCGGAGGCGACGCCTGTGGACGAGCCGAACGACTTGGTGAGGTCGCTGCGGACGATGCCGGACTCGGTGAGGACGTTCGGGCCGTTGGAGCCGTCGCCCGGGTAGGGGCCGGCGGTTTCTTCGGGGATCTCGTCTGTGCAGTCTGCTGTGGTTGTCGGGGTGCTTGTGGTTGGGCTGCTTGTGCTTGCGGTCGGGCTCGTGCTGGTCGGGCTTGCGGACGTCGTACCGGCGTTGTCGTCGGTCGCGCAGCCGGTGACGACAGCGAGGCCTGCGCCGGCCAGCAGGCGGAGGACGTTGCGGCGGCGGAGTGTGCCGAGGTCGTGGACCAGTCCCAGATCGTGTTCGTGCGGTGTCATCGTGTGCCCCTTGCCGTCGCTCGAGGTCTCCAGCGTGCCGAATGGAACCGATGGTTGGCCGAAAGTCTGCTGGGAGGTTGCTGTGAACGTGGTTGGTGGTGGGAGGTGGTTGCTGTGGTGCGCGCGTCGACGGCTCGCCTTTGTCCACAGCCGTCGCGGTGTGTGGGTCTTTGTCCACAGGTCGTCGCTGTGCGCGCGCGGGATGTCGGTGGCAGCGCCTAGGGTTTTGCTATGAGCGTCGCAGCAGCAGTCGTGCACAGCGGCAGCCACCCGAACGGTGCGCTGTCCCCCTCCCGCGCGGCCGATTTCATGAGCTGCCCGCTGAAGTACCGCTTCCGCGTCGTCGACCGCCTGCCGGAGAAGCCGTCATCCGCCGCCGTACGAGGCACGGTCGTGCACGCCGTACTGGAACGTCTGTACGACCTGCCGCGCGGCCAGCGCACGCTGGAGCAAGCCACCGGCATGCTCGAGCCCGAGTGGCAACGCATCCTCGAGGCCGAGCCCGAGGTCGCCGAGCTGTTCGCCGACGACGCCGAGGGCGAGGAGCTGGCCAAGTGGCTGGCCGAGGCGCACAAGCTGCTCGGCAAGTACTTCACCCTCGAGGACCCGAACGCGCTGGAGCCCGCCGAGCGCGAGCTGTACGTCGAGACCGAACTCGAGTCCGGCCTCACCCTGCGCGGGTACGTCGACCGCCTGGACGTCGCCCCCACTGGCGAGATCCGCGTCGTCGACTACAAGACCGGCCGCTCCCCGTCGGAGTTCTTCGAGGCCAAAGCCCTCTTCCAGATGAAGTTCTACGCCCTGGTCCTGTGGCGCCTCCGCGGCGTCGTCCCGACGATGCTCCAACTCGTCTACCTCGGCAACGGCGAGATCGTCCGGTACGAACCGGACGAGGACGACCTCCGAGCCTGCGAACGCAAAGTCGGCGCCCTCTGGGAAGCCATCACCCGAGCCCTCGAATCCGGCGACTGGCGCCCCAGCCCCGGCCCGTTGTGTGACTGGTGCGACCACAAGGCCCTCTGCCCCGCGTGGGGCGGCACCCCACCGCCCCTTCCCACCCGCTCGGTGGAAGAGGTCGCCGAAGAGTCCGCCGGAGTAGACCTGGTCAGCGTCGACGGCTAACGGCCGATTGGTTTCGCTCTCCCCCGGTTGGTGGTGCATGTGGGCTCGCCCACCCGCCCACCTCTGTGGAGAGCGGGTGCACGCGTTGACGGGGCGCGCGGTGCACGGCCGATCGGACTCGCCCTCACCCGGCAGGTGGTGCTCGTGGGCTCGCCCACGAGCCCACCTCTGCGGGAAGCCGGTGCACGCGTCGACGGGCGTGCGATGGTGCACGGCCGTCGGGCTTCGCCCGCACCCGGTTGGCAGTGGACGTGGGCTCGCCACCCGCCCACCTCTGCGGAAGCCGGTGCACGCGTCGACGGGCGCGCGATGGTGCACGGCCGTCGGGCTTCACCCTTACCCGGTTGGTGGCTGGTGTGGGCTCGCCCACCCACCTCTGCGGAGAGGTGGTTCATGCGCTGACGGGGCCTGAGGTGGTGCACGGCCGTTGGACTTCGCCCACACCCGGCAGGTGGTTGGCGTGGGCTCACCCACCTGCCCACCTCTGCGGGAAGCGGGTGCACGCGTCGACGAGGCGTGTGGTGGTGCACGGCCGTTGGGTTCCACCCACAACCGGTTGGTAGTTGGCGTGGGCTCATCCACCCGCCCACCTCTGGGGAAGCGGGTGCACGCGTCGACGGGGGCAGGCGATGGTGCACGGCCGTCGGGCTTCGCCCACACCCGGCAGGTAGTTGGCGTGGACTCGCCCACCCCGCCCACCTCCGTCGAGAGTCGGCGCCCGCGTTGACGGGCCTGCGGTGGTGCACGGACCGTCGGACTTCGCCATCACCTGGCTGGTGGTAGTCGTGGATTCGCCCACCCGCCCACTTCTGTAAAGGGTGCACGCAAGGACGCGGCGTGCGAGGTGTTTGGCCGTTGGGGCGCCCACACCCGGTTGATAGTTGCCGCGGGCTCGCCCGCCAGCCTCCGTGTAGAGGCGGTGCACGCGTTGCCGGGCGTGCGCGGTGCACGGGTGTTGGGCAGCGTCCTCACCTGGCAGGTGTGCTCGCGGGCTCGCCCGCCCGGCGACCTCTTCCGACAGGTGCTGCACGTGTTGACGGCGCGTGGAGAGGGCTCAGCCGACAGGGCTTCGCCCACACGGCAAGTGGTGCTCTTGGGCTCGCCGACCCACGTCTGTGGGGAGCTATCGGTGAGTGGTTCAGCCGGTCGGGTCTCGCTCGTACCCGGGCGATGGTTGCCGTGAGCCCGCTTCCTCGTGGCCAGGTCCTGGACGCACAGGCGGGCGGGGCCGGAGTGCTGGTTGGTCACGGGCTCGCCCGGGCGGTGGCTCCGGCCGAGTCGCCCGGGCGGTGGTTCCGGAGCTGGGTGCCGTGAGTGATGGGGTGCCGATGGGCTCCGGCGTACAAGCCACCCCGGTCAGCGAAGCTCAGTCGCAGCAGCCGTCGGTGCAGGTGCTGCTGGTGCAGCCGCAGGCGGCTGGGGTGCTGCCCGACATGGCACTGCCCGCGGGAGCGCTACCGGCGATGGGTGAGCAGCAGCCGTCGGTGCAGGTGCTGCTGGTGCAGCCGCAGGCGGCTGGGGTGCTGCCCGACATGGCACTGCCCGCGGGAGCGCTACCGGCGATGGGTGAGCAGCAGCCTTCGCCTCGCCACGCCTCTCGGCCTTCGCGGATTGCTACCGCGGCGATGATCAGGCCGGCGATGGGGTCGGCCCAGCCCCAGCCGAGGGTTGCGTTGAGGAGGAGGCCGATCAGGAGGACTGCCGACAGGTACGTGCAGAGCAGGGTTTGGGTGGAGTCGGCGACTACGGCGTTGGAGCCGAGGGCTTTGCCGGTACGGCGCTGGGCCCAGGACAGGAACGGCATGACGATCAGGGACGCGATGGCCAGGCCGATGCCGACTGGTGAGGTCTCGGGGTTGGCGCCGGTGATCAGGGTTCGGATCGACTCGAAGCCGACGTAGGCGGCCAGGCCGAAGAAGGAGAACGCGAGTAGGCGCAACGCCTGCTTCTCGCGGGTTTCGGGCAGGCGGTGGCGGAACTGCCACAGGATGATCAGGCCGCTGGAGACCTCGACGACCGAGTCCAGACCGAAACCGACCAGCGCGACGGAACCGGCGACGAGACCGGCGCTGATGGCGATGACGGCTTCGATGAGGTTGTACGTGACGGAGGCGCCGGCGAGCAGTTGGGCGCGGCGGCTGAGCTTGCGGCGGAGTTCCGGGTCTGCCGTCCAGGTGCTGCTGGGTGCGGGAGTGAGGTGTTTGGGCTCCAGCGACAGTTCAATTCGAACGTTTGGTGACGACGTACTGGCCTGGTCGGAGGTGCTGCTCATGCTGTTGCCTCCGCCTGTTGGGTGGCCTGGCCGTAGTTCGGGCAGAGCGCGACCGCGTCGCCGGTCAGGGCGAGGAGGCGCTCGGCGGCTGTGAGCAGGTCGAGCGTTGCTTCCGGGTGGGTCAGCGTGAACATCGACGCGCGGCCGACCGGGCGGGACTCGACCAGGCCGCAGTCGCGGAGGCAGGCCAGGTGCTTGGAGACCGTGGACTGCGCGAGGCCTAGGTGCTCGGTGAGGTCGACGACGCGGTGCTCCCCGAGCGCCAGGTGGCGCACGATGGCGAGCCGGGAGGCGTCGCTGAAGCCGTTGAACAGGCAGGCCGCGACGGACAGTGCAGCGGTCTCGTCGAGCTCGCCGGGGCGGGTCTGCAATTCAACGTCGACCGGTGTCTTCATCGCCATTTGGCGATGTTATCGACAAGGTGGCCGACTTGGGAAGCGCGGAAGGAAACGCTGCTCGAGGTTGCCCGGCTGCTCATCGGACTCGTTCAGCACCGGGACCGTCGTACGCGGGGCCCGGCAGCCACCGGCGCCACCGCTCGGACGATCCGGGCTCTGACGGGCGCGAGTTCAGGGTTCGGTGATGATCACCAGTTCGTTGCCTTCGGGGTCGGCGAGGTGCCAGCGGTCTCCGGACTCGTCGAGGAGGCGGCCGCCGGCCGCGAGGGATGTGGCGAGGCGGGTCTGTGCGAGGTCCGACGGTACGGCGAGTTCGAAGTGGATGCGGTTGCGCTGCTTGCGTCGTTCGGTGTCCGAGGCGTCGAGCTCTTGGAACAGGAGGACCGGGTTCAGCCAGCGCGGGTCGTGGATGTCGCTGAGGCCGGTTCGCCGGTCGGGGGCGTAGTCGAGTGCGGCGAGCCAGAACGCGCGGACCGCGTCGACGTCGGCGGCGTCGAGGAACAGTTGGACGAAGCGCGGCAGTGCCGGGTCCGCGGTGGCGCCGAGTTTGCGGGCGGCGGTCTGGATGGTTCCGGCGAGCTCGGTGAAGTCGAGGTCGAGGCCGTGGGCGTCGGCCTCCCACAGGTCCTTGCCGCTGTCGAGGATCACGAGCCCGGGACGCAGGTCGATCTGCAGTGGGAAGCCGGCGTCGTCGGCCAGTGCCGCTGCTGCGGCGGTCAGGTCGCGCTGTTGCGCCGGCGAGGTGACGCGGTAGCACGCCACCGCGCTGAAGACCGCTTGCCAGTCGGCGGTCGCTTCGGTCTCGCCGAGCGGGTCGGCCGGCACCAGGTCGACCTCGTTGCCCTCGGGGTCTACGTGGCAGACGCCGTACGGTCCGGATGCCTCGCCGAGTCCGACCTGCTCGACCGCTGCAGCTGGGCGTACGACGTCGAGGTGAATGCGGTGGCGCAACGGGCGCGGCTCGGTCGACTGCCGGATCTGTGCGGCGGGGTCGCGCCGGAGTGGATCCGCCAGGACGCCATCCTCGTCCGGCGTGTAGTCGAGCACGCGTTGCCAGAACTCGTTGGCTACGGGCGGGTCCGCGGATTCGAGTACGACGGTCAGGTGCTGCAGGACGGCAGGGTTCGCCGTTAGCTCGAGATCCCGCGCAGCGGATGACACAGCCTCGGCGTGCTCGGCCGAGTCGAGCCGCACTCGCAGGCCTGTCGCGCGCAGGTCGACCAGGCTGTCGGCCGACAGCTCGACGATCCGCCCAGCCAGCGCGGCGGCCTCGGTAAGTGAAGGCGCGTCGAACCATGCGGTTGTGACGCCGTCGACCAGGCGCCAGTCCGTTCCGATCTCTGCCATGCCCGGCACTGTAGAGCGCATCCCGGACGATCGCCTTCCGCTGAGTGCTCGACAGACCGGCTTGGGTGCTACCGCCGCGGCCGCACTCGCTGCTCCCCCGCCAGCGCATCTCCCGCTGTCGCAGAGCTGGGCGGGCGCTCCAGAGCACCTGCACCAGCGCCCGGGGCGGGCAGACGCCGATCCCCACGGCGGCGGCAGACACCACCTGCAGCTCGGCGCCAGGCGGACCCGGGCCGCACCCCCGGTGCTCCCCCGCCAGCGCATCACCCAGGGTCCACAGAGATGGGCGGGCGGGCCGGATCACCCGCAGCACCGTCCGGAGTCGGGCAAACGCCGATCGGCGTTTGCCCGACTCCCCACCCGCCGACGCATCCACCGCTCCCCACGGCGGCGGAAGGCACCACCTGCAGCTCGGCGCCCGGCAGCCCCGGGCCGCACCCCGGTGCTCCCCCGCCAGCGCATCTCCCACCCGCCCACAGAGGTGGGCGGGTGGGCTCGTCCACCCGCCCACCACAGACAGGGTGAGGGCCACCCAGATCAACCGGAACCACCACCCCGTCGTACCGAGAAAAGTTTGTTCTGAGGTGCTGGTCACACGCGTGGAAGTGAGGTCGGTGCCACGGGGTGACGGCGGGCTCGGATACCGTCCGGGTTATGAGTCATCCGCATCCCGATCTTGGTCAGCCGCCCCGCCTTCCCGATGACGCCCTGCGCGTGGTCGCTCTCGGCGGTCTGGGTGAGATCGGCCGGAACATGACCGTGTTCGAGCACCGGGGCAAGTTGCTGGTGGTCGACTGCGGTGTGTTGTTCCCCGAGGAGCACCAGCCCGGCGTCGACGTGATCCTGCCTGATTTCGGGTGGATCCGGGATCGTCTGGACAAGATCGAGGCGATCGTTCTCACGCACGGGCACGAGGACCACATCGGCGGCGTGCCGTACCTGCTGAAGGAGCGCGGTGACATCCCGGTGGTCGGCTCGAAGCTGACGCTGGCGTTCATCACGTCCAAGCTCAAGGAGCACCGGATCAAGCCGGTGACCGTCGAGGTGAAGGAGGACGAGAAGCGGCAGTTCGGGCCCTTCGAGACCGAGTTCCTCGCGGTGAACCACTCGATCCCGGACGGCCTGGCGGTCGCGATCCGGACCAAGGCCGGCCTGGTGCTGCACACCGGCGACTTCAAGATGGACCAGTTCCCGCTGGACCGCCGGCTCACCGACCTGCGTGGTTTCGCGCGGCTCGGTGAGGAAGGCGTCGACCTGTTCATGACGGACTCGACGAACGCCGACGTCCCGGGCTTCACGACCGCCGAGAAGGACCTGGGTCCGGCGATCGACGCCGTGTTCCGTACGGCGCCCGGCCGGATCATCGTGTCCAGCTTCGCGAGCCACGTACACCGGATCCAGCAGGTGCTGGACGCGGCGAAGGCGGGCGGCCGGAAGGTCGCGTTCGTCGGGCGTTCGATGGTGCGCAACATGGGCATCGCGCGCGACCTGGGCTACCTGAACGTGCCGAAGGGCCTGATCGTCGACCTGAAGGAGCTCGAGCAGCTCCCGGACCGCAAGGTCACGCTGGTCTGCACGGGTTCGCAGGGTGAGCCGATGGCGGCGCTGTCGCGGATGGCGAACCGGGACCACATGATCCGGATCGGCGAGGGCGACACGGTGCTGATGGCCAGCTCGCTGATCCCCGGCAACGAGAACGCGATCTACGCGGTGATCAACGGCCTGATCCGCTGGGGCGCGAACGTCGTGCACAAGGGCAACGCGAAGGTGCACGTCTCGGGTCACGCGAGCGCCGGCGAGCTCGTGTACTGCTACAACCTGGTCGAGCCGCGCAACGTGCTGCCGGTGCACGGCGAGTTCCGGCACCTGAAGGCGAACGCGGCGCTCGCGGTCAGCACCGGCGTACCGGCCGATCGGGTGATCATCGCCGAGGACGGCGTGGTCGTCGACCTGCACAAGGGGCGGGCGAAGATCACCGGCAAGGTCGAGGCCGGGTACGTGTACGTCGACGCGATGACGGTCGGCGGGGTCACCGAGGCGAACCTGAAGGACCGCCGGACGCTCGGCGAGGAGGGCGTCGTCACCGTCGTCCTGCTGGTCGACGCACACACCGGCAAGCTGGCCGAGCCGCCGGACTTCCTGGCGCGTGGATTCGTCCACGACGACACGACGTTCAAGCCGGTCATCCCGGTGATCGAGGAGGCGCTCGCCCGGGCGGCCTCCGAGGCGATCGGCGACGCGAGCCAGCTCGAGCAGCTGGTCGGCCGCGCCGTCGGCAACTGGACGTACCGCCACTGGCGCCGCCGTCCGGTCGTCATCCCGGTGGTCATCGACGCCTGAGCCTGTTCCGGAGCGCCCTGCACTCGATCGAGTGCAGGGCGCTTTGTCGTACGACGGGGTTCGCGCCCGGTGAGGAACCTTCGCACGTTAGCGTTCCCCCATGACCGCGGAACCCGTTCAGCCGGCTGTTGCGATCGCCACCTTCGGGCTCGGCAGGAGCTACGGCGACGGTGAGACCCGGATCGACGCGCTGGCCGACGTGAGCGTGCAGTTCGGGCAGGGCCGCTTCACCGCGATCATGGGCCCCTCAGGTTCCGGCAAGTCGACGCTGCTGCACTGTCTGGCGGGCCTCGACCGGCCGACGGCCGGGCAGGTCTTCCTCGGCGACGTCGAGCTGACCAGGCTCACCGAGAAGGCCCTCACCCACCTCAGACGAGACCGCGTCGGGTTCGTCTTCCAGGCGTTCAACCTGATCCCCACCCTGACGGCGCTCGAGAACATCACGCTCCCGCTCACCCTGGCCAACCGCAAGCCGGACCAGGAGTGGCTGGACCTGGTCGTTGACACGACAGGGCTCAAGGAACGCCTGCACCACAAGCCCAGCGAACTCTCCGGCGGCCAGCAGCAGCGCGTCGCCTGTGCCCGCGCGCTGGCCTCCCGCCCGCACGTGGTCTTCGCCGACGAGCCGACCGGCAACCTCGACTCGCGCGCCTCGGCCGACGTACTGGCGTTCCTGCATCGCTCGGTCCGCGAGTTCGGCCAGACCGTGGTGATGGTGACGCACGATCCGACCGCCGCCGCGTACGCCGACCGCGTGCTGTTCCTCGCCGACGGCCGCCTGCGCGAGGAGCTCGTCGACCCCACGGCCGACTCCGTCCTCGACACGATGAAACGCTTGGAAGCCCCCGGCAACGCCGAGGCAGCCGGCAGCACCCCAGGCACCCAGGCCCAGGCCGGCTGATGCTCAAGCTCGGCCTCCGGTCGGTGCTCGCGCACCGGCTGCGGTTCGTCCTGTGCACGATCGCCGTCCTGCTCGGCATCGGGTTCGTCAGCGGCGCGATGGTCTTCAGCGACACCCTGTCGGCCGCCCTCAAGAAGAACTTCGCCGGCGCGACCGCCGACCTCACCGTCACCCCGGTCTCCCCGCTCAACTCCGGTACGCCGACCCTCTCGATCGAGATCGCCGACCGCATCGCGGCCGTCGAAGGTGTCGCCGCGACCGACGCCCAGCTCCTCGTCCCCGACGTCGAGATCCTCGCCAAGGACGGCCAACCGGTCGACACCTACAGCCTCGCGACGTTCGGCGCGAGCTGGCCGCACGACGACCGCACCGCGCCGTTCAAACTCGTCCAGGGCACCGCGCCGTGGGGCACCGATCAGCTCACCCTCGACCGCAACACCGCCGACCGCGAGGGCTACGAACTCGGCCAGAAGGTCAAGGTCGTCACCCCCGCCCGCGCCGTCACAGCCACCTTGACCGGCCTCACCACCCCAGGCCTGTCCGGTACGTCGGCCGGCGCACCCCTCGTCGCCTTCGACAGCGCGACCGCGCAGCTCCTGCTCCTCGGCAAACCCGGCTGGACCTCGATCGGCGTCGCCCTGCAACCCGGCCAGAACCCCGACACCGTCAGCAGCGCGATCCAGAAGGCCATCGGCAACACCGTCGAGGTCCGCACCGCAGCCCAGGTCTCGGCCGACGGCGAGAGCGCCCTCGACGACACCTTCGGCGGCCTGACCGCGGCCCTCCTGCTGTTCGCCGGCCTGGCCCTGTTCGTCAGCACGTTCCTGATCGTCAACACCTTCGCGATGGTCGTCGCCCAACGCAGTCGGGAACTCGCGCTCCTCCGCGCCGTCGGCGCATCCGGCGGTCAGGTCACCGGCACGGTTCTCGCCGAGGCGCTCGTGATCGGCGTCATCGGCTCGACGCTGGGACTCCTCCTCGGGATCGGAGTCGCGGCCGCGATCCAGTACATGTATCAGCGCCTCGACCTCGCGATCCCGTCGGCGGCCCTCCAGGTCAGCCCCGCCACGATCATCGCGTCGTACGCGCTCGGCATCGGCATCACCGCCGCCGCGGCCTTCCCCGCCGCCCGCAGAGCCGGCAAGCTCCCGCCGGTCGTCGCCCTGCGCGCCGACACGACCATCCCTGAGCGCAGCCTGGTCGTCCGCGTCGTACTCGGCGGCTTCCTCCTGCTGATGGCGATCGTCCTGCTCCTGGTCTCGCTGACCGCCGACGGCCTCCCCGGCGCGATCCTGGTCGGCCTCACTACCGGCCTGGTCCTGCTCGGCCTGGTCATGACGCTCCCGCTGATCAGCCGGTACGCCGTACGCGGGCTGATGCTTCCGCTCGGCCGCCAGGCCGCCGTCGTCCTCGGCCGTCGCAACGCCGAGCGCAACCCTCGCCGTACGGCGGCCACCGCGTCGGCGTTGATGATCTCGCTCGCCCTGGTCAGCGGACTCTTCGTCATCGCCGCCTCGGCCAAGGCTTCGGTCGACCAGGGCATCGCCGACGCGATCGGTAGCTCCGAGCTGGTCGTGACCGGCGACCGCCCGTTCAGTACGGCGGTCGGCGACGCGATCGCCAAGGTGCCAGGCATCTCAGCCGTGCACCGGGTCAGGCAGTCCGCCGGCAAGGTCGACGACCGGCCGATCACCCTGGCCGGCGTCTCCGACGGCACGCTCGACGGACCGATCACGGCCGAAGCCACCGCCGGATCGCTCGACAGCCTGGCCAAAGGCGAGGCCGCTCTCCCCCGCAACCTCGCGAACCAGCTCGACCTCGCGGTCGGCCAGACGTTCACGCTGACCACGACCACCGGCAAGCACCAGCTGACCGTCGGCGCGATCATCGCCCCGAACCATCAGCTCGACGCCGTCGTCACCAGCCTGCCGAAGTTCACCGAGCTCGGCGGCGGCGAGATCGACGCCACCGTCTACCTCGAAGTTGCCGACGGCACCGATCCGGCGACCGTCCGGCAGGCGGTGCTCGCGGCGACCAAGGACTACCCGTCGGTCACGGTTCGCGACCAGCAGGCGTACGCCGCGGCCGAGCGCGGCCCGATCAACGGCATCCTCGGCGTCGTCGGCGCGCTGCTCGGGTTCGCCGTCCTGATCGCGCTGCTCGGGGTCGTCAACACGCTCGCCCTCGGCGTGGTCGAGCGGACCCGTGAACTCGGGCTCCTGCGGGCGATCGGCATGGACCGCCCGCAGGTTCGGCGGATGTTGCAGGTGGAGGCGGTCGCAATCGCGGTGTTCGGCGCGATCCTCGGGTTGGTGGTCGGCGTGTTCGCGGGGGCCGCGGTGCAGCACGTGATGGTGGACGACGGGCTGGGCGTGCTCGACGTACCGGTACTGCAGCTCGTCGCGGCACTCGTCGTCGCGGCCGTGGTCGGCGTACTGGCTGCGATCTGGCCGTCACGCCGTGCAGCGCGACTGGACGTCCTGCGCGCGATCGCAACGGAGTAGCAGCTGAACTCCTCCGCTGGGAGTTAATCACCGGTAGCCTGCGGGTGTGCCGGGCAGCGTCCAGTCGATCGAGCGTGCTGCCGCAGTGCTGCGCCTGCTCGCGGCAGCACCGAACGGGCTGGGCGTCGCGGACCTCGGCAACGCACTCGGCCTCGCGAAGGCGACGGTGCACGGGATCGTTCGCACGCTGCACCAGGTCGGATTCGTCGAGCAGGACCGGTCCGGCGCGCACTACCGGCTGAGCGACGCCTTCGGGCGGCTCGGCGAGACCTACCTCGACCCGAACGAGCTGCGCAGCCGGGCGATCAACTGGGCTGACTCGTTGGCCTCGCGCAGCGGCGAGGTGGTCCGGGTCGGGCGGCTGGTCGAGGGCAAGGTGGTCGTCGTGCACCATGTCTTCCGGCCCGACGACAGCGACCAGGACCTGGACGTCGGTACAACGCTGCCGCCGCACGCGACCGCGCTCGGCAAGGCCGTGCTCGCGTTCGACACCAGCGGCGCGGCCAAGCCGAAAACGCTCGAAGCCTTCACCACCCGCACGATCCTCGACCCCGCCAAGCTCGCCGACGAACTGGCCGCCGTACGGGCGAAGGGCTGGGCCGGCGAGTTCGAGGAGCACACCGTCGAGCTCGCAGGCATCGCCGCACCGATCCGCGGCCTGGGCGGCCTCGTCGTCGGCGCCGTCGGCCTCACGGGGAGGATCGAACGCATCTGCGACACCCGCCTGCGCCACCGCACGGACCTCGTCACCATGGTCAGAGCCACCGCCGAAGCCATCGGCCGCGACCTCCGAGACGACGGCTGATGGCGGAGCAGTACGTCGCAGCGGTCGACCAAGGGACCAACTCCACCCGATGCATCCTGTTCGACCGCCGGGGCCGGCTCGTCTCGGTCGCCCAGCGCGAGCACAAGCAGTACTTCCCGCGCCCGGGCTGGGTCGAGCACGACGCCGCCGAGATCTGGCGCAACGTCACCCGCGTCGTACCGGCCGCCGTCCGCCAGATCGGCGCGGCACCCTCCCAGATCGTTGCCATCGGCATCACCAACCAGCGCGAGACCAGCCTGCTCTGGGACCGCCGGACCGGACAGCCCGTCGGCCACGCCGTCGTCTGGCAGGACACCCGCACCGATCGCCTGATCACCGAGTTGGCCGGCGACGAAGGCCCCGACCGCTTCGTCGATCTCTGCGGTCTCCCCCTGACCACCTACTTCTCCGCACCCCGCCTGCGCTGGATGCTCGACCACACCCTCGGCCTGCGTGCCCGCGCCGAAGCCGGCGACGTCCTGTTCGGCACGATGGAGTCCTGGCTGATCTGGAACTTCACCGGTGGACCGGACGGCGGCCTGCACGTCACCGACGTGACCAACGCCAGCCGCACGATGCTGATGAACATCGAGACCCTCGAGTGGGACGACCAACTGCTCGACGCGTTCCACGTGCCGCGATCGGTCCTGCCCGAGATCCGCCCGTCCTCCGGCGTCTTCGGTACGGCGACCACCGTGCTCCCCGGCGTCCGCATCGGCGCGGCCCTCGGCGATCAGCAGGCCGCGCTGTTCGGCCAGACCTGCTTCAGCCCGGGCGAGGCGAAGTGCACGTACGGCACCGGCTCGTTCCTGCTGCTCAACACCGGCAAGGAGATCGTCCGGTCGACGCACGGCATGCTGACAACCGTCGCGTACCAGATCGGCGACCAGCCGGCGGCGTACGCGCTGGAAGGCTCGATGGCCGTCACCGGCTCGCTCGTGCAGTGGTTCCGTGACGGGCTCGGACTGATCCACACGGCCGCCGAGATCGAGACCCTGGCCCGGACCGTCGAGGACAACGGCGGCGCGTACATCGTGCCCGCGTTCTCCGGCCTGTTCGCACCACACTGGCGCAGCGAGGCGCGCGGCGTGATCGCCGGGCTCACGTCGTACATCACCAAAGGCCATCTGGCCCGGGCCGTCCTGGAGGCGACCGGCTTCCAGACCCTCGAGGTCGTCAACGCGATGAACGCCGACTCCGGCATCGCGCTGAAGGCGCTCAAGGTCGACGGCGGGATGACGGCGAACAACCTGCTGATGCAGTTCCTTGCCGACCTGCTCGACGTCCGCGTGGTCCGCCCGATGGTCACCGAGACCGTTTCGCTCGGTGCCGCGTACGCCGCCGGCCTGGCGGTCGGCTACTGGCCGGACCTCGAAGGCCTGCGCAGCAACTGGCACCGCGCCGGCCAGTGGCTGCCGGACATGGATCCCGACCGGCGCGCTACCGAGTACGCCAACTGGCAGGCGGCGGTCCAGCGCACCTTCGGCTGGATCCGCCCCGAGCAGCAGGACCGCAACAGTTAGGGGAACTATCAGACACCCCTTCAGTCCTCGGCGCGCCAGATCCAGTTCTGCCGCGCGTAGCGGATCTCGAACCCGGTCCGGAGCATGTTGTTCAGCGAGGAGTTCTGCTCACCATCACTGGGCTTGCCGGTCTCCGCGCTCAGCCACTTCGCGCCCTCGGCCGACGCCTGCCGGGCGCGGGCCGCGAGCAGCGCCGACTGCGCACCACGTCCCCGGTACGACGGAAGAACGGCCGCACCCGCGAACGACGCGACCTGGTTGTGGATCGCCAACGACGCCGCGCCGACCATCGTGTCGCCGTCCCAGGCGCCGTACGGCGTGAAGCCGGGACGACCGACCACGGCCGCGATCATCGGCACCAGCTTGTCGGTCGGCATCCCGAAGCCGCGCATCAGCGTCGCCGCCCACTCCTCGGCCTGCTCCGCGGGGACCTCGCCGATCCGCAGGTCGGTGTCAGCCGACTCCACCAGCCCGGCCAGGCGCGCCAGCTTGAGCCACGTGCCGCCGGCGAACAGCCCGGTCTTCGCCACGATCGCGTCCCAGTCCCGCGGCAGCACCGACGGCGCGAACTGCAGCGTCGCCAGCCGGACGCCGTGCGTGCGGTAGAACTCGGTGATCTCCTCGACCAGGTCGAGCGTCACCGGCGACTCGAAGCCGAAGCCGAGCGCCTTGCTCCAGTAGTTCGTCACGTCGTCGGGCATCGCCAGTACGACGCCGCCACCGATCCGGCGGCTCGCGAGTCCCAGCGATTCCGCCACCGCGGGTGAGGCCGAGCTCTCGTAGCCCCACACCGCTTCCGCCTCAGCTGCTTCGATCAGCTCGGCGATCCGATCCATTCATTCCTCCAGGCCACATCCCCGTGACGATGTTTCGGACCCGACACTATGCCGGTCGGGCAAACCCTCCGGGTCAGACCTTCCAGGCCCAGATCGGACGGTCGTAGATCACCTGGAAACCGGCGCGCTGCAGGTTGTCCAGCGACGGATTCTGCTCGCCGGGGCCCGGCTTGCCGGTCTCCGAGAACACCCAGTCGCAGCCTGCCGCCAACGCGTCCTGCGTACGACGGGCGACCAGCGCCGACTGGGCTCCGCGGCCGCGGTACTCCGGCCGGGTCGCGCCGCTGACCAGCTCACCGGCCTGGCCGTCGACGTACAAGGCGCCAGTGGCCACGAGCAGGTCGCCGTCCCAGGCGCCGTACGCCGTGACGTTCTCGATCTGGCCGACCGACGCGAGCATGTCGGCCATCCGGCCGTCGGCGTCCTCGAACTCGAACGCCTCGATCTGCACCGCCGCCCACGCGGTCCGGTCGTCCTCGGAGATCGGGCCGACCCGCAAGGTCGTCGGCGCCGGCGCGACCGGGCTGTTGCCGCGCTGCAGCTTGACCAGCGTTCCGCGAGGGGTCAGCTCGTACTTGGCGGCGAGCTCCGCCCAGTCCGCCGGCAGCACACGCTCGGGGAGGTGGAAGTTCGCGCTCGCCGTCCCCTCGGAACGGTAGAAGTCGATCACCTCGGCGAGCACCTCGCCGGTCAGCGGCTCGCTGAACCCGAAACCCTGCGCCTTCGACCAGAACCCGGACGTGTCCTTGCTCGCCGACAACGCGATGCCGCCACCGATCCGCCGGCCGGCCAGCCCCATCCGCTCCAGCACCCGCTCACTGGACCCGAGCAGCCCCAGCATCAGATTTCCCTCGGCGGCCTCCGCCAGCGCAACCATGTCCATGCCGGAAAGCCTAGCCCCCGCAGGGAAACAGCAGGTGACGAACTTCGTTGCCCTCAGCACCTTCTTGGCAAGAACTCGCCACCCTCAGCTCACCTGGACGCCGCCGACGATCAGCGCCGTCAACGCGGCCTCGCCGTCGACTTCGCGAGCCAACGCCTCGGCCGCTCCGAGCACACCGACGCAACGCAACCTCAGCTCCGCCTCCGTGAGCTTCGAGTACGGCGCCAGCGCGCCCACCATCAGCTCGACGTACCCGTCCAGCAACTCACGCTGCACGGCCTCCATCTCCGGACTCCCCTTCACCGCGGCCGATACCGCCGCAAGCTCCGGCATCTCGCGAACGCACGCGAAGTACGCCGCACTGATCACCCGAGCGACGTCATCGACCTCCGGCACCGCGTCCCGTACGGCGTTCTCGATCGCGGTCTTGTGCCGCTCGTCCAGCCGCCGGTAGAGCTCGATCAGCAGCCCCGAGCGCGTCCCGAAGTGGTCGTACACGATCGGCCGGCTCACCCCCGCCGCCTCCGCCAGCGTGACCAGCGTCAGCCCGTCGGCGCCCCGCGTCCGGACCAGCGTCACCGCGGCCTCGAGCAACTGCTCGCGTCGGGCCTGCTTGCTCAACCGCACTGTCATGTGCCTATCCTACAAGATGTAACCTACAAAATGTAGCTAGGAGAGAACATGCGCTCGGTACTCATCCTCGGCGGCACCGGCCAGGCCGGTTCCGACACCGCCCGGCAGCTCCGCCGGCAGCATCCGGACCTGCCGATCACCATCGCCGGCCGCGATCTCGGCCGCGCCCAGAAGATCGCCGACGACCTCGGCACAGCCACCGCGGTGACGATCGACCTCCGTCGTCGCGACCTCGGACTACCGACCGACGCCTACTCGGCCGTCGTCGCCACCTTGTGGGACTCCCACCACAACGGCCTGCACTACGCCCAGGACCACGGCCTCCCGTACCTCAGCATCTCCAGCGCCCTCGTCGACACCTCCCCGGAGGTCGTCGCCGCCGCCCAACGCCCGACCGCGTCTCCGATCCTGGTCGCGAGCCACTGGTGCGCGGGCATCGCCGTACTCGCCACCCTCGCCGCCGCGAAGGACTTCGCCCGCGTCGACAGCGTCCGGGTCCAGGCGCTGCTCGACGAGTTGGACATCGGCGGCCCGGCCGGCGCCGCCGACCTCGAACGCTGGTCCACCGCAACCACCGCGGGTCTCGTACGACGCGACGGCACCTTCCAGTGGATCACCGACGTCGACACCGAGATGCTCGCGTACGACGGCAGCGTGTATCCCGCGCAGAGTCTCGCGATCCTCGACGTCACGAGCCTGGCCCTCGCGACCGGCGCCGGAGACGTCCGCTTCGACATGGGGGTCGGCGAATCCGCGGGACGCCGCGCGGGCGGCCAGGCATCGGTCGAGGTCCGGATCGACCTCGAAGGCACCGACCACGCGGGCAACCCACTCAAGACGACCCGCTACCTGATCCACCCAGACGGTCAACGCCCGCTGACCGCGCTCGGCATCACCCTCGGCGTGGAAAGCCTGCTCGGCCTCGCGCCCGCTGCGGCTGACTCGCCGAAGCTCGACAGGACCACACCCGGGCCCGGCCTGCACACCCCCGAGTCACTCATCGACCCGAAGTACGCCGTACAACGCCTGCTGGACCTCGGCGCGACCTTCTGACGTGCCAAACCCGGAGCACCCCCCACGAAGGTGCTCCGGGCAAGTATCGGTCAGGCCGGCGAGACGATGTCCGGAGCTTCCAGGCGGACCTTGTCGGCCGACTCGTCGTCCGGCTGGTCCTGCGAGTCGCGCTCGGACTGGACCCGGCGCAGGTAGAACGACACCTCGCGCTCGATCGTGTCCTCGTCCCAGCCGAGCTCCGGTCCCATCAGCCGCGCCGCGGCGTCGGCAGCACCGGCGCCGCGGTCCCAGGCCTCGATCGAGATCCGGGTCCGCCGGGCCAGGACGTCGTCCAGGTGCCGGGCGCCCTCGGACCGGGCCGCGTAGACGACCTCGGCCTTCAGGTAGTCCTGGGTCCCCGGCAGCTGCTCACCGAGCGACGGGTCCTCCTTCACCAGCGCGAGCACCTCGTCGATCAGCGCGCCGTACCGGTTGAGCAGGTGCTCGATCCGGGCCACGTGCAGCCCGGATTCCTGCGCGATCAGGTGCCTCTGGTTCCACAGCGCCGGGTACCCGTCGGCGCCGACCAGCGGGATCGTCTTGGTCGTGCACTTCGGGACCCGCCCGTCGAGCGCGTTCGCGACCGCGTCGACCGCGTCCTTGGCCATCACCCGGTACGTCGTGTACTTGCCACCGGCAACCACCACGAGCCCGGGGGCCGCGTGCGCGACGACGTGCTCGCGGGACAGCTTGGACGTGCTCTCCGACTCTCCGGCCAGCAGCGGCCGCAGTCCGGCGTACACGCCCTCGACGTCCTCACGCGTGAGCGGCGTGTTCAGCACCGCGTTCACGTGGTCGAGCAGGTACTCGATGTCCTTGCTGGTCGCGGCCGGGTGGGCCTTGTCCAGGTTCCAGTCGGTGTCGGTGGTGCCGATCAGCCAGTGCCGGCCCCACGGGATGATGAACAGCACGGACTTCTCGGTCCGCAGGATCATCCCGGTGCTGGACTGGATCCGGTCCTTCGGGACGACGAGGTGGATGCCTTTCGACGCGCGGACGTGGTACTGCCCGCGCTCGCCGACCATCGCCTGGGTGTCGTCGGTCCAGACGCCGGTCGCGTTGATGACCTGCTTGGCCCGGACCTCGAACTCGCGGCCGCTCTCCAGGTCCTTCGCCTGGACGCCGGTTACCCGCTCGCCCTGGCGCAGGAACCCGGTCACCTTCACCCGGTTCGCGACGTGTGCGCCGTACGACGCGGCCGTCCGGGCCAGCTCCATCGTGTGCCGAGCGTCGTCGACCTGCGCGTCGTAGTACTGCAGCGCGCCGACCAGCGCCGACTTCTTCAGGCTCGGGACCAGGCGCATCGCGCCGCGCCGGGTCAGGTGCCGGTGCATCGGGAGCCCGGCGCCGTTGCCCGAGCTGACCGCCATCGCGTCGTACAGGGCCACGCCGGCGCCCGCGTAGAACCGCTCCCACCAGCGGTGCTGGAGCGGGTAGAGGAAGGGCACCGGCTTGACCAGGTGCGGTGCCAGGCGTTGCAGGAGCAGGCCGCGCTCCTGCAACGCCTCGTGCACCAGCCGGAAGTCGAGCATCTCCAGGTACCGCAAGCCACCGTGCATCAGCTTGCTGGACCGGCTGGAGGTTCCGCTCGCGTAGTCGCGAGCCTCCAGCAGCCCGGTGGTCAGGCCCCGGGTCGCGGCGTCCAGGGCCGACCCGGTGCCGACCACCCCGCCGCCGATCACCAGGACGTCCAGTTCGCGGCCGTCCGCCATCGCGTCGATGGCCTCCGACCTCGCTTGCGGGGACAGAGCCACTACAGCCACTGTGCTGTTCCTTCCGGTTGTCTCTACTGCTTACTGCGGTACCGCTGTCGTGCTGCTAGTCGACGTCCACCCAGTCGAGCGTCCGCTGGACGGCCTTCTCCCAGCCCTTGTACCCGGCGGCACGCTGCTCGTCGTTCCACTCCGGGCTCCAGCGCTTGTCCTCGTTCCAGTTCTGCACCAGTTCGTCGGTGGTGTTCCAGAACCCGACCGCCAGCCCGGCCGCGTACGCCGCGCCGAGTGCCGTGGTCTCCGCGACGACCGGCTTGCTCACCGGTACGCCGAGGATGTCGGCCTGCATCTGCATGCACAGCTCGTTGGCCGTGACACCGCCGTCGACCTTGAGCACCTCGAGCTTCACACCCGAGTCCTTCTCCATCGCGTCGGCCACGTCCTTGCTCTGGTAGCAGATCGCTTCCAGTGTTGCTCGGGCCAGGTGAGCGTTGGTGTTGAACCGCGACAGTCCGACGATCGCGCCCCGGGCGTCGGAGCGCCAGTACGGCGCGAACAGCCCCGAGAACGCCGGGACGAAGTACACGCCGCCGTTGTCCTCGACCTGCCGGGCCAGCGTCTCGGTCTCGCTCGCCCCGGAGATGATCCCGAGCTGGTCACGCAGCCACTGCACCGCCGACCCGGTCACCGCGATCGAGCCCTCCAGCGCGTAGACCGGCGCGTCGTCGCCGAACTTGTACGCCATCGTGCTCAGCAGGCCCGCCTTCGAGCGGACCAGCTCGGTGCCGGTGTTCAGCAGCATGAAGTTGCCGGTGCCGTAGGTGTTCTTGGCCTCGCCCGGGTTGAAACAGACCTGACCGACCGTCGCGGCCTGCTGGTCCCCGAGGTCACCCGTCAGCGGTACGGCGCCGCCGAGCGGGCCGTTCGCCAGCGTCTCGCCGTACTTGTTCGGGTCCGACGACGGACGGATCTCCGGCAGCATCTGCCGGGGGATGTTGAAGAAGCTGATCAGCTCGTCGTCCCAGTCGAGCGTCTCCAGGTTCATCAGCATCGTGCGGCTGGCATTCGTCACGTCGGTGACGTGCACCCCGCCGTCGACGCCGCCGGTCAGGTGCCACAGCAGCCAGGTGTCGGTGTTGCCGAAGACGGCGTCACCGGCCTCCGCGGCCTCGCGGACCCCGTCGACGTTCTCCAGGATCCACTGCACCTTGCCGGCCGAGAAGTACGTCGCCGGCGGCAGGCCGGCCTTCTGCCGGATCACGTCACCCTTGCCCTCACGCTCCAGGGCCGAGGCGATCCGGTCGGTCCGGGTGTCCTGCCAGACGATCGCGTTGTAGTACGGCCGCCCGGTCTTGCGGTTCCAGACCACCGCGGTCTCACGCTGGTTGGTGATGCCGAGCGCCGCGAGGTCGCTCGCCTGCAGGTTGTTCGCGTTCAGCGCGGTCCTGATCACCGAACTGGTCCGCTCCCAGATCTCCACCGGGTTGTGCTCCACCCAGCCCGCCTGCGGCAGGATCTGGGAGTGCTCCAGCTGGTGCTTGCCCACCTCGTTGCCGGAGTGGTCGAAGATCATGAAACGGGTGCTCGTGGTGCCCTGGTCGACGGCACCGACGAAGTCAGCCATGGAAAGTCCTCTCCTCACACGCTGTTGGCCTGCTCATGCGGCGGTCTTGTCCTCGGGGATGCGGCCTGGTTCCTCGTCCTCGTCGGCGATCGGCAGGTGACGCCCGACCAGCAGGTCGTACAGGAACGCACCGAGCAGAGCGCCGATGATCGGTGCCACGATCGGCACCCAGAAATAGATGTCCCCGAACTGGTCCTTGAACGCCCCGCCGTACCCGGTGAAGAACGACGCCAGCCGGGGGCCGAAGTCACGGGCCGGGTTGATCGCGTAGCCGGCGTTCGTGCCCCACGCCATCCCGATGCCGACCACCAGCAGGCCGACGATGAACGGCGCCAGGTTGACGCCCGGGGACGTGTTGCGCAGGTCGGTGATCGCCAGGATGACGAGCATCAGGATCGCCGTACCGATGATCTGGTCGCGGAAGCCGCCCCACATCCCGACGCCGAGATCCAGGCTGCCGTTGCCCGGCAGGGTGGAGAACACGCCCTGGGACTTGATCCCCAGTCCCGGGTCGAACTTGTTCAGCGCCTCGGTGTAGTTCCAGCGGACCACCAGTGCCGCCAGAAACGCGCCGAGGAACTGGGCCACCGAGTACGGCAGCACCTTCTTCCAGGAGAACCCGCGGAACGCCGCCAGCGCGATCGTCACCGCCGGGTTCAGGTGAGCGCCGGTCATCCGCCCCGCGACGTAGATGCCCAGGGTCACCCCGAGCCCCCAGGCCCACGCGATGGAGTCGTGGTCCCCGATCCCCGCGGCGACCACCTGCGCCACCACACCACATCCGAACAGGATCAGGATGAACGTACCGGCCAGCTCGGCCGAACACTCCCCCAGAAGGGTCTTAGCCTTGACGGCTTCGGTCGTAGCCATGCTCTGTCTCCCTTCCACCCCGTGACGACCACGGAGGTCTGGAATGTAGGAGCGTTTGCGAGGCGGCACAACGCCGTACGTTCGACATTGTCGAACGCCGGAGTGGCCCAGACCACTGCGACACTCGTACAACCTTTTCCCGGGTTGATCACGTCAGGGCGGGCAGAGGAGGCCCGCCGCGCGGGGCGGTGGGCGGGAAAGGGACCTGATGGGGACCGGACGGAGTACCGGCGAGTTCGCGGAGTTCGCGGTCAGCAGGCATCGGGCGTTGTTCCGGTACGCCTACCTGCTGGTGGGTGAGCGCGGGCTGGCCGAGGACCTGGTGCAGGAGGCGCTGACCAAGACGTACGTCGGCTGGCACCGGCTGCGGGACTCGGCGAACGCCGAGGCCTACACGCGGAAAGCGATCACCAGTACGGCGATCAGCTGGTACCGCCGGAAGTCCTGGAACGCCGAACGGCCGCGGGACGACGTCCCGGAGCTGCCGTCGGGCGGCAAGGACGACGACGTGACGGCCCGGTTGTGGCTCTGGCAAGAGCTTTCCCAGCTGCCGCCGCGGCAGCGGGCCGCGCTGGTGCTGCGGTACTACGAGGACCTGACCGAGACGGAGACCGCCCGGATCCTCGGCTGCACCGTCGGCACGGTGAAGAGCCAGACGTCGCACGCCCTGAAGAAGCTGCGGGCCCGGCTGGGCCCCGACGCGGAACTGACGATCGAATTGGTGGTGGCCCAGTGACCGGCCTGATCAAGGAAACCCTGACCGAGCACGCCGACGCCGTCACCGAGCCGGCCCTGGACCTGGACGCCGTGATGCGGACCGGCGACCTCCGGATCAAGCGCCGCAGGCTCGCCACCCGCCTGGCCGTCGCCGCGGCCGCCGTTGCCGTGGTCGCCGGCGGGATCACCGCCGTACGGGTGGTGGACGACTCGGCTCCCCCGGCCGGGCAGCCGGGGAACTTCACCGAGCGGCGCCCGACGTACGCCAAGGACGCCGAGATCCACTTCGGCTCCGAGACGATCGCGGTCGGCAAGGACGAGATCGCCACCTTCGTCCAGACCGACGCCGGCTTCGTCTACGTCACCACCGCCGGCACCGTGAAGGCCGCCGACGGCCGCCGGGTCACCCAGCTCGGCGCCGGCAACACCATCAAGCGCCTCACCGTCGACGACGCCGGAACCCTGGTCGGCTGGGTGGACAGCGGCAAGCCACGCCCCGAGTTCGTCGTGTACGACGTGGCCGCGCGCCGCGAGATCGTCCGGACGGCGCAGGGCACAGTCGCGAACCCTCCCGAGGACAAGCGGCCACGGGTCTCCGCGATCGACGACGGCTTCGCCTACTTCTCCACCGGCACCGCGATCTACCGCTGGAACCTGGCCACCGGCGCCAACAGCGTCATCGACCCGAAGGCCGGTCCGGAGAAGCTGCAGCGCGTCGACGCGGGCCAGTTCACCTGGGAGGTGCTCCAGCCGCCCAACCAGACCCAACAGATTGCCGTCGGCACCGATCTCCGCAAGCCGCCGACCGAGGTCTACGACGGGTGGACCAGCAACGTCTCCCCCAGCGCCCGCTACCTGATGACCGACATGGCCGACGAGGTCCGGCTGTTCGACCTGCGGACCGGGCAGCAGCTCCCGCTGAAGTTCCCCGGGTACGTCCTGATCGTGCCGACCCAGTGGCAGGGCGACGGCAGCTTCTACGCGGTCGGGTTCAGCCAGGACGAGACCGCGCCGGTCGACCTGCTCAAGTGCTCGACGTCGAAGCTCACCTGCACGGTCGAGGTCGCCCGCTTCGCGCCCAGCCCGTCGGAGAAGGCCGGGTTCCAGCTACCGGTCGGCTTCCCGCTCGACGAATGACCGGGAAACTCCGAAAAAATCCACCGATCGGGTGCAACCGATCGTAGGGGCCAGAGCGTCATGTGATCGGGAGACAAAAGCTCGAAGGGGGAATCTCAGGTGAATCAGCACGCCACGACCGCTCACCGCGAGGACGTCACGGCCCGCGGCTGGCTCGAGACCGGACTGCAGAACCTGCCGGCCCGGCAACGCGACGCGCTGGTCCTGCGGTTCTACGAGTCACGCACCGAGACGGAGGCAGCCGGCATCCTCGGCTGCTCGGTCCCGGCCGTCAAGCGCCGTACGACGCACGGGCTGCGCCGACTCAGCTCCCACCTGGGCCCCGACGCCGTCCTGCTCCTGCAGCGCGTCGCCCGCTGACCCACGCCGTAAGAAGAACGGCCGGGAACCCCCGATCAAGGGTTCCCGGCCGTTCCACGTGCCTCGATTGGTTGCGGCGCGCAACTAAACCTGGGTCGCCGCGCCTTCGACGGCCTTCAGCGCCGTCGCGGCCTGCTCCTCGGTGGCGTTCTCCGGGAAGTGGCACGCGCTCTGGTGCCCCGGGGCGATCTGCAGCAGCGGTGGCTCGACCGTCTTGCAGATGTCCTGCGCCTTCCAGCAGCGGGTGTGGAAGCGGCATGCCGGCGGCGGGTTGATCGGGCTCGGGACGTCGCCCTCGAGCCGGATCCGCTCGCGCTTGGTCTTGCGCTTGGTGTCCGGGATCGGCACGGCCGACAGCAGCGCCAGCGTGTACGGGTGCATCGGCTTCTCGTACAGGCTGACCCGGTCGGCCAGCTCGACGATCTTGCCCAGGTACATCACCGCGACCCGGTCCGACACGTGCCGGACGACCGACAGGTCGTGCGCGATCATCACGTAGGTGAGGTCGAACTCCTTCTGGAGGTCCTCCAGCAGGTTCACCACCTGGGCCTGGATCGACACGTCCAGCGCGGACACCGGCTCGTCGGCCACGATCAGCTTCGGCCGCAGGGCGAGCGTCCGGGCGATCCCGATCCGCTGCCGCTGACCGCCGGAGAACTCGTGCGGGTACCGGTTGTAGTGCTCCGGGCTCAGACCGACCAGCTCGAGCAGCTCCTGGACGGTCTTCTTGACGCCGCCCTCCGGCTTCACGCCCTGCAGCCGGTACGGCGCGCCGACGATCTTGCCGACCGTGTGGCGCGGGTTCAGCGAGCCGTACGGGTCCTGGAAGATCATCTGGATGTCGCGCCGCAGCGGCCGCATCTTGCCGTCGCCGACGTGGCTGATGTCGTGGCCCTCGAAGATGATCTGGCCGTCGGTCGGCTCCAGCAGGCGGGTCAGCAGCCGCCCGGTGGTGGTCTTGCCGCAGCCCGACTCCCCCACCAGCGACAGCGTCTCGCCCTTCATCACGCTGAAGGTCAGCCCGTCCACGGCCTGTACGGCGCCGGCCTGGCGCTGCAGCAGACCCTTGCGGATCGGGAAGTGCTTCGTCAGGTTCGTTGTCGACAGCAACGGCTCGCCGTCGGCGGGATCGGCCTTGACGGCTTCGGTTTCGGCAGTGGTCACAATGGCTCCGTCGTTCCCAGGATCCGTCACAGTTTCGGCTTGATCTCTTCGGTCCAGATCCGCTCGCGGTCCGCGCCGGACAGGTGGCAGGCGACCTGGTGGCCGCCGCCGACGTCCAGCAGCTCGGGCCGGTCGGTCTCACTGGCCCCGCCGTTCAGCTGCGAGTAGTTGCAGCGCGGGTTGAAGGCGCAGCCGGTCGGGACGTTGATCAGGCTGGGCGGGCTGCCCTTGATCGGGATCAGCCGCTCGGTCCGCTCCCGGTCGATCCGCGGCATCGAGCCGAGCAGGCCCCACGTGTAGGGGTGCTGCGGGCGCTCGAAGATGTCGTCCGCGGTGCCGTACTCGATCGCGCGGCCGGCGTACATCACCTGGATGTCGTCCGCGAGCTCGGCGACCACGCCGAGGTCGTGGGTGATGATGATGACGGCGGAGTTGAACTCACGCTGCAGGTCGCGGATCAGGTCCAGGATCTGGGCCTGCACGGTGACGTCCAGCGCGGTGGTCGGCTCGTCGGCGATCAGCAGGTCCGGGTCGCAGGACAGCGCCATCGCGATCATCGCGCGCTGCCGCATCCCGCCGGAGAACTGGTGCGGGTAGGCGTCCACGCGCTTGTCCGGCTGCGGGATGCCGACCCGGTCGAGCATGTCGATCGCGTGCTTGCGGGCGACCGCCTTGGTCACGTGGTTGTGCACCCGGTAGGCCTCGATGATCTGCTTGCCGACCGTGTAGAACGGGTGCATCGCCGACAGCGGGTCCTGGAAGATCATCGCCATCCGCTTGCCGCGCAGCAGCCGCACCTCCTCGGCGCTGCTGGAGACCAGGTCCTGGCCGTCCAGGAACACCTCGCCGCTGATCTTCGCCGTACCGGCCTTGTGCAGGCCCATGATCGACAGGCTGGTGACGCTCTTGCCGGAGCCGGACTCGCCCACGATGCCGAGCGTCTTGCCGCGCTCCAGCTTGAACGACAGACCGTCGACGGACTTGACCACGCCGTCGTCGGTCGGGAAGTGCACCTTCAGGTCGCGGACGTCGAGAAAGGCCTCGCCGCGCTCGATCCGCTGCGGTGTGTCTTGAGGTTCGGTCACGAGATTCGCACCCTCGGGTCGACGACGGCGTACAGGAGATCGACGATCAGGTTCGCCAGCACGATGAAGAACGCGGCGACCAGCGTCACGCCCAGCACCTTCGGCAGGTCGTTGGCGCGCAGCGCGATCACGGCGTACTGGCCGATCCCGGGCAGCGAGAACGTCGTCTCGGTCAGGATCGCGCCACCCATCAGCAGGCCGAGGTCGAGACCGAAGATGGTCAGGATCGGGGTCAGCGCCGAGCGCAGTCCGTGCTTGACCACGACCGTCCGCTCGGTCAGGCCCTTGGCCCGCGCGGTCCGGACGAAGTCCTCGTTCATCGTCTCGAGCATGCCGGCCCGGGTGAGTCTTGCGTACGCCGCGGCGTACAGGAAGGCCAGCGTGACCCAGGGCAGGATCAGGTCGTAGGCCCACCAGATCGGGTTGGTCTCGTCAAGCGGGTTGGTCCCGCCCTGCGCGGTCCAGCCCAGGTTGTAGCTGAAGATCGACAGCGAGAGCAGGCCGGTGAAGAAGATCGGCAGCGAGACGCCGGCCAGGGCGACCGACATCAGGCCGCGGTCCAGCACCGAACCGCGCCGCAGTGCGGACACGATGCCGGTGCCGACCCCGGTGATCAGCCAGATGAACGCCGCACCACCCGCCAGCGAGGCGGTGACCGGTATTCGCGCCACCAGGTCCGGCCAGACCGGCTGCTGCGTCAGGAAGGAGTACCCGAAGCACGGCGCCGGGCAGTGCTCGGTCGTCGGGCCGTAGTTGTACTCCTTGCCGACGAACAGCCCCTTCACGAAGCTGCCGTACTGCACGTAGAGGGGGTCGGTGAAGCCGAGTCGCTCCGCCGTCTGGTGGATCTGCTCCTGCCCGGCGCTCTTGCCGACGTAGCGCGAGGCCAGGTCGTCAGCGGTCGCACCGCCGAGCTTGGGAACGAGGAAGAAGATCGAGAACGTCACAGCCGTGACGATGAAGAGCAGGATCACTGCTCCGATCACCCGGCGGACCAGATATGCGAACACGTGCTCGGCGTGGTGGCCGGTGATCATCGCTGATCACCGGCCACCGTCAGCCTTCACCTACCTCTGCTGGCGAATGATGGTTGTTCAGGGCAACCGACGGCTACTTGAGCCCGATACCGGCGTAGTCGTACATGTTCTGACCGTCGTTGGAGAACACGTTGGCCAGCGTCTCCGGGCGGTACAGCAGGCCCTTGGCCCAGGTGCCCGGCAGTACGCCGGCCTGCTCCATGACCTTCTTGTCGATGTCGACCCACAACTTGTTGCGGGCGGCCTCGTCGGTGGTCTCCAGCGCCTTGTCGACCATCGCGTCGACATCGGGGATCCGGATGCCCAGGTTGGTGTTACCACCGGTGGCGCGGATGGTCCGGCTGTCGACGATCTGGCTCAGGAAGCCGAACCCGTCCGGCCAGTCGGCACCCCAGCTGTAGACGATCAGGCCGAGCTTGTTCGCCTTGGCGAAGTCCGGCTTGCCGGCGTACAGCTTGGTGTAGTCACCGGTCGGGTAGGGCTTGGTGGTCAGGTTGATGCCGACGCGCTTCAGCGACTGCTGCAGCGTCTCGGCCACCGCCTTCTCCTTGGCCCGGTCGGCCCGGTAGGAGATGTTCATGTCGAAGCCGTTCGGCTGACCGCACTTGGCCAGGGACTCCTTGGCCTTCGCGACGTCACCGTTCTTGTTGGCCTCGAAGCCGTAGTCGTCGAACTTCTCGGCCCCGACGACGAGCGGCGGCATCAGGTTGGTGGCGATGTCGCCACCGATCGGACCGCCGTACGCGCGCTGGTAGCCCTCGTGGTCGGCGGCGTACAGGACGGCCTTGCGGCAGTCCAGGTTGTTCAGCGGCGGAACGTCGGAGTTCAGCACGGTGAAGTTCAGGCGGGTGGCCGCGACGTTGTCGGCGTTGGCCTTCAGCTTCGGGTCGGCCAGGATCTTCGCCTGGGTCTCCGGCTGCACGCCGGTCCCGGCGATGTCGACGTCGAGGTCACCGGCGAGCAGCCGGTTGTCGATGTCGGTGCCGTTCACGTTGAACGCGACGGTGATCTTGTCCGGCAGCGCCCTGCGGCCCGTGTCGGGGTCGGTGGCCGGGTCGTACTGGTCGTTGCGGACCAGGCTGATGCCCTTGTTCGCGTCGTAGCTCTCGAACTTGTACGGGCCGGTCGCGATCGGGTGCTCCTTGTACTTCGCACCGGTGTCCTTCGCCTGCTGCACCGGAGCCGTCGACGGCAGCTGCGCGAAGTAGTCGAAGCCGGCGAACGGCTTCTTCAGGTTGAACACGATGGTGTTCGCGTCCGGCGTCTCGATCGCCTTGGCGACCCCGGCCAGCGTCTTGTCCTTGTAGACGCTGTAGCCCGGCGGGACGTCGAGCAGGAAGTCGTTGAAGTACGTCGGGCCGCTGGGCAGCGTCGCCTTGTCGAGCGAGCGCGCGACGGCGTACTTGACGTCCTTCGAGGTGACCTCGGTGCCGTCCTCGAACTTGACGCCCTTGCGGATCTTGTAGGTCCAGGTCTTGGCGTCGTTGCTCGGCACACCCGGCGCCTCGGCGAGGTCCGGAACCGGCTTCGCGCCGTCGGCACCCGGAGCGACCTTGAAGGTCATCAGCGGCCGGACGTAGTTGCGGACCAGGTTCCAGGACAGGCCGTAGTAGGTGTCACCGGGGTCCGTGGAGTCCCACAGCTCGGTGATCGCCATGCGCAGGGTGCCACCCTTTTTGTCGCTCGGGTTGTACACCTTGTTGACCGCCGCGTCGAACGCCGCCGTCGTCCCACCCGCCGAGTTGGACCCTCCGGGAGTGGCCTTGGGTCCCCCACCGCAAGCCACCAGGCTCATGGCGACGGCCGCAGCGACGGCGGTGGCCGTCGTGATGCGATTCCATCTCATCTGTTGTTGCACCCCTTTTTTCGTGAGAGCCAGGCTCCCTGGTTAGCGAGAAGTCGTTAGCGCGAGCGGGGGTCGAGCGCGTCCCGCAGGCCGTCACCGAACAGGTTGAAGGCGAGCACGGTGATGAAGATCGCCAGACCGGGCCACAGCATGTACGTCGGGTTGACCTGGTACCAGTTGGCCGCGATCGAGAGCATGTCGCCCCAGCTGGCCGTCGGCGGCCTGACACCGACGCCGAGGTAGGACAGGCCGGCCTCGAACAGGACGTTGGTCGGGATCAGCAGCGTCGCGTAGACCAGGATCGGCGCGATCAGGTTCGGCAGCAGCTCGGTGAACAGGATGTACGGCCGGCGGGCGCCCAGGCTGCGGGCGGCGTCGACGAACTCACGCTCGCGCAGCGACAGCGTCTGGCCACGGATGATCCGGCCGATGTAGGGCCAGCTGAAGAAGCCGATGATGAACACGATCAGCGCCACCCGCAGCGCGTCGCCCTGCAGGCCGAGGATCGAGTCCGGCACCGCGCCGACCAGCGCCAGCGCGAACAGCACCAGCGGAAAGGCCAGGAAGATGTCCATCAGCCGGCTGATCAGGGTGTCGATCCAGCCGCCGAAGTAGCCGGCGATGATGCCCATCGCGACCCCGATCACGACCGACAGCAGCGTGGCCAGGAACGCGATCAGCAGCGAGATCCGGGCGCCGTACACGATCCGGGCGAAGATGTCGCGGCCGTTGACCGGCTCGACGCCGAACGGGTGGTCGGCGCTCATCCCGCCGAGCTTGCCGATCGGCGTCTGCAGCGAGGGGTCGACCAGGTCCTGGTGGAACTCGTCCGGGGTGACGCCGAAGATCTTGCACAGCAGCGGCGCGAAGATCGCCACCAGGATCAGCAGCAGCACGATCACCCCACCGGCGATCGCGACCTTGTCCCGCTTGAGCCGCATCCAGGAGATCTGCCACAGTGACCGGCCCTCGATCTTGCGGACACCCTCGAGAACGGCTTCCGGCTGTGCCGACGAAGAACCCGGCTCGACCTCGAGTGGCGTGCTCACGCGTTGTGTTCCCCTGCCTCGTAGTGGTGACCGACCGAAACCGGACATGGCTGCCGCCTTAACCTGCCGCCAGAACCGGCCGGAGTCAAACGCGGAAAGAGGGCGTTGCCCGATCGTGATGCCGAGGAGATCGTCCCGTATCGTGGACAGTTCTTTGTGTACCACGGCGGCGTACCAGGCGTTGTGACAGCCTCGCTGACAGTTACTTCTTCAACGAGGAGAATGTGACGAAAGAGAGCGCGTTCAGGGTGCCGGCGACGTTCTCGACGTTCTTGCCGGCCACCACCGTCAGCCGGCCCTGCCAGCTCGGTACCAGCGGCGCGTCGTGCGCGATCACGGCCTGCGCCTGCTCGAGGACCTGCTCGCGTTTCAGCTGGTTCTGCTCGGCGACTTCCTGATCCAGCAACTTGTTGGCCGTCTGGGACTTGTAGCCGTTCTGGTAGATCCCGCCGTCGCGCACGAACGGCACCAGGTAGTCGTCCGGGTCGGGGTAGTCCGGCAGCCAGCCCGAGTGGTAGATGTCGAACGCGCCGCTGCGCGCGAGCTGCTGGTACCGCGGCCACTCGACGCTGCGCAAGGTGACCCGGAACAGCCCGGACGCGTCCAGCTGGCGTTTCAGCTCGGCGACCTCGGCCTTCGCGCCGGCGCCGTACCGGGTGGGTGTCCAGCCGAGCGTCAACGGGACCGGAGTGGTGATTCCGCCTTCGCGCAGGATCGCGGCCGCGGCTGCCTTGTTCGGTTCCTTGTACTCCGTGCGGAACGCCTCGACGTGACCGCCGGCGCCCGGCGGGACCACCGAGTACAGCGGGGTCACCTGGTCGCCGTACGCCTTCTTCGCGATCGCGCTCCGGTCGATCAGCTGCGCCACCGCACGGCGTACGGCGGGACGTCGCGACACGACCGACTTGAAGTGGAACGAGAAGTAGCGGATCTCCGCCGACGGCGCCTCGACGACCTGGACCTGGTCGCCGCTGCGGAGCTTGTCGAGGTCGGTCGCACCGAAGCCGTGGAAGGCGAGATCGGCCTTGCCGGTCGTGACGGCGTTGCTCAACGCGGCCGAGTCCGGCAGCAGCGTCAGGTCGATGCCGTCGTTCTGCGCGGCCCGCGGGCCCTTGTAGGCCTTGAACTTGGTCAGCGAAGCACTCGCGCCCGGCTTGTACGCCGTCAGCTCGTACGGGCCGCTGCCGATCGCCTTGGTCGGCATCAACTTGTTCGCCGGGTAGACCTCTTCGTCGACGATCGAGGCGGCCGTCGTGGTCAACAGGTACGGGATGCGGGCGTCCGGCTTCTTCAGCGTGAACACTGCGGTGAGCTCGTCCGGCGTACTGATCGTGGCGATCGAACCGAACAGGCCGGCGATCCCGCCGGGCGTCTTGAGCTTGAGCATCCGGTCGAAGCTGAACTTCACGTCCGACGACGTCAGGGCGTGCCCGTTCGGGAAGGTGAGTCCGCTCTTCAGGCTGCACGTGTACGTCGTGGGCGCGTCGAACTGACAGTCAGCGGCGTCCGGCACCGGGGTCGGCCGGTCGCCGGTGATCGTGAGCAGGGTCTGGTAGAGATTCGCCTGCAGGGTGCGCGATCCCACGTCGTACGGGCCGGCCGGGTCGAGCGAGGTGACGGTGTCGGTGGTCGCGACCTTGAACGTGAGCTGCCGCGGCGGCTCACCGGTCTGCCGTGGCGCCGAGTTGCCGGTCTTGTCCCCGCACGACGCCAACGATCCCGCCAGTACGCCGGCGGCGGCCACTGCCACCACCCGGCGCGTGTACACCTTCACCACATCCACCCTCTCGTCCCCAGTCGCCCCCGCGGGCACCCCAAAGACGGTACTGCCTCAGCGGAGCAGGTCGCGCAGCGACTCCGGGGTCAGCGGCTCGAGCGACTTCAGCACCAGCCTGCGCGGTGCGTCCGCGATCGGTACCCACTGCGGAACGGCGACCACGAACGCGCCGGCCGCCGTACCGGCCTCGGTGCCGCCCGGGGAGTCCTCGATCACGACGCAGTCGGCCGGGTCGACACCGAGCGCCTTGGCGGCGGTCAGGTACGGCTCGGGGTGCGGCTTGCCGTTCACGACCTCGTCACCGGCGACGACCGTCGCGAACAGGCCGTCCGGGAAGTGCCCGAGCACCGCGTCGATCATCGTCCGGTACGACGCGGAGACGAGCGCGCACGGGATCTCTTCCTTGACGCAGGCCTGCAGCAGCTCCAGCGCACCCGGCCGGAACTCGACCTCCTGCCGCAGCGTCTCCACGACCTGGCTGAACATCCGCGTCGCCAGCTCCTCGGCCGTGATCGCGCCGGCAGGGATCCGCGCCATCCACGCGACGACCGCGTCGCGCAGGTCGGATCCGACCAGGCTGACGCAGTCCTCCTCGGTCCACTCGGCCCCGAGCTCGGCGAGCAGGTCGATCTGCACGCGGGCCCAGACCGGTTCGGAGTCGACCAGCGTGCCGTCCATGTCCCACAGCACCGCGCGCAGCGTCAAGGGGAAGCTCCTCAGTTTTCGTCGTTCGGAGTTGGGTCGGTAGGAATTTTACTAGGCCGTGACACCACGCCGCCCGACACGTTCCGCTGGGCGTGAAACCGGACGCACGGTGATGGCCGGAGACGTAGGCTGGCAGTCCGGTACGAACGCCGTACGGGAGACGAGTAGGACAGGGGGTGGCGAGTGGCCGACCTCGCGAACCTGAGGGACCCGATCGTGATCGCCGCGTTCGAGGGCTGGAACGACGCCGCCGATGCCGCGACCGGGGCGGTGGACCACCTGATTGACGAGTGGGACGCCGAGCTGGTCACCGCGATCGACCCCGAGGACTACTACGACTTCCAGGTCAACCGTCCCACCGTCGGCTTCGACGACGACGGCGTACGCCGGCTCACCTGGCCGACCACGCGGGTCTTCCTGGCTCGGCCGGAGGACACCGACCGCGACGTACTGCTGATCCGCGGCATCGAACCGAACATGCGCTGGCGCACCTTCTGCCGCGAGCTGCTCGCCCTGGTCGACGAGTCGAACGCGCAGC
This sequence comes from Kribbella sp. cmx-5-2, assembly GCA_049998015.1. Lineage (GTDB taxonomy): Bacteria > Actinomycetota > Actinomycetes > Propionibacteriales > Kribbellaceae > Kribbella. The sequence goes on from JAEBEC010000001.1 coordinate 202,948, forward strand.
TGGTCGTCGTACTGGGTGCTCTGTTGGCCGACTCGCCGCACACCCGACCGATCCCGGTCAGCGCGTCGTCGTCCGACCCGGAACTGACCGCGTCCTGGAGCCTCGAGCCGTCGACGTACGAAGGCCCGACCGGCATCTCCGGAGTCTTCGCCGACCTCTGCGGCACGCTCGGCGTCCCCGCGGTGTCCATCTGGTCCGCAATCCCCCACTACATCGCCGGTACGCCGTGCCCGAAGGCCTCGCTGGCTCTCCTCGGCAAGGTCGAGGCCCTCCTCGATCTCCCCATCCCCGAAGGCGAACTCCCGGAGCTGGCCCGCGCCTGGCAGCGCGGCGCCGACGAGCTGTCCGAGGAGGACCCCGAGGTCGCCGAGTACGTCGCCACCCTCGAGGAACAACGCGACACCACCGACCTCCCCGAAGCCTCCGGCGACGCCATCGCCGCCGAGTTCGAGCGCTACCTCAGAAGGCGCAACAAGAACCACCCGGACTGATCCGCCAGGCCGAGCTGATCGCCTCCGGCGGCACGCCGCGGCGATCGCCTCCGGCTACAGCTCGCGCGCGGCGGTTTCGATGACGTCGTCGAGGACTGCGCGCGACCTGGTGAGGTCGGCGATCAGCTTGTTGATGCGCCCTCGTTCGGCGGTGAGCGACGTGACGAGCGCCGGGGTCGCGCGGTCGTTCGGGGCGCCGTCGGGGTCGCGCATGCAAGGAAGCAGCTCGGCGATCTTCGGGCTGTGCAGCCCGGCGGCGTACAGCTCCTGGATGAGAATGACGCGATCGACAGCGCGCTCGGGGTAGGTCCGTTGGCCGCCGGGTGTGCGGTCCGAGACGAGTAGGCCCTGGGTCTCGTAGTAGCGCAGGGACCGTTCGCTGACCCCGGTGCGCTGGGCGAGCTCACCGATCCGCATCCGACCTCCCGCAAGGACTTGAACCTGACACTGATGTCAGATTTTACCGTGCCGGTATGACACTCGAACTCTTCGACTACAGCCCGATCACGCAGCGCCCGCCGATCAGCTGGCCGGACGGCAAGAAGGTCGCGTTCTACGTCGGCCTCAACGTCGAGCACTTCCTCGTCGACCGCCCGTCGACCAGCATCTGGCCGCTCGATCTCGTCCCGGACGCGCTCAACCACGGCTGGCGCGACTACGGCGCCCGGGTCGGCGTCTGGCGCACGATCGACATCCTCGACCGGTACGGCGTGCGCGCGAGCACGCTGCTCAACGCGATGGTCGCCGAGCACAATCCGCAGATCGTCGAGGCCGGCGTCGAACGCGACTGGGCCTGGCTGGCGCACGGCTCGACCAACTCGACCCTGCACACGGCGTACGAGCTGGACGAGGAACGCGAGATCCTCACCGGCATCACCGCCACGATCGAGAAGGCGACCGGCCAACGTCCGAAGGGCTGGATGGGTCCCGCGCTCACCGAGACCTGGAACACCCCGAAGCTGCTCGCCGAGCTCGGCTACGACTACGTGCTCGACTGGACCAACGACGACCAGCCCTACGCGCTCAACGTCCCCGGCATGCTCAGCGTCCCGTACACCGTCGAGCTGAACGACCTCGGCCTGTTCCTGCGCGGCCTCACCGGCCCCGACTTCCTCCAGATGGTCAAGGACCAGTACGACGTACTGCGCGCCGACTCCGAGCACAGCGGCCGGGTGATGGCGCTCGCGCTGCACCCGTTCGTGATCGGCCAGCCGTTCCGCGCGAAGTACCTCGATCTGGCGCTGGAGTACCTCGCCGCGCAGCCCGACATCTGGCTGACCACCAGCGACGGGATCGCCGGCCACTACCGGACCGGTCTGTCACATACTGTGGCGTAATAATCGCGATCGTCCTATTGTCGTCGTCGGACGTCGTCGGTCTGACGGGGAGTTCGACATGCGTGGGGCAACGCGGAACCAGCGCGGCGGCAGCTCGATCGCCGCGGTCGCCGTCCTTGCCGTGCTCGGAATCGCCGGCGCCGTCGCGCTGCTCGACGACGGGAAGCCGGACGTCGACCTGACCACGCTCGCCGCCTCGTCCACGCACGCGACGATCAGCACCGCACCGCTGGACTCGCAGCCGTTCGCGACGACCGACGGAGTGGTCGTGCATCCCCGCGCGGAGGCCGCCGTGTTCTCGGCGCCCGACGGGGAGCCGTTCGCCAAGATCGGGACGGCGCAGTTCGGCGCGACCTGGTTGCCGGTCGTCGAGCGCGTCGACGGCTGGGTGCGCGTCCTGCTGCCGTCGAAGCCCAACCGGTCCACCGGCTGGCTGGTCGACGAGGACCTGGACCACGCCTCCTCGCCGTACACGATCCGCGTGCACACGGGATCGCGGACTCTGGAGCTGTACGACGGCGCTAAGCGCCTGGGCAAGTGGAAGGCCGGCGTCGGCGCGCAGAAGACGCCGACTCCCCCGGGCCGGACGTTCCTGCTCGGCTCGATCATCGACCCGAAGCGATCGGCCTCGCCGGTCGTGCTGCCGCTCGGCGCCCACAGCCCGACGCTCGACACGTTCGGCGGCGGACCCGGCACGGTCGCGATCCACGGCTGGCCGCGCCCTGACGTCTTCGGCGCCGCGGTCAGCGCCGGATGCGTGCGCGTCCCGCAGACCGCGCTCGACAAGCTGCAACGCGTTCCGCTGGGGACGCTCGTTCTGATCGACAGCAAATGATGAGGGTGAGAATCGTGCGACGACACATCGTTCCGGCGGTCACGACGGCCGCGGCCGTCACCGGGGTCGTGGTGCTGACCCTCGTCACCGGCGCCCAGCCCGGCAACGCGACCGACCGGCCCTCGTCGGCGTACGCGATCAGTGCGGACGGTCAGGTGCCCGTCAACAAGACGCCGTACGTCGAGTCGCGTGACGGGCGTGAGCGCAGTTCGTCGGCGCTCGAGCTGCCGAAGAACCCGCTGCTGTCCGCGCGGACCGCGACCGTCACCGCCGGGAACGACAAGGCGTCGGTCGAACTGCTCGACGTCACGCTCGGCAAGGGCGCGCTCGACAGCATCCAGCTGCCGCCGGAACTGAAGAAGTCCTGCGCCACGCTCCCGCCGACCGGCGCCGACGACCTGCCGATCCCGGACCTGCCGCTGCCCGACCTCGGCCTGCCGCTGCCCGACCTCAGCACGCTCGACCTGCCGGTGAAGAACCTGCCCGACCTGTGCAACCTGCTGCTCACGCCGCCGAGCTCGATCCTCGGCATCGACGCCGTCAACGTCTGGTGCAACGGCGACAAGGGCGGCGTCGACGTCGGCTCGCTGACGCTGCTCGGCCAGAAGATCCAGATCCCCGGCACCTCGGAAGGCGCCGTCATCCCCGCCGCCCCGCTGGCCACGATCACCGTCAACCAGCAGGCGGCAGCCCCCGACGGCTCGTTCACCGTCACCGGCCTCACCATCAACCTCGGCGACGGCGCCCAGGTCATCCGCCTGGCCTCAGCCACCTGCGCCAAGCCGGCCGCCAAGGCCACACCGACCCCGAAGCCGACCCTCCGCCCCGAGCCCGTCCCCGGCAACGACGTCGGCTACCCACCGGCCGCGCCGGTCCCGACCCCGGTCAAGACCCACCACCCGGTCACAGGCTGAGCCCGGTCTCCGACTGACCGACGTACGACTGAAGTACAAACCGTCGATCACCTACAAGTACCGGCCCCCGATCGGTGGCCGGTACTTGTTAGGTGTCGGCGAGTTCCGAGCCGATCTCGTCCCCCGCCGATCAGCACTCAAGTACCGGCCCCCAATGGAGGGCCGGTACTTGTTGGGTGTCAACGGGTCAAGGCCGCAGTTGCTTGCCCCCGGCAATCAGCCCAGCTCGGGGAACGCCGCGCGGATGTCGCCCGCGACGGCCGCCTTCGCGGCAGCGGCCGGCTCGTCCACGAGGATCTCGAGCTGGTCGGCCTCCAGCCCGTCGAGCACGATCCGGACCAGCTCGGCCGGGTCGACCTTCGGCACGTCCCAGCCGGCCATCATGTCCGTGTCGACCGCACCGACGTGCACGCCACTGACGAGCGTCCCCTGCCCGGCCAGCTCCAGGCGCACGCTGTTCGTCAGGCTCCACGCGGCAGCCTTGCCCGCGGCGTACCCGCCGGCACCGAGGAACGGCCGCCACGACAACACCGACAGCATGTTCACAATCGCGCCCCCGCCGTTCGCGGCGAGGATCGGGGCGAACGCCCGGATCGTGCGCAGCGGGCCGTAGAAGTGGGTGTCGAGCTCACGGCGGATCTGCTCGAGGTCACCGGTGACGAGCGGCTGATGGGTGGTGATCCCAGCGTTGTTGATCAGCAGGTCGACGTCACCGGCCCGCTCGGCCGCCGAGGCGATCGAGGTGGGATCGGTGATGTCGAGCGCCAGGACCTCGACCCCCGGCAGGTCGATCTCCTCCGGCCGGCGCGCGGTCGCGTAGACCTTCCGGGCGCCACGCTCGCGCAGTACGGCGGCGAAGTGCCGGCCGATCCCGCGGTTCGCGCCGGTGACCAGGACGGTGCTTCCGGACAGTTTCACAGCTGACTCCTTGCATGAAGTGGTGTTGGTGAAACCACCGTAGGAACCAGCCCGTGCACCGGACGATGATCATTCGGCGCACATTGATAACCACCTGGTGCATCGCCGAGCTAAGCTGACACCCATGGATCTCCTCGCGGACGTACTCGCCGTCGGTGGCGTGCGCGGAACTCTCGGCGCCCGCGTCGAAGGCGCCGAGCCCTGGGCCCTGAACTGGACGGACGTCCGCGGCGCCGCGTTCTACGCGGTGACCGCCGGCTCGGTCTGGCTCGACGTCCCCGGGCACGACCCGGTCCACCTGCGGGCCGGCGACGTCGTCCTGCTGCCGACCGGCGCCGACCACACGATCAGCAGCGAGCGCCGCGCGAGAGGAATGAACTGCCAAGCCCTGGCCGGTGACATCGAGCGTGCCCGCCTGGCCGGAGACGTCCTACGGCTCGGTCATGGCGAGGTCCAGACCCATCTGCTGGGCGCGAGCTACACCCACGACCCAGCGGTCTCGACCCAGGTGCTCGCACAGCTCCCGGACATCGTGCACCTCCCGGCCGACAGCAGCGGCAGCTGCCTGGACGACTCGGTCCGGCTGCTCACCCGCGAGCTGGCCTACCCGCAGCTCGCGACGTCCGTCGTACTCGATCGGCTGGTCGACATCCTGCTCATCCAGTTCCTCCGGGTCTGGCTGGCCCGCCGACCGGAGGACGTCAAGGACACCTGGCTCGGCGTACTCGACGACCCGCTGCTGACCGCCGCCCTGACGCGCCTGCACGACGATCCCGCCCGTCCGTGGACCACCGAGCTGCTGGCAGGCGAGCTCGGCGTCTCCCGCGCGACGCTCACCCGCCGCTTCGCCAGTACGACGGGCCAAGCGCCCGGCGCCTACCTGACCCGCTGGCGAATGGACCTCGCCGCCCGCCGCCTCCGCGACACGGACGACACCCTCGACGCGATCGCCCGCTCAGTCGGCTACACCACGCCGTACGCCTTCAGCCGTGCCTTCTCCCGCGACCGAGGCCAGTCCCCCGGCCGCTACCGCGTCACAGCCCGCGCGGAACAGACGGCCGCCGCATCCAGCACCGCCTGAACGCCCCGCCCGCCTGCACATCGTCGACGGCCTGCTGATCGCGAGAACCAAGCTTCAAGTCCCGGCCCCCGATCGGTGGCCGGCACCTGAAGCATCGCCGCCGTACTGACTAGAGCTTGATCCCCAGCAACGCATCCAGCGCCTGAGCAACCAACGCCGGCGCCTCGCTGTCATCACCGTTCGTCTCGGCCCAGGTATCGATCGCCGACAACCCAGCCACCGTGTCCAGATCGTTCGTCAACGCCGCCCGCAACGCATCAACAGCCGCCGCCCCATTCGGCCCGGTCCCCCGAGCAATCGCCCCACGCCACACATCGAGCCGGCTCTGCGCATCCAGCAGATCCGAATCCGTCCAGAACCAATCGGTCCGGTAGTGATGAGCGAGCAACGCCAGCCGGATCGCCATCGGGTCCGACCCGGCCTGCCGCTCGCGCGACACCAGGACCAGGTTCCCCTTCGACTTGGACATCTTCTCGCCGTCCAGCCCGACCATCGCCTGGTGCACGTACGCCCGCGCGAACGGGTACTCCCCCGTCGCCACCTGCGCGCCACTGGCCGACATCTCGTGGTGCGGGAAGATCAGGTCGCTCCCACCCCCCTGGACGTCGAACGTCATGCCAAGGTGCTTCAGCGCGATCGCCGAACACTCGACGTGCCATCCCGGCCGCCCGCGACCGAACGGCGAATCCCACGAAGGCTCGCCCGGACGCTCGGCGCGCCACAGCAGGCTGTCCAGCGGGTCGCGCTTGCCTTCGCGCTCCGGATCGCCACCACGCTCGGCGAACAGCGCCCGCATTGTCTCGCCGTCGTAGTTCGAGACGCTGCCGAACGCCGGGTCCGCCTTCACCGCGAAGTACAGGTCCTCGTCGACGGCGTACACGGCGCCCGCGCGCTGCAGGTCCGTGATCGCGTCGCTGACCAGGTCGATCGACTCGACCACGCCGATGTACTCCTGCGGCGGGATCACGCGCAGCGCGGTCATGTCGTCGCGGAACAGCTGGATCTCGCGCTCGGCCAGATCGGTCCACTCGACCCCGGTCGCGGTCGCGCGCTCGAGCAGCGGGTCGTCGACGTCGGTGATGTTCTGCGTGTAGTGCACGCCGTACCCGGCGTCGCGCCACAGCCGGTTGATCAGGTCGAACGTGACGTACGTCGCCGCGTGGCCCATGTGCGTCGCGTCGTACGGCGTGATGCCGCAGACGTACATGCGCGCGGTGCCGTCGGCTCCCGGCGGCACCTCGACCAGGCCGCCGGAGGCGGTGTCGTAAAGGCGAAGACGCCGGGCCGGCCCGGGTACGACCGGGATGTCTGGATTCGTCCACGCCTGCATGGGACGGAGCCTATCCAGTCAGCAAACCGGTCATGCCCGGAGGCCCACTCTCCGGTACTCCGGGCAATTTCCCGGCCGACCTGCTACAGGCTCCCGAAGGTGCGTTCCGCGTACGCCGAGAAGCTCGCCGGCGGTCGTCCGAGCACCTGCTCGACACCGTTGGCCGGCGCGCTCAGGTGGCCGGCGCGCATGATGCCGAACATCGCGTCGAGGACCTCGACGACCTCCTCCGGGTAGCCCTCGGCGCGGAGCTCCTCGGCGTACTGGTCGGGCGTCAGCTCGACGTACTCGATCGGCTTCGTCCACTGGCTGATCACCTCGACCGCCTCCGCGAAGGTCAGCGACTCCGGGCCGGAGACGTCGTAGATCCGCCCTGAGTGCCCGTCCTCGGTCAGCAACGCCGCCGCGACCTCAGCCACGTCCTCGACGTCGACGAACGGCTCCCCCACCGCGCCCAACGGCAACGCCAACCGCCCAGCCTCGACCGGAGCCGTCCACACATCCTCGGAGAAGTTCTGCGCGAAGTTGTTGGCCCGAATCACCGACCACTCGGCCCCCGACGCCTCGACAGCCCGCTCAGCCGCCACCATTCCTGGCCCGAACACCCCCGGCGACCCATCAGCCCGCGCCGGCAACGCCTCAGCGGCTCGATCGATCCCCCGCCCCGACAACACCACAAACCTGCGCACCCCAGCGTCCACAGCCGCCGCCACAAACGCCTCGGCAGGTTCCGCCTCCTCAGGCGCCACCAGATAAACCGCCGAGACGCCCTTCAGCACGCCTCCCCAACCCGACCGATCCCCCCAGTCGAACCGAACCTCCCCGGACCGCGAAGCAGCCCGCACCTCGAATCCCATCCCCCGCAACCGGGGAACCACCCGCCGCCCCGTCTTACCCGTTGCCCCAAGCACCAAAATCGTCATACCCACACTCAACCGCCCAACCCCACGCGATCCCATCGCCGATCGTCCGCCCCACATGTCCGTCCGTCCCGCTGCGCGGGACGGACGGGGAGGGACGAGGGGCCTCCGCCCCCGCCACGCTTCGCGGGCGGGAGATCGGCCGCGCAGGCGCAGACCTCAAGGCCCTTGTCCCGCTGCGCGGGCGAGCGGTCCGGCCGGGCTGCATCCGGCGATCTGCCTATCGTGGTGCGGTGGAACCTCTCGACGATCTCCTCCGAGCCGTCCGTGCCGACGGGGCCGTGCTCGGCACGCCTGTCCTCGCTGCCCCTTACGCGCTCCGCTTCACCGATCGCGCCGAGCTCACCCTCATCGCACCGCTGCGAGGCAACGCCTGGATCGTCGCCGACGGGACCCCACTCCTCGTCCGCCCCGGTGACACCGCCGTCGTCCACGGCACCGAGCCGTTCGTCGTCACCGACGACCCCAATCGCCCGAGCCCCACCCGCGACATCTCCTGCGACGGCACCGTGCTCGGCGCGCCGTACGACGAAACCACCGGCGGCACGGTCCTCCTCGCCGGAGCAGCAAATGTCCGCGCCGGTCTCCCCGCCCGCCTCCTGCGCGAGCTCCCCCGCGCCGTCGTCGTCCCGTCCGACCACGACTGCAAACCCCTGCGCGACTACCTCGAGGAGCGCATCGCCGCCGGCGCCCACGGCCGGGCCGTCGTGCTCGACCGCCTGATCGACTGGCTCCTGGTCTGCGCCCTGCGCGACTGGTTCGAGCTCAACACCCCACCCTGGTACCGCGCAGCCGGCGACGAAACCATCGGCCCGGTCCTCCAAGCCCTGCACACCACCCCAGAAGCCCCCTGGACCCTGGCCTCCCTGGCAGGCGTCGCCAACGTCTCCCGTACGACGCTGGCCCGCCGCTTCACCGACCTCATCGGCGAACCACCGCTCACCTACCTGACCAACCTCAGGATGTCGCTGGCCGCCGACCTGCTCACCGAACCCGACGCAACCGTCGCCGCGGTCGCGCGACGCGTCGGCTACGCGGACGCGTTCAGCTTCAGCACCGCGTTCAAACGCGAACGCGGCACCAGCCCGAACCGGCTCAGAACGCCGACCCCCAGAACGCCGGCCCCCAGAACGCCGACCCTCAGAACGCCGGCCAAGGGATCGCCGGCCAGTCGTCGCTCGGGTACGGGAAGCTCCCCGTCTTCAGCAACGCCGCACACCGCTCCCGCGTAGCACTCAGCTCGACCGCGGTGATCAACGAGCACAGCTCCTGCCCGAACGCCCCGGCCAGCCCGTCCGCGAGCTTCCGTACGTCGTCCAGCAGCTCACCCGGGATCGGATCACCGGCCCAACCCCACAACACGGTCCGCAGCTTGTCGTCGGCGTTGAACGTCACCCCGTGATCGACCCCGAACACCCGCCCGTCACCAGGGTTGAGCACGTGCCCACCCTTGCGATCCGCATTGTTGACCACGGCATCGAACACGGCCATCCGCCGCAACTGCTCGTTGTCCGCGTGCACCAGCGTCACCGGGTTGTGCCGGCCATCCAGCGCGTCCAACACCCCGACCCACCCAGCCGGCACGCGCCCCTGCGGCACGATGTCGACCAGCTCGGTCTCACCCGGCGGCAGCTCGGCCTCGTCGATCCACAGCTGGACCATGCCCTCGCCGAGCGGCCCGTCGCGCAGCAGCGTCGGCGGTACGACGTTCCAGCCGAGCGTCTCCGACACGACGTACGCCGCGTACTCGCGCTGCGCCAGCGTGCCGTCCGGGAAGTCCCACAACGGCCGCTCGCCCTCGACCGGCTTGTAGACGACGGTCGCCGTCTCGTCGCCGAGGCTGACGACGCCTTGGAAGGTGCCGTTCGACGCGGCCACCAGTCGCCCGTTCAGGGACAGCTCGCCCCGAGCGAGCAGCTCTGGATCGATCATTCGCGGACGTGCCTGCGGTAGCCGTTGGCCCGCGGACAGATGTGCCCCTCGGGGTCGATCGGCCGCCCGCAGAACGGGCAGCTCGGCCGGCCGGACGCGACCAGCGCGACCGCCCGGCGGGCGAACCCGCGGGCCTGCTCCTCGCTGATCCGGACGATGAACACCTCGGAGTCCTCGGCCTCCATCGCCGCGGCGACCGGGTCGGCCTCCTCCAGCTCGGCCTGCTCACCGGTGACGACCGCGAACACCTCGATCACCACCCGCTCGGCGTCGGCCTCCCAGGCCAGCGTCATCGTGCCGGCCCGGAACTCCTCCTCGATCGGCTGCTCGAGCGGGTCGGTGTCGTCCACGCCGGTGACCGTGGCCGGCTCGCGGTCGAACCGCCGGGCCACCTCGTCCAGCATCACGTCGAGCCGCTCCGCGAGCGCCATCACCTGTTCCTTCTCACAGGCCACCGAGGTCAGCCTGGTCCCGGCCCGGGCCTGCAGGAAAAACGTCCGGGCACCGGGTTCTCCCACGGTGCCGGCGACGAACCGGTCCGGGTCGTCGTACGAATGCACTACACGCGCCATACCTCAGACCCTATCTACCGGCCACCGACAACAGCGTCGGAGGAGGGTACGGCGGACTTCTGCGCCCGCTTCTGGGTGCCCTTCTTCGCCTTCGGCGGCGGCGGCACGAGCGAGGCCAGTTCGCTGCCGGAGTCGTTCAGCCGGACCAGGAACGGGCGGGTCGGGGTGTAGCTGATGATCGTCGTACTGGCCGTGTCGACGACGATCCGCTGGAACGTGTCCAGGTGCTGGCCGAGGGCGTCGGCGACGATCGCCTTGATCACGTCGCCGTGCGACACCGCGACCCAGAGCGCCTGCGGGCCGTGGCTCGCGGCCAGGGCGGCGTCGTGGGCGCGGATCGCGTCGACCGCGCGCTGCTGCATGCCGCGCATCGACTCGCCGTTCGGGAAGGTCACCGCGGACGGGTGCTGCTGCACGACCGTCCAGAGCGGGTCCTTGGCCAGCGTGCTGATCTTCTGGCCGGTCCAGTCGCCGTACCCGCACTCGGTCAGCCGCCGGTCCGTTGCCGGACGCAACTCGGGGTGCTGCTTGGCGATCGCGGCGGCGGTCTGCTTGCAGCGGTCGAGCGGGGACGTGACGATCGCGGCCAGCGGCAGTCCGGCCAGCCGCTCCGCGACCGCGGCCGCCTGCTGCACGCCGGTCTCGTCGAGCTTCACCCCCGGAGTCCGGCCGGCGAGTACGCCGGATGTGTTGGCACTACTACGGCCGTGCCGAACCAGAATCACCGTGGGCATAAACCGCACGTTATCCGGTCGGGGCAAGCCCGGTGCCATGATGGTCGCGTGATCGTGGACTGCGGGGTGTACGCCGAGGGTGAGCGCAAGGACCTGCCCGCCGACCCGGAGACCGTGGCGCAGGCGATCGACGACGACGGCGAGAGCTTCGGCTGGGTCGGCCTGCACGAACCGACCGAGCACGAACTGGGCCGCGTGCAGAAGCTGTTCGGCCTGCACCCGCTGGCCGTCGAGGACGCGCTCAAGGCCCATCAGCGGCCCAAGGTCGAGCGGTTCGGCGACTCGGTCGTCGTCGTACTGCGCACACTCTGGTACGTCGACCAGGGCGACGCGGTCGAGACCGGCCAGGTCAGCGTGTTCGTCGGGCCGCGGTACGTCGTGACCGTCCGGCACGGCGAGGGCGCGCCGCTGACGACCGCCCGCCAGGACCTCGAGGACCGCGCCTCGGTCCTCGGCCACGGTCCGGCCGCCGTGCTGTGGGCGATCTGCGACTCGGTCGTCGACGGGTACGAGTCGGTCGCCGAGCAGGTCGAGATCGACGTCGACGAGGTGGAGAGCTCGGTGTTCTCCCCCGAGCGCACCAGCGACGCCGAGCGGATCTACCTGCTCAAGCGCGAGGTGCTGGAGATGCGCCGCGCGATCGGTCCGCTGCGCGACCCGATGGAGGCCTTCGCGCACGGTTCGGTCCCGCTGGTCAGCAAGCAGGCGGCGCCGTTCTTCCGCGACGTCGCCGACCACGTGATCCGCGTCTCCGACCAGACCGACGCGCTCGACACGCTGCTCAGTTCGGCGCTGAACGCGCACCTGGCCCGCGTCTCGGTCCAGCAGAACGACGACATGCGCCGGATCTCCGCCTGGGTCGCCATCGCGGCAGCGCCGACGATGCTGGCCGGGATCTACGGGATGAACTTCACGAACATGCCCGAGCTGCGCTGGTACTACGGCTACTTCGCCTGCCTGGCCCTGATGGCCGCCGTCTGCACCACCATGTACGCCGGTTTCCGCCGCGCCGGCTGGCTGTAGGAGCCGGCCGGCACGGCGTACGGCGTACTAGGTGGCCGTGATCGTGCTCGTGGCGAGCAGGATCAGGATGACGATGCCGAGCAGGATCCGGTAGAACGCGAACACCTCGGTGGTGTGCTTGGCGACGAACTTGATCAGCCAGGCCACCGACGCGTACCCGACGACGAAGCTGACGATCGTCCCGACGATCACCGGGACGACGCCGACGTCGCCTTTGAGGGCCTCCGGCAACTGGAACACCGCGGCCCCGACCAGCGCCGGGATGCCGAGCAGGAAGGCCATCTTGGTAGCCGCGACCCGGTCCAGGCCGCGGAACAGACCGGCGGTGATCGTCGCGCCCGAGCGCGAGACGCCCGGGATCAGCGCGAGGCACTGGATGATTCCCATCACGACCGCGTCGATCAGCGTGATCCGGGTCAGCGGCCGCGCCTTGCTGCCGAGGCGCTCGGCCGCGACCATGAAGAACGACCAGCCGATCAGCGACCCGGCGACCCACCACATGCTGCGCAGCGGGCCGGAGATCAGGTCGCGGAAGACGAACCCGACGACACAGATCGGCAGCGAGCCGACGATCACGAACCAGCCCATCCGGTGGTCGAACTCACCGCGGTGCTCCGGGTGGCGCAGACCCTTGAACCAGGCCACGGCGTACGTCCTGATGTCCTTCCACATGAACAGCACGACCGCCGCGATCGCGCCGAACTGGATCACCGCGGTGAAGGCCGTGATGGCCGGATCGTCGATCTGCTGACCGAGGATCTTCGAGGTGATCGTGAGGTGGCCGGTGCTGGAGACCGGCAGGAACTCGGTGAGGCCCTCGACGATGCCGAGGATGATGGCGTCCCAAATCGTCATGGGGAGGTCAGTCACCGATCCCGGCGAGCTCGAGCGCCTCCGACACCGTGCGCAGCGCGGCGATCCGCTCGTCCACGGTCGACGCGAACGGGGTCAGCGTCAGCGTCGTCGCGCCGGCTTCGCCGTACGCCGTCAACTTGTCGGCCATCCGCGCCTTGTCGCCGAGCAGCGAGATCGCGTCGATGAAGCCGAACGGTACGGCGGCCATCGCCTCGCGGTGCTGCTTGGCCAGGTAGAGGTCCTGGACCTCCTTGGCCGCGTCCGCGTAGCCCATCCGGACCGCGAGCTGGTTGTAGAAGTTCTTCTCCCGGCTGCCCATGCCGCCGACGTACAGGGCCGTGTAGCCGCGGATCGGATCTGCGGCGGCCTGCAGGTCGTCACCGACCATCACCGGCACGGTCGCGACCACGTCGAAGCCGTCCAGGCCGAGGCCGGGCTCGCGAGTCTCGCGGCCGGTCCGGATGTGGTTCAACTGTTCTCCCAGATAAGCGGGGTCGTTCAGGATGCCGAGCCAGCCGTCGGCGATCTCGCCGGCCAGTTCGAGGTTCTTCGGCCCGACCGCCGCAAGGTACACCGGTACGTGGTCACGCAGCGGCCGGGTGGACAGCTTCAGCGCCTTGCCCGGGCCGTCCGGCAGCGGGAGCGTGAAGTGCTTGCCGTCGTACGCGACCGTCTCGCGGCGCATCGCGGCGTTCACGATCTCGACGTACTCGCGGGTCCGCTCCAGCGGCTTGCCGAACCGGACGCCGTGCCAGCCCTCGGACACCTGCGGCCCCGACACGCCGAGCCCGAGCCGGAACCGGCCGCCGGACAGCCGGACAGCCGGTCGAGCGTGGCCGCGGTCATCGCCGTCATCGCCGGAGTCCGGGCCGGGATCTGCAGTACGCCGGCGCCGATGTCGATCGTCGAGGTCTGGGCGGCGATCCAGGTCAGCAGCGTCACGGCGTCCGAGCCGTACGCCTCCGCGGCCCAGGTGACCGAGAACCCGAGCGCTTCGGCCTCCTTCACCAGCCTGAGATGGTCGAGGTGGTCGTCGCCACCGAGAACGAAGCCGATGTTGAGTCCGAGTCGCATGACAGGCGAGCCTAACGAGCCGTTCCCCGTCGTCCGCAATAGGCTCGGTGTATGCAGCAGCGCTATCTCGGTCACAGTGGTCTGGCGGTGAGCCGGCTCGGTCTGGGCACGATGTCCTGGGGCCGGGACACCGACGAGCACGAGGCCCGTGAACAGCTCGCAGCCTTCGTGGCGGCGGGCGGGACCCTGATCGACACGGCAGCGGCGTACGGGGACGGTGACAGCGAGCGCCTGATCGGCACCCTCCTCGGCGACGTCGTCGACCGGGACGACCTGGTGATCGCGACCAAGGCCGGCTTCAGCGTACGGCGGGGCGAACGGATCACCGACACGTCCCGCGGCGCGCTGCTCCGCGACCTCGAGGGCTCGCTGCGGCGACTCAACGTCGACCACATCGACCTGTGGCAGCTCCACACCTGGTCCGACGACGTCCCGCTGGAGGAGACGCTGTCCGCGCTCGACCACGCGGTCAACTCGGGCAAGGTCCGGTACGTCGGGGTGTCGAACTACGTCGGCTGGAAGTCCGCCCGCGCCGTCACGTGGCAGCAGGCCTGGCCCGGCCGCGCCGTACCGGTCTCGAACCAGGTCGAGTACTCACTGCTCGCCCGCGACGCCGAAGCCGACGCGATCCGCGCCGCCGGGGGCCTCGGCATCGGCGTACTGGCGTGGTCGCCGCTTGGGCGGGGCGTGTTGACTGGTAAGTACCGGACCGGCATCCCCGCGGACTCGAGGGCGGCGTCTCAGCATCTGTCCAGATTCGTCGACCCCTACCTCGACGGCCGCGGTTCGGGCATCGTGGAAGCGGTGGCCCGGGCCGCCGACGGACTCGGCTGGAGCCCGCTGGAGGTCGCCCTGACCTGGGTCCGGGACCGCCCGGGCGTCACGGCAGCGATCGTCGGCGCCCGAACGGCGATGCAGTTGAAGTCGGTGCTGGGAACGGAGGAGCTCACCCTTCCGCCGGCCATCGCGGCCGCGCTGGAGGATGTGTCGTGAGGTAACGCCGGAAGTGACGGAGGTGCGGATGGCCGAGTACGAGTTGCAGCAGTTCGAGTTGTCCCGAACAGAAACCCGCGGCGCGGTCCGCCGCCTACTCACCGAACACGCCGAGTACGGCGGCTGGGAACTCGCCCGGCTCCGCCGCTACCCCGACGGCACCCGGCGAGTCTGGCTCCGCCGCCGAATCATCAAGGTCATGCGCACGCTCTGAGATCTTTCATCCCACGCGCGCTCCGCAGACGTCCTCCGTCGCTACGCTCCTCCGGACGTCAGCTACGCGCGACTCCAGCCCACCCTCCGGCTTGGCGCCGGCGGGGTTGCCGGCTTATCGCCGGCGGTTTCCGGCTGGCGCCGGGAGTGCGGGCTTATCGCCCGTGGGTTCCGGCTTGCGCGGTCGCCGCGGGATCCCGGCTGGCGCCGGATGACCGGCCAGAGCCGGAGTGGTCGCCTTCCGCCAACCTTGCGGGTTTGTCGCCAGGTCCGGGCCGAACTTGCCCTCGGTCGCACGTCATCACCTTGATCTTCAGACTGGACATGGCTCCGGCCCGAGTGATGCCGCGACGCGCCGGAGAACTGCTCCATCTCCGAACTCCGATCGCTCCGCGGAACCTCCGAGCTGCTGCGTTCCCTCCCGTCGGTGTGCGGGCTGCGGATCGACCTCAAGCTTGGTCCGGGCAAAGTCGACCAGGTCGTGGTTCTTCTCGTCGATCTCTCGCAGGAGTTCCTTCACCTCGTTTGACGTGGCGCTGCCGGCTCCGTGAGCGTCACCGACTGCAAGTTCAGGCGATCCACGATCTAGCGACTAAGTGCGTCACGTCCTGACCGTGAATCAGCTAAATCGATTTCAACATGAGGAGCCAGTTAGCTGTCGCTGCGCCAAACCACCACCACAATCTGAGCCGCAGCCAGTGTCGGGCGGCTCGTTCCGACTCGCTCGAATGTGAATCTAGAAAAGACAACGCGTGTATCTTTACGCCTGTGCTTCGTCGTCAAAGACCATTACGCGCCGCCCCACCCTCCCCGATATCACGACATGCCTGCCTGTCGGAGGTTGCCGCTATTTGTAGGACATTCGTGAACGAGGTCGCGGTGATAACCACAGCTAGACCCATCCACCCGAGGTGCCATGGCGGCGCGCGTGTTGCGGTCTACGGCAAAGTTGTGAAGCCGGGCGAGGCGTACAACGTTTCCTCACCGACGGTTAGATTCGACTCCTTAAGCGACACACTGCATTACACCGATCGTCACGAACGACGGTTCATTGGGCGGCGGCATCGTCAATCTAGGAGGCCGCACCGCTGATACTCAGCCCGTTCAATCTGCCTCCAGAACGACGGGGTACCGTCGACCCATCCCTATTATCAGCTCAGAATTCTAGAGCCGGTCGTGGCCTGCGTACGGAAGGGATCGAACTTCGGTGGCAGCTATGAGCAACGCAAAGCCTTTAAATACTTGGCGCCTGACTGTAGAACCATCCCCCATGGGCCGCTCCGGCGCACGTCGCTGGTGGCGACCTAAAGCGCACCTCTTCATCCGCTGACATGGTGTCGAACTGACCAAGATCATCCAGACCTCACGCGATCGTAAGAACGCGGCGTGTGGGAATCAGCCGCCCCGTCAGCCGGAAATCTCCAGGTCACCGCGCGGCCAGCTAGGTTCAGGCAGATTCAGATCCAAACCCGGCGACATCCACTTCAATCCTCAGCCTGACCCGCGCGGCAAGCCGGGCGCTCCGACGCCCAGCTCATCCGTGGGTACCGCTGAGCGGCAAGCGATGAACTCTTGCCGAATGTACATCATCTTCATCGGCCCGTGATTCGCCGCTGATCATGTTCTAGGTCGGACACGCATCTTAATCACATGCCTGGAGCTGATCGAACTGGGCTAGCGATCATCTGTGGACGATCGTAGCGGAGACAGACTCGAAGCGACATGGTACGCCGTAATCGCCACGCTGCGGCCAACGCCGCAATCACTCATTCCGTGCTGGCGTGCCTGCTCGAAAAGCTTGGAGGTCACGATTGGCGAAATACTAGCGCGAGCTATCGGGCGGTCCGTGCGACTGGATCCGCCAACGGGCATCGCAATCGGCGTCCGTGCGACTGTCGCGTAGTCAAGATCTCACGCCCTTCCTGAGGATGGACCGCACTGCGACCAAGTCCGCTACAGTGTTCGCACTAATCGTCCAGCCTTTCCAGCGCAGACTTCGCGTAGAGAAGTGCTCGTTCAAGCTTTATATTGTCGCTCTTGACGTCGTCGTACTTCAATTGGCGGACTGAGAAGGCTAGTACCAGCATCCACAGCTCCCTCGCACTGGTCACCCGTGTCTGAACCCATGCGCAACACACTGATAGCCATTCGTCAGACACCTCGGCCAGCGCCTCAGGCTTCTCCATCGCCTCCAGCACGAGTCGATCCACTGAGAGCTCGTGATCCGCAATGAGCGAATCCGGGTGGAAGAACGTGCCCATCAGCATGCACAGCGGGTCGAGCACCCGGCTCCCTTTGACCTGGCTGTCGAGGTCAATGATCAGAGGTCTGCCGTCGGCGACAAGGACGTTGGCCGGGTGGAAGTCTCCATGCTGCTCGGATACGACCGTTCCGGCCAGCCTGGACTTCGGTGGCGGCTTAAGTGAGAACTCGTTCAGCAGCTCGGTCAGCTTCGCCCAGTCAATCAGCGGGGCCGCGATCTCCTCGATGGTTAAGGAGGACGGGTTGTCCTCGGTTAGTGGATCGAGCGAGCGAGCGATGGACTCGAGGCAGACCGCAGCAATTCGGCGGTCCTGCGCTGCCAGATCCAGGAGTGGTGTTGGCGTGTCGCCTGCAACCTTGGTCAGAGCAGCCCAGGTACCGTTACAGAGCCCGCCGACCCTGCCCATCGGCGCCGCCACGATGCCGGCCGGCAGTATGTTCACGAAGCTTCCAGACTCAGCGGTCGCGCTCGATGCCTGTTTGGCCACCACACGAGCGGCAGCCGAACCTCCACGCTCGAACACGGAACAGAACCAGACTGGAGCCCCAGTCAGGCCACCCCCAAGGGGTTGGACCGTGACCGCGGTGCCGCGATACTTCAGTGCGATCTTCCGAATCAGTCTCCTTGAACTCGCGTCGCTCGGGACTGCGCCTCTAATCTCGATGTCATCAATGCGCCCCAGACCAGCAACCAAATCGTCCACGTGCTGCTCGAACTCAATCGACTGAGCCTTCTCGAAGTGCTTGACCCGGTCGATCATCTTGTCTCCGTCGACGGGTAACTGCCCACGGTCGGTCAATGTGCGCTGCACGTGCTGAACGTCTGCAAAACCGGTCAGCACTACAAACGGGGAGTCAGGCAGTTTCTGGACAAGATCTTCCAGTAATAGATCTCCTACTTCGTTCAGTGGCTCGGTGCCGACAGTTTCGGGAAGCCTTCGATCGAGAACCACGAGGTCTATAGGGCGTGGCACCAAGTGGATTTCCTCTCGTGCCTGGACCGCGCTACGAAAGACCGTGACAGAAAACCCGCGGCCTTCCAATATTCTTTGATCGTATTCGATCTGCGGCGTCTCGTCCTCGACTACGACGGCATAGAAGTCAGCCATGTTTTCTCGCCCCTCGTACTGAGAACGTTGCTACGCTTGCTGCGCCGGTCAGGCTTACCTCGTATCCGAGGCGGTCAGCGGCCATCCTGACGATCGTCATTCCTAGGCCCCGTTGGTCTTGCTTCGTCGACACGCCGGTTGCTGCGACGTCTTCGAAATTGAAAGCCGGTCCGCGGAACCTGTTGGTGATGTTGATCCAGAAGCTGTACTCGGTGGTGCCGCAGTTAATCGTGACCTGAGCGTCGTCAGTGACGAGTTCCAATGCCTCATACGCGTTCTGCATCACATTCGTTAGAAGAACGTTCATAAGACCACGATCGGTCTCGAGTTGACTGTCCAAGTTATCGAGAGGATCACTGATAATCGACGGTTGCGCTGTTTCCGGCGGTTGGCACTCTGTTAGCAACTCCACCAGGGTCACTCGCTCGAACCGTGGCGGTCGACTTGCCTCCGCCAGAGAGATGAGGCCGTTAAGCCGTCGCCGCATCTTCTCGATCTCAGTGTTCGTCCGACTCGAGCTGAACCCGTCGATCTCGCGGTTAGCGGCGGATCTAACCCAGCCGATGGCTGGTTCCATCTCATGCTTGATCATCCCGGCCAGATCATCGAGGACGAGCTGGGCGTCCAGATCAGTGTCAATGCCGTCGTCGGTCGGCGCACCCCCAGTCACCGATTCTGTTCTCTCTACCACCTCCCGAAGCAGACGCTTGATGGCCGGAACGGTCTCATCGGCTGCAGCTCTTGAGAGAGCTTCCAGGTGCTCACGGGTCGCAGAGGAATTGAACCAAAGTGCTGCGCGCATCCGATGTGACGGTGCGAGCGACATCAACCCAGCCAGAGCGTGACGCTCATCCATGACTAATCCCGTGCTCTCGGTAGAATGCCGCTCTCCTCCCGAATGCCTCTCTTCCACCTTCCATGACACTCGAGATCTCCCGCACCAAGGCCGGCTGGTCGTATCCGCCTTCCGCGATCACTCGACCTCGGGCGCCATCGCTGCGCATTGCAATGACACGGTCAGCTGCTCCTAGCACGGGGATGTTGGCGTTATGGGTGGCAATAATGGTTTGCGCGGCTCCGCGGCTGCGACTGACAAGACCACTGACGACGCTCTTGACTAGGAACGCATTGTCGAGGTGATCCTCAGGCTGGTCGAGGATCAGGATCCGCTTATGTTCGGTTAACAGAATAGGAAGAGTCACCGCGCACTTCTGGCCGGTAGACAATTCCTCAACACCCTTAAGAGTCAAGCCATCCCGCAGCAGAAAGTCGACCGAGTCGTCGAGTTGGATGCCCGCAAGTCGTTCGAGTGATTCGCGTTCATCAAGCCGTCCGATGATACGCGCACCCCGCTGCTCGCTAATGCCAAGCACGGCGGCCAGGTCCGAACTTGCGGACTGCTCGACAATCTCAATTAGCTGCGCTGGAAGCATTGCCTGTGAAATTATCTCCGCGAGACCACGGAACTGAACACCCGCACCGTTCAGCAACTCTTCGAGCAGCGTTCTGAATCGTCGACCATCAGCCAGATGTTCCACCGAGACAATGACTCGCTCACTGACTTCACCCGACAGGCGCTCCGCGGTCGATCGGCGAAGAGAGAACAGCTCCTCTGCCTCATTCTCATCAATTTCGGCTAGCCGGTCCCGTTCGTGCTTGAGGAAGTCATAACGATCTCTGAGATCCTCCATTTGAGCTCTGACCGCCGCCAGCCGCGCCAACTCTGCGTTGACGTCTCGGAGCCTGGCAGTTATCTCTCCGAGGCCAGCCTCCGCTTCTTCCAGGCTGGCGCGAACAGGCTCAGCACTCGACCGAAGGGAGCGTTCGGCATCTCTCAGTGTCTCAACCCTGGAGGCCAACGTGTTTGCTATCACCACGAAATTCTGAGCAGCAAATTCGAGACTGCTCAAGTTGGCGCTCATCTCCGGCAATATCAGCTCCATAGACAGCGAGGATCGCCCTGAAGCGAAGAGCTTTTTTCCGGTGCTCAGGGCCGCAGAGTTAGCTGCGCGGGCTTCTTCGATCGCCTGCTGAGTGGTGATTGTCTCGTGTTCCTGTTGCATCACCGTCAACAGTTCGTCTTCAATGCGGCTGAGGCGATCGCGCTGCGCATTCAACCGCTCCGAAGCCATGGCCATCATCTCGTGCTCACGTTGCTTAAGCTCATCGTGATCTGCCTTTAAGATCTTTCGCTGAGCATCCAGCTCGCGAAGATCTTGTAGCTTCATTCGAATGTCATGCATTTCGACGGTGAGCTCCGTAATTAGCGGATTCTTCGCTCGGTCGTACGACGTGACCGAGGCCCGGAGGTCGATGAGCTTGAGTCGGGCATCCGAGTCTGACGCGATAGACTCCAATTCGTTCTGCCCTAGCATCAGCGCAGCGTTCACTAGGTCCCGTGACCTGCCACGACCCTCGGCGTCCACGACAATCCTGGACTCGCCATGGGCATCCTCTAGGTCGAGCACCACCTCACCTTCGCCCAGCACCGCCTTGATGAAGGCGTCGCGCTGCCGGGTTTTGCGCTGGGTTGTGTGGTCGATTCCGAGCGCATGCCTGAGAAGCTCGAGGAACGTTGTCTTGCCCGCTCCACGACCACCAATCACGACGTTCAGGCCGCGCTCGAACGAAACGTCGACGCCACCAAGAAACCCTCCGGTGACGCGAACTCGAGAGATCCACATCGCTCTATCCTGCCATCAGAAGCCACTGAATCAGTACGGTCCATTCGGTCAGTCGGCCAGCGAGCCTCACCGCGACCGTCCGGATGCCTCGACTGACCTGTGGTGGGACAGCTAGAGGGTCCTCGGGCGCATGGGGTGCTCGCGGGGACTGCGCTCAGTCGAGGTCGCCGACTGACCGGCGGTCGCATCGCGTGCAAAGCTACTTCCAGCATCGACTTCTCTTAGAACCGGGATCTGCAATCCAAGAAGTCCCCAGGAACCCTTAGAGGCTGAGGCCCGGCTGCTGCGGAGCGACGTCGCCCGACAGGCAACGAGCATGCGGCCGAGCCGACCCCGCTCGACCGCTTCGAGGATCTCCCGCGACAAAGTAGAGGCGTTTAGATCCAGACCGGCGGCAACCGGCCGATCTCAGAACGCCGGATGCTAGATGAGCGAGCAGCGTCCGACTCTTCCGATTGCCCACTCGCAGTACGCGGACTCGGTTCGACCAACCCGACGAGTGGGTAGCATCCCAATCCCGAATTGGGGAGAGGACCGAGTACGCCGCGAGCCTAGTCGAGCTACTGCGCAGGCCGAGGCCGGCGTGTCAATCCTCGACCTCTCCGGGCCCATCTGGGCCTGCCTGTCAAGCTCTAGAATGTGGGTTGATCACGAGGTGCTGAGTTGCGAACGAGAGTCACCAACGCGGAGGCCGCTACCAGGCTGTACGATTTTAGGAATAGGGGACTATCCGTACCCGGATAATTGTGGTGATTGGATCGATCCGTCCCAGTGTCCCCGATGCAGTCCGCGACGCCTGCCGACCCTCCAGGTTTGCCATCTCCCGTCAAGATCGTGCCGCACCCATATTCGGCTTGACGTACACCATGTGGTCGTGCTCCACATCGCACATTACTTGCGCCGGCGGCTCAGCCGACGAACGCGATTGCGTTGCCGTCCGGGTCGCGGACGATGAAGTCGGTGCCGCCCCACGCCTGCTTGGTCAGTTTCTGCACGATCTCGGCCCCGGCTGCCAGATAATCCGCATACAGCTCACGCACGTTCGGCGTCTCGACGAACGCCATGATGAGCCCTTCGCGTTCCGCGACGCCGGCTGCGAACACCGGCTCGTGGACAAGCTTCAGGTGCAAAATCGCGCCGTCGCGTGACACCGACCCGTAGAACGGCGGGTTGCCGTGCAGGAAGTCGACTCGGAAGCCGAGTCGGTCCCGGTAGAACGTGGCTGCGGCATCGACGTCGGCGACGAACAGCACTGGGGTGGCGCTCGCGACGGCTGTGTCCTGCGTCTTCGGCTGCTCGCTGGCGGGCGGGGTTGCTTCCATACTCGCCTTGAGTTCGGCCCAGTTGGCGAAACCCGCTTCGAGGGCGATGATCTCCTGGGCTTCGGTGAGCGGGAACTTCAGCGCGAGTGCCTCGCGGTCGGACAACGCGCTGTACCGCGCGAGCTGCCGGATGCGGCCGCCGATCGAGAAGTTCCCGTCGCGGTGCCAGCGGACGAGCAGTTTCGCCTGCTTCTTGTACGTTTCGAGCTTGGGCACGGCGCTCCCTCTTCGGTGATGAAGTAGGTGGGCCTTGCCCTTTCGGCTGTACGCCGCTGCGCCCTACGACCGGGGTTGAACCCGCGCCTGCGAAATCGAGATTAGCACGACGGATCGGCTCAAAGGCAGCCCCACAAGCCCGTCAGAGATCGTGCCGGACCCACACGTTCGGCTCGACGTACACCGCGTGGTCGTGCTCCGCGTCGCACATCACCGGCGCCAGCGCCTTCGGGACCAGCACCTGCCCGGTCCGGTCGAACGGCAGCCCGGTCCATTCCCGCCACTCCCCCAGCGTCCCCGCGATCACCATCGATCGCGGCGCGACCTGGACGATCGTTCCGCCGGCCCGAACATGCACCCGCAGCCATGGATCCATCGGCAGCCCGTCCGCTCGGACCTGCTCGACGTACTCGACCATCGGCACCGAAGGGTCGGCCTTCCCGTTCGGCCGCACCGGCGCGTACAGCGTGCGATGCCCCTTCGCCCGAACCGCAGCCTTCATCGCCGCGAGCATCTCGTACGACAGCCCGCGTCCCATGTGGCTCGGCTTGATCATGATCTCCAGCGCGCTCGACACGTTCGCCGGCCGCCCGCGGTCGAGATCCTGGCAGCCCCACTGCAACACCTGGTCCCACCCGCCATCCGGCAGCTCCACCCGATCGTCGTCGCCGAAGGCGAACGCGATGCTCCGCGCGTGCGCGACCAGCTCGCCGTCCTCGGTCGCTATGAGGCACTGGTCGGCGAAGTCCGCGGTCGCCCGCCACAGCAGCGCGTCCGCGATCAGGTCGTTCAGCATGAACCGCGGCCACACGTTCCAGAAGTCACCCAGGTACGGCGTGACCTCAGGCCGCTCCGCCAACGTGGTGATCACGATCTCCGCCATGTCTCGCAGTGTCGCACCCAGGCACCCCACCCAGCACCGCATTTCCCTGCGCCCTACCCCCACGAGCCCGGCGCCGCGGACCGCCCGTCGGCGCCCGGCGAACCAGCAGCACCCCGAGGGCAACCGCGCTCGTCACCAGCCCTGCACCGATCAGCGCCTCCTCAGCCCCGACCGCCGCGATGATCGGCCCGCCGACGAACAACCCCGCCGAACTGCTCGCGTTCACCACCACACTCTGCCCCGACAGCAACGCCCGCCGTTCAGCCCCGTACGACGACCGCGTGATCAGGATCGAGATCGCGGCGATCCCCAGCACGACAGTCACGCCGGACAACGCCCCGAACACCGCGACCGCACCAGGCGTCGTCCACACCCCCATCCCGACCCAGCACAACCCCATCGCCGTCCACGCCACCGAAGCGACCGGAATCGGCGCAACCCGCCGTACGACCGCCAGCGACACCACCGTCCCCAGCAACGCTCCCGCGCCGTACCCACTCATCCCCGCCGCAAGGTAGACCCCCGGCCGCCCCCGCTGCGCCCCGATCACCGACAACCCCAGTGTGAACGCGAACCATGTCAAGCACCCAGTCCCCCGCGCGATCCACCCGTACAACACGTCCTCCCGCCCCCGAAGACTCGCCCGAATCGTCGGAGCGGACTCGTCGGCGCCTCGCGAACGCTCGCCAACAACGCGAGCCCGACGAACCGGATCTCCGCGCCGTACGCGCGAGTTGTCCGTTCCCTCGGCACTCACAGCGGCCCGCGAATGTCCCTTCCTCACCGTCCCAGCCAGCAACCCCGAAGCCAGCACGACCCCCGCCTCGATCCACAACACCGTGTTCGTCAGCCCAGCAGCCACCGCAACAGCCCCCACCGACGGCCCGACCAGCATGCCCACTCGCCGAAGCCCGTCCTGCCACGTCAGCAAGAGCACCGCCCGATCCCCACCCAGCCGATCCCCCGTATCAGCCAGCAGCGCCGACCGCCCCGGCGTCGACAGCGCGTCCGCGCACCCGAGCAGCAGCCCGCTCACCATCAGCACCCACGGCCGCAGCACGCCGTACGCCGCACACGCCGGCACGATCGCCAGCGCCACCGCCGACACCGCCGCAACCACCGCAAGCCGAGGCCCCGAGTCGACCCACTGCCGCGCCCGCCGAGCCCACCACGGCGACAGGATCACCGGAATCGCCGCCGCACCCCCGGCCAGTCCCGTCGCGGCGACCGACCCCGTCGACTGCAGTACCACGAGCGGCAGCGCGATCTGCGCGATCCGGAACGCGAAGTCCGCGGTCGCACCACCGGCCAGCAGTACGACGGCGTCGCGGCGGGCATCCATACCGTCGATCCTGATCGCGCGCGCAGCCCGCAGGTAGTCGGCAGCCCTTGCCCTCCGATCATAACCTGTGCCTATGGCCTCATCACCAAGCCCGTCGGTCGACGACCTCCGCCTGGTCCTCACCATCTACCGCACCGGCTCGGTCGGATCGGCCGCCCGCGAACTCCGGATCTCCCAACCCTCAGCCTCACAACGCCTCGCGCGCCTCGAACGCGCCTGCGCCGTCCCGCTCTTCGACCGCGACACCCGAGGCGCCCGCCCGACCGCCGCCGGCCTCGAGCTCGCCCGCCGCGCCGAGCACATCCTCGGCCATCTCGACGAGGTGTACGACGCCACCCGCGCCGCCGCGACCGGCAGCCGCCTCGTCGTCGGCACGTTCGCCAGCCTCGCGCCGATCCTCTTCCCGGTCCTCGACGCCGAGCTCCCCGACGCGGAGGTCGAGCAACACGTCGACCACGGCCACCACCTCGCCGAAAAGGTTGCCGAAGGCACCATGGACGCCGCCTTCATCGCGATCGCCGACCAGATGGTCCTCCCCCGCGGCACCGTCGCCCGCACCGTCGGCCGCGACGAGCTCGTCCTGTTCGTCCCTGCCGGCGCCGAACCCCCGACCCGCGGCAAGCAGCCCCTGAAGAACCGCCCGATCCCCTTCTCCACCTACGACCGCGGCGCCGACGACCTCCGCACCCGCCTCATCGCCCTAGGCGCAACCCCACGCCGAGGCGTCACCCTCGCCACCACCATCGCCATGGCCCGCCGCCGCACCCACCTGGCCCTGATCCCCCGCAGCGCCCTCGCCGCCGAGCTCCACCCCGGCGAACGCTTGCTCCCAGCCCCTTTCCGCTACCGCCTCACCCTGTCGGCAGTAACCCGCACCACCCCACCAGCCGCCCTGACCCGCCTACTCCCCACCCTCAGAGCAGCCCTCAACCTCACCCGCTGACTCCACCCGGTCACCGACCAACGAGCAGCGCACGTCGTACGCCGCCCAGCACCGATCCGCCCATCGCCGCAGCCCCCACCGGCCGAACAGATCCGCACTTTGTGCACCGACCAGCCGTCGCAGCGGCCGTGACACGGCTGGCCGGTGCACAAAGACGCGCCGCGATCAGCTTGACTCAGCCGTGCGGGAGCCGCCGCTTGTGGCCTCGAACCCCGGACCCGCGCCGAGGCGTCCCGGCGAGTTCGCAGGCCGCAGTACGCCGCGCTCAGCGCCGACACACCGATCCACGCATCGCCGCAGCCCCCACCGGCCGAACAGATCCGCACTTTGTGCACCGACCAGCCGTCGCAGCGGCCGTGACACGGCTGACCGGTGCACAAAGACGCGCCGCGATCAGTCGGCTCATTCGATCTCGCGACGTCGTTCCGCGTGCGTGAACGCCAGGAACTCGTCGAGCTCGTCGTCCGACTCGAAAGTCTCTGCCGCGAGGTCGTCGGCCGAGCCGATCGGTCGCGTGCGCTTCGCCGCAAGCATCTCGTCAACCAACAGCCGTGCCGGTCGACCGGCACGGCCCCACCCATCGCCGCCCACAGCGCGCTCGTACGCCGTACTCAGGCCTCCGTCAGGAAGCGGTCCAGGACTCGCGACCCGAACTCCAGCGAAGCAGTCGGCACCCGCTCGTCGATCCCGTGGAACATCCCCATGAAATCCAGATCCGGCGGCAGCTGCAGCGGGACGAAGCCGAAGCACCGGATCCCCAACCGCGACCACGACTTCGCGTCAGTCCCGCCCGACATCAACAGCGGCGCCGTCCGCGACTGCGGGTCCTCCGCGGCCAGGCACGACTTCATCGCCTCGACCAACCCACCACTGAACTCCGTCTCCAGCGCGATGTCCTCGATCACCGTCTCGCGGATCACCTTGTCGCCGAGCAACTCATCGATGGTCGCGAAGAACTCGTCCTCGTACCCGGGCAGGAACCGTCCGTCGATGTGCGCCTCGGCGTCGCCCGGGATCACGTTCACCTTGTAGCCGGCGTTCAGCATCGTCGGGTTGGCCGTGTTGCGGATCGTCGCGCCGAACATCCGGCTGAACGTCCCGAGCTTCGACAGCACCCCGGACCTGTCCTCCGGGTCCAGCTCGGTTCCGAGCAGGTCCTCCAGCGTCTTGAGGAACTCACGAACGGTCGGCGTCAGACGCAGCGGCCACTCGTGGTCGCCGATCCGCGTCACCGCGCGCGCCAGTTCGGTGACCGCGTTGTCGTCGTTCACCATCGACCCGTGGCCCGCGGTCCCGCGCGCCTTGAGCCGCATCCAGTTCATGCCCTTCTCGGCCGTCTCGATCAGGTACAGCCGCAGGTCGTCCTGCACGGTGATCGAGAACCCGCCGACCTCACCGATCCCCTCGGTGCAGTCCGCGACGGTCTCCGGGTGGTTGTTGATCAACCACTGCGCGCCGTACAGGCCGCCGGCCTCCTCGTCCGCCGTGAACACCAGCCGCACCGGCCGCCGCGGCTTCACGCCCGCCCGCTGCCGCGCGCGCACGACCGACAGCACCATCGCGTCGAAGTCCTTCATGTCGACCGCGCCGCGCCCCCACACACACCCGTCGAAGATCTCCCCCGCGAACGGGTCGACCTTCCAGTCCTTCGGATCAGCCGGTACGACGTCCAGGTGCCCGTGCACGAGCAGCGGGTCCGCCGACTGGTCCTCCCCTTCCCAATGCGCCACCAGCGTCGCCCGCCCCGGCTCCGACTCGTAGATCGTCGACTCGATCCCCACCTCGTCAAGCTTCGCCGCGACGTACTCCGCGGCCCCCCGCTCCCCGTTGCTCTTCCCGTTCCCGTAGTTCGTGGTGTCGAACCGGATCAGCTCACTACACAGGTCCACCACCTCAGCCTCAGGCCGGTACGACGTGCTCTCGGGGGTCGTCGGAGAAGTCATGCCCCCATCCTGCCCCACCCCCGGTGCGGCCACTCAGCCGGTCCGCGCCGGCACTCCAGGCCCCGGAAATCTTCCCGTCCGGGCGGAAACTCGCCGTCTCCAGCACCCTCCGTGCCGACGGCCCTACCCCGAGCGCATACTGCGAGACGGCCCGGTTGAGGACCGGGCCGCTTCCTGTTCCCGCCCGAATACGGAGTTCTCGTGTCCTTGCCTGTGTCCCGTCGCGCCCTCTTGCTCGGCGTTCCCGCGACCGCCGCCGTCCTGGCGTCGCCCTCACTGCTCACCAGCGCCTCCGCGCAGACCCCGCACCAGAGCCCGATCGACATCCGGACCGGTCACGCCGTGACCAGCCCGGGGTTGCCCGCGCTGCACGTCCACTACCCGACCTCGCTCGCCCTGAAGATCCGGTACGAGAGCCGCGATGCCGGGCAGCCTGGTGGTTGTGAGCACCGGACCGCGGAGGAGACGATCCTCGCCGAGATCCCGGCCGGCGCGGCCTGGGTGACGGTCGGCGGGGTCCGCTACGACCTGGTCAACTTCCACTTCCACACCCGGTCCGAGCACCGGCTCAACGGCCATCAGTACGCGCTCGAGCAGCACTTCGTGCACAGCGGCCCGAACGGCGAGAAGCTGGTCGTCGGGCTGTTCATCACCACCGGCGGTCACGGCGGCACCCTGCAGGACAAGGTGCTGGCGACGGTCCCGGAGGAGTGCGACGAGGAGGTCGACCTCGGTCACGTGAACCTCGCCGCGGCGCTGCCGCACGACCTGTCGACGTACCGGTACGACGGTTCGCTGACCACCGCGCCGTACTCCGAGCCGGTCTCGTGGTTCGTCCTCGCTCACCACCGCGAGATCCTCCCGGTCTCGCTGAACCACTTCCAGAGCCGCTTCCCCGACGGCGACAGCCGCGCACTCCAGCCGCTGAACGGCCGCACGGTCAAGTACCGCCCGCAGCACTGACGCAGCGAGCGGGCGGGCCTTCACCGAAGGCCCGCCCGCTCAGAAGCTGAATCAGGCCTGGGACCGCTGAGCCTTCTCCGCCTTCTCGGCCTTCAGGTCGGCGGCCTCGCGCTGGACCTCGGCGTGGGTGTTGCGCTCCCGGCGCAGCCACTCCGGGAACTCTTCCTTGAGCGCCTCGATCTCGTCCGTGGTCAGCGGGTCCATCACGCCGGCGCGGGCGAGGCCCGAGATCGACACGCCGAGCTTGGCGGCGACGACCGGACGCGGGTGCGGGCCGGTACGGCGGAGTTCGCGCAGCCACTCGGGCGGGTCGGCCTGCAGAGCGTTGAGCTCGTCGCGCGAGACGACGCCTTCCTGGAACTCGGCGGGAGTCAGGTCGAGCAGCACACCGAGCTTCTTCGCCGCAGTCGCGGGCTTCATCGTTTGTGGGGATTTCTGCGACGTCATACCGCCAGGGTATCGAGGGTTGACCGGCTCCCCGACCACCGGCGGATAGCCTGACCCGGTGACCGACCCCGACACCCCCGCTTCGTTCCGGCTCGCGTACGTCCCCGGTGTGACGCCGGCCAAGTGGGTCCGGATCTGGAAGGAACGCCTTCCCCGGGTGCCGCTGACGCTCGTCACGGTCACCGCGGCGGAGGCGGCGGACGTCGTACGGGCGGGTGAGGTGGACGCCGGTCTGGTCCGGGTGCCGACCGACCGGGCCGGGCTGATGGCGATCCCGCTCTACACCGAGACGACGGTCGTCGTCGTACCGAAGGATCACGTGGTGACCGCGGCCGAGGAGGTCACGGCGGCCGACCTCGCCGACGACTTCATCCTGTACCCGCAGGACGACACGCTCACCTGGACCGACCGGCCGGGTGAGGCCGCGACGATCGTGCCCGCGACCACCGCCGAGGCGATCGAGCTCGTTGCAGCGGGCGTCGGGCTGCTCGTCGTACCGCAGTCACTGGCTCGCCTGCACCACCGCAAGGACCTGACGTACCGGCCGCTCGTCGACGCCCCCGAGTCGAGTGTCCAGCTGATCTGGCCGGAGCCGGAGACCAAGGGTCAGCACAGTGAGCTGATGGAGGAGTTCATCGGCATCGTCCGAGGTCGCACCGCCAACAGCACGCGCAGGTCGCCGCATGTGGAGAAGCAGCCCACGGAGAAGCTGACCGCCAGCCAGAAGGCCGCCGCCAAGAAGGCCAGGAGAGCGGCGCCGGCGAAGAAGGCCGCCGCGCCGCGCCGCGGTAAGCCTCGCCGCTAGCTGGTTCCCCATTCCCCAGCGGGGTACCGGACGGCGCACGCACGCCACCCATCGAGGGGAACGACATGTCCGCAGTACTCCTGACCGGCGCCGGTAGCGGAATCGGTGCCGCCACCGCGCTCCGTCTCGACCGGCTGGGGATCCGCGTCTTCGCCGCCGTCCACGACCCGTCCGACGGCGAGATCCTCGCGAAGCAGACATCGGACAAGTTCTCGGTCCACCAGGTCGACATCACGAACGCCGAGTCGGTGAGCGCGCTGATCGGCGCGGTCGACGCGGCCCTCGGCGAGGAAGGCCTGGACGCGGTCGTCAACATCGCCGGCGAAGGCATCGCCGGTCCGTTGGAGCTGCTGCCGATTGACAGCCTCCGCCACCAGCTCGACGTGAACGTCGTCGGCACGGTCGCGGTCACCCAGGCCGCGCTCCCGCTGATCCGTCGCGGTACGCCGGGCCGCGTGATCTTCGTCGGCTCGATGGGCGGACTGGTCTCGGTCCAGCTCGCCGGCGCCTACCACGCGTCCAAGTACGCGATGGAAGCGATCACCGACGCCTGGCGCCAGGAACTCGCGCCGGACGGCATCTCGGTCTCGCTCGTCGAGCCCGGACCGATCGCCACTCCCCTGTGGGCCAAGGCGATCCAGACTCTGGACCGGCTGCCCGACAGCGAGCGGTACGCCGCGCGGATCGACGCGTTCCGCGAGTCGCTGCGGAGCGCGTCCAAGAACGGCGCGAGCCCGCAGAAGGTGGCCGAGCAGATCGAGCACGCGATCACGTCGGACCGGCCGAAGACCCGCTACCCGATCGGGGCCGCGGCGGTCGTCGTACCGAAGATCCGCCGGCTGATCCCGGACCGCCTGTTCGACAAGGCGGCCCAGAAGGTCACGAGCTAGCCAGGACCGCCTTGTTCAGCAGGGGTGCGCTCTTGCCGGTGATGTACTTGATGCCGAGCGGGCCGACGGCAACCAGGCCGAGAACTCGTCGGAGCCGCAACCGCCACCACCCGACCCCGCATGCCCCGCTCCTCACAGTTCCGATCAGCTATGGGGAGCTAACCTAACCTTTCACCCGAGCGGGTTGGTGGCCTTGCCGTCCAGCCAGAGCTCGTTGCTCGCGTCGCGGTGTACGCCGGTGGTCCCGACGTGCTTGTCGCTGATCGTGGTGCCGTTCTTGACCACGTGCAGGAATGCCATCGCGTGCCCGCGCCCCACGCCGTACTCGTCCTTCAGCCACTCCGCGAGCGGCGCGATCTTCGTCTCCGGTCCCTCGAAGCCCTTCGCCCGCGCGACCTCCAGCAGCGCCCGCGGGGTCATCCCCGTCTTCTCCTCGAT
Organism: Kribbella sp. cmx-5-2; assembly: GCA_049998015.1. Classification (GTDB taxonomy): domain Bacteria; phylum Actinomycetota; class Actinomycetes; order Propionibacteriales; family Kribbellaceae; genus Kribbella. The sequence goes on from JAEBEC010000001.1 coordinate 234,417, forward strand.
CTTGTCCAGGTACGCCTGAAAAGACATGGTCCAGCCTTTCGTCGATGTCGTTGCTCACCCCTGCGTCGAACGATCCGGCGCGAGATCGACATCAGTCCTCGACCCACTCCAGCAAATCCCCGGGCTGGCAGTCCAGCACCCGGCACATCGCCTCGAGCGTGCTGAAGCGGACGGCCTTGGCGCGGCCGTTCTTGAGGACGGCGACGTTCGCGGGCGTCAGGCCGACCAGCTCCGCGAACTCGCCGACGCCCATCTTGCGTTTGGCGAGCTCGACGTCGATCCGGACCACGATCGGCATCAGATCACCGCCTCCATGTCGGTCTGCAGCGTGGTGGCCTGACGCAACAGAGCGCGCATCACGACCATCAGCAGCAGGACGACGCCGCCGGCGAGCACGAGACCGATCAGCAGGATCGGCAGGCCCGGGTCGTCGGCGCGCAGCGACAGGTAGATCGTCATCCCGAGCAGCAGGACCCACCCGGCCACCATCGCGACGAGGATCACGTTCACCCAGCCGAACGCCTTCTCGCTGAAGATCCGGTCGGCCTTCACCAGCGTCAGCAGCCGCCAGATGCAGACGATCACGACCTGGACGCAGACCACCTCGAGGATCGAGAACACGGTCAGCGGCCAGCGCAGGTCGGCGCCGTCGCCCTTCAGCTGCCCGAACTGCCCGGGCAGGCTCACCACCTGCGCGAACACCAGCCCCGCGAACAGCAGCACGAGAAACACCCTGAGCGGCACCACGACCCGATCCATCATCTGCACGGCTCGACTATCACTGCCTTCCTATCGACTGTCAATCGACGCGCGTCACGCTGTGTAGATCACTCCCAGACTCCCGCTCGGGAACGACCGCACGCTGCGCAACTTCAGCTCGGTCCGATCCGTCACGTCGAAGAACATCGAGCGCCCGCGCCCGACCACCATCGGGTGCACCTTGAACCAGTACTCGTCGACCAGTCCCGCCGCGACCAGCGCCCGCACCGTCTCGACGCCGCCGAACACGACCAGGCTCTTGCCCTTCTTCGCCGCCTTCAGCTTCCGCACCTGCTCGACGCCGTCGCCGGCCGCGAGCACCGCGCTGCCCCACGCGCTCACGTCGTACGAGTCGTCGCTGGACAGCACGTGCTTCGGCGTCCCGTTCATCCAGTCGGCCAGCTCGCCTTCGGCGGTCGTCCAGTACGACGACATCTCGGGGAACGACTTCCGCCCGACCACGATCGTGTCCGCGGCCTCCATCAGCTCCCCGTTGAGCGTGCTCTCCAGCTCCTCGTCGTCGACCATGAACCGCAGGTCGTTGTCCGGCCCGGCCATGAACCCGTCGACGGTGACGGAACTGAACACGATGAGTGATCTCATTGTCGGCTCCTTCTCGCAGATCCCCCGACGGTAACCAGGTTCCCTTTCACGATCCTGTCGAAGCTAGTCTCGGACGCCTTGACCGGTCGAGAGAGAGCAGCCACGTGGACACCGATACCGAACAGCTCGAGGCGATGGTGAGGGCCTTCTTCAGCGCGTTCACCTCAGGCGACGGCGTGGCCGAGCGCCTCGACCGCTTGCGGGACCTGCTGCTCCCGTCGGCGCTGATCGTCAAGACCTGCGGCGCTGAACCGGTCGCGTACGGCGTCGACGACTTCATCGCACCCCGCCAGGAACTGCTGACCGGCGGCCGCCTGACCGACTTCCGTGAGTGGGCCGAGGACGGCCGCACCGAGGTGTTCGGCGACATCGCACACTGGTTCGGTGCCTACGGCAAGTCCGGCGTCCAGGACGGCGAACCGTTCACCGGCCGCGGCATGAAGACCATCCAGTTCGTCCGTACGACGGCCGGCTGGCGCATCTCGTCGGCCGCGTGGGACGACGAACGCGAAGGCCTGGTGATCGGGCAGTAGAAAGACACACCGGTACGGCGTGGTCACGTTGTGCGATGACGTGATCACGCCTAGCTTGAACGGTAGGTACAGCCACGTGCCTGATCACCTTCTGGGGAATCGGGTGCACCTGTGGTTGTTCGACCTCTTCTGGCTTCGCTGTTCGTCTTCTCGCTCGCCGTCGGCTGCGCCGATGTCGAGGCCGATGTCGGCGCCTCCGATCGGCCGGCCAGGAATCCGAGCGCACCGGCTGCTCCCGAGCAGCCGCCGAAGCCGCTGGCGTCGCCGACGCCGAAACCGTTGCCTCAGCTCCCCCGCGGCGGCCGGACCCTGTTCCCGACGCATCAACTCGTCGCCTTCGTCGGCGCGCCCGGTGCACCCGCGCTCGGCCCGCTGGACAGCAACCTCGAGGAACGCGCCCGCCGGCTCGAGAAGCTCGCGACGTCGTACCGAGGTGGCCGGACGATCCTCCCGGTGATGGAGCTGATCGTCGTCACCGCGCAGGGCGCCGGTGGCCGCGACGGCAAGTACCGCAGCCGGATCGACCCGGAGCAGATCGACAAGTACCTCGCGGTCGCGCGCAAGCACAAGATGCTGCTGATGCTCGACGTGCAGCCCGGCCAGGCGAAGCCGATCGACGAAGTACGTCGCCTCGAACCGTGGCTGCGCCAGCCGGACGTCGGCCTCGCCGTCGATCCCGAGTGGGAGGTCGGCCCCGGCCAGGTGCCGGGTCGCGTCTTCGGCCGTACGTCGGGTGCCGAGCTCAACGAGATCGGCGCCTACCTGTCCGCGGTGACGACCAAGTACCGGCTGCCGGAGAAGGTGTTCGTGTTCCACCAGCTGACCAGCCGGATCGTCACCAACGAGGCGACCCTGCGCCCCCACCCGGGCGTCGCGCTGATCAAGTCGGTCGACGGCATCGGCACCCGCGGCGCGAAGGAAGCGACGTACCGAGGTCTGGTCACCAAGCTGCCGAAGGGCGTGCACACGGCGTTCAAGCTCTTCTACGAGGAGGACACCAGGCACGGCCCGCTGATGACGCCCGCCCAGGTCCTCGCACTGAAGCCGCGTCCCGAACTGGTGATCTACGAATGAGCGGGCTGTCCCGCCGGGCCTTCCTCGGCCTCGCCGCCACCACGGTGGTTGCCGGCTGCAACGACACGACACTGCCCGACGCGGCGCCGGTCGTCGGCCCCGACCATCCGCCGACAACGCCGACTCCCCCGGCCCCCGCAGCACCCAAGGCCCCCAAGCCGGTGACCAGCCGCCCGCCCGCGCCCAGCGAGCTCGGCGTGATCCCGGTGCTCATGCACCACCGCCTCACCCCGAACGTCAGCGGCGAGTACGACATGACGCCGGCCTTCTTCCGGGCCGAACTCGAACGCCTCTACCGCGAGGGCTACCACCCGATCCGCACCGTCGACCTGGTCCGCCGCGACCTGTCCGCCGTACCCGAGGGCAAGACCCCGGTCGTGCTCACCTTCGACGACAGCACGCCCGGACAGTTCGCGCTCGACAAGGCCGGCCGCGTCGTGCCCGACACGGCGATGGGCATCATGCTCGCTTTCCAGACGCGCTACCCCGACTTCCCGGCCGTCGGCTCGTTCTACCTCAACAAGTCACCGTTCGGCCTGCAGGGCGGTGAGATCCCCCGCGCTCTCAGATACCTGTACGACGCCGGCTGCGAACTCGGCAACCACACCTGGGACCACCCCAACCTCCACCACCTCAGCAGCCCCCAGGCCGAGAGCGAGATCGGCCGGCTCGCCGCGATGATCACCACCGCGGTCCCGGCCGCGCCGCCGCGGACGCTCGCGCTGCCGCTCGGCGTCCACCCGCGCGACCGCCGCGTCCTCGCCTCCGGAGGACACGGCGGTACGGCGTACAAGAACGAGGGCGTGCTGCTGGTCGGCGCCGGGCCGTGCCCGTCGCCGTACGGCAAGAGCTTCGACCCGATGGCGATCCCGCGAATCCGCTGCAGCTCGTACCAGGGCGGGCAGGGCGAACTGCTGATGGACTACTGGCTCGACCGGCTGCCGCGCCAGAAGTTCATTGCCGCGAGCAACAACACCCGGGTCGTTGCCCAGGGCTAGAACTGCACCCCGCGGGTGAGCGCGCCGTCGATGACCAGGTTGGTGCCGCTCACGAAGCTGGCGGCCGGACTGGCGAGGAAGACGACACCGCGGGCGATCTCCTCGGGGCGCGCCATCCGGCCGGTCGGGTTGAGCGCGAGCGAGTCCGCGAACAGCTGCGGGTTGCCGCTCTCGACCGACTCCCAGACCCCGCCCGGGAAGTAGGTGTTGCCCGGCGAGACGGTGTTGGCGCGGATCCCCTTGCCCGCCAGCTGGAAGGCCAGGCCCTGGGTGTAATGCACGATCGCGGCCTTGAACGTGCCGTACGGACCGGCCGCGAAGTCGATCTCGCGCCCGGACACACTCGACACGGTGACGATCGACGGCGCTTGGCTTCGACCGAGGAACGGCATCGCCGCGTCGACCATCCGGACGGTCCCCATCATGTCGACCTCGAAGGACAGCTTCCAGGGCTCCTCGCCCTCGATGCCGATCGCGAGCGCGCTGACGTTGGCGACCACGATGTCGATCCCGCCCAGCTCGGCGGCGCTGTCGTTGACCCACTGGATCAGGGCCGGCCCGTTGCCGATGTCCAGCGCCGTACCGGTGACCGTCGCCCCGCCGTCCTGCAACTCCTCGACCGCGGCGGTCACGTCGCTCTCGGTCCGCGCACAGAAGGCGACCGACGCACCCTCGGCGACCAGCCCTTCGACGACCGCCCGCCCGATGCCCTTCGTCCCGCCGGTCACCAGGGCCCGCAGGCCCTTCAGCTGGAGATCCACCGTCCACCACTCCTTCGCCGAGTCAGCTCTTGGTGCACAGTATGCGATCCACTCGGCGGCGGAGGTCGTCCCGCTCGGGACCAGGGATCCGCGGTGTGCCGTCGCGGTTTACCTCGCGCCGCTCCATCTGGTCTGTTTCGCGGAAGGGAAACGTCCGGTAACGACCCTAAGGTGAGGCCATGACCGAGACCGTGCTGCGCAAAGTGGCGTTCAGTGACGTGGAGATCCGCGGCGGCAGCCTCTACCGGGCCAAGCTGTCCGGCGTCGAGCTGTGCGACCTGGAGATCCACGGCGAGGTGATCAACGTCGTCGTGAACGGCGTCGACATCGCGCCGCTGATCGACGCCGAGCTCAACCGCCGTACGCCGGAACGCACCAAGATGCGGCCCTCCACTGCCGACGAGGTCCGGGAGGCGTGGGCGATCCTCGAACGGCTCTGGACCGGGACGGTCGAGCGCGCGAAGACCTTCTCCGAGGCTGACCTGCATCGCGGCGTCGGCGAGGAGTGGTCATTCGTCCAGACGCTGCGTCACCTGTGCTTCGCGAGCGACGCCTGGGTCGGGCGGATGATCCTCGGCGAGCCGTCGCCGTGGCACCCGCTCGACCTGCCGTGGGACGAGGCGCCCGGCTGGCCGGGCATTCCGTGGGACCGCGAGGCTCAGCCGCCGCTCGACGAGGTGCTCGCGCTCAGGGCCGGGCGACAGGCGATGGTCCGCGAGTTCATCGCTTCACTCACCGATGAGCAGCTCGCGTCGAACGTCACCCAGACCGCACCCGGCTGGCCGATCATCGAGGACTTCCCGCTGAAGGAGTGCCTGCAGATCGTCCTCATCGAGGAGTGGGAACACCGCCAGTACGCCGAACGCGACCTGACCCTCCTCGAAGGCTGACGCCCTCGTCAAGGCCGGGAGATCCCCGTCCCACTCAGCGCGTCCCGCCCGTACTTCTCCACCTCGGCCGCCAGATCCAGCGGCGCGACCCCGGCCTTGTTGCGATCGGCATCGGTCAGCAGCTCCGCCGGAATGAGCCAGACGATCTCGAACTCCAGCCCGTTCGGGTCCTTGCCGTACAGCGACTTCGTCGTCCCGTGGTCCGACTTCCCCACCAGCGCCCCCGCGGCCGTCAACGCCTGCTCCAGATCGACGAGATCGCCGAGCGTGTCCACCTCCCACGCCAAGTGGTACAGCCCGACCGTCGACCTTCCCGCCTCCGACGGCCCGGCCTGCGCGCCCAGCTCGAACAGCCCGAGGTCGTGGTCGTTCGTCGACCCCGGCGCGCGCAGGAAAGCCCCACCCTTGAAGCTGTCCCCGACCTCGGTGTACCCGAAGCCGAGCACGTCGCGGTAGAACGCGACGCTCGCCGCCAGATCCCCGACGTACAGCACCGCATGATTCAGCCTGAAGATCGCCATGTCCCCAACTCCCTGGTCGCTTGTCCCCAGAGTAGTTGAACACTCAATGTCAGGACCAACTCGCCAGCAGCTCGGTCAGCAGGCCGTCGGTCTCCAGCTCGCTTCCACCGCTGGCCAGCGCCACCGTCACCTGGTGCGACAGATCCGGCGAGTGGTAGCTCACCGTTCGGTACCCGAAGATCCCACCCGTGTGCCCCCACAGCACGCGCCCGTCCGGCAGCGTGTCCTGCGCGATCCCCAGCCCGTACGCCGTACCGTCGCCACTCGGTACGCCGGTCAGCATCTCCGCCAGCTCGGCCTCGCCCACCAACGACCCGTCCAGCACCGCCGCGTAGAACCGGTTGAGATCCGCCGCCGTCGACGCCAGCTGCCCAGCCGCCCAGGCCTGCGAGACGTTCACCCGCGCAAGGTCGGCCAGCTCCCCCTCGACCTCGAGGTACGCGTGCAGATGCGGATCCGGCAGCTCCACGTCGTCCCCCGGCATCCGCGTCCGGGTCAATCCCACCGGCTCCAACACCCGAGCCTGCACGACCTCGCCGTACGACTGCCCGGTCACCGCCTCGATCAGCAGCCCCAGCGCGACGTAGTTGGTGTTGGAGTAGGCCCACTCGCCCGACCCGCGCGGCTTGGCCACCGCCCCGGACAGCGTCTCCGCCGGATCCCAGTGCTCGAACCGGCCCCGGTAGAGCTCCGCCATGTCCGGCAGATCGTCGGTGTAGTTGTGCAGCCCGCTCGTGTGATTGAGCAACTGCCGCAGCGTCACGTCCTCCGGCACCACCGGCAGCCACTGCGTCACCGGCTCGTCCAGCCGCAGCCGTCCTTCCGCCACCAACTGCAGCACGACGACGGCCGTGAACGTCTTGGTGATACTCCCCGCCCGAAACCAGCCCGCCGGATCAACCGGCTGCCCGCTCGCGCGCTCGGCGACCCCACTTCCGCCGACCCAGTGGCCCTCAGGCGACCGCAAGTCCACCAGCACTCCCGTGGCCCCGTCGGCGACCAGCGAATCCAGCACCCTCTGCAGCTTCTCCACGCCCGGAGGCTACCCGCGCGGATGCTCCGAGACCGCCTACTCGCGCGGTTGCTTCTCCGGCCGCTCGACGGTCGCCTTGATGCCGGCCAGAGTCCGCTCCAGGGCCTCTCCGATCGACGGCCCCTCCGCATGCTCGGTGTGCAGCCGGACCGTCAGCTGGGCGGTGCCGTCGGAGACGAAGTCGATGTCCAGCTCGCCGTGGTAGTCGTGCGGCCCGGGAGCCGACCAGCGAATCTTCCGGCCCTCCTCGACGATGTCGATCACGGCCTCGCTCCGAACCTCCTGCGCGTCCCCCTCCACCGCCGCCACCTCGACCCGCTCGTGGACGGCCTCGCCAGGCTTCCGTGCCTCGGCGCCCTGCGACCGCGCGGACGGCGCGTCCAGGCGATGCACCTCGGTCATCGCCGGCAGGTACTCCGGCAGTCGCTCGACGTCGGACAGGTAGTCGAACAGCACGTTCGGCGCGACATCCACCACGGTCGTCGCCTCGTAGTCACCCATCGAACCGGTCCTCTCCCTCGGCAAGCTCTGGTACGACGCCCGGTGACCCACGGCCAGCCCCCGCAAACAGCGAGCGGCCGCCGGGTAACGACTCGGGACCATCATCCGGGAGCTATGACCGGGGCACCGAGGTGGCCGTGCATCATATGGGCATGACTGAGCACGCCTCGGCCCCCGCGATCGAGAAGCAGGACCTGCAGGAGGCTCTCGACCACGACGGTCCGGAGCCGCTGCTCGCCACCGTGTTCGCGCAGCTGGCGGTGGAGCTGCACGACGCCGAGGGTGTGGACGAGACGGTCGACGCCGTCGTCCAGTTCGCCCTCCAGGCGGAGGCGTGCACGTTCGCGGGCGTGATGCTGACCACCCAGAGCGGCTGGGAGATCGGCGCGGTCACGGACGCGGTGGTGACGCAGATCTACCAGGAGCAGATCGACTCCGGCGACGGACCGCTGATCGCCGCGCTCACCAACGGCACCACCGTGTACGTCGCGGACGTGGCCGCCGAGACGCGCTGGCCGGCCTGGAGCACGCGGCTCACGGCGTACGGCGTGGGCTCGGTCCTGCACGTGCCCATGTGGGCCGCCGAGCAGTTGGTCGGCGTACTGAGTCTCTACAACAGCCGGTCCGACGCCTTCACCGCCGACGACGAGGCGATCGCGCACATCCTGGCCCGGCACGCGTCGGTCGCGGTCGCCGCCGCCCGCGACGGCGAGACGATGACGGCCGCGGTCGACGCCCGCAAGCTGGTCGGGCAGGCGATGGGGATCCTGATGGAGCGCTTCGACCTGGACGAGTCGCGCGCCTTCGAGATCCTCAAGCGGTACTCCCAGGACACCAACACCAAGCTCCGCGACGTCGCCCAGCACCTGATCGACACCCGTAAGCTCCCCCAGTGAGCGACTCGCACCTGCTGACGGTCACGACCGACGACCGCGGCACCGACGTCCTCGCCACGGTCTCCGGCGAGCTCGACTTCGGTACGACGGGCCTCCTGGTCGACGCCGGCGGACCGGTCGTCACGGCCGGCCGGCCGCTCGTCCTCGACCTGTCCGGCCTGTCGTTCTGCGACTCCAGCGGCCTCGGCGCGCTGGTCCAGCTGCACCACTCGGCCGTGGCGGCCGGCGGTTCGCTCACGCTCGCGGCGCTCCGGCCACGGGTCGACTCGGTGATCCGGGTGACCATGCTGCACCGGCTGCTGACCGTCGTCGACGAGGTCCCGGAACCCTCGTGACGGATCCGTCATAGACCGGATGCGTAACCCAACCTTGCTGTGGGCACCTAGGAGGGCGAGCGCAGACCAGCCTGGAGGACGACGCCCGTGACGGATCCGTACGCCGAGATCAACGGTCACCAGGTGATCGACCTGCACCGGGTCACCTCGCAGGGCCGGTTCGCCGCCGGGCCGGTCTGCATCCGCTGCGACAAGCACTTCGCGGACCGCCAGAAGATCGCCGAAACGGCCTGCCCGATCCCGTTCTCGACCGGGAACCACGACCTGCTGGTCGACCCCGACGACGGCCTGCTCTACTGCACGCGGTGTCCCCTGGTCGCCTACGACCTCGCCGACGCCGCCGGCGAGGAGCCCTGCCCCGGCCCGATCCGCGACGAGCTGCGCCCCCGCCGTACCGATCACCGGTAAGCCGTCGCCACCGGATCGGACCCCGGCTGCGAAGATGGCTGCGTGGACATCCTGCGCCGGAACAACGTCACCATCACCGGGAACCCCGACGGCCGGACGGTCCTGCTCGCGCACGGCTTCGGCTGCGACCAGAACATGTGGCGCCTGACCGTCCCGGCCCTGGCCGACGCCCACCGGATCGTCCTGCTCGACTACGTCGGCGCCGGCCAGTCCGATCCGGCCGCCTTCGACGAGCAGCGCTACTCCAGCCTCGAGGGGTACGCCGACGACGTCGCCGAGGTCTGTACGGCGCTCGACCTGCACGACGCGGTCTTCGTCGGGCACTCGGTCAGCGCGATGATCGGCGTCCTGGCCGCCCGCAAGGCGCCGGAGCGGATCGGCGCGCTGGTGATGGTCGCGCCGTCGCCGCACTACCTGAACGACGGCGACTACCGCGGCGGGTTCGGCCGTGACGACATCGACGAGCTGCTGGCCTCGCTGGAGTCCAACTACCTCGGCTGGTCGTCGGCGATGGCCCCGGTGATCATGGGCAACGCCGACCGGCCGGAGCTCGGCGAGGAGCTGACGACCAGCTTCTGCGCGACCGATCCCGCGATGGCCCGCGTGTTCGCCCGGACGACGTTCCTTTCCGACTCGCGCGCCGATCTGGCCTCGGTCAAGGTGCCGACGCTGATCCTGGAGTCGACCGAGGACGTGATCGCGCCGCGCGAGGTCGGCGCGTACACGCACGCCGCGATCGACGGCTCGACCCTCGTCACGCTCGAGGCGACCGGCCACTGCCCGCACCTGTCGGCGCCGGAAGCGACCAACCAGGCGATCGCCGGCTTCCTCGCGGGCCTGAGGTGACACCCGGCGACAGCGCCGAGGAGGTCTACGAGTCGGCGCCCAGCGGTCAGGTGTCGACGACGATGGACGGCACGATCGTGCTGATCAACGCGACGCTGCTCGGCTGGCTCGGACTTCAGCGAGACGCTGTGGTCGGGCGGATGCGGTTCGCCGACCTGCTGACGATCGGCGGCAAGCTCTTCCACGAGACCCACCTGGCACCGTCGCTGCGGATGCAGGGCGAGATCAGCGGTGTCGCGCTCGACCTCAAGCAGGAGGACGGCGGCCGGCTCCCGGTGCTGATCTCGTCCGTGGTCAAGTACGACGGCAGCGAGCCGGTCCTGATCCGTACGACGGTCTTCGACGCGCAGATCCGCCGCGCGTACGAGGAGGAACTCCTGCGCGGTCGCCAGGTCGCCGAGGCCGCACAACTCCAGGCCGAGGCCGATCGCGAACAGTTGCAGGGCGCACTCGCCGTACTGCAACAGTCTCTGCTCCCCGCCCAACTCCCCGTCGTACCGGGCGTCGAGACCGCGGCGTACTACCACACGGCGTCGGCGATCCAGCTGGGCGGCGACTTCTACGACCTGTTCGCCGTCGACCGCGAGCGGTGGGGCTTCTTCCTCGGCGACGTCTGCGGCAAGGGCCCGGAGGCCGCGGCCGTCACGTCGCTCGCCCGCTACACCCTGCGCGCCGCCGCGCTGCACGATCCCGGGTCCGCCCTGGCCACGCTCAACGCCGTACTGAACGAGCGCTACGCGACCGGCGATCCGCGGTACTGCACGGCGATCTTCGGCACCATGGTCCCCGATCCGGCGACCGGCCAGGTCGAGGTCGAGTTCGCGTCCGGCGGGCATCCGCCGCCGCTCCTGATCTGCGCCGACGGCACCGCGGGCTACCTCCCGAGCGCGGACGGCACGCTGATCGGAATCCTGCCGACCGGTGAGTGGCCGCCGACCCGCCTGCTCCTGCAGCCCGGCGACACGCTCCTGCTCTACACCGACGGCCTCACCGAGGCCCGCGTCGGCGGCGACTTCTACGGCGAGAACGCCCTGCGAACCCTCGCCCTCCAGTACGCCGGTGCGCCCGCCGGTGAACTGGTCACCGCTCTCTCCGAGCTGCTCACCGGTTTCGGCGAGCCGCTGGCGGACGACACCGCTCTCCTCGCGCTGAGCGCGTTAGATCCGCGCGGCGCGTCGCTGAGCAGCCAGCCCTAGCGCCGCGACGACGACGATCGTCGCGCCGTACCTGATCACCGTGTGCTGCAGCCCGTACGGCGCCGCCAGCTGATCCCGACAGCATGGCCGAAGAGTTGGGCGGCTTCAACTCACCACCACTCGACTGAGGACATGCCTCTGAGCCGGTCGGGCGCTGCCCGACCGGCTCGACCTACGAACACCTAGGGCTGTTCCGACCCAACCGCCGCCGCAGCCAACTCCGGTGCGTTCGACACCCCACGCGCGGCAGCGGCCTCCAGCGCCTCCCGGGCCGGCGCCGCCATCCAGCGCAGCGGCTGGTCGAGCACCCGGGCCACCGTCGACTCCTCCAGATGCAGGATCTCGGCCACCCGGCGCAGCGCGTCCGGCTCGTCGGTTGCCGAGTACAACAGATGGACCACCTCGTGGCGATGCGCGTAGACGCTCAACGTCGCGGCCGCCAACCCGGGATCGACCGTGTCCGGCCGAACCTCCTCAACACTGTCCCCGTGAGTCTTCATGACCTGACAACGGCTCAGTGGTCCAGTCCGTCACGCAAGCGCTCTCATCGGAGCTGGAAGCCCTTCACCCGGAGCGCCTCGCGCAGGTGCTCACGGCCCTTCAGACCGGCCACGCTGCCGAAGCGAGCTGCCACCCGGCGTACCCACCCCTCAGGCATGCCCGCGGCCGCGTAGTACCGGTTCAGCAGCTCCTCATAGGCGTCGACGTGCGCCGCCTGCGGCTCCAGCGCATACCGCTCGTGGTGCAACACCGCCTCCTGCGGCAGCCGCGGCTTGACGGACGTCTCGTCGTACCGGTCGGGATGCCCGACAGTCAGCCCGAACACGGGGAACACGTTCGCCGGCAACTCCAACTCCGCCGCGACCTCCAGCGGCCGATTGCGGATCGCCCCGACGAACACGGTGCCGAGCCCGAGCGACTCCGCCGCCAGCGCCGCGTTCTGCGCCGCCAGAGCAACGTCGACGAACCCGAGCAGCGCCGCCTCGACGAAGTCCGCACCCTCCGACGTCGCCTGGCCGATCTGCTCGGTCACGTGCCGCGCGCGAGCGAGGTCGGCGAGCCAGACCAGCAGCAACGGCGCCTGCCGGATGAAGTCCTGGTCCCCGGCCAGCTCGGCGAGGCGCGTACGCCGTACGTCATCCCGTACGGCGACCACGCTCCACAGCTGCAGATTCCCCGAGGTCGGCGCCGACTGCGCGGCGGCGATCAGCGCCGTCAGCGTCTCGTCGGAGACCGGATCGGGCCGGTAGCTCCGCACCGACCGGTGCGCCAACTGCTGGGCGATCACCTCGGTCCACGCGGCCGGCGGTACCTCCTCAGCGCCGTACCGCAGACGGAACGATGCTTCAGGCGAAACGGTCACAACCACTCCCCTAGGTCAGGCACGTTGACCCGTGCCGTGGACACCATGCTCGTCGATCAGCGCCAGCTCCGCCTCGGTCAGCGGGGGGAAGTCGAGCGCGGCGAGGTTGTGGTCGAGCTGGATCGGTCGAGCTCGCACCGATCAGCGCCGTCGTCACCTCCGGCCGCCGCAGCACCCACTGCAGCGCCAGCTGCGCGAGCGACTGACCGCGCTCGTGCGCGATCTTGCTCAGCGCGGTCGCCCGCTCCCGATAGACCGGGTCGATCTGTTCGGGCGACAGGAACGTGCTGTTGGCGGCCCGGGCGCCCTCCGGGATCGTGCCGTCGAGGTACTTGTCGGTCAGCAGCCCTTGCGCCAAGGGGCTGTAGGCAACGAGTCCGAACCCGTCCGCGGCCGCCTGGTCGAGCAGGCCGGAGCGTTCCGGCGTACGGTCGAAGATCGAGTACCGCGGCTGGTGCACGAGCAGCGGTACGCCGGCCTGCCGCAGCAGCTCGGCGGCCGCGTGCGCCTGGTCGGTCGGGTAGTTCGACACCCCGACGTACAGGGCCTTGCCCTGCTGGACCGCGCTCACCAGCGCGCCGACGGTCTCCTCGAGCGGAGTCGTCGCGTCGGGCCGGTGGTGGTAGAAGATGTCGACGTAGTCGGTGCCGAGATCGCGCAGGCTGTGGTCGAGCGAGCTGAGCAGCGACTTGCGCGAACCGCCTTTGGCGTAAGGGCTCGGGCTGATCGGGTTGCCGGCCTTGGTCGTGATCACCAGCTCGTCCCGGTACGGCGCGAGGTCGGTGCGCAGCAGCTGCCCGAGGAACTTCTCGGCGCCGCGGAACGGCGGGCCGTAGCGGTTCGCGTTGTCGATGTGGGTGACGCCGAGGTCGAACGCGTGCAGCACGATCTCGCGCTGCGTAGCGAACGGGTAGTCGGTGCCGAACTTCTGCCACAGCCCGAGCGAGACCGCGGGCAGGTCGAGCCCGGACCGGCCGGCCCGCCGGTACTCCAGCCGCTCGTAGCGGTCACCGGCGGCGTGGTAGCTGGTCGTCATCTGCGGGGTCCTCACCGAAACGTCGAATGTCCACTGGATCAGTAGTCATCGTAGGGACGCTCCCCCGCGCACCCGATCGGCGTCCACGGGCCGGGATTTGCTGGCTTGACCGCGCAATAGTCAGCGGCGTACGGTGAGTCTTACCTGGACATCCAACATCCAGGATTATCGAAGGAGACAGCGATGAGGATCTTTCTGGCCGGAGCGTCCGGCGTGATCGGGCAGCGGTTCGTTCCCCTGCTGGTTCAGGCCGGGCACGTGGTCGGCGGGATGACCCGCTCGGAGAGCAAGACCGCCGCCCTGAAGGAGCTCGGCGCGGAGCCGATCGTGTGCGACGTGTTCGACCGGGACGCGCTGATCCGGGCGGTCCAGGAGTTCCGGCCGGACGTCGTACTGAACGAGCTGACCGACCTGCCCGACGACCTGTCGAAGATCGACGCGCACGCCGAGCTGAACGCCCGGATCCGCACCGAGGGCAACCAGAACCTGATCGAGGCCACCCGGCAGAGCGGGTCGCCGAAGATCCTGGCCCAGACCGTCGCCTGGCAACTGCCGGACGGACCGGACGCGCTGGCCGTCGCCGAACTGGAGAAGTCGGTGCTCGCCGAAGGCGGCGTCGTCCTCAGCTACGGGCAGTTCTACGGCCCCGGCACCTACAACCCCGAGAACGTGCCCGCCGAACCGCGGGTCCACCTCGACCGCGCCGCCGAACTGACGGTGAAGGCCCTGGACGCGCCGACCGGCGTCGTCCTCATCACCGACTAGCAGCCAGGTCCCAGCAAGGAGCTCCGATGTCCACCTCAACCCGACCCACCCGCTGGACCCTGCCCACCGGCGTCGCTCTGGCCGGTATCGCGGTCACGTTCACGAGCCTGAACCTCGCGGCCGGATCGCTCACCCCGATGCTCGTCGAGTACCGCGACCAGTGGAACTTCGCACCGCAGCTGCTCACGCTGGCGTTCGCCGTGTACGCCGCCGGCTTCCTGGCCGCCGTCCTGACGGTCGGATCGCTGTCCGACCACCTCGGCCGGCGACCGGTCCTGCTCGGCGCGCTCGTCGTCCAGGTGGTGTCGAACCTGCTGTTCCTGTTCGCCCAGAACGTCGACTGGGTGATCGCCGGCCGGACCGTGCAGGGCGTCGCCGCCGGCGCGGCCACGACCGCCTTCACCGCGGCCTTGGTCGAGATCGCTCCCGCGCACCGCAAGGGGCTCGGCGTGATCCTGGGCAGCGCTGGGCTGACCGGTGGGCTCGGCTTCGGCTCCTTGCTGGCCGGCCTGGCGATCCAGGTGAGCTCCGACGCGAACACGGTGATCTTCGTCGTCCTGACCGTGCTCACCGCGCTCGGTTTCGTGGTCGTCGCGCTGTCACCCGAGACCGTCCGCCGTACGCCGGGAGCGCTGCGCTCGATGATCCCGCGGATCTCGTTCCCCGCGGCCACCCGCGCGGAGTTCGCCGCCTCGGCCCCGGTCGTCGCCGCGGTCTGGATGCTGGCCGGTCTGTCCGGCGGGCTCGCGCCGAGCCTGGTGCGCAGCGTCTTCCACATCGACAGCGGCCTGATGAACGGCGTCGCCGGGTTCGTCCCGCAGACCGCGTCGTTCCTGATCGGCTTCGCCCTCGGCAAGGTCGACTCCCGGCGCGCGATGACGATCGGCATCTACGCGTCGATCGTCGGCGCGGCCGGCATCATCACCGGCGTACTGGCCGGCAGCCTCGCGGTGATGATCATCGGCCAGGCCATGGCCGGCATCGGCTTCGGCGCCTCGTTCACCGCGGCCCTCGCGCTCGTCTTCCCGCTGGCAGCACCGGACCAGCGTGCGGGCGTCGTCGGCGCGGTCTACCTGATCGCGTACGTCGGCCTGGGTGTCCCGGTCGTCATCGCCGGCCAGCTGACCTCGACACTCGGCGAGATCCCGACCGTCACCTGGTACACCGGCGCGGCGATCCTGCTCTCACTGATCAGCCTCGCGGGCCAGTACCGCATCACCCACCGACGCGCTGCCAACCATCGGGCACCCGCGACCGTCTAGCGCAGTACACCCTTCAACGCCCGTCCGGATGGCCCGTCGGCGGTGACCTGGATCTGCTCCAGGCCCAGCCAGCGGGCCATCAGCTGTAACTCGGCGGCCAACGGGTCGACCACGTCCCTCACACCCGGCTCGACCGTGAGGGTCGGTACGAGCAGGGCGGAGTTACGCCGATCCGACTTGAGGTCCACCCGGGCGACCAGGCGGTCGCCGAGGAGGAACGGCAGCACGTAGTACCCGTGCACGCGTTGGGCTTCGGGCGTGTAGATGCTGATCCGGTAGAAGAAGTCGAACAGCCGCTCGGTGCGGTCCCGGTTCCAGATCAGCGTGTCGAACGGCGAGAGCAGCGCCCGTCCATCGACCGGACGGTCGTCGGCCTCGGCCCACAGGTAGCTCTGCTGCTTGACGCCGTCGACCTGCACGGGCACGAGCTCGCCGGCGTCGACCAGCTCGCCGACCACCCGCTTGCCGGTTGCCGCGGGCAACGGATAGTGCCCTCGCGTCGCCCCGCACAGCTCCCTCGCCGTGGCCACACCGAGCGACCGCGCCGCGATCCGCACGAACTCGCGCCGGGCTTCGTCGTCATCCACCTCCGGTACGTCGGTCGGCAGCACCCGCTCGGCAACGTCGTACAGCCGCTCGAAGTGCCGCCGCCCGGCGATGGCCACCCGCCCGGTCGCGAACAGGTACTCGAGCGCGATCTTCGCGTCCTGCCAGTTCCACATCTTCCCGGTCGACGGATCCGGGTCCGGATCGGTCCGCTTCCGCCGTACGCCGTCGCGATCGGCCTCGCCGGCCGTGATCGGTCCCTGCTCGGCAACCATCGCCAGCACCTCGTCGACCAACCGCGGCCGCTCCACGCTCAACCGCCGCATCCCGACCACCACCGACCACGGCACCTGCAGCTCCGGATCGAGCGGCTCGTCCCACACCTGCCGCGCGGCCACCCGCATCCGCCACCGCGCCAGCGGGTACGACGACACCGGCAGCAGCGCTGCCTTGTGCCCCCAGAAGTACTCGAACAGCTCGCCACCACCCGAGCACATCCGATCCAGCCGCTCCCGGGAGTACGCCCCCACCCGCGAGAACACCGGCAGGTAGTGCGACCGGCACAGCACGTTCACCGAATCCACCTGCAGTACGCCGAGCCGCTCGACCACCCGCCGTACCTGCCGAACGTCCGCCCGCCCAGGCCTCGCGTCCCCGAACCCCTGAGCGCGCAACGCGATCCGCCGCGCCGCCGCAACCGCCACCGCCGGACCGACCGCCATGCGCTCGAATCTACTCAGCCGCGGTCCAACTGACCCCGCAAAGCCGCCGCCAGCTCGCCGGCCGCCTCGAGCTGCTCGGGCGTGAGCGGGTCCACGAAGAGCTCGCGGATCGCCCGCAGGTGCGGAACCGTCGCGGCCCGAAAGACGCTCGCGCCGGCCTCGGTCAGGACGACTTCCGCACCTCGGGTGTCGGTCGCGCACTCCTCGCGCCGGATCAGCTCCCGCTTCTCCATCCGCCCCAGGTGATGCGACAGCCGGCTGCGCTCCCACCCGATCCGCGACGCGAGATCCGACGGACGCAGCCGGTGATCCGCGGCCTCGGACAGCGCCAGCAGTACGGCGTAATCGCCGCGCGACAGCCCCGACTCGTCCTGCAACCGAGCGCCGAGCCGGGCGCGCAACGCGTCGGCGGTCTCGATGAAGTCCCGCCAGATCCGCAGCTGTTCGGTGGTGGGAAGAATTCGCCGGGACACCGTGTTGCTCATCTCGAACCTCCTGGTTGACGCGTCAACTCGAATGTATATGATTGACATGTCAACCCCAAGAGGCCGCGACGAGAACGAGGTGACCGTGGTGACTGGTTTCGAGCTGGGTCTCGACTCCTTCGGCGAGGTGGCCACCGACGACGGCCGGATCATGTCCGACGCCGAGACGGTGCGCCTGCTGGTCGAGGAGGCACAGCTGGCCGAGTCCGTGGGCCTGGACGCCTTCAACGTCGGCGAGCACTACCGCGAGGGCCACAACGACTCCGCGACCCCGGTCCTGCTCGCCGCCATCGCCTCCGCGACGGAGAAGATCGCGCTCGGTACGTCGGTCACGGTGCTCAGCACCAACGATCCCGTCCGGCTCTACCACGAGTTCTCGACCCTCGACGCGGTCTCGAACGGCCGCGCGCAGATCGTGCTCGGCCGGGCCTCGGCGATCGAGTCGTTCCCGCTGTTCGGGTACGACCTGGCCGACTACGAGCAGCTCTTCGAGGAGAAGCTCGACCTGTTCGTCCGCCTGCAGCGCGAGGAGAAGGTCACCTGGTCCGGAACCGTCCGGGCTCCGCTGACCGGCCAGACGCTGCACCCGCAGATGCGCCCCGGTGGCATTCCCACCTGGATCGGCGTCGGCGGTACGCCGAACTCGGTCCTGCGCGCCGCGGAGTACGGCCTGCCCCTGATGATGGCCATCATCGGCGGCCGCCCGCAGCGCTTCGCCGGCAACGTCGCCCTGTACGAACGGGCGCTCGACGACCTCGGCAAGCCGCGACTCCCGATCGGCCAGCACTCGCTCGGCATGGTCGCCGAGACCGACGAGGAAGCCGTCGAGACCTGGTGGCGCTACTGGCAGCCGGTGGTCGAGAACCTCTCCCGCGAACGCGGCTTCTACGCGCCGACCAAGCACCGCTACCTGGACGAGGTCGACACCGGCGCGCTGTTCGTCGGCTCGCCGGAAACGGTCGCGCAGAAGATCGCGACGATGGTCCGCGACCTGCACCTGAGCCGCTTCGACCTCAAGTACGACGTGATGTTCCTGCCTCGGGACGCTCGCGCCCGCACCATCGAGCTGCTCGGCCGCGAGGTCGCACCGCGCGTCCGCGAGCTGCTCGCCGTACAACCCACCACCGTCTGAATCCCTTCACCACAAGGAGCGCAGTACCCGTGACAGATCTCGAGTTCGGACTCGACACCTTCGGCGACGTCCCGCAGGACGACAACGGTCAGCTGGTCTCGCACGCCGTGGCGATCCGCCAGGTCGTCGAGGAGGCCGTCGTGGCCGACGAGCTCGGCGTCGACGTGATCGCCCTCGGCGAGCACCACCGCCCGGAGTACTCGGTCTCCTCCCCGGAGACCGTGCTCGCCGGCATCGCGACCAGGACCAACCGCATCCGCCTGGCCTCCGGCGTGACCGTGCTCAGCTCGGACGACCCGGTCCGCGTCTTCCAGCGGTTCGCGACCGTCGACGCGCTGTCCAACGGCCGCGCCGAGGTGATCCTCGGGCGTGGCTCGTTCACCGAGTCGTTCCCGCTGTTCGGCTACGACCTGGCCGACTACGACGTACTGTTCGAGGAGAAGGCGGACCTGTTCGTCAAGCTCCTCGACGAGAAGCCCGTCACCTGGTCCGGTACCACGCGCGCGGCGCTGACCGACGCCGACGTGTTCCCCAAGACCGAGTCCGGCCGGCTGAAGACGTGGATCGGCGTCGGCGGTTCGCCGCAGTCGGTGGTCCGGACCGCGCACCACGGCCTGCCGCTGATGCTCGCGATCATCGGTGGCCAACCGGAGCGCTTCGCGCCGTACATCGATCTGTACCGCCGCGCGGCCGAGCAGTTCGGTACGACGGCGCACCCGGTCGGCATGCACTCGCCGGGCTTCGTCGCCGACACCGACCAGGAGGCGCGCGAGATCTACTGGCCGCACTACAAGGTGATCCGCGACCGGATCGGGCAGCAGCGCGGCTGGCCGCCGATCCGTCCCGAGGAGTATCTGGCCGAGATCGAGCACGGCTCGCTCTACATCGGGTCGCCGGATACCGTCGCGGCCAAGATCGCGCGCGCGGTCAGTGCCGTGGGCGTCGGGCGCTTCGACCTGATCTACAGCAGCGGCGCGCAGCCGATCAGTGCGCGAATGCGCGCGGTGGAGCTGTTCGGCGGCAAGGTGATCCCGCAGGTGCGCGAGCGGCTGGCCGAGCTGACGCCGGCGGCTTCGGCCTCGGCTTCGGGCTCGGCTTCGGCTTCGGCTTCGGTGGAGCAGGCATGAGTGCCACCGGGATCCACACGATCGGGATCCTCGGCTCCGGCAAGGTCGGCACCGTGCTCGGCCGGCTGGCCGTTGCCGCGGGCTACAAAGTCCTGATCGCCGGCTCGGGCGACCCGACCAAGATCGCGCTCACCGTGGAGATCCTCGTCCCCGGCGCCGTCGCCACCACTTCGGTGGAGGCGGCGGCGCAGGCCGACCTCGTCGTGCTGGCCCTGCCGCTCGGCAAGCACCAGGCGCTCCCGGTCGACCAGCTGCGCGGCAAGCTCGTCGTCGACGCGATGAACTACTGGTGGGAGATCGACGGGCACCGCGAGGACCTCACCGACCCTTCCACGTCGTCGAGCGAGATCGTCGCCGCGTTCCTCGACGGCGCGCGGGTGGTCAAGGGCTTCAACCACATGGGGTACCACGACCTCGACGAGGGCGCCCGGCCCGCCGGTACGCCGGGCCGCAAGGCGATCGCCGTTGCCGGTGACAACGCGTCGGACGTCGCGGTGGTCAGCGAGTTCGTCGACGACCTCGGCTTCGACCCGGTCGTGCTCGACAAGCTCGCGGACGGCGTACGACTGCAGCCACGGGCCGAGACGTTCGGAGCCAACCTCCCCGCCGACGAACTCCGCGCCCTGATCGACCGCTTCCCGCACAGCGAACTCGGCCAGGAAATCGCCGCCGCCCGCAGGTGATCAGGAATCGAGAAGCGGCAACGGGCGGCTGACGCCTAGCGTCGTCGGCATGACGAACACAGAGCAGGCCGAGCGCAAGCCCGGCACTCCCGGACGTTTCTCCCGGTGGCTGCAGGTGAAGATGGGCGCCCGGGCGGCGCGAAAGATCCGCGACGGCAAGGGCCAGATGATGGGCATGGACGTCCTCGTCCTCAACACCATCGGCCGCCGCAGCGGCGAACCGCGAGCGACCCCACTCGCATGGTTCCCGGACGGCGAGTCGTGGCTCGTCGTCGCCTCCGGCGGAGGCAGCCAACACCCCGACTGGCACGCCAACCTGACGGCCCACCCGGACCAGGTAACGGTCGAGTTCGCCGGCCAACCCGCCGTACCGGTAAAAGCCGAACGCCTCACCCCGGCCGAACGCGCAGACGCCTGGACCCAAATCGCCAAAGCACAACCCCGCATCGCGAAATACCAGGAAAAGTCCGACCGCGAGTACCCAGTAATCCGCCTCACCCGCCGCTAACAGCTTCTTCCCACGCGCCCACCCTCCGGCTTATCGCCGGCGAGAGTTGCCTGCTTAGCGCAGGCACTTGCCGGCTAGCGCCGGGTGTTGCGACTAGCGCCGCGGAGTCGCGGCTGCCGCCGCGTGTCTGGCTTAGCGCCGCGGTGTTGCGGCTGGCGCCGCGTGCCCGGCTTAGCGCCATGGTGTTGCGGCTACAGCCGCCCGAGCGGATTAGCGCCGGGTGCTCGACGCGAACGACGCGCTCGGCTCCAACGGTTGGCACGGCGTGCACGGCTTACCCCGCTTGCACGGCGCGCACGACACGGGCCCGCGGGCACAGCGCGCACCCGCTTGCCCAGGGCGCATGACGTGGGCCCGCGCGCACGGCGTGCCCCGCCTGCACGGTGTGGACCCGCGCACAGCGCGCGCATCGTGCCCCGCTTACACAGGGCGCTCGGCGCGGCGCCGCAGTCGGCGCACGGTGCGCTCGGCTCGCGCGACGCTCGCATACCGCGCTCGACTCCGCTCCGCCCTCCCCTCACCCAGCGGTGAGGAACGCGAGGGCCTGGCGGCGGAACTCCTCCGGGTTCTCCAGCCACGGGTAGTGCGCGGCACCCGGCACGATCGTCCGCTCGGCGTCCGGCAGCGCGGCAAGCAGGGAGTCGGTCACGGACGGCGGACGAAGATCAAACTCGCCGTGGATCAGCAACGTCGGCACATCGACCGCCGCGCAGGCGCCCTTGCGATCCGGCCGGCTGTTGAGATCCGCGATCAGAGCATCGGCACCGATCTTGTTCGGCACAAACCGCGGAGTGTTCAGCCGCCGAGCAAGATCCATCGCAGTCGAACGATCAGCAAACCCGGTCGAGATCCGCGCCAACCACTCGTCGTCGTACGGCTCACCCGCAAGGATCTCCGCGACACGTTCCCGGTACGACGGCGGCGGCCCGTCCAGCCCGGTGCTCGACACCAGCAACAACCGCTCGACCGGAAACCGGTGCGCATACTCGAGCGCCAGCGCCGCACCCCACGAGTGCCCAACCACCCGCACCTTCCGCCCGCCCGTCACCGCCGCCAAATCAGCGACGTACCGGTCAACCGTGAACGGCCCCCGCACCTCGGACCGCCCACCACCCCGCTGATCCCACTGCCACACCGTGAAGTCGTCCGCCAGCATCGCCGCGAGGTCGTCGAGGTAGTCCCACCACCCAGGCCCGCCATGCACCAGTACGACGGCCGGCCCCTCCCCCGTCACCCGAGTCCACAGCCGGCACCCGTCGTCAGCGACCACTGTCATGAACCCTCCACATCCACTCGAGTTGGTAGCGATTGTTACAGACGGACACGCGGTGCGACCAGCAACCGCCGGCCCGTCCCAGGAGAATGGACGCGTCCCCCAGGGAGGCGCCGATGTCCGACTACAACCGCGCGGCCGCCGCCCGCATCCTGGCCGAGACCATCGCCCCCTGGGCGCCCGAGCTCCCACCACCCACGCCGTGGACCGCCGACCCTGAGGTCACCTCGCTTTCCCCCGACGGCAGCCTCACCACGACCCAGCGCAACTACCTCGATCTCCCGATCGCCACCAGCGCGACCCATCGAGTCCTCTGGCACGACAGCACCGGCGTCTCCAACGTCGCCCACTGCAGCGCCCTCGGCCCGCTCGTCCCTGTCGTCGCCCGCGAAACCACCCTCGCGCTCCGCCGGACCCTCCCCGCCCTCACCCCGTTGAGCGAAGCCGACCGCCGAGTGATGACCGCGACCACCACCGACGCCGACCCCCGCGAGATCCTCGCCGTCGGCTTCGAAACCACCGCGCGAGCCCTGGTCCAGCACGCCTACCTCGCCGGCACCACGCCGTACGACGACCCCGCCGCCTTCGCCCGCGCGCTCCGCGACTCCGGCATCTTCGCCGTCGTCGCCAACACCTGGCACTGGGGTCTGCAGTCCTCGACGTTCCGCCGCGGCATGATCCCGATCGCCCTGGACACCCGCCCCGACGGCACCCTCCGCTACACCCCCGAGTCGACGCTCACCCTGCGTACCCTCAAAGCCCAGGCCATCGCCGCCGCCGACCTCCCCCAGTACGCCGACCTCCCCGCCGGCGAAGTCCCCCGCTGCCTAGCAAACATGACCACCCCCTCCCCGCCCCTCCTCCCCCACCTGGTCGACCTCTTCATAAAAACCTTCACCACCCTGCTGGACGTCATCACCCTCACTCACCAGGAGCCCACCATGCCCCTCCCCGACGTGGTCTTCGAAGTCCCCGACATGACCTGCTCCCACTGCACCAACACCATCACCACCGTCCTGCAAACCCACGGCGTAGCCGACGTCACCATCGACCTCGACACCAAACGCGTGACCGCCGCCTTCCCCACCCCCGAAGCCCAAGCAGCCTGCTTCACC
This sequence comes from Kribbella sp. cmx-5-2, assembly GCA_049998015.1. Lineage (GTDB taxonomy): Bacteria > Actinomycetota > Actinomycetes > Propionibacteriales > Kribbellaceae > Kribbella. The sequence continues at coordinate 257,788 of JAEBEC010000001.1, forward strand.
GCCATCGAGGAACGCGGCTACACCGTCGTCGCCTCAGCCGGGTAGCAACTCACTCCGCACCCCAGCAAGGTGAGCGCGGCTGACTCCCGCCGCCAGCTCCCCATCTTTCGCGCGAATGGCGTCGACGATCGCCGCATGCTCAGCCTGATCCCCACGATGCCGCGCTGAAACCTCCAGCTTGAGCATGTCCCCCATCGCCCGCCGCACCCGCGGCACGAAGCTGTCGAACAGCTCACCCAGCACCGCATTGTGCGCCGCCGTCACCACCGCCCGATGGAACGCCAGGTCCGCCTCGATGTACCCCTCATCCCCCGCCTCCACCGCAGCCCGAGCACGATCAGCCAGCGTCCGCCTCAGAGCCCGCAGATCACCAGCGGTACGCCGCGAAGCCGCCAGCCGTGCGGCCTCGCTCTCGATCGCCACCCGGCCTTCCAGCACATCCGAGATCGCAGCCCGCCGCAGCACCTGATCCCAGTCCTCCACCGGCTGAGTCCCGACGACGAACACCCCAGCTCCCTGCCGGCTCTCCAGCACCCGCCGCCCCGCCAGCTCCCGGACAGCCTCACGCACCGTCGACCGCCCAACCCCCAGCTGAACGGCCAGCGTCGTCTCCCCCGGCAGCTTCTGCCCGACCGGCCACTCCCCGGCCCCCACGCGGCGAAGGATCTCCTCAACAGCCTGCTCGGCCAGCGACTCCCGGCGAATCATCTCCCCACCTTAATTCCTCAGCTTGTCTGAGGAGTTCTCCAACTCCCCATCCACGACAGCTCCCGCCAGTCGGGCGCGTCTCTCGGCCTGGCCGCTCTCGGAATCGCCGCCAACCAGCACACCGAGTCGACTGGTTCCCTCAACGACGGCTACGCCCGAGGCCTGACCCTCTGCGCAGCAGTCCTCCTGGTCGTCGTACTGATCGCCGCGACGACCTTGCCCCGCACGAAGCGGCAGGCGTAACCACCAACTCCGGTCAGCCTGCGCGAAGAGCGGCGTAGTCCGCGGCGGTCAGCGGGTTGGTGGTCAGCGCGCCGTCAGCCAGCAGCGCTTCGACCGGGAGCCCGTCGCGTTCGAAGGTGACCTCCTTGACGGTCGGGATCGCCGTCGCGGACAAGACGATCTGGCCCACAGCGAGCACGTTCTCGGCGGCCGAGCCGTCGGTCTCGCCGACGAGGCCGATCACCGCGCGGTTGCCCTCCAGGGTCGTGACGGTCAGCTGCAGACCCGCGGGCAGCGCCGAGGAGATCCCGCTGGCCCGCTCGCGTTCGGTCGGGCCGGCGACCAACGCGGCGACGATCGCGGCCAGGCGGTCCTGCGCCGGGCCGTTCGGCACCTCGCGCACCGAGCGCACCAACCGGTCCTTGCGGACGAAGTTCACCACCACGCTCACCTGCCCGGGCCCGGCCGTCGGCGGCGAGACGTCACGCGGCAGCGCGGTGTCCCGCAACCGCGACGGCAACGCCTCCGGCCGGATCTCCACCGGCGAGTCCTGCGAAGGCACTCCACACCCACCAAGCACCAGTACGACGACCAGGCCCACCACCCAGCGCTTCACCGCCGTACCTCCGGAAGCCGTACGACGAACCGCGCGCCACCCGAAGCAGACGCCTCACACCACACCGCGCCACCATGCGCCGCCGCCGTCTCCGCAACCAGCGCCAATCCCAACCCGGTCCCCGACGAAGACCCCCGTCGATTCGGCCCGGTCGCGAACCGCTCGAACACCCGCTCCCGATCCTCCGGCGGAACCCCGCTCCCTGCGTCGTCCACCTCGACCAGTACGTCGGCCCCGGACCGACTCACCAGCACAGCGGTCGCCCCACCACCATGCCGCGCAGCGTTCTCCAGCAGGTTCCGGAACAACCGCCCCAACCGTGCCTTGTCCCCTCGCACCTCGATGCCCTCGGCCCCTTTCACCAGTGCCGGATCCCCACCGACCTCGCTCACGACGTACTGCAGAAGCTCGCTCAACGACACCGTCGCCTCAGACCCCAGATCCAGGCCGGCATCCGACCGCGCCAGCTCCAGCAGGTCGTCCAGCAGCCGCCGGAACCGATCCAGATCCGCCGAGATCAGATCGAGCAGCTGCTGCGACCGAGGCGGCAGCTCGTCCCGCCGCGCGGTCAGCAGGTCCACACTCCCCACCAACGTCGTCAACGGCGACCGCAGCTCGTGGCTCACATCTGCCGCCAGCCGCGCGTCCCGCTCGATCCGTTGCTGCAACGTCTCGACCATACTGTTGAACGAGGCAACAATCGTCGCCAGCTCGGGATCCTCCGTCGGCGGCAACCGGGTGTCCAGCTCGCCTCCCGCGATCGTCGCCGCCGCGACAGCAACCCGGTTCAGCGGCGTCACCACCGACCGGCTCGCCCAGGCCCCGAGCGCGGCACCGGCGGCCGCCGAGAAGACCGCCCCACCGATCAGAATGCTGCTCAGCAACCGCAGGATCCCGTCGAGCTCGTTCAGCGGCGCCGTCTCGTAGAACTCGCCGCCGACAGCAGGCAGCGGTACGCCGACCACCAGCACCGGCCCGTCAGCAGTGCTGACCCGCTGCGTCGCCGCCCGCCCCGCGGCGCCCTCGGCCCGCATCTCCTCCGGGACAGCCTCCCGCCCCTGATCCAGCGCCGACCCGTACCACTGGTCCTGCCACTTCAGCACCACCGTGTACCCAGCCGGCGTACCGGCCGCGGTCAGTACGGCGGACACGTCCGCCCCCGCGGTCTCGAGCCGCCGCTGCACGAACCCGGCGTCCGCCAGCGCCTGGCGCTGGACGACGGCCTCGCGCTGACCCAGCAGGTACCCGCGCGCCAGCGCGTAGGTGCTGACGGCGAACACCGTCGACACCAGCAGCGCGACCAGCGCGAACGCGATCACGATCCGGTGCCGCAGGCCGAGCGCGGCGATCGCGCGGTTCATCGCGGGTCCAGCCGGTAACCCATTCCGCGCACGGTGACCACCAGCAGCGGGCGGCCCGGATCGCGCTCGATCTTGGTCCGCAACCGCCGGATGTGGACGTCGACGATCCGCTCGTCGCCGTAGAAGCCGTGCTCCCACACCGACGACAGCAGCGCCTGACGACTGAGCACCCGCCCCGGCGGCCGGGCCAGCTCCGCGAGCAGCCGGTACTCGGTGACGGTCAGCTTGAGGTCCGCGCCCTGCAGCAGCACCGACCCGCGCGAGCGGGACAGCACCAACCGTCGTACCGGATCAGAATCCAGTACGACGTCCGGCTCGGTCGCCTCCGTACTGGTCCGGAGCCGCCGCCGCAGCGCCCGCAGGCGGGCGGTGAGCTCCTTGACCTGGAAGGGTTTTGTCACGTAGTCGTCCGCGCCGGCTTCCAGCCCGGCGACGATGTCGTGGGTGTCGGAGCGCGCGCTGACGATCACGATCGGGATGTCGCTGAGCCGGCGGATCTCCCGGATGCAGGTGTAGCCGTCGATCTCGCCGAGCATCAGGTCGACCAGCACCAGGTCGGGCATCACGGTCCGGACCCGGTCCAGGGCCGCGGGCGTGTCGGCGGCCTCGGTGACCTGATGCCCCTCGTCCTCCAGCGCGAGCCGCAGGACGGTGCGGATGCGGTCGTCGTCCTCGACGACCAGGACCTGCAACGCCATCGAACCATCCTTGCAACGATCGGTAGCGGATGACGCCCGGGGGCGTTCTCGTCATCGGATCGTAAAGAAGGCGCTCGATCGTTCTCAACGTCGACGGGGAAGAGTAGAGAGATCCTGTCAGTGCCGCCGGGAGGTCCGCCATGACCCGTTCCGCTCACACCCCACCGCCCCGGAAGGCCATCGTGACGATCAGCGAGGCCGAGGTCGCCGCCGGCCTGACCGCCCTGCGCTGGCAGCTCAACGACCTGGTGATGGACGGCGCCTGCCTGGTCGTCATCGACGTGTCCGACCTGGACCAGATGTCGTCCACGCTGCTCGCGGCGCTGCTCGACACCCACCGGATCTGCCGCCGGCGCGGCGGTGGCGTCGTCATCCGGCACGCCAACCGGCGAGCCGCCGACGCCCTGCACCGGACCGGTCTCGACCGGGTCTTCGAGGTCGAGGCCGCCGCGTGAACAACCGCTCGACCAACCGGCGCAACCTGCCGATCTCACCGACCCGCCGCTGCCTGCGCCGCCCGGGCACGCCGTACTCGCGCCCGATGCCGCAGACGACCTGCCTCCCACACGGCCTCGCGATCTCCTGCGCCTCGGAGAACTCACCGCGCCCCGACGTCGACTACATCGACCTCGAGGTCGTCGAGCTGATGGACGCCCACACGGCGTACCTCGACGAACTCACCGGCGCCGGAATCCTGGTACTCGCCGCCGGCGACCACTCACTCAGCCCGACCGTCCTCGACGAGCTCGACACCCTCGGCTGGCTCGTCCTGCCCAACGACGACGGCCGCCCCGAGATCGCCGGCCACACCACCGACGGCAACCTCGCCTTCTGCCTGTACGCCGATTTCGCCGTCACTCCCGCACCGGACCTCGACACCCTCCAGAAAACCCTCACCGCCCTCAACTTCGCCGCCGGCATCAAACGCGGCTGACCCCGCGGAGGTGATCGATGGTCGCGGTCAGTACGGCGTACAGCGCGGTCGTGTCGCGACGCACCTGAGTCATCAGCAATCCGCCCTGTAGCGCCGTCAGCAGCACCAGCGCCAACTCGTCGACATCAGCTGCCGCGTCCAGCTCACCCCGAGCCTGCAGGGAAGCCAGTCCGTCGCGGATGGCCTCCTCCCACTGCGCGAACGTCCCCATCAACTCGTCCCGCGCCTGCGCGTCGTGGTCCGCCAACTCCGCCGCCAACGAGCCGATGCGGCATCCGCCCGTGTAACCGCGCGACCGTTGCAGCTCCACCACCGCGTCCCGCCAGGCCTCGAGCGCCTCGAAGCTGTCCAGCCGACTGAGCAACGGCTTCTGGAATCCCAGCACGGATTCCGTCTGGTACTGGATCACCGCCTGCACAAGCGACCGCTTGTCCCCGAAGTAGTGGTAGAGCTGCGACGGACTCTTCACTCCCGCGGCCGCCAGCACGTCCTCCGTACTGGTCCCCGCCACCCCGCGCTCGTACATCAACCCCGCAGCCGCCGCGACGATCCGCGCCCGCGTCGCCTCCCCCTTGACCGTCAGCTTCCGCTCCACCCCCTTAAGCTAGCATTTTTAGAACCACCCCTCTATTTTTCGGCCGGATCTGGAACGCCCCTTCGAGAGCACGGAGCTGATCCCATGACCCAGGTACTCGCGTTCGACGTCAACGAGACGTTGCTGGACCTCAAGGCGCTCGACGGGCGGTTCGAGGAGCTGTTCGGTACGGCGGCGCTGCGGCCGTTGTGGTTCGCGCAGATGCTGCAGCTCGCGTTCGTCGGTGGGCTGACCGGCGCGTATGTCGACTTCACGACCGCGCAGCGGGCGGCGCTGCGGATGCTGGCCGCGCGGCAGGACGTCGTACTGAGTGACGCCGAAGTGGACGAGACCGTCGCGCTGATGTCGTCGCTGCCGCCGCACCCGGAGGTGGCTGACGCGTTGGCGCGGCTGGGTGAGTCGCCGCTGCACCTCGTCGCGTTGACGAACTCGGTGCAGGACGTCGCCGAGCAGCAGCTGACCAACGCGGGGATCCGCAAGTACTTCGATCGCGTGATCTCGGCGGACACCGTGCAGCACCTCAAGCCCGCACCCGAGCCGTACCAGGCGGTCGCGGCTGCGTTCGACGTACCGATCGGTGAGGTCCGGCTGATCGCGGCGCACAACTGGGACATCACCGGAGCGCTGGAAGGCGGGTGCCGGGCGGCGTTCGTCAGCCGTCCCGGGATGGTCCTCAGCCCGCACGGCCCCCAGCCCGATCTGGTCGCCGACAACCTCACCACGCTGGCGGACTTGATCCTGGAGGACGACACCAACGCGTGACGCACTCAGGCGGAGGCCGGTGAGGCAAAATGGCGGTCTGGGTACTCCGGCCGGCGGGGTGACCCTCGTGCGGACCTGGGAGACCGATGTGGCGACGCTTGACCCTGTGAACGGCGCGGCGGCGGACGTGTTCGCGCGGCTGGCCGTCGAGCTGCACGACGCGTCCGGAGTCGACGAGACCGTCGACGCCGTCGTCCAGTTCGCACTGCAGGCGCTCAACTGCACGTACGCCGGGATCGCGCTCGCCACCCGCGGGCACCGCACGGAGATCGCCGCGGTCACCGACCCGGTCGTCACCGACGTCTACACGCTGCAGATCGACTCCGACGACGGCCCGCTGATCACCTCACTGCGGGACCGGACCTCGGTCCTGATCCGCGACACCCACACCGACGACCGCTGGCCGAAGTGGGCCGCCAAGGTCTCCAGCCTCGGCGTCCGCAGCGTGCTCGACGTGCCGCTGATGCTCGCGGAGGACTCCCGCACCGTCGGCGTGCTCGGCCTCTACAGCCCAGCCCCGGACGCCTTCGGCGCCGACGACGAGGCGATCGCCCAGATCCTCGCCCGCCACGCGACCGTCGCCGTGGCCACCGCCCGGCACGAAGAGACCATGGCCCAGGCGGTCGACGCCCGAAAGCTCGTCGGCATGGCGATGGGCATCCTGATGGAACGCTTCGACGTCGACGGCGACCGGGCCTTCGCCATCCTCAAGCGCTACTCCCAGGACACCAACACCAAGCTCCGCGACGTCGCGCAGCAACTGGTCGACACCCGCACCCTCCCGCACTGACCCTCAGACGATCTCGAGGTTGGCCATCATCGCCATGTCCTCGTGGCGACACCACACACCCCGGTGCTGGGATCGAGCGGCGCCGGACAGCATGATTGGGGGCGTGCCCAGATCCAGCGTCAGCAGCGGTCAGACCGGCCGGCCGCCTGTCACGTCCCGCGCCGAGATCTTCGCCGCGGCCCGCCGGCTGATCGATCGCGACGGCTGGGAGAAGCTGACGATCCGCGCGCTGGCCGGCGAGCTCGGGATCGGCGCGACGACGCTGTACCACCACGTCCGGGACAAGGAGGACCTGCTGCTCCTCCTCTCGCCGCCCTGGTCGACGGCCTCCTCGCCCAGGCGACCAACTGACCGCCCGGCCACCGCGCCGCTCCCAAGGCTTCCCCGCCGCAACGTCTCTCGCTCCGCGCCGAGTCCCAGCGTCTAAGGTGGCGGCGTGGAAAGCGAACCCAGCTGGCGCGATCGACGACGGGAAGCAGCCGCCGAACAGGCGGCAGCCCTCGACCGTCGCCGCGCACAGGAGACCGCGAAGGCCCACGACCTGCTCGTCGAGTTCGTGGAGCAGGCGACGGCCGCCGGCATCGAGCCTCAGCCGCTGCGCGCCCAGGTCGTCGGCTCAGGCGCCAGCTACCGGACCAACCTCGTCGGCTGGTACCTGAAGCGCAACAAATCCCTCGCGGTCGATGCCGACGGCAACTTCTACCTGCTCGGCGTCCAGTCCAGCCTGAAGGCCCGCTTGTCCGGACTCCAGGTCGAGCCGTCCGACCCGCCGCTCACGGTCGGCCTCGGCGCCCGCGACGGCGAGTCGATGCCGCTCAAACAGCTACTGCACCTCCGCCTCGAGGCCGGCCCCGACTGGGCCTGAGATCCGCCGGACCGCGGTGACCTCGAGCTGCACGTCGACGTCGTACCCGAGCAAGAATCCCCACCCCTCGGCGAATCCGTTCCACCGCACCTGCCAGTCGCGCCGATCCAGCGTCAGCTCACCCTCGAACCTCAACTCCCCGCGCTGCCTCAGCTCGAAGCTCACCGACTTCGCGTCCCCGCGCATCGTCAGCACACCCGTCACACGGAAGACGCTGCCGTCGAGCCGCACCACCTCCGTCGACACGAACGTCGCCAACGGATGCTCACCCGCCCCCAGGAAGCTCTGACGCAAATGCTCGTCGCGCCGCGGGTTCGCGGTCTGGATGCTCCCGGTCCTGAACGTCAGCTCGACCCTCGCGCTCGACGGATCGTCCCCATCGACGGACAAACTCCCCTCGACCTTCTCGAAGCTCCCGCGCACCTTCCCGAACACCTGCCGCACAGCGAACCCGAGCCGCGCGTCGAGCGTGTAGTCGTTCATCTCAAACCTCCCGCGGCTTCTCGACCCGGTCGGCGATAGCCTCGAAGTCCCTCATCGGCCGTCATCTCCTCACTCGTCTGCTGTTCGCCGGTACGACGAAGCAGCCGCGCGGAATGTGAGGCGAGGGCACCTGACAGTTCGGCAGGCTGCGTCGTCGTACCGGATGACCAGGCAGCACCACCGACCACCGGGAGCGACGGATGACCGAGGACAACAGCCTCAGCCGGGTGATCGACGAGCGGCGGCAGCTGATCAACCTGGCCTACCGGATGCTCGGTTCACTCGCCGACGCCGAGGACGTCGTCCAGGAGACCTACGCGCGCTGGTACGCGCAGACCGCCGCGCAACGCGACGCGATCGACTCCCCCGGCGCCTGGCTGACCACGGTCGCGAGCCGGATCTGCCTCGACGTCCTCGGCTCGGCCCGTGCACGCAGGGAGCGGTACGTCGGCGAGTGGATCCCCGAACCGCTGCCGGACGACACCGACTGGCTCGGCGGCCGAGCCGGCACCCCGAGCGATCCCGCCGACCGGGTGACTCTCGACGAGTCGGTCAACATGGCCTTCCTCGTCGTCCTCGAGTCGATGACGCCGGCCGAGCGGGTCGCGTTCGTCCTGCACGACGTGTTCCGCTACCCGTTCCCGGAGGTCGCCGAGATCGTCGGCCGTACGCCGGCCGCGTGCCGCCAACTCGCCTCGTCAGCCCGCCGCCGCCTCACCGGTTCCCGCGCTCCCGTCCGCCCCGCTCCCGAGCACGCCGGCGTCGTCCGGGCCTTCCAGCAGGCCTGGTCCGCGAACGACGTGAACGCGCTGATCGGCGTACTGGACCCCAACGCCCTGGCCGTGGCCGACGGCGGCGGCGTGGTCAGCGCCCACCTCGACCCCGTCACCGGCGCCGCCGAGATCGCGCAGATGCTGGTCGGCATCTCGTCGCTGGCCCCCGGCTTCACCATCCTCGAACGCCAGGTCAACGGCCGCCTCGGCATCATCGCCCGGGTCGACGGCGTCACCGTCGTCGTGATGGCCCTCCACGTCGAGCACCACCGCGTCAGCAACCTCTGGGCCATCCGCAACCCCGAGAAGCTCCGCCCCTGGATGATCAGCTGAACGCACACCACCACCAACCGCACCCGCTTCACCAGCCGACCGACGCCCACCACCGTTCAAGGGTGCTGAGGATCGGCATCCCGCCCGGACTGAGCGTGGTGGGCGGGGTCGGGCGGCGGTTGGTGGGTGGTGGGCGTCGGGCTAGCGAGCGAAGGATGCGACGTAGAACGCGGTGAGCTCCTCGACCGCAGCGTCGACGTACTCGGGCTTGTCGTAGGTGTCGACGTGCGAGGCGCCGTGGAGCCAGTGGATCCGCTTCGGACCGCTCGCGCGCTGGAAGGCGTCGAGCGTCATCCAGGCGGTCACCGCGCGCGACCCGACAAGCATCAGCAACGGCTGGTTGATCAGCGGTACGGCGGTGAACGCGTCGAAGCTCGCCATCCGGTCGACGCTCGGCCAGGGCATGATCCCCGGCGACCGAGGGTGCTCTCCGCGCGGTGTGCGGTAGTAGTCGAATCCCTCGGCCGCATGCTCCCCGCCGGCGGCGCGAGCCTCGTCGACCGTGGCCGGGAAGAGGTTCAGCGGCTCGACGGCCTCGCCGCGGGCTTCCGCCGTACGGGCTGCCGCGGCCGCGTCGAGCAGGCTCTGGAACACCGCCGGATCCTGCGCGCCGTCGGCCCCGAAGCGGAACTGGCGCGCGACGTCGGCTCCGCTGACCGTCCCGACGGCCTTGATCCGATGGTCGCCCGCGGCGGCGTTCAGGACGTAGCCGCCGGAGGCACAGATGCCGAGGGCACCGATCCGCTCGGGATCGACCTCCGGCCGGGTGGTGAGGTAGGAGACGGCCGCCTTGAAGTCCTCGATGCGCTGGGCCGGATCCTCCAGCCCGCGCGGCGAGCCACCGCTCTCACCCTGGTACGCCGCGTCGAAGGCGAGCGCGACGAAGCCGGCCTCGGCGAGCTTGCCGGCGTACAGGCCGGAGGACTGTTCCTTGACGCCGCTGCCGGGGTGCCCGACGACGATCGCCGGACCTGGCTCCGCCTGTTCCGGGAGGTAGAGGTGACCGGCGATCGTGATGCCGTTGCTGGGGAAACTCACAGTTTGCTTGCTCATGGCACCACGCTCTCCCCGCGGCGACCACCCCAAAAGAGTCGGCTTTCTGCCCGGGAAGGATCCTTCCCTCCCAGCAGTACCGATTCCGGCCGACAATGGAGGCATGACCGACGAACTGGGCGCCTTCCTCAAAGCGCGCCGGGCCGCGCTGTCGCCGTACGAGGTCGGGCTACCGGACACCGGGCAGCGCAAGGTCGCAGGACTCCGGCGCGAGGAAGTCGCGCAGCTCGCGGCGATCAGTGTCGACTACTACACCCGCCTCGAGCAGGGCCGCGTGCAGGCGTCGGCGACCGTGCTCGCCACGCTCGTCCGCGCACTACGCCTGACCGACGACGAGCAGACCTACCTGTACGCCGTCGCCGGCAAGACCGACGCCCGTCCACGCCGTCGTCGTCCCGTGCAGAAGGTCCGCCCGGCGATCCGCCGGCTGCTCGACCAGCTCGGCGAGACGCCGGCCGTTGCCCTCGGCCACCGGATGGACATCGTGGCCTGGAATCACACGGCCGCCGCGCTCTTCACCGACTTCGCTCAGCTACCCGTTGCCCATCGCAACTACATCCGGCTGCTGTTCACCGATCCCGCGGTCCGGGCGATGCACGTCGACTGGCAGCACGACGCCCGCGACGCCGTCGCCGCGCTGCGGATGGAGGCCGCGGCCGCCCCGGACGATCCGGCGCTCGCCCAGCTCGTCGGGGAGTTGTCGGTGACGGACCCCGACTTCCGCGTCTGGTGGGCCGAGCAGCGGGTCAACTCGGCGGCGTACGGCACGAAGCACTACCACCACGCGGTCGTCGGCGACCTCACGCTCGACTGCGACGTCTGGGCGAGTCCGGACGGGAGCGGGCAGCGGCTGATGGTGCTGACGGCCGAGCCCGGCAGTCCCTCGGACGATGGACTGCGGATCCTCGCGTCCTGGGAGGCATCGCATATCCAATAGGATCTGAGGCATGGACTTCGACCTTCGCGAGATCCCCTTCAGCCGGCGCGGCTCGTGGCTGGCGCTCTCCCCTGTCGTCGCGTACGACGTGGTGGCGGACGATGTCCATCTCGTCACGCACCAGACTAAGCAGGTTGGCGTTCTCGCGTTGAAGCCGTCCACGCCGGCTGAGGTGGTGGGGACGCCGGAGGTGCTGCGGTGGGAGGCCGCGGAGGGGCGGATCGAGGCTGTGTTCGAGACCGTGGACACGGTGAGGTTCCGGGGTCAAGGGATGGCGCTGGAGTTGAGTGGCGACGACGAGGCGCACCTGTTCGTCGATCCGACCGACCTGAGCCTGGTGTTCGCGAGCCATGCCTCTGGGCGGAGGTATCGGATCACGATGCTGGCCGGGGAGGCGTCGACCGGGCCTGGGCGGAGCGTTCGGCTGACCGGCGAAGGCGTGGACGGCGAGGGCGTAGACGGTGAGCGCGGCTGGGAGGCGGTCGTCGAGGAGTTCGGGACCGCGCGACCGTCGTACGAGCGGACGGCGGCGTTCGATCAGGTGGTCGCGGAGGTCCGGGCCGAGTTCGGAGAGTTCGTCGAACGCGTCGCCGGGTGGCGGACCGACGAGTACCCGGCGGCCGAGGCGGCGGCGTACGTGCTGTGGGCGAGCATCGTGCGGGCGGACGGGTTCGTGACGCGCGAGGCCGCGTTGATGTCGAAGCACTGGATGGACCGGGTGTGGAGCTGGGACCACGCGTTCAACGCGCTCGCGCTGGCTCCGGGTGAGGCGGAGCTGGCGATGGATCAGTTCCTGATGCCGTTCGATCATCAGGAAGCGAGTGGGGCCTTGCCGGATGTGGTCGGGCACTCCGGGATCGTCTACAACTTCGTCAAGCCGCCGATTCACGGGTGGGCCTGGCGGAAGTTGTCGGGCGAGGCCGAGCCCGAGGTGTACGAGCGGTTGGCGGCCTGGACGAAGTTCTGGCTGGATCGGCGGCGGGTTCCCGGGCATGCGCTGCCGCACTACCAGCACGGGTTCGACAGCGGGTGGGACAACGCGACGATCTTCGACCACGAGCCGGTGATCGAGTCTCCCGACCTCGCGACCGTACTGGTCCTGCAGCTGGACGCTCTGACGGCGATGGCCGAGGAGCTCGGGCGCGCCGACGACGCGGCCTATTGGAAGGCCACCGCCGAGGAGATCGTCGCCGCGCTGCTCACCGAGCTGTACGACGGGGAAGGCTTCCTCGCGCGCGGCGCTCTGAGCCGTACGGCGAGCAAGACAACCAGTCTGGTCACCGCGCTGCCGATCATGCTCGGGAACCGGCTGCCGGGCGAGGTCGTCGAGCAGCTCGTCGCGAAGATCCGCCGGCACCTGACCGACTGGGGACTCGCCTCCGAGGACCCGCGCTCCGCGGACTACACCGCGGACGGCTACTGGCGCGGCCCGATCTGGGCGCCGCCGAGCGTCCTGCTCGACGACGGGCTGCGCTCCGTCGGCCAGGGCGAGCTGGCCGACGAAGCCAGCACCCGCTTCCGCCGGCTGTGCGACCAGTCCGGCTTCGCGGAGAACTTCGACGCGCTGACCGGCGAGGGCCTGCGCGACCGGGCGTACACGTGGACCGCCAGCGCCTACCTGCTGCTGGCCCGCGAGGACGCAGGTCGCCGCGCGGACCTTGGCACGTCGCCGCGGTAGCAGGTCGGCGCGGCCTCAGTCATCCGCCCACTTGTAGGTGGATGCACCGGCAAGCCGGTGCTCCACCGGATTCGGCCGCTAGCCGGTGCCTCCAATGGATTCGGCGGTCAGTTCGCGAACGCCGCCACCATCCCCGGCTCGTACGAACCACCCGGGTTGCGCACGATCACGTTCATCCGGTTGGCGGCGTTGATCAACGCCACCAGGCAGACCAGCGCGCCGACCTCGTCGTCGGTGAAGTGCTTGCGGACGGCGTCCCAGGTGTCGTCGCTGACTCCCTCGAACGCGTCCGCCAGCCGGGTGCCTTCCTCGGCCAGTGCGAGTGCGGCCCGCTCGGCCTCGGTGAAGACCGCGGCCTCGCGCCAGACGGCCACCAGGTGGAGGCGCTGCTGCGACTCCCCCGCGGCGGTCGCCTCCTTGGTGTGCATGTCGACGCAGAACGCGCACCCGTTGATCTGGCTGGCGCGCAGCTCGACGATCTCCAGCAGCGTCTTCGGCAGCGTCGACTGCTCGAAGATCCCCGCCACCGAGTACAGCCGCTTCGCGACCTTCGCCGCCGTCGGGCTCTCGAACAGGTTGAACCGTGCTTCCATCATCGTCTCCTCTGTCGGTGTTGCCCACGAGACACCGATCGCCCAGGGCGCGTGACAGCCCGCCGAAGTGACCTGGACCTCACCGGAAAATGCAGTGGCGACCGACCTGACCAGCTGCTAGCGTCGCCGGTCTGTCTTTTCGGGTGGCTTGTCTGCACTGCGTGAGGGTCGAAACGAACCGGACGTACTCCGGGGCGGGATCTCGAAGATCGCCGCCGACACCGTCGTTCGTTTCCCTCCAGCACGACCGCACGAGAGGTCTCACACCGATGGCCGAACCCCAGCAGAACTCCGAGCTCGAGCAAGAGCGCGACTACCTCGCCGAGTCCCGCGCCGCGCTGCGCCGGATGCACCACGACGTCACCGTCCGGGAGATCCCGGTGATCGGCGGCGAGGACAACGACGAGCGCTTCACCAACGAGGCCAACCAGCGCGCCCACCAGCAGCGGACCCTGGCGCTGCTCGACCTTGCCGACGTCCCGCTGTTCTTCGGCCGGCTCGACTACGAGCAGGGCGCGATCGAGGACCTCGACCGCTTCTACATCGGCCGCCGGCACGTGCACGACGGCACCGGCGTACCGATGGTGATCGACTGGCGGGCACGGGTCTCGGTGCCGTTCTACCGGGCGACCCGCAGCGATCGGCAACAGGTCCTGCTGCGACGCCGATACGGGTTCTCCGACACCGCCGAGCTCACCGGCTTCGAGGACGAGCCGATGATCGGCGCCGAGGAGCTCGACCAGGGCGACCGGTTCCTGCGCGCCGAGATCGAACGCCCGCGCACCGGCCCGATGCGCGACATCGTCGCCACCATCCAGCCCGAGCAGGACGACCTCGTCCGCGCTCCCCTGCAGCCGAGCGTCTGCGTCCAGGGCGCACCCGGTACGGGGAAGACCGCCGTCGGCCTGCACCGCGTCGCCTACCTGCTCTACACCGAGCGCGAACGACTGAGCCGCGGCGGCGTCGTGATCGTCGGGCCGAACCGCTCGTTCCTGTCCTACATCCGCAAGGTCCTGCCCGCGCTCGGCGAGGTGAACGTCCGGCAGATCACCATCGAGGAACTGATCACCCAGCCCGTGCTCGCCGTCGACAGCTCGGAGGCAGCCCGCCTCAAGGGCGACGCCCGAATGGCCGAGATCCTGCTCCGCGCGCTCTGGACGTCCGTCGGTACGCCGACCGAAGGAATCCTGTACAGCAAGGGATCCCAGCGCTACCGCGTCCACGACTACGAGCTCGTCGACATCGTCACCGCCCTGCACGGATCGACCCGCTACACCCCGGGCCGGAACGCGCTCGCGCAGCGCATCGCGCACGCCGTACTGGTCCTGATGGAACGTCGGGGAGAGTCGCCCGACGACCGTGTGCAGAACGCCGTCGCCCGGTCGAAGCCAGTGAAGCAACTGGTCGACGCGGTCTGGCCGAAGGTGACGCCCGAGCAGGTTCTTTGGAAGCTGTTCTCCGACGCGGAGTTCCTGGCAGCGCAAGCACCCGAGCTGACCGAGGAGGAGCGGACAGCCCTGCTCTGGCCTAAGCCGCCGCGCTCGGCGAAGACGGCGAAGTGGTCGAGCGCCGACACCGTGCTGCTGGACGAGCTGGACGACCTGATCGAGCGGCACGCCGGTTCGCTCGGGCACCTCGTGCTGGACGAGGCGCAGGACCTGTCCGCGATGCAGCTGCGCGCGCTCGGACGCCGGTGCCGGACGGGTTCGGCGACCGTCCTCGGCGATCTCGCGCAGGCGACGACCGCGTGGGCCGCGGGTCCGTGGGACCAGGTGCTGGCCCATCTCGGCAAGGAGGACGGCATCGTCGCCGAGCTCGACCGGGGCTTCCGCGTGCCCGAGCAGATCATCAACTTCGCGGCCCAGCTGCTGCCGACCATCGCGCCGACGCTCGGCACGCCGAGCGGGGTCCGGACCGTTGCCGACGCCCTCAAAGTCGTTGCCACCGACAAGCAAACCTTCGCGGCAACGATCGTGGAGGCGTGCCAGGAGGCGCTGGCCGGCGTCGGGTCGGTCGCGCTGATCGCGGCCGACGACCAGGTCGAGCACCTGCGCGACGTACTGGCCGAGGCCGGTCTCCAGGCCGCGTTGCTCGGTGCGGTGGAGGACGCGATGGACACGACCCGCCTGGTCTGCGTCCCGGCGACGTTGGCGAAGGGTCTGGAGTTCGACGCGGTGGTCGTTGCCGAGCCCGCTCGGATCGTCGCGGCCGAGCCACGCGGACTGCAGCGCCTGTACGTCGTACTGACGCGCGCGGTCAGCCGGTTGCAGATCGTGCACGCCGATCCGTTGCCTCGAGCCCTGGGATAGCGGGGGTCTCCCCGAGGGCCGGTTCAGGTCTTTCCCGGTTACCAGCCGCGGACGCGCGGCGGCAGGGTGGTGCTCATGATGATCAACTTGGGGTCCGCGGTCCTGAGCACCGCGCTGATGGTGACACCGGCGACCGCCCCGAAACCCGAACTGCAGCAGGAAGTGGACGCCGTCGTCGCCGCGGGCGCGACGAGCGCGACCGTCGAGATCGCCGGTGACGGTCGACCGGTCCGCGCGTCGAGCGGGACGGCCGTCGCCGGCACCGACTGGCCGGTCCCGCAGAACGCGCGGTTCCGGGTCGGCAGCGAGACCAAGACGTTCCTGGCGACCGTCGTACTGCAACTCGTCGACGAAGGCCGGCTGAACCTCGACGACAAGGTCGAGCGCGTCCTGCCAGGCGTCGTGCACGACGACCGGATCACGGTCCGGCAGCTGCTCAACCACAGCAGCGGTCTGCACGAGGTGCTCGCGACCATGCCGTCACCGCGGTCGGAGGAGTTCCTGAAGATCCGCTGGACGACGTGGACCACCGAGGAGCTCGTCGCGCGTGCGACGGCGTTCCCGGTGGACTTCGATCCCGGCTCCAAGGTCGTCTACAACAACACCGGCTACCTCGTCCTCGGCCTGATCGTCGAGAAGGTCACCGGCCGCTCGTACGGCGACGAGATCAAGCACCGCATCATCAAGCCGCTGCAGCTGAAGAGCACGTCGCTCCCCGGGACGAACCCGTTCGTCCTCGGGCCGCACGCGCGCGGCTACCTGCCGCTCGAGCGCGGGCTGGTCGACATCACCGAGGTCAACCCGTCGATCCTGAACGCGGCCGGGGAGATCATCTCCACCACCCGGGACCTGAACCGCTTCTTCCAGGCCCTGCTCGACGGCGAACTGCTCCCCGCCGAACTCATGCGGGAGATGAAGACCACCGCCCACGAGTCGCAGTACGGCCTGGGCGTGATCACCCGTTCGCTGCCGTGCGGCACCGCCTGGGGCAAGGACGGTGACGCGCCGGGCTACTCGACGTGGACCTTCGTCGCGCCGAACGGCCACCGCAGCGTCACCGTCTCGGTCACCTGGGGTGCGGGCAACCACAAGGCCGCCGTCAACGCGCTCCTCGACCAGGAGCTGTGCCGCTAGCGTCGTACGAGCCGGACGTGCGTGACCGCCGGCGAGCTGATCTGCTGGACGACCTCGTACTGCTTCAACGCGTCCCCGAGGCCGGCGAACAGCGGCTCGCCGGCCCCGGCCAGGATCGGCGCGACGGCGATGTCGAGCTGGTCGATCAGCCCCGCCCGCAGGTACTGCCGAACGACCGCCGCGCCACCCGCGACGATGACGTCCTTCTCCCCCGCCGCGGCCTTCGCCTTGTCCAGCACGACCTCGATCGGCTCGTCAGTGAAGTGGAAGATCGTGCCGCCCTCCATCTGGACGTCCGCCCGCGGGTGGTGGGTGAACACCCACACGTCGTGGTGGTACGGCGGGTTGGAGCCCCACCAGCCGGTCCACGACTCGTCCGGCCACTCGCCCCGCACCGGCCCGAACATGTTGCGCCCCATGATGGTCGCCCCGAACGACTCGGCGTCCAGGCCGACCTCGGCGTCCAGCCCGGTCGCGGTCCCGTCGAACAGCGGGTCCATCCAGTCGTGCAGGTGGTCGACGCCGTCCCCGAACGGTTCCTCGAGCCGCTGGTTCGTGCCCGCGCCGAACCCGTCCAGCGTGATCGTGAAGTTGTGAACCCGTACCTTGCCCATGATCGTTTCCCTCCGATGAGTTCCTGCTGACACCCCTTGGTCGGAGCCGCCGAGCGCGTCTTGACATCTAAACTGACCAGATGCCGGGTCGTAGAGCGAAGGTTGCCGACGTGCACGAGATCGCGCTCGCGATGCCGCACGTCACGGTCGAGAAGGGTGGGTCGGGCAACCCGGTCTACCAGGTCGGCGGGAAGTCGTTCGTGTTCTTCCGGACGCCCAGGCCGGACGCGTTCGACCCGCAGACCGGCGAACGGTACGACGACGTGATCGTCATCTGGGTCCCGGCCGAGGAGGACAAGCTCGCCCTGGTCGCCGACGAAGGCAGCCCGTTCTTCAGCACCCCGCACTTCGACGGACACCTGTCCGTCCTGGTCCGCGCCAGCGAGTTGGGCGGCCTGTCCCGGCAGGAGCTGGCCGAGGTGATCCAGGACGCCTGGCTCTCGCGCGCCTCCAAGCGCAGAGCGACCGTCTGGCTGGAAGAGCACCGGCTGGCCTGATCCCCGGCTATCGTCCAGGGGACTCGGGGAGGCGTTCATGACCGGTGGAACAGTGGTTGTCCTGGTGATCTGCCTGATCGCCGCGGCCGGAATCGCGTGGGGCATCGTCGCGCTCGTACGGCGTCAGCAGTACATCAAGTCGCTGCGCGACCGCGGCTGGACCTTCGTGAACAGCCCCGACTACGGCGCCATCGCGCGACTCGACAACCCGCCGTTCGGCCTCGGTTTCCGGCGTGACCCCGACGACCAGATCATCGGTCACACCACGTCCGGCCGTCCGTTCCAGGTGATCGAGTACAAGTCCGAGAACTGGAAGGGCTGGGTCGCGATGGTGACGCTGTCCCGTCGCCTGCCCGAGCTGTGGGTGATGGGCGGCGACGCGCGGCCGCGGTACGGCGTGGAGGCGGCCAAGATGCCGTCGCCCGGCGCGCTCGGTCCCGGCTGGCAGATCGGTGGCCTCGATCCGGCGTACGCCGCGGAGGTGCTCACCCCGCAGGTCTGCAACCAGCTCAACGGGCTGGCGGGCGGAATGCCCGGGCTCAACCTCGGCATCGACTCCGACCAGCTGACCGTGCTCGACCCGCCCCGCAAGGACGTCGACCAACTCGGTCCCTGGCTCGATCAACTCGCCGCCGTCGCCGACGCGATCGACGCGACCCCGCTCGACCACCGGATCCAGCCGGAGCTGCCGCCGCGGTTCTCCTTCTACCACCACCCGGACTGGCACTGGATCGGTGTCGACGACAGCCTGCTGCAGGTCACCCCGACCACCCGCTCCGGCCACAGCCACCGGACCGAGAACGTGATCCGCGGCCGCGACGGCGACGGCCCGCCGTTCGTCGCGTTCACCCACCACTGGCAGACCACCCGGACCGAGACCTCCACCGACAGCGAGGGCCGGACCACGACCCGGACCGTGACCGAGAACCACGACGAGGCCATCCTCGGGTTCCAGCTGCCGGTCCGGATGCCCGAACTGTCCGTGGGCGGCCGCTCGTTCGGCCGCGGGATCAGCTTCGAGAGCGAGCGGTTCAACGACCAGTTCAAGGTGAAGTCGCCGAGCACCAAGTTCGCGTACGACGTGATCCACCCGCGCCAGATGGAGTTCCTGATGGCGACCTCCCCGGCGCCGTTCCGGATCGCCGACGACTGGGTCTGGTTCTCCCCCGGCGCCCACAGCCAGCCGTCGATCGCGCACAACTCCCGGTTCCTGCGCGAGTTCCTGGCCGGTGTCCCGCGGTTCGTCTGGCGTGACCTCGGGATGTCTGATGCGCCATACCCACGGCTCGACCCGGTCTCGCCCGGCAGTTAGGTCACTCACACCAGGTCACATTCGGCCGTCGTACGCGGTCCTCTTGTCAGTAGGCACCATCCCTGGCTACCAAGAGGAGCGTCACCGTGACCGTCACCGAGCAGCAGATCTCCACCTCCGTCCTGGTGATCGGGACCGGTGGAGGTGGTCTGCGTGCTGCCATCGAACTCGCCGAGCAGGGCATCGACGTCTTGGCCCTGGGCAAACGCTCGCGCTCGGACGCGCACACCTCGCTGGCGGCCGGCGGGATCAACGCGGCGCTCGCCACGATGGACCCCGAGGACAGCTGGCAGCAGCATGCGGCCGACACGCTGCGCGAGAGCTACCTGCTGGCCAACCCGGTCACCGTCCAGATCGTCACCGAGCAGGCCGCCCGTGGGATCCAGGACCTGGAGCGGTACGGCATGCCGTTCGCCCGCGAGGCCGACGGGCGGATCTCGCAGCGGTTCTTCGGCGCCCACACCTATCGCCGTACCGCGTTCGCGGGTGACTACACCGGACTCGAGATCCAGCGGACGCTGGTCAACCGCGCGGTCCAGCTGAACGTGCCGATCCTGGACACCGTGTACGTGACCCGGATCCTGACCAAGGACAACCGCGTCTTCGGTGCGTACGGCTTCGACCAGGTGACCGGCAAGCGGTACCTGATCCGCGCCGACGCGGTGATCCTGGCCGCCGGCGGACACACCCGGATCTGGCGGCACACCTCGTCGCGCCGCGACGAGAACACCGGCGACTCGTTCCGGCTCGCCGTCGAGGCGGGCGGCCGGATCCGCGACCCCGAGCTGGTCCAGTTCCACCCGTCCGGCCTGATCGAGCCGGAGAACGCGGCCGGCACGCTGGTCTCCGAGGCCGCGCGGGGTGAAGGCGGCCAACTGCGCAACGCTTCCGGGGAACGCTTCATGGCCCGGTACGACGCGGAGCGGATGGAGCTGTCCACGCGGGACCGCGTCGCGCTCGCGGCGTACACGGAGATCAAGGAAGGCCGCGGGACGGAACACGGCGGCGTCTGGCTCGACGTCTCGCACCTCCCGCGCGAGACGATCATGCGGCGGCTGCCGCGGGTCTACCAGACGCTGCTCGAACTGCAGATGCTCGACATCACCAAGCAGCCGATCGAGATCGCGCCGACGGCGCACTACTCGATGGGTGGTGTGTGGGTCCGGCCCGAGGACCACGGGACCGGGGTCGACGGCCTGTACGCGATCGGCGAGGCGGCCAGCGGCCTGCACGGCGCGAACCGGCTGGGCGGCAACTCGCTGATCGAGCTGATGGTGTTCGGCCGGATCGTCGCCGAGGACGCGGCCCGGTACTCGACCGGTCTGCAGCGGCAGGAGCGATCTTCCGAGGCGGTCGGCGAGGCCCGGGCGGAGATCGACGGGCTGCTCGCGAGCGACGGTGAGGAGAACGTCCGTGCGCTGCAGCGCGCGTTGCGGAACACGATGACGACGCGGGCGGGCGTCGTACGGGACGAGGAAGGGCTGACCGCCGGCCTCGACGAGCTGTCGGAGGTCGAGGACCGGATGGTCAATCTCGGTGTGCATCCCGACATCGCCGGGTTCCAGGACCTCGCGCACGCCTTCGACCTGAAGGCGTCGGCGCTGGCCGCGCGGGCGACGCTGGAGGCAGCGCTGGCACGACGGGAGACGCGCGGCTGCCACAACCGGTCGGACTACCCCGAGCTGGACGAGAAGCTGCAGGTCAACCTCGTGTGGTCCGGCCGCGGTCAGGTCGAGCAGGAGGAGATCCCGGCGATCCCGGCCGAGCTGAGCGCGTTGATGCGCGAGGTCTCCAGCGAGGGCAAGCTCGTGGAATGACGCCTCAGGCAACTTGTTCTTGTTCGCCGCTGTCACAGGGCCTGTCGCTGCCCTGTCTTAGCTGGTGACCGGACGGCTACGGGTGCCGCCGGCGAACAGGAAGGCGTCACGATGAAGGTCGTCGTCATCGGCGGTACTGGTCTGATCGGCTCGAAGATCGTCGCGAAGCTCGGTGAGCACGGGCACGAGGCGTTCGCGGCCGCGCCGAGCACGGGCGTCAACACCCTGACCGGTGAGGGCCTGGCCGAGGCGCTGACCGGCGCCGACGTGGTGGTCGACGTCTCGAACGCGCCGGTCTGGGAGGACGACGCGGTGATGGAGTTCTTCGAGACCTCCACCCGCACCGTGCTCGCCGCCGAGGAGGCGGCCGGCGTACGGCATCACGTCGCGTTGTCGGTCGTCGGGACCGAGCAGCTCGTGGAGAGCGGCTACTTCCGGGCCAAGCTCGCGCAGGAGAAGCTGATCGAGAGCTCGCCGGTCCCGTACTCGATCGTCCGCGCGACCCAGTTCTTCGAGTTCGTCCCGAGCATCGCCGACGCGTCCACCGACGGCGCGACGGTGCACCTCAAGCACGTCTGGTTCCAGCCGATGGCCGGGGCCGACGTGGCCGCGGCAGTCGGCCGGACCGCCGTCGGCGAGCCGCTGAACGGCACGGTGAACGTGGCCGGCCCGGAGCGCTTCCGGATGGACGACTTCTACCGCGAGGTGCTTGCCAACAGCAACGACCCGCGCCAGGTGGTGACCGACCCGAAGGCGATCTACTTCGGCATCTCCCCCACCGAGTTCGCCCTCGTCCCCGGCGACGACGCCACGCTCGGCCGGACGTCGTACGGCGAGTGGCTGCGCTCCAACTCCTGATCCGTTCCCCTTCCCTTGGAGGTAATCCCCATGTCCTGGCAGACCGCACTGACCGTCCTGCAGGAAGTCGAACCGCCGGTGATCCCGGACGGCGCGCACGCGATGACCGTCGTCATCGAGTACCCGCCCGGCGACCCGGGTGCTCCCCCGCACCGCCACCCGGGCGGCCCGGCGTTCGGGTACGTGATCGAGGGCGAGATGCGGTTCGAGCTGGAAGGTGAACCCCCGCGCGTCCTGAAGGCGGGCGAGGCGTTCTGGGAGCCGGGTGGCGACGTCATCCACTACTCCGACGGCAACTCGAGCGACGAGACGACCCTGCGGTTCACCGTGACCATGCTCTGCGACCCGAACCAGCCGATGCTGGTCCTGGTCGAGGAGGACGAGCTCGAGCAGCGCAAGCACCTGCGCGCGTCCTGACCCTGGAAGGAAGAGATCGTGGAGTTGGAGGACCTGCGGGAACACCTGCAGTGGGCGATCGAGCTGGAGCACGCCACGCTGCCGCCGTACCTGGTGGCGCTCTACTCGCTCGACCCGGAGCGCAACCCGGACGCCGTCCAGGTGGTCGGCAGTGTGTTCGCCGAGGAGATGATCCATCTCGCGCTGGCGGCCAACCTGCTGAACGCGGTCGGCGGTACGCCGCGGCTGGACACCCCGGCGATCCTGCCCGGTCACCCGCGGACGATGCCGCACGGCGATCGGTCGCTGGAGCTGTCGCTGGTTCCGTTCGGGGCCGAGGCGCTGCAGATGTTCCTGCGGCTGGAGCAGCCGGCGTCGCCGGGGGCTCCGGCCGAGGGCGACGACTACGAGACGATCGGGCAGTTCTACACCGCGATCGAGGACGGGCTGCGCGAGCTGACGGAACGGCTCGGTGAGGCGGCGGTGTTCATCGGCGACCCGTCGTACCAGCTCACTGCGGGGCCGTTCGCACACAGCAGCGGCAAGCTGACCGCGGTCACCGATCTCGCGTCGGCGCTCGCCGCGCTGGACGAGATCGTCGAGCAGGGTGAGGGTACGTCGCGCGGGGAGGTCTGGGACGGCGACCAGGACGTCTTCCATCCCGAGCGGGCGGAGGTCGGGCACTACTACCGCTTCCAGGAGCTCGCCCAGGGCCGGCGGTACCAGCGCGGAGACACGCCTCGGTCCGGCCCGACCGGCGAGAAGCTCGTGGTCGACTTCGCCGGGGTGCTGCCGATGCGGCGCAACCCTCGGTTGGCGGAGGCCGGCAGCCCGATCCGAGCGGCTCAGGACGCGTTCAACACGACGTACCGAGGGCTGTTGGCGCAGCTCCAGCTCGCGTTCAACGGGACGCAGCAGCTCGGTCCGTCGATCGGGGCGATGTACACGCTGAAGGCCCAGGCCCAAGCGCTGATGGCCATGCCCGACGGAGAGGGCACCACGGCCGGGCCGACGTTCGGCTGATGATTGACTACTCAGGTGTCGATCGCCTGGGTGGATCTGAAGGCCAAGCTCGCCGGAATCGTCGGGCGCTGGACCGACGAGTCGTACGCCGGTTCGGTGACGAAGGGCATGCCGGACACGGCGTTGCTCGGCAACGGCGACGTCGGTGTGACGTCAAGCGGCTCGGCCGGGGTGAAGACGTTCCTGATGTCGAAGGGTGACTTCTGGACCGCCTCCCCCGAGCCGATGCCGCTGCCCGTCGGCGGCGTCACGATCGAATACGGCGAGGGCTTCCGCGAGGAGGTCCAGCACCTGCTCGACCCGCGCATCACGACGACGACCGACCACCTGGTGATGGACACCTGGCTGGCGGCCGAGCAGAACGTCCTGGTCACGAGCATCACCGCGGACCGGGAGACCGAGCTCACGATCAGCGTGTACGCCGGGACGGCCGGCGCGTCGGCCGAGACTCTGTGGGCCGAACGAACGGCAGCACCCGGCGCCTGGGTGTCACGCGCCCAGCTGACCACGCGAATCCTCGGCGCATCCAAGCTCGGCGACCCGCACGTCGCCGGAGACCGGGCCCAGCGCACCGCCACCATCTCCCCAGGCACCACGCTCCAGGTAGTCACCACGATCGGCGACCACCCTGCCGATCCGCAGATCGACCAGTTGCGAGCGGCAACCACCACCTGGTGGGAACACTTCTGGCAACAGTCAGCCGTCGACCTCGGCGACGACATCCTCGAACGCTTCTACTACGCCGCCCAGTACTTCCTCGGCGCCTCCAGCCGCCCAGGCAAGGCCGCACCCGGCCTGCACGGACTCTGGACCACGACCGACGAGCCGTACTTCCACGGCGACTTCCACCTGAACTACAACGCCCAGGCGCCGTACTACGGCACCTACTCCAGCAACCGCCCCGAGCTGGTCCTGCCGTTCTTCGCGATCATCGACGACTACCTCGACGAAGCCCGCCGCCGGGCGCGCGAGGATCTCGGCCGCGTGCAACCGTCGTACGTCGAACGCCGCTTCCCGGCCGGCGGCGTACCGGACGGTGTCTTGTTCCCGGTCGGCCTGGGGCTGCACGGCTCGACCACCGACGACATCTACCTCAACCAGGTCTCGAACGCGCTCTTCACCACCTCGCAGTACGTCCAGTACTTCGAGTACACCCAGGACCGGCAGATCCTCGACGCCCCGATCCTCCGTGCGACCGCCGACTTCTTCACCCACTACCTGGAGTGGAACGGCGAGCAGTACGAACTGTGGAGCGGCCCGCACGAGGGCACCTGGGGCCGCAACTCCTCCCCCGACATCGCCCTGCTGAAGCAGCTCCTCGGCCTGCTCACCAAGGAACTGACCGACCCGGACCCGCGCTGGCAGCACATCCTCGACCACCTGCCCGCCGTACCGACCACGTCGTACGACGGCAAGACGGTCTACTCCCTGGTCGACCCCGGCACGATGACCGGCGACGACCGCCGCGAGATCCGTCCTGGCGACAACACGGTGAACCTCGAGTTCGTCCACCCCGCCGACCAGCCGGTCCCCGACCGGCAGATCCTGATCGACACCCTCGACGCGATGGACTCCTGGGACCAGGACAACAGCTTCCCCAAGGTCTTCACCCACGCCGTCCGCGGCGGCTACCCGCCGTCACGCGTGATCGAGATCCTGCGCGAGGTGATCGTACGGCGGCAGGCCGCCAACCTCCGGATCGCCGACACCTGGCACGGCCTGGAGAAGTCCGGCGCGACCGAGGCCATCAACAGCATGCTCGTCCAGACCGTCGACGGCGTGATCACGGTCTTCCCTGCCTGGCCGATGGATCGCGACGCCGCCTTCGACCAGCTCCGCCAGAAGGGCGCGTTCCTGGTCTCCAGCCGGCTGCGGGCCGGCCAGGTCACCCAGATCGACGTCGTCAGCACGGTCGGAGGGCCCTTGGCGGTCCGCAACCCGTGGGCGGGCGCCTTCACCGTCAACGGAACAGCCGGGCGCGGCGAGCTGATCACCGAGTCCACGAACCCCGGCGACCGTCTGACACTGCGGCCGGGTGTTTAGGAGCTGGGTACGTGTGCCGGTGCAAAATGACCGCGGTCCGGAGAAGTGGCCGCGCCGTGACGAATCCGTCGCGAGGTCACGTTCATGCACACCGTCGTACCCACCCACTGCGCCACCCCCGACGACCGCGCCCTGCGCGAGTCGGCCACCCGGGAACTGCTCGAAACCCGCGCCCGCTCCACTGACCCCGCCGAGCGGCAGCGACTGCTCGAAGAGGTCGTCGAACTCAATCTCGAGATCGCCCGCGGCATCGCGCAGCGGTTCCGCGGCCGGGGCGTCGAGGACGACGACCTCGAACAGGTCGCCTGCCTCGGTCTGATGAAAGCCGTCCGCGGCTACCGGCTCGACGACGGCGTCCCGTTCATCGGGTACGCCGTACCGACGATCCGCGGCGAGGTGAAACGCTACTTCCGCGACTGCAGCTGGACCGTCCGCATCCCGCGCCGGCTGCAGGAGCTCCAGGGCCGGATCGCCGGCGTACTCCCCCAGCTGGAGCAGGAGCTCGGCCGCGAACCGACCCTCGAGGAGATCGCCACCACGATCGGCGCCGAGGTCAGCGAAGTCCGCCAGGCCGAGGGCGCCCGCGGCTGCTTCACCGTGCTGTCCCTCGACCGCCCAGCCGGCCGCGACGACCAGGACCTGGTCCTCGCCGACGTCATTGCCGCCATCGAGGACCCGCAGCTCCACCAGTTCGAGGCCACCGAGATGCTGTCTCCACTGATCGCCGACCTGGCCCCCCGCGACCGCGAGATCCTCGAACTTCGCTTCGTCGAGAACTGGAAACAGGCCGACATCGGCGAACGCCTCGGCATCAGCCAGATGCAGGTCTCGCGCCTGCTGACCCGCATCCTGGCCGGCCTCCGCGAGCAGCTGCAGCCGGCGGCTACTGCCGCCTGAGCAGGCGGTTCCTTCACGGCTCCACCGAAGCGGTCAGGCTTCGGTGGAGCCTTTGCCGTGGTGCCGGGCGACCCGCGCCCGGTTGCCGCACGGCGTACCGCACCACGCCTGGTTCGGACGTCGCCGGAAGAAGAGCTGCCCACAACCCGGCGCGTCACAGAGCGCGAGTTCGCTCGGTGCGGCGACCAGCACGTCCCGCACCTCACCGGCCAGCCGCGCGAGCAGCAACGTGAACGCCCGCGGTGACCCGACCGGCCTCGCCTCGACCACCCCCGGCTCGTCGCCGAGGGCCAGGACCTCCGGCGCTGCGGCCAGCGCCTCGTTCAGCACCGCGGCGTCCGCACGCTCCCACTCCCCCTGCCCGACCGCCGCCCGCAGCAGTCGCAGAGCCGGATCCCGTACGGCGAGGAACTCGGCGACATCTCGCGCCGTCACCTTCGCCGGGCGGGGCGCGGGTAACGCCGCCGCGTCCAGCCAGGAGTCCAGGTCGGCCGGTGACCGGATCAGCTCGATCTCGGTCCAGCCACGGCGGATCACCGTGTTGACGAAGTCGAGCGCGGGCCGGCCCTCCAGCCAGGTCCAGCTCGGTACGGCGTCCATCGCCGCAGTCTAGCGCGACACGCTAACGCTTTACGGTCAAAAAAGCGTTACCTAGTCTCGAAGGATGAACCAGGATCGAGCACGAACGGCGGTCATCTGCGCGGTGCAGTTCGTCGACGTCATGGGGGTCACCGTGGTCGTCGCGGCGCTGCCGCGGATGCTGGCCGACCTGCAGGGATCGCCGACGCAGGCCGGCCTGCTGGTTCCGGCGTACGCCGTGGGCTTCGGCGGTCTGCTGCTGCTCGGGGCCAGACTCGGCGACGCGCGCGGACCTCGCCGGGTCCTGCTGGCCGGGCTCGCGGTGTTCGCGCTCGGATCGGTCCTGTGCGCCGTCGCACCGGCGGTCGGTTGGCTCGTCGCCGGTCGCCTGCTCCAAGGCGTCGCCGCGGCCATCAGCATCCCGAACGCGCTGGTCCTGCTGATCGCGGCGACCGAGCCGGGCCGATCCCGAAACCGGGCACTGGCCGCCTGGAACGCGACCGGCGGACTGGCCGGCGCCACGGGCCTCCTGATCGGCGGCCTGGCCACCGGCAGCGTCGGCTGGCGGATGATCTTCTGGGCCAACCTCGCCGCGACCGCCGTACTGGCCTTGGCGATCGCGCGACTGGTGCGTCCTACCGAGGCGCGGACGCCGACACCGCTGAACGCCGGCTCGGTGACCCTCCAGGTCCTGGCCGTCAGCGCCCTCGTCGCCGCTGCCAACGCGGCCGGAGCCTCGTGGCTCGCGGCGGGCCTGCTCGCCGTACTGGCGATCGCCCTGGTTCCGCCCCTCGTCGTCCGGGAACGCTCGGCGAGCACTCCGCTGATCCCACCCGGCCTCTGGCGGCGGCACGGCACGGCGGGCGGAGTGATCGGGTCCTTCGGGATCACGGCGACGACCAGTACCTTCATCGTGATCACGACGCTGTGGTTCCAGGACGCCCGCGGCCTCACCCCCGGCGCGGCCGGCCTGATGATCCTCCCGTTCAGCTTCGCGGTCGTCGTCGGTGCCGCGCTCGCCGCCCGACTCGTCAAACGCGGCCCGCGCCGGGTCCTGCTCGTCGGCCTGATCCTGATCGGCCTCGGCGCGCTGGGCGTGGTCCTCCGGCCGGAGATCCCCGTGATGGTCGTCGCGCTGGTCCTCAGCGGCCTGGGCAACGGACTCGGCGCGGTCGCTGCCTACACCTTGGGCACGGACGTCCCACCCGAGGAGCAGGCGGCCGCCGCCGGACTCCTCAACACCGCCGCCCAGCTCGGCACCGCCGTGATGGTCGCGCTCGGCGTGGGAATCGCCACCGCCGTCGGCCCAGGCGTGAACCACAGCTCGGGCTGGCTGACGGTGGCCCTCACCGCCGCCGTCATCATCACCGCGATCCTCACGACGGCCGATCGCCGTACGCGGGTTCCTACCGGCTGATGCCCAGTGGGTCCGTGCAGACGCAGGCTTTGTTGCCGTCGGCATCGGCCAGTACGACGTACGACGGGGCCTCGCTGTCGTCGACGACGACACCGCCGGCGGCGACGGCCGCGGCGATGCGCTGATCGGCGTACTCGGGGGCGACCCAGACATCGAGATGGAAGCGTTGCCGCGGCGTCTCGTGCTCGTCGGTCTCCTGGAACCACAGGATCGGGACCCGGCCGGTCGCGTCGCGTACGTCGGACGAGACGCTCCCGCGGCCGACGGCGGCGGTGTCGCCGGTGAGCAGCGCGGCCCACATCGGCGCGAGCTTCGCGGCATTCGCCGTGTCGAGGGCGAGCTCGATCGTGGTGATCCCGGCGGGGTCGGCCTTCACGCCCTGCGCGGCCGCGAGGTCGGTGATCTGCTGCGCGAAGTCGAGGTCCCTGCGGGTCGTGTAGTGCACCATGCGCTCGACGCCGTCGACGACGTACACCGCGTCCTCGCTGATCAGTTTGAGGTCCACGAAGGTGTCGCCCAGCGTCACCCGCGGCTGGTGGCCGAACGCCGTACCGGCCTCCGCGATCGCGGCGACAAAGCGCGCTCCCGCCGCGAAGTCGTCGACCACGTAGCGGGCGTGGAGCCCCTGGCCCAGTTTGCGCCAGTCGGTCAGTGCCGCAGCGGCGATCTGCTCGCCGGTCATCATCTCCATGGTTCGACGCTAACGGGATTCCCGGACGGTCGGCTTCCGTGAACGACGGCGTGCACAGGACGAGCACAAAACGTCAACAGCGCGCTGCCACCGTCGCCCCTGGGCGCGCGCGTGCGGGTCCAGGACCGACAGGAGATCAAGCGGTGGACTTCAAGCTCGAGGTCGTGGTGGTACCGGTCGCGGACGTCGACAAGGCCAAGGCGTTCTACCAGCAGCTGCAGTGGCGCGAGGACGCCGACTTCTCGGTCGGCGACGGCTTCCGCGTCGTACAGTTCACGCCGCCGGGCTCGGAGTGCTCGATCATCTTCGGCACCGGCGTCACCAACGGCGAGCCCGGTTCGCTGCAGGGCCTGCAGCTCACGGTCAAGGACGTCGTCGCGGCCCGCGAGCACCTGCTCGGCCTCGGCATCGACGTCTCCGAGGTCTGGCACGACGCCGACGGCGTCTTCCACCACGCCGGTACAGCGAACCGCGTGGACGGTCCGGACGCCGCACGCCGCGACTACGGCTCGTGGCTGTCGTTCGAGGACCCGGACGGCAACGGCTGGTTCCTGCAGGAGATCGTCACCCGGGCACCGGGGCGCTGACGGAAGTTCCGGAACCGGGAAGGGGATGTGGAATGCGCCTGCCGCGGGTAGCGTCCTCGGCGCAAGCGCTTTCCGCCCCAGTTCCAGGAGGTTTCGTGAGGCGTTCCATCTCCGCGGCGGTTGTCGTCGCGCTGGCGGCCGGCAGTGTGCTGGCCGCCGCTGGGCTGCCGGCGACCGCCGGCCGGCCCGACCGTGGCGCCGCCGTCACCGGCACCTACTCCAGCGGCCCCGACCACGCCTGGCAGCCGTTGCCGACCACGCACGTGACGCGCGACGAGGGCGGGGCCGCCGACGCGACCGTCGTCGTCGACCCGAGCACCCTGCGGCAGAAGTACACCGGCGTCGGCTTCTCGCTCGACGAGACCAGCGTCTCGAACCTGTGGAAGCTGACCCCGGCCGAGCGCGACCGCGCGATCCGCCTGCTGGTCGACCCGAAGAAGGGCGCGGGCTTCGACCGCTTCCGGCTGACCATCGGCAGCCCGGACCTGATCGAGCACCTGCCGTTCTGGTCGTACAACGAGCTCCCCGCAGGCGTCACCGAGGACTTCGGCCTGAAGCACTTCTCGATCAAGCGGGACGTCGACGCGCACATCATCGACACGATCAAGTTGATCCAGCGCTACAACCCGCGGGCGACGTTCTTCGCCTCGGCCTGGAGCGCGCCGGCCTGGATGAAGACCAACAACCGGTTCACCGGTGAGGTCGCGCTCAAGCCGGGCAGCACCACGTCGTACTACCAGGTCGGCAAGCTGCGCGACGACTGCATCGACGTGTTCGCCAAGTACTACGTCAAGTACATCCAGGCCTACGCGAAGTACGGCGTGAAGGTCGACGCGCTGACCCTGCTGAACGAGCCGGGCATCGACGTGGTCTACCCCGCGATGGACATCAGCGTCGAGCAGCAGCAGAAGCTCGCGGTCGCGATCAAGCGCGAGGTCCGGCGGGCCGGGCTCGGCACCGAGCTGTACGTGCACGACTTCAACTTCTACGACTGGCGTGACCCGAACAGCACCGAGACCAAGAACTACTACCGGATCTTCAACGATCCGAAGACCAAACAGGCCAGCGACGCGATCGCGTTCCACCCGTACTGGGGTGACCCGACGGTGATGCGGGACGCGTACGAGCAGACCGGCAAGCCGGTGCACATGACCGAGACCAGCGACCTCAACCCGGCCACGATCCTGAACTACTTCCGGCTGGACGCTTCGTCGTACGTGATGTGGGCGCAGACCACCGACCAGGACGGCGGCACGCTGCACTGGACGCCGGCCCGCGACAACAACATCGACTGGGAGGAGGTCGGCCGGACCACCAAGTGGCCGAACCGCCTGGTCAAGGTCGACACGACGGCGAAGACCTTCACCGTGCGGGACGAGCTCTACGCGATGGGCCAGTTCGCGAAGTACCTCGGGCCGGAGCACACCCGCGTCGAGTCCAGTGCCACGAGCAACGGTGTCAGCAACGTCGTCTACAAGGACCGCGGGGACGACTTCGTCGCGATCCTGGGCAACTCCAACGCGGCGCCGACGACCGTGCGCGTCGTGCTCGCCGGGAAGTCGTTCACGGCGACCGTGCCGGCGAACTCGTTCGCGACCTACCGCTGGAAGGGCGACGTGCCCTCGGGACACCACAACCGCGCGCCCGTGCTGAAGGACGTGCCGGAGGTCGTCGCCGACCAGTACGCGACCACGCAGGTCCAGCTGCGCGCGACCGACCGCGATCGGGACCGGCTCGCGTACTACGCCAAGGATCTGCCCGCCGGCGTCAGCCTCGACGCGCGCAGCGGCCTGGTGACGTTGCGTCCGACAACGGCCGGGAAGCAGGACGTGAAGATCCGGGTCACCGACGGTGCGGCGTACGACGAAGTGACGCTGCACATCACGGTCAACGCCAAGGGCACACCGATCGGCGAGAAGGTCGAGGCCGAGGCGTACGTCGCGCAGCACGGCTGGACCGACGGCGGGGCGAACTTCGTCGAGACCAACCCGTCGGCCAGCGGCGGCAAGAACGTCGGCTGGACGGCGGCTGGGAACTGGCTGCAGTACCGGCTCGACGTACCGCAGGCGGCGACGTACCAGGTCGAGTTCCGGGCGGCGAACGGGAGCGGCGCCGGGGCCCCGGACGCCGTGTCCCTGCGGGACGCCTCCGGGACAGTGCTCGCCAAGCTGTCGGTCCCGGACACCGGCGGCTGGGCGACGTACCAGTCGGTCACCGCTCAGATCACGCTGCCCGCGGGCGAGCAGGACCTGACGGTGTTCTGCGAGACCGGCGGATTCAACCTGGATTACCTGCGCCTCACGGCGTGACCGAGTGAACTCGTCGTTGGTGGGGAACTCTGGAAGGGTGCCTCCCAACGACGAGTTCGACCGTGACACGGATTACATCGCCACCCGCATCACCGCGGACGGCCGCGACGGCTTCCCGGTGGAGCCCGGCCGGTACCGCCTCGTGGTCGCGCGCGCCTGCCCGTGGGCGAACCGCGCGATCATCGTCCGGCGGCTGCTTGGGCTCGAGGACGTGCTGTCGATCGGGTTCTGCGGTCCGACGCACGACGAGCGGAGCTGGACGTTCGACCTCGATCCGGGCGGCGTCGACCCGGTGCTGAAGATCCCGCGGCTGCAGGACGCGTACTTCAAGCGCGACCCGCACTACCCGAAGGGCATCACCGTGCCGGCGATCGTCGACGAGACGACCGGTGCCGTGGTGACCAACGACTTCGCGCCGATGACGCTCGACCTGTCGACGGAGTGGACGGCGTACCACCGCGAGGGCGCGCCCGACCTGTACCCCGAGGCGTTGCGCGACGAGATCGACGAAGTTGCCGAGCGCATCTACACCGACGTCAACAACGCGGTGTACCAGGCCGGGTTCGCCGGTTCGCAGGAGGCGTACGAGACGGCGTACGACAAGCTCTTCGCGGCGCTGGACTGGCTGTCGGACCGGCTGATCGACCGTCGGTACCTGGTCGGCGACGCGATCACCGAGGCCGACATCCGGCTGTTCACCACGCTGGTCCGCTTCGACCCGGTCTACCACGGGCACTTCAAGTGCAACCGCAACAAGCTCAGCGAGCTGCCGGTGCTGTGGGCGTACGCGCGCGATCTGTTCCAGACGCCGGGCTTCGGCGACACGATCGACTTCGAGCAGATCAGGCAGCACTACTACGTCGTGCACACGTCGATCAACCCGACCCAGATCGTCCCGAAGGGGCCCGAGCTGG
This sequence comes from Kribbella sp. cmx-5-2, assembly GCA_049998015.1. Lineage (GTDB taxonomy): Bacteria > Actinomycetota > Actinomycetes > Propionibacteriales > Kribbellaceae > Kribbella. The sequence continues at coordinate 290,586 of JAEBEC010000001.1, forward strand.
TGAACTGGCTGATGCCGCACGGTCGCGAGGCGCTCGGTGGGGACCCGTTCGGCAAGGGCACTCCCCCGGGGCCGGTGCGCGAGGGCGAGCGTGTCCCGGGGATCTGACCGGCCGCGTCCCGTGCGGCTGACCGCCGAGGTCTACGTCCCGGGCTTCTGCAGCAAGTAATCCTCGGCACGCATCGACGCAGCCGGTTTCACGTCCTCCGGCAGGAGTTCGCGCAGGTCACGCTCGGTCAGGCTGTCGGGGTCGCGGCGGGCCAGGCGGGTCGCCTGGTTCGAGATCGCTTCCTCGAGCAGGTTGCGGATGAAGCGGCCGTTGCCGAAGTTGTGGCCGCGCGGCGCCGGCGGGATCACCTTCCGGACCCGGTCGAGGACCTCCTGCGTGTAGGCCATGCCCTGCTGCCTGGCCTGCAGCTCGAAGATCGCGACCAGCTGGTTGGTGTCGTACTCGCTGAACGACAGCAGCTTCGGGAACCGCGACTGCAGACCCGTGTTCGACTCCATGAACCGCTGCATCTCGCGGTGGTACCCGGCGACGATCACCACGCACTTGTCGCGGTGGTCCTCCATCATCTTCAGGATCGTGGCCACGGCCTCGAGCCCGAAGTCGCCCGGCTGACCCTCGGGGACCAGCGTGTACGCCTCGTCGACGAACAGCACCCCGCCGAGCGCCTCGCGGAACTTCGCCGCGGTCATCGGCGCCGTCGTACCGACCGTGGGCCCGACCAGGTCGGAGCGGTCGACCTCGACGACGTGCCCGCTCTCGAGGACGCCGAGCTCCTTGTAGATCCGGGCCAGCAGCCGGGCGATCGTCGTCTTCGCCGTACCGGGCTTGCCGACGAAGACCATGTGCCGCGCGCGCTCCTGCGCGGGCAGGCCGAACTCCTGGCGGCGCAGGTTGGTCTTGATCTCGGCCACCATGCGGCGGACGGAGTCCTTGACCGACTCCAGCCCGACGAGCGCGTCGAGCTCGGCCATCGCGCCGGCGTTGGCGGGGACGGGCTCGGGGAGGATCAGGTTCTGGGCTTTGGGCTCTTCGGTTGGCTTGGGCTCGACGGCTTTCGGCTCTTCAGGCTTCGGCTTCTCAGGCTTCGGTTCTGGCATTGGCTCTGGCTTTGGCTCTGGTACGACGGCCGCCGGCTCCGCCTTCTTCTCGCCCCACACCAGCTTGATCGACTCGTCCACCGCCGCCGGACGCTCCAGCAGCCGGAAGAACGCGCCCAGATCCGGCACCTCCGGCTCCGGCCACGCCCCACGCTCCAGTACGCCGGCCAGGTGCACCGACACCCGCGTCGCCGCGGCCGCCCAGGACCGCGCCAGGACCTCATGGCCTTCGGCAACCGCCTGCCCGAGCCACGCCGTGTTCGACCCCAGCCAGCGCTGCGGGTCGAAGCTCCGCTTCTCCAGATCGGCGATCGCGTACTCGACGTCCCACCCGGCGACGCCGAGAACCTGCCCGACCGCCGCCGGCTGACCGCGCAGCCCGATCGCCCGGATCATCCGCGCCAGCAACTGCGCGAACTCCCGCGTCTCGTCGTCCGCGATCACCGCGGAGATCTTCCCGTGCACGTCCCGCAGCGTGTCGAGCGAGTACTGCAACGCCGCCGCCGGCCCACCCAGCTCCGGCAGCACCGCCCGCTCCGCGTCACTCAGTACGGCGGTCCGCCAGAACTGCGCGATCGTCTCGTAGTCCGCCGCCGCGTGCATCCGGGTGGCCTCGCGATCCCCGAGCACCCGGTCGAACGCGGCCGTCAACGCCCGCGCCCGCGCCGCCATCGGAGGCGCGTCGACGAACAGACTCACCACGTCCCGCGACAGGCGCAGCGCCTGCACCCGCGTCTCCTCGGGGAACCCACGAGCCCCCGACACCACCTGCAGCGGCCAGTCGGTCGGGCCGACGCGCACGACGTACGCGTCCCCACCGATCCGCACCTGCGGGCGGTAGAAGTCCCGAGTCAGTACGGCGCCGAGGTCGGCGTACTCGCCCCGCAGCACCGGAACCCAGCCCGCGAGCAACGGCGCGACCTGGTGCACGAACCAGACAGCGGCCGGCGTACCGTCCACGAACTCCGGGAACACCCCCGGCCTGAGCGCGTCAGCCTCGTCACTCCACCCCCGAAGCCGCGCCCGCACCCCGTCGACCCAGGCGTCCGGCACCTCCCACGCCCCCTCAACGCCGAGGACGTCGAGCACACGCGGTCTCCGAGAGTGATCAGGCACAGGCCATACCTTAAGCGCCTACTCGGCCACCGGCAGCAGACCCCGCTCGGCGAAGACCTTCTTCGCGGTGAAGATCGCGTTCAACGCCCGCGGGAACCCGCAGTACCCGGCCGCGTGGGTGAGCGCCTCCACGATCTCCGTCGGCGTCAGCCCGACGTTCAGCCCCGTCCGCACGTGAACCTCCAGCTGAGGCTCACACCCACCGAGCGCCGTCAGGATCCCCAACGTCACCAGCTGCCGCTGCTGAGGATCCAGCCCCGGCCGCGAGTAGATGTCCCCGAACCCGAACGCCACGATGTGATGAGCCATCGCCGGCGCGACGTCCCCCAACGCCTCCATCACCGCCGGCGCCGCACCCCCGTCCACCGCGTCCAGCACCGCGGCCCCCCGCTCGTACCGGGCCCTCTCCTCAGGACTGGTGATGTCAGGCGCCGCCTCGAACTCAGAAGTCATGCCCAGCACGCTAGGCGCGCCCGGGGCCATCGGTAGCCTGAATCGATGGACGAGGATCTGCGCACCGACCTGCTGTCCCGCGCCGCGGCCGACGCTGCCGCTGTGGGCGCGTTTCTCGCGGAAGCAGACACCTGGCAGGCGACCTTCGCCGGGTCTTCCGACACGCCGTGGCCGTACGCGCTGCTGGAGTGGACGCCTGCGGACAGCGCGCCGGCGCCTGTACGTCGGGTACTGGGGGTCGTCCACGACAACATCCGGTGGTTGCGGGCTGTGGTGGCCGAGCACGGCTGGCCCGGGAAGTCGCTCGTCGGTGAGGGCGGTGCCGACGCCGCCTGGCTGCTGCTTCAGCACGCGGGTTCCGGCGTACCGACGATCGGCACGCCGGACAACCTGCGGTTCCAGACGAGCTGCGTTCCGTTGCTTCGGGCATCGGTCGCGGCCGGGGAGGCTCACCCGCGGCACCTGGCGCACGTGGTGGACAGCCTCCGGCAGCGCGGCGGCGAGCGCCCGGCGTACGCGGTTTTCGCCACAGCGTTCGTGACGGAGAACGGCGAGCTTGTGCTCCGGCCCGAGCTGGATGCCGCGGGCATCGATGTGGAGCGGCGCGAGATCGGCTTGCAGGCGGTGGCTGACGACCTGGCGCTGCGCCGGGCGGGGACGCCGCCCGACGCGTGGGGTGAGGACCGGCCGGAGCGCTGGCCGGACGGCCGACGCTAGGCGAGCACCGTTCTCAGGCGAAGCGGCGCGGCAACTGCGGGTGGCGGTTGACGTCCTTGTAGATCAGGTAGCGGAAGCGGGTCGGGCCGCCGGCGTAGCAGGCTTGGGGGCAGAACGCGCGGAGCCAGAGGAAGTCGCCCTCTTGGACCTCGACCCAGTCCTTGTTGAGCAGGTAGACCGCCTTGCCCTCGAGGATGTAGATGCCGTGTTCCATCACGTGGGTCTCCGGGAACGGGATCACCCCGCCGGGCTCGAACGTGACGATGTTGACGTGCATGTCGTGGCGGACGTCCGTCGGGTCGACGAAGCGCTGGGTCTTCCAGCGGCCCTCGGTGCCGGGCATTTCGATGCCCTCGACATCGACCTCGTTCGTGACCAGTACCGGCGGTACGTCGATGCCCTCGATCTGTTCGTACGCCTTGCGCAGCAGATGGAAGCGTGCGACCTGATCGCTGGTGTTGCGCAGCGTCCAGTCGGTGCCAGGCGGGAGGAACGCATACCCACCAGGCGCCAGCTCGTGCTTCTCACCGTCGGCGGTGAGGATCACGTTGCCCTCGACAACGAAGATCACCGCCTCCGCACCAGGATCGGTCTCCGGGCGGTCACTCCCACCACCAGGAGAGACCTCCACGATGTACTGCGAGAACGTCTCCGCGAACCCCGACAGCGGCCGAGCCAGCACCCACAGCCGGGTGTTGTCCCAGAACGGCAGCAGGCTGGTGACGATGTCGCGCATCGTGCCGCGCGGCAGTACGGCGTACGCCTCGGTGAAGACCGCGCGGTCGGTGGTCAGCTCGGTCTGCGCGGGGTGTCCGCCGGCGGGCGAGTAGTAGCGCGGCTGGTTCATCGGTGGTCTCCTCTATTGAGCAGCCGGCCCGTGGGGTCGGCGTCGATGTCGATGGGGGCGCCGCGCAACCACGTCCCGCGGACGACGCCGGCGAGCGGCCATCCGGCGTACGGGGTGACGGCGTTCTTGTGCTGCAGGGTGTTCGCGTTCACGACGAAGGCGTCGTCGGGGGCGAACACGCAGAAGTCCGCGTCGTACCCGGACTCGATCCGGCCCTTCTGCGTGAGTCCCGCCTGGGCCGCGGGCGCTTGGCTCATCCAGCGGGCGATGTCCGTGAGAGCGAAACCGCGCCGCCGCGCCTGCGTCCAGACTGCCGGGAGCGCGACCTGGAGCGAGGCGATACCGCCCCACGCGGTACCGAAGTCGCCGGTGTCGAGATGCTTGAGGTCGATCGTCGACGGCGAGTGATCCGAGACGACGAGATCGATCACGCCGTCGCGCAGACCCTGCCAGAGCAGTTCGCGGTTGGCGGCCTCGCGGATCGGCGGGCAGCACTTGTACGGCGTGGCGCCGGGCGGGATCTCCTCGGCGGAGAAGGTCAGGTAGTGCGGGCAGGTCTCCGCGGTGATCCTGACGCCGTCGCTCTTCGCCTCGGCGAGCAACGGGAGAACCTCGGCGCTGGAGACATGCAGGATGTGCACCCGGCAGCCCGTACGGCGCGCGAGGTCGATCACCTGGGCGACTGCCTCGTTCTCGGCCGCGCGCGGACGCGAGTGCAGGAAGCCGTCGTACTGCGGGCCGCTCGGCGCCGCCTGGATCAGGTGCGCGTCCTCGGCGTGGACGATCAGCAGTCCGTCGAACGCCGCGAGCTCGCGCATCGCCGCCTCCAGCTCGGCGGGCTCCAGCGGCGGGAACTCGTCGACGCCCGAGTGCAGCAGGAAGCACTTGAACCCGAACACGCCGGCGTCGTGCAGCGGCCGCAGATCGGCGAGGTTGCCCGGAATCGCACCACCCCAGAACCCGACGTCGACGTACGCCTGCCGCTCGGCCGTCTTCCGCTTCAACTCCAGCGCCGGTACGGCGCAGGTCGGCGGGATGCTGTTAAGCGGCATGTCGACGATCGTCGTCACACCTCCCGCGGCCGCCGCCCTGGTCGCGCTGGTGAAGCCTTCCCACTCGGTCCGGCCGGGGTCGTTGACATGCACGTGCGTGTCGACGACGCCGGGCAGCAACACCTCGTCGTCGCTCAGCTCGACGTGCTGGTTCGCTGTCAGTTCAGTCCCGTACGGCGCGACAACCGCGATCCGGCCCTGCTCGACGCCGACAGCCAACGGCTGCTCCCCCGCAGGCGTGACGACCCTGCGAGCCCGGATGACAAGGTCCAGCGCGGTCATGCGACGCCCCTCTCGGTCGATCTCATCGTAGGCCGATCCGTTCCCCGAGCTCCCGCAACAGCGGCACCGGGTCGGCGATACACCTGCGCACATCAGGCTCCAGATCCGTCAACGCGTACGCCGCGTCGATCCCCGCCGCCCGCAGCCGTTCGTCGTCCAGCCGGTTGCTCCCACACACAGCCACCACCGGAACCCCCGCTGCGTTCGCCGCTGAAGCAACCCCGGCCACAGCCTTCCCGCGAAGCGTCTGCTCGTCCAGGGCGCCCTCGCCGGTCACCACCAGATCGACCCCCACCAGCCGCTCCCGAAAGCCGACCAGCTCGAGCACCAGCTCAATCCCCGGCACCAGCTCGGCGCCGAGCACAGCCAAAGCCGCAAACCCAACACCCCCAGCCGCCCCGGCACCGGGCGTGTCCCGAAGGTGAGGGGCGACAAGGTCGGCCCAGTGCCCAAGAGCTCGGTCCAGTACGTCGATCTGCTCAGGCCCTACACCCTTTTGTGGGCCGTACGTCGCTGCCGCGCCTGTTGGGCCGGTCAGTGGGTTGTCCACGTCGCAGGCAACAACCACTTCAACACCATCCAACTGCTTGCGGAGCGAGTCCAGCTCTACCGTGACCACGTCGGCCAGCGCCTCGCCGCCCTCGGGGACTTCGGCTCCTGACGCGTCTAGCAGGCGGGCGCCGAGTGCTCGGAGTAGGCCTGCTCCTCCGTCGGTGCTGGCGCTGCCGCCTATTCCTAGGATCACTCGGGTGCAGCCGGCTGACACCGCTGCAGCGATGAGTTCGCCGGTGCCTCGGGTGGTGGCGGTCATAGGGGCGAGCGTGCCGCCGGGGAGGCGGATGAGCCCAGAGACGTCCGCCAGCTCGACGACGGCCGTGTCGCCGCGGCGGGCGTAGCCGGACTGCACCGGCTCACCCGTCGGACCGCACGCGGTGACCGGGATCAGCTCGAAGCCCGCCGCGACGGCGGCGGCCAGGGTGCCGTCACCGCCGTCGGCGATCAGGACTGTGTCGACGACGGCGTCCGGGCGGACCCGGCGTACGCCGTCGGCGACCGCGGCGGCGACCTCGGCGCTGGTCAGCGTGCCTTTGAACTTGTCCGAGGCAACCAGCACGCGCATCAGCTGAGCGCGGCGATCGCGGTGGGGGCGTCCTCGGGGCGCTCGGCGAGGTCCTCGAACTCGACAACTCCGTCGATCTCGGTGCCCATCGCAACGTTCGTGACGCGCTCCAGGATCACCTCGACGACGACCGGGACGCGGAACTCGACCATCAGCTTCTTGGCCTGTTCCAACGCCGGCAGGATCTCGTCCGGCGCGGTCACGCGCAGCGCCTTGCAGCCCAGTCCCTCGGCCACCTTCAGATGGTCGACACCGTACCCACCGACCTCGGGGCTGTTGATGTTGTCGAACGACAGCTGCACGCAGTAGTCCATCTCCAGCCCACGCTGCGCCTGCCGGATCAACCCCAGGTACGAGTTGTTCACCACCACGTGGATATAAGGAATCTGGAACTGCGCCCCGACGGCCAGTTCCTCGATCAGGAACTGGAAGTCGTAGTCGCCCGACAGCGCGACCACCGTCGACTCGGGATCCGCGACAGCGACCCCCAACGTCGCCGGCACGGTCCATCCCAGCGGCCCGGCCTGGCCTGCGTTGATCCAGTGCCGGGGCTTGTAAACGTGCAACATCTGCGCGGCCTGGATCTGCGACAGCCCGATCGTCGAGACATAACGAGTGTCCGGCCCGAACGCGCGGTTCATCTCCTCGTACACCCGCTGCGGCTTGATCGGCACGTTGTCGAAATGCGTCTTCCGCTGCATCGCCGTACGACGACCCGCGCACTCGGCGACCCACGCCGACCGGTCCACCAACCGCCCAGCAGCAGCCCATTCCCGCGCCACCTCGACAAAAGCAGCCAGAGCAGCCCCAGCGTCCGACACGATCGAGTAGTCCGGCGCCAGCACGCGCCCGATCTGCGTCGGCTCGATGTCCACGTGCACGAACTTCCGGCCCGCGGTGTACGTCGAGATCGAGCCCGTGTGCCGGTTCGCCCACCGGTTCCCGATGCCCAGCACGAAGTCCGAGGCCAGCATCGTCGCGTTCCCGTACCGGTGCGACGTCTGCAGCCCGACCATCCCGGCCGCCAGCGGGTGGTCGTCGGGGATCGTCCCCCACCCCATCAACGTCGGTACGACGGGAACGCCCACCAACTCGGCAAACTCGACGAGCAACGAGGAAGCATCCGCGTTGATCACCCCGCCACCCGACACGATCAGCGGCCGCTCGGCAGCGTTCAGCATCTCCAACGCCCGCTCGACCTGCGCCCGCGAGGCAGCGGGTCGCGTCACCGGCAGCGGCTCGTACGTGTCGATGTCGAAGTCGATCTCGGCCAGCTGAACGTCCACCGGCAGGTCGACCAGCACCGGCCCCGGCCGTCCCTCGCGCATCAACCAGAACGCCTTCTGGAACGTCCCCGGAACCTGCGCCGCCTCCATCACCGTCACGGCCCACTTGGCCACCGGCGTGGCGATCGCCGCGATGTCGACGGCCTGGAAGTCCTCCTTGTGCAGTTTCGCCACCGGCGCCTGGCCGGTGATGCACAGGATCGGGATCGAGTCGGCGGACGCGGAGTACAGGCCGGTGATCATGTCGGTGCCGGCCGGCCCCGACGTACCGATGCAGACGCCGATGTTGCCGGCCTCAGCACGGGTGTAACCCTCGGCCATGTGGGAGGCGGCTTCGACGTGGCGAGCCAGCACGTGCCTTATACCGCCGTGCTTGCGCATCGCGCTGTAGAACGGGTTGATCGCGGCCCCCGGCAGCCCGAACGCCTGCGTCGCACCCTCCTTCTCCAGGATCAGGACCGCGGCGTCGACCGCGCGCATCCTGGCCATCAGCCGATCTCCTTGCCGGACAGCCGCTCCACGCCACGCAGCAGCGCGGAGTGGTCGAGCCCACCGTCGCCGTTCGCACGGGCCGACGCGACGAGCTGAGCAACCAGAGCACCCAGCGGTACGACGACGCCGGCTTCGCGCGCGGCCGCGGTGACGATGCCCATGTCCTTGTGGTGCAGGTCGATCCGGAAGCCCGGCTCGAACGACCGCGAGAGCATGTTCTCCTTCTTCTGGTTCAGCACCGCCGAACCGGCCAGTCCCCCACCCAGCACCTCGAGCGCGGCCTTGGTGTCGACGCCGTACGCCTCCAAGAACACCACCGCCTCGGACAAGGCTTGGATGTTGGCGGCAACGATCAGCTGGTTGGCGGCCTTGACGGTCTGCCCGGCGCCGTTCCCGCCGACGTGGACGATCGTCTTACCGACCCGGTCGAACAGCGGCTTCGCGGTCTGGAAGTCCTCCGCCTCACCGCCGACCATGATCGACAGCGCCGCGTTCTCCGCGCCCGCCTGACCGCCGGAGACCGGTGCGTCGAGCAACCGAAACCCGTTCGCCTTGGCCTGCGCGGCCAGCTCGATGGTGACGTCCGGCCGGATGCTGGAGAAGTCGACGACCAGGGCACCGGTCGGCGCGTTCTGGAAGACCCCGTCCGGTCCGGCGAGCACCAGCTCGACGTCCGGCGAGTCAGGGACCATCACGCAGACCACGTCCACGTCCTTGACGGCGTCCGCGATCGAGCTGGCGGCCAGTCCGCCGGCCTCGACCAGCGGCTTGGCGCGGTCCATGTCGAGGTTGTAACCAGCGACCCGGTGTCCGGCGTTCGCGAGGTGCACGGCCATCGGGCTGCCCATAATGCCGAGGCCGATGAAGGCGATGTTCGTCATCAGATTCTCCAGTCGAAGCTCTTGAGAGTGGTGGTCGAGGGCTTGTACTCCAGCCCGACCAGGCCGGTGTAGCCACCGGCTTCGAGGGCGGCCAACTGCGCCTGCAGCGGGAGCGTGCCGGTCCCGGGCTCGTTGCGGCCGGGCGCGTCGGCGATCTGCACGTGCGCGATCCGGTCGATGTGCCGGGCAATCACCTGGCCGACGTCGTCGCCGTTGACCGCGAGGTGGTACAGATCCGCGAGCAGCCCGATATTCGGTACGTCGTACGCCGCCTGCACGCGATCGATCACGGCCAGCGCGTCGGATGCCGTGAGCAACGGATACCGCTCGGCACCACTCACCGGCTCGACCAGTACGACGGCGCCGATGCGCCCGGCCGCCTGGGCCGCGAGGCCGAGGTTCTCGACCGCCACCTCGTCCTGCTCAGCGCGCTGCGCGGTGTCGACGCGGTTGCCGTACAGCGCGTTGAACGCCCCGCACCCGAGCCGCTGACCGATGCCCACGGTGACGTCGATGTTGTCCCGGAACTCCCCCGACCGCTTCGGCCACGACACCAGGCCGCGGTCGCCGCCCGGCATGTCGCCGGCGAAGAAGTTGAGCCCGGTCAGCTGGACCCCGGCGTCGTCGACCGCCCGGACGAAGGCGTCGATCTCGGCGTCGGCCGGCACGGCCTCGGCGAACGGCCACCAGAACTCGACCGCGTCGAACCCGGCCGTCCGGGCGGCGGCCGGACGTTCGAGCAGCGGGAGCTCGGTGAACAGGATCGAGCAGTTCACCGTGTAGCGCAGCATCATCAGCCCTTGCCTTCCGCATTGTGGAATATTGTTTCTGTTCTGCGAAAGGACGATAAGTTGCCCGGACCGGCAGCGTCAAGCGCCCCGGGCGCTGTAGGTTTCTCCAAAGGGGCGGGAGGTGACCACATGCTGCTGTCCGAACTGTTCGACGCACCGGAGCTCAACCTGCGTCTGCTGCATCAGGCGCAGGACGCTGCCGATCGCCCGATCGGCCGGCTCGTCACCACCGACCTGCTCGAGCCCGGCAACTACCTCAGCGGCGGCGAACTGGTCCTGACCGGTCTGGTCTGGCGCCGCCGTCCCACCGACAGCGAGACCTTCGTCGCCTCGGTGTCCGGGCGGGGCGCGACCACGATCCTGGCCGGCAGGGCGCTGTTCGGCACGATCCCCGAGGACCTGGTCGAGGCCTGCCGCCGTCACCAGGTCACGCTGGTCGAGGTGCCGACCGAGGTCGCCTTCGCGGACGTCACCGAGTACGTCGCGGCCGCGACCGACAGCGGCGCCCGGCTGTCCGCGAGCCTGGTCCGCCAGCGCCAACTGCTGTCCGCGATCGCGTCCGGCCGCAGCCTCGACGAGCTCGCCGCACAGATCTCCGCCGACATCGGCCACACCTGCCGGGTGATCACGCCGACCGGGCGGCACGTCGTACCGGGTCCTGAGCCGCTCGACGATTTGACGCTCGACGCGGTCACCCGCCGCTTCCTCACGGCTGACCGGACGCCAGCCGTCGCGGACGCCGGCGACGCGGCGTACAGCGTGTTCCCGGTCGGGTCGGGTCTCGGCAACCGGTTGACCGCGTGGCTGCTGGTGATCGAGAGCGACCATTCGCAGTGGCCGCGCGACCAGGTCGAGACCGTGCACGAACTCTGCGCGATCGCTGCCCTCGACCGCGTACGACGAGACGAGGGCCGACTCGCGTTGCGACCGCTGATGGCCGACGCGTTGAGCCTCGTCGAGTCCGGCGGACCGCTGCCCGAGGTCACCACCCGCCTCCGCCAGGCTGGAGCGCAGCCCGACCGACCGATGGTCGTCGTGGTCGCCGAGCTGCTGGCGCCGCAGCCGGCCGACCCGGCCCCACGGGACGCGGGGTCGGCCGAGGTGGCTGTCACTGTGTTCGAAGACGTCGCTGGAACGATCGGTCCTGCGACAGTTGCGCCTGGTCGCGACGGACTCCTCATCGGTTTGTTGCCTTGGGCACCTGATCTGCCGGAGCTGCTGCGTCGCGCGTTCGGCCGGCTCGCACCCGGACTGGCCCGGTCGAGGATTGCCGTCGGCATCAGTGGCGAGACCTCCGTCGACGCCCTCGCCGGTGCCCTGGAGGAAGCGCGATTCGCCCACCGCGTCGCCCGCGCCGGCATCACACCCGTGTCGGTGGTGACCTCGGACCAGGTCGCCTCCCACGTGCTCCTGCTCGCCACAGTGCCTGACGACGTACGGCGAACGTACACACACCGCGTGCTCGGACCGGTACTCGAGCACGACCGCAAGACCGGCGGCGACCTGCTCGCCACGTTGCGCGAGTTCCTGGCCTGCTCGGGCTCGTGGGCGCGGACCGCCGAGGCGATGCACCTGCACGTCAACACGGTCCGGTACCGGATCGAACGCGTAGAGCAACTAACCGATCGCGATCTGTCCCAGCTCGAGGACAAGATCGACGTGTTCCTGGCGCTCAAGTCGCTCTGACGCGCGCCCTTTGGGTGATCGCACAGAACGGGGCAGGTCGCGGCGGGCGAACTTCGGAGGTTCCTCGCTAGCCGGGGACCACGGGGTGAACGCAAGCTGTCGTGCAGGTCACAATCCGCCGCCGACCCCTTGGAGGGTGTTCGATGAAGGCAGCCCTGCGCCCCCGCCGTCACACCGCTCGTCATCCCGTCGACGAGGTGATGTCGCCCGGACGTCTCGCGATCTACGGCACCCAGCACGTCCTGGCCTTCTACGCCGGTGCGGTGATCGTCCCGATCCTGCTGGCGAACTCGATCGGCCTCAGCACCGAGCAACTCGTGCACCTGATCAACGCCGACCTGTTCACCTGCGGTATCGCCTCGATCATCCAGTCGGTCGGCTTCTGGAAGGTCGGGGTCCGGCTGCCGCTGCTGCAAGGCGTGACGTTCACCGCCGTGTCGCCGATGATCGCGATCGGTATGGCCGCTGGGGGCGGCACCGACGGCCTGCTCGTCATCTACGGTGCCGTGCTGGTCGCCGGTCTCGCGACGTTCTTCATCGCACCGTTCTTCAGCCGGCTGATCCGCTTCTTCCCGCCGGTCGTCACCGGCTCGGTGATCACGATCATCGGCCTCGCGCTGCTGCCGGTCGCGGCCGGCGACGCCACCGGCGGTGCCGGGCCGACCTCGGACCCGACGAGCGGCAAGAACCTCGCGTACGCGCTGGGCACGCTCGGACTGATCGTGCTGATCCAGCGGGTGTTCAAGGGATTCATGGCGACGGTCGCCGTACTGGTCGGTCTGGTCGTCGGCACGCTGGTCGCCTGGGCGCTCGGGGACGCCCACTTCGGCGCCGTCGCCGACTCCGGCTGGGTCGGAGTGACGACACCCTTCTACTTCGGCTGGCCGCAGTTCTCGATCGCCGCGATCATCTCGATGGTCGTCGTCATGCTGATCACCGCGGTCGAGACGACCGGTGACGTCTTCGCCACCGGTGAGATCGTCGAGAAGCGGATCGGTCGCGAGGACATCGCCCGGGCGCTGCGCGCCGACGGACTGGCGACGACCATCGGTGGCATCTTCAACTCGTTCCCCTACACCTGCTTCGCCGAGAACGTCGGACTGGTCCGGCTCACCCGGGTGAAGAGCCGCTGGGTAGTCGCCGCGGCGGGCGTCATCATGATCATCCTCGGGCTGCTGCCGAAGGCCGGCGCGATCGTGGCCGGCATCCCGCACCCCGTACTCGGCGGTGCCGCCCTGGCGATGTTCGCGACCGTGGCCGTCGTCGGCTTCCAGACGCTGACCAAGGTCGACTTCCACGACCACCGCAACGTGGTGATCGTCGCGACGAGTGTCGGGCTGGCCATGTACGTGACCGCGCAGCCGCAGGTCGCCCAGGCGGTGCCGGACTGGGCCGAGATCATCTTCGGCAGCGGCATCACGCTCGGCAGCCTGACCGCGATCTTGCTGAACCTGCTGTTCCACCACGTCGGCAAGGACTTCGGCCCGGCCGTCGCCGGTCAGCCGGGGGCGAGCGCCGTACGGCTGGATCAGGTGAACAAGATGACGCGGGAGGAGTTCGTCGAGACGTTCGCCGGGCTGTTCCAGGGGCCGCGGTGGATGGTCGAGCGGGCGTGGGAGATGCGGCCGTTCACCGACACGCACGCGCTGCGGCGGTCGTTCCAGGAGGCGTTGTTCTCCGGGTCGGTCGAGGAGCAGCGTGAGCTGATCGAGTCGTACCCGCAGCTCGGGTCGCAGTTCGTCGCCGACGGACTGAGCGGCGAGGCGTCGCTGCGGGACCAGGCCACTCGGGGGCTCACCTTCCTGGCCGAGCCCGAGCGGGACGAGCTGGCGGCGATCACCGAGCAGTACCGCGAGCGCTTCGGCTTCCCGCTGGTGATCTCGGTCCGCGACGCCGACTCGTTCGCACGAATCGTTGAGCAGGGCCGCGACCGGCTCGGCAACTGCGAGAACCAGGAGCACGCCGCCGCGCTGCTGGAGATCGCGAAGATCGCCGGCTATCGCTTCGACGACTTCCTGAGCGACGCCAACCCCATCCACAGTGCAAGGACCCGCTGGAGCAGCAACCGATGAGCACGAACATCAAGGTCAACGGCGCCGACGTCTCGCTGGACGGCGCCGGGGTCCACACCACCACGCTGGACTGGCTCCGCGACCGCGGGCTCACCGGTGCGAAAGAAGGCTGCGCCGAGGGCGAGTGCGGTGCCTGCTCGATCCTCGTCGCCCGGCCCGGCATCGACAGCCCGACCGAGTGGACGGCGATCAATGCCTGCCTGGTCCCGGTCGCCGCTCTGGACGGCCAAGAGGTCGTCACGTCGGAGGGCCTGGGCACGAGCTCGGCCCTCCACCCGGTCCAACAGGAAATGGCAGTCCGCGGCGGCTCCCAGTGCGGCTTCTGCACACCAGGCTTCGTCTGCAGCATGGCGGCGGAGTACTACAGACCAACCCGTACGGCGTGCGCGGGCGATGGTGAGCACGGCGCCAACGGCTTCGACCTGCATGCTTTGAGCGGCAACCTCTGTCGTTGTACTGGCTACCGTCCTATCCGCGACGCGGCGTACGCGCTGGGCGACCCGCAGAGCGACGACACACTTGCGGCGCGTCGGGCTACTCCTCCTCCCCCGGCGGCGGTGACTCGGCTGGTGTCGGGGGACTCCGAGTTCGTTCGGCCGGAGCGGTTGAGCGACGTACTGGACATCCTTGCCGAGAGCCCCGAGGCGAAGCTTGTTGCCGGATCGACGGATGCGGGAGTCGAAGTGAACCTGCGGGGGCTGCGGTCTCCCCTGGTGGTTGCCGTGGATCGGTTGAGTGAGCTGCGCGAATTCGAGGTCGGCGACGAACAGGTCCGGATCGGCGCCGCGCTCACGCTTACCGAGATCGAGCGGATGCTCGCCGGGCGGGTTCCGTTGCTCGAGCAGTTGTTCCCGCAGTTCGCGTCGCGGCTGATCCGCAACGGCGCGACCATCGGCGGCAACCTCGGGACCGGTTCGCCGATCGGCGACACTCCGCCCGCGCTGCTCGCGCTCGACGCGCAGCTCGTCCTGGCGTCCCGTCGTGGTGAGCGAACAGTTGCCCTGGCCGACTACTTCACGGGCTACCGGCAAACACTCAAGGCCCCCGACGAACTCATCCGCGCGATCCTCGTCCCCCGCCCGCTCGCCCCGCTGACGGCGTTCCACAAGATCGCCAAGCGTCGCTTCGACGACATCTCCAGCGTCGCCGTGGGCTACGCCCTCGACGTCGTCGACGGGATCGTCCGCGAAGCCCGCATCGGACTCGGCGGCGTCGCCGCCACTCCCCTGCGCGCGACCGCGACCGAGCAAGCACTCATCAACCGCCCGTGGACCGAACGCACGGTCCGCGAGGCAGCCGCGGTGATGGCGACCGAAGGCACCCCGATGGACGACCACCGCGCCAGCGCGTCGTACCGGTCGGCGATGCTCGGCCAGTCGCTCCTCCGCTTCCACGCCCAACAGGCGCAAGAGCACGACGTCGAGGGGGTCAGCGCATGAGCCAGTTGTCCGAGCGCCCTGCCCAGGCAGTGGTCGGCGTACCGCTGCCGCACGAGAGCGCCGCGCTGCACGTCACCGGCGAGGCCCTCTACACCGACGACCTCGTCGTCCGGACCCGCGACATCCTCCACGCGTACCCGGTCCAGTCACCGCACGCGCACGCGCGGATCGTCGACCTGCGGGTCAAGCCGGCGTACGACGTACCAGGTGTCGTCCGCGTCCTGACCTCGGAGGACGTCCCGGGCGTCAACGACGCCGGCGTGAAGCACGACGAGCCGCTCTTCCCGAACACCGAGGTGATGTTCCACGGCCACGCGATCTGCTGGGTGCTCGGCGAGACCCTGGAGGCCGCGCGTCTCGGCGCGGCCGCCGTCGAGGTCGAGTACGACGAACTGCCGTCCCTGGTCACCGTTCGGGAAGCAATTGCTGCGGGCAACTTCCAGGGCACCGGCCGACACCTGGAGAGCGGCGACGTCGACGCCGCCTTCGAGTCCGCCGAGCACGTGTTCCAGGGCGAGTTCGAGTTCGCCGGGCAGGAGCACTTCTACCTGGAGACCCACTGCGCCCTCGCGCTGGTCGACGAGGGCGGCCAGATCTTCGTCCAGAGCAGCACGCAGCACCCGTCGGAGACCCAGGAGATCGTCGCGCACGTGCTCGGCGTCGCCAGCCACGCGGTCACGGTGCAGTGCCTGCGGATGGGCGGCGGGTTCGGCGGCAAGGAGATGCAGCCGCACGGGTTCGCCGCGATCGCCGCGCTGGGCGCGACGCTGACCGGGCGGCCCGTCCGCCTGCGGCTCAACCGCACGCAGGACGTGACGATGTCCGGCAAGCGGCACGGCTTCCACAGCCAGTGGCGCGCCGGGTTCGACGACGACGGCCGGATCGTCGCGCTCGACGCGACGCTCACCGCCGACGGCGGGTGGAGTCTCGACCTGTCCGAGCCCGTGCTCGCCCGGGCGATGTGCCACATCGACAACTCGTACTGGATCCCCAACGTGCGCGTCGACGGCCAGATCGCCAAGACGAACAAGACCTCGCAGACCGCGTTCCGAGGGTTCGGCGGTCCGCAGGGCATGCTCGTCATCGAGGACCTGCTCGGGCGCTGCGCGCCGTTGCTCGGGTACGACGCGATGGAGCTGCGGCGGCGCAACCTGTACCAGCCGGGCCACACCACGCCGTACGGGCAGCCGGTTCGGCACGCGGAGCGGCTCGAGGCCTGCTGGAGCGAGGTGCTGCGCAACGGGGAGATCGCGCGCCGGCAGGAGGAGATCGCGCGGTTCAACGCGACGCATCCGCACCGCAAGCGCGCGGTCGCGGCGACACCGGTGAAGTTCGGGATCTCGTTCAACCTGACCGCGTTCAACCAGGCCGGTGCGCTGGTGCACGTCTACAAGGACGGCTCGGTGCTGATCAACCACGGCGGCACCGAGATGGGCCAGGGGCTGCACACGAAGATGCTGCAGGTCGCGGCCACGACGCTCGGCGTACCGCTCGAGCGGGTGCGGCTCGCGCCGACGCGCACCGACAAGGTGCCGAACACGTCCGCCACGGCGGCCAGCTCCGGTGCCGATCTGAACGGCGCCGCAATCAAGAACGCGTGTGAGCAGATCCGCGAGCGGCTGGCGCAGGTCGCCGGTGGGCGGCTCGGGATCGGGGCGCACGACGTCCGGTTCGTCGACGGCGTCGTGCGTGGCCTGTACGGCGAGGGCGTGCCGTGGAACGAGATCGTCAACGCGGCGTACTTCCAGCGCGTGCAGCTGTGGGCGGCCGGTTTCTACCGGACCGAAGGGCTGCACTGGGACGCCAACGCGATGCACGGCGAGCCGTTCAAGTACTTCGCGTACGGCGTCGCCGCGTCCGAGGTCGAGGTCGACGGGTTCACCGGCGCCTACACGCTGCGCCGGGTCGACATCGTGCACGACGTAGGCGACAGCCTCAGCCCGCTGATCGACATCGGCCAGATCGAGGGCGGTTTCGTCCAGGGCGCCGGCTGGCTGACACTGGAGGACCTCCGCTGGGACGAGAGCGACGGGCCGAACCGCGGACGGCTCGCGACGCAGGCGGCGAGCACGTACAAGCTGCCGAGCTTCTCGGAGATGCCGCAGGTGTTCAACGTGCACCTGCTGGAGAAGGCCCACGAGGACGGCGCTGTCTACGGCTCCAAGGCCGTCGGCGAACCGCCGTTGATGCTGGCCTTCTCGGTCAGAGAAGCGTTGCGCCAGGCCGCGGCCGCCTTCGGCCCAGCAGGCACCAGCGTCGACCTTGCCTCGCCGGCAACCCCGGAAGCAGTGTTCTGGGCCTTGGAGAAGGCCCGTTCAGTACAACCTGCACTGAGCATGAGTGGTGTTTGAGATGGAGTGGGTACGAGCAGTCCAACGGCTGCGGGAGCAGCGGTTGCCTGGTGTGTTGGTGACCGTGGTGTCTGTGCGCGGGCACTCCCCTCGTGAAGCCGGCGCGAAGATGGTTGTCGGCTCCGAGCAGGTGTGGGC
Organism: Kribbella sp. cmx-5-2; assembly: GCA_049998015.1. Classification (GTDB taxonomy): domain Bacteria; phylum Actinomycetota; class Actinomycetes; order Propionibacteriales; family Kribbellaceae; genus Kribbella. Next base: position 308,415 of record JAEBEC010000001.1, read on the forward strand.
GACCGTTGGTGGCGGCAACCTGGAGATGGTGGCCGTCGACCGGGCTCGCGCGATGATCGCCGAGCAGGTGGTCGAGCCTGAGGTGCTGGAGTTCAAGCTCTCCGACAAGGCGCCGTACCAGCAGGCCGTGCAGTGTTGTGGCGGCGAGATGAAGCTGCTGCTGGAGCCGCTCGCCGTGGTGCCGTCCGTGGCGATCTTCGGGCTCGGGCACGTCGGGCTCGAGCTGGCGCGGATCCTCGCGCGGCACGACCTCGAACTGCATCTGATCGACTCGCGGCCCCACCAGCTCACCGCCGAGCGGCTCTCGGTCCTGGACGACGCCGTGGCAGGCGTCCACATCCACCAGGTCCCCGTACTCCCTGAGCTCGTCGTCGGCGAGCTGCCACCCGGCACCCACGCACTCGTGATGACCCACGACCATGCGGAGGACGCCGCGCTCTGCGATGCGGCGCTGCGCAACGGCCAGCTGGCGACGATCGGCCTGATCGGCTCCAGCGCCAAGTGGTCGCGGTTCCAGCGCAAGCTCGCCGAGGACGGCAACCCGCCCGAGGCGATCGCCACGATCACCACCCCGATCGGTCTGCCGGACCTGCCCGGCAAGGAGCCGGCCACCATCGCCGTCAGCGTGGCGGCCTGGCTGCTCCAACAATTCGTCGCCGAGCGCAACCAAGCGCCGGCCCACCGTGAGGCAAAAGCATGACCCTGTTCAGAGGCACGTTCCTCGACACCCCTGAGAACCCGTTCACCGGCGGCACCCTGCGGGTCGCCACGGACGCCGCACTGCTCGTCGAAGACGGCGTGATCCGGGCCCGCGGCCCCTACCAGGAGCTGCGCCGCGCCCACCCGGCCGAGCAGGTCGTGGACCTGACCGGCGGGCTGGTGCTGACCGGGTTCGTCGACACGCACGTGCACTTCCCGCAGATCCGCGCGGTCGGCGGGATGGGCATGCCGCTGATGGAGTGGCTCGACAAGTACGCGCTGCCCGAGGAAGCCCGGATGGCCGACCCGTCGTACGCCGGCAGTGTCGCCGACGAGTTCGTCCGCGGTCTCGCGGCCGCCGGTACGACGAGCGCGCTGGTCTTCGGCGCCCACTACGTCGACGCGATGGACACGCTCTTCTCCGCCGCCTCCCGCGTCGGCCTGCGCGTCACGAGCGGCCTGGTCGTCAGCGACCGGCTGCTGCGCCCCGACCTGCTCACGACGCCGGAGCGCGCCCACAACGAGTCCGTTGCCCTGGCCAACCGCTGGCACGGCGTCGGCCGCAACCGCTATGCCGTGACACCGCGCTTCTCGCTGTCCTGCACCGACGAGCTGCTCGCAGCTTGTAGCGACGTCATGAACGACGTCCCCGACGCGTGGTTCACCTCGCACCTGAACGAGAACGACGCCGAGATCGCGACCGTCGCCGAGCTGTTCGGTGGCAGCGATTATCTCAGCACGTACGACAAGCACGGCCTGGTCGGCCGGCGCAGCGTCTTCGCTCATAACGTGCACCCGACCGACGTCGAGTTGAAGCTGCTCGGGACCAGCGGCGCGACAGTCGCGCACTGTCCGACGAGCAACGCAGCGCTCGGCAGCGGGCTGTTCCCGATCGGCCGGCACCTCGACCACGGCGTCCGCGTCGCACTCGGTTCGGACGTCGGCGCGGGCACCGGGTTCTCGCTGCTGAAGGAGGGCCTCCAGGCGTACTTCTGCCAGCAACTCCTCGGCGACAACGGCCACCCGCTCACCTCGGCACACCTCCTCCACCTGTCCACGGCCGCCGGAGCCGAGGCGCTCGGACTGGACGAGGTCGGCGACCTGAGCGTCGGCAAGCGCTTCGACGCGCAGCTGCTGCGGCCCGCCGACAGCTCACCGCTGGCGGTCGGCATCACCCACGCGGCCGACGCCGAGGAAGTGCTGGCCCGGATCTTCACGCTCGGCACACCGGCCGACGTACGCGCTGTCTGGATCGACGGCGAGCTGCTCACCACTGGGGAGAACTGATGGACCTGCGCGCGTTCAACGCCGTACCGGGCGAACGACTGAGACCGATGCTCGCGGCCTGCTGCGACGTCGACCGGTGGGTCGACACGGTGCTCGCCGGCCGTCCGTACGACGAACTCGCGGCGCTGACCGAGGTCGCGGACCGGACCGCGAGCACGTTCGACGACGCCGAGGTCGAGCAGGCGCTGGCCGCCCATCCGCGGATCGGCGACCGGGCGTCCGGCGAGAGCACCGAGGCGTCGTGGTCGCGCGACGAGCAGGCCGGGGTCGGCGAGGACGCCGTGGTCCGGGAGGCGCTTGCCGAGGGCAACCGTTCGTACGAGGAACGGTTCGGCCGGGTGTTCCTGATCTGCGCGACCGGGCTGTCGGCCGCGGAGATGCTCGCCTCGCTGCGGGAGCGGCTGGGCAACGACGACGCGACCGAGCGGGCCGTCGTACGGGACGAGCTGCGCAAGATCGCCGTGCTGCGGCTGACGAAGGTCGTCGATCAGGAGGTGCCGGTATGAGCACGGTCAGCACGCACGTTCTCGACACCGCCCTGGGCAAGCCGGCCAGCGGCGTGCCGGTTCGGCTGTCGCGGATCGGCACCGAGCGGCCGGGCGACCGCGCCGCCGACCTCGTGGTCGAGCTCGGGTCCGGCCGGACCAACGACGACGGCCGCGTCAACGACCTGACCCCGCACGGGCTCGCGCCCGGCACGTACCAGCTCTGGTTCGACGTCGCCGCCTACGCGGCCGCGTCCGGCCAGGAGATCTTCTTTCCCGAGGTCACCGTGACCTTCACGATCACCGACGAGCGGCACCACCATGTCCCCCTGCTGCTCAGCCCGTTCGCCTTTTCCACCTATCGAGGGAGCTGACCCGATGGCGATCCACCTGGGAGCCAACCAGTACGGCAAGGCCGAGAGCCGCGTCGTCCGCATCTACCGTGACACCCCGCGCCACCAGATCCGCGACCTCAACGTCTCGTCCGCGCTGCGCGGCCGGTTCGAGGACGCGCACATCACCGGCAACCAGGCCGAGGTGCTGCCGACCGACACGCAGAAGAACACCGCGTTCGCGTTCGCCAAGGAGAAGGGCGTCGGCGCGATCGAGGACTTCGCGCTGACGCTGGGCGACCACTTCCTCGAGGCCACACCGGCCGCGGACGGCGCGCGGATCGCGATCGAGGAGTACCCGTGGGAGCGGATCCTGGTCGACGGGCAGGAGCACGACCACTCGTTCGTCCGGGCCGGCAGCGGCATCCGGTCGACGATCGTCAACGTCGAGGGACGCGGCGCCGAGCGGCGCGCCCATGTGGTCTCCGGGATCCACGACCTGACCGTGCTGAAGTCGACCGGGTCGGAGTTCCACGGGTTCCGCAAGGACAAGTACACGACGCTGCCGGAGACCGACGACCGGATCCTCGCGACGTCGCTGGTCGCGCGCTGGCGCTACGACCACACCGAGGTCGACTGGGACAAGTCGTACGACGAGATCAAGGCCCTGCTGCTCGAGCAGTTCGCGCGCATTCACAGCTACGCGTTGCAGCAGACGCTGTACGGGATGGGGTCGGTGGTGCTGGAACGGCACCCGGAGGTCGCGGAGATCAAGTTCTCGGCACCGAACAAGCACCACTTCCTGGTCGATCTCTCACCGTTCGAAGTGGAGAACCCGGGTGAGGTGTTCATCGCCGCGGACCGCCCGTACGGGTTGATCGAGGCAACGGTCGTCCGGGACGACGCCAGCGACGCTGGCAGTGCCTGGCACGCTGTGCCGGGCTTCTGCTGAGCAACGCAGATGAGCGAAGGAAGCGCCCGCGGCGGCGAGCGCCGGCGCGAGGGGGATGTCCCCGACCCCGGGATCACGGTTGTCGTCGGGGCGACCGTGGTCACCCTCGATCCCGCCCGACGGGAGTTCGTCGGGCATGTTGTTGTTGAGGGCAATCAAGTGGTTGCTGTCGGCCCTGGTCCGGCGCCGGCGTACGAGGGTGCTCGGGTGGTGGACGGGCGGGGCTGCCTGCTCACCCCCGGGTTCGTCAACACCCATCAGCATCTGTACCAGTGGGTGACGCGCGGGCTCGTACCGGACGCCGGGCTGTTCCGCTGGCTGACGACGCTGTACCCGGCGTGGGCGGGGATCGACGAGCAGTCGGTCCACGTCGCCGCGCAGGGTGCGCTGGCGCAGCTCGCGTTGACCGGGTGCACGACGGCGGCCGATCACCATTACGTGTTCCCGCGGGACGGTGGTGATCTGCTGGCCGCGGAGATCCGGGCCGCGGCCGAGGTCGGGCTGCGGTTCCACCCGGCGCGGGGGTCGATGGATCTGAGCGAGAAGGACGGTGGACTACCGCCCGACTCCGTCGTCCAGGATCGGGACGAGATCCTGGCCGCGACCGAGGCGGCGATCGATCGGTGGCACGATCCGTCGCCGGGGTCGATGCTGCAGGTCGCTGTCGCGCCGTGCTCGCCGTTCAGCGTCACCACCGACCTCCTGCGGGAGGCGGCCGAGCTGGCTCGACGACGCGGGGTGCGGCTGCACACCCACCTCGCCGAGACCACCGACGAGTCCGACTGGTGCGCTGAGCGCTTCGGGTGTTCGCCGTCGGAGTACGCCGAACAGGTGGGCTGGATCGGGCCGGATGTGTGGTTCGCCCACGGGATCCACTTCACGGACACGGAGATCAAGCGGCTGGGTCAGACTGGGACGGGTGTGGCTCACTGCCCCAGCTCCAACGCTCGCCTAGGCGCTGGTATCGCCCACGTCGCCGACCTCCGTGCTGCGGGTGCACCTGTCGGCCTGGGCGTGGATGGTGCCGCGAGCAACGAAGCAGGGAGTCTGCTTGAGGAGGTCCGGCATGCCGTCCTGTTTGCGCGAGCCCGTGGCGGCCCTGAAGAGCTCAGTGTCCGAGCGGCGCTGGAGTTTGCGACATTGGGAGGCGCTCGGCTGCTGGGTCGTGAGAACGAGATCGGCTCGATCGAGACGGGCAAGCTGGCCGACCTGGCGCTGTGGCGGCTGGACACACTCCCCCATGCCGGCATCGCCGACCCGGTGGCCGCGCTGGTCCTCGGCGCACCACCGCCGCTGGAACTGCTGCTGGTGAACGGTCAGCCAGTTGTGGAACGCAATACGGTGGTCACCATCGACGAGTCAGCAGTAGCCGCCGAGGTAGCTAGAACCCAACAAGCCTTACTAGCAAAAGTTGGCTAGGCGGTTGCTTCGCAGGTGTTGTTGGTGCACGACGCATCCGGGTGGCGCGGGTTGCCTTGCTCGTCGAGCAGGCGTTGCGGCCCCGGTCCGTTGGACGCCAGTACGTCGTACGGGTTGGCCAGACCGCACCGGTCCAGCGAGAGGCAACCGCACCCCACGCAGTCCTTGAAGTCGTCGCGCAGCTGTTCCAGTTGCAGGATGCGGCGATCGAGCTCGGCCTGCCAGCACTCGGAGATGTGTTCCCAGTCCTGGCGGGTCGGGGTGCGGTTGTCGGGCAGCAGCGCGAGGATCGCCGCGACCTCCGCGAGTGGGATGCCGACGCGCTGGGCGATCCGGATCAGTGCGACCCGCCGCAGGGTGTCGCGCTTGTAGCGACGCTGGTTGCCCGACGTACGGCGGCTGAGGATGAGGTTCTGGCGCTCGTAGAAGTGCAACGCGGACACAGCGACGCCACTGCGGTCCGACAGTTGTCCGACGGTCAACTCACCCGGCTCGATGTCCACAACCCGCTCCCTCCGGCCAACCTCAACTAAAGTCGAGGCTAACCGATCAGGTCGGGACCACCAGGCGCCGCCCGATGCTCGCGGACATCAGTGCAGCCGCAGCACACAACCCGCCGGCCAGGTACCACGCGAGGTTGTAGCTCCCCTGCACATCGCGGATCGCCCCCGCACCGGTCGCGGCGAGCGCGGCGCCCACCTGGTGCGACGCGAACACCCAGCCGAACACGATCGGCCCGTCCACACCGAACCACTCCCGGCACAGCGCAACGGTCGGCGGCACGGTCGCCACCCAGTCCAGCCCGTAGAAGATGATGAACACCCACACACTCGGCTGCGCGGTCGGCCCGAGCAGCGACGGCAGCACCAGCAGCGACAGCCCGCGCAGCGAGTAGTACGCGATCAACAGGTACCGCGGGTCCCACCGGTCCGTCAGCCAGCCCGAGATGATCGTCCCGCCCACGTCGAACACCCCGACCAGCGCCAGCAGCGACGCCGCGGTCGTGACCGGCATCCCGTGGTCGTGCGCGGCGGTGACGAAGTGCGTACCGATCAGCCCGTTCGTCGACGCGCCGCAGATCGCGAACCCACCCGCCAGCATCCAGAACGCCGGACGCTTCGACGCGTCCCGCAGCGCGGTCAGCGCACGCAGCGCACTGCTGCCGGTCGTCGTGACCCGCTGCCCAGCCAGGCTGCCCTCCGGAGCGCCGTACGCGCGCAGCCCGACGTCACTCGGGTAGTCCCGCAGGAACAAAAGCACCAGCGGTACGACGGCCAGCGCGGCTCCCGCCGCCACCAGTGCGGGGACCCGCCACCCGTACGACGTCGCCAGCGCTGCGATGAGCGGCAGGAACACCAACTGCCCGGTCGCACCGGCGGCAGTCAGGATGCCCGTCACCAGCCCACGCCGCTCCACGAACCACCGCCCGGTGATCGTCGCGACGAACGTCATCGACATCGACCCGGTCCCCACGCCGACCAGCAGCCCCCAGCACAGCAGCAACTGCCAGGACGAGTCCATGAAAATCGTCAGCCCGCTGCCGAGCGCGATCAGCACCAGGGCGCCGCTGACCACCTTGCGCAGTCCGAGCCTGTCCATCAGCGCGGCCGCGAACGGCGAGATCAGGCCGTACAGCAGCAGGTTGACCGAGACCGCCGCCGAGATCGTCGCGTGCGACCAGCCGAACTCCTCGTGCAGCGGATCGATCAGCACGCTCGGCACCGACCGGAAGCCGGCGGCGCCGATCAGCGTGACAAAACCGACGGCGGCGACCGGCCAGGCGCGGTGCAGGCGGAACGTCTTCTTCTCCAGGATCTCGGTCACTCCGCCGATTATGAGGACTGCTCGACGGCCGAACCAGTGGCCTGACCGCCACCATGTGTCAAGATGTGGCCATGGCTCATCGCATCGCCGTGCTCGCCCTGGACCCGGTGGTCGGCTTCGACCTGACCATCCCGTCGACCATCTTCGGCAACGCGACGCGCGCCGACGGCACGCCCTTGTACGACGTGAAGGTCTGCGGGGTCCGCGCCGAGCCCGTCCGGGCGTCGGCCGGGTTCACGATCGTCCCGGACTACGGCGCCGAGGCGCTGGCCGAGGCCGACACCGTGATCATCCCGGGCACCTACCTGCCCGAGCCGCGCAACCTGGGCGTCCTGCCGGAGGACGTCGCCGAGGCCCTCGCGCTGATCCGGCCCGGCACCCGGATCGCCTCGATCTGCACCGGCGCCTTCGTGCTTGCCGCGGCCGGGCTGCTCGACGGGCGGCCGGCGACGACGCACTGGATCCGCGCCGACATGTTCCGGGCGCTGTACCCGCTGGTGAAGCTCGACGAGGACCTCCTGTTCATCGACGACGGCGACGTACTGACCTCGGCCGGGCTGGGCGCCGGGGTCGACCTGTGCCTGCACCTGGTGCGCAGCGACTTCGGCAGCGAGGTGGCCAACCGCGCGGCGCGGCACTGCGTCGTACCGCCATGGCGTGATGGTGGTCAGTCACAGTACATCGAGCGGGTGATCCCGGACGAGGGCAACGACGGGACCGGGCCGACCCGGGCGTGGGCGCTGGAGCGGCTCGACGAGGAGATCAGCCTGGCCGCCATGGCGTCGTACGCGCGGATGAGTGTGCGCACGTTCAGCCGGCGCTTCAAGGCCGAGACCGGCCAGTCCCCCGGCACCTGGCTGCTGCAGCAGCGGATCCGGCACGCGTGTCACCTGCTGGAGACGACGGACCTGACGGTGGACCGGATCGCCTCAGCTGCAGGGCTTGGCACGGCGGCGTCGCTGCGCCATCACCTGCGCGGCTCGCTCGGGGTGTCGCCGCTGGCCTACCGGAAGACGTTCCGGGCGGCCTAGACGACGAGGAGCTCGTGCGGGCGCTGGTTGACCGACTCCACGCCGTCGTCGGTGACGATGACGATGTCCTCGATCCGGGCACCCCAGCGGCCGGCCTGGTAGATCCCGGGCTCGACACTGAAGGCCATGCCCGGCTCGAGCACCAGCTGGTTGCCCGCGACGATGTACGGCTCCTCGTGCACGTCCAGACCGATCCCGTGCCCGGTGCGGTGGATGAAGTAGTCGCCGAACCCAGCGGCCGCGATTACCTCGCGGGCTGCAGCATCGATCGACTCGGCAGTCACACCAGGCCGGACAGCGTCGACGGCTGCCTGCTGCGCTTCCTGCAGTACGGCGTACGTCGCGCGCACGTCGGCATCGCGCGGCTCACCGATCGAGTAGGTCCGCGTGGAGTCGGAGTTGAAGCCCGACGGCAGCGGTCCGCCGATGTCGACGACCACCACGTCACCGGCCTCGATCACGCGGTCCGAGACGTCGTGGTGCGGGCTGGCGCCGTTCGGGCCGCTGCCGACGATCACGAAGTCGGCGTGGACGTGGCCCTCCTCGACGATCGCCTGGGTGATGTCCGCGCCGACCTCGGCCTCGGTCCGCCCGGCCCGCAGGAACTCGGGGACCCGCGCGTGCACCCGGTCGATCGCCGCACCGGCCGCACGCAGCTCGGCGATCTCTGCCGCATCCTTGCGCATCCGCAGCTCGCGCACGATCGGCCCGGCGAGCACCTGCTCGGCCGCCGGCATCGCGTGCCGCAGCGCGAGGACGTGCAGGGCGATCGCGAAGTCGCTGACCGCCACCTGGTCCGGTCTGCCCAGCCGGTCGCCGACCAGCGCGTACGGGTCGTCGCCGTCCACCCAGGTCAGCACGTCCACGCCCAGCTCGGCCAGCGGGACATCGGCGTACCCAGGTGCCTCCAGCTTCGGTACGACGAGCGCCGGCCGGCCTTCAGCCGGCACGACCAGTGCGGTCAGGCGCTCGAACGAACCGCCGCCCTGGCCGATCAGGTACCGCAGGTCGGAGCCCGGCGCGATCACCAGACCGGTCCCCGCGGCGACCTCCTGGGCTCGCTCCAACCGCTTCCTGAGCACTCCGGCCTCCGGAGCTGACTGATGCAACTGTCGACGACTCATGCCCCGACACTATGTCGGCGGGGCCTGCCCGAACCAGCGGCTTTCGTGGAGGGTGTCGCCGGAAGCTACCTATAAGTAATATCGACGGCATGGACAAACGCCCGCCGGGATGGCCGCTGCTCGTCGCGTTGATCAACGGCCGGAGCGGGATCCCGGACGCCCGGCTGAGCGCCGCCGTCCGCGACAAGGTCGTGCTGGTGACCGGTTCGTCGTACGGGATCGGCGAGGCGACGGCCCGGCGGCTGGCCTCGGCGGGTGCTGTCGTGCTGCTGGTCGCTCGGACCGCCGAACAACTCGACGTGGTCGCCTCCGGCATCGAGGCTTCAGGCGGCCGGGCGTTCGCTTACCCGACCAACCTCGCCGACCCCGCGGCAGTCGAGCAGTTGGTGGCCGACGTACTCCGCGACCACGGCCAGGTCGACGTCCTGGTCAGCAACGCCGGCAAGTCGATCCGGCGGTCGATCGCGGACTCGTACCAACGCTTCCACGACATCGAGCGGACGAACTCGGTGAACTACCTGGGTCCGGCCAAGCTGGTCCTGGAGTTGCTCCCGTCGATGCGCGAGCGAGGCGCCGGGCACATCGTCAACGTGTCGACGGCCGGCGTACGCACTCCCCCGATGGCCCGCTGGTCGGCGTACCTGGCGTCGAAGAGCGCCTTCGACGTGTGGCTTCGCTGCATCTCGCAGGAACTGCGGCACGACGGCGTGACGACGTCAACTGTCTACATGGGTCTGGTCCACACCCGGATGAGCGAGCCCACTCCCCTGCTGAACAGCCTGCCCGGGTTGACGCCCGAGCAGGCCGCCGACCAGGTCTGCCGCGCGGTCGCCGAGCGCCCGCACAACATCACCCCACCGTTCGTCCGCCCGGCAGATGCCCTCGGCAACCTCCTGCGTGTGCCGACCGATCGCCTGTTCGAGCAGTACTTCAGGCGAACCTCGGAGCGGAAGCGGCCGGATCAGCAGCCTGGATCGACCCCGTGAGGCCGCCGGTGCGGCCGATTGGGCCGTTGCGGGCACCGGACTGGCTTGTTCGGGGTGCGGCTGAGGTCGGTGGAGTCTCGGTTGCGTTGGCTCGGTCGGGGGTCTGGCGGTCGGCGGGGCCGTTGCAGCTGCCGGGGATCGAGCGGGCGTTGCGGCGGTGGGGGCAGTCGATGGCGGCGCTCGGGGCGATTGCGGCGATCCGTTTCCCTGATCGGCCGGGTGTGATCGACGAGCGCGGTCGGCTGACCTACCGCGAGCTCGACGAATGGGTCGCGGCGATCGCGGCGGGGATGCGTGCGGAGTACGGGATTGTTGCTGGGGGCAAGGTTGCGGTGCTGTGCCGGAATCACCGGTACTTCCTGGCGGCGACACTCGCGGCGTCTCGGCTGGGTGCTGATGTGCTGTTCGTGAACACCGAGTTCGCCGGGCCGCAGGTGGCCGGCGTACTGGACAGGCATCGGCCGGACCTGCTGGTGCACGACGAGGAGTTCGTGGTCGCGACGGACGTACCTGTTGCGCTGGGATGGCGCGAGAACGGCAGCGGGCTCGACGACCTGGCAGCAGTTGACGCGGCTGAACCACCGGCGCCGGATCGGCCCGGGCACATCACGATCCTCACCTCGGGAACCACCGGTACGCCGAAAGCCGCACCCCGCGCACCGACCGCGCTCGGCCTGGCCGGACTGACCGCGTCGGCCCTCCAGCGCTTCGGACTGCGCGCCGGCGAGCCGATGCTGATCTGCCCGCCGCTCTTCCACGGACTCGGCCTGCTCAACTCGATGCTCGCGCTCTTCCTCGGCTCACCCCTCGTCCTCGCCCGCCGCTACGACGCCGCCGCGACGCTCGCCTCGATCCAGGAGACGCGCGCGGGCTCGATCGTCGCCGTACCGGTCATGCTCCAGCGCCTCCTCGAGCTCGAACCGAGCGAGCTGGCCCGGTACGACGTGACGTCGCTGCGCGCCGTGATCTCCGGCGCGTCCGCGCTCCCGCCCTCGCTGGCCGAGCGGTTCATCGCGCAGTTCGGGCCGGTGCTGTGCGACGCGTACGGGTCGAGCGAGATCGGCATCGCGACGATCGCGTCGTCCGCCGATCTGCTCGCGGCGCCGGGCACGGTCGGGCGGCCGTGCCTGGGCAGCTCGGTCCGGATCATCGGCCCCGACGACCGCCCGGCGCCGACCGGCGAGACCGGGCGGATCTTCGCCGGCGGCGGGCTGGTGTTCGGCGGGTACTCCGACGGCAGCAGCAAGACCGTCGTCGACGGCCGGATGAGCACCGGCGACCTCGGACACCTGGACGCCCGCGGCCGGCTGTTCGTCGACGGCCGCGAGGACGACATGATCGTCTCCGGCGGCGAGAACGTGTACCCGGGCGAGGTCGAGGACTGCCTGCTCACCCACCCGTCGGTCCGCGACGCGGCGGTGATCGGCGTACCGGACGAGGACTTCGGGCAGCGACTGGTCGCGTACGTCGTACTGACGGACGAGATCACCACGGACGAGCTGATCGACCACGTGCGCGCCAACCTGGCCCGCTACAAGTCGCCGCGGGACATCGTCGTGGTCGACGAGTTGCCGCGAACGGCGACCGGCAAGGTCCTGAAACGCGACCTGGGCTAACCGCACCGGCCGCCCCGGGCGATCGGCTGCCCACCGACGCCCTTCCAGACGACTGCTCCCGATTGTGACCACTGCCGCGATACACCACGCCAGTCGTCGAACCTCGAGGCAGTCGGCGCGGTAAACCGACGAGCTGATCGCGTACGACGGGTTGTAGCGCCACAACGCCAAGCGGGTCCGGTGATCGGGAACGCACGCTGCGGCAAGGGCGGGCGCCGGGGGTACCAGTCGCGCGAGCCAGAGTCCGCAGCACCCGGGCAACATCGGGGCGGCCATCGGGCGGGGTGATGGCCAGCTGCCGAGGCCTCTGGCCGGTTAGCTGGGCCGCGGGGAATCGCGCCGAACGACCGGTGCCACGCGAGCTGCTGCCCTAGTCAGGCCCGAGGCCGACTAGGGCAGCGCAGGTGGCTCGGGCAGGCGCTATTCGAGACCCCGCAGCAACTGGAGTGCGGGCCCGTTGGCCAGGAGGGCGCGGCGGAGGCTGAGCGGGTGCGGCGGAGGGGCGTCGCGTAGGCGGGCGACGGGGCATGGGCGCACGGGTCGAGCGCACGCGTGCAACCCAGCCCCTGCGTCGTCGCGGCAGGCGGAGCCCGGTGCGGCGAAGGGCGGACTGGCGCCGCGGAGGCGTCGCCCAGGTGGGCACGCGGGCACGTGGGCACGCGGGCACGCGGACACGCGGGCACGCGGGCACGCGGGCACGCGGGCTGAGTCTGAGCGCACGCGTGCATTTCCCGCGTCGGCGCACGGGTGGACGCACGGCGTACAGCCCTCGCGTGGGCCTGGCGGGTGGAGGCGCGTGTGGATGCCGGGCTGCGGGACAACGACCAGCCGCCGAGGGCCGGCAGCGGGCAGGTTGGGTCAGTTGGTGGGGAGCGGGCGGGGGCCCGGGCCCGTGTAGGTCGGGTTGATGCCCTTCGGCAGCGGGCCTTTGATGCGAGTGGGTTCCTGCTGCTGCTCCCAGGCGTGGGCGAGCAGGCCGACCGACCGGGACAACACGAACAGCCCGCGGGCGAGCTCAGGCGCGAAGCCGAGCGAGCCGTAAATGGCGGCGGTGGCGCCGTCGACGTTCATCGGGACGGGTTTGGTGCCTTCGGCAAGGACCTTCTCCAGCGCCAGCACGAGGGCCAGGTAGTCGCCGCCGACCGTGCCCGCATCGACCGCCTCCTGGAGGGCGGTGATGAGCGGGTCGCGGCGCGGGTCGCGAGGGTGCCAGCGGTGGCCGAAGCCCGGGATGAACGCCTTGCGGTGCTTGTAGTCGGCAACCAACGCGCGTGCGGCGTCCTCCGGTGACTCGCCGGAGTCGCGGAGCTGCAGCAGCACTTCGAGGCATTGCTGACCGGCCCCGCCGTGGATGTCGCCGAGCAGGTTCACTCCGGTGGCCATCGCGTTGTTGAGTTCGAGACCGCAGGAGGCTGCCATTCGGGCGGCGGCGATCGACGGGGCTTGCGGGCCGTGGTCGACGGCGGCGACCAGGGTGAGTTCGAGGAGCTTGGCTTCGGCGTCCGTGGGGAGTTCGCCGCGGGTCATCAGCCAGACCATCTGCGGGTAGCTGACCGCCCCGATCAGCTCCTCCACGGCGTACCCGCGGAGGCGGATCACGCCGGGCTGGATGTCGGTGATCGCGGTCGACCACCAGTCCCCTACCGATTCGCTCATACGACTCCTTGTGCTCGCAGGTCCGCGATCTCCTCGGCGGTGTACCCGATCTCGGTCAGTACGCCGTCCACGTGCTCGCCGAGCAGCGGTGGTCGTCCGGCCGGTCCCACCGGCTGACCGTCGACATGAACGCTGCTGCCGAGAACGCGCAGGGAGCGCTCTCCGCCGACGGCGGCCGTCTCCGACGCCTCTCCTCCGGTCGGCATGGTGACTTCGTGGAGCAGTTCGCGTTGGGTGACCTGTTCCAGGCCCAGCGCCTGGGGCACGGTCAGAACAGGCGCAACCGGAACACCGGTGGTCGCCAGCAGCTCGTCCCACTCGACGGCAGAGCGCTCTCCGAGCGTTCTCTCGAGTTCCTCGGTCAAGGCGCCGCGGTGCTCTTTGCGGGACTCACGAGTCGCGAAGCGTTCGTCGGTGATCAGTTCGGGCCGGCCGAGGACCGTGCACAGTTCGACGTACTGCTCCTGCTTGTTGGCGGCGATGTTGAGTGCGCCGTCGGCGGTCGCGAACGTGCCGGACGGGGCGGAGGTCGCGTTCTCGTTGCCCATGGCCCGTGGTTCGCGGTCGGCGACGAGGTAGTCGGAGACGACCCAGCCCATCGCGGCCACGGCGGTCTCGAGCATGGAGACGTCGAGGAAGCTGCCGGTGCCGGTGCGGGAGCGCTTCACCAGCGCGGCCGAGATCGCGAACGCCGCAGCGTACCCGCCGAGCGTGTCCGCGATCGGGAACCCGGTCCGCGTGGGCGCGCTCTCCGGCGTACCGGTGACGCTCATCATCCCCGACAGTCCCTGGATGATCTGGTCGTACGCCGGACGCCCGCGCATCGGCCCGGTCTGCCCGAAGCCGGAGACCGCGCAGTAGACGAGCCCGTCGTTGAGCCCGTGCAGCACGTCCCAGCCGAAGCCGAGCCGTTCGAGAACGCCGGGGCGGAAGTTCTCCAGCAGTACGTCGGCCTGACGGACCAGGCGCTCGAACACCTCGCGTCCCGCCGGCGCTTTGAGGTCCAGCGTGAGAGAGCGCTTCCCGCTGTTCTGTGCGAGGAACGAGATCCCGAGACCGCGCGCACTCAACTCGGGATCACCACCGAGGTTGCGCGCGAGATCGCCGCTGCCCGGGACTTCGATCTTCACCACGTCGGCGCCCATCAGGCCCAGCTGGTACCCGGCGAACGGCCCGGCGAGCACGTTCGTCAGATCGAGCACCCGTACGCCGTCCAACAGGTCGGCGGCCGTGCTGTCAGGAGGCACTGAAACCGCTCCAGCCGGTGGAGCTGATCGTTCGCGCGCATCGCCGTACGGCCTGCACGTACGCCGGGAGGCGTTCCTCGTTGAAGCGCGTGGTCGGACCGCCGATGCCGACCGCGGCGACGACTCGGCCGTCGGAGCGGAGGACGGGGGCGGAGACGCCGGAGGCACCGAGTTCGCGCTCTCCGTGGGTGATCGCGAAACCGCGTTCACCCGTGGCCGCGGCGACGGTGCGGAGCATCTTCGGAAAATCGCTCCCGTACGGCGACTCGGCGGCGACGTCGTCGATCACCGACGGATCGGCTGCGAGCACCGGGGGGTCGCTCAGCAGGACCTTCGACGCGGCACCGCCCCAGAGCGGGAGGGCGGAGCCGACGGCGATCGAGTGCCGGACGCTCAGCGTGCCCTGGGCCTGGGCGAGGCAGACGCGCGTCCGCCCGACCCGGATGTACAGGTTGGCCGTCTCCCCTGTGTCGGCGGCCAGCTTGCCCATCGCGGACCGGACGGCCGGCGGGATCTCCATCGACGCACTGCTCAACCGCGACCAGCGCAGGAAGCCCGGGCCGATCGCGTAGCGCCCGGGGCCGATCGCGGCGACCAGCCCACGCTGCTCCAGCGTGGTGACCAGCCGCAAAACCGTTGTCTTGGGCAACTTGCTCGCGGTCGTCAGTTCGGCCAGCGTCCAGGTCGGGTGCTCGTCGTCGAACCGCTCCAGCAGATCCAGCGCCCGATGCACACTCCGCACACCGGCCAGCTCCGGCTGCCCGGCCGATGCTTGCGGGTTCGGTTCGCCGTACGCCGTCATGCCGTCCCTTTCGCCGGTTACTTCTGCAGTCGAAGATAACCCGCTGGTCCGCAGAACGGAATCTCTGTACCTCCTGGTGGAATGCTGCTACGGTCGCCAGTGATCCAGCCCACGCCCCGCCCGCCCCGCGTGCCTGAAGGAGGTACCCCCATGTCGCGCCCCGTAACCCGCAGGGCCTTCGTCGCCGGTGGGTTGTCGCTGAGTCTTCTCGCGACGACCGGCTGCGCCGCCCTGGAAGGCGGCAGCGTGGCGGGCGACTTCCCGTCCCGCAACGTCGAGATCATGGTGCCGGCCGCCCCCGGCGGCGGCTGGGACCTGACCGCCCGGCAGTTCCAGCACGTCGTACAGGAAGACGACTTCCTGCCCGGCCGGTCCACCTCAGTGGTGAACGTGACCGGCGCCGGCGGCGCCGTCGGCATCTCGAAGCTGGTCACCAAGAACCGCAAGGACCCGCACACGCTGATGATCACCGGCCTGGTGATGGTCGGCGCGCTGACGCTGAACCAGTCGAAGATCACGATCTCCGACACGACGCCGATCGCGACGATCACCGCCGAGCAGGAGGTGTTCGTCGTGAAGGCCGACTCGCCGCTGAAGTCGCTGAAGGACCTGGTCGCCAAGTACCAGGCCGACCCGTCCTCGGTCAGCTGGGGCGGCGGCACGATCGGCGGCACCGACCACATCGCCGCGGGGGTCCTGGTGAAGACCGCCGGCGCGGACCCGTCGAAGGTGAAGTACATCAGCTACTCCGGCGGCGGCGAGGCGACCGCCGCGATCCTGTCCGGCGACGTCACGGTCGGGATCTCCGGGCTGAGCGAGTTCGAGGAGCAGATCACCGCCGGCAAGATGCGCGTGCTCGCGACCACCGGCACCGAGCCGATGACGGTCGACGGCAAGCAACTGCCGACGCTGAAGTCCGAGGGCTACGACACCGAGGTGCTGAACTGGCGTGCGATCGTCGCCCCGCCGGACATCCCCGAGGCCGACCGGCAACGGCTGATCGAGTTCGTCACCAAGGTCAACAGCTCGCCCGAGTGGGACGAGATCCGCAAGAAGCAGGGCTGGACCGACTTCTTCCAGACCGGCGACGAGGCGAAGAAGTTCATCGCCGACGAGACCACCCGCGTGGAAGGGCTTTTGAAGGAGTTGGGCATCGTATGAGCACAGATGCAACCGAGCCGACGACCGCCGAGGCCGAACCGGTCCGGACGGCTGATGTCGAGGTCGAGGCCTCACGGATGGTCCGGATCATCGCCGCGGTGGTCCTGGTGGTGCTGAGCGCGACGTTCCTGGTGGGCGTCTTCGACATCCGCAGCCCGAAGGGGCTCGATCCGCAGGGGCCACGGTTCTTCCCGCTGCTCGTCACCGCGGCCTGGCTGCTGCTGAGCGTCGGCTACCTGATCGAAGGACTGCGCTCACCCCGTACGCCGAAAGCCTCGGCCGACGAAGCCGAGACCGGCGGAATCAGTGAACGCAGCTGGTTCGAGCCCGTCGCGCTGTCGGCGCTGCTCGTGCTGTACGCGTTCCTCGTCGTACCGCTCGGCTACATGATCGCGACCGCCGCGCTGTTCTGGGGCGCGGCCCGTGTGCTCGGTAGCCGGCAGCTCGTGCGCGACATCGTCGTGGCCGTCGTCACGGCCGTGGTCGTCTACATCGCGTTCACGCAGTTCCTCGACATCTCGCTGCCGGAAGGGGTGCTCGGCCTGTGACCTCGCTTGCCGTCTTCGGCGACCTGATGCACGGCTTCGGCACCGTGCTCGACCCGATGAACCTGCTCTGGGCCGTGCTCGGCGTGACGCTGGGCATGCTCGTCGGCATCCTGCCCGGCATCGGCCCGGCGCTGACCATCGCGCTGCTGCTGCCGATCACGTTCAACTTCTCCGACCCGATCGGCGCGTTCATCATGTTCGCCGGGATCTACTACGGCGCGATGTACGGCGGCTCGACCACGTCGATCCTGATCAACACCCCCGGCGAGTCCGCGTCGGTCGCGACCGCGATCGAGGGCCACAAGATGGCGCTCAAGGGGCGCGCGCGGGCCGCGCTCGCGACCGCCGCGATCGGGTCGTTCGTCGCCGGCACGATCTCGACCGTGCTGCTGACCTTCGTGGCCAAACCGATCGGCAACCTGGCCAGCCAGTTCCAGGCGACCGACTACTTCGCGATCACGCTGCTGGCGATGGTCGCGGTGACCGCGCTGGTCGGTCACTCGCTCGTCCGCGGGTTGCTGTCGTTGACCGTCGGCTTGTTCATCGGACTGATCGGCCTCGACAGCCTGTCCGGCGCGCAGCGCTACACGTTCGGCACGCTCCGGCTGCTCGACGGCGTCGACGTGGTGATCGTGATCGTCGGGTTGTTCGCCATCGGCGAGACCCTGCACGTGGCGTCGAAGTTGCGCAGTACGCCGGACCGCCCGGCGGTGCTCGAGAAGGGCCGGCTGCGGACCGGGTACCTGAACAAGTCCGACTGGAAGCGCTCGTGGGCGCCCTGGTTGCGCGGTACGGCGCTGGGCTTCCCGTTCGGCGCGATCCCGTCCGGCGGCGCCGAGGTGCCGACGTTCCTCTCGTACACGATCGAGAAGCGCCGGGCCAAGAAGGCCGGGCGCAAGCACCCCGACGAGTTCGGCGACGGCGCGATCGAGGGCGTCGCCGGGCCCGAGGCGGCCAACAACGCGTCGTTCTCCGGCGTACTGGTGCCGCTGCTGACGCTCGGCCTGCCGACGTCGGCGACCGCCGCGGTGATGCTCGCGGCGTTCCAGATCTTCAACGTGCAGCCCGGTCCGCAGCTGTTCGAGGACCAGGGCACGCTGGTCTGGACGCTGATCGCGTCGCTCTACATCGGCAACCTGATCCTGCTGATCATGAACCTGCCGCTGATCCAGATCTGGGTCCAGGTCCTGAAGGTCCCCCGGCCGTTGCTGTACGCCGGGATCCTGGTCTTCGCCTACCTCGGTGTGTACTCGCTGTCCGGCTCCGGCTACGAGGTGCTGATGGCGCTGCTGATCGGCGTGGTCGGCTTCTTCATGCGCAAGCTCGACTTCCCGATCGCGCCGGTGATCCTGGGCGTGATCCTCGGCCCGACGATGGAGGAGCAGTTCCGGCGGGCGCTGGTGATCTCCAACGGCGACGGCAGCGTGTTCTTCACCCGGCCGCTGAGCCTGATCATCATCGTGCTGACCGTGCTCGCGCTGTTCGTGCCGTACCTGCCGCGCCTGATCGCCCGCATCCGCGGCACCCAGCCGACCCGCGACCGGCTCACCTTCGGCGAGGACGACTGATTTGGTACCGGGCGACAGGATGTGACTGCCAACGCCGGCAACGCTCAGGCGTGGGATCGGGCCGGGAACTAGGTCGAGGGCGGACACGTCCTGTCGTTCGGTCCGGAAACTGTGGTTGAGGGGTGGGCACCAGTGGGACCGAGTGATGGGAGAGTGACCTCGTGAAGATCCTCGTCGGCTACGTGCCCACCCCCGAAGGAGAGGCCGCGCTGACCGCGGCCGCCGCCGAAGCCGAGCTGCGCGGGGCCGGCGTCCTGCTGCTGAACACCAGCCGCGGCGACGCCTACATCGACAACCGCTACGCCAACGCCGAGGAACTCGCCGCCGCCGAGGCCAGGCTCCGCGAGGCCGGCGTCGAGGTCACCATCCAGCAGGCCGTCGGCACCGGCGACGTCGCCGCCGAACTCCTCAAGGCCGCCGCCGCGGACGACGTCTCCCTGATCGTCCTCGGCCTCCGCCGCCGCTCCCCCGTCGGCAAACTGATCCTCGGCAGCACCGCCCAGCGGGTGCTGCTTGAATCTCCGGTCCCGGTCCTCGCGGTGAAGGTCACCACCCCGCGCGACTAGCGCGAGGCGGTCACCTGCACGTCATTCAGCTGAATCCAGCGAGCGACGGCCTCGGTCCCCAGGTCCTGCCCGGCGGCCGGTGCACCAGGGAAGAACTTCTGGGGCAGGTACTGGGCGGCCAGCAGGAGATCAGCAGAGATCCGCTCGAAGGACTCCTCGTCCGATCCTCGCCCGGCTACGTACGCGGGATCGAGCATGATCCGGCAGACCGCGCGGTTCCACTCCTGCAGCACGGTCCCGCCGGTCAGCCGCTGGGTGCCGCGGATCGCGATCGCCCGGGTGAGCGCTCGCTCGGCCTCGCCGTACTGCGGTGGATCAGAGCCTTTCAGCGCGTAGCCCAGCGCGGCGAAGTGCCGGAAGAACCGGCCGGCCTTGTCGTTCGCGATCAGCGCGCGGAAGACCGGGATCGTCCGCTCCATCGTCGCCGGGTCGTCGCGCCAGCTCTTGCCGCGCTGGTCCTCGGCACGCCGGAAGATCTGCACGAGCCACTCCGGGGTCGCGCCGGCAATCGCCTCGTCGAGCTCCTGCTGGGACGGCGGGTTCTGGCCCGTCAGCTGGCGCTCGACGAGGGAGAGCGCGTACGCGTTGGCGTCCTCGCGCTCGGTCAGCACGCCCTTGATCTTCTGGGTGAGGTCGGCGTCGGCCGCCTGCAGTACGCCGCGCAGGCGCGAGCGGGTCCACAGGTAGAGCAGGAGGAACGCGCTCACCACGCAGTAGGCGGCGTACACGATCGCGAAGGCGGGGCTGTGCGGCTCGCCGCCGAAGAGCGGGCCCAGCCACGCGCCGAGGCGCCGGAGCGCCGACGGCAGGGTCGCGATCTGGATCAGGCCGACGCCGACGATGATCTTCGTCAGCCAGTCGGAGATCTCTTCGAGGTTCGTGTTGGCCAGGTAGCGGACCCGTTGGCCGTCGAGCCGCTCGGACTGCAGCGTCTTCGGGATGCCGAAGAGAAATCCCAGGACGCCGCCGAACGCCGCGGCCGCACCGGCGGTCGCGAGCGCGGCGCCGATGATCGTGGCCGCTTGGCCCGCGCCGTGTGGAAGGGCGTAGAGCACTGCCGCCAGCAGGCCGATGCCGAGCAACGCCACGGCGGCGCGCAGCAACGTGCGCTCGAACCGGTCCCCAGCGTTCGGCTCGTCCTGGTCGCCTGCATCCGCTCCGTCCGGCCGATCGCGGCCGGTCGGTCTGCCCGGCCCGCCCGCCGGGTTCCTGCTGCTCCCCGTCGTACCGTCTGTGGCCATGCCCGCCCCTTCCCCCGGAGACAGTAGAGCGGAGGTGGGGCGGGCTGGACAACAGTTGGGCGACCTCGGGTGTCAGTCGAGCGCCTGGATGCGGACGATGTTGCCGGCGGGGTCGCGGAAGGCGCAGTCGCGGACGCCGTACGGGTGGTCCTCGAGCTTCTGGACCACCTCCGCGCCGGCGGCGCTGAGCTGCTCGAAGGTCTGGTCGAGGTCGTCGGTGGCGAAGACCAGCATGTAGCTGCCCTTGGCGATCATCCCTTCGAGGAGCTTGCGCTCGTCGTCGGTGAGCTCGCCGGCTTCCGGCGGGTTGAGCACGATCGAGGTCTGCGGCTGGTCGGGCGGGCCGACGGTGATCCAGCGCATGCGGTTCGCGCCGACGTCCCTGCGGACTTCGAAGCCGAGGACGTCGCGGTAGAAGGCCAGCGAGGCGTCGGCGTCGGTGTGCGGGAGGAAGGTCCAGGTGATGGTGAGGTTCATGAGTCGAACGCTAGGTTCGCGGGGCCGCCGGGTGCTTCTCGATTCCTGATCGATGGGTAATCGGGGTGAGTGATTGGAGTGGGGCATCTAAACTGGTACACGCCATGCCTGATGCCCGGACCGAGTCCTCCAGTCCTTCTCCTGCCACCGGTCCCGTCCAGGACCCCGCTCGCCGACGGCGGCCTCGCCGTCGCGGGGGGAAGCCGGCCTCCGCCCGACCGGTCGGCGATGCCACCGAGAGCGTGGACGCGGAGGATGCTCCTCGCCCCACCAACCCCCGCCGGGACGACAGGCGTTCGGGGGCGGCCGACGTCGACAGCGGCCCGAGTGTTGCCGAGTTGTTGCCTCGCCTGGAGCAGCTGACGGTTTACGACCGGGAGCAGCTGGGGCGGCGGTTGGAGCGGGTGCGGACGACTCGTGAGCCGGCCAAGCGGGCTCAGGCGTTGCAGGGGATGCTCGGGGCGTTCGAGCAGGCTGAGCGGCGGGTGGAGCAGCGGCGGGCCGCCGTACCGGAGATCACTTATCCCGAAGAGCTGCCGGTCAGCCAGCTGAAGGACGAGATCGCCGAGGCGATCCGGGACCACCAGGTGGTCGTGATCGCGGGTGAGACCGGGTCCGGCAAGACGACCCAGATCCCGAAGATCTGTCTCGAGCTGGGACGCGGCATCCAGGGGCTGATCGGGCACACGCAGCCGCGCCGGCTCGCGGCGCGGACCGTCGCCGAGCGGATCGCCGAGGAGCTCGGGACCGAGCTCGGCGACAGCATCGGGTACGCCGTGCGCTTCACCGACAAGGTCAGCGAGCGGTCCCTGGTCAAACTGATGACCGACGGCATCCTGCTGAACGAGCTGCAGCGCGACCGCGACCTGAGCCGCTACGACACGCTCATCATCGACGAGGCGCACGAGCGCAGCCTGAACATCGACTTCATCCTCGGGTACCTGCGCCAGCTGCTCCCCCGCCGTCCCGACCTCAAGGTGATCATCACCTCGGCGACCATCGACCCCGAGCGGTTCGCCGAGCACTTCGCCGACGCCACCGGCACGCCCGCGCCGATCGTCGAGGTCTCCGGCCGCACGTACCCGGTCGAGGTCCGCTACCGCCCGGTCAACGACCCCGACGACCCGAGCACGATCGACCGCGACCAGACCCAGGCGATCCTCGACGCGGTCGACGAGCTGTCGGTCGAGGCGCCGGGCGACATCCTGGTCTTCCTCAGCGGCGAGCGCGAGATCCGCGACACCGCGGACGCGCTCAACGACAAGTTCGCCGCGCAGCGCGGCCGCCCGGGCCAGTCGGTCGAGGTTCTCCCGCTGTACGCGCGCCTCTCGAACGCCGAGCAGCACCGCGTCTTCCAGCCGCACAGCAGCAGCCGCCGGATCGTGCTCGCGACCAACGTCGCCGAGACCTCGCTGACCGTGCCGGGCATCAAGTACGTGATCGACCCCGGTACGGCGCGCATCTCGCGCTACAGCCACCGCACCAAGGTCCAGCACCTGCCGATCGAGGCGATCTCGCAGGCCAGCGCGAACCAGCGCAAGGGCCGCTCGGGCCGTACCAGCGACGGCATCGCCATCCGGCTGTACTCCGAGGAGCACTTCGAGGGCCGGCCGGAGTTCACCGAGCCCGAGATCCTGCGCACCAACCTGGCCTCGGTCATCCTGCAGATGACGTCGATCGGGCTCGGCGACATCGCCGCGTTCCCGTTCATCGACGAGCCGGACAAGCGCAGCATCACCGACGGCCTGCAGCTGCTCACCGAGCTCGGCGCGGTCGAGTCCGCGAAGGCCAGCGAGCGGCACCGCCGGCTCACCCCGATCGGCAAGCAGCTCGCGCAGATCCCGCTCGACCCACGGCTGGCCCGGATGATCGTAGAGGCGGACAAGCACTCCTGTGTCCGCGAGGTGATGGTGATCGCGGCCGCACTGTCGATCCAGGACCCGCGCGAGCGCCCGACCGACGCCGAGGCGCAGGCGACCCAGTCGCACGCGCGGTTCCGCGACCCGAACAGCGACTTCCTCGGCTACCTCAACCTCTGGGGCTACCTCAAGAAGCAGCAGAAGGAGCTGTCCGGCAACCAGTTCCGCCGGATGTGCCGCAGCGAGTACCTCAACTACCTGCGCGTCCGCGAGTGGCAGGACATCTTCGCCCAGCTCCGTCAGGTCGCGTCCCAGATCGGCGTCACGCTCAACTCCGGCGAACCGGCCGACCCGCAGAGCGTGCACGTCTCGCTGATGTCCGGCCTGCTGTCGCATCTCGGCATGAAGGACCCGGCCAACCAACACCAGTACCTGGGGGCCCGCGGCACCAAGTTCGCGATCTTCCCCGGGTCCGGCCTGTTCAAGAAGCCGCCGCAGTTCGTGATGGCCGCCGAGCTGGTCGAGACGTCCAGGCTGTGGGCGCGCGTCAACGCGAAGATCGAGCCCGAGTGGGCCGAGGACATCGCCCAGCACCTGATCAAGCGCAGCTACTCCGAGCCGCACTGGGAACGCAAGGCCGGCGCGGTGATGGCCTACGAGAAGGTCACCCTGTACGGCGTACCGATCGTTGCCCGGCGCAAGATCAACTACGGCTCGGTCGATCCCGAGGTCTCCCGCGAGCTGTTCATCCGCAACGCGCTGGTCGAGGGCGACTGGGACACCCACCACAAGTTCTTCCATGCCAACCGCGAACTGCTCGCCGAGGTCGAGGAGCTCGAGGAACGCACCCGGCGCCGCGACCTGCGGGTCGACGACGAGACGTTGTTCGCCTTCTACGACGAGCGGCTCGGTCCCGAGGTCGTCACCGGGCGGCACTTCGACACCTGGTGGAAGAAGGCCCGGCAGCGCGACGCCGACCTGCTCGACTTCGAGCGGTCGCTGGTCGTCCGCGAGGGCGCCGAGGTGCGCGAGGAGGAGTTCCCGCTCACCTGGTCGCAGAACGGGATGACGTTCGACCTGACGTACTCCTTCGAGCCCGGGGCCGACGCGGACGGCGTCACCGTGCACCTGCCGCTGCTGGTGCTCAACCAGGTGACGGCCGACGGGTTCGAGTGGAGCGTGCCGGGCTTCCGCGAGGAGCTCGTCACGACGCTGATCAAGTCGTTGCCCAAGGCCATCAGGCGCAACATCGTGCCGGCGCCGGACCACGCCCGTCAGGTACTCCCCCACCTGGATCCGGCGTCCGGTCCGCTGACCGACGCGCTCGCCCGCGAGCTGCGCAACCTGCGCGACGTCGTGATCGACGAGTCCGACTGGGACTGGACGCGCGTGCCCGAGCACCTGCGGATGACGTTCCGCGTCGTCGACGACCAGGGCAAGACCGTGGCCGAGAGCAAGGACCTGGCCCGGTTGAAGGAACGGCTGAAGCCGAAGACGACGGCCGCGATCTCGAAGGTCGCGTCGAAGGCCGTCAGCGGGCTGGAGCGAGGCGGACTGACCGACTGGACGATCGGTGACCTGCCGCGCAGCTTCTCCGAGCACCGCGCCGGACTCACCGTCGCCGGTTACCCGGCGCTGGTCGACGAGGGCAAGACGGTCGCCGTACGGCTGCAGGAGACCGAGCGGGACCAGGCCGCCGCGATGTGGGCCGGGACGCGCAAGCTGCTCCTGCTGACGATGCCGTCGGTGGTCGACGTCGTACAGAAGAACCTGACCAACCAGCAGAAGATGACGCTGCTGGCCGGACCGCACCGCAGCGTCGGCGACCTGCTCGACGACGCGATCTCCGCGGCGATCGACCAGCTGATGCGGGCGGCCGGTGGCCCGGCCTGGAACCTGACGGCGTTCTCGATCCTGCGCGACGCCGTACGGTCCGATCTGGCCGACACCGTGCTGACGATCCTGCAGCAGGTCGAGCAGGTGCTCGGGCACGCGCGGACCGTCGACAAGCAGATCTCGCGGTCGTCGAGCCCGGCGCTGCTGGCCGCGCTGTCCGACGTACGGGGTCAGCTCGAGGGGCTGGTGCACCGCGGGTTCATCACCGAGACCGGCGCGCAGCGGCTGCCCGACCTGATCCGGTACCTGCGCGGGATCGAGCTGCGCCTCGACAAGGTCGCGGCGAACGCGATGCGGGACCGGTCCGGGATGGCGATCGTGCAGTTGCTCACCGAGGAGTACCAGGCGCGGTTGCGCGCCGTACCGGCCGGGAAGTACCCGAGTCCGGAGCTCCTCGACGTGCGCTGGATGCTGGAGGAGCTCCGGATCAGCCTGTTCGCACAGACCATCGGTACGCCGTACCCGGTGTCGGAGAAGCGGATCCGGAAGGCGCTGGCTACGGCGTAGCGGCGACCGGCGGCTGCGGCTCCGGGGCGTCGAGGAAGCCGGTGACGAGTTCGCGGAACAGCTCGGTGCGGGCCAGGGCGAAGAAGTGCGTGCTGCCCGGGATCACCGCGAGCTGGTGGACGGGCAGCCCGACGAAGTCGGCGTTCACGTCGCCGCCGAGCAGCTGGTAGACCTTCACCGCGTGCTCGAGCGTGAGGCCGTCGTTGTCGCCGACGGTGAGCAGGGTCGGGACGCTGATCGACTTGATCTGCTCGTCGGTCCACTCCGGCACGCCCTCGTTGAAGGTGCCGAGCTTGTCGAGCAGGGCCTGCAGGTGCTCGAGGTCCGGGTGCGGCGACTTGGCCAGGTAGTCGGCCTCCATCGGCGTACCGGCGATCATCTCGACCTTCATCTCGCCGACCGCGGCGCTCTCCGGCCGGTTGCCCTCGTGCTGGAACGACGCCGAGGACAGGATCGCCTTGCGGATCAGCTCGGGGTGGTTGATCACCAGGTGCTGCGCCACTCCGGAGCCGACGCTGAAGCCGAACACGTCGACCTTGGGCACCTGCAGGTGCTCGAGCAGGCCGACCACGTCGGAGGCGAGGTCCGGGCAGGTCAGCAGCCGGTCGATGTCGTTGGTCCGGCCGTGGGCCTGGAAGTCGGTCGCGATCACCTGCCGGGTCTCCGCGAGCTTCGGGATCAGCGCGCCGAACTGCAGGTCGATGTTGAACAGCCCACCGTGCAGCAGGAGCAGCGGCGTGCCGCCCTCGCCGTGGATCTCGTAGTACATCTCCAGGCCGTTGACGGGCGCGTATCCGGTCTTCACTGCACTCTCCCCTGTGGTCGGTGGGCCCCCAGTATTGGCTACCAGGGGCCCACCGCAAGGGGTTACGGGTAGTTGGTCACGTAGCGCTGCTGCGTGGCCGCGTTCGCCGTACCGCCGGTGTTGTTGATGACGTTGCTGATCGTGCCGACACCGCCGAGCGACACCGAGACCAGGCCGTGGAACCGCACGCCCGGTGTGTCGGGGACCTCGAAGGAGCGGGAGGCGACGATCGACGGATTGGTGTTGAAGAACGAGTAGCTGCCGACGCCCCACGCCTCGTGGTTGCTGACGCCGTTCGCGACCTTGTACGCCGCCCAGCCCTGCGTCCCGCCGCCACTGCTCCAGCCGGCCTGGTTCGGGACGTCGTACGGGAACTCGTTCTGGAAGAAGTACGTGCGGCCGTTGTTGCCGTTCCAGAGCACCTCGTACTGCTGGTAGTGCTCGACGAACAGACCGTACATCGTCACGTTGTTGCCGTTGACGACGAGTCCGTTGGCCGCCGTGTTGACGTCCCAGCCGATCCCGTCGCCGTGGTCACCGCGCCACAGCCAGAGGTGGTCGCCGATGACGTTGTTGCTGTTCACCTGCACGCTGACCGTGGCCTTGCCGACGTGCGCGCCGCCGATCCGGGCGTAGACGTCGTGCAGCGAGGTCGGGTTGGCGGCGTGGTTGGCGTTCGAGCCGGCCGGGCCGACCTGGATCAGGACCGGCGAGTTGACCGGACCGGCGTCGACCAGGAAGCCGGCCAGCTTGACGCCGTCGACGTCCGCGACGCTGACCGCCGCTTGGCCGGTGTCGGGGATGAGCGTCGCCAGACCGAGGCCCAGTACGACGGTGTTGGCGCGGTTGACCTTGATGCTGTCGTTGAGGTGGTAGATGCCGGGCGTGAGCAGCAGGTGCTTGCCCTGGTCGAGCGCGGCGTTGATCGTCGCGGCGGAGACGCCGGGCTTGGCGACGTAGAAGTCGGCCAGGCTGATCGACATACCGGCGGCCGGACCGTTGGACCAGCTGGTGCCGGAGGTGTTGTTGCGCAGGGCCGGGACGAACACGTTGTAGTTGCCGTCGGCACCGAAGTACAGGAACGGCTTCTCCCGGATCTGCGGGGTCTGGCCGACCACCGTGTGCGACGGGTTCGGGAAGTTCTGCGGCGGCGCGCCGTTCACGCCGACGAAGACCATGTTCCAGACCGAGCCGGCCCAGCCGTTGCCGAACTCGGAGTTGCGCGACAGCCACTGCTGCTGCGATCCGGAGACGACGCGGCCGTCGATCTTGGTGTCGGCGAACAGACCGCCGCTGGCCCAGCCGTCGCCGCCGTTCCAGAGCTGGATCTCCGGCGCGCCCTTGAGGTGCATCCGCCGGTACGGCGCCGCCTGCGACACCGCCCAGCGCTCGATCTGGCCGGGCGGGGTGGTGACGGCCAGGTTCTCGGCGGAGCGCCAGAAGTTCTGGGTCGCGTTGCCCTTGTTGTTCGGGTTGTCACCCTGCTGGAGCCAGTCGGCCTCGACCCGGACGTGGCCGTTGAGGTTGACGTCGTCCGGCGACAGCCCGAGGCCGGCGACCTGCGTGTAGAAGCCGAGGTTCACGTCGGCGGTGTAGGTGCCGGGCTTCCACAGCGCGGCGTACCGCTGGGTGCCGAACTGGTTGGTGTGCATCTCGGCGGCGATCTGGTTCAGCTTGTTCTGCATCTCGGCCTGCGGCGTACTGGGGCTGAAGACCGAGACGTTGGGGCCGAAATCGGGGTTGCGCGGGTCGGTCGGCGGGATCACGGGACCGGTGCCTCCGTCGGTGGTGCGGACGGCGACCTCCCACAGCGAGTAGCCGTACCCGGTCGCGCGCTGGGTGCCGGTGATCCGCAGGTAGCGGCCGGTGCCGTTGACGTCGAGGGTCTGGGCGCCGCCGGTGCTGGTCGTGGTCGCGTAGAGCTGCGTCCAATTGGTGGCGTTGTCGGAGGCCTCGATCCGGAAGGCCTTGCCGTACGCCGTCTCCCAGGTCAGCGCGACCTGGCAGATCGGCTTGCTGGACCCGAGGTCGATCTGCAGCCACTGGGGATCGGAGAACGCGCTCCCCCAGCGGGTGCCCGGGTTGCCGTCGACGGCGGCCGCGGCCGGGACGCCGCCGTTCTCGGTGGACGAGGCGGTGGCCGGGCGGCCCTGGGCGATGTTCGCCGTACCGCAGGCTGCGTCCTGCTGGTCGACCGCCGCGTCGGCCTCACCAGAGACGACGAGTGCGGAGGCCAGCAGGAGACCTGCGGATGCGAGAGCCAGAGAGCGGCGGAGAAGCGCCGGGGACCGGTGCGAGGGCACCGGGGAGCGCGTGCTGAAGGACATGGGCGAGACCAATCAGACGGTGAACAGGGCGGGTGAGAGAGCGCTCTCTGAGAGAGTGGCCCGGCGCCGCTTCGCTGTCAAGGGAACGTTCCCCGAGCGCGGTTCCGGAACCTGAACAAGGGTCCCCAGACACCAAATCGGCCGGCACCCCCGCGGGGCACCGGCCGATCCGATCGATCAGTACGACGTCACTCCAGGCAGATCCGGAACGGGTGACCGGCCGGGTCGGCGTACACGCGCCAGCCGCGGGCGTTCTCGGCCGGCGGGGCGTCGACCGGGTCCAGGGGCTCGGCGCCGAGGGCGACGACGGCCGCGTGGCCGCTGGACAGGTCCTCGACGATCAGGTCGAGGTGAAGCTCGAGGGCGTCGGTGCCCGGCCAGGTGGCCGGTACGTAGTCGTCCGAGCGCCGGAAGGCGAGCGACGAGAAGCCGAGCGTCGAACCGGGGCCGCTGAGGCTGCGCCAGTCGTCGTCACCGTGCTCGTCGATCTCCAGACCGAACAGCGTCGAGTAGAACCGGGCGAGCTCGAGTGGGTCCGGGCAGTCCAGCACCACCGAGCCGAGCCGCCCGGCGGTACTGCCTGGCTGCTCTGCCACCTGCGTCATCTGTCCTCCAGCTTCCTTGTCAGGAGTCGGGCCGTCCTGGTCAGAAGGCCCGGAACACCATGACAGGTCACCGGCCCATCGCGCACCTTCCGACACGCATGGTTTCCGCGTCAGGTGATCCGGCAGCCGGAGACCTGGCAGAGTGCGCCCATGACCAGGCCGCCCGCCGCGTTCGTCAAACGCCGGCACGACGCTCCCCCGGGGTTCTTCGAGGTCGAGGCCGCCGGACTGCGCTGGCTGGCCGTGCCGGGGGGCGTCCCGATCGCACCGCCGCTGCAGGTCACCGCGACCAGCATGACTACCCCGCATCTGGACACCGTGCCTCCGACCGGAGCCGCCGCCGACGAGTTCGGCCGGCTCCTGGCCGTCACACACGCCGCCGGCGCTCGCTGGTACGGCGTACCGCCGGACGGCTGGGACACCGACGGGTTCATCGGCACGATCGAGCTG
Source organism: Kribbella sp. cmx-5-2 (assembly GCA_049998015.1). Taxonomy (GTDB): domain Bacteria; phylum Actinomycetota; class Actinomycetes; order Propionibacteriales; family Kribbellaceae; genus Kribbella. The sequence goes on from JAEBEC010000001.1 coordinate 337,885, forward strand.
CCACACAGCCTGCGCCCGCTCGACGCATGGGGCGCCTTCTACGCCAACCTGCGGCTCCGGCCGTACCTGCGGACGGCGTACGACGCCGGCACGATCGACAGCGCCCACCTGAAGGTCTTCGAGCGCCTCTGCCACAAGCTGGAAGCAGGCGCGTACGACGACCCGGCCGAACTGCCCAGCCGCGTCCACGGCGACCTGTGGTCCGGCAACGTCGTCTGGTGCGCCGACGGCGTGCACCTGATCGACCCGGCCGCGCACGGCGGTCACCGGGAGACGGACCTGGCCATGCTCAACCTGTTCGGGATGCCACAGGTGGAACGAGTGCTGCGCGCGTACGACGAGGCGCACCCGCTGGCCGACGGCTGGCGCGAGCGCGTCGACCTGCACCGGCTGCACCCGCTCCTGACCCACGTGGTGATGTTCGGAGCCGCCTACGTCCCCCGCGCGCTGGCCGTCGCTCACCACTACTAATGCAGGGAGTTGTCGGAAAGTCTTGACTCACGGTGTGAGCAGACGAACACTTCCGGTCATGACACGACTCGCCCGCCCCAGCCGTCAGGTCACCCTGGCCGGTCTCGCCGCAGCCGCCCTGCTGGCGACCCCACTCCTAGCCACCTCACCCGCTGCAGCCGAGCCGACGGCCCAGCCGCAGCCCGCTGCGAGCACCGCTCCCTCGCTGATCCCCAAGCCCTCCAGCCAGCAGGCACTGCCCGGCCAGAGCTTCGCCCTGCAGCCCTGGTCCCTTGTCGGCCTCGAGACGAGCGCCAAGGAGAGCCGTGCGGCCCGGAAGGTCGCCGACGGCCTCACCAGCCAGCTCCGCCGCTCCACCGGCTACCCGCTGCCGATCATCCCCGCCGTACCCGGCCTGGTCGACGTGAAGCTGTCCACGAACGGTCCTGCCTCGCTCGGCGCCGAGGGCTACCAGCTGCGGGCAGACCGCTCGACCCTGAGCGTCGTAGCCGCCACGCCCGAGGGCCTGTTCCGCGGTGTGACCACGCTGCGGCAACTGCTGCCCGCCAAGGCGGAGTCCAGGACCCGTCAGGCCGGTCCGTGGCGCATCAGCGGTACCGCGATCGCCGACTCGCCCCGGTACGGCTACCGCGGCGCCATGCTCGACGTGTCCCGGCACTTCTTCTCCGTCGCGGAGGTGAAGCGCTACATCGACCTGGCGTCGCTCTACAAGCTCAACAAGCTGCACCTGCACCTGTCCGACGACCAGGGCTGGCGGATCCAGGTGGACAGCTGGCCGCGCCTCACGACGTACGGCGGGAGCCTGGAGACCACCGGGACGCCCGGCGGTTCCTACACCAAGGCGGAGTACGCCGCGCTGGTCCAGTACGCGACCGACCACTTCATGGAGGTCATCCCCGAGATCGACACTCCCAGCCACACCAACGCGGCGCTCGCGTCGTACGCCGAACTGAACTGCGACGGCGTCGCTCCCCCGCTCTACACCGGCACCGAGGTCGGGTTCAGCTCGCTCTGCGTCGGCAAGGACATCACCTACGACTTCCTCGGCGACGTGTTCCGTGAGGTGGCCGAGCAGAACCCGGGCGGCGTCCTGCATCTGGGCGGCGACGAGGCGCACTCGACGCCGCACTCGGAGTACCTGACGTTCGTCCCGAAGGCGGCGGCGCTGGTCACCCAGCAGAACAAGCGGGTGATGGGCTGGCAGGAGATCGCCGACGCGCCGCTCCCGCCGGGCAGCATCGCGCAGTACTGGGGTACCGACGACAACCGGTCCCGCGAGCTGGCCCGCAAGGCCGCGGCGCAGGGCGCCAAGGTCGTCATGTCCCCGGCCAACCGGGCGTACATGGACATGAAGTACGACGACAGCACGCCGATCGGGCAGGACTGGGCCGGTCTGGTCAGCGTCCAGAAGTCGTACGACTGGAACCCGTCGACGCTGATCCCGAACCTGCCGGAGAGCGCGGTCGCCGGCGTCGAGGCGCCGCTGTGGACCGAGACGCTGGACGACGTGGACAAGCTCGAGTACATGGCGTTCCCGCGGCTGCCGGGCATCGCCGAGCTGGGCTGGTCGCCGGCCTCCGCGCTGGACTGGACGACGTACTCCGACCGGCTGGCCGGTCAGGGCTCGCGCTGGGACGCGCTCAGCGTGAACTTCTACCGCGCGCCTGAGATCGCCTGGCGGTAGCTCGACTCGCGAGTGGGGCCTCGGGGACTCCGGGGCCTTACTCGTGCGTGAGGACCCGGTCGAGCAGCCAGGCGGCGTCCTGGTCCAGATCCTGCTCGGCGACCACCACCGCGGCCACCCGCTCGCCGGCGGTGAGTTCCAGCCGGTAGACGTACCGGTCGGGCTGCGGCCTACCTGTGCCTGGCGGCTGCTCGGTCAGCCGTACGGCGACCGCCTCCAGCACGTCGGCGTCGGGCTCGCCGGAGGTCTCCAGTTCGCCACTGGCGGTCAATCCGGCGAATCCACCACTACGGCTGACTTTGAGAAACACCGAATACTCCCCGGGTCGTGGTCGGCCCAAACCTTTCCGGACCTGGCCGGTTCTGTCCACTGTCGCGCGACACGCCGACGAATTCCGCGCCATCGCCAACGCCATCACCCGGCGTACAGGACGCGGTGTCCTTCCTTGTCCCGGACTGGAAACGCTCACAGGGGCAGGCGCCGCGACGTTTCAGCAGGTCGCCGGGGGTTTCGTTGTCTACCGGGAGTTCCGGCGCGGCCCGGCGACCGCCGGTGAGGCCCGTCAGGACCCGGTCACAGAACGTGGCGGGCGGCAACTTTACGCGACACGTGTTCGTGGTCACCCCTTCCACGAGGCCCCAGATCGGCTACAGTTGTCGCGTTGCAGTTTTGGACTCCCATTGACTTTCGCTGTGCTGCATGGCCGGTTCTGTCTATCTGGGGCCTTTCGGCGACACGTGGCTCATGAGGTGTGGGTCGCGGTTTGTTACAAGCCATCAAGGAGATAGACACAAATGGCTGTCGGTACTGTCAAGTGGTTCAACGCTGACAAGGGCTTCGGCTTCATCACCCCGGATGACGGTGGCGCGGACGTGTTCGCGCACTACTCGGCCATCCAGACCTCGGGCTTCCGCTCGCTGGACGAGAACCAGCGCGTCGAGTTCGAGATCACCCAGGGCCAGAAGGGCCTGCAGGCGGAGAACATCCGTCCGATCTGATCCCCGGATCTGATCAGCTCTTCAGCACGGCAAAACTGAGCGGGCCGTCCACTTCGGTGGGCGGCCCGTTCGCTGTTCCCGGCACGGTTGGGATGGGATTGAATCGGGGTACCAGTTCGGCCACAGCAGCCCCTGAGGAGACCGATGACCGAGCAGGACCGCGCCGCCAACTACAGCCGTGACGACGAGGACAAGGGCGAGCAGCTCGACCGGCACTGGAACGAGCTGCTCCAGGAGCTGCGGCTGGCCCAGACCGGGACGCAGATCCTGTTCGCGTTCCTGCTCGGCATCGCCTTCCAGGACCGGTTCCAGGACGCGGACACCTTCACCCACGACGTGTACGCCGGCACGCTGGTCGCCGCCGCGCTGGCCGTCGCGCTGTTCCTCGCCCCGGTCTCGTTCCACCGGATCCTCTTCCAGCAGCAGATGCGCGACCGGCTCGTCCCGATCGCGCACCACCTGGCCAGCGCCGGCCTGGTCTTCCTGATCGCCGCGATGTGCGGCGGCGTCCTGCTCGCGCTCGACGTCGTCCTCAGCCGCACGGTCGCGATCGTCGTCGTCGCGATCGTGCTCGTCTGGTTCCTCGCCTTCTGGTACGTCCTGCCGGCCTACGTACGCCGTACGAGCCGCAAGCCCTAGCGGAAGCGCGGCATCACGTCGCCGGCGACCTGGCCCAGCAACGGTCTCGGTGCCGGCGTAGATGCCCTCGGCGCGGGGCCAGTGGGTGATCACGTCGGTGAAGCCGAGCTTCTCGGCGCGGCCGACGGCGTCCTCGAAGGCGTCGACGCTGCTGAGCGAGTAGACGGTCGAGTCCAGCGACAGGTACCGGTCGAACGGACGGCCTTCCAGTACGTCGTCCATCCGGTGGCTGAGATCGGTGACCGAGCTCCACCAACTGTCGAGGTCGTCGCCCTTGCCGCCGGTGGTCACCCAGCCGGCGCCGTGCTTGACCGCCAGGCGGAGCGAGCGCGGGCCGTTCGCGGCCATCACGAACGGGACGCGTGGTTGCTGGACGCAACCAGGCAGGGTGCGGCCGTTACGGGTCTCGTAGTACTCACCGCGGTGGTCGACACCGTCCGTGGTCAGCAGCTTGTCGAGCAGCTCGGTGAACTCGGTGAGCCGGTCGACCTTCTGCCGTGGGGTGAGGTCCGGGCCGCCGAGGATGGTCGTGTCGATCCCGCCGCCGGCGCCGATACCGCACAGGAAGCGGCCGTCGGAGATGTCGTCCAGGGCGAGGATCTCGCGGGTCAGCGCCAGCGGGTGGCGGAAGTTCGGCGAGGTGACGAAGGTGCCGAGCTTCACCGTCGACGTGACGAGCGCGGCCGCGGTCAGCGTCGGCGTCGTTCCGTACCAGGGTGAGTCCTGCAGGCCGCCCCAGGTCAGGTGGTCGTAGGTCCAGGCGTGGTCGAAGCCGAGCTCCTCGGCCGCGCGCCACTTCGGCGCGGCCTCGCTCCAGCGGTACTCGGGCAGGATCGTGATTCCGAATCGCATGCCTCGCACACTAGTCCGCGGAAACGACATGTGGCCGGGCCCACACGATAGTTGCATTTCTCCACGATCTTCGGCACGGTCGTAAGGCAGTCCCCCTAACCCTTGAGAAGGAGGCGCGCCGAAGCGAGGCGTGTATCACCTGTGGCGATCGACATCGACGATCAGCACGTGTCCCCCGACCACGAGACCGAGCACCCCGCACTCGCGACCCCGCCACCACCCGGCAGCCGAAGTCACGGCTCAGGCGTGGACCGGATCGTTTTCGGCGTCACCGCCGCGATCGCCCTGGCCTTCGTGGTCTGGGGATTCGCCGACTCCGGCGGACTCGGTACGGCGTCCGACAGCGCGCTGACCTGGGTCGAGCACAACACCGGCTGGCTGTTCGTCCTGCTGGCCTCGGGCTTCGTGGTCTTCGTGATCTGGCTGGCCGCCGGCCGGTACGGTCGGATCCCGCTCGGCGCCGACGACGAGCAGCCCGAGTTCAAGACCGTGTCCTGGGTCGCGATGATGTTCAGCGCCGGGATGGGCATCGGCCTGATGTTCTACGGCGTCAGCGAGCCGCTGTCGCACTTCACCGCTCCCCCGCCGGGCACGGTCGAGGCCGGCTCGTCGGAGGCGCTCGAGACCGCGATGGCGACGACGCTGTTCCACTGGACCCTGCACCCGTGGGCGATCTACGCCGTGGTCGGCATTGCGATTGCCTACGGCACCTTCCGGCGCGGCCGCTCGCAGCTGATCAGCTCGGCGTTCGCGCCGTTGCTCGGTCGTCGTACCGAAGGGCCGATCGGCAAGGTGATCGACAGCCTCGCGATCTTCGCCACGCTGTTCGGATCGGCGGCTTCGCTGGGGCTCGGCGCCTTGCAGATCGGGTCCGGCGTACAGATCCTCGGCTGGATGGACAAGGCCGGCAACGGTGTCCTGGTCGCGGTGATCGCGATCCTGACCGCCGCGTTCGTCGCGTCGGCGGTCTCCGGTGTTGCCAAGGGCATCCAATGGCTGTCCAACATCAACATGGTGCTGGCCGTCGTCCTGGCCGTCTTCGTGTTCGTGGTCGGACCGACCGTGCTGATCCTCAACCTGGTGCCCACGGCCATCGGTGACTACTTCCGCGACCTGGCCGACATGGCCGCGCGGACCGAGGCCAGCGGCGGCGACGCGATGGCCAAGTGGCTGTCCGGCTGGACCGTCTTCTACTGGGCCTGGTGGATCTCGTGGACGCCGTTCGTCGGCATGTTCATCGCGCGGATCAGCCGCGGCCGGACGATCCGGCAGTTCGTCACCGGTGTCCTGCTGGTGCCGTCGCTGGTCAGCCTGGTGTGGTTCTGCGTGTTCGGCGGCGCCGCGATCAACGCCCAGCGCAACGGTACGGACATCGCCGGCCAGTCGACGCCGGAGGGACAGCTGTTCGGGTTGCTGGACACCTTCCCGCTCGCGTCGGTGGCCACGATCGTGGTCGTCGTCCTGGTCGCGATCTTCTTCGTCTCCGGCGCCGACGCCGCGTCGATCGTGATGGGCACGCTGTCCGAGCGCGGAGCGATCACGCCGAAGAAGCCGCTGGTGATCTTCTGGGGTGTGCTGACCGGTGCGGTCGCGGCGGTGATGCTGCTGGCCGGCGGCGGTGGGGCCGAGGCGTTGCAGGGGTTGCAGAACCTGACGATCGTGGCCGCGCTGCCGTTCGCGCTGGTGATGGTCGGGCTGGCGGTCGCGCTGGCCAAGGACCTGCGTACCGACCCGTTGATGCTGCGGCGCGAGATCGGGACCGAGGCGGTCGAGAACGCGGTGATCGAGGGGGTCTCGGCGCACGGCGACGACTTCTCGCTGGTCGTCACGGGCAACGGCGACGACGTCGTACCGGAGGTGGATCAGCGCAAGACGGAGTAGGGCTGGGAATAGATTGAGGGTTCAACTACATTGGACGTCGTACGACTTCCGAGAGGTGGACCCCATGAAGAGCCCCGTGCTGTACCTGAGCCATGGCGCACCGCCGCTGGCGGACGACCACGAGTGGACGTCCGAGCTGGCGGCGGTGTCGGCGGGCATCGAGCGGCCGACCGCGATCCTGATCGTGTCGGCGCACTGGGAGGCGGCGCCGCTGACGCTCGCCGCGACCGAGACCGTGCCGCTGCTGTACGACTTCTGGGGCTTCCCGGACCGCTACTACCAGGTCCAGTACGCCGCGGCCGGCGCTCCCGAGCTCGCCGCGCAGGTGCGGAAGCTGCTGCAGGTGCCGGGCACACCCGTGTACGACGATCCGTCGCGCGGACTCGATCACGGCGCGTACGTGCCGCTGAAGGAGATGTACCCGGACGCCGACATCCCGGTGCTGCAGGTGTCGATGCCGACGCTCGACCCGGCGGCGCTGTTCGCGATCGGGCGGAAGCTGGCGCCGTTGCGTGATCAGGGTGTGCTGATCGTGGGCAGCGGGTTCACGACGCACAACCTGCGCGCGGTGAACCTGGCGGGTTCGCCGGGAGCGCCGGCGCCGACGTGGTCGGTGGAGTTCGACGACTGGGCTCGGCGGGCGCTCGCGGCGCAGGATGTGGACTCGCTGATCGACTTCCTGCACAAGGCACCGGCGGCCGGGATCGCGCACCCGCGGACCGAGCACTTCGCGCCGCTGTTCGTGTCGCTGGGCGCGGCCGAGGAGTCGCTCGGTACGGCGGAGACGGTGATCGACGGGTTCTGGTACGGGTTGTCGAAGCGGTCCTGGCAGATCGGCTAGGCGGTCGGCCGGGCCCGCGGCGCGGTTGTGCGCGCCGCAGTCGGTTCAGCGGGTCGGGGTCGGGAAGTGCGCGATGGTCGTCGTACCGAGGCTGCTGATCCAGACCCGGCCGTCGCGCTCGCGGACGCCGGTCGGCATGTGGAACTGCGGGTGCGTCCCGCGCAGGTCGTGCACGAGCGTGCCGGCGTCGTCGTACGCCTGGAGCTCGATGATGTCGGCGGGCTTCGGCTTGAGCGCGTCGGGCAGGTTCCAGACGAGCTTGCGGAAGACCGGCGCCTTCGGCAGCAGCGTGTCGAGCACGGTGTTGCGCGGTGACCCGATCGCGACCCAGATCAGCCCGTCGGATCCACGGGAGATGTTGTCCGGCAGACCCGGGATCGCTGCGACCAGCTCCGGTACGGCGTCGTCGGTGGTCAGGTCGAGCTTGAAGAGCCCGTAGCCGGCGGTCTCCGCGAAGAACAGCGTCTGCTGGTCGCCGCTCAACGCGACGCCGTTCGGGAAAGGGCGGCCGGTCGCCAGCTGCGTCAGCTCGCCGTCCGGGCGGAGCCGGTACACGCTGCCGGTCGACGAGTGCTCGAGCAGGTCGGCCATCCACTCGTGCACGCCGAACCGGGTCGAGGAGTTGGTGAAGTAGATCGTGCCGTCGTCGGTGACGTCCGCGTTGTTGCAGAACCGCATTGGCCGACCGTCGATCTCCCCGAGCAGCGTGGTGACGCGGCCGTCGCGGTCCATCGTCAGCAGGCCGCGGTTCGCGTCGCAGATCAGGACCTTGCCGTCGGCCAGCCACTCCAGACCGAGCGGGCGCCCGCCGGTGTCAGCCAGCGTGGTGATCGTCAGGCCGTCCGCGCTGACCCGCAGGATGCGCCCGTCACGCAGGCCGGTCAGCACACTCCCGTCCTCGTCGATCAGCGTGTCCTCGGGACCGTCGCCGGGTACGGCGACGACCTCGACGGTGATCGACGCGGCCTCCCGGGCCGGCGGTACGGGCGGGGGCGTCCAGCGAACCGGCTCGATGCGCGACTTCATGGACCCGAGCCTAGAAGGCTTGGTCCTTCGGTGGGAACACTCCACGCGTGTCCCCGCCACGCAACCAGACGCCGATCGCGAACGCGGCCGTTGCCTCCAGCAACCGGGCCCGCTCCAGACCGCCGGCGTTCACCGGCTCGCACCCGAGGTCGCGGACGAGTTCGGCGACCTGATCAAGCGCCTCCTGGTCGTCACCACAGACCGGTACGCCGAGCGGCTGGCCAGGCAGCGGGGCCTCCCTCCAGACGCGAGCCGCGGCCAGGTTGAAGGCCTTCACGACGCGCGCCTGCTCGGCGTACTGGCTGATGGTCTCGGCCATCGCATCGACGGAGAGCGTGACGCCGGGATGGGTGATCGCGTTGGTGCAGTCGATCAGCGTGCGACCGCGGAGGTCGAGCGCCTGAACGGTCGCGACCGCGGCCTCGGCCGGTACGGCGAGCAGCACGACCTCGCCGTGCTGCGCGGCTTCCTGCAAGCTGCCTCCCCGGATGCCGAGCTGGTCGGCCAGCCTCCGTGCCCGCTCGGCCGACCTCCCGCCGACGAAGGTCTCGTGACCCGCCTTCGCCCACTGACCGCCGAGCGCTTCCGCCATCAAGCCGTTGCCGAGGATCCCGATCCGCATCTTTCCTCCTGAGGTGTTGGAGGCTGCGACGCTAGCCGGGACGAAACGCACCTCCCGGTGCCTTTCGGGGAGTGCACACTGGACCGGTGACAACCTTCTACGCGGACTGCCAGGCCCGGATCGCTGCCGACCTGATCAGCGGGACCTGGCCGATGGTGGTCATCTACTCGCTCTCCAGGGGCCCGGCCCGACCCGGCGATCTGCGCCGCAAGATCGGCGGCATCAGCCAGAAGGTCCTCACCGAGACCCTGCGCCGCCTCGAGCACAACGGCATCGTCGAGCGCCGCCGGTATGCCGAAGCGCCGCCGCGGGTCGAGTACTCGCTCACCGAGGCCGGGCGCGATCTGCTGGTCCCGATCGAGGCCCTGGGCGACTGGGCCGCCAGGCACGCGTCGACGGTCCTGGACGCGCAGGAGTCCGCCTGACCACAGCGGGCCGGGCTACTCCCCCGTCGTGCCGTCCAGGTGTTCGCGGAGGAGGTCGGCGTGGCCGTTGTGCCGGGCGTACTCCTCGATCATGTGCGTGACGATCCAGCGCAGGCTGTACGACGTGCCTTCGTCGACGCCCACGTGGTCGCCGGGCAACCCGGCGATCGCCGTACGGGCCTGGGCGATCGAGTCCTGGTAGCGCTGGAGATCCTCGTCGTACCTGGTCGGGTCCAGGTCGGACCACGCGGCATCGGGGGTCGCCTCGGACTCGTACGGGTACGGCGTCGGCGCGTCCGTGAACGGCGCGACGAGCCAGCCGAGCTCGTCCTCGGTCAGATGCCGCACCATCCCGTGCAACGTGAGCTGCGACGGCTTCAGCACCGCCGTCCCCAGTTGTTCCGGCGTCAGCCCCTCGCACTTCCACAGGAACGTGCCCCGCTGGAACTCGAGGAACCCGAGCAGGGTCTCCATCTCGTCGGCGCTGCGCGGCGGGTCGACACGTCCGTGGAGGTCCATGGTCGGCAACTATCGCGGGTCGGTCGCGCCGAGGAGGCGGCGGGTCAGGGTGTCGCGGGCGGAGAGCAGTTCGGCGGCGGCGGCCTGCAGGTGCGCGTCGCCGGGAGCTGCGCCGGCTTCGGCGGCCAGCAGGACGGCACGGCGTACCAGCTCCTTGGCGAACGACGCGGTGGTGCCTTCGGTCGTGCTGACCACCTCGTCGATCACCGCCTCGCCGAGGTCGAGAGTCGGTCCGTAGAGGCGGAGGAGACGGGCCCGGCCGGCCGCGTCCGGGAGCGGGACCTCGACGGCGAGGTCGACGCGACCGGGGCGTTCGGCCAGGGCGGGCTCGAGGATGTCGGCGCGGTTGGTGGTCAGCAGGAACGCGACGTCCGCGTCCTCGGCGAGACCGTCCATCTCGTTGAGGACCTGGAAGAGCAGCGGGTTCTCGCCGCCGTGCATGTGGTCCCGCGCCTCGGCGATCAGGTCGCAGTCCTCCAGTACGACGAGCGCCGGCTGCAGCTTGCGGGCCAGCGCGCACGCCTCCCCGACGTACTGGATGCTCGTCCCCGCGAGCAGCACGACCGTGAACTCCGGCAGCCGCGACAGCAGGTAGCGCACCGTGTGGGTCTTGCCGGTGCCAGGCGGCCCGTACAGCAAGATGCCGCGCCGCAGGTGCTGGCCGCTGCGCAGCAGAGCCTCGCGGTGCTCCGCGACGCCGATCACCTCGCGCTCGACGCGCTCCAGCACGCCGTCCGGCAGTACGACGTCGTCGCGCGAGATCCCCGGCCGCGGGTGGAGCCGGAACGGCCCGACGCCGTGCCCGAACTCGTGCGGCTCGAACGACACCACCTTGCCACGGAACACGTTGTGCTCGCGGATCAGGTCCGGCAACGCCTTCATCAGGCGCTCCCCGGCCTCCCGCGACGTGGCCAGCACCTCGAGCTGCACGGTCATCCGCCCGTACTGCGGGTTCGCGGCCCGCAGCAACGCGACGTACCGGTCCTCGCCCTGCCGCCCGAGGTAGAACCCGAACGCGACACAGTCCATCTCGACGCCGACGTCGACCGAGATGCGGTGGTAGTCCACCGCGCCGACCCCGAACCGCCCGTGCCCCGCGCCCAGCTCGAGCAGGTCGGCCAGGGAGTGGTGACCGCGGTCGCTGCCGACCAGGCCGATCACGTCGGCGTGCTCGAACCAGCTCTCCAGCGCGAGTTGCACGTTCGGCAGCTCGAACGACGGGAAGCTCGCCGCGACGACCGGCAGGTCCTCGGGCTCGACCTCCAGGTGCTCCCGCAGCCGGTCCCGCAGGTTGTCCCGGGCGATCCCCCCGGGCGACTGGTGCATCCGCTCGAGAAAGGCCAGGAACAACCGGGAGAACTCCGCGACCTCGTCCTGCTCCGGCATCCGCGTCCCCCGCTCAGATGGCGGGTGTACCGGAGGGGTCCTCCGATACGCCCGATAGGATCCTCAGCATGACATCGACTGAGTCCACCGATCGCCCCTATGCGAGCTTCCCGGTTCGCATCGGTGTCCAGATCCAGCCCCAGCACGCGCAGTACGACGACATCCGGCGCACCGTCGCCAAGGTCGAGGAGCTCGGCGTCGACGTGGTCTTCAACTGGGACCACTTCTACCCGCTGTCCGGTGAGCCCGAGGGCCTGCACTTCGAGGCCTGGACGATGCTCGCGGCCTGGGCCGAGGCGACCGAGCGGATCGAGTTCGGCGCGCTGGTGACCTGCAACTCCTACCGCAACCCCGACCTGCTCGCCGACATGGCGCGCACCGTCGACCACATCAGCAACGGCCGGCTGATCTTCGGCATCGGCTCCGGCTGGTTCGAGAAGGACTACGACGAGTACGGCTACGAGTTCGGTACGGCGGGCGGACGGCTCGACGCGCTCGGCGAGGCCCTGCCGCGGATCGAGCAGCGTTGGGCCAAGCTGAACCCCAAGCCGACCCGCGACATCCCGGTCCTGATCGGCGGTGGTGGCGAGAAGAAGACGCTGAAGCTCGTCGCCCAGCACGCCAGCATCTGGCACGGCTTCGGCGACGCCGAGACGATCGCGCACAAGCACGCCGTACTGGACGGGCACTGCGCGACGATCGGCCGCGACCCGGGCGAGATCGAGCGCTCGGTCGCCGTCGGCGACAAGAAGCCGGAAGAGGCCGCCAAGGCGCTGTACGACGTCGGCAGCCGGCTGTTCACCATCCACACCTCCGGCCCGGACTACGACCTCGGCCTGGTCCGCGACTGGCTGGCCTGGCGCGACGAGGTCAACGCCAAGGGCTGATCACCGCCGGTGCCCGTGCTCGGCTTCGAGCACGGGCACAGTCGGCGTGAGCGGCGGGCTGGTGCTTCGCTAGGATTTCCCGCATGTCTACGCTGCCTACGAACGGTTCGGTGCGGCCCATCACGCGGTGGGGCGAGGACGTCATGCACCGGCTGAACCAGCCCGTCACCGACTTCGGCGACGACCTGCAGACGCTGGTCGCCGACATGGTCGCGACGATGAACGCGGCCGAGGGTGTCGGGCTGGCCGCGAACCAGGTCGGCGTCGACCTGCAGCTGTTCGTCTTCGACTGCCCCGACAAGGACGGCAACCGCCACCAGGGCGTCGTCTGCAATCCCGTACTGGACCTCCCCGAGGGCAAGGACCGCCAGCTCGACGAGGGCGAGGAGGGCTGCCTGTCGCTCCCCGGCGCGTTCACCAAGTGCGCCCGCCCGGACTTCGCCCGCGTGAGCGGCGTCGACCAGCACGGCGAGCCCGTCACGTACGAGGGCGACGGCCTGCTCGCGCGCTGCCTGCAGCACGAGACCGACCACACCCAGGGCATGGTCTTCGGCGACCGCCTCTCGCGAAAGTACAAGCGCCGCCTGTTCGCCGAGGCCGAGGAGCTCGCGCCGGACTACCCGAGCGACTGGCCGATCTCCCCGATGCTGAACGCCGAGGAACACGAGGGCCAGCCGGTCGCGGAGTAGTTCGGGGGTTCCCACGCCGGCACCCCGACCCAGGTCAGGGGTTCGTACGCCGGCAAGGCTCGGTCCGGGTCGGCGGGTTCGTTGGCGCTCCGGGTCGGCAGGTTGTCGCCTGCGCCCCGGCCCGGAGTCGGCAGTTTGTTGCTGGCGCCCCGGCTCGGAGTCAGCCGATCTTCCGTTGCCGGCGCAGCGCGATCCACACCAGCACGGCGCCCCCGACGCCGTACGCGATCCCCGGCACCCAGGGCGTCTCCCACGCGTCGACCGTCTTGGCGACCGTCGGTTCGGCCGGGTCGTAGACGATCTCGACCTGGCCGCCGACCTCCGGCAGTACGTCGTACCGGCTGATCTCGGTGGTGACCTGCTCGCCCCCGGCGATCGAGTACCGGGCCGTGAACGACCCCTGCATCCGCGAGGTCGCCGACGGCCCGGCGACCACCGTCGCAGTCACCCGCACCCCACGCCCGTCCAGTCGCGCGAGCTCGACGACAGCGTTCGCGCCGACGATCAGCACAACCACCGCCGCCACCAGTCCCCCGACCAACCGCACAGGCGACCGAAAACCCCCGAGACTCCACCGCATGCCGGTGAGACTATCGAGCCAGGCCCCCGGTTCCCTGCGAGGTGAAGCCATGCGCGCCCTACCGCCGTACGAACAGGCGACCCTCGACCTCGACCTGCCGGCGGTCGAGGTCTGGGCGCGCGAGCATGCCGAACTTGTTGCCGAGGTCAACGTCGATCGAGCGGCGTTCGACTCGAACGTTGGGCACGTGGTGCTGGTGGTCGAGGTGCGCGACCACACCGCCGTACGCCGGACGCCGGCGGAGCTCGGCGCCCTGCTACAGCGACCCGAGCATCTCCGGGTCCGGGTGTGGGCGCCGGATGCCGCTGAGCTCGAGGTCCTGAGCCGACGAGTGTGGGATCTGCGGGCGACCACCGACACGCAGATCGCCGGAATGGGTCAGGATCCGGTGACCGGGTTGCTGGAGGTGGCGCTGGATCGGCGAGATCCCGAGTTCGCGACTCAGGTCGAGGCAGTTCATCCGGGGTGGATCCGCGTCCTGCCGGACCCCGAGGAGATGCCAGTTCCGTTGCCGGCGGACGGGCGGCCCCAGTACGACATCCGGCGGTGAACTGTTGCCCTCAGCAACGAGGGCAACAGTCCAGCAGCTACTACACCCGTACGTCGGACAGCGGCGTCCCCGGGTCGCCCAAGCGCTCGGCATCGACCTGCTGCTTCGAGCGGATCAACTCCTGGGTCGGCTTGATCCCGTCGTCCCACTGGTTGATGTGCATGCCTGCGACGACGCGACCGCCGGACAGCCAGAACGCGTGGAACTCCTGCTTCTCGACGTCGCCTCGCGTGACGAGCTGATCGTAGCCGCCGCCGATCCAGCCGGAGAACTCCATGCCCACGTCGTACTGGTCGGTGAAGAAGTACGGCAGGTGGTCGTAGCTGACGTCCTGGCCGAGCATCGACTTCGCCGCGGCGGGGCCGCCGTTCAGGGCGTTGTCCCAGTGCTCGACGCGCAGACGCTCGCCGTAGAAGGGGTTCTGAATGTTCGCGACGTCGCCGACGGCGTACACGTCCGGGTCGTCGGTGTGGAACGACGCGTCGACCACGATCCCGTTGTCGACGGTCAGGCCGGCCTGCTCAGCGAGTTCGGTGTTCGGCCGGGCGCCGATGCCGATCACGACGACGTCGGCGGCGTACTCGCTGCCGTCCTCGGTGAGCACGGCCTCGACCTTGTCGGTGCCGCGGAAGCCGGACACGGACTGCCCGAGCCGGAGGTCGACGCCGTGGCGCTGGTGGAGTGACGCGAAGAACCCGCCCATCTCACCACCGAGCGCGGCGGCGAGTGGCGTCTCCTGCGGCTCGATCACCGTCACCTCGCAGCCGTACTCACGTGCCGCGGCCGCGGTCTCCAGCCCGATCCAGCCGGCGCCGACCACCACGACGCGTCCGCCCTCGCGGATGGCTTCGCGCAGCTTGTCCGAGTGCCCGATGCGCCGCAGGTAGTGGATCCCGTCCAGCTTGACGCCGTCGACCTTCAGGCGTCGCGGCGAGACACCCGTCGCGAGCAGCAGCTTGCCGTACGAGATCCGCTCGCCGCTGTCGAAGGACACCTCGTGCGCGGCCCGATCCAGCCCGGTCACCCGGTCCCCGAGCACCAGCTCGACGTTGTGCTCGGCGTACCAGCCCTCGTCGTGCACGAAGGACTTGTCCCGCTCGTCCTTGCCGAGCAGGTACCCCTTCGACAGCCCCGGCCGCTCGTACGGCCGCTCCCGCTCGTCACCGATCAGGACGACGCGCCCGTCGAACCCTTCGGCCCGCAAGGTCTCGGCCGCCTTCGCGCCCGCCAGACTGGCCCCGACGATGACAAAGCTGCTCATGGATCTCCTTCTAAAGACGATTGTCTTCGACATTAGAATCACCACCTCTCCCCGTCAACGCGACCCTCGTACCGTGGACACATGCGCGAACTGTCGGCGTACGAGCAGGCGACGATCGACCTCGACCTGCCCGTGATCGAGCGCTGGATCGCCGAGTATCCGGCGCTCGGCGCCGAGGTCGTCGTCGAGCGTGACGCGTACGACTCGAACATCGGTCACGTCCTCCTGGTCCTCCGCCTACTCGACCACACCGTCGTACGCCGTGCCCGCGACGAGCTCACGCCACTGCTGTCCCGCCCGGAGCACCTGCGGGTGCGCAAGTGGAGGTGGATGCCCGACCCGGCCGAGATCGATCAGCTGCACAAGGCTGTGCGCGCGCTGCGGGCCGAAGGGCCCGACCGCGGGAAGATCAGCGTCAGCTGGCCGGACATGGAGAGCGGGTTCCTGGTGGTCGCGCTGGATCGCGAGGACCCTGCGTTCGCCGCGGAGATCGAGGCCGTACGGCCGGGGTGGGTGCGGGTGCATCCTGAGCCGATCGTTGTCGCCCCGTTGGTGTGAGGCCTACCAGCGCGAGGACTCGAGGTCGTTCTCCAGGATCGCTTCGACGGTCTCGGCCGGGGTCTGATGGGTGGTGTCGAGCCAGAGGCCTCGCCTGGGCGTGACGGCGAGGTCTTGCTGGAGGGCTCGGACGGCGTCGGCGAGGGTGCCGCCTTCGGGTTGCCAGTCCCGGTACGACGTGGAGCCGCGGCCCAGTTCGCGTTCGACGATCGAGTCGACCGACGGGACGAGCATGACCAGGTGGGGCTCGATGTCGTGCAAGGAGGCGAACCAGCGTTCGACGTCGGGGCCGAGGATGATGTCGGAGCAGGTGAAGTCGAAGCCGGCGTCGGCGTAGTGCTGGGCGATCCTGGCGGTGGCGGCGTACCGGAGGTTCAACTGCCGAACGGCCTCCGGCAGCGGATCGGGCGTCATCCCCACTGCACCCGCGACGACGCCGTGGTGGAAGACGTCGCCGTCGAGGGTCGCGGCCGGCGGGCCGAGGCGGGATGCGAGCAGCGGCGCGATGGTGGACTTGCCCGCGGCCTGCATGCCGGTGATCAGGACGACTTTCCGCATGTGGCCAATCCCATCACGCCCGTCCAGCACTTTTCGTCGATAAGCTGCCCGGGTGCCATCGATGCAGAGCGGCTCCGGGTCCAAGCGCCCGGTCACGCTCGACGACGTGGCACGGTACGCCGGGGTGTCGCAGCCGACGGCGTCGCGGGTGCTCAACGGCAGCGCCCGCAAGGTCGCCGAGAGCTACCGCGAACGCGTCCTCGCCGCGGCCCGCCAACTCGGCTACACCCCGAACCTGCCGGCCCAGGCGATGGCCCGCGGCACGTCGCGCACGGTCGCGCTGGTGATCAGCCTGATCTCGGACCCGTACTTCTCCGCGATGGCCGCCGAGATCATGAAGCAGGCCGAGGCGATCGGCCTGCACGTTTCGATCGCCGTCACCGAGCGGCACGCCGAGCGCGAACTGGACCTGGTCCGTGAGCTGCGCGGCCAGCAACCGCGCGCGATCATCCTGGCCGGGACGGGGTACGTCGATCCGCCGTCGGAGGAGGATCTCGTCGACGAGCTGCGCCGGTACGAGGAGACCGGCGGGCGCGTCGTACTGATCAGCCGCAACGATCTCCCGTTCGAGACCGTCGACTTCGACAACCACGAAGGCGCGCGATCGCTCGCGCTGGAGCTGGCCGGGCTCGGCTATCAGCGCTGCCTGGTCCTCGGGATCGCCACTCCCCTGCTGTCGATGCAGCAACGGGTCGAGGGGTTCGTCCAGGGCCTGCGCGACTCCGGCGCCGGCGATCCGCGGGTCGAACACCTCGACTTCAGCTGGGTCGGCGCGCGCGACTTCGTGCTCTCGCTGACCGACGACGAGCTGCGCGATCTCCAACTGGTGTTCGCGATCACCGACGACATGGCGCTCGGTGCGCTCGACGGACTGCGTGAGCGCGGGCTGCGGATCCCCGAGGATATCGGTGTTGCCGGGTTCGACGACATCAGCACGCTGCGGGACGTCGTACCGAAGCTCACGACTGTACATGTCGCGCTGAACGCGGTTGCCGAAGAGGCGATCTACCGCGCGACGACCGCGGACACCGAGCTGACCCGGCGGACTGTCCCGGCGTACCCGGTCGTCCGCGCGAGCACTCCACCGCTCACTCGCTGAGCGGCAACCGGTAGGCGCGTTCTTGGCCGTAGGCAACAAACCCGAGCCGCTGAAGGATCGGTGAGCTGGTGTTGATGATTCCCTGCGAGAGCGCCATCGTGGCGCCGCGCTCTTCGGCGTACGCCAAACGACGGGCGACCATCGCGCGATAGATGCCTCGACCGCGATGCGACTCGAGTACTCCGGAGCCCCATAGCCGGGCCACGCCGTCAGCAACCTCGACGGCTCCGACCGCAACCGGTATACCGTCGAGATACGCGGCGAGTCCGCTTCCGGCCCCCGCCGCGAACTTCTCCTGCTCCTCCGCCGCCCGCTGGGTGAGAATGTCATCGGACGCTTTGGTCCCGCCGAACATCGCGGTCCCGACAGCGTTGACGTCCCGCACGACCTCGAACGTGGTCGCCCACCGCAGCTCGAGCCCCGGAATCTCCGGCGCCTTGACCTCGACCGTCAGCGGCATCGCCAGGACGTCGTACGTGTCGCCCAACTCGGCGCCGCGCTCCAACAGGGCCTCGGCGAGGCCGTCGGGCGCGCTGAGCCGGACCGTCACCCACGCCTCCGGCCGGCCGAACTCGGCTGCTCGTGCGACGAGGTCTGCCAGTACGGCGTTCGCTGGGCGTGACGAGCGCACCCACTGGACCATCACGTGACTGCCGAAGCGCTCGGGCATCCGGACCATCCGGTACTCGGTGGTCTCGACCACCTCCGCGCCCAGCGGCGCCGTCCCGCCCCACGCGTCGTTCGCGGCCGCTACCGTCGCCAGCTCGAGCTCACCCATGCGGTGGACGCTATCGGGCGATCGGCCCAGGTGGATCCTCGGTTTGAGACTTACCGGTGGTTCGCCGCTGCGACTTTCGTGGAAGCTTCCACAAGGCGCTTCAATAATATGATTGAGCCGCATGAGACAGGACATTCGAGAACTCGCGACTGGGCCGTGCGAGCTGCTGGCCGTTGGTGAACCGGCGCACCCCACGCAGGACGCGTCCTTCGGGCCGATCCGGAACGAGCTGTTCCGATCGCTGGTGGAGCTGGGGTTTCGGTCGATCGCGCTGGAGACGGATCGTGTTGCTGCGCTGGTGGTCGACGACTTCGTGCGGGACGGGGTTGGGAGTCTCGACGCGGTGATGGGCGAGGGCTTCTCCCATGGCTTTGGTGCTGTGGAGGCTAATCGCCAGCTGGTCGGTTGGATGCGCGAGTACAACCAGGATCGGCCGGCCGAGGAGCGGTTGGCGTTTCACGGCTTCGATGCACCGACGGAGAGCACCAGCGCGCCGAGTCCGCGCTTGTACTTGGAGTACGCGCTCGCCTATCTCGGCGACGACCGCGACCTCGCGGGTCTGCTCGGGACCGACGAGCGCTGGAGTTGCCAGGAGGCGATCTTCAACTCGGCGATGTCGATCGGCGCGACCTCCGAAGCCGTCCGCCTGCGGGCGATCGCTGACGATCTACTCACCCGGCTCTACACCCGAGCTCCCGAGCTGATCGCTGCCACTTCCCGCGCCGCCTGGTACCGCGCCCGCACGCACGCCGCCGCGGCGCTCGGCGTACTCCGCTACCACCAGCAGTCCGCCCAGCAGACCGACGAGACCACCCGCATCTCCGGCCTCCTCGCCGTACGCGACGTCATCATGGCCGAGAACCTGCTGGACATCCGGACCCTCGAGAACCGCCGGGGCCGCACCCTGGTCTGCGCCCAGAACGCCCATCTGCAACGCAATCAGAGCACCCTGGAGATGGGCGGCATGACCCTCACCTGGCACTCCGCCGGCGCGATCCTCAACTCGCTGATCGGCGACCGGTACGCCGTGGTCATCAGCACCCTCGACCCCGCCGGGCTCGACGAAACCACCATCGCAGCAGCAGACGCGATCCTGCCGGTGGTCAATGGAGAATGAACTATGCCTGCCCAAACCCTCACTCTCCTCAAACCCAGCTTCGGCATCGAGCACCACGCTGGTGCGGCACCGCCAGTACCGAGCGGCGACTGGTGGGCGATGTCGCGCACCCCGGAGGGCATCACCGTCGTCGCCGAGCTGACCGACAAGAGCACCACCGAGCCGTGGCGCGCCTTCTACAACCACGCCGCCCACGAACTCGATCAGCCAGGCATGCTGGCCGCCATCGTCCAGCCGCTCGCTGACGCGGGGCTGTCGGTCTACGCCGCCTCGACCTACCAGGCCGACCTGGTCCTGGTCGCAGCCGACTCGCTCGACCAGGCCATCACAACCCTGGAAGCCGCCGGGCACACCGTCGTTGCCTGATGCCCTGGGCACACCGTCGTTGCCTGAAGCCTCCGACCACGCGGTCGTCGCCTACGGCTGCGGGTCGACCCGGGTGGCGTAGAAGGCGACTGCTGCTGATGAGGCGACGTTGAGGGAGTCGACGCCGCCGGACATGGGGATGCGGACGGTGAGGTCGGACTCGGCGAGGACGTGGGGCTTGAGGCCGTGGCCTTCGGTGCCGAAGATCAGGGCCAGCTTCTCGTCGTGGCGGGCGGTGAGGGCGTCTAGGGTGATCGAATCGTCGGTGAGGGCGAAGGCCGCGGTGGTGTAGCCGTGGGCCTTGAGTTCGGCCAGGTCGCCGGGCCAGGAGGTCAGGCGGGTCCATGGGACCTGGAAGACGGTGCCCATGGAGACCTTGACCGAGCGGCGGTAGAGCGGGTCGGCGCAGGTCGGGGTCACCAGTACGGCGTCGACGCCCATCGCGGCGGCGGCGCGGAAGCCGGCGCCGACGTTGGTGTGGTCGACGATGTCGTCGAAGATCGCGATCCGGCTGGTGGTGCCGGCCGTCTTGCTCAGGAGGGTGTCGAGGTCGGTCGGGGGTTGGCGCTTGTACGACGCGAGCGCGCCGCGGTGGACGTGGAAGCCGGTGACCTGCTCGGCCAGGTCCTCGCTGACGAGGTAGACCGGTGCCTCGGGCCACTTTTCCAGTACGTCGGCCAAGGTCTCCAGCCAGCGGTGCGCGAGCAGGAACGACCGGGGCTCGTAGCCGGCCTCGGCGGCGCGACGGATGACCTTGTCACCCTCGGCGATGAACAGGCCGTGCTCCTCCTCGAGCAGACGGCGGAGGTTGACCTCGCGGAGCTGCACGTAGTCGGAGAGGCGTGGGTCGTCGGCCTGATCGATCTCGATGATCACTCGGACACCACTACTTGGAGAGCTACGCCGTGGGCGCTCCCCGGGCGTCCCGGCCTGCGGCCGGGGGCGTGTGGGCCTGCTCCGCGGCCGCGGCCGGGGGCATGTGGGCCGGCTCCGCGGCCGGGGCTGGAGGCGTGTGGGCCGGCTCCGCGGCCGGGGCCGGACTCGGGCGTGCACGGCGGCGCGGACTCGGGCCCGTCGCCGGGGGCGTGCGGCGCGCGCGTTTGGCGGCGTACTGGAACATGCTTCATCGGAGGACCTGCTTCGCCACCTCTACTACGTTGCCGATCACAACGATTGCGGGGGCGCCGATGCCGGCTGTCTGGGCGGTGGTGGCGATCGTGGCCAGGTCGGCGGTGACTATTTCCTGGGACGGGAGGGTGCCGTCGGCAATGACCGCGGCGGGGGTGGTGGCGGCGCGGCCGTGGGCCACGAGGGTGGCGGTGATCTTGGGGAGGTTTTCGACTGCCATCAGCAGGACGAGGGTGCCGGAGAGTTGGGCCAGCGCCGGCCAGTTGATCAGGGAGTCGGGGTGGTCCGGCGGGATGTGGCCCGAGACGACCGTGAACTCGTGGGTGATGCCGCGGTGTGTGACCGGGATGCCGGCGACCGCGGGGACCGAGATCGAGCTGGTGATGCCGGGGACGACCGTCCAGGTGACACCGGCCTCGGCGCAGGCGATCGCCTCCTCGAAGCCGCGGCCGAAGACGTACGGGTCCCCGCCCTTCAGCCGTACGACGAGCTTGCCGGCCTGGGCACGGTCGACGAGGATCCGGTTGATCTCCTCCTGCTGGGCCGAGCGGCCGCGCGGGAGTTTGGCGGCGTCGATCAGTTCGACCTCGGGGTGGAGCTCGTCGAGGAGCTGCTGCGGGGCCAGTCGGTCGGCGACGACCACGTCGGCCTCGGCGAGGAGCCGGCGGCCGCGGACGGTGATCAGGTCGGGATCGCCTGGGCCGCCGCCTACCAGGTAGACGCCAGGTTGCTTGTCGAGCGAGTCGCGGGCGCCTAGGGCTCCGGTGCGAAGCTCCTCGAGGATTGCGTCGCGTACGGCGGCGGAGCGGCGGTGGTCGCCTGCTCCCAGTACGCCGATGGTGACGTGGTCGTGCTGGCCCGACGCCGGGGTCCACGCGGTGGCGCGGGAGCGGTCGTCGGAGCGGACGCAGAAGATGCGGCGCTCCTCGGCCTCGGCGGAGACCTGGTCGTTGACGTCGGCGTCGTCGGTGGCGACGACGACGTACCAGGCGCCTTCCAGGTCGCCGGGCGTGTAGCCGCGCTCGACCCAGCGGAGGTCGGGGTTGGTGAGCAGGCCCTCGATGGTGGGCGTGATCGCGGGCGAGATGAGGTCGATCTGGGCACCGGTCTCAAGCAGGCGCGGGAGGCGGCGCTGGGCCACTCCCCCGCCGCCGACGACGACTACGCGGCGCCCGGTGAGTACGAGGCCGGACAGGTAGGGCGAAGGCTCGGTCACGCGTTGCCTCCCTGGCGGGTCGTCGCGGAGGCCTGGTCGGCGGTCGCACCGGGAGCCGCGGCGGCGGTTGACTCGGCGGCGGGCGGCTCGTCGCCAGAGGCGATCCCGGCCGACTCGAACGTGGCCATTTCGGCCAGCGCGCGGACGGCGCAGGTGAGGATCGGGTAGGCCAGTACGGCGCCCGTTCCTTCGCCCAGGCGGAGGTCCAGGTCGACCAGCGGCTGGAGGCCGAGCCCCTTAAGGGCGACGGCGTGGCCGGGTTCGGCGGAGCGGTGGCCGGCTACGCAGTAGTCGACGGCTGACGGGTGCAGCGCCTGGGCGACCAGCGCGGCGGCGCCGGCGATGACGCCGTCGAGGATGACGGGGACCTTGTTCGCGGCCGCGCCGAGGATGTAGCCGGCGAGGGCGGCGTGCTCGAGGCCGCCGTACGCCGCCAGAGCTTTCAAGGGCTCGGTGGCGGGGACCTCGTGGAGGCTCAGGGCTGCGGAGACGACGGCGGTTTTGTGGGCGAGCGTCGCGTCGTCGATGCCGGTGCCGCGGCCGGTGACCTGGTCGGCGGTCGCGCCGGTGAAGGTGGCGATGAGGGCGGCGGAGGCTGTGGTGTTGGCGATGCCCATGTCGCCGGTGAGCAGGCAGCGGTAGCCGTCGAGGACGAGCTGGTCGGCGAGCTCGAAGCCGACCGCGACGGCCGCCTGGACCTCGTCGTCGGTGAGTGCGGGGCCGACGGACAGGTCGCGGGTGCCGGGACGGACCTTGGCGTGGACGATGTCCAGCTCGTCCACGTCGCTCGCGACACCGACGTCGACGACCCGTACGTCGACCCGGTTGTTGGTCGCGAAGGCGTTCACCGCGGCACCACCGGCCGCGAAGTTGGCAAGCATCGCGGCGGTCACCTCCTGCGGCCAGGGGGAAACCCCCTGCGCGTGCACCCCGTGATCGGCCGCAAAGACAGTCACCACCGCAGGAGCCGGAACGGCCGGCACACCCAAGAGGGTGGAAGGGGCGGGCGCGCCCCCGAGGCCTGCGGCTTCGCCGCGCCCGGTGCCCTGCGCCGCGGCGGGCCCGGTCATCCCCGCCACGCGGATGGAGAGGTCCTCCAGTACGCCGAGGGAGCCGGCCGGCTTGGTGAGCGACTGCTGACGCTGCGTCGCGGCTGCCATTGCCGCCTCGTCGGCCGGGCCGATCCGGGCCAGGTACTCCTCCACCGCTGCTCCTCCAGGTTCGTCGTCGGCCGTCTGGACCACGGCCAACCCCGATCTTCGCATCCCGTCGGCCGTGCCCCGGCCGGAGTCCGCGCGATGACCCCAGTAATGTCGGGATCACCACACGCGAGATCCCGGGAGGATCATCAGATGTCGCTCGAACGGCCGGTCGCGCAGGACCCGTACGAGAAGCTGCCCACGGTGGGCTCGTTCACGCTCACCAGCACCGACTTCACCGCCGGTGAGACCCTCGGCGACGCGCACGTGTTTGCCGGTGGCAACACGTCGCCGCAGCTCAGCTGGAGCGGGTTCCCGGCGGAGACCAAGGGCTTCGTGGTGACCTGCTACGACCCGGACGCGCCGACCCCGTCGGGGTTCTGGCACTGGATCCTGGTCAACCTGCCCGCCGACGTGACCGAGCTGCCGGCCGGGGCCGGGGCGACGCCGCGGCTGGACAACGGCGCGTTCCACGTCCGCAACGACTACGGCACGAAGGACTTCGGCGGCGCGGCCCCGCCGTCCGGCGACCCGGCGCACCGGTACTACTTCGTCGTGCACGCGCTGGACGTGGAGAAGCTGGACGTCGACGACGAGGCCAGCGCCGCGGTGGTCAGCTTCAACCTGGCGTTCCACACCCTCGCCCGCGCGATCGCGACCCCCGTCTACGCGGCCCCGGAGTAGTAGCCCCCGGTAGCGTCCGAAGAAACGTGATGCGTCCGAAGAACCGAGCGCTATAGCCTCAGGTTCTTCGGACGCATTGCCGTTCTTCGGACGCATTGCCGTTCTTCGGACGCATTGCCGTTCTTCGGACGCATTGCCGTTCTTCGGACGCATTGCCGTTCCTCGGACGCATTGCCGTTCTTCGGACGCTACGGGTGGACGGGAGCGGGCATCGGTTCTCAGTCCTTGATGCCCGACTGGGTGACGCCCTGGATCAGGTACCGCTGCAGGAACGCGAAGATCAGCACCAGCGGCAGGATCGAGACCGCGACCGCCATGAAGAGCTGGTGGATGTTGATCGTCTGGGCGGTGACGAAGGTCGACAGCGCGACCTGGATCGTCCACGACGACGAGTCCTGGGCGATCACCAGCGGCCAGAGGAACGAGTTCCAGTTGCCGATGAACGTGATCGCGGCCAGGGCGGCGAAGAACGGCAGGGAGTTCGGTACGACGATCCGCCAGAACGTCCCGAAGTGGCCGGCGCCGTCGACCCGCGCGGCTTCCTCCAGCTCGCGCGGGAAGTTCAGGAAGTACTGCCGGAACAGGAACGCGGCGAACCCGCTGAACAGCGTCGGGATGATCAGGCCGCGCAGCGAACTGACCCACCCCAGCGACGAGACCACGATGAAGCTCGGGATGAAGGTCACCGCGCCGGGGATCATCAGCGTCGCCACAACGGCGTAGAAGACCTTGTCGGCGTGCTTGTACGGGATCCTGGCCAGGCCGTACCCGGCCATCGATGCCAGCAGCAACTGTCCCGCCGTGCCGAGGACGCCGACCACCGCGGAGTTCCACAGGGCGCGCGCGATCGGCACGCTCTCGTCGTTGAACAGCTCGCTGATGTTGCCCCACTGCAGGTCCTTGGGGAACAGCGTCCACTCGGGCGCGGTGATGTCCGCCTCGGTCGCCAGCGCGTTGCGCAGGATCAGGTAGAACGGCAGCAGGAACAGGATCACCGCGATCGCGAGCGCGATCCAGCGCAGCACCAGCGTGACGCGGCCGATGCCGCTACGGGAGTAACCGATCGGTTGCGGCGTACCGGAGGTGCGTTCCGCGGCGGCCATCAGTCGTTCGCCTTGCCGAAGCCGAAGATCTTGTTCTGCAGCAGCGTGACGATCATGATGATCGCCGCCAGGATCAGGGCGCCGGCACTGCCGTGGCCGAGGTCCTGGATCGTGCCGAGCGAGATCCCGTACAGGTAGATCAGCGGCGGCCGCGCGAAGTTCACGTTGCCGAGCAGGTTGTAGAACTCGTCGAAGGCCTGGTACGCCGCGATCAGGTTCAGGATCAGTACGGCGACCGCCGTCGCCCGCAGCTGCGGCAGCGTGATGTAGCGGAAGATCTGCCAGCCGGGCTTCGCCCCGTCGACGTACGCCGCCTCGTACAGCGCGGGCGAGATCCGCTGCAGGCCGGCGATGAACAGGATCATGTAGAAGCCGAGCTGCAACCAGAGCCGGACGGTGACGATCGGGATCCAGAACCACGGCGGATCGACGGTCGAGAGCCACGCGATCTGGTCGACGCCGAACCAGCCGAGCACGGTGTTGGCCAGGCCGAAGCGGACGCCGTTGAAGATCGAGAGCTTCCAGATCAGCGACGCCACGACGTACGAGCAGGCCGTGGGCAGGAAGAAGACCGAACGGAAGAAGGCCCGCGCGATCTTGACCTGGTTCACCAGCAGGGCCAGCGCGAGCGAGAGCACGAACGTGAGCGGCACGATGAACAGGGCGAAGACCGAGAACGTGCCCAGGCTGTTCAGGAAGTTGGGGTCGGTCAGCATGTCGACGTAGTTGCGCAGCCCCACGAACTCGGTCGGTGTGACCGTGTTGCGGGCCTCGAAAAAGCTGAGCACCAGGCTCCACAGGATCGGCAGGTAGCTGAAGATCAGCAGGCCGATCACGAAGGGGCCGACGAACACCCAGAACCACAGGGTGTTGCCGCGGATCCCCTTCGTGGTGGTGCGGGGACTCATCCGAACAGCCGGGACAGTTCCGTCCCGACGGTCTTCTCCGCCTTACCGATCTCCGCCGCCGGGTCGGCGCCCTTGCGGATCACGTTGGTCAGCATGTCGCCGAACGCCGTCGCCATCTTCGGTGTCCACGCCGGGTTGTCCGTCCTGCCGTACTGCTCGTTCAGCTTCACGGTCTCCGCGGCGGCGCCGTCCTGCAGCTTGGCGGCCTTCGCGGCCAGGCTCTTGCGCGGCGGGATGTGGAAGCCGTAGTTCAGGCACCAGTCCTCCTGGTACTCCGCCTGGTCGATCCACAGCCACTTGACGAACTTCTTCGCCGCGTCGACGTTCGCGCTCTTGGCCGAGACGAACTGGGTCCAGCCGCCGGAGTAGACCGCGGGCGTGCCCTGCGCGTCGAGCGCCGGGAAGGCGAAGACCCCGAGGTCGTCGCCGAACGCCTTCTGCATGGCCGGCAACGCCCACATCCCGATCCACTGCATCGCGACCAGGCCCTGGATGATCGCGCTCGGGTCGGTCCAGTCGGTCGGTGCGCCGAGCAGCGTCGACTTGCTCGCGTACAGCTCGTGCAGCTTGCCGAAGGCCTGCGCCGCGCGCCCGTCGGTGAACCCCGGTTTGTTGTCCTTGGTGAGGTACGCGCCGCCGGACGACCAGAGCGCCGGACCGCCGAGCGCGACGCCGCCGTCGTTGCCGACGAAGATGCCCTTGACCTTGTTGGTGGTGAGCTCCTTCGACGCGGAGATCAGGTCGTCGATGGTCTTCGGGGGCTCGATCCCGGCGCTCTGGAACAGCGACTTGCGGTAGTAGATCACCTGCGGGTCGACGATCATCCGGATCCCGTAGACCTTGCCGTCGATCGTGTTGGTGGCCAGGTCCTCCTCGCTGAAGTCGTCCTTCACGCCCTCCAGCAGGTCGTCCAGCGCGACGATCTGGTTGCTCTTCACCATCGCGATGTTCAGCTGGCTCTCGAAGACGTCCGGGCCCTTGCTGGACAGCAGTCCCGACGACAGCTTCGCGCCGTAGTCGCCCGGGGTCCACTGCACGGTGACCGCGGCGTCGCCGTACGCCTTGGCGTACTTGAGCGCCGCCTCCCGCGCGCCGGTCTCGCCGTACTGGTGGTACCACTGCGCGAGGGCGGCCTTGCTGCCGCCTCCCCCGCTGTCGGCTGGTCGCCCGGTATTGCCACCGCAGGCGGCCGTGAACGCGGCGAGGGCGGCCAGGCCACCAGTCCGCTTGAGGAGATCGCGTCGGGACAAACCAGCGTTCGGACGACGAGCGGCCATCGTCTCCACCTCCGAGAGCAGAGTCCGGAACCCAACGACCACAGCACCAGGTGAATCGTTGGAGAAGTGTTCCGACAATGGCCGAAAACGCTCTCCGGCGCAAGACCGGAGAGGCTCTCAGACGAAGCGTTCACCCTTCGTGGCCAGACCTACCAGGAGCGACGACGGCTCGAAGCGCGGCCCGTACGCCGCCGCCAACTCGCGCGCGCGGGCAACGAAGCCGGGCAGGCCGCCGGCGTACTGGTTGATGTACTGCAGCGCGCCGCCGTACAGGGGTGGGAAGCCGATGCCGAAGATCGAGCCGATGTTCGCGTCGGCCACCGAGCGCAGCACGCCCTCGTCCAGGCACTTGACCGTCTCCAGCGACATCGCGAAGGCGAGACGCTCCTGCAGATCGATCAGCGGTACGTCGGCGCTGCCGCCCCCGAAGTGCTCCCACAGCCCGGGCCACAGGTGCTTCGGTCCGTCCGCCGGGTACTCGTAGAAGCCCGCGCCGGCGGCCTTGCCCTTGCGGTCGAACTCCGTGACCAGCCGATCGGCCACCGCCATCCCGGGGTGCTCGTCGAACGCACCCGCACTGTCCCCGGCGGCCCGCGCCGCGTCGCGGATCTTCTGCGGCAGCGTCAGCGTGACCTCGTCCAGCATCGCCAGCGGCGGCGCCGGGAAGCCCATCTGGGTCGCGGCCCGCTCGATCGTCACCGGATCGACGCCCTCGGCAACCATCGCGGCGCCTTCCATCACCAGCGTGCCGAAGACCCTCGAGGTGAAGAAGCCGCGGCTGTCGTTGACCACGATCGGCGTCTTCTTGAGCTGCCGGACCACGTCGTACGCCTTGGCCAGCGCGCGGTCGGACGTCTTCTCCCCCACGATCAGCTCGACCAGCGGCATCCGGTCGACCGGCGAGAAGAAGTGCATGCCGATGAAGTCGTCCGGGCGGTCGATCCCGTCGGCGAGCGAGGTGATCGGCAGCGTCGACGTATTCGAGCACAGCAGCGCGTCCGGCTCGACCACGCCGGCGATCTCGGCGAAGACCTTCTGCTTCAGCTCCTCGCTCTCGAACACCGCCTCGATCACCAGGTCGCAGCCGGCCAGGTCGTTCGGGTCGGCGGTCGGCGTGATCAGGCTGAGGAACGCCTCCGCCTTCTCCGCCGTGGTCCGGCCCTTCTTGAGCTGCTTGGCAAGCAGCTTCTCGGAGTACTGCTTGCCCTTCTCGGCCGCCTCGAGCGAGACGTCCTTGAGCACGACCTCGATGCCCACCTTCGCGCAGGAGTAGGCGATGCCGGCGCCCATCATCCCGGCACCGAGGACACCGACCTTACGCGCCTGGTACGCCGGTACGCCGTCCGGCCGCGACGCACCCGCGTTGATCGCCTGCAGCTCGAAGAAGAACGCGTTGATCATGTTCTTCGCGATCTGCCCGGTCGCCAGCGAGACGAAGTACCGCGACTCGATCCGGGACGCGGTGGCGAAGTCGACCTGGGCGCCTTCGACAGCCGCGCTCATGATCGCCCGCGGCGCCGGGTACGGCGCGCCCTTGAGCTGCTTGCGCAGGTTGGCCGGGAAGGCCGGCAGGAACGCGGCCAGCTTCGGCGAGGACGGCGTACCGCCCGGGATCTTGTAGCCGTCGCGGTCCCAGGGCTGCTTGGCGTCACCGTCGTAGCTCTCGATCCACTGACGCGAGCACTGGAGCAGCTCGTCGGCGGGGACGACCTCGTCGACGATGCCGACCGACTGCGCGTGCGCGGGCTTCATCCGCTGGCCCTGCAGCAGCACCTTCATCAGCGCGTCCTGCAGCCCGAGCATGCGGACCGTGCGCGTCACGCCGCCGCCCCCGGGCAGCAGCCCGAGCGTCACCTCCGGTACGCCGAGCTCGATGCGGTTGTCATCGGCAACGATCCGGTGATGGCAGGCGAGCGCGATCTCCAGCCCGCCGCCGAGCGCCGAGCCGTTGATCGCGGCAACGACCGGGACACCGAGCGTCTCCAGCGCCCGGAGCTGACGCTTGATCTCCTCGACGGTCTCGAACAGCCGCGCGGCATCCTCCGGCTGCGCCTGCGAGATCAGCTGCAGGTTGCCGCCCGCGAAGAACGTCTTCTTCGCGCTGGTGATCACGACGCCCTTGAGGCGTTCGGCGGCCTGCAGGCGCTCGACCGTCGCGGCCATCGCGGTCACGTAGGCGTCGTTCATCGTGTTCGCCGACGCGTCCGGGTCGTCCATCGTCAGCGTGACGATCCCGTTGTCCTCTGCCCAGGAGATCATGCCGCCAGCCTCTCGATGATGGTCGCGACGCCCATCCCGCCGCCGACGCACAGGGTGGCCAGACCGTAGCGGAGCTCGCGCCGCTCCAGCTCGTCCAGCAGGGTTCCGATCAGCATCGCGCCGGTCGCGCCGAGCGGGTGCCCGAGCGCGATCGCGCCGCCGTTCACGTTCACCTTCTCGTGCGGTACGCCGAGGTCGGCCATGAAGTGCAGGACCGCGGCGGCGAACGCCTCGTTCATCTCGAACAGGTCGATGTCGCTCGCTTCGAGCCCGGCCTTGGCCAGCGCCTTGCGGGCGGCCGGCGCGGGGCCGGTCAGCATGATCGTCGGGTCGGCGCCGCTGACCGCGGCCGCGACCACCCGTCCGCGCGGTGCCCGGCCGAGCGCCTCGCCGGCCTTCTCGTTGCCGATGGCCACCAATGCGGCGCCGTCGACGATGCCGGAGGAGTTCCCGGCGTGGTGCACGTGCTCGATCCGCTCGACCTTGACGTACTTCTCCAGCGCGACCGCGTCGAACCCGCCGTGCTCACCGATCGCGGCGAACGACGGCGGGAGGCCGGCCAGCGTCTCGACCGTCGTACCGGGCCGGACGAGCTGGTCGTGGTCGAGGATCCGCAGGCCGTTGCGGTCGTCGACCGGGACGACCGAGCGGGTGAAGTACCCGTTCGCCCAGGCCTTGGCGGCGCGGGCGTGCGACTCGGCGGCGTACGTGTCGACGTCGGTACGGGAGAAGCCGTCGATCGTCGCGATCAGGTCGGCGCTGATGCCCTGCGGGATGAAGTTGGTCTCGAGCGCGGTCTCCGGGTCCATCGCCCACGCGCCGCCGTCGGAAGCCATCGGGACGCGCGACATCGACTCGACGCCACCGGCCAGGATGAAGTCCTCCCAGCCGGAGCGGACCCGCTGCGCGGCCTGGTTGACCGCCTCCAGACCGGACGCGCAGAAGCGGTTGAGCTGCACGCCGCCGGTCGTTTCCGGATAGCCCGCGGCCAGTACGGCGGTCCGGGCGATGTCCATGCCCTGGTCGCCGATCGGCGTGACCACGCCCAGTACGACGTCGTCGATCGCGACCGGGTCCAGGTCGGGGTGCCGGGTGCGCAGCTCGGTGAGCAGGCCGGTGATCAGCTGGATCGGCTTCACCTCGTGCAGGGCGCCGGTCGGCTTGCCCTTGCCGCGGGGAGTCCTGATCGCGTCGTACAGGAATGCGTCGGTCATGGGTGGTCCCGTCGTCTGGAGTGGACGGTTCTGATTGTGACAGCGATGGTGTCACAGTCGTCAAGTCGGGGCGATTATGATCTGCGCCATGGCGGAAGCGAGCTCGGAGGTCGGGACGGACGAGGCGACGCTCACCGTCGACGAACTGTCGGCCCGGGTCGGCATGACGGTCCGGACGCTGCGCTTCTACGCCGGGCGCGGGCTGATCCCTCCGCCGGTCCGCCGCGGCCGCGTCGGGTACTACGGTCCCGAGCACATCGCCCGCCTCGATCTGGTCCGCGAACTGCAGGCGCACGGGTTCACGCTGTCGGCGATCGAGGGCTACCTGGAGCGGATCCCGGACGACGCGTCGCCGCAGGACATCGCGCTGCACCGCACACTGCTGACCCCGTGGATGCGCGACCTGCCCGAGACGCTCGACCGACCGACGCTCGTACGGCGTACCGGCCGGGAGCTGAGCGACGACGACATCGAGATGCTGATCGCCCTCGGCGTGGTCGAGCCGACGCCGGACGAGGACGTGTTCCAGGTCGCGACCGCACACCTCAGCCTCGGGGTCGAACTGCTCGACCTCGACCTGCCCGTCGACGCCGTGCTGGCCGCCGGGCGCATCTTCACCGACCACGGCCGAGCGGTCGCCGAGGAGCTGACCGAGGTGTTCCGCACCAAGGTTTGGCCGCACTACAGAGACTCGGGCGGGCCGCCGGAGTACATCCAGCAGCTCGTCGAGCGCTTCAAGCCGGTCACCATCCAGGGGCTGGTCCTCGCGTACGAGCGCGCGGTCGGCGAGACCCAGCGCGACACGGTACGCCGCCGGCGACGTTAGGTGTTGCTGACCCGTAGGTACGTGAGGCCGCGCAGGTCCAGGTAGGTCTCGCTCGGGGTCGTGACGACGCGCATCAGCACGTCGTCGCACCCCGGGCACCGCGCGACCAGGCCGGGCGCGGCGGTGTAGAGGTGCACCTCGGCGAACACGCCGGTGTGGCCGCAGCCGGCGCAGCGGCCGGTCGCGGCGGTGAGGTCGACGGCGAACACCTCGCTCAGCGCGCCCGCCGCCGCGTTGCCGTCCAGGTAGGTCGGGACATCCGCGGTCATCGCGGTCCTCCAGTCATCCGAAACGCTCGGTTCTGACCCGGGCCGGGTCGTGGCCGGCGCCGACCAGCAGGTCGGCCACCACCTCCACGAACGGGGTCGGGCCACAGACGTAGGTGGTCAGGTCGTCGGCCGGGGCGAACGACTTCGCCGCCAGCAGTTCGGCGTCGATCCGGCCGATCCGGGGTTCGCCGGGCGGCGCCTCCCGGGTGTACACGAAGGTCAGGTCGACGTCGTCGGACATGGCCAGCTTCTTCAGGTCGGCCGCGTAGATGACCGCCGTCGGACGTCGTACGGAGTAGAGCAGCCGGGCGGGCGCCGTACTGGACGCGTGCGCGTGCTCGCGCAGCATCGCCATCAGCGGTACGACGCCGGAGCCGCCGCCGATCAGCTGGATCGAGCCGGTCGTCTCCGGCGTCCAGACGAACCAGCCGCCGACCGGCCCGCGGACCTCCAACGGATCGCCGACCTTGAGGACCTCCACCAGGTACGGCGAGACCTCACCGTCGGGAACCACCTCGACGGTCAGCTCGACCGTCGAACCGGTCCACGCCGACGCGATCGAGTACGAGCGCGAGGCGCGGTAACCGTCCGGCGCGGTGAGCCGGACGTCCAGGTGCTGCCCGGCCAGGTGACCGGGCCAGTCCGGCAGGTCGAGCACGATCGTCCGGGCGGTCGCGGTCTCATCGCGCACCTCCGTGACCGTGCCGGCCTGCCAGGTCAGTCGCCGGCGTACCGCTGTTCTTTCCATGGGTCTCCGTACTCGTGGTAGCCCGCGGTCTCCCAGAACCCGAGGTCGTCGGTGTCGGACAGCACCAGGCCGCGGACCCACTTGGCGCTCTTCCAGAAGTACAGGTGCGGCACCAGCAACCGGGCCGGACCACCGTGCTCGGCGCCGAGCGGATCGCCCTCGAACTCGTACGCGATCCAGGCCTGGCCGTCGAGCAGGTCGTCCAGCGGCAGGTTCGTCGTGTAGCCGCCGTAGCTGTGGGCCATCACGTAGTCGGCACTGGTCTCGACGTCGGCGAACAGCGTGTCCAGCGAGACGCCTTTCCACTCCGACTCGAGCTTCGACCAGCGCGTCACACAGTGGATGTCCCGCGTGATCTCCTCGGCCGGCAGCTTCAGGAACGCCTGCCAGTCCCACCTGTGCACCTCACCGGACTCGGTGGCGATGCTGAACTCCCAGTGCTCCGGCTGGATGTGCGGCGTCGGCCCGGCCGACAACACCGGGAAGTCCCGCGTCAGGTACTGCCCCGGAGGCAGCTCCGTTCCGCCCCGCCGCCGCCCGGCGAACCCCGGCGACACGATTCCCATCAGCGCGACCTCCCTCGCTCCGGACCCTCTCGGCAGCAGTCTGGCACGAAGCGATCAGATTCCCAGCGTTCTCCCGATGATCTCTTTCATGATCTCCGTGGTGCCGCCGTAGATGGTCTGGATCCGGGTGTCGAGGTAGGCCTTGGCGATCGGGTACTCGGTCATGAAGCCGTAGCCGCCGTACAGCTGCAGGCAGCGGTCGACGACCTTTTTCTGCAGCTCGGTGGTCCACCACTTCGCCATCGCGGCCTCACTGACCGTGAGCGTGCCGGCGTTCAGCTCCTCGATGCAGCGGTCGACGAAGACCCGGGCGATCTGGGTCTCAGTAGCGAGTTCGGCCAGGACGAAGCGGCTGTTCTGGAACGAGCCGATTGGGCGGCCGAACGCGGTCCGCTCCTTCACGTACGCCAGGGTCGACTCGAGGATGTTCTCGCAGGCGGCCGCGGCGACGACCGCGATCGTGAGGCGTTCCTGCGGCAGCTTCTCCATCAGGTGGACGAAGCCCTGGCCTTCCTGGCCGAGCAGGTTCGTGGCCGGGACGCGGACGTTGTCGAAGAACAGCTCGGCGGTGTCCTGCGCCTTGAGGCCGATCTTGTCCAGGTTCCGGCCGCGCTCGAAGCCGGGCGTGCCGCGCTCGACGACCAGCAGCGAGATGCCCTGGTACTCGGCGTTGGGATCGGTCTTCGCGACGACGACCACCAGGTCGGCCAGGATGCCGTTGGAGATGAACGTCTTCTGCCCGTTGATCACGTACTCGTCGCCGTCGCGGATGGCCGTCGTACGGATGCCCTGCAGGTCGCTGCCCGCGCCGGGCTCGGTCATCGCGATCGCGGTGATCGTCTCGCCGCTGCAGAACTTCGGCAGCCAGCGCGCCTTCTGCTCGTCGGTCGCGTAGTCCAGCAGGTACGCCGAGTTGATGTCGGTGTGGATGCTGAACCCGACCCCGCTCGCCCGGGCGCGGGTCAGCTCCTCGATCAGGACCGCGTTGAACCGGAAGTCGCGCACGCCTCCCCCGCCGTACTGCTCGGGGATCATGAACCCGAGCAGCCCCGCGCTGCCGGCCGTCGTCCACAGCTCGCGCGGGACGATGCCGGCCTCCTCCCAGGCGTCGTGGTGCGGCACGATCTCCTTGTCGCAGAAGGCGCGCGCGGTCTCGCGGAAGGCGTCGTGGTCGGCGTCGAACAGGTGACGTTCCATGGGCGGTCTCCTCGGGTCAGTTCTGTACGGCGGCGCCTGAGCGCAGCAGCTCGTCCACGTCTTCGACACCCCACTCGGTCAGGGCCTCGCGGGTGTGCTGCCCGGGTCTGGTCGGCGGTTCGCCGAGGCTGGTCGGCGTACGGGAGAACCTCGGGGCCGGAGCGGCCTGGCGTACGCCGTGGTGCTCGACGAAAACCTTGCGCGCTTCGAGATGCGGGTGTTCGCCGGCCAGCGGCAGGACCGGCGCGACGCACGCGTCGGTGCCGTCGAAGATCTCGGTCCACTCGGCCTGGGTCTTCTGCGCGAACGCGCTGGTCAGCTGCTCGCGCAGCTCGGGCCAGGTCGCCACGTCGTACCGGTCGGGCGGGGTGATGCCGAGCAGGTTGATCAGCTCGTCGTAGAACTTGGGCTCGATCGCGCCGACGCCCATGTGTTGGCCGTCGGAGGTCTCGTACACGTCGTAGAACGGCGCGCCGGTGTCGAGCAGGTTGGTCCCGCGCTCCTGGTTCCACACACCGCTCGCCAGCGCGCCGAGCAGCATCGTGGTCAGATGCGCCGAGCCGTCCACGATCGCCGCGTCGACGACCTGACCTTGGCCGCTGGTCCTCGCTTCGGTCAGCGCGGCCAGTACGCCGATCACCAGGTAGAGCGATCCCCCGGCGAAGTCGCCCAGCAGATTGGCCGGGATCTGCGGCGGGCCGCCCGCACGCCCGATCGCGTGCAGCGCGCCGGACAGCCCGAGGTAGTCGATGTCGTGTCCGGCCGACTGCGCCAGCGGACCGTCCTGCCCCCAGCCGGTCATCCGCCCGTAGACCAGGCGTTCGTTGACCGCCCAGCAGTTGTCCGGCCCGAGGCCGAGGCGCTCAGCGACGCCGGGCCTGAAACCCTCGACGAGTACGTCGGCTCCAGAGACCAACTGCAGCACCGCGTTGACTGCCTCGGGCTTCTTCAGATCCAGGGCAACGCTGCGCCGACCACGGTTCACCAGCTCGTACTCCGGCGGGCCCATCGCCAGCCCGCCGCCCGGCCGCTCGATCCGCAGGACATCCGCGCCCAGCTCGGCCAGCAGCATGCACCCGAACGGCGCCGGCCCGATCCCCGCCAGCTCGACGACCTTGACCCCGCGCAGTGGACCCATGACCCCATTGTGACAGTCCTACTGTCACAGTCGTCAAGTAACAGTCAGCTGCTGCTCGACGGTCCGCAGCTTGTCGGGGTTCATCGCAAGGTCGAGGGCGGAGATCCGGTCGTCGGTGAAGGCGATGAAGCAGACGGCGCGGACGCCGGTCGGGTCGGTGGCGAGCATGACCGGCTCGCCGTTCGCCTCGGCGAAGCCGAACTCGACGTCGGCACCGAACTTCGCCAGGGAGCCGAGCAGGTACCGGGCGACGCGCTCGGCGCCGGTGATCGGGTTGCGCGCAGCGTTGACCTTGCCGCCGCCGTCGGAGCGTGAGACCACGTCGGCGGCGAGCAGCTCGGTCAGGCCGTCCAGGTCGCCTTGGTGGGCGGCGGCGAGGAAGCGGTTGACGAGCTTCTGCCAGTGCTTGGGATCGACCGGCTGGGTGCGGGTATCCTCGGCGGCGACGTGCTTGCGGGCCCGGGCGTGGAGCTGGCGGGCGTTCACCTCGGTGGTGCCGATCAGTTCGGCGACCTCACGGTGGGAGTAGCCGAAGGCTTCACGCAGGACGTAGGCCGCGCGCTCGGGCGGGGTGAGCCGTTCGAGCACGGTGAGCAGCGCGTACGAGACCTCTTCCCGCTCGGCGACCACGTCCAGTGGACCGGGACGGCTGGTCAGCACCGGCTCGGGCAGCCACTCACCGGGGTAGGTCTCGCGCCGGGCGCGGGCCGAGGTGAGCTGGGTGAGGCAGAGGTTCGTCACGGTCTTCACCAGGAAGCCGGCCGGGTTCGCGACGGTCGCGTGGTCGACGCCCCGCCAGCGCAACCACGCGTCCTGCAGCACTTCCTCGGCATCGGTCACCGTGCCCAGCATCCGGTAGGCGACGCCGAACATCCGCCCGCGCTCCCGCTCGAAGACGTCGTCACTCACCCGGCCATCTTCTCAGCCGACGCGCGCGAACCCGCCGAGCGGCCCGCGGTCGGCGGTCAGCGGTCACCGCGATCGACGGCTCCGGTCAGCGGAAGGTCTCGGCGGCCTGCTGAACCTTGGCGTAGTACTCCGACCAGCCCGCCTCGTCCAGCGCGTCGGCGTCCTGGCCGCCCTTGCCGTCGATCAGCTCGCGCACGATGTCGGCATGGCCCGCGTGATGCGCGGTCTCGTCGACCACCCGAACCAGCAGCGCGCCGAACGTCGTACTGCGACCGCCCTCGGGCCAGTGCGGGACCTCGGCCGGCGCGTCAAGGTCGAGCGCGGCCAACGACGCGTCGCTGTGCTCACAGGCCTGGCGGTACAAACCGGTCAGGTACTCGCTCGGCTCCGACGGCAGCGCCCACATGTCCGCGCCGCCCCAGACCGACCCGTCCTCGTCCCACGGGAGCGGGCGCTCCGGCGGCCGGCCGACACTCGTCCCGAGGTAGACGTACTCGATGCCGATCAGGTGCTTGACCAGGCCGAGCAGATTCGTCCCGGACGGCACGAGCGGGCGGCGCATGTCGTACTCGCTGAGCCCGTCGAGCTTGGCGAGCATCAGCGCCCGGGTGTGTCGCAGGTACTCGTGCAGCACGGGCTTGAGATCCATGCCCGGACGTTAACCGACGGTACCGACAAAGTCAGGGCGCGCCCGGCGGCACGAAACGCAGCCCGCTCGGAGCACCCTTCTCGATCAGCGTGAGCAGCGCGTCGGTGTCGAGGTGCTCGTCGATCGCGTCGGCCAGGCGGTTGAGCCGGTCCTCGCGCAGCCCCGCGAACGAGACCGACCCGTCCGGCGCCCGCTTGCCCACCAGGGAAGCGATCTCGGCGAGGAACGTGTGCCGTGCCGCGTCGTCGTCCAGCAGCCCGTGCCAGATCGTCCCCCACACCACGCCGCTCCGGCAGCCGCCGGGGAACTCGTCGGCGTCGCCGGTCACCTCGACCACCCCGTGATGGATCTCGTACGCCGTGGGCGCCGGCCGCGCTAGCACCTTGGCCCGAGCGAATTCAGTGGCCGTCGGCAACAACCCGAGCCCGGTGTGCGAGCCGCCGCCCTCTACGCCGTACGGGTCGTCGATCTGACCGCCGAGCAACTGGTAGCCGCCGCAGATCCCGAGCACCGGGCGCCCAGCGGCAACTCGCGCCTGGACCGCGTCAGCCAGACCGGTCTCGCGCAGCCAGGCGAGATCGGACGTCGTCGCGCGGGATCCGGGCAGGACGACGAGGTCGGCGTCGCGGACCTCGGCCGGGCTCGCGGTGAAGAACACGCTCGTCGTCGGCTCGACCGCGAGCGCGTCGAGGTCGGTGAAGTTGCTGATCCGCGGGAAGCGCACGACGGCGATCGACAGGACGTCGGGATCGTGATCGGTCCGGCGCGCCGGGATGTCGAGCGCGTCCTCGGAGTCCAGCCACAGCTCGGGCAGCCACGGCAGGACGCCGTACGTCGGCCGATCGGTCACCTTCGTCAGCATGTCGATGCCCGGCTGGAGCAACGAGACGTCGCCGCGGAACTTGTTGACCACGAACCCGCTGATCAGCCGCTGGTCCTCGGCCGAGAGCAGCGCGACCGTGCCGAACATCGAGGCGAACAGCCCGCCACGGTCGATGTCGCCGACCACCACCACGGGCGCCTTCGTGTGTTGGGCCAGACCCATGTTCACGTAGTCGGACTGGCGCAGGTTGATCTCGGTCGGGCTGCCGGCGCCCTCGCTGATCACCACGTCGTACCGGCTCGCCAGATCGTCGTACGCCGCGAAGGCCGCCTTCGCGAGCTCCGCGCGCTCGGTCAGGAAACCGCGCGCGGTGAGCTCACCCCACGGCTCCCCCATCAGCACGACGTGGCTGCGGCGATCGCTGCCGGGCTTGAGCAGCACCGGGTTCATCGCGGCCTCGGGCTCGGCGCCGGCGGCAACCGCCTGGATCCACTGCGCACGGCCGATCTCGGCGCCGTCCGCGCAGACCATCGAGTTGTTCGACATGTTCTGCGCCTTGTACGGCGCGACGCGCACGCCCTGACGCGCCAACCACCGGCACAACCCCGTCACCACGGTCGTCTTGCCCGCGTCGGAGGTCGTACCGGCGATCAGCAGCGAGTTCACCCGGCCGATCCTAGGCTCAGATCTGATTGGTCCCGCCGTCGACGTAGAGGTTCGCGCCGACGACGTAGCTGCTCTCCTCCGAGGCCAGGAAGGCCACGACCGCCGCAGCCTCGTCGGGCCGGCCCATCCGGCCCTTCGGCACAGTCGCGACGACATTCTCCTTGACCGCGCGGGCGGTCTCCTCGTCACCGAACGCGGCCGTGCCGCCGGGCGTCTCGATCCAGGCCGGCGAGACCACGTTGACCCGGATGCCCCGGTCCTTGAGCTCGGTGGACCAGGTCCGCGCGAAGGACCGGACGGCGGCCTTCGACGCGGCGTACGCGCCGAACGCGGGCACGCCGCGATCGGCTGCCGTGGACCCGACCAGGATCACCGACGCGCCGTCGTTGAGCAGCGGCAGCGCCTTCTGCACGGTGAACAGCGTGCCGCGGACGTTGACCCCGAACATCTGGTCGAAGTGCTGCTCGGTGGTTTCCTCGAGCGACACGAACGAACCGACCGCCGCGTTCGCCACGAGCACGTCGATCCCGTGGCCGCGCGCTCGGACCGCCTCGTAGAGCCGGTCCAGATCGGCCGGTACGGCGATGTCGCCGGTCACCCCGGTCGCCCGGTCCGCTCCGATCGTCTTGACCGCGGTCTCCAGCTCGGCCTCGCGCCGTCCGGTGACGAACACGTACGCGCCCTCGTCCGCGAGCCGTACGGCGGTGGCCAGACCGATCCCGGTGCTGCCTCCGGTGATCACCACGGTCCTGCCTTCCAGCTGCCCCATCTGAGTGTCTCCCTCTCTGTCTCGATGCGATGTCTTCCGTCATCGATACTGCTGGAGCAACCCAGTACGATCCATGATGTGCAGTCCGCAGTTCTTTACGCATCGTCCAGGAGGTGATCGAGGTGCTCGGCTTTCGGGATCCGGTAGCCGACGCGATCGGTTTGCTGCGGCCGCGCACGGTGATCGAGCCCAGCCTGCGCGCCGTGGGCACGTGGGCGTTGCGGTTCGACCCGTTCCCGCACGTGCGGATCGGCGGCCTCGTCCGCGGTACGTGCTGGCTGATCCTCGAAGGGCACGAACCGGTGCTCCTGCACGAGGGCGACACGTTCATGCTGGGCAACCCGCCGCCGTACGTGCTGGCCAGTACGCCGGACGCGAGCCCACGCCCCGCGCGCCCGGTGCTGGCCGGCGCCCACGACGGGTTGGTGCGGATCGGCCCCGAGTCCGAGGACGACCTCTACCTCTGCACCGGGCACATCGCGCTCGACGACCAGAACGCGGCCCTCCTGATCGATCTCCTCCCGCCGCTCGTGATCGTCCGCGCGGGCGATTCGCACGGCTACCGGCTCGCGCAGCTGATCGATCACCTGGCCACCGAGGTCGGCAACGCTGCCGCCGGCGGCCCGCTCGTGGAGAACCACCTCGCACAGATCCTGCTAGTGCTCATGCTGCGAGCCCACGCAAGCCAGACGGACCGGCCGACCGGCTGGCTCGGCGCCCTGAACGAGGACGGCATCGGCGCCGCTCTGCGCGCTGTCCACGCGGACGTCGGCCACCCGTGGACCCTCCAGGAGCTGGCCGAGATCAGCCACATGTCGCGGTCGGCGTTCGCCCAGTCCTTCAAGGACCACGTCGGGGTGCCGCCGCTGGAGTACCTGATCCAGTGGCGGATGAGCCTCGCCCGCGACGCCCTCGCGCGCGACACGCTCTCGATCTCCGAGCTCGCGAGGGCGACGGGCTACCGGTCGGAGAGTGCGTTCAGCACCGCGTTCCGCCGCGTGGTCGGCGCCTCGCCCCGAGCGTTCCGGGACGAGGCGCGGGCCTCCTAGGCGTCCTTCTTCGGCGGATCCTCTTCGTCCCCGCCGTTCGGGACGATCGGTGTGATGCCGCGGCCTTGCGCCTCCGTGCTCGGGAGGCGCGGAGTCGTGCCCTGGAAGCGGGTCGACGACGCGCGCTCGCGGGCCGACAGCGGGGTCGCGACGTTCTCCAGCGACTGGCCCTCGGCGTCGACACCGAAGAACCACGCGATCAGGCCACCGATCAGCATCACCGCAGCGCCGATGATGTAGCCGACCGTCAGCGGGCCGCGCGCCGGGTTGTCGCCCTCACCGATCAGCGACGCGAACAGGAACGGCGCCACCACACCACCGGTCAGCTGCGAGATCGCGAAGAAGAACGAGATCGCCTGGCCGCGCAGCTCGATCGGGAAGATCTCGCTCACCGTCAGGTACGCCGACGACGCACCCGCCGAGGCGAAGAAGAACACGACACACCACAGCGCGGTCAGCGACATCGCGTTCAGCGACCCGGCGTTGAACAGCAGCGCCGTGACGAACAGCACCACCGCCGAGATCGAGTACGTCGCCAGGATCATCTTGCGCCGGCCGATCGTGTCGAACAGGTGGCCGAGCAGCAGCGGGCCGGCCAGGTTGCCGATCGCGAACGGGAAGAAGTACAGCGCGATGCTGGAGTCGTTCAGCCCGAAGTACGCCTTCAGCACCAGCGCGTAGGTGAAGAAGATCGCGTTGTAGAGAAAGGCCTGCGTGACCATCATCGAGAACCCGAGGAACGACCGGCTGCGGTAGTCGCGCAGCATCACGCGGGCGATCTCGCGGTACGTCACCGGCGGGTAGTCGACCACGTTGATCGCCTCGTCGTCGCTGACCTCGCG
Source organism: Kribbella sp. cmx-5-2 (assembly GCA_049998015.1). Lineage (GTDB taxonomy): Bacteria > Actinomycetota > Actinomycetes > Propionibacteriales > Kribbellaceae > Kribbella. The sequence goes on from JAEBEC010000001.1 coordinate 379,111, forward strand.
CAGCTCGCCGCCCTGGCGCCGTACGGTCTCCTCGATCTGGTCGACGGTCCGCTCGGCCTCCTCGACGCGGCCGTGCGTCATCAGCCAGCGCGGGCTCTCCGGGATGTGGCGGCGCAGGTAGATGATCATCAGGCCCATCACCGGCCCGATCAGGAAGCAGAGCCGCCAGCCCCACTCGATCGGCACGATGTCGTCGTTCAGGAAGACCAGACCGACCGCGGAACCGATCAGAGCGCCACCCCAGTAGGTGCCGTTGACGCCGATGTCGACGCGGCCGCGGTACTTCGACGGGATCAGCTCGTCGATCGCGGAGTTGATCGCGGCGTACTCGCCGCCGATGCCCATGCCGGCCACGAACCGGCAGAGCGCGATCGACCAGAAGTCCCAGCTCAGGCCGGCCGCGCCGGAGGCGACCAGGTAGACCACAAGCGTGATGATGAACAGGTTCCGGCGGCCCCAGCGGTCGGTCAGGCGGCCGAAGAACAGGGCGCCGACGACTTCACCGGCGAGGTAGATCGAGGCCAGCAGCCCGACCTCGGCGGTGGTCAGGCCGAGGGTCGCGCCTTCTTTCAGCACGTTGCCGACCAGCGAGACCAGCTGGATCTCGAGCCCGTCCAGGATCCACGAGACCCCGAGGCCGACGACGATCATCCAGTGGAAGCGGGTCCACGGCAACCGGTCCATCCGGGCGGGCACCAGGCTCGGTATCGCCTTACCCTCCTCCAACGCACTTTCGCTCATGCCTCCGCCGCCTCTCCTTCGTGGCCGGTCTGAAGTTGTCCGTTGGAGCGGGTACCCAGGCGGACGCCTTTCATCCGTCGCCGATGGGTTCCGGCTCTTGGGCACCGCGCTGTCACAGCCGGCCGGGCTGACTACAGTGGCGGCATGGACAACGACGACGTGACCGTCGCAGATGCCCCCGAGCAGCACCGGTACGAGGCGCGCGACGCCTCCGGCGCGCTGATGGGAATCGCCACCTACCGGCGGACCAGCGAGCACATCACCTTCCTGCACACCGAGACGATGCCCGAGTTCCAGGGCCGTGGCGTGGCCGGCAAGGTCGCGCGGCAGTCGCTGGAGGACGCCCGCGCGGCGGGGATCAAGGTGCGGCCGGCGTGCCCGTACTACATCCAGTACTTCGAGAAGCACCCCGAGTACGCCGACCTGCTGGAAGGGGTGGCGTCGTAGTGGCGGCTCCCGAACTCGGCAAGCTCGAGTGGCAGTCGGCGGCCGACGTACCGGAACTGCTCGCCGAGCCGGTGCGGGCCGCGCTCGGCGACCTGCCCGCGTGGGCGGTCGCGATCGACCCGTCGCTCGCCGACACCGCAGCGTTCTGTGCCGAGTACGACGTACCGATGGCCGCGTCGGCGAACTGCGTGATCGTGCACGGCAAGCGCGCCGGCGAGTCGACGTACGCGGCGGTGATGGTCCTGGCCACCGACCGCGCCGACGTCAACGGCGTCGTCCGCAAGCACCTCGGCGTCCGCAAGATCTCCTTCGCCGCCCAGGACGACGCGGTCTCGTCCACCGGCATGGAGTACGGCGGCATCACCCCCATCGGCATCCCCACCGACTGGCCCGTCCTCGTCGACGAGTCGGTGGCCCACGCCGGTCTGGTCGTCATCGGCAGCGGCATCCGAGCCTCCAAACTCCTCGTCGACGGCGCCGACCTCGCCAAACTCCCCACCGCCACCGTCCTCGCGTTGGCCTCGCCCGCCGCCTGAGGTCCCTGCTGGGTCAACGGGCGGCTGGCGGGAAGAAGTACGGGCCAGATCGGCCCGGGAGCGATAGCATCAAGGGCGTCTTGGGTGAGAGGCAGCTGTCGCCTGCCCTGGACAGGGGACTGCAGGGAGGCTGGGGAAGGCGTGATGAGGTCGTGACCGTGACAGGCGGGGACGACGGCGGGCCGACCGCCCTGCGGATCATGCTGGGCGGGCACCTGCGCCGGATGCGCGAGTCGGCGCAGATCAGCCGGGCCGACGCGGGCTGGCAGATCCGGTCGTCGGAGTCCAAGGTGAGCCGGATGGAGCTCGGCCGGGTGGGCTTCAAGGAACGTGACGTCGCCGACCTGCTCAAGCTCTACGGGCTGACCGACGAGCGCGAGAAGGAACGCCTGATGGAGCTGGCCCGGGCGGCGAACAACCCGGGCTGGTGGTCCCGCTACGGCGACGTGATGCCGGCCTGGTTCTCCAACTACGTGGGCCTCGAGGTCGCCGCCAAGCTGATCCGCACCTACGAGGTGCTGTTCGTCCCGGGCCTGCTGCAGACCGAGAACTACGCCCGCGCCGTGGTCCAGTTCGGCAAGGCCTACCTGCCGCAGGAGGAGATCGACCAGCGCGTCGCGCTCCGCGTCACCCGCCAGCAGATCCTCACCCGCGCCAACCCGGTCAAGCTCTGGGTGGTGATCGACGAGGCCGTCCTGCACCGTCCGGTCGGTGGCCGCGAGGCGATGTGCGAGCAGATCGAGCACTTGATCAAGATGACCAAGCTGCCGAACCTCACCCTCCAGGTGATGCCGTTCAGCAGCGTCGGCTACCCGAGTGCCGGCGGCGCGTTCAGCATTCTGCGCTTCCCCGAGGGCGACCTGCCCGACGTGGTCTACATCGAGCACGCGGCCAGCGCCCTCTACCTCGACAAGGTCGAGGACCTCGACGAGTACGCCGCGATCATGGACGCGCTCAGCATCGCTGCGGCACCGGTCGGCGAGACCCAGCGGCTGCTGCTCGAGGCGCTCGAGCGCATGCACTGACGATCACTTTCCTGATCGTTCGGCCGCCACTTTCCTGACCGTTCAACCTCGAACGCCCCGCGAACCGCCGCGAACGGCGAAGCCCCCGGCTGATCAGTATTCTGACCAACCGGGGGCTTCGGTGTGAGACTCAGGCGACCTTCAGGTCGACCTTGATGTTGCCGCGGGTCGCGTTCGAGTACGGGCAGACCTCGTGCGCCTTGGCGACGAGCTCCTCGGCGACCGAGCGCTCGATCCCGGGCAGGCTGACGACCAGCGCGACCTCGAGGCCGTAGCCGGCGCCGCCGTTAATCGGGCCGATGCCGACCTCCGCGGTGACGGTCGAGCCTTCGCTGTCCAGCTTCGCCTTGCGGACGACGAGCTTCAGCGCGCTGTGGAAGCAGGAGGCGAACCCGGCCGCGAACAGCTGCTCGGGGTTGGTGCCCTCACCGTTGCCACCCATCTCCTTCGGCGGCGCGACGGTGACGTCCAGCTTGCCGTCGTCGGACGCGGTGTGCCCGTCGCGTCCGCCCTGGGCGGTGGCGCGGGCGGTGTACAGAACCTTCTCGACTGCGATGGTCATGCGGGTGTTCTCCTTGGTGAGAGAGGGGTTCAGCGGGTGGGGTCGAGCAGCAGTTTTCCGACGGTACGACGGGCGCGCATGTCCTCGTGAGCCTTCGCGGCCTCGGACAACGCGTACTCGCCGCCGACGATCGGGCGGAGCTTGCCGGCGGCGACCAGCTCGAACAGGCCCTGCAGGGAGTCGCCGAGCATCCCGGGCCGCCGGAAGCAGTCGACCAGCCAGAAGCCGGCCACGGTCCGGGAGCCCTTCATCAGGCGACCGGGAGCGAACGCCTTCGCGGCCTCACCCGACGCGGCGCCGAAGGTCACCAGCCGGCCGAACGGCGCCAGCGCCTCGAACGACTCGTCGAAGGTCTGGCCGCCGACCATCTCCAGCACGACGTCGACCGGCTTGCCGCCGTTCGCCTCGATGATGCGGTCCTTCAGGCCCTCGGGGGTGCCGTCGATCGCGACGTCCGCGCCGAGGTCCAGGGTCTGCTTGCGCTTGTCGTCCGAGGACGCGGTCGCGATCACGCGGCCGGCGCCCCAGAGCTTGGCGAGCTGGATCGCGAGCGACCCCACTCCCCCGGCGCCGGCGTGGATCAGCGCGGACTCGCCCGGCTGCAGGTTGGTCGACGTCTTCAGCAGGTGCCACGCGCTGGTGCCCTGGACGACGAGCGCGAGCGCGTCGCGGTCACTCACACCGTCCGGTACGTCGAACACGGACTGGCTCTGCGCGACCGCCTGCTCGGCGTACCCGCCGGTGCCGACCAGCGCGACCACGCGGCGGCCTTCCGCCGTCCGGCCGACGACCTCGCCGCCGGGGACCAGCGGGAGCTTCGCCATGGTGAGGTAGCTGTTCTCGACCTGGTGGGTGTCGGCGTAGTTGATGCCGGCCCGGTCGACGGTGATCAGCACCTGACCGTCGCCGGCGGCCGGCGCGTCCACCTCACTGACCTTCAGCACCTCGGGGCCGCCGAACTCGGTGATCTGCACTGCACGCACGCCTGACACTTCCTTCCGGGTTGGTCTCCTTACATCGTACTGTACAGTGTACGTTAGCGAGAGAGAAGGGTGACGATGCCGACACGGACACCGCGGAACACGCTCAGCCCCGACCTGATCATCAGCAAGGCACTCGAACTGATGGAAGGCCGCGGCCTGGACAGCTTCAGCCTGCGCGCACTGGCCGGTGACCTGGGTGTCGGTCCGATGGCGATCTACACCTACTTCCGCAACAAGGACGAGCTGTACGACGCCGTCCGCGACCACCTGATGGGCCTGCTCCCCGCCGTACCGGCCGGTGCCGCCTGGCCGGACCAGGTCCGGGCCGTCTGCCGCGGGCTGCGCCGCCTGATGCTCCAACATCCTTGCCTTGCGCAACTACTCGCGAGCCGGCCGCTGATCGGGCACGAGACCGCGCGGGTCGCCGAGGGGCTGCTGAGCGTGCTGCACTCGGCCGGGTTCGAGAAGGAGATCGCCGCGCGGACGCACACGACGCTGTTCACGTACGTGCTCGGGGCGACCTCGTGGGAGATCCAGATGGCGACCGAGCAGCGCGACCCCGAGGGGTTGCGGCGGCTGCGGACGACGATGGAGTCGCTGTCGGCGACCGAGTTCCCGACCGTCGTCGAGCTCGCGCCGGAGCTGGCCCGGACAACCGGTGGCGACGAGCAGTTCGACTACGGACTCGACCTGCTGATCCGCGGGCTCAGAACAGCATCGTGACGATCGCGACGACGCCGATCACCACGATCAGGCAGCGCAGCGCGATCGGCGGCAGCTTGCGGCCGTAACGGGCGCCGACGAAACCGCCGATCGTCGAACCGACCGCGATCAGGCCCGCGGCCAGCCAGTCGACGTCCGCGACGATCACGAACAGGATCGCCGCGACGGTGTTGACGAAGGTGGCCAGCACGTTCTTCAGCGCGTTCATCCGCTGCAGGTTCGCGTCCAGACCGAGGCCGAGGATCGCCATCAGCAGCACACCCTGCGCGGCGCCGAAGTAGCCGCCGTACACGCCGGTGAGAAAGACCGCGGGGATCACCCACCACGCGCCGCGGTGCGTGTGGGTCGGCACGCTGATCCACTTCGACAGCCACGGCTGGAACGCGACCAGCACGCAGCCGAGCAGGATCAGGACCGGGACGACGGCGTGGAACGCGGAGTCCGGCAAGGTCAGCAGCAGCACCGCTCCGACGATGCCGCCGACCAGCGAGGCGGGGACCAGCCGGATCATCCGCCCGCGCTGTCCCTCGAGCTCGCGGCGGTAGCCGATCGCGCCGGCCGCCGTACCGGGTGAGAGGCCGACGCTGTTGCTCACGTTGGCCAGCACCGGCGGGATCCCGACAGCGAGCAGCGCGGGGAAGGTCAGCAACGTCCCCGACCCCACCACCGCGTTGATCGTGCCTGCGCCCACACCCGCCACCAGGACGAACAGCGCCTCGAACCATGTCATCGTTGGAAAACTGTACGCACCTGACACATCAGGCGGCTCATCTGTCCGGTCGTTGAGCGTTCAGTGTCGCCAACGACACACCGGCCCGGCGCTCACCTGGTGGTGAGGGCCGGGCCGGGATGCGCAGTCTGGAAGGGAAAACCTACTACTGGGCCGCGGGCGGCGGAGTGGTCGGCGGTACGACGTCCTGTGTCGGCGAGGTCGACGGAGCCGGCGTCGGCTGCTGCGAGCGGGAGCTGACCGCGGCCTTCTGCGCGGCCTCGATCGCCTCCTGCACCGCGTTGTCGGCCTCGGCCACGGCGGCGTCCGGCGTACTGGTCAGCTCCTGGGCCGGTGCGGCCTGCTCGACCTCGTGCGGCTCCGGGAACGGGCCCTCGGCCTTCTGCGGGATGCCGGCGATCTGGCCGACGGCGCTGCCGAGACCCTCCATCGCCTTGCCGATCTCGCTGGGGATGATCCACAGCTTGTTCGAGTCGCCCTGGGCGATCGACGGCAGCATCTGCAGGTACTGGTACGCGAGCAGACCCTGGTCGGGCTTGCCGGCGTGGATCGCGTTGAAGACCGTGGTGATGGCCTGCGCCTCACCCTGCGCCTTCAGGATCCGCGCCTCCCGCTCGGCCTGCGCCCGCAGGATCCGGGACTCCCGGTCACCCTGCGCGGTGAGGATCGCGGACTGCTTCTGACCCTCGGCCGACAGCACGGCCGACTGGCGCATACCCTCGGCGGTCAGGATCGCGGCGCGCTTGTCGCGGTCCGCGCGCATCTGCTTCTCCATCGAGTCCTGGATCGACGGCGGCGGGTCGATCGAGCGGAGCTCGACCCGGTTCACCCGGATGCCCCACTTGCCGGTCGCCTCGTCCAGCACGTACCGCAGCTTCTCGTTGATCTCCTCGCGGCTGGTCAGCGTCTGCTCGAGGTCCATGCCACCGATGATGTTCCGGAGCGTGGTCATCGTGAGCTGCTCGATCGCCTGGATGTAGTTGGAGATCTCGTACGTCGCCCGCACCGGGTCGTTCACCTGGAAGTAGATGACGGAGTCGATCGACACCATCAGGTTGTCCTCGGTGATGACGCCCTGCGGCGGGAACGCGACGACCTGCTCGCGCATGTCGATCGTGTACCGCACCTTGTCGACGAACGGGGTCAGCAGGTTCAGCCCGGGCTGCAGCCCGACCTTGAACTTCCCGAACCGTTCCACGATGCCGACGGTCTGCTGCTGCACGACCCGGACGGACTTGATCAGCGTGACGACCACCAGTAGTGCAACCAGTGCCAGCACGATGAGGAACGCTTCCACGTGACCCTCCACTCGAACGAAACAGGATCGACAGTCTTTCCTACTGACGGGCCACTGCCCAGCCCGGTTCCCTCACGATCCGGAGTCGGTCGGACCAACTCCGGACGGCGCTCAGCGCGGCGGGTCGGAGTCCGGTTTGCCGTCGGTCGCCGGGGCGTCGGGCTGCCGGTGCTCGTGCTGCCGGTGCTCGTGCTGCACGGCCTCGGGCTGCGTCGCTTCGTGCTGGATGGCTTCGTGCTCGTGGTGACCGAGTGGCAGGCCGACCGGGTACACCACGGCGGTCGCGCCGTCGATCTGCATCACCTCGACCCGCGTCCCGGGCGGGATCGTGGTCAGGTCGTCGAACGGCCGCGCGGTCCACAGCTCGCCGCCGAGCTTGATCGAGCCGAGGCTGTCGGGGTGGATCTCCTTGACCACCACGCCGGTCCGGCCGATCACGTGCTGGGAGCCGGTCTTCATCTCCACCCCGTGGTGGATCTTGCGGACCAGCAGCGGGCGGATCGCGCCGAGCATCGCGGCCGCGGTCAGCAGACCGACGACGATCTGCAACCAGAGCAGGCCGGGAAAGAGTGCGGCGGCACCGGTCGCGGCGAGCGCGCCGGCGGCCAGCATCAGCAGGGTGAAGTCGAGCGTGGCCAGCTCTGCCAGGCCGAGCACGACGGCGATTCCGAGCCAGGCGGCCCAGACGTTTTCGCGCAGCCAATCCATCATCTGCCAACCCTATCCGCGATCGGGACCTCTGGCAGGTCCACCACCCGTCGGACGCAGCCCGAACTCTCCCGGATTCCCCAGCCGTGACTGAGATGCTCTGTTGTCGACAGTACTCCGGGGGTGGGCGAAACCGGATGCGTCCGAAGATCCGTGGTGCGTCCGAAGATCCGTGCTGCGTCCGAAGAACGGTGGTGCGTCCGAAGAACGGTGCTGCGTCCGAAGATCCGTGCTGCGTCCGAAGAACGGTGGTGCGTCCGAAGATCCGTGCTGCGTCCGAAGAAGGGTGCGCTATAGCCTCGGGTTCTTCGGACGCATGCGGGTTCTTCGGACGCATGCGGGTTCTTCGGACGTAACCGCCGTACGGGGTGTGGATCAGAAGGCGCGGGCGGTGTAGCGGCCGTCGGTGTGCTGGAGGGTGAGGGCCAGGTCGAAGGTGTCGCTCAGGGTCTCCGACGTGAGGGCCTGCTCGATCGGGCCGGCGGCGACGACGCGGCCCTGCTTGAGCAGCATCGCGTGGGTGAAGCCGGGCGGGATCTCCTCGACGTGGTGCGTGACGAGGACCATCGCGGGGGCGCCTTCGGCGGTGGCGATCGCGCTGAGGGAGCGGACGAGCTGCTCGCGGCCGGTGAGGTCGAGGCCGGCTGCCGGCTCGTCGAGGAGCATGAGTTCGGGGTCGGTCATCAGGGCGCGGGCGATCTGGACGCGCTTGCGCTCGCCTTCCGACAAGGTGCCGAAGGTGCGGTCGGCGAGGTGGTCGATGGCTAGCTCGGTCAGGAGTTCCTTCGCGCGCTGGTGGTCCAGTTCGTCGTACTCCTCGTTCCAGCGGCCCATCACGGCGTACGACGCTGAGACGACGACGTCGGAGACCCGCTCGGATCTCGGCAGCTTGTCGGCGAGTGCGGCGCTGGTGAGGCCGATGCGGGGGCGGAGTTCGAAGACGTCGACGGCGCCGAGGACCTCGCCGAGCAGTCCGGCGACACCGGCCGTCGGGTGCATCTGTGCCGCGAGGACCTGCAGGAGGGTGGTCTTGCCGGCGCCGTTGGGGCCGATCACCACCCAGCGGTCGGTCTCGTCAACGGTCCAGTCGATGCCGTCGAGCAGACGCGCCTCGCCCCGGACGATCGTGATGCCGGCCAGCTCCACCACTGCAGTCATGAGGCAAACCTACGGGGTCGGTGCTCGGGGTGCGGCACGACCCTCGGCATCCGCTGTCCCGAGTGCTTCCGCGTCACTCGAACAGGTACCAGCCAGCTGTCGGGGGTTGGTACCTGAAGGAGTCTGCGGGTGGAGGTGACAAGTACCCGCCAGCTGTCGAGGGCTGGTACTTGAAGGAGTCAGGCGGTGTACCTAGTAGGTGCCGGCCAGGTGTCGGGGGTTGGTACTTGGAGGAGGGCGCGGGGGTTGGTACTTGGAGGAGGGGCGGGTTGGTGGGTCGGTTGTCGGTGGACGGTCGGCTCGGGGGCGTGGGTGGTGGGGGTTCGGGGTGGTGGGAGACTTGGCGGCGTGCTGACCACTGCCGCCTCGGTGCGTTTCACCGTGTGGACGAACGCGATGCTTGCCGGGACCTGCGATCCCGACACGGCCGCGCACCGGATCCTCGGTTCGGACGTCGGGCACCACGTTGCCGGGCTCGCGGCGCATCCTGAACCCGCGACGTTGCCGGTGGCGCTCAATCTGTTGCGCGCCGCGGGGGCGCGCGAGGCCTATCTCGCGCTGCCCGTGCCGGGTGATCCGATCGGACTGGCCGGTCCCCCGGCGTTCAACGAGTCCGCGCTGGAAGCGGGCGAGGCCGTCGTACTGTCGGGCGCTGGGATCGGCCTGATTCCGGCGTACGTCGGGCCTGCTGTGCAGTGGTCGGTGCTGACCGCGCAGAGCCCGCCGCCGGCGGATCTCGGGGAGGCCGATCGTGGACTGCGGGCCGCGCTGATCGAGGCCGCCGAGTCGCTGGCCGCGCTGGACATCGCGCGCTGGAAGCCGGAGATCGCGGACGCGCTGATCGACATCCGCAAGATCGGCCAGGGCAAGGGCGACGATCTCGCACCCGGGTACGACGCCCGCGCGGTGAAGGCCGCGGCCACCGCCCGCCGCTGCCTGGCGATCGCCGACGCCGCCCTGGAGGACGACGGCGCCGCCGTCACCGGCGCCGAAGCCGACGCCCGCCGCCGAGCCCTCACCGAGCTCGCCGCCTCCGCCCGCCGAGCCCTCGTCGCCGCCTGCGGCCCGTTCGCCCCGCAGTAACCCGCTGCACGCTTCCCCCTGCAGTAGCCCGCTGCATGCGTCCGCCTCCGCATCCGCATCCACCGCTCTGCCTTGACCGGCGGGCTCTTCTCAAGTACCGACTCTCGATCGGTGGCCGGTACTTGTTCGGGTCGATGCCTACACACCCCAGTCGCTTCGCCATCACCCCGCTCCCCACACCCCACTCCCTCACCCCTCGACCGCGCTCCCCGCTCTCCGATCCCGCGTGGACGGTCGCCGACATCTGGACCGGGCGTCCACAGATTGACCCGGCTCGGATAGGTTTCTGTTCTGCGATGACTGGACAGCCTGAGCACGAGACGCCGCCGTTGGATCGACCGACCCTGCTGGTCACGTTGACCGGTACGGACCGACCGGGGTTGACGTCGGCGGTGTTGTCGACGATCGCCAGCCGGGGGCTCGAGGTGATCGACGCCGAGCAGGTCGTGCTGCGGGGTCGCTTGGTGCTCGGCGTACTGCTGTCGGCGCCGCGCGACCACAAGCAGCTGAAGAAGGAACTCAAGGAGCTCGCCGAGCAGCTCGACGTCGAGATCGACGTGAAGAAGGGTGTCGGCGACAACGAACCGCGGCGCAAGGGCCGGACGCAGGTGACGGTGATCGGGTCGCCGTTGACCGCCGAGGGGTTCGCCGCGATCGCCGGGCGGATCGCCGACACCGGCGCCAACATCGACCGGATCAGCCGGATGGCGCGGTACCCGGTGACCGCTGTCGAGATCGCCGTGTCCGGTGCGGACACCGACGCGCTGCGGACCGTGCTCGCGCTCGAAGGGGTGCGGCAGGGGCTCGACGTCGCCGTACAGGCCGGTGGGTTGTACCGGCGCGCCAAGCGGCTGATCGTGATGGACGTCGACTCGACCCTGATCCAGGGCGAGGTGATCGAGATGCTTGCGGCGCACGCCGGGCGCGAGGCGGAGGTTGCCGCGGTCACCGAGCAGGCGATGCGCGGGGAGCTCGAGTTCGCCGAGTCGTTGCACCACCGGGTCGCGACGCTGGAAGGGCTGCCGGCGAGCGCGCTCGACGAGGTGTACGCCGCGATCCAGCTCGCGCCGGGGGCGCGGACGCTGGTGCGGACGTTGAAGCGGCTCGGGTACCAGTTCGCGATCGTCAGTGGTGGGTTCACGCAGATCACCGACAAGATCGCCGCCGACCTCGGCATCGACTACTCGGCGGCCAACGAGTTGGAGATCGTCGACGGCAAGCTGACCGGCAAGGTCGTCGGCGAGATCGTCGACCGGCCCGGCAAGGCGGTCGCGCTGCGGCGGTTCGCCGAGTCGTCCCGTACGCCGTTGTCGCAGACGGTCGCGATCGGCGACGGCGCCAACGACCTCGACATGCTGGCCGCCGCGGGGCTCGGCGTCGCCTTCAACGCCAAGCCGGTCGTCCGCGCCGCCGCCGACACCCACCTGAGCGTGCCGTACCTGGACACGATCCTGTACCTGCTCGGCATCTCCCGCGAAGAGGTCGAGGCGGCCGACAACCTCGGCTGAGGTCGGGCGCGCTGCCCGGCTCAGGTCGCGCTCGCAGACCGGGCGCGCGCCACGGCGTCAGCTGAGGTCGAGTTTGCCGGTCTTCGCGGCCGGCGGGGCGACGACCGGGAGCTTCGCGCCGAACTTCTCGTACGACGCCTGGATCGCGGTGTTGCCGTCCTTGGTGTCGGCCAGGACGAACACGATCCGGTGCGGCAGGTTCTTCGCGTCGACCATCACCGAGACGCTGAGCTGCGCCGGCAGGGTCTTCGCGTCGGTCTGGGTCAGGTAGACCCCCATCGCGCGGGCCGCGGTCGCCTTCTTCAGGTCGATGGTCAGCTGGTACTCGCGCACCTGCGTGCCGTCCATCGGCTGGTAGCCGAGGGCCTTGAAGGACGTCGAGTATGCCGAGCCGCCGAGCACCTGGTGGACCATCGCCTGGTTGTAGTCCTGGACGACGACGAGCGCGGCGGCGAGGACGTTCCGGTCCTTCGACGCCAGGTCGAGCTTCACCCACGGCTTCTTCGGGTTGCCGGTGAGTTCGTCGTTCTCCATGTAGAGGACCTTGCCGATCCGCGTGACCGGCAGGCCTTCCTCGCTGGTCACCACCGCGTCGGTGGTCGCGCCCTTGATCCGGATGTCGGCGCTCAGCTCCGGAACCGATCCACGCCCCACGCCGGTCTCTCTCACCGTCGTCCGGAACGTTCCGGCGGTCCGCAGGGCGGCCAGCACCTTCGGGCCGAAGTCCGCCTTGGTCAGCTCGGCCGGCTCGGGCGGGCCGGTCGGCGTCGGCGTACTGACCGCTGCGGTCGGCGTGGAGGCGGGGGCGGCAGCCGGTGTGGTGTTGTTGCCGCAGGCAGCAGTCAGCACCAGGGCAGAACCCGCGATCAGGACGGGCAGGACGGAACGCACAGCAAGGACTCCTCGTGAGCAGTTGAGGGTCTTGCTGCTCCCGATCAGATCGACCCGACTCGGTTCAGATGGTGACACAAGAGCAAGTCGCAGGCCTAAACCGTTGCAACAAGCTGCAACGCTCAGGGCAGCATCGGGGAGGGGCGGCCGGGAGCCCGGGGGGGCGGGGAGCGGGAGGCGGGGGGCCGGGGGGCCGGGGGGCGGGAGGCTGGGGGCCGAGGGGCGGGAGGCTGGGGGCCGAGGGGCGGGAGGCTCAGGTGGTCGCGGGTTCGGCGATCTTGTGGGGTGCTGGTGGTTTGATCGTCAGCTTCTGGCCGAAGCGGGTGAAGGTGGCCGTGACGTCGGCGCGGCCGTTGGTGGCATCGTCGAGGGTGAAGCGGAGCTGGACCGGGAGGCAGTGGGCGTCGACGGCGATGCGCACGGTCAGTGCCTCGGGCAACGACTCGGCCGTGGTGGCGGTGAGGTAGCCGTCCATCGCGCCGGCCGCGGTGGCGCGGGCGAGGTCGATGGAGACGACGTACTCCTGCGCCGACGCGCCGTTGACGGTGATCCGGTCGGCGCGCTGGAACGTGGTCGCGTGGGCGGCGCCGCCGATCAGCGCGTGGACCTGGGCCGCGCGGAGCAACTGCTTGCCGGAGCGGGACGACTGCGCAAGCTCGGACCACGGGCGTGCCTTGTCACCGGTGAGGGCCGCATCCTTCAGATAAACCGTGTTGCCGATCTTGATGACCTTCCGGCCGCCACCCGTCGCGATCAGCCCGGCGTGGTCACCACTGATCCGGAGGTCGGCCGTGACGACTACGTCGGACTCCCCCGCGCTCGTCGTCCGGGAGACCATGCGGAAGGTGCCCTTCTCGGCCAGCCGGCCGAGCAGCTCCGACGCGAGGTTCGCCGGCGACAACCCGTCGTCGCTCGGCGCCGTCGCGGAGACCGAGTGGCCGGGCGCAGCGGACGGCGTACTGGCCGTCGAAGCGTCGGCGGCCGGTCCGGCACCCGGGGTCGCCCCACAGGCGACCAGAGCCAGGACCAGCACGGCGGTGACGGCGCCGGCCTTCGCGAAACGCACAGCGATACTCCTCGAGGCGGGGATCGCGGACACGCCGACCCGGTTCGCTCCACATGGTGACAGATCTCGCGGTCCCCGCAAACACTCTGTGACCTAGCACAACCTGCCAATCCGTTTGCCCACGCCGTACGCCGACAGGCAGGATCGCGCCCATGCCTCGACTCCCGGACGACTTCACCGCCAGGCCCGCGACCACCGCCGACGTACCGGCGATCCACGCGCTGGTCAGTGCCGCCGAACGCGCGACCACCGGCGTGGTCGAGACCGGCGCCGACGGGATCGAGGCCGCGTTGACCCGGCCGGGACTCGACGCGACCGTCGACAGCCGAGTCATTCACGCGGACGACGGACAGCTGGCCGGCTGGGCCTGGATCAACCGAGGACGGCGCTCGCAGGTCGACGTGGACCCGGCGTTCCGCGACCGCGGAGTCGGCAGCGCACTGCTCGACTGGGTCGAGGCCCGCGCCGCCGAGGTCGGGACGGACTGGGTCGCGCAGACCGTCGACGACCAGGACCAGGCCGGCCTCGCCCTGCTGCGCGCACGCGACTACGAGCTGCTCGCGACCAACTGGCTGCTCGAGATGCCGACCACGGAGCTGGACATCCGGATCCCCGACGGCATCACGATCCGGCCGTTCCAGCCGGGCGACGAGCAGGCGGCGTACCAGGTGATCGAGGACGCGTTCGACGACTGGCAACCGCGCCGCAAGGAGTACGACGAGTGGGCGCGGATGTGCATCGAGCGGTCGAGCTTCGTACCGCGGCACTCACCGGTCGCCTTCGCCGGCGACGAACTGGTCGGCGCGGCGCTCAGCCTCGACCTGCCGGAGAGCACGGACGGGTACGTCGAGCAGCTCGCCGTACGGAAGGACCAGCGCGGCCGCGGCGTCGCGAAGGCGTTGCTCGCGACCGCGGCGGAGGCGATGCACGCCGACGGCCGCACCCAGCTGACGCTGTGGACGCACTCCGGGACCGGTGCGCTGGCGATGTACGAGCGGCTCGGGATGACCGTGCGCCGCAGTACGACGGTGCTCCGCGGCAAGGTCTGACCCGCACCCGATCCGTGACGAGCTGTTGACTCCCGGCGATGAGAGCGCTCCCATAGGCGTAACCCATCCCAGGGAGGTCAAGATGCGTTCCCGCCCGAACACACCGTCCCGCCCCCGCCTCAGGACCCTGCTCAGCGCGCTCGTCGTACCGGTGCTGGTCGCCGTACCGCTGACGATCGCGGCCCAGGCCAGCGTTCCACCCCCACCGACCGGCTGGACCACTGTCTGGTCCGACGACTTCAACGGCCCGAGCGGCAGCCTGCCGTCGAGCGCGAACTGGATCGTCGACACCGGCCACGGCTACCCCGGCGGTCCTGGCAACTGGGGCACCGGTGAGATCCAGAACTACACCAGCAACCCCGACAACCTGGCGCTCGACGGCGCCGGCAACCTGCGAATCACGCCGCGCCGCGACGGCGCCGGCAACTGGACGTCGGCCCGGATCGAGACCCAGCGCGCGAACTTCAAACCGCCGTCCGGCGGCGTGCTGGCGATCGAGGGCCGGATCCAGATGCCCAACGTCACCGGCAACGCGGCACTCGGCTACTGGCCGGCGTTCTGGGCGCTCGGCCAGCCGTACCGGGGCAACTACTGGAACTGGCCGGGCATCGGCGAGTTCGACATCATGGAGAACGTCAACGGGATCAACTCGGTCTGGGCCGTGCTGCACTGCGGCGTCAATCCCGGCGGCCCGTGCAACGAGACCACCGGCCTCGGCGCCAGCCGCGCCTGCCCGGGCTCGAGCTGCCAGTCGGCGTTCCACACGTACCGGTTCGAGTGGGACACCAGTACGACGCCCAACGCGTTCCGCTGGTACGTCGACGGGCAGCAGTTCCACTCGGTCACCCAGGCGCAACTCCCGGCCGACACCTGGGCGAGCATGACGTCGCACGCGGGCTACTTCATCCTGCTGAACGTCGCGATGGGCGGCGCGTTCCCCGACGCGCTCAACGGCCCGACGCCGCGCGCCGAGACCGTCCCGGGCCACCCGATGGTCGTCGACTACGTGGCGGTCTCCACCAAGGGCGGCGGCACGACTCCCCCGACCACACCGCCCACGACGCCGCCTCCTGGTGGGAGCGGCGCGTACGGGCCCTTGCAAGCCGAAGCCTTCGGTCAGCAAGGCGGTGTCGCCGTCGAAACGACCAGCGACTCCGGCGGAGGTCAGAACCTCAGCCAGGTCGGCAACGGTGACTGGGCTCGCTACAGCAACATCGACTTCGGCAGTACGCCGGCCCGGCAGTTCGTCGCGCGGGTCGCGTCAGGTGCCGGCGGAGGGGTCAGCGGGCTGGTCGAGGTCCGGCTGGACAGCCGGTCGAACGCCCCGATCGGCAGCTTCGCGGTCGGCAACACCGGCGGCTGGCAGAGCTGGCGGACCGTACCGGCCAACATCTCGGCCGTCACCGGCGTCCACGACGTGTACCTGACCTTCACGAGCGGTCAGCCGGCCGACTTCGTGAACGTCAACTGGTTCACGTTCGGCCACTAGAACGCAGCGAAGCCGCAGCCGGATCGCCGGCTGCGGCTTCGTCGGACAAGAGGTCAGGCGATCTCGGCCGCGGCGGGAGCGGTGATCGTCACCGGCTCGCCGTACTTGCCGAAGGTGCCGGTGATCTTGGTGCCGTCGGCCTCGTACGCGAACGTCCGCGGCAGCGACTCGGCGTCGACCGTGACCTCGATCGGCAGCTCGGTCAGGCCGGACTGCGCCGCCGTCTCCGACGTCAGGTACTGTCCGAACGCCTTCGCCTGCGTCGCCTTCAGCACGTTCACGGTCATCGTGTACTTCGCCGTCGCGACCCCGTCGACCGGCTCGCCGGCCACGCTCTTGAAGTCCGTCGCGTACGGCGCGGTGCCCACGGCCACGCGGTACTGGTCGAGCTGAGCGCCCAGCAACTGCAGCATCGCGCCGGCCATGATCGCCGACACCTCCTTGCCCGCGCCCTTCCCCGCCGGGTCGTACATCACCCAGGGCTTCTTCGGGTCGCTCGACAGCTGCCCGCCCTTGCCGTACAGCGTCCCGCCGACCCGGACGAGCGTGCTCTCCAGAGCGCTCCCCTGCACGTCAGCCGCCGCACCCGCCATCCGCACGTTCGTGGTGAACGTCGCGGGCCCGTCCGCGTCGGTCGTAGTGGTCACCACCTGGAACGTCTTCTTCGCCGCCAGCGCCGCCTGCACCTTGGCCGAGAAGTCGGCCTGGCTCAACGGCGTGACCTTGCTGTCCGCCGCGACCGGCGTACCGGAATCATCGGAGCCGCCACACCCGGCGGCCAGGAGCAGCGCTCCGACCAGGAGCAGCGGTGTCATCAGTTTCTTCACCCGGCGGAGGATGCCACAGATCCACCGAAGCCCTGCCCCCGCACGCCGTACTCGGCCATGCTGTGGGGATGGAGTACGTGTCCAGAGTGCCGCGACCGCCGCTGGACGGGCTGATCGACGACCTCTATTACCTGGACGGCGCATCGCCGTACGCCTGGCTGACGCTGCCGCCGAGCCCGTCGGCGCTGCTCGTCGTCAACCTGGGGGAGCCGTTCCGCATCCGCGCCGCCACCGACCGCGAGACGGCCCAGTACGCCGACGGCTGCGTCGTCACCATGCCCACCCGCGCGTTCGAGTTCAGCTACCCGGTCCGGACCCGGTCCGTCGGCGTGCACTTCAAGCCGTGGGGGCTGGCACCGTTCCTGCGGATGCCCGCGTCCGAGCTGTGCGACCAGCCGGTGACGATCGAGCAGGTGTGGGGCCGCCCCGCGATCGCCGAGCTGCGCGACCGGCTCGACGCGGCGCCCACGCCGTACGGGATGCTGATGCTGCTCGAGGAGGAGCTGGTACGACGGCTGCGCGAGACCGCCGGGCTGGAGCTGGTACGCCGTACGAGCGATGTCATCGCGGCGGCCAAGGGGACGGTGGCGATCGGCGACCTGAGTGCGGCGGCCGGTGTCAGCAGCACTCATCTGGCCCAGCGGTTCAAGGAGGTCATCGGTGTCACGCCGAAGCGACTGGCCCGCACCCACCGCTTCTTCGCCACCGTGTTCGCGATCGACCCCACCGGGCCGGTCGACTGGGGCGAGGTCGCCGGGCGCGCGGGCTACTTCGACCAGGCCCACTTCGGCCACGAGTTCCGGGAGTTCACCGGGCTCACGCCGACCCGGTACGTCGAGGTCCGGCAGCGGTTCCTGCGCGAGCATCCCGGGCACACGCTGGACGGCTGGCCGCTGCCGGCCGATTGATTTCTTACAAGAGCGCCGGCCCACGAGACGCTAATTTGAAGGCCCCGAAGCAGAGGAGAGTCCCGTGGGCAAGGTGGTCATGTACAGCTCGGTGTCGGTGGACGGTTTCGTCGCGGACGCGAACGACCAGCCCGGACCGCTGTTCGACTGGTTGACCAGCGGTGACGTCGCGCTGGACCACAGCGGCGTGGTGAAGGTGTCACAGACGTCGTACGACTACACCCGGGCGTACTGGGACCAGATCGGGGTGACGATCGCCGGCCGCCACGTCTTCGACCTCACCGACGGCTGGGACGGGAAGCCGCCGGCCGGGATCGACCACGTGGTCGTCGTGACGCACCGGCCGGCGCCCGAGGGCTGGAACCCCGAGGCGCCGTTCCACTTCGTCGACGGCGTCGAGGCGGCCGTGGCCAAGGCGCAGGAGCTCGCGGGCGACCGTCTGGTCGAGGTGGCCGCCGGCGATGTCGGTGGTCAGGCGCTGGCCGCGGGTCTGGTGGACGAGGTGCGCATGGACGTCGTACCGGTCGTGCTCGGGTCCGGCAAGCGCTACTTCGGGTCCGTCGACGCCCAGCACCTGCTGGAGGATCCCGACGTGGTGATCCAGGGCAACCGCGTCCTTCACCTGCGTTACCAGGTACGCCGCTGACCGATCCGAGCTCCGGCGTGGGCCGTGACCTATTCTTCGGCTATGTCTCAACAGGTGGTGAGCAGCGGGCCGGGTGCTCTCTTCGCGATCGGCGGGGCCGAGGACAAGCTGAAGAAGCGGATGGTGCTGCAGGAGTTCGTCGAGGCGGCCGGTGGGTCGAAGGCTCGGATCGTGGTGGTGCCCACGGCCTCCGCGCTGGGCCCGGACGTGACCGACGTGTACTCCGCGCTGTTCGCCGCGCTCGGTGCGGCCAGTGTGGTCGGGGTGCGCCCCGAGAACCGCGAGGACGCCGACGACCCGGCGTTCATCGAGCCGCTGAACGAGGCCACCGGCATCTTCATGACCGGCGGCAACCAGCTCAAGCTCAGCGGCGTGGTGACCGGTACGGCGTTCGGCCGGGCCGTCACCGCGGCCCACCGCCGCGGTGCCGCAGTCGGCGGTACGTCGGCCGGCGCCAGCATCCTGGCCGAGCACATGATCGCCTTCGGCCGTTCCGGCGCGACCCCGCGCCAGCGGATGAGCCAGCTCGCGGGCGGCCTCGGCCTGGTCCAGGGCGCGATCGTCGACCAGCACTTCGCCCAGCGCAACCGCTACGGCCGGCTCCTGTCGCTCGTTGCCCAGTCCCCCGGCCTGCTCGGGATCGGCGTCGACGAGGACACGGCGGCCGTCGTACGGGGATCTCACCTGGAGGTCGTCGGCCGTGGAGCCGTCACGATCTTCGACGGCAGCCGGATCACCTCCAACGCCCACTACGCCAAGCGGTCCGAGGCGATCCTCGCCTCCGGCGTCGTCCTGCACGTGCTGCCCGCGACCGCGACGTTCGACCTGCGGTCCCGCACGCTGCTCTCGTACGGGCCGCAGCCGCCGGCCGAGGAGCTGGCCGAGATCGAGCAGGCCGAGGCGGACCTGCGCAAGCTGGCCCGTGACATCGCGGCCGAAGGCGTGTCCCCGCAGTACTACGCCGAGCAGAAGCGCCGCGCCGGCAAGCGCGTCGCCCGGCGGGTGTCGTCGGCGACGGAGTCCAGACCGGAGGCGACCGAGCCTCTGAGCGCGGGCGCCGAACTCAGCCGACCAGACACCGATCCCCAAGCAGACAGTGGGACGACATGACCGAAACCGCCCCCCAGCGCCGCAAGCCCGCCGACCCGCAGGGATCGCCGAGCCCCGACCTGAAGATCATCGAGACCCGCGTCTACCGGGGCCCGAACGTCTGGAGCTACGAGCCGGCCATCCACCTGGTGGTCGACCTGGGATCGCTCGAGGACTGGCCGTCCGACACGATCGAGGGCTTCACCGAGCACCTGCTCGCCGATCTGCCGCGGCTCGACCAGCACCACTGCTCGCGCGGCCGCCGCGGCGGCTTCATCGAGCGCCTCCAGGAAGGCACCTGGCTCGGTCACATCGCCGAGCACGTCGCCCTGCAGTTGCAGCAGGAGGCCGGCCACGACATGCGGCGCGGCAAGACCCGCCAGGTCAAGGGCGTCCCGGGCCGCTACAACATCGTCTACGCGTACGCCGACGAGGCGGTCGGCCTGGCCGCCGCCGAGCTGGCCGTCCGGTTCGTCAACCACCTGGTGCAGCCGGACCCGGACTTCGAGTTCACCACCGAGCTCGAGCGGTTCATCAAGCAGGCCGAGCGGACCGCGTTCGGCCCGTCGACGCAGGCGATCGTGGACGAGGCGACCTCGCGGGACATCCCGTGGATCCGGCTGAACAAGGCCAGCCTGGTCCAGCTCGGTCAAGGCGTGCACGCGAAGCGGATCCGGGCCACGATGACGTCGGAGACCGGTTCGATCGCGGTCGACGTGGCCGGCGACAAGGACCTGACCACGCGCCTGCTGGCCTCGGCCGGCCTGCCGGTTCCCCGGTCGGACTCAGTCCGGACCGTCGAGGACGCGGTCAGCGTCGCGAACAAGATCGGCTACCCGGTCGTCTGCAAGCCGCTCGACGGCAACCACGGCCGTGGCGTCTGCCTGAACCTCTCCGACGCGGACGCGGTCCGCGAGGCGTTCCCGATCGCCCAGGACCAGTCCCGGCGCGGCTGGGTGATCGTGGAGAACTTCGTCACCGGTCGCGACTACCGCTGCCTGATCATCAACGGCCGGATGGAAGCGATCGCCGAGCGGGTGCCCGCGCACGTGGTCGGCGACGGCGTGCACACGGTCGCCGAGCTGGTCGAGATCACCAACGCCGACCCGCGCCGCGGTGTCGGGCACGAGAAGATCCTGACCCGGATCACCGTGAACGCCGCCGCCCGTGACCTGGTCCGCAGCCAGGGCTTCGAGCTGGACGACGTCCCGCCGGAGGACGTGACCGTGAAGCTCACGCTGACCGGCAACATGTCGACCGGTGGGATCTCGATCGACCGTACCTACGAGGCGCACCCGGAGAACGTCGAGATCGCCGAGGAGGCGGCCCGGATGATCGGGCTCGACATCGCCGGGATCGACTTCATCTGCCCCGACATCACCCAGCCGGTGCGCGAGACCGGCGGCGCGATCTGCGAGGTCAACGCCGCGCCGGGCTTCCGGATGCACACCAACCCGACGATCGGCGAGCCGCAGTACATCGCCAAGCCGGTCGTCGACATGCTGTTCCCGCCCGGTGCGACCAGCCGGATCCCGATCGTCGCGGTGACCGGGACCAACGGCAAGACCACCACCTCGCGGATGATCAGCCACGTCTTCAAGGGCATGGGCCGCAAGGTCGGCATGACGTCGACCGACGGCGTCGTGATCGACGAGCGGCTGGTGATCCGGTCCGACGCGTCCGGCCCGAAGTCGGCCCGGATGGTGCTGCAGAACCCGCGCGTCGACTTCGCGGTCTTCGAGGTCGCGCGCGGCGGCATCCTGCGCGAGGGCCTCGGCTACGAGCGCAACGACGTGGCCGTCGTACTGAACATCCAGCCCGACCACCTCGGGCTGCGCGGCGTCGACACGCTCGAGCAGCTGGCCGACGTGAAGGCCGTCCTGGTCGAGGCGGTGCCGCGGACGGGCTTCGCCGTACTGAACGCCGACGACCCGCTGGTCCGGAAGATGCGGCGCAAGTGCTCCGGGCAGGTCGTGTGGTTCAGCATGGCCGAGGCCGGCAGCGAGGTGCGCGAGTACATCGAGGGCCACTGCCGTCGTGGCGGCCGCGCGGTCGTGCTGGAGCGGTCCGAGCTGGGCGACATGATCATCATGAAGCACGGCCGGCGCTCGATGCAGCTGGCCTGGACCCACTTGCTGCCGGCAACGTTCGGCGGCCGGGCGATGATGAACGTGCAGAACGTGATGGCGGCCGCCGCGGCGGCGTTCGCGGCCGGGGCACCGCTGCACGACATCCGCCAGGGTCTGCGCACGTTCAGTACGTCGTACTACCTGTCGCCGGGCCGGCTGAACGAGATCGAGGTCGACGGCCGGCACGTGATCATCGACTACTGCCACAACGCGCCCGCGATGCGGATGCTCGGCGACTTCGTCGACCGGATCGGCGAGAGCCTCGGCGCGTCGTCCGACCTCGGACGGCCGTCGCGGATCGGCGTCATCGCGACCGCGGGCGACCGGCGCGACGACGACATGCGCGAACTCGGTGAGGTCGCGGCGCAGCACTTCGACCAGCTGATCGTCCGTGAGGACACGCGGCTGCGCGGCCGGAAGCGTGGCGAGTCGGCGGAGCTGATCATCGAGGGCGTTCGGTCCGCGATCGCCGACGGCGCGCGGTGCCGTTCGGTGGAGCTGGTGCTGGAGGAGCTCGACGCCGTACGGCATGCGCTGGGTCGGTCGAACCGGGGTGACCTGGTCGTGCTGTGTGTCGATCAGCACCAGTCGGTACTCGCCGAACTGGAGTCGGTGTCGCACCTGGCCCAGGCCGGCGCCCGCTCGGGTGACGAAGGCGGCGATCCCGACTTCGTGCGCCCGGACGAAGAAGGTGACCAAGAACAACAGTGAGGCGGGGAACTCGGGTCGGGTGACCCTCGTTGGCCTGTGCGTGAACAAGAAGTTGCTGATGGCCTGCGCTGTCGTTGCCCTCCCCCTCCTGGTGTCCTCGTGCGGTTCCGGCGACCAGGCCGCGGCCGCGGACACCGCGCCCTCGATCAGTACGCCGAGCGTGCTGGTCGAGGACGCCTGGGTCCGGACCACGGCCGGGGCCAAGGACACCACGATGACGGCGGCGTTCATGTCGCTGACCAACCCGGGCGACTCCGAGATCAAGTTGACCTCGGCAACTTCCCCGGTGCCGGCACCGTGCAGCTGCACGAGATGACGATGAAGGACGGCAAGATGGTGATGCAGGAGAAGGCCGGCGGCATCGTCGTACCGGCCGGCTCGCACGCGCACCTCGCGCCGAGCGGTGACCACGTGATGCTGATGGATCTCGAGCAGCCGCTGAAGCCCGGTGACGAGGTGCCACTGACGCTGAAGTTCTCCGACGGCAGCACACACGACCTGACCGTCCCGGTGAAGAACTTCACCGAGGAGGAAGAGCACTACCACCCCTCCGAGACCCCGACGCCCGCCTCTTGACTTCCACGAACTCGCGGCCCTCGCGCCGGCAGCTCCTCGGGTACGCCGGAGCCGCCGCCGCGGGGGCCGCTGTTTCCGGCGCGGCAGTTGCCCTCAGCAACGACCCTCCGGCCGCGGCCGTGGTGTCCCGCGACCTCAGCCCGTACGGCGACCACCAACCGGCGATCGCGGCGCCCTCGCCGAAGCACGCCGAGCTCGTCGCGCTGAACCTGCTCAGCAGCACCGACCGGGCCGCGCTCGGTCGGCTGATGCGGTTGTGGAGCACGGACATCGTCGCCCTGACCGAGGGCCGGCCGACGCCCGGCGACACGGCGCCGGAGCTGGCCGTTCCGAACGCTGCCCTGACCGTCACGGTCGGGTTCGGGCCGCGGGTGTTCACCCGGCCGGGGCTCACGGCGTACAAGCCTCGCGGGCTCGACGACCTGCCGGTGATGCGGCACGACCGGCTGCTCCCGACGTGGTCCGGTGGCGATCTGTTGATCCAGGTCGGGGCCGACGATCCTGTCAGCGTCGTGCACGCCGTACGGCGGCTGGTGGCGGACGCGGCGCCGTTCGTGAAGCCGGTGTGGCGGCAGACCGGCTTCTGGAACGGGACCGGCCCGGACGGCAAGCCGGTGACCGGGCGCAACCTGTTCGGCCAGGTCGACGGGACCGGGAACCCGGCGGTCGGGACGCCGGAGTTCGACGCGACGGTGTGGGCGGGCGACGGGCCGGAATGGTTCCGCGGCGGCACGACGCTCGTCGTACGGCGGATCCGGATGAACCTCGACACCTGGGACGAACTGACCCGCTCCGAGCAGGAGCGCGCGGTCGGGCGGAAGCTGTCGACCGGCGCGCCGGTGACCGGGACGGTCGAGCACGACGAGCTCGACCTGGAGGCGCGGGACGCCGACGGGCGGCTGGTGATCGCGGAGAACGCGCACTCGCGGCTCTCTCACCACAGCACGAACGACGGGCGCCGGATCTTCCGCAAGGGCCTGAACTACGTGCAGGACACCAGCGCGACGCGCGAGAGCGGGCTGATCTTCCTCAGCTACCAGGCCGACATCGCCGGTCAGTTCCTCCCGCTGCTGGCCCGGCTGGACGCCGCCGACGCGCTGAACGAGTGGACGACGACGATCGGCTCAGCCGTCTTCGCGATCCCTCCGGGATGGCACGAAGACGGCTGGCTCGCGCGCGATCTACTGGCGTGAGGTTCAGCCGGCCCGGAAGCTGAGGAACCTGGTGCTCGGGTAGCTGTGGAAGTTGTTGGCCGGCTCGAGGTTCGCCGGGCCGGTGCAGTCGGCCGTGCGGTAGAGCAGCACGTCCTCGGTCGACCAGTTGAACAGCGCGCCGGGCGCGAACGGCAGCACCGTGCAGGCGCCGGGAACGTCGTTGTAAGCAACAGCCTTACCGGTGAAGCTCGTGGTCTCGAAGAAGCAGGCCTGACCCTGCTCGCAGGTGAACGCCGGCGCCGCGGACGCGGGCGTGACGGACAGGCCGGCGGCCACCACGGCCAGGGCGGTGACGCTCAGGGCGGGACGAATCCTCACAAGTTCCTCCAAAGGGCGGGATGTGCTCACACCCTATGGTTGAACATTCACCGAAGTAGCCTCTTCCGGCGTGGCGCGGTTATAACGAGCCAGCAGGCGACGCTCGGGCTCGCGTTGGTCGATCCAGTCGAGGTCGTCGGACAGGACGGCGTCGTTGGTGCGGTCGGCGTAAGGGTCGAGGGGCGGTGGCGCCGGAGGCAGGGCACGCAGCTTGAGTGCGGTCATCGGGATCGCCAGCAGGACCGCGAGCACGAGCCAGGGCCAGTAGTTGGTCAGCAGGGGCTCGAAGGACTGGAAGAAGGCGTCGGTGCCGGCGTCGGCGACCTCGTCGGGCGAGCGGCCGGCGGAGGCGGAGACCGCGCGGACGCCGTCGACGATCGCGAACGAGAGCAGGTACGTCGCGATCAGCACCGGCCAGAAGTACGCCGAGCGCCAGCCGCGCCGCCAGCAGGAGACGTACAGGACGATCGTCAGGCCGACCGCGACGAGCAGGCCGTTGAGCTGCCAGATCCAGCGGAAGTCGTCGGCCAGGTCCGCCGCCGGGCGGGCGGCGTACCAGGCCAGGGGCAGCGCCAGCGCGAACGCGGCGACCACCGAGCTTCGGGTGCCCACGGCACCGAACAAGGCGCCGACGGCACTTGCCGCAAGCAACGTGATCAGCAGTTCGCGCGCGGACAGCGTGTGTCCGCTGAGCCACCACGTGCCCGAGGCAACGACCAGGACCAGCGGTACGGCGTACCGGAGACGGCCGAGCAGGAACCCGGCCGCCACTCCCCCGGCGAAGCCGCCGAGGACGAGCAGGTCGATCCGGCCGTTGGAAGCCGGCACGAACGTCGTGGTCGCCTCAGGCAGTCCGGCCAGGTAACTCGGCGCGAATCCTGCGACGAACCAGCCGATCACCGCCGCCGGGACGGCCCACAGATAGCGCATGACACCCCGATTCAGCCCCGGCAACCGGGGCCGGGGTTCAGTGCTGGGCTCGTTCGACCTTGCTCTTCAAGATCTCCGGTGTGTCGACCGTAGCCCCCTCGGACCGCAACCAGGCGTCAAGACTCGCCCGATCCTGCAGAGACATCACCGCGACCACGTCGCCGGGCCCGGCTTCGGCGACCAGCGCCTTGGCCGCGTCGAGTTCGGTCGGGAACGACGGGACGTCGTCGACGCCGACCGAGCTCGTGCCCTCGCGGAACACCGCGTCCAGCTCCGACGGCGGCCGGCCGCGCAGGTACGTGTCCTTGTGCCCGATCACCACCCGGTCGGCGCCGCGGGCACCGATCGCGCCCATCGCCGACACCATCTCGTCGGACCGGTCGCCCGGTGAGCCGAGCGCCAGCAGCAGGCGCGCGCCTTCGCGCCGTACGCCGTTCATGATCTCCAGCAGCGCTTCGAGCCCGGCCTCGTTGTGGGCCAGGTCGATCACGACGGTGAAGTCCCGGATCGAGTACATGTTCATCCGGCCGGGGTTGTTCTCGTTCGGCGAGAAGCTGGTCAGCCCCTCGACGACCGCCGCCTTCGGCAGCCCGAGCCCGAGCGCCGCCGAGGTCGCGGCGAGCGCGTTCTCGACGTTGTAGTGGGACAGCCCGGACAGCGTCATCGGGATGTCGGTGACCTTGAGCAGCGCCTCGGCGTCGCTGGCGTTGTCCAGGACCGTGACGAAGCCGTCGAGCACGGTGGTCGCCCGGCCGCCCTCCTCCAGCACCGTCCGGATCGACGGCGAGTCGGGGTCGCGGGAGAACACCCAGCACTTGGCCGGCGAGTCCAGCCGCATCGCGAACGTGCGCGGGTCGTCGCCGTTCACGACGCACCAACCGCGCGGGCGGGTGATCTTGGTGATCACGGCCTTCACCTCGGCGAGCTGGTCGACGGTGTCGATGCCGCCCAGTCCGAGGTGGTCGGCGGTGACGTTGGTGACGACGGAGACGTCGTTCGACGCGACCCCGATGCCGCGGCGCAGGATGCCGCCGCGGGCGGTCTCGGTGACCGCGAGCTGGATCCCCGGCTGGGACAGCACGCGGCCGGCGCCGCTCGGGCCGGAGAAGTCGCCGTACTCGACCAGGTTGCCGTCGAAGTACACGCCGTCGGTGCTCGACCAGCCGACGTGCAGCCCGGCCGCGCGGCCGATGTGCGCGATCATCCGCGAGGTCGTGGTCTTGCCGTTGGTCCCGGTCACGGCGACCACCGGGACCTTCGGCCGCAGCGTCGGCGGCGGGTTGCCCGGCGGTTCGTTGCGGACCCGGTCGCCGACGGTCGTGACCAGCGCGCTCAGCTCGCTCTCGTCGGTGCCGAACGCGTCGATCACCTCGACGATCGCCTGGCCGAGCGCGCGGGCTCGCTGCTCGTGCGCCCACGGGAACGCGACCACCAACCGCCGTACATCGGTCTCCGGGCGCACCCGGACACCGATCCGGCCGATCCCGGCCTCCCGGGCGATCCGGCGGACGATGTGCCCGACCACGCGGATCGCGAACCGCTGCCGGAAGCCCGACCCGATCCGGCCCGGCCGCGTCACTCCGAGCCCGAGGGCCGAAGCGAACGACTTCGCCGCCGGCGCGGGCGCGTCGATCAGCGCGGACAGATCGAGAGTCAGCTTGACCGCGGCCCGGCTGAAGTAGAGGTTGGCTCCGTCCAGAACGCGGAGCTCGACCTGAGACGTCACACTAAGCACCCATCGCGTGGTAGCCGCCATCCACGTGGATGATCTCGCCGGTGGTGGAAGGGAAGAAGTCGCTGAGCAGGCCGACGATGGTCTTGCCGGTCGGCTCGAGGTCGGACGGGTCCCAGCCCAGCGGGGCGCGGTCCAGCCACGGCTCCTCGAACTTCTCGAAGCCCGGGATCGCCTTCGCGGCCAGGGTCTTCAGCGGGCCGGCCGAGACCAGGTTGCAGCGGATGCCCTGGGCACCCAAATCGCGGGCCAGGTAGCGCGAGGTCGACTCGAGCGCGGCCTTGGCCACTCCCATCCAGTCGTACCCCGGCCAGGCCACGGTCGCGTCGAAGGTCAGCCCGACGACGCTGCCGCCACGGCTCATCAGCGGCGCGCACGTCACCGCCAGCGCCTTCAGGCTGTACGCCGACACGTGCACCGCGCGGGACACGTCGTCCCACGGGCCGTCCAGGAACTTGCCGCCGAGGATCGTCTCCGGGTTGCCGTACGCGATCGAGTGCACGACGCCGTCCAGGCCGTCGACGTGCTCACGGATCTTGTCCGGCAGCGCGGCCAGGTGCTCCTCGTCGGTGACGTCCAGCTCGAGCACCGGGGGTTCGACGGGTAAGCGTTTCGCGATCCGCTTGGTGATGCTCAGCGCGCGGCCGAAGTTCGAGATCAGCACGGTGGCGCCTTGTTCCTGCGCCACCTTGGCCGTGGCGAAGCCGATCGAGGAGTCGAGCGTGACTCCGGCGACCAGGATCCGCTTGCCGTCGAGGATGCCCACCGGCGTCCCTTCCTGGAAGTTCTGAGAGGTGAGTGTGGTCAGTTGCCCATGCCGATGCCGCCGTCGACCGGGAGCACCGCGCCGGTGATGTACCCGGCTTCCTCGGACGCAATCCAGCGCACGGCGTTGGCGATCTCGGTGGTCAGGCCGAACCGGCCGAGCGGGATCTGGCCCAGGTACTGCTTCTGGGTCTCCTCCGGCAGTACGGCGGTCATGTCGGTCTCGACGAAGCCCGGGGCGACGACGTTCGCGGTGATCCCGCGGCTGCCCAGCTCACGGGCCATCGAGCGCGCCATGCCGATCATGCCGGACTTGCTGGCGGCGTAGTTCACCTGACCGGGCGAGCCGAGCAGGCCGACCACCGAGGAGATGAAGACGATCCGGCCCTTGCGCAGCCGCAGCATGCCCTTGGCGGCGCGCTTCGCGACCTTGAACGACCCGGTGAGGTTGGTCTGGATGACCGAGTCCCAGTCGTCGTCGGACATCCGCAGCAACAGGGTGTCCTTGGTGATACCGGCGTTCGCGACCAGGACCTCGACCGGGCCCTGCTCGGCCTGGATCGCCTCGAAGGCGGCGTCCACCTGCTCGGTGTCGGTGACGTCACACTTCACCCCGAAGAACCCCTCGGGTGGCTCACCGCTGCGGTAGGTGACCGCGACGTTGTCGCCGGCCTCCTTGAACGCCGTCGCGATGGCGAAGCCGATGCCCCGGTTGCCCCCGGTGACGAGTACCGATCTGGCCACGAACACTTCTCCTCACTCGATGGACACTCCTGCCGGACGAACGCTATCGCCCGCCCCCGGCGCCGGCGTGAACCGGGCGGTCGCCAGGGGCGGCGGACGGCGTACCGGTCAGGAGTCCTCGAGGCGGAAACCGACCTTCAGACCGACCTGGTAGTGGTCGATCCGGTTGTCGACGATGTGGCCGCGGATCTGGGTCACCTCGAACCAGTCCAGGTGCCGCAGGGTCTCGCCGGCCCGGCCGATCGCGTTCTGGATCGCCGCGTCGACGCCGTCCTTGGACGTGCCGACGAGCTCGGTCACCCGGTAGGTGCGATCTGTCATCGTGCTCTCCCTTCACAGCTGGCTGCGGCGGCCCTGAATCAGCGGCGTACCGTTGTCCTTAGGTGAGGAGAATAGATGCCCCGACGACGTGAGACCGACGGTGAAACGGTCGTCTCCGTGACAACTGCCCAGCCAGGTCGTTCCGAGGACCTGGACAGCCGGATCGCGCGGTACGCCTGGATGATGTCGCTGCGGGTGGTGTGCTTCGTCGCGGCGGTGCTGACGCCGTCGCCGTGGCGGTGGATCCTGCTCGTCGGCGCGGTGTTCCTGCCCTCGGTCGCGGTGGTGTTCGCGAACGCGCAGCAGCGCCGCAAGGTGTCCGGCGCGGACCCGTACGAGGCGCCGCCGCGGATTCAGCTCGAGCAGCAGACCGGGCCCGTCGTACAGGGTGAATACGTGCCTGATCAGGAGTTGCGTGGCGACACCGAAAAGTGATCTCGGCCGGGACTGGATTCTGCCACCTGATCCGTGTCAGAATCTCCCGCGTGCTCTGAAGTTCACCCGTGAAATTCAGGGACTTGATGCGGCGTCGGACGGCTCCCCCCGTGGCTGTCCGACGTCGCTTCATTTTCCCCAGGCTTTTGATTATTGAGTGATCAGGAACAATTCCCCATGAGTGAACAAGCACCGGCGTCCGTCTGCTCCGCAAGGGGTTGTGGCGCCCCCGCCCGCTGGGCGCTGCTCTGGAACAACCCGAAGATCCACACGCCCGACCGGCGTAAGACGTGGGTCGCCTGTGACGAGCACAAGCAGTCGTTGAGCGACTTCCTCGGCGCGCGCTCTTTCCTGCGCGAGGTCGAGCCTTTCACCGGCTGAGAACAACGCCTGGGTGCGTTACGGGTGAAAAAGTAAATTTCCGGTTCAGATTTCCACCGGCGCTACTTGTACGCCGTACTGGTGCCGCGCGCTAGCCGCCGATCGCGGACATCGGGCGGACCGGCTGGAGGAAGGCCGGATCGGCGATCCCGTGGCCGGGCAGCTTGCCCCGCATCGCGGTCCGCCAGCGCTCGGCGAGGTCCTCGTCGGAGGCCCCTTCACGCAACGCGGTCCGCAGGTCCGACTCGGTGCGGGCGAACAGGCAGTCGCGGACCTGACCGTCGGCGGTCAGCCGCACCCGGTCGCAGTCCCCGCAGAACGGGCGCGTGACGCTGGCGATGATCCCGACCGTCTGCGGGCCGCCGTGCACGGTGAAGGACTCGGCCGGCGCACTCCCCCGGGTCGCGGCGTCGGTCGGCTCCAGGCCGAACCGGTCGCTGAGCTTCTCGAGGATCTCGTCGGCGGTGATCATCGTCGTCCGGTCCCAGCCGTGCTGGGCGTCGAGCGGCATCTGCTCGATGAAGCGCAGTTCGTAGTCGTGGTCCAGGCAGAACTGCAGCAGCTCGGGCGCCTGGTCGTCGTTCACCCCGCGCATCAGGACGGCGTTGACCTTCACCGGGGCCAGACCGGCCGCGTGCGCCGCTGCGAGGCCGGCCAGGACGTCCTTGAGGCGGTCGCGGCGGGTGAGCTGCAGGAAGGTGTCCTGGCGGACCGTGTCGAGGCTCACGTTCACCCGGTCGAGGCCGGCCGCGGCCAGCGCCTCCGCCTGGCGGGCCAGGCCGATGCCGTTGGTGGTCAGCGAGACCTGCGGGCGGGGCTCGAGGTTCGTCGTACGGTCGACGATGCCGACCAGGCCGCGGCGCAGCAGCGGCTCACCGCCGGTGAACCGGATCTCGTCGACGCCGAGGTGGGTGACCGCGATCGAGACCAGCCGGACGATCTCGTCGTCGGTGAGCAGCTCGGGCTTGGCGAGCCAGTCCAGGCCCTCCTCGGGCATGCAGTACGTACACCGCAGGTTGCAGCGGTCGGTCAGGGAGACCCGGAGGTCGGTCGCCACCCGGCCGTAGTTGTCGGCCAGACCGAGTTGCTGCGTCTTGGTATACACACCCTCAGCGTACGTGGCGGCAGGCGGCGGCGGTGTGTTTCAGGTCATGGCCTAAGTTCGTGGGGTGCGTCGTTTGATGACAAGGCGGTGGATCGGCTCCGCGCTGGTGATCCTGGTTCTGGCCGGGGCCTGTGTGCAGCTCGGCCGATGGCAGCTGCACCGGCTCGACGAGCGCAAGGCCCGCAACCACGTCACCACGAGCAATCTGGCCGCCGCGCCCGCGCCGATCGGCGAGATCGTCGGCCCCGACCACGTGATCGGACCGCAGCACGACTGGCGGACCGCCGTGGTCACCGGCCGGTACGACGCGAGCAAGCAGATCGTCGTCCGGTACCGGAACGTGAACGACCGGCCGGGCTTCGAGATCGTCACGCCGCTGATCCTCACCGACGGGACGGCGCTGCTGGTCGACCGTGGGTTCCTGGCCCGGCAGAGCTCGGAACTCGCGCCGACGGCGATTCCGGCGGTGCCGAGCGGTGAGGTGACCGTGACCGGGCGGCTGCGGCGCAGCGAGCACGGCGGGCACACCAGCGGCGGTACGCCGGTCGACGGCACTGCGCGACTGATCAACGGGCCGGACTACGCGAACACGCTCGGCCTGAAGCTGTACGACGGATATCTGGCGACCGATCAGCAGCAGCCGGCGCAGGATCCGGCGTTCGGGAAATTCCCCGGGCCGGAGATCGACGACGGGCCGCACTTCTTCTACGCGCTGCAGTGGTTCTTCTTCGCACTGATGGCGATCGGCGGACTGGTCTACTTCTCGCGCCAGGACCTGAGCAAGGACGACGAGGACAGCAAGGAACCTGAGGTTGCCGATCGCAACCGTTCGGAGACGGTTGTCGGCGTGTCGGACAGTTCCGGGTCGGCTCCTGAGCGTTAGCGCGTGCTGACAGGTCAGGTTGATGAGACGTGGTTTCATCATCTGAGACGATGACGGCTCGTCGCGGCGCGCACCTGAGCGGGCATCGGCGTTGTACGGCAGGATGGTGGCCGTGGACCTCGGACTGCGCGATCGCACCTACATCGTCACCGGCGCCAGCGGCGGACTCGGTTTCGCCACCGCGCGGGTACTGGCCGCCGAAGGCGCCCGGCTGGTGATCTCCAGCCGGAACGAGGAGTCGATCGCGCGGGCCGCCGCCGAGCTCGGCGAGAACGTGGTCGGCATCCCGGTCGACAACGCCGACCCGGAGAGCGCCGAGCGGCTGGCCGCGACGGCGATCGCCAAGTGGGGCGCGCTGCACGGCGCGCTGATCAGCGTCGGTGGACCCCGGGCCGGTACGGCGCTGGACACCGACGAGGACGACTGGCGCGCCGCCTTCGACAGCGTGTTCCTGGGCGGACTGCGGATCGCCCGCTCGGTCGCGCGCGCCGGCGCCGAGGGTACGTCGCTGGCGTTCGTGCTGTCGTCGTCGGTGAAGTCGCCAATCCCGGGTCTCGCGATCTCCAACGGTCTGCGCCCCGGCCTCGCGATGGTCGCCAAGACCCTCGCCGACGAGCTCGGCCCGAACGGCGTCCGCGTCAACGGCCTGCTCCCCGGCAAGATCGCGACGGACCGCGTCCGCGAGCTCGACTCCAAGGGTGGCGACCCCGACGCCGCCCGCCGCTCCGCCGAGAAGACCATTCCGCTGCGCCGCTACGGCCTCCCGGAGGAGTTCGGCCGAGTAGCGGCCTTCGTCCTCTCCCCCGCGGCGTCGTACCTGACCGGCGTCATGGTCCCGGTCGACGGCGGAGCCCTCCGCACCATCTAACGTCCGAAGAAGCTCGTTGCGTCCGAAGGACCCGAGGCTATAGCGCACGGTTCTTCGGACGCTCTGCGGTTCTTCGGACGCTACGGTCGGGGCCGGTCTTTGTCCTTCGACGGCTGGACCCGCTTGGGCTCGCCGGGCATCTTCGGGTACTCCGGCGGGTACGGCAGGTCCGCCTCGCCGTGGTCCCGCTCGTGCTTGGCCGACAGCTCCAGCAGCGAGTCCAGCGAGAACGCCTGCTCACCGACGGCCGCATGCAGATCGCCGACCTCGGCGAACCGGGCGGGCATCGTGAGCACGTCGAAGTCGTCCGGTACGACGTCCTCCAGCTCCTCCCACCGCAGCGGCGCCGACACTCTCGCCCGCGCGTTCGGACGCACCGAGTACGCCGACGCGATCGTCCGGTCGCGCGCCATCTGGTTGTAGTCGATGAAGATCCGCTCCCCGCGCTCTTCCTTCCACCAGTTCACCGTGACCTGGTCCGGAAGCCGCTTCGACAGCTCGCGGCCGAGCGCGATCACCGCGCGCCGCGCCTGGACGAAGTCCCACCGCGGCTCGATCGGCACGTACACATGGAGACCGCGACCGCCGGAGGTCTTGGGGAAACCCTCCAGACCGTGCTCCGCCAGTAGTTCGCGGAGTGCCGGGGCCACAGCGACCGCGCTCTTGAAGTCCGTCCCCGGCTGCGGGTCGAGGTCGATCCGCAGCTGGTCCGGTGAGTCCAGCTCAGGACGTCGTACCGGCCAGGGGTGGAACGTCAGCGTGCCCAGGTTCGCCGCCCAGGCGACGACCGCGAGCTCGGTCGGGCAGACCTCGTCGGCCGGCCGCCCGCTCGGGAACTTGATCGTTGCCGTCTCGACCCAGTCGGGCGCGCCCTTGGCGACCCGCTTCTGGTAGAACGCGTCGCCCTTGTTGTCCATCCGCGTCGAGAGCTTCGCGCCCTCGAACCACCCGCCGGGCCAGCGCTCCAGCGTGGTCGGCCGGTCCCGGAGCGCGCCGAGGATGCCGTCGCCGACCGCGACGAAGTAGTTCACGATGTCCAGCTTGGTCAGCCCCCGGTCCGCGAAGTACGGCTTGTCCGGATTGCTCACCCGGACCGTCCGTCCCGCCACCTCGAGCTCGATTGCCTTCGTCGCCGCCATGTCGCGACGCTACCGCCCGCCTCGGACCAAAACCCCGCGCGACCACGCGGAAGGAGAACTTTTCCCAACCTCTGGCCACCCTAGGTGACCGGGCGGTAACGTTCCAGCACCTCGTTCCTGGGGCGTGAGGCCCCCGGGACACTCTTGAAGGAGCACGAGGATGAACAGATCCGCCCTGCTCGCGGCTGCCACCGCAGTCGCGACCGCCACCGCCCTGGGCCTGGGCACCGGGACCGCCACCGGCGCCCCGCAGGCCGAACCCGCTCCGTCGCCCGCCACCGCGGCCGCCCGGGTCAAGGCCGCGATCGGCCAGAACCTCGGCACACTGAAGGCCACCGGCGCCGACGCGTTCGCGGTCCGTGACGTGATCGTCGACGCCGACGGCACCAGCCACGTCCGGATGGACCGCAGCATCGGCGGTCTGAAGGTGCTCGGCGGCGACGTCGTCGTACACCAGAGCAAGGACGGCGCCTGGAAGGACGCCAGCCTGACGCTGACCCGCTCGGCGAACGTCGACCGGACGCCGAAGATCTCGCTCACCGGTGCCACCGCCAAGGCACTCACGGGCGGGATGAAGGCCGAGGGCAAGCCGTCCCTGGTGATCGAGGCCCGCAAGGGTGCGCCCCGCCTGGCGTACCTGGTCACGACCGGCGGCACCCAGGCCGACGGGACCCCGAGCCACATCACCACGACCGTCGACGCGCTGACCGGCGCGAAGCTCGTCAGCGAGCAGCACATCCACACCGCCGGCGGCGACGGCAAGAGCCTGTACTCCGGCACGGTGGCGATCGACACCACGCCGGCGACCGGCGGCTTCACGCTGACCGACCCGGCCCGCGGCAACGGCTACACCGCCGACGCGAACAACAAGACCGACTCGATCCTGTGCCAGCTGTTCGGCCTCGGCTGCCCGACCCCGACCCGCTTCAACGACGCGGACAACCACTGGGGCACCGGCGTCAACACCGACCGCGCCTCGGCCGCCGTCGACGCGCACTACGGCGCGGCGAAGACGTTCGACTACTACAAGCTGATCCACGGCCGCAACGGCATCTTCAACGACGGCAAGGGCGTCCCGAGCCGCGTCCACTACGGCGTGAACTACGTGAACGCCTTCTGGGACGGCAAGAAGATGACGTACGGCGACGGCGACGGGGTTGCCGCCGGCCCGCTGGTCTCGCTCGACGTGGCCGGCCACGAGATGTCCCACGGCGTCACCACCGCGACCGCGAACCTCACCTACTCCGGTGAGTCCGGCGGCCTGAACGAGGCCACCAGCGACATCTTCGGTTCGCTGGTCGAGTTCTACGCCAACAACACGAACGACCCGGGCGACTACTACATCGGCGAGGAGATCATGAAGGATCGCCCGGCGCTGCGGTTCATGGACAAGCCGAGCAAGGACGGCCAGTCCAAGGACTGCTGGTACTCCGGCATCGGCAACATCGACGTGCACTACTCGTCCGGCGTCGCGAACCACTTCGCCTACCTGCTCGCCGAGGGCACCGGCCCCAAGACGTTCGGCGGCCTGGCGCACGACTCCACGACCTGCAACGGCACCACGCTGCAGGGCATCGGCAAGGACAAGCTCGGCAAGATCTGGTACCGCGCGCTGACGACGTACATGACGACCGGTACGACGTACGCCCAGGCGCGGACCGCGACGCTGAACGCGGCCACCGACCTGTACGGCGCCTCGAGCCCGGAGCGCAGCGCCGTCGCCGCGGCCTGGTCCGGAGTGAGCGTCAACTGATCGCCGACAGCAATCGGGCCGCGACCTCGCTGTAGCGGCTGGTCGTTGTACTTGACCACCGGCCCTGTCCCACTGGGGCGGACAGGGCCGGTGATCAAACGTTTTGTCCATTGCCCGGGCGGCGGGCCGGACTTACCTTCGATCCATGGGTGGGGATCCAGGCTTTCGGTCGAGCCTTCGTGAGGCACGGCCGCTGCTGCTGGTCGTCGACACCGATCCGCTCCGGCTGGACCGGATCGAGAACGAGCTCGAGCGCAGCTTCGGCGTCGACTTTAGGGTCCGCGGCGAGCTGACGGCCGCCGCGGCGCTGCACTGCCTGGACCTGGCCCACGAGCTCGAGCAACGCGTGGCCGTCGTACTGGTGGATCACGAACTGCCGGACGACGAGCGGTCCGCCGTACTTGCCAAGGCCCGGGGTGCGCATCCGGACGCCCGGCGGGCGCTGCTGATCCCGTGGGGTGCGTGGGCCGAGCGGGACACGGCCAAGGCGATCCTGGCCGCGATGTCGAAGGGCGACATCAACTACTACGTGCTGAAGCCGTGGATCGGGCACGACGAGCTGTTCCACCGGACGGTCGCGGAGTTCGTCCAGGAGTGGTCGCGCAACGAGGTCGCGAACCTGCGCGAGGTGGTCGTGGTTGCCGACGACCGGTCGGCCCGCGGGCACGCGATCCAGGCGCTGCTCGGGCGCAACGGGATCCCGAGCGCGTTCCGCGCGACCGGTACGGCGAACGCGGACCTCGTGCTGGCCGAGATCGGCGAGCCCGATCCCGGCGACGCTGTCGTGGTGTGGATGCCCGCGATCGGCGGGACCGTGCTGCACGACCCGACCGACGTGGAGATCGCCGAGGCGTGGGGTGTGTCGACGAGGCTGGACGACGAGCAGCGCGACTTCGACGTCCTGGTGATCGGCGGCGGCCCGGCCGGGCTCGCGACCGCGGTCTACGCGTCGTCCGAAGGGCTGCGCACGCTGGTCGTCGAGCGCGAGGCGATCGGCGGCCAGGCCGGGACGAGCTCGTTGATCCGCAACTACCTCGGGTTCTCGCGCGGGATCAGCGGGTCGGACCTGGCCCAGCGCGGGTACCAGCAGGCGTGGGTGTTCGGGGCGCACTTCGCGCTGATGCGTGAGGTCGTCCGACTCGATGCCTCGGGCAACGGGTTCACCGCCGAGATCGACGGGGTCGGCGCGGTGACGGCCAAGGCCGTGGTGCTCGCCAGCGGGGTCTCGTACCGGCGGCTCGGCGTACCGGCCCTCGAAGCGCTGACCGGAGCCGGGGTGTACTACGGCGCCAGCGTTTCCGAGGCGCACGGGCTGACCGGGCTGGACGCCTGCGTCGTTGGCGGCGGCAACTCCGCCGGCCAGGCCGTCATCCACCTTGCCCGGTACTGCCGGCAGGTCACGCTGGTGGTCCGCGGGCCTGATCTGTCGGCGACCATGTCGCAGTACCTGATCGACGTGATCGACGCGGCGCCCAACATCGCGGTCCGCGCCTCCAGCGAGGTCGTCGACGGCGGCGGCGACGGGCGGCTGGAGCGGATCACCTTGCGCGACCGCGGCACCGGCGCGGAGGAGGTCCTCGCGG
The DNA here is from genome assembly GCA_049998015.1 of Kribbella sp. cmx-5-2. GTDB lineage: Bacteria > Actinomycetota > Actinomycetes > Propionibacteriales > Kribbellaceae > Kribbella. The sequence goes on from JAEBEC010000001.1 coordinate 416,164, forward strand.
CCGACGGGTTGTTCGTGATGATCGGTGCGGAGCCGCGGACCGGCTGGCTGCCGGCCGAGGTCGGCCGGGACGGCCACGGTTTCGTCGCGGCCGGTGCGGACGCGGTCGCGACAGGGCTCTGGACGTCGTCCCGTACGCCGCAACCGTACGAGTCGACGGTGCCCGGGCTGTTCGCGGTGGGCGATGTGCGGTGCGGGTCGGTGAAGCGGGTCGCGTCCGCGGTCGGCGAGGGGTCGGTCGTCGTGTCGCAGGTCCACGAGCACCTCAAGGCCGTCCGCATCGCTGAGCAAGCCGCCTCCGATGGTTGACGCTCCCCCGACACCACCCCGTTTCGTGTACTCCGCGGCGATGGTCGCGCTGACTGCCGCTGTGTTGCTCGTTCCGCTCGTGGCGCTGTTGCTGCTGCTGCGCGAGCCGCGACTGGACGTGCACTGGGAGCATCACCCGTCGCACTTCTGGCTGGTGCTGCTGACCGCCGCGCTGAGCGCCGTACTGGCACAGGCGATGGGGTCGGCGGCGCTGCGGCGCGGGGATCCGAGGGTGCTGCTGGTGTCGCTGGCGTTCCTGTCGGCGGCCGGCTTCCTCGCGTTGCACGCGTTGGCGACGCCGGGTGTGCTGCTCAGTACGCCGAACGCCGGGTTCGTGCTGGCGACGCCGGTCGGAGTCGCGGTCGGTTCGGTGTGCGCCGTGTTGTCGAGCCTGCGGTTCGAGGGCGAGCGATCGGTGCTGTGGATGCGGCGCGGACGGCGGATCCGCTTCGGGCTGCTGGTCCTGATGGCGTTGTGGGCCGTTGCCTCGGTCACCCAACTGCCGCCGTTGCACGACACCGCCGTACCGGAGGTTGCCGACGGCATCCTCACCACGCTCGCCGTACCGACGGTCCTGCTGTACGGAGTCGCCGCCGCGCGCTACCTGCGGATGTGGTCCGCACGGCCGTCGTTGATGCTGCTCTCGCTGGTGTCCGCCTTCGTCCTGCTGGCCGAGGCGATGGTCGCGCTGGTCTTCGCGCGGAACTGGGCGCTGTCGTGGTGGGAGTGGCACCTGCTGCTGCTCGCGGCGTTCGTGCTGGTCGTCGCCGGCGTGCGGATCCAGTGGTACGAGGAGCGCTTCTCCGACCTGTACGTCGCCGGCACGGTCGCCGGGCGCCGTGAACTGTCGGTGCTGTTCGCGGACCTGATGGGGTTCACCACGTTCTCCGAGCAGCACGAGCCGGACGAGGTGACCGCGATGCTGAACACGTACTTCGAGGTCGTCGTCCCGCCCGTCGTCGGGCGGCACGGTGGCGAGGTGGACCGGATCATCGGGGACGCGCTGATGGTCACCTTCAACAAGCGCGGCGACCAGCCGGACCACGCCCGGCTCGCGGGTGCCGCGGGGCTCGCGTTGCAGGCGGCGGCCGAGGGAGTGCGGGCCGAGCACCCGGACTGGCCGCGGTTCCGGGTCGGGATCAACACCGGGATCGCATCGGTCAGCCTGCTGGGCACGGAGGGTGGTCGGACGCACACGGTCATCGGCGACACCGTCAACGTGGCCAGCCGGATCGAGGGCAAGGCGCCTGGTGGCGGAGTCGCGATCGGGCCCGCAACGAAGGCGCTGCTGCCCGACGCGGTGACCGAGTCGCTCGGGCCGATCAGCCTGAAGGGCAAGGCGGAGCCGCTGGAGGTCCATCGTTTGATCGCCCTCGACCACTGAGGTGCATGATCACCCTCGTGTTCGGCGCCGTACCAGCTGTTCACGTGTTGGGCCTTGGCGCGGTCGGGTGCGGGTGTGAGAATCCGCCACATGTCTGCCCAGAACCGATCACGGCGCCGCCTGGGCGCCCTCGTGGTCACATCGTCTCTCGCCCTGACCGGAGTGGTCGCCATCGCGGCCGCCCCGGCGCAGGCCGCCTCCTCCACCGTGGTCATCACCGAGGTGTACGGCGGTGGCGGCAACTCCGGCGCGTCGTACACGAACGACTTCGTCGAGCTGACCAACAACAGCAGCGCCCCGGTCGACCTGACCGGCTGGTCGATCCAGTACGCGTCCGCCGCCGGGACCTCCTGGGCGAACAAGATCACGCTGTCCGGCTCGATCGCGCCCGGTGGCGTCTACCTCGCGCAGGGCGCGTCCGGCGGGGCCAACGGCCAGCCGATGCCGACGCCCGACGCGACCGGCAGCGTGAACATGTCCGCGGCGTCCGGCAAGGTCGCGCTGGTGTCGTCGGTGACCTCACTGACCTGCGCGACGGGCTGCGCGACCGCGGCCGGCGTGGTCGACTTCGTCGGGTACGGCGCCGCCAACGACTTCGAGACCGCCGCGGCCCCCGGGCTGACGAACACGACGTCGGCGACCCGTAAGGACCCGACCAAGGACGCGGACAACAACTCGGTGGAATTCGCGGAGGTGAACCCCTCGCCGAAGACGCTGACCTCCGCGCCGCCGGCCGAGGACCCGGTCCCGGCGAAGATCCACGAGATCCAGGGCGCGGCGCACCTGTCGCCGCTGAACGGCAAGCTCGTCGGCGATGTCACTGGTGTGGTCACCGCCAAGAGCGGCAACGGGTTCTGGTTCCAGGACACCGCGCCGGACGGCGACCCGGCGACCAGCGAGGGCCTGTTCGTCTTCACCAGCTCGGCCCCGACGGTCGCCGTCGGCGACGCCGTGTCGGTGCAGGGCACCGTCGCCGAGTTCCGGCCGGGCGGTTCGGGTGGTAGCGACAACCTGACCACCACCGAGCTGACCAACCCGACCGTGACGGTGACCGGCACCGCCGCCGTACCGGCTGCGACGATCGTCGGACCGGGTGGGCGGGTTCCCCCGTCGACCCTGATCGACGACGACTCCACCGGCGACGTCGAGACGACCGGCACGTTCGAGCCGGCCACCGACGGGCTCGACTTCTGGGAGTCGCTTGAGGGCATGTGGCTCGGCATCGACAAGCCGCAGGTGACCGGGCCGACGAGCTCGTTCCGCGAGCTGTCCGTCGTACCGGCCGGCGCCGGGCTGCGGACGGTCCGTGGCGGCATCCTGCTGCAGAAGACCGACAGCAACCCCGAGCGGGTGCTGCTGGACGACGTACTGGCTCCGGTTCCGGACGCGAAGACCGGTGACACGCTGGCCGGGACCGTGACCGGTGTCCTGGACTACGGGTTCGGCAACTTCAAGTTCCTCGTCACGCAGACGCCGACCGTCGTCCCCGGTCCGCTCAAGCGCGAGAAGACCACGCCGTCGTCGCTGCTGCAGGTCTCGGTCGCGACCTTCAACGTCGAGAACCTCGACCCGTCCGACGGCGCCGCCAAGTTCGACGGGCTCGCCCAGGCGGTCGTGCACAACCTCGCGTCGCCGGACATCCTCGGGCTCGAGGAGGTGCAGGACAACGACGGTGCGACCAACTCCGGTACGACGGCCGCCGACGTCACGCTGAACACCCTGGCCGCGGCGATCCAGAAGGCCGGCGGCCCGAAGTACGCCTGGCGCCAGATCGACCCGGTCGACGGCGACGAGGGCGGTGAGCCGGGCGGCAACATCCGGGTCGCCTTCATGTACCGCACCGACCGGCCGGTCAAGTTCGTCGACCGTGCGGGCGGCGGGCCGACCACTGGCACCACGATCACCACCGACCGGTTCGGCCGGCCGCACCTGAGCTCGTCGCCCGGTCGCGTCGACCCGGCCAACCCGGCCTGGGAGGCCACCCGTGTCCCGCTGGCCGGCGAGTTCACCTGGCTCGGCCAGTCGCTGTTCGTGGTGGTCAACCACTTCAGCTCCAAGGGCGGCGACGACCCGCTCTGGGGCCGGGTCCAGCCGCCGGTCCAGAGCTCGGCGCCGAAGCGGCACCAGCAGGCCCAGTCGGTGCGCACCTTCGTCGACCAGCTGCTGGCCAAGGACCGGGGCGCCAACGTGATCGTGCTCGGCGACCTGAACGACTTCGACTTCAGCCAGACCACCGACATCCTGGTCGGCTCCGGCAAGACGTCGCTGATCGACCTGCCGCGCACATTGCCCGCCAAGGAGCGGTACAGCTACGTGTTCGAGGGCAACAGCCAGATCCTCGACCAGATCCTGATGTCGCGGAACCTGCAGCCGGCGTCGACGTACGACGTGGTGCACATGAACGCGGAGTTCCCCGACCAGATCTCCGACCACGACCCGCAGGTGGTGCGGGTGATCCCGCTGCCGTCCTGGTACCGGTGATTACGGGGCGCTGACGCCGGGCCCCCCGACGGGGTTTCGCTTGTCCTACCGCCGATAATGAAGAGGAGCCGGTTTCCCCGGGGAACCGGCTCCTTGACCTTGAGGAGGTACGGGCACCGTGACCGACGGCACCAAGCAGTACGCGATCGACAAGACCGACCAGGAGTGGCGCGCGCAGCTGTCCCCCGCGGAGTACGCGGTCCTGCGCAAGGCCGGCACCGAGCGGCCGTACACCGGTGAGTACACCGACACCAAGACCGTCGGTGTCTACAAGTGCCGGGCGTGCGACGCGGAGCTGTTCCGCAGCGAGACCAAGTTCGACTCGCACTGCGGCTGGCCGTCGTTCTTCGCCCCGCTCGCCGAGGAGCGCGTCGAGTACATCGAGGACACCGCGCTCGGCATGAAGCGCGTCGAGGTCCGCTGCGCCAACTGCGGCTCCCACCTCGGCCACGTCTTCGAGGGCGAGGGCTACGGAACCCCGACGGACCTGCGCTACTGCATCAACTCGATCAGCCTCACACTGTCCGAGGCCTGATCGACCGCTGAGCCCGGCACCCCCTCGGGGCGCCGGGCTCTCGCATGCGCGGGCTGGGGGTTGTCCGCCGAAGGCAGGACTCCGGGGCGCCCGGCCCCTCCCCCTCAGATCGGGGTGGCGAGGGCTACCGGGTTGCCGTCGGGGTCGAACGCGTACGCCTGGCGCTCGCCCCAGGGCATGTTGGCCGGTTCCTGGACGATCGTGTAGCCCGCCTCGCGGAGGAGCTCCACCTGGGTGCCGACGTTGTCGACGTACACGAAGAGCTCGAAGCGCGGCGCCGTGCCGACCGTGATGCCCAGCTGGGCTTCGGGCCAACTGGTGTCGGCCAGCCCGAGCGACGACTCGCCGCGTTCGAGGCCGACGTAGTGCGGATCGCCCTCGAGCGGGAACTGGTAGGTCTGCTCGTAGCCCAGCAGCGCGTAGAACTCGACCGACCGCCGGACACTACCGACGTACAGAACTGGAAACGCTTTGCGTTCCATGTCAGGCGAAGTTGGCGACCAGCTCGCCGAGCTCTGTCCGCTTGCCGGTGTAGAACGGGACTTCCTCACGCACGTGCCGCCGCGCCGTCGACGCGCGCAGGTCGCGCATCAGGTCGACCATCCGGTGCAGCTCGTCGGCCTCGAACGCGAGCATCCACTCGTAGTCGCCGAGCGCGAACGACGCGACCGTGTTGGCCCGTACGTCGGGGTAGCCGCGCGCCATCTTGCCGTGCTCGGCGAGCATGAACCGGCGGTCCTCGTCGGGCAGCAGGTACCACTCGTAGGACCGGACGAACGGGTACACGCAGATGTACCCGCGCGCCTCCTCGTCGGCCAGGAACGCCGGGATGTGGCTCTTGTTGAACTCCGCCGGCCGGTGCAGCGCGAGCTGCGACCAGATCGGCGCCAGGTGCCGCCCGAGGCGCGACCGGCGCAGCGTGTGGTACGCCTTCTGCAGCGCGTCCGACGTCGGCGCGTGCCACCAGACCATGAAGTCGGCGTCCGCGCGGAAGCCCTCCACGTCGTACCAGCCGCGGATCACCACGTCGTCGGCCGCCAGCTTGCCGACGAGCTCGTTCAGCTCGGCGGTCAGTTCGTCGCGATCGGTGTCCCCGAGCGGGGTCTCCACCTTGAAGACCGACCACATCGTGTAGCGGATCACGTTGTTCAGCTCGCGGGCCTTCGGCTTCGCGGGCGTGCTGCTGTCGGGCTGGTTCGCGTCGGTCACGAACCCATTGTCGCCAATGCGTCCAGGTGAGCACGCACCCGGGTTGCCGCCTGGCTCCCGGAGGCGACGCAGGCCGCGATGCCGACGCCTCGGTACGCCGCTCCGCAGACCGCCAGCCCTGGCTCCTCGGCGACGGCCGCTTCCACCCGGGCGACGCGGTCGAGATGGCCGACGGCGTACTGCGGAAGCCCGCCGCCCCAGCGCGTCACCAGCGAGCCGACGACGGATGCGTCGAGCCCGACCGCCTTGCGGAGGTCGGCGGTCGCGAGAGCTGTGAGCTCCTCGTCGGAGCGCTGGAGGACGTACTCCTCGCCGAGGCGGCCGACCGAGCACCGCAGTACGGCGAGCTCGCCGCCGGCCTCGGAGGACCAGGCCCACTTGGCGTGCGAGTAGGTCGCGGCCTTGATCGTCCGGCCCTCGTCGGACGGCACGAGAAAGCCCGACCCGGTCGCTCCGGCCGGCCAGTCCTTCTTCCGTACGGCGAGCGTGACGATCGCCATGCTCGCGTAGTCGATTCCCGCCAGCTCGCTCGATGCCGCCGGCACCAGCTCGGCCAGCATCCGCGCTGCGGGCGACGCCGGCGTCGCCACGACCACCGCATCGGCGTGCATGATCTCCGGCGCCGGCACCGGCCCGGTCGTGAGCTCGTACCGGGTCACCACGGCTCCCGAGCGTCGCGCCGGCCCGCTGCCACGGACGCGCATCGCCTCGAGGTCGGGGACCAGGGTGATCCGCCGGACGGTCGTCGAGCGGCGGATCTCCACACCACGCGTGATCAGGTCCGCTTCAAGCGCCCCGATCAGGCGGTTGATCCCTCCGCGGACGCCGGCGAAGACCGGTTTGCCGTCCGTCGCACGGCGCTGACTGATCGCCCGCAGCTCACCCGTGGCCGCCAGCAGGCTCGGCGCGGTCTTCAGCCTGGCGTACAAGTCCGGTACGGCGGCCGCGAGCGAGATCTCCTCGGCGCGACCGGCGTACACGCCGCCCAGCAGCGGATCGATCAGCTTGTTCGTGACCGCAGGGCCCATCCGCTCGGCGACGTACCGCCCGATCGCCACGTCCCCGGTCAGCGCGGGCCGCGGCAGGCCCTTCTCCTCGGCGACCCGGGCCGCGGCTTCCTCGCCGAGTACGTCGACGGTCTCGGCCGGATCCACCGGAACGCCCATCACCGTCGGCGGGATCGCCCGGATCCGGTCCCCGACCCACAACCCGGCGGAGGTGGTTGCCGGATGCACCAGTTCGTCGCCCAGCCCGACCGCGCGGATCAGGTCCACGCCCTCCGGCCGCCGAGCCAGCACCGACTCGGCTCCGAGGTCGACCGGCACGCCTTCCAGCACATCCCCTGCGAGCTTCCCCCCGAGGCGAGGCGAGGACTCCAGCACGATCACCCGCGGCGGATTCACCCCACTCACCAACGCATGAGCCGCCGCCAGCCCACTGATCCCACCGCCGACCACAACCACCGTCCGAGCATCCACAACCTCATCTTCACCCACCCCCAAAACCCCGCCGGACCCACTCCCCCACTCCGAATCCGTCAGCGGTAGTCCGGGAGGACCAAACCGGTGTTGGCGGCTCGGCCTTGCTCGCCGGAGACCTTGGCGCCGCGGAGGGCCTGGTTGCGGGTGTCGAGGAGCTCTTGGGTGGTGGGGGCCAGGACTCGGCGGCCGATCTCAACCAGCGCCTGGTTCTGCTCGACGAAGTCGCGGATGCGGTCCTCGTACGCCGCGAAGGCCTTCTCGTGGTCGTCGTGCGTCGCCAGCTCACCGGCCAGCACGTAAGCACCGACGAGCGAAACGCTCGACCCCTGCCCCGACATGAACGACGTCGCGTGGGCGGCGTCCCCGGCGAGGGCCACTCGGCCGCGCGACCAGGTGGGCATGTGGATCTGGCTGACGACGTCGAAGAACAGGTCGTCCGACGACCGCACCGCCTCGACCAGGCGCGGGACGTGCCAGCCCTGGTGCGGGAACTTCTCCGCGACCAGCTCGCGCTGGGCGGCGGGGTCACGGAAGGCGTCGTACGGCGGGACGTCCTGCTGGAAGGTGAGGAAGCCGTGCACCAGCTCGTCGGGCTCGTGGGCGTACAGGACGGCCGCGCGGCCGGGGACGTTCCAGACGACGCCTTCGTGGGAGAGGCCGAGGTCGTTCGGGAGCGTGAAGCCGGCGAAGGCGTAGCCGACGTACCGGTGGTAGTCCTCCTCGGGGCCGAAGACCAGGCGCCGCGTGTTCGAGTGCAGGCCGTCGGCGCCGATGACCAGGTCGAAGCTCCGGCTGGTCCCGCTGTCGAACACGACGTCGACACGGTCGCCGCGGTCGTCGAGCCGGGCGATCGAGTCGCTGAAGACGAACTCGACCCGGTCGCGGATCGGGGTGTAGAGCGCGTCGGCGAGGTCGCCGCGGCGGACCTCGAGGTCGAGGCCTTCGGCGCCGCCGGTCATCGCCTCGGGGCGGATGGTCGCGATCAGCGAACCGTCGGGCTCGACGAACGAGATCTTTTGGGAGTCGACGTGTGACTTGCGCAGTTCCGGCAGCAGGCCCATCCGGTCGACGACCTCGCGGGCGGTCCCCCGGATGTCGACGGCGTACCCGCCGCCGCGGACGGCGTCGGCCTTCTCGACGACCGTCACGTCGAAGCCGTAGCGGTCGAGCCAGTAGGCCAGCGCGGGGCCGGCGATGCTCGCGCCCGAGATCAGCACTGTGCGGAGCGTGGGGTCGAGGCAGTGGTGGGGTTCATGACGTGTGTCCTCCTGACAACCCGCATCCAAGATGCGTACTTTAGGTATCTACTTACCGCTCAGAATACATACCTAAGTTAGGTAATCAAATGGACGGCGCAGAACGCCCGGCCCGCGACGCCTCCCCGGACGCGTTGTCGGCGCTCCCCCGGCTCGCGCAGATCAGCAACGCGATGAACCGCGGGCGCCTCGCGCAGCGCGCCACCGAGGCGACCGGGCTGAGCCTGGACCGCCCCGCACTGACGATCCTGCTGACGCTGGCGATGGCGGGCGAGCCGCTCCGGATCGGCGAGATCGCGGAGCGGATGCAGGTCGTCGGTCCGCACGTCACGCGGCAGACGCAGGCGCTCGAACAGCGCGGGCTGGTACGACGGGTGCCGCACCCGACCGACCGGCGGGTGAGCCTGATCGAGCCGACCTCGGAGGGTGCCGCGGCGGCGAACCGCTACACGGCGTCGATCGTCGGCTGGTTCAACGAGGTGGTCACCGACTGGCCCACCCAGGACCGCCAGGACCTCGGCCGCCTGCTGGCCAAGCTCGCCGACGACGTCACGGCCCACCTGGCCAAGGAGGACCCGGACTCAGCGCCCAGCTGAGCCCGGCGCTTGGCCCGCAGCCGGGCCGGGCGCGGGAGCCGGGCCGGGCGCGGGAGCCGGGCGCGGGAGCTGGACCGGGCCGGCCGGGCGCGAGAGCCGGGCCGGGCCGGGCGCGAGAGCCGGGCCGGGCCGGACTCAGCTTCGGGCTGACTTCTCCTGGACGGCCTTGACGATCTGGTGGAGGACCTCGGGGTCCGTCGTCGGCGGGACGCCGTGGCCGAGGTTGAAGATGTGACCCGGGGCCGCTTTGCCCTCGGCCAGGATGCGGTCGATCTCGGGCTCGACGACCTCCCAGCCGGCCGTCAGCAACGCCGGGTCGAGGTTGCCCTGGACGGGCTTGGCGGCACCGCCGCCGGCGGTGATGCGGCGGACGGCCTCGTCGAGCGGGACGCGCCAGTCGACGCCGACCACGTCGGCGCCGGCCCCGCTCATCAGGCCGAGCAGCTCACCGGTGTTCACGCCGAAGTGCAGCCGCGGTACGCCGTACTGCTCGAGCGCGGTGAAGACCTTCGCGGAGTGCGGCTGGACGAACTGCGCGTAGTCGCGCGGCGAGAGCGAGCCCGCCCAGGAGTCGAAGAGCTGGATCGCCGAGGCGCCGGACTCGATCTGGACCGCGAGGTACGCGATGGCGACGTCGGCCAGGCGGTCGGCCAGTGCGTGCCAGAGCTTGGGGTCGCTGTGCATCAGGGACTTGGTCCGGGCGTAGTCCTTGCTCGGGCCGCCTTCGACCAGGTACGACGCGACGGTGAACGGCGCACCCGCGAAGCCGATCAGCGGCGTACCGCCGAGCTGTGAGGCCAACTCCTGGACCGACTCGGTGACGAACGACACGTCCGACAGCTCGACCGGACGGATCCCGGCGAGGTCCTCGTGAGACCTGACCGGCGACGCGATCACCGGCCCGACGCCGGGCTTGATCTCCAGGTCGACACCGACCGCCTTGAGCGGCGTGACGATGTCGGAGTAGAAGATCGCCGCGTCGACGCCGTAACGGCGTACCGGCTGCAGCGTTATCTCCACGACGAGGTCGGGTCGCATGCAGGACTCGAGCATCGTGGTGCCCTCGCGGATCGCCCGGTACTCCGGCAGCGAGCGACCCGCCTGGCGCATGAACCAGACCGGCGTGTGCGGCCCGGGCTCCCCCCGGGCGGCGAGCAGGAAGGCGGAGCGGTCCAAGGAGCTACCGGCAGCGGTCTGTGATTGAGCTGACTGGTTCACGGGCACCAGGCAATGATCCCATGCCCGAAACCCGTTACCGGCGCGTCGTCACCGGCGTCGGTGAGTAATCAGTCGTAGGCTGCGAAGCATGGGTGCCCGCAAGCAGGTCGACGCGCCACCCGCGGAGTTCGCCGAGGCCCTGACGCAACTGCGTGAGGCCCGGTTCCGGCCCGAGGTCTTCGTCGAGGAGATGCCCGCGCCGCAGCGGATCGCTCCGCACGCGGCCGCGGTCAGCGCCGACGTGACGGTTGATGGTGACGACGTCGCCACCGGCCGTCTGGTCGTCCTCTACGACCCGGACGGGAACGACGCCTGGCAGTCGACCTTCCGCTGTGTCGCGTACGTGCGTGCGGCCGTCGAACCGGAGATGGTGACCGACGCGCTGCTCGGTGGCGTGGGCTGGACCTGGTTGATGGAGGCGCTGGCGGACCGGGGTGCGGAGTTCCTGGCCCCGAGCGGTACCGTCACCAGGGTGGTGTCCGAGAGTTTCGGCGGGATGGCCGACGACGAAGCGACCGCGGAGATCGAGATCCGCGCCTCCTGGAGCCCGGTCCCGGGCCCGGACGGCGGGATCGACGTGACGCGGCACGCCGAGGCGTGGGGCGAGGTGCTGTGCACCGCGGCAGGGTTGCCGCCGGTGCCGCCCGGTGTGGTCGCGATGCCTACCCGCCGCGGTCAGCGGGGCCGATGAGCCCGGCCGAGACCCAGCAGTCGCCCGTCCCCGAGGAGTCGGCAGGGACCCAGCCGTCAGCTGTCGCCGAGGACCCGATCGAGACCCTTCCGCTGCTCGAGCTGCGGGACGGGCTGTCCGACGTCGTCGACACCGACGGCGCGCTGCGGGAGGTCGTCGAGGCGTTCCAGGCCGGCAGCGGCCCGGTGGCTGTCGACGCCGAGCGCGCGTCCGGCTACCGCTACTCCCACCGCGCGTACCTGGTCCAGCTGCGCCGGGAGGGTTCCGGCTCGGCGCTGGTCGACCCGATCCCGTTCGGTGACCTGTCCGCGCTCGGCGACGCGATCATCGACGCGGAGTGGATCATCCACGCGGCGAACCAGGACCTGGCCTGCCTGGCCGAGGTCGGCATGGTGCCGCGCACCGTTTTCGACACCGAGCTGGCCGGGCGACTGCTCGGCTACCCGAAGGTCGGCCTGGCCTCGCTGGTCAGCGAAGTCCTCGGGTACCGGATGCGCAAGGAGCACTCGGCTGCCGACTGGTCGACCCGTCCGCTGCCGAGCCCCTGGCTCGTGTACGCCGCGCTGGACGTCGAGATGCTGATCGAGCTGCGCAACGCGATCGAGCAGGAGCTGCGTCGCGAGGGCAAGTGGGAGTGGGCCGAGCAGGAGTTCGCCGCGATCCTGTCCGCGCCGCCGCGCGAGCCGAAGCCCGATCCGTGGCGTCGTACGTCGGGCATGCACCGCGTGCGGAACCGGCGCAGCCTGGCCGTCGTACGGGCGTTGTGGGAGGCCCGCGACCAGATCGCGGAGGCCGCCGACATCTCGCCCGGGCGGATCCTGCCCGACGCGGCGATCGTCGAGGCCGCGGCCGCGATGCCGGTCGACCGGGACACGCTGCAGAAGCTGACCGCCTTCAAGGGCCGCGGTGCGCACCGCCACATGCGGACCTGGTGGGAGGCGATCGACCACGCGCGTCGGCTGCCCGACAGTGAGCTGCCGAAGCAAGGACCCCGGTACGACGGTCCGCCGCCGGCGCGCGCCTGGGCCGATCGCGACCCGGATGCCGCCGCGCGGCTGTCGGCTGCCCGGGCGGCAGTCGGCGACATCGCCGAAGCGCATCGGCTCCCGACAGAGAACCTGCTCTCCCCCGACACGATCCGCCGGTTGGCGTGGACGCCGCCGGCCGAGCCGGGGCTCGACGTGGTGAAGACGTTCCTGCGCGAGCACGGCGCGCGCGAGTGGCAGATCGGGCTGACCGCCCAGGTGCTCGCCGACGCGTTGACGGTCACTGCACCAGCCAAAACGCTGGACTAGTCACCCCAAGCCCCGGACCAGTGGTCACGGGGATCGGGAGGACTACTTGAAGCTCGCGCGCCGGGCCGGGGTGCGGCCGGTCGCGCGCCGGGTCGGGGTGCGGGCCGGCGCGCTGCCGTCAGGCCTGGAGCTGGCGCTCGATGGCTTCGACGATCTCCGGGGACTCCGGGGTGGTCTTCGGGCGGAAGCGGCCGGCGACCGTGCCGTCGGAGGTCAGCAGGAACTTCTCGAAGTTCCACTGCACGTCACCGGCGGTGCCGTCGGCGTCCGGGGTCAGCGTGAGCTCGGAGTAGAGCGGGTGCCGGCCGTCGCCGTTCACCTCGACCTTGTCGAGCATCGGGAACGTCACGCCGTACGTCGTCGAGCAGAACTCCTCGATCTCCTCGGCCGTGCCGGGCTCCTGGCCGTTGAACTGGTTGCACGGGACGCCGAGCACGGTGAAGCCGCGGGACGCGTACTTCTTCTGCAGGTTCTCCAGCTCGGCGTACTGCGGGGTCAGGCCACACTTGGACGCGACGTTCACGACCAGCACGGTCTTGCCCTTGAACTCGCCGAGCGAGGTCTCGGCGCCGGCCAGGGTCCGCAGGGGGATGTCGTACAGGCTCATCTGGTTCCTTCTAGGGGCAGTTGGCGGTTCAGGAATTCGGTCGTGCGCTGCCAGGCCTCGGCGGAGGCCCCGGCGTGGTGGAACGCGGGCATCGGGTTGTCGAACGCGTGCCCGGCGCCCGGGTAACGGTAGACCTCCGCGTCGCCGAGCTCGGCGACGATCTTGTCGACGGTCTCCACCGGGAGGTAGTCGTCCGCGTCGCCGAAGTGGTGCAGGCTTGCCGCGGTCACGTCCGGCGCGAGCGGCAGCAGGTTGGGCAGGGCGGAGCCGTAGTAGCTGATGAGGGCGTCCGCCGCGGAGACCGCGGCGACGTTGAAGCCGAGTCCACCGCCGAAGCAGAAACCGATCACGCCGACTTTCGTGTCACGCCCGCGCAGGTACTCCAGCGCGGCCACCGAGTCGGACACCGCAAGATCCCAGTCGAGGCGGCCCAGGACGGCGAGCGCCCGGTCTAGCAGGTCAGGCGCGTCCGGATCGAGGTCGACGTCGTCGAGGCGCCAGAAGATCTCCGGCGCGACGACGTGGTACCCGAGCGCGGCGAGCTGCGCACCGCGCTCCTGGATGTAGTCCGAGACCCCGAAGATCTCCTGCAGGAGCAGCAGACCGGGACCGGAACCTTCCCAGACGTGCACGGGCATCAGGCCGGAGCCGGTGTCGATTTCCAAGGTCACACAGCGAGCCTACTGCGCTACTCGGTTCTCCTCCGGAACAGCCTGTCGAGCAGCCTGCGGAAACCGCGACGGCTTGGCCGGCACCCAGCTCTTGCACTCCTCGATGGCGTTGTTAAGCAGCCGGTACAGCCGCTCGTCCGGATCGGAGACACAGGCCTGGGAGATGCCCTCCACCGCGCACGACACCGCCCGAGGCGCCGTACGCCGTGCGTAGTCCGGCGTACCGCGATGCGCCTTGGCCGTGAACGCGCGCGCCCACTTCGTCGCCGACGGGACCGAATCGAGTGCCTCCTGCGAGGCCGGGTCCATGCTGTCGAGCGGACGTCCGTCCAACACCGCCAGCTGCCGCTCCCCCACGATCAGGGCGACGGCCAGGATGTACTGCCGTTCCTGCGAGACCACCGGCAGGGCTTCCTGGATGCAGCGTGCGGTCACCCGCGGTACGACGTGCGGGTCGTCCGGCGTCAGCCCGATCACCGACGGGATCAGCGGCGCCAGCCGTGACCGGCCGGCGTCCGTCGTACAGTCGTTGACGTCGCGCGCGACGCCCGCGAGCAGCGGATGCGTGCAGGCCGGATGGTCCGACCACGGTTCGCCGGCGAGGTAGGACGCGAACTCCATGAAGCAGGCGCCCTTGCGTGGGTTGCGGTGCTTGCCCCGGCTCAGGACCGGGACAGGAAGATCGAAGTTGTTCATCAGAGCGACTCCCGAAGCGTGCCTGCCTCCAAGCATGCGCCCGATCCCGCCGGGGCGCCACGTCCAACGCGGACCGACCGGATCCGGGTTGTGAGCAGCCGCACAGGCGTGGCTGCTTGGGGCGGTTCATTACCGACGGGTAGCATCGGTGCTGCCACCCCACCTTAAGGAGGGCCCTCGTGCCCCGTGAGATCCGCGATGTCGTGTTCGTCGACGGCGTTCGCACCCCGTTCGGCAAGGCCAAAGGTCAGTACGCCGAGACGCGCGCCGACGACCTGGTGATCAAGTGCATCCGTGAACTGCTGCGCCGCAACCCGTCGCTGCCGCCGGAGCGGGTCGAGGAGGTCGCGATCGCGGCCACCACCCAGATCGGCGACCAGGGCCTGACCATCGGCCGGACCGCCGCGCTGCTGGCCGGGCTGCCGAACACCACGCCGGGCTACGCGATCGACCGGATGTGCGCCGGCGCGATGACCGCGGTCACCACCACCGCCTCCGGGATCGCCTTCGGCGCCCAGGACGTGGTGATCGCCGGCGGCGTCGAGCACATGGGCCGGCACCCGATGGGCGAGGGCGTCGACCCGAACCCGCGGATCATCTCCGAGAAGCTGGTCGACACCTCCGCGCTGGTGATGGGCTCCACCGCCGAGAACCTGCACGACCGCTACCCGAGCATCACCAAGGCGCGCACCGACGCGTTCGCGGTCGCCTCCCAGGAGCGCGCCGCCAAGGCGTACGCGAACGACCTGATCCAGCCGGACCTGGTCCCGATCGCGACCCGTTCGGCCGAGCACGGCTGGGGCCTGGCGACCACCGACGAGCCGATGCGGCCCGGTACGACGCTGGAGGACCTGGCGAAGCTGAAGACGCCGTTCCGTCCGCACGGCCGGGTCACCGCGGGCAACGCGGCCGGCATCAACGACGGCGCGACGGCTGCCCTGCTGACGTCGGCGGAGGCGGCCGAGGAGCTCGGCCTGAAGCCGAAGATGAAGCTGGTCTCGTACGCCTTCGTCGGCGTCGAGCCCGAGGTGATGGGCTTCGGTCCGGTCCCGGCGACCGAGAAGGCGCTGAAGCAGGCCGGCCTGACCATCGACGACATCCAGGCCTTCGAGGTGAACGAGGCGTTCGCCGTTCAGGTGCTGGCGTTCCTCGAGCACTACGGCATCGCCGACGACGACCCGCGCGTCAACCCGTACGGCGGAGCGATCGCGTACGGCCACCCGCTGGCGTCGTCCGGCGTGCGGCTGATGGTCCAGCTGGCCAAGCAGTTCGAGCTGCGCCCCGAGGTCCGCTACGGCCTCACCACCATGTGCGTCGGCCTCGGCATGGGCGGAACGATCATCTGGGAGAACCCGAACTGGGAAGGACAGGCGGCATGAGCGACCTGAACGCACTGATCGCCGAAGCCACCGCGATCGAGAACGACGAGCTCGTCACGCTCGCCCCCAGCCGCGACGTCGTGCTGCCGAACCAGGCCGGCACGATGGCCCTGATCACGCTCGACAACGGCCAGGACCACACCAAGCCGAACACCTTCGGCCCGAAGGGTCTCGCCGAGCTGAACCAGGCGATCGATGCCGCGCTCGCCCGCGAGGACGTCGTCGCGATCGGTGTCACCGGCAAGCCGTTCATCCTGGCCGCCGGCGCCGACCTCAGCGGCGTACCGAAGCTGACCGAGCGCGAGCAGGCGCTCAACCTGGGCCGGATCGGTCACGGCGTGATGCGCAAGCTGACCGAGGGCGGCAAGCCGAGCTTCGCGTTCGTCAACGGTGTCGCGCTCGGCGGTGGCCTCGAGGTCGCGCTGCACGCGTCGTACCGGACCGTCTCCGTCGCCGCCGGGATGATCTCGACTCCGGAGGTCTTCCTCGGCCTGCTCCCGGGCTGGGGCGGCAACTTCCTGCTGCCGAACCTGATCGGCGCCGACAAGGCCGTCAAGGTCGTGGTCGAGAACGCGCTGAACCAGAACAAGATGCTCTCCGGCCCCGAGGCGGTGAAGTTCGGGATCGGCGACATGCTGCTGGACTCGGCCGACTTCCTCGAGCAGTCGCTGCTCTGGGCGAGCAAGGTGCTGACCGGTGAGGTCACCGTCGAGCGCCCGGAGATCGACCGCGGCGACGCGTGGGACGCGGCGGTGGCGCGGGGCAAGGCGTTCGCCGACCTCAAGGTCAGCGGCGCGGCGCCCGCGCCGTACCGGGCTCTGGACCTGATCGCGGCGGCCAAGGACAACGACCGCGACCGTGGGTTCGCGGCCGAGGACGAGGCACTGGCCGACCTCATCATGAGCGAGGAGCTGCGCAGCGGTCTCTACGCCTTCGACCTGGTCAACAAGCGCGCCAAGCGCCCGGCCGGTGCGCCCGACAAGTCGCTGGCCCGCCCGGTCAACAAGGTCGGCGTCGTCGGCGCCGGTCTGATGGCCGGCCAGCTCGCGCTGCTGTTCGCACGGCGGCTCGAGGTCCCGGTCGTGCTCACCGACCTCGACCAGGAGCGGGTCGACCGCGGCGTCGGGTACGTGCACGGCGAGATCGACAAGCTGCTCGGCAAGGGCCGGATCCGCCCTGACAAGGCCAACCAGCTGAAGGCGCTCGTCACCGGCTCGGTCGACCGGCAGGTCTTCGCCGACGCCGACTTCGTGATCGAGGCGGTCTTCGAGGAGCTGCAGCTGAAGAAGACGATCTTCGCCGACCTGGAGAAGATCGTCGCGCCGGAGGCGATCCTCGCGACCAACACCTCGTCGCTGCCGATCACCGAGATGGCGGCCGGGCTGGAGCACCCCGAGCGCGTCGTCGGCTTCCACTTCTTCAACCCGGTCGCGGTGCTGCCGCTGCTGGAGATCATCCGCGCCGACCAGACCGACGACGCCGCGCTGGCGACGGCGTTCGCGGTCGGCAAGAAGCTGAAGAAGTCGTGCGTGCTGGTCAAGGACGCGCCGGCCTTCGTGGTGAACCGGCTGCTGACCCGCTTCCTCGGTGAGGTCAGCGCGGCGGTCGACGAGGGCACGCCGATTCCCGAAGCGGACAAGGCGTTGTCGGCACTCGGCCTGCCGATGCCGCCGTTCGTGCTGCTGCAGCTGGTCGGCCTGCCGGTCGCGCTGCACGTCGCGGAGACGATGAA
The DNA here is from genome assembly GCA_049998015.1 of Kribbella sp. cmx-5-2. Lineage (GTDB taxonomy): Bacteria > Actinomycetota > Actinomycetes > Propionibacteriales > Kribbellaceae > Kribbella. The sequence continues at coordinate 433,703 of JAEBEC010000001.1, forward strand.
CCGGGCCTACCCGGACCGGTTCGCGGTGTCCGAGAACCTCGCCAAGGTCGTTGCCGCGGGCAAGAGTTCGTTCTACGTCTGGAGCGCCGAGGGCAAGCCGTCGGTCGACCCGGAGGTCGAGGCGCTGGTGACGGTCGGCGACCAGCCGTCCGGCGCCGACGAGCTGCGCACCCGGGTGCTGACCGCACTCGCCGAGGAGATCAAGATCATGCTCGACGAGGGTGTCGTCGCCGAGGCGCAGGACATCGACCTGTGCCTGCTGCTCGGCGCCGGCTGGCCGTTCCACCTCGGCGGCATCACGCCGTACCTGGACCGCTCGGGCATCGCCGAGAAGGTCAACGGGCAGCGCTTCCTCCCCAAGGGTGTCGCGTCGCTGGCCTGACCTGACCTGATTCTGCTGGGGTCGGTGCGGAGCCCGGAAGCCCGCTCCGGCCCCAGCAGCACTATCCGCGGTACTTCTTGACGGCCGCGGTCAGCTCGGCCGGGGTCTTGCCGGTGTGGCGTTTCAGGATCGCGCTGTACGTCGCGTCGGTGGTGCCGTGCACGGCCAGGTCGGCGTACAGGGTGGCGACCTTCGGCATGCCGATCCGGTCGGCCAGGTACTCGACGGTCCACCAGCTCTGGCCGTAGGCGCGTTCGCCGTTCGCGTCGAACGCGGCGCGGTCGGGCAGCGTCTTCATGCCCGGCAGGTACTTGGTCTTGACCGTCTTCCGGTACGGGTCGACGGTCCACTCGGGGTCGTCCTCGACCGACCGGCAGCGCACGTACTCGGCCAGGCCCTCGGCCAGCCAGAGCGGGACCAGCGGGCCGATCGGCACGGTCGCGACATGGGTCATCTCGTGCACCAGCAGGTCCTCGTCGAGGTCCTTGCGCAGCGCCGGGTTGATGACGATTCGGCTGCCGACCGCCGGACCGGACGGCTTGCCGAGCTGCTCCCCCTCGTACAAGGTGACCGCCTTCGCGGCGATCGTCCAGCCGCGGCCGCTGCCCGACGTCCACACGGTCGCCATCACCTGCGGCTCCGGCATCGCGACCACCAGGACCGAACCGTCCCAGCCGCGCGGCCAGTGCCGGCGTACGGCGGCGACGGCGCCCTGCGAGACCCGCGCGATCTTCTGGCCCAGCGCGAGCTCGCGCTGCGCGACCACCACGACGACCTTGCCGCGCCGGACCAGCGCGACCTCCTGGAAGTCCCACGGCTGCCGGTGCCCGTCGCGGCTCAGCGTCTCGTCGATCGCACTGTCCTCGACCAGGACCCACAGGTTGTCGCGGCGGACGAACGTGTAGCCGAGATCGGTCTGCACGGGCTTCGGGTCGACGCCGGCGATCTGGTACCGCATCATCACGCGCGTGCTGTACGTCGAGGGCCCGTACTTCTCGGTCAGCTTCGGCGCCGCCCAGTCGTCGGCGGTGAAGTACTTCAGCGTGCTGAGACCGAACTTGCGCAGGTTGGCGAACAACAGCTTCTGCCGCGCGACCAGCTTCGGCTGCTTCGGATCGACGGCAGCCAGGAACCCGTTCAGATCACCTTTGAGTACGGCGGTCGCCCGCTTGCCCAGCAGGAGGTCGACCTCGTGCTGCCGGCTCTTCTTCTCGGCGTCGCTCAGCTCGCGCGCCTTGCCCGGCGCCTCCAGCGCGGCCGCCGTACTGCCGGCCGGAGCGTCTCCCGAACGCGTCACCACCACGACACCGGCGGTCCCGGCCAGCGCGAGCGCGGCCACGGCCGCCAGCAGGCGCCTCGGGTGCTTCATGGAAAGAGTCCTCTGCGAAAGTACCGGTGAACCAGCGCCGCTGCGCTTCGTCGTCCGCCACCTCACAAGTACCAACCCCTGATCGGTGGCCGCGACTGAGGGATTCTACCGTCGGCAAAGGCCGCGCCCCCGGGACTCCGGGGACGCGGCCTTTGCGCACCAGGGCTAGGCCTTGGTGACCTCGCCCGTCTTCTCCTCGCGGCCAACGCGGCTGCGGCGGTAGCCGTACGCGGCGTAGATGATGAAGCCGAGGGCCATCCAGATCGCGAACCGCAGCCAGGTCTCCAGCGACAGGTTCAGCATCAGGTAGATGCAGATCAGGGCGGCCAGGATCGGGATCACCGGGTTGCCCGGCACCCGGAAGGAACGCTGGACGTCCGGCCGCGACCGGCGCAGCAGCGGCACGGCGATCGAGACCAGGGTGAACGCGGCCAGCGTGCCGATGTTCACCATCTCCTCCAGCTTGCCGATCGGGGTCACCCCGGCGACGATCGCGACCACGACACCGATCCCGATCGTCAGGCGGTACGGCGTACCGAACTTCGGGTGCGTCTTGCCCAGGTTCGGCGGCACCAGGTGGTCGCGGCTCATCGCGAAGACCACGCGGGCGGCACCGATCATCAGCGTCAGCACGACGGTGGTCAGACCGGCGACCGCACCGGCGGAGATCAGCGTCGCGAAGCCGGGCCGGCCGACGGACCGGAACGCCTCGGCCAGCGCGGCCTCACCGTTGATCTCCTTGTAGTTGACCATGCCGGTGATCACGATGCAGACCAGCACGTACAGCACCGTGCAGATCGCCAGCGAGCCGAAGATGCCGCGGGGCAGGTCGCGCTGCGGGTTCTTCGCCTCCTCGGCGGTGGTGGCGACCACGTCGAACCCGATGAACGCGAAGAACACCAGCGACGCACCGGACACCAGGCCCATCACGCCGAACGTCGACGGCGTGAACCCGAACAGCGCCTGGAACAACGGCGTCGTGATCGTCACGTCGCCGCTCTCGGCCGGCACACTCGGCGGGATGAACGGGCTCAGGTTCGAGCCCTTGATGTAGAACAGGCCCGCGATGATCACGAACAGCACCACGAACAGCTTGACCGCGACCAGCGCCAGGTTGACCCGCAGCGACTCCTTGATGCCGATCGTGGCCAGCACGGTCAGCACGAGCACCAGCAGCATGGCCAGCACGTTCACGTGGCTGTCCGGGCCGATCGACTCCGGCCAGCCCAGACCGACCTGCTCCAGGAACAGCGCGGCGTACGTCGACCAGCCCTGGGACACGACGCTTGCCCCGAGCATCAGCTCGAGCAGCAGGTCCCAGCCGATGATCCAGGCGAAGATCTCGCCGAGCGAGAAGTACGAGAACGTGTACGCCGATCCCGAGACCGGCACGGTCGAGGAGAACTCCGCGTAGCACAGCGCCGCCAGCCCGCAGCAGATCGCGGCGAGGACGAACGAGATCGCGATGCCCGGCCCGGCGTAGGCCTGGGCGGCCCGACCGGTGAGCGTGAAGATGCCGGCGCCGATGATGACACCGATGCCGAAGACGGTCAGGTCGAGGGCGGTGAGGCGTTTCTTGAGCTGGTACTCCGGCTCGTCGGTGTCCGCGATCGACTGCTCGATCGTCTTGGTCCGCAACAGACTCATTACGCCTCCTTGAACTCGGCACGGTTCATCCCGAGCGTGCCCCTCTGACTCGATGAGGTCAAACCGCCACTCAGCGTTGGGGGCGGTAGTCCTTGAGGGACATCCACAGGGTGGCCTCGGTGTACCCGGTGCGGACCAGGAGTATGCGGTCGCGGTTGGCCTGGTCGGTGCCGTGCCGGGCGAGGTCCTCGTACAGGTCCTCGACCGCGTCCAGGCCGATCTCGCGGACCAGGAAGCGCACGGCCAGCCAGCTCACGCCGTACACGTCGGTGTTGCTCTGGTAGAAGCCGAGGTCCGACGGCAGGGCAACGAGACCGGGCATCGCCTGGTCGATCACCTCCTGCTCCCACTTGGCGACCTCGCCCGCACCGCTGACCGCCTCGATCCCCCGCCAGGACACGTACTCAGCCGCGCCCTCGGCCAGCCAGAGCGGCTCGTAGCCGCCGAGGTCGGCGGTCGCGACGTGGGTGATCTCGTGCGACAGCAGGATCTCGTCGATCCGGTCGCGTTCCTTGGGGTTGACCACGATGTACGCGCCGCCGACCGTGCCGTCGGCGGTGTCCTGACCGGGCAGCGAGGTGAACGTCGAACCGGCGCTCGCGGCAGACTCGATGTCCTCGTCGGCGAACCGCGCGTCGCGGACCTCGGTGTCGTCGAGTGCCGCGATCAGCACCGAGCCGCGCCAGCGGCGTGGCCAGTACGCCGCGACCTGGGTGAGCGCTTCGTTGGCCTCGGCAACGATCGCCTTGGCCCGGTCGGTGTCGCCCTTCTCCACGATCGCCAGGACGCGCGGCCCCCGGCGGACCTCGATCCGGCCGAGGTCCCACGGCTCGCGGTGTGCGGTCGGGCCGAGCTCGTCGTCGAGGTCGCGGTCGTCGGTGATCACCCAGCGGCCGCCGCGGCTGACGAACGTGTAGCCGAGCTCGGTGGTCACCGGGTCGTGGTCGACCTTGGGGATCTGGTACCGCATCAGGATCCGGACCAGGTACGTCGACGAGCCGTGCTCGCGGACCGCGGCCTGGTCGAACCGCTCCTCGGCCTGGCTGTACCCGACCTCGACGAAGCCGATCTCGACCAGGTTCGCGAACAGCGTCCGCTGCTCCTGGCGCAGCTTGGTGTCGGCCGGGTCGAGGTCGGCCAGGAAGAGCTTCTCGTTGCCGTCCCGGACCGCCTTCGCGCGACGCAGCAGCACGACGTCGACGGCCTGCCGCCGGGCGGCGACGGCGGCCGCGGTCTTGGACGGCGGCTTGTTGCTCTGGTTCGGCGGGGAGGTCGGGCCGACGCTCACCTTGGGCCGGCTGCTCGCGTCGTCCTCGCGCTGCTCCACGGCGTACGCGACCCCGCCGCAGGTCATCACGACCACCACCAGCAGACCCAGCCAGCGGCGGGGCCTAGGGGGCGGTGCCTGAGCGCCCGGCCGGGCAGCGTCAGGGGGTGACACACTCACGTCGGGTCGATTCCTCCGGTCCGCCCGTCCAGCGACAGCCCGGCTACCCTACTCGGTCCTGCTGAATCCACCACCGACACGCCGGGTATACAACTTTGCCCCTGGAATCCCCGGGATTCCCCGGCTGTCCGCCGGAGATCGCCTGCCGGTTCGTTGGTGGTTCCGTAACCGGTTCCGCCTGAACCGTTGCGTCCGAAGAACCTCGATGCGTCCGAAGAACCTCGATGCGTCCGAAGAACCGAGCGCTATAGCGCTCGGTTCTTCGGACGCATGACAGTTCTTCGGACGCTAGCGGTGGATCAGGCGGCGGCCGCGGCCTTCAGGGCCTGGAAGAGGCCGGCCTCGGTCAGGTTCAGGTGCTCGAGCATGATCCGGTCGCGCTCGGCCTGGGTCTGCCCGAGCGCGGCCATCTCCTGGTAGAGCGTGACCAGCTCGGTGCCGCCGTACCGCTCGATCAGCAGGTCCACGGCCAGCCAGGACAGCGGGTACGACTTCAGCGAGTCCTGGAAGAAGGTCGCATCGGCGGGGAGTGCCTTCGCCTTGGCCAGGTACTTGGTCCGGACGGTCTGCCGGTACGAGCCGATGGCGAGGTCGCGGGCGCCGTCCATCGGGAGGAACTCGACCCAGGTCGCCGCGCCCTCGACCAGCCAGCGCGGCGCGAACGTCCCGTACGGCGCGGTGGCGACGTGGGTGAACTCGTGCGCGAGCGTCCGGGCGTCGACCTTGCTCCGGTTGCGCGGGTTGATCACGACGTACGAGTCCGTCCGCTCCCCCACCCCGCTGACCTCACCGGGCAGCGAGCGGTAGACCCAGGTGGCCATCGCGAGCGCGTCCTCGGCGTTCTTCGGCAGGGTGTAGTCCGCGCCACGGACGACCTTGTCGTCGAGCGCGATCACCACGCCGGACCCGGTCCACCCGCCGGGCCAGCTCTTGCTGACCGCCTTCACCGCGCTGCCGGCCTTTGTCAGCAGGCTCGCGGCGAGTTTGGTCTGGCCGGTCTCGACGACGACGAGGACTCTTGGTGCTCGTTTGACCAGGACCTCGCCGATGTCCCAGGCCTCCTGGTGCGAGCCGCGCGGGAGGCGTCTGTCGAGGTCGGAGTCGGAGACGAGCGTCCACTTCTTGTCGGGGCGCTGGACGAAGGTGTAGCCGAGCATGGTGCGCGCGGGGACGGGATCGATGCCGCGGATCTGGTAGGTCATCGCGACCGCGACGACGAAGGTGCTCGGGCCGTACTTGTCGGTGATCGCCTGGTCGTACTGCTCCTGGAGGCGCTCGTACTTGAGGCTGGCGAAGCCGAAGCGACGCAGGTTGTCGAAGAGAGTGCGCTGGCGGGCGCGGAGCGTCTTGTTGGCCGGGTCGACGGCGGCGAGGAACTGGTCGGGCTTGTTGAGCTTGACGGCTTCGGCGCGCGCGGTCAGTACGGCGTCGACGCCGGACGCACGGGCGGCGCGGTCGACCTCGGGGGTCTTGGGCGCGGCGGCGACGGGCGGCGTCGTACTGCCGGTGCCGGACTTGTGGAGAGCGAGTCCTCCGGCGACGGCTGCTGCGACGAGCACGAGGGCGATGAGGATGGGCCCGACGCCGCGGCGTCGAGGGGCAGCCGCCGCGTGGCGGCCCCTGGGCGGAGTGTGAGGCGGCTCGCCGGAAGCCGAGGGGGCAATGCTCGGCGGCACGCCGGATCCGACCTGCTGGTCTGCGGCTTGCGCGGTCTCCTCGGCAAACCAGGGGGCAGCGGCCGGGAGCTCGCCGGTGTCGGCTTCCGCCGGGTCGGGGGGTTGCTGCCCGGCGTGGGGAGCCTCCTCCGCGAACCAGGCGGCCGGGGGCTCGCCGGCGACCGGCTGGGCGGAGACCCAGGGCAGTTCGCCGGTGTCTGCCTCGGCCGGGTCCTGGTACTCGTGGGCTGGGTCCTGAGCCTGCTGCTCCTGGGGGAACCAGGGGGCAGGCTCGGGATCAGGCCCCGGCGGGCCGGCCGCGGGCGGTGTCGGGCTCACTGGTGATCGCGTCCCCCTGGTCCCGGGTGATCAGCTCGATCACTTCGCGGGCCAGCTCCTGACCGGTCAGGCCGATCTCCTGCAGGATCGCCGGGCGCTTCGCGTGGTCGAGGAAGCGCTGCGGGATGCCGAAGTCGCGGACCGGCGTGCTGACACCGGCGTCCCGGATCGCCTGCGCGATCGCCGCACCGCAGCCGCCGACGCGACCGTTGTCCTCGATCGTGACGACGAACTTGTGTTGGCCCGCCAGCTCGATCAGCTCCGGCGCGACGGGCTTCACCCAGCGCGGGTCGACCACGGTCACCCCGAAGCCCTGCGCACCGAGCCGCTCGGCGACGTCCACCGCGGTCGCCGCCATCGCGCCGATCCCGACCAGCAGTACGTCCGTGCCGGTGCGGACCAGGACGTCCGTCGTACCGATCCTGTCGATCGCCTCGATGTCGGGGAACACCTCGCCCTTGGCGTACCGCAGGACGGTCGGCGCGTCGTCCACGTCGATCGCCTCGTTCAGCAACTCGGCGACGCGCTTGCCGTCGCGCGGCGCCGCCAGGCGCAGACCCGGCACGAGCTGCACCAGCGACATGTCCCACATGCCGTTGTGCGAGGCGCCGTCGTCACCGGTGACCCCGGCGCGGTCGAGCACGAACGTCACGCCGCACTTGTGCAGCGCGACATCCATCAGCAACTGGTCGAACGCCCGGTTCAAGAAGGTCGCGTACAGCCCGACGACCGGGTGCAGCCCGCCCATCGCGAGCCCGGCGGCGCTCGTCACCGCGTGCTGCTCGGCGATGCCGACGTCGAAGATCCGGTCCGGGAACTCCTGCCCGAACGCCGCGAGGCCGGTCGGGTGCAGCATCGCCGCGGTGATCGCGACGACGTCCGGACGCCGGTGGCCGATCTCGACCAGTTCCTCGGCGAACACGTCGGTCCAGCCGCGCGGCTTGTGGGCCGGGCGGACCTGGTGGAAGTTGTCCTCCTCGTCCTGCTCGGCAGCGGCGTACCCGAAGCCCTTCTGGGTCACCGCGTGCACCAGGACCGGCCCGCCGAAGGCCTTCGCCTTGGCCAGCGCGTCCTCCATCGCCACCCGGTCGTGGCCGTCCACCGGGCCGACGTACTTCAGGCCGAGGTCCTCGAACATGCCCTGGGGGGCGAGCATGTCCTTGAGGCCCTTCTTCACCCCGTGCAGCACCTCGTACATCGGCGGTCCGACGTACCGCGTGCGACCGAGGTTGGTCTTCACCAGGTCGAGGATCTTCTCGTACCGCGGGTTGGTGCGCAGGCTGGTCAGGTGCGTGGCCAGGCCACCGACGGTCGGGCTGTACGAGCGGCCGTTGTCGTTGACGATCACGACCAGCTTGAGATCGTCGCAGGCGGCGATGTTGTTCAGCGCCTCCCAGGCCATGCCGCCGGTCAGGCCGCCGTCACCGATCAGCGCGACGACGTGCCGGTCCTCCTTGCGGAGGCGGTACGCCTTGGCCAGGCCGTCGGCGTACGACAACGACGTCGAGGCGTGGCTGTTCTCGACGATGTCGTGCTCGGACTCGGCCTGGCTCGGGTACCCCGAGAGGCCGCCCTGCTGGCGCAGGGTGTCGAACTTCGGCGCCCGGCCGGTGAGCAGTTTGTGCACGTAGGTCTGGTGGCCGGTGTCGTAGACCAGCCGGTCGCGCGGCGAGTCGAAGACCCGGTGCATCGCCAGCGTGATCTCGACCATGCCGAGGTTCGGGCCCAGGTGACCACCGGTCCGCGACACCGTCTCGACCAGGACGTCGCGGATCTCCGCGGCCAGGTCCGTCAGCTGCTGATCGGTCAGGTCCTCGAGGTCCGCCGGCCCTCCGACCGTGTCCAGCAAGCGCATCCAGCCCCTCCGCACGTTGTCTCGGTTGGTCGAGTCTATGCACCCCGGTCGCCGAAGCCGAACGCGGCAAGGCCTTCCGGAGCAATCTCACAGTACGGGACGCTCCGGACGGTCGAGCAGTTCACCGGTGGCATCCATCTCACCTAGAGTAACCGTCATGGAGATGGTGCGGACCCTGTTCCGCAAGTACGACGGCCGCCCCCACCGCCTGATGGAGTCCCTCCACCTCGGCGAGGACGACCACGGCCTCTGGGTCGGCTCCCGCCCCGGCGACCGCGCCCAGCGCGCCGACGGCTCCTGGAGGCCGGTCGACCACAGCCGCGTCCGCCTCTTCCCCCGCGGCCAGTGGTGGAGCGCCCTGTTCAACGACGCGCCCCACCCGACCGAGATCTACTGCGACATCACGATGCCACCGGAGTTCGGCGTCGACACGGTCACCGCCGTCGACCTCGACCTCGACATCCGCCGCCTCCGAGACGGCACGGTGAAGGTGATGGACGAGGACGAGTTCGCCGCCCACCAGATCCACTACGGCTACCCACCCCAGGTCGTCGCCACCGCCCAGGCCACGTGCGCCTGGGTCGTGTCCAACATCACCACCGCCGAGCCGTTCCTGACGGTCTACAAGACCTATTTGGACCGCGTCCGCGAGCTGACGGACTAAGCCTGTACGGCGTGCGCCGGCTCGCGGACCAGACGTTCTGACAGCTAGGCGCCGCAGCCCTCGGTCTCCGGGTAGTCGGCGCAGAGCCGGAAGTTGGCCGCGAGCCCGACGTACACCCGCAGGTCGTCGATCCGGCCGTCGAACGCCTGGCCGGACGTCTTGCCCGTGCCGACCACCGTGGTGCCCGCCCGCGGCGGGGTCGCCGGGTAGGACACGATCGAGCCGTCGGACGGGCGGTTGTCGACGGTCAGCTCCAGCTCGCCGGCGCCGCCGGCGCCGCCGGCGTCGTACGAGCCCGCCAGCAGGTGCCAGCCGGGCAGCGAGTCGATGTCCATCCGCGCCACGGCCACCGTCTCGGTCGCCGTACCGGCGTCACCGCGGATGAAGCGCCACTCGCTGGTGAACGAGTCGACCGGCCGGTACTCGAGCCGCCAGGCGTCCTTGCCCGCGGTCCCCTGGCGCGCGATCACCATCGGCTTGGACGGGTCGTCGATCTTCACTCGCGCCGCGACCGTGAAGCTCGCGCTCCCGTCGACCGTCGAGGCGTTGAGCGTCAACGACTCCTGTGAGCGTCCGGTCAGCTCCAGCACGCGCCCGAACTCCGGGTCGTCCACGAACGCGTTCGCCGGCTTGGTGAAGCCCTTCAACGTGAGGTCGGCACCACGAACCTGCTCGGCGGTCCGCGAGACGCCGTTCGTACGCACAGCGTCGTTCAGCGGCCAGTACGCCGCCAGCCCGGCGGTGATCCGGTTGTTCCCGCTCGACCCCACCCGCGGGTCGACCAGCGGGGGGATCTCGTCGGCGACCAGCACGCGCTGCCAGACCGCGAGTCGGTCGATCGAACCGGCGAACGCACCGGTCGCCGTACCGGCGGACTTGCCGCGCCCGACGGTCAGCGGACCGGTCGCCTGCCAGCCGGCGACCGAGTGACCGGTCTGCTGCAGCCGACCGTTGACGAAGAGCTGGAGCTGACCCGTCGGGGCGTCGTACGTGCCGAGCAGGTGCACCCAGGCGCCGCTGACCGGAGCCTCCTTGGAGGACACCTTGGAGACCACCGGGACGTTGACGTCGGCGGAGGTGCGGGTGAAGGTCCAGCGCTTCGTGCTCGCGTCGTACCCGAGCCCGGCGGCGGTGCTCTTCGTGCCGGTGACCGCGGCGACGACGCCGGTCTTGGCGGCATTCGTCGGGCGGGCCCAGCCGGAGATGCTGAAGCTGTTCGCCGTGTCGATCACCGGCGCGGTCGCCTGAGCGACGCCGTTCACACCGTCCAGCGCGAGCGAACCGTCGATGCGTCCCTTGGCGTCGAACGCCGCTCCCCCGCTGAGCGTCAGCGGGTGGGTCAGCCCGGGACCGTCAGCGGCCGTCGTACCGGTGCCGTCGTCGAACCCCCAGGACCCGACGGCGGCGGGGCGCGTCCCGACGTTGAACAGGAAGTACGCCGACGAGCTGAACTGCCCGATCGCATTGATGCTCTGGACCTGGATCCGCACCCAGCCGTCGTCCGGCGGCGCGAGGGTGAGCGTCATCGTGGATCCGTCGACGTCGACCGGGTTCTGGCCGACGAAGCTGTACCGCTGCTTCACGACGTCGTCCGAGGTCGCGGTGAAGGTGAACTCGGCCGTCTCCCCCAGCGGCATCACCTCGGGACAGACCGTCTGCTCGAGACAGTTCGCGATCGGGACACCCTGGTAGCTCACCGAGATCGCCGGTGGCGTCGGTGGGACCGGCGGATCGTCCGCTGCCGCGGTCAGCCCGCTCGCCCCACCGATGCCCAACGCCAGTACCGCCGCGACGGTCGCCCGTCGGAACAGACCCCACCCCTGCATCCGGACCTCCCCAGGAATCAGCGCCCCGGCAGCCGGGGACGCATCATCTTGGAGGTATGGCCAGGGGGTCGTCTACAGGTGTTGCAGCTTGTTGCAGGTCAGCGGCCGAGGACCTTGTACTTGGCTTCGGCGGTGCCCTTCTGGGGCTCCCACCAGCCGGTGTTGGCCTTGTACCAGTCGATGGTCGCCGACAGGCCCGCGTCGAAGTCGGCGTAGCGCGGGATCCAGCCGAGCTCGGTGCGGATCTTGGTGGAGTCGTTGGAGTAGCGCAGGTCGTGGCCGGGGCGGTCGTTGACGTGGACGAAGGCGTCTTCGGGCTCGCCCATCAGCGTCAGGATCTTCTGGATGATCTGCTTGTTGCTGCGCTCGTCGCCGGAGCCGATTAGGTACGTCTCGCCGAGGCGGCCGTCGGTGATGATCCGGTGCACCGCGTCGTTGTGGTCCTCGACGTGGGTCCACTCGCGGACGTTCTCGCCGGCGCCGTACAGCTTGGGCTTGTCGCCGATCAGGACGTTGGTGATCTGCCGCGGGATCAGCTTCTCGACGTGCTGGTACGGGCCGTAGTTGTTCGCGCAGTTCGACAGCGTCGCGGCCACGCCGTACGAGCGGGCCCAGGCGCGGACCAGCATGTCCGAGCTCGCCTTCGAGGCCGAGTACGGCGAGGAGGGGTCGTACGCCGTGGTCTCGGTGAACTGGTCGACCGAGTCCAGCGGCAGGTCGCCGAAGACCTCGTCGGTGGAGATGTGGTGCATCCGCTTGTCGTGCTTGCGGACCGCCTCGAGCAGCGTGAACGTGCCGATGATGTTGGACTTGATGAACGGCGACGGGTCGTTCAGTGAGTTGTCGACGTGCGACTCGGCGGCGAAGTGCACGAGGACGTCGGTCCCGCCGACCAGCTTGTCGACCAGCTCGGCGTCGCAGATGTCGCCGTGCACGAAGGTGACCTGCTCGGCGACCGGGTCGAGGTTGCTCTGACTGCCGGCGTACGTGAGCGCGTCGAGCACCGTGACCTCGACGTCGGGGTACCGCCGTACCGTGTCGTGCACGAAGTTCGAGCCGATGAAGCCGGCGCCGCCGGTGATGAGCATCCGTCGCATCGGCACAGGATAGCGAGGCCGGAGGTGACCGGCGGCGCCGGTACGGTGACGCCATGCGCAAGGTGCGGGTTGTGTATCGCAAGTACGACGGCAAGCTCCACTGGCACCAGTGGATGACCTATCTCGGAGAAGACCAGTACGGCGTGTGGTTGGGTGCGCCGGCCGGTGCGGTCGCCCAGCGCGGCGAGGAGCCGGCGATCACGATGGAGGCGGCCTGCGTCCAGCTGTTCCCGCGGGACAAGTGGTTCACGGCGAGCTTCAACGACGTACCGCAGAAGACCGAGATCTACTGCGACATCACCACGCCGGTGACGTTCGGCGAGGAGGAGTTCACGATGGTGGACCTCGACCTGGACGTCGTGAAGCGGCGCGACGGCAGCTTCTACGTCGACGACGAGGACGAGTTCGCCGAGCACCAGGTGAAGTACGACTACCCGCCCGACGTGATCCGGGCGGCGCAGGCGTCGTGCGACTGGCTGTCGGGCGCGGTGATGACCGAGGAGCCGTTCCTGACCGCGTACAAGGCGTACCTGGACCAGGTCCGCCAGAAGTAAGGCGGCCGGGCCGTCCACGACTGGAACCGCCCCGTCCCAGTCCGGCCAGCCCGGCAGCGATCCAAGAGTCCACTAACTGAGGGTCACCCGCAAGCTTTTGCAGCCTGACTCACGAAACTTTCAGTAACTGCGGTGCAGACTGAGCGCGGCACGGTCGAGTTTCACCGCGTTCGGCAGCACTCCGTTCTGCCCGGCGAACATGTCGGCGGCCCGTGCGACGGTGAGGTAGAGCGACTTCCCGGCCGGTACGTCGACAGCGATCCCGGGCAGCTCGACCGTCCGAGGGACGTTCCGTACGACGCGCGGCTCCCGCAGCGGCATCGTGTTGTTCTGCACGATCTTCGCGTCGAGCGGCGTCGTGCCCACGCTCAGCGCGAAGTACGCCGCGGCGTCCGGCCGCAGCGTGGTCACCTTCGCGTCGAGGCGCGGCACCCCGGTGACGGTGATCGGGCCCTTGGCCACCTCGACCGTGACCGGCAGCCCGGCGTTCGCGCTGCTGGTGACGCTGCCGACGGTGAACCGCCGGTTCGGCCTGAGGTCGCGCTCGGTCGCGCAGCGGCCGTCGGCGGTCGCCAGGTGGTAGCGCCCGAAACCGGTCAACCCGCTGCCGCGGTGCTTGAGGTTGAGGTCGAGGAAACGCTGCGCGAGCGCGCCGAAGTTCGGGCTGCCGAGCGCGATCGAGCACGGGTCGCCCGGCGTCGCGTAGCCCGGCGGGACGACGCTCGGCAGCGTGTGACCGCCGTTGTAGCCGACCAGCATCGACCGAGCCCGGGCCCGCGGCGTGAGCGCCCGGTCGAAGTTCTGCAGGCCCTGGTTGAGGTTGAACAGGTTGTCCGACAGTCCCTGCCCGATCAGCACCGGGATGTCGAGCTTCCGGCCGTGCCGCACGTGCCAGGCCGGACCGTTCTTCGCGAAGAACGCGTCCAGGTCACGACCCGCCTGTCCGGTCGGCCAGGCGCCAGTGGTGATCAGCGCGACGAACCCCGCCTGAACCGCGGGTGGCAGGTTCTGCCCGCCACCGGCGTACAGGATCGACAGCCACATCGTCCGCGCCGCCTCGTCCGGCGCCAGGCTCTGCTTGAGGTCCCACCAGGTGATCTCGGGGACCAGCGCGTCGAACCGTGTCCGGCCCTTGTCGCGGAGTTCGGTGAACGCGCCGGCGAACTGGTAGCCGCCGCCGTACGATCCGCCGATCGCGCCGATCAGCGGATCGCCCGGCCGTTGCTCGGTCACCCAGTCGAGCCCCGCGACGAAGTCGACCAGCCGGACCACGTCGCGGCCCTCGAGATCGGGGTTCATCACGTGCGCGACCCCGGTGCTCTCGCCGAAGCTGCGCTGGTCGAAGCTCAGTACGCCGTACCCGGCCTGCAGGTACGACGCGAACGCGGCGGCGTCCTTGGTCCGGCTACCGCCCCACCCGTGGCTGTGGAAGACCAGCGGCACCGTACGGCGCGCGGAGGCGCCGGCCGGTTTGAAGAGCGAGTAGCAGATCTGGACCGGCGTCGTAGTCCCCGGCTCAGGCACGCTCGCGACGCAACCGTTGACAGTGGTCGGGGCTGAGCCGGCGGCGGCCGAGGCCGGCAGGCCGACCGCGAGCAGGGCGAGAACAGAGCCGAGGGCAACGGTCTTCAGACGGCGCACGGTGACTCCTCGTAGGGCGACGGTCCGGTGCGGTCACCGTAGACGAGACTCAGGACCGTTGGAACAGGTGGCACGCGAGAGTTGTCCACAGATGCCCGGTCCTTGCGGGCAAGACCGGGGTCCTGCCTGACACACTGTGCGCGTGGAAATCGCGATCGAGATCGTCGCCCTGGTTGCCCTCGTGGCGACCGGGGCCGCGCTGGCCCGCCGGATCGGGGTGTCGGCTCCCCTGCTGCTGGTCGTGATCGGCGTCGTGGCGTCGTACCTGCCGTTCGTCCCGCGGGTCGAGCTGTCACACGAGGTGGTGCTGGTCGGCTTCCTGCCGCCGCTGCTGTACTCGGCGGCGATCAAGACCAGCCTGGTCGACTTCTCCCAGCACCGGCGCTCGATCGGCACGCTGTCGGTCGGGCTGGTGGCCTTCACCGCGGTCGGTGTCGGGCTCGTCGCGTACTGGCTGCTCGGGGGCATGGCCGAGGCCGACGGGCAGGAGCGGCTGCCGCTGTGGGCCGCGTTCGCGCTCGGCGCGGTGGTCGCGCCGCCGGACGCCGTCGCGGCGACGGCGATCGCCCGCAAGGTCGGTCTGCCCCGGCGCGTGGTCACGATCCTCGAAGGCGAGAGCCTGCTGAACGACGCGACGGCGCTGGTCTGCCTGAACACCGCGATCGCCGCCGCGCTGATCGCGCCGACGTTCCTGCACGTCAGCCTGGACTTCCTGGGCGCGGCCGGCGGCGGTGTCGCGATCGGCCTGGTGGTCGCGATCGTGCTGGCCAAGATCCGCAAGCGGTTCACCGACCCGGTGCTGGACACCACGCTGAGCCTGACCGCGCCGTTCATCGCGTACGTCGCCGCGGAGAACGACTTCGTGCACCACTACGTGCACGCGTCCGGCGTACTGGCGGTCGTGGTGACCGGCCTGCTGCTCGGGCACAAGGCGCCGATCATCCAGTCGGCCGCGTCGCGGATCTCCGAGCGGACCAACTGGCGCACGTTCCAGTTCCTGCTCGAGAACACGGTCTTCCTGCTGATCGGCCTGCAGACCCGGTGGATCCTCGACGACCTGTCGGAGAGCCCGTTGTCGGGCGGCACGATCGCGATCGCGACCATCGGCGTCTTCCTCGCCGTGGTGCTGCTCCGGCCGATCTGGCTGTTCCCGGTGACGATCCTGTCCCGCAAGATTCTCGGCCGATCGCGGCCCGGGCCGGTGTCCTGGCAGGCGCTGACCGTGCTGTCCTGGGCCGGGATGCGCGGCGTGGTGACGCTGGCCGCGGTGTTCGTGCTGCCGGAGAACACGCCGCACCGCGAGGTGCTCGTGTTCATCGCGCTGGCCGTCACCGCCGGGACGCTGCTGCTGCAGGGCTCGACGCTGCCTTGGCTGGTACGACGGATGCGGCTGCCCGGTCCCGACCCGGCCGAGGACGCGCTGCAGGAGGCCGCCGTACTGCAGGCCGCGCACAAGGCCGGCGAGGAGGAGCTCGACAAGGTCGTCACACCCGACGACCCCAAGCAGGTCGTCGAGCTGCTCCGGCAGCGCGGCGAGGCCCGCGCGCTGGCCGCGTGGGAGCGACTCGGCCGGCCCGAAACCGAGTACGAAACGCCGAGTGAGGCATATCGTCGACTTCGCATGGTCATGCTGCAGGCCGAGCGTGGCCACATCCTCAAGGTCCGGGACGAGGGCCTCGTCGCCGACGAGGTCCTGCAACGGGCACAGATCGCACTCGACATCGAGGAGTCCATCTTGGATCGCGCAGAAGCCGACGACGTCGGCGGACAGTCCGACGACCTCCGCGTACCGGCCCCTCCGGGTGGTCCGTGCGACCACCTGGCCGACGCACCGCTGGTGAAGACGCCGAACACACCCGAGGGCTGCGAGGAGTGCCTGGCCGTCGGTGGCAGCTGGGTGCACCTGCGGCTGTGCCTCGGCTGCGGCCACGTCGGCTGCTGCGACTCGTCGCAGATGAAGCACGCCAGCAAGCACTTCGCGCAGACCGAGCACCCGGTGATGCGCAGCTTCGAGCCCGGCGAGGCCTGGCGCTGGTGCTTCGTGGACGAAACCCTCGGGTGATGGCCGACTGCCTGTTCTGCTCGATCGTCGCAGGGTCGACGCCGGCACATCTCGTGCTGGAGACGCCCGAGGTGGTCGGGTTCCTCGACATCCGCCCGGTGTTCAAAGGGCACACGCTGATCGTGCCGCGCGAGCACGTCGACACGCTGGTCGAGCTGTCCGACGAACTGACCGTGCCGCTCTTCGGAGCGGCGCGGTCGGTCGCGGCGGCGGTGCGCACGGCGTACGGCGCGCAGGGGTCGTTCGTGGCGGTGAACAACGTGGTCTCGCAGTCGGTGCCGCACCTGCACGTGCACGTCGTACCGCGGACCAAGGGCGACGGGCTGCGCGGGTTCTTCTGGCGCGGACCAAGTACGCCGACGACGCCGAGGCCGCGTCGTACGCCGCTCAACTGCGGGACGCGCTTTCTTCGTAGGCGTTGTCCATTCGGGCCCGGGTCGTTCGTGGTAGTGCCGTAACGACCGACGAACCGAGGAGATCCACCGTGAAGTACCTGCTGCTGATCAACGCATCCGCCAGCCCGTCCGGCGAGGTCGAGGGGTGTACGCCGGCCGACTGGATGGCGTACGACAAGGAGGTCCGGGACGCCGGGATCATGGTCTCCGGCGAGTCGCTGGCCGACCTGGTCACCGCGACGGTCGTGAAGGTGGACGAGGCCGGGCGTCGTACGGTCACCGACGGGCCGTTCGCGGAGACGCGTGAGGTGCTGGGCGGGTTCTACGTGATCGACGTACCGGACCTGGACATCGCCCTCGACTGGGCCGCGCGTTGCCCCGGCTCCCGCGGCGGCGGCAACATCGTCGTCCGGCCCGTCGCCGACTTCGACTGATGTCCGACGGCACGCCGGCGCTCCCCGCTCCCAGCGGGGAGCCCGGCCTCGCCTCCACCTCCCCCAGCGGGGAGCCCGGCCTCGCCTCCACCTCCCCCGGCGAGAGCGCACCCCTGCCCTCCAAGTCTTTCCCCACCGATTCGGTGGGCATGGTCGAGCAGGTGTTCCGCGAAGAGCGGGGGCGGCTGCTGGCCGCCCTGTCCAGGCGGTTCGGCGATCTCGATCTGGCCGAGGAGGTCACCTCCGAGGCGATCGAGATCGCCTTGCAGAAGTGGCCCGTGGACGGCGTACCGCCCAAGCCCGGCGCCTGGCTGATGACCACCGCCCGTCGCAAGGCCGTCGACCGGCTCCGCCGCGACAAGACGTACGCCGCGCGCCTCGCCGTACTGCAGGTGGAGGCTGACCTGCGGGACCCTGCGCCGGCTCCCGAGTTCCCCGACGACCGGCTCCAGCTGTTCTTCACCTGCGCACACCCCGCCCTCCCCGCCGAGGACCGCGTCGCCCTCACCCTGCGCTGCCTCGCCGGCCTGACCACTCCCGAGGTCGCCCGCGCGTTTCTCGTGCCGACGGCAACGATGGCGAAGCGGATCGTCCGGGCGAAGCAGAAGATCCGCGAGGCCAGAATCCCGTTCCGCGTACCAGCCGCGGACGAGCTCGCCGAGCGGTTGCCCGGCGTACTGCAGGTGACCTACTCGGTCTTCACCGAGGGGTACGCCGCCAGCTCCGGCGCCGACCTGCAGCGCGTCGACCTCGCCGAGGAGGCCATCCGCCTGGCGCGGATCCTGCACGACCTGATGCCCGCCGACCGCGAGGTCGCCGGCCTGCTCGCGCTGATGCTGCTCATCCACGCCCGCCGCGACGCCCGCACCGGCCCCGACGGCGAACTCATCCTGCTCGACGACCAGGACCGCTCCCGCTGGGACCGCACGATGATCGAGGAGGGCCGCGCCCTGGTCCTGCAGGCGATCACCGGTCCGCCTGGCCCGTACGGCGTCCAGGCCGCGATCGCCTCCCTCCACGACGAAGCCGCCGACGTCGCAACGACGGACTGGCCGCAGATCGTTGCCCTGTACGACGTACTGCTCGCGCTCGTCCCGTCCCCGGTCGTAGCCCTCAACCGGGCCGCCGCCATCGCGCTGCGCGACGGCCCCGCCGTGGGGCTCGCGCTGATCGACGAGCTCGCCGGCGAAGCTCCTCTCCAGGCCTACCACCCGTACCACCTGGCCCGAGCCGACCTCCTCGAACGGCTCGGCCGACGCGCGGAGGCGGCCTCGGCGTACCGGCAGGCGCTGGAGACAGCGGGCACCGACCCCGAGCGTCGGCACGTCGAACGGCGCCTTCGTCGGCTCAGCACCGCCGGCAACCCGGCGCCCGCGGAGCCCGGCCAAGAATCTTCCAGCTGACTGTCCATCCGCGCGGTCGTCGTTCGTGGTGGTCCAAAGACCGACGAGAGGAACCACCATGGACGACCGCGCCGTACTCGCCCTCACCGCCGCCGAGCGGCTCAGCCTCGCCGACTTCCTCGAGAACCTGACCGCCGCCGAGTGGCAGGCCGACTCGCTGTGCGCCGGGTGGACCGTGCACGACGTCGCCGCGCACATGACGCTGTCGACGCGGACGACCGTACCGATGGTGATCAAGGGCGCAATCAAGGCCCGCGACAGCTTCGACCGGATGGAGCTGACGTTCGCCACTGAACGCGCCGCTCGCTTCTCCCCCGCCGAGCTGGTCGCCCAGCTCCGCGAGACCGCGACCTCGTCCCACCGCACCCTCGGCGCCGGCATCGTCGACCCGCTGCTCGACGCACTGGTCCACGGCCAGGACGTCGCCCGCCCGCTCGGCCACTCGCGCGAGATGCCCGCCGAGTCGGCGGTGATCGCGCTCGAACACGTCCTGAAGAGCAAGTTCTACGGCGCCCCCAAGCGCCTCCGCGACATTCGCCTGTTCGCCACCGACCACCCGTGGTCCGGGGGTGTCGGCCACCTGAGGTCCGGCGATGTCGGCCACCCGGGCCCCGGCGGCATCGGCGGCATCGGCGGCATCGGCGGCATCGGCGGCATCGGCGGCATCGGCGGCGTCGGCCACCCGAGGTCCGGCGGCGTCGGCCACCCGAGCCCCGGTGGCATCGGCGGCGTCGGCGGCGTCGGCGGCGTCGGTCACCCGGGCCCCGGCGGCGCAGGCTCCGACGTCCAGGAGCTCCACGGTCCGCTCGCCGACCTCATCCTCACCGCCACCGGCCGCCCAGCCGGCCTCACCAACCTGACCGGCTCCGCCCTGCCGAAGGTCACCTCCGCCCTCGCCGCCATCGCTTGAGCCCTCGGCGCGCCCGGGCTCAGGCCAGGGGGCGGTCGAGCCGGGCGGCGAGTTTCTCCTCCGCCTTCTCGACGGCTGCTCGGACCGTCAGGTCCGGATCATCCCGCAGCGGCTCGATCGCCTCGGCGTGTTCGTACTCGCCGGCCGCACCAACAGCCCGTACGGCGGCCGCCCGCACGCGGGGCAGTTCGTGATCCAGCATCGGGATCAGCAGGTCGACCAACTCGCCCAGCTCACGCTGCGCGGTGATCCGTGCGACGTGCTCCCGCACCCGCCACGCCGGATCATCGGCGACGGCCCGTAGCGCGTCGACGGCCTCGTCCCGCCAGGCGTACAGCAGCACTCGCGCCGCCCAGACCCGCACCCAGTAGTGGTTCACCGGGTCGACCGGCTGCTGCCACCCGCCTGGGTTGGGACTGCCGGTGATCGCCTGGAGCTTCGGGAGGTCGGGCCCGTACGCGTCCTCGCCGGAGATCTCCCCGGTGAGCAGCGCGACGCACCAGCCGACGACCACGTCCTCGCCGTACCGAGCGCACGCGGCCTCGACCACCGCTCGCGGATGAGCTGCCACCCGACCAGTAAAGCGCCCCGCACCGACAGTGCTCCCCGTGCCGACCCCGCGCGGCTGTGCCGACCCCGCGCGCCCGCGCCGACGCTGCGCACCCGTGCCGACCCCGCTCGCCCGCGCCGACGCCGCGCACCCGTGCCGACCCCGCTCGCCCGCGCCGACGCCGCGCGGCTGTGCCGACCTCGCTCGCCCCCGCCGACCCCGCTCGCCCTCGCCGACCCCGCTCGCCCTCGCCGACCCCGCTCGCCCGTGCCGACCCCGCGCGCCCATGCCGACGCTGCGGCACGCGCCGACGCTTCAGAGCACCGACTTGAGGATGACCAGGATCGACGACAGCCCGGCCAGGATCAGGATCGTGTGCCGCAGCCGCGGACCGTGGAAGCGCTTCTGCAGCGGTACGGCCACCGCGAACCCGGTCCCGAGCGCCGGGATCCACGACAAGCCGTAGTACAGCTGATGCCGTGTGAACTGCCCACCGATCGCCACCGCCGCCAGCGACGCCGCGGACCCGATGAAGAAGAACGCGGCCAGCGTCGCCCGCAGCCGCGGTCCTTGCTCGTGCTGCAGTACGACGGCCGCCGGCGGACCGCCGATCGACGCCGCCGTACCGGAGATCCCCGCGACCGCTCCCGCGATCACCAGGTTGCGCCGGGTCGCGCGCACGTCGAGCCGCCAGAACGTGAGCACAACAGCCCCCAGTACGACGAACCCGACCACCGCACCGATCGCCCGCGCGGACAACCACCCCAGCACCAGCACACCCAGCGGCGTCGTCACCACCCGCGCACCGGTCAGCCACCCCGCCTGCCGCCAGTCGATCTGCCGCCACTCCCGAGCCAGCGTGAGAATCGGCAGCAAGGTCCCGAGCACGAGCATCCCGCCCGGCATCAGCGACGGGTCGAGCAGCGCGACGACGGGCGCTCCGATCAGCATCAGCCCGAGCCCGAGCGTTCCCTGTACGACGGCCGCCAGCGCGATCGCCAAACCGCCCAGCAACAGAATCCCCAGATCCACGCAGCCCAGCCTCTCCAGCATCGCGGGCCCCGGACCGAGCCCCGCAGGTCGAGCCGCGCGGACCGGATCTCGCGGGTCGAGCCGCGCGGACCGGATCTCACCGGTCGAGCCGCAACTCGCTGATCGTGTGGTGATCGACCCCGGCCGAGCCTCACCGAGCGCCCGGACCGCCAGCTCCTCGCCCGGCGCGCCCGCCGCCGAACCGGCCGATCGCACCAGCACCGTCCTACCCCCTGCAGGACCGTCCACACCAACGGGACTGGCCTGTAACGACCGCCATACTCCCGGACATGGGTGGAGCATGAGGAGTCCTTCGAGCCCGCCCCCACCGGTCGCCGCCGTACCAGATCGCGACGATCCGCCCGAGCGCCTGCCCGCCGTTGGCCTCACCGACGAGCTGAGGTTCCGGGAGCTCTTCGACAGCCAGTTCCGGGCTCTGCTCGGGTACGCGTTGCGGCGGGTTGGCTCGCCCGACGACGCCGCTGACGTGGTGGCCGAGGCGATGCTCGTGGCGTGGCGGCGGATCGACGAGGTGCCTGTGGACGACACCGCTCGGCTCTGGCTGTACGGCGTCGCCCGCCGCGTCGTCGCCAACCATCGCCGTGGCGAACTCCGGCGCGACCGGCTCGCGGGGCGGTTGCGGCAGCACCTGGCCGAGGTGATGCCCGACCATGCCGACCTCACCGGCTCGACGACGGTGATCCAGCAGGGCCTGGCGCGGTTGAGCGACGACGATCGCGAGCTGCTGATGCTCACCGCCTGGGACGGGCTCGAACCGCGTGAGGCCGCGGTTGTGCTCGGCGTACCGGCTCGGACCGTCCGGACGCGGTTGCACCGGGCGCGGACGAGATTGCGCGAGGCGCTCGGAGACGCCTTCGCCGATACCGGACATGAACGGGAAGACCAGCCCCAGCGACCAGCGCAGGAGGACCGATGAACGACCACGAGCTCGACCAGCTGATCGCCCGGGCCAACCCGTACGGCGACGCGAAGGTCCGGCACCTGCCGATCCACGGCGCCGAGCACGACCTGCTGGAGGACATCATCAGCACCGAAACACCAGAAACCAGGCCCGCCCCGGAGCCGGCCGGAACCGTCCCGGGCCCTGCCGTCGCGGAGCCCGCGGTCGCGCGGGCCGTCGTCGCGGGACCCGTCGTCGCCGGAGACGCCGGACCGGGGGTCGCCGGGCCGGCCGCCGTCGTTCCGGGGGCCGCCGTCCCAGGGTTTGCCGGACCGGGGGCCGCCGTACCAGGCGCTGCCGGACCGGGGACCGCTGTCCCGGGGTCTGCCGGACCGGGAGCCCAAGGGCCCGCCGGACCGGGGCCTGCCGGCCCAGACCCCGCGATCCCGGGCCCCGCCAGCCCGGGGCCCGCCGTCCCGAGTGCCGCTCCCGCCGTACCGACCATCGGCGCCCAACCGCGCCGCCGCCGCATCGCCCGCCGGCGCGCGACGATCCTGCTCGCGGCCGCCGCGACGGTTGCCGTCGTGCTGACCGGGGTCTTCTTCCCCAAGGGCAGCAGTCCGATCGCGCCGGTGTCGGCGTACGGCGCCGAGTTCCGCGCGGTGACCGACGCGACGCCGCGGCTGCTGCTCGACGACCCGGACTGGAGGATCGACTCCGTACCGGTGTTCCGCGCCAACGAGGGTGAGATCAAGTTCGCCCGAGGCAAGCAAACGCTCCAGGTGAACTGGATCCCGGGCCGCGAGAACGGAGGCAAGCCCGAATCGACGATCCAGGTGCTCGGTCAGACCGGCAAGCTCTACCGGTTCGGCGGGCGGAAGTCGACGGACTTCTTCGTGCTGCTGCCGCCGAAGGGCGCCTACTACCTGACGCTGCGCGGCGACGTCGGCTCGGACGCGGGATTCCGTCGCCTGATCGGGAAGCTGAGGACCGTCGACACCGACACGTGGCTCGACGCGATGCCGGACACGATCGTCAAGCAGTCCGATGCTCCGCGGGTGATCGACGAGATGCTGGCCGACGTACCCGTCCCGAACGGTTTCGACCGCACACCGTTCCTGAAGATCCTGGTGCTCGACCGCTACCACTTCGCCGCGAAGGTGACCGGGTCGATCGCCTGCACCTGGCTCGACCAATGGGCCGCCGCCAAGCAAACCGGTGACACGGTGAAGCTCGAGCAGGCCAGGGCGGCGCTGACAGGCAGCCGGAACTGGAAGATCCTGCAGGAGCTCGACCGGCAAGGCGGCTGGGCGGGTGCGGTCTGGGCCGCCGATGAGGCCGTGACCGGCAAGCGGGACCTGCAGAACGCGCGGAACGGGATGGGCTGCCCGCGCTGAGCTGATCGACCGGAAGGACACGAAGGCCGGCCGCAGGAGAGATCCTGCGGCCGGCCTTCGTTCGTCGTACGGGCTGAATCAGTTCGCGATCAGCGAGCGGAGCACGTACTGCAGGATGCCGCCGTTGCGGTAGTAGTCCGCCTCGCCGGGGGTGTCGATGCGGACGACCGCGTCGAACTCCTGCGTGCTGCCGTCGGTGCGGGTGACCGTGACGTGCACGGTGCGCGGGACCTCGCCGTCGTTCAGCGCGGTGACGCCGCTGATGTCGAAGGTCTCCTCGCCGGTCAGGCCGAGGGACTCCGCGTTCTCGCCCTCGGGGAACTGCAGCGGCAGGACGCCCATGCCGATCAGGTTCGACCGGTGGATCCGCTCGAACGACTCGGTGATGACCGCCTTCGCGCCGAGCAGCGCCGTGCCCTTGGCCGCCCAGTCGCGCGACGAGCCGGAGCCGTACTCCTTGCCGGCCAGGATGACCAGCGGCGTACCGGCCTCGAGGTAGGCCTCGGACGCCTCGTAGATCGACGTGACGGGCGCGTCGGGCTTGGTGAAGTCGCGGGTGAAGCCGCCCTCGGTGCCCGGTGCGATCTGGTTGCGCAGCCGGATGTTGGCGAACGTGCCCCGGATCATCACCTCGTGGTTGCCGCGGCGCGAGCCGTACGAGTTGTAGTCCTTGCGGTCCACGCCGTGCTCGGCCAGGTACTTGCCGGCCGGGCCGTCGGCCTTGATCGCACCGGCCGGGGAGATGTGGTCGGTGGTGACCGAGTCGCCCAGCTTCGCCAGCACCCGCGCGCCGCTGATGTCGGTGACCGGCGACGGCTCCTTGGCCATCCCCTCGAAGTACGGAGGCTTGCGCACGTACGTCGAGTCGGCGTCCCACTCGAAGGTCTTGCCCTCGGGCGTCGGCAGCGACTGCCAGCGCTCGTCACCGGCGAAGACGTCGGCGTAGTCCTTGGTGAACATCTCCTTGTTGATCGAGGAGGCGATCACCTTCTCGACCTCGTCCGCGGCCGGCCAGATGTCGCGCAGGAACACGTCGTTGCCGTCGGTGTCCTGACCCAGCGCGTCGGTCTCGAAGTCGAAGTCCATCGTGCCGGCCAGCGCGTACGCGATCACCAGCGGCGGGCTCGCCAGGTAGTTCATCTTGACGTCGGGGTTGATCCGGCCCTCGAAGTTGCGGTTGCCGGACAGCACCGACACGACCGCCAGGTCGGCTTCCTGCACGCCGGCCGAGACCTCCTCGGGCAGCGGGCCCGAGTTGCCGATGCACGTCGTACAGCCGTAGCCGACCAGGTGGAAGCCGAGCTTCTCCAGGTACGGCGTGACGCCGGCCTTCTCGTAGTAGTCGGTGACGACCTTCGAGCCCGGGGCCAGCGAGGTCTTCACCCACGGCTTGCTGGTCAGGCCGCGGTCGACCGCGTTCTTGGCCAGCAGCGCGGCGGCCAGCATCACCGACGGGTTGGACGTGTTGGTGCAGGAGGTGATCGACGCGATCACGACGTGGCCGTGGTCGAGCTCGACCTCCTGGCCGTTCAGGCTGATCTTGGTCTTCTTCGACGGACGGCCCTTGTCGCCGGCGCCGTGCGGGACGTGCGGCTCGTCGTTCGTGTGGCCGTGCCCGTTCGGCGCGTCGCTGGCCGGGAAGCTGCCCAGCTCGGACGGGTCGACGTCGAGCTCGTCCTCGTCGGTCGCGTAGTCGGCCAGCGCGCCGCGGAAGCCTTCCTTGGCCTCGCTCAGCGCGACCCGGTCCTGCGGCCGCTTCGGCCCGGCGATCGACGGTACGACGGTCGACAGGTCCAGCTCGAGGTACTCCGAGAAGCGCGGCTCGACCTCGGCGTTGTGCCACAGGCCCTGCTCCTTGGCGTACGCCTCGACCAGCGCGACCTCGTCGTCGCCGCGACCGGTCAGGCGCAGGTACTCCAGCGTCACGTCGTCGATCGGGAAGATCGCGCAGGTGGAGCCGAACTCCGGGCTCATGTTGCCGATCGTGGCGCGGTTGGCCAGCGGCACCGCCGCGACGCCGTCGCCGTAGAACTCGACGAACTTGCCGACCACGCCGTGCTTGCGCAGCATCTGGGTGATCGTCAGGACGACGTCGGTCGCGGTCGCGCCGGCGGGGACGGACCCGGTCAGCTTGAAGCCGACGACCTTCGGGATCAGCATGCTGACCGGCTGGCCGAGCATCGCGGCCTCGGCCTCGATACCGCCGACGCCCCAGCCCAGCACGCCGAGGCCGTTGACCATCGTGGTGTGGCTGTCAGTGCCGACGCAGGTGTCCGGGTAGGCCTGGCCGTTACGGACCATGACCGTCCGGGCGAGGTGCTCGATGTTGACCTGGTGGACGATGCCGGTGCCCGGCGGGACAACCTTGAACTCGTCGAAGGCGGTCTGGCCCCAGCGCAGGAACTGGTACCGCTCGCGGTTGCGCTCGTACTCCAGCTCGACGTTGCGCTCGAACGCGTCCTGGCGGCCGAAGACGTCGATGATGACCGAGTGGTCGATCACCAGCTCGGCCGGGGCCAGCGGGTTGATCTTGGTCGGGTCACCACCGAGCTCGGCGACGGCCTCACGCATGGTGGCGAGGTCGACGACGCAGGGCACACCGGTGAAGTCCTGCATGATCACGCGCGCCGGCGTGAACTGGATCTCCGTGTCCGGCGCCGCGTCGGCGTCCCAGTTGCCCAGCTTGGTGATGTGGTCGGCG
Source organism: Kribbella sp. cmx-5-2 (assembly GCA_049998015.1). Taxonomy (GTDB): domain Bacteria; phylum Actinomycetota; class Actinomycetes; order Propionibacteriales; family Kribbellaceae; genus Kribbella. The sequence goes on from JAEBEC010000001.1 coordinate 459,964, forward strand.
GTGATGTTCGCGCCGTCCTCGGTGCGCAGCAGGTTCTCGAGCAGCACCTTGAGCGAGTACGGCAGAGTCTCCGCGCCCTCGATGCCCGCCAACCTGAAGATCTCGTACGACTGTCCGTTGACCTCGAGTGCACCCTTGGCACCGAAGCTGTCGACGCTGGCCATCAACCTGCTCCTCTGTCCGTCCTGTTCCGCTGGTACCCATCCTGCCGAGCCGCCCACCCGACTTACAGGTCAGGCTGCCCTAACTTCCCGGCCCCACTTCTCAGCGGGAAACTCTCTCGACATCAAGATACACGACATCGAGCCACCACTCTAAGCCGGAATTGCCTTGCCGCGCGCGGCTCGGCGCTGGTCGACTGCCGCGTGGACGATTCACGGCAGGAGATGCTGACGCGCGCGTTCGTCCGCTGGAACTGGGCCCGCGCCGTGCTGCACAACGGCTGGTGGCTCGTCACCTCGGTCTACCTGGTGCTCGACGCCGGGCTGAGCGCCGCGCAGATCGTCGCCATCGGAGCCGTTCAGGGGATCTTCGCGCTCTGCTGCGAGGTGCCGGCCGGCGTACTGGCTGACACGGTCAGCCGGAAGTGGTCGCTGGTCGTGTCGCAGGTCCTGATGGGAACGGCCATGCTGACCACCGGTCTGGTCACGGCGTTCCCCTTGCTGCTGGCGACCCAGGTGCTGTGGGGGCTGGCCTGGACCTTCGCGAGCGGCTCGGACATCGCCTGGATCACCGACGAGCTGAACGCCCCTGATCGCATCTCGGCGGTGCTGACCTGGACAGCCCGCGCCCAGCTGTCCGGCGCGGCGACCGGGCTCGTGGTGATCGGCGCCCTCGCGTGGGCGACTCGGCGTGAGGTCGCGATCATCGGCGCCGGCGCGGCGATGCTCCTGCTGAGCCTGTACGTCGTCGCCCGCTTCAGTGAGGAACGGTTCGTCCCCGCGTCCGGCGCTCGCTGGGCGGCGTCGTGGACGACGTTCCGCCGCGGACTCAGCTTGGTCCGCGGCAGCCCGGACCTGCTGCGGATCTTCCTGGCGACGTTCCTCGTCAACGGCGCCACCGACGCAGCCGGCCGACTCGCGCCGAAGCAGCTGCTCGAACTGGGCCTGCCGATCCGGCTCGACCCGATCGTCTGGTTCACCGGGCTCGGTGTCGTCGCTCTCGTCCTCGGCGCCGTCACCTTGCGGATCGCGGGTCGGCGCCTAGACGGGGAGCACGCGCGTCACTCGTACGGCGTCGCGGCGGTGGTCGGCACCGTCGGCGCGATCGGGCTGGCGTTCGCGCCGACCGCGATCAGCGCCGCGGCGGCGCTGATCCTGGTGTCCGGGATCGCCGTGCCGCTCACCCGGGTGATCGCGACGATCTGGGTCAATGCGCGCACGACGAGCGACGTACGGGCGACCACGCACTCGTTTCTCGCGCAGGCCGAGTACCTCGGCGAGGTGGTCTGCGGGTTGCTGATCACGCTCGTCGCGCACGTGGCCGGCCTGCCGGTCGCCCTCGCGGGAGCCGCCGCACTCTTCGCCCTGACCGCGGCGATCATGCGGCGGCCCGCGGCCGGTCGCGATCCGGGACAGGCCTAGGAGAGCTGCGGCAGGACCTCGGAGGCGATCAGTTCCAGGTGGTCCAGGTCGGTGAGGTCCATGATCTGGAGGTAGAACCGGTCGGCGCCGAGCTCGGCGAAGCGGCCGAGGTGGTCGACGATCTCGGCCGGCGTACCGCCGACGCCGCTCTCGGCGAGCTGGTCGAGGGACCAGCTCGACGATCTCGGCCGGCGTACCGCCGACGCCGCTCTCGGCGAGCTGGTCGAGGGACCAGCCGAAGTTCGCCGCGCGGCGTTCGACCTCGGCCTTGTCCTTGCCGACGGCAACGCGGTGGGCGGCCGACAGCGCGAGGGTCTTAGGGTCGCGGCCGATCGTCGTACAGGCTGCTTGGACGCGGTCGAACAGCGTCTTGGTGTCCTCGACGGTCTTGAAGCCGGCGTTGAACTCGGCGGCGTACTGGGCCGCGAGCGCGGGCGTGCGCTTCTTGCCGGCGCCGCCGACGATGATCGGCGGGTGCGGCTGCTGGACCGGCTTCGGCAGCGCCGGGGAGTCCTTGAGCTGGTAGTGCTTGCCGGTGAAGTCGTACTTCTCCCCAACCGGCGTGTCCCACAGCCCGGTGATCAGCTCGAGTTGCTCGGTCAGCAGGTCGAACCGGCCCGGCGTGTCCGGGAAGTTCAGTCCGTACGCCGCGTGCTCGGCCTCGAACCAGCCCGCGCCGAGCCCGAGCTCGGCCCGGCCGCCACTCATCTGGTCGACCTGCGCGACGCTGATCGCGAGCACACCGGGATTGCGGAACGTGGCGGAGCTGACCAGCGTGCCGAGCTTGATCCGACTCGTCTCACGAGCCAGGCCGGCCAGCGTGATCCAGGCGTCGGTCGGCCCCGGCAGGCCGTCCTCGTCGCCCATCACGAGGTAGTGGTCGGACCGGAAGAACGCGTCGAACCCGCACTCCTCGGTCTTTTGCGCGACGGCCAGCAGGTCGTCGTACGAGGCGCCTTGCTGGGGTTCGGTGAAGATCCTGAGCAACATGGGGACAACGCTATCCCGCGGTGATGTACAGCTGCTCCAGGTAGGACGGCTGCCAGTCCGGGCCGCGGCGGTAGAGGCGTCGTACAAGCCCTTCGACGTCGATCGCGCCCGGGAGCTGGGTATCCCACCACTCGGGAACCTGGTCGTACCAACGGTCGATCCTGAGCGTCCGGCCGGCGGCGTCGATGCGAGCGAACAGCCAGCCGCCGTGGTCGGTCTGGGCCTCTTCGATCCACAGGTCGCCGAGCAGCTCGCTGAGGCGGTCGTCGGGCCATTCCTCGTCGTCGACTGCCGCCGGCTCGAGGTCGAACCGGTACGACGGGCGGGCGGGGTCGAGCACCTGCACCTGGATGGTGAATCCGGAGGGGACGACGTTGGTGCGCGCTCGGCACCAGGCTTTGAGCGCTTCGAAGGCCTGGGACTCCTTCGGGCGCGGGCGGGCGCGCTCGGGCTCGGCGCGCATGGCCTGCTCTACGCCGAGCGGGAGGGCGATGGGTACGCCGGTGCCGGAGAGCTCGGGGATGAGCATGCCGGGGTCGGTGGTGGTACGGCCGTTGGAGTCCTCGGGGTGGTGCCCGTTCAGCCCGTTGGCCTGTGCGGCAGCCTCCGGCTCGTAGGCCTCGATGGCCTCCGCGAGTCCGACAACCTCGGCGGTGTCGTCGGTCTCGTCCAGAGCCTCAGCAAGCCCAACAACTTCAGCCGTGTCATCGGGCTCATGGGCGTCGGCTGCGTCCTGCTCGTCCTCTGCACCGGTGGGATCCGCCGACTCGTCGATGCCAACAGCAACTACCTCAGCTGCTTGCTCATCAACTGCCGGCTCATCCGCGGACGCCTGCTCGGCAGTCCCCTGCACATCCACCGGTGCCTGCTCGGCGCCGGCCTGCTCGGCCGCGACGGCCTCGGCAACCTGCTCCTCAGGCTCGTCGACCTCAGCAGGCTCCGCCGTACCAGCATCAACCTCAGGTCGACCTTCACCCGTCGAGACCTCGCCCAGCTGATCGGCCGTCCAGTCCGCACTGCCGAGGATCTCATCGTGGAACTCGTCGGCGTACTCGAAGTCCTCCAGCTCGTCCCCGGACCCGCCGTACTGATCACTCAGCGGCGGATAGGTCCGAGGCCCGTCCCCAGCAGCAGCACTCTCCCCCGAATCAACCCGAGCAATGCCGTCCCCAGCCGGCTCGTCGACCACCGCGGCGATCTCCGCAGTCGGCGCCTCATCCTCGAGCCCGCCGTCGCCCGCAGCCCGCTCGTCAGTCGAAGCCCAATGCTCATCCCCGTCCTCCACCGCAGAGCCAGCCGAGCGGTCCGCGCCAAGGTCCTCGCCAATCAGCCGATCCTCGAGGACCAGCTCATCAGCGATCTCCGCCTCAGAGACCCAACCGCCGGTGCTGGTACCGTCCGCCGGCCGGTCGCCACCACCCCGCACGTCGGACGCGAAGCGCTCGTCATCACCACCATTCCGCGCGTCGGCCTCAGTCCGTACGTCGCCCGCGTGACGATCGTCGCCCCCAGGCTCGCCGGCACCAGCCCGCACGTCAGCCGCCCGGCCGTCGTCGGCGCCGCGCCCGTCGACGTCAGCCCGTACGCCGGCCGCCTGGCCGACATCGGCGCCGGGCCTGTCGACCTCAGCCCGTTCGTCGGCTGCGTGGCGATCATCAGCACCGCGCTCGTCGACCTCGCCCCGTGCGGCGCCAGCCCGTCCGTCGTCACCTCGCTGGTCGAGAGCACGCTCGTCAGCACCTTGCCCGTCCGCCGCCCGGTCCTCCCCGTCGGCCGCAAGTGCGTCGAAAGGCTCCGTCGGGAGTTCCGCAACCGGGCGGTCGCCGTCTCCTCGCGAATCCACGCCCTGTGCAACAGCCGCCCGGTCGTCCGGCCCCTGCTCGTCGACACCACCCCGCACGCCGGCAGCGCGGACGTCGTCGCCCGCCCGGCGGTCATCGCCAGCGTCGTCGCCATCCCGACGGTCGTCACCATCGTCGTCGCCAGCGCGGCGGTCGATGGCGTCCCGTCCCTCATCGGCGGGGAGCGCCTCGAAGTACTCCGTCGGCAGGTCGGCACCCCGACGGTCGCCGCCAGCGTCGTTACCGGCGCGGCGGTCGTTGGCGTCCACTGCCTCATCGGCGGGGAGCGCCTCGACGTACTCCGTCGGCACGTCGGCGCCCCGGCGGTCGCCGGCTGCCTGCCGGTCGGTGACCGATCCGTCGGCCGCGTGAGGGTCCGTCGCACCCGCCCCGTCGACATCACGCCGTACGTCGGCAGCCGGGCGGCCGTCGATGTCCCGGCGGCCGTCAGTGTCCCGTACGCCGTCGGCCGGGAGCGCTTGGAAGGCCTCGGTGGGAAGGTCAGCTGTCCGGCGGTCGCCGTCTACCCGCGGATCGGCGCCTGCTGCATCGGCCGCATGGTCGTCGGCATCTGGCTCGTCGACATCACCTCGTACGCCGGCTGCCCGGTCGTGCTCCACGTCTTGTGCGCTGCCGTCGCGCTGTACGTCGGCACCCCGGCGATCTCCGGCCTGTGCTCCATCGGCGGAGCGCTGGACGTCGGCAGACCAGCCGTCTTCGGCTTGTGTTTCATCCGCGGGGCGCCGTGAGTCGGCGTCCCAGCGACCTCCGGCCTGTGCTCCATACGCGGGGCGCTGGACGTCGGCGACCCAGCCGCCTTCGGCTTGTGCTTCATCAGCACGGCGCCGTGCGTCGGCGGCCCCGCGATCTTCGGCCTGGGCTCCATCCGCCGGGCGCTGGACGTCGGCGACCCAGCCGCCTTGGGCTTGTGCTTCATCAGCACGGCGCCGTGAGTCGGCGGCCCCGCGATCCTCGGCCTGGGCTCCATCCGCCGGGCGCTGGACGTCGGCGACCCAGCCGTCTTCGGCTTGTGCTTCATCAGCACGGCGCCGTGCGTCGGCGGCCCGGCGATCTTCGGCTTGTGCTTCATCGGCGGGATGCCGTGCGTCGGCTTTCCGGACGTCCTCTGCATCTTCCGGTGCGTCGAGGGCGGGGAGGGCCTCGATGGACTCCGTGGGGAGGTCGGCGGTGCCTTGCGGATCGTCCGCGCGGTCGACGTCGGGGCCTCGGTCGAAGCGCGCTCCGTCGTCGACGCGAGCATCGGCGGCATTGGTCTCGTCGGCGCGAGCATCGGCGGCATCGCTCTCGGCGCCGCGGGCAACGGCCGGGCTGGTGTCGGCCGCACGGCCAACGGCCCGGCTCGTGTCATCGGCGCGGCCAACGGCCCGGCTGGCGTCATCGGCACGGCCAACGGCCCGGCTGGCGTCATCGGCGCGGCCGACGGCCCGGCTCGTGTCATCGGCACGGCCAACGGCCCGGCTCGTGTCATCGGCGCGGGCCTCGCCTGCGCGTGCGTCAGCGCCGTCGGTGCCGGGGTGGGCGTCCGCGTTGGTGTCGGGGTGGGCGTCCGCGTACGGGGACTGCTGGAGGGCGTCGGCCGTGGTGGGGTCGGCGGACGGGGTTCGGCGTTGGCGGCGGGCCGGGCGGGGTGGGTGGGCGAGGTGAGGGTTCGCGGCCAGGTACGCGGCGGCGTCCTCGATCCACTCGCCGTTGATCCAGGCGCCGCCTACCCACTCGCGTTCCATCGGGGAGGGTTCGGGCGACGCGCCGTGGTCGGGCGCGAAGGCGTCGAGCGGGGAGGTCGGGCCGGGGGTCTGGCTGGGGGGCTGGCGTACGTCGCTGGGGGCGGCGAGGGTGTGGTCCCGTGCGTCCGGCGATGAGGTGTACCGCTGATCCTGGGCGGCGTCCAACGGCGAGCCTGGGTGCTGGTCCCCCGCAGCATCAAACGGCGAGGCGGGACGCTGGTCCCCTGCAGCATCTGATGACGAGCCTGGGCGCTGGTCTTGCGTGTGGTCTGCCTGCGGGCCTGGGCGCTCGTCCTCTGCAGGGTCTACAGACGTGCGTGCGTAGTCGTCCTGCGCAGCATCTGATGGCGAGCCCGGACGCTGGTCCCGCGCGGCATCTGCCGGCAAGGCTCGGTGCTCGTCTTCGGCTGCGTCCGGGTCCCGCAGGGCCCACGGCGGCGAGCCCGGGGGTTGGTTCTGGCCGGCGTCCGAGGACGAGCCTGGGTGCTGGTCTCGCGCAGCCCACGGCGGCGAGCCCTGGGGCTGGTTCTGGCCGGCGTCCGAGGGCGAGCCTGTGGGTTGGTGCTGCGCAGTCTGGGGCGGCGAATCCGGGCGCTGGGTTGCAAGGTCCTCGAAGGACGCACCTGCGCGATGGTCCCGTAGGGCCCACGGCGGTGATGCCGGGTGCTGGCTCTGGAGGTCGGCCGAGGGCGGGTACTCGCGGGAGTCCAGGGGTGAGGTCTGGCGGTGGGTCTCATGGGCGTCCAGCGGAGATGCCGACTGGACGTCCCGGGGTGTGCCTGGGGGCGCCGGGTGCTGGCTGTGGGGGGCGTCCAGCGAGGAAGGCTCGTGTACGACGTCCGCGGGTGTGGAGGCGACGGGTGGGATTACTCCGGTGTCGTCGTCCGGGGTGGGATCCGTGAACGCGTCGGGGACGGGTGGGATGACTCCGGTGTCGTCGCCGGCGGTGAAGGCGTCGGTGGTGCCGGGGTCGGTGATTGGCGGGATGACGCCTGTGTCGTCGTCGGTGGTGGACGACTGCGGTGCGTCGGCGTCGATGGGGGCGATGACGCCGGTGTCGTCGTCCGCGGTTGCGTCCGACTGGTCGGTGTCGGCGGGGGTGAGTGCGCCGGTGTCGTCCGCTGCGGATGTCGGCGAGGGCTCGGGGGTGAACGGGGATGCATCCGGTGCTGGGGCGAAGGGCGAGTGGGCCTCACGCGCGGAGGCTGCCTCGTCGGGGCCGGGTGCGTACGGCGAGGGGTCGCCGGGGCCGCGGTCGTGGAGTGAGCGGGCGTCGGGGCCTGGTACTTGAGGGCGGCTGGCCGGCGCGAAGGGTGAGCCGGGGGCCGGGGGTTCTGCGTCGGGAGCCGGTGGTGCGAAGGGCGAGGCGGGCTGCGGCGGGTGGCCGCCGGGCTCGCTGAGCTGGTGTGCCTCGGGGGCGGGTGCGAAGGGAGAATTGGAGCCGGGGGAAGCAGGCGCCGAGAAAGGGGTGAAGGGGGCCGTGTCGCCGGCGACCGGGTCGTACTGGGCGGTGTCTTCGCCGACCGGGGTGTACGGAGCGGTGTCCTCGCCGACTGGGTTGTACGGGGCCGGGTCCTCGGGGACTGCCGCCATTTCGTTGGTGGCGTCGTTGGCTGACCAGGGGGGCTCGGCGGGCTGCTGGTCGGTGGGGGTGTCGGGGGTGTAGCTGGCTGCGGCGGGGGCGTCGGCGAAGAGGCTGGCGTAGAAGTCCTCGCCGTCTTCTACCGGGGCGCCTACGCGTGGGGGCTCTGAGGACGGGAGGGGGCGGTCGTAGGTGCGCGGGGGTGCGGCGGAGGGCGGCGGAGCAGCGGGGGTCGGGTCGGGGGCCGCCAGGCCTAGACCGGCCAGGGAGGCGTTGTCTTCCTCTCGGGGCTGCTTTTTCTTGCGGCCGAAGAGGCGGGGTTTCTTGCTGACTACGCCGTAGTTGTCATCCGCCGGCTCGGGGTCCGAAGGAGCGTCGTACGAAGGTTGCGGGTCGTAGGAGGGCTGAGGTTCGTACGAGGGCTCAGGCTCGTACGACGGCTCGGCGCCGATGATCTCGTGGGCGTCCTCGGCAATGGGCTGGCCGGTGAACGGGCTGACGCCCGGCGGGACGATGAAGAGCTCTTCCTCGTCCTCGGGCTCCTCGACAACCGGAGCTGGAGGAACAACCACCGCAGGAACAGCAGGAGCACCCCCACCGACCTGACTGAACTGCTCCACCGCCCCCAGCGCCGCGTACAGATCCGGCTGCTGCGCCGACCGCGGCCCAACCCCGAGCCGCGCGAAGAACTCCCCCAACTGCTCAGCCGACAAAGCAGAAGCAGCAGCCGCGCGAATCAGCCCCACCCCAAGCGGCACCAGCTCATCCAGCCCGCCCAGATAGTCGGCCCACTCAGCCGCCCACTCGACCAGCTCCCGCGCGGTCTCCTCGTCCGAGGTGATCCACGCGCCGATCGGACCGAAGCCGTCGTCCACCGGCTGCCAAGGATCGCCCTCGTACGACGCCCGCGCCCACGTCCCGTTGAACGAGCCGTACACGAACCCGAGGTCCCCGGCGACGATCCGCCGCTTGACCTCCGGCTGCCCGATCCAGTCCGGCGCGCCCGCCAGCAGGTCCGTCCCGGCCGTCCGGCTGTACTGCGTGTGGTACCCGAACAGAACCGACCGCCCACCGGACAGCCGCACCATCCGCAGGTCCGAGCCGGTCTCGTCCTGGTGGTACCAGCCGTCGGCGTCGGCGTACCAGCGGCGGTCGAAGCCGGTGGCATGGGCGACCGCGGCGAGGGCGCTCCAGCGGGCGCGGAGCTCCTCGGGGTCATCCAGATCGACGAGCGGCATCGGGTATCAGGTCTCCAGCGAACATCAGGGCACCAGCGCAGAACGGTACCTGAGCCGCCCGGTAACTAACCAGTCACAGGTTCCAGCACGGCCACGCACTCTATGTGATGGGTCATCCCGAACAGGTCGAACGCCCGCAGCGAGCTGACGCCGTACCCGAGTTCGGTGAACGTCTTCAGATCCCGTGCCAGCGCCGCCGGGTCGCACGCGACGTACGCGACCTTCCGCGGCGACAGCCCGGCGATCCGCCGTACGACGTGCTTGCCGGCACCGGTCCGCGGCGGGTCCAGTACGACGAGGTCGACCTGCGACAGCCCCTGCCGGACCGCGCCGTTCAGCACCTTGTCCACGTCGCCCTGCTCCAGGGTGACGTCGGTCAGGTCGTGCAGGTTGCGCCGGGCGTTCTTGACCGCGTCCTTGTCCCCCTCGATCGCCAGCACCGCGCACCCGGCCTCCGCCAGGAACGCCGCGAACAGCCCGACCCCGGAGTACAGGTCCAGCGCGGTCTCACCGGCGGAAGGCTCGAGCCCAGCCAGTACGGCGTCCACCAGCGTCGACGCAGCAGCTGGGTGCACCTGCCAGAACCCACCGGCCTCCACCCGGAACCGCCGGTCCCGCACGACCTCGACGACCCGGCCGCCGCTCACAGCGTCGGTGATCACCGCCTGCTTGCCCTCGGACGACACCACCGCCTGCACCGACTCGGTCCCCGGCCAGCGCTGGTCCAGCACCTCCGGCGTCCCCGGATGCGCGAGCAGGCACTGGTCCACCGGGATCAGGTCGTGCGACCGGTGCACCCGCATCCCCGGCCGCCCGTCCGGGCCCACGGCGTACCGCATCCTGGTCCGCCAGCCCAGGCCGTCGTCGCCGGGCGACTCCATCGTCACGGTCCGCTCGATGCCGCCGATCCGCCGCAGCGTGTCGGAGACCACGGTCGCCTTCAGCCGCCGTTGCTCGACGATGTTGGCGTGCTGGAAGTCGCAGCCGCCGCAGCGTCCCGGCCCGGCGTACGGGCAGGGCGGCTCGATCCGCTGCGGTGACGGCGTGAGCACCTGTACGACGTCGGCGCGCAGGTACTTGGTGGTCCGCTCGGTCACCCGCGCGTGCACCAGCTCCCCGGGGAGCCCGTGCCTCACGAAGACCACCTGGCCCTCGTACCGCGCGACACAGTGCCCGCCGTGCGCCACCGGGCCGATCTCCAGCTCCAGCACCGTCCCGACGATGTCCTCGCCGGTCATGGGGCCTCCCGTCCTGGACTGAGGAGTGGAGGGAGCGAAGCGACCGGAGCGACGAGGGAAGGACGGGAGTTCCAGCCCCATGACCCGCCGAGCCGAAGGCGAGGCATCAATACGGTCACCGATCTCCTGACGTCTTGCGAGCGCCCCGGCGTACTTGTCCGGCCACTCGCTCCACCCGGTCCTGCCGTTCCTGGGCCGCCTCGGACGAGATCAGCTGGTACGGAACCGACGTCACCATCACACCAGGTGTGAACAAGAGCCGCCCCTTGAGCCGCAGCGCGCTCTGGTTGTGCAGGATGTGTTCCCACCAGTGGCCGACGACGTACTCGGGGATGTAGACCATCACCACGTCGCGCGGCGACTGCCGCCGGATGTCGCGGACGTACTGCAGGATCGGCCGGGTGATTTCCCGGTACGGCGAGGCGAGGCGCTTCAGCGGGACCGGGATGTCGTGCCGTTCCCACTCGGCCTGCAGCGTCTCGGACTCCTCGCGGTCGACGTCGACCGTGACCGCCTCGAGCATGTACGGCCGGGCGGCCTTGGCGAAGGCCAGCGCCCGCAGCGTCGGCTTGTGCAGCTTCGAGACCAGCACGATCGCGTGCACGCGGGCCGGCAGCATCAGCTGGTCGCCCTCGTCGACAGCCATCTCGCGGCCGACCGTGTCGTAGTGGCGGCGGATGCCCTTCATCATCAGGAACAGCACGGCCATGGCGATGATGGCGATGTAGGCGCCGTGGGTGAACTTGGTGATCAGCACGATCACCAGCACCGTCGCGGTCAGGGTCAGGCCGACCGCGTTGATCGAGCGCGACCGCATCATCCGGCCGCGGGCGACCGTGTCGGTCTCGGTCTTCAGGTGCCGGGTCCAGTGCCGGATCATGCCGAACTGGCTGAGTGTGAACGAGACGAACACCCCGACGATGTACAGCTGGATCAGCTTGGTGACCTCGGCGTCGAACGCGATGATCAGGCCGATCGCGCAGGCCGCGAGCAGGATGATGCCGTTGCTGTAGGCAAGCCGGTCGCCGCGGGTGTGCAGCTGCTTGGGCAGGAACCCGTCCTTGGCCAGGATCGAGGCCAGCACGGGGAAGCCGTTGAACGCGGTGTTCGCGGCCAGCACCAGGATCAGCATCGTCGCGCCGAGCACCAGGTAGAAGCCGGGCGGGAAGTTCGAGAAGACCGAGTCGCTGATCTGCCCGATCACTGTCTTCTGGGTGTAGGAGTCACCGACCGGTACGCCGTCGCGGTACAGCTGGGTGCCCGGGTCCTCGGCGAAGCGCAGCTTGATCCTGTCGGCCAGGAACAGGATCGACATCAGCATCGTGATGGCGATCGTGCCGAGCAGCAGCAGCGTGGTCGCGGCGTTCTTGCTCTTCGGCTTGCGGAACGCCGGTACGCCGTTGCTGATCGCCTCGACGCCGGTCAGCGCCGCGCAGCCGGACGAGAACGCCCGGGCCAGCAGGAACGCCGCCGCGACCCCGCTGAAGACCTCGTGCCCCGGCTCGGGGTGCACCTCGAAGCCGGCGCTGTCGGCCATCGGCAGACTGCCGAAGCCCAGCCGGACCAGTCCCCACAGCGTCATCCCGATGATCGCGGCCATGAAGATGTACGTCGGGATCGCGAACAGCGCCCCCGACTCCCGGACGCCGCGCAGGTTCAGCGCGGTCAGGATCAGCACCAGCCCGACGCCGAGCGTCACCTCGTGACCGGCCAGGAACGGCAGCGCGGACTTCGCGTTCTGGACGCCGGACGAGATCGACACCGCCACGGTGAGCACGTAGTCGACCATCAGCGCGCTGGCCACGGTCAGTCCGGCGGTCGGGCCGACGTTCACGGTCGCGACCTCGTAGTCACCGCCGCCGGAGGGGTACGCGTGCACGTTCTGCCGGTACGACGCGACCACGATCAGCATCACGAACGCGACCAGCAGGCCGATCTTCCAGGAGAAGCTGTACGCCGCCAGGCCCGCCAGCGACAGGGTCAGGAAGATCTCGTCGGGCGCGTAGGCCACCGACGACAGAGCGTCACTGGCGAACACCGGGAGTGCGATCTTCTTCGGAAGCAGCGTCTCGCCGAGCTGCGTGCTGCGCAGCTTGCGTCCGATGAGGATGCGTTTACCGATGTCGCCTAGAGCGGGGGTCACACCGAGGATGTTAGAGGGAGCCCCGGGCCGGTGTAGCGTCTACACCGCCGAATGGATGCCAGCGGCCCCCCACGGGGCAGGGAGTGATCACGGAGTGCACGTCGTCATCATGGGCTGCGGACGCGTCGGGTCGACGCTCGCGCGGACCCTGGAGAAGCGCAGCCACACAGTAGCGATCATCGACCAGTCGGCCGACTCGTTCCGCCGGCTCAGCGCCAACTTCTCCGGCCGCACGATCACCGGGATGGGGTTCGACCGCGAGGTCCTGATCGAGGCCGGGATCGAGGACGCCGAGGCGTTCGCGGCGGTCTCGAACGGGGACAACTCCAACATCCTGGCCGCGCGGGTGGCCCGGGAGAACTTCGGGATCGAGAACGTCGTCGCCCGGATCTACGACCCGGGCCGCGCCGAGGTCTACCAGCGGCTCGGCATCCCGACCGTCGGCACGGTGAAGTGGACGGTGGACCAGATGGTCCGCCGGCTGCTGCCGAGCGGGTCGGAGCCGGAGTGGCGCGACCCGTCGGCGACCATCCGGCTGGCCGAGGTGCACGTGCACTCGGGCTGGGTCGGGCGCGCCGCGTTCGACATCGAGAAGGCCACCGGGGCCCGGGTCGCGTTCCTGACCCGGCTCGGCGAGGGCCTGCTGCCCAAGGCGGACACCGTCATCCAGGAGGGTGACCTGGTGCACGTCGTCATGCTGGAGACCGAGGCCGCGGCGATCGAGTCGCAGCTCGGCACCAAGCCTGAGGAGCTGTGATGCGGGTCGCCATCGCCGGTGCGGGGAACGTCGGCCGCTCGATCGCCGGCGAACTGCTGGAGAACGGGCACGAGGTGCTGCTGATCGACAAGGATCCGCGGGCGATCAAGGCCGAGTCGGTACCGCGCGCCGAGTGGCTGCTGGCCGACGCGTGCGAGCTGTCGTCGCTCGAGGAGGCCGCGCTGCAGCGCTGCCAGGTGGCGATCGCGAGCACCGGTGACGACAAGGTGAACCTGGTCGTCTCGCTGCTGGCCAAGACCGAGTTCGGCGTACCGCGCACTGTTGCCCGGGTCAACCACCCGCGCAACGAGTGGATGTTCAACGAGGCGTGGGGCGTGGACGTGTCGGTGTCGACGCCGCGGATCATGTCGGCGCTGGTCGAGGAAGCGGTCTCGGTCGGCGACCTGGTCCGGCTGTTCACGTTCCGCCAGGGCGACGCGAACCTGGTCGAGCTGACGCTGCCCGAGGACTCCCCGATGATCGGCCTGCGCGTCGGCGACATCGACTGGCCGACCGACACCGCGCTGGTCACGATCATCCGCGAAGGCCGCGTCCTGCGGCCGGACCCGGAAGGCACCTTGGAGCTGAACGACGAACTGCTGTTCGTCGCCGCGGACGAGACCGAGGAACAGCTCGAGGACATGCTCTCCCCGCACCACCGGAAGTAGGAAGGGAAGAGGCGCGCCGGCCGAAGGCTCGGCTTCGGGGCGCCATCGCCTCTCCCCCACCCCACCCGCCGCACGCCCGAAGGGCGTGCGGCGGGTGCTGTTACTAGAGCCCGAAGGCCCGGTCGATGCGTTGGTCGATCGACGCGCCCGGACCCTCCGCTCGCGTGCGCAGGCTGACGTACTTCGCACCCTTCGGCGCGTTCAGCCGAGTGGTCCACCCCGACTTGTCCTGGCGCAACGAGACCGACCGCCAGGTCTTGCCGTCGTACGAGATCTCCAGCGTCGGCTTGCGGATGCCGGCCGTGGCGTTCGTCTCCGACCAGCGCGGCGTGACGGTCAGCTCGTTCCGGCCGATCGCGTAGTCCAGCTGGATCAGCGACAGCACCGTGTCGGTCGCCGACGACGTGAAGCCCCACTCGGTCCGGGTAGCTGTCGAGTACGGGTGCGGGTACGTACCCCGCGTGTTGTCCGCGATCAGCTTGTACGGCAACCGCTCCGGCTTCAGCCCACTCACCGTCAGCTGGTCACGCGCCTCCTGCGCGACCAGCATGCCGCCCTGGTAGAGGCTCAGCTGCTGAGTGATGTCCCAGTTCCCGAACGCCGTACCGACGTGGTCACCACCGTCACCCCAGCCCGGCGACACCGCCGCCAGCTGCTCACCGGCACGCACCGGCGACAGTCCCTTGGCCAACCGAGGCCGCTGCACCGGACCGAACCACTGCAGCTCGCTCCGGCTTCCCGCGCGGTAGCTGGTCCACCCAGGTTCGGTCTGCTGCACCTCGCGCATGATCTCCGCCTTGGCCTGGTAGGGCACCCCGGCGGTCACGTAGTCGACCCGGTCTCCCTGCACCGTGGTGCCGGAGGCGTTCATCGCCGACTCCCAGTCGGTGTTCCACACGTCGTACCGGTTCTCCAGCCCGCGCCCCGGCCGGAAGTTGCGGTAGGCAACGTCGATCCGCGCCAGCTCGCGTCCGCTCGGCCGGTACGACGGCGCGCTCGGCACGTGGTCCCAGTAGCGGGACAGGTCGTACTGGTAGTCCAGCGTCGGGTTCGACGTCACCGTCAGCGTCCGCCGCCCCTTGCCGAGCTGCGCGATCAGCTGCTCGCCCTCGTCGTGCGTCAGCGTCGCGATCGTGATCGGCGGCGGGTTCGGCGCGTAGATCGAGTCCGTCCAGGGCTGCAGCTTGCCCGGCCCGTCGTTGACGACGACCAGCAGCTTCGCCCCGGCCGCGACCGCCGCCGCGGCTTGCTGCTCCACCGACCCGTTGTTGCGTACGACGACCGCCTTGCCCCGGTGACTCCCGTTCCGGTCGGCCAGGCCCTGCTCGACGAAGACCGCGTCCAGCTGCTGACGTCCACGCGCCAACGGCTGCGCCGCCCGGCGTACCAGCATGTCCTGGTAGCCGTCGACCGTCAGAGCAGGCTGCTCCAACCGCCAGCGTGCACCGGTGACGAAGTCTCCGTCCTTGGCCTGGCCCGTCGGCAGTACCCACACGCTGTCGTACGACGGGTCCGGCCAGCGCGACGACCCGACCGACAGCACGTCCCGCCCGAAGTCGCGATAGACATTGACCCGCGCCTCGCCCAGCGTCGTGGCCTGCGGAGCGGTAGCGGTCAGCTGACGCGCCTTGCGGGCGTCGTACGTCGCCGTCCTGTCCTTGTCGACGTGGATGTCCAGCAGCGTCAGTACGGCGAGCCCCTTGCTGCTCGGGCCGTTCGCACCTTCCACGTCGGTGGTCAGCCAGGTCGTGTAGTCGCCCGGTGCCAGCCGCAGCTTCGCGCCCTCCTCACCCAGGACGAACTGGCCGTAGGTCCCCCGGCCGATCAGGATCGCGTCACCGCTCAGCGGTCGGCCGCTGCGATCCTTCGCGTCCAGGGTGAGCTCGTACCGCTCCCCCTCCCGTCCGACGCCGATCACAGTGCTCAGCTGCACGCCGGTGCCGGTAGCGACCAGCCGACCGGACAGCTGCTTGTCGACCGGTACGGCGTTCACTGCCACCGTTACCTTGACCTCAGCGGTCCCGTGCGCGGGCACGGTCACCTTCGGGCTCGACAACGCGAACAGCCCGGCCGGTGCGTCGGCAACCTGAGTGGACAGGTCCAGCTCGACCGCCTGGTCGCCGTCGTTGGTGTAGGTGACGGTCCGCTCGACCGACTCGTTCGGCTGCACCGGCCACGGGTGGAAGCCCGAGTAGACCGACGCAGTGGCGCGCAGCTTCGACTTGCTGGCTGCCGCAACGTCCAGCCGGCCGCTGCCGCCCTGGTACGGGACGTACTCCGGCGTCGGGTTGGCCGAGCTGACGATGGCGTCCTTCAGCTGCTGCCCGGTCCAGTCGGGGTGCTGCGCTGCGAGCAGCGCGACGGCACCGGCCACGTGCGGCGTCGCCATCGACGTACCGCTCATCAGTTGGTAGTACCCGGTGCCTTCAGCCGCGTACTGCGAACGGGCAGCCAGGATGTCAACGCCCGGTGCGGTGATGTCCGGCTTGAGGCCGCCGTCGCCGACGCGCGGTCCCCAGCTGGAGAACTCCGCGAGCTTGTCGGCGCCGTCGACCGCACCGACGGTCAGTGCCGCGTCGGCGATGCCCGGCGCCGAGGCGGTGTAGTAGCCCGGTCCGGCGTTGCCGGCGGCGACGGTGAACAGCGCGCCGGTCTCGGCGGACAGCTCGTTCAGCGACTGGCTGATCGGGTCGGTGCCGTCGGTCGGGCCGCCGCCCAGGCTCATGCTGACGACCTTCGCGTGCTGCTCGCGCGCGGCCCACTCCATCCCGGCGATGATCCAGGACTCCTGGCCGCTGCCCTCGTTGTCGAGCACCTTGCCGATGTGCAGCCGGGCACCCGGCGCCACACCGCGCTCGGCGCCGCCGGAGGCCTCGCCGGTCCCGGCGATCGTCGACGCGACGTGCGTGCCGTGGCCCTGCCGGTCGGTGACGTCCAGCTCCGGTACGAAGCTGGTGGAGGCCACCACCCGGTCGTCGAGGTCGGGGTGCTGCAGGTCGACACCGGTGTCCAGTACGGCGACGTCGACGCCCTCGCCGGTGTTGCCACCGCGCCAGACCTCCGGCGCACCGACCTGCGCGACGCTGTCGGCCAGATCGGCCTTGAACTTGCCGTCGAGCCAGACCTTCTCGATGCCGCCGGCCAGAGCGGTGCTGCGGGCCGTCGTACTGGTCAGCGACTTCCAGAACGCGGCCGGCTGGTCGGCGGTGAGCGCGGCGCCCTGGATGCTGCTGAGGGTCTGCTGCTTGCGCGCACCGGTCGGCACCTGCTGGCTGCGCGCCCGAGTGGCCGCGTCGGTGTAGGTGACGATCAGCGGAAGCTCGTCGCCGTACCCGTCCGCCAGCAGCCGGGTGACGTTGAACAGGTTCTCGTCGAGCAGCTTGGCGGCCAGGAAGCGGGCGGCCGAGCGCGGGTAGACGTAGGTGTCCTTGCCGTCCACGTGCACGTCGTGGTCGGCCAGCCGGCCGTCCGGACCGGTCACGCGGTAGTTCGGCTTGCCGTCGGCTGCGACGGTCACCTCGACCTTGTCACCCGTGATCAGGGTGACGGTCCGAGGAGTGGTGCTCGGTGCTGCGATCGGCTGCGTGGGGGCGGTCGACGCGATGGCGGGACCACCGGTCAGGGTCGCGGCGACGGTCAGCGCCGCCGCGAGTACGGCGGTCACCGCCCGAGCGCGACCAGGGCGTGGTGTCACGGATGCCTCACAGGGTTTCTACGGACAAAGTCGTGAAACCCTAGACACCGCGATCACGCTCGGTCGCGGAAAAGCGCTGTCACATAGAGGACACGTCCGCTACGCGACAGCGCCGGACGAACTACTTCTTCTTCCCGCCACCCAGCAGGTGGGTGATGTGGTCGCGCGCCTCGTCCCACTTGTCCGCGGGCAGCGAGCCCCGCAGTACGGCGTACGCGAGCCACAGCGCCAGGGCGTAGAACGGCAGGCCGAGGCCGACCTTCGCGATGCCCAGCGCGTTCAGGCTGCCGGCCAGGTACAGCGGGACCTGGACGACGAGCCGGATCGCGAACAGCGCGACGAACACCCAGGTGGCCCGGCTGAACCCGCGCAGCATCGCGGGGTCGCGGCGCCACGCCGTACCGGTCTGGGTGATCAGTCCGTACAACAGGCCGAACAGCGGCCAGCGGATCAGCACGGTGATCAGGTAGAGCAGGCCGTAGCCCACGTTGGTCAGCAGGCCGGGCAGGTAGACGTCCTCGGCGTTGCCGCTGCGGTTCGCCACCCAGGCCGAGATCAGGACGCCGACGAAGCCGCCGAGCACGTTGCGCAGCGGCTGCTTGCGGACCAGCCGCAGCAGGGCGACCGCCGCACCACAGGCGATCGCGACGATCAGCGCGAGCTTCAGGTCGTGGTCGGTGACGCCGTACACGATCAGGAACGCGATCCACGGCAGCCCGATGTCGAGCAGCGCACCCCAGCCGCCGAGCGCCTGGAAGAAGTCCTTGTCGGTGGTCTTCGGCCGGTCCTCGGTGGAGTCGTCCTGCTTGCCGTCGGTCAGCTCGGCCTCGGCCGCCTCGAGCTCCGGCCGCAGGATCTCGACCAGTTCCTCGTCGGTCGGGTGCTTCACGGGCTTCTCGGCGGAACGGCCCAGGTCCGGGTCGATGTGGGCGTCCAGGTCCCGATCGGAGTCCTGGCCGGCCCTCGGCTCAGCCATGCGCGGCCGTCGGACGCAGCTCGTAGCGCGGGTTGAACATCACCCGGTCGCCGTCGACCACTCCGATCCGCCCGGACGCGATCAGCTCCGAGCCGGGATGGATGCCGGCGATCTTGCGCCGGCCGAGCCAGACCAGCTTCACCGTGCCGGTGCCGTCGTACAACTCGCCCTCCAGGGCCGGGACACCGCCGCGCGGGCTGAACGTGATCGTGCGCAGCGTCCCGTACAGCGTCACCATCTCCCGGTCGTGACAACCGGTGATCGACCGCGCGCCACAGTCGTGGGCGAAGTCCTTGAGTACCTCGGCGTCCTGCTCGTCCTGGTCGCCGGCCAGGCCGCGAAAGGCTCGTCGCCACAACCCGGCGGGTTTGTCGCTCCCCATGGGATCAGTGTAATCCGCGCGCGAACGCGCTGAGCCGGAATCCGGACACCGGGATCAGGCCTCTTCCTCGGCGGCCGGCTGCGCACCCGCGGGCAGCTTCAGCGCCAGCGACTCGCGCGGTGCCATCGGCTCCGAACCACGGACCACGACGACGTTCCGGAAGGCCTGCTCCATCGGCGGTGCCGCGTCCGGCTCGACCGCCGCGCGACCGAGGATCGTGCCGCGCACGAGCCAGCGCGGGCCGTCGACGCCGATCACGCGCGAGGTCTGACTGAAGATCTGGCCCTCGGGGTCCTGGACCGGTACGACGAGCACGAGCTCGGTGCCGAACGGGCCCTCGGTCTCCGACGCCGTACCACCCATCTTGGTGGCCTCGCTCGCGATCTCCTGGCGGACCTCGTCCCAGATGCCGGCCGTCTTCGGCGCGGCGAACGCGCGCAGCTCCAGCGCCGAGTCCTCGAGCACCAGCAGGATCGCCTGGACGTCGCCGCTCTGCTCGTCGACCTGCAGCCGCAGCTCCATGCCCGGCAGGCCGGTGATCACCAGCGCGCCGAGGTCGATCCGGTCCTCGGCCTCCAGCGTCTCCGGGTCCACCTCGGTGACGTCGAACGGACCGCCCGCGATGTCCTGGACGGCCGCGCCGGCCGGCTCGGCCCCGGCGGTCGCGGACTCCTCGGTGCCACCGTCGCCGGTGGTCTCCTCGGTCGTCTCCCCGACGGTGTCGACCGTCTCCACGGCGTCCTCGTTCTTGGCCTTGCGGCGGAAGATCACTGCTCTTGCCTACTTCCTCGATCGTCAGTCTTCTGGGGGCGGCACAAACCCCGCCGTAGTCTCCCGTACCCGCAGGTCAGCGGGCGGCAACCTGATCAGCGTGTCACATCACCGAAACCGCCCGTCGAGCCGTGTCCCCCGGTACCGCGCGCGGAGCCCGGCAGGGTGGTCACCTCGACGAACCGGGCCTTCTCGACCTGCTGGATCACCAGCTGCGCGATCCGGTCGCCGCGGCGCAACGTGACCTCGGCGTGCGGGTCGTGGTTGACCAGACACACCTTGATCTCGCCGCGGTAGCCCGCATCCACTGTGCCCGGTGCGTTGACGATCGACACCCCGTGCTTCGCGGCCAGTCCGGACCGCGGGTGCACGAACGCGGCGTACCCGTCCTGCAGGGCGATCGCGACGCCCGTCCCGACCAGCCGGCGCTCCCCCGGCTTCAGCGTCACGTCGTGCGACGCGACCAGGTCGGCCCCGGCGTCACCCGGGTGCGCGTACGACGGGAGCGGCAGCTCCGGGTCGAGCCGCTGGATCAGTACCTCGGTCATGGGTTCACCTCGTAGTCGTGAACGGTTTCGGCCGTCATGTCAGTTCCGTGTTTCACGAAGTGCTCGGGCGGGACCACCACGAAGACCGCGCTCGCGCGCAGGGCGATGCTTCCGTCCGGGCCACCGAGGCGCCCGACAGCCTTCGCGTACATCCGCCGTCCGGCGAAGCCCAGGCACCGGGCGGTCAGGAAGAGCGTCGTACCGACCGGCACCGGCCGGATGTAGTCGGTCTCGAGCCGCCCGGTCACCATCGGCCGCCGCAGCAGCCAGGACAGTCCGCCCAACGTCTCGTCGAGCGCCAGCGCCAGTACGCCGCCGTGCGCGAGACCAGGTGCGCCCTGGTGGTCAGCGGTGACGGTGAACTCCCCGCTGATGCTCACCTCGGGGCCGGCGGTCGACACCAGCCGCAGACCGGTCGGGTGCGACGGTCCGCAGGCGACACAGTTCTCGTAGTGCGACGGCAGCACCGCGCCGGGAGCAGGCGCTTCCGGGTGACGCTCCGGCGGCTCCAGGTCGCTCTGCGGGGTCGCGGAGCGGGTGGGGGGCTCGATCACAGGAGGCGACCCTACCTACGTCACGTGTTGAGCCACATGCCAGGCTGGTGCTGTGACGAACTATCGGGAGCGGTTGAGCGTGCCGGTGCGCTGGTGGATCATCGCGGCCCTGCTCGTCCTGACCATCTGGCTGATCGTCGCGGTCCCCGCCGGCCAGCCGGCCGGCCTGGTCGCCGGTGGAGTCGTGGCGGTCCTGCTGGCCGCGCTCTTCGTCCGGTACGGCGGTGCGCTGGTCGAGGTGGACGCCGAGCGGCTCCGCGCCGGCCGGGCCTCGATCGAGCGCGAGTACCTGGGCAAGGTCGAGCCGCTGACCGGTGAGGCCGTTCGCACCGCGTTCGGCCGCGACTGCGACCCGGCGGCGTACCTGGTGCTGCGCAGCTACCTGAAGGGCGCGGTCCGGGTGGAGATCACCGACCCGCACGACCCGGCGCCGTACTGGCTGATCGCCACGCGGAACCCGGAGCGGCTCGCAGCGGCTCTCACGGAGAGCAGCGTGGCAAGATCCTGAGGTAACGGGATCTGAGCTAGGGAGGCAGTGGTGATCGGAGCCAAGATCGGCTGGAAGCTGGTGCTGGCGGTCTTCACGATGGTGGTCGGACTGGTCGCCAACAAGGCGGTCACCACGGCCTGGAAGATCGGGTCCGGCGGGAAGCCGCCGAAGCGCGGCAGCACCGAGGCCGGCTACGTCGAGGTGGTCAGCTGGGCGGTCGCCAGCGGCGCGGCCGCGGCGGTGGCCAAGCGGTTCGCCGAGCAGCGGGCGGCGCAGTACTGGCTGAAGTCCACCGGCCACCTGCCGCCGGGCTTCGAGGCCGAAGCCGTCAAGGGCGCGGCCAAGGACGTCGTCAAGGCCTGAAACGCACCAAGGGACCGGCCCCCGGAAGGGGGACGGTCCCGATTGGTACGGATCAGCCGAGCAGGGCGGCCACGCTGCTTGGGTGTCAGGCAGCGCAGTCGCGGCAGATCAGCTGGCCGTTCTTGCTGTTCGCGAGCTGGCTGCGGTGGTGGACCAGGAAGCAGCTCGAACAGGTGAACTCGTCGGCCTGGCGCGGGAGAACCCGTACCGCCAGCTCCTCGTGGCTCAGGTCGGCGCCGGGCAGCTCGAAGCTCTCGGCCGCCTCGGCCTCGTCCTCGTCGACCTTGCCGGAGTTCTTGTCGTGACGGCGAGTCTTCAGCTCTTCGATCGACTCCTCGCTGGAGTCCTCGTCCGTCTTGCGCGGGGCGTCGTAATCAGTCGCCATGGTGTTTCCCTGCCCTCTTCGTACCCGTGGTGTTGCCTGCTGAGCCCTGGAACGGATAACGCGCCCGAGAAATTCCGCCCGGAATCCTCTGGTCCCCCGAAACCCTTGACAGACAGGCTGGGACCGGACTCGCTTCCGCTCCCGAGGCAGGGATTGTGCCCTATAACCCGGCCATCGCGCGCGTCGGGGTCCACCTTCTGACCCGCGTGTCGAAGAAATTGTCAGGACCGAACAGAAGTTTGCGCGTTACCGCCCCGTACAAGCAGTTTGTGTGCACAAACGGGCACGGGCTATGCGCGCAACGGGTTCGCTGCCGCGAGCGCGTCGTGTAACGCATCGAACACCGCGGGCGTGGCGGCGATCGACATCTCCGGCGAGACCGGGGCGCCGTTCAGGCCGCCGACCCGCGCCCCCGCCTCGGACGCGACCAGCGCACCGGCGCCGTAGTCCCATGGGTTCAGCCCGCGCTCGTACACCGCGTCGAGCCGGCCGCAGCCGACATAGCAGAGGTCGATCGCGCCGACCCCGATCCGCCGGATGTCGCGGACCTTGGCGATCAACTGCTGGACCACCTCGGCCTGCACCAGCCGCCGGTCCGGGTCGTAGCCGAAGCCGGTCCCGACCAGGGCCCGGTCGAGCGACGTACAGTCCGAGACCTGGATCGGCTTGCCGTCCAGGAAGGCGCCGCCGCCGAGCGTCGCGGTGAACACCTCGCCCTTCGGCGCGTCCACGACCACGCCCGCGACCGTCACGCCGTCCTGCTCGACCGCGATCGACACGGCGTACGTCGGGATGTCGTACAGGTAGTTGACCGTGCCGTCGATCGGGTCGACGACCCAGCGCACGCCGCTGGTCCCGTCGATGTCGTCGCCCTCCTCGCCGAGGAACGAGTCGTCCGGCCGCGCCTCCAGCACGCGGGCCCGGATCAGCTCCTCGGACTCGCGGTCGACGGCGGTGACGATGTCGGTCGCGGTGCTCTTGGTGTCGGCCACGGTGATCGTGCCGCGGCGCCGCTCGACGATCAGCTCGGCCGCCTCGGTGGCGACCGTGACGGCCAGCTTCAGCAGTTCCTGCGGGGTGCTCATGCGGTTTCCTTCGGTCCTGCTGTCGTTGGTACGGCGGTTTGGGTGGGGGTGGAGGGCCGGCGCGGGGCCGGGCAGCAGTCGGGGCGGCAGTTGTCCCAGCCGGGGCCCAGCTTGCCCACGCAGGGCCGCTCCGGGTGCTCACCGCGCTCGGCCTCGGCCCGCTCGACCACCAGGTCGCGCAGCATCGTCACGAACCGCGGGTCGGTACCCGGCGTCGCCGCCCGGGCCATCGGCAGGCGCAGCTTGTCCGCGGTCGCCGCGGCCTCGGTGTCGAGGTCGTAGATGACCTCCATGTGGTCGCTGACGAACCCGATCGGTACGACGGCCACTCCGGGCACACCGGCCGCGGCCAGCTCCTCCAGGTGGTCGTTGACGTCCGGCTCGAGCCACGGGACCTGCGGCGGGCCGGAGCGCGAGCAGTAGACCAGGTCGGTCCGCCGGGTGACGCCGGTACGCCGTTCCAGCTCGGCGGTGATCTCAGCGGCGACGTCCAGGTGCCAGCCGACGTACGCGTTGCCGTCCGGGCCGCTGGTTGTGTTCATCGCGGTCGGGATCGAGTGCGTCACGTACGCGATCGCCGCGCCCTCCGGCAGTTCGCTCAGCGCGGCGGCGGTCGACTCGACGAAGGACCCGACGAAGCCCGGGTGGTTCGCGTAGTGCCGCAGCTTGTCGATCAGCGGCGCGTTCTCGACCGCGGCGGTCGCGTCGGCCAGGTTCTCCCGGTACTGCCGGCAGCCCGAGTACGACGGGTAGGCGCTCGTCACGATCACCACCGCCCGGCGGATCCCGTCGGCGGCCATCTCGCGCAGCGTGTCGGTCAGGTACGGCGCCCAGTTGCGGTTGCCCCAGTAGATCGGCAGGTCCAGCCCGATCTCGGCGAACGACTCCCGCAGCGCGGCCAGCAGCGCCCGGTTCTGGTCGTTGATCGGGCTCTTGCCGCCGAAGCTGTAGTAGTGCTCCCCGACCTCCTTCAGCCGCTCGTCCGGGATGCCCCGGCCGCGGGTGACGTTCTGGAGGAACGGGAGCACGTCCTCGGGTTTCTCGGGCCCGCCGAAGGACAGCAGCAGCACGGCGTCGTACGGGGAAGGATCTGGCGACACGGGGTGGGGCATGTAACGAGTTTGTCAGGCCGCCCGGATACGGTGTGCACGGTCCCCCATGCTGATGCCCTACGTCCACCTCATGCGCCGTCCCGGTGCTGCCGCGTTCTGCGCCGCCGGGATCCTCGGGCGTATGCCGATCTCGATGATCGGGCTGGGCATCGTCATCCTGATCGCCCAGGAGAGCGGCTCGTACGGACTGGCCGGTGCGGTCTCCGGCGTCGCTGTGGTCGCCGGTGCGATCACCGGGCCGATCCAGGGTCGTCTGGTCGACCGGTTCGGGCAGCGCAGCCTGCTGCTGACCGGGAGCGTGCTGTGCACGATCGGCCTGGCCGGACTCCTGCTGGCGGTCCGGGCCGACGCACCGACCGCCGTGCTCTACCTGCTGTCGTTCCTGGCCGGCGCCACTCGCCCGCAGGTCGGCTCGTTCGTCCGGGCTCGCTGGACCCACCTGCTCGGTCGCGGCCGGGCCCTGCAGACCGCGTTTGCGCTGGAGGCGGTCGGCGACGAGGTGGTCTTCATCATCGGCCCGGTGCTCGTCACAGCCCTGGCGACTCAAGTCAGTCCGTACGTCGCACTCGCCACGGCCGGTGTGCTCGGACTGGCCGGTGGCATCTGGCTGGCGCTGCTGCGTCGCTCCGACCCGCCTGGTCGCGGCAAGTCCAACGGAGCCGAGCAGGCTCCGCTGCCGTGGCTGTCACTGCTGCTGCTGTCGCTGATCGGCCTGGGGCTCGGGGCGACGCTCGGTAGCGCTGAGGTGGTCACTGTGGCCTTCACGGCCGAGCAGGGGCAGCCGGGGATGTCCGGCGTCGTACTCGCGGTGTGGGCGTTCGGGTCGCTGCTGGCTGGGCTCTGGTACGGCTCGGTGCACTGGCGGGCTCCGGTGGAACGCCGACTGCTGATCGGGACGATCCTGCTGGCCATCTCGCTGGCGCCACTGCCGTGGGTCGGCAACACCGTCGTACTGGGTGGGGTGCTGTTCTGCGCGGGCCTGACGATCGCGCCGACGATGGTGGCGGTCACCGCCTGCGTCGAGGAGTGGGTGCCGCCGCAGCGGCTGACCGAGGCGATCACCTGGACGGTCACGGGGATCCTGCTGGGTGTTGCTCCCGGCAACGCGGCGGCTGGTCACGCGGTCGACGTGTGGGGCGCTTCGTCGGCGTACTGGGTGCCGGTGTCGATCGGTGTGCTCTGTGCCGGCGTCGCCGGTGTCTCGATCACGTTCGCCCGGCCGAAGACGGTGTTCGCGCACAACTAGCGCGGCAGCGGGGCGTTCCAGCCGCGGCGGATGGCGATCAGGCGGATCAGGAAGCAGATGACCGCGGCCGTCACCGGGACCCACAGCTCGTGGTAGTCCAGCTCCGCCGCGATCACGACGATCCCGGCGCCGAGGAAGGCCGGGGTCGCGTAGATCTCCGACCGCAGCACGACCGGCACGCGGCCGGACAGGATGTCGCGGATCACTCCCCCGCCGATCCCCGAGATCGTGCCGAGCAGCGCGGCCGGCAACGGCGAGAGCCCGTAGCTGGACGCCTTGACCGCGCCGATCACGCAGAACAGCGCCAGCCCGGCCGCGTCGAAGATGTTCACCATCCGCTCCAGCCGCCCGATCCGCGGGTGCAGGAAGAACGTGAGCAGTCCGGCCAGCACCGGTACGACGAGGTACCGCCAGTCCTGCAGCGCCGCCGGCGGCGTCGCGCCGATCAGCACGTCCCGCAGGAACCCGCCGCCGAGCCCGGTCACCAGCGCCAGCACCAGGATCCCGAACACGTCCAGCTTCTTCCGTACGCCGACCAGCGCCCCCGTGATCCCGAACACGAAGATCCCGACCAGATCCAGCACCTGCAGCACCACAGACCCGTCCATGCTGCGCACGCTAACTGTCCACAGCCCCACGGAATTGAGAGGCTCTCCGGGGCGGGTGCGGGTTAGGGTCTGCGGCATGTCCGGACCACCAGTCGTCGACTACACCGCCACCTCGGCCCGCCCCGGCTGGGACACCCTCCCCGCGGCCCTCCAGCACGCCCTGGCCGTTGCCCTAGGCACCGAGATCACCGAGGCCGGCCGCCCGGTCGGCTCGGGCTTCACCGGCGGCTTCGCGGCCCCCGTCACCCTCGCCGACGGCCGCGAGCTCTTCGTGAAAGCCGCACCGGACACCCTGCACGCCTACGGCGCCTACCAACGCGAAGCCGAAATCGTCCCGCAGCTGCCACCGGCCATCCGCGTCCCGAGCATCGTCGCCACCGCAACAACCGACGCCCCTGCCACACCGTCGGCCGACACGCGCCAAGTCCCGGCCCCCGCCGTGGAGTCGCCCAGCGCCGCCGGCACGACCAAATGGTTCGCAGTTGCCTCCGAGCGGATCTCCGCCCGTATGCCCGGCACCCCCTGGACCGTCGGCGACTTCGCCGCGGTCACCAGCGCCTGCGAGACCATGGCCGACGCCCTCACTCCCACTCCTCTGACCGGCCTCGACGCACTCGTCGACGACATCGCCTCCGGCGGCTGGCCGATCGACCTCCCCGACCAGATCCGCACCGGCGACCGCCCGTTCCCGCCCGGCTTCCAGCCCTGGCTCCCCGGCGTACTGCAAGAGCTGACCGACCTCATCGCCCTCTACCCCGAGGCCCTCGCCGGCGACACCGCCATGCACAGCGACCTCCGCCCCGACAACCTCCTCATCGACCAGGCCGGCACCTGCTGGACCGTCGACTGGAACTGGCTCTCGCTGGGCCCGAAGTGGTTCGACTGGTCCTGCCTGCTCCCGATCGCCCAGTACGAAGGCATCGACACCCAGGCAGCGATCGCCAGCTCACCACTCACCGCCGACGTCCCCGCCGACCACCTCGACTGCGGCGCGGCCGTCATCGCGGCGTACATGCTCGACAACCTCGACGCGCCGCCGCCGCCCGGCTGCACCCCCGAGCTCCGCCGCCACCAGCGCCTCTACGCCTGGACCTTTCTCGACTGGCTGGCGATGCGCAGAGGCTGGTCCGCCTAGTCCAGGTGGAAGCCGAGCTCCCGCGCCGCCTTGGTCGGCACCGGATCAGCCCACCGATTCGTGTAGTTCGCGGAGGTGGCCAGCGACCGCGGCTCCAGCTTGTCGACGTACACGGTGCCGCTCAGGTGATCGGTCTCGTGCTGGAAGATCCGAGCCTGCCATCCGGACAGCCCGCGCTTCCGCCGCTCACCACTCAGGTCGGTGTAGACCGCGTCGACCTTGAGCGCCCGGTTCACCACCCCGGTGTACCCCGGCATGCTCAGGCACCCCTCGTAGAACCCACGCCGAGCCCGCCCGACCGTCTCGTACGACGGGTTGAGCGCCGCGAAGAACTCCAGCGGGTACCGCTCCCGCGCCTCCGCGATCTCCTCCGGCACCGTCGCCGGGTCCTCCATCACGGCCATCCGCAGCGAGATCCCGACCTGCGGCGCGGCCAGCCCGACGCCCGGCGCGGCCTTCATCGTCCGCCG
This sequence comes from Kribbella sp. cmx-5-2, assembly GCA_049998015.1. Taxonomy (GTDB): domain Bacteria; phylum Actinomycetota; class Actinomycetes; order Propionibacteriales; family Kribbellaceae; genus Kribbella. The sequence continues at coordinate 487,568 of JAEBEC010000001.1, forward strand.
GAGCAGCTCGACGAACTCGGTCAGCAGCTCGCCGTCCAGCTGCCCGTCGTACGGCTCGGCCTGGTGCCGCAGCACCGGGTCGCCCAGTGCCACGATCGGCGCGACGTCGTCGCGGTACAGCTCGACCAGCGCCTCGACGCGGTCCTTCACGGTGCTCGGTGTGCTCATGGCTCCTCGGGAGGTGGTCACGTGGGCGGTCAGTGGTGCGACCAGCGAGCTCGTGAGCAGGACTCGACGGGACACCCGCACGGTTCACTCCGATCGGTCGGCTTACCCCCAGCAGTTTAAGATCGTATACATGACTAAAGGCCCGGTGACGCGCTACAAGGTCGAGGTCCAGGACGGCGAGAGAACGTCCCGGCGCGAGGACGTGGTCGTCACCGAGGAGCCGCTCGAGCTGCGGCTGGAGTGGCCCGGCCGACCGCCCGAACCGCTGGTCATCACGATGCGCACGCCGGGCTCCGACTTCGAGCTCGCCGCCGGCTTCTGCCTGGCCGAGGGCTTCGCCGTCCGGCCGGACGCGATCCGGACGGTCGCCTACTGCACCGACGTCGTGCTGACCCGCGAGCAGCAGTTCAACACCGTGACGGTCACCTTCGACGGCCCGCCCGACCGCGAGCCTCCGCAGCGGTACGGCGTGACCTCGGCCGCGTGCGGCGTCTGCGGCCAGCAGAGCCTCGACGAGCTGGCCGAGCGCTCCTACGAGCCCGTCGACCCGGTCGAAGCCCCGCTGGACGTCGTACTGCAGCTCCCGGACCTGCTGCGCGACGCGCAGCCCACGTTCGGCCGGACCGGCGGGCTGCACGCGGCCGGGCTGTTCACCACCGACGGCCGCAAGGTGGTCGTCAAGGAGGACGTCGGCCGGCACAACGCGGTCGACAAGGTGATCGGCTGGACCGTGCTCAACCAGCACAGCCGCAAGGGCCTCGTGCTCGCCCTCAGCGGCCGCGCCGGATACGAGCTGGTGCAGAAGTCGGTCGCCGCCGGGATCGGCATGATCGTCGCGGTCGGCGCCCCGTCCAGCCTGGCGGTCGACCTGGCCCACAAGTTCGGCATCACGCTGGTGGGCTTCACTCGCGGTGAGCGCTGCGTGATCTACAGCGCACCGGAGCGCATAATCAGGTAGCAGACCCATCCGCCGCGGCCTCTGCTCCGAAGCTCATCCGACCGAGATCGACGAGCGAAGAGGATGCCCGTGAGCGAGGAGTCGACAGCCCTCCCGTGGCCGGTGGTGACCGGCGTCGGAGGTACGACGCCTGCCGAGCTGATGGCCCGGGTGGCGCGCGGTGACACGGATGCTTTCTCGCACCTGTACGACCAGATGGCGCCACGGGTGTTCGGACTGATCCGCCGGGTGCTGCGCAACCCGGCCCAGTCCGAGGAGGTCACCCAGGAGGTCATGGTCGAGGTCTGGCGGACCGCCACCCGGTACGACGCCGACCGCGGCTCACCGACCTCCTGGATCCTGACGATGGCGCATCGGCGCGCGATCGACCGGGTCCGGTCCGAGCAGTCGGCCACGGACCGGGAGCAGGCCGTCGCAGCGGCCAGCTCGACCACGGCGTACGACGAGGTCGCCGAAGCGGTCACCACGAACCTGGAGGTCGAGCAGGTCCGCCACTGCCTGTCGGCCCTGACCGAGCTGCAACGCGAGTCGGTGACGCTGGCCTACTACGGCGGCTACTCCTACCGCGAAGTGGCTGAACTGCTGGACGCGAAGTTGGCGACGATCAAAGCGCGGATGCGCGACGGCCTGATCCGGCTGCGCGACTGCCTGGGTGTGACGGGGAGGTGAGGGCCATGACGACGCCGGACGTGCACATGCTGACCGGTCCCTACGTACTGAACGCTCTGCCCGAGGACGAGCGGATCGGGTTCGAGGATCATCTCGCCGACTGCCCCTCGTGCCGGTCGGAGGTCGCGGAGCTGCGCGAAGCGGCCAACAAGCTCGGTACGGCGGTCGCAACGCCGCCGCCGCCGGCGCTGAAGGCGCGGGTGCTGTCGGAGATCGCCGCGACGCGGCAGCTGCCGCCGATCGTCCGCGACACCGAGGACGTCGAGACCGCACCGAACGTGGTCGGCCTGCATCGCAAGCCTCGCCGGGCGCGCCGCTCGATGCTCGCCCTGGCCGCGGCCGCTCTGGCGGTCGCAGCGACCGGTGGGATCGCCATCGACCAGTACCGCGACAGCCAGCGCTTCGAGCAGCAGAACCAGGACCTGGCCGGCCTGCTGGCCCAGCCGGACGCCCGGACCGCTCGGGCCGCCGTGACCGGTGGCGGCAGTGCCGCGGTGGTCATGTCGACCGGACAGGACCGAGCGATCGTGCTGCTGCGCGGCCTGCCGAAGCTCCCGGACGGCAAGACCTACCAGCTCTGGCTGATGGACAAGTCCCGCACGCCGCACTCGGCCGGCCTGGCCACTCCCGAGGCGACCAGGCTGATCACCGGCGGCGTCAAGGACAAGACGGCGCTCGGCATCACCGTCGAGAACTCCCCCGGCGCCGTCACCCCGACCGAACCCATCATCGCCATGGTGCAGATGGCCTGAGCTCCCTGGGCCTACCCACCCTCAGGGAAAGTCGTCCGGAGAGCCTTCGGGTTTCTCCGGACGACCTGTACTCACTGCAGCTTGATGAACGTTGCCTTGGGCACGTACTCGTAGCGGTCCGGCATGCAGGTCAGGATGATGACCTGGCCGTGGTCGCCGGCGCGGCCGAGCAGGGTGCCCATGTCGCGCAGGCGGGCCTTGTCGGACCAGCCGAGGGCGTCGTCGAAGATGACGGGCACGCTGTTCTCGGTGGTGCTGACCAGGTGGCTGATCGCCAGCCGGGTGATGATCGCCAGCTGCTCCTGCGCGCCGGTGGACAGCGACTCGATCCGCAGCCGGTTGCCTTCGAGCTCGCGTTCGGCGACGGCCAGGTCGTCGTCGAGCCAGACGCGGAACGTCGGCCCGTAGACACTCCGGCCGAGCGCCTCGATCCTGGTCTGCAGGGGCTCCGAGTACTTCGTCTGCGCCGCGGCCCGGTGCCGGCCCAGCGTCTCGTGCACTCGCCGTGCGGCCTCGGCCCGGCGCTGCAGGTTCTCGTGCTCGGTCCGTACGGCGGCCAGCTCCAGCTCCGCCGTGTCCTGCCGGGTCGCCAGCCCGTCGCGGCCCGACTGCTCCAGCCGGCCCTCCGTCGTACGGAGTGAGTCGCGCAAGGTGTCCCGCTCGCCCTGCAGCCGGTTGGCGACCGCCAGAGCGTCAGCCAGCTCGCCCTCGACGCGGTCCGCGCCCGCAGCGTCCACCTGCTCCTGTACGCCGGTCAGCTCCTCCAGCACAGCCTCCACCTCACCGGTGGCCTTCTCCTCCGACGCGTCGACGTCTTCGTCGGCCAGCACCGCCCGGGCCGCCTCCAGCTCGGCCGTCGCCGCAGCAACCCGCTCAGCCGCCAGCTCCGCCCGGGCCCGCGCCTGCTGCGCCTCGGACCGGTCCTCGTCGGCCGCCTTCCGCGCCTGCGCCGCCGCGAACTCCGCGTCGGTCAGCAACCGCTCCGCCGTCGCCAGCTCGGTCCGCGCGTCCTCCAGCGCCCGCTGGGCACCGGCCAGGTCGTCCGGGGCCAGCGGCTCCGGCATCACCAGGTCCTCGAAGTCGAAGGTGTCCTCGGCGAACTCCTCGAACAGCGACATCTGCCCCGGCACGTTCTCGACCGCGGGCTGCTGCTTGCCCTTCGGCGCCTCTTCCTCCTCTTCAGGGGGCTCGTCGCCGAAGACGCCCAACCGCGCCGCCAGCAAGGCGATCCGCTCCCCCGGGTCGCCGCCGGCCGTCAGCGACCGCTCGGTCCGCCGGGCCTCCTGCAGCTCCGCCGACGCCGTGTCGCTCTTCCGCAGCAGCTCCCGCGCGGCCTGCAGGTTGCGAACCTTGGCCCGCTTCAGCAGGTCCGTCTCACGCCGTACGGCCTCGTCGACCAGCGACCGCAGCGAGGCCGCGTCGCCACCAGCCCGGACGGTCATCTCGACCTGCCCCGGTACGCCGACGTGCAGCTCGCCGGACACGAGCATCGACAGCTCGGCGCCTTCCGCCAGCTGCGACGGCACCTTCGTGCCGTGAGCGTCCAGGCCGGTCCCCTCCAGGGAGACCTCCTCGGCACCCAGCCGCCGTACCAGCACCTCCGGTACGCCGGCCGCCAGCGCCGCCCGCGCCTCGACGACCTTGGCCCGGGAGTCCTCCAGCTCAGCGACCAGGTCGTCGGTCACCTTGATCCCGTCGAGCACCCGCGACGCCGTAGCGATCCGGGCCCGTACGTCGGCCAGCTCGGCCTGCTGGCCGGTCAGCCGGTCCAGCTCGGCGCGGTCCATCAGCTCGGACACCCGCTGCTCGGCGTGCTGCACGTCGCCGCGCCGGTCGTCCTTCAGCTCGACCACCTCGGCCAGCGCGGCCTCGGCGGCGTGCAGCGTGTCGGTGGAGGCCTTGGCGACCTTCTCCGCCTCGGCCTTGAGCTCGGCCAGCTCGCCGGCGGCCGTGGTGAACCGTGCGACCTCGTCGAGCAGCCGCTCGCGCTCCAGCCGGGTGCGGGTGTGGTTCTCCAGCCGGGCCCGTGCCGTCTCGGCCCGGGCGCGCACCGAGTCCCGCCGCAGCAGGATCTCGTCGGTGTCCTTCTTGCGAACCCGCAGTTCCTCGACGGATTTGAGGTGCTCGGCCAAACGAGTGGTGAGGTCCTCGAGGTCGAGAGCCAGCCGCTCGGCCCGGCGGATGTCGGCGACGACCTCCTCCATCGCCTTGGCGGCCTGCGCGGACCGCAGCTCGGCCGCGGTCACCGCCTGGGCCGACTTGGCGAAGTCACCGGTCGGGCGGCCGCGCGGGGTCCAATAGCGGAGGAACTCGTGCTCGACCGCGGACACCAACGGCATCGACGCGCCGTCGACCGGCGTACCGGACTCTGCCGTGACCGCGGTGATCAGCGGCTCGGCGTCAGCGGGAGTCGGCAGGACCAGCGACTGGCCCTGGCTGACCATGAGGGTCTGCCAGAGCACCGGGTCGACGTTCTCGTTGAAGAGCCGCTCGGCCTCGTTGTGCGCCTCGCGGCCGGTGAACGTCTGGCGGCGGCCGTCCGGCGTGATCACGGACAGCTCGGTGGACCGGTTCTTCAGCCAGCGCTTCGTGTAGGTCAGCTCGCGGCCGCCCAGGGTCAGCTGGACGGTCACCTCGGGTGCAACGTCATGGCCGACCGGCTGGATGTCGACGATCCGCTTGGACTTGGAGTCGTCCGGGAAGTCGAAGACCAGCGCGAACGCCTCGACCAGGCTGGACTTGCCGACCTCGTTGTCGCCGACCACGACGGTGGTGCCGATCGCGGGCAGCTGGACAGTGCGCTCCGCGACGCCGCGGAAGTTCCGCAGCGTCAGGCTGTGAAGTCTCATCCCGCGTCCCTGGCCAAACGGTGCATCAGGGTCAGGGCCGCACCGGCCGCCTCGTCGCCACCGGCCAGCGCCTGCCGCAGCTCCTCCATCGCCGCCCGGGCCGGACCGCTCAGCTGCAGCGCGTCCAGATCGGCGGCCTCGGGCGCGGGCCGGACGGTCCAGAACTTGGGCCACTTCTCGACGCTGGCGAACACCTCGCCGAGCGCGTCGAGCGTCGCGTCCAGCCGGCTCATCAGCGGCAACGGCAGCGACCCGTCGGCCGCCAGCCGGACGTACGTCCGCTCCTTGTCCGGCAGCTCGGCGAACCAGTCCTCCAGCGCCTTCAGCGACTCCTCGCCGTCCAGCTCAGCGTGGTGCTCGACCATGTGCCAGGCACCGACCCGCTGCGGCTCGACGGTGATCGCGTCACCGGTCAACGTCACGGCCAGGACGTTGCCCGGGTGCGTCTCCTCGGGCGCGGTGACCTCCTGCGTGCCGGAGAACCAGATCCGCTCGGTCACCTTGGTCATCGAGTGCCGGTCGCCGAGCCCGACGTACTGCAGGCGCCCGTCCTCGACCGCGGCCTCGAGCGCCGCCTGATCGATGGTCGGTACGTCGGACATGCCACCACTCAGGCTGGTCAGCTGCCCGTGCGCGAGCAGGATCCGCCGTACGGCGGGCTGGGCGCCCTTCGCGCCACCTGCGCTGCCTTTGCCCTTCGCGCCGCCTGTGCCGCTGCTCGTCGCGCGGCTCTCGGCGCCCTGCGCGACGGGCGCGAGCCCGGCGTACCCGGGAGCCGCCGGGTCCGACACCGGCCGGCGCGAACGCCAGGGCGCCCCGACGATCTCGACGCCCGGCACGATCTCCAGCGGCGTCTCGTCGACGATCACGGTGACGTGGTCCGGCTTGTGCGCGGCCCACTGCGCCGACGTCCACAACGACCCCGGCTCGAGGGCGTCGTGGTTGCCCGGGAGCAGCACCACCGGGACCGGAATCCGCTTCAGCGCCTCGCACGCGCGCAGGATCGTCTGCCGCTCGACCTGGTTGTGCTCGAACACGTCCCCGGTGACCACCAGGAACCGCGCACCGGTCCGTTCGGCGACCTCACCGATCCGCGCGACAGCATCCAGCCGCGCCTGACCCCACCGGGCCTGACCGTCCGGCCCCAGGAACCGGCGCATCATCCCCAGCTGCCAGTCCGAACTGTGCAGAAACGTGATCGATTCGTCCATCGCGCGAGAACGCTAACCCGACCCACCGACTACCGCCCAACCCAACACACCCACAACCCCCCGACCGCCCGGCATCCGAACACCCATTCGGATCTCCCTGACAAAACACCTAGTTGTTCCGGTCTAGTCTGATTCTGGTTGCGACTAGACCAGCCGCACGAACACCAGGCTCCGCCCGACCTCCAGCCGGAACACCCGGCCGCGTGCGAACGACCCCTTGTTCGCAGCACTGATCACCGCGACCTTCGCGCTCCCGTTCTTGTCGAGCTTCACCTTCCCGAGCGGCTTGCCTCCGTCAGCCAGCCAGACCACCGCCTGATCACCGGCATGGTCCTGGCTCGTCATCAGGTACACCGCGCTCTCCCGCACCTGCAGCACCGGCACCGGATCGGGCGTCAGATCGGTCATCCGCTCAGGATCGACGTGCGCCCACGCCTCAACCTGGCGCCACAACCCGTACGCCTGCCCACCCACCGCCGACGGAACCGCCAGCGCCGGAGCCGCCGAGAACAGCACCCACGAGCCGATCCCCGCCGCACACAACACGGCGAACGACTTCTTCGGCCACTTCCGCGCCGAGTACTTCACCCCCGTCAGCCGCTTGTCCGCGCCGGACAAGCTGAAACAGAACCGCTCGGCAACCTCGCTCACCCCGGTCCACAGGTGCGAAGGCTCCCGCGACTTCAAGCGCCGGCGCCGGGTGCTGACGTACTCGAACGCCAGCGGCACGATCAGCACCGCCAGAACCACCATGAACACGACCCGCAGCAGCCACACGGCCAGCAGCCTGCTCCCGGACCGGAAGAACAGGAACCACACCAACGCGAGCGCGATCACAGCCAACGCCCAGGGCCGGACCCACACCGGCAGGAACGACAACCCGTCCAGCAACGGCTCCAACGGCGACCACACCAACCCAGTCATCGAACACCTACCGGTTCGTGAAGTCGGCGTCGTCGACGTCGTGCCCCGCCCGCCGCTCCTCGGACGAGTCCGATCCGGGTGTCTTCGCTTCGGCCGCCGGGTCGGACTCCGATCCCGGTGCCTCCGGCCCGGATTCCGAAGCCTGACCGCCTGCTATCGGCTCAGCGTGCTCGTCGACGGTCTCCGCCGTCGCCTCGATGACCGGCAGCTCACCCCGCCCCGCATCGACCAGTTGCCGTACGACGCGCAGCAGTCCCTCGTCGTCCATCACCGTTCCACTCTTGTTGACAGCGTCGACCACCCGCAGGAAGAAGGCCTGCTCGTCGACCTCCTTCTCCCGCATGCGCAGCGACGCGACCCGGATGTTCTCCGGCGACGGGTCGTCCCAGACGGACTCCAGCAGTGTCACCGAGCTGTTGCTCATGTGCTGGCCGAGCTCTTCGCGGACCAGCCGACGACGCTGCATGTCCAACTCGGTTCGGGTCAGCTCGTTCTTGCCCGACGCGACGATCACGTCGTTGCGATTGACGTGCCGTCGCAGCTCGGTGAGATGGGTCTCGGCATCGGCGTCGTTGTGCACCGACACGTCCGTGACCGACAGCTCCAGCCAGGCCGGCAGGTCGAGCAGGTCTGATTTGGCGACCATGCCCTGGTGCAGCGAGTCCTCGGCCATCGCCCGGATCTGGTTGACGCGATCCGCGAGTTTGCCATCGGGGAACTCGGCCCGCCGCAACACCGACTTCGCCGCGGCGGCGACCTTCGGACGGCAGAACGACTCCAGCGAGGAGATACCTGACAGCACCAGTTTCCCTGCGTCGGCCACGTTCGCCTGCAGGTGCACTGCGATCAAGTAGCGGGCGTACGTCGTACTCAGCAGGTTGTCGTACTCCAGCACGAGCTCCTGGCTACGAACGTCCACAAGCACCCAGGACCGGAACTGCCCGAATGCCCGCTCACCACCCGACACCGTGTCGGCGGTCACCGCTTCGCCGGTGCCGTCCAGCAGAACCAGGCGCTGGCCGTACTCCACATCCGGCAGCTTGAGCGGTGTCTTGCGGAAGCCGAACCAGTTGCGTTCGTTGTCCAGCTGACCGGTCGAAACGATCAGCGACTGCGTTGTCTGCGTCATACCTTCACCTCGGAATGGGGAAAGAATCGGTCCAGCAGCCGCTGGGCTACCGTGCCGTCGGGATGTTTTCTGATCTCCAGGACCAGCGCGCGCCGCAGACCGCGGCCGAGCTCCGGCGCGGTACCGGCCGCCCGGCTGACGCCCTTCGCCTTGCGCACCAGCTCCAGCAGCGTGTCGACACCGATGGTGCGGACCTCGGCCGAGCTGACCAGGCCGTGCAGTACCTGCTGCCCGGCGTCTTTGGCCAGCGGCGTCGACCACACGCGCGCCAGCAGTGTGCAGAACGCGTCGAGTGCTTGTTCCTCGGACTTGTCGAGCAGTGCCAGCAACGACTCCCGGTGCGTCGACGGAGCCTTTGTCAGGTACTCCACGGCAAGCCCGAAGATTCCCAGCGCTCGCCGCCGGACCACCTGCGGGCCGCTCGACTGATCGGCGAGCAAACTCAGGACAGCGAGCCGCGTCTGAGCGGCACCTCGCCCGGCGACGCAGAGGTTGGCGAGGCTGTGCGCGGCGACCAACTCGAGCCCGTCCTTGGCCCGACTGCTCTCCCGCCACAGCCGTGCGGGTGCGCCGCAGCCTGGGTCCCAGGCGCCCAGCGGGCCGCCGTACGCGAGGATCGCGCAACAACGCAGGTTGGTGTTGCGCGACCCGATCCAACTGTTGGCCAGCTGCCGGCCGACGTTGTACGGCTCGTTCAGCATCGTCGGCACGCCCAGGGCGATCGACGCCGCTTCCAGCAGCGGATCCTGCTCGCTCTTGGCCCACGTTCGGATCAGCGACGACTCGATACTTCTCGGGTCGGCGCACAGCAGCACGCCGGCCGCCAGGGATGCACCGAGCCGGAGCCGGCGCTGCGACAGCGTCGCCACCGACCGCAGCCAGTTGACGTAGATCTCCCGGAAGTCGGCTCCCAGCTGGTCCCACAGGTACGTGATCACCACCTGCTGGACGAGCGGCTTCTGCAGCCGGTAGACCTCTTCGCGCTGCCATCCGAAGTGGGTCCGGAACCGGTCCGAGCCGACGAAGATCACGCCCTTGGTTCCCGCGGCCGACGGTGCGCCGAACAACGGCTGTTCGGCATCGGTCTTGCCGTGGCGCCCGGTCAGCAACGCGGCTTCCATCCGCAGGATCTGCTGGTCGACGTCGATCCGCGGACCGCCTTCACAGGTGGCAACGCAGGCCAGAGTCGCGACTTCACGCGCCGACCGGCCCTTGGCGAACCAGGCGTCGAGGGCATCGACGGCGGCCTGGTCGGACAGGCCCTCGACGAGCTCGTTGTCCGAGGCGTCCGGATGAGCGCGGATCCGATCGACCAGGGCGTCGAGGGTGCCGTAGTTCAGCGTCTCGCGTCCCCCGATCAGCCGCTCCGCCCGGTGCGCAACCTCGCCATCGACCGCGCGGGCCGCGACGTACGCCTCGAGTAGCGACGCCGACGACGGGCTCGACGCCCGGATGACGAAGGTCCTGGTGCCACTAGGCGTCCCGTTGCTGGTGATCAGCAACCGCGACCCTCCGAGCGCCGTGGCCAACGACTCCAGCCCGAAGTCGTCCAGGGCCTCGACGAACTCGGCATCGGCCGCGCGCAGCAGGAACGACGCCTTGCCGACGACCTCCCGGGCCGCCTCCAGGTTGCGCACCACGTTCTTCAGCAGCGGATCGGCGGGTACCTCGACGATCGGCGTGCTCCCGCTTCGGTGCAGCGCAACCAGGCAGGCCGTGCTCTTCCCGGCCCCGGCCGGACCGCAAACGGCCAGTACCGGGTCGGTGGAAGACAACGCCTGCTGAATTTGCTCCAGCAACTCCGTCTCGACGTAGTTCTTGCTGAGTTGTTCGGCCTGCGCGGTGCGCGGGGCTGAGAGCAACGGTTCACCGGCCGCATCCCGGAGAATGACCGGGCCGTTGAACGTGCTGTTGACAAATGCGTTTCTCGCCTTGACGTCGGCGTGCACGACACTGTCCGGATAGATCGAGTCGTAGGAATACTCCGGCGCGGCCGGACCGGCCGGTTCGGTGAATTCCTTCTTCTCCTCCGGTGGAGTTTCGCCTGTCGCCGAGTCGCCCTTTTCGCTCGACTCGTCCACGGTCTGGTCAGTGGATGATCGTCGGCCCGTGGTGCACGGTTCCGGTGAAGACTGTCTTGCCGTTGACGACGCCGATCGCCGTCCCCGAGTCGCTGCGAGCAGTTCCTGTCTGCTGGAGAAGCGATCTGAGCTCCGCTTCTTCAATCGTTCCGTCGTCGAGTGCCGCACGCAGCGCCTGGTCGTAGTCGGCGACATCCGGCTCTGGCTTCTTCAGCAGCCCGCCGAGTTTGGCGAGAATCTTCTTCGCCGCGGACTGGCCGGCCTCTTTCGAGGCTTCCTGGACCGCTACCGCCGCGCCGGTTCCGGCCAGTTCGGCCAGGGTCCGGGCAGCATCCAGCACAAAATCACTCATGAGATCAGTTCCCCCCTGGAACACTTTCAAATACTCCCACCCGCCAGCACCGTAGCGCAGATCTACAGAACGTGACAGTGGTCGCAGAATGTCAATTGCACAACGGCAGCCGCGACGCAATGATCAATCAAGTATTTGACGGTAATGTTCCTGCCGATGATGTCCGGACACTGAAATCCGGTTGCCCGGAGCACCGGGTGACCGCCAGGATCGGGCGCATGGAGACGTACCTGGAGACCGCTCGCCTGGTGCTTCGGCGGTTCACGACCGGGGACGTCGAGCTGCTGGTGGAGCTGGACTCGGACCTCGAGGTGATGCGGTTCCTGACCGGGCAGGTGACGCCTCGGGACGAGATCGAGAACAAAGTGCTGCCGGGGATGCTCGACGTGTATGCACGGCACCCGGGGCTGGGGACGTTCGCGGCGCACGAGAAGGCGTCGGGCGAGTTCGTGGGGTGGTTCGGGCTGCAGCCGACGGCCACCGCTGGAACGCTGGATGTCGGGTACAGGTTGAGGCGCGCGGTCTGGGGCCGGGGGTATGCCACCGAGGGGACCCGCGCGCTGATCGCGAAGGCGTTCGACGACGGCGCCGAGCGGGTGGTCGCGGACACGATGGCGGTGAACACCAGGTCCCGGCGGGTGATGGTGAAGTCGGGGCTGCGGTTCGTGCGGGTGTTCCACGTCGCCTTCGAGGACCCGTTGCCGGGGACCGAGCACGGCGAGGTCGAGTACGCCGTCGACCGGGAGACCTGGGCGGCCGGCGCGTAGGGGACACTGGGGACCGTGCCTGACGACAAGCCGCCGTACGCCGTACTGGACATCGACGCGACGCTGTCCGACACCAGCAAGCGCGTCCACTTCCTGAACAAGAAGCCGAAGGACTGGGACTCGTTCTTCGCCGGCGCCAAGGACGACGCCGTCCTGGACGAAGGCCTCGCCGTCGCGACGCAGCTGGCCGACGGGCACGACATCGTCTACCTGACCGGCCGGCCCGAGCGGCTGCGGCGGGACACGGTCAAGTGGCTGAAGGACAACGGCTTCCCCGAGGGGCAGCTGTTCATGCGGCGCAACAACGACCGTCGCCCGTCGGCGACGATGAAGCTCTACCGGCTCGACCAGCTGAAGGCGGATCGCCCGGTCGCGATCCTGGTCGACGACGACGTCAAGGTCTGCGCCGCCGCCGAGAAGGCCGGCTACACCGTGCTGAGGGCCGACTGGGGACTCGATGCCGAGACCCAGCCGACCCTCTTCGAGGCCCAGGAGAACGAGGGCCGGACGTAGGACCTACTTGCTCAGCCCGATGATCAGCGTGTTCGGGTACGGCGGGTAGGCACCCAGGTAGAAGTTCTGCACCTTCGACCCGTGCAGGAACGCGTTGGTCGCGTAGAGCAGCGGAACCAGCGGCGCGTCGCCGAGGATCTGCTTGTCCAGCGCGGCCCACTGGGACGCGGCCTTGGCGCGGTCCGGCTCACCGGTCGCGGCCGCGATCGCGGCGTCGACCGCCGGGTTCGAGTAGCGCGACAGGTTGTACCCGCCGTTGCCGATCTCCGACGACGCGAACAGCGGCTGGATGTTGCCGATCGCGCTCGGGAAGTCCGGCAGCCAGCTCCCGACGGTCAGGTCGTAGTCGCCCTTGGCGTTGGTCTGCACCTCGGTCAGCGCCTCGGCCTCGTACGGCTTGATGGTGACGTTGATCCCGGCGCGCTTCAGGCCCTGCACGATCGCCTGGGCGACACCCAGCTTCTGGTTGTCGGCGGCGAGCACCAGGTTCAGGTTCGTGGCGCCGGCCGCGGCCAGCATCGACTTGGCCTTCTCCGGGTCGCCCTGCGGCTGCGTCGGGTACAGGTCGAACTTGGTGTAGCCCTCGATGCCCGGCGTGATCAGCGTGGTCGCGATCTCACCACCGAACTCCGGACCGCCCTCGGCGACCTGGACGGCCTGCTTGTCCACGGCGTACTGGATCGCCTTGCGGACCTCGGGGTTGGCCAGGGCCGGGCGCTTGTTGTTCATCGCCAGGTACTGCAGCGCACCGGACGGCGACGTCGCCACGCGCGCCTTGACCGCGGGGTTGCCGGTCACGGTCGGGATCAGCGCGGCCGGCACCGACGTCCCGGTCGTGGCGGCGAACTTGTCGTCGCCGGCGTCGGCGATCAACCGCTGGTTGATCACGTCGGGCTGCAGGCCCATGTCGGTCACGATCGTGTCCGGCAGCGCGGTCCGCGCCGGGTCGGTCGCCTGGTCCCAGTTCGGGTTGCGCTCCAGCTCCAGCTTCGAGCCCGGCGCGTACGACTTGATCTGGTACGGGCCGCTGGCCACCGGGTCCTCGCCGTAGTGCGCGGGGTCGGTGTCGGCCTTCTTCGGCACCGGCGAGAACGCCGGCATGCTGACGATCCACGGCCAGTCGCCGTACGACTTGTTCAGCTTGAACACGACCGTGGTCTCGTCCGGCGCCTCGATCGACGCCAGCTCCTGGCCCTTGTACGGACCGGTGTACTTCTCGGCGCCGGCCAGCAGCGACTTGTGGTAGCTCAGCCCACCGGACAGCTCCGGCGCGAACGACCGCTCGACGCCGTACTTGATGTCAGCGGCAACGATCGGCGAACCGTCGGCGTACTTGAGGCCCGGCTTGAGCTTGTACGTCCAGGTCTTGCCGCCGTCGGAGACCTGCCCGGTGTCGGTGGCCAGGTCGGGCACGATCTCGGCGCCCTTGCCCTCGGTGGTCTTCCACGAGGTCAGGCCGCGCAGCACCAGGTGGATGCCGCTGATCCCGAGGTTCTGGCTCTTGGCCGGGTCGTAGCTGATCTCCTTGCTGGTGCTCAGGAAGTGCAGCGTGCCGCCCTTCTCGGCGGCGGCGCTGCTGCCGCCCGCGCCGGGCGTGGACTTGTCGTTGGCGTTGCAGGCGGCCAGCGCGAGGGCCAGCGCCCCTGCGACAGCGACCGCCCGGGTGATGCTCTTCATGGTGTCCTCTCAGACGTGGGGGGTTCAGAGGATTCGGGGAAGTAGCAGGCGACGCGGTGCTCTCCGCTGACTTCCTCGAGGGTCGGCCGGACCGTCGCGCAGACGTCCTGGGCCTTGTAGCACCGGGTCCGGAAGGGGCACCCGGACGGCGGGTCGATCGGCGTGGGGACGTCGCCGGTCAGCACGATCCGCTCCCGGACCGCACCAGGTTCAGGAACCGGTACGGCGGACAGCAGCGCGCGCGTGTACGGGTGGGCCGGGTTCGCGTAGACGTCCGCGGCCGGCCCCTCCTCGACGATCGTGCCGAGGTACATGACGGCCAGCCGATCAGCCACCTGCCGTACGACGGCCAGGTCGTGCGCGACCAGCACGTACGACAGACCGAGCTCGTCACGCAGGTCGGCCAGCAGGTTGAGCACCTGGGCCTGCACCGAGACGTCGAGCGCGGAGACCGGTTCGTCGCAGACCAGCAGGTCGGGCTTCACCGCGAGCGCGCGGGCAATGCCGATCCGCTGGCGCTGCCCGCCGGAGAACTCGTGCGGGTACCGCTCGAGGTGTTCCTCCGACAGCCCGACCTGCTGCAGCAGCTCGATCAGCTGCGCACGGGTCGGCTTGATCCCCTGTGCCCGGAACGGCGTGCTCAGGATCGTTCCGACCGACTGCCGCGGGTTGAGCGAGGCCTGCGGGTCCTGGAACACCATCTGGATCTTGCGCCGTACGGGCCGGAGCCGGCGGCCGCGCAGCTTGGTGACGTCCTGGCCACCGATGCTGACCCGGCCCTCGGTCGGGTCGAGCAGCCGCATCGCGAGCCGCGCGAGCGTCGACTTGCCCGAGCCCGACTCTCCGACCAGTCCGACGGTCTCGCCCTTCCGTACGACGAAGTCGATGCCGTCGACGGCCCGGACAGCGCCCTTCGTCCGGAAACCGTGTCCGCCGAAGTACTTCTTCACCCCGGTCAGCCGGAGCAGCTCCTCGGGCGCCTTCTCGTCGATGCTCACAGCTGCACCTCCGGCCGGCGTCCGAGATGGCAGGCCGCCTCGTGGTCACCCTCGCCAGGACGCGGCGTCAGCTCGGGCCGCTCGGTCACGCACCGCTCCCCCACCTGATGCGCGTACGCGCACCGCGGCTGGAACGGGCACCCGGTCTTGATCGACCCCGGCGACGGCGGACTGCCGGGAATCGTTGCCAACCGGTGCCGCGGCGGTACGTCGACCCGCGGCATCGCGCCGAGCAGGCCCAGGCTGTACGGGTGCGCCGCCCGGAAGAACAGGTCCCGGACGGTCCCGCGCTCGGCCGCGCGCCCGGCGTACATCACGAGAATGTCGTCGGCGACCTCCGCGACGACGCCGAGGTCGTGCGAGATCAGCACCAGCGCCGTGTCGAACTCGCGCTGCACGTCCTCCAGCAGCCGCAGGATCTGCGCCTGGACGGTCACGTCGAGCGCGGTCGTCGGCTCGTCCGCGATCAGGACCTTCGGGTCGTTCACCAAAGCCATAGCGATCACGACCCGCTGCCGCATTCCCCCGGAGAACTCGTGCGGGTACGCGCGGGCCCGCTGCTCGGCCGACGGGATGCCGACCAGGTCGAGCATCCGGACCGCCCGCTTCCACGCTTCCTTCTTGGAGGCGTCGTGGTGCAGCCGGTACGCCTCGGCGATCTGCCAGCCGACGGAGTAGTACGGATTGAGCGCCGACAACGCGTCCTGGAAGACCAGCGCGATGTCGTTGCCACGGATCGCGCGCAGCTCGTCCTTCGGCAGCCCGACCAGGTCGCGGCCGCCGAGCAGCACCTCGCCCTTCACCTCGGCGTTCGACGGCAGCAGACCCATTACCGCGGCCGAGCTCACGCTCTTGCCGGACCCGGACTCGCCGACGATCGCCAGCGTCTGGCCGGGCGCGACGGCGAAGTCGATCCCGGCGACGGCCGGCACCAATCCGCCCTCGGTCTTGAACGTCACGTGGAGGTCGTGGACCTCCAGCACCGGCTGATCAGGCATGGCCCACCCTCGGGTCGAGAACTCCGTGCAGCACGTCCACCACGAGATTGGCGAGGATCACCAGGAACGCCGAGAACAGCGTCACGCCGACCACCACCGCGACGTCGAGCTGCCCGACCCCGCTGATCAGCAGCTCGCCGAGCCCTTGCATGCTGAACACCTTCTCGGTCAGGATCGCGCCGCCGAGCAGGCCGCCGAGATCGAGCCCGAAGATCGTCACGATCGGGACCAGGACGCCGCGCAGACCGTGCAGTACGACGACCCGCCCCTCGCCCGCGCCCTTGGCGCGAGCGGTGGTGATGTGGTCGAGGTTGAGCTCCTCGAGCATCTGCGCCCTCGTCAATCGGATGTACGACGCGGCGTACAAAGCCGCCAGCACCGCCCACGGCGTGATCAGGTGCCAGGCCCAGTCGACCTGGCTCTCGGTGAGCGGGACGTACCCGTTGACCGGCACCATGTTCAGCCAGAACCCGAACACCAGGATCGCGAGCAGGCCGACCAGGAACGACGGCGCTGCCACGCCCACCAGAGCGAACCCGACCGCCGCGCGGTCGAACAGCTTGCCGCGTTTGAGCGCCGCGCCGACACCGAGCGAGACGCCGAGGACGAGCCAGAGCACGGCCGCGCCGATCGCGATCGACGCCGTGACCGGCAGCCGGCTGAGGATCAGCGTCGTCACCGGGCGCGCCAGCGGGAACGAGTACCCGAAGCAGGGCGCGTTGCACTGCACGGTCGCGGCGCCCTCACCGAAGCTGCGGCCGGCGACGATGCCCTTGAGGAAGTTCAGGTACTGCTGGAGCACGCTCTGGTCCAGCTGCATGAAGTGCCGCGCCTGCTCGAGGCGGTCCGGCGTACAGGGCTTTCCGCAACCCAGTCTCGCTGGATCAGCCGGCAGCGCGTAGAAGATCAGGTAGACGGCCAGGCTCAGCGCGAGCATGACCAGGACGGTCGCCAGCAGGCGGCGGATCACGAACCACAGCAGGTCGGGCATGTCAGTTCGCCCTCCGCAGCCGGACGTCGAAAGCATCGCGGACGCCGTCGCCGAGCAGCGTGAAGCCCAGTACGGCGAGGAAGAGCATCGCGCCCGGGAAGACCAGGAACCACGGGTCGGTCCCGGTGTAGACCCACGCGATCGAGTCCGAGATCGACCGGCCGAGGCTCGGTGTCGGCGGCGGTACGCCGACGCCGAGGAACGACAGCGCGGCCTCGGTGCCGATGATGCCCGGCACGGCCATCGTCGCGATCACCAGCACCGGGCCGAGCAGGTTCGGCAGCAGCTCGCGGGTGACGACGTGCCAGCCGCTCGACCCCGCCGAGCGGGCGGCCTCGACGAACTCGCGGGTGACCAGCGAGCGCGCCTGGTTGCGGATCAGGCGGGCCAGGCCGGCCCAGCCGAACACGCTGAGCACGATGATCAGCAGCAGCGAGCGCGGGAACCCGGCCGGAACAATGATGCCCAGGGCAATCATGAAGACGAGCTGCGGGAACCCGAAGAGGAAGTCGAGAAGCCGCGACACGACCGCGTCGTACCAGCCGCCGAAGTACGCGGCGCTGATACCGACCAGCGTGCCGACCGTGGTCGTGATGATCGTGCAGACGATCGCGATGAACAGCGACGTCCGCAGCCCGAGCACGGTGATCGCGAACAGGTCACGCCCGGTCAGCGGCTCGACACCGAACCAGTGGTCGCCGCTCAGCCCGCCGACCGCGCCCCGCGGCGCGTTGCCACGCAAGGGATCGAGCAGGCCGATGTTGTAGGTGTAGGCGTCCTGGCCCTCCAGCTTGGCCAGCAGCGGCGCCGCGAGCGCGACGACGATCAGCACGATGACCAGGACGGCGCCGAGCCGGGCACTGCGGTCCCGGCGGACACGGCGCAGGGCCTGCCGGGTCGGTGAGACGGCCGTGACGACCGAGGAACCCACGAGGTACTCCTGACAACGATGGACTTGAACCCAGCCAGAGGACGGTAGGCCAGAGTCTGCCACTCCCGGCGCGCCGTCTTGAATGGTGAGAATGTGCATCTACGTACTGTGGTTTCGTGCTGACCCCGGCGGGAAGATCCGCGGCCGGTACGGGGTTGTGCCTGGCAACAACCGTAGACCGATGGGGAGTACCGATGAAGGCCGTTGCACACAGCGAGTTGGGGGACGCGGACGTTCTGCGCGTCACGGAGCTCGACGTCCCGGAACCAGGGGCCGGCGAGGTCCGGGTCCGGATCGCGGTGTCCGGTGTGAACCCCACCGACTGGAAGGGACGCAGCGGCGCGTACGGCGCGGCGGAGGGCGAGCTCCCGCTGTCGGTGCCGAACCACGACGGCGCGGGGATCGTGGATGCGATCGGCCCGGCGGCGGACGGCGGTGTCGTGGGCGACGGCGCGACCGGTGCCCCGCTCTCGGTCGGTGACCGGGTGTGGGTCTCGCTCGCGGCGTACCAGCGTCCGGCGAGCGGGACGGCCCAGGAGTACACGGTGCTGCCTGCTCAGCGTGTCTTCCCCTTGCCCGACGACGCGAGCTTCGAACTCGGCGCGGCGACGGGGATCCCGGCGCTGACCGCCCATCGATCCCTGACCGTCGCCGAGGACGGGCCGTCGCGCCTCTCGCCCGGCGCGCTTGAGGGTTACACCGTCCTGATCGCCGGTGGCGCGGGTGCGGTCGGCCACGCCGCCGTACAGCTCGCGCGCTGGGCCGGCGCGACCGTGATCGCCACGGTGAGCGGCGAGGCCAAGGCGTCGTACGCGAAGGCCGCCGGTGCGCAGCACGTCGTGAACTACCGCGACGAGGACGCCGCCGAGCAGATCCGCGCGATCGCTCCGGAGGGCGTCGACCTGATCGTCGAGGTGGCCGCCGGGCGGAACAACGCGCTCGACCTCGCCGTACTGAAGAACCGCGGGACGATCGCGATCTACGCCAACGACGGCGGGACGCCGTTCGCGATCGACATCGGCCAGAACATGGGCCTGAACGTGCGGTACCAGTTCGTGCTCGGCTACACGTTCGGCTGGGACAAGCTGGCGGCCGGCGCGGAGGACATCACCGCGGCGATCGCCGCCGGCGCGCTGCCGGTCGGCGAGGACGCGGGGCTGCCGCTGATCGAGTTCGCCCTGGACCGGACCGGCGACGCGCATCGCGCCGTCGAATCCGGTGCCGTGGGCAAGGTTCTGGTGAAGGTCGCCGAGCTCTGAGGGCTACTCCTGGTCGATCAGTTCCCAGCGACGCCGCGGCCAGAGCTTGACCGCCACGAGCGCCAGTACGGCGCCGACCAGCGCGCCCGGTAGCGCCCAGCGCCAGCCGGTGAAGGCGTTGCTGTCGCTCGTGGTGGCCGCGGCCGCGGTCGTCGTCACGTCGTCGGTGACGGCGGCCTCGGGCGTCGCACCGTCGTTGGCCTCGTAGCCCTTCTGCGAGAGCATTCCCAGCTCACCGAGCACCTTCATCAGCGCCCGCCCGTCGCCCGCCGGGTGCCAGATCGGCTTGTCCGGCATCGTGCCGGTGTGGCTCTCGAACGACGCCACCCACGGCCCACCCTCGGCATCGGGGTAGATCAGGTCGAGCCGCCAGACCGACATGTCGTGGATCAGCCAGGTGGCCCGAATCACCCGGCCGTTCCCCTCCGCCTCCCAGCCCGGATGGTTCTTGGCCTGCATCCCGACCGAGCTCATCAGCGCGTTGTACCTGGCGTCCAGGTACCCGGCGGCAACGACCTTCGGAATCGCCGGCGCGCTCAGCAGCACACTCGTCGGCCCACCCGCCTGCGCCGGCACGGCGATCCAGGCCGACACGACGATCAGCAACACCCCACCCAACCTCAGCAAAGTCTTCATGTCTCCCATACACCGCTCGGAGCCTGCTGGTTCCGGTAATCCGCTTGCCGACCTCGCGCTCCCCCGCAAGGCTGACCCCATGCGTGACTTCGACCCAGCAGCCGCTTTCGGTCCCGCCGTCGCCGCCAACGACGCCAGGTCCTCGCGCGGCGACGAGCAGTCGGCTGTCGATCTGCTCGCCGATCTGGCCCGCGGCGACTCCGCCCTGGAGTTCGCCATCGGCACCGGCCGCATCGCGCTCCCGCTCGCCGGACGCGGAATCCGCGTCGACGGCATCGAACTCTCCACCGACATGGTCGACCAGCTACGCACCAGACCCGGCGGCACCGATCTCGACGTACGGGTCGGCGACATGACCACCACCACGACCGGCCGCAAGTACCCGCTCGTCTACCTGGTCTTCAACACGATCTTCAACCTGCTCACCCAGGACGCCCAGGTCCGCTGCTTCGAGAACGCCGCCCGCCACCTCACCGACGACGGCGTGTTCCTCGTCGAGGCCGCTGTCCCGAGCGCCTGGCTGCCGAGCAACCAGTACGTCAACGCCGAGCAGGTCGAACCGTCGTACGTCGTGCTCGACGTCTGCCGCTACGACCCGGCGACCCAGATCCTCGACGAGAACCACGTCCGCCTCGACGCGGCCGGCGTCCACCTCGGCCCGATCTCCTGCCGACTCGCGTGGCCGTCCGAGCTGGACCTGATGGCCCGTCTGGCGGGGCTGCGGCTGGTCGACCGCTGGGGCGGCTGGGAGAAGGAGCGCTACACCGGCGAGGGCATGCACGTCTCCGTCTACGGCCGCTCGACCGACTGAGCGATCTCCGTGGCGCGGTCCTTGTCGACAGCACCTTCGAGCCGGAACGTCAGCCCGCCGTACACCCAGACCAGCGTCGGCCCGGCGACCCGCTCGTACACCTCGTTGCCGTACTGGTCCTCCAGCACCAGCTCGTGCGGCGTACTGAACCAGTAGCCGTTCACCACCGGCACGGGCTCCAGCGACCCGTAGTACTTCTTGATGTAGTACGGCGCCAGCCGGTCCTTGAACTGCTCCAGCCGTACGACGCCGTCCGCAGTGTTCCAGCTCATCGCCACCTTGCCTGGCGATCCCTCGACACCTGCTGGCGCACCGAGGCGCTTCGGCAGCGCAGGCTGAATCCCGGCCAGCTTCCCGGCCTCCTCCAGCGACTGCGTGCTGCTGACCACCGGCGGACCAGGCGCACTGGTCGGCCCGCTCGGCACCGGCCGGGCCTCCACTCCCCCGATGTCCAACCACTCCGCCACGGCAGCCCGGACCGGCGGAGCCACAGCAGCACCTGCGACCAGGACAGCCAGCAACGCCAGCAGCGCTCGCCACTTGCTCCGGATCACTTCACCCGCAGTACGCCGTACTGCGACCCGCTCCAGCACAGCCGTCGCCAGGTCGGGAGCGACGGGAGGTGTGTAGCTACGGCCAAGCGCTCGCAGTTCCTCAACCAACTGCTCGTCCGTCATCGCTGCACCTCCTTGTCCGGCAGTTGACTCCGTAGCTTCTTCAGCGCTCGGTGCAGCCTCGACTTGACCGTGCCCTTCGCCCAACCGAGCACTGTGGCGGTCTCCTGCTCGTCCAGCTCCAGCAGGTAGCGGCAGGTCACCACGAGCCGGTACTGCTCGGGCAGAGCCTTCAACGCGTCCAGCAACTCGCGGCGGCGCTCGGACGACAGCGCGGCGGTCGCCGGGTCGTCGAGCACCTCGTCGGGGAGCGCCACCAACTCCTCACGCCGTACGCGCCGCTGTCTGGAACGGACCTGGTTGCGGGTCTCGTTGGCCACGATCCGCAGCAGCCAGGGCCGGAACGCCGAGTCGGTCCGGAAGCTGCCGAGCGCCCGGTAGGCCTTCACGAACGACTCCTGCACCACGTCGTCGGCGTCCGCGCCGGCACCGAGCAGCACCGCCATCCGCTGGGCCACCTGGGCATGACGGTTCACCAGCTCCGCGTAGGCGGCGGAATCACCGCTGCGGACCCGGTGCACGATCGCGGCCTCGTCGCTGATGCCGCCTCCTCTCCCTGTGCCCGAACTACACCACGGCGGCGTCGCTGGTTCCCACTACCCGAAATCGTCCTGGATCCGCGCCAGAATGCGGTGCATGACCGCACAGTTCGGACCTCACCGCTGGTCGGCCGGCCACGACCGCACCCCCGACACCGACCGCTTCCGCGGCGCGCGCTTCCACGTCGCCGACCTCCGCGGCACCCGCTTCGTCGACTGCGACCTGACCGGCGCCCGCATCGTCGACGCCACCCTGGTCGACGTCGCGGTCTCCGGCTACGTGGAGAACCTGGTCGTCAACGGCGTCGACGTCACGGCGTACGTCGAGTCCGAGCTCGACCGCCGCCACCCCGAACGCGTCCAGCTCCGCACGGTCGGCAGCCTCGACGACTTCCGCGCCCTGTGGACCACCATCGAGTCCCTCTGGTCCGCCACCACTGACCGCGCCGCGCAACTCCCCGAAGCGTTGCTCTCCCAACGCGTCGACGAGGAGTGGTCGTTCGTGGAAACCCTCCGCCACCTCGTCTTCATCACCGACTCGTGGGCAAGCCGCACGATCCTCGACCAGGAGAACCCGTTCCACCCGCTGGCCCTCCCGCAGTCCGCCTACTCCCCCACCGACGCCGCCGCGTTGGGCATGACCCTCGCCGCCACGCCGACGTACGCCGAAGTCCTCGCCGCGCGCGAGTCCCGCCAGTCAGTCGTCCGCGAAATCCTCACCAGCGCAGACCTCAATCACCTCTGCACCCGCACCCCCGCCCCCGGCTACCCCGAAGGCGACCGCCCGGTCGCCGAATGCCTCTACGTCCTCATGCAGGAAGAAATCGACCACCACCTCTACGCCACCCGAGACCTCACCACCCTCGAGTCCAGCCAGTAACTCCATCGCCTCGACCACTCTCGTGGGCCTACAGTCACGAGACCTGACGAAGGGGACCGCTGTGGACAAGGTCGCACTGGCATTCGAGGCGTTGTGCGGTGCGGCACGAGGCGAACTCGACCGCGCCGGCCGTTCCCTGCGCTGGATCGAGGCAGGCGACGGCCCGCCCGTAGTCTTCGAGGCGGGCGCGATGACCCCAGCAGTCAGCTTCGCCTCGTGCTTCAGGGCACTGTCCGCCGACCACCGAGTGATCGCCTACGACCGAGCTGGCTACGGCGTCAGCGACCCGGCGCCCCTCAGCCTCGACCTGCAGGTCGACGACCTACTCGCCGTACTCGCAGCTGCGGGACCATGCATCCTCGTCGGCCACAGCTGGGGCGGACTGCTGGCCCAACTCGCCACCTGGCAACGCCCAGACCTGATCACCGGCCTCGTCCTGATCGACCCGGCACACGAGGCGCTGTGGTCAGACTTCCTCACCCCCGAAGCCCTCACCAAGGCCGCACGCCACCCGACCAGGCCGGTCGCCGACGACCCGCGCAGCACCGACGTCCTGCCAGACGCCCGCGAGCACGCCGCCAAAGTCGCGCAGAGCGTAGGCAGCCACGAGGACCTCCTGATCGCCGCCTGCCTGTCGTACGTCGAGACCGACGAGCAGTTCTTCACGATCCTCGACGAGATCCCGATGGTGTTAGACCATCTCGACGAGCTCGCCGTACGCCGCACCCAAGCCGTCTGGCCCCAAGTCCCGATCGCGGTCCTCACCGCAATGAAGGGCCGCCCCGAGCCCTTCGTCGAACCGGTGATGAAGATCCAGGAAGCACTCGTCGCCGCCGCACACGGCCACCACCAGGTCGTCCCGGACGCCGGCCACTACATCCACCTCGACCGCCCGGACCTGGTCACCCAAGCCGTACGCGACGTCGCCACGGGAAGCCTCGACACCGAGAACCCCTGAGAACCAGGGAACAGCACCTCGACTCCACGGCGCGTGCAGCCGCGTTGTCCACAAGGAATTCGACGCACGCGAAAACGGTCCGTACGACGTACTAAGGTCGTCCTCGTGCCTGACCTCGACGAGTCCTTCCTCGCCCTTCCCCGCCACGAGCTGGCCGGGGCCGCCCTGCAACGCGCCAAGGATCTCGGCGCGAGTTTCGCGGAGTTCCGGCTGGAGCGCATCCGCTCGGAGTCGATCTCCCTGCGCGACGGCGCGCTGGAGAACGCCCGGGACGACGAGGACCTCGGTCTGGCCGTCCGCGTGATCCACGACGGCACCTGGGGATTCGCCGCGGCCGTCGCGCTGACCACCGACAGCGCGGTCCTGGTCGCCGAGCAGGCGGTCAACCTGGCGCAGGTCTCGCGCCCGATCAACACCGAGCCGATCGAGCTGGCCGACGAGCCGGTCTACGACGACGTCACCTGGGTCTCGTCGTACGACGTCGACCCGTTCAGCGTGCCGCGCGCGGAGAAGGTCGCGCTGCTCGCCGACTACAGCCGCCGCCTGCTGGACGCCGACGGTGTCACGCACGTGAACGCGCACGTCGCGTCCGTGCACGAGTGCAAGTTCTACGCGAACTCCGAAGGCACGTCGTACACGCAGCAACGCGTCCGCATCGGCCCCTCGATCCAAGCGACCTCGGTCGACCCCGAGTCCGGCCGCTTCGACACGATGACGACCTGCGCGCCACCGGCCGGGCGCGGCTGGGAGTACATGACCGGCACCGGCTGGGACTGGGACACCGAGCTCGCCCAGATCCCCGGCTGGCTGGCCGACAAGATGGTCGCCCCGAGCGTCGAGCCCGGCCGGTACGACGTGGTCGTCGACCCGACGAACCTCTGGCTGACCATCCACGAGTCGATCGGCCACGCGACCGAGCTCGACCGCGCGCTGGGCTACGAGGCCAACTACGCCGGCACCAGCTTCGCGACCCTCGACCAGCTCGGCACGCTGAAGTACGGCTCGCCGATCATGCACGTCACCGGCGACCGCACCGCCGAGCACGGCCTGTCCACCGTCGGGTACGACGACGAGGGCGTCGCCGGCCAGCAGTGGGACCTGGTCAAGGACGGCCTCCTCGTCGGGTACCAGGTCGACCGCCGGATGGCGAAAGTCAACGAGGACGTCCTCGGCACCGATCGCTCCAACGGCTGCGCGTACGCCGACTCGTCCGGCCACATCCCGATCCAGCGGATGGCCAACGTCTCCCTGCAGCCCGCGCCCGACGGCCCCTCGACCGAGGAGCTGATCAGCCAGGTGAAGAACGGGATCTACATCGTCGGCGACAAGTCCTGGTCGATCGACATGCAGCGCTACAACTTCCAGTTCACCGGCCAGCGGTTCTTCAAGATCACCGACGGCAAGCTCGACGGCCAGTTGCGCGACGTCGCGTACCAGGCGACCACCACCGAGTTCTGGGGCTCGATGGAGGCGGTCGGCGGCCCGCAGACCTACCTGCTCGGCGGCGCGCTGAACTGCGGCAAGGCGCAGCCGTCCCAGTCCGGCGCGGTCACCCACGGCTGCCCGTCCGCCCTGTTCCGCGACGTCATCATCCTCAACACCACGCAGGAGGCCGGCCGGTGACGACCGCCATTCAGCTCACCCCGCAGGACACCGTCGAGCAGGCCCTGGAGCTCGCGGCCGCGCAGGGAGCCGAGGGCTGCGTCGTCCTCGTCGCCGAGACCTCGAGCGCGAACCTGCGCTGGGCCAACAACACCCTCACCACGAACGGCGCGATGCGCGGCACCAGCGTCACCGTGATCGCGACGGTCGGCGCCGGCGAGGGGACGGCGGTCGGCATCGTCAGCCGCTCGTCGGTGACCTCGGAGTCGCTGCACGAGATCGTCGCGGCCGCGGTCGCGACGGCCCGCGACGCCGAGCCGGCTGAGGACGCGCGCCCGCTCGTCGACGGCACCGTCGGACCGGGCTGGGACGAGGAGGCCGACGAGACCTCCGTCAACGTGTACGAGAAGTTCGCGCCCGCGCTCGGCGAGGTGCTCGGCCGCGCGGGCAAGGAAGGCCGCTGGCTCTACGGCTTCGCCGACCACGAGGTCGTCACGCTGTACGCCGGGTCGTCGGCCGGGATGCGCTTGCGGCACTCGCTCCCCCGCGGTTTCGTCAGTGCGACCGGCAAGTCCGGCGACCTCTCGCAGTCCGCCTGGGCGGGCGCCGCGACCCGCGACTTCAGCGACATCGACCCGCACACGCTCGACGCCGAACTGACCCGCCGGCTCGGCTGGGCCACGCGGACGGTGTCGGTCGACGCCGGTCGGCATCCGACGATCCTGCCGCCGGCCGCCGTGGCCGACCTGACGACGTACCTGTTCTGGACGCTCGACGGCCGCGACGCGGCGGACGGCAACAGCCCGTTCTCCAAGCCCGGCGGCGGTTCCCGCGTCGGCGACGTACTGTCCAAGCAACCGGTCAATCTCCGCTCCGACCCGCACCTGCCGGGCCTGGAGACGTTCCCGTTCGCGGTGGCGCGGTCGTCCGGTGGATCCTCCAGCGTCTTCGACAACGGCCTCACCCTCACCGCGACCGACTGGATCCGCGGCGGCAAACTCGAGAACCTGATACAGAGCCGCTTCACCGCGGACCTCACCGGCGCCCCCGCGGTCACCCCCACCATCGACAACTACGTCCTCTCCGTCGACGGCGCCACCGGCTCGGTCGACGACCTGGTCGCCGGCATGGACCAAGGCCTGCTGCTCACCTGCCTTTGGTACATCCGCGTAGTAGACCCGCAAACCCTGCTGGTCACCGGCCTCACCCGAGACGGCGTCTACCTGGTCGAAGGCGGCGAGGTCACCGCCGCGGTCAACAACTTCCGCTTCAACGAAAGCCCCATCGACCTCCTCGACCGCTTCACCGCCGCCGGCGCGACCGTCCCGTCCTTCTCCCGCGAGTGGGGCGACGACTTCTCCCGCACCGCCACGCCGCCCCTGCTGATCCCCGACTTCAACATGTCCACCCAGAGCCAGGCGAACTAGCTCCGTCCCCGGGAGGCTCCACCGAGGAGCCTCCCGTACGGCGGCCGGATCAGTCATGGCCAGCACGTGCAGGGCGGCGACATCACGCACATCGACCAACTGCTGCCGAACGGCAGACAGCCGGGCATCACACCCTCCCCGCGCGGCACTGGTCGTCGACTCCTCCGCGCGTCGTCGAACTCGATCGCAGCATGCAGTCGCGCGCGGAGGGCGGACTCGCGGGCCAGGTCGCGAAGGGGCGTGCGTACGGCGTACCCGGCCTCCAGAAGTGCGAGCACGCACCAGCTACCGATGAAGCCTGAGCCGCCGGTCACCAGCACCCGGGGCTCGTTCAGGACAGCGCCATGCCCGGGACGCGCCGGCGGATGGCTTCGAGCTCGGCCTCGTCGGAGACGCCCTGCCAGTCGTTCCGCGGCGTGTACGGCGCCTCGAGCGTCCGCACCTCGTCATCGGTGAGTTCGATCTCCAATGACGCCACCGCATCGTCGATCTGCTGGATCGATCCGGCGCCGACCAGCGGCGCGGTGACCACCGGCTGACGGCGCAACCAGGCCAGCGCGATCTGCGCGCGGCTCACGCCGTGGGCGTGAGCGACCTCACCGACCGCGTCGACGATCGCGCGGTTCGAGGCCTCCTGCGCGGGCGAGTAGAGCAGGTCCGCGAAGGCGCCGTCGGTCTCGGAACGCGGGGTCGACCGGGCGTCGTCCCAGCCGCGGGCGAGCCGGCCCCGCGCCAGCGGCGACCAGACGATCGTCCCGACGCCCTCGTCCAGGCACAGCGGGATCATCTCCCGCTCCTCCTCGCGCGCGAGCAGGTTGTAGTGGTCCTGCATCGACACGAACCGCGCCCACCCGTGCTGCTTCTGCAGATGCAGCGCCTTCGCGAACTCCCAGGCGTGCATCGACGACGCTCCGACGTACCGGACCTTGCCGGCCTTCACGAGATCACTGAGCGCCTCGAGCGTTTCCTCCCACGGGGTGGAGTGGTCGTTGCGGTGAATCTGGTACAGGTCGATGTAGTCCGTCCCGAGCCGGCGCAGCGAGTGGTCGACCTCGGTCATCACCGCCTTGCGCGACAGCCCGCTGCCGTTCGGACCGGCGTGCATCGGGTGCCGCAGCTTGGTCGCGATCACGACCGCGTCGCGGTCGGCGAAGTCCTTGAGCGCACGGCCCAGGATCTCCTCGCTGGACCCGTGCGAGTACATGTTCGCGGTGTCGAAGAAGTTGATCCCGGACTCCAGCGCGTGCTTGATCAGCGGCCGGGCGTCGTCCTCGCCCTTGGACCACACCGGGTGCCCGCGGTCGGGCTCGCCGTAGGTCATCGCGCCGATCGCGATCGGGGACACGTCCAGACCGGTCGTGCCGAGCTTGATGTAGTGCATGATGCTCCTCTAAGCTATGTGGAGAACT
The DNA here is from genome assembly GCA_049998015.1 of Kribbella sp. cmx-5-2. Lineage (GTDB taxonomy): Bacteria > Actinomycetota > Actinomycetes > Propionibacteriales > Kribbellaceae > Kribbella. Next base: position 515,731 of record JAEBEC010000001.1, read on the forward strand.
CTCCATTTACGTTAGTGGAGAGCTCTCCACTTAGCAAGGTGAGGTCCTTCATGGTTCGCTCGGACGCCCGCGAGAACAGGGCGCGCATCCTCGCGGCAGCCCGCGACGCCTTCGCCGAGGACGGCGCGCCGCCCTCGATGAACCAGGTCGCGCAGCTGGCCGGCGTCGGCGCCGGCACGCTGTACCGCAACTTCCCCACCCGGGAGGCGCTGGTGCTCGCCGTCTACCAGGACGAGGTCGAGCGGATCATCGCCACCGTGCCAGGACTGCTGGCCGAGCTGACGCCGCTCGAAGCACTGCGCCGGTGGACCACCCTTCTCGTCGAGGCGATGCGCAAGAAGCACGGCCTCGGCGACGCCCTCAGCCCCAGCGGGCACCAGACGATCACCGAGCAGACCTACGGGCCGGTCGTCGCCGCGATCGCCGAGCTGATCGACGCGGGCAGGCAGGACGGCAGCATCCGCACCGATGCCGACCCCGGCGACTTCCTGCACCTCACCGGCGCGCTGTCGCGCGCCGTCGCCGGGCCGGACGACCGCTCACCGCGGATGCTCGCGCTCATCCTCGACGGTCTCCGGCCGCAGCAGCCGTTGCCCTAGGCAAGCAGTCGGAAACGTGTGGACGACGTCGCACCGGGGCTTGTAGCGTGCAGACGCCCTGACACCGCACAAAGAATCGAGACCCTCCTGTACGACGTGATCATCGCCGGCTGCGGGCCGACCGGCGCGATGCTGGCGGCCGAGCTGCGGCTGCACGACGTACGGGTCCTCGTGCTGGAGAAAGACATCGAGCCGGCGTCGTTCGTTCGCATCGTCGGCCTGCACATCCGCAGCCTCGAAGTGATGGCGATGCGCGGGCTGCTGGAGCGGCTTCTCCCCCACGGGCGGCAGCGGCCAGCGGCCGGCTTCTTCGCGGCCATCCACAAGCCGGTGCCCGAGGGCCTCGACTCCGAGCACGCCTATCTGCTGGGCATTCCGCAGCCGGTCGTCGTAGGGCTGCTCGAAGAACACGCGATCGAACTGGGCGCGGAGATCCGGCGCGGTTGCGCGGTCGCCGGCGTCGAACAGGACGACGAGGGCGTGACCGTCGAACTCGCAGACGGCGAGCAGCTGCGTGCGCGCTACCTCGTCGGCTGTGACGGCAGCCGCAGTACGGTGCGCAAGCTGCTCGGCGTCGGATTCCCCGGCGAACCCTCGCGGAACGAGACGCTGATGGGCGAACTGGAAGTCGCGGCGCCGCAGGCGGAGATCGCCGCCAAGGTGGCCGAGATCCAGGAGACGAGCAAGAGCTTCAGTCTCACGCCCTTCGGCCAGGGGCTCTATCGCGTCGTGATCCCCGTCGCGGGAGTCAGCGATCGCGCGGAGGCGCCGACGCTCGAGGATTTCCAACGCGAGTTGCGCGCAGTCGCCGGGACGGACTTCGGCGTGCACTCGCCGCGCTGGTTGTCACGCTTCGGCGATGCCACTCGGCTGGCCGAGCACTACCGCGTACGGCGGGTACTGCTGGCCGGCGACGCGGCGCACATCCATCCGCCGGCCGGCGGGCAAGGCCTCAACCTGGGCATTCAGGACGCCTTCAACCTCGGCTGGAAGCTCGCCGCGCAGATCCGCGGCTGGGCGCCGGAAACACTGTTGGACACGTACGAGGCCGAACGCCACCCGGTCGCCGCCGGCGTACTGGACAACACCCGCGCGCAACTGGAGCTGTCGTCCGCCGAACCAGGGCCGCAGGCCGTACGCCGGCTGCTCACCGAGCTGATGGACCTCAACGAGGTGAACCGCTTCCTGATCGAGAAGATCACCGCGATCGACCTCCGTTACGACTTCGGCGAAGACCTCGATCTGGTCGGCCGCCGCCTCCGCGATCTCGACCTGAAGCACGGCCGCCTGTACGACGTACTGCACCGAGGCCGCGGTCTACTGCTGGACCGCACCGAACGCCTCACCGTCGGCGCCTGGTCCGACCGGGTCGACCACCTCGCGGATCCCACGGCGCCGCTGGACGTTCCGTGCGCCCTGCTCCGCCCCGACGGACACATCGCCTGGATCGGCGACGACCAGCAGGACCTGGAGGCCCACCTCACGCGCTGGTTCGGCACGCCGGCCCACTGAGACCAACCCCGTGCGACGGCTCAGGCGGGCTTGGCCTGGGTGACCCGCCAGAGCTTGCGCGGCCCTTCGTCGTACGGGTCGGCCCCGCCGAGCTCCCAGTGCTCGGCGAGTTCGCCGATCAGGTCGCGGTCGAAGAAACGGCCGGCGAAGCCGTCCCGGGCGTACAGACCGTCGCCGACCTCCGGGCACTTGCCGAAGTACGGGTCCTCGGTCGACCACACGGAGTACACGAACAGCCCGCCCGGCCGCAGGACCCGCCGGACCTCGTTCATCAGCGACCGCAGTTCGGTCCGCGAGAACGCCATGTTCAGCAGCAGGTTCGCGTACACCGCGTTCACCGTCGCGTCGGCAGGCGGTAACGGATCGCGCACGTCGTGCAACGCCGCCGTCACCCGATCGTCCAGCCCGTCACGCTGCGCGTCCAGCCGCAACTGGTGCAGCGCTGACTCGCTGAAGTCCGTCGCGTGCACGCTGAACCCCTGCCGCGCCAGGTACAACGCGTCCCGCCCGTGCCCGGCGCCGAGCTCCAGTACGTCGTCGATGCCCGCGGCACCGAACAGCCGAACCGTCCACCGCGCCGCCGCCGACGGCTCCGGCCCGTGCAGCCGCGGATTCTCGTCGTACGCGCGCTGCCACCTGTCCTGCTGAGCCCTCGCGAGCTCCTGCTCAGTCTTCATCCTGCTCCCCGTGGTCGCCGTGCCGATCAGAGAAACCGGCAGACCCGCAGCAGCCTACGCGACAACTCAGCACCCGTCTTCCCGCCGGCTCTCCTTTGCCGACCGCAACGACCCGCCCCAATTAGTTGCTGTTAGCAAGCACCCGCGCGAGGACGACGTCCTGGCCAAGCAGAATCCGGTACCAACCAGCCGGCCAGGTCCGGACATGGCCGCCCCGGCGGCTACGCGCCGTCATCAGACCTGTAGCCGGTTGGTATCCAACTGAGCCCTCATCGCGCGGCCGGGCCCTCGATCCGCCACGGCGAGCGGCAGATCAGGCCCCGCGGCAGCTCCAGGAGCGCCGGCGGAACAGGCCGGCGCGGCACCCGACCGGCGGACACTCCGGCCCGCGGTGCGAGCCGGCACCGGCATTCCCATACTGGAGGTGAACCACGATGAAGCCGGGGGGCGAATGGCCAACCGCGATGATCCGGACTCATCCGAAGCCGTTGTACTGACGCATGCGCTGAGAGCGCTCCGGATGCGGGCCGGCGTGGTTCTGGCCAGGCTCGAGGACACCAAGAACGAGGATGTCGCGTCCCTGCTCAACCTGCCCGTCGTCCGCGCGCACGCCGAACGACAGGAGATCGGCCGCCCGGACGCGGCGCTGCAGATCATCGCCCAGGCCGTCCGCGACACCGAGCACGCAACGCACCGGATCGTGGCGGACGCCGTACTCGGACTCGGCGTTCTCGCTGACGTCTACACACAGCACGGCCTGGACGACAAGGTGATCCAGTCCCTACGCGCCGGCGCCGTCGGCCGCCGCCGCGCGACCCTCCTCGCGAACTGGCGCCGCCTGCACGAGGCGATGGGCGAGACCACCAGCGAACCGCCAAGCGACCGCACCCTCCGCGGCAGCACCGAACCCGAAGTCCTCCGCCAGCTGGCCCGCCGCCTGATCCAGCCGGAACCGGTCTCCCCCACCGCCGGCCCACTGTCCAGCGCCAACGATCCCGACCCACCCCGGAGCGTCCCCGCCGGCCGTGTGATCGTTGTCGGCGGCACGGCGATGGACGCGATCTTCCGGACCCGCGTCATCCCGCAGCACGAGACATCGGCCCCCGCCCACGACTTCACTCTCAACCCCGGTGGCAAAGGCGTGACGCAAGCGATCGCCGCGGCCCGACTCGGTCTCAAGGTGTCGTTGGTCGCCGCCGTCGCCGACGATCAGTTCGGCCACGAGATCGTCCAGCATCTGCGCACGGAGAACGTCGACACCTCTTTGCTGAAGATCGTCCGGGGTGCGCGGACGCCGATGACCGGCATCTTCGAACTGTCGCTGGGCGACAGCATCGCGGCGGTGTGGCGCAACGAAAGGGAGATCAGTCTCACCGTTCGCGACGTCGATCTGCTGGGCCGCCAGATCGCAGACTGCGACACCCTCCTGCTGACTTTCGAGATCCCACGTGAGACCGTCCAGCGCACCCTCAGCCTGGCTCACTCGAGCGAGGCTGCCCGCCCGGTCGTCATCGTCACCCCTGGTCAGCCGCACACAGACGGCCGGATCTCCCGCCACGCGTTGGGGCAGATCGACTACCTCGTTGCCCACGCATGGGAGCTCGAACGCTACCGCCCCACCGACCGGGACCGCTTCGACCCCGATCGACTCGGCGAACACCTGCTGGACGCCGGCGTCGGCACCCTCTGCCTGCTTGGCAACGGCGGCGGCCTGATCTACTCCCGCACCGCCCCTACCATCGACCGCCTCCCGCAGGTCTCCCGCTCCCCTTTCAAAGAAGTCGAGATCACCCGCGACGCCTTCTGCGCAGCCCTGGCCGCCAAACTCATCGACGACGGCCCCACCCTCACCCCCACCATCGCCCGGTGGGTCACGGCCGCGATGGCCTGCGCCGCCGAAGACTTCCCACTGTCCACCACGATGCCCGACCGTGACCGCATCAACCGCAAGCTGCGAGAGACCCAACCGGACTGAGCGGCTGCCTTTTGGCAATCCGGACGCCGTTTTGGCAACGCGACCACGGAGCCGATGGCAAGAAATCAGTTCTCCGGTCGCCGAATGGCTGTGTCCGGACCTCGGTCAATGCCAAAGAAAAAGCATTGACACCCATTTGTCATGCGCTTCACTAAGAGCAATCAGCCGAAGCGGTGCCGGGACCCAATCTAGCGCACACCGCCAGGAATACAACCCCCGTAGACCAGAAATGAGGGGATCGCGATGACCGAGAACAGCGCCTTGGCATTTATCGTGATGCTGGCCGCGGCCGGAGTCCTGTACAGATTCTGGCGACCCATCCTGGGCGTCCTGCTGATGGTCCTGGTGATCGTCTTCGGGTTCGGCGTCTACTCCGTCGCCGCCGCGATGACGACCTGACCTCAGCAGCCCACCACCGTGGCGAGCCGGGGCATCCACCAACGACGCTGGATGCCTCGGTTCCCCTTTCAGGCAAGGTCAAGAGCGCCGACGCACCACTCGACGATCGCCCGGCTCGACCGCCTCGGTCACCCCGCGGATGCGTTGGCAGTAGATCATCGAGTCCGCGAGTACGGCCCGGCTCTGCTCGACCAGTACGCCGTACCGCGCCCGTGCTTCGGCGAGGCTCTGAGTCCCGTACCGGATCCTGAGTTGCCGCGGACTGATCGCGACCCCGTCGACATACAGATAAGGGCGTGGCCGCACCGACATCCAGTACCGCCAGTTCGCCGCGCGATAGCTCGCCCCGGTGAATCCGAGATTCCGATCGACAACAGTTGTCAGCAACTCGGCCGAGGGCTCCGACTTCTGCATTTCCTTCCGCACCCCTGCCAGCAGCGTGGATATCGCATTGGCCGGCGCCACGTCGAACGAGTAGACCCGCGACACGTCCCACATCCGTTCCGCCGGCACGCCGAACTGCCGGCTCAACTGCTTCCCCACCAGCGCCCAGTCCAGCGGCGACACGCTGCACAACGTCACCGGCCGCCGATGAATCGGGTCGACCAACGCAAAGTTCCGAGAACCTGGCCGAGCGCTCCGCAGGTAATGCAGGTTCACGAACACCGCTTCAGCATCTTCGACTTCACACTTCACGAACCGGAGGGCTTCCAGCGGGTAAGCCTCCGTCGGCACAAGGTCGAGGACTTTCCCCTGATCGGCCTGCAGCCCTACGGCACTGTTTCGCAACTCGGCGTCGAGTTGCCGCCGCGAAATCCGGCCGTTGTGTGCAGCGACTCGAGGCAACTGCAAGAGGGTTCGCACTCCCAGCGCCCGAGGCTCGACGCCATGTGCTCGAGCCGAGGCGCCGACGAGCGCCAGAAAACTCTCGTCTCCCTCCCGGCAGGCCTCGAGAGTGAAGTTGACTCGGCGAGAATTCGGCCGAGTAGGTACCGCCGCCCCAGTCGCGAGCGCATGCACAGTGTGGCCCCGTTCTTGGGCATCGAAACAAACCCTGAGCGATAGTAGCGGCTCCTGCAGCTGCGATCGCAAATCGATGTCGCCGCGATCCCATGGGACGCGCGATCCTTGCCTTGGAAGCAATTCGTCACTCGGACCATCTATCTGACGACGCCGAACCGGAGCGAACATGGCCGACAATCCGAACTCCGAGGTCGCAGAGCTCGTCGTGTTGCTGTCGAAGCTTCGCGGGCGCCATGGACTGGCGCCCGTGGGCGGCCCCGATGCCAAACTCAAGCGTCTCGGCAAGTTCCTTCAGGTTCGTGCAGTCGATCCCGCTGAACTCGATGATCCGGGAAGGGTTGCGCGCATCTTCACTGACTCCGTGCGTAACCTCTCCATCGATCTGACTCCGTACAGCACCGCCAGCACACCACTGATCATTGCCGACACGATCTTCGCCCTCGGCCTGCTCGCCGGGACCTACAGCGACGACGATGCCGACCCGGTTGTACGGAACCTCTTCTCCGGATCGCTGGGTGAACGTCGCGAGACTCTGATTGATCATTGGGAGGAACTGCATTTAGCGGTGGACGGGAGGCGTCCGGCCGAAAAGCCCACTGAGGGCACGCTGCGGAAGTCTCTCGAGACGCGGGTCCTGGCCGACCTCGCGAGCCTGCTGAGCATCGTGGTCGAGCGAAAAGCTGTCGGCACGATTCGTGGCCACTCAGCACACCATCCACCGCGCATTGCCGTAGTGGGTGGCGCGACAACGGACCTCACCCTGTCCGTCGAGTCGGTTCCCGCTCAGGAGACGTCGTCCGAGGTGACCGCACAGCGGCACTCGCCAGGCGGTAAAGGACTCTTACAGGCTGTTGCAGCAGCCCGGCTCGGCGCCTCCAGCACCTTGATCGCCGCGGTTGCCGACGACCAGCTCGGGCAGCAGATCACAGATGTGCTCGCCAAAGAGAGGGTTGACATCTCTCAACTCAAAAGGGTTCAGGGGGCCAACTCCCCGATCACTTACGTGATCGAGGAGTCCGGCGGCGCCAGCATTGCGGTGAACGTGCGAGGTGACGTCGTCCTCGACCCTGCCGACATTCGCGGAGTTGCCGAGCTGCTGGGCAGCCAAGATGGTGTCCTGGTGACCTTCGAAATTCCGCCGGCGACCCTGAAGTGCCTCCTCGGTCTGACGCAACTGCGGCAGTTGCACCGGCCGGTGGTTGTCGTCACGCCAGGACAGCCCTACCTCTCGAAGGCCGGTTTCGATCGCCTGTCGCTCAAGGGTGTCGACTGCCTCGTCGCGCGCAGTTGGGAGCTGGCACGGCTGTTCCCGAATGAGCGGGATCTCAGCGACGAGCAACTGGTCGACTACTTCCTGCAGGCCGGAGTCGGAGTCGTCTGTCTGATGGACCGCCAAGGATGCACGGTGCACTGTGCGGAGGACAGAAGTGTGTTCCGCGCGATCATTTCGCCGCGCATCCCGCGGAACTCGTCTGTCGCCAGAGACGCCTTCTGTGCCGCCCTGATCACGGCTCGGTGCTGCACGAACTCCGGCGCGAGTTGGCAGGAGGCCGTGCAATGGGCCACGGCGGCGATGGCCCGCGCGGCTCAGGAATTTGCCGATCTGATCGATGCCAACCTGGACGCTCCTGACGATCCGCCATCGAACAAACCAGACGGTGGGCGGATCTTGTCCATCGAGTCGTTGCCGGATCGTGATCTCGTCGATTCAAGGTCGCCGGCGGTTGAGATCGACCAGATCCGACTCGGTGTGCAGCCACTAGCGAGCGTCGTCACCAGTTGATCGTCGGCCGGTCGAACGTTTGGCAGGCCCCTCGGCCAGGTCGGGGCCAGAATGCCCTGCCCCGGACTTCGCCGTCGCTGTTTGGCAGCCAAACTCACGTCACCCCGCCAATTCCGGCTCCGTTGACAGGCATTCTCTGCGCTGTTCACTGGTGATGCGGACCACTCTCGAAGAGGAATGAGGGGATTGCCATGGAACCCACGCAAGCCTTGACACTGATGGCGGCGATGGCCGCCGCCATCGTTCTCGTCCACTACCGGCGACAGATTCTGATCGCTTTTGTGATCTCCATGGTCACCATCTTCTGGTTCGGCGCCTTCCAACTCGCTTCTGTCGTGGAGATCTGACAGCCGGTGTCTGTGCCAGGTCACGACCATCGGCAGCTCGGAAGCTGCGCGAGCAACCGCATCCGCCTCGCGGCGGAACGAGCCCCGATCGCCGCGATGACACAAGCGATCTGTTCCGATGCCGAGTTCGACCGATCGCCGGTACGTCGTGAACTGGAAGTCGCACTTCGACTTCACTTGCCTCGGTGTGCCGATGAGTTCGGCCTCGTCGACTCGGTGTCGGCCTGGGCCGAGGCACGCCGCCTGCAGCCGCTGATCAACGCGAAGAGGCCAACAGACCTGTCGGCGATACCGCAGGAGGACCGGCAGCGCCGGGTCCGCGAACTCTCACTGGAGCCTATCCCCGAGCGTTGGGGGCGTCTTGTGTCGGAACAGCTCCACTACCTGGGGGTCGCGCGGTCGAATGCCGAGCACTGGGCACTGCGCAGCTCAGAGACGGGAGCCGTCCATTGCTACGGTTGCGTCTCGCGAGTCGGATTCGAGGGGAAGCGGCAGGCCATCGACCAGGTGCTCGGCAGTCCGACGACGAAGATCGCCTCCCTGTCCCGGGTCTATGGCTTCCCGACCCGGCCACGCAATGCGATCTCGTACCTGATCGCTCGCTTGCTGCACGCTTCACCGCTGGTTCGCCAGGCCGACTGGGTGATCACGACCGTCGATCCCAATCTCGGCTTCAGCGGAAGTTCCTACACAGCAGCAGGCTGGCGGATTCTGCACCGGTACACATCCCGGCCCTACGACTACCTCGATGCGAACTTCATCACCCCGGCACAACTCGCCCGACGCTTCGGAACAACGGATCGGTTGGAGTTGTCCAAGCGACTTGGACAACGTTTCAAGACCAGTATCTGCCCGCTGGACGGCCAGTTGGTCTTCGGCATTCGCAGAAAGGACCGACGACCTACGTGATCGTCATGTACATCACCGACGCGCGCGATCAACACATCCGGAATGTGCTCACCAGCTCTGCACTCCCGATCGGATCGCACAACCGTTACCGCTACGACAGGCGGTGGATCGAGCCACACCTGTGGCAGCGCTGGGAGCGGGACGATCTGACCGGCGATCGGGTGCTGATCAGCTATCTACAGGGCAACACCGGCAACTTGGAGGATGCCCAGGCAGTCCCTGTCAGGTACGGCCGGGTGGTCAGGTCCGAGGTCAAGGGCAGCTTTGGTGTCCTCGACGTCGCGCTGGAGGATTTCACCAAAGCGATCGTGCCGCCCGAGCTCAAGGCCGCCGCCGACAGCGACCTGATGACCATCGACCAGCCACGCAACGGCAGGTTCGTGATCGACCACGAGGTCGGCCGGCCGGACGACGCACGTGACGTCGCCGGCTGGCAGAGCACCGTATCCGCTCTCGGGCGGATGGACACCTTTCGAGATTCGTCATTCATCTTCGTCGAACAACTCAGCCAACCCACTGGTGGCAGGCCGATCGAGGTCAACCCTGACGGGCATTTCGAGCTGCAGCCCAAAACGCTGATCGAGCTGTCCATGCATGTTCTGATGCCTCGCGACAGAGCTCCGATGCACACCTACAGCGTCATGACCGACAGTTCGCTGCTACGCAGTGCCCAACCGGCTCAACTGCACTTCGGTCACCGGTTCAGTACCGAGCGGTTGCTGATCCAGACCCCTGACAAGCCACAGCGGGCCCTGACCTACATCTACATCCTGCCCGAGCCTGGAACACGTGGTCCCGAGGTTCGCCTCCTGGTCGACCTGCGCGAACCAGCGAGTCGACGCGCACTGGCGTTCGCCGTCCCAGGTTCCGCTGCGGCTGTCGCGGCCTCTGCGGGAGTTCTGCCGGCAGAGACCCCGCTCTGGCTGCGTTTCGTCATGGTGGCAGCCGGCAGTGCGGGTCTGGCTGCCGCGTCCGCCCGTCGCTGAGGCAGGTTCGACGCTCAGGGACGATGGGGGGCGATCGCCGTTGCATCGTTCACTGGGTTGAGCAACGAGCCGGTCTTCGGGATCGGTGGGCGAGTGTCCAGATCTGTGTAGCCGAGGGTCAGGCGGTAGCCGTTCAAGGGGTAGCGGGTGAAGGTATTTCCGGTGAGGGCGGTGGCTTCCAGGCGGGTGGCGAGATGGGGGTTTTGAGTGGCGTAGAGGTCCAACTCGCCCCGGAGAAGGCCCCAGAGGTCGACCTGCGGGACGAGGTTGGAGAGGGGGTTCAGGACGCCCAGGAAAAGTGCGTCCACCAAGTACTGCCTGAGGACGTTCCACGGCTTGCGTGGGAGGACTCGGTCGTGGGAGTCCGGTTCGAGGCCGCGGGCTGGGATGGGGTCGGTGGAGATGTTGACGTCGTCGACCAGGTCCTTCACGACCAACCGGGATGGCAGGCCTGAGGCGTCGCAGATGATGGCGAGGTTTTCGCCGTGGGGGTTGACGGTGATGCCGTAGTGGTGGAGGAGGTGGAGCAACGGGCGGAGGATGGTGGAGAGGAGATGGCTGATCCACACCTCCGCGGATACACCCGAGCGTTTGATGTACGACGCGACCAAGGGCTCGCCTGCGGCATCGACGTGGAGGACCGCGGCCAAGGGCCAGGCGGATTCGCCGTCGCGTAGGCGGGGGTCGAGCGGGTCTCGCCAGATGCAGCCGAGGGTCTCGGTCCACTGGTATGGGATTCCGGGGGCTGTGGCCAACTGGGGGTGGCGGACGGTGACTGACGCGACCTCGCCGAGGAGCTCGGCGCCTAGGGATTGCAGCGTTTCGTCGCGGTACCAGAGGCCTCGGAGCCACTGGGTGACCATCGGGGCGGCGAGCGTGCAGTGGATGGGGATGCCTCGGTAGACCGAGGTGTTGAGAATCTTCAGGGGGAGCTTGACCTGGTAGCGCAGGGGCGAAGAAACATTCACGACCGTGCGGATGGACTGGGTGGGGAGGTAGTCGTCAGCGGACTCCCCCAGGACGACGATCTCGCCGGTGGCGAGTTCGCGGGACCACTGGGTGCGGATGACGTGGTCGAGTTGCCAGGGGTGGACCGGGAGCCAGACGTAGGAGTCCGGGTCGACCAGCAAACGCCGGAAGGCCTCCAGCGTCTCCGGACCGAGTTCGCGGCCGACTACCGCGTGCTCGGACAGGTCGGGAGTCCCCCGGAACTCCGCCAGGCCTCGCCGTACTGCCAGCCAGACCAGGCGGAGCGGCGTACGGGCTTCTGGGGTGTAGAGCGCACTGTCGGAGGCTGAGAAGCCCAGGCGGCCCTTGTTGGCGACCAGGATGGGGTGGCCGGTCAGGTGGCCTTCCAGTCTGGTGTGGTGAAGGCCGACGAGCTCCTCATTCAGAGCAGCAGTAGAAGCCATCCGTACGTCGGCAGCAAGCGTGCTCGACAGCTCGGCCGTGTAGCCAGCCAGAGTCGGCCCGTCCAGCCCCAGTACGCCGGCCGCGTCCAGCAGGAACTGCAGCGGGTCGATGGCCGGTTCGCTCTCGTCGTTGCCGAGGATGCCGGCGGTGGTCCGCTGCACGGACCCCGGCGTCACCCGGTACGTCGCGAAGGCGCCCTCGACGTACTCGAAGGTGTACGCGACCGAACCCAGCTCCAGCCGGCCGTCCACGGGGGTCAGCAACGCCTCGCTGCAGAGTTGCGAGATCAGCTTGGCCAGGAGCTCTGCTGAGCAGCGTTCCCAGCTCATGCGGGCTGGGCGAAGCTGGTGAAGGCGGTGGACTTCTGCAGCCGGAACACCTCGCGCCCGGCGACCGCGTTCAGGATCGTCGCGTTCCGGACCGCCCCGATGCCGAGGTCCGGCGCCGCGACGCCGTGGCTGTGCAGGTCGGCGTTCGACACGAACATCCTGGGCAGACCGCCGACGCTGTGATCCCGGTTGATCACCCACCGGCCCGCAGCATCCCGTTGCACCAGCGACCCGACCGAGTCCCCCAAGAACTCCAGCGCCCGGTTCCGGTAACCAGTAGCGGCCACCACCACGTCACACACGTGCTGGAAGGTCCGACCACTGTCAGCATGACGAAGCGTCAGCTCGACCCCGTCAGGCCCGTCCACAGCAGCAGTCACCGCCACACCACACTGCAGCTCAGCAGATACGTCCCGCGAGTACAGCAGGTCGTGAATCTGGTCCAGCGTCTCCGACGAGATCCCCTTGTAGTGCCGCCACTGCTCCTTGACCAGCCGGTCGCGCACTGGCTCGTCCAGCGAGTGGAAGTAGTCCACGTACGACGGTGTGGTCATCTCCAGCACCAGCTTCGAGTAGTCCAGCGGCGCGAAGGACGCCGTACGAGTCAACCAGCTGACAGCCGGCCCACCCGCCCGCAGCAGGTCCAACGCGCACTCCGCACCGGACTGCCCCGAGCCGACGACGGCTACCCGCCCAGCACGCACCAACTCGTCCCGCCGGTACAGGTAGTCGGCAGAGTGCAGCAGACGCGAGGCAGGCAGGTCAGCCAGCGCAGCCGGTACGGCGGGCTCAGTGCCGACACCCAGCACCAGGTGCCGAGCCTCGAACACCTCATCACCAGCAACGACCCGGAACACCGACCCGTCCCACGACACCGACGTGACCTCGCGCCCGAAGTGCAACGAGTCCAGCTGCGCCGCGCACCACCGCAGGTAGGACTCGTACTCACGCCGGGTCGGGTGGAACTGCTCCCGCACGTAGAACTGGTACAGCCGGTCGTTGTCGCGCAGGTACGACAGGAACGACAGCCGGTGCGCGGGCTCGACCAGGCTGACCAGGTCGGCCAGGAACGAGACCTGCAGCATCGCGTCGTCGAACATCAGCCCGCGGTGCCAGGTGAACTCCGGCCGGCTGTCCAGTACGGCGACCCGCAGGTCCAGGCCGTCGGCCAGTGCGGCCAGTCCCAGGTTGAACGGGCCGGCGCCGATCGCGACCACGTCGTACGGATCCGATGTCATGATGCCTCCACGGTCCGGGTGCGGACCATCAGTAGTGCGGTCTTCTCGGGCAGCTGGAGCTCCCCGGCCGGCTCGAACCCGGCCGCGGTGAATGCCCGCAGTGACGGGGTGTTGCGGACGTCGGGCTCGGCGACGACGCGGTCGCAGCGGGGATCGGCCCGCAGTACGGCGTCAGCGAGGGCGCGCAGCAGCCGCCGCCCGATCCCCTGGCCCACCTGGGCGACGTCGCCGATGGCGACGTGCAGTCCCCAGTCGTGCTCGCGCCAGGCGTAGTACTCGGCGAGCCGGTCGTGCCGGACGCGGTACAGCTCCACATAGGCCAGATCCGCGCCCTCGGCAGCGACCAGGCACGGCACCGAGTGCTCCCCCGCCGCCTGCTCCTCCAGCGACCGGGCCCAGCGCTCCACCGGCCAGTCCGACTCCCACCACGGCACGATGTGCGGCTGAGCCATCCACCGGGCCACGACGCCAGCGTCGGACGCAAGAGCCGGGCGGAGGTCGAAGCCGTCGTCCAAGTGCAGCACCGGCGCGACCTCGCACCTCATCGAGCCGCGCCCAGCCGCAGGGGGTTTCGGATCTCCAGGTAGACCGACTGGTTGTCCAGGGGTGCGACCACCTCGTCGATGCCCTTCAGCCGGGTCAGCATGTTGGCCTTGCAGGGCAGCTGGTCGGCAGTGAGCCAGCGCTGCGCCAGCCGGTCGCCGTCAGGTCCGGCAGCCTTCAGCGACGGCAGTGCGTCGGTCAGACGATCCCGTACGACGTCCAGCAGGTCCAGCTCGTCCGCTACTCCGTCGACGCCCAGTGCGCTCACCACAGCGAGCGCCTGGTTGTGCAGCAGGTAGTAGGTCAGCCGGTCGTCGACGATCGCGTCCTCGACGACAGCCAGCGTGGAGTCGCGCAGGCCGGTCACCGCGAGCAGGCCCTTCAGGTATGACGACGCCAGGTAGTAGCCCTGGTTGTCACGGTAGGCACCGCCGATGACTCGCCCGCTGTCGTCCAGCCGGACCAGCGTGTTCTGCTGGTGCGCCTCCAGACCGATGCCGGTCTCGGCGTACAGGCAGAGCATGGGGACGAGCACCTGGTCGACGTACGACGCCACCCACGCAGCCGGGTCCTCCAGTACGGCGGGGAGCGCGCTGAGGCGACTGACCCCACCGAGACGGGGTGCCACGAGTCCGGCGAGGCAGGCGTAGCTGTCGACGTCAGCGGGGACCTCGCGGACGGCTACGTCGAGACCCGTGAGCGTCGGGCCGCCCTCGTCGAGCGCTACCCACGCCGGGTCGCGCACGATCGAGAAGCCGGGGTGGGCGGTCGCCGTACCGGCGTTGTACGCCGCGTCGAGCAGGCGGTTGATCTCGAGGCCGCGGCGGAGCTCTGTCGGGGTGGACTCACGGCGGGAGTTGGTGATCCGCAGGCCGAGCGACAGCTTGAGCATGACGGGCAGGTCCGGGTGGTAGACCGTGCGGAGACTGGAGGTCGGGTACCACTGCGCACCGAGCGGTCCGAGCGGCCGGACTCGTCCGGCGCGGATCAGCTCGGCCACCCGCGGCCGGTGGAGCAGAGACTCGGCCTGCCACGGGTGCGCCGGTATCAGCGCCGCACCCGCGGCAGGCGTCGTACCGGCCAGCGCAGCCATCAGCTGCAGGGCGTCCAGTCCCTGCAGTGACGGCGCGCCGGCCACCTGGTCCGAGGAGACCAGTTCCTGGTCGACCTCGAACCAGTGCACTGTGAAGCGGCCGCCGAGCTCCGGCGAGTACACCGCCAGCTCGGCTCCGCTCAAGCCGTCGCGGCTCTTCGGAGCCGGGTGCATCTGGTGCCCGACCGTCAGGGCTTGCTCGTGGGTGAGGAAGCGGCCGGGCCCGGCTTGTCCACCGGCGAAGAAGGTCGCGACGTTGCGCACCGACTCGGCCGTCCGTGCGGCCAGGTCGTTGACCTCGGTGGGGTCGGCGTCCACCGCCAGGAGGCGGACCAGTTCCTCGGCCGAAGGCTCGCGGCCATCCACCCGCACGTCAGTGAACACATGAAGGCCGGTCGGGGACGCGTGCAGCACCTGCGCGGTCACCTCGACGCCCGCGGAGCCGACGGGAGCGGCGGGGGCCGCGGAGCCGGCGGGAGCGGCGGGAGCCGGGGAGCCGGCGGGAGCGGCGGCCGCGGGCGCAGGCCCGACCCGGAAGCTGAGCCGGCCCGCCGACACCGGCACGCCCGCCTCCCGCGTGTAGCACCTCAGGATCGCGTTCAGGTGGGTGGTGACAGCTGCTGCGGTGGTGGGGGTCACGCTGCTCCTTCGCCGCCGGCCGACCGGACTTCGTGGCCGGTGGCCACGACCAGGTCGAGCAGTTCCTCGATGTCCGACGCGGTGGCGTTCGGGTTCAGCAGCGTCAGTTTCAACGCGACCGCCGCCGGGCGGTCGCCACCGCCGGGGATGGTGGTCCGGCCGATCAGCACCCGTCCCGACGTCAGCAACCGGCGCCGGACCTCACCCTGGAGCGCGTCCACGCCGGCCGCGTCCAGACCCCGCCCGGCGACCCGGAACAGCACCGTGGTCAGGGTCACCGGCGCCAGCAGCTCGAGGTTGCTGTCAGCAACGACCCTGGCCGCGGCGGCGTGCGCGAGCTCGTGGCAGGTGTCGAGCATCTTGCCCAGTCCGGCCCGCCCGTAAGCGGTCAATGTCGTGGCGACTTTCACAGCGTCGGGGCGCCGCGTGGTCTGTAGACTCCGCCCGAGCAGACCGTCGAGACCGGAGTCGATGTCGTCGGCCGGGTTGAGGTAGTCGACCGATCGCCCGAGCGCCGAGAAGCGCTCCTTGTTGGCGACCAGCAGCATGCTCGTCGCGGCCGGCTGCCAGCCGATCTTGTGCAGGTCGAGCGTCACCGAGTCCGCCGCCGGCAGTTCCGCGAGCAGCGGCGCCAGCCGATCGGAGAACAAGGCACCGAACCCGTACGCCGCGTCCGCGTGCACCCAGGCGCCGTACGGACGGGCCAGCTCCGCGATCCCCTCGATCGGGTCGATCGAGCCGTAGTCCGTCGTACCGGCCGTCGCGACCACCGCGATCGGCGTCCGCCCCGGCCGGGCCAGCTCGTCGGCGAGGACGTCCAGGCGCAGGCGGAAGTCGCCGTCGGTCGGGATCGCGATCACCGCGTCCTCCCCCAGCCCGAGCGCGGCGCACGCGCGCTGGATCGAGAAGTGCGCCAGCTCGGAGCACATGACCACCGGCCGACGCATCCCGTACACGCCGTCACGCCGTACGTCGAGACCCGCCGCGGCTGCCGCGTCGTCGCGCGCGATCAGCATCGCCAGCAGGTTGGAGATCGAACCGCCAGGAGTCAGTACGCCGTCCGCCGCCGGACCGAACCCGGCCATCCCGGCCAGCGCCCGGACCACCCACTGCTCGATCGCCAACGTCGCCGGCCCGGAGTCGTACGTGTCCATCGACGCATTGCTCGCCGACGCCAGCCGATCGGCGTCCACCGCCACCTGCAGCACCGGCGGCTGCAGGTGCGCCGCAGCATGCGGATGACTGAGATCGATCCCGTCCCGCTCCAGCAACCCAGCGATCAGGTCCAGCGCCGCGGACTCGCCGACCCCGGTCGACGGAACCCGCGGCTCGCCCAGCATCTCCGCCGTTCGCCGCAACACGTCGGCCGGCAACCCGGCCGGCAGCGGCCCGCGTTCCCGATCCACTACCGTGGACGCCAACGGCCACTGCGTCACCAACGGGCTGTACGGCGATGAGCTCAACGGTGCGAGACCCACTTGCTGCGACATCCAGCGACTCCAGGAAAAGTTGTTGAGTAAGGCAACCCTTACTTAGGTAGCCCTAACCTACTTCTCCTGCAGGTGTTGTCAATTCACCGCCCGTACGGCGCGCGGGTGAGACGGAACGTCGCGATGTCGAGTTCGGTGATCGCACCCGCGGCATCGCGCAGCACACGCAGCTTTTCGCCGGCGAAATAGCCGTCGCGGCCTTGGTAGAGGTCGGGCCCCAACGGTGAGAAACGACACGTCAGAGCGCCGCTCAACTGAAGGATGCAACCGCTGACCGACATCGTGACCGGTGTGTTGCCCCAGTACCAGTGGCCCAGCAGATCCTCGCCCTGCGGGAGTTCCGGCTCGGGAACCCACTCCTGCGGGAGCCACGGCTCGTGCGTCATCGTGACCCGCATCAGGTCGATCGGGACCGACGCGCACTTGCCGTACGTCGCGTTGGCGAGCGCGACGGCACCGATGCGCCGCGCGCGGTCGAAGAACAGACCCGCGATGAAACCGGGCATCGAGCCGGTGTGCCCGGCGAACAGGAACGGATCGTCGGCCTGCAACCGCAGCCCCAGCCCGTACGCCGCGTTCAGCGCCTCGCGCGGATCGGCCGACGCGGGCGTCGCCATCTCCTCGACGCTCTCGCGACTCAGCACCTCGGGAACCGGGTCGATCCAGAAGCACGCGTACCGCGCCAGGTCCTCGATCGTGCTCCACAGCTGCCCGGCGGGAGCCATCGCCAGCGAGTCGTACGCCGGCTCCTCGGCGAGCCGCCCACTGAACGGATGCACCGAGAAGCCGTGAGCCGCCGGGTCCTCCGGGAAGTACGTCGTACGCCGCATCTCCAACGGCAGCAGGATCCGTGAACGGACCAGCTCGATCCAGGAAGCGCCCCGCAACCGCGAGACGATCTCCCCGAGCAACCCGAACCCGAGGTTCGAGTAGTGGTACCGCTGGTCCGGTCTCCCCGCGGCCTGCGACTCGTCCATCGCCGCCGCCAGCGCCTCGAACGAAACGCCTGGATTGCGTTCCCACCAAGGCCCTTCGGGCTCGGCGTTCATCCCGCCCGAGTGCGACAGCAGGTGCCGGATCGTCAGGTCCCCGAACGCGATCCCCGGCAGATGCTTGCCCACGGCATCGTTCAGCGCGAGCAAACCGTCGTCGCGGCACTGCATCACCAGCACCGCGGTCAGCGTCTTCGTGATCGAGCCGATCCGGTACTGCCGCTCGGGACCGGGCGACCCGCCGTCGGCCGTGGCGAACTGTCCACGAGACCCGGTCCACACCAGCGCACCGTCGCGCACCACACCGGCCGTGATCGACGGCAGCTTCCACTCACTCTGGGCCGCTGCCACCTCGGCGTACAAGGCGGCAGCGGTGTCAGGGCGCAAGGTCACTCAAAGGCCTCCGGGGAAGGGCAGGAGCAGATCAGGTTGCGGTCGCCGTACGCGCCGTCGATGCGGCGGACCGGCGGCCAGTACTTCGTGGTCCGGTCGACCGACTGCGGGAACGCGGCCTCCTCGCGGGTGTAGGCGTGCTCCCACTTGTCGTTGATCACCGCGGACGCCGTGTGCGGCGCGTTGACCAGCGGGTTGTCGTCGGCCGGCCACTCGCCGGCCGCGACCCGGTCGACCTCGTGCTTGATCGCGATCATCGCGTCGATGAAGCGGTCCAGCTCGCCCAGGTCCTCGGACTCGGTCGGCTCGACCATCAGCGTGCCGGGCACCGGGAACGACATCGTCGGCGCGTGGAAGCCGTAGTCGATCAGCCGCTTCGCGACGTCGTCGACGGTGACGCCGGTCTCCTTGGTCATCGGCCGCAGGTCGAGGATGCACTCGTGCGCGACCAGGCCGTTCTCGCCGGTGTAGAGCACCGGGAACGCGTTCTCGAGGCGCTTGGCCACGTAGTTCGCGGTCAGGACGGCGGCCTTGGTCGCCGAGGTCAGACCCTCCGCGCCCATCATCCGGATGTAGGCCCAGGAGATCGCCAGGACGCCGGCCGAACCGAACGGCGCCGCCGAGATCGGCCCGACACCGGACTCCGGACCGGCCTGGCCCAGGAGCGGGTGGTTCGGCAGGTACGGCGCCAGGTGCGCGGCGACCGCGACCGGGCCGACGCCCGGGCCACCGCCGCCGTGCGGGATGCAGAACGTCTTGTGCAGGTTCAGGTGCGAGACGTCGCCACCGAACTCACCCGGCTTGGCCAGGCCGAGCAGGGCGTTCAGGTTCGCGCCGTCGACGTACACCTGGCCACCGTGGTCGTGGACGATCTGGCAGACCTCGGTGACGCTCTCCTCGTACACGCCGTGCGTGGACGGGTAGGTGATCATGATCGCGGCCAGCTTGTCCGCGTGCTCGGACGCCTTGGCCCGCAGGTCGTCCAGGTCGATCGTTCCGTCGTCGTTGCCCTTGACAACAACAACCTTCATCCCGGCCATCACCGCGGACGCCGCGTTGGTGCCGTGCGCCGACGACGGGATCAGGCAGACGTTGCGCTCCTCGTTGCCCTCGGCCCGGTGGTACCCGCGGATCGCCAGCAGCCCGGCGAGCTCGCCCTGCGACCCGGCGTTCGGCTGGATCGAGACCTTGGCGTAGCCGGTCACCTCGGCCAGCCAGCGCTCCAGCTGGCCGATCAGCTTCACGTAGCCGGCCGCGTCCTCGATCGGCGCGAACGGGTGCACGTCCGCGAACTCGGGCCAGGTGACCGCTTCCATCTCGGTGGTCGCGTTCAGCTTCATCGTGCACGAGCCGAGCGGGATCATGCCGCGGTCGAGCGCGTAGTCGTAGTCCGACAGCTTGCGCAGGTAGCGCAGCATCGCGGTCTCGGACCGGTGCGTGTTGAAGACCGGGTGGGTCAGGAAGTCCGACGTCCGCGTGACCGCTTCGGAGAGGTTGCCACCGGCAAGCGACGCGTCGTACCGGGCGCCGAACGAGCTGCAGACCAGGCCGAGCGCGGCGGCGTCGGTCTTCTCGTCGCAGGAGATGCCGACGTGGTCCGCGTCGACCAGACGCAGCCAGATCCCGTTCTGCCGGGCGGTGTCGACGACGTCGGCGGCGCGACCGGGGACGCGCGCCAGGACGGTGTCGAAGAACTGGTCGTGCACGACCTCGACGCCACCGGCGCGCAGCGAGGCGGCCAGGCTCTCGGCGTTGGTGTGGACGCGCTCGGCGATCGCCTTCAGGCCGTCGGGGCCGTGGTAGACGGCGTACATCGACGCGACGACGGCGAGCAGGACCTGCGCCGTACAGATGTTGGAGGTCGCCTTCTCGCGACGGATGTGCTGCTCTCGGGTCTGCAGGGCCAGCCGGTACGCCGGGGCGCCGTCCGCGTCGACCGAGACGCCGACGAGGCGACCGGGCAACGACCGCTCGAGACCGGCGCGGACCGACATGAAGCCGGCGTGCGGGCCGCCGTAGAACAGCGGGACGCCGAAGCGCTGCGACGAGCCGATGACGATGTCGGCGCCGGCCTCACCCGGTGCCTCGAGCAACGTCAGCGCGAGCAGGTCGGAGGCGACGGCAACCAACGTCTCGCGCTCGTGGGCCGCGGTGACCAGCGGCTTGAGGTCGCGGACGACGCCGCCGGACCCCGGGTACTGGACGAGGTAGCCGAAGAAGTCGCCGTCCGGCAGACCGTCGGTGGTGTCGGCGACGACGACCTCGATACCGAGCGCCTCGGCGCGGGTCTCGACGACGGCGATCGTCTGCGCGAAGCAGTCGGCGTCGACGAGGAAGCGGTTGCTCTTGGACTTGCGGTTCGAGCGGTGCGCGAGCGTCATCGCCTCGGCGGCCGCGGTGCCCTCGTCGAGCAGCGACGCGTTCGCGGTCGGCAGGCCGGTCAGGTCCGACACCGCGGTCTGGAAGTTCAGCAGCGCCTCGAGCCGGCCCTGGGAGATCTCCGGCTGGTACGGCGTGTAGGCCGTGTACCAGGCCGGGTTCTCGACCAGGCGGCGGACGATCACCGACGGGGTGAACGTGCCGTAGTAGCCCTGGCCGATCATCGAGGTGGCCACGGTGTTCCGCGCGGCCAGCTGGCGGAGCTCGGTCAGCGCGTCGACCTCGGAGGCCGGCTCGGGCAGCCGCAGCGGCTCGGCCGAGCGGATCGAGGCCGGTACGGCGGCGTCGACGAGCGCGTCGACGTCGGCGTACCCGAGGGTCTGCACCATCCGGGCGACCTCGTCGGCCCGCGGACCGATGTGGCGGTCGGCGAAGGTGGCCGAAAGCTGTGGGCGGATGTCGTGCTCAGTCATGGGTGGAGGCTCCGTTGCTGACAGGTCTGCCGGTGGCCTCCCCCTCTGTCACGCGACGAGCGCGCTTCAGAGTCGCCTGCGGCACCCGGTCCATGGGCCTGAGAGGTTCCGGGGAGGAATTGCCCCTTCGGCGCCCAGGCGAACCTGGGACTCTCCCGAGTGCTGTGTACGGCAACCCCGAGGTTACCAGTTGCCCTCGTCGAGTTCCGGCAGCAGCCTTTTCGCGTCCACGCGCGCGGCGTGCACCAGCGCCGGGTCGGCCGACGACATCGGCCAGCGCACGCGCGTCCCGGTGTCGGCCCAGCCGCCGACCGCGGCGAGGAACTTGTCCAGCGCGGGGTTGGACAGGCCGAGCTTCTGGAGCGGCGCGATGTGCTGCGCGAAGAACTCCGCGATCCGCCGTTCGACGTCGAGGGCCGCCTGGTGGTCGATCTCGATCAGCTCGTACCACCTGACGGAACCCGCCGGCGAGAGCGCCGCGACGTTCGAGTAGCTGCCGTCCGCACCGAGTGGCGTCATGCTCGCGAGGAAGTGCCCGGGGACGAAGAGCGACAGGCCGGACTCCCGCGCCCGGGCGAACCAGGAAGCGTCTCCCCCGGCGTTCTTCAGTCCGATCAACGTCGGTACGGCGCGCGCCAGGTCGGTGAGTTGCTCGGGACCGACCTGCGTCTTCGCGTGCGGCGGGTTGTAGAGCACCAGCGGTACGCCGTCGGCCGTCTCGGCGACGCGGTCGAGAAAGGTCAGCGCCTCGCCGGCGTTCAGCGGCAGCCAGTCGGGCAGGATCACCTGGATCGCCGAGGGCCGCAGCGCGGCGGCCCGGCGTACGCGATCGAGCTGGAGCTGCGCCGAGGGGTGACTGGCCCCGATCTGGAACGGGAGCTCGGTCCGCGCGGCGAGCAACTCGTTGATCTGGCCGTACTCGTCCTCGGTCAGGGTCTGGAACTCCCCCGCCGTACCGTGCACGTACACGCCGTGGACCCCGCTGGCGAGCAGGTGGTCGAGCTGGGCCTTCAGCCGGACGAAGTCGATCGCGTCCTCGGCGTCGAGGGGTAACAACAAAGTCGCCCACACACCACGCAGGGTCTCCGCGGTGAGTGGGCGCACTGTTTGCCGGGGTGGCTCGAGCTCAGCCGGTCATCCGGGCACGGCGGCGAGCGGCGAGCTCGTCGTTCGCGTGCGAGCCGGACTCGTCGTCGTTGCCGTCGGCGCGCTCGGTCGGCAGCTCCGAGAGCGAACCCTCGACCTCGCGCCAGACACCGCCGAGGGCGATCCCGAAGACCCCCTGGCCGCCGGCCAGCAGGTCGATGACCTCGTCGGGCGAGGTGCACATGTAGACCGAGGCACCGTCGCTCATCAGCGTGATCTGAGTCAGGTCGTCGATGCCGCGCTTGCTCAGGTGGGCGATCGCGGTCCGGATCTGCTGCAGCGATATGCCGGCGTCGAGCAGCCGCTTGATCACCTTGAGCAGGAGGACGTCGCGGAAGCCGTAGAGCCGCTGCGTGCCCGAGCCGGTGGCCGGGCGGACCGACGGCGACACCAGGCCGGTGCGGGCCCAGTAGTCGAGCTGACGGTAAGTGATGCCCGCGGCCGCGCAGGCCGTCGGGCCGCGGAAGCCGACATCCTCCGGCATCGGGCGCAGGTCGTCGTCGAAGAGCAGGCCCTGCACCCCCGCTGCGGCAGCCGCGTCGGCGTGTGCTTCCGACGCCGACTGCGCCGTCAGATCAGTGTCGCCGGTGCGTGTCACGCCTGAGCCTCCCTGGGTACCGACTGGAACGGACTACATCCGTGGAGTTACAACTCCTCACAACTCCTTCAAGGTAAGCCGCCGACCTGACCCGGTCAACGACAACCGCTCCGAGCCGAAAGCGTGTCGCGGCTCCGGGCCGAATCGTTACCAACCCGGCCTTGTACCAGTGATATCCAAAACCTGGCCGTAACGCACGGTCAGGACTTGTCGAAGTCCTCGGGTGAGATCTGGTCGAGGAACTCGCGGAAGCGCTCCACTTCCTCTTCCTCCTCCACCTCGTCGACGTCGTCGTTCTCGCTCTCCGGCACCGGGACGCCCGCCTCGGCGAGGATCTCCTCGGCGCAGAACACCGGCGTACCGGTCCGCAGCGCGAGGGCGATCGAGTCCGACGGGCGGGCCGAGATCTCGGTCTTGTCGTCGAAGACCAGGATCGCCTCGAAGACGCCGTCGGTCAGGTTCACGATCCGGACCTGGGTCAGGGTGTGACCCAGAACACGGATCACCTCGGCGAAGATGTCGTGCGTGAGGGGACGCGGTGGTTCCATCCCCTGCTGCGCGAACGCGATCGCGCTGGCCTCGGCCGCGCCGATCCAGATCGGCAGGTACCGCTCACCGCCGACCTCCCGGAGCAGCACGATCGGCTGACTCGAGGGCATCTCGACCCGGACTCCGACTACGTCGACTTCGCGCACACCCTCAGCCTACTCCGCGCCGGCGACACAAGCTGGCGTCCGGGTCGGCGTACGACGTCAGCGGCTGAGACGAGAGCGGACGAGTGCCGCGTGCAACCGTACGGCGAGGGCGGCGAGCTCCTGGGTCTTGTCGTCGCGGCGTGGTCCGGCGACCTGTTCGATCAGGCCGACCTCGCGGTCGGCCGCCGTACGGAACGGGCGCAGGTGGCGCGGCTCCACGCCGTACCGGCCGAACTCGGCGGCCGCCTTCGCGACCAGGATCGCGTCGCCGTCGTAGTGGTTGCCCCGAGCCACGACCAGCTGGTGACTCTCCAACTGCTCCAGCAACTCAGTGGTGATCCCCGCGGCGACCCGCAACTCCTCGCGGGTCAGCTTCAACTCGGTGCGGTCGGCACCGAAGTCCTCGGCCACCGGCAGCCCGGCGGGCTCGGCCGCGGCAGGCGCCGCCGGACGGCCGCCCGGCGTCGGCCGCAGCCCGCGGTCCATCGCGCCGAGGTGTTCCTTGATCACCTTCAGCGGCAGGTACTGGTCGCGTTGCGCGGTCAGCACGTACCGCAGCCGCTCGATGTCGGCGGCGCTGAACTTGCGGTACCCGGACGCGGTCCGGGCCGGCGTCACCAGTCCCTCGGCCTCGAGGAAGCGGAGCTTGGAGATGGTGACGTCGGCGAACTCGGCCTGCAGGACCTGCAGCACCGCTCCGATGCTGCTTCCTCCGGCGTCAGCCTCAGGCCTGGCCACTGGCGTAGTAGACGAGCCGGTACTTGCCGATCTGGACCTCGTCACCGTTGTTCAGCGCGACCTCGTCGATCCGGTCGCGGTTGACGTAGGTGCCGTTCAGGCTGCCGACGTCGCGCACCTTGACCCCGGCCGGGTCGCGGCGGAACTCCGCGTGCCGGCGTGAGACGGTCACGTCGTCGAGGAAGATGTCGCTGTCGGGGTGCCGGCCGGCGGTGACGACGTCGACGTCGAGCAGGAAGCGGCTGCCCGCGTTCGGGCCGCGCTGGACGATCAGCAGGGCGGACCCGGCCGGCAGCGCGCCGACGGCGGCCTCGTCCTCGGCGGTGAGTCCCTCACCGGCCAGCTCGATCCGCTCGGTGTCGGGCTCGGCGCTGATCGGGGTCAGCATCGCGGTGTCGGTGACGCCGGGGGCGGGCACCGGACGGTCCGCGCCAGGGAGCATCGTTCCGCACTGCGAGCAGAACCTGCTGCCCTCGGAGTTCTCGTGCCCGCACTGGTTGCAGAACGGCATGCTGTGATCCTCCCGATCGCCGGCGGTCCGGCGACGTTGTCGTAGATCCCCGTGATGACAGTCGTGGTGCAAGTGTGGACTGGGCCTCAACCCTCGACCGGCGGTTGAGGCCGCAAACCTATCAGTTGGCGGAAGGGGCGCGGACGCCCTCTCGCCGGTCAGCTCTGGTCGAGCTGGCCCTTGTAGGTGTCGGCGTCCATCAGGGCCGCCACCTCCTCGTCGTCGTCGACGCGGATGTCGAGCAGCCAGCCCTCGCCGTACGGGTCGGTGTTGACCAGGTCGGGCTGGTCGGCCAGGGCCTCGTTGACGGCGGTGACGGTGCCGTTGACCGGCGCGAACAGGTCGCTGACGGACTTGGTCGACTCCAGCTCGCCACAGGCGTCACCGGCGCGCACGACGGCGCCGACCTCGGGCAGCTGGACGTAGACGATGTCGCCCAGCGCGTCCTGGGCGAAGTCGGTGATACCGACCCGCACCGGGCCTTCTTCGCCGGCCTTGAGCCACTCGTGCTCGGCCGTGTACTTCAGGTCTTCGGGGTACACCTCGGGTCCTCTTTCGCTCAGGATCTACTTGGTCGGGCTGGGGGCCGGGCGAGCGTAGCGATGCTCCTCCGGCGCGTGCAAGGCGCTGACGGTCAGCTGCCGCAGCTCGGTCACCTCGGCGGTGCCGCCGATCTGCGGGCCGGTCACCTCACTGACCAGGCCGCCGGGGAAGTTGGCCGCCTCGGCCAGGTTGTGCGACTCGCCGATCGCCTCGATCACGTACGGCGAGACGAGCTTCTCCCCGTCCACCCGGACGCCGGGCGCGTCGTCGGTCAGGTCGGTGCTGGCCACCACCCGGACCGAGCCGTTGATCTGGATCGCCTCGGCGCCGGCGTCGCGCAGTTCCTCGATCGCGTCCAGCAGGTTGCCGGACGTCATCTTGCCTTCGGGGTCGTTCAGCGTGATCCGTACGCCGGGTCCCTGGGCCGGCAGCGTGCCGGCCAGGATCCCGAGGGTGCGGACCTGCTGCTCGGCCTGCTCCCGCGCGGTCTGGGCCTTGTCCGCGCTGGAGGACAGCGTGTTCTTGCGCTCCTCCAGCTCGGTGATCTCGCTCTCCAGGCGGCGGTTGTTCTGGTTCAGGCCGTCGAGGATCGCGATCAGGTCCTCACGGCGGGCGTTCTGGTAGCCGTCGTCGGCGCGGTTGACCCGGACCTGGACGACCGCCGTACAGGCCACCAGGGCCAGGACGACGGCCACGATCGCCTGGCCGCGGGACGGCTTGAAGCCGGCCTTCAGGCGGCGCAGGGCGAGGTTCGGGCCCTTGGCGCGGGGCATCGGGGTCGGCGCCACGGGGTGCGCGGGCTCGGCCGGCGCCGGGGACTGCTCGCTCGGCCCGGACGGCTCGGCAGACCTGGACGATCCGCGCGGCTCGGCCGGCGTGCCGTCCGAGCGCTCGGTCGCCGTACCGTCCGGGCGCTCGCTCGGCGTACGGTCGGGATGCTCCGGCTCCGACGACGCCCGGTGGTGCGCCTCGCCGCGGTGCTGCGGCGGGCGTTTCGGCTCCTCGGGCGGTCGCTGGTCGTCGCTCATCGTCAGGCCCGGAAGACGTGCCGGCGGATCGCGGCCATGTTGGTGAAGATCCGGATGCCGAGGACGACGACGACGCCGGTGGACAGCTGCGAGCCGACGCCGAGCTGGTCACCGAGGTAGACGATCAGCGCGGCGATCAGGACGTTGGACACGAACGACACGACGAACACCTTGTCGTCGAAGATCCCGTCCAGGAACGCGCGCAGCGCGCCGAAGACCGCGTCGAGCGCGGCGACGACGGCGATCGGCAGGTACGGCTGGGCCCAGTCGGGCACGTCGGGTGCGACCAGCAGGCCGATCACGACGCCGATCACCAGACCGAGTACGGCGATCATTTCGGCCCCACCTTCGCGTACCGCAGCGCGATGGTCGGATCGGCTGGCACCAGCAAGGAGTCCTCCGTCGTGGTCGTCATCCGGACATCGAAGTTGCTCACCAGGTACTGCACCCACTGCCCGCCCGAGCTCTGGGCGAACCGGGCCGGCAAGGTGTTGGTGTCGCCGATCGCGAGCACCGTGTACGGCGGGTTGAGCGAGCTGTAGTCGACGGTGATCGCGCTGCCGGCGCCGCGGATCGCGGTCAGGCTGGTCAGCCGGTGGCCGTTCACCGCGATCGCCTCGGCGCCCGCGGTCCACAGTCCGTTGACCAGCTGCTGGAGGTCGACGTCGAGCAGCCGGCCCTCCTTGTCGTCGGCGTTCTTGGCGTCGTCCACGACCACCTTGAGCCCGGGCCCGGTCACCGCGACCGCGCCGACCTGCAGCTCCAGGTCGTCGACCTTCTTCTGCAGCGCCGCGTCGGAGTCGCTCAGCGCGCCGGCCTGCAGGCCGCGCACCTCACCGGCCAGCGCGGTCTGGCGGTTGCGCAGATCGTTGAGCCGGCCGTCGGCCTGCTCGACGCGTTCGACCAGCTCGTTGCGCTGCTTCTCCGCGGCCGGAGCGGCGCGGTAGTTCTGCGAGGCGGCGATCGCCAGGAGGAAACCCAGTACGACGAACGCCACCACCAGCATGATCCGGTGCCGGGCCTTCTTCGGCCCACCGGTCAGCGGGCGAGCCCGTGCACTGATCGCGTACCCCTCGTCGAGCGGGTGCGCCATCAGGTTGTTCAGCAGCGACATGGACGCGTCCACGCGCCGCTGCCCGGGCGGAGCTTGCTGAGTCACGATCTCCCCGGTTGCCCGCTGATCGGTTTGACCGTCTGGATCAGGTGCCGCAGCTGGACGAAGTACAGAGCTCCGGCCCAGTAGTAGAGCGCCGTACCCCAGATCGCGAAGGCCCAGCCGAAGACGCGGGCCAGCAGGTTGAGCGTGCTGTCGCCGTCACCGAGCAGCAGCAGCGGGAACGCGTACAGGAGACAGAAAGTCGCCGACTTGCCGAGGAAGTGCACGGGCAGCGCGTTGAAGCCACGGCGGTGCAGGGCCGGCAGGGTGAAGGTCAGCAGGAGGTCGCGCAGCGGCAAGGCGATCGCCAGCCACCACGGGATGATGTCGCGCAGCGCCAGACCGAGCACGGTGGCGAAGATGTAGAGCCGGTCGGCGACCGGGTCGAGCATCTGGCCGAGGCGGGTGGTCTGGTTCATCCGGCGGGCGATCTGGCCGTCGGCCCAGTCGGTGAAGCCCGAGACGGCGAGCACCAGCAGGGCCCAGCCGTCCTCCTCCGGCCCGAGGATCAGCCACAGGAACAACGGCACCCCGAGCAACCGCACGAAGCTCAGTGCGTTCGGGATCGTCAGCACCCGGTCGGAAACCTCCACGTCCGGCACGCGACCCTCCCCCTTTGTCCTGTCGGCCCACTTCCGCCGGTAACTCTACTGGGGCACGCGACCAGGTTTCGCTCGGGCCACACCGGGGAAGCCCTGATCTGCCCCTGACTACTCGAACGCGACCGAACCGGTTCGGCTACGCACGACACCGACCGGTGACCGGATCGAGACCGAAGGGAGACTCCCGCGCCTCTTACTGTGGGGTGATGAAATTCCTGATCCTGATCTACGGCAACCCCGAGGGCCGCGAGTTGTGGAACAAGTTGTCGGAGGAGCAGCGACGTGAGTCGATGGCCGGGTACGGCGCGCTCGAGGACGCCCTGAACGCCAACGGCGAGCTGATCGCGAGCGAGTCGCTCGACGATCCCGGGCTCACCCGGCAGGTGCTCGTGCGGGACGGGAAGGCGGTCACCACCGACGGGCCGTTCGCCGAGATGAAGGAGCAGCTGGCGGGCTTCTACCTGGTCGAGTGCGACACCGTCGAGCGGGCGACCGAGATCGTCACACGGATCCCCGAGGCGGAGTACAGCGTCGTCGAGATCCGCCCGGTCCGGGACCTGAGCGCGCTGCAGTGAGTAGCTCGGGGCAGCCGAGAGGGGGTGTTTCGGGGCAGCGGGGAATCCCGGGGCAGCCGGGAGGGGGTCCATCGGGGCAGCCGGGATTCCCGGGGCAGATCGAGAGCCTGCTGCGGGAGCTCGCTCCGCGGGTGGTCGGACCTTTGGTACGCCGGTACGGCGGGTTCGATCTCTGCGAGGACGCCGTCCAGGAGGCCCTGCTCGCGGCGGCCACTCAGTGGCCGGCCGACGGCGTACCCGATCAGCCGTTGAACTGGCTGATCACCGTCGCCTCCCGGCGCCGGATCGAGCTGCTGCGGAGCGAGACCGCCCGGCGTAAACGCGAGGAGGCGGTCGCCGCCGCCGACCCCCACGCGTCGAACGGCTCCGGCGAGCCGGTCCCCGAGACCGACGACTCGCTCACCCTGCTGTTCCTCTGCTGCCACCCCGCGCTCACTGCCCCGTCGCAGATCGCGCTCACCCTGCGCGCCGTCGGTGGCCTGACCACGGCCGAGATTGCCCGCGCCTTTCTGGTGCCTGAGGCAACGATCGGCCAGCGGATCAGCCGCGCGAAGGCGACGATCAAGTCCGATGGCGCGACCTTCCGGATGCCGCCCGCCGAGGAGCTCGGCGAGCGCCTGGCCGCCGTACTGCACGTGCTCTACCTGATCTTCAACGAGGGCTACACCGCCAGCTCCGGCGAGGCCCTGCACCGCGTCGAGCTGAGCACCGAGGCGATCCGCCTCACCCGCCAGCTGCACGCGCAACTCCCCGCCGAGGGCGAGGTCAGCGGCCTGCTCGCCCTCATGCTGCTCACCGACGCGCGCCGCCCCGCCCGCACCTCCGAGACCGGCGCACTCGTCCCACTCCCCGACCAGGACCGCACCCGCTGGCACCGCGATTTCATTGCCGAAGGCACCGACCTGATCAGTACGACGCTGCGCACCGCCCCGATCGGCCCGTACCAGCTGCAGGCCGCGATCGCCGCCGTGCACGCCGAGGCCCTCGACGCCGCCGACACCGACTGGCGCCAGATCCTCGTCCTCTACGAACTCCTGGAGACCCTCTCCCCCGGCCCGATCGTCACCCTCAACCGGATCGTCGCCGTCGCGATGGTCCACGGCCCGCGCGCCGGACTCGACCGCCTCGACGCGGCCCCCGTCGACCACTACCGCGTCACCGCCGTACGAGCCCACCTGCTCGAACTCGCCGGCGACCTCGAAGCCGCGCGTACGGCGTACGAGGAAGCCGCCCGGCAGACCCAGTCCTTGCCCGAGCGCCAGTACCTGGCAGCACGCGCGGCGGCGATCCTCAGCTAGTGCGGTAGGCAGGCGGCGGCACGTCCAGCGTGATGTAGATGGAGTCAGCGAGCCGGTCCTGCTCGTCCGCGTCGGCAATCGCCCCGAGGCTCCGGTGCGCACGGGCCAGGCCCGCGTGGGCGCGGGCCTGCTCCATCGCGATGTCGTACTTGCTGGCAATGGCGAGCGCCTCGGTGTGGTGGGTCAGGGCCTGCTCGCTGTCGCCTGCTGTGTGCAGGGCCTCGCCGATCCCGTTCAGGGAGTAGCTCTCGTGGTCGTAGGCAGCGGTCTCGCGGTAGATGAGCAGAGCGTCCCGGTGATGCTGGAGGGCCCGGGCGGTGTCGCCCGTCGCGGTGCACAGCTCGCCCAAGGTGTCGTGCGTACCTCCCTCACCGCCACGTCCGCCGATGCGGCGGTAGATCTCCAGCCCCTCGAGCCCGTGCTCGAGCGCACCGTCGTACTGGCCGGCCCGCAGCTCCGCCACCGCGAGGCACTGCAACGCACGCGCTTCACCGTTGCGGTTGCCGGCCCGGCGGCACAGCTCCAGCGCCTCCCGGCCGTGTACCATCGCCTCGGCGTACCTGCCGCTCCGCTCCGCGACCACACCGAGATTGGTCAGTACGGCGGCCCGCCCGTCCGACTCGCCGAGCTCGGTGTAGATCGCCAGGGCCCGGTGGAGCACTTCCAGCGCCTTGCCGTACCGGGCGGTGCGCTTGTGGTTGTTGGCCAGGTTCGACAGGATCAGCGCCTCGCCGCGCCGGTCGCCGACCGAGTGGTACACGGCCAGGCCGCGTTCGAAGTTCTCGACGCTCCGGACCCAGTCGCTCAGCTGGGTGTAGTGGGTGCCCAGCGCGTTGTAGGCACCGCCCTCCCCGATCCGGTCGCCGAGCGCCGCGAACTTGTCCCGCGTCTGCTCGTGCAGCACGATCGCTCGGTCGAACTGGAACATCCGGCCCCGGGCGATGCCGAGGTTGTTCAGCGCGTACGCCTCGCCGACCAGGTCCCCGGCCTCGACGGCGGCGTGCAGCGCGTGGGTGTGGATGGTCAGCGCGTCGGACGCGTGGACGCCCATCAGGTACCGGCCGAGCGTCATCGACAGCTGGCTGGCGTGCGTGAGCCAGCCGTTCTGGCTGGTGTGCTCGGCGACGGCGGTCAGGTTCGAGCGCTCGGCGGTCAGCCAGCCGACGGCACCAGCCCGGTCGGTGAGGCCCGGCAGCTCGGTGGACGGAGTCGCCACCTTCGGCCTGCGGTCGGCGTACGCCGGTTGCAGGACGTCCATGCACACCGACGACGTGGCCAGGTAGTGGTCGAACAGCCGGGTCAGTGCGTTCCGGCGATCACCAGGCCGGTCCTCGTCCACGCTTCTGACCGTTGCGTAGGCCCGGACGAGGTCGTGGAACGTGTAGCGGTCCGGAGTGGTCTGCTGGAGCAGGTGGTCGCGGGCCAGCTCCTCCAGCGCCAGTTCGGCGACCGGCAGGCTGGTGTCGGCCAGCGCGGCCGCGGCGTACGCGTCGAAGTCGGCGCCGGGGTGCAGCGACAGCAGCCGCAGGATGCGGCGGTGCCGGTCCGGCAGGCCCTCGTACGACAGGTCGAGCGCGACCTCGACGGCGTCGTCGATGCGGTGGGTGCGGTGCCGCTCGTCCAGGCGGTCGGCGTGGTCGGTCAGCGTCCAGCCGTTCGTCGTACCGATGTAGGCCGTGACGAGGCTGAGTGCCAGCGGCAGGAAGCCGCAGCGCTCGGCGATCCGCTCCGCGGCTGTCGGGTCCTCACCGGTCGGCAGGCCGGGGAGGTTGCGGGTCAGATACCCGACGGCTTCGTCGCGGCTGAACACGTCGATCTCGAACCGGCTCGTGCCCGGGAGACTCAGGCCGCCGCGGCTGGTGATCATGGTGAGGCACCCGGCGGTCTGCGGCAGCAGCGGACGGACCTGCTCCTCGGTCGCCGCGTTGTCCAGTACGACGAGGGTCCGGGTACCGGCCAGGCGGTCGCGGTAGACCGCCGTACGGGCTGCGAGTCCGTGGGGGATCTGACCCGCCGGCACGTTGAGCCTGCGTAAGAACCCGTCCAGCACCGCCGCCGGATCGGCAGGAGGCTGCTGGGGATCCTGGTGGAAGCCGCGCAGGTTCACGAACAGCACCTGCTCGAACGGCTCGTCCGCCGCCAGCAGGTGCCCGGCGTGTACGGCGAACCGGGTCTTGCCGACGCCAGCCATCCCCTCGATCGCCGAGATGACCACCGCGTTCCCCTCGGCCTCGCTGGCGACCAGCACGTCCCGCAACCGGTCCAGCTCGGCAGTCCGCCCGGTGAACCCGGCCAGGTCCTCCGGCAGCACCTCTTCGACGCTCACGTGCGCCGACGCCGCGCTCTCGCCGGTCACCACGCGCAGGGCGTGCTGCCAGCGCGCCACGTACCCGGAGTCCGGGTGCAGGGTCGCCACGATGTCCAGCAGCAACTCCGCGTCCATCCGCCGCCGTCCGGGCCGGAAACAGTCCGCCACCGTCGACTTGCGCGCGGGCTGTCCCCGCCGCTCACCGATCCGCTTCGCGATCCCGTCGTACGACGGATTGCCGGCCCACACCTTCAGCAGCCGCAACTGCCCGACCAGCCCGTCGAGATCGATGACCCCGTCGGGGTCCGGCAACTCGTCCACGCCGGCACTCTATGCGGGCGGCAGGACACCCATCGTGGCGTAACCCACCTGAGCCAGCTGCTCGTGCTCGGCCGCGGCGGCCAGGTCGCCGAGAGCGCGGTAGGCCCGGCCGAGCCCGGCGTGAGCGCGTGCCTGCTGGATCGCGACGTCGAACGCGCCGGCACCGGCCAGGGCTTCGCTGTGGTGGGACACCGCGCGCTCAGCCCGGCCGGCCGCCAGCGCCACCTCGCCGAGACCGTTCAGCGCGAAGCACTCCTCGTCCTGGGCGCCGGTCTCGCGGTAGATGGCCAGTGCCTCTCGATAGAGGTCACCCGCTTCGGCAAGGCGGCCGAGCTCGGCGGACAGGTCACCCAGCGCGTGCAGCGCCACCGGCTCTCCGCCACGGTTGCCGAGGTCTCGGTAGATCGTGAGCGCTTCGTCCAAGTGCTCGCGCGCTTCGTCGTACGAGCCGCTGCGGCGCTCTGCCAAACCTAGGGGCACGAGCGCCCGGGCCTGACCAGTTCTGTTGCCGGTCGAGCGGTACAGCTCCAGTCCCCGTCTGCTGTGATCGGCTGCCTCCAGCAAGCGGCCCTGGCGTTCCAGCACGATCGCAAGGCTGGTCACCACCGCGGCTTGCCCCTCCGTCTCGCCCGCGTCCTGGTAGATCGTCAAGGCGTCCTCGAGTACGGCGACCGCCTCGGCATGGCGACCGGTCCGGCGGTGGATGTTGGCGAGGTTGGACAGGATCAGCGCCTGCCCGAGCCGGTCGCCGAGCTGCCGGTACAGCTCCAGGCCGCGTTCGAAGTTCTCGATGGCGGTGGCCCAGTCGATCAGCTGGGTGTAGTGGATGCCGAGCGCGTTGTGCGCTCCGGCCTCGAGAACGACATGCCCCGCCTCACGAGCCTTCACCGCCGTCTGCCGGTGCAGCGCGATCGCCTCCCGGGTCTGGCGCAGCCGCGCGCGGGTGTTGCCGAGGTTGTTCAGCGCGGAGGCCTGGCCACGGACGTCGCCCGCCTCGACCGCGGCTCGATGGGCAGCGTTGTGGATGGTCAGCGCGCCGGAGCCCTGCACTCCCATCAGGTAGCGGCCCAGCGTCGTCGACAGGTGCACGGCGTGCGTGAGCCAGCCGTTCCGGCTGGTGTGCTCGGCGACGGCGATCAGGTCCGGGTGCTCGACCTCCAGCCAGCCCACCGCCTCGGATCGCGTCGCGAGCGCCGGAACGGGTGTAGCCGGCTCGGGGACCTTCGGCCTGCGGTCGGCGTACAGCGGATACAGGACGTCCATGGTCTTCGACGCAGTGCCCAGGTAGTAGTCGAACAGCCGGGTCAGCGCGGCCCGGCGGTCGCCCGGGCGCTCCTCGTCAACAGCCTTCACGGCCGCGTACGCGTGGACGAGATCGTGGAAGGTGTACCGGCCCTTGGCGGTCTGCTGGAGGAGGTGGTCGCGCGCCAGCTCGTCCAGAGTCAGCTCGGCGAGCCGCAGGTCGGTGTCGGCGAGTGCGGCCGCGGCGTACGCGTCGAAATCGGCGCCGGGGTGCAGGGACAGCAGGCGGATCAGCCGGCGGTGCTGGTCCGGCAGGTTCTGGTACGACAGGTCGAGCGCACTCTCGACGGCGTCGTCGATGCGGCGGTCGCGGTGCCGCTCGTCCAGGCGGTCGGCGTGGTCGGTCAGGCTCCAGCTGGTCGTCGTACTGATGTACGCCGTGACCAGGCTGAGTGCGAGCGGCAGGTAGCCGCAGCGTTCTGCGATGCGCTCGGCGGCCGTCGGGTCGTCACCGGTCGGCAGGTGCTGGAGGTTCCGGGTCAGGTAGTCGATGGCATCGTCGCGGCTGAAGACGTCGATCTCGAAGCGGGTCGTGCCCGGGAGACTCAGGCTGCGGCGGCTGGTGATCAAGGTGAGACAGCCCACGGTCTGGGGCAGCAGCGGGCGGATCTGCTCCTCGGTCGCCGCGTTGTCCAGTACGACGAGCGTGCGGGAGCCGGCCAGGCGCTGCCGGTAGAGCGCCGTACGGGCAGCGAGGCCCGCGGGGATCTGGTGGGCCGGGACGCGCAGCTTGCGCAGGAAGGCGTCCAGGACCGCTGCGGGGTCGGCGGGCTTCTGCACGTCGTGGAAGCCGCGCAGGTTCACGAACAGGACACGCTCGAACGGGTCGGCGGCGGCGAGCAGGTGACCGGCGTGCACGGCCAGGCGGGTCTTGCCGACTCCGGCCATCCCTGCGAACGCGGAGATCACCACGGCGTCGCCGTCGTACCGGCTCCTGGTCAGAAGGCCCTTCAGACCGAGCAGCTCGGCGGTCCGGCCGGTGAAACCGGTCAGGTCCTCGGGAAGAACGTCCTCGACGCTGACGTAGGCCGCGGCCTGGGTGTCGCCGACGACGACGCGCAGCGCGTGCTGCCAGCGGGCGACGTAGCCGGAGTCGGGGTGCAAGCTCTCGACGATTCCGAGGAGGAGATCGGCATCGAGCCTGCGCCGGCCGAGCCGGAAGCAGTCCGCGACGGTCGACTTCCGGGCCGGCTCGGGGCGCCGGGCGCTGATCTGCCGCGCGAGGTTGTCGTACGACGGGTCGCCGGCCCAGACCTTGAGCCTCCGCAGCTGGACCACCAGCTGGTCGAGGTCCGCGACACCGTCGGGATCGGGCAAGTCGTGCACGCGAGAACTGTAGGCGCGGACGGTGGCTCGCGGTGTGCGGTGTCAGAGGGTGGGGGCTTCGGGTGGCTGTCAGATGGTCAGGACGACCTTGGCTCGGGCGTGGTCGACCTCGAGGTGGCGGATCGCCTCGGCTGCTTGGGCGAGCGGGTACTCGCGGTCGATGACGGCGACCACCTTGCCGGTCTCGGCGAGCTCGGCCAAGGTGCGGAGGTTGTCGGCGCGCGGGACAGCCTGGAGGACCTCGATCCGGTGGCGACGGGTGAGCTTGGCGAGCAGCGTTCCCCGGATGATCAGCCCGACCGGACCGATCAGGCTGCCGCCGCGGGAGACTCCGCCGCCGGACAGGACGAGGGTGCCGCCCGGCTCGAGGGTGCGGCGCAGGTCGCGGAGGCTGCGGTTGCCGACGAGGTCGAGCAGTACGTCGTACCGGGTCTGGACTCTGGTGAAGTCGGTGGCGGTGTAGTCGACGACGTGGTCGGCGCCGAGCTCGCGGATCAGGTCGACGTTGCGGGTGCTGCAGACGGCGGTCACCTCAGCGCCGTACGCCTTCGCGATCTGTACGGCGAACGTGCCGACACCACCGGACGCGCCGTTCACGAGCAGGTGCTGACCGGCTTCGAGGGCCCGCAGGCCCATCAGCGCGGTGTTGGCGGCGAGCGGGAACGCGGCCGCCTGTTCGAAGGTGAGCGCCGCGGGCTTGTGCGCGAGCGCGGTCACCGGCGCGCACACGTACTCGGCGAACGCCCCGCCGGCCTCACCGAACACCTGGTCGCCGGGCTTGAACCGCGTCACGCCCGCTCCGACCGACTCGACCACCCCGGCGAAGTCGGATCCGCGGACCGGCTGCCTCGGTCCGCGGCGGCCGAAGGTCGCCTTGTCCATCAGGCGCGCGACGTACGGGTCGCCACGCATCAGGTGCCAATCCCGCGCGTTGACCGCGGCGGCGCGGACCCGTACCAGGACGTCACTCGCCCCTGGGACCGGCTGGTCGATCTCCCGCACCTCGAGCACGTCGGGCGCGCCGTACCGGTCCTGCACGATGGCTTTCATCAGACCCCTACGCTTCAGCCCCCAGGCCGCGGTTCGACCCTAGGCTGCGGCGTGGGTTCATCGCATCGGGGAGAATCCCGAGCCGACCCTCGCGTTGGCCCGGCCTGGCGCTGCTGCCCGGGGGCTGTTCGCCTCTTGGCCTCGCGCGGGCTCACGGCCAGGGGGTCGCCTTGGCGGCGAACTCCTCGGGGTCGGAGTGCACGGGGATGACACACACCAGCTGCCCACCCGGAACGCGCAAGGTGTTGCACCCCTGCCAGCTCGACACCTCGGCCGCGCCGAGCCCGAGCAGCCGCGCCGTCTCCGCGTCGACGTCGTCGGTCTCGATGTCGAGGTGGTAGCGCGCCTCACCCTCCTCGAGCGCCTGGACCGCGGTCACCAGCCCCGGCACCGCGTCGTACAGGCTGATGTACTGCGGCTCCCCCGGCGGACTCCCCGTCCGTACTCCCAGCGCGGCGGACCAGAAATCCTTGGCCCGCGGCGCATCTGCTTGCGGTACGTCGATCAGCAACGTCGAAACCCGGCTCCTGTGCATGCCTCCCGATCGTAGGCGCCTTGCCTGTCACACGCTGCTGGTTTCCGTTTCCTCGCGGACGACTTCGTACCCGAGCCAGATCAGACCGTCCGCCTCGGTGCGCGTGGACAGCAGGCGGAGCTGCGTCGGTACCTGTCCCGCGGGGAGCTCCGGCCCGTCGAAGGTGGTCGGCGTACCGAGCCCGCCAATGATCGCCGGACTGATCACCAGGTGGAGCTCGTCGACCAGATCCGCGCGCAGCAACGCGCCGTTCAGCCCACCGCCGGCCGTCGACAGCACGCAGGTCACGCCGAGCACGTCGTACAGCTTGCGCAGCGCGGCCTCGAGATCGACCTGGTCGTCGCCCGTCACCAGGTAGGCGATCCGCTCCCGCCGCAGGTACGCGAGATGGGCCGCCGGCGTCGCCCGCGAGACCAGCACCAGTACGTCGTACTCGCCTTGGCTCTTGATGTCCCACGCGATCCGACCCCGGCTGTCCACCACGGTGAACCACTTCTCACGCCCGGGCCGCCCCACCACTTCCACCGGCAGGAAGTCGCTCTGCAGCTCCTCGAGCGTTTCGGCGTACTCGTCCAGGTGCTCGATCGGTTGCGCCGAGTCCGCGACGAGCGACCCGCTCCCCTCCAGCACCGCCTGCGGACTCCACCGCTCAGCCAGCTCCGCGGTCCGCACCTCTTCGACCCGCACCGCGCTAGCCGGCAGCATCCCCCGCCACATCTGCGAAGCCGCCTCCCCCATCAAAGGCTCGTCGCGCCGCAAGGCCACCCGGCCGTCCACCGACCCCGTCACCGAAACCACCACCCGAGGCCGCCCCGCGACACCCGCCATCCCCACACCTCCCTGGTCGCCCGTCAGTCCTCACCCAACCAGGCCCCACCGACACCCGGAAGGTCGAGCCGCGGTCGCTCTATCGTTAGGCCGCATGAGCTACCAGCAGCAGCCGCCGCAGTTCCAGCCGCACCCGCCGCAGTACCAGCCGCAGGGTCCGATGGGCATGCTGCACCTGACCATCCAGGGCAGCATGATGACGGGCACGATGATCCCGCCGATCGTGCACCTGAACGGCTACAAGGTCCCGGTCAAGTACGGCCGCAACGACATCCCCGTGTACGCCGGACCGCTGCACGTAGAGATCCACTCCCAGTGGATGCGCGCCTTCGGCAAGGCCGCCCTCGACTTCACAGTCCACCCGAACCAGGCAGTCCCGGTGTTCTACGCCTCGCCGTACCACCAGTTCGCCTCCGCCGGCAGCATCGGCCACACCAAGGTCAAACGCAAAGGCCTCGGCTTCCTGCTGGCCCTGATCACCACAGTCATCGCCGCGAGCCTGGTGGTCATCCTGCTGGCAGCACTCGGCTAACGCCCCGCGCATCGCGGTGCCGGCCAGCGTTCGACCGACGCCCCCGCAGGACCCGGGGGCATCAGTCCGATCACCGGAATCGCGCACCGGCTGCACGGCGCCCACGCCGAGCCCTCCCAGCGCCGCCGCCCACCGGCGCCCTCAGCCACGCCAACCGAACCCGGCACGCGGCCCCGCTACGAGCAGCCACCACACGGCGCACACCCGCGCCGTTGACCACCGTGCCCACGCCACCCTCAGACCACCCCGTACGCCGAACCAGCCAGCCACCGAGCACTCCCCCGCCCGGAGCCCGCCGGCGCCGTCGACCACCCACGCTCAACCGCTCCTCGGCCCACCCCAACTAAAGACCGCACGCGGCGCCAGCCGAATCGCCTTCCGCCGAGCAGACACCGCACGGAGCACACCCGGCGCCCTGACCTCCGCGCCCCACCGCCACCCTCAGACCACGCCAACGCACGCCGTGCGCCGAACCAGCCGAATCACCTTCCACCCGGCACACTCGTGCGGTTCGTTGCGGTTGGCAACGGCCTTGCCAACCGCTTCGATGTCGTTGTGCGGCACGACCTCGCCTCGCGAGCGGGACAGGCGGCAAGCATCGACAAGTGCAGCTCGGCGCACGGCACGACCGATCCCTCGGGCGTGGGCGCAGCGCCGGGGGTCAGGTCGTACGGCGGGACGGCGTGGGCGCAGCGCGGGCCGGATCGTACGGCGGGCCGTGGCGTGACCAGGCCGGCCCGGCGCCGCCGTCTGCCTCCAGCAACTCGTCGACAGGCTCGGGCGAGCGAGACGGGCGGCAGGCATCAACGAGTACAGCTCGGCGTACCGCACGACCGGCCCCGCGGGCCGGCGTGGGCGCAGCGCGGAGTCCAGGTCCTACGCCGGCACGGCGTGAGTGCAGCGCCGGGGTCCGGTCCTGCGGCGGGCGGTGGCGTGATCAGGCCGGGCCGCCGCCGCCGTCGGTCTCCAGCAGCTCGTCGACCGGCTCAGGCGGCACGGGACAGGCGGCAGGCACCGACGAGCACATCTCGGCATACGGCACGACCGGTCCGTCGCGTCGGCTTGGGCGCAGCGCACGGGCCGGTTCGTACAACGGGCGGTGGCGTGACCAGGCCGGGCCGTCGCCGCCGTCGGTCTCCAGCAGCTCGTCGACGGGCTCAGGCGAGTGGGGACATGCGGCAGGCATCGACAAGTGCAGCTCGGCGTACCGCACGACCGGTCCTCGGGCCGGCTTGGGCGCAAGCGCGGAGTCCGGCTCGTAGGGCGGGCGCTGGTGCGCCAGGCCGGTCCGTCTGGCTGGCGTGAACACAGCGGGGGGGGGGGGGGCGTACGGCGGGCTGGCGTGAACACAGCGGGGGGGCGGGGCGTACGGCGGGCCGGCGTGGGTGCAGCGCGGGTGTGGGTTGTTCGGCGGGCGGTGGCGTGTCCAGGCCGGGCCGGCGCCGCCGTTGGCCTGCAGCAGCTCGTCGACTGGCTCGGGCGAGCGGGACAGGGGCAGGCGGCAGGCGGCAGGCGGCAGGCGGCAGGCGGCAGGCGGCAGGCATCAACGAATGCAGCTCGGCGTACGGCACGACCGGTCCCTCGGGCCGGCATGGGCACAGCGCGGGGGTCCAGGTCGTACGACGAGGGTGGCGTGACCAGGCCGGGCCGTCTGGCAGGCGTGGGCGCAGCGGGCCCGGGCCGTACGGCGTGGACAGCGCCGGGGGCCGGGTACTACGGCGGGTACTGGCGTGATCAGGCCGGGCCGTCGCCGCCGTCGGCCTCCAACACTCGTCGACGGGCTCGGGCGGGCGGGACAGGCGGCAGGCATCGACGAGTGCTGCTCGGCGTACGGCGCGACTGGTTCCTCGGGCCGGCGTCGGCGCCGCGCGGAGTCCGGGTCCTACGGCGAGCGGTGGCGTGACCAGGCCGGGCCGTCTGTCGGGCGTGGGCGCAGCGGGGTCTGGGTCGTGCGGCGGACTGCGTGGGCGCAGTGCCGGGGCCCGGGCGTACAGCGGGCACTGGCAT
Organism: Kribbella sp. cmx-5-2; assembly: GCA_049998015.1. GTDB lineage: Bacteria > Actinomycetota > Actinomycetes > Propionibacteriales > Kribbellaceae > Kribbella. The sequence continues at coordinate 556,022 of JAEBEC010000001.1, forward strand.
GTCCAGGCCGGGCCGGCGCCCCCTCGGCCTCCGGCAACCCGTCGATGGGTTCGGGCGGGCGGGATCGGTCGGGCAGTTTGCGCTCCGGCTTCGATCAGGGGATCGCCGGGTTATTTCAGGCCATGGGTCGCTCCCGTCTGCAGTTGGTGGAGGTGGCGGTGGGCTCGTTGGAGATGGCGGCGGGCGGACAGGCGGCGGTGGCGGGGCAGGCGGAGGTGGCGCGCGCCGGGGAGGGAATGGCTTGCAGGACAGGAGATTCGGTACGGCGTGAGTCGGGACGGCGTTAGGTGGCGTCTGGTTGTCCGGGTGAGGTTGGGCGGGGTTGGTACGTGGAGGTCGGGGGTTAGCGGGGGCTCGTCCGGATGTTGGCCAGCTCCTATCGAGTGGTCCTCTTCCGGCTGGCCCGTCAGTTGCATGTGCGCACCGGGGTGGGCTGCCAGGAGGTGGCGGCGGGCGTAGCGCAGGTGGCGGTGGGCGGTGAGGCGGTGGCGCTGCCGGTGGGCGGCTAGGAGGTGCCGCCGGGCGCAGATCAGATGGCCTTCGACCGGCCGGCAGCCGAAGGCGACCCCGGCAGTGGGTGCAGCGCCGGAGGCGGGTGCAGTGGGCGCGGTAGCGGTGGAGGTGGCTGCGCTGAAAGCGGCAGCGGCGGAAGCGCCCGCGGTGGAAGCGCCAGCGGTGGAGGGCGCTTCGCTGGAGATGGCGGTGGGCTTGGGGAGGTCAGTCATAGCTGGCCTCGATCCACCAGTGGGTGTTTTGGACGGCCGCCAGCCAGGCGCGGCCGTCGGCGGTGACGAGTTGGAAGCGGGCCAGGCGGTTCTCGGCGTCGGCGTCCCACCAGCGTTCCTCTACCGGCCAGGGGCCGGCCCAGGCGGTGATCGGGTGCAGCTTGTTGCTGTCGGCAACTTGTGGGGCGGGGAGCAGGCGGAAGGCTGAGGGCGCGCCGGAGAGGGCGCCGCGGGCGCTGACTGTGACCTGGCGTCCGTCGGCCGACAGCACTTCGGCCTGCCGGGGTGAGGGATAGACCAGCGTCGGTACCGGGACCGGCCAGCCGGAGGTGGATGGCAAGGGCAGTGGAGTTGTGGTGGGTAGAGGTCGGTGAGTCACCAGCTCAGAGGGTTCACGCTTGGAGGGGGCGGGCTCAGAAGTTGGGGTTGGGGTCGAACGAAGGACAGAGACAGTGGAAGCCGTGCGCGGTTTGGGGACGGTAGGTACGGGTGTGAGGACGGCGGTCGGCGGTGTGGGCGTGGCGGCAGCAGTAAGTTCGGCGGCAGGTGGCGCGGCTGGGCCGGGGAGGGAGCCGGGCCAAGGGCTGTCAGGTGAGCGGGCGGGGAGAGGCGGATCGCCCCAGGGGATCAGGGTCTGGCGGTCGGCGTAGCCTCGGCCGCCGCTGATGACGGGGGTGACTACGGCGCCGTGGCCGAGCATGCTCTGGACTCGGGACAGGGCGCGGTGGATGCGTTCGTCGGGGCCGCTGCCCCACAGCGTGTCGACGTGGGCGCCGACCGGGTCGACTCGTTCGGGGATCAGGCGGAGTCGCACTACCGGTGAGGTCAGTTCGCTGGTCGCCGTACCGCTGCCCTGGAGCTGCCAGCGGACTCGGTCGACCACGTCACTGGGGGCGAACCAGCGAGGGTGCAACCACTCCCGCTCGTGCACCCGGCCGGACTCCGTCCCGACCTCGACGCGGAGGGTGGTGCAGACCAGGCCGAGCGCGCTCAGCCGGCCGATCAGTTCGTCCGCGACCGTTCGGACCGCGAACGCGACCTGGTCGACGCGGTCCACGGGTGGTTCGAAGTCGAGGGTCCGGGTCAGCTCGGGTGGGACCTGCCGGGCCACCACCGCGCGGTCGTCGTCGCCTCGGGCCAGCCGGTGGGCGAACGCGCCGTCCGGCCCGAACCGGGTCAGCACCTCGGTCGCAGGCAGCCGCGCGAAAGCGCCGAGCGACCGCAGACCTAGCCGCCGCAGCAGGTCGGTGAGCTCCGGCCGCTCCAGCGTGTCGACTGTGAGCGGTGCCAGGAACTCGGCCGATCCACCGGACGGGATCACCTGCACCCGTGTCTGCGCCGACGCGGCCCGCGCGGCCTGCTCTGCGGCGAACGGGCCGTCGGCGATTCCGACACGACCACCCGGTACGTCGTACGTCTCCAGCCGGTCGAGCAGCTTCTCCGCGGCGGCCGGTTCGCTGCCGTAGAACCGGCTCGGGCCGCGGGCCTTCAGTGCGCACATGCCTGGGCGGATCACCTGGATGCCTGGGGTGAGCGCCTCCAGGCAACCGATCACCGGGTCGAACGCCCGTGCGTCGATCACCGGGTCGTACTTGAGCACGAGCAGGTCCGGGCAGCGCGACTGGGCGTCCCGGGCGCGCAGCCCCCGGCGTACGCCCTCAGCGCGGGCCGCGGCCGAGCTGACCAGCACGCGTCCCTTCAGCAGGACGGCCAGCGGTGCGTCCGGCGAAACCCCTTCCACCGAAGCCGCCGCGAGCACCGGCCAGTCCGGCACCCACACGACCATCGTCCGCACTCCCACCTGCCGGGCCGACCGACCCGCCGGCGTCCGCCGGCCACCGAGGCGATCTCCCGAAGGCAGCCGACCGCCTGAAGGCTGCCGATCGCCAAGGCCGCTTGAAGGCGGTCGATCGTCAGAGGAACCGCCGGGTATCGGAGTGACGGGAGTTGCTACGACTGGGCGCCCACGCGGCGGCTGCGCATCAGCCTGGATCGGCTGCTGAGGAGTTGCCATCAGCCGACCGCCTCCTGGAGCCAGCCGTCGGCTGCCGGTCGAACGGTGCCGTCGGTTGCGGTTTCTTCTACTGGGCGGATGGTTCCGTCGAGGGCCGGTAGCCACAGGTGGTGCTGCTGAGGGCGTACGGCGGCGCCTCGGCCGGTGACTGCGATGGTTGCCTGGCGGGCGGTGAGGTGTCCTTCGCCTGCGCCCAAACCGCTCCACGTGTTGGCCTGGACCTCCAGCCGCGCCTCACTCCCAGGCCAGGACCCAACGGCGATCAGCATCGCGCCCCGAGTCCGCAGCCGCGCCGACAACCGAGATGCCTCGCCAGAAGTGACCTCGCCCGGCGGACGAACCACCACCACCGTCAAGGCGTCGACCAACGCGGCAACCACACTCAGCCAGTCGTGGTGGGGATCCGGAACGAGCACCAACCGCTCGAGGTCCACCCCGAGACCACGCGCCGCCTCCGCACCGAACGACGGCATTCCGACCACTCCGCACCAGGCTCCCTCGGCGGAGGGGCCGGCCATCATCGCCATCACCAGGGCGCTCGAGCCGCGCACCGAATACACCGCTCCGCCGCGCAAGGTGCCGGACAGCAGCTCGGACACCGCCGGCAACGTCGGCAACGCCCGCTCCGCGGTCGCCGTGTCGAGCGCCTGCTGAACCCGGGTCTCTGTGGTCCGAGGTGCCGCCACCGTCCGGGAACGCGCGGTGTCGAGCGTGGGGAGCGCCGTCAGGGCAGCCGCTGCACCCGACCCCAGCCGCCCGTCAGCCGAAGCGCCCTCCCTCGCCACCGTCCCCAGCCGCGCGTCACCCGAAGCAGCCTCCTCCGCCGCAGTCCCCAGCCGCGCATGGGCCGAAGCAGCCCCCTCACCCACTCGTGTGCGGGCCGAGGCAGCCGCCTCCTCAACAACCCGAACCTCCTCAGCAGCCCGAGCCTCCTCCTCAGCGACCCGGGCAGCCTTCTGGGCCTGCGCCCGAGCGAGCAACTGGCGCGCCTGGTCGAGCGCGGTGAGCCGCCCGGCCCGGACCGTCGCGTCCTCGGCCGGAATCGGCGGTGCCTCGTCGGCTGCTGCTGTCCCCGTCACACCCCCATGTTCGAACACCTGTTCGACTCATGTCAATCGGGCCGTCCACAGCTTCAGGAACTCCACAGGTCAGGACGGCGAGCCCTGATCCAGGCGCCGATCGGGCCGGCCGGCCAGTTCGGGTCGAAGGCGGCGAGCGGGATCCCGATGTGCCGCTTCCCGGCAGGATCGACGGGCATCGCGGCGAGCGCCTGCCGCATCACCGCGGGCACCCGGGACGGCAGCGTCACCGTCGACCAGCCCTGTACGCCGTGATCAGCCATCGAGATCTGCACCTGCTGCGGGACAGGCCCGACGTGCACCCGTCGCCGCGGGGTCAGCTGCACGTTCACCGGACCGATTCCGGTCACGTCGCCCCACGCCACCTGGTGGACGACTCCCCCGCCGGCCTCCCAGTGCATCCCCCAGTCATCGAACCGCAGCACGTTGGCCGCCGACAGCCGGTTGAGCTTCGCCATCAGGTAGACCACAGCCACAACAGTCCCGACCGCACTGGCCAGGATCCCGACCACCAGCCCACCGAGCGACCCCAGCAGCAGAAGCACCACCGCCAGCAGCACCAGCAGCCCCACCATCGGCGCCAGCGCCCGCCCTCGCACCTGCGGCGCCATCCGAAACTCGGCGTACTGACTCATCGGGCGAGCCTACAAGCCCACTAGGCTTCTCGAGCCGAACTACGAAGAGGACGACAACCATGACCGACCAGATCGAGGCCGAGGTCGTCCGCCACCACCAGGACCTCGCCCGCTGGCTGGGGAGCGAGGCGGAGGACAGCCTGCTCGACACCTTCCGGCAGATGCACAGCCCGGAGTTCAGCCTGGTCACCACCGACGGCACACAACTCGACCTGGCACACCTGACAAAAGCACTGGCCGGCGCCCGGAACGCCCAACCAGGACTCACCATCAGCATCGAGGAGTACGAGCTGGTGATCCACACCGACCAGGTGGTCGTCTGCCGTTTCCTGGAGCGGCACTCGGTCGGCGGGGCGCGGCGCGTCACCGCCGTACTCGTTCCTGACCGGTCCGCCCGGTACGGCGTGCGCTGGCTGAGCGTGCACGAGACAGCGGCCGGACTAGGGTGAGTGGTATGCCGAGAACGATTGCCACCAACACCAAGGTCGACCTCGACGGGCTGCTGGAGTTCGTCCGTCCGCGTCACCACATGCTGCTGATCACCACCCGCCAGGACGGGACGCCGCAGGCCTCGCCGGTGTCGGGCGGGGTGGACGCCGAGGGCCGGATCGTCATCTCCTCCTACCCCGAGCGGGCCAAGAGCACCAACGTCGAGCGCAACCCGCAGACCAGCGTCATGGTGATGTCCGACGACTGGAACGGCGCCTGGGTCCAGGTGGACGGTACCGGTGAGGTGATCCAGCTGCCGGACGCCGTCGAACCGCTGGTCGACTACTACCGCGCGATCTCCGGCGAGCACCCGGACTGGGACGAGTACCGCGAGGCGATGCGCAAGCAGGGCAAGTGCCTGATCCGCATCACGCCGACCCGCTGGTCCCCTATCGCAACCGGCGGCTTCCCGGCCCGCCTGGCCGACTGACACCAGATACCGAAGCCAGCACAGGCTGCTGAGTCACCCGGCTCAGCACCGCCTGGCAGGCGCCCTCCCCGTCCAACCCCCAAGCGCGCATCCGTGCGAACTCCCGCAGCGGATGCAGGTAGTAGTACCGGTCGGCCCCACGCGACTCCACCAGGTGCGCGTCGACCAGCGACTCCACCAACGCCTCGGTCTCCTGATCAGGCAGCTCCAGTACGACGGACGCCGTGCCCAACGTGAAGTCCTCCAGCAACCCCAGCAGCCGGAACGCCCGAGCCTGCTCCGGCAGCAGCTCCGCCATCGCCACCTCGTACGCCGAGTCGACCGGATCGCATTCGCTGTGCCGCCGCTCGAGACCGCCACGCAACTGCATCCGCTCGTACGCCGTGGCGAGGCTCCAGCCCGGCCGCGACTGCAGCCGCGACGCCGTGGCCCGGATCGCCTGCGGCAGGCCAGAGCTGAGGGCCAGCAACCGGCGCGCCTCGGCCGGCTCGGCCTGCACCCGCCGTACGCCGACGAGTCGCTCCAGCAGCTCCAGCGACTTCTCCGACGACAGCGGCTCCACCTTGACCCAGTCCGCGTACGGCAACCCGAACAGCCGATGCGACGCGGTCACCATCACCGCGGCGCCGCCAGCACCCGGCAGCAGCGGCAGCACCTCGCGGGCGCTCTTGGCGTTGTCCAGCACCACCAGCACTCGCCGGTTGGCCGTCAGCGAACGCCACAGCGCACCACGCTCCGACGGCGACTCCGGCAACGCCGTCACACCAGCCGCCCGTAGCAGCGACGACAGCGGATCACCGGCGGACATCATGTGCACGTAGTACTGGCCATCGGGGAACCGACTGGCCAGCCGGCGACCGAGGTGAACCGCGAGCGACGTCTTGCCGACCCCAGGAGCACCCGTGAGACCCAGCACAGGCAGGACATCACCAGTCGGCTGCAGGAGCATGGACAACCGAACCAGGTCCTCACCACGACCGGTGAACTCCGGCAGATCCGGCGGAAGCTGCTCCGGCACCTCAAGAACAACAGGCGGAGCCGACAACGCCACAGGATGATGCACAACCCCAGCCAACGAGGCATCGGACGTCAGGATCCGCCGCTGCATCTCCCGAAGCTCCGGCCCCGGGTCAACGCCCAGCTCGTCAGCCAGCAGGTACTGCGTCTCCTGGTACAGCCGCAGCGCATCGGCCTGCCGACCGGACCGGTACAGCGCGAGCATCAGCAACTCCCGCGGCCGCTCCCGCAACGGGTGCTCGATCACGATCGGCGAGAGCACCTGCGCCGCCTCCTCCGGCCTACCCAAATCCAGGTTGGCCGCCGCGAGGTCCTCGACCGCGGCCAGCCGGTGCTGACGAAGCCGCTCGCGTTCCCAGTTCGCGAAGTCACCCCGTACGCCGGCCAGCGGCGTCCCCTTCCACAGCTTGAGCGCGGCCCGCAGCGCGTCGGCCCAGGACTCCAGCCGACCCTCCTGCCGAGCGGCCCGTGCCAGGTCGATCAGGCGGAGGAACTCGTTCAGGTCGAGCGCACCCGGCGCGACCGGCAGCACGTACCCACCGGCGACCGACTGGATCGTCGAGTCCGACAGCGCGCGCCGCAGCCGTGACACGTACGACCGGATCATCCCCGCCGCGGCCCGCGGCGTCTGGTCGGCCCAGAGCGCGGTGAGCAGCTGGTCCGACGTCGCCAGGGCGCCGTCCCGGAGCAGCAGCAGACCCAGGATCGCGCGCTGCTGGGGCGCGCCGAGGTCGATCTCGGTGTCACCGTTCCAGGCCCGGACCGGACCGAGCAGCTCGTACCGCAGCTCCACCTGAACCAACCTCCCGACGCCGAAGGGCTCAATAGTAACCCCTCAGACCGGTGACGCAGGCACCTACTCCTTGGTGTACCGCCGCGCCATCGTCTCGCTGATCCGCTGGAACGCGCCCTCGAGGTGCTCGCGCAGCGCCGCGTCCGCGCCCGACTCGTCGTTGGCCAGGCAGGCGTCCAGGATCGCCTGGTGCTCCCGGCGGGTCTGCTCGATCCGCGCCTTGGTCTGCCGCGAGCCGAAGCGGTACCGCTCGCTGTTCTGCCAGACCGGCTCGATCGCGCGCGGCAGCCAGCGGGACCCGCCGGCCCGGTAGATCGCGAAGTGGAACTCGGTGTGCGCCTGCCGGGACGCGATGATGTCGCCGACCTTGGACAGCCGGACGTGCTCGGCCAGCGCGGCCTTGGCGACCACGCCGTCCGACTCGGCGAACCGGGTCGCCGCGGCCCGGACCGCGAGCGTCTCCAGCGCCAGCCGGGTCTCGTGGGTGTCGCGCAGGTCCTCCATCGACAGCTCCCGGACCCAGGCGCCCTTGTGCGGGACGATCTCGACCAGGCCGAGCGCCTGCATCCGGCGCAGTCCCTCCCGGATCGGCATCTGGCTCATGTCCAGCCGCTTGGCCAGCTCCTCCAGCCGCAGCGCGGTGCCGCTGGGCAGCTCGCCGGACAGGATGAGCTCATGCAACTCCGCAGCGGCTTCCTCGGCGAGAGTACGCCGGCCGCTGGGTCCCCCGGGCGTGAGCTCGAGTCGTCGGGTCATTGGGTGTGGGCTGCCTCTCTCGTCCACTACGCACACGTCTGGGAGGTAACCGTAGCGGTGCCACGGGCGTTCCGCCGAAGGATCACCCGCCCCGCACCGGCCGGAAGACCAGCGGTCCAGCTTTTCACCGGACTCGCCTCCCGTCCACTACTCAGCGCAGCCGGGTGAGGTCGAGCAGTACTCGCCGCTCCGCCGTACCGCCCGCCAGGCGGTCCAGTGCGTCGTCCACCCGGGCCGCCGGGAGCATGTCCAGCTCGGGCGTGATCGGGGCGGGCGCGATGTCGGCCAGCACCTGCGCGACCGTCCCGGCCTCGATCGTCGTCCGCTGCATGTTCACCGGGAGCACCCGCAGGTCCCGCCCGATCAGCTGGTGCAGGTCGAGCGTGGCGAACTCGCCGGCCGTGTAGCCCAGGATGGCGATCCGGCCGCCCGGGGTGATGTGACTCATCACCCCACTGGTCACCGGGCCACCCACGGTGTCGATGACCGCGTCGCACCACGGCAGCTCCCGGCCGACCTGGCCCAGCTCGTCCACCCGGACGAGCTGGTCGACCAGCCGGGTCAGCAGGTCGACGGACTCGTCCGACCTGACCAGACCGATCACCTTGCCGGCTCCGGCCGCCCGAGCGACCGCGGCACACAGCCGACCGACCAGACCGGTCGCACCGGTGATCACAACCGTCTCACCCGGGCCGACCCCGGCCACACGCCGTACGGCGGTGTGCGCGGTCAGCGCGGGAGCCAGCAGGGCCAGCGCCTCGGCTGTGTCGAGTCCGATCGGCAGGGCGTGCACGGACGAATCCGGCACCACTGCCATCGAGCCCCACGTCCCCGGCCGGGCCACGCCGACACCACCGCCGCGGATCACCACTCGGGTCCCGGACGGGTACACAGCCGAGTCGACCACCACACCGGCGCCCTCGGACCCCGGGACGAACGGCGGCTGCAACTGCTGCGCGAGCTTGCCCGCCAGCACGGTCCGGTCGAGCTGCGTCACCGAGGCGACGTCCATCTCGACCAGCGTCTCTCCCGGCCCGGCGACCAGTTCGGTCTCCTCGGCCTTCAGCTGCTCCCCAGGCCCGTAGCAGCGCAGCACGATGCCTTGTCGCGCGCTCATCCACCCACCCCACTCGTGCCTCTGATCCCCACCTGCATTTGATATCTGATCACATCTTGCCGCTCAGCGACAGTTGGTCTCACGCTGACCGGCCCCCTTGACCGAGCGGACGGGTGAGCTCCCCGGCCGCCGTCGAACGGCGCGGGTCCACCCGGTCGCTGCCCATCGGGAACGGCCAGTCGCTCCCGGCCAGCACGTCCCCGAACGTCGACTCCAGCAACGGGAGTACGGCGGGATCGTGCACCAGGTCGTCGGCCACGAACCGCTGCAGCGCCTCGGCCACCGCCAGCGACGGCGCCTCGATCCCCGGCCGGTCGGTGTCGATCCCGCGCTGCCACCGCCCGGCCAGCGCGGCCGTCACGCCGCCGCCGTGGCACAGGCAGAACTTGATCCCCGGGAACCGCGCCGGTACGTCGGTGAAGACCAGCTCGGCGGCCGCAAGCCCTGTCTCGTAAGGGTTTCCGAGCAGGTTCGACAGGTAGAACGCGTCCAGCCGCCGGTCCGAGCTGTGGCCCGGGTGGACGAGAGTGAACGCGTTCAGCTCGTCAAGCACCTTCCAGACCGAGTCCAGGCCGGCGAAGCCCGGCGTACCGAGAGCGAAGCCGCCGAACACGCCCTCCTCCCCCAGCGCGGCAGCGACGGCCGGAGCGCTGGCGTGCAGGAGCGGGATGTGGGCCAGCACCCGCAGCTGCGGTCCTGCCAGCTCCCGGAGTCCCTCGTTGAGCAGAGCGGTCCACTCGACACCCTGGTCGTACCGGAACAGCGCGGGCGGCACCGAGACCACCGCGCCGTCCAGGTCCTGGTCGCTGACCCACTGCAGCAGCGCGGCCGGGTCGGCGAGCTTGCCGAGCGGCAGCCTGTGCTCGCCGTCGACCACCAGCGACTTGCCCTCGATGGACAGGCCGAACGAGCCACTGCGGGCAGCAGCCAGCACAGTGGGCGGTATCAGGTGCGTGTGGACGTCCCAGCCGGCCATGTCAGCGTGCGTCCTCGTCGTTGTCGTAGAAGGACGGCCGCTCCGGGTAGTGCGGGCCGTCGTACACCTCCAGCAGGACGGAGGTCTCCTCTGCGCGCGTCGGGCCGTGCACGACGCCCTTCGGGTTCCAGTAGAAGCTGCCCTTGGTCAGCGTGGTCCCGGTCGGCAGGTACACGTACCGGCCGGACAGGCAGAACATGAACTGGTTCGACGCGTGCTTGTGCTCCGACGGGATCCCCGACCCCTGCTCGAACCGCACCAGCGCGATCGACGCCTCGGTCTCCGGGTCGCGCCACAGCATCTTGTGCGACAGCCCGTCCAGGGACTTCTCGACCCAGTCCAGGTCGTCGGTCTGCAGCAGGATCTCGCGCAGCGGTTCGTCGAACGTCATGACGCCTCCCGAGGGGCAGGTCGACCGGTCACCCGGGTGTAGAGCTCCTCGGCCACGCCGGCGGCCATCGGGGCCACTGCGGCGATGTGACCGTCTGGCCGGATCAGTACGACGCTGTCGGCCGGTACGCCGTACCGGTTGGTCGCAATGCTGCCCGGGTCGAACAGCGAACGGTCCCGCAGGCCGGAGTCGTGCGGCGCGTCCCACCGCGAGACGGCGTAGTGCCGCAGCGCGGGCGAGTCGTTGGCCGGGACCTCCGGGCGACGCCGTACGTCGGTGAAGTACAGCGCGACGAACGAGTCCCGGCAGAGGTCGTGGATCGTTGCCCGGCCGGTCGGGCTCTGCAGCGCCAGGTCCGGCGCCCGGTCGCCCGCGCGCACAGCCGGCGGTGCCGCACTGGTCGCGACCATCGACCAGTCGCCCACACCGTCCACGTCGAGCCGGACGCTGAGCAGCGTGCGGTTGTACGCCGTCGCCCACGCACCCGTGTCCTCGGTGACAGCACCCCGCTGCTGCGCCATGTACTTGCGCGCGGCCTCGGCCATCTCACCGGAGCCCTCGATCGCCACCGGGCGCTGCTCCTGCTCGTACCCGTCCAGCAACGCCGGATCGGCCCAGCCGCGCAGCACCCAGGCCAGCCGCCACGGCAGGTTGGACGCGTCCAGGGCACCGGTGTTCAGACCGAGGGCCCACATCGGAGTGATCAGGTGGGCCGCGTCGCCCATCAGGAACACCTTGCGGTCCTTGGTCCACTGCTCGGCGACCCGGTGGTGCACGTTGTAGATCACCGTGCCCAGCAGCTCGATCCGGTCCACCTCACCGATGAACTGCTTCACCTTCACCAGCAGGTCCTCGGTGCCCAGCGTCTCGGCACCAGCGGCCAGCGGGAACAGGAACCGCCAGTTGTCGGGCTGACGGATCAGCACCATCCACTCGGTCTTGTCGGCGAAGTAGGCCAGGTACGGGTAGTCGCGGGCGTTGTCGACGTCCAGGTCGACCGCCACGTCGATCAGCATGTACCGCTCGGGCAGGGTCTCCCCCACCACCTTCACCCCGAGCGCGTCGCGGATCTTGCTCCGGCCACCGTCACAGGCCAGCAGGTACGACGCCTCGAGCTCCTGCGGGCCGTCCGGGGTCTCCAGCTGCAGCACGACCCGGTCGTCGCGAACCTCGAACGACGTCAGCCGGTGCTGCGTGCGGACCGGCTGCGGGAGCGACTCGGCGAGGATCGGCTCCATGATCTGCTGCGGCAGGTTGATCACGAACGGGAACTGGGTGTCGTTGACCAGTTCGGCCAGCTGCACCGAGGCCCGCGGGGTGTTGGTGGCCCGGTCGATGTCACCGATCTCGTCGATGCGGACCGCCGAGCCCAGGATGCCCTCCACCGCGCCGTACCGGTTCCAGATCTCCAGGGTGCGGCTCAGCGTCGTACCGGCCTTGGTGTCGGACGACAGCGTCGCGTCCTCCTCCAGCAGCACGTACGGCACGCCGTAGTGCGCCAGACCGAGTGCTGTGGTCAGGCCGATCGGTCCGGCGCCGACCACGGCGACGGGCAGTTGCTGGTCAGTCGATGTCACTCATCACTCCGTGAGGTCGGTCAACCGGGCGAAGGCGCGCTCCCGGGTCAGCAACGACCCGGTCATCGCGGCCGCGTCGGACAGCAGGAACAGCAGCGGGCCGACCACGTCGTCGGGCTCACCGATGCCGGTGGTCTCCCGCCAGTGGTCGAAGTCGGCTCCGGCGTTGGCGGCCCGGAACTGGTCGGTGTCGATCACCCCGGGCGCGACGATGTTCACCCGGACCCGGTGCTCGGCCACCTCGGCCGCCAGCGTCCTGGCGAAGGCGGTCAGCGCCGCCTTGCTCGCCGAGTACGCCGCCGCCTGCGGGAAGCCGGTCGCGGCCAGCCCTGAGGTGAACACGACGACCGAGCCGGCCGACCGTTCCACCATGTGCGGTACGACGGCCTGGCAGACCCACACCACGCCGTCCAGGTTCACCTGGAGCGTCCGCGTCCACTCGGCCGGGTCGGTGTCCAGTACGTCGGACCGCGGCTGCACGGCCGCTCCCGCGACCAGGCCGTCGATCCGGCCGTGCCGCTCGACGACCGACCCGACCGCCTTGAACACGGCGGGCCGGTCGGAGACGTCGACCTCGACGTACTCGACCCGCTCGTCGCTCGGCGCGCTGATGTCCAGCACCACCGCCGTACCGCCGTTGGCCACGACAGCCGACGCCAGCGCGGCACCGATGCCGCGCGCTCCACCTGTGACGACCACGACCTCACCGGTCGCGTCGAAGCTCACCTTCATGTCGATGTCCCCTTCTGCTTCGAGGTCATCGTCTCGGTGATCCGCTGCACCGCGCCAGCCAGGTGGTTGCGCAGGGCCTGCTCGGCGGCGTCCGGGTCGCGTGCGACGCAGGCGTCCAGGATGGCCTGGTGCTCCTGCCGGTTCTGCTCGATCTGGAACGGCGTCTGCCGGCTGCCGAACCGGTAGCGCTCGCTGTTCTGCCAGACCGGCTCGATCGCGCGGGCCAGCCACTGCGAGCCACCGGCCCGGTAGAGGGCGAAGTGGAAGTCGGCGTGCGCCTGCCGGGCGCCGATCGAGTCGTCGGCCCGGGACAGCCGCAGGTGCTCCTCCAGCGCCGCGATGGCCTGCTGCTCGTCGGCTGCCGCGAAGTGCTCAGCAGCAGCCCGTACGGCGAGACTCTCCAGCGCCAGCCTGGTCTCGTGCGTGTCGTGCAGGTCCTCCAGCGACAGCTCCCGAACCCAGGCGCCCCGGTGCGGGATGATGTCGACGAGGCCAAGTGCCTCCAGCCGGCGCAGCCCCTCGCGGACTGGCATCTGGCTCATCTCCAGGCGGTTCGCCAGCTCGACCAGGCGCAACGGCGTACCGCTCGGCAGCTCTCCGGACAGGATCAGCTGGTGCAACTCGGCAGCAGCGGTCTCAGCGAGCGTACGGCGGCCGCCACGGCCACCGCCGGGCAGGAGTTCCAGCCGGCTGGTCACGACAGCTCCTGGTAGGCCAGCGTGTTGCGGAGCTCGCCGATCTTGTCCGCGCGGGTGACGACCTCGTCGCCTTCCTTGAGGAACACCTGCGGCTCCCGGGCGTTGCCGATGCCGGACGGCGTACCGGTCAGCAGGAGGTCGCCCGGCCGCAGTGTCATCCCGAAGGACAGCTCACTGATCAGCGTGGCGATGTCGTAGGCCATCTGCTTGGTCGAGGCGTCCTGCATGACCTCGCCGTTGAGCAGACAGGTCAGCTGCACGTCCTGCGGGTCGCCCAGCTCGTCCGGCGTGACGATCCACGGACCGAGCGGCATCGTCGCGTCGATGCTCTTGCCCTTGAGCCACTGGCCGCCGTGCGCCCGCTGCAGGTCCCGCTGGGAGACGTCGTTGGCCAGCGTGTAGCCCCACACGTGGTCCAGCGCGTCCTCGACCTTGATACTGCGGCCGGTCCTGCCGATCACCAGCGCCAGCTCGGCCTCGTAGTCCCACTTGGCCGACAGGGCCGGGTCGTAGGCGATCGGGTCGTACGGACCGACCACCACGTCCGGGCCCTTGGTGAAGAACGTCGGGTGCTCGGGCCGGTCGACGTCCTGGCCCTCCCGCTTGCCGCGGCTCTCCTCGAAGTGGTCCCAGTAGTTCCAGCCGGTGCAGAGGATGTCGCGGCGGAACCGTCGCAACGGCGCCCGCAGGTCCTGCTCCCGGAAGGGGATCCGCTCACCGGTCAGCACCGCGTCGGTACCGGCCTCGATCACGGCCACCACGTCGTCGTACGGGAGCAGGACGACCTCACCGCCGTCCAGTACGCCGGGCCGCTCGGCTCCGGCGTACGTCACTGTCACGAATCTCATCTCACACCCATTCGACGCCACGCATGCGATCACCACCTGTCCTGGTCAGGGTCATGCGATCACCGCGATCGCGGAGATCTCGATCAGGTAGTCCGGGTGGGCCAGCTTGCTGACCTCGACCATGGTCGAAGCCGGCAGCGGCTCGTGGAAGTAGCGCGCCCGGACCTCGTGGATCTTGGCGAAGTCCTCCATGTTGCGCACGTACACGTCCACCCGGCAGACGTCGTCCAGCGTGCCGCCGGCCTCACGGACCGCGGCCTGTACGTTCTCGCAGACCTGACGGGTCTGCTCGCTGACGTCGCCGACGCCGGCGATGCTGCCGTCGGGCCGGCGCGCGGTCATCCCGGAGACGAACACCAGCCGTCCGGTCGCCTCGATGGTGGTCGCCTGCGAGAACACCCCGTTCGGGCTGCGCAGTTCGGCGCTGGTCAGTTGGGTCTTCGGCATCAGTTCTGCACCCCTCCGGTCGGAACCACGGCGCCCACCGCGCGGGCCGCCGCCAGCAGACCGTCCAGACCCGACCGCTCGATCAGGACCCCGGTCCGCCGCTGCTGCCGGGCGCGATCGGCCTCGATCTCACCCGGCAGGTACAACCTCTCGACGCCGGGCGCGGTCGCACTGCCGCGAACCCGCTCGGCCAGCGCCGACGACCGCTGCCGGAACCCCTCGATCCCACCCAGCAGCTCCGGGTCGATCGCGAGGAACAGGTGCGCGCAGTCGTTCGGCCGGTCCGGCTCGCGGTAGAGCGGCCGAACCTGGTCCCCCCAGCCGCCACCACTCAGTACGCCGGTCAGTACGTCGATCATCAGCGCCAGCCCGAAGCCCTTGTGGCCCGCGGCCGGCAGCAGCATGCCCAGGACGGCGGCCTCAGGGTCCGTCGTCGGTACGCCGGAAGGATCGGTCGCCCAGGTGTCCGGGATCGACCGCCCGGCCGACGCCGCCAGCCGGATCTTGCCCAGGGCAACTGCCGACAGGGCCATGTCCAGCACGATCTCGGCGCCGGCCTGCGTCGGTACGGCGATCGCCAGCGGGTTGTTGCCCACGATCCGCTCGGCGCCGCCCGGCGCGGGCATCAGCGGCGTCGTGTTCGACATCGCGATCCCGAGGCAGCCGGCCTCGGCGGCCTGGACCGCCCAGCGGCTGGCCGCGCCGAAGTGGTGCGCGTTGCGGACCGAGACCAGCCCGATCCCGTACCGGCCGGCCCGGTCGATCGCGAGTCCCATCGCCTGCGGGCTGGACAGCTGGCCCATCCCGCCGCGCGCGTCGGCGACGATCGCGGCGCCGGCGTCGTGCAGGACGTCCAGCTCGCGTTCCCGGGTGACTCCCCCGGCGTTCAGCCGGTCGACGTACATCGGAACGAGCATGATGCCGTGCGAGCTGACCCCGCGCAGATCGGCCTCGACCAGCGAGTGCGCGATCTGGGCCGCGTCGACGGGCTCGAACCCGACCGCGGTGAACACCGCGGAGACGGTCGCCTCCAGCCAGGCGGGCCGGACCAGCACGCGCCGGTCGGCGTCCGACGCCTGGGTCGTCACCGGGTCTCCTCGGCCCACGGCAGCAGCAGGTGCTCCAGCAGGACCAGGAGGTAGAACAAGACGATGCTCATGATGCTGAGCAGACCGATCGCGGCGAACGCCAGTGGGGTGTCGGCCGACGAGCCGGAGTTCCAGATCACGTAGCCGAGGCCCTCGGTGGAGTTGGCGAACTCACCGATCACGGCCCCGATCACGGCCAGCGAGATCGCCACCTTGAGCCCGGTGAAGATCTGCGGCAGCGCGTAGGTCAGCCGGAGCTTGAAGAACTCCTGCGTCCGGCTCGCCTTCAGCGACCGGAGCAGCTCGACCAGCTCGGCCGGGGTCGACTTCATCCCCTGCGCGGTCGAGATCACGATCGGGAAGAAGCAGACCAGCAGCGCCATCGCCATCTTCGGGACCTGGCCGAAGCCCATCCAGATCACCAGCAGCGGCGCGATCGCGACCTTGGGGATCGCGTTCACAGCCAGCAGCAGCGGGTAGACCAGGCGCTCCAGGACCGCCGAGCGGACGATCAGCAGCGCGATCGGGATCCCGACCACGATCGCCAGCGCGAATCCGGCCAGCGCCTCGCTCAGCGAGACCCAGGTCTGCTGCAGCAGGTAGCCCGGCTGGTCCAGGAAGCGCTGCAGTACGTCGTACGGGCTGGGCAGCAGGAACTGCTCGATGCCGAACGCAACGATCGCCAGCCACCAGAGGGCGATCGTGACGGCCACACCGACGATCGGCAGCAGGATCGCGCTGGTCCGGGAGGTGGTCAGCCAGGAGGAGCGACGGCTCATCGCGTCGCCTCGGGGGCGTCCACCGGGTGCGTCTTCTCGGCCAGCAGACCGTGCAGGCGACCGCTGATCTGCGCCACCTCGGTCAGGTGCGCGTTGGTGCCCAGGCTGCGCGGCCGCGGGATGTCGATCTCGACCACCTCGCGCAGCCGGCCCGGGCGCGGAGTCAGTACGACGACCCGGTCGGCCAGCAACACGGCCTCCTCGATCGAGTGCGTGACGAACACGATCGTGGTGGCCAGTTCCATCTGGATCCGCTGCAGCTCGTCCGACATCTCGGTCCGGGTCAGCGCGTCGAGCGCCGAGAACGGCTCGTCCATCAGCATCACCTGCGGCCGGCGGATCAGCGACCGGCACAGCGACACCCGCTGCTGCATGCCGCCGGACAGCTCGTGCGGCAGCCGCTTCTCGAACCCGGACAGGCCGACCAGCTCGAGCAGCTCGTGAGCCCGTTCCCTGTACTCCTTGCGGCCGGTGTCGTCGCCCGAGATCTCCACCGGGAGCATCACGTTCGACAGCACCGAGCGCCACGGCAGCAGCGCCGGGCGCTGGAACATGAACGACACGTCCCGCCGCGGCCCGGCGACGGGCTCGCCCGCCACCGTGACCGCGCCGTACGTCGGCGGGAGCAGCCCCGCGATCAGCCGGAGGAGTGTGGACTTGCCACACCCCGACCGGCCGATCAGCGTGACGAACTCGTTCTGCCGGACGTGCAGGTCGATCGCGTCGAGCGCCTGGACCTGGCCGCCGCGACCTTCGAAGACCTGCCCCACCCCGTCCAGCTCGATCATGGTCAGCCCTTCGGAGCCAGCGCGTCGTTGACCACGTCGGACGGCTTCATCGACCCCTTCGGCTTGACCGCTTCGGCCTCCTCGAGCAGGGTGATGACCTTCTGCACCCGGTCCGGGCTGACCTCACCGAGCGCACCGCTGAAGTCGTCCGGCTTCACGTACGGCTTCATCAGCTGGAGCTCGGCGGTGGCCACGTCGACGTTGGTGTTCGGCACGTACTTGGCCAGCGTCTTGGCCGCCCCGGCCGGGTCGTCGATCGCGTCCTGCAGTCCCTTGAACAGCGCGGTGGTGAACTTCTTCACCTGGTCCGGGTGGTCCTTGGCCAGGTCGTCCCGGGTGATGATCGCGTTGCCGTACAGGTCCGGCAGCAGGTTGCCGTACGGAAGGACGACGGCCTTGCGCTTCTTCGAGTCGGCCTTCTCCACCAGCGGTACGCCGACCACGAACTGACCGATGCCGTCCACCTTGCCGCTGGACAGCAGCTGCGGCAGCGCGGGCGGCGGGTTGGCGACGAACTTGGTCAGGTTCGGGTCGATCTTGGCGGCCTTGGCGTAGACCGGGAACATCACCTGGTTGGTGGAGCCCGGCTGATCGCCGATCTTCTTGCCCGGCAGGTCCTCGGGCCGGTTGATCGTGCCGCCCTCCAGGGCGACGATCGCGGCCATCGACTTCTGCTGGACCATGCCGACCGTGGTGACCGGCAGCTTCTGGTTCCCCAGCGTGATCACGGTGGCGGTGAAGTCACCGATTCCGTAATCCGCCTGACCGCCGGCGACCAGTTTGAGCACGTCGACCGTGCCGCTGCCCGGAGTGATGGTGACGTCGAATCCGGCGTCCTTGAAGTAGCCCTTCTCGAGGGCGACATAGGCGTAGGCCTCACGGCCGAAAGTGCCGAAGGAGGTCAGGTAACTGACCTTCTCGAGGGATGTGTCCCCGTTCTGGCCAGTCTCGCTGTCGTTGCACGCGCTCACCAGAGCAAGTGCGAGGACCGCCACCCCAGCGACGGCCGAACGTCTGAACCTCATGCTGGATTTCTCCTCTCCGATATTTGATCAAACATCAAATATGGAAGAGCGGTCAATCGGCCCCCGGGGACTTCACGGGGACTTTACGTCCACCGCGCGGGTCCCCTCAGAACCCTTGTGCCGCCCGTCCTGGAGCCGTTTCCCCATGCCTGTCCGGTCCGGACGGGCATCCCGCCCCGACCACAGACCGTACCCGCCCGGACAGCAGATCGCGACGTCCGATCGGGACCAATGTGTGCCTTCCGCGACAAATTTGCGTAAACCCATCACGGACTGTGACCCACGTCATGCAAACGCTCTCCCTCGGCCGGGGGAACCCGTTCACCCGCCGGAGGGAGGTCGGCGGCCTGCTGCTTTGACAGGATGGACGAGTGGCGAACGTGCTGTTCCGCGGGTCGACGTACCTGCGCTGGGTCTACCTGCTGCTGGGTGCTGCCCTGGTGCTGGCGTTCGTCCTCGTCGACAGCGCCCTGGTCTCCCTGACCCAGGAGCTCGACCTCCCCCAACTCCTCACCGTCGTCATCGTCACCGTCGTCGTCGTGGCCCCACCAGTCCTCCTGGGCGTCCTCCCCGCCGTCCGCGAGGTCGAAGGCATCGCCGTCGAGTCCCTCCTCGGCGTCAAGTTCGACGAACGCCCCCTGGGCCCGTCCCGCACCTGGCCACAACGCCGCCGTACGACGCTCTGGTTCTGCCTGCACCTGATCACCGGCGGCTTCATCGGCATCCTCAGTACGGCGGTCGTCGGCTTCGGCGCGGTGTTGCTCGCGGCCCCTTTCCGCACCCCGGGCACCCACGAGCTGATCCCCGGCACCAACTACCACGTAGCCGGCCGCTGGACCGACCTCTGGATGCCGTTGGCTGCCATCGCGGGCATCGTCGTCCTCCTGTTGCTCTCAGCCCTCGTCGGCGCCCTGCTCGCCTACTCGGCCCCACGCGTCCTCGGCCCGACCGCCGCCGAGCGGATCGAGCTGCTCGAACGCCGTACGGCGACGCTTGCCGAGCGCAACCGCCTCGCCCGCGAACTCCACGACAGCGTCGGCCACGCCCTCAGCCTCGTCACCATCCAGGCCGCCGCCGCCCGGCGAGTACTCGCCACCGACCCGGCCTTCGCCGAGACCGCCCTCGCCGCGATGGAGACCTCGGCCCGCGCCGCGCTCGCCGACCTCGACCACGTCCTCGGCCTCCTCCGCGACGACCGCCGCCCAGGTTCCGCGACCGCACCCCAGGCGACCCTCGGTGACGTCGCCCGCCTGGTCGAGGCGACGCGCGCAGGCGGGATCACCGTCGAGGTGCACCGCTCAGGCGACCTGTCGACGCTGCCCGCCGCCGTCTCCCGCGAGGCGTACCGGATCGTCCAGGAAGGCCTCACCAACGCCATCCGGCACGCCGGCCGCCCAGCCGGCGACGTCGAGGTGGACCTGTCGATCAGCCTGGACTCCAACGGGCTCCTGCTCGAACTGACCAACCCGGTCGATTCCTCCCCCGCCGCCGTGGATGGCGAGTCCACCCGCGGCGGCCGGGGCCTGGCCGGGATCCGTGAAAGGGTCGCCGTACTGCGAGGAACGGTCGAGGCCGGCCTCGACGGCAGCCGCTGGCGGCTCGCGGTCACCCTCCCGGTAGCGGTGACGACGAAAGGATGAGTGTGGACGTCTCGGTGGTCGTGGTCGACGACGAGCCGCTGATCCGCAGCGGGCTGCGCGCGATCATCGACGCGGAACCCGACCTGACGGTGGTCGGCGAGGCAGGCGACGGCGCCGAGGTCCTGCCGCTCGTACGCCGTACGGGCGCGGACGTCGTCCTGATGGACGTCCGCATGCCCGCCCTCGACGGCATCCAGGCCACCCGCCTGCTGCTCGACGCCCTCGACCCCGCACCACGGGTCCTGGTCGTCACCACCTTCGAGAACGACGACTACGTGTACGACGCGCTGCGCGCCGGGGCGTCAGGCTTCCTGCTCAAGCGCACTCCCCCTGACGACATCATCGCCGCGATCCGCACAGTCGCAGGCAGCGAGTCCCTGCTGTTCCCCGAAGCGATCCGCACCCTCGCGTTGGCCCACGTCGACCAGCAGGAGCGCAAGCCGCTGGGCCTGGGCCAGTACGACCTCACCGACCGCGAGCAGGAGGTCCTCCGCCTGATGGCCAAGGGCCTCTCCAACGCCGAAATCGCCGGCGAGCTGGTCCTGGGCGTCCAAACCATCAAGACCCACGTCGCCAACCTCCTGGCCAAACTAGGCGCCCGCGACCGCACCCAGGCGGTCATCCTCGCCTACGAGTCAGGCTTCGTCCCGCTGCACTGACGCAGCGCCGCCGGCCCGCGGGTGAGAGCTCAGGACTTGGAGATCCCCAGGTCGTCCTGCTCCGCCAGCGTGCACGCGTTGTGGACCGGGTCGACCGCGTTGGCCTGGCGGGCGACGCGCTGGAGGAGCATGCGGAAGATCAGCCGCTCCCCGTCGTCCAGTCCGCCCATGATCTCGTCCTCGGTCGCCCGCAGGCGGCGCTCCAGGTCGCACAGGAGTTCGACGCCCTTCGGCGTCGCGACGATCAGCCGGGCGCGACGATCCGCCGGATCCGGCTGGCGCTGGACCAGACCTTCCTTCTCCAGGTCGTCCAGCAGGTACGTCATCACCGTCCGGTCGATCTCCAGCTGCGCGGCCAGATCGAGCTGCCGCTTCGGCCCTTCGGCCTGCGCCGTGGCGAGCACCTGATACCCCCGCGGCCCGCCCGGCACGTCCTCGAGCGCCTGTCCGCTCTGCTTCGCGTACCGCCGGAACACCACGCCGAGCGCCCACCCGAGGTCGGCCTCGACGGACGTACCGCGGACCCCCGGGGTCGTCCTCGTCTCAGGCGATGAACTGGTCACGCAACCCATCGTACGTGGTGTATGCCACCTGGAATACGATCTGACTTGAATATGTTCTGCTCGACAGACTATCTTCGAGACAGCTCACCCTGAGTTGCCCTCTCTGGAAGGAACGACATGACCACCCTGCTTCGCATCGACGCCAGCCTCCGGCTCGACGGCTCCGTCAGCCGCGCGCTCGCCGACAGCGCCGAGGCGGCCTGGAAGTCCGAGCACCCCAACGGTGTCGTCGTCCGGCGCGACCTCGGCCTGCACCCGATCCCGGCCGGCGTCTGGCCCGCGCTCGTCACCGAGAAGTTCGGCGTGGAGGTTCCGGCCGGCGCCGACTTCAGCGACCCGTCCGAGGCCAAGGCGATCGCCTCCGACGTGATCGCCGAGTTCAAGGCCGCCGACGCGGTCCTGCTCGCCGTACCGCTGTACAACTACGGCATCGCCCAGCACGTGAAGACCTACATCGACCTGCTGCTCACCGACCCGGACCTGCTGGCCGGTACGGCGGTCGAGGGCCGGCCGATCATCTTCACCCTGGCCCGTGGCGGCGGCTACGCGCCCGGTACGCCCAAGGAAGGCTGGGACCACGCCACGCCGTACCTGAACCGCATCTTCGGCGAGGTCTTCAACATGAACATCCGTACGGCGGCCGCCGAACTCACCCTCGCCCCGGTCACCCCCGGCATGGAGGAGCTCATCGACCTGTCCAAGGTCTCCGAGCAGGACGCCCACACGACCGCCGGCGAGCACGCCGCCGAGGTCGCCCGCACGCTCAGCAGCACCGCCGCCTGACTCCCAGGCAGGCCTGACCTCGCCTGATCCCTTCCGAGTGCCGAGCTCGAGCCGGCACCCGGGGCGGTCAGACGGTCCGCCAGGCCGACACCGTGACCGACAAGGTCACGTCCATCGGATCAGCCAGTACGCCGATCCGCTCCGCCCGCGCCTCCCGATCCACGTGCCGCGCGCTGGGCGTCATCCCCACCAGCTGCTCGATCGCCTCGTGATCGAGCCGCATCGTCGTCTCCACGACGCGCCGCCCAACCCGCTCGAACCCAGCCAGCGACTCAACCAGCCGCCGCTCCTTCTCCCCGTCGACGCTGACCATCCCCAGTACGTCGATCAACTCCCCCAGATGCTGCTGATTGGGCGTCACCACCAGCAACGTCCCACCCGGCGCGAGCACCCGAGCCATCTCCGAAGCGTTCCGCGGCGCGAACACATCCAGCACCACATCGGCAACCCCGTCCCGCACCGGCAGTTCCCGCCAGGCGTCGCCGATCACCGACCCGATCCCCGGATCCACCTTCGCCGCCCGCCGCGCCGCATACCGCGACACATCCACAGCAATCCCCCGCCACCCCGCGTCCACCACCCCGGCGAGGTAGTACGCCGTACCGGCCCCCACCTCGACCGCCACCGGAGCCGACGCCCGCCCCACCTTTGGAAGGCTCTCCACCAACGCCTCCCGAATCGGCGCGTACCACCCCCGACTCAAGAACTCAGCCCGCGCGTCAACCATCTCCGCGCTGTCCCCATCGATCCCATTAGATGCCGATGGCAACAGATTCAGATACCCCTGCTTGGCCAGGTCGAACGCATGCCCCAGCCCGCACCGCGCCGTACGACCGCTCAGCTCCAGCCCATCACCACAGACCGAACACCGCAGAACACCCACCAAGTCAGCACGCACGGCGCCATTCTCCCCCCGCGCCCTCCCCTCTCGACGCACCCGTCGCCAAACCACCCCACCAGCCGTCACCATCTCGCGCACCCGTTGACTGATCCCTTGTCCGACGACTACCGCGATCTACCGCAGCATTCGTCAAACAACACCAGTAGTCGTCGTGCGACGTGCGGCGCACGCCAATCGGCAACTCGATGTACGGGTACGCGTTGGCGCGGCTACCCACCGACGGAGACCAGCCCCACACCGACCCGATCCGCACAGGCAGGTCCGCGGCGGCGCGCTGGTTGGTACGCCGGCGCGTGGCAGGGCGGTAAGCCGTCGGCGAACGGGCAGCTGTCGGCCAGCGCTGCGAGGTCGGTCGTCGTACGGCGGGTCGCGCAGCACCAGCACCCGGCTGGTCCATCACCCGGCACTCGATCTCCGGCGTCGTGAACCGCCCAGCCCGGCAGCCGCAACCACCCACCGAAGGTGACCGGTCCCACGCCGCCTGGTCCCACGCCGCCCCGGTCTGCAAAGGCGGGTCCGCGGCGGCTTGGATGCCGGCCCATGCGCCGCGCTCTCCACCGCTGCTCTCATTCGCACCTCGCGAAGTCGGCCTCAATCACCTCACCAACACCGACTCAGGCGATGACGCCGCCCTCTTGGTCGCAATCCAGCCCTGGCGAGCTCGGGCAGCCCTCGGCACGGGCAGATCACCCGACGGCGCCCGGACGCACCCATCAGAGAGCGCGGCAGCCGTCGGCGAGCCAGGCGGCTCAGTCGTCGTACGGCGGACAACCAGCGACCGGCTGGCCCACCGCCCGCCACACCCGAGCTCCGGAGTCGTAAACCGCACGGCCGGGCAGCCGCAACCGCCCACCGAACCAGGCCACCCCGCGCCGACACAGTCCGCGGAGGCAGGCCCGCCGACGCAGGCCCGCGAAGGCAGGTGCGCGGAGGCAGGTCCGCCGACGTAGGTGCGCGGAGGCGACCCGCGGAGGCAGGCCCACGGAAGCAGGTCATCCGCGGCGCGCCTGGTAGCCGGTGCGCCGACGCTCCGCAGCGACGGTCAACTTTCGGCGACCGGATCGGTCGTCGGCGAACGAGGCGGGGCCGGTCGCCGAAGGGCAGATCGCGCCGCGCGAAGTGGTGTCGATCGTCATACGGCGGATCGCGCCACACCAAGCGGTGTCAGCCGTCGTTCGGCGGATCGCATCGCACGAAACGGTGACAGCAGTCGTACGGCGGATCGCACCGCACGAAATGGTGACAGCAGTCGCACGACGGATCACGCCGCACGAAACGGCGTCCGCCGTCGTACGGCGAGTCGCACCGTGCCGGGCGACCGGCTGGTCCATCGTCTGCTGCACCGGATCTCCGGCGTTGGAACCTCCGGTCCGGCGGCCGCGACTGCCCGTCGAGCGCAGGCGGGCCGAAGCCGCAGCCCGCGCAGCCCGCGCACTCCGCGCACTCCGCGAGGCAGATTGGCACAGGCGGGTCCGCGGAGGCGGGGCATCGGCGGCGCGCGTGGTGGCCGGTACGCCGGTGCTCGGCGAGTGCGTTCGGCCTTCGGCGACCGAGGGCAGCCGCGACGAGGCAGACAAACATGCAGGCAGACAGGCGTCAACAAGCCGGCGCGGGTCAGCCGTTGATGTCTCGGCTGGTGAGGCGGGCCCAGGCTGCGGCGTAGAAGACGGCCAGGTAGGCGGCTTGCATGAGGAGGTTGCGGACTATGGCGTCCCAGTACGGCGGGTCGCGGAGGAGGTCGGCGAAGGAGGTCCAGCCGTACATCAGGAGCCAGGGGTGGATCTCGTCGATCTGCGGGATTGCTCCGAGGATGCCGAAGACGATGAAGGCGCCGAAGGTTGCGGCCATTGCGGCCAGCGGGGTTGAGGTGAGCGAGCTGACGAACAGGCCGATTCCGGCCAGGCCGAGCAGGGATGCGGCGATGAGGACCGCGATGCCCAGAGCTCGCAGGAGTCCGTCGGCCAGGGAGACTGTCGAGCCTGACAGGAGGACGACGTCGCCTACTGGGAAGAGGATGAATCCGGCGATCAGGCCGCCGAGCCAGACGGTCAGGGTCGCGGCGAGGCAGAAGACTGCCAGGGCAACCATCTTCGCCGCCAGGAGGCGGGACCGGCCGGCTGGGGCGGTGAGCAGGTTACGGAGGGTGCCGAGGCTGGATTCGCCTGCTAGGGATTCTCCCGAGATCACCGTGACGGCGGTGGGGAGGAAGAACGGCAGGGACAGTGCAAGGCTGGCCACGATCAGGAAGAAGCCGTTGCCGGCGACCTGGCCGATGAATCCTTCGGCATCGCCTGAGGATCCTGACAAGCGGATCGCGACGCCGACCAGCATCGGTACGAGGCCGAGTACGCCGAGCAGGACCCACGTCCGCGCCCGGCCGAACACCAGGTGCAGCTCGGTCCTGAACAGCGCCAACGTGTGCCGCCCGGCTCCTGGACGCTGGGGCTTCTCGGCCGACGTGCGGCTCGTGCTGCTGGAGGCACTGGTGACAGCACCTCTCTGGCCGACAACTTGTGCGTCATTCGGCGACATCGAAGCCCTCCCCGGTCAGCGCGACGAAGGATTCCTCGAGGCTGGGGCGCTCTAGGCCGAAGCCATGGAGGCGTACGTCGGCGGCGACCAGGGCTGCGGCGAGCTTGTCGATCGGGAGGTCGCCGGGGTCGCCCTCGACGGCCGGGATGCCGTCTCGGTCGTCGGCCGGGTGGACGCTGGGGCGACGAAGGTCGCGGACGCCGAGGGCGACAAGAGTCTGCTCGGCTTGGTCGAGGTCCGGCGTACGGACCACCAGGCGTGGTCGGAGTTCGGAACGCAGTTCGGCCATGGTCGACTGGCGGAGCAACTGTCCTCGGCTCATGACCGCGGCGTGGGTGCAGAGTTGCTCGACCTCGGCCAGCAGGTGAGTCGAGGTGAAGATCGTCGTACCGTCGCCGGCGAGCTCGCGGATGAGCGAGCGGACTTCCCGGGTGCCTTGCGGGTCGAGGCCGTTGGTTGGTTCGTCGAGGACCAGGAGTTCTCGGCGTTGCATCAGGGCGACCGCGATCGCCAGGCGTTGGCGCATGCCGAGTGAGTAGGCGCGGACCTTCTTCTTTGCTGCATTCGAGAGGCCGACTCGCTCGAGGGCTTCGCCTGCTCGTTGTTTCCTGGTCCGCGGGTCTGCGGTTCGGTCGGCGGCGTCGAATCGCAGGAGGTTCGCCTGGCCGGTCCAGAACGGGTAGAACGCCGGGCCTTCGACCAGCGCTCCCACGCGAGGAAGCACTGCTAGTTGAGCTTTGGGCATCGGTTGTCCGAGCAGCTCGACCGTGCCCGAAGTCGGCGCGATCAGGCCGAGCAGCATGCGGATGGTCGTCGTCTTGCCTGACCCGTTCGGCCCGAGGAAGCCGAAGATGCTTCCCGCGGGGACCTGCAGGTCAATCCCCGCCACGGCTACCTGCCCGCCTCGGAACCGTTTGGTCAGCCCGCGGGTGACGATCGGAGCCTCGCTCCCGACCACAGGCAGCCCAGCGACCGAGGCCGCGGGAGCAGCATTTGTCGGTGCAGGCTGGCTCAGCCCGGCAGGCTCCGACGTGGAGGCCGCGGTGGGCTCCGGCGCAGAAGACGGCACCGGCTGCGGGTCGGTGGGTCTGGCGGGGTCGTCCGCGGTCGCCTCGGCCTCGGCGTCGGTCGAGGCCTCGGCCGCCGCAGGCGAGGTCGACGTGGCCTCGGCGAAGGTGGAGGGGTCTGCGTCGGCTGACGGGCAGCCGTCGAGGGACTCCGGGGTGGTGGGCATGGTCGTCAGCGCGGGGCCAGTGGAGCGGCGGCGGCGAGGGTGTCGGCGGTGACCAGGCCGACGAGGACTCGGCCGTCGTCGGTGATCAGGGCGCTGACCATCTTGCTGGTGAGGATCTTGCCGGAGCCCCACGAGCCCTGGACCGTGCGGGCGTTGGCGAGCAGTTGGTTCAGCGGGCCGTTGCCGGCGGGGACCTTCACGCCGCGGAGGACGGCGATGGACTCCCAGCCCTGACCGATGACGGTCGGGCGGTCGGCCGGGGCGGGCTTCTTCGGGTCCTTCGACAGCGCCTTCGGGGTGTCGTGCTTCTTCGGCGTGATCGCGGGCAGCTTCTTCTCGGTCACCTTGACGCCGGCCGGCGGGGTGAACGCGAACGTGCCGGCGGATGGTACGTCGAACGACACCGACTCGAAGCCCACCTGGACGGCCGGGTTCTTCCCGGTCCGCGGTAGGACGGTCACCTCGAGCGGGACCCAGGTCTTCGCATCGATGGCCAGCGTCACCGAGCCGACGGTGGTCTTGTCCGTCTTCGGCACCAGGCGCAGCTTGTACGCGTCGCGGCCGGCAACCGACTCGGTGCCGGTCACGTCGACAGCCGTACTGGGGTCGATCGCGGTCAGGAACTTCTTCGCGACCGCCTGCGGGTCGTACGCCTCCTTCTCGGGCGCGACCTCGGGCTTCGCGGGACGGGCAGGCAGCGCCAGCTTCACGACCTCGCGCTTGGCGGAGTCGTACGCCCAGGCGGACTTGCCGTCGGTCGTCCAGACCCGCTCGGCCATGTCGTCGAGGACCGAGACCCGGGCCTTGTCCGGGCCGGCGAAGGCGACGCGTGCGGTGTGCTCACCGGTGAGCAGATCGGGCAGTTGGTTCGCACCGTCGACACCGGGCAGCGCGGGCAGGCCGAGATCGGTCGCCGAGCGGACCGTGCCGCTCAGGCCGTCGACCTTGGCGGTCTGCACCTTGGCGAGCAGGTCCTGCGCGGTGATCCCGGGCAGGTCTGGGGACGCGTCCGCGACCACTGGTCCGAGCGCACCCACGCCCGCCACCACTGCGACTGCCGTGACCGGAACCAACCACCGTCGACCGCGCCTCGTTGCTGCCATGTCTTCAAGACTCGCACCGCCACCGGCCGGAACCAAGGGCTCTCAGGGTCAGTTCACCCAAAAGAGTGAGTCCCCCGGCGCGAAACCGAGGGACTCACAGGAATTCAGCGGCTCTGGAGTGCGTCCAGTGCGACCGTCATCGCTGCGGCGACCCGGAAGTCGACCCGCGAGTCGTGGACGGACACGCGGTACCGGTCGCGGACCGAGACCTTGCGCTCGACCGAGAGCACCGGCTGACCGCTCGCACGATCCGTGAAGTCGAAGTGGAAGATGAACGGCAGCGGGATGTCTCCGACGAACGGGACGAACTCCCAGACGCGGCGGATGATCGCGACCTTCGCGTTGCGCTCGGTGCCGTCGGACTCGAAGCCCGGGCCGGTGAGCTGCCAGCTGGAGCGGAGCAGGCTCTTGCCGAACTCCTTCTTGAACCACCCGATCGCCTGCCCGGAGGCGTCGAACACGTCGTACCCCGACCCCAGGTCGAGCCGCTTGCGCGCCTTGAACGAGAAGACCACCTCCGATTTGCGGTCGTCGGTGTAGAAGGTGACCTCTTCCTTGAACGCCATCCGCTTCTGCTGCGCGAACGCGAGCAACGCCCCGTCGGTGCCGTCGGGGTTGGTCGCGATCAGTTCGTACTTGTTCGCCATCATCGTGATCCGCTGCTTCATCGAGAAGGCGGGTACGTGCATCGGCGCTGAGCCGTTCGGTGGGACCGTCATGCGGGTGAGTCTGTCACCGCCGCGGGCTCATCCACGCCTTTCACGACCGCTCCGCAGGCAAGTCCACCCCATCGGATGCCCTGGCTAAGCCTTTCGGCCAGCAAAGACTCACCAACAGACGACACCAGCAGCTCTCCAACGCCCTGCAGCACCAGGTCCCGCGCCACCTCGACGCCGAGCTCGACAGCCTCGTCAGCAGTTCGGGCGGGCCGCCACAGCACGCCGAAGTCCGCAGTAGGCTTCTCAGCACCTACCTGTACGACGAGAACGTCCGCCTCCCCCAGGTACTCAGCACTGTCGCCGCCATCCAGCACCACTAACCGCAGCACCTGCGAGCCACCTCCGACCCGCCCAGACGAAGCAGCAGCATCCCGAAGCGCAGCCGTGGTGCTGACCGAAGTACCAGGCAGCCCCCGATACCCCCACTGCTCCTGGTGCACAGCCCACGACAGCGGACGTCGTGCAGCCCACCCCGAACGCACCAGCTCAGGCGCAGCCGCGAAATCCGACACGTGCCCGACGCACAGGTACCCCAGCAGCTCCACATGAGCAGGCAGCCCCAGCACGGCCCCGACCTCAGCCGGGTCGAAGAACGACACCCAGCCAACGCCCAGCCCCTCAGCACGCGCAGCCAGCCACAGGTTCTGTACGGCGATCGCAGCCGAGAACCACACGGTCCGCGGGTCCGCGTGCCGACCCAGCACATGACGACCGCCCCGGGCAGGATCGCAGGTGACCGCGATGTTCAGCGGCGTGTCCAGGATCGCCTCGATCTTCAACCCGTCGAAGGCAGACCGCCGGTCCGCCGGCAGCGACGCGGCGAACGCGTCCCGCTGGGCAGCGGCCAGGTCGTGGACCTTCCGCCGGGTCGCAATGTCCTTGATCAGCAGGAAGTCCCACGGCTGGCTCAACCCGACGCTGGGCGCGCGGTGCGCCGCCTCCAGCACCCTGGTCAGCACCTCGTCGTCGACCGGCTTGTCCAGAAACCCACGCCGTACGTCGCGCCGCTCGGCGATCACCCGGTGCACCACCGCGCGATCCGCCTGCGAGTAGCCCGGTGCAGCAGGCCCAAGCAGGCCAACCGCCACAGTCGCCCCAGCAGACTTCAACTTCGGTACGACGAGCTCCGCACCGCTCAGCACCACAGCAGCCTCAGCCACACTCGCCGTACCGGCCAGCTCGCCCACACGCTCGCTAGCAGTGGGCACAACCTGCCGCGAAAGCTCCATCGCACCAGCAACAGCCAGGTCAGCTCCCAGCGAGGCCACCAACCGCTGCAGTCCCGGCTCGTCCTCCCGGCCCTCGACAGTCACCACCGACCCGACCACACCCACCACACCGGTCAGCGCACGATCCACCAGGTCCCGCAGCTCCCGGTACGACGTACCGGCGCGCAGACCGATGCCCAGGACCAGCGTCACTTCTCCAACCCCACGTGGACCCGCGCGGCAGCCACCAGCCGGGCCGGGACGTCCGGAGTCGCCGTCCAGTGCAGGTGCAGGTACGACGCGTGCACAGACGGCCGGGTGACCCCCTCGACGCCGTCAGGCAGGTACCAGGCCGGGTCGCCGTCCGCATCCAGCGTCACTGCTGTCCGGTGGAACTCATGCCCCCTGACGCGCCGCCCCTCGTCGAAGAACGCCGTCGTACTGGCAGCGATCGCCGTGCGGTAGCCCAGCGTCAGCTTGCCGGTCATGCGAGCCGTAGCCGGCAGTACGCCGGTCATGGCGTGCCCGTCCAACGAGCGGCACAGGTAGAGCAGTCCAGCGCACTCCGCGATCACCGGCAGCCCACCAGCGACGGCCGACGCCACCTGAGTCCGCAGGGCTTCGTTGTCCGACAGTGCCTCGGCGTGCATCTCCGGGAAGCCACCGCCCAGGTACAGCGCAGCAGTCCCGTCCGGCAGCGAGTCCTGCAGCGGGTCGAAGGTCGCCACATCGCCACCAGCGGCAGTCAGCAGCTCAGCCGTCTCCGTGTAGCGGAAGGAGAACACCGGTCCCCCGGCCACAGCGATCACCGGCCGGCCCTCCGCCGCCGGAGTCACCTCGGCCGCCGGGTCCCACGCCACAGTCTCCAGAGCGCTGGCAGCAGCAGCCGCAGCGACAAAAGCCTCCAGATCCACACCAGCCCGCACCAGCTCAGCCGCCGCATCCACAGCAGCCACCGCCTGCGCCCGCTGCTCATCGGCAGGCACCAGCCCCAGGTGCCGGCTCGGCACAGTCAGCCGGGTGTCCCGACGCAGCACCCCCAGCACCGGTACGCCGGTAGGCGCGACCCCGGCGCGGGCCTCGGCCTCGTGCCGGTCCGTGCCAACCTTGTTCAGGATCACGCCGACGATCCGCACCCCGGTGTCGTAGGCAACGAACCCCTGCACCACCGCGCCGACGCTGCGCCCGGCCGCGGAGGCATCGACGACCAGCACGACCGGTGCCTGCAGCAACTTCGCGACGTGCGCGGTCGAGGAGAACCCCTCGGTACCGAGCGCGCCGTCGTACAGGCCCATCACGCCCTCGACGACGGCGATGTCGGCGCCGGCCGCGCCGTGCGCGAACAGCGGCGCGACACGTTCCTCGCCGGACAGCATCGCGTCCAGGTTGCGGCCCGGGCGGCCGGTCGCGACGGCGTGGAAACCGGGGTCGATGTAGTCCGGCCCGACCTTGAACCCGGCCACCGTGTGCCCGGCCCGGCGCAGCGCCGCCATCAGGCCGACGGCGACCGTCGTCTTGCCGGCACCCGACGCGGGCGCGGCGACGACGATCCGTGGGATCACCACTCGATTCCCTTCTGGCCCTTCTGGCCCGCGTCCATCGGGTGCTTCACCTTGGTCATCTCGGTGACCAGGTCGGCGGCGTCGAGCAGCCGCTGGTCGGCGTTCCGGCCGGTGATCACGACGTACTGGTGTCCGGGGCGGTTGACGAGCGTGTCGACCACCTCGTCGACGTCGATCCAGCCCCACTTCATCGGGTACGTGAACTCGTCCAGCACGTAGAGGTCGTGCGTCTCGGCCGCGATCCGGCGCTGGATCTCGCGCCAGCCCTCGAGCGCGTCGGCGGCGTGGTCCTCGTCGGTGCCGGACTTGCGCGACCAGCTCCAGCCCTCGCCCATCTTGTGCCACTCGACCGGGCCACCCTCACCCGTTGCCTCGTGCAACTTCCCGAGCGCGCGGAACGCACCCTCCTCGCCGACCTTCCACTTCGCGCTCTTGACGAACTGGAAGACACCGATGTTCCAGCCCTGGTTCCAGCCGCGCAGCGCCATCCCGAACGCCGCGGTCGACTTCCCCTTCATCTCGCCGGTGTGCACCATCAGCAACGGCCGGTTGCGGCGCTGCCGGGTGGTCAGGCCGTCCTTCGGTACGACGCTCGGCTGTCCCTGCGGCATCAGGCGGCCCTCCGCTCGGTGACGGTGCGAATAAGGTTGCCTGCAGCAACTTCTCCCAGGTCGAGGTACTCGGCGCGCAGCGTGGTCGCCAGCTCCGCGGCCAGACCGAGGCGGACGCCGCGACGCGGTTCGCAGTCGACGACGACCGTCGGGATGCCCTGGTGCGCGATCCACCCGGCCGCCTGCTGAGCGCGCGCGAATGCGTTCTCCCCGTGCGTCGCGCGACCGTCGGTGACCAGGACGAGCAGCGGACGCCGACGCGGGTCGCGGATCGCGGCGATCCGGAGCACCTCGGCGGTCTGCAGCAGGCCCTCGGCCAACGGCGTACGGCCGCCGGTGGGCAGCGACTCCAGCCGGCGTACGGCGGTCTCGACGCTGCCGGTCGGCGGGAGCGCGACCGTCGCGTCGGCGCGCGCGAACGTGACCAGGCCGACCTTGTCACGGCGCTGGTACGCGTCGAGCAGCAGCGACACGATCGCGGTCTTGACCTCGCCCATCCGCCGCTTGGTGCCCATCGAGCCCGACGCGTCGACGCAGAACATCACCAGGTTGCCCTCGCGACCTTCGCGCACACCGAGCCGTACGTCGGAGGCGCGGACGGCCAGGCCGGGGCCCGATCGGCCGCGCGCGTGCTGGTGCGGCGCGGCCGCGCGGAGCGTGGCGAGGAGGTGCGGGCGACCGGACTCGCGACCGACGCGGGCGCGGTCGCCGACGACTCGGCCGACCTCGGTGATCGCGCGGGACCGGCGGCCGGCGACTCCGGTGCCGGCCGACTGGATGCTGAGAAGGCGAGCCTTGTACGGCGTGGAGCTGGCCGCGACATCGCCGGTGGGAGCGCCGCCGGAGAGCGCGTTCTGCGGGTTCTCCGAGTCTGCGGGCTTGCCGGTCGGCGGGACCTGGTCCGCGCCTTCGGGCCGTTGCGCTGGATCGTCCGGCGCCGAGGAGTCGTCCGGACCGGACGAGTCGTCAGCCGCCGACGGCTGGGAGTCCGGCCCGCGCTCGGATCCGGGGTCCGCGCCACCGTCCGGCCCGTTGTCGGATCCACTGTCAGGCCCACCATCGGGATCGTCGTCCGGATCCTCCGGCGGCGTGCTGTCGTTGATCACCTGATCCAGCCGATCCTCGTCCAGCCCCGGCGCGTCGAACGGGTTCCGCCGCGTCCGGTGCGGCAGCGCGAGCTTCGCCGCCGCGCGGACGTCCTCGACCTCGACGACGGTCCGCCCGGACCAGGCCGCGTGCGCGACCGCCGTACGGGCCGTGACCAGGTCGGCGCGCATCCCGTCGACGTCGAACGCGGCGCAGATCTCCGCGATCTGCCGCAGCGCCGAGTCGGTGAGGATCACGTCGGACAGCAGGCTCTGCGCCTTGACGATCCGCTCGGCGAGCTCGCGCTGCGCGCCGTCGTACCGGCTGACGAAGGACGCCGGGTCGGCCTCGTACGTCAGCCGCGCGCGCATCACCTCGACGCGTACGGCGGGATCGCGGCTGGCGACGACGTCGACGGTCAGGCCGAAACGGTCGAGCAGCTGGGGACGGAGCTCGCCTTCCTCCGGGTTCATCGTGCCGACGAGGACGAAGCGCGCCGGGTGCGTGACGGAGACGCCGTCGCGCTCGACGGTCGCGCGGCCCATCGCGGCGGCGTCGAGCAGTACGTCGACCAGATGGTCGTGCAGGAGGTTGACCTCGTCGACGTACAGCAGTCCGCGGTGAGCGGCCGCGAGCAGGCCTGGCTCGTACGCCGTGATGCCCTCGGCCAGAGCCTTCTCGAGATGCAGGGAGCCGAGCACGCGGTCCTCGGTCGCGCCGACCGGCAGCTCGACGAGCCGAGCCGGGCGGGAGACGGAGGTCGGCGCCGGAGAACCGGAGGTGGATCCGGGAAGGTGGCCCAGGGGCGTTTGCCCGGCTGAGCCTGCCGACGGGAGGTGAGCGGCCGCGCTCTGCCCGGTGGAGAGGGCGGTTGCGGCGCCAGGCCGGGGGGCTCCCGGGGAAAGCGCCAGCGCGTGCGGCCCGTCCGGGCACAGCGGGTCCGGGTTGGCCGGGTCGCACGAGAAGCGGCAGTTCGGGACCACATCCACCGCCGGCAGGATCTCGGTGAGCGCACGCACCGCGGTCGACTTGGCGGTGCCCTTCTCGCCGCGGATCAGCACGCCGCCGATCGCCGGGGAGACCGCGGCCAGGATCAGGGCGAGCTGGAGGTCGTCCATCCCCACCACCGCGGTGAACGGAAAACCGGTCGGGGTCGGAGCAGGCCGCATCGGCGGTGGGTCCCTTCGTCCTGCGGGTGTCCACGCCCGCGTTGGCATCGGCGCCCGGGCACGCGGAGAGCGCTCCCTGACGGACGGCGCGAGATGTCCTGGCTTCCGGATCACGTCCGGTCACAGTGGCGGGACCGCCCCGGACTTCGGCCTGCTGGCCGTCACCGGTGTTCCTCTCCTGCCGTCCCGGCGATCATTCCACATCCCCGCCGTCCGGCCGCCGCCCGGAGAGAAACCTCACCCGGTGAGCGCTCTCCGTGCGGGCACCCTGACGACCGCCTAAGCGAAGTGTTGGGACAGATAGTCCGCGGCGGCCGACGAGTCGACCTCGCGGATGCCGACGATCGGGGTGATCGTCACGTAACCCGCGGCGAGCAGGGCCTCGTCGGTGTCAGCCTCGGCACCGGCCGACGGCGCAGCGAGCGTGATCATCGGCTCGCCGGTAGGAGCCTGGGAGCCGGTGATTCGGGAGCGTTCGATCGGCGCCAGCCGAGCCCGGCGTACGCCCTCCAGTTCTTCCACCGGACGGTCGGGAACGTTGACGGTGATCACCGTGCCCGCGGGCTCCGCGGCCAGCCAGTCGAGCGCCCGCGCGGCAACTCCACCCGCCGTGTCGAGATGCTTCGGATCCTCCGAGTCGATGCTGATCGCGATCGCCGACAGGCCCTGACCGGATGCCGTCAGCGCGGCCGCGACGGTCCCCGAGTGCAGGATCGGTACGCCGATGTTGTGCCCGTGGTTGATCCCCGACACCACCACGTCCGGCACGTCGCCGAACGACCCCACCAGCGCGAGTGTGACCGCCAAAGCAGGCGTCCCGTCGACGCCGATGTACGTCACGCCGTCAACGGTCTCCGACGCAGTCCGGATCGGCCGGTCGACCATCCCGGCCCGCGCCGACCCGACCCCGCTCTGATCGTCCAGCGGCGCAACAGCCAGTACGTCGTGCCCGGCCGCGGCCAGCGCCGCCCCGAGCGCCCGAATCCCGCGCGCCCGGTAACCGTCGTCATTGGTGATCAGCACTCGAGAAGCCATACGGCTACCCAATCACCCGCGGTCCTCGATGTCCCCCTCGGTCTCGAGTACGGCGGTGCGCAGCGTCTCCAACGCCTCCGCCGACGGCTCCGACCACAGCCCCCGCTGAGCCGCCTCCAGCAGCCGCTCGGCGATCCCGTGCCGCGCCCACGGGTTGGACTTGCGGAAGAACTCCGCGACCTCGGGATTGGCGACGTACTCGGTCGTCAGCGTCTCGTACATCCAGTCGTCGACGACACCGGCCGTCGCGTCGTACCCGAAGAGGTAGTCGACGGTCGCCGCCATCTCGAACGCGCCCTTGTAACCGTGGCGCTGCATCGCGGCCATCCAGCGCGGGTTGACGACCCGGGCGCGAAAGACGCGCTTGGTCTCCTCCTCCAGCGTCCGCGTCTTGACCTGGGCCGGTACGGCGGAGTCGCCGATGTAGGCCTTCGGGTTCGACCCGGTCAGGTGGCGGACCATCGCGACCATGCCGCCGTGGTACTGGAAGTAGTCGTCGGAGTCCATGATGTCGTGCTCGCGGGTGTCCGCGTTCTTGGCCGCGACCTGGATCCGCGCGTAGGCGCGCTCCATCGACGGCCGCGCCTCCGCGCCGTCGAGGTCCTTGCCGTACGCGTACCCGCCCCACACCGCGTACACCTCGGCCAGTTCCGCGTCGGTGCGCCAGTTGCGCGCGTCGACCAGCGGCAGCAGGCCGGCGCCGTACGAGCCGGGCTTGGAGCCGAAGACCCGCGCCGTCGACGCCCGCATGTCGTTGCCCGCAGCAACATCATCCAGGACGTGCGCGCGCAGGTAGTTGTCGGCGGCATCCTCGTCCAGCTCCGCGACGGTGCGCACCGCCTCGTCCAGCCACGCGACCACGTGCGGGAACGCGTCCCGGAAGAAGCCG
Organism: Kribbella sp. cmx-5-2; assembly: GCA_049998015.1. Lineage (GTDB taxonomy): Bacteria > Actinomycetota > Actinomycetes > Propionibacteriales > Kribbellaceae > Kribbella. Next base: position 592,120 of record JAEBEC010000001.1, read on the forward strand.
GAGATCCGGATCGTCACATCCACCCGCGGCCGGCCGAGCTCGGCGATCGGCACGACCTCGAAGCCCGACACGCGTCGCGACGCCTCGTCCCAGACCGGCCGGCAACCGAGCAGCCACAGCACCTCGGCCAGGTCGTCGCCCTGGGTCCGCATCGCCGACGTACCCCAGACGGTCAGCCCGACCGACCGCGGCCACTCCCCCGTCTCGGCCTTGTGCCGCGCCAGCAGCGAGTCGGCCAGCGCGACGCCGACGTCCCACGCGTTCCGGCTCGGGATCGCCTTCGGGTCGACGGCGTAGAAGTTGCGCCCGGTCGGCAGCACGTTGACCAGACCACGTGTCGGCGAGCCTGACGGCCCGGCCTCGACGAAGCGGCCGTCCAGCGCACGCAGTACGTTCGTCAGCTCGTCACCGGTGCGTCCCAACCGCGGCACGACCTCCTCGCAGGCAAACCGCAGCGAGGCCTCGACACCATCGGACTGGCGACCCAGCACCTCACCGACGACCACTGGCACCTTCGCGGCGTCCCAGCTGAGTGTTTCGAGCCCCAGCACGAGCTTGCGCGCCACAGCCTCCAGCAGGTCCACACCGTCGGCCGCACTCACTGCCGGCAGGTCAGCGAGCTCCGAAAGGGCCGCCAGCTCAGCAGGTACCGCACGACCCGGGTCGGCGAGCAGAGCCGCCTCGTCCACGTCGTACGTCGCCCCCAGCGCCGCGCGGAGTCCCGGTACGGCGCCGGACGTCCCGCCCCACATCTGCGCGGAGCGCAGGATCCCCAGCACCAGGTTGACCCGGGCCTCACCGACAGGCCCACCACCCAGGATGTGCAGCCCGTCGCGGATCTGCACGTCCTTGATCTCGCACAGGTAGCCGTCGAGGTGCAGGACGAACTCGTCGAACTCCTCGTCCTCCGGCTTCTCGTCGGTGTGCAGGTCGTGGTGCAGCTGAGCGGCCTGGATCAGCGTCCAGATCTGGGCGCGCAGGGTCGGCACCTTCTCCGGGTCCAGCGCCGAGACCGTGGCGTACTCGTCCAGCAGGTACTCCAGCTTGGCCATGTCGCCGTACGTCTCCGCCCGCGCCATCGGCGGCACCAGGTGGTCCACGACGACCGCGTGCCCACGCCGCTTGGCCTGCGTGCCCTCACCCGGGTCGTTGACGATGAACGGGTACACCAGCGGCAGGTTGCCCAGTACGGCGTCCGGCGCGCAGTCCGCCGCCATACCGATCCCCTTGCCGGGCAGCCACTCCAGCGTGCCGTGCTTGCCCAGGTGAACGACCGCGTGGGCGCCGAAGCCGCCCTCCGCGACCGGAGCCTCCAGCCAGCGGTACGCCGCCAGGTAGTGGTGCGACGGAGCCATGTCCGGGTCGTGGTAGATCGCCACCGGGTTCTCACCGAACCCGCGGGGCGGCTGGATCATCAGGACGACGTTGCCGAACTGCAGAGCGGCCAGGGCGATCGCCGGCTCGGCACCGGTCGTGTCGACGTACAGAGAGCCCGGCGCCTCGCCCCAGGCCTCGGTCATCGCGTCCCGCAGGGTCTGCGGCACCCGGCCGAACCACTGCTGGTACGTCGACAGCGAGATCTTCGCCACCGCACCGGACAGCTGCTCGTCGGTCAGCCAGTCGACGTCGTGGCCGCCCGCCGCGATCAGCCGGTGGATCAGGCCGTCGGCGCCTTCGGCTCCCTGCAGCTCGTCCAGGTCGAGGTCGGGGCCCAGGTCGTAGCCGGCGGCCTTGAGCTGACCGAGCAGGACGACCGCGGAGGCCGGAGTGTCCAGGCCGACCGCGTTGCCGATGCGGGCGTGCTTGGTCGGGTACGACGACAGCACCAGCGCGAGCTTCTTCTCGGCCGGCGGCACGTGCCGCAGCCGGGCGTGTGCGACGGCGATCCCGGCCAGGCGGGTGCAGCGCTCGGCGTCGGGCTGGTAGCTGGCGATGCCTTCGGCGTCGTACGCCTTGAAGGAGAAGGGGATCGTGATGATCCGGCCGTCGAACTCCGGGATCGCGACCTGCGTCGCGGCGTCCAGCGGGCTGATCGCGGCGTCACTCTCCAGCCACTGCTCGCGGGTCGACGTGAGCGCGAGGCCCTGGATCAGCGGGATGTCGAGCGACGCGAGGGCACCCGCGTCCCAGGAGTCGTCTCCACCCGCACTCGCGTTGGCCGCGACCGTGCCGCCGGCTGCGAGCAGTGTGGTGACCAGTACGTCGCAGCTGCGGAGCAGGTCGAACAGCTCGGCGTTGTCGGCGCTGGACGGGTCCAGACCGCGCAGCGTGCCGCAGTAGACGGGCAGCGGCTGCGCCCCGGCCGCGTCGACGGCGTCGGCGAGCGCGTCGACGAAGGCGGTGTTGCCGGAGATCTCGTGCGCGCGGTAGTAGACGATGCCGACCACCGGGCGACCGTCGAGCTCGGTGGAACGACCAGCCCGTACGCCGTACGCCGGAAGGCTGTGCGGCGGGTCGAACGTGTCACCGGTCAGCAGGATCGTGTCGCGGAGGAAGCCGGCCAGGTTGCCGAGGTTCTCCGAGCCGCCCTCGCGCAGGTACGCCAGCGCCTCGGTCACCGCGCCGGCCGGGACTGTCGACAGCGACATCAGCTCGGCGTCGGGCGCGGCCTCACCACTGAGCACCACCACCGGCAGACCGGAGGCGATGACGGCGTCGAGACCCTCCTCCCAGGCGCGGCGACCGCCGAGCAGGCGGACCACGACGACCTCGACGCCGTCGAGCAGGGTGGACAGTTCGGCGACCTCGACACGCGCCGGGTTGGCGACCTTCCAGCCCACCTGGGCCTGTGAAGCGGCCAGCAGATCGGTGTCGGCGGTGGAGAGCAGCAACAGGTTCGCGGGCATGCGCGTCCGGTCCTTCCTCGGGGTGTCCACGCCCCGGGTGGGCAGTTCGACGGCTGCAGTTCCTGACTCCCACGCAGAACGTGGTCACAGTGGCGGGACCGCCCCGGACTCACACCGGGTTCCTGCTGACGACCGTCGATGATACCGAGACTCTAGCCGACCGGCTCCGGTCAGCTAGTGCTCGCGGTAGTGGGCGGCCAGCAGGTCCTGGCCCCAGTCGTTGTCGAGGTCTCGCCAGACGGAGTGGATGTGGTTGGCGTCGGACTGGGTGTTGTCGTACTCGGCGAGGAACGTGGGGCCGGTGATCGAGTAGTAGTGGCCGGCGCCGGGCTGGAGGGCTCCGGCCCAGGCGAACGTGAGCTGGTCGAGGCCCTGGGTGCGCAGGTTGGCCCAGGCCTGTTCGGCGATCGGCTGGGCGGCTCGGCCGACGTACTGGTCCAGCAGCTGGGTGAAGAGGTCCCGCTGGGAGTCCTGCAGGTCGCCGTACGCGATGCCTCGGTGCAGGAGGGAGCCGTCGGCCACTGGGTCGTGGCGGGTGAGGATGTCGTCCGGCGCTTCGGCAGAGACGACAGCTACCTCGCGCTGGCCCGAGTCGAGGGCGTGGAGGAGCTGGAAGCCCAGGTCCTGCTCGGCGGCCAGGAAGCGGCGGCCGGCGTACGGGCCCTGGCGGACCTCGGCGGGGTTCGAGCCGATGAAGTTGGGGACGAAGGAGACCTGGTCGCCGACCAGCGTGACGTGCAGGGCCAGGTGGTGGCCGTTGAGGCGCCAGGCCCACGGGTCCGTGCCGGACGGGTCGCCGAGGATGCGCAGGAAGTAGCGCTCCCCCACGACCGTGCCCTGCCAACTACCGGTCGCCCCGACGTCCGGCAGCTCCCGCAGGATGATCTCGGCGGCCATCGTGGCCAGTGCGTCGCCCACACCGCGCTCGCTGCAGGCCAGCTGGAGCAGGCGGTGCACGTACTGCTCCTGGCGAGCGGTCAGCTCAGTCAGCTGCAGCCCGGGCCGCTCGCCCGGCAGATAGGTCCATTCGCGATGGTCAGGCGTGTCGAACGGCGCCGTGGCCTTCGCGCGCTGCTCCGGCGTCAGCGCGTCCAGCAACTCCAGCGCGATCTTGCGGGTCTGCTCTACAACCATGCCGAACGCTCCCCATCCTTCGGTTCGTAGTGCGTCCATTGCTCGAACGGCCGGTCCAGCTTGTACCGGAAGTTCGGCTGCCGCAGCAGCACGCGCGTCTCGGCGTTGCCCGGGTTGCGCAGCGTCTCGAAGAACTTCACCGACCAGTGGAACCACCGCATGCAGAACAGCCGCATCGTCAGCCCGTGCGACACCAGCAGCACGTTGCGCGGCGCGTCCGGCTGCTCGAAGTCGCGGTGCATCGTCTCCAGGAAGCTGGACACCCGGTCGTACACGTCCGAGCCCGACTCGCCGTGGGTGAACCGGTAGAAGAAGTGCCCGTACGAGTCGCGCAGCGCCTCCTGCCGCTCGATGTCCTCGGTGTCCTGGAAGTTCGCCCAGTCCTGTTCGCGCAGCCGGGGCTCTTCCCGCGCCAGCCCGATCAGGTCCTCCAGCCCGAGCGAGTCCAGCGTCTGCAGGGCCCGCAGGTACGGCGAGACGTAGACGCGGACCGGCTCGCCCTCGAACAGCTCGCGCAACTGCTTGCCGGCCTCGGCCGCCTGCTCGTGCCCCGTCCGGGTCAGCGGGATGTCGTGGTCAGGCACGGACTCGTAGATCGACTTGTCCAGGTTGGCGACCGATTCGCCGTGCCGGATCAGCGCGATCCGCAGTGGGCGCTGGCTCAGATGCATCATGCTCCTCGACTCGAACGGCTGATGGCCAGTGCCAGGATCGCCGCCGTGGCGGCCGCGGCGTACGACACTCGCCTGGCGAGGACGGCTGTACGGCGTACGTCGGTGACGCCCGGCCGCAGCCCGTCGCCCAGCGTGCCGCGGTCCTCGATCTCCTCGCCGTACGTGTTGGTCCCGCCGAGCCGCAGGTCGAGCGCGCCCGCGAACGACGCCTCGACCGGACCCGCGTTCGGGCTCGGGTGGCCGCCGGCGTCACGCTGCCAGATCCGCCAGACCTCGCGCGGCCGTCCGGACGTCAGCCCGGTGAGTACCGCGCAGATCCGCGCGGGCAGCAGGTTGACCAGGTCGTCGAACCGCGCCGAAGCCCAGCCGAACCTGAGATAACGCGCCGACTTGTACCCGACCATCGCGTCGAGCGTGTTCGCCGCGCGGTACCCGATCAGACCCGGTACGCCGAACAGCCCGCCCCAGACGAGCGGTGCGACGGTGGCGTCGCTCGTGTTCTCGGCGATCGATTCCACGGTCGCGCGGGCCAGCTCGTCGGCGTCGAGATCCGTGGCGTCTCGGCTGCACAGGTGGCTCAGCCGCTCGCGCGCTGCCGGGAGGTTCTTCGCCTCGAGCAGTCCGGACATCACCGAGGCCTCGCGTTCGAGGCTTCGCCCGCCGAGGACGGCCCAGGTCGCGGCGGCCGTCACCAGCGTCCGCGCGATCGGCCGGTCCTTGGTGATCCGCTCGGCGGCCACGCCCGCGGCGGTGACCGAGCCGACCAGGAGCGCTGCGTACGCCGTACCGGCTGCTCGTGAGTCCGCGTAGGCGACGCCCTCTAGCCGCGATGCGGCTCGGCCGAAGCCGGCGACCGGGTGGAAGCGGCGCGGATCGCCGAGGACGCGGTCGGCGGCGAAGCCGAGGATCAGGCCGAGTGCTCTGGACACGGTAGGCAGTCTGCCAGGCGGGTCCGCTCCGCAAGCCCGCTACATCAGATCTGCTCGGGATGTGGAAAAGTAACCACCATGGGAATTGCTGACCTGCTGCGCGGGGTGGAGGGCCAGGGCGCGTTCGGTGTCTGGCTCGGCCGGACGGACGGCACCGCGGTGTTCACGCACGAGGCGGAGCGCACGCACTACTCGGCGAGCACGATGAAACTGCCGGTCGCGATGGCGATGCTGCGCAAGGTCGACGCGGGCGAGCTCACGCTGGACCAGCCGGTGACCGTGCACAACGACTTCGCGTCGGCGGCCGGTGGGCGGTTCGGCGTGAACCGCGCGGAGGACGAGGCGCCGGCGACGTGGGAGAAGCTCGGCGAGGAGGTTCCGCTGAGCTGGTTGACGCGGGAGATGATCACGCGGTCGAGCAACCTGGCGACCAATCTGGTGCTGGAGCTGGTCGGAGCCGAGGCTGCGAACGCGGTCCTGGCCGAGGCGGACCTGCACCACTCACCAACCTCCGGCGCCCAGCCGATGCCACGCTCAGCGATCGCCACGGAGCCCGTCCCGCGCGGTTTGGTGAGTGGTGGACGTCCGGCCGGCAGCAGTGTGATCCGGCGTGGGATCGACGACTCCCCCGCCGCGCAGGCGGGGATCAGCAACCTGATGTCCCCGGCGGGGCTGGCCGGCGTACTGGTTGCTGTCAGCAACGACGAGTCCGGGCGGTACCTGCACGATCTGCTGGCCGCGAACGAGTGGAACGGCGAGATCCCCGCGGGCGTCCCCGCCGGCACGCGCGTCGAGCACAAGAACGGCTGGGACCTGCGGATCCGGCACGACGGCGGCATCGTCCGCCCGGACGACGCGGACCCCTTCGTCCTCGTCGTCTGTACGACGTCCGACCTGCCCGACCGCGATGCGCAACAGTTGATCGCCGCGATCGCCGCCGAGGCCTGGCAGCACCGGCACGACCTCGGGGCGGTGAAGTAGATGAAGATCTCCACGCACCTGGTGTCGGCGCCGCTGCACACGCCGTTCGTCACAGCGCTCCGGACCGCGACCCACGCCGAATCCCTGCTCGTCTCGATCACCGACGGCGAGCACACCGGTTGGGGCGAGGCGCCGCAGGTCTGGAAGGTGACCGGCGAATCGCTGGCCGGCGCGCAGGCCTGTGTCGAAGGCCCGATCACGACTGCGCTCGACGGGCTCGGCCCGGACGACCTGACCGAGGCGTTGCGGCGACTCCAGGGCGCGGCGCAGGCGAACTTCGGCGCGAAGGCCGCGGTCGACGTCGCGCTGCACGACCTCGCGGCCCGGCGCGTCGGGCGGACGCTGCAGGGTTTCCTCGGGTCGACCGCGACGACCGTACGGACCGACGTCACGCTGTCGGCCGGTGACGCCGACGCGCTGGTCGAGGCGGCGAAGGACCGCGTGCGCGACGGGTTCGACGTACTGAAGGTGAAGGTCGGGACCGGCAACGCGGCGGCCGACTTCGAGCGGGTACGCCGGGTGCGCGAGGCCGTTGGACCTGCGCCTCGGATCCGCCTCGATGCCAACCAGGGCTGGAACCGCCGCGACGCCGTCACCGCCATCCGCGCGCTCGAGGAAGCGGGCTGCGCGATCGAACTCGTCGAGCAGCCGGTCGCCGCGGCCGATCTGGAGGGCATGGCCTGGATCACCGACCGGGTCAGTACGCCGATCCTGGCCGACGAGAGCGTGTACGGCGTACGCGATCTGGTGAACGTGATCCGGCACGGCGCGGCCGACCTCGTCAACGTGAAGCTCGCCAAGTGCGGCGGCCTCGGGCCTGCGCGCACGCTGCTCGAACTGGCCCGCGAGCACGGGCTCGGCGCGATCGTCGGCTCGATGATGGAGAGCCACGTCGGCGTCGGCGCGGCGGCCGCGCTGGTCGCGGCGTACCCGACGACGGCCGTCAACGACCTCGACGCGGCCTGGTGGCTGGAGCAGCCGCCGGTCGACGGCGGGATCACCTATGCAGGGTCCACCATTCATCTGCCCACGACTCCTGGGCTCGGCGTGACAGGCTTGATCGCATGAAGGTAGTAGCCGCGAAGGTCCCGGTCAGCACCGTGTGGACCTCCCCCGAAGCACCCCGCGACATCGACGCCCCCGCGATCGCCGCCGCCCCCGACGTCGCCGCCTGGGCGAAGTCCATGGACACCGAGACCCGCCTCGGCCTGCACGGCCGCACACTGACGCAACTCCTGTACGGCGAACCGGTGATCGTCCGCTCCGAACGCGACGGCTGGTCCGAGATCGTCGCCCCCTGGCAGCCGTCATCGCAGGACGACCTGGGCTACCCGGGCTGGGTCCCGTCGGCGCACTTGGGCGAACTGCCGGAGTCCGCAACCGCCCCGGTCGCTGTCACCGTCCCGGTCACCACGCTGACCAACGAGCCGGGGATCGCCGCCGCCGCATCCGCGGCGCTCGGTGCCGCCGGATCTGCGGGGCTCGGCGCCGCCGGATCCCCAGGCGCCGGTGCGATCGCCGAACTGTCCTTCGGCACGGTGCTGTCGTCGGTCGAGCACGTGGACGGCTTCACCCGAGTCGCCCTCGCCGACGGCGAGTTCGGCTGGCTGCCCGACGACGCTCTCCGCGTGGTCAACACCCCACCCACCTCCGAGGACCGCCTACGACTGGGCTCGCTCTTCCTCGGACTCGAGTACCTGTGGGGCGGTACGTCGGCGTACGGGCTGGACTGCTCGGGCCTGATCCACGCGGTCAGCCGGGTACTCGGCCAGCGCATCCCCCGCGACGCCCACGACCAGGCCGACGCCCTGGAGTCGGTCCCGATCGACGAGGTGAAACCGGGAGACCTGTACTTCTTCGCCCGCCCCGGCAAACAGGTCCACCACGTCGGCTTCGTCTCCCCCGCCGGCATGCTCCACGCCTCAGAAACCGGCAAACTCCTGGAGAACGAGCCCCTCCTCCCCGAACGCCGCGAAACCCTGGTCGCCGCCGCCCGCCTCTGAATCACGCGGCGCCCCCACGACCGCCCGCCCGGCGGCACTCGGCGGAGCCCCCCTCTCGCCCGCGCGCAGCGGGTGGCGTCGGGGGCGACCTGCCCCCACCCCCCTCCCCACCCAACAGCACAAGCGCCCGCCCCGGGGATCCGGTGCGGGCGCTTGTGTGTTGTCAGATCAGGGCTTCTTCGAGTCCGTGTCGTGGGGCTCCGGCTCCTGGAGGCCGTCGATTTCGGCCTTGGTCTGCGGGTCGAGGTCGTCCTGCTTGCGCGGGGTCGACTCGTCCAGCTCGCCGCCGGCGGTCTCCGCGGGAACAGCCTCGCCGTTCTCCGCCTCGGCGGCCGCGATCTTGCGCGACTTCCACAGGCTCAGGACCGTGGTGATGCCCAGCGTCACGATGATGAAGCCGAGCGACACCGAGATCGGGATCTCCGGCGCCCATTTGATGTGCTCGCCGCCGTTGATGAACGGCAGTTCGTTCTCGTGCATCGCGTGCAGGACCAGCTTCACACCGATGAACGCGAGCACGACCGACAGGCCGATCGACAGGTAGATCAGGCGCTTGAGCAGGTCACCGAGCAGGAAGTACAGCTGCCGCAGACCCATCAGCGCGAAGACGTTGGCGGTGAAGACCAGGAACGGCTCCTGGGTGAGCCCGTAGATCGCCGGGATCGAGTCCAGCGCGAACAGCAGGTCCGTCGTACCGAGCGCGACGATCACGATCGCCATCGGGGTGACCAGCCGCTTGCCGTTCTTGATCACGGTCAGCTTGACGCCGTTGTACTCGTCGGTCGCGTTCAGCCGCTTGCGGGCGAACCGGATGACCGCGTTCTCCTTGTAGTCGTCGTCGTCGTTCTCGCCCTGCATCGCCAGGTGCACCGCGGTGTAGACCAGGAACGCGCCGAACAGGTAGAAGACCCAGGAGAACTGGTTGATCGCGGCCGCGCCGACGGCGATGAAGATGCCGCGGAAGAACAGCGCCAGGATGATGCCGACCAGCAACGCGGTCTGCTGGTACTTCCTGGGCACCTGGAACCTGGACATGATGATCAGGAAGATGAACAGGTTGTCGACGCTCAGGCTGTACTCGGTGAGCCAGCCGGCGAAGAACTCCCCGGCGTACTGACCGCCCGAGAAGACCCAGACCCCGAGACCGAAGACGATCGCGAGACCGACGTAGAACGCGATCGCGGTCGCGGACTCACGTGTCGTGGGCTCGTGCGGCCGGCGGCCGATGATGAAGACGTCGAACGCCAGCAGGGCGAGCAGAACCCCGACCGTGATGTACCAGACGTAATCGTGGACGTGCACAGGCAACCTCCGGAGCGCAAGCGAAAGTGGACTCCGAAGGTCTCTTCCGCCTGGCTCGAATCCTCTGGCCTGGCCGACGGTACCGGGCGTGGAGACGAACTCCCTGACCGTGATGACGATACCGCCGCGAAGGAATACTCCCCTTCAAACTCCCACCATTCTGGCGGGTCGATGTCCGAGTTTCCAAATCGGCGACCCGGTACCCGCATGTCGGTCTGATCACGCTCCGCCGCGGGAATAACTTCGTTGCGTGATCAGGTTGGTCACTGTGTGGTGTGTCCAGGCGGGCGCCGGCTCTTCGGCAGCTTGCCGACGACGGTCGCGTAGGACGCTTCGACGAGTTCGAGAATCTCGTCATCCGGTACGGCGCCGCCGAGGCGGACCGTGTTCCAGCCCGACCGGCCGATGTAGGCCATCTTCCACACGTCCTCGGGATAGGCGTCGACCAGCTCGTCGGCCTCGTCCCGGTTGGCCCCGCACTTGATCCCGACCGTCTCGTCGCCGAGGAACGCGAAGATCTTCTCGCTCACCTTGGCGACCACGTCGCCTTCCCACGGCTCGTCCTGCCACGCCCCCGGCTTGGCCAGGCAGTGCTCGAGCAGTTCCTTCCCGGTCAGTCGCATCGCTCACCTCCTGCGCTGAACGATACGACCGCCGACTCAGAGCCCGAAGCCGCCGGAAGCCTCCAGGACCTGGGCGGTGACCCAGCGGGTCTCGTCGGAGATCAGCGCCGTGATCACCTGGCCAACGTCGTCGGGGTCGCCGACCCGGCCGAACGCGGTCTTGGCGGCCAGGGCCGGGATGACCTCCGGGTACTTGTCGAAGGCGTCGCCGCCGAGGCGGGTCAGCGTGGAGCCGGGCGCGACGGCGTTGACGCGGATACCGCGCGGGCTGAGTTCCTTCGCGAGGAACCGGGTCATCACGTTGAGCCCGCCCTTCATCGTCGCGTAGCCGCTGTAGCCGGGCTCGGCGTTGGTGTGCGTCGACGAGTTGCTGCTGACGCTGACGATCGCGCCGTGGTCCGCGATCAGCGGCAGCAGGGTCTGGGTCAGGAAGTACGGACCCTTCAGCAGTACGGCGTACAGGCGATCGAAGACCTCCTCGGTCGCCTCGCCGAACGGCTCGGTCTGCGCGAAGCCGGCGTTGTTGACCAGCGCCGCGAGCGTCTCCACCTGCCAGGTCTCGTGCAGCGCCTGTACGACGGCGTCGCGGAACGCCGGGAAGGTCTCCGAGCGCCCGAGGTCGAGCGGCAGCGCGACCGCGGTCCCGCCCTCTTTCTCAATCGCTGAGACAGTGTCGAGCGCGCCCTGCTCGTTGCCGCCGTAGGTGAGAATCACCCCCATCCCCCGCGCGGCGATCCGGAGCGCGGTGCCCCGTCCGATGCCTGAACTGCCCCCTGTCACCAGTGCAACCTGCATATTTCTCCACCCTCCGCGCTCTTCCGGAAACCAACTCCTTCCATTCCATCAATCCGACCTGCAGGAACGGTAGAACGATGCGAGCAGCCTCTTGCCCAATCCTCTTAGTCCTGGGCCTCACGCGATGAGCCCGGTGGTCTTCCGCCCCGCCGGCCCCGCCGACGCTCGGCAGGTCGCCGAGCTGCACGCGGACAGCTGGCGCCGCCACTACCGCGGCGCGTACGCCGACGCGTTCCTGGACGGCGACATCGCCGTCGAACGCAACGCGGTCTGGACAGCCCGCCTCGCAACACCAACCGGTACGGCAACAGTGCTCGCCGAGTACGACGACCGCCTGGTCGGCTTCGTCCACGTGATGCTCGACCACGACCCGGAGTGGGGCAGCCTCGTCGACAACCTGCACGTCCGCCACGACCAGCACCGCCTCGGCATCGGCACGGACCTGATGACCCGCGCAGCCGCCGCCGTCACCGAGCAGGCAGTCAGCAACGCGATGTACCTGTGGGTGCTGGAACAGAACACCTCCGCCCAGCAGTTCTACCGAACCGCCGGCGGCACCGCCGTCGACAAGGCCCCCGTCCCCCCACCAGGCGGCGACCCGAGCCGCCTCACCGGCGACCCCCACTGCCTCCGCATCACCTGGCCCGACACCAGCAAGTGGGGAAGCTCCGTCAACTAGCCCGACCTAGGCTTCCCCACATGACATCTGTTGTCGTTGCCGCGATTCAGGCCGGGTCCACGTGGGCCGCTCGCCCCGGGGCGCTGCGCTCCGCGGGCGGGCTCTTCGACACCGCCGCGACCTTGGCCAAGGCCGAGCGGTATCTGCGGGAAGCCGCGTCGGGCGGCGCACGACTGGTTGTCCTGCCGGAGGCGTTCCTCGGGGGTTATCCGAAGGGCCTCGACTTCGGGGTCACCGTCGGCTCACGCTCCCCCGCGGGTCGCGACCTCTTCCGCCGGTACTCCGAAGGCGCGGTCGCGCTCAACGGTCCCGAACTCGAGCAGCTTGCGGGGCTCGCGGCCGAGCTCCGGATTCACCTCGTGGCCGGAGTGATCGAGCGCGCCGGCGGAACGCTGTACTGCACGGCGGTGTTCATCGATCCCGTCGACGGCCTGGTCGCGAAGCACCGCAAGCTGATGCCTACGGCGGCCGAGCGCTTCCTCTGGGGTCAGGGTGACGGCTCGACGCTGCCCGCCGTACCGACGGACTTCGGCGTACTCGGTGCGGCGATCTGCTGGGAGAACTACATGCCGCTGCTCCGGCAGACCATGTACTCCAAAGGCGTCGAGCTCTGGTGCGCTCCCACGGTCGATGACCGCGAGCAGTGGCAGGCCTCCATGCGGCACGTCGCCCTCGAAGGCCGGTGCTTCGTGATCAGCGCGAACCAGTACCTCACCCGAGCCGACCTCCCCGACGACGTACACCCGGTCCAGGGCGAGGCGCCCGACACGGTCCTGATCGACGGCGGCAGCGTGATCGTCTCGCCACTGGGCGAGGTCCTGGCCGGTCCGTTGCGCGGCGCCGAAGGTGTCCTGCTGGCCGAGCTGGACCTCGACGACCTGGCCCGCAGCAAGTTCGACTTCGACGCCACCGGCCACTACGCGCGCCCGGACATCTTCACGCTGCAGGTCAACGAGACCCCACAACACACCGTCCTCCGACACGACTGACCGCTAGCTACCTGTCGTATGGCACCGGCTCAGGAGATGGTCTGGCCGCCGTCGGCGACCAGGACGGCGCCCGTGACGTAGCTGGCTCGCGGAGAGGCGAGGAAGAGGACCACCTCAGCGATCTCCTCCGGAGTCCCTGGGCGGCCCAAGGGCCACGGCACACTGACCTGCGCCATGCCCTCTTCCGGCACGAGCTCCAGGAGTTTGTCCGTCCGGATCATGCCGGCGCACACAGCGTTCACCCGGACCCCCGCCGGACCGAACTCGACAGCCCACGACCTGGTCATCGACTCCAGCGCAGCCTTCGTTCCGCTGTACCCGGCCGCGATCGCCATCCCGATCTGGGCGCCGGTCGAGGAGACGTTGACGATCGCGCTGCCCGCACCCATCCGTGGCGCGATGGCGGCGGTCAGGAAGTAGGCGCTCCGCAGGTTCACGTCGTACATCAACTGGTACTCCGCAGCCGGCAGCGCCGTCGTCGGAACCATCGGGTAGAACCCGGCGTTGTTGACCAGAATCCCCACCTCGCCGGCCTCGCGCGCCAGCCGTTCGACGTCGTCCAGTACGCCGAGATCAGCCGGTACGAACGTCGCCCGACCGCCGTCGGCTTCGATCAGCTCCACCGTCTCGGCCCCGCGCTCGGCCCGGCGCCCGGTGACGACAACCTCCGCCCCGGCACCCGCCAGACTGCGCGCAATCGCCCGCCCGATCCCCGACGTCGCCCCGGTCACCAGCGCCCGCTGCCCGGCCAGCTCCTCAGTCATCACCCGATCGAGAATATGGCCGCTGTTCCGTCCCCGTACCGACGCGCCGACCACCCCCACCGAACTGCCCACCGACGCGCCCGACCGAGTACCTGAGCGGCAACAGATGCCCTCAGGTGATGCCGGCGCTCACGCCTCGTCGGCGTGAGCGCCGTCCGGCTACTTCGCCCCCGCGTTCACCATCTGCCGGAGCTCCTTCTTCAGTTCCGAGATCTCGTCGCGGTAGCGTGCCGCCACCTCGAACTGCAGCTCCGCCGCGGCATTGTGCATCTGATCCGTGAGCTGCTGGATCAGATCAGCCAAGTCGGACGACGGCAATCCGCCGGCCAGTTCCTTCGCCTTCTCGCCGGCCTTCTTGCTGCCGCCTGGCACCGGGGCCTTGCCGCGGGACTGGGTCCGGCCGTTGCCGAGGAGTTCGGCGGTGTCGGCGTCCTCGCGGGCGAGCATGTCGGTGATGTCGGCGATCTTCTTGCGCAGCGGCTGTGGGTCGACGCCGTGCTCGGTGTTGTACGCGACCTGCTTGGCCCGCCGCCGGTTGGTCTCGTCGATCGCCATCTCCATCGACGGCGTGATCTTGTCGGCGTACATGGACACCGCGCCCGAGACGTTTCGCGCCGCACGGCCGATGGTCTGGATCAGCGACCGGCCCGACCGCAGGAAGCCTTCCTTGTCCGCGTCGAGGATCGCGACCAGCGACACCTCCGGCAGGTCGAGGCCCTCGCGCAGCAGGTTGATGCCGACCAGTACGTCGTACTCGCCCATCCGCAGCTCGCGGAGCAGCTCGACCCGGCGCAACGTGTCGACCTCGCTGTGCAGGTACCTGGTCCGGATGCCCATCTCGAGCAGGTAGTCGGTCAGGTCCTCGGACATCTTCTTGGTCAGCGTGGTGACCAGGACGCGCTCGTTCTTCTCGACCCGGAGCCGGATCTCGTGGATCAGGTCGTCGATCTGGCCCTTGGTCGGCTTGACGATCACCTCGGGGTCGATCAGGCCGGTCGGCCGGATGATCTGCTCGACGAACCCGTCGGACTTGTCCTGCTCGTACTGCCCCGGGGTCGCGGACAGGTAGACGGTCTGGCCGATCCGCTCGAGGAACTCCTCCCAGCGCAGCGGCCGGTTGTCCATCGCCGACGGCAGCCGGAAGCCGTGCTCGACCAGGGTCCGCTTGCGGGACATGTCGCCCTCGTACATCCCGCCGATCTGCGGCACGGTGACGTGCGACTCGTCGATCACCAGCAGGAAGTCCTCGGGGAAGTAGTCCAGCAGGCAGTGCGGCGCCGTACCGGCCTCGCGGCCGTCGGTGTGACGGGAGTAGTTCTCGATGCCGGAGCAGGTGCCGATCTGGCGCATCATCTCGATGTCGTACGTCGTACGCATCCGCAGCCGCTGAGCCTCCAGCAGCTGGCCGCCGCGCTCCAGCTCGGCCAGCCGGTCGGCCAGCTCCGCCTCGATCGAGGTAATCGCGCGCTCCATCTTCTCCGGCGCGGTGACGTAGTGCGTCGCGGCGCCGATGTAGAGCTCGTTCTCCTCGCTGAGCACCTCGCCGGTCAGCGGGTGCAGCGTCATCACCCGCTCGATCTCGTCGCCGAAGAACTCCACCCGGACCGCGAGCTCCTGGTACACCGGGAAGACCTCGAGCGTGTCGCCGCGGACCCGGAACGTGCCCCGGGTGCCGGCCAGGTCGTTGCGCGCGTACTGCACGCCGACCAGCTTGCGGAGCAGGCCGTCGCGATCCATCTCGTCGCCGACCTTCACGTGGATCATGCGGTTCAGGTACTCGTCGGCCGAGCCCAGGCCGTAGATGCAGGAGACCGTCGCCACCACGACGACGTCGCGGCGGGTCAGCAGCGACCAGGTCGCCGAGTGCCGGAGCCGCTCGACCTCCTCGTTGATCGAGGAGTCCTTCTCGATGTAGGTGTCGGTCTGCGGGACGTACGCCTCGGGCTGGTAGTAGTCGTAGTACGAGACGAAGTACTCGACCGCGTTCTCCGGGAAGAAGCTGCGCAGCTCGGTCGCGAACTGCGCCGCGAGCGTCTTGTTCGGCTGCAGGATCAGCATCGGCCGCTGGATCTTCTCCGCCAGCCACGCCATCGTCGCGGTCTTACCGGTACCGGTGGCGCCCAGCAGTACGACGTCCTGCTCGCCGGCGTTGATCCGCCGTTCGAGCTCGGCGATCGCGGCCGGCTGGTCGCCCGCCGGGTCGAAGTCGGACACCACCTGGAGTGGCGCGACCATACGCTGGAGATCGGTGACCTGTCTCATGCCCTCCACCGTACGACCCCGCGCCGACAGTTTCCGAAATCGCGATCCGTACGCCGTACGGGAAAGCCGGTCAGAAGGAGCGGACCAGGGTCCCGTTCATGTTCAGGATCTCCTGCTTGCGCTTCGGCCAGACCTCGCGCTGCAGCGCCGCGTCGGTCGCCGTGGTCTGCCCGGTGAAGTCCTCGAAGGCCTGGACGAAGCCCGAGAACACGACCGACTTCTTGCCCTTGACCGGGACCACCGCGGAGTAGTTGGTCGCGTAGCAGAGTTTGAGCGCCTTGTTCGGGCACGGCCGGAAGCCGCCCTTGCCGATCACCACGTGCTCGAGGTTGTTCGACTCGACGTCGACCAGGTGCTCGGCGAACGCCTTGGCGCCCATCAGCTTGGTCTGCCGGATCCAGAAGTACCCGTCGATCGCGCCGGCGCGGCCGGGCTCCGGCAGCAGGTAGCTGTGCCCGGAACGGGTCGTGTCCGGGTCCTTGACCCAGCCCTTGGCCGGCGTGAACCAGACTCCCCCACCGATCTCGACTCCCTTGTCGTACGGGCCCTTCGTGACCTGCGTGACCGTCGGCGACGGCGCGGGCGGCGTGTACATCGTGCCGACCGGAGCCGGCGTCAGCGTCGTACCGGCGACCGGCGCGGCCGGGGTGTCCTTCTTGCCCGACGTGACCAGCAGCACCGCGCCCGTAGCGATCAGTACGACGGCCAGCACGGCGCCGCCGATCACGATCCACTGGGTCCGGCGGTTCTTCCGTCCACCCGGCCGGAACTGCGGCGGGTAGCCAGGTCCGGGACCCCAACCGCCCTGACCGACCGGCGGCTGGTACTGGTTCTGGGGAGGTCCGTACTGCTGACTCATCAGGGCCTCTCGAGCTGTGTCGTCTGGGTGAGCGGGGTGGTCACAGACTGTCGATGACCGACTGCTTCATCGGCGCCGCCTCGGACTCGGCCTTGGCCGCGTACGTCGCGCTGCTGCGGAAGTCCAGTGCGGTCACGACGCCGTCCTTGCGCCGGTACACCTCCACCGAGCCCTGGACCTTGCCGGACTTGGCGGTCGTGGAGGTGTAGCTGATCGCGACGCACTCCTCCAAGACGTCCTTCGGGCACGGCAGGTTCCGTACCTGGCCCAGCTGGGTGTTCTCGTTCTCGGTCTCACCCTCGACGATGCCCAGCAGGTAGGTGTTGGCGGACACGTTCAGCTTCTGCCGGACCCAGAGGAACGCCAGGGGCTCGCGGTTCGGGGCGTAGGTGACCAACTGCTTGCCCTGCGTCTCCGTGGTCAGGAGGCTCCAGCCGTTGGCCGGGACGATCGAGACGCCGTGGTCGACGGCGATCGCGTTCGCCGGCGGCGTGTACGTCGAGGCCGGCGGCGTGGTCACCGTCGGAGTCGGTGTCTTCGCCTTGTCGTCACCGCCAGTCAGTACGACGAGCGCCACGGCGACCAGCAGCACCACCGCGAGGCCACCGGCGATCGGCAGCAGCAGCGGCGGGACCGGCGGCTTCTTCTTCTTGGCCGGCTCCGGACGCCGCAGCGACGGCGACCCGACCTTGTCGCCCCAGGAGGAGCTGGTCTCGGTCGCACCTCCGGCAGCAGCGCCGCCGGCCGCGGCGGACCCGTCGGCCTTGCCCCAGCCGCCCGCTGCCGGCGTACCGGCATCTGGCTTAGTCGGCGGCGTCGGTGTGGTCGGCTGATCCGGCGTGGCCCGGCCCCAGCCACCGTTGGCCGGCGCGGCCGGAGTGGCCGGGTCGGTCCACGGTGACGGGCGTGGCGGAACCTCCAGCGACCACGGGGACGGCGGCAGCTCCTCCTCGGGAGCCGCGCCCTCGTCGTCGGCCGGATCGGTCTTGCGGACCCAGGGGTTGTCGGCCGGGCCCTTGTCGCGCTTGTTACTCACTGGCTCGCGATCACCGACCTGAACATGGCGGTCGAGTCCGGCTGCAACGTCGCGGACTTGTCCTGCCGGCCGTACACCTGAACGATCGTCATGATCCCGTCGTTGCGCTCGATCACCCCGATGAACCCGACCACGCCGAAGCTTCCGCCCTGACCGGTCGAGGTGGACTGGAACGCCTGCGTGGAGACCTGCTTCACCGGCGTCTTGTCGTCGGCGCCGGGCGTGTCCTTCTGCACCTCTTTGGCCTTGAACCCGGTCGGCCGCGCCTTCTTCTCGCTCGCGATCAGCACCGGCAGCACGGTGTCGGCCGTGTCACTGCCGGCCTTGATGGTCTGCACCATGAAGTAGCCCTCCCCCTGCTTGAGCAGGTAGACGCCCTTGAAACCCTCCAGCGTCTTGCGAAGGTACCCCGAGGCCGGATCGACGAACACGCCCTCCCCGACCTCGATGCCCTTGTCGAGGTTCTCGCTCGGCTGGCCGGTCGGTTGCGGGTTCGGGTCGGGCTGGACGTTGTTGTCGTCGTTCCGGCCGAAAACCAGCGCCAGCACGACACCGATCACCACCACGACGGCCAGCGCGCCACCGGCGAGCGCCAGGATCTTCTTGTTGCCCTGCCCGCGTCCACCGCGCGGCTGGAACTGCTGCGGCTGTCCCCACTGCTGCTGCGGCGGGTACTGCTGCTGCTGGAACTGCTGCGGAGGCCCTTGCTGGTACGGCGCCTGCTGCGGCGGGCCTTGCTGGTACGGCGGCCGCTGCTGCTGCGGCGGCCCGTACGGCGGCTGCCCCTGGTACGGCGGCTGTCCCTGCGGCGGTCCCTGGTACGGCGGCTGCTGCGGCGGCTGCCCCTGGTACGGAGGCCGCTGCTGCTGAGGCGGAGGCCCCTGCTGATACGGCGGCTGCTGCTGGTACGGAGGCTGACCCTGCGGCGGCCCCTGATAAGGCGGCTGCTGCGGCGGCCGGCCCTGGTACGGCGGTTGCTGGTTGCTCATGCCACGACCCCTCGCTCCGACTTGGGCACCGACCGTGTCGCGTTGCCACAGGCGGAGCAGAAGTCCGAGTGCGGCAGCAGCGGCATCTCGCACCGCGTGCAGAACGCCTGCTCACCCGACGCGTGGTTCGACCCACCGCGAGCGGCCGACTCGAGCGCTGCCTCCAGCAGGCCCTTGTGCAACACGGTCCGGACCAGCACGATCAGCGCCCCGAGCAGGAGCAGGCCCCAGATCACACCGAGGACCGCCCCGATCCAGGAGCCCTGTCCGCCGACGAAGCCGAGCAGATAGACGCCGCCCTGGAACAGCGCGTTCACCACGATCGCCTGCAGCACGCCGATCACCCAGCGCGGCGTGAAGCCGTCGTACTTCTCGCCCAGCCCGGAGAACTCGGCCACAGCCAGTCCGGCCGCCGACCCGTAGATCAGCGGCTTCACGAAGCCCTGCAGCACCACGATCGAGATCCACGTGCCGGCACCGGAGCCCGGACCGGCGAACCCGCCGCTGATCCAGCCCCAGTGCAGTACGAGCGTCTCGAAGCAGGCGAACCCGACACCGGCGACCACACCGAAAGTGAAGCCGTCCATCAGGTCGTCGTACCGGGGCCTGGAGGCCAGGTAGAGCGGGCCGACCTGCTGGATCAGTACCGACACGACCGGCACGAGCAGCAGCAGGATCAGCAGGTCACGGCCGACCGGGCCGGCGTCGTTGCTGCCGATGGTGTCCAGCGACAGACCGATCCGGTCCGACCAGAGCCAGGTGAACACCCCGGCCAGGACACCGGTCAGCAGGAACGCCGCGACGACCACCGGGATCGGCTCGTCCTCCCAGAGGTTCACGTCGTACAGGTAGAGGATGTAGACGATCGGGATCGCGAAGGCGGCCACCATGATCGCCACCGGCAGCGCACCGAGCGCCGCGGTCACCACGGTGATCAGCAGAGCGACGCCGAGCGCCACCTTGTAGGTGTACGGCTGCTGGCCGGAGCCCTGCGGCATGATCGTCGACACCAGCCTGAACGAGGCCACCGGCTCGTCCGGTCTGGCGGCGTACGCCTTCTTGCGCCCCGGGTCCGCCGACCGCAGTCCGCTGCCACAGTGGTGGCAGAACTGCGAGACGTCGGGGACCTCGGAGCCGCAGCGGGGACACTCCACGCTCTCTCCCTAGCTAGGACCTGCGGGACCGGCGTGATTCTCGTACAGGCCGGCCGGGAAACATCATTTCCCGCGCAGGGGTCACGCTTTCGTGTCCGTTCCGTGCCCTGTCAGCTGGTTCCAGACCTCGTCGATCCGCCGGTCCAGGTCGTCCAGACTGCCCGCGTTGTCGATCACCACGTCCGCGGCCGCCAGCCGATCCTCCCGCGAGGCCTGCGCCGCGATCCGGCGCCGGGCCTCGTCCTCGGCCATCCCGCGCTGCGTGGTCAGGCGCTCGACCTGTACGTCGACCGGTACGTCGACCACCAGCACCAGGTCGAACTTGCCGGCCTGACCGGTCTCCACGAGCAGCGGGATGTCGTGCACGACCACCGCGTCGTCCGGCGCCGCCCGCTCGATCTCGGCCGCCCGGGCCCGGACCCGCGGGTGGATGACCGCCTCCAGCTTCCGACGAGCCGTCTCGTCACCGAACACGAGCTTGCCGACCGCTGGCCGGTCCAGCTCGCCGTCAGCCGTCAGTACGCCGTCGCCGAACGCCGCGACCACCTCGACCAGCCCGTCGGTCCCCCGCGCGACCACCTCCCGCGCCAGCACGTCGGAGTCGATCACCACGGCTCCCCGCTCCCCCAGCCGCCGCGACACCGAACTCTTGCCCGACCCGATTCCCCCGGTCAACCCGACTCTCAGCACGCCTGCACCCTACCGAGCCGTCCGTCTGGCGAACGAACCACCGGCCGAGGCGGACCGTCACCCCACCGTCCCCGAGAATGGGCGCACGCACACAGGAGGACCGACTTGGAGATCCGGCTGCTCGGGCCGTTCGAGGCGCTGCGCGACGACGAGCCCCTCCCTGGCCTGACCGGTCGCGTCCGCGCCCTCCTGGCGGTCCTCGCGCTCGCCGTACCGGACTCTGTCTCCGTCGACGCCATCGGCCAGCGCCTGTGGGGCGACAACCCGCCGGCCAACCTGCGGCCCAGCGTGCACACCTCTGTCGCCCGGCTCCGCACGCTGCTCGCGGCCGACGTCAGTGTCGACACCACTCCAGGCGGCTACGCACTCCGCATCGACCCGCAGCAGGTCGACGCGCTCGTCTTCACCCAGCTGCTCGATCAGGCCGGCTTGGCAAGCGGTACGGCGGCCGAACGCGACCTGCTGACCGCTGCACTGGCCCTGTGGCGCGGCGAGCCCTTCGCCGGCATCCGCTCAGACTGGCTCGACCGGGAGCAGGCTCCCCGGCTCACCGAGGCCTACCTGTCCGCCACCGAACGCCGGATCGACCTGGACCTGGCCGACGGCCGCCACGACGTCGTACTGCCGCTCCTGCGCGAGCTCACCGCCAAGCACCCGCTCCGCGAGTCCCTCTGGCTCCGCCTCCTCACCGCACTGAGCCGGTCCGGCAGACCGGCCGAAGCACTCACCCTGTACGACGAACTACGCCGCCGCCTCGCCGACGAGCTAGGCGTCGACCCAGTAGCCGAGCTCCGCGGCCTGCACGCCGAGCTACTGGAGGCGACGGAGCCCAGGCGCCCTACGCCCGCCCGGTCGACACCACGTCAGCTCCCACCCGGCCCAGCCCGCTTCACCGGCCGGACCGCTGCCCTCGACCGCCTCGACGCGTTGAGTGGAGGCCCCGAGACACTCAGCGCGCACGCCGCGCGGGTCGGGAGCGGGAGTCGCATCCACAGCGGCGCCACAACCGACCACCACCCCTTGGCAATCCTCGCCGTCCACGGCCAGGGCGGCGTGGGCAAGACCTCGCTGGCCCTGCACTGGGCTCACCGAGCCGCCGACCGCTTCCCGGACGGCCAGCTCTACCTGAACCTCCAGGGCTACGGCCCCGGCGACCCCATGGACCCGGATGCCGCGCTCGACATCCTGCTGCGCGCCCTCGGCATCTCCGGCGACCAGATCCCCGAGCGCGGCCCGGCACGCACAGCAATGCTCCGCACTGTCCTCGCAGACCGCCGCGTACTCCTCCTGCTCGACAACGCCCGCGACGCCGAGCAGGTGCGCCCACTCCTCCCCGGCTCCGGCTGCCTCGTACTGATCACCAGCCGCAGTCAGCTCCGCTCACTGGCCGCCCGAGAGGGCGCTCACCGAGTTGCACTCGACCGCTTCGGCCCAGACGACGCCGCGGCCTACCTGACAGCCACGTTCGAGCCTCACCACGTCCAGGCGACCAGCACCGAGATCGCCGAGCTGAGCGACCTCTGCGGCCACCTACCGCTCGCCCTGGCGATCGCAGCCGAACGGGTCACCAGGGAACCGGCGACCGGCGTACGGGCGTTGATCACCGAGCTGCGGGACCACCCGGATCGGCTCGGCGTACTGGATGTCGACGAGGACGACGACGGCGCGCTCCGGGTCGTCTTCGACTGGTCGTACAGGGTCTTGGCGCCTGAGCAGGCACGCCTGTTCCGCCTGCTGGCCTTGCAGCCGGCGCAGGACCTCGGGCTGGGAGCCGTTGCAGCGTTGGCCTCTGTGTCCGAGCACGAAGCCGCCCGGTGCCTGGACGGGCTGGTCGGCGCTCACCTGCTGGAGCAGCCCGGCCGCCGGTACCAGCTGCACGACCTGCTGCGGCTGTACTCGAACACCCTGGTCCAGCAGACCGAGGAGCCGGCCGAGCGGGAGGCGGCACGCGCCCGGGTGCTGGACTGGTACGCGCACTCGGCTCTCAGCGGCAAGGTCATGCTGGAGCGGTCGAAGCCGCTGCTGGACTTCGGCTCGCCTCTGCCTGGGGTGACGCCGTTGACGTTCGACGAGACAGCGAGAGCCGCCGACTGGTTCACCGCCGAGCGACACGTGCTGATCGCGGCGGTGCACGACGCCGTACGCCACGGACACGACCGTGCGGCGTACCAGCTCGCCTTTGCGCTCTGGCCGTACCTGATCTACCTCCGCGCCTTCGACGAGCTCTTCGAACTGCAGCGCGTGGGACTCGAGGCTGCTCGTCGTACCGGCGATCTGCTCTCGGAGGCCGCGCTGGCAGAGGGCCTCGGCGCGGCATACCTGCATCGCCGCGACTTCCCGAGATGCTCCGAGCACCTCACCCACGCGCTCAAGCTGTTCGACACCCTCGGCGCCGAACGCGGCCGCGCCTCGGTCCTCACGGTCCTCGGCCGGATGTTCCGGTACGCCGGTGACGCGCAGGCCTCCATCGAGCACCACCAGCAGGCCATCGCCGCGCTGACCCCGGACGAACCCGTCCAGATCGCCCGCAACCTGGCCAGCATGGCCCAGATGTACCTGGCCGACGGCCGGTACGACGAAGCCTGCGCCGCCGCCGACCGAGCCGTCCACCTCAACCGCACCTCAGGCGAACGCCGAGCCGAAGCCTTCGCCCTCGACACCCTCGCCACCGCAGAAGTTGCCCGAGGCAACCACACCACCGCGGCCGCCCTCTACGAACAGTCCCTCACCATCTGCCGCTCCCTCAGCGACCGCTGGGGCGAAGCCGTCTCCCTGGCCAACCTCGGCCACGCCCACCAACGATCCGGCAACCCCACCCAGGCCCGCACCTACTGGCACCAGTCCCTCGCCGTCCTCACCACGAACAACCTCCCCGGCTCCCCCGAACTCAACAAGGAGACCCTCCGAGCCCTCCTCGGCAGCTAACGGGAGGACGCCTCCGGGGACAGTTTGCCCAGGTGGATCGCCCGCAGGTTGGCCACTACCACCGCGGCGAAGACCACAGCCAACAGCAGGTGATCGAGGTCCCAGAGCGCCAACGCAGCAAGGCCGAAGACCAGCGCCTTCACGATCGCCCGCAGCACCGGTCCTCGGCGCGCGGTGGGTGCCGCGAAGAGGCCCCACAGTACGGCGCCCGCCAGCGGCAGGCCGATGGCGAGGATGAGGCGCCCGGCCAGGTCGTCTCCGATGTGCCAGCCCCACCAGGCGAAGACGCCCAGGGCCACCAACTCGACCAGGAAGGCCACCGTCAGGTTTCCCCATCGCCAGAGTTCGTGCACGGGCTCAGGGTAAAAGGCGAGACCCCCGCACCCAGTACGGGGGTGCGGGGGTCTCGGGTCCTGCTAGGGAACTGCTCAGCCCTGGCCGGTCAGCTTCTCGCGGAGAGCCTGGAGCGCCTCGTCGGAAGCGAGCGCGCCCTCGGCGGGAGCGTCGTCCTTCGGAGCCGCGGCGCCGCCGCCGGTGGCCGACGAGTAGGTCGACGCTTCGCCGGCCTCGACGTCCGCCGTCTTGGCGTCCTCGATCTGCTTCTTGTGAGCTTCCCAGCGCGCGTGGGCCTCGGCGTACTGCCGCTCCCACTCCTCACGCGCCGAGTCGAAGCCCTCGAGCCACTCGCCCGTCTCGGGGTCGAAGCCGTCGGGGTAGACGTAGTTGCCCTGGTCGTCGTACGTCGCCGCCATGCCGTACAGCGTGGGGTCGAAGTCGTCGGAGACCGGGTCGACACCCTCGTTGGCCTGCTTCAGCGACAGCGAGATCCGGCGACGCTCGAGATCGATGTCGATGATCTTGACCATGACGTCGTCGTTGACCTGGACGACCTGCTCCGGGATCTCGACGTGACGCTCGGCGAGCTCGGAGATGTGCACCAGACCCTCGATGCCCTCCTCGACGCGGACGAACGCACCGAACGGCACCAGCTTGGTGACCTTGCCGGGCACGATCTGGCCCATCTGGTGGGTCCGGGCGAACTGCTGCCACGGGTCTTCCTGGGTCGCCTTCAGCGACAGCGAGACGCGCTCGCGGTCCATGTCGACGTCCAGCACCTCGACGGTGACCTCCTGGCCGACCTCGACGACCTCGGTCGGGTGGTCGATGTGCTTCCAGGACAGCTCCGAGACGTGCACCAGACCGTCGACGCCGCCGAGGTCCACGAACGCACCGAAGTTGACGATCGAGGAGACGACACCCTTGCGGATCTGGCCCTTCTGCAGCTGGGTGAGGAAGTTCATCCGCACCTCGGACTGCGTCTGCTCCAGCCACGCACGGCGCGACAGGACCACGTTGTTGCGGTTCTTGTCGAGCTCGATGATCTTGGCCTCGATCTCCTGGCCGACGTACGGCTGGAGGTCGCGGACCCGGCGCATCTCGACCAGCGACGCGGGCAGGAAGCCGCGCAGGCCGATGTCCAGGATGAGGCCACCCTTGACGACCTCGATGACGGTACCGGTGACGACGCCGTCCTCTTCCTTGATCTTCTCGATCGTGCCCCAGGCCTTCTCGTACTGGGCGCGCTTCTTCGAGAGGATCAGGCGGCCTTCCTTGTCCTCCTTCTGGAGAACCAGGGCCTCGACGTGGTCGCCGACGTTGACGACCTCGTTCGGGTCGACGTCGTGCTTGATCGACAGCTCGCGCGAGGGGATGACGCCTTCGGTCTTGTAACCGATGTCGAGGAGAACCTCGTCCCGGTCGACCTTGACGATGGTCCCTTCAACGATGTCGCCGTCGTTGAAGTACTTGATGGTCTGATCGATCGCCGCGAGGAAGTCTTCCTCCGACCCGATGTCATTGACCGCTACCTGCGGGGTGGTGCGCACTGCGGGGTCGAGAGGTGCCTCGATGCTGGCCGTCATGTGGTGGGTTGCTCCGTGGGCTGATGGTGTCGTACGGCTGCGCACGGGCCGTTGGATCGCACCAAACCGCTGGAAAGCTCTGAGAGGACAGATTCACCACCGACTGCTGCGAGCACGAGCCTGCTCCGTCCGAGGTCGCGCGGGCCCATAGCGCATCTCACAGAATACGTGTACCGGCTGGGGCAGCACAACCCGGGGCACCCGGTCGCTACCGGCCGCCCGCCGAGGTCACCCGACGTCCCACTGATCTCAATGTACGACGTCCGGATCCGGACGGCCCGCCGACAGGTCTCCCGTGTCGGCCATCCGCGTGATCAGGCTGTGCGCCGCGGTCGCGACCGGGTTCTGCCCCGACCGTGCGGCGAGGTCGATCAGCGCCCACAGGTCGGCCGCGCGCACCCGGTCGACCAGCCGGTCGCCCAACTCGAGCCCACTCCCCCGGACGATCCCCAGCACCGCTCGCTCCAGCACCGGATCGCTGCCGAACCGCAGCAGGTTCCCCAGATCGCCGTACGGCGAACCGCTGTGCGCGAACTCCCAGTC
The DNA here is from genome assembly GCA_049998015.1 of Kribbella sp. cmx-5-2. Taxonomy (GTDB): domain Bacteria; phylum Actinomycetota; class Actinomycetes; order Propionibacteriales; family Kribbellaceae; genus Kribbella. The sequence continues at coordinate 618,219 of JAEBEC010000001.1, forward strand.
GATCAGCCCGGTGATCGTCGCCGTCGCCGGGTCGACCAGCAGGTTCTTCGGGTTGAAGTCGCTGTGCACCAGGCAGAACCGCGCGACTCCGCTGTCGGCCAGGTCCTCGGCCTGATCGACCACCGCGCCCAGCGTCTCCACCTGTTCCCGCGAGAGCCCGAGCGCCTCGACATGCCGGTTGAGCCACGACTCCAGCCCACCCGCCCCGAACGACTCGATCGCCAGCCCACTCCCGACGAACTCCCCGAAAGCCAGGAACGGCATCCCACTCAACCGGACCAGCAACTCCCCGAGCTGCTCCCCCACGAAGACCCGCTGCCGCTCGTCCGCGTCGGCCAGAAAGGTCTCGAGATTCACCCCCGGCAACCGCTCGGTCAGCACGTACGTCGGGTTGCCGTCGACCTGGTCCACCTGCGCGTCCAGCACCCGCGGCACCGGCAGCAGCCCGCGGACCAGCCGCAGCAACGCCGCGTCGACCGCCGCCCGGCCCGGCCGCTTCGCGTACAGCTTCAGCACGGCGTCCTCGCCGGCCGCGCTGACCGCGAACGTCTCCCCGCCGTACCCACCGGTGAGCGGTACGGCGCTGGCAGCGATCGCCTCGAATCCATCCACGGGCACGATCCTGCCACCACCGACCGACAAAGGTGTCAGACCTTCGAAGGCGTACCGATCGCCGCCAGGACCGTCGGTACGGCGTTGCGCAGCCCGGCCGCGTTCGGGTGCAGCGGCACGACACCGTTCGTCGTCAGGCTCGGGATCAGGCCCTCGATCCACCGCGTCCCGGCGCCCTTGCACATGTCGTGCCCGACGCTCGGCGTCGCCAGGTCGACGTACGTCGCCCCGTGCGCGGTCGCCTGCTCGGCCATCCGGACGTTCAGCCGGGTCAGCGCCGCCTGCAGGTAGTCCGCGTCCGAACCCCACACCGGGACGACCGGCCAGCAACCGCTCTTCTTGATCCCGGTCGGGTAGCCGACCATCAGGATCTTCGCGTGCGGTGCCCGGGCCCGGATCTGCTCGATCACGGTCCCGTACGTCGCCGCGAACGCGTCGATCTTCTGCGCGAGCCGGTCGACGCCGCCCGCCGTGTTGGTCGCCTTGCAGGATGTCCCGACCGGTTGCGGCAGCAGGTTCACGCACGAGACCGCGAGCCCGACCAGACCGATGTCGTTGCCGCCGATCCCGACCGAGACGATCGTGGTGTCCTCGCTCAACGCGTCGTACTGCGGTGCCGCCGTCCCTGCGATGATGCCCGGCTGCGGGTTCGCGAAGTGCGCGGTCGTCGCGCCGCCGCAGGTCACGTCGCGGAACTTCGCGGGCTTGATCTGCTGGGCGACCAGCGACGCGTAGTTCACCGCCGAGCGAGCGCACGTCAGCACTTCCTTGGCCGGCAGCACCAGCGACCCGGCGGCGAACGAGTCACCCATGGCCACGTAGACCACCGGTGACGCCGCGGCCGCCGGCGTGGTCACCGCCCCCGCGACCACCAGACCCGCCGCGGCGACGGCGGCGACAACTCGGACCCGTACTGATCTCTTCTGCATCGCGCTGCCCTTCGACGTTAAGTGACCGGCCAGTAACAGTTCGCAACAGCATGAGCAACTCTCACCTTCGAGGCAAGACCTGAAGGCGTTCGACTTCATTTCGATACTGCGGTAGCGTAACTCCATGGCCCGTCCCAGGAACGCCGCGATCGACGGCAGAGTGCTCGCCGCAGCCGCCGAGGAGCTCCGCTCCGGCGGGTACGAAGGTCTGTCGATCGACCGGGTCGCGGAGCGGGCCGGCGTCGCCAAGACCACGCTGTACCGGCGCTGGGCGTCCAAGGCCGAGCTCGTCGTCGCGCTGATCACCACGCTGCGCGAGGACGTCCCGTTCGAGCCGAGCGACGATCCCCGCCGCGACCTGACCGAACTGGTCACGGCGATCGCCGCCAATCTCGCGGCGACTCCCCCGAGCCTGATCGCCGACCTGGCCGCCGCGGCCGCCCGCGATCCGCGCGTCGGCGACGCCGTCCGCGCGCTCTGGGCGGGCCGCCACCAGGCCGTCACCGCGGTCGTCGCCAAGGCGCAGGAGGCCGGGCTCGTGCTCGACCACGTCGCGCCCGCCGTACTGGTCGACCAGTTGGCCGGCCCGCTCTACTACCGGCTCCTCGTCACCGGAGAGCCGCTCACCCCCGAGTACGCCCGGACGCTCGTCAGTAGCGTCCTAGGACCTGAGGAGTCCCGATGACCGTCCGCCGCCGCCGAGTCCTGATCAGCCTGGCCGCCTTCCTGGCCGTCCTGATCAGCTACACCGTCTACACCAACGTCCGCCCGACCGTCCTGCGCACCGAGCTGGAGATCGACGCCTCTCCCGACCAGGTCTGGACGGCGCTCACCGACCGGGAGAACTACCCCGCCTGGAACCCGTTCATCGTCTCGTCGACCGGCGAACTGAAGGTCGGTACGACGATCACGAACGTCCTGCGCGACACCAACGGCAAGGACACCGAGTTCACGCCCGAACTGCTCGCCGTCGAGCCCGGCCGCGAGCTGCGCTGGATCGGCAAGATCGCGTTCGGCGGCGTCTTCGACGGCGAACACGCCTTCCGCATCGAGCCCCTCCCGAACGGCCGCAGCAAGCTGATCCAGGAGGAGACCTTCCGTGGCGTCGCCATCCCCTTCACCGCCGGCATGCTCCGCGACACCATCGAGCCCCAGTTCCACGCGATGAACCAGGCGATCGCGGCCCAGGCCGAGAAGAGCTAGTCCGGCCGGCAGCCGCGGACGACGGACTCGATCACGTCGTCGAGTCCTCGATCCGCGGTCTCCGGCAGCGGTACGCCGCTGACCGCCAGCCCGACGTACCCCTGCAGCGGAGCGAACACCGTCAGCGCGACCCGATCCAGCGGCCCCTCGCGGACCTCGCCCCGGCGCTGACCTTCGCTGACCAGCTCGAGGCCCTGCTCCATCCACCGGCGAGCGGCCGCACCCAGCGCCTCCGACGCCTCCGGGCTGTGCTTGGCCGAGAACATCAGGTCGACCAGCGCGGCGTTGGCCACGCAGAAGCCGACGAAGGCACGGGCCATCGCGTCCAGCCGCTCACCGAACGCCGGGCCCACCCCGCCGACCGAAGCCGCGATGTCCGCGACGAGACGCTCGAAGCCGTCCAGCGCCAGCGCGTCCAGCAGCGCCTGCTTGGTCGCGAAGTGGCGACTCGGCGCGCCCGGACTCACGCCGATGTCGCGGGCCAGCTCCCGCAGCGACAGCGCGTCGGAGCCTCGCTCGTCCAGCACGTTCCCCGCCCGTTCGAGCAGGGCGGCCCGGAGATCTCCGTGGTGGTACGGGCGCTTCGTCATGCCCTCAGCTTAGTCGGCACTGCCTACATTGTGAGCATTGACTACATTGTGATCACCGCATACATTGGAGTCCTCACCCCGACCAGGAGGACCAGATGCCCCGCAAAACCCTCGACCTGACCGTGCCCAACCTCTCAGGGCGTCGCGCCGTGGTCACCGGAGCCAGCGACGGCCTCGGGCTCGGGATCGCCACCCGGCTCGCGGCGGCCGGCGCCGAGGTCCTCCTCCCCGTCCGGAACCGCCGTAAAGGCGAAGCCGCCGTCGCCGCGATCCGGCAAGCAGCTCCCGGCGCCGAGGTGGAGCTCCACGACCTCGACCTGTCGTCACTCGACTCCGTCGAAGCCCTCGGTGACACGCTCCGCAAGGACGGCCGGCCGATCCATCTCCTGATCAACAACGCCGGCGTGATGACTCCGCCCGACCGCCGGACCACGGCCGACGGCTTCGAGCTGCAGTTCGGAACCAACCACCTCGGCCACTTCGCGCTGGTGGCCCAGCTGTTCCCGCTGCTTCGCGCAGGCCGTGCCCGGGTGACCTCGCAGATCAGCGTCGCGGCCAACCGCGGGGCCATCAACTGGACCGACCTGAACTGGGACACCTCGTACGACGGCATGAAGGCGTACACCCAGTCGAAGATCGCCTTCGGTCTGTTCGCCCTCGAACTCGACCGCCGTAGCCGCGCCGGCGCCTGGGGCATCACCAGCAACCTCTCCCACCCTGGCGTCGCCCCGACCAACCTGCTCGCCGCGCGCCCCGAGGTCGGCCGCGACCGCGAAACGCTGGGCCGCAAACTCATCAGCGCCCTGTCCGCCCGCGGCATCCTCCTCGGCACCGTCGAGTCCGCCGGCTTCCCCGCCCTCTACGCCGCCACCTCCCCCGAGTCGCAGAGCGCCCGCCTCTACGGCCCCAGCGGCCCCGGCCACCTCGGCGGCCCACCCGCCGAGCAGAAGCTCTACGCCCCGCTCCGCAACCCCGAGGAAGCCCAACGCGTCTGGCGGGTCTCCGAAGAACTCACGAAGGTGTCACTCCCGGCCTGAAATTCAGCTTGAAAGGGGCGGCGGTACTACGGCGAGCAGGAGCTGCTGAAGCTGCAGCAGAGCCAACCTGTGAACAGTCTCCCGGGGCCCCGGGACTAGGCTGACGGCGTGGTCGAGCCGCAACGTATCGAGTTGACCGAGGCGCAGACCTCGAGAGCCAGCAGGACCTACTGGGACTCGGCGGCGACCGAGTACCTCGAGGAGCACGGCGCCTTTCTCGGCGACGACCGCTTCGTCTGGTGTCCCGAGGGTGTCGACGAGGCCGACGCCCAGCTCCTCGGCAACGTCCGCGGCAAACGCGTCCTCGAGATCGGCTGCGGTGCCGCGCAGTGTGCCCGATGGCTGACCGCGCAAGGCGCGCGGGCCGTTGCCTTCGACATCTCTTTCGAGCAGCTCGAGGTCGGCAAGGCACTCGACCGCAAGACCGGTACGACGGCGCGCACGGTCGCCGCCGACGCCACGGCGATCCCGTTCGCCGACGGCACCTTCGACGTCGCCTGCTCGGCCTTCGGCGCGTTGCCGTTCGTGGCCGACGCCGAGGCCGCGCTGCGCGAGATCGCCCGCACGCTCAAACCCCAAGGCCTGCTGGTGTTCTCGGTCACCCACCCGATCCGCTGGAGTATGCCGGACGACCCGACCCCGGCCGGCCTGCGGATCACCCAGTCGTACTTCGACCGCACGCCGTACGTCGAGGTCGACGAGCACGGCGTCGCGATCTACGCCGAGCACCACCGGACCACTGGCGACTGGATCCGCGCGCTCACCGGCGCCGGCTTCGTCGTCGACGACCTGCTCGAACCGGAGTGGCCGGCCGGCCACGACCAGGTCTGGGGCGGCTGGGGACCAGACCGCGGCCGCCTGCTCCCAGGCACCGCGATCTGGTCCGCCCACAAGGCCTGAGCAACTACACCTAGGCCGCGCGCCGAGCCCTCGGCCGCAGCGACAGGAACACGGCCAGCGCGAGCAACAGCAACCCGAGGATCAGCGACAGCAACGGCACCCAGAAGCCGATCAGGTGCAGCTGCGACGCCTTCTCGGCGTACCCGCCCTCGGACTTGCCGTCGACCGTCGCGCCCTCGACGTTCTTCTTCACCGTCGCGTCGTCGTAGGCGATGGTGGCGTCGGTCGCGGTGAGCTTGACCTCGCCCTGGTAGTCGATGGTCGCGAGCTGCTTCTCCTCGCCCTTGATGATCGCGCCGGTGACCGGCTCGATCCACAGCGTCCGGGTGTTCTGGTAGCTGCGGTCCACCAGGACCGACGGCTGCCCCTTCTCCCCGACCAGGGCGCCGGGCACCTTCAGCTTCGCCGCCTGCGGCACCTCGGTCTTCGGGATCTCCTGGACGAACTTGTAGACCTTCAGCCCGAGCAGCTCGGTCTCGCCCTTGAACTCGATCGGGAACGCCTGGCGCAGCGTGCTGTCCCAGAACTTGTACGTCTTCTTCTCGGTCCCGAACGGGAACTTCAGCACCAGCCCTTGATGACCGTCCTTGAAGACCACGTCGCCCGGCCGCTTGCGGTCCTCGGCCTTCAGCGTCGTGGTGATGTACTCACCGCTGTTGTCCTTGGCCTTGTCCGGGTTCCAGGCGATCGCCTCGCCGGTGTGCGCGTCCAGCACCACCCGCTCCTGCACGAAGCTCAGCGGCGCCTTGTCGTCGCGCTTGGCGTCGTCCTCGCTGGGGAACGCGTACGCCGGGTCCTCGTCGGTGACCACCGCGGTGTCGAACACGACCACCTCGCGGTTCAGCGCCTTGCCGATCTTCTCGGCCGCGACCACGTCACCGCGCACGGTCCGGTTCGACGTCAGCGGCAGCTTGGTCTCCTTCTGCGTCGCGACCACGAACACCGTGCCGTCCTCCGTCGTCGTCGACGTGGTGTGCGCGACCTGGTCCGGCGGCGCGACCGCCAGCGTCGGATAGGCGTAGAACCTGGCCATCACGGCCACCCCGACGAAGAAGATCCCCAGTGCCAGCAGCACGATCCGACTGCGATTCCCCACAACAACCCCTCCCGGTCTGTCCGCGGGACGCTACCAGCGAGTAGCGTTCTTGAACAGAGTCAATCGCGGTCGTCCTGAACTGACATATAGTCCGGCCCCATGAGGGGGATCGAAGGCACCGGCGCGCGCCGCCGCACCGGGCCCGAAACGGCCGTACGGCGGGCGTTGGTGAGCCGCCACTCCGCGCCCGAGCCGACCGTTCTGCGGGCGCTCGTCATCGGCGTCGCGGTCGCCCAGTCGGTCGTGCTCGGCCTGCTCGCGCGCCGCGGCTACTGGCTGAGCGACGACATCGAGTTCCTGGTGCAGGGTGGCCGGGGCTTCGCGCCGAGCGAGCTGCTGACCCCTTTGAACGATCACATCGCGCCGGGCCTGCGCTTCGTCTACGCGACCTTCGCCGAGCTCGCACCACTGAACTGGGACTTCACCATCGCCTGCCGCGTTCTCCTGCAGGCGTTGGCGATCACACTGTTCGGCCTGCTCCTGCTCCGGCTGCTCGGGTCGAGCTGGTGGGTCCTCACGGGCACGGTCCTCTACGCACTGACGTCGCTCAGCATGCCCTCGTTCATGTCGCTGTCGAGCGGCGTCAACAACCTCCCGGCCCACGTCTTCGGTCTGCTCCTGCTGCACGCGACCGTCGACTGGCCCGCCGGCCACCGTCGCCGAGCCGTTGCCTACGGCCCCTTTTCGTTGCTGATCTCCCTGGCCTGCTGGGAGAAGTCGGGCCTCATCCTCGTCACCGCGCTCGCCCTGTCCCTCTACCTGCGCGAGACGCCGCTGAAGCCCTGGCTGCGCCGCACCTGGCCGTACGCCGCCGCCCTGACCCTCCCGATCATTGCCTTCGGCATCTTGTACGCCGCCAACGGCAACCCCTCGGCGGGCCGGCTGCCGGGCTTCGGCACGCTGGTCGAGCTGGCCGGCAAGTCGTTCGCCGTACCGCTCGGTGCCCTCGCCGGCGGGCCGTGGACCTGGACGCCGATCTCGGGCGCCTTCGGCCTGGCCGACGCTCCGGCCGTCGTCGTGGTGCTCGGCGGGATCGTCGCGGCCGGCCTGCTGGTGACCGCCTGGCGCCGGGACCGCCGGGTGCTGCTGCTCTGGGCCTCGGTCGGCATCTACACCCTGGTCACCCTCCTGCTCGTCAGCTACGGGCGCTTCGCTCTCTTCGGCGCCTCGTTCACCGTTCACTACCACTACTGGTCGGACCTGGCGATCCCGCTCACGCTCGCGGTCGTCCTCACCGCCCGCTCGATCCGCATCCCACCGTTGGTCGCCACCGGCGCGATGGTCGCCTGGGCCGCCGCCGCGATCGTCTCCCTGGCGAGCTTCGCGCAGTACTGGGACGGCAACCCGTCCCGCCCGTACTTCACGACGCTGCGCGCCGAACTGGAGAACGCCGGCCCCTCGGTGAACCTCTGGGACACCCGCCTGCCGAACTCGCTGTCGATCGCACTCTCGGCCGATCCCCGGTTCTCCCCCGTGCTCCGAACGGCCGGGATCCCCTTTCAGCTGCAGTCCTCGAGCAGCGAGCCGCGCATGGTCGACGACACCGGCCGGATCCGCCCCGCGCACCTCAGCGCCTGGGCGACCGCTGTCATCCCAGCCAAGGGGAAGGGACAGATCTGCTCGGTCCTCCTCCAGGGCGCAGGCACGCTGACGCTGCCGCTGAAGTCGACCACCGCCGACCGCCCGAAGGGCGGCTGGTTCGTCAAGGTCGGTCACCTGAGCACCCGGGAGCACACCGTCGCGGTCGAGCTGGTCGGCACGGACGGCCGCGCGGTCGCCGTACCGGCAGCGACCGCGGCGTGGCCCGCTGGACTGGCGAACACGTACCTTGGTCCGGCCCCGGCGACCGACTTGGCCGCGGTCCGGTTCCGGAGCACCGATCCGGCGAGCAACCTCTGCATCGGCAGCGTCGACGTCGGCCTGCCGCAGGTGAGCGAATGACACAGGTGACTGCATGAGACGGACGCGCTTCCCCGCCCTGGACGGCCTGCGGGCCTTTGGCGCCCTCGCCGTGCTGACCACCCACGTCGGCTTCCACAGCGGCGACGCGCTGAACGGACCCTTCGCCGGCCTGCTGGCCCGGCTCGACGTCGGCGTGGCGATCTTCTTCGCCATCTCCGGCTTCCTGCTCTACCGCCCGTACGTCGTCGCCTGGTTCGGGGAGACCGAGCCGCCGCTGACGCTGCCGTACCTGCGCAACCGGGCCCTGCGGATCCTGCCCGCGTTGTGGGTGGTCGTGATCCTCGCGGCCCTGCTGGTCCCCCGACAGGACGGCATCACCTGGGCGACCTACCTGCGGCACGCGTCGTTGAGCCAGATCTACGTCGACACTCCCGCCGCCGACGGACTGACCCAGATGTGGAGCCTGGCGACGGAGGGCGCGTTCTACCTGCTGCTGCCGTTCTTGGCCCGCCTGCTGATCAGCTACGAGCGTCCGACCCGCAAGGCGGTACGACGCCGGCTCGCGGTGCTGACCTGCTTCACCCTGCTCGGCCCGATCTGGATGGCCGCCGTCAACGCGACCGACCAGCCGATGGCCGGCCTCTGGCTGCCCGGGTACCTCGGCTGGTTCGCGGTCGGGATGGGCTTCGCGCTCTGGCAGGTCGCCCGGAGCAGCGGACGGCTCGGGCCGTCCGCGCTCGACACGCTGTCCACGATCCCCGGCACGATCTGGGCGGTCGCGGCCGTCCTGCTGGTGATCGCGTCCGGCCCGATCGCCGGACCGTACGACCTGACGTCGTCGAGCGCCGCGCAGGCGTTCGTGAAGAGCCTGCTCTACACCGCGATCGCCGCCTGTGTGGTGTTCCCGGCGATCACGCCGTCGCGGCGGACCGCCGCGATACTCGGCGGCCGGATCGGGCACGTCGCCGGAGACATCTCGTTCGGCGTCTTCTGCTACCACCTGATCGTGCTGAGCCTGGTCGAGCGGATCTTCGGCATCAAGCCCTTCGAAGGCCATTTCGCGTTGCTGTTCTGGCCGACGCTGGTCGTGTCGGCCGGTGTGGCCGCCGCGAGCTACTACCTGATGGAACGCCCGATCATGCGGCTCGGTCGGCGGGACCGCTCCTACGACGTCTCGCCGGTCGGCCTGGACAGCGCGGCCAACGCGACCGCGAGCAGTACGGATCCCTGGACGACTCCGGAGGTCAGTCCGGCGTCTCCGTCCGGCCAGGGCTGAGCGGCGGCGATCGCCGTACCGAGCAGCACTGCTACGACGACGGCACCGATCAGGGCGATCCTGCGACCGTCCAGGAACCAGGCCAGCGCAGCAGCAACGACTGTGACCGCCAGACCGATCCAGCCGGCCATGAACACGCCTGCCACCACCAGCAGGGCCGAGGCAGGCCAGGCGCCGAGCCGCTGGGCCTCACGCAGCCGGTGGCCCGAGTGCCGGGACCGGCGACGAGAGAAGATCGCCAACCCGGCAACGAGGATCAGGGCGACCAGTCCGACCAGCAGACCGGCCCGGTAGTCGCGGTCGGGCGTGAAGCGCGCGGTGACCTGCTGCTCGGGTCCTGCCGGTAGCAGCCAGCCCTGCTGCCAGCCGCCGACCCGGATCGGTACGAGCTTGCGGCCGGTGCCGTCGTACGCCTCCCAGCCCGTGCTGAAGTTCTGCGCGACGGTCAGCACCGAGTCCTCGGTGGCCAGCGGCGCTTCCAGCATCAGCTCGGCGGGGCTGGGTCGCCACACGTTGACGCCCTGCGCTGCCGTGTTCTCCGGCTTCACCGCGTCGGTCTTGGTCAGCGCCAGCTCCACCGGCGCGAAGTCCTTGCTGGCAACGACATCCAGCGTGTGGCGACCAGCCTGCAGCGGCAGGGCCGGCTGCTGGCACAGCGAGTACTTCACCGGCCGACGCTGCAGCACGTCCAGCATCGTCGCGGTCACCTTGGTCGCCGCGGGTACTCCGTCGACCTGGACCCTCGGGCCGAACCCGCAGACCGCCCCGGTAGCAGCCTTGGGGTTGATCGCCTTGCGCAGGTCGTTGGCGCCGAGGATGCGCAGCTCGGCGACACCGACCGGCAGGCGGCGGGACAGACCGGTCGCGGAGTCGACGTCGATCACGTCCTGCGCGCCGGTGAAGGCCAGCTCGACCGTGCGCACCGACTTGAACCGGTCCGGGAACGTCACGAACCCCTCAGGGGTCACCGCCAGCGTCGTCGGCGTACCGCCGTCGAAGCGGACCTCCACCTCGCTCGGCCGGGCCGCTGCCAGGTACGGGTCGCTGAGGAACTGCATGCCCTGCAGCTTGCGGGCCACCGGCAATTTCAGCGTCAAGGTCGGGTGCTCGTCCTCCGGCGCTGCCACCCAGCCGGTACCGAGGTCCTGGTCGACCACCGCGCCGGGCCGGCCCTCGGGCGCGGTCACTGCTCGCGAGGAGGCCGACGCGGTGATCCCGCCCGGCACCTCCAGCAGCCGCTCCAGCGACGCGCCGTCCCGCGGCAAGGCCGTCCCCTGCAGCTTGTACGACGCAGCGCTCGGCAGGTCGACGCTGCGGTAGAGGCCGGTCGCCTCCTCCGAGTCCTTCGCGACGCTCTGCCGACACAGCGGCCGGACACCGACGTGCAGGCACGCTGAGCGGCCGGTCTGCTCGTTGCGGAAGACCAGCGCGTCCGGCTGCTTGCCGAGCCCGCCCGGTACCTCGAGTCGGCTGACCGGCGTCAGTCCCGGCAGCATGACCTCGGCGATCGCGACGCCGTTCGGGTTCTTGCCGTCGGTCACGCCGACGCTCAGCCGCAGCCGCTGGGTGAACCCGTCCGGTGCCGGGACAGGCTGCGGCTTGCCGGTGCCTTCGACCACTGTCGTCAGCGATCCAGCGTCGGTGTCGACCTTCAGCGTGCGGACCGGATCGGTCGTCGGCGCCTGCAGGGAGAACTGAACCCTGAGGTCGGACACCTTGCGCGGCGAAGTGAAGTCCAGCTCCAGCCACTCCCCGCTGCTCTTGCCGAACGTGCCGGAGATCCAGCGCGTCGACGGATCCCCGTCGACCGCCGCGAACGGCCCGTTGCCCGGCCCGGTCCGCAGGGTCGCGTCCGCATCACCTGCCGACGATGAGGCCCGTACGTCGGCCACTCCCTCGGCCCACACCCGGGTCGTCGCCGGCGAGGGCGGGTCGAGCAGGTAGTCGAGCGTACGGCGGCCCATCCGGCCGGGGTCGTTCGCGGTCATCACCGGCGAGTAGTTCTCGGCCGGGCGCCCGACGGACACCTCACGGCGTTGCAGGCCGTCGGTCTGGACCAGCGGGAGGTCGAGGCCGTTCGTATCCGTGCTGAGCACGGCCTCGCGGTTGCCACCCAGTGCGGTCAGCACCGACGGCACGTCCTCGGAGCCGCCGCGCACGGCGACCAGCTGGGACTGCGGGACCAGCCGGGCCGGGCTGACGTCGCCACCGACGTCGTAGATCTCGACGCTGGGGTACGGCAGCCGGGTCCGCTCGTCCAGGGTCAACGAGGGCGACTCGATCGAGCTGCCGGTCGCTGGGCCGAAGTACGCCGCCCGCGCGATCCCCGCCTCGGCGAGGCTCTCGTGCACAGCGACCGTCGGGCTCACCTGCGCGTCGTACCGGAGGTCGTTGCGGACGACGACGTACCGGACTCCGGCACGAGCCAGTGCCTGCTGCAGGGTCCGGTCGCCGACGCCAGAGCCGAGTCGGCGTTCGATCTCGTCCAGCCAGCGCGTCGTACCGGCTGATCCGAGCGGTACGGCGTCCCGCACTGCCATCGGCCGCTTCAGCAACGCCTGGAACGGCTCGTCCTTCGTGGAGCCCCAGGTGAAGTCGGCGAACGACGCAGCCGGTACGACGAGCACACTGCCGCTGGTCTGCTGGCTGTCGAGCCAGGAGGCCGCTTCACGCCAGTGCGCGGGGATGGCCTCGTAGCTCTCGTCTCTGGGCAGCTGAGCGAAGATCGCCGGAGTCGCCACGGACAGGACCAAGCAGGCGGCGAGTGCCGGTACCAGCCGACGCTGTACGCCGCGGGCGGTCGCCCAGCTGGCCAGCCGGGTCAGTGCATGAGCTCCAGCGAGTGCCAGCGGCAGCCGCACGACCAGCTCGAACTTGTGGGTGTTCCGCAATGCAGCGAGCGGTCCGTCGAGCAGATCCTGCACCTGACCGGACAAAGGCGAGCTGTGATGGCCCAGTGTCAGCAGGAGCAGGCCGACGACGACCGATAGCTGCAGGAACCCTCTGTTCTTCAGTGAGCCCATCGCCAGACCTGCCAGGCCCAGCAGCGCGACCGCAGCGGTTGCCACGATCAGCGCCGGCTGGGTGACGAACAGCCAGCCCGCCGGCCAGCTCGGCCCGCCTCCGGTGGCCAGGAAGTTCAGCCACTGCGAGGTCCCGCGGAACGACTCGAAGATGCTCGCGGTGTTGGTCGTCGTCGCCGCGTTCTCGATCCAGTCCAGGAACGGCGGGCTGTACTGGCCGAGCAGCAGCAACGGGACCAGCCACCAGAACGACACCGCCACGATGCAGCCGAACCAGCCGGCCGCCATCTTCAGCGTCGACCGGTCCAGCCGGCGGGTGAGCAGCCACAACGCGGGCAGCACCAGCGTCGCGCCGGTCGCGACCGCGTTCACTCCCCCGACCAGTCCGAACGCCACGGCCGACCAGCCGACCCGCCACCAGCCGGAGCGGGCTCGCGGCGTCACCAGTGGCAGCAGGACCCAGGGCGCCATCGCGAGCGGCCAGACCTCGATCGAGGTGATCGCCACCTCGCCGAGCATCCGTGGGCTCAGCGCGTAGAGCAGTGCGACGGTGAAGCGAGCCCAGGGCGCGCCGTACCCGAGTGCACCGGCGAGCTTCCAGACGCCGAGGAACGCCGTACAGAGGACCAGCGCCCACCACGCGCGCTGGATCGCCCAACCAGGGACGTTCACCAGGTCCAGCAGCCAGTGGAACGGTCCCATCGGCAGCAGGTAGCCGTACGCCTGGTTCTGCAGCTGGCCGAACGCGCCCTGCGGATCCCACAGGTGCAGTGCCCTGGCCAGGAAGGCGCCCGGGTTGGCAGTGAGGTCCAGCTTGGTGTCCGGCACGATCTTGCCGGGCGCCTGGTGGAACGACAGCGCGATCAGCAGCAGGCAGCCCAGGACGAGACGTGCTCGCCAGACCACCTGCTCCGGGCTGCCCGCTCTCAGCCGCTTGAGTGGTCCGCGCAACAAGCTGCTCATAGGCGCCGAAGCACGAGGACGAGGTTCCAGGTCACGACCTCACGCACCCCAGGCACAGCCAGTACGCCGTACGCCCAGCGCGGGTGGTACCTCGGCACGGACGCCACCAGCTCGGCGTCCGCGCACTGCCGGGCCCAGCGGAGTCCGCCGGCCACGGTGATCGGGAACAGGGACTCACCGAACCGGTTCTTCGGCGGGTGCCCCTTCAGCTTCTCGTACCGGCGTGCCGCCCGGTCGCCACCGAGGTAGTGCCAGGGCGCAGTCTCGTGGCCGCCGTGCGGACCCCACCAGCCGGTGTACGAGAGGAAGACCGTGCCACCGGGCTTGGTGACCCGGACCATCTCGTCCGCCATCAGCCACGGGTCCGGCACGTGCTCCAGCACGTTGGAGGAGAAGCAGATGTCGACCTGCTGGTCACCGACCGGCAGAGCCATCCCGCTGCCGAGCACTGTGCCCGGCGAGGGCTCGCCGCGGCCGCTGAGCTCACCCAGGTCCGAGTCGATCGCGTAGTAGCGAGCGCCGGCCGCGCGGAACGCGTCGGCGAAGTAGCCGGGGCCGCCACCGACGTCGAGCATCCGCGCCCCGCGCAGATCGGCGTACGCCGAGAGCTGGCCGACGGAGTCCGCAGCGAGCGTTCCGTAGAAGGTGTCCGGGTCGCTCTGCTCGACCCCGAAGGCCCGGAACAACCGCAGCGCGCGCCGAACGTCCGGGGCCCACCGCACGGTGGATTCGGACTCCGGGATCGATGCACGCACAGGCGGGACGATAACCGATCTCGCGACCTCTGGCGGACATCGTTACTGCCTGGTAACCTCGCGCCCCATTACCCGGGGGTAGCTTCGTCGAGGGTGGGGGTTGTGGAGTGCGTGCTCAGAGCGTGCTTTTGCTGAACTGGCGGGACACCACGAATCCGGAGGGTGGTGGCTCCGAACGCTACGTGGAGGAAGTCGCGAGAGGCCTTGCAGCACTGGGCTGGCGGGTCACCGTGCTGTGCGCGGCGTACCCGGGCAGTCCGCGCGAGGCCCGGCGGTACGACGTCCGGTACGTCTACCGGGGCAGCAAGGTCACCGTGTACCTGCGGGGGCTGCTGCACACCGTGCTGCGCGGCCCGGACCGCGTGGTGGACGTGCAGAACGGATTGCCATTCTTTACCCGTCTCGTACGTCGTACCGGGGTGGTCGTACTGGTCCACCACGTCCACGAGGAGCAGTGGCAGGTGGTGTACCCCGGGTGGCGTGGCCGGTTCGGGTGGTGGCTCGAGTCGCGGGTCGCACCGCGGCTCTACCGGGACTGCCGGTACGTGACGGTGTCGTCGGCCTCGCGGGACGAACTGGTTGCCCTCGGCGTCGACCAGCAGCGCGTCGACGTTGTGCACAACGGCACCGACCCGGCGCCGGCGCGACAGGTCGAGCAGTCCGGCGTACCGACGGTGGTGTGCGTCGGGCGGATCGTGCCGCACAAGCAGGTCGAGCACGCGGTCGACGCGATCGCCGCGGCTCGTGAGGTGCTGCCCGACGCGCGGCTCGTCGTGGTGGGCTCCGGCTGGTGGGAGGAGTCGCTGCGCGAGTACGTCGCTTCGCTGGGACTGCAGGACGCGGTGGAGTTCCGGGGCCACGTGAGTGAGGCCGACAAGCACGCGGCGTACGACGAAGCGTGGGTGCAGGCCCTGCCCAGCCTCAAGGAAGGCTGGGGGCTGGTGGTCGGCGAGGCGGCGGGCCACGGCGTACCGACTGTTGCCTACCGCAGTGCGGGCGGGCCGACCGAGTCGGTGCAGGACGGGGTGTCAGGCGTCCTGGTGGACGACGCCGCGGAGTTCAGCGCGACGATCACCGCGCTGCTGCTGGACGAGAGCCGGCGTCGGGCCTTGGCGGCCGGCGCGTTGGCCAGTGCGGGCAACTACACCTGGACAGCCACGGCGACCGCGTTCGACCGGGTGCTGACCGGGCGGCCGGCTCTCGAGCAGCAGAGGTCCTACTTGTCCCCGTAGGAGACGATCGGCACGTCGGCCTGGCCCTGAACTGCTTCCGGGCCGGGCTTGGCCGGGTCCTCCTGCACGGACTGCACGACCCCGATGACCGCGGCCGACGCGATCCCCGCCCCCGCGAGCACCGCGATGACAGCACCGATCAAAGCTCCCATGAAACGTGTCCCCTCCTCGAAGTAAACCGAAGAGTAACAACGAGCCGGGCGCTCGGCTAGAGCTTGGAACGGACGCGTTGAACGACCGGCGCCGAGCTCAGCAACGCCACAGCCAGGACGGCGCCCGCGGCGATCCAGCCGACGGCGATCAGGACGACTCGCCAGGCCGGGAGGTGCTGCTCCCTGGGCGTTCCGTCGAGGCGGTACACGCTGACCGTAGGACCGGTGAACTCCTCGGTCAGCCGCGGGATCAGCTGCCGCGGCTGCGGCCCGCCCGCCTCACGGTCCACGACGATCCACCCGATCCCCTGCCGCAGCAGCTCCGGCGAAGGATCAGCACCAGTCCGTACGGCGGTGCGCAACGCGTTCGCGACTGCCGCCGCACGCGGGTCCTCGCCGGCCAGCCGGTTGCCGCCGACGATCAGCTCGTCCGGGACGACCGCGCGCTTGTCGAAGTAGCGCGGCATCGGGTCGAGCACCGGGCGGCGGGCGTTCCAGCTCGGAGCCCGGTAGGTCTCGAACGGCCACGGCATCAGGTCACCGGTCTCCGAGTCCGCCCCGATCACCAGCCGTGCCTGCTCCCAGTCGGCCGGGTACTGCGAGGTGTGGAAGCCTCCGCCCACCAACTGCGGCAGCGCAGCCAGCGGCATGATGGCAGCGGTCGCACCGACCAGCCAGGTCAGCGGTGCGACCCGCAGCAACGCTGCGATCGCAGCACCGAAGCCGATCGCCTCCAGCAGCACCAGTGGACCCAGGTACCGCTGGCCGTCCCGGAACAGGCCGGCCCCCGGCACATGAGCCACCACCCACGAGAACGGCTCAGCTGCCACCACACCGGCCATCGCGATGACCAGCGCAACCCCCGCCGCCACAACCAGTGCCGCTGCGAGCCTTTCCAGTCGGCACCACAGAACAACACCCACGCACGCGATCAGGAGCATGACGAAGGCCAGTACGAGCGGCACCAGGTCACCTCGCCGCGAGGGCACCACGTTGGCGTTCCACACCCCGCCGAGCGTCAGCAGAGTCGGCAGCACTCCCCCGAACCCCTCGTCACGCGCCGCAAAGGCCGGCACCGACGCAGGGTCGGTGGTGGCGGCCGACGTACGAGCCAAGCCCGCGACGATCCACGGCAGGTTGAGCAGGACGGCACCGACGAGCGGGCCAGGCCTGCTGCCGCGCGGCCAGAGCAGGATGAGCCCGGCGACCAGTAGACCAACGATGCCGCCCGACGCCGTCAGCGCGCAGAGTGCGGACGCCAGCAGGAAGCCGACCCACCCTTCACCCCGGCGCAGCCGCAGAGCCGACCGGACCAGCCACGGCAAGGCGGCGTACCCGAGCAGGAGAGCCCAGGCGCCGAGGCGGAAGCGCTCGGCGACGAACGGGTTCCAGACGTAGAGCGTGGCGGCTGCGGCGCCGGCAAGTGGTCCACCGAGTCGCAGCTCGCGCCAGAGCGCGGTCAGGCCGAGGCCGGCGAGCAGCGGTACGGCGACGAGGACCACTTTGTTGAGCACCTGGCCGCCGCCCAGCTCGTCGAGCAGCGCGACCACCACGTCGGAAGGAACCGCGCGCGGTAAGGCAGTTGTGACACCGAAGAGGTCACGCCGTAGCGTGAGGTCCGGCACGAACACCAGGTCGTAGCCGACCACGTACCCCGGAGCGAGCAGCGGAGCGGTGATCAGCACAGTGAGCAGCACCGGCCAGGCCCACGGCATCAGCCGGGCCACCCGGTTGGTTCCCCCCTCCACGACCGCCTCCTCGCAGTACTGTTCCAGCGCAACCTACAACCGACCCACCACCAGCAGAACAGAAGCCGGATGACCTCAGACACGACTCCCGACCAGCAGCCGGCCGCACCGAAGCTGGCGTTCCTCCGCAGCGCCACGGTGGTCGCCGTCGGTATGGCCATCATGAACGTGGCCGCCTACGGTTTCACCCTGATTGCGGTCCACCGGCTGATCCCGGAGCAGTTCGGCGCCGTCACGGCCCTCCTGGGCCTGCTGCTGATCGGCAACGTCGCCTCCCTGGGGCTGCAGGCGTCCGGCGCCCGCCGGATCGCCACCCACACGGGTCCGGGCGAGGCCGCGCTGGCCGACAGCATGCTGAAGGCCGGCCGCCGCGCGGCGGTCGGGCTGACGGCGGTCTGCCTGGTGGCGACGCCGCTGATCATGTGGCTGCTTCATATCGACTCGATCATCGCCGCTGTGATGGTCGCTCCGACACTGGGTTTTCTGACCGTCATGGGTTCGCAGCTGGGCGTGCTCCAGGGCGGCCACAACTGGACCGAGCTGGCGGCCGTCTACACGTCGACCGGAGTGGGCCGGTTGCTGTTCGGCGGCGGCGCGCTGTTCATCCACCCGAGCGTGGCGTCCGCGATGATCGGCCTGGCGCTCGGCGCCGCCGTACCGGCGCTGCTCGGGACGTTCCTGCTGCGCGGGTCGACCGGCGGGAGCATCGAGCAGGTCAAGGAGGTGCTGCGCGAGACCGTGCACGGCACCCACACGCTGCTCGCGTTCTTCGTGATCGCAAACGCCGACGTGCTGCTCGCGCGTGGCCTGCTCGACTCGAAGGACAGCGGGTACTACGCGGCCGGCGTGATCGTCGCGAAGGCGTGCCTGTTCCTGCCGCAGTTCGTGATCGTGATCGTGTTCCCGTCACTGGCGACCAGTCCGGGTGACACCCTGCGTTTGCGCCGCGCGATCCAGGCCGTCGCCGCGCTCGGGGTGTGCACCGTGCTCGGTGCGCTCGTACTGCCCGACCTCGTGGTGAAGATCGTCGGCGGTCCCGACTACGCGCCGGTCGGCCCGATCGCTTGGCTGTTCGCACTGGCCGGTTCGTCGTACGCCGTACTGCAGCTGGTCGTGTACGCCGCGATCGCGCAGCAGGAGAAGCGCGCCGCCCTGCTGATCTGGATCGGCCTGGCCAGCCTCGCGATCGCCACGCTGATCATCCTCGGCGCCGACATCGCCACCGGCATGACCGGCGTCAAGGTCCTCGTCGCGATGACCAGCACCTGCGCCATCGCCCTGTCGGTCGCCTTGGCCACCGGCCTGCGCCGCCAGAGCAACGTCACCGAGGACGCGACCGCGTAATTCAGCCGCACGATCCGCATCCGGGCGGCTAGCCTCGCCGGATGCGGATCTGCGTCCTCACGGTCAACCACGGCACCACGCCGTACGCCGAACTCCTGCTGGCGTCGCTCCTGCACCACCACCCCGACCGTGAGGACCTGGACGTCGTCGTCCTCGACAACAACTCCACCGAGCTCGGCCGCCTCGCCCGCTTCACCGACGTCGAGATCGCGCAGACCGGCTACACGACCGACCACACGCTCACCACCCACGGCGAGATCCTGCGCGACGCCGTCCTGGCCCGGCCGGACCACGACGCGTATCTGTTCGTCGACTGCGACGTCTGCTTCGTTGCCGACGGCACCATCGACGCACTGGCGGCGGCACTCGTCGACGACCCCGAAGCGTTCGCCGTACAGGCTCGTTGGCTGTTGCACGACGGCGGCGAGCTGCCCCCGTCCGGCGAGGACTCCCACCCGACCTCGTACATCCGCGAGTCCGTCCGGCGGTCGCCGGACGACACCTGGTCCGATCCAATCGAGTACTCGCTGACGCTCCAGCTCACCGATCGGGTGCATCCCTTCTGCTGCTTGATCCGCAACGACGACGCGTTTCGCCGTACGGTCGAGCACGTCGGTCTCTCCCCCGCGGCCGTGCAGGCCGAGCGTGGCGGCAAGTGGTGGGACACGCTCGGCCTGCTGACGCAGGTGATGAAGACGCACGGCCGGCACTGGACGCTGTCGGACCAAGGCGTCATCCACTTCGGCAACGTCAGTTGGAGCTCCGACTGGGCGGCCGAGAAGGCGGCCGCCCGCGACCGGCTGCTGGCCATCTACTCACCAGAGGCTGGACTTGGCGAAACGACGGGCCAACGTATTGGCGACGACGAGCAGCACCAGGCCGACGAGTGAGCGGAACAGCCCGATCGCGGCCGCGTAGCTGAACTGCGGGATCTGGGAGACGAAGCCCAGCTTGTACACGTAGGTGTCGATCACCTCCGAGGTCTGCAGGTTCAGCGGGTTCTGCAGCAGCAGGACCTTCTCGAAGCCGACCGACATGATCGAGCCGATGTTGAGGATCAGCAGGATCACCGCGACCGGGCGGATCGCCGGCAGGTCGACGTGCCAGACCCGGCGCAGCCGCGAGGCGCCGTCGACGATCGCGGCCTCGTGCTGCTCGGGCGAGACCGAGGTCAGCGCGGCCAGGTAGATGATCGCCGAGAAGCCCATCGTCTGCCACGCGGCCGACCACACGTACAGGTGCCGGAACCAGTCCGGGTTGCTGAGCACCTCGACCGGCCCGACGCCGAACAGCCCGAGGAACTGGTTCAGCACGCCGGTGTTCGGGTCGACCAGTACGACGATCAGCCCGACCACCACGACCGTGGAGATGAAGTGCGGCGCGTAGGTGATCATCTGCACCGACCGCCGGTACCAGCGACGCCGTGCCAGATTGAGGCCGAGGGCAAGGATGATCGGCAGCGGGAACGTCACCAGCAGCTCGTACCCGTGCAGGACCAACGTGTTCTTGATCAGCCGCCAGAACTGGTACGACTCGGCGAACCGCTCGAAGTGCTTGAGCCCGACCCAGCGGCTGCCGATGATCCCGTCGATGACGTTGTAGTCCTTGAACGCGATGATCGCGCCGTACATCGGCCAGTACGCGAAGATCGCCAGCCAGATCAGCGGTACCGCGAGCATCAGGTACAGCTGCCAGTTCTTCTTCATCCGCGCGCGCAGGGTCTGCGAGTGCTTCCGCGGCTTCGGTGACGTGGGCGTGGGCGCGACCTGGGGCCGCTCGATGGTTTCGGTGGCCATGGCGTTATCCCTTCAGCGAGCCGACCATGGCCCCCTTGACGAAGTGCTTCTGCACGAAGGGGTAGACCAGCAGGGGTGGGATGGTGGCGATCACGATCAGCGAGAACTTCAGCTGCTCCTGCAGTTCCTTCATCCGCAGCAGCTCGGCGACGTCGCGGACCTGCGACGGGTCGACGTTGCTCTGGACCAGGATCTGCCGCAGCACCAGCTGCAGCGGGAACAGGTGCTCGCTGGTCAGGTAGATCAGCGCGTTGAACCACGAGTTCCACTGCGCGACGGCGTAGAAGAGCAGGTTCACCGCGATGATCGGCTTGCTCAGCGGCAGCACGACCCGCCAGAAGAACCCGAGGTCGCTGCACCCGTCGACCCGCGCCGACTCGTGCAGCTCCTCGGGAATCGTCGTCTGGAAGTAGGTCCGGGTGATGATCACGTTCCAGACCGCCATCGCGGTCGGCAGGATCATCGCCCAGCGGGTGTCCAGCAGACCGGTCCGGTCGACCACCAGGTAGTTCGGGATCAGCCCGCCGTTGAACATCATCGTGAACAGGAACAGCCCGAGGATCAGCCCTTTGCCCGGCAGGTCCTTGCGCGACAGCGGGTACGCCGCCAGCAGCGTCAGCACGGTCGCCAGCAACGCGCCGCCGATCGCGTAGACCACCGAGTTGCCGAAACCGCGGACAATCCCGTCGTAGTCGAAGATCGACCGGAACGACTCCAGGCTGAGCCCGACCGGCCACAGCCAGACCTCGCCGGACTGGACGTTCTTCGGTTCGCTGAACGCGGCGCTCAGCACGTAGACCAACGGGTAGAGGACCGCGAGCGAGAACAGCCCGAGCGCGGTGTAGTTGCAGATCAGCACGATCCGGTCGCCGCGGGTCTCCTTGACCGCCGCGGGCAGGTAGTCGTCCGACTCGCGGTCCGGCGCGGCTTGCGTCGTCGTCATCGCGCTGACCCCTGGAAGCTCTCGTAGGCGGCCTGCTGGATGTCGAGATACGGGCGCAGCCCGATCTTGTCGAGGCGGCCCAGGTAGTCCTTCCACTGGCCGTCGTCGGCCGGGTCGGCCTTACCGGTGACGAAGCGGGCCATCGTCTGCACCACCTCGCCGCTCAGGTCGAGCAGCAGCGACGCGTCGAGCGCAGCCTGGTCACCCTCCAGCTCGACCGGCGGGAACTGCTGCTCGATCGGCTCGCGATGCGGGAAGTACCGGTCCCGCGTCTGTTCGTACAGCGGCTTCTCGAACGTCGGCTTGGTCGGGTCGACCCGCTCGGACAGGCGGAAGTCGCCGGAACGGTAGTTCGGGTTGCGCTGCGCCCAGGTGTCCTTGGTCTTGTCCGGCGCCCAGGTCCCGGAGATGCCGAACAGCGCCTGCTTGCCGCTGATCGCCTTGTCACCGCGCTTCGCGAAGCTCCAGCTGCCCGGCCCGGCGTACGCCGCCATCATCACCTCGAGGTCGAGCTGGAAGTCCGCCCACTTCACCAGGAGATCCGGGCGGCGGCACTTGCGGGTGATCACGAGTCGCGGGTCGAAGCCGGTGTAGTGGTCCCAGTTGGCGACCCGGAAAACCGTCCGGGCCTTCCAGCGGCGGCACGGCTTCGTAGTCGTGCCAGCGCGCGTTCGGGTCCTCGACGTCGACGTCCATCGCGCTGCCCCAGTAGTTGCCCTGGAACACGCCGAGCAGGGGGCCGTCCTTGTTGTTGCCGGCGCGCTGCAGCTGCTCGGCGGTCATGCTGAACGCGTCGCGGTTGAGCAGCTCCTCGGCGTACAGGGTCCTGAGGTACTTGAGTCCCTCGCGCCAGCCGTCCTGCGAGTACGCCGCCTGAACCTTGCCATCGGCAACCGTTAGCCAGGGCGAGGTCGGGTTGAAGAGGAACGCGTTCATCACGAACTTGTCGACGGTGACCTGGTTGGTGCCGTCCTCCTTGTAGCCGACGAACGGCAGGGTCCGTCCGCGGCCGGCCGGGTCGGCCTTCTTGAACGCCTGCAAGACCTCCCGGAACTCGTCGGTGGTCTTCGGCATCGCCAGCCCGACCTGCTTGAGCCAGCGGCTGTTGATCCAGGTCCGCGACTTGCTCGCGCGGCAGTGGTAGCAGTCGTTGAAGGACGGGTAGGTGTACTGGCCGCCGTCCGGGGAGGTCGCCAGCTTCTTGGCCAGTGGGTAGTCGTGGAACATCTGCTGCAGGTTCGGGGCGTACTTCTCGGTGTACTTGCGCTGGTCGACGAACAGGTTCTGCGCGCCGTACAGGTAGAGCTGGGACTTGCTGAAGTTCACGCCCATGAACGCGTCCGGGATGTCGCCGGCCGCGATCATCGCGTTGACCTTGATCGTCACGTCCTCGTCGGCGCCGGCGATCTGGCGGAACTCGATCGTGATCCCGGTGTGCTGCTCGAGCCACTTGGTGAACTTGTTCTTGGCCCAGTCGCCGACGGTCAGGTCCTGCGGGACCACGACCACGAACTTCGTCGGCTCGGTGACGATCGGGCCGAGCTTGCGGGCCACCGGACCGACGTAGCCGTCCGGGTAGATGATGCCGCCGGTCTTCGGGCCGAGCGTGGCCGGCGGAGCCGCGAGACTCTCCGGACTCGCCCCGACCGCCTCGTCCGGGCCGCAGCCGCTGAGCAGACCGCTGGTCGTCGCCGCGGTCAGCCCCATCGCGCCGGCGACGAAACTGCGCCGCCGGATTCCACCTGTCCTCACTGCTGGTTGCATGCCGCCTCCCAGTCGAAGCCATCGGAGGCCTCATGAGATATCCGATAGGATCCAGGATCTTTGGCAGGTGAGGAGGCACAGATCGCTGCGACCCGAAAGGGCTCGGTGTCACGGTCCGTGGATTCGTCGTGAACTATCGGTGATTTCCGATGAAACGTTCACCACCTGCGCTGAACCGTTTCACTTTCTTGCATCAAGTAACCCCACCCTGGCTAGGGTCGGGGCATGACGACGCCGAAGTTCATCCTCGCCCTGCGCGAGAAGATCGGTCACGATCTGTTGTGGATGCCCGGGATCACCGCGGTCGTCCTCGACGACGCCGACCGGATCCTGCTCGTACGCCGCGCCGACAACGGCCGCTGGAGCCTCCCCGCCGGCATCCTCGAACCAGGCGAACAACCCGCCGAGGCGATCGTCCGCGAGATCCACGAGGAAACCGCCGTCCACACGGCCGTCGACCGCCTGGTCCGCGTCGAGTCCCTCCCCCCGACCGCCTACCCGAACGGCGACCAGGTCCAGTACCTCGACCTCTGCTTCCGCTGCCACCCCACCGGCGGCGAGGCCGCGGTGAACGACGACGAGTCACTGGAGGTCGGCTGGTTCCCCCTGGCGGACCACCCCGAACTCCACCCGCGCGAAGACCTCTGCATCGCCGATGCCCTAGCTGACAACCCCGCTCCGGTACTGGTCACCAGCTAGCCCGGGGTCTACCAGGCCGAACGCACCCACCTGCTGGAGCAGCCGAGCGGCCATCTCCTGAGCGGCCGGCTGGCGGGTGCTAGCGCCGAAGATCCCGTTGGAGCTCGCGGGACCAGCGTTCGGCGGCGGTTGGTTCGCGGGCGACCCGGTCGGCGATGCGGCGCCGGATCTCCGGGGTGCCGGCGCGCTCAACCAGGCGGACAGCTTCGGCGAGTGCGTGGCGGGACTTCTCGTCGCGGGGTGGATCGGCGACCTCGGGGTCGTTCCACCGCGTACGACGGAACGACTGCGCCGTCTTCGCCTGTGCGTTGCCGAAGTAGTCCCACACCCCGCCGCCCAGCGACACGTTGCGGATCGCGGCGGCCGGGAACTGCGTGGTCCAGGCGGCGTTCTGCTGCCAGCGCCAGGTGTTGGGACTGGTCTTGCCCCGCCAGGTGATCCCGACGAAGTGCAACTGCCGGCGGATCACGTCCCACTGCGCACGCTCGTCGTCGACCCACTCCCGCAGTACGGCGTACAGGTTGCCGAACGTCGAGCCCTGGTAGACGAGGTCGACGAACACCGTCGGGCGCCCGCGCATCAGCTCCGCCGGAGCCAGACCAGCGGCGGTGAGGTTCGTCCGCAACTGCCGAAGCTCCAACGGGTTGAAAGCTTGACCGTCGTACCCGTACAAAGACAACGGCAACGGATGCAGCCGTTCCTCCCACGCGGTGCCGACAAGAGCTCCGCTGAGCAGGTCGTACAGGCTGTCGACCGAGCGACCGACGAAGTACAGGTCACCGCCCGCCGACTGCGCGAGCACGCGCCCGGCGCACTCGACCAACTCGTCGAGGAACCAGAGACCAGGCTCCTCGACCCCGTCGAGCAGCGACCCGAGCTGATCCGGCCGCACCAGATCCCACCGGAACGGCCGGGTCGGCTCGGGGCTCGACCGATCAAGGCGCGGCTGCCGATCGGAGTTCGGAGAGCCGGACACCGGCTCCCCGCCCTTGGGGTTCTCGGGCGGGGAGCCGGTCGCGTTCATCGGCTCAGTGGGCGGCTTCGTGCCAGGTGCGGCCTACGCCGACCGAGACGTCCAGCGGGACGGCCATCTCGACCGCGGCGCCCATGTCCTTGCGGACCAGGGTTTCCAGGGCCTCGCGTTCGCCGGGGGCGATCTCGAAGACCAGTTCGTCGTGGACCTGCAGCAGCATCCGGGACTTCAGACCGGACGAGCGCAGGGACGCGTCGACCTTGAGCATCGCCATCTTGATGACGTCGGCGGCCGAGCCCTGGATCGGGGCGTTGAGGGCCATCCGCTCGGCCATCTCGCGGCGCTGGCGGTTGTCGCTGGTCAGGTCGGGCAGGTAGCGGCGGCGGCCGAGGATGGTCTCGGTGTACCCGCTCTTGCCGGCCTCGAGCACGATGCTGCGCAGGTAGTCCCGCACCCCACCGAAGCGCTCGAAGTACTCGTCCATCAGGCCCTTGGCCTCGTCCACGCCGATCTTCAGCTGCTGACTCAGCCCGTACGCCGACAGCCCGTACGCCAGGCCGTAGTTCATCGCCTTGATCTTCGCGCGCATCTCCTGCGTCACCTCGGACGGCTCGACCGAGAAGACGCGAGCAGCTGTGACCGAGTGGAAGTCCTCGCCGGAGTTGAAGGCCTCGATCAGCCCGGCGTCCTCCGACACGTGCGCCATGATCCGCATCTCGATCTGGCTGTAGTCGGCCGACATGAGCGCCTCGAAACCCTCGCCGACGACGAACGCCTCGCGGATCCGGCGGCCCTCCTCGGTCCGGATCGGGATGTTCTGCAGGTTCGGGTCGGTCGAGCTGAGCCGCCCGGTCGCCGCGATCGTCTGGTTGAACGTGGTGTGGATCCGGGCGTCCTTCGGGCTGATCGTCTTCAGCAGCCCCTCGACGGTCTGCCGCAGCCGGGTCGCGTCGCGGTGCGCCAGCAGGTACGCCAGGAACGGGTGCTCGGTCTTCTCGAACAGCGACTGCAGCGAGTCCGCGTCGGTCGTGTACCCGGTCTTGGTGCGCTTGGTCTTCGGCATCTGCAGCTCGTCGAACAGCACCACCTGCAGCTGCTTCGGCGACCCGAGGTTGATCTCCTTGCCGATCACCTCGTACGCCGACGCCGCCGCGTCCCGCACCCCGGTCGCGAACCGCTCCTCGAGCTGCTCCAGGTACGGCCGGTCGACCGCGATCCCGTCGCGCTCCATGCCCGCGATCACGTCGATCAGCGGCAGCTCGACGTCGGCCAGCAACGCCGTACCGGCCTGCTTCTCCAGCTCGGCGTCGAGCGTGTCGGCGAGGTCCGCGATCGCACGCGCGCGCAGCATCGTCGCGTCCGCGGCCGGGCCGCCCTCGACGTCGTCGAAGCTGAGCTGCCCGTTGTCGGCCTCCTCGGTGCGCAGCTCGCGCTTGAGGTACCGCACGGTCAGGTCGGACAGGTCGTACGAGCGCTGGTCCGGACGAGCGAGGTACGCACTCAGCTGCGTGTCCGACGTCAGCCCCGCCAGCGTCCACCCGCGCTCCAGGAATCCGAGCAACGGACCCTTCGCGTCGTGCAGCGCCTTCGGCTGCGCGGCGTCCGCGAGCCAGGCCTGCCAGGCCGAGTCGTCGTCCGGCGTCAGCGTCGCCGGGTCGAACCAGGCCGCCGCACCGGTCGACGTCGCCAGCGCGAGCCCGGTGATCTCACCGGTCCCCCGCCCCCACGACCCCTGCACGGCGACGCCGGTGCGGGCGCCGGTCGACACGTGCTCCTTGATCCAGGCCGCGACCTCGCCCGGCTTCAGCTGCGTGCCCTCGAGGTCGAAGCCCTCCTCGATCGTCTCCTCGACCTGCTCGTGCTCGGCGACCAACCGCTCGCGCAGGACCCGGAACTCCAGGCTGTCGAACAGCGTGTGCACCTTGTCGCGGTCCCACGGATGCCGGACCAGGTCGTCGACGGCGACGTCCAGCGTCAGGTCGCGGACCAGCTCGTTGATCTGACGGTTCCGGATCACGTCGGACAGGTGCTCGCGCAGTGACTCGCCGGCCTTGCCCTTGATCTCGTTGACCCGGTCGATCACGTCGTTCAGCGAACCGAACTGGTTCAGCCACTTCGCCGCGGTCTTGTCACCGACCCCCGGTACGCCGGGGAGGTTGTCGCTCTTCTCGCCGACCAGCGCGGCGAGGTCGGGATACAGCCGCGGGGGGATGCCGTACTTCGCCTCGACCGCGGCCGGGTCCATCCGGGCGATCTCGGAGACACCGCGCTTGGGGTACAGCACGGTCACGTTGTCGTTGATCAGCTGGAACGAGTCGCGGTCGCCGGAACTGATCAGCACCTCGAAGCCCTGCTCGTCGGCCTGCGTCGCGAGCGTGGCGATGATGTCGTCGGCCTCCCAGCCGTCGATCTCGGTGGTCGGGATGCGGAGCGCCTCCAGCACCTCCTTGACCAGCGAGACCTGCCCCTTGAACTCGTCCGGGGACTTCGAGCGGCCGGCCTTGTACTCCGTGTACTGCTCGGAGCGGAAGGTCTTGCGGGACACGTCGAAGGCGACGCAGATGTGCGTCGGCTGCTCGTCGCGCAGCATGTTGATCAGCATCGAGGTGAACCCGTACACCGCGTTGGTGTGCTGACCCGTGGTGGTGGAGAAGTTCTCCACCGGCAGCGCGAAGAACGCCCGGTACGCGAGCGAGTGCCCGTCCAGCAGCAGGATCCGCGGCCGGGGCGAGTCGCCCACCACCGGTTCGGGGTCCTTGGTCGTCGTAGAGGTGTCGGTTTCTGGAGCCACGTAGAGACTCTAGTGGCTGCCGCCGACAGTTTTGTCACGACGGGCGAAGGTAGTCTGCGCTCTGTGAGTGATCAGAGCACAGAAGGTACGGCGCTGCCGCCGGGGATGGACGTCGAGGGCACTTTGCTCAGCGTGATGGGCATCGCGGTCAGCGAGGCGTCGCCGGAGCGCGTCGTCGCGACCATGCCCGTCAAGGGCAACACCCAGCCGTACGGGCTGCTGCACGGGGGCGCGTCCTGCGTGCTCGCCGAAAGCCTCGGGTCGATCGGTTCGGCCCTGCACGCGGCGCAGTACGGGAAGGTCGCGGTCGGCGTCGACATCAACGCGACCCACCACCGGGCCGTCCGCGAAGGGACCGTGACCGGCGTCGCCACGCCGATCTACCTGGGCCGCACCACCACGTCGTACGAGATCGTCGTCACCGACGAACGCGACAAGCGGGTGTGTACGGCGCGGATCACCTGCCAGCTGATTCAGGCTCCGCCGGAGAGGTGAGGTCGGGGTGCCGGCCGAGCTGAGCGCGCCGGGCGATCACCGACCGGCGTGACGACAGCATCGCCAGCAGGTTGGGCGCGTGCTCGGCGGCGAGCCGGCGACGGACGGTGTGCGTGGCGGCGAACCGCAGTACGGCGGCCTGCCCGAGCCCGAGCCGGGCGAGGAACCGGTTCGCCTCGCGGGCCAGCGGCGGGGCGACGACACCGAGGTACGGGCAGCTCTCGTGCTCGGCCCACGCGGCGGCCTCGGCGACCAGCGCCTTGCCCAGTCCGTGGCGCCGGGCCTGGTCGGTGACGTGCAGGTACTCGACCGTCATCGTCTCCTCGGCGTGCAGCGGGGAGATCGGCGTCCGGCGCAGGTAGACCATCCCGCTCACGTGGCCGTCGAGCTCGCCGACCAGGAGCCGGGCGCCGGGATCCTTGCCGAGCCGGGCGAGCGAGGCGCGGACCGAAGCCGGCGTCGGCGCCGCCAGGGCACGCTGGTGCCCGGTGCCGATCGACATCTCGCCCCACAGCGTCACCAGGGCAGCGGCATCGTCGGGGCGTGCGTCGCGCACCTCGATGGCAGCTGCCACGTCGGCCTCCTGGTCTTGATCCACCCCGAGGTGAACAGGACTGGGCGGATACGCTCGTCCCCGCGCAACAGTAGGGCTTCGGAGGTCGCTTGCAAAGCGACGCGACCACCCCCACACCGGCTGTGATCGCCGGCGATCGGAGAGCACGCTTGTTCATCGGAATCGGCACCGTCGTGAACGTCGCGACCGTCCTTGTCGGCTCGGTCCTCGGCGTCCTGATCGGGCACCGCCTGCCCGGCCGGACCCGCGACCTGGTCACCGACGCCCTCGGCCTGGTCACGCTGCTGATCGCGGTCACGTCGGCACTTACCGTCGGCGACGCCGCGCTCAGCGACGCGGTCGGCGACAGCGCCCCGGTGCTGATCGTGCTCGGCGCGATGCTGATCGGCGGGATCGCCGGTTCGCTGCTGAAGATCGAGCAACGCCTGGAGGGCTTCGGCAGCTGGCTCCAGCGCCGGTTCAGCCGCGGGGACGGCGAGAGCACGTTCGTCGAGGGCTTCGTGACCGCGTCGATGGTCTTCTGCGTCGGCCCGCTGACGTTCCTCGGCGCGCTGTCGGACGGCCTCGGCCGCGGCGCCGATCAGCTGTTCCTGAAGGCGGTCCTGGACGGCTTCGCCTCGATCGCCTTCGCCGCCTCGCTCGGCTGGGGTGTCGCGGCGTCCGCGCTCGTCGTACTGGTCATCCAGGGGCTGATGACGGCCGTGGGCGCCCTGCTCGGCGACGTACTGCCCGAGGCTCATGTGACGGCACTGGGCGCCACGGGCGGCCTGCTGCTGATCGGTGTGGCGCTGCGCCTACTGAAGATCAAGCAGGTCGCCGTCGCCGACCTCCTGCCGGCTCTGATCGTCGCGCCGCTCCTCGTCCAGCTGCTGGTTGTCGTCCGCAACTGACTGGTTGCTGACAGCAAAGAGCCCCCGGTCGATCGACCGGGGGCTCTTCGTCGTACGGGTGGCTCAGTCCTCGCCGAGGTACGCCTTGCGGACGTCGTCGTTGACCAGGAGCTCGCGGCCGGTGCCCTGGACGACGATCTTGCCGACCTCCAGGACGTAGCCGTAGTCGGCGCGCTTGAGCGCCGCCTGGGCGTTCTGCTCGACCAGCAGGATCGTCGTGCCCTGCTTCTGCAGCTCGGTGACGGTCGTCATGATCCGCTTCATCATGATCGGCGACAGGCCCATCGACGGCTCGTCGAGCATCAGCAGCTTGGGACGGCTCATCATCGCCCGGCCCATCGCCAGCATCTGCTGCTCACCGCCGGAGAACGTCCCGGCCGGCTGCTTGCGCCGCTCCCCCAGGATCGGGAACAGCGCGTACGCCGCCTCGAGGTCGGACCGGATCGCCGACTGGTCGTTGCGGGTGAACGCGCCGAGCAGCAGGTTCTCCTCGACCGACAGCCGGGGGAAGATCCGCCGGCCCTCGGGCGAGTGCGCCAGCCCCATCGTGACGATGTCGTGGGCCGGTACGTCGTCGATGCGCTGACCCTGGAACAGGATCTCGCCCGACGTCGGGCGCAGCAGCCCCGAGATCGTCCGCAGCGTGGTCGTCTTGCCGGCGCCGTTGGTGCCGATCAGCGACACCACCTGCCCCTGCTCGACGGAGAAGCTGATCTTCTTCACCGCGACGATCTTGCCGTAGGCAACCTCGAGGTCGCGGACCTCCAGCATCGCGGTCATCGCCCCTCCTCCGGAACGTCCTGCGGCCGTCCGTCGGTCGACTCGTCCTCGTCGTCGTCGTCCTCACCGGTGCCGATGTAGGCCTCGATCACCCGCGGGTCCGACTGCACCTCACCCGGCAGGCCCTCGATCAGCGTCTCACCGCGGACCAGGCACAGCACCCGGTCGCACAGGTTGAAGATGAACCGCATGTCGTGCTCGATCACGACCACCGACAGGCCCGAGTCCCGGATCTTGAAGATCAGGTCACTGGCCTGCTTGGTCTCCTGCGGGTTCATCCCGGCCGTCGGCTCGTCCAGCAGGATGAGCTTCGGGTCGGTGGCCAGCGCGCGGGCGATCTCGAGCCGCCGCTGGTCGCCGTACGGCATGTTCCGCGCCAGGTGCTCGGTCGACTTGCCGAGCCCGACGAACTCGAGCAGCTCCTGGGCCCGCGCCCGGGTGGCCGCCTCCTCGCGACGGTACTTCGGGCCGTGCAGCACCGAGGTCAGCGCACCGGCCGACGTCCGGCAGTACCGGCCCACCATCACGTTCTCGAGCGCGGTCATGTTGGCGAACAGGCGGATGTTCTGGAACGTCCGCGCCATCCCCGCCTTGACCACGGCCCGCGGCTTGGGCGGCAACGGCGTGCCCTCGAACCGGACCTGACCGCTGGTCGGCTTGTACAGCCCGGTCAGGCAGTTGAAGAACGTCGTCTTGCCGGCGCCGTTCGGGCCGATCAGCCCGACGATCTCGCCCTCGCGGACGGTCAGGTTGACGTCGTTGACGGCCAGCAGACCGCCGAACCGCATGGTGACCCCGGAGGCCTCCAGCACCGGCCGGCCGGTGCTCGGCGCGCTCGGCGCCGGTTCCGTGACGGTCATTTCGCCTCCTCGACGAGCTCGTTCTCGACCGCCACGGCCAGCTCCTCGTCCTCTTCGTGGAACTCCAACTGCCGTCTGCGGCTGGCCACCAGGCCCTCGGGGCGGAACCGCATCATCAGCACCAGCAGCAGACCGAACAGCAGCAGCCGGTACTCCGAGAAGAACCGCAGCTTCTCCGGCAGCAGCTTCAGGATCGTTGCACCGAGCAACACACCGGCGATGGTGCCCATACCGCCCAGCACGATGGCCGCCAGCAGGAACGCCGACTCCAGGAACACGTACTGGTCGGGACTGACCGCCCCGTCCTGGTGCGCCTTGATCGTGCCGGCCAGACCGGCCAGGAACGCGCCGACCGCGAACGCCAGCAGCTTCAGGCCGAAGACGTTCACGCCCATCGCCTCGGCGGCCTTCTCGTCCTCCCGGATCGCCACCCAGCCCCGCCCGATCCGGCTGTTGTTCAGCCGGGCGAAGACCAGGATGATGCCGCCGATCAGGACCAGCAGCAGGAAGTAGTAGTTCGAGAAGCGGCCGAGGTCGATCCCGGCGATGTTGTGCTCGTCGCCGAAGTTGAAGCCACCCACCTGCAGGTCGGGAATCCCCGGGATGCCGTTCGGGCCGTTGGTCAGGTTCGGGCCGTTGTTGCCGTCCAGGTTGGCCATCGCGAGCCGGAAGATCTCACCGAAGCCGAGCGTCACGATCGCCAGGTAGTCACCCGAGACCCGCAGCGTCGGCGACCCGATGATCAGGCCGAAGGTCGCCGCCACGCAGGCACCGACCAGGACCACGACCAGGAACGGCGGGGTCCAGCCGATCGTCGCGAACGCCGAGTTCGACAGCATCGCCGCGACGTACGCGCCGGAGCCGAGGAACGCGATGTACCCGAGGTCCAGCAGGCCGGCCAGGCCGACCACGATGTTCAGGCCCATGGCGGTGGCCGCGAAGACCAGCACCTGGGTCGCGATCGACATGTTCGCGTCCGAGCCGTTCTGGGTGAACGGGAACAGGAACGCGACGACGAACGACGAGAGCGTCAGCACCTTCTTGTGCCGCTGCGCGGCGTGACCGACCCACGTCATCGAGCCGGTCCGGAACAGCACGGCCACGACGGCCGCGATGAACACCAGGCAGAGCACGAAGGCCCAGGCGTCGTCCAGCCCGAGCGCGTACGCCGAGACGAACAGTACCGACGCCATCAGGACGGCGATCGCGAGGATCTCCGACCAGCCCGGGAGCTTCGCCTTGCTCATGTCGTGCAGCGTCCGCAGCGGCAGCATCCGCGACGAGACCAGGAGCAGGACCGCGCCGACGAAGGAGATCCAGCCGCCGGGGTTGACGTTGATCAGGCCGTCGGACTCGACGGTGATCGCGATCAGGACCAGCAACATGTAGAACGCCAGCCCGATGCCCAGCGCCCGCAGGCCCAGGGTCGTGTCGAGCCAGACGTTCAGGCGGCTCAGCGGTCCCTGCTCGGCCAGCAGCAGCACCAGCGCGAGCAGGGCGGCGATGATCGCCAGGATCTGCAGCCCGCCGGGGTAGAAGTTGATCGACAGGTCGCCCAGGATCGAGCCGTCGTAGCTCCAGGACAGGAAGGAGCCGACGATCACCAGGACCACACCTGCGAGACCGAGCGGCCAGGCGGCCTTCGACGGCGCCGCCGCCGGTTCCGTCGTACCGGTTGTCGTGTCGACCTGCGTCATGCGCGATCCACCACCCTCGCCCCGAGCAGGCCCTGCGGCCTGAAGACCAGTACCAGAATCAGGATGACGAACGCCCAGACGTCCTTCCAGGTACTACCACCGAACTGGCCGGGGATGTACTGGGTGGCCATCGCCTCGACGACGCCGAGCACCAGACCACCGGCGACCGCACCGTAGATGTTGCCGATCCCACCGAGCACCGCGGCGGTGAACGCCTTCAGACCGGCCAGGAAGCCCATCCGGAACTCGATGTTGTTGTTCTGCAGACCCTGCGAGACACCGGCGACGGCGGCCAGGACGGCGCCGAGCGCGAACGCGACCACGATGATCCGGTCGACGTTGATGCCCATCAGGCGCGCGGTGTCGGGATCCTGCGAGACCGCGAGCATGCCGCGGCCCAGCCGGGTCCGGTTGATGAAATACCACAGGATCGCGGTGCAGACGATCAGCGCGCCGACGGTGAAGATCGCCGACCGCTGGATCGTCACGCCGCCGAGCTGCAGCGCCGACCCGGTGACCACGTCGATCTGCGGGAACGGGATGCGCTGCTTCGCGCTCGGCCACTCGATCGAGCTGAGGATCTCGCGGTAGACCACCCAGAGGACCTCGAGCAGGACGACCGCCCCGCCGGCCAGCTGCACGGAGGGCGTCAGCAGGAGCTTCGCGCGCTCGGCGCCGGACCCGGTCCGGGCCAGCAGCCAGGCGGCGCCCACGCCGACGACCACGCCGCCGATCAGGACGACGGGTGTGAAGGCGTAGCCGGGGTCGACGAGCCGGCGGACCAGGGCCCAGACCAGCAGCGCACCGACACCGGCGCCGATCAACGGCGTCCGGTCGTGCCACTTCGTCACGGGGTGGTTCAGGTTGAGCTTCAGCCCGCGGGTGGCCACGACGTACGCCACCCAGACCACGACCGGGGCGATCACGACGAGCGTCCACTGCGGCCGGTCGTACAGGAGCCGGATGAACTCCTGCAGGAACACCGAGATCCCGATCGCGGTGATCAGCGGTGCGAGCCGTGGCGCGTTCCGCAGGGGACGGTACGCGACACGTTCCATCGCCACCGCGGTGGCGGTCGAGGCGATGATCGCCCCGATGATCATCACCGGCAGGATCCAGACACTGGTGTGCCCGTCGAAGAACAGCAGGTACGTCGTCAGCGCACCGAAGGCGCCGATCATGAAGATCTCGCCGTGCGCGAAGTTGATCAGCTGAACGATGCCGTAGACGACGGTGTACCCGACCGCGATCAGGGCGTACAACGACCCGAGAGTCAGCCCGTTCACGAGCTGCTGGAAGAACTGGTCCACGTCGACCTCCTAACTACCTCTGTGCCGACATGCCACGGGGGTGGGAGAACCTTCGCTCCCACCCCCGGACACGAGGCCGACTAGTTGGCTTCGAAGTCCTTGGTCTCCACGGTCGCCCACTTACCGGCGTCGACCTTGTAGACGGTCAGGACCTTCGAGGTGGTGTCGCCGTACTGGTCGAACGCGACCTTTCCGGTGACGCCGTCGAACGAGACCTTGCCGAGCGCCTCGACGGTCTTCGGACGGGCCGACTCGACGTCGGTGGCGTCCTTCAGGGACTCCTTCAGCGCGTTGATGATCGCGTTCGCCGCGTCGTAGGAGTAGCCGCCGTACGCCGCGTACGGCTCCGGGAAGTTCGCCGCCTTGTAGTCCTCGACGAACTTCTTGGCCGACGGCAGCGCGTCGGTCGGCGCGCCGACCGAGGTGGCCAGGTCGTTGGTGGAGGTCTTGCCACCCAGCGAGATGTACTTCGGGTCGAAGATGCCGTCGCCGCCCATCAGCGGGACGTTCAGACCGGCCGCCTTCATCTGCTGCGACAGCGGCCCGGCCTGCGGGTACTCACCGCCGTAGTAGACCGCCTGCGGGGCGGACGGCTTGATCGCGGACACGACCGCGGTGTAGTTCGACTCGTCCGCGGTGATCGTCTCGGCCGCGGTGACGGTGCCGCCGAGCTTCTTGAACTCCTCGGTGAAGGTGCCGACCAGACCCTGGCCGTACGCCTTCTTGTCGTGGATGGTCGCGACCTTGGTGATCTTCGCGGTGTTGTACAGGTAACGCGCCGCGAACGGACCCTGGACGGCGTCCGTGGTGCAGGTGCGGAAGTACGTCGGGTAGGGCCGCTTCGGGCTCTTCTGCCAGTCCGCACCTTGGGTCAGGGCGGGGCCGGTGTTGGCCGGCGAGACCTGGACGATGTTCTTCGGCGCGAGCACCGGCTGAACCTGAAGGCTCGTGCTGGTGTTCAGGGTGCCGACGACACCGATCACGTCCTTGTCACCGGCGAGCGCGGTGGCCGCGTTCTTGGCCGGGTCCGTCTTGCCCTCGTCGTCCTTGGCCGAGACCTCGAACTTCCAGCCCGGAACGGCGTTGCTGTCGTTGGCCTGCTTGACGGCGAGCTCGACCGAGTGCTGGATACCCAGACCAAGTGCCGACAGGTCTCCCGACAGCGGCGCGATCACGCCGATCTTGGCGGTCTTGGTCGCCTCGGAGCCCCCGCCACCGTTGTCGTCACTGCGTGAACCGCAGGCAGTCAGGGCCAACGACGCAACGATCAGCGACGCGCCGACCCGTACTACGGAACGCTGGTGCACTGTTCCTCCCATGTCTGGATAGCCCGAGCGGATCCCCGGACCCCCGCGATTCCCGCGAGCACCCGCAGGTTAGACCCCGCCGAGCAGTCAAGGCGAACGTGACCCAGCGTGTGTTGTGAGGTCGTTACCGCTGTAAGCACCATCATGATCAGTCGCCACTGGCTTTGCTCAGCAGTGTCACCGGTTGTGACAGTACGGCGTACGCAGAGCCACATTGACAACCGATGCGTGCCACCGGTATCCGGCCGGCTTTTACGCTGTGTGACGGCCGTCTCGTTCCTCGGACGGACGGCGACCTCCGCCGCGCCCGAACGGGTGGCGAACCCGGCGTTTTCGTGGCAGGCGCCCGCCTTCGGTCGGGGGCCTACTTGGCGGCGTCGACGTCGAGGCCAACCAGGCCCGACTTGTGCCACCGACCGCTGTTCCTCCGTACGCTGCGCCCGTCTGGGGGCGACCCTGATGTGAAGGCCACGAGCATTCGCAGACCAGGCAGCTCCGTGGGGAGGGTCTTTCACCCCCACGACGGCTTCTCGCCAACCTCGTTGCCGAGGGCAACTCACGGCGGACGGCGGCAGGAGCAGACCGCGCCGACCAGGAGGTGGTGCAGCCGCGGACCACCGCCGGTCGCGCGGGCGCTCGCCGTACGGCGGGTACGGCGCGCCGGCGCTTCACCGTACGGGCTGTTTGCTGGACCGGCGCTTCGCCGTGCGGGCTGTTGATCAGGAGCCGGCGTCGCGCCGGCGCTTCGCCGTACGGGCTGTGCTCAGGAGCCGGCTTCGTCGACCACCAGTTCGGCGACCTGGCGCATCGAGACGCGCTTGTCCATCGCGGTCTTCTGGATCCAGCGGAACGAGTCCGGCTCGGACAGCCCGAACTTGGTCTGCAGCACCGACTTGGCCCGGTCGACCAGCTTGCGGGTCTCCAGCCGCTCCGACAGGTCGGCCACCTCGCGCTCGAGCTCGGCGAGCTCGACGTACCGGCTGGCCGCGATCTCGATCGCCGGGAGCAGGTCGGCCTTGGAGAACGGCTTCACCAGGTACGCCATCGCGCCCGCGTCGCGGGCCCGCTCGACCAGCTCCCGCTGCGAGAAGGCCGTCAGCATCAGCACCGGCGCGATCCGCTCTCCCGCGATCTTCTCCGCCGCACTGAGCCCGTCCAGCTTCGGCATCTTGACGTCCAGGATCACCAGATCCGGCCGATGCTCGACCGCCAGCCGAATGGCCTCCTCCCCGTCCCCGGCCTGCCCGACGACGTCGTACCCCTCCTCAGCCAGCATCTCGGCCAGATCCATCCGGATCAGAGCCTCGTCCTCAGCGATCACCACACGCTTAGCAGTCACACCCGACACCATATCGACCCCACTCTCAGCTCTTCGGCCCGACGAACCCGTCGAGCGCCTCAACCCCCTCCCGCCGACTCACCGCGACGACGTTTCGCCGCGGGGACCGCCAAGGAATACCCAGTTGGTCCAGCGTGTCGGTGAGGATCAAACGGATGTCCGCGGACTCGTTCGAGAACATGTAGCGCAGGTACTCGTACCGCTTCCGCCCACCGTCCCGCGTGGGCTTGCTCACCCAGTTCACGAACCGGCTGCCGTCGGAGTGGAACAGCCCGCGCAGCAGCAGCTCCGGCTCCCGCCGTACGATCTCCCGCTGCCACCCGTGCAGCTCGATCCGCCGCAGATGCTTGCGCCCGGGCCCGTGCTGCGGGAAGACACACGGCCAGTGCTTCCACCGAGCCTCGATCCGCACCGCCGACGATCCACCGCGCAGGCAAGGACTCGCCGTCGGCTTCACCCGCCGAATCGTTGCCGCGATCTCCTGGTTCAGCTCCGGGTACTTCTGGTCGTTCGCGATCTGCAACGTGTAGACCCCACGCTTGGCCGCGACGATGTGCCCGTCCCCCAGGTACCACCCCAGCAGCAACGCGTACGCCGGCTCGTCCAGCGCGGCCCCGTCACACCGAGGACAAGGCGTCGGCCGAAACCCCTGTCCCCTGGGCAGCCCGAGTCGCTGATACTGCCGACGCCACCGCCGGATGGTCTTGATCGCCACCCCGTGAATCTCGGCGTTGACCCGGTCGACGACCCCTGCGTCGGACATCCGCAACGCGGAGTCCACCGTCTCCTGCGACCGAAAGTGAACCATGTCTCATGCTGACGTGCAGCACCGACAGTTTGTGCCGGGTGTGGGATTCGAACCCACACGCCCTTGCGAGCAACGGATTTTGAGTCCGTCGTGTCTGCCATTCCACCAACCCGGCGAGGTTGCGGGAAAACTCTAGCCGAAACCCGGCCCCATCGACGCACCACCCGCCCGAAGTGCTGCGGCCGGTCAGTCGACCGGCCGCAGCAACCACTACTTCGGTTCTTGCTTTTGTTCTACTCCCGGTACGCCGGGGCCGCGCCCGAGATCGCGTCGCCCATGCGGTGGACTCGGAGGGCGTTGGTGGAGCCGGGGATGCTGGGCGGGCTGCCGGCGACGATGACGACCAGGTCGCCCTTCTGGAGCTTGCCCAGCTCCAGGAGGCGCTGGTCTACCTGACGGACCATCTCGTCCGTGTGGTCGACCGTCGGGACGATGTGGGTCTCGATGCCCCACACGACGCTCAGCCACGCGCTGACCGACGGGACGGGGGTGAAGGCGAGCACCGGGATCTCGGTGCGGTAGCGGGCCAGGCGGAGCGCGGTGTCACCGGACTGGGTGAAGGCGACCAGGTACTTCGCCTCCAGAGCCTCGGCCACGTCCGCGGCGGCCTTGGCGATCACGCCGCCCTTGGTGCGGGGTTCCCAGTCGATCTCGGCGACGCGGCCGAGGCCGTGGTCCTCGGTGGACTCCACGATCCGGGCCATCGTCTTGACGGTCTCGATCGGGAAGCGGCCGACGCTGGTCTCGCCCGACAGCATCACCGCGTCCGCACCGTCCAGTACGGCGTTGGCGACGTCGGAGGCCTCGGCGCGGGTCGGGCGCGGGGCGGAGATCATCGACTCCAGCATCTGGGTGGCGACGATCACCGGCTTCGCGTTCAGCCGGGCCTGGTCGATGATCAGCTTCTGGACCAGCGGGACCTCCTCCAGCGGGAGCTCCACGCCGAGGTCGCCGCGGGCGACCATGAAGCCGTCGAAGGCCTCGATGATCTCGTCCAGGTTGGCGACCGCCTGCGGCTTCTCGATCTTGGCGACCACCGGGACCCGGTGACCTTCCTCGTCCATGATCTTGTGCACGATCTGGATGTCGGAGGCCCGCTGGACGAACGACATCGCGATCATGTCGGCCGGCAGGTGCAGGGCCCAGCGCAGGTCCTCGACGTCCTTCTCCGACATCGCCGGCACGCTGACGGTGGCACCGGGCAGGTTGATGCCCTTGTTGTTCGACACCGGCCCGCCGACGGTGACCCGGCAGATCACGTCGGTCTCGGTCACCTCCTCGGCGACCAGGGCGATGCGGCCGTCGTCGATGAGCAGCGGATCACCGGGGCTGACGTCGCCGGGCAGGCCGTCGTACGTCGTACCGCAGATGGTCACGTCACCGGGGACCTCACGGGTGGTGATGGTGAAGCGCTCGCCGTAGGTCAGCGTGACCTTGCCTTCGGCGAACTCGGCCAGCCGGATCTTCGGGCCCTGCAGGTCGACGAGGATGCCGACGTTTTTGCCGGTCTCCTCCGCTGCAGCGCGAATCCGGTGGTAGATGCGCTCATGCTCGGCGTG
Source organism: Kribbella sp. cmx-5-2 (assembly GCA_049998015.1). Taxonomy (GTDB): domain Bacteria; phylum Actinomycetota; class Actinomycetes; order Propionibacteriales; family Kribbellaceae; genus Kribbella. Next base: position 657,566 of record JAEBEC010000001.1, read on the forward strand.
GGCGCCGTGGCTCAGGTTCAGCCGAGCGACGTCCATACCTGCTTGGACAAGTTCCAGGATGCGCTCCGGGGCGGCCGTAGCCGGGCCGAGCGTACAAACGATCTTTGCGCGACGCACGTCACAAAACCCTACTCCTACAAGACCACTGGCCCGCTGGTCCGCCCCCGTTACCGACGGGTCAACATCGCGTGACAAGCGCGAGAACGCCTGACCAGGCAGCAGAAATCAGGCCGGCAGCGGCCGATACGTGCCGACCGTGACCTCGCCGGTGAGCTCCGCGGTGACGGTCTGCAGACCGGTCGGCTGCCCGTCGGCGTACGTGATCAGCGTGACCTCGCCCGGCCGCCGCAGCGTGTAGCCCAGCGCGAACGCGTACGCCGCGCCGCCCGTCGTGCCGTTCGTGTACGTCGTGACCGAGCGCCCCTCGACGGTCTTCGTGTCCGGCCCGACCTGCCGGTGCAGATGCCCCGACACCAGCAGCGAAGCGCACCCACGCGTCGCGGTCTCCTGGTACGACGCCGGGTCGTGCACGACCATCGTCGAGATCGGCTCGTCCTCGGCCTGCGCGCACGCGATGTCGGCCAGCCGGGTCGACTGCTCCGAGGTGGTCTCGTCGCCGGGGGTGTCGGCGCTGCCGAGCCCGGTCCGGGTCGGGTCGCTGTCGCCGAGGAAGCGGATCCCCTCGACCTCGACCGGCTTGCTGTCGAGCACGGTGAACTTGTTCCGCCGCATCGTCTCCTCGACGAAACCGCCGGAGTCGTGGTTGCCGGCCACCGCGACGACCTTCAGGTCCTTGAAGTGCTGCGCCAGCGAGTTGATGCTGAACGCCTCCCACGACTGCCCCGACGACGTGTCGTCGCCGGCGTCGATCAGCACCTTCGCCCCGGCCACCTTCGCGACCTCGGCGGCGAAGGGGTCCATCCCGATGTTGTCGTGCCGATCCGAGACCAGCAGCGCCACGGTCTCACCCTCGCCGGCCGGCCGGATCCGCCCGCCGACGCGGCTGACCCGGTCGCGCAGTTGCCCGTAGAACTCGGTGGATCGCTCGTACGTCTCGAACGCCGTACGGATGACGCCCACTCCCCCGTCGGTGGAGAACCCGGACGCGACCTCGACGGTCTTCAGCCGGTCGTCGAACGACACCTCCGGCAGCAACTCCCCCAACGGCCGCCACGCGGTCGGCGGTGCCTGCGCCTGACGCATCTGCCCAGGCCCGATCACGGACGCGACGGTCACCAGCAGAGCCACCAGTACGACGACCGCCCGGTGCTGCACCCGCCGTTCACCCCGATGGACGAGCGCGAACAGCTCCCGCCGCCGGGCCGGCCCGAGCATCGCCCACACGGTCGTGAACAGCACCGTGACCAGCAGCCCGGACCCGGCGCCGGCGACCGCGTTGTCGACCGCCATCTGCTGCACGACCTCGCGGATCCGCGCGATCTCACCGTCGGGCTGGGAGGCGATCAGCGCGTCCCGCTGGAGCAGGTCGTTGAGGTTGGCGGCGTCGGTCTCCTGGACGTCGAGGTTGACGCCGAGCCCGAGCGGCAGGTTCATGTCCAGCCGCAGCCGGGGCAGCACGGCGCCGAGGTCGATGGTCGCGTGCGAGTCGAACGTCGGCGACACCTGCGCGGTGTGCGCGCCGACGGTGACCCGCTCGGAGTCGTTGGCGAACCCGAGCAGCCCGACCACGACCGACACGACGAACCAGAGCACGACCAGCAAGGCCCACGGCACCGTCTTGCGGAGCCGCGCGCGGGTCAGGAGTCGTCGAGGCACGACCACCAACTTATGGGTCGGGGTCAAACCCTCGCTTGACCGGGCGCGGCGTTTCGGTGAAAGCGAGCGTCCGAAGAATCCGTCTGCGTCCGAAGAACCGTGCGCTATAGCCTCGGGTTCTTCGGACGCATGCGAATTGTTCGGACGCATCCGGCGGATGCGGGTCAGACCACCAGCGGGCGCGCCGTCGGCGGAATCGGCGTCGGCAGTGTCGACGACCCGGTCAGGAACGCGTCCACCCCGTTGGCGCAGGAGCGCCCCTCGGCGATCGCCCAGACGATCAGCGACTGGCCGCGACCGGCATCACCGCAGGCGAAGACGCCGTCGACCGAGGTCTGGTACGCCTTGTCCCGCTTGACGTTGCCGCGCTCGTCGAGCTCGACCTCGAGCTGCTCGAGCAAGCCTTCCTTCTCCGGCCCGAGGAAGCCCATCGCCAGCAGCACCAGCTGCGCGGGGATGGTCCGCTCGCTGCCTTCCACCGGCGTGAACTTCCCGTCGATCATCTCGACCTCGACCAGGTCCAGCCCGGCGACCTGACCGTTGTCGTCGGCCACGAAGTTGTTCGTCGAGACGGCGTACACCCGCTCGCCGCCCTCCTCGTGCGCCGAGGCGACCCGGTAGATCATCGGGTACGTCGGCCACGGGTGCGCGTCCGGACGCTCGTCGGACGGGCGCGGCATGATCTCCAGCTGGGTCACGCTGCGCGCGCCCTGCCGGTGCGCCGTCCCCAGGCAGTCGGCTCCGGTGTCACCGCCACCGATGATCACGACATCCTTGTCGGTGGCAACGATCTGGTCCTCGACGGTCTCGCCGAGCGCGACCCGGTTCGCCTGCGGCAGGTACTCCATCGCCTGGTGGATCCCGCCGAACTCACGCCCGGGCACCGGCAGGTCGCGGGCCGCGGTCGCACCGGTGGCGATCACGACAGCGTCGTACCGCTGCTTGAGCTGGGTCCCGGTGACGTCCTTGCCGACGTTGACGCCGGAGCGGAAGACCGTACCCTCTTCCTTCATCTGCTGGATCCGGCGCTCGACCTGCGACTTCTCCATCTTGAACTCGGGGATGCCGAAGCGGAGCAGCCCGCCCGGCGCCGAGGCCCGCTCGTACACCGCGACGGTGTGACCCGCGCGGGTCAGCTGCTGGGCGACGGCCAGGCCGGCCGGGCCGGAGCCGACGACCGCGATCGTCTTGCCGGTCAGCCACTCCGGCGGCTGGGGCCGGACGTCGCCGGCCTCCCAGGCCTTGTCGATGATCGCGACCTCGACGTTCTTGATCGTCACCGGTTCCTGGTTGATGCCGAGCACGCAGGCCGGCTCGCAGGGCGCCGGGCAGAGCCGGCCGGTGAACTCCGGGAAGTTGTTGGTCGCGTGCAGCCGCTCGATCGCCCCGGTCCAGTCGTCACGCCAGACCAGGTCGTTCCACTCCGGGATCAGGTTGCCCAGCGGGCAGCCGGAGTGGCAGAACGGAATCCCGCAGTCCATGCACCGGCCGGCCTGCTTGCCGATGATCGGCAGCAGCGCCTTGCCCGGTCCGCCCGGGTAGACCTCGTTCCAGTCCTGCTTGCGTTCCTCGACCGGACGGCGTTCGGCCACCTCCCGCGGGGTGGTCAGGAATCCCTTCGGGTCAGCCATCAGATGGCCTCCATCATCGCTCGCGTGGTGGCGTCCTCGTCCAGCCCGTCGCGCTCGGCGGCCGCCTTGGCCGCCAGCACCCGGGCGTAGTCGCGGGGCATCACCGTGGTGAACCTGGTCTCGGCGGCGGTCCAGTCGGCGAGCAGCTTGGCCGCCCGCTCCGAACCGGTCTCCTCGTGGTGACGGCGGACCAGGTCCTGCAACAGGTCGGACTCGGCCTCGGTGAGCGGGAGTAGGTCGACCAGCTCCGGGTTCACCAGCGCGGAGTCCAGGTCGAGCACGTGGGCCACGCCGCCCGACATGCCCGCTGCGAAGTTCCGCCCGGTGGCGCCGATCACGACGACGCGTCCACCGGTCATGTACTCGCAGGCGTGGTCGCCGACGGCCTCGACGACCGCGGTGGCACCGGAGTTCCGGACACAGAACCGTTGCCCTGCGCCACCGTTGATGAACAGCTCACCGGACGTCGCGCCGTACGCGATGACGTTGCCGGCGATGATCTGGTCGGCCGCGTCGAACCGCGCGTCGCGGTCCGGGCGGATCACGACCCGGCCACCGGACAGACCCTTGCCGACGTAGTCGTTGGCGTCGCCCTCGAGCCGCAGGGTCACGCCCTTCGGGACGAAGGCCGCGAACGAGTTGCCGGCCGACCCGGTGAAGGTCAGGTCGATGGTGCCGTCGGGCAGTCCGGCCGCGCGGTACTTCTTGGTGATCTCGTGGCCGAGCATCGTGCCGACGGTCCGGTTCACGTTCCGGATCGCGAGCTGGGCCCGGACCGGTTCGCCGTTCTCGATCGCCGGCGCACAGATCCGGATCAGCTCGTTGTCGAGCGCCTTGTCCAGGCCGTGGTCCTGGACGACGGTCTGGTGCAGCGACGCGCCCTCGGGCAGCGCGGGCACGTGCAGGATCGGCGTCAGGTCGAGCCCGTCGGCCTTCCAGTGGTCGACCGCGCGCTTGATGTCCAGCACCTCGGCGTGGCCGATCGCCTCGTCCAGGGTCCGGAACCCGAGCTCCGCCAGGTACTCGCGGACCTCCTCGGCGATGAACTCGAAGAAGTTCACCACGAACTCCGGCTTGCCGGCGTACCGCTCGCGCAGGACCGGGTTCTGCGTGGCGACGCCGACCGGGCAGGTGTCCAGGTGGCAGACGCGCATCATGATGCAGCCCGACACGACCAGCGGCGCGGTCGCGAAACCGAACTCCTCGGCTCCGAGCAGCGCGGCGACGACGACGTCCCGGCCGGTCTTCAGCTGGCCGTCGGTCTGGACGACGATGCGGTCGCGCAGACCGTTCAGCAGCAGGGTCTGCTGGGTCTCGGCCAGGCCGAGCTCCCAGGGACCGCCGGCATGCTTCAGCGAGGTCAGCGGAGCCGCACCGGTCCCACCGTCGTGACCGGAGATCAGTACGACGTCCGCGTGCGCCTTGCTGACACCGGCCGCGATCGTGCCGACCCCGACCTCCGAGACCAGCTTCACGTGCACCCGTGCGGACGGGTTCGCGTTCTTCAGGTCGTGGATCAGCTGGGCCAGGTCCTCGATCGAGTAGATGTCGTGGTGCGGCGGCGGCGAGATCAGGCCGACGCCGGGCGTCGAGTGCCTGGTCCCGGCGACCCACGGGTACACCTTGTGGCCGGGCAGCTGCCCGCCCTCGCCGGGCTTCGCGCCCTGCGCCATCTTGATCTGGATGTCGTCGGAGTTGGTCAGGTACTCCGCCGTCACGCCGAACCGGCCGGACGCGACCTGCTTGATCGAGCTGCGCAGTTCCGGGTCGTGCAGGCGGTTGGAGTCCTCGCCGCCCTCACCGGTGTTCGACTTGCCGCCGAGGCGGTTCATCGCGATCGCCAGCGTGGTGTGCGCCTCGGCGCTGATCGAGCCGTAGCTCATCGCGCCGGTGCTGAACCGCTTGACGATCGCCGCCACCGGCTCGACCTCGTCGATCGAGATCGGCTCACGGCCCGAGTCGAACCCGAACAGACCACGCAGCGTCATCAGCCGCTCGGACTGCTCGTCGACGCGGCTCGTGTACTGCTTGAAGATGTCGTACCGGCCGGTCCGCGTGGAGTGCTGCAGGCGGAACACGGTCTCGGGGTCGAACAGGTGCGGCTCGCCTTCGCGGCGCCACTGGTACTCGCCGCCGATCTCGAGCTTGCGGTGCGCCGGCAGGATCCCGCTGGCCGGGTAGGCCCGCAGGTGCCGCCGGTGGACCTCCTCGGCGACGACGTCCAGGCCGATGCCGCCGAGCTTGCTCGACGTACCGGTGAAGTAGGCGTCGACCAGGTCCGGGGACAGACCGGTCGCCTCGAAGATCTGAGCACCCGTGTACGACGCGACGGTGCTGACGCCCATCTTGGACATCACCTTCAGCACGCCCTTGCCGAGCGACTTCACCACGTTGCGGACCGCCTGCTCCGGGTCGACCCCGGGCAGGTAGGTGCCGCGCCGGGCCAGGTCCTCGGCGGACTCGAGCGCCAGGTACGGGTTGACCGCGGCCGCGCCGTACCCCATCAGGGTCGCGACGTGGTGCACCTCGCGGACGTCACCGGCCTCGACGACCAGGCCGACCTGGGTGCGGGTCTTCTCGCGGACCAGGTGGTGGTGCACCGCGGCGGTCAGCAGCAGCGACGGGATCGGCGCCTTCTCGGCGTTCGAGTGCCGGTCGGACAGGACCAGGATCCGGGCGCCCTCGGCGATCGCCGCCGAGGCCTCGGCGCAGATCTCGTCCAGCCGGTCCTTCAGCGCGTCGCCGCCGCCCTCGACGTCGTACACGCCGCGCAGCACCATCGTGGCCAGGCCCGGCATGTCGCCGTCCAGGTTGATGTGGCGCAGCTTGGCCAGCTCGTCGTTGGTGATCACCGGGAACGGGAGCACCACCTGACGACACGACGCCGGGCCGGGATCGAGCAGGTTCGACTCCGGGCCAAGACTCGACGACAGCGAGGTCACCAATTCCTCACGGATCGCGTCCAGCGGCGGGTTCGTCACCTGGGCGAACAGCTGCACGAAGTAGTCGAACAGCAGCCGCGGACGATCGCTCAGGACGGCGATCGGGGTGTCGGTGCCCATCGAGCCGATCGGCTCCGCACCGGTCTTCGCCATCGGGGTGAGCAGGACCCGCAGCTCCTCCTCGGTGTACCCGAAGACCTGCTGGCGGCGCGTCACCGACGCGTGGCTGTGGACGACGTGCTCGCGCTCGTGCAGGTCCTCGAAGCGGATCAGGCCGGCGTGCAGCCATTCGTCGTACGGGTTCTCGTCGGCCAGTGCGGACTTCACCTCGGCGTCGGTGACGATCCGGTGCGCCTCGACGTCGACCAGGAAGATCCGGCCCGGCTCGAGCCGGCCCTTCTGGGTGACCGTGGCCGGGTCGATGTCCAGGACGCCGGCCTCGGAGGCCAGGACGACCAGGCCGTCCTCGGTGACCCAGTACCGCGAGGGGCGCAGGCCGTTGCGGTCGAGCACCGCACCGACCTTGGTGCCGTCGGAGAACACGACACTCGCGGGGCCGTCCCAGGGCTCCATCAGCGTCGAGTGGAACTCGTAGAACGCGCGGCGCTTGGAGTCCATCGTGGCGGCGTTCTCCCACGCCTCCGGGATCATCATCAGCATCGCGTGCGGCAGCGAACGGCCGCCCAGGTGCAGCAGTTCGAGCACCTCGTCGAAGGACGCGGAGTCGGACGCTCCCGGCGTACAGATCGGGTAGAGCTGCTCCAGGTCGCCCGGGATCAGGTCGCTCGCGAGCAGGGCCTCGCGAGCGCGCATCCAGTTCCGGTTGCCCTGGACGGTGTTGATCTCACCGTTGTGGGCGATGTACCGGTACGGGTGGGCCAGCGGCCAGGACGGGAACGTGTTGGTGGAGAACCGGCTGTGCACGACGCCGATCGCCGAGGCGAGGTCGGGGTCGGTCAGCTCGGGGAAGAACTTGTCCAGCTGGTCGGTGGTCAGCATCCCCTTGTAGGTGATGGTCCGGCCGGACAGCGACGGGAAGTACGTCGCGGTCTCGCGCTCGGCGCGCTTGCGCAGCCGGAACGCCATCCGCTCCAGGGCCAGGCCGAGCACCCGGCCGGCCTTCGACGCCACGAACAGCTGGCGGAACACCGGCATCACCGAACGGGCGGTGGAGCCGAGCAGGTCCGGCGTCGTCGGGACGTCGCGCCAGCCGAGGACGACCAGGCTCTCCTCGTCGGCGAGCTCCTCGATCCGGGCCACCGCCTTGGCGGCGTCGTCCGGGTCCTGCGGCAGGAACGCGATCCCGGTCGCGTAGGCGCGCGCGACGGGCAGGTCGAAGTCGCACACCTTGCGGTAGTACGCGTCCGGGACCTGGATCAGGATGCCGGCGCCGTCGCCGGAGTCGGGCTCGGCACCGGAGGCGCCGCGATGTTCGAGGTTGCGCAGGGCGGTCAAGGCCTTCGCCACGATGTCGTGGCTCGGTTCACCGGTCAGGGTCGCGACGAAGGCAACACCACATGCGTCGTGCTCGTGGCGTCCGTCGTACAGACCCTCGCTCGGGAATGGGGGGCGACCAAACATTCAGGGCTCCCGTCGTCCTACGGTCAACAACTGGCCGCGGGACAACACTGGCCCAAGCCGGGAGTCCCGAGACTACCTCAAGACGCCCGACTGGTGGACAGTCGTTTCACGGCCGGGCGCCCTTTCACTGTTGAGTGTCACGCCCTGTAAGCAAGCGCTCACTCCGCCGTTCCATCTTCGCAGGTGGGAGTGCCCGCGACCACCCGAAACCAGGTGAACATCCGGCGTGTTCTTTGCCAGGGTGGGCCGCATGCATCCTTCGTGGACCCCACTCACGCCCGGCACCGGGCAGCACAACGGCGGAGTGTGGCGTACGCCGGAGGGCTCGGTGGTCAAACGCCTCGTGCGCGGGGCGGAGGAGCCCCGCCACCACGCGTATTGGCGGCGGCAGGCGCTGGTGGCTGAGTCGGGGGTTGTTCGGCGTACGGCGGGGCTGAGGGCGCCGGAGACGCTGCGGGTGGAGGAGGACGCCGAGGGCATCACGCTGTGGATGGAGTGGGTGGAACCGGCGCGGCCCGGCCCACCCAGCGCTCCCCCGGGCTCGCAGGCTGCCGACGATCTCCTGCTGGCCGCCGCTCTCGGGCGGTTTGCAGGTGTTGAGCTGGCCGAGCCGTCGTGGGGTGCTCGGGACGTGCTGCCGACTCGGTTGGAGACCGTGGCGCGGCGTGGTGGGTGGTCTGCTCTGGGTGGCGCCGGGCTGAGCGATTCGTTGCTCAGGGCACTCAATCGGTTGTGGACGCAGCGGGAGGCCGCGCTGGCGGAGCTGACGGCGTTGCCGCGGGTGCCGACGCACGGGGACGCGCACCCGGTCAACCTGCTTGGGCGCGACGGGGACGACGTGATCGCGATCGACTGGGAGCAGTTCGGGCTCGGGCCGCTCGGGTTCGATCTCGGCTATCTGCTGCTGGCGTCGACGCGGTCGTTGGACGAGCTGGTCGACGCCTTCGGCGATGTCGGCGTACGGCGGGGCGCCGTACTGGTTGCTGCCTTCACCGCTGCGTCGCGCGCGGCCTGGTCGCTCGGTCAGCCGGATCCGGGCGGGCATGTCCGTCGGTTGGTGGAGCTGTCGGAGGTCGTCTACCTGGCTTGCGACCAGGCGCCGTGGAACGCGGTGTAGCTCGGGTAGCGGGTGGTGGTGGCTTCTTGCAGTACGGCGTACTGGGCGTCGCTGCCGCGGAAGGCTGTGCGGTCGAGGGTGCCGTTGGCGAGGAAGACCAGCGCGGTGCGGGCCATCACGTACGCCGTGGTGCGGTCGTCGATCGGAGCGCCGAGGGAGAGTTCCTCGGGGGCCATGAAACGGGTGCTGCCGAACATGCGGCCCATGGTGTTGCGGTAGGGGCCGTGGACGTAGCTGTCGAGGTCCATGACGGTTAGTTGGTGCTGGGCGAAGTCGTAGAGCAGGGCGCCGTCGTAGAAGTCGCCTTCGATCCAGCCCGCGGCGGTGAGCTTGGCGTGCAGGTCGTAGAGCTGGTCGAGGGTGTTGAGGATCTCGTCGGACGGTAGAGCGCGGAAGCGCTGGAACGCGGTGGACGGGTCGTCGCGACGGTCGCTGGTCGTGCCGAGGTGGTCGCCGGAGCGCCAGTCGTAGACGAGGATCGGGCCGCCTGGGGACTCGATCAGCTGGTGGAACTTCGGGAGCGTCGGGTGGTGCGTCGTCGACGCGAGGTGGGCCGCGGTGCGGAGCAGCTCGCCGCGGGCGGCGAAGTCGAGGTAGGGGTCGTGGTCGTCGGGGTCGCCGGCGGTCTTGCAGAAGTAGCGGGTGCCGTCGGCGTCGACGCCGTACGAGATGTTGCCGGAGTCCTGGGTGTCGGCACCGAACCGGGCGAAGACAGTGCCGAGGGATTCGAGGAAGTCGGCCGGTTGCTGGGTGATCTCAGCGGGGAACACCAGGTGGACGCTACTCGCCCACGCGCCCGACGGCGACGCCTTTGTCCGTGGGCCGGACCTGCAGCACTCACCAACCGCCCGCCTCAGATCGCAGGCAGGCGTGCCGCAGCCCTCGGCGAGCCGCGCACCCGCAGTTGGTGAGTGGTGGACGTCCGCCCCAACCGACTCCGGGGGCTAGGGGCCGAGCAGGGTGGCCGGAGATGCGACGGCGGCGGGCATCAGCCGAGGCCCGGGCCGGCGAGGGTGCCGACGAAGTAGGTGAGGCCGGCCGCTGCTGCGCCGAGGAGGAGTTGGCGGAGGCCGGAGTACCACCAGGATCGGCTGGTGACACGGCTGACGACGGCGCCGCAGACGAAGAGTGCGGTGAGGGACAGGATCAGCGCGGGGAGGACGTTGGAGGCACCGAGCAGGTACGGGAGGAGTGGGATGAGCGCGCCGACGGCGAAGCAGACGAACGACGACGCGGCGGCGACGACTGGTGACGGGAGGTCGTTGGGGTCGAGGCCGAGCTCTTCGCGGACGTGCTCCTCGAGCGCCTGCTCCGGGTTGGCGTGGAACTGCTTGGCGACCTGGTCGGCGAGATCCGCGTCGAGGCCCTTCGCGCGGTAGGTGTCGGCGAGCTCGAGCTCCTCGTCCCCCGGATGCCGCTGGATCTCCAGCCGCTCGACCTCGATCTCCGCCCGCGCCAGCTCCCGCTGCGACGCCACCGAGGTGTACTCCCCCGCCGCCATCGAGAACGCCCCGGCAGCCAGCCCGGCCAGTCCCGCCAGCACGATGAACTGCGACCCCGAAGAGGTCCCGCCGTCCATCCCGGCGATCAGCGCGAAATTGCTGACCAGCCCGTCCATAGCCCCGAACACCGCCGGCCGAAGCCATCCACCCGTCACATCCCGATGAGTGTGATCCCCGGAGTGCTCCGCAGAAACAACAGCAGGAGCCGAAGTGCGAGGCACTTCGGCTCCTGCCGGGGTAATGCTGTCGTCAGTCACGAGACCCGTCAGCGGGTGGTGTGCTGGCTTCGACCTTGGGCTGTGCCTCAGAAGCATCTTCTGTCGACTCTTCTGAAGAATCACTCACAGCGTCCGAGGCTTCTGCAGGTTCGCCGTCCTCAGGCGTCGGCTCCTCGGTGCGGATGTCTTCCTGGCCCGGGTGCTTGCGGGCGCTGTAGACGAAGAAGGCGATGGCGGCCACGAACACGATCAGCGACGTCCACACGTTCAGGCGGAGGCCCAGGACGTGGTCGGCGGTGTCGATGCGGAGGTTCTCGATCCAGGCTCGGCCGATGGTGTAGCCGGCGACGTACAGGGCGAACGCCCGGCCGTGGCCCAGCTTGAAGCGGCGGTCGGCGAGGATGACCAGGGCGACGACGCCGAGGTTCCACAGGGCTTCGTACAGGAACGTCGGGTGGAACGTCGCGTACTGCTCGAAGCCGGCGACCCGGTGTTGCGAGTCGATCTCCAGGCCGAACCAGTGGGTGGTCGGGCGGCCGTAGAGCTCTTGGTTCCAGTAGTTGCCGAAGCGGCCGAGGACTTGAGCCAAGGCAATGCCGGGCGCCATCGCGTCCGCGACGGCGAGGAACGGCACCTTGTGCCGGCGGCAGGCGATCCAGGCGCCGAGGGCACCGAAGGCGATCGCACCCCAGATACCGAGCCCGCCGTTCCAGATCTTCAGCGCGTCGATCGGATCGAGCGGCGAGTCCTTGCCGAAGTACCGGCCCCAGTCCGTGACCACGTGGTAGATCCGGGCGCCGACCAGGCCGAACGGCACCGCCCACATGATGATGTCGGCGAGCACCTCGGCCGAGCCGCCGCGGGCGACCCAGCGCTTCCGGCCGAGCCAGTAGCCGACGAAGATGCCGGCCAGGATGCACAGCGCGTACGCACGCAGCGGCAGACCGAACAGGTGCCAGACACCCTGGCTGGGACTGGGAATGAAGGCCGGCACGATCACGGCGGTCAGCTGACTAGACATGGCAAGGACGAACGCTACTCGACCGTCCCCACCGCGACCACCAACCTGCGGTCACGATGGGGACTCGGAGTGCGACGGATCAGCCCTTCGCCTCGTTCACGGCGGCGGTGATGCCTTCCGGCGTCAACGCGTCGGCCGGCAGCATCTTGTCGTTGACGAAGACCGTCGGCGTGCCCTCGACCTTGCGGGTGGTGGCGGCCTGGCCGATCGACTCCAGCCAGCCGGCGTACGTGTTGCCGGTGACCCCGGCCTCGAACTTGGCGTCGTCGATCTTCAGCTGCTTGCCCAGCTCGATCAACTGGTCCTCGGTCCACGACTTCGCGAAGTCGGCGTACAGCTCGTCGGCGTAGCTGCGGGCCTTGCCCTCGGCGGCCGCGGCCGCGAAGGCGTTCGCCAGCCGCGGCGAGTTGTCCGGGTTGACGAACATCAACGGCCAGTACGTCAGCGTGACGGTGCCGTCGTCGACGAGCTTGTTGATCGCCTCGCCGGACTCGTCCTCGAAGTCCTTGCAGTGCGGGCAGCGGAAGTCCAGGTACAGGTCGATGTTGACCTTGGCGCTCGCCTGCCCGACCTTGACGCCCTGACCGTTGGTCCCGGGACCGGTGATCACGGTCGGCTCCGGCTGGCCGTTCGAGCTGACCTGGACGCCGGAGTTGCTCCGCCAGTACTGGACGCCGACGCCCGCGGCGAGCGCGAGCACCAGGATCACCACGACGACGACGCCGGGCCCGATCCGGCGCTTCTTGCTCTGCAGCAGCGGGTTCACCGGGGTTTTGCTCTTGCTCACGACGCCGTGGCTCCTGTCGGTACGTGGGGATCTGATTCGAGGGCGAACTTGCTGAGCGGGCGGACGAACAGCCAGCCCGCGAGGACCAGCAGACCGGTGTCGCGCAGGATCTCCTGCAGGTACCTGGTCTGACCGGCCGCGACCGCACCGCCGCCACCGAAGCAGCCGCAGTCGATCGAGAGGCCGCGGGCCCAGGCGGAGGAGACCGCGGCGATGAACACCACCATGAACACCCCGGCGGCCACTCCGGCCGCCCGGGTCCCGAAGCCGACGATCAGCAGCAGGCCGATCGCCATCTCGAGGAACGGCAGACCCCACCCCACCGGGGTCACCAGTGCCTCCGGCAACAACTCGTAGGCCCGGACGGCCTGGGCGGCGGTCGCCGGGTCGGCGAACTTGAGCGCGCCGGCCACCACCATCACGACGCCCAGCGTCAGCCGGGCCGCCGTCGACACCCAGGGCAACCAGGCCCGCGGGGTCACCGGTTGTCCTCCACCAGCTTGCCGAAGTCGTGCGCCATGTCACCGATCGCGGCGTTGTCGAGCCACAGCACGGTGGCCTTCTCGTCCTTGCCGAAACCGAGCACCTGCGCGCCGTGGCCGACCTCGTACCCGCCGGACGGCAGTTTCTTCATCCCCTCGACCGGGACACCGACGGCCTTCGCGATGTCCTTGATCGAGGTGAGCGTGCCGGTCAGTCCGACGAACGACGGGTCGAACCGGTCCAGGTACTTGCGGATCACCGGCCCGGTGTCGCGCGCCGGGTCCGTGGTGACGAACAGCATCTGGACGTCGTTGCGGACCGGGTCGTCGAGCTTGGTCAGCGCCGAGGCGACGTCGGCCATCACGGTCGAGCAGACGTCCGGGCAGTTGGTGTAGCCGAAGAAGACCAGCGTGACCGGTTTCTTGGTCGACGTCCGCAGGTTGAACTCGTTGCCCGCGGTGTCGGTCAGCGACTTGGCCGGCAGCGCGTACGGCCGGTCCAGCACCGCGCCGCGCAACCCGTTGGGGTCACCCGATGCGGTGCGGATCACTGCTCCGCCCGGATTGTCGGCCTGCTGCTTCTGCCCGCTGCTGCACCCGGCGAGGGCGAGCAGAGTCACCGCGGCGAAGAAGACGGCCGCGTTCCTGGTTCGACTCACGGGCGTACTAACGAGCGGCGGGAGCCGTGGGTTCCCGCCGAACGCCCTCGGCCAGACTTTCGGTCAGTTCCCGTACGCCGGAAGGCCCGCCCGCGGTCAGCGCCTTCACCAGCGCCGACCCGACGATCACGGCGTCCGCGAACTTGGCGACCTCGGCCGCCTGGTCACCGTTGGAGACCCCGAGCCCGACGCCGACCGGAATCCCCGTCGTCGCCTTGGTCCGGGCCACCAGGGGCGCGGCCAGGTCCGAGGCCTGGTCACGCGTACCGGTGACGCCCATCACGGCGGTCGCGTAGACGAAACCGCGGCAGTTGGCGGTCGTCATCGCGATCCGCGCGTCCGTCGACGACGGCGAGACCAGGAACACCTTGTCCAGTTCGTGCTTGTCGGCCGCGGCGGCCCACTCGGCGCCCTCGTCCGGGATCAGGTCGGGCGTGATCAGCCCGGCTCCCCCGGCGGCGGCGAAGTCGGCCGCGAACCGGTCGACGCCGTACCGCTCGATCGGGTTCCAGTACGTCATCACCAGCACCGGTACGTCGGAGTACGCCGCGAGCTTCTCGACCGACGCGAGCACGTCCCGCGTCCGCAGCCCGGCGGACAGCGCCGCCTCGGCGGCCCGCTGGATCGTCACGCCGTCCATCACGGGGTCGCTGTACGGCAGGCCGAGCTCGACCACGTCGACGCCGCCGTCGATCATCGCCTTGACCGCGTCGACGGCCACGTCGATCGTCGGGTAGCCGGCCGGGAGGTAGCCGACCAGACCGGTCCGCCCGGCGTCCTGGGCCTTCCGGATCGCGCGTCCAGCGTTGCCCAGGGCAACCAATTCGTCGCTCATGCCCCGGCGCCCTTCTCGATCAGGCCGAACCACTCGCCGGCCGTGTCCATGTCCTTGTCGCCGCGGCCGGACAGGTTCACCAGCAGCACGGCCTCCGGGCCGAGCTCCTTGGCGATCTCCAGCGTGCCGGCGATCGCGTGCGCCGACTCGATCGCGGGGATGATGCCCTCGGTCCGGGCCAGCAGCTTGAACGCCTCCATCGCGGCCGCGTCCGTCACCGGCCGGTACGACGCGCGCCCGGTCTCCGCGAGCCACGCGTGCTCCGGACCGACGCCCGGGTAGTCCAGGCCGGCCGAGATCGAGTGCGACTCGATCGTCTGGCCGTCGTCGTCCTGCAGCAGGTAGGACCGGGCGCCGTGCAGTACGCCGATCTGCCCGGCCGTGATGGTCGCGGCGTGCCGGCCGGTCTCGTACCCGTCGCCGCCGGCCTCGATCCCGTACAGCTTCACGTCGGTGTCCGGCACGAACGCGGCGAACAGGCCGATCGCGTTGGAACCGCCGCCGACACAGGCGATCGCCGCGTCGGGCAGCCGCCCGAGCAGCTCCAGCGACTGCGCCCGCGCCTCGTCGCCGATGCCGCGGACGAAGTCGCGCACCATCGCGGGGAACGGGTGGCCGCCGGCCGCCGTACCGAGCAGGTAGTGGGTGTTGTCGACGCTGGAGACCCAGTCGCGCAGGGCCTCGTTGATCGCGTCCTTCAGCGTCCGGGAGCCGGTCTTGACCGGGATCACCTCGGCGCCGAGCAGCTTCATCCGGGCCACGTTGAGCGCCTGGCGCTCGGTGTCGACCTCGCCCATGTAGACGACGCACTCGAGGTCCAGGTACGCGCACGCGGTCGCGGTGGCGACGCCGTGCTGGCCGGCGCCGGTCTCGGCGATCACGCGGGTCTTGCCCATCCGCTTGGTCAGCAGCGCCTGGCCGAGCACGTTGCGGATCTTGTGGGCGCCGGTGTGGTTGAGGTCCTCCCGCTTGAGCAGGATCCGGGCGCCGGCGACGTCGGACAGCCGCGTCGCGTCGTACAGCAGGCTCGGGGTGCCGGCGTACTCGCGCAGCATCCGCTCGAACTCGTCGGTGAAGGTCTTGTCGGCCATCGCCTCCTGCCACGCGACGGTCAGCTCGTCCAGCGGGGCGATCAGGGCCTCCGGCATGAACCGGCCGCCGAAGCGGCCGAAGTGCCCGAGCTGGTCGGGGAGCAGCAGTGCAGTGGTCATCTCTCGCCTTCCGACCCCCGTCGGCCAGGGCCCGGAAACGGCCGACGGGCCCGACCGAAGTCGAGCCCGCGGACGATTCTCAGGACCTCTGACCGAGCAGAGGTTCTCCGTCTCAGTGACGCTGCTGGATGGCGGGGTGCGATCCGGCAGCGACCAGATCGGCGACCGAGCTGCGGGGATCGCTGCCGGTCACCAGGGTTTCACCGACGAGGACGACATCGGCCCCGGCGCGCGCGAACTCGATTACATCACGCGGGCCGCGGACACCCGACTCCGCCACCCGGACCAGGTTGGCCGGAATGCCGGGCGCGACCCGGGCGAAGGTGTCGCGGTCGATCTCGAGGGTCTTCAGGTTGCGGTTGTTCACGCCGATCAGCTGGGCCCCGGCGTCGACGGCGCGCCGGGTCTCCTCCTCGTCGTGCACCTCGACCAGCGGGCACAGGCCGATCGACTGGGCCCGCTCGATCAGCGAGACCAGTGCCTCCTGCTCCAGCGCCGCCACGATCAGCAGCACCATGTCCGCGCCGGCCGCGCGGGCCTCCCACAGCTGGTAGGAGGACACCACGAAGTCCTTGCGCAGCACCGGTACGTCGACCCGGCCGCGAACCGCGCGCAGGTCGTCGAGGCTGCCGTTGAAGCGCCGCTTCTCGGTCAGCACCGAGATCGCCGCCGCACCGCCCTGCTCGTACTCCCCGGCCAGCGCGGCCGGGTCGGTGATCTCGGCCAGCTCGCCCTTGGACGGGCTGGACCGCTTCACCTCGGCGATCACCGCGATCCCGTCGCCGCGGAAGACCGGCATCGGGTCCTTCGCGTCGGGCATCCGCTGGGCCTCGAGCTTGAGGTCGTCCAGGCTGACCGACGCCTGGCGCTCCGCGAGGTCCTCCCGAACCCCGGCGAGGATGTCGTCAAGCACAGTCATGTCGTGGTCCGTCCGTCAGTGGTGGTCGCTGGACTTGGCACCGAAGCCGAGCAACTGCATCACCTTGCCGACCAGTCCGCCGGCCACCGCGATCGCGGCGGAGATCCAGAACAGCACCCAGTTCGGTCCCATCACCATGGCGATGGCGCCGAGGGTGAAACCGACCAGCACGATCACCACGGCGGTCCAGGCCGCCGGCGTGCTGCCGTGCAGGCCGCCCGCGTGGGCGTCGTCGTCGCTGTCGTACTTGACCGGTACTTCCGTGCTGGTTTTGTCCGTCACCTGGGCCACTCCTCGTCGTCGTCCCGTCCTATTGTGGCGGTACCCCGCCGCGATCAGATCGTCGGGTCCTCACCCGCGTCGATCGCCTTCCACTGATCCGCGGGTGTGGCGGCCGGATCACGCTCGTAGCGCCGGGTCGGACGCCTCCACCGGTGCGCTGTCAGTACGCCGATCAGCCCCGCCACGACCAGCGCGACTCCCCCGGCCAGCGCCAGCCAGGGAGCCGGTCCGGTGCTCAGTCCGACGTGGTCGGTGACCGCCTGGCTCAGCTCGGGACGGAGCCGGCCCAGCTCGGTCGTGCTCGGTCGGACCTGCAGCGCGACCCACACGGCCGCGACGCCCATCAGCAGCACCAGGGCGGACAGGATCCGGCGGACCGCCGTACCGGCGAGCTTGGCGACGACCACCGCGACCACGGCCGCGAGGCCCATCGTCAGTGGCGCGCGGGTGACGGCGTACCCGTTGAAGTCGACCGACGGGCGGCCGCTGCCGGGGTCGGCGGTCGACCACGTGAGGTACGCCGACAGCGCGAGCAGCGCCAGCGCCAGTACGGCGAGCAGGTCGACGAGTCGTTGCGGCTTCTGCATCAGACCTCGGTGAACGTTCCCGCGACGGCGATCGCGTTGAGGACGGCGGCGGCCTTGGTGCGGCACTCGGCGTCCTCGGCGGCCGGGTCGGAGTCGGCGACGATGCCGGCTCCGGCCTGGACGTAGGCCGTCGAACCGCGCAGGACCGCCGTACGGATCGCGATCGCGGTGTCGACGTCACCGGCGAAGTCCAGGTAGCCGACCACGCCGCCGTACACGCCGCGGCGGGTGACCTCGAGCTTGTCGATGATCTGCATCGCCCGCGGCTTGGGGGCCCCGGACAACGTTCCGGCCGGGAACGCCGCGGTCAGCGCGTCGAACGCGGTCTTGCCGGCCGCGAGCCGCCCGGTCACCGTCGACTCCAGGTGCATCACGTGGCTGTACCGGCGGACGTCCATGAAGTCGACCACCTCGACCGTGCCCGGCGCGCAGACCCGGCCGACGTCGTTGCGGCCGAGGTCGACCAGCATCAGGTGCTCGGCGCGCTCCTTGGCGTCCGCGCGCAGCTCCTCCTCCAGCGCGTGGTCCTCCTCGGGCGTCGCGCCGCGGCGACGGGTGCCGGCGATCGGGTGCAGGATCACCTTGTTGTCGGTGACCTTGACCAGCGCCTCCGGGCTGGAGCCGACGATGTCGAAACCGTCGAGGCGGACCAGGTACATGTACGGGCTCGGGTTGGACCTCCTGAGCACCCGGTAGATGTCCAGCGCGCTCGCGGTCGTGTCGAGCTCGAACCGCTGCGAGACGACGATCTGGAACGCCTCGCCCGCCCGGATCTCCTCCTTGGCGTGCTCGACGGCCTCGCGGTACTCCGCGCTGGAGCGCTGCCGGCGCGGGTCCGCCTCGGTCTTGCGCTCGGCCCGTACGACGTACGACGGCGTCGGCTGCGCCAGGTCGCGTTCCATCGCGTCGAGGCGGCGGACGGCGTCGGCGTACGACTCGTCGACGCGCTCGTCGGAGTCGTCCCAGTTCACCGCGTTCGCGATCAGCCAGATCTCGCCGGTCTCGTGGTCGAGCGCGGCCAGGTCGGTGGCGAACAGGAAGGTCAGCTCGGGCAGCCCCAGGTCGTCGACCGTTGTGTCGGGCAACTTCTCCAGGCGGCGGACGGCGTCGTACCCGAGGAAGCCGACCATGCCACCGGTCAGCGGCGGCAGGTCGGGCAGGCGCGGGGTGTGCAGGATCTCGAGGGTCTCGCGCAGGGCCTGCAGCGGGTCGCCGGTCTCGGGCAGGCCGACCGGCGGGTTGCCGGTCCAGATCGCCTCGCCGTTGCGCTCGGTCAGGGTCGCCGCGCTGCGGACGCCGATGAACGAGTACCGCGACCAGACGCCGCCGTTCTCCGCCGACTCCAGCAGGAACGTGCCCTCGCGCTCGGCCGCGAGCTTGCCGTAGACACCGATCGGCGTCTCCGCGTCGGCCAGCAGGCGCCGCGTCACGGGAATGACGCGGCGGTCCTTGGCGTACTCACGGAAGGTCTCGAGGGTGGGGGTGTTCACGCCGTCACCTCGATCTCGCCGTGCTCGAAACAGCTGCGGGTGCCGGTGTGGCACGCGGGGCCTTCCTGGTCGACCAGCACCAGCAGGGTGTCGGCGTCGCAGTCGACGAGGATCTGCTTCACGTGCTGGCGATGCCCGCTGGTCTCGCCCTTCACCCAGTACTCCTGACGGCTGCGCGACCAGAACGTGCTCCGCCCGGTCGCGGCGGTCCGGCGGACGGCTTCGGCGTTCATCCAGCCGACCATCAGCACCTCGCGGGTGTCGTACTGCTGCACCACCGCCGGGATCAGCCCGGCCGCGTCGAAGGTCAGCTCCTCGATACTCACCACGCCATTGTCCCCCAGCCCGGGTACGGCCCCGACCAGGAGGGTTGCCGATGGACCCGCGGAACGGCGTACTGGTGCTCGGGCGCAGGCCTGACAGGGGTGCCGCGGACCTGACAGGATGGCGGGATGACGACGAGTGTGGCGCGGGTGCAGACGCTGTTGCAGGATCATCCGCTGATCGACGGGCACAACGACCTGCCGATCGCGTTCTACGAGTTGTGCGACTACGACCTGGACGCGTACGACCTCAGCGTCTCGGTGCCGAAGCTCAACACGGACCTGCCGCGGCTGCGGCTCGGGCAGGTCGCGGCGCAGTTCTGGTCGCTGTGGGTGCCGCAGGACGACGACGCCGTACGGCGGACGTTCGAGCAGCTCGACTTCGTGCACCGGCTGGTCGCGCGCTTCCCGGAGTCGATGGCGTTGACGCCGACCGCGGACGAGGTCGAGGCCGCGTTCAAGGAACGCCGGATCGCGTCGCTGATGGGGATGGAGGGCGGGCACTCGATCGGTGAGTCGCTCGGTGTCCTGCGGGTGATGCGTTCGCTCGGCGTGCGGTACATGACGCTGACGCACAACAACAACGTCTCCTGGGCCGACTCGGCCACCGACGAACCGGTACTCGGCGGGATGAACGAGTTCGGCGAGCAGGTCGTCGCCGAGATGAACCGGATCGGCATGCTGGTCGACCTGTCGCACGTCTCCGCCGACACCATGCGGCACGCGCTGCGCGTCACGACCGCGCCGGTGATCTTCAGCCACTCGTCGGCACGCGCGGTCTGCGACGTGCCGCGCAACGTACCGGACGACGTCCTGACCACGCTGGCCGGGAACGAGGGCGTCTGCATGGTGACCTTCGTTCCGTACTTCGTCTCGCAGCCCTTCGTGGACTGGGTCGCCGAAGCGCGCGAACTGGCCGACTCGATGGACCTGGACCCGCTCAAGCCGGCCGACCAGAAGAAGATCGCGGCCGCCCATCCGAAGCCGGCCCCGAAGGCGACGCTGGAGGACGTGGTCGCCCACGTCGAGCACGTTCGGGAGGTCGCCGGGATCGACCACATCGGGCTCGGTGGGGACTACGACGGTTGTCCGCAGTTCCCGGTCGGGCTGCCGGACGTCGCGTCGTACCCGTCGCTGTTCTACGCCCTCGCCGACCGGGGCTGGTCGGACCAGGACATGGCGAAGCTTGCCGGAGGCAACATCCTCCGGGTCCTCCGCGCGGCCGACGAGATGTCCGCGGGCTGACGAGGCCTCAGGCGGCGTACGCCCGCCTTCGTCTCGACCCCTGTCAGGTCAGCTTTCAAGTCCTCCCCGTCGTGCGGGGAGGACTCGAGATCATCTGTCGCGCCTAAACCTTGCGGTACTGATCCCGGCGCTGCGGCAGCAGCTCGAATCCCGCACTGCGGTACGTGGCGATGGCTCCCTCGTTGAAGCACGGCGTGATCACCTGAGCCCTCGACGAACCCAGCTCCCGCAGCGACGCCGCACCAGCCAGCGTCATCGCGCGCCCGTACCCGTGCCCGCGATGCGCCCGGTGCACGCCCAACGGCTCGATCAACCCCGGCCGTCCCTTACCCGCCGACCACACCGTGATCGCCCCTACGGCCTCGCCGTCCGCGTCCCGCCCGACCAGACACCGGGCCCGCGCGTACGGCGTCCCGTCCGCCATCGCGTGCCACCGCTCGTCAGTGAACGTCGACCCGTCGAACGACGCCCGCTGAATCCCCGCCCGCACGCCCGCCGTCTCCGCCGTCACGATCTCGATCGCCAGCCCGGAATCCTCCACCGGGTCGCTCAGGTCCCGCTCCAACGGCTGCCACGGGTCGTCAAGCTCCCACCCGGCGGTGAACAGCAGGTCCCGCACTCGGCTGTCGTTGGCGTCTCCAGGTACACCTTCCCCTCAACCAGTACGCCGGTCGCCGGGTCGGCCACGTCCTCGGCGATCTTCCGCGCGAGTTCCTCGTCCTCGTGTGCGCTCGGCGCGATCGCCATCCGCAACAGATCCGGCTCGTCGAGCATCCCGACCGCCAGCAGCTCGCCATCCCGAGTCCAGGTCCGCACCGCCGCAGCGGTCTGCTCGGCGCCGTACCGCCAGAACCACCCCAAGTCCCCCGGATGCAGCTGCACCGCGCCGCCGTCCACCTGCCACTCGGCCAACCGCGCCGCCACGAGCTCCAGCCCGCCCACCGCCGGAGTCTCCAACTGAAAAGTCATCCCCCGATCCCACACCACAAGCACCCCGTCCGCACGCGACTTGCCGAGCCTCCACCGTTCTCATCCCCCCGAGCACCTTCGGCCTCACCCCCGCTCCTCCTCCCCCGACTCGCCTCGCGCTGTGAACCCCTGCCCCTCCCCGACTCGCCTCGTGCTGGGGACCCCTGCCCCCTCCCCCGACTCGCCTCGTGCTGGGGACCCCTGCCCCTCCCCCCGCCCGCCTTTGTGGACCGGCCAACTGCTCGCCCCTCACTTCCCGACTTTGTGCACCGCCCAACCCGCTCGCGCCTCACATTCCCGACTTTGTGCACCGTCCAACCCGCTCGCGCCTCACATTCCCGACTTTGTGCGCCGGCCAGCTACCAAAGCGTCGATTGCATGACCGAACCGTGCCCAAAGTCGTCCAGGACGACCTGAGCCCTTGCCCACTTTGAGCACGGCTCGGTCGCCGTACGACGCGAGGCGTGGCTGAGCCGTGCTCAAAGTCGGGATCGCGATCGGGTGGTTCTCCACAGGTCGAGAAACTCGCCGGGGCGGAATGACCGCGGCGCGGCAACTTTTGGGTATGGAACGGTTGAGAGACGAGGTTCGGCTGCGACTGGCCGAGGTCCGTGCGGTGCCGCAGCCGCGGGCCGCGCTGTGTGAGTTCGGGTTGCAGGACCACGACCTGCGACGGCTGGTGCGCAACCAACGTTTCCATCGTTTTCACCACCACTACATGGACGGCGAATGGGACGAAGCGATCGCCCGCGCCGCGTGTGCCCAAGCCGCCTACCCCGGCTCGGTGATCAGCCACTTCACAGCAGCGGAGCTGGACGGTCTGCCCGTCTGGTGCGATCGGCGGCGGCCTGGTGCGCCACCGGTCGAGGCGATCTGGCTGACGAGGCCACCGGCTGCGCGGAGGAATCAACGACGCAGCGACATCGTCGTACGACGAGCTGGCCTTCCCGGTGACGAACTGCTCGGCGCGCACGACTTTCCCCGGACGACGACCGCCCGGACGGTCGTCGATCTGGCCCGGGAGCTACCGTTCCGCGAGGCCGTTGTCACCGCTGACCATGCACTGCGGCGTGGTGTGGATCCAGACGCATTGCAACTCGTCCTGGATCGCCAGCGTCAGTGGCCAGGCGTTCGGCGCGCCCGCGAGACGATCGCCTTCGCCGACGCGCGATCCGAATCCGCGCTCGAATCCATCGCCCGCGCCGCCTTCGCCCTGTGCGGTCTGCCTGCTCCGGTCCTGCAGGCGAGGTTCTGGACCGGTGACGCGTGGATGTCCGAGCGGGTCGACTTCTGGTGGCCGGAGTTCCGCACTGTCGCCGAGGCGGACGGGCTGGCCAAGTACGACGGCCGAACGGCCGAGGAACGTCGCCGGCAGCTTCGCCGCGGTCACCTCCGCGACCAGCGACTCAGCGACCGCGACGTCGAACTGGTCCACTTCGGCTGGGAAGACGTCACCGGCGATCCGGGCCGGTTGGTCCATCGACTGAGAACTGCCTTCACCCGGGCTCAACGCCGTACCGGCGAACCTCCCGTCTGGTCAGCCCCACCCGTCCACCAGTTGCAGTAGGCAACGCCTCCCACGCCCGATCGGCGCCGGGGCCCACCTCCGCGCCGCCGCCACACTTTGTGCACGGTTCAGTCGCCGTACCACGGGATTCATGACTGAACGGTGCACAAAGTCCGCTCTAGGGGATGGGGGGTGCTGGGGTTGATCAGTCCGGGGCGGTGCGAGGAGGGAGGAGCGGAGGGCGGGGCCCTGCACCGTCAGTCCGCGGAGGCGCCGACGTCGGGTCGGCCTCGGTGCTTGCGTCCGGGCGGTTGTCCGGACAGCGGACTGGTTGTGTTTGGTGTTCAGGGCATCGGGCACGGGGCGGGCTCACCGTGTTGATCGACAACCACGAGGAGTAGTTGTGCTGACCTTGACGGAGAACGCGACTCTGGTCATCAAGTCCATCACTGGCGTCGACGGCGCGCCGGAGGGTGCCGGCGTGCGGATCTCCCAGGAGAACCCGACCGACCCCTCCCTGGCGGTGACGACGACCGAGGCCCCAAAGCCGGGGGACCAGGTGGTCGAGGAGAGCGGCGCGCGGGTGTTCCTGGAGCAGAACGCGGCGAGCACGCTGGACGACAAGATCCTGGACGCCGCCGTGGACGACAAGGGTGGCGTCGAGTTCCTGCTGGTGCCGCAGCCGGGTGCCGGGCAGAACGGCGCCGTACCGACGCCGTAACACCCTGAACTGGGCGTGCTGCCTCAACAGCATCGCCCTCCCTGAACGACAGGGCGGTCCCGGAGCCTCTTTCCTCCCTCTCCGGGCCCGCCCTGTCGCACGTTCAGCCGGCCGAACGCTGAGCGATCCAGCTGGAGTGCAAGCGGGAGTAGATCCCGTTCAAAGCAAGCAGTTCCGCGTGCGACCCGCGTTCCACCACCCGGCCCTCGTCGAACACGAGCACCTCATCCGCAGCCTCGGCAGTCGACAACCGGTGAGCGATAGTCACCGAAGTACGGCCGGACATCAACCGCTCCAACGCCGCGTTGACCCGCACCTCGGTCCCCGGGTCGACAGCGGACGTCGCCTCGTCGAGCACCAGCAGATCCGGGTCCGCGATGTTCGCCCGCACCAGCGCGACCAACTGCCGCTCACCAGCCGACAGCGACTCACCGCGCTGACCCACCGGCGAGTCCAGCCCATCCGGCAACGACTCCAACCAGTCGGTCAGCCCCAGCGACTCGAAGGCGTCCAGCAACTGCGCGTCCGTCACCTCGGGCCGCCCGAACCGCACGTTCTCGGCCAGCGACGAGTCGAACAGGTACCCGTCCTGCGGCACCATCACCACCCGCTCCCGCAGCGAGCTGAACGCGATCGTCCGCGCGTCCGCACCGTCCAGCAGCACCGCGCCCGACGTCGGATCCATCAACCGCGTCAGCAACTTCGCGAACGTCGTCTTCCCGGACCCGGTCTCCCCCACCACAGCCACGCGCCGATGCGGCTCCAGCCGTACGTCGACGTCGCGCAGCACCAACTCCCCTTCCGGGTAAGCGAAGTTCACGTCCGCGAACTCCACCGTGATCGGCCCGCGCGCCTGCGTCACTCCGTCGGAACCCGGGTCGACCACGTCGGCCGGCGTAGCGATCACGCCGAGCACCCGCCGCCAGCCCGCGAACGCGCTCTGCGCGTCGGTCAGCACCTGCGTGGCGATCTGCACCGGGTCCGAGAACAGCGCGACCAGGAACATGAACGCCAGGATCTCCCCCAGCGTCGCGTTCCCGTCCACACCCAGCAGCACTCCAGCCGTCAGCACCCCGGCGTTCGCCAGGCCGGCGGCCAGACCACCGATCGAGAACGTGATCCCCGTGATCGCCTGCGCCCGCGTCGCGGTCTTGCGGTAGTCCTCGATCGACGCGTCGATCCGCTGCTGCGTCCGTCGCTCGATCGCGTACGCCCGCACCACCTGCGCACCGACGACCGGCTCGGCGATCGCCGAGAGCATCTCGCCGACCTTGGCCCGCACCACGCCGTACGCCGCGGACATCAACCGCTGCAGCGACTTCAGGCTCGCGAACAGCGGGATGAAGCAGATCAGCACCACCAGCGCGAGCTGCCACGAGTAGACGAACATGACGACGGTCGCGAGCAGCATCTGCCCGATGCTGACCAGGAAGATGAACCCGCCGAACTGCAGGAACTGCGACACGGTGTCGACGTCGGACGTCACGCGGCTGACCAGCGCGCCACGCCGCTCGGTCGACTGGGTCAGCACCGGCAGGTCGTGCACGTGCCGGAACGCCTTGATCCGCATCGTGGCCAGGCCGCTCTCGGAGTTGATCGCGAGCCGCACGGTGGTCAGGTACGAGGCGAACGCCGTGACCAGGATCCCGCCCGCGCACGCGAGGCACATCCACGCCACGAACGACATGTCTGGACCGCCCGGCCCGGACAGCCCCTTGTCGATGGTCTGCTGGACCGCGATCGGTACGACGATCCGGCCGCCCGTCATGGTCAGCGCGAGCAGCCCGGTGATCCACCACCCGCGGGCCAGTTCCGGCGAGACCTTGATCCCCTGGCGCAGGGTGTCGAGTCCTCCGGCGTTGTCCCCGGCGTCGAGCCGGGTTGCCTCGGCGGCGCTCACGCGCTTGCTCCTTCGCTGTCCAGGTCGTCCAGTTCGGCGGCCAGTTCCGCCTCTTCCTCGCGCCGCGCGGCGTCCTTCTCGTACGCGTCGACGAGGTCGCGGTACTCGGCCGACTTCTCCTGCAGCTCCAGATGCGTGCCCTGCGCCGCGATCCGCCCGTCGGCCAGGAACAGCACCTCGTCGGCGAGCGAGATCGTCGCCTTCCGGTACGCGATCACGAGCACGGTCGTGTCCGACCGACCACCTTGTACGGCGCTGCGCAGGCCGGCCAGGATCCGCGCCTCGACCTGCGGGTCGACCGCGCTCGTCGCGTCGTCGAGGATCAGCAGCCGCGGCCGGCGTACGAGCGCACGCGCCAGCGCGATCCGCTGGCGCTGGCCGCCGGACAGCGTCGTACCGCGTTCGCCGACCTTGGTGTCGAGGCCTTCGGGCAGCGACCGGATGAAGCCCTCGCCCTGCGCGATCCGCAGCGCGTCCCAGATGTCGTCGTCGGTGAAGTCGCCGCCGAGCGTGATGTTGCCGCGGACCGTGTCGTCGAACAGGAACGCGTTCTGCGCGACCAGCGCGACCGAACCGGCCAGCTCGTCGCGGGCCAGCGTCCGTAGGTCGACGCCGTCGATCCGGACCGCGCCCTCCTCGGGATCGACCAGCCGGGTCAGCATCGTGGTCAGCGTCGACTTGCCGGAACCGGTCGGGCCGACCACCGCGACCGTCCGCCCGGGCTCGACGGTGAAGTCGACGCCGGCCAGGACGTCGCGGTCGGGCAGGTACCCGAAGCGGAGGTCGTCGACGTCGAGCCGCGCGGCCTTGATCGAGGTCAGCTTCTGGTCGCCGTACTCCATGCCGCCCTCGGCGGTGAGCACGCGCTGGACGCGGTCCCAGCCGACGACCGAGCGCGGCAGCTCGCCGAGCACCCAGCCGAGCGCCCGGATCGGGAAGCCGATCAGCGTGAACAGGAACGCGACCTGGACGACGTCGCCGGCGTCCGCCGCGCCCGACCGCACCCGGCCGACGCCGACCAGCAGCACGGCCAGGACGCCGATCCGCGGCAGTCCCTCGATCACCGGGTCGAAGGCGCCGCGGGCGCGGTTGACCGCGATGTTCGCGTCCTTGAGCAACATCGTCGGACCGGTGAAGCGCTCGGTCTCGGCGGCCTCGCGGCCCAGCGTCTTGACCACCAGCGCGCCGTCGAACGACTCGTGCGCCACCTCGGACACGTCGGCGCGCAGCTCCTGCGCGCGGGTGGCGAGCGGCTGCAGGGTGCGCTGGAAGATCACGTTCGCGACGAAGACCAGCGGGAAGACCAGGCACCCGACCAGGGCGAGCCAGACGTCGGCGGCGAACATCGCCGCGGTCGCGAAGGCGAGCATCGCGATCACGCCGATCGCCATCGGCAGCGGGGCGATCACGAACCAGATCGACTCGACGTCGGCGTTCGCGTTGGACAGCAGCTGGCCCGTCGGGTGCCGGTGGTGCCACTCCAGCGGGAGCTTCAGGTACTGCCGGGTGACGCGTCGCCGGTACGTCGCCTGGAGGCGGAACTGCATCACACCGGCACCGATCCGGCGGCCGACCACACCGATCGCGCGCAGGACGGCGATGCCGAGGAACAGCGAGATCAGCGCCGCGAGCGCGCCGAACGTGGTGTCGCCGCGCTCGAGGGCCGGGCGGATCACGTGGTCGGTGGCCCAGCCCAGCGCCCAGCCGTCGGCGACCGTCATCGCGCCGTACAGCATGCTCGCCGCGACCGAGAGCGCGAAGACCCACGGCTCCTCGGCGATCGCGACGCGCAGGACCGCGAACCCGCGCCGGGTCACGCTCCCCTTGCTGGGGACTTTCGGCAACGGCACGAGGCATCCTTCGTCACGGCGGTGTGTCAGGTGTGTAGCCAGTTGGTGGGACTGACAACGAATGACATTCTGCCATTGGGTCCCGACAACTACGATCGAGTTGTGACCGACTACAGCCGGACAGAACGACTCGCTCTGTGTGACCTCTTCGATCAGGTCGGGCCTGATCAGACGACGCTGTGCGAGGGGTGGCTGACGCACGACCTGGCCGCTCACCTGTACGTGCGGGAGTCGGACCCGATCGCGGCGCCGGGCATCATGCTGCCCGCGCTGGCCGACACCACCGAGCGGCGGATGACCGCGGTCAAGACCAAGTGGAGCTTCACCGAGCTGGTCGACAGGATCCGTAGCGGGCCGCCGACGTTCTCGATCTACGCGTTGCCGCTGATCGGGCACCAACTGAACACGACCGAGTACCTGGTGCACCACGAGGACGTGCGCCGCGCGGTCCCGGACTTCCAGGTCCGCGCGCTGCCGGCCGAGCAGCAGGAGGGTCTGTGGAAGGGCCTCAAGCTGGCCGCGCGGTCGATGGTCCGGAAGGCGCCGAGCGGCATCGTGCTGCGGCTGCCGGACGGGCGCGAGGCGGTCGCGAAGAAGCCGACCGCGGCGGGCTCGGTGACCGTGACCGGTGAGCCGGTCGAGCTGACCCTGTTCTGCTTCGGGCGGCAGTCGGTCGCCCAGGTCGACCTCGACGGCGACCCGGAGATCACCGCTCAGCTGCAGGGCAAGTCATTCGGTTTCTAGCTGCGCCGCGGCAGCGGCCTTCTTCTTCCGGAGTCGCTGGATCAGGCTGCTGACCACCGTGGTCAGCAGCACCAGCACGATCGCGGCCACCACGCCCTGCCACGGCTTGTCGAACAGCGCGTACCCGAGCAGCCCGATCGCCATGTAGACCGCCGCCCACAGCGACGACGCCGCCAGGTCGACCACAGCGAACCGGTGCCACCGGTACCCGGCCAGCCCGGCCGCGAGCAGCACCGGCACGCGCCCGCCCGGAATCAGCCGGGACGTCAGCAGCACGGTGATCTCATGGTTGGCGAGCCGGTCCCGCAGCGCGTCGAGGGACGCGTTCTCGCGCAGCCAGCCGACCCGCTTGGCCAGCCGCTCACCACCGGCCCGGCAGGCGGCGTACACGATCAGGTCGCCGACGTAAGCGCCGCCGGCACCAGCGATCAGTACGCCGACCAGGCCGATCGGGTTGCTGTGCGAGGCGAGCACCGCCCCGGCCGACACCGCCGCACCGGTCGGCAGGACCGGGAGCACCGCGCCGATCAGGACCGCGCCGGCGAGCACGACCAGGTACCAGAGATCGAAATCGGCGTTGGCGCTCACGGCCGCACCACCTCCGTCGACTCTCCCGGCACCAGAACCTCTACCTTCACGCGAGCATCCGCCGAGGCCATCTCCGCCTTGAACCGGTCCCCTGGCGGCAGGAACAGCTCGGGCTTCAGCCAGTCACAGCCGATCGGCCAGAACGTCCCGAAATGTACCGGTACGGCGTACCGCGCACCGACCCGCCGAACCGCCTCGGCGGCGCGAACCGGATCAAGGTGCCCGACGCCGAGCGACGGCCCCCAGCCACCGACCGGGATCAGCGCCAGGTCGACCGGGCCGACCTCGGCCGCCAGGTCGTCGTACAGGTCGGTGTCACCGGCGAACCAGACGCTCGGCGAGCTCTCCACCCGGTACCCGAGCGCGGGCGCCGAGTACGCCGACCAGGGCAGCCGGCGGCCGTCGTGGTCGGCCGTGACCGCGGTGATGTCCAGCCCGCCGATCCGCACCTGGTTGCCGGGGGCAACCTCGATGCAGCGGTCCGAGTAGGCCTTCCCGAGATCGGTGTGGATCAGCCGCGCCGCGCCCCGGGGTACGACCAGAGCGGCGTCGGGCGAGACCAGCGGCATGGACGTCAGGTGCAGGTGGTCGGCGTGCAGGTGCGAGATCAGCACCGCGTCGCAGTCCCCCGCCTCCGGCAGCGGCAACGGCCCTCGCCGGCGCCGCAGATGGGCGATCCGGGCCGTCAGCACGGGATCGGTGAGCAGCTTGGTGCCCCGGTCCTCGATGGTCGTGGTGGCGTGCCCCCACCAGGTGATCCGCACGCCTCAGGCCTCCACACTCGCATCGCTGTCCACCCGGTCCGACTCCTGCAGCTGGTCGACCGTCTCGACGTCGGGCCGCTTGCGCTGTCCGAGCTGGTCCAGCCAGCTGATCAGCAGCGCGTGGACCGCGTCGGAGCCTACGGGAGGCTCGTCGACGACCCAGCGGCGCGGGTGCACCAGCACCGCCTCGGTCTGCCAGCCACCGATCCCGCCGTGGCAGCCGACCAGTTCCTCGAACGCGGCCACCTCGTGGGTGAACTCGTCCAGTCGGCTGACCACCACGATGTCGCCGTTGTGCGGCATCTCCGCCTGTCGCAACAGCGACGACGCAGCCAGCGGCCCGTACGCCGTGAGCGGGTCCTCGCCCTCGATCCGGCCGGTCCGCAGCACGTGCACACCGGCCCGGCCGATCGCCACCGGCCCTTCGGCGAGTGAGTCGATCACCACGAAGCCGATGCCGGGGTGCGTCGCCAGGCCGGGGACGAGCCGCGGGTGCAGCAGCTCGATCTCCTCCAGCGGAACCCGGCCCGGCGTCGTCGCCAGGTAGATCAGCGCGAGGTTGCCCGACGCGGTGACGACCATCTGCTCGTCGGCCGCGACCGGCGGCTCGCAGTCGCGCGGGCCGAGCTCGACCTCGCCGCGGGTGGCCTTGCCGTGGAGCGCCTTCCGCGTCACCGACCCGGCGACGCTGCGGCGCAGGCTCAGCTCGGTCAGGAACGCGTTGACCGGACCCCAGCCCTCGGACCGGCCGGTCGCCGCGACCGGCTCCTTGGTGGTGTCGACCAGGTCGTCGACCACCTGGGTGAGCGTCCGTCCGTACCGCTGGAGGAACGTCGATCCCTGGCTCTGCCCGTGGTCGGACAGCACGACGATCTCGTACGAGTGCGGCAGCGTGTCGATGATCCGCTGCAGCGCGCCGAGCACGCGGTCGAGGCCCTCGAGCGTCTGCAGCGACTCGGGCCGGGTCGGTCCGGCGTGGTGGGCGACCTCGTCGTAGTCGACGAAGTCGCAGTAGATCACCGGGGTGCCCTTGACCAGCTCGTCGGTGATCAGCGAGACGTTCAGGTCGCGCAGCAGCACGTTGGAGATCGCGCGCAGGAAAATGTACGAGCCGCCGCGGTTGACCCGCGGGACCAGCTTGCGCCGGCGCTGCCGCCGGGCCTGGTGCAGCTCCTTGATCATCTCGGCGACGCAGAGCACCAGCCCGCGGGCGGCGCCCTGTGGGCTGGTGAAGAACCGGACGTAGCCGCGGCTGCGGGTCGGCGGCAGCGCGGCCCGGCTGAACACGAGCACCGAGTTCGGGGCGTCGCCGGACCAGTTGTTGCTGATGCTGACGCCGCCGTCGGCGAGCAGGCCGCGGCCGGTCGACATCCGCGCCTCGATCTCGGCCGCGTCGCGGGACCGGTTGGTGACCATCACCCGGCCGGTCTCCTTCTCGTACCAGCGGAACGCCGGGATCTGCCCCGAGCCGCCGTGCAGGATGCCCGCCTGGCTGGCCGGAGTGGTCGCCGGTACGCCGGTGTGCCACCCGAGCATCGAGTGGCTGCCGTCGCGGATCCAGCCGCCGAGGTGCGGCAGGTTGCCCGACATGACCATCCAGTTCAGCAGCGGCGCGGCCAGGCCGTCGATCTGGATGATCAGCATGCCGGTCTTCGGCGCGGGCTGGAGGCGGCGGGCCTTCCGGCGTACGCCGCGCATGACCTCGGCGACGTACGCGTCGTCGCTTCCGGCGTACGCGACCCAGCCGACGAAGGCGCTGACCGAGGACATCACGATCGACACCAGCACCGGCGCCTCGACCCCGCCGTGCAGGTTGACGCCCGGGTCGAGGGTGACGCCGAGGTAGACCACGCCGAACTGCGACAGCAGGCCGCCGATCAGGACGCCGATCGAGCCGATCAGAATCGCCAGCCCGGCCAGCAACCAGCGCACCAGCAGACCGATCACCGCCAGCAGCACGACCAGCCGGAGCACCGGCAGCGGCCCGTCGCTGCTGATCTGCGGCAGGGTCCAGAACGTGATGACGAGCGAGGCGAACGACGCCAGACCGCCCAGCAGCATCGCCTGCAGGCCGCGGGTGGTCCGGCGGACGTCGAGCCAGATCGGTCGCCGGCGCCGGTCGCCGGAGACCTGCTCAGGTGGTTTGGCCAACCTTCGGACTCCCCGTTCGAGTAGTTCACTACTGGAACGAGACTACGAGGCCCGACCCGGGACCCGCCCACTGCGCCACGCAACGGACGGGTGCTTCCCGGGTCGTCCCTGAGTTCCCGGCGGGGTGAACCCCTACTGGAGCTCGAAGTAGTCGACCTCGGCGTACGAGTTGCCCTTGGTCAGCCGGATCGTGTTCCAGCCCTCGTTGAGGGTCACGTTCACCGAGCTCTGGCGCCAGTTGTCCCAGCCGGTGACCGGGTAGCTGACCGCGCCCTGGCTGTTGCCGTTGACAACCACACCGTGGGTGGCGGTGCTGCCGGTGCCGTTCGCGTACCCGACCCACAGCGTGTAGCTGCCGGCTCGCGGGGCGTAGAACGTGTTCTCGACCCAGGAGTCCGCGAAGTCGATGTACGCCGCGACCGCGCCCTGGGACGCGCCGGCGGCGCCGGTCCGGACCCGGCAGTTGTTGAGCGTGCCGCGCTCGGCCTCGGTGCGGACCCGGCTGCCGCGGACGACCGGGAAGTCGCCTGCCCAACCGAGGTCGGCGACGTACAGGTGCCGGGAGCCGTTGACCCAGCCGTGCAGGAACACCTTGTCCCCGACGAAGTCGGCGCCGCCGGGGCCGCAGACGTGGTTGTCGAAGGAGGCGCTGGTCATCAGCGGGCGGTACGCCGTGGTCCAGGGGCCGTTGAGGCTGGGCGCGACGGCGTACGAGGTGAGGTACTCACAGCCGGTGTAGCTGCCGCCGGAGTAGAACAGCACGAACTGGCTGCCGCGCTGGACGAGGTCGGGCGCCTCGATCACGCCGCCGGAGGAGATCAGGGCGGTGTTGCCGCCGGTGAGGGCGGTGCCGTTGTTCGTCGTACGGGTGAGCCAGAGGGTGGAGTTGACGCCGATCGCGTTGCCGTCGTTCTTCCACAGCAGGTAGCGGGTGCCGTCGTTCGCGACGAAGGTGTTCGCGTCGATCGCGCCGCCGAGGTTCAGCGGGCAGATCAGCGGCTGGCTACCGACCGGCGTGAACGGGCCGAGCGGTGAACCGGCGGTGGCGACGCCGATGCACTGGCGGCCGGAGGCCTTGTGCCAGGCGGTGTAGGTGAGGGTGAAACTGCCGTCGGGGTTCGGGTGGACGTCGGGCGCCCAGGTCCGGCCGGACTGCGCCCAGCCCGCGGACGGGCCGCCGGGCATCGCGTCGCCGCGGATCGTCCAGGGTCCGTTCGCGCTCGGGGCGGAGGCGGTCGGGACGTGGCCGCGGCCGGTGTTGGTGGAGTAGGCGTACCAGGTGCCGTTGACCTGGATGACGTCCGGATCGGGGAAGTCCTCGCCGATGACCTGGGTCGGGAAGACGGCGGCGGCGAGCCGCTTGTCGCCAGCGGCGGCTCGGGCGGTGCCGGTGTTGGCCTGGGCGGCGTCGGATTGGCCGGCACCGGCGGCGGCTTGGGCGGCATCGGCGTCGGCTTGGGCGGCGATCGGGGTTGCGGCGGCGGGATTGATGGCGGTGGCGAGCGCGGTCAGGACGACCAGCGCGGCCAGGACTCGTCTGCGCATCGGTGAGCTCCTCAGGTGGGGCGGTACCTGTGAGGACCTACTTTTCCATCGATTCACCTTGCTGGCGAGAGCTTGTTTGCGGCGATCCCTGGACCCCGGCCGCAGCGGGGTGTTGACTCCGGTTAGTTGTTTTCCGCCAGAGGGGTTGGAGTTCTCGTGAAGTTCTTACCAAAGGTGTCCCCGCGGGGTGTTGTCGCTGCCGCCGCGGCGGTGGCGGCGACGGCCGGACTGGTCGGGCAGTCGATGGTCGGGCAGCCGGCCGCCGGGCCGGCGCAGGTGCAGGCGACCGGGCTGCAGCAGCAGCTCGACACGTTGCTCGCCGACGCGCGCTTCCAGGGGTCGCAGGTCGGGCTGGTGGTGCGCGACGCGACCACCGGCGAGACGCTGTACGACCGCGACGGCTCGACGCGCCTGCTGCCGGCGTCCAACACCAAGCTGTTCTCGTCCACGGCCGCGATGCACACGCTCGGGCCGTCGTACCGGTTCCACACCGACGTCCTCGCGACCGCGCCCGTGCGCGGTGGGAAGCTGCGGGGTGACCTGTACCTGAAGGGGTACGGCGACCCGACCGCGCTCGAGGGCGACTACGTCGCGCTGGCGAAGCAGGTCGCGAAGTCCGGCGTACGGCGGATCGACGGTGACCTGGTCGCCGACGACACCTACTTCGACCACGTCCGCCTCGGCGACAGCTGGGCCTGGGACGACGAGCCGTTCTACTACAACGCGCAGATCTCCGCGCTGACGCTCGCGCCGAACACCGACTACGACTCCGGTACGACGATCGTCGAGAGCCGGCCGGGCAGCAGGGCGGGCGCGCCGGTGGGGCTGAAACTGGTCCCGGCGAACGGCGTGATCAAGCTCGTCAGCACGGCGACGACCGGCGCCGCGGGCTCGTCCAACACACTGAGCATCGAGCGGGATCACGGGACGAACGTCGTACGGGTGAGTGGATCGGTTCCGCTCGGCGCTTCGGTCGGCCAGGAATGGGTGACCGTCTGGGAGCCCGAGGTGTACGCCGCCGACGTCTTCAAGCGCGCGCTCGCCGCTGAGGGTGTGCGGGTGGATGGGCGGATCAAGGTCGCGGCCACGCCGGTTGCGAGCGCCCGACGGCTGGCGCGGGACGAGTCGATGACGGTCGGCGAGCTGATGAACCCGTTCCTCAAGCTCTCCAACAACATGCACGCCGAGACGCTGGTCAAGGCGATGGGCGCGGTCGCGGAGGCCAGCGGCACTTGGTCGGCCGGGCTCGGTGTGGTCACCGACTACGCCGCGAGCGTCGGCGTGGACACGTCAGCGATCCGCCTGTCGGACGGCTCAGGCCTGTCCCGTAAGGTCAACGTCACCGCCGACAGCGTCACCGACCTGCTGATCGCCGCGCAGAAGGAGCCGTGGTTCCAGCAGTGGTACGACGCCCTGCCCATCGCCGGCAACGCCGACCGCTTCGTCGGCGGCACGCTGCGCTCACGCATGGCCGGAACTCCTGCCGCCAACAACCTCCACGGCAAGACAGGCTCGCTCACCGGCGTCACCGCTCTGTCGGGATACGTGTCAACCGCCGATGACCGCAAACTGGTCTTCTCGATGATCAGCAACAACTACCTGACCACTCCCCGCCCGGTGGAAGACGCGGTCGGCGTCACGCTGGCCTCGTGGTCCGACACCAACCCGCCGGCGGCGATCAACCCGTCAGCCAAGCGCTCGGCCACGACAGCCGACTCCGACTCGGAGTGGACCAAGTAGTTCGACTACTCCTCCGCCCTGCCTACAGGGCGGAGGAGTAATCGGTTGGACAGCGCGCCAGGTCGTCCGCACGCTGTGGGGATGACCGCCGCGCTGCCCGACCAGCTCACTCATCGCCGCCCGACGGTGGACGACGCCGCGGAGATCTTCGCGCTCGTCGCCGCGCGGAACACCGCGGTCGTCGGGTTTGCCGACTACACGCTCGACGACATGGTCGACGAGCTGGCCGAGCCGGGCCTCGACCTCAACACCGACGCCTGGCTGGTCCTCGACGGTAACCAACCGGTTGGATACTTATCCGTGTTCGGCAAGGGCGACCACCGGGCCGTCGACCTCGAGGTGGTCGCCACGGATCGCGTCGCGGCCGACTGGCTGCTCGACCAGGCGCTCCCCCGCGCCGCTGAGCTCGGCCGAGCCCACGGGCACGCCGAGATCTCCGTCGACGCCAGCGCTTACCGGACCGACGAGGATCAGCGCGCGCTGCTCGCCGACCGCGGCTTCCGCCCCGGTACGACGTACCACCGCATGCGCATCGACCACCCGGCAGCACCTGAGACCCCCGAGATCCCACCTGGCGTCACCGTCCGCCGGGGCGCGCCTGACGAAGCGAGCCGCCGGACGGCACACGCCGTACTGAACGCTGCCTTCGACGGTCAGTTCGGTTTCGTGCCGCGCCCGTACGACGAGTGGGCGGCGGCGCACGAATCGAGGTCGACCTTCGACTGGTCACAGATCACGATCCTCGAGCTCGACGGCCGGCCGGTCGGGTTCCGCGAGTGCACCAACGAATTCGTCCCCGACGAGAACTGCAACTACATCGGCCGCCTCGCCGTCCTCCCCGAGGCCCGCGGCCGAGGCCTGGCGAAGTTCCTCCTCCGCGACGCCTTCACCGAGGACGCCACCGCCGGCCGCACCGGCACGATCCTCCACGTCGACACCAACAACCCCACCCCTGCCATGGGCCTCTACCTCTCCGTCGGCATGCGACCAGTCCTCGTCATCGACGCCTGGCGCCTAACGCTGAAGACCACATGAGCGCCCACACCGTCGGCACGCGACCAGTCCTCGCCATCGACGCCCGGCGCCTGGGCGCGACCGGCGACTCGTCGTACGGGCAGCTGCCTGGCGCCTAGCGCTGGAGACCACATGAGCACCCCCCCGATCAGCCCGCCAGTGCGCGGCGGACCTCCTCCGTCGCGCGCTCGGGCGACCACCTGGCCAGCTCGGGCCAGGTGTAGGTCCGTCGAAGGTCCTGAACCACCCGCGTGCCGACCGGGTAGCCGATGCGGTCCGGGAACGGCGACTTCTGGTTGCGGGTCAGGTAGCGGCCGATGACGTCGTCGTCCTCGGAGTCCAGATCGTCGAGGATCGCTTTCTCCGCGGCGGGCAGGACGCGCAGGCAGTCCGCCAGCCACTCGTCGTACCCGCCGCCGAACCACAGGTGCTCGGCCAGGCCGTACTCCGGCAGCAGCTCGGCGGTGAGCGCGGTCGCGAAGCCCTCGGCGTAGATCCACTGCCCGAGCGGCCCGACCTCGGGCCAAGGCGTCTCAGGCAACTGCAGCTGAACCGCGTGCGCGAGCTCGTGCGGCGCCAGGATCCGCGCGGCGCGCGCGTCCGGGATGCGCTCGACGGCCAGGAACAGCGTCGGCGTACCCGCGAAGTCGGCAACCCACCCGTTGGACGTCCCGAGCCCGACCATCACCACGGCCTGCAGATCCAGGTGGTTCGCGTTCAGGACCGGCGCGACCAACGCCGCCGCATCCCGCACCCAGCCAGCGGCAGGTTCCGCGTTCGCCTCGATCAGGGCGAGGTCGGCCGGGTAGCGCCCGAGCGCCTGCCGCGGATCGGGATCGCGACCGCTGCGACGAAGGTCGTTGAGGACCTCGGGGTGTTGCTCGACGTACTGGCTCCAGAGGGCCAGCTGTTCCTGCTCGTCCAGCGGCGCCGCACGCTGCCAGAACTCGAGGAACTGCGGCACCAGATTCCGTACGACGATCGGCATCCGGCCATCGTAGGGACGTAATCGGTTGGACAGCGGGACAGGCGGTCCGCACGATGTTCGCATGACAGCCCTCCCCCGCGCCGCCGGCGCCAACCGGAGCCGCTCGATCACTGACTTGCCTGCTGGGTTGACCGTCCGGCCCGCTGAGCTTGCCGACGCCGCGGCGATTGCCGCGCAGATGGCGGCGTACACGACCGCTCTGCTCGGATTCCCCAAGCACAGTTACGAGAACGTCGCCGACTACCTGCGGGATCCGGCGATCGACCTGGCGACGGGGAGCTGGTTGGTGCACGACGGCGACGAGCTCGTCGGCAGTGCGACCGCGGTGCTGGCCGGCGCTCGGCCGCAGGGGGATCTGGATGTGTTCGCGGCGGATCCGGTGGTTTCCGCCTGGTTGTTCGCGACGGCGTCGGAGCGGGCTGTCGAGATGGCGCGTACGGCGGGGCTGCCGGAGGTCAAGCTGCACTTCGGGCAGCTGCAGCAGGACACCGCAACAGGCCGGATGCTCGCCGAGGGCGGCTTCACCCGGAGTACGTCGATCCACCTGATGCGGATCGACCACACCGCACCAGCGCCCACGCCCGCACCCTCACGCTCGCCCGCGTCCACGCCAGCACCCTCACGCACGCCCACGCCCACGCCAGCGCCCGCGCCCGCGCCCGCGCCCGCGCCCGCGCCGGAGCCTCCCGCGGGAGTGATGCTGCGGGTCGGCGCAGCAGACGAGGCGACCAAGCGAGCAGCCCACCGGATCATCGCCGAGTCCTTCGCGACCCAGCCGGGCGCGATCCCTCGCCCGTACGACGAATGGGTGGTGTCGCGGGAGTCGCGGTCGGCGTTCGACTGGTCGCAGCTGACCGTGGCCGAACTGGACGGTCAGGCGGTCGGTGTCCGGGAGTGCAGCGACCAGTTCCTGTCCAGCGACGACTGCAACTACATCGGCCGGCTCGGCGTACTCCCGGAAGCCCGTGGGCGAGGCCTGGCCAAGTTCCTGCTCCGCGACCAGTTCGCCCGCGACGCGGCAGCCGGCCTGGCGGGCACGACACTGCACGTCGACACCAGCAACCCGACTCCTGCGCTCGGGCTCTACGTGTCCGTCGGCATGCGGCCGACCGTCGTCACCGACATCTGGGAGAGGCGGATCGCGCTGACCCAGTGACGAGGAGGCGACTTCGCCAGTGCCCGCCCCCCTGCTCCTTCCTTGTTGAGGATACAAGCGTGGGGTGCGGACGGCCGGGGGTTATCCACAGGCAACGACGGCTGACCGCAGGCATTGGACGGTCACCAGAGGTCGTCGGCCGACCGCAGGCGTGGACGGTCACCAGAGGTCGTCGGCCGACCGCAGGCGTTGGGCGGTCAGAGGAGGTCGACGGCCTCGCCGGGGCGGTCGCGGTCCGTCCCGGCGAGGGCGTCAGTTCAGTAGCACCCGTTCGCCGGTGGTGCCGGCGACGATGCGGCGGGTACCGATCGCGGTGCGCAGGTCGAGTTGGACCTGGACCTCGTTGGCCGGGGACTTGATGCACTCCCCGCCGCCCGGTTCGTCCGGCGCGACCACGTAGCGGTACGCCGCGATCCGGGCCATGGTCGCGTCCTGATCGAGGATGCGGACCATGGTGTGCGGGTAGCAGCCCTCCCCGGTCCCGCCGGACCGGGGTGCCACGACCAGCAGTACGGAAGGAGAACCGGGCACCGGCCGCACAGCCGTCACCGGGATCTCCTTCTGCAGCAGCATCAGGGTGTTACCGAACGTGAACTGGGCCGGCGGCGGGCCGTCGTCCAGTGCGGCGGGCGCCGTCGGCGTACTGGCCGGGGCCGTCGGCTCGGCGCCGCGCTGGACGTCCTGGGTGGCCACCGTGGCGACCGTCGCGACTGCCACCACAGTCGCGACGGCCAGCAGGTTGCGCTGCCGCTTGCGCCGGCGGGCTCCCCGCTCGACGCCGGTGAAGGGCGGGGCCTGCTCGGGGGTCTGGTCGTCGACGTACTCGACGAGCAGCTCGGTCCTCAGCTCAGCCATGGGGCACCTCCTCCTGGACGGCGAGCAGCGGGGCCAGGGCCTGGCGCGCCCTGGCCAGCCGGGACTTCACGGTGCCCGGCGGTACTTGCAGTTCGTCGGCGATCTGGTCGACCGGTAGATCCATCACGTGGTGCAGCACCACCACTGCCCGCTGGGCCGGTGGGATCCGGGCCAGCGCCGCCGCCACGTCGAGTGCGTCCCCGTCCGGTTCACGGACCTCTCCTGTTCTGCCGAGCAACTTGGCGGAGGCCTTCTGCGCGACCTGCTGCCGCCGGAGCCTGCTGATCAGCGTCCGTACGGCGACCGCGCGGACCCAGGCCTCCGGGTCGTCGTACCGGCGGATGCTGTCCCAGCGGCCGAGCAGCTTCACGTAGGCGTCCTGCGCGACCTCCTCGGCGTCCGCGCGGGACCCGCCGATCGACACCAGGACGCCGATCAGCCGCGGCCAGGTCCGGGCGTAGAGCGCCGCGACCTCCGCGTTCGGATCGGTCTCGTTGTGCCTCACACCGCTAACACGCGCTGCCACCGGATCAGGTTCCATCCTTTTCCCAGCTATTGCATCAGCGAGATGTGAGAGATTACTCTCGAAACATGTCTCTCAGAAATCCGTACGGCGACTTCGAGGTCACCGACCCGCAGGCCATGCGGGCGCTGGCGCATCCCGTCCGCCTCGCGGCGCTGAGCTACCTGCAGAAGAACGGCCCGGCGACCGCGACCCAGTTGTCCGAGCACGTCGGCGCCTCGCCGTCGGTGACGAGCTGGCACCTGCGCCATCTGGCCGGCTTCGGTCTGGTCACCGACGGGCCGCCGCCGGACGGCGCCGGCGACCGCCGGCAGCGGTGGTGGCAGGCGGTCGCCCGCGGGTTCCGGTACGAGATGCCGGACACCCCCGAGGGCAGCGAGGCCGGGCGGCTGCTGCGCGCCGAGATGATGAACCAGGCGCTCGAGGCGGCCCAGCACTGGCTGGCCGAGACCGAACCCACGCTCGACCCGGAGTGGAACCGCGCCGGCGGCGGGTCGAACACGCTGCTGCACGTCACGATGGACGAGCTCGAGAGCCTGGAGAACGCGATCGAGGACCTGCTCGCGCCGTACGTGAAACGCGGCCCGGAAGGCGCTCCGGCCGACGCTCGCCCGGTCCGGCACCTCCGCATGTTGTTGCCAGAAGCAACCGACTCCTGAACAGCGCTCCGCCTGAGCGGAGCC
Source organism: Kribbella sp. cmx-5-2 (assembly GCA_049998015.1). Classification (GTDB taxonomy): domain Bacteria; phylum Actinomycetota; class Actinomycetes; order Propionibacteriales; family Kribbellaceae; genus Kribbella. The sequence continues at coordinate 697,872 of JAEBEC010000001.1, forward strand.
CGAACGGCGCGCGGACCCGGCACCTCCGGCCCGCCGCCGAAACGACGCCCGACGCGGCGCCACGCAGCGCCCCGCCGTGATCACCCCTGCCCTGACACACCCTGCCCTGCTTCAGCCTGCCCGGCTGACCCGAACCGAGTGAGGCCCGATGAAGTCCTTGTCCGCCAGCAGCCTGCTGCGCGACCGGCAGTTCCGGACGCTGTGGTCGGCGCAGGCCGTCTCCGAGTTCGGCGACCGGGTCAGCGAGCTCGCGCTCCCGCTGATCGCCGTGACCCTGCTCGACGCCAACGCCTTCGAGACCGGGCTGCTGACCGCCGCGGTCTGGCTGCCCAACCTGCTCTCGCTGTTCATCGGGACGTGGGTCGACCAGCATCGCGACAAGCGGCCGCTGATGATCGCGGCCGACCTGAGCCGGACCGTCGTGCTGCTGTCGCTTCCGGCGGCGTACTGGCTCGATGTCCTGACGCTCGGGCAGCTGTACGCGATCGCGATTCTCGCCGGTACGGCGCATGTCGTGTTCAACACCGCCAACGCGGCGTTCTTCGTCCGTGTCGTCCCGCGGGCGCAGTTCCTGGAGGCGAACAGCAAGCTGTCGGCGACGCGGTCGTTCTCGTTCATGGCCGGGCCGGCGGTCGGCGGCGCGCTCGTGCAGTGGCTGACCGCGCCGGTCGCGATCGTCGTGGACGCGTTCTCGTTCCTGTTCTCGGCGTTCCAGGTCTCGCGACTGAAGGTCGAGCCGGGCGCGGCCGACGAGACGACCGAGTCGCTGTGGCGGCGGGCGGGTGAAGGCATGCGGTACCTGATGCGGCACCCGTACCTGCGCGCCAGCCTGGCCTGCGCGACGACGGTGAACTTCTTCAACATGATCGGGATGGCGCTGCTGGTGCTGTTCGCGAGCCGGAACCTCGAGCTGTCCGCGGGGACGATCGGTCTGGCGTTCGGCGTCGGCGCTTCGGGCGGACTGCTCGGCGCGATCGCCGCTGCTCCCCTGTCGCGCTGGCTGGGCGCCGGGCGGCTGATCGCGATCTCGGCGGTGGTCTTCCCGGCGTCGATCGGCATCCTCGCGCTCGGGAGCGGTCCGCTGTGGTCCCGGGCCGGGGTGCTCGTGGCGGCCGAGTTCATCGGGTCGTTCGCGGTGATGTGCTTCGACGTACCGCTCAACTCACTGCAGGCCGCGGTCATGCACGATCACATGCGGAGCCGGGTCGTTGGTGCGTTCGCGAGCATCAACTACGGCGTACGGCCGTTGGGTGCTGTGATCGGTGGTGCGCTGGGGACTTGGATCGGAGTGCGGGAGACGCTGCTGATCTCGGCTGCCGGAGGAGCTTTGTCGGTGCTGTGGTTGTTGCGTTCGCCGATCATCAGCACGAAGACCTTGGACGACCTGCAGCCACCAGAAGGTGTGCTGGCGACAAGCACAACGACCGTCTGAGCCGCCAACCACAACAAGTACCAGCCACCTGATCGGCGGCTCGTACTTGGAAGGTTGCGGCCCGACCACGAACAAGTACCAGCCACCTGATCGGTGGCTGGTACTTGTTGGGTTACAGGTGGTCAGTCGAGCTCGATGGGCTCTTCGATCTTCGCCACCGTCGTGCGCAGCGGGACCTCCTTGATGAAGAAGACCGCGATCAGGCTGACCACCGCGCACGCGGCGGCGATCAGGAAGATGCGACCCGTCGCATCGCCGTACGACTGCCGGACGAGCTCGGCGAGCTGCGGCGGCAGGTGGTTGACGTCGAGGAGGCTGGTGCCACCACCATCCTGGAGCTTGCCGGCCGCGGCCGCTCCGCCCGGGCCGTGCAGGACGCCCTCGATCAGCAGGTCCTTGACTCGCGTCGCGAGGACTGCGCCGAGGACCGAGACGCCGACCGCACCGCCGAGGCTGCGGAAGAACGACACCGACGCACTCGAGGCACCGATCTGGCTGACGTCGACGGTGTTCTGCACCGCGAGCACCAGGTTCTGCATCATCATGCCCATGCCGATGCCCATCGACAGCATGCCGAGTCCGACGTACCAGTACGGGCTCGTGTGGTCGATCGTGCCCAGCACGACCAGGCCGGCCACCAGCAGCACGCCGCCGGCGATCAGGTAACGCTTCCACTTGCCGTACCGGGTGATCATCTGACCCGAACCCACCGAGCCGATGAACGACCCGAGCATCATCGGGATGGTCAGCAGACCGGCCTCGGTCGGGCTGTACCCGCGGGCGATCTGGAAGTACTGGCCGAGGAACAGCGCGCTGCCGAACATCGCGACACCGACCGACAGGCTGGCCACGATCGCCAGCGCGGTGGTCCGCTCACGGACGACCTTCAGCGGGACCAGCGGCTCCGCCGCCCGGGTCTCCGCCAGTACGGCGAGGACACCGAACAGGACCGTGCCACCGACGAACAGCGCCGACTGCCAGGAGATCCAGCCGAAGTCGTGACCGGCGAAGGTCACCCAGATCAGCGGCAGGCTCGCGGCCGCGCTGATCATGATCGCGCCGAGGTAGTCCATCTGCACGCGGCGCTTGATCACCGGCAGGTGCAGGTACTTCTGCAGTACGACGAGGCTCACGACGGCGAGCGGGACGCAGACGTAGAAGCACCAGCGCCACCCGAGCCAGCTCGTGTCGACGATGACACCGCCGATGAGCGGGCCGCTGACGGTCGCCACCGCCATCACCGCACCCATGTAGCCGGAGTACCGGCCGCGGCTGCGGGGCGGGATCGCCGCGCCGATGATCGCCTGCGCGAGGGCCATCAGGCCACCCATCGCGAGGCCCTGCAGGACGCGGGCGCCGATCAGGAACGACATGTTGTGTGCCATGCCGGCCAGTGCGGAGCCGACCACGAACAACGAGATCGCCAGCTGCACCAGCAGCTTCTTGCTCATCAGGTCCGACAGCTTGCCCCAGATCGGGGTGGACACCGTCGTCGCGAGCAGGCTCGCGGTCAGGACCCAGGTGTACTGCGTCTGGCTGCCCTGGAGGTCCGCGGTGATCGTCGGCAGGGCGTTGCTGACGATCGTCGAGCTGAGCATCGCCGTGAACAGCGCGGCGAGCAGCCCGACCAGGATCTCGAGGATCTCGCGGTGGGTGAGTTCCGGCGCGGCAGGGGCCGGCCGGGTCTCGGTGACAGTCATCTTTCTCCAGTCGAAGTGGTGGGACGCCTCACGGACGTGGCAGCCGCGGTCACGGCACCGGCAACTCTGTGCAGGGTCTCGGCGGCGGCTGCCATGTCGTCGTCGTTCCAGTCGGCCAGGGCCGAACGCAGGTGCTGGGTGTAGTTGGCGTACAGGGCTTCCAGGCGCTCACGCCCGGACGGCGAGAGCGCGACCAGGGAGACCCTGGCGTCGGCGGGATCGGGCCGACGGCTCACCAGGCCGTCGGCTTCGAGCGTGGTCAGCTGGCGGCTGACGACCGAGGCGTCGACGCCGAGCTTGGTCGCGATCTCTCCGCCGCGCTGCTCGCCGTCCTTGGCCAGGACCTTCAGCACGCTCGCGTCGGCACGCCGCAACCCGGAGTCGGGCCACAGGTGCCGGTGCTCGATACAGCGCACGGCGCGGATCAGAGAGCTGACGCCCTCGAGAACGTCCTGCGCCGGCGTGTCCCGTTCAACCCCCGGGACAGAGGCTTGCTGGGCTAGTTGCATAACCCAACTATATATCCAGATGGTTGGTTTCCACAACCATCTGTGCGGAATGCTGGTGTTCGGCTACGGAGAGTGACTCAGCTCAGGTCGGTGTTGAGGCGGCTGAGCAGGCGGGCCAGGTCAGTCAGGTCGGCGCTGTCCCAGCGGTCGAGGATGGCGCGGAACTCGGCCTGGCGCTGGGCGCGCATCGCGTCGTACCGGTCGGCGCCGGCGGTGGTCATCCTCAGCAGGCGGGCACGGCCGTCGTCGGGGTCGCCGATGCGTTCGATCAGGCCGAGGGTCTCGAGCTGGGACAGACCGCGGCTGACGGTCGACTTGTCGAGGCCGAGAGCCTGGGCGACATCGGAGGCCCGTACGCCGGCGCCGCCGCCGGCCGTCCCGAGGTCGATCTGGGAGATGAGCGCGTAGCCGGCGGCGTCCATCTCCGGGTGCACCCGCCGCGCCAGCAGCATCTGAGCTGAACGCGCACGACGGAGGAGGATGGACAGCTCCTGCTCGACGTCGGCGATCAGCTCCGGCGGGCGGCCGGTGGAGCGCCCCGCGGTGGGACCGGTCTTCGATTCGGGGCGCTGGGCAACCATTTCGTTCACCGGACCACGATGCCGGCGTCGCGGAGGGCCTTCTTCACGTCCGCGATCCGCAGGTCGCCGAAGTGGAAGACGCTCGCGGCGAGCAGCGCGTCGGCGCCGGCCTCGACCGCGGGTGGGAAGTGCTCGGGCGCGCCCGCTCCCCCACTGGCGATCAGCGGGATGTCGACCACCGCGCGGACCGCGCGGATCAGTTCCAGGTCGAAGCCCTGTTTGGTGCCGTCGGCATCCATCGAGTTCAGCAGGATCTCGCCCGCGCCGAGCTCGGCGCCCTTGCGGGCCCACTCGATCGCGTCCAGCCCGGCCGACTTCCGCCCGCCGTGCGTCGTCACCTCGAACCCGCTCGGCTGCTCGGCCGACCGTCGTACGTCGAGCGACAGCACGAGCACCTGGTTGCCGAAGCGGTGCGCGATCTCCTCGATCACCGCGGGCCGGGCGATCGCGCCGGTGTTGATCCCGACCTTGTCCGCGCCCGCGCGCAGCAGCCGGTCCACGTCCGCGGCCTCGCGCACGCCGCCGCCGACGGTGAGCGGGATGAACACCTGCTCGGCGGTCCGCCCGACCACGTCGTACGTCGTCTCGCGCGACCCCGAGGAGGCGGTGATGTCGAGGAACGTCAGCTCGTCGGCGCTCTCGGCGTCGTACAGCTTGGCCATCTCGACCGGGTCGCCGGCGTCGCGCAGGTTGACGAAGTTGACACCCTTGACCACCCGCCCGGCATCAACGTCCAGGCAGGGAATCACACGCACGGCGAGGCTCACGGGGACAAGGCTAGCGAGCAGGTCCAGCGGTGGCCGCATCCAGGCCGGTGATTCCAGGCCTTTCCACCCGGGCGCAACTGGCGAGAGCCCGCCAACCTCGCGGGCCACGACCGGCATCAGAATGGGTAAACACCCCCAGCCACAGGAGCTCACCCGATGTCACGACGTCTCGGCCTGCTGGCCGTGAGTACGGCGGCGATCGCCGCGCTGACCACCTCCGTACTCGTCGGCGGCCACGTCACGATCGAGGCGGTCGCCGGGCAGAACCTGTCCCGGTTCGACCTCGACTCGTTCGGGCTGGAGATCGGCGCGGTGACGGTGAACGGCCGGCCGGCGACCGCCGTGCAGGAGAACGAAGAACTCGTGATCACCCCTGACCGGGGTGTCCGGCGCGGAAGCTTCACCGTCGACATCACCTACAAGGCCGACCCGGCCAAGATCAAGCCGCCCGCCGGCGGCTGGGTCGTCACGCCCGACGGCTTCGCGACCGCGCCGCAGCCGTCCGGCGCGCACACGGTGTTCCCGAGCAACGACCACCCGTCGGACAAGGCGCAGTACACGATCCGCGTCACCGCGCCGAAGGGCGCGATCGGCGTCGCCAGCGGCCGGTACGCCGGTGACGTCGTCCACGCCGACGGCAGCACGACGTCGACGTACAAGACCGTGAACCCGATGGCGACCGAGCTGGTGCAGGCGACGGTCGGCGACTACCAGATCGTCGAGCGCGGGAAGGTCGACCGGGCGCGGCTGCGCGACGTCGTACCGACCGCTCGGTTGCCGAAGGTCGATGCCGCGCTGAAGCTGACCGCGGGTCAGCTGGCCTGGCTGAAGCCGTACCTCGGCACGTTCCCGCTGGAGGCGTACGGGATCCTCCCGGCGAACACGGACGCGCCGGACGCGTTCGACTTCACCGGGCTGGAGACGCAGACGCTGACGATCTACAAGCCGAACTACCTCACGCAGACCGAGGACAGGATCGGTTCGCACATGATGCACGAGCTGGTGCACAGCTGGTTCGGCAACAGCGTCAGCCCGGCGACCTGGAGCGACCTGTGGATCAACGAGGGGCACGCCGACTTCTACGGGCTGATCTACCGCTACGAGCGCGGCTGGCCGGACTCCCGCGGCTACACCACGATGGAAGAGCGGATGAAGTACACCTACAGCCAAGGTGACATCTGGCGGGCGTCCTCCGGCCCGGTCGCGAAGCCGACCGCGCAGAACCTGTTCGACAACCAGCGCTACACCGGCGGAGTGCTGGTGCTGTACGCGCTGCGCGAGAAGGTCGGCGCGGACGCGTTCGCCAAGATCGAGCAGGCCGTCCTGCGCCGCCACCACAACGGCAACATCTCGACCGACCAGTTCATCGACACGGCCGCTCAGCAGTCCGCCGACCCGACCGTGCGCCCGTTCCTCGAGGACTGGCTGTACGGCGACAAGACCCCGCCGATGCCGAATCACCCGGACTGGACGGTCGACACCCCCACCACCCAGCGCGCAACCGCCGCCGACCTCCAGTCGGACCGCCACGGCAACTGAACCCAACAGAAACGGCCGTAGGCAAACTGCCTACGGCCGTTCTTCTGTGAAACCTACTTCCAGGCGCGACGCTTGCTCGTCGTGCCCTTGACCAGGGTGGTCGACTCCCAGACGCGGCGCCAGCGGGCGGCGTTCGGACCGGACTGCGACGGGGACGCACCGGTCGCGACGCGGCGGCGCGCCTCGTACCAGGTGGTCGATTCCTCGTCCAGCAGCGCCGAGACCGCAGCGGAGATGCGTGGTGCGAACTCGCGGGCGCTCTCCCCCTCGGCAGCGTGCAGCGGGTCGCCGTACCGGACGGCGACCGTCGGACGGCCCGGGATCGGCCAGCCGCGGCCGCGCGGCATCGCGGCGAACGAGCCCTTGATGCCGACCGGGATGATCGGCACGTTGTGCTCGACGGCGAGGTACGCCGCGCCCATCCGGAAGCGTTCCATCCAGCCGTCAGGCGAGCGGGTGCCCTCGGGGAAGACGACCACGTTCCATCCGTCGGCGAGCAGGTCGCCCGGTGTCGCGCTGAGCTTGCCGCCGCGGCGCTCGATCGGGAACGTGTTGAACACGATCGCCGACGCGGTCGCCCGCCACCAGGTGTCGAAGAAGTAGTCCGCGGCCGCGGCGACCGCGGTCTTGCGGCGCATCGCGTCCGGCAGCGTGCAGAGCACCAGCGGGGTGTCCAGGTGCGACGAGTGGTTGGCCACGATCAGCGCCGGACCGTCCAGCTTGAGCAGCGAGTCCAGGCCGCTGACCTGCGGGTTCACCTCGAACCGCAGGACCGAGTTGAGCGCGCCCTTCTGCAGCACCTCACGGACCGCGATCGCGGCCGGAGTCCGGGCCCACTTGGTCGGGAAGACCGAGGACTCCTTCGGGATCACGTACGGCTCGGCCGAGCGCGGGACCTGCGTCCGCCGGCCCCACCGCCAGCCGCGCGCGACCTGCTTGACGTCGCGGGCGGTGTCCCGCCCGAACTTCACCAGGTTCGTCCCCATCAGCGAACGTCCGCGAGCAGGTGCGGCGGGTTGTGCAGGTAGGTGATCGACGGCGACCGGCCGACCGAGTGGCTGACCATCTCCAGCGCGTCCTGCAGCGTGGAGGCGGACCGGAAGCCCATCCGCTCGACGGTCTTGCGGTTCGCGCCGACCCAGACGATGTCGCCGCAGTGGTCCAGGGCGTGGCTGATCCAGTACCACATGTAGAACGGGTGCACACCGTGGTAGGCGTACGACGTCCGGTACAGGTGGATGTACCACGGGTCCTCGGCGTACTGCTTCTCGAACTTCGCCTCGATGGTGGCCGGGTCGGTCGACTCCGACAGCACCTCCTCGAAGAAGTCCACGTACGACGGGTGGTGCAGCTGGCTGAACTCGTAGTCGACCGGGTGGTACAGGATCACCGCGCCGTCCTTGCGGACGATCGGGTTGCCCCGGTAGGAGTTGAAGTAGTAGCCCAGGCCCATGCAGGCGGCCAGGATCGGGTTCATCACCGAGTTCACGTTGTACGGGCCGACGAACGGCACGCCCATGATCGCGACGTCGGACTGGCCCTGCACCTCGACCATGTGCTGCTTGTGCACGTTCTCGATGGTCTTGTCGTGCACCGGCTCGATCTTGCCGGCGTGGATCCCGGTCAGCCCGTAGTTGGCGCGGACGTCCTGGAAGATCTTGCGCCGGGCCTTGGCCGGGGCCAGCGCGAGCCCGCGCTTGGCGCCGAGCATCGCGGCCTGGTCCTTGATCGACCACTCCCACTCACGCTTCTGCAGGAACTCCAGCGGACCGCCGAAGATGTCGTTGTTCAGCGTGGTCTCGATCTGGAAGACCTTGACGTGCTCGGTGAGGATCTCGCCCATCCGCCAGGCCGAGTGGTGCATCTTCGAGGCCTTGTGGTCCATGAACGACCGCGAGTGGATCATCGTGTGGCTGTTGTGGTGGTGCTTCAGCGACTTGTACGACGCCAGCCCGATCGACGTCGACTTGTGGCCGCCGTCCATCGCCACCAGGTTCACGTTCACGTAGACCAGCAGGTCGGACTCGGCCGCCCGCTTGGAGATCTCGACGTCCTCGCCGTGCCGGGTCTGGCCCAGGTGGGTCAGGTTCTCGGTGTCCTCGGCGTCGAAGTTGTACAGCTTGCCGTCGGGGAAGAACGACCGGAAGACCCGCTCGCCGACGATGTCGCGCAGCTCGTTCGGGGTGAGCCGGCGGTGCAGCGCGTTGGCCGAGATCAGCTCGACGTCGTCGACGCCGGCGTCGGCGGCCATCGTCAGCACGGCCTCGATGATCCGCTGGCGGATGTCCGGCTTCTTCATCGGCGGCAGCGGCAGCGAGATGTCGTCGAACGCGATCGTCAGCCGCATCCCCGGCCGCAGCAGCTCCGGCAGCGGCTCGGACTCCAGCGGGTGGAGCAGCGCGTTCTGGATCGCTTCCTCGACGTCGCGCACCGGCGGCAGCGCCTCCGGCGGGTACACCACCCGGGTACCGAGCGGGAACCGCTCCAGCAGGAAGCCCTCACCGTTGTGCACGAGCAGCGGCGGCGTCCGGTCGTCCACCTCAAGCACAAACCCTGGCCGAGACATGTCAGAACCTCTCTCGTCGTACGTTCAGCAGCGGAGCCGTCATGAGGCCCTCACATCGAAGGCCACCTTCACGGTGCCCAGGCGGCCGGCGGACTGGGCGTGGTCCAACGCCTCACGCCACCGGTAGAGCGGGTACCGCGCGCCGACCACGCCGTCCAGCGGCGCCTTCGCGGCGATCTCCAGCGCGGTCTCGAAGGCGGGCCGGTCGTTCGGCTCCTCCCGCGAGGACGCGTACGTTCCGGTCAGCTCCAGCTCGCGGAACCACACCGGCGACAGGTCGGCACCCGTCGACGGCATCCCGGCCAGGACCACCCGGCCACCGGCCTTGGTGACCCGCAGCACGGTGTCGATCGAGTCCTTGCTGCCGACCGCGTCGACCGCGATGTCGACGCCGCCGAGCAGGAACTCCTTGGCGTTCAGCTCCGGCTTCAGCCGGAAGGCGCCGGTCGCCCGGCGTACTCCGCGGAAGACCTCGTCGGGAGCGACGACGTCGCTCGCACCGAAGGCCTTGGCCAGCTCGCGCTGTTTGGGGTGCTTGGCGACGACCGTGATCCGGCCGGCCTGTGTCAGCTCGCGCAGCGCGAGGGTCGCGAACAGCCCGACCGCTCCGGCGCCGCTGACCAGGACCGACTGGCCCGGCTCGACCTTGGCGCGCAGCGCGGTGTGGACCGCACCCGCCAGGGGCTCGACCAGTACGGCGCGCTCGTCCGACAGACCCTCCGGTACGGCGTACAGCTGGCTGCGGTGGGCGACCATCACGTTGCCCCAGCCACCACCGGTGTCCTGGCAGAACCCGGTCTGAAGACCCGGCGCGACGTGGCCGACGGTGATCCGGTCGCAGCGGTTGGTGCGGCCGGTCGCGCAGCTCTCGCACGGCTCGACCCCGCGGGCGGCACAGGTCAGGACGGAGTCCATCACTACGCGAGTGCCCTTGGGCAGGTCCTCGCAGTCCTCCAGCAGCTCGCCGACGATCTCGTGACCGGGGACGAACGGCATCGACACCAGCGCCGAGAAGTACAGCTTGGTGTGGCCGGTGACCATGCCGAGGTCGGAGCCGCAGATGCCGGACAGGATCGGCCGGATCCGGGCCCAGCCCTCGCGGTCGGCCTTCGGCTCGCTGATCGTGACCAGGCGCAGCGGTGCCGCCGGGCCGGTGAGCACGCCCGGGATCCGGCTGCCGACCGCCTTCGCGGCCAGGTACTTGGCCGGAGAGCGGTACATCTCCAAGGCGAGCATCATCGGGCGTTCACCCCGGGGATCTCCAGACGCGACGAAGTGGTGGGTGTCTTCCAGTCGACGATCTGCCAGCGCGCGGCCCGGGCGGCCCGGAACAGCGAGACGTCCGGCGAGACGGCGACCGGGTTGCCGACGGCGGCCAGCATCGGCAGGTCCGAGTGGCTGTCGGCGTACGCGTAGGACCTGGACAGGTCGATGTTCGTGCCTCGGGCCCGGTGCTTGATCCAGGCCGCCCGGGACTCGCCGACCAGCGGCGGGCCGGACAGGTACCCGGTGCAGCGGCCGCGGTCGTCGACGGCCAGCTCGGCCGCGACGATCTCGTCGAACAGCGGCTCCAGCGGGCGGGTCAGCGGCCGGATCGCGCCGGTGATGAGGATCGTCTTGTGGCCGGCCGCGCGGTGCTCGCGGATCCGCCGTACGGCGTCACCGCTGAGTCGCTCGAGCACGTGCTCGGCCAGGACCTCGTCGACGATCTGGTTCAGCTCTTCCAGATCGGCGCCCTCGTACCGGCGGTAGATGGTCCGCAGGAACGTGCCGCGGTCCTTGCGCTCGGCCGAGATCAGCTTCGGCAGCTTGCGCAGCATCGCGCCGAGTTCACCGACCCGCTGGTGGCTGTCCAGCTCGGGCAGCCGCATCCACAGGTAGGTCTCGATCACGTTCGACGACAGCAGCGTGCCGTCCATGTCGAAGGCCGCGATGATCTCGGCGTCCTCCGACGGCTGGACCTTCTTCAGGATCCCGGCGTTCTCGGCCAGCGCCTTGTTGCGCTTCTTCCGTACGACGTCCAGCCGGCGCATCGACTCCGTCACGCTCGGGCAGTGCAGCTCCTGCAGGTAGTACTGCCAGTCGACGACCGAGGTGTCGCAGGCGAACTTCTCCTGGTCGTCACCCTCGAGCGCGTTGTGCAGGGCGAGCACGTTGTCGTCGATGAACTGCAGCTCGGCCTGCGCGTACTCGGAGTACAGGTCCATGTAGCGGCGGAGGAAGTCGAGCCGGCGCTTCTGTACGTCGAGCTCGCGCGCGTATTTGCGGACGCGTTCGCTGCGCGGAACCGTGGTGATGATCCGGTCGGCGATCTTGTGTGCCTTCTCGCCGTACCGCAGCATGCTCTCGACCGAGTCGCCGCCGGGGAACTTCCAGACCGGCAGCCGGACCGCGCCGCGCTCGCCCAGGTCGAACGGGTGCTTGGAGAAGTACGCGCGGACGCCGGCGTACAGCTGCTCGAACGTCAGCGGGTTCCGGGCGCCGGAGCTGACGTGGTAGTACTCCGGCTTGCTCAGCTCGGGCTCGGTCGCCATCACCGCGCAGATCGCGCCGACCACGTGGTCGACCGGGATGATCTCGACGACGGAGTCCGGGCTGGCCGGGAACTCCGGCAGCTCGCCGCGGCCGTAGGCCAGGATCAGCGGCTCGGCCATCTTGAAGCCCTCGATCCAGCCCGGGTGCGGGCTCTGCACCGCGGACTCGATGATGGCCGGCCGGACGATCGAGGTCGGGAACTTGGCCGCGAACTCCTCGACCACGCGCTCGCCGAGCGCCTTGGTGAAGGTGTAGCAGTCGGTCCAGCCGAGGCTGCGGGCCCGCTCGGTGCCGGTCTCGACCAGCTTCTTCGCGACCCACTCGTTGCGGCGGCGCTCGGTGTCGGCGGCCGCGGTCAGGTGACCGGCACGGCGGTGCAGTTTCTCGGAGTCCTTGCGGAACTTGGTCAGCATCGCGGCCGAGCGCGACATGCCCTCGATCCGGGACTTCATCTCCATCCCGGCGGCGGCCTCGCTGCGCCAGTCGACGCTGTGCTCGACCGGGGCCTCCGGGATCGCGCCGCGCCGGCGGCCCGCGGTGTACGCCGTGGAGATGTGCACGTAGTGGATCGAGTGGCCGTCGACGGCCCGGCTCTGGTCGATCCGCTCGAGCAGGCTCTTGGTGCCGAGCACGTTGGTGGTGAACGCCTCGTGGATCGGCGGGTCGAAGCTGACGTCGCCGGCGCAGTGCACGACGATGTCGAGATCGGTCGGCAGTTCCGGTACGTCGGCCAGGTCGCCCTCGACGACCTGGACCCGGGCCGCGGTCAGGGCCTCGGCGTCGGCGTACGGGGTGCCCTCGCCGTAGAACGGCTTGAAGATGTCCTTGCGCAGCAGCTGCGCCATCCGGTCGGTGCCCTTGAGCGAGCCCTTCGGCCGGATGATCGCGACCACCGTCGTACCCGGCAGCTCACCGATCATGCGGTGCAGCAGTGCCTCACCGACGAACCCGGTCACACCGGTGACCAGGACCTTCTTGCCGTCCAGCTTGTCGGCAAGCCTCACTTGTCGCCTCCACGGGTGAGTTCGAGTGCCTCGGTCAGGGTGAACGCGCCGGCGTACAGGGCCTTGCCGACGATGACGCCCTCGACGCCGTCCTTCACGAGCGTGCTCAGTGCCTTGAGATCGTCCAGGCTCGAGACGCCGCCGGAGGCGACGATCGGCTTGGCGGTGCGCGCGCACAGGTCGCGGTAGAGGTCCAGGTTCGGGCCCTGGAGCATGCCGTCCTTGGTCACGTCGGTGACGACGTACCGCTCGCAGCCGGCCTTCTCCAGGCGGTCGAGCACCTCGTAGAGGTCGCCGCCCTCCTTGGTCCAGCCGCGCGCGGCCAGCGTCCGGCCGCGGACGTCCAGGCCGATCGCGACCCGGTCGCCGTACTGGCTGATGATGCGGTCGCACCACTCCGGGTCTTCGAGTGCCGCGGTGCCGATGTTGACGCGGCGGGCGCCGGTCGCGAGGGCGGCCTCGAGCGACTCGTCGTCGCGGATCCCGCCGGACAGCTCCACCTGCACGTCGAGCTTGCCGGTGACGTCGGCAAGCAGTTCACGGTTGCTGCCGCGACCGAACGCGGCGTCGAGGTCGACCAGGTGGATCCAGTCGGCGCCGGCCTCCTGCCACGCGAGCGCGGCGGCCAGCGGGTCGCCGTACGAGGTCTCACTACCGGCCGCGCCCTGCACCAGCCGAACCGCCTGCCCGTCCGCCACATCGACGGCAGGCAGCAGCACCAGGTTCTCAGACATGGCCCACACCCTAGATGCCCAAGGTTCTGGTTTCGTAACCCACTGCCCCGCTGAGTCGTTGAGATCCGATCTGTCTCAGCAATACCAGTGCTCCATGTGGTCTGCCTCGTAACATCGTCGTTGATGGTCACTTTGGCGGAGTTGGAAGATTCCCCGCACGAGGCGTTGGCAGCCGTGCGTCCGGTGGGTTGGGTGGACGCACTCGACGGGTGGGTGGTGAGTGGGCGCGAACTCGCCGTCCGGGTGATGCGGGATCCCGCGACGTTCACCGTCGACGATCCGCGCTTCTCGACCGCCCAGGTCGTCGGGCCGTCGATGTTGTCGCTGGACGGTGCCGCGCACTCGGCGCACCGGGCAGCTTTCGAGAAGGCGTTCACGCTGGCGGAGACCCGGGCGCGGTTCACCGGGCCGGTCTCGGAGACCGTTTCCTCGTTGGTCTCGGCTTTCGCGGCGGATGGTTCGGCGGATCTGCGTCGTACGCTCGCCGGGCCGTTGTCGGTGGCCGTGGTCGCTTACTCGCTCGGCCTGCCGCCGGCTTCCGCTGACACCGTGCTCGGCTGGTACGAGGCGATCTCGGACTCGGTGACCGGCGTCGCCGCCGGGCGGCGGGTGACCGCGGCCGGGGCCGAGGCGTTCGGCCGGCTGCACGCACATGTTGCCTCGGGCATCGAGTCGCCTGGCATCGAGTCGCCGGACTCGCTGGTCGCGTCGGCCGCGCACGCCGGGCTCGGTGTGGACGAGGTGGTGGCGAACGCGGCGGTGCTGATGTTCGGCGGGATCGAGACGACCGAGGGGATGATCACCAACTGCCTGTGGCACCTGTTGACGTCGCCGGCGCAGCTCGACGCGGTGCTGGCCGATCCGTCGTTGCTGCCGAACGCATTGGAGGAGTCGCTGCGGCTCGAGCCCGCGGCGGCCGTGGTCGACCGCTACGCGACTGAGGATGTCGAGCTGGCCGGCTGCTCGATCCGTCGCGGTGATCTCGTCACCGTCTCGCTGGCGGGCGCCGGTCGCGATCCTGCGGTCTTCGCTTCGCCGGACGACTTCGACGTACGGCGTACGAACGCCCGGCGGCATCTGGCCTGGGCGAGCGGACCGCACATCTGCCTCGGGATGCATCTGGCGCGGCTCGAAGCGCTCACCGCTCTGCGGGCTGCGCTGGAGTTGCCTGGGTTGCGGCTTGCGCCGTCGTCTCCTCCGCCGCGGGGGCTGGTCTTCCGGAAGCCTTCAGCGGTGAAGGTCCACTGGGACTTGGACGCTTAGTGCTCTTGGTGCCAGTACGACGCGGTGGTTGAGGTCTGCTTGCGGATCACGTCCGGCGCTGGGGCCGCGGGCCAGAGCTGGAGCAGGTAGCGGTCGACCACCGGCTCGTCGTCGCTGACCACGTCGACCTCCTTGCCCTTGTCCATGTCGGCCGCGCAGTAGCGGGCCCGGTAGCTGACGACGGGCAGCTCGGTCGACACGTGCATCCCGGCGTCCAGCCCGTGCAGCACCAGCTCGGGACCGACGGGCTCGAAGGACACCTCGACGATCTCCTCCCAGGTGTCGTCCAGCGCCGGCTCCTCGTCGAGCCGCTCGACCCGGAGCCCGACCTCGCCGGTGTGCAGGCCGGTGATCAGCAGCAGCCGTCCGGACTGGGCGCCACCGCAGAGGCCGTTGACCTGACCCCGCCGGGCGTCGTCGAAGTCGGGCCAGTCCACCCCACCGGTCATCAGGTAGATCTGGCCGAAGGACAGACCCATCCGCCCGTCGAAGATCGTCGTCATGTCGCGACCCTAGGTCGGCGAACCGCCACCGAGCAGAGGATCTGCACGAACGGGCAGAACCTGGCTAACGCCTGAGCACCATGACCGTTGCCGGGATCACCGGTGTCGGCCGGTCCGGATCCGCCTCGGCCTCGCGGCGGAACTGCTCGAAGCCGGCCTCCATCTCGTCGGCCGGGAGGTGCTCGAACGTCGACAGCGCTCTCGTGCTCACCCGCTCGTACAGCGTCTTGAAGCTGCGCTGCCGCTCGGCCTCGACCACGTACACCTCGGCGTCGGGGGTGAGGTCGGCGATGCGCGCCATCCGCTCGGTCTCCTCGACCGTCCGGTACATCGCGGCATCGACGGCCGGAGCCGACGGGAAGTACCGGTACCAGGGCAGGTCCGGCATCCGGTCCGCGAACTGGCTGCGCAGCAGGACGACTCCCCCGGGCCGGAGCACGCGATGCAGTTCGTGGAACGCCTGCTGCTGGTCGGTGAAGTGGTGGAAGGACAGGTAGAGCAGCGCCACGTCGCATGACGCGTCCGGCAGCGGGATGGCCTCGGCGGTTCCTTCGAGGTACGTGACGCCGGGATGCGCCGGGGCCTGCTCGCGCATCCGGGCCGACGGCTCCACGCCGTACGCCGGACCGCCGAACGCCTCGGCCAGCGCGCCGGTGAAGCGGCCGGTGCCCGAGCCGAGGTCGAGGACCGTCAGCGGGCGCTCGGGTGGGACGAACTCGGCGTACGCGCTCATCCAGGCGTCGATCGTCTCCTGGCCGACGGCCCGGCCGGCGGCGTACACGCTGTGCAGGCGGTCATCGTAGTCGACCATGGCTAGTCCTTCCAGGCGTGGTGCCAGTACTCGGCGACCTCGGCGGTCTGCTTGAGGATCGCGTCGGGCTGCGGCGCGGCCGGCCAAAACTGGAGCAGGTACCGGTCGATCGGCGACTCGTCGTCCTTCACCGTGTCGGTCTCCGCGGCGGCGTCCATCCCGGTCGCGCAGTAGCGGACGCGGTAGTCGTCGACCGGCAGGTCGAGGTGGTGGACGGCCTCGCCGGCCCATTCGACCAGCGCGATCTCCTGCTCGGCGGGCCTGAAGGACACCTCGACGATCTCTTCCCAGGTGTCGTCCCGTGGCGGCTGTTCGGCGTACAGCTCGATGGTGAAGTGGGTCTGTCCGGTGTGCAGGCCGGTTGTCAGGAACAGGGTTCCCGGCAACGCGGCGCCGCACAGTCCGTTGGCCTGGCCCTGGTTCGACTCCGCCGGATCGCTCGCGAACGTCCCGCCGGACATCACGTAGATCTGGAAGTAGGCGACGTGCACCGGGCCGTCGTACAGGACCTTCATGCCCGAGACGGTAGTCCATCCGGAGTCAGTACGACGGTGGCGCCGGACTCGGCCGCGGCCTGGACCAGACGCAGCGTCGCGAGGGCCGGGTGGTCGTCGAGCAGCTTGGCCGAGTTCGCCAGCGAGCGCAGGGCCGCCGACTCACCGCGGGCGCGCTCGAGGGCCGCGCGGCCGCGCTGCTTCTCGATCGCGGTCTCGGCGAGCGCGGTGCGGAGCTCGCCGATGACGCCGAGGTCGCGGATCGCGACGTCGAGGATGGTGATGCCGAACTCGGCGGCTGTCGCCCGGAGACTGCCGGGAGTGGTCGTGGCCTCTCCAGCCAGCGCGGCAGTGACGGCGTCGCGGCCTTCCGGGCGGAGCAGCTCGTCCAGCTCACGGCGGCCGACGGCGTCCCGGATCTCCAGCTGGAGCGCGACGTGCAGCAGGTCCTCCGGGTTCTCCGCCTTCTCGACGTACGCGCGAGCGTCGGTGACCTGCCACCGCGCGATAGCGGTGACGCGCACGGTCACGCCGTCGGCGGTGAAGATCTCCTGGCCGGAGACCGACAGCTGCCGGATGCGCCGGTCGATCCGCTCCTGCCGGGTCCGGCGGACCTGGCGCACGGTGTGCCGACCGGGCTCGAGCTGGGACTCGAAGACACCGTCCCGGTACACCAGAACCTGCTCGTGCGTCTGCACGGTGATCTTCGCCATCGTCCACTTCCTCTCGCCGGTCGTTGGTGTGCTTCCTGGGTAGGACGATCTGCCCCGGGGTCACCCCGGACCGCGGCGGAGGTACCGGCTCGTGACGAGCAGCCGGGCCTGCAGAGCGTTGGGCCGGGACGACGTGACCCCGGGACAGATCTCTTTGTCCGTTGCAAAGCGGCTGCCGGGGTACGACGCGCAGGACGGCTCCGGAGATCTCCGGTTCCGCTGCTGATCCGGCGGTGCCTGCTCAGTGTGGGGGCAGGCGGTGGCCGTGGGCAACCGGGTTACGAGTGGTTGCCTCAGGCAAAGACGTCGTAGCCGAGGCGGAGGATCAGGGCGCTGACCACGACCAGGAAGATGATCCGCACGAACTTGCTGCCGCGGGCGACCGCCGTACGGGCTCCGAGCAGACCGCCGACCATGTTGGCGGCACCCATCATCAGGCCGAGCCCCCACAGCGGGGCGCCGTGGGCGGCGAACACGGCGATCGCGCCGAGGTTCGTGGCGACGTTCGCGATCTTGGCCTTCGCGCTGGCGCGGAGGAAGTTGTAGCCGAGCAGGCCGACCAGCGCGAAGATCAGGAACGAACCGGTCCCCGGCCCGACCGCGCCGTCGTAGAAGCCGATCAGCAGACCGACCGCGCCCGCGGCGACGTAGTGGTTGCGGCCGTCCCACCTGAGCGCGGTGCGGGCGCCGAGGGTCGGCTTCAGGGCGGTGTAGATCGCGACGCCGATCAGCAGCACGAGCACGATCGGCTTGAACCAGCTCATCGGGATCTTCGTCGCCACCAGCGCGCCGCCGGCCGCGCCGATCCCGGCCAGGACCGCCAGCGGGATCACGGTCCGGCGGTCCGGGCGGACCTTGACGCCGAACGTGACCGCGCTGGTCGCCGTACCGCACAACGAGGAGATCTTGTTGGTCGACAGGATCTGCGCGGGCGACGCGTTCGGCAGCCCGAGCAGCATCGCGGGCAGCTGGATCAGCCCGCCACCGCCGACCACGGCGTCGATCCAGCCGGCCGAGAACGCCGCGACCACCAGGAAGACACCGGTCCACAAGGAGATATCAGGCACAACGCCCCCGGAATGCACTCACGGGTCCCATGATCAGGTAAGGACGTAGTACGGGTGAACCCTTACGTGACCGGCTCCACAGAAACCAGCGGACGTGAACCGCGCCGGTCGCGACAATGGGGTGGTGAAGTTCCTGCTGCTGATCCACAACAATCCCGAGGCCCTGGAGGGCCTGACCCCCGACCAGCGCCGCGCGCTGATCGGCGGGAACGACCTGATCGACCGCATCGGCCGGCTGCGCTCGTCGGGCGAACTGGTCCAGATCCTCGCCCTCGATCCGCCGTCGTCGTCGAAGACGGTCCAGACGGTCGCCGGTACGCCGGTGATCTCCGACCGCCCGTTCCTGGAGACCAAGGAGTTCCTCGCGGGGGCGCTGGTGGTGGACGTCGCGTCGATCGAGCGCGCGCTGGAGATCGCCGGCGAGATCCCGTACGCCGCCGTCCAACGCATCGAGGTCCGGCCAGTGCGGGACCTGGACGAGCAGGGACTCGCCCAGCTTGACCCGGGCGAGTGAACTCGCGGCTGTGACTTCCGACGAGGAGCCTGCGAGCGCCAGCTCACCCCGACCCCGCGACGCGGCGGGCCCACCCGCCGTCATCCCCGACGGGGAGCTCGAGGCGGCGATTCGAGCTGGCGCGCCCAAAGCCTTGGCGACGCTCGTCCGGCGGTACGGCGTGTTCGACCAGTGCGAGGACGCCGTCCAGGAAGCCTTGCTCGCGGCCTCCACCCAGTGGCGTGCGCACGGCGTACCCAAACAACCGGTTGGTTGGTTGATCAGCGTCGCCACCCGTCGCCTGATGGACGGCTGGCGCCGCGACAACGCGCGCAGACAGCGCGAACTCACCGACTACCTGCGCACTCCGGTCGTCGACGAGGTCGAGGACACCGACGACACGCTGCGCCTACTGATCCTCTGCTGCCACCCGACTCTCAGCGCGGCGTCGCAGATCGCCCTGACCCTCCGCTCGGTCGGCGGCCTCACCACCGCCGAGGTCGCCGCCGCCTTGCTGGTCCCCGAGTCAACCGTCGCCCAGCGCATCAGCCGCGCCAAGCGCCAGATCAAGGACGCCGGCGCCCGCTTCGAACTCCCCACGGGAGAGCAGTACGACGAGCGCCTGCGCGCCGTACTGCAGGTCCTGTACCTGATCTTCAACGAGGGCCACACCGCCAGCTCCGGCAACGATCTGCAGCGGCTTGACCTCGCCGTCGAGGCGCTGCGCATCACGCGCATGCTGCACACCTCCCTCGGGCCTCGCCCTCCGGCGCACGCCGCCGCTACTCGGCACTCCCCCGCCAACCCGGCTCCGGCTCCTGCTCCGCCGACCGGTGAGGTCACCGGGCTGCTCGCGCTGATGATCCTCACCCACGCCCGCCGCGACGCCCGCACGGGACCCGGCGGCGACCTCGTCCCCGCCGACCGCCAGGACCGCACCCGCTGGTACACCTCCGAGATCGCCGAAGGCACCACCCTCATCGAGTCCGCCCTGCAATCCGGCCGCGTCGGCCCCTACCAACTGGAAGCAGCGATCGCCGCGGTCCACAGCGAGGCCGACTCCGTCGAATCGACCGACTGGCAACAGATCGCCGGCCTCTACCGCATCCTCGCCGAGATCGACCCCGGCCCGATGGTCCGCCTCGGCCAGGCGGTCGCGGTGGCGATGACCGACGGCCCGGACGCCGGGATCGCGATCGTCGACACCCTCGCCGCCGACCGCCACCTCGGCGACCACCACCGCCGCCTGTCGGTCCTCGCCCACCTCCACGAACTCGCCGGCCGGTACGACGCCGCTCGCGCCCAGTACGAGGCCGCCCTCGACCGCACCCGCAACACCGCCGAACAGAACTACCTCCGCGACCGCCTCACCCGGCTACCCCACTGACCACAGCCGCAACCCGAGTGCCGACTGACGCCTTCTCCGACGACTGCGCCGTACTTCGACGACTGCCGCGATACACCGCGGCAGTCGTCAAACACCGAGCCAGTCAGCCCGTACGTCGAGCCAGTCAGCCCGTACGCCGAGCCGATCAGGCCGTACGCCGGGCCGGCGGCACCGTCAGCGCCGTACTGAACACCCCTTCCGGATCCACCTCGCGCTTCAACGCCGCCAGCCGATCCCGATGCGACTTCGGGAAGCACCGATCGACATCGGCGTCGGTCGGATGCGACAGGAAGTTCCCATACGCCCGCTCCGGCGCCAGCCCGGCCCACAGCTCCTCGAACTCCTCGATCTGACCGCCGTGCAACTCGGTCGACCCCACCAGGATCCCGTTCACCATGAACCGCGCGTCGCGGTGCGCGAACGCCGTCGCATCCGCGCCGACCGCGCCGTACGCGCCGCCAAGCGCCCGGATGTCCACCGCCATCGCCGGCATCCGCCGCCGCGCGTCCACCAACTGCTGCAGCAGCACCGGCGTCCACTGCTCGAACAGCCCGTTCCGCATCCGCGGCGTCCACCCCGGCGGCATCTGCTCGGTCGTCAGGATGTCGCCGTACGGGACCTCCGCCACGGTGTCGGTGATCATCGTGCCGAGCGCGCGCAGCGGCGCGAGCACCTGATCGGCGTCCGCGAGATCGCCCGAAACGCAGACCATGACGGCGATCGGGGCCTGCCGATCCGCGAACATCGTCGGCGGCAACTGCACCGACGACGACAGCTCGACGGGCGCGTCGATCATGTACGCCGCCCAACCGCTCACGACCTGCTCGAGCTGCGTCCACGGGAACAACAGATTCCCGAACAGCACCGTCGGCTGACGATCCGCCACCACGTCGTACGACGTCACAACCCCCAAGCTCCCGGCCGCTCCGCGAACACCCCAGAACAGCTCCGGCTCGTTCACCGCATCCACCCGCCGAGCGACACCATCGGCGGTGACCACCTCGGCCCCCACCACACTGTCGAGCGCCAGCCCGAGCCGACGCACCATCCACCCGATCCCACCACCACCGAGCAACCCGCCGACCCCAACCGCCGCCGTGTCCCCCGACGAAATCGCCAGCCCCGAACTCCCGAGCTCCTTGGCCACCCGCCCCCACGTCGCCCCGGTACCGATCCGAACCGTCCGCCGATCCGGCAGCACGGTCACCTCGTCCAGGAGCCCGACGTCGATCACCACGCCCCCGTCGTTGGTCCCGAACCCCGCCGGATGATGCCCACCACTCCGCACCGCCACCGGCAACTGATGCTCCCCGGCGTACCGAAGCGCCGCCGCAATGTCCTCGGCACCCGCGCACCGCACCACCACCGCCGGATACCCCTGCACGTTGAACGTCTTCCCCGCCGTTCGTACGCCGCGTCGACGTCGGTCAACACCTCACCCTTCACCGCCGCCCGCAACCCGTCGACGCCGGATCCCACTACCGAACTTCCCGTCATGTCGTCCCGCCCATTTCAATCACCGGGCACCCCTCGATGAGTGCCGCACCCCCTGATCGCAGCGACCCGACGATCCTCGACATCAATCGCAGAGAATCTCCCAGAAACTTTCCGCGGCGGCCGACTTCGAGCGCGTACGCCGGATGCGCGACGCCGTTGGCCCTGCGACAGTGAATCGACGTCTGTCGAGGAGATGATCCGCATGAGCTCGTCGATCCTGCCGCCGGAGGACGAACACCTGACCACCGGCTGGGAACCGAACGTGCCCGCCGTCGACTCACTCGTCCGCCAAGCCGTCCTCGCCCACGCGTCCTGGGCGGTCGCCGCAGCTCGACGAGCCGACCGTCCCTGGTACGACGGCGACACCTGGGCCGGCGGCATCCTCGGCGACCGCGGCCCGATCACGAACTGGATCGTCCCGAAACAACCGATCGACCCCGCCGAGGTCGTCGCCGCCGTCGACCGCGAACTCCCCCGCGACGTCCCTTACCTCTTCGTCAGCGCCTGGCCGACGCGCGACCTCACGCCGTACGGCCTGGCCCTGGCCGGCCATCCCCCGCTGATGATGCGGTTCCCCAGTACGCCGATCACGCCGCCGACCACCGACCTCGAAATCCGCCAGGTCACCGACGAAGCAACCCTCGCCGACGCCGAACGAGTCCTCATCGAGGGCTACCCCCTCCCCGAACTCCAGCCGTACCAGCCCGGGTCCCTCTACTCCCCTACGTTCCTCGCCGAGGACACCACCGCGTGGGTCGCGTACGACGGCACCACGCCACTCGCCACGTCAGTAGCCCACACCGCCCACGGCCTCACCGTCGTCGAGAACGTCGCCGTCCTCCCCCAAGCCCGAGGCCAAGGCGCCGGCGCCGCCATCACCTGGGCCGCCACCACCCACCACCCCACCCAACCAGCCACCCTTATAGCCAGCGACGCGGGCCAACCCGTCTACCAACGCCTCACCTACCACCGCCTGGAACGCTGGACAGTCTGGGTCCGCCCGTAGCCGGGAGCCATCGTCGGCGTGAGCTTGCGCCAGGTGGATTCCCCCGAACGCCAAGCTCTGCCGGCCGCACCCGCGCGCCCTGACCCGCGCACCCGCATCTGCACCCACGCGCATGGAGCCCCCGCACGCCCGCACCGGCACCCGCGTCCACACCCACACCCATACCCACGGAACCCTCGCACGCGCACGCCCGCACCCGAACCCGCGCCGCACCGCACCGCACCGCACCGCACCCGACACATGCTCCGCTCACCTCCGCCCCGAACCTGCACCACTCACCAACCACCGACACACACCACGAGATGCCCGTCCCCCCGGCCCGTCGCCCACTTGATGAGTGGTGCAAGTCCGCGCCACCGCCGTCCGCCGACGAAACCGCCGAGTCGCCTCCGGCGCGACCTCCAACCGAGCAAGCACCCGATGGCTGTGCTCGAGGAACACCCCGCCGGCCGCGGTGAGCCGCACCCCCGCTCCGGCCGCCAGGTCAGCGCGTGAGCTGTTGGTGCAGGTCGTCCAGTGAGGCAGCGGCCTGCGCGTCGGCCGTCCAGTTGGTCAGGGGGTGGTCGTCGGTCCAGCGTGGGACGAGGTGGAAATGGAGGTGGAAGACCTCCTGCCCGGCCGCCCGGCCGTTGGCTTGGAGGAGGCTGACTCCGTCTGCGGGTAGCTGCTCGAGGAGAAGCCGGGTTGTCTGCTGGAGTGCGGGCCCGATCGCGGCGACGGCCTCGGCGGCGCCCTCAGCTGCCAAGTCGACTACATGGACACGAGGCACCACCAGCGTGTGACCACGGCGCAGCGGTCGGATGTCGAGGAACGCGACCGCGGAATCGTCCTGGTAGAGCATCCGCGCCGGAAGGCGACCCGCGGCAATCGCGCAAAAGGTGCAGGCGTCGATATCGCCTTCACCCTGGGCTTCGTCGCAGTCTGCCGGCTGGGCAACCATCGGTCTCCTTTCCTGGAAAGCACAGAAACCCCCCGCCGGCTTCAGCGAGGGGCTTCTGACGAGTGAAACGAAACTATCTGCGCACAGCCGCGACCAAGTGTGCGAGGACCTCGTCGACCGGTACGTCGGTGCGCTCGCCCGAGCGGCGGTCCTTGACCTCGATGGTGCCGTCGGCGAGGCCCTTGCCGACCACGGCGATCGTCGGAACACCGAGCAGCTCGGCGTCCTTGAACTTCACGCCGGGCGACACCTTCTCGCGGTCGTCGTACAGGACGGTGAGGCCCTGGGACTCCAGTGCGGCGGCGATCTCGGCGGCCTTGGTGAAGACCTCGGAGTCCTTGCCGGTGGCGACCAGGTGGACGTCGGCGGGCGCGATCTCGCGCGGCCAGATCAGGCCGAGCTCGTCGTGGTTGCCCTCGGCGATCGCGGCGACGGCGCGGGTGACGCCGACGCCGTACGAACCCATCGTGACCGTGACGAGCTTGCCGTTCTGGTCGAGCACCTTGAGGTCGAGCGCTTCGGCGTACTTCTGGCCGAGCTGGAAGATGTGTCCCATCTCGATGCCGCGCGCGGCCGACAGCGGACCCGAACCGTCCGGCGCCTCGTCACCGTCGCGCACCTCGGCGGCCTGGATCGTGCCGTCGGCGGTGAAGTCGCGGCCGTGCACCAGGTTGATCACGTGGTACCCGGACTTGTCCGCGCCCGTCACCCACGCCGAGCCCTCGCCGACACGCGGGTCGAGCAGGTACCGGATGCCGGAGCTGTTCTCCTTGCCGAGCACGCCCGGACCGATGTACCCCTTGGCCAGCGCCGGGTTCTTCGCGAAGTCGCCGTCCTCGAACGCGACAACCTCGGCCGGCTCGACCTGCGCGCCGAGGCGCTTCTCGTCGAGGTTCCGGTCACCCGGTACGCCGATCGCCAGCGGCTCGCGCGTCCCGTCGGGGTGCACCAGCATCACCAGCACGTTCTTCAACGTGTCGGCGGCCGTCCACTCCCGTCCGTCGGTGCGCGCGTGCTTCGCGTTCAGCGCGTCGACGAGCGTGTCGATGGTCGGCGTGTCCGGGGTGTCGACCACCTCGGACGCCGGCACGTCGGCGAAGTCCACCGCAGCGGTCTGCGGCACGACGACGGCCTCGACGTTCGCCGCATAACCGCCGGCGGAGCGGACGAAGGTGTCCTCGCCGTTCTCCGCGATCGCCAGGAACTCCTCCGAGGCCGACCCGCCCATCGCGCCGGACATCGCCTGCACGATCACGTAGTCGAACCCGAGCCGGTCGAAGATCGCGATGTACGCCTTGCGGTGCAGGTCGTACGACGCCTGCAGCCCGGCCTGGTCGATGTCGAAGGAGTACGAGTCCTTCATCACGAACTCACGCCCACGCAGGACGCCGGCCCGCGGCCGCGCCTCGTCGCGGTACTTGTTCTGGATCTGGTAGATCGACAGCGGCAGGTCCTTGTACGACGAGTAGAGGTCCTTCACCACCAGGGTGAACATCTCCTCGTGCGTCGGCCCGAGCAGCATGTCGGCGCCCTTGCGGTCCTTCAGCCGGAACAGGTTCGGCCCGTACTCGGTCCAGCGGCCGGTCGCCTCGTAGGGCTCGCGCGGCAGCAGCGCCGGGAAGACGAGTTCCTGCGCGCCGATCGCGTTCATCTCGTCGCGGACGATCTTCTCGACGTTGCGCAGCACCCGCAGGCCGAGCGGCAGCCAGGTGTACATCCCGGGCGCGGTGCGGCGGATGTAGCCGGCGCGGACGAGCAGCTTGTGGCTCGGGACCTCCGCGTCCGCCGGGTCCTCGCGAAGGGTGCGGAGGAACAACGACGACATACGCAGAATCACGGGAATCTCCAGGCAAGAACCAGTAGGACAGAAACTTCGGACACCAAGGAGGATATCCGTCCGGCGCATTCCGTCCGACCAGTTATCCCCAGCCCCCGCTGCCTACACCTCGCGCGACGCCTTCAAAGCCGCCCGGATGAGCGGGATCTGCAGCGGCAACCGCCCGAAAGCGATCGCCTGCGCCCGCGGGGAACCCTTGCGTCGAACGTCGACAGCCATCTGCACGTTCGCAGGGAAAACAGCCGCCAGCAGCGCCACACTGGCCAACCCGGCCGCCCGCCGCGTCCGCGGGTGGAGCAACCCCGCGGCGCAGGCCAGTTCGGCCACCCCGGAGGCGTAGACCAGCTCTCTCTTGGCCGGCAACGCCTTCGGGACGATCCGTTCGAACGGTTTCGGCTGGACGAAGTGCAGCACGCCCATCACCGCGAACATGCCCGCCAGCCCCGTGGTGCTCCTGCTCCGTCGACTCATGGGCACCACCTTATTACCTACCGGTAATCACGGCAGCGTCCCGTACGGCGTGGCCGCCGCCTTCGCGGCGTACAGGAACGCGCCCTTGTTCTTCGGCCAGAACGTCGAGTCCATGCACGAGTACGCCGGCATGAACCCGCTGCAGGCCCCCGACCCGGCCCCGACCTCGAACGTGTACGACGGCACGCCGCGCGTCCCGTACAGCCAGTCGTCGGTCGCGCCCGGCGCGAAGTACCCGACCCCGCCGTCGCCGGTCGACACCGGGTACCCGTTGAACGCGCCCATCTTCTTGCCCAGAGCAACCAACGCGGCCCGGTTCGGCGCGGCCGTGTTCGTGTACCCGTACGGCGCCAGGATGTCGTTCCCGTAGCTGTGCAGCGTCAGGAACACCCCGGTCGTGTCAGGCGCAGCCGGCGACCCGACATCCCCCTTGGTGTCGCGGAACAAGCGGTCCAGCAGCCCCTGGATCGCGACCGTCTCCGGTTCCGACACAGCCTTCGGACCCGGGTAGGTCTCGTCGCAGGGGCCGCCCTGGTCGACGTCCCACTGGAAGCTCGAGTTCCGGTTCAGGTCGATCCCGGCCGTGGAGGCCGAACAGCCACCCGCGGTGTTGTTCACGTTCTTGCGCTGCATCACCGGCCGGTTCGGCGAGGAGGCGACCACGTCGACGCCGTCCGGGTTCGCCATCGGCACCACCCACAGCTCCCGCGTGTCCATCAGCGACGTGATCTCCGCGTCCTTGCCGTACGACGACACCAGCAGGTCGATCCACTTGTACGCCAGCTCGCCGGTCGACAGCTCCCGCGCGTGAATCTGCGCATGCAGCACGAACTTCGGCTTCTTCCCCGTGCTGCTCAGCGTGCAATCGCCCGCCGCGAGCTTGGTGATGCACAGGGCCTGGATGTCGTGACCGCCCTGGCCCTTCGTCTTCTTCCACGAGTCGCCGATGTCGTACAGCTTGACCAGGTCCGGGTGCGCCGACGCGACAGCCGCGTTGTGCTCCTCGTGCCCGGTCGACGTGTGGTAGCCGCCGTAGTACGTGCCGGCGGCGGCAGCACCGCGCGGGAGCGGCTGGTAGACGTCGCCGATCTTGCCGAGTTCGATGCCGCGGTCACGCAACCGCGACACCTCGTCGGGCGTCGCCACGACGACCGGGCGGGAGCCGTGGCCGTGGCTGATGTCGTAGCCGTCACGGATCAGCCCGGCGACCGTCGTACCGGCCGGGAGCTCGAGCGAGTAGTACGCCGGTTCGGGCGCGGCCACGGGAGGCGCCGCGCTCCCCGAGGGGGCGACGACGACAGCGGCGGCAGCGAGGGCCAGGCAGGCCAGGGGGACAGCGATTTTCCGCATGGGTTTCCTTCCGCGGGCGGGGCGGTTCGGAACAGCAAACCTCACCCGCGGTCGCCGTACCATCACAGCGAGCGCTCAGCCTCAGAACAGGATGGTCGCGAAGGTCTCGACGGTCCGGAAGCCGACCCGCTCGTACGCCGCCCGCGCGGGCGTGTTGAACGCGTTCACGTACAGCGTCACCACCGGCGCGATCTGGCGGGCCAGCTCGACCACGGCAGCCATGCCGGGCGCGGCCAAACCCTGACCACGACGCTCTGGATCGACCCACACGCCCTGGATCTGGCAGACACCGGTCCCGACCGAACCGACCTCGGCCTTGAACACGACCTTGCCGTCCTCGATCCGCGCGAACGCACGCCCGGCACGGATCAGCTCGGCAACACGCGATCGGTAGAACGTGCCGTCGGGCCCGGTCTGCGGCGGGACGCCGACCTCTTCGGTGTACATCGCGACGCAGGCCGGGTAGAGGATGCCGAGGTCGACCGGTTCGACCGGGCGGACCAGCGGATCGGGCTCGACCTCGGGCGGTCCCTCGATCACCATGAACGGCTGCTCGCCACGGATCTCACGCGCCGGACCCCAGTGCGGTTCGAGCGCGGTCCACAGCTGGTCCACGGCGACGGCCGGTCCGAGGATCTGGAAACACGTGCGTCCACGACGCAGCGCGTACGCCGCGAAAGCGCGCAGCGCCGCCTCGCCGGCGCCGACCGGAACCATGTTGCCGCCGGCATGGCACAACGACTCGAGCACGCCCTTCTCGACGTACCCCCAGACCTCGGCGCCGCGGCGCGGGTCGAGCCCGGACGCCTGCACGAGGCTGTCCACGAACACGTTCACGACAGGGTCGCGAGCGATGACGGCCCTCGCCGCTGAGAGGTCGCGAGGACCCAGAACCCGTACGCCCACGCGGAGAACCTAGCTGATTGCGTGCGTTCTGGCGTGTAGCGGGTCGGTTCAGGTTTGCACCGCGCCGGTTTCGGCTGCCAGGCGGCGCAGAGGTGAGGTCCACGCGACCAGTACGCCGGTGAACGCGAAGACGCCGAGCACCAGCATCCCGGTGCGCACACCGAGGTGGCTGCCGAGCACACCACCGGCGACCGAGCCGAGCGTCCAGCCGACTCCCCACGACAGCATGCGACCGGCGGTGTTGACCCGGCCGAGCAGGTGTTCGGGGGTGACCTGCTGGCGGTACGAGATCGAGTTGACGATCACCAGCACGTACGCCGAACCCCAGACCAGCAAGGCGATCGCGGCCAACGGCCAGGTCGGCATCAGCGGTGTCACCACCCCGAGCGCGGCCGATGCCGGGAGCGCGTAGAGCGTGATCCCGGCGGGTTGCATCCGGCGCAGCAGCCGCGGCAGACCGGATGCCGCCGCGAGCGCGCCGATCCCCCACGCGCCGTACACGAGACCGAAGCGCAAACCCGACGTACCGATGTGCAGGACGCGATCGGTCCAGACCACCATCAACGCCATGAAGCCGCCACCCGCGAAGGACTGGATGCTGCCGACGATCGTCATCGTGCGGACGCCGGGATGCCGGACCAGGTAGCGCACACCTTCGGCGATGTCGGCGAAGACCACGCGCGGCCGCAGCGGTGCGCGGCCGGCCCGTTGCTCGGACATCGCGCGGATGATGCCGCGGATCGCCAACGCGGACGCGGCGAAACTCAACGCGTCGAGCGCGAGCAGGGTCGCCGGATTCATCACCGCGAGCGCGATTCCGGCCAAGGCCGGTACGACCAATTCGACCAGGCTGGACGCCGACCAGACGGCCGCGTTCGCCTGGGCGACCTGAGCACGTCCGACCAGTACCGGCAGTGCGCCGAAGTTGGCGCCGTCGAAGAACGTCGCGACGCCTTGGACCAGGAACGCGACCACCAGCACCTGCGCGACCGTCAGTCCGCCAAGCCAGTAAGCGATCGGCACGGAACTGATCAGCGCGGCGTTGACCAGATCCGCCGCGACCATGACTCGTTGGCGGTTCCAGCGATCGGCCAGCGCGCCCGCGAACAACCCCGCCAGCAAGTACGGCGCGGCCTCGAGCGCGGTGACCAAGGCGGTCAGCAACGGCGATCCGCTCAACCGGTAGACGAGCACCGGCAACGCGATCGCCGTCACCATCGAGCCGGCCGTCGACAGGACCCGGCCGAGCCAGTACCGCCGGAAGTCCGGATCGTCGCGCAGCCGAGTCGGGGCCGTCACCGGATCGTCAGAGGGCACGACTCATCCACATCAACTCTTCGCCGAGGTCCCGCGAGGGCGTCCTCGTCGCTGGGCCGAAGCCGTTGCGACGGTAGAAGCCGATCGCCTTCTCGTTGCCGACCAGTACGTCGAGCAGCAGCTCGCTCGTCCCCGGCGGCAGCGCTGCGATCGCGGCGTCGAGCAACGCCTTGCCGACGCCGCTGCCCTGGTGATCGGGCAGCACGTAGAGCTTCCACATCACCCAGAACCCCTCCTCCTGGCCGAGCCCCGTCATCCCGACGATCGCCCCCGCGGGATCTGTCGCGACGAGGGTGATCCCGCGCGCGATGCCCCGCTCGACCGCTTCGCGGGACCACCATGCGGCCAGCCCGTCGACGACGAACTCCGGCGACGCGAGGCCGTCGTACGCGACCGGCCAGGTGGTCAGCCCGACCGCGCGGACGGCGTCGACGTCGTCGAGGGTCGCCGGGCGGACGGCGATCATCCGTGCACCCGGACCGGCTGGCCGTCGGGATCGGTGATGTCGATCGTGTTCTGGGTCAGCTCGGCGGTGTACCCGGCGGCCTTCAACCGGCTGGTCACTTCGGGCAGCGGCTCGGTGGTGCGGAGCTCGAGCCGTACGGCGAAGTCGCCGGTCTCGTCGAAGGTGACCGGTTGCCGGACTCCGAGGAACTCCAGGAACGGCGCCCAGTCCGGTGTCGCGCCGGAGAGATGCGGGCTGACCGTGAGCCGGGAATCCGGCGTCGTCTGGTGGAGCCTGTATCCGTACAGGTCCTCGGAGCGCTCGTCGATCCAGATCACCAGCCCGCCGGGCGCGGTGACCGACAGCACGCGCCCGTACGCCTCGTCCCAGGTCGTCGCATCCTCGTGGCCTGCGGCAATCAATCGCTCCTTGAGCTGATCGATGTCGTCGGCCTCGAACGACAGCCGGGTGTCGCCGTGCTTGCCGCCCGTCGACGACGACTCCGCGTCGTGCAGCGCGACCATTCCGTCGCCGGCGATCATGTCCACCCAGCTACCCTGCTCCCCCTCGACCCGCGGCGCCAGCCCCAGCGTCTCGAGGAACTGCCGCATCGCGTTCACCTCCGCCGTGAACCGCAACGGCCGGATCACCACGTCGTTCATCCGCGCGCCTCCCCATGCTTGTCCAGGTACTCCGCCAGCGCCTGCTCGACCAGCGCCGACAGGCTCGCCTCCTCGTCGATCGCCTTGTGCTTCACCCGGCGAATCAGCTCGGGTGGCAGGTAGACGTTGAACTGCGCCTTCTTGGTGTCCTCAGGCATGGATAGGATGCTAGCACGCTACTAAGCTATAGATCCAGGCGTCACGAAGCCGCGGCCGTCCCGGGGACGACCGCGGCTTTCTCAGACCGTGGCGAGCAGTGCGTCGTCCAGGTTCTTCAGCAGCCAGGCCTTCGGGCGGGCGCCGACGACGGACCAGATCAGTTCGCCGTGGTGGAACAGCATCAGGGTCGGCATCGCCATCACGCGGTAGCGCGCGGGGATCTCCGGATTCTCGTCGGCGTTGAGCTTGACGATGCTCAACGCCTCGGCGCGCTCGACGGCGATCTGCTCCAGGACGGGGACGATCTGGTGGCACGGCGGGCACCACTGGGCCCAGAAATCCACCAGCACGGGCCTCTCCGCGGCGAGGACCAGCTCGTCGAAGTTGCCTTGGTCAACTGTTTGCAGCGTCATGGGAGGGTCTCCTTCTCCAGTTCTCGGCATCGGCGAGGAGGCCGGTGAGCTTGCCGCGCAGGTCGGTCAGCTCGGCGATCCGCCGATCCACCTCCGCGATCCGCAGCCGGTACGCCGACAGCGACGCCGGGCACACGTCGGCCCGGTCGTTGCCGGCCCGCAGGCACTCGATGAACGGGTAGGTCTGCTCCGCGGTCAGCCCGAGACTCAGCAACGCCTTCACCTCGCGGACGATCACGACGTCCTCCGCGCTGTACCGGCGGTAGCCGTTCGGCTCCCGCTCGGGCTTCAGCAGCCCCTGCGACTCGTAGTACCGCACCGCCTTGACCGTCACACCGGCCTCGGCCGCCAGATCCCCGATCTGCATCCCGCCTCCTCGTCCCCGACGCTAAACCCTGCCCCTGGGGTCAAGGTCAAGCCTACGTGCGCGGCCGGCCTCGCTGCGGGGTGTGCTGCAGGATCGGTCGCGGGGCCGCGCCGCCGGGCTTGCCGCAGAATGGTGCGCATGATGCTCGGGAGCTTTCGGCACGACCCGGACCTGGACCTGACCGGGCGGACCCTGCAGCGCACCGCCGTACGAGGTGCCCTGTTTCGTGGGGACGAGCTGCTGATGCTCGGCTCGCGGCACGGTGACTACAAGTTCCCCGGCGGCGGCGTCGAGGCCGGGGAGGACCAGTCGGCGGCGTTGCAGCGCGAGTACGTCGAGGAGTGCGGCCTGACCGGTGTCGAGGTCGGGCTGTCCTTCGGCAGCACGGTCGAGTACCTGCGAGCTCTCGAACCGGAGTACCGAGTCTTCAAGATGACCTCGCACTACTACTTCTGCTCCTCCCCGACCGAGGCCCTCGGCGAGCAGTTCCTGGAGGGCTACGAGGCCGAACTGGAGCTGGTCCCCCGCTGGATCACCGTGGCCGACGCCTTGCAGGCCAACCGCGCGGTGCAGGAGCGCGGCGTCGGCGTCATGCGGTGGCTGGTGCGGGAGACAAAGGTGCTCGAGCATCTGCTGACTGCCGGGCCACCTTCGCCAGCGGGCGCGTGAGCAGGGCCGAGGCCAGCAGGGACAGTACGGCGAGGCCGGTCATCGCTGCGGCCGGGCCAACCAGGTCCGCACTCGCACCGGCGATCACCGCGGTGATGCCGAACGTCGTCATCCGCAGCGCCGACTCGAGGCCCAGCACCTGCCCGCGCAGCTCGACCGGAGTCGCGTCGGTGAGCAGCTCCTGCTGAGCCAGCGAGGCGCCGTACCCGGTGCAGGCCACAGCAACGAGCGCAGCCAGTACGCCGAGCGGCAGGTGGAACGCGAAGCCGAGGAACGGCGCTGCGAGCAGGAAGCGCAGGTAGGCACTGACCTTGCGCCGTGAGGTCCGGTTGAGGAATCGGCCGATCACCAGGTCGCCGGTCATCATGCCGGCGGCACCTGCCGCCAGGAGCAGCCCGGCACCCGCACCGGCGTACGGGACGAAGAGGGCCTCGCAGCCGACGATCAGCCCGTTGGGGATGCACAGGGCGAGCAGGAGCGGGCGGGTGCTCGGCCGCTGCAGCAGAGCGCGGTTGCCACGCCAGGTCTCGCGGAGACTCGTCCGGGCGACCCTGCGCGGCGCGCGGTCCTGCAGACCGAAGCGGAGGACCGGGATGGCCAGTGCGGCGAAGACGGTCGCCAGCCAGAACACCTGGTTCGGGTTGAGGAACTGGAGCAGCAGTCCGGCCGCGCCGAAGCCGGCGATCTGCATGGCGCCGACGGAGAGGTTCATCGCCGAGCGACCGAGCACGAACTGGTCCGGGGCGACCACCTCGTTCAGCAGTCCCCAGCGCACGCCGGCGCCGATGCTCAGGCCGTAGGCGACGGCGAGAGTGAGGATCACCCGCGCGGCCGACGAGAAATCGAACGCCGCCTGGGCCGCGACGGCAACTGTCGAGAGGGCCGCGAGCAGGACCAGGATCCGCCGCGGGCGAGCGGTGTCGGCGGCGGACATCAGCGTCGACGCACCGACGACCTGCGCCAGCGACGGCCCGAACATCACGAACGCGGTCAGCAGCGCCGACCCCGTCTGGTCGTTCACGACGATGGCGAGCGTCAGGCTCGTCATCGTCGACGACGCGTTGCCCAGCGCACTACTGAGCCACAAACTGCGGAACTCGGAGCGGCGGAAGATCTCGCGGTAAGTGCTCATACCCAAACCCTCGCCGTACGACGCTGCGCCGCCTACAGTTTCGCCTGGAGCCGAAACGTCGACACTCAATCATCGGGAGGTGCACCCCATGTCCGAGTTCCTCGTCGACGCCGACGTGCTGGTGAACGCACGCTTCGGCACCTCTCAACTGACCGAGACAGTGTCGGCTCTCAAAATGCTCCGCCAGCCCTCCCAACCCTGGTACCGAGCCTGGCGCGACCTCCACCTCCCCGGCTGGCAAGCCGAACTAGCCGCCCACCCCCTGGGCGCCGCCATCCTGGACGCTTCGTTCGGCCCCCGCTGGACCGCCGACTTCCTCACGGTCCCACCGCTGGCCCCCGACCTCACCTTCGAAGAGGAGATCGCCGCACTGGCCGCCCTCCCCGACGACCACATCCGAGCCGACCTGCTTGTCACCCGCTCCCCCGACGAATCCAACTTCGCCGGCACCGCACACCGCGCCCGCATGGCTGCCGACCCCGGCAGCTCGCACCGGGCCGACCAGTCTTCTGGAATCACCGACGAACGTCGGATCCCCTCCCCCGAAGACCTCCGCGCACTCCCCCGCGTGGTTGCCGAGGGCCACAACCTGGCCGCCGAAGTAGCCGGCCTCCTGCGCTGGATCTGGACCACAACCATCGAACCCGACTGGCCCCGCCGCTACCGAGTCCTCCAAGCCGACATCGTTTCCCGCACCTCGAGCCTCAGCGCCCGCGGCTGGTCCGGCGTACTGGAAGGCCTAGGCCCAGAGATCCGCTGGCTCGGCGACGGCCGCCTCCAGGTCAACCGCACGAACTTTCCCCCGACCGACGTCCGCGGCCACGACCTCATGTTCATCGCCACCCACGCCCTGCGCTCGAGCGTGACCTGGCGCCTACCCGACCAGTTCGCGATCAGCTACCCGGTCACCGGCATCTTCGCCGCCGTCCAGCCCTTGGCCGAACCCCTCGTCCGCCTCCTCGGCCGCAACCGCGCCCGAATCCTCGTCGAGGCCGCGACTCCGGTCAGTACGACGTCCCTGGTCGCCACCACAGGCCTCTCCCTGGCCAGCGTCGCCGACCACCTCCGCGTCCTGTCCGACGCAGGCCTACTCCACCGCCGCCGCTCCGGCCGCCAGGTCCTCTACTGGCAAACCACCACCGGCCGAGACATCACCACCGGCCAACCGAACTAGCCTCGGGCCCGACCAACCTCGGGCCGGACCAGCGTTGGCCGGGCCAACTTCGGGCCGGATCGGCTTCGGGCTGGACTAGCTGATCCCAGTCTCCCGCCGTACCCACTCCGCAAGCACCTTCGCCGCAGCATCAACCTGAGCAGGCCAATCCAGCGCCGTGTCGTCAGCCGAGTCCGACACATACTTCACCAACCGAACCGGCACGCCGAACTCCCGGCACGCATACGCAACCCCGTACGCCTCCATGTCAACGAGGTCAGCCCGCTCAGCAAGCCGATCCCGCAGTACAGCATCGGCAACGAACACATCCCCCGACGCCAGCACCGTCCCGTCACCACCGTCAATCGGCAGAATGTCCGCCATCGGCAACCCAAGCCCACGCAGCGCATCGGCATTCACATCGTGGTTGAGCACCTGACTAGGCAGATACAACCCAGCCAGCCCATCCTTGAGCGCACCAGTAGTCCCGACGTTGAGCACCACAAGCTCCGACGTATCCATCCCCGCCAGCGCCTTCGCAGTAGCCACCGCCGCGGCGGTCTTCCCCACCCCAGTCAGCACCACCGGCACAGCATCAGGAATGTACTTCGCCTCGCCCGCCACAGCGCTGACCACCAGATACCGAGTCACGCCCCGAAGCGTACCGGCGCCGGGCGCCGCAAAAGGTGCCCACCCAACACCGTGGCACCTTCACGACAACAACTCCGAACCCACCAGGCCAACCACTCGCATGGCCACCCCGCGACCGGCAATCCAAGCCCCGGACAGCCGAGATTCGGGGATCCGGAGGTCCGGGGTCCGGGGTGGGGATCCGGAGGTCCGGGGTCCGGGGTGGGGATCCGGAGGTCCGGGGTCCGGGGTGGGGATCCGGAGGTCCGGGGCCTGGGCTCGACGGGCCCAGGGTCAAGGGTCAAGGGTCGGAGATGCGGGGTTCGGGCTCGAGGGCCCGGTCTCGAGGGCCCGGGGTCGGGGCCCGGGGTCGGGGCCGGGCCCCTGGCGCAGGGGCTCCGCGGCGGGGACGCCGGGTCACGGGCCGCGAGCCACGGCCCTGGGGCGGGGGGCTCCGGGCCGGGCAGCTCGGGACAGGACCTCCGGCCAGGGGCCTGGCGCGGGGTCCCGAGCGGTGGCTCCCAGTCAGGACCTGGGGCAGAGGCCCCGAAGCAAACACCCCGAGGCAAGCGCCCCCGGAACACAACCTCCGAGCCAGGCGCCTGACGCAGGCCCCGAGCGGCGGCTCCGAGACAGCACCCGAAGCAGAGGCCCCGAAGCAAACACCCGACGCCACCGCCCCAGAACACAACCTCCGAGCCAGGCGCCTGACGCAGGCCCCGAGCGGCGGCTCCGAGACAGCACCCGAAGCAGAGGCCCCGAAGCAAACACCCCGACGCCGCAGCGCCGGGACAGAACCTCTGGGCCAGTCGCCTGGCGCACGTGGTCCGGAGCGGGGCTCCGAGGCAAGGGCTCCGGGGGCGGGGGCCCAAGGCAAGGGCCCCGAAGCAACGGCTCCGGGGCGTGGCCCCGGGCAGGGGCCCGAGGCCAGAGCCACGCGGGCGAGAACTCCGAGGCGGGGCCCCGAGGCGGGGGCCCCGAACAAGCGCCCCGGGGCACGGGCCCCGCGGGCAGAGGCCCTGAGGCAAAGCCCGCCGGCCGCACCGGTACGTCCCTGGGCGGCCGCGGCTTTCGGCGTACGGGTTAGCCGACGGTGACCGTTGGCTCGCCGCCGTCGACGGACTCGCCCATCTCCTCGGCGATCCGCATGGCTTCCTCGATCAGGGTCTCGACGATCTGCGACTCGGGGACGGTCTTGATGACCTCGCCCTTGACGAAGATCTGGCCCTTGCCGTTGCCGGAGGCAACACCGAGGTCGGCCTCGCGGGCCTCGCCCGGGCCGTTCACCACGCAGCCCATGACGGCGACGCGCAGCGGGACCTCCATGCCCTCGAGGCCGGCGGTGACCTGCTCAGCGAGTGTGTACACGTCGACCTGGGCGCGCCCGCAGGACGGGCAGGAGACGATCTCGAGCTTGCGCTCGCGCAGGTTCAGCGACTGCAGGATCTGCAGGCCGACCTTGACCTCCTCGACCGGCGGCGCGGACAGCGAGACGCGGATCGTGTCGCCGATGCCCTTCGACAGCAGCGCACCGAAGGCGACCGACGACTTGATCGTGCCCTGGAACGCCGGGCCCGCCTCGGTGACGCCGAGGTGCAGCGGCCAGTCGCCGCGCTCGGACAGCAGTTCGTACGCCTTGACCATCACGACCGGGTCGTTGTGCTTGACCGAGATCTTGAAGTCGTGGAAGTCGTGCTCCTCGAACAGCGACGCCTCCCAGACCGCGGACTCGACCAGCGCCTCGGGCGTGGCCTTGCCGTACTTCTCCAGCAGCCGCGGGTCGAGCGAGCCGGCGTTCACGCCGATCCGGATCGAGGTGCCGTGGTCCTTGGCGGCCTTGGCGATCTCCTTGACCTGGTCGTCGAACTTGCGGATGTTGCCCGGGTTGACCCGGACCGCCGCGCAGCCGGCCTCGATCGCCGCGAACACGTACTTGGGCTGGAAGTGGATGTCGGCGATCACCGGGATCTGCGAGTGCTTCGCGATCTCCGGCAGCGCCTCGGCGTCGTCCTGCGACGGGCAGGCGACCCGGACGATGTCGCAGCCGGCCGCGGTCAGTTCCGCGATCTGCTGCAGCGTGGTGTTGACGTCGGAGGTCAGCGTCGTCGTCATCGACTGCACCGAAACCGGTGCGTCGCCACCCACCAGCACCTTGCCCACCTTGATCTGGCGGGTCTTGCGGCGCGGGGCGAGGGTCGGCGGAGGCAGCGCGGGCATGCCCAGGGAGATGCTCATTTTTCCTTTAACCGTTGAAGAGGGTTATCCGTTGAAGAGCCGGATCGGGTTGACGATGTCGGCGATGACGAGCAGCACGCCCATCACCACGATCACACTGGCCGCGACGTAGGCGATCGGCAGCAGCTTGGCCACGTCGACGTAGCCCGGGTCGGGCCGGCCGAGCAGCTTCGCGAAGCCGCGCTTGATGCCCTCCCAGATCGCGCCGAGCATGTGCCCGCCGTCCAGCGGCAGCAGCGGGATGAAGTTGAACAGGGCAAGGAACAGGTTCAGCGAAGCGAGCAGCGAGACCAGGAACGCGATCCGCGCACCGCCGGTGAGGTCCTGGTTCGACGCGACCTCGCCGGCCACCCGGCTGGCACCGACGACGCTCATCGGGCTGTCCTGGTCGCGGTCGCCGCCGACGATCGACTTGGCCACCCCGACCAGCTTCTCGGGGAAGTTGCCGAGGGCCTTGACCGTGGCGACCGTCAGTTCGCCCATCTTGTCGACGACGAAGCCGAAGTCCTGCCGCTCGACCTTCTGCTCCGGCGAGACGCCGAGGAAACCGACCTCGACGAACTTGTCGGAGTTCGCGTCGTCGCGGACCTGGTTCACGATGGTCGAGGTCTGCAGCGTGGTCGGCTGCCCGTTGCGCTCGACGACGATCGTGGCCGGCTTGTCGGTGTTGGCCCGGATCAGCGGGGTCAGCTGGTCCCAGCTGTCGATCGTCGTGCCGTTGAAGGAGACGATCTTGTCGCCGACCTGGAAGCCCGCCTGCTTGGCCGGCGACACCTGGTCACCGGTCTGGCACTTGCGGTCCGCCGAGGCCTGCGAGGCCGGGACGACGCAGTCGGTCACGGTTGCGACCGTGGTCTGCGCGACGTTCGCGCCGTACAGCATGAAGAGCCCGCCGAACAGGACGAACGCGATCACCACGTTGACCAGCGGTCCGGACGCCATCACGATCAGCTTCTTCCACCACACCTTCTGGTAGAACAGCCGGCCGTCGTCGCTCGGCTCGATCGTCTCGTACTCCGCGGAGCGGGCGTTCTCGACCATCGACTGGATCGGCCCGGTGTTGGCCTTGCGGACCTTGGTCGGGTCCTGGCCCTTGGCCGGCGGCATCATGCCGATGATCCGGACGAACCCGCCGGCCGGGATCGCCTTGATCCCGTACTCGGTCTCGCCGCGCTTGACCGACCAGATCGTCCGGCCGAAGCCGACGAAGAACTGCGTCACCTTCATCCCGAACAGCTTCGCCGGGACCATGTGACCGACCTCATGCAGGCCGACCGAGACGAGAATGCCCACGACGAACAGAACCACGCCGATGAGGGTCAGTAGAGCGGTCATGCCTGTGTGGTCTCCTGGCCGTTGTCGTTGCCGCCGCCGGTCAGCTCGCGGGCCCGGGTGCGCGCCCAGGCGTCCGCGGCGAGCACGTCGTCGATGGACAGTTCCTCGTACGAGGGTACGTCGTGCTCGGTCACCACCCGGGCGACGGTGTCGACGATCGCCAGGAACGGCAGCCGGCCGTCCCGGAACGCCTGCACGCAGACCTCGTTCGCCGCGTTGAACACCGCCGGGGCGGTGCCGCCCCTGGTGCCGGCCTCCCGCGCCAGCTGGACCGAGGGGAACGCCTCGCCGTCGAGCGGCAGGAACTCCCAGTTGCTCGCCTCGGCGAAGTTCCAGGGCGGCGACGCGTCCGGTATCCGGTCGGGCCAGCCGAGGCCGAGCGCGATCGGCAGCGTCATCGTCGGCAGACCGACCTGGGCGATCGTGGCGCCGTCGTAGAACTCGACCATCGAGTGCACCGCCTGCTGCGGGTGCACGACGACGTCGACGCGGTCGATCGGTACGCCGAAGAGCAGGTGCGCCTCGATCAGCTCGAGGCCTTTGTTGACCAGGGTGGCCGAGTTGATCGTGACGACCGGACCCATCGCGAAGTTCGGGTGCGCCAGCGCCTGCTCGACGGTCACCTCGGCCAGCTCGGACCGGGCCTTGCCGAGGAACGGCCCGCCGCTCGCGGTCAGCACCAACCGGCGTACCTCGTCACCGCTGCCGCCGCGCAGGCACTGGGCGATCGCGCTGTGCTCGGAGTCGACCGGCACGATCTGCCCCGGCTTGACGCGGCGGGTGACCAGCGGGCCACCGATGACGAGCGACTCCTTGTTGGCCAGAGCCAGGGTGTTGCCCGCGTCGAGCGCCGACAGTGTGGGTCGAAGCCCGAGCGAGCCGGTGATGCCGTTCAGTACGACGTCGCACGGCAGCGCGGCGAGCTCGCTGGACGCATCCGGCCCGGTCAGGATCTTGGGGATCCGGAACTCGCCCTGCGCGTACCCCCGACGCTGCGCCTCCGCGTAGAACGCGAGCTGCAGGTCCTGCGCCACGGTCGCCTTGGCGACCGCCACCACGTCGACCTCGAACTCCAGCGCCTGCCGGGCCAGCAGGTCGACGTTGCCCCCACCCGCCGACAGCGCGCTCACCCGGAACCGGTCACGGTTACGCCCGATCAGCTCCAGGGCCTGAGTGCCGATGGAGCCGGTCGAGCCGAGAATGACGACGGTACGCGGATTCACAACGCCATTGTTTCAGGTCCGCCCCCTCCCCAGCGATTCGCCGTACGACGTCCTGTGGACAACCCGTCACCCGTCGTACTTCGCACACCGGCGCGGCGGACCGCGCGCGGCGATACCTTTGGCCTTATGAGTCTGGAACAGCCGCCGCCTGCCCGTCGTGCGTCCGA
Organism: Kribbella sp. cmx-5-2; assembly: GCA_049998015.1. Classification (GTDB taxonomy): domain Bacteria; phylum Actinomycetota; class Actinomycetes; order Propionibacteriales; family Kribbellaceae; genus Kribbella. The sequence goes on from JAEBEC010000001.1 coordinate 737,884, forward strand.
TCGGGACCGGGAGCAGGCCGCCTCGGTGGTGCAGGAAGCGCACGGCGACGGCCGGCTCGACTTCCAGGAGCTGGACGAGCGGCTGACGCAGATCTACGCCGCCAAGACCGAGATCGAACTGCGCGCGGCGACCGCCGATCTCGTCCCGGTCGAGCCGGCCGGCGCGGCCGAGCTGACGATTCGGGCCAAGCACAGCGCGCAGAAGCGGGAAGGCGCCTGGCAGGTGCCTGAGCGGGTGGTCACGCTCGCGGAGCACTCCAGCATGAAACTCGACTTCACCGATGCCGTCGTACGGCGTCCCGAGGTGCATCTCGCGACCGAGCTCAAGCACAGCTCGATGACCATCATCGTGCCGACCGGCTGGGTGGTGAACCTCGACGACATCGACGTCGTCGGCAGCTCCGCCAACAACAAGACCGGCCCGGCCACGCGCGACGGCGTCCGGCTGATCGTCACCGGTTCGGCGAAGTGGAGCTCCGTCACCGTCCGGCACCCGCGCAAGCGGCGCTGGTGGTGGCCGTTCTCCAGCAAATGAGGATTTCCACACCCCTCGAGGTGAGGCAATCCACAACCAGCTGTGGGGTTTTCCCCAGGGACTAGCAGGCCTGCTTGCGGATAGTTTGGCGATATGACCGTTTCGCTGGATCTCGTCGACGTGGACTCGCTGCTGACCGAGGAAGAGGTCGCCATTCGGGCGACCACCCGCCGGTTCGCCGACGAGCGCCTCCGCCCGTCCCTGCCCGAGTGGTTCGAGTCGGCGACGATCCCCGCGCGCGACCTGGCGAAGGAGCTCGGCGCGCTCGGGCTGCTCGGCATGCACCTGACCGGGTACGGCTGCGCCGGGCTGGGATCGGTCGCGTACGGGCTGGCCTGCCTGGAGATCGAGGCGGCCGACTCGGGCATGCGCTCGCTGGTGTCGGTGCAGGGCTCGCTCGCGATGTACTCGATCTGGAAGTACGGCAGCGAGGAGCAGAAGACCGAGTGGTTGCCGCGGATGGCGGCCGGTGAGGCGATCGGTTGCTTCGGGCTGACCGAGCCGGACTTCGGATCCAACCCCGGCGGGATGCGGACCAACGCGCGACGGGACGGCGACGACTGGATCCTGAACGGGTCGAAGATGTGGATCACCAACGGCTCCGTGGCCGACGTCGCGGTGGTCTGGGCGCGGACCGACGACGGCGTGCGCGGCTTCGCCGTACCCACTGACACGCCGGGGTTCTCGGCACCGGAGATCACCCGCAAGCTGTCGCTGCGGGCGTCGGTGACGTCCGAGCTGATCCTGACCGACGTCCGGTTGCCGGCCTCGGCGATGCTGCCCGAGGCACGCGGGCTGTCGGGTCCGCTCGGCTGCCTGAACGAGGCGCGGTTCGGGATCATCTTCGGCGCGATGGGCGCGGCCCGGGACTGCCTCGAGACCGCGATCTCGTACGCCGGTGAGCGGCAGGTGTTCGACAAGCCGCTCTCGGCGTACCAGCTGACGCAGGCCAAGCTCGCCGACATGGCCGTCGAGCTGAACAAGGGCATCCTGCTCGCGGTCCACCTCGGCCGGCTGAAGGAGAAGGGCACGTTGCGGCCCGAGCAGGTCAGCGTCGGCAAGCTCAACAACGTCCGTGAGGCGATCGCGATCGCCCGCGAGTGCCGCACGATCCTGGCCGCGAACGGGATCAGCGGGGAGTACCCGGTGCTCCGGCACGCCAACAACCTCGAGTCCGTGCTCACCTACGAGGGCACGTCCGAGGTGCACCAACTGGTGATCGGCCAGGCGCTGACGGGACAGTCCGCCTTCCGCTGAGTTGTCGGGAACGGCCCCAGGCGGCGCCCCGGCCCCGGTCAGTCGGCGGAGCCGCGGAGCCGCCCGGCCGCATGTCAGACCAGGCGAGCTCCGCCGTCGAGGTGCAGCACCGTGCCGGTCAGGAACGGGTTGGTGATCGCACTCAGCACGGCTTGCGAAATGTCCCGCGGGCTCCCGATCCGCCGCGCCGGATTCTTCGCCGCCACACCCGCATAGAACGCGTCGCGCTCCGCTCCCATCCCGTCCCACGCCCCGGAGTCGACGATGCCCGGGGAAACGGCATTCACCCGGACCGGAGCCAGCTCGACGGCCAGCGCCTGCGCGAGGAACGCGACCGCGCCGTTCGTCGTCGCCGTCACCGCCATCCCCGGCTTCGGCCGCCAGCCGACGATGCCCGAGAAGAGCGTCACCGTACCCACCGGCCGCAGGTGCTTGACCAGCAGCAACGCACCGACCACCTTCGCATCGAACGCGCGGACGATCGCCTCCCGCTCCAGCTTCTCCACCGGCCCCTTGGCCGGCGCGTTGGCCAGCGAGATCAGGTGATCCACCACCACGTCGCGCCGCGTGAGTTCGTCGGCCAGCTCGGCGATCGCCTCCTCGTTGCCCAGATCAACGACCGCCGTCGCCACCGAACCCTCGATCGAATCCGCCACCGCCTGCACCGCGTCGCCGCTGCGCCCCGTGATCGTCACCAGTGCGCCCTGATCGACCGCATCCTGGGCCAACTGCCGCCCGATACCCGAACCACCCGCCACGATCACAACGTTCTTGCCCTTGAGCTCTGCTGTTGTCATGCCTCCAGCCTGGTCAGTTCAAGCCATCCAGACAAAGACCAGTTCTCGATCCCTCCCATAGAATCCTTCTATGCCAACCCTGCGCGCTCTGCAGTGCTTCGTCGCCACCGTCGAGGCAGGTTCGATCACCAGCGCGGCAGCCCGGCTCCACCTGTCGCAACCCGCGCTCTCCCACCAGGTCGCAGTCCTGGAGCACGAACTGGGCTCCCCCCTGCTCGAACGCCTCCCCCGCGGCATCCGCCCGACCTCAGCCGGGCGCGAGGCATTGCGGCATGCGCAGGATGCGCTGCAGGCGGCCGACCGCGTGGTGCGCACCGGCCGTGCGGTCGGCGCCCTGGACGAAGGGCAGTTACGCATCGGCTGCGCCGGATCGATGACCGCCGGTCTGCTCGCACCGTTGCTGCGCGCCTGGCGACGGCGTCATCCCCGCGTGCGACTGGTCCTGCACGAGCAGAACAGCGCCGACGCCCTCGCCGCGATGATCACCGCCGACGAGATCGACGTAGCGATCAGCCCGCGCCCGACCCGCTGGGACGGCGCCGTCGAACTGATCGCGAGCGAAGAGCTCGTCATCGTCTTCCCCACCGGCGATCCCCTCGGCAGCAAGCCGGGACCCGTCCCGATCAGCGCGCTCCACGGCTACCCGCTGATCCAGTACGCCGGTCCGCACGGCCTGGCCGGCTGGCTCGACGGACTCCTCGCCGAGCATCAGGTGCTCCCCGAGGTCGTCATCCGCACCCGGCAGATCACCTCGGCGCCGGCTCTGGCCGCGGCCGGGCTCGGAGCGGCCGTCGTACCGGTGAGCAGCATCCCTGCCGGGTTCGCCGGGACTGTGCACCGGCTTGATCCGTCGCAGTCGCGGGATGTCGTCGCGCTGACGATCGGGACAGCAGACGTCCTGGTGGCGCAGTTCGTCGCGAACGCGCAGGCGACCGGCCTGCGAGTTCCGGCGGCCGTCGTACGTCAGCTGGAAGCGGTCTGAGGCGGACTCACGGCGCCGTACGGCGTCAGTCGTCCAGCGTTAGGGTTGAAGACAGGACCTTCCCGCTCGGTTGTGCATGGCAACCGGACTAGATGGGTACTGGGAGTGAGCGAAATACAACGGAACGTCACCCCATCCCCCGCCCAAGTGATCGGCCGCGTGCGGCCAGGAAACGGAGGCAAGGATGCGCATCGGCGTCGGAATCACCCTGGTGACCGCGGGGGCGATCATCGCGTTCGCGATCCGCGACACCTCAGGCCCGATCGACTTCACCGTCGTCGGCGTCGTCATCATGCTGGCCGGCCTCGCCGGCATGTGGCTGTCGTACCGGGTCGCGAACCGCAACCACGTCGAGCACGACGACGCGGCGATCATCAAGCCCCGTGTCGAGGAGCAGTACAGCACCGAGCCCCACGCGTACCCGCTGCAGCACGAGATCGACGTGACCCCCACCGAGTACAAGGACCGCCCGACCGAGCACCGCTGAGCCGCCTGCTCGATTAGAGTCCGCCGGGTGAATCGCTGGGGGAAGGCCACACTGGCCTGCGTCGTGGTCGGACTGGTCGCGACGGCTGTTGTCGTCGTACGGCGTACTGGCGGTGAAGATCCGTCGTCTGCTTCGGCGCCTGTCGCCTCGACGCCTTTGACGCCGACGCCGAGTCCGACGAGAACCCCCGAGCCGTTCGCGACGGACCTCACGGCACAGAACAAGGCCGTGACCCAGAACGCGCTCTACCGGATCGGCCCGATCGCGGCCTCCCGCTGCAAGGAGCCGACGCAGCGCCCGACCTCGGTGAGCAACGTCCGCGCCTACTACACCCAGTCGGTGGCCTGCCTGAACAAGGTGTGGGGTCCGGCGATCCGCAAGGCGGGCTACCCGTTCTCCGCGCCGCGCCTGGTCGTGTCCGCCGGGAAGCCGCCCGCCGAGTGGTGCCAGGTGCGGGACACCGCGTTCTACTGCTCGAACACGATCTACATGAACGCCGACGTCGACCTCACGGCGTACCGGAAGTCGAACAAGCTGTGGGTCAGGACCCGGATGGCGTTCCTGATCGCGCACGAGTACGGCCACTACGTGCAGGAGCTGACCGGCGTCCTGCACGCGTCGCACACCCGCGGCCGCGCCACCGGCCGGGAGGACGCCCGCCTGCTCGAGAGCCGTCGCCGCGAACTGCAGGCGACCTGCCTGAGCGGCGTCTACCTCGGCGCGGACCGTGCGTACTTCCCGGCTCGAGGCGCCTGGATGACGAAGTGGTACTGGCTCGTCAGCCATCGCGGCGACCCGTGGAACCCGGCCCGCACCCACGGCAACGCGGCCAACAACAGCTACTGGGCCCGCCGCGGCCTGACCGGCAACCCGGCGTCCTGCAACACCTACACCGCCACCTCTGCCCAAGTCGCCTGAGCCGGGCGCATGCTGAGGGCAACGGGAAGGGGTGGTCGCGATGACCGATCGCAACCGCGAGGTGCTGGAGGGGCTGTGGCCGATGGACGGCGCACTCGCGCTGTCGGCCGAGGACGAGCACGCGCTGCGGGCCGACGACTTCGTGCTGGAGATGCCGCAGTCGGGTGAGCGCGTGGTCGGGCGGGACAAGATGCGGGCGCTGCAGTCGGAGTACCCGAACCCGCCGTCGATCGAGATCCAGCGGATCGTCGGCGCGGGCGACCACTTTGTGGCGCTCGGCCGTTCGGACTACGGCGGCGACATCTTCTACGTCGCGAACGTCGTGGAGTTCCGCGACGGGCTGATCGCGCGCGAGACGCGGATCTACGGCTCGCCGTTCGACCCGCCGGCCTGGCGAGCGCCGTACACCGACTAGCGGGACAGGCGTTTCAGCAAGTAGTCGCAGGGGTCCCGGTGGGTGGTGAGAACGATGCCGTCGGCATCGACCTCGGTCCACTCGTCGATCACCCGAAGCTGCGTGGGCTGATACCCGAGCCGCGCGTACAGCCGCGTCGCGCCCGGGTTGTCCAGCCCGACCCCCAGACCGATCGCGCTTCGCCCCCACGCGCCGGCGAGGTCCTCGGCCGCGGCGATCAGCGCCGTACCGATACCGGCGCCCTGGACGAACGCGTGCAACCCGTTGATCTCCGCCGGATCGTGCGCCGCTACGACCTCGGCGTACTTCGACGTCCGCAGCAAACTGGTCTGACCGACGATCCCGCTCTCGTCGTGAGCCAGCAGGAACGCGGCCTCATCGCGCTCCTGCTCCTCCCACCGACTCTCCAGATGCGCCCGCCGAGCAGGCGACCGGGCGATGTCGAGCAGCCGGTCGACGTCCTGACGCGTTGCGGATCTGATGTCGAGCACGCCACGACCGTAGCCAACTCGACCTACGGCCGCAGCCCGTTTACTTGGCGACCTCGGTCGCGCGGGACTCGCGGACGACGGTGACGCGGATCTGGCCGGGGTAGGTGAGCTCCTCCTCGACCTGCTTGGCGATGTCGCGCGCCATCACCTGGGCGGCGATGTCGTCGACCGCGTCCGGCAGCACCATCACGCGGATCTCGCGCCCGGCCTGCATCGCGAACACCTTCTCGACGCCGTCGTGGTGCATCGCGATCTCCTCCAGCCGTTCGAGCCGCTGCACGTAGGCCTCGAGCGACTCGCGCCGCGCACCCGGCCGGCCGCCGCTGACCGCGTCCGCGGCCTGGGTCAGCACGGCCTCGACCGTGCAGACCTCGACCTCGTTGTGGTGCGCCTCGATGCAGTGCACGACGTCGTCGTTCTCGCCGTACTTGCGCGCCAGGTCGGCACCGACGATCGCGTGGCTGCCCTCCGACTCGTGCGTCAGCGCCTTGCCGATGTCGTGCAGGAACGCCCCGCGCTTGCACAGCTGCGGATCCAGCCCGAGCTCGGCCGCCATCATCGACGCGAGGTGCGCCGACTCGATCAGGTGCTTGAGCACGTTCTGCCCGTACGACGTCCGGTAGCGCAGCAGCCCCATCGTCCGCACCAGTTCCGGGTGCAGGTCGGTGATCCCGACCTCGGCCATCGCGTCCTCGGCCGCGCGCATGCACAGCTCGGCGACCTCGCCCTTGCTGCGCTCGTAGATCTCCTCGATCCGGCTCGGGTGGATCCGGCCGTCGAGTACCAGCGAGTCCAGCGTCAGCCGCGCGGTCTCCCGCCGTACGGGGTCGAAGCACGACAGCAGAACCGCTTCGGGGGTGTCGTCGATGATCAGGTTGACGCCGGTGGTCTGCTCGAACGAGCGGATGTTGCGGCCCTCGCGGCCGATGATCCGGCCCTTCATGTCGTCGCTGGGCAGGTGCACGACCGATACGACCGACTCGCTGGTCTGCTCCGACGCGAGCCGCTGGACCGCGCCGGTGATGATCTTGCGGGCCTTGATCTCGCCCTCGTCCTGGGCCTGGCGCTCGATGTCGCGCACGATCGTGTGCGCGTGCCGCTTCGCCTCGGCCTCGAGCGCCGCGACCAGTTCGGTCTTGGCCTGCTCGCTGGTCAGGTTCGCGACGCCTTCGAGGATCCGCCGGCGCTCGTCCTCCAGGTCGCGGATCTCCGCGCGCTGCCGGTCGAGCTCGGCGAGCTGGCCGGTGAGCTCGTTCTGCCGTTCCTCGATCCCGCGCAGTTGCTCGTCGAGCCGCTCTTCCCGCTCGGTCAGCCGGTGCTCGCGCCGTTCCATCTCGAGCCGCTGCTCCCGCAGGTCGTCGCGAATCGACTGCGCCTCGGTCTCGGCATCACGCCGTACGACGGACGCCCGCTGCTCGGCCTCCCGGCGGATCTCCGACGCGCGGTCCTCGGACTGGCGCCGCACCTCGTCGGCGCGCTGCTCGATCTCCTTCGCGCGCGCCTCAGCCTGACGCCGCAGCTCCTCGGCCTGCTGCTCAGCCTGACGGCGAACCTCCTCGGTCCGCTGCTCCGACTCCTTCGCGCGGGTCTTGATCACCGCGGCGTCGTCCTCGGCCTCGCGCCGGATCCGGTCGCCGACCGACTTCGCCTCGGCCACCGCGGTCGCGGCCTCGAGCTTCGCGTTCGCCTCGGCGGCAGCCACCTCGGCGCCCTTGCGGCGGGTCAGCGTCACCCCGATCCAGGCGAGCAAGCCGACCACGAGGAGACCGACGACCACCAGACCGACGGACGTCGCCGTCAACGTCGCGGCGTACGAGATCACGGCGTACGGCCCGGCCGAAAGCTGCGGCATCGGCGTCTCCCCTCATCGAGCCACGCCTCGGGCGTGACCAGCTCTTGTCGAAGGGATCACCACACAGCGGCCCGAAAGCCAGAAGACGGTACGCCGGAACGCGCCAACCCGGGATTCCGCCGTCGGCTGACTGCTTTCGGCGTTCCTCCCCGGTGAGCGCCGGGTCCGTTCCTATGCGGCGGCAGGCTGTGCGCCCGTCGCCGGCAAGCTCAGGAGAGCTCTGGTCTCGTGTCCCCGGGCCGCACCTGCGCGCGCCCCGGCCCTCGGCCAACCGGCCGACCTCTGCTATGTCATCAACCGTCCGGGTGGACAGTCCCCTTACTGATTCCGAGGCTAAGCGCGCCTATCCACAGGGTCAAGACGGACACACTCCCACCGCGACCTGATCCCCGGTCGGTTGGCCGCCGCCGCGATCCGATCCCGGTCCGGCTGCCTCGTCGTCGGCTTCCCGCTCCGACCCTGTCGACGCGCGCCGCGCCACAGTGCCGCCAGGAGCCGACCCGGATCGCCGAGCCCACGGGGCCAGCGACAGGCGCCGGCCAACGGCGCGTCGACGCGGCGAGATCCGCTCCCACAGACGCCGGCACCCCGGCCCGGAGGCGCGTACGCCGTCCGTGAACCGGGGTGCGGAGTCACTGTCCCGCCGGGTACGACGCACCCGCGGGCGTGCTGGCCGTCGCTATCTCGGTCCGGGCAGACCGCCGTCCGACGTACCGGTTGCGGTCCCGCCGGTCTTCGCGCCTTCGGTCCCCGAGCCGGCCGAACGGGCGTCGTTCTCGCTCACATCAGGCGTCTGCCCACCAACGACCCCACCGCCGGCCTCGTTGGAATCAGCCTCCGCGGCATCACCCGAAGCCGAGTCGGCGGCACCGGCGTCCGCGCTGGAGTCCGCAGCGGTACCGGAGTCTGCGCTGGAGTCCGCGGCGCCAGTCTCACCCGCGCTGGAATCAGCAGGCACCTGCGCGCCCGGCGCCTGAGTCGCCGCATCCGGCGCACCGTCGTCCGGCCCGGTCGGCGGCGTACCCGCGGTCTGATCGCCCGCCTGCGAGTCGACGTACCCGCCGACCTTCTGCTGCACCGAGTCGACCTTCTCCGCGTACTTCCCGCCGGTCTGCTTGTCGATCAGGTCGCCGGCCTTCTCCACACCTGCCTTGATCTTGTCCGGGTTCTGCTTGACGACGTTCCGGAGCCAGTTCTTCGCCTGTTCCTGGAAATCGTTCATTGCACCCTCCAAAGAGGTGTCAGGGGCGGATCTCAACGAAAAATCCCAGCCTACGACCGGCGCCAAGCCGGTCTCTCCTTCGGATGACACACCCGTCGCCGACACCCGTCAACATCCCTCGCCGTCCACCCCCCGCATTGCAACCAGTCCCACCCCCACCCCACAACCCCCGATTTTCCGCCTGATTCCGGGAAAAATCCGCCCCACCAGGCCTGTAGTTGACCTCAGCAACCGGTGTCCGATCAACCAGTACGCCGCTCAACGCCCCTGAAACAGCCCACTCTCCAAATAGTCCCGGTACATCCCCAGCACCACCTCGGTCTGCGGCTGCAACTCCCCCGGCGCCTCATCCACCGCCCAGAACCCAGCCTCAACCACCTCCTCCGGCTCCACCCGCAGCTCCCCCTCCCACACCCGAGCCTCGAAACACAACGCGAAACAGTGCATCCGATCCCCGTTCGGATACACGATCTCGTGCACCTCAGGCTCCGACAACGAGGCGAACGGCACCAAATCCTCCTCCCGCACCACCAACCCCGCCTCCTCGAACAACTCCCGCACCGCAGTCCCCCGAAAACTGAACCCCGGCTCCGCCGCCCCCGCCGGAATCTCCCACAACCCCGAATCCCGCCGCCGCTGAAACAACACCCGCTCCCCCTCCCCAACCACCACCACCTGAGCCCCCGGCATCAACAACAACCCACTCCCCACCCGCTGCCGCAACTGCCACGTATAAGACCCCACATATCCCATCCCCCCAGTCTGCAGTCCTCACCGCTACCGCCGGAGCCTGCCGCCCTCACCCGTCAACCCACCAAGCCCCACCACCCAGCCCCGCAGGCCACCACCTCACCTGCCATCCAACGACCGCCGCCCCCACAACTCCGTTGCCAACGGCACCACCAGCGAGCTCTCCACGGCAGCCCACTCATTGCCACAAGCCCTCACCACAAACCAATCGCCTGACGAGGTGAGCAGCAGCGGCCCGCTCGCGCCGCGAGCAGGCGGATACTCGGACCCGACCTCGAAGTCGAGCACCCGAGGGCGACCGCCGACCACGGCACGTCGACCGGCAACGACGCCCTCATCTCGGCAACCTCCCAGGCAGGTTGGCGAAGGCAACCGAATCGGCGCTCGCCGCGGACCGGTCTCCCGTCGACGTCCTCACCTCGCCAGCACTCCCGGGCAGGTTGGCGAAAGCAACCTGAAATCGGCATTCGCCGCGGACCGGCTCACCGCCGACGACGTCCTCACCTCGCCAGCACTCCCGGGCCGATCGGTGGAAGCAACCCGACCGGCGCTCGCAGCGGACTAGGCTCACCGTCAACGACGTCCTCACCATGGTCGCCCGCGGTGAACCGCGGCCGCAACGCCCCGAGCTCGTCGTGCGGCCCATCGAACAGACCGCATCCCACGAGCGTTTACCAGGCTGGACACCTCGGCAGCACTGATGGCGAAAGCGGCCCGAGTCGCACTCGCGACAGACCGGGCTCACCGTCAACGACGTCCTCACCGTGGTCGGCTGCGGTGAACCGCGGCCGCAACGCCCCGAGCTCGTCGCGCGACCCATCGAACAGACCGCATCCCGCGATTGTTTGCCAGGCTGGACAGTCAGCCGCGAGGTGGATCCAGGTGGTCTTCGAGTACGTCGGGCTACTCGGCTTCGAGGCCTGAGTCGTTGAGGAGGGGGAGCTCCTCGTCGGAGGCGGCCAGCTCTTGTTTGACGACGGTCATGGCCAGGCCGCCGGGGTAGCCCTTGCGGGCCAGCATGCCGATGAGGCGGCGCATGGCGACCTGCCGGTCGAGGGAGCGCATGGAGCGGAGCTTCTTGCGGACCAGCTCTCGCGCGGTTTCCTCTTCCTGGGACGAGTCGAGCTCTTCCAGAGCGTCGCGCGCCAACTCGTCGTCGACGCCTCGGCGGCGGAGTTCCTGGGCCAGCGCTCGCTTACCGAGCCCGCGGCCTCGATGCCTGGACTCGACCCAGGCGGTGGCAAAAGCGGCGTCGTTGATCAGCCCGACCTCGGTGAATCGATCGAGCACCTCATCGGCGACCTCGTCCGCGATCTCCCGATCAGCCAGTACGTCGGCCAGCTCGGCCCGCGTCCGCGGTTGTCCCGAGAGCTTGTCGAGCAGGATCGTCCGGGCCACCTGATGCGGATCAGCATTGCGATCCATCGCAGGATCGGCCGGCCCTGGCTCTTCGCCATCACGCCCACCACGTCGCGGCCGTCCCCCGAACCCTCGAGTCGGCCTCCGCCCAGTACGTCCACCACCGCCCGAACGCCCACCCGAGCGCTCGCCGGAATCGCGACCGGCGGTCGTCGCCGCCGAGTTCGACCTTGAGCGCGACGAACCGGTCCCACGTCCCGTCGACAGGTCGTCCGCAGACTGAGCGTTGTCTTCGTCATCCCCAGCAGCGACGCCCGACCGTCCACCAGCAGCCCGATCACGTCGGGCGGCCCATGCGCTCGCACTCGGATTGACCGCAGGCTCCCCCGCGCTGGGTTCGTCAGCGGAAACACTTGCGCTCGGCGCGCCGCCGGAGCTCCGCCCACTCAATACCACAGCCGAACCATCCGCGCCGGGATCGCCAGCAGAACCACGCGACCGCGATTGGTCCGAGGAAACCCTCGCGCCTGAGTCAGCTGCCGGCCGCTTCTTACGCGGGCCGGCTTTCGATCGTCCGCGATCACCCGCAGCGGCGGGACCTCCGGCGCCGGCCGTGCCGACCGCGGCGTCGTCCCGCGCAGGCGTACGCCTGCGACTGCTCGGCGTGACAGGGCTCTTGGCCTCGAGCGTGTCCCAGGGATCGGCCTCGTCGGCAACCTTCGACGGCTTGCTGGAACTGGTGTCCAGCGCATCCCACGGATCCGGCTCGTCGGTCGTCGTCTCACGCTCGGACGTCGTACCGGTGTTCAGTGAGTCCCACGGGTCCGCCTCTTCGGGCGCGGCGTCGCGGCGGGACTTCTTGCGGCGGGCTTCGTCTTCGAGGGTGTCCCACGGGTCCGGGAGTTCAGGCGCGCTCGCGCGGATGCCGGACACGGCGCCGGAGCGGCGCTCGTCCGATGGCCACGCGAGGTCGTCTTCGTCGGTCGTTCGCCGTACGGCGGCCGATCTGCCGGACGTTCGACGGCTCGCCGCCGCACCGGAGCGTGAGGACGAACCCCCACGGCCCGACGATCCCGTCGAGGTATCCGCCGAGGTGCTTGCTGCAGGCGCATTCTCGGCCGCCGGAGTGGAACTGCCTGCCCCGGAGGCTGACGCCGGGGCGGGAGAGCTGGACTCCCCCGCGGTGCTGTCGGCACCGTCGGGGGTCCAGAGGGTGGAACCGGTTGGCCCGTTGGCAAGGAGCCGGCGGGCCAACTCCAGTCGCTCGGCCTGGCTCAGGCCGGTGGCGGGCTGGGGATCAGAAGTCGACATCGACCTCGACCGGCGGAGTCGCGTCGGCCGCGATCTTGTCCTGGCCGATGCCCATCTTCTCCTTGATCTTCTTCTCCAGCTCGTTGGCCAGATCGGGGTTGTCGCGCAGGAAGTTCCGCGCGTTCTCCCGGCCCTGACCGAGCTGGTCGCTCTCGTAGGTGAACCAGGCGCCGGCCTTGCGGACGAAGCCCTGCTCGACACCGAGGTCCAGCAGGCTGCCCTCGCGGCTGATGCCCTGGCCGTAGATGATGTCGAACTCGGCCTGCTTGAACGGCGGGGCCACCTTGTTCTTCACGACCTTGACCCGGGTCCGGTTACCGACGAAGTCGGTACCGTCCTTCAGCGACTCGATCCGCCGGACGTCCAGCCGGACCGAGGCGTAGAACTTCAGCGCCTTACCACCGGTCGTGGTCTCCGGGGAGCCGAACATCACGCCGATCTTCTCGCGCAGCTGGTTGATGAAGATCGCGGTCGTGTTGGTCCCGCTGACCGCACCGGTCATCTTCCGCAGCGCCTGGCTCATCAGCCGGGCCTGCAGACCGACGTGGCTGTCACCCATCTCGCCCTCGATCTCGGCCCGCGGCACCAGCGCGGCCACCGAGTCGATCACGACGATGTCGATCGCGCCGGAGCGGATCAGCATGTCGGCGATCTCCAGCGCCTGCTCACCGGAGTCCGGCTGGGAGACCAGCAGGGCGTCGGTGTCCACGCCGAGCTTGGCGGCGTAGTCCGGGTCGAGCGCGTGCTCGGCGTCGATGAAGGCGGCGATCCCGCCGGCCTTCTGCGCGTTGGCGACGGCGTGCAGCGCGACGGTCGTCTTACCCGACGACTCCGGACCGTAGATCTCCACCACGCGACCGCGCGGCAGACCACCGATCCCGAGCGCTACGTCCAGCGCGATCGACCCGGTCGGGATGACCTCGATCGGCGCCTTGCCCTGCTCACCCAGCCGCATCACGGAGCCCTTGCCGCACTGCCGCTCGATCTGCGTCAGCGCGGTCGCCAGCGCCTTCTCGCGATCCGCCGCGGCCCGCTCCGCACTCGCTGCTGCACCAGCCATCTGACTGCCACCTGACCCATCTAGTCGTTTCGGGCCGCTGTCGCAGCCGCCCGGAGGAATTTCGTTGTCGTCAGAGAAGGTACGGTTTCGCACCGACAATTTCCGGAGCCGTCCTGAATCTGTGGACAACCCGGGCCTCGTCCGGCGATTTCCGTACGGCACAAACTAACCCGAACAGGTGTTCGAACCACAACTGACACGCCGACAACTCCCGAGAACCCGCCGGCGCCTACCCTGACGAGCGTGACCGACCGTCCCGACGTCCCCGACTCCGCCGTCGTCCTCGCGCTCAGCCGGGTCGAGTTCGGCATCGACTCGGTGCTCGACGCGCTGCGCACGCAAGATCCCTTCGGCATCCGCAGCTTCCTGACCGAGTACTCCGCCCAGGAGCAACCCAACCTGGCCGAGAAGGCGCTCATCCTGGCCATCGACCGGCTGCTCCGGATGAAGGTCCCCGGCCACGCCGAGTGGCCGACGCTCCCGCTGGCCACGCGCTGCGACTGGTGGGTCGATCGGCTCGGCGGGTTCGCCGCTGTCATCGCGGGACTTCCCCGGCTCAGCGGTGCGGCCGCCGACGCGCTGCCGATCAAGGACACCCTCGGCGCCGCCGTACAGGCGATGGTGATCGGAGCGGTCTGCCGCGAGTACGGCGTGGAGGCACACGCCGACCGTACGGCGGTGATCGCCCGCGTCCTGACCAGCCGGCCGATCACACCGGACGACGTACTCCGGTACGACGACCCCACCGAGGCCGGCCAGGACGTGGCCAAGCAGCTGGGCCTCGGCGACGAGTCGGAGGAGCGTGGCCTTCGCCAGGGAGTCCGGCTCGTGTGGCGGATCTCCAAGCTGCTCGGTGGGCTCGGCGAGGTCTTCGAGGACCGCCCGCGCGGCAGCCTCGGCGCGCGGGCCATCGGCAAGCTCCCCGCGGTCGGCGTGGTCGGCGGCTTCTTCGACGAGCGCAAGGGCATCAAGAAGGCCGCGTACGCCGCCGCGGACCTGCTCACCGACAGCTCGTTCCGGGTCAAGCCGGTCTGACCTGTGCGAGCAGGGCCCGCGCTGGAATGATCAGGGCATGAGCTCGTCGATCAGCATCGTCCGCCCGGATCCCACCTGGGCCGCGCAGTTCGAGAAGACGGCCGAGGCCGTACGCCGGATCGTCGGCGACACCGTCGTCCGCATCGATCACATCGGCTCGACCGCCGTACCCGGTCTGGCGTCCAAGGACGTGCTCGACATCCAGGCGACGGTCGCCGGTGAGCCCCAGCTCGACGACGCCGCCCAGCTCCTGGTCAACGCCGACTGGGAGCTCAGGCCGCCGCGCCGCGACCACCCGGTACCGGGCCTCCCGCCCGAGGAGCTGCAGTGGGTCAAGCGGCTGGTCGTCGAGCCGATGTACCGACGCCGGGTCAACCTGCACCTCCGCGTCGAGGGCCACGCGAACCAGCGGTACGCGCTGCTCTTCCGCGACTACCTTCGGACTCACCCGGACACAGCCGCGGCGTACGGCGACTTCAAGCAGCGGGCCGCGGCGCTCCCGTTCGACAACGTGGGCGACTACGCGGACCTCAAGGACCCGGTCTGCGACCTGATCTACCTCCCGGCCGAGGAGTGGGCGGCCCGGACCGGCTGGAAGCCTTAGCGTGATCGCAGTACTACTCCGGGCTCGTTGACGCCCTCCACGGCAGCGAGGACGCTGAATTCGGGGGTGCCGTCGTCGTTGACCCGGCGGACGGCGGGCGGGCGGTTGCCCCCTGGGGGCGTGATCGCGGATGAGCGGAATCGGCCGGCTCGCGGCGTTGCCGTGCGGCAAGGTGTCCAAGTGGATCGTGCTGGTGCTGTGGATCGCCGCGATCGCGGTGTCGTTCGGCCCGGCCGGCAAGCTGACAGGTGCTCAGGACAACGACGCCGTGTCCTGGCTGCCGGGCAACGCGGAGTCCACCGAGGTGCTGCAGGCAACGGCCCGGTTCTCCTCGCCGGACGAGATCCCGGCCGTGCTGGTCTACGAGCGCTCGTCCGGGCTGACCCCTGCTGATCAGCAGGCCGTCGCAGCCCACGTCACGGCGTACGGCGAGCTGGAGGGCGTCGACCGAGAGGTGGTCGGTCCGATCCCGTCGGAGGACGGCCTGGCGCTGCAGGTGATCGTGCCGATCAATGCGGGCTCTGGCGGCTGGGAGGTCATCGGTGAGCGCGCCTCCGACCTGCGCCGGATTGCAGCCGACCGGCCTGACGGGCTGAGCTTCCACATCACCGGGCCTGGCGGGACTGCTGCAGACTCGCAGGAGGCGTTCGAAGGCATCGACGGCAAGCTGCTCTACTCGGCGGGTGCAGTAGTCATCGTGATCCTCCTGCTGACCTACCGCAGCCCAGTGCTCTGGCTGCTCCCCCTGCTCTCTGCAGGGACCGCTCTGTTCGCCGCACAGGCCGTGGTCTACCTCCTGGCGACCAGGGCCGACCTGACGGTGAACGCACAGAGCGCAGGAATCCTTACTGTGCTGGTGTTCGGCGCCGGTACGGACTACGCGCTGCTGCTGGTGGCGCGCTACAGGGAAGAGCTCCGCCGCCATCAGGACCGTCACGAGGCGATGGCGTACGCCCTGCAACGCTCCGGCCCGGCGATCGTTGCCTCCGGCTCCACTGTCGTCGCCGGCATGCTCTGCTTGCTGCTGGCCTCGATGAACTCGACCAGTGGCCTCGGTCCGGTCGCTGCGGTCGGCATCGTCATCGCACTGCTCGCCATGTTGACCCTGCTGCCCGCCCTGCTCGTCATCTGTGGCCGCTGGGTCTTCTGGCCGCGCCGGCCGACGTACGGCTCCGACGACCACACCGAGACCAGCGTCTGGGGCCGGATCGGGCGCCGGATCGCCGTCAGGCCTCGGCTGACCTGGGTGACCACAACTGTCCTGCTGGCCGCCGCAGCACTCGGCATGCTGTCGCTGAACCCGGACGGACTCTCCAACGAGGAGTCCTTCACCGGTACGCCGGACTCGGTGATCGGCGAGCGCATCGTCGCCGCGCACTTCCCGGCCGGTGCCGGTAACCCGCTGGTCGTTGTCAGCAACGCCGATCAGGCCGCCGCCGTCAGCGCCGCGCTGAGGACGACACCTGGTGTCGCAGCGGTTGCCGAGCCGCGGTCGGCGGACGGGCTGGCCAACATCGAAGGGACTCTGCAGGACCCAGCAGACAGCCAGGCCGCGAAGGACACCGTCGACCGCGCGCGAGCCGCCGTACACGCCGTACCGGACGCCGATGCGCTTGTAGGTGGCGGTACGGCGATCCTGCTGGACACCCAGCGAGCTGCTGCCCACGACAACAAGGTGATCATCCCCGTCGTACTGGCTGTGGTGCTGCTGATCCTGGCGTTGCTCCTGCGGTCGCTGCTGGCTCCCGTACTGCTCGTGGCAACCGTCGTGCTGTCGTTCGGGGCCGCACTCGGCATCAGCTCGCTGGTCTTCCACCACGTACTCGGGTTCGAAGGGGCGGACACGTCGCTGCCGCTGTTCGTGTTCGTCTTCCTGGTGGCGCTGGGCATCGACTACAACATCTTCCTGATGACCCGGGTGCACGAGGAGGCCAAGCAGCACGGGACTCGCCGCGGCGCGCTGATCGGCGTTGCCGCGACCGGCGGCGTGATCACGTCGGCCGGGCTGGTGCTGGCCGGGACGTTCGCCGTACTGGCGACGCTGCCGCTGGTCGCCTTCGCGGAGATCGGGATCGCGGTGGCGCTCGGCGTCCTGCTGGACACGATCGTGGTCCGGTCGGTGCTGGTGACCGCGCTCAACCTCGACATCGGCCGGCACCTGTGGTGGCCGAGCAAGCTGGCTCAGAAGCGTGACCCCGAGCCGGAGGCGTCAGCGCGGGAGCCTGAAACGACTCTGGCGAGCAGCTAGGTCTGCCCGCCAGAGTGTCAGCGTTCGCTGGGTGGGAGCTGGAGATGCGCCCAGACGGCCCGCCAGACGGTCTTGGCGTGTTCGCCGTCGGCGAGTGCTTCGGCGACCGTGCGCCCGTTGAGGCCGCTGATCACCTGCGTCTCGGCCCAGGTCCTCGAGTACGACGCGCCGAGCGCGTGGTCCATCCGATCCCAGAACTCGGTGAGCCTCATGCCCGCCCGTCGTCCTGCGGCGGCCTGCCCCAACCACCCTGCTGAGGCGGCTGGCCTTGCTGCGGGGGCTGACCCTGCTGAGGCGGCTGGCCCTGCTGAGGCGGCTGCTGGCCCTGCTGCGGGGGCTGGTTCCAGCCGCCCTGCTGCGGCGGCTGCTGCTGGTTCGGCGGCTGACCCCAGCCCTGTCCACCCTGCTGCGGCGGAGGCTGCTGGCCGCCACCCCACTGACCAGGCTGGCCCTGCTGCGGCTGACCCGGGTACTGCGGCTGGCCCGGGTACTGCTGACCGGGCGGCCCGTACTGCGGTCCCTGCGGGCCGGGCTGCCCGTACTGACCAGGCTGCTGCTGCCCGTACTGACCGCCAGGACCCTGCGGCCCGCCGTACTGAGGACCCTGCGGTCCCCACTGCTGCGGCTGCCCTGGGTACTGCCCGTACTGGCCGCCTGGGAACTGCTGCTGCTTCTTGCGTCCGCGCAGGATGAAGAACACCACCGCGGCCGCGACCAGGAGCACCAGCACGACGATCAGGACGACCGCCCAGACCGAGAACGCGCTGCCCGCCTCGGAGGTCAGCGAGACCTTGCCGAGCTTGTCCAGGCTGTCGTACGTCGCCGTCCGGCCGCTGATCTGCGCGCCGTCGTCGTGCTCGAGGATCTTGCCCGGCATGGTGATCTTGAACTTGATCACCGGCTGCACGCTGTCCGGGATCTGGTTGCCCAGGTTGGTGTCCTTCACACTGACGACGAACTTGTCGCCGTCCTTGCTGAAGCCGACCCCACCGGCCGTCGACGAGCCCATGTCGCTGAACGGGACGTTGTCGAAGTTGCAGTCCGAGCCGACGTACTTGTCGTCCTCGTACGGCTTGCAGCTGACGCCGGCGGTCTCGCTCTTCTTGATCTCGCCCTCGACCTGCTTGCGGATCGCGTCGAGCGACTGCCCGCTGGACTCGACCAGCTGCTTGTCCACACCGATCTTCATGGTCCCCGACACCGTCTCGTCGGAGTTCACCTTCAGGTCGGCGTCGAGATTCACGCACCCGGTCAGGCCGATCAGGCATACCCCGGCAACGAGCGCCATGCGCAAGCGGTTCTTCATGACGCAGATCATTCCAGACCGAGGGGACAGAACGTGTCCGGGCGGGTACCTGAGGCGCCGGACCGGAAACTGTCGGAGGGACCCGGCAAGATGGGGAACGTGCAGAAGTCCAACGCGTTGAGCCGTTTCTCGCCCGCGACCCGGGCGTGGTTCGGCGACGTCTTCGAAGCGGCCACCCCGGCCCAGCTCGAGGCGTGGGACGCGATCACCGCGGGCCGGGACGCGCTGGTCGTCGCGCCCACGGGTTCGGGCAAGACGCTGGCCGCCTTCCTGTGGGCCCTGGACCGGTTGGCGACCATTCCCCCGCCGGACGACCCGAAGTTGCGCTGCCGGGTGCTCTACGTCTCGCCGCTGAAGGCCCTGGCGGTCGACGTCGAGCGGAACCTGCGCGCCCCGCTGATCGGCATCCGCGAGACCGCTCGCCGGCTCGGCGAGGCGCCGATCGACGTCGAGGTCGCGGTCCGCTCCGGAGATACGCCGACCAGCGAGCGGCAGCGGTTCGCGCGCCGTCCTTCCGACGTACTGATCACCACCCCCGAGTCGCTGTTCCTGATGATGACCTCGCAGGCGCGGGAGTCGCTGCGCGGCGTCGAGACGATCATCGTCGACGAGGTGCACGCCGTCGCCGGCACCAAGCGCGGCGCACACATGGCGCTCACCCTCGAGCGGCTGGACGCGCTGCTGCCGAAGCCGGCCCAGCGGATCGGGTTGTCGGCGACGGTCCGGCCGGTCGAGGAGGTCGCCCGGTTCCTCGGCGGCGAGCGGCCGGTGACCGTGGTCCAGCCCAAGTTCACCAAGCAGTGGGACCTGAGCGTCGTCGTACCGGTCGAGGACATGGCCGAGCTGGCCAGCACCGAGATCGAGACGTCGGGATCGGCGGCCGGTCCGCCGCGGCACGCCTCGATCTGGCCGCACGTCGAGGAGCACGTGTTCGACCTGATCTCCTCGCACCGCTCGACGATCGTCTTCTCGAACTCGCGCCGCCTGGCCGAGCGGCTCACCGCCCGGCTCAACGAGATCGCCGCCGAGCGGGCCGAGCTGGAGCTGCCGGACGCCGGATCGCCGGCGCAGGTGATGGCTCAGTCCGGGGCGTCCCTGGCGGCGCCGCCATTGATCGCGAAGGCGCACCACGGCTCGGTGAGTAAGGAGCAACGCGCGCTGATCGAGGCCGACCTGAAGTCCGGCCGGCTGCCGTGCGTGGTCGCGACGAGCAGTCTCGAGCTGGGCATCGACATGGGAGCCGTCGACCTGGTGATCCAGGTCGAGGCTCCGCCATCGGTCGCGAGCGGGCTGCAGCGAGTCGGACGGGCCGGTCATCAGGTCGGCGCGACGTCCCGTGGAGTGCTGTTCCCGAAGTTCCGCGGCGACCTGGTCGACACGGCGGTCGTGGTGCAGCGGATGCGCGACGGGCTGATCGAGAGCCTGCACATCCCGGCGAACCCGCTCGACGTGCTCGCGCAGCAGATCGTCTCCATCGTCGCGCTCGACACCATCGACGTCGACGAGCTCTTCACGCTGGTACGACGGTGCGCGCCGTTCGCGACGCTGCCGCGTTCCGCGTACGACGGCGTATTGGACATGTTGTCCGGGCGGTATCCGTCGGACGAGTTCGCGGAGCTGCGGCCGCGGATCGTGTTCGACCGGGTCAGCGGGGAGATCTCCGGCCGGCCGGGCGCGCAACGGCTCGCGGTGACCAGCGGCGGCACGATCCCGGACCGCGGGCTGTTCGGCGTCTTCCTGGTCGGCGAGTCGACCAACCACCGGGTCGGCGAGCTGGACGAGGAGATGGTCTACGAGTCGCGCGTGGGTGATGTGTTCACGCTCGGCGCGTCCAGCTGGCGGATCGAGGACATCACGCACGACCGGGTGCTGGTCTCGCCGGCGCCGGGTCAGCCTGGGCGGCTGCCGTTCTGGAAGGGCGACGCGGTCGGGCGACCGGCCGAGCTCGGCGCGGCGACCGGCGCGTTCGTTCGGACGATGGCGGCGCTCCCACCGGCCAAGGCGATCAAACGAGCCCGCGACGCGGGCCTAGACGAGTATGCGGCGAACAACCTGGTCGCGTACCTCGGCGAGCAACGCGAAGCGACCAGCCGGGTGCCGGACGACGTGACGATCCTGGTCGAGCGTTTCCGCGACGAGCTGGGCGACTGGCGGGTCTGCATCCACTCGCCGTACGGCGGGCAGGTGCACGGGCCATGGGCGTTGGCGATCGCCGCGCGACTGCGCGAGCGGTACGGGATGGACGCCCAGTCGGTCTCGGGTGACGACGGGATCGTGCTGCGGCTGCCGGAGACCGACGAGCCGCCGCCAGGGGCCGACCTGGTGCTGTTCGACCCGGCCGAGATCGAGGACTTGGTGACGGCGGAGGTCGGTGGGTCGGCGCTGTTCGCGGCCCGCTTCCGCGAGTGCGCCGCTCGGGCTCTGCTGTTGCCCCGGCGCAATCCGGGCAAGCGATCGCCCTTGTGGCAACAAAGGCAGAAGTCGGCTCAGCTGCTCAGTGTGGCCAGCAAGTACGGGTCGTTCCCGATCGTGCTGGAGACGCTGCGCGAGGTGCTGCAGGACGTCTACGACCTGGACGCGCTCAAGGATCTGCTGACCGGTATCGGTGAGCGGCGGATCTCCGTGGTCGAGGTGGAGACCCAGGAGGCGTCGCCGTTCGCGAAGTCGCTGCTGTTCGGGTACGTGGGCGCCTTCATGTACGAGGGCGACGCGCCGCTGGCGGAGAAGCGTGCGGCAGCGCTCGCGCTCGATCAGAGTCTGCTGTCCGAGTTGCTCGGCCGGACCGAGCTGCGCGAGCTGCTCGATGCCGAGGTCGTGCTGCGGACCGAGGCCGAGCTGCAGCGGCTCGCGGAGGATCGCCGGGCGCGCGACGCGGAAGGGCTGTTCGACGTACTGCGGTTGATTGGGCCGCTGTCGGTTCACGAGGCTGGGCAGCGTTGTGTCGACGGCTCCGATGCCGAGGCGTGGCTGACGGAACTGGCGGCGGCACGACGGGTGGTTCGGGTTCGGATCGCGGGCGAGCATCGGTGGGCTGTGGTCGAGGATGTCGCTCGGCTGCGGGATGCGCTGGGCGTGCCGGTGCCGCCTGGAGTGGCCGAGGCACACGCCGAGTCGGTGGCGGATCCTCTGGGCGATCTGGTGTCGCGCTATGCGCGGACGCACGGGCCGTTCCGGGCTGTGGATCTGGCGACGCATCTTGGGACCGGCGTCGCGGTCGTGACGGATACGCTGCGGCGGCTCAGTGCCGCGGGGCGCGTGGCCGAGGGCGAGTTCCTGCCTGGTGGCATCGCGATGGAGTGGTGCGACAGCGAGATCCTCCGGCTGCTGCGTCGTCGGTCTTTGGCTGCGTTGCGGAAGGAAGTCGAGCCGGTCGAGCCCGCCGCGTTGGCGCGGTTCCTGCCTGCCTGGCAGGGGATCACGAGCAGCCGCGGACGCGGGTACGACGTACTGCTGGGTGCGATCGAGCAACTGGCGGGATGTGCGGTGCCTGGGTCGGCGCTGGAGTCGATCGTGCTGCCTGCGCGAGTGCCTGGGTATCAGCCGTCG
The DNA here is from genome assembly GCA_049998015.1 of Kribbella sp. cmx-5-2. Lineage (GTDB taxonomy): Bacteria > Actinomycetota > Actinomycetes > Propionibacteriales > Kribbellaceae > Kribbella. The sequence continues at coordinate 760,059 of JAEBEC010000001.1, forward strand.
ATGCTGGACGAGCTGACCGCGACCGGCGAAGTGATCTGGGCGGGGTCCGGCTCGTTGCCGGGGACGGACGGCTGGGTTTCGCTGCACTTGGCGGACAACTGCGATCTGACTTTGCCGGATCCCGACGCCACGCTCGAGGTGGGCGAGACACATCAGGCGGTGCTGGACGCGCTGGCCGGAGGCGGCGCGTTCTTCTTCCGTCAGCTCAGCGACGCGGTCGGCGCGGCGAGTGGTGTGGTCGACGACGAGACGATGGTCGGGGTCCTCTGGGATCTCGTCTGGGCCGGCTACCTGACGAACGACACCTTGGCTCCCGTGCGATCGCTGGTCGGCGGCGGTCGCGGGAGTCATCGGACCCGACGGGCGACGCCGCGTGCACGGCCTGGTCGGGCGCCGCGGCCTGGGCGACCGGCGATGCCTGCCCGCAGTGGTCCGCCGACGGCGGGCGGACGGTGGTCGTTGCTGCCCGAGCGGAGCGAGGACCCGACACGTCGGGCGCATGCCGCGGCGGAGACGCTCCTCGATCGCTACGGGATCGTCACGCGCGGCTCGGTGATCACCGAGCGGACGCCTGGCGGATTCGCGGCCGTGTACAAGGTTTTGAGCGCCTTCGAGGAGTCCGGGCGTTGTCGGCGTGGGTACTTCGTGGCGGGGCTGGGAGCGGCGCAGTTCGCGCTTCCTGGCGCGGTCGATCGGCTGCGGGCCTTGGCGGATGGCGCGCCTGGCGGCGGCAGGGAGGATTCCGCGGCGCGGGCCGTCGTACTGGCTGCTTCGGATCCTGCGAACCCGTACGGCGCTGCGCTCCCCTGGCCTGAGCGGGAGAACGCCGGCGGGCATCGGCCGGGCCGGAAGGCCGGCGCACTGGTCATGCTCGTCGACGGCAAGCTGATCGTGTACGTCGAGCGCGGCGGGCGGACGGTGCTGAGCTTCACCGAGGATCCCGAACTGCTGCAGCCCGCCGTGGATGCGCTGGCCCTGGCGATCAGGGACGGCCATCTGGGCAAGCTGAGCGTCGAGACCGCGGACGGCGAACAAGTGCGGCACACCGCCTTCGGAGACGCACTGGCGAAGGCCGACTTCCACGCGACGCCGCGCGGCCTGCGGCTGCGCGTCTGAGGCCGCTGCCATGCCCGAAGGAGACACCGTCTGGCGCGCGACCAAGCGGCTCGACCAAGCGCTGGCCGGGAAGGTGCTGGCCAAGACCGACTTCCGGGTGCCGACGTTGGCGACGACCGATCTGAGCGGCCGGACCGTCGTCGAGGTTGTGCCTCGCGGCAAGCATCTGCTGATGCGGCTTTCCGGCGAGACAACGATCCACAGCCACTTCCGGATGGAGGGGAGCTGGCATCTCTACCGGCCTGGCGAGCGGTGGAAGGGTGGGCCTGACTATCAGGTTCGGGCCGTGCTGGAGACCGATGCGTGGATCGCGGTGGGTTATCGGCTGCCGGTCCTGGAGCTGGTGGCGACCTCCGCCGAGGACAGCGTGGTCGGGCATCTCGGGCCTGATCTGTTGTCGCCGTCGTTCGACCGTTCTGTTGCCCTGGCCAACCTGTCGGCCGATCCCGAGCGGACGATCAGCGAGGCGCTGCTCGACCAGCGGAACCTGGCCGGCATCGGGAACTTCTACCGGACCGAGGTCTGCTTCCTGCTCGGGCTGCATCCTTGGCGCCCGGTGTCGTCGGTTGATCTCGGAGCCGCGGTCGACCTGAGCCGGCGGCTGATGAAGGCGAATCTCGTGCACGCTGCGCAGGTCACCACCGGCGTGGACCGGCCGGGGCAGCGCAGCTGGGTCTTCGAGCGACCGGGGAAGCCGTGCCGGCGGTGCCGCACGCTCATCCAGACGGCTCCGATCGGCGAACCGCCGCGGGCGCGGGTCAGCTACTGGTGCCCGCGCTGCCAGCCCGAGAACTGACCTGTGGACAACCCCGGCGACCGCACCGGAAACGGATACCTTCTCTGACGAGACGAAATCGAACATGTGTTCGATTCGGAGAGGAGAAGGTCATGACGGAGATCTGCTATCGGCACACGGGCAAGGCGTACCCGCAGCAGGTGCTGCAAGTGGTCCGCAGTCAGGGCTGGGCCGTCGAGCACGACTCCAGGCCGGAACGGCCTGCGCCGGTCACGTCGACGATCGGTCTGTGCCTGCGCGGGCATCCGGAGATCGTCGTGTTCGGGTGCGATGCCCCGGCGGGACTGGCGCTGCTGGGGCCGCTGGCGCTGGCCGTCCAGGACGGGCACCGTCTGCACGATTGCGCCGACCCGAGCCGCTTCTACCCCGGACCGGAGCGCGTCGAACTCATCGACTTCCCGCTGACGACCTCGTGCCTGCCGACCGTCAACCAGCTCTTCCGGCGCGACGGCGCCGCACCGATTCCGGCTCAATTGCTGCTCAGGACCGATCTCCTGCAGCGACCACCAACCGACGTACGGACGCCGGTCACGAAGAAGACCTACCTGGTCAGCCAATACAACACTCGCCACGCCGCCAGGGCGGGTGGCGAGTCATGACGACCGGATCAGGCCGCGACGACCTCGGGCTCGATCGTCGTGTGTGCCAGCACCAGAGCCTCTTCACGGGCCAGGTCCTCGCTCACCTCGGCGAAGATCATCGAGAGCGGTACGTCGAGGGCCGTGCAGATTGCTGCCAGCAACTCACTCGAGGCTTCCTTCTGACCGCGCTCCACCTCGGAGAGGTAGCCCAGGCTCACCCGGGCCTCGGCGGACACCTCGCGCAGAGTGCGCCCCTGGCGCAGCCGCTTACGCCGCAGTACGTCGCCCAGCAGGCCACGAACCAGCACCATGAGGTTTCTCCCTTCCGCCTGTCGGACCGAATCTACTCGCACCGTAGCTCGACCGTGGGAACCAACGGTACCCGTTGCCGGGTCACTACTGTTCGCAACGTCCAGCTTCGGTGCGCCGCTCCAGTCTGCCCTACCTCTGCCCATGCTGGTCTCAACACCCCGATCAGCCGAGATCTTCCGTCATCAACTCGGCTCCCAGCCGCAGGACCGCCTCGACACTCCCCCAGCGTATGGCCGCCCGATCACCGCTCAGCGACAGCTTCCGGACCGCGACCTTGTGCGGGCCGGCCGCCGCGACGTACACCGTGCCGGCTTCGATCCCGGCCTGCGGATCCGGTCCGGCCACACCCGTCGTGGCGAGGCCGTAGGTGGCCCCCAGCCGCTCCCGGACGCCCGCCGCCAGCGCGTGGGCCGTATCCGCGTGCACGGGCCCGACAGCGGCCAGCAGGTCCTCGGGGACGCCAGCGAGCGTTGCCTTCAGATCGGTGGCGTAGACGATCACGCCGCCGCGGTAGACGGCAGAGATCCCCGGTACGTCGGTCAGCGTGGCGCCGACCAGCCCGCCGGTCAGGGACTCCGCCGTGGCGACAGTGGCCTCGCGATCCTTCAGCAGCTCCACGAAGCGGGCGAGTGCCGCGTCGAGGCTGCCGGGTTGCTGCTCCCGCAAGGCGGTGTGGCGACCAGGAGACGAGGCAGGGCCGGGAGTCGCTGGGCTGTCCGGCGTCGCCGACGGCATGTTTGTGCCATCTACCCCACCGGGCGTGTCGACCGTCATGGCAGGGGACGCTTGGCGGCTGCGCGGAGGCGGACCGCGCGGCCGACGTAGTCGAGGCCGGTCGCGATCGTCACGATCACGGCGGCGGCCATGAACGCCACGGCGGTCCAGTGCAGGACCGCGACCGAGTGCCAGGGAAGGAGGTAGAGACCGAGTGCGATCGCCTGCAGGACTGTTTTCAGCTTGCCGCCGCGGCTGGCCGGCATCACGCCGTGCCGAATCACCCAGAACCGGAGAGCGGTCACCCCCCACTCGCGGACCATCACCACGATCGTGACCCACCACGGCAGGTCACCGAGCAGGGACAGCCCGATGAACGCGGCACCGGTGAGCGCTTTGTCCGCGATCGGGTCGGCGATTTTGCCGAAGTTGGTGACCATGTTCCAGCGGCGGGCGATGTCACCGTCGAACCGGTCGGTGACGATCGCGACCACGAAGGCGGCTGTCGCCAGCAGCCGGTTCCCGTCGTCGGCGCCACCATCGCGTAGCAGCAGCCAGACGAACAGCGGCACCAGGACAAGCCGCAGCACGGTCAGCGCGTTCGCCACGTTCCAGGCGCTCGGCGCGCTGAGCGGACCGGTGGCCGCGTGCGGCACCGGATTCGTCGGCGGGTTCGTCACGCGGTCAGATTAGCTGCCTGGACGACTTCCTGCGGCTGCACGTGCGCGGCGTACTCGGCGACGAGGTCGACTCCTTCGCTCGCCACCACGGTGGCAACGACGAGATCTCCGAGAGCCAAACCGTCGGGCAGACCAGTCAGCGTGGTGGAGCCATCGACCTCGGGGCCCTGGTGGGCAGCGCGGCCTTCGGCGGTGTCGCCGTCGAGGGACTCGACCAGGACCTCGAGCGTCTCACCGATCCGCGCCTCGGCGCGGGCCGAGGTCAGGTCCTCGGCCAAGCGGGTGACGCGGTCGAGCCGGGCCGCGATGGTGTCCTCGTCCAGCTTGCCGTCGTAGGTCTCGGCCTCGGTGCCGTCCTCGTCGGAGTACCCGAACACCCCGATCGCGTCGAGGCCGGCGCGGGAAAGGAAGTCGCAGAGAATGTCCACGTCCTCCTCGGTCTCCCCCGGGAACCCGACGATCACGTTGCTCCGGATGCCAGCGGTCGGCGCCTGGGCGCGGACCTGCTCGATCAGCTCGAGGAAGCGCTCGGAGTCACCGAAACGCCGCATCCGGCGCAGCAACGGGCCCGAAGCGTGCTGGAACGACAGATCGAAGTACGGCACGACGCCAGGCGTGGAGGTCATCGCGCTGATCAGCGTCGGACGCATCTCGGCAGGCTGCAGGTACGAAACGCGGACCCGCGTCAGCCCCGGCACGGCAGCGATCTCGCCGACGAGCGTCTCGAGCAGGCGCAGGTCGCCCAGATCCTTGCCGTACGAGGTCGAGTTCTCGGAGACGAGGAAGACCTCGCGGACGCCGTTCTCAGCCAGCCAGTGGGCTTCGCCGAGCACCTCGGTCGGCCGCCGCGACACGAACGCGCCACGGAACGCCGGGATCGCGCAGAAGGCGCAACGCCGGTCGCAGCCCGACGCCAACTTCAGCGGCGCCATCGGCCCACCGTCCAGCCGGCGCCGCATCACGCGCGGGCCGCTGGCCGGCGCGCTCATGAGGTCAGGCGCGTCGATGGTCAGCTCAGAGGGCTCCGACGGCTTGACCGCGCGGCCCTTCAGCTCGGCCGAGGCACCGGCCGTCAGCGCATCGACATCGCCGTTCGTGGGCTTCAGCGCAGCGGGGATGTGAGAGCCGTGTGCACCTGCGGCAACGTGAGCGGACACCGCGCCACCGTTGTCAGCCGCCGAGTCGCCGTGGCCGGGGACTGCGACGCCCTGCGCGCCTGCACGGTCGGCCGGAGCAAGCGGCAACAGCTTCCGACGGTCCCGCGGGACGTGCGACTGGTGCTTGGTCCCGGACAGGATCGAGCGCAGCTTGTCGGAGATGTCCGCGTAGTCGTCGAAGCCGAGTACCGCGTCTGTCTCCGGCAGCGCCTCGGCCAACTGCTCGCCGTACCGCTCAGCCAGACACCCGACGGCAACGACAGCCTGCGTGCGGCCCGAGTCCTTGTAGTCGGAGGCGGCCAGCAACGTGTCGACCGAGTCCTTCTTGGCGGCCTCGACGAATCCGCAGGTGTTCACCACCACGGTGTCCGCCTCGGACGCGTCCTCCACCAGCCGGAACCCGCCGGCTTCCAACCGTCCGGCCAGTTCCTCGGAGTCCACATCATTACGAGCACAGCCCAGCGTGACCAGGGCGACAGTCGTGGGGTTCGTAGTCATCACCCCGAGTATGACTGCTGCCACCCCAACGCCCCTAACCAACCACCTCCCTCACCACCCGACGCAGGTGGTAGTGAGCCGTTTGGACTCGGTTGAGAACTGGCGAACCGAGCGAGGGTGCGGGACAGTCGTCCGCCACCTCAATCCGGTGTCGGCCGCGGAACCGACCAGTCAGAGGCAACTGCACGAGTATCAGCCGGCGGGCCGGCTACTTCTGGGGGCGACCGGCAACGTGAGCGATTCACTCGTCAGCGCAGCGAAGGCAGGAGTGAGACCGGCTAGGTCCTCGACGGTGACTTCGTCGAGCAGCGGGATCTCGGGTCCGCCCACCAGGGCGCGAGCCGAAAGTGCAACAGCCGTGGGCGGCAAATGGTCAGCGCGCGGTGTCGATGCGATCAGGTGGGTTTTTGGATGGTGCCGGTGGGAGTGATGGTGAAGCGTTTGGCGGTGGGGGTGGCTTTTTTGCCGTTGATGGTGATGGTGAGGTTCTTGAGGGCGCCTACTGAGACTCGGATGGAGCCGGGGTAGGTGACGGTTTGGGTGGAGCCGGTGCCTAGGAGGCCCTGGAAGAGGACTTCGCCGTAGTAGTTGCGGAGGGTTACGTACGTGCCTTCGCCGGTGGATTTGAGGACTACTACCAGCATGGTGGCGGGCTTGGGCTTCGCCGGGGTGGAGGGCTTGGGGGGCGGCGGCTTGGTGGCGGTGGGTTTTGGGGCGGGGGTGGTGACTGCTGGGGTGGGGCTTGCGTTGCGGGAGGCGTTGGCCTCTACGTCGCTGGGGAGGGTGAACAGGCGGACCATGCCCCAGCCCATCAGGCCGACCAGGATCGCGCCGACGACGACCGCCCAGCGGGGGCGGACCGGGTGCAGGCGGGGTTTGCGGGGTTCGATACGTTCGTCGCGGCGGGCGCGGTCGGGTTCGCTGGGTGGGTAGGCCTCGTCGAACGCCGCCAGCAGCGGCGCCGGGTCGGCCTTGACCACGCGGGCGATCGAGCGGATGTGGCCGCGGGCGTAGAAGTTTCCGCCGCAGCGGGAGAAGTCGTCGGCCTCCATCGCGACCAGCAGACCGGTTCTGATCCGGGTGGCCGCGCTCAGCTGCTCGATGGTCAGGTCCGCCCGTTCGCGGGCCGCCGTGAGCTCACTGCCGATGGTCACGTTCCCACCGCCTCTCCACCGCCCGTGTGCTTACCGATCCGCCGACATCAAGTCAACGGCCTTGGCCCGACGGGGTCACGGCAGAGTCAGATTTGTTCCCTGACCGGACATCTCGCGTCTGCCAGCATGTGAAGAGCCTGTACCACTTCCCCGTTCGACGGCCGTGCCGTCAACCCGAACGGTACCGCGAGAGAGGTCCCGGTGAGGCGACGGTTGGCATCGGTGGTCCTGCGCGTCGCGGCCGGCATCGCCGCGAGCATCGGTCCCGGGTCGAGCAGGTGGACGGCGATCCGGCCGTCGTCGAGAGGATGCCGGCGACGCAGGACGCTGACTTCCTCGATCTCTTCCCAGCGGGTGCCGATCCACTCGTCGCCGATCCGCAGGCGGATCCCGACGCGGTCCGCGACGAGCATGTCCCCGACGGTCAGGGCGCGGGCGCAGACCACCGCGAGTGCGGCGAAGGCGGCCGCGGCGAACCAGCGCAGGACGCCGGTCGGCGAGGTCGACGCGGAGGTCGCGAAACCGATCGCCACCAAGGCGGCGCCGATCGCGATGCCGCCATGCACCTTCTGCGAGGAGCGGACGGTGAACTCCTGCAGCAGTTCCTCGGGCTCGACGTCGAACTCCTCGACCTCGAACTGCGTGTCGTACACCGATTCCTCACCCTCGTACGCCGGGTTGTCGCCCGGGGCTTCCAACTGCTCGTCATGCACCGGCGCGGCCTCTCGGGCCTCGACCGGGGTCTCGTTGCGCACTCGCACTGGGGCTCCCCGTGATCCACTTGATGCCTGCGCTCCGACCAGGGTCAAGCTCGGAGCCTCGCCGACCGCGAAGCCCATGGGGGCTTCAGCAGGTGGGGCGCTCTCCCGGGTCTGAGGTGCACGGGAGTCCGGCCGGTTGTGGGTTGCACGAGAGTCCGGCCGGGTCTGGGAGGTGCGGGTGTCGGGCCGGGCCTGGGCGTGCGGCTTGGTGTTGCCCGGCGCCCGGGACTCCGGGCGGGTGTGAAGGACCTGGGAGTCCAGGCGAGTGTTGGCCGATGTCGTGCCCGGCTGGGCGTCGGGGCCGGCCGGAGTCCAGGCGGCGTCGGCGCGCACGGAGGTGGTGGCGGGCGGAGAGCTGGAGATGCCCCCGGGCGCGGAGGTTGGGCTCGCCTGGGAGTCGGGGACGCGCTCGGGTGACGGCGAGTGCCGGTTGGCGTTGGCCGGTGCCTGGCCCGGGTGGGCGTGGGGGCTGGCCGGAGAGCTGGAGGCGTCGGCGCGCGCGGAGGTCGAGACAGCCGGAGAGCTGGAGGCGCCTGCCGGGACGAGGGCTGGGCCGAGCTGCGAGCCGGCGACGTCCTCGGGTGCCTGCGGGTTCAGTCTGGTGTTGACGGGTGCTGATGCCTGGGCGGCGCGGGCTGGGGAGCCTCGGCGGGAGCTGCGGCGGGACGGTGAGAGGGTCGGCTCGACCGGGACCGGCCTCAGGGCGGCTGGGGAGCCGGGGACGCCTGTAGGCACGGGGTGGAAGGCGATCTGGGGGTCGGCAACGCCGACGGGCTCGGAGGTCGCGGCGGGCTCTGGGGTGGAGACGACCTGAGGGGCCGAAGAGCCCTGCTGGTTGCTGCGGCCGGAGGGCGCCTGGGCGATGCTGCTGCCTGCGGAGGGCTGCTGGGGATCGCGGGCGGTGGGCACCTGGCCGGTTCCGCGGGGTGCGGAAGGCTGCTGGGTGTCGCGGGCCGTGGGGAACTGGTCGGTTCCGCGGGGCGCGGAGGGCTGCTGGCTGCCTCGGGTTGACGGGCCCGGGCGGACTCCGCGGCGGGAGGATGGGTGGGGGTCGGTGGGGGTGTTGGTGGCCGGCGCCGGGGTCGTCCGCTTGGGGGCTGGAGGGATCGGCTGGGCGCTGCGGCCGTGGGGGTGGAGGTCGGGGGCGGCGGGGGTGGTGGGGTCGGACGGCTCACGGGGGATGGTGGTTGGGGCCGGCACGGTCACTCTCCTCGCAGGGTGGCGACGAAGTCGTCTAGGTCATCGGGTTTGACCAGGACGTCTCGGGCCTTGGAGCCCTCGCTCGGCCCGACCACTCCCCGGCTCTCCAGGATGTCCATCAGGCGGCCCGCCTTGGCGAAGCCGACCCGGAGTTTGCGCTGCAGCATCGACGTGGAACCGAACTGGGTGGAGACGATGAGCTCGGCGGCCTGGACGACCAGGTCGAGGTCGTCGCCGATCTCGTCGTCGAGGTCCTTGCTCGGGCCGGCCACCGCGGTGACGTCCTCGCGGTACGTCGGCTGCAGCTGCTCCTTGCAGTGCTCGACGACCGAGCGGATCTCGCTCTCGGTGACCCAGGCGCCCTGGATGCGCATCGGCTTGCTCGCGCCCATCGGCAGGAACAGGCCGTCGCCCTGGCCGACCAGCTTCTCCGCGCCGGGCTGGTCCAGGATGACCCGGCTGTCGGCCAGCGACGAGGTCGCGAAGGCCAGCCGGGACGGCACGTTGGCCTTGATCAGGCCGGTCACGACGTCCACCGACGGCCGCTGGGTGGCGAGCACCAGGTGGATACCGGCCGCACGGGCCAGCTGGGTGATGCGGACGATCGAGTCCTCGACGTCGCGCGGGGCGACCATCATCAGGTCGGCCAGCTCGTCGACGATCACCAGCAGGTACGGGTACGGCGTGAGCACGCGCTCGCTTCCGGGCGGAGGCTTCACTTTGCCGCCGCGGACCGCCTTGTTGAAGTCGTCCACGTGCCGGAAGCCGAACGCCGCGAGGTCGTCGTACCGCATGTCCATCTCGCGGACGACCCACTGCAGCGCCTCGGCCGCCTTCTTGGCGTTGGTGATGATCGGCGTGATCAGGTGCGGGATGCCCTCGTAGTTGTTCAGCTCGACCCGCTTGGGGTCGACCAGGATCATCCGCACCTCGTCCGGCGTGGACCGCATCAGGATCGAGGTGATCAGCGAGTTCACGAACGACGACTTGCCGGAACCGGTCGCACCCGCGACCAGCAGGTGCGGCATCTTGGCCATGTTCGCGACCACGAAGCCGCCCTCGACGTCCTTGCCCAGTCCGGCCACCATCGGGTGGTGGTCGTTGCGGGCGGTCGCGGAGCGGATCACGTCGCCGAGGCTGACGATCTCCTTGTCGACGTTCGGGATCTCGATACCGATCGCGGACTTGCCGGGGATCGGGGACAGGATCCGTACGTCGGCCGAGGCGACGGCGTAGGCGATGTTCTTCGACAGGGCGGTGACCTTCTCGACCTTCACCGCCGAACCGAGCTCGACCTCGTACCGGGTGACTGTCGGGCCACGCGTGTAGCCGGTGACCTGGGCGTCGATGCCGAACTGGTCGAACACCTCGGTCAGCCGGTCGACGACCGCGTCGGAAGCCTTGGTCCGGGCCTTGTGGACCGAACCCGGCTTCAGCGTGTTGCCGTCGGGCAGCGTGTAGGTGATGTCGCCGGACAGGCTGAGCTGCTCGACGCGCTGCGGCAGCGGCGTGTGCGGCGGCGGCTCCGGGGCGGACTCGCCCTTGGCGGAGGACTTCCCGGCAGCAGCAGCGGCCGTCGCGGTCGCGACCGGGTCGGACGCGTCCACGTCGCCGTCGACGTCGTACGGGTCGTCCTCGATCGGCGGCTTGGGCTTGCGGCCGCGCTTGGAGATCTCGCGCCCCTCCAACACGGGCGAGTCGTACGGCTTGATCGTCGGGTCGCCGTCGTCGTCGAGCGCGGCCTTGGCCCGGCGCTCCTTGCGGGTCAGCCGGACGGTGTCGTCGGTGCTGGGCTGCGCGGACGGCGCGTCGGCGGGGATCTCGGTCCGGCCGAGCAGTACGTCGAACGCGGCGCGCACGCGCAGCGGGATCGCGTAGATCGGCGTCCCGGTGACGACCAGCGCGCCGAAGATCGCCAGCAGCACCAGCAGCGGCGAGGCGACGTACGACGTCAGCAGGTCGGACAGCAGCGAGGAGACGACGTACCCGATCGCGCCGCCGGCCTCCTGCAGCGGCATGTCGCCGTCCTGGCTCGGCCGCGGGATGCCGTGGGCGATGTGGACCAGGCCGAGGATGCCGAGCGAGATCGCCGTCCAGCCGATCACCTGGCGACCGGCCGGGCCGTTGCGGTCCGGGTGGCGCAGGGTGCGCAACGCGATGAACAGGAGCATCAACGGCACGGCCCAGCCGAGCATGCCGACGCTGCCGCTGACGACCGTGCGGATCGCGTTGCCGACCGCGCCGGGCAGGGTCCACCAGATCGCGGCCGCGACGATCACGGCCAGCCCGATCAGGCCGAGGCCGGCGCCGTCGCGCCGGTGCGCGGGGTCGAGGTCGCGGGCGCCGTTGCCGACGCCGCGGACGATGCTGCCGAGCAGGTGGGCGAAGCCGAGCCACAGCTTCACCAGCCCGCGGCCGATGGCGATCATCGCGGCCGCGAACGGACCCGCTCCCCCGCCGGATTTGGGCGTGCTGGTCCGCGCGGCGGTGCTACCACCGCGCTTCGCGCTCTGCCCACGCTTCTGGGCGCCTGACGGACGGGAGCGTCCACCGGCTGCCGAACGCGCCGTACTCGGGCGTTTGGCTGCCGACTTCTGCGCCCGCGCCGGGGAAGACGTGCGGGTCGCCATGCTTAGCAGGCTACCCCGAGGACCACTCGAGTCACACGTGTCACACGCCGGTCACGCTGCCCCATCCGTCGTCACAGCGCAACCCTCCCACCAGTAGTGAGGAGAGATGCGGGGTCGGCAGCCCCGGCGGGAGGAGGAAGCAGGAAGGAAGAACGGAGGGAATGAGGGAGAAGAGATGGGGACGGGGCTGGGGGCGAATCGCCGAGGGCCGGGACCGGAGGGCCGGGGGCGGAGGGCGGAGGGCGGAGGGCGGAGGGCGGAGGACCGAGGGCCGATGGCCGATGGCCGAGGGCCGATGGCCGAGGCACACCCCGGCAGGGACAGGCCAGGAGGCGCGCGACCCGTGTAGCGTCCTTCGACGGGCCGATCACGGCCAAGTGCCGATCGAAGCCAACCAAACGGCCCCGGGCGGCATCCGACCTGACAGGGGTCGAGACGAAGGTGGGCGTACCGAGGTGAAGAACGGACGAGTCCGGCTGATCGTGCTGGTGGCCGCACTGACGGTGGCGGCGATCACCGCCGGCGCCACGCTGGCGGTGCGGAAGGTCCCGCAGGACAGTGTCAGCGCGGCCGGTCCGCTGAGCGGAGCACCGACGACGACCACACCACCGCCGTCGACGAGCAAGCCGTCGTCGCAGACACCCTCGGGCACCCCCTCCTCGAGCCCCACCGACGTGAAGGTCGACCTCGGCAAGCTCACCCAGGGCCAGTTGCCGCAGATGGCCTTCCTGGTCGACCGCGTCGTCCGCGGCGGCACCGGTCCGGTTGCCACGGTGCCCGGCAAGCAGCCGATCCAGCAGGTCGTGCGTTTCGGCGGCGGCCTGCTCGCGGTGCTCGAGACCGGCGAGGTGACGACCGAGCTCCGGCGGGTCGAGCCGTACGCCGAGGCGTTCAGCCCTGGTCGGGTCACTGGCGTGAGCAGCCTGGTGAGCTCGGCCGAGGAGGACCTCGCCGCGTACGCCGTGAACGGCCAGAGCGCGATCTACTGGGTCGACTCGCGGGACACCGAGCTGGTCCAGCGGTCGCTGAAGCGACCGGAGTACGGGCGGACGCAGGTGCTCGCCGTACGCGGTGATCTCGTCTACTTCAGTGCCGAGGGCAAGGGATACCCGGCGCCGGAGACGTACTACCGCTGGGACTCCAAGTCCGGGAAGGTGGCGGCGATCAAGACCGTCCACCAGCTCGAAGGCCTCGACACGGCGGGCACCGCGGCGGCCGACTTCATCAGCGGCGCGGCCCAGACCTTCTGCAGCGCGGTCACCGAGCTCGAGACCGGCAAGCGGCGCTTCCGGACCTGTGAGTACTCACTCGACGGGTTCACCCCGGACGACCAGACCGTCGTGGCCAGCGAGGACTTCCGCGGCAGTGGCGCCGAGGCGTTCACCGCGGCGCTGGACGCGAACAACGGCCACGTACGGCGGCAGTGGGCGGGCGTGCAGTTCGTGATGGCCGTGGCCGAGGACGACGACCACCTGCTGATGGTGGTCGACACCGGCGAGGACACTCCGGTCGGAATCATCCGGTGCAGCATCGGGACCGGGACGTGCGAGGTGGCACTCAAGCCAGACCGTTACGGGCGGAACAACGTGCAGCTGCTCGGCGCCCGGATCTGATCAGGTACGGCGAAGCCGGAGCGCCTGCCAGACCAGCACGTAGAGCACCAGCGCCGCGACAGCGCCGGACGCCAGGCCGGTGAGTGCGAACCGTACGACGGCCTCGCCGACCAGAGCCTCGTCCGAGTCGGCGGCAGCACGGCGTACCGAGACCACCGCGAAGACCAGCGCCAGGACCCCTGCAGCAGCCAGTACGACGTACCGGGCAGCAGGCGCGAGCCCGTCCCCCACCGGCCGCGCGGTCGTGCGGCGCCACCAGAAGACGAGGTAGATGGCGATCGCCAGTACGCCGCCGGCGCTGCTGACGTACTGGAGGACCCGGTTGATGTCCCACGCCGGGGTGATCGACGTACCGAGGAACGACCAGTGCTGGACGAAGTAGCCGTCGCCGTGGGTGAAGGAGTCCCACACCACGTGGGTCAGGCCGCCGACGTACAGCGAGACGACGGTCCAGAGCACGCTCGGCCGCTGAAAAGCAGCGAGCCGACCGGCCAGCGACGGCGGAGCCAGCGCGATCAGCGGACGCCTGAGGACCAGCAGGTAGACCAGCAGGGCGAGCAGCGCCAGCAGCGGGTCCAGCCAGAACGCCGAGGTGAACTCGTGGGTGAGGGTCAGCGTGAAGTTCCCGTGGATGTAGCGGGTCGCGAACGTGTAGAGCGGGCCGATGTAGAGCAGGTCGGGCGCGAGTGCGCCGGCCACCAGGGCCGACGGCACGAACGGATGCCGCAGCAGCGGGAGGACGGCGGCCGGATGGGCCAGCGGGAAAGGCACGGCCGCAGCGTAGGTGCTTAGGGGCTCAAAGCAACCGACCGGGCGGCTCGGGCACCACAAGAGGCGCGGCCGGATCAGGCCCCGGTGACCCCGTCCAGGTGCTCGCGCAGCAGGTCCGCGTGCCCGCAGTGCCGGGCGTACTCGCCGATCAGGTGGATGTAGATCATCCGCAGCGACGACTCCTCCCCCGAGAACGTGAACCGGTCGTCCAGCGACCGCCCCGCGGCCGCTTCGTCGGACAGCTTCCACTCCTCGATCAGAGCCTCGTACGACGCCTGGGCGTCGGCCGCGTCGATCAGCTCGAAGTCCGCGTCCTTGCCGAGCGCCGGGTCGAAGACCGGCGACGCCGGTACGTCGGCGAAGTGGATCCGGAACCAGATCCGCTCGACCTTCCGCGCGTGCCGGATCAGGCCGAGCAGCGACAGCGTCGACGGCGGAGCACTCCGCTGAGCCAGCTGCTCACCAGTAAGGCCCGCGCACTTGTAGAGCAGGGTGTGACGGTAGAAGTCCAGGTAACCGGCGAGCAGCTCACGCTCGGGAGCCACGAGCGATCCGGTCGGCCGTTCGACGGCAGGGGCGGTCCAGGTCATCCGCGCATCCTCCCCCGCGGACAGCTCAGCCCGCATCCAGATATTTGAGCCCCTGCTTCAGGTAGGTCCGCGGATTCGTGTCGAGCCGTGCAGCCCAGGCCGGATCGGCCTCGCCGCGCAGCCAGGCGTACCGCGCCAACGCGTACCCGTACATCGCCTCGGTCAGGTAGCCGAGCCGGTTGGTCCGCCAGCCCGTGGTCGACCGGCTGTACTCGAAAGCGGCGTTCGCACTGAACACACCGAACCCGAAGAAGACCGTGAACAGATCGGTCATCGGCTCGTCGTCGCGCTGATCCGGATCCCGCCGCCCCTCACCCAGCAACCGCTCGTGCCCCAGTTCGTGCGCGATCGCCGCGACCAGGGCGACCGGCTGCCGCGCCTTCGCCATCTCGACCGTGATCACCGACACACCGTCGCGCCGCCGCTGCCAGTGCGCCGCGGCTCCCCGCGACTGCATCTCCACCGGCAGCCCGTCGATCAGGTCGTCCATCGCGTCGTCCGGCTCGAGCTCCAGCACCACCCGCTCCACCGGTACGCCGACCAGCCCCGCGACGGTCGCGAAGACGGCACGCACGTCCGCCTCGGATCCGCTGAAATCCGGCGGAAAGAACGCCGCCGACGGCAGCACCACCGGGCGCTCCAGCACCTCGGAACCGAACGACTCCACGAGCCAGTCGAGCGACTCCTCGATCCACACCTGCTCCTCGGCCCGCACCGGGCACTTCGGCCGTCCCCACCACGCCATCGCCACCACCCCCTTCCCCTCAGATGCCCCAGACCCGGCGCAGGGTTCCCATCTCACGATGCGGCGACGAATCTCAAACAACGAGATTGCTGCTAGCGCATCCACCACTCCTTTGCCTATCGTCTTCGGCAGGTCATGAGAGCCAGCGACAAGCCCCGGCTAGCTGGACGGCAACCCTCCACCGCGGTGGGGTGCCCCGGGTGAGGACCAGGCCGTGCGGACACCCCGTTCGGCAAGTGCGGACTTCCGGGAGCAGCAGCATGTCGATCCTCTCCATCCTCGAGCCGGCGACCAGCACCGCGCAGCGGGCCGCCGTCACCCGGCTCACCTCCGGCAGCATCCCCGCCACCGTCGGCGCCGACCTCCTGGTCCCGCTGGCCGACGGCCGGGTCACCGACTACGCCAACTTCGACCACGGGGCCAGCGCGCCGTGTCTGGAGTCGGTACGCCGCGCGGTCGAGGCCGCACTGCCGTCGTACGCGTCCGTGCACCGCGGCAACGGCTACGCCTCCCGGATCACCACCCAGTGGTACGAGCGGGCCCGCGCCGAGGTGCACTCGTTCGTCGGCGCCCGTGAGGACGACCAGGTGATCTTCACCCGGCAGACCACCGACGCGCTCAACCTGCTCGCCAAGGCTCTGCCCGCCGACGCGACCGTGATCGTCTTCGAGTCCGAGCACCACGCGGCCCTCCTCCCCTGGCCGGCCGAGCGGACCGTCCGGCTCGCCGCTCCGTCCACCACGACCGGTGCCGTCACCGCTGTCGCCGACGCACTCCGCAACGCGCCGGAGGGCCCGCGGCTGGTCGTCGTGACCGGTGCGAGCAACGTGACCGGCGAGATCTTCCCGATCGCCGAGCTGGCCGCTGTCGCCCGAGCCCACGGCGCCCGCATCTGTCTGGACGCCGCCCAGCTCGCTCCGCACCGTGAGGTCGACATCGCCGAGCTGGACGTCGACTGGGTCGCCCTGTCGGGCCACAAGCTCTACGCCCCGTACGGCGCCGGCGCGCTGATCGGCCGGGCCGACTGGCTCAACGCGGCCGACCCCTACCTGTACGGCGGCGGCGCGACCGCGTCCGTCACCGCCGACGCCACGGTCTGGAACGAGGGCCCGGCCCGGCACGAGGGCGGCTCCCCCAACGTCATCGGCGCGATCGCTCTGGCCGCCGCCTGCGCCGCGATCAGCCAGCGCCGTGAGGCGATCGAGCAGCACGAGCGCAGCCTGCTCGCCCGGCTCCGGACTGGCCTGGCCCAGATCGACGGCGTCACGACGTACGACATCTTCGGTGCGGACGCCGATCGCGTCGGCACGGTCTGCTTCACCGTCGAGGGCATCAGCTCGACGCTGGTCTCAGCGGCGCTCTCGGCCGAGTACGGCATTGGCGTACGGGACGGCAAATTCTGTGCGCACCCGCTGGTCGGCCACCTGCTGCAGGACTCGCCGGAGCACGGTACGGCGGTCCGCGCGAGCCTCGGCCTCGGCACGAGCCGCGAGCACGTCGACCGCCTGGTCAGCGCGGTCCGCACGCTCGCGACCAGGGGCCTGAGCCGCAGCTACGAGGAGTCCGCGCACGGCTGCCAGCCGGCCGACGACCCGCGCGACCTCGAGGCTCCCCAGATCTGGTGAACCTCCACCACTCACCAACCCCCTGAACCAGGCCGACCCACCGCTCGGCGAGGCCTGACGCACCCCCCAGCCCAGGGGGTTGGTGAGTGCTACAGCTCCGGTGAAAGACCTGTGTGGTGAGCGGCGAACGCCAGCAGGTCGGCCCACTCCGAGGCGACCATGGCAGCGGGTTTCCCGAACCCGTGGCCGGTGTCGACCTCGATCCGGCTCAGCACCGGCGCGTCCCCCGCCTGCGCGTGCTGCAGCGCGGCGATGAACTTGTGGCTGTGCAGCGGCACCACCCGGTCGTCGTGGTCACCGGTGACCACGAGCGTTGCCGGGTACGCCGTACCGTCGTGCAGGTTGTGCAGTGGTGAGTAGGCCAGCAGGTCCTCGAACTGGGCGGGGTCGTCGGGCAGACCGTAGTCCGACGCCCAGCCTGCTCCCACGGTGAACAGGTGGAAGCGCAGCATGTCCAGTACGCCGACGCCCGGCAGTGCGACGGCGAAGAGGTCCGGCCGCTGCGCCATCACCGCTCCGACCAGCAGGCCGCCGTTGCTGCGGCCGTGGATCGCCAGCTGAGCCGGTGTGGTCACGCCGTCGGCAACCAGGTGCTCCGCGACCGCGATGAAGTCGTCGAACACGTTCTGCTTGTTCGCCAGCCGTCCGGCGTCGTGCCACTCGCTGCCGAACTCACCACCGCCCCGCAGGTTGGTGACGACCAGCACTCCCCCAGCAGCCAGCCAGGCTGCCCAGCCCGGCCGGTAGTCGGGGAACACCGGGATGCGGAAGCCGCCGTACCCCCACTGCAGCGTCGGCCGCGGCACATCGAACCCGAGGTCGCTACGGCTGATCAGGTAGTAAGGCACAGACCGGCCCGGCTCCACGCGGCGCTCTACAACAACAGCAGGAGGCGTGTAGGTCGCCCCCGCCGGGACCAGCTCGGGCAGCGCTCGCGCGGCCCCGTCCGCCACCAGATAAGCAACAGTCGGCTCGACAGAGGTCGAGAATCCGACGAACACCTCGTCAGATTTCACCGAGGCGTTCAACGCCACCAGCCCACCAGCACCGACCTCCACAACCCGTGAGTTGCCACCGGAGACGTCGTACAGCGTGACCACCGGCTGCGCGTCGACCAGCGACACCGTCACCAGCCCAACGGCGGTCCCCCGCACGTCGACCAGCGTCGCCGCACTCTCCGGGATCACGTCCTCGAACGCTCCGGACAGGTCGCTCGAGACCACCCGCCCGCGCGGCGCGTCCCGGTCGGTCCGCAGGATCAGCCGGTCGCCGGACATCCGCACGAACAGCGCCTCGTCCGCGAACTCGTCGATCACCTTCACCGGCTCGCCGAGCCCGCCGTCGACCAGCGGGTAGAGCCACAGCCGGGTGCGCGGGTCGGTGCCCTCGAAGATGTGCAGTACGACGTACCGGTCGTCCTCGGTCACGTCGACGTCGAAGTACAGTCGCTCGTTCGGCAGCCGCAACACCAGCTCGTCCTCGCTCTGCGGCGTGCCGACCCGGTGCAGCTTCAGCTCGCCGGCACCGAGCGCCCGCGTCTCCGTCCCCTCGCTGCGACCACCCGAGGGGTAGTGCACGTACAGGTACGCCGAGGAGTCCGGCAGCCAGGTCGCCTCGCTGAACTTGGCCTCGCCGACCACGTCGTCGACCGGCGACCCGGTGGCGATGTCGAGCAGCCGGAACGTGATCCAGTCGCTGCCGCTCTCGTTGATGCCGTACGCGAAGTACTTGCCGTCCGGGCTGACCGTGAAGGTGCCGAGCGAGTCCGTGCCGTCCTCGGACAGCGTGTTCGGGTCGATCAGCACCCGGCCGCCGGCGAGCAGCTCGTCGAGCGACTCCGCGACGTACACGACGTCCTGGGCCTGGGTGCCGTCGTTGCGGCCGACGAAGTACCAGCCGGCCTTGCGCACCGGGACACCGGCGCGCGGCCGCGCCAGGATCCGGCTCATCGTCTGCTGGAACCACGGCCGTTCGCCGTACGACGACAGCTCGGCCTCGGTGAACGCGTTCTGCCGCGTCACCCACTCCTTGGTCTCGGCGGAGTCCGGGTCCTCCAGCCAGCGGTACGGATCGGCGATCTGGTGTCCGTGCAAGGTGTCGACGACGTCGTCACGGCGGCTCTGCGGGTAGTCGGCGCTCATGGTTCCAACCTACCGAGGCACCGGCCCGCAGAGCCGACGGTTTTCCCTAGCGGTGCCCGGCCGGGTGCAGGTCCTTGCGCCAGAGCACCTTGCCGTACAGGTCCCGCAGCGACACCGTGAACACCTCGCTGCGCGGGTCGATCTCGACGTGCCCGAAGAACTGGTTGCCCCCGCTCGGCGGCTGGTTCGGGAAGTCGGCCGCCTTGACGAACTCCAGCTGCGGCCCGAACGTCGGGTCCAGCGCGTTCGGCCCGAAGGTGCCGGCGTTGACCGGTCCGGCGACGATCTCCCAGAACGGGTCGAAGTCGGTGAACGTGGCCTTCGCCGGGTCGTAGCGGTGCGCGGCGCAGTAGTGCACGTCCGCGGTCAGCCAGACCGTGTTCTTCACCTTGCGGCGCTTGAACTGGCTCAGCACCCAGGCGATCTCGTGCTCGCGGCCACCGGGCGCACCGGCGACGCCGTTCGCGACGGCCTCGATCAGGTCGCCGTCCGGAACCAGTACGCCGAGCGGCATGTCGCTCGCGATCACCTTCCACGCCGCCTTCGACGACGCGACCTCGCGGACCAGCCAGGCGGCCTGCTCGGCGCCCAGCATCGCGACCGGACCAGCCTCACCCGGCGTCGGGTTCGCGCCGCGGTAGGTCCGCATGTCCAGGCAGAACACGTCGAGCAGCGGCCCGTAGCTGACCTTGCGGTAGATCCGCTCCTTGCCGCCCTGGTGCGCGATCGGCAGGTACTCCAGGAACGCCTTCTTCGCCCGCTGGGCGAGCACGTTCACGCGCTTCTCGGTGTACCGCTCGTCGGTCAGGATCTCGCCCGGGTACCAGTTGTTCACGGTCTCGTGGTCGTCCCACTGGCTGACGATCGGTACGTCGGCGTACAGGTCCCGGACGTTGTGGTCGAGCAGGTTGTACTTGTACCGGCCGCGGTACTCGGCCAGCGTCTCGGCGACCTTGGAGACCTCCTCGGTCACCACGTTCTTCCAGACGGTGCCGTCGGCAACGTTCACCGAGGCCTCGATCGGGCCGTCGGCGTAGATGTTGTCGCCGGAGTGCAGGAAGAAGTCCGGGTGCGTGCGGTGCATCGCGCGGTAGGCGAGCATGCCGCCGAAGTCCTCGTTGATGCCCCAGCCCTGACCGACCGTGTCGCCGGTCCAGACGAAGCTGACGCCGCGGTTGCGGCCCGGCGTACTGAACGATCCCTCGAGGCTCTCGCCGCGCCGGCCGTAGGCGTCCTCGAAGGACACCCGGTAGTCGTAGCGCTGGCCCGGCCGCAGGCCCTTCAGCGGCAGCTGGGCGGTGAAGTCGTCGTCCGGCCCGGTGACCGGGCCGCGCAGGCGGATCGCGCGGTCGAAGCGGCCGTTGCTGGTCAGGTCGACGACGAGGCGGGAGCGGCGGTCGGTGCGCGACCACACGACGGCGGAGTTCGCGGTGCCGTCCCCGCTCATCAGGCCCGACGGCAGGGCCGGGCGGTCCCGGCGTACGACGGACGGGACGGCGGCGGAGGCGACACCCGGTACGGCGAGCGAAGCGCCCGCCACGGAGGATGCGGCCAAGAGCTGGCGGCGGCTCAGGTTCATGGGTCCGAAGGTGCTCCTCGCGGGTGACCGCCGCGTGACGCGGAGACGAACTGACTGACAACTCAGCGACGCTGGCCCGGGCCTTGTGCCGGACCCGATGATGGGGACACCGACCGAGGAAGGGACGATCAGCGCATGAGCAGGGAACGCCGCCTCGCGCAGGTCTTCGTCCTTCTCGCCGACACCCTCGTCGACGAGTTCGATCTGGTCGACTTCCTGGGCATTCTGGCCGAGGCCAGTGTCGAGCTGCTCGCGGTCGACGCCGCCGGGCTGATGCTGGCCGACGACCACGGGCTGCTGCACGTGATGGCGTCGTCCGGCGACGAGGCCGAGCTGCTGGAGCTGATCGAGCTGCAGCACGACGAGGGACCGTGCCTGGAGTGCTTCCGGACCGGGCAGGCGGTGATCGACGCCGACATCAGCCGCTGGCCCGAGCTGGCCACCGCCGGCGGGTACCTGTCGGCGCACGCCCTGCCGCTGCGGCTGCGCGGCCAGGTGATCGGCGTGATGAACCTCTACCGCTGCGACCTCGCGCCGCTCGATCCGGCGGACGCCGCGCTCGGCCAGGCGCTCGCCGACATGGCCACCATCGGCCTGCTGCACGAGCGCGAGATGCGCGGGTACGTCGAGCTGACCACCCAGCTCCAGCACGCGCTGGAGAGCCGTGTCCAGATCGAGCAGGCGAAGGGAATGCTGGCCGAACGGGCCGGTCTCACCCTGTCCGCGGCCTTCACCGCGATGCGCAAGTACGCCCGCGGAACCGGCCAGGGCCTGACCTCGGTCGCCCAGGGAGTGTTGGAAGGATCACTGCTGACGTCCACGCTGCTGGCCCGCTAGTTGCGTGTCGCGTCCGCCCGTGGTTCCGTTGAGGTCAACAGCCACTCTTCGTGGCGCTGCCCCGGACCCGGTAGCGCATCGACCGATGCACTCCAGGGAACGAGGCGTTTTCTTTGTCGCAGACCGTCACTGACGATTCGAGACCGCAACAGCGGTTCACCAGTCTTTACACCGACCTGTCCCACACGGTCCGCGACCTCGGACTGCTGAAGCGGCGGTACGGGTACTACTGGACCCGGATCGGACTCGTGCTGCTCTCGCTGGGCGGGATCATCACCGGATTCATCCTGCTCGGTGACTCCTGGTTCCAGCTCCTGATGGCCGGCGCGCTGGCCATGGTGCTGACCCAGGTCGCCTTCCTCAGCCACGACAGCGCGCACCGGCAGATCTTCGACTCCGCCGCGTGGAACGACTGGACCGCCCGGATCCTGGCCGGTGGCCTGGCCGGGATGAGCATCGACTGGTGGCGCGGCAAGCACAGCAAGCACCACAACGCGCCGAACCAGATCGGCAAGGACCCCGACATCGCCATCGGCGTGGTCGCCTTCACCCCTGATCACGTCGCGAGCCGGACCGGCCTGGTCAAGTGGCTCGGCGACCGGCAGGGCTGGCTGTTCTTCCCGCTGCTGACCCTGGAAGGCCTGAGCCTGCACGTGGCCGGCCTCCAGCACCTGATCCGGCGCGACGCGACCAAGCTCCAGCGGATCGAGGCCGCGATGGTCGTGACCCGGCTGAGCGCGTACGTCGCCGTCCTGTTCCTGCTGCTCCCGCCCGGCAAGGCCGCGGCCTTCCTCGGCCTGCAGCTCGCTCTGTTCGGCGTCATGCTCGGCGCGTCCTTCGCCCCGAACCACAAGGGCATGCCGCTGGTCCCGGCCACCATGAAGCTCGACTTCCTGCGCCGCCAGGTGCTGATGTCGCGCAACATCCGCGGCGGCGTCGTCGTCGACTTCCTGATGGGTGGCCTGAACTACCAGATCGAGCACCACCTGTTCCCGAGCATGCCGCGGCCGACGCTGCGGCACGTCCGGCCGATCGTGCTCGAGTACTGCGCCAAGCACAAGGTGAAGTACACCGAGGTCGGTTTCTTCGAGTCCTACGGCATCGTCATCGACTACCTGAACAACGTCGGCCTGCGCGCCCGGGACCCGTTCCAGTGCCCGCTGACGGCTGCGATGCGCACCCGCTAGGAAGTCAGCAACACCAGAGCCGCGGCCAGTGCGTCATCGGCCGCGGCTCTTCCTGTGCCGTGGTGGTCGGCGAGCACGGTGGCGCCTTCGAGCAGCATCAGCACCTGCCGACCGGTTCGCTCCGGGTCGGCGACCTCGGCCGCCGTCGCGATCTCGGTGAACAGAGCCAGATAGCGATCCAGGTGCCGGGCGACGATCGTGCGGGCCGGCTCGACGTGCCGCTGCGCCGCCGCGTTCACGATCGCGCACCCCCGGAAATCCGGCTCGCGGAACCACTCCCCCAGTTCCCGGAAGACCGCGGTGAGCTGGGCGGCCGGATCGTCACCGGCCGCCGCGGCCGCGCCTCGCATCCAGGCCTCGATCCGGTCGCTGCGCGCCTGCAGGACCGCCTCGATCAGGCCGTCCTTCGAACCGAAGTGCCGGTAGAGCGTCTCCTTCGATGCCCCCACCGACGCACACAGCTCGGCGATCCCGACGCCGTCCAGCCCGCGCTGGTAGAAGACCAGGCTCGCCGCCTCGAGCATGCCGGCGCGGGTTCGCGAGGGATCGAGGGAAGTTCCTTTGGCCACGGGCACAACCAGATGGTACCGATCGGATCGATGTGCTGCTAGCGTGTCGCTGGTACCGATCGGTTCGATCATGACGAGGTGCCCATGTACGCGAGCACGCCCGCCTTCGCCGTCCGCAGCGCCGGAATCGACCTCCCCGGAGTACTGCATCTCCCGGCCGGTCCGGGACCGCATCCGACGGTCCTGCTACTGCACGGCTTTCCCGGTAACGAACGCAACTTCGACCTGGCCCAGGTCCTGCGTCGGGCAGGGTTCGCCACTCTGGTCTTCCACTACCGCGGATCCTGGGGCGCGGCCGGCTCGTGGTCGTGGAGCAACGTGCTCGAGGACGCCCGCGCGGCGGTCGCCGCTCTGCGGTCGACCCCCGGGCTGGATCCGGACCGGTTCGCCGTCGTCGGGCACAGCCTCGGCGGGTTCGCCGCCCTGCACACCGCCGCGGCCGACCCGACCATCTCGGTGGTCGCTTCGATCACCGGCTTCGACCTCGGCGACGCCGGTACGGCGCCGGATCCCGACCAGTACGTCGAGCCGTTCCAGGCCGAGCTCCTCCCGCTCCGGGGCACGAGCGGCCGCGCCCTGGTCGACGAGATGGTTGCCCACGGCCCCGAATGGCGGCTGGCCGGCCTCGCTCCGCGGCTGGCGGGCCGGCCGGTGCTGCTGATCGGCGCGAGCCGCGACGTGGCCGCGCCGTACGAGCAGCATCACCTGCCGCTCGTCGAGGCCTACCCCCAGGCCGAGCACCACCTGTTCCCCACCGACCACGCCCTCTCCGATCACCGTGAGGAGCTCGCGACCACCTTGCTGGACTTCGTACGGCGGCACCTGTGAAGTACCGGCTCGCCCTGGGGTCGTCGGTGCGCTGGCCGCGCTCAACTGGCGGGCGGGATCTCCCCCGACCCACGAATCGTCAGCTTCACCGGGACCCGGACAGTCCGGCCGGGACGGTGCGGCTCGGGGAGACGCTCCGTCATGAGCTGGATCGCCGTCCGGGCCATCACATCGGCGGACTGGGCGACAGCGGTGAGCCCAGGGCTCAACAGGTCCCCCAGAGCCAGGTCGTCGAAGGAGACCAGCGCAACGCGGTCGCGGCGTCCGGCCATGCCGCGAAGGACCTCGGCCGTGGTCATGTTGTTGGCCGAGAGCAACGCGGTCGCCGGCTCCGGACGATCCAGTACGGCGGACAGCGTGATCCCGATGCCCTCGGTCGTCGGCTCGGACAGGTGGACCAGGTCCTCGTCGACCTCGAACCGGTGCCGGGCCATCGCCGCGCGGTAGGCCACGACGCGCTCGCGGGCCGTGAAGATCCGCTCGTCGTCCCCGAGGTACGCGATCCGGCGGTGGCCCTGCCGGACCAGGTGGTCGATCGCCTGGTCGATCCCGCCGGCGTTGTCGGCCAGTACGGCGTCCGCCTCGATGCCGTGCGCGGGCCGGTCGATCGTGACGACCGCCATCCCGGCGTCGACGTGCGGGGCCAGGTACTCCTGGGTCTCCCCGATCGGCGCCATGATCAGCGCGTCCGGACGTCGCGCGACGAACTCGAGGCAGACGTCCCGCTCGCGTTCGGGGTCCTCGTCGGTCAGGCCGATCATCACGACCGAGCCGCTGGACCGCGCCCACAGCTCGACCGCGCGGCCGAGCGAGGCGAAGAACGGGTCACCGATGTCGCGGATCACCACGGCGATCGTGCCGGTCCGGCCGCGGCGCAGCATCCGGGCCGACTCATTCGGCGTGTAGTTCAGGTCCTTGATCGCGGCCTGGACCTTCGCGGTCAGCTCGGGGCTGACGTTCGGCTCCTCGTTCACCACCCGGGAGACGGTCTTCAGGGCGACTCCGGCCCGAGCCGCGACTTCCTTCATGGTGGGCCGGCGCTGCCCCGCTCCGTTGACACCGGTGATACTCACAGGCCCACCCCTCCCATAGAAGCCTCAGCTTTCCACGACAACCGGGATGATCATCGGCCGGCGACGGTGCGTGTCGCTGACCCACTTGCCGACCACGCGGCGGATGACCTGCTGCAACTGGTACATGTCGTCCACCCCGCTCCCGATCGCCTTCTCGATCTCCGCCTCGATCTTCGGCTTCAGGTCGTCGAAGACGGTGTCGTCCTCGGCGAACCCGCGGGCCTGGATCTCGGGTCCCGCGGTCAGTTTGCCGGTCACGGAGTCCATCACGGCGATCACCGAGATGAAACCCTCGTCGCCGAGGATCCGCCGGTCCTTCAGCGAGGTCTCGGTGATGTCGCCGACGGTCGACCCGTCGACGAACACGTACCCGCACTCCACCTTGCCCGCGACGACCGCCTTGCCCTCGACCAGGTCGACGACCACGCCGTCCTCGACGACCACGACGTTCTCGGCCGGTACGCCGGTCTGCCGCGCCAGCTCCGCGTTCGCGTGCAGGTGCCGGATCTCGCCGTGCACCGGCATCACGTTGCGCGGCTTGACGATGTTGTAGCAGTAGAGCAGCTCACCGGCCGAGGCGTGACCGGACACGTGCACCAGCGCGTTGCCCTTATGAATCACGTTCGCGCCGTGCCGGGTCAGGCCGTTGATCACCCGGTAGACCGAGTTCTCGTTGCCGGGGATCAGCGAGGAGGCCAGTACGACGGTGTCGCCGGGCTGGATGTGCACGACGTGGTGGTCGTTGGCCGCGATCCGCGACAGCGCCGACATCGGCTCGCCCTGCGAACCGGTCGAGACCAGGACGACCTGCTCCGGCGGGTAGTCGTCGAGCTCGCGCATGTCGATCAGGGTGTCGCCGGGCACCTTCAGGAAGCCGAGGTCCCGGGCGACGGCCATGTTGCGGACCATCGAGCGGCCGACGTACGCGACCTTGCGGCGGTGCTTGACCGCCGCGTCCATCACCTGCTGGACGCGGTGCACGTGGCTGGCGAAGCAGGCGACGATGATGCGCTGGTTCTTCGCGTTGGTGAAGACCCGGTCGAGCACCGGCGCGATGTCGCGCTCGTGGGTGGTGAACCCGGGCACCTCGGAGTTGGTCGAGTCGACGCAGAACAGGTCGACGCCCTCGTCACCGAGCCGGGCGAACGCGTTCAGGTCGGTGATTCGGTTGTCCAGCGGCAGCTGGTCCATCTTGAAGTCACCGGTGTGCAGCACCAGGCCGGCCGGCGTGCGGATCGCCACCGCCAGCGCGTCCGGGATCGAGTGGTTGACCGCGACGAACTCGCACTCGAACGGCCCGAGCCGGACCGTCTCGCCCTCGGCGACGATCTGCTGCGGCACGTTGCGGTGCCGGTGCTCCTTGAGCTTGCCCTCCAGCAGCGCCAGCGTCAGCTGCGATCCGAGCACCGGGATGTCGCCGCGCTCGCGGAGCAGGTACGGCAGGCCGCCGATGTGGTCCTCGTGGCCGTGCGTCAGGACGACCGCCACGATGTCGTCCAAACGCTCCCGGATCGGCTGGAAGTCCGGGAGGATCAGGTCGACACCGGGCTGGTTCTCGTCCGGGAAGAGCACGCCGCAGTCGACGATCAGCAGCTTGCCGTCGTACTCGAAGACGGTCATGTTGCGACCGACCTCGCCGAGGCCGCCGAGCGGGATCACCCGCAGGGCGCCGGGGGCCAGTGGTTTCGGGGCGGACAGGTCGGGGTGGGGATGGCTCATGCAACCAGTCCTGACGTCTTGAGATCTGTGGTCAGCGCATCGGTCTGCGCGGGGGTGGCTTCGATCAGCGGAAGCCGTACGTCGGCGTGCTCGATCACGCCGAGCAGCTTGAGCGCGGCCTTCACCATGATCGCGCCCTGGGTCCGGGTCATGATCGCCTCGACGGCGGGGATGAGCGCCCGGTCGATCTCGCGGGCGGTGACCAGGTCCTGCGCGACGACGGCGTCGATCAGCTGCCGGTACTGCGGGCTCGCGGCGTGCGCGACGACGCTGGCGATGCCGACCGCGCCGATCGCGAGCCAGGCGAGGTTGAGCTCGTCGGCGCCGCAGTAGTACGCGAGTCCGGTGTTCGCGAGCACCTTGGTGGCCGCGGCGGCGTCGCCCTTGGCGTCCTTCACCGCGACGATCCGCGGGTGGTCGGCGAGCGCGATCAGCGTCTCGGTCCTCACCTCGACGCCGGCCCGGCCGGGAATGTCGTACAGCAGGTTCGGCAGGCCGGTCGCGTCGGCGACAGCGGTGAAGTGGGCCTTCAGGCCTTCCTGCGGGGGCTTGTTGTAGTACGGCGTGACGACGAGCAGTCCGTGCGCGCCGGCCGCTTCGGCGGCCTTGGCCAGTTCGATCGTGTGCGCGGTGTCGTTGGTCCCGACTCCCGCGATCACCTGCGCGCGGTCACCGACGGCTTCCAGGACGGCGCGGACCAGCTGGTCCTTCTCGGCGTCGGAAGTGGTCGGCGCTTCGCCGGTCGTGCCGTTGACGATCAGTGCGTCGTTGCCCTGGTCGACCAGGTACCCGGCGACCTTCTGCGCAGCGTCGACATCGAGCGAACCGTCCGGCCGGAACGGAGTGATCATCGCGGTGGTCAGCCGGCCGAAGGGCGGCGACGTTGCTGCTGAGGACATGGGGGTCAGATTACCGCTCCGAGCGCCTCAGGAAATGAGTAGGCCTGGTGGCTGTCCGCTCGGGGGTCCGGGCAGCCACCAGGCTCACTCGTCCTATCGGGCCGGGCCCAGTAGTCGTTACAGCTTCCGGGCAAAAAGTCAGAAAAAGTTTCTGCCGGTACGTACCGTCACCGAACGGCTACGTTCCGTCTACGGAGCAAGGGATTTCGGCGGCACAGGCATGTCAGCGTCAGCTTTCTGCCATGCCGGATTCCGCCAGGGCCGATCCGGCGACGCGCGGGCCGGCCGGTGCGACGCTGTGGCCAGTCCCCCTGGAGCCGGCCCGCCCGGCGACGTCCCGAGGAGTGTCATGAAGAAGTTCCTGATGTGGCCCGCCCTGGCCGCGACCGTCAACCTGACCGCCGCAATGCTGTCGGTGCCCGCGGCGCAGGCCGCGCCGGTCGGCGCCCCGCCACCGACCGCCGGTCTGACGATCGAGGCGGTGCGGGCGTACGTGACGCCGCAGGTGATGGATGCGGCCGAGGCGAGGGCCGAGGAACTCGGCACCGACCTGTCGCCGATCCAGGCCGCGGTCCTGGGGGCGATCAACCCCGACGAGTACCAGTGCGGTACGACGCCGTTCAGCAACTGGCTCAACGCGCAACTGACCGGCTGGACCTTCGACGACCTGCTGCCGCTGCTCGCGTCGATCCTGACCAACATCGCCGGGTACGCCAGCATGGTCGCACCGGACCGGCACCCGACGTACGGGGTGCGCGGCGAGTACACCCAGAAGCTGACCAAGACCTTCAAGGACCTGCAGGGCTTCTGGGACATCGACTCCCGCAAGATCAGGATGGTGCCGATGCACAGCTCGGTCATGGGCAACAAGGCGGCGCTGGTGAAGACGTACCAGCAGCTGTACGGCACCGACGCGGCCACGGCGGACCGGCTGTCGCAGCAGTACGTCGACTGGTACCGGAGCCTGGTCACGCGGTTCGGCCCGAGCCTGCCGGTGATCAGCGCGAACGCCTTCGCGTTCAGCCCCGACAGCGAGACCGACCCGGCGCTCAAGGCGCTGCCGCCGACGATCGTGATGGGCGACGGCGTCCTGCAGGGCTTCGACTTCCTCCAGCTCGGCAAGGTCGCGCCGCAGGCGGTGCTGGCGCACGAGTACGGCCACCAGGTCCAGTTCGCGAACGGCCTGGACTACACGACGCTCACCACCGCGGAGCTGACCCGGCGGGTCGAGCTGCAGGCCGACGCGTTCAGCGGGTACTACCTGGGCCACGCCAAGGGCGCCAACCTGAACCGCAAGCAGATCCGGCAGTTCGGGCAGATGTCGTACAACATCGGCGACTGCGGCTTCGAGTCCGCCGGCCACCACGGCACCCCCAACCAGCGCCTGCGCAGCAGTGAGTGGGGCGCCGACCTGGCGACCGACGCCCGCAACCAGCGGCGCATCATCCCGAGCGCGAACTTCATCGCCCGCTTCGACCTCGCGCTCCCCACGCTCGTCGCCCCCGACGCCCCGGCACTGCCCGCCGCGGCCTGACCCTCGCCGGTGGCCGGCCCCTTTCCCCCCGACGGCCACCCGCGAGCACACCGGCTCGTGGTGCGTCACCCCCCCAAAGACGCACCACGAGCCGCCGGCGTTCATCCCCGCCGAGCCGCCGCCCCCGGCTTCTCCCCCGCCGACCCGGCCCGCGTTCTCCCCGGACCGAACCCGGTGAGCCGCTAGCGTTCTCCCCGTGTCCAACCCGCTGAACGCCACTCCCCCTCCCGCAGCAGCCTCGCTGACGATGCTCGTCCGCACGATGCTGATGGCGATCCCGCTGATGACGCTGGCGCTGTACTTCGCGTTGGTGACGGACGGAGTGGGACCGTTCCCCGCGGTCTGGGCGCCGCTGGTCCTGGTCGCGGCCGCGGTCGCGGCCTACTCACTGGTGGAGCTGATCGGCTTCCGCACGGTCCCGCTCGAGCATGGCGGCCGACCGGCCGACGTGCAGGCGGAGTCGTGGCGACGATTCAACTCGTCGACCTTCCTGCGCTTCGCCATCTGCGAGGCGGTGTTCCTGCTGTCGATCCCGCTGGCCTTCATCGTCGACAGCTTCTGGGTCGTGCTGATCGGCGCGGTCCTGGCGATCCCGCTCGTCGCGTACGAAGTGCTGCCCGGTCAGCGCAACCAGCAGCGTTTCGCGGCGTCCCTGGAAGCCCGCGGCGTCCCGTCGTACCTGCTCGGCCGTCCGCAGGACCTCAGTCCTCGCCCGCAGGACAGGCCCTAGGCCGCCGTTCGGTAGACCAGGCAGCCGCGTCGCTCCAGCGCGTGCACCCACTCGGGCACGACCGGTAGGTCCAGCCACCGCAGGTCGAGCTTCTCCAGCGCCGGGAACGTGTCCGGCCCGAGGTCGGGCAGCCAGGTGATCCGGTTGGCCCTCAGGTCGAGCTGTCGCAGCCGAGGCAACCGACTCAGCGCCACCGGGAAGCCCGTCAACGCCGCTCCCCGCAGACTCATCACCCGTAGCTCGACCAGCTGGTCGAAGGTCTCCGGCACAGCCGTCAGCGGGTTGCGATCGAGGTGCAACTCGCGCAGCGCGGTCAACTCGCCGAGCGACTCCGGCAGAGCGGTCAGCTGGTTGCCGTACAAGCGCAGCTCCACCAGCTCCCGCAGTCGGCCGAGCGATTCCGGCAGGACGGGCAGGTTGTTGTCGGTCGCCCCGAGATAGCGCAGCGAGCTCAACTCCCCCAGCGACTCGGGCAGCGCCTCGATCGCCAGGTCGCTGACGTACAAGAACTCCAGGCTTGTCAACCGACCCAAGGTGTCCGGCAGAGCGGCGAGCGGCTGGTGGCTGAGGTCGAGGATCCGCAGCTCGGGGAAGTCGCCGATCCAGTCCGGCAGCGCCGTCAGCTGGTTGTCGTGCAGGTAGAGCTCGCGGAGACCGGATTGCAGCGGCGGGACTTCGGTGAGGCCCGTGCCGCCGAGGTTGAGCGTGCGGCTCATCCGCCGGCGATCCAGACCGACGTCGTCGACCAGATCCGCAGTGCCAGGTCGGCTGCGATGGCGAAGGCGCCGGGCACCAGCAGGACGCCTCCGACGACCAGAGCCGGCGCGATCAGCAGGTTCTCGACCGGTCCGTTCGTGCGGAAGCGCAGCAGCTTCGGCAGGCGGATCTCGTACCAGGTCTCGCCGCGGATCGGCAGCGGCCACAGCCAAGGGCAGCCCGAGCGGGTCAGGCTGTCGCCGAGGCAGTGCACGAACATGCCGAGGGCAACGGCCACGCCGATCCAGCTGCCGATCCCGTCGAGACCACCGCGTAGCGCTTCGACCGCCGACGTACCGGGCAGCCAGCCACCGATGATCGTCCAGCCGCCGGCCGCGATCACGACCAGCAGGATCCAGTCACCCAGTACGTCGGCCGCGAGGATCAGCCCGAGCAACGCGATCGCGAGCACCGTGCGCCATCCACCGGCCGCGCCCGCGCTCGACGTCGCGAAGCCGAGCAGAACGGCCGCGACGACCGTGTGACTGAAGTGCCGGTGCTGACCCGTGCTGTCCTCGTCGCGCGGTCCCTTGGTCAGCGAGTAGAGCAACGCCGAGAACGCCCGGATCACGTTGGACACGAAGCCGGTCAACGGACCGAGCAACCGGGACGCACTCGCGCCCGGGTGGTCGAGGTCAGGCAGCAGCGCGTACCCCGCGGTCGCGGCGGCGAACGGCACCACCTCGGCCACCGACGTCAGCCCCACCAACGGCGCGACGGCCAGCCCCGCGCACCAGCCGGACAACGCATGCGAACGCCCCATCACGGCGCCCCACCCCCCTCTGTCGTGAGCCGCCGATTCTTTCAGCGGCCACCGACAGAATCCGGCAACGCAACGCGGCGGAAGTACGCCGTACAGCTCACACGTCAGTACGTCGTACAGCTCACGCGTCGAAGTCGAGGGTGACCTTCGCCGACGTCGGGTGCGACTGACACGTGAGCACGTACCCGGCCCGGATCTCGTCCGGCTCGAGTGCCCAGTTCGTGTCCATCCGGACGGTGCCGTCGAC
Source organism: Kribbella sp. cmx-5-2 (assembly GCA_049998015.1). Taxonomy (GTDB): domain Bacteria; phylum Actinomycetota; class Actinomycetes; order Propionibacteriales; family Kribbellaceae; genus Kribbella. The sequence goes on from JAEBEC010000001.1 coordinate 791,864, forward strand.
AACCTTCGCGCGACACGTCCCGCACACCCCGCCCTTGCACGCGAACGGCGCGTCCGACCGTACGGCGAGCGTCGCGTCGAGCACCGCCTTCGCGTGCTCACCGAGCGGGAACGTCGAGCGCCGGCCGTCGAGGATCACCGTCACCTCGGCCGCGTCCTCGTCGACCACGGTCTCCTCGACCCGCGCGACCGGCGCCTCGTCGCCGACGTGGAACAGCTCGGCGTGCACCTGCTCCCGCGCGACGCCCTGTTCCAGCAGCAGCTCCTGCGCGCCGACGACCATCGCGTACGGCCCGCACAGAAACCACTCGTCGACAGTCTTCGCCGGCAGAATCGTGTCGAGCATCCGCCGCAACCGGTCGCTGTCGATCCGGCCGCTGAACAGCTCGACCTCGGTCGACTCGCGCGACAGGACGTGCACGAGATGCAGTCGTTCGGCGTACCGGTCCTTGAGGTCGGCCAGTTCGTCCGCGAACATCACCGAGCCCGCGGTGCGGTTGCCGTACAACAACGTCACGCGGCTCAGCGGCTCGACCTGCAGGATCGTCGCCACCAGCGACAGCACCGGCGTGATTCCGCTGCCCGCGGCAACGAACGCGTAGTGCTTGTCGTGCACCGCGTCGAGCGTCGTCCCGAACCGGCCGAGCGGTGTCATCACCTCGACGGTGTCGCCGGGCTTCAACACGTTCGCGGCGTACGACGAGAACTCGCCGCCCGGGATCTTCTTGACCCCGATCCGCAGCACGCCGGACCCGGCCGGCGAGCAGATCGAGTAGCTGCGCCGGACGTCCTCGCCGGTACGCCGTACGGTCAGGTGCTGGCCGGCGGTGAACTCGTACTCGTGTGCCAGCGCGGCCGGGACGTCGAAGGTGATCGCGACCGAGTCGTCGGTGATCGCGTCGATCGCCTTGACGGTCAGCGGGTGGAAGGTCGCGCGGCGACGGGGCTGCACTGTACTCATCAGATCGCCTTGAAGTGGTCGAAGGGCTCGCGGCAGGAGTTGCACCGCCACAGCGACTTGCAGGACGTGGACCCGAAGCGGCTCAGCTCGGACGTGTCCGGCGATCCGCACAACGGGCAACGAATCGTCAGCGACACCGAGACCGGACCGCCGACAGCGCCGGTCCCGGTCGGCGGCGCGATCCCGTACTCGGTCAGCTTCGCCTTGCCCGACTCGCTCATCCAGTCCGTCGTCCAGGCCGGCGACAGCACGGTCTCGACGCGGCCCTTGAGGTGCAGCGAGTCCAGCGTCAGCTCGACCTCGTGCCGGATCAGGTCCATCGCCGGACAGCCCGAGTACGTCGGGGTGATGGTCACCACGACCTCGTCGCCCTCGTGCCGGACGTCACGCAGTACGCCGAGGTCCGCGATCGTCAGCACCGGCACCTCGGGATCGGCGACCTCGCCGACGGCGTCCCAGATCGCGGTGTCGGTCACCATGTCGCCCCCGGGTGCGAACGCGCGACGTGCTGCAGCTCAGCGAGCAGGTAGCCCAGGTGTTCGGTGTGCTTGCCGTCGCGACCGCCGGTGTGCTGGTACGACGAGGTCGGCCGCTCGCAGGTCGACTCGTCGATGACGGCGTTGACCCGGCGTACCCACTCTTCTTCCAGCGCCGACACGTCCACGGCGACGCCCGGCAGCCGCCGTACGAGGTCGTCGGTCTCGAACAGCTCGGCCGTGTACGGCCAGAGCGCGTCGAGCCCGGCCTGCATCCGGCGGTGGCTCTCCTCGGTCCCGTCGCCGAGCCGCAGGACCCACTGGGTCGCGTGGTCGACGTGGTACGCGACCTCCTTGACGGCCTTGCCGGCCACGCCCGCGAGTGTCTCGTCGGTCGACGCGAGCAGCTCGGAGTACAGCAGGTGCTGGTACGTCGCGAAGTACAGCAGCCGCGCCATCGCGTGCCCGAAGTCGCCGTTCGGGAGCTCGCAGAGCTGCAGGTTGAGGAAGTCGCGCTCGTCACGGAAGTAGGCGAGGTCGTCCTCGCTCCGGCCCGCGCCCTCCACCTCCCCGGCGTACTGGAGCAGCGAGCGGGCCTGGCCGAGCTGATCCAGCCCGATGTTGCCGAGGGCAACGTCTTCCTCGAGCTGCGGCGCGGCCGCGATCCACTCGGCGGTGCGCTGCGCCGCGATCAGCGCGTCGTCACCGAGCCGGAGTGCGTAGGTGAAGAGGTCGCTCACAGGTGATCGACGCCTTCCGGGACCGTGTAGAACGTCGGGTGCCGGTAGACCTTGTCACCCGCCGGGTCGAAGAACTCGTCCTTCTCGTCCGGGCTGGAGGCGGTGATGTCGGCCGCGGGCACGACCCAGATCGAGACGCCCTCCTGACGGCGGGTGTAGACGTCGCGGGCGTTGCGCAGGGCCATCGTCGCGTCGGGCGCGTGCAGGCTGCCGACGTGCGTGTGCGACAGGCCGCGGCGCGACCGGACGAAGACCTCCCAGAGCGGCTCGATCATGCGGCGTTCTCCTTCTTCGCAGCCTGCTTCTCGGCGTACGCCGATGCGGCCTCGCGGACCCAGGCACCGTCCTCGTGCGCCTTGACCCGGTGGGCCAGGCGTTCCTTGTTGCACGGACCGTTGCCCTTGACGACCTCGTAGAGCTCGGCGAAGTCCGGCTCGGTGAAGCTGTAGTGACCGGTCTCCTCGTTCAGGGTCAGTCCGTCGTCCGGCACGCGCAGACCCAGTACGTCGGCCTGCGGCACCGTCATGTCGACGAACCGCTGCCGCAACTCGTCGTTGCTGTGCCGCTTGATCCCCCAGGCCATCGACTGCTCCGAGTGCGTCGAGCTGGCGTCCGGCGGGCCGAACATCATCAGGCTCGGCCACCACCAGCGGTCCAGCGCGTCCTGCGCCATCGCCTTCTGGCCCTCGGTGCCGTTGCACAGCGTGTGCAGGATCTCGAAACCCTGCCGCTGGTGGAACGACTCCTCCTTGCAGACCCGGACCATCGCCCGCGCGTACGGCCCGTACGAGCAGCGGCACAGCGGGACCTGGTTGACGATCGCGGCGCCGTCGACCAGCCAGCCGATCGCGCCGATGTCGGCCCAGGTCAGGGTCGGGTAGTTGAAGATGCTGGAGTACTTCTGCCGGCCGCTGTGCAGCAGGTCGAGCAGCTCGGCCCGGTCGACGCCGAGCGTCTCGGCGGCGGCGTACAGGTAGAGACCGTGGCCGGCCTCGTCCTGGACCTTCGCCATCAGGATCGCCTTGCGGCGCAGCGAGGGCGCGCGGCTGATCCAGTTGCCCTCGGGCTGCATCCCGATGATCTCGGAGTGCGCGTGCTGGGCGATCTGCCGGATCAGGGTCTTGCGGTACCCCTCCGGCATCGCGTCCCGCGGCTCGATCCGGCCGTCGGCGTCGATGGTGGCCTGGAAGCTGTCCATGCCGGTCAGCATAGCCCAGTTGTGACACTTCATGGCCATTCTGGACGAAAGGTGTCACAAGAGCGGACGGGGTGGTGGTAGCACCACCCTGTTCCGGGGTGTCAGGCCGCTGGGAGCGGGCGGTGGGCGACGGCAGGATTCAGGTAACAGTTCAAAGCCTGCACAGTTTTCCCGCTCGAATACTTCTGGAAGGACGTCCCGCCGTGGCACACACAGCGACTCCCCCGGCCGTCGATCACCGCGGCCCCGTCACCGGGCGGGAACGCGCTCTCGCCCCCGACCTGATCCGTGGCGCGATGCTGCTGCTGATCGCCCTGGCCAACGCGGCCAACTTCGGCTTCGCCGGCGCGCCCGGCGTGAACGGGTCCCCGCAGGGGCTCGAACGGATCCTGAACCTCCTCAAGCTGACGCTCGTCGACGCCCGGGCCTACCCGGTCTTCGGCGTGATGTTCGGGTACGGGCTGGTCCAGCTCGCCCGGCGGCAGCGGAACTCCGGCGCTTCGGTGGGCGTCGTGCGTTCGATCCTGCTGAAGCGGCACCTGTGGATGATCGTCTTCGGCGTCGTCCACGCGACCTTGCTGTACTTCGGCGACTTCCTCGGCGCGTACGGCATCATCGGCGTCGCCTGCACGCTGCTGCTGCTCAACCGGGGCGACAAGTTCCACCGCATCATCGTGGGAATCTGGGCACTGCAGCTCGTGTACGTCGTGGTCGCCGGTGGGCTCGCCCTCATGGCCGCGCTGAACTCGTCCGGCCCGGCCGCGACGATCACCAACAGCCCGAACCCGTCGCTCGCCGCCGGCTCCTGGAGCTCGGCGCTGGTCGACCGGCTGCACGAGTACCCCGCGCACACCGCGTTCGTTCTCGGTCTGATCGTCGTGGTCTGGCTGGGTATGTGGGCCGCGCGTCGTCAGATCCTGGAGCACCCGGAAGCCCACAAGACCCTGCTTCGCCGGGTCGCCGTCGTGGGCCTCGGCGTGACCGTCCTCGGCGGCCTGCCGCTCGGCCTGGTCGGCGCCGGCTGGCTGCACGTCGACCACGACGCCCTGGGCGCCTTCGAGTTCCTCGCCCAGATCAGCGGGCAGTTCGGTGGCCCCGGGTACGTCGCTCTGTTCGGCCTGATCGTCGCCAAGCTCCTGAAGACCCGCCGCGCCGACCAGCTCGGTACCCCGCTCACCGCGATCTCCGCCCTCGGCCAGCGCTCGATGAGCGGCTACCTGTTCCAGTCGATCAGCTGGACGATCCTGCTGGCGCCGTACGGCCTCCACCTCGGCGAGCGCTTCGGCAGCCCCGCCTTCACCTCCGCGGCCTCCGCCCTGGTCGTCTGGACCATCTCGGTCACCGCCGCCTACCTGATGAAGCAGCGCTCCTACCGGGGCCCCGCCGAAACCCTCCTCCGCCGCCTGGTCTACGGGCGCTGACCCCGACCACCCGATCCGACGAACGCCCGCCGGCCCCTCCGCCGACGGGCGTTCGTCATGCCATTTCTCTTTCCGGCCGCATCAGCACCGGCCTCCAGAGGCACCTCGCCTCTGATGCTCCAGAAGTGCTTTGGGAGGATGGAGAAATGAGCAGCGAGTTCGGCGTACCAGAACCTGAGAGCCTGGCAGCAATGCACGGGGAGTCGCCGATCGCGGAGACCAGCGTGCGCCTGGCCCTCCCCGCCGAAGCGAACGCGATCGGCGAGGTGCAGGTAGCAGCCTGGCGCCGTGCGTACGACGGTCTCCTCCCCGCCGACGTACTGCTCGATCTCAACCCAGCCCAGTTCGCCGCCCAGTGGCGCGCCGCCCTCCTCTCCCCCGGAGAGGCCCGCAACCGCGTGCTGGTAGCCCTGGACGGCCGAGACCTGGTCGGCTTCGCCGCGATCACCCCCTCCGACGACCCCGACGGCGACCCGCGCCACGACGCCCTCATCGCCGAACTGGCCGTCAACCCCGAAGCCACCCGAGCCGGCCACGGCTCCCGCCTCCTCAACGCGGTAGTCGACACCGCCCAGGCCGACGGCTTCACCCGCGTCACCGTCTGGGTCAACTCCACCGACGACGTCCTCCGAGCCTTCTACACCGAATCCGGCTGGGCCCCCGACGGCGCCCACCGCGAACTAGACCTCTACGGCGACGCATCCGTCCGCATCAAACAAATCCGCCTCCACGCCGCCCCCGGCACCGACGACTAAACCCACCGGCCCCGCAACCACTCCACGGTCGCCTGCCCCGACCGCACCTGCCGAGCCCGGATCCAAGCGCTCGCGTCATCAGCCGGCCGACTCCCGATGTGCCGCCAGTACGACGCCAGCGCGACCAGGAACGCATCAACAGCCGCCGGATCAGCCGCAGCCCCACGCGCCGTCTGCCGGAACAACTCGTCGGCATCCAGCGCACCGATCGACGACTCCAGCAGCAAACACACCGCATCGACCCAGTCCGGCCCCCGGCAGGCCCGCCCCCAGTCGAGCACCCGAACCCGGTCCTCGGTGAGCCGCAGATTGTCATGCCGAAGATCGAAGTGCAGCAACTGGTCCCCCACGACCAGCCGCTCCCACTGTCCCTCGACCGCGGCCAGCCGCCGAAGATTCCGCCGCTCCCAGTCCGACAAATGCGCGACGGTCAGCTCATCCCGTACGCCGTGCTGCTCGAGTTCCCGCCAGGTGGTGCACCGTCCCCGCATCCGATCGACAACCGTCGGCAGCGTGCTCACGGCCGTTGCGTCGAGGTGATCGGTCATGGCGAGGGCCCGGAGCAACTCGTCCTCCGACCAGGGCTCGGTCGGCTCGTGCCCCGGCGCGACGTCGAAGACGAGGACGAAGTGGTCGGCGTACTCGGCAGTCCATCGCAGGCGAGGCGACTGCCGGCTGCGGACTGCCGCCTCGACGCGGCAGTCCGCAAGCCACGGCGACGCCAGCGGGACGGCCTTCACGAAGTACTGGTCGCCGGCCGTCCGAACGATCCCCTTGATCCCACCGGAACCACCGGCGGCCGGCTCGAAGGCCAGCATCGGTTCACCGGTGTGCCGCTCCAGGTCGGCTCGAAGGTTCGCCCAGGCATCCATCACGCCAGCCAACCCCGCACCGCACGCGCAGCGCCAACTGATTTCAGGTGAGCGTGAAGCGGCGTCTGTACGTCGTAGGCGTCAGGCCTGTGGTGCGTTTGACTTGGAGGCGGAGGTTGGTAGCCGTGCCGAGGCCGGAGTGGCGGGCGATGCGGTCGAGGCCTGGTTCGCCGCGTTCGAGGAGGCGGCAGGCGAGGGCTACTCGTTCGGTGGTGAGCCAGGCGAGCGGGGTGGTGCCGAGTTCGGACTGGAAGCGGCGGTGGAGGGTGGCGGGGCTTACTGCTGCTTGATCGGCGAGGTCGGTGACGGTCAACGGATCCGCGAGATGCGCGCGGGCCCACGCGAGCAGTGGTGCGAGGGATGTGTCGGCGACGGCGGGGACGGGCTGGTCGATGAACTGGCGTTGGCCGCCGTCGCGGTGGGCGGTGAAGACGAGGCGCCGGCTGACGGCGTTCGCGATCTCGGCGCCGTGGTCGGTGCGGATCAGGTGCAGGCCGAGGTCGAGGGCCGCCGCGCTGCCGGCCGCCGTGTAGACATTGCTGTCGGCAACGAAGAGGACGTCGGGCTGGAGATCGACCGCCGGGAACATCCGCTCGAACGACGCTGCCCAGCGCCAATGCGTCGTCGCGCGTCGACCGTCGAGTACGCCGGCTGCCGCCAGCGTGAACGCGCCGGTGCAGAAGCTGACCAGGCGGGCGCCGCGTGCGGCGGCACGTCGTACGGCGTCGATCACCGCGGGCGAGACCGGCTCCTCGGGGTCCGGACGGTTCGGGACGATGACCGTGTCGGCGGTGTCGACCTCGCTGAGATCGCCGACGCCGCTCAGCGTGAAGAACCCCAGATGCATCGGCACCTCAGGCGTTGGCGTGCAGAGCGCCAACTCGTACCAGGGCACGTCGAGCTCGGGCCGGCGCAGCCCGAAGAGCTCGGTTGCGACGCCGAGCTCGAACGGGTTGGAGCCCGCGTCCACGATCACTACGACCCGATGCGAGAAATCTTTCGACACGTGCCATTTCTAGCACTCACCACGCACTCGTCGTACCGGTGAAGCTGAAGACATGAACGAACCAGTCGACCTGCACGCCGTCCTGAAGACCTTCGACGAGCTCTGGAGTCCGCGGATCGCGGCTCGGGTGAACGACTACGACGTCCGCGTGACGAAGGTGGCCGGCTCCTACATCTGGCACCTGCACGAGACCACCGACGAGCTGTTCCTGGTCCTCGACGGCGAGCTCGGGATCGCGATCCGCGATCCCGACGAGCGGTCCGTGACGCTCTCCCCCGGCTCGGTCTTCGTCGTACCGCGCGGTGTCGAGCACCGCCCGTACTCCGACGGCGGCGCGTCGATCGTCGTGATCGAGCCGGCGGGCATCCCGACCACCGGCGACCGGCATGAGCCGATCCCGGAGCACATCCGGACGCACACCGGGATCCCCCTGAGCTGAAGGCAACGCGCGGCTACTCCGAGCTGCTCACTCCCGTCAGCTCACCGACCGCGCGGGCGTCGGTTCCCTCTCGGTGCGGAACATCCGGCGGTACGTCGTCGGCGAGACACCCGCGCTCTCCCGGAGCTGCTGGCGGAGATTCGTCCCGGTCCCCAACCCCGCGCGGGCTGCGATCTGGTCGACGGTCAGCTCGGTGTCCTCGAGCAACTGGCGCGCGTAGTCGAGTCGCTGCATCGCCAGCCAGCTGCCCGGGCTCACCCCGGTCTCCGCGCGAAACCGACGGGTGAAGGTGCGCACACTCATCCGCGCGTGCGCGGCAAGCTCCACCAGGCTGAGCGGCCGGCCGAGCTGCTCAGCGGCCCACGCCCGAGTGCCCGCCGTACCGCCATCTCGCGCAGGCGGGACCGGCCGGCGCACGTACTGCGCCTGCCCGCCATCACGTCGAGGCGGTACGACGCACGCACGCGCGACCGCACTCGCGACGGCGCTGCCGTGATCACGCCGTACGACGTGCAGGCACAGGTCGATCCCCGCGGCCGCGCCGGCGGAGGTCAGGACGTCACCGTCGTCGATGTAGAGCACGTGCGGATCGACCGCGACCGCGGGGAACAGCTGCTGGAGCTGCTCGGCCTCGGCCCAGTGCGTCGCGGCGGGCCGCCCGTCGAGGAGTCCGGCGGCCGCGAGGACGAAGGCACCCGTGCAGATCGCCAGCAGCCGGGTCCCGGGGCGGATTTGCTGCAGCGCACGCCGTACGGCGTCGTCGAGCTGGCCGGCGGAGTCGAGGATCTCCTGGAGCTGGTGCGAGGGCGGGATCACGACCGAGTCGGCGGTGGCGAGCACCGACGCGTCGTACTGGACGGTGATCGCGTAGCCGTCCGACGTCTCCACGGGCGAACCGTCGACCGTGCAGGTGAGCACCTCGTACAGCGGCTCCTCGCCCGCGTAGGCGCCGCCGAAGATCCGCGCCGGGATCGCGAGTTCGAACGGGACGATGCCGGGCAGCGCGAGGACGGCGACGCGGTGGCGGACAGACATGGCCCGATAGTTTCACATGATGTCCATCAGGCCAGTGGGCAGGCGTTCGGCGCCGGGAAAGACTCGGGGCATGACGAACGAGAAGACGATGCGGGCCGTGGTCGCGCGGGGTGCCGGTGGGCCTGAGGTCCTGCATCTCGAGGATGTGCGGCGGCCGAGTCCTGGACTGACCGAGATCCTGGTCCGCGTGCACGCGGCCGGGATCAACCCGACGGACTGGAAGGGTCGCGCCGAGGGCGCCCACGGAAGCGATCCCGTGATTCTGGGGTACGACGTCGCCGGCGTCGTCGAGGAGGTCGGCTTCGGCGTGACCTGGCTGCGGGTGGGCGACGAGGTGCTGGGGATGCCGAAGTTCCCGGTGCTGCCGGGCGCGTACGCCGAGTACGTCGTTGCCCCGTCGCGGCAGTTCGTCCGCAAGCCCGAGGCGCTGAGCTTCGAGCAGGCCGCGGGGCTGCCCCTCGCGGCGCTGACCGCGTGGCAGGGGTTGGTGGAGACCGGGGGTCTGCGGTCGGGGCAACGGGTGCTGGTCCACGCGGCCGCGGGTGGGGTGGGGCATCTGGCGGTGCAGATCGCGAAGAGCTTCGGGGCTTACGTCATCGGGACGGCGAGTGCGGCCAAGCACGAGTTCGTACGATCGCTCGGGGCGGACGAGGTGATCGACTACCGCACCGAGGACTTCGTCGAGGTACTGCGCGGACAGGCGAACGGGTCAGGTGGCAACTACTTGGACGCGACGGGGAGGACCGCCGCGGCGTCCCTGGCTGGCGCGACCGAGCCGTCGCCGGCGGGCGCTACCGAGCCGTCGCCGGCGGGCGCGACCGAGCCGTCGCCGGCGGGCGCTACCGAGCCGTCGCCGGCGGGCGCTACCGAGCCGTCGCCGGCGGGCGCGACCGAGCCGTCGCAGGCCGGCGCGAGCCAGCCGTCGCGGGCGGGTGCGGTTGATCTGGTCTTCGATCCGATCGCCGGTGACACCGGGCGGCGTTCGCTCGACGTACTGAAGGACGGCGGGTCGTACGTCTCCATCCTCCCGGTCGACGAGGCGACCGCACAGGAAGGCCGCCGGCGCGGCATCCGTGCCGAGTTCACGTTGGTCGAGCCCGATCGCCTCGCTCTGACCGCGATCACCGATCTCGTTGCCCAAGGCAAGCTCCGCGTCGAGCTCGACTCGGTGTTCCCACTCGCCGAGGCCGCCGACGCCCATCGCCGCGGCGAGACCAACCACGCCACCGGCAAGATCGTGCTCACCAACTGATCCCCGACCGGGCGATCGTCCACGAAATGCCGAGCGCGGCAGCACGACTCCCCCTGACAATGAGGCCGTGACCTGGACCCCGCCGGAGACCCACGAACTCGTCGTCGACAACCGAACCATCCAGTACTGCCTGTACGGCGAACCCGACGGCGTACCGGTCGTCTCCCTGCACGGCACCCCCGGCACCCGCTGGGAGCGGCCGGATGTCGTTGCCGCAATCAACGCTGCGGGTTTGCGCGTCCTCCTGCCCGGCCGCCCCGGCTACGGCTCGACGCGCCGGCCCGGGCGGTCGGTCGCCGACATCGCGTACGACGTACGAGCGCTCGCCGACGCCGAGGGCTGGGCGCAGTTCGCCGTCACCGGCTTCTCGGGCGGCGCTCCCCACGCGCTGGCCTGCTCAGGGTTGCTCCCCGACCGGGTGACGCGGTGCAGCACGGTCGCCGGCATCGGCCAACTCGACGAACTGGATCTGGACTGGGCCGAAGACGCCCGCCAAGGCGAGGTCCACCTGCGCCGGCACCTCACCCACCGAGCCACCGAACTCCTCGCCTCACTGGGCAGCCCCGACGAAGTCCGCGCCGCGGGCGCAGACGACGGCGGCCGAAGCATCCGCCTCCACGCAAGCCTCGTCGACGGCCTCGACGGCTGGATCGACGACGACCTCGCGTTCGTCCGCCCCTGGGGCTTCGACCTCAGCGCGATCAAAGCCCCCGTGTCCGTCTGGTACGGATCACACGACACCAACAGCTCGATCGACCACACCCGATGGCTCCTCGCCAACCTCCCCACCGCGCAAGCGCACGAGTACGCCGGCGCCCACGATCCCTCGGACGCCGTGCAGCGCGCGATCCTCGATCAGCTCAGCGGGCGCGATAAAGATCTCTGAGCAAGCAGATCTCGGCACCATGGTGGATCGTCTCGCGGTTGATGTGCGTGATCAGCGCGAGCATCGAGTCCCCGGCGTACGGCCCGCCCTTGACGCCCAAAGGCCGGGCGAGCCCTTCGTCGTCCAGCGACCGGATCCCGTCGTGCCACCGCGCGTACCAGTGATCCAGGAACTCCAGCCCCTCGGCCGCGGTCAACGGCAGCGAGGCCGGCATCTGCCGGGGATCGAACATGTCCGCGTCCACCGGCGTCGACCCATCGTTGAAGAACGCGTTCGCGCGGATCGCGAAGCACCCGACCCCGATGTGCACCAACCGCCAGGCGATCGTCGTCACCGGCGGCGGGTCCGGCACCGGGTCCTCGAGGTCGAAGGCCACCTGCCCGTCAGCCGAGCGCCGTACGGACCAGCTCGGCTGCGCCGGCTCCCACAGGTACTCCTCGTCGCTCAAGCCCTCGAGGCGAGGCCGCAGGTGCACGTCCCAGTAGAACTCCAACTGCCCGATCAGTAGCTCACCAGCTCCCATCCCCCGAGCCTAGAACCCACCGCCGACAGAACTACTCCCCCGTCATGCACAGGCAGAACGGATGCCCCGCCGGATCGGCGTACACCGGGCAGCCACCACCCTGCGGCGGCACCTTGGAAGCTCCCAGCCGCAAGGCCAACTGCTCCCGCTCCACCCGATCGTCGGAGAACACATCGAGGTGCAGCTGCGACGGGAACGCAGGATCCGGCCAGCGCGGCGCCCGGTAGTCCTCCACCCGCTGCAGCGCGATCATCGGCAACCGCCCGTCCGACCGCGCGATCACGATCCGGTCAGCCGTCTCCTCGACCCGCTCCGGCATCCCCAGCAGCCCCGACCAGAAATCCGCCAGCACCACGGGATCCGGGCAATCGATCACCACCCGCACCAACTCCCGAGCCTCACCGGGATACAGGCAGAACGGATGCCCAGCCGGATCGGCGTACACCCGAAAAGCACCCGAGTCCCGAAGCTTCGTCGCACCATGAGCCAGTACGTCGGCCTCGGCCGCCTCCAGATCAGCAACCGACACGTCGAGATGCAGCTGCTGCGGGTACGCCGGATCCGGCCACCGCGGCGCGACCCCGAACCCGTCGCCGAAGCTCAGCGGCGCCTCGACCAACCGCTCCCAGAACGCCCGCACCTCGTCCCGCTGCGAGTCGGAACACCCGATACAGATCCCGAACCGCCAGTCCCGCAGCTCCGCCGCAGCATCCAGCCCGAAAAACCCCTCGGCATCCAGCAACACCGTCGCGAACGCCTCGCCGCCCTCCCCCTCCACCCGGAAGCGAACCATCGAGTCGTGCACCTCCCACCCGTCCACCAGGCGGCGACCAGAGCCGGCCGCCGCCCGCATCCGCGCACCCCAGACATCGCGCATCCAAGGACCCGGCTCCCACCCCGCAAGCCGCGACGACCGCGCAGCGGTGACCGCCTCGACGTCGCCCCGCTCCAACGCCTCCACCACACGCCGCGCCCGCTCCACCAGCTCAGCCGAGTTGTCCATGACAACAACTCAACCAGGTCGTACCGCTCAACCCGAGCATCCCGTACGGCGAGCGCCGAGCCTCAGGCAACCCGGCAGCCGCAGCGATGCACCTAGCAGACGCCGATCCGCCGCCGGGCCGGGGGTGGTGTTCGACCGGGAACGGTTGACGTGACAGATTGCGACGGTCCCGTCACGTTTGGACATCCCTGGAGGATGTATGAAGTTCCGTACCCTGGCCGTTCTCGGCCTCGGTATCAGCCTTCCCGCCCTGCTCGTCGTTCCCGGCTCCGGCGCGACCGCGTCCGTCGAGCCGGCGCCGGTCCTGAAGCGACCGTCGTACGTCGCCAACCGGTACCTGGATCAGAAGCCGCTCTGGAAGACCTGCGGCGACCCGGCGTTGCGCGTCAGCTGCGCGAAGATCACCGCACCGCGCGACTGGTGGCACCAGGGTGACAAGGCCGACGACATCCAGATCGCCGTCAGCAAGGTCGCACCGGTCAAGGGCAAGCCGAGCCGCGTCGTCTTCGGCAACCCGGGCGGTCCGGGCGGCGCCGGGCTCGGCATGGCGCCGTTCCTGGCCAGCCGGGCCGCGATCGCCAAGGACCACCTCGCCGTCGGCTTCGACCCGCGCGGCACCGGCGACAGCGCCAACGTCAGCTGCCAGGGCGCGCCCGGGTACACGATGGACGCCCGCGACCGCGATCCCGCCAATCTCGACCTGATCGCCGAGGCCACCGAGCTCACCCGCCCGTACTGCGAGAAGCAGTCCCGCGGCCTGCTGCCGTACGTCGACACCGCGCAGACCGTCCAGGACATGGACCTGATCCGGCACCTGCTCGGCTACGCGAAGATCGACTACGTCGGCTACTCGGCCGGCACCTGGCTCGGCGCGTACTACCAGACCTTCTTCCCCGAGCACGTCGGCCGCTTTGTGCTCGACTCCAACACCGACTTCACCCGCCCGTGGATCGACACCTTCGAGGCGCAGCCGCAGGCCTTCGAGCGCCGGTTCCGCGAGGACTTCGCGCCGTGGGCGGCGAAGTACGACAGCGAGCTGAAACTCGGTAACACAGCGCGACTGGTGATCCGCACGTACGAAAAGCTCCGCGCGGACCTGAAGAAACTGCCGGCGGTCGAGGAATACCTCGACGGTTCGGTCAAGATCAGCTACGACCAGAACACCCTCGACAACATCGTGGTCGGCGATTTGTATACCAAAGCGGACTTCTTCAGTCTCGCCACCGATCTCGCTTTTCTCCGCGATCTGTCGAAGGCCCAGAGCACCGGCGGTCCGCGGGCCGCGCAGCGCAAGGTCGACGCCTTGTCGGTCGACCGCCAGCGCCAGCTCGTCCAGCGCGCGACCAAGCCGGCCCTCGGCCTCAGTCCGTTCGGCCGGCCGTTCGCGGACGACGCCCAGCAGGCGACCTTCACCGCGGTCACCTGCAACGACAGCGAGTGGCCGCAGGGTCGCGAGTACGGCGACATCCTGTCCGCCCGGCTCGGACCGCACTACCCGTTGCTCGGCTGGGGCATGAACGAGAACCCCTGTCTGTCCTGGGATCGCCCGCAGCGCACGCTGCCGACCCCGACCGGCGCCGGGCTGCCGACGACGCTGATGGTCCAGTCGGTGCACGACCCCGCGACCAACCTGTCGCTGGCCCAGTCCGCCCACAGCCGGTACGCCGGTTCGCGGTTGATCACGATCGCCCGCGAAGGCGACCACGGGATCTACGGCGGCGTCAACAAGTGCGCGGACAAGCTGGTCGACACGTTCCTGACCTCCGGCCGCGCGCCGGCCAAGGACACCACCTGCCAGGGCGAGGGGCTGCCCGGGCCGATCATGACTCCTCCGGAAGGCGAGGAAGGAACGCCGCTGCACCGGATCGCGGGAATGAACCGCGAACTGTCCGGGTATCTGCGGTAATGGCTCCACTTGACCAGGTAAATTAACCCGATTTTGCCGGAATTTCCGGCACGGACCGCCAGGTTTCCGTCACAATCCGCGAAATCCGGGCAGGTCTTTCGTTGTCAGCCCGCGGTTGTCAGGGCGATGTCAGGGTTGCGTCCCTGTGCGACGGAGCGTGACCGCGACAACCTTGTGTCAACGCGGGAAACCCGAAGGCCGACCGGGAGGGCTCGACCGGAGGGGGACACCGCCGACGTGGCTTCGGCCGGCTGTGAGGGTGGGGGGACTGCCTGGGGGGTCAGACAGAGAACCACAGCCGGCCGGGCTTCGTACGTGCGGCGTCCGTCCCGTGTTGAGAGTCCCTCGCGGGGTACCTTCGATCCCCCAGGTCGTGGTGCCTCGCGAGGCCAGGTGTCGGAGACGGCGGGGCGGTCGTCTCCGATCCACCGGCCCGGGTGGTGCGCCCTGGTGGACGCACCAGCCGGGACCCGGCTGTCCAACCGAGATCAGCGGTGCCGATCCAGGTACTGCGCCTGGTAGAGCGACCGCGGGAACAACCCCGGCCGGTTCGCTCCCTCGATGTACCCGACGGGCTGCTCGAACGGCCCGTCCCCGGTGATCACGCCTTGGCACCCGATCGCGTAGTTCTGCGCCGTCGGCGGTTTCTGTACGACGAGTTGCGCGGCGCCGGTGTCGCAGTTCCAGCCCACCGAGTGCGACGTCGCCCACCCGTGGCCGGTCCCGTAGTCACCGCGGTTGTAGATCCCGAGCACCAGGTCGACCTTCGGCTCGCGATCGACGAAGTTGTCCCACAGCAACCCCTGGCTCCACCGCCGGTGTCCCTCGCTCGACGCGAGCGCGCCGACCGACGTACCGCGCAGGAACACGATCCCCGACGCACTACTGGCGCCGTTCGAGATGAACGCGTGCCGCGCCTTCGTCGCGTGGCAGTCCACGAACAGCACCTGCTGCGAGAACGCCTCGCAGTTGAAGTTGTAGCGCAGCCCGCCGGTGACGACCGACGCCGGATCGAACGCGTTGCAGTCGCGCACGGTCACCCGCGTCGCCTCGGTGGTCTCGACGCCGGCCTTCGCGAAGTGCAGGAACGTGCTGTCCCGGACCCACGCGTCCTCGACCTGGCGAACCTTGACCGCGACCCACGCGTGCGCCTCGTCGACGTCCGGATCACCCGCGAACCGGATGTCGATCCGCAGCTTCTCGACCCCGACCTCGGTCACCAGGCCGGCCCGGTCCCAGACGTACAGGTACGACTGCGCGCGATCACGCCGGAGGTGCTCGAACACCGGTACGTCGACAGTGACCGTGTTCCCACGGATCCCGGTGATCCGGCGGTTGTACGTGATCGGCTGGCTGTCGACCGTCCAGCCCGCGTCGGCCGCAGTCCCGCCGTGGTCGACCGCGGCCAGCCAGGCCTCGGTGCACGGGTGGATCATGATGATGTTGTCGCCGCGCTTCAGCCCGCTCGCGTCGGCGACCTCGAACGACCGCGACCCGACCTTCACCCAGTCCGACGTGATGTCGGTCCGCGTCCCGGCCACCTCGCCGCGCCAGCCACCGGCCGGTCCACCACCACCCAGTACGACGACGTCGCGCGACACCGGCGTGTTCCCGGTCGCCTGGATGATCGTGTCCCGGCGCGGGTCGGCGCCGTCACCAGAACCGCGCAGCACCACCCCGGACCGGTTCACCCGGAGCGTGCCGGCGACCGGATAGTTGCCTGGAGCAAGCAGTACGGCGCCGCGACGGTCCCGCGGGCGGGCGCCGACCTCGTCCAACGCGGCCTGCAGGTGGGCGGTGTTGTCACCCTCGACCGGGCGCACGGTCTTGACGGTGCGCACGTGCGGGATCGGCCGGTCGCCGTGGTGGTAGCCGGCGTGACTGAAGTCGGGGATCCGGTTGCCTTCGCCGTCCTCGCGGTAGACCAGGCGGTAGCGCGCGTCGTACCGGACCAGCTCGGACTGCCAGAGGCCGGTCGCCTCCGCGCTGCGGGTCCCCAGCGCCACTCCCCCG
The DNA here is from genome assembly GCA_049998015.1 of Kribbella sp. cmx-5-2. Lineage (GTDB taxonomy): Bacteria > Actinomycetota > Actinomycetes > Propionibacteriales > Kribbellaceae > Kribbella. The sequence continues at coordinate 808,349 of JAEBEC010000001.1, forward strand.
ACGATGGCGCCTCCGGCACCGAGCACGCTGCGCCGGCTGAACTGTCTCGTCATCGAACACCTTCCTGATGGGCGGATCAGGAGGCACAGTCTGGAGTCAGCACCCGAACCTTGGCAAGCGTTTACCAAGTCGGTAGAACAAAATCCCGTCAGGCGGAACCATTGGGAACGAATCGACGATCAGCGAGTCGCCGAGGAGCGGGCTGAGCCGGGTCAGAGCCTGGTCGACCGATCGGGGGCGGCCGCAGGCCCTGGGTAACCGTCGGCGACGGCCGACAGCGGAGTCGCCCGTCCCGCAGCCCAGGCCGCCCGGAAAGCCCGCCGATCCAGCGTCTCCTCGATCGCGCGCCGGGTCGCCGCGCGGTCGGCCTTCTCGATCTCCGGGATCGGCGCCCCGATCACCTCGCGGATCCCGTCCGCCGCGCCGAGCAGGAACGCGGCGTACTCCGTCCGGTTGCGCTGCTGAGCGACCGTCGCGAGTTCCTCCAGCACACTCGCCGACCGCCACCGGTCCCCCAGATCCCGATGCTCGGCCAGGCTCTCGTCGAGCAGGTGAACCGCCCGCTCGGTCAGCCCGCGGCGACGCTCCACGATCCCGAGCTGGTTGAGCGACCAGGCCACGCCCTCGCGATAGCCGAGCCGTTGCGACAGCGCCAAGCTCTCCTGCAGCAGCTCCTCGGCCTCGAGCAGCTCACCACCGTACTGCGCGATCGTGCCGAGGCTGATCAGCGACCAGGCCAGACCCTCGCCGTCGCCGACCGTCCGGAAGCTGTCGCGCGCCCGCTTGCAGCGCCGGGCCGCGATCTCGAGGTCGCCGCGCAGCCAGGCCACGAAGCCGAGCTGGTTGTGCGCCCACGCCATCCCGGCGCGATCGCCGAGACTCTCGAACAGGTCGTAGCTCTGGCAGTGCAGGTTCTCCGCGGTCACGTAGTCGCCGCGCTCGCGCGCCACGCTGCCGAGGCGCTGCATCACGAGCGCCGTACCGGCGGTGTCGTCGAGCGCCTTGTACTGCGCGAGCGAGGACTGCAGGCGCGCGGTCGCGATGTCGTACTCGCACTGGAGGAAGGCGAGCATGCCCGCGCCGAGCTCGGCCTTCGCCTTCGCGGCCTGGAGTTCGGGATGTCCGTCGACCAGTGCGAGCGCACGTTCCAGCCAGCCGCCGCCCTCGGCGTAGTGGCCGCGCAGGTAGCAGAACAGCCAGAGCCCGCCGGCCAGCCGGATCGCCTCGGCGCTCGACTCCGTCCGCAGCGACCAGCTCATCGCGGCGCGCAGGTTGTCGAGCTCGCCTTCGAGGCGGTCGAGCCAGGCGCCCTGGTTGGCGCCGCGCAGGTTGTCCTCGGCCTCCTCGGCGAGGGCGAGGTAGAACGCCGCGTGGTTGCGGGTGACTTCCTCGGCCCGCCCGCTCTCCGCGAGCCGGTCGGCGGCGAACTCGCGGATCACCGCGAGCATGTCGTACCGCCCGATCCCGCCGTCGCGGCTCACCCGGATCAGCGACTTGTCAACCAGGCGACTGATCAGGTCGAGCGTCTCGGCGCGCTCGCGCGGGCCGGGTGTCGTCGTACCGGTCAGGACCGCAGCGGCCGCGTTGAGCGTCCAGCCGCCGACGAAGACCGACAGCTCGGCGAACAGCTCCCGCTCCGGGGCGGTCAGCAGCTCGTAGCTCCAGCCGATCGCGCCCTCGAGCGACTGCTGCCGCGGTCCCGCCGTACTGGCACCGCCGGCCAGGATGCCGAACGACGTCTCCAGCTCGCTCGCCAGCTCCTCGACGGTCAGCACGTTGGTCCGGGCCGCGGCCAGCTCGATCGCGAGCGGCATGCCCTCCAGCCGGCGGACCACGCGCGCCACCTGCTCGATCTGCTCCCGAGGCGCGTTGCCGCGCGCGGTGGCCCGATCGACGAACAGCCGGACAGCCGGTGATGCATCAGGCTGCTGCTCCAGCTCCGGCAAGGCCAGCGGCGGTACGACGTACACGCTCTCGCCGGGCACCCGGAGAAGCTCGCGGCTGGTCGCGAGGATCGACAGATTCGGGCAGGACTCCAGCAGTACGCCGCAGACCTGCGCCGCGTTGGCGACGACGTGCTCACAGTTGTCCAGGACGAGCAGGACCTTGCGCTGCCCGATCAGCTCGGCGATCTCCTCGACCAGCCGCGCGCCGTCGAGCGGGTGCAGCCCGGTCGCGGCCGCGAGCGCCGAAGCGACCGCCGCCGGATCGGCGATCGGTGCGAGCGGCACCCAGCAGACGCCGTCCTCGAACTTGTGCCCGATCCCACCGGTCAGCGCCAGCGCGAGCTGGGTCTTGCCGACGCCGCCCGGCCCGCTCAGCGTGAGCAGCCGGGTCACGCGCTCGCCGACCAGGCGACCGGTCTCGGTCAGCTCGGTGGAACGGCCGATCAGCTGGTTGGCCGGGACCGGCGGCGGACGCAGCGTGGAGCGTGGGCTGTCACCGTCGCGGCGCGCGGCGGCCGCGAGCTGGGCCCGATCGGGCGCGCCGAGCTCGAGAGCGTCTCCGAGCAACCTCAGCGTGTGCGGCCTGGGCGCCCGGCGACGACCTCTCTCGAGGGCCGCGATCGCATCGACGCTCAGCCCCGCGAGCTCGGCAAGCCCCTCCTGCGACAGCCCGGCCTCTCGCCGGTGCCGGCGGAGCAGATCGCCGAAACCCGTGGTGCGAACGTCGTCCGAGCCGCGGCGAGACCCGTCAGACGGCACAGGACGGCTCCACCCAGTCTCCGACCCGTACGCGGCGGTTGCCGCGCACCCCCTGAAAATAGCCGCATCGCGGGTGGCTTGTCGCCCACTACAGCCAGTTCCCAGCCAACTGCCAGGAAAGGGATCTCAGGCAGTCGATTGTTTGAGCAGGCTGTAGCGGCGGTCTCACCCCTGGTCGTGGCGGGCGATCGCGGTGCGCATCGACGCTCGCGCACGGCGCCGATCGCCCGCTGCGTCGTACGCCGTGGAGAGCCGGAACCAGGTACGCCAGTCGGTCGGCGCGGCCTCGACCTCGGACTGGTACTTCGCGAAGGCGGCGTCCGCGGCCGACCGCTCGATCCGTCCGGACGGGCGGCGCGGGAGGTCGTCGACGGGCAGGCCGCCCTCGAGGTCGAGCTCCTGCGCGAGCGCTTCCGTACGACGACCGAACTGCAGCTCCCGCCAGACCAGGTACAGCCCGACCAGCGGGATCACCAGCACGGCGATCCCGAGTCCGACCGCGACCGGGTCGCCGGTGCCGATCAGCAGCACGCCCCGCCACCCGAGCAGCACGGCGTACGCGACGAAGACGGCCGCGATCACCACCACGACCCGTTTGGCAGTCATCGCGTGCTCAGTCGAGTTCGAGGAAGTGCTCGAGGCCGACGGTCAGCCCCGGGGTCCCGACGATCCGCCGGACGCCGAGCAGGACGCCGGCCATGAACGACTCCCGGTGCATCGAGTCGTGCCGGATCGTCAGCGTCTCGCCGACGTCACCGAGCAGGACCTCCTGGTGCGCGACCAGGCCGCGCAGCCGGATGCCGTGCACCCGGATCCCCTCGACGTCGGCCCCGCGGGCGCCGTCGAGCCCGGTCGTGGTCGCGTCCGGGATCGGGCCGGCCCCGGCCTCGCGCCGGGCCGCGGCGATCAGTTCCGCCGTACGGCGTGCTGTGCCCGACGGCGCGTCGACCTTGTCCGGGTGGTGCAGCTCGACGATCTCGACCGACTCGTAGTACTTGGCCGCCTTCGCGGCGAACTGCATCATCAGCACCGCGCCGATCGAGAAGTTCGCGGCGATCAGTACGCCGGTGCCCGGGCTCTTCTCCAGCTGCCCGCGCAACGTCGCCAGCCGCTCCTCGTCGAACCCGGTCGTCCCGACGACCGCGTTGATGCCGTGCTCGATGCACCAGGCCAGGTTGTCCATCACGACCTCGGGCCGGGTGAAGTCGACGACCACCTGAGCGCCGGCCTTCGCCAGCTCCTCCAGGTCGTCCCCCTGGTCGAGCCGGGCCACCAGCTCCAGCCCGTCCGCGTCCTCGACCGCCAGACACGTCTGGGCGCCCATCTTGCCCTTGGCCCCCAACACCCCGACCTTGATCATCCGCACCCTTTCCACACCAGTCGACCGGCCAAGGATCTCATTGGCCGTCGCGCGTCAGTTCAGCGACTTGGTGTAGCACAGAGCCGTGGGCTCGTGGACGTACTTCCCGTACGCCGGGGCCGGCCGGTAGTTCAGCGACTCGTACAACGTGATCGCCTCGGGCTGGCGGCTGCCCGTCGCGAGGCGGAGGGTGCTGGCGCCGCGGTGCCGGGCCAGGGCTTCGGCCGAGCCGATCAGCCGGCGGGCGATGCCCCGGCCGCGCTGGTCCGGGCGGACGTACATGCGTTTGATCTCGCCGACTCCGCCCACCACCGGCATGAGACCGATGCAGCCGACCGCGTCTCCCTTGTGGTCGGCAACCAAGAACGACGTAGCGGGATCGACCGGGTGCGACTGGCTCGCCGGGTAGCGGGTGAAGAGCTCCTTCAGCGCCAGGTCGAGCAGCAGCACAAGGCCGAGGTCGTCCCGCGGTCGCGGCTCGATCAGCACTCGCACGCGGTCAGGATGCCACGCCCGCGGCGAAGTTCGCCTGCGCTTTTTCGGCGAAGTGGCAGGCCACCTGCTGCCCCGATTCGAGGACCCGCAGTTCCGGTACGTCGACCGAGCACTTCGCCTCCGCCTGCAGGCACCGCGTGTGGAACCGGCACCCGGACGGCGGCGACACCGGTGACGGCGGGTCGCCGGCGAGCACGATCCGCCGGCGCCCACCCGCCCGGGCCAGACCCGGCTCGGCCGACAGAAGCGCTTGGGTATAAGGGTGTGCCGGTACGTCGTACACCTCGTGATGCTGCCCCAGCTCGGCGACCTTCCCGAGGTACATCACCGCCACCCGGTCGGACACGTGCCGGACCACCGACAGGTCGTGCGCGACGAAGATGATGCTCAGCCCGAGCTCACGCTGCAGCCGCATCAGCAGGTTCACCACCTGCGCCTGCACGGAGAGGTCGAGCGCCGACACCGGCTCGTCGCAGAGCAGGACGTCGGGGTTCAGCGCGATCGCCCGCGCGATCCCGATCCGTTGCCGCTGGCCCCCGGAGAACTGGTGCGGGAACTTGGTCTCGTCCTCGGCCCGTAGCCCGACCAGCTCCAGCAGCTCGCGCACGCGGGACCGGATGTCCATCCCGCGCGACACGTCCGGGTGGACCTCCAACGGCTCCGCGACGATCTCGCCGACCCGCATCCGCGGGTTCAGGCTCGAGTACGGGTCCTGGAAGACGACCTGGACGTTGCGCCGCCAGCGCCGCAGCGCGCGGCCCTTCAGCCCGGCGACGTCGACCCCGTCGTACAGCAGCTCGCCGTCGGTCGGCTTCTCCAGGGCGGCGAGCAGCCGGACCAGCGTCGACTTGCCACAGCCGGACTCGCCGACGATGCCGAGCGACTCGCCCTTGCGCAGCACGAGATCGACGCCGTCGACCGCGCGCACCAGGGTCTTCGTCCCGAACGACAGCGCCGGACTGATGTCGTAGTGCTTCACCAGATTCGTTGCTACCAGCAACTCGTCGCTCATCCGACGGCCTCCTTCAACACGGTACGGCGGATGCAGGCCGCGTCGCGGCCCGGTGCGACGGTCAGCAGCGGTGGGACCTCGTGCGCGCACTCGTCGATCGCGAGCTTGCACCGGGTCCGGAACGCGCACCCGGACGGGATCGCCCGCAGCGACGGCGGCGTACCGGGAATCGTCGGCAGCTCCTGACCCTTGAGGTCCGCGGAAGGCATCGAGCCGAGCAGACCCTCGGTGTACGGATGCATCGGCTGCTCGAGCGCGGCGGCCGTGGCCGCCCGCTCGACCACGTGGCCGGCGTACATCACCACCACGTTGTCGGCGACGTCCGCGACCACGCCGAGGTCGTGCGTGATCAGGACGACGCCCATGTCCCGCTCGGCCTGCAGCTCCGCGATCAGTTCCAGGATCTGCGCCTGCACGGTGACGTCGAGCGCGGTCGTCGGCTCGTCCGCGATCAGTACGTCGGGGTCGAGCGCGAGCGCCATCGCGAGCATCACGCGCTGCCGCATCCCGCCGGAGAACTCGTGCGGGTAGTCGTTCACGCGCTTGGCCGCGGCCGGGATCCGCACCTGGTCGAGCATCACCGCGGCCTGCTTCATCGCCTCGCTCTTCGACATCCCGCGGTGTACCCGGTAGCACTCGGCGATCTGCTTGCCGACCGACTGCACCGGGTTGAGCGCGGACAACGAGTCCTGGAAGACCATCGTGATCCGGTCGCCGACGATCTTGCGGCGCTCCTTGACCGACATCGCGATCAGGTCCTCACCGCGGTACTTCGCCGTACCGGAGACGATCCGGCCCGGCGGCATCTCCAGGATCCCGGTCAGCGCCTGCGTCGACACCGACTTCCCCGAGCCGGACTCCCCCAGGATCGCGAGGGTCTCCCCCGCGTGCACCTCCCACGAGACTCCGTCGACCGCCCGCACGGTCCCGTGCGGGGTGTCGAACTCGACGCTCAGATCGTCGACCTGCAACAGAACTTCGCCCGTGCTCTTCATTTCATCAACTTCGGGTCGAGGGCGTCGCGGATCGAGTCGCCGATGATCATGAACGAGATCGTCATCGTCGAGATGAACAGCGCCGGCCAGAGGAACAGGTGCGGAGTGTCGCGGTACGCCGCCGCGACGCCGAACTGCGAGCCCCACGAGATCGACGGCGGCTGCAGCCCGACGCCGAGGAAGGTGAGCACCGCCTCGAGCCCGACCAGGCCGCCGATGCCCAGCGTGGTCATCGCCAGCAGCGGCGCCATCGCGTTCGGGAACACGTGCTTGCGCAGGATCCGTAACGGCGGTACGCCGACCGATCGCGCCGCCAGCACGTACTCGCGGTTGCGGACCGAGAACACGGTCGACCGCATCACCCGCATGCCCTGCGGCCAGCCGGTGACCAGGATGATCGCGACGATGATCCAGATGCTGCGGTTCGGGACCGAGTTCAGGATCACGATCAGCGCGATCAGGCCGGGCAGCGCGAACAGGACGTCGGCCACCCGCGAGATCACCGTGTCGACCGCGCCCGGGAAGTACCCCGCGAGCAGACCGAGGACGCCGGCCACCACGAACCCGCCGATGCCGGCGACCAGGCTGACCAGCACCGACGGCCGCGCGCCGTAGATCACGTTCGCGAAGTAGTCGCAGCCCTGGATGTCGAAGCCGAACGGGTGCCCCGGCTCGCGACCGTGCTGGGTCTTGGACAGCTCGCAGAACCGCGGGTCGATCGACGTGAACAGCTTCGGGACGGCGGCCATCACGAAGAACATCAGCACCAGCACGGTGCAGAGTACGAACTGCGGTTTGCGCAGCAGCGCGCGGAGCAGCTCGGTATTGGACAGGGTCCGGCCTTCGAGGTCGGCCGTCTCGGTCCCGAAGACCTGCTGGGCCTCAGACATTGCGCACCCTCGGATCGATCGCGCCGTACACGATGTCGACGATCAGGTTGATGACGATGAACATGACGAAGGCCAGCGTCGACAGCAGCACCACCACGCCACCTTCCTTGAACCGGATCGCCGAGAACATGAACTGGCCCAGCCCCGGCAGGTTGAAGATCGACTCGGCCAGCACGGCGCCGGCGAAGATCCCCGCGAAGTCGATGCCCATCAGCGTGACGACGGGCAGCAACGCGTTCGGCAGCACGTGCCGCCAGAGGATCCGCTGCTCGCCCAGGCCCTTGGCCCGGGCGGTCTTCACGAAGTCGGCGTTCGCGGTGTCGACGATCGACGTCCGGGTCAGCCGCGCCATGCCGGCGAACCCGGAGATCGCGATACAGACCGCCGGCAGCAGGTACGCGATCGGCCAGCCGTCGGCGGCTCCGGAGACCGGCAGCCACTTGAGCTCGACCCCGAAGACGTACTGGCCCGCGAAGTACAGCACCAGGCCCGGTACGGCGAGCACGACCAGCGTGGACAGCAGCAGCATCCGGTCGACCAGACGGTTGCGCCGGAACCCGGCGTACAGGCCGAACAGGAGGCCCGCGATCCACTGCAGGGCGAGGCTCATCGTCGCCAGCTTCAGCGTGACGGGGATCCGCAGCCGGAGCTGGTCGGCGATGTCGGCGCCGGCGAACGTCGTACCGAAGTGGCCGGTGAAGATGTCCTTCATCGACAGCAGGTACTGCACCACGAACGGTTCGTCGAGATGGAACTGTGCTCGCTTGGCCGCCAGGACGGCGGCCGGAATGGGCTTGTCACCGGCCAGTTCCCGCAGGGGGTCTCCAGGCATCGCGAAGACGAGCGCGAAGACCCCCAGCGTGACGATCAGGCCGATCGGAACCGCCGCCAGGATCCGGCGGAGTACGAACCGGGTCATTTGAACGTGGAGTAGAGCGCCTGGACACCGGTGTACTTCGACACCCGCGGCTCGATCTTGGCCGAGTGCAGGTAGGCGTTCTGCTTGGTGTACAAGGGGATCAGCGGCAGGTCCTCGAGCGCGATGTCCTCGGCCTGCTGGTAGAGCTTGATCGCCTTGTCCTGGTCCGGCTCGGCGTCACCCTTGGCCAGGACGGCGTCCAGGGCCGGGTTGTTGTAGCCGGCGAAGTTCGCGTCACCGGACGACTTGAACATCGGCGTCAGGTAGTCCTCGATCGACGGGTAGTCGTGGCCCCAGCCGGAGAAGCGCAGGCCGTCGAGCTTGCGGGTGTCGGCCAGCGTGGTGATCTCCGAGCCCTGCTTGCCGGTGTACTTGATCTCCAGGCCGAGGTTCTGGCGCAGCATGTTGCCGATCGCCTCGGCGAAGATCTGGCCGGTCGCGGAGGTGGTGTTGTAGTTGATGTTCAGCGGGCCGGAGAAGCCGCCGGCCTCCTGGAGCAGCTGCTTGGCCGCGGTCGCGTCGAAGGCGCAGTACTTGCAGGCGTCGGCCCGGTAGCCGTTGATGTCCGGCGCGACCAGGCCGCTGGCCGGCGTCGACAGGCCGACCAGGTCGGCCATCGCCTTCCGGTCGATCGCCATCGAGATCGCGTGCCGCAGCTTGGGGTTCTTGAACCGCGCGTCCCAGGCCGGCAGGGTCAGGTAGTTGGCGCCGGAGGGCTCGGCCGTGACCCAGCCGTCGGGCGCGTCGGTCTTGAACGTCTTCACCTTGGTCGGCGGCACGTCCACGAAGTCCACGGTGCCGGCCAGGAACTCGTTGTACGCCGTGTCGGCGTTCGAGATGAACCGGTACGTCAGCGCGGTCGCCTCGGGCGCGTTCGGGCCCTTGTAGCCGTCCCACTTGACCAGCTTGATGTCCTCGCCGGGGTTCCAGGTGCCGTCCAGCTTGAACGGGCCGTTGCCGATCGGCTTGCGCTTGTAGGCGTCCGGGTCCTTGCGGACCTCCTCCGGCAGCGGCGCGAGGCCGAGGTACTGCAGGGTCAGGCCGAACTGGGAGAACGGCACCTTGAGCTTCACCGAGAAGGTCAGGTCGTCGATCTGCTTCAGCCCGCTGAGCGTCTTCACCGAGGTCGGCTTCGGCGTCGCGCCGTCCGGCGTCGGCGGGTTGAGCGCCTCGTAGCCCTCGACCTTGGAGAAGAACCCGTTGTTCTTCCAGGCGGTCGAGCCCTGGGCGGTCAGGTTCCAGCTGTCGACGTAGTCCTTCGCGGTCAGCTTCTGGCCGTTCTGGAACGTGTTGCCCGGCTTCAGCTTGATCGTCCAGGTCTGGCTGGTCTTGTCCGGCGTGACCGAGTCGGCCAGCACGTTCGTGGTCTTCCCGGTCCCCGGGTCGGTCGCCACCAGCGGCGCGAACACCGCCTGCGCGATCTGGATCCCCGGACTGCCGTTCTCGTTCAGCGGGTTGATGTACTCCAGCGGGTCGGCCGCGATCGCGATCACCGCACTCTTCGCGCCACCGGCACCCCCGCTGCCGTCACTACTGCTCCCCCCGTCCCCACAGGAACCGAGCACCAGGGCGAGCCCCAGCGACACCCCCACAACACCAGTCACACGTCGCACGGTCGAACCAACTTCCTCGGCGGAGGGCCGCTAGGGCGGGCGGAATGTGGTCGCCATGTTTGCTGGTCGTTACTGCGCATGTCAACGTTGTCAGCAACAAAAACGGCTGACGTAACAAGGAAGTTACTCGGAGAGACGGTCCCCGAAGACCTCAGAGCACCCGGTCACCTCACAGGCGTCGACTTCGACCATAACCCGCCCAGCAGCCCCAAGTCATCAGATGACAGCTCACATCTTCATCTGCTCCCGAAACATCTGCGCGAACCGTCCACCGTCCTCCGCGAGCAACTCGTCGTACCGGCCCTGCTGGACCACGACCCCCTCGTCGAGCACGTAGATCCGATCCATCTCGCGCAACGTCCAGGCCCGGTGGGACACCACGACGGTGATCCGCTCGTGCCGGGTCCGGCGCAGCTCGGAGAAGATCTCCCGCTCCGCCTCGGCGTCGATCGCCGACGTCGGCTCGTCGAGGATCCAGACGCCCGCGCCGCGCAGGTAGATCCGGGCCAGCGCGAGCCGCTGCCACTGACCGCCCGAGATCCCGGTGCCACCCCACTGCTGGCCGAGCTGCGCATCCAGGCCTGGCAGCCGTCTGGTGAACGACTCGGCTTCGGCCGAGACGAGCGCACGCCGTACGGCGTCGTCGGTGACGCCGGTCGGCGCACCGAGCGCGACCACGTCGCGCAGGGCGAACTCGAACTTCCCGAACTCCTGCACCAACAGGCCGAAATGGCCAAGGCGCTCCGACTCTGTCAGCACGGCAGCATCGCGGCCGTCGAGCAGCACCCGACCGGTGGAGGGCCGCAGCATGCCGACGAGCGTGCCGACCGCCGTCGTCTTCCCGGCACCGTTGACTCCGACCAGCGCGATCATCTCGCCGCGCTCGGCCCGGATCGACACGTTCCGCAGCGCTGGGCGATCGGCGCCGGGATAAGCATAGGAGACGGCATCGAGCTCGATCGACCGCACCGATCGCACGACCACCTGCGGGTCGGCCGGCGGGACCGAGGCGACGAAGCGCCGATAGGTCCGCGCCTGCGGGGACGCCGTGATGATCGTGCCGAATGCGTACCCACACAGGCGAATCGCGTTCAGCCCGGAGATCGTCCCGGCGACAGCGGCCGCAGTACCGGCGCCTGATGCTCCACCCTGCACGAGCGCGACGAGTGCTCCACCGAAGAGCGCGGCGGTCGCCAGCGCGGCCGCGAACTCCCACAGCATCGCCGAGCCGATCATCCGGTCCAGCACCTTGGTCGCCTCGGTTCGCCGTACGGCGATCAGCTCCGCGACCCTCCCGCCCGTGCCCAGCACGGCCAGCTCGGTCCCCGAGCGCTGCTGGACGAGCTGCTCGGTCGCGTACGCCGCCCGCCGGTCGGCCGCGGCGACCACCGGCCACCCGCGCGCCTCCATCCGCGAGATGCCGGTGAACGCGAGCACGGTCGGCGCCAGCGCGGCGAGAACCAGGAGGCCCGACACCGGGTTGATCTCCCACACCACGGCGCACAGGACCACCGACGTCACGCCGGCCCCGAGCACCTGCAAGGTCTTGCCTGCCACCACATCCATCACCGCGGTGGCCGCCTGACTGGCCTCCAGGTCCGTCGTCACGTCGGCCCGAGCCAACCGACTCGGTGCCAACCGAGCGGCGGCGTGCGCCAGCTCCACGCGGTACCGCAGCCGGAGTCGCAACCCCATGCGCTGCGTCGCCGCCAGCCCGATCTGCCCGAGCGGGTACATCGCGCCGACAACAACCGTCAGCCCCAGCAAAGGCCCCCACGAGCGCCGGCCGTCGACCAACCGCTCCAGGACCACCACCTGCGCCGCAGGCAACGCGGCCTGCGCCAGCAGGAGCACCGCCGACACAGTCAACCAGCCGCGCGCCCAGCGAGCGGCGTCGCTCAGCGATTCGGTAGCAGTACGAACGGAGTCCCGGAGGGCTTCACGGGTCGACAGGCCGGACATGCAGGTCCTCTTTCATCGCAGGCCGAAGTCCCAGCCGGCGAACCGGCGGGACACGTGAGGCCGTTAAGTGCGATGTGATTCTGTTCAGCGAATCCAGAGGCAGATGACGAGTGACGTATCGCCGACGACGATACGTCACTCAGAGGTCGAACTGGCGGGTGTCCTCGTCGAACGGGCCCATCACCGTGAGGGCGGGGGTGCCGGCGTAGAGCTCGGCGGCCAGCTGGTGGACGTCGTCGAGGGTGACGGCGTCGATGCGGGCGAGGATCTCGTCGACGGTGGGCAGTTCGCCGTACACGAGCTCGGCCTTCGCGATCCGGGTCATCTTGGCGCCGGTGTCCTCCATGCCCATCACGACCGAGCCGCGCATCTGGCCCTTGCCGCGGAGCAGCTCGTCGGGCGTGATGCCGCCGGCGGCGAGCGTGCTCAGCTCGGCGCGGACGACCTCCAGCACCTCGGGCGCCTTCTTCGGCAGGCAGCCGGCGTACACGCCGACCATGCCGGTGTCCGCGTACGCCGAACCGAAGGTGAACACCGAGTACGCCAGCCCGCGCTTCTCGCGGACCTCCTGGAACAGTCGCGACGACATGCCGCCGCCGACGATCCCGTGGAGCACACCGGCGACGTACCGCCGCTCGTCGTTGCGCACCAGGCCCGGCATCCCGAGCACCATATGCGCCTGCTCGACGTCGCGGTGGTGAACCTGCACTCCCCCGTACGTCGGAAGCTTGCGCCCCGACCCGATCCGCACCGGCGCGGGCTCGGCCTCGCCGGTGACCCAGTGCCGCTCGAACGCCTTACGGACAAGGCGAACCACGTCGGCGTGCTCGACGTTGCCGGCCACCGAGACGACGATGTTCTCGGGACGGTAGCGGCGCCTGTACCAGCCGATCACCTGACGGCGGGTCAGCCCGGCGACCGACTCCGGCGTACCGGTGATGGAGCGGCCGAGCGGGGTCGGGCCCCACAGCTGCTCGGCGAACAGGTCGTGGATGTGGTCGGAGGTCTCGTCGGCGTGCATCGCGATCTCTTCGTCGATCACGTCACGCTCGGACTCGACGTCCTCCGGCGTCAGCGTCGCCGAGGTGATCATGTCGCAGATCACGTCGACGGCCAGCGGGAGGTCGGAGTCCAGCACCCGCGCGTAGTAGCAGGTGTACTCCTTGCCGGTGAAGGCGTTCATCTCCCCGCCGACGGCGTCCAGCGACGCGGAGATCTCCAGCGCGTCGCGGCGCTCGGTGCCCTTGAACAGCAGGTGCTCGAGGAAGTGCGTGGCGCCGGACAGCTGGACCGGTTCGTCGCGTGAACCGACCCCGACCCACACGCCGAAAGTGACCGAGCGGAAGCCCGGTACGGACTGGGAGAGCACGCGGAGCCCGGAGGGCAGGACGGTCCGTTTGACGGGACCGCCCTCCTCCGGGCTCAGCAACGTGCTGGTGACGGCTCGACTCACTCGGCGGCAGCGGCCTCGGTGTCGTCGGCCTTCTCGTCGGCCTTGTCGCCGTCCTCGCCCTCGATGACGGGGATCAGCGACAGCTTGCCCCGGTCGTCGATCTCGGCGATCTCGACCTGCAGCTTCTGGCCGACCGAGAGGATGTCCTCCACGGCCTCGACCCGCTTGCCACCGGCCAGGCCACGCAGCTTCGAGATGTGCAGCAGACCGTCCTTGCCCGGCAGCAGGCTGATGAACGCCCCGAAGTTGGTCGTCTTCACGACCGTGCCCAGGTAGCGCTCGCCCTTCTCCGGCATGGTCGGGTTGGCGATCGCGTTGATCATCGCGCGCGCCGCGTCGGCCGACGGGCCGTCCGTCGCACCGATGTAGACCGTGCCGTCGTCCTCGATGGAGATGTCGGCGCCGGTCTCGTCGGTGATCTGGTTGATCATCTTGCCCTTCGGGCCGATGACCTCTCCGATCTTGTCCACAGGGACCTTCACGGAGATGACCCGCGGCGCGAACTCGCTCATCTCACCCGGGGCGTCGATGGCCTTCGACATCACGTCCAGGATGGTCAGGCGGGCTTCCTTGGCCTGGGTCAGCGCACCGGCCAGGACGCTGGCCGGGATGCCGTCCAGCTTGGTGTCCAGCTGCAGGGCGGTGACGAAGTCCTTCGTGCCGGCGACCTTGAAGTCCATGTCGCCGAACGCGTCCTCCGCGCCCAGGATGTCGGTCAGCGCGACGTACTCGGTCTTGCCGTCGACCTCACCGGAGATGAGGCCCATCGCGATGCCCGCGACCGGCGCCTTCAGCGGCACACCGGCCGACAGCAGCGACAGCGTCGAGGCGCAGACCGAACCCATCGAGGTCGAGCCGTTCGAGCCGAGCGCCTCGGAGACCTGACGCAGCGCGTACGGGAAGTCCTCGCGCGACGGCAGCACCGGGACGAGGGCGCGCTCGGCGAGAGCGCCGTGCCCGATCTCGCGACGCTTGGGCGAACCCACCCGGCCGGTCTCACCGGTCGAGTACGGCGGGAAGTTGTAGTTGTGCATGTAGCGCTTGCGCGTCTCCGGGGAGAGCGTGTCGAGCTGCTGCTCCATCCGGAGCATGTTCAGCGTGGTGACACCCATGATCTGGGTCTCGCCGCGCTCGAACAGCGCCGAGCCGTGCACCCGCGGCAGCACCTTGACCTGCGCCTTGAGCGGACGGATGTCGGCCAGGCCGCGACCGTCCATCCGGACCTTCTCGGTCAGGACGCGGTTGCGGACGAGCTTCTTGGTCAGCGAGCGGAAGGCCGCGGACAGCTCCTTCTCGCGACCCTCGAAGGTCTCGGCCAGCTTGGTGACCACGGCGGCCTTGACGGCGTCGGTGGCCTCCTCGCGGTCGTGCTTGCCGGCGATCGTCAGAGCCTGCGACAGCTCCTCGGTGGCGGCGGCCTCGACAGCGGCGAACGCGTCGTCCTGGTAGTCCGGGAAGACCGGGAACTCACCGGTCGGCTTCGACGCGGCGGCGGCCAGCGCCGACTGCGCCTCGACCAGGGTCTTGATGAAGCCCTTCGAGGCCTCGAGGCCCTCGGCCACGATCTCCTCGGTCGGCGCCTGCTTGCCGGCGGCAACGGCGTCGAAGGTGCCCGGGGTGGACTCGGCCTCGACCATCATGATCGCGACGTCACCGGTCTCGGTGACCCGGCCCGCGACCACCATGTCGAACACGGCGTCCTCGAGCTCGGTGTGGGTCGGGAACGCGACCCACTGCTTGTCGATCAGCGCGACGCGGGTGGCGCCGATCGGGCCCGAGAACGGCAGCCCGGCGATCTGGGTGGACATCGACGCGGCGTTGATCGCCAGGACGTCGTACAGCTTGTCCGGGTTGAGCGCCAGGACGGTGATGACGACCTGGATCTCGTTGCGCAGGCCGGAGACGAACGACGGCCGCAGCGGACGGTCGATCAGGCGGCAGGTCAGGATGGCTTCCTCGGAGGGACGACCCTCACGACGGAAGAACGAGCCCGGGATGCGGCCGGCGGCGTACATCCGCTCCTCGACGTCCACCGTCAACGGGAAGAAGTCGAACTGGTCCTTGGGCTTCTTGCTGGCCGTGGTGGCCGAGAGCACCATCGTGTCGCCGTCGAGGTAGGCGGCGGCGGAGCCGGCGGCCTGCTGGGCCAGACGGCCCGTCTCGAAGCGGATGGTGCGGGTGCCGAAGCTGCCGTTGTCGATCACGGCTTCGGCGTACTGTGCGCCCTCCATGGGCGCGTTGGTGGATCCCGACACGGGATACCCCTCTCTCACTCTGAGACGACGTGAGGCGCGGGCTCCGGGGGTGTGCCGGTCTTCGATCGAGGCTCGCGGGTCGAACTCTGTCCCGAAAGCCACTACCGAGGACCGGTCGTCGTCCCGGTACGCGGGTCGCGTCGTCTCGTTGTCGTTTTTAGCTGTTCAGTTGTGTTCCGCGCCCCGGAAACGACCGGGGCATGGATACGCGAGAAGCGGCCACCGGGGTGCGGTGGCCGCTTCTCACGACGTCATCGGCGCAGGCCGAGCCGCTCGATCAGGGACCGGTAGCGGTTGATGTCCTTCTTGGACAGGTAGTTCAGCAGCCGGCGGCGCTGACCGACGAGGAGCAGCAGACCACGACGGCTGTGGTGGTCGTGCTTGTGCTCCTTCAGGTGCTCGGTCAGGTCGGCGATGCGGTGCGTGAGCAGCGCGACCTGGACCTCGGGGGAACCGGTGTCGCCCTCGGTCAGGGCGTACTCGCCGATGATCTTCTTCTTCGCCTCAGGATTGGCAGACGACACTATTGATCCTCTCGATGTCCGTTGCGCGGCGCACCGGGGCTTGGGTCACCCGGGCACTCTCGATCCGCGGCCGTTCAGACGGCAGCAGCCAGGGTATCAGCCTGTGGACAAGCCGCCCTAATCACCCTCGGTGGCCGGGGTGTCCCCGGTCAGCAGCTGCCGCGCCTGGTCGACGTCGGTCTTCATCTGGACCAGCAGCGCCTCGATCGTGTCGAACCGGATCTGCGAGCCGCGCAGCCGGGCCACGAAGTCCACCGCGACCCGCGAGCCGTACAGCTCCAGGTCGTCGCGGTCCAGCACGTACGACTCGACCCGGCGGTCGATCCCGTCGAAGGTCGGGTTGCTGCCGACGCTGATCGCGGCGGGAAAGGCTTCGCCGTACGCCGGAGTGCCGGGCGCCGGCTCGAGCACCCGCAGCCACCCGGCGTACACGCCGTCGAGCGGGATCGCGGAGCCGGACTCGGCCGGGATGTTCGCCGTCGGGTACCCGAGCTCGCGGCCGCGCTTGTCGCCCTCGATCACCGTGCCGACCACGCGCAGCGGCCGGCCCAGCGCGACCGCGACCTTCTCGACGTCGCCGGCCGCGATCAGCTCACGGATGTACGTCGACGACCACGGCTGGCCCTCGCCGCGCAGCGCGAGGCCCTCGACCTCGAACCCGGCCGCGGCGCCCGCCTCGACCAGAGTGTCGACGTGCCCGGCGGCCTTGTGGCCGAACCGGAAGTTCTCGCCGACCACGACGGCCTTCACGTGCAGGGTGCCGACCAGGACGCGGTCGATGAACTCCTGCGGGGACCAGTTCGACGTCTCCTTGTCGAACGGCAGGATCAGCACCGCGTCGGCCCCGGCGTCGCAGAGCAGCTGGGCCCGCTCCTCCGGCTCGCTGATCGTCGCGGGCGCCTTGTCCGGGCGCAGCACCGCCATCGGGTGCGGGTCGAAGGTGAGCGCGACCACCGGCAGTCCACCGAGCTGCTCGGCCCGCGCGCGGGCGTGGGCCAGCACCTCCTGGTGGCCGCGGTGCACGCCGTCGAAGTTGCCGATGGTGACGACCGACGGACCGTAGTCAGGGCCCACCTCGTCCAAACCGTGCCAGACACGCATAGGCAGAAGGATTCCACGAAAGCTTCGCGCCCGATGCACCAGGTCCCCGGTCACCCCTTGTAATCGGCCGGTGACTCAACTTACTGTGGGCCGCACTGCCCCTTCCCCGAAGGCAGAGTCCCGGAGGTCAAGTGAAGCTTTCCCGCGCAGTCGCCGCGTTCACCGCGCTGGCCTCGATCGGTGCGCTGTCCGTCACCGGCCCCGCTCAGGCGGCGACGCCGGACCGGCCTCCGGTCACCCCGAAGGCGTCGTACAGCAAGTACGTCGCGCTCGGTGACTCCTACACCTCCGCTCCCCTGGTCCCGCTGCCGGAACTGCTCTCGCTCGGCTGCCTGCGCTCGACCAGCAACTACCCCAAGCTCCTCGCGGGGATGCTGCACATCTACCGCTTCGCCGACGTCAGCTGCGGCGGCGCCGACACCACGAACATGACCCAGCCGCAGAGCACGGCACTCGGTGTCGCCGCGCCGCAGTTCGACGCGCTGACGCCGGACACCGACCTGGTCACGCTCGGGATCGGCGGGAACGACTTCGGCGTCTTCGGCCGGGTCATCGACACCTGCCCGAAGCTGCGGGACAGCGACTCCAAGGGCGCGCCCTGCAAGCAGCACTTCACCGTCGACGGCGTGGACACGCTGAAGGCCGACATCGCCAAGACCCAGGTGCGGATCACCGACGTCGCCAAGGCGATCAAGGTGAAGGCGCCGAAGGCGACCCTCGTCCTGGTCGGGTACCCGAAGATCGCGCCGGAGAAGGGCACCTGCCCCGACATCCTGCCGTTCGCCGACGGCGACTACGGCTACCTGTACTCGATCGAGCAGGAGCTCAACAAGGCGGCCGAGAACGCGGCGAAGGCGGCCGGGGCGCTCTACCTCGACACCTTCGGCCCGTCGACGGGTCACGACGCCTGCGCCCCGGACGGCCAGGCGTGGATCCAGGGCAAGGACCTGAACCTGCTGCGGGCGTTCAACTACCACCCGCGGTTCGAGGGTCAGGCCGGCGTCGCGTCGCTGACCTACAAGTTGCTGACCGGCGCACCGGAGACGGTGACCGCCGACGAGCAGGCCGGGTTCGCGCAGCAGGCGCGCGAGCTGAGCAGCAAGGCCGCGAAGACCAGCCTGCCGGAGGCCTATCGGGCCCACCTGGACCGCCTACGGACCGGCGCGCAACGCTGACCCTTTCCAATCCGTACGGCGGACGCCGGGCCGGCCCACTTCACGCGTGGACCGGCCCGGCGCTTTCGTTCCCGGCGGCCGGCTCCCGGCCGAGCGGCCCGACGCAGTACGGCGGCTCAGCCGAGCGCGACGGTGAGGTCGGTGAGCGCCTGGCCCAGCGGCAGATCGATCCGGTGAGTGGCCAGCGGGTCTCCCCGGGTGATGCCGTGGTTGATGATCAGCACCGGCTTGCCGGCCTTCGCGGCGTACCGGACGAAGCGGAAGCCCGACATCACGGTCAGGGACGACCCCAGGACCAGCATCGACTCGGCCTCGTCGATCAGCCGGTAGCAGCGATCGACCCGCGTCTTCGGCACGTTCTCGCCGAAGAACACCACGTCCGGCTTGAGCAGCGGCGACCCGCAGTTGCGACACGGCACCAGGTGGAACTCGCGGACCGTCTCCTCGGGCAGGTCGACGTCACCATCGGGGTTGATCCGCAGCGCCTCACCCTCGAAGTCCGGATTGGCCTCACGAAACCGCCGGTCGAGCTCCTCGCGCGGGCTGGTGTCCTGACAGGCCAGGCAGATCACGCGATCCAGGTTCCCGTGCAGCTCGATCACGTCGCGCGCGCCGGCCGCCTGGTGCAGACCGTCGACGTTCTGCGTGATGACACCGCTCAGGTAGCCGCGGGCCTGCAGCGTCGCAACGGCGCGGTGACCGTCGTTCGGATCGGCGCGCGCGATCGTCCGCCAGCCGAGGTGGCTGCGGGCCCAGTACCGCTGCCGACCGGCCTCACTCCCGACGAAGTCGCCGTACGTCATCGGCGTGTGCGTCCGCAGGCTTCCCGTCGCACCCCGGTAGTCCGGGATGCCCGACTCCGTCGAGATCCCCGCCCCGGACAGCACGACCGCTCCACCCGCGGCGACCGCGTCGATCACCGGCGCGAGATCCGCCGTACCGGGCGCAAGCGCCAGCACCTCAGGACCGGGGGTCCAGCTCAACGTAGGTCGGGAACGCACACCTCCAGCTTACTGACCGCGTTCACAACCAGCTGGTGATCTACGAGTTCATCCTTCGGCAGCAGCCTCAGCACCGAGCACCGCGGCGCCTTGCCGATGAACGCCGTGCTCCAGGTAGCTGATCACTCCACGCGCCTGGGCCTCCACGGCAGCGAGCAGACGCCGGGCAAGACGTGCAGGAAGTAGTTCACCGAAGTCTGAGGGGTTGTGGAACCCGAAGTCCTCGATCTCGTCCTGCTGGAGACTGATCAGCTCGGTGTCGTTCGGCCCGAGGAACCCCCCGTCGAAGACGAACAGCAACTTGTCCCCCTCATTCGCGGCCGGAGCCCAGTCGATCACCAGCAGAGCATCGATGACCTTGGACAGGGCCAGTTCCTCACGAACCTCACGCTCACATGCCTCGGCCGGGGTCTCGCCGGGCTCGACGTAGCCGCCGGGAAGATCCCAGCCGGACTTGTAGGAGGGTTTGACCAGCAGAAATCGTCCATGACCGTCGTGGAACAGCGCACCGGCAGCGACCCGCGGCGTCGCCATCGGCGGTGGTGAATCTGTGCTCATCAGCTCAAGTCACTCGCAATCGCCGGGCCAAGCCCGCTAGTTCCTGACTGGGTTTCGTCCGCGTCGACCGTACCCAGGTCATCACCAACTGCCTACTCAGGTAGTGGTACCTGACCTGCTCAGGCGCCATCGACTCGGCGTCCAGGAGCATATCCACAGCCCGGTCCCGCCGGTTGGCCGTACTCAAGGCCCGCGCCACCTCGAGCTTGTGACGCACTCTGCGTTCGATGGGCAGTGGAGTCGTCACCACACTGGGCCCGAGCTCGAGGGCGATCTGAAGGTCGCCCAGTTCCATCGCCGTCGCGACCCGATGGATGTCGACGTTGGTCGGGCCGAAAGCAGTCCACAGGTAGTTGCCGTCTCGTCCCAGCTCTCGAGCCGCCGCCGCTGCCTCCGCCAGAAAGTCGCGGGTCGATTGCCTGTCCTCTGCGCGGGCCGCTGCCATGGATCCCGCCAGGAAAAGCGTTCCGTACACGGACAATTCCTGAGGCGTTCGCGAGCTCATGGCACCGCGCAACTGTTCAGCCGCCTGACCGGTGAACGCGATTGCCTCTGTGTACCTCCCGCTGGACAGCAAGGAGTGCGTCACCGAGCGCAGCAGGGAACCGACGACCACGACATCCCCGCTCTGCTGCGCGTTCACAAGTCCTCGGTCCGACGCGATCCAGGCGAGGTCCACCTCGCCGACCTTGGTCAGCATGGTCGCGGTCGCGTGGTAAGTCAGCGCAAGTGACGACAATGCGCGTTGCCTGTCGTCTCCGGTGAAGGCGCGTGCGGCCAACTGCGCCTCGGACAGCACCAGTGGCGCACGGTGCGCGACGTACCCGAAGCGCGAGTGCTGGTACGCAGACCACAGATCCGCGACATCGCGCTCCAACTCTTCCAAGGGAGCGGGTTGGTGGCTCGTGTCGCCGTCTGCGAAGTAGACCAGGTTCCGGTAGTCCATCAGCGCTTCACGCACCGCTGGGATCGTTCGCCGGCCCGATTCACTGCTCCACTCCAGCAACGACGGCTCCGCCAGCAGGTCTCCCAAGCTGACGTCGAGTGCAGCAGCCAAAGTCCTGATGACGGACAGGCGATCGAGTTCGATGCGGTTGTTCTCGATCTTGCTCAACCAGTCGACGGTTCGGTCGATCAGCCCGGCGAGCACCTCTTGCGAGAGACCGCGGCGCCTCCGGTACCAGGCGACCCGCTCGCCCAGGGTCAGGTTGTTGAGCATCCCTCGCATGAACACAACCTCTCACACCCGCAGGAGTGACCCTGGAAAGTTTTTCCGGGCACCGTCCGTGGCCGACCGCTACCGTCAGTGCATCGGCTTCAGCTCTTGGACCTGAAGCACCGCACTGGCTCGGCGAAGGATGACGGCATGAACGATTGGGCGTTCGTCAAGAACAGAACTGCGAGTGACGGCGCTGTGTGGCGATCCGCAGATGGCCGGATGTTCAAACGCACCGGCGGCGACGAGCTCCGCGCAGAAACGCGGTTCCAGCAGCAGGTGGCTCGCCTCGGTTATCCAGTGCCCGCAATCATCGACAGCGGACAGGACGAGGACGGCACCTACTTCGTCATCGAGCACTCTCTGGGTGACGTCACTTTGCACGACGTCGCCCTGGCGGACACCGATCGGCTGGGACGCGTGAGCGACTGGGTGATCCAGTCGTCGGCTGCCGTTTCGTCGCGACTGATGGAGGCCGAGGCCGCCCATCCGGTACCTGCGACCCCATGGTTCGACCGCGCCGCGTTCGCCCCCGTTGTCTTCGAAGAGAACCCGGATTTCGACGTCTCACGAGTCCGCGATGCTGTCGCCCACGCAGTGGACAGGACGTCCAGTCTTCCGACGGTCCAGGGGCACTTGGACTACGGCCTGCCCAACGTGCTGGAAGGTGGCGTCATCGACTGGCAACACCATGGTCCTGTGCCACTGGGCTACGACGTCTACCCAGCACTGGACATTGTCGCCTTCAAGGGCGGCGGCAAAGGCTACGACCTGAGCTCAGGACAGCGTTGGAGCTACACGGCAGCGCTCGACAAGGTGAGCTCCGCGCTGGCGGGCTACCCCGTCAGCAGGCACCTGGGCGATTTCCTCTTGGTCAAGTGCTTCTTCTTTCTGGCCTTGATGCGACCGACAGATCCGTCGCGGCACGACAAACACCTCAAGTGGCAGTACCGCCGAACTCTGTTCCTGATGGGAGTCGATCAGTATGAGTCGAGCACTGCAATTGACACCGGCAAGTTCCCGACCTTCGACCAGTTCCTTGCCGACCACAGGTAGACCCGTTCTTGCCGTACGGGATCGCGACTATCTGATGGACCGCCACGGTGTCGTGTTCAAGGTCATCGGCGACAGCCATCCGGGAAGTCACTACTTGGGATATGTGAAGTATCACCCGGACGACAAGGGTGACCGCCGGCTGTTCGGCAGCATCTATCGTCAGAACAGCGTCGTTTCCAAGTCCTTCGGCATCCTGGCCGACCGCCCCGACTGCTACGTGTACTCGGACACGCTGGGCTGCGTCATCACCGGCATCCCCCGCGATGAGGTTCTGGTCCACTACTCGTGCCGTGAAGCACTTCGGGCGATCCACGACCAACCAGGCACGATCGCCGGATCCGCGCCGGGTCAGGATCTGCTGTCAATCATCGACTGGGTTCGGTCGCACGGTGCCGACGGCCTGATCGGAGTCACCGGATCTTTTCTCGTGGGCTGCTTCAACGAACGCTCGGACATCGACCTCGTCTGCTACGGGCAGACGGGCTACGAACTCGCCCAGGCTCTCTTCGCTGAGTCGGGTCTGATCCGGCGGTACGACGGGGACGACCTGACTCGCCTGTACCTGAGGCGAGCGAAGTACATGGAGGGCAGTTCGTTCACCAACCTCATCAAGCAGGAGCAACGCAAGCTCCAGGGCCTGACCACAAGTGCAGGCACGCACATCAACTGTGAACCTCTCAGGGCCGACCAGGACGAAATCTTCTCGCAGACCTCCGCGAAGGAGATCGGCGAGGTCTCCCTGCTGGCGCAGATCACCGACCACACCGAAGGTCTCGCGACCCCAGCGCTCTACGGCATCGCAGTCACGACAATTCTCAGGTCGACCATGGACGAGCCTGACTCCTTCGCGCCGAGAATCACCCACATGCGGTCGTATCTCGGCGCCTACACCGGAGCGTTCCGGACCGGAGACACCGTCCATCTGTCGGGCAAGCTCGTGCATTCCAAGGGCGGCAACCATGAAGGATTCGGCATCGAGATGACCCCGTGGAACGCCAGCGGGACCTACATCGCCAACCTGGCCGGCTAGGACCGCTCGGTGAACCTCCTGATCATCCGGCATGCGGAGTCGGTCGAGAACGCCGCGAAGTACGCAGGCTTCTACCAGGACCCGCGACCGTACGACGCCGTGGCGGCTCACTGGCTGTCTCGTGAGGTCGTCGGCCTCACCCCGCGCGGATTCCGTCAGGCTGCGTGGCTCGCCTCCACACTGCCGCTGCTGATCGACGACGAGCCGAAGGTGTTCACGTCGACGTACCGCAGAGCCATCGACACCGCGGCGATCGCACTGCCTTCTATGTCTTCAGAAGCCTTCCAGCAGACCAGACTTCTGGACGAGCAGCACTACGGCGACGCGACCTACATGACCAAGCGCGAACTGTACGACGCCTACCCGTGCGATGTGGCTACCAGAAGGGAGCAGAAGCACCTGTGGTGTGCTCCTGGAGGCGAGTCTCTCGCGCTCGAGGTGTCGGCGAGAGTCGCTGAGTTCGTCGGCCTGGCACGAGCCGAACTCCAAACAGTTCGTACTGTGATCGCCTTCACGCACCAATCCGCGACCATGGCGTTCCGCTCGCACCTCGAGGACCGGCCGCTCGCGGATGTCGTCGCAGAGGAGCGAACGGCCAAGCTGCCGAACGCCGCGATCCTTCACTACCAACTCGCCGGTCGACGATTCGTGCGAACCGGAACGACAGTGCCGGCCGATGAGGATTAGACATGTCTTTGCTGTTCGTCAACGGACCAGTTCAGAACGGCGACTTCACGTTCGCCGGCTCACCGGGAAAAGCTGTCGGGATCAGGCTTGCCTCGGCCTTGAACGAGCTACTCGGTTGGCCGCAGACCCCTCATCTGTGGAACACCGTCACTCTCGCGGCGGATCTCCGATTCGAGCGCGCCGGCGACGAACTGCCCCGCCCGCAGTTCGATGCACGACTCATCACGGACAAGTACTCCCGGAATCAAGTTCCGTCGGCCGGTGTCATGACCGATGCCGACGCTGAAGTTGCCGAGACGTCGCTGGCCATGATCGAGTCGAGACTGCAGGACGGCGCTCTCCGAATCAGCAGGGAGACCACTCCGGTCTGCCGGTCCTGCGACAGGATGACTGGGCGCCGGGCGTCTCGCTGCATGGCCTGTGGAAGCGAGAAGACGGTCGACCGGGCGGGACTTCACCTCATCGCGGATCTTCGCGACGGACAGCCGGTGCTCGATCGGTCTAACATCCACTCGGCCCATCGACGACAACCGAAACACCTCCAGACCACAGCGAGAACATTCGCCCGGCGTCTGATCCTCTCCCGGATCCGGGATTACGGGATCGACCTGTCACCGATAGGCCTGCGCGGTCGCATCCTCGACCCTCGGGTCGGGCTTCACACCACTGCGATCACCGCGGCGCGGCGTCAAGATGCGCATACCTCGGTCATGACCGTCAGCGAAGGTGCCGCGCGTAACATCGCAGCCCATGGCTATCTGTTTCGCGAGCATCTCGGCACGCAACTCAAGTACGTCATCCATGGCCGGATCCCGTACGAGAACGACGGCCACTTGCCCGCGCTGCAGTCGTCGAGTGCAACGCCGCCAGGGGTCGCTGCAGTGTTCGAACGCTGGTTTCTCCCCGTACTGGCTTACAGCACCAAGGGCGTGATCCCGGCTGGACAACTACCGGCACTCTTCAAACACTTCCTTCGTGCGTACAGGTCTGCGCAGGTGCTCTCCGACAGCGAGCATGCCGACGTCGTGCGGCGTCAGGTCTTGGCCGGACATACGGGCTGGGTGATGAACAAGTCGGAGTTGGCTGCAGCCATGACGACCTCGAGGTCGGTCGACGCGATGGTGCGAGATCACTCCTAGGTCCAAGGACTCGCTTCAGCGTTCGACCCCGAGCGTGGCGATCAGGTCCTCGTGCAGCTCGAACCAGACCGTGTGGCAGGAGTCCTTGCCCGACCCGTCCACCCAGGTGTTGTCGCGCGGCACCCGACCGAGCGCGTCCGCGAAGCGCAGGTCGTACCCACCCAGCCGATCCAGTACGCCGGACAGCCGCGCCACCAGCTCGTCCAGCCGCAGGCTCAGCGCGGTCAGCGTCTTCACCACCCGGGCGTCCCACGCCGGATCGGTGTGGTCGTTGAACGCCATCGGATCGTCCTGCGTCGGCCGCAACTGCCAGTCCGTGCACGCCTGCTGCAGGCGCGCGTTGAGCGGCAGGAACTCCTGGTAGACCTCGCGCAGTACGGCATCGCCCGCTTCCTGGCGCTCCGCGCCCAGCTGCCGCTCGTTCTCCGCCCGGCCGGCCGGCGTCAGCGACCAGCCGCCCGTCCCCGCGAACTCGCTCCACGTCACCCAGCCGTAGGCCTGGTAGTCGAGCAGCAACTCGCGCGCCACCGCCAGATTGACCGCGAACCGGGCCGCGATGGTCCGCTCGTCGCCCATTCCCTTCAGCCGTACGGCGTGCAGCACGAGCAGCTCCGGCGCCGACTTCACGCGTCGGCCTGTCGCGCGGTGAGCCGGTCGAGGCGCTGCTGACAGGCCTGCGGCGAGTTCAACCCCAGCGCCTCGGCCATTTGCGCCCACGTCAGCCCGAGCCCGCGCGCCGCGAACAACAGCCCGGTCTCCAGCTGGTCGATCTCAGCCCTTGCCGCCGGCAACAATCTCAGCGCCGCCAGCGCGGCGTCCTGGTCAGCGCCCTTCCACAGGAAGAACTGGATCAGGTCGACCGCCGACGGCGGCACCGGCCCCGGCTGCCACGGGCGGGGTTCCAGCTCGCTCGCACTGAGGTCGAGAAGGGCCCGGCGGGCCTGGCTCTCCCGCTCGGCCTGTTCGTGATCGTTGCTGTGCACCCCCGAACCATCCGCCATCAACAGATTGTTGTCAACATTTTGTTGAGGTCGATCGTACTGGTTGCCTACCGCATCCATCGAGCCGTTGACAGCCGGTAACCCCTGACCTACGGTGAAAGTCAGTTACTGATTGTGATCAGCAGACGACGGCCTCACCGGTCGCCGCTGATCGAACGGGGTGCGAACACACCATCGAACTGGCCGGGGCCACTGAAACCCTGCCGCTCGTGGTGGTCTCCCGATGTCCTGTTGCGGCCCAGACCTGTCCGGATCACTCGATGTCGTTCTGACGTCCGCTGATCCTCCTGTGGGAGCCAATGCTCGGGGCAACTAAGCCGTGCCGATCGGTCGATCGGGCGCGGCATCGAGGGACTGAGGATGACACCGATCACAAGATCTTCCATCTCCGCGCGGGCTTCCCGCCGGTTGCGGCTGAGCGCGCTGGCGGTCACGGCAGCACTCGTCGTCTCCGCGGGCGGGCTGCTGGTCACCGGCGGGACCGCTCAGGCGGCCGCCGTCCGGGTACCGCTCGGGACCGCCGAGAGTTTCGTCGTACTGGCCGGAGCCGGGATCACGAACACCGGGCCGACCGTGCTGACCGGGGACATCGGGAGCTTCCCGAACCCGGCGATCACCGGAGCCGGGACGATGACGATCACCGGGACGAACCACGCGGGCGACAACGTGACCCAGCAGGCGAAGCAGGATCTCGTCACGGCGTACAACGTCGCGGCCGGGGAACAGCCACCGACGCCGGTCACCGACGACCTGGGCGGCAAGCGCCTGACACAGGGCATCTACAAGGCCGACTCCTCGATGGGGCTCACCGGCGCACTGACCCTGGACGCCGAAGGGGACGCGGGAGCCGTCTTCGTCTTCCAGGCCGGATCCACCCTCACCACGGCGAGCAGCAGCAGCGTGGTGCTGGTCAACGGCGCCCGGGCCTGCAACGTGTTCTGGCAGGTGGGCAGCTCGGCGACGCTCGGCACCGCCACCCGCTTCCGCGGCACGATCCTCGCGCTGACGTCGATCACGATGAACACCGGCGCCACCGCCGTCGGCCGCATGCTGGCCCGCAACGGCGCCGTCACGCTGGACACGAACACCATCACCCGCCCGAACTGCCGCCCCACGCCGCCGACCACCCCGCCCACCACGCCTCCCACCACTCCCCCGACGACGCCGCCTACGACTCCGCCGACCACACCGCCTACGACCCCGCCCACCACGCCGCCGACGACACCTCCCACGACCCCGCCGACGACGCCCCCGACCACACCGCCTACAACCCCGCCCACCACGCCGCCGACCACACCTCCCACAACACCGCCGACGACGCCCCCGACCACACCTCCCACGACCCCGCCGAGCTCACCTCCGACCACACCGCCCACCGGTCCGCCGACGAGTCCCCCGACCTCACCGCCGACGACGCCTCCGACCAACCCGCCCAAGCCGCCGGCCACTCCCCGCCCGCCGCAGGTCACCGAAACCCCCGGCGGCCCCGTCGACACAGGTGACGCCTCCGGTCTGTCGATGTGCCTGCTCGACCCGCCGACCACCTCCTGGTTCGGCTGGATCGGCGACACCACCCCATGAGAACCGGCGCAGCGGTTCTGCTCCTGACGGCCGCGTTGACGGTGACCGGGTGTACCTCTGAATCGGGCACGGGGCCGATTCAGCCCGGCCCGCCCACGGCCGGCGTCGTACCGGACGGAACCGCTGCGCCCACCACGACGGTGCTCACCCCGACCAAGCCCAAAGCCGGTACGCCGACCCGCACCCCGGCAGGCAAACCCACCCGAGAGCTCCGCCCGAAGCCTTCCGCTGCACCGTCCCGGCCTTCATCACCCCCTGGCCAGGGACGCGGAAAGCCGGCTTCGCTGCGGAGGTCCACCCCGATCCGGGTCGCGATCCCAGCGATCGGGGTGGACTCCAGCCTGATGCGGCTCGGCCTCAAGTCCGACGGCACCCTGCAGGTCCCGCCGAACGCCTTCCCGGCCGGCTGGTTCACCGGCGCCCCCACGCCGGGCGAGCGCGGCCCGGCCGTGATCGCCGGGCACGTGCGCTGGGGCGGTCGCGCGGGCGTCTTCGCCCGGTTGTCGCGGCTGAAGCCCGGCGACACGATCACGGTGACCCGGCAGGACCGTACGGCGGCGGTGTTCCGGGTGAGCCGGGTCCGGCAGTACCCGAAGAGCGCCTTCCCGAGCGCGGCCGTGTACGGCGACCTCGACCACGCCGGCCTGCGCCTGATCACCTGCGGCGGCCTCGACCCCAGCTCGAACACCTTCGAGGCCAACCTGGTGGCCTTCGCCGACCTGATCACCTAACCTCAACAGACTGTTGTCAACATTCTGTTGAAAGGGTGGACCCTCAGTGCTGTACGGAAGACCCGCCAGCGCCGGTACGGCGTCCGGCCCGGCCCGGATCGTCCGGGGCCCCGAGGACTTCGACCACGTCCGGCGCGGCGACGTCCTGGTCTGCCGGTTCACCGACCCAGCCTGGACTCCCCTGTTCGGAGTCGTCGCGGCCGTCGTCACCGAGGTCGGCGGTCCGCTCTCGCACGCCGCCATCGTCGCCCGCGAACAACGGATCCCGGCGGTGGTCGGCGTCACCGACGCGACCAGGCTCCTCCCGGACGGATCCCGCACGCTCGTCGACGGAACCGCTGGAACCGTGCACCACGACTGATCCTGTATTCGACGACTGCTCCGATGTACCGACGTGGTCGTCGAACGGCGTCACTGGAACCGTGCACCACGACTGATCCCGTTCTCGACGACTGCTCCGATGTACCGAGGCAGTCGTCGACAACGGCGTCAGTCGTCGAGAACGAAAGCAGTCACCGCCGCGCTCACCGCCGCGCCCACCGCCGGGCTCGCCGGGAAGCCGCGGAGGTTCGAGGCGCGCGGTCAGCCGACGAAGACCGCGCTCGGCTTCGCGAGCGGGCCGTGCGGCGCGTACAGCGCCAGGAACGTCCCGTCCGGCGCGAACATCGCCGTCTCGCCCTCGCTCAACTTCAGCCCCGCCAACGGCCGCCCGGTGCGGATCGCGATCTCCTGCTCCGCGTCCGCGTCGAACCGCGGAAACGTCTCCGCCGCCACGTCCGCGATCGGCAGCAGCACGAACTCGTCCCCCAGCGCCTCCAGCGTGTGCGCGGCCGACAGGTTGAACCCACCGACCCGAGTACGCCGCAGCGCCGTCAGGTGCCCACCGACACCGAGCTGCGCGCCGAGATCACGCGCGAGTGCCCGGATGTACGTCCCGCTCGAGCAGTCGACCGAGATGTCGACCTCGATCCCCTGCTCGACCCGCCGGATCTCCAGCACGTCGTACCGGCTGATCGTGACCGTGCGGGCCTTGAGCTCGATCTCCTCGCCGGCCCGCACCCGCTCGTACGCGCGTTTGCCGTCGACCTTGATCGCCGACACCTTCGACGGGATCTGCGAGATCTCGCCGCGGTAGTCGTCGACCGCCAGCGAGATCGCCTCGTCGCTCACCGCGGCCAGCGCCTCGGGCGAGGCAGTGGTCTCCAGCGAGCCCTCACGGTCGTCGGTCGTCGTCGTGGCCCCGAGCAGTAGCGTCGCGTCGTACGACTTGTCCGCCAGCTGCAGGTGCCCGAGCAACCGGGTTGCCCGGTTGACCCCGACCACCAGCACGCCGGTGGCCATCGGGTCGAGCGTGCCGGCGTGCCCGACCTTGCGGGTGCCGGCCAGCCGCCGGACGCGGGCGACCACGGTGTGCGAGGTCAGCCCGGCCGGCTTGTCGACGACAACGATGCCGTCGGCAACGATCGTCTCACTCGTCGTCGTCATCGTCCTCGCGGCGCTTGTACGGGTCGGCGTCACCGGCCGGCTTGGCGCCCGCGGCGGCCTTGGCCACCTCGGCGTCGGCCTGCCGCGCCTTGGCCAGCAGTTCCTCGATCTGGCCGGCGTTCTCCGGGATCGCGTCCAGGAAGAACGCCAGGCTCGGCGTCCGCCGCAGCCCGAGGGCCTTGCCGACCTCGCTGCGGATCAGCCCGCGGGCCGACTCCAGCGCGGCCGCCGTGTCGGCCCGCTCCTGCTCACCGCCGTACACGGTGTAGAAGACGCTCGCCTCGCCGAGGTCGGCGGTCAGCTTGGCGTCCGTCACGGTCACGAAGCCCAGCCGCGGGTCCTTGACCCGGCGCTCGAGCAGTTCCGCGACCAGGACCTGGATCCGGTCGGCCAGCTGCTTCGCCCTTGCTTCACCCATCCGGGCTCACTCCCTCATTCATACGTAACGTCCGGAGCGGCGGCTGTGTGAACTACCTGGACACCGCCGCTCCGGACGTTACTCCGCGAGCTGTCCGCCGGGACCGATGGATCCCGGCGGACGACTCTTTGTCAGCTCCGCGGCTTCTCGCGCAGCTCGAACGACTCGACGATGTCGCCGATCTTGATGTCGTTGAAGTTGTTGATCGTCAGACCACACTCGAAGCCCTCGCGGACCTCGGACGCGTCGTCCTTGAACCTCTTCAGCGACGACAGCTCGCCGTTGTCGACGATCACCGCACCGTCCCGGATCAACCGGATCTTGGCGTTGCGGCGGACCAGTCCACTGGTCACCCAGCAACCGGCGATGTTTCCGACCTTCGAGGAGCGGAAGATCTCGCGGATCTCCGCCTGGCCCAGCACGGCCTCTTCGTAGATCGGCTTGAGCATGCCCTTCAGGGCCGCCTCGATGTCGTCGATCGCGGAGTAGATCACCGAGTAGTACCGGATGTCGACACCCTCGCGCTCGGCCACGTCGCCGGCCTTGCCCGCCGGCCGCACGTTGAAGCCGATGATGACCGCGTTGGAGGCCATCGCCAGGTTGACGTCGTTCTCGTTGATCGCACCGACGCCGCGGTCGATGACGCGCAGGTTGACCTCGTCGTCGATCTCGATCCGGACCAGCGCGTCTTCCAGCGCCTCGACCGAACCGGACACGTCGCCCTTCAGGATGAGCAGCAGTTCCTGCGTCTCGCCCTTCTCCATCGAGGCCATGAAGTCCTCGAGGGTACGACGGGCGCGCCGCTTGGCGTTGGCCGCCGCACGAGCTCGTGCCTCGCGCTTCTCGGCGATCTGGCGAGCCATCCGGTCGTCGTCGACGACCAGGAACTTGTCGCCGGCGCCCGGTACCGCGGTCAGACCGAGGACCAGGACCGGACGCGACGGCGTGGCCTCTTCGACCGGGTCGCCGTGCTCGTCCAGCATCGCCCGGACCCGGCCGTACGCCGGACCCGCCACCATCGAGTCGCCGACCCGCAGCGTTCCGCGCTGAACCAGCACGGTCGCCACCGGACCACGGCCCTTGTCGAGGTTCGCCTCGATCGCGATGCCCTGGGCCGGCATGTTCGGGTTGGCCCGCAGGTCGAGCGCCGCGTCCGCGGTCAGCACGACACTCTCGAGCAGCCCGTCGATGTTGATCCGGGACTTCGCCGAGACGTCGACGAACATCGTGTCGCCGCCGTACTCCTCGGGGACCAGGCCGTACTCGGTCAGCTGACCGCGCACCTTGGTCGGGTCCGCCGCGGGGACGTCGATCTTGTTGACCGCGACCACGATCGGCACACCGGCCGCGCGGGCGTGGTTCAGCGCCTCGATCGTCTGCG
Organism: Kribbella sp. cmx-5-2; assembly: GCA_049998015.1. Lineage (GTDB taxonomy): Bacteria > Actinomycetota > Actinomycetes > Propionibacteriales > Kribbellaceae > Kribbella. The sequence continues at coordinate 840,092 of JAEBEC010000001.1, forward strand.
GCATCACGCCGTCGTCGGCCGCGACCACCAGGATGACGATGTCGGTGGCCTGCGCACCACGAGCACGCATGGCGGTGAACGCCTCGTGACCCGGGGTGTCGACGAAGGTGATCGCGCGCTGTACGCCGTCGACCTCGGTGGTGACCTGGTAGGCACCGATGTGCTGCGTGATGCCACCGGCCTCCTTGGCGACCACGTTCGCCGAGCGGACCGCGTCCAGCAGCTTGGTCTTACCGTGGTCGACGTGACCCATCACGGTCACGACCGGCGGCCGCTTGACCAGGTCGTCCTCGTCGCCCTCGTTGGTGCCGAAGTCGATGTCGAACGACTGCAGCAGCTCGCGGTCCTCGTCCTCCGGGGACACGATCTGCACGTCGTACTCGAGCTCGGTGCCGAGCAGCTGCAGGGTCTCCTCGTTGACCGACTGGGTCGCGGTCACCATCTCACCGAGGTGGAACAGCACCTGCACCAGCGACGCCGGATCCGCGCCGACCTTCTCGGCGAAGTCCGTCAGCGAGGCACCACGGGCGAGCTTGACGACCTCGCCACCACCGTGACGGACGCGGACGCCGCCGACGGCCGGGGCCTGCATGTTGTCGAACTCCTGGCGCTTCGCGCGCTTGGACTTGCGACCACGACGGGCCGGACCACCCGGACGCCCGAAGGCACCCTGTGTCCCGCCACGGCCCCGGTTGCCCGGGCCCGGACGACCGCCGCCACCACCGGGGGGACCGCTCGGGCCACCACCGGGACGGAAACCGCCGCCACCGCCACCGCCGCCACCGCGCGGACCGGCGCTCGGTCCACCCGGACCGCCGCCGCCACCGGGGCGACCACGGCCGCCACCGCCGCCACCCGCCGGAGCGGACGGACGACCGGTGAAGGTTCCGGCAGAGGACTTCGGCATCATCGCCGGGTTCGGCCGGGGAGCACCCGGTACGCCGCCCGGACGCGGGCGGTCGTTGCCGCCGCCGCTACGGGCCTGCGGCGGGCGCGGGGGCATGCCGGCCGGGCTCGCGCCTGCCGGTGCCTGCGAACCGCCACCGCCCTGACCCGGACGGGCGCCACCGCGCTGCATGCCCTGGGTCGAGCTGAACGGGTTGTTGCCCGGACGCGGAGCACCCGGACGGGGACCACCAGGGCCACCGGACGCGGGTCCACCCGGACGACCGCCACCGGGACGCGGTGCGCCACCCGGACGGGGGGCACCACCCGGACGCGGCGCGGAGCTCGAGCCCGGACGGTCGGAACCACCCGGACGGGGAGCCGAACCCGGACGCGGACCGGAGCCCGGCGTACCGGGACGCGGTGCCGGACGGGTGTCCTCACGCGGTGCGCGAGCGGCCGGAGCCTCGGTGGTCGGATCCTGAGTCGGCTGGCCGGAAGAGACCGGGGCCTCGGATGCGGCCGGAACCTCCACCGGAGCGGCCGGAGCCGCCGGGGCAGCCTGCGCGGCCGGAGCCTCGAAAGCCGGCTCGGTGGTCGCCGGAGCGGCCGGAGCAGGAGTCTCGGTGCGCGGACCAGGCCGGGGGCCAGGACGCGGACCCGGACGAGCCGGTGCCGGAGTGGCACTGGCCGCGGCCGGAGCGCTGGTCTCCTTGGCCGGAGCCTCGGTGACCGGAGCAGCCGGAGCCTCAGCCGCGGGGGCGGAGACCTCGGGAGCCTTCGGTGCTGCCGGGGCCGGAGCGGCCTCGGCGGCCGGCGCGGTGGCGCGCTCGGCGGGTGCCGCGGGGGCAGGGGTTGCCTTCGGCGCGGCGGGCTCCGCCGGGGTGACCGGAGCGGTCGCCTGCGGCGCAGCGGACGTGCTGGCGGCGGCCTTCTTGGCCGCGCGCTTCTTCGGCGGGTTCTTCTCGAACTCCTCCGCCAATCTACGGACTACGGGTGCCTCGATCGTCGAAGACGCCGATCGGACGAACTCTCCCATGTCGTTCAGCCTGGTCAGGACGACCTTGCTGGTAACTCCGAGCTCTTTCGCGAGCTCGTAGACCCGGACCTTTGCCACTACTCTCCCTCTGGTCCGAGCCTTGGGGGCGCGGACCGTTAGTTGACGTACATGCTCATCGCATTGCACTCATCGTTCGACACTCATCGAGTGGTCATGAGTCGATGACCCGCCTTCATGTCGTCGCGGCTCATGCCGCGGGCGGCCGGGCGGCCGCACTTGGTGATGCTCTTGGTGCTACTGCTTCTCGACCTGTGCCCTGATCAGGCTCAGATCAAGCGGCCCCGGGACCTTGAAGGCCCTGGGAAACGCTTTGCGCCGCTCGGCGAGGTCGAGACACCCGGTCACCGGGTGCAAGTGCGCCCCACGGCCGGGTGCTCGATGCGCGGGATCCGGGAGGACACGTCCTCCGGACACCGTCATCCGCAGCAAGCCGGTCGGACTGTCCCGTTTCCGACACCCGATGCAAGTACGCTCCCGAACCTTCTCAGGGCGCGCCTCTGCAGTTTCTGTCACAGTTCCTCAGGGTGTGGTGACGACTCAGTCGACCGACCGAGAAGTCAGTCTACCTTCTCGTCCCCACGAGTCACATCAGTATCCGGCCGGATGTCGATCCGCCACCCGGTCAGCCGGGCGGCCAGGCGGGCGTTCTGCCCTTCCTTGCCGATCGCCAGCGAGAGCTGGTAGTCCGGTACGACGACCCGCGCGGCGCGTGCCGCGGCGTCGACGACCTCAACCGATGAAACCTGCGCCGGCGACAGCGCATTCCCGACGAAGGTCGCCGGGTCGTCGCTGTGGTCGATGATGTCGATCTTCTCACCGTGCAGCTCGTGCATGATGTTGCGCACCCGCTGGCCCATCGGGCCGATGCAGGCACCCTTGCCGTTCACCGAGGGGTTCAGCGTGCGGACCGCGATCTTGGTCCGGTGGCCGGCCTCGCGGGCGATCGCGGTGATCTCGACGGTGCCGTCGGCGATCTCCGGCACCTCCAGCGCGAACAGCTTCTTGACCAGGTTCGGGTGCGTGCGCGAGACGGTGATCTGCGGGCCCTTGAAGCCCTTGCGGACCCCGACCACGTAGACCCGCAGCCGCGAGCCGTGCTCGTACTTCTCCCCCGGCACCTGCTCCGGCGCGGGCAGCACGGCCTCGATCTTGCCCAGGTCGACCATCACCGACCGCGGGTCGCGGCCCTGCTGGACGATGCCGGACACGATGTCGCCCTCCTTGCCGGAGAACTCGCCGTAGCGCACCTCGTCCTCGGCGTCGCGCAGCCGCTGCAGGATCACCTGCTTGGCGGTGGTCGCCGCGATCCGGCCGAAGTCGGCCGGGGTGTCGTCGAACTCGCGGACCAGGTTGCCCTCGTCGTCGAGCTCGCGAGCCATCACCAGGACGTGCCCGGTCTTGCGGTCCAGCTCCGCGCGGGCGTGCTGCTGGGCGCCCTCGGTCCGGTGGTACGCGACCAGCAGGGCCTGCTCGATCGCCTCCACCACGACGTCGAAGGCGATGTCCTTCTCCCGCTCCAGCGAGCGCAGGACGGCCATGTCGATGTCCATCAGTTCTCCTCCACCGTGCCGTCAGCAGCGTCGGCGTCGTCTTCTACGTGCTCGGGTTCTACTTCTTCTTCGTCCTTGCCGGCCGGCCGGTTGAACTCGATCTGGACCTTGGCCTTGACCACGTCGGCGAACCTCACCGTGCGGGTCCGGCCCTTGACGTCCAGCTCGGCGGTCTCCTCGGTCACCGAGGTGATCCGTCCGGTGACCTTGTCGCCGCTCTCCATCGTGACCGCGACCAGGCGGGTCAGGTTGCGCCGCCAGTGCCGCGGCTGCGTGAGCGGCCGGTCGACCCCGGGGCTGGAGACCTCCATCGTGTAGGCGCCGCCGCCCATGATGTCGTCGGCGTCCAGCGCCTTGGAGATCGCGCGGGTGACCTCGGCGACGTCGTCCAGGCTGATCCCGCCGTCGCGGTCGATCAGCACCCGCAACAGCCGGCGCTTCCCGGCCTGCGTGATCTCGGCGTCCTCCAGGTCGCAGCCGAACTGCGCGACGATCGGCCGGAGAAAGTTCTCGAGGCTCGTGGTGTCCGTGTGGTCAGTCTTTCGGCTCACAGGTAAACCTGCCTCTCTCCAGTTGTGCACCCGTTCAGCCCCGATCCGCAGGGCAGTAGCCCACCTTATCCGGCCCGCGACGTTGTCCTGACCAGCGGCTCGACCGAGCCGGGGAGCCGATAGGGTTTCGGGCATGCCGGAGGCCCCCGTCCACTTGTCCCGCCGTGCCGCCCTGGTGGCGGCAGGCGTCGCCGTACTGGTCAGTGGATGTGACGACGACAAGCCCTCCACCGGTACGCCGGGAGCCTCCGCGGGGCCCGACGGATCGGTCCAGCCGCCCGCACCGAGCACCGACCCGAAGGTCGTGGCCGCTCTGACCGCCGCGGCCACCCAGGTCGCGCAGCTCGCGCTGCGGGTGAGCGCGGCCGGTCAGGCCCTGCCGGCTCTCCGCACCCAGCTGGCCCCGGCCGTCCAGAGCCACGCCGCGCACGTCGCCAAGCTCAAGGAGCTCAGCGGCGCCGAGCCGCCGCAGCCCGGCAAGCTTCCTCCGCTGCCGAAGGCGTCGGCCGCCGTACTGGCTGATCTCGCGGCGCGGGAGCAGAAGCTGTCGGTCGCCCATGCCACCGCGGCCGGCAAGCTCACCGGCCAGGCTGCCCGGGTGCTGGCGATGATCGCCGCCTCCGAGAGCCAGCTGGCCGCAACCCTGACTCCCAGGAAGAAGGCCGGCGCGTGACCGAGATCGAAGCCCTGCAGGCGGCGATCGCCGGTGAGCACGCGGCCCTGTACGGCGTCGGCGTGGCCGGCGGGAAGCTCAGCGGCGCGCGATTCAGTGCGGCGACCACCCTCTACGAGCGGCACCGGTCCCGGCGCGACCAGTTGGCCGAGCTGCTGATCGACGGCGGCGAGACGCCGGCCGCGGCCGAACCGGCGTACGACCTGCCGCAGCCGGTCACCAACGCGGCCACCGCGACCGCTCTCGTGCTCGGCCTCGAACGCCGGCTGACGGCCGTGTACGGCGACCTGGTCGAGGCCGCCGAGCAGGACCGGACCCGGGCCTTCGCGATCCAGGCGCTGATCGCGACGTCGCGTGAGCAACTGGTCTGGGGCGGCAGGCCCACGGCCTTCCCCGGCCAGGTCTGACGAAGTTCAACCAACCGATCGCTTTCCGTGCCTGAACCGGCACGGAATGCGGTCGGCGGATGTGCGTAACGAATGATTTCCGGTGCGGTTACGCCTTTTGGGCAATTCGTTGCGTACTCCCCTTTACTCCGAGCGTGACCTTCCCTATATTTTCGGCCACGGAGACTGGGGGGTCGCCGGGTTTCGCCCACGTCGTACGCCGCCGCGTACTGCTGGGCGCTCATCCAAGGCTGAATACGCGTCTTGTCCGTACCTTCATTCCTGCACACTTCTCGAGCCGCGCGCACACGTGGCTACGGAGGGTAGTGAAGCATGCGTACATTCGATGTGGTCACCGGCGAGAGCCTTTTCGTGAACGATCTTCGCGTGGTCCGTTGGGAGCAGTACGGCCTCGGGTCCACGATGCCTTTCCAGGCGATGTGGTACTCGGTGCCCCCGGGCGACGAGAGCCCGATCGACCAGCACCCCGAACTCGAACTGTCGATCGTCGTGGCCGGTACGGCGCACGTCCTGGTCGGCGGCACCGAGACGGTGGTCCCGCACGGCAACGCGTTCCTGCTGGACAGCAAGGAAGCGCACGTCGTCCAGAACCGGTCGGCCGACGAGGCGCTGATGGTCTTCAGCGCCTACTGGTACCCCGAGGCGGCCACCGCCGCGGCAGCCGTGCTGGCCGAGAGATCGGTCGACGCCGTGGCAGTCGGCCATGACTGATCCGGTCAGCGGTCCCGTCACCGTCTTCACGTTCCCGCAGCCGACCGCCAACGGCCCGCTGCACGTCGGTCACCTGTCCGGTCCGTACCTGGCCGCCGACCTCGCCGCCCGGGCCGCGCGGGCCCGCGGTGAGCACGTCGTCGTCACGTCCGGCCTGGACGTGCACCAGAACTACGTGCTGACCCGGGCCGAGAACGAGGGCGTCGAGGTCGGCGTGATGCTGTCCGACTTCCGGGCCGGCATCAAGGAGACCTACCAGCAGGCGCGGATCGGGTACGACCGGTTCAGCGACCCGCTGACGCCCGAGCACCCGCCGGCCGTCCGCGACTTGCTGAACCACCTGGTCGCGACCGGCGCGGCTCCCCTGCGCGACGTCACGCTGCACGCGTGCGCCGACTGCGATCGGACCCTGCACGAGTCGTACCTGAACGGCCTGTGCGGCAGCTGCCACGCTCCCGCCGCAGGTGGCGCCTGCGAGCTGTGCGGCGCCGCCACCCTGGTCGAGACCATGGTCGATCCGGTCTGCGGTCGGTGCGGTGGCGCACCTCGCGCGTTCGAGACGAAGGTCCCGGTCCTGCGGATGGAGGACTACCGCGCCGAGCTCACCGAGGTCTGGCTCCGGGCCCAGCTCCCGCCGTCGGTCCGATCGGTGATCGGCCGGCAACTCGCGGCCGGCCTGCCGGACGTCGCGCTCGCGTTCCCCACCAACTGGGGCATCGAGTGCGACCGGGAACTGACCGGCCTGAGGATCGGCGCGTACGCCGAGGTGGCGCTCACCGACCTCTACAACATCGCCAGGGCGATCGACCCGGGCGCGACCGATCTGCCCGGCTACCTGGCCGCCCTCGGCCGGGTCGACCAGCTGTGGCACTTCTTCGGCCTCGACAACGCGCACTATTACGCGCTGCTGCTGCAGGCGGTCTGGGCGGCCGCCGGAGTTCGCCCGTTGCCGCTTTCCGGACTGGTCGTGAACGAGTTCTACACGCTCGACGGCGCGAAGTTCTCGACCAGCCGCAATCACGCGATCTGGGCGAACGAACTGCTGCACAAGGAAGATCCTTCAATCGTTCGTTTGTATCTCGCGTGGGACCGTCCGGACCGCTACCGCAGCGATTTCACCTGGCATTCTTTTCAGGCCTTCGCCGACCGGGTGAAACCATTGCTGGCCGACGGAGTCGGCGCTCCGCAGACGCTCGATCCGGCGCTCGCCGCGCGCGAACTGGCCCGTGGTGAGGCCGCTCTGCGCCCGGCGGGATTCGACCCGGCGCTGGCCGCGCGCAGCCTGATCGCGCTGCTCGAAGGCGGCGTCCGGGACACCGGTCACCTGCTGACCGCGCTGACCGGGACCGGTGAGTAGGCCGATGCGGATCTGCGTGATCGGGGCCGGGATCGCCGGCACCCTGCTCGCCTGGCGCCTCCGGTCGTACGCCGCGGTCGAGGTCGACCTCGTCACCGGCGTACCGGGACCTGACGCCACAGCGGCGTCCGGTGGCGGTGTCCGGGGCTTCGAGACCCACCCGGAGCAGCGCAGGCTCGCGGTCGAGAGCCTGGCCGAGCTGTTCGAGTCGCCCGGCCTGCTGGACCAGGCCGGCTACACCGAGACCGGTTCGACGTACCTGATGACCGGGTACGACGGGCTGGAGGACGCCGTCGCCGAGGTGGAGCACGTGCACCCCGGGTCCACCGAGCTCGTCGACGGGAGCACGCTGCGCCGCCTCGGCTGGCACGGGCTCCCGGACGGGACGGTCGGCGTACTGGAGAAGCGGGCCGGGTTCATCCGGCCCGGCCAACTGCGGGCGCTGGTGATCGACCAGCTGGCCCGCTCCGAGAACAGCAGGGTCGTCACCGGCCCTGTGCTCGGGCTGGTTCCGCACCCCGACGGCTCGGTCACCTGCCGCACACCCGGCGGCAGTGACCGGTACGACGTCGTCGTGGTGGCGGCCGGCCCGTGGACGCCCGGACTGCTCACCGGCAACGCCTTGCCGGCCGACCAGTACCGGACGAAGGCGATCCAGGTCGCCGTGCACCGCGTGGCGGGAGCCCTCCCGACCATGTTCGTCGACGAGACCAGTGACCTGTACGGGCGCCCGACGGCAGACGGCGGTCTGCTGCTGGGCGTCGACACGCACCGCTGGTCCGTCCCGCCCGGCAGCAGCGCACCGATCCACGACCTGACGGCCCAGGCCGTCCGGCTCGCCGGTGAGCGGCTGCCACACCTTCGGCTCTCGGAGACCGCGCACACGGTCACCAACGCCGACTGTTACGCCGACCCGCCGGTACTGACCCTCTGGTCGGTCCTCGGCAGCACCCATCGGCTCTTCACCTTCACCGGTGGGTCCGGCGGCAGCGTGAAAACCGCGCTGGCCGCAAGCCGGACGGCAGCGAACACGCTGCTCGGCACCGGAACGAACACGCGCACCACCACTTCGCGGACGGAGAACAAGCGCATGACCATCATGGAACCAGGCACCAGACGAAGCACCGACGCCACGGCCCTGACCCGGTACCACACGATCGGGATCGGAGCCGGACCGTCGAACCTCTCGCTGGCCGCCCTCTACAAGAACGTCACCACGGAGAAGCTGGCCCTGTTCGACTCCCGGCCGGTGGCCGGCTGGCACACGCCGCTGCTCTACCCGGGGGTCCGGATGCAGACCGGCTGGATGAAGGACCTGGTCTCCCTGGTCGATCCCCGGCACGAACTGACGTTCCTGAACTACCTGGTCACTTCCGGTCGGCTCTACGCGCTGATCAACTCCCAGTTCGACTCGCTCCCCCGGATCGAGTACGAGCGCTACCTGGCCTGGGCCACCGAACGCCTCGGCGTCGTGAACTTCAGCTCGCGGGTGGACTCGATCGCGATCACCGACGACGGCTTCGAGGTGTCCGTCGACGGTACGCCGGTCGCGGTCTCCGAGCACCTGGTCCTCGGCCTGGGCACCCGGCCGGTCTGGCCGGAGTACGTCCGCAACCTGCCGTCGGGCCGCGCGTTCATCGCCGACGAGCTCGGCGTCCGGATGCCCGACCTCGAGCCGCACAAGGCCGACCCGATCGCGGTCGTCGGCGGCGGCCAGACCGGGCTCGAGTGCGTCCTGCGCCTGCTCGGCTCGGGCTTCACCGACATCCGGTGGCTCGGCCGCAACCAGTGGTTCCGCAGCATCGACGACTCCCCGATGGCCAACGAGCTGTACCGGCCGTCGCACATCGAGTTCCTGCAGGGCCTGAACCGCAGCAAGCGCCGCGAGATGATCGTCGACTCCCGCTACAGCGGCGACGCGATCACCCCCGGCGGCCTGCGGGCGCTCTACCAGGGCAACTACGACGGTCTGCTGACGCTGGGCCGGTTCCCGGTCACGCTGCTGCCCGGCCGCGACGTGCTGTCGTCCGAGCTGCTCGCCGACGGCCTGCTGCGGCTGAACTGCTCGACCACGGTCACCCCCGAGCACCACGACGTACGGCACGTCGTCGTCGCTGCCGGCCGCGAGCACGTACAGGCGCCGTTCAGCGACGACCTGCGCGAGCGGATCGACTACGACGACGACGGCGAGATGCTGGTCGAGCCGGACTACTCGGTGCGCTGGAAGGGCATGAACGGCCACCGGATCTACTCGTTCAACGCCAGCCGGTACAGCCACGGCCTGACCAACGCCGGGCTGACCCAGCTGCCGGTCCGCGCCGCGATCGTGCTGAACTCGATGTTCGACCGGGAGATCTACCCGATCTCCGACGAGCTGTGCGCGGTGCAGTGGTGACCGCCGCCGCTTCCGAGCACCCGGTGGTCCCGGACGTCGACGGCGTCTGGTTCCAGCTGGTGGTCGACGACCCGGCCGGCGGCGCGCCGTACGGGCAGTACCACCGCGACAACGACCTGGTCTGGGCCGAGTTCTACGCCGGCGGCACGCTGCGCAGCGGCCGGCTGGTCGGGCACCTGCAGGACGACGGCTCGATCCGGGCCGCGTACTGCCTGCTCACCGCGGCCGGTGAGGTGGTCAGCGGCGAGTGCCTCAGCATCCCCGAGTTCGATGCCCGGGGCAACATTCGGATCGCCGACCACTTCCGCCGCGGCGACGGCAGCAGCGGTGTCACCTACATCGAGCAGATCCCTGCTCCGGTCCGGGAGGCCTGAGATGAACCCCACCACCGAACGCCCGCACCTGCTCGTGGTGGCGACCGGAATGCGCCTGTTCCGGGAGTACATCCTGCGCTCGGTCGCGCCGCAGTACCGGATCCACATGTTCCTGCACGCGGAGCCGACCTGGGAGAAGGAGTACATCGAGGCCTGGACGGTGCTCGAGACGACTCTGGACGCCGACGCGCTGGTCGCCGCGGCCCGCAAGCTCAACGAGACCGAGCCGATCGACGGCGTGCTCTGCTGGGACGAGGCCCGGATCCTGCAGACCGCCCACGTCGCCGAGGCGCTCGGCCTGCCGGGCGGTGACGTCGCGATGATCAACCGCTGCCGCGACAAGCACCTCACCCGGACGGCACTCGCCGCGCAGGGTGTCCCGCAGCCGGAGTCCGTGCTCGTGGACACCGTCGACGAGGCGCTCGTCACCGCCGACAAGCTCGGCTACCCGGTGATCCTCAAGCCGCGCGCGCTGGCCGCCAGCCTCGGCGTGGTGAAGGTGAACTCGGCCGAGGAGCTCACCGCGAACTGGGCCTTCGCGCACGACACGACCGTTCCGGAGGCGCCGCACTACGACGTCAAGGTGCTGGTCGAGGAGTTCGCCGACGGCTACGAGATCAGCATCGACGCGGCGGTCTTCCAGGGCACGGTGACGCCGTTCTGCCTGGCCCGCAAGGAGATCGGCTACCCGCCGTACGCCGAGGAGATCGGCCACTACGTCGACGCCGCCGACCCGTTGCTGGCCGACGAGCAGCTGTTCCAGGTGCTGGCCGACGCGCACGCCGCGATCGAGTTCACCGACGGGGTCACGCACACCGAGATCATGATGACCGCCGACGGCCCGAAGGTGATCGAGATCAACGCCCGGATCGGCGGCGACATGATCCCGTACCTCGGGCTGCAGGCGACCGGCGCCGACCCGGGTCTGGCCGCGGCCGCGGTCGCGACCGGGCGCTCGCCGGAGCTGGTCCCGGACCGGACGATGGTCGGCGGCGTGCGGTTCTTCTACGTCGACGAGAACGACACCGTGCTGGACTCGGTCTCCTTCGAGGAGACCGACCTGCCGGGCACGATCGACCAGCTGGTCCCGCTGATGGAGGCCGGCCAGACCACCAGTCCCCCGCCGGAAGGCACGCTCTGGGGCCGGATCGCGTACGCGACCGTGGTGGCGACGTCGATGGACGACTGCCGCGCCGGGCTCGACGCCGCCGAGAAGGCACTGCGCTGGTCGGGCAAGGTCAAGGAGCCAGAGGAGCCGACGTCATGACCGAGACCACGGAGGACACCGGCGTCTGGGTGACCATCCGGGAGGCGCCGGTCGCGGTCAAGGCGCTGCTGATCGGTAACTTCGTCAACAAGCTCGGCTGGTTCCTGCAGGTCTTCCTGGTGCTCTTCCTGACCACCTCGAAGGGCTTCACCGACGTCCAGGCCGGTACGGCGCTGGGCGTGTACGGCGGCGGCACGGTCGTCGGTCTGATCATCGGCGGTTCGCTGTCGGACAAGATCGGACCGCGGGCCGCCGTACTGATCAGCATGTTCGGCATGGCCGGCTTCGTGCTGGCGATCGCGTACGTGCCGAGCTACACGGCGGTGCTCATCGTGGTGGCGCTGGCAGGCGCGGTCGGGCAGTTCTACCGGCCCGCCTCGGCGGCACTGCTGACCGAGCTGACCCCGAAGCATCGCCAGGTGATGATCTTCGCGGTCTACCGGTTGACGATGAACGTCGGCGCCACGGCCGCACCGCTCGTCGGTGCGGCCCTGGTGGCCATCTCGTGGGACCTGCTGTTCATCGGCGAGGCCCTGGCCGCGCTGGCGTACGCGGCGGTCGCGATCATCGCGCTGCCCAAGCGGCGTACCGCTGCTGGTTCCGACGACGAAGCCGTGCAGGACTCGCCTGCCGAACCCGCTGCCGCCGGCAACTACCTGACCGTGTTGCGGGACTACAAGTACGTGCTGTTCCTGGTCTGCATGTTCATCAACGCCGCGATCTACATGCAGTACCTCGCGGTGCTGCCGCTGCACATGAAGGCCGACGGGTTGTCGACGTGGTGGTTCAGCGCGGTGGTCGCGCTGAACGGGTTCATCGTCATCACCTGCGAGCTGCTGGTCACCAAGGTGGTCCAGCACTGGGCGCCGAAGCTGGTCGTGATCGCGGGCTTCGTCCTGCTCGGCGGCGGTCTGGCGTTCTACGCGCTGCCCGGCGGGGTGGCGATCTTCGTGATCGGCACGCTGCTGTGGACGCTGGCCGAGATCATCGCGGGCCCGACCATGTTCGCGTACCCCGGGATGGCCGCGCCGCCGCAACTGATCGGCCGGTACGTCGGGTCGGCGCACGCCATGTTCGGCCTGGGCTCCGCGCTCGGACCGTTCCTGGGCGTGTGGGTCTGGAACAACTCCGGGACCGACGTGTGGCTGTGGTGCGGACTCGCGGGCCTGATCGGCATCGTCCTGGCCGCCATCGGGATGCCCGGCAAGCCCATCGCGGCCACCGCGGAACCGGCCGTGGAAATGACCCCGGCCACCGAGCCGCTGCCGAGCGAGACTTCGTAGGAGAACTCTGATGTCCAAATACACGATCATCGTGGACCCGTTGTCCACAGGGCAGGAATACCCTGCCGCGTTCAAGGAGGCCGGGCAGGTGCCGGTCGCCGTACTGAGTGGGCTCGAGCCGCCGCCGGCGTTCACGGGAAGCTGGCACCCGGAGGAGTTCGAGCACATCCACTACTTCACCGGGGACGTCGCCGCGCTGGCCGAGGAGCTTCGGCAGTACGAGCCGGAGTACCTGTTCCCCGGCGCGGAGAGCGGGACCGAGCTGTGCGACCAGCTGATCGAGATCCTGGTCCCCGGCACCGGCAACGTGCCGGAGCTCGCGTCCGCGCGACGGGACAAGTGGGACATGGCCGAGGCGCTGCGCCTCGCCGGTGTCCCCCGGCTGCGGCAGATCCGGACCGCCGACCCGGCCGAGGCCGAGCGCTGGCTGAAGGAGAACGACCTGCTCGGCCGCCGGCTGGTGATCAAGCCGGTGAAGAGCGCCGCCGGTGACGAGGTGTACGTCGTGTTCGAGGACGGCGATTGGCGTGAGCGGTTCGACCGGGTGCTCGGACGGACCAACAAGATGGGCCTGGTCAACGACGCCGTCCTGATCCAGGAGTACGCCGAAGGCACCGAGTACCTGGTCGACAGCTACACCGTCGACGGCAAGCACTCGCTGGTCGACGTCTGCCGCTACACGAAGATCAGCCGCGGCGACAAGATCGGCATCTACCACCGGATCGACTTCCTCGCCGAGGACGACCCGGAGGTCCAGGCACTCTGGCCGTACACCCAGCAGGTGCTCGACGCGGTCGGCATCCGGATCGGCTGCGGGCACGCCGAGGTGATGATGACCGCGGACGGCCCACGCCTGATCGAGGTCGCGGCCCGGCCGGCCGGTGGCGGGCACCAGATGGTCAGCGAGCTGGCCACCGGTGACAACCACATCAAGCGGACCGTCGCGCACCGGGTGCGCGGCGAGGTGCGGGACGGGTTCGACCTGGTCCAGCACCTGCGCGGCATCTTCGTCTCGGCGTACCGGGACGGGTACTTCCGCAACCGCGAGGTCTTCGACGGGATCGAGAACCTGAAGTCGTTCCACTGGATGAAGATCCTGCACGACGAGGGTGCCGTCGTCCCCGAGACGGTCGACCTGTTCACCTGTCTGGCCTGGGTGATCCTGATCCACAGCGACGCCCAGACCCTCGACGACGACTACCGCCGCGTGCTGGAGATGGAGGCCGCGATCGTCATCGACGAGCCGTAGGACCGGGCGCGGGATGCAGCCTTGACCCCCCAGTCGATCCGCTGACTCCCCCGTCCCCTGTCCCGGGCACGGCCGTTCCCCGAACGCCCGTGCCCGGGCTCTTTCCCCGGCTGTTCATCTCGAGTGGTCACACTCGACCGCATGAGCCTGAGCAAGCTGATCGCCGGAAGGAAGCACTCGGCTGTTTACTGGACCGCTTCGGTGGTGCACGTCGCAGCGGTCGCCCTCGACGTGAAGCTCCTCCGCCAGGCCAGCAAAGCCACTCTCATGCCCTTGCTCCTGGCCTGGTCCCGATCCCGCCAGGCCCCGCCACTCCTCCAGGCCGCCCTGCTCGCCTCAGCCGCCGGCGACTTGTTGCTCGAGACCGAGCTCCAATCAGCCGGCATCGCCGCCTTCGCCGCGGCCCACGCCTGCTACCTCGCGCTCATGCTCCCGGAATCGACCCAGCGCTCGTGGCGCGTGCTGGCGGCGTACGGCGCTCTCTGGGCCGCGCTCGTCGCGGTGCTCTCGCGTGGACTCGGCTCGCAGCGCGTCCCGGTCGCGGCGTACGCGTTGTTGCTCACGGCAACGGCCGTGGTCTCCCGCTGGCACAACCCGCGCAGCGGGGTCGGTGGCGCGCTGTTCCTGGTCTCGGACGCGCTGATCGCGCTCCGGCTGGCCGGGAAGGACTTCCCGGGCCGGAGCGCGCTCACGATGGCGACGTACGCCGGAGGCCAGTACCTGCTGGCCTCCGGCGTCACTGATCAGCGCCTGCGGCGCTCTGTCTGATTCAGCGCCTACGGCGCCAGGGGCCCGTGATCGCGTAGGTGATCCCCGGCGTGTACACGTTGAAGAACATCGTCCGGCCGTCCGCGGAGAACCCCGCGCCGGCCAGTTCGCCGTACTCCGGCTCCTCGGGCGTCCCGTTGTTGACCCGGTTGCGCGCGAACTTGAAGACCTCGCCGTCCTCGGTCGTGCCGAGGATGTGCTGCTCGCCGAGGCCGTCCTCGCACATCATCAGCCCGCCGTACGGCGACATCGTGATGTTGTCCGGGGCATCGAACTCGGGGTCGTCCGAGCCGGGCGACGGCCGGGTGAAGATCACCATCAGCCGCAGCGTCTTGCGCCGCGGGTCGTAGCGCCAGACCTGGCCGTCGTGGTCGACCTTCGGGCCGAGCTCGGTCCGCGCGAACGACGACACGAAGTACACACAGCGGTCCAGCGTGCCCCACCAGCAGCCCTCGAGCTTGTACCCGCCGGTGATCGGCTTGGCGTAGTCCTGCGCCCGGACCTGCTCCGACGTCGCCAGCGGGTCGGGCACCTTGACCCACTGCACGCCACGGAACTCCGTGCCCGGCTCCTGCACCACGGACAGGTCGGGCAGGTCCGGGATGTGCATCGCCTGCAGTTCGCCACCGGCGCGCAGGCTGCCCCAGCCGCCGCGCGGGCGGTTCGGCAGGAAGCGGTAGAAGCCGCCGAGCGGCGCGATGAACGCGTCCTCGGTCTCGTACACGATCCCGGTCGACGGGTCGATCGCGACGGCCTCGTGCTGGAACCGGCCCATCTGCTTCAGCGGCGTCGGGTGGATGTTGCGGCGGTCGTCGTACGGGTCGACCTCGAAGATGAACCCGTGGTCCTTGGTGTACCCGCTCTCGCCGGCCTTGAGCTCGGTCTCCTCACAGGTCAGCCAGGTCCGCCACGGCGTGATGCCGCCGGAGCAGTTGATCGCCGTACCGCCAAGGCTGGTGAACTCCTTGGTGGTGTGGTTGTGCCGGTCGACCACCAGCGTGCTGGTGCCGCCGAAGCCCATCGGGTCGTAGGTCCGCTCCGGCGGCGCCTTGACGCCGATGGTCGCGGTCGGGCTGCACTCGTGGTTGCGGACCAGCCGGTTGCCGCCGTGCCGGTCCGGGAACGTCCCCATCCCGTCGAACCGGCTCGGGGTCTTGATCCCGTCCGGGCGCACGGTGGCCTCCCGCGAGAGCACCTTGTAGCTGAACCCGCGGGGCAGGTCGAGCATCCCCTTCGGGTCCTCGATCAGCGGCCCGTACCCGATCTTCGGGCCGGACGTGCCCAGCGCGGGCTGAGCGGTGTAGAGCGCATCGACAGACCCCACCACACTGACCGCGACTCCGGCCGCGGCCGCGCGGGCGACGAACTGACGCCTGGACAGGGGATTTGTTGCGGTCACGGCGGGCCTCCTTGTGAGTACAAGCAGTTGACGCCAGTGAACGTACGGTAAACAACAACCCAACAGCAAGAGAACGAGTGTCAGGCACTCACCGTGACCGCGGTAAACCTACTGGTAGCAGGGCTTGGTGAAGTCGTAGTCGGCGGCGGTCTTGCCGGTGAAGAAGTCCTTCTCCACCGCCACGCCCGTCGGTGAGGGAGCGTCGACCTTGGAGATCAGGCTCTGGCGGAAGACGCGGTCGTTGGGCTCCCCGCCGTACTTGCCGGCTTCGGCGGGGAGCATGCCTTCGTAGTCGACCGTGGTGAGCGACTTGACCGCGGCCAGCAGGCCGGGGCGGGTGAGGTCCTTGCTCTCGACAGCCTTCTCCAGCGCGGCCTTCATCGGGTACGACCAGACCCAGCCGGCCGTGTAGCCGTCACTCGGCGCGGCCTTGAACGCGGCCTCGCCGACCGACTCGCGGAGCGCCTTGTGCCCGGGAGTGTCGGTCCCGTACGGCGCCCACGGCCCGGACTGGCGGTAGAGCGCGGTCAGCGCCGGCGCCGCCGGGCTCTTCAGCAGCGCCGGGTTCCAGGTCGGGCTGACCCCGATGAACTGGCCCTTGAAACCGGCCTGCGCGGCACCGCCGACGATCGTCGCGGCCTCGGTCGGACCGGTCGCGATGACGACCACGTCCGGCTTCGCGGCCATCAGCTTCGTGATCGCGGCGCCCTGGTTCTCCTGGCCGGGAGCGGTCGGGATGTCGGTGAAGGTCAGGTTGTTCGCGGTCGCGGCGATCTTCGCCCCGGCCGCCGCGTCGTCGCCGTAGTCGCCCGGGAAGTGCACGGCGGCGACCGTCTTGGCCTTCAGCGTCTCCGCGCCGAAGTCGACCGAGTTCATCGACTCGAAGCAGTAGTTCGTCCCCGACTCCAGGATCACGTCCTCGAAGGCCCACGCCGACGTCCAGGAGGCCGGTACGGCGATCACGTTGCTGGACTTGAGATCGGCCAGGATCGCCGCGGTCGGAGGCGAGCCGAGGGTCTGCGCGAGCCCGAGCACGTTCGGCTTGATCTCGGCGTACACCTCGTTGTGCACCTGCGGGTTGTACTTGTTGTCCTTGGTGTACTTGACCACGTCGACCTCGTAGCCACCGATCCCGCCGGCCGTGTTGACCCGCTTCCAGAACGCCTTCTGCCCCTCGGTCACCGGGACGCCGAGCGCCTTGAACGGACCCTCGGTCAGGTCGGAGATGACCCCGAGGTAGATGCAGCCCTTGGCCTGGTCGACCGCGCTCGGGCACGGTTCCCTGGTCACCCCGACGTCGAACTTGACGCCCTCGCTGCCTTCCTGCGTCTCGGGTGCGTCGTTGCGGCACCCGGCAACGGCCAGTACGGCGGCCACCAGACCCACCGCGACCGTCCTGCGACTTCTGCTCATCGCTCTTCCTCCTCAGCCCCCCAGCGCCGGCCCTCGTGGGTCAGTGCGAGAACGGCCACGACTTCCAGTAGGTGCGGATGCGGATCCAGATCCCGAACAGCCCTCGCGGCTCGAAGATCAGGAAGCCGATGATCAACAGGCCGTAGAGGATCGCCTCGACCTGGAAGACCGTGATGCCCCCGGCGGTGGAACTGCTGCTGACGAACGGCAGCACCGCCGGCAGTTCGCGGGTGACCCGCGGCAACAGCGTGATGAACAGCGCGCCCAGCACCGATCCCGAGATGGTCGCCACGCCGCCGACCAGGATCATCGCGATGTACTGCACCGACAGCGCGAGGTTGAACGACCCCGGCTCGACGAAACCGATCATCACGTACAGCAGCGCCCCCGCGACCCCGGCGTAGAACGACGACACCGCGAAGGCGACCATCTTGTACCGGGTCACGTCGACCCCGATCACCTCGGCGGCCAGGTCCCGGTCGCGGACCGCGGCCAGCGCCCGCCCGATCCGCGAGCGCACGAGATTCCGGGCCAGGACGCCGAAGATCACCAGCAGCACGAACATCAGCAGGTACAGCTTCTGCGCCTTGGTGAAGAACGCGCCGTCGACGGCGAACTGCAGCCCGAACAGTTCCGGTACGGCGGCCGGCCGACCGACGCCCACTCCCCCGGTCAGGTCGCGCCAGTGCTTGAACAGATGCTCCCCGATGAACACCAGCCCGAGCGTCACCACCGCGAGGTACAACCCCCTGAGCCGCGCGGCCAACGGCGCGACGATCAACCCGGCCAGCCCCGCGACCAGTCCGGCGGCCAGCAGCCAGATCGGCAGCGACGTGATCCCGAACCCGATCAGCCGCGTGCTCTCCGGATCACCCGACAACGCCGCGGCCGTGTACGCCCCGATCGCCAGGAAGAACGCGTGCCCGAGCGACACCTGACCGGCGTACCCGGTGACGATGTTGAGCCCGATCGCGCCGATCGCCGCCACGAACGCGGTGGCCAGTACGACGAGCAGATCGTCCTCGAGCATGAACGGCAGCGCGATCGCGACGACGGCGAGCACGAGCGTCCACCACCGCTTGGCCGGCGTGTTGAGCAAGGCCATGTCCTGCCCGTACGAGGTGTAGAGCAGAGGACGGCCAGATCGGGTAGTCATCGCACTGGTCGCGGCGAGAGGCTGTCCTTCAGGTTGGACAGAAAGAACCGCGACTTCCTCCCTTCGGAACTCGGGGAGTGTCGGTCCGGACTGATTGGGTTGGCGGCATGTGCAGGTTTCGGATGTACCCGACTGCCGCACAGCAGGCTGCGCTGCTGGTGCAGAGCGGGCACGCACGGTACCTGTGGAATCTCGCACTGGAGCAATGGTCGATGTGGACCAGCGACAAAGGCAGAACTCCTGGGTACGTCGAGCAGGCGCGACAATTGACCGAAGCCCGGGCCGCGTTCGACTGGCTGCGGGCCGGATCGCAGACGGTGCAGCAGCAGGCGCTGCGAGATTTCGACCAGGCGATCAGGTACTTCTTCGCGGGAACTCATCAGCGGCCAACCTGGCGCAAGGCCGGGCAGCACGAAGGCTTTCGTATCGTCGGTGGTCAAGCGTCCCGGATCGTGAAGCTGAGCCGGAAGTGGGCCGCGGTCAACGTACCCAAGGTCGGCTGGGTGCGCGTGCGCCTGTCCCAGGGCATCCCGGCAGCGAAGTCGTACCGGGTCACCCTGGACCCGGCAGGTCGCTGGCACATCGCCTTCGCGGTCATCCCGGAACCAGTTCCAGCGCCCGGAACGGGTGCGATCGTCGGTGTGGACCGCGGCATCACGGTGTCGGCGGCCCTGTCCACCGGTGAACTGCTGTCCTGCCCCAGTCTGTCGAATGGTGAGAGGACGAGGCTCAAGCGCCTGCAGCGTCGTCTCTCGCGCTGCAGGCGCAACTCCAACCGCCGCCAACGGGTGAGAACCGCGATCGCAAAACTGCATGCCGGGGCAGGTGCTCGCCGTAAGGATTGGGTGGAGAAGACCAGCACAGACCTCGCACGGCGGTTCGATGTCATCAGGGTGGAAGACCTGCGCATCGCATCGATGAGCAGACGTCCCAAGCCCAAACCGGTCGCCGAACGACCAAGCGCTTACCTGCCGAACCGTCGCCGTGCGAAGGCCGGACTCAACCGAGGCATCCTGGCCAACGGCTGGGGTGCACTGGTCCGTCGTCTGGAGCAAAAGGCACCTGGACGCGTTCAGAAAGTCAATCCTGCGTACACGTCGCAGACCTGCAGCATCTGCGGGCACTGCGCGCCGGAGAACCGTGAGAGCCAAGCGGGCTTCCGATGCGCGGCCTGTGGGCATCAGGCGAACGCGGACGTGAACGCGGCAGTCAACATCGCGGCCGGACGGGCCGTCAGCGCACGCCGAGAGACGCCCGTACCGGTCTCGCCGAAGCGTGAACCTCAACACTCTGCCTCCCAGGTAGTCGTTGAAATCCCCGCCGACGGCGGGGAGGACGTCAAATCCGCTCCACCTCTCGGGTTCCGAAGAGTCCGTACGGTCTGACCAGCAGGACGAGCAGCATCAGCAGGTACGGCACGACCAGGAAGAAGTCGCCGCCGAAGACCGGGCTGACCGAGCCGCCGTAGTTGCCGACCAGCGCCTCGACCACACCGATCGACAGGCCCGCGACGACCGCGCCGCCGAGTGAGTCGAGGCCGCCGAGGATGATCACCGGCAGCGCCTTCAGGGCGGTCAGCCAGAGGTTCTGCTCGAGCCCGATGCCCGTCGACAGGAACACTCCGGCGAGCCCGGCCAGCATCGCCGCGAGCGCCCAGGACAGCGAGAACACACCGCCGACCGAGACGCCCTGGGCCTGCGCGACCTCCTGGTCCGACGACGCGGCGCGCATCGCGAGGCCGGTCCGGGACCAGCGGTAGAAGGCGAACAGCGCCGCGACGACGACCAGCGTGGTGACGAGGGTCGCGAGGTGCCGCTGGTCGATCGTCACGCTGCCGACCTTCAGTTGCTTCAGGCCCCAGGGGTCGCCCATCTGGCGGATGTCGACGCCGATGAACGAGTTGACGACCGTCCGGATCACGACGTCGACGCCGAGCGTGATGATCGCGATCACGAACACCGGCTTGCCGATCATCGGCCGCAGCGCCACGCGTTCGACGCCGACGCCGAGCAGCCCGGTCAGCAGCAGCGCGATCACGACCGCCAGGAAGAAGTTCATCTCCAGGACGAGGTGGCTGACCAGCACGCCACCGGCCATCATGAACGCCGGCTGGGCGAAGCTGATCACCCGCATCGACTTGTAGACGATCACGAACCCGAGCGCCAGCAGGGCGTAGATCGAGCCGTTGCCGAGACCTCGGACCACGGTCGCGACGAGGTCGTTCATCGGGCACCTCCGCGGTACATCGCCTCGACCAGTTCGCCGTACGCCGAAGTGACGGCGCTGCGCTTCACCTTCTGGGTCGCGGTCAGCTCGCCGTCCTCGTGCTCGAGCAGCTTCGGCAGCAGCCGGAACGTCTTCACCTGCTCGACCGTCGCGAAGCGTTCGTTGACCTCGTCGACCACGCCCTGCACGAGCTTCAGCACCTCGGGCTTGGAGCTCAGGTCCCGGTACGTCGAGTAGGCCAGCCGCTGCTGCTGGGCCCAGTGGCCGACCGTGTCCGGCTCGATCCCGATCAGCGCGGTCAGGAACTTGCGCCCGTCGCCGATCACCACCGCCTCCTTGAGGTACGGCGACGCCTTCAGCGCGTTCTCGATCTCCGACGGCGCGATGTTCTTGCCGCCCGCGGTGATGATCAGGTCCTTCATCCGGTCCGTGATCCGCAGGTGCGTCCCGTCGACCCACTCGCCGACATCGCCGGTGTGCAGCCAGCCGTCCGGGTCGATCATCCGCGCGGTCGCCTCGGGATCGTGCCAGTAACCGGCGAACGTGCCGCCGTGCCGGGTGAGGATCTCGCCGCTGATCTCGTCGATCTTCAGCTCCACGCCCTCGTGGCGTTCGCCGACCGTGCCGAGCTTGACCCGGCCGGGACGGTTGGCGGTGGCCACGGCCGAGTTCTCGGTCATGCCGTAGACCTCGTGCATCGGCAGGCCGAGGCCCATGAAGAACCGCAGCACCTCGGGGGCGATCGGCGCGGCACCGGAGGCGGCGTACCGGACTTTGCGGAGGCCGACGCGGTCGAGCAGGGCGCGGTAGCAGATCAGGTAGCCGATGGCGTGGACTGCTTTGGAGGCAGGGGTGTGTTTGCCGCCGTTGGCCGCTTTGACGGTGCCGATCCAGTCCGCGCGACGCAGCCAGTAGCTGCCGACGTACCGCTTGAGCAGGCCGGCCGACTCGATCCGGATCTGGATTCCCGCGGCGACCTTCTCCCAGATCCGGGGGACGCCGAACAGGACGCTCGGCTGGACCTCGTGCAGGTTGGTGGCGACGGTCTCGATCGACTCGGCGAAGTGGACGCAGACGCCCGCGCCCGCGCCGAACCAGCAACTGAAGACCCGCTCGGCGACGTGGCAGAGCGGGAGGTACGAGAGGACGCTGTCCTTGCTCGACGGCGGCGGGGCGGTGAAGCCGCCTTGCTCGACCAGTTCGCGGATCGCGTAGTCGACGTTCGCGACGGTCAGCATCACGCCTTTGGGCGGGCCGGTGGTCCCGGAGGTGTAGACCAGGGTGGCGACGTCGTCGGGCTGGGTCCGGTCCATTCGTTGCGTGACGGCCGCTGGGTTTGCGGAGCGGTGCTCGTGGCCGAGGGCAAGGAAGTCGGGCCAGGCGAGCAGCCGCGGGTCGTCGTACCGGTGCCTGATGCCGCGGGGTTCGAGGTAGACGACGTGCTCGAGCTCGGGCAGCTCGTCGGCGACGGCGAGTGCTTTGTCGACCTGCTCCTGGTCCTCGGCGATCAGCACCCTCGACCCGGAGTGGCGGAGCAGGTAGGCGACTTCGACAGTGGGATTCGTCGGGTAGAGACCGACCGTGACAGCCCGTACGGCGACCGCGCCGACGTCGGTGTAGAGCCACTCG
This sequence comes from Kribbella sp. cmx-5-2, assembly GCA_049998015.1. Lineage (GTDB taxonomy): Bacteria > Actinomycetota > Actinomycetes > Propionibacteriales > Kribbellaceae > Kribbella. The sequence continues at coordinate 862,445 of JAEBEC010000001.1, forward strand.
CGGCGGTTCTCGGAGTGGATCGCGACGCGGTCGCCGGGCTCGATGCCTAGGGCAAGCAGCGCGTGCCCGACCAGCTGGGCGGTGTCCCAGTACTGCGACCAGCTGACCTCTTGCCAGAGCCCCAGATCCTTTTCCCGCAAGGCAATGAGGTCTGATGTGCTCTCGGCTCTTTCGCGCACCCGGGTGGCGATCGTCCTCATGGCACGATCCGGTGTTCTTCGCCCAGATAGGCGCGCACCACATCGGGATCGGCCGCGACCTCGCGCGGGCGGCCGGTGCGAATCGGGCGGCCGAAGTCGACCACCATGATCCGGTCGGCGAGATCCATCACCAGGCCCATGTCGTGCTCGACCATCACCATCGGCAGGCCCAGCTCGTCGCGGATGTCGAGAATGAACCGGGCCATGTCCTCGGTCTCCTCCAGGTTCATCCCGGCGACCGGCTCGTCCAGCAGCAGCAGTTTCGGCTCGGCCGCGAGTGCCCGGCCGAGCTCGACACGCTTCTGTACGCCGTACGGAAGCAGGCCGACCGGCATCCGCCGCCACTGCGCGAGCTCGAGGAAGTCGACGATCTCCTCGACCGCCTTGCGGTTCGCGAGCTCGTTGCGGCGCGCCTTGCCGATCCACGCGAAGGCCGCGAGCACGCCGTACGGGTTGTGGTGGTGACGCCCGAGCATCAGGTTGTCGAGCACGGTGAGGTTGGAGAACAGCTCGATGTTCTGGAACGTCCGGGCGATGCCGAGCCGCGCGATCGCGTGAGGTTTGCGGCTGATCAGCTCCTCGTCGCCGAACCGGACCGAGCCGCGTTGCGGGCGGTAGACGCCGGAGAGCACGTTGAAGATCGAGGTCTTGCCGGCGCCGTTCGGGCCGATGATCGCGAACAGTTCACCGGGATCGACGGTGAAGCTGACGCCGTTCAACGCGGTGACGCCCGAGAACTCCAGCAGGACGTCGTCGAAGGTGAGGACCGGCTGGGTGGTCGCGGCGGTGTCGTCCGGCCGCGTCTCGGTGGCGGTCACGACAGCCACCTCTTCCGTCGGCGGTAGTGCTTCACGTCCCGGAACGACCGCGACGAACCCTCGGCGCCGAGGCCGAGATAGAACTCCTGAACGTCCCCGTCAGCAAGGAGATCCGCGGCGGGCTTGTCCATCACCATCGCGCCGTTCTCCAGCACGTAGCCGTGTTCGGCGATCGCCAGTGCCATCGCGGCGTTCTGCTCGACCAGCAGTACCGTCGTACCGGCGCGGTTGATGTCGACGATCACGTCGCGGATCTGCTGGACGATCATCGGCGCGAGGCCGAGACTCGGTTCGTCCAGCAGCAGGTACTTCGGGTCGGACATCAGCGCGCGGCCGATCGCGAGCATCTGCTGCTCGCCGCCGGACAGGTAGCCGGCCACCTTGCGGCGCCGGTCGGCCAGCACCGGGAACAGGTCGTAGGTCCGGTCCAGGTTGGTCCTCAGCGCGCGCGGCTTGACGTGCCCGCCGATCCGGAGGTTCTCCTCGACGGTCAGCTCGGTGAAGATCCGGCGGCCTTCCATCACCTGTTTGATGCCCAGGGCAGCGATCTTGCTGGGACCGAGGCCGTGTACCGGTTCGCCGTCCAGCGTGATGGATCCGCGGCTGATCTTTCCGTCGTGCAGGTCGAGCAGACCGGACAAGGCGCGCAGCAGCGTGGACTTTCCGGCGCCGTTCGCGCCGAGCAGCGCGACGATCCTGCCCTGCGGCACCTCGAGGCTGACGCCGCGCAGCACCAGCATCACATCGTCGTAGACGACCTCGAGATTCTTTGCTGCCAGCACGTCCGGCCTCCCGGATCCCCGAAGGTTCCCACCGTCCTGGCGAGTGAGTGTGACAGCACCGATGTCATCTACGGAAGAGGTCCGCCCCGGAAATCGGACGCGGATTACCGAACCGTGATCGGCGCAGGCTGACGCCGTCCGCCCTGGTCAGGAGTCAACCAGGGCAACACCTTGGTACGGGGACGTGAGCCAGCCGCCTGCCGTCCGCGGGGTCGACGCGACGCGCTCGCGCGGCTCAGCGAGCGGCCACCGGTCCCGGCGTTCGGCTCGGGTGCGGTCAGAGCGAGCGGACCCAGTTGGCCAGCAGTTCGGCGCCGGCGTCGCCCGACTTCTCGGGGTGGAACTGGGTCGCGGTCAGCGGCCCGTTCTCGACCGCGGCAACGAACCGGTCCTCGCCGTACGTCGTCCAGGTGACCTTCGGAGTGACCGACTCGCGGGTGTCCTTCAGCTCCCACTCGCGGACGCCGTACGAGTGCACGAAGTAGAACCGCTCCTTGTCGATCCCCTCGAACAGCGTCGTGCCGCTCGGGACGTCGACCGTGTTCCACCCCATGTGCGGCACCGGCTCGCTGCCGTGCGGCTGGAGTCGCTCGACCGTCCCGGGCCACTGCTCACAGCCCTCGGTCTCGACACCGTGCTCGATGCCCTTGGCGAACAGGATCTGCATGCCGACACAGATCCCGAGCACCGGGCGACCACCGGTCAGCCGCCGGTCCACGACGACATCACCGCGGACCGCCTTCAACCCCGTCATACAGGCCTCGAACGCACCGACACCCGGGACCAGCAGACCGTCCGCGTCGAGCGCCTGCTGGTAGTCGGCGGTGACGGTGACGTCCGCGCCGACGCGTTGCAGGGCACGCTCACCGGACCGGATGTTGCCCGAGCCGTAGTCGAGCAGGACGACCTTCTTGCTCACCGGGCCGTCCTCACAGATCCCCCGCCGGGCGCCGTGCTCACCGGGTCGTGTTCACAGGTCCCCGCACCGGGCGCCGTGCTCACAGGGCGCCTTTGGTGGAAGGGATTCCCGGCTGCCGCGGGTCCAGCTCGGCGGCGTCGCGCAGCGCTCGCGCGAACGCCTTGAACTGCGCCTCGACGATGTGGTGCGGGTCCCGCCCGGACAGCACCCGGACGTGGATGCAGATCGCCGCGTTGAACGCGAGCGTCTCGAACACGTGCTGGGTCAGCGATCCGGCGTAGTCGCCGCCGATGATCGCGTAGACCTGACCGTCGGGCTCGCCGGTGTGCACGCAGTACGGCCGGCCGGACAGGTCGACCGTGCAGTGCACGAGCGCCTCGTCCAGCGGCACGGTCGCGTCACCGAACCGGCGGATGCCCTTCTTGTCGCCGAGCGCTTCCTTGAGCGCCTGGCCGATGCCGATCGCGGTGTCCTCGACGGTGTGGTGCGCGTCGATCTCGAGGTCGCCGACCGTGTTCACGTGCAGGTCGAGCAGCGCGTGCTTGGCCAGCGCGTTGAGCATGTGGTCGTAGAAACCGACGCCGGTGGAGATGTCGGCGCGACCGGTGCCGTCGAGGTCGAGCTCGACCAGCACCTTCGACTCGCTCGTCTCCCGGTCGATCCGCGCAGTCCTGCTCATCCACGTCCTCGCTTCGCTCCGGGCGCGGAGGAGGCTCCGTGCCCGCTGTGCTGTTCGATGAGCTCGCTGCGCTCACTCATGATTGCCTTCCGATGTCGGTCTTGAGCACCTTCTCCAGGGACGCGCGGAACGCGGCCATCTCGGCGGCGGCACCGATCGAGACCCGCAGCCAGCCGTCCGGGCCGGTCTCACGGATCAGTACGCCGTCGTCCAGCAACGCCTGCCAGACCGCGTGCCGGTCGGCGAACGTCCCGAAGAGGACGAAGTTCGCGTCCGAGTCGACCGCGCGCAGGCCCTGCGCCCGCAGCCAGTCGACGGTCTCGTCCCGCTCGACCCGCAGCTGGTCGACCCGGCCGAGCAGCTCGTCGGAGTGCCGCAGCGCCGCCCGCGCGACCGCCTGGGTCACAGCGGACAGGTGGTACGGCAGCCGGACGATCCGCAGCGCGTCGACCAGTTGCTTGCTCGCGGCAAGGTAACCGACCCGGGCCCCCGCCAGCGCGAACGCCTTCGAGGTGGTCCGGGCGACGGCCAGGTTCGGGTACGACGGGAGCAGGCTGGTCGCGCTCGGCGTCCCTGCGCGGCGGAACTCGGCGTACGCCTCGTCAACGACCAGGACAGCACCGATCGACGCCGTCCGGCCGGCGACCGCCTCGACCAGCTGGATCGGCAGCGCCGTACCGGTCGGGTTGTTCGGTGAGGCGAGCAGCACGACCGACGGACGGTGCCGCGAGATCGCGGCGAGCGCCTTGCTCTGGTCGAGCGTGAAGTCGTGCGACCGGCGGCCCACAACCCAACCGGTGTTGGTGTCGCGGGCGTACTCCGGGTACATCGAGTACGTCGGCGCGAACGACAACGCGGTCCGGCCCGGCCCGCCGAAGGCCTGCAGGAGATGCAGCATGACCTCGTTGGAGCCGTTGGCCGCCCAGATCTGGTCGGCGGTCAGGTTCGCGCCGGACTCACGGCCGAGGTACGCGGCGAGGTCGGCGCGCAGGGCCATGAAGTCGCGGTCCGGGTAGCGATTGAGTCCGCGCGCAGCCTCGGCGACCGACGCGGTGATGTCGGCGACGACGGCGTCGCTGGGTGGGTACGGGTTCTCGTTGACGTTGAGCAGGAACGGCACGTCCAGTTGCGGTGCGCCGTACGGCTCGAAGGCCTTGAGCTCTTCGCGCAGCGGCAGCCCGTCGAAACGGCCCATCAGCTGTTCCCCGCAGACTGGACGGACGGCGCGTCGGTCGCGGACGCAGCGGTCCCGTCGGCGCCCGTCGCGGACGCGAGGGCCGCGGCCTCCGGGAAGCGTGCGGACACGGCGGCACCGTGCGCGGGAAGGTCCTCGGCGTTCGCCAGCGCGACCACGTGGCCGGCGACCTCCTGCAGGGCGTCGCGGCTGTAGGTGATCACGTGCATCGCCTTCAGGAAGCTGCGCACCGACAGACCCGACGAGTGGCACGCGCAGCCCGCGGTGGGGAGCACGTGGTTCGACCCGGCACAGTAGTCGCCCAGCGAAACGGGCGACCATCCTCCGACGAAGATCGCGCCCGCGTTGTTGATCAACGCGGCCCGCTCCTCGGCGTCCTCGGTCTGGATCTCCAGGTGCTCAGCGGCGTACGCGTCAACCAGCACGGTCCCCTGGTCGAGATCGTCGACCAGCACGATGGCGGACTGCTGCCCACCCAGCGCCTCGGTCACCCGCTCGGAGTGCTTCGTCTTGGCAACCTGAATCGGCAGCTCGGCCTCGACCGCAGCCGCCAGCGACTCGCTCGGGGTCACCAGCACACTGGCCGCCATCGGGTCGTGCTCGGCCTGGCTGATCAGGTCCGCGGCGACGTGCACCGGGTCAGCCGTCCCGTCAGCCAGTACGGCGATCTCGGTCGGCCCGGCCTCGGAGTCGATCCCGACCTGCCCGAGCAGGAACCGCTTCGCGGCCACGACATAGATGTTGCCGGGCCCCGTGATCAGGTTGACCTTGCGGCACCCGTCGAACCCGTACGCGAACCCGGCGATCGCCTGCGCGCCGCCCATCGCGTACACCTCGTCGATCCCGAGCATCGCGCACACCGCGAGCACGGTCGGGTGCGGCAGGCCCCCGAACTCCTTCTGCGGAGGCGATGCGACAGCGAGCGAGGGCACGCCGGCGACCTGCGCCGGTACGACGTTCATCACGACGCTGGAGGCGAGCGGCGCACGGCCGCCCGGGACGTACAGCCCGACGCGCTGCACCGGCACCAGCCGCTGCGTGACCCGCCCACCCGGCGCGGGCTCGGACGCGACGTCGCCGCCGAGCTCGTCCTGGCTGACCTCGCGGACCCGTCGAATCGACTCCTCGAAGGCGCTGCGCACCGTCGGGTCGAGCTCCTCCAGCGCGGTCTTCAGCGCCTCGGCCGGCACTCGCAGGTCGTCGACGCGGACCTGGTCGAACTTCTCGCCGTACTCCCTGATCGCCTCGAGACCACGATGCCGGACGTCCAGACAGATCGGTCGGACGACGTCGAGAGCCTTCTCGACGTCGAACACGGCTCGGGGCACCAGGGCGTGAACTTCGGCAGGGAGATCGTTGAGCTCTCCGGCCGCCACTCGGCCCCGCAGGTCGACGCGGCGAATCATGGGCCCAGTCTAGTGGTCACACCAGTTGTCCCGTGGTTCGGCGTACAACCTGTGGATGGTTGCCCTGGGGCCAACCTGTGGATGGTTGCCCTGGGGCACGCACGGTGGTCAGCCGCGGTCGCGAGCAGGTGTCCCGGCGCGCAGCACGCAGGTGGCTGCCACGCATGCCCTAGGCTCGACGTATGGACTCTCGGCTGCCGCTGCTCACCGTCGAGACGGTGATCTTCCCGGGGCTGGTGCTCCCTTTGCCGATCACGGACGTCCAGGGGCGTTCGGTGATCCGCGACCTGGTCGAGAACGGCGGCGAGATGGTCTGCGGCGCGATCGCCGTCCGGGACGGGTACGAGCTGGGTGACCGGGTCTTCCGCTCGCTGTACGGAACCGGCTGCGCGGCCACCATCTCCGAGATCACCATCGACCCCGACGACGAGGGCCCGGTCGAGGTCACACTGACCGGCAACCGCCGCTTCAAGGTCGACGAGCTCGACAGCGGCGGCGACTACCTCGTCGCCGACGTCGAGTGGCTGGACGAGGAGCTCGGCGACGACCCGCTCGGTACGGCGACGATCGCCGTAGCCCGCTTCCGCCGCTACGCCGCCGCGGTCACCGAGATCTCCCGCCCCGGCCTGCACATCGACTCGCTGCCAGACGATCCCGGCACCTTGTCGTACCTGATGTCCGCCGCCACCACGCTCCTCACCCCCGAACGCCAAAAACTCCTAGAGGCCCCCGACACCACCACCCGCCTCGCCCACCTGATCGGCCTCCTCGACACCGAACTCACCGCCATCAAGGCCATCCCGTCACTACCCGACACAGACATGTCCTGGTCCACAATGAACCCGAACTGACCTAGTCGGACTCGGGAAGCCGTACGCCGCGCATCAGCCGGCCGGGATGGTCAGCGCGCCCGCCCGCACCGCGACGACCTGCGAGACTCCTCGCCCGCCCCCGCTGCACCCTCGCCCCGCCCCACTCCCCTTGCCCTCCAGGGCGTCCAGCGCGGCGCACCGCTCGCTCCCCCAGTTGCCCCCTCGCCTAGCCCTCGCTACACCTCTCGCCCACCCCCACTGCACCGCTCGTTCGCCCCCACTGCGCCCTCGCTCGTCCTCCGCACTCCTGCGCTCGCCCGCCTCCACTCCACCACTCGCCCGCCTCCGCTCCACCGCTCGCCCGCCCCGCTGCACCCTCGCCTGCCTCCGCTGCGCCCTTGCTAGTCCCCGCTGGGCGCTCGCCCCGCCCTCGCTCACCCGCCCCGCTGCACCCTTGCCCGTCCCCACTGGGCGCTCGCCCCGCCCTCGCTCCACCGCTCACCCGCCCCGCTGCACCCTTGCCCATCCCCACTGGGCGCTCGCTCGTCCCCGCTCCGCCGCTCGCCCCTGCGCGCTCGCCCACGCCCCCGGCGAACAGCCACGCCCGCGGATCCCCCACGCTCACCCACCCAACCGCCCCGGACACACTTCACCTACCTCCGGCCGCAGCAACCTCAGCCGCCGCCACCTCTCCGGCCGCATCGCCGACAACCTCGAGCGGCACCTCCCGCCGTACCGAAAAAACCATGCGCCGAACCGACTGGTGGTGAATCGAATCCCACCTCGGTATGCTCTTGGTATGAGCAAACAGATCACCGTACGTCTCCCCGACGAGTTGGTCGACTTCATGGACCGCCTCGTCGACGACAACAAAGCACCCTCCCGAGCATCAGTCGTAGCCCGGGCAATGGAACGCGAGCGCCGCCGCGACCTGGCCGCCCGCGACCTCGCCCTGCTCGCCGAGTACGGCGAACCGACCGACCTCGACGGCCTGGCCGCGAACGCCGGCGGAACCGTACTCGCCGACCTCGACTGATGCGCCCCATCCACATCGCCCGCCTCGACAAGCCCCGCCCGGTCGTCGTTCTCACCCGGGAACTCATCCGCCCCCGCCTCACCAACGTGACGGTCGCCCCCATCACCAGCACCATCCGAGGCCTCTCGACGGAAGTACTCGTCGGCGCTCAAAACGGCTTGGACCACCCCAGCGCCATCAGCTGCGACAACATCCAAACCATCCCCAAACTCCAGTTGGGCCGCCTGATCGGCTACCTCCTCCCCGACCAGGAGCCATCCCTAGCCGAAGCCATCACCCTCGCCTTCGACCTGGAACTCCTGTAGCCACCCGCACGCGTTGAATCCCCTCGCAACCACGGGTCCTCCACGCCGTTCCCCCTGCGGGCCGGCCCGATCCCCGCGCTGAATCCCCGCGCGAACCCGGCCCTGGATCCCCACGCGGCCCCGGCCGAAACCCGCTCTGATTCCCCGCGTGCCCTCGGCTGCCTCCCTCGCTGAATCCCGCCCGCGCCCGGCCTGACCCCGCACCGAACCCCATCCACCCCGCCGCGGGAATCCTTCGCGCGGGCTGTCCAGCAAGCCACCGGACTCCCCCGACCGACTCACCACCAACCTCAAGTCCCAGCAACGACCTCATCCACCCAACCTGACCTGATCCCTCCGCTGCTTCCCTGTTCGACGACTAGCGCGGTGTACCGCATCAGTCATCCAACAACGAAGCAGTCGTCGAACAACGCGTCAGTGGCCAGAACCCAGCCTCGCTCCCCATGCCTCGAAGAGTGCCTGCCCGCGCGGTGACGCCGCCCGATGACGCCCACGCGGCAGTGCTCGCCCAGTGATCCCTGCGCGGTTGGTGCCCGCGCCGGCCGCTCGCCCGGTGCTACCCGCCGGCGGAGCACGCGTGGTGGGTGATCGCCGGGTGGTCCTCGCGCGGTGACGCCCGCCCGGTGGAGCACGCCCGGCGCCGGCAGCGCGGTAGAACACGCGGGGTGCAGCTCGCCCGGTAGACCACGCTGGGAGGTGCGATGCCCGCGGGGAGGCGTGCCCGCCTGCTGCTGCTCGCCCAGTGAACCCCGCGCGGTTTGGTGCCCGCGCCGGCCGCTCGCCCGGTGCCCGCGCCGACGGAGCACGCGTGGTGGGTGATCGCCGGGTGGTCCTCGCGCGGTGACGCCCGCCCGGTGGAGCACGCCCGACGCCGGCAGCGCGGTAGAACACGCTGGGAGGTGCGGTGCCCGCGGGGAGGCGTGCCCGCCTGCTGCTGCTCGTCCAGTGATGCCCGCGCGGGTGACGCACGCGGCGTGCTCACACTGTGGCGCCCGCTCGGTGTTCCCCACCCGGTAGAGCTCGCGCGGTTGGTGTCCGCGCGGTGGTCGCTTGCCCGGTGCTACTCGTCGGCGGAGCACGCGTGGGAGGTGGTCGCCGGGTGCTGCTCGTCCGGTGATGCCGGGGGGGGTGCTGACGCTCTCGCGCCCGCTCGGTGCTCCCCACGCGGTGAAGCACGCGCGGTAGAGGATGCCCGATATTACTCGCGTGTTGCTGCTCGCCCGCGCTACTCGAGCGCTGCTCGCCCGCGCTACTCGAGCGCTGCTCGCCCGTACTACTCGAGCGCTGCTCGCCCGGCAGAGCATCCGTGGGTGGTCCCAGCGGGTGGTTCCGCGTGCCCGGTCTGGGGCCGGGCACGCGGACTGATCAGCCGAGTTTGGTGACGTCTCGGACGGCGCCCTTGTCGGCGCTGGTGGCCATGGCGGCGTAGGCGCGGAGGGCTTGGGAGACCTTGCGCTCGCGGGCCTTCGGGGCGTACACGCCGTTTAGCGCCGTACGGCGGGCGTCGAGCTCCGCGTCGTCTACCAGCAGGTCGATGGAGCGGTTCGGGATGTCGATGCGGATCTGGTCGCCGTCCTGGACCAGTGCGATGGTGCCGCCGGAGGCTGCCTCAGGGGAAGCGTGGCCGATCGACAGGCCCGACGTACCGCCGGAGAAGCGGCCGTCGGTGACCAGGGCGCAGACCTTGCCGAGGCCGCGGCCCTTCAGGAACGACGTGGGGTAGAGCATCTCCTGCATGCCGGGGCCGCCCTTCGGGCCCTCGTAGCGGATCACGACGACGTCGCCGGGCTGGACCTGCTTGGCGAGGATCTTCTCGACAGCTTCCTCCTGCGACTCGCAGACGACCGCCGGGCCCTGGAACGTCCAGATCGACTCGTCGACGCCGGCGGTCTTCACGACGCAGCCATCCTCGGCCAGGTTGCCCTTCAGGACGGCCAGACCGCCATCGACCGAGTACGCGTGCGCGCTGTCGCGGATGCATCCGCCGGCCGCGTCGGTGTCCAGCGTCTCCCAGCGCTCCGACTGCGAGAACGCGGTGGCCGACCGCACGCACCCAGGCGCCGCGTGCCACATCTCGACGGCCTCCGCGGACGGCGAACCGCCGCGCAGGTCCCAGGTCTTCAGCCACTCGTCGATCGAGTCGCTGTGCACGGTGTGGATGTCCTCGTTCAGCAGACCACCCCGGTACAGCTCGCCGAGGATCGCCGGGATGCCGCCCGCCCGGTGCACGTCCTCCATGTAGTACGTACCGCCCGGCGCGACGTTCGGCGCGACCTTCGCGAGGCACGGCACCCGCCGGGAGACGGCGTTGATGTCGTCCAGACCGAAGTCGACCTCGGCCTCCTGGGCCGCGGCCAGCAGGTGCAGGATCGTGTTGGTCGAACCACCCATCGCGATGTCGAGCGCCATCGCGTTCTCGAACGCGGCGCGGGAAGCGATGTTGCGCGGCAGCACGTTCTCGTCGTCGGTGTCGTAGTACCGCTTGGTGATCTCGACGACCGTGCGGCCGGCGTTCTCGTACAGGGCCTTGCGGGCGGTGTGGGTGGCCAGGACCGAGCCGTTGCCGGGCAGGGACAGGCCGATCGCCTCGGTCAGGCAGTTCATCGAGTTCGCGGTGAACATGCCCGAGCAGGACCCGCAGGTCGGGCAGGCGTTCTCCTCGATCCGCTGGATGTCGGCGTCGGAGACGTTCTCGTTGACCGCCTCGGACATCGCGTCGATCAGGTCGAGCTTGCGCACGGTGCCGTCGACCAGCGTCGCCCGGCCGGCCTCCATCGGGCCGCCGGACACGAACACGGTCGGGATGTTCAGCCGCAGCGCGGCCATCAGCATGCCGGGCGTGATCTTGTCGCAGTTGGAGATGCAGATCAGCGCGTCGGCGCAGTGCGCCTCGACCATGTACTCGACCGAGTCGGCGATCAGGTCCCGCGACGGGAGGCTGTAGAGCATGCCGCCGTGGCCCATCGCGATCCCGTCGTCGACGGCGATCGTGTTGAACTCGCGCGCGATGCCGCCGGCCGCGTGAATCGCCTCGGACACGATCCGGCCCACCGGCTGGAGGTGGGTGTGCCCCGGTACGAACTCGGTGAAGCTGTTCGCCACGGCGATGATCGGTTTGCCGAAGTCCTCCCGCGCTACCCCGGAGGCCTGCATGAGAGCGCGAGCGCCCGCCATGTTGCGACCGTGGGTGACAGTACGGGACCTCAATGCAGGCACGACGGTATCTCCTCGCTTCTCGGACTGCTCACCTAGCATGTTGCCACTCCCGTCCCGAATGCCGAAACACCGGTCCCACATCCCGGCGCGACCCGCTCGCCTCCCAGCCCGGACAGCCAGGTCTCCGTACGACGCACCCGCGCTCGTCTCCCCCCGGCGTACGGCGGGAAGTCGCCACAACCCAGGCGGGTGTTTCGAACTTCTCGCGCGGTCCTGCATCTTGTCCCTGTGAGCACAGTTGACGACGCCGTGACAGAGACCACCGGATCCGACCCGCTGGAGCGGCTCGCGCTCTCGCGGGCCGCGCGGGAGCAGGTGGAGACCTGGGCCAACGGTGCCCAGGCCTTGGCTCTGCTGACGACGCTGCGGGACCGCGGGTGGACGCAGTTCCTCCTCGTACGCCGTGAGCTCGCCGAGCTGGCCGAGTTCTCCGGGATGCCGCCGGCGCGACTGGCCGACATCCTGGCGGTGCTCGAGGCGCACGGGATCGTGGAGCAGGCGGACGGCCACGTACAGCTGAGCGCGTCCTTCGAGGCGCTCGCCGCGGCGGACGCCTGGATCGGGCTGGACGATCTGCTCGATCGCTCCGACCTGATGACACGGCTGACCCGCGCGGCGGCCGAGGAGCCCGGTCCGCTCCCCCTGACCGAACCGGATGCGCTCGTGGTCGCCCGCGCCGCGGGTGGAGCGGCCGGGGCCGTGACGAAGGCACTGTACGAGCAGATCTTCGTCCCGCAGCTGCCTGAGCTCTCGGCCGCGATCAAGGCCGGCACGTGGCTCGACGTCGGCTGTGGTGCCGCCTGCGCGACGCTGACGCTCGCCTCGATGTTCCCGGAGATGGAGGGTGTCGCGATCGAGTTGGTCCCGACGGTCGCCGCCGAAGCCGTACGACGGGCCGAGACGCTCGGAGTAGCGGATCGGATCGACATCCGGGTGATGGATGCGCGGGAACTCGATGAGCCGGACAGGTTCAGCGGGGCGTTCTGGGCGCAGCCGTTCTTCCCCGAGCAGACCCGGGCAGAGACGCTCGCGATGCTGCTGCGCGTGCTGCAGCCCGGTGGGGTGCTGCTGATGCAGGAAATGGAGCCGGCACCGGACGACGACAATCGACCGGCGTACAGCCTCCGGAAGCTGGTCGCGCAGGGCTGGGGCGTGCCGTTCGGAAGGACGGCTGAACAGCTCGCCGACGAGGCGACGGCCGCAGGCTTCGAGATCGAACGCCTGGCCCAGACCGACTTCGGCCGCCTGGTCATCGCCCGTCGCCCGGTCTGAGGCGGCAGGGGCGGGCAGGTCTGCTGGGGAGATCCGCCCGCCCGGCGGCCTTCGACAGGAGCTTTTGTCGGGTGTGCGATCTAGCCTGAGGCGATGGAGGACTTCGAGCTGCGTGCGCACCGGGTGCATCCCGCGCTGCGCCCGTACCTCGACGACCTGATCGGCTACGCCTACCGCGGGGAGCCGCCTGAGCTGCATCGCGGGCTCCCCTCCCGGTCGCTGACCGTGGTGATCACGCTGGACGAACCGCTGGGCATCGCCTGGCCGGGCGCGCCGACGCAGAAGTTCCACACCCTTGCGAGTGGGCTGCACTCGACCGCCGTACAGATCGGTCAGTCGCCCAACCACGCCGGCCTCCAGCTCGCACTGACCCCGGCCGGCAGCCGCGCGCTGCTCGGCCTCCCACCGAGCGAACTGGCTTCGCTCGCCGTCCCGCTCGACGACATCCTCGGCCGGCCGGCCCGCGAGCTCACCGAGCAACTGCGCGAGACCCCCAGCTGGGAGCGACGCTTCGCGATCGTGGAGCAGTTGCTGCTCGAGGCGTGGCGCAACGAACCGGTCCCCCAACCACGCGCCGAGATCTGCTGGGCCTGGCAACGGCTCGCGCAGACCAGCGGCGGCGTCGGCGTACAGGACCTGGCGACCGAGGTCGGCTGGGGTCGGCGTCACCTGACCGAACGCTTCCGCCAGGAGTACGGCCTCGCGCCCAAGGTCGCCGCTCGCGTGATGCGTTTCGAGCAGGCCGTGCAGCGGCTGAAGCGCGCGCCGCGGACCAAGCTCGCCGATCTGGCCGCCGATCTCGGGTACGCCGACCAGGCGCACCTGTCGCGCGAGTGGAACGCGCTGGCCGGTTGCTCGCCGCGGCAGTGGATCGCCGAGGAACTCCCATACGTTCAAGACGAACCTCCTGTGGAGAGGGCAGAGTCGCGGGTATGAACACGACACAGAGCACTGGGCAGGTCGGCGTGTGGCCGACGCTGATCTACCGCGACGGGCCGGCCGCACTGAAGTTCCTGACCGAAGGGCTGGGATTCACGCTGGTCGCCTCCTACCCCGGGGTCGCCGAGGGATCGATCGCGCACGCCGAACTGCTGTGGCCGCACGGTGGTGGGGTGATGGTCAGCTCGGTCGACCGCAACGCCGAACCCAACGAGTTCGACCGGTTCGTCGACCAGGCACAGGGAAGTTATCTCGTTCACCCCGATCCGGATTCCCTTTATCCACAGGCGATCGCGGCCGGCGCGAAGGTGCTGCGCGAGATGCGCGAGGAGGACTAAGGATCGCGCGGCTTCGCCGTCACCGACCCCGAGGGCAACGTCTGGAGCGTCGGCACCTACGCGGGCGAGAGCTGACCCGCCCACTGTTGCGCCCACGGTAAAAGGCTTCCGGACAAGGCATCTTCGCGACCGTCGTTCCCGTATCCCCGATCGTCATCAGACGTCCGGCGTGGGGAGCGTTTCGTGAGGCGACGAGTTGTGAATGTCCTGCTGGCTGCCGTCCTGCTGGCCGGTTCGGTTCCGCCGACCGGCGCGGCGGCCGCACCACCGCCACCCGATCCCGCCCGCGCGGAGGACGGTCACGTCGTCACGCTGGTCACCGGTGACCGGGTGCAGGTCGCTCGGGGTGGTGCCCAGGTCCAGATCCGCCCGGCCAAGGGGCGTGAGAAGGTCGCGATCTCGATCCGCCGGATCGACGGCCACCTGTACGCCGTACCGGCCGATGTCGCGGACCTGGTCGCGAGCGGCCGACTGGATCGGCGCCTGTTCGACCTGACCACTCTGATCGAGGCCGGGTACGACGACGCGCGCAGCACGGACCTGCCGTTGATCCTGGCGTCGGGCACGAGCCGCTCCCCCGGCGTGGCCCGGCGGGACGGCCTGCGGACGACCCGGACACTGCCGTCGGCAGGCAGTGTCGCGATCGCGGCCCGCAAGCAGAACCTCGCCGCGACCTGGCTCTCGCTGGCTCCGGGGCAAGGCGGCATCGACAAGGTCTGGCTCGACGGTCTGCGTCAGGTGTCGCTGGATCGAAGTGTGCCCCAGATCGGTGCGCCGGCGGCCTGGCGCTCCGGCTACACCGGCACCGGCGCGACGGTCGCCGTACTGGACACCGGCATCGACACCTCGCACCCTGATCTGGCCGGCCAGGTGAAAGCGGCCAAGAACTTCAGCAACGACCCGCCAGGCGACTGGATCGGCCATGGAACACACGTCGCGTCGACCATCGCCGGCACCGGCAAGGCATCGGCCGGCCGGTACCGCGGGGTGGCGCCAGGGGCCAAGCTGCTGGACGCCAAGGTCTGCCAGGCGAACGGCTGCCCCGAGTCGGCCATCCTGGCCGCGATGGAGTGGGCGGCGGTCGAGCAGAGCGCCGATGTGGTCAACCTCAGCCTGGGCGGCCCGGACACCCCTGGCGTGGACCCGATCGAAGCCGCGGTGAACACCTTGACCGCCCGCACCGGCGCTCTCTTCGTCGTCGCGGCCGGCAACAGCGGCCCCTTCGGCCGGAGCGTGGGCTCGCCTGCCTCGGCGGACGCGGCGCTGGCTGTCGGGGCGGTCGACCGGTACGACGAGCTGGCGTCGTTCTCCTCTCGCGGTCCCCGGGTCGACGATGGCGCGGTGAAGCCCGACGTCACCGCGCCAGGGGTCGAGATCACCGCCGCGTTGGCGAACGCCCGGCCGGGCGGACCGGCGTACACCGCGATGTCGGGGACGTCGATGGCGACGCCGCACGTCGCCGGCGCCGCCGCGCTGCTGGTTCAGCGCAGGCCCGGCTGGAGCGCCGACCGGCTGAAGGCCGCGCTAATGGCCTCCGCCCGGCCGGCCGCGGACCAGTCGGCGTACGAGCAGGGCGCGGGCCGGATCGACATCGGCCGGGCGATCACGCAGACCGTCTCCAGTGTGCCGGGCAGCATGGCGTTCGGAACGCAACGCTGGCCGCACACCGACGACCGACCTGTCACCCGGCAGGCCACCTTCCACAACGACGGCACCACGCCCGTCACCCTGACCCTGGACGCCCGGCTGACCGGTCCCACAGGACGCCCGGCGCCGGCTGGCGCGGTCAGCCTTTCGACCCGTCGGCTCGTCGTACCGGCTGGCGGATCCGCCTCGGTGGCGGTCCGGATCAGCACCCGGCACTCCGGCCCGGACGGCTTGTACTCCGGCCGGATCACCGCCACCGCGAACAGCAAGCGCGTCGCGTCGACCCTGCTGCAGGTGGACAAGGAGGTCGAGAGCTACGACCTGACGTTGCGCACGCTCGACCGCGACGGCAAGCAGGCGGCCGCCACGAACGTCGTCGTCGGTACCGACCGGGACCTGCTGGAGATGCCGTACGACGAGGACGGCGAGACGGTGGTCCGTCTCCCGAAGGGCCGCTACTTCGTCGAGTCGGCGGTGTTCGCCGACGACCCCGACCGCCAACGGCTGTACTGGACCGTGCAGCCGGCGCTCGTCGTGGACCGTGCCCGAACGGTGGTCGTGGACGCCCGGAAGACCAGACCGATGAAGGTCTCGGTCGAGCAACCGGGGTCCATCCTCGCGATGGCGAACGTCGGCCTGGTGCAACCGCGCAGAGGCAGGAGCGCAGAGCCCTACGTGTCCTCGCTCTGGAGCGGCGATCTCGACTCGCACTTCACCGCCCAACTCGGGCCGTCGGCGGCCGGCACCGGCTTCTTCTCGTTCGTGCAGACCCACCTGGGTCGCGGGACGGACGGATCGTACGACGACTCCCCGTACACGTACTCGTTGTCCGACCAGCGCCGCGGCGGGTTCTTCACCGGGTACGACCGGCACTACCGCGACCGTGACCTGGCGAGAATCGTGCACCGCTTCGCCGTCGACGGACCGCCGCGGGCGGGCCTGCAGTTCGTCGGGCATCTGCCGCACGTCACCGGCCTGCCGGGGAGTGTCAGCGTCCTCTTCGGGTACGCCAAGCGTCCGTCGTCCGTCGTGCAGTACGCGACGGCGGATCCGAACGTGCGGTGGTCCACCGTCGTGCACGAGGGCTACAGCGGAACGTCCCTGTACTCCGACAGCACGCCCAGGCAGTACCAGGCCGGGAGCTCGTCCACAGAGGTGTGGCGGACCGCGATCGCAGGGCCCGCGACCAGGTTCGCGCTGCCGCGGGCAGCGCTGGCGTCGTACGACCAGCACGCCCGGCGAGTTGAGAACCAGTTGTCGGTTCACCTGTCCCTGCATGCGGACGGCAGCGGTCACAGCAGCTTCTACACCGCCGACTGGGGACGGCCGGGAGCATCCCGTACGACGCTGTACCGCAACGGCGAACTCTTGGCCGAGTCACAGCAGGCCGGGCGGATCGCCGCCGAGTTGCCCGCCAGCCGCGCGCAGTACGAGCTGCGCACGTCCGCAGACAGGACCGACCGCAAGGAGCTGTCTACCAAGGTGTCGGCGAGCTGGCGCTTCCAGTCCGCCTCGACCGGGCGCCAAGGGGCAGTTCTGCCGCTCTGGGCGGTGCGTTTCGGCCTGCGGACCGACGACCACGGCACGGTGCCGCGGATGAAGCACACGATCCTGCCGGTGACCGTCGAGCACCCGCCCGGAGCCAAGGTCGGCGCCCTGACCGGACTGACTGTGCAGGTGTCCGGCGACGACGGCCGGCAGTGGACCACCGCTCGGGTCGTTCGTAGCGGCACGAACCGCTACCTGGCCGTCTTCGAGACACCCGTGACCGCGCAGTACGTCACGCTGCGCGCCACCGCCGCGGACAGTGCGGGCAACACGGTCGAGCAGACCGTGGAGCGCGCGTACCGACTGCGGTGACGTACGCCGGTCCCATCCCTCAGCGCGGGGGTGGGACCGGCGTACGGCGGGATATCCACAGGCGTCCCACCGGGCCTCGCCGATCTCCGTAGAATCGCTGCGTGGCCGAAACGACAGCGGAACTGCCAGACTCCGAAGCCCTGCAGGTGCTGCACCGGGTGTTCGGGTACGACGCGTTCCGCGGGGAGCAGCGCGACATCATCGAGACCGTCGTCGGTGGTGGTGACGCGCTCGTCCTGATGCCGACCGGTGGCGGCAAGTCGCTGTGCTACCAGATCCCCGCGCTGGTCAGGTCCGGGGTCGGGGTGGTGATCTCGCCGCTGATCGCGCTGATGCAGGACCAGGTCGACGCGCTCACCGCGCTCGGCGTACGGGCCGGCTTCCTGAACTCGACGCAGGACTTCGAGCAGCGCCGCGAGGTCGAGCAGGCCTTCCTGGCCGGTGACCTCGACCTGCTCTACCTGGCGCCCGAGCGGCTCCGGGTCGAGGCGACGGTCCGGCTGCTCGACCAGGGCAAGATCTCGCTGTTCGCGATCGACGAGGCGCACTGTGTGTCCCAGTGGGGCCACGACTTCCGCCCTGACTACCTGATGCTCTCGGAGCTGCACGAGCGCTGGCCGGACGTGCCGCGGATCGCGCTGACCGCGACGGCGACCGAGGCGACGCACGCCGAGATCGCCACCCGGCTGAACCTCACCGAGGCGCGGCACTTCGTCGCCAGCTTCGACCGGCCCAACATCCAGTACCGGATCGTCGGCAAGGACAACCCGCAGCGGCAACTGCTCGACCTGCTGCGCACCGAGCACGCCGGCGACGCGGGCATCGTCTACTGCCTGTCCCGCAACAGCGTCGAGAAGACCGCCACCTTCCTGACCCAGAACGGGATCGAGGCCGTGCCGTACCACGCCGGCCTGGACAGCCGGACCCGCGCGAAGAACCAGTCCCGCTTCCTGCGCGAGGACGGCCTGGTCGTCGTCGCGACGATCGCGTTCGGGATGGGGATCGACAAGCCCGACGTACGGTTCGTCGCACACCTGGACCTGCCGAAGTCGGTCGAGGGGTACTACCAGGAGACCGGGCGTGCGGGCCGCGACGGCCTGCCGTCGACTGCTTGGCTGGCGTACGGGCTGCAGGACGTCGTGCAGCAGCGCAAGATGATCGACACCTCCGAAGGCGACGCGGCGCACCGGCGCCGGCTCGGCTCGCACCTCGACGCGATGCTCGCGCTGTGCGAGACCGTGCAGTGCCGGCGGGTTCAACTGCTCGCGTACTTCGGCCAGCAGGGCGAGCCGTGCGGGAACTGCGACACCTGTCTGATCCCGCCGGAGTCGTGGGACGGCACGATCCCGGCGCAGAAGCTGCTCTCCACGGTGTACCGGTTGCAGCACGAGCGGAACCAGAAGTTCGGCGCCGGCCAGGTGATCGACATCCTGCTCGGCAAGACCACCGAGAAGATCAAGCAGTTCCGGCACGACGAGCTGAGCGTGTTCGGCATCGGCACGGAGCTGAAGGACACCGAGTGGCGCGGGGTGATCCGGCAACTTCTGGCCCAGCGGCTGCTCACCGTCGAAGGTGATTACGGCACGCTGCTGCTCACGGCCGAGAGCGCCGAGGTGCTTGGCCGGCGGCGCGACGTGATGATGCGGCGTGAGCCGGAGCGGGTCGGGCGGTCGAAGTCGTCGGGTGGCGGGAGCAAGAAGAAGGTCGTCGACCTACCGGCCGAGGCGGCGCCGGTGTTCGAGCGGTTGCGGGCCTGGCGTGCTGCGACGGCCAAGGAGCAGGGCGTTCCGGCGTACGTGATCTTCCACGATGCGACGCTGCGTCAGATCGCGACCGACCTGCCGAGCTCGTTGACCGAGCTGGGCAAGATCAGCGGCGTCGGCGAGAACAAGCTCGCGAAGTACGGCGACGGAGTTCTGGAGGCACTGGCCGGGGAGTAACGTTCTAGGGAGGTTGGCGCGTCGTACGGGGTGGAGAACTCCGACGACGAAAGGCTCTGTTTTGTTGACCTCTGTGGTGGCCGGGTTGTTGCTGACGACAACCGTGGCGGGTGTTGCCGCGCCTGCGCCGATCGACTGGACTGCGACGCCGACCGATCTGGGGTCGGCGGTCCTCTACACGACCGAGCGCGGCGATGGCGCGCAGTGGAGTGTGGGGATCTCGCTGGAGCAGGACGGTGAGGCGTTGCGGTTCCACCCGCTGGCGGCGCGCTGGCACGGGAAGGCCTGGCGTCGGACGGAGAGTTCGGTGGCGGACGGGCGGTTGGACGACCTGCTCGTCCGGTCGCGGAACGAGGTGTGGGCGGTCGGTGCGGCTGAGGATCCGGAGACCGGGGATCGGGCGTTGCTGCAGCGGTGGAACGGGTCAAAGTGGAATCGGGTGAAGAACCCGGTCGAGCCGGTGGACGGCTCTTCGCAGTACACGACTGTGACGGCGGCTGGGACTGGCGTGCTGGTCGGTGAGGCTGCGACTGATGCGGATGGGAACTACCAGACCGCCGTACGGCGGTATGCCGGTGGGAAGTGGACGGCGCTGCCCACTGCGGGGCTGCAGCACATCGTCTATCTCGACGACGTCGAGCAGGTCTCGCCGAAGGACATCTGGGCGGCGGGGATCGGCGGAATCGCCCGGTACGACGGGAAGTCGTGGCGGGAGGTGAAGCTGCCGATCGACATGCAGCCAGATCGGCAGTTCGAGGTCGCGCAGCTGGTGGTGCGCGGGGCGGACGACATCTGGGCGGTCGGTGAGAAGCCGAGCGAGGAGTTCTGGCGGCAACCGTTGGCGCTGCACTTCGACGGGAAGACGTGGACGGAGGTCGCGGCGCCGGTGCGGACCGGGCAGTTCCACGACCTGGAGTTCGTCGACGGGCGCCCGGTGGCTGTTGGCGGGGATCCGAACACGCAGAAGCCGATCGTGGCCGAGCTGTCGGGCGGGGCGTTCGTGGAGACGACCGCTCCCCCGGGTGCTGGGTATCTGCACGGGTCGACTGTGGTCGGTCGTTGCTTGTGGGCTGTCGGTGTGGCCGCTCCGGGCGGGACGATTGAAGAGCCGTACGTCGCGGTCGGCACGCACCGGGCGGAGGCCGGAGCTCCGAAGCCCTGTCGGTGAATTCGTCCTCCCAATGAGCACCTCCGATCCCCCGTCCAGCCCTCGCAGTCCGTGAAAGGGACCTTCCGCGGCAGGCGTGGAGAGGGCGGTGATGGCGGCCGTGGAGAGGGCGGTGGCGGTCGTGGAGAGGACGGTGACGGCGGTCGGCCGGCGACGGCTCCGCCTCGGCGACCGCTTACGTCCAGGTGAGGTTCCCGGCGAGGGCCGCAACCTCGGCGATGGTTCGACTGCGGCGGGCGCTCGGCCAGGCGAGGGCCACGTGGTTGGGGCCTAGGTCTTCCACCGGTACGGCGACCACGTCGGACCGCGTGTAGAAAGTTGCCGTGGACAACGGAATGACCGAGATGCCGTGCCCGGCGGCGACGTGTTCGAGCTTCTCCTCGATGCTGCGGTAGTGCGGGGCCGGGCGGGCCCGGCCCTCGCGGAGTTCGACGGCGACGTCGCGCCACTCGGGGACCGCGTCGGGGTCCTGGAGGAGATGGTCGTCGGCAAGGTCCCCCACGCGGATCACCGGTTTGCCTGCCAGCCGGTGATCCGCGGGGAGCATGGCGACCCGCGGCTCGTCGAACAGCGGACGTACGGTCAGGCCTTGCTGGTCGATCGGGAGCCGGACGATGCTGACGTCGGCGCGGCCGTCGTGGAGTACGTCGATCTGGTCGTCCCAGGTCGTGCGGAGGAGCTCGACGGTGAGCTCGGGGTGGACGGCCGCCAACTCCCGGACGAGCGGCGTGACGGTGATGCCGGGCATGAACGCGATGGTGAAGATCCGCTCGGCGCGAGCCGCCTGAACTGTCCGGAGTCGCATCGCCTCAGCCGATGCCAGCACCGGGCGCGCGTCCTCGAGCAACTGCCGCCCGGCCGAGGTGAGCTCGGTCGCCCGCTTGGTCCGGACGAACAGCTGCACCTTCAGTTCGTCCTCCAGCGCGCGGATCTGCCGCGACAGCACCGGCTGCGCGATGTGCAGCCGCTCCGCCGCCCGCCCGAAGTGCAGTTCCTCCGCCACCACGACGAAGTACCGCACCTTCCGCAGATCCATGTCCACGCGTTCACCTCCGCTGATACCTCCAGGGTATTACCGGCCGACCGCACCGTGGCTGGTGGCGGCCCGGGTCTGGGGGTGTCCCGGGTCTGGGGGGTGTCCCGGGTCCGGTGTGGCCGAGATTGGTGGCGGCCGGGATTGGTGGTGACCGATGGTGGCCGGGGCCTGTGGTGACTGGTTGTGGTGGTGGTCGGTGGTGCTGGGGACCGGTGGTGGCGGGGCCGGGCGGGTCCGGGTGCGGCCCGCATCTATGGCGGCCCGGGACCGGTGGTGACCGGCGATGGCCGGGACAGGAGGTGGCCGGTGGTGGCCGGGACCGGCGGTGCCGGTGGTGCGGGCCGATGGTGGCCTGCGGCGGCCGGGGCCGGTGATGGCCGGTGGTGGCCGGAACCGGTGGTGACCGGTGATGGCTGTGGCCGATGGTGACCAGTGGCGGCGGGAGCCGGGCGGGGCCGGGGGCCGGGCGGGTCCGGGGGCGGCCCGGACCCGTGGCTGCCCGGATCGCGGCCGGCTGGCCGGTGGGTCAGCCTTCGACGACGTAGAGCGTGTTTCCGTCGGGGTCTTGGAAGGTGAACATGGGCGGGACGCCGGGCCAGGTGAGTAGGTCGGCGACGGCGACGCTCTGGGCGGTGAGGGCGGCGTGGGCGGACGCGGCGTCCTGGGTGCCGAAGCGGATGCCGGTGTCGGTGCCCGCTGGGGTTCGCTCGGTGGCGGGGATCAGGGCGAGGGACGTGGTGGCGCCGGGCGGGGCTACGACGATCCAGCGGCCGTTGAGTTGCGGGAGTTCGGCGTCGACGTGGAGGTCGAAGCCGAGGGCGTCGACGTAGAACGCGACGGCCCGGTCCTGGTCGGTGACCGGGACGGCGACGGTGCTGACGGTGGTGAGGTGGTTCATCTCAGGGTCCTTTCGGAGTGGGTGTACGCCCTGAGGTAGAAACCGGCTCGGCCATTTCGACATCGGCTGGAAAACTGGGGCGGATGGAGCTGCATTTCGAGGACAGTGGTGGTATCGGTCGGCCGGTGGTCGCGCTGCACGGGACGTTCGGGCGGGGTACGACGTTTGCGGAGGTCGCCGAGCGGCTGGCGGCAGATCATCGCGTGATCGTGCCGGACCTGCGGGGGCACGGGCTCACCGCCTCCGGCGAGGGCGTGACGGCCGGAGCCGAAGGCGCAGCAGCCGGAGCCCAGGGCTTCGGTCGGGACGAGTTCGTGGCTGATGTGGCCGAGTTGATCGAAGGGCTCGGGGTCGGGCCGGTGCTTCTGGTCGGGCACTCGTTGGGTGGGGTGACTGCGTTCCAGGTGGCAGCAAGGCGGCCGGAGGTGGTGGCGGGCCTCGTGGTCGAGGACGTCGGGGCGGTCACCGACGAGTCCGAGCTGCCGCAGCCGGTGCTCGACGTGACCGGCTGGCCGACGCGGTTCTCCAGCCGGGCCGAGGCCGAGGAGTTCTTCGCGCAGACCCCCGAGCCGGGCTACTTCCTCGAGAGTGTGGTCGAACGCGGCGGCGGCTGGGAGCTGCTGTTCGATCTCGACGACATGATGGCCGTGCAGCGCGGGAACGCCGGCGTCTGGTGGGACGACTGGACCGCCGTACAACAGCCCGCGTTGTTGCTGCGGGCAACGGACAGTTTCATGCTCAGTGAGAACCTGGCCGACGAGATGGTACGGCGCCGGCCGGAAACCCAGCAGGTCGTGTTCGACGGGACCGGGCACTGGATCCATCGCAAAGGCCCGGACCGTTACAGCTCAACGGTCCGGGCCTTCGGGCAGAGCTTGACTACTTGGCGACCACTCGGAGGGTGAAGTCGGCGTTGCCGCCGTCCGTGTGGCGGATGGTGACGCCGGCCGAGCGGAGCGCGGCGGCGTCCTTGTTCGCCTTGAGCTCCTCGGTCAGCGCGCCGATGCCGTCGAAGTCGACGTACGCCGCGAGGACCGCGCCCTTCGGGTCCGGGATCGCCTGCTTGAAGCTCTCCGACTCCCCGAGGTTGCCGCCCTTGAGCACCTTCTCGGCGTAGCTCTGGTTGGTCGAGACCACCAGCGTGTCCTCGTCCTGCGCCTTCTCGACCGGGATGTTCAGCTCGCTGCGCTCACGGACCAGGCGCATCACCTTGTCCGCGACCGCGCTCGCCTTGGCCGGGTCGGTCTCGGACCGGACGGCGATCTGCGGGCCGTTGTCGCCGTTGTCCCGGTCGATCGCGACCGCGAAGTTCTTGCCCAGCAGCGTCTTCAGGTCGTCCGGCAGCACGAGCCCGTACTGCTCGGTGAAGCCCGAGGTCAGCTCCTCCAGGTCGATGCCGCTGGACTTCTTCATCTGCGCCCAGGCGGTGTCGACCAGGTCCGAACCACCCGACACGGCAATGCCGGCCGCCGAGCTCTCCGGCAGCTTCGCGAGCAGGTCGCCCGCATCGGCCGCGCCGGTCTTCACGGACTGGTCGCTGCGGACGACGCCCTTCAGCTCGACGTAGCTCGCGCCGAAGCGCAGCGCCGCGGCCATCGAGCCGGCCGGCAACGCCTTGCGCTGGTCCTCGGTCAGCTTGCTGTCGCCGATCAGCGCCAGCCCGGCGGTGTCGGCCCAGAACGACGCGAAGCCCTGCTCACCGAGCGCGGACATGTCGCCGTCGAACTTCGAGTTCTTGCTCAGCGGGCTGTCCTTGGCCGTCGAAGCAGCCGCGTCCACCACCGCCTGGTTGTCGCCGAGCAGCACGTAGCCGTCGGTGAAGACCCGGCCCGGCTTGTCCTTCTCCTTGGCGAACAGCTTGTCCAGGCCGTCGTTGGCCTTGTCCTCGCTCTTCACCTGGACCGCGACCACGACGTCCGGCGTCTTGCTGTCACCCGACGGCGGCAGTGCGGCCAGACCGGCCCGGTCACCGAGCCACGGCTTGACGTCCTTCTCGAAGTCGACGTCGGCGAGGTCGTCGCCGGCTTCCTTCTTCAGCAGGTCGAACAGCTTCTGCCGCAGGTCGTCGTTGTCGCTGGTGAGTCCGATCCGCTCCTTCGCGGACGGGAACTTCATCAGGTACCGCAGCGCGGCGACGCGCTGACCGGCCGACGGGTTCAGGTCGATGCGGGCGTAGGCGACCGCCGTGCCGGGCAGCACCTCGGCCGGCTGACCGCCGCCACCGTTGAGCCGCGCGTAGGCGAACAGGCCTCCGCCACCGAGCACGGCGAGCACCGCCACGACGGCGACGAGCGGGATCCACTTGTTCCGCCGCTTCGGCGGCTCGGGCTGCCACTGCTGCGCCTGGCCGAAGCCCGGCCCGTACGGCGGCTGGCCGCCGTCGCCCTGCGGACCGCCGTACTGCGGCTGTCCGTACGGCGGCTGCTGCGGCTGACCCTGGTAGCCCTGCTGGGGCTGGCCGTACTGCGGCTGGCCCTGGTAACCCGGCTGCGGCTGGCCCTGGTACGGCGGCTGCCCACCCTGCTGCGGCGGCTGTCCACCACCCTGCGGCCAGAGGCCTTGGTTGCCCTGAGCACCGAACGGGTCGCTCTGGGTACCAGGAGTGGGGTACGGGCCGTTCGGGCCCGGGTTGCCACCGGTTGCACCGGGCTGGTGCGGGTAGACCGGCGGATTGGTCTGGTCGGACATCGTGCCCCCTCGCGTCACCGGTGAGATGCCACCGGGCCGGAACAGGCTATTTCACCTGCGCCGGTGATTCTGACGCGGAAGATACCGATGTGGTTGCAACTGGTTCCGCACGCCAGGTCAGCGCGGAGATGATCGCCGCCGCGAGGGCGGCGCCGACCAGCCAGGAAGCGAGTGGGGTCCAGGTGTGCAGCTCGAGCGGCGCGGCGAGCAGATCGCCGGGCTTCGCCGCCTGGAGACGCGGGTCGAGCGGGTCGTGGCCGAGCAGCATGCCGACGCCCCAGGCGACGGCCGAACCGACGACCGAACCGACGCAGACGACCGCCACTGCCCACGGTCCGTAGTCGCGCAACCACCAGAACAGGGCCGCGCCGAGCACGAGTGCGGTGAGGAAGCCGATCGCGACGAACATGCCGTCCGGGCCGAACACCCGGGTCATCTGCTCCTCGCCGAGGGAGCCGCCGTTCTCGTCGATCGTGTACTGCGCGAGCGGCGCATACTGCTGCCAAGCCCACCCGGCGATCGCGCCGGCGACCAGGAACACGGCAACCGTCACCGCGATCGCCCGACTCCAGGGAAGCTTCGGTGCCGGCTCCACAGGCGCTCCGAAAGAACCCCCGAAAGCCTGAGGAGCGTAGGGCCCACCGCTACCGGAGTACATCGGACCGGACGGGCCGGCGCCGGACGAGGTGAGACCGGCCGAGGCCTGCCCCGTAGCGGCGTCCGCCGACGACCACCCCTGCCCAGCCTGCGCGGGCAAACCCGAACCCGCCTGCCCGGCGTGCGCCGGGGAACCCTGCTCCGGTTGGCCCGTGGACCAAGGGCCCGCGGGGTTCGGCTGGGTGGGGTCGGGTGGTGGCTGCTGACTCACGGGGCCAGTGTGACGTACTGGGTCAATGCCTTCGGTCACCGGTCCTCAGCCTGCCAGGCACGAGGGGCCGAGCAGCGCCTTCAGGTCGGCCATCAGCGACGAGGTCGGGGTGACCCGGAAGCGGTCACCGATCCGCATCACCGTCGTCTTCTGCCGGGCCTGCAGGCGCAGCTGCACCTCGGTCATGCCGGGGTGCGACTGGAGGACGTCGCGCAGCTGGTCGACCACCGGCTGGGTGCAGCGGTTGACCGGCATCGTGATGACGACCGGTCCACTCGGCCCCTGGGTCAGGTCCGGCACGGTCACCTCGTCACCGCTCAGCTCGACCCGGTCCTCACGGCGCCGGATCCGGCCCTTCATCAAGATGATCGCGTCGTTGGTCAGCAGGTGCGCGTGCAGCTGGTACGCCGAGGAGAACATCATCACCTCGATCGAACCCTCGAGGTCCTCGATCGTGACGATCGCGTAGATGTCGCCGCGCTTGTTGACCTTGCGCTGGACGGCCGTGACCAGACCACCGATCGTCACCCGGGTGCCGTCGGGCCGGTCCTCGTCCGCGAGCAGCTGACCGATCGTGCAGTCGGTGCCGTTGGTGAGCACGTGCTCGACGCCGAACAGCGGGTGGTCGGACACGTACAGCCCCAGCATGTCGCGCTCGTGCGCCAGCTTGGTCGCCTTGTCCCACTCCTCGATCTCGGGCACGCGGACCGTCAGCCGGCTGTTGCCGTCACCGGAGTCGGCCTCGTCGTCGCCCATCGAGAACAGGTCGAACTGCCCGTGCGCCTCGTTCCGCTTGAGGTCGATCGCCTCGTCGACGGCCTGCTCGTGCACCGCGACGACCGCGCGGCGCGCGTGGTTCATCGAGTCGAACGAACCGGCCTTGGCCAGCGACTCGATGACGCGCTTGTTGCAGACCGGCAGCGGCACCTTGTCGATGAAGTCGACGAAGTCGACGAACCGGCCCTCGGACTCGCGCGCGGCGACGATCTCGGCCACCACGTTGACGCCGACGTTGCGGATGCCGGACAGGCCGAAGCGGATGTCGGTGCCGACCGGGGTGAAGTCGGAGTCGGACTCGTTCACGTCCGGCGGCAGCACCTTGATGCCCATCCGGCGGCACTCGTTGAGGTAGATGGCCATCTTGTCCTTGTCGTCCTTGACGGACGTCAGCACCGCGGCCATGTACTCGGCGGGGTAGTTCGCCTTCAGGTAGGCGGTCCAGTACGAGACCAGCCCGTACGCCGCCGAGTGCGCCTTGTTGAACGCGTAGTCGGAGAACGGGACCAGGACGTCCCACAGCGCCTTGATCGACTGCGCCGAGAAGCCGTTGGCCTTCATGCCCTCGGAGAACCCGACGTACTCCGCGTCGAGCACCTCGCGCTTCTTCTTGCCCATCGCCCGGCGGAGCAGGTCCGCCTTGCCGAGCGTGTAACCGCCCAGCTGCTGGGCGATCGCCATCACCTGCTCCTGGTACACGATCAGGCCGTACGTCGTACCGAGGATCGGCTCCAGCGCGACCGCGAGCTCGTCGTGCGGATAGCTGATCTCCTGCTGCTTGTTCTTGCGCAGCGCGTAGTTGGTGTGCGAGTTCGCGCCCATCGGGCCGGGACGGTAGAGCGCGCCGACCGCGGAGATGTCCTCGAAGTTGTCCGGCTTCATCAGCCGCAGCAGCGCCCGCATCGGGCCGCCGTCGAACTGGAACACGCCGAGCGTGTCACCGCGCCCGAGCAGCTCGAAGGTCGCCTTGTCGTCGAGGCTGCGGCCGAGCGCGTCCAGGTCCAGCGTGACGCCGCGGCTGGCCTCCACGTTCTTGACCGCGTCGTCCATGATCGTCAGGTTGCGCAGGCCGAGGAAGTCCATCTTGACCAGGCCGAGCGTCTCGCAGCTCGGGTAGTCGAACTGGGTGATCACCTGACCGTCCTGGTCGCGGCGCATGATCGGGATCAGCTCGATCAGCGGCTCCGAGGACATGATCACGCCGGCCGCGTGCACACCCCACTGACGCTTCAGGTTCTCCAGGCCGCGGGCGGTGTCGACGATCTTGCGGACGTCCTGGTCGGACTCGTACAGCTGGCGGAACTCGCCGGCCTCGGAGTAGCGCTTGTGCTGCGGGTCGAAGATGCCGGACAGCGGCACGTCCTTGCCCATCACCGACGGCGGCATCGCCTTGGTGATCCGGTCGCCCATCGCGAACGGGTAGTCCAGCACCCGGCCGGCGTCCTTGATCGCCTGCTTGGCCTTGATCGTGCCGTAGGTGACGATCATCGCGACCCGGTCGTCGCCGTACTTCTCGGTGACGTAGCGGATCACCTCGGGGCGGCGGCGGTCGTCGAAGTCGATGTCGAAGTCGGGCATCGACATCCGCTCCGGGTTCAGGAAGCGCTCGAAGATCAGGCCGTGCTGGAGCGGGTCGAGGTCGGTGATCCGCATCGCGTACGCGCACATCGAGCCCGCACCGGATCCACGGCCCGGGCCGACCCGGATGCCGTGCTCCTTGGCCCAGTTGATGAAGTCGGCGACGACCAGGAAGTAGCCGGCGTACCCCTTCGAGGTGATGACCTCGATCTCGTACTCCGCCTGCTTGCGGACGTGGTCCGGGACGCCGGCCGGGTACCGCTTGTGCAGGCCGGTCTCGACCTCGGCGACGAACCAGGACTCCTCGTTGTGACCCTCCGGGCAGGGGAAGCGCGGCATGAACCGGCCCTCCCCCTCGGTGAAGGTGACGTCGCACTGCTCGGCGATCAGCAGCGTGTTATCGCAGGCCTCGGGGTAGTCCTTCCAGACCTCGCGCATCTCGGCGGCGGTCTTGACGTAGAACTCGTTGGCGTCGAACTTGAACCGGTTCGGGTCCGACAGCGTCGAGCCGGACTGCACGCACAGCAGCGCCGCGTGCGCGACCGAGTCCTCGGGCTTGGTGTAGTGCAGGTCGTTGGTGGCCACCAGCGGCAGCCCGAGCTCCTTGGCCAGCTTCAGCAGGTCGCCCTGGATGTTGCGCTCGATGCCGAGGCCGTGGTCCATCAGCTCGCAGTAGTAGTTCTCCGCGCCGAAGATGTCGCGGAACTCCGAGGCGGCCTCGACGGCCTCCTTGTACTGCCCCAGCCGCAGCCGGGTCTGCACCTCGCCGGACGGGCAGCCGGTGGTCGCGATCAGGCCCTTGCCGTAGGTCTGCAGCAGCTCGCGGTCCATCCGGGGCTTGAAGTAGTAGCCCTCGAGGCTGGCCAGCGAGCTCATCTTGAACAGGTTGTGCATGCCGGAGGTGTTCTTCGCCAGCAGCGTCATGTGCGTGTACGCACCCGAGCCGGAGACGTCGTCACGGCCGGAGTTCGCGTCGCCCCACTTGACCCGCTTGCGCTCGCTGCGGTGCGTGTGCGGCGTCAGGTAGGCCTCGACGCCGATGATCGGCTTGACGTCGTACTTCTTGGCCGTCTTCCAGAACTCGTACGCGCCGAACACGTAGCCGTGGTCGGTGGTCGCGATCGCCGGCTGGCCCATCTCCTGGGCGGTTTTGAACAACTCGTCGATCCGCGCGGCGCCGTCCAGCATGGAGTACTCGGTGTGCACGTGTAGATGCACGAAACTGTCGCTGGACGCCATGTCTGCGCAGACCTCCCAGGGCGTTGGTGAGCGGAACGAAGACAGCTTAGGCAGGTCGCTCGGACAGTTTTCGGCGACCCGCCTACGGCCACCTCGCCGGGGCCGAAATCGCCCGGTATCCGGTCACGCCCATTGACAACATGTTGTCGTTTTGACAAGCTGTTGTCATGACCGAGAACAGCGTGACCACCGTCCACGTCGCCGTCCACGTCGCCGTCTACGACACGCTCGCCGACTGGGAGATCGGGTTCCTCACCGCCCACGTCAACAGCCCGGCCTGGCACAAGAACCCGGGCCAGTTCCGGATCCGGACCGTCAGCGCGAGCGCCGGGCCGGTCACCACGGCGGGTGGGCTGCGGGTGCTGCCCGACCTCACGCTCGACGAGCTGAGCGCGGGCGACAGCGCGATGCTCGTGCTGCCGGGCAACGAGTTCTTCCCGACCGAGGCGTTCCACCCGTACGTCGCGAAGGCGCGCGAGTTCCGGGCGGCCGGCGTACCGGTGGCGGCGATCTGCGGCGCGACCGGCGGGCTCGCGCTCGCGGGGATGCTCGACGACCACGACCACACCAGCAACGCCAAGGAGTTCCTCCAGGGGCTCGAGTACGGCGGCGCCGACCGCTACCGGGACGAGCCGGCCGTGAACGACGGCGGACTGATCACAGCCGGCGCGCAGTCGCCGATCGAGTTCGCCCGGGCGGTCTTCGCCGAACTGGGCATCTGCGAGCCGGGCGTGCTCGACTCCTGGTACAAGCTTTACGGCGACAAGAACCCGGCCGGGTTCTACGAGCTGATGGGTGCGTGACAGGTGACTCGTGACCAGGAGCTGCTCGGTACGGCGGCGCTGACGGTGTTCAAGCTCAACGGCCAGTTCCTTGAGCTGGCCGAGAGCTTGGCCAAGCCGGTCGGGCTGACGGCGACCTGGTGGCAGGTGCTCGGCGCCGTGCTGCAGACGCCGCTGCCGGTCGCGTCGATCGCCCGGGAGATGGGCATCACCCGGCAGGCCGTCCAGCGCACCGCCGACGTACTGGTGGAGCGCGGACTCGCGGAGTACCGGGACAACCCGGCGCACCGGCGGGCCAAACTGGTCGCGGTCACCAGCGACGGACTGGACGCCGTACGGGCGATCAGCCCTGAGCACGCGAAGCAGGCGAAGCGTCTGAGCGGTCTGCTCGGGCAGGAGGAGTTCGCCCGAGCTGTCGAAGCGCTGACGACGCTGTCGAAGGCTTTGGACCAGCTCTAGACCAGTTCGCGTGAGGCGCCGTCGATGACGAGGGCCTGGCCGTCGCTGAGGGCGACGTACGGTACGGCGGTGCGGTCGTACAGGTCTCGGACCTGCTCGATCAGCTCGGTCTCGGGATGGCCGGGTGAGTTCAGGTGCGGGACGAAGGCCTCGTCGATCAGGCCGAGGCCGTCCCACACCAGGTCGTCGACGACCGAGGCGTCGTCGCACAGCTCCAGGCCGCGCAGGCTCGGGGCGAGGACGCAGCCGCCGGCGCTGTAGCCGGCGTACACGATCTGTTCGGAGCGGATCAGGTCCGGGAGGACCTGGTCGAGGCCGCTACGGGCCATGGCCTCACGCAGGACGAAGACGTTGCCACCACGATCCGGGCCCGCGCGGGCAGCATCGCGAGCCAGCGTTCCGGGTGGTCGCCCAGCCGGAACGACGACAGGTAAAGCTTCACTGGTGGTCGACGAGCCGGTCCAAGGCCTGGTCCAGGTCGTCCGGGTACTCGGAGGTGAACTCGACGTACTCCCCCGAGCCGGGGTGCGTGAAGCCGAGCCGCATCGCGTGCAGCCACTGACGCTTCAGCTGCAGCCGGTCGGCGAGCACCGGGTCGGCGCCGTACGTGAGATCGCCGCAGCACGGGTGGCCGATCGCGGCCATGTGGACGCGGATCTGGTGCGTCCGGCCGGTCTCCAGCGTGATCTCCAGCAGCGTCCCGTACCGGAAGGCCTCGAGCGTCTCGTAGTGCGTGACGCTCGGCTTGCCGCCGGCCACGACGCCGAACTTGTAGTCGTGGTGCGGGTGCCGGTCGATCGGCGCGTCGACCGTGCCGGTGAACGGGTCCGGGTGGCCCTGCACGAGCGCGTGGTAGATCTTCTTGACCGTGCGCTCCTTGAAGGCGCGCTTGAGCACGGTGTAGCTGTACTCGGTCTTCGCGACCACCATCAGCCCCGACGTCCCGACGTCGAGCCGGTGCACGATGCCCTTGCGCTCGGCCGCGCCGCTGGTGGAGATGCTGAAGCCCGCGCCGGCCAGGTGCCCGATCACGGTCGGGCCCGTCCAGCCCGGGGACGGGTGCGCGGCGACGCCGACCGGCTTGTCGACCACGATGATCTCGTCGTCGTCGTGCACGATCCGCAGGTTGTCGACGGTCTCCGGTACGACGCTCACCTCGCCCGGGGGCGCCGGCAGCTCGACGTCGAGCATCACGCCGGCGGTGACCCGGGCGGACTTGAGCGCGGTCGTGCCGTCGACCTGGACCAGTCCGGACTCGATCAGCTCGGCGGCCTTCGTGCGGGAGACGCCGAACAGCCGCGCCAGCGCCGCGTCGAGGCGCTCGCCGGCCAGGCCGTCGGGGACCATCACGGTCCTGGAGTCGCTCACTTGCCGCTCACGTCCTTGGTGCCGTCCAGCTTGATGCCGCGCAGCGTCTGGATCACCAGCAGGATCGCGGCCGAGGTGACGGCCATGTCGGCGACGTTGAAGATCGCCCAGTGCGGGGTCTGCAGGAAGTCGACCACGTGACCGTGGAACGGCGACGGCGCGCGGAAGATCCGGTCGGTGATGTTGCCGACCGCGCCGCCGAACAGCAGCCCGAAGGCGACCGCCCAGCCCGCCGATCCGAGCCGGCGCGACAGCCAGACCACGCCGACGGCGACGATGATCTGGATCGTCGAGATCACCGGGGTGAAGTCGGAGCCGAGGCTGAACGCGGCGCCGGGGTTGCGGATCAGGTTGAACTTGAGCAGCTCACCGATCACGTTCACCGGCTCGCCGGGGGTGAGGTGCTGCAGGGCGAGCACCTTGGTCAGCTGGTCGAGGCCGAGGATCAGCAGGCCGACGACGGCGAACACCGCGGTCAGTCGCCAGGACCGAGGCTTGACCGGAGCCGCCTCGGTGGCAACTACCTGGTCGCCCGCAGCCGGGTCGGTCTCGGCCGGTACGGCGGACTCGGCCCGGGCAGGCGCGCCCGGATCCGGCACGGCGGACGCCGGAGCGTCCGGGTCCGGCACGGCGGCGGCCCGCTCGTCCGGAGACGACGGCGAACCGGCCGACGATCTGTCGGCCGGTTCGGTCAGGTCCTCGGCGTCCCCTGGCGGGTGGGACGACTGGTCTTGGCTCAGCGGCGTTCTTCGCGTTCTTTGCATGACACGCACAGTGTCGCACGCGGGAACGCCTGCAGCCGTCCCTTGCCGATCGCCTTGCCGCAGCTCTCGCAGACGCCGTACGTGCCGTCGTCGATCTTGGCCAGCGCGCGCTCGATCTGGTCCAGCATGTCGCTCGCGTTCCGGGCCAGCGACATCTCGTGGTCCCGCTCGAGCGTGGTCGACCCGACGTCGGCCTGGTCGTTGCCGGCCCCGTCGCCACCGTCACGGAGCAGGCCGACGATCTCCTGCTCGGCGTCGCGGATCTCCTCCTTGAGGTGCAGCACGTCGGCCTCGAGCTCACCGCGCAGCTCGGTCAGCTCGGCCGCCGTCCACGGGGTCTCGCCGTCGCGGACGGTCAGGTTCTCGGCCTTCTTGGGCGACTTGGCCGGCGCCGTTGCCGGGGTCCTGTTCTCGTTGGTCTTCATGGCCACCCTCTTCGTCGGAGCTTTCCTGGCAGGGGTTTTCGCGGCCTTCTTGGCCGGCTCTTTGGCGGTCGCGGCACTCTTCTCGGCCGCGGCGGTGCGTTTTCCGGGGGCGGACTTCTTTGCCGATGTAGCCATACTTCGACTACCCCCTGCCTTCGTCGGAGACTGAAGCGGACTGGTCGCAAGACAGTAGGACACGCAGGCGTCGCGTGCCAGCCCGACGCGCAGACCGTGGACATACGGTAGTCGCTTCTTCAAGGCCGCTCGATGTTCCGCGCGTCTCAGCCGTGTTGCGGCGCCTCTTCAGGCAAGCGGTTGTTTCAGCTACGCCCATGTGTCACCTCCCCCGCCAGGCAGCATTGTCACCGCCAGGGACCCTCCTGACCAGCCATTAACGATTAGTGCCGCGCTGGTGTGAAGTCGTACACTTTTTCCGCCACCGCAAGGCAGTGATGGGGCGATCACCCCGGAGCCGCCGGAAGAACGGTCTCACGACTCACTAGACCCGGCCGCGGAGCACAACGAAGTGGGTGACGTGTGCGGGGCGGTGGGGTGGGGACCGTAACTGCACAGTCACCAAGGAGGGTGGTACCGCGGAGCCCGGCGACGTCGCCGGCGCCTCGTCCCTTCGTCCGGCAGCAGCTCGACGAAGGACGGCCAGACAATGGCGGACGACACCCCGACCACCCCGTGGCAGCAGGTACCGGCCCAGGTGGACCTCACCGCGATCGAGCACGACGTGCTCCGGACGTGGGACGAGCAGGACACCTTCGCCAAGTCGCTGGCCCAGACCGCCGGCGGCGCACCGTGGACCTTCTTCGAGGGCCCGCCGACCGCGAACGGCATGCCCGGCACCCACCACATCGAGGCCCGGGTCTTCAAGGACGTCTTCCCGCGCTACCGGACCATGAAGGGCTTCTCGGTCGAGCGCAAGGCCGGCTGGGACTGCCACGGCCTGCCGGTCGAGGTCGCGGTGGAGAAGGAGCTCGGCTTCAGCGGCAAGAACGACATCGAGGCGTACGGCATCGCCGAGTTCAACGCCAAGTGCCGCGAGTCCGTGCTGCGCAACGTCGACGCGTTCACCGAGCTGACCAGCCGGATGGGCTACTGGGTCGACATGGAGCACCCGTACAAGACGATGGACCCGCAGTACGTCGAGTCCGTCTGGTGGTCGCTGAAGCAGATCTTCGACAAGGGTCTGCTGGTCGAGGACTACCGGATCACGCCGTACTGCCCGCGCTGTGGCACCGGCCTGTCGGACCACGAGCTGGCCCAGGGCTACGAGACCGTCGTCGACCCTTCGGTCTACGTCCGCTTCCCGCTCACCTCCGGTCCGCTCGCCGGTCAGGCGTCGCTGCTGGTCTGGACCACGACCCCGTGGACCCTGGTCTCCAACACCGCCGTCGCCGTGCACCCGGACGTCGACTACGTCGTCGCGACCGACGGCACCGAGTCGCTGGTCGTCGCGGAGCCGCTGCTCGGTTCGCTCGGCGAGGGCTGGACGGTCACCAACACGTACGCCGGCCGCGAGCTGGAGCACTGGACCTACCAGCGGCCGTTCGACCTGGTCGCGTTCGACGAGCCGGCGCACTACGTCGTACTGGCCGAGTACGTCACCACCGAGGACGGCACCGGTCTGGTCCACCAGTCCCCCGCCTTCGGCGCCGACGACCTCCTGGTCGCCAAGGCGTACAACCTGCCGGTGGTGAAGCCGGTCGGTCCGGACGGCCGGTTCGACGCGGACCTGCCGCTGGTCGGTGGGCAGTTCTTCAAGAAGGCCGACGAGGACCTGGTCAAGGACCTCGACGCGCGGGGCGTGCTGTTCCGCCACCTGCCGTACGAGCACCCGTACCCGCACTGCTGGCGCTGCCACACGCCGGTCATGTACTACGCGCTGCCGTCCTGGTACATCCGGACGACGCAGGTCAAGGACGCGCTGCTGCGGGAGAACGAGAAGACCAACTGGTTCCCCGAGTCGGTCAAGTGGGGCCGGTACGGCGACTGGCTGCGCAACAACATCGACTGGGCGGTCTCCCGCTCCCGCTACTGGGGAACGCCGCTGCCGATCTGGCGCTGCGCCGAGGAGCACCTGGTCTGCGTCGGCTCGCTGGCCGAGCTCGGCGAGCTGGCCGGCCGCGACCTGAGCAGCACCGACCCGCACCGCCCGTACGTCGACGACATCACCTTCGCCTGCCCGACCTGCGGCGGTGAGTCGCACCGGGTCGCCGAGGTGATCGACGCCTGGTACGACTCGGGCTCGATGCCGTTCGCCCAGTGGGGCTACCCGTGGGTGGACGGCTCGAAGGAGAGGTTCGAGAAGGCCTACCCGGCCGACTTCATCTCCGAGGCGATCGACCAGACCCGCGGCTGGTTCTACACGCTGATGGCGATCGGCACGCTGGTGTTCGACGAGTCGTCGTACCGCAACGTCGTCTGCCTGGGGCACATCCTGGCCGAGGACGGCCGGAAGATGTCCAAGCACCTGGGCAACATCCTCGAGCCGATCCCGCTGATGGACGACCACGGCGCGGACGCGGTGCGCTGGTTCATGGCCGCGTCGGGCTCGCCGTGGAAGGCGCGCGGCATCGGGCCGAACGTGCTGAACGAGATCGTCCGCAAGGTACTGCTGACGTACTGGAACACGGCGGCCTTCCACGCGCTGTACGCGCGGCTGGCCAACTGGGACCCGGCCGACGTGCCGCCGGTCGCCGAGCGTTCGGTGCTGGACCGCTGGCTGGTCAGCGAGACGCACCGGCTGGTCCGCGACGCCGACGAGGCCTACGCCGGGTACGACACGCAGAAGCTGGGCGCGCTGATCAGCTCGTTCGTCGACACGCTGTCGAACTGGTATGTACGGCGCTCGCGCCGGCGCTTCTGGGCCGGTGACGCCGGCGCGCTGGCGACGCTGCACGAGACGCTCGACGTACTGACGCGCCTGATGGCGCCGCTGACGCCGTTCCTGACCGAGCGGGTCTGGCAGGACGTGTTCCGGCCGGTCACGCCGGGGCTGCCCGAATCGGTGCACCTGTCGACGTTCCCGACGTACGACGCTGCGCTGATCGACGACACGCTGGCCACGCACGTGTCGATGGCCAAGCGGGTTGTCGAGTTGGGCCGGTCGGCCCGGGCCGAGGCGAAGGTGCGGACACGGCAGCCGTTGAGCCGCGCGCTGGTCGGGTCGGCGGCGATCGCCGACCTGTCCGACGAGCTGCTGCGCGAGATCGCCGAGGAGCTGAACGTCGGCGCGGTCGAGCCGCTGTCGTCGGCCGGCGCCGACCTGGTCGAGCACTCGGCCAAGGGCAACTTCCGCGAGCTGGGCAAGCGATTCGCCAAGCAGACGCCGGTGGTGGCCAAGGCGATCGCCGCTGCTGACGCGGCGGAGTTGGCTGCTGCGTTGAAGGCGTCCGGTACGGCGACCGTGCAGGTCGAGGGTGAGCCGGTCGAGGTGAGTGCCGACGAGGTGCTGATCTCGGAGCGGCCGCGCGAGGGCTGGTCGGTGGTCAACGAGCAGGGCGAGACCGTCGCGCTCGACCTCGAGGTCACGCCGGAGCTGAAGCAGGCCGGTCTGGCCCGCGAGGTGGTCCGCACGCTGCAGGAGGCCCGCAAGAACGCCGGCCTGGAGGTCTCGGACCGGATCAGCGTCTGGCTCAACGCCACCGACGCCGAACTGGCCGATGCCCTCGGCAAGCACGCGGACGACGTCGCCCGCGAGGTGCTCGCCACCGCGGTCGTCCAGTCGGCGCCCGAGGCAACCGAAGGTCTGGTCACCGGCTCGGACAAGGAGCTTGGCCTGACGTACTGGCTGCAGAAGGCCTGACCCACGCGCCGCAGCGTCCGATGAATCCGCAGGCGTCCGAAGAACCGTGCGCTATAGCCTCGCCTTCTTCGGACGCATCGAGATTCTTCGGACGCTGCGGGCTCGGTGTCATCACGCAACGCAGCGGGGCCCGGCCTGGATTCAGGCTCGGGCCCCGCTGCGTTCGTGCTGACCGGCTTTGGTTAAGACTGCGTTCAGTTCAGTACTCGGACCGGATTCTGACTCTGCGTGACCGCGGCGGCGCGGTCAGTCAGAAGTTCCCGGACATGACGAAGAGGCGGTGCCGCCGGAAAGCACCGCCTCCTCCTCCGAGGTGTTGTTTACACGCCGTGACCGTGAGCCTGCGCGCGGGCCTCCGGGCGGAAGCCGTTGCGCGGGCTGAGCGTGTCGTCGCCGTTGCCGAGCGCCTTGAGCTGCTCGGTGAAGTACGTCTTCAGGCGGCTGCGGTACTCGCGCTCGTAGGCGTGCAGGTCGTCGATCGTGCGCTCGAGCTGGCCCTTCTGCTTCTCCAGGGTCCCCAGCATCTGCGCGCGCCGCTCGGCGATCTCGCCGTCGAGCTTCTCGGCGCGGGCCCGGGCCTCACCGGTCATCCGGTCAGCCTTGCCGCGGGCCTCGTTCTCCAGCCGCTCGGCCTTGGCGCGGGCCTCGCCGATGATCTTGTCGGCGGTGTCCTTCGCCTCCTGGACCAGGTCGTCGGAGTGCTTGGTGGCCATCTCGAGCAGCCGTACGGCGGAGCTGGACGCGTCGCCGACGGTCCCTGCTGCCGCAGCAGCCCCCGCGGCCGCTACAGCGGGAGCGACGACTGGGGGCTTCTCCTCGGGCTTCTCGACCACGACCGGAGCGGGCTTGGGCTGTTGCACGACGGGCGGGAGAGCGGCGGTCTGGTCGACCGGCCGTTCCTGACCCGCACCAGCGCGCTGGGCCGCCGCCAGCTTCGCGCGCAGCTCCTCGTTCTCGGCGAGAAGGCGCTCGAGCTCGGCCTCCACCTCGTCGAGGAAGGAGTCGACCTCAGTGACGTCGTAACCCTCCCGCAATCGGACGGGCGTGAACTGCTTCGAGCGGACGTCATCCGGCGTCAGCGGCATCTTTCACCTCGTTTGTCTGTGTCTTGGCGGAGTCTGGGGCGCAAACCCCGGCGACTCAGTAGATCACGTTATCGCTTCGTTGTGTTCTGGCGGAATCCGGGCCGGGCGGCAACTTGACTCCGGCCGGCGTACTCGGTCTGCTTCTACCCCTCCTGCCGATCCCCGAAGCCGCACCACGACGGTCCGGCCGGGGTGGTCTCCCGGCCGCTCACAGGGACCGGATCGCGGTGTTGTTGACCGACATCGCCAGCGAGACGAGCACGAACAACATCAGCATGGACAGGTCGATCCGGATCCCGCCGGCCCCGATCGGGGGCAGGATGCGGCGCAGTGGCCGCAGGAACGGATCCGTCACGGAGTAGACCAGTTCGAACAGCAGCAGCAGCGGGCCCTTGGGGTGCCACTGTGGCGCGAACATGACGATCAGACTGAGTACGAACCGCGCCACCAGCATCAGGAAGAAGGCGAGCAGCACCCAGCTGAGAACACTGAGGACGAGCGCTAGAGCAACCATGTCGTCAATGAGTGTAGAAGACCGGGGAAGTCACCGGAGCCCATCAGCTCTGGTTGTAGAACCCGTCCGCGGCGATCTTCTCCTTCTCCTCCGCGGCGACCGTCACGTTCGGCGGGCAGACCAGGAACACCTTGGTGGTGATCCGTTCGATCGAGCCACGGCAGCAGAAGATCAGCCCGGCGGCGAAGTCGACCAGCCGCTTGGCGTCGGCGTGGTCCATCTCGGTCAGGTTCATGATGACGGGCGTACCGTCACGGAAGTGCTCACCGATGACGCGCGCCTCGTTGTAGCTGCGCGGGTGCACGGTGGTGATGCGGGCCAACTCGGTAACCTCCGGGGAAGGTGAGACTCCACGCCGATCTGGAAACTTGCTGACCGTCGCGCCCTGCTCCTCGCGGTCGCGCTGGTCACGACCGTCGCGGACCTCGCGACTGTCGCGCGCGTCCCGGGACTCGCGGACCGGTTCGGTCTCGTGGGACTCCCCGTCGACGACGTCGTCCTCGTACTCGTCGTAGTCGTCGTACTCGTCGTCGTAGCGCGCGTTGTAGCGCTCGCCGTCCTCGACCAAGCCGAGGTACACACCCATCTTGCGCAGCGCGCCGCTCATGGCCCTCCAGCCCTTCGAATCAGGTTCCTCGTCGACAAGTGAGCGGACCTCGCGATCCACTCGATGTCGACACTAGCCCAGTGGGGGACGCGTTCCGAGTAATGCACGCCCGAGCCGAACGTGTGTCGCTCCCTGCCTGATCGCCGCCTCCAGGTCACCGGTCATCCCGGCCGAGATCCAGCCGGCGCCGGCGTGTTCGGAGCGTAGCCGCGACGACACCGCACGGAGCGCCGCGAAGGCCTCGTCGGCGTCGGATCCCAACGGTGCAACGGCCATC
Source organism: Kribbella sp. cmx-5-2 (assembly GCA_049998015.1). Lineage (GTDB taxonomy): Bacteria > Actinomycetota > Actinomycetes > Propionibacteriales > Kribbellaceae > Kribbella. The sequence continues at coordinate 902,159 of JAEBEC010000001.1, forward strand.
ACGCCGCCGAGTTCCAGCCCGTCCGCCTCGGCGACAGCCGCCGCCAGATCCGGTACGTCGCCAGGCGCGACGCCGCCGCGACTCATGCCCGTCTCGGCGCCCTCAGGCCCGTACGACGCAAGGCTCACCTGCAGGAGACACCGCACAGTTTTCTCCTCGGCCACTGCCGCTTTCGACAGCGCTCCGACCAGCGACAGCCGGTCGACGGAGTGGACCACTTGCGCCAGCCGGACGACCGAACGAGCCTTGTTCGACTGGAGTTGCCCGACGAAGTGCCAGGTGAGCTCGGGCGCGTCGGGCGCCTTCGCCTTCAGCTCCTGCTCGCGGTTCTCCCCCGTGTCGGTAATGCCCAGCGCGGCGAGCGTCCGGACGTCCTCGATCGGGAACGTCTTGGTGATCGCCACGAGTGTGACCGAGTCCTCAGCACGCCCGGCGGCCTGACAGGCCGCACGGATCCGTTCCCGGACCTGCGCGACGTTGCCCCGAAGCTCGTCCTCGCGGGTCATTCGCCGAGCCTGATCAGGCCGGCGAGGCGGCCGCTGACCTGGCCTTCGCGCCGGTACGAGTACAGGTCCTCGGACTCGATCGTGCAACGCGTCCGGTCGACCACCTCGACGCCGAGCTCGGCCAGCTGCGCGGTCACACCGGCGGCGACGTCGATCGACGGCGTACCCCAACTGGTCTCCGCGTACGACGCCGGAACGCGCTCGGCCACCTCGGCCCGCATCTCCTCCGGCACCTCGTAGCACCGGCCGCACGCGTATGGACCGAGCACGGCGGTGATCGACTCGGCGCCGAGTCCGCGCATCGCGTCGACCGTGGCCGGCACCACGCCGGCGTACAGGCCGCGCCTTCCGGAGTGGGCGGCGCCGATGACACCGTTGACCGGGTCGGCGAGCAGTACCGGCAGGCAGTCGGCCGCGCGGACCGCGAGCAGTACGTCGGTCCGAGTGGTGACGAGGGCGTCGGCCTTGGGGTTCGGGCTGACCGGGAGTTCATCCTCCGGTCGCACCACGTGAACGTCGCGTCCGTGCACCTGGCTGACCCGGACGACTGCCTCCGGGGTCAGGTCGAACGCAGCCGCGACCCGACGGAAGTTCGCCGCGATCGCCTCGGCCTCGTCACCCGCCGCGCTGCCGAGATTCAGTTCGCCGTACGGCGGAAGGCTGGCTCCCCCGTACCGGTCGGTGAAGGCGAAGCGAGCACTGCCGAGAACCTCGTCGTAACCGAACACGCCAGAAGGCTACCCAGCCCACCGGGGCCTGCTCGCCCACCCCCACCCGCGTTTGCCGGTGACCCCCCGAAACAACCGCCCCGCTCGCCCACCCCCACCCCACCCCACCCCGTTTTGCCGGGTTAACCCTCGAAACGATGGGTTCGCCTACCGCATGCAGGGGTCGAACCCATCACTTGCCGGGTTAACCGGCGAATTGGGCTCGGGCCTCGTCGAGGGTGGTGAGGCGTTCGGGAGCGGCCGGGAGGGCGAGGACGTGGTCGATCGCCTCGCGGTACGCGATGTCGTACGCGTCGGCGGCGGGGACCTCGAGGTCGGGCGTGATGCCGGTGCCTTCCCAGTTGGTGCCGGAGACGGGGTTGATCGCGCGCATGAGCGGGACGGTGGCTTCGAGGTGCGGGTGCAGCTTGAAGCCCTGGCGGGGGTGGGCGCCGCCGCCGGTGCGTTCGCCGACGACCTTGGCGCGGCCGAGCTGCTGCAGGTCGTAGGTCAGTTCTTCGCCGCCGGAGAAGGTCGATCCGCTGGTCAGGACCCAGATCGGCTTGGTACCGCCGAAGCGCGGGCCGGCCACGTGGAAGGTCCAGAACTGGCGGACCGCGCCGGTGGCGGGGGTGACCAGATCGTTCAGGTGGACCGGTTCGCCGTCGAACAGGTGGCTGCAGACGAGCGCGACCTGGTCGGGCGATCCGCCGAGGCAGCCGCGCAGATCGAGGATCAGGGCATCTGTTGCTGAAAGCAACGACATGGCGGCGGTGAGCGCGGCGCCGGCGTGCGACGGGTCGTAGAGGAGGGGCTTGATCTCGAGCAGGCCGATGTTGCCCGGCAGCCGCTCGACGCGCGCCATGCCGCCGGCGTCGAGGCGGGCGCGGGTCGCCCAGTAGTTCTCCTCCTCGACCGGATCGGTCTCGTCGGGGACCTCGCCGCGGTGGAACTTTAGGCGCAGATGCTTGTCCTGGTTGCCGATCTGGAGGTCGGTGGTGACCTGGGCGGAGAGCTGTTCGGGGTCGGTCAGTACGTCGTACCGGCCTTCGCCGGACGCCTTGGTCAGGCGCTCGGCGATCTCGCGGCCGACGTCGGGGAACACGTAGTGCTCGCTCACGAGGGCGGCCAGGCGGTCAACGATGCTTCGGATCTCGTCGCTGTGCATGGCGAGGAGTGAATCACGCGGATTGACAAAGCGTCAAGGATCCTTGACGCTTAATCTCATGGACGAAGAGCTGGAAGTCTCCACGGCCGCGCAGTTCAAGGCGCTCGGCCATCCCCTACGGCACCGGCTGCTCTTCGCGCTGGGGCTGGAGGCCGCCACGACCAGCCAATTGGCGGTCACGCTCGGCACGGGGAAGGGCAACATCGCGCACCATCTCGGCGTACTGCGGGAGGCCGGGATGGTCGAGGTGACCGAAACTCGCCAGGTCCGTGGAGGGACGGAGCAGTACTACCGGCGTACGGCGCATCGCTTCAGCTTCACCGGAGAGGGCGCCCGCGAGAACAACACCGTCGCCCTGCAGGCGGTCGCCGCCGACCTGCAGACCGCCGAGGACCCGATGCTCAACATCCGCAACATTCGCTTGACCGAGTCCCAAGCCAAAGAGCTGACAGCTCAACTCGACAAGATCATCACCACCCTGAAAGACGCAGGCCCCGGCGAGGCCCGCCACGGCGTGGTGGTCTCCGTCTACCGCCCCGAAGGCTGAGGCCGGGCGGATGCGGCGATGGGCCGGAGGCCCGGGCCGGCGGCGGGCGGAGCCCAGCCGCTCCGGGGGCGGCGGCCCCTCCTCCCCTTTCCCCACAAACACGAACGCCCCGGCCGGGAGGCCGGGGCGTTCGGGGTGCAGAGGCTTACTTCAGGAAGTCGGGGATGTCGAGGTCTTCCTCGGGGTCCGGCTTGCGGGTGGGGCGGGTGGGTGGGGCTTGGGCCGGCGTCGGGTTGGCCGACGGGGTGGAGTACGGCGCCGGGTTCGACTGAGCGGGCGGCGGGGTGCGGACCGGCTCGCCGGACTGGGGGCGGGCCGAGTGCGTGGTGCCTGCGCCCGGGCGGTGCTCGGTGTTGGGCGGGACCGGGACGGTGTCGTCGCTCGGCGTACCGAACTGGCCGTGGGTCACCTGGGCGCCCTGCTCCTGAGCCGGGGGCTGGCTCGAGCCGGGGGCCGGGTTCGTGCTGCTGAACGGGACGGTGCCGGGGACCTGCGGCGGAGTCGGCTGGGCCTGCGACTGCTGTGCCGGCTGGGCCTGAGCCGGCTGGCTCTGGGTGGACTGCCCCTGGGTGGACTGGCCGTGGCCCTGGGACGCCGCGTTGGTGCCGACCCCACCCGGCGAGTACCCGGGAGGACCGTCGTTCTGGCCCGGCTGGTGCATCTGGGCCGAGAAGGACTCCTGCCGCGGCGCGGCGAAGCCGTCCTGGCGCGGCGGCGGGAAGCCGGTGTTGTCCTGGCGCGGCGGCGGGGTCGAGAAGCCGTTGTCCTGACGAGCCGGCGGGGCCTCGGCGCTGCCGGCGCGGTTCTGCGGGCGGGCGCTGTTCATCGCCTGCTCGCGGCGCTTCGGCATGCCGCCGTCGAAGCCGGCCGCGATCACCGTGACGCGGACCTCGTCGCCGAGCGCGTCGTCGATGACCGCGCCGAAGATGATGTTCGCGTCGGTGTGCGCCGACTCCGAGACCAGCTGCGCGGCCTCGTTGATCTCGAACAGCCCCAGGTCGGAGCCACCCGCGATCGACAGCAGTACGCCGTGCGCACCCTCGATGCTTGCCTCCAGCAACGGCGAGGAGATCGCCGCCTCGGCCGCCGCGACCGCACGGTCCTCGCCGCGGGACGAGCCGATGCCCATCAGCGCGGAGCCGGCGTTCGACATGACGGCCTTGACGTCGGCGAAGTCGACGTTGATCAGGCCGGGTGTCGTGATCAGGTCGGTGATGCCGGAAACACCCTGCAGCAGCACCTGGTCGGCCTGCTTGAAGGCGTCCAGCACGGACACGGCCCGGTCGGAGATCGTGAGCAGCCGGTCGTTGGGGATGACGATCAGGGTGTCGACCTCTTCGCGCAGGGCGGCGATGCCGTCCTCCGCCTGGGTCGCCCGCCGCTTGCCCTCGAACGAGAACGGCCGGGTGACCACGCCGATCGTCAGCGCGCCGAGCGAACGGGCGATCCGGGACACCACCGGTGCACCACCGGTTCCCGTTCCGCCGCCCTCACCCGCGGTGACGAAGACCATGTCGGCACCCTTGAGCGCCTCCTCGATCTCCTCCGCGTGGTCCTCGGCGGCCTTCTGCCCGATGGCGGGGTTCGCCCCCGCACCGAGTCCGCGGGTCTCCTCGCGGCCGATGTCGAGCTTGACGTCCGCGTCGCTCATCAACAGCGCCTGCGCGTCGGTGTTGATGGCGATGAACTCAACGCCCTTCAGACCGTGCTCGATCATCCGGTTGACGGCGTTCACGCCGCCTCCGCCGATACCGACGACCTTGATGAGTGCCAAATAGTTCTGCGGTGCCGCCACGTCCGCGCCTCTCGCCTCGTTCTGTCCCGTTGTGACCAAGTGGCCGTCTATCCAGCCGTCCCCGGCCGTGTTCCAGCGAAAGTTCCAGCGAAAAGACTGAACCTCAAGTGGATGCTTAGAGTTATCTCGACTTTATCGATTGCGTCGCACGCTACGGGACGCGTTCTGTCAATGTCCACGCGCCTCGCCGCCCGTCCCGTGATGTGGTTCGGGATGTGACGCGTTACCTCTTTTCCCCTTTGGTGACAGGGAGATCGGGCGCGGACACGTCGTACACCTTGGCCTGCCGTCGCATCAGCACGCTGAGTACGGCGGCCTTCTGCTCGCTGTCATCGGAACCGCCCCAGACCACCTTCACCCCCGACCCGAGGTTGAGGGTGATCGAGTCCGGCGACGTCGCCGAGATCGACCGTACCTCGGACCGCAACGCGGCCGGCAATGCGGCTGACACGGTCACGATCGACCGGATCGTCACGTCCCGTCGTTCGCCGACGACCAGCGCCTCCGGCAGCCCGTCCGGCCGCGACGGCAGGGTCTTGAACGCCGTACCGGTCGCGTCGACCAGCTCGAACTGCTTGCCGTCCGTGACCACGACGACCGGCACCCGCTCGGTGACCACGATCTCCAGCTGGTTCGGCCACGCGCGCGTCACCTGCGCGTCGGCGACGGACTGGATGCCGCGGACCCGTTCGGCGATCACGTTCAGGTCGACCTTGGCCAGCGGCGTCCCCAGCGGCGCCTCGGCGACCTGGGTGACCGTTGCCACCGGCACCGTGTCGGCGCCGGTCACCCGGACGCCGTCGACGGCCAGCGCGGACGAGAAGTAGAACAACCACACGGTGATCGCCGACAGCACGACCACCGCGCCGCCGACCGCCCAGGGCAGCCAGCTCTTCCAGCGCACCAGCCGCTGCCGGCGCGCGAACCGCTGCTGGGCCTTGGCCAGATCAGCGTCCTGACTCATCCCAGGATCACTCGATCAGTGCGGCGTTGTGCGCCGCCCGCTCGGCCAGCAGCCCGACCACCTCGGGCCCGATCAGCGTCACGTCACCCGCGCCGAGGGTGACCACGAGGTCACCCGGCAGTGCGAGGTCGGCGACCACCCGCGGTACGGCGGACCAGGACGGCTCGAACCGCACCTGCTCCGGCTTCAGCGGCACGTGGTTGGCGATCAGGGCACCGGTGACACCGGGCTCCGGGTCCTCGCGGGCCGCGAAGATGTCCATCACGACGACCTCGTCGGCCAGCGCGAGCGCCTCGGAGAACTCGGTGGCGAAGATCCGCGTCCGGCTGAACAGGTGCGGCTGGAAGCACGCGATCACGCGCCCCTCCCCCGCCACCTGCCGGGCCGCGATCAGGTCGACGGTCAGCTCGGTCGGGTGGTGCGCGTAGGAGTCGAAGACCCGTACGCCGTCCTCGAGTCCCTTGAACTCGAACCGCCGTCCGGTCCCGGTGAACGACGCGAGCCCCTCGGCCAGGTCGGCCGCGGAGAAGCCCAGCCCGAGTCCGACCGACAGCGCGGCCGACGCGTTCAGCACGTTGTGCTTCCCGGCCTGCTGCAGGTTCACGATCGGGAGCTTGCGCCCACGGAAGATCGGCACGAACGACTGCACCGCGCCGGTCGCGGTGATCTCGGTGACGCGGAGGTCGGCGTCCTCGGCCTCGCCGTACGTCCGGACGTCGATCCCCTTCGCCCGGGCGAAGTCGACGAGCCGGCGAGCTCCCGCGTCGTCGTAGCAGACGACCATGAACCCACCCGGCTGCACGCGGCCGCAGAAGTCCTCGAAGGCCTGGAAGTAGCTGGCCTCGTCGCCGTAGTTGTCCAGGTGGTCCGGCTCGACCGAGGTGACGATCGACACCTCGGGGCTGTACGTCAGGAACGACTTGTCCGACTCGTCGGCCTCGGCGACGAACAGGTCGCCGGTGCCGTCGTGCGCGTTCGAGCCCGATTCGTTCAGGTTCCCGCCGATCGCGTACGACGGGTCGGCGGCGCAGTGCTGCAGCGCGACCGTCAGCATCGACGTGGTCGTGGTCTTCCCGTGCGTGCCGGCCACGGCGATCGTGCGCCGGCCGACCATCACCGAGGCGAGCGCGGCGGCCCGCGGCAGGATCGGGATCCCGGCCGCCCGGGCCGCGACGACCTCGGGGTTGGTCTCCCGGATCGCGGTGGAGACGACGACGGTGTCGACGGCGGCGACGTGCTCGGCGGCGTGGCCGACCCAGCAGGTGGCGCCGAGCGCGCGCAGCGCGGCCAGCACCTTGCCGTCCTTGGCGTCGGAGCCGGAGACCTCGATGCCGCGCGAGGCCATGATCCGGGCGATGCCGGACATCCCGGCGCCGCCGATGCCGACGAAGTGCACCCGGCCCAGCTTCTCGGCGGGCAGGAGAGTGTCAGGAGCGGTGACGATCACGAAGCAGACCTCACCACATCGAGGATGATCTGCGCCAACCGGTCGTCGGCGTCGGTGCGGATGACGCCCTGGGCTGCAGTGGACATGGCAGTCAGACGCGCCCGATCGTGCAGAAGTTGCGGCACGGTCGCGCGAACCCAGTCCGGGGTGACCTCGGCGTTGTCGACCAGCAGTCCGCCGCCCACATCGACCACGGGCTTGGCGTTCAGCCGCTGCTCACCGTTACCGTGCGGCAACGGAACGTAGATCGCGGGCAGTCCGACACCGGACACCTCGGTCACCGTGTTGGAGCCCGATCGGCAGACCACCAGGTCGGCGGCGGCGTAGGCCAGGTCCATGCGGTCGACGTACGAGAGCACGCGGTACGGCAGGGGGCCGGTCTGCCCGACCTCGAGCGTGTTCTTCGGCCCGATCGCGTGCAGGACCTGGATCCCGGCGGCCTGCAGGTCGGCGGCCGCGCCGGCGAACGCGTTGTTCAGCTGCTGGGCGCCCTGCGAACCACCCGTGACGAACAGCGTCGGCGCCGACGGGTCCAGCCCGAAGAACTCCTGCGCCTCGGCCCGCAGCGCGGCCCGGTCCATCGTCGCGATGGCCCGGCGGATCGGCAGGCCGACGTACCGGCCGTGCGGGATGTCCGTGCCGGGGAACGAGGTGATCACGTTCTCGGTGCAGTACCGGGCGGCGAACTTGTTCGCGATGCCCGGGACCGCGTTGCCCTCGTGCACGACGATCGGAGTCTTGCGCCGCCACGCGGCGACGTACGCCGGAGTGGACACGTAGCCGCCGAAGCCGACCAGCACGTCGGCCTTGGCCTCGTCGAGGATCTTGCGGGCCGCGCTGACCGAGTTCAGCATCTTGCCCGGTACGGCGAACAGCGCCGGCGTGGGCTTGCGCGGCAGCGGGACCGGCGGAATCAGTTCGAGGCGGTACCCGGCCTCCGGGACCACCCGGGTCTCGAGCCCCCGCTCGGTTCCGAGTGCGACGATCTCGACGGTCGGATCGATCCGGCGCAGCGCGTCGGCGGTCGCGATCAGGGGTGAGGTGTGGCCGGCGGTTCCCCCACCGGCCAGAACGATGCTCGGCACAGCTTTCAACGCTCCCGCGTGTTCTCACGGCCGCTCGGGCCAGGTGTGCGCCGCGACGACATCCACCCGAACAACGGCCGCCGGTGCTCCTTGAGGGCGGCCTGCGCGCCGGGCTCGGCCTTCGCGAAGGACAGCAGCATGCCGACCGCGATCAGCGTCGGCAGCAGTGCGGACCCACCGTACGACAAAAGCGGGAGCGGGATCCCCACGATGGGTAGCAGTCCGATCACCGCGCCCAGGTTGACCAGCGTCTGGGCCATGATCCAGACGGTGATCCCGGCCGCGCAGTACCGGATGAACGGCTCGGTCGACCGGGTCGCGATCCGGATCCCGGCGTAGGCCAGCGTGAGGAACAGCGCGAGCACGGTCAGCGAGCCGATCAGCCCGAGCTCCTCACCGATCACCGCGAAGATGAAGTCGGTGTGCGCCTCGGGCAGGTTGCCCCACTTCTGCCGGCTGTTGCCGATCCCGACGCCCCACCAGCCACCGGTGGAGAGCGCGTACAGGCCGTGGTAGGCCTGCCAGCCGACGTCGGTCGGGTCGGCGAACGGGTTCATGAAGTTGGTCAGGCGGTCCATCCGGTGCTTCGCGGTGGTGACGAAGTACGTCGCGATCACGCCGACCACGGCGATCGCGGTGACGAACAGGCGGGTCGGCGCACCGACCACCCAGATCAGGCCGATCATGATCGCCATCAGCACCAGCGACGTCCCGAGGTCGCGCTGGCCGACGATCAGCGCGATCACCAGGCCGCAGACCGGCGCCATCGGGATCAGCAGGTGCTTCCACTGGGTCAGCAGCTTCTGCTTGCGCGCGTAGAGATCGGCGCACCACATCACCAGCGCGAGCTTGGCGAACTCGCTCGGCTGGATCTGCAGCGGGCCGCCGAACGACAGCCAGTTCGTGTTGCCGTTGACGTTCTTGCCCAGGCCCGGCACGTAGGTCAGCACCAGCAGGAACGTCGAGCCGAGCAGCGCGACGTACGCGAGCATCCGGAAGTGCCGCGGCGTCATCCGGGAGGCGACGTACGCCATCGGCAGACCGACGCCGACCCAGATCAGCTGGCGGTAGAAGATCGTGTAGCTGTTGCCGTTCGTGCGCAGCGACAGCACGCTCGAGGCCGACAGCACCATCAGCAGGCCGAGCACCATCAGCAGGCCGGTCGCCCCGAGGACCAGGTGGTACGACGTGAGCGGCCGGTCCAGCACGTTCCGGATCGCGGCCATCAGTCCGGAGCCGGTACCGCCACCGCGCTCGGGCGACTTCTGCTCCGGCCGGTCAATGATCGACGTCATGCGCGATCACCTCCGGCGTCAGGAACCCAGACGGTTCACGGCTTCGGTGAAAGCGTCCCCGCGGGCTCCGTAGTTGGCGAACATGTCCCAAGAAGCGCAGCCCGGCGCCAGCAGCACGGTGTCACCCACCTGTGCCATCTTGGTCGCCTCCCCCACCACGGTCTCCATGGTTCCAGTGTCCGTTGACTCGACCACGATCACCGGGACCTCAGGCGCGTGTCGGGCAAGTGCTTCGGCGATCACGGCCTTGTCCTGGCCGAGCAGGACGACGCCCCGCAAGCGCTCGCGCGCCGCGATCACCAGCTCGTCGAAGGTCGCCCCCTTGGCCTGTCCGCCGGCGATCCAGACGACGTGCTCGTAGGCCAGCAGCGACGCCTGCGCGGCGTGCGGGTTGGTCGCCTTCGAGTCGTCCACGTAGTTGACTCCGGCAACTTCCCCGACGTGCGCGATCCGGTGCGCGTCGGGCCGGAACCCACGCAGCCCGTCCCGCACAGCAGCAGCCGGTACGCCGAACGACCGCGCCAACGCGGCCGCCGCCAGTGCGTTGGCGACGTTGTGCGGTGCCGGCGGCGTGATGTCGGCCAGCGTCGCCAGCTCGAGCGCCGAGGTGGCGCGCTGCTCCACGAACGCGCGGTCGACCAGGTACTCGTCGACGAGCCCGACCATCGACAGGCCCGGCGTACCGAGGGTGAAGCCGATCGCGCGGCAGCCCTCGATCACGTCGGCGTCCTCGACGAGCTTCTCGGTCGCCTGGTCGGCGACGTTGTAGACGCAGGCGACCTGGCAGTTCGTGTAGATCCGGCCCTTCGCCGCGCCGTACGCCTCCATCGAGCCGTGCCAGTCGACGTGGTCCGGTGCCAGGTTCAGTACGGCGGCCGAGTGCGCCGACATCGAGTGCGTGTAGTGCAACTGGTAGCTGGACAGCTCGACCGCGATCACGTCGTACGGCTCGGGGTCCATCACGGCTTCCAGCAGCGGCAGACCGACGTTGCCCGCGGCGATCGCGCGGTGCCCGGCGGCGGTCAGGATCGCCGTCAGCATCTGCACCGTGGTGGTCTTGCCGTTGGTCCCGGTGATGCACAGCCAGGGCGCCGCGTTCGCCGGATCGCGCAGCCGCCAGGCCAGCTCGATCTCACTCCAGATCGGTACGCCGCGCTCGGCCGCCGCGGTGTGCAGCGGCGAGTGCGGCGGGATGCCCGGCGACGTGACGACGATCTCGACGTCCGCCGGCAGCTCCGCCGTACTGCCCGGGCCGAGCTTGATCTCCGCACCGAGTGTGCCGAGGATCTGCGCCTTCTCCTGCAGCTGCTCGTTGTCACGGTCGTCCAGTACGACGACGTGCTCGGCGCCCGCCTGCAGCAGCGAGTCGGCGCACGCGTAACCCGCCGTACCGAAGCCCAGGACGACGAACCGCGTGGTCGCCCAGCCGTCGTCGGTGCGTGTGGTCAGACTCATCCGGCAACCCATTCCGCGTAGAACAACCCGAGCCCCGTGGCGACGCACAGACCCGAGATGATCCAGAACCGGATCACCACGTTGACCTGTTCCCAGCCGAGCATCTCGAAGTGGTGCTGCAGCGGCGCCATCCGGAACAGCCGCTTGCCCACCCCACCGGTGCGCTTGGTGATCTTGAACCAGCTGACCTGCAGGATCACCGACGCGGTGATGATGACGAACAGGCCCCCGAGCAGCAGCACCAGCAGCTCGGTCCGGGTCATCACACCGAAGCCGGCCACCGCGCCACCGAGCGACAGCGAACCGGTGTCACCCATGAAGATCTTGGCCGGCGACGCGTTCCACCACAGGAAGCCGAACAGCGCGCCGGTGAGCGCGGCCGCCACGACCGCCAGGTCGAGTGGATCGCGCACCTCGTAGCACTTGGCGCCCGGCGCGGTCGCGCAGCTCTGGTTGGACTGCCAGATGCAGATCAGCGTGTAGGCGCCGAACACCATCATCGAGGCACCGGTCGCCAGACCGTCCAGACCGTCGGCCAGGTTCACGCCGTTCGACATGCCGGCGATCAGCAGCAGGATCCAGATCACGACCAGGACCGGCAGCAGGTGCAGCCACTGGATGTCCCGGATGAACGAGATGAACGGCGACGCCGGAGTCTGCCCGCGCTCGTCGGCGAACTGCAGGGCCAGGACGGCGAAGACCACCGCGACCATCGTCTGGCCGGCCAGTTTCGCCTTGCTGCGCAGGCCGAGGCTGCGCTGGCGGAAGATCTTGATGAAGTCGTCCAGGAAGCCGACCGCGCCCATCCCGGCGAACAGGAACAGCACCAGGATCGCCGAGGCGCTCGGCGGCTTCATCGTCAGCAGCTTCGCCGCGAAGTAGCCGACGATCGTCGCGATGATGAAGACCGTCCCGCCCATCGTCGGCGTCCCGCGCTTGGTGTGGTGCGAGGTCGGGCCGTCGTCGCGGATCTCCTGGCCGTACCCGCGCTTGGACAGCAGGTTGATCGCCAGCCGGGTGCCGAGCAGGGTCAGGATCATCGAGATCGCGCCCGCGAACAGGATCGAGATCACTGCGCGGCCTCCTGCAGGAGAGCCGTGGCCAGCCGGTCGAGGCCGACGTACCTGGACGCTTTCACGAGTACCACGTCTCCGGTCCGCAGTTCCTGGCCGAGCAGCGCGAGCGCTTCGTCGGCCGTGGCGACGTACGCCGACTCGTTGCCCCACGATCCTTCGAGCGAGGCACCGAGATGGATCGGGCGGGCGTCCTCGCCCACCGCGACCAGCCGGTTCACATCCAGCCGTACGGCGAGCCGCCCGACGCCGTCGTGCTCCTCGGTCGAGGTGTCGCCCAGCTCGCCCATCGGGCCGAGCACCGCCCAGGTCCGGGCGCCGCGGGCCCGTCCGATCGCGACCAGCGCCTTGAGTGCGGCCCGCATCGAGTCGGGGTTGGCGTTGTACGCGTCGTTGATCACCGTCACGCCGTCGGCGCGCTCGGTGACCTCCATCCGCCACTTCGAGAGCGTGGTCGCCTCATTCAGCCCGGCCGCGGCCTGCTCCGGCGTCAGCCCGGCAGCCAGTACGGCGGCCGTCGCGGCGAGCGCGTTCGGTACCTGGTGCTCACCGGTCAGCTGGAGCTGGATGTCGAAGCTCTGCCCGTCGGCGTGCAGCGTGAAGCTCGGCCGGCCGTTCTCGTCCAGCTTCACGTCGGTCGCCCGGACATCGGCGTCCGGCGACTCGCCGAACCGCCGTACGGTCTGCTCGGTGCGCGAGGCCATCGCGGTAACCCGCGGGTCGTCGGCGTTCAGTACGGCGGTGCCGCCGGCCACGACGTTGTCGATCATCTCGCCCTTGGCCTGCGCGATCGCGTCCTGGCTGCCGAACTCGCCGATGTGCGAGTGCCCGACGTTGAGCACCAGACCGACCGTCGGCGGCGTGATCCGGCACAGGTAGTTGATGTCGCCGACGTGCCGCGCGCCCATCTCGGCGACCAGGAACCGGGTGGTCCGATCGGCCTGCAGCGCGGTCAGCGGGTGGCCGATCTCGTTGTTGAACGAGCCGACCGGCGCGACCGTCGGCCCGTACGGCGCGACCAGCTGCGCGATCAGGTCCTTCGTACTCGTCTTGCCCTGCGAGCCGGTCAGACCGATCACGGTCAGATCGGGCAGCTGCGCCACGACGTACCGGGCCAGCTCGCCGAGCGCGACCTGCGTGTCCGGTACGACGACGCAGGGACAGCCGTCGACCGGCCGGGTCGTCAGCGAGACGGTCACGCCCGCCTCGGTGACGGCCGGGACGAAATCGTGGCCGTCGACGCGTTCGCCGGGCAGCGCCACGAACAGACCGCCCGGGACCACCTCGCGCGAGTCCTTCGCCACCACACCGTCGACGACGGCCGTGGGATCGACTCCCACGAGCTCACCGCCCACGGCCGTGGCGATGTCACCGCAACTGACAGGGATCACCGGGTCTCCTCCAACAACTCACGCACTGTCTGACGGTCGTCGAACGGGTGGATCACGCCGCCGACGTCCTGTCCTGTCTCGTGGCCCTTGCCGAGCACGACCACGGTGTCCCCTGGGCCGGCCAGCTCGATCGCGGTCCGGATCGCCGCCCGCCGGTCGCCGACCTCGCGCAGGTCCACGTCCGGTACGGCGTCGCGCGCGCCCTCGACCGCGGCCGCGCGGATCAGCGCCGGGTCCTCGCTGCGCGGGTTGTCGTCGGTGACGATCACCGCGTCCGCCGCGCGAGCCGCGGCGGCGCCCATCGCCGGGCGCTTCCACGGATCGCGGTCGCCGCCGCAGCCGACCACGGCGTACAGACGGCCCTTGGTCGCGCCGCGGGCGGCCCGCAGGGCGAGCTCGACCGCGTCGGGCGTGTGCGCGAAGTCGACGATCACCGCGAGGCCGTCGCGCAGGAAGGTCTCCATCCGCCCCGGCACCCGCGCGTCGCGCAGGCCCTCGGCGATCTTGTCCGCCGGGACGTCGACCTGCCGCAGCATCGCGACGGCGAGCAGCGCGTTGGCCACGTTGAAGTCGCCGGGCAGGACGATCTCGATCGTCAACTCCTCGCCCGGACCGCGGATGTCGATCACCGTCGAGCCGTGCTCGGACTGGTGGGTCCCCGCGACGGTCCAGTCCGCGTCCCGCGTCGTCGACACGGTGACGAGCGGTACGACGGTCTGCGCGGCCAGGCGGCGGCCGTACTCGTCGTCGATGTTCACGACGGCCAGGTCGCAACGCTCGGGCGTGAACAGCGAGGCCTTCGCCGCGAAGTACTCCTCGAACGTCTTGTGGAAGTCGAGGTGGTCCTGGCTCAGGTTCGTGAAGCCGGCGACCGCATAGCGGGCACCATCGACCCGGCCCTTGGCCAGCGCGTGGCTGGAGACCTCCATCGCGCACCACGCGACGCCCTGCTCGCGCATGACCGCGAACAACGCCTGCAGGTCGGTCGCCTCCGGCGTGGTCATCGCGCTCTTCACGACCTGGTCGCCGATCCGCGTCTCGATCGTGCCGACCAGAGCGGCCGGGCCGAGCCTGCGCAGGACCGAGTCGAGCAGGAAGCTGGTGGTGGTCTTGCCGTTGGTCCCGGTGATGCCGAGCAGCCGCAGCTCGCTGGTCGGTTCGCCGTACACCTTGGAGGCGACGGCACCGAGCACAGCGCGCGGATCAGGCACGACGAGCAGCGGCAGACCGGCGGTCAGCGCGCGTTCGACACCCGCGGGATCAGTCAGTACGGCGACCGCGCCGCTCGCCTGGGCGCCGGCGACGAAGGCCGCGCCGTGCGTCGCGGCGCCCGGCAGCGCGGCGTACAGGTCACCGGGCCGGATCGAGCGGGAGTCGAGGGAGACACCGGTGACGGGGACCTCGGCGGCACCCGCCGGGACCTCCGCCCCAGCGGTTCTGGCCAGGTCGGCGAGGGCGACCGGTACGGTGTGCCGCGGCCTGATCGCGGCTACGGCGCCGCCTGCGGCGGAAGGGGTGGACACGGCCCCAGAGGCTACCGTTCCGGGGCGTGTGACACCTACCTGACCCTGGGTGATCACCAGGTGATGGGGATGACGGGCTGCTTCGCACCGGTCGGCGGGACCGCGTACTTCTGCAGCGCGTAGCTCATCACGTCTCGGAACACCGGACCTCCCTGGAAACCACCGCCCCGCCCGTTGGTGGGGTCCTGCAGTACGACGTACGTAACGAAGCGCGGGTTGTCGGCAGGAGCGAATCCGGCGAAAGACGTGGCCCACTTGCGGTAGCAGCCGCAGGCCGAGTCGACCTCCTGCGCCGTACCGGTCTTGCCGGCCACGCGGTAGCCGGCGATCGCGGCCAGCGGCGCCGTACCGCCCTTGCCGGTGACGGCCTCCATCATCGTGGTGACCTGCTTGGCGGCCGACTCGCTGACCACGCGGCGCGGCGCGGCGGTCTGGTTCGGCGTCGCGTTGCCGTCGGCGTCAAGCCAGTCCTTGATCAGCTTCGGCGGCATGTAGACCCCGCCGTTCGCGACCGCGTTGACCGCGGCGGCCATCTGGACGGCGTTGGCCGACAGGCCCTGGCCGAACGCGACGTTCGACCGGGTCAACTCGCTCCACTCGTCACCCGGCGGCATCAGGCCGCGGCTCTCGCCCGGGAAACCGATCCCGGTCGGCTCGCCGAAGCCGAACTTCTTCAGGTAGTGCACGAAGTCGCCGACCGGCATCTGCTGGGCGGCCATGATGGTTCCGACGTTCGACGACTTGGCGATCACGCCGGCCATCGTCAGGTTCAGCACGCCGTGGTCGAAGGCGTCCTTGATCGAGCGGCGCTGCACGGTGTAGACGCCCGGCACCTGGAGCTTGGTGTCCAGCGAGATCAGCCCGGCGTCGGCCAGCGCCGCCATCGTGACGACTTTCTGCACGCTGCCCGGCTCGTAGACCTGCTCCAGAGCGCGGTTCTTCAGCGCGCTGGTCTTCACCGGCCCGTTCGGGTCGAAGCTCGGGTAGTTGGCCATCACCAGGATCTCGCCGGTCTTGACGTCGATCGTGACCACCGAGCCGGAGCTGGCCTTGTACTGCTTGACCGCCTGCTCGATCCGCCGCTCGGCGAACCACTGCAGGTCCGCGTCCAGCGTGAGCTGCGCGGACACGCCCGGCTTCGGCTCCTCGACGGTGTGGTCGGCGTTCGGGATCTTGTTGCCGCGGGCATCGACCTCGTACATCGCCTTGCCGTCCTGACCGGACAGCTTGCCGTTCAGGCCGTACTCGAGCCCGGCCAGGCCCTTGCCCTCGGCGCCGACGATGCCGACCACGTTGGCCGCGATGGTGCCGTTCGGGTGGCTGCGGACCGGGTCGGCCTCGGTGTAGAGGCCGGCCAGCATCGGCTTCTTCTGGTCCTCGGGCAGCGTCTTGTTCTGCTCCTTGATCGCCTTGTTGCGATCCTTGATCTCGGCGGTGATCTGGTTCCAGGTCTGCGGGCTGACCTTGTTCGCGAGCACGACGTACCGGCCCTTGCCGGTCAGCTTCTTCATCAGCGTCGCGTAGTCGGCCGACGACAACCGAGGAGCCAGTACGCCGGCCAGCTGGCTGGCGATCTTGCCGGTCTGCGTCGGGTCGGCGGTGATCGCGACCGCGTCCTCGGACACCGACAGCGGGACGCCGTTGCGGTCCAGGATCGATCCGCGGGACGCGTGCAGGACGAACGGCTTGGTGTTCTCCTTGGTCGCGGCCAGCGCGTAGCGGTCCGGGTCGACGCCCTGGAGGATGATCAGCCGCCCGGCGAACAGCGACAGCACCAGCGCCATCACACCGAACGTCACCCGCAGGCGGAGCGCCGGACGCCCGAGCTTGAGCAGCCGCGGCGGCTTCTTCACCCGAGGCTTGCGCGGCGCCGGCGGACGCCGCTTCTGCGGTGGCCGCTTGCGGGGAGCAGCAGTCTTCTTGGCCAGTGGCCGCCCGTCAGGTCCGACCCGCTTGATCGGTCGGCCGTCCGGCCCGGTCCTGCGCACGCCCTCGGCGCTCTTGCGCGGCCGGCTGGCGGCCGTCTTCTTCGCCGCGCGGCGCGGCTCGTCCGCGCCACCGCGCGCGGCAGCGCGCCGGTCGGCGCCGTCGCGGGGCGCCGAGCCGGCCCGGCGGCTCGCGCCGCCTTCGGCGCCGCGTCGGCGACGTTCTTCGTCGGCCGGGCGGCGGGGACGCTGTGCAGCGGGGCGACCGCCCTCGGTGGCTGGGCGACGGGACGACGGAGTCTTGCGGGGCGGGTTTCCCCGGCCCGGTTCACCACCCCTTTTACGTGGTGGCTCGTCTCCCCGTCGTTCCGTCATCCGATCATCCCCCGGTCGGTGTGTTGGTCCCTGTGTTGGTGTTCGTCGGCGGCTTGGTGTTCGCGGGCGGCGTCACCGGCGTACTCGGCTTGACGGGCGTGCCCGGCGTGACCGGCGTACTCGGCTTGATCGCCGTGTTGGCCGGCGGCGCGACCGGCGGCTTCGGCGTCGCCGGAGCGGTCGGCAGGCCCGGGCCGAACATCGCCGCCCCGGTCCCCGCCTTGCCTTCGGCCGGTACGCCGAGCACGCGTCCGTCGGACAGCCGCAGGAACACCGGGTTCGGGTTCGGCACCATGCCCATCCGCAGCGACCGGTCGGCCAGGTTCTGCGGCGACTCGAGCGTGCGGACCTGCCGCTCCAGCTGCTCCTGCTGGTCACGCAGCTGGTCGGCCTGCTGGTTCAGCGCGGTGACCTGGAACGTGCCACGCTGCAGCTCCGTGTTGAGCAGCAGCAGGCCGACCAGGCCGGCCGCCAGCAGCGACACCACGAAGATGACGAACGGCATCCGCGGCGGCCGGAACGGCGCGCCGTACACGATCCTGAGCTTCGGTTCCTGCTTGCGGACCGGGTCCGCCGGAGTGACCCGTGCCTTGGACGGGCTGAAGACAGTACTCATCAAGCCACCAGCCCTTTCTCGCGGACTCTGGTTGCGGCCCGGACCCGGGCCGAGGCGGCCCGCGGGTTGGCCGCCACTTCGTCCTCGGTCGGCCGTTCGGCCCCGCGGGTGAGGAGTTTCAGGTACGGCTCGTGACCGGCCGGGATCACCGGCAGGTCGTCCGGTACGTCGGACTTCGCGCCCGCGGCCAGGGTCTGCTTGGTGATCCGGTCCTCGAGCGAGTGGTAGCTCATGACCACGATCCGGCCGTGCAGCGCCAGCGACGCGACCGCGGCCGGCAGCGCGCGACGCAGTACGTCGAGCTCGCCGTTGACCTCGATCCGCAGCGCCTGGAAGGTCCGCTTCGCGGGGTGTCCCCCGGTCCGGCGGGCCGCCTGCGGGATCGCGTCGCGGACCAGTTCGGACAGGCGAGCGCTGTTGGTGAACGGCTCGACCTCCCGGGCCCGGACGATCCGGTCGGCGATCTTGCGGGAGAACTTCTCCTCGCCGTACTGGAAGAGGATCCGGGCCAGGTCGGCCGCGCTGTAGGTGTTCAGGATGTCCGCGGCCGTGGTCGGCGCGGTCGAGTCCATCCGCATGTCCAGCGGCGCGTCCTGCGCGTAGGCGAAGCCGCGGTCGGCCTCGTCCAGCTGCATCGAGGAGACGCCGAGGTCGAACAGGATGCCGTCGATCGCGGGCACGTCGAGTTCGTCGAGGACGCGCGGCAGTTCGTCGTACACGGCGTGCACGAACGTTGTGCGCTCGGCGTACGGCGCGAGCCGCTCGCCGGCCAGGCGCAGCGCGGCCGGGTCCCGGTCGAGTCCGATCAGGTGGGCCTCGGGGCAACGCTCGAGGAACGCCTCGGAGTGTCCGCCGAGCCCGAGGGTGGCGTCGACGAGGACGGCACCGGGCTGCTGGAGCGCCGGGGCGAGAAGGGCGACGACCCGGTCGAGCATGACGGGGACGTGGCGGTCGGACGGCGTGGGGTCGGTCATGGCGTCAGCCACCCGTTCCCTGCGCGTCGCTCAGCACCGTCCATCTCGACCCTTCCTTAAGCCGCGGGAGCGACCCTGCCCCCGCGGGTTCTCTGTACTGCTGACTGCTTGTCGGGGGCGGTGGTGGAACGTCGGGTGGTGGACTGTGTCGAACACCTTGGGGAGCGCCCTGTTCGTCCGGTCAGATCGCGGGTTCGCCTCCCGGGGAAGTACCCGTGGCCTTGGCGCCGGGGAAGTGGCGCCAACACCCGAGTCGGAAGTCGGACCCGTGATCTCACCGGACGTCCGGTGCACACCTCAGGTCGTGCTCGGTGCTGCTCAGAAGATCCCGGGCAGTACCTCCTCGGACAGGTCGGCGAACGCCTGCTCCTGCTCCGCGGAGTACCTGTTCCAGTTCTCCGTGTTCCAGATCTCCACCCTGTTCATCGCCCCGATGACGACGCAGTCGCGATCCAGTCCTGCGTAATCGCGCAGCATCGGCGGGATGGTGACCCGGCCTTGCTTGTCCGGCACCTCGTTCGAGGCTCCGGCGAACAGCATCCGCAGATAGTCCCGGGCACCCTTGTTGGTGATCGGAGCCTGCTTCAACTGCTCGGTCAGCTGCACGAACTCACCCTCGGGCCACACGGACAGCGAACGCTCCTGCCCGCGGGTGATCACCAGACCCTCGGAAAGTTCGTCGCGGAACTTCGCCGGCAGGAACAACCGACCTTTGTCGTCGAGCTTGGGGAAGTGCGTTCCAAGGAACACGCTCCACCTCCCCGTTGCGGACTCTCCGTCTCAGGTCGAGCTGATTTCCACCAAATCAGTACCACTGCGCTCCACCTTACTCCACTTTGCCCCACCGTCAACCAAATCTGCCCCGTTTCGCTCCTCTCGTAGGCTGGGTGGGAAAGATCCACCCCGGACCGGTGATGAAGCAGCGACACCGGGTGAGGATTACTTTCATCGGTGCCGAAACGGCCGGTAACGAAATCCGCGCAGGGCTAGGCCCGACCCCGGGCCCGGGTCAGAATGAGTCGGCCAACAACCAAATGGGGAGGACTCAGGGTGAGCACCACCGCGACCAGCTCGGCCATGGACTTCGACGAGCTGACAGAGGTGGCGGGACGGGTCCGCCGAGCCATCGAGACAGTCATCGAAGGCAAACCCGATGTCGTCGAGACAGCAGTCACCGTGCTGCTGGCCGAAGGGCATCTTCTGATCGAGGACGTGCCGGGCGTCGGCAAGACGATGCTGGCCAAGGCACTGGCCCGCTCGATCGACTGCACCGTGCGCCGCATCCAGTTCACGCCCGACCTCCTGCCGTCGGACATCACCGGCGTGTCGGTGTTCAACCAGGAGGTCCGCGACTTCGAGTTCAAGCCGGGCGCGGTGTTCGCGAACATCGTGGTCGGTGACGAGATCAACCGTGCCTCGCCGAAGACCCAGGCCGCGCTGCTGGAGTCGATGGAGGAGCGCCAGGTCACCGTCGACACCACGACGTACCACCTCGAGGCGCCGTTCATGGTGATCGCGACGCAGAACCCGATCGAGATGGAGGGCACCTATCCCCTGCCCGAGGCGCAGCGCGACCGCTTCATGGCGCGCGTCTCGATGGGGTACCCGGAGCCCGCCGCCGAGCTGCGGATGCTCGACGGTCACTCGGCCACCGACCCGCTGAACAACCTGCAGCCGGTGACCGACAGCCAGCAGGTGCTGCGACTGGTCAAGACCGTCCAGTCGGTGCACGTGTCGGAGTCCGTCAAGGAGTACGCCGTCGCTCTGGTCGGTGCGACCCGTCGTTCGCAGGAGCTGCGCCTCGGCGCCAGCCCCCGCGCGACGCTGCACCTGATCCGGGCCGCCCGGGCCGCCGCGGCTCTGGACTCGCGCGAGTTCGTCCTGCCGGACGACCTGCAGGAGCTCGCCGTACCGGTCCTTTCGCACCGGGTGCTCCCGGCGGCCGAGGCCCACCTCGGTGGCCGCGGCGCGTCGGACATCATCACCGGGCTCGTCGCTTCCGTGCCGCTGCCCCGCACTCGCCGGGACTGAGGCATGAGGCAGGCACTGCGCGGACTCACCACCCGGGGGCGGGCGTTCGTCGCTGCCGGGATCACCGCGTCGCTGTGCGCTCTGCTGCTCGGCCAGAAGGACCTGCTGCGGGTCGGCATCCTTCTGGTCGCGCTGCCGCTGGTGGCCGCTCTGGTGGTCGGCCGCACTCGGCTGCGTCTGCAGGTACGCCGCAGCCTCGCGCCGGCCCAGGTCACAGTCGGTACGACGGCCACGGTGGAGCTCGCCCTGAGCAACGAGGGCCGCATGCCGGCCGGACTGTTGCTGCTGGAAGACCGGATCCCGTACGTGCTCGGCCACCGGCCGCGCTTCGTGGTGGATCGCGTCAGCCCGAACTGGAAGCGCACGGTCACCTATCCGGTGAAGTCGGACGTCCGGGGGCTGTTCCAGGTCGGGCCGTTGATGCTGACGGTCGCCGACCCGTTCGGGCTGGTGGAGACGAGCCGGACCTTCGCGCGCAGCCAGTACCTGCTGGTCACGCCCCGGGTGCACAAGCTGCCCGAGATCCGGCTCGGCTCGGACCGCGCGGGATCCGGCGAGAACCGGCCTCGCGCGATCGCGTCGGCCGGTGAGGAGGACGCGACCGTTCGCGAGTACCGCGACGGCGACGACCTCCGGCGCGTCCACTGGCGCTCGACGGCTCGTCGCGGGTCGCTGATGGTGCGCCGCGAGGAGCAGCCCTGGCAGAGCCGGTGCGCGATCTTCCTGGACGCCCGCACCATCTCGCACCACGGGCACGGACCGTCGTCCAGCCTGGAGTGGTCGGTCAGCGCGGTCGCCTCGATCGGCGCCGACCGGATCCGGCGGGGCTACGTCACCACCCTGCTGGGCGGACCGACGACGCTGTCCGCGATCGCCCACCGCAGCTCCACCGCCGTACACCAACCGCTCACCACGCAGCAGCTGCTGACCGAGTGCGCGACGGTGGAGGAGCACAAGTACGCCGAGGTCGGCCCGCTGCTCACGGTCGACCGGCACGTCCAGGAGCCCAGCCTCGCGATCGCCGTCGTCGGTGCCTGCACCAGCGACGACATCACCGCGCTGAACCGCTGGCGCACCGGCCAGGCCACCGGCGTCGCGCTGCTGCTCGACGCGGTCAGCTGGGCCGTCGGTGTCGAAGGCACCGAGAAGGCGAACCGCCTGGCCGCCGCCACGGACGCCACCGAATCCGAACTCCGCCGCAACGGCTGGCGCGTCGCCAGAGTCCGCCGCGGCGATCCCCTACCCACCGTTTGGTCCAGCCTCGGACTGAGGAGCGGAAGGATCGCATGACCGGACACGTGAGGATCTCGCTGGCCGCCTGGGCGGCGACGGTACTCGGTGCTCTCGTACTGACGCCGGTGTTCTCCGGGCCGTTCCTGTTCATCAGCGCGTTCCTGTGTGCCATCGTCACCGGCACCGGGATCCTGCTGCAGAACCTGCGCGCGCCGCGGGCCGTCGTACCGGTGGTTCAGCTGGCGGTGCTGGTCGAGATGCTGTCGTTCATCTTCCTGCGCGACACGCTGCGGTTCGGCGTCCTGCCGTGGAAGGAGACCGCGCTCGAGTTCAACCAGCAGATGGTGAACGCGATGAGCGCGATCAACCGCTTCAGCGCGCCGCTGCCGGCCGACGACCACCTGACGCTGTTCGCGGCGTCGGTGATCGCGGCCACCGGGCTGCTGATCCACCTGATCGCCGTACAGCTGCGTCAGGCCGCGTGGGCGGGGCTGTTGCTGCTCACCATGTACACGGTGCCCGCCGCGACCGTGCACGGTGGACTGCCGGCGCTGCTCTTCATCCCGCCGGCCGTCGGCTACATCGTGCTGCTGTCCGCGGAAGGCCGGACCCGACTGAGTCGCTGGGGGCGCCGGATCTCCGGCGTCTCGCACCTGGACGCGTCCGAACCGATCGAGGCCTCGGCGCTCGGCCAGGCCGGACGGCGGATCGGCCTGAGCGTGATCGCGCTGGCCGCGCTGCTGCCCGCCCTGCTGCCGGCGCTGCCGGAAGGTGTCATCGGCAACGGTCTCGCCGGTGGCGGCACCGGCACCGGGATCGGTGCCTCGATCACGTCGACCGACCCGATGCTCGACATGGGCAAGAACCTCAAGCGCGGCGACAACGTGACCGCGCTGACCTACACCGGCGGCCCGGCCGGTGGGACGTACCTGCGGCTGACCGCGCTGGACCAGTTCGACGGCAACACGTGGCGGATCTCGCCGCGGTCGGAGGGCCAGAAGATCACCGACAGCGACCTGTCCGCGCCGCCGGGCTTCAACGGTGACCTGACCAAGGTGCCGACCACGGACATGAAGATCGACGTGAGCCGGAACCTGCGCTCACAGTTCGCCCCGGTGCCGTACCCGCTGCGCTCGATCTCGCTGAAGGACCGCTGGCGCTTCGACGCGTCGTCGCTGGACGTCGTGTCGACGAACGGCGGCGGTGGCGTGGCCGGCAAGAACTACCGGCTCAAGGCGTACCAGCTGCCGTTGACGCCGGAACTGCTGCAGGCGACTCCGCCGGGCGCCGACCCGGACGCGTACACCACTCAACTCCCGGCCCGGAACCTCGACGACATCCGCGACCTGACCAAGCGGGTCGTCGCGGACACGGGCACCAACCGGTTCCAGCAGGCGGTCGCGCTGCAGAACTTCTTCCGCGGCGGGGAGTTCACCTACAGCACCGACACCGACAACAAGAGCGGCATGCCGGCGCTGCGCAAGTTCCTGCTGCAGGACCGCGTCGGCTACTGCGAGCAGTTCGCCACCGGGATGGCACTGATGGCGCGCGTGCTCGAGATCCCGTCGCGCGTCGGCATCGGCTTCTTGCCCGGCCAGCCTGGCAAGAACGGGCAGTACGTCGTACGGATGCACGACATGCACGCTTGGCCGGAGCTGTACTTCCAGGGACTCGGTTGGGTCCGCTTCGAGCCGACGCCGTCGGCGCGCGTCGCGACCACCCCGAGCTGGACCGCACCGGCCGCGCCGCTGCCGTCGACCCCGACCGCCGCCCCGACGACCGCACCGACCACGCCCGGCTCCTCGACGGACCCGGAGTTCGAGCGTCCCGGCGACCGGAACCTGCCCGACGACAACGGTCTCGTCCCCGTCGACTCCGGCAACTGGTTCAGCAACGGCGGCGCCAAGGCGATCGGCATCGGCGTCGTGGTGGTCTTCCTCCTCGGCATCCCGTGGCTGATCCGCACCCTGACCCGCCGCCGCCGCTTCGCCCGCCCACCCGGGCGACTCGGTGTCGAGGGCCTCTGGGCAGAAATCCGCGACACGTCCCGAGACCTGGGCCTCGACTGGTCCGACAGCTCAACCCCCAGGCAACTGGGCGACTGGATGACCACCAAGCTCCCCGAGCAGGTCCATCCCCAAGCCCACCGCCTGGCGCGGGGCTTGGAGTCAGTCCGCTACGCGGGCCTCGCCTCTGCGGAAGTAGACCTCCGCGCAGAAGCAGCCGACGTCCGCAAGGCCCTCTGGTCCCAAGCCAAACTCCTCCAACGCTGGCGAGCCCGGCTCCTCCCACCGTCCTGGCGCTGGTACCTCAACCGAGGCAGCACAGAGGCGTCAGACCTGCTGGACGAGTTCGACCTGCTACTGGCGAGAATCCGCAACACGGTCCTCCCCCGCCGCAGCCGCCCAGCGGAGTAAGCACACGACGTCTGCTCCCATCACCTGCCGGCGCAGCCGGCTAGGTCCGGGGCGGCTGGGCCCCTCCCCTCCCCCACCAACCACAGAACCCCCGGCCCACCTGGGCCGGGGGTTCTGTGGTTGGTGCGTGAGGCGGCCTCAGAGTTGGGCGCTGGTGGTGATGTGGGCGGGTTGGTTCTGCCACCACGTAGCGGCGGCGCGGACCGCCGAGGGAGCGATGGGGTCAGCCTTCAGGCGACGAAGTGGGGGTTGGTTCCCGGTGACGCCGGCGCTGTAGGCAAGGCCACGGAGGGCGGCGAGGTTGGTGGGGCTCTTGGTTCGATGCCAGTCGGCCAGGTGTTTGCTGATGGCGCCGTCCCACCAGGAATCCGGCGGGAGACCACTGAAGTGGCCAAGGGCATAGGCCGCGACGGAGATCGTCGGACCGGGCAGGCCGTCGGCCAGGACGATCCGTTCGATCAGTCCGCGCTCCGGACGGCCGCCCATCATGCGGAGTGCGGACAGCAGCGCGCCGGACCGGTCCGGGTCACCCGTGAGAACACGCCCACGCCTGAGCTCCGCCGACAACGCTCGAGCGATCCCCGCGCGGTAAGGACTGGCGGCGATCAGCGTCGCGACTTGGAGCCGGGCTTCCCCTGACGGGTCGAACAGCAACTCCTCGACCAACTGCGGAAGCACGTCGTCCGTGAAGCTCTCCGGAGTGGCCGGTGAGGCCGCCGCGGCCGCATGCGCGACGCGCTGAGCCACCAGCGAAACAGGCTCCCGCAGGCGGTACTGCCGACCACCCGAAGCTACTGCGACCGGCCCGGGCAGCGTCCACAACGCCTGCAAGATCTCCTCTGCCATCGACCCGAGCGGACCGCCGGCAGCAGCGATCTCCCGCAGCGTCCGGGAGGCCCGACGGCGCTGATCCCGGTTCAGCTGCTTCAGGGTGGCCGCCTCGAAGAGTGCGGCCAAGGTGCCCCACAGCGCGCGGTCATCGGTCGGATTCGTCAACTGTTGCTGGAGAACGGAGATCGAGTCGGGGTGATTGCTGTGCCCCAGCACGGCCACGGTCGAGATCATCACCTGGTTGTCGCGATCGGCCGCAGCGACCGCGCAGGCGTCGATCAGCTCCCCCTGCGCCGCTGGATGGGTGATCAGGCGATTCACCGCTTCGAACCGCTGTACCCACGCCTGCCCACAGGCGACGAGCATCTCCGTGAGCAGGCGTTGCGCGATCTCCCGCCAGGTGCGGGCCGGCAGGTACGCCGTCGGCCTCGTCGCCAGCAGTTCGGTGAGGTCGTCCCAGTCGCAGCCGGTCATGACGGTCGGCCCGCAGACGCGATCGAGGTAGGTGTCCAGCCGCCGATCGAGGGTGCGGGGCTCGACCTGATGAATCCGCGCCAACGCCGGTGCGGACTCGATCACCGGGCGGTTCGCCCGGAGCACGTGATCGAAGGCGGCCACCAGCCGGCCGGGGGGCAACTCCAGCAGTTGCTCGTACCGCCGAACAGCCGAGTGCGGGATCGTCGAGGTGCCCGCTTCCCAGCGGTAGATGGTCGACGGGCTGATCGATCGCGGATTCGGTCCGCTCGGCCAGACGGCGGCGAACTTCGTCCGAACCGTGAGCTCGTGCTGCCTGCCCAGCAAACGACTGACCCGCAGCAACCAGGCGAGCCGGTGGCGCAGTGTGAGTCTTCGCGTCGGCGCTGATCCTGCGGATCGGTCGCTCGGCATAGAGGCCCCCCTCGTCAACCAGCCCCAGGAGTAGCACGTCCGGTGACTTTCTGCAACGGGTTGTGCGCATCGGGCCGCTCGTGCACAACCGCGCCGGCCGGTCTGCCGACGCCAGCAAACTGAGCCGCGGGGGGAGGCGAGGCAGACGCACCGATGGTCTGCCTCGCCGACTGTTCACAAGCAGAGACGGAGTGGGAATGGATCTGGTGGTTGGCTTTCTCGTCGCTTGGGCGGCCGGAAGAGCGCGGCGAGTGCTGAAGGTCGTCGACGGGTTGAGCGACGACGCGCTGGACGCGGCGGGCGAACAGATCTGGAAGGTGGTGGCGGCCAAGCTGGGGGTCGATCCGTCGATCCAGCGGCTCACCGCAGAGGCCCGCGACGCCGGCGAGGCGACGGACGAGGCGCGGGCTGCCGCCGTACGCGCCCTGGAGGCGGCGGCAGCGGCCGATCCGCGCTTCAGGGCCGACCTGGAGGCTGCGATGCCGGCCATGGAACGCTCTCCACGGGGGTCGGTGAACTCGGGAGTCATCGCGAAGGGCAACACGGTCGGCCGTGATCTCAGCATCGACAACAGCAGCAAGGTCATCAACAAGCTCCGGCAGAACCCCTTCTACGCGGTCCTCGCACTGGCGGCAGTCGCACTTGCGATCTGGGGACTCTCGTCGGCGCTCGGCGGCCCGGCCGAGGCGGACGCGAGCACGGTCGTGGGCAACTGGACCGCCTCCGACGGCACGGGCAACAAGTCCTTCAGCTCGGACGGTCAGTGCGACGGCGTCTTCTACAACCAGGGCAAGCCTCTCGACATCGGCGGTCCGATGTCCTGCGCCCTGTCCGAGAAGCCGGACAGCAACGGCCTCTACACCCTCCGGGTGACCCAGAGCATGAACAAGGCCACCTACAAGATTCGCTTCGACTCCACCGACCACGCCACGGTCTTCGACTCGGCCGGCCGAAAACTCTACGAACTCGAGCGGTTCTGATCGCTGTCACAAGGAGCATCATGATGAACCGAGCCCCGGCAGTACTGACCGCCGGCATTGTTGCTGTAAGCATCATTTCCGGGTGCGGCGCCCGGTCCGGAACAGCCGGCGCGACCGCCACACCGACCGTCCTGACGGCTCCGGGCACGTATTCGGCGCCGGTCGAGACCGCCAGAACCACCAAGACCCCCGAGGCGCCGAAACCCGCTGGGGACCGAACCGCGACGTTCCGGGTGAAAGACACGGAGGGGTACGCCGCGGTACTGGAACTCACTTTCCACGACCTGGTGACCTACGCCGGCAAAGCCGAGGCGGAGCCAACTCTCTTCTCCTGCCTCCCTTGGCCACAGACCGGGAAGGTCCGTGCGCTCGGGCTGCAGGTCGACGCGGAGGTGACCCCGGAGACAGTCAATGGGATCAGTTGGCCGCAAGGCAGGACTATCGGTGCCACCGTCTATACGCGACAGCCCGGTGGCTACGATCCGGTGAACCGCATCTGTGACGGGGAGAAGTACTCCGGGCCGAACGCCGCGCCGGGAAACCCCGCCACCGGATGGGTGTTCTTCGTCAGTAGCGTGACGCCGAAACATCCCCTCGGCTGGGACAAGCCGATGCCGTGGACCGAGGTGCATTTCGAGGTCAACGGCGGGGGTATCGAGAGCTGCAAGGTCCTCACCAGGGACAAGTCGATCGTCCTCGACCCTGATCCCGGGCCGCACGCCTGTGCGGGGACCTTCCCAGGTAGGTGACGGGGTTTCTGTGGCGGGCGCGCCCGCGCCGCGGCTACCGCCCACGCGTTGCGTGGGCCTGGTCGTCGCTTCCGGCTGGCGGAGCCGGCTAGGACCGGGCGGCTCTCCCAGTACGGGCCCCCAGGGCCGTTCGGCCCTCGCCTCTCCCCCAACCAACCACAGAACCCCCGGCCCACCCGGGCCGGGGGTTCTGCTTGTGGGGTGTCAGTTGGTACGGCGGCGGGGCTGTTCCGGGAGGCCGCTGGCTGTGGGGTCGAGTTCGATGGTGCGGTCTCCGACCGGCGGTTCCTCGGCGGGTGCCTGCGGCGGCTGTTGCGCCGGCGTACTGGGCTTGTCCACTGCCTGGACCGGGTCGAAGTGTTCGCCAACTTCCGACTCGACCGGCTGCGGGGTGATCCTCGACGGCTTCGACTTTGCCGGCTTCGGCGCGTGCTCCGGGCGGTGCTCGATGCGGGTGTGGTGCTGGTCGTGCTCGTGGCTCGCCTCGACCGTGCGGTACTGCTCCTCGACCGCCGGGTCGATCGCGTCCGTCGGCACCCGGCGGCGGTCGTTGGTGATCTTGTACGACAACCAGATCCCCGCCGCGCCCGCCAGCATGATCACCACCCCGACGACGGTCAGGTTGACCGCCCCGGCGTCGTTGTCCCGGATCCCGAAGGCAAGGATCGCCCCGACGGCGATCAGGAAGATCCCGACTCCGATGCTCATGCTCGACTCCCAACGTCGGCGTGGCGACCTGGCGACCGCCTTCAACGCGTGCGGTTCACCGGTACCCACAGTGACCGGGAGTGATGTATCGAGCAGGCAAACCAGAACCACACCCGGCGCACGGCGCGGGTGTGGTCGCAGTGTCGGTCAGCGCGGGCTCAGAGATCCTCGTCGCGTCGCCGGCGCCAGCGGTCTTCCATCCGCTCCATGAAACTGCCGGACGAGTCGTGTCTGGTCCGGTGCTTCTTGGACGACGGCGGCGGGGGCGGCGGCAGGTCGTCGCCGTCTCCCGCGTTGCTGATCCGCTTCATGCTCAGCGCCGCGACGTACAGACAGGCCACCATGACGACGAAACCGATCACGCCGATGATGGTGTTGGGGATGATCGCGCCGGCCATCAGAATCACGATGCCCAGCACGAATCCAACGCCGGCCAGAACTGCCCGGCGCTTGTAGTACAAGCGCACATTGGTTCCTCGCATGGCGGAGACGAACTTCGGGTCTTCCGCAGCGAGGGCACGTTCGAGCTGCTCGAACTGGCGCTGCTCTTCTTCCGAGAGGGGCACCGTCGATCCCTCCATGGTGAGCGCGATCTCGATAGGCCGAGTCCAGTCTAGGCCGCCGGTGCGGTCCACGAAACCCTGACCGCCTGTCCCGCGCGTCACGGTCCGGCAACCGCTCTCGTTCAGCGGTCTCCGAAACCCGTTTTCGCCGTACTCCGAACACCCCACAGCGGTCCACGATTAAGTCAGGCGCTTGACTTAAACACCCTCCAGGACGAAGCTGTACGCGGAGGTACCGACCCATGACAACCAGTGATCTCCAGTCCCGCACCGACCGATCACAGGCGACCCGCACACTGATCCTGACGGCCGCGGAGCGCCTGTTCGCCGAGTACGGCGTTGCCGCCGTCTCGAACCGGCAGATCTGCGAGGCAGCCGGCCAGGGCAACAACACCGCGGTGGGCTACCACTTCGGCACCAAGACCGATCTGGTCCGCGCGATCATCCACCGCCACGCCGGCCGGATCGACGAGCTGCGCGAGCAGATGGTCGCCGGCATCGACGACCGCGCCGACATTCGCGCCTGGGTCGCCTGCCTGGTCCACTCCTCCACCGACCACCTCGCCGAGCTGGGCAACCCGACCTGGTACGCACGCTTCAAGGCCCAGCTCCTCACCGACCCGGCGCTGCGCGAGATCGCCACCGACATCACGCTCTCCTCTCCCACCGTGCTGAAGATCCTCGACGGCCTCGCCGACGTACTGTCCGAGCTCCCGCTGCCGGTCCGGCTGGAGCGCGGCGACATGACGAGCCGGCTCGTCGTCCAGATGTGCGCCGAGTTCGAACGCGGCCTGGCCGCCGGTACGCCGATGCCGCGCCAGACCTGGCCGGACCTGGCGACCGGCCTGGTCGACGCGATCGCCGGCATCTGGCAGGCGCCCGTCACCCCTTGAGCCACCGACCGCACGCCGACCCGAAGGGAACCCGATGCAGCAGCTCGCCCACGGCCCGACCTATCCGATGCCCAAGGCAAGTGGTTGCCCGTTCGACCCACCGCCGGAGCTGAAGACCCTGCAGGCCGCGGAGCCGTTGTCCAAGGTGACGCTGTGGGACGGCAGCACGTCGTGGCTGGTCACGCACTTCGCCCACCAGCGCACGCTGCTCGCCGACGCCCGGGTCAGCGCCGACCGGACCAAGGACGGCTTCCCGATCCTGCAGCCGAACACGCCGAGGACCGGCAGCCCGGTCGGGTTCATCTCGATGGACGATCCCGAGCACTCGCGGCTGCGGCGGATGGTGACCGCGCCGTTCATGATCAAACGCGTCCGCGCGATGGAACCCGGCGTCCAGAAGATCGTCGACGACCTGATCGACCAGATGCTCGCCGGCCCACAGCCCGCCGACCTGGTCGAGGCGTTCGCCCTGCCGGTGCCGTCGCTCGTGATCTGCCAGCTGCTCGGCGTCCCGTACGACGACCACGACTTCTTCCAGGTCAACAGCAAGGCGCTGATCCGGATCGAGACGCCGCTGGAGGAACGGATGGCCGCGCGCGAGCGGCTCACGGCGTACCTGGACGACCTCGTCGGCCGGAAGACGACCGAGCCCGGCGACGACGTACTGACGGAGCTGGCCGCACGCGTGACGGCCGGCGAGCTGACCCGCGAGGAAGCCGCCGGGATCGGTGTCCTGCTGCTGGTCGCCGGGCACGAGACCACCGCGAACATGATTGCCCTCGGCACCCTTGTCCTGCTCGAGCACCCGGACCAGCTCGCCGTCCTGCGCGACTCCGACGACCCGGCCGTGGTCAACAGCGCGGTCGAGGAACTGCTGCGCTTCCTCAACATCACCCACCGCGGGCTGACGCGGGTGGCGCTGGACGACATCGAGATCGCCGGGCAGACGATCAAGGCCGGCGACGGCCTGATCTTCCCCAACGACATCGCCAACCGCGACCCTGAGGTGTTCGAGGACCCCGACGTGCTCGACGTACGGCGCGACGCCAAGCGGCACGTCGGGTTCGGCTTCGGCATCCACCAGTGCCTCGGGCAACCACTCGCCCGGATGGAGCTGCGGGTCGTCTACAGCACCCTCTACCGCCGGATCCCCACGCTGCGCGCCGCCGTCCGTCTCGACGAGGTCGACTTCAAGCACGACGCGATCGTGTACGGCGTGCACAAGCTCCCGGTGACCTGGTGACCGTTCCTACTTCGCGAGGAGATCGATGACGCTCGAGCAGACCGCACCCCCGGCGTACCCGATGCCCAAGGCAACTGGTTGCCCGTTCGACCCACCACCGGAGCTGAAGTCGCTGCAGGCCGAGGACCGCCTGGCGAAGGTGGAGATCTGGGACGGCAGTACGCCGTGGCTGGTGACGCGCTTCGCCGACCAGCGGGCGCTGCTCGCCGATCCGCGGGTCAGCGCCGACAGCACCCGCGCCGGGTACCCGGTCAGCATTCCGACCGCGCCGCAGGAACGGGACAGCTTCGCGTTCATCCTGATGGACGATCCCGAGCACGCGCGCCTGCGGCGGATGGTGACCGCGCCGTTCATGATCAAACGCGTCCGCGCGATGCAGCCCGGCGTCCAGCAGATCGTCGACGACCTGATCGACCAGATGCTCGCCGGCCCACAACCCGCCGACCTGGTCGAAGCACTCGCGCTGCCGGTGCCGTCGCTGGTGATCTGCCAACTGCTCGGCGTCCCGTACGGCGACCACGACTTCTTCCAGGAGACCAGCCGGATGCTGATCCGGCTGGAGACGCCGCCGGCCGAACGCAAGGCGGCCGCCGACCAGCTGAGCGAGTACCTCGACGACCTGATCGGCCGGAAGCTCGCGGAGCCGGCGGACGACGTACTGACCGAGCTCGCGGAGCGAGTCCGCACCGGCGAACTCACCCGCCGCGAGGCCGCCGGCACCGGCATCCTGCTGCTCGTCGCCGGGCACGAGACCACCGCGAACATGATTGCCCTCGGCACCCTCGCGCTGATGGAGCACCCCGAGCAGTTCGCCGTACTGCGTGACACCGACGACCCGAAGGTCGTCGCCCGCGCCGTCGAGGAACTGCTGCGCTACCTCAACATCACCCACCGAGGCCGCCGCCGCGTCGCCACCGAGGACTTCGAGTACGCCGGCCAGCAGATCCGCGCCGGGGACGGCCTGATCTTCCCCAACGACATCGCCAACCGCGACCCGGAAGCATTCGACCAGCCCGACGTGCTCGACGTCGAGCGCGACGCCCGCCGCCACGTCGCCTTCGGCTTCGGTGTCCACCAGTGCCTCGGCCAGCCCCTGGCTCGCATGGAACTCCAGGTCGTCTACAGCACCCTCTACCGCCGCATCCCCACGCTGCGCCGAGCCGTCCCGCTCGACCAGATCCCCTTCAAACACGACGCCCAGATCTACGGGGTCTACTCGCTCCCCGTCACCTGGTAATCCCCATCCCCTCCCCGCAGCGAAGGAATCCCATGAAGGTCACCGTCGACCAGGACCTGTGCATCGCCTCCGGCCAGTGCGTCCTCACGACTTCCGAAGTCTTCGACCAACGAGACGACGACGGCATCGTCGTCCTCCTCACCGAGACTCCCGCGGAGTCCCTCTCCACCGACGTCCACGAGGCCGCAGCACTCTGCCCGGCACGGGCGATCCAGGTCACCGACTAGCACCACAGATCGCCCCGGCGGCGACTCCTTCGGCCCGCTCCCCGGTGGGTCCAACTACCCGTTGGACCTGCCGGGAACAGGTCAGCGGGTCGCGAGGATGTGCAACTGGGGCGACAGCGCGCGGAAGGCAGGGTGCTGGCTCGCCGCTCGCTCCAGGTCGGCCAAGGCCTCCGCGGCGCCTGCCTCAGAGTCGACGATGGCAGCGGGTACCAGATCGGTGAAGGTACGAACGCCATGCACCGTGTGCACCATGAACCCGGCCTCGGCGAGCTGCGCAACGATGGCGGCCTCGTCGAAGCGGCGCGGCATCGGATCGGCGGGGCCCCAACGGCCGTCAGGGTCCTGCAGCGCAGTACGGGCCTCGGTCAGGTGGCCGGCAAGAGCCCGCGCCAGCACGACAGCGTTGCGCTGGGCAACCAACAGACTGAGAACGCCACCTTCACGCAGGACTGATGCCATCGCTTGCAGCGCCTGAACCGGGTCGTCGACAACCTCGAGTACGCCGTGACAGAGCACCGCGTCGGCCGTCGCCTCGCCCGCGACCTGCGGCAGGTCTGTCGCATCACCCTGCACACCGTTGACGAGCTTGCTGACCCCCTCGTCGGACGCACGCCGCTCGAGCGACGCCAACGCGTCAGGGCTCGGGTCGACCACCGTCACCCGGTGCCCCTCAACAGCCAGCGGTACGGCGAACCCGCCCGTGCCACCACCCAGGTCGACGATGTCGAGCCCCGCGGTCGGATCGGTCCGGGTCCGCCCGGCGAGCGCAACGCGCAGCGCCTCGGCCACCAATGCCGTCCGCAACGTACGCCGACGTCGGTCGACCATCAGACACCCCTCCAACCAAGCCCAACACACCGGACCACGCCCGGCCACCCAAGCACCGGCGTACCACTTCACCTGCGCTCCACACCCTACTTCCCGCTCCCCCGTCCCCCACGCACCGGCTTCTCGCCGCCTTGGCGCCCATCAGCACCGGGAGCCTCCGGCGATACTCCAGTTTGTCAGTCGAGACAGCCGACTTTCGACCCTCTCTCCTTGCTACCGTCAACGGCTCGCGCCCCTCGATGACAGCGGTCGGCACGGGGGCATGACCGAAGGGAACCAGGCGTGGCGAATGCATCGGACCGGCGCTGGGCACCGGATCCGGGATCGGTCTGAGGGGTCGGATCATGGACGCGTCGCAGCGCTCCCCCGGACGGTTCCGGTCGCTGCTGAGCGGTCGGGGCGCGCGGCGTTCCCGCCGGACCGAGGCCCAGTACGCCGAGTTCCGCCAGCTCGACCAGGAGTGGCACGAGACCCGCGCCGGCCGCGGCACGCGCGAACTGCGGTCCGTCGAGGACGAACTCGCCGGTCTCGCGGAAGCCATCCGGCGCAGCGGTCAGCCCGCTCCGGCCCTCCCCTGGAGACAAGCAGCCGGCTCGTACGGCGGGCTGCAGGTCAGCAGCCGGTACATCGCGACCGCCCGGATCGGGGTCGCGCCGGCCGCCGACCTGGAGGCGGCGGCCGTTCGGCACGCGGAGCGGGCCGAGGATCGGGCCGCGAGCGCAACCGCGGCGGCGGAGGCCGCCGCTGAACTGCTCCGGACGGCTGACGAGCAGGAAGCGTCCAAGGACGACGCCGCGGGTGAGCGGGCGCGGAAGCTGCGCCTGAAGGCGGCGAGCAAGCTCGCTTCGGCTGAACGGCACACCCAGATCGCGGCTGCCTGTTCCACCGCCGCGCAGCACGCGCGACAGGCCGCCGCCCTCCATCGAGCAGCCGGCACCGACGAAGCGACGGCCCGAGCAGCCGGTGAGCAGGTCGAGCGCTACAAAGCCGCGGCAGCCGCCACCCTCCCGTCCCCAACCGTCCAGCACAACGCGCTGCCGTCAGGCCGGCTGCCACACCTGACCGTTCTCTGCAGGGACCTGAACGACGCGCTGGCCGCACGCAAGGCGTCGTACCGCTTCACGCCGGACGAGCTGCATGGCTCACTGCGTGCGGAGACCCGGCGACTGCTGTCCCCGGACGGGGTTGTCCTGACCGTCGCCAACGACCCGCGTGCTGACGTCGACGACCTGATCCAGATCGAGTTCAGGCTCGATCCCGGCGAACTGCAGGAGGTCCTCGACAGCCCGGTCAGCTTCGACGAGGCCTGGGTCGGACAGATGGCACAGGCCGCGGCCGGCCTGACGACCACCGCGAACGATGCCGCGGCGACGACCGCCGCGGTGAGCCTCAAAGGCCTGACGTCCGCGCTCCCGGACGACAGCAAGCTTCGGGCTGTGTCGGCGGTGACCTCCCCCGGCGCTGAGCGAACCGCCGGCCGCAACCGCAGCACCTCCGGTGGTGCGACGGAGTTCATGTTCACGGGCGCGGTCGAGGTGCTCCGCGGCCAGATCCTGCACTACCGCTCGACCGATCCGCGCTGGGCCTGGCGCATCCGTTCGTCCGCGCGCGGCCCGTGGTCACCGACGCACGTCGTCGACGCCGGTGAACCTCAGGACACGACCTCGCTCGATCTCGGGTACGGCGAGACGTACACGGTCGGCCCGCCCGCGGAAACCGTCTCGCTGCAGTCGCTCGGCCTGTCGGCAGAACGCCGTACGGCGCTGCCCGAGAACGTCGCCACCAGGGCGGACGGCCTGGCCGAACTGTGCGACCAGGCGGTCGCGGGCCTCCGGCAGCGGCTCGGCCGGCTCGATCGCGTCGGCCACGACAGGCTGCGGGGCCTGCTGGTCGAGGACGCGATGACCAGGCTGGACGAGACCACCGCGCCGGGCGGACTCTGGCGGCTCATCGCGCACGGCGGCCGGCCGGTGGCCTACGCCCAGCTGGAGACGTTCACGGAACCGGAGTCCGCCGTACTGCTCAGCGACAGCTCGCCCGACCACCGAATCGACTTCTGGCGGGTCGGCACCTCAGGCGCCACCGGCGGCCGGACCACCACCAGGTCCAGAACGACCGCCGGCACCTTGTCCGGCGGACTGTCCGACCTCGGTACGACGGGAGCTGACCTGGCGCCGGGACTGCGGGCCGGACGCGCCACGAGCACCGACGACGGCGTGAGCACCAGCGACCAAGGCACCCGCTGGAGCGGTCACCGCCTCGGACCGACGCTCGCCCTGAAGCTCCGGATGCGGCACAAGGTCACGATCCACAGGCTCGACCGCGAGGAAGCATTCACCGTCGACGGAGCCGGTGACGTCTGCGTGCGAATGGTCGAGCGGGACGCGTTCCGCTACGGCCTGCCGGTGCCCGCGGGCGCGCTGCTTCGCGATGCCGACAACAATCCACGGCGCGGAGCCGACGGCCGGTTGTTGCTCCGAGGCGATCCGCAGGAGACCGACCAGGAGCTTCGGCTTCCGGTCTGGCTCGGCAACGGGCCCGGGCAGTTGCGGGGCGCCGGACCGGCGATCATCCGTGAGTTCGAAGGTGCCGACACCGCACTGCTCGAGTTCCTTGCTGCCCGGCCGAACGAATCCCTGGTTCCAGCAGTCGCCGACGGCCAGCCGCTGGCGGGCGACCTGGTCGGCAAGGACGACGCGCTGCTCCTCAGCCTGTCGGAGAACCTGGAGCGAGCCCGTCGGCAGCTCGCGAAGCCGCGGCTGGAGATCGGCTACGACCAACTCGCGCAGGAAGGCGCGCTGTTCCACCTGAGCAGGCACCGCACCAACCTGCCGCCGAGTCTCCACACCTACCGGATCTCGGTCGAGCAGCACTTCGACCGGGCGACGCCGATCGGACTCACCGACAGCGACCTGGTCGTCAACCTCGACATGGGCGTGAACTCGGTCGCCCGGTCCGGCGGCGATGCGCGCAGCCTGCCGTGGTCGGCGAAGCTCGGTCTGGGCACCGGGCCGGCGGCGCCTCAGGTCGGGGTCAGCCACGGGCGGGCCGCGCTCGGCCGGTTCTCCAGCTGGACCCTGGCCAACTCCGCCTTCCGGATGACGATGTCCGAGTCCGGTGGGCAGGTCGCGGTCTTCGACGTACCGCACACGATCAGGATCGTCGAGGTCACCGCCTCCGGTGACTCCGAGCCGCTGGCCGTCGTGGAGGGCCGGTCCAGTGTCTGCCTGGACAGCGAGTTCTGCGACCGCGGCGTCCCGCCGACCACCTCGGTCGCCGGCCTGGTCGATCCCGTTTTGTTGCAGACGGCAACGATCCAGCACGTCGACGCCCGGGACCCGGTCGACCGGCTGACCACTGCCTTTCCCGAACTCGCCCGCGCCGACAGCGCCGCCCTGCACCACGTCAGCGGGCTCCTGGCCACCCGAAACCTGGTCGCCCGCCCGGAGCTGCTCAACTCCACGTTCCGCACCGGACTGATCGTCAACCCGGCGCCGTCCGATCTGCTCGGTGCCGTGGTGCACCGCGGCCTCGCTCCACGCCCTTCGAGCCTGAGCATCACCAACCGGATCCAGAACCTCCGGTACGTCGGCAGCGGGCACCCCGTGATCGCCGACCTCAACACCACGATGGACAGCGTGACCGGCACGGCGGGCATCACCACGAGCCGGACAACCGGAGTCACCGGCGGCGACACTCTGGTCGCCGAGGACGGCCGGTCGCTCGGTGGCACGCTCGGCGCGACGAAGACGGTGGGCAGCTCCGCGGCCAGCACCGAGACCGGGACGGCCGGGGTCGAGCGCACGCTGTTCCGGGCCGGGCAGCACTACCAGTTCTGGGGTGACCTGGTCCTGCAGGCCGAGCTTCGGGCCGGCGGCGCCGACGTCCGTGAGCTGGAACTGGACGGTGGCGCGATCGTGCTCACGCTGCCGGAGGGCGACGCGCTGCGCTCGTACGGGCAGGGGACGCTCGACCTGCCGCTGGCGAAGGCGTCGGACGCGGTCGAGCGGCTGCTGAACGGGAACCTCGCCCTCCCCCGGCGTACGACGGTCGCGCTGATCCGGCGGTACCAGCGGGAGAAGGCCGGAGTCACCGACGGCCTCGCGGCCACGCACACCACCGAGCGACTGGCGGCCAAGCTCCGATCGGTCGCCGGTCTGCGCCCGGAACCGAACGGCACGCTTGCCGACGTACTGGCCAACGCCGAGGACGTGACCCGGCGGCGGGTCGAGGTCGAACTGCCACGCCACTACCGGACCACGATGGGCGCGGCGGTCGTGGACCGGACGTCGCTGCAGGACCTGGAGGGGAACGACACCGATCTGCTCCGCGAGGTGTACGCCGCGATCGAGCACCACGATCCGGCGGCGCTGGACAACCCGGTGCTCACCAGCGGCCTCAACGGCGACTTCGCCGGGCGCCGCGGCCGGGGGCACCTGGAGAGCATGCTCGACCCGGGCGGGCTGGTCCGCGAGTACCCGATCGAGAAGTTCGGGATGCGCCGGAACCTCCGCGTGCGGGTCCGGTTCGCGTTCGACGGACCGGTCACGGTCGAGGGCGGTGATCCGACCGATCAGCGAGAGGACGCGTGGAACCTCGTCCAGCAGTGGGCGCTGCGCGAGCGCAGCCGCAACGCGTCAGCGTCCACGTCGTACGGCGGTACGGCGGGCGGCGCGGGTGCCGGGGGCGGCGCGGGCGCTGCGGGCGCCGACGGGATCGGCGGGTCGATCGGCGGCGGCAGCGGCGTCGGCGCGACCACGACCGCGGGCGGCTCCGACGTACGAGCGCGCATCAGTGAGGGGTTCTGGCTGGACACCACGCGCGTCGAGCGGGACTTCCGGATGATCGTCGAGATCGAGGAGTCGGTGCTGCCCGGCGAGGATCCCGTCGGGCTCGCGAAGCCGCCGACGCAGCGGGAGTCGACCGGCCGGCTGGGCCTGTTGGTCCCCACGGCGGTGGTCAATCCCGTGTCGGAGCAGGACAACGCCGACACGTTCGACCACCGGCCGGTGACCTTATCGGCCAACTATCTGGACCGTCGGCCGGCGACCCTGCCGGCCAACTACCTCGACCACCGGCCGGTGACCCTGCCGGCTAACTACCTGGCGGAGGGCACCCAGCCGTACCGGACCGGCGACACCCCGGTGAACACCCTGTTCGAGGCGGTCTACCGTCGCCTCGCGCAGCCGGATCTGCTCACCGCCGCCGGTGCGCGCAAGCACCGGACCACGCTTGAAACCGTACTCGGGGCGTCCGGCCGCAGCGTCGCGTTCCGGCAGATGGCCGACGCGGCGGGCCACGAACTCGTCCCGCTGCCGGTGCCCGGACAGCCACGGCACAACGTCGTGGTCCGCGTCCGGGCCGAGGTCTCCGGGCTGGAGCTCGTCTCGAACCCCGACGACAAGACCAGCATCCAGCTCGGCGAGAACACCCGCGAGATCCACACCAGCCAACTGACCGCTCGGAGCAACAGACTGCTGCCCGGCACCACGACCGTCGGGGCGACCACTGCCGACGGTGCAGTCAGCGTTTCTCTCACGAAGGGCGAGCAGGTCGCCGAGAAGGACAGCAGCACGGTCGGCGCGCGACACGAGGTCGGCGTGTACGAGTCCGGCAAGGCAGTCACGGTCAAGGTGACGACCGACTACCACCTGGACTTCGAACGCCGCAGACTCGACCGCCACGGCCGACCGAAGCCGACGCGCTCCGACTCGTTGCACCGCGCGGCGACCGGTGAGGCGTACCTGACGATGTTCCGACGCGACTACGACGCGATGCTGGCCCGGATGGAAGCCGGAGAGCCCGCACTGGCCGGCTGGGACCCGACGCGAGCCCCGCGACCACCGAAGCCGCCGACCGTCCGAGTCACCGTCCACGCTGACGACCAGCACCCGTACCAGCCGCTGGTCGACGCCCTCCAGCAAGCGCGCCGTACGGGCGTCGTGGTCCGACTCACCGTCCGCGCAGACGACGGGACCCGACAGCTGTACAAGGCCAACCCCGACGGAACCATGACGGGCCGAGGCGACAACGGCTTCGCTGCCGTCTTCGCGACGCTGCATCCCCGGCTCGCCCTACTAGCCGAAGGCCGAGTGGACCTACGCGCCGTACACGCAGCAGGCACCCACCCGGCCCGATTCACCACCGCAGTCGTCGAAGCCCTCCACCAACAGGGCATCCCAGCCTCGGCCCTGGTCGAACCGAACTCGCCCCTCAGCCGCACCTCCCACACCGGCACCCCAGGGCCCGAGCACACCACAGGCCCCGAGAGCGCGACAGACTCCGAGCGCGCGCCGGGCCTCGCGAGCGCGAGGGCCCCTGAGAGCCGGCCACGCAAGCCCTCTGGCAATCCAGGATTAGGCATCGGATAAGAGACGCCCTCGGCACGCCCGATCGACGACCAAACCGACCACGACACTGCCCACCACCAGCCCCGGACCGATCCACAGCTCGCCGTCCTGCGCGTCCGCGAAGAAGTCGGACTCGTCCGGCCCGGCAGTCTCCCGCACTCCAGCCCCGGCTCGACCCGCAGCTCACCGTCGCACGCGGCCGCGAAGCAGTCGGGCTCGTCCGGCCCGGCGTCTCCCGCGGGTACGGCGTCGCGTCGCCGGCGGGCGCACTGAAGGACCCCGGTGGATTGGCGGGCCGGGGTCCTTCAGGTGGGTGGGCGGGTGATGAGGCCGCCCGGTTGGCCGGCTTGCGGGGAGGAACGGGGGGCCTCTCCGCAAGCCAGGTCGTGGGGTCAGCTGGCTTGCATCCAGGACTGGGCCAGGACTGACTGGGGGTCGGAGTACTCGGGGAGGGACTGCTGGGTGGTGATGTGCAGGCTCTCCTCGACCAAGCCGTAGAAGGTTTCGACCTCGCGGATCAGGTCGTCGGCCTCGCGGGTGCTGACGGCTCGCTCGAGGCCGGCTTCGGCGGCGGCGCGCTGGGAGGCGCCGGCGGCGAAGAAGCTGGCCCATTCGGCGAACTCGGGGGCGACCTCGGCGAGCAGGACCCACGCGTTGCGCTGGACGCGGCGGCGCGGGCCGGAGCGGACCGGGCGGGCCCGGACGGCGAGGACCGCGGCGGCCAGGCGCAGGGCGGCGACGTGGGCGGTCGAGTACCGGATCAGGTGGTCGCTCGTCTCGCGGGCCTCGGCCAGGGCGGCGCGGGCGCGGGACAGGTCGCGGGTCGCCGATCCGGCGGCGGCCGGGGAAACCGGTGAAACGGTCATCGGTCATTCACCCTTTCCACAGATCAGGGGCTGGAGCTCGGACTCCTGCGCGGGGTCCGTGAGCGGCTGGTCTTCTCGCGGGGACTGCGGGCTGGTGGTGCGGAGCAGGCGGGACAGGGTCATTGGTCGGTCACCCGCTCCAGCTGCCAGCGGCCCGAGTCCGGGTCGTGGGCCAGGTCGAACATCTCGCGGCGGGCGTGGCGGCCGCAGCCGGCCTCCACCCGGTAGACCGAGCGGCGCGGGCCCCAGTCGGCGTCCAGGACTCCGACGGCGGCGGACGATCCGGCCGCGACGGCGGTCGCCGTGGCACCGACACCCGAGCCGATCACCCCGCGCTCCCACCAGGCGGCGGTCTCGGTCCAGTGCGCCTGGACGGCGCAGACCATCCAGAGCCGGCCGCGCCACAGGAACTGCTCCGGAGACTCGATGCCGTCCACGACGCCGGAACGCACCTCAACGGCTTCGTCGAACTCCCACATGCTCCATCGCCTCCTGTACGCCAACTTCCCCTGGGTAGCGGCCCGGTGGGTGGGTGCCGGGTGGGGGTCGAGGTCCACCACGGCGCCCGGCCCACCGGGTCCGCCGGTCACCGATGCGGCCGCAACTCCGCACCGGAGCCGAGCAGTTGTGCCGATCGCCCCGCTCCGGACTCCCGACGAACCCGGGTCCGAGGCAATCGAACATCTGTTCGAACACTCACAGCGTAGCCTCGGCCGCCGACAGACGTCAACGGGCCGTAAGCCCCGGCGCGC
The DNA here is from genome assembly GCA_049998015.1 of Kribbella sp. cmx-5-2. Lineage (GTDB taxonomy): Bacteria > Actinomycetota > Actinomycetes > Propionibacteriales > Kribbellaceae > Kribbella. The sequence continues at coordinate 943,801 of JAEBEC010000001.1, forward strand.
CCCGAGCCGCGGCGCGTCCGGCCAGACTGGTGCCACCCCTCCGAGGACACCGAGAGCGAGCGAGCCGATGGCACCGAAACGCACACTGGCAGTCGTCGTCGCCGGGGCGGCAGTGGTCGCCGCCGTGGCGTTGCCGCTCTTCCAGCCGTGGCGGGTCTTCACCGACACGGTCGTCGACGAGGCGCTTCCCGGCGCCTCACCGACGGCGGTCTCCACCGCCGTACCGACCACTGCTCCGTCTCTCATGCCTTCATCCTCCAAGGCGCCACCGACAATTTCCGTCGAGCGGCCGAGCGCACCCGTGGTGCTGCACAGGGGAAAGCTGATCAGTCATGAACACGACACCTCGGGAACGGTGTCGATCGTGCGGCTGCCGGACGGTGCGCGCGTTCTCAGGCTGGAGGACCTGGACACGTCCGACGGACCCGATCTCGAGGTCTGGCTGAGCGACGCGCCGGTCCTGGAAGGGAAGGCCGGCTGGCACGTGTTCGACGACGGCAAAGCCAGGAGCCTCGGGCAACTGAAAGGCAACAAGGGCAGCCAGAACTACGTCATCCCCGCCGAGGTCGACCTGCAGGACTTCAGCAGCGTGTCGATCTGGTGCAATCGGTTCAACGTCTCGTTCGGCGCGGCCGAGCTGAAAACCTGATGCAGGCAAGGCGTTTCAGCCCCTAGGGTCGGGACGCATGACGACCTTCCGCTCGGCGCGTGACCTGAGTCAGGACTTCCACGCCGACGTCATCCGTCCACTGCTCGGCAGTACGCCGTACGCCGCCGCCCTGCTCGGCTGGGGCTCCGACGTCCTCGGCTACGACACCGAGCGGTCGACCGACCACGGCTGGGGCCCGCGGCTCCAGGTGTTCGTGGAGGAAGGCGACGTCCAGCGGGTCAAGGAGCTGGTGGAGCAGGGCCTGCCGGACGAGTACGGCGGGCACCCGGTGCGCTTCGGGTGGGACACCCAGCAGCCGATCCACCACATCACCGTGACGACGCTGTCCGACTGGCTGGAGGATCTGCTCGGCTTCGACGCCACGGCAGGCCCCAGTACGGCGGACTGGTTGATCACCCCGCAGCAGAAGTTCCTCGGCGTCGTCGCCGGGCCCGTGTACGCCGACGACGGCCGACTGCAGCGGATCCGCGCCGACCTGCAGTGGTATCCGGACGACGTCTGGCTGTGGATGCTGTCCTGCCAGTGGTCCCGGATCGCGCAGGAGGAGCCGTTCGTGCAGCGCACGTACGAGGTGGGCGACGAGCTCGGCTCCCGGGTGCTCACCGCACGCCTGGCTCGCGACGTGATGCGGCTGGCGCTGCTGATGGAGCGCACCTACGCGCCGTACTCCAAGTGGTTCGGTACGGCGTTCAACCGGCTCGGGCCCGCGGACGGGCTCGACGAGCTGCTGATGGAGGCTACCCGGGCCGAGGCGCAGAAGCACCGCGAGCAGGCGCTCGTCTCGGCGTACGAGCTGGTGGCGGCCCGGCACAACAAGCTCGGGATCACCGAGGAGGTCGATCCGACGGCCCGGCAGTTCCACGAGCGGCCGGCGATGGTGCTGGGGGCGGAGCGGTTCGTCGACGCCTGTCTGGCGCGGGTGCAGGACGCAGGTCTCAAAGCGCTGCCGCTGGTTGGTTCGATCGACCAGATCTCCGACAGCACGGACCTGCTGAGCGACCCGGCGGCGTACCGGCGGCTGCTGAAGATCTACGAGAAGTAAGGTCGCGAGCGTGAGCACTCATCCCAACGTCCAGCGGGTCGCGGACGCGTTGGCAGCGGCCGGCGCGACCGGCGAGGTCCGGATCCTCGACGAGGCCGTCCCGACCGCGGCAGCCGCGGCCGCGGAGCTCGGCTGCGAGGTCGGCGCGATCGCCAACAGCCTGATCTTCGACGGCGACGGTACGCCGGTGCTGATCCTCACCTCCGGCGCGCACCGCGTCGACACCGCGAAGCTGGCCGCCGAGCTCGGCCTGACCAAGCTCAAGCGGGCCGCGCCGGAGTTCGTGAAGCAGCACACCGGCCAGTCCATCGGCGGCGTCGCGCCCGTCGGCCACCCGGCGCCTGTCCGCACGCTCGTCGACACCGCGCTCGACCAGTACGCCGAGGTCTGGGCCGCCGGCGGCATCCCGCACTCGATCTTTCCCACCACGTACGCCGAGCTGCTCCGCCTCACCAACGGCACCCCGGTCGTCGTCAACTAGCGGTGGCCGACGTGCCCGACTCACCAAGCGGTGAGCTCGGCGGGATCGCGGCGGCTAGCCGGCGACGGCGGGGATCTTCGCGCGCAGGTAGGCACGAGTGAGCTCGGCGCGATGCCTGCGCCAGCTCAGCGAGCGGTCGACGGCGCCGCCGTAGCGGCGTTGGCGGATGTCCTCGACCACGGCGCGCGGGGCGCCGAGACCGGGCAGGTGGTCCAAGGCGGCCTGTTTGGTGATCAGGGTGCCGGTGCGCAGGGTGGTTTCGGCGCGGGCGAGCGTGACCATCGCCAGGTCGATCCAGATATCGCGGAGCCACGGGGTGCGCTTCGCGGTGACCGGATACCAGAAGCTCAGCAGGTCCGCGCGGATGAAGCCCGCCAGCTCCGCGTCGGTGGTTGCTGGGAGCAACGATGAGGGTGGTGGGCCGGACAGCACCAAACCACCGATGGTGAGTTCGCGGCGGGTCACCTGGGTGACCGGGCGGGTCATGTAGTGCGCCTGGGCGAACGTCGGGTGGCGGAGATCGGGGTCGGCCAGGGAGTCGGTGGGGACGTACGTGCAGTGCAGCCGGCGGCCCAGCGACGAGGTCAACGGCCGGTGGATCGCCTTGATCGTCGCGGGGTCGGGTCGGCCTGCGACAACACAGACCAGGTCGAGATCGCTGCGGGACGGGACGAAGTCGCCGAGCGCGAGCGAGCCGTGGACCCAGATCGCCTGCACCGGCAACGCCGACGTGGACGCGACGAAGTCGTCCAGCAGTCGCTGAACGGCTTCGTCGCTCACGTGGTCGTTCACACAACCAGTGTCACAGAGTCAGATCGCCGGTCGCAGGTCCACGTCGGCGGCCCGGACGTACGCCATCCGGTGGCCGAACCAGATCTGGTAGTAGCGGTCCTTGCCGAGCACCTGGACGTGGTCCGTCGGCGGCTGGCCGTCGAAGGTGGTCGCCCGGTAGTAGTCGGTCTCGATGTTCGCGTCGCCGACCGGGTAGGCCTGGCCCGCGAGGATCGAGTACTGCAACGGCGTGACGGTCTGGTACGGAATGCCCGTCGGGTACGCCGCCTGCTCCGGGTACGCACGACCGTAGACCGGCACCGACGTCTTGCCCGCCTTCGGCTTCACCACGAGCCCCGGCTTGGCGAACGCGTCCGGCGCGGACGCCGGGCTCTTGAACCAGGCCAGCGCGCCCAGGTACCAGACGGCCACCCAGTCCCCCGACCGCTGCGCGACGACGTACTGCGAACCAGCCGCCGCCCGCGCACCGATGTCGGAGACCTGCGTCGTCGAGGCCGACGAACCCGGCCGCAGGCCGAGGTCCTTGACCAGCGGCGCCGCGTCGTCCGGCGCCTGGCGCAGGTAGACGAAGTTCGTGCCCTGCGGCGCGCACGCCGTACCGGCCGTCACGCAGTCGGTCACGACCTGGACGTTCGACGCGAAGCCGGGCTTGATCGTCACGATCGAACCGGTGCGAACCGGGAAGACCTTGTGCCCGTAGATCGGCGCTCCGAGCAGGTCGAAGTAGTGCTCCCAGTCCCAGTACGGTCCCGGATCCCAGTGCATCCCCGCGACGGTCGACGGGATCGTGCCGGGCACCTGGTCGTGGCCGATGATGTGCGCCCGGTCCAGCGGGATGTTGTTCTTCTTGGCCAGGTACTTCACGAGCCGCGCCGAGTTCCGGTAGAGCGCCTCGGTGTACCAGGTCGCGCCCTGGGCGGCGAAGCCCTCGTGCTCGATCCCGATGCTGTGCATGTTCACGTACCAGTTGCCGGCGTGCCAGGCGACGTCGTCGGCCTTCACGTGCTGCCAGGTGTGGCCGTCCGACGAGCGCATCGTGTACTGCCAGCTCACGTACGTCGGGTCCTGCACCAGGTTCAGCGTGCCCTGCCAGCCACCCTCGGTGTCGTGGATGACGATGTAGTCGATCTTGCCGGTCTTCGGCCGGTTGGCCAGGTCGTGGTTGCCGTAGTCACCCGGTGTCGCACCGGTCGACTCGTACGGCGCCGGCAGCGACTCGCAGGCCAGCCCGGCCGGGCACTCGACCCCAGCAGCGTCCTTGGCTCCGGCAGCGAGCTTCAGCTTGGACAGCTGGTCCCGCGCGGGCGACACCGCGACGGCCGGCATCGACACCTGCTGCCCGACGTTCGTCGTACGGGCCGCACCGCGCGCCAGGATCGCGTAGACATCGTCAGCGAAGCCGGCAGCACCGACCCGGTCCGGCGCGCCGGAGTAGGACGCCACAGCGCCGTACCAAGAGGCCGGTGAGGTCGCAGCACCGACAGGCAGGCCCAGGGACTTCTGGTACGACGCCAGCACCGCAGCACCGCCCGCCACGTTGGCCGCGGCCTCGTTGCGCAGTGCGACCGGGTCCAGCCCGGTCAGGTCGGACGCCTCGTACAGAGTGCGCTGTGAGTCACCCTTGGCGAGCTTCTGCCCGGCCGAGCGCTCCACCAGCGCACTGGGGTCGGCAGCGGTCAGGTGCATCGGGCCGTAGCCGCCCGACGTGCTCGACTTGCCCTGGTGGTCGTCCCAGCGGGTCTCCGCGTACGACACGGCCAGCAGCACGGACTCCGGTACGCCGTACTGCTGCGCGGCGGACCTGAACGCGTTGGCCAGGCCCGGCGCCGGCGTGGACGCCTCGGCCGGCGGCCCGCTCGACGACACGCCGATCGCGGCTATGGGCAGCGCCAACGCGGCCAGGGCGGCGAGAATCTTCGGACGACGACGCATGTTCGTTCTCCCTGATCTGGAGTGTGTGGCGGTCACGCAGACCGGCAACCTGTTCACTCTCGGTCCGGGTGGACGTAGATGTCAACGGTTAACCAAAACTCGCGGCAAGACGTTCGTTACTGACCGCGATCGAGTTCGGAGCCACTGTATGGAAGCGCTGCCGTTGGCCTTCACGTCGGGCTGGGCGAGCGGGATCAACGCGTACGCCTGCGTGCTCGTGCTCGGGCTGCTCGGCCGCTTCGCCGACGTCGACGACGTCCCGACCGCGCTCACCTCCAACGGCGTCCTGATCGCGGCCGGCGCGCTCTTCCTGGTCGAGTTCGTCACCGACAAGATCCCGTACGTCGACTCCGCCTGGGACGCCGTCTCCACGGTCATCCGGCCGACGGTCGGCGCGATCATCGCGGCCCTGATGGCCGGCCAGGCGAGCAGCCTGGAGCAGGCGTTCATCGCCACCACCGGCGGCGTCGTCGCGCTGGTCTCACACCTGGTGAAGTCGAGCCTGCGGCTGGCGATCAACACCTCCCCCGAACCCGTCACCAACATCGCCGCCTCCTCCGGCGAGGACGTCGCCGTGCTCGGCGTCGTCTCGCTGGCGGCCTTCCACCCGACCGCCGCGCTGATCGTCGCGGCGGTGCTGCTGGTGATCGGCCTGATCGGCGTCTACATCGCTCTGCGCGCGATCCGGCGCGGCCTCGTCAGGTTCCGGGCCTGGCGGGAACGACGAAGCAATCCAGCGACTGGGAGCACCACCCTCTGATGTCCCGCGTGATCGTCATCGGGGCCGGCCTCGCCGGTCTCGCCACCGCTGTCCGTCTGGCCAAGCTCGGCCACCAGGTCACCGTCTGCGAAGCCGAGGACCGTCTGGGCGGCGCCCTCGGCCGGGTCGAGGCCGACGGCTTCAGCTGGGACGCGGGAGCAGCCAGTACGACGCTGCCGGCCGCCCTGCGCGACCTGTTCCGCAAGTCCGGCCGCCCGATCGAGAGCCTGGTCCAGCTCGACCCGGTGACCACACCGCGCAGGCACCTGTTCGGCGACGGCTCGGTGCTGGACCTCCCGGTCGGCGACCGCGCGGCCCAGCTGGAGGCCTGGACCGACCTGGCCGGCGAGAAGACCGCCCAGGCCTGGACCGGCCTGGTCGACTCGTACGGCGAGACCTGGCAGATCCTCCGCAAGACCTCGCTCGAGCCGCCGCTGATGGACCGGCTGCCGCTGCCTGCCATCCGCGGGCTGAAGCCCTGGCAGTCGCTGGACCGGGTCGCCGACCGCCACCTGGACGACGCCCGGGCGCGCGCCGTACTGCGGTACTTCGCGACTCAGCACGGGTCGGAGGCTCGGGTCACTCCCGGGTACGTCGGCGTCTGGTCGTACCTGGAGCGCACGTTCGGGCGCTGGACCGTGGCTGGTGGTTTCGCCGCGGTGGCCGACGCGCTGGCGCAGCGGGCGGTCGAGCGGAAGATCGACGTCCGGACCGGGGCTGAAGTCGCCGCGGTGACCAGCAAGGACGGCGTGGTCACCGGAGTCCGGCTGGCCGACGGGACCGACCTGCCGGCCGAGGTGGTGGTCAGCGACATCGACCCGCGAGTCCTCTACACCCAGCTGGTCAGCGACCCGGCCGCCAAGAAGGTACGCAAGCAGGTCGAGCGCACTCACCAGGCGCAGGCGGCGTACGTCGTACACCTCGGTCTGCGTGATCCGGTGCCGGCGCTGCCGTTCGAGACGGTCCTGCACGGTACGCCGACGGTCACAGTCCGCACTGGCGGCACGGCACCCGCCGGGCACACCGCCTGGTCGGTGCTGGTCCACGGCTACCCCACCGACGACGTGATCGACCTGCTGGTCGCCCGTGGCCTGCACATCCGGGACAAGGTGGTCAGCCGGCAGACGTCGGCCTCCTGGTGGACCGGAGTGGCCTGGGAGGGCTACAAGACCGCCCGGCGCCGGGCGGGCAACATCTCCCCGGTCAAGGGCCTGTACTGCGTCGGCGCGGGCGCTCACCCGGGCGGCGGCGTACCGGCCACGACCCTCGGTGCGGCGATCGTCGCCGACGCCGTCGGCAAGGCGTAAGCCGCCAACCTGAGACCTCCCCTGGGGTCGCCGTCACCGGCGCACTAAGATTGATCGTTCATGTGTTCCGTGTCGGGGGAAACTGCCCCGGCAGTAGAGAGGACCCCGGTGGACCAAACCCCCACGTCACCCGATTCCGAGTCGGTCGAGAGGGCTGAACTGGAGTTCGAGCAGCAGCACGTCGACCGGGTCTACGACCGGGTCGAGGCCGCTTCCCGATCGGCATCACGGATCGCGGTCGAGGGTCATCAACGCGCCCAGGCGCAGAACGTCGGTCGTGTCCGCGAGGAGGAGCAGACCGGTCTGTACGAGCGGGACGTCCTGGTGTTCGCGGCGGCCCGGCGGATCGCCGAGCTGGACGCCGAGCACGAGGGGCTGGTGTTCGGCCGGCTCGACTCCGACGGCGGCGACGAGCAGCCGCCGGTCGAGCACGCGGCCGAGCTGGAGAGCCTGTACGTCGGCCGGATCGGCGTCCGCGACGCGGAGTACGAGCCGCTGGTGATCGACTGGCGGGCCCCCGCGGCCGAGCCGTTCTATCGCGCGACCTCGACCGACCGCCTCGGCGTCGTACGGCGCCGGGTGCTGCGCAACAAGGGCGCCAAGATCATCGGCATCGAGGACGATCTGCTCGGTCCCGAGCGGGCGCCCGAGGACCTGCCCGTGATGGGTGAGGGCGCGCTGATGGCGTCGCTGTCGCGGGCCCGTGGGCACACGATGCGCGACATCGTGGCGACCATCCAGGCCGAGCAGGACCAGGCGATCCGGGCCCCTGCCCGCGGCGTCACCGTGATCGGCGGTGGTCCGGGGACGGGCAAGACGGTCGTCGCGCTGCACCGCGCGGCGTACCTGCTGTACTCCGACCGGCGTCGCTTCGAGCGCGGCGGCGTGCTCGTGGTCGGCCCGTCGGCCGCCTTCATGGCCTACATCGAGCGCGTGCTGCCGAGCCTCGGCGAGAACACGGTCTCCCTGCGCGCGGTCGGCGAGCTCGTCGACGGCGTCCGGGCGACCGAGATCGACGAGGCCGAGGTCGCCGCGATCAAGGGCTCGCTGCGGATGCAGGGCCTGCTGTCGCGCGCCGCGCGCGACCGGGTGCCCAACGCACCGACCACGCTGCGCGTCTTCGTCGGCGGTGGCACGGTCGAGCTGGACGCGAACCAGCTCGACAACGTCCGCCGCAACGCCCTGCGCCGTACGCCGCGCAACCGCGCCGCGGCCGAGGCCCGCAAGGGGCTCGTCGCCGCGCTGTGGAGCCGGTTCCCGGAGGACCTGCGCAACGGCGTGTACGCCGATCGCGAGTCGTTCGGCGACCAGGTCACCGACCTTCCGGCGTACCGGACGTTCTTCGCGGCCTGGTGGCCGGTGCTGACGCCGCAGACCGTGCTGCGCTGGCTCGGTGACGCGCGACGGCTGACCCGCTGGGCGCGGCACGACCTGACCCCGGCCGAGATCGAGACGCTCGCGGCCGGCATCGCCGGCACCGACGAGATCACCGTCGCCGACGTCGCGCTGCTCGACGAGCTGACCCATCTGCTCGGCCGGGCGCCGATCCCCGAGGCGGGCAAGGACGAGGAGTTCGACTGGCTGGAAGGCCTGTCGGACGGCGTCAACGAGGTGCTCACCACCTCGGAGCGCCGGGCCCGCGCGGCCGCGGCGGCCGAGGCCGACGAGCCCGAGGAGTACGCCCACGTCCTGGTCGACGAGGCCCAGGACCTGTCGCCGATGCAGTGGCGGATGGTTACGCGGCGCGGTCCGCAGGCGAGCTGGACGATCGTCGGCGACCCGGCGCAGAGCTCGTGGCCGGACCCGGACGAGGCCCGGACCGCGATGGAGACGATGCTGTCGCACCTGCAGCGGCACACGTTCCGGCTGTCGACCAACTACCGGAACTCGGCCGAGATCTACGCGTTCGCCGGTGAGGTGATCCGGCAACAGATCCCGGACGCCGACCTGCCGGACGCCGTACGCCGTACCGGTGTCGAACCGGAGCACCGGATCTTCGACGCCGGCAAGGTCGCCGAGGCCGCGGCCGACGCGGCCGCCGAGCTGCTCGACCTGGTCGAGGGCACGGTCGGCGTGATCGTGCCGCCGAAGCTGCGACCGGCCGTCGACGCGGTGCTTGCCGAGCTCAACGATCCCCGGATCGCGACGCTCACTCCGCTGGAGTCCAAGGGACTCGAGTACGACGCGGTGGTGGTGGTCGAGCCGGACCGGATCGTCAGCGATACCCTCGGGGGCGTCCGCGCGTTGTACGTCGTCCTGACCCGTGCCACCCAGCGGATGATCACGATCAACAGCACGACCCATTGGCTGCCCGCCCGCGCCTCCTGACAGGAAGGTAGTTGGGCGCTTGAAGAACGGCCTTGTACGAGGAGTGGCGTTCGTTGCCACGCTGGGATCTTTGGCAGTTCTGGTCGCCGGGCAGTCCGGCCCGGCGACCGCGGGGACGCTGAAGTGGGGTGCCTGCCCGGACGGCGTCCCGCGACAAGTTGCCTGTAGCAAGCTTCGGCTGCCGTTGGACTACTCGAAGCCCGACGGTCGGCAGATCACGCTGACACTGTCGGCGATCGGCAGCCTGAGTGCGTCGCACTTGATGCTGGTGAACCCGGGCGGTCCGGGAGCGTCCGGACTGGGCACCGAGCAGCTCGTGTCCGCGGCGCTGCCGGAGGCCGTGGCCGAGCAGTACGCCGTGTTCAGCTTCGACCCGCGCGGTGTGGGCCTGAGCAGCCCGGTCGACTGCGGCGACCTGTCGGACCTGACTCCACACCCCGCACTCCCCTACCGGCCGGCCAACGAAGCCCAGGAACAGCAGCGGATCTCGCTGGCCCAGCAGGTCGCCGCACGCTGCGGCGCCAAGGCCAAGGACCTGCTCCCCCACATCACCACCGAGAACGCCGCCCGCGACATGGACCAGATCCGGATCGCGCTGGGCCGGGAGAAGCTCGACTACCTCGGCTACTCGTACGGGACGAAGCTCGGCGCGACGTACGCGACGCTGTTCCCGCAGCACACCGGCCGGATGATCCTCGACAGCGTCGTGGACCCGATGGTGAGCACCTACCGCACGGCGTACGAGCAGAACCCGGCCCTGCAGAAGCGAGCGCAGGCGCTCTTCACGTGGACGGCGGCGCGGGACAAGACGTACCACCTCGGCAAGACGCGGCTGGCGGTCGCGACTGTCTACGACCAGGTGCATCGCGCCCTGGCGGCCAAGCCCGCAGGCGGCCGGGCCGGTGGCGCCGAGCTGGACGATCTGCTCGCGTCGAGCATGTACATCGACGACTCGTGGGACGGCCTCATGCAGGCGATCGCCGACTACCGCCAAGGCAACCCCGACACCCTCCTCGCCGCGACCGACCAACTGGCCTCGCAGTCGGTCGACCCAGGCCAACTCGCCTACAACTGCATGGACACCGGCTGGCCCCGCAACTGGCGCAAGTGGCACAACGACACCGCCGCGTCGAACGCAACCGCTCCCCTCTTCGCCTGGCTCAACACCTGGTACGGCGCGCCGTGCGCGTTCTGGCCGGTCGGTCCCGCGCGCGAGGTCCGGATCGGGTCGGTCGACGTCCCGCCGATCCTGATCCTCCAAGGTAAGACCGACGCCGCCACGCCGGCCATCGGCGCCCTCCGCATGCGCCAGGCTCTGAAGGGCTCTCGCCTCTTGGTCGACGGCGGCGGCAACCACGCGTCGTACCTGTTCGAGAAAAACCCCTGCATCGACAAACGCGCCGAGCAGTATTGGCTCACCGGCGTACTGCCGTCGGACGGGCTGTGCCCGGGGCCTACTTCCTGACGCGCCGATCTGCTTCGGCCAGCAGCTGGTCACCGAAGGGCTGGAAGCCGATCGTGCAGGAGTAGACGCCGCCGACGACTCGGTGAATGGTTCCCCACTCCCAGATCGCGGTGGCGTCCACGCCTGTGCGAGCAGCCAGCCGCTCGGTCCGCGCCCGGAGGTCGTCGCCGAGGTTGGGGTTGCACCGCACGATGGTGCCGAGATCGCACGCCGGCTCGGCCCGCAGTCCGGTGGGATCGATGAGCTTGTAGCTGCCGTCACTCGCTTGCAGGGCGTTCATCTCGTGGAGATCGCCGTGAACCAGCACCGCGGACCGATCGTCGTGCGCCAGGCGACGACGTTCCATGCAGTCCAACGCATCCTCAATGGTGGCCGGCGAGCACGGCCGCCCTGCCTGCTCCCAGAGCTCCGGCAGCCGAGCGGCGTACTCCTCAGCCAAGTCCGCGCCGGTGGGAAGGTCGATGTCAGCCGCGATCGGACGCCACAGCCGAACCGCCGCATCGCACAGCAAGATATGGCGGCTCGCAGGGTCGGTCACAACGTCGTACATCGGAGCCCCAAGCCGCTCCAGCAGAAGCGCCTGCCGACCCAGGTCTTCTCTCAGCAGCTCGGCACATCCGACTCCACCCGCCAGACGCAGCCCCATGGCCTCCTGCCCGATGTCCCGCCCCGGCACCCCGAGCTTGAGCACAGCCGGAGTCCCGTCATCCAGCAGCACCTCAACCACCAACGCAGCATGACCACCCGCCATGCTGGACCCGATCGTCAGCTCCCACTCCTGAGCCAGCGCCTCGACCAAACCAGGCAACCCACCCAACCAGGCTCCGTTCCCATCGGCGACAACCGTCCTCCGCACCTGCTGAGGAATCTCGAGACTCACCCGGCCAGAGTAGTTCTGTTCCTCGGTCAGCCCCGTGGGATTACGAACGAGACCAGGTCGCAGTCGTCGGCGGCCAGGTCTGACCAGCGGGTGGTGTGGTGGAGGATGGTCAGTCCGCTGGTTGGGTATTTCTTGGTCAGTTCGACGCGTTCTGGGCTGGTGCCGTCGAGGGCCAACTGGTCGGCCAGCCACGGGATGCCCGGGGCGTGGCCGATCAGGATTACCGTGCGGGCCTCGGGCGGCGCTTCCTGTACGACGTCCAGCAGGCCGTCCGTGTCGGCGTTGTAGATTCGACGGTCGAACCACAGGTCTGTGGTGGTCGCGCCGGCCTGGGCGGCGTACTCCCAGGTTTCCGTCGTGCGGATCGACGGGGAGCACAGGACCAGGTCCGCTTCGATGCCCTGGGCAACCAAATAGCGGCCGGCGGCGGCCGCGTCGGCGCGGCCTCGTTCGGCCAAGGGGCGGTCGAGGTCGGCCATCGTCTCCGGTGGCACCGCCTTCGCGTGCCGGAGCAGCACCAGCGTGCGGTCGATCACCAGGTCACTCGGGTCAGCCATCTGCAAACCCTAGCTGCCGGGACGCCTGTGGGTCAGACCGTGGTGCCCTGGAGATTCAGGTAGACCTGTCGGGTCGCGGTCGAGCGGTTGAGGGTGATGAAGTGGATCCCGGGCGCACCACCGCTCAGCAGCTCGTCGCACAGTTCGCTGGCGATCTCGATACCGACCGCCCGTACGGCGGCCGGGTCCTCCTCGACCGCGTGCAGCCGGTCGGTGACGGCCACAGGGAGAGCCATGCCGGTGAGTTCGGCCATCCGGTGGATCTGCTTGATGTTCGTGACCGGCATGATGCCGGGCAGGATCGGGATGTCGCAGCCCAACGCCGACGCGCGCTCGACCAGCTTGAAGTAGTCGTCGGCGCCGAAGAACATCTGGGTGATCGCGTAGTCCGCGCCCGCCTTGGCCTTCTCGGCCAGGACGCGGGCGTCGAAGTCGAGGTCGGCGGCCTCGGGGTGCTTGTCGGGGAACGCCGCGACGCCGACGCAGAAGTCACCCAGCGTCCGGACCAGCTCGACGAGCTCGATCGCGTGGTCCAGGCCCTCGGGGTGCGCGACCCACGGCTGGCGCGGGCCGCCCGGCGGGTCGCCGCGCAGGGCGAGCACGTTCCGGATCCCGGCGCCGGCGTACGCGCCGATCACCGAGCGCAGCTCGTCGCGCGAGTGCGCGACGGCGGTGAGATGCCCGAGCGGCGTCAGCGACGTGTCCTGCGCGACCCGCCCGGTGACCCGGATCGTGCCGTCGCGCGTCGTACCGCCCGCGCCGTACGTGATCGAGACGAACGACGGGCGCAGCTTCTCGATCTCGCGGATCGAGCGCCACAGGACCTCTTCGGCCTCCGGGGTCTTCGGCGGGAAGAACTCGAACGAGAAGGACCGGTCGCCCGTCGCGAGCAGTTCGCGGATCGTCGGCGTGCTGCCGGGAAGCGTCGAGGGGTAACCGTTGGCCATCCCCCAAGCCTACCGGGGCAAGCGCGTCACGGGACGCTGGACTACCCTCCGAGACGTGCATGCCGACGCAGACATCCCGACCGAGATCCAGCGCACGCTGACCGAGTTCCTGGACGTCCAGGAACAGCGGCTGGCCGAGCTCGGCCCCGAACTGGCCGAGCAGGTCCAGGCCGCGCGGGACGCGACCAGCGGCGGGAAGCGGCTGCGGCCGTCGTTCTGCTACTGGGGTTTCCGGGCGGCGGGCGGCGATCCGGAGCGGCCGATCCTGTCCGCGGCGGCGAGCCTGGAGATGCTGCACGTCAGCGCGCTGGTGCACGACGACGTGATGGATTCGTCCGACACCCGCCGCGGCGCGCCGGCCGCGCACAAGCGGTTCGAGGCGCTGCAGCGGGCGCGTTCCGAGGCGAGCGGTGTCGGCGGCGACCCGGTCAGCTTCGGGATCGGCGCGGCGATCCTGCTCGGCGACCTGTGCCTGATCTGGGCCGACGAGATGCTGCACACCTCGGGCTTCGACGCGGCCGCGCTGGCTCGCGCGTCGAAGTTCTTCGACGCCGTACGGGTCGAGGTGACCGCGGGTCAGTACCTGGATCTCGTCGCGCAGGCCAGTGGTGCGTCGGATCTGGATCTGGCGCTGCGGGTACTGCGGTACAAGGCGGCGACGTACACGGTCGAGCGGCCGCTGCACATCGGCGCCGCGCTCGGCGGTGCGGACCAGCACCTGGTCGACTCGCTGTCGGCGTACGGGCTGCCGCTGGGTGAGGCGTTCCAGCTGCGGGACGACCTGCTCGGGGTGTTCGGCGATCCGGCGGTGACGGGGAAGCCGGCCGGGGACGATCTGCGCGAGGGGAAGCGGACCGTTCTGGTGGCGCACGCGGTCGATCACGCGTCGCCGGCGCAGCTCGCGGAGTTCGAGCGGCTGTTCGGGCGGGCCGATCTGGACGACGACGAGATCCAGTTGCTGCGCGAGATCCTGCAGGACAGCCGGTCGGTGCAGGCGTGCGAGGACCTGATCAGCGAGCGTACGGCGGAGGCGATGGAAGCCCTCGACCGATCGCCGATCAAGGACGAGACCTCCCGCAAGGCCCTCGCCGACCTGGCGATCGCGGCAACCTCGCGGCACCTCTGATCGAGGTCAGGCCCGCGGGCTCCCCTAGGAAGTGACGATCACGTCGATCAGGCGGAGGACATCCGCGGTGATGTCCAGGTCCCCCAGGATGATGATCTTCAGCACCCCGCGCGTCTCGTCGTAGGCGAGCTCGACCCGGAGCCGGCCCATGCCCTCCTGGTTGATCGAGGCGGTCACGTACGTCGTGATCCGGTCGGCGCCCGACCGGTCGACGCCGTCGATCTGGACGATGCTCGACACCTCGGCGTGCCGGGTCGCGGAGACCGCGCCGGGCGCGACCACCGACGTACCGGTGAACGCCTCCAGGTCCTCCCGCGTGATCCTGTACTGCTTGCCGATCCGGGTCGCCTTCAGCCGGCCGTCGCGCACGTAGTTGCGGATCGTCCGGACGTGCAGGCCCAACTGCTCGGCGACCTGCTCGACCGAGTACAACTCCTGGCGCATCTGGCTTCCTTAGAATTCCCTATAGAGACCGCGATAAGGACTTATAGGGTAGTTTAGGGACATGACCTACCGATCCTCCGCCGGCCAGTCCATCGTGCACGCCCAGTATCGCGAGTTGCTCGCGGACTGGCCGGTGCCGAGTGACCAGCGGCTGATCGACACCCGGCAGGGCCCGACCTTCGTGGTGTCGAGCGGCCCGCCCGACGCGCCGCCGCTCGTCCTCCTGCACGGCTCCGCCGGTACGACGCTCGACTGGTCGAACGATGTCCCGGCGTGGAGCCGCGAGTTCCGCGTCCACGCGATCGACACGATCAGCGAGCCCGGGCTGAGCGCTTCACCGCGCCCCGAGCTCGGCTCACCGGCGTACGCCGAATGGCTCGACGACGTGCTCGACGGGCTCGGTGTCGGGGAGTTCTCGGTCGTGGGGTTCTCGTTGGGCGCCTGGTTGGCCGTCGACTACGCGACCCGGCGGCCGGGCCGGGTCCAGCGGCTGGCGCTGCTGTCGCCGGCCGGGTTCAGCCGGATGAAGGTGCTGCCGATCCTGCCGGCGCTGCTGCTGCGGCCGTTCGGCGAGTGGGGTCACCGGCGGTCGGTCGCGACGATCATCGGGCCGCTCCCGGAGGGCCTCGACTGGGACAACCTCGGCTTCGCGCTGCTGGTGCAGAAGCACTTCGCCGCGCGCACCGGCGCGATGCCGATCTTCACCGACGATCAGCTGGCGAAGCTGGACCTGCTGGCGATCGTCGGCAGCAAGGACCGGATGTTCGACGCGGCCGGTACGGCGCGGCGGCTGCCCGGGCGGTCCGTGACGATCGAGGGTGCCGGGCATCTGCTGCCGCCGCAGACCGAGCGGGTGCTGGAGTTCCTGCGATGAGCGTGTTCGTCAGTACGACGGTGCTCACGTCGGTGCGGGTGCTGGAGTTCCTGCGATGAGCGTGTTCGTCAGTACGACGGTGCTCACGTCGGTGCAGGACGCGATCGATCTGATCGGCGACGCGTCGTACTGGCATCACGCGACGTGGGTCGCCGTGCGGGTCGAGGACCTGCCGGACGGGTTCTTCGCGCTGAGCAGCGGGGTGGCCGGGGAGATCGTGCAGAAGTTCGCGCAGTACGGGATGGGGCTGGCGGTGGTCGGCGACGTCTCGTCGTACGAGGTGAGCAGTACGCCGTTCCGGGACTGGGTCCGGGAGAGCAACCGGGGGTGGCAGCTGTGGTTCGTCGCCGACGTCGAGGCGCTGGAGCAGAAGCGACGGGAGACCGGGCGCTAGTTTGAGGACATGGTCGAACCTGTCACCGCCGAGGCGCCGCCGCTCCCCCGGCCGCGCCTGCTGCGACAGTCCTGGCTCGACCTGACGTTCATCCACTGGGCGGTCGCGCCGGCGTCGATCGCGCATTTCTACCCTGCTGGGACTCGCCCCGACAACTTCGAGGGTCGCGCGTACGTCGGGCTGATCCCGTTCCGCATGGCCGGCATCGGCTTCGCCCGCGGGCCCGCACTGCTCCCCGACTTCCTCGAGACCAACATCCGCCTGTACTCCGTGGACGAGGCGGGCCGCCGAGGAGTCGTCTTCCTGAGCCTCGACGCCAACCGCAGGGACGTCGTCACCATCGCCCGCACGGGCTTCGGCCTCCCCTACCGGTGGGCCCACATGCAGTACGCCGCAACTGCGGACACGCACACCTACACGACTACCCGCCGCCGCGCCTTCGGCGCGGCGGCGGGTGGGGTGGGAAGGGGCCGAGCCGCCCCGAGCTCTGGCGCTGGCGCGCCGAGCAAACCCGCCTTCGGCGGGCCTGGCGACGCCTTCGGCGGGCCTGCCTTCTCAAGTCGGATCACCGTCGAGGTGGGCGGACCCATGGACATCACCGCGCTCGAACTCTTTCTCACCGCCCGCTGGGGTCTCCACACGCGTCGCCTCGGGCGCACCTGGTACCTGCCGAACGAGCACCCCGCCTGGGAGCTGCGTTCGGCGGAGATCCGAGAACTGGACGTCGGCAGTCTGCTGGCCTCCGTCGGTCTGCCCGACCTGAGCATCAACCAACCCGACCACGTCGCGCACAGCGCCGGCGTACGGTCTTACTTCGGCCTGCCTAGAGGATCGGCAGGTCGCTGATCAGGTCCGGCGCATCCTCGGCCTCGCGCAGGAAGACGCGGAGCTGGCCGGACTCCTTCGTGTCCTCCGAGAAGATCTGCAAGGCGACATCGACCGTGTCGTGGTCGTGGTCGAGCAGCTCCCGCCAGCCGTCCCACAGGACCAGCTCCGGCTCGCCCGTCGAGCGGTCGCTGAGCGAGTCAGCGAGAGCGTCCCAGTTGCGACCGAACCAGCGCGGCAGGTCGAACGCCGTCGCGCAGACGTCCAGGAAGCCCGCCTTGTCGAGCACCCCGGTGGTGTCGAGCGAGATGAACCCCCAGCCGGCCTCGGTCACGCGCCGACCGACCTTCTCGGCCGGCAGATCGGAGCGCCAGCGATAAACGCCCGGCCGGAGTCCGGCGTCCAGCAACGCGCGCAGCTCAGTCATCGGCCGGTCCCCCGGTCCGCACTGCACACAGCTCAGTCATCCGTCGGTCCCCCCGTCCGCCGCGATCCGGCGGAACGACTTGTAGTGGTCGTCGGTGTAATAACGCTCGCCGCCCTTCCCGGTCACGATCCGCCGTGCGCCGCGGTCCTTCTCGCCGGGCGTCTTCACCGTGTACTCGCGGTAGTACCCACGATCCTCCTTCGGCAGGATCTTCTCGAAGTTCCCGAAGGTCACCCCGTCGCGGCTGTAGGGGTACGGCCCGCCCTTGTCGATCAGCGTCAGCGTCTGCTGCGCCTCCTTCGGCAGGTCGCCGGCCGCGACGAGGACCAGCCCGCTGTCGGGGTCCTTCGACGGCTCACCGGACGCCTTCCCGTCGGAGGCCCCGCACCCGAACAGCGCCGCGGCCAGCGTGATGACCAGCATCGCGACCACCACGGCAGCGACGATCCGCGCGGCCTTCGGGTTGTTCATCATCAGGCGCTCCGCAGCCGCCGCACGAACTCGCCGGCCGCTTCAGCCGGGTCGTCGGCATCGGTGATCGCCCGTACGACGACCACGCGCTGCGCGCCGGCCTCGATCACCTGGTCGAGCCGCTCCAGGTCGATCCCGCCGATCGCGAACCACGGCTTGGCCTGCTGCCGGCTGGCGGCGTACGAGACGAGCTCCAGCCCGGCGGCCGTCCGGCCCGGCTTGGTCGGGGTCTCCCAGGTCGGGCCGACGCAGAAGTAGTCCGACCCCGTCTCGGTGACCGCGGCGTTGACCTGGCTGAACGTGTGCGTGGAGCGCCCGACGATCACGTCCGGGCCAGTGATCGCCCGCGCGTGCGGCACCGGCAGGTCGCGCTGGCCCAGGTGCAGGACGTCGGCGCCCGCGGCGTACGCGATGTCGGCGCGGTCGTTCACGGCGAGCAGCTTGCCGTGCCGCTTGCAGGCGTCGGCGAAGATCTCGAGCGCGGCGAGCTCGTCGGCGGCTTCCATCTCCTTCTGCCGGAGCTGGACGATGTCGACGCCCCCGCTCAGGGCGGCGTCGAGGAACTGTTCGAGGTCGCCCTGCTTCGGTCTGGCGTCGGTGCACAGGTACAGCCGGGCGGCGTCGAGTCGGTCGCGGAGTGGCGCGGTGTGCTCAGTCACAAGGCTAAGCGTGCCACGTGTATACCGTCGTACTGTTAGCTCTATGACTGAGTCGAGGTCCGGGGTCGTGGTGATCGGCGGCGGACTGATCGGTTTGTCCACCGCCTGGCGACTGGCTGCAGACGGTATCCAGGTGACGGTATGTGACCCGACACCCGGCATTCGGACATCTTCGGTCGCGGCCGGCATGCTCGCCCCGGTCACCGAGGTCGAGTACGGCGAGGACGCGCTGCTCGCGCTCAACCTGGCCGGCAACGCCGCCTGGCCGGCGTTCGCCGAGGAGCTGGAGGCGTTCACGGGTCTCCCGGCCGGACTGCACCGCACGGGCACGCTGTCGGTCGCGTACGACGTCGACGATGCGGCCGCGATCCGCCGCCTCGCGGAGTACCAAGGCCGTCTCGGTCTCGAGGTCGAGGAGCTCACCGGCCGCGAGACCCGCAAACGTGAGCCGTTGCTGGCCGCCGGTGTGACCGCCGGCGTGTGGGTGCCGGGCGATCACTCCGTGAACAACCGCCAGACCGTCGCGGCTCTGCTCAAAGCCGTCGAGCTGACCGGCGTCACACTCATCCGCCAATCGGTCAGCCGGATCCTGACAGACGGCACCACAGCAACAGGCGTCGAGCTCGACAACGGCGACACCATCCGCGCCGACCACATCATCGCCGCCGCGGGCCCCTGGACCGCCCAGCTCAACGGCATCCCCGACGAACTCCGCCCGCGAGTTCGGCCGCTCAAGGGCGAGATCCTCCGCCTCCGCGTCCCCAAGGTGTACCGACCCGCCCTGCAGCACACCGTACGAGCAACAGCCCGCGGCTTCTCGGTCTACCTGGTCCCCCGCCCCGACGGCGAACTCGTCGTCGGCGCGACCACCTCCGAACTCGGCTACGACACCAGAGTCCTCGCCGGCGGCGTGTTCACGCTCCTGCGCGACGCCCGCATGGTCCTGCCGATCACGGACGAGCTGGAACTGGTGGAAACCGTTGCCGGTCTGAGGCCCGCGACTCCCGACAACGCCCCCGTTCTGGGCGCCTCCGGGATCGACGGACTGCTCTGGGCGACCGGCCACTACCGCAACGGCGTACTGCTGACGCCGATCACCGCGCAGGTGATCGCCGAGACCGTGCGGACCGGCGTACTGCCGAAGCTGGCGGAGCCGTTCCTCGCCGACCGCTTCTCACGGGGTGACCGGGCGCACGACGGCGCCGGCGCAGTACCTAAGGTGATGGGGTGAGTGAGGTCATGAACGTGCAGGTGAACGGCTCCGCCGAGCAGATCGACGCCGGGACCACCGTCGCCGACGTGGTGGAGCGGTGGGCCCGCAGCCCGATCGGGGTCGCGGTGGCGGTCAACGAAGCGGTGGTCACCAAGACCGAGTGGTCCGGGACGACGCTGACCGAAGGCGACCGGGTGGAGATCGTCACCGCGGTTCAAGGCGGTTGAGGAGGAACCATGAGTGACGACAGCCTGGTGATCGCCGGACGTGAGTACACGTCCCGGTTGGTGATGGGGACCGGCGGAGCGCCCAGCCTCGAGGTGCTGGAGGAGGCGTTGATCGCGTCCGGCACGCAGCTGACCACGGTCGCGCTGCGACGGCTCGACCCGAGTCAGCAGGGCTCGGTTCTCGACGTACTGCGCAAGCACGACATCGCCGTACTGCCGAACACCGCGGGCTGCTTCACTGCGGGTGAGGCCGTGCTCACTGCGCGTCTTGCGCGCGAAGCTCTCGAGACCGATCTGGTGAAGCTGGAGGTCGTCGCCGACGACCACACACTCCTGCCCGACCCGGTCGAACTGCTGGACGCCGCGGAAACCCTTGCCGCAGACGGGTTCCAGGTCCTTGCCTACACCAACGACGACCCGATCCTGGCCCGTCGCCTGGAGCAGGTCGGGTGTGCCGCGGTGATGCCGCTCGGCGCACCGATCGGCTCGGGGCTCGGGATCCGCAACCCGCACAACATCAGCATGATCGTCGACGCCGCCAAGGTCCCCGTCGTGCTCGACGCGGGCATCGGTACGGCGTCCGACGCCGCGCTCGCGATGGAACTCGGTTGTGACGCAGTGTTACTGGCAACGGCCGTCACCCGGGCCGAGCGGCCGGCTCTGATGGCCGCCGCGATGCGCGACGCGGTGACCGCCGGGCGGAACGCGTTGCTGGCCGGACGGATCCCCCGCCGGTACCACGCGGCCCAGGCCTCGTCACCGCTCGACGGGCGCGCCGCGCTGTAACTGGTCGATGCCCTCGGCACCAGTTGCCGCGGGCATCGGCCTGGGCGCAAACCCCAACGGGCGCGTCGATTGTGAACCACATCCATGTAGTTCAGGCGTCAACTGTAAACATTGCGTAACAGCCGTAACCCGCGCCCCGTCCGTCCCTGTTGTCACATCAGTACCACCACTTACGGTCAAGGGACGTTGACACGGGGAGATGGATGATGACGAACACGAGCGCAACGGCGCCGGAGCCCGAGAACGACGTCCAGCCCGAACGACGCAACCGGCGACGTACCGTCGTCAAGGTGCTCACCGGTATCGCGGTCCCGCTGATCGCGGCCGGGGTGATCACCGCCGGCTCGCCCGGGCTCGGCCAGTACAAGGTCAAGCAGGGCGACACGCTGAGTCACATCGCGGCCAGGTACGGGACCACCGTCAGGACGCTGGTCGCCCTGAACGAACTGCCCGGCAACGGCAACGCGATCTACGCCGGTGAGGTCCTCCAACTGCCCGGCGGACCCAAGAAGCAGGCGCCGTCGACCACGTCGGCGGGCCGCGGCCGGATCAAGTACGTCGTGAAGCCCGGCGACACGATCGGCGGCATCGCCCGGCGGTACCACGTCAGCCAGGCGTACCTGCTGTCGGTCAACGCGATGAAGCGCAGCGACAAGATCTTCGTCGGCAAGGCGATCCTGGTGCCGGTTCCGGTGCCGAAGGCAACGCCGTCGAAGAAGAAGCGCAACGACACCTTTGCCGGGCGCAAGTACGCCGACCACGTGGTCGATGCCGCGGACAAGAACCGCGCGATGCTGAAGAACCGCAAGCTGCCCAGCCGCGGCCAGATCCGGTCGACGATCATCAGCACCGCGAAGCGGTACGGCGTCGATCCCGAGCTCGCGCTGGCGATCTCCTGGCAGGAGTCCGGCTGGAAGCAGCGGGTCGTCTCGCCGGCCAACGCGATCGGCGCGATGCAGGTGATCCCGTCGACCGGGCGGTACGCCTCCGGCATCGTCGGCCGCAAGCTCGACCTGCTCAAGCCGCAGGACAACATCACCGCGGGCGTCGTACTGCTCGAGATGCTGACCGGCGCGGCCAAGCTCGACATCGCGGTCGCCGGCTACTACCAGGGCCTCGGCGGCGTCCGGCGCAACGGGATGTACGCCGACACCAAGCAGTACGTGAAGAGCGTCCTGCAGATCAAGACCCGCCTCGAGAGCGGCTGGAATCCCGCCTGATCCAGGCACCGGAGTGACGGCTCCGGAGGGTGACGACGAGTGGCCCCGGCGCGGCGGTAAAGCTGCGCCGGGGCCGTTTATTTACACTCTGATTGCAGACTGGCTTCGAAGGGCGGCTCACCGCACGTGACGGACGACGTAGACACCCAGGTCGGCGACCGCCTGGTCGGGCGGGTGCTCGACGGGCGGTACCGCGTCGGTGCGCGCGTGGCCAAGGGCGGTATGGCGACCGTCTACGAGGCGCTCGACATGCGGCTGGACCGGGTCGTCGCGCTCAAGGTGATGCACCTCGGGATGGGCGACGACGCCGAGTTCGGCCGCCGGTTCGTCGCCGAGGCCCGGGCCGCCGCGAAGCTGTCGCACCCGAACGTCGTCGCCGTCTTCGACCAGGGCGAGGACGACGGAACGCTGTTCCTTGCGATGGAGTACGTCCCGGGCCGCACGCTGCGCGACGTGATCCGCGAGCACGGCCCGCTGTCCCCCGCGCGGGCGCTCGACCTGCTGATGCCGGTGCTGTCCGCGCTCTCCGCGGCCCACGACGCCGGCATCGTGCACCGCGACATCAAGCCCGAGAACGTGCTGATCTCGCACGACGGCACGGTCAAGGTCGCCGACTTCGGCCTGGCCCGCGCGGTCACGACGACCGGCCAGACCGCGACACAGGGCCTGCTGATGGGCACGGTCTCGTACCTCGCACCCGAGCTGGTCACCGACGGCAGCGCGGACGCCCGCTCGGACGTCTACTCGTCCGGGATCCTGCTGTACGAGCTGCTCACCGGCGCCAAGCCACACACCGGCGAGACCCCGATCCAGGTCGCCTACGCGCACGTCCACGCCGACGTACCGGCGCCGTCGTTGCTCGAGCCGAACATTCCGCCGTACGTCGACGCGCTGGTCCAGCGAGCCACGGCCCGCGATCGCGACCTGCGCCCGGCCGACGCGCGCGTGATGAGCCGCCAGGTCCGGCGGGTGCGCAGCGCGCTGGAGGAAGGGCTGCCGGACGATCCCGAGCTGACCGGCGACCTGACCGTGCCGCTGCAGGCCATGCGGCAGGAGACCGAGTGGGACGACGACGGCTACACGCGCGGCAGCGGGTACGTCGAGCACACGCCCGTACGGCGGCTCGAGCCCACGAACGGCCGGCGTCACGAGCAAGTACGCCGGACGCCGCCGCCCCGGCCCAACGACACGATCGTCGTACCGCGCGACCCCGCGCCCTCCTCGCGCGTCGGCCCGGCCGGGCCGCGCAAGGGCCGGGGGCTGATCGCGTTGATCGCCGTACTGGCGCTCGCGATCGGCGTCGGGACGGCGGGCTGGTACTACGGCATCCATCGCTACACCGAGACGCCGCTGCTGCTGAACCTCAGCGCCGCGGACGCGTCGGCCAAGGCCGGCGAGGTCGGGCTGAAGACGACGATCGCCAACCAGGACTTCTCCGAGGACGTGCCGCGCGGCCAGGTGATGGGGACGAGCCCCGCGCCCGGCGACCGGATCCGCAAGGAGGGTCAGGTCGGCCTGACCGTCTCCAAGGGCCCCGAGCGGTACCGCGTTCCGCAGCTGAAGGGCCTCGACCAGGAGGCTGCGAACCTCGCGCTGGACGCGATCCGCCTCGTCGTCGGCAAGGTCACCACCACCTACAGCGAGACCGTGGCGGCCGGCAAGGTCATCACGTTCACGCCGAAGCTGAACACGGTGATGAAGCCGGGCAACACGGTCAACCTGTGGGTCAGCCTCGGGCGACGCCCGATCACCGTGCCCAACACCACCGGCAAACCCGTCGCGGACGCGAACCGGGCGCTGCGCAAAGCCGGTTTCGTCGTCGAGCGCAGCGACGCGTACGACGCGACGGTGCCGGCCGGGTCGGTGATCTCGCAGACGCCGAACAACGGGACCCTGTTCGCCAAGGACAAGGTGCAGGTCGTGGTCTCGAAGGGCCCGCCGCTGGTGGAGGTCCCCAACGTGCGCCGCAAGGGGCTGGCCGAGGCGCAGAAGATCCTCACCGAGGCGGGCTTCAAGGTGAAGGTCGAGCAGGCGCCGTTCCACCTCGGTCTGAACCTGGTCGCCGGCCAGAACCCGGCCGCGGGCCAGCAGGCTCAGCCTGGTACGACGATCATCGTCACGATCGTCTGAGCCTCGCCCCGCCGACGCCCGCGTCGGCTCACCGCAGCGTGAACGTCGTCTCGGCGTCCAGGCGGGACAGCTTCTCCGGATTGCGCACGTAGTACAGGCCGGTCACCAGATCGTCCTCGATCCGGAACACCATCACGCCGTCGAGCTCACCGTCGAGCCGCGCCAGCAGCGCCGGGTTGCCGTTGATCACGGTCGGCGTGACCGTGAGCTTGGCCTCGACCTTGCCGAGACCGCCGGTGACCATCCGGATCACCCGATCGGCGCCGACGATCGGGCGCAGCGCGGCCTGCTTGACGCCACCACCGTCGCCGATCAGCACGATGTCCGGCGCCATCACGTCGAGCAGGCTCTGCAGGTCGCCGGTGTGGATCGCGCGCTGGAACTTCTCCAGCACCACCCGGGTCTGGCTCGCCGAGACCGACTCGCGCGGCCGCCGCGCGTCGACATGCTTGCGGGCGCGGTGCGCGATCTGGCGGACCGCGTCGGGCGTCTTGTCGACGGCGTCCGCGATCTCGTCGTACCCGACCCCGAACACCTCGCGCAGCACGAACACCGCGCGCTCGGTCGGCCCGAGTGTCTCCAGGACCAGCATCAGCGCCATCGACAGGCTCTCGGCCAGCTCGACGTCCTCGGCGACGTCCGGTGCCGTCAGCAACGGTTCGGGCAGCCACGGGCCGACGTACGCCTCCTTGCGGCGCTTCATCGTGCGGAGCCGGTTCAGCGCCTGCCGGGTGGTGATCCGGACCAGGTACGCGCGCTGGTCGCGGACCTGGTCGAGCTCGACGCCGACCCAGCGCAGCCACGTCTCCTGCAGCACGTCCTCGGCGTCGGCCGCCGAGCCGAGCATCTCGTAGGCGACGGTGAAGAGCAGGTTGCGGTGGGCAACAAAACTCTCGGTGGCCGGGTCGGTCATCGACACTCCTCTCACCCCTGCCCGCTCGCGACACGCACCAGCTGCGGGCGCTGGCCGTCCTTCATCCACCACTTCACCACACGAGGGTGGCGCCCCTCGGTCCTGAGCTGCCAGACGGTGCTCCGGCAGATGATCTCCTTCACCAGCGCGCCGAACCGGCCGCGCAGGTGCAGGCTGATCGCGACGTCGTTGCGGTGCGCGAACTGGAAGATCCCGATGTCCCGTCCAAGGCTGATGCACTGCCCGGCGAACCCGACACCAGCGTCGGCCGGCTTCTTCCCGGCGATCCGGCTGAGCACGGTCTCGGCAGCCTGCGGGCCGAGCTGGACGGCGGACTGGCAGCCCATCCGGAACGGCAGGTCCGACGGCGCCGCTGAGTCCCCGGCTGCGACGATCCGCTCGTCGTCGACACTCGTCAGCGTCTCGTCGGTGAGCAGGCGCCCCAGCGCGTCGGTGGTGAGCCCGCTGCGCACGGCCAGATCCGGTACGCCGAACCCGGCGGTCCAGATCGTCAGGTCGCTCGGCAGCTCGCGTCCGTCGGCGAGCTGCACAGCGTCACGCGTCACGGCCGTGACCGTCGTACCGGGCCCGTCGACAACATTCACACCTAGCTTCTCCAACCGCGCGGCGACAGTACGGCGGCCGCTCGCATGCAGGTACGGCCCGAGCACCCCGCCGCACACCAGCGTCACCAGGCGTCCGGACTCGGCCAGCTCGGCCGCGGTCTCGATCCCGGCCGGCCCGGCGCCGACCACGGTCACCGCCTCGGCCTTGCCGACGATCGGCCGCAACGCCTCGGCCTCCTCCAGGGAGTTGAGCGGGTACGCGAACTCGAGCCCCGGCACCTGTTGGTTGTCGGTCCCACTCCCCACGGCGTACACGAGGTAGTCGTACGAGACGATCGCTCCCGACACCAGCGTCACCGTGCGCTCAGCCGCGTCGATCCGATCGGCAGCATCCACGACGAGCCGTACGCCGTCGGCCAGCACGTAGTCGTAGTCCACCACCGCGTCGTCCGACCCGCCGACCAGCTGGTGCAGCCGGATCCGCTCGACGAAGGTCGCCCGCGGGTTGATCAACGTCACCGCCACGTCCGCCCGCTTGGTCAGCCGGTTGGCCGCCATCACCCCGGCGTACCCGCCACCGATCACCACGGCTTCGATCTGCTTGATCATCGTCTCGTCTCCGTTCCCTGTTGGGTTCGGCCTCAAGACACCAGGTGCTCAGTCGCTGTGACATTTCATGACGCAGGTCACGTTCGAGTGCAGACTCAGCCAGTCGCCGAGCGTCGCACCGAACCGCGCGGCGGCCGATCGGTGCAGTCGTGGCCCGCGCCCTCGAACTCGTCGAACCGGGCCCCCGCGATCGCGTCGGCCATCTCCTTCACCAGGTACGGCGGGCAGAACACGTCGTCGCTGCCGGCGATCAGCAGGGCCGGGCACCGGATGCTCGCCGCGTGGGCTCGGGCCACGTCGCCGCCTTGTCCCGCGATCCCCTTCAGCGCTCTGGCCCAACTCCGAGCCATCGCCCTCGCGTTGTCGACGCCGTACGCCTCGGCCAGGTACGCCGCGAGCGGCAACAGCTCGTGGACCGGCTCGTCGATCAGCCGCTCCAGCTGGTCGAACGTCGGCCCGTTGGCCGGCTCGACGATGCGCCCGGCCGCGCCCCAGGTCACGACCGACAGCACCCGCGACGACGCGGAAGCCCTCGCTCAGTTCGCCGCGCAGCCGGCCGAACTCGGCGATGCTGCCCGCCCAACCGGGCAGGAGCAGTACGGCGTCGCCGCGGCCGGTGTCCTCGTAGTGCATCAGGCCATCGTGGGGCGGGCCTGGGCGAAGGTCCAGTGATGGCCTTCCAGGTCCTGGGCCTCGTAGCGCCGGTAGCCGTGCTGGTGGATCTCGGAGACGATCTTGGCGCCCTGCTCGGTACTGCGGGCGAAGTGGGCGTCCAGGTCGTCGACGTACACCCACAGGCCGTGGTCGAGCCTCGGCGCGCCGCGATCCTTCAGCTTGAACAAGATCAGCGCAGAGTTGCCGATGTGCAGCTCGAGCCAGGGAGCGCGATCGCCCTCGGCGGGGACGCGGTCCCAGGAGTCCAGGCCGAAGACGTCACTCAGCCAGCGCGCGGCGGCGGCCGGATCCTCGTAGTACAAGGCCATGCTGATCCGGTCGAGGTCGCGCGTCGTCCGCGGCGCCGTGTCCCGACGATCGATCCAGGTCGGCAGCCAGACGATGACGTTCGGCCACATGTAGAAGGCCTGCTTGCCACCCGGCAGCAGCACCTGCTCGACGGTGACCCGCGTCCCGGCGTCGACCGCCTCGAAGGCGATCGTCGTCTCGGTGTCGTCGACGGAACTGCGGTAGCCCAGCCGCGCGCCCGGCTCCCAGACCGTGATCCGGCCGAGCTCGAGCGCGTCCTCGACGGCACTGCCTTCGCCGCGTTCGTAGATCTCCAGGATCCGGCCGCCGACCCCCGGCTCGATCCGCATCTCGATCGCCCGCGCGGAGTCGAAGAAGTTGATCGGCCCGCGCACCCACCACAGGTCGATCTCGTCGGTGAAGACCTGGAACGCTGTCTCCGGATCGGCGGCGACCTCCACGGTCGCGGCGGCGGACTGCTTCGTCATGACTTCCCCTTGTCCTCGACGTGCTTCTTGAACGACCCGAGATTTTCCTGCCAGTGCGCCTGCACCTGGTCCAGCCAGGCCTGTACGGCGACGACCGGCTCCGGCCGCAGCCGGAACACCCGCACCCGGGCGTCCTCGGCCACCCGCTCGTCGGTCACCAGCCCGGCCGACAGCAGGATCCGCAGGTGCCGGCTCATCGCCGGTGACGAGACGCCGGTCGCGGCGGCCAGCCGGCCGGCCCGCTGCGGGCCCTCGCCGAGCAACTGCACCACCTGCCGCCGGGTCGGGTCCGCCAGCACTTCGAAGAACCGGTCGACCTGATCGTTCACCATGCCTTAATAGTTCTATCCTCTGTTAACTATTGTCAAGACGCTGCCGCTTCTGGCGTTTTGGTCGCCCTGTCAGGTGTCTGGTTAGCTTTGCTCGTGAATCACCCGCGCATCGCCGTGATCGCCCTGCTCGCGGTGGCCGCGGCCTGGGGATCCACGTTCTTCCTGACCAAGGACCTGCTCGACCGGATGGACGTCGCCGACTACCTGGCGCTGCGCTTCCTGATCGCCGCGGTCGCGCTGATCGCGATCCATCCCCCGGCGATCGCCCGGCTCAGCCGGCTCGACCGCGGCCGCGGGGTCGCGCTCGGCGTCACGTACGGCATCGCGCAGCTGGTCCAGACCGAGGGCCTGCGGCACACCTCGGCGAGCGTGTCGGGCTTCGTCACCGGCATGTACGTCGTGTTCACGCCGCTGCTGGCCGCGGTCATCCTGCGCCACAAGATCGGCCGCTGGGCCTGGATCGCCGTCGTCCTGGCGACGATCGGCCTCGGCGTCCTGTCGCTGCGCGACTTCAGCCTCGGCACCGGCGAGCTGCTGACGCTGGCCTCGGCCGGCCTGTACGCGCTGCACATCATCGGCCTCGGCGCCTGGTCGACGCCGTCGAACGCGTTCGGCCTGTCGGCCCTGCAGATGGTCGTGATCACCGTGGTGTGCGCGATCGGCGCGATCCCCGGCGGGTTCACGCTGCCCTCCGGCGGCGCCGACTGGATCCGGGTCGTCTACATGGCGCTGATCGCGGGCGCGCTCGCGCTGATCGTGCAGACCTGGGCGCAGGCGCACCTGACGCCGACGCGCGCGGCGATCGCGATGACGATGGAACCGGTCTTCGCGTCGGCGTTCGCCGTACTCTTCGGGACGGAGAGCGTGACCGCGCGGATGCTGATCGGCGGTGCGCTGGTGATGTCGGCGATGTACCTGGTCGAGCTGGCCCCACGCCGCAAGATCGAGGCCGAGGTCCAGCACCTCGCCCAGTAGTCCGGAGGAGGCGGTGATGCGGGACGACAGCGCGCGACGCGTCCGGTGGTTCCCGGCCGTCGTCATCGGCGTGCTGCTCGCGCTCCTGGCCTCCGCCACCATCTCCAACCTGGACCGCAACCCCCAGCCCCAACTCGTCGCCGACCGCGTCCCCGGCAGACCGTTGCCCCCGGCCACAGCTGGTACGCCGTACGCCGACCTCGTCCGGCACGCCCTGGCCGACCTCGACGCCCTCACCCTTCCGAACGGCGCAACCCTCGCCGGCAACAACGGCCCCTGGCGCTTCGTCTGGCCGAGAGACGCGTCATTCGTCGCCGCCGCGCGCTGCTCCCTAGGTCAGTACGCCGAAGCCACCCGCATCCTCAGCTTCCTCGACCAGGTGCGGCCAACGCCTGCCCCCTCGGCCACGCCTCGCTCTTCCACCCGGCCGGCGCGACCTCAGCCCACGCCGACCTCCCCGGCCGCATCGCAAGCAACCTCGCCACACTCGGGCCGGTGGGAGGCGCGGTACTTCGCCGAGACCGGCGGCGTACCGGCCGACGGTCGCGAACCTCAGCTGGACGGCTCCGGCTGGGTGCTCTGGGCAACGTGGTTCTGCGACCGCGACCTCAGCAAGTACTGGCCGATGGTGAAGGAGTCCGCCGACCAGATCCTCGCCGAGCTCGGCGACGACAACCTCCCGGCGGCCTCCCCCGACTACTGGGAACGCGAGGAGTCCGAGGTCACCCTCGGCACCGTCGCCCCGCTGCTCACCGGCCTGCGCGCCGGCGTCGCCATGGCCCGCAAGCTCAACCAGACCGCGGATGCCGACCGCTGGCAGACCGCCTTCGATCGGTTGTCCAAGGCAACAGAAAAGCACTTCGGCCCCGACTACCCAAGGACTCCGGCCCGCGCCGTCAGCACCTGGGAAGGGATGACCACCGGCCTCGGCGGCGGCGCCGACGCGATCATCACGATCCTCGGCCCGCCCTTCGCTCCGCCTGACGCCGAGCTCGACCAAGCGATCGACCGGACCAGGAACGTCCTCACCCAGCCCAACGGCGGCGTCACCCCCGGCGAGCAGTGGCGCGCCGACGGCGTCGCCTGGACGCCGCAGACCGCGCTGTTCGCCCTCAGCGCCGCCGCTCGCGGCGACCGCGCCACGGCCGAGGAACTCCTGACCTGGCTCGACACCCACCGAACGCCGACCGGAGCCCTGCCGGAGAAGGTCAATCGCGACCTTCACCCGGCCGGCGAAGCTCCCCTCGGCTGGACGTCGGCGCTCGTCGTCCTCACCGTCGCCGCGTTGGAGAAGCCGCTCCCGATGCCTTAGCAGATCTCCATCACGTCATGCGTCGGAGCTTCCGGGCGAGCGGTGCTGGTTTTCGTCGAGTAGAAGAACGCCGTCGACGCGATGTCGTCCTGCAGTGGCAGGTACCGCCCACCCGACCGCCAGCCGAGCGCCTGGACGTCGACCTTCAGCGACTCGCGGAAGCGGATCGGGTCGGGCAGGTGGAAGCGGTACATCCCGAACCGCATCTGGCTCGCGTACTGCCCGTCCGGCCGGATCACCTGCGGCATGCCCAGGTACGGCGTACTGAACTCCGTGTAGCCACCGCGATCAGGCCCGAGGTCGAAGTTCCAGGCACCGCCGAAGTAGTCCTCGGTCCCCGTCCCGCAGATCGTCGGCCACTCCTCGCCGTCCAGGTAGAACTTGACCTCACCCTCGCCCCACCAGCCCGAACTGTTCACACCCCAGGCGATGTACGTCCCGACGTAGTGCCCCGGCCCCTCGACGCCGTCGAGCAACGTGTGCACGGTCTTGTCCGGGAGTGGGTTGCTGCGTCGCCACTGCGTGTGCAGGTACGCCGAGCCGTCCGCGACCTGGCCGAGCCAGTAGTCGATCTGGAAGTAGACGACCACCTTCTCGTCCGAGGTGTTCTCGATCGTCAGCCGGGCCTGCTCGCGGAACGGCATCTCCCAGTAGCAGTTGAACCCGCCGTTCGGGTTCACCGCGACCGGCAGCGAGTTGACCTGCGCGAACCGTCCCCATCCGGAGCAGAAGAAGTCACCGACCGGCGCCTCGATCGCGGGCGCGTCGTCGCCGTCCCAGTACGAGCGCAGTACGAGCCGCCGCCAGTTGTCGCTGTGCGTGGTGAGCCAGATGTGCGTGATGCACCCGCTGCCGGCGATGTCGGCCAGCGTCGCGGTCTCCCCCGGGCCGATCTCGATCGACGGCGAGACCTTCCATCCCTGCCCGAGATCGCGGGCCGCGTTCGCCCCGGTTCCCTCGGTCCGGCGGCCGCCCTGACCGGGCTCCCCGGTCGGGTTCTCCGCACTGATCGAGCGGCTCTGCACGTCCGCGACGGCACTGATTCCGGCCAGGTTCCCAAGAGTCATGCCCGCGAGCCTAGGGTCCTCGGTGCTCGTTGGGGAGGGCTGGAAATCGATTTCTCACTCAGTGGACAGCTTGCTCTTACATGCTTGACTGGTTATATTCCAGAGATGGCATCCGACCGCGGTACCGTGCACGCGACCGACGACGGGCGGATGGCGATCCGCTTCGTCCGGCTGTTCGGGCATCCGCCGGAGAAGGTCTGGCGAGCGCTCACCGACCCGTCGCAGCTCGCCGCGTGGTTCCCCGCGGTGGTGGATCTGACCGGTGAGGGGGAGCTGTTCTTCGGCGTCACCGAGCGGCAGCGGGCGACGTACGGCATGGAGGACGATCCCGAGCGCAAGCCGAACGGGCGGATGCTGCGGCGGGAGCCGCCGTTTGTGCTCGAGTACGAGTGGCTGGACGAGATCCTGACCTGGGAGATCACGGGCACGGCCGAGGGGTGCCGGCTGGTCTTCACCAACGTGCTGGCCGACCGCGACGCGGCCGGGCCTGCGGCGGCGGGTTGGGAAGCGGGTCTCGAGGTGGTGGCGGCGCAGCTCGACGGCGTACCGGTCACGTGGGATCCGTTCGCGCGGGCCGACGAACTGGCGAGCGAGTACTGATCAGCAGGCGCGGACCTTCGCGGTCAGGCCGTTCTCGAAGGTGAGGCAGGCCCAGGGGCGGCCCTGGTCCTTGTGCTCTCGGATGATCAGCGGGTACGCCGTGGCGCCGCGCGCTTCCGGGGCCTTGTCGGTGACGAGTGATCCGATCGCGCCGCCGCGGGCCTCAGCGGCGCGCTTGACGTCCTCGACGGTGACGACGCTCTGCGCGCTCTTCTCCGCCGCCGCCTTGGCGTCGTCCGCGACCCACAGCGCGAAGTCGATCTCGGGCGGGGTCGACCACGTCGTCGACGTGACCGGGAAGACGAACCCGAACATCAGCAGCCCGACCACGGCGATGATCCGCCGCGCGCGGCGGCCGTTCTCCGCGGCCAGCACCCCGGCGCAGCCGAGCGCCAGTAGCAAGGTGAGCCCGCGCATCGCCCAGTGCCGGTCGAGCCGGCTGTCGACCGCCAGCGCCGCACCGAGCGCGACCACGACACAGGCCACGGCGGCCAGTACGCCGAGGACTCGGGGCGGCACGACCAGGCCGCCACCGGTCGCGGCTGGGCCGGCCGAGCCTTCGCCAGACGCCGCCGGGCCCGCCGCGCCCGCACCGGGCTCCGCCGCGGCGGAGCCTTCGCCGGGTCCAGGGGTCGCGGGAGGCGTCGGATCGTCGGGGGAACTCATGCCGCAGACGATAGAGCCCGGCCGTTCGTCGCAACGAATCACCCGTTCGTCGCGGGAATCGTCGTACAGGCTCAACTGATGTGGACACTCCTGGCAGATTCAGCTCCGTCCCACCGCCCCCAGGGATTGGATCCGCCCGTGAACCCCGAAGAAACCCCTGCCTGGAGCATCTCCCGCCGTCGCGCCCTCCGACTCACCGGCGGCCTGGCCGCGGCCGGCTCGCTCCCGATCGCCGAAGCCGCGGCGTCCGAGGACCTCGAAAACCCGGCACCCGCCGGCAGCAACCACGCCACGCTGACCGAGGGCACGAACATCATGGTCGCCGCCTCCCCGGACGGCCGCCGGCTGGCGTTCGACCTGGTCACCGCGATCTGGGTGACGCCGTCCGGCGGCGGCCGCGCGACCCGCCTCACCGACGACCTGCAGGACGCCACCCGCCCGCGCTGGTCGCCGGACGGGAAGCAACTCGTCTTCCAGTCCTACCGCGACGGCAACTTCCACCTGTGGACGACCCGGCCGGACGGCCACGGACTCCGCCAGCTCACCACCGGCCGGTACGACCACCGCGAGCCGCACTTCACCCCCGACGGTCGCGCGCTCGTCTTCTCGTCGGACCGCGGCGGCAGCGGCACGTACGGCATCCACCGGCTCGACCTGAGCACCGGCGCGATCGTCGCGCTCACCGACGACCCGACCGAGGAGGCCGAACCGGCCGTCTCCGCCGACGGCCGCAAGCTCGCGTTCACCACCGACACCACGGCGATCGTCGAGCTCGACCTGACCACCGGCGTACGGCGGACCGTCGTCGCCGCGAAGACCGGCATCACGGTGTTCGGCCCGTCGTACTCGCCGAGTGGCGAGCTCGCCTACGTGCGCCTCAGTGGACCGACCAGCGATCTGATGGTCGGCGACACGGCAGTGACCTCGGGGAAGGACGTGTTCGCCGTACCGCCGTCGTGGACCGCGAACGAGCTGTACTACACCGCCGACGGCCACGTGATGAAACGCTCCGGCGGCACCGTGCCGTTCACGGCGATCGTGCCGGTGACCTCGAAGCGTCCGCGGCCGAAGCGCCCGGACATCGAGTCGACAAAACCCCAAGCGGTGAAGGGAATCGCGAGCCCGACCGTCTCCCCCGACGGTCGTTGGCTCAGCTTCCGCGCGCTGAACGCGCTCTGGCTGGCCCGGACCGACGGCAGCGGTAGCCCACGCAAGATCGTTGCCGACGGCTACTTCAACTCCGATCCCGACTTCTCCCCCGACGGCCGCGAGTTGCTCTACGCAAGCGATCGTGACGGTACGGCGGATCTCTGGCTACATGACCTTGCCCAGGGCACCGACACCAAGCTGTCTTCGTTGCCCGGGGCCCAGACCGCGCCGCGGTTCTCCCCTGACGGCAAACAAATCGCCTACCAGGACCAGGACGGCATCGCCTGGGTCCTCGATCTCGCTTCCCAGCAGGTCCGCCAACTGACGCCGACGCTGTTCCAGCCCGGCCGGGTCAGCTGGTCGGCCGACGGCCGGACGATCGTGCTCGCCGCGGTCAAGCCGTTCTCGAAACGCTTCCGCGAAGGCACGAGCCAGCTCCTGTACGTCGACGTGGCAACGACCGCCTTCGAGTACGTCGAACCGATGCCGTTCCGCTCGCTCGCGACCCGCGGCGACGACGGCCCGGCCTTCTCCCCCGACGGGCGCCGGCTCGCCTTCGTCGTCGAGAGCCTGCTGTACGTCGTACCGGTCGATCGCCGCGGTCGCTTCACCGGTAAGCCGCGGGCGGTGACCAGCGAGGTCACGGACTCACCGGCGTGGATCGACAACCGGACGCTGGTCTACCTGAACAACGGGCGGCTGCGTCGTACGGATGTCGACGGTTCACGACCGCGGACGATCCGGCTCGACCTGACCTGGCAGCGGGCGAAGGTGAACCAGCACGTCACGATCCATGCGGGCGCGCTGTGGGACGGCCGCGCGCAGGAGCTGCGACCGGATGTCGATGTGGTGCTCGACGGGTCGAAGATCGCCGCGGTCCGGCCGCACCGGGGAACTGCGGACATCGACGCGTCCGGGCTGACGGTGATGCCCGGGCTGATCGACGCACACAACCACTGGCACTTGCGCGGTCGAGCGTGGGGCGCGCGGCA
This sequence comes from Kribbella sp. cmx-5-2, assembly GCA_049998015.1. Lineage (GTDB taxonomy): Bacteria > Actinomycetota > Actinomycetes > Propionibacteriales > Kribbellaceae > Kribbella. Next base: position 978,390 of record JAEBEC010000001.1, read on the forward strand.
GGGCAACCTGTGGCTGTCGTACGGGATCACGAGTACGCGCTCTCCCGGCGATCCCGTGTACCAGATGCAGGAGACGCGGGAAGCGCTCTCGCACGGATCGCTGACCGGGCCGCGGTACTTCGCGACCGGTGAGGCGATCGACGGTTCGCGGGTCTACTACAACTTCATGCGGCCGACGTTGACGCTGAAGCAGCTCGGGCTCGAGCTCGACCGGGTCGCTGGTGTCGGGTACGACCTGGTGAAGACGTACGTGCGACTGCCGATCGAGTACCAGCGCCGGGCGATCGCGGCCGTGCACCAACTCGGGCTGCAACTGTCGTCGCACTACCTCTACCCCGCCGAGCACCTCGGCATGGACGGGATGGAACACACCGGCGCGACGAACCGGCTCGGGTACTCGCACACCGTCAGTCGTCTCGGTCGCGCGTACGCCGACGTGGTCACGCTGTTCACGCGGGCCGGGCTGTCGGTCACGCCGACGCTGTTCAACTCGACGATGGCGCACGTCGACGATCCGTCGCTGCTCACCGACCGCCGGACGACGACTCTCTATCCGGCGTGGGAGTACGCCGCGCTGCGCTCGGAGGTCGACACCGCGGCCGGCCCGGCCGGCGTCACCACGCGGGAACTGCTGCGCGGCAACGTCGACATGGTGCTGCGGATCCATCGCGGTGGCGGGCTGGTGATCGCGGGCACGGACGCGCCGCTGGACAACGTCGCGGTGTCGCTGCACGCGAACCTGCGTTCGATGGTCGCGGGCGGCTTCACGCCGTACGAGGCGCTGACGACGGCCACGCGGAATCCGGCGCGCTGGCTGAACCTGGAGGACAAGCTGGCCGTCGTACAGGCGGGTGTGCAGGCGGATCTGTCGTTCGTCCGGGGGAATCCGCTGGCGGACATCCGGCACGCGGCCGACGTACAGCAGGTGATGGTCGCTGGGCGGCTGCACACGGTCGACGAGTTGCTGGAGCCGTTCGCGACGACCGCTCGGGTCAGCGCTGGGCCGCAGCCGCTGCGGCGTGACCAGGCACACTCGCACGACAGCGAGTACTGGTGGCACGAGCCGGAGTGGCTGCACCGCGTGTGCTGTGAGGGCTAGAACGGGAGCTTCGGCTGCGGCGGACCGTGGGTCGGGTCGACGCCGTCGAACAGGCTGCTGACCGATTCGCCGTCGTGGATCCGCTGGATCGCGGCGGCGAACAGCTTGGAGACCGAGCTGACCTGCAGCTCGGGGAAACCGTCCGGACGCGGGACCGTGTCGGTGCTGATCACCTCGGTGATCGACGGGTGCGAGCGCAGCCGCTCGACCGCCTTACCGGCGAACAGCCCGTGGGTGCAGGCGACCGCGGCCTGCGTGCAGCCGAGATCCTTCAGGCGGTCCAGCAGCTCGATGATCGAGCCGCCCGTCGCGATCTCGTCGTCCAGCACGATCGCCTTCTTGCCGGCCACGTCGCCGACGATCGCGTCGATCACGACCCGGTCGTCGGCCAGCCGCTGCTTGCTGCCCGCCGCCACCGGCAGCCCGAGCAGCCGCGCGAACTGGGTCGCGGTCTTGGCGTTGCCGAGGTCCGGGCTGACCACGACCGTGTTGGTCAGGTCGGTGCCGCGGAAGTGGTCGGCCAGTACGCCGATCGCGGTCAGGTGGTCGACCGGGACCGAGAAGAACCCGTGCACCTGCGGCGCGTGCAGCGCCATCGTCAGCACCCGGTCCGCACCGGCCGCGACCAGCAGGTCGGCGACCAGCCGGCCGCCGATCGAGATCCGCGACGCGTCCTTCTTGTCCGACCGTGCGTACGCGTAGTGCGGCATGACGGCGGTGATCTGCGCCGCCGAGGCGCCACGCGCCGCGTCGATCATCAGCAGCAGCTCCATCAGGTGCTCCTGCGTCGGCGGCACCAGCGGCTGGACGATGTAGACGTCGCGCTGGCGGCAGTTCACCTGCAACTGGACCTGCAGGCAGTCATTGCTGAAGCGGTGGATCTCGACCGGCGAGAGCTCGACGCCGAGATCGGCGCAGATCTGCTCGGCAAGGCCGGAATGAGCACTACCGCTGAACACGACGATCTCTCGCACGGCTCTCCCCGAACGCTGTGACTCGACGTTGCACCACCCTACCTTGAGGCCTTTCTTGACTATTCGGTCCAGAACGAGCTACGTTTTAGACCAATCAGTCAAATAACCTCTCCAGGAGTTGTGGTGAACGGGAAACTCGCAGGTCGGACCGCAGTCGTCACCGGCGCAAGCCGGGGCATCGGCTTCGCGATCGCGTCGCGTTTTGTTGCCGAGGGCGCCAATGTGGTGATCACGGGCCGAGACGAGGCCGCGCTGGACGCGGCCGTCGCCGAGCTCGGCCCGGCCGTGACCGGGATCCGGGCGGACTCGACCGACGTCGCGGACCTGGAGGCCGCGTTCGAGCAGGTGCGGCAGCGGCACGGCCGGATCGACGTCCTGGTGATCAACTCCGGCACCGGCACGCTGGCGCCGATCGGTGAGATCACCGAGGCCGAGGTGGACCTCGTCTTCGGCACCAACGTGAAGGGCACGATCTTCACGATGCAGAACGCGCTGCCGCTGCTGTCCGGCACCGCGTCGGTGATCGTCGTCGGCTCCACGGCGTCGCGCCGCGTGGCCCCCGGGCAGAGCGTGTACGGCGCCACGAAAGCGGCCGTCCGCGCCCTCGCTCGCGGCTGGATGGTCGACCTCGCCGGCCGCGGCATCCGCGTCAACGTCCTCAGCCCCGGCGCCACCCAGACGCAGGGCCTGGTCGACTTCCTGGGCGCGGACGTCGTGGACCAGCTGGGCCCGGACTTCCCGTTGGGACGCCTCGGCACCCCCGACGAGATCGCCAACGTCGCCGCTTTCCTGGCCTCCGACGAGGCCGCCTACGTCACCGGCGCCGAGTACTTCGTCGACGGCGGCGGGGCGCAGAACTGACGGAGAACCTTGAGCACCGCTCAGCCACGGATCCGCCGTTCCGGTGGCTGGCCGGTGCTCAAAGTCGGCGACCCACCGCACCGCGCCGAGGTGGTGATTGCGGGCGACCTTGAGCACCGTTCAGCCGTGCACTCGCCGTTCCGGTGGCTGGGCGGTGCTCAAAGTGGCGCGAGGCCGAAGGGCGCTGTGGGTGCGAGGAGCGAGTGGGTCAGGCGATCAGGCGGGCGATGGTTTCCGCTGCTGTACGGCAGTCGTCCGCTGAGGCGTCGAGGTGGGTGACTACGCGGAGCTGCGTCGCGCCGACGCCGCCGACCAGGACTCCGGCTTCCTTCGCGCCGGCGACCACCTCCGCGACCGTGCGGCCAGTGGCGGCCAGGTCGGCGACGACGATGTTGGTCTCGACCTGGTCGGGCTTGACCGAGCCCGGTGCCGCGTCGGCGAGGATCTCGGCGATGCGGCGGGCGTTGGCGTGGTCCTCGGCGAGGCGCTCGACGTTGTGGTCGACGGCGTACAGACCGGCGGCCGCGAGCACACCCGCCTGACGCCAGCCGGCGCCGAGGCGCTTGCGCCAGACGCGGGCCTCACGGATCAGCTCGGCCGAGCCGGCCACCACCGATCCGACGGGGGCGCCGAGGCCCTTCGACAGGCACACGCTGACGGCCGCGGCGCGGGACCCGTACGCCGACATCGGCACACCCGTCGCGACCGAGGCGTTCCACAGGCGAGCGCCGTCCAGGTGCAACCGCAGCTGAGCCTCGTCGAGCAGGTCCGCGAGAGCGTCGTACGAGTGCTGGATCGAACCGCCGCCGAAGTTGTGCGTGTTCTCGACCGACACGGCGGCGGTCTGAACGAAGTACGGCCCGAGGTCCGGCGCGATCAGTTCGCGGATCTGGCCGAGGTCGATCTGCCCGTCCGGCGTACTCCACGTCCGCGTGGTCACACCGCTCACGGCCGCGTGCGCGCCCAGCTCGGCGCGCGCGATGTGCGCCCGCGCCTCACACAGCACCTCGGACCCTGGCGGGACGAGCGCGCGGACGCCGAGGATGTTCGCCAGCGACCCGGTGACGACGAACAGCGCCGCCTCGTGCCCCAGCAACCCCGCAACCCGCTCCTCGAGCGCGTTGATCGTCGGATCCTCGCCGTACACGTCGTCCCCGACCGGCGCACTCGTCATCGCCGCCAGCATCCCCGCCGAGGGCCGGGTCACTGTGTCGGACCGAAGGTCGATCAAGACTGTGCTCCTCGAAGACGCTCAGCCACCAGGAACGCGAGCTCCAGCGACTGGTGCCGGTTCAGCCGGGGGTCGCAGGCGGTCTCGTACCGATTGACCAGATCCTCGGCAACCAGCTCCTCACCGCCGCCCAGGCACTCGGTCACATCGTCGCCCGTGAGCTCGACATGCAGCCCGCCCGGCCACGTCCCGACCTGCTCGTGCGCGTCGAAGAAGCCCTGGACCTCGTTCACGACGTCGTCGAAGTTGCGGGTCTTGTAGCCGTTCGGCGTCTCGTACGTGTTGCCGTGCATCGGGTCGCAGACCCAGGCGATCGGCGAGCCGTGGTCGCGGACGGCCTCCAGCAGTGGCGGCAGCGCCTCGCGGATCTTGCCCGCGCCCATCCGGGTGATGAAGGTGAGCCGGCCCTCGATGCCCTTCGGGTTGAGCTTGTCGATCAGGGCGCGGATGTACTCCGGCGTCGTCGTCGGGCCGATCTTCACGCCCAGCGGGTTCGACAACGTCGCGAGGAACTCGACGTGCGCGCCGTCCAGCTGCCGGGTCCGCTCGCCGACCCAGAGCAGGTGCCCGGAGACGTCGTACGGCTGGGACGTGCGTGAGTCGATCCGCGTCAGCGCGTGCTCGTACTCAAGGATCAGCGCTTCGTGCGACGCGTAGAAGTCGACGGTCTTGAACTCGTCCGCGGTCGCACCGCAGGCGCGCATGAACGCCAGCGCGCGCTCGATCTCCGAGGCCAGCTGCTCGTAGCGGCGTCCGACCGGCGAGGACCGGACGAAGTCGGTGTTCCAGGCGTGCACCTGGTGCAGGTCGGCGTACCCACCGGTGGTGAACGCGCGGGTCAGGTTCAGCGTCGCGGCAGCCGCGTTGTACACCTCGCGCAGGCGCTGCGGGTTCGGGATGCGGGACTCCGATGTGAAGTCGATGCCGTTCACCGCGTCACCCCGGTACGACGGCAGCGTGACGCCGTCGCGGGTCTCGTCGCCGGAGCTGCGCGGCTTGGCGTACTGGCCGGCGATCCGGCCGACCTTCACCACCGGCACGCTCGCGGCGTACTGCAGGACGACGGACATCTGCAGCAGCACCCGGAGCTTGGCCCGGATGTTCTCCGCGGTCACGCCGTCGAACGTCTCGGCGCAGTCGCCGCCCTGGAGCAGGAACGCCTCACCACGCGCGACCGCCCCGACCTTGTCGGTCAGATCGTCGCACTCACCGGCGAAGACCAGCGGCGGCAGCTTGCGCAGCTGGCCGATCACCTGCTCCAGCGCCACCTGGTCCGGCCACTCGGGCTGCTGGAGCGGCTTGAGTCCCCGCAGCTCGTCCAGGCTGGGGACACCCGGCACCACGCCCTCGTTCAACGTCGCGAATTGCATACGCCAACCATATTCGAGGCCCTCGAACCGGTGCGCAGCCGTCTCACTCCAGCGAGCTGAGGTCAGGTGGTACGTCGACCGCGTGCTCCCGCAGTACGGCGAGCGGAATGGTGTCCAGCGACCGCCGGTGCGTAGCAGCCAGTACGACGGGAGCCGCGACCCCGGCGTGGTACGCCTGCAGCCACCGCGCGGCGACCACGCACCACCGGTCCCCCGGCTTCAGCCCGGCGAACCCGTACTCCGGCCGCGGCGTGCTCAGGTCGTTGCCGACCGACGCCTGGTGGCCGAGGAACTCCGTCGTCATCACCGCACAGACCGTGTGGCTGCCCAGGTCCTCGGGCCCGGTACTGCAGCAGCCGTCGCGGAAGAACCCGGTCACCGGGTCCAGGCCGCACTCCTCCAGGTCACCACCGAGCACGTTCCGGTCAGTCTCCACGCCGGACATCCTCGCTCAACGGGTGGACGGAGCAGGTCAGGAGGCCTTGGTGTCGTCCAGCCGCGGCTTGAGGTGGTCGTCGATCTTCTCGCCGGCCTTGAGCAGTTCCTTGGCCTTCTCGGCGTACATGTCGACGTACTCCTGGCCGGACAGCTCCATCATCGCGTACATGATCTCGTCGGTGACCGAGCGCAGCACGAACCGGTCGCGCTCCATCCCCTCGTACCGCGAGAAGTCGAGCGGCTCGCCGATCGCGACACCGGGGCGGACCAGCCGCGGGAAGCGGCGGCCGGGCTCCTTGACGAACCACTTCGGCATCATCGTGCCGGGCGGGTTGACCTTCTCGGTGTCGATCATCGCGACCGGGATGACCGGGACGCCGGCCACGATCGCCATCCGGGCGACGCCGGTCTTGCCCTTGTACAGGCGGCCGTCGGGCGAGCGGGTGCCCTCGGGGTAGATCCCGAACAGCTCGCCTTTGTTCAGGATCTCCAGGCCGGTGTTCAGCGCGGCCAGCGAGGCGCGCCCGCCGGACCGGTCGATGGGGATCTGGCCGATCGACCGGAAGAAGGTGGCGACCAGCTTGCCCTTGAGGCCCGGGCCGGTGAAGTACTCCGACTTGGCCGGGAAGACGATCTGACGCGGTACGGCGACCGGCAGGAAGATCGAGTCGGAGAACGCCAGGTGGTTGCTGACCAGCAGCGCCGGACCGGTCTCGGGGATGTTGTCCAGGCCGCTCACCTTGGGCCGGAACAGCAACCTCGCCAGCGGTGCGACGAGGAACCGCCGGATGAACATGTACAGCACGTGCCACCTCCACCACTCGGCCAGCTCCAGTGTCCCGCATCGGCAGGCACCGCGCACCCTGCCGGGGAGGACCTTACGTTCCAGCTTCCTCCTCGAGCAATGTCACCGCCAGGGAATCAGGGGGTTGCGCTCCGTGTTGATGTGTGGTTGCACACTGTGTGGTGTCGTCGATCACGTCACCGAACCGACACCCTGGCCGGGGTGGGCGACGGGCCCGTCGGCTGCGACCATTACGACTCAGGCAACACGCGAACTTCTAGGAGCACCTGTGCCCGTGCAAGCCCACGCGGAGGAGTTCCGCAGTCCCGGCTCCGGCCCGAACGCGGCGACCGGGATCCTGCTCAGTCACGGCTTCACGGGGTCCCCGAAGTCGATGCGCCCGTTCGCGGAGCACCTGGCCGCCGAGGGGTTCGGCGTCGCCGTACCGCGGCTGCCCGGGCACGGCACGCACTGGCGTGAGGCGAACACCACGACCTGGCAGGACTGGTACGCCGTGCTCGACAACGAGTTCGAGCGGCTGCGCAAGGAGCACGACCGGGTCTTCCTGGTCGGGCTGTCGATGGGCGGCTGTCTCGTCCTGCGCCTGGCTGAGCAGCACGGTGCGGACGTCGCGGGCGTGGTCCTGGTGAACCCGTCCGTGCAGACCGACGACAAGCGCCTCGCCGTGCTGCCAGTTCTGCAGCGGTTCCTGCCGTCATTCCCGGGCATCTCGAACGACATCAAGAAGCCGGGCGTCGACGAGGGCGCGTACGACCGGATGCCGTTGCGCGCGCTGCACTCGCTGTCGCAGCTGTGGAAGGTCACCCGCGAGGATCTGGCCAAGGTGACGCAGCCGGTGCTTCTGTTCCGCAGTACTGTCGATCACGTCGTCGAACCGAGCTCCGGGCGGACGGTGCTGTCCCGGATCTCGTCCCGCGACGTCACCGAGACCCTGCTCGAGGACAGTTACCACGTGGCCACTTTGGACAACGACGCCCCACGCATCTTCGCCGACGCGACCGCCTTCGTCCGCCGGATCAGCGCCGATGCGTGACAACGGCCTGACCGCCGCGACCTACACGTCGCTGGGCGGCATCGACCCCCTGGTCACGACCGCGGTCCTGAAGGCGCTCGCGGACGCCGGCATCGCGGCGTACTGCTCGCCGCCGAACGTGCCGGACTCCCCCGGCGCGCCGATCTCCGGCGAGGCGACCAAGCCGAAGGCGAGTCCGCCGAGCGACGACGACGCGCCTTCTTCCCCCACCCCCACCACGGCGGACGGCGGAGCCGCGGCGGAGGCCGGCCCGGCCAAGGCGCGTGCCACCACGGAAGCCGCCCCGGCGAGCGCCGGTGACGAGGCGACGACGCCGAAGGCGAGTGCGCCGGATGCGGGCGACGAGAACCCCTCCGCCCCGGCGAAGGCTCAAGTACCGGCTGTGTTCGAGGAGATCTTCGTCGACTCCGACGCCGCCGACAAGGCACGCGGCGTGATCGACCGCAGCACCGAGGACGCCGAGTGGGCCTCGCTCGTCGAGCAGTTCAACGCGCCGTCGGCGCCCGGCCACGACGTGCCGCCGGTCCCCCGCTGGCCCGCCAGCGAGGACGTCGACGAGAACTCCTACGAGCCGCTCATCGACGTACCGGCCGGTCTGATCGTCGGCGACACCGACGAGGAACCGCCGAAGGAACCACCGCCCCGCCGTACCGACGACCCGCACGACCACTTCATCCCGCCGGAGCCCACCCGCGGCCCGCGGCTGGACTGGATCACCCGCGCCGCCTGGCTCGGTCTGATCGGTGGTCCGCTGCTGCTGATCCTCGCCGCGGTCCTCGACTTCGGCACCGGCCGGATCACGCTGCTCGGCGTCGTCGGCTTCATGGCCGGCTTCCTCACGCTGGTGATCCGGATGAACGACCGCCTCCCACCCGAGGACACCCCCGACGACGGCGCCGTCGTCTAGCTGGTCAACACCCCGTACGCCGTACTGCCGACTCCGGCCGTACGGCGTACTGTCGTGCTCGCCGCGACCCGTACCACGCCGTCGACTGGTCTGACCGCTGGACAGGACGTCCGCGGGAAACACCGACCAGCTAGAGTGCGGGATCGTCGGACAATCCGACACCCCGCTGACGGAGGAGGCATCCCGTGCAGGTCACCGAGACGGTCGAGATCACCGGCCACCTGATGGACTCCGGGCTGTTGTCCCGGGTCCTCGACGACATCCGCGGCTACGGCGGCGAGTACACGCTGGACAAGTTCGACCTCGGCTACGACAAGGACGACCCGTCGACGGTCCGGATGACGGTCGGCGCCGAGGACGAGGAAGCCCTGCAGCGGCTGCTGATGCGGATCCAGACCAAGGGCGCGAACCTGGTCAACCCCGGCACTGCCGAGATCACCGCGGTGGACCAGGACGGCGTCTTCCCGGACGGGTTCTACTCGACCACCAACCTGCCGACCAGCGTCCGCCTCGACGGTCACTGGATCCAGGTCACCAACCCGGAGATGGACTGCGGTCTGCTGGTCGAGGACGGCGGCGTCCGGACCATCCCGATGTCCGAGGTGAAGGCCGGGATGCGGGTCGTGACCAGCGCGCAGGGCGTCAAGGTCGCGCCGCCGATCGTCGCGAGCACCGAGGAGGCGTTCGGCTTCATGGAGTCCGAGGTCTCCAGCGAGAAGCCGCAGCGGGTGCTGGTCAAGCAGGTCGCCGACGGCATGCGCGAGGCGAAGGCGAACGGCCAGAAGGTGCTGTGGGTCGGCGGTCCCGGCATCGTGCACACCGGCGCGGCTCCGGCGATGGTCGCGATCGTCGAGGCCGGGTACGTCGACGTCCTGTTCGCCGGCAACGCGCTGGCCACCCACGACATCGAGTCCTCGTTGTACGGGACGTCGCTCGGTGTCGACCTGGCCCGCGGCCGCGGTGTCGAGCACGGCCACGAGCACCACATCCGCGCGATCAACACGATCCGCAAGTCCGGCTCGATCGCGGCCGCCGTCGAGCAGGGCGTGCTCACCTCCGGTGTCATGCACGCGATGGTGAAGAAGGGCGGCACGTACGTGCTGGTCGGGTCGGTCCGCGACGACGGCCCGCTGCCCGACGTCTACACCGACGTGCTCGAGGGCCAGCGCGCGATGCGGGCCGAGCTGGACGGCGTCGGGTACTGCCTGATGGCCGCGACGATGCTGCACTCGGTTGCGACCGGCAACATCCTGCCGGCCGCGATCCCGCTCACCTGCGTCGACATCAACCCGGCGACCGTGACCAAGCTGGCCGACCGCGGATCCTCGCAGGCGCGCGGGATCGTCACGGACGTCGGTCTGTTCATCGAGCACCTCGCGCGCGAGTTGTCGCCAACTTACGCCGACGTGAAATAGACCGTCGCGGGCCTATCGTGGGAGCGCGCCCTCGTCGGGCGCGCTCCGACGATCTCGGGAGAGACTGGCATGAGTTTCGAGGCGTTCCTGCGCCGGTTCGAGGACGCCAACACCGCCTTCGTCAACGGGGACGTGTCGCTGTGGATGCCGCTGGTGTCGCACAGCGAGCAGACGTCGATCTTCGGCGGCTTCGGCGGCCAGGAGGTGGGCTGGTCGCAGATCGGCCCACGGTACGAGTGGGCGTCGGCGCAGTTCGCGCCGAGCGGGGCGAAGGTCGAGTTCGAGTACCTCGACAAGCACGCCGGCGCCGACACGGCGTACACGGTGGCGATCGAACGCTGCACCGTCCGGTACGTCGACCGCCCGGGTGAGTTCTCCCATGTCCTGCGGACGACGATGATCTTCCGGCGGGAAGGCGACGACTGGTTCATCGTGCACCGGCACGGTGATCCGCTGAACCCGACGGCACCACCCGCCTAGACCGTACGCCGCGGGCGCGGCAAGGTGTGATCCATGACACTGCGCACGAAGTCCCACTGGTTCGGCGTCGCCCTCGACGCCCCCGACGCCCGCGAGCTCGGCCACTTCTACCAACGCCTCCTCGGCTGGACGATCCACGCCGACGAGCCGAACTGGGTCACGCTGTCCCCGTCCAAGGACGCCGGCTACAACCTCGCCTTCCAGACCGAGGCCAACTACCAGCGCCCGGTCTGGCCCGCCGAGGACGGCAAGCCCCAGATGTCGATGCACCTCGACCTGGAGGTCGACGACCTCGACGAGGCCGTCGCCCACGCCGTCGCCTCGGGCGCCGAGCTGGCGGACTTCCAGCCCCAGGACGACGTACGGGTCATGCTCGATCCCGCGGGCCACCCGTTCTGCCTGTACGTCGACTAGCCCCCCGGCGACTGCTCCGTCGTACGACGACTGCTCTCTTGTACGACGACTGCTCCGGTACATCGCGCCAGTCGTCCCACCAGAGACCAGCGGAGCCCCGCCGGGCCCACGGCCGGCAGCGGTGTGGGGCTGGTTACGGCGTACGGACGGCCCGGCAGGGCAGGATGGCCGCATGAGCGAACTGGTGCATCTCGAGTCGGCCGACGGCGTTGCGACGATCACGCTGGACTCGCCGCACAACAAGAACGCGCTCTCCCAGCAGCTCACGGGTGAGCTGCTGGAGCGGCTGGAGACGGCCGGGGCGGACGACGCCGTACGGGTGATCGTGATCCGGTCGGCGCTGGACGTGTTCTGCTCGGGGGCGGACATGGCGGAGGCGACGACCGTCGGCATGGGGGTCGGCGCGCAGCGGATGGTCGACGTGCAGCGGGCGATCGTCGCGAACCCGAAGCCGGTGGTTGCTCGGGTGGCCGGGCCGGTGCGGGCGGGTGGGATCGGGATCGTCGCCGCGGCGGACATCAGTGTCGCGGCGGCCAGTTCGACGTTCGCGTTGACCGAGGTGCGGCTGGGGCTGGCGGCGGCGACGATCTCGTTGACCGTGCTGCCGCGGTTGACCGATCGTGCGGCCTCGCTGACGTTTCTGACCGGCGACGGCTTCGACGGGACCGAGGCCGCGCGGCTCGGGCTGGTCTCGCGGGCGGTGCCGGACGAGGAGCTGGACGACGCGGTTGGCGGCGTACTGACGTCGCTGCTGAAGGGCGTGCCGCAGGGGCTGCGGGAGACGAAGAAGCTGCTGACCCGCGAGCTGCTCGCCGATATCGATGCCCGGGGCAAGGAGTTGGCGGAGCTGTCGGCCAGTCTGTTCGGGTCGGAGCCGGCCCGCGAGGCGATGCTGGCCTTCCTCAACCGGCGCAAGAAGTAGCGACTACTGGGATCCGCCGTTGCTGTGCAGGAGTTGCGCGTTCATCCAGCCACCGGCCGGTGAGCACAGGAACGCGACCAGATCCGCGGTGTCCTTCGGCGTCCCGAGCCGGCCGAGCGGCGTACCGGCGACCAGGTGCTCGTTGAGCTCCGGGCTGATCCAGCCGGTGTCGATCGGGCCGGGGTTGATCACGTTCGCGGTCAGCCCGAGGTGCTTCAGCTCGTGCGCTGCCGCGATGACGATCCGGTCGAGCGCGCCCTTGCTCGCGCCGTACGGCAGGTTGTGCGCGGTGTGATCGCTGGTCAGCGCGACGATCCTTCCGGTCCCGTACGGCGCGTCGAACTGCTCGGCGTACGCCTTGATCAGCAACCAGACCGCCCGCGCGTTCACCGCGAAATGCCGGTCGAAGCTCTCGACGGTCGTGTCGAGGATGCCGCTGTCGACGCTCTCGGCGTGCGCCATCACGAGTGCGCGCACCGGGCCGAGCTCGTCGCGGACCTTGGCGATCAGCTCCGCCGGTGTGTCTGGGTTCTGCAGGTCCGCCTCGACGGCGAGCGCTCGCGCGCCGTGGCTTTCCAGCAGCTTGATCGTCTCCGCCCGAGCCTCGGCATCCGGGCCCCAGGGCATGCGCGCGTCGTACCCGGTGAGGTAGCTGAAGGCAACGTCCCAGCCGCTCGCCGCCAATGCCTCCGCGATGCCTGCGCCGATCCCGATCCGGCGTCCGACTCCGGTCACCAGGGCAACAGGTCTGCTCGTCATGCCCTCATCCTGCCGTCCGGTTCGGTCCGGCAGCCACCCGTTATTCGGTCAGCTCGATCAGGAGCGGGAGGTGGTCGGAGCCCTTCGCCAGATCGTCCTTGGTCACGCCGTCGACCTCGTCGAGTGGGATGAGGCGGCCGTGGAGCTCGGGTGAGAGGTGGGCGCCGTCGATGCGGCGTTCGGGGTTGTCGGAGTGGAAGGTCGGGCCGGCGTCGACGCCGAGGTCGGTGAGGCCTTCGTCCGCCAGGCGCTTCCAGACCGGGCCGTCGGGCTCCTCGTTGAGGTCGCCGACCAGCAGGTACGGGAGGTCGAACGACTTGCACCCCTTCAGCACCTGCTCCAGCTCGTGCTGACGGCCTCGGATGTGCAGGCCGAGGTGACAGACGACTAGTGCGAGCGGTGTCGTGCCGAGGGTCACGCGCCCACCGACGCCGCCGCCCGGGAGCTGGGTCGCGATCAGGCGGAACCTGCGACGCACGAAGGGTCGCCAGACCCGCCAGTGCAGGGGTTCCACCACTTCGGTGCTCCCGGCAACCAAGATCGCGTTGCGCGCGGCGCCCGCGACGTACGTCATCCCGAACGACGCCGCCATCGCCCGCCGCTTGCGGCGGGTCCCCCACCAGGTCGGCGCTTCTTGCACCAGCGCGACATCAGGAGCACAGGCCTGTACGACGCGCGCCAGGGCTTCCCTGTCGTCGCCCCACCGATGGACGTTGTAGGAGAGGACGCGCAGGGAGGTCCCGCTCATTGCCCGCACCCCGCGATCCGGCGTGCCGCAGCGTGGCGCTCGGAGCTCCGCGACATTGGGGAGTGCGCACTACGCGCGATGCGGCGCCGCTGCGCGATCGCGCGAGACCTGGGCTGCGCTGCTGCGCCAGGCAGCGAGCTGCCGCCGCGCTCGTAGCAGCCGAGCGCCCGGACCGCGCTCATGCCTCGGGGTCGCCCTGCAGCTCGGGGGTTTTGTCCAACTGCAGCTCGCCGGGCTGGAGGTCCGGGTCGGCTGCGGCTCGCATGCCTGTACGGCGGCTCGCCGACTTCCGCGCAGCGCGCTCGAGGCGGGTCGAGCGGCCGCCACGCGCGCCGGCCGTCTTCGCCGTCACCGCCGTGGTCTTCACCCGGACCCGGCGCAGCCAGGTCGCCTCCTCGCGGGCGAGGTCGGCAGCACCAACCATCCCAGCTTCAGGACCGAGTACGGCGCGCACGATGCGCGCCTCCGGCCGGAACCCGCGACCCGTCAGCGTCCGCTTGAACGCCTCCCGCGCCGGCGCCAGCAGCAGCTCGCCGGCGTCCGACACTCCACCACCGATGACGAACGTCCCCGGGTCGAGCGCGGCCGCGAGGTTCGCGAGGCCGATGCCGAGCCAGCGGCCGACGTCCTCGAGCAGTTCGACCGCGACCGGGTCGCCGTCCTTCGCCAGCTCGGTCACCATCGGCCCGTTGATCTTGCGCGGATCACCCTCGGCGGCACGCAGCAGGTTGTGCGCGACCGGCGAACCGGACAACGCCAGCTCCCGAGCCTCGCGCGTCAGCGCGTTGCCCGACGCGTACTGCTCCCAGCACCCGCGGTTGCCGCACTCGCACCGATGACCGCCCGGCACCACCTGCATGTGCCCGAACTCGCCGGCGATCCCGAACTTCCCACGCTGCAAGGCGCCGTCGTTCAGGATCGCGCCGCCGATGCCGGTCCCGAGCGTCACGCAGACCAGGTGACTCTCGCCCTGCCCGCCGCCGAACCGCCACTCCGACCAGGCCGCGGCGTTCGCGTCGTTCTCGACCACGACCGGGAGCCCGAGCCGGCGCTCGACCGCGTCGCGCAGCGGTTCGTGCCGCCAGGCCAGGTGCGGCGCGAACAGCACCGACGACCGCGTCCCGTCGACGAACCCGGCCGCACCGATCCCGACCGCGATCACGTCGTGCCGCGACTCCAGGTCCCGCACGATGTCCGCGATCGCGTCCTCGGTCTCCCGCGGGTCCTTGGTCGGGGTGTCCCGCCGCAACCGGTCCAGAATGTTGCCCTCAGGATCGACCACCCCGGCGGCCACCTTCGTGCCACCGATGTCGATCCCGATCGTCAGCGCCTGCGTCAGAGCCATCGCACGACCCTCCTCGCCGTACCCCCAACAGCCCCCTGGACCACTTCACCAGCCACATCCAGCCAACCACGCCCCACCAACCGCCGCACGCGATGTGCGGTGGCGCACCCGACGCCCACCGAACCGGCGTCGCCGCCACGCGGCGCACGTACGGCGAACCCGCCGCACTCTCCGCTACGCGGCGCCGATACGGCGGACCCCGCGTGCTCTCCGCCGCGCGGCGCACGTACGGCGGACCCCGCGTGCTCTCCGCCGCGCAGCGCAGGTACGGCACGCTCTCGGCCGCCCGGCGCACGTACGGCGAACCCGCCGCACTCTCCGCCACGCGGCGCGGATACGGCGAACCCCGCGCACTCCCCGCCGCGCAGCGGGCGGGCCGGCGTACCGGCTGCTCCCCGCGCAGCGGCCCCGCGGACCGTCACCGAGGCTGCTCCGAGGCCACGCCGGGCGCATCCGACGGAGAGGTCTCCGCGAGGGCCGCGGCCGCATGCGGCGCGGGGGCCGCCTGGTCGGACACCGGGCGGCGGGCCAGGTCGGCGGCGCCGATGATGCCGGCGTCGTTGCCGAGTTCGGCCATCACGATCGTGGGGTGCGGGCGGTTCGCGCGGGCCGGCAGGTTCTTGTCGAACGCGACCTGGGCCGACTTCAGCAGCAGGTCCTTGGCCGCGCTCACGCCGCCGCCGATCACGATCGTGCTCGGGTCGAACAGCGTCGCGAAGCTCGCGAGGCCCTCCCCCAGCCAGCGACCGAGGTCGTCGAGCAGCTCGACCGCGCACGGGTCGCCGCCCGCGGCCGCCTTGGTGATCATCGGCCCGGTCAGCTCGGCCGGGTCGGTGATGCCGATGACGCTCATCATCTGCGCCGCCGCCAGCGAACCGGACTCCGCCTGCGCACGCCCTTCACGCACCAACGCCCGCCCGGACGCGTACTGCTCCAAGCACCCGCGCGCACCACAACCACACCGATGCCCACCCGGTACGACGCGCATGTGGCCGAGCTCGGCCGCGACGCCGTGCGCACCGCGCAGCAGCTCGGTCGCGATCACCACGCCACCACCGATGCCGGTCCCGACGGTCACGCACACCATGTGCTCGACGTCCTTCGCCGCACCGAACGCGAACTCGCCCCACGCCGCGGCGTTGGCGTCGTTCTCGACGACGACCGGAACCTTCAGTACGTCGGCCACCCGCTTGCCCAGCGGCTCGTCCCGCCAGGCCAGGTTCGGCGCGAACAGCACGGTCGACCGGTCGGACGACACGAACCCGGCCGCGCCGATGCCCACCGCCTCGACGTCGTGCCCTTCGATCAGTTCAGCGGCCGCCTCGCAGATCGCCTGCGCGGTCTCGTCGACCGAGCCGGCCGGGGTGTCGCGGTGCGCACGCGCACCGATCGTCCCGTCGCGGCCGACGACGCCCGCCGCGATCTTCGTACCGCCGACGTCGATGCCGATGGTCAGTCCCATGGTTCGGGGTCCTCACTCACGTCGATCCGGTCCACCCGCGACCGAGCTGGCCTATCCGTGTCCTGCTCCCCGGCAGCCCGCGACTCTGCGTCCACCTTCGCCTGCCGCGCGGCCTCAGCCGCAGCCTCCACCAACCCCCGCACAGCCCCAAGCACCCCAGCCGCCGCCGTAGACAGCTGCTCGATGGTCTCCGGACTGGTCGTCCGCACCCGGTTGATCACCTGACACACCGGACACCACACACACTCAGCCCCACGGCCGATCCCGTGCGCATGCTCGTCCGCCCCGGAACCGTGGCCGCCCTCCGCAGCAAACCCACCAGAAGCCGAGCCGCCCGGCCCGCCCTCCGCGGCGAAGCCGGACGTCGAGCGCGCGCTGCCGTCGGGCCGACCACCGGCTGAGCGAGCGCGCCTGCGCCGCTCGCCGCCAGGTGTGCCTCCGGCCTGAGCACTCTCTGTCTTTTCTCCGGCCGCAGCGGCCTCAGCCCCCGCGGCCTCGTCGGCCGCATCCGTGCCGGCCTCAGCCCGCGCGGTGGGGTCACCGAAATCAGCAGCACCAGCAGCCCGCAGTACGGCGAACAGCTTGGCCGCCTCCTCGGCGACCGAGCCGACCGGCTCCTTCGCAGGCGTCATCGGGTGCCCTCCGGAATCGGCGTCTCGTCGAGTTCCATTTGTTCGCGGAACTCCTCCGCGAGATCCGGCTCGAGGACCGGCGGCGGCAGCGGGTCGCGCGGCGCGAACCGCACCTGCAGCTTCCCGTCGTCCAACCGCGCCCCGGCAACAACCCCTCGCGCCAACGCAGCCGGCAACGGAATCACCCGCCGATAAGACCCAACAGTGATGATCAGCTCGTCCCCGTGCCGCGCCAGCTCCAGATCGGCAGCAGATGCCAACGGCAACGGCAACGTCAGGATGTACGTCCGCCCGTCGGTGTCGATGTGCCGATCCACCAGCAGCGACGTCTCGTCCGAGGCCCGCGCGAACGGATCGTCCCCGCCGTACATCTCGACAGCGAACGCGGCGAGCTCCTCGACCCCGACCGGCTCGCAGGCTCGGTACGGCGACTCCCAGATCGGCAGCGGGCTGAACGAATCCTGGACGTCCTCGAGGATCCCGCGCTGCGCGGCGACCCACTGGCGCCGCCAGTTGTCGGCCCCGGCCGCCGGGAACACCCGGTTCGCCACGATCCCGTCCACGCGGTACCCGTACAAGGAAAGCGTCGTCATCGACCGCCGAGCCTCAGCAACGACCACGGCCTCCGGCGTCAGCACCAACCGCACCGACGCATCCGGCCCGGCCAGCAACGCCCGAATGTCCGCCAGATCCTTCTGCAACCGCCGCAGCGCATCGAAGACAGTGTCATCCGGCATCGGCAACCCAGACGCCTTACCGAGCAACGGCCGGAACGATCGCAGCACCTTCCGCTCGGCGTTGATGATCCGGTCCATGTACCAGCTCAGCGCCTCCGGCAGCGCGAGCAGCCGCAGCGTCTCCGCCGTCGGCGCGCAGTCGACCACCACGACGTCCCAGCGCCCGGACCGCACGTGGTCGCGCACCTCGAGCAGCGCGAGCACCTCCTCGGCGCCCGGCAGCACGGTCAGTTCCTCGGCCTCCATCGGGTCGACGCCGACGACGTGCAGCACCGACCGCAGGTAGGCCTGGATGTCACCCCACGACCGCTCGAACCGCCGTTGCGCGTCGATCTGCTGCACGAACAGCAGGTCGTCGATCTCGGTCGGCTCCCCGCCGACCTCGGAGTCGAAGGCGTCCGACAGCGAGTGCGCCGCGTCGGTCGACAGCACCAGAGTGCGTAGTCCCCGCAAGGCGGCCAGCGTGGCGGTGCCGGCCGCGGACGTGGTCTTGCCCACGCCACCTTTGCCTGTGTACAGCAGAACGCGTGTCACGGAATCAGGACTCGACGCGCTTCTTCAGCCCCTTGAGGGCCGTGTCGATGATGACCTTCTCCGCCTTGCGCTTGAGCATCCCGATCATCGGGATCGCCACGTCGACCGCCAGCCGGTAGGTCACCTCGGTGCCGTCGGCGCCGAGGTCGCGCAGTACGTACGCGCCGTCCATGCCCTTGACCATCTTGGCCTGCACCAGCGACCAGGTCACCTCGTTGCGGGACCAGACGTAGTCCAGCGTGTACTCGTCGGAGATCGCCCCGGCGTCCACCTTGAACCGGACCTGCTTGGGCCGGCCGGCCTCGTCGGTCGACAGCACCTGCGTCTCCCGCATCGAGTCCGCCCATTCGGGGTAGGCGTCGAAGTCCGCGATCACCGCCATGATCGCTTTCGGGGTCGCGTTCACGACGATGGTCGAGGTGGTCTGCTCTGCCATCGATTCACCTCTCCGCTGCCGGGACGGTCGCCGGTCCGCGTGCAGGTCGTTCTGCGGCACGGCCGGGTGCGGGGCACCGGTGCCCCTCCCGGAGACTATCGCGGGTTCCCAGCCGGACCTGCGCTCGCCCGCGGCGCGGCCCGTCTCGACTTCGTCCTTGAACCGCCAGATCCGCTCCCGGTACCGCGCGACGTACGACTCCTGCAAGCGGCGCAGACGCCGTACGCCGGTACGTCGTACCGGGTCGGCCCGCAGGTACCAGTGCACGACGACACCGTCCCGCACCTCCTCCAGCCACCACTCCGCCGTACCGACCGCCGCACCCGTGACGGCCCACCGGACGCCCTCCAGACCGCGTCGCTCGGACGGGGTGAGGACGAGCTCGGGCCACCACTCACGCCACAGGGTGTCCGAGCCGAGCCGCTCCGCGACGTAGGCTGGATCCGCGACGACCAGGTCGTCGCAGCTGATGTCTAGCGAAGGCATGCCGTTGACCTTAGTTCCCTGGGTCACACTGACCTGGCTACTTGTGGGTAAGTGACTGTAACGTGCGCCGGAGCCGACCATCCTGACTGAGGAGACGCGGAGATGCGTGAGTACACCGTTCCTGCTGTGATCGACGCCCCGACCACTGGCGGGCTGTCCGATCCGGTCTGGGCGAACGCATCGTCGTACCCGGACACCGCGGTGTTCAGCAAGCGAATCGAGGGCGGCTGGCTCGACATCACCGCCGCCCAGTTCGCCGAGCAGGTCGCGGGCGTGGCCAAGGGCCTGATCGCGGCCGGCGTGAAGCACGGCGACCGGGTCGCCCTGCTCAGCGCGACGCGGTACGAGTGGACGCTGATCGACTACGCGATCTGGAGCATCGGCGCCGCGACCGTACCGATCTACGAGACCTCGTCGGCCTCGCAGATCCAGTGGATCCTGACCGACTCCGAGGCCGTCGTCGCCGTCGTCGAGAACGCCGCGCACGGCGCCGTCGTCGAGTCCGCGCGCGCCGAGGCGCCGGCGCTGGGCGAGGTCTGGCAGATCGACTCCGGCGCGGTCGACGCGCTGACCGTGCTCGGTCAGCCGATCGACGACGCGGAGCTCGACAAGCGCCGTACGGCGGTCGTGCCGGGCGACCTGGCCACACTGATCTACACGTCCGGTACGACGGGCCGGCCGAAGGGCTGCAAGATCAGCCACGCCAGCTTCATGGACGAGCTCGGTACGGCGACCAAGGTGCTGCCGACGCTGTTCCGGCTCGAGGGCGCGTCGACGCTGCTGTTCCTGCCGCTGGCGCACGTGTTCGCGCGGATCATCCAGGTCGGTTGCGTGATGATGCGCGTCAAGGTCGGCCACACCGCCGACGTGAAGAACCTGGTCGCGGACCTCGGCGAGTTCAAGCCGACCTTCATCCTCAGTGTGCCGCGGGTGTTCGAGAAGGTGTTCAACACCGCCAGCCAGACCGCGCACGCGGCCGGCAAGGGCAAGATCTTCGACGCCGCCGCGGAGACCGCGATCGCGTACTCGCAGGCGCTCGACAAGGGTGGACCGGGCCTCGGCCTGAAGGCGAAGCACGCGCTGTTCGACAAGCTGGTCTACGGCAAGCTGCGCAACGTGCTCGGCGGGCAGGTCGACTACGCCGTGTCCGGTGGCGCGCCGCTCGGCGACCGGCTCGGCCACTTCTTCCGCGGCATCGGCGTACCGGTTCTGGAGGGCTACGGCCTGACCGAGACCACCGCCGCCGTGTCCGTGAACCTGCCCGACGACATCCGGATCGGCACCGTCGGCCGCCCGCTGCCCGGTGTCACGGTCGGTGTCGCCGAGGACGGCGAGCTGTGCTTCAAGGGTGGCCAGGTGATGCTCGGCTACTGGAAGAACGACGAGGCGACCGAGGCCGCGATCGACGCCGACGGCTGGTTCCACACCGGTGACCTCGGCGAGTTCGACGCCGACGGGTTCATCCGGATCACCGGCCGCAAGAAGGAGATCCTGGTGACGGCCGGCGGCAAGAACGTCGCGCCCGCCGTACTGGAGGACCGGATCCGCCTGCACCCGCTGGTCAGCCAGTGCATGGTCGTCGGCGACGGCAAGCCGTTCATCGCCGCGCTGATCACCATCGACACCGAGACGATCGGCAGCTGGGCGTCGAAGCACGGCAAGCCGACCGACCTCGAGACGCTGTCCTCCGACAAGGACCTGATCGCCGAGATCCAGACCGCGGTCGACGACGCGAACACCGCCGTCTCCAAGGCCGAGGGGATCAAGAAGTTCACGATCCTCTCGACCGACTGGACGCAGGAGAACGGCGAGCTCTCGCTCAAGCTCTCGCTGCGCCGCCACGTCGTGATGAAGAAGCACGAAGCCGACGTGGAAGCCCTTTACAGCAAGTAGTTCTCAGCTGCTGAAGTCGGCTTCGGCTGTGCTCGTCGTACCGGCGGTGCGGCCCGGGGCCTGGTGGTTGTCCCAGTACAGGTTGGTGTGGGCGATCACCAGGTCCGGCGTGGGCGCACCCCACTCGGACAGGTCTTCCGTGGTGTGCGCGTCGGCGACGAGCGTCGCGTCGTAGCCACGGGTGATGGCTCCGTGCAGCGTCGAGCGGATGCACTCGTCGGTCTGCGCCCCGGAGACGAACAGCCGGCCGATCCCGCGCTCGGCGAGGACCGGCTCCAGATCGGTGTCCTCGAACGAGTCCGGGTACAGCTTGTGAACGACGGACTCCCCCTCGGCGCGGGTCAGCTCCGCGACGTACTGCCACTCGGCCGTGTCGCGCTTCAGGTTGTCGCTGCTGTGCTGGACCCAGACGACGTCGACGCCGGCCGTGCGGGCCTTGTCGACCAGGGTCGCGATGTTGGCGACCACCGACGCGCGGTCGTGGGTGCCCTCCATCACGCCGTTCTGCACGTCGATGACGAGCAGCGCGGTGTTCGGTCGATCGGTCAGCGTGGTCATGGACCCTCCCGGAAGCGCCGGCTAAGCCTGATCTCGCGATCCTAGATCGGGCCGCCGACAATTCGTGTCGATCCGGGCCGGGTTCGTTCGACGCCAGGGGTGAGAGGCGGTCCGGCCGGGACCGCCGCGCACTTGAGGAGTTCGGCCCATGCGACTGACACTGCACACCTTCCTGACCATCGACGGCGTCATGCAGGGCCCGGGCGGCCCGGAGGAGGACCCGAGCGGCGGGTTCGACCAGGGCGGCTGGGTCGTGCCGTACGCCGGGCCGGCGTTCGACGAGATCGTCGACAGCTGGTTCACGCGGGCCGACGCGATCCTGCTAGGGCGTACGACGTACGAGATGTTCCTCGGCTACTGGCCGCAGGTGACCGACCCGGACAACCTGGTCGCGACCAAGCTCAACGCACTGCCCAGGTACGTCGTCTCGCGCACGCTGCGGGAGCCGTCCTGGGCCGGCACCACGGTTCTGGATGGAGTCGACCAGGTCCGGGCGCTCAAGGAGCAGCCGGGCGGCGAGCTGCAGATCCACGGCAGCTGCGGCCTCGCGCGCGACCTGCACCGGGCCGGGCTGATCGACGAGTACCGGCTGATCACGTTCCCGGTCGCGCTCGGCCAGGGCAAGCGGCTCTTCACCGACGGACAGCCGCCGACGGCCTTCACGGTGGTCGAGTCGCGGACGGCCTCGAACGGGGTCTCGTACGCCGAACTGACGCCGTCCGCGATCACGCCCGGCGGTGAGTACGTCGTGGTCGACGGCGTTTCCGCGATCGCCTGAAACTTCCTCGGGAAAGTGCTCATTGGGTGAGCACTTATCGGGCGCAGGATGTACTCAACGCGGTGGACACGCCACCGGCCAGCACCGAGGAGAACCCGATGTTCCGAGGATTCGCCACCATCAGCTTCTACGCCGACGACCTGGCCGCGGCCCGGAACTGGTACACCGAACTGCTCGGCCAGGAGATCGACTTCGCCTTCCCGGCCGCGCCGGCGCCGCCGGCGTACATCGAGTTCCGGATCGGTGACGACGGCGACGAGCTCGGCTTCATCGACCGCAAGTACGCGCCGCCCGGCGCCGGCAACGCGCCCGGCGGCGCCGTGATGCACTGGCACGTCGACGACCTGCAGGCGACGTTCGACAAGCTGCTGGCGATGGGCGCCACGGAGTACCAGCCGATCACGTCGCACTCGGGCAGCGACTTCACCACCGCCTCGGTGGTCGACCCGTTCGGCAACGTGCTCGGGATCATGCACAACCCGCACTACCTGGAGATCTTCGAAGCCCGTCAGGCGGGCTGAGTCGACGTCCACCACCGATCAACCCACCTCGTCCGCCAGGTCGCCCGCTCAGGGCGGCGTGGTGGGCGGGGTTGATCAGTGGTGAACGTCGGTCGGGAGGCTGAAGGCCGCCGTGATCTCCTCCGCTGTCTGCTGCGCGGTGAGATGGGTGTTGTCGATCCGGACGTGCTCGTACTGCTCGATCAGGTCCTCGGCCTTGGTGCGCGCGCCGCCCGTGTTGAGGGTGTGCTTGGCGTCCATCTCCAGCAGGTTGGCCTGCGAGAACTCGAGGTTGCGCTTGCTGGCCTTGCGTTCGAGCCGGAACGGCGTGCTGTTACGCGCGACCCGCTCGGACTGCTCGGCGTACAGCTCGACCAGCCGGGCACGGCCTCCGTGGGACTCGCCGATCTCGAGGTACGACGCGACGAGGTCTGCGTCGCCGGGGTCGTCGAGCCCCCACACGAACGTGAACACCAGACCGGGCAGGTCCGAGGCCGCGGCCTCCTCGATGACGCGGCGGCGGAACTCCGACACCAGCCGCACGAACGGCGGCGATCCGAACGGGAAGATCTCCAGCACCGGCTCGATGATCGCGTGGTTGTGGAACAGCTTGAAGCCGGTGAGCTCGCACAACGCGTGCCCCACGGTCATTTTCCCGACCGCGGCCGGGCCGAAGATGATCACCAGGTCCACGGGCTCATCGTGCCAGTCGGTGGTGCGTCGGTACGACAGGTTTTATCTCGAGTTTCAGGGCAGGGCCTTCTCGAGCGCCGGCTCGAGGAACCGGGTGATCCGGCTGATCCGTTCGCCGTCGATCGTGAGTACGAAGCGGCCGGCGTACCGGGTCTCTTGCTCGTCGACGAAGGTGCAGATGAAGCCCGGCTGGAGATTGCAGCCGCTCGGCTCCAGCCGCACGCCGGCACTGCGTCCGGCCGCGCTCGCCTGCAGGAACTCCGCGATTGCTGCTGCTCCTTGGTACTCGTGCGGCGCCGGCGGCATCGCCAGCCAGGCGTCGTCGGTGAGCAGACTCGTCACCGCCTCGATGTCGTCGGCAACAAACGCCGCCGCGAACCGGCGGGCGACCGCCCACTCCCCGGCATCTCGCGTCTCCGACTCCCCTGCACCCGACTCCACTGCACCCGACTCGCGTGCGCTCAGGTCGTCCACGCGCACAGCTGACTCGCCGGCGTCGCCCGCGCCGGAGCCTCCGCGCACCGAAGCGCGTGCCCGTTGCAACGCACCTTTGATCGCCGTTGGGGTGGTGTCCATCAGATCGGCGACCTCGGTGGTGGTGAAGCCAAGGACGTCGACCAGGACGAGCGTTGCCGCCTGGCGGGGTGGGACGCGTTGGAGCGCGGTGACGAAGGCGAGTTCGACGGTCTCCCGGCGTACGGCGTGGTCCTCGAGCCAGGTGTCCGGGTACGGCTGCAGCCAGGTGATGTCGCCACGGCGGGTCGGCTCCGGTGGATCGAACGGCGGGAGCGGCTCGGTCGGCGGGCGGCGCTTGCCGTCGCGGATTGCGTTCAGGCAGCGATTGGTGGCGATCCGGTAGAGCCACGTCCGCAGCGACGCCCGACCGGCGAACCCGGCGAGCCCCGTCCACGCCGCGAGCAGGATCTCCTGCAGCAGGTCGTCGGCGTCGGTGACCGAGCCGAGCATCCGGTAGCAGTGCAGGTGCAACTCGCGTGCGTACGGCGCCATGAGCTCGTGGAACGCGCGCTCGTCCCCACCCTGCGCGCGCTCCAGCAACGAACTCGTCATCGCCCTATCGTGTCAGCACGAGCGTCGCCCTCGGTGCTGACCGGGATCGTGGCGCTGAAGCCCACCCACGGCCGGGTTCCGGCTCAGCCATGCCAACGCCCGGTCCGCTGCGTCGCTACCACCCCGAGCGGACTGTCCAGGAGGTACGGGACGGTTGAGGCGAGCAGAGCCGGACAGTTTCCGCGCGCTGACCGTTCCGATCGAGGTCTGGGTGGTGTCAACACAGTCATCAGCCGTCCGACCGGAAGGAAACACCCGATGACCGCACTCGACGTCGCCCTCGCCTACCACCGCGCCTGGACCGGCCACGATTTCGAGGCCGCGATGCAGTACGTCGCCGACGACATCGTCTGCCTGGCCCCCGCCGGAACGATCGAGGGCGCCGAGGCCTTCCGAGGGTTCATGGAGCCGTTCTCGAAGATCCTGCTCGAGTCGCTGGTCGTCGCGGCGTACGGCGACGAGTCGACCGCGTTGCTGATGTACGAAACCCGCACGGTCCCGGTCGCCGACGCCCCCGCCGCAGAAATGCTCACGGTCGAGAACGGCCGGATCACCCACCTGCGCATCATCTTCGACCGCCAGCCCTTCACCGAGGCCCGCGCCGCCCATGCACGCTGACCGCGCCCGAGGCCAGCAACTCCTCGACGAACTCGCCGCCGCGTACGACGACGTACCAGACGTCGACCGCGCGCCGATGTTCGGCAGCGAGGCCCTGCGCGTCGGACGCAAGGTCTTCGCCTTCGTCGGCCGCGAGGGCCAACTGATCGTCAAACTGCCCGCCCCCAAGGTCGCGGAGCTACTAGCTGCAGGCGAGGCGGAGCCAGTCCACGTCGGCCGCAACCCGACACGCGAGTGGGCCGGCCTCCCGTACTCCGAAGACCACACCAGGTGGCGCGACCTGCTGACAGAGGCCCACGAGTTCGTCGCCGCCGCAACTCGCAGCCGCAGCCGCCCGCGTTAGGCCCGCCCACAGGAGGCGCAGCGCCCGCTCGCGTTAAGCGCAGCGCCCGCTCGCGTGAAGCGCGACGCGCCCTCGCGTTAGAACTGGCCCCCTCGCGTTAGGACTAGCGGGCGCTCGCGTTAGGACTGTCGGCGAAGACAACCGCCTTCGCGTGGGGGACGATCTCGATCTCGTCGCCGAGGGCCCACTCGGCGACACGGGAGACGGTGGTGTGCGGGATCGCCTCGCCCAGGCCGGGCGCGGCTGGTACGCCGGTGGTGCCGTGGGCGTCGTGTGGCAGGACGACCCGATATCCGCGGTCCAGCGCCGTACGGGCTGTTGCGCTGACGCACATCTCCGACATCAGTCCGCAGACCACCAGCGACTTCACCTGCGCCGCGGTCAGCAACTCCTCCAGCGGAGTCTCCCGGAACGAGTCGTCGTACTCCTTGCGGATCACCGTCTCACCAGCAACCGGCGCGAAGTGCAGCTCCCACCCGGCAGTCCCCGGCGCATCCACCTGACCGGCATCACCGTCGTTCTGCACGTGAACGACCAGCGCCCCACTCCCCCGCGCCGCCGCCAGCAGTCCGGAGATCGTCTCCACCAGCTGCTCTGCATCCGGTACGGCGTGCGCGCCGCCCACGTGCCCGGCTTGGACGTCGATGATCACCAGGGCGTCGACAGGTTCCGGCATGCCGCGATCATCAGCGAGCCCGGTCAGCCGGTCAAGCAGGTTTCCCGCCGCCGCTGGACCACCGCCGCCGCACCGCCGCCGCACCGCCGCACCGCCGCACCGCCGCACCGCCGCCGGACGGTCGCACCACCGGACCGCCGCACCACCGCCGCACCGCCGGACGGTCGCACCACCGCACCACCGCCTCCCAGGCTGCTGGCCGGCCTCACCGGCCGCCGGTGAAGGTGATGCCGTTCGTGATCTGCTTCTGGGCCAGGAAGAAGATCAGCAGGCACGGCAGCGTGATCAGCACCGACGTTGCCATCAGCAACGGGGTGTCCGTGCCGTTGACCGACTGGAAACCGGCCAAGGCCAGTGGCAGCGTCTTCCACTGGTCTGAGTTGATGTAGATCGCCGGGCCGAGGAAGTTGTTCCAGTAGCCCATGAACAGCAGGATCGAGATCGCCACCACCGCGGGCCTCGCGAGCGGCAGGTAGACGAGCAGGAACATCTTGAACCAGCCGCACCCGTCGACCACCGCCGCGTCGGCCAGCTCGGCGGGCATCCGGGAGAAG
The DNA here is from genome assembly GCA_049998015.1 of Kribbella sp. cmx-5-2. GTDB lineage: Bacteria > Actinomycetota > Actinomycetes > Propionibacteriales > Kribbellaceae > Kribbella. The sequence continues at coordinate 1,005,159 of JAEBEC010000001.1, forward strand.
AACTGCCGGAACAGGAAGATGTAGAACGGCGACCCGAAGAAGGCCGGCAGGATCAGCGGGTACAGGGTGTCGATCATGCCGAGGTTGTTGAACAGCATGAACTGCGGAACCATCGTCACCTCCCCCGGCAGCAGCATCGTCGCCAGGACGACGGCGAACACGACCCCGGAGAACCGCACCCGCAGCCGCGCGAACGCGAACCCGGCCAGCGCGCACGAGAACACCGTGCCGACGATCGGGATCAGCGTCGTGAGCAGCGAGTTCAGTGCGTACCGCCAGAACGGGAACGACGTGATCGCCCGCGTGTAGTTGCTCCAGAGGAACTCGCTCGGCCAGATGCTCGCGCCGGCGCTGCCGACGCCGGCGAGCGAGCGCAGCGAGGTCGCGATCATCCACAGGAACGGGTACACGAAGGCGAGCGACCCGAGGCCCAGTACGACGTACATCGCGAGCGAGAGCGGCAGGTTGCGCCGCCAGTACGGCCGGTCCGCGCGGCGGATGCTCGCTGCCACGTCGGTGGCGCGGCCGGTGTCGACCAGTACGGCCATGGCTCAGCCCTTCCTCACGCGCAGACGGCGGCGCCGCCCGCCCATCTCGGTCTCGTAGTAGATCGCGAAGGCACTCCCGCGCAGCGTCACGGCGGTCAGCGCCATGATGATGACGAACAGGATCCAGGCGAGCGCCGACGCGTAGCCCATCCGGAAGTTCTGGAACGCGTTGTCGTACAGGTAGTAGACGAAGAACAGCAGCGAGTCCTTCGGGCCGCCGTTGACGACGAAGCCCTGGGTGAAGACCTGCAGCGCGCCGATGATCCCGGTCAGCACGTTGAACAGGATGATCGGGCTCAGCTGCGGCAGCGTGACGTGCCAGAACAGCCGCAGCGGTCCGGCGCCGTCGAGCGCCGCGGCCTCGTACAGCGTGGTCGGCACGTCCTTCAGGCCGGCCAGGTAGATCACCATCGCGCCGCCGACCGTCCACAGGCTCATCAGGATCACCGTCGGCAGTGCCCACGACGCGTCGTTGAACCAGCCCGGCCCGGTGATCCCGACCTTGCCGAGCATGTCGTTGACCAGTCCGTACTGCGGGTTGAAGACCCAGAGGAACAGCACGATCTGAGCCACGCCGGACACCAGGCTCGGCAGGTACCAGATCGTACGGAACAGCCGGATCCCCGGCAGGTCGACGTTCATCAGCAGCGACACCATGAACGCGAGCACGGTCTGCAGCGGGACGCTGATCACGGCGTACAGCAGCGTCACCTTGATCGCCTGACCGACGCGTGGGTCCTGGAAGGCCTCGGTGTAGTTGGCCACGCCGACGAACTTGGGCGGCGTGATCAGGTCCCACGAGGTCAGGCTGACGTAGACCGAGGACAGCATCGGGCCGACGGTGAAGATCAGGAAGCCGATCAGCCAGGGCGAGATGAAGAGCCAGAACGCGATCGTCTTGTCGGCCCGCGGCCACTTCCGCTTCGCCCCGTACGCCGCGAGCCCGATCACGGCGTACAGGACGATCAGCAGGACCAGGAACGGGACCAGCGGCACCAGGACCGCGGGAACTCCCCAGGACTCCGCGAGCTGGCGGATCCATCCGATGGTCGGGTTCACGGTCTACCTCACTGCTTCAGGGCCGCGGTGCACTTGTCGTTGAGGCCGGGCAGGATCTTGGCCACGTCGTCCTTGCCGCTGCCCAGCGGCGTGTAGCTGGTGATGCCCTTGTCTGCGTCACCGGAGATCTGTCCCTCGCGCGGCACCGACGGACTGATCTGGCCGGTCTTCAGCGCGGTCGTGAAGGCGGCCAGGTTGCGCTCGGCCGGCAGCACCTTCTCCAGCGTCGGCGTCGAGGCAGCGATGATCGGTACGCCGAGGGCGGTGTTGCCCTGGATCAGCAGGTCCTGAGCCACCTGCTGCGTGCTGGCGAACTCGACGAACTTCTTCGCCGTCTCGGCCTTCTTCCCGCTGGCGTTCTTCGCGATCGCCAGCCCGCCGACCTCCATCGGGAACCCCTTGCCCGGCACCGGGACGAGGGTCCAGTTCGGCTTGCTGATCTTGGCGAAGTCGGCGACCGTCCACGGCCCGAAGTCGCTGAAGGTGCCGAGCCGGCCGGCCGCGAACCACTGGGCCTGGTCCTGGCCCTCGATGTCGATCGAGTTCGGCGCGAGGCGTTCCTTCTGCAGGTCGACGATGTACTGCGCGGTCGAGACCCCCTGCTGGTCGCCGAACGTGCAGGCGGTCGCGTCGGCGTTGTAGAAACCGCCGCCGGCCGCGGTCAGCCAGCCCTTGAACCACATGTTGCTGGTCCCGAACACGCGGCTCTTGCCCTCGCCGTGGGACAGCTTCGCGGCGATCGTCTTGAACTCGTCCAGCGTCAGCGGCGTCGTCGGGCTCGGTGCCGGCAGGCCCGCGGCCTTGAACGCGTCGAGGTTGACCGCCATCACCTTCGGCTTCGCGGTGAACGGCGTGGCGTAGTACTTGCCGTCGAACTTGAGCGCCTCGGAGATGTTCGGCTGGACGAACTTGCCCGGGTCGACCTGCTGCTCGGCGAAGCTCGGCGCGAACCCGGCCAGGCTGGTGTTGCTGATCTCGATCACGGTCGATTGCGTGCCGGCCGCGATCGAGGTCTGCAGCTTCTGCTCGTAGTCGGCCTGGATCCAGTTCGTGGTGACCTTGGTGCCCGGGTTGGCCTGCTCGAAGGCGGCCGCGATCGCCTTCAGCGAGGCGGCCTCGGAGTTGGTGCCCCAGAAGGAGAACGTGATGTCGCCGTTCTCGTTGGCGCCACCGCTGTTGGCGGCCGGCTGGCTGCCGGTCGCGCAGCCGGCGGCGAGCAGCAGGGCGGTGAGTCCGGCTCCGAGCGGGAGCAGGCGGTTGCGAAGTTTCATGAGGGGTCCTTCGTCTCAGTGGTCACCCGGACGGTGCCGCCGGGCTGGATGGTGCAGGGGCCGGCTGATCCGACCGTCACCGTCAGCGGCCCCGGTCCGCTGTGCACGGTGACCTCTGTCGTGTGCCGTCCTTCTTGGGCGATGCGCAGGTCCCATTCGCCGACCCGCACGTGGTCGGCGGTCAGCCGGCCGATGTCGGCCGGCAGGTGGGAGTCGATGGACAGGGCGGCCGCCGCGGCGTCCGGTCGCAGTCCGAGCAGGCCCGCCACCAGGTGGTGCACCACGGTGAACGAGACCTCGGGATAGTCGTCGCGGCTGTCGATCAGGTGGCGCAGCCAGCGCCAGGCGGACTCGTCGCGACCGTGCCGGAAGAACACCTCGGGCAGGTAGCTGAAGGCCTCGATGTTCTTCGGCGGCGACAGCTCGAGCTGCTGCTCGACGAAGTCCAGGAACGCCTCGTTGCGCGGGCCGTCACCGGTGAGGCCGGTCATCGGCCCGATCCAGCTCGCCTCCAGACCCCACCCGAAGTCGAGACCGTGGTCGACGGTTCGGCCGCGGGCGAATCGGCCTTGCTGCTCGTCCCACCAGGTCGCCAGGAAGTCCTGCTGGATCTTGTCCGCACGGTGCTGGTACTCGTCGCCGTACTGGCGGGCGAGCGCGTTGAGAGCGGCGTACTGCAAGGCGATTCCGTCGGCGGCGACGATCAGCGGGTGCTCGGCGTCCTGCTCGTTGTACGTCGCGGAGCCGACGAAGATGTCGCCGGTCCCGGGTGACTCCGGGACGCCGTCGCCGTCGTGGTCGTGCACGGCGACGAACTCGCCGACCGAGCGCAGGTAGTACGTCGCGAGGTCCGGATCGTCGAGCCAGCGCCGGTCGCCGGTCCAGTCGTACTGCTCGAGCGCGCGCCAGGTCAGGTCGAAGACGGCGGGGATCTCCCGCACGAACTCGTCGTCGCCGCGGTAGTCCAGCGCGGCGATCGCACCGTCGAAGTGGAACGCCCAGACCGGATACCACTTGCGGACCGCGGTGGCGGACGCGGCGAAGTGGCGCAGCATTACGAAGTTCTCCGTGTCCAGGCCGAGCAGATGCGCGCCGCCGGCCTGGTGGCAGACGTCGCGGGAGTAGAACATCTCGCGCGACGGATAACCCGCCCAGTACGACGGCAGGTTGGCCTCGGCGGCGTCCGTCATCACCCACCGCAGCGCGCGCTCACGCGCCCAGCTGAAGGCGTTCTCGACGTACGCGCTGTCCGACGCGACGGTCAGCTCCGGCATCGCGGTCACCTCTCGACGAATCCGTGTTTAGCGGTAAAATTAGCACAGCCCGGGCATTCGTCAATACCTTGGGACGGCTCGATTTTACCGCTATAGTCGGAGCCGAGAGTGAAGTCACGACGACAGGAGTCGCCCATGCCCGTCCCGCCCCAGACCTCGTTCGAGGTGCGCTCCCCCGACGGCTCGACGGCCCGGACCGCCACGGTCTCGGCCGCCTCGGTCAGCGAGCTGGACGCGCCCGCGGCCGGGGTGCAGCTGGTCGAGATCGTCGCCGCGGACCTGCGGGCGGAGCCGGTGCGGATCCGGTGGACCTGGCCGGTCGAGGGCGCGGCGACGTTGTGGCAGGCGACCCAGGGATCGCACCGCAACCTCCCGACCGACTGGGGCTCGCAGCGCGACGTCCGCTCGGTCCGGTCCGCGCCGGTCGCGGCCTTGGTGCGGACCGACGACGTGAGCCCGCTGGTCGTGTCGCTGTCGTCGAGCGTCCGCGGCTGCGACTTCGCCGTCGGGGTGAACGAGGAGACCGCCGAGCACCTGGTCGAGTTCGTGGTCGACGACGTCGAGGTGGTCGACGGGCAGCACCGGTTCACGCTGCGGATCGATCTGCGCGCGCTGCACTTCGCTGCCGGGCTGCGCGGGGTGACCGACGCGTGGACGGCCGAGCTCGGCGACCGGATCGCGCCGGTGCCGGAGATCGCGCGCACGGCGATGTACTCGACCTGGTACTCCGATCACCAGCACGTCTCGGAGGAGTCGGTCGAGCGGCACGCATCCACCGGCGCGCAGTACGGATGCAGCGCGGTGATCGTCGACGACGGTTGGCAGACCGACAACACCGCCCGCGGTTACGCGTACTGCGGTGACTGGGAGCCGACCAGCAGCAGCTTCCCGGACATGGCCGACCACGTACGCCGTGTGCACGCGCTCGGCGTCGACTACGTGCTGTGGATCGCGCCGCCGCTGATGGGCCGGCACTCGAAGGCGTGGGACCGGTTCAGCGACCGGGCGCTCGGCTTCCTCGACGACGAGCAGACCACGGTCGCGCTCGACCCGCGGTACCCGGAGGTCCGTGAGCACCTGGTCGAGTGCTGCGTCCGGCCGGTCCGCGACTGGGGTGTGGACGGGCTGAAGATCGACTTCATCGACAGCTGGGCCTGGAAGAACCCGCCGCGCGCGCCGGAGGGCGACTGCGCGACGGTCGACGAAGGCGTCGAGCTGTTCTTCGCCGCCGTACGGGCCGAACTGCAGCGGCTGCGACCGGACCTGCTGATCGAGTTCCGGCAGGACTACGTGAACCCGCGGCTCTGGCAGTACGGGACGTTCCTGCGCGCGGGCGACTGCGCGCTGGACGCGGTGGAGAACCGGGTCCGGACTGTGGATGCGCGGTTGCTCGCGGGCGATCGCGCGGTGCACTCCGACATGCTGATGTGGCACCCGGAGGCTTCGGCCGAAGCGGTGGCCGAGCAGTTCATCGGGGTGCTGTTCAGCTCGGCGCAGGTGTCGGTGGAGCTCGGTTCGTTGCCGGAGGCGCACGATCGCGTGGTGCGGTACTGGCTCGGTTTCCTGCGGGATCACGCAGCGACGTTGCTGCGCGGTGAGTTGGTGCCGGTGCGACCCGACGCGCGGTACACGCAGGTCGCGGCGATCTCTCCGGAGGAGACGATCGTGGCGGTGTACTCGAACCCGGTCGTCCGGCTGAACGCGCCGGCCGGCGTACTGGTGCTGGTGAACGGCGGGAACGAGCCGACCGTGCTGCTCGACGGTGCCGGCGACGGGCCGGTCGAGGTCGTCGTGTCCGACTGCTCGGGCGTTGAGGTCCGGCGGAGTACGGCGACGCCGCCGGAGGGGTTGTGGGCGCTCGACGTACCGATCGGCGGGGTGGCCAGGATCGAGCGGGTCGCACAGTGACGGACTTCGCTGGTTGGATGGGCGTTCGGGGTTCGACGAAGGGGGACTGATGGCGACCGAGCGGAAGAACCGTCGGACGACCGTGGCCGACGTGGCACGGAAGGCCGGGGTCTCGGCGATGACCGTGTCCAACGTGCTGAACGCGCCGCACCGGGTCAGCGATCAGACGGTGGCGTCGGTGCAGGCCGCGATCGACGAGCTCGGGTACATGCCGAATCACGCCGCCCGCGCCCTGTCGTCCGGCCGGAGCCAGGTGATCGGCCTGCCGCTCTACCTCGACGACGACGTGGCCAACGAGCAGAACCCCGGACTCGGTGGTTTCCTGCACGGCCTGCTGGGCGGGTTGGTGATGGCCGCGTCGGGCAACGGGTACGGCGTCCACGTGACCACGCCGACCACGGGCAAGACCGAGATCGCGTTGTACGAGCAGCTGATCGCGGCCCGGCAGGTCGACGCGATCGTCGTCCTGGAGACGATGCCCAACGACCCGCGGATCGAGTTCCTCAGCACGAAGGGGTTCCCGTTCGTCGCGTTCGGGCGGACCGGTCCCGGGCAGCGGCAGTGCTGGGTCGACGTGGACAACGTCGAGTCGATGGCGACGATCGGGCACTACCTGCGCGCCAAGGGGCGTTCGCGTCCGGCGTACCTGGGAACGAAGAGCGGGCTGCCGTGGGTGCACCAGCGGGAGGAAGGGTTCCTGCGGGAGTTCGACGCACCGCACTCGTGCGCGTCGTTCGACGATCTCGACGAGGTCGCCGCCTACGTGACCGCGACGATGGAGAGCAAGAGCCGGCCGGACGTGTTCGTCGCCGACAACGACGCGTGGGCCGTGGTCGCGATCCGTGCCCTGCAGCGCCTCGGGGTGAAGGTCGGCGAGGATGTCGCGGTCACGGGCTTCAACGACTTCCCGTTCGCCAGCATGCTCGACACCCCACTCACCACAGCCCGGATCCCGCTGCGGGACATCGCCCTCAGCCTCTTCCACCGAGCCCTGCACGAGATCGCCGGCGAGCCCGACCAGCCGGGCTGCCTGGTCACCGCTCCCCTGGTCATCCGCGCCAGCGCCTGAGCCGCAGCGGGTCGGTCCGGCGCGAGCCGGGCTCCTCCTCCGACGGCCCGTTGGCGGCCAGGCCCGTCAGGGTCTCGGCGACCGTCGGGACGACCGTCGGGACGACCACCGGGACGACCGTCTCCTCGGTGCCCTCGTCGACGAGCGGGAGAACCACACCGTGCGGGATGGCGGAGCGCAGCATCGTCGTGGTCGGCGTCGGAATCCGCGGGAAAGAGAATCGCCATCGCGTTATCGCGCCGACGCGCTGGACCGCGCGTCGTCGTCGGCGAAAGGTGCGGCCGCCCCAGGTGACGACATCGATCTTGCGTCAGCGGTTGTCGACGCTCCGAACGTCGTACGCAGTGCTGGTGCCGTCAACTTGTCTCAGCCGGAGGTAATTCCCATCGTGCGGGCCGCCCCAGGTGACGACATCGATCTTGCGTCAGCGGTTGTCGACGCTCCGAACGGCGCACGCGGTGCTGGTGCCGTCGGCTTGTCTCAGCTGGAGGTAATTCCCACGGCAACCGCCGGCGCGGCTGTTAGCTTCGTCGAGGTAGTGGCCGCCTGAAGGGACCTTGATGATCGTCAGCACGGAAGCACTGGTCGGGATCGCACTGATCGAGCTCGGCCTGGTGGTGATGCCTGGGCCGAACATGATCTATCTCGTCTCGCGGTCGGTTGTGCAGGGACGCCGGGCTGGGCTCATCTCGCTGGCGGGGGTTGGAACCGGGTTCGTGATCTACCTGCTCGCGGCGGCCGCTGGGCTGGCGACGTTGTTCGCGCTGGTGCCTGAGATCTACGTGACGTTGAAGCTCGCGGGCGCTGCCTACCTGCTCTGGCTGGCTTGGAAGGCGCTTCGGCCCGGCGGCAGTTCCGCCTTTACGCCGGACGCGCTCGAGCCGGATCGCCCGCGGAAGCTGTTCGGCATGGGTCTGCTCACCTGCCTGCTGAACCCGAAGATCGCGATCCTCTATATCTCCCTGCTGCCGCAGTTCGTGGATCCGTCGCGCGGACACGTCGGCGCGCAGAGCCTGATCCTCGGGCTCACCCAGACAGCCGTCGGCGTACTGGTGAACGCGATCTTCGTCATCACCGCCGGCTCGGTCGCGATCTTCTTCAGCCGCAAGCCGCTGTGGTCGAGGGTCCACCGGTACGTGACGGGCACCGCGTTGGCTGTGTTCGCCGTGAAGCTCGCCACGGATCGCGCCCAGCCGGTCGCGGCTCCGTAGTCGCCGGCCCGTCACCGGCGGCTGCTTCCCGGCACTCCCCCGTGGACGCCGTCGTGCCCACGAACGTCGCCACCTGATCCGGCCTTGCTCCACGCGGGTTTCAGGCACTGATCAACTGCTTTCCCGACGCCGATCGGCCTGGCTCGACGGTACGGCCGCGGGATCGGCGGGGTGGAGGGGCCTGCCTCACGGGCCCGTCCCGTCGGGGCTCCGTCCGGCCAGCGCCACGGGCCTGCCTGGCTCGCCGGTACGGCCGCGGGATCGGCGGGGTGGAGGGGCCTGCCTCACGGGCCCGTCCGGTCGGGCTCTGTCGGGCCAGCGCCGCGGGCTGCTTGGCTCGCCGGTACGGCCGCAGGATCGGCTGGGTGGACAGACCGCCTCACGGGCCGGTCCGGTCGGGGCTCCGTCGGGCCAGCGCCGCGGGCCGGTCGGGCTCGACGGTACGGTCGCGGGATGGGCTGGATGGAGGGGCCGCAGGGTGTGAGCTTGGGGCGCGCGGCGGGACGGCGCGCTGCGGGGGCTCGGGTGGTGGTGATTGGCGTCGCCGGGGGCGGGAAGTCGACGGTGGCCCGGGCGTTGAGTGAGCGGCTCGGCGTACCGCATGTCGAGTTGGATGCGCTGTTCTGGCAGGCCGGGTGGACGAAGCTCGGGGAGGACGAGTTCGCCGAGCAGGTGCAGGCGGCGACGGCGTCGGACGGGTGGGTTGTCGACGGCAACTATTCGGCGCGGGTCCGGCAGATCGCCTGGGGCCGGGCCGAGTTGGTGGTCTGGGTGGATCTGCCCCGGGCGGTGGTGATGTGGCAGCTGATCCAGCGCACCGTACGGCGAACGGCGACCGGTGTGGAGCTGTGGAACGGGAATCGTGAGCGGCCGCTCAGGGATCAGTTGAGCCGCGACCCTTCGCGGTCGATCCTGTTGTGGGCTTGGCGGACGTATGGCCCGACGAAGCGCGAGTACGAAGCGGTGGACCAGTCCGCGTTCCCGCAGGTGCGGTTCATCCGGTTGCGGTCGCGGCGGCAGGTTCGGCGGTTTCTGCGCTGATCACCTTCCTGGCCAGGACCAGCGTGACGAGTACGCCGAGGATCCCGGCGCAGGTGATCGTGAGGTTGGGGCGGACGAAGGTTCCGACGACGCCGGCGAGGGCGATCGTGACGCCTTGGACTGTCATCAGGCCGCTGGTTTGCACGGTGAAGAGGCGGCCCCGGTACGACGGGTCGGCGGTGGCCAGGATCATCGGGTCGATGGCCTGGTTGAAGGCGTGACCCATGCCTGCGACGGCGAGCAGGACGGCTGCGCCCGCGACCGAGGGGGTGAAGACGAAGGCGATCGCGGGGACTTGGGTGGCCAGGAGCAACGGGACCAGGAGCTTGCGGCGGGTTGCGGGTGTGAGGCGCGTGGCGACGAGTTCGCCGAAGACGGTTCCCGCGGCGTAGCCGGTGAAGAGGGCTCCGGCGGCGGAGGCGGCGGCGCCGGTTTGGGCGGCGTACGCGACGGCCAATCCGTCGGGGACGGCCGAGAAGGCGGGGGCTGCCCAGGTGAGGAGGAGCAGGTTGCGGACCTTGGGAGTGGTGAAGAGGTAGCGGAGGCCTTCGCGGGAGGCCTGGAGGGCGCTGCCGCCGGCTCCCGGTGCGGGCGTTGACGGCGTACCGAAGCGAATGAGGACGGCGGACAGGGCGAAGGTCAGGACGTCGAGCGCGAGGAGCCAGGTCGGGCCGACCGCGGCGACGGCGATCGCGCCGAGGGCGAAGCCGGTGAGGACTGTGGTTTGGCTGATCGTGCGGAGGAGGGATCGGCCCGTCGGGAAGAGGTCTGCGGGCAGGAGTTGGGTGAGGCTGGCCGAGCGGGCGCCGGCGAAGATCGGGGCGATCAGGCCGGTGAGCAGCAGGAGGCCGAGCAGGGCTGCGACCGGTAGGCCGGGGATGAGCATGGCGGCGATGCACAGCGCGCTGAGGAGGTCGCAGGTGACGAGGAGCGGGCGGGCTGGGTAGCGGTCCGCGATGGAGGAGAGGACTGTGCCGCCGAGGGCGTAGGGCAGGAACGAGCAGACCAGGACGAGCGCCGAGAGCAGGGGTGAGCCGGTGCGGTCGAAGACCAGGATCGACAGCGCGACCTGGGCCGCGACGGTGCCGACCATGGAGACGGCGTGCGCGGTGAAGACGGCGCGGAGGCCGGGGATGCGCAAGACGGACAGGTAGCTGGTCGATTGCAGCGCGCTGGTCGGCTGCGCGGGTGGCGTGCTCACATTGCGAGGGTGCAGGCGGCGGCACGGCCGCAGCTATAGTTTCGGGGATGACCGAAAGTTCGTGGCGATGACCGTACTGCGGTTCAGCCGGGCCGACGCGCTGCGCTGCCGGTTCGGGGTGTCGCCGTTGTGGGAGACGGTGTCCGCCGTCCGCGTGCTGAACGGGAGCAAGCACCGGCCGCTCTACTCCCCGTGGGTGGCCGCCAAGGCGGAGGCAGCCGACAGGCTGGACCTCACGATGCTCGCGGCGGTGCAACCGCGGAGCGGGTTCACGCCGGACTTCCTCACTCCCCCGCCCAAGGCGTCCCGGGCCAAGTTCAGTACGGAGATCGCCCGGGTCCGCGCGGCGCCGCTCGACGTCGTACGGGCCGAGCTGATCAGGTCGCGTGACGAGCTGAACAACCCGGCGGCGCCCGAGATCGACCGGATGCTGGCCGATCCGGCCGGTGCGCGGGAACGGCTCGCCGATCAGATCGAGAGCGCGTGGACGACGTTGATCGAACCCGACTGGTCGGCGATCAGCCGGGTGCTCGACGACGACATCGCGCACCGCGGCGCGCAGTTGACCAGGGGCGGCCTGGCCGAGTTGTTCGACGATCTCCATCCGACCCTGTCGTGGGACGGCGATCGTCTGGTCGCCTCGAAGTACCGGGAGCCTGACCACCAGCTGGCCGGCGAGGGGCTCCTGCTGGTGCCAGGCGTGTTCGCCTGGCCGTACCTGGTCGCGATAGTTGCCCCCGGCTACCAACCGACACTGGTCTACCCGGCGCGCGGCGCGGCCCGGCTCTGGGACGACGCACCGACCGCACCCGACCCCCTGGCCACCCTGCTCGGCCGGACCCGCGCGACGCTGCTGACGGCGCTGGACCCGCCCGCAACGACCAGCGCGCTCGCAGCGCAGTACGGGCTGGCACTGGGCACCGTGGCTGAACACCTCAAGGCCCTGTACGGCGCTGGGCTGGTGACGCGTCGCCGTACGGGTCACCAGGTGCACTACCGGCGTACGGCCGTCGGGCAGGCCGTGGTCGACGCTTCCGTCGGCTAGAGGCAACCACCCGTCAGAATGCAGGAGTGATCAAGGTCCCGAAGGCAGAAGCGCTCAGCAAGAAGCACATGCGCAGGTGGCCCGCTTCGCTCGCGGTGCTCGTCGTCCTGGCGCTGCAGGTCGCAGTGCCGGCGCAGGTGCTGTCACTCCCCCGCTGGCTGCTCCCAGCGATGGGTGCCGCGCTGCTGGTGCCGCTGGTGTGGATGAACCCGTTCCACCTCAGCCGCGACGAGCCCTGGCTCCGGTGGGTCGAGCTGGTGCTGCTGGGCGCGCTGGTGGTGTTCAACGGGATCTACCTGGCCGGGCTGATCGACTACCTGACCTCGGGCAACGCCACCGACGGCATGGTGCTGGTGAAGTCCGCGCTGCTGATCTGGGTGACGAACGTCGTCGCCTTCGCGGTCTGGTACTGGGAGGTGGATCGCGGTGGTCCGTTCGCCCGGGCGCCCGAGCACGAGCGTGAGGTCGAGCGGGCCGACCTGCTCTTCCCACAGATGACGGCCGAGATCCCGGGGTGGGAGAAGTGGCTGCCCGGGTTCACCGACTACCTGTTCGTGGCGTTCACGGCGGCGACGGCGTTCAGCCCGACCGACACGATGCCGCTGTCGGCGCGGGTCAAGGCGCTGATGACGGTGCAGTCGGCAATCTCGCTGCTCACGATCGCGGTGGTCGCGGCGCGGGCGGTCAACGTGCTCTGACCCGGCGAAGACCAAGGTCTGGAAACACCCTCGACGCCGTGTAATGGGTGTGACAGCATGACGCCCATGACACAGGATGCTGCCCGGACCAAGTCCATCGGTCTCGGTTTCGCGCTCTTCTCGGCGATCACGTTCGGCGGGTCGGGACCGTTCGCCAAGGCCCTGATCGGCGCCGGGATGTCTCCGCAGCAGGCCGCCTGGCTGCGGATCCTGGGCGCCGCCGCCCTGCTCGTCCCGCTCGTGCTGATCTTCCGCGGCGCGGCCGGACTCCGGGCCGCCCGCGCGTCCTGGCCGCAGCTCGTGCTGTACGGCGTGACCGGGATCGCCGGCTGCCAGACGCTGTTCTTCATCGCCGCCAGCCGGTTGCCGGTCGGCGTCGCGATCCTGCTCGAGTTCTCCGGGCCGGTGCTGGTCGTCGCCTGGCTCAAGTTCGGCCGGAAGGTCGCCGTACCGAAGTCCGCCGCGCTCGGCGTCGGCATCGCGCTGGTCGGGCTCGCGACGGTGGTCGAGGTCTGGTCCGGCGTCCAGCTCGATCTGATCGGCCTGCTCGCCGGGCTCGGCGCGGCCGCCTGCCAGGCGACGTACTTCATCCTGATCGACAAGCTGACCGGCGTCGCGGATCCGCTGGTGATGACCGCCGCGGGCAGCGTCGTCGGCGCGATCCTGCTGACCGCGATCGCGGCGCCGTGGGGCATTCCGTGGCACGCGCTGACCGACACGATCGCGATCGGCGAGCGCTCGGCGCCGGGCTGGGTGTTCGCGGCCTGGCTGATCGTGGTCAGCACGGTCGTCGCGTACCTGGCCGGCGCGGCCGCCGTACAGCGACTCTCGGCAGCGATCGGCGGAGCCGTCGCGTACGTCGAGGTGGTGGCAGCGACGCTCTTCGCGTGGATCCTGCTCAACGAGACGCTGACCACCAACCAGATCATCGGCGGCGCGATCGTGCTGCTCGGCGCGTTCGTCGCGCAGTCGTCGGTCGGCAAGGTCGCGCCACCTGAGATGCCGATCACCGAGGAGGTTCCGGAGTCGGTGCGAGGATAGGCCGCATGGAGCTGACAGTTGAGGGCGGACGGATCCAGGGCGTCATGACCGACGGGGTGACGGCGTACCTGGGCGTCCCGTACGCCGGAACGCCGATCGGGTACGACGCCCCGAAGCCGGTCGCCGGCTGGGACGGCGTCCGCGACGCGACGACGCTCGGGCCGACCGCGCCGCAACCGCCGTACGACCCGCCCTTCGACGGGCTGCTGTCGAACCCGCTCATCGACGGCGACGAGTTCCTCAACGTCAACGTGTGGACGCCCGGCGGCGAGGGGTTGCCGGTGATGGTGTGGTTCCACGGCGGCGCGTTCCGCAACGGGTCGAACGCCGCACCCGGGTACGACGGCAGCGCGTTCGCGCGCGACGGCGTAGTGCTCGTCGGGGTCAACTACCGGCTCGGCGTACAGGGCTTCGCCGTACTGCCCGATGCGCCCAGCAATCGTGGCATCCTCGACCAGCTCGCAGCGCTGCGCTGGGTGCGCGACAACATCGCGGCCTTCGGCGGCGATCCCGGCCAGGTGACGATCTTCGGCCAGTCCGCCGGTGGGATGAGTGTGGCGACGCTGGTCTCGATCCCGGCGGCGAAGGGACTGTTCCAGCGCGCGATCGTGCAGAGCGGGTCCGCCGAGGTGACCGCGCTGGCCGGCGACCTCGCGCTCGTATCGGCCGAGGTGGCCAAGCGGCTCGGCGTGGAGGCGACCTCGGCCGGGTTGTCGTCCGTGGAGACCGCCCGACTGATCGACGCGCAGCGGCAGGTGTCGGCGGAGCTGCGGGCTGCGCCCGACCCGGCACGCTGGGGTGTGACGACGGTGCGAGGGGGCGGCGGCATCATGCCGGTGTTCCCGGTGATCGACGGCGAGCTGATCCACGAGCAGCCGCTCGCGGCGATCACGGCCGGCGCTGCGGCTGATGTCGACCTGATGACCGGTACGACGCGGGACGAGTTCAACTTCTTCAGCGTGCCGAGCGGGCTCGCCGCGGGTATCACCGCTGAGATGCTGCCGCCGCTGCTCGCCCGGGCCGGACTCGATCAGGCGCTGATGCAGGAGCACACCGGAACGCCTGGCGAGATCTTCACCGCGATCATGACCGAGCACGTCTTCACCAAGCCGACCATCCGGCTCGCTGAGGCGCAGCAAGCAGCGGGCGGTACGGCGTACGTGTACGAGTTCACCTGGGAGTCGCCGCTGGCCGGGCTCGGGTCCTGCCACGCGATCGAGCTGCCGTTCGTGTTCGACACCCTGGCGACGGCCACGTCTCCGCTGTTCGGGTCGGAGCCACCGCAGGAGGTCGCGGACCGGGTGCACAAGGCCTGGGTCGACTTCGCGAAGACCGGGAGCCCGGGCTGGTCGCCGTACGAGACGACCACCCGGGCCATCCAGGTCTTCTAGAGCAGCGAGTCCACCAGTTCCCGCGGCAGGCCGTGGGTCTCGTGCAGGTACTCGAAGTCGCTCTCGTCGAGCGGCTTGCGGAACCGGTCGTGGCTCAGGATCCTGCGGCCACGGTCGAGCAGGTTGGTGAACCGGATCTCCTCGTCGATCATGATCCGGCGCACCAGCGTGACCAGCTCGCCCTGGTGGAAGTGGTCCAGGGTCTGCTGGAACAGCTCGATCGGCAGGTCCGACAGCGACCGCGACTCGTCGTCGCGCCACAGGATCGTCAGCACCCGGCGGATCAGCCGGCGCAGCACGTAGCCGCGACCGGTGTTCGACGGGTGCACGCCGTCGCCGACGATCACGATGCTGGACCGCAGGTGGTCGATGACGATGCGCTCCGACTCCTGGTCGAGCTTCCACAGCTTCGGCTCGGTCTGCATCCACGGCTCGAACAGGCTCGTCTCGTACACCGACTTCTTGCCCTCGAGCAGCATGGTCAACCGCTCCAGACCGAGGCCGGTGTCGATGTTGCGCTGCTCGAGCGGCTCCAGCGACCCGTCGTCGAGCCGGCGGTAGCGCATCATCACGTGGTTCCACACCTCGACCCAGCGGTCGTCGGTGGTCGGCGTGCCCTCCGGTGAGCCCTCACCGGTCCAGATGAAGATCTCCGAGTCCGGGCCGCACGGACCGGTCGGGCCGTTCGACCACCAGTTCTCGTCGGTGGTCAGCTCGATCGGCAGCCCGAGCGACTGCCAGGTGCGCAGCGACTCCTGGTCCAGCTCGACCTGGTCGTCGCCGCCGAACACGGTGACGTACAGCTGTCCGGGGTCGATCCCGAACCGCTCGGTGAGCAGCTCGTACCCCCAGCGCAGGGTCTGCTCGCTGCCGTAGTCGCCCATCGACCACGAGCCGAGCATCTCGAACACGGTCAGGTGGGTCGGGTCGCCCACCTCGTCCAGGTCGGTCGTGCGCAGACATCGCTGCACGCCGACCAGGCGTCGGCCCAGCGGATGTGGTTCGCCTTCCAGGTACGGCGTGAGCGGGTGCATGCCGGAGGTCGTGAACAGCACCGGATCACCGGTGCGTGGAATGAGCGACGAGCCCGTGGTCGGGATGTGGCCGTGCTCGGTGAAGAAGTCGACGAAGGTCTTGGTGATGGTCATCTCGGGTCCTTGGGGGTTGGACCGGAAACGATGTGCAGGCCTCGGAAACGCGAAAACCGGCGAACCGTTTCCGGTCGCCGGTTTCTGTGAGGAAGATGTCAGGCAGCGGCAGCCGGTGAGCGGGAAGCTCGTACGGCTGCGGCAAGGCGGGACATCTGATGCATGCACCCAGAGTACACACTTTTGGTCAGAGGTCGAGCAGGGTCCGCAACTTGGCACCCGACTTGGTCCAGGTCCACTCGGCCTCGGCCCACTCCCGACCGGCGCGGCCAAATGCTTGCGCACGGCCCGGATCGGTCAGCAGCTCGACCAGCCGGACGGCGGTCGCGACCGGGTTGTACGGGTCGACCAGGTAGCCGGTCTCGCCGTGGCGGACGGTGTCCGGCGTACCGCCCGAGTCGCCGACGACGACCGGCTTGCCGGTCGCGGCGGCCTCGAGGGTGACGATGCCGAGGGCCTCGGGCTCGAGGCCGAAGCGGCGGGTGCGGGTGGGCATCGCGAAGACGTCGCCGGCGTCGACGTACGGCGGGATGTCCTGCCAGGGCACGGCTCCGGTGAAGCGCACCGCATCTCCGAGCGGCTTGGCCAGGGCCTCCAGGCGGTCGCGGTCGGGGCCGCCGCCGACGAGCAGGAGGACGGCGTCCGGTACGTCGGCGAGGACGCCGGGCCAGGCGCGGATCAGGGTGTCCTGGCCTTTGCGGGCGATCAGGCGGGACACGCACGCGACGACCGGGCGGCGGCCGAGTCCGAGAGCTTTGCGGGCCTGGTCTCCCCCGCAGCCCGGGAAGAAGCGTTCGGTGTCGACACCCGGCGTCAGGCGCTCGATCGTTGCCGTGGGCGACAACGCGCGAGCGATCCGCTGCTCGCACCAGGCGGAGACCGTGGTGACGACGTCGGCGGAGTCACCGATGCGGCGAAGGGCTTGCTTCGTGGCCGGCAGGCTGGCCCACCAGGTCTCGTGACCGTGGCTGATGGCAACGATGCGCTGAGCACCGGCTGCCCGGAGGGCTGGGGACATCAGGCCGAGCGGAGCCGCGGCACCGAAGACGACGCGGTCGGCGTCGTACTGGTGCATGAGCTCGACGGCGCGGCGGGTGACGCGCGGGGTCGGTAGGAGCATCGAGGTGCGATCGCGGATCACCGGGAAGGGCAAGGTGCGGTCGTAGGCGAGGTCTTGTGGTGTGTGCGAAGTGAGGACCACGGGATCCGGGATCTCGTCGCAGAGTGCGCGGACGAAGGTCTCGATCCCCCCTTGCCTCGGTGGGAAGTCGTTGGTGACGACCAGGACCGTCATTTGACCAGCGGCGGGACGGGCTCGCCGTGCTCGGTCCCCCAGGCCCGGCCCATCGCGATGCGTTCGGGCGGGGTCGGGTGGCTGGCGAACATCCAGTACCGCCACGCGCTCGGCTCGAGACCGGAGATGTTCGTCACCGACAGCGCGTGCTGCATCTCGACGAAGTCCTTCGGGTCGTTCGTCAGCCGCAACGAGTGGTAGTCGGCGCGGGCCTCGATCTTGCGGCTGACCAGGTTCTGCACGGGCGCGGCCAGCGTCGTACCGGACACGATCAGGGCCAGCAGCAACGCCGTACGCCGAGGATCCGCCATCCGGGCCCCGAGCAACAACCGCAGCAGCACCACGGCGAACGCCGCGCCGAGCGTCCCGATCAACGTCCCGTGCAGGACGTCGTCCTCGGCCGCGTGCCCGAGCTCGTGCGCGACCACCAGCCGGACCTGCGCGGGCGTCGCGTCCTTCAGCAGCGTGTCGTACACGACCAGCCGCCGCGTCGACCCGAAGCCGGACACGTACGCGTTGAGCGCCGTCGTCCGCTTCGACGCATCCGCGACCAGGACGTCCTTCACGGGTACGCCGTCCTCGCGCGCGAGCTGCATGAACGCGTCCCGCTGCGCCCCCGGCGCCATCGAGGTGAAGTCGTTGAACCGCGGCTCGACCAGCACCGGGTAGGCGAACGAGACGCCGAGCACGAGCACCGCGCCGGCGATCGCGGCCGGCGCCCACCACCAGGTCCGCCACTTCTTCGCCAGCGCGATCAGGCCGAGCGCGATCGCGATCAGCGCGACCGACATCAGCAGCCAGTTCACCGCGCGGTCGCGCAGCCACAGTCCCCAGCTCTCGGTCGACAGCCCGTAGTCGCGGGTGACCCGCTCGGCCAGCGCGTCGGTCGGCAGCGTGATCACCGACGTCACCAGGCCGAGGCCGGCGACCAGGACGGGGACGGCCAGCCACCAGCGGCGCAGCCGCAGTACGTCGTACAGGCGCTTGCCGAGGGGGCTGAAGCCGATCGCGAGCGGGACAACCACCGAGAGCACCCAGGAGGTCGTTGACCACGGCAACAAAGCGTGCCGGAACCGTTGCTGGCGGTCGATCTCGGCGCTGGTGAAGTCGAGTGCGGGATCGGGCTTGGGCAGGTCGATCAGGTGCCAGGGCGTGGTCGTGACGATTACCACGACCAGCGCGGCAGCGACCAGCAGACCGGCGATCCAGGGAGCGCGTCGGCTGGTCGCGTCAGACACCGGCGAGCCGCTTGATGTAGTTCTGCCAGTCGGCGACGAACTGCTGCTCGGTGGTGCCGAGCACGGTGCGGAACGCGTCGGCCAGCCCGGTCGGGCTCTTCGACGCGTGCACGGTCCGGTAGAACTTGACCAACTTGCTCTGTCCTTCCCGCTCGGCGATCAGGCGGCACGCCAGCCAGCCCGACTCGTAGGCCTGCGGGAGCTCCGTCGACGACGCGGCGAACGCCTCCGGTGCCGGCAGCCCCTTCGGGACCTTGCCGGCCCGGATCGCCTTGAACAGCTCCTTCGCCGCCGATTCGTCCTGCACGGACACGGCGGTGAAGGCGACGTAGTCGGCGAACCCTTCGGCCAACCACAACGGTACCGGCGAGGCGGTAGCGGTCGAGGCGACGTGGGTGGTCTCGTGGGTCAGCACGATCCGGCGGCCCTGCTTGCCGAGCTCGTCGAACAGCTTCGGGTTCGCGACGATCCGGACCGGGGCGCCGACCTGCGGGGTGTCCAGCTCGGCCATCGTGACGGCCGCGATCTGGGTGTAGGTGCCCTGCTGGGCGCCGAGCACGTTCTCCATCTGGGACTGCTTGGACGGCAGGTAGATGACCGCCTTCTGCCGCCAGTTGCGGCCCCAGACCTTGCTGACCGAGTCGACCGCGCGGTCGGTGACCTCGGCGTAGTCGTCGGCGTTGGCCTGGGAGTCCAGGCTGATCACCAGGCTGTGCTCGCTCTTGGCGACGTCGATGCTGCCGAGCGCCCAGATCGGCCGGCGCTGACCGGCGACGAAGCGCTCCGAGAAGGAGGAGGCGTACGTCGTACCGTCGTCGCGGGTGACGAAGGTGACCGGCAGGGTCTCGCGGGCCGGCTTCGCGTCGTACCCGGTGAGCTGCCAGGAGACCTCGACCTGGGCGAGCCAGGACTCGGTGCCGCCGAGCTGGCGGGTGCGGTCCGGCTCGAGCGCGGCCGGGTCGTCGCTGACGTAGCGCAGCTGGAAGGTGGCGAGCGGGAGCTTGCCGAGGTTGCTGTAGATCGTGCGGGCCTGCTCGTCGAACGACTTGGCCTGCGGGTCGATCGTGGCGAGGAACTCGGTACGGTTCTCGGCGCGGACCGCGTCGGCCATTTTCTGCAGGACAGCCTCGCCGGCGACGGCCCGCCGTACGCCCTCGGACGCTTCGTCGGGAGTGCTGGACGTCTGGCCGGGATTGGGGGTGCCGCTCGGTCCGGCCTGGTCGGCGGGGTCCTCGGCGAGCTGCCGGATCCCCGCGAACGCGGCGACACCGACCACCCCGACCGCGGCGCCGAGAGCGATCCGCTTGACGAGGGGCTTCGGCAGGGGCCAGACGACACCCTTCCAGGATCCGTCACCAGGCGGCTTGTCACCGCCTCCGAACACAGCATTCTCAGTACGAGGGTTTGCCGCGGCCGGCATCGGCTGTTCGGCTTCGGTCTTGGTCCCGCCCGCGGGGGCGTCGTCCCACCAGGCACCGCCGGTGGCCGGGGGCTTCTTCGAGGGCTCCGGGCGGCGAGCCGCGTGCTGCGCGGGGATGACCACCGTCGTCTGGTCCGACGGCGGCTTCTCGGCGGGCTTGCCACGAGGCGGGACGGCAGGCAGCGGCGTCGTCTCGCGCTGGTCGTCGTTCACCTCGGCCCCTTGCTGCTCACCTGCCCCAGTCCGGGGAGTCACTTTAGGCGTCCTCCCCGACAGGAGAACACACCGGTGGTGAAACGACGCGGCCCCGGGGGTCTCTCCCCGGAGCCGCGATCACGAATCTGGACCCGCGCCTGCTCAGCCGGGGCGGACCGCGCCGCTGTACGGCATCGCGTCGATGGACTCGGTCTTCACCGGCTTGCCGGGGCGGCTGGCGTGCACCATCCGGCCGTTGCCGATGTACATGCCGACGTGGCTGATCGGGCTGTAGAAGAACACCAGGTCGCCCGGCTGCAGCTGGCTCTTGCTGACCCGGCGGCCTTCGTTGATCTGGGCCTTCGACGAGTGCGACAGCGAGACACCGGCGCGGCTCCAGGCCGCCATCGTCAGGCCGGAGCAGTCGAACGAGCTCGGGCCGTCGGCACCCCAGACGTACGGGTCGCCGAGCTGGGCCATCGCGTAGTTGACGGCGGCCGCCGCGCGACCGCTGGCCGGTACGTTCGGCAGCTCTTCTTCGTCGTCGTCCATCCGGCCGCTGCGGCTGGTCCGCTGCTCGCGGGCCTCGTCGGCTTCCTTCTCGTTCTCCGCCTGGATCCGCTCACGCTCGGCGTCGCTGAGCTTGCCGAGCACCTTCTCGGCGGCGTCCAGGTTGGTCTGGATCTGCTTCTTCAGGCCGTCCTGCTGCGCCTGCACGGCCTGCAGCGCGGCCAGCTCGGTCTGCTCGCTGGCCTGGAGGTCGGCGAGCTTGCCCTGGGCGGCCTGGAACTTCCGCAGCGCGGAGTTCTGCTGGCCGGCGTACGCCTGGGCGGTGGAGGCCTGGCTGAGGAACTGGTCGGGGTTCGTCGACAGCAGCAACTGCGCCGTCGTCGTCATCCCGGAGGTCTGGTACCCGGCGACCGCGAGCGAGCCGATCTGCTTCTTCACGCCGTCGACCTGGGCCTGCTGCTTCTTGATACCGGCCTGCAGGGCCTTCACCCGGTCGTTCGACGCCTTGATCTGGCCACGCAGATCGTTGGCGGACTCACCGGCTTGCTCGGCCTTGTGCTGCAGTGCCGCGACCTGGGCCTTCGCCTGCTCCAGCGTGGGCTTCGGGTCCGCGTCCGCGGCGCCCTGGAAGAAGAGCAGTCCCGCGACCACGGCGGTGCTGGTGATGGCGGCGAGGGCGATTCCCTTGGTGCGGTTGATGCGTCCGGTGGACACAGCCCGGTCGGTCCCTTCCTCTGCTCGCGCCGTCCCCGTCGACCGCACGTTCGTGGCGCCGAACCTACCGCAGCAGATCCGCCGCCAGCCGGTGGGTCACCCTTCGGCTGGTTGCTGCCCGGCCGGTCCGGTAGACCGACACGCTGAGGCAACGAGAGGTAACAGTAGTAACCGATTCGTGACCAGTGCAATTCGCCCCTCGGGTTTGATCCAAAATTAACGTCCGGCAACGCCTGGTCGGCGTCGACCTCCCGCGCGGCGAGCGCATCCAGGTCGCAACTCCTTGCCCGCCGTACCGGTCGCGGTGCACGCGCGACCCGTACGCGGACTCAGACGGCGTCGGCGGCCGATTCTCCTTCCTCAGCAGCGTTTGGCTCGACACTGCTGACGGCATGGACCAGCCGCAGCGGTGGCACCAGACCGGACTGGGCCAGTACGTCGAGCGCCGCGCGCTCGTCGTCGTCGATCCGCAGCTCCGGCGCCGGTTCGGCCGTCAGCCCGAGCACCACGGTGACCACGCAGTCCCGGCAGCCCGGGCCTCTCATCACACACGCGTCGCAGTCGATCAGCACAACGTCCTCCAAGTGGGGAAGGACCGGACTTGCATCCGGCTGAGAAGGACGCTAAAGAACCCCGCCGACAGTTTTTCGCGGCGGCGCGGAATTCCGGTGCGGCACGGCCGCGGCCGGCTTCGGCGATCGCCGGATCGGGCCGTTGCTCCCGGCGTACGCCGGGAACGCTTCAGGAGCGGGCGATACGGGCGATCAGACTGACCGCGGACAGCGCCCGGGCGCCGAGCTGGATGATGCTCTCGGCAACCTCCCGGTCCGACGAGACGACCACGATCGGCCGGCCCGCCGGCTCGGCGCGAACCAGTTGCCTGATCACCTCGTCGGCGATCACCCCGGCCGGGCTGAACCGCACCCGTACGCCGCGCGGCGGCGTCAGCTGGACCGGCCCGGACAGCTCGGCGCCGTCGAACACCACGGTGATTTCCACCCGTCGCTGTGCGACCAGAGCCCCGAGCGCAGTGACCAGTCGCTGCCGCTGCGAGTGCAGCGGCGAGTTCGGCCAAACGGTCTTGGTGACGTTGTACCCGTCGACGATCAGGTGCACCTGCGGCAATGCCAGCAGCTCGTCGAACAGGGCAGGGTCGTCGTCCGGCGCGGTCCGCCCGACAGGCGACGCGGACGGCTCGACCCCTGCGACGGTGTCGGCCGGCCGGAGCTCTCCCCCAGGCGGCAACGCCAGCTCGCGCCGTAGCCCGCCAGCAGCCTCGACGAGGGTGTCCAGCAGCAGTCGGGTCCGGGTGGACGCCATCTCCCGCTCCTGGCCCGCCGTACGACGTGCAGCGTGCTCAACGGCCTCCAGCTCGGTCACCCGGGCTCGCAGCTTGCGGACCTCCCGCTCGACCTCGGCACGAGCAGCAGCGACCCGCTCGTCCGCGGTGGTCGCCTCGATCGTCCGCTGCTCGAGGTCGCTCTGCAGACCGGTGATCCGCTGGCGAGCCTCGTTCAGCTTGCGGCGCAGAGTGACGTTCTCCGCCTTCAGCTCGGTCACCTGCTCGCGCAGCCGCTCACGGACCTGGCGGGTCTCGGTCCGGGCCTGGTCGAGCTGGTCGTTGAGGCGGCTGACCACCTGGTCGTCGACAACGGCCGTGTCGGGCTGGACCTGGGCGGCGGCGAGTACCCGCTCCTCCCAGTCGTCCGGGCGCAGCAGGTACGCCAGAGCGGCCGCCTCGACCGGCTCGGCGGCAGGCACCGGTACGCCCTCGGCGATCGCGTCGCCGAGCTCCGGGTGCTCCCGGCGTACCTCGAAAGCGATCAGCCGGCGGAAGTGCTCGTCGGTCGCCAGGATCGGGCCCAGCACGGACGCCGACAGCTTGGCCCGCTTGGCCGGGGCGAAACTGGCGAACCGCCGCAGCGGGGCCGGGATGTCGGTCGCGGGGAGCTGACCGAGGGCCTGGGCGGCGAGAGCGACGACCCGCTGCCGGACCGGTTCGGGCAAGGCGGTGGTAGCGGACCCGGCGGCGGTGCCTGCCTCAGTCACCGGTCCGCAGTCCGGCCCGGACGGAGGTCTGGCTCAGCCAGTGATGCAGACCACAACGGCCGGGCACGCGGCCCGGAATCGCGGTGATCGCTTGAATACGCATACGGGCAGCGTAGTCGGTCGGGCCGCGTGTCAGCGCAGGAATTGTCGGTGGGGGCTTCTAGCGTCGTCGTCATGAGCAGCCCCTCGCCGGATCCCGCCGCTGCCCCGGCGCCCGGACCGCTCGCGCCGATCCGTGGCGTGCAGCCGAGTTTCGACGACCTCGGGACACCACTGCGCGACGTCACCTTCTGCGTGGTCGACCTGGAGACCACCGGCGGTGCGCCGGGCGACTCCGGCATCACCGAGATCGGCGCGGTCAAGGTGCGGGCCGGCGAGCTGGTCGGCGAGTTCCAGACGCTGGTCAACCCGGCCGAGCCGATCCCGCCCTTCATCGCCGTCCTGACCGGCATCACCGACGTGATGGTTGCCTCGTCACCCCGGATCGGCTCGGCGCTGCCGGCGTTCCTGGAGTTCGCCCGCGGCTGCGTGCTGGTCGCGCACAACGCGCCGTTCGACGTCGGTTTCCTCAAGCACGACAGCCAGGTCCACGGGTACGACTGGCCCGACTTCCCGGTCGTCGACACCGCGCTGCTGGCCCGTCGCGTGCTCACGCCGGACGAGGTGCCCAACTGCAAACTCGGCACGCTGGCGAAGCTCTTCCGGGCGACGACGACGCCGAACCACCGCGCGCTGTCGGACGCGCGCGCCACGGTCGACGTACTGCACGGGCTGTTCGAGCGGGTCGGATCGCTCGGCGTACAGACGCTGGAGGACCTGCAGACGTTCTCGGCGCGGGTGGCTCCCGCCGTACGGAAGAAGCGGCACCTGGCCGAGTCGTTGCCACACGCACCTGGTGTGTACCTGTTCACCGACGACCGCGGCGAGGTCCTGTACGTCGGCAAGTCGAAGGACCTGCGGACCCGGGTCCGGTCGTACTTCACCGCGTCCGAGACACGGACGCGGATCGGCGAGATGATCGGGATCGCGTCCGGCGTACGAGGGATCGAGTGCGGGACGTCGCTGGAGGCCGAGGTCCGCGAACTGCGACTGATCGCGGAGCACAAACCGCGGTACAACCGCAGGTCGAAGTTCCCCGAACGGCAGCACTGGCTGAAGGTCACCGTCGAGCCGTTCCCCCGGTTGTCGCTGGTCAAGCAGCTGAAGGACGACGACGCCGGGTACCTCGGGCCGTTCAGCTCACGCAAGACCGCCGAGCGCGCGATGGCCGCGCTGCACGAGGCGTTCCCGATCCGGCAGTGCACGCCCCGGATGTCGCGCACACCACGGCTGTCGCCGTGCGTGCTGGCCGAGATGGGCCGCTGCGTCGCACCGTGCGACGGCCGGATCGACATGGACGCGTACGGCGAGTTCGTGGAAGGCCTGCGCTCGGCCCTGGTGTCCGATCCGACCCCGGTGATCGAGGCGCTGACGAGACGGATCGACGTCCTGTCCGCCGACGAGCGCTTCGAGGACGCCGCGGTCCACCGCGACCGGCTCGGGGCGTTCGTCCGCAGCAGCGCGAAGATGCAACGCATGGCCGCCGTCACCAGCTGCCCCGAGATCTGCGCCGCCCGCCGTACCGAGGACGGCGGCTGGGAGCTCCACGTCATCCGCCACGGCCGCCTCGCCGCCGCCGGCATCGCCGCCCGCGGCACCGACCCCCGCAAGTACCTCGACATGCTCCGAGCCTCCGCCGAAACCGTCCTCCCCGGCATCGGCCCAGTAGCCACCGCCTCCCCCGAGGAGATCGAACTCGTCCTCCGCTGGCTCGACCAGCCCGGCATCCGCCTGGTCGAGATGAACGGCACCTGGACCTGCCCGATCGCCGGCGCGGGGCGCCACCTGCGGCGGCTGGACCCGCCGCGGTCGGAGGACCACCACCACCCGTCAGAACGCCGGCGGCGCTCGATGCGGCCGGTGGGGCCCGCGCGGGTCGGCGGCTGACCTCTGGCGGAGTAGGCCCGAGTCAGCGGCTGCCCCGGGGGTAGGCGCGAGTCTGCGGGTGGGCGCGAGTCTGCGGCTGCCCCAGGCGGGGCACACCCGCGCCGGCGGCTGACCCCTGGGCAAGCACACCACGCCGGCGGCTGAGGCCGTCTAGTCGACGACCAGCCCGCTCGGCGGCCGATCCAAGCGGCGTAGGCCTGAGTCAGCGACTGCCCCCGGCAGGGCACACCCACTCCGGCAGCTGAGATCGCCTAGCCACCGACCAGCGCGTCCGGCGTCTGACCCAAGCGGCGTAGGCCTGAGCCAGCGACTGTGGCAGGCAAGGCACACCCACTCCAGCAGCTGAGATCGCCTAGCCACCGACCAGCGCGTCCGGCGTCTGAGCACGACCACCTGAACCCGGGGCGTCGCTCACATCACCCGCCGAACACCACACCACAGCTCGCCCCCGGCACGGCTACGCCAAACAGGTCTCTGCTCGTTCCTGGCCGCAGCGGGCCAGCGACCGCTAACCCAGCCGGCCGCATCATCGCCGGCCCCAGCCGCAGCCCAGCCCGCGGGGCATGACCGACTGCCGCGCGCTCCTCGCCAGCCTGGCCCGGGCAGCCCTCCCCCGGCGCCGGCGCCGAGCGACTCTCCTGCTCATTCCCGGCCGCAGCAGCCTCAGTCACTGCCAACCAGCCGGCCGCATCACCGCCAGTCTCAGACGGGTGCAGATGCAGCAGCCGATACGGCACACCGGCAGGCCGGGGCTGGGATGGGCTGGGATGGGCCATCCGCCGCCCGGCTGTCGCGCGCAGGTCGATCAGGCTGTCGGCCTGCCCCGGCCGCCGTCTGCGGTAGATCCGGCCGGGTCACGCCCGGGGTGACACCACCGCGCGCCGCCGGGTCGCGCCCGGGGTGACACCACCGCGCGCCGCCGGGTGCCTGACCAACACCGTTCAGGACGACTGCATCCGATTGTCACCACTAGCGCGATGTACGGCGTCAGTCGTCGGACTAGGAAGCAGTCGTCGAACAACGTGTCAGTCGACCCACCCAGCGGTTCGGGGGCGCGTGAGGCTGGCGCCGTACGGGAGGTGGATGGCGGACGGTTGTCCACAGGTGGGGCTGTCCGGGCGGCGGGTGGGGGTGCTGCGGAACTATGCTTCAGCGCGGTAGGGGGTTGCGGGGAACTACGGAAAGGACGTCATGGTCACGGCGATCGTGTTCATCAAGGCGGATGTGGCTCGGATTCCTGAGGTGGCTGAGCAGGTGGCGGCGATCGAAGGCGTCAGCGAGGTGTACTCGGTGACCGGTGGGCTGGATCTGATCGCGATGGTGCGGGTGGCTCACCACGACGACCTGGCGAGTGTGATTCCGGACCATGTGAACCGGGTTCCGGGGGTGCAGAGCACGGAGACGCACATCGCGTTCCGGACGTACTCGACGCACGACCTCGAGGCGGCGTTCAGCCTGGGCCAGGAGGACGGTCTCTGAGGCTGGATCGCGTGGCCTGACTGACACCCCGCTGAAGTTACGGTGAACCCATGAGCAACCCTCCCGCCGGTTGGTATCCGGACCCCACCGGACAACCGGACACCATCCGCTGGTGGAACGGGACGCAGTGGACCAACAAGACCGAGCGCGAGACGCCGGACGAGGCCACGCCCGAGCCGAAGGACGCCACCCAGGAGATCAGCTCGGAGAGTGCTTCGGGGTGGTCCGGCGCGTCTGCTGGGCAGACGGACGCTGGGGGCCAGAGCGGCGGTACGGCGGAGGGGCATTGGTCTGCTGACGGTACGGCGGGAGCCGGCGGAACTGCAGGTGGGACGGCGGAGGGGCATTGGTCTGCTGACGGTACGGCGGGAGCCGGCGGAGCTGCAGGCGGGACGGCGGCGGCTGGCGGTGCCGCTGGTGGGTGGAGTGCGTCGGGGGCTGGGGCTTGGGGTGAGAGCGGGACGGGCGGCTCAGACCCTGGCACCTGGGGTGCGGCTGGCGACGGAGCTGCGGGATCTGGCGACAGCGGCTCAGAGGCTGGTACTTGGGGCGCGGTCGGGGCTGGAACTGCAGGATCTGGTGACAGCGCCGCGAGCGGCTCAGAGGCTGGTACTTGGGGTGCGGTCGGGGCTGGAGCCGCAGGGTCTGGTGACAGCGCGGCGAGCGGCTCGGGGGCCGGTAGCTGGAGTCCGACTGGCGATGGAGCTGCCGGCTCTGACACCGCGGCGGCCGGCTCGGGAGCTGGTGGCTGGGGTGCGGTCGGCGCTGGGGCTGTGGGGTCGGATGACCTGAACACGGGTCCAGCTGGTGGCTCGAATGCTGCAGGTGTGAGCGCTGGGGGCTCGGGGGCTGGCGGCTGGGGTGATGTTGGGGCTGCTGCTGCGGGCGACGGGCAGGGCGGCGTACAGGCTGTGTCCGGCGGCGACAGTGCTGCTGATGCGGCTGCGGTGAGTGCTGCTGAGAAGGCGCGGGCGACCTGGACGCAGAAGTCTGCGGGGCAGACCAACGCC
The DNA here is from genome assembly GCA_049998015.1 of Kribbella sp. cmx-5-2. Lineage (GTDB taxonomy): Bacteria > Actinomycetota > Actinomycetes > Propionibacteriales > Kribbellaceae > Kribbella. The sequence continues at coordinate 1,032,959 of JAEBEC010000001.1, forward strand.
GGGCACTGGACTCAGCAGGCACCGCCTGAGGCGAGCGATCAGACCAGCGGACCAGATCCGGCGACTGTCGCCGGTGACGCCGGGCCGGCGCAGGGTCAGTGGACGTTGTCTTTGGCAACAAATTCCGCGAGTACGACGGACGACGGTGGTGCGGAGGCAGGTGCCGAGACCGGCGCTGCTGGGGACGAGAAGCCGCAGCTGTGGCAGGTGCCTGACGAGTCGCCGACGAACGACGACTTCCCGGACCACTGGCGGACCACCGACGACCAGCCGGCGACGCCGCAGTGGGGGCAGGCCGGTGCGCAGGGGCAGTGGGCTGACCAGCAGACCACGCGGTGGCAGACCGGCGATCAGCAGAACGCTCCTGAGTGGCAGGCCGACCCGCAGCAGGGCACGCCCGAGTGGCAAGGCAGCGGTGACGCCCAGCAGGGTGCGGCAGGCTGGCAGGGCAGCGGCGATGGCCAGCAAGGTGCGGCGGGCTGGCAAGGCGGGGACGCGCAGCAAGGCGCGGGAGGCTGGCAGGGCGGCGGCGACGACGCACAGCAGCATGGTGCGGCGGGCTGGCAGGGCGGCGGCGACGACGCACAGCAGCAGGGCGCGGCAGGCTGGCAGGGCGGCGGCGTACAGAACGAATGGCAGACCGAGGGGCAGCAGGGTGCGGCCGGGTGGCAGACCGAGGGGCAGCAGAACGACCCGTGGCACGGCGCTACCCAGACCCAGCAGGTGGGTACTGAGCAGAGCGGCGCAACCGGGTGGGGGCCTCAGCAGGGCGGCGAGGCGCAGTGGCAGGGCGGCGGGCCGGCTGGTCCGACTGGTGGCGGTACGCGGCAGAAGTCGTCCGGTGGGGACAAGCCCGGCGGACCGCCCAAGACGCTGCTGATCGTCGCCGGTGCGGTCGGGCTGGTGCTGATCATCGTCGCTGGAGTGTTCTTCGTCGCCAACCGCGACGACAAGAAGGTTGAGCCTCAGCCGACGAGCAGCGTGCCGACGACCACGCCGAGCGGTACGCCGTCCGCACCGACCAGTGCGCCGACGACTCCGCCGGGCAGCCAGAGCACGGTGCGCCCCGGCCAGTCCAAGGACCCGAAGCTGCACGAAGGCGGACGGATCGCCTCCGAGGCGATCTCGTTCCCGCGGCAGCGCCCGCCGTGGTCGGACCGCAAGCGACTCGTCCCGCAGTTGGTCAACTCCAGCGGGCAGTACGTGCTGCTGCAGGAGAAGTTCGACGGCAAGAACAGCTGGTACGCCGACGCGTTCGTCGGTTCGCTCGGTACGTCGGTGCTGTTCAACGGCGACGTGAAAGCGACCGCGGCGGACCTGTCCGGGCAGCTGCGCAGCACGCTGTACGGCGACATCCCGGTGAAGTTCGCGGACCTGCGCAACGGCGCGGTGAAGCGCTCGGGCAAGAACGGCTGGTACTTCCAGCAGTCCGTCACGACGACGAACCCGAAGATCGCCGCCAAGCTACTGACCCTGACGGTCGCGGTGTTCGATCTGGGCGACGGCACCGCCGTCGCCTACATCAGCGACATCCCGACCACCCGGCCGGATCTGAGGACGGCCGAAGCCCAGCTCTACAAGGGAATCAACGTTGGCTGAGAACGAAACGCCCCGCCACAGCGCGCCACCCCCGCCACCGAGCCCACCACGGAGGCCGGATCTACCGTCCGACGCCCTGAGCGAGGAGCAGGGTGCGCGTACGCCGGATGAGCGCTCCCCTGCGGAGCGCACGCCGGGTGATGGGTTCCCCGCCGAGCACGCCAGCGATCAGCCGACCCTGGGCGATCGTCTGTCTGCCGAGGGCCCATCGAGCGACGGATCCCGTACGCCGGGCGACGACTTCCCCGGCGAGCGCGTCACCGGCAACGGCTCGCCGGTTGCCGGTCCGTTGCGCGACGGATCCCGTACGCCGGGCGACAGCTTCGCCGGCGACCGCATTGCCGGCCAACAAACGGCGGACGACCGTCCGTCTCGCGAGGGCACCTCGGGTGAAGGCTTCTCGGGCGATCGCCGCGTGGACGGGCAAGGGGATCCGCTGAGCGCTCGCCCGGCAGCCCCGCAGCGCGGTCCAGGAGCGGATGCCCTGGGCAACGGTTCGCCGCTTGCCGGTCCGTTGGGCGACGGCTCCCGTACGCCGGGTGACGGCTCCCCCGGCGACCGCGTTGCCGGTCGGCAAACCCCGGGCGACCATCTGCCCGCCGAGGGAATCTCGGGTGAAGGCTTCTCGGATGATCGCCGCGCGGGCGGACAACGAGATCCGCTGAGCGGGCGTCCGGCAGGACCGCAGGGCGGTGGCGGAGCAGATGCCCTGGGCAACGGTTCGCCGCTTGCCGGTCCGTTGGGCGACGGCTCCCGTACGCCGGGTGACGGCTCCCCCGGCGACCGCGTTGCCGGTCGGCAAACCCCGGGCGACCATCTGCCCGCCGAGGGAATCTCGGGTGAAGGCTTCTCGGGTGATCGCCGCGCGGGCGGACAACGAGATCCGCTGAGCGGGCGTCCGGCAGGACCGCAGGGCGGTGCCGGAACGGATGCCTTGGGCAACCGTTCCTCGGCGCCGCTCGATAGCCCGTCGGGATCGTCTGCTCTTCAGTCCTCGGACTCGCTGGGTGGGCCGTTGGCTGGTGGGGGTGCTGATTCGTTGGGTGGGTCGGATCCGTTGTTCGGACAGTCGCCGGCGCCGGCTCCTCCGCCGCCGCCTCCCCCGCGTCCGCGGGCATCTGAGGGGACGGTTGGTGGAGGGCAGCAGGTGCCGGGGCCTCCGGGCCAGCAGCCAGTGCAGCCGGTGCAACAGTCGCCTGGTCGGCCGTTGGCACAGCAGGCTCCGCCTGTTGGTCGTCAGCCACAGCAGCCGCCGAATGGCGGACCGCAGCAGGCTGGTCCGCCGCAGCACGCCGGTGGTTCCGCACAACAGCCGAGTGGTCCCCCGCAGCACCCTGGTGGCCCCGCGCCGTACACGGGTGGTCCCGCGCAGGCGAGTCCGGCGCAGCACGCTGGTGCACCTGTGCAGCCAACCGGAGGTCCTGTGGAGCAAGCGGGTGGTCGGTCGCAACGCGCGGACGGTCTCGCCCTGCAGGCGAGCGGTGAGGCGCAGCGTGCCGGTGGTCCGGCGCAGCACGCTGGTGCACCTGTGCAGCAGACCGGAGGTCCTGTGGAGCGAGCGGGTGGTCGGTCGCAACACGCGGACGGCCTCGCCCAGCAGGCGAGCAGTGAGGCGCAGCGTGCCGGTGGTCCGGCGCAGCACGCTGGTGCACCTGTGCAGCAGACCGGAGGTCCTGTGGAGCAAGCGGGTGGTCGGTCACAGCGCGCGGACGGCCTCGCCCAGCAGGCGAACGGTGCGGCGCAGCACTCCGGTGGTCCGGCGCAGCACGCGATTACACCTGTGCAGCAGCGCGGTGGGCCGGTGCAGCAGGCAGGTGGTTCGGTGCAGCGACCTGTTGGGTCAGCGGAGCAGATGAATGGGCCAGGGGCTGGGCAGCAGTCTGGTGGGCCGGTGAATCCGCAGACGTCGTACGGGCAGCCGCCGCAGGGTTGGCCGCAGGCGCCGGGGCAGTTCGCGCCGGCGCAAGGCGCCGGCGGACAGGTGCCTGTGCAGCCGGGTGGTCCGCAGGCGGCAGGTCGGCATGCGCCGCCGCAGGCGGATGGTCCGCAGGGGCTGGGTGGGCACGGGTCTGTGCACGCGGGCGGTCCGCAGGGGCCCAGTGGGTACGGGTCCGCGCAGCCGGGCGGGCCGCAGGGGCCGGGTGGGCACGGGTCTGTGCAGGTGGCTGGTCCGCAGGGGCCTAGTGGGCATGGGGCTACGCAGCCGGGCGGGCCGCAACAGTCGGGCGGGCATGGATCTTCGCAGACGGGTGGTCCGCAGGGGCCGGGCGAGCAGAGGGCTGTGCAGGCAGGAGATTCGCAGGTGGCTGGTGGGCCTGGGCGGCCGCAGAGGCCTGGGGTTGCTGTGCCGTACGGGCAGTCGCCGCAGCAAGGTCAGTGGGCTGGACCGCAGGGGCCTGGGCAAGGTGGACCCCAGGGTCCTGGGCAAGGTGGACCCCAGGGGCCTGGGCCGTTCGGTCGAGGGCCGGCGATGCAGGGACCACCGCAGGGGGCACCTGGGCAGGTGCCGCAGGGGCCTCGGGCTCAGGGGCAGGATGCGTTGGGCCAGGCGCCGCAGTGGGGTGGAGTGCACGGGCAAGGGCAGCCGCCGCAGCGGCTTGGGTCTTTGGAACAGTCGCCGTTGGGGTACGGGGGTCAGGGGCGCGAATCTGCGGGTCCTGGGGCCCAGGGGCAACCGCCGCTGGGGCTTGGGGCTCAAGGGAATGTGCCCACGGGGCCCGGGGATCAGGGGCAAGGGCCACTGAGGGATTCGTCTCAGGGGCAAGCGCCGTCGGGGACTCCGCCTCAGGGGCAAGCGCCGCTGAGGGATTCGTCTCAAGGGCAACCTCCACTGGGGACTCCGTCTCAGGGGCAGGAGCCGCGTGAGGTTCGGCCGCTTGGGCAGGCATCGCACGGATCCCAAGCCCGGCGAGCGGCGACTCGGGGTGGCTGGCAGGACCAGGAGGTCGGCGGGCCGCCCGACGACGGTGGGGACGACGACTCGTACGGCGTGGTGGATCGCCCCTCGGGGGGCAATGTTCAGCGGGCTCGGTTGATCGGGGCGTTGTCGCTGGTGCTGGTGGCTGTGTTGACGACGGTGTTCAGCGTGTCCTGGCTGTGGTCCAACGCGCAGGCCGTGTCGCCTGTGGACGTGCCGGCGGGGAACGCGGGGGACGTGAAGACGATCAGTCCGTCGATTCGTCCCTCGCCGACGCCTACGCCGGAAGGCCGGGTGATCGGTGGGCTGTTCTACAACGGACTCGAGGACACGATGCCGATGATGTCGTCGGCGTGGACCTCGCAGGAGGACCGCACCGGGTCGGACGCCGGGAAGGGCAGTGTGCTGAGTGTGCACAAGGAGTACGACGGCAAAGAGGACTGGGTGAACTTCGTCTCCTTCGGCAGCCTCAGCAAGGACATCGTGTTCACCAACACCCCGGCCGGGCTCAAGGACGCGACGATCAAGGCCGCCACCACCGCGCTGGTCCGGCTCTACGACCCGAACGTGAAGCTGATCGGCAAGGCCACCCACCGGCCGCTGACCGTCGACGGGCACGCGGGGCACGAGCTGACCGTCAAGGTCGACGTCCGCAAGCCGAAGCTGCCCGAGACGTTCTCGACCGTGATGGTGGCGGTGGTCGACCGCGGTGACGGTACGGCGGTCGTCTCGGTCGCCGACATCGCCGGCTCGACGCCGCAGTGGCTGCCGGTCTGGCGGACCAACGTCTCCAAGATCGAGTTCAAGAAGTAGGAAAGCGCCCGCTCCTCACGAAGAGGAGCGGGCGCCCGAGGCCCAGCAGGCGGCCGTCGTACCAGATCAACTCAGCCGCGGACTTCCCCGCAGATCGTGATCCACCGCTCCAGCACGTCCTTCGCCGCGCCCGAGTCGATCGCCTCCGCGGCCCGGTCCATCCCGGCGCGAATCCGCGTCGGCACGGTCCCGGGCTGCGCGTCGTACGCCGCCAAAGCCGCACCCGCGTTCAGCAGGACGACGTCCCGCACCGCCCCGGTCTCGCCGTCCAGCAACGCGCGGACGACCTTCGCGTTGTACGGCGCGTCACCGCCCCGCAGCGCTCCGGTCGGGACCGGCTCGATCCCGAGCTCGCGCGGATCCAGCGTCACCGGCCCCTCGACCGACCCGCCGCCGACCGACCAGACCTGCGATGTCGTCATCGTGGTCAGCTCGTCGAGCCCGTCGTCGCCGTGGAAGACCAGCGCGTCGATCCCGCGCCGAGCCAATACGCCGGCCATCAGGCCCGCGATCCGCCCGTCGCCGACGCCGACGGCCTGAGCCGACGGGTTGCCCGGGTTCGCCAGTGGGCCGAGGAAGTTGAACGTGGTCGGTACGCCGAGCTCGCGCCGCGGGACGGCCGCGTGCCGCAGCGCCGGGTGGAACGCCGGCGCGAAGCAGAACGTGATCCCGGCGCGCTCCCCCACCGCGGCCACCTGCGCCGCGGTCAGGTCGAGCGGGATCCCGAGCTCTTCCAGTACGTCGGCCGCGCCGCACGCCGACGAGGCCGCGCGGTTGCCGTGCTTGAGGATCTTCGCCCCGGCACCGGCCGCGACGATCGCCGACATCGTGGAGATGTTCACCGTGTGCGCCTGGTCGCCCCCGGTGCCGACGACGTCCAGCGTGCGGCCGGACACCTCCAGCCGGGTGGCGAAGTCGCGCATCGTGGTGACGAGTCCCTCGACTTCGACGACCGTCTCGCCCTTGGACCGCAGCGCGATCACGAACCCGGCCAGCTGGGCCGGTGAGGCCGCACCGGACAGGATCTGCTCCATCGCCCAGCCGGTGGCGGCGGCGTCCAGGTCCTCGTGCCGCAGCAGCGGGTTGAGCACCTGCGGCCAGGTGAAAGCGGCGGTCATCGCCGGATCAGGTCGTCGCGGGCAGCGACTCGACCCGCTGCCGCAGCAGCTCGGCGGTCACCTCGGCGAGCCGGACCGGGTCGATCGGGTGCGAGACCGCGGCCTCGGCCCGGGACCAGGTGGCCAGCCAGGCGTCCTGCGGACGGCCGGTGATCACCAGGACCGGCGGGCAGCGGAAGATCTCGTCCTTGAGCTGCCGGGCGATGCCCATGCCGCCGGCCGGTACCGCCTCGCCGTCGAGGATGGCCAGGTCGATGCCGCCCTTGTCCATGATCTTGATCACGGCCGGCTCGGTCGCGCACTCGAAGTACTCGAGCTCGGGCAGATCGGCGGCGGGCCGCTTGCCCAGGGCCAGCCGGACCGACTCCCGCGTCGTACGGTCGTCGCTGTAGACCAGCACCTTCAGCGGACGCTCTGAACTCATCGCTTCATCCCAAGCTGTGTGTGGACAGGCAGATAACACCGCGCATGCTACCGGGGTGGTGGCGCGGCTCTGCGCGCCTGTTCCTCCAAGCGGTCGAGTCGCCGGTCCTCACGCTTGGCTTCACGCTGCGACTGACGCACCCACTGGACGAAGAGCACCGCGAAGAAGATCAGTCCGACGATGTCGCCGGACCCCCAGAGCAGACCGCCCGCGATGTACTGGTCACGCAGCGGTGACGGCGGCCAGGAGCGGCCGAACGACGTGTACCAGTCCTCGGCGATCAGCTTGTTCGCCGACATGATCGTGATCCCGAGGAACGCGTGGAACGGCAGCGTCAGGAAGGTCAGCATCAGCCGGAACGGGTAGATCACCCGTCCGGGCACCGGGTCCAGGCCGAGCAGCGGCCAGAAGAACAGGGCGCCGACCGCGATGAAGTGGACGTGCAGCAGGTCGTGCAGCATCGTCGAGCGCAGCGTCGCGTCGTACCAGCCGCTGAAGTAGAGGGCCCACGGGCTCAGCACGAACAGCGTGAAGCCGATCAGCGGGAAGCAGATCACCTTCGCGAACCGCGAGTGCAGTACGGCGAGCAGCCAGCCGCGCGGCCGCTGCGGAAGGGTGCGCAGAGCAAGCGTCACCGGCGCGCCGAGCGCCATCGCCAGCGGGGTCAGCATCGACAGGACCATGTGCTGGGCCATGTGCACGCTGAGCAGAACGGTGTCGTAGGCACCGAGCACCGACTGGGTCGCGATCACCGCGCTGCCCAGACCGACACCGACGAACGAGAACGTCCGCCCGCGCGACCACTTGTCCCCCCGCGCGCGCAGGCGGTGTACGCCGTACAGGTAGACGGCGCCGACGGCCACGATCACGGCCAGCAGCACCGGTTCGAAGGTCCAGGCGGTCAGCAGCCGCAGCGGCGTGATCGGCTCGATCTGATCGCCGGGTCCGGCGTGGAGGGGAAGCACTCTCCCACACTAGAAACCAGAAAGCGCCGACATGCATGGGGGTGGGCGTGCTGTCAGGAACCTGGACCGACATAATGACCGCGTGGCCACTGCAACCGCACTCCCAGCGTCCCGTGAACACGGACACCACGACCGTCCCAGCATGGTCAGTGTCGGCACGATCGTCTGGCTCTCGAGCGAACTGATGTTCTTCGCCGCCCTGTTCGCGGCGTACTTCACGATCCGGTCGGTGACGACCGCCGCCGCGGCACCGGGAACGGAGACCCTGTGGGACGCCTCCACAGCGCTTCTGAACATCCCGTTCGCGGCGGTCAACACCACGATCCTGGTGCTGTCGTCGTTCACCTGCCAGTTCGGCGTCTTCGCCGCCGAGCACGGCCGGGTCGGCCGGACCGGTTCGGTGCTGAACCCGCGGTCCTGGGGCATGCGTGAGTGGTTCATCCTCACGTACCTGATGGGCGCGGTCTTCATCGCCGGGCAGGTGACCGAGTACGCCACGCTGATCCACGAGGGTGTGACGATCGCCTCGTCGCCGTACGGATCGGTCTTCTACCTGACCACCGGGTTCCACGGTCTGCACGTGACCGGCGGTCTCATCGCTTTCGTGTACGTGCTCGCACGCACGTACATGGCTCGTAAGTTCACCCACGAACAGGCCGTCTCGGCGATCGTCGTGTCCTACTACTGGCACTTCGTCGATGTGGTCTGGATCGCCCTGTTCGCGACCATCTACCTGCTCAAATGAGTGAGAAGAGACTTTCCTTGTCACCGGCGCGCTTTTTGTCCGCGCGACGACGGCACCGGTCAGCCGGCCTCGTCGTGCTCCTGTTCGGCCTCCTCGCAGTGGGTTCGGCGTACGCCGCCTTCGCCCCTGACAACGCGGTCGCCGACAACTCGGCCCAGTCCCAGCAGATCGAAGAGGGCAAGAAGCTCTTCGCGGTCGGCTGTGCCAGCTGCCACGGTCTGAACGCCGAGGGCGGCGGCAACGGCGAGGGCAAGTTCGCCGGCCCGTCGCTGATCGGCGTCGGCGCGGCCGCCGTCGACTTCCAGGTCGGCACCGGCCGGATGCCGGCCATGCAGCCCGGCGCCCAGATCCCGCGCAAGACCCCGGCGTACACGCCGGAGGAGATCGAGGCCCTGGCCGCGTACGTCGCGTCGCTGGCGCCCGGCCCGGCGGTGCCGGCGGCGGACTCCTACGACATCAGCAAGGCGACCGACGAGCAGGTGACCCGCGGTGGCGAGCTGTTCCGGACCAACTGCACCGCCTGCCACAACTTCGCCGGCAAGGGTGGCGCGCTGCCGAACGGCCGCTACGCCCCGTCGCTGATGGGCGTCGACCCCAAGCACATCTACGAGGCGATGCTGACCGGCCCGCAGCAGATGCCGGTCTTCTCCGACCAGGTGCTGCAGCCCGAGGACAAGCGCGACATCATCGCGTACCTGAACGCGTTGCAGGAGCAGAAAGACCCCGGTGGTTTCGGACTCGGCCGCCTCGGCCCCGTCTCCGAGGGTCTGTGGGGCTGGCTGGTCGGGATCGGCCTGCTGGTCTGCGTAGCGGTCTGGATCGGCGCCAAGGGCGTCAGGGCCAAGGGAGCGAAGGCCGAATGAGCGACAAGAACCTTCCCGCCGTGAGCGGGGACGACGACCACGGCCACGGCGCCGTGGAGCTGGCCGAGCCGATCGCCGATCCGGGTATCGAGCCGCACGAGCACCGGATCACCGACATCGACCCGAAGGCCGCCGACCGCGTCGAGCGGCAGGTCGCGACGATGTTCACGCTGGCCGGTCTGCTCGCGCTCGGCGCGTGTGTGGCGTACTTCGCGATCCCGCGCGACGCGATCCTGGAGTTCGGCCCGCTGTCGGGCAACGCGAACAACATGACGATCGGCCTGTGCCTGGGTGTGGCGCTGTTCCTGATCGGCGCCGGCGCGATCCAGTGGGCCAAGAAGCTGATGGTCGACACCGAGATCGTCGAGCTGCGGCACGACGCCAGCGCCACTCCCGAGCAGCGCGCGGACATCATCGAGGGCTTCCAGACCGGTGTCGCGGAGTCCGGCTTCGGACGCCGCAAGCTGATCCGCCGCTCGCTGATCGGCGCGATGGCGCTGCTCGGCCTGCCGGCCATCGTGCTGCTGCGCGACCTCGGCCCCGCGCCGGGCCGCAAGCTGTACAACACCATCTGGGCCCAGGGCATCCGGGTCGTCAACGACGTGACGCTGCGCCCGATCAAGCCGTCCGACCTGGTCGTCGGTCAGCTGGTCAACGGCGCCCCCGCCAACCTGGCTCCGATCCAGGAGGAGAGCCCGGTCGAGTACCAGAACGCCAAGGCCAAGGCGGCGGTGATCGTGGTGCGGATCGCACCGAACGAGATCCGGACCCCGGCCGGCCGCGAGAACTGGGGCATCGACGGCATCCTGTGCTACTCCAAGATCTGCACCCACGTCGGGTGCCCGATCTCGCTGTACGAGCAGACCACGCACCACGTGCTCTGCCCCTGCCACCAGTCGACGTTCGACCTCGCCGACGGCGCGAAGGTCATCTTCGGCCCTGCCGCCCGTCCGCTGCCGCAGCTACCCTTGGCCGTGGACGCTGAGGGCTACCTGGTCGCGCAGAGCGGCTTCACCGAACCGGTCGGCCCGAGCTTCTGGGAACGAGGGTGACAACAGTGGCCACGAAAGAACTTCCCCCGCCGGTTGCCTGGCTCGACGACCGGATCGGTATCGCCAAGATCGGCAAGAAGAACCTGCGCAAGGTCTTCCCCGACCACTGGTCGTTCATGCTCGGTGAGATCGCCCTCTACAGCTTCATCATCCTGCTGCTGACCGGCGTCTTCCTCACCTTCTGGTTCAAGCCGTCGATGGCCGAGATCGAGTACCAGGGCTCCTACAGCCTGCTCAAGGGCCTGCACATGTCCGAGGCGTACGCCTCGACGCTGGACATCTCGTTCGACGTCCGCGGCGGCCTGCTGATGCGCCAGATCCACCACTGGGCGGCGGTCCTGTTCGTCGCCTCGATGATGGTCCACCTGCTGCGCATCTTCTTCACCGGCGCGTTCCGCAAGCCGCGCGAGCTGAACTGGGTGATCGGCTTCGGGATGCTGTTCCTCGGCATCATCGAGGGCTTCATCGGCTACGGCCTCCCCGACGACCTGCTGTCCGGCACCGGTCTGCGGATCACCCAGGGCATGATCCAGGCCTCACCAGTGATCGGGACTTGGCTGAGCTTCTTCATCTTCGGCGGCGAGTTCCCCGGCGACGACATGGTGTCGCGGTTCTTCACCGTGCACGTGCTGCTCATCCCCGGCCTGATCCTGGCCCTCGTGACGGCCCACCTGATCCTGGTCGTCTACCACAAGCACACCCAGTACCCGGGTCCCGGCCGGACCGAGAAGAACGTCGTCGGCTACCCGCTGATGCCGGTCTACATGGCCAAGGCCGGTGGCTTCTTCTTCGTCGTGTTCGGCATCACCGCCCTGATGGGCGCGCTGCTGCAGATCAACCCGGTCTGGCTGTACGGCCCGTACAACCCGGCCGAGGTGACGGCAGGCTCACAGCCCGACTGGTACATGGGCTGGCTGGAAGGCTCGGTCCGCATCATGCCCGGCTTCGAGTCCCACTTCTGGGGCGTGACGCTGAGCTGGAACCTGCTGATCCCGGCGCTGATCATCCCGCCCGCGTTCGTCACCCTGGTGGCCCTCTACCCGTTCATCGAGCAGTGGATCACCGGCGACAAGCGGGAGCACCACCTGCTCGACCGGCCGCGCAACCAGCCGACCCGGACCGGGATCGGCGCCGCGTTCATCACCTTCTACGGCCTGCTGTGGATCGGTGGTGGAAACGACCTGGTGGCCACGCACTTCGGGATCTCGCTCAACTCGGTCACCTGGTTCCTGCGGTTCGCGGTGTTCCTCGGCCCGGTGTTCGCCTTCTGGGTGACCCGGCGGATCGCGATCTCGCTGCAGCGCGCCGACAACGACCGGCTGCTGCACGGCCTGGAGACCGGCGTCATCATGCGGTCGCCCGACGGTGAGTACACCGAGAAGCACGCCCCGATCTCGAACTACGAGGCGTACGCCCTCACCGCCCGCGACCGGACGCTGCCCCTCGAGGTCGGTCCGGAGACGGACGAGAACGGCGTCGCGGCTCCGCACCGCGGTCTGACGAGGGTCCGCGCGGCGCTGTCCCGCTTCTACTTCGCGGACGCGGTGCAGAAGCCGACCGCCGCGGAGATCGAAGAGGCCCACGCTCACGGCCACGGCCACGACGACCACGAGGAGCTCGGCCACAGCGCCGAGGTCCCCGGCCTGACGGGCACCGTCGAGACCGACGACGAGACGGCGCGAGAGCAGATCACCAAGCGCTGACCCGCACGACGTGAAAGGCCCCGGCTCGAGTGAGCCGGGGCCTTTTGCTTTGCTTTGTCTGTACGCCGGCAGTTCCGGTCAGTGGAGCAGGACAATCTTGCCGCGGGCGTGGCGGGACTCGCTCAGCTCGTGCGCGGCGGCTGCTTCGGCGAGCTGGAACGCCGCCGCCACGGGGATCCGGAGCCGGCCGTCGTTGGCGAGCTCGACCGCCTTGGCGAGGCCGTGGACAGCCAGTACGTCGGCGCCCGCGCCCAGGGCCTCGCCGGTCTCGTCGGCGGGTGCGCTGTGGGACATGTGGACGCCGTACTGGGCAGCAGCGAAGTCGGCGATCGTCACCACACGCGCCGGGTCGCCGGCGATGCCGATCAGCTGCTCCAGCGCGGCGCCCGCGCAGTCGAACACCGCGTCGACGCCGCCCGGAGCCAGCTCCCTGACCCGGTCCTCCAGCCCCGGCCCGTACGTCGTGGGCTCGGCGCCGAGGGACTTGAGGAAGGCGTGGTTGCGCTCACTCGCCGTACCGATGACTCGCGCGCCACGAGCGACCGCGAGCTGAACGGCGACGGTCCCCACTCCCCCGGCGGCCCCCTGGATCAGAACCGTGTCGCCTGGCTGGACCCTCAGGCGGTCCAGGACGCGCGTAGAGGTCTCGACACTCCCAGCTGCCCCTCCGGCCTCTTCCCAGCTCCAGACGGCCGGTTTCGGCGCCCAAGCAACCAGTACGACGAAGTCGGCGTTCGCTGCCCGCCCGGTCATCGAGGTGAACCCGAACACCTCGTCCCCCACATTCACCCCGTCGACCCCCGCGCCGACCTCGTCCACCACTCCGGCGGCGTCGAAGCCGGTCCGGTACGGGAACTCGGTCGGCACCAGCTCCCGAAACCGCCCCGCCCGAATCCCGATCTCCCCCGCCGACACCCCGGAAGCCTTCACCGCGATCCGAATCTCCCCCGCTCCCGCATGCGGCGCCTCCACCTCCCCGATACGCAACACACTCGGCGGCCCGTACTCGCTGAACTCCAGAACTCTCATGCCCGCGAACGTAACGGAACACCCCGTCCGCTTAGCTAAACTGAGACCCGTGACAACCGAAGTGAGAACACACCTAGGTGGGCCGGGGACGTGGGTGGGAGCCGAGCCGGCGCCGGAAGCGCAGGTGGACGCTGAACTCGCGCCGGGAGCGCAGGTGGACGCTGAGCCGACGCGGGGCGCGCAGGAGCGAGCTGAACCGACGCCGGAGGTGCGGGAGAGAGCTGAGCCGGGGGCGCGGACGGGAGCTGAGCCGGGCGGAGCGCCGGAGGCGCAGATGGGCGCTGGCCCCGCGCCGGGGACGCAGGTCGGGGCTGCGCTAGCGCCAGGGACGCGAGTGGAAGCTGAACCGGACCGGGCACCGGAAGTTCGGGCGGCAGCCGCACCCGCGCCGGAGGCGCAGATCGGCGCTGCACCGGTGCCTGAGATGTGGGTGGGAGCTGAACCGGCCCGGAAGCCTGGGGCGGGATCGGGTGGGCGACGCGGACCTGAGCGCGGGCCCGAGGTGGGATCGGAGACACGACAGGAGGCTGAGCGGGGACGCGGTGCGATGCGGTCGGACGCCAGGGACAACCGCGAGCGGATTCTTGCTGTCGCGCGGTTGGCTTTCGCGTCTGAGGGGTTGGACGTGCCGATCCGGGAGATCGCTCGGCGGGCTGAGGTCGGTGTTGCGACGCTCTATCGGCACTTCCCCACCAAGGAAGCGCTGCACGTCGAGGCGTTTGCCGAGCAGATGAACTTCTGCTCGGCGATCGCGCAGGAGGCGCTGGACGCCGCTGATCCGTGGGTGGGGTTCAGCGGGCTGATCGAGCGGATGATGGAGCAGCACGCCCTGGACCGCGGCTTCGCTCGGGCGTTCACCTCGAGCCTGCCGCCCGCCGCTGGGTTCGCTGCCGAGCGCGACCGCACCCTCCGCTCGCTCCTGGAGCTCATCCGCCGCGCCAAGGACGCCGGCGCCCTCCGCGACGACTTCGTCCTGGAGGATCTCTCCCTCGCACTGATGGCCAACGAAGGCATCCGCGCCGCCACTCCAGAGCTCAGAGTCGCCGCCTCCCGCCGCTTCGCTGCGCTCATGCTCCAGTCGTTCCAAGCCAACCCCGTACGACGAGAGCTCCCGCCCGCAGTCCGCCTGCCTGTCTCCAGGGTCTAGCGACCGCAGGCCGAAGACACTCTGATTCGGATGGCAACTCTCCGTAGCTGAATTCACACTCAGTTCATGGCGCGGCACAAGTGCGGGGCGATCAAGGTGGACGGCAAGCGCTGCCGCAACCCCGTCTCGGAAGAAGGTGATCGGTGCTACGTCCCGGCACACCGCTATCCGAGCGCCAGAGCGCCACAGCCGAAGAAGGGCCGCTTTACCGCCAGTTCCGCACGAGCGGCGGCAGGTCCGCCGCGCCGGCGGAAGAAGAGCTCACGCCGCCCTGGGCGCGCGAGCCGGACCAGTGCCAGGTCCCGTCTCCAACGCAGGATGGCTCGCGAGCTGCGTCGCGTGATCAAGCAGCGGGCACGGCAGAGGAAGGGTCGGACACAGCCGCGGCGCCCCGCCGTGCGGAGCTTCAACGAGCTGAGCCCCCGGCGACGTCGCCGTGTCGAGAAGGCCGCCGAGCTCTGCGTCGAGGTGGTGACCGAAGGCTGGCGCGAGACCGTCGCGGAGCGGGCCAACGAGTACGTCACCGAGCCGACCTGGAACCGGCTGTTCCGGGACCGGCGGAAGAAGCACTGCAAAGCGCTCGCCGGTCTGGCCGGGCCATCCTCGACGCCAAGGACAAGGTTCACCAGCTTCTCGGTGGCATCGCCGGACGACTGCTTGCCCTCGTCGGACTCGGGAAGGTGGAGCAGACCATCGCCCGTGAGCTGATCCAACGGATTCCACTTCCGATGGACGCCCGTTGTGTGGCGACGGCCCGGGGACTTCAGATCGCCGGCGTTCTGCTGTGTCTGGCCAACGGCGACGACCTGACCCGGTGTCAGTGCTTCATCGAACTGGCCCTGGAGCACGCCAAGGAAACCGTCAAACGGATCCTCACGACGGCGCTGGAGGACTGGGCCGAGCTGGCCCAGTACGTCGGCAAACGACCGGTCAGCGGGGCGCCGGCCTGAGTGGGTCCCCCGCCGCAACGCGAACCGCCCCACGCAGAGCCTGCGTGGGGCGGTCGAGGTGCTGGTTGCGCCCGAGCGAAGGGCTCGGGCCAGCAGGGTCAGGCCAGGGCTGAGCCGGCCTTGTACTTGGTCCAGGAGTCGTTCCAGTCGGTCCAGCCGTTGCCGGTGGTCATGGGGCGGTTGGTGCCGGTGACGACTACCGGGTCGCCGCGCAGCGTCTGGGCGAAGTACCAGGCGCCGTCCTTGAGGCTCATGCCGACGCAGCCGTGGCTGACGTTCTCGGTGCCCTGGCTGCCGCTCGACCAGGGGGCGCCGTGGATGAACTCGCCGGAGCTGGTGACGCGCTGGGCGTACTGGACGTCGTGGATGTCGTAGTACTCCGGGTCGCCGGGCTGGATGCCGACGGTGCGGGCGTCCATGCGCTTGGTGCGGTACTTCTCCATGATCACCTTGACGCCGCTGCGGGTGGTGAAGCCGTCCTTGCCGGCGGTGATCGGGATGGTGCGGGCCAGCTTGCCGTTGATCGTGACGGCCATCGTGTGCTTCTTGACGTCGACCTTGGTGACGACCGACTTGCCGATCGCGAAGTCGATCTGGCGGCTGGCCGAGCCCCAGACGCCGCCGCCGGCGTTCACGCCCTGGGTGGCGATGTTCACGGTGATCTTGGTACCGGCCGGCCAGTACTCCTTCGGCCGGTAGTTGACCTGCTTGCTGTTCATCCAGTGCCAGGTGCCCTCGACCGGGACCGAGGTCTTCACCGAGAGCCGCTTCTCGACCGCGGCGCGGTCCTTGACCGGGTTGTTCCAGAAGATCTGGATCGGCATCGCGACGCCGACGGTCTCGCCGTCCAGCGGCGCGACCGACGCCTTCAGCTTGGTGCTCGCGGCGAGCGTCTTGAACGTCGAGCTGATCTGCACGGTCTTGCCGTCGCTGCCCTGCGCGGACCCGGCGACCGTGTACGTCGCGCTCGGCTTGAGCTGCGGCAGCGACGTCCACTCCGACTTGGCGTCGTTGAACGAGCCGCTGACCTTGCCGCCGTCCTTGTCACTGACAGTGATGTTGTCCAGCGTGCCGGAGCTGGTGACGACCTTGACCGGCTGGTCCGGGCGGACCGCCGCGGCGTTCTTGGCCGGCGTGACGGTCACGTTCGCCGCGGCCGGGTCGGTCGACGGGGTCTGGCTCTGGTCGCCGCCAGGCGTCGTCGAGGCGCCCGGAGTGGAGCTCGACTGGGATCCTCCCGCGGCTGGACTGCCGCCGTCGGTGTCACTACACGCCGCCGCGACCACCAGCATCGCGCAGATCCCCGCCACGGCCAGGCCGCGTTTGCGCACCGAACTACCCAACACCCTGAGCTCCCCTGAAGATTCGTTGCACCGCCCCGGCAAGCCTAGCTCGCCCTGCGATGGTCCTAACGCACCAGATCGCCACCGGTACGACGGGCCCTTTCGGACCCGCTGTACTGATGACGATCGGAACGGTCTTTTAGTTGACTTTTTCGCAAGTTCCGTCAGTGCGCGTGGTCGCCCCGGTAGTACTCGAAGATGAAACCGGACAGCGCCACGATCCCCAGCCCGGTGCCGATGATGAACAGCCACCAGCCGAAGACCAGGCCGAGCACGATGATCGACAGCGTCGCGGCGCACCACAGCGGCCACCACGAGTACGGCGGGAAGAAGCCCAGCTCACCGGCTCCGTCCGCGATCTCGGCTTCCTTGCGGTCCTCCGGGCGGGCGTCCATCCGGCGCGCGGTGATGCTCAGGTAGAACGTCACCAGCAGGGCCAGGAAGAACGTCATCACCAGCGCGGTGGTCCCGGTCGGGTCCTCCGACATGATCCAGTAGATCGGGGCGACGATCAGGACGAACAGCGTCAGGATGCCGAAGACCCAGGCCTCGACCTTCATGCCTTACCCTCTCCGTCCCCGGTGGTACCGGTGCCCGCGTTGATGTTGCGCTCCAGGTTCTCGACCCGGCCCTGGTCCTCACCGGCGTCGAGCAGGTTGTCCCGCGGCGCACCGCTGTCGCCGTACTCGGCCAGCGCGATGTCCGGGTGGTGCAGGTCGAAGGCCGGCGACTCGGAACGGATCCGCGGCAGGCTGACGAAGTTGTGCCGCGGCGGGGGCGAGCTGGTCGCCCATTCCAGCGAACGTCCCCAGCCCCACGGGTCGTCGACACCGACCAGCGGCGCCTTGCGGGACTTGTAGACGTTGTAGAAGAACGGCAGCATCGACAGGCCGAGCACGAAGGCACCGATGCTGGAGACCTCGTTCAGCGTGGTGAAGCCCTCGTTCGCGCCGTACGACGCGTAGCGCCGCGGCATACCCTCGACACCCAGCCAGTGCTGCACCAGGAACGTCGTGTGGAAGCCGATGAACAGCAGCCAGAAGTGCAGCTTGCCCAGCTTCTCGTCGAGCATCCGGCCGGTCATCTTCGGCCACCAGAAGTAAAAGCCCGCGAACATCGCGAACACCACCGTGCCGAACACCACGTAGTGGAAGTGCGCCACCACGAAGTAGGAGTCGGACAGCTGGTAGTCCAGGGCCGGCGAGGCCAGGATGACGCCGGTCAGGCCACCGAACAGGAAGGTGGTGAGGAAGCCGATCGACCACAGCATCGGGGTGTCGAAGGACAGGGATCCGCCCCACATCGTCCCGATCCAGTTGAAGAACTTCACCCCGGTCGGCACCGCGATCAGGAACGTCATGAACGAGAAGAACGGCAGGTTCACCGCTCCGGTGACGTACATGTGGTGCGCCCAGACCGCCACCGAGAGGACCGCGATCCACAGCGTCGCGGCGACCAGGCCGATGTAGCCGAAGACGGGCTTGCGGCTGAAGACCGGCAGGATCTCGGTGATGATGCCGAAGAACGGCAGGGCGATGATGTAGACCTCTGGATGCCCGAAGAACCAGAACAGGTGCTGCCACAGGAGTGGACCACCGTTCGCGGCGTCGAAGACGTGAGCCCCCAAGGCTCGATCCGCCTCCAGCATCAGCAGCGCGCCGGCCAGGATCGGGAACGCGATCAGCACGAGGATCGACGTCACCAGGATGTTCCAGGTGAAGATCGGCATCCGGAACATCGTCATACCCGGAGCGCGCATGGTGATGATCGTGGTGACGAAGTTGACCGCACCGAGGATCGTGCCCAGACCGGCCAGGTACAGACCCATGATCCACAGGTCACCGCCGACGCCCGGCGAACGGACCGCGTTCGACAGCGGAGCGTAGGCGAACCAGCCGAAGTCGGCCGCGCCTCCCGGGGTGAAGAACCCGGAGATCGTGATCGTGCCGCCGAACAGGAACAGCCAGTAGCTGAACATGTTCAGCCGCGGGAACGCGACGTCGGGAGCGCCGATCTGGACCGGCATGATCACGTTCGCGAAGCCGACGAACAGCGGCGTCGCGAACAGCAGCAGCATGATCGTGCCGTGCATCGTGAAGAGCTGGTTGTAGACCTCTTCGTTCACGATCTGCAGGCCCGGCTTGGCCAGCTCGGCGCGGATCAGCAGCGCCATCACGCCGCCGATCAGGAAGAAGATGAACGAGGTGATCAGGTACAGGTGACCGATCAGCTTGTGGTCGGTGGTGGTGAGCCACTTGACCGCGATCTGGCCCTTGCTGCGCCGCCTCGGCAACGCGCTGGCGGCCCCTACGGCGCCGCTACGCTCGGCGAAGTCGGTCACTTCTCGCCCTCCTGCTCCCCGTGGCCGGGAATGGTGGTTGCGTCCTGGCCACCGGTGGCGGCGCCGGTCTGGCCCTTGGCCGCCAGCTCACGCAGGTGTGCCTGGTACTCGTCGGCGGTGACCACGCGGACGGTGAAGATCATCCGGCTGTGGTAGAGACCGCAGAGCTCCGCGCACTTGCCGGCGAAGGTGCCGGTCTTGGTCGGGGTCAGCTCGAACTTGCCGGTCCGGCCCGGGATGACGTCCAGCTTGAAGTAGAAGGCCGGCACCCAGAACGAGTGGATCACGTCGGGCGAGGTCAGCTCGAACTCGACCGACTCGTTCACCGGGAGCACCAGTTCGGCCGGCTGGTCGAGCGTGCCGGTCTCCCAGACGCCCTGCTGCCCGTCGACGGTGTCCTTGTAGTTGAAGGTCCACTGCCACTGCTGGCCGACCACGTTGATCTGGTGCGTCGAGGCACCGGAGTTCTTCGTGATCACGTTGCCGTGCTCGACGGTGTAGAAGAACAGCACACCGATGATCGCGAACGGCGCGAGGGTGTAGAGCACCTCGAGCGGCAGGTTGTAGCGCGTCTGCCGCGGCGCGTCCTCGCTGCGCCGGCGGTACCGGACCACGGCGAACAGGATCAGGCCCCACACCATCACACCGATGACCAGGGCAGCGATCCACGCCCCGATCCACAGGCTTCTGACTGCCTCGGTCCGGTCCGAAGCACCCTCCGGCAGTCCAAGTCGTTTCCACTGCGCGTTGGTCTCCGACGAGCAGCCGGTCAGCAGCAATGTGCCGACCACTACCGCTGCCGGGACCAGCAGGCGTCGCTTCGCCGGACGTGACGCGGCGCGGGTCTGCTGACCCGCCGCTCGCGCGACCACTCCGGACGTGCCGTTCGAACCCACGGGGCGCCTTTCCCTTCCCAGGTGAGACTGACGACAGAACACTACTGGACTGCCTCCCGCGTTCTGCGCATAGGTAGGGCTAGAGCATGTCCTTCCTCCCCACGCCTACTGCGCGGCACTTGGTGGGCGGCTCACCGCACCGGCTCAGAGGCCACGATGCTGCGCATCGCAACCTCTGCTCCGGCACGCTGATCCACTCCACCAAGCACCTGCTCGCTACGGCGTGGGGAGGAAGGACATGCTCTAGCGTTTCCCATGTGAGCAACCGTGCATATCTGGACGCCGCAAGTGCCGAGGAACTGCACCCTGCCGCGCGGGAGGTGTTGCTGCAGGCACTTGATTCCGGGTGGGCCGATCCGGCGCGGTTGCACCACGAGGGACGGACCGCCCGGCTGCTGCTGGACAACGCCCGCGCGGTGCTCGCGGAAGGCGTCGGCGTACGGCCTGACGAGCTGTATCTGACCACCTCCGGGACCGCCGCGATCCACGCTGGACTGCCTGCGATCGCGGCTGCTCGGCGACGGATCGGTACGACGGTGGTGCACTCCGCGGTCGAGCATTCGGCGGTCCTGCATGCGGCAGCAGCAGCTGGTACGCCGTACGAGGTGGGCGTGGACCAGCTGGGACGGGTCGACCTCCAGGAGTTCGCCGAGCAGATCCGGCAGCCTGGCGTCGCGCTGGCCGCGTTGCAGACGGCGAACCACGAGGTGGGGACGCGGCAGCCGGTGAGCCAGCTCGGCGAGGTCGCGGCCGCTGCGGGGGTCCCCCTGTTCGTCGACGCCGCCGCGACGGTCGGTCACGAGCCGATCCCCGGCGGGTGGTCGGTGCTCACCGCAAGCGCTCACAAGTGGGGTGGACCGGCCGGGGTCGGGCTGCTCGCCGTACGGAAAGGTACGCGGTTCGCTCCGGCCTGGCCGGTGGACGAGCGCGAGGACGGCCTCTCCCCCGGGCACCCGAACGTCCCGGCCGCGCTGGCTGCCGCGGCCGCGCTGCAGGCCCGGCTCCTGGAGGCCGATGCCCTGGACAAGCAGCACCGGGCCTGGATCGCCGAGCTGAGAAGCAGAGTCGCCAACACGATCAAAGACGTCGAGGTGGTCGGCGATCCGGAGGACCGGCTGCCACATGTCCTGACCTTCTCCTGCCTGTACGTCGACGGCGAGGCCCTGGTCACCGCACTGGACGCCGAGGGCTTCTCCGTCTCCAGCGGATCAGCCTGTACGGCGAGCACCCTGCGCCCGTCGCACGTCCTGGCAGCGATGGGCGTGCTCACCCACGGCAACGTCCGGGTCTCACTGGGCCGCACCAGCACGTACGACGACGTCGACCGCTTCGCCCGCACCCTCCCCGGCATCGTCCGTCGGATCCGTGCGGAGGTGGGCATGTGACGACCCTCGACTGCCGCGGCATGCTCTGCCCGCTCCCGGTGATCAAGCTCGCGCAGGCGTTCCCGGAGCTGGCGATCGGCGACACCATCGCCGTACTGGCCGACGACCCCGCGGCCGCGACGGACATCCCGGCCTGGTGCCGGATGCGTGGGCAGGAGCTGGTCTCTGCCGAGGACGGGCGGTACGTCGTACGGCGGCTCGGCTAAACCGTTGGCGCCGAACGGCCGCGACGCCGCAAGCTGACCGGCATGACCGACTTCTCGACCAAGCCGATCCTGACCGGTGAACTGGTCGTCCTGCGGGTGCTGGACGAGGAGGACTTCCCGGCGATGAAGGCCGCAATGGCCGATCCCGAGGTGGGCCGGCTGACCGGCAGCCACGCGCCGGTCGACGACGAGCGCGCGCTGGAGTGGCTGCGGACCCGCAAGGACCAGCCCGACCGGCTCGACCTGGCGATCGTCGACAAGGCGACCGGCGAGACCGTCGGCGAGGCCGTGCTGAACGAGTACGACCCGGACAACCAGGCCTGCAACTTCCGGATCCTGATCGGGCCGAACGGCCGCGACCGCGGTCTCGGCACCGAGGCGACCCGGCTGATCGTCGGGTACGGCCTCGAGGTGCTCGGCCTGCACCGGATCAGCCTCGGCGTGTACGCGTTCAACCCGCGGGCGCAGCGGGCGTACGAGAAGGCCGGGTTCGTGGTCGAGGGCCGGTTGCGCGACGACCTGCTCTGGGACGGCGAGTGGGTCGACTCGATCGTCATGTCCGTGCTCGCCACGGAGTGGCCGGTACCGTCGGAGGCGTGACCGAACGTTTCGCCGTACTGACCGGTGCCGGGATCTCGACCGCGTCGGGCATCCCGGACTTCCGCGGGCCGCAGGGGCTGTGGACGAAGGACCCGGCCGCGCAGGCGATGTTCGACATCGACGAGTACGTCGCGTCGCCGCAGGTCCGGGCCGCGGCCTGGAAGCACCGGCTCGCGAACCCGGCCTGGACCGCCGAGCCCAACGCCGGCCATCGTGCCCTGGCCGAGCTGGAACGCCAGGGCCGCCTGACCGCGCTGATCACCCAGAACATCGACGGCCTGCACCAGAAGGCCGGCTCGGTGAACGTCCTCGAGCTGCACGGCACGGTCTGGTTCGTCGACTGTCTCAGCTGCGCCCGCCGGATCCCGGTGGCCGACCTCCTCCCCCGCCTCGAGGCCGGCGAGGAGGACCCCGCCTGCGAGATCTGCGGCGGCATCCTGAAGTCGGCGACGGTCTCGTTCGGCCAGTCGCTCGACCAGACGATCCTCGACGCCGCGGTCGCCGCGACCCAGGCGTGCGACACCTTCCTGGCGATCGGCACGTCGCTGCAGGTCTACCCCGCCGCCGGGCTGTGCGACGTCGCGCTGAAGGCCGGCAAGCGTTTGATCATCATGAACGACCAGCCCACGCCGTACGACGAAGAAGCCGACGAGATCCTCCGCGGCCCGATCGAGACGCTGCTGCCCGAGCTCGTCGGCTGAGCGCCGTGACCTGAGCGCGACCTGCGAGGTCTTCCGCAGGCTGGAGTCGCGGGCTAGCGTCCCGGGCAGATTGTCCTGTCTTGGGAGGGGAACCCGCGATGCTCAGGTTCGTCATGCGCCGTGCTCGTTGGCTGGCTGGGGCGACAGCGATCGCCGTGGTGGCGGTAGGACTCGGTACGCCGTCCGCCGCGCCCGCCGGTCCGTCCGCCGACCGGGTGATCACGCTCGCCGGGTCGCTGCAGAGTGAACTGGGCTGTGCCGGGGACTGGGACCCGGGGTGTGCCGCGAGCACGCTCGGGTCGGCAGCGCCGTACAGCAAGGTCTTCGACGTGCCCGCCGGTAGCTACGAGTACAAGGTCACCGTCAACGGCGGCTGGGACGAGAACTACGGCGCCGGCGGCGTGCTGAACGGCGCGAACATCCCGCTCACGCTCGAGGGCCCGGCCAAGCTGCGGTTCAGCTACGACGACACGACGCACCTGGTGAGCGTCGCGCCGGTCAACCTCGCGGGCCCGACGCCGACCGCGGCCGACAAGGCCCTGGCGAGCCCGAGCCTGCGGGAGGACCTGACCAAGGAACGCTTCTACTTCCTGATGGCCGACCGGTTCGCCAACGGCGACAAGTCGAACGACGCCGGCGGCCTGACCGGCGACCGGCTCACCACCGGGCTCGACCCGACCGACAAGGGCTTCTACCACGGTGGCGACCTGGCCGGCGTGATGCAGAAGCTCGACTACATCAAGTCGCTCGGTACGACGAGCATCTGGCTGACCCCGTCGTTCAAGAACCGGCCCGTCCAGGGCTCGGGCGCCGACGTCAGCGCCGGGTACCACGGCTACTGGATCACCGACTTCACCCAGATCGACCCGCACCTGGGCACCAACGCGGACATGCAGCAGCTGATCAAGCTTGCCCACGGCAAGGGCATGAAGGTCTTCTTCGACATCATCACCAACCACACCGCGGACGTGATCGCCTACGAGTCCGGCCAGTACGGCTACGTCCCGAAGGCGACGTCGCCGTACAAGGACGCCAACGGCACCGTCTTCGACGACAAGCAGTACGCCGGCGGCGACATCTTCCCGCCGCTGGACAGGAACACGAGCTTCCCGAACGTCCCGGTCTTCAAGACGCCGGCCGACGAGACCGTCAAGCAGCCGGCCTGGCTGAACGACCCGACGCTCTACCACAACCGCGGCGACTCGACCTTCGCCGGCGAGAGCGCCGAGTACGGCGACTTCGTCGGGCTGGACGACCTGTTCACCGAGCAGCCGAAGGTCCGCGACGGGATGATCGACGTCTACAAGACCTGGGCCGAGCTGGGCATCGACGGGTTCCGGATCGACACCGTCAAGCACGTGAACCTGGAGTTCTGGCAGAAGTTCTCGCCGGAGATCCTGAAGGCGGCCAAGGCCAAGGGGACCAAGGACTTCTTCATGTTCGGCGAGGTCTTCGACGCCGACCCGAAGTTCATGTCGACGTACACGACGTCCGGCGCGCTGCAGGCGACGCTCGACTTCGGGTTCCAGCAGAACGCGGTCGCGTTCGCCAAGGGCGACCCGTCGACCAAGCTGCGCGACCTCTACGCCAACGACGACTACTACACCGACGCCGACTCCAACGCGTACCAGTTGCCGACCTTCCTCGGGAACCACGACATGGGCCGGGTCGGCACGTTCCTGCAGCAGGCCGGGGCAGCAGGTCAGGAACTCCTGCAGCGTGACAAGCTCGCCCACTCGCTGATGTTCCTGACCCGCGGTCAGCCGGTCATCTACTACGGCGACGAGCAGGGCTTCACCGGTCCGGGCGGCGACAAGGACGCGCGGCAGGACATGTTCGCGACCAAGACCACCGAGTACGCCGACGACGAGGTCGTCGACGGGACCGGCACGTCGACGATCGGCAGCAAGGACTCGTTCAACCCGAACGCGCCGATGTACAAGCACATCGCGGCGCTGCAGAAGCTCCGCGTCAAGTACCCGGCGCTCAGCAACGGCACCCAGATCCACCGGTACTCGTCGAACGCCGGCGGCCTGTACGCGTTCAGCCGGATCGGCGCCGACAAGACCGAGTACCTGGTCGTGACCAACAACGCGACCACCGCCAGGACGGCCACGATCCCGACGTACGGGTCGAAGGTCTTCAAGCCCGTGTACGGCGGGACGAAGTCGTTCGTCACCGACCGCGAGGGCCGGGCCACGCTGACCCAGCCGCCGCTCTCGGTCACGGTCTACCAGGCTGTTTCCAAGGTCCCGCACCGCTCCAAGGCGCCCGCCGTCTATCTGAGCTCGCCGGAGCCGGGCGCGACCGTCGGCGGTCGCGCCGAGATCGCCGCCGCGGTCCCGGAGAACACGCCGGTCACCGTCACGTACGGCGTCCGCCCGGTCGGTACGACGACGTGGCAACGACTCGGCGCCGACGACAACGCGCCGTACCGGGTCTTCCACGACGTCACGAAGCTTGCCAAGGGCACCCTGCTCGAGTACCGGGCCGTGCTCAAGGATGCGTCCGGCAACTACTCCGTCTCCGGCTCGTACGGCGTGGTCGGCGACCCGCCGGCGCCCGGCGGCGGTGGAGGCGGCGGGACCGGCCCGGTCACCCAGCCCGCGAACGTCAGCGTGCCCGGCGACCACAACAGCGAGATGGGCTGCCCGGCGGACTGGTCGCCGGACTGCGACCAGGCGCAACTGACGCTCGACCCGGACGACAAGGTCTGGAAGGGCACGTACCCGATCCCCGCGGGCGAGCACGCGTACAAGGCCGCGATCAACAAGACCTGGGACGAGAACTACGGGGCCGGGGGCAACCTCAACGGCGCGAACATCTCCTACACCGCGCCGGCCACACCGACCACGTTCTACTACGAGCACGGCCGGCACTTCGCGACCTCGGACGCGCAGGGCCCGATCGTCACCGTGCCCGGTTCGTTCCAGTCCGAGCTGGGCTGCCCGGCCGACTGGTCGCCCGACTGCATGCGACCCTGGTTGACCGACCAGGACGGCGACGGCACCTTCACCTGGTCGACGAGCGAGTTGGGAGCGGGCAGTTATGAGGCGAAGGTCGCGCACGGTCTGTCGTTCGACGAGAGCTACGGACAGGGCGGCAGCCCGACCGGTGCGAACATCCCGATCAGCGTTCCCGGCGACGGGCTGGTCGTCACGTTCTCGTACGTGCTCGCGACCCACCTGCTGACCGTGACGACCTCCAAGCCGGGCGCGCAGCCCGATCTGAAGCAGGCAAAGGCGCACTGGGTCGGCAAGGACCTGCTCGCCGTACCGCCGGTCGCTCACCCGGAGCGCTCGCGCTGGCGGCTGCACTGGTCGCCGACCGGCGGGCTCGCGGTCGACGCGGACGACATCGGCGGCGCGTCGGCGGGGCTGCGGGTCGATCCTCGCGGCCTGCCGTCCGAAATCCTGACCCGCTTCCCCGCGTTGAAGGGCTACACCGCGCTGCGGCTCGACCACGCCGACGCGCGCAAGATCCTCAAGGGCCAGCTCGGGCTCGCCCAGTACGACGACGCCGGGCGGCTGCTCGACGCGACCGGGGTGCAGATCCCCGGCGTACTGGACGATCTGTACGGCTCGGCGGTCGGACGTTCGTACGGCGTGACCTGGCACGGCGGCGTGCCGCGGTTCACGCTGTGGGCGCCGACCGCGCAGAGGGTGTCGCTGCTGATCGGCGGGCAGAAAGTGCCGATGCGTGAGTCGTCCGACGGGTCGTGGACCGCGGACGGGCGGCGGCAGTGGGCCGGCGCGCAGTACCGGTACGAGGTGACGGTGTTCGCGCCGAGCACGGGCAAGGTGGAGACCAACGTGGTCACCGATCCGTACTCGGTCGCGCTGACGACGGACTCGGCGTACTCCGTCGCGGTCGATCTCGACGCGGCCGCCGGCAAGCCTGCACTCTGGGCGAAGACCCCGGTGCCGAAGCTGGCGCGGTCGGTGGACTCGACGATCTACGAACTGCACGTCCGCGACTTCTCGATCAACGACACCACGGTCCCGGCCGCGCACCGCGGGACCTACCTCGCGTTCGCGGACGAGGGCGCCGGCACGAAGCATCTGCGCAAGCTCGCGCAGGCCGGCCTCAACACGGTGCACCTCCTGCCGACGTTCGACATCGCCTCGATCCCGGAGGGTGCGCAGGACAAGCCGGCGTGCGACCTGAGGGCGTTGCCGCCGGACTCCGAGGAGCAGCAGGCGTGCGTCACCGCGGTCGCGGCGAAGGACGGCTTCAACTGGGGCTACGACCCGTACCACTGGCTCGCGCCGGAGGGCTCGTACGCCGTACAGAAGGACGGCCTGAGCCGGGTCGCGGAGTTCCGGACGATGGTCGGCGGGCTGCACAAGTCGGGGCTGCGGGTCGTGCTCGACCAGGTGTACAACCACACGCCGGCCGCCGGGCAGGCGCCGACGTCGGTGCTCGACAAGGTTGTCCCGGGCTACTACCAGCGGCTGAACGCGACCGGTGGGGTCGAGACGTCGACGTGCTGCAGCAACATCGCGACCGAGCACGCGATGGCCGAGAAGATCATGGTCGACAGCACGGTGTCGTGGGCCCGCAACTACAAGGTCGACGGGTTCCGGTTCGACCTGATGGGGCATCACAGCAAGGCGAACATGCTGAAGGTCCGGGCCGCGCTGGACAAACTGACCGTCGCCCGCGACGGCGTCGACGGGAAGAAGGTGTTCCTGTACGGCGAGGGCTGGAACTTCGGCGAGGTCGCCGACAACGCGCTGTTCGAGCAGGCAACGCAGGGCAACCTCGGCGGGACCGGGATCGCGACGTTCTCCGACCGGCTGCGGGACGCCGTACGGGGTGGTGGACCGTTCGACGAGGACCCGCGGGTGCAGGGGTTCGGGTCCGGGGCCGCGAGTGATCCGAACGGTGCTCCGGTCAACGGTTCGCCGGCCGATCAGGCGAAGCGGTTGGCGCACGACACGGATCTGGTGCAGCTCGGGCTGGCGGGGAACCTGCGGGCGTTCAGCTTCCGGTCTGCGGACGGCGGCGCCGTCGTACGGGGTGATGGGGTGGACTACAACGGATCGCCTGCTGGGTACGCGGATCAGCCGAACGAGGTGATCACGTACGTCGATGCCCACGACAACGAGACGTTGTGGGACTCGCTGACCTTCAAGCTGCCGGCGTCGATGCCGATGGCCGACCGGGTACGGATGAACACGTTGTCGTTGGCAACCACCGCGCTGGCGCAGACGCCGTCGTTCTGGCACGCGGGTGCGGACCTGCTGCGGAGCAAGTCGCTGGACCGGAACTCGTACGACTCCGGCGACTGGTTCAACCAGCTGGACTGGACCGGCGCGGACAACGGGTTCGGGCACGGGTTGCCGCCGAAGCCGGACAACGAGGCCAAGTGGTCGTTCATGAAGCCGCTGCTCGGGAACGCTGCTCTGAAGCCGTCAGCGGCTGAGGTGTCTGTCGCGTCCGCCGCTGCGGCCGATCTGCTGAAGCTCAGGTTCTCGACGCCGCTGTTCCGGTTGGGGTCGGCCGACCTGATCAACCAGAAGGTGAGCTTCCCGCTCAGCGGCACTCCCGCCGCTGTACCGGGGGTGATCACGATGCGGATCGACGACTCGGCCGGACCGAACGTCGACCCGGCGCTGAGGGGTTTGGTGGTGGTCTTCAACAGCACGGGGTCGGCTGTCAGCCAGCAGATCCCGGGTCTGACCGGCGCGAACCTCTCGCTCTCACCCGTGCAGGCCAGAGGTGCCGACCCGGTCGTCAAGCAGACGACCTGGACCGCCGCGACCGGCACCGTCTCGGTGCCGGCCCGCACGGTCGCCGTACTGGTGCAGAGCTAGGGAACCCGGACGACGAGCGCCGAGGGATCGACCTCGGCGCTCAGGATCCGGCCGTTCTCGATCGTGTCGCCGTCCAGCTCGCGCCCGGCCGGACGGTCGGCCTTGATTTGGATGCGCTGGCCGGTGAAGCGCTCGATGTGGCGGCCCTCGTTCAGCGACTTGACCACCAGGCTCAGCGCCAGCCGCGGCCAGTGGCTGATCCGGCGCGGGGCCAGTACGACGAGGTCGATCTTGCCGTCGTCGGGCTTCGCGTCGGGCAGCAGCGGTATGTTCGCCTGCAGCGTGCCGACGTTGCCGATCACCACCGTGCGGGCGCGGCGGGTGATCGGCGGCTTGTCGTCGACGACGATCTCGATCTTCACGAATGGATGGTTCAGGTTGCGCACGGTCGACACAACGTACGCCGCCCAACCGACGCGCTTCTTCAGGTCGTCCGGTGCGTCGGCGATGATCGCGGCGTCCAGGCCGAGCCCGGCCATCACGACGAACCGATCGTCCGGAAGCTGGTCGCCCTTCACCAGCACGCTGTCGATCCGCTGCTCCGACCCGTCCAGCAGCTGGGTCAGCGCCTCGTCGAGGTTGAGCGAGATGCCGAGGTTGCGGGCGAGCAGGTTCCCGGTACCGGCCGGCAGTACGGCGACCGGTACGTCGGTCCGCGCCAACTCGGCGCAGACCACCCGTACGGTCCCGTCACCACCGGCCACCACGACCAGTGCGACCTGCTCGTCGATCGCCCGCTGCGCCATCGCGTGGCCGGCGTCGTCCTCGGTCGTCTCCAGCCAGAGCGAGTCGTCGAACCCGCGCTCGGACAGCGCCGCGTCGACCTTCGCGCGGAACTCGTCGGCATCCCCGACCTTGATCGGGTTGAGGATCACCGCGGCGCGCAGCCGGCCGGTCGGCTCGGGCTGGTCGTCCTGGGTCTCTGGGTTCACCGGGAGCCTGTCTGTTCACGAGGAAATGGGAGGTGCAGCATTCCACGCTGTGCCCAGGAAACCCAGTCGCTACTCCCTTTCAGGCCGGCCGGTAGACGCTGTGCAGTACGCCGGTGCTGAACGGCGTCACCGAGACGAGCTCCAGCGGGACGGTCTCGCCGTCCTCGAACAGCCGCCCGCCGTGACAGACAGCGATCGGGTGGACCAGCAGGTGCAACTCGTCGAGCACCTTCGCCCGCAGCAGCGACCGGACCAAGGTCGACGATCCGACCACGCTGATGTCCTTGCCCGGCCCGTCCTTCAGGGCGGCCAGGGTCTTGATCGGGTCGCCCTCGACCAGCGTCGAGTTCTGCCAGGCGTCGACGTTCTCGAGGGTGCTGGAGACGACCAGCTTCGGGGTGTTGTTCATCTGCTCGGCCATCTCGATCTCGGCGGTCGGCCAGAAGGAGGCGAACTCCTCCCACGTGCGGCGGCCGACCAGCATCGTGTCCGAGCGCGCGGTGAGCGCGTCGACCTGGGCGCCCATCGCGTCGTCGAAGTACGGGAAGTGCCAGGTGTCGGGGGCCTCGGTCACGCCGTCGAGGGAGATGAAGAGGCCGGCCACGATCTTGCGCATCTTGGTGCTCCTTGGATTCCGTAGAGGTGCTCTTGCCTGTGCGTCGACCGGCACCGGCCCGGATCGACATCGGGCCCGGAAGTTTTCGGGGCCGTCTCACGGCACGCGAATCCTGGTGAATTTGTCGGTGCCGGGGGCTAGCGTGCTTCGGGTGACCCTTCCTCGCAGTACGCCGGCAGACCAGGGACTCTCCAGCGCGGGCCTCGACGCTTTCGTCGCGGCGCTGGACGCGTCCGAGCAGGAGATCCAGACCGTGATCGTGCTGCGGCACGGTCACGTCGTGCTGGAGCGCGAGTGGTCGCCGTACCGGCTGAGCGACCGGCATCTGCTGTTCTCGGTGTCGAAGAGCTTCACCTCGACGGCGGTCGGGCTGGCGGTCGAGGCCGGGCTGCTGTCGGTCGACGACAAGGTCGTGTCGTTCTTCTCCGGCGACGACCTGCCCGACAAGATCAGCGACAACCTGGCCGCGATGGAGGTCCGGCACCTGCTGACGATGTCGACCGGGCACGACAAGGACACCGTGGACCGGCTCGGCCGGACCGGGCGGATGGTGCAGGGGTTCTTCCGGCTCGACGTCGAGCACGCGCCGGGGGCGCCGTTCGTCTACAACAGCGGCGCGACGTACATCCTGTCCGCGATCGTGCAGAAGGTCACCGGCGAGAAGGTGATCGACTACCTGCGGCCGCGGCTGTTCGAGCCGCTCGGGATCAGCGAGCAGATCTGGGAGACCTCGGACGAGGGCATCAACATGGGCGGGTGGGGGCTGAGCCTGAACACGCACTCGCTGGCGGCGTTCGCTCAGCTGCTGGTGCAGCGTGGTGCCTGGGAGGGGAAGCAGTTGGTCCCCGCGGCGTGGATCGAGGCCGCGACGTCGGCCCAGGTGGACAACAGCACCGAGGAGAACCCGGACTGGAAGCAGGGATACGGGTACCAGTTCTGGCGGGGGCGTCACAACTCGTACCGGGGTGATGGGGCGTTCGGTCAGTACGTGCTGGTGCTGCCGGACCATGACGCGGCCGTGGTGATCACGAGCGCGTCGCCGGACATGCAGGCGACGATGAACGTGATCTGGGAACAGCTGCTACCGGTGCTGGAGAAGGCGGGAGCCGACACGGGTTCGGGGGCTGATGCGGGCCTTGCGGCTGATGCGGGCCGCGCGGCTGAAGCGGGCGTCGCGGCTGATGCGGGCGTCGCGGCTGACGCGGACGTCGCGGCTGACGCGGACGTCGCGGCTGACGCGGACGTCGCGGCTGACGCGGACGTCGCGGCTGGTGCGGGCGTCGCGGCTGACGCACGCCTCGCGGCTGACGCGGGCCCGACGGCGGATGCGGGCGAGCTGCGGATTACGGCACCGGAGGGGCCCTCCCCCGCGCCGGGTGATGGGCAGACCTACACCTTCGCGGCCAACCCCCACGGGTTGTCGGCGGTGCGGCTGGATGCCGACGGGACGGGGACCTTCAGTTTCGTCGCCGCTCGGGCGTGGGAGTCCGGGGCGCAGGACATCACGTTCGCGCCGGGCGACTGGGATGAGCAGTCGTACACGCTGACCGATCCGGCGCAGCGGATCGTCACCTCGGCGTACGGCGAGCCCGCCGGCGACGGCAGCGGCAGCGGGACGTTCGTCGCGACGGCGCGGTTGCTGGAGGCGCCGTTCGTGATCACGTTGCGGTGCCGGGTGGTGGACGGGCGGCTGTCGGTCGGCATCAACTACAACGTCGGCT
The DNA here is from genome assembly GCA_049998015.1 of Kribbella sp. cmx-5-2. Lineage (GTDB taxonomy): Bacteria > Actinomycetota > Actinomycetes > Propionibacteriales > Kribbellaceae > Kribbella. The sequence goes on from JAEBEC010000001.1 coordinate 1,064,844, forward strand.
TCGGGACGACCGACGAGACGCTCGTCTCCGAATGATCAGCGTCCTCCGCGTGAACGGCTCCCCACATGTCCGGCGTTCGCCGATCACCGGCGTCGCCCGCGTGAACGGCGTTCGCCGATGACCGGCGTCCTCCGCGTGCCCGGCCTCGACCGCACGACCGGCGCTCTGCGCGTGAATGGCATCCTCCGCATGACCGGCGCCCTGCGCGTGACCGGCTTCCTCCGCATGACCGGCGCCCTGCGCGTGACCGGCTTCCTCCGCATGACCGGCGCCCTGCGCGTGACCGGCGTCCTCCGCATGACCGGCGTTCGCGGATGACCGGCGTCCTCCGCGTGCCCGGCCTCAAACGCACGACCCGCGCCCTGCGCGTGAACGGCGTCCTCCGCATGACCGGCCTCGACCGCACGACCAGCGCCCTCCCCATGACCGGCGTCCCCCGCACGACCGGCGCCCTCCGCATGACCGGCGTTCGCGGATGACCGGCGTCCTCCGCATGACCAGCGTCCTCCGCGTGCCCGGCCTCGACCGAATGACCGGCGCCCTGCGCGTGACCGGCGTCCTCCGCATGACCGGCGTTCGCGGATGACCGGCGTCCTCCGTGCCCGGCCTCAACCGCACGACCAGCGCCCTGCGCATGACCGGCTTCCCCCGCATGACCGGCGTTCGCGGATGACCGGCGCCGTCCGCGTGATCGGCCTCAACCGCATGACCGACGCCCCCCACACGACCGGCGTGCCCCGCGTGATCGGCGTTTGCGGATGACCGGCATCTCCGCCGCGGAGCAGGCGGTGCTGGACCGGATCGACGAGCGGTGGCTGGTCGGGCTCACACAGTCGTTGCTGCGGGCAACCGGTCAGAACCCGCCGGGTGGTGAGGCGGCGACGGTTGCCGTTCTCAGTTCGGCCGCGGCCGAGCTCGGGCTGGAAGTACTGGAGACGCCGGTCGAGCCCGGGCGGAACAACCTGACCATCACCCTGCCCGGCGGCGACGAGCCCGGTCTGCTCCTGCTCGGCCACACCGACGTCGTACCGGTCGGAGACGGCTGGACCACCGACCCGTACGGCGGGCAGCTGGTCGACGGGCGGATCTACGGCCGGGGCGCGTCGGACATGAAGGGCGGCCTGGCCGCGTCCCTGGCCGCGATGGCCGCACTGCGTGGGGCGGGGCTGTCCCGTCGCGTCGAGCTGGCCGCGCTGGTCGACGAGGAGGAGACGGGCAAGGGCATCCGCGCGTACGTCGAGTCCGTGCGTGGCGGCGAACTCGAGGAGCGGATGCAAGCGACCACCAACACGTCGCCTTTGTCGGCCCCGGGGAAGACGACCACCGAAGCGCTCCCGAGCGACCAGGTCCGCGACAGGCAGCAGCCGGGCAGCACGGCTCCTGACGGGAGCGCACCGGGGGCGACCGTAGGCGCCGGAGCGCCCCCGACCGACCAGGTCCGCGACAGCCAGCAGCCGGGCAGCACAGCTCCTGGCAGGAGCGCACCGGGGGCGACCGTGAGCGCCGGGGCGGCCCCGACCGACCAGGTCCACGGCCCGCAGCAGCCGGGCAGCACAGCTCCTGGCGGGAGCGCACCGGGGGCGATCGTGAGCGCCGGGGCGGCCCCGACCGACGAGGTCCACGGCCCGCAGCAGCCGGGCAGCACGACTCCTGGCGGGGGCGCGCTGGGGGCGATCGTGAGCGCCGGAGCGGCCCCGACCGACCAGGTCCGCGGCGGGCAGCGGCCGGGCAGCGCGGCTTCTGGCGGGAGCGCGTCGGGGGTGGTCGCGGGGCAGCGTGCGTTCCGGGGGTGCATCACCACCGAGCCCACCGATCTGCAGACGATCATCGGGGCGCGGGGCGACTCCTATCTGCGGGTCGAGGTGCACGGGCGGGCCTGTCACGCCGGTAACCCGGCCGATGGCGCGAACGCGATCTACGGGGCGGCGGCGATTGTGGCCGAGATCGAGCGGCTGCACGCCGAACTGGCCCGCGCGCCGCATCCGTTGCTCGGGCCCGCGACCTGGAGCGTCGGTCAGATCAACGGCGGGACCGGCGGATCGATCGTGCCCGCCGAGTGCGTGCTGGTCGCCGATCGACGGCTGCTGCCGGGCGAGTCGCCGGCCGCCGTACTCGACGATCTTCGCCAACGCGTCGCTGCATTGCACCTCGAGGACCGTGAGCTCACCGTCGACCTGGCGATGCCGATGGAGATGCCGGCCTTCGAGACCCCCGCCGATGCGGACCTCGTCCGGACGGTCGACGCGGCCCTCGCGGCGGCCGGTGGACCGGGGCTCCCGCTCGGCGGCTGGACCGCGGCCTGCGACGGTGGGTACGTCGCCCGCGACCTCGGCGTACCGGTCGTCGTCCTCGGCCCCGGATCGGTGAAGACCCAGGCCCACCGCGCCGACGAGTCAGTCGCCGTCGACGAACTCATCACCGCCGCCCGCGCCTACACTCTGACCGCCCTCCGCCTGCTCAGCTGAAGCCCGCACGCGTCCGCCCGCTCAACTGAAGCCGGCACTCACTCCGCCCGCCCAGCCGAAACCGCGCCCGCTCCCCCGCTCAGCTGAAGCCCGCGGGCGTCCACCCGCCCAGCCGACGCCCTCGCGCCTCCACCCGCCCAGCCGAGGCCCGCACCCACTCCGCCTGCTCAGCTGAAGCCTGCGCGCGTCCACCCGCCCAGCCGAAGCCCGCGCTCACTTAAAGCGCGCGTCCGCCCGCTCAGCCGAAGCCACCGCGGCGTCCAACCCATCCTGGGTCGAACTACGCCGCGGTCTCCGTGGTCCAGGGCCAGCTGACCCAGGGGCATCGACGGCCAGGCCACCCGCGCCGCCGCACATACCGCTCAGTCGAAGAACCTCGCGCTCTGCACGTACGCCATCGCGGCAACGAACTTCGGGTCGTTCATGCGCTCGGCCATCTCGGTCTCCGTCAGGTCCGCGATGCGGGTCTGGATCCAGTACAGGTTGCCGAACCGGTCGCGGACCCGGCCGACGCGGTCGCCCCAGAAGAGTTCGGTGACCTCGGTGACCGAACTCCCGCCCGCGGCGACCGCCTGGCGGTGCGTGGCGTCGGCGTCGTCGACGTACAGGCGCAGGAACGCCGGGGTCGCCGGCCACTCCGGGCGGGAGTCGAACATCATCACCATCGCGTTGCCGATCCGCATCTCCGCGTGGGCGACCCGGCCCTGGTCGTCAACCAGCCGGCCGCACTCCACCGCGTCGAACGCCGCGGTCAGGTAGTCCATCAACGCGGCCGTGTCCGGCGAGATCATCCACGGGGTGACGCTGGTGTAGCCGGCCGGAATCGGGGCGACGGTCATCTCGGTGCCTTCCTGGTGCGGTTGCTGACACCGAGAACGCTAGAGACAGTAGCGGCCAGGAACTGTCCCTCTACGAACGCCGGTTCTGCCGCTTCCGGGTCCCGGAGAGTACGAAGACGGTCGGCGTCGCGCCCGAGTACTTCAGCAACCGTTCGCGGACGATCTTCACCTCGGGCGTCCGCGCGACGGAGTCCTTCAGCAGCCGCTTGTCCTCGGTCAGCAGTACGGCGCGCCCGTCGGGCCGCAGGACCCGCGCGATCTCCTTGAGCATCGCCGGGTAGAGCTTCGCGTTGTCGCCGTGGCTGCCGACGAGCTTGCCGAAGGGCAGGTTCGACACGACCCGGTCGATGCTGCCGGTGGCCACCGCGAGCTTCTCCGCCGGCCCGACCGACAGCTCGGCGCGCACACCCGCGCGGGAAAGGTTGCCGCGGGCAAGTTCGATCGCCTTCTCGTCGCGGTCGGAGCCGACCAGCCGGCCGTACGCGAACGGATGTGCGGCGAGCAGGATCGTCCCGGTCCCGCAGAACGGGTCGAGCAGGTGGTGCTCGGTGCCGACCTTGGCGAGCCGGATCATCACCTCCGCGACCACCGGCTTCGTCGACCAGGGCAGACGCTCGAGCTCCGGCGGGTAGTGGCGCGACCAGTGCAGCGGCCCGATCTCGGCCAGCCAGCCGTCCGGGCCGGGGATGAAGTTGACGGCCCAGTCGGACTTGTTCTCCGACCAGCCGAGCTTGTCGACGAGCAGGTCCCACAGCGCGCGGGCGTCCGGCGTACCGGGAGCGATCCGGAACCGGACCGGACCCTCGAGCGCGGACAGTACGCCGGACTCGACCGAACGCAGTACGGCGTCCGAGTCGGCGAGCAGGACGGCCGCGGTCATGAAGAGCCGCGCGTCGTACAGGGCCTGGAGGGGTCCGTCGATCCGGCACGTGACGGCGCCGTCGGAGCGGCCGACGACGTCCAGCCCCTCGATCAGGTCCTCCGCACCGCCGACCGTGGTGAGAACGATCTGGTCCTGGACAGGACGGTCCAACAGCAAGGTGAGCTCCTGAGAAGAGTGCAGTCCTCGACCGTACCAGGCGCTACACCTCGGCCGGTTCGATCAATCGGTGGTCGGCGGGACCATCGAGGCGAGGCCGGCGATGATGACCTGGGCGCCGAAGTCGAAGCGTTCGTCGCCGCTCGCGCCGGTGGTCATCGCGCCGGCCAGGGCGATCGTGAGCGGGAAGCGGGACGGGTCCAGCGAGCCGAAGTACGAGCGGAGCTGCTCGACGAATCCCTCGAGGTCCTCGGGGGCGAAGTCTCCGGCGCCCTGGACGCTCTCCTCGAAGGCCGTCGCGGTGATGAACAGCGGGATCAGGTCGACCGCCCACGCTGCCGCCTGGTCGGGGACGCGGCCGGCCTTGAGGATCGCCAGCATGCGCTCGGTGCTGAGCATGGCGTACTCCCCCAGCGGCACCTGACCGATCGCCGCGCGCGCCAGGCCGGGGTAGGCGCGCATCACGCGGAGGATCTCGTCCATCGCCGCCTTGAGCTGCTGCTGCCAGTGCTCCGGGTCGGCGTCGGGCAGCCTCATGTCCGCGGCGGCGCGGTCGAGCATGAGCTGGTCGAGCTCCTTCTTGTTCGCGACGTGCGCGTAGAGGGACGCCGGGCCGGTGTCGAGCGCCTGGGCGACCTTGCGCATCGAGACGGCGTCGTAGCCCTGCTCGACCAGCAGGCGCAGCGCGGTGTCGACGATCCGCTCCCGCGTGAGCGGTTCCCGCGCCGCGCGGGCCGGCTTGGCGGGGGTGATCGGCTGCCACGGCGACTGGTTCATGCGCCCACTGTAGCGAACACCGTACTTGACACGAATAGTGTTCGCGCGTAGAACGGTGTTCGTTAACGAACACCGTTCGACTAGGAGTAGCGATGACTGTCTCAACCAGTGAGGTGACGGCGTCCGCCGGTACGCCGTACAAGTGGCGCTGGATCGTGCTCGGGACCGTGCTGGTCGCCGAGATCATGGATCTGGTCGACGCGACGATCGTGAACATCGCGGCGCCCTCGATCCAGCGCGAGCTCGGGGGGTCGAACGCGGCGGTGCAGTGGATGCTCGCCGGGTACACGCTCGCGTTCGCGATCGGGCTGGTCAGCTTCGGGCGGCTCGGGGACCTGGTCGGGCGGCGCAAGCTGTTCGTGATCGGCGCGGTCGGGTTCACGGTCGCGTCGGCGCTCTGCGGGCTGGCGACCTCGCCCGGCCTGCTGATCGGCAGCCGGGTCGCGCAGGGTCTGCTCGGCGCGGTGATGATCCCGCAGGGGTTCGCGATCCTGAAGTCGGTGTTCCCGCCGGACGAGATCGGCAAGGCGTTCGGGCTGTTCGGGCCGGTGATGGGACTGTCCGCGGTCGCCGGGCCGGTGCTGGCCGGCGTACTGATCGACGCGAACTGGTTCGACGCCGGCTGGCGGATGATCTTCTGGATCAACGTCCCGATCGGCATCGCGGCGGTCGTCGGCGCGCTGCGCTGGATGCCCGAGGTGAAGACACCGGGTGCCCGCGGCCTCGACCCGGCCGGCGTGATCCTCGTCAGCTTGGGTGCCGGGCTGCTGATCTACCCGCTGGTCCAGGGCCGCGAGCTCGACTGGCCGCTGTGGACCATCGCCATGATGGTCGCCTCGATCCCCGTCTTCGCGTTGTTCGGCCGGCGCGAGCGCCGGTCCGGCAACCCGGTGATCGACCCGTCGCTGTTCCGCAGTCGCGGGTACGTCGCAGGGCTCGGCGTGATCAGCACGTTCTTCCTGGCGATGTCCGGGTTCACGCTGGTGCTCAACCTGTTCACCCAGCTCGGCCTGCACTACAGCCCGTTGAAGGCCGGCCTCGCGATGGTGCCGTTCTCGCTCGGGATCGCGATCGGCGCGCCGCTGTCGGCGGGGCTGCTCGCGCCGAAGCTCGGCCGGGTCGCGCTGCAGCTCGGCATCGGCGTGATGACCCTGGCGATGGTGTGGGTCTGGATCACGCTGGTCCACAACGGCGACGCGACGACGATCTGGGACCTGGTGCCGCCGCTGCTGCTGGTCGGGATCGGGTCGGGCATGGTGTTCGCGCCGCTGTTCGACATCATCCTGGCCTCGATCGACGACAGCGCGGCGGGCTCGGCGTCCGGCGTACTGACTGCTATGCAGCAGTTCGGCGGTGCGATCGGTGTCGCGGTGATCGGCACGATCTTCTTCCAGCTGCTGCCGACGGACGGGTTCCTCGGCGCGGCCAAGACCAGCACGCTCGTCGCGACCGGGCTGTTCGTGGTCGCCCTCGCGATCACCTGGCTGCTCCCCCGCCGCGCCCGTCCCGAGGTCGGCTGAGCCGGCTACTGGGCCGGGAGGATCAGTCCGTGGTGACGAAGCCTTCCTTGGTGAGCCAGTCCATGGCGACGTCGGCGGGTTCACGGCCGTCGACGTCGACCTGGGCGTTCAGTTCGATCAGGACCGCGTCGGTGAGCTTCGCCGAGACCGGGGCCAGGAGATCGCGCAGCTGCGGGTACTGGTCGAGGACCTTCTTGGTGATCACCGGAGCGACGTTGTACGCCGGGAAGTAGTGCTTGTCGTCCTCGAGCACGACCAGGTCGAGCGACTTGATCCGGCCGTCGGTCGTGTAGATCTCCCCGAACAGGCAGTCGCCGTTGTCGGTCGCGGCGTAGACCGCGCCGGTGTCGAGCGTCCGGACGTTGTTGCGGTTCACGCCGGAGCCGAGCGGGACGCCGTAGTGCTTGAGCATCGGTTCGAACCCGTCGTTGCGGTTCGCGAACTCGGACTCGACGCAGAACGTGCGTTCCTTCAGCGGGATCTGGCTCAGCTGGGACAGCTTGGTCAGGCCGAGCTTCTCGGAGTTCTTCCGGGTCACGCCGAAGCCGTAGCTGTTGTTCATCGGCGCCGGCTCGAGCCAGACCAGGCCGTACTTCTGCAGGTCCTCGCCCGCGACGGCGTCGTACTGCTTGCGCTTGTCGGGGATGCCCGTGTCGTGGCCGAGGTAGGAGATCCAGGCGGTGCCGGTGTACTCCCACGACATCTGGATCTGGCCCTGCAGCATCGCCTGGCGCGACGTGTCGCTGCCCGGCATGTTGGTCAGGTCCTTGACCTTGGCCCCGGCCGACTGCATCAGGATCGCGGCGATCTTGCCGAGGATCAACTGCTCCTGGAAGTTCTTCGAGCCGATCCCGATCTCCAGGCCGTCGAGCTTCTTGACCGGGGCCAGGGGTCCGGCCAGCGTCGCGGTCGGGACGTAGCCGCCGCTGGTCCCGAGACCGCAGCTGCTCACCATGATGGTTGCCGCGAGCAACCCAAGCGCGCGCTTCATCGCAGTCCCCTCGGCCGGGTGATCTCTTCCAGGATCCGGCCCGCCCAGTCGATCAGCAGAGCCAGTACGCCGACCAGCAGCGCGCCGCTGATCAGCACCGGGTAGCGCAGCAGGCGGATACCCGTCGTGATCAGGCTGCCCAGCCCGCCGGCGTCGATGAACGTCGCGAGCGTCGCCGTACCGACGACGAGGACCAAGGCGGTCCGGATACCGGCCATGATCACCGGGACGGCGAGCGGGAGCTCGATCCGCCCGAGCACCGAGCGGCTGGACATGCCCATCCCCCGGCCGGCCTCGACCAGGTTCCGGTCGACGCCCTGCAGGCCGACGATCGTGTTGCGGAGCACCGGCAGTACGGCGTACAGGCAGAGCGCGAGGATCGCGGTCCAGAAACCGAAGCCGAGCCAGATCGCGAGCAGCACGATCAGGCCGATCACCGGCGCCGCCTGGCCGGCGTTCGCGAACGCGACGACGATCGGCGCCGCGCGGCGCATCCGCGGGCGGGTCAGCGCGATCCCGAGCGGGACCGCGATCAGCAGAACGATGACCGTGGCAACGATCGTCAGCTCGAGGTGCTCGAGGGTGAGATTGCCGACGACGCTCCAGGCGAGCTGACGTTGCTCGATCGAGTCGAGCTCGGCCTGCGAGCGCCAGATCACCCACGCGGCAAGGACCACGGCAACGAAGACGGGCTGCCCGAGCAACAATCCCCAGCTCGGGCGGCGGCGACGTTCGGAGGCCAGACCGGCGGCGGCCGCCTTGACGTCGGCGAGGTTGCGGCGCTCCTCGGCAGAGGTGCCCGGGTCGACAACGGTCACGAGACCACCTCGTCGGCCTCCGGCGCCTGGATCCTCGCCAGCACCGCCTGGAAGTCGACGACGCCGAGGTACTCGTCGCGGCGACCGGTGACGACGGCACTGCCGTGGCTGGAGACGAGCATCGTGTCGAGCGCGTCGTTCAGCGTCGCGCGGCGGTCGATCGTGACCAGGTCGGTGCCTTCCTTGGGCGCCGGGACGCGGTCGACGTCGACCAGGTCGCGGGTCCACATCCAGTCGATCGGGCGCCGCTTGGCGTCCAGTACGACGACCGAGTCGTCGCCGGCCGCCTGCGCTGCCTCGAGTACGTCGGCCGCCGGGTCGCCGACCGAAGCGACGGTCGGCAGACCGAGGTCGATCTCGCTGACCCGGCTCAGCGTCAGCTGCTTCAGCGCGGCGCCCGCGCCGACGAAGTCCGCGACGAAGCGGTCGGCCGGGTTCGACAGGATCGCTTCCGGGACGTCGTACTGGGCGATCTTCGCGCCCTCGGTGAGGATCAGGATCCGGTCGCCGAGCTTGACCGCCTCGTCGAAGTCGTGGGTCACGCAGACGATCGTCTTGCGCAGCTCCTCCTGGATGCTGAGCAGCTCGTCCTGCAACCGTTGCCGGGTGATCGGGTCGACCGCGCCGAACGGCTCGTCCATCAGGATCACCGGCGGGTCGGCGGCCAGGCCGCGCGCGACGCCGACTCGTTGCTGCTGGCCACCGGACAGTTCGCGCGGATACCGGCCGCGGTACCGCTCGGAGTCGAGGCCGACGAGTTCGAGCAGCTCGTCGACGCGCTCGGTGATCCGGCCGCGGTCCCAGCCGAGCAGGCCGGGGACCATCGCGATGTTCTGGGCAACGGTCATGTGCGGGAACAGGCTGCCGCCCTGGATCACGTACCCGATGTGCCGGCGCAGGTCGTCGTCGTCGCGGCCGCTGATGTCCTCGCCGCCGATCCGGATGCTGCCCGAGGTCGGCTCGATGAGGCGGTTGATCATCTTCAGCGACGTGGTCTTGCCGCAGCCCGAGGGACCGACGAACATGACGATCTCGCCAGCCGGGACGTGCAGCGACAGGCCCTCGACGGCGGGCTTCTGCTGGCCCGGGTAGCGCTTGACGACGTCGACCAGGTCGATGTCGACGCCACTGACCTCGTGGTCGTCCGGCGTACTGGAGTCAGACACGGATCCCCCTGGGGGTCGTCAGCCGGCCGACGCCGAGCAGCAGCGCGTCCAGCACGAGAGCCAGCAGCACCACCCCCAGCGTTCCGACCAGGGCGGAGTTGAGAGCGTTGGCGCCACCGATCTGGGTGAGGCCGGTGAAGATGAAGCTGCCCAGACCGGGGCCGAGCACGTACGCCGCGATCGCCGCGATGCCCATCGACATCTGCGCCGAGACGCGGACGCCGGCCAGGATCACCGGCCACGCGAGCGGGAGCTCGATCCGGACCAGGGTCCGCAGCCGGCCCATGCCCATGCCGCGGGCGGACTCGACCAGCGTCGCGTCGACGCCGGCCAGGCCGACGACCGCGTTGCGCAGGATCGGGAGGGTCGCGTAGAAGGTCACGGCGACCACCGACGTCGCCGTACCGATGCCGGCCAGCGGGATCAGCAGGCCGAGCAGCGCGAACGACGGGATAGTGAGGCCGACCGCGCTGATGCCCTCGGCGGCCGACGCGATCTTGGGGTTGCGGTGGACGAGCACGGCCAGGACGACGGCGATCACCGTCGCGAGCACCACGCACTGGATCACCAGGCTCAGATGCTGGTAGCCCTGGTAGAGCAGCTGCGACTGTCGTTCAGTGACGTAATCCCACACGATCGCCCTTCCTGCCGCTAGGTAACCTCCAGAGGTTCCCCTCGGCAGAAAGCTCAAACGTTTGATCAGGCTCAGGGCCCCGGTCCAGACATGCCGAAGCCCCCGGCACCTCGCGGTACCGGGGGCTTCGGGTCAGGCTCAGTTGAACGAGTCGCCGCAGGCGCAGGAGCCGGTCGCGTTCGGGTTGTCGATCGTGAAGCCCTGCTTCTCGATCGTGTCCACGAAGTCGATCGACGCACCCTTGAGGTACGGCGCGCTCATCCGGTCCGTGACGACACTCACACCGTCGAAGTCCGCGACCACGTCCCCGTCGAGCTGACGCTCGTCGAAGAACAGCTGGTACCGCAGGCCGGAACACCCGCCCGGCTGCACGGCGACGCGCAGCGCGAGGTCGTCGCGACCTTCCTGGTCCAGCAGCGCCTTCACCTTCGAGGCGGCCCCGTCCGTCAACAGGATCCCCGTCGCGGCGGCGGTGGCCTGCTCGGTCTGCGCTTCAGTCATTCCTGACTCCAGTCATCTCTTGAGCGCCCGGCTGCTGATGGGCAGGCAGCCGCACGCGGAAAATCCGCTGTCAACACGAGCCAACACGAACCGGCTCGCGCTCATTCCCATGGTCGCACACCAATTTCGAGGATCAACCACTTGCCTCACCCACCGGGCAGCGGGTTGGGTCGAGGGCGGGCCAGGCAGAGTGGAAAGGGTGGGGGTGAGGAGGGCGGGAGGGGTCGCAGCGGGTGGGCCGGAGTGCGCCCGGGAGCGGCTGGGCCGGAGTGGTGGAGGGGTGGGCTGGACGGGGTGGGCCGGGAGGGGTGGAAGGACCGGCTGTGGCGGGGGCTCAGCGGGCCCAGGTGCGGGCGACTCGTTCGGCGACCTTGGCCAGGGAGCCGTGGGGGTCGGCGAAGGCCTGCTCCTCGCCGACGGCGTCGACCAGGGAGTAGGCCGACTCGACACCCATCGTGCGCATCTCGCGAGAGCCGATCAGCACCTTCCCGGCCAGTACGACGCACGGCCGCATCGCGTCGTTCGCGACCTTGGCGACCCCGGCGATGACCTTCCCGTCCCGCGACTGGAAGTCGAACGCGCCCTCGCCGGACAGCACCAGGTCGACCCGCCCGGCCTTCTCCTTCAGCCCGGTCAGGTCGGCGACCAGGTCGATCCCCGAGACGCGCTCGGCGCCGAGCAGCAGCAGCGCGTACCCGAGCCCGCCCGCCGCGCCGGCGCCCTTCTGGTCGGCCATCTTCCGGTCGGCGAGCTCGGCGAAGTTCGTCAGCCAACCGTCGACGACCGGCTTGCGCTCGTCGGTGACGCCCTTCTGCTTGCCGAAGATGTTGGTCGCGCCGCGCAGCCCGAGCATCGGGTTCTCCACGTCGCTCGCGGCGACGAACTCGATCCCCGCCATCCTGCTCTGGGCCGGCTCGAGATCGACCGCGGTCAGCGCGGCCAGCCCGGTCGCACCCGCGTCGAGGCTGCCGCCGACACCGGTCGCACCGAGGGCCGCGAGCAGGCCCGCGCCCGCGTCGTTCGTACCGGATCCACCGAGGCCGAGGATGATCCGCTTCGCCCCCGCGTCCACGGCGGCCGCGATCAGCTGGCCGACGCCGTACGTCGTACCGTCCTCCGGCCGTCGATCCGCAGGCTCGACCAGGTGCAGTCCGCAGGCCTGCGCGGTCTCGATGTACGCCGTCTCGCCGGCGACCAGGACGGTCGCGGGGACGTCTTCACCGAGCGGGCCGCGCACGGTCACCGACAAGAGGGTGCCGTCGACAACAGCCGCCAGTACGTCGATGAACCCCGGTCCCCCGTCAGCCATCGGCGCCACCAGCACCTCGGCCTCGGGGTCCCGCCGCCGCCACCCCTCCTCGATCGCGGCCGCAGCCTCGACCGCCGTCAACGTCCCAGCGAACTTGTCCGGAGCAATCAGCACGCGCATGCGCCCATCCTCGCAAACCCAGCCCGTGGTCCGCGCCACCGCAGCCACCCACCGGACGCGCCTCTGAGTGCGATAGGCCGGGCCTGTCAGCCCGCCCAGGTCGGCGGACACGCGTGGGACGTCGACGCCCACCACTGACCCAGCAGGTCACCGACCACTCGGTCACGCTCAGCCCGCACTTCAGAAGCGCCACAGCGACGGGTTGATCAGTGGCGGGCGTGGGCCGCCCGGCGGTCGACGTGTGCAAGACGAACCGCCAGCACTCACCAACCACGCCTCCGGGGGCCCGGTCAGCCTCAGCGCGCGTTCCCGCCGCGATGCGCCGATGGGTTGGTGAGTGGTGGATGTCCGCCTTCCGCGCGCACGACACCAGCGGGTCGGTGCGTGGTAGGCGTCGGCCTCGCGCGCAGGGCCGCGGCGGGTCGGTGCGTGGTAGGCGTCGGCGTCGCGCGCACGGCCGCGGCGGGTCGGTGCGTGGTAAGCGTCGGCCTCGCGGGCACGACAGCAGCGGGTTGGTGCATGGCGGTCGGCCGCTCTTCGCACGCACGGCAGCGGCGAGGTCGGTGCTTGTGAGTGAAGCTCCGTCTCAGGCGGGAGCGAAGCTCGGTCTCGGGTCCGTGCGGGCCTCGGGTGGGCGCGGTAGCGTGCGGGCGGTGCAGCTGACTGTCGCTGAGGCGATTGCTCTTCAGGAGGAGCTTCGGGGGCTCGTTGACACCACCGACGACGTCCCGCGGGTGCCGCAGTACGTGGCTGGGTTGGATGTCGCGTACGACGGCGACGAGTACGCGGCGGCGGTCGTCGTGCTGGAGGTGATCCGGGCGGCGGGCGGGTCGCAGGAGGCGGCTCGGTCGAGCGGGTCCACGTCCTCCGGGTCGACGGGCATGGACTCGGCGGCGGTTGAGCTGCGGGAGGTGGATCGGGCTGTGGTGCGGGGGCGGACTGCCTTTCCGTACGTGCCTGGGTTGTTCGCGTTTCGGGAGGTGCCGGGGTTGGTGGCTGCGTTGGAGCGGCTGCGGGTGACGCCGGAGTTGTTGGTGTGTGACGGGCAGGGGCTGGCGCATCCTCGGCGGTTCGGGCTGGCTTGTCATCTGGGGGTGGTGACCGGGTTGCCGAGTATCGGGGTCGGGAAGACGGCGTTCGTCGGTGAGTGGAATGAGCCGGGGCCAGCGCGGGGTGAGGCTGGCGAGCTGGTGCTCGACGGGGAGGTCGTCGGGAAAGTGCTGCGGACGCAGAACAAAACCAAACCGGTGTTCGTCTCAGTCGGGCATCGGGTGTCGCTGGGGACGGCGGTCGAGCGGGTGCTGGAGCTCGCGCCCCGGTATCGACTGCCGGAGACGACCCGCGCGGCCGACCGCGCGTGCCGCGACGGGCTGGTCGGTTGATGACTGGCCGACGGGGATCGCGAGACGAGACCACGGCGACCAGGTGACGAATGAGGGAGAGCGGATGACGACGCACGAGAACGGCGTACCGGCTGGGGTGAAGGCCCCGCTGCGGCCGGGGGCTTCGGCGGCGGTGCTGGACGGGGATCGGTTGTTGCTGACCCGGCGGAGTGACAACGGCGAGTGGTGCATGCCGGGTGGTGGGATCGACGCGGGCGAGCGGCCGGCGGAGGCGGCGCAGCGGGAGGTGCTGGAGGAGACCGGGCTGCGGGTGCGGGTGACCGGGCTGCTCGGGGTGTACTCGGATCCGGACCTCGTCGTCGTCTACCCGGACGGGAATCGGGTGCAGATCATGGGCGTGCTGTTCCGCGCCGAGATCGTCGAGGGGACGGCGGGGCTGTCCGACGAGGTGACCGAGGTCGGGTGGTTCACCGCCGCGGAGGCGGCCGAGCTGACGGTCATCGCGAACCATCGGCCGTTGTTGCCGACGGCGTACGGCGATGCCGGGATCTACTACAACCCGCCTAGGCCAAGTACTGCGTGACCGCGTTCGCCGCGCGGCGACCGGAGACCAGAGCGCCTTGGATCGAGGCCGTGTCGCGGTGGTCGCCGGCGACGAACCGTCCTTCGCCGAGGTCGACTGGACGGCGTGCAGCGAGCGGCGGCGGCTGGTGCGGGAGGGCCTCGGGGATGTCATGCCGTACGACGAGTCGCCACGCGCCCGCCGAGCGCCCGTACATCCGACTCAGCTGGATCCGCACGTCACTCTCGACCGCGTCGGTCGGCCAGAGCGTCGTCGCCTGGATCAGGTGCTGACCAGGCGGCGCGTACGTCGGGGCGACGTTCGACATCACCGCGGTGTTGACGACCGGCCCGTCGCGGCGGCCGTCGACGACCAGGAGCTTGTCGGTGCGCGGCGGCTCGTCGGTCGCGAACCAGTAGGTACTCAGGCCCTTCAACTGCGGCGCTCGGAGCTGGACGAGTTCGGCGGCGGCCGACGGGTCGGTGGCGATGACGACCGCGCGGGCGCGGAGTTCGCCGTCGACGGTTTCGACGACCGCTTCGTCACCACCTCGTACGGCGGTCGCCGGGCGGCCCAGCTGCACGGGCTCACGCAGGCGCGCCGCCAGTTGCTCGGGCAGGGCCGACATCCCGCCCGCGGGCAGGCTCGGCGTACCGAGCAGGAAGCTGCGCAGCAGCAACCGCACGAACGCCGCCGAGGTTGCGCCGTCTGCTTCGGCGAGGACGCCGGAGAGGAACGGCTCGAGGATCTCCCGCCGGAGCCTGCCGTCGACGCCGGCCTGATCCAGTGAGTCGCGCAAAGACAGGTCTCCCCCGCGCACGGCGTCGGGGTGAGGGGCAGGAGCCTCGCCCTCAGGGAGGGGGCTGGTCGCGGCCTCGGCCAGGAGCCGGTTGACCGGGCCCAATGCCGGCGCCGCCCACGCACCCAGGCGGGCCAGTTCCTTCGGGTTGAGGTAGCCGCTCAGGAGAGTTCGGCCCAGCAACCCAGGGCTCCGCCGCGGATCGGCGAGGACCGACGTACCGGCGGCTCCAGCGACGGCGACTCCTGCCGTGAACGCCTGGAGATCCAGCGCCGGCAGGTCGACGTACCGGCGTACCGCCGGATACGCGGGATTGAGCAGCTGGAAGCCCCGGTCGCACAGGAAGCCGTCGATGCGGTCCGTGCGGACCCGCCCGCCCACGGCGTCCGCAGCGTCCAGGACACTGACGGCGAGGCCCCGGCTCTGCAGGGTGAGGGCGCAGTTCAGCCCGGCGAGTCCTGCTCCGACGACGATCACGTCTGTCATCTGTCGATGCTTGCACATCCAACCATCGACGCCGGTAATTTCGCATGATGGGCAGTGACGTGTACCACGCGGTCCCGCGCCCCGAGCGTGCGACGATGTTGACGTGACGACGATCGCAGACGGCCCGAAATCCCTTCCGCTGCTGTTCCTTGGCCGCGACACCGACCCGCACTCCGAGCGTGGCGTCGAGTGTCCGGGCGCCCTCCCGCCGGCCTCCGACCCGGACCTGGTCGAGCGGGCGACGAAGGCCAAGGCCGCGCTCGGCGACCAGGTGTTCGTGCTCGGGCACCACTACCAGCGCGACGAGGTGATCCAGTTCGCGGACGTCACCGGTGACTCGTTCAAGCTCGCCCGCGATGCGGCGAACCGGCCGGACGCGCCGTACATCGTGTTCTGCGGTGTGCACTTCATGGCCGAGTCCGCCGACATCCTCACCCACGAGAACCAGACGGTGATCCTGCCCGACCTCGCGGCCGGCTGCTCGATGGCCGACATGGCCCGCATCCAGCAGGTCGAGGCGGCCTGGGACGCCCTCGCCGACGCCGGCGTCGCGGACGTCACCGTGCCGGTCACGTACATGAACTCCAGCGCCGACATCAAGGCGTTCTGCGGCCGCAACGGCGGAGCGGTCTGTACGTCGAGCAACGCCGACGTCGCGCTCGACTGGGCCTTCCAGCAGGGCGAGAAGGTGCTGTTCCTGCCCGACCAGCACCTCGGCCGGAACACCGCGGTCCTGAAGATGGGGATCAGCCTCGACGAGTGCGTCGTGTACGACCCGCACAAGCCGGGCGGCGGCCTGACGCGTGAGCAGCTCGCGGCGGCGAAGATGATCCTGTGGCGCGGGCACTGCTCGGTGCACGGCCGCTTCACGCCGGAGTCGGTCGACGACGTCCGCGCGCGCGTTCCCGGGGTGAAGGTCCTGGTGCACCCCGAGTGCCGGCACGACGTGGTCACGAAGGCCGACCTGGTCGGCTCGACGGAGTACATCATCAAGGTCCTCGACGAGGCCGAACCCGGTACGTCGTGGGCGGTGGGCACCGAGCTGAACCTGGTCTCCCGCCTCGCCAAGCAGCACACCGACAAGAACATCGTCTTCCTGGACAAGACCGTCTGCTACTGCGCGACGATGAACCGGATCGACCTGCCGCACTTCGTGTGGACCCTGGAGAACCTGGTCGCCGGCCACGTCGTCAACCCGATCAAGGTCGACGCGGACACCGAGCACTACGCCAAGATCGCCCTCGACCGGATGCTCGCCCTGCCGGGCAAGACCGCCAGGGACTGAGGGGAGAGGGAGGAGCCTGTCGCCCCGGGCGCAGGCTCCGCCGCGCTGATCCGGGCATGCGCAGACCGCCGCGCTGATCCGGGCGTCTGCCGACCCCCGCGCTGATCCCGGACGTCCGCCGACCCCCGCGCTGATCCCGGACGTCCACCGACCACCACGCCGATCCCGACGTCCACCGACCACCACGCCGATCCCGACGTCCACCGACCACCACGCCGATCCCGACGTCCACCGACCACCACGCCGATCCCGACGTCCACCGACCACCGCGCTGCTCCCGTCCGCCCACCGACCGCCGCGCTGCTCCGGGCGTCCGCCCACCGCCGCGAAGGCCTCGCCCGGCTGACCGGGCGCACCCCCGCCGTTGGCGAGGACGACAGGTTCGTCTGCAAGGGTGGGTGCGTGAGCAACTCGGGTTTTCACCTGGTCGAGGTCGGCAGCGACCTCGGCCAGGCGGGTGAGGTTGTCGACCGGCTGCTGGCGCTGAACGCGTCCGACCGGGTGCTGGTCGAGGTCGAGTGCGAGACCACCAGCCACGCGCTGGACTGGTGGTTGTCGAGAGCAACGGTCGGGTGGACGACCATGGAGTTCCTGCTGCCGCCGGAGGTCGCCGTCGAGGTCGAGTGGCTGCTGGTCGCGGACGGGCGGGCGCGCAGCGGTGTCGTCGGACCGGAGGGTGTGCATCTGTGGGTCGAGCCGACCGACACGGCCGCACTCGAGAAACTGGCCCGCTCGGCGCCGGTGCCGGTCCGGGTGTACGTCGGTGACCTGAAGCCGGCGCAGTTCAGCTGGGCGATGATCCCGCCCGCGCCCGCACGCACCTTGGTGTACTGGGACGACTGCTGGTGGAAGCCCGACGACGACTTCCGGGGTGAGTCCAAGCATGCCGGTGTCGCGGTGGCGGTCAACGCGTCGACGTTGTGGGACCTCGACCCGGGGCCGCCGGGGTTCCGGGTGTACGTCGAGACGCGGTCAGGGGACGTCGAGCTGGCGCGGTGGCTGGCGGGTAAGGCGGGGCTGGAAGTGCTTGCCGAGGCCGAGTCCCTCTGAGGAGAACGTCGGCTCGCGCGCGAGGAGAACCCTGACCGAGTCTCCTCGCGGGCGAGGCGACTCGGTCAGGAGTTGGTGACGCGCGCGTCGGCGTACCAGGTGTTGAGGAGCGCCGGGAGGCGGTCCGGGCCCCAGCGGTCGACCGGGGTGATCCGGCCCTTCAGGGACGCCAGGCCCTTGGCCAGTTCGCCGACGACGTCGCCTCGCCAGCTGACGGCGACGCCTTCGTCGGGGCCGACGATGACCGACGGGCCGCCGCGGTCCACGCAGACGACGGGGCAGCCGCTGGCGAGGGCTTCGGTGACAGCCCAGCCGGCGGCCTCGCGGAGGGCAGGGGCCAAGAGCGCGTCGGCGCGCAGCAGGGCGGCGAGGACCTCCTCGCGCGGGAGCTGGCCGGTGAACTCGACGCGGTCGCGGACGCCCAGCTGCTCGGCGAGGCGTTCGGCGCGGCGCCAGTCGGGGCCGTCGCCGATGACGCGGAGTTCCCAGTTGGCGGCTTCCGGGCGGGCGAGCGCGCTGATCGCGATCAGCAGGCCCTTCCACGGGATCAGGCGGCCGACGAACAGCGCCGTCTTCACGCCGGGCCCGCCGAAGGGCTCGTACGGGCCGGAGGCGCTGGCGAAGCGGCGGATCGCGACGTTCGGCTGGACGACGATCTCGCGCGCGTGCGGGCCGAAGACCTCGGCGACATCCTTGTTCTGGGCAACGACCAGGTCGGCCCGCTGCGCGAGCTGCCGGCCGACGAGCCGGCGGGCGACGCCGGTGTACGCGCGGCGGACGAGTTCGCCCACGAGGCCGCTCGACCCGAGCCAGTGCGCCATCGACAGCGGCACTGCCGTCGATCCGCCGACCGGTCCCCAGATCACCTTCGCCGTCGTACGCCGTACGACACCGGCCGGCATCCAGTCGACGGCGAACGTCAGGTGGTGGATCACGTCGAAGTCCTGCTCCCGGTGCAGCCGCTCGGCGACCTGGCCGGCCTTGCGCTGCCACAACGGGTAGTACCAGTACACGTCCGCGTGCCGACGCCGCAGCTTGAGCAGGAACTTCGACAGCTCCAGCGGTACGACGGTCAGCCCCGGCACCGGCCGGATCGCGAGCTCTTCCTCGATCTCGTGCGCGAACTTGCCGCGCGTCAGCAACCACACGTCGTGGTCCCGCGCCGCGGCCTTCGCCCACGCCCAGCCGGCCCCGGGCTCGGACCCGCCCTTCGGCCGGCACGCGTAGGCACTCACCAGGATCCGCTTCCGCGCCGGAATCCCCGCCGGGGCTCCGCCGGCCCCGACCCCGGTCGCGGGCGAGGTCGCGGTCTCCGGGGCGTCCTCCACCGGGCCGCTCACAGCGTGCCCTCCAGCAGGCGCCGCAGGTCCGTGCTCGACGTCGACGCCGTGTACGGGAAGTAGTGCACCTCGGCCCCCACCTCGCCGAGCAGCTTCTCCAGCCGGAGGCCCTTCTCGGTGCCCTTCCAGTCGTCGCCCTTGAACAGCACGTCGTACCGGAGCTGCTTCCACATCTCGAACTTGTCGCTCGACCAGTCGCTGACCACCTCGTCGACGATGCCGATCGCGCGCACGACCTCCATCCGCTCGTCGTGCGGTACGACGGGCGGCCGGCCCTTGATCCTGGTGACGACGTCGTCCTCGACCACGCCCGCGATCAGGTAGTCGCAGTGCTCACTGGCGCGCCGCAGGATGTTCAGGTGCCCGATGTGGAACATGTCGTAGACCCCCGGGGCGTACCCCACGACACCCATCAGCCCCGAACCCCCGCCGGCACCAGCGCCGCCATCTCCTTGTACCACTTGGCGATCGCCGCGAGCAGGAACAGCAGGTTCGCCAGCAGCATCAGCCCGTACAGCCCGGCGAACACCGACGGCCACCCGAAGGTCAGGAACACCAGGCAGAGGATCCCGTAGTCGGTCGGCGCGATCACCAGCGACTTCAGCACCGAGTCGCCGCGCACGTTCGCGGTCGAGGCGCCGTGCCGCCGGCGCAGCTGGTCGATCAGGATCAGCCCGAAGAACATCACCGCCGACACGCACAGGTACGCGAGCGGGATCAGCAGCACGAGTTCGTTGCTGAAGGCATCGAACCGGTAGAACGAGATCAGCACCGCCGAGTGCAGCAGCGCGATCTTCACGCAGTCGATCATGTGGTCGAGCCACTCACCGAGCGGCGAACCGCCGCCCCGCAGCCGGGCCAGCTGGCCGTCGGCCGAGTCGAGCGCGTACCCGAGCACCAGCAGCGCGGTCACCGCGAGCGCCAGGCCGACGCTCGGTTCGACAAAGACGATCAGCACGATCCCGACCAGCGAGCAGAAGCCGCTGGACAGGCTGACCTGGTTGGGCGTCCGGTTCAGCACGAACGCCCCGGCGGCCAGGTAGCGGCCGAGCTTGCGGTTCACGAAGCGCGAGTACGCCGGGGTGCCGGCCGAGGGCTTCTGCGCCGCCGACAGCCGGGCGACGGCGTCGCCGTACGAGCTCATGCGACGGAACTGCGCGACTGCCGCTGGTCGATCGCGGCGCGCAGGATCTGGCTGCGGGACTCACGACGGGCGGGCAGCTCGCTGATCAGCTCGGCGGGGATCCCGTCCAGCTCGTCAGCGGCCAGCACACCGTCGGTCCCGTCAGCGGCGAACACGGTCTCTGTCCCCGCCAACCCGGTCAGCCACCCGGCCTCCTCCACCACGACGACCTCGTCCACGGAGCGCAGCTGCTCGAGGATCTGCGCCCGCTCGACCACGGAGACGAACGGCCGCGCCCCCCACGCGTCCAGCGCCCAGTCGTCGGTGAGCACACCGACGACGAGCCGGTCGCACTGCTGCTGAGCCTGCTCGATCACGTCGAGATGACCGACGTGGAACAGGTCGAAGACCCCGGTCAGATATCCGATGCGTTGCGGCATCATGCGCTCCCCCACTGAGCCCCCGCGGACTCGTCCCCTCCGACGCGACCGGACCCGCGTGGGCCGGTACGGCGAACACTTGTGCAACGAACTGCCGGTGAACGTCCGGGCAACCGGTCCCCACCAGCCGATGACGAGACCCCCCTCGCCTCCGCGCACTTTACACCGAGTAATCGCTGTCGGCCTAGCGGTTCGGCTCTGCGGGTCGCGCGGCGATTGCTGTCCCGGCAGGTACTCCGAGGGCAGGCGGCCCGGTCAACGGTCGGCCGCGTGCCGCGCGATCGCATCGGCGTAGATCCTCTCCGTGGCCGCCAGATCGCGCTCCGGGGTGAAGCGCTCCAGATAGACCTGACGGGCTCGCTCGCCGCAGGCTATCGAAGTGGCCGGATCGATGACCAACCGCAGTGCCTTCCGCAGCCCGTCCGGGTCGCCCGGCTCGGCCAGAGCGCCGGTCTCGCCGTCGTCGACGAGCTCCGCGAGGGCGCCGATCCGGGACGCGACCACCGGTACACCGTGGGCGAAGGCCTCGACCACCACGAGGCCGAACGTCTCGTAGGAACGAGCCGGTACGACGACCGCGCGCGCCGTACGCACCACGGCCATGCTCTCGGCCCACGGCAGCGCTCCGAGCACCCGCACGGAGGGATCCACCGCGGCCCGCGCGTCGGCTGCCTCGCGCAGCGGCCCGTCGCCGACGACGACCAGCCGGCCCAGCGACGAGTCCCAGGCCTCGAGCAGGTCGGCCAAACCCTTGTCCTCGGTGAGCCGGCCGAGGAAGACCACAGCCTCCCCTGCACCGTCCCGGACCTGCCCGGAGAAGGGGACCGCGTGCGGCTTCACGACGATCCGGTCCGGGTCGAACCCGCCGGCGACATATCGGGACCGGACGAACTCCGAGGGTGCGATCAAGGTCGTCGGGTAGCGCTGCCAGGTGTGCAGCGCCTGGTGCACGGTGATCCCGGCGACCAGCGGCAGGCTCTGCACCGTCGACTCGCGATAGCAGCCGTGCACAGCGCCGCGCCACGGGATCTTGCCGACGCAGGACTCGCACGGGCCGCCGTCGCGCTGCAGGACGCCGTTCGCGCACATCAGGCGGAAGTTGTGGAGCGTGGCCACCACCGGGACACCGGCCCGGTGCGCGGACCGCAGCACCGACGGACTCCACAACGGGAACGTGTTGTGCACATGCACGATGTCCGGACGCGATTCCTGCAATCGGAATGTTAAATCGCGCTCACTCGAGAATGACCATACGGAGCGAAACGGTAACAGCGCGCGATCTTTTCGGGACATTTGTGCGATCGAGTCACTGTGCTGGGCGTGGAGCTCGACAACATGTCCTGAACTACGCAAAAGATCAGCCGTTTGATCAACCACGGTGTTCTCGCCACTGGGTTGACCTGAACGATAACGGTTGTGCAACATGGCGACCCGCATGGCACCACCTTAGATGTTCCCGGTGGTGACAACTGGTCATGAGGCCGCACCTGGGGACGTTTGACCGCGCGCCGATACACCCGGAGGGTGCTTTGAGAAGGACGTCGTCCAAGAGGTTGCTGTTCGCAGCTGTTATCGCCACCGCGGTCGCTGTCGTTACAGTCGCCTATCCCGTCTTCTCCCACCAGAAGAACGCGGCAACCGCGGGAAAGTCACGCACTTTCGATGACGCCGCCGCGGGATCGGGGATTCTGCCCTCCCAGCGGCCCACCACCAAGGCGACGAAACCGGCCACGACGCAGCCGCCGGGCCCGGTGACGAGCAAGCCGCCGACCGTCGTACCGTCGAAGAAGCCGAAGCCTTCGGCCCCCACCAGCAAGCCGACGGCGCCCGAGCCGCCGGCACCGACCAAGCCGGTCGTCGTCCCCGGCAACGGCAGCGCCGGACCGGCTTTCGCGGGGCCGTGCAGCGGTGTCGCGATCAAGCCGGGCCAGAACGCCCAGTCGGTGGTCAACGCCCACCCGGCCGGTACGACGTTCTGCTTCACCGCCGGGCTGCACCGGATCGGTCAGACGATCCGCCCGAAGGCCAACCAGACCATCGCCAGCGACGACCGGGCCGTGCTTACCGGGTCCGTCCCGCTGACCGGCTGGGCCCGGTCGGGCGCGGCCTGGGTGACCCGCGGCGCGCTTCCCCCGGCGTACGGCAAGGCCGGGCAGTGCGAGGACAACAAGGCGAACATCTGCAGCCTGCGTGAGCAGGTCTTCCTCGGTGGTACGCATCTGACCCGCGTCGCCTCGCTCGGCGCGGTCAAGGCCGGCACCTTCTACGCCGACTACGCCGCCGACGCGATCTACGTCGGCAGCAACCCGGCCGGGAAGGCGGCCGAGATGTCCAGGACCGCGACCGCGATCGAGTCCAACCAGCCGGGCGTCACCGTGCGCGGACTGACCCTCGAGCACTTCGCCAGCCCGGCCCAGGCCGGCGCACTGGTCTCCGGCCCCGGCTGGAAGGTCAAGGCGAACGAGGTTCGCTGGAACAAGTCGGTCGGACTGATGCTGGTGAAGGCGAACAGCGCCCGGATCGAGCGGAACCTGGTGCATCACAACGGCCAGCTCGGCCTCGGCCAGTACAACTCGCTGCAGGCGAACGTCACCTCGAACGTGATCAGCCAGAACAACACCGACGGCTTCTGGATCGCCGACTGGGAGTCCGGCGGCATGAAGTCGACCCGCTCCTCCGGCACGGTCAGCGGCAACCTGATCCAGGCCAACAAGGGCGTCGGGATGTGGGCCGACGTCGCCGACGACGGCCGGGTGATCAGCGGCAACAAGATCGTCGCGAACGCTGCCGACGGGATCCGGTTCGAGATCAGCCGCAACGGCACGATCGAGAACAACACGATCACCGGCAACGGCTTCGGCACCGGGCGCGGCTCCGGCACGTCGCTGTGGGACGGCGGCGGGATCAACGTCAACACTTCGTCCAACGTCACGGTCCGCAACAACGTGGTCAGTGGCAACGTGAACGGCATCTCGATCCAGTCCCGCACCCGGGGCGACGGGCCGTGGGGCCGGTACCTGCTGCGCAACGTCAAGGTCACCGGCAACACCGTGCAGATGACCGGCGGAACGCAAGCCACCGGCATGGTGCAGAACTCCGGCGCCGAGGTTCCGGCCGGGCAGCTGGTGTTCAGCGCGAACCGCTACCAGCTCGACAAGCTCGCCGCGCAGCGGTTCGCCAGGTTCGGCACCAAGCTGACCGCCCAGGGCTGGCGCGCCGCCGGCCACGACACGGCCGGGAGCTTCGCGACGAACTGACCGGACACAGACTTCCCAGCCCGATGCCCCGGGCAACTTCTCCGACGTGACGCACGGCGGCAACGCCGATCCACCAGGTGCGCCACGCAACGAAGTACCCGCCTGGGCGACGGCTGCGGAGAAATGCCGATTTCCCTTTCCAGGGAGGCCTGATCGGCAGGGTGGGGGGACGGCAGGCGCACCGGATTTCGCGTCCTGCCACGACTACTTCAAGCAGTAGTTTTCTGGGGAAGGCCGCACCAGGGGGGTGCAACGCAATCACCCATCCCCGAAGGGTCCTCGAGTGAAGAAGTCACTGACCATCATCTCTGTAGCGGCAGCCGGAGCGGTTGCCATCACAGGGATCGTCACCGGTACGGCGTCGAACATCGCTTCGGCGTTCGGCCCGGACCACAAGGCGGAGGGTTCCGGCATCCTGCCGGGTGACCACCCGAAGCGCCCGCGGCCACGGCCGCGACCGACCGTGACCCGGCCGACCGTGACGATCCCGACGGTGACACCGCCCGCATCGCCGACCAAACCGCCCACCACCGCCCCGACCACGCCGTCGGTGACCACACCGACGCAGCCGCCCACCAGCACGCCGAAGCCGCCTACGCAGGGCAACTTCCCGGCCGGACCGTCACAGGCGCCGGCCTGCTCCGGAGTCGTGGTCAAGCCCGGCGAGAACGCTGCCGACGTCGTCGACAAGACCCCGGCCGGCAGCACCATCTGCTTCGCCGCCGGCGTGCACCGCATCGACCGGACGCTGCGCCCAAAGGCCAAGCAGACCCTGGGCAGCGACCGGGGCGCCGTACTGACCGGATCCGTCCCGCTGACCGGCTTCGCGGCCGACGGTGGCGACTGGGTCGTGAAGGGCGTGCTCCCGAAGGCGTACGGCCAGATCGGCCAGTGCGAGGACAACGCCACCAACATCTGCCACCTGCGCGAGCAGGTGTTCGTGAACGGCACGCAGCTCAAGCGGGTCGCGACCCGCGACAAGGTGGCGCCGGGCACCTTCTACGGCGACTACGCCGGCAACGCCGTGTGGATCGGCGACAATCCCGCCGGTTCCGCGGTGGAGATGTCGAGAACGCCGACCGCGATCGACGGCGGACAGCCCGGCGTCACCGTGCGCGGCCTGACCGTCGAGCACTTCGCGTCCGCGCCGCAGGCCGGAGCGGTCGTGCTGGCCGGCGGCTGGAACGTGTTCGCCAACGACATCCGGGCCAATCACGCGGTCGGCGCGATGCTCGTCAACGCCGACGGCGCCAAGCTGGAGAAGAACCTGGTCCGGTCCAACGGCCAGCTCGGTGTCGGGCAGTACAGCACTGTGAACGGCACGATCGCCGGCAACCAGATCAGCGGCAACAACACCGACGGGTTCTGGATCGCCGACTGGGAGTCCGGCGGCATCAAGAGCACCTGGTCCACCGGCGGCTCGGTCACCGGCAACCTGATCCAGGCCAACAAGGGCGTCGGCCTGTGGAGCGACGCCTACGACGACGGCCGCACCTTCGCGAACAACCAGATCGTCGACAACGCCGCGGACGGCATCCGGTACGAGATCGGCCGCAACGGCGTGATCGAGAACAACACCATCACCGGCAACGGCCTCGGCACCGGCCGCGGCTCCGGCAAGTCGCTGTGGGACGGCGGCGGGATCAACGTCAACACCTCGTCGAACGTCCAGGTCCGCAACAACACGCTCGCCGGGAACGTCAACGGCATCTCGATCCAGTCCCGCACCCGCGGCAACGGGCCGTGGGGTCTCAACATCCTGCGCGACGTCGTCGTCACCGGCAACAAGGTGACGATGAAGGGCGGCACCACCGCCACCGGGATGGTCCAGAACGCCGGCGCCGCGATCCCCGCCGGCGAGGTCGTCCTCAAGGACAACCACTACGTCCTCGACAGCCTGACCGCCGACCGGTTCCAGAAGTTCGGTCAGTGGTTCAGCGCCACCGAGTGGCAGCAGGCCGGGCTCGACGCCAACAGCGACTTCACCACCGGCTGACGAGCACCGAACTGTTCCGCCGCCCCGCTCGCACCCGCGAGCGGGGCGGCGGTGTTCGGGGGGGCGCCGGGGTCAAGCGCCTGGGTGAGCTGGGTTCAACGGGAGGAGGCTCACCGGATGACGCAGCGTAGTCGCTCAGCGTGGAGTTGATTGCGCCGCGCAACCGAGTATGCGCCTGAGGCAACTTGTTAGGGGCAAAACGCAACAGAATGTGTTGACAAGGCCACGTGGGGTACTAGTCTGCCCAGGTAGTTGCACCGGGGGGTGCCGATGGACAGTCACGCCCCGGAGGCCCGACCACATGAACAAACAAGTGACGATTCTCGCCACCACCGCGCTCGGCGCGCTGACGGTCGTCGCCGTCGTCAGTACGACCGTACCGGCCGCTGCGTCGCCGTTTCAGCCGTCCCTCACCACCGTTCCGGACCGTGGAACCGAACCGGCCGGTTCGATGCCGTGGACAACCAGTGCGGCCCCTTTGGTGCCGCCGACCACGGTCACTCTGCTGGGAGTCGCTTTGCCGGGAGTCACGCGGCCGAGCATCACCCCGCCGACGATCACGGTGCCGGTGATCACGCCGCGATCGAGGCGGCCGGAGCCGCCGCCTCCGATCCCGGGGGCCGGCTTCGAGGTGGGCCCGTCGCAGGCGCCCGCGTGTTCAGGCGTCGTGGTCAAGCCCGACGAGAACGCGGCCGACGTGGTCGACAAGGCCCCGGCCGGCAGCACCATCTGCTTCGCCGCAGGGTTGCACCGGATCGACCGGATGCTGCGGCCGAAGGCCAAGCAGACCCTGGGCAGCGACCAGGGCGCCGTACTGACCGGATCGGTCCCGCTGACCGGCTGGACCGCGAACGGCGGCGACTGGACGGTCAAGGGCGTGCTGCCGAAGGCGTACGCGCAGATCGGGCAGTGCGAGGACAACGTCACCAACATCTGTCACCTGCGCGAGCAGGTCTTTGTCAACGGCAAGCACCTGAAGCGGGTCGCGACCCGCGAGAAGGTGGTGCCCGGCACCTTCTACGGCGACTACGCCGGCAACGCGGTGTGGATCGGTGACAACCCGGCCGGGAAGTCGGTCGAGATGTCGAAGACGCCGACCGCGATCGGCGGCGGCCAGGTGAACGTGACCGTGCGCGGCCTGACCGTCGAGCACTTCGCGTCCGCGCCGCAGGCGGGCGCCGTCGTACTGGGTGGTGGGTGGACCGTGCTCGCCAACGACCTGCGCTGGAACCACGCGGTCGGCGCGATGCTCGTCAACGCCGACGGCGCACGGCTGGAGAAGAACCTGATCCGGTCGAACGGGCAGCTCGGGGTCGGCCAGTACAGCACCAGCAACGGGTCGATCGTCGGCAACCAGATCAGCGGCAACAACACCGACGGGTTCTGGATCGCCGACTGGGAGTCCGGCGGCATCAAGACCACCTGGTCCAACGGCGGCGCGGTCAGCGGGAACGTGATCAAGGCCAACAAGGGCGTCGGGCTGTGGAGCGACGCGTACGACGACGGGCGGAGCTTCGCGAGCAACCAGATCGTCGACAACGCGGCGGACGGCATCCGATACGAGATCGGGCGCAACGGCGTGATCGAGAACAACACGATCACCAGCAACGGTTTCGGCACCGGCCGCGGCTCCGGCCGGTCGCTGTGGGACGGCGGCGGGATCAACGTCAACACCTCGTCGAACGTCCAGGTCCGCAACAACACGCTCGCCGGGAACGTCAACGGCATCTCGATCCAGTCCCGCACCCGCGGGAACGGGCCGTGGGGCGTGAACGTGCTGCGCGACGTCGTCGTCACCGGCAACAAGGTGACGATGAAGGGCGGCACCACCGCGACGGGCATGGTCCAGAACGCCGGCGCGGCGATCCCCGCCGGCGAGGTGACGCTGAAGGCCAACGAGTACTTCCTGGACAGCCTGTCCGCGGACCGGTTCCAGAAGTTCGGTCAGTGGTTCACGGCCAAGGAGTGGCAGCAGGCCGGCATCGACGCCGGCAGCAACTTCCTCCTCGGCAAACGCCTCATCCGCTGAGCTACCAGAGCAGGCCCTTGCCGAACGTCTCCGCGAGGGTGAGATTCAGAAGGTCGGACACCACGGCGGGTGCGATCAGCACCGCCGTGGTGGCGACCCAGAACGGCAGGCTGTGGGTCCACCGGATGGCCCGGTTGGTGACCACGACCACGAGGAGCACCGGGCCACCGAGCAGCACGGCGCCGAGGACTGCTGCCTGCAGGTCTCCTGGCTCGCTTACGAAGGGCGCCCACGGGGCGTCCAGGGCGCTGCCGAGCAGGTGCCGTACGGCGAGCTCGGCGAGGCCGAGCGGGTAGACGAGCGGGAAGGCAGCGACGACGTTGACGACGAGCCAGGTGAGGGCCCGCAGGGCCCGCAGGGCCGGCGTACGGCCGGCGGTTGCGATCTGGGGGTCCATGCGCTGCCTCCTCGTCCGAGGTCGGTCAGCTTAGCTGGGTGACGTGGCCGATCAAGAGGCTGCGGAAGGCGCCGTTGTCCCGGAGGTTCTAGGGGAAGACCGACTCGACCGCGAGCAGGGCGTCGACCAGTTCGGTGGGGGTTGTGGTGTTGGCAGTGGCTGACTTGAGGCGGTCGGCCTGGGGGTCGTCGACCGTCGTACTGCGGGTTACGTAGACCATCCAGGCGGCGACCGCGAGGGCGGCCTGGGTCGGTTCGGCGTTGGCGGCCAGGCGGTCCTGGATGGTGCCGAGGAGGCGGACGGGGAGCTTGACCGAGCCGTCCATCGCGACCTGGGTGGTCTTGTGCTTGAGGGCCGGGTTCGCGAACCGCTCGAGCACCGACTCGCCGTACTCCCCGAGGTCGAGGCCGTCGGGTGGGGTCAACGTCGGGACGACGTCGGCGCGGATCAGCTCGCGGGCGGCCGCGGCGAGCTCGTCGTCGCGGACCGCTTCGGCGATCGTCTCGTAGCCGCGGAGGGCGCCGAGGTACGCGAGCATCGAGTGGGTCGCGTTGAGCATCCGGAGCTTCGCCTGCTCCCACGGCGCGACGTCCGCGGTGAGGACCGCGCCGGCGGTGTCCCACGCGGGGCGGGCGCCGGCGAAGTGGTCCTCGATGACCCACTGGAGGAACGGTTCGGCGACGACCACGGCCTCGTCGCGTACGCCGAGCAGCCGCGCGGCCTCGTCGCGGTCGGCGTCGGTGGTCGCGGGGACGATGCGGTCGACCATGCTCGCCGGGAACGCGGCCGCGTCGAACTGCTCGCCCTTGAGGCCCGCCGCGTCGGCGTACTCGTGGACGAGCCGCTGCAGGAAGGGGCCGTTGGCAACCAGGTTGTCGCAGGAGAGGATCGTCAGCGGTTCGCCGGTGCGGCGCGCGAGGCCGGCGGCGAGCTGGCCGACGACGGTGCGCGGCGGGCGGCCGGTGAGGTCGGCCTGGATCTCGGGGTCGGACAGGTCGAGTCCTCCCCCGGAGGCCGCGCGGTAGCCCTTCTCGGTGACGGTCAGCGTGACGACCGAGGTCGCGTTGTCGGCGATCCGGGCGACGACGGCGTCTGGGTCCTCGGGCGCGGTGAGGACCTCGCGGATGCTGCCGATCACCTCGATGGAGGTGTCAGCTGTGCCGCGGGTGAGGACGGAGTACAGGCCGTCCTGAGGGGCGAGCTGGTTCTTCACGGTGGCCGAGCGCTGGCTGATGCCGGAGATGCCCCAGCGGGTCTCGCCGCTGAGCTGGGCGGCGCGCTCGGTGAAGACGGCCTGGTGCGCGCGGTGGAAGGCGCCGAGGCCCAGGTGAACGATGCCGACGGTCAGGTCGTTGGGGTCGACCGCTGGTTTGGTGGGGAGGTTGCTCAGGCTCAGGCGAGTGCTGGCGGAGTGGAGCGACTGGTTCACGGAGCCTCCCGGCTTGGGTTGAGGAGCACCACGAAGGTCATGGGGCCTCCCGGTCTGGACTGAGGAGAGAGGGAGCGAAGCGACCGAACGACGAGGGAAGACCGGGAGACCAAGCCCCATGACCCGCCGAGCCGGAGGCGAGGCCAAGAGCACAGCTCATGCGGAGACCTCCGTGGTGGCGGCGTGGGTGCTCGGGGCGGCGGGGTTGAGTGGTTGGTTCGCGTGGGCCTGGGTTTCGGCGAGCGTGGGGACGTGGCCAGTGCCGCCGAGGCCGCTGACGGACAGGGAGGCGGCGGCTACGCCGAGGCGGACGGCGGTGAGGAGGTCGTCGCCGAGAGCGAGGCGGGCGGTGACGGTGCCGGCGAAGGAGTCGCCGGCGCCGGTCTGGTCGACGACGCTCGGAGCGGGGACGACCGGGATCTCGGTGAGGCGGCCGGCGTCGTCGAGCAGGATGCCGTCCTCGCCGCGGGTCAGCGCGACGGCCTCGACGCCGAGGCCGCGGAGCGTCGTACAGGCTGCTGCCGGGTCGTCGGTGCCGGCGACGAGTTGGGCTTCGCGGGGCCAGCCGGGGGTGATCAGGCGCGTGTACGGCGCGACGGCGCGCAGGTGGGCGGCGGCGCCGTCGGCGGAGACCAGGCGGGGGCGCCAGTTCGGGTCGTACACGAAGCACTTGCTGTGCCGGGCTGCTACGCGGACGGCCTTGGCGGAGAGTGGGGAGATGGCGCAGGCGATGCCGCTGGCGAGTACGGCGCCAACTTCGGCGACGAGGTCGAGCGGTACGTCACCGGGGCCCAGGCCGGAGCCGGCGCTTCCGCGACGTACGTAGGTGAACTCGCGGGCGCCGGAGGGGTCGGCGTGCTGGAGGTAGAGGCCGTGCTGGCCCTGCACTCGTTTGACGAGTGAGGTGTCGATGCCGAGGGCAACCACCCGGTCGAGCAGGCGGTCGCCGAGCTCGTCGTCGGGCACGCGGGCGAGGAGCGCGGTCCTGGCCCCCGCCGCAGCCGACGCGGCCGCCGCGTTGAGCGCGTCGCCGGAGAAGTTGAGCGTGAGGCTGGTGCCCGCGTCCAGGGGCTCGGTGGAGCTGAGCTCGACGAGGATCTCCCCGAGGACGAGCACGTCAGGCATCACCATCAGAAGTACCTCCAAGGAAGGGTTGGGGGCTGGGGTTGGTGGTCATGCGGCTGCGGAGTCCGTTGAGGCTGAGGTGCGCTGCGGCCGGGAGAGAGGAATAGGAGTGGGCGCCAGGGTGCGGTTGCCAGCGGGCACACCCGGACCACTTGGCGACCGGCAAGGCGACGGTCCGCGCGTTCTTCGCCAGGGCGGGGTTGCGAGCGAGCGTCGAGGCGAAGGGTGAGTGAGCGCGCCTGGCTCCGGAGGTGGGCTGGAGCCGAGCACGGGCGTGGGCGCAGACGCGGGCGTCGGCGCGGGCGCGGGCACCGGCGCGGACGCGGACGCGGGCACGAGCTTCGGCGCAGGCGTGAGCACGAGCTTCGGCGCGGACGCGGACGCGGGCACGAGCTTCGGCGCAGACGCGAGCACGGGCATCGGCGCGGACGCGGACGCGATACAGACGCGAGCACGGGCTTGGGCGCGAGCGCGGGCACGAGCACGAGCACGAGTGCCGGCGCAGGCGCGAGCGCAGGCGCAGGCGCAGGCGGAGGGGTAGGCGCTTGCGCGGCTCGGGGGTGGTTGGGTGGGGCGTGGGGTCACCTTCGGGCTCGAGGTCATCGGGGGGCCTCGGTGGTGGAGGCTCTGACCAGGAGGTCGCCGGGGAGGACTCGGCGTTCGGGGGTGGTGGCTGGGTTGTCGAGGAGGGTGAGGAGGAGTTCTACCGCCAGGCGGCCCGCTCGTTGTTTGGGGAGGCGG
The DNA here is from genome assembly GCA_049998015.1 of Kribbella sp. cmx-5-2. GTDB lineage: Bacteria > Actinomycetota > Actinomycetes > Propionibacteriales > Kribbellaceae > Kribbella. Next base: position 1,096,425 of record JAEBEC010000001.1, read on the forward strand.
ATGGTGGTGAGGGGCGGGTGGGACATGGCGGACATGGCGATGTCGTCGATGCCGACCACGCTGAGGCGGGTGGGGACCGGGATGTTGCGGGCGTGGAGGCGGGCCAGGAGGCCGATGGCTACCAGGTCGTTGTAGGCGATGACGGCGGTGGCACCCGTGGCTACGACCTGGTCGGCGGCGGCCATGCCTCCGTCGTAGTGGGGCGGGAAGTGGCCTACCTCGACGAGGTCGACGCCGTGGGCGGCGCTGGCTTGGGAGAGGCCCTGGCCGCGCTGGTCGCTGGACCAGGAAGCGGCGGGACCGCCTACCCAGGCGATGCGGCGGTGGCCCAGGGCCGCGAGGTGGGCGACGGCTTGGCGCATGCCGTCCTCGTGGTCGAAGACGACAGCCGGGAGATCGTCGACGATGCGGTTGAGCAGTACGACGGTGGTGTCGGCGGCGATCGCCTTCAGGTCCTCGGCTTCGGCTCTCGGCGAGCAGAGGATCAACCCGTCGACCTGCTTGGCGAGCGCGCGGACGAGGTCCATCTCGGCGGCGACGTCCTCGTCGGTGTCCGCGACGAACACCGCGACGTCGGCCGCCCGGGCGCGCGCCTGCACGCCTTTGACCACACTCGGGAAGAACGGGTTGGCGAGGTCGGGCAGGACGAGCCCGATGTTGCCGGTCCGGCCGGTGATCAGGCCGCGGGCCGCCTTGTTCGGTTCGTAGCCGAGCGAGTCGGCCGCCGTACGCACCCGTGCGCGGGTCGCCGGGTTGACGAGATCAGGCAGCGACAGCGCACGAGAGACGGTCGAGGTGGAGACCCCCGCCAACCGTGCGACATCGCGAAGTGTCGCAGCCACATCCACCTCCCCGCTCAGAAACCCGAACCCGTTCAGCCCAGCGTCCTACGGCTGGTCGCCGCGGTGCCGCCGGGGAACGTCGCTGGAACGTCCCGCCGCTGCCGGTGGAGGGAATGCACACAGGGCCTTCGCCGGATGCGAAGCCGCAGCTTCCGTGGCTGGGAGTCTGCAAGCGGTTGCAACATCCTGTCAACAGTGTCTGCTCTTGTGCTTACCTGAGGCTACTGCAATCCTTTGCGGTGCTGTTGCAGACGACGTACTGGAGGACGACATGCCGAAGGCCTTGCAGCCTCATCCGGATCGGGCGTTGCCGGCGGGTGAGGCGCGTGAGTTGGCGCGCCGGATCCACGCGAGCACCAAGGATCTGCCGCTGCTCTGCCTGCACGGGCATGTCGACGCCAATCTGTTCGCGAGTGACGAACCGTTCGGCAACCCGGCCGAGCTTCTCGTCGTACCGGATCACTACGTCACGCGCATGCTGATCTCCCAGGGCGTCTCCCCCGACCGCCTCGGTCTCCCCCGCCGCGACGGGACCTCGACAGCCGAGCCGCGGGAGATCTGGCGGGAGTTCTGCTCGCACTGGCACCTCTTCGCCGGTACGCCGAGCCGCTACTGGCTCGAGCACGAGTTCGCCGAAGTGCTCGGGTTGACCGTGCACCCGTCGGCCGAGACCGCCGACCTCCTGTACGACGAGATCTCGGCGCGCCTCGCGCAGCCCGAGTTCCGGCCGCGGGCGCTGCTCGACACGTTCAACATCGAGCTGCTGTCGACCACCGACGCCGCGACCGACGATCTCGCCCCGCACGCGAAGATCGCCGCCGACCTGCCGGGGCGGATCGTCCCGACGCTGCGCCCGGACGCCGTCGTCCACGTCGACCGGCCGGGCTGGAGCGACCTGATCGCCCTGCTCGGCGAGCGCGCCGGGACCGACACCACGTCGTACGCCGGTTACCTGGAGGCGCTGCGCCGGCGCCGCCAGACCTTCATCGCGGCCGGTGCTCGCGCGACCGACCACGGGCACTTCAGCGCGGCCGCCACTCCCCTGAGCGACGCCGAGGCCGAGCGCATCTACGCGGACGCCCTGCACGGCCGGACCACTCCTGACGACGCCGCGGCGTTCGCCGGGAACATGCTATTCCAGATGGCCGCGATGTCGGCCGAAGACGGTCTGGTCATGCAGCTGCACCCCGGCGTACTGCGCGACCATCACCCGGGCATCCACGCGACGTACGGGCCGGACCAGGGCCACGACATTCCGGTCGCAACGGAGTTTACGCAGTCGCTGCGGCCGGTGCTGGAGCGGTTCGGGCACGCTGACGGGTTCCGGATGGTGTTGTTCACTGTCGACGAGACGACGTACTCGCGGGAGCTGGCGCCGCTGGCCGGCGTGTACCCGAGTGTCCGGCTGGGCGCGCCCTGGTGGTTCCTGGACAGCCCGGACGGGATGCGGCGGTTCCGCGAGCTCGTGACCGAGACGGCCGGGTTCTACAACACGTCCGGCTTCGTCGACGACACCCGCGCCTTCCTGTCGATCCCGGCCCGGCACGACCTGGCCCGGCGCATCGACGCGGGCTACCTGGCCGACCTGGTCGTCCAGCACCGCCTGGACGAGGACGACGCGTTCCAGGTGGCGCAGGACCTGGCGTACAACCTGGCGCGTACGACGTACCTGAGCTAGATCGCCGGGCCCCGCCGTTCTTGAGGGTGCTCAGTACGACGGGGCGGGACCGACCGACAGGAGGTCTCCGTGTCTCGGGCCGTTGCGCCCCGTAGCTCGAGCCCGATTCGGCCGAGAGGCGGCACGCGTCCTGTCGTTCGGTACCACCCGACGTCCCTGAGGGGACTTTCAGCATGAGCCAGCAAGGTGCCGCGCTGTGCGACGGCTGAGCCGTGCTCAAAGTGGGACTCGGGTGCGGACAGCATCGGGGGCGGCGCGCGGGCGGGGCTGGGCGCGGAGTGCCGCGCGGGCGGTGTCGGGCTCGGGCGCGCGGGGCTGCGCGCGGAGTGCGGCGAGGGCGGGGCGGAGTGCGGCGAGGGCGGGGCTGAGCGCGGAGTGCGGCGAGGGCGGTGTCGGGCTCGGGCGGGGCTGGGCGCGGCCGGGCGGGCGGGCGGGCGGGCGGGGTGGAGTGTGGGGCGTGAGCGGTGGTAGCGCGAGGGGGCGGGGGGTCTGGGGTGGAGCGGGAGGGGTGGGAACGCGGGGCACTACAGTTGGGCGACTTGCTGCTGTGGGGTGTTGGGGGATGGATGAAGCGCGCTGCCGGGATCGCACTGGCGCTGGTACTGCTGGCCGGCTGCACTGACACCGCTCCCCCACAGGCTGAGCCTGAGGCGCCGGCGCTGCCAGCCGCGGCTACCACCAAGCTGGGGCCGACAGGACCCAGTACGGCGGCCGCCTGCGACGGCGTCGGGATCGCGCCGGGGCAGGACCCGCAGCAGGTGATCGACGCGAACCCACCGGGCTCGACGTTCTGCTTCGGCAAGGGGCTGCACCGGATCGCGCGGGCGATCCGGCCGACGGAGGGCTCCACGCTGGCGAGCGACCAGGGCGCGGTGCTGACCGGCTCGGTCACGCTGAACACCTGGCAGCGGGACGGCGAGCACTGGGTGGTGCGCGGCGCGCTGCCCACGGCGTACAAGCTGAAGGGCAAGTGCGAGGACGAGCGGACCAACCCGTGCCAGCGCGGTGAGCAGGTGTTTGTCGACGGCAAGCATCTGACGCGGGTGATGAGCCTCGCGGCGCTCAAGGCGGGGACGTTCTACGGCGACTACGCGGCGAATGCCGTGTACGTTGCCGAGGACCCGGCCGGGCATCAGGTCGAGATGTCGAAGACCGAGACGGCGATCGAGAAGTCCGCTGCGAACGTGACTGTCCGTGGGTTGACCGTCGAGCATTTCGCGAGCCGGCCGCAGGGTGGGGCGGTGCAGGTCGGGACCGACTGGACCGTGGAGGCCAACGACGTCCGCTGGAACCACGCCGTTGGCATCATGGTGATCGAGGGCGATCGGGCCGTCGTACGGCGGAACTCCGTCGCCGACAACGGGCAGCTCGGGATCGGGCAGTTCCGGTCGGCGGAGGGGCGGATCGTCGAGAACCTGATCACGCGCAACAACACCGACGGGTTCTGGATCGCGGACTGGGAGTCCGGCGGGATCAAGGCGACGCGGTCGTCGGGTGAGGTGTCCGGGAACGACATCGTCGCCAACCGCGGGATCGGGATGTGGAGCGACATCGCGGAGTACGACCGGCGGATCGGCGGGAACCGGATCCGCGACAACGCGGCGGACGGGATCCGGTACGAGATCAGCTACAACGGGGTGATCGAGGGGAACGTTGTCGAGAGCAACGGGTTTGGGACCGGGCGGGGGTCGGGGCCGAGCCTGTGGGACGGCGGCGGGATCAACGTGAACACGTCGTCGGACGTGAAGGTGGTGGGGAATCTGGTCCGGGCCAACCGGAACGGGATCTCGATCCAGTCGCGGACGCGGGGCGAGGGACCGCGGGGGAAGTACGTGCTGCGGGACGTGCTGGTCGAAGGGAACCAGGTCGTGATGGACGAGCAGACCGCTTCGACGGGGGTGGTGGAGAACAAGGACTCCCCTGCGCCGGAGTCGGTGGAGTTCCGTCGCAACAGCTATCGCATCGGCGATCGCTCCGCGGAACGCTTTGCGTACAAAGGCGCGCCGATGACGTGGCAGCAGTGGCAGGCCGCTGGGTTTGATCAGGACGGCAGAAGCAGCTGAGGTCGGCGGCGATGCGGCCGGTGAGGTAGCACGTGGCTGAGGCCGCTGCGGCCGGAGAGAAATATTGGAGCGCGGCAGGGGGTGTGGAGCCACCGCAGGGGGCGTGGAGCAGCTACCGCAGGGGGCGTGGAGCAGCTACCGCAGGGGGTCTGGAGCTACCGCAGCGGGTGTGGAGCAGCTACCGCAGCGGGTGTGGAGCAGCTACCGCAGCGGGTGTGGAGCAGCTACCGCAGGGGGCCTGGAGCTACCGCAGGGGGCCTGGACTACCACAGGGGGTGTGGAGCGACCGCAGGAGCCGGGAAGCTACCGCAGGGGTAGGTTCGTGGGCTTCGGAGTGTCTGGGGGTTTGTTCGGGAGCAGCAGCGGTAGCGGGGCCGACTGTTTGTGGCGCGCGGCTGCTCTCGATCTCTCGCGTAGTCGGTCCGAGTCGCAGACTGCTGCCGCGACCAAGAGGTGCAGCGTCATCGAGCTCAGGTCCGACAGGCCGCTCTCGTTGAGCGAGGCGACCGTGACGTAGCCGAGCAGCAGGGCACCGCAGGCTTTCACGTACGGCGTGGGCGCGCGCAGCACCGAGACCCAGGCGACGATCATCGCGATGCCGACGATGACCACGGCGAGCAGACCGGTCTCCCAGTAGAGACCGAGCCAGCTGTTGTCGATCGCCATCACGTCGATGTCGCCTTCACCTCGGCGCAGCAGGACGCGCTTGTTGCCCAGGCCGTGCCCGATGATGGCGGTCTGCAGCGAGACCTGCTCGTCCAGCACGTACTGCCAACTGGTGGTCCGCCCACTGAGCGAGCTGATCTGCTCGGTGCCCTGCCCACGCAGCAACCACGTGTGCAGCGACGGCACCGCCAGGAAGACCAGTCCGACCAGCCCCGGCACGCCGAGCGTGAGGATCCGGCCGGCCCAGGTCTTGCGGGTCAGCAGCAGCGCGAGGATCAGACCGAACGCGACCGCGGCGGCCGCCGTCCGGGTCCGGCTGAGGGCGACCAGGACCAGGCCGACGCCGATCAGCGCGCCGGCCGGGACGAAGGACAGCTTGCGAGAGACCAGCGCGATGATCGCGAGCCCGAGCAGGATCGCGCCGACCTCGCCGACCCGGGGCGGCAGCATCGGGATGATGACGCCCTGCAGGCGAAAGCCCGTTCCGAAGGAGGACAACGGCCGCCACGCCTGGCTCGGCGCGTAGGCGACGCTGAGGACAACGGTCGCCGCGAGCACCGCGTGCGCCCACATGTGCGCGCGGACCAGCCGCTCGGGCACCACGATCAGCGGCCGCCAGAGCAGGAACATCAGGACCAGACCGATCATGAACCGGGCCAGCCGCAGCAGCGGGCCGCCCGGGTCGGCGAGCAGGAAGCCGGTGGCGGTCGCGAACAGCACGTAGACGACGTACAGGTTGGTGGCCGGGCTGATCCGGGTCCGGAAGCCGGGCCGGGTGGCGGCGAGCACGATCAGGAAGATCGCGCCGAGCAGCGCGCCCTTCATCAGGCTGTTGGTCGACCCGGTGGTGCCCTGCGGCGACGCGGCCCGCGACGACCAGGGCTGGACGCCGAGCACCAGCAGGCACCACAGGACCAGCCAGAAGACCGTCGGCTTCTCGTTCTCCCTGGGGCCCGTGGTGCCCGGCACCACCGGGGCCGTCAGCGTCATCGCGGCACCGTCAGCGCATCGGCAGGGTCGGCGAGGAGTCGGCCGGCTTGAAGTTCACCGGGATACCGAGCGTCTCGTCGTGCGGCGACGCGCCGATCAGCACGACGCCGAGCACCGGCGCACCGGCGAAGGCCAGCGCGGCGGTCAGCCGGCTGACGTCGGTGTCCTTGTCGTGACCGACCTGGACGACCAGGATCGACGCGTCCACCGCGGCGGCCAGCGGCGTGATCCCGTGCCGGCCGACCGAGGCCGGGCCGTGGATGACGACCGAGTACCCCGGCGGGAGGTCGGCGACGATGCCCGGGACCAGCGACGGGCCGACGGCCAGCGCCGCCTCGTCCTTGGTCAGACCGGGCGGCAGCACGTACAGGTCGGCGACCGTGCCCGGACGGAACAGCTTGCGGGCCCGTACGGCGCGAGTCGGCGCGGGCTCGGACACCAGATCGGTCAGGCCCTCGTGGTCGGTGACGTGCGAGAGCACCGGCGTCCCGCCGAGGTCGGCGAGCACCAGCAGGGTCTCGCGGCCGTCGCGGGCGCTGGCCTCGGCCATCGCGAGCGCGATCGGGGCCGAGTTCGGCGTCGGGGAGGCCGAGACGATCAGCAGCGCACCGGCGCCGCTGGCACCGATCCCCCGGGGGTTGAGCTCGCGGCGCGCCAGCGCACCACTGGCCTCCGCTCCCAGTGCGGTCAGCTCGGACGGCGGGAGCTGCGGCGCGGCCCGGTGCCAGAAACGGCGCCGGCCGATCGCCGCGGTGATCACCGGGGCGCCGGAGGCCCGGGCCGCCTGGTCGCGGGTGAGCACGAACGGGCTGAGGTGAGCACTGAGCAGGGCCAGACCGAAGCCGAGCACCAGACCGAGGATCGCGCCGACCAGGATGTCGCGCTGCACGATCGGTGAGGACGTCGCGGCGTCCTTGGTGGCCGGAGTGACCAGCTCGCTGCTCGCGCCGACCCCCGACAGGGCCTTCTTCATCGCGGAGGCGTCGTCGGCAGCCTGCCGGGCCTCGGTGGCCAGGCCGACGCGCTGGTCGCGCAGTGCGGTGGCGGTCTGGGAGTCGCCGCGGGCGACGGCCTCGGAGATCTGGCTGACCAGGGTCTTCGACTGGGCGGTCGCCGTACGGGACCTGTCCTGGGCCTGACCGGCCAGCGTGGTCAGCAGGGCCTTGGCCTCGTTGCTGCGCTGCGCCAGGTAGATCCGGGCGATCGCGTTGGCCCGCCGTACGGCCTCGTCGGCGGTCGGGCCGTCGATGGTGATCAGGTAGGCGTTGTCGGTGACCGCCTTGACCCGGGTGACCGCGGCCAGCGACTGCACCGACTCGTCCGTGGTCGGGAGCTCGAGCGACTTGGCCACCTCACGCAGCAACGCCGGGCTGGACATCACCCGGGCCTGCGTCTCGGCGGGCAGGTCCATGCCCAGTGGGCCGGTCTTGTCCGCACCGGTCGGCAGCTTGCCGACCAGGGCCGGCGGTACCGCCGGGCCGATCACGACCTGGCTGGACGCCGTCCAGCGCTCGGTCTGCGACAGCGAGAACACCGACGCACCGACCACTCCCAGCAGCAGGCAGCCGACGATCAGCCACTTGTGCCGCAAGAGTGATTGCGCCGTATCACGCCAGACCACTGTGCCCGGTTCCATCCGGTCCCCCTATCGTTCGCGGCGCCTCTCGAAGACCTGGACGCGCCGCCCCCCGCCCCGGTTCACCACTCCGCCCCCGGAGTACCGCGGTGACCCGGTTTCAACACCGGTCACCAGTGGTGACCGTATCCCTGCCGCAGCACAGGATATCGGGATCACCAGTGCTGTGAAACTCGTCCTGGGTCACGGTCCGTGCAGTCCAACGATGCAGAGCCGGAAGTTGAAGCCGCAATCGTCTGTAACGTTCACAGAGGGTGACATTTGCTGGCAAATGCCTCAATCTTCCCCTCGACAGGCTGGTCAAACATCACTTTGTGTGGCCTACTCTGTTCTCGGGGGATCACCGGTACGGAAACTTTTTTGCCATGTGTGGCGCCCGTCGGGCGCCGGTCCGAGGGGGGACACCGCAGTATGAAGAAGAGATGGCTTTTCGCGCGCCTCGGGATCGTGGGCGTGCTGCTGGCCGGAGTGCTGGCACCGACGCCGGCGCAGAGCATCAGCGCATCGCTCTCGGCGGACGACAGCCCGGTCTGGCAGACCAACGCCAGTGTGCAGGGCATCGCGGTCGCCGCCGGCAAGGCGTACGCCGGAGGCCGCTTCACCAGCGTCCGGCCGCCGGGCGCCCCGCTGGGCACCGGCGAGGTCGGACAGGCCTACCTGGCCGCTTTCGACGCGACCACCGGTGATCTGGTGGCCGCGTTCAACCCGGTCCTCAACGGCCAGGTGTACGCCGTCGCGGCCTCGGCCGACGGCTCCCGGATCTACGTGGGTGGCGACTTCACCCAGGTCAACGGGGTGACCCGCAACCGGATCGCCGCGTTCGACACCGCCACCGGCGCGCTGGTGACGAACTGGAAGCCCTCGGTGTCGTACCGGGTCAAGAGCATCTCGGTCTCCGGCAGCACCGTGTACTTCGGCGGTTCGTTCGGCCTGGTGAACGGTATCGAGCGGCTGCGGCTGGCGGCGGTCACCGCGGACCTCGGCACTCTGTTGCCCTGGGCACCTGCCGTGAACGGCGACGTGTACGCCGTGGACGTGTCCGACGACGGTTCGAAGGCCTACGCCGGCGGCCAGTTCTCCACGGTCAACGGCACCACCCAGAACACGGTCTCCAGCCTCGACCCGGTGACCGGTGCCGTGCTGCCGTTCCCGGCCGCCTCGGCGGTTCCGCCGCCGAACGGCTCCTGCACCACGCGGGTGAAGTCGATCGACACCAGCGGCGACAAGGTGTACTTCGGCAACGGCGGTGACGGCGGCGGTTGCTTCGACGGCACCTGGGCCGCGGACGTCCCGACCGGCGCTCTGGTCTGGAAGAACCAGTGCCTGGGTGCCACCGAGGCCGTCAAGGTCGTCAACGGCTGGCTCTACAAGGGTTCGCACGCCCACGACTGCGCCTACAACGGTGCCGGCGGCTTCCCGCAGGGCTTCGGCTACCGGTTCCTGCTGACCGAGTCGCTCAGCGACGGCAAGCTCGGCCCCTGGTTCCCGAACACCAACGCCGGTCCGCCCACCGAGGTCGGCCCGCTGGCGTTCGCGACCGGCGGCTCGGACCTGTGGGTCGGCGGCGACTTCACCACCAGCAACGGCACCGGCCAGCAGGGGCTGACCCGCTTCACCAACGCAGCTCCGGGCGCGGCTCCGGCCAAGCCGGCCAAGCTCACGCCGTACAGCGTGCGGCCCGGCGAGGTGGAGATCCACTTCCCGACCGTGCTCGACAACGACGACAGCACGCTGACCTACCGGCTGCTGAAGGGCTTCAGCAACACCACGATCGCGACCTGGACCGCGACGTCGACTCCGTGGGACAAGCCCTGGCTGCACTACACCGACACCGCGGTCACGCCGGGCGAGTCGACCAACTACCGGGTCGAGGTCACCGACGGTACGACGACGCTGCGCGGCAACTACTCCGACCCGATCACGGTCGCGAGCACCGCGTCGACGGCGTACGACCAACTGATCGGGGCCGACGGCCCCCAGGCGTACTGGCGGCTCGGTGAGGCCGCCGGCACCACCACGTCGGTGGACTCCTCCGGCCAGAGCAACAACGGCACCTTCAGCGGCATCACGCTCGGCGGTTCCGGAGCGATCGCCGGCAACACCTCGGCGACCACCAACTCCAGCGGCCGGATGGTGGGCGAGAAGGCCTACAGCATGCCGCAGCAGTTCACCGTCGAGGCCTGGGTCAAGCAGAGCATCCTGCGCGGCGGCCGGATCGTCGGCTTCGGCAACTCCAAGACCGGCAACAGTGCCGACGGTGGGGACCGGATGCTGTACATGCGCTCCAACGGCGCGATCACGTTCGGCGTCAACGACGGCAGCCGGCGGACGCTCACCAGTTCGTCCAACAAGAACAACAGCCAGTGGCACCACGTCGTGGGCACCTACGACAACGGCGCGATGAAGCTGTACGTCGACGGCGTGTTGGCCGGCAGTCAGAGCGTCGGGCAGGCCTCGCTGTACTACGGTTGGTGGCGGGTCGGCTACGACAACACCGGCAACTGGACCGGCGGCGGTGCCACCCAGACCGGCCTGGCGATCGACGAGGCGGCGGTGTACCCGTACGCGCTCGATCCCGCGCAGGTTCAGGCGCACTTCGACGCACGCTGAGCGGACAGTCAGCCTGCTATAGCACAACGTCATAACGCTCGTGGGAGGTCGGCTTCCGGCCGGTCTCCCACCAGCGCTAGATTTCGCGTGCTGACAACAGACAGGCCCGCCCGCTTTCTGAGGACATCGATGAAGAAGTTAGTTCTGGTACTGGTCACCGTCGGGGCCGTCCTGGCCGCGGCGCTGATCCCGGCCGGCCCACCCGTGGTGGCCGCCGCGCCGGGCTTCGGCACGGCCGTTTCCGCGCTGCGACAGAGCACCTGGCAGACCAACAAGCCGGTGAACGCGGTCGCCATCGCAGGCAACAACGTGTACGTGGGGGGACTTTTCACCAGAGTCAGGCCGCCGGGGAAAGCGGTCGGACAGGGCGAGGCGGTACGTACGTACCTCGCCTCGTTCAGCCGCACGAGCGGTAACGCCTCGAGCTTCGCGCCGGTGCTGAACGGCGCCGTGTACAGCATCGCGGTGTCGCTGGACCAGAAGTGGGTCGTGGTCGGTGGGGACTTCACCACGGTCAACGGACAGCCGCGCAACCGGATCGCGATGTTCAACGCGGCGACCGGCGGACTGACCAGCTTCCGGCCGTCGGTCGCGTCGCGGGTCAAGGCGGTCGCGATCTACGGCAACAGCGTGTTCTTCGGTGGTTCCTTCGGCCGGGTCGCCGGCGTCGAGCGGAACAAGCTCGCCGCGGTCGCGCTGAACAGCGGCAAGCTGCTGCCCTGGGACCCGGACGCCGACGGCGACGTGTACGCGGTCGACGTCGCCGACAACGGCACCAAGGTGTACGCCGGCGGCCCGTTCCGTACGGTGCACAACCAGCACCACAACACGCTGGTCGCGCTGAACAACAGCACCGGCGTCCCGATCGCGATGACCGCCGAGGCGTACATCCCGGAGCCGACCAGCAAGTGCGTCACCCGGGTGAAGGACATCGACACCTACGGGTCGAAGGTGTTCGTCGCCAACGGCGGTGACGGCACCGGCTGCTACGACGGCATCCTGGCCGCGGACGTGGCCACGGGCACGCTGCTGTGGCAGAGCAAGTGCCTGGGCGCGACCGAGGCGGTCAAGGCGATCGGCAACTGGCTGTACAAGGGTTCGCACGCACACAACTGCAGCCCGGACGACCCGTCGTACTTCAAGGACGGATCGGGCACGCACTACCTGCTCGCGCACTCCGGGGTGACCGGCAAGCTCGGCGCCTGGTTCCCGAACACCGACGCCGACCCGACCAGTACGACGAAGGTCGGCCCGCTGGCGATGGCCGCCACCGGCACCGACCTGTGGGTCGGCGGCGACTTCCTGAAGGTGAACGGGGTGGGCCAGCAGGGCATCACCCGGTTCACCAACGCGATCGGCGGCGCCAAGAGCCCGGCGCCGGCCGCCCCCGCGGCGAACAGCCCGGTGGCGAACAAGGTCGGACTGTCCTTCCGGACGGTCGTCGACCCCGACAACATCACGCTGACCTACAAGGTCTACCAGGGCACCCGGCTCGTCGGGACCTGGAACCGCAACACCTACTCCTGGCAGGCCTCCCAGCTCGTGACCTACACCGACACGAAGGTGAAGAGCGGGCAGAAGGTCAACTACCGCGTCGAGGTTCTCGACGGACACAACGTGGTGAAGTCCGCCACGTCGGCCACGGTGCAGGTGAAGTGATGGTGGTCGAGTAGCACCACGCCGCACACTGCGGCGCGTACATCTCTGAGGGGGGATGTTGTGAAAAAGGTGGGGATTCTCGCGCTGGGCGGAGCACTGGTGGCAGCGTTGCTGTCACCGGTGCCGGCTCAGGGCATCAGCGCTTCGCTGTCGGCTCTTCCGAGCGCGGCGTGGCAGACCAACGCCAGTGTGCAAGGCCTGGCGGTGGCGAACGGCAAGGCGTACGTCGGGGGACGTTTCACCACGGTCCGGCCACCGGGGGCGGCCGCCGGGACCAACCAGACGAACCGGACCTACCTGGCCGCGTTCGACCAGAGCACGGGGGCGCTCGACACCGGCTTCAACCACACCCTGAACGGGATGGTCTGGGCGATCGCCGCCTCGGCCGACGGCTCCCGGGTCTTCGTGGGTGGTGACTTCACCCAGGTCGACGGCCAGACCCGCAACCGGGTCGCCGCGTTCGACACCGCGACCGGTGCGCTGGTGAGCAACTGGAAGCCGTCGGTGTCGTACCGGGTCAAGGCGCTCGCGGTCTCCGGAAGCACCGTCTACCTGGGCGGCTCGTTCGGCCTGGTCAACAACGTCGCGCGGCCGCGGCTGGCCGCTGTGACCACCAGTACGGCGACCCTGCTGTCCTGGGCACCGGAGGCCGACAACGACGTCTACGCGATCGACGTCGCCGACAACGGCTCCAAGGTGTACGCCGGCGGCAACTTCTCGACGATCAACGGGACGCCGCGCTGGTCCGTGGCCAGCCTGGACCCGGTGGACGGGTCGCTGCAGGCGTTCCCGGCCGCGTCCGCCGTACCGGATCCCAATCCGGGGTGCACGTCGCGGGTCAAGGACATCGAGACCGCGGGTGACCGGGTGTACTTCGCCAACGCCGGTGACGGCGGTGGCTGCTTCGACGGCACCTGGGCCGCGGACGTTGCCACCGGCAACCTGCTCTGGAAGAACAACTGCCTCGGCGCGACCGAGTCGGTCACCTACGTCGCCGGCTGGCTCTACAAGGGCTCGCACGCGCACGACTGCAGCTACATGGGTGAGAGCGGCTTCCCGCAGGGCGCCGGGCGCTTCCTGCTCACCCAGAATGTCGACACCGGTGAGCTCGGGCCGTGGTTCCCGAACACCAACACCGGATCGCCGACCGCGGTGGGTCCCCTGGTCTCCGCGACCGGCGGCACGGACCTGTGGGTCGGTGGCGACTTCACCACGGTGAACGGCTCGGGTCAGCAGGGTCTGGCCCGGTTCACCAGCGCCGGGCCGGGTGCGGCTCCGGGCAAGCCCGCCAAGGTGGTGCCGATCAGCTACAAGGCCGGTCAGGTCAAGGTGAACTTCCAGACCGTGCTCGACAACGATGACATCGGGCTGACCTACCGGGTGCTGCGCAGCTTCAGCAACACCACGGTGGCGACGTACACGGCCGACTCCCGGTTCTGGAACCGGCCCTGGCTGTCGTTCACCGACACCGGGCTGACCCCCGGCTCGTCACAGGTCTACCGGATCGAGGTGACGGACGGGAACAGCACGCTGCGGGGCGACTACTCCGTGCCGGTCACGGTGGCCAGCGTCGACGCGCCGTACGACCAGCAGGTGCTGGCCGACGGCCCGGTGGCGTACTGGCGGCTCGGTGAGCCCAACGGCACCGCGAACGCGGTGGACTCCTCCAGCCAGAACAACACCGGCCCGTACTCCGGCGTCACACTCGGTGCGACCGGTGCGCTGACCGCCGGTGGCAACACCGCCGCCGACTTCGGGGCGAACAGCCGGATGATCGGGCAGACGGTGCTCAGCCAGCCGCAGAACTTCAGCGTCGAGGCTTGGTACCGGACCACCTCGGGCAGTGGCGGCAAGATCGCGGGCTTCGGCAACAGTTCGAACGGGACCAGCAGCCAGTACGACCGGCACCTGTACCTGCAGAACAACGGCGCGGTCACCTTCGGTGTCTACGACGGGTCGACCCGCGTGATCAGCTCGGCGGCCGGTACGAACGACGGCCAGTGGCACCACGTGGTCGGCACGTTCTCGCCGGGCTCGATGAAGTTCTATCTGGACGGAGTGCTGCAGGGGACGCAGACTGTAGCTGGAGCCGAGGCGTACACGGGCTACTGGCGGATCGGCGCCGACAACCTGAACGGCTGGCCCAACCAGCCGGCCAACGCCGGCATCGACGGCACGGTCGACGAGGTGGCGGTCTACCCGACGGCACTCACCGACGACCAGGTGCAGACGCACTTCGACGCACGCTAGCGGGGAAACAGTCCGGTGGGCCTCGACAGGCCCACCGGGCTCCAGCGGATCCGGTGGGGGGTCACCGACCGCGCACACGGGTGGTTCGGCCTACGGGCCGGACGGGGTGCCGGGGTGGGGCCCGGCTGTTCTAGGGGGCATCATGCGATGGAGAAGAACGACCTGCGCGCTCGCCGCGGCAGGCCTCGCGCTGGGGATCGTGCCCACGCTGCCGGCACCAGGGACCGGTGCCTCACTGACCGCGGTGGCGAACTCCGCCTGGCAGACCGACGCCAGTGTGCTCGGTCTGGCGGTGGCCAACGGCAAGGCGTACGTCGGTGGGCGGTTCACCCAGGTCCGGCCGCCCGGGGCGGCGGCCGGTACCAACCAGACCGGCAGGACCTACCTGGCGGCGTTCAACCAGTCCACCGGTGCGCTCGACACCGGCTTCAACCACAACCTCAACGGCGTCGTCTGGTCGATCGTGGCGTCGGCCGACGGGTCGCGGATCTACGTCGGCGGTGACTTCACCCGGGTCGACGGCCAGGTCCGCAACCGGGTCGCCGCCTTCGACACCGCGACCGGCGCGCTGGTCGCGAACATCCGGCCCGTGGTGTCCTACCGGGTCAAGACGCTCGCCATCGGCGGCAGCACGCTGTACTTCGGGGGTTCGTTCGGCCTGGTGAACAGCGTGACCCGCAACCGCGCGGCCGCGATCAGCACGGTCGACGGCAGCCTGCTGCCGTGGAACCCGAACGCGAACGCCGACGTGTACGCGATCGATGCCGCCGACGACAACTCCAAGGTCTACCTGGGCGGTACGTTCTCCCAGATCGGCGGCACCAACCGGTGGGCCGTGGCCGCGGTGAACAACTCGACCGGCGCGATGGTCCCGTTCGCGGCCGCCTCGGCGGTGCCGACCCCGAACAGCCGGTGCACGTCGCGGGTCAAGGACATCGAGACCGTCGGCGACCGGGTCTACTTCGCCAACGCCGGTGACGGCGGCGGCTGCTTCGACGGCACCTGGGCGGCAGATGTTGCCACCGGCAACCTGGTGTGGAGGAACACCTGTCTGGGCGCGACCGAGTCGGTCACGTACGTCAACGGCTGGCTGTTCAAGGGATCGCACGCGCACAGCTGCCCGGGAGCGTTCTCCGACGGCACCGGCGCCCACTTCCTGCTGCTGCAGAACCCGGCCAGCGGTGCTCTCGGCGCGTGGTTCCCGAACACCAACGCCGGTCCCCCGACGCAGGTCGGCCCGCTGGTCTCGGCCACCGGGGGCAGCGACCTCTGGGTCGGCGGCGACTTCACCAGGGTGAACGGCGCCAACCAGCAAGGACTGACCCGGTTCACCAACATCGGTGCCGGCGCCGCACCGCTCGGTCCGGTGCTGCCGGCCCTGTCCAGTACGACGACCGGCCAGGTCCGGGCGACCGTTCAGACCTCGCTGGACAACGACGACGTCACCCTGACCTACCGTCTGCTCCGCAGCGGCAGCAACACGGTCGTCGCCACCACCACGGCGAACTCCACCTTCTGGAGCCGTCCCACCATCACCCTGACCGACACCACAGCACCGTCGGAGACCTCGCAGATGTACCGCATCGAGGTCTACGACGGCAACCACCAGGTTCGCGGCGGCTTCGCCACGATCACCGTCCGCTGAGCCGAGCAGCCCGGAGCGCCCTGTGCGCTCCGGGCTGCTCTCCGCCTGGCCGTACCGGCCGACGAGCGCGAATTGGTCCGCCGCCTGCAGGCCGCTCTGCCGGTGCTGCCCGGCTTGCTCAGCCAGCGGCGCCCGCCGTGCGCTGCCGGTGCTGTCCCGGCTTGCTCAGCCAGCGGCGCCCGGCCGTGGGCTGCCCGGTGCTGTCGCGGCTTGCTCAGCTGGGGCGCCCGGCCCTGGGCTGCCGGTGCTGCCCCGTTTGCGCTGCCGGTACCCCCTGGCAGGCTTCGGTCGGGCTGGCTGCCGACGCATGATCAGAGGTCTGGTGTCGGCACCGACGTGTCGGCGGGTGCTTCGGCCGGCGTCCGGGCTGCTGCGCGGTGGGCTGCCAGGGCCCTGTGCGCCTCGTGCCACCACAGGAGCAGCGTGCAGAAGGCTGCGGACGCCAGCCCCCACGCGGCGCCCTGAGCGCCGCCCAGCGAGGCGCCGGTGACGCCTGCGGCGATCAGGATGACCGAGGAGATCAGCCGGACGCGCAGACCGCGACCGGCGGCGGCCAGGGCGCGCATGATCGCGAAGGCCCCGGCATTCGACGCTCCGAGCGCCTGCAGCAGGATCACCGGCACCATCACCGCGCTGGCCTCGGCCCAGACGCCCGGGCCGAGCAGAGCCCGGCCGACGCTCTCCGGGAGCAGCAGGAAGATCGCTCCCCAGGCGAGCGCCCCCGCACCGACGCCGAACGAGATGACCAGCCCGACCCGCCAGAGCCGCCGGTGTGAGTGCTTCAACGCCCGCGCAGCCTCCGGTACGGCGACCGCGCGGATGCCCTGGTTGAGCACGTTGACCGGGCCGAGCAGCACCTGCGCGCCGCGGATGCCGGAGACCGCCGCGATGCTCGCTGCCGCGGTGATGCCGAGCATGTAGACCTGGATCGTCCCGCTGACCGCGAGCATCTCCCCCACGTACTTGGGCGTCAGGTCCCGGTTCTTCTTCAGCCAGTGCTTGACCAGCCGGAAGCGCGGCAGCAGACCGGTCTGGAACCGGCCGAACACCGCGGCGATCACCGCCCCGAGCCCCCAGCACAGCGTCAGCGAGAACGCCGTCGCCGAGTCGGTCAGGTAGAGCCCGCCGAACAGCACGCCCATCGCGACCAGCCACACCAGGTCGTTCAGGAAGGCCCGCCGCCCGTCGCCGACGACGAAGAACGCCCACCGCCAAGCGTCCTGCAGCAGCAGCCCGGGCATCGTCACCGCGAAAGCAATCAGTACGCCGTGCGACGGTACGCCGGGAACCGCCGCGATGATCAACCCGACCACCATCGCCACCAGCCCCGCGAGCAGCGCGGTCGCCGTACCGGATCGCACGGCCTTCTCCCACGCCGGCGTACGGTCGCCGGAGTGCCGGACCGCCAGCGGCTCGGTCGCCACCGCACGGGAGACGTTCAGCGCGATCGTGTAGCCGCCGAAGGCGAGCGCGTAGACACCGAAGTCGGCGACGCTGCTGCTGCGCGCGACGAGCACGCCGACGGCCAGGTTGCTGAGGCTGGACAGCCCTTGGTCGGCCAGTCCCCACCCGGCCCGGCCCGCCGGCCCGGCGAGTTGGCTGAGCTTCGGGAGTTTCAAGAAACCGGCTTCGGAGGTCGACGCAGGATGCCCACGGCGAACCGCGGAATGCCCAGCACGTACCGCCGCCACAGCCGGCGCGGCTCCTTGTACAGCCGGTAGCTCCACTCCAGCCCGGCCTTCTGCATCCAGACCGGCGCGCGGTCCAGCCGCCCGGTGTGGAAGTCGAACGCCGCACCGACGCCGATCAGGATCGGCGCGTTCAGCTGGTCGCGGTGCTCGGCCATCCAGCGCTCCTGCTTCGGCGCGCCGAGCCCGACCCAGATGATGTCCGGCCCGGCCGCGTTGATCTTGTCGGCGATCGCCGCGTCCTCCTCGGCGGTCAGCGTCCGGTACGGCGGGGAGTAGACCCCGGCCACCACCAGCGCGGGGTGCCGGGCGACGAAGGTGTCCCGCAGTTGCTCGGCGACGCCGTCGGCTCCGCCGTAGAAGTACTGCGACCAGCCCCGCTCGGCCGCCTCGGCCATCACGCGCTCGAGCAGGTCGGGCCCGCAGACCCGCGCCATCCGGTCGAAGCCCGCCTTCTTGCCGGCCCACACCAGCGGCATGCCGTCGGCCAGGGTCAGGCCGGAGGTGTTGTAGACCTCGGTGAGCCCGGCGTCGGCCCGGGCGTGCAGCAGCGCGTTCATGTCGGACACGCAAACCAGGTGCCGCTCACCGTCGGCGATCCACCGGCCGAACGTGTCGACGGTGTCGTCCATGTCGGTCACGCTGACGTGGATCCCGAGGACGTCGACGCGTTCGCCGGTCATCACTCAGTCCTCTTCGGTCAGTGCGGCGAGATCGGCGTCGACCATGATCCGGACCAGCTCGGGCACGTGGACCTGGGCCTTCCAGCCCAGCTCGACCTGGGCCTTGGAGGCGTCACCGATCAACGAGTCGACCTCGGTCGGCCGCTCGTAACGGGCGTCGTAGTCGACGTACTCCTCCCAGTCCAGCCCGACGTGCTGGAAGGCCAGCTGGACGAAGTCCCGCACCGAGTACGACGTACCGGTCGCGACCACGTAGTCGCCCGGCCTGTCGTGCTGCAGCATCCGCCACATGCCCTCGACGTACTCCGGCGCGTAGCCCCAGTCGCGGCAGGCCTCCAGGTTGCCCAGGTACAGCCGCTTCTCCTGACCGGTCTTGATCCGCGCCACCGACCGGGTGATCTTGCGCGTCACGAACGTCTCGCCCCGCCGCGGGCTCTCGTGGTTGAACAGGA
This sequence comes from Kribbella sp. cmx-5-2, assembly GCA_049998015.1. Taxonomy (GTDB): domain Bacteria; phylum Actinomycetota; class Actinomycetes; order Propionibacteriales; family Kribbellaceae; genus Kribbella. The sequence continues at coordinate 1,115,287 of JAEBEC010000001.1, forward strand.
TCCCGTTCACCGCGAACAGGTCGTAGGCCTCGCGGTAGTTCCGCGTCATCCAGTACCCGTACAGCTTCGCCGCGCCGTACGGCGAGCGCGGGTAGAACGGGGTCTCCTCGTTCTGCGGCGGCGGTGTCGCGCCGAACATCTCCGACGAGCTCGCCTGGTAGAACCGGCACTCCAGCCCGATCATCCGGATCGCCTCGAGCAACCGGGTCGTCCCCATGCCGGTGGTGTCACCGGTGTACTCCGGCTCGTCGAAGCTCACCCGGACGTGGCTCTGCGCGGCCAGGTGGTAGACCTCGTCGGGCTGGATCGAGGCCAGCAACGTGACCAGGCGCGAGCCGTCGGTCAGGTCGCCGTAGTGCAGGAAGAGCCGCTTGCCCTGGGTGTGCGGGTCCTCGTACAGGTGGTCGATCCGGTGGGTGTTGAACGTGCTGGCCCGGCGGATCAGACCGTGGACCTCGTACCCCTTGCCCAGCAGCAGCTCGGCCAGGTACGAACCGTCCTGCCCGGTGATGCCGGTGATCAGTGCCTTCTTCACAGTGCTCATGCGTGGCCCCCCACTGTCTCCTCGGACCCGGTCACGAGTCTTGTCCCTTCACGTTGTCGAGGTACCAGGCGTAGACACTCGCGACGCCTTCCTCGAGGCCGGTCCGCGGCTTCCAGCCGAGGGCGGCCAGCTTGCTCACGTCGAGCAGCTTGCGCGGTGTGCCGTCCGGTTTCGACGGGTCGGTGCCGATCGCACCGGTGTAGCCCACCGCCTTCGCAACGATCCCGGCGAGCTCGCGGATCGTCACGTCGGTGCCGACGCCGACGTTGATCGTCTCCGGCTCGTCGTAGTGCTCGAGCAGGTGCAGACAGGCGTCGGCCAGGTCGTCCACGTGCAGGAACTCCCGGCGTGGCGTTCCCGTCCCCCACAGGACGACCTCAGGGGCGTTGCTCTGCCGCGCGTCGTGAAAACGGCGGATCAGGGCCGGCAGCACGTGCGAGCTGGTCAGGTCGAAGTTGTCGTTCGGCCCGTACAGGTTGGTCGGCATCGCCGAGATCCAGCGCAGCCCGTACTGGCGCCGCACCGCCTGGACCTGCATGATGCCGGCGATCTTGGCGATCGCGTAGGCGTCGTTGGTCGGCTCGAGTTCGCCGGTCAGCAGGCTCGACTCGCGGATCGGCTGCTCGGCGTACTTCGGGTAGATGCACGACGAGCCGAGGAACAGCAGCCGTGGCACCCGGACCTCGAGCGCGGCGTCCATCACGTTCACCTGGATCCGCAGGTTGTCGCTGAGGAACTCGGTCGGGTGGTCGCGGTTGGCCAGGATGCCGCCGACCCGGGCGGCCGCGTCGATCACGACGTCCGGCCGGTGCTCGGCGAAGAACGCGAACGTCGCGTCCCGGTCGCGCAGGTCGAGCTCCTTCGACGTGGCACCGACCAGGTCGGAGAACCCGGCCGCCTCGAGCCGGCGCCACAGCGCCGACCCGACCAGGCCACGGTGCCCGGCGATGTAGACCTTCGCGGTGCGGTCGATCTGGTCCACCTGGTCGTTGTCCCCCATCAGTACGCTCCGGACCCGCGGATCACCGCACGAGCCGTCTTCCACAGGATCAGCAGGTCGAGCGTCATCGACCAGTTGTCGACGTACCGCAGGTCCAGTACGACGGACTCCTCCCACGACAGGTCGCTGCGGCCGCTGACCTGCCACAGCCCGGTCAGGCCGGGCTTGACCAGCATCCGCCGGGTGTCGTCGGCGGCGTACTGGGCGACCTCCCGCGGCAGCGGCGGCCGCGGACCGACCAGGGACATCTCGCCCCGGACCACGTTCAGCAGCTGCGGCAGCTCGTCGAGCGAGAAGCGGCGCAGGATCCGGCCCAGGCTCGTCACCCGCGGGTCGTTGCGCATCTTGAACAGCATCGTGTTGCCGTCGCTGAGCGCGTGCAGGTCACCCAGCCGCTGTTCGGCGTCGACGTACATGCTGCGGAACTTGAGCATCTTGAACTCTTCGCCGCCGCGGCCGACCCGGGACTGCTTGAACAGCACCGGCCCCCGGCTGCTCACCTTGACCGCGAGCGCCAGTCCGAGCAGCACCGGCGACGCCGCGGTCAGCAGGATCAGCGCGAGGACCCGGTCGAAGACACCCTTGAGCAAGTGCGGACCACCACTCACGGACGGACGCTCCAGGTGCAGCAGGGACAGGCCGGCCACCGGGCGGACCGAGATCCGCGGACCGGCGACCTCGATGATGCCCGGCGACACGATCAGTTCGACGCCACGCTGCTCCAGCGCCCACGACAGCCGGCGCAGCGACTGCCCCGCCAGATCCGGGTCGGAGGCGACCGCGACGACGTCGACCGCGTGCCGGTCGACGGCCGCCATGATGTCGGCCTCGTCCAGCTCGTCCGGGCCCAGCGGGCCCTCCGCGGAGGGCCGGCCGTCACCGCGGGGGCGACAGGTGGCAACCACCCGGAAACCGTCCGACGGACGCTTCTCCAGGTGCTCGCTCAGATGCACGGCCTGGCTGTTGCGGCCGACCACCAGCACCCGGCGCATGCAGCGGCCGCGGTACCGGTGACGGCTCAGGTCGCGGCGCAGGCCGTAGCGCAGCAGCAGCGCCAGCAGCACGGTCGCCGGGATCGCCAGTACGACGAAGCCGCGGGCGATCTCGCTCTTGGTCGCGTACGACGCGATCGCGACCACCGCGGTCAGCCCGGCCCCGGAGCGCAGGATCGAGCGGAACTCGTCCGGCCCGGCGCCGAAGTACCGGGTCTCGTAGCCGCGCGACAGCGCGACCGCGGTCACCCACGCCAGCGGCAGCAGGCTGCCGAAGACCAGGTAACCGCCGCCGACCTGGTAGCCGAACCTGGTCAGCAGGGCGATCGAGACCCCGATCACCGCGGCCAGCAGGTCGCCCCCGAGGGCGGCCCAGCGGTAGACGGTGACCCACTGCGGCTCGGTGAGCCGCGCGGATCGCGGAACGATGGCAGGGACCGAGTCCGGGACCACCCAGACCGGCCTTCGACGATCGAACAGCTCAGGTGGCTGTACGACCTGGGTGGTCAGGCTGGCTGAACCACTCGAACTCGTTTCGGACACGACTTCCCCCATGACGGCACGATCCGTCACCCTCAGTCACCCCCCGGTGAACCGGCTGCGCAATGAGTCACACTCTGTCACTTTCGTCGGTGGACTCGATCGCGCTGTTGCCGTGAGTTCTCCGTCTCGACGACGGCAATTCATCGAAGAGTACTACGTGCAACAGCTGTCCGACAGTAGTAACTACGCAGTGTCGGCAGGCGTTACGCCGGGTGTGATTTCAGGTCCGTATCGTCGGGCAGATGGGCGGTTCGGCGGGTTCCGGAAGAAACCCGGCAACACCCTAGTGGCTCGTGTCGTCACGCACGGTGTCGGGACCGGCTTCTTGACCGAACCGTGCCTCGAACGAGCCAGGTGCGGGACCCGAAGCGGGTCCCGCACCTGGACGGCACGCAGGGGAACGGCCCGGCTCAGCCGGCGATCAGGCCGTCGCCGCTGATCAGTTCGCGCATCTCGGCCAGCGTGCTGTCGCCCGGCGGCAGGATCGCGTCGGAGTCGTGCAGCTCGTCGTCGGGCACCCGGTCACCACTGCGGACGAACGTCAGCAGCGCGGCGAACGCGGTCTTGAACGCGTCCTCGTCGCCCGCCGAGACGGCCTTCTCCAGGTCGCCGTCGACGGCGTTCAGCTGGTCCAGCTTCTCGTCGGCGAGCTTGTACTGACCCTCACCCATGATGCGAACGATCATCGAACGTCTCCGTCCTGCGGTCGAACCGGCTCGGCCTGCTGCACCGGCTGCTGCGCCGGCTGGGCCCCGCCGGGGGCGTCCTGGGACAGCTGCTTGGGCGCCTCCGAGCCACCGATCTGCGCCTTCATCGCGGCCAGCTCGCTCTCGACGTCCGAGCCCGTCGACATCCGCTCGAGCTCGAGCGTGATGCTGTCCTTGCTGGTGCCGGAGGCGTCGTCGAGCGCGCCGGAGGCCAGCAGCTCGTCGATCGCGCCCGCGCGGGCCTGCATCTGCTGGGTCTTGTCCTCGGCCCGCTGGACCGCCAGACCGACGTCGCTCATCTCCTCGGAGATGCCGGAGAAGGCCTCGTTGATCCGGGTCTGCGCCTCGGCCGCGGTGTAGGTGGCCTTGATGGTCTCCTTCTTGGTGCGGAAGGACTCCACCTTGGCCTGCAGCCGCTGCGAGGCGAGGGTGAGCTTCTCCTCCTCGCCCTGGAGCTGGGCGTGCTGGGCGGTCAGATCGTCGATCTGGCCCTGCAGGCCCGACTTGCGGGTCAGGGCCTCGCGGGCGAGGTCCTCCCGGTTCATCGAGAGCGCCTTCTGCGCCTGTTCCTGCAGCTTGGACGACTGGGCCTGCAGCTGCGAAGCCTGCAGCTCCACCCGCTTCCGGCTGGTGGCCACGTCGGCCACACCACGGCGTACCTTCTGCAGCAGTTCGAGCTGCTTCTGATACGAGTAGTCAAGAGTTTCGCGAGGATCCTCGGCCTTGTCCAAGGCGGTGTTCGCCTTGGCCTTGAAGATCGTCGACATCCGCCTGAAGATGCTCATCGATATCCGTACCCCTTCTGTGCCGGAGAGTGGACCCGGCGTGCGTGTCATCCACCCTATGTCCCCATGGGTCACGACACCATCAGGACCGGCCCCGATAAACTGGCCCGATCCTCCGGGGACGACCCCGAGTGAACGACTCGCAGCCCGAATGAGGTCCAGCTCCCGTGTTCCGTCGTAGCAAGTCCGAGACACCGTCCGAAGCCGCCGTGGCGGAGCCCCAGGGCAAGACCGGGGGCAAGGGCCGCCCGACCCCGACCCGGCGCGAGGCCGAGCAGGCCCGCAAGGCCGCGCTGAAGAAGCCGCGCAACCGCAAGGAGGCCTCGGCGTACCGGCGCGAGAAGATGCGCACCGAGCGGGCCAAGATGCAGGACGCGATGAAGACCGGCGACGACCGGTACCTGCCGGCCGCCGACAAGGGCCCGGTCCGCCGGTTCGCCCGCGACTACGTCGACGCCCGCTGGTCGGTGATGGAGTTCGCGCTGCCGGTGCTGCTGGTGATCTCACTGCTCGGCGTGGTCTTCTCGGGCGTGTTCACCTGGCTGCCGGGGCTGGTGAACCTGCTGTTCCTGGTGATGATCGCGTGCATCGGCGCCGACTGGTTCTTCCTGTCCAGCGGGCTGAAGCGGGCGATCGCGAAGAAGTTCCCGACCGAGGGCACCCGCGGGATCGGGTTCTACGCCGTCCGGCGGACCATGCAGATGCGGCGCTGGCGCCTGCCCAAGCCGATGGTCGCCCGGGGCGAGAAGCCGGCCTGATCGGCCGGCTGCCGGTGAGCTCGCCTGACCCGCGCCCCGAGGACCGGGCCGCGACCGGGCCGCGCCCTCGTCTCGAGGGGCCGGCCGGCCTGAGCACGCTGTACGACGCGGCGCTGCGCAACCTGCTCGACGTCAACGTCACCGCCGCCGGGTTCGTCCGGGCCGGCGGTGGCTACGACGACCCGTGGACCCGTGACGCGGCGATCAACTGCTGGAACGCCGCGAGCCTGCTGACGCCGGACGTGGCCCGGGCGACGCTGCTGAAGGTCTGCGACCTGGACCGGGGAGTCGTCGCCCAGGACAACCAGTGGTGGGACCAGATCATCTGGGTGATCGGCGCGTGGCAGCACGTGGCCGTCACCGGCGACACGGAGTTCGCCGCCACGGCGTACGAGATCGGCCGGGCGTCGCTGGCGGTCCTCGACCGGGAGCGCTTCGACCCGGCGACCGGGCTGTACGCCGGGCCGGCGCTGATGCAGGACGGGATCAGCGGCCTGCCGTCGTACGAGGAGGTCGGGTCGTCGTTCGTGCTGGACTACCCGGGCACGGCGGAGCTGCGGTGCCTGTCGACCAACGCGGTGTACGTCCGGGCGCTGCGCTGCCTGGCGCTGCTGGGTGACCAGCCGCTGTTCGACCGCCGGGCCGACGTACTGGCCGATGCGATCAACCTGCACCTGTGGGACGCGTCGAGGGGCACGTACGGCTACTACCTGGGGCCGGACGGGCTCGACCTGCACCAGGAGACCGCCGGGCTGGCGCTCGCCATCGACTTCGGCATCGCCGGGCCTGTGCGCACCCGTCAGATCCTCGAGGGCGCGCACCGCGAGCCGTACGGCATGGTCAACGTCTGGCCGCACTTCACCCGGTACGACGCCGCCCGCCCCGGCCGCCACAACGCGATCTGCTGGCCCATGGTGATGGGCCTGTGGGGCGCGGCCGCCGCCTCCGCCGGTGACGCCGAGGTGTTCGGCCAGACCCTCGACGACCTGGGCCGGCTGTTCCACGGCTCCGGCGACGAGCTGTTCGAGCTCTACAACGCCACCACCGGCGCCGTCGACGGCGGCTGGCAGGTCGGCCGCCAGTGGGAGTCCCTCCCCGACCAGACCTGGTCCGCCACGGCGTACCTGCGCCTGATCCACGAGTCCCTCTTCGGCCTGCACTTCACCCCCGCCGGCATCACGGTCTCCCCGGTGGTCCCGTCAGGCCTCGGCGATCTCCAGCTGACCGGCCTCCCCTACCGGGCGGCCACCCTCGACATCACCCTCACCGGCGTCGGTACCAACCCCCAGCTCCACCTGGACGGCCAGCCGGCCACCGCCGTACCGGCCACCCTGACCGGCCACCACACCCTCGCCATCGAGGTCAGTTGAACGACTGGCAGCACGCGCTGGCCGGCGCTCCTTGGCTGGCTCCCACCGTCAAGCCGGTGGTGCTCGGGCCTGCTCACGCCTGGGACCGGCCGCCGGTCCCGTCGCTTCCCCAACTCAGCGAGCTGCTGCAGACCGCCCGAGTCACTCCTGTCGTCCTCGACGGCACTCCGCACGAGCTGCTCGCCTGGGACCTGGCCGACGGCAGCACCACCGGCTGGCTCTGCGAGGAGCCTTCACCAGCAGCACAGCCGTCGCCGGCGCCTGCTCCGCCCGGCTCACCCTCGCCGGCGCCTGCTCCGTCCGGCTCACCCTCGCCGAGCGGCACGCCCGCTCTTCCGGTGCCCGACGTCCTGCGGGACCTCTGGCGGGTGACCGGCGGCATCGTCGACCGGTGGAACGAGTCCGACACCTGGGTCTGCAACCACAACGCGGTGCTGACGGCCGAGCTGGCGGACACCGTGGCCGCGGAGCTGGTCGCCGACGCTGCCTGGGTGTGGGAGCAGGACGGGCTCACCCTGCCGTTCGACCCGGCCGAGTACGGCGTACTGGCCGAGGAGGCCAACGGGACGCTCACGCTGTTCCACCGGGTGTCCGGCGAGGTACTGCTGTTCGCGCAGGACCACAACTTCGACCACGTCGAGGTGCTCGACGGGTGCCCGGAGTACACGTTCTACCGGATTCCGGCGGCTCCGGACGTGACCGCGTGGGTGGAGACCGTTGCCGGGCAGTGGCTGGCGACCGTCCGTAGGTAGGGCGTCGCCGGGCGGGTGTCGGCTGGTGGAAGTAGGGTCTGGGGTATGGACTTTCGGTATCTCGGAAACAGTGGACTGAAGGTCAGCGAGATCTCCTACGGGAACTGGCTGACCCACGGGTCGCAGGTGGAGAACGAGCAGGCCAAGGCCTGTGTGAAGGCGGCGCTCGAGGCCGGGATCACCACGTTCGACACCGCGGACGTGTACGCGAACACCGCGGCGGAGACCGTGCTCGGCGAGGCCCTGGAGGGACAGCGGCGCGAGTCGCTGGAGATCCTCACCAAGGTCTACTGGCCGACCGGGCCGGGCGGACCGAACGACGTCGGCCTGTCCCGCAAGCACATCCACGAGTCGATCAACGGCTCGCTGAAGCGGCTCAAGACCGACTACGTCGACGTCTACCAGGCGCACCGGTTCGACACCGAGACGCCGCTCGAGGAGACGATGGAGGCCTTCGCCGACGTCGTCCGGCAGGGCAAGGCGCTCTACATCGGTACGTCGGAGTGGACCGCCGACCAGCTCCGCGAGGGCCACCGGCTGGCCCGCGAGCTGCGCGTCCCGCTGGTCTCCAACCAGCCGCAGTACAACATGCTCTGGCGCGTCATCGAGGCCGAGGTCGTGCCGGCCTCGGAGGAGCTCGGCATCGGCCAGGTCGTGTTCTCCCCGATCGCGCAGGGCGTGCTGACCGGCAAGTACAAGCCGGGCCAGCAGCCGCCCGAGGGTTCGCGGGCGACCGACACCAAGGGCGGCGCGAACATGATCAGCCGCTGGCTCAAGGACGACGTGCTCGAGCGCGTCCAGGAGCTGCAGCCGGTCGCCGACGAGGCCGGGCTGAGCCTGTCCCAGCTGGCCATCGCGTGGGTCCTGCAGAACCGGAACGTCTCCTCGGCGATCATCGGCGCCTCCCGCCCCGAGCAGGTCACCGAGAACGTCAAGGCGGCCGGCGTGAAGCTCGAGGACGCGCTGCTGAAGCGGATCGACGAGACGCTCGGCAACGCGATCGAGACCGACCCGGCCAAGACCGCGCAGAACGCGCCGCAGACCCGGCCGGGCTCGTGAGCTGGACCTGGCGGTACGAGACCGCCGCCGGTGAGCCGGCCGACCCGGGCGAACTGGGCACCGGCGACTTCTCCGCCCAGGGCGACGCGGAGAGCTGGCTCGGCGAGATCTGGCGCGAGCTCGCGGACCAGGGCGTCGCCCAGGTCTACCTGCTCGAGGACGAGCGCGTGGTCTACGGCCCGATGAGCCTGGCCGCGCAGGAGTAAGCAGTAGTCATTGGAGCCCGTACGGCGAGCAGGTGGTCCACCCCATGCTCGCCGTACGGGCTTTTGCGTGCCGGGCGGGGGCGACCTGTGCGGTGCGCGATCCGCGACGGGCGCCGGTACTTGAAGGCCGCGCCCGGGGACAACCGTCCGGTGCCGGGGGCCGCACCTCCGGTGCAGGGTGCCGCACCTCCGGTGCAGGGTGCCGCACCTCCGGTGCAGGGTGCCGCACGTCCGGTGTGGGGTGCCGCACGTCGGGCGTGGGTGCTGTATGTCCGGTGTGGGGTGCCGCACGTTCGGCGGCGGGGCCACGCGGGGGTGGGCGCCACGGCGGTAAGCTGCGGCCGAACCACTGCTGTGCCGCAGGGAAGCCGGTCCGAAGCCGGCGCTGACCCGCAACCGTAGGCCGCACCCGGGACCACCGGGCGGCGGTGAGCCGGAACACTGCGTCCAGGCAGCAGGCTCACCGACCCGCCGAGGACCGCGGGAGGAGCCGGCCCCGTGTTCCTGGCGGTGCACCTCTCCTCTCGTCGGGCCCGGCCCGAGCGAGGACACGAGATGACTGCACACCGGACCCCACGACTGGTCCTCAGCCTGCTGGCGGGTCTCCTGCTCGCGGGGACCGTCACTGTCAGCACTGCCCAGGCCGAAAGCGCAGCCGAGGCCAGCAGCACCGGCCAGACCGGCGGCGCAGCTCAAGTCGGCACCACCGACCAGGCCGGCGGCACCGCCCCCACCGGCGTCGGCGGCGCCACCGAGGACGGGTTCCGGTTCTGGGGGTACTACCAGTGGACCGCCGGGAAGTGGGCGTTCGCCCAGAAGGGCTCGGACCAGGTGGTCCCCGCCGACGGGTCGGTCGAGGGCTGGCGGTACGCCCTCGGCGGCAACAACCCCCGCGTCCCCCGCGCGGCCGGTGACTTCGAGGCGATCTGTGGTGCGACCCCCGCCGAGACCGGCAAGAAGCGCGTCGCCCTGGTCGTCGACCCCGGCACAGCCGTCGACTCCGAGTCCGGCGTCGCGCCGCCGCCGGCGACCGGCACCTGCGTGGTCACCGACGCGAAGGCGACCGGCGCCAAGGTCCTGGCCGCGACCGGCCCGGTGCGGATCGAGAAGGGCCTGACCTGCGGCATCGACGGGTACCCGGCGACCGGCTGCGGCACCGCCGTGAAGAACATCAAGGTCCCGGCCACCGACGCCCCGGTCACGCTGGAGATCGGTCCGGCCATCGGCTCGGCCGCCACCCCGACTCCCGCGCCGAACCCGACCAACGCCGCCCAGCCGCCGACCGCCGACGAGGACGAGGGCGGCGCCCCGGTGACCGGCATCGTCGTCGCCGCGGTCGTCGTACTGCTGCTGGCCGGCGGTGGCTTCGTGCTGGCTCGTCGACGCGCGCAGAGCTGATCAGGTGCGCGCGGTCCACCACCTGACTCTCCCCCGGGCTCTGCACCCGGGGGCGTGGTGGTTGTGGGCCCTCGGCCTGGCCGTCGCCGCCAGCAGGACTCGCAACCCGGTCCTGCTCATCCTGATCCTGGCCGTCGCCGGCTTCGTCGTGGCAGCGCGCCGCAGCGACGCCCCTTGGGCCAACAGCTATCTGGCGTTCCTCAAGCTCGGCCTGGTGGTGATCGGCGTCCGCGTCGTACTGCAGGCGCTCCTGTCGACCCGCTCCCAGGGCAACACCCTGCTGTTCACCCTGCCGCAGATCCCTTTGCCGGACTGGGCCAGCGGCGTGAAGCTCGGCGGTGAGGTGACCGCCGAGGCCTTGGTCACGGCCTTGTACGACGGCGGCCAGCTGGCCGTGATGCTCTGCTGCATCGGCGCGGCCAACGCCCTGGCCAGCCCGCGCCGCCTGCTCAAGTCGTTGCCTGGGGCCCTCTACGAGATGGGCGTCGCCTGCGTGGTCGCACTGACGTTCGCGCCGCAGCTGGTCACCGACGCGCGCCGGATCCGCGGCGCCCGCCGCCTCCGCGGCCGAACCCGCGGCTCCTTCCGTACGACGGCCATGCCGGTCCTGGAAGGCGCGCTGGACCGCTCGGTCGAGCTGGCCGCCGCGATGGACTCCCGCGGCTACGGCCGTACGGCGCACGTACCGCGCCGCCAGCGCCAGATCACCGGCGCCTCGGTCCTGCTCGGCCTGCTGGGCATCATGCTCGGCGTCTACTCGCTGCTCACCGATGCGATGTCCGTACCGGCGGCGGGCGGCGCGCTGGCGTTCGGCGTACTGCTGGCAACCGGCGCGATGGCCGTCGGGCGGCAGCGGGTCACTCGCACGCGCTACCGGCCCGACCCGTGGGCGCTGCCGGAGTGGCTCGTCATCGGGTCCGGTGCGCTCGCTGCGGCGGCGCTGATCATCGCGGCGGCTCGTGGTGTCGAGGGCCTGGTCCTGCCGGGCCCGCTGGTCGTACCGCCCGTCCCCCTGCTGCCAGTGCTCGGCATCCTGATCGGCCTGGCGCCCGCGGTCGCTGCTCCTCCTCTGACCCGACGACGTGAGCTGGTGGCGGCATGATCGAGTTCGACCGGGTCACAGTCACGTACGACGGTGCTGCCGAGCCCGCGCTGCGGGACGTGAGCTTCACGGTGCCTGAGGGCGAGCTGGCGCTGGTGATCGGCCGGACCGGCTCCGGCAAGTCCACACTGCTGCGGGCGATCAACGGGCTGGTCCCGCACTTCACCGGTGGCACGCTGGCCGGCCGGGTGCTGGTGAACGGCCGCGACACCAAGGACTACCGGCCGCGCGACCTGGCCGACGTGGTCGGCATCGTCGGACAGGACCCGATGGCCGGGTTCGTCACCGACACGGTCGAGGACGAGCTCGCGTACAGCATGGAGTCGCTCGGCGTCCCTCCTGACGTGATGCGGCGCCGGGTGGAGGAGACGCTCGACCTGCTCGGGCTGGCCGACGTACGGGGCCGGCCGCTGACTGCGCTGTCCGGTGGGCAGCGGCAGCGGACGGCTATCGGGGCTGCGCTGACGTCACACCCGGCGGTGCTCGTACTGGACGAGCCGACGTCGGCGCTGGACCCGCAGGCCGCCGAGGAGGTGCTGGCCGCGCTGCAGCGGCTGGTGCACGACCTGGGCGTGACGGTGGTGATGGCCGAGCACCGGCTCGAGCGAGTGATCCAGTACGCCGACAGGGTGGTGGAGATCTCGGGTGCTGTGCTCGGTGGGCTGCCGGCCGACCGGGGAGCGGCGGGTGCTGGGTCCGGTGGTCTACCGGCCGCCGTGAGATCAGGCGCCGTGTCCACCGGCCTCCCGGCGGACGTGATGGTGTCCGCGCCCGTGGCTCCCCCGGTAGTCGAGCTGGGACGGCTGGCGGGTTGGACGCCGTTGCCGCTGTCGGTGCGGGACGCTCGCCGGGCCGCCGGCCTACTGCGGGAGCGGCTGGGCGATCACCGGCCGACCCCGCGCGTCACCGTGATCGGCAAAGAGCTTGCCCGGTGCAACGATCTGGTCGTCAGCTACGGGAGCGTGCCGGCCCTGCGCGGCGTCTCGCTGACGCTGCAGGCCGGTGAGGTGGTCGCACTGATGGGCCGCAACGGCGCCGGTAAGTCCACGCTGCTCAACGCACTGGTGGGACTCGTCCAGCCGCGCTCCGGCAGCGTGGTGGCGGCGGGGATCGACCCACGGCGTACGAAGCCCAAGCAGTTGGTCAAGGCCGTCGGACTGGTCCCGCAGGAACCTGCGGACCTCCTGTACGCACCGACTGTGGCCGAGGAGTGCGCCGGCGCCGACAGCGACTTCCGGGTGGCGGCCGGCAGCTGCCGGGCCTTGCTGGAGCGGCTGGCGCCGGACGTCGACGACCAGATGCACCCGCGCGACCTGTCCGAGGGACAGCGGCTCTGCCTGGCGCTGGCCGTCGTACTGTGCGGTGCTCCTCCCCTGCTGCTGCTCGACGAGCCGACGCGCGGGCTGGACTACGGCGCCAAGCGGCGGCTGGTCGAGATCCTGCGCGAGCTGGCGGCGGACGGGCACGCGGTCGTGCTGTCCACCCACGACGTCGAGATGGTCGCCGAGGTCGCCACCCGGGTCCTCGTCCTGGCCGACGGCGAACTGGTCAGCGACGGCGACACTGCAACGGTCATCGCGGGCTCCCCGGCGTTCGCACCGCAGGTCGCCAAGATCCTCGCGCCGCTACCGTTCCTGACCGTCGGCGAAGTAGCCACAGCACTGGAACGAGCCTCATGACGACAGTCAACCCTGTGCTGGTGCGGGCATCGTGACGGGCCTGCAGGTGCCGACGCGGCTCGTCCGGCTGAAGCCACGCAGTACGGCGACGCTGCTGCTGGCGTCGGCGGTCGGCGTACTGGCGTTCGGCTGGCCACTGATCTGGCAGACCGACCAGGCCGGCGCCTCCGCGCTCGGCCACACCACCGACGCGCCCTGGCTGTTCGTCCTGCTGCTGCCGCTGCTGGTGGCCGTCGTACTGGCTGAGCTGGCCGAGTCAGGCATCGACGCGAAGGTGATCTCCCTGCTCGGCATGCTCGCCGCCGTCGGCGCCGCACTGCGTGCACTGGGCCCCGGCACCGCAGGACTGGAGCCAGGCTTCTTCCTGCTCATCCTGGCCGGCCGGGCCTTCGGCGCGGGCTTCGGCTTCGTCCTGGGCGCCGTGTCGCTGCTAGCCGGCGCGCTGATCAGCGGCGGTGTCGGGCCGTGGATGCCGTTCCAGATGCTCGCCTGTGCGTGGGTCGGCTGCCTGGCCGGCCTGCTGCCGCGGGTCGGGGGCCGGCTCGAGCTCCTTCTGCTGGCGGCGTACTCGCTGGTGGCCGGCATCCTGTACGGCGTGGTGATGAACCTCTGGTTCTGGCCGTACGCGACCTTCGGCAGCGACTTCTCGTTCGTCCCCGGCGACGGCCTGGCCGAGAACCTGCACCGCTACTTCCTGTTCGTCGTCGCGACGTCGCTCGGCTGGGACATCCCGCGCGGCATCCTCTGCGCCGTCCTGGTTCTCGCGCTCGGCCGCCCCGTCCTGAAGGCCTTCCGCCGGACGGCGCGGAAGGTCGCGTTCGACGTACCGGTCAGCTTCGAGCGTTGAGGCGGCCCCGCAGCCTGATGGCGGAGACCAGGAAGAAGATGCCGCCGAGCAGCGCGTAGCCGCCGAGGCTGGTCAGCGACGGGTCGGCCGCGGAGGCCGACAGGGCGAACGACGTACCGGCGAGCACCGAGATGCCGCCGCTGAGGATCATCGGCCACTGGCCGCCGAGCGCGCGCCGGCGGACGGCGACGACGAGCTGGACGAGTCCGGCGACGATCGCCCACGCGCCCCAGACGCGCAGCACGGCGGGGATGCCGGACGTGGTGGCGATAACCAGGCCAATGGTTGCCAGGGCGCTGATCACGATGTTCGCGATCAGGACCGGCGTCTTCGACGTCCGGAGGTCGACGACCGCGGCGGCGACGTCGAACAGCGGGTAGACGATCAGCAGCGTCACGCTCAGCGAACCGAGCTTGTCGGCGCTGAGCAGCAGGAGGACCGCCCAGACGAGGGCGAAGCCGAAGCGGACGAAGTACAGGCGGCGGAGTGCTGCCGGAATGCTGATCGCGGGCGTGGAGGAGGTTGCTGTCGTCACGGGAGGTGTTCCGATCTGCGAGGTAGACTAACTAGTAACTCTACCTACGATCATGCACCGTCCAGGCCGGTCGGCGCAAGCGGAACGGGGGCCACGTACGATGCCGACCATGACCGAGCCGGTGCGAGAACGACTGCTCGCGGCCGCGGACGAACTCTTCTACGCGCACGGGATGCGCGCGGTGAGCGCGGACAAGATCATCGACCGGGTGGGCACCACGAAGGTGACCTTCTACCGGCACTTCCGGACCAAGGACGACCTCGTCGTCGCCTACCTGGAACGGCGTGCGGCCGCCGAGCGCGCGGGCGTCGAGGCCGTGATCGCCGCGGCCGGCGGCGACGCGACGACGATGCTGCGGCTGATGTCGGGCGGGCTCCGCGAGATGGCCTGCGTTCCGGGCTTCCGCGGCTGCCCGTTCATCAACGCCGCGGCGGAGTACCCCGATGCCGACAGCGCGGTACGCCGGGTGGTCGACTCCCATCGCGGCTGGTGGAAGAAGATGTTCGAGGAGCTCGTCGCGCCGCGACCCGACCAGACCGCCGTCGGCGACGCGTTGATGGTGCTGCGCGACGGCGCGATGGTCGCCGGGTACCTGGGCGAGGCGGACGCCGCGGCCGACTCGTTCCTGCGCGGCGGCCAGGCGCTGATCCGCTCCGATGGCTGAGCTCGTCACCGGCCCCGGCGGCGCGACCGTCGACGGCGTACTCCGACTGACCGCCGACGGCTTCACGCCCGTCGAGGGCTACCAGGTCACGGTCACCCGCATTGCCGGCGGCCTTCGGTACGACGTACTGACGCCTGCCGGAGACCAGCTTTCGTGGACCGCCCCCGATGTCGATCCGGCGGCGGCGGTTCGGATCGGGCGCGAGCCTTCCCGGCGCACGCTGATCCTCGGTGGCGCCCGGTCCGGCAAGTCGACCGCGGCCGAGCGCCTGCTGGCCGACACCCCCGACACCCTGTACGTCGCCACCGGCGGCGACGGGTCCTCGGACCCCGAGTGGGCCGACCGCATCGCCAAGCACCGCGCGCGCCGGCCGGCGTCGTGGGGGCTGGCGGAGACCATTGATCTCGTTCCCCTGCTCGAGTCCGACGGGCCGCCGCTGCTGATCGACTGCCTGACCCTGTGGCTCGCGCGCACGATGGACGTCTGCGAGATCTGGGACCACCCGGAGAACCTGCCCGATGTCGAACAACGCATTGACGACCTCGCGGCGGCCTGGTCGAGCACCCATCGCCTGGTAGTTGCTGTGAGCAATGAAGTCGGGTCTGGTGTGGTTCCTGCCGACGCGGGGACTCGCCTGTTTCGCGACCTGATGGGTCGCGTGAACGCGACGATTTCCCGAGAGTCCGACACGGTCCTGTGGTGCGTGGCCGGCCGAACGGTCAGTCTGTGAGGCTCGACGGGCTGCGGCTGGCTTTCGGGACTTTGACGGTGCTGCCTACGCCGGCTCCTCGGCGAGTGGATCGGGTCACGGCCGGCGGCGCGATGCTGCTGGCGCCCGTCGCCGGGGTGGTGATCGGCGGCTTGGCGGCCGCGGTGGTTGCCGCCGTACAGGCCCTGCAGCCGGGAGCGGACCTGCTGGCGGCAGTTCTCGGGGTGGTTGCCCTGGCAGTGCTCTCCGGCGCACTGCACCTCGACGGACTGGCCGACACAGCCGACGGGTTCGGCAGCCGGCGCGACCGGGAGACCAAGCTCCGCATCATGAAGCAGAGCGACATCGGGCCGTTCGGCGTGGTGGCGATCGCCGCCGTCCTGCTGATCGACGTCGCCGCCCTCACCACCTGCGCCCAGGCCGGCTTCGGCTGGCAGGCCGTCCTCGTCGCCGCCGTCGCCAGCCGACTCACCCTCCCCTGGTCCTGCCGCATCGGCGTCCCGTCGGCCCGCCCCGACGGCCTCGGCGCGATGGTCGCCGCCACCGTCCGCCCGTACGCCGCCGTACTGGTGACCCTGGCCGCACTCGCACTCCTGCTGGCCCTCACTTGGCTCACCGCCGACGGCACCACGCTGCCGACCGACGGCTCGACTTGGCACGCAGTCGTCGCCACCACCCTCGCCGTACTGCTGGCCATCGCGCTGGCCCTCATCACCGCCCGCCAGACCACCAGGTCCCTGGGCGGCATCACCGGCGACACCCTCGGCGCGACCGTCGAACTGGCCGTCCCGCTGGCCCTCCTGACAACAGCACTCACCCTCTGACTCCACCAGGACAACAGCACTCTCTCTGCCTCAGCACCGCCGACCGGCCACCCCTCCAGCCCTGCCGCCTCAGCACCGACGACCGGCCACCCACCCAGCCCTGCCGCCTCAGCACCGCCGACCCGGTCACCCATCCAGCCCTGCCTCAGCGGTGAAGTAGCCTACGACGCGCTTGCCGGCGGCGACTGCGTTGTCCTGCTGCACCGTCGACCGGCAGCAGCCCATTCAGCCCTGCCGACGAGGGCTCTCGGCCCTTCACCGCCGCCACCGCCCGAAGTCAATTGAATACAGTATGTGATACTCGCCGCAAGCCTGGCGTCTCCGAGGCTGCTGGGACTGGTGGTGCATTAGTGTCGCGGCGGACGTCCTGACGGGCAGGACTACGCGTAACGGCGAGGACACATGGCGATCACGGTCGGGCCGAAGGTCGGCATTCCAGCGACGGAATGCCTTCGATCCGTTATCTTTATGTAATGAACGCAACCCGCCCGGCACCAGGCTCACAGGCTTCGCTCCGCGAAGCCAACCGTGAGCGTGTTCTGGGGGTTGTCCGGCAGCACGGTCCGCTCACCCAGGTCGAGATCGCCGCCGCCTCCGGACTGTCCGCCGCCACGGTGTCCAACATGGTCAAGGAGCTCGACCAGGCCGGCCTGGTCGGGGTGTCCCCCAGCATTCGCAACGGCCGCCGCGCCGTCCTGGTGTCGCTCGCCTCCGGCGGCGGCCTGCTCGCCGGGGTCGCGTTCGGCGAGCGCGACGTCCGGGTCGCGATCGCGTCCGAGAGCCGCGAGATCCTCGCCGAGCAGTCGATGCCGCTGCAGGCCGACCACATCGCCGACGACGGGATGGAACGCGCCGCCCGCCTGCTCGCCGACCTCGCCGAGACCGTCGGCCAGGGCGTCGAGGACATCGGCGCGATCGGGTTCGGCCTGCCGACGCCGGTCGACTCGGTCAGCGGCGAGGCCGGGTCCGACGCGGTCCTGCCCGGCTGGCGCGGGGTCAACGTCGCCGCGGCGATGGCCGGGTACCTGCGCGCCCCGGTCGCGCTCGACAACACCGCCAACCTGGCCGCGCTCGGCGAGCTGCGGGCCGGCGCGCTGCGCGACGTCCGGCACGGTTGCTACATCAAGTTCTCGTACGGCGTCGGCGCGGGCATCGTGCTCGGCGGCGAGGTGTTCCGCGGTTCGGCCGGTACGGCGGGCGAGATCGGCCACCTGACCATCGACGAGAACGGCCCGATCTGCCGCTGCGGCAACCGCGGCTGCCTGGACACCTTCGTCGGGTCCCGCGCGCTGCTCAACTCGCTCGCCGCCTCGCACGGCCCGCTGCGCCTGCGCGACGTGATCACCCGCGCCCTGGCCGGCGACCTCGGCTGCCGCCGCGTCGTCGAGGACGCCGGCCGCCGCGTGGGCGTCGCCGTCGCGGGCCTGGTGAACCTGTTCAACCCCGAGGTGATCGTCGTCGGCGGCAAGATGGCCGAAGCCGGCAGCCTGATCCTCGACCCGATGCGCGAGGCCCTCGACCGCTGCGCGATCCCCAGCGCCGCCGCCACCGTGGAACTGCGCCCCGCCGAACTCGGCGACGCCGCCGACGTCCTTGGCGCCATCGAACTCGCCTCGGTCCTCAGCCACACCCGCGTAGCCCGCGCGTAACTCGCCCCGCCGAACTCGGCGACGCCGCCGCCGACGTCCTGGGCGCCATCGAACTCGCCTCGGTCCTCAGCCACACCCGCGTAGCCCGCGCCTAACTGCCCAATCTCAGGCACGCTCGAGCAGCCCGCGTGGTGACGAGAAACCCCAGTCCCCAAGCTCACCCCTAGCCGCCCGCCACCAGCCACACCCGCGCAGCCCACGCCCACCCGCTGCCCTCAGCCACACACACGTACCCCGCGCCTAGCCCGCAGCCTTTTGCCACGCCCGCGCAGCCCCACGCCCACCCGCCGCTACCCCCACCCGCGGCCCCCACGCCCAGCCACCGTCTTCCCCCACACCCGTGCAGCCCGCGCCTCGCCGATGTTTCCCCCACGCGCAGCCGCCACTTCCCAGACTTGCGCCGCCGCGCCAGCCGCCACCCTCAGCCACACCCGCGCAGCCGCCGCTTCCCCACGACTCACGCCACCGCGCCAGCCGCCGCTTCCCCACGACTCACGCCACCGCGCCAGCCGCCGCTTCCCCCAGGCTCGCGCCGCCGCGCTAGCCGCCGCCCTCAGCCACGCCCGCCCAGCCGCCGCTTCCCCCGACCCACGCCACCGCGCCCAGCCGCCGCTTCCCCCAGACCCACCCCACCGCGCCCAGCCGCCGCTTCCCCCAGGCTCGCGCCGCCGCGCCTAGCCGCCACCCTCAGCCACACCCGCGAAGCCGCCATCTCCAGCCCCACCCCTGACCGCCGCCTTCCCCGCACCCGCGGGTGGCTCTCGCCCGCCGTCCCACCTCTGGCGTGTTTCCAGCTGGTGACGCTGCGAGTCAAGCTTGTGTCGCTTGGTGCGCGTTCCGGGCGGTTCCCACGGGAGCGCTCTCTCGGGTGGGACGCTCGTGTGACAACGATATGTCTACTTCTTGAATTCAAGCCTTGACGTCAAAGCTTCAGCGAGCTTGACTCTGAACAGGCCTACTCGGGCCCTCACGTCAAGGAGTCACCAGATGTCCGTTTCACCAACTCGTCTCGTCGGCCTCGGTATCGCCGTGTCGGCCCTGGCTGTCTCGCTGGTCGCCTGTGGATCGGATGACGGCGGCTCCGACTCCGCCGGCGGATCGGGCGGCAAGAAGATCGCCCTGCTGCTCCCCGAGTCCAAGACCACCCGGTACGAGGCCCTCGACCGGCCGCTGTTCACCGAGGCCCTGAAGGCCGCCTGCGCCGACTGCGAGCTGATCTACAGCAACGCCGACCAGGACGCCGCCAAGCAGCAGACCCAGGCCGAGGCCGCGCTGACCCAGGGCGCCAACGTGCTGGTGCTCGACCCGGTCGACGGCAAGGCCGCCGCCGCGGTCGTCGCCTCCGCCAAGGGCCAGAACGTGCCGGTCATCGCGTACGACCGGTTCATCGAGGGCGCGAACTACTACGTCTCGTTCGACAACGAGACCGTCGGCAAGCTGCAGGCCCAGACCCTGGTCGACACCCTGAAGGCGGCCGGCAAGGCCACCGGCAACCTGGCCATGATCAACGGCGCCCCGACCGACCCGAACGCCGCCGACTTCAAGAAGGGCGCGCACAGCGTGCTCGACACCAGCGGCTACAAGATCGCCGCCGAGTTCGACACCCCGGACTGGAGCCCGGACAAGGCCCAGGCGTGGATGGAAGGCCAGCTGAGCGCGATCAAGAACGGCCTGGTCGGCGTGTACGCCGCCAACGACGGCACCGCGGGCGGTGCGATCGCGGCCCTCAAGGGTGGCGGCGTCAACCCGCTCCCGCCGGTCACCGGTCAGGACTCCGAGCTCGCCGCGATCCAGCGGATCGTCGCCGGCGACCAGTCGATGACCATCTACAAGGCCGTCAAGCCGCAGGCCGAGGCCGCCGCGAAGGCCGCCGTCGCGCTGGCCGGTGGCGGACAGCCCGAGGCGACCGGTGACTTCAAGGGCGTGAAGTCCACGATCCTCGACCCGATCGCGGTCACCAAGGCCAACATCAACGACACTGTGGTGAAGGACGGCATCTACAAGGTGACCGACATCTGCACCGCGTCGTTCGCGACCGCCTGCACGGCCGCCGGCCTCAAGTAAGGCAGCCCACCCCGGTGGCACCCCCGGCTCTGAGGAGGCCGGGGGTGCCGCCGGGGATCGGTCGTGAACGAACCTCTCAGGAGCTGAATCGATGACTGTCACACCCACCCCCGTCGCCACCGGCACCGTGCTGGCGCTGCGGGGTGTCTCCAAGCGCTTCGGCGCGGTCCAGGCCTTGAAGAACATCGAGCTGGACGTCCGGGCCGGCGAGGTACTCGCCCTGGTCGGCGACAACGGCGCCGGCAAGTCGACGCTGGTCAAGACCATCGCCGGCGTCTACACCGCCGACGACGGCACGATGGTCTTCGACGGCCAGGAGGTCCGGGTCGGCAGCCCGGCCGAGGCGCAGCAGCTCGGCATCGCCACCGTCTTCCAGGACCTGGCGCTGTGCGACAACCTCGACGTGGTCGCGAACCTGTACCTCGGCCGCGAGCTGCGCAAGGGCAAGGTGCTCGACGAGGTCGAGATGGAACGCTCCTCCTGGGAGCTGCTCCGCCAGCTGTCCGCGAAGATCCCGAGCGTCCGGATCCCGGTGGCCAGCCTGTCCGGCGGCCAGCGGCAGACCGTCGCGATCGCCCGCAGCCTGCTCGGCCAGCCCAAGGTCGTGATGCTGGACGAGCCGACCGCCGCACTCGGCGTGGCCCAGACCGCCGAGGTGCTGAACCTGGTCGAGCGGCTGCGCGAACGCGGCCTCGCGGTCATCCTGATCAGTCACAACATGGCCGACGTGATGGCGGTGGCCGACCGGGTCGCCGTGCTGCGCCTCGGCCGCAACAACGGCGTCTTCACGGTCAGCGAGACCAAGACCCAGGACATCATCGCCGCCATCACCGGCGCGACGGACAACGCCGTCTCCGAGCGCGCGGCGCGCCGGACGCAGCAGGAAGGTACGGCATCATGAGCACCCCGGTCGACGGTTCCAAGGCGGCCGTGCAGGACACGGTGCCCGAGGCAACGAACGGTTCCGCCGCGCTCCCGGCCGACCTGCAGGACGAGCGGCTGATCGCCAGCCACGGGTTCAGCGGCGCGGTCTCGGCGTTCACCGCGCGGCTGCGCACCGGTGACCTCGGCTCGGTCCCGGTCGTGGTCGGCCTGGTCATCATCTGGGCGGTCTTCCAGATCTCCAACAGCAACTTCCTGTCCAGCCGCAACCTGGTCAACCTGACGTTGCAGACCGCCTCGGTCGGAGTCATTGCCCTTGGCATCGTGCTGGTACTGCTGCTGGGCGAGATCGACCTGTCGGTCGGTTCCGTCAGTGGCCTAGCCGCCGCGGTGCTCGGCGTCACCTTCGTGAACAAGGGCTGGCCGCTGCTGCTGTCGTTGCTTGTCGCCGCGGTGATCGGGTTGGTGATCGGTTTGTTCTACGGCGCGCTGTACACCCGGTTCGGGGTGCCCAGCTTCGTCATCACACTGGCCGGCCTGCTCGGTTTCCTCGGCCTCCAGCTCCTGGTGCTGGGCAAGGAAGGCACGCTGAACATTCCGTTCGACTCGGCGATCGTCAAGTTCGCGAGCCAGAGCTTCCTGCCGCCCGCACTCGCCTACGGGCTGGTCGTGGCTGTCGTCGCGGTCTACACACTCAGCCGCCTGCGCAACCGCAGCGCCCGCGCCGCCGCAGGGCTGTCCGCGGCGCCCACCTCGATGATCGCGATCAAGGCCGGCGCGCTCGCGCTGGTGCTGCTGATCCCGGTCCTGGTCCTGAACGGTGACCGCGGCGTCTCCTCGATGTTCCTGTTCTTCATCGCCCTGGTCCTGGTGGCCGACTTCATGATCCGGAAGACCAGCTGGGGCCGTTCGGTGGTCGCGGTCGGTGGCAATGTCGAGGCCGCCCGGCGCGCGGGCATCAACGTCCGCTTCATTTACCTGTCGGTGTTCGCGGCCTGTTCGACCTTCGCGGCCGTCGGCGGCATCCTGGCCGCTGCGCGGCTGATTGCGGTGAACCAGAGCAGCGGCGGTGCGGACACGAACCTGAACGCGATCGCCGCCGCCGTCATCGGCGGGACCAGCCTGTTCGGTGGCCGCGGCTCGGCGTACTCGGCCCTGCTCGGCGCGCTGGTGATCATGTCGATCTCCAACGGCCTGGCGCTGCTCAGCCTGGACTCCAGCGTCCGCTACATGGTGACCGCGGGCGTGCTCCTGGTCGCCGTCACGATCGACTCGCTCAGCCGCCGCAGCCGTCAGGCGCACGGCCGGGCATAAAGGACCGGTGGGTTGCTGCCTGACCCCTGCATCGGCAGCAGCCCGCCGTACCACGAACGGACCGCGACTCCCCCGCCCGGGAGTCGCGGTCCGTTGCTGTTCTGTCCAGCGGCCCGGGGTCAGCCGGTGCCTGGGACTTGTCGCGGGCCGCTCGTCCAGCAGCGGCCAAGGGCGGTCAGGCCCAGGTCAGAGCGCGTTGACTGCTCTCGTCGCCACCAGCGCACCACGCCGTACGGCGCGCTCCAGCGCCCAGCGGCGGGCGGCGAAGTCGGCCGACGGCAGCGAGATCGCGACCGAGGCCAGGACGACGCCCGCCGACGAGCGGACCGGCGCGGCCAGGCAGGACAGGCCGTCCTGGAACTCACCGATCTCCAGGGCGACGCCGGAGTGGCGGACCTTGTCGAGGTGGGCCTCGAGGGTCGGACGGTCGGTCATCGTGCTGGCCGTGCACTGGCGCAGGCCGACGCGATCGAGGTAGCCGTTGCGGGCCTGCTCGGTCATCGCGGCGAGCATCACCTTGCCGAACGCGGTCGCGTGGGTGGCCTCGTGGAAGCCGATGTCGAGGACCTGGACACGCGGGCGCCGCTCGGAGTCGACGACGTGGGCGATCACGACGTCGACCTCGCGGTAGACCGCGTAGTACGCCGCCGCGTCGGCCTCCAGATGCAGACGCCGTACGGCGGACGCGATCAGCGGCGGGACCTCGAGCTGCCGCGCCAGCCCCTGCTCGAGCAGGCGGACGCGGTAGCCGAGGCCGTAGCGGTGGTCCTGCGCCAGGTGCACCAGGTAGCCGGACTCGGTCAGCGTCGCCAGCAGGTGGTACGCCGAGGGCAGCGCGAGCTGGAGGTGCGCGGCGATCTCCTTGGCGGTGACCCCGTCGCGGCTGGCGGCCACGAACTCCATCGCCTTGAGCGCACGCGACACCGACTGCACGGTCCCGGCCGTGGGCGCGCCGTTGGTCGCCGGCGGGTCGAAAGGGTGCGCGGGCATGCTCACCCTGACAGCCTGCCCTGAATTCAGAGCGGGCGCACCGCCTGGCCGCGCGGCCTTCACCCGGACACCGGGTACCCGGCCGCCTGATCAACGCCCGGCGGACGCGGGAGCCCGTAGCGCACACTGAGCAGCCCGCGACACAGCCCGGAGTTCCCCTCGATGCTGATCCGGGTGGTCTTCGCCATCCGCAGCTGGAGAGGAAGATCCACGGCGGTGATGGGCGTGCCGTCGTCCTGCACGAGGAGTGCAGCCTCAGGTCCGCTGGACAGCCCCAGCTCGGCTCGGCGCCTCCGCAGGCGATCGAACTCGATCTCCGCCTGCTCTTCCTCCGGCGCGGCTGACGCCCCGCCGGAGGAAGAGGGGGGAGGGGCGAATGCGCCCGCCGACGGCCTGGCTTCGCCGGCCTGGAGGGCGGGGGTCAGCGGCGCTTGTGCCTCTCCGGCCCGGAGGGCGAGGGCGGGGGTCAGCGCCGCTTGCGCCTCTCCGAGGGTGGTGTCCGCGAGGGTGAGCATGGTCCAGCCGGCCTTCAGGAGGCGGCTGGCGACCTGTTCCTGGCAGGCTCGGTGGGCCTTGCGGCGGAACGTCTGGCGGAGTTCCTCGAGTTCACCGTCGGCCAGGCCCGGGAACGAGCCCTCGAAGCCTCGGGACGCGGCGACTCCGTTGTTGATCTCGTCGGAGGCGAAGTGGTCCTCCAGCCGGACCACCACCTTCTTCACCCCCGGTACGGCGGCCACCGCGTCGTACGCGTCGGCGACCATCAGGTAGGCGAAGTTCGGCGCACAGAAGTACGTCGGGAGCCGCAGCTCGACCTCGACCGAGCCCGCGTCCGACGCCACCGCGGCGACGAACCCGAGATCCGTGATCGGCGCGTCGAGCTCCGGGTCGCGGACCGTCCCCAGCGCGTCCCACAGCTCGTCGGCGACGCCGTCGGGGCGGGTCACGACCTCCTTGACGGCGTCCATCACGCCACCGGGACCGGTTCGGAGCCGACGGCACCGTCAGCGGACTCGGGCAGCCGCAACTCCGCCGGTACGTCGATGTCGTACAGCTTCGCCGCGTTCAACCCGAGGATCTTCTTCTTCGCCTGAACCGTGAGATCCGGGTACTCCGTCAGCTCGTCGGGGTAGGAGAAGTCGACGAACCGCTCGATCAGCCAGGCCGGCGTCCAGATCGCGTAGTCGCTGGCGAACGTGATCCGGTCCTCACCGATCCAGTACAGCAGCTCGCCGATGATCTGCGCGAAGTACTTCGGCCGGCTGTGGATGAACGGCATCGCGACCGCCAGACCGCCGTACACGTTGGGCTCCTGCGTCGCGATCCAGCAGAAGTCCTCGAGCCGCGGCAGCCCGACGTGCTCCACGATGAAGTTCAGCCCGGGGAACGCCGACGCGACGTCGTCCACGTCGGCGACGTCGAACGCGTCCCGGTTCAGTGGGTAGATCGTCGGGCCCTTGTGGATGTGGATGTTCTTGATCCCGAGCTCTTCGCACTTCTCCAGGTACCGGTACGACCACGGGTCGGTCAGTTTCCAGCCCTTGGAGTCGCCCTTCCACTCGGCCGTGTAGAGCTTGACGCCCTTCAGGTTCCACCGCTCCGACAGGTCGGCCAGCTTGTCCAGGCCGGCCTCACCGTCGCGCGGGTCCCAGGCCCCGTTGACGATGAACTTGTCCGGGTGCTTCTCGGCCAGCAGACCGTCCTGCTCGGTCGTGTTGAACCCGTTGACGTAGAAGTCGGTCAGGTACGTCGGCTGGAAGATCGCCCGGTCGACGTACCCGTCGGTGAACAGGTCCTTGATGATCCTGTCCTCGGACTGCTTGTGGAACTCCTCCAGCGTCCACACCTTGTCGGCCGGCGACAGGTTGCGGTGGTAGTCGTAGAAGCAGTTGATGAAACCCTCGCCGTACCGGTTCGCCTGGTTGGCCGGGGTCGCGTCCCACGCGTGCACGTGGCTGTCGACGATGAAGTAGCTGTTGCCGTCCTTGCTGTACATGCGATCTCCTCAGCTCGTGAGAATGGCCCGGCCGCCGGGAACCCGGCCGCCGTCCAGGTCGTCCAGCGCGGTCAGCGCGTCGTTCAGGGAGTACTGCTGGGTGGCGAGCCGGACGCGGCCCTGCGCGGCGAGCTCCATCAGGTCGGCCAGGTCGTTGTACGAGCCGACCAGGTTGCCGACCACGTTGATCTCGCGGGAGATCACGTCGATGGTCGGGACGTCGACCTTGCCGCCGTACCCGATCACGAAGTACGAGCCGGAGTTCCGCGTCATCGCGACGCCGTCGGCCTCGGTGCCGTTCTCGCCGACGAAGTCGAGCACCACCTGGGCACCCTCGCCGCTGGTCTGCTCGAGCACCTGCTCGACCTGGCTGCCGTCGCTCAGCACGGTCGAATGCGCGCCGAGCGCGATCGCCTTGTCGAGCACCTCCTGCGAGCGGTCGACGACCGTCACCCGCGAGGGCGTCATCGCGACCAGGCACTGCAGCCCGATGTGCCCGAGCCCGCCGGCGCCGATCATCACGACCCGGTCGGCCGGGTGCAGCAGCGGGACGGCCTTACGGACCGCGTGGTACGCCGTGAGGCCCGCGTCGGCGAGTGCCGCGACGTCGGCCGGCGCCAGCCCGTCGTCGAGCTTCACGATCGAGCGGACCGACGTACGGAGGTACTCGGCCATGCCGCCGTCGGTGTCGATGCCCGGGAAGCGCGAGTCGGCGCAGTGCACGTCGTCGCCGGCCCGGCAGGCGCGGCACAGTCCACACGTCACCAGCGGGTGGAGGATCACCTTGTCGCCGGGTGCGACCGTCGACACCGCGGCGCCGACCTCCTGCACGGTGCCGGCGTTCTCGTGGCCGATCACGTACGGCAGCTCGACGCCGGACTTGTCGGCCCACTGGCCTTCGATGATGTGCAGGTCGGTCCGGCAGACGCCGGCGGCGTCGACCTTCACGATCACGTCCAGCGGTCCCTGCAGAACCGGGTCGGGGATGTCGTCGAGGGTGGGTGGTTTGCCGTACTCGTGGACGCGCACTGCCTTCACCGTGGCCACAACCTTTCGGGGTCTGCGATGGTGGGACTGATGGTGTCGGCGAGGCACGGCGTACCGGAAGGGGCGTTATCGCCTTCCGATAACCCCCGCGGATGCACAATGGCGGCCATGAGCACACGACGGCCGCCGATCAGGGCACAGGCCACCTCCGAGGACCAGTCGGTCACCACGCTGGAGCTGTTCTTCGATCTGGTCTTCGTCTTCGCGCTGACCCAGATCACCGCGTTGATGGCGCACGACCTCAGCTGGGGCGGCGCGATCCGCGGGCTGCTGCTGATCGGGCTGCTGTGGTGGAGCTGGATCGGCTTCTCCTGGCTGTGCAACCTGGTCAAGGCCGACGAGGGCTCGATCCGGACCGTGATGCTGCTCGCGATGGGCGCGATGTTCCTGATCGCGCTGGCCATCCCGGAGGCGTTCCACGACCTGCCGGGCGGACTGCCGGGGCCGGTCGTGATCGCGATCGCGTACTTCCTGTTCCGGGCGATGCACCTGGTGCTGTTCTGGCTGATCGCGGACGGCGACAAGACCCTGCGTCGTACGCTGCTCCGCTTCGCCCCGGCGATGCTGGCCGGTACGGCGTTGCTGCTGGTCGCGTCGCAGTTCCACGGCCGGACGCAGACGCTGCTGTGGGCGGCCGCGCTGGCGGCGGACTACGGCGGCACGTACCTGATCGACGCCCGCGGCTGGCGGTTCCGCTCGGCGGGCCACTTCGCCGAGCGGCACGGGCTGATCGTGATCATCGCGCTGGGCGAGTCGATCGTCGCGATCGGCGTCGGCGTCACCGACCTGCCGATCTCCTGGCCGATCATCATCGCCTCCCTGCTCGGGCTCGCGATCTCGGCCGCGCTGTGGTGGATCTACTTCGACGCGACCGTGCACTACGGCGAGCAGGCGCTCGCCGCCGAGCCTGCTGAGAC
This sequence comes from Kribbella sp. cmx-5-2, assembly GCA_049998015.1. Classification (GTDB taxonomy): domain Bacteria; phylum Actinomycetota; class Actinomycetes; order Propionibacteriales; family Kribbellaceae; genus Kribbella. Next base: position 1,142,617 of record JAEBEC010000001.1, read on the forward strand.
CCGGCCGAAGCTGGCCCGGGACGCGTACACGTTCCTCCACTTCCCGATGGTGGCCGGCATTGTGCTGCTGGCCCTCGGGCTGAAGAAGGTGCTCGAGTACGTCGGCGACACCGAGCACCACCACCTCGACGACCCGTTGAAGGGCGTCGGGCTCTACGCGCTGTTCTTCGGCGTCGTGTTCTACCTGCTGGGTCACGTCGGGTTCAAGTACCGGACGACGCACTCGGTCGGGTGGAGCCGGCTGATCACGGCCGCGCTGTGCGTGATCGCGGTGTTCGCGCTGGCCAAGGTGCCCGCGCTCGGGCAGGTCGGCGTACTGGCGGCGCTGCTGGCCGGGCTCGTCGCGTTCGAGTCGGTGCGGTTCGCGCGGGAGCGGGACGAGCTCCGGCACGGACATTCGAGCTAGCTGAAGGTTTCCCGCGCCGCGGCCGCTCCTAGGCTGCGGCGCGTGAAGCTCGTAGCAGACCAGCAGGAGCTGGCCACCGCCGTCGGCTGGGTCGCCAAGGGACTCCCCCACCGCACCAGCACACCCGTGCTGCTCGGACTGTACTTCTCTGCCGGCTTCGCCGGTACGACGGTCGCCGCGACGGACCATGCGATGGCCGCCCAGGTGGTGCTGAACTGCCAGGTCGATGCCGAAGGCACCTGTTTGGTGCCGGGCCGGATGCTCGCGGAGATCACCAAACTCCTGCCACCCGGCCCGGTGGAACTGACCGCCGCCGACAACCGCTTCGTCGTGCGCAGCGGACAGGCTGTCTACTCGCTGCCGCTCCTGCCGGTGGCCGACTACCCGACGAACACCGCCGAGCGAAGCCAAGCACTGCTCGTAGCCGAGCGAAGCCAGGCATTGCTCGTAGCCGAGCGAAGCGAAGCACCGCTCGTAGCCGAGCGAAGCGAAGGCGGGGGCGACGCTGCCTCCTCCCCCTCCCCCCGTTCAGGGGTGGATGCTGTTGAGTTCGCCGTGGCGGTAGCGCAGGTGGGGGTTTCTGCTGCTCGGGACGATGTGGTGCCGGCGTTGTCGGGGATCAATCTCAGCTTCTCCGGCGACACCGTCGAACTGGCGAGCACCGATCGGTACCGGTTGGGGATCGCGCGGGTCGAGCTGACCTCGCCAGTCGAGCCGTTCGACGTACTGGTGCCTGCGAAAACGCTGGGCGAGCTGTCGCGCGCGTTCGCCGCCGACGGCGGGCAGGTGTTGCTGTCGCTGGCCGACGAGACCTTGCTGCTGCGCAACCACGACCGCTCGGCCTGGGTGCGCACGCTCAGCGGGCCCTACCTTCCGTACCGCCGGATCGTCCCCGAGGAGACGCCGATCAGCGCGACCGTCGACCGGGTCGCCCTCCGCGACGTGGTGAAGCGGCTGAGCGTCGTCGCCGACGGGATGACACCGATCTGGCTCGAGTACGGCGTGGGCTCGGTGCGCGTGTACGCCGGATCAGGCGACGACGCGTCCGGCGCCGAGACGCTGCCGATCACCGGCTCGGGCGACCCGCTGACGGTCGCGTTCACCGGGCAGTTGCTGCTGGACGCGATCAACTCGTTCTCCACGCAAGAGCTGACCATGTCGTACACAGGCGGCCGCAAGCCCGCGGTGCTGACCAGCGAGCAGAACTACTTGCACGTGATCACTCCGAGGCTGCTGCCCCAGCAATGACTTGAGGGGAAGGAGCCAGGCCCACGAGAGGCCCGGCCCCCGACCGGGAAGCCCGAGCCCGGCGGGGAGGGCCGGAGCCAGGCCCGTGAAAGGCCGGACCCTCGACCGGGAGGGCCCGAGCCAGGCCCGTGAAAGGCCAGACCCTAGACCGGGAGGGCCGGAGCCAGGCCCGTGAAAGGCCGGAGCCCCGACCGGGAGGGCCCGAGCCGGGCCTACGGATGGCCGGAGCCCCGGCCGCCGAAGGCGGGCCGGGGCTCCGGAAACTCACGCAGTCGCAGCCGTCAGGTCGCGACTCGGCCCCCTCCGATCAGCAGGCGGGGCCGAGTTGAGCGTGCTCACGCAGTCGCAGCCGTCAGGTCGACCTTCGGCTCGGCGAAGTGACATGCGGCCGTGTGGCCGTTCGTCGAGCGCGGCTTGATCTCCAGCAGCGGCTCCTGGGTGGCGCAGATGTCCTCCGCCTTCCAGCAGCGCGTGCGGAACCGGCAACCGCTCGGCGGGTCGATCGGCGACGGGACGTCCCCGACCAGCCGGATGCGCTCCTTCGGCGGGACGCCACGGATGGTGCCCAGGTCCGGAGCGGCCGACAGCAGCGCCTGCGTGTATGGGTGCTGGGGAGCGGTGTAGATCTGCTCCCGCGGGCCCTGCTCGACGATCTTGCCCAGGTACATCACCGCGACGGTGTCACAGAAGTGCCGGACCACGCCGAGGTCGTGCGCGATGAAGACGAACGCGATGCCGAGATCGCGGCGCAGGTCCTCCATCAGGTTCATCACCTGCGCCTGGATCGACACGTCGAGCGCGGAGACCGGCTCGTCGGCGATGATCACCTCGGGCTCGACCGCGAGCGCCCGGGCGATGCCGATCCGCTGGCGCTGACCGCCGGAGAACTCGTTCGGGTAGCGGTTGTGGTGCTCGGGGTTCAGGCCGACCCGCTCCAGCAGTTCCTGGACGCGCTCGAGCTCCTTGCCCTTCTTCACCAGGTTGTGCACCCGCAACGGCGTACTGATGATGTTGCTGACCGTCTGCCGCGGGTTCAGCGAGCTGTACGGGTCCTGAAACACGATCTGCAGCTCGCGGCGGAACGGCCGCAGGTCCTTCTCCTTCAGCTGGGCGATGTCGGTGCCCTTGAAGAGGATCTGGCCCGCCGTCGGGGTCAGCAGCCGGGTGATCATCCGCCCGGTGGTCGACTTGCCGCAGCCGGACTCGCCGACCAGGCCGAGGCTGCCGCCCGGGGCCAGGTCGAAGCTGACGCCGTCGACGGCCTGGACGACCTTGCGGGTCCGGCCCAGTCCGGCGGCTTCCTTGATCGGGAAGTGCATCTTGAGGTCGCGGACCTGCAGCAGCGGCGTGGTCTGCGGGGCAGAAGTACTGTCCTGCACGGGGTTGCTCATCTCTCTCCTCAGCCCAGTCTCGGTGCGACCTCGGCCTCGTAGATCGAGGCCTTGTCGTGCAGGTGGCAACGGGACGTGTGCGCGCCGGCGCCGTCGACCGGCAGCAGCTCGGGCAGGTCGGTGGTGCAGCGCTCGCCCTTGACCCGGTCCTTGTAGGGGCAGCGGGGGTTGAACGAGCAGCCGCCGGGCAGGTTCAGCAGGCTCGGCGGCAGGCCCTTGATCGGGCGCAGCCGCTCGCTGGCCGCCGACACCGTCGGGATCGACTCCAGCAGGCCCCACGTGTAGGGCATCCGCGGCTGGGCCAGTACGTCGGCGGCGGTGCCGTACTCGACGCAGCGACCGGCGTACATCACGAGGACGTCGTCGGCCATCTCGGCGACGACGCCGAGGTCGTGCGTGATCAGCACGATCGCCGAGCCGAACTCCTTCTGCAGGTTGTTCAGCAGATCCAGGATCTGCGCCTGGACGGTGACGTCGAGCGCCGTGGTCGGCTCGTCGGCGATCACCAGCTTCGGGTCGTTGACCAGGCCCATCGCGATCATCGCGCGCTGGCGCATACCGCCGGAGAACTCGTGCGGGTACTGCTTGTACCGGCGGATCGGGTTCGGGATGCCGACCAGGTCGAGCATCTCCAGGGCGCGCTTCTTGGCGACGTCCTTGGAGACCTTGTGGTGCACCAGGTAGGCCTCGGAGATCTGGTTGCCGACCGTGTACAGCGGGTGCAGCGACGACTGCGGGTCCTGGAAGACCATCGAGACGGCGTCGCCGCGGACCTTCATCAGGTCGTTCTCGGGCAGGCCGACGATCTCGTCGCCGCCGAGCTTGATCGAGCCGGTGATCCGGGTCCGCTTGCGGTCGTGCAGGCCCATCACGGCCATGCTCGAGACCGACTTGCCCGACCCGGACTCGCCGACGATCGCCAGCGTCCGGCCCAGCGGTACGGCGTACGAGAGTCCGTTGACCGCGCTGACCAGGCCGTCGGCGGTCGGGAACTTGACCGTCAGGTCGGTGACCTCGAGGTACGGCGTCTCGCCGCTCGGGTTGAGCGATCCCTGCCGGCGCTCACGGGTCGCGATCGACGGGCCACGCTTGGCGTCGGCTGCACTGTCGCTCATGGCGGTGGTGTCCTTCCGCGGCTCGTTGGTGGGTGTGCTCACGACAGCCTCACCCGCGGGTCGACGACGCTGTAGGCCACGTCGACCAGGAAGTTCATCGCGACCAGGATCACCGACGCGACCAGCACGGTGCCCATGATCACCGGCAGGTCGTAGGTCTGCAGGCTCTCCAGCACCAGGTTACCGAGGCCGGGAAGGTCGAAGATGCGTTCGGTGAAGATCGCGCCGGCCAGGCTGCCGGCGATGTCCAGACCGAAGATGGTGATGACGGGGATGAGGCCCGAGCGCAGCGCGTGCTTGTAGGTCACCTTCCGGTCCGACAGGCCCTTGGCCCGCGCGGTCCGGATGAAGTCCTCGCTCAGCGTCTCGACCATCGAGCCCCGCGAGTAGCGCGCGTACTGCGTGCAGTTGTAGATGCCGATCACCAGCCACGGCGTCACGAAGCCGAGGAACCACTTGCCCGGATTGTCGGTCAGCGGCGTGTAGCCGCCGCGTGGAAGGATCGGGTAGAGGATCGTCAGGTAGAGGGAGATCATCAGCGCGACGATGTAGAACGGCACCGAGCTGAGTACCAGCGTGCTGGTCATCAGCACCCGGTCGCCCAGGCTGCCGCGTCTCTTGGCGGCCATCGAGCCGACGAAGACGCCGATGGTCAGGACCAGCACGGCGTACCCGGCGACGAGCGACACCGTGACCGGCAGCCGCTCCTTCAGCATCTGGGTCACCGGACGGTCGTTCTTGAACGAGAAGCCCAGACAGGGCGCGTTGCACTTCTGCACGACACCGGCGGTCTCGAAGGTCCGCCCGGCGAAGATTCCCGCCGTGTACTCGGCGAACTGCTGCACCTTGGGTCTGTCGAGGTGCAGGTTCTCCTTGATCTCGTTGTAGCGCTCCTGGGTGCAGTTGCGCTCACCGCAGATCGCCGCGGCCGGGTCGGTCGGGGCGACGAAGAACAGCGTGAAGGTCGCGATAAGCGTGACCAGTACGACGCTGAGCGCGCTCACCAGCCGGCGCGCCACGAAGTAGAGCACGGGGGTTTTCTCCTCACCGATCGGGGTGGTGACCGAACCGAGGTCCGGTCACCACCCCACCATCAGATGATCAGACTGCTAGTTGTCCCGGTCCGCCGGGGCGTGGTGCCCCGGCGTACCGGAACCTGTTGTTCCGGCGAACCGGATCAGGGCTGCTTCAGGTAGATCGAGGTGAACTCGGGCATGCCCTGGGTCACGTCGTTGATGGCGTGACCGATGTTCTTACCGACCGGATAGGTGCTCGCGCTGTAGTACAGCGGAACGGCCGGCAGGTACTCCTCGAGGATCTTGCGGTCGACCTTCGACCACTCCTTCAGCTGCTCGTCCGGGGTCAGCGCCGCGACCCGGTCGATCTCGGCGTCCAGGGCCTTGTCCTGGATCATGCCGATGCTGTTGTTGAGCGCGACGGCGTCGGAGCGGAACAGCACCGGGAACCAGCTGGTGCCCTGCGGCCAGTCCGAGCACCATCCGGCCGGGCCCTGGCCCAGGTTGACCGGAGCGTTCATGTCGTTGGTCAGGCTGCGGATCTTGGCCTTCGGCACACCGACGGACTTGACCTTGAAGCCGGCCGCGGTGAACGTCTGGGTCCACAACTGGTTCTGCTGCTGACGGATCTTGTCGTCGTTGGAGTAGTAGTAGCTCAGCTCGAAGTTCTCCTTGCCGAGTTCCTTGAGCTTCGCCTTGATCTCCGACGCGACGGCCGGGTCCTCGGCGCCCTTACCGGTTCCGTTCAGGCCCGGCAGCTCGAACTTCTCGTAGCCCGGGACGGCCGGCGGCAGGATGGTGGAGGCCGGGATGGCGCTGTCCGGGGTCAGACCGCGGACCTTGCGCCAGCTCGCGAACGGGAAGGCCTGAGCGATCAGCTTGCGGACCTCCAACGGGATCTTCCGGGTGTCCATGCCGAGCACCGAGGTGCACGGCGACTGGCCGCGGATGATCTGGCTCTGGTCCTTGACCTCGGGCACCAGGCTGGCGTCCAGGTTGCTGTAGCTCAGCGCGTTCGCGTCGGCCCCGTTGCTGGCCAGCACCTGGCGCTGGACCTTGAGCAGGTCCTGCGAGAACTTGAAGTCCCACTTGTCGACGTACTGGTGCCGCACCGGGTCGGTGTTCGGGTCCCAGTTCGGGTTCTTGGTGAGCTTCAGCTCGGTGCCGGCGGTGTAGCCCTCGACCATGTACGGGCCGGTCGCCATCGGCTTCTGCTCGTAGTTCTTCTTGGTGTCCTTGGCCTTCGGGATCGGCGTGAACATCGGGAACGCCGCGTAGAACGGAAGGTCGTCGAACTTCCGGGCCAGGTGGATGATCAGGGTCGACTCGTCAGGAGCCTCGACGCCGGAGTAGTTGTCCCCGTCGGCGTACGGTCCCTTGTACTTGTCGCCGTCCTTGAAGAACTGCTGCTGGTACGTCGGGCCCGAGTCGTACAGGTCGTGCGCGAAGGAACGCTTGATCGCGTACGCGTAGTCGGCGGCCTTGACCGGCGTGCCGTCCATGTACTTGATGCCCTGCTTGAGCTTGAACGTCCAGGTCAGGCCGTCGGCCGACTTGGTGCCCAGGTCCTCGGCGAGGTCGGGAACGAGCGTCGGCTGACCGGTCTTGTCGTCCAGCTTGTACTGGGTCAGCGCCCGGTACATCAGCTTGCCGATCTGGTTGCCGTCGACGTAGTAGATGTCGGTCGGGTCGAAGGTGCTCGGCGTGACGTCGGACAGCACCGTCGCGGTGCCACCCTTCTTCGCGCCCTCGACCTCGGGGGCCGGGCCCTTCAGGGTCGGGTCGGTCGCCTTCGCCTGCGCCTTGCCCGCGTCGCCCGTGTTTCCGTTACCGCTCCCGCTGTTCGACGACGGGGTGCCACAGGCCACTGCGGCCATCATGACCGTCGCCGCGACAGCGGTGATCCGCTTCCACTGCATTGTTGTCTTTCTCCTTTTCTGCCGCTGGGGCAACGCCGGGCTACCGGCGAGTCTTCGGGTCGAAGGCGTCACGGACCGCGTCGCCCAGGAGGGCGAGGGCCAGTACGAGGGCTGTGATGCCGAGCACCGGCAGCCACAGGTACAGCGGGTCGGCCTTGAACCAGTTGGTCGCGGTCGCGATCGTCTGACCCCACGACGGGATCGGCTCGATCAGTCCCACACCGAGGAACGAGAGCCCTGCTTCGGCCGTGACGTACGCCGGCAGGGCCAGCGACGCCGAGATCACGATCGGCGCGACCAGGTTCGGCAGCAGCTCCTTGAACAGCACCTGACGGGTCGGTACGCCGATCGCCTTGGCCGCCAGCACGAACTCGCGCTCGCGCAGCGACAGCACCTCACCGCGGATGATCCGCGCCAGCCCGGCCCAGCCGAAGAACGACAGGACGAAGATCAGCACGAAGAACCGGGTCGAGGCCTGCTCGTCCGGCGTCAGGTTGAACGAGCCGCCGCGGATGTTCTCCACGATCGGCACCATCGCGATCGCGAACAGCAGGTACGGCAGGCTCAGCACGAAGTCGATGACCCACGAGATCACCCGGTCCACCCAGCCGCCGAGGAAGCCGGCCAGCAGACCCATCACCACGCCGACGGCGGTGCCGAACAGCGTCGCGACGAACGCGACGATCAGCGACGGCCGCGCGCCGTACACCCAGCGGGCGAAGTTGTCCCGGCCGGTCTTCGGTTCGACCCCGAACCAGTGGTCGGGGGTGATGCCGATGGTCGGGAAGCCGTACTCGTCGACCAGGTCGGGGTTGAAGGTGCCGATGTTGCCGCCCTCGAGCTTGGCCAGTACCGGCGCCAGGACGGCGATCAGGACGAAGAACAGCACCACGCACAGGCAGATCACCGCGACCCGGTCCTTGCGGAGCCGGTCCATCGCGATCCGCGTCGGCGACTTCCCGTGCGCCACACTCACGTCGCGTACGGGCTCCGCCGACGACGGGTGGTCCTCGACACCTACGGTCGAGTCGGGTGAACCGATGCTCATGCGCACTCCGTCAGCTCTGTCAGCCAGATTCCGGGATGGGACCGGCCACGGTCTGTAGATCGGGCCAGGCCCAGGGTGGTGGAACTACGTGCAGCCGAAATGCCTTGACAACGACCGGCGCCACAACCGCGCGCTAGCCTGCCCGACACTCCGACCCCAAACCAGCCGGTTCCGGCAGCAGTGTACAAATCGTTACCGGAACGAGTACCGGGGCGGTACATTTGGAACGAATGTTCACACTGCGCAACCGATTGTCCACAAATTGCGGCGGCACAGCACCGACAATGGCCATTTTGTGCCAGATTGTCACGGACAGTGCAGGAACCCGCCCGCTCGGTCGATGATCACTACGAGTGATCCTGCGGCGGGGTCTCGTTCAGCGGCGGGCTCCGGCTTCGTCCAGCCGCCCCTGCAGAACCGCGGCGCGGTCCTGATCGGAAGTCCGGACAGCCTCCCGTAGCCCGGCCTCCAGGTGCGGGACGGCGCCCTCGACGTCGCCACTGTCCAGCAGGGCTTCGCCCAACTCGCCCTCGGTCTGCGCCTGGTCCGCGTGCTGGCTGAGTTCGGCGTACACCTCGACGCTCTCGCGAAGCATTCGGACGGCATCGGCGAGTCGGCCCCGGCGGTGCTCGAGGACGCCGAGCTTGGACAGGACGTACGCGATCCTCCACTGCCTCTGGTGCGCCCGCTCCAGGGCCAGAGCGGCCTGCAGGTGCGACCTCTGCCGGGTGGCGTCGCCCAGCGCGCCGTAGGCGAAACTTAGCGCCAACTGGGCGCTGCCCTCCAGTTCGGTCTCGTTCGTCCGCGCCGCGAGGTCGAGCGCGCGGCCGCCCATCTCGACGGCCTCCTCGTACCGCCCGGCCTCGAACAGGATCCTGGCGAAGTTCGACGCCGTGGCGATCTCGCTGCGCGTGGAACCGGCCTCGTGCAGGCAGTCGAGTGCGCGCCTCAGCGAGGCTGTGGCGCCGGACAGATCGCCGAGATCGCCCAGCGCGATCCCGATGTCGCTGCGGAGCAACCCCTCGGCGAGCAGGTCACCCCGTTGCTCGGCCACCTCGACCGCGGCCGCCCCCATCGCGACGGACTCCCGAAACGTCATCCGGGAGAAGGTGTAGGTCGAGAGTCCGACGGCGACGACCAACGCCTGGGCTCGCACCCGCTCGCTCATCGTCATGGCTTGCAGAACCAGAGCATCCAGCTGTGGTTTGGCCTGGTCCAGCCACTCGAACAGCGCTTCCCCCTCGGGCTCGAGCTGATCCTCCGGACCGGTCCACGCTCCGGCCAGCCACTCGAGGCGGACGGCGGTCTTGTTCCGCGCCCGGAGACAGGACCAGGCAGCCGAGGCGTAGAGCACCATGAGGCGTTCGATACCCGCGTCACGCTCCTCGACCGGTACCAGCTCGTCGGCTTCCTCCCTGGCGAAGGACCAGAGCAGGTCGTGCAGGCGGTACACGGCGGGCTCCGGCGTCTCCAGCAGGTGGCTGTCCACGAGACGCTCCAGCAGGACCTCGGCGTCCGGCTCGGGGAGATCGAGCAACCGGGAGGCCTCGACCAGCCGCAACCGCGGGCTGTCCGGCAGGCCGAGCCGGACGAACGCCCATGCCGCCGAGCGATCGTTGGCATTGCTCGACTCGCGCAGCTGCTCCAGCGAACTGGCGAACACGGCACGGACGCCACCAGGACCCCATTCGAGCTGATCGAGCCTCCGCCGGGCATCGGCGATCCGGCCGGCCAGGTGCCGCAGTGGCCAGGCCGGTCGATGGGCCAGCTTCGCACCGGCCACCCGGAGGGCCAGCGGCAGATTCCCGCAGGCCCGCAGGATCACCTCGACGGCGTCGGGCTCCTGATCAACCCGGTCCCGCCCCGCGACCGAGGCCAGCAACTCCCGGGACTCCTCGTCGTTCAAGGCCCCGAGCCGGATCGAGCTGTTGGCGTCGTACTCGGCGAACAGCGTCCTGCTGGTGACGATCACCCGGCAGCCACCGGACCCCGGAAGCAGCTGCCGCACCACGTCGGGGTCCCGGGCGTTGTCGAGGACCAGCAGCAGCCGTCGGCCCGCGACCGCCGTGCGGAACCGCAAGGCGGCTTCGGCGGGGTTGCCGGGAATCTGATCGTTCGGCACCCCGACCGCCCGCAGCACGATGCCCAGCGCCTCGGACGCCGTCATCGGGTGGTCCGCGCCGTACCCTCGCAGGTCGAGGAACAGCTGGCCGTCCGGGAAGTCGTCGGCGACCCGGTGCGCGACCTCCAGCGCAAGAGCGGTCTTGCCGATACCTCCCATGCCCGCGATGGCGGAGTGAACGACCGTCGGCGCGCTACCGGCGTCGGTGACCAGCCGTATCAGCTGCTTCGTGACCTCGGACCTGCCGACGAATCCGGCCGAAGGGGCGGGAAGCTGCCGGGGCGGCCGCGGCCCGTCCGGCGGCGTCGAAGGACGGAGCAGGTCCTGGTCGTTGCGCAGGATCGCCAGCTCGATCTCCTGCAGGCGCGGCCACGGGTCGAGACCCTGCTCACGGGCGAGCCGGGTTCTGGCGGACCGGAGAACGTCCAGCGCCTCGGAGGCACGGCCGGCCCGGAACAGAGCGGTCGCCAGCGCCGCGACCATTCCTTCACGTTCGGGGTGGTTCGCGACCAGCCCGGTCAGCTCGGCCACCAACTCGGCGTCCTGTCCGGTCTGCAGCTCCGCCTCGATCCGCGCTTCCACGGCGACGAGCCGTTGCTCCTCGAGTCCGGCACACAGGCGGTACCGCTGCTCCTCGCCGGTGACGTCGACGAGCGCCTGACCTCGCCACCACCGCAACGCCTGGCGCAGACTCGTGACGCGCTGAGCCGGGGCCTCCTGCTGCAGGGCGGCTCGGACCTCCTGCTGGAAACGATGCACGTCGATCGACTCCGGGTCGATCACGAGCTGGTAGCCCTGGTCGCGGCCCTCGATGGACACCGAGTCCGGCAGCGCCTTGCGCAGCCGGGAGACGTATACCTGGACCGTCCGCAGCGGGCTGGGAGGCTGGTCGTCCGGCCAGAGCAGGGCAATCAGGCGTTCGGCCGGGACCAGGCGGTTGGCCGACAGCCCGAGCAGAGCGAGCAGGAACCGTTCCTGCCGTCGCGGAAAGGGCAGCACCTGACCGTCTTCGACCACCTCGACCGGTCCGAGCAGACGAAGCTCCACGGGCCGGAGTGTAGTCGCGTGGTAGGCGCTGGGTAACACCGTTCGGCCATCCTGCGACGGCGTTGCCCGGCGGATGCCGTTCGCCGGCATCACCCGACACCTGCCGGAGGTCGATCGTCCGTGGTGAACCGATGGACGTCAGCAGTCCTCGTGCTCGGACTGCTGACGAACTCGCTGGTCTCGTCGTCGCAGGTCCCCGGCCGCGACTGGTGCGGAACAGCGGCGGCGCCGCGAGCCCACTGCCGTGGGACCGCGGCGCCGCGAACTCAGCTGGCGCCCCGGACGAAGGTCCTCCGCCGGCGCCTGAGGCCGGCTCAGTCCTGCCGGACGTTCACCGTGACGAACGGCGGCTTGACGACCTCGAAGGGCTCCTGGCGGCCGCGGATGTCGACGGTCACCTCGTCGCCCTCCTTGACCCCCGCGTCCAGCAGCGCGAGGGCGATGCCCTTCTTCAGCGTCGGGGAGAACGTCCCGGACGTGACCTCACCCAGCGGACCGTCGGCGCCTGCGACCGTCATGTGCGGCCGCGGGATCCCCCGGCCGACCGCGCGCAGGCCGCGCAGGACGCGCTTCGGGCCGGCCTCCTTCTCGGCGCGCAGTGCGGCGTCGCCCCAGAAGTGCTCCTTCTTCCAGCCGACCGCCCAGCCCGAGCGCGCCTGCACCGGCGTGATCTCCGGCGAGATGTCCTGCCCGTGCAGCGGGTACCCCATCTCGGTCCGCAGCGTGTCCCGCGCCCCCAGGCCGGCCGGCACGATCCCGTACTGCTCACCGGCGACCAGCAACGCGTCGAACACCGCGACAGCGGCGTCGTTCGGTACGACGAGCTCGTAGCCGCGCTCACCCGTGTAGCCCGTCCGGCACACCACCACCGGCGTACCGGCGAAGTCCGCGACCGCGAAGGCCATGTAGTCGTGCCCGGTCGGCAGCCCGATCGCGGCGACGACGTCGTCGGAGTGCGTGCCCTGGACGGCGAGGATCGCGTAGTCGTCGTGGGTGTTGGTCACCACGACCCCGTCCGGCGCCTGCTCGGCGAGCCGCCGTACGACCTCGGCCGTGTTGGCGGCGTTCGGGATCAGGAACACGTCGTCGTCCGCGTGCAGGTACGCGATCAGGTCGTCGACCACGCCGCCGTCCTCGGCACAGCACAGCGTGTACTGCGCCTGGCCGGGGCCGATCTTGCCCAGGTCGTTGGTCAGGCACGAGTTCACGTACGCCGCGGCGCCCGGCCCCTTGACCGTGGCCTTGCCCAGGTGGCTCACGTCGAACACGCCGACCGAGGTCCGCACCGCGGTGTGCTCGGCCACCACCCCGCCGTACTCCAGGGGCATCTCCCAGCCGCCGAACTCGGCGAACTTGGCTCCCAGGGCGACGTGCCGCTCGTGCAGCGGGGACTTCTTCAAGCTGGTCATGCAGCGGAACCTACCTGACCGGCGCATCGGCGCGGGACAGCCCGATGAGGCAGCCTCGGTGGTGTGGCACGCATCTCCCGCACCGCTCCCACGTAGCATGCTGGAGCAGCATTCACGTACCGTCACGACCGGCGCACCTGCCATCCGGTCAAGGAGGACTGAGGATTTCGTGAGCACCATCACCCTGAGCAAGTCAGATGCGGCCGGCGTCAAGACCGACGTCGTCGTCATCGGTGTCGTCAAGCTCGACGGCGGCGTCGCGCTGCCGGCCGGCACCGAGTCGCTGAACGCCGCGTACGACGGCCGCCTGGTGGAGGTGCTGTCCGGGCTCGGAGCCACCGGCAAGACCGGTGAGGTCACCAAGGTTCCCGGCCCGAAGCCGGGCAAGTCGGCGACGCTGATCGCGGTCGGCCTGGGCACTGCGCCGGACGGCGCGCTGAAGACCGAGGACCTGCGCACCGCCGCCGGTGTCGGCGTCCGGGCCGCGAAGACCGCGCAGTCGGTCGCGCTCGCGCTGCCGACGCCGGACGCCGACTGCGTCCGCGCCGTCGCCGAGGGCGCGCTGATCGGCCGCTACTCGTTCAACGCCTACAAGTCCGAGGCCTCGACCGACGCCCCGGGCAACCTGACGCTGATCACCGACCTGGCCCGCAACAAGGACGCCAAGGCCGCGCTGGAGCGCGCGCAGGTGGTCGCCGACGCGGTCCACCAGGTCCGCGACTGGGTGAACATGCCGCCCTCGGACCTGCACCCGGCCGAGTTCGCCGCGCACACGCAGAAGCTCGCCAAGGAGTACGGCGTCAAGGTCGAGGTGCTGGACGAGAAGGCACTGGCCAAGGGCGGGTACGGCGGCATCCTCGGCGTCGGCCAGGGCTCGGACAACCCGCCGCGGCTGATCCGGCTCAGCTACACGCCGAAGAAGCCGGTCACGCATCTGGCGTTCGTCGGCAAGGGCATCACGTTCGACTCGGGAGGCCTGTCGCTGAAGACGGCGTCCGGGATGATCAGCATGAAGGCCGACATGGCCGGCGCGGCCGCGGTGGTCGGCGCGACGATCGCGATCGCGCGACTCGGGCTGCCGGTCCAGGTCACGACGTACGCCGCGATGGCCGAGAACATGCCGTCGGGTTCGGCGGCGCGGCCGTCCGACGTACTGACCATGTACGGCGGCAAGACCGTCGAGGTGCTGAACACCGACGCCGAGGGCCGCCTGGTCCTGGGTGACGCGCTGGTCCGGGCGTCCGAGGACGAGCCCGACCTGATCGTCGACGTGGCGACGCTGACCGGCGCCTGTGTCGTTGCCCTGGGCACCAAGGTGGCGGGCGCGTTCGCGAACACCGACACCGCGCGCGACCGGGTCGTGGACGCCGCGATCGCGGCCGGCGAGGCGATGTGGCCGCTGCCGATCCCGTCGGAGATGCTCGACAAGCTCCGCTCGCACTCGAAGGTCGCGGACCTGGCCAACATCACCGGCGAGCCCTGGGGCGGCGCGCTCGCCGCGGCCGCCTTCCTCGGCGACTTCGTTGCCGAAGGCATCGACTGGGTCCACCTGGACGTGGCCGGCCCCGCCTTCAACGACGGCGGCCCGTCGGGCTACACGCCGACCGGCGGCACGGGCTACTCGGTCCGCACCCTGGTCGAACTCGCCGCCGCGGCCAGCTGACGTCCTGGAGATCCGCTACCCAGCCGGGTAGCGGATCTCCAGCATCGTGCAGCCCTCTTCCGTGCTGTACGGGCCGTGCGGCATCCCCGGGTGTCTGGCGGCGTACTCCCCTGGACCGAACGTCCGCTGGAGCGTGAGGTCTGTCAGCGAGCCCTCGAGCAGGTAGACCTCCTCGAAGTACTCGTGCCGGATCACCTCAGGGGTGATGGTCCCCGGAGCCCAGCGCGCGATCCGTGTGAGGTCGTTCTCGGGGCCATCACTCAGGATCCGTTGGCTGATGCCGTTCCCCGCGTCGGTCCATTCGACCTGGCGCACGGGGAAGAACTCGTGCTCGGCCTTCATGTCAGTCCCACGCCGCCGCGAGCTGCTCCACGGCGTACTCGATCCTGCTGGTCACCCCGCGCGGGTCCGTCAGCTCCACCCGCCAGGCATCGGCGAACTGGTCCACCCCCGCGATCATCGGGATCGTCCCACTCAGCAACACCGTCCCGGGCCGCAGCAGGTCGCCCAGCTCCTTCACCCAGTACGACGGCGGCAGCAGCTGCGCCAGCGTCCCGTCCTGGATCAGCTGCTCCTCACTACCGTGCCGCACCCACGCCTTCAGCGTGAACGCGTCCAGCTCACCCTCCACCGACGCCAACGGCCAGGCAACGTCCCCCAGCGCGTCCGGCGCGGTCTGCTTGCTCCACGCGACCCCGTGCACCTCCAGCGCCCGGTCCGTGTGGTCGCACGCCACAGTCAGCAGCAGGTCGTCCGGCCCGTCACCGACCACCAGCGCCCATTCCGCCTCCCCCGACGTCCGCCCGTGCGCGACCTGGACGACGTCGGGCCGGCCGACCAGCGACGCCGAGAGCGGGTACAGCGTCGGGATCCGCCCAGGCGCCGGCACTCCCAGCTCGGCCAGCTCGTCGACGTGGTGCTGAACCTGCGCGGTGTCGCGCCCGGCGTACCCGGCGTTGAGCGCGTACCGCACCTCGATCTCCCGCACCGAACCGTCCGGGAGCGTGAATCGCAGAACCTGGGACATCGGAACCTCCACTGAGTTGGTGCCGGCGCGATCCGCGGCGATGAGGCGTGAACCAAGCGCCGATCTGGCCGCTGACTCCAGCACTCATCCAGAGAAATCTCCGGCACCGCTTGCGTGAACACGTTGTATACGACGAGTATGGAGCATCGTCCCGAGGAGGTCCACCCCGATGCCAACGCCCACTGGCAAGACACCAGATGGCTCACCGTCGACCGGCGCCGCGCCGACCGCTCCCGGCCCGCAGCACCCGCCCGCCGGGGCGCAGGGCGATCGCCGGAGCCTGTACAAGGCGTTCGCCGCGAGCCTGTCCGGCACGTCGCTGGAGTGGTACGACTTCGCCGTCTACAGCTCGGCCGCCGCGCTCGTCTTCGGCGACCTGTTCTTCCCCGGCAGCGACCCGCTGACCGGCACCCTGCAGGCTTTCGCGACGTACGCCGTGGGGTACGTCGCCCGCCCGCTCGGCGGGATCTTCTTCGGCCGGCTGGGCGACGTGATCGGCCGCAAGCGGGTTCTGGTCGCGACCCTCCTGCTGATCGGCGTCGCGACCTTCTTCATCGGCCTGCTGCCGACGCACGCGCAGGCCGGTGCGATCGCGCCGACCCTGCTGGTGTTCCTGCGCTTCGTGCAGGGCGTCGGAGTCGGCGCTGAGTGGGGTGGAGCGGTCCTGCTCAGCAGCGAGTTCAGCCAGGCCGGGCAGCGCGGCTTCTGGGCGTCGGCCGCGCAGGTGGGACCGCCGCTGGGCACGCTGATGGCGAACGGCGTACTGGCGGTACTGGCCGGCGCACTGTCGGAGGACGCGTTCCTGAGCTGGGGCTGGCGGGTCGCGTTCCTGCTGTCCGCCGTACTGGTCGGGTTCGGTCTGCTGATCCGGACCAGGCTGGAGGAGACTCCGGTCTTCAAGGAGCTCGAGGCGCGCGGCGACCGGCCGACCGCGCCGGTCACCGAGGTGCTCCGGACGCAGGGCCGCGGGCTGGTGGCCGCCATCTTGGCCCGGGTCGGGCCGGACGTGCTGTACGCGATGTTCGCCGTGTTCGTGCTGACCTATGCGACGCAGGAGCTCGGCATGAGCCGCGGCCAGGCCGTCACCGCCGTGCTGGTCGGCTCGGCGTTCCAGGTCGGGCTGATCCCGCTGTCGGGCTGGCTGTCCGACCGGTACGGGCGCCGACTGATCTACGGGATCGGTGCGGTCGGCGGGGCGGTGTGGAGCGTGGTGTTCTTCGCGATCGCGTCGTCACTGGCCACTGTGCTGCCTGGCGTGGTGATCGGACTGGTGTTCCACTCGCTGATGTACGGGCCGCAGGCGGCCTTCGTGTCCGAGCAGTTCACCGCCCGGCTGCGCTACACGGGCAGCTCGCTGGCCTACACGCTGGCCGGCGTGATCGGCGGAGCCCTGGCGCCGCTGGCGTTCACGTACTTCCTGGCCAAAGCCGGCACGGGCTACGTCATCGCGGCGTACATCGTGGTGGCCTGTTTGGTGACCCTGGTCGGCCTGCGCCTCGGCAGAGCAGTGCAGGACGACGTAGCCGCCAGCCCGCAAGACGCAGTAGCTAACCCTGCATGAGGATGCTGCCGGTGGTGTCGAGGTGGCGGAGGATCGCTGCCTCGGCTGCCGCCGTGTCGCCGGAGGCCAGGCCGTCGACGATGGCCTGGTGCTCCGCCAGTACGTCCTGCCGCCGGGTGGCACTGCGCCGCAACGCCACGACGCCCAGCAGGACGTGCCGGGCCCGCAGACTGTCGTACAGACGAATGAGCACCGAGTTGCCGGTCGCGCCGATCAGCAGCGCGTGGAACTGGCTGTCCAGCTCGATGAACTCCTTCGCATCGCCGGAGCCCACGATCGACCGCTGTTCCTCCAGCACCTCGGACATCAGCGCGACCGGCGCCGTACCGGCAGCCAGGCAGCTCGTCGCCGCCCAGCACTCGATCACCCCGCGGGCCTGCATCATCTCGGCGATCTCCCGCCCCGGCACCGGCGCGACGAACGCGCCGCGGTGCGGCACCAGCTGGACCAGGTCCTCGGCGGCCAGCATCAGCAACGCCTCACGGACCGGCGTCCGCGAGACACCGACCTCGGTCGCGACGGCCTGCTCGTTGATGAACGTGCCGGAGACCGCGGGGTCGCTCAGCACGGTCCCCCGCAGGTACAGGTAGGCGCGGTCGCGGCCGGAGTCCCCACTCAATTGCATACTCAATGTATACAGCCTTGGAGGGTTCATGACATCTCTGTCCACGCCATCAGCCGCCGGTCGGTCCACTCCAGGCGGCGACGCGCTGTCCCCATCGCCGGGAGCGGCGCAGTCCTCAGCACAGCCGGCAAGGCAGTCCACGCTGCGGATCGCCGCCGCTCAGATCCTGGCCGGGTCGGACCCGGTCGCCAATCTAGCCGGTGCGGTCGACGCCGTACGCCGGGCCGCTGACGCAGGCGCCCAACTGGTCGCCCTGCCGGAGGCCACGCTGGCGGCGTTCGGCAGCGACCTGCGAGCGGTGGCCGAGCCGCTCGACGGGCCGTTCGCGAACGGGCTGCGCAAGGTCGCCGAGGAGACCGGCGTGGTCGTCGTCGCGGGGCTGTTCGAGCCGTCGGGCGACGGGCGGGTGTTCAACACGCTGCTGGCGACCGGGCCGGGCGTCGAGGCGTCATACCGGAAGATCCACCTGTACGACGCCTTCGGCTCGCGGGAGTCGGATCTGGTTGCTCCCGGCAAGGAGCTGGTGACGTTCGAGCTGCAGGGGCTGACGGTCGGGCTGGCGACCTGCTACGACCTGCGGTTCGCTGATCAGTTCAGCGCGTTGGGACGACTGGGCGCGGAGCTGATCGTCGTACCGGCCTCTTGGGGTGCCGGCCCGGGCAAGGAGGAGCAGTGGGACCTGCTGACCCGGGCACGCGCGTCGGACGCGCAGGCCTGGCTGCTGGCGTGCGACCAGGCCTGGACTCCCCCGGCCGGTACGGACCCACTGGGCATCGGCCGAAGCGTCCTGGCCGACCCGCTGGGCCGAGTGAACGCCCGCGTCGGCTCCGAGGCCGGCCTGCTGCTGGGCACGGTCGACCCTGAGTTGGTTACCGCAACCCGTCAGCGCGTGCCGATCCTCTGACTGGGCCGACCACGTCCAGCCCACGAGTACCAGCCCACGCCGAGATCTCCGGCCCGAGAGGTCCGACGACGGGCCGGGCCCGTGAGACTGTTACGCGAGGCCGTTCTTCTTCTGGCGGGCGTTGTACTCCCGCATCCGCGGCGGGTACCCGACCACGGCCGCGTCGTACGACGGGATGCCCAGCTTGTTCAGGAAGTTGTGCGCCCACTCGACCGACGGCACCCGGCGACGGGTCCACTCACCGTCGACGGCCACCAGGAGCAGCGTGTACTCCGTGACGGCGGTGCGCGGCTCGACGAACCCCTCGACGCCCTGCCGCGTCTGGACGAACTCGCGCAGATGCGCCTGGTCGGGGGTGTCCGACTTGCGCAACGTGCCGGGCTTCTGCCGGCGACCGAACCACTTCATGGACAAAGTGTCCCCTATCACCGCAAATTCGTCGCCGATGCAATGAGCCCGCCCATCACGTGCCGCCGCGGCCACCCCTCGCTGTCGCCGTCCCCCTCGCCGGAGACGGCCACGACCGCGGCGCCACGTGATTCCCGAACCGTCCGGTCCCCCGAGGACCCCCGCCTCCGGACGGCCCGTCGTACGGGCTGCTCAGTACGACGCACGCCCCATCGAAGAAGTTCGGAACGTTTCTCCCCGCCGCCCAGCAGGTCACCGGTCCCTCGTCCCGCCCGCGCCGTCCAGCTCGCCCAACCCTCGCCCGTCCAGCTCACCCAGCCCTCGCCCGACCAGCTCACCCAACCCTCGCCCGACCACCTCGCGCATCCCCTCCCCGAACACCGGCCCGTCCCCCGGCATCCTGAGCGGACGCGCTCGCAAACCGGCGGCGCCGTACGGCGAGCCCGGGGAGGACCCAACCCGGGCTCGGTGACAAGATGACGCCGGGCCGGAACTCCGCGACCCGGGGCCGCCCGCCGACCTGTTGACCCACGGAGGAACCTGTGACGACCACGGCAGACAGCACGCAGACCTACGACCTGGTGATTCTCGGCGGAGGCAGTGGCGGGTACGCCGCCGCGCTGCGCGCCGCCGTCCTCGGGAAGTCCGTCGCCCTCGTCGAGAAGGACAAGCTCGGCGGGACCTGCCTGCACCGTGGGTGCATCCCCACCAAGGCGCTGCTGCACGCCGCCGAGGTGGCCGACTCCGCCCGCGAGGGTGAGCAGTTCGGCGTCCGGACGACGCTCGAGGGCGTCGACATGGGCGGCGTGAACAAGTACAAGGACGGCGTCGTCGACCGGCTGTTCAAGGGCCTGCAGGGGCAGATCAAGTCCCGCGGCATCACCGTGATCGAGGGCGAGGGACGGCTGACCTCCCCGACCACGGTCGAGGTCGGCGGTACGACGTACACGGGCAAGAACGTGATCATCGCCTCCGGCTCATACTCGCGCTCGCTGCCCGGCCTCGAGCTCGACGGCCACCGCGTGATCGCCAGCGAGCACGCCCTCACGCTCGACCGCGTGCCGGAGTCCGCGGTGGTGCTCGGCGGCGGCGTCATCGGGGTCGAGTTCGCCAGCGCGTGGACCTCGTTCGGTACCAAGGTGACGATCGTCGAGGCGCTGCCGCGACTGGTCCCGGCCGAGGACGCCGACTGCAGCAAGACGCTCGAGCGGGCGTTCCGCAAGCGCAAGATCGGCTTCAAGACCGGTACGGCGTTCGAGTCCGTCGAGGTGACCGACAACGGCGTCCGGGTGACCGTCGCCGGCGGCGAGGTGATCGAGGCCGAGTTGCTGCTGGTCGCGGTCGGCCGCGGTCCGAACACCTCCGGACTCGGGTACGAGGAGGTCGGCGTCGCGCTCGACCGCGGCTTCGTGACCGTCGACGAGAACCTGCAGACCAGCGTGCCCGGCGTGTACGCCGTCGGCGACATCGTGCCCGGGCTGCAGCTCGCGCACCGCGGCTTCCAGCAGGGCATCTTCGTCGCCGAGCACATCGCCGGCCTGAACCCGGCCCCGATCGACGAGGCCGGCATCCCGCGCGTCACCTACTCCGAGCCGGAGGTCGCGTCCGTCGGCCTGACCGAGGAGCAGGCGCGGGCGACGTACGGCGAGGTCGAGATCCTGAACTACAACCTGGGCGGGAACGGCAAGAGCCAGATCCTGAAGACCCAGGGGTTCGTGAAGCTGGTCCGGGCCAAGGACGGCGCGGTGGTCGGCCTGCACATGGTCGGCTCCCGGGTCGGCGAACTCATCGGCGAGGCCCAGCTGATCTACAACTGGGAGGCGTTCCCGGCCGACGTCGCGCCGCTCGTGCACGCCCACCCGACCCAGAACGAGGCCCTCGGCGAAGCGCACCTGGCGCTGGCCGGAAAGCCTTTGCACTTCCACGAGTAAGTTGGTGGTGCGCCGCAACGGGCGTGTCCGCCGTGACCCGGCGGCGCCCCGTTCCGGCGGCACCGTAGGCTGACTTCGAGACCGATCGACGAAGGAGCAACGACCGTCATGCCGACCTCTGTATCCCTGCCGGCCCTCGGGGAGAGCGTCACCGAAGGAACCGTCACCCGCTGGCTCAAGCAGGTCGGTGACACGGTTGCCGTCGACGAGCCCCTGCTGGAGGTCTCGACCGACAAGGTCGACACCGAGATCCCCTCCCCCGTGGCAGGCACTCTCCTGGAGATCAAGGCCGCCGAGGACGAGACCGTAGAGGTCGGCGCCGAGCTCGCCGTCATCGGCGACGCCGGCGAGTCCACGGGCGGCGACGCAGCCCCGGCCGCCGAGGCTCCCGCCGAGGAAGCACCGGCTCAGGAAGCTCCGGCCGAGGAGGCCCCTGCCGCTGAAGCACCGGCCGAGGAGGCTCCTGCTCAGGAGGCGCCCGCCGCCGAAGCTCCGGCCGAGCAGGCTCCGGCCGCCTCGTCCGACAACTCTGGCTCTTCTGGTGGCTCCGGTACGTCGGTGACGCTGCCCGCACTGGGTGAAAGTGTTACCGAAGGAACTGTCACCCGTTGGCTCAAGCAGGTCGGCGACGACGTCGCCGTCGACGAGCCGCTGCTCGAGGTCTCCACCGACAAGGTCGACACCGAGATCCCGTCGCCGGTCGCCGGCAAGCTCCTCGAGATCAAGGTCGCCGAGGACGAGACCGTCGAGGTCGGCGCCGAGCTCGCCGTCGTCGGTTCCGGTGACGCGGCCCCGGCCCAGGAGGCCCCGAAGCAGGAGCCCCCGGCCGAGGCGAAGCAGGAAGCCCCCGCTGAACCGGCTTCCGCCGAGCAGGCTCCGGCCGCCCAGGCCCCCGCCCCGCAGGCAGCTCCGGCCCCGCAGGCCCCGGCTCCGCAGGCACCGGCTGCACAGGCTCCGGCCCCGCAGCAGGCCCCGCCGGCCCAGGCGCCCACGCAGGCCCCGGCCCCGCAGGCAGCCCCCGCCCCGCAGCCGACCCAGGCCCCGGCCGCCCAGGCGCCCGCCGCCCAGGCCCCGGCCGCCCAGGCGCCCGCCGCCCAGGCTCCGGCAGCACAGGCCCCGGCCGCCAGCTCCAACGGCTCCTCCTCCGAGGGCCCGAACTACGTGACCCCGCTGGTCCGCAAGCTCGCCGCGGAGAACAACGTCGACCTCGGCGCCGTACAGGGCACCGGTGTCGGTGGCCGCATCCGCAAGCAGGACGTCATCGCCGCGGCTGAAGCAGCCAAGGCCGCCCCGGCTCCCGCCGCCGCAGCTCCGGCGGCAGCGGCCTCCGCGGCCAAGGCCCCGGTCAGCCCGCTGCGCGGCACGACCGAGAAGATGAGCCGGATCCGCAAGGCGATCGCCAGCCACATGGTGAACTCGCTCAAGGTGTCGGCCCAGCTGACCACGGTCGTTGAGGTCGACGTCACCGAGATCGCCAAGCTGCGCAACGCGAAGAAGAACGAGTTCTTCGCCCGCGAAGGCGTCAAGCTGTCCTTCCTGCCGTTCTTCGCGCTGGCCGCGATCGACGCGCTGAAGCAGTACCCGAAGCTCAACGCCTCGATCAACGAGGAAGCCGGCGAGGTCACGTACCACGCCGCCGAGCACCTGGGCATCGCCGTGGACGCCGAGAAGGGCCTGATGGTCCCGGTCGTGCACAACGCCGGCGACCTGAACATCGCCGGCCTGGCCAAGAAGATCGCCGACCTCGCCGACCGCACCCGCAACAACAAGGTGCTGCCGGACGAGATGGCGGGCGGCACGTTCACGATCACGAACACCGGCAGCCGCGGCGCCCTGTTCGACACCCCGATCCTGAACCAGCCGCAGGTCGGCATGCTCGGCACCGGCGCGGTCGTCAAGCGCCCGGTCGTCATCACCCACCCCGAGCTCGGCGAGACCATCGCGATCCGCCAGATGGTCTACCTGGCCCTCACCTACGACCACCGCCTGGTCGACGGCGCCGACGCCGCCCGCTACCTGACGGCAGTCAAGGCCCGCCTGGAAGAAGCCCAGTTCGACGTCTGATCCGGTACGGCGCCGAGCCCGCTCGGCGCCCCCACCGGTTGCCCGAGCCACACCGATCACCACGGCCGTTCCGGCCCAGCAACCACCCAGCACCAGCATCCGACCCGCTCGGGCTCCCCAGCCCGCAGCGGGTCGCGTGTTTTCGGACCTGAGCCACCGCCCGACCAGCGCCACCGCCCCACCCGCGCCGCCCACCAACGCCCTCGACCCCACCGCCCGCTTCGGCCCACGTCCCCACCCAGACCGCCACCACCCCGACCCACGTCCCAACCCCCCAGCCGCCACCACTCCGGCCCACGCCTCCCACCCCAGCGCCACCGCTTCGGCCCACCTCCCCACCCAAGCCGCCACCACTCCAGCTCACGTCCCACCACTCCGGCTCACCTCCCCCACCCAAACCGCCACCACCCCGGCCCGCGTCCCCACCCCCAGCCGCCACCACTCCGGCCCACTCCTCCCACCTCAGCGCCACCGCTTCGGCCCACCTCCCCCACCCATGCCGCCACCACTTCGCCCCACGTTTCCGACCCGAGCGCCAGCGCTCCGGCGTACCACCTGATTTTCCTTGCCCCTCGCCTCAACTCACTCCCGGAGGTTCGCGTGAAGTACGTCCTGGCCGGCGCGTCCGGTTTCCTCGGTACGGCGCTCGCCCGCGACCTCGTTGCCGACGGCCACCAAGTCACCCGCCTGGTGCGCCGTACGCCGGCCTCTCCCGACGAGCTCCAGTGGGACCCCGCCACCGGCCGCCTCGACGCCAAGGCCCTCACCGGCGCCGACGTCCTCGTCAACCTCGCCGGCGCGAACATCGGCCGCCCCTGGACCCCGACGTACCGCGCGACCATCCGCGAGAGCCGCGTCCGCACCACCGCCACCCTCGCCGAGGCTGCCGCACAGCTCGACCGCAGACCGGTGTTCCTCACCCAGAGCGGAATCGGCGGGTACGGCATGGACTGCGGCGACGACCTCCTCACGGAAGCGTCGCCACTCGGCGACGGCTTCCTCGCCGACGTGGTCCGAGTCTGGGAAGGCGCCGCCGACCCCGCCCGCGAAGCAGGCTGCCGAGTAGCCACTCTCCGCACCGGCGTAGTCCTAGCCGGCCAGGCCCCCGCCTTCCAACTCCTCTCCCTCCCCTTCCGCCTCGGCGTCGGCGGTCGGCTAGGCCCCGGCACCCAGTACTTCCCCGTCGTCTCCCTTCGCGACTGGCTCCGAGCCGTCCGCCACACCGCCGAACACGACACGGTCGAGGGCCCCGTCAACATCACCCTCCCCACCCCCATCACCAACCAGACCTTCACTAAGTCCCTCGCAGCCCAGCTCCACCGCCCCGCCCTGATTCCCGTCCCCGCCAAGGCCCTCACCACCCTCCTGGGCGAGTTCGCCTGGGAACTCCTAGGCAGCAAACGAACCCTCCCCACCACCCTCCAGACGACGGGCTTCACCTTCACCCACCCAACTCCCCAACTAGCCCTCGCAGCAGCCCTCACCCACTAAGGCCGCTACCGAGCGCCCGCGGAAACCCGGGTCAGCCAATCGGGACCGAGGGTGAGCGATCGCCGCCCGTGTCGAGCCTGGGCAAAGGCCCCGCGTGTCGAGCCCGGGCAACGCCGCTCATGTCGAGCCCAGGCAAAGGTGGCACCCATGGTGCTGGCCCTTGGTCGATGTAGAACCGGATCCTGTCGGACCGCCAAGTCGTTTGCGTAGCTGATGACGGGTGATCGCGCCGAACCTGGGCAGAACCGCCGGCGTTGAGCCCGAGCAAGCCGCCCGTGTCGAGCCTGGGCAAAGCCGCCCGTGTCGAGCCCGGGCAACGCCGCTCATGTCGAGCCCAGGCAAAGGTGGCACCCATGGTGTTGGCTCTTGGTCGGTGTAGGACCGGATCCTGTCGGACCGCTAGGTCGTTTGCGTAGCTGGTGACGGGTGATCGCCGCCGAGCTTCTTGGCCGGCGGTGGGATTGACGACAACGGCCGGGATGACGGCGGTAAGTCACGGCGAGGGTGCCGTGGTGGGGAGCCAGGCACGAGGACGGCGTACCGCGCGCGGAGGTGCGGGGTTCCTGACCCGTGTGGCCAGGCGAGCAAGTTGGCGGTCATCTGTCGGACCACCACCACCTCGCCGCCAATGTGCTGGACCATCGTCGAGTGGGCGTTCTCCGAGACCGAGATCGCACGTCGATCTTCGCCGGGACGGGCGGCTACGTGGGACAACTGTTCTGGAACTGGGCGCTTTGATGGTTCGATGGGTGGCCTCACGCTTGGGCCTGGATGTCTGTGTGGCTGCGTTGGGCTCGTGCCTGGGTTTCCGAGGCGGTCTTGGCTGTGTGGCGGCGTTGGGCTTGCGCCTGGGTTTCCGAGGCTGTCGTGACTGTTGGTCGGCGTTGGATTTGTGGTTCTGTGGCGGCGTTGGCTTGTGGACCTGTCGAGAGACGTCTGCGCGTGCGGCGTCGGGGTGGACCGCGGGTGGACAGGCTGAGGTGCCTGCGAGCGGTGGGGTTGGGGGTTGCGCGCTCGTCAGTGTGGATGGCTCGGGTTGGCCTACGGCGGTTTGGATTTGTCGGCCCAGGTGGGGCGGCTGGCCTGGGGGTGGCCTTGGTTCATGGTGATGGTCCAGTGGTTGTGGTGGACGTCGATGTGGTGGGCTTTGCAGAGCAGGACCAGGTTGGTGATGGTGGTGGGGCCGCCGTCCGCCCAGTGGGTCAGGTGGTGCGCTTCGCACATTGCTGTGGGGGCTTGGCAGATGACGCAGCCTTTGTCGCGGGCGTTCAGGGTCTGGCGGATCGCACGCGTTACGAAGCGGTGTTCGGTGCCTACGTCCAGGGGTTCGGAGTTGGAGCCGAGGACGAGCGGGATGATGCCGGCGTCGCAGGCCAGGCGGCGTACAGCGCTGGTGGAGAGGGTGGCGCCGGAGGCGAGGGTGCCCGCACCGGTACCGGCCCTCAGGGTTTCGAGGTCGATGGTGACGGTGATGTGGGGTTTGATGTCGCCGTGGGCGGGCGCCGCCGTGCCGGTGGCTGCTGCGGTGGTGAGGATGGCGGTGAGGGCGTCGGCTTGGCGTTTGCCTCGGCTCCGGGGATCGCGAGCGCCGTCGAGGGTCTGGTGGGGTTTCGAGCCGGCGAAGATCAGCGTGTTGAACAGCTCGGCGTTGTCTCCGCCCAGGTAGCCGCCGAACTCGACACCCAACTCGCCGCGCTTCAACCAGAGGGTTTCGGCGGCCAGGGCTCGGGTTTCGGGTTCGGGGCCGTCGGTGTCGAGGGTGTTGCGGATGTGTTTGCCGAGTTTGCGCAGGTCTGCGGGGCAGACGGTTTGGGCTGCTTTGACGAGCTCGTGTTCGGCGACTTGGAGGGTTTCGACGGGGACCATCGCCGCGGTCGGGATGCGCTCGAGGGTGGTGATGATGGCTTCGGCCTGGCCCACATGCAGCACCGCCTCGCCCGTGGCGGGGTCTGCGGCTGCGGGTTCGCTGTTGGTCGCGAGGGCTGCTTGGACTTCTGTGTACTTCGGTAGGGCCGTGGCCAGACGGAGGTCCCGCCGGACCTCCACCGGATCCAGCCGGTGGCGCACGGCGATCAGCTGGATGGTGTCTCGGGCGCCGACCTCGGCGGCGTGGCCGTTGGCGTCGAGGGCTGAGAGGAGTTGCAGGCGGTAGGTCTGGAGGTGCGTGATCTGGGTTTGGACGGCGTCGAGCGCCGACAGCATTTCGCTGCCGGTCATGGACCACGGGGGTCGCTCGTCGCAGTACGTCATACGGACCAGTCTCCAGGGATGCGGACAGGACTTCCGGATCGTGCCGGATCGCCTTGTGTATAGGGGTTTCAGGCGGGGGTGATGGTGGTGATGCGCCAGGTCTTGCCGGCCGGGGTGAGGGTGATACGGCGGGTGGTGGGTGGGCCGGGCGGGAGTTGGGTTGAGCCGGTGGGGGTCAGGGCTGTGGCGGAGATGAGGCGGTCGGTGACTCGGAGGGTGATGGTGGGGCCGGGGGTGGGTTCTTGGGTGAGGTGCTCGATTTGAAAGCGGAGGTTGGCGATTCGGATCTTTTGGGCTTGGTAGGTGGCCAGGGCTGCTCGGTCCGTGGTCCAGGGGTGGCTGCCTGGTTCGTAGACGGCGTCGAGTTCGGCGGGGTTGAGGGTCCAGAAGGCGTGGGCTCGGCGTTGGTCCAGGGCTTGGAGGGTTTGTTGCCAGGCTTGGGAGGAGTTGGGTGAGGTCGGGGCCACAGGTGTTGGAGTGGCTGGGGTTGGAGTGGCTGAGGTTGCAGTGGTGGGGGTTGTGGGTGATGGGGTTGTGGGTGATGGGGGTGCGGCGGCTGCTGGGTTGGTGGTGGGGGTGTCGAGGATGCCGAGGGTGGTCAGGGCCAGGGCTGTGACTACGAGGGCGGCCAGGGCTGAGGCGGCTAGGACTCCGTAGGCGGTTCGGTGGGAGCGGGGGGCTCGGTGGGTGGTGTTGGCGAGGATCTGGTTCAGGCGGGTGGTGTTGTCGCGGCGGGCTCGGCGGGTGGTATCTCGTCGGGGCTTGCGGCGGTTTTGAGGGCGGCGGGGTTGGGCGGTGGGGATCACCGTGGGGTTGGTGGGGATCACGGTGGGGTTGGCGATTGGCGCCGGGGTGGGGGCTGGTCTTGGGGTGAGGGGGCGGGAGGGAGAGGACTGGGGTTCGGGGATGGAGTGGTCGGGGAAAGCCAGGTTGAGAGGGGTGGGTGGTGAGAGCTCCAGGACCTTGCGGGCGAGGGTTGGGGCTGTGGTGTGGGTGAAGAGGGTGGCGGGGAACCGCGTGGTGGTGCCGGCGGCCAGTTGGGTCAGGGCAGCGAGGGCTGTCAGGTCGTCGGCTTGGGTGGTGGTGGGGTCTTGAAAGCGGAGGGCTGTGTCGGTGATGACTGGGCGGCCGTCGGCGTCGAAGAGGATGTTGGCGGGGGTCAGGCGGCCGTGGTGGAGGCCTTTGTGGTGGAGGACCGCGAGGGCCTCGGCCAGGGGGCTGATGAGGGTGACCAGCTCGCCTAGCGAGAGGTCGCCTCTTCGGCCCAGCAAGGCTGTGAGGTTGCCGGCGGGGACGTGCTGGCCGAAGAGGAGCCAGTCGGACTCGGACTGGCGGACTTCGATCAGGCGAGCGATGTGCGGGTGGTTGATGGCGAGCAGGGTGGTGAGGTCTCGTTCGAAGACTGTTGGATTGGTGATGGTCGGGGCTGGGATGCGTTTGAGGACGGCGTGGCGGCCGGAAGCGAGATCGCGGACCAGCCAGACGGTGCCGGCCGATCCGGACCCGAGCTTCCGGCGCAAGCTGTAGCCGGCGATGTCGTCGAGTGCCATGCCAAGAGGGTGCACGAATCGTCGTTGTCGGCCGTCGAGTTATCCACAGGAAGGGCGTCCAGCAAGGGCTGTGGATGGTGGGCGACGTCGGAACGAGGGTCAGGCATACACTCGAACGCGTGAGGGCTATCAAGTACGTGGAGGCCGGGTTCGGCGCCGAGGCGGTCGACTACGAGCAGGCGTGGGAGGAGCAGCGGCGGCTGCACACCGCGGTTGCCGAGGGCACCGGTGAGGACACGGTGATCCTGCTCGAGCACCCGCCGGTCTACACCGCCGGCAAGCGGACCGAGCCGCACGAGCGGCCGGTGGACGGTACGCCGGTGGTGGATGTCGACCGGGGCGGGAAGATCACGTGGCACGGGCCGGGGCAGCTCGTGGGGTATCCGATCGTCAAGCTGGCCTCGCATGTGTACGTGGTGGATTACGTGCGGCGGTTGGAGGAGGCCTTGATCGCGGTGTGCGCTGAGCTCGGCGTACGGACTGGGCGGGTCAAGGGGCGGAGTGGGGTGTGGGTTCCGGCCGACGAGCGTGGGCGGGAGCGGAAGATCGCGGCGATCGGGATCCGGGTGGCGCAGGGGGTGACCATGCACGGGTTCGCGTTGAACTGCGACAACGATCTGGTGTGGTTCGACCGGATCGTGCCGTGCGGGATCTCGGACGCTGATGTGACAACGTTATCCAAGGAGCTCGGGCGGGACGTGGCGGTGACCGAGGTGCTGGCGGCGGTACGGCGGGAGCTGGACCGGATGCTGGCGTGGGACGAGTACGAGCGGACGCCGGACCTGGATCACGTGGATCCGGCGCCGGCGGGGATCACGTACGGGTTGGCTGTTACGCCGTAGGGCTGTTGGTTGGGGGCCAACTCGTGTCGGCGTCGGGGAAGTTGCCGGGCTCTCCGCGGGGCGGATCTTCGGTGCGTGGGTCTCGGTGGTGGTTGGTACTTGGTGGTCTGGCGGGCGGTGGCTCTTGACGGTCCGCTGGTGCGTGGGTCTCGGCGGTGGTTGGTACTTGGCGGTCTGACGGGCGGCGGCGCTTGGCGGTCCGCTGGTGCGTGGGTCTCGGCGGTGGCTGGCACTTGATGGTCCGGCGGGCGGCGACTCTCGAGGGTCCGCTGGTGCATGGGTCTCGGCGGTGGCTGGTACTTGGCGGTCCGGCGGGCGGCGACGCTTGACGATCCGCTGGTCCGTGGGTCTCGGCGGTGGCTGGCACTTGGTGGTCCGATGGGCGGCGGCTCTTGGGGTCCGCTAGTGCGTGGGTGGCTGGCGCCTGCTAGCCCGGCGGGGTGGCGGATGCGCGGGGTGGCGGTAGCGGGTGGGTGGTGGTCGCCGTTGGTGTCGGGTGGTGGGCGCGGTGGCGATGCGCGGGGTGGCGGATGCGCGGTGCGCGGGGTGACGGTAGCGGGTGGGTGGTGGTTGCCGTTGGTGTCGGGTGGTGGGCGCGGTGGCGATGCGCGGGGTGGCGGATGCGCGGTGCGCGGGGTGACGGTAGCGGGTGGGTGGTGGTTGCCGTTGGTGTCGGGTGGTGGGCGCGGTGGCGATGCGCGGGGTGGCGGATGCGCGGTGCGCGGGGTGCCGGTAGCGGGTGGGTGGTGGTCGCCGTTGGTGTCGGGTGGTGAGCGCGGTGGCGATGCGCGGGGTGGCGGATGCGCGGTGGGCGGGGTGACGGTTTCGGGTGGGTGGATGGTCGCCGTTGGTGGCGGGTGGTTGGCGCGGCGTGTGATCGGGTGGCTGTTGGCCTGGATTTATGGGGTTTTGAGGTTCGGTGACCGACCGTAGGTGAAGGGCGGGCGGGGCGCCGAAGTGTCGTCGCTGTCTGTGGGGGAAACGTCGCTACGGTGGGGACGTGTCCAAATTCCTTGGTTTCCTTCTCGGGATCATCGTGGCGTTGGCGGGGCCGGCCGCGTTCGGAGTGCTGACGGCCGACGGCGGGCTCGAGCTGAACGCGAAGGAGATGGCGCTTGCCTACGGCATCGGAGCGCTGATCTTCTGGGCCGTGGTGTCGTACTTCTCCGGAGCGGCCGCGCTCGGTGCCGCGCTGACGTTCGGCGCGATGATCTACGCCGTGCACTGGATCCCCAACCGGACGACGAACTTCCTGAACGACGTTCCGGGGGTGACCACCGGGATGATCGACGGGGTGAAGGCGTACACGCTCAACGGCGTGGTGCCGATCCTTGCGGTGATCTCGCTGGTGTACTCCGTGCAGCTGATCGTGCAGTCGGTACGGCGGCGCCGGCGGGCGCGGGCGGAGGCCGAGCGGCGGCAGCGGGAGCAGGAGCTCGCGCAGGCGCAGCAGGAGGCTGAGGTCGCTGCTGTTTACGCGCCGCCGGTTGCTGCTGGTGCCGAGTACGCGCCGGCCGGTGGGGACAACCGGTTCCAGAACTTCGGGAACACGAGCTACGACGACCTGTTCGACGACGAGCCGGAGCCGGTGCAGCCGCGGAGTCAGGCCGACGAGCACACGATGCAGTTCGCCGAAGCGGACGCTCGGGTCGCGCCGGAGAACACGGCGGTGGTCGGTGCGGTGAGCAACGATGCGGACGAGACGGTGCAGGTGGCGCCGGAGCGGGACGAGCCGGAGCGCGTTGAAGCACAGCGGGCTGAGACACAGCAGGTTGAGACGCAGCAGGTTGACCCCGATGAGACGCAGCTTGTTCCGTCCGGTGAGGTGTCGCGAGCCGATGAGGCGCAGGTTGTAACTGCCGGCGACGCCCAGCGGGCCGACGAGACGCAGGTTGTTCCTGCCGGCGAGGCCCAGCGGGACGACGAGACGCAGGTAGTTGCTGCGGGCCAGTACCAGCAGGCTGAGGAGACTCAGGTTGTTGCGGCAGACTCGAATGCGACCCAGCAGGAGCCGGTGGATCGGGATGCGACCCAGCCGGTCCCGGTTGCCGAGGCGCCGAAGGCCGAGGACAAGGATGACGAGCCGCCGGCCGCGGCAACGCCGACCGCGGCGGGAGCTACCGCGGTTGGAGTGAGCCCGGCTGCAGCGCCGTCGGCCCCGACGGAAGCAGCGCCCAAGGCCGAGGCCCCGAGGGCCGAAGAGCCCAAGGCGCCGGAGCCGAAGGCCGAAGCGCCGAAGGTGGAAGCACCCAAGGCCGAAGCACCCAAGGCCGAAGCACCCAAGGCTCAGGCACCCCAGCCCGAGGCCCCCAAGAACCCTGGTCAGCAGGCGTTCGTGCGGCCCAAGGAAGAGGTCGGGCAGCAGTACCGCGAGCGGATGGACGACCCGGAAGACACCGGCGAGTTCTTCGTGGGGCAGTTCAGGCCCGCTGGAGCTTGAGGTAGGTCCGCGAAAGGCCCCGGTCGCTGAGCGACCGGGGCCTTTCGCGTTGCTGGGAGGGATGCAGGTCGAGGGGCGGCACCGGAACGCCGCCGCCAGTTCAGCTCACGCGACATGCATACGCTGGTGCTGCCCCCACCGCGCATGCTCGGCGAAAGCCTCGTCGTACGCATGGATGGCCATCTCGCACACATCCGAAGCCATCTGCGCCCGCGGCGAATCAGTGCTCCACGCAAGCAGCAGCCGACGATGAATCGGATCACCCGCAATCGGCCGGGTGGTGACATCGCTCGACAGCATCCGGTACGACGTAGGCGAGATCAGCGCGACGCCCTGCCCGCTCGTCACGAAGCCCATCAGGACCGACGTGTCGACCGAGTGGTGCTCGATCCGGGGAGTGAAGCCGGCCTCCTCGCACGAGGCGCGGAACAGGACGTGGAAACCGCTGTCGTCCGGCGGTTCCCCGATCCACTCCTCCTCGGCCAGGTCGGCGAGGTCGATGTCGCCGCGGTGCCGGGTGGCGATCGCCTTCGGGTGGTCGGCGGCCATCACGACGTACGCCGATTCGGACTCGACGATCGTGCACGCGTCGACGCCCGTCGGCAGTCGCAGCTCGAAGCCGGGGAACTCGCGCAGCAGCGCGAAGTCGAGCCGCCCGCTCTCCAGCTGCTGCAGCAGCACGCTGGTCGACCACTCGACCTCGATGCTGACCTGCTCGATCTCGCCGTGGTCGCGCAGCCGGGAGGCGATCCCGGACATCGGCGCGGTCGGGAAGCCACCGAGCCGGACGGCGCTGGACTCCACCGCGGTCATCGCCGACACGGTCGCGGACAGGTGGTCGACGTCGACGAGGATCGCCCGGGCCCGGTCGACGGCGTACCGGCCGAGCGGAGTCGGGGTGACACCGGTGCGGGAGCGCTCGAACAGCTCGCCGCCGAACGCCGACTCGATCCGTTTCAGCTGCGCGGTCAGACTGGGCTGACTCACCTTCATCCAGCGGGCGGCCCGTCCTACGGACCCCGCTTCTGCCACCAGGACCACCACCCGCAGGTGGCGCAGCTCGACGTTCATGCATTGGGACCGTAGTCGAGGTTACGCCGCAGTACACAGTTGACGCGTGTTGCGGTTACGTCACAGCCGGGCGGAAACTTGTAACGTTTGCCCGGCTGCGACGATAAGTAGCAACCACACCCGAAAGGTCAGGACGCCTTGAGCGTCAGTGCCTCTCGGTAACCGAGTTTGCGCCCGGTCTGGAGCAGCGTCCGCTCGTACAGCCGTGCCCCGAGCCGCACGATCAGAACCGTCGCGACCAGCAACAGAGCGATCGCCACCAGCGGCTGCCACAGCGGCACGTCCTCGGTGAGCATCCGCCCCGGCATCGCCATCGACGACGCGATCGGGACGAACGACGCCCAGGTCTTGGCTGTCCCGCCCGCAAACACCGAGAAGAAGAACGGGATCATCAGGATCATCTGCCCCGGCAGCGTCGTGGATCCGAGGTCCTCCTGCCGCGTGGCCAGCGAGCCGGCCACGGCCCACAGCCCGGCCAGCGCGAGGAACCCGAGCACGAAGAACACCACGAACCAGCCCGCGACCGGCGCGATCACCTCGAGGATGTCGGCCTGCCCGGTGACCAGCAGCCCGATCAGCGCCGCGGCCGCGATCACCACGATCTGCGCCAGCGCCATCACCGTGCTACCGACGACCTTGCCCCACAGCAGCGCCCGGATCGGGATCGCGGCGGCCAGGATCTCGACCACCCGACTCTCCTTCTCCTGGACGACGCTCTGCGCGATCATCATGCCGAAGCCGAGCGCGGTCATGTAGAAGGCCAGCGCGAGCCCGATGTTGACGAACTCGGCCACGATCTCGGGCAGCGGGCCCGGGTTCAGCAGCTGCTCCTGCACCGTCGTACCGGCCTGCAACTGCTCCGGCGTCAGCCCCGCCTTGGCCGCGTTGTCGAACATCCCCAGGTTGGTCACCGCCTCGCGCAGCGCGTTCTGGAGTCCGCTGTCGACCTGGTCGTCACCCAGTACGACGTACCCGTTGTCGGCCGGCAGCAGCGCCGCCGCGACATCGCCCGAGGTGACGGCCTGCTCGGCCGCGGCGCGGTCGGCGACCCGGGTCACCTCCAGCGCGTCGTCCCCGTTGAACTGGTCGGCGGTCTGGACGATCCGCGCGCCGGCGTCGTCGGTGACCGCGATCTTGTCCGGCGAGCCGTTGCCGGCCAGCAGCGCCGGGACGATCACGGCCAGCATCACCACGACCAGCATGAACAGCGTCGAGCCGATGAACGTCTTGTCGCGCAGCTTCGTACTGATCTCCCGCAGCGCCACCAGCTGCCACGGATGCCGCAAACCCTGCTTCTGGTCACTCATCGGGTCGCCTCCCGGAAGACGTCGCTCAACGCCACGCGCTCGGGCCCGAACTCGAGCACCTGTCCGCGACTCATCGCCTGCTGCAGAACCTGTTGCTCCTGGCCCGCTTCGACCACGTCGAACAGCCCGGACGCGCCGTCCACGTCGCGCACCTTGATCCCCCGGACGTCGCGCAGCCAGCCCGCGTCGACATCGGTCACCAGCCGGTACGTCGTACTGGAGCCGGCCGACAGCGACGCCACCGAGCCGGCGGCCACGACCTTGCCGCGAGACAGTACGACGAGGTCGTCGCACAGCCGCTCGACCAGTTCGAGCTGGTGGCTGGAGAACAGCACCGGCACCTCCGGCGTGACCTCCTCGCGGAGCAGGTCGACCATCGCGTCCACGGCCAGCGGGTCGAGCCCGCTGAACGGCTCGTCGAGCACCAGCGCGATCGGCTCGTGCACGAGCGCGGCGGCGATCTGGACGCGCTGCTGGTTGCCCAGCGAGAGCGTCTCCAGCGTGTCACCGGACCGCTCGGTCAGGCCGAGCCGGTCCAGGATCTTGTCGGTCCGCTCCCCCGCCCGCACCGGGTCGAGGCCGTGCAGGCGGCCGAAGAAGATCAGCTGGTCGCGGATCTTCATCTTCGGGTACAGCCCGCGCTCCTCCGGCATGTAGCCGAACTCGCTGCGGATCGCGTGCGTCAGCGGTGCGCCGTTCCACAGCGCCTGTCCGGCCGAGGGTGCGAGCACCCCGAGCATGATCCGCATCGTCGTCGTCTTACCGGCTCCGTTGGCCCCGACGAAACCGGTCATCCGCCCTGGCACGACGTCGAACGTCACGTCGTCGAGTGCGAGGTGATCACCGAACCGCCGGGTCAGCCCAGCAACGCTCAGCATCCCGTTCACCGTTCCTCTGCTGCTTCGGCCCCCTGACCAGACGCACGCCTGGCCACTCCCTTCGCCGGGAGTAGTGCCAACGCTAGTCAGCCGGAGCCGTCAGCACGTCGGTCCGCAGTGTGACGGGCCGGGTCATCCGCGGGACGGATCCCGGTGCCAGGCGGTCAGCTTGGCGGGGTTGAGGATCAGCCACAGGTGAGTCACGACCTCGTCGGCGACGTCCAGGCAGAGCACGGCCTGGGCCTGCCCAGCACGCCGTACGACGATCGCCGGGCGGCCGTTGGCGCGCTCGACCGACAGGTCCGCGCCGGGGCGGGTGCAGTGGACGGTGATCACCCGGGCGATCTCCCCGACGCCGTGGACGGGCTGCAGCGGAACGGCGACCTGCCCGCCGCCGTCGGAGACCAGTACGGCGCCGGGCGCGAGCAGGCGTTCCACCTGTCCCGACCGCAAGGCCGCGACGAGGTGGTCGATCATCAGCCCACCCCGGCGAGTTTGGTCGGGTTCATCTGCCAGTAGATCCGGTCGATGCCCTCGGACGACCCCACCACGGTGACCATGGCGAAGAGCTGCCCGTCGAGCCGCAGCAGCGCCGACGACGAGCCGTTGACCGTGGCGATCTCCACGTCGACACCGGCCCAGAAGCGGTCGGCGAAAGCCCTGTAGTACTTGGCGACCCGCTCCACTCCGTGCACCGGGATCCTGGAGGCCCGCACGATCCCACCGCCGTCGGAGTAGCTGGACACGTCCGCGGCGAACAGGCTTTCCAGCGCGACCAGGTCACCGGTCCGGGCCGCGGTGACGAAGGCGCTGAGCAGTCGACGCTGCTCCTGCTCGTCGACCGGCGTACGGCGCTCTCCTGTGACCCGCTTGCGTCCACGGCTCACCAGCTGACGCACAGCCGGCTCGCTGAGCTGCAGGATCTCCGCGATCTGCGGGTACGGGTAGTCGAACGCCTCCCGCAGTACGTACGCCGCCCGCTCGTTCGGCGACAGCCGCTCGAGCAGGATCAGTACGGCGAACTCCAGCGCCTCCCCACGCTCCGCACCGAGCAGCGGGTCGGCACTGGTGTCCACCGGCTCGGGCAGCCACGGCCCGATGTACGTCTCACGACGGACCCGGGCCGACGTGGCCGCGTTGATCGCCAGCCGGGTCGTCGCCGTCGCCAGGTACGCCGCGGGGTTGGCCACGACGCTGCGGTCACAGGTCTGCCAGCGCAGCCAGACGTCCTGGACCAGGTCCTCGGCCTCGGTCGCGCTGGACAGCATCCGGTAGGCGATGCCGAACAGCCGCGGCCGCAGCTCGTTGAAGACCCGCGCGGCCTCCTCCAGATCGGCTGCGCCGTCTTTGTCCACCTGAAGCCGGCGCGCCTCGACCTCACCGGCCCCGAGCTCCCCCGCCTTCGGACCGTCCGCCTTCAGGTCGTCCGGCCGGTTCACCGCAGCTCCGTCCACAGGTCTATCTTCACCCTTCGGTTGCGTTCGGGCGACGGACGTCGCCCTCGAGGGCCTCGACCGCGCCGAGCAGGCTGCGGAGCGCGATCTCGTCCCGTTCGACCTCGGTCGGGTCGACCAGCCACTCGCTCGCCGGTACGGCGATGTCGGGCTCGTTGGCGGTCATTGTCCCGAGCTCCACCTCGACCTCGTGGTGCAGCTCGCTCAGCGGCTCGCGCCCGACTGCACCGGACCCCGCGGGCTCGCGCCCGTACGGGCTCTCGCCCTCCCGCAGGACTGCGCTCTCGTCGGGTGCGCTCATCGCTCGGCCTGGCCCTTGACCCAGTCGACGTAGTGGATGTGGCCCAGCTCGGCCTCGCCCTCGGGGACCAGGCTGCCCTCGAGCAGCTCCGAGCCGAAGTACGTCGCGTGCTCGTCGGCGACCACCTCGCGGGCGTCGCCGGCCAGCGCCAGCGCCTCGCGGATGAACTCGTCCATCCGGACCTGGTCCGGCCCGGCGATCTCCTTGCGGCCGTTCAGCGGCGTACCGACCGCGGTCTTCGCGACCGCGTCGGCGACGTCGTCACCGGCCATCGGCTGGTACTTCACCGGCGCGATCCGCACCTGGGAACCGTCGGTCGCCGCGTCGGCGATGCCGATCGTGAACTCGAAGAACTGGGTCGCGTGCACCAGCGAGTACGGGACGCCGGAGTTCGTGATCAGGTCCTCCTGGGCGATCTTCGCCGCGAAGTACCCGTTGTCCGGCAGCCGCTCGGTGCCGACGATCGACACCGCGACGTGGTGCTTGACGCCGGCCTTCTTCTCCGCGGCCAGCACGTTGGTCGTGGAGGTGGTGAAGAACTCCATCACCGCGGCCGGCTCGAACGACGGCGAGTTCGACACGTCGACGACCACGTCCGCGCCGGTCAGCACCTCGTCCAGGCCCTCGCCGGTGAGCGTGTTCACGCCGGTGTTCGGCGCCGCCGCGACCGCGTCGTGCCCGTGCGCGGCGAAGCGGCGGATCAGCTTGGACCCGATCAGCCCGGTGCCGCCGATGACGACGATCTTCATGTCCGTCTCCTGTCGGTCGCGGGGGCCTGGTGCCGCCCGGTCACCAGGAAGGACAGGACAGCGCGCCCGGCTGTGACCGATCGGGAGAAGTTCTCCTGCGACGCCGGTCACAGACCGTGCCGCTGTCCTGTCCAACCTGTCGTGAGCCGACCAGCACGAGGAGCCGAACCATGCCCGCAGCCCTGATCCGGGGCCGGATGCGCCCGCGCCGGCCCGACGAGCAGCACCGCGTCGCCAGTCCGCTCGAGCTGCTGTTCGACCTGACCTTCGTGGTCGCCGTCGCGGCCGCGGCGGCCGAGTTCGCGCACAGCGTCGCCGACGGGCATCCCGAGGTGGTCGGGTTCCTGCAGGTGTTCTTCACGATCTGGTGGGCGTGGATGAACTTCACCTGGTTCGCCTCGGCGTACGACACCGACGACGTGGCCTACCGGCTGCTCACGCTGATGCAGATGGGCGGTGTCCTGGTGCTGGCGGCCGGCGTACCGACGGCTGCGGCCGACGGGGACTTCCGGCTGGTCACGCTGGGGTACCTGATCATGCGGGCCGGTCAGATCGCCCAGTGGGTCCGTGCGGGCGTCGAGAACCCGGCAGAGCGTCGTACGGCGTTCCGGAACGCCATCGGGATCAGCGTGCTGCAGGTCGGCTGGCTGATCCGTACGGCGACCGGGGAGACCACCACACTGACCTTCGCCTGCCTGGCGGTGC
Organism: Kribbella sp. cmx-5-2; assembly: GCA_049998015.1. Taxonomy (GTDB): domain Bacteria; phylum Actinomycetota; class Actinomycetes; order Propionibacteriales; family Kribbellaceae; genus Kribbella. Next base: position 1,180,559 of record JAEBEC010000001.1, read on the forward strand.
TCGAGCTGACCGTGCCGTGGTGGGCGCAGCGCAAGCGGGACACCGGCTGGCACCCGCACCACATCGCCGAGCGGTACAGCCTGTTCACCATCATCCTGCTGGGTGAGAGCGTCCTTGCCGTCAGCAACGCTGTGCGGGCCACCGAGGTCAGCGCCGGGCTGGTGGTCATCGGTGTGGGCGGTCTGGTCCTGCTGTTCGCCCTGTGGTGGCTCTACTTCCTGCAGCCCGCCGGACACGGCCTGGAGCGCAACCGCGACCAGTCCTACCTGTGGGGCTACGGGCACTTCGGCCTGTTCGCCGCACTGGCCGCACTCGGCGCCGGGCTGGAGGTGGCGGTCGAGCAGACCAGCCACCACCTGCCGCTCTCAGCGACCAGCACCGGGTACGCCGTGGCCGTGCCGGCCGGGCTGTTCGTCGCGCTGCTCTGGGGCGTGACGCGGACGATCCTGGCCAGGCCGACCCTCCAGCTGAGCACCAGCATCGCCGCCGTCGTACTGATCGGCCTCGCGCCGTTGCTAGCTCCGTACGCCGGGGTGCCGCTGGTCGTCGTACTGGTTGCTGCGGTGTGCGTGCTGGTGGTGGCTGTGACCCAGCTTCAGGAGGCGGCGTCGTCGCCGGGGACGACCAGCCCGCACTCGTAGGCGAACACCACCGCCTGGACCCGGTCGCGCAGGCCCAGCTTGAGCAGGACGCGGGAGACGTGGGTCTTGACCGTGGCCTCGCCGACGAACAGCTGGCCGGCGATCTCGGTGTTGGTCAGGCCGCGGGCGATCAGGCCGAGCACCTCGCGCTCCCGGTCGGTCAGGTCGGCGACCAGGTCCGGGCGGTAGACGCGCTCGCCACCGCCGGAGAAGCGCTTGATCACTCGGCGCGTGACCTCGGGGGCGAGCAGGGCGTGGCCGGAATGCACGACCTGGATCGCCTCGACCAGGTCCTCGGGGGCGGTGTTCTTGAGCAGAAACCCGCTCGCGCCCGCGCCGAGCGACTCGAACAGGTAGTCGTCGCGGTCGAAGGTGGTCAGGATGACGACCTTGCCGGCGTCGGCGGCGACGATCCGCTGGGTGGCGGCGATGCCGTCGAGGCCGGGCATCTGGACGTCCATCAGGACGACGTCCGGGCGCAGCTCGAGCGCGAGCTCGACCGCCTTCTCGCCGTCGGCGGCTTCGCCGACGACCTCGATGTCGGACTCGACCGACAGGATCATCCGGAACCCCGCGCGGACCAGGTCCTGGTCGTCCACGAGCAGCACCCGCATCGGGCCGGTCTCACTCACTGAGCTGCTCCTTCACGGTCTTGCACGGAATGGTCAGTCTCCCCCGGTTCTGGGTTCAGCACCGGCGCCGCAACCAGCGGGATCCTCGCCCGTACCCGGAAGCCCCCCACGGGGCGCGGCCCGATCTCGGACTCGCCGCCCAGCAGGGCGACCCGTTCGCGGATGCCGACGTGGCCCAGGCGCGAACCGACCGGGGCGTGCTTGGGGCGGCCGTCGTCGATCACCTCGACCTCGATCGCGTCGGCCAGGTACCGCAGCGTGACGTGCGCCGTACGGGCGGTCGAGTGCCGGCGGACGTTCGTCAGCGCTTCCTGGGCGATCCGGTAGACCGACACCGAGATCGTCTCCGGCACCTTCACCGGCTGCCCGATCTGGTGGAACCCGACCTCCAGCCCCTCGACACTCGCCTCGACGACCAGCGCCGGCAGCCGGTCCGCGCCCGCCTGCGGCGCCTTCCCGACCGGTACGCCGAGCTCCGCGTCGTCCAGGTCCGGATCCGCGGCACGGAGCATCCCGAGCAGCTGGCGCATCTCGTTGACCGCCGTCCGGCTGGAGTTCTCGATCACGCTCAGCGCGTTCTTGGCCGCGTCCGGGTCCTTGTCCATCACCCGTCGCGCCCCGCCGGCCTGGATCCCGATGCTGCTGATGTGGTGAGCGACCACGTCGTGCAGCTCGCGGGAGATCCGCAGCCGCTCGTCGATCACCGCGCGCCGGGCGTTGGCTTGCTGCTGCGCGGCCAGCTCGGCGGCCTGCTGCTCCAGTTCGTGCCGCTGCCGCGCGACGCCCCACGACGTACGGCCCCAGAAGTAGGCGCCGAAGAAGTAGAGGACGTTGATCGCGAGCGTGATGATCACGCCGGACACGTACGGCCCGAGGATCGTGTCGTTGGCGCCCTTGAACTCGTCCGTGCGCAACGCCCGGACGAAGCCCAGCGTGAGCCAGCCGAACATCACCACGAAGACGACCGCGACCGTCACCTTCATCAGCCGCCGGTCCCGGGCCCACGCGACCGCCGCGTAGATCGCCATGAACGCGGTCGCCTGGGTGACGATGTTGCTGGTGAACGCGAACGTCGCCCGCTCGCCGGTGACCACGAACAGCACCGACACGGCCAGCAGGACCGGGATCGGCCACCGGCGGCGGAAGCACAGCGCCAGGGCGCCGGCCGCGCTCAGCACGTACGGTTCGACCCCACCGATCCCGAGATCGGCCGGGACCGGCGTCGCGCCGCGGGCCAGTTCGGTCCCGATCACGCCCGCGAGGGCCAGCAGGAGGCCGAGCAGTACGTCGTACCGCTGCTCCTTGGCGGTCGGGCCGGGGCGGACCCAGCCCTGGACGGTCGTCCCGGTCTTCGGCGGCGTGCCCGGCTCGGCACGCGCGGGCTGAGGACTTGACATAGGTCACCAGCCTACGGGTGGAGGGGCCTCCGGAGGCCCGGCGTACTCTTGAGGGCGTGACGATCGCCCCAGAAGGACGCAAGATGCTCAGGCTCGAGGTGCGCAACGCGGAGACCCCGATCGAGCGCAAACCCGAGTGGATCAAGACGCGCGCCAAGATGGGCCCGGAGTACCAGAAGCTGCAGGCGCTGGTGAAGTCCGAGGAGCTCCACACGGTGTGCCAGGAGGCCGGCTGTCCCAACATCTTCGAGTGCTGGGAGGACCGTGAGGCCACCTTCCTGATCGGTGGGGACCAGTGCACCCGGCGCTGCGACTTCTGCCAGATCGACACCGGCAAGCCGCAGGCGCTGGACCGCGACGAGCCCCGCCGCGTGGCCGAGTCCGTCGTCAAGATGGGCCTGCGGTACGCGACCGTGACCGGTGTCGCGCGCGACGACCTCGACGACGGCGGTGCCTGGCTGTACGCCGAGACCATCCGCCAGATCCACGCGCTGAACCCCGGCACCGGCGTCGAGATGCTCGCACCCGACTTCAACGCCGTCCCCGAGCAGCTGGCCGAGGTGTTCTCGTCCCGCCCGGAGGTGTTCGCGCACAACGTCGAGACGGTGCCGCGGATCTTCCGCCGGATCCGCCCCGGCTTCCGCTACGAGCGCTCGCTCGACGTCATCACCCAGGCCCGCGACTACGGCCTGGTCACCAAGTCGAACCTGATCCTCGGCATGGGCGAGACCCGCGAGGAGGTCAGCCAGGCGCTGAAGGACCTGCACGACGCCGGCTGCGAGATCATCACCATCACCCAGTACCTGCGCCCGTCGGTGCGGCACCACCCGGTCGAGCGCTGGGTCCGTCCGGAGGAGTTCGTCGAGCTGCAGGCCGAAGGCGAGCAGATCGGGTTCGCCGGAGTTCTCTCCGGTCCGCTCGTCCGTTCGTCGTACCGGGCCGGACGGCTGTACCGTCAGGCGGTGGAGTCGCGGATGACCTCCGCCACCACCGATGCTTAGGACGACCCCCTCGACGCAGAGATTGACAAGGTAGAGATGGCCAAGAACGACGCCCCCGCCGAGAAGACCAGCCGGCTGAAGCAGATCCGGTCGGCGTACCAGCTGACCAAGAAGTCCGACCCGTGGATCGGGCTGCTCCTCGCCGGGATCTTCCTCGGCGTGGTCGCCGTGTTCGTGGTGCTCGGCATCCTGGTCGGCCCGCTGCTGATCTGGATCCCGCTCGGTGTCGCGCTCGGCTTCCTGGCCGCGACGATCGTCTTCGGCCGCCGGGTCGAGAAGGCGGCGTACAGCCAGATCGAGGGCCAGGCCGGTGCGGCCGCCTCGGCGCTGCAGACGCTGCGCCGTGGCTGGAACGTGTCGCCGGCCGTCGCCGTCACCAAGAACGCCGACATCGTGCACCGCGTGGTCGGGCGTCCGGGCATCGTCCTGGTCGGCGAGGGCCAGGCCAGCCGGGTGAAGAACCTGCTGACCGCCGAGCAGAAGAAGCACAGCCGGGTCGCCGGCGGTGCGCCGGTGATCACGGTGATGGCCGGCAGCGGCGAGGGCGAGATCGACATCCGCAAGCTGACCAAGCACGTGATGAAGCTCCCGCAGGCGCTGCAGCCGTCCGAGATCACCGACCTGCTGCAGCGGTTGAAGGCGCTGGACGCCGTCCGCCCGCAGGTGCCGATGCCGAAGGGGCCGGTCCCGACCAGCCTCAAGGGCGCCCGCCAGGCGATGAAGGGCCGCTGAGCCGGCCCTGGTGACTGATCCGGTCACCAGCCGAAACGTCACAAGTACCGGCCACCCTGATCGGTGGTCGGTACTTGTTGATTCCGGGACTTCTCGTTCGTCAGGTGATCAGTGATCCTGCTGAACGAGGAGGTCTTTCCATGCCCGTCGACGACGTGTTCCCGATCCTGACCAGCACCGATCTGCCGCGGCTGCTGCCGTTCTACACCGACGTCCTCGGTGGTGAGCTGGTCTACCGGTTCCCGCCCGAGGGAGCGCCGGCGTACGTGAGCGTGCAGTTCGGCAAGGCCTCGGTCGGGCTCGGCCACGACCCGGCCTTCGCACGTACGGCGGGGCGCCCGCCGATCGCGCTCTGGCTGTACACCGACGACCTCGACGGGCTGGTCGCGGCGATCCGGGAGGCCGGCGGGCGGATCACCCAGGAGCCGACCGACCAGCCGTGGGGTGAGCGCGTGGCCCGCGCCGAGGACCCGGACGGCAACCACCTGTATCTGGGCCGGCGCGCGCGGTGAACGGACGGTCACCGGTGATCCGGGGGTAACCGATGGGCGTTGACGGCGTTTGATGTGGGTGAGGACAATCCTGTGCCTGGTGTCGCACCATCCGTGCGCCGATCGACCGTAGAGTGCGGCCAGGACGGATCTAGGGGCGAGGACGGGAAATGACCGATGTGATGCCGGCGGTTCACCAGCCGGAGGCCACGACCTGGCCGAGTCTGGTGGCGCCGCGTTCGAACCCGGTCCGCCGGGCCGGAGCGCTGGCGGCGATCCGGATCATCGCCAAGGACCTGCCCGCCTCGATCGCGATCGACAACCGGCGGTACGGGCTGGGCGGTCCTGGGATGCGCGTGCACCGCAGCGGCCCGTTCCTGGACCGGCTCGGTCAGGACGCGGGCTCCGGGTTCGGCGAGGCCTTCCTGGCCGGCGACTGGGACCCTGAGCCGGGCACCGACCTGGCCGACCTGCTGGTGCCGTTCGCGGAACGGTTCAACAACGAGGCGAACCGGCACCTCCTGCCGAAGTGGGCGCAGTCGCTGCGCTGGCTGGTGACCAAGTCCCAGCCCGGCGAGCAGGAGAACGACCGGGCCGGCGCCCGGGAGAACATCAGCCGGCACTACGACCTGAGCAACGCGATGTTCTCGGAGTTCCTGGACCCGACGCTGACCTACTCGGCGGCCTACTTCGGTACGGCGGACCCGCTGGCCGACCTCGGCTCCGCGTCGTACGACGAACTGACGCCCGCCCAGCTGCACAAACTCGACGCGATCCTCGACGCGGCCGGGGTCCGCTCGGGCTCCCGCGTGCTCGACATCGGCTGCGGCTGGGCCAGCCTGGCGATCCGCGCGGCGCAGCGCGGCGCCTGGGTCACCGCGATCACCATCGCCTCGCAGCAGGCCCTGCTCGCGCAGCGCCGGATCGCCGACGCCGGTGTCAGCGACCGGGTCCAGGTTGCCCTGCGCGACTACCGCGACCAGATCGGCGAGTTCGACGCCGTCCTGAGCGTGGAGATGATCGAGGCGGTCGGCGAGAAGTACTGGCCGGTCTACTTCGACGCCATCGAGCGGCGGCTCGCGCCGGACGGCGTCGCCGTCGTCCAGGCGATCGTGATGCCGCACGAGCGGATGCTGGCCACGCGCAACACGTTCACCTGGGTGCAGAAGTACATCTTCCCCGGCGGACTGATCCCGTCGGTGAAGGTGATCAAGGAGGTCACCAACCAGCACACCGGGCTGCACGCGCAGGTGCTGCGCTCGCTCGGCCCGGACTACGCGCGCACGCTGCGGATCTGGCGCAACCGCTTCGTCGACCAGTGGCCGAACATCTCCGCCCTGGGCTTCGACGACACGTTCGGGCGGATGTGGGAGTTCTACCTCGCGTACTCCGAGGCAGGCTTCCGCTCGGGCTACCTGGACGACGTCCAGCTGCTGCTGACCCGCCGCTAGACCAGGTGCTCGCCGCCACTCAATACCGGCCACCGGCCCAGGTGCTCGCCGCCACTCGAATACCGGCCACCGGACCACGTGCTCGCCGCCAATCAAGTACCGGCCACCGGCCCAGGTGCTCGCCGTCACTCGAGTACCGGCCACCGGACCACGTGCCGGCCGCTAGACCAGGTGCATGTCGATGATCGCCCTGCCGTTGCCGACGTACGGCGCGCGCAGGGTGAGCCCCGGCGGGTCCTGCTCGCGCGGGACCGGCCCGGTGATCACGCTGAGCCCCTCACCGAACGTGGCCGGTGACACCCCCAGCGAACCGTTTCCGCTGCCGTAGTCGCCGGTCAGCACGAAGTACGCGAACTTGGCGTCGACCTTCGTGATCACGAGCTTGCCGCCGGAGAACTTGATCGTCGTCCGGCCCGTTCCGACCTGAACGATGCAGTCCCCGTCGCGGCACGCGGCGAGGTTGGTGCCGTCCTTGGCCCTCGGCACCGGCTTCGGCTTGGGCGTGGGTTTCGGCGTGGGGCTCGGCGTCGGTGTCGGCGTGCTGCTCGGCGTCGCCGCGGCCGATGGGACCGACGGGACCGACGGGACCGACGGGCTCGGCGTACCGGCCTCGTCCGTGGACCCACAACCAGCCAGCAGCAGTACGGCGGCCAGTGTGGCCGTGATCACCTTCATGCTGCCATCCTGCTGTTACACGGCGTACTCACAGCGCAGGTGGCAGCTTGCGGTCAGCGCCGTACGACGATCGTGCCCGCGGCGCGGTCGTGCAGGCCGCGGCGGTCGCGGTCGTAGACGACGGCGGGCAGCACCAGGCAGATCAGGAACGAGCGGATCACGCCGGCCAGCAGGCCGGGCTGCGCGGTGTAGCCCGGGCCGCCGGCACCGGTGCGGATCACGCGCAGGCCGCAGATCCGGTGCCCGAGCGTGAAGCCCGCGAGCCCTGCCAGCACGGCCGACATGGCGAAGAACGTCACCAGCTGGGCGGTGTTGTAATCGTTGCCACCGGCCCATATCGGCTTGCCGGTGATCGCCGACGCGATCAGCCCGGCGATCAGCCAGTCGATCAGCAGCGCGAGCAGCCGGCGGCCCCAGCCGGTGACCGAGCCCGGGCCGTCCTCGGGCAGGCCGAGACGGTTGCCCGGATAGCGGAACTCTTCGGCGGGTCCTGTCCCCGGCTGTGCGGATGATGCCATAGTGGCTAGCCTACGGAGGGGCGCGGCAGATCTCACCTGCCTCCCCCACCTCTCCAGTGGGTCAGCGCGGACACGCTGGGCTTAACATCCGCGAAACATCTGCGTCACGGCCGAGTAATTGGCTGGGCCTACGTTCAGATCAATCTCTGAGCCACCCCGAGGAGTATGTATGTTTTCCAGCGCTGAGGAGCTGCTCGCCTACGTCAAGGACGAGGGCGTCGCATTCATCGACGTCCGGTTCTGCGACCTGCCGGGCATCATGCAGCACTTCACCGTCCCGGTGTCGTCGTTCGGTCCCGAGGTCTTCGAGGACGGCCTGCAGTTCGACGGTTCGTCGATCCGCGGCTTCCAGCAGATCCACGAGTCGGACATGTCGCTGCTGCCCGACCCGACGACCGCGTACCTGGACCCGTTCCGCAAGGACAAGACGCTGGTCATCAACTTCTTCGTGCACGACCCGCTGACCGGTGAGGCGTACTCGCGCGACCCGCGCAACATCGCCCGCAAGGCGCAGGAGTACCTGAAGTCGACCGGGATCGCCGACACCGCGTTCTTCGCGCCCGAGGCGGAGTTCTACGTCTTCGACGACGTCCGCTTCGAGACCAAGCAGAACGAGGGCTACTACCACATCGACTCCGTGGCCGGCGCCTGGAACACCGGCCGGGTCGAGGAGGGCGGCAACCGCGGGTACAAGGTCCGCTACAAGGGTGGCTACTTCCCCGCGCCGCCGGTCGACCACTTCGCCGACCTGCGCAACGACATCACCAAGCACCTCGAGAACAGCGGCCTGATCGTCGAGCGGGCCCACCACGAGGTCGGTACGGCGGGCCAGGCGGAGATCAACTACCGCTTCAGCGAGCTGCTGAACGCCGCCGACGACGTGATGAAGTTCAAGTACATCGTCAAGAACACCGCGTGGGACGCCGGCAAGACCGCGACCTTCATGCCGAAGCCGATCTTCGGCGACAACGGCTCGGGCATGCACTGCCACCAGTCGCTGTGGAGCAACGGCGACCCGCTGTTCTACGACGAGTCCGGGTACGGCGGCCTGTCCGACACCGCCCGCTGGTACATCGGCGGCCTGCTCAAGCACGCCCCGTCGCTGCTGGCCTTCACCAACCCGACGGTGAACTCCTACCACCGCCTGGTCCCCGGCTTCGAGGCCCCGGTCAACCTGGTCTACTCCCAGCGCAACCGCTCGGCCTGCATCCGGATCCCGATCACCGGCTCGAACCCGAAGGCCAAGCGCATCGAGTTCCGCTGCCCCGACCCGTCGGCCAACCCGTACCTGGCCTTCGCGGCCCAGCTGCTGGCCGGCATCGACGGCATCCGCAACAAGATCGAGCCGGCCGACCCGATCGACAAGGACCTCTACGAGCTCCCGCCCGAGGAGCACGCGTCGGTCAACCAGGTCCCCACCTCCCTGCCGGCCGTGATCGACGCCCTCGAGGCCGACCACGAGTTCCTGCTCGAGGGTGACGTCTTCACCTCCGACCTGATCGAGACCTGGATCGACTTCAAGCGCGAGAACGAGATCGCCCCGATCCAGCTCCGCCCCCACCCGCACGAGTTCGAGCTGTACTACGACGTCTGAGTTCAACGCCGTACGCCGGAGCCCCCGATCCCTTCCCAGGGATCGGGGGCTCTGCCCGTTGCGTCAGCGGGTCGTCGTCGCGCTCGCCTGGTCCCACGAGACCGGCGTCGTGTAGAGCGCGAACCGGTAGTCCCGGGTCTTGCTGTACGTGTACGCCATCGTCGCGACACCGGCCGAGTTCGTGGTGACCGCCTTCAGGTTCTTCCAGGTCGTGGTGCCACGCTCCCTGAACTGGAAGACGCCCTTCGCCGACCGCTTGAAGTAGCTGTTGCTGCCGGTCGAGTACAGCAGTGACGTCCCCGTCAGGGTGACCACGTTCTGGGTTCGCTTGCTGCTGATCCAGGCGGCGGTCGCCAGCCGGATGTCCGAATAGGCCGTGTTCTGCGACAACGTGTTGAGGTTGCCGTCGTGCGCCGTGCTCGGTCGCCAGGTGTGCAGCCCGATGGTGTTGAAGTCGTACAGGTCCCAATAGTCCCGGTTGGCCCCGTCGAAGATCGCGATCTCCTGCAGGCCCTGGCTCGGGTGGTACTGGTACCACGACGAGTAGCCGCCGTTCAGCGAGCAGATCCCTGAGGCGTACAGGTTGATCTGCTTGTACGGCTGCCCGATCACCACGCGGTACGGCGCCGTCAGGTTGCACGATGCCGTGGTCCGCGCCTGCGCCGTACCGGCCGGTCCCACCACTGCGGCCGCCACCAGTACGCCTGCCGCCAGCGTTCCCACCCAGCGCGCGACCGATCTGTTGCTCTTCATCTGATTCCCCCCTGAGCCGGAGCTTCCGGCCGTTCCAGGCCTTCATCGGGGAATCGTCGCTCTGCGTTACATCGACACGCTCGCGACCGCCCCCTCGTTCTGCGGGTGGGCCCGGGCGGTTTTCGCAGAGTTTCCTGTACGCCGTACCGGCGCTGCCGCGCGCCGGGTGGCCGGTTCACAGGGTTCTCCCAGGAACTCTCAGTCGCCGGTCAGGACCGCGGGTCAGGCTGCGGGTATGACGACGATCGAAGTACTTGGGTTGACCAAGACGTACGGGCCGGACCTGGTGGTGGACGACCTGTCGTTCACCGTCGAGCCCGGGCACGTGACCGGATTCCTCGGGCCGAACGGCGCCGGGAAGTCCACGACGATGCGGATGATCCTGGGGCTGGCCGCGCCCACGCACGGGTCAGTCCGGATCGGCGGCCGCGAGTACACGCGGCTCCCGGTCCCGCTGACCGAGGTGGGGGCGCTGCTCGACGCCGGAGCGCTGCACCCGGCGCGCCGGGCCGACGACCACCTGCTCGCGATCGCGCAGAGCAACGGCATCGGGCGCCGCCGGGTTGACGAGGTGCTGGCCATGGTCGGGCTGGACAAGATCGGCCGCCGGCGGGCCGGTGGCTTCTCGCTCGGCATGCGCCAGCGGCTCGGTATCGCGGCGGCGCTGCTCGGCGATCCGCAGATCCTGATCTTCGACGAGCCGGTCAACGGGCTCGACCCGGAGGGCATCCGGTGGATCCGCGACTTCATGCGCAAGCTGGCCGCCGACGGCCGCTCGGTGCTCTGCTCGAGCCACCTGATGAGCGAGATGGCCGTCACCGCCGACCACCTGGTGGTGATCGGCCGCGGCCGGCTGATCGCGGACACCAGCATGAGCGAGTTCACCCGCGCGCACGGCGACGGCACCGTACTGGTCCGGGCCCAGGACGCCGACGAGCTGGCGCGGCAGTTGACCGCCGCAGGCGGCGTCGTACGGGGTGGGCCGGAGCGTTCGCTGATCGTCACCGGGCTCGACTCGACCGAGATCGGGCAGCTCGCCGCGTTCCACGGCGTCCCGTTGTCCGAGCTGACCCCACGGACACCGTCGCTCGAGGACGTGTTCATGGAACTGACCCAGGACAGCGTCGAGTACGCCGGAGCAACGGTATGAGCGCCGTCGCGACCGTCCGGACCCACCTGCGGTTCACCGACCTGCTGCGCTCGGAGTGGACGAAGCTGCGCAGCCTGCCCTCGGTCCGATGGACACTGCTGGCGATGGTGGTGTTCAGCATCGCCATCACCCTGCTCGTCACCAGTGGCGAGCACGCCGCTTACCGCGATCTCAGTCCCGAGGACAAGCTGGCCTGGGACCCGACCGCGCTGTCGCTCAACAGCTTCTTCATCGCGCAGTTGTGCATCAGCGTGCTGGGCATCCTGGTCATGACGTCGGAGTACTCCACGGGCACGATCCGTACGTCGCTGTCGGCGATGCCGCGCCGCGGATGGTTGCTGGCGGCAAAGACCGTGGTGTTCGCGGTGGTCGCCCTGGTGGCCGGGCAGGTGACGTCGTTCGTCTGCTTCCTCGCCGGACAGGCGATGATCGGCCGGCGGGACGGCACGCCCACCGCCGCGCTGAGCGATCCCGGAGTGCTCACGGCTGTCTGTGGCACTGGCCTCTACCTGGCCGCCATCGGCCTGCTGGCGGTGGCTGTCGGAACGCTGACCAGGGCCACCGCCGGCGGTCTGGCGATCCAGGTCGGGATCACGCTGCTGGTCCCGGCGTTCAGCAACGCCCTGCCGTCCTGGACCCAGAAGGCGTTCGCGTACTGGCCGTCGCTCGGCGGGCCCGAGATCCGCAACCTGCATCCGACCTCCGCGTACCCCGACGCGTGGACCAACCTGGCCGGCATGACCGCCGGGATCGCGGTCGTGCTCGCGGTGGCGTTCGTCGTCTTCCGGCGCCGCGAGGTCTGATGACGGCACGCGGGCGACGCGTCGGCGCCGGGGGCCTTCGGTACGGACGCCCCGACCCGCTGGCGTCCGTAGGGTGGCGGATATGAACGACGGGGAAGCAGCAGCCCGGCCGGGTGGTGCCGAGCGCCTGCTGGTGGTCGACGACGAGGCGACCGTGCGCGAGCTGCTGTCAGCGACGCTGCGGTTCGCGGGGTTCTCGGTCACCTCGGCGTCCAACGGCGCCGAGGCGATCGCCGCCGCCACCCGGGAGCCACCCGATCTGGTGCTGCTCGACGTGATGCTGCCCGACGTCGACGGCTTCGAGGTCGTCCGGCGCCTGCGGGACCGGCCCTCCGGCCGGGGTACGCCGGTGCCGGTGCTGTTCCTGACCGCCCGCGACCGGCAGGCCGACAAGGTGACCGGGCTGTCGCTCGGGGCAGACGACTACGTCACCAAGCCGTTCGACCTGGCGGAGCTGATCGCGCGGATCCGGGCCATCCTGCGTCGCACGTACGGCGTACCGGCCGCGCTCCTCACCGTCGGCGACCTCGAGCTCGACGTCGAGGGCCACCAGGTCACCCGGGCGGGCGACCCGGTCCGCCTGTCCGCGACGGAGTTCCGCCTGCTGCACTACCTGATGCAGAACGCCGGTCACGTGGTCTCCAAGGCGCAGATCCTCGACCGGGTCTGGGCCTACGACTTCGGCGGCGACGCGAGCATCGTCGACACCTACATCTCGTACCTGCGCCGCAAGGCCGACACCGGCGAGCCGAAACTCATCCAGACGGTGCACGGCACCGGCTACGTGATGCGCGAGCCGCGCCGGTGAAGCGCCTGTCCCTGCGGTCCCGGCTGCTGCTGATCACGCTGGCCCTACTGCTGGTCGGCTTGGCCACCGGCGCCACGATCGTCACGTCGCTGCTGCAGAACCACCTGCGGAGCCGGCTCGACTCGGAGCTCCGCTCGGTCGGCCAGCTCCTGCAGCTGACCGACGGGCCGCTCAACCAGGACCGGCCCGGTGCCGATGCGCAGGCGCTGGCGTTGGGGCTGGACCTGTTCGGGAGTCCGTACTTCGTCTTCCTCGATCCGAGCGGCAAGGTCGTCTCCCAGGTCAGCTCCCCGCGCATCGGGCGGGACCAGCTTCCCCCGGTGGAGGACCTGCGCGCGGCCGTGCCCGATGGTGCCGCCGCCGTCGTACGGTCGGCCGACGGGGCGAGCCGGTGGCGTGCGATCGCTTTGCCGCGGCAGTCCGGCTCGCTGGTGGTGGCTGGCTCGTTCGCCGAGGCGGACTCGACCGTTGCCCGCGTACGGCGGAGCAGCCTGATCGCGGGGTCCCTGACCCTGGCCGCGCTGGCCGTCGCCGGCTGGTTCGCGGTGAACGGCGGTCTGCGGCCGCTGCGCCGGATCGAGCAGACCGCCGCGGCCATCGCTGGAGGTGACCTGTCGCGCCGGGTGCCCGAGCTGGCCGCGCCCCGCACCGAGATCGGCCGGCTGGCCGCCTCGCTGAACACCATGCTGGGCCAGCTCGAGCAGGCGTTCGCCGATCGGTCGGCCTCCGAAGCGCGGATGCGCACGTTCGTCTCCGACGTCAGCCACGAGTTGCGTACGCCGCTGTTCGGGATCAAGGGCTTCACCGAGCTGTACCGGATGGGCGCCCTGCCCGAACCGGCCGACGTCGACGCGACGATGCGCCGGATCGAGCAGGAGGCCGGGCGGCTGGCCGGGCTGACCGAGGACCTGCTGCTGCTCGCGCAGCTCGACGAGGCGCCGGACTCCTTGCTCGAACCAGGCCCGATGGACCTGCGGACCCTGGCCAACGACGCCCGGCACGACCTGCAGGCGCTGGATCCGTCACGGCCGGTCGAGCTGACCGGGCCCGGTGACGGCCCACCCGGCCCGGCACCGGTGTGGGGCGACGAGGCCCGGCTGCGTCAGGTCGTCACCAACCTGGTCGGCAACGCCGTCGCTCACACACCGCCCGGCACCGCCGTACGGATCGGTGTCGGCACCACCGGCGACCGCGCGGTCCTGGAGATCGCCGACCACGGTCCGGGCCTGACCGCCGAGCAAGCAAGCCGCGTGTTCGACCGCTTCTACCGGGCCGATCGCTCGCGCAGCCGCTCGGGCGGCGCCAACGCCGGCCTGGGGCTGGCGATCGCTCGATCGTTGGCCCAGGCCCACGGCGGCGAGGTCGAACTGCTGACCGCCGTGGGCGAAGGCGCTTGCTTCCGGATCACGCTCCCGCTGGCTACCTGACCTACCCGGAGTACGTCGCGCTGAGGTGGTACAGCCGGCCGCCCCAGCCCTCCTCGGGGAACGAGTCCGAGATGCGCACGTAGGCGGCCTTGTCCGCGCCGAGGTGCGGCGTCAGGTCAACCGTGTGCGCGGCCTTGTTCGAGCTGTCGTGGATGTGCCGGGTCTCCCGCGCCACCGTGGTCCACTGCCGGCCGTCGCCGCTCACCTCGACGACGTACTCGTTGTCGAGCGTCAGCGTCGTCGAGGCCGAGGTGGTGCCGGACGGGAACGGGAAGCGGTAGACGAAGTACGCGTTGCCGTCGGCGAAGCGGTTCTGGACGCCGTTGCTCTGGGAGCCGCCGGCATCCGACAGCCAGGGCAGCTCGTCCGCCGTACCGGTGTCGAAGTCCACGCTCCGCGCCACCAGGATCTCGGCCTGGGTGCTGAACTCGAGCAGCGGACCGGCGGTCGCCTTCACGGTCACCGGGTAGCGGCCGTCCGCCGTACCGGCGGGAATCACCACCTCGAGATCGACCTCGGCCTGCGCCGGTACGGCGTTGCCCTTCGGGCGCAACGTCGCGGTCGCCCGGCGCGGGGACACGGTCCAGCCCGCGGGCGCCGAGGCCCGTACGTCGGCGGTGATCCGCTGCCCCGCAGGCGCCGTGGCCTGGAGCCGGGCCGTCAGCTTGACCTTCGTCGCTTCAGCACTCGAGGCCATCACCACCGGCTGCGCCGGAGTCATGGTCGCGGACAGGGACCGTACCGGCGGTCGCGCCGGTACGTCGGCGATCAGCGCGCTGAGCGCACTGGCCTGGGTCCGCCAGTCGAAGACGTTCGAGCTGCCACCGGCCCAGCGCAGTCCGAGGCGTCCGGCCGCGTCGCGGTTGTCCCAGACCGTCGCAGCCTGCTTGGCCTGGAAGGCTTCGTAGCGCCGGTCGTGCGTCGTGTCGGTCAGATCCATCCAGTAGCGCTGGAAGATGCCCTTGAACTGCTTCTGGTTGTCGTCGCAGTTCTTGCCCGGCGCCTCGCAGGACTCGGTGAGGATCCCGTTCGGGGCCAGGCCGTCCGCGCGGATCGCGGAGTCGGCCAGCCGCCGTACGGCGGTCAGCAGCCGGGGGTCGCGGGTCGCCCGCCACAGCTCCAGGCCGGAGCCGATCGCCAGGCCCTGGTTGTACGTCCACACCGTCTCGTTGTTGGACTTGCAGGTCCCGGTGTTCAAGCCGTCGTTCACCAGGCCGTCGGCGTTGATCAAGCCACTACCGGTCAGCCAGTTCCAGCCGGCCTGCGCGCGGCCGAGCCAGTGCCGGTCGGCCGGGATCCTGTTGTGCAGCTCGGCGGTGAGCCGGATCCAGAGACCGTTGGTGACGGCGTTCTTGTACGTGCGCTCGGCGTCCCACCAGACCCCACCGCCGCAGGTGTCGTCCCAGTAGTCCTCGACGTACTCCGCGATCGTGACCGCCATGTCGAGGTACTTGCGGTTCCTGGTCAGGTCGTAGGCCTGGATCCAGGTCAGCGCCCACCACTCGGAGTCGTCGATGGCGCGGCTGGTGAAGTTGCCGAGCAGCGGATCGCCCGACAGGTAGCCGGCCGGGAAGACGCCCTTGTCCTTCTCGAACGTGTTGTCCAGCTGCTGCAGGTAGCGGCGGTCGCCGGTGCGCTGCATGTAGTCCCCGACGGTCTGCAGGGCGACGGCGGAGTTCCACCAGCTGGAGGGGAACCACGCCTTGACCGGCTCGTACGAACTCATCAGGACGTCGGCGGCGACCCGGGCCCGCGCCGTCGCGGCCGGGCCGTCGGCAGCGCTGCCCGCAGGCCCGGTCGGACCGGCACCTCCGCCTGGCGCGGCTCCGGCGGGCAGCGCCGACACCAGCCCGACGGCCAGCACCGCGGCGCCGGCGACCAGCGCGCGTCGTACGCGCGAACGACTCAGAATCATGGGCGAATCTCCTCGGGGCTTCAGGGCGGCTCGGCCGACTGAGGTTGGAAACGTTTCCTTCGAGCGTGCGCCAGTATCGTCGCCAGCGCGGACAACGATGTCAATGCCGAACGATGAGACAGCCAAAGTGCAGTAGTTCAGGTGGATTACAGTCTTTTGAGTCGTTCCTCCGCCGAAAGGTCCCGCCGTGAGTCTCGAATTCCTCTGGTACATCCCCAATCAGGTCAAGCCCGGGCACCGGGGCGACGACACCACCGACGGGCACAACAGCCTCGAGCGGCTGACCGACCTCGCGCGGCTGACCGAGCAGCACGGCTGGGGCGGCGCGCTGCTCGGGACCGGCTGGGGCCGGCCGGACACGATGACTGTCGCGACGGCGCTGGCCGCGCGGACGACGACGTTCCAGCCGCTGGCGGCGATCCGGCCCGGCTACTGGCACCCGGCGCACTTCGCGTCGTCGGCGAGCACGCTCGACGAGTTGAGCGGCGGGCGACTGCTGATCAACATCGTGTCCGGGCAGGACAACCTCGCGGCGTACGGCGACAGCGAGGGCGACCAGGCGCAGCGGTACGCGCGGACCAAGGAGTTCCTCCAGCTCGTACGACGCTTGTGGACCGAGGAGGACGTCACCTTCACCGGCGAGCACTTCCAGGTCACCAACTCGACGGTCGCCACCCGGCCGGTCCCCAGAGAGGGACGCCCGCATCCCCGCCTCTACTTCGGCGGCGCCTCCCCCGCGGCCGAGCGCGTCTCCGCGACCGACGCCGACGTCCAGCTCTTCTGGGGCGAACCGCTCGACGGCATCGCCGAGCGCGTCGACCGCCTCAACGGCCTCCAGCAGGAGCTCGGCCGCGAGCACAAGCCGCTCGAGTACGGCCTGCGCATCACGACGCTGATCCGCGACACCACCGAAGAAGCCTGGGCCGACGCCGAGGCCAAGGTCGAGAAGATGGCACAGGACACCAACTTCCGCGACACCCACGGCCCCAACGCCCGACGCTTCAAGGCCGTCGGCCAGCAACGTCTCCTCGAACTCGCCGAGCGCGGCGACGTACTCGACGACAACCTCTACACCGCCCCCGGCAAGTACGGCGGCGGAGGCGCCGGCACCACCTGGCTCGTCGGCTCCGCCGAGGACGTCGCCAAGTCACTCCGCAAGTACCAGGACCTCGGCCTGACCCACTTCATCCTCTCCGACACCCCCTACCGCGACGAGATCGTCCGCGTCGGCGACCAGCTCCTCCCGCTGCTCGGCCGGTAATTCACCTGACGCCTCGACGTGGGCTACTCGGAGTGAGTAGGTTCCTCGGACGGTGAGGTTTACCTGGGGACTGGGTGGGGACTACACCCAGTACGAGCTTCGCCACTGTCGGTGAAGACGTGAGGCGTGTGAGGTGTTGTTTTGGCCCGACCGATGACGGCTGACCAGACGGTGGCGGCGTTGCGGAAGTGGGGGGTCAAGTTCCGGGAGTACCCGGGATGGCGGACGCGGGGCCGGCCCGGCACGTTCGGGGACGTGCGTGGCGTGATCGTGCACCACACCGGCAGCAACTCCCAGAGCGACGACTACCTGAACTTCCTGTTCGTGCGCGGCCGCGCCGAGGAGGGCATCCCCGGGCCGTTGTGCAACGTGTCGACCGACATGGACGGCGACCTGCACGTCGGCGCGGTCGGCCGGGCCAACCACGCCGGGCGCGGGTCGCAGACCACGCTCAGCCGGGTGACCGCGCAGAACTACGCCGGCTACGCGTCCGAGCTGCGGCCCGGCGCCGACAACGTCGACGGCAACGCGCACTACTACGGCAACGAGGTCCGGTACGACGGCGCGCGGGCGATGACCGCCGCGGCGTACCGTACGGCGCTGCTGCACGCCGCCGCGATCTGCGACTTCCACGGCTGGAACGCGCTCGCGGTGATCGGTCACCGCGAGCACACCCGCCGCAAGACGGACCCGGGCCGCAACCCGATGAACAAGTTCCGTACCGACCTGGCCGCCGTACTGCGGGCCGGACCCGATGGAGACGACATGGCAAACGCCGACGAGGTACTCGCCGAGCTGCGCAAGTTCCAGGCCGCGGAGGCGCAGCGCTACGCCGACCTGGCGAACCGGGTGCAGGCCCTGACCGACCAGGAGGAGGGCCGGTACGCCGACCTGCAGCGCCGCGTCCAGGGCCTGGTCAACCAGGAGGCCGGCCGTTACGAGGACTACGTCCGCCGCTTCAACGCGATCCTGGCGGCGCTGCCGAACGGCGCCGCGCAGCAGACCGAACCGGAAGCGGTTCCGGATTCCGACGAGCCTTCTTCCACCTCTTGAATTAAGTAGCCATCTTGGCTTTCCTTAGCTCAGCCCCGCCCGAATGCGCATTCCGGGTGTGGTCCCGCCCCGATCTGAGGAGAACCCACCCATGCCTGGAGTCGCCCCGCTCCGTCGACCGCCGCGTGCCCGCGCGGCGGTCGCGGCGTCTCTGGTGGCCGCCGTCGTCGCCACCGCTCTGTCCGTGGTGACCTCACCGGCCGCCACCGCCGCCATCTCCCCCACCGGCTGGAACACCGTCGCCGCCAAGCACAGCGGCAAGTGCGTCGACGCCCGCGCGGCCGGTACGGCGAACGGCACCGCCGTCCAGCAGTACGCGTGCAACAGCAGCACCGCGCAGCAGTGGCAGTTCCAGCCGACCTCCGACGGCTACGTGCGGATCAACGCGCGCAACGCCGCGACCCAGGTGCTGGACGTCAGCAACGTCTCCACCGCCGACGGCGCGCTCGTCCACTTGTGGGCCTTCGGCAACGGCAACAACCAGCAGTTCCGCCCGGTCGAGGAGGCCGACGGCGCGTACCACCTCGTCAACCGCAACAGCGGCAAGTGCCTCGACGTCCCGTCCGCGTCGGTCGCGGACAGCGTCCAGCTGCAGCAGTACACCTGCAACGGCAGCGCCGCCCAATCGTTCAGGATCACCCCAGTGGACGGCACGCCTCCGACCAACCCGCCCGGTACGCCGGACCTCGGCCCGAACGTGTCGGTCTTCGACCCGTCGATGCCCCAGAGCCAGATCCAGTCGCGGCTCGACCAGGTCTTCAACCAGCAGGAGGAGAACCAGTACGGCGAGCAGCGCTACGCCCTCCTCTTCAAGCCCGGCAACTACAACGTCTCGGCGAACGTCGGCTTCTTCACCCAGGTCGCGGGCCTCGGCCTGACGCCGGACAGCGTGAACATCAACGGCGCCGTCCACGTCGAGGCCGACTGGTTCCCGCCGCAGAACGCGACGCACAACTTCTGGCGCGGCGCCGAGGGCCTGTCGGTCACCCCGCCGGGCGGGCTCGACCGCTGGGCGGTCAGCCAGGCGTCGGCGTACCGGCGGATGCACCTGAAGGGCAACCTCGCGCTGGACGACGGCGGCTGGGCCAGCGGCGGTTTCATGGCCGACACGCTCGTCGACGGCCAGGTCCGGTCGGGCAGCCAGCAGCAGTGGCTGTCGCGCAACACCAACTGGGGCAGCTGGACCGGCCAGAACTGGAACATGGTCTTCGTCGGCGCGCAGAACGCCCCGGCCGGCACGTTCCCGAACCCGCCGTACACGAAGGTCGCGCAGACGCCGGTCGTCCGCGAGAAGCCGTACCTGTACGTCGACAACGCCGGCGCCTACCAGGTGTTCGTCCCGTCGATCCGGACGAACTCGGCCGGCCCGAGCTGGACGAACGGCAACCCGGCCGGTCAGTCGCTGCCGATCAGCCAGTTCTACATCGCCAAGCCCGGTGTCTCGGGCGCGACGCTGAACGCGGAACTTGCCGCGGGCAAGAACCTCCTGTTCACCCCGGGCATCTTCCGGATCAGCGAGCCGCTGCGGATCACCCGGCCGGACACCGTCGTCCTCGGCCTCGGCCTGGCCACGATCATGCCGACCAACGGCAACAGCGCGATCACCGCCGCCGACGTCGACGGGGTCAAGGTCGCCGGCCTGCTGATCGACGCGGCGCCGACGAACTCGGCGCTGCTGATGGAGGTCGGCCAGACCGGCGCCTCGGCCAACCACAGCGCGAACCCGACGTCGCTGCACGACCTGTACTTCCGGATCGGTGGATCGGCGGTCGGCAAGGCGACCGAGACGCTGCGGATCAACAGCGACAACGTGATCCTCGACCACGCGTGGCTGTGGCGCGGTGACCACTCGATCGGGGTCGGCTGGGGCACCAACACCGCCGACACCGGCCTGGTCGTCAACGGCGACAACGTCACGGCGTACGGGCTGTTCGTCGAGCACTACCAGAAGTACCAGACGATCTGGAACGGCAACGGCGGCCGGACGTACTTCTACCAGAACGAGATGCCGTACGACCCGCCGAACCAGGGCGCCTGGATGAACGGCTCCACCCGCGGGTACGCCGCCTACAAGGTCGCCGACTCGGTCACCACGCACGAGGCCTGGGGGCTCGGCAGCTACTGCGTCTTCACCAGCGACGCGAGCATCGTCGCCGAACGCGCCTTCGAGGTCCCGAACAAGGCCGGCGTGAAGTTCCACAACATGGTCACCGTCTCCCTCGGCGGCCGCGGCACGATCAACCACGTCATCAACAACACCGGCGGCCCGTCCAACTCGAGCACCAACGTCGCGCAGTGGGTGAACTACCCCTAGCGGATCGGCCCGGCGGCAGCCCGCTCAGGCGGGCTGCTGCTGGGTCGCGCAGTGGATCGTCCCGCCCGCGTTGGCGAGCCCGTCCGTCGTGAGCTGGACGACGACCCGATCCGGGTAAAGCTCCGAGATCAGGTCGTACGCCGCCTGGTCCGCCACGAGATCCCCGAACTGCCCGAGGACGACACACCCGTTCGCCTCGTAGTACCCGACGTACCCGGTCGCGGCGGTCTCGCCGAACTCGTCCGCGCCGCGCTCGGTGATCGGCAGCGCGCGATTGCGTTCTTCGTACGCCGCGAAGACCTGCTCCGGATCGGGCGCCTGCACCGCGTGCAGCGTCAGCCGATCCGCGCCGCCTAACAGCAACGCTCGCTCCTGGGCCGGCAATGCGTTGATCTCCTCCACCCCCGCCTTGAGCGCGCGCTGGTCTCGGGCATCCTCACGATCGTCCGACGCGGCGTACAAGAGCTTGCCTGGGGCAACAAACCTGGCGAGGAAGTCGACGTGCCAATCAGTCAGCTCGATCCCCGGCCGCCCCGGCATCCACAGCATCCGCTCGACCCCGAACAGCCGCCGCAACTCCGCCTCGACCTGCGCCTTGGTCTTCCCCGGGTTCCGGTTCGGATTGAGGACGCAGCTCTCGGTCGCGACCCCGAGCCCCGCGCCGTTGACCTCCAGTCCGCCACCTTCCATCGTCAACCAGGTCCGCACGACCTGAACGTCAGCCTGAACAGCGATCCCGGCCGCCACACCACGATCCCGCGCCACCGGCTGATCGCGAATCCCGTTCCTCGTCTTGACCGGGTCCTTGCGCCAACCGGGCAGCCCGGTGCGCGGCGGCCACTGCCCCCAGCCGTTGAAGTTCAAGTCGACGCCGTGCAGCCGTCCGCCGGTGTCGCGGACGAAGACCGGCGCGGTGTCGCGCGCCCACAGATCGTTCAGCGGCATCCGAACGAACTCCACGCTCCCGACCGCAGGCAGCTTCTCACCACCCGCGTAGATCCGCCCCGATCGATCGAGCTCATCGCCCACCTGATCCTTGACCGCACGCCCGGCCACGCAATCCGCGAGGAACCGCCGCGCCTCGGCCTCGTCGGCCGCCGAGTTCACCAGCAGCACGACCGGCTCGAACCGGGAGATCGTCGCCGCCAGCCGCACCAGGTCCTGCCGCGCGACGATCCGGCTGTTGCGCAGATCCCGCCCGTACGGCGAAACGGAGTCCTCACCCCACACCCCCGGCGTCGCGCCGTACGCCATCCAGGTCACCTCGTGCGGCCCACCCTCGGCCGGCATCCGCAACCCGGCCGGCCCAGCCGAACCTGACGACGGCCCACCGGACGGCGTCCCGCTCCCAGGGGTCCCGCTCCCCGGCGTCCCACTCGTCACCCGCGCGTCCCCGTTCGGCTCCTCGCGGCACCCACCCACGACCGTCCCCAGTCCCGCCATTCCCGTGGCACGCAACAGTTCTCGCCGGCCCAGCACCGTTCACTCCCCGTTCGTTCGTCCGGCCGATGATCGCACGCGAGCTGTTCACGCCCAGTAGTAGAAAAGTTACACAAACCACGCCACCATGGTGAACGAACTCCCGCCCCGTTCACGAAGGTGAGACCGATGAGCCCGATCAGTCGTCGAACACTCATGCTCGGCGGAATCGCGGCGGCCGGCGCCGCGGCCGTCCCCGCCTACTCCTCCAGCGTCCTGAACGCCACCGCCGCCGTCCCGTACCCCTTCCAGCTCGGCGTCGCCTCCGGCGAGCCCGACGCGAGCAGCGTCGTCCTGTGGACGCGCCTCGCGCCGTCGCCGCTCAACGCCGATGGCCAGGGCGGCATGGCAAATGCCAACGTCGCCGTCGACTGGCAGGTGTCGACCGACGACCGGTTCACCACGCTGGTCGCGTCCGGCACGGTCACCGCGACGTACGCCGCCGCCCACTCCGTGCACGTCGTCGCCGCCGGGCTCAACCCCGACGCCGACTACTTCTACCGCTTCCGCGCCCAGGGCCACCTCTCTCCCGTCGGCCGCACCCGGACCGCTCCCGCGCCCGGCACCAACGGCCGCAACCTCGTGATGGCGTTCACCTCCTGCTCGCACTACGAGGAGGGCTACTTCACCGTCTACCGCCGGATGGCCGAGGACAACCCGGGCGTCATCCTGCACCTCGGCGACTACATCTACGAGTACGGCGCAACGACCGGCCGCCCGCGGCTGCACGCCGGCGCGTCCGAGATCGTGTCGCTGGCCGACTACCGTCGCCGGTACGCGCAGTACAAGTCCGACCCGGACCTGCAGGCGGCGCACGCGGCCGCGCCGTGGATCGTCGTACCGGACGACCACGAGATCGAGAACAACCGGGCCGGCAACATCCGCGCCGACAGCACGCCGTCGCTGACCGCGGCGCAGTGGACCGCGCGGCAGACCGCGGCGTACAAGGCGTACTACGAGAACATGCCGCTGCGTCCCGCGCAGGCGCCGAGCGGTGCGAGCATCCCGCTGTACCGCAAGCTGCCGTGGGGCAAGCTGGCCAGCTTCCACATGCTCGACACCCGGCAGTACCGCAACGACCAGGCCTGCGGCGACGGCTGGAAGACGTGCCCGGACGCCGATCTGGCCACCCGCAGCCTCCCGGGTAACGCGCAGGAGACCTGGCTGCTGAACAACCTCGCCCAGCGCGGCGCGACGTGGGACATCCTCGGCCAGCAGGTGTTCTTCGCGCGCCGGTTCAACTCGACCGGCGCGAGCATGGACTCGTGGGACGGCTACCGCGCCTCCCGCGCGCGGATCCAGCAGGGCTGGGTCGACCGCGGCGTGCGCAACCCCGTCGTACTGACCGGCGACGTGCACCGCGCCTGGGCCAGCAACCTGGTTGCCGACTACAACAACCCGGCGTCGGCGGTGATCGGCCAGGAGCTCGTCACCAGCTCGGTCACCTCCAGCGGCGACGGCGACGGCGCGACCGCGATCCCGGACGTCGGGACGAACCCGTGGCTGAAGTTCTACAACAACCGGCGCGGCTACATCCGGACGACGTTCAGCCCGACCGAGATGCGCGCCGACTTCCGCGCGGTGGCCAAGGTGTCCGAGCACGGCGCCGCGGCGACCACCGTGAAGTCGTTCGTCGTCGAAGAGGGCCGGCCCGGCCTGCAGACGGTCTGAGGGGAAACGACCATGAAGAAGAAGCTTCTGGGGATCACCGTCGCGTCGGTCCTGCTCAGCACCACCGGCGTGCTCACCGCCCAGGCCGCCGTCGCGGCGCCGACCTGGGTGACCGCGAACAGCGACTCCACCGGCGACCAGGACGTCGCGGCGATCGCGACCAACCGGACCGGGTACGTCGCGGTGGTCTGGGAGGACGACCGCGACACGACCGCCGCGGAGGACAACGCGCACAGCGAGATCTACCTTCGCCTGTTCCGCAACGGCACTGCCGTGTACGAGAAGAAGCTGTCGGCCGCCGGCGGCAGCGGCATCACCAACTGGCGGCACCTGACGCCGGACGTCGGGCTGGACGACAAGGGCAACGCCGTCGTGGTGTGGGCCGACGACCCGGACGGCAACGGCTACTACAACGTCCCGTACCGCGTCGTGAACACAGCCGGGACCGTCACGGCGTCGGGCAGCGCCAACAGCAACTCGGACGGCCAGCAGATCAAGCCGCGCGTCGCGGTCGACCCCGACGGCGCTCCCTCGAGCGCGGCCGTCGCGTTCACCGTGGCCTGGGAGGACATCCAGACCGGTACGCCGGCGACGATCAAGGCGGCAGGGTTCACCGGCCCGACCACGCGCGCCTGGGAGGTCACCGCGTCGGCGACGACCGGCCAGCACCACAACCCCGACGTCGCGGTCTCGGCCTCAGGCGACGCCGTCGTGGTCTGGGACGACGACGCCGACGCCAACGCGTCGTACGACGTAGGCCTGGTCCGGCTCGCGCGCACGAACGGCGCGGTCAACCTCAGCCGTCGTACGGCGAACGCCACGCTCACCGGCGAGCAGACTCGCGCGTCGGTCGCGGCGAACTTCAACGGCGACTTCGCGGCTGCGTGGCAATCCGGTACGACGACCGCCACGCGGTCGTTCACGTCGACCGGCACCGCACGCCACGCCGACCTCCAGGTCGCCACGGCGGCGACGGCACCCTCGATCGGCATCGACGACCAGGCCAACACCGTCGTCGGCTGGACCACCCAGGCCACCGACCCCGACGTCTGGGTCCGCGGCTTCGGCCCCGACGGCAGCGACACCGGCCGGCTCTCCGCCCAGCGCCTCAGCCAACTGACCGCCGGCCGCCAGGAACAACTGGCCGTCGCCGTCTCCCCCTGGTCCGAGGTCGCCGTCGCCTACACCGACGACAACGACGGCAACACCTTCGACCAGGTCATCCTCGGCCACTCGTTCGCCAACAACGGCTGGTGACCGAACTGTCCACGGGGCCTGCTTGGGTAGGCCCCGTGGACATCACCGAACTGACCGAGCGCGCCGAGCGGATCTCCGAGCGGTACGGCGAGTACCTGGGCATCGAGCGCGACGGCGACTGGTTCCTGCTCAAGCTGCAGGAGGAGCTGGGCGAGCTCACCCAGTCCTACCTCCAGGTCACCGGGCGCGCCCGCACCAAGGGCCTCACCGACGAGCAGATCCGCGAGACCTTCGAGCTCGAGTTCGCCGACGTGCTGTGTCAGTTGCTGCTGCTGGCCCGGCACCACGCGGTCGACGTACCAGCCGCCATCGAACGCAAATGGCTCATCCGCGAGGCGCAGTTGAACGCCCCGGGCGGGCGTTCCTGACCAGCATCACCAGCACCGGGATCGGCGCGACGCCGATCAGGATCGCGACCGGGATGCCGAGCCAGACCGGCATCGACCAGCCGGTCGGCGAGTGGTAGTTCACCGCGAAGAGGACGAACAGATAGCCGAACGGCCAGATCAGCGTGCCGAGCCACTTCTCCTTGCGGGTCCAGCGGTCCGAGGTCCAGAGCAGGATCACGCCGATCACCCAGCCGATCAGCCCGAGGAACGCGCCGAACGGGATGAGCAGCAAGGTGGCGACGTCGCGGCTGCGGTACCGCGGGACGATCTTCCCGCTCGCGTCCTGAACAGTCATTCGGCGCTCCCCCGTCGGTCTCGTTGCGAGACAGCCTAGGCACGGAGAGTGTCAGGCCGTCTTCGGGCGGACCGAGAACATGATGGCCAGCACGATGCCTGGGATCACGTAGCACCACAGGGGTGGCCAGCCGAAGAGGACCGGGAGCAGGCAGAGCAGGAGCAGGTCGAAACCGCGGATCGGCTGGGAGAACAGGCCCGGTGGGATCGCGCCCATCGGGGACGCGACCAGCGGGCCCACGTACGAAGGTGGTCGCGCGGAGGCCTGTCGTACGACGCCGGTGAGGATGCCCGCCGCGACCGCGAACGCCGTCGGCGCGCTGCCCAACGCCGGGCTGGCCGCCAGGGTCCAGAGCAGCACGAACCCACCCGGTACGACGGACATCGCGACCCGCAGATCCTTCAGGTCCATCCCGAGCGCGCGCACCAGCCCGGTCGACCGGCACACCGACCGCAGCCCGTCCATCAACGGCCGCGTCGCCGCGAACCCGGCGAAGCCTGCCGCGATCGGCACGAGTACGTCGTACCCGGTGCCGGCGACGGCGTACGGAACGACGAGCAGCCCGGCACCCACGATCAGCCGGCGCGGCCAACGCAGTACGCGAAGGAACTCGCGATGGATGATCGCCTGCACGCGCTCACCCCAGCCACGGCGCGACTTCAGTCGACCGACAGTCCGCCAGTGCCGCCCGGCCACGACGTCGGCCAGCAGACTCACGTCCATGGTGATCGCCGCACCAGCCATCCCTGCCAGCAAGTCACCACCGGCGACGATGCTCTGCTTGGGCAGCCGAGCCAGCGTGCGAGCGGTGAGGAAGACGAGAGCACCACCTAGCAGCACAACAACCGCAGCCGTACCCCACAGTCGCACCTGATAGGTGTTCAGCCCGCTGGACGCCTCGCCGTAGGCATACATATGGATCACCTCGGCGTTGAGCTCCGAGGCCTTGATCTCAGCGTTCGACTGAGCCTGCGTCGCCAACACCAGCGCGGGGATCGCCGCAACCACCAGCAACGCATCAGCAACCCGCAGCGCCCACCGACCTCGCGCCGGCACCTGCTGCGCCCACACCGTCGCGCACGCCGTGCCGACCAGCAGCAGCACCGTCAGCAGCGCCGCCTCACCGACCGTCGACCACCCGGCACCGAACAACGCGAACCCGATCACCGCCGCCAGCGCACCCGTCACCGCGGCCACCACGATCACCAGCCGGTACGCCGGCCGCAGCAGCGCGCCGCGATCGACAGGTGTCGTCAGCAACCAGAACCCGGTCGCCCGCGACGCCGACACCGGACCGACGCTCAGCAGCACGCGCAGCATCCACGACACCAGCAGCGGCACCAGGATCCACGGCACGGTGTCGAGCAACCACCCGCACGACGCCGACGAGCACGCCGCGGACTTGTTGTTCAGGTGCCGTACGACGTTCCCGCCCGTCGCGCCCAGCATCGCCAGCGCGAAGATCACCAGATAAACATCCTCGAACTGCTGCCAGAACGTCCGATCCGCCTTCCCCCGCCGGACCTTCCGCATCCACCGCCGCAGCTCGACCGAGCGCGGGATCGCCCCGAAGTCGGCCGGGTCGAACACCACCGGCCCGTCGCCCGAGGCCGCCCCATCGGCGGCGCTCACGGCAGCGGGGTGAGTTCGACGCGGGCGTCCGCCACGGCCTCCACCAGGGCCGGATCGTGACTCGCGAACACCACCGACGTACCAGCCTTCTTCTCCGCGACGAGCCGCTCGGCCAGCCACGCCACACCGGCCGTGTCCAGCCGCTGCTCCGGCTCGTCGAGTACCAGCAACTTCCGCGGCCGCACCAGCGCGGTCGCCAACGCGAGCCGCCGACGCTGACCCGACGACAACGACCCCGGCAGCTGATCAGCCGCCGCGAGCAGCCCGACGTCGTCGAGCAGCGTGTCGACCAGGTCCTCCGGCTCCGGGTTCCCGTGCGCGCGGGCGAGCAGGTCGAGGTGCTCGGCCGCGGTCAGGTCCGGGAAGAAGTCCAGGTCGTCCAGCAGCGCGGCAACGTCGCGCCGGACGACCTCCGCACGTTCGTCGATCGGTACGCCGTCGAGCTCGATCTTGCCGGCCGCCGGTTCGTGCGCGCCGACGATGCAGCGCAGCACGGTCGTCTTGCCCGCGCCGTTGGGTCCGACCAGCGCGACCGCGCGACCAGGCGCGAGCGTGAACGTCAGGTCCTCGATCACGGGCCGGTCGGCGTACAGGTGCCGCAGGCCCGTCACCGCGAGCCGGGGTGTCGCTTTGCTCATCGCTTGCGGACCAGCGTCAGCCCGTCGCCGATGCCGAGCATCACCACGTCGACGCGGTCGTCCGCGGCGACGTGCGCGTTGAACTCCTTGCGGTCGACCGGGTCCTCGTCGTGCAGCCCGACCACGCGGCCGCCGGCCAGCGTGTTGTCGAACAGCAGCAGCCCGTTCGGGCGGATCCGCGGGACCAGGTGCTCGAAGTACTCGATGTAGCCCGGCTTGTCGGCGTCGACGAAGGCCAGGTCGAACTCGCCGTCCAGTTCGGCAGCGGACTGGTGCGCGTCGCCGATCCGCAGCTCGATCTTGTCCGCGACACCGGCGCGCTCCCAGTACGGGCGGCCGATCGAGGTCCACTCGTCGCTGACGTCGAGGCAGATCAGCTGTCCGCCGTCGGCCAGGCCGCGCGCGATCGCCAGCGCCGAGAAGCCGGTGAAGGTGCCGATCTCGACCGCGCGCTTGGCCGAGATCAGCCGGGTCAGCGTGGTCAGCAGCGCGGCCTGGCCGGCCGTGGTCAGCATCACGGCGGCGGAGCCGAGCTTCTGCGTCTCCGCGACCAGCTCGGTGGCGATCTCGTCAAGCGGCATCCCGTGCGCCACCATGTAGTCGTGCAGCTGGTCGGTCACCTGGACCTGGTTGCCCATCCGTTTCCCGCCGTTTCCTCGTCGTGTTCGGTCGCCTGTAGTCTCTACGGGTTGTTCGACCGCTCGACACCGACCCCTTCCTAGGAGAACCCCCGCATGCAGATCGCCGTCGCCGGATCGATCGCGACCGACATCCTGATGACGTTCCCCGGACGCTTCAAGGACCAGTTCGTCGGCGAGCAGATGCACAAGGTGTCGCTGTCGTTCCTGGTCGACGAGCTGGTCGTGCACCGCGGCGGTGTCGGCGCCAACATCTGCTACGGGATGGCCCAGCTCGGCCGCCCGTCGCTGCTGGTCGGTTCGGTCGGGGCCGACTTCGCCGAGTACGGCGCGGCGCTGACCGAGGCCGGTGTCGACGTCTCCCACGTCCGGATCTGCGAGAACGTGCACACCGCGCGCTTCACCTGTACGACGGACCTGGACGCGAACCAGATCGCCTCGTTCTACACCGGCGCGATGGCCGAGGCCCGCGAGATCGACCTGGCCGAGATCCACGCCAAGACCGGCGGCATCGACCTGGTGCTGGTCGGCGCCGACGACCCGGACGGCATGCTCAAGCACACCCGCCTGGCCAAGGAGAACGGCATCGCCGTCGCGGCCGACCCGTCGCAGCAGCTGGCCCGGATGGACGGCGAGCAGATCCGCGAGCTGATCGACGGCTCGACGTACCTGTTCAGCAACGAGTACGAGTCCGGCCTGATGGCGCAGAAGACCGGCTGGAGCCAGGACGAGATCCTCAGCCGGGTCGGAGTCCGCGTCACGACCCACGGCGGCGACGGCGTCGTGATCGAGAACGCCGACGGCGTGCTCGCCAAGGTCCCCGCCGTACCGGCCCCCGGCCTGGTCGACCCGACCGGCGGCGGCGACGCCTTCCGCGCCGGGTACCTGACCGGTCGCGCGGCCGGCCTCGACCACGAGGCCGCGGCCCAGATCGGCTGCACGCTGGCGACCACGGTCCTCGAGACCGTCGGCACCCAGGAGTACACGCTGGACCGCCCGGCGTTCCTCGAGCGCCTCGCCTCGGCGTACGGCGAAGAGGCCGCCGCCACGGCTGCCTCGACCCTGAACCTCGGCTGATCTCAGCCCGTTTCACGAGCCGGGCGGTCCTCGACCGCCTGGCTCGTGATTTTTTTGCCCGCTCCCGGAATGGATCGTGGCGCTCCCCGGTTCAACTGAACTGTACGTTCAGTTCACTTTGAGGGAGTTCGTGATGACTGAAGCAGTAGCGGCGGCGTCGGGTGAGTTCACCATCGGTGGTGACCTGACGGTCCGGCGGCTCGGGTACGGGACGATGCAACTGCCGGGTGAGGGTGTCTGGGGCGACGCCAAGGACCCGGACGAAGCGGTGCGAGTACTGCGGCGGGCGGTGGAGCTCGGCGTGAACTTCATCGACACGGCGGACGCCTACGGGCCGTTCACCGCGGACCTGCTGCTGAAGAAGGCACTGCACCCGTACGCCGACGACCTGGTGATCGCCACCAAGGCCGGCTTCGCGCGGACCGGACCGGGCCAGTGGGTTCCGATCGGCCGGCCGGAGTACCTGCGTCAGCAGGTCGAGCTGAGCCTGCGGCACCTCGGCCTCGAGCGGATCGACCTGCTCCAGCTGCACCGGATCGACTCCAAGGTCCCGGTCGCCGACCAGGTCGGCGAGCTCGCGGCGCTGCAGAAGGAGGGGAAGATCCGTCACATCGGCCTGTCCGAGGTGACGGTCGAGGAGATCAAGGAAGCCGGCAAGACGGCCGAGATCGTCTCCGTCCAGAACCTGTACAACCTCGCCCAGCGCGACGCCGAACCGGTGCTGGAGTACGCCGAGCAGAACAACCTCGGCTTCATCCCCTGGTTCCCGCTCGCCACCGGCGGCCTCGCTCGCGCCGGCGGTCCGCTCGACCAGATCGCCAAGGACCACACCGCGTCACCGTCCCAGCTCGCGCTCGCGTGGCTGCTCAAGCGGTCGCCGGTCATCCTCCCGATCCCCGGCACCTCCTCGGTCGCCCACGTCGAGGACAACATCAACGCCGCCAAGCTCGAGCTGACCGACGAGGAGTTCGCCAGCCTCACCGAGGCAGTGAAGTAATGCTGCTCACCCTCTCGTACGCCGAGCGGTCGGTCCGATGAGCGTCTGGTTCGTCACCGGGGCGTCCCGCGGGTTCGGTGCGGAGATCGTCCGGGAGGCACTGGCGCGCGGTCACCAGGTAGTGGCGACCGCGCGCCGCCCGGCGGAGATCCCGTTCGACGGCGTCCTGAAGCTCGCCCTCGACGTCGCCGACGAGACGCAGGCGCGAGCCGCGGTCGACCAGGCCGTCGCCGAGTACGGACGGATCGACGTACTGGTGAACAACGCCGGCCGTGGTCTTCTCGGCGCTGTCGAGGAAGCGACCGACGACGTCGCCCGGGCGGTCTTCGACACGAACGTCTTCGGGCTGCTCACCGTGCAGCGGGCGGTGCTGCCGGTGATGCGTGCCCAGCGATCCGGCCACATCCTGCAGCTCAGCTCCGTCGGCGGCTTCACCGGTACGCCGGGCTGGGGCGTGTACGCCGCGACCAAGTTCGCCGTCGAGGGCCTGTCCGAGGCGCTCGCCGCCGAGGTCGGACCGCTCGGCGTCAAGGTCACCATCGTCGAGCCGGGCTTCTTCCGTACCGCCATCTTGAACAAGCACCGTCTCGACGGTTCGAGCCTGCACACCGCCGGCACGACGATCGACGACTACGCGGCGACCACCGGCCGGGTGCGCGAGGTGATGGCCGAGCGCAACCACGCGCAACCCGGCGACCCGATCAAGGCGGCACGAGCGATCGTCGACCTGACCGAGCTGCCCGAGCCCCCGTTGCGCATCCAGCTCGGCAGCGACGCCGTCGAGCGGATCGGCGCGAAGCTCGACTTCATGCAGGCCGAGCTCGCGAAGTGGCGGACGGTGTCGACGTCGACGGACCACGACGATGCCTGACAAGACCACGCATCCGCGCAGCCTCAAGGCCCAGGACTCGGTGCTCTGCGCAACCAAGGAGCTGCTCGCCGAGGGTGGCCTCGCGGCCGCCACGGTGGACGCGATCGCGATGCGGTCCGGGGTGAGCAAGGCCACGATCTACAAGCACTGGCCGACCCGGACCGCGATCGCGGCCGAGGCGTTCGGGCGCGAGATGGCGGCCGCGATCCCCTTGCCGGACACGGGTTCGGCGCGGGGGGACCTGGCCGAGCAGGTCCGCCGGGTGAGCCGGTTCTACGCCGGCGAGCACGGCAAGGTCTTCGCCCAGTTGCTGGCCGCATCGGTCACCGATCCGCAGGCGGCGCCGTACTTCCGGGAGTACTTCCTGGACGCCCGGCGCCGCGCGATCGCCGAGTTGTGGCAGCGGGCCACCGATCGCGGCGAGGTCAGGTCGGGGATCAGCGCCGGTACGGCGACCGACGTGCTCTTCGGCCCGCTGATCTTCCGCCTGCTGACCGGCCACGCGCCACTCACCGACGAGGAGGCCGACACGATCTCGTCGGCCGCGCTCGACGGCCTGCTGCGCTAACTGAACCATCGGCGACCGGTTGGCCAACAGTCCGCACGACCCGTTGACACCAGGTCCGGCCCGACGGAGGGTCGAGATTTGTGCGTACAAATCTCCGTCCAACTGATCCTGCTCACGCCACCCCGTCCCAGGTCCCGCCGGTGCACGGCGACGGGCCGAGCCGTCGCCGGTTCCTTGGCCTGACCAGCCTCGGCCTCGCCGGCGGCGCTCTCCTGCCGACGACGGCCTCGGCGACACCCGCGTCGTACGGCGCCGAGTACCTCAGCACCACGTCCCTCCGCTTCGCCGTCATCACCGACACCCACGCGGACGTCGTGCTGCCGGACCGGTCCAAGGACCTGCACCGGATGCTCACGGTCGCCCAGGGCCTGAACCCTGACTTCGTCCTGCACTGCGGTGACATCACCGACTACGGCGTCGACGACGAGTTCGCCCTCTACCGTTCGTCGATCCCGGCCGGTCTGTGGGACCGGATGCACCACGTCCCCGGCAACCACGAGTCCCGCTGGAACCCGGACGCGTTCGAGACCTACCGCCGGTACTTCGGCCCCGAGTGGTCGTCGTTCGAGCAGCACGGTCTCCGCGTCGTCGGTCTCGCGCCGATGCAGCTGTTCCAGGAGCCCGGCCTGTTCGGCGCCGACGGACTCGACCACGTGTCCCGCGCGCTGCGCGGCCGCGACGTACCGACCGCCATGTTCCTGCACTACCCGCTCGCCGCGGACAACTACTACGTGAACGACACCGAGGACTTCCTCGACCGGATCGCCGGGCACCGGGTCCGCGCGATCTTCGCCGGCCACATCCACCGCCAGCAGGTCGCCGCGTTCAACGGGCTGACCCAGGTCGCGATGCGCAACACGTTCGCGATCCCCAGCTTCTACTGGGTCGAGCGTACGGCGGACGGCAGCCGCCTCGACGTCACCGAGGTCGCCGTCCCGGCCACCGGCTCCCCGACCTCGACCGCCGTCACCAGCATCCCGCTCGGCCGCACCGGCCCGGGCGAGGCGCTCGAACCGAAGCATGCCGCAGTCCACGCCACGCACGAGGCGATCACCGTGTCGGCCGCCTTCAAGACCGCGCCGACGCAGGTCCTCGCGCAGGTGTACCCGCAGAACGTCTTCAGCGGCAGCAACGCCGGCACCTGGGTCCCGCTCGCCAAAACCGGCAACACCTGGCAAACGGATCTGCCCGCGGCCGCCTTGCCGCCCGGCGAGCACCGCGTCCAACTACGGGCCCTCGGCAACGACGGCGCCGCCTTCGACCACACCCTGACCACCACGCTCAAGCGCGACGCCAGCGCGTCATCAGGCTCAGCGCCGCACACCGCGGATGGACCGGCCGTCACCTGGACCGCCAAGCTCGACGGGTCGATCCAGGGCGCTCTGCTCCCGACCTCCGACGGCTTCGTCGCGGCGACCGCCGCCGGCCAGGTCCAGGCCTTCGCAGCAAACGGCCGGTCCATCAAACGCCGCTGGGAGCGCACGCTCGGCGCAGTCCACCGCGCCCCCGCCCTGATGGACCGCACAGTCCTGGTCCCGTCAGCGGATCACCGCCTCTACGCACTCGACGCGTCGCGCGGCTCGACCACCTGGTCCACCAACCTGCACGCGCCCGTCCTCTCCACCCCACTGGTGACCAAGGTCGATGGCAAGCACCGCATTCTCGTCACCGCCGGTGGACGCCTCTACTGCCTCGACGATCGCGGCCTCGTCCTCTGGTCCGGGGACCTGCACGGCCTGTTCGCCGGTCGCGTCGCCTGCGACGGCACCCGCGTCTTCGCCGGTGGTGGCGACGGCAAGGCCCGCGCCTTCGACGCCCGCACCGGCGCCGAACTCTGGGCCGTGTCGATCACCAACAAGACCACGCCGTACCAGCAGCTCATCTACGGCGCCTGGAGCGACGAACTCGACCTGCTGCCCGACGGATCCGTCCTGGTCGCGACCGTCTCCGCCGCGCTCGCGCTCGACCCCGCGACCGGCGCGGTCCGCTGGCAGAAGGCCGGCAGCTACATCTACACGCCGTCCCGCCTCACGGCGTACGGGCTGCTGCTGATCGACGAACAGGGCAACGTCGTGATGGCTGATCCCGCGACCGGCGCCACCCGCTGGACGATCCGGCCCGTACTCCGTGCCTTCGAGTCCGGCCCAGCCCTGTCCCGCGACGGCAAGACCGCCTGGCTGGTCGGCACCACCGGCCTGCTCACGCGCATCGACCTCGCGACCGGGACCGCCGAGCCCGTCCTTCAGGTCAGCAAGGCGAACACCTTCTCCACACCCACCCTGATCGCCGATCGCACCCTGGTGATCGGCTTCCAGGACGGCGTACTGCGTGGTGTGACCGGTCTATGACCCGGGTGTGAGGCCCTCGGGCGTGAGCTGATCCGCCCGCAGCTTGCGGTTGTTCACGAACACGGTGGGGAGCTCGAGGACCTCACGCTCGACGGTCGTCTCCTCGAGGGAAGCGAGCCAGCCCTGGTAGCCGTTCGCCGCCAGGGCCTCGCGGAACCTCGGTACGCCGAGTTTGTTGCCGAGCTCAACCAGTTGGTCCTCGGTCCAGGCCTTGTCCGGATCGTCGTAGATCGCCCGGACGAAACCGCGGGCGTGACCACCGGCCGCGGCGACGGCGAACGCGGTGGCCAGCTGCGGCGAGTCGGAGTGCGTGATGGTCATCGGCCAGTAGGTCAGGGTGGCGGTGCCGTCCTCGACCAGCCGGTCCAGCGTCGCCCCGGCCGTTTCGTCGAACTCCCTGCAAGCCCCGCAGCGGAAGTCCAGGTAGAGGTCGTAGTTCGTGGTCGCGCCGGCCTTCCCGATCGTCACTCCCCGGCCGGCTGTCCCCGGTCCGCTGATCACCGCGGGCTCCGGCCGGGCGGTGTCGACGTGCACCGGGGAGTGGCTGCGCCAGTAGTCGACGCCCACCATGGAGACCAGCGCCAACACCAGCACCACCAGGACGACACGAACGCGCTTCTCGACGGTGGACCACAGGATCGTCGCGCACAGCAGACCCATCACGGCAGTGACGAACGCTTCAAGCAGGTAGTCGGACCGCCCTGCACCGAGAACAGCTCCCCCGACAGCGAGGACCAAGCCGACCCGGCTTCGAGAAACCGGTGCTGCGGGCAACCAACGCACAGCGACCAGGTACCAGATCCCGGCGAGCAGCGTCGCCCCGATCGCATCACTCGGACGGTGCCAGCCCAGGTTCTGCACCGCCGCCGCGATGAACGCCAGCCAGGTCATCCCGGCGGCAACGACGTACGGCCGTGCTCGTGGCGGGCAGACCAGGATCACGCCGATCGCCACTCCCGCGGTGATCGCGACGTGCCCGCTGGGAAAGCTGACCTCGGTCAACGACTCAGGTGCGCCGGAGATGTCCGGCCGGGGAAGGACGAACCGATTGAGCACGTACGTACTGACCGCCGTGGCCGCCGGTACGAAAGCTCCCGCGACGGCGAGCCGCCACTGCCGGCGCAGTACGGCGATCAGCACGATCACCGCGATGCCGACGACGAGCGTGGCCTCTTCGCCCCGCAGCGGCGGCGGCCCGATCGAGTACCGGACGTCGTAGATCCAGGCCTGCTCGCTGAACCCCCGCGTCATCGCGTTCTCGACGGACTGGCCGTACGGCGTACAGACCGCGAGCAGGTACACCGCCACGAAGGCGGCAGCGAGCCTCTTCACCGGAGCCGGGTGTCCTTGCGAGTCGCGAGAACCAGCACGGGCAACGCCACGACCAGCGCCAGTACGGCGGTCACACTCGGCTGCGCGTGATAGGCCATCACGGTCGGATCGGTGAGGACCGCCTCGGCCCGGACGATGCCGAAGGCACCGATCGGGAGCGCCCACCGGAAGTCGCGGGTCAGCACGGTCGCCCAGCCGGCGCCGAGCACCAGGACGGCCTCGAGAACGAACTGGCCCCGCTGGAACCACGGATCACCGGCCGTGACATGGAGGCCCCCGGCAACGAAAGCGACCACGACGACAGGGATCAGCCAGGCGTAGGAGGACGACTGCGCTCGCCGGACGATCAGCACCGCACTGATGATCATCAGCAGAACAGGCAGAACGATGTGGTGGGCAAAGATCGGCGCACCGAGCCCGTAGTAGCTCGCGCCGACCACACCTTGACTGCCGAAGACGTCCGAGCTGCCGATGGTGAGCCCGGCGTACAGCATCGCCGCGGCTGCCGGCAAGGCGATCCAGGCCCGTCCGCGCAGCAGCGCGACGAAGACGATCAACGGCAGCAACCCGTACGGCAGCAGGCGGGTCCGCGTGCCCTCACCGACGGCCCACGGGAACCGGCCGTTGAAGTGGAAGTTGATCGCGTGCCCGGCCGGGTCGATGTGCAGCGTCCAGTTCCACACGTCCTGCAGATAAGGCGCCAGCGCGAGCAGCGCCAGCCAGAGCCCGGCCAACCGCAGCCCGGCCGGCCACCAAGCCCCCGTGGTGGCTGCCTGGACCCGAGCCCGCAGCGCGCTCCCCAGCAACGCGCTCGCCTCCCGAGGCGGCGGC
This sequence comes from Kribbella sp. cmx-5-2, assembly GCA_049998015.1. Classification (GTDB taxonomy): domain Bacteria; phylum Actinomycetota; class Actinomycetes; order Propionibacteriales; family Kribbellaceae; genus Kribbella. The sequence continues at coordinate 1,217,198 of JAEBEC010000001.1, forward strand.
CATTCGCGCCCGGGATGAGCTTCCGCGAGACAGTCGAGCAGCTCGTCGCCGCGGCTGTCGCGGTAGGCCTTCGGGTACGCCAGCAGGACCAGCCGGTTCACGCTTGCGCCGTACGGGGGCGCTTGATGACGACGTTCGCCGCCTGCTGCAGCCGGGCGGCCTCGCGGTGCAGCGCCGCGCTGCCATCGTCGGTCAGCCGGTAGTACCGGCGGGCGCGACCGTCCACGATCGCCTCGCCGTCGGCCACCACCAGCCCGGCCCGTTCGAGCCGCTCCAACGCGCCGTACAGGGTCCCGACGGCCAGCCGCAGCCGGCCGTCGGTCGCCTCCTCGGTGGCCTTGATGATCCCGTACCCGTGCAGCGGCCCGTCCTGCAGCGCGGCCAGCAGGAAGTACTGCGCTTCGGTCAGCGTCGCGTCCTTCATGCGACCGACTATATATCGCCCGACGAACTATGCGACGCGAGGCCCCTTTACAACCGCGGGTCGACCGGCTCCGACTCCAGCGCCAGGACGGCGAACACGCACTCGTGGATCCGCCACAGCGGCTCACCCCGCGCGGCGCGCTCCAGCGACTCCAGACCGAGCGCGTACTCGCGCAGGGCGAGCGAGCGCTTGTGGTTCAGGTTCCGGTTGCGCAGGCGCTCGAAGTTGGCCGGCTCGGTGTAGTCGGGGCCGTAGATGATCCGCAGGTACTCCTGCCCGCGGACCTTCAGCCCCGGCTGCGCCAGCCCCTTCCCGGTGCGGACCAGGTTGGCAGCCGGCTTCACGACCATGCCCTCACCGCCCGCGCCGGTCAGGTCCTCCCACCACGCGATCCCGTCCGCCCACGAGTCCGCGTCGACGAACAGCCTTTGGGTGGCCGTGATCAACGACGGGCCCGCGGCAACCATCCGGTCGGCGATCCCGAGGTGCCAGGCGTGCGGCCGGTCGTGGTACGTCGCGCCCTCCGACGCCAGCACCTGGAACGGCGCCACGCGCACGCCGTCGAGCCCGTCGGTCGGCCAGCAGTACCGCCGGTACGCCGCGCTGAACAGCTCCGCGTTCGCCGTACGGCGCTGCGTCCGCTCGAGCAGCTCCCCGACGTCGAGCCCGGCCGCCTTCGCCGTCTCCAGCGCGGCGGTTGCCACCGGCAACGACGATCGCGCGGCCGCGCCGACCGCGGCGTACTGGTTGCGCAGCAGGTCCCCGGCCTTCGCGCTCCACGGCAGCAGCTCGGCGTCGAGCAGCAGCCAGGATGTGTCCAGCTCGTCGAACAGCCCCGCCGCGGTCGCGACCTCGCGGAGCCCGAGCAGCAGCTCGTCGGTCAGGTCCGGTTTGAAGAACGACCGTCCGGTCCGCGTGTGCACCGCGCCGCGCCCGGCCAGGCCGAACCGCTTCTCGGCGACGTCGTCGTCCCGGGTCAGCAGCACGACCGCGCGCGAACCCATGTGCTTCTCCTCGCACACGAGCTCGGTGACGCCCTGCCCGCGGTACGCCTCGAACGCCTGCCGCGGGTGCTCCAGCAGCCCCGGCTCCGGCGAGGTCGCGACCGGGCTCATCGTCGGCGGCAGGTAGAGCAGGAACCGCGGATCGATCGCGAACCGGCTCATCACCTCCAGCGCCGCGCCCGCCTGCTCGGCGCGCACGCTGAGCCGCCCGTGCGTCGCCGTCTCGATCACCCGGCGCCCGGTGACGTCGGTGATGTCGAGCACGTCGGGCTCGCGCTGCGGCGCGCTCGGGACGTGCAGCGGCTTGGCCGGCTCGTAGTACTGCTCAGCAGCCTGTACGGCGACCAGTTCGCGCTCCGGGTACCGCAGCGCGGTCAGCGAGCCGCCGAACACGACTCCCGTGTCGAGGCAGATCGTGTTGTTGATCCACTCCGGCTCGGGCGTCGGGGTGTGCCCGTAGACGACCATCGCGCGGCCGCGGTAGTCCTGCGCCCACGGGTAGCGCACCGGCAGGCCGAACTCGTCGGTCTCGCCGGTCGTCTCGCCGTACAGGCAGAACGCGCGAACCCGCCCGGAGGCGCGCCCGTGCATCCGCTCGACCAGGCCCGCGTGCGAGACCACCAGGTTGCCGCGGTCGAACACGTAGTGCGACACGAGGCCGTCGATGAAGGTGTCCACCTGCGCCCGGAACTCGTCGGACTCCCCCGCGAGCTGCTCGAGCGACTCGGCCAGCCCGTGTGAGGTCTTCACGTTCTTGCCGCGCAGGGCCTTCAGCAGCTTGTCCTCGTGGTTGCCCGGCACGCAGTAAGCGTTGCCCGAAGCAACCATTCCCATGACGAGCCGAAGCACCCCAGGAGTATCCGGCCCTCGGTCTACCAGGTCGCCCACAAACACAACCCGCCGACCACTTGCATCGTCGGCAGAGCCGACGTGCCGACCACTTGCACCATCGGCGGAGCCGACGTGCTGACCACCCGCATCATCGGCGGAGCCGACGTGCCGGGCGTCGACCGCCCTTCCCTCCTCGTCCCGGGCGATGGCGTAGCCGAGCCCGACCAGCAGTTCCTCCAACTCTGCCCGGCACCCGTGGATGTCCCCGACGATGTCGAACGGCCCCGTCTGGTCCTTCAGGTCGTTGAACAGCCGCGTCCGCTCGATCGTCACCGCCTCGACCGCCTCCACGGTCTCCAGCACGTGCACCCCTCGGAAACCCTCGCGCCGCAGACTCCGCAGCCCGCGCCGCAGCTGCGACCGCTGCCGCGCGACGACCCGCGCGCCGAAGTCCCGATCCGGCCGCTGCTCGTTGCGCTCCAGGCAGACCTTCTCCGGCAGATCCAGCACGATCGCCACCGGCAGCACGTCGTGCTCCCGCGCCAGCGCGACCAGCTCGCGCCGTGCCTCCGGCTGCACGTTGGTCGCGTCGATCACCGTCAGCCGCCCGGCCGCCAGCCGCTTGGCCGCGATGAAGTGCAGCACCGCGAACGCGTCCTTGGTCGCCGCCTGGTCGTTCTCGTCGTCCGACACCAGCCCGCGGCAGAAGTCGCTCGAGATCACCTCGGTCCCGAGGAAGTGCTTGCGCGCGAACGTCGACTTGCCCGACCCGCTCGCACCCACCAGTACGACGAGGCTGAGCGCCGGTACCCCGATCGTCGCCATCAGACGTTCTCCTTCCGGAACACCGCGAGCTGGGTCGGCGGCCCGACCTCCGGGTCGTCCGGCCCGACGGCCCGGAACGTCACGCCGTACCCGTAGAGCGCGCACACCTCGGCCGCCCACCCGCGGAACTCCTCCCGCGTCCACTCGAACCGGTGGTCCGGGTGCCGGAAGGCACCGGCCGCGAGCGTCTCGTACCGGACGTTGTGCTCCGAGTTCGGCGTCGTCACCACGACAGCCTTCGGCTTGGCCGCGCCGAACACGGCCTGCGCCAGCGCCGGCAGCCGCGGCGGGTCGACGTGCTCGACGACCTCCATCAGTACGGCGGCGTCCAGCCCGGTCAGCCGGGCGTCGGCGTACGTCACCGACGACTGGAACAGGCGCAGCCGCTCGCGCTTGCGGTCGGACATCTCGTCGACGTGCAGCCGCCGCTCGGCCAGCGTCAGCGCCCGCGCCGACACGTCGGTCGCCACGACCTCGTCGAACTGCCCGTCCTTCAGCAGCAGCCCGACCAGCTGACCCTCGCCACACCCGAGGTCCGCGACCCGGTGCGCGCCCAGCTCCTTCAGTACGCCGACCACAGCTTCCCGCCGCTGCACCGCCAGCGACACCGGCGCGTCAGCTGCCGGTGCCTCCGCCGCGTCGCCTTCGGCAAGCGACCCGTCCTCGGCGAGCGTCCCGTCCTCCGCGAGCGTCCCGTCCTCGGCGAGCGCGTCGTCTTCCAGCGACAGCCCGTCGACCTCGGTCAGCCGCTCCAGCGCCAGATCCGTCAGCTTCCGCCGATGCGCCAGGTACCGCCGGCTGATCAGCTCCTTGTCCGGGTGCGTCCCCAACCATCCGTCACCGGCCTTCACCAGCTTGTCGATCTCGTCCTGCCCAACCCAGTAGTGCTTGGCGTCGTCCAGCACCGGCAGCAGCACGTACAGGTGGTTCAGCGCGTCCGCGAGCCGCAGTACGCCGGTCAACCGCAGGTCGACGTACCGGGAATCGCCCCACTCCGGGATCTCCGGGTCCAGCGGCACCGCCCGCGCGTCCACGGTCCACCCCAGCGGCGCGAACAGCCGCTCGGCCAGCGCGGCACCGCCGCGGCACGGCAGCGCCGGGACGTGCACCTCCAGCTCGATCGCCCGCGCCGCCAGCTCCGGTCGCGCGTCGCACCGCCCGTTCATCGCCGTCCGGAACAGCTTCCCCAAGGCGACCGCGAGCAGACTCGACGCGGCGTACGGCCGGTCGTTCACGTACTGCCCGAGCGTGAACCCCTCCGCCGCGCGGCCCCTGCCGGACCGGACCAGCGCGATCGGGTCGATCTCGAGCAGCACCGCCGCCGTACAGGCCTGGTCGGTCGCCTCCGGGTAGATCACATGGGCTGTTCCGCTGGTGACGTCGACCGACTGCGGTCGCGCCGGGTTCTTGTGCAGCAGGAAGCCGAGCTCGGCCGCCGGGGCGCCGAGACCGCTGGACGTGGTGGCGATGGTCAGGAACACGGCTCATTCGACCACGCGGACCGGTCCCCGGGCGCGTGTATTTGTCCAGAGCAACCATCGCGCGAGTTTGTCAGGAGCAGCAGGGCTCTCCTGCGGACGCCGCCCGAAACCCGTCCGTCCGGACTTTTCAGCTGCCGGGCAGGCACCGATCGATTGCTGAGACACGCTGCCGGACCACTGGCGCGTCCGGGCGGTTTGGTTCTAGCTTGTTTTCCAGAAGATGAGTCGCTACGGACCGTCCTTCCCCGCTGACAGTCGGTACCTGTCCCCGGTTTGTGGCGAGTACCCACCCGCGCCGATTCCCGGGGAAAGGACCATGGTTACAGCTCCCTCAGGCCGCCTGGCCACCGCGACCGCAGAGGTCCGCCGGTGAAACCCCAGACCTTCGAACTCGTCCGTTTCACCGACGTCAGCGGCGTCTCCGGCACCGGGGTGGTGGCCGAAGGGTGCGTCTTCACCGACGGCTCCGTCGCGCTGCGCTGGCACGGCGACAACCCCTCCACCGCCGTCTGGCCGGACCTCGCCTCGATCCTCGCCGTCCACGGCCACTGCGGCGCCACGGTCGTCCGCTGGCTGGACGTCTCCGAGATGGAGACCGTCCCCGGCACCGACCTGCTCCCCGGCGAGGTCGCCCACATCCTGGCCACAGGCCGCCGCACCCACCACCCGCCACCGGCCGTGGCAACGGCCTAGTACCTCAGGCAGAAATACCCGTCAGCGCGAAGAACTCCTGTCGCGACGCCGGGTTCTCCCGCAGCGTCCCGTGCACCGCCGACGTGACCGTCGTCGAGCCCGCCGCGCGCACCCCACGCAACGACATGCACTGGTGCTCGGCCTCGATCACCACACCCACGCCCTTCGGCGCGAGATGATCCTGCAGCCAGTCGGCGATCTGCTTGGTCAGCCGCTCCTGCACCTGCAGATCACGCGCGAACAGCTCCACCACGCGGGCCAGCTTCGACAGCCCGAGGATCCGCTCGCCCGGCAGGTACCCCACGTGCGCGACGCCCTGGAACGGCAGCATGTGGTGCTCGCACAGCGACTGCACGGGGATGTCCCGCGCCAGCACCAGCTCGTCGTACCCCTCGTCGTTCGGGAACGTCGTCAGGTCGAACTCCCGCGGCGTCAGCATCTCGGCGTACGCGTTCGCCACCCGGCGAGGCGTCTCGGCCAGGTGCGCGCCGTGCGGGTCACGGCCCAGCGCCTTCAGCAGGTCGGCCACCGCGCGCTCCGCGGCCGGCAGGTCGATCTCGGGGCGTCCGCCCACGACGTGCAGCTTCGTCGGCACCGCCGTGGTCGGCTCGGCGAGCTCGGTCCGGATCGTCGTCATGCGCCCCTCCTGATGATCGAAGGCGATCAGTTTACTGTTTTGTCAACCGAAGTTGGAGATAGAATCATCCCGTGGACCGACAGGCCAACCTCCAGGCGGTCGCCGCCCTCGACGAACCGACCCGGCGACGCCTCTACGAGTACGTCGCCGCGGCCGCCGCACCCGTGAGCCGCGACGACGCGGCCACCGCGCTCGCGCTGCCGCGCAACACGGCCGCCTTCCACCTCGACAAGCTGGCCACCGAGGGCCTGCTCACGGTGGTCTACGAACGCCGTACCGGCCGCACCGGACCCGGCGCCGGCCGCCCCGCGAAGCTCTACCGCCGCTCGGACACCGAGATCGCCATCTCGCTCCCCGAACGCCAGTACGCCGTCGCCGGCCACCTGCTGGCCGGCGCCATCACCGACGCCGAGTCCACCGGCGACTCCCCGCGCGCCGCCCTGGAACGCCAGGCCCACGCCTACGGCAAGTCCCTCCCCGGCGACTCGATCACCCAGGTCCTCGCCGCCCAAGGCTTCGAACCCCACCCCGACGGACCGTCGATCGCCCTGTCCAACTGCCCTTTCCAAGCCCTCGCCAAGCAACACGGCTCACTGGTCTGCGCCATGACCCTGCACCTGGTCAGAGGTGTCTTGGCAGGCCGCCCTGACTCCGGTCTCCGAGCAGAGCTCCACCCCACACCGAACCATTGTTGTGTCCGCCTGCAGCACTCCACAGCACCTGACCACTAGTCTGGTCAGAGTGGCGAAGAGCAAGCAGACCTCTGCAGGCACCCCGGCGACGGTCGCGCTGACCAAGGCCGGGATCACCTTCAGCACGCACTCCTACGAGCACGACCCCGCGGCCAAGTCCTACGGACTCGAAGCCGCCGAAGCGCTCGGCCTGGAGGCCGCCCAGGTGTTCAAGACCCTGCTCGTCGACGTCGACGGCAAGCTCGCGGTCGGCGTCGTACCGGTCGACCAGCAGCTCGACCTGAAGGCCGTCGCCGCCGCGCTCGACGGGAAGAAAGCGACGATGGCCGACCCGGCCGCCGCCGAGCGGACCACCGGGTACGTCGTCGGCGGGATCAGCCCGATCGGTCAGAAGCGCCGGCTGCCGACCGTCGTCGACACCACCGCGACCGAGCACGACACGGTCTACGTCTCCGGCGGCCGCCGGGGCCTCGACATCGGCCTCGCCCCGGCCGACCTGATCGCCGTCACCGCCGCCCGGACCGCGCCGATCGCCCGCTGACCAGACGAGGAGCCTGCCGGCATGGACGAACCGAACATCGAGACCACACCGTCGCTGCGCGGTTTCCTCGAGCTGTACGCCGCCGGCTTCGTCGAGCGCGAGGAGATGCTGTCCGCCGTCGCGTCCTGGCCCTTCGAGGAAGAGAAGACCGACCCCGAACCGGCCGACCAGGACAACACCCTCGCGGTCGTCTCGGCGGCACGGATCCTCGGCCAACTCTCCCGCGAGGACATCGAGGAGATCCAGCGCCGCCTCGAAGGCCCGCCTAACTTCGCCTGACGACCTCCTCGCCCGCAACATCCGGCGGAGCATCCGCGTCGCCGATCCGGAGCGCTCCCGTCATCAGCGACACCACCTGACTCATCGACGCATCCGACGGCCGTACGACGGTCGCCCGCCGCCCCAGCCGGTGGATGTGGATCCGGTCGGCCAGCTCGAACACCTGTGGCATGTCGTGGCTGATCAGCACCACCGGCAGCCCGCGGTCGCGGATCCGCCGGATCAGGTCGAGCACCAGCCGCGACTCCTTCACGCCGAGCGCGGCCGTCGGCTCGTCCATGATCACCATCCGGCTGCCGAACATCGCCGCCCGCGCCACCGCGACGGCCTGGCGCTGACCGCCCGACAGGGTCTCGACGATCTGCCCGATGTGCTGTACGGTCTCGATGCCGAGGGCATCCAACTGCTCCTGCGCCTGGCGCCGCATCGCCGGCTTGTCCAGCAACCGCAGTACGCCGCCCAGTGGTCCCGCCCGACGCAGTTCCCGACCGAGGAAGAGATTCGCCGCGATGTCCATCGCCGGCGCCAGCGCGAGGGTCTGGTGCACGGTCTCGATCCCGGCCCGCCGCGCGTCCAGCGGCGAGTGGAACCGGGTCTCCGAACCGTCGAGCAGGATCGTGCCCTCGTCCGGGACCAGCGCGCCGGACAGCGCCTTGATCAGGCTCGACTTGCCGGCGCCGTTGTCGCCGACGACGGCGAGCACCTCCCCGGCGTACAGGTCGAAGTCGGCACCGTCGATCGCGGTCACCCGGCCGTACCGCTTCACGAGTCCACGGGCTTGCAGCGCCGGCGTACTCATCGGGACCTCCGCCGGGCGAGCTGATCGAAGGCAACAGCGGCGATCACCAGTACGCCGGTCGCCACGTCCTGGTACAGGCTGTCGATCCCGGCCTGCGTCAACCCGCTCCGCAGCACCGCGACGATCAGCGCCCCGACGACGGTCCCCAGCACACTCCCCCGGCCACCGAACAAACTCGTCCCGCCGATGACCACCGCGGTGATGCTGTCCAGGTTGCCGGTCTGGAAGGCGTTCGGGTCCGCGTTCGGGATCCGCCCCAGCGCCTGCCAGGCCCCGAACGCGTAGATCACCCCGGCGATCAGGTAAACGCTGAACCGCGTCCGGCCGACGTGGATCCCGGTCAGCCGGGCCGCCTCCGGATCGTTGCCCAGGGCATACACATGCTGGCCCCACGAGGTCTGCGTCAGCGCGTACCAGACCACGACGAACATGACGACGGCCAGCGTCATCCCGTGCGTCACCCGGATCTGGCCGAACAGGTAGCCGCCCTCGCCGAGCACGCCGAGGACCGGATCGGTGACCGGCCACGAGTTGCCCTGGGAGTACAGCCGACCGGCCGCCAGTACGACGGTCAGCATGCCGAGCGTCACGATGAACGGCGGCAGGTTGAGCCACGTCACCAGGCCACCGGACACACCGCCGAGCAGCGCGCAGACGACGAACCCGACGACCAGCGCGAGCACCGGGCTGCTCCCCTCGGTCACCAGCCGGGCGAACAGCATCGTGCCGAGCACCATGATCGCGGCGTTGGCCAGGTCGATCCCGCTGGTCAGCACGATCAGCGTCTGCCCGAGCGCCAGCGTCGCGACCACCAGCGACTGCTGTACGACGAGCGAGAGGTTGTCGACCGACAGGAACGTACTGGTGGTCACCGAGAACACGACGATCGCGACCACCAGCGCGCCCAGCGGACCGAGGGCGGGGTTGTGGAGGAAGGCTTCAGCGGTGCGGTTGCGGCTGACGGTTGCCGACGTACTCATCTCAGCCCCAGCAGTTCTGGGCGCCCCACGCGGTGTCGTTGCTGTCCAGCCCCGGCAGCGGCTTGTCCGTGATCAGCTGCGCCCCGGTGTCCTGGAACCCGCTCGGCTTCGTCCCGTCCTTGCTGAAGGCAACGACCGCGTCGACACCCTGCTCGGCCATCTTCTTCGGGAACTGCATCACCGTCGCCAGGTACTTGCCGGCCTTCACGTCGGCCACGCCCTGACACCCGCCGTCGATCGACCCGACGGCGACCTTCCCGGCCAGGCCCTTCGCCGTCAGCGCCGCCACCGCGCCGCGCGCGGCCGGCTCGTTCAGCGTGTAGACGGCGTTCACGGACGCGTCGCGCTGGAGCAGGTTCTCCATCGCGGCCTGCGCCTTGTTCTGGTCGCCGTTGGTCGGTGCCGCGCCGAGGATCTCCGGGGCGCCGTCCTTCAGGCCCATGCCCTGCAGGAATCCACGGTGCCGTTGCTCGTCGACGGTTCCTCCCGGCGTACCGTCCATCAGCAACAGCTTCGGCGGCGTCTGCCCGAGCGTGGCCTTCACGTACTTGCCCTGCAGTTCGCCGGCGGTGACGTTGTTCGTCGCGTACGTGGCGTCGACGGCTTCCTTCGGGTCGGTCTCGGTGTCGAGGGCGATCACCAGAACGCCCTTCTCCTTGGCCTGCTTGAGCGCCCCGAGAATGCCGGTGGAGTTGCTCGGCGTGATCAGGATGCCCTTGACGCCCTGCTGGACCAGGTTCTCGATCGCGGCGACCTGGCCCTCGTTGTCGCCGTCGAACTTGCCGGCCACCGCGATCACCTCGGCGTCCTTGGTCGCCGCGTGGGCCTTGGCCGACTCGCGGAGCTTCACGAAGTACGGGTTGGTGTCGGTCTTGGTGACCAGCCCGATCTTGACCGGGCCGGAGCTGTCGCCTCCGGAGTCGCTGCCGGACTTGGTCGCGGTACAGGCGGTGCTCGCCAGGGCGGTGACGGTCAGGCAGGCCAGGAGTTTGCTGGAGCGGGACATCGGCCCTCCAGGGGATCGGAGCAGGCGGTTTGAACCGCGAAACTAGACCTGTCCGCGCACTGGTCGCAGGCTTTGCGCAAAGCCTTGCGCAAACCACGCTGAGCGACGACGATTCGACCGATGGTCACGATGACCGAGGTCGCCCGGGCCGCCGGAGTGTCGGTCAGCACGGTCTCCCACGTCGTCAACGGCACCCGTCTGGTCGCGCCTCGGACCCGTGAGCGGGTACTGCGCGCGATGCGCGTGCTCGGCTACCAGCACCACCCGATCGCGCGCTCGCTGTCGGCCGGCTCGAACCAGACCATCGGCCTGGCGCTCACCGCGGCGTCCAACCCGTACTGGGTCGAACTGATCCAGGGCATCGACGGCGAGGCCACCCGCGCCGGGCTCAACCTGATCATCGTCGACACCCGCGACGACGCCCGCCACGAGTCGGCCGCGGTCGCGAACCTGCTCGCCCACCACATCGAGGGTCTCGTCATCGCCCCGGCCGTCGGCTGGCGCGACCTCACCCTGCCGTTGCTGCGCGACCGGCCGATCCCGTACGTCGTCGTCGACCGCATCGATCCCGAACTCCGCGTCGACCAGGTCGGCGTCGAGAACGAGGCCTCGACCGCGGCTGTCGTCGACCACCTGATCTCAGTGGGCCACCACCGCATCGGCCTGGTCGCCGGCATCCCCGGCCTCTCCACCAGCGCCGAACGCCTCCGCGGCTACCACCTGGCCCACCAGCGCGCCGACCTCCCGGTCGATCCCGCGCTGATCATCGACGGCTCCTCCACCAGCGAAGGCGGCCGCAAAGCCACCTTCGCCCTGCTCGACCTCCCCGATCCCCCGACGGCGGTCTTCGCCGCCAACAACAACATGACCATCGGCACCCTCGCCGCGTTGAAGGCCGCGGGCATCAAGGTCCCGAGAGACCTCGCGGTCGCAGCCTTCGACGACTTCGCCTGGGCCGACCTCTTCAGTCCGGGCCTGACCACCGTCGCCCAGCCCTCAACCGCTATCGGTGCCCGAGCCGTCCAGCTGCTGCTCCGCCGCATGCACGACCCCGAGGCACCTCCACAAACCATCAGACTCCCGGCCGAGATCATGCACCGGGAGTCCTGCGGCTGCCCGCCGAGGAACTAGGGCGTGTCTCCCAATTGTCGCCGTAGCGAGCAGGTGCTCGGCGCGGTAGCTCGCAGTGCTGGAGTGAAGCCCTCGATGTTTTTCCATCGTGGGCTTTGCTCCAGTGCTGCGAGGTGCCGTGCCGAGTGCCGCGCAGTAGGCGAGAATTGGGAGACACGCCCTAGCCGGTGACGCTGGGGTGGCCGGTTTCGGCGTGGCCGGTGAGGCGACGGCGGTAGGTGGTGTCCTCGACGACGGTCAGCTCGACGTCGTACCAGCCCTTGTCGGTTGGCCAGGGCAACGTTTTCGACTGCTTGCCGCGCAAGGACTGGGTGAGGTTGTGGCTGCCGTAGCCCTTGGACCTGAGCTTGACCGTGAGCGGCTTGCTGCTGTGGTTCTCGAGCTCGAGTCGTACGTCGCCGTGCCCGATCTCCAGGCGGACGTCGAGCCCGGCGGCGAAGCCCTCGGTGGTGCCGGCCAGCTCGACCCAGAAGCGGTTCGGGCCCTGGACGGCGATCTCGAACGGGCCGTCGACCTCGATCGGCAGCGCCTTCACCGTGCGGACGTCGAGGTGCTCCGGCGCCGCGAGCTCACCGGCGTACGGGTAGACGGCGAAGTGCGCGGCGACATCGCCCTCGTTCTCCAGCCGCAGCTTGAGGACGCCGTTGACGACCGAACCGGACACCGACGGCTGGTACGGCAGCGCACGGGCCGGCCGGCGACCGGGCTCCTGCAACGGCAGCGCCTGGTCGACCGGCGGCGTCGGCTTCCATCGCGCGATCGGCGCCGGCACCGCGCCCGGCCTGTCGACCGATGGTTGCCGGTAGCCCCGATCGAAGTCGAACGCCGAGGTCAGGTCGCCGCACGCCGTACGGCGCCAGCTGCTGATGTTCGGCTCGCGGACCCCGGTCCACGTCTCCAGGAAGCGGATCACCGAGGTGTGGTCGAAGACCTGCGAGTTCACGTGGCCGCCGATCGTCCACGGCGACACCACCGTCATCGGCACCCGGGGGCCGAGCCCGATCGGCTTGCCGTCGAACCAGTCGTCGTCGTTGCCGGAGGCCGGCCGCGGCGCCACCGGCGGCGGGACGTGGTCGAAGTACCCGTCGTTCTCGTCGAAGTTGATCAGCAGCACGGTCTTCGACCAGACCTCGGGGTCCTCGGCGATCGCGTCGAGTACGTCGTACACGAGGTTCGCGCTGCCCACCGGCGTCGACGAGCCGGGGTGCTCGGAGTCGACCGCCGACGGCACCAGCCAGCTCACCCGCGGCAGCTTCCCGGCCTTGATGTCGGCCCGCAGCCGCGGCACCAGCGACTCCGGCTCCGACCGGAACATCGCCTTGTGGAACAGGGTCTGCTCCCTCTTCGACAGCTTCTTCACCGCGGCGTCGAGCTGCTGCAGCGCGGTCGCCCGCTCCTGCGGCGTCTTCGCGAAGAGCTTGTCGTAGAACTCCTCGGTCGTCCGGTACCCGCCCGGCACGTTCGCGAGGATCCGGCGGCCGATCTCCTTGAACGTCCTGAAGTACTCGACCGCGTTGTCGGTGAAGTTGTCCCACTCCTGGTAGATCTGCCAGGAGACGCCGGCCTTCTCCAGGCGTTCCGGGTACGCCGTCCAGTCGTAGCCCGCGTGCGCGTAGTCGTACGCCGCGTTGGTGACCGCGCGGTTCGCCGTACCGGGCTCGTAGCCCGTCGTACCGGACCACAGGTAGTTGCGGTTCGGGTTCGTCGAGCCGTTGACCGAGCAGTGGTAGGCGTCGCAGATCGTGAAGGTCTCGGCCAGCTCGTACTGCAGCGGGATGTCGCGGCGCTCGTAGTGCGTCATCGTGGCAGCGGTCTTGGCCGCCACCCAGTCGTCGTTCCAGCCGTTGCCCCAGGCCTGGGTCGCGTCGGTGAACCCGTGCGCGAGCGCGCCCAGGTACTGGATGTCACTCGGAGCGCGCCCCTCGGCCGCGGCCGCTTCGCGCACCGAGAACGGCAGCACCTCGCCGCCGCCGGCGACCGGCTGGTGGAAGACCGACTTGCCGTTCCGCAGCCGCAACGGCCGGCGGTCGCCGTACCCGCGAACGCCGCGCAGCGTCCCGTAGTAGTGGTCGAACGAACGGTTCTCCTGCATCAGCACGATCACGTGCTCGACGGCCTTCAGGCCGCCCTTGCGCAACGGCTGCGCCATCGCGCTGTGCAGGGACGGCGGGAGCAGCGACAGCGCAGCGCCACCGGCCGCGGATCCGAGAACGAGACGACGGGAGATCTCAGTCATACCTGCAGATTAGAGCCGGATTCCCGGCCTGGGTGAACGCTTCAGGTCCCCTCCGTGAAGATCACCCGTCCGGTCGCCGCGCCCGTCCACAGAGCGTTGGCGGTGAGCGCCTAGCCGGCCCACCGCCAACGCTTGTGGCGGCGGTCAGCCGATCTTGACGGCGGTGGCCTGCGCGGTGACGGTGATCTGGCCGCCGCCGAAGGCGCTGCGGTCCTCGTTGTAGCCGAAGCCGTAGACCTTGATCGTCGTCGGTCCGGTGACCGTGACGGTCTTCGTGCTCGAGCCGGTCAGCTCGACGTAACCGGCCTTCGAGACCGGGCTGCCCATGATGGTCCCGGCGTCCTCGGAGTCGCCCGTGCCGTAGCGCAGGACGAGGCTCGGGTAGGTCTCGGTCGTCGGCGCGACGTAGCCGTCCTCGTCCGCGTTCTTGCGGTCGAAGCTGGCCGAGGTGTTCACCAGGTACGTCCCGGCGGCCGCGAGCTTCAGCTCGCCGACCTCGGTCTTGCGGCTGGCGAACGAGCCGCCGATGTTCGCGATCGCCTTCGGCGCGTACGTCACGGCGCCGCCCTTGCCGTTGCCGAGCTGCTTCTTCAGGTTCTCGTCCAGGCCGATCTCGTGCACCGAGCCGTTGTAGACGGTGGTGAACCACTGGACCATGCCCGGGCCGAGGTTGTCGCCGTACACGCTGCCCTTGCCGAGGTGCCAGTTCGTCACCGCACCCTTGGTGTTCGGGATCGATCCGCCCGCGTCACGCGCCCCAGGAGCCGACGGCTGCGGCGCCGACTGCGCCGCGTCCGCGGACGACATCACGAGCACGCCGCCACCCCCAGCCAGCGCCAGCGCCGCGATCCCCGCTACTGCCTTCTTCGTGATCCGCACAGTGGTTCCCCTCCAGAGTTCGACGGCATCGTTGCCGTCAACCCTCTCGATGCGGGCAGGTCGGAAGAAGTTGCGCGGGATCGTCACCCGGCGTGTCGGCGGGGGCCCGGCGCGACGCGAACGCCGACGGGCCCCCTCCCGCAAATCAGTTGGCCTGGCGCCTGGCCAGTGCGGCGTCGCGCAGCCCTTCGAGGACCTGCTCGGTCGTGTCCCAGCCCAGGCAGGCGTCGGTGATCGACTGGCCGTACGTGAGCTCGGCGCCCGGCTCCAGGTTCTGGCGACCCTCGACCAGGAACGACTCCAGCATCACGCCGACGACCGCCTTGTTGCCGGCGGCAATCTGCGCGCCGATCTCGGCGGCGACCTGCGGCTGGCGGCGGTGGTCCTTGCGGGAGTTCCCGTGGCTCGCGTCGATGACGACCCGCTCGGGCAGACCGGCCTTGTTCAGCAGCTCCTGCGCACCGGCAACGGACTCGGCGTCGTAGTTCGGCCCACCGTCCGAACCACGCAGCACCAGGTGGCAGTCCGGGTTCCCGCGCGTGTGCAGGATCGCCGGCGTACCGTCGTGCGCGATGCCGGTGAACACGTGCGGTACGGCGGCCGCCTTGATCGCGTCGACCGCGGTCGCGATGCTGCCGTCCGGGCGGTTCTTCATGCCGATCGGCATCGACAGGCCGGACGACAGCTGCCGGTGCACCTGCGACTCGACGGTCCGCGCGCCGATCGCGCCCCAGCCGACGGTGTCCGCGATGTACTGCGGGGTGATCGGGTCGAGGAACTCGCACCCGACCGGCAGCCCCTGCGCGAGCACCTCGAGCAGCAGCTTGCGGGCGATCCGGAGCCCGGAGTTCACGTCGCCGGAACCGTCGAGGCCCGGGTCGTTGATGAGGCCCTTCCAGCCCAGGGTGGAGCGCGGCTTCTCGAAGTACACGCGCATCACCACGAGCAGGCCGTCGGAGAGCCGCTCGGCGACCGGGCGCAGGCGTTCGGCGTACTCGAGCGCCGCGTCGGCGTCGTGCACCGAACACGGCCCGACGACGACCAGCAGGCGGTCGTCGACGCCGTTCAGCACGTCGGCCACGGCGTCACGCCCGGCGACGACGGTCTTGGCGAGGTCGTCGGTCAGCGGCAGCTCGTCGTGCAACGCCTGCGGCGTGACGAGCGGAACCGTCTTCTCGATCCGGCGATCGACGACCGGGGACGGACCTGCCTGCAGCGGCTGGGTGTTCATCACGGGGAGACCTTTCCGCCGGCGACCGAACCCGAAGCCAGCGCCGGCTGACATGAGAAAAGGCAAGGACGGATGTCCTTGCCTCGAGCCGGCTCTGGGTGTTGCGTCGGGGCGTCAGCGATCGGCTGAGTCACCCGGCACCAGGGCCGGCCACTCAAAAAACCGCCAATAGCAACGCTTCACATGACAGAGCGTAGCACTTGCTTTTCGTGGGCCGGCGAGACGCCCGTACGACGGACGCGGGTCCCGGCGGGACGCCTGTACGGCGAGACCCGGACCCGGCGGGACGCCTGTACGACGAGACCCGCGCCCGGCGGGACGCCTGTACGACGAGACCCGCGCCCGGCGAGACGCCCGTAGAGCGGAACGCGGACGCGGCGAGACGGAGCTTGCGGGTTGCGGATCCGGGCGGCCTTGCCTATCCGGCGGTTCGCGGACCCGGCCAAACCCGTGGCGCTCGCGGGGCGAGGCGCGAAATGCGGGCCCGGCCAAACCCGTGGCGCTCGCGGGGCGAGGCGCGGAAGGCGGACCCGGCCAAACCCGTGGCGCCCGCGGAGCGAGGCGTGGTTGTCTCCTGGGGTGTCCATCAGACTCGCCGGACCCGGCGAACTCCCGCTGCTGCAAGCGCTCGAAACCGCCGGCGGTGAACTGTTCCGCCAGATCGGCATGACCGACATCGCCGACCACGCGCCGCCCCCGCTGCACGTCCTGCGCACGTACCAACGAGCCGGCCGCGCCTGGGTCGCGGCGGACGCTGACAACCAACCGGTTGGTTATATCCTGCTCAAGGTGATCGACGGCGCCGCCCACATCGAGCAGGTCACCGTGCACCCCGACCACCAGCGCCAGGGCCTGGGCCGCGCATTGATCGAAGCCGCCAACCACTGGGCAGCAGAGCAGTCGCTCCCCGCACTGACCTTGAGCACCTTCCGCGAGGTGCCCTGGAACGCGCCGTACTACGCGAACCTGGGCTTCCAGGTGCTGCCCGAGGACGAACTGACGCCCGGCCTGCTGAAGCTCCGCACGGAAGAGACCGCGATCGGCCTCGACCCGGCCGCCCGAGTCTTCATGCGCCGCCCGACCCGCTGAACCGCCGGATACGCGCGGCCTGACCCGGCAGGCCCCCACACCGACTGCCGGACACGCGCAGGCTGACCCGGCATGCCCCATGCCAACGGCCGGATACGCGCGGCCTGCCCCGGCAGGCCCCCACACCGACTGCCGGATACGCGCGGCCTGACCTGGCTAGCCCCCCACACCGAGCTGCCCCGGCGGCATGCGGGGCCGGGGCCGACGGGTGCGCGGACGCCGTACCGAGCGGGCCGGACCCACCCGAGCTGCCGCGGCGGCGTGCGAGGCCGGCGCCGACGGGTGCGCGGACGCCGTACCACGCAGGCCATCCGCCGGCCGATCGGGTCTTCATGCGCCGCCCTACAAGCTGAACTGCCGCGGCGCGCGGGGGCGAGCCGACGGGCGCGGACGCCGTACCGAGCGGGCCATACGCCGTCCAGCCGAGTCCCGCCACGGACGCCGTAGCGCGTAGGCCATCCGCCGGCCGACCAGGTCTTCATGCGCCGCCGTACAGGCTGAACGGCCGCAGCATGCGGGGGCGAGCCGCCGGGCGCGCGGACGCCGTACCGTGCGGCGCGTACGCCGTCCAGCCGAGTCCCGCCAGGGACGCCGTACCACGCAGGCCATCCGCCGGCCGACCGGGTCTTTATGCGCCGCCCTACAAGCTGAACGGCCGCGGCGTGCGGGGCGCGAGCCGACGGGTGCGCGGACGCCGTACCGAGCGGGCCCGTACGTCGCCCAGCCGAGGCCCGCCACGGACGCCGTAGCGCGCAGGCCATCCGCCGGCCGACCGGGTCTTCATGCGCCGCCCTACAAGCTGAACGGCCGCGGCGTGCGGGGCGCGAGCCGACGGGTGCGCGGACGCCGTACCGAGCGGGCCCGTACGCCGCCCAGCCGAGGCCCGCCACGGACGCCGTAGCGCGCAGGCCATCCGCCGGCCGACCAGGTCTTCATGCGCCGCCCTACAAGCTGAACTGCTCCGGCGTGCCGGGGCGAGCCGGCGGCCGCGCGCGCACGTCGTACCGGCTGAGACGGATGCGGCCAGCGGGTGAGACCCAGCTGTCCCATCAGTAACCGGGGTGGGAGGTGGGTCGTTGAGGGTCGCAACAACATGTCGAGGCATCAAAGGGGTCGAAGCACGGTGGCGAGTCCGCTCGGGGATCTGGTTCGGCACGGCGGGTACCGGCGTGGAGCGGGCTGGTGATGCCGCGGACGTTCGAACTCGTGCGGCACCGGGACCTCAGCGGCGTTTCGGGGACCGGCGTGGTCGCCGAGGGATGTGTGTTCACCGACGGATCGGTGGCGTTGCGGTGGCGAGGCAACAATCCCGCGACGGCGGTCTGGCCCGACCTCGACTCGGTCCTCGCCGTCCACGGCCACCACGGCGCGACGGAGGTCCACTGGCTGGAGGGCTGGACGGAGCCCTCCCCGCCGCTGGACCCGCCGCAGCTCGACACCAGGCCCCCACTGGGGAAACGCGGCGCCAGGCCTCTCCAGGACTTCCACAACCCACCTCCGCCCGCCTACCCGTCGTCCCTCGACGGGCTCGACGGGCTCGACGGGCTCGACGGGCTCGACGGGCTCGACGGGCTCGACGGGCTCGACGACGGTACGCCGCCGCCAGGCATCGCCGAAGCAGCCCGAACGCCACTCGACGGCCCCACGATCCTGCCCAGGCTCGCGGGACTCGACTACGCGACTCCCCTCGGGGACGGAGCCGCATCCGACGGCGGAGCTGCGACCGGCAGATCAGCCCGCGGCGCGCAGGCCGGCGAGGTCAACCGGGCTGACGCCGGCAAGGTGAACCGGTCTGAGGTCGGCGAGCACGACCGGCCCGACCTGGGCGAGGTCGGCCGGCCCGAGCTGGGCGCGCTCGACCGGCCCGAGCTGGGCGCGCTCGACCGGCCCGAGCTGGGCGAGCTCGACCGGCCCGAGCTGGGCGAGCTCGACCGGTCTGACCTGGGCGAGTTCGACCGGCCAGCGCTCGGCGACGTTGCCCGACCTGAGCTGGGCGAGTTCAACCAGCCTGCACTGGGCGAGGTTGCCCGACCTGACCTGCGCGGCAACGACCGACCCGCACTGGGCGAGCACGACCGCCCCGACCACGACCACGACCGCCCCGCGCTCGACGAGCACGACCAAGCCGCGCTCGACGAACTGTTCGGCGTACAGCACACGGTCCACCCCCCGAGCGGCCCGACGGATCCACTCTCCGGCGGGCACATCCGTGGCTGGGCCGGCGCGCGGCACCTGCGATGACGGCGACACCACGCAGACCGCGACGAAACGCTGCTGCGTCAGGTAGAACAGGCTCGTGATCCAGATCTACCTGGTGCGGCACGGGGCACCGGACTACACACCGGTGGAGGGCCGCGGCTGGCCCGGTATGGCGGCCGACTCGGCGCCGCTGAGTGCCGAGGGCGTCAAGCAGGTCGAGGCCGTGGCCGACCTGCTCAGCGGCATCGGTGCGACGTACCTGATCAGCTCCCCGTTCACCCGCGCCCTGCAGAGCGCGTCGATCATCGGGCACCGGCTCGCGCTCGGCGTGAAGGTCGACTACGAGCTGCGGGACTGGCTGCCGAACAGCACCGGTACGTGGCGCGGCGTCGCCGACGTACGGGCTGCTCAGGCGGAGCTCGACGAGTACGGCGGCGAGTGGCCCGACGGCATCCCGCGCCCGTGGGAGCCGCTGTCCGCCGTCCGCGAACGAGCCCGCGCCGCCATCGCGCGCCACACCGCGAGCACCGACGGTCCGGTCCTCGCCATCACCCACGCGATGGTGATCCGAGCCCTCACCGGCACCGAGGACATCGCCCACGGCGCCCACGAGTACTACCGGTACGAGGAGTGACGGCAGAGGTCGGCCTCGGGCGGACCCTGGCGGTGATTGCCGCTGGAGGCGTGGTCGGGTCGTTGGCTCGCTACGGCTTGGCCGAGGCATGGCCGCATCAGCTCGGCGGGTTCCCATGGGCGACGTTCGTCACCAACGTCCTCGGGTGTTTCCTCATCGGCGTACTGCTGGCCCGGATCACCCCGCAGACACATCCGTTGCTCCGGCCCTTCCTCGGCACCGGCGTACTGGGCGGGTTCACGACGTTCTCGACGTTTGCCGTGGACACCGATCGGTTGTTGCCCGATCACGCGGTCGTTGCCCTGGTCTACTTCTTCGGGACGCTGGCCGCCGCGATGGTCGCGGTCTGGGCCGGGGACCGGGTGGCGCGATGAACCTCCTGCTCGTCGCCCTCGGCGCGGCTGTCGGAGCGCCGCTCAGGTTTCTCACGGACCGGTACGTCGTCGCGCGGATCCTGCGCGGCGCGCGGCGGTTCCCGTGGGGAACGCTGACGGTCAACGTGCTCGGCAGCTTCGTCCTCGGGCTGCTCACGGGCGTCACCGATCACACGACCACGCTCCTGCTCGGCGTCGGCTTCTGCGGCGCGTTCACGACGTACAGCACGTTCTCCGCCGAGACCCTGCAACTCGCGCGCAGCGGCAACCGCGCCGGCGCGGTCCTCAACGCCGTACTCAACCTCGGCCTGGGCCTCGCCGCCGCAGTCCTGGGCGCGACGATCTCCTAGCCCGGGCGGACCGCGTTGACCAGCGCGTTCACCGCATCCGACAGCGAGTTGACCCAGCCGGCTGGCTTGCCGACCGACTGCCAACCCGGTCCGCCGACCACCAGCGCGTACGACGGCCGCGTGCGCACGAGCGTCCCCAGCGCCGCCAGATCGGCGGTCTCCGGCGCACTCGACCACACGAACACCGCGGCCGGCCTGATCCTGCTGACCGCCGTCGACAGCGACGTGACCGGCGTCGCGGCACCGAGCGTCCGGACCTTCACCCCGCGCTCGGCCAGCGCGGCCGCAAGGGCGAGCAGCGGCAGCGCGTGGTCCTCGCGCTCGAGGCAAGCCAGTACGACGGGACGCTCCTCCTCGTCGGGCCGGTTCCGCTCGACCGCGCGACGCGTGTGGTACCTCAGGCCGCCGGCGACGGCTTCCGACGCCAGGTGCTCGACCTCGACGCAGGCGCCGGTCCGCTCCCACTGGTCGCCGACCTCGACGAGCAGCGGCATCAGCCGGCTCGTCCAGGCCTCGACAGCACCCGACCGGTCGAGGCTGCGGGCAACTTCGTACGTGAGCCGATCGCCGTCCATCGCGTTCGCCAGCGAGAACAGGTCCGCCGGCGGCTTCGACGCCTCGCGGCGGGCCCTCGCGGGCGGCTGGAAAGTTGCCGCGGCAGCCTTCTCCGGGCCTGCGGCAACCGACGTGGCGGATGTCACAGCCGGTGACGACACCGGGTAGCTGCGGTCACGAACCTCGGCCGCGGCTTCGGCCGTCGGGACCCCCTGGTCGACCAGCCGCAGCATCGCCCGCAACCGGGCGAGGTCCTCCGCGTCGTACCGGCGATGTCCGCCTGTACTGCGGGCGCTCGGGCTCAATCCGTACCGGCGTTCCCAACTGCGCAGCGTGGGCGCCGCGATGCCCAGACGGCGTGCGGCGGCCCCGACGGTGAGGGTCTCGGAGGCGGGTCGCACGCCGTTCATCATGCCTGTTTCAACTCCCGATTCGGGGGAAATGCGGGCGAATTCGCCAAGGGCCGATAACGAATCGACCGAAGTTCGAGACGACAAGGGTTGAACTACGCATGAGTTGAGCATAGTTTTCACCGAGCGCCCGTCCGCGCTCACGGTGAGTCAAGGAGGTTGCCATGTCGAGAGGGATGCCTCGCCTACCCCGCCCGCTCATGGATCTGTGGGACTGGCAGTCGCAAGCCGCTTGCCGCGACGTCAACCCGGAGCTGTTCTTCTCCCCCGAATCGGAGCGTGGCGTCCGTAAACGCGCGCGCGAGATGGTGGCGAAGTCACTCTGCGGAACCTGCCCGGTCCAGCCCGAGTGCCGTCAGCACGCACTCTCCGTCGGAGAGCCGTACGGCGTCTGGGGCGGGACCACGGAATCCGAGCGGGACAACAACGTCGTCCTCGCCGAGCACAGGAAGTCCGCCTGACGGCCGCCGGGTGACGATCCACCCCGACCCTTCCGGCGCCGGCCTGCTCCGGCCCCGGACCCAACCCCGGTAGTTCTTCGTCCGGAGGTTGAACACCCACCCAGCACCGAGTTCCTCGGGCGTGCTCCCGCGCGCCCGAGGACCCTCGGTGGTGCGGCACGCGGAAACCCCAGCAGAACAAGGGCTACGAGCCCCACCCACCTGGCGACTCCGCCCGCCGACACCACCACCACAGGTGCTGACACGTGGCGCCCGCTCCCGCACGCCGACCGCTTGAACTGGGCCCGGTACGGCCGGAAGACAGCAGCACGAGCAGCAGCTCCCAGCCGTCAGCCGACCAGCAGGCAGCAGCCCGTGCGATCCGAGCGGCAGCAACTCGCTCACCTGCTGGTTGCAGCCCGAGCAGGCAGCCGCCGGCCGACCGGCTCAACAGCTGCAGGCGACCATGCGGCGGACGAGGTCACCAGTGGCCAAGACCGCTGCGGCCGAAACACAGTTGGATTAGCAGCCGCGCTTTCCGCGGAGGAGCAGCCGGCGTCCCCGCGAGCCGGGTCCGCGCCGGCGGAGTTGGTCTGCCTACCAACCAAGGCAGCCGAACCAGCTCGCCCACCACCCGCTCGCGCACCGCCCGGCTCAGGCCGCGCCCAACTCGGCTGGGGCGCCCTCGGCCCAAGCACCGCCCGGCCCGCATCGGCTCAGACCCCGCTCGGCGCGAGCACCGCTTACTCGGACACCGCCAACGCGGCTCCGACACCACCAGCTCGCGCACCACCCAGCCCCGCTCGCCACCGCCCACCTCGCGCACCACCCAGCCCCGCTCGCCACCGCCCACCTCGCGCACTACCAGCTCGCCCACCACCCAGCGCAGCTCGCGCACTGCTGGGCTCCACCCCTCGCACTTCTCTTTCGGCCGGAGCGGGCTCAAGGGGCACAGCCTGGTCGGCCGCAGGGGCGCGGCCTTAGGCTCGCGGGTTTACTGCTTGCCGTCGTCGGACTCGGTCGGTGCTTCCTTGCCGGTGTCCTCGGACTTGGACGGCTTCTCCTTCGCCGGCTTGTCCTTCGCCTGCTTGTCCTTCGCCGGCTTGTCCTCGGCCGGCGGGTCCTCCGGCGAAGGCGGGGGCGGCGCCGAGCCGCCCATGCGCGGGTCTCGGTAGCGTTCCAGCGTCGCCAGGAAGTCCGGGTCGTCGTCCGGCGCCACCGGCCGTCCAGCGGCAGGCGTACGGCGGACCGGGCGTTCAGACCGACCGGCGTTTCGCGACATCAGTAGCCACACGATCGGCCCCGCGAAGGGCACGAAGACGATCAGGACGAGCCACACCAGCTTGGGCAGGTACGGGACGTCCTCGGTACGCGTCTGGATGCAGGAGAACAGCGCGTAGACGGTCAGGGCCAGGCTGATCAGGAACGGCAGATATCGCACGCCTCCACAGTACGGCGCCTTTTCCAGCGCGCGACCCCGACGGCGCGGCCGATCTCCTTTCGGCTCGCGAACGGCGACCCGTACGGCGCGCCATCAGCTCGCCCGGGTCAGCCCGCGGGCCTTGAGGACGGAGTTCTCCAGCGGGCGGAACACCGCCAGCTCGATCCCCACGCCCACCACGAAGATCAGCAGGATCCCCGCGAAGACCATCGAGATGTCCGACAGCGACATCCCGTTGTGCAGGAACTGCCCGAGCCCTTCGCCGAGGTCCGGCGACGTCGCGATCAGCTCCGCGGCCATCAGGGACCGCCACGAGAACGCCCACCCCTGCTTGAGTCCACCGAGAAATCCGGGCAGCGCGGCCGGCAGCAGGATGTACCTGATGCCGCCCCACCGCCCCGCGCCGAGCGCCTTGCCGACACGCGGCAGGATCGGCGGTACCTGGTCGAGCCCGGACACCAACCCGTTCGCGATCGACGGTACGGCGCCGAGCAGCACGACCCAGTAGATCGCCCGGTCGTTGAGCCCGAACCAGAGGATCGCCGCCGGCACCCAGGCTACCGACGGGAGGCTCTGCAGCCCGGACACCAGCGGCCCGATCCCCCGCCGTACGACGGTGATGTTGGCGATCGCGAGCCCGAGCGGAACGGCGATCAGCAACGAGATCGCGAACCCGATCACCGCCCGGTGCACCGACACCCAGAACAGCTCGAGGATGTCTCCGCTGACGATCAGCTGCCAGATCTGGGCCCACACGTCAGCCGGCGCCGGCAGCTTGAACTCGGGCCAGAACGCCGCCGCCCAGAGCGCCTGCCAGATGCCGACGAGCAGCAGGATCGCGCCGACCGGCGGCAGCACCCGCCCGGCGATCCGCCGCAGCAACCCGCTCTGGTGACCGGTGACAGGCGTGTCGAGAGCATCCAGACCGGCCTCGACCGATCCCTCGTACGGCGTACCGGACGTCGAGCGTTCGTCGACGTCCGTGGTCTCAGGCTGCGGCATGGCGGCTGATCACCTCACGCAGAGCGGTGTTGACCTCGTCCACCGCGGCGGTCTCCGGCGTCCCGGTCAGCCCGTCGACATCCCACTGCCGTACGACGCGGCCGGGCCGCGACGACAGCAGCACGACGCGCTGACCGAGCCGCACCGCCTCGCGAACGTCGTGCGTGACGAACAGGATCGCCGTACCGGTGGCACGCCAGATCCGCAGCAGCTCACCCTGCAGGACGTCGCGAGTGATCGCGTCGAGCGCGGAGAACGGCTCGTCCATCAGCAGCAGCGACGGCTTGCCCGCACCCGTACCGGTGTGGTCGGTCGTCGACGCGAGTGCCCGGGCGAGCGCGACCCGCTGCCGCATCCCGCCGGACAGCTCGTGCGGCCGCTTGTCGCCGACGCCCTTCAGCCGGACGAGCTCCAGCAGCTCGGCTGCCTTCGCCTTGCGTTCGGACTTCGGTACGCCGGCCATCCGCAGCGGCAGCTCGATGTTGCCCGCGGCCGTCAGCCAGGGCATCAGCGCGGCTTCCTGGAACACCACCGCCGGGCGGGACGAGTTCACCTCGATGCGCCCGCTGGTGGGTTTGTCCAGCCCGGCGACCAGGTTGAGCAGCGTCGTCTTGCCACAGCCCGACGCGCCCAGCAGGCAGACGAACTCGCCGACCTCGACCTGGAGGTCGACCTGGTCCAGGGCGACCACGGCCTTCGCCCCCTCGCCGAACGCCTTTCCGACCTGGTGGAAACGCACCGGTTGCGCGCCGGCGCTCACGGTCTGCCGGTCGTCGACGATCGCGGTCATGGTCTGCCTCCTGGGTGCGGAACTGCGGCGGGCCTGGCGGGTTCTGCGGGTGCGCTTACTTCTTGTCCAGACCGGCCGCGTCGACGGCGGGCTGACCGGCCTTGGTGAGTACGTCGTTCAGCGGGCCGAGGTCGGCGAACCCGGCGACGGACGGAGCGTCCTTGGCGATGCCGGCGGTGACCTGGTCCTTGGCCAGTTGCGGGAACTGCGCGGCGACCGGGTCGGCGGTGATCTCGATCTTGCCGAAGGCCCGGTCGATCACCTCCGGCTTCAGTGCCTTGCCGGTGAGCTCCTTCAGCTGGGCGTTGACCAGTGTCTTGGCCGCGGCCTTGTCCTTGGTGCCGAAGTCGATCGACGCGACCAGTCCGGCGAGCAGCTGCCTCACGGTCTCCGGGTGCTCCTGCAGGAACTGGGTGCGGACGATCAGCACGGTGGTCGGGAACTTGCCGCCCGGCCACAGGTCGGCCTCGTCCAGCAGCACCTTCGCGCCGGCGTCGAGCACGAGCCGGGACGACCACGGTTCGGGCAGCCAGGCCGCGTCCACGTCACCCTTCTTGAACGCGTCGAGCGTGGCCGCGTTCTCCAGGTTGGTGACCTTGACCTTGCCGGTCAGGCCCTTCTCGGACAGCCACTTCTTCAGCGACACGTCCTGGGTGTTGCCCAGCTGCGGGGTGACGATGGTCTTGCCGACCAGGTCCTCGGGCTTGGTGATGGTCGGCTTGACGACGAACTGCGCGCCGCCGGACGTCGTACCGGCGATCAGCCGGACGGCCTCGCCGTTGGACTTGGCGTAGGCGTTGATCGCCGGGCCGGAACCGATGAACGACGCGTCCAGCGAGCCGCCGAGCAGCGCGCCGACGGCCTCCGGGCCGGCGTTGAACTTGGTCGGCACCAGCTTGGTGCTCCCGAGCTCCTTGGTGAACAGGTCGTTGCCGAGCCCGACCAGCGCGGCCGCGTGGGTCACGTTCGGGAAGTAGCCGAGCCGCAGCTCGGCGGCCGGGCCCTTGTCGGCCGAGGCAGCAGCCGGCTCGTCGCTGTCGGCACGGGAGCAGCCGGAGACGGCGGCCAGGGAGAGGGCGACCGCCGCAGCGGCGATCACACGGACACGGGCAAGGCGGGAACGGCGGATGCTCACAGGAGACCTTCGAGGGTGCGGGCGACGGACGGTGTCGCGGGCGGGTGTGGTTCGGAGCGGCTGGAACCGCGGGGCGGCAGCAGGCAGACAAACGCGCCGAAGGTCAACAGGTCGCGGAGGCGACGCGGAGCAGGTCGACGTGCCGGCGGCGGGTGAGCGCGTCGGCTGGCCGGTTGGCGGTGACCTGCATGCCCCCATGAAACCGGACAAAGTCGATCAACGGGCCCTGATTTCAGGATCTGAGACGAGAAATCGGAATCCGAGACAGGTCAACCGGTTCAGCATGACCCATCCATTTCGGCCCGCTGCTCCGAAGTCCTTCCGGAAACCACCCGAAGTTGTTCAGAACTTATGCACCCGGAAGGCTTCGTCCATGAACGGTCATCGTGAATCGGTGGCCGTGGTCGGGTCCGGCGTTGCCGGGTTGACCGCGGCGTACCTGCTGAGCCGGACGTGTCGGGTCACCGTCTTCGAGACGGACGTCCGGCCCGGCGGGCACGCGCACACCCACGACGTCACCGACTCGGCCGGCACCACGCACCGCGTCGACAGTGGCTTCATCGTCCACAACGAGCAGACCTACCCGTACCTGCTCAGGCTGTTCGCGGAGCTCGGCGTCCGCACACGGCCGACCGAGATGAGCATGAGCGTCCACTGCGACGGCTGCGGTCTGGAGTACGCCGGAGGCCGCGGTGCCGCGTCGATCCTGAGCCAGCCGCGCCGTCTCGCCGATCCGCGGTTCGTCCGGATGCTCACCGAGATCCCCCGCTTCCACCGCGAGGCCCGCGCCGTCCTGAACAGCGGCGACGACAACTTCACCTGGGCCGGCTTCCTGGAGCAGCGCGGCTTCTCGCCGTACTTCGTACGCCATTTCGCCGTCCCGCTGGTCGCCTGCGTCTGGTCGTCCGGCACGGCCGACGCCGGCCTCTACCCGGCTCGCTACCTGTTCCGCTTCCTCGACCACCACGGCATGCTCACCGTCGGCGGCTCGCCGACCTGGCGCACGGTCGAGGGCGGTTCCGGCGCGTACGTCGACCAGGTGGTCGCCGCCATCGGCGACGTCCGGACGGCGACTCCCGTCCGTTCGGTGCTGCGGCACGACGACGGCGTCGAGATCGTCACCGGCGACGACGAGTCCCACCACTTCGACCGCGTCGTCCTCGCGACGCACGCCGACACGACGCTCGACCTGCTCGGCGACGCGACGCCGGAGGAGAAGACCCTGCTCGGCGCGTTCCGCTACTCGGTCAACCCGACCTGGCTGCACACCGACACGTCGGTCCTTCCCGCCGTACGACGGGCGCGGTCGTCCTGGAACTACCGCATGCGCGACTGCCACACCGACCAGCCGCAGGTCCTGGTCAGCTACTGGATGAACCGCCTGCAAGGCCTGGACTCCACCGACGAGCACCTGGTCACGCTCAACCCGGACGGCTGGGTCGACCCGGCCAAGGTCACCAGCCGGATGACGTACGCGCACCCGGTCTTCACGCCCGAGTCGGTCGCCGCGGCCGAGCGACTGAAATCCGCCGGCGGGCCGCGGCTCGCGTTCGCGGGCGCGCACCTGGGCTGGGGGTTCCACGAGGACGGCTGCCGCTCAGGTGTCGAGGCCGCCGCGCGGCTGGGGGTCGAGTGGTAGACCTTCCCTCGCTGCCCGCGGTCGTTCCCGGGCACGTCAGCCACTCACGCCGGATGCCGCGCAGGCACCGGTTCCGCTACCGCACGTACCAGTGGCTCGTCGACGTCACCGACCTCCCCCGCCGCGGCTGGCTCGGCTCGTTCCGCGCGGCCGACCACCTCGGTGATCCGAAACGCTCACTCAAGGACAACGTGGCCGCTTTCACCCACGTCCACGGCGTTCCCCTCGCACCCGACGACCGCGTCGTGATGCTGTCCAACGCCCGGACGTTCGGCTACGTCTTCGATCCCCTCACCGTCTTCTGGTGCCTCACGGCCGGCGGCGAGGTGCGGTGTGTGGTGCTCGAGATCCACAACACGTACGGCGAGCGCCACGCGCAGATCGCCCGGCCCAACGCCGCCGGGCGATTCGCGCTCGACAAGCAGTTCTACGTCTCCCCCTTCTTCACCGTCGAAGGCCGGTACGACGTGACGCTGCGCCTCGAACCCACCCAGATCGCGGTCGCGATCGACCTGCACCAGCACGACCGCCGCGTCTTCTCCGCGGCCTTCACCGGTACACCCCGACCGGCCGAGCGACGCGCTGTTCTCGCGACGGTCTTACGGAACCCTTTCGTCACCCACCAGATCGCCACTCTGATCCGAATCCATGGGGTGTGGCTGTGGTTCCGCCGGTTACCGGTGATCCAGCGCCGCCCGCACACCCCACCGGAAGGAGTCGCACGATGACCAACTCGAACGCGCTGCGCGGTGCCACGACGCCGAAGGCCGTCGACCGCGGGCACGCGATGCCGGAAGCGGCCGGCGCCAGGCGCTCGACGCCGAAGGCAGTCGACCCCGGGCGTTGGCCCGACATCGCCCGTTCCCCCCACACCTCCGTCCGTGCGAGTGTCGCGCGGCAGATCCTCCGGGGTGCGGTGCGAGACCTCGAGCTCGAGGTCGTCCTGCCCGACGGCCGCCGACTCGGCCGCGGCGGACCGGTCATGGAGATCGTCGACGACAGCTTCTTCCACCGGATCGGCGCCGACCTCAAGATCGGCTTCGGCGAGGCCTACATGGCCGGCGACTGGCGCGCCGCGCCCGGCACCGACCTGGCCGAGCTCCTCACCGTCTTCGCGCGCCGTCTCACGACGCTCGTCCCGCCGACCCTCCAGCGCTTCCGCAAGCTGATCGAGCAGCGCATGCCGGCCGCCGAACGCAACGACCGCACCGGCGCGCGCTCCAACATCGCCCGCCACTACGACCTGTCCAACGACCTGTTCGCGACGTTCCTCGACCCGACCATGTCGTACTCGTCCGCGCTCTTCGACGGCACCGACGACCTCGAGCAGGCCCAGGTCCGCAAGATCGACAACGTGCTCGACCTCGCCGGCGTCCGGGACGGTTCGAACGTGCTGGAGATCGGCACCGGCTGGGGCCGGCTCGCCATCCAGGCCGCGCGCCGCGGCGCGACCGTCACGTCGATCACCCTGTCCACCGAGCAGCGCGACCTCGCCCGCAAGCGGATCGCCGAGGCGGGCGTCGACGCGACCGTCGAGCTCTGCGACTACCGCGACGTCGACGGCCGGTACGACGCGGTGGTGAGCGTCGAGATGATCGAGGCGGTCGGCGAGCGCTACTGGCCGACGTACTTCGAGACCGTCGACCGCGTCCTCGTCCCCGGCGGGCGGTTCGGGCTGCAGGCGATCACGATGGCCGACGACCGGCTGCGCGCGACCCGGCACGCGCAGGGCTGGATCCACAAGTACATCTTCCCGGGCGGCCTGATCCCTTCCCTGGAGGCGATCGACCGTACGGCGGGCCGGCTCGAAGTGGTCGACCAGCGGAACTTCGGCGCCGACTACGCCACGACGCTGCGGCTGTGGCGCGACCGTTTCACCGAGCAGGCCGCAGAGGTCGACGCGCTCGGCTTCGACGAGACCTTCCGCCGGATGTGGGAGTTCTACCTCGCGTACTCCGAAGCCGGCTTCCGCTCCGGCTACCTCGACGTCGTCCAGCTCGCCCTGACCCGAAGGACCTGACATGGATCTCACCGGCCGCAAGATCTGGATCGTCGGAGCCTCCTCCGGGATCGGCGCCGCGCTCGCCCACGAGCTCCACCAGCGCGGCGCGCACGTCGCGATCTCCGCCCGCCGGGAGGACAAGCTCCGCAAGGTCGCGGCGGACGCCGGAGTCGCGGCTGACGCCGGCGGCGCCGCAGGCGGGATGGCGGTCGCCCCCGTCGACGTCACCGACGCCGGGTCGGTGCGGCGAGCGGCGAGCGAGGTCGAGCGGGCACTCGGCGGACTCGACATCGTCGTCTTCAGCGCCGGCTACTGGGCCCAGATGGACGACTTCGACGCCGGCTCCTTCCAGAAGCACCTCGACGTCAACCTCACCGGCCTGGCCAACACCCTCAACACCGTCATCCCGCGCCTCCAGGGCGGCGGCATGATCGTCGGCATCGCGTCGGTCGCCGGCTACCGCGGCCTACCCGGCGCCGAGGCGTACGGCGCGACCAAGGCCGCCCAGATCAACCTGCTCGAAGCCCTGCGCGCCAAGCTCCGCCCGAACGGCATCGACGTTCTCACCGTCTGTCCCGGCTTCGTCGAGACCGAGATGACCGAGACCAACACGTTCCCGATGCCGTTCATCATCAAGGCCGACGAGGCCGCCCGCGCGATCGCCGACGGCATCGAACGCCAGTCCGCCCGGATCGTCTTCCCCTGGCAGATGTCCCTGCTGATGCGCTTCACCAAACTCGTCCCCGACCGCCTGTGGGCCTTGGCTCTCACCCCTCGATCCTGATCTGTCCAGATGCGGACAGAGGTGTTGCCCCGACCCCGCACAGGTACGTACGGTCCTCCGGGATCGACCGCCTGACGTGAGGAGCTCTCCCCGTGGCCACACCAGCTTTCCCGGACGGCTGGACCGCCGGCGGACCCCTCGACGTGGCGAAGGTCACGGTCGAGTACGCCGACCGCCCGCTCGGCCTCGAGGAGCCCCGCCCACGCCTCGCCTGGGTCGCCACCGCCCCCGGCTTCGGCGCCACCCAGTCGGCGTACCAGGTCCTCGTCGCCACCAGCCCCGAGCTCCTCACCGAAGGGCAGGCCGACGTCTGGGACTCGGGCAAGCTCACCGGTGACGCCATCCAGCTCCAGTACGACGGCCCGCAGCTCGCGCCGCGCACCCGCTACCACTGGACCGTCCGCCTCTGGGACGGCCTGGACCGCGAGAGCCGGTGGAGCCGTCCGAGCTGGTTCGAGACCGCGCTGCTCGACGAAGGCTGGCAAGACGCCCGCTGGATCGGCGCCTCCACCGAGGCCGCTCCCCTGCTCCGCCGCGCCTTCGACCTGCCCAGCCCGGTCGCGAAAGCCCGCCTCTACGTCAGCGGTCTCGCGTACGCCGACCTGCACCTCAACGGTCAACGCGTCAGCGACGCCGTACTCGACCCCGGCTTCACCGACTACGACAAGACGGTTCTCTACGTCACCCACGACGTCACCGACCTCCTCCACCCCGGCGGCAACGTCCTCGGCGCCGAGCTCGGCCGCGGCTTCTTCGGCCTGACCACCGAGAACACCTGGCGCTGGCACGAAGCCCCGTGGATCGCCGACCCGCGCCTACTGGCCCGCCTGGTGGTCGACCACGAGGACGGCACGACCACCGAGATCCACTCGGACGCCAGCTGGCAGTTCACCAGCGGCCCGACCACCTCCGACAGCCTGTACGCCGGGGAGACGTACGACTCCCGCCTCGCCCAGCCCGGCTGGGACACCACCGACTTCGACGCCTCCGCCTGGTCCCCCGCTCTGGAACTGGACGCACCCAAGGGACAGCTCCGCGCCCAGCAGCACGAACCGATCCGCGTCGTCGAGGAACTGCAACCGACCGAGATCACCACTCCGCAGGCCGGCACCCAGGTCGTCGACTTCGGCCGCACCACCGCCGGCTGGGTCCGTCTGACCGCCGAAGCACCGGCCGGCCGGACGATCAGCATCGTGTACGGCGAGACGCTCGCCGCCGACGGCCAGGTCGTCGCGGTCAACCGGCACGTTCACGGCGGCCGGTTCCAGCGCGACGAGTACATTGCCTCAGGCAACGGCATCGAGACCTGGGCGCCGCGCTTCTCGTACAAGGGCTTCCGCTATGTCCAGGTCACCGGCGCCGATCACGCCGGCGTCACCGCCCAGGTGGTGCACTCCGACGTCCCGCCGGCCTCGCGGTTCAGCTCCGACGTCCCGATCTACACGTGGCTCGAGGACGCGATGCGCCGGACCGTGCTGAACAACCTGCACGGCATCCCGACCGACACCCCGATCCTGGAGAAGAACGGCTGGACCGGCGACGCGCAGGTCGGCGCGCCGTCGATGATGTCGCTGCTGGACCTGTCGCGGTTCTTCACCAAGTGGCTCGGCGACCTGCGCGACAGCCAGACCGCCGACGGCCAGCTGCCGGTGATCGTGCCGTCCGGCGGCTGGGGGTACGCCGAGCTGGCGCCCGCGACCGAGTGGTCGACGGTCTACCCGTTCGTCCTCCGCGAGATGCACCGCTGGTACGGCGACACCCAGGTCCTGCGGGAGCACTGGGAGACGGTCAATCGCTATGTCGACTGGGAGCTCGCCCGGGTCGAGGACGGCCTGTCGACCAGCGTGCTCGGTGACTGGATCCCGCCGGGCTACCCCAAGGGCCCGCCGCCGGAGGACTCCCGGCTGACCGCGACGGCGTACCTGCATCGCGCGCTCACCGCGGTGATCGAGATCGGCGAACTGATCGGTGAGACCGCCGACCTGGACCGGTTGCGCAAGGCAACCGTCGAGCTGGCCGACGGACTCAACCGCGAGTTCCTCGACCGAGAGGCCGGCCTCTACCGGACCGCGCAGGACCCCGACTACCGGCAGACCTCCAACGCGGTTCCGCTCGCGTTCGGCCTGGTGCCCGACGAGCTGGTCGACCAGGTCGTCGCGAACCTGGTCAACGACGTCGAGGCGCGCGACTTCCACCTGAACACCGGCTGCCTCGGCGTCGGCGTACTGCTTCCCGTGCTCACGAAGTACGGGCACGGTGACGTCGCGGCGAAGGTCGCCCAGCAGCGCACGTACCCGAGCTGGGGCTACTGGCAGGACCAGGGCGCCGACACCCTGTGGGAGATGTGGGAGACCGACACCCGGTCGCGCAACCACTACTTCCAGGGCACGGTCGTGCAGTGGCTGCTGGAGAACGTGACCGGGCTTCGCAACGCCGGCAACGGCTGGGAGCGGATCGTCGTCCGCCCGGACGCGCGAGCGGACGCGGCTCAGGCGTCGCTGCGGACGGACACCGTGCGTGGCAAGGTGTCCGCGACCTGGCGGCAGGTCGGACGCGTGCTGCACATCGAGGTCCAGGTCCCGGTCGGCAGCACCGCCGAGGTGCACGTGCCGTCGGAGCAGCCGACCGACGTCACCGCCGTACCAGCTCCGTACGCCGGGGAGCCGGTCTGGGCGGACGGCTACGCGGTCTACACCGTGCCGTCAGGGCACTGGTCGTTCACCAGCCGGACGGCCTGACCTTCGTGTAGAGCAGGTCGCGGCACACGCGGCCTTCAACCTGCGCGCGCGACTCGAACTTGGTCAGCGGGCGCCACGAGGGCCGTGGCGCCCAACCGTCGTACTGGTTGACGAGCAACGGCTCGGCCGCGCAGATCTCGAGCATCTCGTCGGCGTAGTCGGCCCAGTCCGTGGCCAGGTGCAACGTCCCGCCCGGCCGCAGCCGGGACGCGACGAGCGCGACGAACGGCGACTTCACCAGTCGCCGCTTGTTGTGCCGCTTCTTCTGCCAGGGGTCCGGGAAGTAGATCCGTACGCCGTCCAGCGTGTCCGGCTCGACGTGGTCGCGGAGGAAGTCCAGCGCGTCGCCG
Source organism: Kribbella sp. cmx-5-2 (assembly GCA_049998015.1). Taxonomy (GTDB): domain Bacteria; phylum Actinomycetota; class Actinomycetes; order Propionibacteriales; family Kribbellaceae; genus Kribbella. The sequence goes on from JAEBEC010000001.1 coordinate 1,250,799, forward strand.
TGCAGCAGGCGGACGTTGGTGAGCTCGTTCTTCTCGACGGCGAGCATCAACTGGCCGAGCCCGGCCGGGTAGACCTCGGCGGCCAGGTGGTTGACGTCGGGCGCGGCCTGCGCGAGCTGCGCGGTCGCCTCGCCCATGCCCGACCCGATCTCCAGCACCACCGGCGCGGTCCGGCCGAACCAGGCGTCCAGGTCGAGGGTTCCGGCCGGCAGGTCCTCCAGCTTGCGTCCCAGGTCGGACCAGTTCGTCTCCCACACGCGCTGCTGCCCGACCGTCATCCGCACGCTGCGCCGGACGTGACTGAACACGCCTGGCTGTCGTACCTGATCCACCGTTTCCACCGGAACAAGGTACAGGGCCCTACGCAGACCTCCGGTAGTCGAGCAGCAGCGGATCCCCTCGCAGCCGAGCCAGCGCCCGGCTGGTCTGGCTCTTGATCGTGCCGACCGCGCACCCGACCTCCTCCGCGGTCTCGGCCTCGCTCAGGTCGACCAGATACCGCAGTACGACGACCGCCCGCATCCGTCCCGGCAGCCGTTCCAGCGCGGCGACCAGCACCGAGTCGCGCTCGATCCGGTCGAAGCCGTCGACCAGCACGGGCTGCGTCGGCAGCTCCTCGGTCGGGAACTCCAGCTTGCCCTTCTTCACCCGCCAGTAGGCGCGGCACGTGTTGACGAGCACCTGCCGCACGTACGCGTACGGGTCGTCGCCGCGAATGGTGTCCCACGTCCGCCAACTCTTGGCCAACGCCGTCTGCACCAGGTCCTCGGCCAGTCCGTGGTCCTGCGTCAACAGGTGCGCCGTCCCCAGCAACGCTCCGTACCGCTGTGTCACGAACTCCGTGAAACTGTCCGCACTCCCCACCCCTGATCACCCCCAGACGGGATCAGCGTGGCGCAGGGTCCTTTCAGCGCTCTTTCATGGCCTGACGGCGATGAATTACTCGCCCCAGAACAGGTGATCCACCACGTTCCGTGCACGCCTGGTCAACCGAAGGTAGTCGTCGGAGAACTTGCTGGTCTGTCCCGGCGGGTAGCCGCAGATCTGCGCCACGGCGGCCAGATCGCGCGGATCGCGCGGCAACGAGTCGCTCGGCCGCGCCCGGGTCAGCATGATCGCGTTCCGGATCCGCGACGCCCGCTGCCAAGCCGCCCGCAGTACGTCGGCCTCCTGGCGCTCGAAGAGCCCTTCCTCGACCGCCACCCGCAACGCCGGAAGCGTCCGCGTCGTCCGCAGCCCTTCGACCCGGTGCGCCTCGCGCAGCTGCAGCAGCTGGACCGTCCACTCGATGTCGGCCAGACCTCCGCGCCCGAGTTTGGTGTGCGTGGCCGGATCGGCACCGCGCGGCAACCGCTCGGCGTCGACGCGGGCCTTGATCCGCCGGATCTCCATCACGTCCCGATCCGGTACGCCGTCCGCCGGGTAGCGCAGCGGATCGATCACGTCGCGGAACGCCTGGCACAGCTCGGGATCGCCGCAGAGCGGATCGGCCCGGAGCAACGCCTGCGCCTCCCAGACCGCCGACCAGCGCGCGTAGTACGACGCGTACGACGCCAGCGTGCGCACCAGCGGTCCCTGCCGGCCTTCGGGCCGCAGGTCGGCGTCGATCGCCACGGCCGGGTCCGCGCCCGGCAGCGACAACAGGCGACGCAGCTCGGTCGCGGCCTGGGTCGCGAAGTCGGTCGCCGCCTTTTCCGATGCCCCCGGCAACGGATCGTGGACGAACATCACGTCGGCGTCGCTGCCGTAGCCGAGCTCGTGCCCGCCGAACCGGCCCATCGCGACGATCGCCATCCGGGTCGGCTCCTCGCCGCCCTTGGCGACGGCCCGCCGCGCGACCTCCAGCGAACTCGTCAGCGTCGCGGAGGCGATCGTGGTCAGCGCCTCGCCGACCTGCTCGACCTCGAGCAGATGCGACAGGTCGGCGGCCGCGACCCGGAACAGCTCGCGTCGCCGTACGGCGCGAATCGCGGCGACCGCCGCCTCCGGCTTCTCCTTCCGGCGCGCGGCCGCCGACATCTCGGTCAGCAACGCTTCGGGCTTGCGCGGGACCAGCTCGCGTTCGTCGGCGAGCATCGCCGTCGCCTCGGGCGCCCGCTGCAGCAGGTCGACGGCGTACCGGCCGCTGGCCAGCAGATGCGCGAGACGTTCGGCGGACGCACCCTCGTCGCGGAGCTGGCGCAGGTACCAGGGCGTCGAGCCTAGGGCGTCGGAGATCGTCCGGAAGGCGAGCAGGCCGGCGTCCGGGTCGGGCGACTCGGCGAACCAGCCGAGCATCGCCGGTAGCAGCGCGCGCTGGATCGACGACCGCCGGGACACGCCCTCGGACAACGCCTCGATGTGCCGCAGCGCGGACGCGGGGTCGGCGTACCCGAGTGCGGTGAGTCGCTGCTTCGCGGCCTCCGGGGTGAGCCGGACCTCCTCGCCAGGGATGCGGGCGACGGCCGCGAGCAGCGGGCGGTAGAACAGCTTCTCGTGCAGGCGGCGGACCTCGAGCGCGTGCTTCTTCCACACCTTGGTCAGGTCGGTGATCGGGTTCTTCGTGAAGCCGAGCGAACGACCGAGCCGCCGCAGGTCGTCCTCGTGCTCGGGGACGGAGTGGGTCCGCCGGAGCCGGTACAGCTGGATCCGGTGCTCCATCGAGCGCAGGAACCGGTACGCATCAGCCAGTACGGCGCCGTCGGTGCGCCCGACGTACCCGGAGCTGGTCAACTGCTCGAGTGCGATCAGCGTCGTCCCGCTCCGCACGGTCTCGTCGCTCCGCCCGTGCACGAGCTGCAACAGCTGTACGGCGAACTCGACGTCGCGCAGACCGCCCGGACCGAGCTTCAGCTGCCGATCGACGTCGGCGGCCGGGATGTGGTCGACGACGCGACGGCGCATCGCCTGCACGTCGTCGACGAACCCCTCACGGTCGGCCGCGGACCAGACCAGGCCGGCCGTCTGGTCGGCGTACGCCTGACCGAGCTCGGCGTCACCGGCGATCGGGCGCGCCTTCAGCAGCGCCTGGAACTCCCAGGTCTTGGCCCAGCGCTGGTAGTAGGCAAGGTGGCTGTCGAGCGTGCGCACCAGTGGGCCGGACTTGCCTTCCGGGCGGAGCGCGGCGTCGACCGGCCAGAGCGTGCCCTCGGCGGTGTGCGCGGAACAGATCCGCATCGCGGCCGCGGCCAGCTGGGTCGCGGTCTTCAGCGCCGGGGCCTCGTCCTCGCCCTCCAGCGGCTCGGCGACGAACAGGACGTCGACGTCGCTGACGTAGTTCAGCTCGCGGCCGCCACACTTGCCCATGGCAATGATCGCGAGCCGGCAGTCCGCGGCCCCCGGGTGCTGGCTGAAGTAGTCGTTGCGGGCGATCTGGAGCGCGGTCTCCAGCGCGCCACCGGCGAGGTCGGCCAGTACGGCGGCTGTTTCGTCGACGAGCAGTCCCTCGGCGAGATCCCGGGCGGCCAGGCGGAGCAGGAGCCGCCGGTACTCGATGCGCAGGGCATCGACCGGGTTGTCGTCGTCGACCGCCAGCGCGAGCCGCGCGGCGACGTCGTCGGGCGTCGGGTTGCTGCCGGCCAGCGCCGGGTCGGCCAGGTCGTACCAGTGCCGCGGGTGCACGGTGAGGTGGCGGCCGAGCGCCTCGCTCGCGCCGAGCACGCAGCACAGGCGCCGGCGGAAGTCGTCGTCCATGTCGAGCGTGCGGGCGAACGCGGCCACGTCGTACTCGTGCTGGTCCAGCGCCTCGGCCAGGCCGAGCAGGTGCAGCAGCGCGAGATCGGGGTCGGCGGACTCCGACAGCGAGCTGATCAGCTGCTCGGTCGCCATCGGGGTGCGCGCGTCCAGCCGGTCGAGCTGCTGGAGCAGGTTCGAGGCCCGTTGAGGGTCGGCGAACCCCCGCCGTACCAGCTGCCCCTCACTCGACACCTTCCGCGACTCCGCCACCCCCGCAGGCTACCGAGCGGCACCGACTTCGCCCCACCCGCACCACGCGTTGGTGGACATCGCGGTGGGATCACGGTGTGATTGCGGCCAACACTCGGAGTGGCTGGCGAAAACTGTCTGTGACGGGCATGATGACTGGTCATGGTCATGATGACGGGGTCGCTCGCTGTTCGGGGCACGGTGGTCTGGTTGACGCCCCAGCAGGGCGGGCGAGTGTCCGGGCCGCCCGAGCCGGACTACGACTACGACTACACAGCCACCGCGTACCTTCCACCACGCACCGCCGAGGACGGGCAGGTCGGCATCGCGCTGCGCCGCTTCGCGCCCGGCGCCTGGCGCTCCGCGGCCGAGGGCATCCTCGTCCCGGCCCAGGACCACCGCGCCCAGCAGGTCGTTCCCGGCTGCATCGTGGTCGTCACCGAAGGGATCCGCCCGGTCGGCCTGTTCACGGTCGAGGAGGTCGAGATCCTCGCCTCCGACGGCACCACCGCTCCGGAGCCCAGGGCAACGACCCCGGCCCCCACGGCCCTCAGCACGCCGTACCGCCACTCCACGGCTGCTGCTCGCTGGACCACCCCCGAAACCGCGGGCGCCAGTTAACTTCCCCCTCTTTTCGCACCGTTCAGTGACACGATCGCATGCCAGGATGCGGTCGACTCGGCTCGCCGTCCTCCGGCGACGTCACTCCGCGAAAGGGATCACGTTGCGCGTTCTCGCCGTCCTTGCCCTGGGCACCACTCTGCTCGCCGCCCCGCTCACCGCACAGGCCGCACCCGGCACACCCGCCGACGCGGCCCCGCAGGCCGTCGCGGCCGCTTGGCCCTCCTGCGTGAAGGTCGTTCGCACCAAGCTGAACAACGAGGGCTGGAACGACTACAAGTGGGTCGTCGACGTCACCAACAACTGCAGCAGCGGGATCAGCTACAACGTGACCCGCAACGGTTCGTCCGACTACGGCTACCGTGATGTTGCCGCCGGCAAGCACGGCAGCACCTACACGGGCAAGCTGTCGTTCGGCCACGACGCGTCCAAGCCGGACGGCGTGAAGATGTACTACAAGGGCACGAAGTACACCAAGACCTTCTGAGCGCCTGAAACGGCCGGCTCCCCCGATCGGGGAAGCCGGCCGTTCGGCTCAGTAGGCGAACTGGTCCAGGACGCCGAACTTGTCCGCGGCGCCCCCGTTGGAGGCGACCACGATCCGGCGGCTGATGGTGGTGTCGCCACCCGCCGGGATGTCCAGCTTGAACTTGCTCATCGTGAAGTTGCTCTGCGAGTAGCCGGTGAACGCACCCGACGCCGCGCTGTAGACGAGCCCGTAGGTCTCGTTGTCCGGCGTAGTCCCGCTCTGCCCGATCCACCGCTTCGCGGTCGGCACCTGGCTGAACGGTCCACCGCTCGTCACGACCGGGAATCCTGCGACGGCCGAGCGCGAGCCCGTACCGTCGTGGTCGATCGCGTCGCCGGCCCACACCGACAGCGCCGCACCCGTGCCGTTGGTGAACGTCGTGTCGGCGGTGATGAACGACTCGTCAGGCGTCGCGGTGAAGGTGGTGACCACCTTGAGCTGCGGGTTCTCCGACGAGGTACCCACCACCTGCACAACAGCCTTCTCGCCGGAGTTCTCGACGATCTTCACCTCGGTCGAGCGCACCTGCAGTTGCTGCCACGCGTTTCCACCGACCGGCTCGGCGTTGCTCACGTACGGCAGGTTGATCCAGTCGAGCTGGTCCGGCTGCCCGGTCAGCGCGAGGTCGAGCACCTTGCCCGTGGACGACGGGCTCAGCTGCGGATCGTTGTAGACCTTGGCAATGGCCATCGCGAGCTTCTTGTTCTCGATCACCACATCACCCGGCCCACCTTCGACCAGACCGCTCGGCAGCCGCTTGCCGATGCTCGCGTCGACGTTCACCGGGCTGACCTGCAGGTCGATCCCGTCGGTCCCGCCGGCGCCGACCGTGATCTCGCGCGCCGCCGTCGCGAAGCCGAGCTGCGCCACCTGGATGGTGTACGTGCCCGCGCCGTCCGGCAGCCCGACCCGGTAGTTGCCGGAGGCATCAGCGGTGGTGCGGCCGATCGCCGTACCGTCCTTGACCACGCTGACCGTCGTGTTCGCCGCAGGTGCACCGTCGGCCTTGAGCGTCACCTTGCCGGACACGACCGGCCACGGCTTGGCCGCCGTGCCGCCCGGGGTGAACGCGTACAGGTTGCCGTCAAAGGCACCCGCGACCACGGTGTTGCCGCTGACCGCCGGTCCCGCCGACACCCAGGTGCCGATGTTCTGCGACCACAGCGGCTGACCCGTCCGCGCGTCCAGGGCGTAGAACCCGCCGCTGTTCGCCCCGACGAAGAGGGTGTTGCCCGACAGCGCCGGCGAGGTGAACGAGCCACCCCGGTACTGCGAGCCCGGCAGCAGCTGGTCCCAGATCACCGCGCCGGTGGTGGCGTTGAGCGCCGTCACCGCACCGCTCGGGAAGGACATGTAGACGGTGTTGCCGCTCAGCGCGGCCGCCGACGGAGTCGCCCCGCTGCTGACCAGCGACGGGTGCGTGCTGGTGTAGCTCCAGAGCACCGTGCCGGTGGCGCCGTCGCGCGCGACGATGCCGTTGTTCGACCCGATGAACACCTTGCCGCCGCCCGCGGTCGGGATGCCGTCCTGCCAGCCGCCGAGGGTGTCGGTCCCGGTCCACAGCTTCGCGCCGGTCTTCAGGTCGTACGCGATCACGATGCTGCCGTCCTGGTTCCCGACGTACACGCGACCGTCGGCGACCGCGGGGGTGCCGTCGCTCATCGTGTTGCCGGCCATCGGCGACCCCCAGATCCGCTGCCCGGTCTTCGCGTCCAGCGCGAGCAGGATGCCCGCCGCCGCCTCGCCGAACCGGGTCTGGAACGGGAACAGCACCTTGCCATCGGCAACTGTCACGCCGTAGTACCCGTAGGTGCGCTGGTTGTTGCCCTCCGGCGCCGCCTCCGGGTCGTTGCGCCACTTCAGCTTGCCGGTCTTGGCGTCCACCGCGAACAGCGTGCCGCGCAGGGTCGGGACGTAGACGAGCCCGTCCGAGACCGCGACGCTGCCGTGCACCGACGACGGGACGTCGTAGCTCCACAGCTTCTTGCCGGTGGCGAGGTTCACGGCGTGCACCTCGCTGTTGCCCTCACCGTTCTCGTCCCGCGTCCCGGCGTACACGACGCCGTCGACGATGGCCGGCGATCCGGTCAGGAAGGTGCCCTTGGTCCGGTACGACCAGGCCAGCCGCTGCCCGGCCGCGATGTAGTCCTGGGCCACGCCGCTGTGCGACGAGTCGCCGTGGTGCTGGTTCCAGTCCGCCCCGGCGACCGGCTTGATCGCCTTCTCGTTGGTCAGGGTGAACTTCGACGTGCCCTTCCAGGTGGCCTTCGCCTTGTCGGTCGCCTCCACCTCGAGGGTGTGCTTGCCGATCTTGGCGTTGCCCGGCAGGTCGGCGTACCAGGTGAACTCACCGGTCGGGTCGAGCTGCTTCCAGTTGCCGTTGTCCAGTCGGTAGCGGACCTTCACCGGCGCGTCCGTGGTGTCGTACGCGTTCACCTGGATGCCCGGGAACCTGTCCAGCGGCACCGACGTGCCCGGCGCCGGCGACACGATCGTCAGGTCCTTCTCCGCGCCGTAGATCCGGAACGGGTTGTCGAAGGTCTTGTTGTCCATGTTCACGAACCGGAACCCGCGCGGCGAGTTGTCGATCGTGTACGACGAGGAGACGGTCTGGATGTGCTTCGCGGTCTTCGCGAACTGGCTGTTCGGCTCGACGTCGTTCGAGTGCTCGTGCCCGACCAGGATCAGCTCGGCCTTGTACTGCTCGAGCACCTTGCCGAACTCGTCGTACACCGACGGCGAACCGAACGGCACGTTCATCGGCTGGTGGGTCAGCACCACCAGGTGCTTGCCGCCCTTGACGTTCTGCGCCAGGTCGGCCTTGACCCACTCCAGTTGCTCGGCGAACGGCGCGGCGCCGTTGTTCTCCAGCACCAGGAAGTGCCGGTCGCTGTAGTCGAAGGAGTACCACTCCGGGCCGACGTGCTTGCGGTAGTTGTTGATCCGCGCCGCGTACGTCGAGCCCGCGGCGTACTCGTGGTTGCCGACGGCCGGCCAGACCGGGACCTTCGAGTTCGCGGTGCTGGACTTGTAGAACTCGAACTCCGCGTCGGTGGCGGAGTTCGTCAGGTCACCGCTGACCTGGATGAACGCGAGGTTCTGCCGGGTCGAGTTGATCTCCGTGATCTGCTCGGGCAGCTGCGCGTTCACGTGCGGGTCGGCCACGTTGCCGAAGGTGAACCCACCGGAGGCCGCTTTCTTGTCCTTGCGCAGACCGAAGTTCACCTCCCGGGTGTCGCCGGCGGCCAGCTGACCGAGGTTGCGGAAGAACTTCGGGGTCATGTTGTCGTCGGTGCCCACCGAGTAGCCCGACGGCTGGGTGACGAAGACCAGGTCGACGTCACGGCGCTCGACGTCGGACGAGAAGGAGTAGTGCCCCAACTTGTCCGTCACGACGAGCTGCTGACCGTCCGAGACGGTCACGCCGGCCAACGGGGTCTCGTTGTTGTCCTGGCGGTTGTCGTTGTCACGGTCCTCGAAGACCGTGCCGGAGATGGTGGCGGCGGGCGCGTCGACCGCGTCCGCGATGACGCCGGTCAGCGGCACGCCGATCACCAGGGCGGCCAGGCCGCCGGTGACGCCGTACAGGATCTTGTGCCGGCGCGAGGCCGGCGGACGATCGCTCGACGTGCGAGTCAGGCCGATCATGTGAGGAAGAACCTTTCTACGAACCAGAAGGTGCCGAAGGCGGCGACGACCCCGGTCGCCGAGCGGACAACCGGAACCGAGACACGGCTCCGGCGGATCAGCAGGACCAGCGGGAACACGGCCAGCAGCAGCAACGCCTGGCCGGTCTCGATACCGACGTTGAAGCTCAGCAGCGAGACGAGCAGTTCCGGACCGACCTGATCGGTGATCCGCAGCGACCCGGCGAAGCCGAGCCCGTGCAGAAGACCGAAACCGAAGACCACCGGGAGCCGGTGGCGGGTGGAACCCAGCAGGTTCTCGACCGCGACGAACGCGATCGACAGCGCGATCAGCGGCTCGACCACGATCGCGGGCACGGTGATCCCGCCGAGCAGCGTGGAGACCAGCGTGACGCTGTGCGCGACGGTGAACATCGAGGTGACCTGGAGCAGGCTCTTGAAGCTCTGCGCGCCGAGGATCAGCGCGACCACGAAGAGCACGTGGTCGAGACCGAGCAGGATGTGCTCGACACCCATCTTGCCGAACTGCAGGCTGGACGCGGCCATCGTCGAGTCGCCCACGGTGAAGTCGTGGTGGCTGCGGTCGAACACGGTCCGGCCGGAGTCGTCGCCGAAGTGGTACTCGACCAGGTTGGTGTGGTCGTCGGCGACCGCCTCGGCGTCGCCGAACACGGTGTACTGCAGGCGGAACGTGCCCTGGTCGCCCGCGCAGGCGTAGGTCAGGCCGAGTTCCGCGTACGGCGTACCGGCGCGGTTGCCGACGGACGTGGTGGCGAGCTCGGGTTCGCAGGCGGCGCCGTCGAGGGAGACGATCACGCGGTCGTGCAGGTAGGTCTCGAGCGTCGGCTTGGCGTTGTCGAGGGCCTTCGCGCGCCGGCCGTCGTCGGTCGCGGGCTCGCCGAGATCGACGGCACGGGCCAGTACGGCGTACTCGAGGCTGAGCTGGAAGTTCACCCGGCTGCCGTCCTGCGTGACGGTGGCGTAGCCGGTGGAGGCGATCACGTGGGCGGACGCGGCCGTGGTCCCGGCCAGAGCCAGGGCAGCAAGCAACCCGAGGAAGGTCAGCAGACGACGCATGGGCTGAATCCCACGCGACGTTGATGACCGGTCAGGAAACTATTTACCAACACAACAAAATCATCTGAAACCCGCACGCAGTGTTACCGTGGTCACTATGCGTCAATGGCAGCGGATTGTTGCGATCGTCGTAGTGGCCACCCTGGTGCTTGCCCTGGAGAGCTGGATCGCCGGTGCCCAGGCCGCTCCCCCGTTCTTCAAGCAGTGCTCGTACCTGCGGACGGGAGCCACGGCGCCGGTCCGGCCGCCGTACTCGCTGACACCGACGGACGGCCTGGTGAAGGTGACGGTGACGACCAACGTCGGCGCGGTCGAGCTCCGGCTGGACCGCGAGAGCGCGCCGTGCGCGGTGCACGCGTTCGGGCACCTCGCGCTCGGCGGGTTCTACACCGGAGCGCCGTGCGGGCGGCTCACGGCCGTGCTGCTGGAGTGCGGACCGGCCGAGGCCGGCTTCCGGTACCCGGCGGAGCTGACCGGTCGCGAGAGTTACCCGCGCGGGACGGTCGCGATGGTGCCGGTCGCGGCCGGGCAGAACGGCGCGCGCTTCTTCGTCGTCCACCGCGACGCGCAGCTGCCGCCGGCGTACACGGTGGTCGGGAAGGTGTACGCCGGGCTCGAGGTCGTCGACAAGATCGCGGCCGGCGGTGGGCGGACCCCGGTGTGGATCACCGGGATCCTGGTCGGCTGAGTCTTACAGGACGGGCAGCAGCTTGTTCAGCTCGAACGGCGTGACCTGCTTGCGGTAGTCCTGCCACTCGACCCGCTTGTTGCGCAGGAAGAAGTCGAAGACGTGCTCGCCGAGCGTCTCGGCGACCAGCTCGCTGTCCTCCATGGCGTGGATCGCCTCGGCCAGGCTGTTCGGCAGCGGCTTGATGCCGAGCGCCCGGCGCTCGCGGTCGGTCAGCGACCAGATGTCGTCCTCGACCTCACGCGGCAGCTCGTAGCCCTCCTCGATGCCCTTCAGGCCGGCGGCCAGCATCAGCGCGAACGCGAGGTACGGGTTCGCGGCGGAGTCGAGCGAGCGGAACTCGACCCGGCTCGACTGACCCTTGTGCGGCTTGTACATCGGCACCCGGACCAGCGCTGACCGGTTGTTGTGACCCCACGAGATGAACGACGGAGCCTCGTCACCGACGGCGAGCCGCTTGTACGAGTTCACCCACTGGTTCGTCACCGCGGTGATCTCCGCCGCGTGGTGCAACAGGCCGGCGATGAACGCCCGCCCGGTCTTGGACAGCTGGTACTGCGCGCCGCCCTCGAAGAACGCGTTCCGGTCACCCTCGAACAGCGACATGTGGGTGTGCATGCCCGAGCCCGGCTGGTCGCTCAGCGGCTTCGGCATGAACGAGGCGTAGATGCCCTGGCTGAGCGCGACCTCCTTCACGACCACGCGGAACGTCATGATGTTGTCCGCCGTGGACAGCGCGTCGGCGTACCGCAGGTCGATCTCCTGCTGGCCCGGGCCGCCCTCGTGGTGGCTGAACTCGACCGAGATGCCCATCGACTCCAGCATCGTGATCGCCTCGCGGCGGAAGTCGTTGCCGATGCCCTGCGGGGTGTGGTCGAAGTAGCCCGAGGAGTCGACCGGCTCGGGATAGGTGCCCGGGGCGCCGGTCAGCGACTTGAACAGGTAGAACTCGATCTCGGGGTGGGTGTAGAAGGTGAACCCGAGGTCGGCCGCCTTCGACAGGGTCCGCTTCAGCACGTGCCGCGGATCGGCGAACGACGCCGAGCCGTCGGGCATGTTGATGTCGCAGAACATCCGCGCGGTGCCCATCGTCTCGCCCCGCCAGGGCAGGATCTGGAACGTCGACGGGTCCGGCTTGGCCAGCATGTCCGCCTCGGTCACCCGGGCGAACCCCTCGATCGCGGACCCGTCGAACCCGATCCCCTCGGCGAACGCGCCCTCCAGCTCCGCCGGCGCGACCGCCACCGACTTCAGGAAGCCCAGCACGTCGGTGAACCAGAGCCGCACGAACCGTACGTCGCGCTCCTCGAGCGCGCGCAGCACGAACTCCTGCTGCTTGTCCATCGGCGGTTCCACCTCTCTCGACGTACGGCATAGGACCGGATCTCACACAGTGTGCCCCGGCAGTGTTAAGCAGACGTTACGTGGCGACTGGGACACCAGGTGCTCCAGGGCCTAGGGTTGCGCCGGTGCAGACTGTTTTCCACGCCGCGCTCATCGTCGCAGCCCTGCTCTGCATCAGCGACCTGCTGCTCAGCACCGGGCGTTTCGTCCGGTCGCTGCAGCGTCGCCGACCCGCCGAGCTCGACGTCCTCGGGCGCCGCTGGCTCCCGATTCCCGAGCTCGGGTACGGCATGTTCGCGTTCTGCTGCCCCGGGCTGGTCACGCTCGGCCTGACCCCCGACGACGCCTTCCTGCCGACCAAGCAGATCCTGCTCGCCGCGCTCGTCTTCGGGTACGCCGGTGCGGTGCTCTCCCGCGTCGTCCGTACGCCGGGCCCGGGCGGCCGCCGCTTCCGGCTACGCGCCGGGCTGCTGCTGGGGCTGCCGGCTGTCTTCGGACTGGTCTTCGGGCTGTCCGGCGTCGCCACCTGAGCCTCGCCGCTTCTGGATCCAGGGCACGATCCGCTCCATCGGGGCGAAGGCCAGCCAGCAGACCACGGTCGGCAGGAAGTGGATCAGCAGGATCGCGGTGTTCGCGACGTGGAAGCCGATGAAGAACAGCGCGCCGAGCAGCTGCCAGCGGCCCTTCAGCCAGAGCACGAGCGGCGACAGGAACTCGCCGATGATCCCGACCCACTGCATCACGTGCAGCAGCCAGGGGTGGTGCAGCAGCCACTCGCCGACCGGATGCGGCCTGCGGACGATCGCCCAGGTCAGGACGGCGCTGCCCGGCCAGGTCAGCGCCCAGCCCGCGCTGCGGAGCTTCGCGATCGCGGACAGGAAGTACGTCGCGATCACGCTGATCTGGACGCACCGGATCGCCCAGCCGGCCGCCTCCGACGTGGTCTGGTCGGCGTACACCGAACCCTTGCGGTTCTTGTTCGGCGCGATCGTCGGGAGCACCCACAGCGCGACGACGAGCGCGAGGTGGTCGTGGTCGACCTTGCCGTCGCTCATCCCGATCAGCACCCACCAGGTGAACGCCGGGGCGACCACCCAGCCCGCGAGCCGCGGCAACCGGTTGGAAGCACCGAGCAGGCAGAACACGATCAGTACGACGTACAGGGTGGTCGTGTTGGCGACCGAGGGCTTCGGCAGGTCGAACAGGCGGGCCAGGAACAGCGGCTGGTAGAGCCCGGGGTGCTCGCCCTTGAGCCGGGTGTCGCGGACGAACGCGTGCATGTCGAGGATGACGAACAGGTAGAGGATCGTCCGCAACCAGGCGACGCGGGCCAGCGCGATCTTCGGCGTGAACCAGTTGGCCACCCGGTTCACCGTGCTTTGCCTGGTGTCGCTCATCGGCGCACCTGCCAGGTCGCCATGACCTCAGCCTTCGGCGGCCCGTCGACGCGCCCTTCCACCAGCTGCGTCGTGTCCCGGATCAGCTCCAGCTTCACGTACTTCGGCTTGTCCGGATGCTTGCGCGCCCAGCCGTCAGCCACCTGCTGCAGCAACGAGGGATCCTTCACGATCTCCCCGGTCCGAGCCTCGATCTCCGCCCGGGCCACCCCGGCACCCTCGATGTTCAACGGCACGTCCACCGAGGTCCCGGCATCGGTCTCGGCCTGAATCCGGGTGAACGTGATCGACGCGTCGTCCGGCACGGTCATCGCGTACTGCGACATCGGCCCGAACGGCCACATGTCGTCCGACATCCGCACCGACCCGTTCACCAGCAACACGATCCCGACCACCGCCACCACGACCCTGACCGTCTTCCCCACCCGGCCCAGCCGCAGCCCATCACCCGTCGTCACGTCCGTCATTACACACCACCGACCGGGCCGCCCCCGACCGCCGTTGCTCTCAACTGGATCTCAGCGACGGCCCTACTCCCCCCGTGTGCCGTCGAGCCGTTCCCGCAGGATGTCCGCGTGCCCGTTGTGCCGCGCGTACTCCTGCACGACCTTCAGCAGATGCGCCCGCACCGACGCCTTGCCGGTCGCCGCCATCACCGAGAAGTCGTCGTGCCGCGCGATCAACTCGTCGGCAGCCACCCGTTCGGCGGACCACCGCCGCATCCAGTCCTCGACCATCGAGACGTCCAGGCCCTCGATGTCCGCCTCCGGGTCGTCGTCGCTCACGTAGTGGTAACCGTGGTCCACCCCACTCAGATCGTTGACGAGGTAGTCGCGCTCGATCTCGGTCAGGTGCCGCACCAGCCCGAGCAGCGTCAGCGACGACGGCGGCGCCGACGGCGTGACCAGCTGCTCGGCCGTCAGGCCCTCGCAGTTCGCGGCCAGGGCGTCGCGGTGGAAGGCGAGCCAGCCGGTCACCGCGCCGATCTCGTCGAAGGCCTCCGGTTCCGGTGCTCGCTCCATCTGCTCACTGTGGCATCGGCACCGTGTCCCCGGTAGCCCGGCGCTCTGAGAAGATCCCGGCATGGCGACGATTCAGGAAGTGGCGGAGGCGTTCTCGCGGCACCGCTTCTCGGAGGTGTACCCGTTCCTGCACCCGGAGGTGAACTGGACGCTGGTGGGCGCCGCGAAGCTGGTCGGGCAGGAGCAGGTGGTGCAGGCGTGTGAGAACGCGCTGGCGGGGCTGGCGCGGACGACGACGCAGTTCCTGCGGTTCAAGACGATCGCGAACGCCGACTCCGTCGCGGTGCACGCCGTGGCCCGGTACGTCGACGCGAAGTGGCAGTCGTCGTTCGTGTCGTCGTGTGACCTGTACGAGTTCACCCAGGGACATCTCACCTCGATCACGTCGTACACGGTGGAGGTCGATCCCGACACAATCACCTAACGATGGGAACCGGTGCCCCGGCGGCCGCATCTCTTGACACATGAGCCGTCGACGGTGGTGGGCCCGGGCCCTGGTGGTGGTTGCCGCGTCAAGTGCCGCGCTGGTCGCGGCTCCCGCGCCGCAGGTGTTCGCGGCGACCAGTCCCGCGACCGAGCAGGTCGACTCGCTCACGATCGACTACAAGGTCGACCGCGACGGCGTCGTCCAGGTCACCGAGACGATCGTCTACCGCTTCGGCGAGACGTCCGGCCGGCACGGGATCTACCGCGATCTCGTGGTCCGCGAGCCGAGCGACGACCACCAGGACCGCCGGTACGACGTGACCGACGTGTTGGTGACCAGCCCGACCGGCGCCGACACCAGCGTCGAGCAGGAAGACCTCCAGCTCGGCAGCCCGCGGAAGCAGGGACTCCGGTTGCGGATCGGCGACCCGGAGAAGACGGTCACCGGCGAGACCGCGACGTACGTGCTCAGCTACCGGCTGCACGGCGCGATCCGGTCGTTCACCGACCACGAGGAGCTGTACTGGAACGCGACCGGCCGAGGCTGGACCGCTCCCCTGCAGCAGACGACGGTCACCGTCGAGGTCCCCGACGGCGTCACCCGGACGGCCTGCTACGCCGGGACGACCGGAGCCCAGACTCCCTGTACGACGGCGAAAATCACCGACGGGCGAGCGACGTACACCCAAGGCAAACTCTCACCGGGTGAGCAGTTGACCGTCGTCGCCGCGACCGAGCTCGGCCAGGTCCGCGCGGACACCGCCATCCTCGAAGACGCCGCCGGCCCGACCTCACCCGGCCTGCTGAAGCTCCTCGGCGGCTTGCTCGCGCTGATCGTCGCCGCGGCCGCCGCACTGGTCCTCTTCTTCCGTTGGAACCGCAGCGCCGGCGCGACGCGCACGACCATCACCTCACCCCCGCCGATCAGCGTCGCCGAGTCCCGCTTCCTCACCCACGGGTACGTCGACGCCGAAACCACCCAGGCCACACTGCTCGAACTCGCGCTCCTCGGCGCCGTCCGGCTCGACACCGAGGACAAAGACACCCTCATCACCCTCGTGACCCCTGCTGTCACCCGGCGCGCCCACCACCTCGCGCTGCTCAAAGGCCTGTTCCCCACCCTCACCCCCGGGGCCAAGCTCTACCTGCAGCACCGCCGTCGCCCGCTCGACGCCCAGGCCGCGATGATCCGCGCCCTACGGACCGAGGCCGCCACGTCGGGCTGGTTCGACCGGCTTCCGACCCGCAGGCCGCCGGTGGTCAAGCGGAAGCTCCAGTTCATCCCGATCTTCCTCAGCGTGCTCGGTCTCGCGCTGCTGGCGTTCCTCGCGAGCGTGATCAGCACCGACGTCTCGGGCCGCCCGCTCGACGGCATCCTGGTCCTGGCGCTGGTCGTGATCGCGGGCACCGGCCTGTACGTCGTCCGCCGGGCCGCGACCCGCGGCCGGCTGACACGCTCCGGGCGCGACCTCGTCGGCGAGCTCCGGTCGTTCCAGCGATACCTGACCACGGTCCGCGCCGAGGACCTCTCCGCCGGCAGGCTCGCCGAGTTGTTGCCGTGGGCCATGGTCCTCGACCGCGGCGACCGCTGGGAGGAACTGATCGCCGGTGGCGACCCGGTCAGCTTGTTCAGCTCGGTGGGAATCTTCCGGGTTGGCCGGTTCCGGCGCGGCGTCGCGGCGTTCATGGCCGGCGGCCTCGCCGGTGGGACGACCACCGCCTGGGCGGCCGACTCCACCTACGGCACGGGCTCCGTCAGCAGTAGCTCGGGCTTCAGCGGCGGGGCCGGCGCGGGCGGGGGCGACGGAGGCGGGGGCGGCGGCTCCTGGTGATCAGCCGGGGCCGGCTCAGGCCCTCGACGTCGGCACCGCCGCCGGGTGATCAGCCGTCGAGCCGCGTGAGGTGCAACGCCACCGGGCTCGTCGTACCGATCCACACGAGCTGAGCCTGCGCGTCGAACGTGGTCACCGACCGCAGCCCCGGCACACCCTCGAACGTCCCCTCGATCATCCGCGGCAGCAGGTGCTCGAGCACCTCGGCCAGCTCCGGCCCGTCCTGCCACTCGACGCGAGCCGTCGACGGGTTGGTCTGCCACAGGTCGACCCAGCCCGCGGCGTCCTCACCGAACAACCGGGTCCGCAACACGTCGGAGACCAGCCCGAGCAGCGTCGCCGCGGGCGTCGCGACCAGGTTGAGCAGGTGCCGTTCGTCGTCGGACAGGTCCGGCAGCGTCGGCTGGTCGGCAAGGCTGAGGTTCACGTCGTACTCCACGCAGGTGGTTCCGGATGGTCTGCGGATCGTCGGTCACCGCCGGACCGCCGGACGACTCGACACGCCGGTGCGGTACGTGATCCTGCGAATCAGCAGCTCGAACGGGCCGCGGTAGTTCGCCCGCCGCATCCGGTCCGCGAGGAACACCGTCAGCATCCAAGCCGCCGCCGCGAGCAGCGCTGTCGTTGCCACCGTCAACATGTCCGACAGGTCGAGCAGGTACGGCGTGAAGACCACCGTCCACACCACCGACTGCATCAGGTAGCAGGTCAGCGATCGTTGCCCCGTCGCCGCGATCGCCTCGGTCACCCGGCCGCGCCGGATCCTCGTCGCGATCAGCACGATCAGCGCGGCGTACCCGAATCCACCGAGCGTCCCGCTCGCGTCGTGCAGCGGCCCGACCAGGCTGAGGGTGTCGCCCGTCGGCTGGTCGATCACCCGCGACAGCGTCAGCGCGACCGGCTGCGCGCCCAGTACGGCGATCGTGATGCCCACGACAGCCGTGGCCTTGAGCAACCGAAGGTGTTCGGCCGGCCGCTCCAGGATCCGCCGGCGGCCGGCCCACAAGCCGATCAGGAACGGCGGCAGGAACCCGATCGGCCCGAGCAGCGCGATCACCGGGCTGACCAGGATCCGCTCCGAGAACTGCGTCCAGAGGTCCGGCGGCAGCATCGAGGCGTCCGGGGCGTCGGCGCTGATCGACAGCGACGTGTCGCCGGGCAACGCGGTCAGCGCCAGCACGAGGAACGCGCCGACGAACAGCCAGCGGTCCTTCCACCGGATCGCCCAGACGCCGAAGAACAGCAGCACGCCGTACGCCGCGAGGATGTCGCCGACGTACAGCAGCATCGCGTGCAGGAACCCGAGCCCCACGAGCACGGCGCTGCGCCGCCAGAGCAGGAACCGGGTCGCCCACGCGGTCCCGGTCTGCCGGCGGACGATCTGCGCGACGCCGTACCCGAAGAGCAGGCCGAACATCGGGAACGCCCGGCCGTCGACGAAGGTCGCGATCAGCCAGGTGACCGCGCGGTCGATCGCCGAGCCGTCCTGCGGGAAGCCGCCGAGCACCGAGGAGCCACGCAGGAAGTAGTGCGAGTTGGCCAGCGCGATGAACAGGAGCATGAAGCCGCGGGCCAGGTCGGGGCCCAGCGCGCGCTCGGTGACGGCGGTCGGTCCTTGCTCGGTGGTGGTCACGTTCCCAGTGAATCGGTGGGCCCGCGGCCGGTCGTCTGCGAAAAGTATTCCGGGGGCCAACCTTGGTCGCTGGTAAAGACTTGGCCGAGTCGCTTCGGGGCACCGCACGGAACCAGTAGGGTGCACAGGTGCCTCAGCTCCGGCTTGCTCTCGCTCAGCTCGACGTGACGGTCGGCGACCTCGACGCGAACGCGGACAAGATCGTCTCCTGGACCCGCGGCGCGGCCGAGCGCGGCGCCCACGTGGTCGCCTTTCCCGAGCTCGTCCTGACCGGCTACCCGGTCGAGGACCTGGCCCTGCGCGGCTCGTTCGTCGACGCGTCCCAGTCCAAGGTGCAGACGCTCGCGCAGCGACTGGCCGACGAGGGCCTCGGCGACGTCGTCGTGGTCTGCGGCTACCTCGACCGTGCCGCGGGTACGGCGATGGGCGTCGACCGGCTCGGCCGGCCGAAGGGCTCGCCGACGAACTCGGCCGCGGTGATCCACCAGGGCCGCGTCGTCACCAGCGCGGTCAAGCACCACCTGCCGAACTACGGCGTCTTCGACGAGTTCCGGCACTTCGTGCCCGGCAACACGTTGCAGGTCGTCCGGATCCACGGCATCGACGTCGCGCTGGTGATCTGCGAGGACCTCTGGCAGGACGGCGGCCCGGTCGCGGTCACCCGCGCGGCCGGTGCGAACCTGCTGCTGGTGGTGAACTCCTCGCCGTACGAGGCGAACAAGGACGACGTCCGCGGCGAACTCGTCGCGCGCCGCGCCCGCGAGGCCGGCTGCGCGCTGGCGTACGTGAACCTGGTCGGCGGCCAGGACGAGCTGGTCTTCGACGGCGACTCGCTGATCGCCGATGCCGAGGGCAACGTGTTCGCGCGGGCGCCGCAGTTCGAGCAGGGCTCGATGATCGTCGACCTCGAGCTGCCGGCCGCGACGGCGATCCCGGTCGCCGAGCACGAGGGCATCGAGATCGTGCACACCGTGCTGCACGAGGAGCCGCTGCCGGCGTACGAGCCGATGGAGGCCGCGATCGCACCGCGGCTGTCGGACGAGGCCGAGATGTACGGCGCGGTGGTGCTCGGGCTGCGCGACTACGTCCGCAAGAACGGGTTCAAGTCGGTGCTGCTCGGGCTGTCCGGCGGGATCGACTCCTCGCTGGTCGCCGCGATCGCCTGCGATGCGGTCGGTCCGGAGAACGTCTTCGGGATCTCCAACCCGAGCATCTACTCCAGCGACCACTCCCGCGACGACGCGGCCGAGCTGGCCGCGCGGACCGGGCTGAACTACCGGGTGATCCCGATCCAGCCGATGGTGCAGCCGTTCCTGGAGACGCTCGGACTGAACGGGCTCGCCGAGGAGAACCTGCAGGCACGGGTCCGCGCGGTGATCTGGATGGGGTTGTCGAACGCCGACGGACACCTGGTGCTTGCCTGCGGCAATAAATCGGAGCTGTCGGTCGGTTACTCGACGATCTACGGCGACGCGGTCGGCGGGTTCGCACCGCTGAAGGACGTGCCGAAGACGGTGGTCTGGCGGCTCGCGAAGTGGCGCAACGCCGACGCCACGGCGCAGGGCAAGCAGCCGCCGATCCCGGAGAACGCGATCGCCAAGCCGCCGTCGGCCGAGCTGCGGCCCGGGCAGGTCGACACCGACTCGCTACCGCCGTACGACCTGCTGGACGACATGCTCGACGACTACGTCGAGCATGACCGCGGCAGTGCCGAACTGGTCGCCGCCGGGTTCGACCCGGAGTTGGTCAGCAAGGTGGTCCAGCTGGTCGACAAGGCGGAGTACAAGCGAAGGCAGTATCCTCCGGGTCCCAAGATCACCCACAAGGCGTTCGGCCGCGACCGGCGGCTCCCGATCACGAACGCGTGGCGTGAGGACGCCAGAAAGGCTGCCGACAACTGAGTGGATCGTGGCGGAACCGCCCTTCTTCCGACGCTCCTTGGGACAGCCCGTTCGACGAGCACCCCGGGCACTCCGGCCTGCCCGCGGACGCTGTGAGCGATCCCTCATCGACAGCCGGTGGCGCTCACCCTCCGCAACGGTGGGACGATGAGGGCATGGTTGACAACTTCATGTCGGCCGGTACCAACGGCGACGCCGACGACGAGCTGCCGGCGCCGTACGGGACCGGACCGAAGAACCGGACAACCGAGGAGCACCACCGCTCGGACTACGGCTACGCCGACGACTCAGGCGACAGCTGGCGCGACCGCTCGACGCTGGAGGGCCTCGACCCGTCCCCGTCGCTGCCCAACGCACCCCGCACGTACGAACGCGGCCCCGTGCCGCAACAGCCGTACGTGCCGAAGCCACCGTTCCT
The DNA here is from genome assembly GCA_049998015.1 of Kribbella sp. cmx-5-2. Taxonomy (GTDB): domain Bacteria; phylum Actinomycetota; class Actinomycetes; order Propionibacteriales; family Kribbellaceae; genus Kribbella. Next base: position 1,271,237 of record JAEBEC010000001.1, read on the forward strand.
GCCGGCCGAGGAACGCAGCTACCCGAGCCAGTACGCCGAGCCGCAGCGCCAGTACGACGAGCGCCGGCCGAACCCGTACGACAACACCCGCGAGAACGTCCGCCCGCTTCCTCCGGAGCCCGGCCGCGACAACGGCCGTGGCTTCCCGCCGGAGCCGGGACGCGACGCGGCCCGGGACGCGGGACGCGACCTCGGGCGCGAGCCCGCCCGCCTCCTCCCACCCGACGCGGGACGCGAGCCCGGTCGGCCCTTCCCTCCCGAGCCTGGACGTCTGCTTCCGCCGGAGGGGCGCGAGTCCGCTCGCGAGCTTCCGCAGGACTCGGCGCGGTACGAGGACTCGCCGTTTGCTCCTTCGGCGTACCAGGAGCGCCCTCCGGCTCCTCCTCAGCCGGGACGCCAGCAGAACCCGTTCGCACCTCAGCCGGGTGAGCCGCCGCGTCGTGCGCCCGAGCCTCCTGCCAACCGCCAGGGACCGCCGCCGCAGCAGGGGACTCCCCCGCAGCGTCCGGCCGGACCTCCGCCGGGCAACGGCTCGAACGGCCTGACCCAGCACAGCAACGGCACCCCGGGCAACGGCTGGAGCGGCAGCGCTCCGACGCCGCCGCCTCCCCCGCCGCCGTCGAACGGGCTCACCAACCGCCCGTCCCCCAACACCCCGCCGCCCGCACCGAGCAACGGCACCGCGAACGGCCAGCCCACGCCGAACCCGCTCGGCTCCAGCAACGGCACCGCGCTCGGTACCAGCAACGGCCTCGGCTCCGGGACCAGCAACGGGCTGGGCTCCGGGACCAGCAACGGCCTCGGTTCCGGGACCAGCAACGGCAACCCGCCGAGCAGCAGCAACGGCCACGCCAACAGCAACGGTCACACGAACGCGCCTGGCAACGGCTACCCCGCCCAGCAGTCCACCGGCATCCAGCCCGCCATCCAGGCATCCATTCCCACGCCTCCCCCGCCAGGTGCCCAGCAGCGCCCGCCGGCCAACCGCCCGCCGGCGCAGCCCCCGGCCGCCCAGCAGAACGCAGCGGTCAACGGCTACCCGACCGACCCGAGCGCGGAGTACGAGAGCAACCACCCGGAGACCCGCTCCGAGCCCCGCCCCGAAGCTCGCCCGGAGGGCCGCCCGGAGGGCCGCACAGAAGGCCGCCCGGAGATGCGCACCGAGGGCCGCCCGGTCGGCGCCCGCCGCCGCGCCGACGTACAGCAGGACGCCCCGAGCCAGGTGAAGGCCGAAGCCGCCGTCTCCCACCGAGCTCGCCGAGCCCAACCCGGCGGCGACGCACCCGCGTCGCAGGACCCGTCCGGCCAACTCGGTGCCTCCGGCCAGCCCGGCACTCCCGGGCACCTCGGCGTGCCCGGCCAGCTCGGCGCCAACGGCCAGCCCGGCGCATCCGGTCTCCCCGGCGCCGGCCGCCCAGGCCCGCAGGCGACCGCCGCGCCGAACGTCACCAACTCGACGTCCTCCGACCCGTCGCACTCCGGCGTCCTCAACGCCCCCGGCGCATCCGGCACCCCCGCCGACGGCAGCAAGCGCCCGCGCAAGTACCGCATCCACCACCTGCGCGACATGAAGAACCGCGGCGAGAAGTGGGCGATGCTCACGGCGTACGACCAGTACACCGCCGAGATCTTCGACGACGCCGGCATCCCCGTGCTGCTGGTGGGCGATTCGGCCGCCAACAACGTGTACGGCTACGAGTCGACCCTGCGCGTCACCGTCGACGAACTGATCCCGCTCGCCCGCGCGGTCGCCACGGCGACCCAGCGCGCGCTGGTCGTCGCCGACCTCCCGTTCGGCTCGTACCAGGGCTCCCCCGAGCAGGCGTTCCACACGGCCGTCCGCTTCATGAAGGAGGCGGGCGTCGCCGCGGTGAAGCTCGAAGGCGGCCGCACCGTCGTACCGGCGGTCGAGAAGCTCACGCAGGCAGGCATCCCGGTGATGGCCCACATCGGCTTCACCCCACAGAGCGAGCACGCCATCGGCGGCTACCGCGTCCAAGGCCGAGGCGACCAAGCAGCCGGCCTCATCGACGACGCAGTAGCCCTGGCCGAAGCCGGCGCCTTCTCGGTGGTCCTCGAAATGGTCCCCGGCGACGTAGCCGCCGAGGTCACCAAACGCATCCCGATCCCGACCATCGGCATCGGCGCGGGCCGCGACACCGACGCCCAGGTCCTCGTCTGGCAAGACATGGCCGGCCTCCGCTCCGGCCCCATGCCCCGCTTCGTCAAGCAGTACGCCGACCTCCGCACCATCCTCACCACCGCAGCCACGACGTACGCCGCCGAGGTCACCAACGGCACCTTCCCGGCCGACGAACACACCTTCTAGCCGCCGTTGATCGACACGCTGTTCTTCGACGGCGACAACACGCTGTGGAACTTCGACCAGGTGATGCGCAGATCCCTGCACGCGACCCTGGCGAAGCTCCGCGAGCACCGCTCATCCGCTGAGGCCCTGACGGTCGACGATCTGATCGCCGACCGCCAGGCCGTCGCGGCCGAGCTCAACGGCGCGGAGCTCAACCTCGAACGCCTTCGCCTGGCCGCGTTCCAGCGGACCCTCGCCCGCCTCGGCCCAGCCGACCCGTCCTTGGCCGCCGAGCTGAACGCGTTCTACCTCGAGCGACGGTTCGCCGACATCGAGCTCTACCCGGACACGATCCCCGTCCTGCGGGCGCTCGGTACGACGTACACGATCGGCCTGTTCTCCAACGGCAACAGCTATCCGGCGAAGGCAGGGCTGGAGGATCTGTTCGACGTCGTGCTGTTCGCACAGGACCTCGGGGTCGCGAAGCCTGATCCTGCGGCGTACCAGCTGGCGGCCGAGAAGGTGGATCGGACGCCGGGTGCGATCGCGATGATCGGGGACTCGCTGCCGAACGACGTGACCGGTCCGCGGGCCGCGGGCTGGGTCGGGATCTGGCTGAATCGTGACGACGTCCCGTGCCCGGCTGGGCACCAGCCGGATGCGGTGCTCGCGACCCTGCACGAGCTTCCGGCGGTGCTGGAGCTGGCTCACCGACCGGAGCCGCGCCAGGCGCACGGCGACGCCGACGAGCCGGAACCTCGCGGGCCGGCGTACTAAGCGCGCACGCGGTAGTCGAGGACGACGATGCCGGACTTCAGCGGTGTCGTGTTGGTGAGGTCGAACTTGGTGGTCTCGAGGTCCCGGTAGAGCAACGCCCCCGGACCCCCGTGGCCGATGATGAACGGGTGGACCCACAGGCGCAGGCGGTCCAGGAGGCCCGCGGCCAGGAGCGTGCGGATGGTTTCGTAGGTGTGCCGGCCCATCAGGATCGCCGAGCAGCCGAGCACCAGTTCGTTCTGGATCCGGTTGCCCTCGTCGGTGAACCCACCGGTGTCCGGCCAGTTCTGGGGGTTCTCGATGACCCCGTCGAGACTGATGTAGGTGGAGTTGACGATCTCGCGCATGGTGTTCCTTCCCTCGGCTGACGACCTCCAGCATGTGGTCGAATGCGGCACCGGCTGAAGGTCCGTTTCGGGGGACGGCCAGTGAACCACTTGGGAGGTGCCATGACGGTGGAGTGGAAGGGCGACGGCCCGGGGCTGCTGCTGCAACTCGACCGCGGGACGCCGCGGCAGCTCGGGCACCAACTGCAGGAGAAGCTCCGTACGGCGATCCGAACGGGCGCCCTGCGACCCGGCGAACGTCTGCCGTCCTCGCGCAACCTCGCCGACCAGCTCGGCATCTCGCGCGGGCTCGTCGTCGACAGCTACGCCCAGCTGTACGCCGAGGGCTACCTGGTCAGCGAGGTCGGCTCCGGCACACGCGTCGCCGAACGCGCGGAAGCCACCGCGCCGACCCGTACGACGCCGGCCGACCAACCGGCGCCACGCTTCGACGTCGACTTCGAGTACGGCATCCCCGACCTCGCATCGGCCCCGGTCCGCGACTGGGTCTGGGCGCTCGGCGACGCGGCCCGGCTCGCCCCCGCGACCCTGATGGGCGACGAGCCCGACCGCGGCGACCCACGCCTCCGAGAGGTCCTTGCCGCGTACCACCGCCGCGTCCGCGCGGGCGCGTCCACCGCGGACCGCACGATCGTGACGACCGGTTTCCGGCACGCGCTCACGCTCGTCTTCGCGACCCTCGCGAAGCACGGCGTGGAACGCGTCGGCCTCGAGAGCCCAGGCCCGCGCGACCACGACCGGATCGCCGAACGCTTCGGCCTGCGGGCGGTTCCGGTCCCGGTCGACGAGGACGGCGTCGACGTCGCCGCGCTGCGGGCGAGCGGCGCGCGGGCCGTCGTACTGACTCCGGCTCATCAGTGCCCGACCGGTGTCGCGCTCAGTCCGGTACGCCGGCAGGAGCTGGTGGCATGGGCCGAGCAGGTCGACGGTTTCGTGATCGAGGACGAGTACGACTCGGAGTTCCGGTACGACCGACAGCCGGTGGGATCCCTGCAGGGGTTGGCTCCTGAGCGCGTGATCGCCCTGGGGTCGGTGAGCAAGACGCTCGCGCCGGGTATCCGGATCGGCTGGATCTTCGCGCCGCCCGCGATCCTCGACGGGCTCGTCGAGACCAAGGCGCTGACCAGCCGCGGCGCTCCCGCGTTGGATCAGTTGGCGCTGGCCCGGTTGATGGAATCGGGGCGCTACGACCGGCATCTGCGGCGGATGCGCACGACGTACCAGGTACGGCGTGACGCGCTCATCGCGGCGGTCAACGAGCACCTGCCCGAGCTGCGGTTGACCGGTCTCGCGGCCGGTTGTCACGCCGTACTGCGGCTGCCGTCCGGAACGGATGAGGCAGCCGTGGTCGCAGCGGCCGAGCAACGATCAGTGTCGGTGCGCGGCCTCGGCGACTACCGGATGGGCGATGTCGGTGCGGCCGAGCCCGGGCTCGTGCTCGGCTTCGGCAACGTCAACGAGTCGGGGATCCGCCGCGGGGTGCGCGTGCTGGCCGAGGCGATCTCAGATCCACGGCAGGGCTGAGCGTTCGGTCCAGTACTCCGCGGGAGTCTGCGTGAACTCGGCCAGTGGCTCGACGTCGGTCGCCGCGAGGTTGCTGGTGAGCTGCTCGGCGGTCGTCGCTCCGCTGAGCACGATGTCGGCCCATGGGTTCGCGACGGCAGCACCGATCGCCAGCGCATCAGGCGCGACGTGATGCTGAGCGGCGAACGCCGTGAACGGCGTCGTACCGGCCTTCGCCGTCAGCCGCCCGTTCGCGACCGCCTCCTTCACCACAACAAACCAACCCGCGTCATGAGCCTCGGCGAGTGCAGGCCCGACCGACCGCTCGAGCACGTTCCACGTCGACTGCACCGCCGTGAACGGACCATCCAGCTTCAGCGCCGCACGCAACGTCTCGGCCTGATGAGGACCGCTCGTCGACAGACCGACCCGTACGCCGCTGTCGGCGAGCTCACCGAGACGGTCGAGCAGCTTCGTATCGGCGAGCGCGGGACTGTCCTGCGTCAGGCTGTGCACGAGGTAGAAGTCCGGCGCGCCACCGAGCGCCTCCAACGTCTCCGGCCACTGCCGTTCGAAGGTCGCGAGCGAGTGGTCCTTGATCTCGTGCTGGTCGGCGTCCGAGCGCCAGTCGGCGACGTACGTGTACCCCCACTTCGACCCGACCGTCACCTGAGCGCGACGCTTCGGGTCAGCGGCCAGCCACTCGCCGAGGAACACCTCCGCCAACCCGTACGATCGCGCGGCGTCGAAGTACCGCACTCCCGACTGCCAGGCAAGGTCGAGCAGTTCGTGCGTACGACGGCGCAGGTCCTCGACCTCACGGCCCGGCGGCAGGTCCTCGTCGTGCCGGAGGTTGATGTAACCGGGACGTCCCAGAGCCGCCAGGCCCAGACCGATGCGCGCTGTCATACGGCGATCGTCTCACCGCGCCCCAACCGCCGGCGTCCGCGGTCCGCTGCGTGGATCGCCCACGCCACGGCCGGACCAGGCCGGAATGGTTGCTGACGGCGACGCGCCGTGGAAGCGGTCGAAGGTCGGGACAGGTCGTCTAGCGTTTTGAGATGTGACAGATTCCCGGTTGCCACCACCAGGCACCGTCGTCCGGCGGACGACGGCCCGCGTCCTGCCCGTTCGCCCGGACGGGAAGGTGCTGCTGCTGCACGGCTGGGACCCGCTGAAGCCCGGTACGCCGTACTGGTTCACGATCGGCGGTGGCGTCGAGGCCGGCGAGACCGTGGTGCAGGCCGGGCTACGGGAACTGCGCGAGGAGGTCGGCATCCTGCTGCCGTCCGACGCGCTCGGCGAACCGGTCGCGACCAACACGATCGAGTTCGAGTGGGGCGGCTGCCCGATCATCCAGCACCAGACCTTCTTCGCGGTCGGAGTGGACACCGTCGAGGTGTCGTTCGCCAACCAGGAGGCGCTCGAACTGGAGACGATCAGCGACCACGGCTGGTGGCACCCGGACGAGCTGGAGGCGACCGGTCAGGCGGCGCACGTCACGATCCCGGGGCTGCTGCGGGTCGCGGTCGAGGCGATCACGCTGCGGCAGGCGTCCTGACCGCTCCGGCGGCCTGCTCGCCGACGGCCGGTACCGGCTGCTCGCCGGCGGCTCCGGCTACCGGCTCGGCGGCCGGTGCGGAGCGGCTCAGCGCTCGCGGGCCTTCTTCAGGACCTTCTTCTTGACCTTCTTGTCGACCACGTAGTGCCGCAGGTCGAGGCGCTCCGCGCAGCCGGCGTCAGCCAGCCGCTTGAGGACCACCGGGCACTTCTTGCACCTCGGCTTGTCCTTGCAGCACTTCTTCTTCGCGGTCATCTCGGGCACGATTGGAGGATAGGTGAGGCTGACCTAACCGTCTACCTGAGACGGCAACTTCCGTGGCGCAGGTCACTCCAGCTGTCCGCTGAGCACCGCCCGCGCCTCGGCCAGCGACGGTCCGTACCAGGTCAGGTGCCGGCCGGAAACGCACTTCGCGGGCCGGTCGAATACCTCCGGGCCGTCGTCGGGAGAAAAGGCGTACGGCTCGTCCGGGAGCACCACGACGTCGTACGGCGGTAACTCGTCGAGCTCGAACCGCGGATATCGTTCCGGCGATTCCGCCAGCACGTTGTCTATCCCGAGACGCATCAGGACATCGCCCGCGAACGTGTCGCGGCCGAGTGCCATCCACGGCTTTCGCCAGATCGGAATGACCGCCCGCCGGCGCGGTCCGGCGTACGGCGTACTCCACACTTCGCGCGCTTCGCCGAGCCACGACGGAGTGCTTCCGGTGATCGCCGAGAGCATTCGCCCGAGTGAAGTCAGTGACTCCTCGACAGTCGTCGGCGTCGTCACCCAGACCGCGATTCCGTGCACGCGCAACGCGTCGAGATCGACGGCGCGATTCTCTTCGGCGTTCGCGACGACGACGTCGGGACGCAACGCCACGATGCGTTCGACGTCGGGATTCTTGGTACCGCGAACGCGCGTCACGTCGAGGTCGTGCGGATGCGTGCACCAGTCCGTCGCACCCACCAGCAAAGGCCGGTGCGTGTGCGCGATCGACTCCGTCAACGACGGCACGATGCTGACCACCGACGTGATGTTCGTGGGTAGTTCGACAGGCTCGTTCAGGTCGTCGTACAGGGTTCGCACCGCACCGGATCCGATCGTTCGCAGAGACGTTGCCGAGGACAACACTGTCCGAAAACCCTCCGAAGTGGCCAGTTCGCGCGCGTGTCGCCAACATTTCTTCAGCGCCTTCCGGCATGCTCGAAGGTCAGCGAAAACCCTTCTGCACAAGGATTTTCGGCATTACCGCCCGAATTGCCGGCGCGGACGCCTTGACCTGTTGGGCATTCAGGTGCTTTACGTGGGCACCAAGTGTTGTCATCATCAGGACGACGAGGAATCCACCGTGGTTTTCCTCAGCCGCACCAAGGAGGCAGAGTGCCAGCCAAGAAGGCAGCCGCAGGGAAGGCGACAGCCAAAAAGGCTTCTCCCGCCAAGAAGACTGTCGCCAAGAAGGCCCCAGCCGCGAAGACAACGACCGCGCGCAAGGTCACGGCAGCGAAGAAGACAGTGACGAAGAAGGTGAGTGCGGCCAAGAAGGCGGTCTCCAAGGCACCCGCCAAGAAGACCGCAGCGAAGAAGACCACGGCGGTGAAGAAGACGACGGCCGCGAAGAAGACCACGGCGAAGAAGGCTCCCGCCAAGAAGGTCGTCGCGAAGAAGACCGTCGCCAAGAAGGCCCCGGCGAAGAAGGTCGCCGCCAAAAAGGTGACGACGGCCAAGAAGGCCCCGGCCAAGAAGACGACGGCGAAGAAGACCGTGGCGAAGAAGGCGCCGGCCAAGAAGGTCGCCGCGAAGAAGACGGTCGCGAAGAAGGCGCCGGCTCGCAAGGTCGCGGCCAAGAAGGCCCCGGCCCGCAAGGTCGCGGCCAAGAAGGCTCCGGCCAAGGTCGCCGCCAAGAAGGCGCCGGCTCGCAAGGTCGCCGCGAAGAAGGCGCCGGCCAAAAAGGCCCCGGCCCGCAAGACCGTGGCCAAGCGGACGACCGCGCGCAAGGCGCCGGCCCGCAAGGCGACGTCGCGTTAGTCGCCGTACGAACGCTCGAGGGGCACCACCTTGCCGGTGGTGCCCCTCGGTGCGTTCAGCGGTGTTCGTCGGCGCCGATCAGTCGTCGTTCCACTTCGGATCGTTGTCCCAGGCGTCGTTGCGTTCCTGCGCCTTCTCCAGCGCACGGGCCGCTTCCTCGCGGGAGCTGTACGGACCGAGCCGGTCGCCGGACTTCGCGCCCTGGTAGGGCTCGACCTCGCCGGTCTTCGTGTTGTAGTACCACTCGTTGCTGTGATCGTCGTCGGCCATCGCAGCGGACCACCTTCCCGGTGAAGTTGTCGCAACTAACTAGAATGATCCCACCATGTCGATTCTCACTCCCGGCATCATCTCGCCGCGCCGCCCTGTTCCCGCCTCCATTCCGCGCCCGGAGTACGTGGACAAGCCCGCGCCGACGCCGTACGAGGGCTCCTACGTCACGTCCCCCGAACTGGTCGAGAAGATGCGCGTCGCGAGCAAACTCGCCGCACAGGCGCTGCAGGCCGTCGGTGAGGCCGCGAAGCCCGGAGTGACCACCGACGAACTGGACGCGGTCGGCCACGAGTACCTGGTGGAACACAACGCGTACCCGTCGACCCTCGGCTACCGCGGCTACCCGAAGTCCCTGTGCACCTCGGTCAACGAGGTGATCTGCCACGGCATCCCCGACGACCGTCCGCTGGAGGACGGCGACATCGTCAACGTCGACATCACCGCGTTCCTCGACGGCGTGCACGGCGACACCAACGCGACGTTCCTGGTCGGCGACGTCGACGAGGAGAGCCGGCTGCTGGTCGAGCGCACGCACGAGGCACTGATGCGCGGCATCAAGGCCGTCAAGCCCGGCCGCCAGGTCAGCATCATCGGGCGCGTGATCGAGTCGTACGCCAAGCGCTTCGGCTACGGCGTCGTCCGCGACTTCACCGGCCACGGCATCGCGACGTCGTTCCACTCCGGGCTGATCATCCCGCACTACGACGACGAGCGCTTCGACGACGTGATCGAGCCCGGCATGACGTTCACCATCGAACCGATGCTCACCCTCGGCAGCTACGACTACGACCTGTGGGACGACGGCTGGACCGCCACCACCAAGGACAAGTCCCGTACGGCGCAGTTCGAGCACACCCTGCTGGTCACCGACACCGGCGCCGAAATCCTCACCCTGCCGTGAACACCACCGGCCCCGGCGACCCCCACCCGACGCCCGGGTCCGGTGACACCCGCCCTTCCCGCGAGCCCGGTGGCACCCGCCCTTCGCGCGAGCCCGGTGATGGCCGTCCCTCCCCCAGGTCCGAGAGTTCGCCTGCTGTGCAGGTGATGCGCTACGACCGCGCGCACCTGGACGGCGTACTGAGGATCTGCGCGGCCGAGGACTGGCCGAGCTTCCCGGGCGATCCCGAGCGCGCGCACGTCGTACTGACCGCTCCCGGCGTCACCAGCGTCGTGGCGGTGGAAGGCGACGAGGTCGTCGGCTTCGCCTACCTGCAAAGCGACGGTCACATCCAGGCGCATCTGTCGCTGATGGCCGTCGCCACAACCCACCGCCGCAAAGGCGTTGGCCGAGCCCTCCTCGAGTACGCCGCACCTCTCACCGGCGCCCTCCGCGTCGACCTGGTCACCGACACCGCCCAGGCCTTCTACGCCTCCTTCCAGCACCACACGTACGACGGCTTCCGCATCTACCCCGGCTGACCTGCCGCGAGCGTTGAATACCCGGCATGAGGATCGATCTCACCGCCGGCACGTTCACCGCAACCGAGTACGGCGACGCCGACGCGCCGCCGTTGGTGCTGCTGCACGGACTCACCTCGTGCGCCGCCACGTGGGAGAAGGTTGCACCACACCTCGCGCGGACCTACCGCGTCATCGCCCTCGACCAACGCGGCCACGGCGGCAGCGTCTGGACCGAGGAGTACTCGTTCGAGGCGATGCGCGACGATTTGCTGGAGTTCACCGAGCGCCTCGGACTCGGCGAGTTCCTCCTCTGCGGCCACTCGATGGGCGGCACGGTCGCCGCGATCTTCGCCGAGCAGTACGCCGACGCCTGACCGGCCTGGTCCTCGTCGACAGCCCACCGCCGGACAGCGAGGGCGACTGGACCGTCCCGCCGCGCCCCGAGGAGGAGTTGGCGTACGACTGGAACTGCTACGCAGCCATCCTCGCCCAGCTAGCCGATCCCGACCCAGCATGGAAGGCGAACCTCCCGGCCATCACCGTCCCCACGCTGATCCTCGCCGGAGGAACCACCAGCCCAGTCCCCCACCACAAACTGACCGAAGCCGCCGCCGCCATCCCCCACGCCCACCTCACAACCATCGAAGGCGCCGGCCACACCATCCAGCAAACCCGCCCGACAGAATTCCTCGCAGAATTCGAGCAACGCTTCCCGCAGTAAGCATCCAGCCCACACCTCGCCGACTGCTTCAGTCTTCGTCCACTGCTCCCTAGCTCAACGACTGCCGCGTTGTACCGCGTCAGTCCCCCAACAACAAACCACTCGGCGTCAGGCAGGTTATTGCGTGAGTGCGAAACCCCCACTGACCGTAGTGCCGAACTCCCAGACACAGGAGCCGACCCGGAAGTCCCCGCTGGAGGCGGCCCTGAAGCCGGCGCGGGAACCCACGCCGGAGCCCGCAGCGAAGTCGGTGCATAAGTCGGTGCACGAGGCGAAAGCAAGGACTCGGCGCAGGAGCCGGCCGTTGAGCTGGCGCATGATCGGCGCATGCGCCCTGCACAGGACTGACGGCCTTCGCCGACTGGTCGCTCGTCGGTGCCCCGCATGAACCCGCGCTGGAGTCGTGCAGGTGCCCTCGTTGGAGCTGGCGGCACGGCCTACACAGGCAGCGGCGCATGCGGTACGGCGCCGGGCGCGAGTGCACGGCTGGGCGTCGGACGCCGGGGCGGGGCGGCTTGACGCGCGACTGCAGGGCCGCGGCATCACACACGAGCGCGAGGCTGCGGCATCACACGCGAGTGCAGGGCCCGGGCGTCGGACGCGGGGCGCGACTGCGACGTCACACGCGAGCACAGGACCGTGGCATCACACGCGAGCGCAAGCCCGGGCGTGGCACGCGAGGCGGGACTGCGACGTCACACGCGAGCACAGGACCGCAGCATCACACCACCCGAGCGCAAGGCCCGAGCCTCACACGCGAGCGCAAGCCCGGGCGTCGGACGCGGGGCGCGACTGCGACGTCACACGCGAGCACAGGACCGCAGCATCACACCACCCGAGCGCAAGGCCCGGGCCTCACACGCGATTGCAAGGCCGGGGCGTCACGCGCGACTGCGGGGCCGGGCATCAGGCGCGGGACAGGGCGGGGGTGTTGAGCGCTGGTCAGCCAAGCGTGTGGCGGCCGACTTGCCAGTGGGGCGCGGGCGCGCGGGTCTGGTCCTCGCTCAGGGCTGGACCTGAGCTGACCGGTGCCGAGGCAGGCAGCGCCGGCGGGGTGCGACTGCTGGCTGGTCGCGTGGTCAGCTGGGGTGGAAGCCGAGCCGCTCGTACAGGGTGATTGCGGCGGTGTTGTTGTCCTGCACGCGGAGGGCCAATGGGGTGGTGGGCGTCAGGCACGCAGTGAGCAGTGCGTGCGCGATGCCCTGGCGGCGGTGGGTGTGGAGGGTGAAGAGCTCGATGAGGAACGGGCAGTCGGGGGCGTCGGCCCAAGGCCCACGTTCGACGACGAGGGCGGCGCCGAGGATGGCCTCGCACTGGGCCGCGGGCCGGACCACGGCGTCGCGGTGGACCACGGCGTCACCCTGGACCGCCAGTTCGGCCACGGCCTCAGGCCGGACCGCCGGCCCGGCCACGGCGTCGGGCTGGACCGCCAGTCGGCTGCCTGCGAGGTCTAGTGCGCCGTACTCGCCGGCGTAGGTAAGGCGGATGTCTTCGATTGCTTCCGGCTCGCTGGCGCAGGCGACACCTGATGGGTAGGAGGCGAAGTACGTGCGTCCGAGAGCGTCGATGTCGTTGGGAGTTGGTGCTCGTAGGACAACACCGGCCGGTGGAGGGGTGAGGTCCACCGGCGCGGGTGGGCGGATGAGGAGCATCAGGCGACGGCCGCTCGGCGGGTCAACTCGGGCAACGGTTCTAGGCTTCCTGGATGTCGGTCAACGGTTGGAGGCTGCCTGGATGAAGGCGGCCAGGTCCTGGGACTGTTGCAGGCGTGACGGCTCGTGGACGTACATCATGTGGCCTGCTGGGTAGTAGAAGAGTTCGATGTTGTCGCGGAGTTCGGCGGGGATGCGGAGGCGGGCGACGGTGTGTTCGGTGGCGAAGTACGGCGTCGCGCAGTCGTAGCGGCCGGAGGCGATGTGGACCTTCAGGTGGGGGTTGGCGCGCATTGCCTCGGAGAGCTGATCGGAGACCGTGACGTGGTTGTTCTCGAACTCCTTGAACGACCAGTCCTTGGCCGCGTCGGCGCTGATGATCTCGTACGGGAGGTCGTTCTGGTACTCCAGTTCGGCGCGCACGTAGTGGTTCAGCGCGGCTGTGTACGGGCCCATGATCGCGCGCATCGACGGGTCGTCGGTCGACACCTCGCCGGCGGAGTCGGCGTCCCAGCCGGTGAAGCGGGCGTCGAGCCGGCCGACGACCTGGCGTCGGGAACGCAGCAGCTCGGCGAAGAAGCGGGTGTGCTCGATGCGGAGGTCCACGCGGTCGAGGTAGTCCGCCGACAGGCCGGTCAGCGCGGACAGGCGCTCGATCACCTCGCCGCGGTAGTCCGCGGGCAATCGGTTGCCCTGGGCAAGTGCATTCGGGTAGCGGCCGGCGGCGTAGCGTTCGGCGTCCTCGAGCACGTCCGAGAGCTCCCGGTCGGGGATCAGCCCGTGGTAGTGCGCGGCCGCGGCGTACGACGGCAGGAACAGCGTGTACGGCAGGTCGTTGCCCGGTGTGAAGTCGAGCGTGCCGAACTCGAGCACCGCCGAGATCAGCATCACGCCGTTGAAGTACATGCCGTGCCGGTTCTGCAGGTGCGCGACGAGGCCGGCCGCGCGGGTCGTCCCGTACGACTCGCCGGCCAGGAACTTCGGCGACATCCAGCGCCCGTTGCGCGAGGTCCACAGCCGGATCACCTCGCCGACCGACTCCAGGTCCGGCGTGAACCCGTGGTACTCCCCCGGCTTCTCGCCCTCGACCGCGCGCGAGTATCCGGTGGAGACCGGGTCGATGAACACCAGGTCGCTCACCTGCAGGAGAGTCTCCGCGTTGTCCACCAGCCCGTACGGCGGTGGCGCCAGCTCTCCGACGTCCCCCGACACCACCCGCCGCGGCCCGAGCAACCCGAGATGCAGCCAGATGCTCGACGACCCCGGCCCGCCGTTGAACGCGAACGTCACCGGGCGCGAGCCGGCGTCCGCGTCGTCCAGCGTGTACGACGTCAGGAACACCTCGGCCTTCGGCACGTGCCCGTCGAACTTGCCCTCGGTCAGCACCTCCCGCCGCAGCACGATCCGCCCGGTGGTCGCCGTGTACTTCAGCGTCCGGTCCCCTACGGTCAGCTCGTGCCGCGTCGTCGTCAGGTCGTCCGTCGGCCCCGCCGTGGACGCGGCCTTGTCGCCGGTCGCCTCGGGTCCCCGCTCGTCTGTCGCCATGCCCGGAACACTAACAAAACAAGGCAACCCGCCGTCTTCAGATATCCACAGAGGGGGTAGTTGACAGCCGACGCCCCCCGAACCGCGAGCGGCTCCGCCGCCGCGGGCGCCGCGGGGCGCGGGATCCGCGGAGCCGTGGGCGCCGCGCCTCGCGGCGGGCGCGGCGGGCGGGCGAGCGGGCGAGCGGGCGAGCTAGATCCTCACCGCCCCCGGCCGCCCGTCCTCCACCACGAACGACGCGTACGTGTACTTCGGCGCGTCTGAACGGCTCACCGTCGTCACCATCCGCAGGTCCGTGCGGAACTGATCCCGCGACACCGAGCACCGCACATACCCCCGCCGATCCCCGTCGAAGAACTTGATGTGCGGGTTGTACTTGATCATCGGCCCGTAGTACGGCCCGTAGACCTCACCATCGCCGTTGCTGGTCAGCGACGTCCCGACGAACTCCGTCGCCACCACCGGCGTCCCCGCGCGGTCGAAGTCCGCGTGGATGTCGTTGACGAACGTCGAGTGCCAGTCGCCGGTGACGACCACCGGGTTCCGCGTCCGTGCCGTCCGCCACGCCTCGATCAGCCGCTGCCGCGCTGCCGGGAAGCCGTCCCAGGCGTCGTGCCACAGCAGGTCACCCGCGGCGCCGTCGTGGTCGAGTCGGCCGACCATCACGTTGCTGGCCAGCACGTCCCACTGCGCCCGCGAGCGCTTCAGCCCGTCGTACAGCCACTTCTCCTGGGGCTTGCCGAGCATGGTGATCGACGGGTCGTAGCCGCCGGTGCAGGCGTCCGCCTCGCCCCAGCCGCACGGCGGCACGCTGCGGTACTGCCGTCCGTCGACCACGTCGAACTGCGCGAGGTCGCCCCACTGCAGCCGCCGGTAGATCCGCGGTCCCTCACCGGAAGGCCGGGCCGGGCGCCGTACGGGCTGGTGTTCGTACCAAGCCTGGTACGCCGCAGTGCGCAACGCAGTGATGTCACCCTCGTACTGCGACTGCGTGTTGGCGTAGTCGTTCTGCACCTCGTGGTCGTCCCACGTGACCATCCACGGGAACCGTGCGTGCGCCCGCTGCAGGTCCGGGTCGCTCTTGTAGAGCGCGTACTGCATCCGCCACCGGTCGACGTCACGCGGAGCCTCCTGCAGTACGGCGGGCACCGGCGTCTTCCGGTAACCGCCGTCAGCCGGAATACCGCCCTCGTAGACGTAGTCCCCGAGGTGCAGCACCAGGTCCAGGTCCTCCTCGGCCAGGTGCCGCAGCGCCGAGTAGTACCCGCTGGACCACTCCTGGCAGGACGCGAACGCGAAGTCCATCGACGCGTGCCGCCCGGTCCGCACCGGCGCCGTGCGGGTGCGCCCTACTGCAGACACGTCGGACCCGTACTTGAACCGGTAGAACCACTCGCGATCCGGCGCCAGCCCTTCGACCTCCACGTGCACCGAGTGCGCCAGCTCGGGCAGCGCCCACGTCTGCCCCTGCCGTACGACGCGCCGGAAGCCCGCGTCGAGCGCGATCTGCCACTGCACCGGCACCCTGCGGTTCGGCATACCACCACCCGGCACGAACCGGTCCGGCACCAGCCGGGTCCACAGCACGACCCCACTGGTCGTCGGGTCGCCACTGGCCACGCCGAGCGTGAACGGGTAGTCACCTCCCCCGGGCCTCGGGGTCGCCTCGGCAGGCCCGACCGGCAGCTGCGCGAGCGCGGCCAGACCGGCGACACCTCCTACGGCTCCCAGGAAACGACGACGGTCCAGCGCATCACCAACGGGCGGAGTCATCTCCCGGACGCTAGTGCGACCAGGTGACCAGCGGCCGACCAATGCGTGTCGGAACGGTGAGCCGGCGCCCAGACGAGCGCCGGCTCTCCGACTAGCTCAGGCTGAAGTGGTCGATGTCGAACAGCGACCCGGACCCACCGCTGAAGGTGAGGAACAGCGGACCGCTCCCCGACCCGTTCAGCGTCGTCGACACGGTCTGGAAGTTGTCCCACCCTCCAGTCACCGGTACAGCGACAGTCCCCAAAACAGCCCCCGAAGCAGACCCCGACCGGATCCGGATCGTCCCACCGGCACCACCCGACGAGATCCGGGCAGTGAACCCGGTCCGCCCGACAGTGCTCACCTGCGAGTACCCGGCCCAGTCGCCGTTGTCGATGTAGCCGAGCGTCAGACCACCACTGGCACCACCGTGCCCAGCCACCTGTACGCCGGACTGCGACGTGAACGCCTCTCCCTCGATCTGGGTCACCGGAGGCGTCGACGACGCACCAGCGGCGTACTGGATGCCACCCAGCAGGTGCCGCCGGAACGCCTGGTCGGCGTACGACTCGATGGTGTGCCCGAACCCGGTGTAGAACGACCGCCCCGAGCCCTGCGCGTGGTACCAGGCGATCGGGTGGTCGCCCATGTTGCCGCCGCTGTAGGTCGACTCGTCCAGGTTGATCAGCACCCGCACGTTCGGCCGGGGGTTGGTCCGGTAGTTGTACAGCTCGTCGGTCCGCACCCACGTGGTCCCCAGGTGCGAGGTGGACCCATGCGTCCGGTCCTCGACCCGTGCAGTGACCTGCTGGATCGCCGGGTGGCTGTGGAACCACGCACCGACCAGCTGCCCGTACCAGGGCCAGTCGTACTCGGTGTCGGCCGCCGCGTGGACTCCGACGTACCCACCACCGCCGTTGATGTAGCCCTCGAACGCCGTCTGCTGTGCGGCGTTCAGGATGTCCCCGGTGGTGCTCAGGAACACCACCGCCTTGTACGCCGCCAGCTGCGCCGCCGTGAACACCGCACTGTCCTCAGTGGCCGTCACGGTGAAGCCGTTGGCCGCACCGAGGTCCCGGATCGCCTGGATGCCGGCCGGGATCGAGTCGTGCCGGAAGCCGGCCGTCTTGCTGAACACCAGCACCTGGTACGGCGCGGCAGACGCCGTCTGCCAGGGCAGCAGACCGCCGACCACCAGCGCTCCACCGGTCAGCAAAGCCCTACGTCGCGTGAATGTAGTCATGACAACTCCCTAGGAAGTGACGGTGAAGGTGTCGACGTCGAACAGCGAGCCCGCGCCGCCCGTGAAGCTCAGGAACAGCGGACCGCTCGCGTTGCCGGTCAGTGCGGTCGAGACGGTCTGGAAGTTCTCCCATCCGCCAGTACTCGGTACGGCGACCGAGCCGAGCAGCGTGCCCGTCGCGGACCCGGAGCGCACCTGGATGGTCCCGCCGGGACCGCCCGACGAGATCCGCGCGCTGAACGACCGCAGCCCACTGGTGCTCACCGTCGAGTACCCGGCCCAGTCGCCGTTGTCGATGTAGCCGAGCGTCTGACCACCACTGGCGCCCGCGTGAGCAGCCACCTGTACGCCGGACTGCGAGCTGAACGCCTCGCCCTCACGCGTCGTACCGGTCGAGCCCGACGTCGCCAGCGTGAACGCGTCGAGGTCGAACAGGTTGCCGTTGCCCGTGACGCCCTTGAAGACCAGGAACAGCGTCGTCGTACCGGCCGGCTTGTTGGTCAGGTTGGCCGAGACGTTCGTGAACGTGTCCCAGTTGCCCGTGTTGGCCACCGGCACGGTCGCCATCAGCTGACCGGTCGCGGAACCGGCCCGCACCTCGATCGTGCCGCCGGGTCCGCCGGACGACACCCGGGCGCTGATCGACGTCGCCGTGCTCAGCGCGTACGGCGTGAACGAGACCCAGTCGTTGTTGTCGACGTACCCGACGGTCCGGCCGCCCTCGGCCGCGGCGTGCGTCGCGAACTCGATGCCGGACATCGCGCTGAAGTGCTCGCCCTGGCGGTGCCTCGGCTGGAGCTTGCGCACGCTGTGCGTGGTGACGCCGCCGTTGTCGGTGTACTCCGCGTCGAACACGCCGAAGATGTTCGCGGCGGGATCGTGCTCACCGTCGGCCGGTACGGCGATCGAGCCGCTGCAGCCGTTCTTCGAGGTGATCTGGTGCTGGTGCTCGTCGTGGCCGAGCAGGTACGTGACCTTCACCCGGCTGCAGTCGATCGTCCCGTCCTCCGGGTCGCTGACGTTGACCTGGAACGGCACGGTGTCGCCGAACGAGAACGGCTGCCCGTCCGCCGGTGTCTGCAGCGTCACGGTCGGAGCCGTGTTGCCGACGCTGATCTGCACGTTGGCCGAGCCGGTCAGCCCGGTCGGGTCCGTCACGGTCAGCGTCGCCGTGAACGTGCCCGCGGTGTTGTAGGTGTACGACGGGTTCGCCTGCGTCGAGCTACCGCCGTCGCCGAAGGTCCACCGGTACGACAAGGCGCCGCCCTCGGGGTCCGAGCTGCCCGCGGACGAGAACGCCACCGTCAGCGGCCGGCCGCCGGACGTCGGCGTCGCCGAGGCCTTGGCGATCGGGTTGCGGTTGGTGTTGCCCTTGTACTCGATCCGCCACAGCGCCTGGTTGTTCGCGCCCGTGCCGTAGTCGAGCACGTACAGCGCGCCGTCCGGGCCGAAGGCCATGTCCATCACCTGCGTGCCGGTCCACGGGAACGCGCCGATGTCACCGACGCCACCAGTGCCGGTCACCTCGATCGCCTTGATCCACTTCCGGCCGAGTTCACCGGCGAAGTAGCGGCCGTTCAGCGACGCCGGGAACTTGACCGGTGAGGTGTTGTTGGCGTCGTACCGGTAGACCGGGCCGCCCATCGGCGACTCGGAACCGCCGCCGAACTCCGGCGGCGTACCGGCGTCACCGCCGTACTTGATCCAGGACGCCTTGGCCGGCGGCAGCTTGGTCTGCCCGGTGTTGCGGAACGAGTTGTTGGTGGGACCGCCGGCGCAGTCGAACTTGGCCCCCGACGGGCCGCTCGGGAACTGCCAGTCGTTGTAGGTCTCGTTGGTCGCGTTGGTGCCGGTGCAGTACGGCCAGCCGTAGTTGCCGGGGGCAGTGATCCGGTCGAACTCGACCTGGCCGTTCGGCCCGCGGTTCGGGTCGGTGACGCCGGCGTCCGGGCCGTAGTCGCCCAGGTAGACGATGCCGGTCGGTTTGTCGACACTCATCCGGAACGGGTTGCGGAAGCCCATCGCGTAGATCTCGGGCTTGGTCTGCGCGGTACCCGGCGCGAACAGGTTGCCGGACGGGATCGTGTACGTCCCGTCGGCCTGTGGCTTGATCCGGAGCAGCTTGCCGCGCAGGTCGTTGGTGTTGCCCGACGTACGCTGCGCGTCGAACTGCGGGTTGCGGCTGGTCCGCTCGTCGATCGGCGTGTAGCTGTCGGACTGGAACGGGTTGCTGTCGTCGCCGGTGGTCAGGTAGAGGTTGCCCCCGGCATCGAAGTCGAGGTCGCCGCCGACGTGGCAACACTGACCGCGGTCGTTCGGGACCCGGAGCACGATCTTCTCGCTGGCCAGGTCGAGCGTGTTGTCGGTCTTCAGCACGAAGCGCGACAGGTGCAGTTCGCCCTTCCACCGGTCCCAGTCGGCCTGCGTGCCGTCGGTCGGCGCGTCGCCGTCCGGTGTCGACAACCGCGGCGAGAAGTACAGCCAGACGAAGCGGTTGGTCGCGAAGCCGGGATCGACGGCGACGCCCTGGAGACCTTCCTCGTCGTGGGTGTAGACGTTCAGACGCCCGGCCAGCGTCGTCGTACCGTTGACATCGGTGATCCGTACGGCGCCGTCGCGGGCGGTGTGGATCACCGAGCGATTCGGCATGACGGCGAGCGACATCGCCTCGCCGAGCTCGTTGGCGCCGCTGGCCAGCGACACCTGCTGGTAGTCGGCGGCCGGGATGGTCGACCCCGCCTCGGCGGCCGGGGCGCTGACGCCCAGGGCCCCGATCAGAGCCGCCGTGATCAGCACGGCGATTCGGCTTCTTCTCATCACGCGACTCCTTCGATCAGGTCGAACTGTTCCCACGGGCCGATCGCGTCTCGGTTCGCGATCAGTGGAGCGGCGCCGCCGTTGTCGGCGCAGACGAGCTTGTTGTTGACCTGGGCCCGGAGACTGACCGAGCCGTCACCGTTGCGGATCAGCTGGAAGGTCTCCCAGGACCCGACGTTCTGGTTCTTGGCCAGCAGCGGTCCGGCGCCCGCGTCGTCGGCCGCGACGAGCAGGTTGTTGGCCTTGGCGCGCAGCGAGACGTTGCCGCCGCCGAGGTCGGTCATCACGTACTGCTGGGCGGTGCCGATCGTCGTGCTGTTCGCGATCAGCGGCGTACCGGTCCCGGCGGTGACGTACTTGCCGTTGGCCCGTGCTCGCAGGGCAACGGTTCCGTTGCCGCTGCTCTGCTGGGGCAGACCGATCGTTGCCCTGTCGTACCGTTTCGCGGTCGTGGCCGGCGTACCGGACAGTGCCTGGAACGGTTGCGCCGTCGCTCCGGTCTTCTCCACCAGGTACGACCGCCCGGCCTGCGCCGGGATCGTGAAGGTCGCGTTGGACTGCGCCGGTACGACGACCGCGCGCGTCTGCCCGTCCAGGACCGTGACGCTCTGCCCCGGCCAAGGACTCCGTACGGCGAGCTGCTGGGCAGCCCCGGAGCTGATCGCCACCGTCGTCGGCGAACCGTTGGTGATCTGGACGTGCACCTTCGACTTGTGGCCGATGGCAACCGTTCCCTCACCGGTCCAGTCGGCCGGCCAGGCAGGCGCGATCCGGAGCAGGCCGTCGTAGTCCGTCGCGAGCGACTCCGGGACGGTGATCGCCAGGACACCGGACTGCTCGATGTACGGCTCGAACGCCGGCTGCGCGGTGAAGCTCGCCATCCCCGACGGGTAGACCTGGTACTGCCGGATCGCGGCGAGCAGCGCGGTCTTCATGTCGCCGGCCATGCCGAGGCGCGCGGCATGCAGGGCGTCGTAGCTCCAGTCGTTGCCGTTGACGTAACTGCGCGACGTGTACGTACGACGGCCGACCGCGGTCAGCGGGCCGCTGTCGCCGATCAGGCTGAACGGCCAGACCGCCTCGAGGCCGATGTTCTCGCTGTTGTGCCTCGGTGCCGTGGGCTGCGTCGACAGTCCGATCATGGTGTTGCCGTTGGCATCCTGCGCGGGTGTCAGCAGCTGGGTCTGCGTCGCCGTGTCGGTACGCGGCAGCGCCTGGATCTTCGGGATCGCCGCGTTCAGCTGGCTGACCAGCGCGGTGTCGACGCCGAGCGTCTGCGCCGCCTTCACCGCGACCGGGAAGAACGCCTGCATCGCGGCGATGTCCGTCGTCGGATCGGTGACACCCCACTGCGTCTCGTGCGCGTTCGAGAACGTGTGGAGCTTGCCGTCGGCACCGGTCGTCGCGTGTGAGAGCAGGAACTGCGCGGCACCCTTGATCAGCGGGTAGTTCGCCGTCAGGAACGCCCGGTCGTCGGTCATCCGGTAGTGCTCCCAGACCCACAGACCGATCTCGGCGCCGGTGGTGACGGTCAGGGAGTTGTACGTCGGCGCGATGATCGAGTCGCAGGAGGCGTTGCTGGTGCCCCCGTCGTACGTGCCGTTGCCGTTGAACCGCATCGTCTCCGGCACGCACAGGCCTTGCCGGCCGGGCATGCGTTGACTGGTCCAGGACGCGATCGCGTCGAGGTTGTCCTTGTACAGGCGGAACATCGGGTCGTTCAGCGCGGGCAGTCCGGCGGACAGGTTCGCGGCCACCTGCATCCGGAGGTTCCAGAACCAGTAGCCCGACGGGTACCAGTCCCGCTTGTCCTGCGAGAACGTGAACAGGTCGGCGACCCCGGCCTGCGAACCCGGAAGGACTCCGCGGCTCTGAGCCGCCGCGGAGTACAGGTAGATGGTCCGCAGGTTCTCGACGTAGTCGCCGGTGCCGTCGGCCGAGCTGACCTTGATCAGGCCGGCCTTCTGCCAGTAGTCGTGCCACCACTGCAGATGCGCCGAGCGCACTTCGGAGGCAGGACGGGTCGCAGCGCCGTTCAGTACGGCGTTGGTGGTGGCGATCGAGTCGCCGCCGGTCCAGGTCGGCGCCGCGACGACGACCCGGAACGAGCCGTCGGCGTTGGGCTGGAAAGCCACCTGGCCGGTCAGCGTGTTGGGGGTCGAGGCAACGACGTTCCGGCCGCCCGCGGTGATCCCGGCCAGCGAGCCGAAGGTCCGGCCCGACGCTCCCGCGCCGGAGTTGTCGACCCAGGTTTCGGCCAGGGCGGCAACGGGCCCGGAGGCCCGGGCGGTCGGCGTACGGGGTGACCAGAGTTTGACCTGAGCGGTCTGGGTGGCGTTGGGATCGGCGCCGGTCACGTCGACGACGAGCTGCTGGGTGTCGGCGCGGATGAACGCGGTGAGCGTCATGCCGCCGCCGGACTGGCGCAGCATGCCGTCGTACAGGTCGAGGCGGCCGGTGAAGTCGGCCGCGCCGGTCATCCGGGCCAGGCCCGGGATGACCACGTGGCCGAGCGACTTGCGGCCCGGGAACGTGTCGGTGCGGTTGAGTTGGGCGGTGAAACCGCCGGCCGACCAGACCGCGGCTCCGAGAGCGCCGTTGCCCAGCGGGAGCGACTCGGTCGGGGCCGGATTGGCCCGGCCGAGCACGATGTCGGAGCGCCGGACCAGGTTCGGGGTGTCGACGACGAAGGACCCGTTCTGCCAGGCGGTGGTGCCGGGGGCGGCGACAGCGGGTGGAGGCCCGCCCGTCGCGATCAGCCCGGCAAGCAGGGCTGTCGCCAACAGGATTTTGGGCAGGCGGGATCGCAGGAGGGTGTTCATCGGATCTCTCCTGGAGAAGGAGCGGACCCCTGGCCTGGGGGCGGAGAGGACCAGAGGTAGACATCGGATCTTTCTGGGTTCACGCTCCGCTGTCAATCCCTCACCGGTTCCGGAACTTGCACGTCCGGGCGCCGCCCGCTCCCGTGCCGCCCAAGCGGTCCAGCGGCACGCCCTCCCGCTTGCGGGCGGTCCGTCGTACGGTCGCTAATCTCTGGGCATGGCGAGGATCCTGCACATCGCGTTCCCCGACGAATGGGCCGCGGCCCAGGCCGCGGGCGCGTACCGCATGTCGACCCGGGGCGTACCGCTGGACGAGCGCGCGACCTTCATCCACGCGTCCCGCTTCGAGCAGGTCGGCGCGACCGCGAACCGGTTCTACTCCGACGTCGAGACGCCGTTGGTGCTGCTGGTGATCGACACCGAGCGGCTCGTCTCGGCGCTGTGCGACGAGGACCTGGACGGCAGCGGGACGACGTTCCCGCACATCTACGGCCCGCTGAACCTGGACGCGGTGGTCGACGTACTGGCGTACGAACGCGGGGCCGACGGCCGATGGCCCGAAGTGTCGCCGCAAGCCGTATCCTGATCGGCGGAACGGGTCGGTCGGGTGATCGCGTCGCGCACTCCGGTGCGCGCCGAGGAAAGTCCGGACTCCACAGGGCAGCGTGGTGGGTAACGCCCACCCGGGGAAACCCGCGGGACAGTGCCACAGAGAACAGACCGCCAGCGGCCTGGACGAACCCCGTGGTTCGTTCAGGTGCGGGTGAGGGTGAAACGGTGGTGTAAGAGACCACCAGCTCGGCAGGTGACTGCGGAGGCTAGGTAAACCCCACGTGGAGCAAGGCCAAGAAGGACGCCGGGCAACCGGCGTTCGCGCGAGCGTTCGAGGGCTGCCCGCCCGAGCTCGCGGGTAGGCCGCTGGAGACTGCCGGCAACGGCAGCCGTAGATGGATGATCACCGACTACAGAATCCGGCTTACAGACCGACCCGTTCCCTCACCGCCCGGCCCTGACAGGATGGGCGGGTGGATCACGCGCCCGCACTCGTTCCGGAACTACTGGTGGAGTCGGTCGCGGCGAGCCTCGACTTCTGGTGCCGCCTGTGCCGGTTCGACGTGCTCTACGAGCGGCCCGAGGAGGGCTTCGCGTACGTCGTCCAGGGCGGCGCCGACCCGGGCGGGTACCTGCTGCGGTTCCAGGCGTCGCTCGGGAGGCGTCCGCGGCCGGTGAGCGGGTCACGTGATTGACTCTCGCGGGTCAAACGCATGTTTCACAGTGAGGACCGAGATGAACAAGCTGACCCGCGCCCTGATCGGCGTACCCGCCGCGACCCTGCTCGTGATGGGGCTGACCACGATCGAGGCGTTCGCCGCCGACGGCAAGCCGAGCAGCGCACCGCCGGAGGGGTCGATGGGCGTCTGGTGCGTCTCCGTCACCGGCGCGAAGGCGTGCTTCGCGGAGTACGGCGACCGGGTGTGGGTGAAGGACACCAAGGCGAACGGCGCGCCCGCGGCCGGGACCATCTCCGACACCGAGTCGTCGGCGAGCTGGCACCGCGAGTGCTTCAACCGGCGCGGCGAGGACGGCGGCTGGGTGATGTGCAACTTCGACGTACCGGAGGGCAACTCGGGGCTGCTGTGGGCCGCGAACAACCCGTTCATCGGCGCGCAGGCGAGCACGAAGATCTACACCCAGATCATCTGATCGCTTCCCGGCCCCGCCGGATCAGCCGATCGGGCGGGGCTCGGCGAGTCGCCGGGCGAGCAGGCCTGCGACTCCCCCGCCGAAGAGCACGACGAGCACCGCGGAGCTGCCGGTCGCGGACAGGTCCAGGCGCTGGCCGGTGTACAGGCCGACGAACGTGGTCAGCCCGACGTACACGATCGAGCGCAGCACGATGATCGTGGTGAGCCGGGCGAAGAACCGCCAGTCGTCGGCGCCTTCGCGTCGGCTGACCTTCGGCGCGGTCCCGAGGGTCACCCCGTCACGACCGTCGCGCTGCGCTGCGGCTGGTCGACGCCGAGCGCGTTTCATCGACACCTTCCGCCGGACCTTCGGCCACACCCCTGGCCAACACCGGACGCGCCCTTGACAGCCGTCGGCAAACGCTTGCCATGATGGCCGGATGATCTACGAGCTGAACCACGTAGGCGGCCCCGTCCAAGACCTCGACGCCAGCTTGACCTTCTACACCGACCTCGGCGCCCAGATCGTCGACACCCTGTTCATGGAGGGCCCGAAGGTCACGCGCGTCCACCTCCAGCTAGGCACCGGGCTGATCGAGCTCCTCCACAACCAGAACCCGGCCCCCGACGCGACGTACGGCCTCAACCACGTCGGCTTCATGACCGACGACCTCGACGGCGACTACGCGCGTCTCATCGAGGCCGGGTACGCCGAACTCACGCCCCCGAAGGTCGCCGGCAGCGGCCAGGGCCGCCTCGCCTTCCTCTCCGACCCCAACGGCAACCGGGTCGAACTCCTCCAACGCACCGAGGAGTTCCGGGTCCCGCCCATCACCACCACTCCCCTCCGCCGCCTGGCCCACATCGCCCTCGACGCCCCCGACCTGGAAGCCGCCGCCACCTTCTACGGCACCCACCTGGGCCTCCCGCAGGTCAACAACACCTTCCGCCTCCGCGAAGACACCCTCAAGCTGTCTCCCACGTGGCCCGCCTCCACCACCCCCGTCAACCACCTCGCCCTCGAGGTCACCACCCCCGGCCCCGACCAACAAGACCCCGACGGCAACCGCCTCACGTTCCTCCCGATCACCTGAGGCCCACCCCCCGCGACCCATTGTCACCACCGGCACGCAGCGTTACGGTGACCCGTATCCCGAGGGGGGCTCGGGGATACAAGGGGGCACCATGTCACAGCCTTACTCCGGCATGCCCGGACAACCACCACCAACCGACCCGAAGCGGCCGTTCACCGATCGGACGCCCACGCAGACCAAACGCTCCGCCGGTCGCATTGTTGTCTTCTGCCTGGCCGGCGCCGCTCTGTTCGTGGCGGGTGGTTTCACCACGGCGATCGCCGGCATCGGGGACTCAGACAGCAACTCAACCACGACCGATTCCGCGCCTGCCGCGATCAGCACCACCGCGCCGGCGGCTCCGGAGACCAGCGAGGCACCTCCGGAGCCCACGTACACGGCGCCGGCCAAAGCCGACTTCAAGCTGACGGCGAAGGTCCTCGGCAAACAATGCTTCGGTTCTGCTGGATGCAACCTGACCTACCGCATCATGGTGGCCTATAGCGGCCCGACTCTGGATCCGGCAGTGACCTACGAGGTCGTGTATGTCGTCCAGGGCGGGGACGATGGTCCGGTGACGAACACCCTCAAGGTCACCGGCGATCAGTCCAGCGTCGACGAAGAGGAATCGATCGGCACCAAGAACAAGGGCAGCAAACTCACGGTGCTGGTCAGCGACGTTCTCTCGAACTGACCACCCGCTACGCGAGCGTAGGCACCCACAGCAAGGGGCACCTCCTACTCTCTCTTCTGTTCTTTGTCTTTCTGTTCCTGAGTCTTTGCTCTTGCTTTTGTTGCCTCGTCCCTCTTTCTCAGGTGAGGTCCAGTTCGTAGTACTGGCTGAGGAGGCCTTCGCCGAAGAGGGTGTGGGGTTCGGAGCCGGTGAGGGTGAAGCCTCGTTTGAGGTAGATGTTGCGGGCTGCCTCCAGCGGGTCGTTCGTCCAGAGGACCATGCGCTTGTAGCCCGCCTCGCGGGCGAAGGCGAGGCAGGTGTCGACCAGTTGGCCGCCCAGGCCGTGGCCTCGGGCGGCCGGGGTCAGGAGGAGCAGGCGGAGTTTGGCGGTGGACTCGTCGGGGCCTTGCACGCAGAAGACGCAGCCGGCGCGTTCGCCGTTGACCTCGGCGACCCACGCGGTTTCGCGGGACGGCTCGTGGGCCTCGGCGTAGTCGGCGACGATTCGGGCGACCAGGGCCTCGAAGGGGCGCCCCCAGCCGTACTCGGCGGCGTACAGCTCACCGTGGGCCTGGACGACCCAGCCGAGATCGCCGGGCTGGTCGGCGGGACGGATCACTGCTGCGGACATCTGCACCACCCGATCTACTGACACGACTGTTTCAGTAAGCGATACTAACGGCGTGCCGACGACGAAGCCAGCCCCTTCCGCGCGGGAGCGGGAACTGCTGGAGCGCGCCTACAGCTACTCGCTCACCCACGGCCTCGCCGACCTCTCGCTGCGCCCGCTGGCGACCGCGATCGGGTCGAGCCCGCGCGTGCTGCTGTTCCTGTTCGGCAGCAAGGACGGGCTGATCCGCGCGCTGCTCGCGCGGGCACGCAGCGACGAGCTGACGTTGCTCGAGCAGCTCCGGTACGACGAACAGCCCGGCCTCGACGTCATCGGCCGCGAACTGTGGACCTGGCTGTCCGCCCCCGAGCGCCGCCCGTTGATGAACCTCTGGGTCGAGGCCTACGGCCGTTCCCTGGTCTCCCCCGACGGCCCGTGGGGCGACTACGCCCGCAGCACCGTCGACGACTGGCTCGAGTTGCTCAAGGCATCACAACCCGATGCCGAGAGCAAGCATGCCCGCGCGCAGCGGACGGCCGTACTGGCGCTGCTGCGCGGCGCCCTGCTCGACCTGCTCGCCACCGGCGACCTCGACCGCACAACTAGGGCGGTCGAGCAACAACTGACTCGCTGATTCGCGAGCCCGTACGCCGGCCCCGCTACTCCGCCAGCTCGAACGCGATCGTCCGCTTGGTGACATCGGCCTCGACCAGCTTCACCCGCACCGGCTGACCCAGCGGCAGCGCCGACGAACTCTTGACCTTCCCCTCGATCGCCAGCGTCGACAACGTGACGACCCCGCGCGTGGGATCACGCTCGTCGACATCCACCACGACCCCGTCGAACGTCGTACCGACCTGGTCGTGCACCAGCCCGGCCTCGACCATCGACACGATCGCGCGCTCGTACGCGTGCGCCTTGCGGTCGCACTCCTCCATGATCTTCGGGATCTCGTCCATCGACTCGCGCACCCAGTCCGGCACCGGCGCGTCGGCGCACAGCGCGACGCAGATCTCGCCCGTCCAGCGGTCGACCAGCCGGCGCAGCGGCGCGGTGACGTGCGCGTACTCCGACTTCATCGCCGCGTGCTCGGGCCGCTCCGGAACCCCACCGGAGAAGGCGGTGTAGCCCGCGCCACGGAACAGAACGGTGCATGCGGCAAGCATCGCCGCGTGCGCGGGCACCTTCGGGTCGAGCCCGTGGATGAACTCCGCATACGACTTGCCGACCGGCCACTCGATCCCGAGCGCCTTCGCGGTGTTCTCCAGCTTGCGGCGCAGGTCGTCGTGCGACTCCGGCAGCGTCCGCAGGATCCCGATCTCGCCGTACATCATCAGGTGCGCGGCCGCCATCCCGGTCAGCAACGAGATCTGCGCGTTCCACCCCTCGACCGGCAGCGGCGCGCGGAACTCCAGCGTCCACTGGCCGTCGGCCGTGACGACCTCCTGGTCGGGAATCGGCAGGTTGACCCCGCCGCGTTCGAGCTCGCGCTGCTCGCGCAGCTTGCCGACCTCGCGCAGCAGCTGCAACGACTCCGACGCCGTACCGGCATCCAGATCCTTCTGCACCCCGGCGTAGTTGAGCTTCGCGCGCGACTTCACCAGAGCCCGCTCGCAGACGACGTCCGTGCCCTCGCCGGACGCGTCGACGGCGATCGTCCACAGCAGCGCAGGCCGTACGACGTCCGCCAGCAACGACGCGGCACCCTCGGACAGCTCCGGCGGATGCAGCGGCGTGCGCTTGTCCGGCGCGTACAGCGTCTCGCCGCGCTTGCGCGCCTCGACGTCGATCGGGTCGCCCGGCTGGACGAACGCCGCGACGTCCGCGATCGCGTAGTGCACGGTGTACCCGTCGCCGGCGCGCTCGATGTGCAGCGCCTGGTCGAGGTCCATCGAGTCCGGCGGGTCGATCGTGACGAACTCGATGTCGGTCCGGTCCAGCTCCGGAAGCCGCGCGTTCTCGACCGCCGCCAAGGCCGCCGCGGTGACCTCGGGCGGGAACTCGGCCGGCACCTCGAGCTCGCGCCGGATCGTCTGCAGCGAAGCCCGGAGCACCTCGGGCACGTCCTCGGCGAAATGCACCTTCTGCAACGGCACTCGACCACTCCGTCCTCGCTAGCCCGGCCGCGACGATGCGGCCGGGAGCTTCAGACTAGCGGCGGGACGACGTTGAAGCCGCGCAGCGAGGCCAGCCCGTCGGCGTACCAGTTGATCTCGGTCACCGTGGCCGGCTTGAGCTCCATCCGGAACAGCGACGTCATCGGCGCCTGCAGCACGCCGCGGACCATCAACTTGATCGGCGTCACGTGCGTGACCACGACGACGGTCTTGCCCGGGTACGACGCCAGTACGGCGTCCCGCGCGGACCGCGCCCGCCGCGCGCACGCGTCGAACGACTCCCCACCGGGCGGCGCGACCGTGGTCGAACCAAGCCAGGCGTTCAGCGCCTCAGGCCACTTCTCCTGCACCTCGGCGAACGTGTGCCCGTCCCAGTCGCCGAACGAGCACTCGACCCACGCGTCCCGCACCTCGACGTCGAGCCCGAGCCGCTCGGCCACCGCGGCCGCGGTCTGCCGGGTCCGCAGCAGCGGCGACGAGATCACGGCATCGACGTCGCCGAGCGTCGCAATGTACTCAGCAGCAGCCGCGGCCTGTCGTTCGCCCAACTCGCTCAGTCCGGGATCGTCGCCGCCGGAACCCGAGAAACGCTTGTCCACCGTGTGCGGCGTCTCGCCGTGCCGCAGGAAGATCAGCCGCGTCGGCGGCTCGGTCTGTACGCCGCCCCAGCCCGACATCGCCTTGCCGAGCTCGGATACCTCAGTCACCACCGGTGCGGCCGAACTCTCGGCCGGCTTCAGCGGGACCGGCTTGCCGTCGAGCGCCATGTTGGCCAGCGCGTCGGCGGCCGCGTTCTGCGCCCGCGGCACCCAGGTCCACTCGGTCCCGAACGGCGCGAGCGACTGCGCCTTGATCGCCAGCGGCTTCATGTCCGGGTGCTTGACCTTCCAGCGCCCGGCCATCTGCTCGACCACCAGCTTGGAGTCCATCCGCACCTCGATCGAGGCGTTCGGCGCGTACTCCGCGGCCAGTTCCAGCCCGGCGATCAGTCCGCTGTACTCCGCGACGTTGTTGGTCGCGATCCCGATCGTCACCCCGGCCTGCGCGATCACCTCGCCGGTGGCCGGGTCCCGCACCAGCGCGCCGTACGACGCCGGCCCCGGGTTGCCCCGGGACCCACCGTCAGCCTCGACGATGACGTGCGTGTAGGTCATACCGTGCTCTCCGCCGTCCGAACCAGGATCCGGCCGCACTCCTCGCAGCGCTGCACGACCTCCGGCGCGGACGCCTTGATCTTGCTCAGGTCCGACGGCGCCAGCTCCATCCGGCAGCCCATGCAGCGCTTGCCGACCAGTGGCGCGGCGCCGATCCCGCCGTTGCGCTCGCGCAGCTTCTGGTACAGCGTCACGAGGTCGTCCGGCAGCTCGGCGGCGACGGTCGCCCGCTGGTCGCCCAGCGTCGCGCGCTGCTCGTCGAGCTCCTTGAGCGCCGCGTCGCGAGAGCCCTCGAGCTCGGCCTGACGGCCGGCGAACGCCTCGGCCCGGCCCTGGAGTTCGGCCTGGACGACCTCGGCCGCCTCGAGCTTCTCCATCACCTCGAGCTCGGCGTCCTCCAGGTCCGAGATCCGGCGGTCGAGCGAACCGATCTCGTGCTGCAGGTTCTCCAGGTCCTTCGGCGAGGTGACCTGGCCGGAGTCGATCCGCTGCTGGTTGCGGGTCTTGCGTTGCCGGACCTGGTCGACGTCACTGTCGGCCTTCTTCTGCTCGCGTCGCAGATCCGACACCTCGGTGTCGGCGCCGACCAGTTCCCGGTCGACGACCGACTTCTCGGCACCCAGGTCGACCAGCGCCTGGTGCTCGGGCAATGCCTTGCGCTTGGTCGCGACCACATCCAGCTGCAGGTCGAGATCCTGCAGGTCCAGCAACCGTCGTTGGACAGCGGGCTCGGCGTTCAGGGTCGGCTCCTTAGATCTTGCGTTCAGTTGTCAGCTCCACGGGCGGGCCCTACAGGCGCAGGTCCCAGGCATCCGTACGAAGCGTCGAGATGTGAGTGTCCACGGTACTGCCCTGCTCTGCCAACCCCGCGCTCAGGAGGCGTTCGGCGTCGGCCAGCCACGGCCACTCGCTGGCCCAGTGCGCCACGTCGACCAGCGCCGGGCCGTCGGCGTACGCGCGAGCCTCGGTCGCGGGATGGTGCCGCAGGTCGGCCGTCACGTACGCATCGACACCGGCTGCGCGGACCCGGTCGAGCTCGGAGTCGCCTGCTCCGCCGCAGACTGCGACGGTCTTGATGGTTCTGTCGGGATCGCCAGAGACCCGTACGCCGTGCTCGGTCTTCGGGAGTCCCTTGTCCACCGTCGCGGCGAACTCGCGCAGCGAGAGCGGCGTCGCCAGCGAGCCGATCCGACCGCCGCCGCGCTCACTCGGCAGCGACGCCAGCTCCAGTACGTCGTACGCGGGCTCCTCGTACGAATGCGCCGCCCGCATCGCTTCCACCACCGCGCGTCGCCTGTGCCGCGGGAGGATCATCTCGAGCCGGGACTCCTCGACGACCTCGATCGCACCAATGGTGCCGATGGTCGGGTTGGCACCTTCGCGCGGCCGGAAGGTCCCCTTCCCGGTGGTCGACCAGGCCGCGCGGTCGTAGTCGCCGATCCTGCCGGCGCCCGCCGCGGCGAGCGCGTCGATCATCGCCTGCGTCTCGTGGACCGGCACGTACACAACCAGCTTGTCCATCGCCTCGGCAGGCATCGCCTTCAACGGCCGGGTGTCCTGCAAGTTGAGTGCTGCGGCCAGCGCGTCACTCACCCCAGGATTCGCGTTGTCCGCGTTCGTGTGACAAACGATCAGCGCTGTCTGACTGCGGATCAGGTCGTGCACCACCCGCCCCTTGGGCGTGGTCGTGGCGACGCTGTTCACCCCCCGCAGCAACAACGGATGATGACTGACGATCAGATCGAACCCACCGTCGATCGCCTCGTCCACCACCGCCCGCATCGGGTCGACAGCGAACAACACCTTCTCGACGGGCTGCGCCAGATCCCCCGTCACCAGCCCCACGGCGTCCCAACTCTCCGCCCAGGCCGGGTCGTACAACCGATCCAGTACAGCCTTCACATCACCAAGCGTCGTCGCCACGGCCCCCATCCTGCCGCACCATTCCCACGTGCTTCACCAACCACCACCCGCGGTGGCCGAACTCGCCGCACTCACCACCCACCACTGATCAAGCCCCACCAGCAAGCACCGGCTCCGCTCAACCCACCCGCTGACGTGCCCCGGGTGGGGTTGATCAGCGGTGCAGCTCGCCCCACCCCCAAGGGGTCGGGGTGCGGCGAACGCTGGACGGGCGGTTTGGTGCATCCGCCGTACCGGTCCTCACCAACCGACCAGGGAGAGCGGCGCACCCGCCGTACCGGCCCTCACCAGCCCACCAGGGAGATGGGTTGGTGAGGGAGGTGGGCTCTTCAGATCAGCCAGGCTGTGGTGTCTGTGGGGAGCTTCTCGCCTTCCAGCGGGGCGCTCGACAGGACGACCGCACCTTCGGGGAGCTCGATCGGGGCCGCGCCGAAGTTGGTGATGGATTGCCAGCCGCCGGGGCGGCGGAAGTGGAGGGCCCATTCGACGCCGTCGACCCACTCGAGGCCTTCGCTGGTTTGGAGGCCTCGGCGTACGGCCAGCGCCTTGCGGTAGAGGCTGAGGGTCGAGTCGGGGTCGCCTTCCTGGGCCTCGACTGAGTACCCGCCGAACCACTTGGGCTGGAGGAGGTGGGAGCCGCCGGAGCCGAAGCCGAAGGACAGGCCGCCTACGGTCCACGGCAGCGGGACGCGGCAGCCGTCGCGGCCCTTTTCGGCGCCCTTGGAGCGGAAGTACGCCGGGTCCTGCAGGTTCGCTGCCGGGAGTTCGCCGACCTCCTGCAGGCCGAGCTCCTCACCTTGGTACAAGTACGCCGAGCCGGGCAGCGCCAGCATCAGCAGTACGGCGGCTCGCGCGCGGCGCAGGCCCTGCTCGACGTCGACCGTGGGCTCGGTGCCGTTGCTCAGCAGCCAGGCCTTGCCGTCCTGCCACGCACCGTCGGGATCCTTGGGCAGCCCGTACCGCGTGGCGTGCCGTACGACGTCGTGGTTGGAGAACACCCACGTCGAGGACGACCCGTTGTCATCGGCCAGCGCCAGGTTCTCCGTGATCACCTGACGGAACTTGTCGAAGTCCCAGTCGGCCTGCAGCAGGTCGAAGTTGAACGCCTGGCCGAGCCCGGCGGCACTCGCGTACCGGGCCCGACGAGCAGCTGGTACGAAGGCCTCCGCGACCGCCGACCGAGGCGGGTCGTACTCGTTCAGCACCTTGCGCCACTCGACGTAGATGTCGTGCACGTCGTCGCGGTCCCACAGCGGGTGGACGCCGTTCGACTCCGACTGGCGCGGCAGCGTGGTCTTCGACGCCAGCGGCTCGGTGAGGTCCTTCTTCAGCGCGTGCGCGACGTCGACGCGGAACCCGTCGACCCCACGGTCGGACCAGAACCGCAGTGTCTTCAGGAAGTCCTCGCGGACCTCGTCGTTGTCCCAGTTGAGGTCGGGCTGCTCGGCGGCGAACAGGTGCAGGTACCACTGGCCGTCGTGGATCTGCGCCCACGCCGAACCACCGAAGACCGAGTCCCAGTCCGACGGCGGCTGGTCGCCGTCGCCCTCGCGGAAGATGTACCGGTCGCGCTCGGGCGAGTTCTTCGGCGCGGCCAGCGCCTCCTTGAACCACTCGTGCCGGTCGGAGCTGTGGTTCGGCACGATGTCGACGATCAGCTTGATGCCGTTGTCGTGCAGCGTACCGACCAGCTCGTCGAAGTCGGCGAGCGTGCCGAGCCGCGGGTCGACGTCGCGGTAGTCGTCCACGTCGTACCCGCCGTCGGCCAGGGCCGAGGGGTAGAACGGGCTCAGCCAGACCGCGTCGATGCCGAGCGACGTCAGGTACGGCACGCGGCTGATGATGCCCTGGAGGTCGCCGATGCCGTCGCCGTCGGAGTCGGCGAAGCTGCGCGGGTAGACCTGGTAGACGACCGCCTGCCGCCACCAGTCGGCAGCGCTCGTCTCCTGCGCGTGAGTAGTCAAGACAGAGCCTCACTCTGAGTGTGTGGGGTACAACTGGTTTATATAGACTTTAAATTTAGAATCTGTAGTATTGTGAGCACGGTACTGCGAGGAGGTCAAGAGGGTTATGCCGAAGACATCTGCGGCCACTCCACCGCTGCTGCGGAGGGTGAACGCGAGCAAGCTACTCGGCGTGCTCTCGACGGCGGGAGTGATGACCGGAACCGGCCTGATCGAGGCGACCGGACTCACCCGTGCGACCGTTCACGCGGTCTGCAACGACCTGATCGGCATGGGCTGGGTGGTCGAGCTGGACCCGGTCCGCGACGACTCCAGCGTCGGCCGGCCGTCGCGGCGGTTCGAGTTCAACAGCGGTGCCGGGTTCGTGCTCGGCATCGATGTCGGTGCGGCGAAGACGACCGTCGTGGTGGCCAACCTGCGCGGCGAGACGCTGGCCAAGGCGGGCCGTTCGTTCGCCGCGGTGAAGGAGCCGGGCGAGCGGACCGACCTGGTCGACGAGGCTGTGGTCGACGCGATGAAGGCCGCCGAGGTGACCGACGACGAGGTGATCGCGGCCGGGGTCGGGGTCGCGGCGCCGGTCGACCGCGGCGGGAACATCCTGGCCGACGACGAGTTCTGGCGGCGGTTCGACGCCGGGCTGACGGCGCGGCTGTCGAAGGTGCACGGCTGGCCGGCCCTGCTGGAGAACGACGCGAATCTCGCCGTGCTCGGGGAGCATTGGCGGGGCGAGGCGCAGGGCGTCGACGACCTCGTCGTACTGCTGGCCGGTGAGCGGTTCGGGTCGGGCTTGATGGACTCCGGGCGGTTGCTGCACGGGAGTCGCGGTGGGGCCGGCGAGATGGTCTATCTCAAGCTCGTCGAGGGCGTCGGCGATACGCACGGGATCGCGCGGATCGCGCGTGAGGGTGGCGCGGCGGCGATCGCGGATCCGGCGGTTAGGACCGTACTGCGGGAGCTCGCGGGCGGTGAGCCGGTGACGGCGGAGATGGTGTTCGCGGCCGCGGCGCAGGGCGATCAGGCGGCGATCGACGTACTGGAAGTTGTCGGGCAGCGGACGGCACGGGTCGTGGCGACGCTGGGGATCCTGTTCAACCCCGAGCTGGTGGTGATCGGCGGCGCGGTCGCGGAGTCGGCGAAGGCGTTGCTGCCGGCGATCGAGCACCTGCTGGCGACGTTCACCAGTACGCCGCCGAAGGTCGTGACGTCATCGCTGGGCGACACAATCGTGTCGGTCGGAGCGGTCCGCCACGCGCTGAACTACGTGGAACAGAACGCCCTGGACCTCACGCTGACGGCCCGTCGCTTCTGAGCCGCTCCCGGGCGGGAGCGGGAAGCGGGAGCGGGAAGCGGCAGCAGGAGCGGGGAGCAGGGGACGGGTCAGTCGCGGGTGTGGTGTTCGGCGAGATCCAGCTCGCCGTCCAGCTCCAGCTCGACGACCGTGCAGTCGCGGTCGAGCGCGGTGTCCGAGTCGACGTACAGGTACGTCCACCCCGCCGCGCCCTCGATCCCACCGCCCTGACGGTCGATCCGCAGCTCCACGCCCGAGCCCACGATCATTGCCTTGAGCACCTTGTTGCGAATGCCGCGGGCAACGAAGTACTCGTTCGGCCGGTCGAAGGCGAACAGGTACACCTTGCGCCGGTCCTCCGACACCGTCGATGCCCCGTAGAACGCACCGTTCGGCAACCCACGCGTCGTACCGAAGACCGCACGCTCGTGCCGGCGGATCCAGTCCCCCAGCTCCCGCAGCCGCTCGACCTGCTCCTCGGGAATCGTCCCGTCCTCGCGCGGGCCGACGTCGAGCAGCAGGTTCCCTCCCCCACCGATCGTCTCGGCGAACAGCCGGATCAGCTGCCGCGCCGACTTGTAGTGGTGGTCGTTGTGCTGGAACCCCCACGAGTCGTTGATCGTGACGCACAGCTCCCACGGCCCGGCCGGCGGCACGATCGGCACGCCCTGCTCCGGCGTCGCGTAGTCGCCGAACCCGCCGCGCATCCGCCCGTTCACCACCGTCGCCGGCAGCTTCCCGACGATCAGGTCGCGCACCTCGTCCATCCGCCACTGCTCCGGATCGCGTTCCCAGTCACCGTCGAACCACAGCAGATCCGGCGCGAACCGGTCCATGATCTCCGTCAGCTGCGTCCGGTGGAACGCGAGGAACCGCTCCCACGCCTCCGGATCCTCCTCACCGGCGGCCGGTACGGCGTACGGATTGCCGCGCTCGTCGGCCGGCATCCCGGCCGGCCGCACCGACGCGTAGTCCGGGTGCGTCCAGTCGAGATGGCTGAAGTAGAGCCCCACGCGAAGCCCGTGCGCCCGCAGCGCGTCGACGTACTCGCTGACGATGTCGCGTCGCGCCGGCGTCGCCTTCACCGTCGACAGGTCGTTCGCCGCGGTGTCGTAGAGCGCGACGCCGTCGTGGTGCTTCGACGTCAGTACGGCGTACCGCGCACCGGCCGCCTCGAACAGCTCGGCCCACGCCTCCGCGTCGAACTTCGACGCGGTGAAGCCGTCGAGCTGCTTCAGGTAGTCCTCGTGGCTGATCTCGCCGTTGAAGAACGACCACGACTCGGCGATCCCGTTCACGGCGTAGATGCCGTAGTGCAGGAAGATGCCGAGCTTGGCCTGCTCGAACCAGGGCTGGATCGCCATCGCGCACTCCTCGATCGGGGTCCGCAATAGGATATAGGATTTACGCCTGCTCTTAATCAGGGCCGTCGGGTCAGCACCTGGGTCACGGCCTCGAGAACGACCAGGTTGCGCCCGTACGTGACCGCCGTCGGCACACTCGCGGGCACCAGCGCGCGGTCCTCCGGGATCCCCGTGCAGAGCACGAACACGTCGCCCTCGTGGCTCTCGATCAGGTGCTGCAGCGCGGCCCGCATCCACGGCGTACGCACAGCATCCTGTACGGCGACCACGAGCGGCCGCCCGATCGCCGCTGCCTGGGCCTCACCGAGCGCCTCGGCGTCCGCCTCCCGCAGCACGACCCCCGCCGAGTCCGGCGCGATCCGCGCGAAGACCTCGGGCAGCCCGCTGAAGTACGGGTTCCACGCCGGGTGCAGCCCCTGCGTCAGATCCACGACGTACGGCGAACCGCCGAGCGCCGGGAACTCCTGACCGGTCACCGTCCGCGCCGCGACCTCACGCGTCGGCGCACCGTCGAGACCGGGCAGCCTGGTCCGGCCGGCCAGGTCGGCGGCGAGACCCCGGACCCGCTGAGCGGCCTCGGTGACCCGCGACGCGTCGAGCGTTCCGTTGCCGACGGCACCGACGATCTCCGCGGTCAGCGCCCGCGGGTCGGCCTCGCCGATCGCGATCATCGCCAGGTCCGCGCCCGCGCGGATCGACTCGACCGCGGCCTGCTCGATCGACCGGGTGCTGGTGATCGCCTGCATCTCGAGCGCGTCGGTGGTGATCACGCCGGTGAACCCGAGCTCGTCGCGCAGCAGGCCCTGCAGGATCCGGCGCGACAGCGTGGCCGGCTGGTCGTCGTACGCCGAGAAGACGATGTGGGCGCTCATGATCAGGTCCGCGCCGGCCTCGATGGTCGCCTTGAACGGCGCGAGCTCGACGGCGGTGACCTGCTCGATCGAACGGTCGACGCGCGGGAGCGCGAGGTGCGAGTCGACGGCGACGTCGCCGTGGCCCGGGAAGTGCTTCGGGCAGGCGGCGATCCCGGCGTCGCGGACGCCCTGGACGAAGGCGACGCCGTGCCGCGAGACCACGCCGGCCGACGTACCGAACGAGCGGGTCGAGATGATCGGGTTGGCCGGGTTGCTGTTCACGTCGACCGACGGCGCGAGCATCACGTCGATGCCGAGCGCGGCCAGGGTCGCGGCGGCGTCGCGGGCCGCGGAGCGGGTCAGGTCGGTGTCGTCGAGCTCGCCGAGAGCGCGCGGCGACGACAGCGGCCACGGGTTGGCGGGCGCGAGGTGGCTGAACTCGCCGCCCTCGTGATCGATCGCGATCAGCAGGTCGGGGCGCTCGGCGCGCAGCGCGGTGGTGAGCGCGGACACCTGGTCGGCGTCGACGACGTTGCGGGTGAACAGGATCACCGCTCCGAGGCCGTTCGCGATCGCTCGGCGCAGGTCGTCGGGGGCGGTGGTACCGGTGAAGCCGACGATCAGGGCGCCGGCGGCGTCGCGTTCCAGTTGGTCGCTCATGTGGTCACCCTCTCGCGCCGAAGCATGGGATGCCAATGGACTCGGGGATGTCTCACTCCACGTGAGTTCACCAAGGCCACCTCCCAGCGTCATCTCGGGTTCGGAGCCGCGCACCAGGGTGGATGGGAATCCGTCCCGACGATCAGTTACGGAGCTCCGCCATGCCCGTCACACCGATCACTCGCCGTACGTTGCTGGTGGCCACTGCCGCCGGCGCCACCGCCGTCGCCGCGGCCGGGTCGCTGCCCGCGTCCGGCTCGCCGATGCCGGTCGCCGGCTCGCAGCAGCAGCCGCTGCCCGACCCGTTCACGCTGGGCATCGCCTCGGGCGACCCGGACTACCAGAGCGTCATCCTGTGGACCCGCCTCGCGCTCGACCCGCTCGCCGCCGACGGCATGGGTGGCATGCCGAGCCGCCGGTACCAGGTGCAGTGGCAGGTCGCGCTCGACCCCGCGATGCGCCGCGTCGTACGGTCCGGCGTTGTTTCGGCTACGCCGGAGTCGGCGCACGCCGTCCACGTCGAGGTTCGCGGGCTGCTGCCCGGCCGCGAGTACTACTACCGATTCCGGTGCGAGCGTCACGTCTCCGCGATCGGGCGCACGCTGACGACGCCGCTGCCGGGGACTTACGGGAGCCCGCTCGACATGGCGTTCGTCTCGTGCTCGAACTACTCGGGCGGGTACTTCACGGCGTACAAGAGGATGGCCGAGGAGCACCCGTCGCTGGTGCTGCACCTCGGCGACTACATCTACGAGGGCGCGGGAGGCACCGGTGCGCGCGCCCACTCGCCGGCCAAGGAGATCTGGACGCTGGCCGACTACCGCGTGCGGCACGCGCAGTACCGGACCGACCCCGACCTGCAGGCCGCGCACGCGGTCGCGCCGTGGGTCGTGGTCTGGGACGACCACGAGCTGGAGAACAACTACGCCGACGAGATCCCGTCGCCGGCCGGGCAGGCCGGGTTCCTGGAGCGACGCGCGGCGGCGTACCGGGCGTACTACGAGATGATGCCGCTGCGGCGCAGCTCGATCCCGCGCGGGATCGACATGCAGATCTACCGGCGGATCCAGTGGGGGCGGCTCGCGTCGTTCCACATGCTCGACACCCGGCAGTACCGCAGCGACCAGGCCTGCAACGACACGACCTCGGACTGCCCGGCCGCGCTCGACCCGGCGCGCTCGATCACCGGCCCGGCGCAGGAGAAGTGGCTGCTCGACGGCCTCGGCCGGTCGTCGTCGACGTGGGACGTGATCGGGCAGCAGGTGTTCTTCGGCGCGCGCGACTTCACCGCCGGGCCTGGTGTCAGCTACAGCATGGATGCCTGGGACGGGTACGTCGCGTCGCGGCAGCGGATCCTCGACGGCTTCCGGCAGCGGCACGTCACCAACCCCGTCGTACTGACCGGTGACGTCCACAAGCACTACGCGAACGACCTCAAGGCCGACTTCCGCGATCCGTCGTCGCGCACGGTCGGGGTCGAGCTGGTCACCACGTCGATCACTTCCGGCGGCGACGGCCAGGACTTCCCCACCGGCGGGCAGCTGCAGCTGGACGAGAACCCGCACATCAAGCTGCTCAACAACCAGCGCGGCTACGTGACGACCCGCATCACGCGGGACTCGCTGCAGGCGGACTTCAAGGTCATCCCGTACGTCAGTACGCCGGGAGCCCCGGTCTCCACGCGAGCGTCGTTCACCGTCGAAGCCGGGCGCCCGGGGCTCGAGCTCAGCTGATCGCGGGGGCCGCTCCGCCGCCCGCTCCCGCTCCGCCGACCCGATCCTGCTCCGCCGGCCCGCTCTCGCTCTGCCGGCCCGCGCAGCGGGCTCGGCTCGGGGCCGCCTCGCCTTCCCTCCGCTCCCCCTTCTCGCCCGCAGGGCGAGAAGGGGGAGCTCTTTTTGTCCTTTCAAAGGCCATCGTTGTCAGTGACCGTCGGTGCACCTGGTGGACCAATTCGCGCACGCTGTGGCGTGGTGGTGCGTGATTAGCTGCGGTTACCTCTCGCTGTATCAGCTACTTGCGGATAACGTTGTCTCTCGACCTGACCGCCACCGACCGGAGCCCGATCACCGTGACAGTGCAGATCACCCGCCCATGAGCGCTGACTCAGCGACCGTTCTCGGCATCGACATCGGCGGCACCAAGATGGCCGCCGCGCTGGTGGCCGCCGACGGGACGATCCTCACCGAGGACCGGATCCTCACCCCGCCCGGCGACGCCGACCAGGTCTTCGGCGCGCTCGCGGAACTCGTCGGGCGAGTGGTCGGCGGTACGACGCCGATCGCGGTCGGGATCGGGTCGGCGGGGCCGCTCGACCTGACCCACGGACTGGTCTCCCCGGTGAACATCACCGGCTGGCGCAACTTCCCCCTCGTCGACCGGGTGCGTGCGCTGGTCGGCGACGTACCGGTCGAGCTCGGCGTCGACGGGCACTGCTTCGCGCTCGGCGAGTCCTGGACCGGCGCGGGCCGAGCGGTCGACACGTTGCTGGGCATCGTCGTCTCGACCGGCGTCGGCGCCGGGATCGTCGTCGACGGGAAACCCCTGCTCGGCCAATCGGGCAACGCTGCGCACCTCGGGCACATGGTGGTCGATCTGGACGGCGAGGCGTGCGCGTGCGGTTCGTACGGGTGCGTCGAGACGTACGCGAGTGGTCCGCGGATGGTCGCTCGTGCTCAGCGGCGCGGTTGGCGTACGGGCGAGCAGGTGGACGCGGCGGTGCTGTCCGCGGACGCGGCGGCCGGGGACGAGATCGCGCTGGCGGTGTTCGACGACGGCGCGCAGGCGCTTGCCGCAGGCATCGTTGCGACGGCGGTCACGGTGGACCTCACGACCGTCGTCATCGGCGGTGGCGTGGCGAAGGCCGGGCCGGTGCTGTTCGACCCGGTGGGGCGGTGGGTGAAGCGGCTGGCTCAGCTGCCGTTCGTCACGGACCTGACCGTCGAGCCGGCGCAGCTGGCCAATGCCGGGCTGCTGGGTGCGGCGCGGTTGGCTTGGGCGACGACCTGAGCTGACTGCTCGGGCTCGGTCGGCACCTCGGCGTACGGGATCTCTCCGCTCACTTGAGCACGCCGCTCCCGCGGGCTGTTCGGCGTACCCGGGTAATTGAATTTTGTCCGACAGTCCGACGGAAACCGCGGGTGACAGCGGCGACACCGACTGCAGGCTTTACACACAGTTGCGCCGCGCGGAAAGGGATCTCCCGCGCAATTTTGCTCAATTTTTACTCCAATGCCGAAAAGTCTGTAACGGCGACCCCTGTCCACCCGATGCAACGGATGGATGGGGTGGGGGCACGTCATCCAAGGGCAATCAGGGGGGCCTGCATGCCAGGGATTGACCGCTTGCGAGTGCGGCGGAGAGGCGACTCTCCGCCGCGCACGCGGGCTCACGAGGTTTCGTACGCACGTCCACCAGCGTTGTCCGGGGCAACGCTCGACCAGAGGAACAGGTCTTGATGGACGTCGCCGTACTCGTGGTCTTCGCACTCTTCTTCACCGCGCTGGTGGTCGTCACCACCAGCGCGCACGGCCGTCTGCGGGCGTCGGTACGCCGGCCGCGGCTGTTCCAGCTGGTCGTGTTCGGCGCCGCCGCCGCGACGGTCCCCGTCGACGTGTACGCCGTGGTCTACGGCACCGTCGGCGGCGCACCGGTCGCCGAGGTGCTCGACCGCCTGCTGCTCCTGAACGTCGCCGCCTCGTGCGGCGTCGCGGCCCTGCACGAGTCCCTGAGGGGACGCGCCATCTCCGCCGCGCTCGACCCGGACGACCCGTCCGAGTCCGAGCAGCCGGTCCGGATGGGCGTGCTGGGCTGGACCGGCCCGCTGATCGCGCTGGTCGCGGTCACCGCCGTCGTCGCGGTCGGATCCCGTGGGAACGGGGACGAGCTCGGCAACGTCGGATCCGTCTGGGCCGTTTACTCGCTGCTCATCTGCGTCATCAGTGCCTACGCACTGCTGCGCCGGCGGGCGGTGAGTGCGATCGATCCTCAGGAGGGATGAGGATCGTCGCGGGTTCTGCACCGCGGACGGTGGGCCGATGACTGCGGGAGGGCGGTCACCGGAACTCACACCCCCGTCCACGGTGCAGAACCGACGTCCAGGGTTTGAAACGCCCGCCCGGTAGGACAACCGGGCGGGCGTTGGTGTTCCAGGTCGTCGTACAGCGAGCCCGGCCTCGTCACCGTCAACCTCGCAAGGACCGACCCCCGATCGGTGGCCGGTACTTGAAAGATGTGGGGGCCGTAGGCCGGGTGAGGCGGGCGTAGCCCACAGCTGTAGCTGCTAGTCCTTGAGCCACTCGGGCTCGGGGAGTTGGCGGCGGTCGAGCTTGCCGGCCGCGTCCAGCGGGAGCTCCTCGATCGGGATCAGGTCCGCGGGGACCAGATAGATCGGGAGTTCCTTCGTCAACTCCAGCATCAGCCGCGCGAGGACGGCCGGGTCCTCGTCGTCCAGTACGACGTACCCGATCAGGCACGTGTCCCCCGCCGGGTTGACGCACGCGACGACGACCGCGTCGATGACCCCGTCGAGGTCGGCGAGCACGTGCTCGGTCTCCCCCGGCTCAACCCGGTGCCCGCGGATCTTCACCTGGTCGTCGACCCGCCCCAGGTAGTCCAGCGTCCCGTCCGGCCGCCAGCGACCCAGGTCGCGCGTCCGGTACAACCGGCTCCCCGGCACCGATGGATCGCCGACGAACGACGTCATCGTCTCGTCCGGCCGTCCGATGTAGCCCTGGGCAACGGCCACGCCCCCGAGATGAATCTCACCGACCGCGCCCACCGGCACCGGCCGCAGCGCCTCGTCCAGCAGCCGTACGACGACCCCGTCGATCGGTCGCCCGATCGACGGCCGGTCCTCGGCCGGGTCGACCTGGTGGATCGTCGTCACCACCGACGCCTCGGTCGGCCCGTACTCGTTGTACAGCAGGCACTCCGGATGCGCCGCGAGAAAGTCGCGGATCCCGTGCGTCAGCACCATCGCCTCACCGCCGGCGACGATCTCGCGCAACGCCGGCAGCTCGGGCATCTCGTCCATCGTCGCGAGCAGCGCGGTCAGCGGCGTGAACGTCATGAACAGCCGCTCGATCCCGTACTCCGTGAGCGCGGCAACAACCGCATCCGGGTCGTACCGGTCGTCCTCGCCGATCAGCACCAGCGCAGCACCCGACGCGAGCGCGGTGAACATCTCCTGCACATGCACGTCGAACCCGAACGACGTCCACTGCAGCGTCCGCAGCGACGACCGCGACCGCAGGTAGTGCCGGATCAGGTTCACGGGACCGCGATGCGGCACCGCGACACCCTTCGGGTTCCCGGTCGATCCCGACGTATAGATGCAGTAGGCAACATCATCCGCCGCGGCCTTTACCGGCGGCGCCTGCTCGGCCCGTACGTCGTTGTCTCCAGCAACCACCGGCACCAGCCGCAGCCCGAGCCGGTCCGCGAGCGCCGCATCGTCACCGACGAGCGCGACCGCACCGGCATCGGCCGTCATGAAGGCCCACCGCGCCTCCGGCACACCAGGATCCAGCGGCAGGTAAGCAGCCCCGGACTTCAGCACAGCCAGTACGCCGACCACGAGCTCGGCCCCGCGAGCAACCCGTACGGCGACCAGCTGGCCCGGCTTCACACCAAGGTCAACGAGCTGCCACGCAACGGCATTCGCGCGCCGGTCCAGTTCGGCGTACGAGATCTCGCGCTCGCCGTGGATCAGCGCGATCGCGTCCGGCGTACGGGCGACCTGCTGCTCGAACAGCGTGTGCAGCCCGCTCAGCTCGCCACTGACGACCGCGTTGCGGCGAACCCGCCCGACCGGACCACTGGCCGGCGCGGCGCCTTCGAGTTCGCGCAGCGCGAGGCGGTCGGACTCGATCGGCAGCATCAGGTCCGGCAGCGACATCGCCGGCTGGGCGAGCGCGCGCCGCAGGACCGCTTCGAGGTAGTCGAGCAGCCGCTTGATCGTCGTCTCGTCGAACAGGCCGGAGCGGTAGTCCGCCGTACAGGTGATGCCCTGCGGGTGGTTCGCGAGCGTGAGCCTGAGGTCGAGCCCGGCCGGCAGCTCGTCGGTGGTCGGTTCGAAGACGACCAGGACCTGGTAGAGCGGGTCCTGTTCGAGTACGGCGAGGTCGGCGCCGGCGTGGTCGAACGCGCCGGTCGTTGCCTCGCGCACCCTTTGGGCAAGCTCGCCGAGGTCCGGTTCGCCGGACAGGTCGATCCTGAGCGGCAGCGGGGTCGGCTCCTGGCTGCGCAGCGCCGCCGCGCCGATCGTGATGTCGTCCTGCGCCGCGAACCGGCCGAGCACCGTGCCGACCGCCGCGAGCATCGTCATCAGCGGGCTGAGCCGGCGCTGACGGCTG
Source organism: Kribbella sp. cmx-5-2 (assembly GCA_049998015.1). Classification (GTDB taxonomy): domain Bacteria; phylum Actinomycetota; class Actinomycetes; order Propionibacteriales; family Kribbellaceae; genus Kribbella. The sequence goes on from JAEBEC010000001.1 coordinate 1,315,693, forward strand.
AACGCGAACACGGCCTCGCCGAGCCCGGCGTCCAGCTCGTGCACGAGCGCCGCCGTACCGGCCGCTGCCTCGGGGCGAGCCTTGTCGGCCGGGAGCACGAGCGGCTGGGCGCCGCTCAGCGCGGCCTGCCAGTACTGGATCGCGGCGCGCTGCCGGGCGCGCTCGGCCTCGATCGTTGCCGCGTCGTCGTGGGGCGCGCCTTGCCCCGAGCCCGCTCCAGCCTGGCCCGCGCCGGCATGCGGCGTACCGGTCTGCCCAGCTTCTCCCCCGCCCTGCGGCTGCGGTACGTCGCCGAGCAGCGCCAGCTGCTCGTGCATCAGCTTGGTGACCCCGTCGACCAGCTGGCTGGCAACGCGCAGCTGCTGCGACATCAGCGCGGCCATCCCCGAACCAGGCAGATCGGCCTCGCTGGTCGCCGACGCCGCCGCGTCGACCTTCGCTGCCAGTTCGGCCAGGCCCGACCCGAGCACCGCCAACGCGGCGCGCGCGTTCGGCTCCTCCTTCTTCGGGACCTCCGGCAGCACCCTGATCCGGGCCGGCTTCAGCGTCACCGGTTTCGGCTTCTTCGGCTGCGCGGTGAACGCCGACGGCGGCGTCTTCGCGGCGACCGCCGACGCGAGCTTGTGCGGCGTGATCAGGTCCTCGAACAGCGCCTCGGCCTTCACCTCGACGTCGAACTTGCGGAACACCTCGTCCAGCACGCGTTGCATCGACGCGCGATCGGCGCCGAGCTCGGCGAACGAGTGGTCGACGGTGACGTCGTACGGGTCGAGGCCGAGCTGCTCGCTGGTCAGGTCGAGCACCAGGTCGAGCGACTCGCGGTACCGCTCGGCGACGACCTCGGGATCGGCGGCCGCGGCGTACCCGGACTCGTCGGGCGCGGGCGTCGGCGCAGCTTCGGTTGCCTGGGGCTCCTGAACGGTTGCCTCGGCCTCCTGGACGCTTGCCTCCGGCTTCTGTGCCGTTGCCTTCGGCTCCTGCGCGGTGGCCTTCGGCTCCTGAGGGGTGGCCTCGAGCTCCGGTACGACGATCACGCGGTCGACGTCGTCGGCCGGGATCGCGAACGGCGACTCCTCCTCGGCCGTCTCCGGCTCCGCCGCAACCGGTTCGGTGGTCTTCGCGGCCGGCGGATCGAGCGGGATCCGCTTCAGCGCACCGCTGGTCCGCTCGACCGGACGCAGCTCGTCGACCGGCTCCTCGACCCGCGCGGCCTTCGCCTGCGTCGGCTCCGGCGCACGGGCGGCGAACACGTCGACCGGGTAGTGCGTCCGCCGGAACGGGTACGTCGGCAGCGGCACGCGCCCGCCGTCGGCGTACACCTTCGCCCAGTTGATCTCGGTGCCCTGCAGGTACAGCTCGGCGAGCCCGTTCATCGTCGCGAGCACCGGGTCCTGCCCGAGCCGCTGCGCGGGAATCCACGTGCTGTTCGGGGCGATCCGGCGACCGGCCGGTGACAATACGGCGTCCGGCCCGAGCTCGAGGAACCGTCGGCACCCAGCCGCCGTCAGCGCCTCGACCGCGTCGCCGAACAGCACCGGCTGCCGCAGCTGGCCGACGAGGTAGTCCTCGTCGAGCTTCGTCCCGCTCTCGAGCAGCTCGCCCGACCACGACGACACCATCGGCGTCCGCAACGGCCGAAGCTTGACCTTGGCAACGATCTCGGCGAAGTCGGACAGGATCGGGTCGACCAGCGAGCTGTGGAACGCACGGTCGACGTCGAGTCGTTGCCACGACACCTGCAACCGGTCGAGCTGCTCGGCCAGTTGCCCGACGATCACCTCGGACCCGGCCAGCACGAACGACTGCGGACCGTTGCCCGCAGCAACCTCGACGCCGGGCGTCTTCGCCAGTTCGCGGACCCGGTCGGCATCGGCGCGCACGGCAACCATTGCCCCCGGCACCGTTCCGCGCTGCATCAGCTCGCCACGCTTCGCGGTCAGGCGGACGCCGTCCGCTGTCGACAAAGCGCCGGCGACGCACAGTGCGGCGTACTCGCCGACACTGTGCCCGACCACCAGCGCGGGCCGTACGCCGAACGACTCCCACAGCCGCGCGAGAGCAAGCTCGAACGCGAACAGCGCCGGCTGCGCGGTCTCGGTCGGCCAAACCCCTTCGGTCCCGGTCGCCGGCGTCAGCAGCAGCTCGAGCAGGCTGCCGCCGAACTCCTCGGCGTACACCTTGTCGCACTCGTCGAGCACCGAGCGGAACACGGGGAACCGGGCCGCGAGCCCAGCCGCCATGCCACGGCGCGCGGCGCCCTGCCCGGTGAACGCGTAGCCGAGCGGACCGGGTCCGCCGCGCGGAACCTCCGCCGGGATCGCCGTCCCGAGCGCCTCCGCGAGCTCCTGCTCCGACGAGCCCGCGACCGCGATCCGGTGCCGGTGCGCGGGGCGGCCGAGGGCCGCCGTACCGGCGAGGTCGATCAGGCGGTGACCGGTGCCGGCCTCGAAGTCGGCGCGGTACAGCTCGGCGAGATCACTCAGGCCGTGCGGATCCGGCGCGGACAACGCCAGTACGACGGGGCCGTCGTCGCCGCGGCGGATCTGGCGCGGCGCCTCTTCGAGGATCACGTGCGCACTGGTGCCCCGGGCATCTATCGCGCTGACGCCCGCGCGGAGCGGTGTACCGGACTTCCAGTCGCCGACCTGCGTGCCGATCACGAACGGGCTGCCCGCCAGCTGAAGCTTCGCGTTCGGCCGGTCGTAGTTGATCGTCGGCACGAGCGTGCGGTGCTGCAGCATCAGGATCGTCTTGATCAGCCCCGCCATGCCGGCCGCGCTGGCCAGGTGGCCGATGTTGGGCTTGACCGAACCGATCGTGCAGAACCCGACCTTGTCGGTGTGCTTGCGCAAGGCGTTGCTCAGGGCAAGGAACTCGGTGGCGTCGGCATCCGGCGTACCGGAAGCGCTGGCCTCGACGTAGCTGATCGACTCCGCCGGGACGCCGGACTTCTCCAGCGCCCGCTCGACCAGCTCGACCTGGTCGCCTTCGCTGACGGCCGAACCCCGGATCACGGCGTACACGGTGTCGCCGTCGGCGATCGCCTGATCGAGCCGCTTCAGCAGCACGGCCGCGACGCCGTTGCCACCGACGGTCCCGTCGGCGTCGGCGTCGAACGCCCTCAGATGCCCGCTCGGCGACAGGATCGATCCCGCACCCGCGTGATAACCCGTTGCCTGAGGCACGTGTACGGCGGCCGCCCCCGCCAGCGCGAGGTCGGCATCGCCGCTCCGCAACGCCTGACATGCGAGGTGCACGGCAACCAACGACGACGACCAGGCAGCCTGTACGCCGATCGCCGGGCCCGTCAGCCCGAGCCGGTAGGCGACGCGGGTCGCGAGGTTCTCGCCCGGCTGCGCGCCGTACAGATTCATGCCGGAGCCCGCGAACACGCCGATACGGCTGCTCGACCCCGCATGCCCGCCGTGTTCGAGAGCCTGCTGACAAACTTCGAGGAACAACCGCTGCGCGGGGTCCGTCAGCTCGGCCTCGCGCGCGCTCAGCCCGAAGAACGCGGCATCGAACGATTCGACATCATCGAGCGCGCCGCTGACTGCCACGAGCTCGTCGTCCCCGAACGCCTCGGCGTCGCCCGCGCTCCGCAGCTCGTCCGGCGAGAAGCGCCGAAGACTCTCGACACCGTTGACGAGGTTGTCCCAGAACTGGTCCAACCCTGCCGCGCCGGGCAGGCGTGCTGCCAAGCCGACTACTGCCACGGGCTCGGCCACCTGCCCTGCCGCCGTGCCCCGGCCGGCGTGCGCGGGGGGCTTGGTTGCTGGCGCGGGGGCCTGGGCCAGCTCCACCACGGAGACATCCCCCGCACCCGCAGGCGAACTGGCTGCTGCCGCGGTCGTGCCGGTCGTCGCCGCTGCGACGCCGGCAGAAGCCTCTTCCGCCTCGGCCGCGCCTTCGGCGTCGGCTACGTCTTCACCGTTCGCGAACTCGCCGGGTGCCCGAGTCGGAAGCATCGGCGCAGCAGCAAGCCCCGAACCCCCAGCCGCCACGGCAGTTCCGTCGGTGTCCGACACCTGCTCGTCCGACGACCCGTCGCCAGAGGCAACTACCTCGGCAGCCGAAACCTCCTCGGGCTCCTCAGCGGCGGACTTGGCCGCGCCGCTCGCTGCCTCTGCCTCTGCCTCTGCCTCTGCCTCTGCCTCTGCCTGAGGGTCGTCCGCGTCTGCACCGTCGGCCACATCGCGTGACAACCCGGTGTCGATGGACTCAAGCAGATCAGCCGACGTGACCATCTCGGCAGACTCCACGACATCAACCGTCGAAGCCTCAGCCGGTACCTCGTCCGAACCCGTTGGGGCCTCACTCGCCGATGCCACGGTGGCCGACGTCACGCCCGCCTGCTGCACGTCCTCAGCCGACGCGGCATCACCCGTCGACGCAGCCTCCTGAGCCGACGCGGCGCCCTCGGCCGGCGCTGCTTCATCGGCCGGTGCTGCTTCCTCAGCCGGAGCACCCTTAGCCGCCGCAGCTTCCTCAGCCGACGCAGTGTTTGCAGTCGTCGGAGCGATGTCGGACGCCGCAGCCGCCTCGGCGAGTTCGCCCGCAGTCACCGGCGCCTTGGTCGACCGCTCGTCGCCAGTCTCCCGAACGCCGCCAGCCCGCCGTACCTCCTCGGCCGCACGCGCGTCGTCAGCTTCGCGTACGCCGTCGGCCCGACGTACCGCGTCAGCCGGATGCGCGTCGTCTCCATCGGCCAAGTCGTCGGCCGGTTGTACGTCGGCAGGACGGGCGCCGGCGGAGGCCTTCCCATCTTCAGTCGATGCCTGTTCCCCCGCGAGCTCCTCGCCCGGGGCTACCTCGGTAGGCGGCTCATCGGCAGCCGTCGCGGAGGTGAGGGCTTCGGCGGTGTCATCGTCTGTGGACGCCTTGTCATCGGACTGCTCGACGGCAGGACGCGCTCGACCGTCCGCGGCCTCGCTCGACGGCTCGTCGCCGACGGCCGGTTCGGCGGCCGCCTCTTCAGCGCGGGCGGAAGCCGGTACGTCGGCGTCAGCTGCCTCGGGCTGAGGCTCCTCGGTTCGTCCCGCGCCACCCTCCGCAGCATCCACACTGGCTGGCGCCGCGACGGTCTGCTCATCGTCCCCATCGGCCGATGCCGCGCCGCTCTGCTCGGCATCCACGTCGGCCGGCGCCGCGTCGGTCTGCTCGGCATCCGCACCCGCTGCTCCCGCGTCGATCTGCTGAGCATCCGTCTCGTCCGACGGCTCGTCACCGGTGGCCAATTCGGCGGCTGCCTCGTCAGCGCGGGCCGACGTCCTTGCGTCGACATCAAGCGCCTCAGCCTGAGACCCGTCGGTTGATGCCGCGCCGCTGTGCGTTGTGTCCGCGTCGCTCGGCAGCTGGTCGCCGACGGCCGGCTCCGCGGCAGCCTCGTCAGCGCCGCCTGATGCCGCGCCGCTGTGCGCTGCGTCCGCATCGCCCGGCAGCTGGTCGCCGACGGCCGGTTCCGCGGCAGCCTCGTCAGTGCCACCTGATGCCGCGCCGCTGTGCGCTGCGTCCGCATCGCCCGACAGCTCGTCGCCGACGGCCGGTTCCGCGGCAGCCTCGTCAGTGCCACGCGATGTCGGTACGTCGTCGTCGACCGCCTCGGGTTGCGGCGCTTCGGCGGGCTCCACACCGGTCTGCGGCGCATCAGTCTGTCGCGCGTCGACCGGGTGGTCGTCGGCACCTGTCGAGCCCTGCTGACGGGAGTCGGCGGAGGCTGCGTCCACCGACTCGCCGGCTGCGTCCACGGACTCGCCGGGTGCGCCCTCGGACTCGGCGGGTGCGTTCTCGGTCGAGAGGCCGTCGATCGGGATTTCCGCCGGTACGACGTCCGTCGGCCGTGCCTCGTCGTGGGGCTCGTCACCTGCTGCTCGCGTGGCGGACTCGTCAGCAGTCGCCTCGGACGGGGAGTCGTCCGCGTCTGCCGCCGGACGAGCCTCGTCGGAGACTTCAGCCGGACTCGCCTCGGAGGAAGGCTGGTCGCCGTCCCGGGCCGAGGGCTCGTCGCCGTCGGCGGCAGAAGCCTTCTCGCCGCCCGCGGTTGAGTCCTCGTCGCTGTTCGCGACCGTGAGCTTGTCGCCGTCCGCGGCGGAAGACTTGTCGCCGACCGCGGCAGAAGCCTTCTCGACTTCCGCGGCGGAGGACCTGTCGCCGTCCACGGCGGAGGACCTGTCGTCGTCAGCGGCGGAGGCCTTGTCCCCGTCCGCGACCGACAGCTCGTCGCCGACCGAAACAGAGGCCTTCTCACCGTCTGCGGGGGCGGACTCGTCGCCATTCGCGACCGCGAGCTGGTCGCCGTTCTCGGTGGAGGCCTCGTCCCGCGCGACCGACAGCTCGTCGCCGACCGAGACAGAGGCCTTCTCACCGTCTGCGGGGGCGGACTCGTCGCCATTCGCGACCGCGAGCTGGTCGCCGTTCTCGGTGGAGGCCTCGTCCCGCGCGACCGACAGCTCGTCGCCGACCGAGTCAGGGGCCTTCTCACCGTCTGCGGTGGCGGACTCGTCGCCATTCGCGACCGCGAGCTGGTCGTCGTTCTCGGTGGAGGCCTTCTCGCCTTCCTCGACCGCGGTTGCGTCAGCCTGCCCGGCTTCGCTGACGGATTCGTCGGCGGACGCAGACGCCGGCGCGTCGGGCGATTCGCCTTCGTTGGCGGACTTGTCGGCGGGTGCTGCGGAGAGCGCGTCGGTCGATTGGTCTTCGTTGACGGATTTGTCGGCAGACGCCGAGGGCGATCCGTCGGTCGACTGGGCTTCGGTGATCGACTCGTCGGCTGCCGCGATGGACGGTACGTCGGTCGGCGTCGCCTCGGACGGCGTGCGGTCGGAGGCCGACGCAGGCGCAGGGGCATCGGTGGATGCTTCGGCGCGGGCTTCTTCGGAGGCCTGTACTCGCGGGAGGACGCTGGTCGGCGTCTCCTCGCCGAGGTCGACGCGGGTCGGCGCTTGCTCTCCGAGGGGTCGGTCGGCGGATGCGTCCGAGCGGGCGTCGGCCGAGGTCGACTTCGACGGGAGGTCGGTCGGGTCTGCTGGTGCCGACGTACTGGCGTCGCCGGGTGCGTCAGCCGCGTCCGCCTCGGCGGAGGACTTGCCGCCGTCCGCGGAAGAGAGTGCGTCGGCCGGGGTTCCGTCCGACGCGAGCGTGTCCGGGGCGACCGATGCCGACGTACGAGGGTCGCCGGATGCGTCAGCCGCGTCCGCCTCGGCGGAGGACTTGCCGCCGTCCGCGGAAGAGAGTGCATCGGCCGGGGTCGCGTCCGACACGAGCGCGTCCGGGTCGGCCGAGGTCGACGTACGAGCCTGACCGGACAGTTCAGCAGCGTCCGGCTCGGCGGAGGGGTTGTCGCCGTCGGCGGGTGAGGGAGAGTCGGCCGGTTGTGTCTTGTTGTCGGACTGGTCGGCGGGCGCAGATGCCTGGGCGTCGGCCTCGGCGTGCGCGGTGTTCTCGCGTGGATCGTCGACGGGCGGGGCGACCTCGGACGGCGGGTCGGCGTGTGTCGCGGACTTGGAACTGGCTTCGGCGTGCGCGGGGGTCTCGCGAGGGTCGTTGGGGTCGGCTTGGAGGCGTGCCTCGGTGGGCGTCGACTCGTCGGACGGCGCCTCGTCTTGCTCGGGGGCCTCGGTCGTTTCCTCGTGGCGGTTGGCGCCGAAGGTGGGGCGTTCGGGGGGCTTGGGGATGGAGTCCTTGAGCTCGCGGCGCCAGGCCAGGCGAACTACTGGGAGCTCCATGGTGCGTTCGGCGGGGTCCTCTTCGAACGTGGGGGGCTCGGCGGTGGGGTCGAGGGGGTCGACGGTCGTCGGGCCGGAGGTGCGCGAAACGGCATCGGAGGCGCCCGGAGTGCCGGGGACCGTCCCGGAAGCATCTGCGAGGGCACCGGAGGCGCCAGCGAGGCTGGAGGGGGTGCCCGCGAGGCCGGAGGAAGCGCCGGTGTAGGCGCCTGAGGCGCCTCGGATGCCGGAGTTGGCACCGGAGAGGCCCGGAGCGCCGGGACCACCAGGGGCATCAGCCGGCGCCCGACCGTCAGAGCCGTCAGAGGCATCAGCCAGCGCCGGACCAGCAGAGCCGCCAGGACCAGGGCCACCAGCGCCACCAGCGCCACCAGAGCCACCAACCGGCGTACCAGCAGGACGCAGCGGCCTGGACTGGTCGAAGCTGTTTTCGATCCAGCGTTGTTTGAGCAACGGCCGCAGGATCTTGCCGCCGGGCGTCGTCGGGAACTGGTGCCTGGGCACCGCGACAAGCTGGGCCGACAGCGCCAGGCGCTCGAGCAGCGCCGCGCGGATGGCGTCGGCGAGGTCGGGGCGGCTGTCGGGGAGTTCGGCGTAGAAGACCATCAGGCGGTCGGTGCCGGTGGTGCTGTCGGCGATGCCGCAGGCGGCGATCAGGCCTTCGGGGGCGCCGGGGACGGTGGCGGCGACGGCTTCGATCTCGTGGGCGTAGTGGTTCTCGCCGTTCAGGACGATGCGTTCGCTGTCGCGGCCGGTGATGACGACCTGGCCGCCGGCGATGAACGCCTGGTCGCCGGTCGCGAGCCACTTGCGGGCGGGCCAGTTGCCGACCGGGAACGCGGCGCGGTCGGCGTCGGGGTTGCCGAGATAGCCCGGGGTGACGCGGGCGGAGGCGACCTGGAGCTGGCCGATCCGGCCCTCGGGGAGTACGGCGCCGTTCGGGCCGACGATGCGGACCGTCGTACCGGGCGCGGGCGCTCCGACCGACAGCAGGCTCAGTACGCCGGGAGCGTCGACGCGCGGCTTGCCGGGGCGCGCGACCGCGACCTTGCCGGACGCGGGCGGCGTGTGCTGGTCGACCCACTCGACGACGCCGGTCGGGGGGATGCGGACGCGGTGCACGTTCGGGGTGAGGCCGGGGCGGGCGAACGTGATGCCGGTGACGGTCTCGGTCATCCCCCACGCGGCGACGAAGGTCTCCGGTACGACGCCGAAGCGGTTGGTCAGGCGGAGGAACTCGCTCATCACCGGCACGGTGATCTGCTCGCCGCCGCTGACCAGGCTGCGGAGCGCCGAGAGGTCCCAGTGCCGGTCGGGCTCGCCGGCGATCGCGGTGGTGACGAGGCGGTAGCCGAAGTTCGGCGACCACGAGTGGTTGACCCGGTGCTGGTCCATCAGGTCGAGCCAGCGCAGCGGGTTGGCGACGATCCAGCCGGTGTTGACGTGGATGTTGGTGCAGCCGGTGAAGACGGGGAGCAGGTGGTACAGCAGGAACGCGCCGCTCTGGTCGAGCGGGAGCCAGTTGAGCGTGACCTGGCCGGGGCGGACGGGCAGCATTGCCGGCGTACCGGCGGCGAACTCGACCAGGCCGCGGTGCGTCAGCTGCGTGAGCTTCGGCGTACCGGTGCTGCTGCCGGACGACATCATCAGCACGGCGACGTCGTCGGCCGCGGGGCGGTGGAAGTCCGAGGTGGGCTCGTGGCCGGCCAGGGCGTCGGGGTCGAGGACGGGCAGGCCGAGGTCGTCGGGGAGGTCGCTGGGGCGGCCGATCAGGACGGTCCAGCCGAGCAGGTCGGTGACCTTGCGGAGGCGTTCGCGGCCCTCCTCGGAGCGGTCGCCGGCGGGTGACGGCGAGATCAGCAGCGGGCGGATGCCGCCGAGCGTGCAGGCCCAGAACGCGGCGAAGAAGCCGACGGGTTCGGTGCAGTGCACGACCGCTGGGTCGCCGGCGCGGACGCCGTTGGCGCGCAGGCCGGCCAGGATGCGGGCGGCGAGCTCGAGCAGGGTCGGGAAGTCGAGGCGGGTCTCGCGGCCGTCGGGGCCGATCTCGACGACGCCGGCGGTGCCGAAGTCGCGGGCGGCGCGCAGCAGCGCGCTCGGCAGGTCGCGGGGGTACCCGGCCGGGATCATCAGGGCCGGCCCGGTGCTGATCGCCGGTCGGTCCGCGCCGTTCCTCACCACGCCGTAGCCACCACCAGCTCAGCCTGCTCCGCGGCAGGCCGATTGAAACCATCCGGTACGACGTACAGGTGGTCGATCACCGGGCGGGGTGAGCGGGGTGCAGGCTGGGTACGGCTGTGGACCTCAGCGGCGCCAAGTCGGCGACCCACGGACACGCGCCTCCCCAACTGGACGGAGCCGGGCTCAGGGCACACCCGTCTCGCTCTCACCGACAGAACAGGCCCCGTAAACAGCCGGGCGGCGATGCCTCATCGTGCCGACCGACAGCCGTGAACCCTACCAGCCGGCGGGTGGGCCGGAGGAGTCCGTTCTCAGCAGCCGAAAGTTAAGAATTGCGACGACCGCTGACAGAGAAGACAACGAGCGTCGGCCCGATCGGATACGGGCGGACGGGCAGCTGGCGGGAAGACGCCAGGAACAGGCGAAGGGGTGGGTGCTGAGGGGATCGAACCCCCGACATCTTCCTTGTAAGGGAAGCGCTCTACCGCTGAGCTAAGCACCCGCGAGCGACGTACTTTACCCGAATCCGGGGAGCAGTTCGGACAACGCCCGGGCGTAGTCGTCCGGGTCCCGCGCGTCCGGTACGTCGTTGACCACCGACCACCGCACGACCCCCGCGGGATCGATCACGAAGGTCCCCCGCAGCGCGCAGCCGCGCTCGGAGTCGAACACCCCGTACGACGAGGCGATCGCCCCGTGCGGCCAGAAGTCGCTCAGCAGAGCGAACTCCAGCCGCGCGGACTCGGCGTACGCCCGCAGTGTGAACATCGGGTCGCAGGAGACCCCGACGAAGTCCGCCGCACCGAGCAGGTCGGGCCGGTCCCGCAGCGCCTCCAGCTCGCTCGTACAGACCCGGCTGAAGGCGTACGGGTAGAACACCACGACCACCGGCCGTCCGCCCCTCAGGGAGCTGAGACGGAACGGCTCGCCGTGCTGCGTGCGTGCGGTGAAGTCCGGTGCCGCGCTGCCGACCAGATGGGCGGCAGCGGGGCTCACTTCTTGACTCGCGGCGACTTCGGCATCACCAGTTTGGTGGCGGACCAGTCATCGGTCACCGTCAGGCTGCTGGTCGTGGACAGTCCGGCGGTCGGTGCTGCCTCGGCGACGTCAGCCGCGTCGACGTAGCCGTCCCGGCCGACCTTCGGCGTCATCAGCCACACCACGCCGCCGGCCTTCAGGTCGGTCAGGACGTCGAACAGCGCGTCAACCAGATCGCCGTCACCGTCCCGGAACCAGAGCAGCACGACGTCCACGACGTCATCGGTGTCCTCGCCGACGAATTCCTCGCCGGTCGTCTCCTGGATGGCGTCGCGCAGGGCGTCGTCGCAGTCCTCGTCGTAGCCGAGCTCCTGGACGACCCAGCCGCTCTCCAGGCCGAGCCGGCTCGCCATGTTCGGCTCGCCGCTCTTGCCGTCCGCGTGGTCCGCGGTCGCGCTCACGTGTCCTCCTCCGTCGTCCCCGGGGCCCGGGGGTAGGCGTCAGTAGCAGTAGTCCATCGTGGCCTACCGCGTCGCGCAAGTATGCACGAGGGTTCCGTGACGTGTCCGGTATCCGCGTGCCGCGGAGGGGGCGTGTCCGCTCCCACCGCCGCCTCGAGGGCGGATCTTGCTCTGGAAGGGACGCAAAGTAGAACGCATTCCGAACAGGTGACAGGATTGCTAGGAGTACCGACTAGTGCTTGGCAGGATCGACTAGACAGAACGGCAGGACACCGTGGCTTCCGGACACGAACCACCAGCCATCATCACCGAGGGGATGCCGACCCAGCTCCCCGACATCGACCCCGACGAAACTCGTGAGTGGGTCGAATCGCTCGACGCCGTGCTGGACGAGCGGGGCAAGGCGCGAGCGCGCTACCTGATGCTCAAGCTGATCGAGCGGGCCCGGGAGCGGCAGGTCGGCGTACCTGCGCTGCGGAGCACCGACTACATCAACTCGATCCCGCCCGAGCGCGAGCCGTGGTTCCCCGGTGACGAGCACATCGAGCGGCGGATCCGGGCCTTCATCCGGTGGAACGCCGCGGTGATGGTCAGCAAGGCCAACCGCAAGGGCCTGGAGGTCGGCGGCCACATCGCCACCTACCAGTCCGCGGCGAGCCTGTACGAGGTCGGTTTCAACCACTTCTTCCGCGGCAAGGACGACCCGGGCGGTGGCGACCAGATCTTCATCCAGGGACACGCCTCCCCGGGCATCTACGCGCGCGCGTTCCTCGAGGGCCGGCTCACGACGGACCAGCTGGACGGGTTCCGCCAGGAGGTCTCCCGCGGTCCGCACCAGGGCCTGTCGTCGTACCCGCACCCGCGGTTGATGCCGGACTTCTGGGAGTACCCGACGGTCTCGATGGGTCTGGCCGCGCTGGACTCGATCTACCAGGCCCGGTTCAACCGGTACCTGCACAACCGCGGCATCAAGGACACCAGCGACCAGCACGTCTGGACGTTCCTCGGTGACGGCGAGATGGGTGAGCCGGAGTCGCTCGGCGCGATCGGCCTGGCCGCCCGCGAGGAGCTCGACAACCTCACCTTCGTGATCAACTGCAACCTGCAGCAGCTGGACGGACCGGTCCGCGGCAACGGCAAGGTCATCCAGGAGCTGGAGGCGTTCTTCCGCGGCGCCGGCTGGAACGTCATCAAGGTGGTCTGGGGCCGGGAGTGGGACGCGCTGCTCGCGCAGGACCACGACGGCGCGCTGGTGAACAAGATGAACACCACCCCGGACGGCCAGTTCCAGACCTACTCGGTGGAGTCCGGCGAGTACATCCGCAACAACTTCTTCGGCGGCGACCAGCGGCTCACGCAGATGGTCAAGAACCTGTCCGACGAGGACCTCCGCAAGCTGCCGCGCGGCGGTCACGACTACCGCAAGGTGTACGCCGCGTTCAAGAGCGCCAAGGAGCACGTCGGCCAGCCGACGGTCATCCTGGCCCAGACCGTCAAGGGCTGGACGATCGAGGCGCTGGAGGGCCGCAACGCGACCCACCAGATGAAGAAACTGACCTCGGACGACCTGAAGCTGTTCCGCGACCGGCTCTACCTGCCGATCGAGGACAAGGACCTCGAGGACGCCTACAACCCGCCGTACTTCCACCCCGGCACGGACTCGCCGGAGTACCAGTACATGATGGAGCGCCGGCGTCAGCTCGGCGGCTTCCTGCCCGAGCGCCGGGTGGCCCCGAAGACGTCGCTGAAGCTGCCCGGCGACAAGGTCTACGCGCCGCTCAGCAAGGGCAACGAGAAGACTCCCGTCGCCACCACGATGGCGCTGGTGCGGCTGTTCCGCGACCTGATGAAGGACCCGGAGATCGGCAACCGGATCGTCCCGATCGCCCCGGACGAGTACCGCACGTTCGGTATGGACTCGATGTTCCCGACGGCGAAGATCTACTCGCCGCACGGGCAGACCTACGAGTCGGTCGACCGCGCGCTGCTGCTGTCGTACAAGGAGTCGGCCCAGGGCCAGCTGCTGCACGAGGGCATCAGCGAGGCCGGCGCGATGGGCTCGATGATCGCGGCGGCGACGGCGTACGCGACGCACGGCGAGCCGATGATCCCGTTCTACATCTTCTACTCGATGTTCGGGTTCCAGCGGACCGGCGACTCGCTCTGGGCGCTCGGCGACCAGCTCGGTCGTGGGTTCCTGGTCGGAGCGACGGCAGGCCGTACGACGCTGACCGGTGAGGGTCTGCAGCACGCGGACGGGCACTCGCCGCTGCTCGCCTCGACGAACCCGGCGGCCGTGCACTACGACCCCGGTTTCGCCTACGAGGTCGCGCACATCGTCAAGGACGGGCTGCGCCGGATGTACGGCTACGGCCTGGACAAGGACAAGCCGTACGGCGAGGACGTCTTCTACTACCTGACCGTCTACAACGAGCCGGTCGCGCAGCCGGCCGAGCCGGAGAACCTCGACGTCGCGGCCCTGCTCAAGGGCATGTACCGCTTCAGCGAGGGTCAGGCCGAGGCCGACGCGCCGCGGGTCCAGCTGCTCGCCTCCGGTGTGGCGCTGCCGTGGGTCCGCAAGGCCCAGCAGATCCTCGCCGACGAGTACTCCGTGGCCGCCGACGTCTGGTCGGTGACCTCGTGGAACGAGTTGCGCCGGGACGCCATCGCGGCCGAGGAGCACAACCTGCTGCACCCGGACGAGGACGAGCGGGTTCCGTTCGTCACCGAGCAGCTGAAGGACAGCAAGGGCCCGGTCGTTGCCGTCAGCGACTTCATGCGCGCGGTGCAGGACCAGATCTCGCGCTGGGTCCCGAACGACTACACCTCGCTCGGTACCGACGGCTGGGGCCTGGCCGACACCCGGGCGGCCGCTCGCCGGCACTTCCACGTCGACGCCGAGTCGATCGTGGTCGCCACGCTGGAGATCCTGGCCAAGCGCGGTGACGTCAAGCGCGAGGTGGCCGCCGAGGCCGCCCGCAAGTACCGCATCGACGACCCGACCGCGGTCGCCGGCGTGAAGCAGGAGGGCGCCGGCGCCTGATCCGGCGTCCGCTCGAAAGGGCCGTCCACCTGCGGGTGGGCGGCCCTTTCGCCTGTGGAAAACCTGATGTGGGCGGTCGCTTCGTGGATTTACCCTTGGGCGCATGCCTGAGCTGATCGAGCCGACCGTGGACCTGCGGGACTCCTGGCTGGAGTCCTCGCTCGAGTGGGGCGACGACGCGCAGCACGGTTCCGGGGTGCACGAGTCCGACGACCTGGGCAGCGTCGAGGGGTTCACCGCCTGGGTCCAGCGGCTGGCTGCCGAGGGTGACGAGACGCGTGAGCTCGCGCCGGGCCGCGTGCCCGCGGCGTACTGGTGGATCGTTGACGACGGCAAGTACGCCGGCGCGATCACCTTGCGGTACCGGCTGAACGACAAGCTGCTCGACGGCGGCGGGCACATCGGGTACGGCGTACGCCCGTCGGCGCGAAAGCGCGGGCTCGCGACGTGGGCGCTCGGCGCGGTGCTCGACCGGGCCCGGGAGCGCGGGCTGGACCGGGTCCTGGTGACCTGCGACGACGACAACGCACCGTCCGCGCGGACGATCGAGCGCAACGGCGGCGTACTGGAGGACGTGCGCGAGACCTGGCTGGGACTGACGCGGAGGTACTGGATCACGCTCTGACGCGCCCCGGATGGCCCGTGGGATCGAGCACCGACTACCGTCGAGACGGTCTGTTGCCGATCTACGGGGAGTAGTCGAGCGTGTCGCAAACGCAACCGGGCGCCGAGCAGGAGAAGACGTTCTTCGGGCATCCACGAGGCCTGATGACGCTGTTCACCACCGAGTTGTGGGAGCGCTTCAGCTACTACGGGATGCGCGCCATCCTGCTGCTCTACCTGACCGACCAGGCGCACGGGCTCGGCCTCGGGCAGTCGCTCGGCGAGGCGGTCGTGTCGATCTACGGCGCGTCGGTCTACCTGCTGTCGGTGCTCGGCGGCTGGTTCGCCGACCGCGTCTTCGGCGCCCGGCGTACGGTCCTGTACGGCGGTGCGGTGATCGTGTCGGGCCACGTCCTGCTCGCCGTACCGGTCGAGGGACTGGCCTACGCCGGGATCGCGCTCGTTGCCCTCGGCACCGGTCTGCTGAAGCCGAACGTGTCGACGATGGTGGGCACGCTGTACTCCGACGGCGACGAGCGCCGCGACTCGGCGTTTTCGATCTTCTACATGGGCATCAACATCGGCTCGTTCAGCGCGCCGTTCGTGGTCGGGTTCCTGCGCCGCGAGTTCGGGTTCCACGTCGCGTTCGCGGCGGCCGCGGTCGGGATGACGCTGGCGCTGGTCGCCTACGTGCTCGGCCGCCGGACGCTGCACGGCCGCGGCGACACCCCGCCGAACCCGCTGACCGCCGAGGACCGGCCGACGATGCTGAAGATCAGCGGCGCGGTGATCGCGGTGCTGGTGGTCGTGTTCGCGGTGTCGGCGTGGATCTCCGGCGGGATCGGGCCGAAACCGGTCGTCGACGCGATCTCGTACCTGTGCTTCCTGGCGCCGATCGCGTACTTCACGATGCTGCTGCGCAGCCCGCTGGTGACGCCGACCGAGAAACAGCAGGTCAGGGCGTACATCCCGCTGTTCGTCGCGGCGATGCTGTTCTTCATGCTGTTCGAGCAGGCGGCGACGACGCTGACCACGTTCGCGGCCGACCGGACGGCGCTGGAGCTGGTCGGGATCTCGATCTCGCCGGAGTTCTTCCAGTCGGTCAACCCGTTCTCGATCATCGTGCTGGCGCCGGTGTTCGCGGCGGTCTGGATCAAGCTCGGCGACCGCGGGCCGGGGATCGGGCAGAAGTTCGCGACCGGGCTGCTGCTCGCGGGGATCTCGTTCGCGATCATGGCGGTGGCCTCGGCGGTGACTGGTGATGGGCTGGCGTCGCCGCTGTGGCTGGTGCTGGTGTACGTCGTACAGACGCTTGGTGAGTTGTTCCTGTCGCCGGTCGGTCTGGCCGCGACGACGGTGCTCGCGCCGAAGGCGTTCCTGAGTCAGATGATGGCGTTGTGGTTCCTGGCGCCGGCTGCTGGTCAGGCGATCACCGCGCAGCTCGTGCAGGCGACCGAGGGAGCTTCGGACACGGCGTACTTCGGCGGGCTCGCGGTGGTGACGATCGTGTTCGCGCTGGCGCTGTACTTCCTGTCGCCGTGGATTCGGCGGCACGCTCGGCGCTGATCGTTCGGCGCGGATCTTCCGCGGCTTCTGGTGCGGATTTCCCCCGCGCGAGGGAGGCGAATCCCTCGTGTGGGTGAGGTTTTCGGGGCTTTCGCCTTGCAGACTCGAGGCATGACCGAGAGACCTGTGCCGCGGTGGGCCGAGTGGTTGGCGCACGCGATTCCGTTCATGGTGCTGCCGTCCGGGCTGTGGCGGCTGGGGCTGGTGGCCGGCTTCTCGATGGGGATGCTGGACGACGCCGGGCGGCCGGCGATGCTGCACGGGACCGGAGAGCACGTATACGTCGTTTGCCTGACGATGTTCTCGGAGGCCGTGGCGTTGACGGCGTTCGGGATGGTACGGCGGTGGGGTGAGGTGGTGCCGTCGTGGATCCCGTTGATCGGCGGGCGCCGGGTGGCGCCGTACGCGGCGATCGTGCCGGCGACGCTGGGGAGCCTGGCGCTGATCGGGATCTGGACGTTCGGGTTCCGTGATGCGTTCAGCGGGCAGTGGCTTCCGTTCAGCAGCGATGCGGCGGCGGTGCTGATGATCAGTTGCTACGCGCCGCTGAACTTGTGGGGGCCGGCGTTGTTGGTGTTGACCTGGGCGTACTACCGGCGCCGGGTGAGCGGCGCTCGGCAGGTGCTGGTTTCATGAGATCAACGGGAGCGTGGTCTCGGCTTCAGGCGGGTGCCGGGGAGCGGTGGGGCAGGGAGTGGGTCGCCGTCGTAGCCGCGGACAGCCGGGAAGCGATCCGAGCCGTGCGACTCGATCGACGCCATCCAGTCGTTGCGGGCAGCAACGATCTCCTCGTGGGTGCGGCCGATGAAGTTCCACCACATCACCAGCTGCTCCTCGAACGGCTCACCACCGAGCAGCAGGAGGCGGGCGCCGTCGGGTCCGGCGGTCAGCTCGATCGTTTCGCGGTCGGTGCCGAAGTACGCCATCTCGCCGAACGCCGGCGCGACCTCGCCGGCATCGACCACACCGTCGACCACCAGTACGGCGTACTCGAACTCTGGCGTCAGCGGGAGCATGATGGTCCGGCCAGACTCGATCGTGACGTCGGCGCCGACCAGCGGCGTGTACGCCGGAGCCGGCGACGTGACGCCGCCGACCGTGCCGACCATCACCTGGACGCGTGCACCGTCGAGATCGAGCACCGGCAGGTCGGCGTACGCGTTGAAGGTCGGCGTCACCGTGTTGCGCGCCGACTCGGGCAGCGCGACCCACAGCTGCGCGCCGTGCAGCGTTGGAGGGGCCGAGGGCAACGAGATCTCCGAGTGCGCGATGCCCGGGCCGGACGTCATGATGTTCAGCTCGCCCGGGCGGACCATCGCGTGCGACCCGGCGGAGTCGCGGTGCTCGATCTCGCCCTCGAACAGCCAGCTCACCGTCTGCAGACTGGTGTGCGGGTGCGGCGGGACGAGCATGCCCTGCTCCCCCGGTCCGTCGTACGAGTCGACGCGCCGGGTCAGGTCGTCCGGCCCGTAGTGGTCGGCGAAGCACCACGCGCCGACCATCCGGCGGTTCTTGTTCGGCAGCAGCCGGCGCACCTTCGTGGTCCGGCCGAGCACCACCTGCCGCGGCTCCAGCAGCTCCTGCACCGGCCCCTCGGCGCCGGCCCCGTCACAGACGACCTCGGCCGGGTCCTTCTCCAAGTCGCTCATGGGACGAGTATGGACTCCGGCTCCGATGCGTGGTCGGGTAGGGAGAGGACGTCCGAAGCCGGCACCGGCATCGGCAGTTGCACGCCAAGCAGGAGGCCGGCCTTGCACGACGCACTCGATCTACGCGACCTGGTCCCGGACGAGGCCGAGCAACTGACAAGCTCCGGATTCGTCGTCGGCGACTTGCAGGCCCGAGCCCGCATCGCGGCGGCGGCCGGCGATCTGACCCAACTGTCGGACATCGAGACCGCGCTCGCCGCCTTGCACCGAGATGCCGAGTGGCCGTACGAGGAACCGGAGCCGGAAACTCAAAGTCTTCCTGTAACGCCTGCAGGTGACGACCTGCCCGATCGCATCCGTGGCGCCTGGCTCGGGCGGTGCGTCGGCAACACGATGGGCAAGCCCGTCGAAGGCCTCAGCCGCGCCGACGTACGGACCTATCTGGAAGCAGCCGGCGACTGGCCTTTGACCGGCTTCGTCCCGTACGTCGCAACGCAGCCGCCCGGCATCCACCTGCACCCGTCGGCAGCCGAGGCCTCGGCCGGCCGCTTCGACGCCGTACCGCGCGACGACGACCTCGACTGGACGATGCTCGGGCTGCACCTCCTCGAGACGTACGGCCGCGAACTGCGCACCGAGGACGTCGCCCGCGAGTGGCTCGACCGGATGCCGTTCACGCAGACGTACACCGCCGAGCGCGCGGCGTACCGCAACCTCGTCCACGGCCTGCACCCGCCGGACACCGCCACCACCCGCAACCCGTACCGCGAGTGGATCGGCGCCCTCATCCGCGTCGACGCCTACGGCTACGCGAACCCCGGCAACCCCACCGAAGCCGCCCGCCTGGCGCTGGTCGACGCGAGCCTCTCCCACACCGCCAACGGCCTGTACGGCGCCCAGTGGGCCGCCGCCCTGGTCGCCCAAGCGCTGGTCGCCACCACCCCAACCGAAGCACTCACCACAGCCCTCGCCGTCATCCCACCCCGCTCCCGCCTGGCCGACAGCCAACGCTGCCTCCTCGACCTCCACGAGCAGGGCGCCACCGGCGAAGAAGCCCTCGACTGGGTCGACGATGCCCTCGACTACAACTGGGTCCACACCCTCAACAACGCCGCCATCATCACCACCGCCCTCCTCTGGGGCGCCGGCGACTACGTCCGAACCCTCGCCCTGTCTGTCGGCGCCGGCCGAGACACCGACTCCACCAGCGCCACGGTAGGCAGCGCCTTCGGAGCCCTCCACGGCGCATCCGCGATCCCGCCGGCCCTGGCATCCGCCGGCAACGGAGTAGTCCGCTCAGCGGTCCGAGGCTTCGACCGCATCACCATCGAGGAGCTGGTCGAGCGCACCACGGCCCTCCACCACTCCGCCAGCCTCTAGGCCGATCCACCCCAACCCCACACCGGTGGGCCCGGTGGGCCGGTGTGCTCGGCGGGTGCCGAGCCGGTGTACCCGGTACGCCGGCGGGTGGTGGGCCGATGTGCCCGGCGGGCCCGGTGCTCGGTATGCCCGGCGGGTCGTGGGTCGGTGGGCGCGGTTGGTGGTGGGCCGGCGTGCCCGGCGGCCGGTCTGCCGGTGTGCTCGGTCTGCCGACTGGCCGCTATGCCGGTGCGACCGCTGTGCCGGTGGGCCGGCGGGTGGCGAGCCGATGTGCCCGACGGCAGGTGTGGCCGGTGCGCCGACTGGCCCGTATGCCCTGTGCCCGCGGGTGGTGAGCCGGAGTGCCGGGCGGCCGGTGTGCCCGGCGCGTGGTTAGCCGATGTGCCCGGCGGGTGGGCCGGTGCGCCCGACGGGTGGTGGGCCGACTGGCCGGTGCGCCGGTGTGCCCGGCGGGTGGTGAGCGCCGTGAGCCGGCACGCCGGTGTGCCCGGCGGGTGTGCCGATGTGCCGACTGCCCGGTATACCCGGTGGGCCGGTGTGCCCGCTGTGCCGGTACCCCGGTGGGCCGAAGGGCGCGGCGGGCGACGAGCCGATGCGCCTGGCGGCCGCTGTGCCCGGCTGGCTGGTGACCAGTGTGCCGACGGGCCGCCGGAGTGGTGTGCCCGGTGTGCCTACTGGCGATGCCCGGTGCTCGGTGGTGGGCGCGGTGGGCCGGTGTGCGCGATGGGGCGATGGGCGGTGGTGGAGCGTCCGGCGGCATGCACCGGCGGGGACTTTCGGTTGCCGGCGCGAGGTTCCGGCTTCCGGGTCAGCTGTTGGTCCACTCCAGGAGGTCGTCCATCGCCCAGGTGTTGATGACGTTCTCCTGTTCGACGCCGCATTCTTCGGCGCGTTCGCAGCCGTAGGGTTGCCAGTCGAGTTGGCCGGGGGCGTGGGCGTCGGTGTCGATGGAGAACTGGCAGCCTGTCTCCACCGCCAGCGTGAGCAGGCGGCGGGGTGGGTCGAGGCGTTCGGGGCGGGAGTTGATCTCGACCGCCGTACCGAACTGTCGGCAGGCCTCGAAGACGACCTCCGCGTCGAAGTCGGACTCGGGGCGGGTGCCGCGGCCGCCGGTGACGAGGCGGCCGGTGCAGTGGCCGAGGATGTCGACGTGGGGGTTGGCGATCGCCTTGACCATGCGTTCGGTCATCGGTTCGGACGCCATCCGCAGCTTGGAGTGCACGCTCGCAACGACGATGTCGAGGCGCGCGAGGATCTCGGTGTCGCAGTCGAGCGAGCCGTCGTCGAGGATGTCGACCTCGATGCCGTTCAGGATGCGGAAGCCGTCGAGCTCGTCGGCGAGCTTCTTGTTCAGCTCGGCGACGACGTCGAGCTGCTGCAGCCGGCGTTCGCGCGAGAGGCCGTTGGCGACGGTGAGGCGCGGCGAGTGGTCGGTCAGTGCGATGTACGAGTGCCCGAGCCGGGCCGCCGTACGCGCCATCTCCTCGATCGGGCTGCCGCCGTCGGACCAGTCCGAGTGCAGATGCAGGTCGGCCTTCAGCGCGGAGCGCATCGCCGTACCGTCCTCGGTCAGCGCGGCGGCACCCTGCTCCAGCTTCGTCAGGTACGCCGGTACGGCGCCGTCCATCGCCTCCAGGATCACCGCCTCGGTCTTCGGCCCGATCCCCGGCAGCTCGGTCAGCGTCCCCGCCCGCTTCCGCGCCCGCACCTCGGTCGCCGACAGCGCCTCGATCGTGTCCGCCGCCCGCCGGTACGCCTTCACCCGATGATTCGGCTGCCGGTCCCGCTCGAGGTAGTACCCGATAGCCCGCAACGCCTCGACCGCCGCCACCACCCCAGCCTTGTCACTCATCCCCCCATCATGGCGGGTCCCACCGACCATCCACCGGTGGAACTCGTCCTCCAATCCCCCGACTTTGAGCACCACCCACCCACAATCCGCCGCCGCCGACGACTGGGCGATGCTCAAAGACGATGCCGCGCAGCCCGCTTCCCCCGACCTTGAGCACCACCCACCCACAATCCGCCACTGACGACGACTGGCCGGTGCACAAAGTCGGACCCTGGGCTGTGTCGTTCCCCCTTGTGCACCGCTCAGCCACAAACCACCGCCGACAACGACTGGCCGGTGCTCAAGGTGAGTACCGTACGGCGCCGGCAGCGCGGCACGTCGCGGCGAGAGCGCCTTGGCACGGGTAGGAGGCGCGGGTGCGCGCGGCGACGCGGTAGCGCGGATCCGGGGTGCGCGGAGGCGCGGGTGCGCGCGGCGACGCGGTAGCGCGGAAACGGAGGCGCGGAGGCGCGGAGGCGCTGAAGCGCGGTGCAAGTGGCGGCGCTGGCGTGCGGTGCGGGTGGTGTCGCGGGTGGGCCCGGCTGCGCGGTGCCCGGTCGTGCACATGTGGGAGTGCGCGGTAGATGCGGCGGCGCGGTGGGGTCAGAAGCGGCGGGTAGCGTAGGCGGCCAGCGCGTACGGCGTACCGACCGCTCGTACCGCGGCGGTTATGGTCGGGGCGTGGCGAAGGCGATGGGCGACGAGCACGCGGCTCAGGCTGAGCGGTTGCAGGGGGCGACCGGGGCGCTTGCCACTGCGGCGATGGCGGCTATGGACGAGGAGCTGCCCTGGTTCCGGAATCTTTCGGCGCAGGATCGGTCGTGGATCGGACTGGTGGCGCAGTCGGGGATCACGGCGTTCGTGGACTGGTTCCGGGATCCGGAGGCGCACTCCTCGATGCCGACGCGGATGTTCGGGTCGGCGCCACGGGAGTTCACGCGGGTGATCAGCCTGCACCAGACCGTCGAGTTGCTGCGGACCACGATCGAGATGATCGAGAACACGATCGGCGACCTGCTGCCGGAGGACGACGTACCGGCGGTGCGGGAGGCCATGCAGCGGTACGCGCGGGAGGTGGCGTTCGCCGCGGCGACGGTTTACGCGCAGGCGGCGGAGATGCGGGGGGCGTGGGACGCTCGGCTCGAGGCGCTGGTCGTCGACTCGGTGATTCGTGGTGAGGCTGACGAGTCGGTGCGGTCGCGGGCCTCGGCGCTCGGGTGGACCGGCGCGAGCGGGTCGAGTGAGGTGGCAGTCGTCGTCGGCAGGGCGCTCGAAGGAGAGTCCGGTACGGCGAACGTCGCGGACTCCGTCCGGGCCGCGGCTCGGGAGGCCGGGGCCGACGCGTTGTGTGCGATGCAGGGCGACCGGCTGGTCGTAGTACTCGGTGGTACGAGCAAACCTGTGGAGATCGTACAAAAGCTGGCCGCTTGGTTTGGACCCGGTCCGATCGTTGTCGGGCCCGTCGTCAAGGACCTGATGTCCGCCGTCACGTCGGCTCGTGCGGCGGTCGCGGGACTCCGCGCAGCACCCGCCTGGCCGGGCGCTCCGCGACCTGTGCACGCCGACGAACTGCTGCCCGAGCGGTCCCTGTCCGGCGACGGTCATGCCCGTCGGCAACTGGCCACCGACGTCTACGGCCCGCTCACGATGGGCGACGGAGTCCTCCTGGACACCGTCAGCGCCTACCTGGACTCGGGTGGTTCGATCGAGGCGACGGCCCGCGCGATGTTCATCCACGCCAATACCGTCCGGTACAGGTTGAAGCGTGTGGGGGAAATCACGGGCTACTCCCCGGGCAACCCGCGCGACGCTTTCACGTTGCGTGTCGCACTGACACTGGGCCGCCTGCTCAACCCGGAACCCGGATCGCACGTTTTGTAGGATCCCTACAAAGTCGGGGCAGTAGAATTCGTGCTGCTTTGTCACCCACGAACAGCCCGGCTCAGGGAGAGTTGTCACGTGCTCGTCATCGTCGCGCCCGGTCAGGGCGCCCAAGCCCCAGGTTTCCTCGAGCCGTGGCTGGAGGACCCAGTCTTCGAGAACCGGCTGCACTGGCTGTCCGCGGTCGCCGGTCTCGACCTCGCCCACTACGGCACCAAGGCCGACGCGGACACCATCCGCGACACCGCGATCGCGCAGCCGCTGCTGGTCGCCTCCAGCATGCTGGCGGCGCTGGCCGTCTTCCCGCACCCCGGTGACGCGTTCCAGAAGATGGGCGCGCTGGCCGGTCACAGCGTCGGCGAGATCGCCGCGGCGGTCGGCGCCGGCGTGATCAGCGCCGAGCAGGCGATGGTCCTGGTCCGCGAGCGCGGCAAGGCGATGGCCTCGGCGGCCGCGCTGACCCCGACCTCGATGACCGCCGTCCTGGGCGGCGACCGCGACGAGATCCTGGCCAAGCTCGAGCAGTACGGGCTGACCCCGGCCAACGACAACGGCCCGGGCCAGATCGTTGCCGCCGGCACCGTCGAGGAGCTGGCCGCGCTGGCCGCCGACCCGCCGGCCAAGGCCCGGCTGATCCCGCTCTCGGTGGCCGGCGCCTTCCACACCCGGCACATGGAGCCCGCTGTCGAGACCCTGGCCGGCTACGCGAAGTCGATCACCACCCACGACCCCCGCGCGCGGCTGATCTCGAACCGCGACGGCCAGGTCGTGCACGACGGCCGCGACGTACTGCAGCGGCTGGTCCAGCAGGTCAACGCGCCGGTCCGCTGGGACCTGTGCATGCAGACGATGGCCGACCTGCAGGTCACCGGCATCCTGGAGATGACCCCGGCCGGCACACTGACCGGGATCGCGCGGCGGGCGCTGAAGGGCGTCGAGACGTTCGCGCTGAAGACGCCGGACCAGCTCGACGACGCCCGCGCGTTCGTCGACAAGCACGGCAGCCCGTCGGAGATCGACGCGTCGCCGACCTGGCGGCTGCTGGTCGCGCCGATGAAGGGCACCTTCACCCGCGAAGCGCAGGTCATGCGCGAGACCGGTGACGCGGTCGAGGCCGGCGAGGTGGTCGCGACGGTCAAGAGCCTGCGCGACGAGCTCGAGGTGCGCGCCCCGCACGGCGGCATCGTCGTGGAGTGGCTGGTCGAGGAGGGCGACCCGGTCGCCCCCGGGCAGCCGCTGGTGCGGCTGCACCCGAGCGGAGGAAACTGACATGACCGGTTCGATCGCGACCGTCCAGGGTGCCGAGCACACCGCCGTCCTCGGCATGGGCTCGTACCGGCCGCGGACGGTCGTGCCGAACTCGGTGATCCTCGAGCAGATCGACTCCAGTGACGAGTGGATCCGGACCCGGTCCGGCATCCGCGAGCGGCGCTGGGCCGAGCCCGACGAGACCGTGCTGATGATGTCGGTCGAGGCCGCCAAGGAGGCGCTGCGCGACTCCGGCATCGACCCGGCACAGATCGGTTGCGTGGTCGTCGCCACCGTCACCCACCTGTACCAGACGCCCGCGATCGCGACCCAGATCGCGGTCGCGGTCGGTGCTCCGACGGCCGCGGCGTTCGACATCTCGGCTGCCTGCGCGGGCTTCTGCTACGGCGTCGCGATGGCCAGTGACCTGGTCCGCGGCGGCAGCGCGAAGTACGTGCTCGCGATCGGCGTCGAGCGGCTCAGCGACATCACCGACCGAACCGACCGCAGTACGGCGTTCATCTTCGCCGACGGCGCCGGCGCCGCCGTGGTCGGTCCGTCCGACGAGCCGGGCATCGGCCCGGTGGTCTGGGGCTCCGACGGCACGCAGCACGAGCTGATCAGCCAGAAGGAGTCCTGGCAGGAGGCGGCCGGCAGCTACAACTGGCCGAACCTGAAGATGGACGGCAACCCGGTGTTCCGCTGGGCGGCGTTCGAGATGGCCAAGGCCGCGCAGCAGGCGCTCGACGTGGCCGGCGTGACCGCCGACGACCTCGACCTGTTCGTGCCGCACCAGGCGAACATGCGGATCACCGACGCGATGCACCGCACGCTCAAGCTGCCCGACCACGTCAAGGTGGCGCGCGACATCGAGCGGCAGGGCAACACGTCGGCCGCGTCGATCCCGCTCGCGATCAGTGCGATGCGGGACAGTGGCGAGGCGAAGAGCGGCGACCTGGCGCTCATCATCGGGTTCGGGGCCGGACTGGTGTACGCCGGTCAGGTCATCCGCATCCCGTAACACCCCTCAGATGTCCGGGGCCCAGCCCCCGGCGTACCAGCAGTAGAAGATCCGAAAGGGAAACCACACAGATGGCCAGCACCGAAGAGATCCGCAGCAACCTCGCCGAGATCGTCAACGAGATCGCGGGGATCCCGGTCGAGGACGTCCAGCTGGACAAGTCCTTCACCGACGACCTCGACGTCGACTCGCTCTCCATGGTGGAGGTCGTGGTGGCCGCCGAGGAGAAGTTCAGCGTGAAGATCCCCGACGACGAGGTCAAGAACCTGAAGACCGTCGGCGACGCGGTCGCGTTCATCGAGCGCGCCCAGAACGGCTGATCGAGCCGATCGTGCTGGCAGTGCTTGCTCACCGGGCCGGAAAGCCCGGTGAGCGGGCCGCCCGTACGCCGTACCAGCAGTACCCCCACCGCACCAGTTCTCTCGCCGAAGGATGAGGTAACCATGTCGAAGACCCGAGTCGTGATCACCGGGCTCGGAGCGACGACCCCGGTCGGGGGCGACGTCGCCAGTACCTGGGAAGGCCTGCTGGCCGGCCGGTCCGGCGCCAAGCTGCTGACCGCCGACTGGGTCGAGGAACTGCCGGTGAAGATCGCGGCGCCCGCCGCGGTCGAGCCGACCGAGATCATCGAGCGGGTCAAGGCCCGTCGCCTGGACCGCAACGCGCAGTTCGCCGTGGTCGCCGCCCGCGAGGCCTGGGCCGACTCCGGCCTGGCCGACGTCGAGCTGGACAGGACCCGCCTGGGCGTCGCGATCGCCACCGGCATCGGCGGCCTGCTCACCACGCTGACCAACTACGACGCGCTGCGCAACGGCCCGCGCCGGGTCTCGCCGCTGGCGATCCCGATGCTGATGCCGAACTCCGCGGCCGCGAACGTCGGCCTCGAGCTCGGCGCGCTGGCCGGTGTCCAGACCCCGGTCTCGGCCTGCGCCTCCAGCAACGAGGCGATCTCGCTGGCCGCCGACCAGATCCGGCTCGGCCGCGCCGACATCGTCGTCGCCGGTGGCGCCGAGGGGTCGATCGCCGGGCTGCCGCTGGCCGCGTTCGGCCAGATGATGGCGCTCAGCAAGCGCAACGACGACCCGGAGCGCGCGTCGCGTCCGTGGGACGTCGACCGCGACGGCTTCCTGCTCGGTGAGGGCGCGGGCGTCCTGGTCCTGGAGACCTACGAGCACGCGGTCGCCCGGGGCGCGAAGATCTACGCCGAGTTCGCGGGCGCCGGCATCACCGCCGACGGTCACGACATCGTGCAGCCCGACCCGACCGGTTCCGGCGCCGAGCGCGCGATGCTGCAGGCGCTGCGTGAGGGCGACCTGGCGGCCGGTGACGTCGTGCACATCAACGCTCACGCCACCTCCACGCCGACCGGTGACATCGCCGAGGCGATCGCGATCCGCAAGGCCCTGGGCAGCGCGACCGACAACGCGATCGCGACCGCGCCGAAGTCGATGGTCGGGCACCTGCTCGGCGCGGCCGGAGCGGTCGAGTCGATCGCCACGGTGCTCGCGCTGCACCACCGCGTCGTACCGCCGACGATCAACGTCGACAAGGTGGACGACGGCGTCGACCTCGACATCGCCACCGAGCAGCGCAAGCTGCCCGACGGTGACGTCGCGGCGCTGAACAACTCCTTCGGCTTCGGCGGCCACAACGTCGCCCTGGCCTTCAAGTCGGTCTGATTTCTGAGCAGGGCCGGGCAGTTCGCTGCCCGGCCCCTCTCTTTCCAGCAGGCAGTTCGCGCTAGCTGATCCCCCGGAGATGCCCATGACCACTGCCCCCGCGAAACCAGCCAAGCTGCCTCGCGAGCTGGACCCGCGCAACCCCTTCACCCGGCTGACCAACCTGCTCGACCCGGACTCGCTCGAGCTGATCACGCCCGACGACCTGTCCGGCATGCTCGCCGTCCGCGGCACGATCGCCGGCGCGCCCGTCGTCGCCTTCTGCTCCGACGCGACCGTGATGGGTGGCGCGATGGGCGACGAGGGCTGCGAGGTCGTCTGTACGGCGTACGAGGTGGCCCGCCGCGAGGAGCTGCCGATCATCGGGCTGTGGCACTCCGGCGGCGCCCGGCTCGCCGAGGGCGTGCTCAGCCTGCACGCGGTCGGCAAGATCTTCTACGCGATGACGCAGGCCTCGGGCAAGATCCCGCAGATCTCCGTCGTGCTCGGCCCCGCGGCAGGCGGTGCGGCGTACGGGCCGGCGCTGACCGACGTCGTGATCCTCGGTCCGGAGGGGCGGATCTTCGTCACCGGTCCGGACGTAGTCCGCTCGGTCACCGGCGAGGACGTCGACATGCTGCGCCTCGGCGGTCCCGAGCCGCACGGCCGGCGGTCGGGCGTCGTCCACATCACCACCGACACCGAGGCCGCCGCGATCGAGAAGGCCCGCCAGCTGACCGACCTGTTCGCGAACCAGGGCGACGTGTCCGGCGACGTCTCCGACACCGATCTGTCCGGGCTTCTGCCGGAGTCGGCCAAGCGCGCGTACGACGTGCACCCGCTCGTCGGCGGCGTGCTCGACGAGGACTCCGGCGTGGAGCTGCACCAGCGCTGGGCGCCGAACATCGTCACCACGCTCGGCCGCCTCGGCGGGCGTACGGTCGGCGTGATCGCGAACAACCCGCTGCGGCTCGGCGGCTGCCTGGACGCGCTGTCGGCGGAGAAGGCGTCGCGGTTCGTGCGGATGTGCGACGCGTTCGGCGTACCGATGGTTGTGCTGGTCGACGTACCGGGTTATCTGCCGGGCGTCGGGCAGGAGTGGGACGGCGTCGTACGGCGAGGAGCCAAGCTGCTGCACGCCTTCGCCGAGTCGGTCGTGCCGCGGGTCACCCTCGTGACGCGCAAGACGTACGGCGGCGCGTACATCGCGATGAACGCGCGCTCGCTCGGGGCGACCCGGGTGTTCGCGTGGCCGCGGGCCGAGGTGGCGGTGATGGGTGCGGTGGCCGCGATCCGGATTTTGCACCGGCGCAAGCTGGCCGACGTGGCGCCCGAGCTGCGGGCGCAGGTCGAGGCCGAGCTGGCGGCCGAGCACGAGAAGATCGCCGGCGGGATCGAGCGGGCGCGCGAGATCGGCGTGGTCGACGAGGTGGTCGAGCCGGCCAAGACGCGGTCGGCGCTGGCGGCGGCGATCGCGTCGGCCGAGGAGAGCGGCAAGGTCAGAGGACGCCACGGGAACATCCCGCTGTAAGGGCAAGAGAAAGGGCGCGAACCCTGCTGGGGTTCGCGCCCTTTCGACGTGGTGCGGCCGCTGTTGGTGACAACCGGGGGTGTCCCGACACCCGGTGGCCCAGCGGCCACGGCCTGGTCCTCGGTTCGCACCGGGGAAGCTGTGGGTCTCCAGCATCGTCGAAGATTCGCAGAAAAGCTCCTGCCTTCACTGCTTTCTTCAGAACTTCTCAGGTTTACTGTCGAGCGGTTGTTTCAGTGCCTACACAACCTGGTGCAGCCAGCGAACGGGAGCACCGTCACCTGCGTAGCGAAACGGCTCGAGCTCGTCGTCCCAGGGCCTGCCCAGCAGCCGTTCGACCTCCTCGCTCAGATCGGCCTCGCCACTGGCGGCCTTGAGCATTGCGGCCTTCAGCCGGTCCTCGGGCACCATGATGTCGCCGTGCACCCCGGTGGTCGCGTGGAAGACCCCAAGCGCCGGCGTGAACGAGTACCGCTCACCTTCGACGCCGTTGCTGGGCTCCTCGGTCACCTCGAAGCGCAGCTTCTGCCATCCGCGCAACGCGGACGCCAGCTTGGCCGCCGTACCGGCTTCCGCCTGCCACGACAGCTCGGCCCGGTACTGACCCTGGGCCGCCGGCTGCGGGGTCCAGTCCAGTTTCACGGGCACGCCAAGGATGCCGCCCGCTGCCCACTCGACATGCGGGCACAGCGCTGACGGCACCGTGTGGACGTACAGAACGCCACGAGTCGTCGCCACCAGGACCTCCTTTATGTGCTCGAGCTGCGCCTTCCCCAGCGTTCTCGATCACGGCCAGTCGGTCCTGACAGCGAGACCCATCTTGCACCACAGATCCCTTTGACACCAGCAACCTCGCCGTGTCAACTACATCACCGTCGTGTCGCGATGCTGCACCGGTCAGTCCGTAACGCTCAACTCGACGCGCGGACGACCAGTCGCGTCGGCAGGATCAGTGGACTAGGTTGCTCCCCTGCCAGCAAGGCGAGCAGCATCCGGGCCATCTCCCGGCCGAGCGCCTGGATCGGCTGGTGCACGGTGGTCAGCGGCGGGACCGTGTGCCGCGCGCCGGAGATGTCGTTGAACCCGACAACAGCCACGTCGTCCGGCACCGACTTCCCGGCCTCACGCAGGACCCTCAGCGCGCCGATCGCCATCTGGTCCGAAGCGACGAACACCGCGTCGAGGTCCGGCCACGTCGCCAGCAGTTCCACCATCGCCTTCGCGCCGCCGTCCTCGGCGAAGTCGCCCTGGACGACCCGGCTCGCATCGAGCCCGGCGACGGCCAGCGCCTCCTGGAAGCCCTGGCACCGCGCCGCACCGGCTCCTTCGTCGAGGCGTCCGGTGATCGTCGCGATCCGCGTCCTGCCGGTCGTGATCAGGTGCTCGGTCGCGGCCCGCGCGCCGCCGCGGTTGTCCGCGTCCACGTAGTACGACGGCTCGAAGCCGAGCGGCCGTCCGCCGAACACGACCGGTACGTCGGCCTGGTGCGCGAGCGCGGCGAGCGGGTCGTTCTCGCGCAGCGACATCAGCATCACACCGTCCGCCTGCCGGGTCCGCAGTCGTTGCGCCAGCCGGGCCTGGCCGCGCTCCGACGTCGCCAGCGACAGGACGAGCTCGAGGTCGGTCTCCTCCAGCACCGACGAGATCCCGACCACCACCTCGGCGAAGAACGGGTCGGCCAGCAGCGCCGGGTCCTCCCCCGAGATCGCCAGCACGACCGAGCCGGCCTGCTGGGTGGCCAGCGCGCGGGCCGTTGCGTTCGGCACGTACCCGAGCGCGTCGACGGCCCGCTGAACCGCCTCCCGCTTGGCGCGGCTGACGTTCGGGGCGTTGTTGATCGCCCGGGACGCGGCCGACCGCGAGACTCCCGCCCGCTCGGCCACCTCGTCGAGCGTCACCTGCCGTTTGGCCATCCTGCTCCTCGGTCGGAAAGAACTGGAAGCGCTCCCGGTGCCATTGACAGGCGTTGAAGCGCTGGTCACCATACTGGGACTGAAAGCGCTCCCAGTCCAGTCGCCCATCGGAGGCAGCGCATGTCCAGACTTCGCCGGCGGTCCGCTCTCGTGCTGACCGCCCTGGTTGTGTCCCTCGTCAGTCCACCCGCCGCGCAGGCCGCGGACCCGGAGTACGAGCGGATCCTGAACGGCACCTTCGACACCGACAAGGCTCCGTGGTGGAGCAGCGGCAGTACGCCGACCGCCGTCGAGGGCGGTCGGCTCTGCGCGCAGGTCCCGGCCGGCACGGTCAACGTGTGGGACTCGATGATCGGCCAGGACGACATCCCGGTCGAGGCCGGTCAGGAGTACCGGTTGCGGTTCACCGCGACGGCGAGCCGGGACGTGACGGTGCGCGCGGTGGTGCAGCTCGCGGGCACGCCGCAGACGACGGTGCTCAACAAGCCTGCCGCCTTGGGGGCTGCGCCGACCACCTTCGAGTTCACCGCTGGGTCGACGGTGACCAGCGACCACGCGCAGGTCAGCTTCCAGTCCGGCGGCAACGGTGCGGCGTTCACGCTGTGCCTGGACGACATCTCGCTGGTCGGAGGTGTCGTGCCACCTGGTGGGGTACGGGACTTCGGCTCGCCGGTGCGGGTCAACCAGCTCGGGTACCTGGGCAACGGTCCGCGGCGGGCGACGTACGTGACGGACGCCGTCGAGCCGCAGCCGTGGCGGTTGCTCGATGCAACGGATCGGGTGGTGAGCTCGGGCGTCTCCACGCCGTACGGGCTGGATGCCGCTGCCGGGACCCGCGTTCAGCTGATCGACTTCGGGCGGTATCGCGGGAGTGGGCAAGGGTTCCGGCTGGCCGTCGGGGATCAGCAGAGCGAACCGTTTGACATCGGCAACGGTCTCTACCAGCCGCTGCGCCGCGACGCGCTCGCGTACTTCTACAACAACCGGAGCGGGATCCCGATCGAGGCCCGGTACGTCGGTGAGGCGTACGCCCGGCCGGCCGGGCACGTCGGCGTCGCACCGAATCAGGGCGACACGTCGGTGCCCTGCGTGCCGGGAACGTGCGACTACAGCCTCGACGTACGGGGTGGTTGGTACGACGCGGGCGATCACGGGAAGTACGTGGTGAACGGCGCGTTGGCGGCCTGGCAGTTGCTGGATCTGTACGAGCGGTCGGCGCAGCATCGTGATCGCGGGGTCGACCTGCGCATCCCGGAGGCGGGCAACCGGACACCCGACGTACTGGACGAGGCTCGGTGGGAGATCGACTTCCTGCTGCGGATGCAGGTGCCGTCCGGATCGTCGGCCGGGATGGTGCATCACAAGATCCACGACGTCGCGTGGACCGGACTGCCGTTGCTGCCGTCGGCGGATCCGCAGCCGCGGTACCTGTACCCGCCGTCGACGGCCGCGACGCTGAACGTGGCGGCTGTCGGGGCGCGGTGTGCGCGGGTGTACGCCGCGTGGGACAAGGCGTTCGCGGCTCGGTGCCTGCGGGCCGCTGAGAAGGCGTGGAAGGCGGCTGCGGCGCATCCGGCGGTCTATGCGCCGGACGGTGGGGTCGGAGGGGGCGCGTACGACGACACGAAGGTGAGCGACGAGTTCTCGTGGGCGGCGGCCGAGCTGTTCGTTGCCACGGGCAAAGCGTCGTACCGGCGGTCGATCACGACGGTGCTGAAGGCGGCCGACGGGTTCTCGTGGCAGGAGACCGGTGGGCTGGCGGATCTGGCGCTGGCTCGGGCGCCTTGGCGGTTGCCGCTGGTCGACCAGTGGAAGCTCCGGCAGCGGATCGCGGCGGTGGCTGATGTGTATGTCGCTGCTGCTCGGGGGCAGGGGTATGCGAATCCGTATCTTCCGGCCGACGGGAAGTATGTGTGGGGGTCGAACAGCGCGGTCGCGAACAGCGGGATGATCCTGGCCGTCGCGTACGACCTGACGCGGTCCTCCAAGTACCGGTCGGCGGCTTTGGAGTCCCTCGACTACCTGTTGGGGCGGAACGCGATCAACCAGTCGTATGTGAGCGGGTACGGCGAGCGCGCGAGCCAGAACCAGCATCACCGTTTCTGGGCCAAGTCGCTGGATCCGGCGCTGCCGTCGCCGTATCCGGGGTCGCTTGCTGGTGGACCGAACTCGGGACTGCAGGACCCGGTGGCCCAACGCAACCTCCAGGGCTGCGCCCCGGCGACCTGCTACACCGACCACAGCGGCTCGTACTCCACCAACGAGGTCGCGGTGAACTGGAACTCCGCCCTCGCGTGGATCACCGCCTTCGCCGACGCCGAAGCGCGCAGCGCCTTCGCCGGGGCGACACCCCCCTCCGCCTCCCGCCGCCCCGCCGCGCGCGCAGCGCGCGGCGGGGCGGGGAAGGCGCTGGCCAGTCCGGTCGATCTGACGAGCGGGTTCTACGTTGATCCCAATTCCACGCCCAAGGCCTGGGTGAACTCGCACGGGTCGGACTCTCGGGCTGCTTCCATCAACAGCAGCATCGCGTCCAAACCGATGGCTCGGTGGTTCGGAAACCCGCCATCGGGGACGACGATCGGCGCGATGGTGGGTGGGTTCGTCGGCGCTGCGGACAACGCCGACAAGTTGCCCGTGCTCGTGGCCTACAACCTCCCGGGGCGCGACGCCTGCGGCGGGCACTCGGGCGGCGGCGCGGGCTCGCCCGCGGCGTACCGGACGTGGGTGTCGGCCTTCGCGGACTCGATCGGCACGCGCCCGGCGGTGGTGATCGTCGAGCCGGACGCGCTCGGCGACTTCGAGTGCATGACGGCGGCGCAGATCAGCGAGCGGAACGGGATGCTGTCGTTCGCGCTGCAGCAGTTCCGCGACCGGGCGCCGAACACGTGGACCTACCTGGACGGCGGCAACGCGGGGTGGGTGCCCGCGGCAACCATGGCGCAGCGGCTGGCCGGCGCGGGTGTCAGTGCCGCCCACGGATTCTCCGTGAACGTGTCGAACTACTACACGACCGCGGCCTCCACGGCGTACGGCGAGAACGTCCGCGCTGCGATGACGAGCCCCAAGCCGTACGTCGTCGACACCAGCCGCAACGGCAACGGCTCCAACGGCAACTGGTGCAACCCGGCCGGCCGCAAGCTCGGCGCCCCCACGCAGCTGGGCGGCGGCGCCGAGATGCTGCTCTGGATCAAGGTCCCCGGCAACTCCGACGGCCCGTGCGGCACCGCACCGAGCATCCCCGCCGGACAGTTCGACCCGAACCTGGCGACCCGCCTGATCAACGGGACCTGAGCACCCGGCCAAGGACCAGCGCGCGCCGAGGTCTCCCCGGCCCTCCGCTGCTTCGGCCCCGCGGCACCAAAGGTGCTGCGGGGCGGAAGCCGGGGTTCTTACGGGAAGCGGGTCGCCATCGCGATGCACGCACCGGCCGCAGCGAGGGTGAAGAGCATCGCGATTCCGGCGAACCGTGAAGTGACTTCCTTGTCGACCTTGTCGTAGCCGACCGAGGAGCCGATGTCCTTGTAGACGTCCTCCAGCTCACCCGCGGACTCCGCCGTGTATGCCTCGCCGCCGGTGATCTCGGCGACGCTGCGCAGCTCGGCGCGGTCCGGGGGAACGCGCTGCCGGATCCCGTCCATCTCGATGAAGCCCGAGTCGGTGCCGAACGTGATCGTGTAGATCGGGGTGTTCTTCGCCTTCGCGGCCTGCGCGCCTTCCTGCGCCGTCCGGCCGACCGTGCGCTTGCCGTCCGACAGCAGCACGATCCGCGCCGGAGCCGGGTCGTTCGGGTGCTCGGGGTCCGGCGGGACCTGCGTCAGCGACTGCAGCGAGGTGAAGATGCCCTCGCCGGTAGCGGTCGACTCCGCGAGCTCCAGCCCGTCGATCGACCGCTGCACGGTCGCCCGGTCGGTGGTCGGCGGCACGATGATGCTCGCCGTACCGGCGAAGTTGACCAGCGACACGTTGAACTTCGACGGCAGCTGGTTGACGAAGTTCTTCGCCGACTTCTTCGCCGCCTCGAGCCGGTTCGGGTCGACGTCGGTCGCCATCATCGACAGCGACACGTCGATCGCGACCACGATCGTGGCCCGCTCGCGCGGCACCTTCACCTCGTCCTTGGGCTGCGCGAACGCGACCACGCAGGTCGCGGCGGACAGCAGCGCGAGCCCGACCGCGAGGTGCCGGCGCCACTGCGGGCGACGCGGGGCGACCCGGTCGAGCAGGGCGATGTTGGTGAAGCGCAGCGCGTACTGGGCGCGCCGGTGCTGCAGGTAGACGTACGCCGCGATCACCAGCGGGATCAGCAGCAGGAACCAGAGTCGGGCCGGAGACAGGAACTCCATCAGCGAGCCACTCCCTTCGGCGGTTGGTGCAGGCGCGGCGCGACTCGCTTGTAGGCGAGCACGAACCGCACGGTGTCGGCGACCCAGTCCCGGTCGGTCCGCAGAACCAGGTGCCCGGCACCTACCCTACGCAGGGCGGTCCTGGTTCGTTCCCGCTGCGCGAGCGCGGCGGCGGCGTACTCCTCCCGGACGCGGCGCTTGCGGGTGTCGATCTCGCGCACCGCGCCGGTCTCGGGGTCGCCGATCATCACGACCCCGATGTTCGGCAGTTCGAGCTCGCGCGGGTCGACGATCTCGACCGCGAGCACCTGGTGCTGCGCGGTCAGCTTGCGCATCGCGCGCTCCCAGGACGGCTCCATCCGGCTGTCGATCTCGCCGTCCTCGGGGGTCAGGAAGTCGGACACGACGACCCGCAGACCGCGCTTGCGCTGCGTCCGGGCCATCGAGTCGAGCGCTCCGGCCAGGTCGCTGCGGGCCTTGTGCTCGCCGTGGTCCTTCTCGGCGAGCAGCGCGCGGAGCAGCCCGTACAGCGCGAGGCGGCCGGAACGGGCCGGCCAGCGGCGCAGCGTCGAGTCGCGCAGCATCAGCCCGCCGAACCGGTCGCCGAGGCGGTGGGTGAGGAAGCCGACGGTCGCGACCGCGGCGACGGCGAGCTCGCGCTTCTCCAGCTGCGACGTACCGAAGTCCATCGAGGCGGACAGGTCGACCAGCGCCCAGGTCTCCAGCTCGCGGTCCGCGATCAGGTCGCGGACGTGCGGCATCGTCGTCCGGGCCGTGACCGCCCAGTCCATCCGGCGGACGTCGTCGCCGACCTGGTACTCGCGGGCCTCGGCCAGTTCGGTCCCCGGCCCGGGCAGCAGCCCGAGGTGCTCGCCGTGCAGGTACCCCTCGAGCCGCCGTACGACGGTCAGCTCGAGCCGCCGGAGCGCGCGCTCGGGTGCGAGCTGCGAGATCGTCATCGCAGCCCTCGGGTCGGGTCGGTTGGCCATGGGCTATACGAACTCGGGACGGCCGGACTGGTCGTTGCCGTCGCGCCAGACCGGCTGCGGCGGCGGGACGGTGGCCAGGATCCGCTCGATCACGGCGCGGGCGTCGATGTTGTCCGCGATCGCGTCGAAGGTCAGGCCGAGGCGGTGGCCCATCACGTCGAGCGCGACGGTCTGGACGTCGCTCGGCAGCAGGTAGTCGCGGCCGTGGATCAGGGCCAGCGCGCGCCCGGCGGCGATCAGGCCGAGCGTCGCGCGCGGGCTGACACCGAGCTCGATGATCGGCTCGAGGTCGGGCAGGTGGAAGTCGGTCGGCGTCCGGGTCGCCATCACCAGGCGTACGGCGTACTCGGCGACCAGGTTGTGCACGAAGACCTGCTCGGCCGAACGCTGCAGCTCCATGATCGTCTCCGGCTGCAGCACCTGACGCGGCTGCGGCGGGTCGACGCTCATCCGGCGGAGGATCTCGAACTCCTCGTGGCCGCGCGGATGCGGGACGTCGATCTTGACCAGGAACCGGTCCCGCTGCGCCTCGGGCAGCGGGTAGACGCCCTCGGACTCGATCGGGTTCTGGGTCGCGATCACGATGAACGGCTTCGGCATCGGGAAGGTCTGCCCGCCGATCGACACCTGCCGCTCGGCCATCAGCTCCAGCATCGCCGACTGCACCTTGGCGGGCGCGCGGTTGACCTCGTCGGCCAGCACGAAGTTCACGAACGTCGGGCCGAGCTCGATGTCGAACGCCTCGCGGGTCTGCCGGTAGATCCGGGTGCCGACGATGTCGGACGGGACCAGGTCCGGGGTGAACTGGATCCGCGCGAACGACCCGCCGACGACGGAGGCGAAGGTCCGTACGGCGAGCGTCTTGGCCACGCCCGGCACGCCCTCGAGCAGGCAGTGCCCCTTCGCGAGCAGCGACACCATCAGCGTCTCGACCATGTGCTCCTGGCCGACGATCACGCGTTTGACCTCGGTGATCGCCTCGCCGACCAGACGAGACTGCTGGGCCACTGACCCTGCCGGGACGGTGGTTTCGGTCATGCCTGTCCTTCCGGGGCCCACACGGACCTACTGCTCGGGAACTCCGGCCATTCCATCAGATCCCCGGGCTCAAGCCGAACCAAGCCCCGCCCGGACCACTGTCCATCCTCCCCACCCACCCAAATCTCCACTCCTCCTCCCCGGGGTGCGCGACAGTGTTACCGCCGATGTGGTGGGATTGGTACCGATGACCGCGACCGAATCGCCCGCCGCTGCGCCTCCGCAGGCTCCCACGCCGAGCCCCGCGCCGCAGCTGCTGCCGGACGCGCTCCCGCTTCTCCCCGAGGACCCGCCCCGCGTCGGCGAGTTCTGGCTGCGCGGCCGCCTGGGTGCGAACGCCGCCGGCTACCTGTACTCCGCTGCCGACGAGTCCGGTCGTGGCGCCGTCGTCGCGATGATGACCGAGGGCTCCGCGGACGACGCCTCCGCCCGTGACCGCTTCGTGCGGGCCGTGGACCAGCTCCCCGAAGAGTCCGTCCTGGCCCACAACGATGCCGATGACGACGACCTGGCGCTCTGGGTGGCCCTGGGCCCCCTTCGCGAGGACGACGGCTCCAGTTCGGCCGCCGACGAGCACGCCATCGCCGAACGCCGCGGCGAGGACGTGCTGTCCGCCGTGCTGATGGACCGTGTCCCGCAGATCGGCCGGGTCCGCGGTCCGGACTTCCGCCACTACTGGGAGAACCGCCGCCGCCCAGGCCTCTTCCGCATCTGGCCTCTCCCCTGGCCCGCCGTACTCCGCCCGGCCTCCAGGCTCGCGCTCATCCTCTCGCTGCTGGCGATGGCCCTGATCATGGCGCTGGCCGTCCTGATCGCCTGGCTCCTGTTCCGCAACGCGCCCGAGGTCGACCCCGGCCCGGTCATCCCCAACCCGAGCGGTACGGCGACGGTCACGATCACCCCGACCACCCCGCCGCCCGGCAGCACCGGCCCCGGCAGCCCCAACACCACCGGCCCCGGCAGCCCGAACACGACAGGCCCAGGCCCGGGAACCCCCGGCACGCCAGGCTCCCCCGGCACGCCGGTCGACCCCGCCGACCGCTTCTAGCGGGCGGCCGCCGTACGGCGTGACCTCAGCAGTGCGATCAGCCCGATCAGGCTGACCACCGCCCAGGTCCCCTCCAGCAGCAGGAACCCCCAGGACTGCTCGGCCCCGGCGATCACCGCCAGGACACCCGAGCCGACCAGGTTGAGCACCTGGTACCGCAGCGTTTTCTGCTCCAACCGCCCCGCCTGCGACGCGGCGAAGGCGATCAGGATGGTGATCGCACCGGCGATCTCCAGGACGTCGACTGCATGCATGAGAACCGCCCCTCCAAGGGGCTGGCGTCGTCTTTGCGTCGGGTACGGCGCCGTCTCGTCCGGAGGCCCGCGGATCGCGGACCTGGTCCTCAGCCTACTGTCGCCCGATCGGATCATCGAGCCTTGGTGACCGATCTGACCTCACAGCCCGTTCTTGATCGCCGTCGCCTTCGCCACCAACTGACCCGCGGCCGCCGCCGGGACGAGCTTCTTCGCCGCCAGTACCTTCACCTCGATCACGAACGCCGTCAGCAGCGCCTTCGCGGCCGGCCTCTGGTTCTTCTGCGCCGCGATCCGGGTCAGCTCCAGCTTGAGCACCAGGCTCGCCTCGACCGCCTTCTGCAGGTGCAGCGCCTTGACGTCCGCGATCAAGGCCTTCAGGGCCGCGTCCGGGCTGGGTGGCGCCACGGTCTCGGCGATCTCCACCGAGCCCGGCTCGCAGTTGGCGCCGGTCGGCCGGAAGTGGTGGACCTGGTCCTCGGGCTCGACGCAGTTCGCCGCGGGAACCCGCCCGCCGAGCGGACTGGTGTTGGCCGGCGTCCGCACGCGGCCGCTCCCCAGTGCGGCGAGCTGCGGGTTCGCCGCGGTCACGAAGTCGGACGCGACGCTTCCACAGGTGGCATCCGCGCGGACCGAGTAACCGAGCGACGTACCGGCGAACGCGCCACCGATGCCCGCGCAGGACACGCCGACCTTCGGTAGCACCAGAGCACTGCGATCGGTCCTGACCTGCGCCCCCGGTACCGCGGCCACGTGCGCGCCGGTCGACGCCTGGTTGTCGGCCATCGTGACGTAGGTCAGCGTGGTGGTCGCCGGGTTGCTGACGGCGAGCCCACCACCGGTGACCGACGTGTTGTTGCTGAACGTGTTGTTGAGCAGCGTGCCCTGGATCGCCGAGAGCCGGATCCCACCTCCGGTGCCGGTGGCAACGTTGTTGGAGTAGGTGACTCGATTGCTCGACAGGCTCTCTGTCGCCACGTCCAGACCGGCGCCGTTCGCAGCCTGGTTGCCGTTCACCCAGTAGTCCTCCAGCGTCACCGAGTAGCTGTTCACGACCTTCGCGCCGCCCCCGTTCCCACCCGCCGTGTTGTTGCTGAGCTGGGAACGGTCCAGGAACAGATCGGTGATCGCCTGCGCGTAGATGCCGCCGCCGTCACCGCCGGCCGAGTTCCCGGTGATCTCCGTCTCGTCGTACACCATGTCGAACGGCCCGGTGGTATCGACCGAAGCGGCGGCGCCGCCGTTGCCGGTGGTGGTGGAGTTCCCGATCAGGCTTCCCTTGTACATCTGGATCCTGCCGATGCCGGCCCAGATCCCGCCACCGCCCCCGACGGACTGGTTGTTGTCGACGAGCACCCGGTCGAGGCTGACGTTCGGGCTGCTGCCGGCGTCCTCGACGAGGACGGGGGTGAGTGAGATCCCGCCACCCGGCTGCAGGCTCTTGTTACCGGTGACGGCGGACAGGATCGCGCTGATGCCGAGCGAGCCGTTGCCCCGCTTGGAGCCGGTGAACGAGATGCCGCCGCGGGCGTCCGCCGCGGTCAGACCGTTGTTCATGATGCTCGCCGAGTACATGCTCAGATGGCCGCAGTTGCTGCACAGGATGCCCGCGCGTCCGTTGTTGCTGACGGTCGTCGTGTCGAGCGTCAGTTTGTTGACCGCAAAGCCCTGACCGGTGTTGGTGATGCCGGTGCGCGTGTTGTTGTCGATCAGCGCGTAGTCGAGTTGCACCGGGTAGCCGTCGACGAGGGACAAGCCGGAGCCGTTGTTGTCGGAGATGCTCGTCCCGTTGACCGCCAGCGAACAGTTGTCGCAGCTGACGACGCTGCCTGTGTTGTCGTGCAGACTCCCGCCGAGCAAC
The DNA here is from genome assembly GCA_049998015.1 of Kribbella sp. cmx-5-2. Lineage (GTDB taxonomy): Bacteria > Actinomycetota > Actinomycetes > Propionibacteriales > Kribbellaceae > Kribbella. The sequence goes on from JAEBEC010000001.1 coordinate 1,355,894, forward strand.
GTCATCCGGTACGGCGTGATGCCGTGCCCGAAGCTGCTCCAGACGACGCTTCCGCCGGGCGACAGCACGTTGCGGACCTCGACGTTGTTGAGCAGCAGCTCGCTGTCGGATCGCACCGCGGCGCCTTCCAGCGCGGTGTTCGTGGTGTTCGGCCCACCGTCGATCACCAGGTCCTGCAGCTCGAGCCGGCCGTCGTGGCTGGTGCTGTCGACGATGCCCTGCGCGTCGCAGGTCTGCTCGATCGTCGAATTATTGCCTTGGACAACCAATACGTGGTTGTCGGCGTGCGTCAGCGGACCGGAGCAGACCGACAACGAGTACGTCAGCCCGGCACCGAGCGTGATGACGTCGTCGGCGCCGTTGCCCGAAGCGGTGCTGAAGGCCTCTCGCAACGAGGTCACGCCGTCACCGCCGTTGACCACGTCGGCAGTCGTGGTCACCGTGATGGCAGCGGCCGAGGCCGGTGCGGTCGTGACGACGACGAGGCACGAACCGAGCAGCCCGGCCAGCGCGGCGGCGCGCAGGCAGGACGAAGTGATTCTGGACATGACATCCCCCCACAGGAATCGAGGCCACCAGAATTCCTCAGCAATCCCTCGCTGACAAGACTTCACCAGGACTTGAGCCCCACCTGCCGACTGTTGCTGCGGCAGCTCATCCCGCGAGAAGCCGCGCCAGCTCCGGGTCGCGCCAGAACTGCTCCGGCACCGGCTGCCGGACCAGCGCCGCGTCGGCCCGGATCTCGGCCGGCGTCGCCGCTCCGATCAGCACCGACGTCACCGCGGGATGCCTGCCAGGGAAGGCCAAAGCGGCCTGCGGCAGCGATACGCCGTACGGCTCACAGACCGCGGACATCCGTCGCGCGCGGATCGTCAGTGGATCAGTCGTTTGCCTCGATCGATCGGTGAGCAGCACCTCTTTGGTGAGGACGCCGGAAACGATCACGGCCACTCCCCTTGCCTGGCAGCGATCCAGTAGCGGCGCCCCGGACCGGTCGAGCAACGAGTACTGCCCGGCCAGCAGTACGGCGTCCAGCTCGAAGTCGCGGACCAGCGGATCGAGCTGCTGCCAGTCCCGCCCGGCGACCCCGATCGCGCCGACCACACCGCGCTCGCGCAGTTCAGCCAGTACGCCGTACGCGGCGTCGATCGGCCCGTCGCCGGGATCCTGCACGAAGACGAGGTCGAGCGACGTCACACCCAGCCGCTCGAGGCTGCCGGCGATCGACTCGCGGACCCCGTCGAGTCCGACCTTCGTGGACAGCAGGAAGCCCGATCGCGGGTGCGCGGCCAGCACCGCGCCGAGGCGCTGCTCGGAACCGTCGTACGCCGGTGAGGTGTCGAAGAAGCGGATCCCCGCCGTGTACGCCGCCTCGATGGTCGCGGTCGCCACCGTGCCTTCGGCGGCACCGAGCCTCGACCCGCCGAGCCCGAAGCGCGGCGGACGGAAGCGCGCCGCGTTCTGCGCGGCGAGCACACGGCTGGGAGCGGTCATCGGCCTTGCCTCCCTGGTCGGCACTACCAGGATCGGCCCTCCGCGACGGTTTCGCATCTCGGGCCCCCGCGCCGGGGGCCCGAGATCGCGATCAGCGTCCGGAGTCGTACAGCGCCTTCACCTCCGTCGCCTCCAGCGCCCGGTCGAACAGGTGCACCTGGTCGACGACGCCGTCCAGGTAGTCGACCGGGTTGCCGCCGAACTTGCCGCGCCCGATCACGGTGTTGCCGGTCGAGGTCGCGTCGAGCGTGCAGGCCGACTTGGTCGCGACCAGCGCGCCGTCGACGTACAGCCGCAGCTCGCCCTTGGCAGCGTCCCGTACGCCGGTCAGGTGGTACCACTGACCCGGATTCGGCTTCGTCGGCGCGAGCGCCCGCTGGCCCGGGAAGCTCATCGCGAAGCGCTGGTCCTGGCCGGAGTACTGCAGGAAGAACGCGCTGTCCCGGTCCCCGTCCTGGCTGACCACGGTCTGGAACCCGCCGTCGGCCTTGTTCAGCTTCACCCAGGCGGTCGCGGTGTAGTTGCCGTTGGTGTCGATCAGTTGGGCGCCGGTGTCAACGAACTGGCTGGTGCCGTTGGTCGCGACGCCCTGGCCGTTCTTGCCGGGGGCAAAGGTCGCACCACCCTGCAGCGTCGCGTCGTTGTCACCGACAACGTCCTCGCCCGAGCCCTCGAGCGGGTAGAAATGGATGCCGTCGGCACCCGGCGTACCGGGTGGTGGGTTGGGTCCGCTGCTGCCGGTTCCGTCCGCCTCGGCGATGATCTGCTCGTTCATCGTGCGGACCTGGGCGAAGTCCATCTTCGGGACCTGCCGGTCGTAGGTGAAGAAACCGTTCACCTCACCCTCGACGTCGGTGATCTGGGTGTAGACCGACCCGCTGATGCCGCACGTGTTCGCTGAACGCAGTACGTCGCGCTGGTTCTCGACGTACCGGCGGGTGAGCGTGGCCGAGTCCGGTGTCATCTCGTACGCGAAGCCGTCGCCGAACCACATGTGGTCCTCGGTCTTGAGACCGAAGCCGCCGTGCTCGCCGTCCACCGCGACGCGATCGCCGGACGGGCTTGCTGTCGCCGGCCCGAGGTACGCGTGGTGGTCGATCATGTCGCCGCGTCCGGAGTCGCCGAGGGAGTCGCAGCAGTTCATGCCGCTGTGCGCGTTGACGAGCCGGGACGGATCCTGCGCCTTGACGCTGTCGGCGATCCGGCCGGTCTCGGCCAGATCCCACTCACCCCAGCCCTCGTTGAACGGCACCCAGGTGGTGATCGAGGTGAAGCTCTTGTGCTCCTCGACCATCTCGTGGAGTTCGGCCTTGTACTGCGCCTGCCAGGCCGGCGGGATCGGGTCGGTCTTCGAGGCCGGCATGTCCTGCCAGACCATCAGGCCGAGCTTGTCGGCCCAGTAGTACCAGCGGTCCGGCTCGACCTTGATGTGCTTGCGGACGGTGTTGAACCCGAGTTCCTTGTGCTGCTCGAGATCGAACCTGAGCGCTTCGTCGGTCGGCGCGGTGTTGAGGCCGTCCGGCCAGAAGCCCTGGTCCAGCGTCGACAGGTTGAACAGGATCTTGCCGTTCAGCGCGAGCCGGAGCTTGCCGTCGGCACCCTTCAGCTTGCCGACCTCCCGCAGCCCGGCGTACGAACCGACCTCGTCGACGACCTTGCCGCGGTCGATCAGCTTGACCTTGAGCGTGTACAGGAAGGGATTGTCGGGCGACCAGAGCTTCGGGCTCGGGATCTTGATCCTGAGTTCCTGGTTCGCTTTGCCCTTGAAGGCGGTGACTTTGCGGCGCCCGTCGTACACGGTGGTTTCGACGTCGAGATTCGTCGGGCCGGTCGTGTCGGCCGTGACCTTGAGCGCCTTGCCCGGTACGTCGGGCGTCAACTGCAGACGCTCGATCGAGGACCGGGCGACAGGCTCCATCCAGACCGTCCGCCAGATGCCGGAGCTGCCCTGGTAGAAGATGCCGTGGTCGCCGACCTCGCGCTGCTTGCCGATCGGCTGGAAGGTCTCGTCGGTGAGGTCCTCGGCCCAGACGATGATCTCCTGCGGACCTCGCTGGTGTAAGGCGCCGGTCACGTCGACCGAGAACCCGTCGTACCCGCCGCGATGAGTGGTGACCTGGCGGCCGTTGACCCAGACCTTGGCGTCGTAGTCGACCGCACCGAAGTGCAGCAGGAGTTGCTGGCCCTTCCAGGCCTGCGGGACGGTGAAGGTCCGCCGGTACCACATGCGGTCCTCGTGGCGCTGGACGCCGGAGAGAGCGGACTCGATCGGGTACGGGACAAGGACCTTCTCGGCCAGTTGACGTCCGAACGGCGGCGCTTCGCCGGGCTGGGCGGCCGCGAACTCCCACAGACCGTTGAGGTTCTGCCAGCGGTCGCGGGTCAACTGCGGACGCGGGTACTCCGGGAGCGCGTTGGTGGGTGAGACGTCGTCGGTCCATGGGGTGCTCAGCGGCGGGGTCCCTATCTCCCAGGCTGGTGCGGCCTGGGAAGTCGGGACCACGATCGCGGTCGCGGCCAGGAGGCCGGCCGCGACCGCGGCGAGGCGTCGTTTCATGCTGGAGTTTCCTTCCGGGGCGGGGAAAGGACAGCTCCGATGGAAACGCTCCCACGACAGAATTGCAAGAGCTCACTCAGGAACGAACATCACACCAGCGTGCAGACCGGGCTCGGAGTGGTGAAGCTGCCGGCCGAAGTCAGGGTTCCAGTCTGTTGGTTTCTGTGGAAGGTGGTGATCGAGTTCGAGCGCTGGTTGGAGACGAGGAGCAGCGTGCCGGTCGGGTCGATGGCGCAGTGCCGCGGCCAGTCGCCGCCCGTGGACGGGGTCGCCACGCGCGTGAGCGTCGCTCCGTCCGCGCTGGTCGCGAAGACGGCGATGCTGTTGTGGCCGCGGTTGGTGACGTAGACGAAGTTGCCGTCGGGCGTGACGATCACTTCGCCGGGGTAGTTCTGCGGTCCTGCGGGCGCGGTCGGGAGCGGCGTCCCTGGGGTCAGCCGGCCGTCGGCGTACGCGCACGGGACGACGGTGCTGTCGAGCTCGTTCGCGACGTACGCGTACCGGCCGTTCGGATGGAAGGCCAGGTGACGCGGTCCGGCGCCGGCCTTGAGCTTGGCTTGAGCTGTTTCCGTCAGTTTGCCGGTGGCCGCGATCGTGTACGTGTAGACCGTGTCGGTGCCGAGGTCGACCGACAGGATGTACTGGCCGGTGGGGTCCTGGACGACCTGATGCGCGTGTGGCGCGGCGCCGACGTGCTTGACCAGATCGGTCCGGGCGCCGAGGCTGCCGTCGGTCTTCACCGGGTGGACCGCGACGTCGCCCGAGCCGTAGTTGGCGCTCAGCAAGTACTTGCCGTTGGCAACCAGCGCGAGATGGCAGGGCGCGGATCCACCGGTGGACTGGCGGTTCAGGACGCGGAGCTTGCCGGGGGCATCGATCGCGACGGCGGTCACGCCGCCGTTGGTCTGCTCGTTCACGGCGTACAGGAATCTGCCGGACGGCGCCGCGATCAGGAACGACGGCTCCTGGACTCCGGTCAGGACGCCGGTCGAGGTGATCGCGCCACTGGCGGCGTCGTACTGGGCGAGACCGATGCCGGTACCGCCGGCCGAGGTGTAGGTGCCGATGTAGAGCGTCTTCAGGTCGCGGCGGCCGGCGAAGGCGGGCGTGATGCCGGTGAACGCTGCCGCTGCGGTGAGACCGAGGAAGGTGCGTCGGGTCGTAGCCATCTGTGGAGACCTCCGTGGGGGCGGACGAGGACTATCGAAGAGTAGCTTCGAAATCACCGTTGTGTCACTCCACGCGCACGGTGTGTGGTCATCGGGTGGTCCTTTGGGTGCTCAGAACGCGTCGACCCCGGTGGCTTCGACGGACCAGGCCCACAGCTTCTTGGCCAGCTCCGGGTCCTGGGCGGTGCTGGTCGGCTTCGCTTCCTTCGGAGCGCCGCGGTAGCCGAGGAAGCCAGGGCCGACGAACTCACCGGGCCGCAGGTCCGGCAGCGTTGCGGCGTACAGGCTCGGCCAGGCACCGGCAGCGGCCGACTGCGCGACCAGCCTGGTGGCGGCCCCGAAGACGCGAGCCTGGAGCTGACGGCCGGCCAGCTCGGGACCGGCGGCCTGGAGGTGCGTCGACGCGTACCCGGGGTGCGAGCCGGCGCTGATCAGGGTGTCGCCGGCCCTGCGGCTCAGCTCGAGCATGAACAGCAGGTTGGCGAGCTTCGACTTCCCGTACGACTCCCACTTGCGGTAGCCGTTCTCGGCGGTGAAGTCGGCCTGGCTGATCCCGCGAACGGTCTTGTGCATGAACGAGCTGACCGTGACGACGCGCGGCTTGTCGGCCTGCTGAAGCAACGGCATCAGGCGCGCCGTGAGCGCGAAGTGTCCCAGGTGATTGGTGCCGAGCTGCAGCTCGAAGCCGTCGAGGGTCTGCCGGTACGGCGGGGCCATCACGCCGGCGTTGTTGACCAGGAGGTCGAGGCGATCGTGTGTCTTGGTGAGCTGCTCGGCGGCCTGCTGCACGCTGGTGAGGTCAGCGAGATCGAGCTCTACCGTCTCGGGCTCCTTGCCCGAGGCCTTCGCGAGGCTGGCCGCGGCCTCGGCCGCCTTCTGCGGGTTGCGCGCGGCGATCAGGACGTCGGCGTTGTGCCTGAGCAGTTCCAGGGCGGTGGCGTAGCCGATGCCGCTGGTCGCGCCGGTGACGAGGGCGCGACGCCCGGTCTGGTCAGGGATGTCCGCAGTGCTCCAGCTCATGCGCCCACAGTAGCGGTGGGCGCATGAGCCCGGAGGGTGTCGTACGTCGTACTAGAGGATCTTGCGGGCCTTGAACGCGGTGGTGACCTGGTCCGCGGTCGCCTTGCCGTAGAGCAGGCGGGCCGACTGGACCGTGACGCGCGCGGCGTCGGCGAAGCTGGTGTCGGGCGCGTAGAAGAACGTGCCCTGCAGGATCACCTTGTTGGCCTTGTTCCGGCCGAGGGCCTTCTGGATGTCCCAGAGCGCGTTCGACCAGATCTCACCGTCGTCGTGCACCTCGCCGACGATGTCGTCGGTGGTCTTGCCGGTGTCGGTCCGCCGCAGGCAGTGCTTCGGGCCGTCGGTGTACGACGTGGCGTCCCAGTCCATCACGCACGGGATGTCGTAGCCCTTGCTGACCGGGATCGACTGCTGCACGGCCCAGTAGTCGCCGAAGCCCTCACCGATCGAGCCGGCCTCGAGCGACTCCCCGAAGCCCGGGACGACGTCGTCCTGGATCGCGTGACCGTACTCGTGCCAGATCACCTCGGCGTCCTCGGCGTCGTCGACACCACCCTCGCCCATCGTGATCACGTCGACCGACGGGTCGTAGAAGCTGTTGTCGCCCTCGTAGGTGTTGATCGAGAAGTCCTGCGACTCGTTGTTCACGTCGGTGAAGCCGAGCGAGTGGATGTACTCCTGGGTCTGGTTGACCTGGTAGTAGGCCATCACCTGCTCGAACTTGTCGTTGGCGCGCTGGTACACGAACGTGTTGTTCTTGTTCTGCGCCACCCCACCCTTGGCCTCGAGGATGTTGACGTAGGCCCCGTTGAGCTTGCCCGATCCGTCGAGGTTGCGCAGGATCACGTTCTTCTGCGCCAGGAACAACTCGTTGCTGTTCTTGTCGTTGTTGTCGAGCAGATCCTCGTTCTTCAACGTGACCGACGGGCTCGGATCGAACACCGACCCCTTGCCGTCGACGTTGTCGCTGATCACCTTCGACTCGACAACCACGCCGTTCTTGGCATCGACCAGCGAGCGGGTCACACCCTCGGAACTCCTGGACGTGACGTTCCACACCAGCCGAGCGTTTGCCCCACCGATCACGGCCAACTGCGCCGCACCCTGCGTAGCCGTCGGCGTCTGCGCCACACTCTTGTTCGGCTGCGCAATCCGGTTCCGCGCCGCACGGGCACTCACCACGGTGTTGGCCGACTTCGTCGCCGTTGCCGAAGGCACCTTGGCACTCACGTCGAGCGACTCCGGTACGGCGTCCCGCCCGTCCGAGATCTGCACGACCTTGCCCGACTTGTCCAGGTGCTTCGCGTAGTACCCGTTCACCACCGGCAGCCCCTTGAAGGTCTGCTGGTACCACACGTGCTTGCCGAGCAACGAGTTCTTCGTCTTCACCAACTTCAAGTTCCCAGGCACCGCCTCAGCCGGCGCCGCCCCCGCGGAACCAGTGGCCGACAACCCCAGCCCAGCCGCAAGAATCCCCGCAGCCACCGCCGCGACCGCCTTACGCTTCGTCATCTTCTTCCCTCCCATGGACTTACGTGGTGACACGACTACGATCCGTCGCGACCCTAGTTCGCCCACCACCCTCTTGGGAAGCAAAACCTCCGGCCCGCCCGGCTCAGCAAGGGAAAACCTGGTTCCCGTCCCTGGCCGACCATCGAGTCCGCTGCCCATGATGTATAACTACCGATCACCAAACGGCTGCGCTAACCACGACGGGCCTTTGCGAGGCTGATGCCAGGCGAGCGAGGTCACCTCAAGTAGACTTGCGGGGTCAGCAGAGGTGCGCTAACACCGTTGACGCTGATGAGACCGTGGCGCATTTTTGGATCCCATTCCGTGCGCCGCGGTCTGCTTATCTACGGAGGTTGACTAGCAACCGCCCGAGCTGCGCACGGGTCGGCGACGCCAAGGCGCGGCTGACCATGGCCGCGGTGGTAACCCCCGCGACCGCTCAGCCCATACAGAGCCTGCCGAAACCACCGTGCTTGCGGTCACGGTGTCAACGAGGCGGGTAGAGCTTCTCCAACGCCCTGATTCGCTCGGAGATGCGGGGATGTGTTGCGAACACGTCCCCTCGAAGGTTTCCGGCCGGGCGACCAGCATCGTGTCCCCGCACCTGCCATCCGTAGAACACTTCGATCAACTTCGGCCCGTATCCGAGTTCGGCTGCGGTTCGGTCCGCATTGCGCTCAGACCAACGCCCAAGCCAGGCAAGAAGCGGCGCTGCGAGCAGCGGGGTGAAGTAGAGCAACGGTGTCAGGAGACTCTCGTTGAACATCAGCATCGCAACAATGACGCCGAGATACGCAACAAAGAAGAATCCGACGATCATGCATCCGAGTACAGGCACAGTTTTGATCAACTTGAACAGCAATTTGACTACGGCCAACGCGCCACGGGCCGGTAGCGAGTACCAGAAGGCGAGCATAGTCAGCCATGAGCGGCCCGCGAGGTGGTGGGCAAGTTCATGCGCCAGCACGGCTTCGAGATGACTTGGCGGCAGCGTGTACAGAGACCAGCGAGTCACTGCCACGGTGTGTCCTGCGGTGGGTGCGGCGCTGATCTCTTCCGATTCTTGAATCCAGAGGGTGTGAGCTGTCGGGTCCACTCCAGCTCTCCTCGCCACGGCCGCCCAGATCGGCCCGAGACGGCCGTCCTCAACCATCGTGGGACGGCGCAGCCGAAATACACCCTTCGCCAAGACAGCTTCGAGCGGTGGCCAGAGGATCACAGCTCCGGACAGGATCCAGACCGCGACCACGATCCAAGTCCCGTTCTCGAGGCCGAAGGATCCAGATGCCCAAACAACGACAACGAAACTCCAGAAGAACCAGTTGATCGCGGGGAGAACCTCCGCCAGGTAAGCGACACGCACTCGTCCTGGGGCGCCGCGTTCGAGCTCACGCCCACCCTGCGAGAACTCCGACCTCTGCGGTGAAGGCAAGTGCTGCGGAGTGACAGCCGGCGGCTCAGGTGGTTTTCCGAATGGCCTGATCGGTCGTGGCGCAGTCGGGTGATTGTTGTCCGGCACGTCAGCCGGGTCCTCATCAAGGTTCACCTTTGCACTCCCCTGCGGTGACTTGACCCGACGACAGCTGTCAACCCTGAAGCCCCGAGCAAGACCATCTCATCCAACTTCCGGCAACGCGCGTCAGTACATCGAAACGTGGACGTGGTCATAATGACCTCCCGTCGGGCTCGCGGTGTCATAGACGCCACCACCGTTGTACGGCTTCCACTGTCCAGTTCGCGCGGACCAGATCTTTCCGTACCAGATCACGTAGTGGAGACCGGTCGTACCAGCGGTCTGAATGGCCCAGTTGGCGATCCGATCGCCCGCGGCACGCGCAGACGGGGAGCGGCGCGCATCGGTGCCGACGAAGAGGTCACATGCCCGACCCTTCGGATGATCGCTGGTGGGGTTCCAGAGATGGGCATCCCAGCAGCTCATGCTCAATTTCCCAAGCGCAGCCTGCGATTGGCTCACCCAGGCCGCCATACGCGGTGTGATGAGGCCGCCAGTTCCGGTCGGGTCGCTGATGCTTGCGGTCTCCGGCGGCCACACCCCGTTGATCGGTCGTCCAGAGATCAAGCCGCCTCCGCAGTCATCAGAGGACGATGGAAGGACGACATCGTCATCACCTGACGGCTTCTCTCCTGCGCGACCCGCATAGGGGTCTCCCGAACGTTGCAGGTCGATGCCGGCCTCGGCCGCGATCTTTCGCGCCGATTTCTCCTGCTTTGCGTACGCCAAGGGATACCCAGATCGCTGAACAGCCTGAGCCGCATCGTTGTAGTTCATCGAAGGCCATCCGTTGATCTCCACCAGGCCGGGGGGACTCGGTGGATTCGATCCTCCGAAGAAGGCGTCCGCCGCGTATCTCGGGTCATTGATCTTTTCCGCGATACCCCACCCTGTCGATGGTCGTTGCTGGAACAGCCCGACTGAGTCCCTGTCTCCGTCTCCGGCCGCGAGGTTCTGAAGCTGGGACTCCTGGAGCGCCGTCATCAGGGCAACCAACGTCGCTTGCCCAGGCAGACCTCTGGTGACAGCCACGTCGTCAATGATCTTGGCAAAGCCAATTTGTTCCTGGCGGAGCGTGCCACTGACCTCTGGGTCCTCGTTAACGACCGGCGCTCCTGGCGGACAGGCGGCGGATACCTGGTCAGTGGACACCCCGAAGGGCGCGAGCATCACCAGCCCCACAATTCCGACGAGGCCGATCACACCGCCGATCTTCAGTAAGAGGCTCCGGCTGAAAACAGCTCCAGCAGCACGTGCGAGATCCTGTTCGTCGTACACCTCAGCCTCCCCTGTACATCACGGCCCGGTACCACCGTCGACATCGCTGATGACCCAGCCACCGTCCTGCTGCACCACAGTGACCAGAAGTGGCAGATTGATCTGCTGAGGCTTCGTGCCGGTGATGTTGATGACGATCGTCACCAGGCGACTGATGCGATCGGCTGTGTCCGTCGGGGCGGTGTCGGGCTTCGGACTCGCCACCGTCGCTGACACAACGCTCGATGTCCCGCCATCACTCTTCAAAGCCTCGTATGTCGAGTCACCTTGAGCGCTGAAGCTAGCGGCCATGTCGGCCGTCAGATACCGGGCGACGTCGTTGACCAACTGGTCGTAGGACTGAGTTGCTGGAGTCCTGGTGTAAAACCGTTTTGCCCAAGCATTCACGACATCGTTCGCCGTCGCTGTCGCGGCCGCTGACGGCCTACTGGTTTCGATAGGCGGAGTCGTCAGTGTCGATGTCGGACCAGCGGTCAGTTGAGATTGAGACGTAGTTCCGGACGTCGGCAACGGCACCCGGTCTTGCGGCGTCAGCAGTCCGACCGGCTGCTCTGACTTTCCGTCACCGATGATCCTGGGCAGACCACCGCCTATCCCGAGAATGATCACACCGAGAAGGATCACGACTACGAGGACACTGATTGGGCTGACTGGCTCTGCTTGGCGCTGATCGCGCAACCAGGCCATTCGCTGAGCATGATCATCCTTTCGCCACCGCTTCTTGGCGTGACGCCGATCCCTACGGCTCAGATCATCCAACTCCGGCGGATAGTCGTAGTCGCTGCTGACCACGTCTCGCCAGTTGTCGGGACGCTGAGGCATCTCCTCGTTGGCGCTTCGCTCATCCCGGTCCGCCTCTGCGGACAGGTCGCGCTCCCTCCTGCGGCTACGCGAAGACATCGGGAATCACCGCCGGTTGCGGCTTGGAACCAGGACTGTGACGCCGTCCTTGGTGATGGCCGAGTAGTCTCGGAACCGCCGCTGCTGGCTTGCCGGAGACCGACGCCGCTCTCGTGGAGCCTTGGGCGGGCCGTCACGAAGACTGGCCGAATGCGTGTACGCCCGCGGCTCGTACCTGCTTCCAGCTGGTTCGGCGACAACGCGCTTACTGTGCCGAGCCTTGGCTGTGTCTCCGCTCGAGGTGGACTTCGACGCAGCGACAGGTGACGCCACGCCGGCGGCGTTGACCGACAGCGCACGGCGGGCGTCGCCCTTCGAGCGCGTTGATTCGACCTTGCTTGCGGTGGCTGCAAGCGCGGCACCGCCCGCAGGTGTACTCGCGCTCTGCGCCGCTCGGGCACGCTCGAGGACACCGCCCTGGCGGCGCCCGGAACTGGATCTGTCGGCCCCGGTTCCCGGTTCGAGGCTCCGACGCTTGCCGCCAGCAAGTTCCGCACCGTCGACTTGAGCACCGCCGCCCGGTGTCGGCGCCTGCCGGAAGACCCGCACCGAAGTCACTCTCTGTGTTTCAGCCTGGCCAGGTCCGCCGGTCTCCCTGCTACTACGGTCACCGACGACCGGACTGGCTGCGCGACTCCCTACAGCACCCATGATCCTTCGGACGGCTTTCATTGCACCTCGGCGGGCCATTCCGCCCATCATGAGGCTGCCTGCGCCAGGGCGCATCATTGTCGTCATGCTCTCGAGCAGCCGGCGCAGTCGGAAGGCAGCGATGAGAATGGCGATGGCAAGTCCACAAACAGGGAGCCATCCGAGACTGCTTGTCAGACTGAACACTGCAGTAACCAAGGTCAGGGTGGCACTGAACACCAGCATCGCGAGGATCGATTGCAGGACGAGCCCAAGTAGTGCCTCGAACCAGTTGACACCCCATTGCCGCGGTCGTCCGGGAATGATCCACAGGCACGCGAAGAAGACTCCGACAACGAGGAGAAGCAAGCATCCGACAAACGCCATCAGGGCTGTGAACGCGAGGCCGATGCTCAGAAAAGCGAACATAGAGGCCGCGATCGCCGCGAGCGTCAGAACGCCGACCCGACCAAATGGATTGTCACCTTTGGACCACTGGACAGTGGGCGCATCATCTCCTCCCTCTGCCTTGGCAATGTCGTTGTCGATATAGGACTTCCGGGCATCGCCATCGGTACCCTTGTCGAGGATTGCTTTTCCGTACCGCTCACAGGCTTCGATCGATCCGAATTCAGCAATGCACCAAGGAGTGACCACGAACCCTCGCCAGGTCGCGTCGGCGGACTTGCGAAGCAGCGTGTCCCTGGTCTGGCCGGTGAAACTCGGCTCCGGCCAGGGGATGGGTGACTGGATCGTAGAGCCGAGTGCTGCCTGAGAGGGCTCCATCACTGCCTGAGCACCGATCTGGCGTGCCCCGTCGACGCCGTTCAGCCACGTAGATGGAGCAACGGCGAAGCTTGTCGCCAGCACCCCTGCGGCGAGCACCCAGACCAACTGTCCCATCGCGCTACCGCTCGCCCTGCGTTGCGTGTACGCGGCGATCGCCCCAAAGGCCAGGGCAGACGGCAACAACCAACCGACCAACTGAGTATTGATGCCGCCGATGGCTCCAGCCGCTGTATCCGTGAGCGGCTTGATGTCGGTGAACGAGAAGAGCCACCATCCAACCGAAATGGCTCCTCGAACGATGGCGACGATGTACATCATAACCATGTGGGCGTAGCCGTTGAACACGGCTTCCATAGGGTCACGGATACTTTTCTCGAAGTCGAGACCGTAAACCATCGGGCTGTACTGCTCAAAAAGTGTGCGGGTGTCCCCGTGCGTCAAGTCAGGCGTCGGCAGGAGGTCCGCGAACCCCGTCGGATTGGTGGGACCTGGATTCGGGTCAGCGGCCAAGGCTGTTTGGCAGGTGAGGATGGTGGTGACGGCCAGGACCGTGAGCGCTGTGCGCAGTCTGCGCACGCGGCTCATCCGACGTGCTCCTTCTTGGTGGGGTGCGTCTCGTCGGGGTCGTACATGGCTTTGTTGTAGCCGGGGTCGTCGGCTTCTTGGTCGTAGACCTCGTCGGGGCCTATGGGGGACTCGTGGTGGGTGGGGTGGGGGGTGTGGCCGTTGCCGTTTGGGGAGAGGGGGGCGGGGGCGGTGCCGGACTGCTGGGCTACCGGGGGGTGGGTTGCGGGTTGGGAGACGGGGGTGCCGTTGGGGGTGGTGGTTGCCGCGTCTTCCGATGCCGGGGGCTGGGGGGCCTGGGTGGGGGTCCTGCGGGTGACTTGGGTGGGGGTTTCCTGGGCTTGGGAGTTGTCTACGGGCGGCACGCCGTTGGGTGGGGTGCTGTAGGCCTGTACGCCGTGGGCCGGGGGGCCGTAGGTCGACTCGTTCTGCGCCGGGGTGCCGTAGGCCGGTACGCCGTGAGCCGGGGCGCCGAAAGCGCCAGAGCCCTGGGGCGGCGCGGCCTGGGCCGGGGTGCCGGCGGCCGAGCTGCCGGCGGCTGGGGTGCCGGCGGCTGGGGTGCCGGCGGCCGGGACGTTCTGGAGCGGCGCGTTCTGGAGGGGCGCGTCCTGGAGAGGCGCGTCCTGCAGGGGCGCGTCCTGGATTGGCTCGGGGTCGATGGTGGTGTGGGCCTCGGCCTGGGCTGTGGCTGTGGCGGCCGGTTCGGGGAGGAGGGCGTCGTCTTCCTCGTCCTCGGCGAAGGGGTCGATGTCTTCGGGGAGGGTGGGGATGGGCTGGGTGGGTTCCAGGGCGTGCTCGGACTCCGGGGTGGTGCGGAGGAGGTCGGCTACGCGTTGGCTGGGGATGTCGATCTGGACGGTGGCGACCTCGTCCCAGCGGTCCCGCATGATGCAGTGGCCGTGGCGGATGGACTTGCCGTTGGCGGCAGTGTTGATGCCTCGGACGAGGGTTTGGTACGGCGCTGTCTGCGGGCGGCCGAGGAGCTCCAGGAGGGAGTCCACCTGTTCGCGGGAGCGAAGGGAGAAGGCGAAGAGGGTGGTGATCTGCTCGACCAGGCCGGGGAGCTTGAGGATCGACGCGGGGTCCTGGGTGTCCAGGACGAGCGAGGCTCCGAGGGCTCGGCCGACTCGGGCGATGTAGTCGAGGAAACTGGCGCCGTCGGGGGTCTTCGTCAGGAGGTGGACCTCGGGGACGATGACGACCTTGGAGCGGCCGCGGAACTCGCGGCGGCCCGTCGTACGGACCATCCAGGCCAGGCAGCCGCGCAGGCAGGCCATGCCGACGCGTTCGATCGGGGACCAGGACTCGGGGGCCGACTCGGGAGAGGGCAGGGTGAGGCCTGGCATCTGGACGACCCAGAGGCCTGGGTTCGTGGTCAGTGACGAGAGACCGGACGGTGGGCCGGCGACGACCGAGCCGAGGCCGGTTTCGACCAGGTCGCGCAGGGCGAAGCCGACCGTCCGGGTGGTCTCGGAGTCGGCGGCGCAGAGGCGCTGGATGACGCCCCACGACGACGGGTCCGGGGACTGGATCTCGGCGCGGGTCGCCGCCATGACCGGTGCTTCGGCGGCGCCACGGAGGTGCGGCGGGAGCAGGAGCATCAGCTGGGACGGCGCCTGCAGGAGCGCGTCGTCGACCGGGAGGACGCGGAGCAGGTCCGCGGCACCGGAGAACTGGGCGGTGATCTCGATGACAGCGGTCGGTACGCCGTACTCGGCCGCGACCGCGGAGACGCCCGCGGCGTCACCCTTCAGGTCGAGCAGCGGGACCCACGCGCCGGCGAAGGCCGAGTCGAGGCCACCGAGCATCGCGGCGGTCGTCTTGCCTCGACCGGAGCGGCCGAGGAAGAGCGTGGTCGTCGCGTCGCCGAGGGCCGAACCGGCGGCTGCGTCGAAGCGGACCAGCCCTGGCGTCGAGCCCGTCAGGTAACCGATCGAGGGACCGGTGGCGTCACCGATCGACGCACCACCCCAGAACCAGGAACCGAAGAACGCGGTCGACTCCCGGACGTGGCCGAGGTCGGGCACCCGGAGCTGGTCGCCGGGCAGCGACTCCAGCCACAGGTCGCGCTGCTCGTCGGCGCCGGCGGCGACGGTGATGCCGCGGTCGGCGTAGTGCGCGATGACGGCGTCGACGTACGCCTCGAGGTCCTCGCGGGTGTCCGCGCTGACCAGCAGGCGCGGGTGGTCCTCGACCAGCGTCAGGCCGGAGCGGTTGATGTCGCGCTTGACCTCGCGCATGATCCGCTCGGTCTCGACGATCTCGTCCGCGGTCTCCTCGGCGGTGCCCTTGGCGGCCGAACGGCGCTGCTCCTTGGCCGACTTGCGGGTCTCGTCGACCAGGTGCCGCGCGGTCTTCTTGGTCAGCACCCGGAACCGGACCGACGCCTCGACGGTGACGTCGATCTCGTCGCCGTCGTCGTCGATCGCCTTGATCTCCGACAGCGTCCGCAGCCACTCCCCCGCGCCCGGGGTCTCGAGCTCCTCGGGGAAGTCGGTCATCGCGAGCACGGTCGTGTACGCCGCGATCTGGCCGCGGGTGTCGTAGATGCGCAGGTGGTCGGTGTACGGGACGACTCGTCCGGCCGTGAGGCGGGCCAGCGAGGCGCCGGTGATCAGGCCCCGGCGTGGGGCGGCGACGGCACCACGGTGCATCTCGCGGCTGACCAGCCAGGAGATCACCTCGGCCGGCGCGGTGTGCGCCCGCCAGACCGTCGAACCGAGCTGGCGGGCCAGCTTGCGGACCCGCTCGTCGAGGTGCGCGAGCTCGCGCGCGCTCACGCGCCAGGACGTCGTACCGAGGGCGTCGCTGATCGAGCCCCGGACCTGCGCGGTCGCGCGCGGGTCGCGGTCGCTGAGGTGGACACCGAGCGCGACGTACCGCTCCGGCATCCGCATCTCGTCGATCCGGTCCGCGCGGGTCTGCGCCCAGGCCTCGTGGTCGCCGAGCCGGTAGTGACCGGCGACGCTGTCGATGTAGTCCTGGCCCGTCGAACGGCCCCAGACCACCTTGAGGTGGCTGAGCCGGTCGCCGAGGATCGTCGCCGCCGCACTGACAGCTGCGTCGAGGGCGGCGTCCTGCTCGCCCTCGGTGGCCAGGTCGGTGTTCGCGACGGAGATCAGGAACCACGCCTCCGCGCTGCGCTCGGTGACCAGCAACCCGTCGGCGATGGCGACCAGGCGTGGCGGCGGGAGACCGCGTTCACGGCCGACGCCGACCAGGTTCAGGAGCTTGTCCGCGATCTTCATCAGTGCCCCTCGCTCTTGTGTCGGCCGAGCCCCGACGACGACGTCCTGCGACTGACCCTCTGCACGTGGTCCGCCCCGAGGAGGCGGGCCCGCTGGTTCACCGTGATGTCCGCACCGGCGCGGACCTGGGGGTCGAGCTCCTCCACGACCTCGCGTTCCCACTCCGGGGTCACCCTGGCCTTGGCCAGGCCGGCCACCTTCTGGGTCGCGACGCGCTCACGCCATGGCAGGTACTCCGTCTTGTCCGCGGCCCGGGCACCGAGCCCGATGATCGGACGGTGCGCGCGCAGCGCGTAGCGGACGGCCAGCGCCCACTCGGTCACGCGGCGGCGGCGTTCGTGGTGCTTGCCCGCGCGCCAGCCGAACGCGGTGATCACGAACGGCGGTACGACGTACAGGCTGACGGTCGACTTCTGCGGTACGCCGATGATCGGCACGAGCAAGGCGATCCAGAGCAGGATGATCACCGCACCGAAGATGATCATCCGGCGACGGGCGCCTTCTCCGAGGTCGATACCGAGCAGGTCGTACTGCCGGGTCTCGATCTCGAAGTGGTGGGTCAGGGTCCGGCCGACACGCATTCAGCTGCCTCCGGAGAGCAGTCCCCAAAAGCCCTTGAGCACGTTGATGGTCTGGTTGTTGGCGTAGATCAGCCCGCCGACCAGCACACCGGCCGCAATGTGCCCGAAGAGCTCGCCCCACTCGCGCTTGAAGTAGTGCCCGATGGCGCGCAGCACCAGGATCGCGATGAAGATGTTCCCCGCGATCACCAGGACCCAGTCCTTGAAGTCCGCGCCGGTGGGCACGTTGGGGTCGGCCAGCGGCGCGGCGAGCTCCACCACGCTGGCTACCAGTTGAGTCGTGATCATTGCGGTGTCTCCCTCAGTGCTCTCTTGGTCCGACGGCGGTCAGCTGTGGTCATCCGACGGCAGCTACTTGCCATCGCTGTGCTCCGTCCGCGGCGACGGTCCGCCGCAGGGTGAGCGTGTAGGTCTGGTCGAGGGTGGTGCCCCCCGTACCGTTCCAGGTGACGGCACCGGTGGCCCGGCGCTCGTCATCGTTTCCGGTGAAGACCTGCCAGTCCTTCAGTTCGCCGAGCTTCACCGCACCGTTGAGGCTGCGGATCGCGGCCCCCGGAGCGGCGACCGCCTCGACCTTCGCGTCCGACTCGGCGTAGGCGCTGAAGAACGCCTCGGCGTCCTTGAGCGTGGCCGCCGTCAGATCGTCGTCCGGTACGCCGGCGTCCGGCATGTTGTCCGGCAGCGCCACCCGCTCATCGGCGACGTACGTCGGTGGGCCGCTGGCGACGACCCTGGACGACGTCCGAGCGACCGGTACGGCGACGCGCTGCCAGCTGTAGGCCTGGCCGGCCCAGCCGCGGCCCTGCTTGAGGTACGGGCGCACCTGCACCCGGACGTCGACCACCGCGGTGACGCCACCGGAGTCGACCTTGACCTCACCCGGGTACGCCGCGTTGGCGGTCTGCTTGCCGCGCCCGTTCCAGCCGGCGCGGGCGTCGAGCCCGGCGGCCAGGTCCAGGCTGATCTGGGCCGGACGGGCGTCCGGGTTGCCCTCGTCCCAGTTGAGGTAGGACACGGCGTACCGGGTCGCGACCGCGCGGGCCTCGTCGGCCGGGAAGCCGGACTGGTTGGCCACGACTCCCCCGTTGGTCCCGGTGTTGGGCCGGACCCACGAGCGGACGCCACTGATCGCGGCGAGCAGCAGGACGGCCACGACCAGACCGCGGAAGAACCGCCGCGCCCAGGTCGAGAACGAGGACTCCGGTTCGGTCGCCCAGGGCGTCTGGCCAGGCTCCACCGGTCCACGCGGCGGCTGGGGTGCCGCGTGGGCTCCGTGCGGAGAGCGCTGGCGAAGACGTTCCGGGGGTCGCTGACCGGGAGCGGTGGCTTGCTGCGGCGGTTGGTTCGCCGTACGAGGTGTCTCCGGGCCCTGGGGCCGGCGCGGAGGCGCCATCACCCCGCCGGTGGCCGGAGGCGGCGCGCTGTACTGCGCGGCGACGCCCTGTGCCTGGCGAGGGGTAGGTGACACCGGGCCGTCGGGGTGTTGCCACCACTCCGGTGCGGTGTTCTGCGGACGGCCCTTCGGCTTCTTCGTCCGTCGCTGGTCCGACCAGTGCTCACCTTTGGGTGGCAGATTCAGGACCGTTCGCCACCAACTCATCTCTCCCCGCCCCTCAGACAGCAGTTACGCGGACAGTAGCCGGGAGGATACGGCAAGCAACTGTCCATCGGGAGTCCTGGGACCAGGATCCGGATGCTCCATCGCTCCCCGCAGCCATACTGTTACCCCACTCGGGGGCAGATGCACACTTCCGCTCGAAGCGTGACACCTTCGGTACCGTCGCCATAGCTCCTCTCTCATGCCCGACCGGCTCGATCAGGCAGCGCAAACCATGCCACACGCCGCGGACAGGTTCGAAAATCCGTGCGAAGGACAGAGTAGAGAATCGATTCAACTGATCACGCAGTGTAGTCGATGCCCGTACCAGCCTGTGGAAAACTCTGTCGTGGCGCAGGGTCAAAGTAATAGGTTCTTGGTGACTTTGCTGACCATCGGGCCAGCACCCTGAAGGACTTGTGGAAGGACTGGCATGGAGACTCGACGGCTGGGCAGGCTGGAGCACCGCAGTTCGGTCCTCATCTACGGCGCCGCGGCGCTCGGCGGGGTCGATCAGGACACCGCCGACGCGTCGATCCAGGAGGCGCTGGAGGCCGGCGTCAACCACTTCGACGTGGCCGCCGACTACGGCGACGCTGAGCTGCGGCTGGGCCCGCGGATGGGTGAGATCCGGGACCGGATCTTTCTCGCGACCAAGACCGGGCGGCGTACCTACGACGAAGCGTGGTCGGAGATCAACCGTTCGCTCGAGCGACTGCAGACCGACCGGATCGACCTGATCCAGATGCACGCGGTCTGCGACTTCGAGAACCTCGACCTGGTGACCGGCAAGGGCGGGTCGCTGGAGGCCGCCGTACGGGCCAAGGAAGAGGGCATGGTCGGTGCGATCGGCATCACCGGGCACACCGCCCAGGCGCCGGCTGTGCACCGGGAGGGGCTGCGGCGGTTCGACTTCGACTCGGTGCTGACGCCGTTGAACTACCGGCTCTCGACCGACCCGCAGTACGCCGACGACTACGCGGCGCTGGTCGAGGCCGTGCAGGCCTCCGACGCGGCACTGATGACGATCAAGATGATCGCCCGCCGGAACTGGGCCGACGGCGAGGAGAAGACGTACAGCACCTGGTACCGGCCGTTCGACGAGCAGCGCTACATCACGGCCGCGACGGCCTGGCTGCTCAACGGGCACCCGGAGATCACCGGGCTGGCGACGGCCGGCGAGACCCGGCTGCTGCGGCAGATGGTGATCGCCGAGCAGGAGCGGGCCGAACTCACGCCGGAGGCCGCGGCGGCGATCCTGGACGAGGTCCACGATTACGCGTCTCCCTTCGTCGACATCCCGATCTGACGGTCCTACCGAACACGGCGTGGGCCGGGCTGGGAAGGGCAGATCCCTCGGTGGGGCAGTGTGCCCCGCTACGGTGCGTCTCAGTCCGGCGTCTCGCCGCACGTGAATCAGTTGTTCGGTTGAGGCAACTGTCCGGATGGGTCGGGTCGTCGTACCGGAGTGTGGTCGGTGCGGCGCGATGTGTGAGGGTGGGGACGTGCTCACCGGGCCGCGGGAACACCGGCGGCACCCGCGGTGTTGAACAGCGCGTATTCCCTATTCTTTCGGAGGTCGTAGTGGCAACGGTCGAGCTGTCCCAGCAGAACTTCGACGAGGTCGTCGGTTCCGACGGGCTCGTCCTGGTGGACTTCTGGGCTGAGTGGTGTGGTCCGTGCAAGATGTTCGGGCCGGTGTTCGAGAAGTCCTCCGAGGAGCACTCGGACATCACCTTCGGCAAGGTGGACACCGAGGCGCAGGTCGAGCTGGCGCAGGCGTTCGAGATCCGGTCGATCCCGACGCTGATGGCGGTCCGGGACGGTGTGGTCCTGTACTCGCAGCCGGGTGCGCTCCCGGCGCCGGCGCTGGAGGATCTGATCAGCCAGCTGCGTGCGGTGGACATGAACGAGGTCCGCGCCCAGATCGCGGCCCACGAGGCCGAGCACGGTACTGAGCCGCACACGCACTGAGTCCCAGCAACACGTCAGGCCCCGGCCTCGTCGAAACTGACGAGGCCGGGGCCTTTTGCTGTACGACGAGAGCGTGGTTCCCAGGTGCTGGTGGGAACCACGCTCTCGGGACCGGTCTCGGGGTTGCCCGGTCGATCGTGCTGCCGCCCCAGGGGAGGCGGGTGGTGCGCTCCGTCCCGGAAGGGACGGGTTGCCGCTCAGGGTCGAGCGGGTGGTGCCGGGCCGGCTCAGGCGCAGCCGGTGCCCGTTGTTCTGGTCCGCCCCGCATGGCGGACTTTGTACTTGCCCACTCCAGGCGCGAGTGGGGTGGTGCGCCGCTCGCAGGGGAGCGGATGGTGCCCCCGCTCGCTGCTGAACGGGGTCGTGCCTCCCGCGCAGGGACGGGGAGTGGTGCACCCGCTCCAGGCGCGAGCGGGATGGTGCGGCCCCGCCTGAGGCGAGCGGGGGTCGTGCGCCCCGTCTGAGGTGGTACGGGGGTGGTGCGCCGCCCCACGAGAAGGAGCGGGTGGTGCGCCGCTCGAGGAGAGAGCGGGTACGGCGCCCGCGCTGGAGGCGGGTGGGGCCGGGTCAGAGATCTCTGGCCGGCCGGGTGGGTCGTGGCGGTGAGGTGTCGCCACGGCCCGGGTCGGTGGCGGGTCGCTGGATGCGATCCGCCACGAAGGTCAGCGGAGTGGGTCGAACGGCGCCAGCTCGGCGGGACGACGGCCGGTGGTGATGGTCTCGGCCAGGAGCTGACCGGTGACCGGGCCGAGCGTGATGCCCCACATCCCGTGCCCGCCGGCGGCAAAGACCCGCGGGGACGAGGTGGCACCGATCAGCGGCAGGCCGTCCGGCGTACAGGGGCGCGGTCCCACCCACTCGAAGGTGCGCGCGTCCAGGTCGGCGTCGCGCAGCAGCGGACGGGCGGCCTCGACGATCGCGTCGATCCGGCGCGGGTCGAGTTTCGCGTCGGGCTTGCGGAACTCCATCATCCCGGCCACCCGAAGGCGGTCGCCCAGCGGCGTGCAGGCGATCCGCTGCGCCGGGAAGTACACCGGTCCGGCCGGTACGTGCGCGATCGGGACGCTGAACGAGTACCCACGACCAGCCTGTACGACGGTCTTGACGCCGAACCGCCGCGCCAGGTCACCCAGCCACGCGCCGGTCGCCATCACGACCGCGTCGTACTGCTCGCTCGCGCCGTCGGCGGTGACCACGCGGGTGTCGCGGATCCCGTCGACGATGTCGGCCACGTTCGCGCCGGTGAGGATCCGCCCACCGCGGGCGACAACCGAGTCGGCGAGCAGCTTGACGTAGTCGCCGGGGTTGATGAAGCGCTGGCCGTGCAGCCGGATCGCCGCGCCGATCTCGTCCGACAGAGACGGCTCGATCTCCCGGGCGTCGTCGCCGGTGATGGCCTCGAACTCGATGCCCTGGCCGGCGGCGTGGATGTGCTCGATCTCCTCGAGCAGCACCGCGCGCTCTTCGGCGGTCCGGTACGCCGCGAGGAAGGACTTCGCCTCGTACGTCTCGGCCTCGACGCCGGCCTTGGCCAGCAGGTCGAACGCACCCAGGGCCTGCCGGTTGATCGGGACCAGCGACTCCATCGCGGTCTTCCAGCGCCCGGCGGTGCTGTTGCGAGCGAACCGGGTGAGGAAGGACAGCAGCCGCGGGCTCGCGGTCGGCGGTACGTAGACCGGCGAGGAGGGGCTCAGGACAGCGCGTACGCCGTACTTGAGCACCGCGGGCTCCGGAAGCGGGGTCGCCAGGCCCGGCGTGAGCCAGCCCGCGTTGCCCCAGGACGCTCCCGCGGCGACACCTTCGCGGTCGTACACGGTGACCTCGATGTCGCGCTCCTGGAGGAACCAGGCGGTGGCGAGGCCGACCATGCCCGCGCCGACGACGGCGACCCGGTCGGGGACGATGTGTGTGGTTGAACCAGCAGCGACCATGTTTCGATGGTGCGCCGGTCCCGGAGCGCTGTCATGGTGCGATCGCACCACTGCTGGAGCAAATGACAGTGCGCAGAGCACAATAACCTTATGATCACCGCGCCTGACCTGGTCGTTGCCGTCGGCCCAGCCCTGTTCGAGACCGTTGTCGCCGGGCAGGGCGACACCGAGGTGCGGGACGTCTTCCTCGCCGATCCGCAGGAGCCGGCCACCGGTGGGCCCGGCGATCTGGTCCTCGGACTCGGCCTGCGCAACGCCGAGGAGGCGGTCGAGCTCCTGGAGCGCTGTGCCGCCGGCAACGCGTCAGGCGTCGTACTGCGGACAGGTCTGGCGCAGGAGCCCGCTGTAGTGGCTACGGCGGAGCGCTGGCTGCTCACACTCATCGCACTCCAGCCGACCGTGACCTGGGCGCACGTGGTCTGGCTGCTCCGCGGTGTCATCGACCGGGCGGCCGCACCGGACTCCCCCGCGGCTGGTGACGCCGGAGTCCACCAGGAACTGTTCGCCCTGGCTGACGCGGCTGCGGCGATCGTGGACGCGCCGGTGACCATCGAGGACAACCAGTCGCGCGTGCTGGCCTACTCCTCCCAGCAGGACCTGTCCGACACCGACCCGACCCGGGTGTCGACCATCGTCGGTCGGCGGGTGCCTGCCGAGGTGATCGCCCACTTCCGGGCGCGGGGCATCTTCCGGCGGCTGGCCCGGTCGAGCGAGCCGTTCCTGGTGCCCGACGGGCCGAACGGCATCCGCCCGCGGCTCGTCGTACCGGTTCGGGCTGGTGGTGAGTGGCTGGGGTCGATCTGGGCGGTGGTGGACGGCCCGGTGAGTAAGGAGGTCACCGAGGAGCTCAGCAACGCCGCGTCGGTGCTCGCACTGCATCTGCTGCGGCTCAGGGCGCAGGCGGACGTTGCCAGGCGGTCGGCGATCGACCGGCTGCGCACTGTGCTCCGGCAGTTCTCCCCTGAGGCGCCGGTCGAGGTGAGGCTCCCGCCGGCGCCGTGGCGGGTGGTCGCACTCAGTTCACCCGACGGGTACGACGTACCGCAGCAGCTGGACCTCTGGGAGTCGCTGGGCCGTCGCCAAGGCTGGAGTGAGCCGCTGCTGGCTGACCTGGACGGCACTGTGTTCGCGGTGGTGTCTGACGGCGAGGCTGTGCCCGGCTCCTGGCGCTGGCTGCGGAAGCTGGTCGGTGACCAGGCCAAGGACAACCCCGGTACGGCGGCTGCCGCGGGTGGCCGCGCCCGCTACCCCGCCGACCTGCCCAGCTCCCGCGCGGAGTCCGTAGAGCTGCTCAACCTCGTACGGCGTGGTGTCGCGCGCGGACCGGCGCTGCGGGTCGAGCAGGCCTGGCACGTGCTGACTGTGCACCGGGCGGTCACATCGCTCGACACCACCAAGATGGACGGGCCGCTGGCCACGCTGCTGCGGCACGACATCGAGAACGACACCGCGTTCGTGGACACGCTGGAGGCGTGGCTGAACCATCCCGGGCAGCCGCAGCAGGCCGCGAAGGACCTGCACCTGCACACCAACACCCTGCGGCACCGGATGAAGCGGATCGGCGAGATCGCGCGGCTCGACCTGTCGGACCCGCGGGAACGGCTCGCGCTGCAGTTGCAGATCGCGTCGGTGCGCACCGAGCACTGAGACGTTCGCCACAGCGCTACGTAACAAGGCTTCACATTCCGGCAATCGATGAGCAACATCCGGGTGGAAAAGTACTGATCACGAAGACGTCTCAGCTCTTCACCAGGGAGCTGAGCCGTGTGGGTCGAGCTCTTCACCAGGGAGCTCGAACCATCTGGGCCCGGCGATTGTCTGAGCGATCGCCGGGCCCCTTCATGTCAGGCGGTTGACGACGGCGCCGTAGACACCGGGCAGAGCGGCCGCGGCGGGGACGATGCGGGGAGCGAGCAATGACCTGTTGCGGGCCCAGAGCAACGATGCGGTGAGGGCGCGGCACTCCCAGGAGACGCGGCGCCAGGCGGCCTCGTAGTCCTCGGGACGGTCCTCGACGACGCAGTCGACGAGCTCGGCTGAGGTGCGGAGGGCGACGGCGATGCCTTCGCCGGTCAGCGCGTCGACGTAACCAGCCGCGTCACCGGCCAGGAGGACACGTCCTGCGACACGGCGTCGGACTCGCTGACGCAGTGGCCCGGCGCCCAGTACGCCGGACGCGGGCGCCGCGTCGCCGAGGCGGGCGCGCAGACGGGGAAAGGCGCGGAGGTGGTCGTCGAAGGAACCACGCGCCGAGGTGAGGACGGCGACGCCGACGAGATCGTCGGCGACGGGCGTTACATAGGCCTCGCCGAGGGAGGACCAGTAGACCTCGACCAGGTCGCTCCACGGGCGGACGGCGAAATGTTGCCGCAGGCCCCGGCGAGTCGAGCCCGCGGGCCGGGAGTCGCCGAAGGCATGGGCCTGGCGCGCAGCGCCGGCGCCGGGGTCAGCCCCCAGGCCCAGCTGTCGCCGGATGGGTGAATGCAGACCGTCGGCGGCGACCAGGTAGCGAGCGGTGAGGCCGGCCGCGGTGACCGTGGAGGAGGTTTGCGAGATCTCGCCGACCCTCGCTCGGACAACCGGCACCTCGAGGGCATCCAGACGATGCCGCAGACCGCGATGGAGCTCGGTACGGCGTACTCCGAGCCCAGGACCGGCGCGGAAGCGGGCGTCGACGGAATGGGTGCCGTCGAGGTAACGGATGCCGTGGAACGGACGGCCTTCCACCGCCACGCCCAAGCGAGACAGGTAAGCGACGGCACTGTGAGCGATCCCCTCGCCGCAGGCCTTGTCGATGGGCGCCTCGCGCGGCTCGACGACGACCACGTCGAGGCCGGCCAGTGCTGCCCGGATCGCCGTCGCGGCTCCCGCGGGACCCGACCCGGCGACGAGGAGGTCGATCACGGAGCCGGCGGGCGTGCGGGCGGCGCCGAGCCGCCGCCGGTCAGCGCGGAGTCCAGCGCCGTCTCCTCGGCACGGATGCGGACCGCGAGCAGCGGCAGGTTCAGGGCCGTGAACACCACAGCGGTCACCCACGAGGTGTGCACCAGCGGCAGCGCGATCCCCTCCAGCACGACCGCCACGTAGTTCGGGTGCCGGAGCAACTTATAGGGGCCCTTAGCAACCAGCGACAACCCCGGTACGACGATCACCCGCGTGTTCCACTGCCGCCCGAGCGTGCCGATGCACCACCACCGCAGCCCCTGCGCCAGCAGTACGACGGCCAGCATCGTCCACCCCAGCGCCGGCACGAACGGGCGGTCGGCAACGATCGCCTCGACCAGACACCCCACGAGCAGCCCGGTGTGCAGCACCACCATGAACGGGTAGTGCCCCTTCCCGGACTCCACCCCGCCCTGGCCGAAGCTCCAGGCCGCGTTGCGCAACGAGACAACCAGCTCCGCGACCCGCTCGAAGCCGACCAGGACCACCAGTACGACGTACCACCACAACGACGGATCCATCACCACTCCATCAGCACGAGCTCGGAACAGAAGCCCGGGCCCATCGCCAGCAGCACGCCCGGACCTGCAGGATCCAGCCTCATGGTGTCACCGAGCACGTGCAGCACCGAGGACGACGACAGGTTGCCGACCGCGTCGAGCGACTTCCAGGTGAGGTCAAGCGCTCCCGGCCGCAAGGAAAGCGTCTCCGCGACCGCCTCCAGCACCTTCGGCCCGCCCGGATGGCTCACCCACGTCCCGATCTCCGGCACGGTCAAACCCCGAGCGCCGAGGAAGTCCCGGACATCGCCACCCAGGTACTTCCGCACCACCTCCGGTACGTCGGCCCCGAGCACGATCCGGAACCCGCCCGCCCCGACGTCCCACCCCATCACCCGCTCGGAGTCCGGATAGAGCCGGCTGCGCGTCGCCACCACCGAAGGACCAGCCGCCGACCGCTCGGAACCCGTCATCACGACCGCGGCGGCACCATCACCGAAGAGCGCCCCACCCACCAGGTTGGGCAACGACGAATCGTCCCGCTGCAGCGTCAGCGAGCACAGCTCCACCGACAGCAGTACGGCGACATGCCCGGGCCACGCGGTCAGATAATCGTGCATGCGGGCGATCCCCGCCGCTCCCCCGACGCACCCGAGCCCGAACAGCGGCAGCCGCTTCACGTCCTCCCGCAGCCCGAGCCGCATCGCGACCCGCGCGTCGATCGACGGCGCCGCGACGCCGGTCACGGTCGTGAACATCAGCAGATCCACGTCGTCGACCGACAGCCCGGCCGCCGCCAGCGCACCGCTGACCGCCTCGGCCCCGAGGTCGACCGCGGCCGCGATCCACGCGTCGTTGGCCGCGCCGAAGTCCTTCAGCTCGCCGTACTGCTCGAGCGGAATCGCGAGGTGCCGATGGGACACCCCCGCGTTCGCGTGCAGCCGGCGCAGCAGCGCCAGCCCCTTGCCGTCGGTCAGGCACAGCTCCGCGAACGCCTCGGTGAGCTCGGCCTGCTGATACCGGTACGGCGGCAACGCGGCCTGCACCGCGGCGATCCGGCTCATCGTGGCATCGTTGCTTCGGTGAGCCGACTTGCAACCGTCAAAGGTCTGGCTCTCGCCTGCCATCCCGGCCCGACCGTTGCCGTCACCGCGCTGGTCACGGCCGTCGCCTGGTCCGCGGGCCGCGGCCTCACCGGATCTCTCCTCGTTGCCGCAACCATCCTCACCGGCCACCTCTCGATCGGCTGGAGCAATGACGCGATAGATGCCACCCGCGACTCCATTGTGAACCGGCGTGACAAGCCTGTCGTCCTGGGACTCGTCGGCCGCCGGACGTTGTGGATCGCGGCGGTCGTCGCGCTGGTCGTCACGATCCCGGTCTCGCTCGCCAATGGCATCCTGGCCGGGCTCGCGCATCTGCTGTTCGTCGCCTGCGCGTGGGCGTACAACCTCGGTCTCAAGTCGACGCCCGTCTCCTGGCTTCCGTACGCCGTGGCGTTCGGCGCGCTGCCGTCGTTCGTCACGCTCGGTACGACGGGCGACTGGGCGCCGTGGTGGGCGACGGCGGCGACCGCGCTGCTCGGGGTCGGCGCGCACCTCGCGAACGTCGTACCGGATCTCGCCGACGACCTGGCGACCGGCGTCCGGGGCTGGCCGCAACGGCTAGGGCAGGCGTCCAGGCTCCTCGCACCTCTTCCGCTCGCCGCCGCGACGGTCCTGCTCACGGTCGCACCTCCCGGGCCGGTCGGAGTGGTCGGCTGGATCGCGCTCGGCGTGGTCGCCGTACTGCTCGGCGTGATCGTGGCGTGGAAGCAGGCGCCGTTCCTGGTCACCATCGGCGTGGCCGTGGTCAGCGTGATCGTCCTGGTCGTCCGCGGCGACGCTCTGTAGACGTCATGGCCGCAGCTCCTGCAGTTTGGTCTTCACGCCTTCCTTGAGCACGCCCCACCGATCCTCGTCGCCCTTGAACAGCGACTCGGTCATCTTGGTGATCTGGTCCCAGCTCGCGTGCGGCGGAATCGGCGGTACGTCGGGGTCGCAGTACACGTCGAGCACAGTCGGCCGGTCGGCAGCCAGCGCGTTGTCCCAGGCAGCGGCCAGCTCGTCAGGTTTCCTGACAGCAATCCCCGTCAGCCCCACCGACCGCGCGAAGCCCGCGTAGTCGACCTCGGGCAGCGTCTGCGAGTCCGGGAACTTCGGTGCACCCTGCAACGACCGCATCTCCCAGGTCACCTGGTTGAGGTCGTTGTTGTGCAGTACGGCGATCACCAGGCGCGGGTCCGCCCACTCCTCCCAGTACCGCTTGATCGTGATCAGCTCGGCCAGGCCGTTCATCTGCATCGCGCCGTCGCCGGAGAACGCGACGACCGGCTTGCCGGGGTGCGCGAACTTCGCGCCGATGCCGTACGGAACCGCGGAGCCCATCGTCGCCAAGGTGCCCGACAGCGAGCCGTGGGTCGAGTCGGTGAAGCGGAGCTGGCGCGCGTACCAGTCGGCGGCCGAGCCCGAGTCGGCGACGACGATGCAGTCGTCGGGCAGCCGTTCGGAGAACTCGTGGAACAGAAGCTGCGGGTTCACCGGGTCGGCATCGACGTGAGCTGCCCCGGCCATCACGTTCCACCAGCGCTCGACACCTTCCTCGATGCCTGAGCGCCAGGAGCGGTCCTCCTTGCGATCGAGCAGCGGGATCAGGGCGCGCAGCGTGGTCGCGGCGTCGCCGACCAGGTTCACGTCGTACGGGTAGCGCATCCCGATCATCGCGGCGTCGGCGTCGATCTGGACCGCCTTGGCCTTGCCGAACTCGGGCAGGAACTGCGAGTACGGGAAGCTCGAGCCGATCGTCAGGAGCGTGTCGCAGCCGGTCATCAGCTCGTACGACGGACGCGTGCCGAGGAGTCCGATGGAGCCGGTCACGTACGGGAGGTGGTCGCTCAGGACGTCCTTGCCGAGCAGGGCCTTCGCCACACCGGCGCCCAGCAGCTCGGCGACCTGCTCGATCTCGGCGCGTGCACCGCGGGCGCCTTGTCCCACCAGCAGGGCGACGCGCTCGCCGGCGTTGATCAGTTCGGCGGCGCGGCGTACGGCGTCCTGGTCCGGCTGTTGGGTCGCCGGCTCGAAGCCGAGGCTCGACGGGACCATCTTGAACGCGTGCTCCGGCGGGGTGTACTCGAGCTCCTGGACGTCGGCCGGGATGATGATCGCGGTCGGCGCCGAGCGGCTGAGCGCCGTACGGATCGCTCGGTCGAGCACGTTCGGCAGTTGCTCGGGGACGTTGACGGTCTCCAGGAACTCGCTGGCAACGTCCTTGAACAGGCTGTGGAGGTCGACCTCCTGCTGGTACGCGCCGCCCATCGCGGAGCGGTTGGTCTGGCCGACGATCGCGACGACGGGGACGTGGTCGAGCTTGGCGTCGTACAGGCCGTTGAGGAGGTGGATCGCGCCCGGGCCGGAGGTCGCCACACAGACGCCGACCCGGCCGGTGAACTTCGCGTACCCGACGGCCTGGAAGGCCGACATCTCCTCGTGCCGTGACTGGATGAAGCGTGGGCCTTCGGCTCTGGTCCAGGCGGCGAGCAGCCCGTTGATGCCGTCACCGGGATAGCCGAAGACGGTGTCGACCTCCCACTCCCGCAGTCGTGCCAACACATA
Source organism: Kribbella sp. cmx-5-2 (assembly GCA_049998015.1). Taxonomy (GTDB): domain Bacteria; phylum Actinomycetota; class Actinomycetes; order Propionibacteriales; family Kribbellaceae; genus Kribbella. Next base: position 1,385,744 of record JAEBEC010000001.1, read on the forward strand.
GTCGCCCACGGTGGTAGCCATGAGGCCCCAGTGCCCCAGGAGCAACGCTGTATTCAGTTACTGGACGGCTTCAAAGGCGCGTTGCTGCCGAGGATCGCCGCGGTCAGCGCCTCGGCCGGTTCCTTGGCGGCGCGCGGGTTGGTGATGAGGACCAGGTCGATCGACGGCAGCTCCGGCAGCCCGGCGCTCGGCGGCGGCTCGACGAGGTCGGCCGGCATCAGCGAGTGGGCGAAGATCGCGATCCCCAGGCCGGCACGGACGGCAGCCAGTACGCCGTTGACGCCTCGGACGATGCAGGTGACCCGGTAGGGCCGGCCGACGCTCTCCAGAGTTTGTACGCCGAGCATCCGGCTCAAGCTCGGCGCCTGGTAGGCGACCAGCGGCACAGGACCGTCGGGCGCGATCCGTGTGCCGTTGATGCCGGCCCAGACGAGCGGATCACGCCGGACCAGGCGGCCGTTCGGCTCGGAGGCGGCGCCGACCGAGTGCTTCACGTACGCCAGGTCGAGGTGGCCCGACTCGACGCGGCGGAGCAGGTTGGGGCTCTGGGCCACGGTGAGCTCCAGGTCGATCCGCGGATAGAGCTGCCGGAAGTCGCGCAGGATCCGCGGCAACGGCGTCAGCGCGAGGTCGTCGGTGACGCCGAAGCGCAGGCGACCGCGCAGCTCCGAGCCGGTGAAGTACCCGACCGCCTCCTCGTGCGCGGCCAGGATCGTCCGCGCGAACCCGGCCATCGCCTCGCCGTCCGCGGTCAGCGTCACCGTCCTCGTGTCGCGGACGAACAGCGGCCGCCCGACCGCCGCCTCCAGCTTGCGGATGTGCTGGCTCACCGTCGGCTGGCGGATGCCGAGCCGTTCGGCGGCCTGGGTGAAGCTCAGCGACTGCGCCACCGCGAGGAACGTGCGCAGCTGGTCCGGGTCGTAGGCCATCGATTTCCCTCTCATCGCGACTCGTAATAAGACTAATAGGAGTAATTCGTTGTGAGAATCCGGCCCGGACCGGTGAGGATGGAACAGACCTCCCCTGACACGTCCACTTCCAAAGGGTTGACTCTTGACCACCCGGGCCACCGGTTCTGTCCCTGTCCCCGATTTCCACACCCACCGTTCCACTCCGCGGACCACTCCCGGAGAGCTGCCGCCGACCCAGCGGCGCCCCGGATTCCGCGACACCTTCAGCGCTCTCCAGGTCCGCAACTTCCGGCTCCTGGTGAGCGGCCTGTTCGTCAGTTCGACCGGCGGCTGGGTCCAGCGCATCGCGCAGGACTGGCTGGTGCTGACCCTGACCGGCAGCGCCACCGCCGTCGGCATCACCACCGCGCTGCAGTTCCTGCCCACGCTCCTGCTCGGCCTGTACGGCGGCGTGATCGCCGACCGTTTCCCCAAGCGCAAGATCCTGCTCGTCACCCAGTCGACGATGGGCACCCTGGCCGGCGTACTGGCCGTGCTCGCCTTCACCGGCGACGTGAAGGTCTGGCAGGTCTACACCCTCGCGCTCGTGCTCGGCCTGGCGACGGCGGTCGACAACCCGACGCGCCAGTCGTTCGTCACCGAACTGGTCGGCAAGGAGCGGCTGCGCAACGCGATCAGCATGGTCTCGTCCACGTTCCAGCTCGGCGGCCTGATCGGTCCCGCGCTGGGCGGCGCGATGCTCGGCACGATCGGCGCCGGCTGGGCCTTCGCGCTCAACTCGATCACGTTCTTCGGCTCGATCTCGGCACTGCTGATGATGCGCGAGAGCGAGATGCCGGGGCTGCACGCGGCCCGGAAGGCAGGCCAGGGTCTCCGGATCCGCGACGGTCTGCGCGACGGCCTCCAGTACGCGTTCCACGAGCCGGCCGTGCGCTGGGCGATCGTGCTGGTCGGCATCTTCGGCATGTTCACGATCAGCCTGCCGGTCACGCTGACGGCGTTCGCCGATGTCGTCTTCAAGACCGGAGCCACCGGGTACGGCGTACTGAACTCGGTGGTCGCCGTCGGCTCCCTGGCCGGCGCACTGCTGTCGGCGCGCCGGATCCGGCCGACTCGGCTACGCAACCTGGTCGGGATCGCGTCGATCCTGGCCGTGACGGAGATCCTGGCCGCGCTGCAGCCGTCACTGTGGACCTTCCTGCCGCTGCTGTGCGCGCTCGGCATGGCGACGCTGATGTTCCTCACGGCGGCGCAGTCGATGGTGCAGCTGACCACGCCGGACGGCCTGCGCGGTCGGGTCGCGGGGATCTACAACCTGGTCTTCATCGGCGGCGGCGCGATCGGCGGGCCGACCGTCGGCGCGATCGCCGAGCACTTCGGCGCCCGGACCAGTCTGCTGCTCGCCGGGCTGATCCCTGCTGTCGCAACAGTTGCCATCGGCATCAAGCTCGCGAGGGCCGGCCGCTTCCGGGTGGTCGTTGTCCGCGGCACCCGTTCGCCCTGGCGCGAGCCCCCGGTGCGCCTGGGCCTGGAGCAACTTCCGATCCAACTCAACCGCCCCGAACCTGCGATCCCGTCCAGGCCCCGCCCCTTCACCCTGGCGAGGCGCAGGTACCAACGGACGGATCCGCACACCACCACAACCAGAACCAGACGCAAACCACTGCACAGATAAGAGACAACCGCCGACCAGTCAGCTGCCGACTGGTCGGCGGTTCAGCAGTTCGATCACACGCTCCGGCTGCTCCCGCCAGAACAGATGGCCTGCCCCTTCGAGCAGTTCGAGCCGCGCGCCCGGGATCAGCGCCGCGAGCCGCTCCCCCTCGGTCGGGAGGATCATCTGGTCGGCAGTCCCGTGGATCACCAGCGCCGGTACGTCGAGCGCCGGCAACCGGTCGACCGCGTCGTGCTGCAACGCCGCCTGGAACTGCATCCCGACCACCGGCACCGGGACGCGCGCCGCGAGCGCGTCCTCCTGGTACGCCGCGAAGTGCGCCGGATCGGCAGCGAACCCAGCCGACAGGTTCACCTCGAACCCGGTCCGCAGCACGGTCGCCTCCCGCCCCGACCGCATCGCCGCCAGCAACCGTTGAGGCCCGGTGCCGATCCCAGGAGCACCCGGAGCGGACCCGCCGGCCCGCGCACCGCTCCCCACGCCCGGCGACGTACAGCCCAAGGTCAGCCGCCGGACCCGTGAGCGATGGTTCAGCACCAGCTCCTGCGCGACCATCCCGCCGAGCGAGATCCCGAACACGTGCGCGTCGGCCCACCCCGCCTCGTCCATCACCCGCGCCGCGTCGTCCGCGAGGTCCGCCGTACTGAACTGCCCCTCGGCGCGATCGCTCGTCCCGATCCCGCGCTGGTCGAAGGTCAGCACCTCGAAGTGCTTCGCGAGCCCGTCCAGGAACGGCTCGCCCCAGATCCGGTGGTGACCGGCCATCCCCATGATCAGCAGCAGCGGCTCGCCGGAGCCCCGGCGTTCGGCGTACAGGTGCATACAGCGAACCCTACGCAGAGTTATCGGGCCTTGTTACTTGACCCCGTAAATTTATCCGACCTAGGCTCGGCGGCACTCGCCCCGCTCCCGCCTCGAGACGGAGGAACTCCCCCATGCCTCTCCCCACCGGCCGAAAACGCCGTGCCGCGATCGTGGTCACCGCGGCTGCCGCCCTGGTATCGGCAGCCGTAGCGATCGCCCCCGCCGACGCGAGCACGCCCCCGCTCGCCCAGCCCGGGCCGAAGCCGGCCCAGGTCGAGCCGGACGCCGCGTTCCAGGGCACCGCGCCGATCGAGGCGCCGAAGGCGCAGGCCGCAATACCGGCCAAGCATCCGCAGGTCGCGGCGAAGCCCTATATGGGCTGGAGCAGCTGGAGCCTGCAGTCCACCAACTACCCGGGCGTGAACCCCGACGGCCCCGGCAGCTTCATCAGCGAGAAGAACATCCTCGCCCAGGCCCACGCGATGGCGACCAAGCTCAAGCCCTACGGCTACGAGTACATCAACATCGACGCGGGCTGGCAGAACGGCGGCGACGAGTACGGCCGCCCGACCGCGAACCTCGCGCGCTTCCCGCGCGGGATGAAGGCGGTCGGCCAGGACATCCACAAGCTCGGGCTGAAGTTCGGCATCTACACCGTGGTCGGCCTCGGCTTCGACGTCTACCGCGAGGGCAACACCCCGATCCACAACGCACCCGGCTGCTTCACGCGCGACATCGTCTACCCCGACCTGCGCACCACGAACGGCTGGGACCAGGCGTACAAGATCAACTACGCCAGCCCGTGCGCGCAGAAGTACGCCGACTCGATCGCGAACCTGTTCGCCGACTGGGGCGTCGACTTCATCAAGATGGACGGCGTCGGTCCCGGCTCCTGGAAGGGCGCGCCGGACGACCCGAACCACAACAACACCGAGGACGTCGAGGCCTGGTGGCGCGCGGTCCAGAACGCCGGCCGCCCGATGATGTACACGCTGTCGTGGTCGCTCAGCCACCGGTACGCCGAGACCTGGAAGGCGAACTCGAACGGCTGGCGGATCGACACCGACGTCGAGTGCTACTGCGACACGATCGTGCGCTGGAACGGCTCGCTGGTCGGACGCTGGTGGGACCTGCCGCAGTGGGTCGACGACGCCGGACCCGGGCACTGGAACAACCTGGACGCGATCAACGTCGGCAACGGCGAGATGGACGGCATCACCGAGGTCGAGCGGCAGAGCTACATGACGTTCTGGGCGATGAACGCCGCACCGCTGTTCGTCGGCGACGACCTGACCAAGCTCGACCCGTACGGGTTGAAGCTGCTGACCAACCGCGAGGTGATCGCGATCAACCAGGCCGGCGTCCCGGCCCGGCCGCTGAACCAGGAGCAGCTGCAGCAGACCTGGTACGCGAAGAACCCGGACGGCAGCGTCACGGTCGGCCTGTTCAACCTGGCCGACACCGCCGCGACCGTGACCGGCGACTTCGCCCAGCTCGGGCTGTCCGGCAAGGCGTCGGTCCGCGACGTGTGGGCCGGACAGACCGCGCGCAACGTGTCCGGCAAGGTCAGCGCCGCGCTGCCCGCGCACGGGTCGAAGCTCTTCAAGATCACGCCGAACCAGTCGGCCTCCCCGAGCCGCCCGGCCGATCTGACCGTCACGGACACCAGCCGTACGACGGCCGCGCTGACGTGGCAGCCGAGCACCGGCGCCTCGTCGTACAAGGTGTTTGCCAACGGCAAGCAGGTCGCGACGAGCGCGTCGGCGTCGGTCGTCGTCAGCGGGTTGTTGCCGCAGACCTCCTACACCTTCACGGTCAAGGGTGTGAAGGGCAACAAGTCGTCGGAGGCGAGCGCACCGGCGACGATCCTGACCGCGAAGTCCGGCGGCGGTCCGGTCCGGTACGAGGCGGAGGCCCCGACCAGCACCTTCACCGGCAACGCGAGCGCCGGCGACTGCACGCTGTGCTCCGGCGGCAAGAAGGTCGGCAACATCGGGTACGACGCGTCGGTCACCCTCAACGGCATCACCGTGCCGACGGCCGGGACGTACCTGGTGAAGATCGCCTACACCGACGGTGACACCAGCCGGCAGAGCATGCTGACGGTGAACGACGCCGACTCGTACTGGGTGAACTACCACGGCCTCGGCGACAACGACTGGGGAACGCCGCAGGTCACCTACCTGCCGGTGAAGCTCAGCGCCGGGACCAACGCCCTGAAGATCAGCAACCCGAACGGCTACATCGCCGACATCGATTGGATCAGCGTCTAGTTCTCCGGTGGGGCCGACCCTTTCGCGGGTCGGCCCCACCGGGATTTACTGGCTGCATGAGCGGCTACCCCGAATCGATCGTCCCGACCGGGCCCGTGCCGGTCTCCCGCCGGATCCGCGCGCTGCACGACGGCAAGGTCGTGCTCGACACGCTCAACGCGGTCTACGTCTGGGAGTTCCCGCCGTACCCGCAGTACTACCTGCCGGCCGCCGACATCGCGGACGGCGTCCTGACCGACACCGGCGAGACGCGGACCTTCCACCACGGCGAGGCGCGGGTTCTCGAGGCCGGGTCGGGCACCGCCTGGCAGTACGACGAGGGCGAGCTCGCCGGCCTGGTCCGCTTCGAGTGGGACGCCGTGGACGCCTGGTTCGAGGAGGACGAGGAGGTCTTCGTCCACCCGCGCAACCCGTACGCCCGCGTCGACGCCCTCAAATCCGGCCGCAATGTCCAGGTCTCGCTCGACGGCGTCGTACTGGCTGACTCGACGTCGACAGTCATCGTCTACGAGACCGGTCTGCCGCCGCGCTACTACTTCCCGCGCACCGCCGTGTCCTTCGCGCATCTGGAGCCCACCGACACCGCGACGTCCTGCCCGTACAAGGGCCACACCAGCCAGTACTGGTCGATCCGCACCTCCGCCGCTGTGTACGAGGACCTGGCCTGGTCCTACAACTTCCCCACCGCGCCGCTGTTGCCCGTCGCCAACCACATCGCCTTCTTCAACGAGAAGGTCGACCTCACCATCGACGGCATCGCTCAGGACCGCCCGGTCACGCCGTTCTCCTAGCCACCCGGAAGCCGACGTCGTCGATCCGGAACGTCGGGTGGCTGCGGCGCCGTACCGACGCCCGGCAGCTCCACGCCTGGTCGAACCAACCACCGCCCCGCAGTACCCGGTACCCGCCGTACACCTCGGGGTCGTAGTAGTCCCAGCACCACTCCCAGACGTTGCCGAGCAGGTCGTACAGGCCCCAGGCGTTCGGCGCCTTGCCGCCGACCTCGTGCACGCGCCCGTCCGACGTCCCGCGGTACCACGCGATCTCGTCCAGATGCCCGTACTGCGGCCCGGCGCTGCCCGCGCGGCACGCGTACTCCCACTCCGCCTCACTCGGCAGGCGATACCCGTCGGCCGCCGGATCCCAGCGCGCGGCCTCCTCGGCCAGCAGCTCGTACGCCGGCGCCAACCCCTCGCGCTCCGACAGGACGTTGCAGAACCGCACCGCGTCCCACCACGACACGTTCTCCACCGGCAGCTCGTCGCCGCCCGATGCACTCGGCCGCTCGCCGGTCACCTCGGCGTACACCGCCTGCGTGACCGGAACCGCCGCGAGCTGGAAGTCGGCCACCTCGACCGACCATGTCCGCTCGGTCCGTCGATCGGCCAGCCGCACCCGCCCACCTGCGAGCTCGAGCAGCTTCATCTCAGATCGCCGACGTGACGCCGCCGTCCATCGGGATGAGGGCTCCCGTCACGTAGCTCGCCCGCGGCGACGACAGGAAAACGGCCAGGTTCGCGACCTCGGACGGTTCGCCGGCGCGGCCGAGCGGGATCTCGGCGACCATCTCCGACAGGAGTTCGTCCTTGGGCCGGCCGGACGCCCGTACGGCGGCCTCGAGGCCCTCGTCGACACGTCCGGTGCGGGTCAGACCCGGGTTGATCACGTTCACCCGGACGCCTTGCCCGGCGTACGCCTTCGCGTAGCCGACCGACGCGAGCATCAGCGCCGCGTTGGCCGCGCCGCCGCCGATGTGCAGCGGGTTCGCCTGCCGACCGCCCTGGCCGACCACGTTGACGACCGAGCCGCTGCCGCGCTCGGCCATCCCGCGGATCACCGCCTCGGTGGCGTGCATGTACGTGAAGTACTTGGCCTCCATCGCCGCGTGCAGCGTGACGGTGTCCAGCTCGTCGACCGGCGTACGCCGGGCCGCGCCCGCGCAGTTGATCAGGATGTCCGGTACGCCGATCCGCGCGAAGACCGCGTTGGTCGCCTCGGCGTCGGTCAGGTCGACGGCCTCGACGGCGTACTCGAGCCCTTTCGCCTTCAGCTCGGCCTGCGCCTTCGCGAGGTTGCCCGGGTCACGGGAGATCCCGGTGACGTGCACGCCCTCCCACGCCAGCGCCTCCGCGCAGGCCAGCCCGATCCCCTTGCTCGCCCCGGTGACGACCGCGGTCTTGCCCGACAGTTGCAGATCCATCGACTCTCTCCTGACTCGGCTCCCTCGATCGTAGTTTCCGCACGCCCGGGAACAGGTAAGGACCAGATGACGAGAACGGGAGATGCGATGAGGATCACCGCAGTCGAGACAGTCAGGCCGAGGATCCAGCCGAACCTCGTGTTCGTGCTGCTGCACACCGACGACGGGCGGACCGGGCTGGGCGAGGCGTTCTTCGGCGGGCGGACGGTCGAGTCGTACCTGCACGAGTCGGCGGCCGAGGTCCTGCTCGGTGCCGCGGACCCGACGCCGGAGTCGATGGCTCGCGCGCTCGCGTCGTACACCGGCTTCGCCGGTGCGGGCGTCGAGACGCGTGGGAACGGCGCGATCGACCTGGCGCTCTGGGACCTGGTCGGGCAGGAGGCCGGGCTGCCGCTGGTCCGGCTGTTCGGCGGGCCGGTGCAGGAGTCGTTGCCGACGTACAACACCTGCGCGGGACCGGGCTACATCAGTACGAGTACGAGGCAACGATCGGACAACTGGGGTGTACCGGCAACGACTCCGGACCGCTGGGACGATCTCGATGCCTTCCTCAACCGTCCGGCCGCGCTGGCCCGCGACCTGTGGGACGAGGGCATCACCGGGATGAAGGTCTGGCCGTTCGACCGCGCGGCCGAGGCGACCGGCGGGACGGACATCTCGCCGGACGAGCTGAGCCGCGGGCTGGCCGTCATCGAGGCCATCCGCGAGGAGGTCGGCTTCGACATGAAGCTGATGGTCGAGCTGCACGGCCTCTGGAACCGTCGCGGTGCGACGACGATCCTCCAGGCGCTGACCGAGTACCGGCCGTACTGGGTCGAGGACCCGATGCGCCCCGACGCCGTCGACGCCCTGGCCACGCTGAAGCGCGATGTCGACGTACCGATCGCAACCGGCGAGACGCTCGTCGGCCGCCGCGGCTTCCTCCCGCTGCTCGAACGAGGAGCGGTCGACGTCGTCACCGTCGACGTCCAGTGGACCGGCGGACTGACCGAAGCCCGCAAGGTCGCGGCCCTCGCCGACACGTACGGCGTACCGGTCGCTCCGCACGACTGCACCGGCCCGGCAACGCTGGCCGCGTGCGTACACCTGACCCAGTCGGTACCGAACGGCCTGATCCAGGAGACCGTCCGCGCGTTCCTCCGGACCTGGTACGCCGAGCTGGTGGACGGCCTGCCGCCGATCGTCGGCGGCCGGATCGCCGCGACCGATGCCCCCGGCCACGGTGTCGTGCTGAAGGCGGACGTGGACGCCGAGCGCCGGGTCTCAACGCTGCCTTAGGCAACGATTTCGGCACTACTCCGGGCGATCTGAGCCCAGGGCAACAAATTGAGGGTCGTCGGCCCTTGAACGGCTGGGTACTATGAGTAACGAGATCGACACTCTTTGTTTCGACGCCTGATGCACTCGCACCGACGCCGGAGGGACCCGTGCCGACCATGTCCAAAACGCAGTCCAAATCCCACTCCCCGCCTTCGCGCGAGCCTGCTGTCGAACAGGTTGCGTGGAGGTCCATCGTCCGTCATGACCTACCGGCCTCGCTGGTGGTCTTCCTGATCGCGATCCCCTTGTCCTTGGGGATTGCCGCAGCATCCGGGGCGCCGCTGATCGCGGGCCTCGTCGCCGCCGTCGTCGGTGGCGTGGTCGCCGGCGCACTCGGCGGCTCCCCTCTCCAGGTCAGCGGCCCGGCCGCAGGCCTCACCGTTGTCGTCGCCGGACTGGTCAGCCAGTTCGGCTGGGCCGCCACCGCGGGCATCACCTGCGCGGCCGGCCTGGTGCAGATCCTGCTCGGTGTCACCCGCATCGGCCGGCTCGCACTGTCTCTCTCCCCCGCGGTCGTGCACGGCATGCTCGCGGGCATCGGCGTCACGATCGCCGTCCAGCAGCTCCACGTCGTTCTCGGTGGACAGGCGCAGAGCTCGCTGATCGCCAACCTGGCCGGGCTTCCCGACCAACTGCTCGCACACCACGCCGGGTCGGTCCTCGTCGGTGTGCTGACCGTGGTCATCCTGCTGGCCTGGCCGCGGATCCCGAAGGTGAAGATCGTTCCGGCGCCGCTGGTCGCGGTCGTCGTGGTCACCGCGCTGGCCGCCCTGTTCATGGTCGACGTCACCCGCGTCGACCTGCCGGACAACCCGCTGCAGGAGCTGATCCTCCCGGCGATGCCGTCCGGCAGCGTGCTCGACATCGGGACCGCGGTGCTGACCGTTGCCCTGGTCGCCAGTGTCGAATCGTTGCTCTCGGCGGTTGCCGTCGACAAGCTTCACCGCGGCAAACGCAGCAACCTGGATCGCGAACTGATCGGCCAGGGCGCCGCGAACGCGGTCTCCGGCGCGCTCGGCGGGATGCCGGTCACCGGTGTCATCGTCCGCAGCTCGACCAACGTCGCGGCCGGCGCGAAGTCGCGGGCCTCCGCGATCATGCACGGCCTGTGGATCGCGGTCTTCGTGCTCGCGGCCGGCGCCATGCTGGAGCTCATCCCGATGGCCGCTCTCGCGGGCGTGCTGCTCGTCACCGGGCTCCGGCTGGTCCAGCTCGCCCACATCCGCACCCTGCGGCGCCACGACGAACTGCTCGTGTACGTCGTGACCGCGGCCGGCGTGGCGGCGCTCGGCCTGGCCGAGGGCGTGCTCGCCGGACTGGTGCTCGCGCTCGGCCGGGTGCTCTACCGGTTGGCCAGGGCAACCGTCACGGCCACCGAGGACGGCGGCGTCTGGACCGTGCGCATCCAAGGGACGTTGGTGTTCCTTGGCGTCGCGTCACTGGTCCGGACGCTGCGCACCATCCCGGCCGGTGCCGACGTACGGGTGAAGCTCCAGGTCGATCACCTGGACCACGCGGCGTACGAGGCGATCGAGGACTGGCGGCGCGGGCACATCGCGCGCGGCGGGACGGTCGAGCTCAACCGCTCGGCGTTCCGGGCGGCGCTGCAGGGTGACGCCAAGCGGCGGCTGCCCTGGCAGAACGAGCTGGTCGTGCCCGCGCCGGACCAGCGCGCCTCGATGCTCGACGGAATCCGCGAGTTCGAGGAGTCGGCCGATCTGATCCGGCCGATGATGGCGCAACTCGCCGCCGACGGGCAGAAACCGACGCAGTTGTTCATCACCTGCGCGGACTCCCGGATCGTGCCGAACCTGATCACCACGTCAGGCCCCGGCGAGCAGTTCTGCGTCCGCAACGTGGGCAACCTGGTCCCGCCGTACGGATCGAACAGCAACTCTGTCGACGCCGCCGTCGAGTACGCCGTCGACGTGCTCGGCGTCAGCGCGATCGTCGTCTGCGGCCACTCCCACTGCGGCGCCGCCGGCGCCGCCCTGGACAGCACCGACGACGACGGCTCCGGCCTCCGCACCTGGCTGCGTCACCTCGAGCCGTCAGTACGCCGGGCCGTCGCCCTCCCCGACATCGTCGACCCAGCCACCGGCGTCGAACTCACCCCCGCCGACAAGCTGTCCGTCGCCAATGTCGCCGTCCAGCTGGAGAACCTCCGCACCTTCGCCAGCGTCCGCAAAGCCGAAGAAGCCGGCCGCCTGGAACTCGTAGGCCTCTGGTTCGACATCGGCGCCACCGCCGCCCGCCTCGTCATCGAACGCGACCCCTACCTGGTCCGAGCCGACGAACAACTGGCCACCGCGAACACCCCCGCGGACGCCGACCTCTAGTACGAGTTGATGGGGTGCGCGGTCACCGCGCACCCCACCAACTGCTAGACGGACACCCTCCGAGAAGCAACCAGCTGACCACCGAAGAACGCATCGGCCCGCAGAACCTGGCCAGGCAGCACCTCGACGATCTCGATCGCGATCGGCGGGCCGACCAAATCTTCCGTGCTGATCGGCCGATCATCCAGGTAGAGATCCACCCGATCGATCCCCTCCACCTCCAGCCCGACCGTCAACGTCGTACCAGTCATCGACGTACTGACAGCGAGCCGCCGCTGAGGCATCCCCGCCAGTAAAGCACCAGCCGCCTCCAGCAGATCAGCGTTCCCGGACAGCAGATCAGCCCGAGTCATCCGATGGATCGCGTCAGGCCGTACGCCGACATCCTCGACCGGCGTCCCCGACAGCTCCCCCACCCGCAGCGTCCGCCGGATCGCCACCCGCAGGTTCGCGCCGTTCGGCAGCGCGACGTACGGCGAGGTCGGATCGGCCGGCGGCGGCTCGTTCAGCAGCGTCGCCAGCAACCCGTGCGTCCACACGTTCGCCCCACCAGCACCGGTGTTGTCGTCGACCCCCAGGATCATCCCGATCTCGTGATCGGCGAACCCTGCCGCGAAGATGTCCGTCGCCGAGTAGCACCGAGCATCCGTCACCAGCACGACCGGCCCGTAGTACGTCTGCCCGACCTCGTTCGCCCCGTCCTCCGGCGTGATCGGCTTCGCCGCCGAGTACGCCGCACCCGTCTCCGTCGCCAGATCCAGCGAGTCGAACCACGGCCCAAGATCGATCCCGGCCGGGTTGTCCTTGTGCCGCCGGCAGATCCGCAGGTTCAGCGCCGTACTGATGAACTGCACCGGCTCCGGCGCGATCCGCCGCGGCGTCATCGTCTGCAACGTGAACTCGCTGGCGTAGATGTGGCCCCCACCGTTGTCCCGTACGTCGACGATCAGCCCGTCCTGCGGCAACGCCGCCGCCAACCGGACGAACTCGTCCCGGAACCCCACCGGATCGGTGACGCTGAACGTGAAGATCCGCAGATGCCCGAACGTCCCACTCGCCGTCGTCACCGAACGAGCCCGGAACACCCCCGGCATCGTCGTCGGCAGATCAGCCGCCCCGACGGCAACCGGAGCAGCCAACGCGGCCGAGCTCTCCCCGCGCTCGAGATCAACCACATCCCGCACGTACAAGGCCTTCTTCGCCCGCGACTTCTCGTCGGAATCCAGATCGAGTCCCATCGAAGCCGAAGCCTCGGTGATCGCATCCAGATCCGTCATCGGCGGCAGGTTCGTCGTCACCTTCCACTGCTCACGCAACTCCTGCGTCGACCCGTCCAGACCGGTATAGGTCAGCGTGACCCAGTCCTCGTCCGGCGGCGCCTGGATCACCAGCGGCCGCAGCGTCAGCGACTCCAGCCCGCGCGCGAGGTTGGCCGCGTCGTTGCTCCCCGCGAACACGGCGCCGTTCAGCGCGACAGCCCGCGCGATCGGCGTACCGTTCCAGTGCGTCACCTCAGCGCCCGGCCCGAACTGCGGCGCGGAGTAGCCGGTGACCACCCGCGTGATCAGGTAGTGAGCACCGGATCCGTCGAAGCACTTCTCGATCATGAACGGCAGGTACGCGACCTTCCCGGCGAACGGCGCCGGCAGCAGGTAGTTGGTGTGCAGGTCGCGGACCGAGTGGAAGATGCTCGACATCTGCCGGTGGAAGGTCCACTCGGCTTCCATCGTGGCATCGGTCTGGCGTTCCATCCGGGCGCGCAGTACGCGCAGCCGCTGCAACGGATTGACCGCGTGCATCGCGGCCTTCAGCGGCAGGTGCACGTAGTTCTCGCCGAGCAGCAGCAGCGACTGGTCGACCAACAGTTTGCGCTGGCCCAGCGTCAGGTTGCCGGCTCCGGTGAGGAACTGCGGCAACGGTACGGCGGCCGCCTGCTCGGTCTCCTTGGCACGGGTCGCCTTGCGGGCAACAGCCTTCCTGGTGGCCGGCTGCCGGGTCGTCGGCTTCTTGGTGACGGTCTTGCGTGGTTCGGTCATGACATCCCCCAACGGGCGCGCCCCTCCCCTGGGCGTCGCGATCTTTCCACCGTCCGCCGCCGGTACTTCCGTGTCAACGCCTCGGCTCCCGAGGGCGTTGTCCTGGTGGCCAACGGGGGTGAGGCCGGTCAGCATCGACAGCATGCGGATCAGTCGTTTGTTGGTCACGATCGCCCTCGTCACCACGTCGCTCAGCACCGCCCCGGCGGGATCCTTCGGCGCGACCGCGCACGGATCGCCGGCCGCAGCCCCGGCCTTTGGCGCGAGCGCGGCCGGATCGCCCGCCGCGACCTTCCCCAGGATCGACGCGTCCGGCTTCCAGCTCGTCCAGGGCAGCACCTTCGCGACGTACGGCACCCGGATCGCCGCGCTGGAGACGAAGCCACAGCTCGCGCCGGTCGGCGTACCGGAAGTGCTCGCGGCGTCGAACCGCACCGGGCGAGCGCTCTGCCACGCGACGTACCTGAACGCCGCCCTGAACCCGCAAGGCTTCTGCTGGCAGGACGGCGAGGACGACGATCTCAACGTCTGGATCCCGCAAGGCGTCACCGGCTCGGGCGACGCGCAGCCGGCAGGCGGCGCGCGGCGGGTGATCGCGGCGACCTGGCACAACGCGGACGACACCGCGATCCGGGTGTCGTTCCTGGACGTCGCCACCAACAAGTACCGGCACGTCCTGCTCGTCGAGCCGACGTCCGACACCAACTTCGCCGCGGTTACCGGCCACGGCCACGGCCTGTACTGGTCGGGCAACTACCTCGTGGTCGCGACCAGCGGTTCCGTGCTGCGCGTCTTCGACCTGCGGCACGTCTGGCGCACCGACACCAGCAGCGAGATCGTCGGATTAGGTGCCGACAGCAAGTACTACGCCCGCTGGCACGCCTTCGCGCTACCGCAGATCGGGGCCTACTGGTACGCCGGCGGCGGTGGCTGCGCCGCGTCGACCGGAAACCGCCCGTGCTTCTCCAGTCTCGCCCTGGACCACACCGGTTCGTTCGTCAGCGCCGAGCACACCACACGCGGCGGCGGCCGAATCGTCCGCTGGCCACACGACCCGGCCACCGGCCTGCCGAAGGCGAACACGGCAGGCGTCGTGCAGGCTTCGGAGGCCCTCGCCTCTCCCGTCTGGGGAATGCAGGGCGCCGTCTCGTCGGGCGAGAGCTTCGTGATCACCGGCGTCTGCCCGGAGTACGCCGACAACATCGGCGACGGCGTCGACTACCCGAGCTGCCTGCACCGCGGCACCGCCGGAGCCTCGACTTCGGTCTGGACCAAAGCCCCGAAGAACACCGAGAACCTCTCCCACTGGCCGGCCACCCACGAACTCTGGCTGATCAGCGAACAACTCCGCGAACGCGTGACCGTCCACATCCCCTGGCAGTAGCGTGCCGGGGGTGGAGCCCCCCTTCGTCGACAAACACACGCGGCTGATCCCGTACCCACGGGACGTGGTGTGGCAAGCCCTCAACCACCACGCCACCGGCGACCTGCTGATCGGACCACGCAACCCACTCGCGACGATCCTCGGGACGAAACCGCGCGGAGGGTTCGAGATCGCGGACAGCGTCGAGGGGCGACGCCTTGATCTCGTCGGCCGCCACCACTTCTCCAACTACTTGCTCCGCTTCGAACTCAAAGGCGACACAGAGCTGAGCGCCCTCACCTACGCAGCCTTCCCCGGCCCACACGGCCGGATCTACCGCCTGCTGGTGATCAGCTCCGGCGCCCACGCGATCGCGACCCGAGGAATCCTCCGCTCGGTCGAACAGCGAGCCCACCAAAGCGTTTGAACAACGCATCCCCCACCGCCAAGGCAGCAAGTAGTCGCCGAACCCCCACCCAGCTCCCCAGCAGCACCCCGCTGCGCCGAGACTAAAACCCAAACCCACCGCACCTGACAGTGCGCCCGCACCCCCGCGGCGGCGCCCGCACGTACCTCCCCCGTGCACACCGCGTCGCCGCATCTCCTGTAAAGATGTCCCGGTGATTGAGGTTTGGGACAACATCACGTCCGTGCAGGCCGACCCGTCGATCCAGGTCGTGATCGGCACCGGCGTCGCGGCGCTGCTGCTGATCGCCTGGCGTCCGGTCTGGCGGCACACCCGCCAGGTCGTGACGATCGCGCACGAGGGTGCGCACGGGCTGATCGCGTTGCTGGCCGGCCGTCAACTCGCGGGGATCCGGCTGCACTCGGACACGTCCGGCGTCACCGTCTCGCGCGGCAAGCCCGACGGCTTCGGGATGGTCGCGGTCCTGCTGGTGGGCTATCCCGGTCCCGCGTTGTTCGGTCTGGCTGCTGCGTTCGTCCTCAGTCGCGGGTATGCCGTGGGCCTGCTCTGGGGGCTCCTGCTCGCCCTGGTGATCCTGCTGCTCCAGATCCGCAACCTGTTCGGACTCTGGTCGGTGCTCGTCTTCGGCGCGGTCGTGTTCGGCGTGTCGTGGTGGGGCTCCGAGCAGGTGCAGTCGGCGTTCGCGTACCTGCTCACCTGGTTCCTGCTGCTCGCCGCTCCCCGCGCCGTACTCGAACTGCAGCGCTCCCGCCGCCATGGCGCCGGCCGCAACTCCGACGCCGACCAGCTCCGCCGCATCACCGGCGTACCGGCCATCCTCTGGGTCGGCGTCTTCGGCCTGATCACCCTGGCCTGCCTGGCCCTGGGCGTGCTCTGGTCGGACGTCCT
The DNA here is from genome assembly GCA_049998015.1 of Kribbella sp. cmx-5-2. Taxonomy (GTDB): domain Bacteria; phylum Actinomycetota; class Actinomycetes; order Propionibacteriales; family Kribbellaceae; genus Kribbella. Next base: position 1,401,980 of record JAEBEC010000001.1, read on the forward strand.
ACCGACCTGAGCACACCCGCTCTGAGCTTCCAGGGACAAGCCACGCCTCAACCGACTTGAGTCGATCGGGGCGACCCTCGAGCCGCCCCGATCGTCGCCGCGGCGCGCTTGCTCTCGCCAGACGCAGTACCACGCGGTGTTCATCCGGGCACCGTGCCGGCTGCGTACTTAGCCGCGCCCGCCCGTGATCGGACGATCCCGCTGATTCACACCCGGTACGCCGTACGGGTAGTCCGCCGCGCCCGGGTCGCTCGCCTCGTCCAGCTGCTTGGTCTCCTCCTCGGTGAGGTGCAGGTCCGCCGCCGCCAGGTTGTCGTCCAGCTGCTCCAGCGTGCGTGCCCCGAGGATCACCGACGTGATCGCCGGCCGGTCCACCAGCCAGGCCAGCGCGATCTGCGCCATCGAGATCCCGCGCGCTTCAGCGATCGCCCGCACCGCGTCGACCACCGCACGGACCCGCTCGTTCTTGCTCCGCCGTGCCCACGCCTCGACGCCACGGTCCGGGTTCTCCCCGAGTCGCGTCGAGCCCGTCGGCTCCTCGTCGAACGAGTACTTGCCCGTCAGCCACCCACCGCCGAGCGGCGACCACGGCAGCAGGCCGAGCCCGTTCTCCTGCGCGGCCGGCACGATCTCCCACTCGATCTCGCGGACCAGCAGGTTGTACTGCGGCTGCAGCGTGACCAGCGGCGACCAGCCCTGCCGGTCGATCAGGTCGCACGCCTTCTGCAGCTGCCAGCCGGTGAAGTTCGACAGACCGCCGTACGCGATCTTGCCCGCACGGACGGCGTCCTCCAGGAAGCTGAGCGTCTCCTGCAGCGGGGTGATCGGGTCCCACGCGTGCAGCTGGTACAGGTCGATGTGGTCGACGCCGAGCCGCTGCAGCGACTCGTCGAGCGCGCGCCGCAGATGCCGGCGGGACGTTCCGACGTCGTTCTGCCCGTCGCCGGTCGGGAACCGGCCCTTCGTGGCCAGCACGACGTTGTCGCGCGCGGAGCTCTTGGCCAGCCAGGTGCCGACGATCTGCTCCGACACGCCCGCGGAGTACACGTCCGCGGTGTCGATCAGCGTGCCGCCGGCCTCGACGTACCGGTCGAGCTGCTGGTGCGCGCCGGCCTCGTCGGTCTCGTTCCCGAACGTCATGGTGCCGAGCGCGTACGTCGAGACGACGGTGCCGCTCGCACCGAGGGTGCGGTATTCCACAGCTGCTCCTTCACGGGTCTGGTACCGCTCACAGTAGAACGTTTCAGCCGGTCGTGCGCGAGGCTGTCCACAGGCCGGAGTACGGTGACAGAAGTCCGCGTGACGAAGGGAAGAAGATGAACACCAGCGCACTTCTGATCGACGCGTTCGGCCGGATCCAGGAGGTCGTGCACGAGACCGTCGAGGGGCTCGCCGACGACGTCCTGAGCACCCGCCCGAACGACTCGGGGAACTCGATCGCCTGGCTGGTCTGGCACCTGACCCGGATCCAGGACGACCACCTGGCCGATGCCGGCGGCTACGAACAGGTCATCACCGCCGACGGCTGGCACGACCGCCTCGGCCTGCCGTTCGACCCGTCCGACACCGGCTACGGCCACACCCCGGAGGACGTTGCCGCGGTCAGGCTGTCGGCGTCCCAGCTGACCGGGTACTACGACGCGGTGCACGCCCGCTCGGTCCAGTACCTGGAGACCGTGACCGACGACGAGCTCGAGCGCGTCGTCGACAAGCGGTGGAACCCGCCGGTCACGCTCGGCGTCCGGCTGAACAGCGTCCTGTCCGACGACCTCCAGCACGCCGGCCAGGCGGCGTACGTCCGCGGTCTACTCGGCGGCTGACGTCCAGAGCGTGCTGCCGGCGATCAGGTAGAGCGTGCGGCCGACCAGCCGCGCGTCGATGACGTCACCCGTCGGACCGTCCGAGGTCTTGACGGTCCAGGCCCCGTCCGCGCCGCGCAGCACCCTCACCTGATTGCCGTCGGCAACGACCTGGACGATCTGGTCGCCGTCCAGGATCGGCGGCGGCAACGGCGTCTTGTCGCCGACAGCGACGTCCGGCAGACCCTTCAGCCGCCGCGCGCTGTCCGGCTTCGCCGGGTCGAACTGCCACATCGCCAGCTTGCCCTCGACCCACCCGGTCACCGTGCAGAGCTGTTCGCCGCAGGTCACCCGCTGCCCGTGGCTCCGCTCACCACCCTCCGGCAACGCGAAGCCCGACCACCCGTCGTTCAGCCGCTGCGACCTCCACACCGCAGCCTCCTGCCGTACGACGTTCGGCGCGAGCCGTACCTGCGACCCGGTCTGCACGATCGAGTCGCCGAAGACAGCCGCGTCTCCCGGCCCGGGCAACAGACCCGGCGTACTGCGCAAAACAGTCCCCGTCGAGTCCTGCCGGATCCACTTGGTCCCGGTCGGCAACCAGACCGCCGCATCCAGTCCCGACGTCTTCGAGGCCCATGCCCCGAGCAACGCCTGCCCGGCCGGTGCGATCACGGCCGAGTACAGCGTGCCCGCGTCGGGCCCGCCGAAGGTGTTGAACTCCTGAGGCAGCTCCTGCACCGCGGAAGTCGTCCCGGTCCACACCGTCCAGCGCGTGTTGGAGTGGGCGCCGCCGGCCGCTCCACCGAGCGCGAGGACCTGGCGGCCGTCGTACGCGATGGACTTCCAGATCGCCAGGGCGGCGTACGGGCTGCTGGCGTTCGGCGAGAGCTTGACCTCACTCTGCTTGTCCCTCTCGACCAGCACCAGCCGCGGCACCACCTTGGCGTCGCGGTCGCGCAGCCCGACGAGCAGCTGGTCGCCGTGCCCGGTGAGAACGACCGGCTCGGCCGGCAGCTTCACCTGGGTCCACGCGACGGGTGCGAGCTCGGCCGGCTTGTCCTCGCTGCACGCCGACACTGCACTCGCGGCGAGCAGCAGCGCCACGAGCAGCCGGACCGCTCGCATCAGCGGTTCTGCGGCAACTTGGTCGTCCGCTTGCGAGCGCCGCGCGGATTCGACGGCGGCGGTACGACGGGACCGATGTCGCCGTCGGGCGCGACATCCAGGTCGATGATCACCGGCGCGTGGTCGCTCGGCCCGGTCCCCTTGCGCGCCTTCCGGTCGATCCAGGCAGCCTTCACCCGCTCGGCCACCGGATCCGACGCGAGCATCAGGTCGATCCGCATCCCCAGGTCCTGGTGGAACATGCCGGCCCGGTAGTCCCAGTAGCTGAAGACGCGCTCGGTCGGCCAGCGATCCCGTACGACGTCGTGCAGCCCGGTCGCGAGCAGCGCGGCCAGCGCCTCCCGCTCCGGCACGGTCACGTGCGTCGACCCGACGAACGCCGCCGGGTCGAACAGGTCCGCGTCCGCGGGCGCGATGTTCATGTCACCGCACACGATCTGCTCCGCCGGCCCGGCCGCGACCACGTCCCTGAGCGCCTTGAGCCACGCGAGCTTGTAGACGTAGTGGTCCGAGTCGGGCTCGCGCCCGTTCGGCACGTACAGCGAGTGGATCCGGATCCCGCCGCAGGTCGCCGCGACCGCCCGCGCCTCCGGATTCGGGAACCCGGGCGCCCCGGCGACGCCGGTCACCACGTCCTCGATCCCGACCTTCGACAACAGGGCGACGCCGTTCCACTGCACCTCGCCGTACAGGGCCGTCTCGTACCCACGCCCCGCCAGCTCCTTGCCCAGCAAGGCGGTGAACGCGTCGTCGGCCAGCTTGGTCTCCTGCAGGCAGACGACGTCCGGCTCCCGCTCGTCCAGCCAGTCGAGCAACCGCGGCATCCGCTGCTTGACCGAGTTCACATTCCAGGTAGCTACGCGCACCCGCCTACCGTAGCCCGGCTCAGTTCCGTCGGGTGGTGAGTTGCGCCGGCCTGTGGAAACTCTTCTTCCGCGGCAGCGCCCCACCAGAACTCCGCCGCCGTCTCGAGCTGCTCGAACACCTCGACCGACTCCTCCAGGTAGTACACCCGCACCTCCTCGTCGCGTCGATCTCATAACCATACTCGGTATGAGTTTGAGATGGGTATGATTTTCCGCATGGAAGGTCGCCGGGAGCGTAAGAAGGCCGCGCTGCGTCAGCACATCTCCGACGTCGCGACCGCGCTGTTCCTCGAGCGCGGCTTCGACAAGGTCTCGGTCTCGGAGGTCGCCGAGGCCGCCGACGTCGCCCGGCCGACGGTCTTCGCACACTTCCCACGCAAGGAGGACCTGTTCTTCGACCAGTACCCGGAGACCGAGGCCCAGCTCGTCAGCGCCGTACTGGACCGCCCGGCCGGAGTCTCGGCGGTTCAGGCGATCGCGGGCCGGGCGCTCCTCCTGGCCACGCAGGAGTCCCCGCCGTTCCTGGTCCAGCCGCACCAGGTGCCCTTCTTCCGGATCGTCGCGGAGTCCAGGTCGCTGCAGGCCCGGGCGCGGGAGATGGCCGAGCAGCTCGAGGACGCGATCGCCATGGCGATGGAGGCGACCGGGGTTCGGCAGCCGCGGTTGGTCGCGGCGCTGACGACAGCGGCGTACCGGACTGCTCATCTGGAGTCGGTACGGCGAGTTCTCGCCGGCCAGGATCCGTTCGACCACGTGTTCCGTGTGCAGACCGCGCTCGGCGTCGTGGATCAGGCTGTGGAAAACAATCCGGCCTTCGCGCGCTGATCCGGGACAATGGGCGGGTGGCCAGAATCCCGGGACTTGTGCTGACCGATCACACCTTCACCGTGCCGCTCGACCACGAGCGGCCGGACGGTCCGACGATCGAGGTGTTCGCGCGCGAAGCCGTCGCGCCGACCAGGGTGGACGACGATCTGCCCTGGCTGGTGTTCCTGCAGGGCGGGCCGGGCGGCGCGTCACCGCGCCCGACCAGCGGCAGCGGCTGGCTCGAGCGCGCGACGCGTGAGTTCCGGGTGCTGCTGCTCGACCAGCGCGGCACCGGTTGCAGTACGCCGGTCACCCGTCGTACGGCCGCGTCGATGGAGCCGGCCGACCTGGCGGCGTACCTGAAGCACTTCCGCGCGGACTCGATCGTGGCCGACGCCGAGTTCATCCGCGAGCAGCTCAGCCCCGGCAAGCCGTGGTCGACCCTGGGCCAGTCGTACGGCGGGTTCATCACGCTGACCTATCTGTCGAAGGCGCCCGCGGGACTGAAGGCCTGCTACGTGACCGGCGGCCTGGCCGGGCTCGACGCGACGGCCGACGACGTCTACACGCGTACTTATCCGCGCGCCAAGGCGAAGACGCTGCGCTACTACCGGCTCTTCCCCGAGGACGTCGCGAAGGTCCGCCGCATCGCGGACCATGTGACCGCCAACGACGTCCGTCTTCCCAACGGCGACCGCCTGACCGTCGACCGCTTCCAGACCCTCGGGTTCGGCCTCGGCATGAGCGAGTCCGCCGAGTCCCTGCACTGGCTGATCGACGAGGCCTGGGACGGCGACGAACTCTCCGACGCCTTCCTGTACGGCGCGATGGCGCGCACCGACCACACCCTCAGCCCGCTGTTCGTCGTACTGCACGAATCGCTCTACGGCCAGGACGACCGCGCCACCAACTGGGCGGCCTCCCGCGTGAAGCCGGCCGAGTTCGCCCCCACCGCCGAGCCGTTCCTCTTCACCGGCGAGATGATCTACCCCTGGATGGTCGAGGACCTCGGCGGCCTCCGCCCCTTCGCCGAAGCCGCCAACCTCCTGGCCGCCGCCACCGACTGGACCCCGCTCTACGACCCCGCCGTTCTTGCCGGCAACCGCGTCCCCATCGCCGCCGCGATCTACCACGACGACATGTACGTCGACGCGACGTTGTCGCTGGACACCGCCTCCCGGGTCGGCAACGTCACCACCTGGATCACCAACGAGTACGAACACGACGGCGCCCGCGCCTCCGGCGGCGCCGTCCTGGATCGCCTCATCAAACTCGCCAACGACCTACCGCCGGTCTGAGTACGCCTCCACGCGACACCTGGCCTCCGTCCCACCAAGTAGTCGCCACCGCAGCGAGCACTGAACTCCATCTTGTTGTGCACCCTGACCACGACCGCCAGCTTGCATGATCATGCAGGAGACTGCATACTTATTCTCATGTCCAAGGTGATCTCCTCTCTGCCCGTCGGCGAACGCGTCGGCATCGCCTTCTCCGGAGGGCTCGACACGTCGGTCGCGGTCGCCTGGATGCGCGACAAGGGCGCCGTCCCCTGCACGTACACGGCCGACATCGGCCAGTACGACGAGCCCGACATCGGCTCGGTGCCCGGCCGGGCGAAGGCGTACGGTGCCGAGATCGCCCGTCTGGTCGACTGCCGGGCGGCGCTGGTCGAGGAGGGCCTGGCCGCGCTGACCTGCGGCGCGTTCCACATCCGCTCCGGCGGCCGGGCGTACTTCAACACCACCCCACTGGGTCGCGCCGTGACCGGCACGCTGCTGGTCCGCGCGATGCTCGAGGACAACGTCCAGATCTGGGGCGACGGCTCGACGTACAAGGGCAACGACATCGAGCGGTTCTACCGCTACGGCCTGCTCGCCAACCCGAACCTGCGGATCTACAAGCCGTGGCTCGACCCGGCGTTCGTCACCGAGCTCGGCGGGCGCAAGGAGATGAGCGAGTGGCTGCTCGCCCACGAGCTGCCGTACCGCGACAGCACCGAGAAGGCGTACTCCACCGACGCCAACATCTGGGGCGCGACCCACGAGGCGAAGACCCTGGAGCACCTCGACACCGGGATCGAGACCGTGCAGCCGATCATGGGTGTCGCGTTCTGGGACCCCGAGGTCGAGATCCCCGCCGAGGACGTCACGATCGGGTTCGAGCAGGGCCGGCCGGTGACGATCAACGGCAAGGAGTTCGGTTCCGCGGTCGACCTGGTGATGGAGGCCAACGCGATCGGCGGCCGGCACGGGCTCGGTATGTCCGACCAGATCGAGAACCGGATCATCGAGGCGAAGAGCCGCGGCATCTACGAGGCGCCGGGCATGGCGCTGCTGCACGCGGCGTACGAGCGGCTGGTGAACGCGATCCACAACGAGGACACCGTCGCGTCGTACCACAACGACGGCCGGCGGCTCGGCCGGTTGATGTACGAGGGCCGCTGGCTCGACCCGCAGTCGCTGATGCTGCGGGAGTCGCTGCAGCGCTGGGTCGGCGCCGCGATCACCGGTGAGGTCACGCTGCGACTGCGGCGCGGCGAGGACTACTCGATCCTCGACACCACCGGCCCGGCGTTCAGCTACCACCCCGACAAGCTCTCGATGGAGCGCACCGAGGACTCCGCGTTCGGCCCGCTGGACCGGATCGGCCAGCTCACCATGCGCAACCTCGACATCGCCGACTCCCGCGCCAAGCTCGAGCAGTACGCCGGCCTCGGCATGATCGGCACCGCCCACGCCGAACTCATCGGCACCGGCATCCCCCAGCTGATCGGCGAAATGCCCGAAGGCGGCGCCAACCTGATCGCCTCCCGCGGCGAGGTCGACGAGGAGGCTGCCCTCCTCGACCGGGCCGCCATGGAGTCCGGCACCGACTGACTCAGCGCCCAGCCGCTTCTCCGGAGGCGGCTGGGCTGATCATCGAGTGGCGAAAAGTACTTCCGGTCCCCACTGCCACGTGCCCCGAGGAAGACGTTCCACGGGCCTGATCCCACTCGACGTCGCCTGCGCAGCAACCAACGCGGCCATCCCAGACGTCCCCTCCGCGTCCGCCATCACAGGAAACGCCTGATACGCGGCCGGCTGATCGAAGTCGACCGCCGTACAGGTCCATGCATCCTTCTCGACCGGACACGGACCGGCCGCCGGGTAGTACCGCAGCCCGCCGGGTTCCTTCAGCACGATCCACAACGTCTCGCCGGGCTGAAGCCCGGTCACCGTGCCCGCGAACTCCACCACCCGCTGGCCTGTCGCACCCATCAACGGATGAGTGATCGACGCGGTCTGCACTTTCCTCTCGGAAGCCGGTACCGAGGTTGCCTCGCCGGAGTCCCGGTCGTGCACCAACAGCACCACACCGACGGCCAGCACGACAGCCGCAACCATCAGCGCGCCACCCAACCGCCGCGTTAAAGCCCACCCCGGCAACACCCGCACAACCATCCCCTCACCGCTGATTGCCCGACGCCCGATCCTAGAGGCGCGCCGGCGCACCAGCCCTAAGCCAACGTGCCCCCAGCCGCTCGCCTCAGCAAGACCTGCGTCCGTTCAGTCGAGCGGCCGCTGTGCTGTCACTTTGGACACAGCTCGGTCGTCGTGCGGCGAAGTTCGTAGCTGGGGTGCTCCTTCGACACGTCCAGCACGATGCGGATGAGTCGAGGCGGACCGGCGAGCCAGCGGGCGGCAAGTCGACGAGCGTCAGCGGGGGTTCTTGCTGCGCCAACTGAAGTAGTCGGCGACGGCGGACTTGGCGTCGAACTGCGGGGTGAAGCCGGATTCCTCGGTCAGGCGGGTGATGTCTAGGTACGGCTGTTCGTCCGAGGCGTTCTCAACCCCGGTTCGCTCGGGACGCTGAGCGGCGGGCGTGATCGCCTCCACGGCCGCGACGAGGTCGCGGTTGGTCGACGGGCGGCCGGCGGACACGTTGTACGTCGTGTGGTGCAGAACCTCCGCGGTCATCAGCAGCGCGATCGCGCGGCCGGCGTCAGGTCCGTAGCAGTTGTCGCCGCCTTCACCGGCGGGCAGCGCGCGCGGAGTTTCGCCGCGCAGCACCGCGCTGACGTACGACGGGATCGGGCTGAACGGCGACTCCGGATCCATCAGCGGGCCCCAGATGCTGCCGATCCGCAGCACGACCGGCTCGACGCCGCTGCCCTGGAGGGCGTGGGTCGTGATCGGTTCGACGGCCTTCTTGAACGCGATGATGTGGTACCGCAGGTCCACCGTCGGCAGATCGAGCTCCTCGTGCCACGGGATCTCGGGTCGGCCGATGTACACACCGAGGCTGCTGGCGACAGCGCATCGCCGTACGCCCCACGCCCGCGCGGCGTCCAGTGCGTTCAGCAGGCCGGTCAGGTCGGCGCGGTAGAAGTCGACCGGGTTCTCGCCCGGGACGGTCCCGGCCAGGTGGACGATCGCGTCGATGTCGTACCGGTTGCCGAGGGCAAGGAATGCGTCCCGGTCGGTGACGTCGAGGGACTCGACGGTCACTCGTCCGGCGAGGAAGGACGGGAGATCGGTCTGCCGGTACGTCGTGACGATGACCTGCTGCCCGAGCTCGACCAGCGCGTGCGCGGTGTGCGCCCCGATCATGCCGAGGCCGCCGGTGACGAGGATCATCGGACCACCTCGTAGTGCAGGTGCGTGACGCCCGGGGCCGTGACGACTTCGATCATGCGCAGGTTCACGTGCTGCGGGAGCTCCTGGAAGAAGCTGCGCCCGCCACCGAGCAGGATCGGGATCTGGTGCAGGACGATCTCGTCCACGAGCCCGGCCGCGAGTGCGGTGCTCACCACACCACCGCCCATCAACGCGACATCCTTGTCCCCGGCGAGCTTCTGCGCCACGGCGACCGCGTCCTCGATCCCGGAGGTCACGAGGGTCTGTCGCTCACTCATGCCCGGTACGACGCCAGGAGCCGGCGAAGCAGCCCACTCAACCCCAGGCTGATCGCCCGGCGATACCAGCGGCCGATGACTCACCACCACCAACGGCGCCGTCGGATGCGGCGCTCCCCCGTCGATCCACCCGGAGTCGTCGTACGTGTTGCGCCCGACCAGACTCACTCCGACCCGGCTCGCGAACCGGTCGAACACCCGCGCACTCTCCGCACTCAACCGAAACCCGTCGAACTCCTGGCTCGCCGTGTCCCCGTCGAAGTACCAGTCGAACAACATCGACCCGTTTCCCAACCCGCGCCCGGCGCCGGGATCGCGCCCGGTGATGTACCCGTCGACCGACACCGACAACGCCGTGAAGACCTTGCTCATCTCGCTCCTCAGATCCCTTGCGGAAAGTCAAAAAATCGTTCCGGGTCATAGGCCCGCTTGACCGCCTGCAGCCGTGCGAAGTTGCTTCCGTGGTACGCCGAAGCCCAGTCCTCGAGCGCCGGATCGGGGAAGTTCGGGTAGACCCCACCGGACCCATCGACACGCGCGGCAGCCCACGCAGCGTCGCCCCACGGATCACCGACGTCCGACACGTACTCCAGCAGGAACCGCGACGACCGGTGCGCGAACGCCGTCGCGTCCGCCGCGACCCGGTTATAGGCCCCACCCATCGCGGTGAACGAAAGCTCCCGCCCCGCCGACAACTCCCCTATAAGCGCCGCGACTGTCCCGGTCCGCAGCGACGACGTGAAGAACTCCGACCGAATCCGCAGCGCAGGCCGCTCCAGCGGATCAGCGAACGAACTCTTCACCTCGGCGTACGCCAGCCCACCGCGCAACTCGAAGGCCCCACCCAACGGTTCCAGCAGCTCCCGAGTCGCCCCTACGTTCAGCATCGACGCTCCGAACAGCCGCGCCCCACCAGCCCCCAAACTCAAGTTCAGCGTCACCTCGTCCGGAGCATCCGGCGCCCACTCCTGCCACGCCGCCACCACCGACGCCAACTCAACTCCCGACCACCGCGCCTCGATCCGAGTCATCAAAGGCTCCGGCACCGAAGCGAACCGCAACGACGTCACCACCCCGAACTGCCCACCGCCCGCACCCCGCAACGCCCAGAACAACTCGGGCTCCGACGACTCGGAACACTCCACAACCCGCCCGTCCGCAAGCACCACCTGTACGCCGACCAACCGGTCGCACGTCAGCCCGTACTTCCGCCCCAGCAGCCCGATCCCACCGCCCAGCGTCAGCCCGGCGATCCCGACCGAGGCCCCACACCCACCCGGCACAGCGCGCCTATAACGGTGCAGCTCGGCGTACAACGAACCCAACCGCACCCCGGCCCCGACCGTTACAACACCATCGCCCACGGAGATCTCGTCGAGCCCCGACAGGTCGAGCACGATCCCGTCCGTCGACGACCGCCCGGCGAAGCAGTGCCCGCCGCCACGCGGCACGACGCGATCACCGGACACGGCGCCGAGCCGCAGGCCCTCGACGACGTCCGAGACCGACCGGCACAGCACCACCAGCCGCGGTTCCCCAGTGATCATGCCGACGAATCTAGGCCCGGCGCTCCACCCGGTCTTGAACAAATCGAGCATGCAGGAACGGCCCGTACGACGCCGAGTGGTCGTGCCCGCACTGGCATCGATCGACCGTCCCACCCAGCAACTGGGTCGGCGTGAGCCCGGTCAGCCGCAGGCACTCACGACTCAGATGCGCCTGGTCGGCGTACCCGACGTCGATCGCCAGTCCAGCAGTCCCGTCCTCACCACGTCTGCCGGATGCCGAAGCCCCGGCCTGCGCCAGCGCCAGAAACCCCTGGAACCGCAGCGTCCGCTGCAACACCTTCGGCCCGACCCCGACCGACTGCAGACACCGCCGCCGCAGCTGACTCGCCGAGAGCGCGAGCTGATCGGCCAGCGCGTCGATCGTGAGCGGCCGCCAAGGCATCAACGCCCGCACCGCCGCACCCATCAACGGATCCAGCCGCCCCCGGAACTCCCGCTCCAGGTGCTTCTGCAGAACCATCAGCGCCAACTCCGGCGTACCAGCCAAGGCCATCGTCTCGACCAGCCGATCGACCAACCCACCCCACAGATCAGTCAGGTCGAGCCGCTGATCCACCAAGTCGTCCAGCCCGGAAGGCAGCGGCGGCGCCGTCCCCGGCATGAACCGTACCCCGATGATCGTCGTCCGCGCCGGAATCACCTCGACCTCCGGCCCGGTCAGCGGCCCCACCAACTGCGGCCGCCCACCGATCGGAAAGTGGATCTCCACCCCGCCCGTCGGCAGATGCCGTTGCACGTACGCCGCATCGCCGGTCCGCTGAATCCACACGGTCCGTACGACGCCCGAAAGCGCCACCACGGGCGCGCGCTCGACGTACGACTCCATCCCCGCACTGAACCGGCCCACCGGGCCGCCGTCAACCCCCGGCCACCACCACGGTCGCCGCATCCGGCGAAGTCCCAGCGACGACGAAGTCCGCCCGCTCCCACGGCCGGTCGCGCTCCAGGAACGGGATCTCCGACGCCATCCACTCGTGCCAGAACGCCGTCGTCGCCTCCGCATCGCCGTTCACCCCCGACGCAACATCGCGCGCGATCCCGCGCCGCTCCGCCTCGGCGAAGTCCGACTGCACCCACACCAGTACGTCGATCAGCCCCGCCAGTTCACGCCGACCCGCCCCAACTCCCTCGACCACCACCAGCGATGCCTCGACCTCGATCGCACCGCCCCGACCGTGTACCTCCCAAGCCGGCGGCCGATACGACACGGCCTCACCCCGCCGTACCGGCTCCAGAACACCCTCGGCCAGCAGCGCGCTCCAGCCGAACATCGGCGCGTGCCACGCCACGTCGTCGACATGAACCACCGCGCCGCCCGCAGCCCCGGCCAGTCGATCGGCGAGAGTCGACTTGCCGCTCCCGCTCCGCCCGTTGACTGCCACCACCCGCGGGCGCGTGATCAGGAGCCGTTCGACAAACCCCTGGATCGGCATCGACCGCCAGTCGTCGAAAACCGGTTCGCCAGGACCAGGGTGCATGCCTGCATGATGTCCCCATGGATCCCCTCGAGACCACCCGCCGCCTGGCCGCCGACCTCTTCCCGACCGCCGTGTGGGTCGTCCTCGGCGGCAGCGCGCTGACCTCGGCGCGGACTGCTGGATCCGATCTCGACCTCGTCGTACTGCTGCCGGACGGTACGCCGGGCGCGCCGCGCCGCGAGTCCATCGAGTACGACGGCTGGCCGGTCGAGTTGTTCGTGCACGACCGGGCCAGCCTCGCCCACTACCTCGCCGGGGACGGCCGCCGGCCCGCGCTGCACCGGATGGTTGCTCTCGGCACCGCGGCGGTGGGAGATCCGGCCGACGACCAGAAGGCCGCTCGCGAGCACCTCGACGCCGGCCCGCCGCCCCTCGCCCAGGCCGAGAAGGACAGCCTCCGCTACGCGCTGACCGATCTGCTCGACGACCTCACGCACGCCCCGGCGGACGAGCAGGCCGTCATCGCGACGTACACCTGGATCCGTACCGCCGAGGCCACTCTGCAGTTCCGCAACCACTGGGTCGGCAACGGCAAGTGGTTGCTCCGCGAGCTCCGTGATCTCGACCCGGCGTACGCCGACCGCTGGCTGGCCGCGCGCACCGACATCCCGGCGATCCGCGTCCTCGCCGAGGAGGCGCTGACTCTTGCCGGCGGCCCCCTTTTCGCGGGCTACCAGGCGGCCGGCGAGCGCCGTTGATCCACGCTCGCGGAACGATCCGCGGTGTTAGTCTGATCCGATCATGGCCAGTGATTCCGCCGTTCCGGACTACGAGCTCGAGGAGACGATCGAGCTCACCACGGCCGAGCAGGTACGGGCCATCAGCGACCCGCTGCGGACCACGATCCTCGGCCTCCTGCACGAACGCGCCGCGACCGTCAGCGAACTGGCCGCCGCGGTCAAACGCCCGAAGAGCACCGTGGCGCACCACGTGAAGGTGCTCGCCGACGCCGGCATCCTGCGCGTCGTCCGGACCCGCAAGGTCCGCGCGATCGACGAGCGGTACTACGGCCGCGCGGCCCGGATGTTCTACGTCGGCCTCGGCCGCCGCGTCGACGGCGTCGACCTGCCGCCGGACTTCAACGACTTCGAGGTCGCGATGAAGGAGTCGACCACCGCATACGACGCCGGCCAGCTGCGCTCGTTCATCCGGCACGCGCGGATCCCCGACGAGCGGGTCGCCGAGTTCTGGGACCGCGTCGAGCAACTGGTCCACGACTTCGACACCCTGCCGCGCTCCGGCGACACGACGTTCGGCTTCGTCACCGGCGTCTACCCGATCCTCGACTACCCGGCGCTCCCGCCGCGTAAGGACTAGTACCTGACGTCGCTCTGCAGCAACGGCGGGTACACCGTAGAGGCCTCCCCGTCGACCGTCGTCCCGGCGAACTGCAGCATCGCCCGCGCCGCGCCGTGCATGGGCGCCGGGTAGTTCAGCACCGGCGCCGACACCTCGTCGAGGCGCCGCAACTCGTCCGCACCCAACGAGATGGCGAGCGCCGCGAGTTGCTCTCCAGGTGCTCGACCCGCCGAGCCCCGACGATCGGTACGACGGTCCCCGGTCGCGCGCGCAACCACGCCAGCGCCACCGCCGCTGGGGACGTCCCGAGCTCGTCGGCCACCGCGGCGACGAGGTCGATCACCGCGTACTCCGCCTCACTCGGCCCACCCACGTACGCCGTACGCGCCGAGTCCGCGACGTCAGCTCCACGCCGGTACTTGCCGGACAGGAACCCGTTCTTCAGCGGACTCCAGGGCACCAGCGCCATCCCCTGGTCGAGCGCGAGCGGCGCAAGCTCACCCTCGACCGTCCGCGCGAGCAACGAGTACTCGACCTGCAGCGCGATCAGCGGCGTCCAGCCCCTCAGCAGCGCTGTGGTCTGCGCCTGCGCCGTCACCCAGGCCGGGGTGTTCGAAAAGCCGACGTACCGGATCTTGCCCGCGCCGACGAGGTCGTCGAGCGTCCGCAAGGTCTCCTCGATCGGCGTGTTCCGGTCCCAATTGTGCTACCAGTACAGGTCGAGGTAGTCGGTCTGCAACCGGCGCAGGGTCTGGTCGAGCTGCGCGACGATCGACCCACGCCCGGCGCCACCGCCGTTCGGGTCGCCGGGGAACAGGTTGCCGAAGAACTTCGACGCCAGGACGACGTGCTGACGCCGTCCTGGCCGTGCCGCGAAGTAGTCGCCGAGGATCTTCTCCGCGTGGCCGTTGGTGTAGAAGTTCGCCGTATCGACGAAGTTTCCACCGTGATCGAGGTACGTCGCGAGGATCTTCTCCGACTCCTCGACGCTGCAGCCGGCGCCGCCCGGGTCCTCGCCGAAGGTCATCGCGCCGAGCGCGAACGGGCTGACCCGCAGCCCGGAGCGGCCGAGGGTGACGTACTGGTCGAGTCCCATGAACGATCTCCTGAGGTTGTCCGGCGGTGATGTCTCCATCTCATCGCCGGGTGGTGTGCGGGGGTAGATCGATCCGATCGGGCTCTTGCCTGTTCCTCTCACCTGCTTGGGGATCGGGAGGTCCTGTGCTTCGCTGGACACGTGCCCCGAGACCAGCTGACCGAGCTCCGCGACCGCATCGCTGTTCATGCGCGTCCCGACCTGGGGACCGCGGTCGACGGGCTGACGCTGTCGAAGGTCGAGTACTCCGAGCCGGACTACTCGCTCACCGAGCCGCTGCTCGTGGTGATGGCCCAGGGCGCGAAGCGGCTGCTGCTCGGCGACGAGATCTTCGACTACCACGCCGGGGATCTGTTCATCGTCACGACCGATCTCCCGGTCTCCGGTCATTTCGTCGGAGCGACCGCGAAGACGCCGGCGCTGGGGATGGGGATCACCTTGCGCGCGGAGGCGATCGCACCGCTGCTGCTGCAAGCTCCACCAGTACGCCGTACCGCCGCTGCCTCGCGCCCTGCCGACGCCGCTGCCTCGCGCCCTGCCGACGCGGCTGCCTCGCGCCCTGCCGACGCCGCGGGCGAAGCGCGCGGCCGCCGTACCGGCGCACCGCCGGCGATCGCGACCGGACCCGCCAGCCCCGAGATCCTCGACGCTGCCCTCCGCCTGATGCGCCTGCTCGAATCCCCCGCCGACATCCCGGTCCTCGCCCCGCTCATCGAGCGCGAACTCCTCTGGCGCCTCCTCACCGGCCCGCACGCCGACGTGATCCGCCAGATCGGTCTCGCCGACAGCAGCCTGACCCATGTCAACCGCGCGATCCACTGGATCCGCGACAACTACGCCGAACCGCTCCGCGTCGCCGATCTCGCGAACCTGGCCGGCATGAGCCCCGCGGCCTTCCACCGCCACTTCCGCGGCATCACCAACCTGAGCCCGCTGCAGTTCCAGAAGCGCATCCGCCTCCAGGAGGCCCGCTCGCTCCTCGCCGCTCACCCGCGCGACATCGCCGGCGTCGGCCACCTGGTCGGGTACGACAGTCCGTCGCAGTTCAACCGCGAGTACCGCCGCCTCTTCGGCACCCCACCCGGCGCCGACGCCGCGCGCCTCCGCACGGTCTAACTCGTCGCACTCGTGTAACGCCGCAACCCTCGCCGCCACACCCACCACGCCGCCGTACTGGTGCCCACGGCAACAATCACCGGCACCACCACCAGCGCCTCGCCGACGAGCGCCTGCACCGGCACCGTCGCGATCAGCGACACGGGTACGACGTACGTGAACACGACCTGAAGCCCCGACCGGTAGACCTGCACCGGGTAGCGCCCGAACTGCCACAGTGCGTCGTACAGCACGTCGAGGCTCAGCCCGAACGCCCAGAACACGACCGACGCGATCATCACCCGCGTCGCCCACATCGTCACCGTCGCTGCGATCACCACAACCAGCCACGCGGCGATCCCA
Source organism: Kribbella sp. cmx-5-2 (assembly GCA_049998015.1). Classification (GTDB taxonomy): domain Bacteria; phylum Actinomycetota; class Actinomycetes; order Propionibacteriales; family Kribbellaceae; genus Kribbella. The sequence continues at coordinate 1,418,373 of JAEBEC010000001.1, forward strand.
CCCGGCGAGGCCACCAGGTCAGCTTTCACCGCCCCCGTGACAGCAATCCCGACACCCAGCCCCACCTGGATCAGCGCCGTCGGCGCGCACGACCCGAGGCTCGCGAGCAGGATGCTCGGCGCCGGCTGCACCAGGATCGCGTCCAGCCGCCCGCTCTTCACCTGCTCGCCGAAGAACTGCAGATTCGGCTCGACGAACGTACTGCGCAGCCCGCTCACGACCTGGAACGTCCCCAGCAACGCGATCGCCTCACCCGGTCCCCATCCGCCCAGCGTGTCCGTCCGCGTGTAGACGACGAGCAGCGCGGCGACCGAAGCGCCCGCGCCGACGATCGTCACCAGCAGCTCGAACAGCAGGTCCGCCCGGAAGGCGACCGCCCGTCGTACGGACAGCGAGAACAGCACACCGAACAACATCCCTAACCCCCGAAGGCGGTGAATCGACGGACCGCTCGTCGCCAGACCAGTACGGCGAGCAGCACGGTCGCGGCCAGCCAGCCGGCCTGTACGGCGTACACGCCGACCACGTCGTCGACGTTGCCTGCGGCAACCTCAGCCGGTGCCCCGAGCATCGACCAGAACGGCAGCACCGACCCCACCGCCCGGAACGGCTCGGGCAGGAACGTCAACGGCGCCGCCGTACCGCCGAGCAGGAAGATCAGCGCCTCGCCCATCCCGACCACGCCGTGCGCCCGCTGCGTCCAGACCGCGGTCAGCGCGAGTGTGTAGGTGAAGGCGAACCGGAGCGCCGCCGCGAGGACGATCGCCGGCACCGCGAGCAGCAGATCGGTGCCGTCCACATCGACGCCGGCGAGCAGCGCTACGGCGACGATCACGGGCGCACCGAAGGCGACGTGCCAGCACCGCAACGCCAGGTTGGTCCCGAGGTAGTCGAGCACGACCGGCCGCGGCTTCACCAGCTCGACGGCGAAGTCGCCGCCGTAGATGCTGCCCGCCAGGGTGTGGTGCTCGTACGAGACGGTCATGAGCTGTACGGCGAGCAGGAGCACGTAGTACGTCGAGATGCCGCTTTCGCCCGGCACCGCCGCCGACCACACGAACAACCCGAGCAGCGGCGTCACCACCTGCCCCGCGACCAGCGTGATCACGAACGACCGGAAGCTCCACCACTCCACCGAGCTGCGCCAGAAGCCCATCCCGAGCAGCACCGCCGTACGGCTGACTGTGCTCACGAGGGGATCCCGTCGCGGTAGAAGCGATCCATGACGACCTCGAGCGACGGGTTGTCCGGGAACTTCGCGGCCAGGGTGGCCAGCTCCCCGTCGTACCGGATGCGGCTCTGGTCGATCAGGATGACGCGTTTGCACAGCGTCTCGACGTCGGTCATGTAGTGGCTGGTCAGCAGGATCGTCGCGCCCGTGCTCGCGGCGTACTCGGCGACGAACCGGCGCAGTGCGCCCGCGGCGAGGACATCGAGGCCGAGCGTCGGTTCGTCGAGGAACAGGACTTTCGGCTTGTACAGCAGGGCCATCGCGAGGCCGGCGCGCATCCGCTCGCCGAGGCTGAGGGCGCGGATCTGGCGGTGCAAGAGGTCGCCGATGTCGAGCAGGTCGACCAGGTCGTGGACGGTGGTGTCGGTGCGCGGTACGTCGTACAGGACGCGTTGGTACTTGAAGGAGTCCATCACGGTCAGCTCCGCAGGACCACCGATCGGCTGGCTGCCGCGGATCAGCGCGATCCGCCGCAGGTAGTCGCGCCGGCGCTGCCAGGGGGTGAACCCGAGGACCGTTGCCTGGCCTGTGGTCGGGTGCAGGATCCCCGACAGGATCTTCATCGTGGTCGTCTTGCCCGCGCCGTTCGGCCCGAGAAAGCCGACCACCTCGCCTTCGTCGAGGCCGAACGAGAGGTCGGCGACCGCCTCGATCCGCCGGTACTCGCGATGGGTGACCGCCTTCAGCGCGGCCCGCAGCCCGGCTTCGCGCACGGGCGCCTGGAACGTCATCGTCAATCCGTCAACCTGAACAACTGCCATGAAGCTCAACCTAGAAGTGTGATGCAAGATTTTAAGGTTGTACGCCGGGGCCGTTGCCGTGCTTGAGCGTGGATCCCTCCAACTGTTGTTAAAGGATTTCGTGACAGCTACCGGGTGCTCCGCACCGGCGAGAAGTAGGCCGGCGCGACCCCTGCCAGCATGCCGAGGCTGCTGATCACCAGGGCCGCTCGGACATCCAGCACCGTGCCGATGAGCCCACCGACGAGGGCGCCGACCGTCTGGCCGCCGATCACCAGCGTGCGCCAGGCGGCCGTCGTACGGCCCAGCAGGTGGTCGGGCATGCGCGACTGCCTCAGTGCGCGCTGCGGTACGCCGTACAGGGACAGGCCGAGTCCTGCCATCACCTGTCCCAGGAAGACGAACGGCCACCACGCCAGCGCCAGCGCGAACCCGGCACACGCGGCGATGCTCTGGCCGGTCAGGTAAGCCCGGCCCGTCCCCAGGCGCCTGCTGTACGCCGGTGCGAGCAGCGCGCCGAGCACGGACGCGACACCCAGTGCGGTCACCGCGAGCCCCAGCTGAACCGCGGACCAGCCCAGCTCCCGCACCAGGTACAGCACGACCAGCGGCCCCTGCATGGCTCCCGCCACCGCCGCCACAGTCGCCGACCGGACCAGCGGGTTGAGCACCGGGTCCCCGAACAGCTCCCTCAACCCCAGCGTCGGCCGCTGCTCCCGCGGCTGTTGCCCGCGCGGCGGCTCCTTGATCAGGTACGTCGCGACCGCCGACCCCACGTACGACACCGCATCCACCGCAACCGCGAACGGCGCACTGACCGCCTGCACCAGCACCCCCGCGGCCGAAGGCCCCGCCGTAGACGCCAGCGTCTGGCTCAACGCCGTAGCACCGTTCGCCTCCACCAGCTCCTCCCGCCGTACCAGCGCCGGCAGCAACGCCAACGACGCGGTGTCGGCCACCACCGTCAACGCCCCCACCAGCGCCGCCACGACGTACAGGTATCCCATCCCCAACTGCCCCGTTGCCGCCAGCAACGGAACCGCCCCCAGCAACCCCGCCCGCCCCAGATCGGCCCCGAGCATCAGCCGCCTCCGGCTCCCCCGGTCGACCCACACCCCGACGGGCAACCCCAACACCAGATGCGGCACCACCCGCAACGCGGCCAGCACCCCCATCTCCCCCGCCGAGGCCCCCAACCCCACCACCGCCACCAACGGCAACGCCACGGAGGACACCGCCGACCCCGCCGCCGAAACCCCGATCCCCACCCACAACTTCAAGAACTCCGGATTCCGCATCCCCCAGACCTTGTCGGCGACGAGGCCTGTCCACCACCCCCGTTCACCCCCAGCGAACCGATTTCACCTTCAGCGGAACGCGTTGGGCCGGGCGGTCCCGCCGGTCCGCACCGCAGCGTCGGTGACCGGCTCGACGACGCTGCGGTGACCTACTTGGTCAGGCTGGCGGCCTACCCGTGAGGCCGAGCCGAGTCGCCTCAGCGGCCGCCTGGACGCGAGACCGTACGCCGAGCTTGTCGAGGATGTGCGTGACGTGCACGCTGGCCGTCTTGGGACTCATGTAGAGCGCCGCGCCGATCTCGCGATTCGTCCGCCCGGCGGCGACCAGGGCAAGCACCTGCCGCTCGCGCTCGGTCAACAGATTCGTTGTGGGTTCGTCGTGCTCGATCACCGCGTCGGCGAGCTGAATCCGCGCGACCTTCGCCAACTGATGGATCTGCCCGAGCAACGGTTCCGCACCGAGCTCCTCTGCGACCTTCCGCGCCGCCTCCAACTCACCGACCGCCCGACGTCGGGTGCCAGGCTCCCCGTGATGAGCCAGCAGCGCCTCGGCCGCCCTGAAGCGGGCCTGCGCTTCCCAGTACGGGCGCCCGATCCAGGCCCATTCCTCGGCGGCTGTGAGCCACGGACCCGGGTCCGGCGTACCCAGAATCCGAGATCGCTCGCCGGCGACGATCGCGGCCAGCACCGCCGCCTCGGCCCCGCGCACCCCTTGCCGAAGAAGCACCACGAGGCGCTCGAAAGCGCCAGGTGCCCGCGCCGCCACCGCCGCTTCGAGGCCGATCCGCAGCAGCCCGCCCGACAGGAGTTCATCCTCGGTGCCGTGGCTGAGCTCCGCGGCGTCGAGGGCCAGATCCAAGGCCTCGTCCGGACGTTGCTGGAGCAGGAGCAACGCGGCCGTGACCTCTGCGTAGTCGCGCTTCATCATCGGCTGATCGTCGATCGCGAACAGCTCCTGCCCGCGCATCAGGTCGACGGCCTTCTGCGAGTCACCTCGCGCGATCTGGATCATCGCGAGCTGGGCGTCCTTGAAGGCCGCACCGGTCGCCGGCCGCCCCCATGTGTCGTCCCTGTTCAGCGCTTCGTCCCACCGACCGACGACATACAGCTCGTAGACGGCGTTGCCCTCGAGCACACCCTCGAGCCAGTGCTCGTCGACCATCAGACGCCGTAGCTCACCCCGCATGGCATCTGCGATCGCCACCACTTGGTCGGTGTCACCCCGCAACGAGTGCACGAAGGACAGCGTCATGCCCGCCATCGCCAGGTCTTCGGGTTCGGCAAGCTCGCGCGCGATCTCGAGCGCGGTCAGCGTCTCTTCGAGCGCCTCCTCGAGACGGCCCTCGGCGGCAGCAACCGCTCCCAGCTCCACCCGAGCCTGGCCGATCGTCCGGATGTCGCCGGCTCGGGTCGCGTGCCGCAGTGCCGACTGGACCGCCTCGGCCTTCTCCGCCACACGGGCGTAGAAGCTCAACATCGCCGCACGTGCGATGTAGACCTGGCCGAGCGCTCGATCGTCGTCGGCCGGCACCAGACGCCGCGCCCGCTCGACGTCCACCATCGCCCCCGCCAGGTCGTCTTGCAGCGCTCGCAGTCTGCCCCGCATCAGTAGCGCGTCGAGGATGCCGACCTCGGCGTCGGACTCGTCCACCGCTTCATCAAGCAGTGCGAGCGCGTCTGCATGACGGCTGACTCCGCTCAGCAACGAAGCTGCCCGCTCCGCGAGCACCAGCCGCGCAGGCACGCGCCCATCGGCCAGATCCGACGGCCGCCACAGCGACGAGGCAACCGAGAACCAATGCCCCGCTTCCGCGAAAGCGCACTCCCTCTCCGCAGCCCTCCCTGCGGCAAGCGCCCAACTGAACGCGCAATCCCGCTCACCAGCCCGGCGATACTGCTCAGCAACCTCGGCAACCCCCGACGCGACTGACCCGACCTCCGATGCCACTACCCCGGTCTCCGCCGGGACCGCCCTGATTTCTCCTGCGCCCACCCCAACCTCCTGCACCGCGCCCTCGCCGCGTACCCGGCCCGCCAGATGCTCGGCCAGCAACGCATGCAGCTCACGCCGTTCCGACGACAGCAACTGCTCGTACGCAACCTCCGCAACCACCGGGTGCCGCGCACAGCACCCGGCCGCCGGATCCCGAATCACCAGCCCCGAGTCACAAGCCTCCCGTACGGCGTCAGCAGCACCGCCCACGACCGCCAGCAGGTCGTCGTCATCGAGCGCCCGAGCCAATGTCCCGGTAGCCGCGACGACCACACGGGCTGAGGGCGACAGCGCCTGGAGGCGCGCGAGCAGCAGCTGCCGCAACGAGGCCGGCACCGCCAGATCGCCGCGGACCAGTTCAACGTTCAGGTACGGATTGCCCGCACTGCGCCGGTAGACAGCGGCGGCCGTCTCCTCCGTACAGGTCGGTTGGAGATCGCGCACCTGCTGCGAGGTCTCCTGTTCGGTCAGGCGACGCAGCGGGAGGTCGACGACCCCCGGCGTACGAAGGACCTCTTCGAGCCAGGTCAGACGGTCGGGAGGCGAAGTCTCGTCCCGCCAGGTCAGGAGGACGAGCAGCCCTCGCTCGGGCAGGTTGCGCGTCGTGTGGGCGAGGAAGTCGAGCGTGGACCAGTCGGCCCAGTGAACGTCCTCGACCATCAGTACCGTGCCCTGCTCCGCGCCGCTGTCGAGCACGTCCGTGAGGGTCTGCATCGACCACGCGCGCGCCGCCGCCGCTGACGGGAACGGTTCGGCCGGTGCGGAGTGGCTCAGCGCAGCCGTGACCGTGGTGCCGAGGCCGCTGTAGGCAGTCGCGCCGGACATCGGCGCGCACGCGCCGCGAAAGATCCGCACGCCGCTTTCGGCGTACTGGTCGAGGACCGACCGGACGAGCAGCGTCTTCCCGATACCGGCCTCGCCCCGGACCACCACGCCCACCGAGCGTCCGGGAATCTCCGCGATCAGCTTGCGCAGTACCGCGGCCTCGACTCCACGTCCGACCAGCAAGTCGGCCATGCCGCCATCATGCTCCGGCGCGGTCTGGGATGTAAGGCGAACGGCGGCGCATTCCGACGCGAGTGCCCGATGCCGGCGGCGGTCCTTTTCCGAACAGTTGTTGGCAAGTCCGACCACCGAAGGAGTGGATTCCCATGGACGCCAGGACCGTCGCGCGGTACCTCGCACTGATCGGCATCGCCAGTCTGCCGCTGACCGTGATTACGCCGGCTCACGCCATCAACAAACACGAGACCGGCGGGAAGTCGACTCAGAGCCAATGCCAGTTCCACCAGACGGCAACGCCGGCGCGACTGGGCCACCCACCGGAATCGCCGTAGGCGGATTCGCCGCGCGCACCAGTCACTTGGCGTGGCCTGCCGATACCCCTTGTGACCGGAAGCTAGTAATGTGTGCGACGGCCGACGGTCCGCTCGGCACAGCTCGGAACTTGGGGAAGGTCATGCAGCCTGAGGCGCCACAGTCCACGGTCAACGAATCCATTCCGACAGCTGCCCGAATGTACGACTTCTACCTGGGCGGCAAGGACAACTTCGCGGCCGACCGGGCTGCCGTCGAGGAGCTGGACAAGGTCGTCCCCAGCACCCGCGCGCTGGCCGTGAACAACCGGCAGTTCCTGCAGCGAGCGGTGCGGGTCCTGGCCGAGGAGCAGGGCATCCGCCAGTTCCTCGACATCGGATCCGGCCTGCCGACGCAGGACAACGTGCACCACGTCGCCCAGAAGGTCGACGCGGAGTCCCGGGTCGTCTACGTCGACAACGACCCGGTGGTGCTCGCGCACGGCCGCGCACTGCTGGTCGAGGACGACCGCACCACGGTCATCCAGGCCGACATGCGCGACACCGAGACGATCTTCACCCACCCCGACACGCTGCGGCTGATCGACTTCACCCAGCCCGTCGCCGTGCTGTTCAACTCGGTCTTCCACTGCATCCCGGACAGCGAGACCGACGGCCCGCCGGCCGTAGTCCGCCGTACCGTCGAGCGCCTGGTCCCCGGCAGCTGCCTGATCATGTGCCAGCTGGTCAGCGAGGACGCCAAGATCCGTGACTCCGTCACCAAGATCATGGACCAGGCCACCCAAGGCCACTGGGGCCGCGTCCGCGAGGAGCAGGACGTCGCCGCATGGTTCGAGGGCATGGACATCCTCGAGCCGGGCCTCGTCGAGGTCTCCACCTGGCGCCCCGACGACAGCCAGGTCCCCGCCAAGCAGCTCACCACCGAGTGGATCGAGTTCGGCGGCATCGCCCGCCTCCGCTGACGCAGGGCGGCACCGCCTGCCTCCCGCTGACGTTGGGCGGCACCGCCTGCCTCCCGCTGACGCTGCGCGGCACCGCCCGCCTCAACTGACGCGGGTTCTCGTACGCCGGCGGCTTGGCGCCTCGCCCCCGGGCGAGGCGCCGCCAAGCCGCGCCATGCTCCAGCGGCCGCTGAATCCGTGTGACATCGCCCGCCGGGTGGGTAGATCATGGCCAGATGGCGCGACTCCACGACATCGTGTTCGACTGCCACCACCCCGCGACCACAGCCCGCTTCTGGGCCGGCGCTCTCGACGGCTACGCCGTCGCCCCGTACGACGAGGCAGAACTCGCCCGCCTACGCTCCCTCGGCATCACCAACATCGAAGACGACCCAACAGTCCTCGTCGAGCCGACGCACGAGGGCCCACGCCTGTGGTTCCAGCAAGTCCCGGACCCCACCCCCGGAAAGAACCGCGTCCACCTGGACCTACTGGCCCCAGACCTGGACCTCGAGATCCAGCGCCTGACCACCCTCGGCGCCACAGTCCAAGCCCGCCACCCAGGCAACACAGTCCTCACCGACCCCGAAGGCAACGAGTTCTGCCTGTCCCAGTCGGACTGACGATGCACCCCTGATGCCGTCGCCCAGGCGTTCGCCGCTCACGCCGCTTTGCTCGGCGGCCTGGGCCCGACGCGGCCCTTCTTGTGGGTGGGGCGGGTGGGGCTCGAACCCACGACCCAGGGATTATGAGTCCCCTGCTCTGACCGGCTGAGCTACCGCCCCCGGCGCCTGGTCGGCGCTTGTCGGGAGATCGTATCTGGTACCTCCCGCGTTGTCGGCGCCGGAGGATACCCCGGCGAGGCTCGGCCCCGACGGCAGTTATCCACAGACAGAGGGTTACTGTCTAGTTACTTGGCGTAGTTGTCCACCGATTGCAGATCGGCCCGTTCCGGCGGGGTTTTTCGCGGCACCATCCCTTCAAGAGAGAGGGGAGCACCGATGGCCACCATCGACTGTGATGCCGCTGATGTGACCGGGCTGGTCGCCTACCTGCGCGACCTCGGGCGGCACGAGCTATTGAGCCCGGAAGAGGTGTACGAGTTGTCGTCCTGGATCGAGGCCGGCGTACTGGCCGCCGACCAACTGGCCCGGGCGGCACCGACGACGGACCGAGCCGAGCTTGCCCGCCGTGCCGAACTGGGAGCGGTCGCCGAGCTGGGACAAGCCGCCCGCCGACGCATGATCGAGGGGAACCTCCGCCTCGTCGTGGCCTTGGCCAAGCGGTACGCCGGCAAAGGCCTGTCGCTGCTCGACCTGATCCAGGAGGGCAACATCGGTCTGATCCGAGCCGTCGAACGCTTCGACCACAAGCTCGGCCACCGCTTCTCGTCGTACGCGATCTGGTGGATCCGCCAATCCCTCGGACGCGCGGTCTCCGACCGCTCGCGACTGATCCGCATGCCTGCGCAGGCGTACGTCGACGCCGGCCGCGTGGCCTCGGTCCACCGCGACCTGATCCAACGCCTGGAGCGAGAACCCACCACCGAGGAACTGGCCAAGGCCGCGTCGCTCACCATCGCCCGGGTCGAACGCGCCCGCGCCTGGAAGATCCGTCCCGCTCCCCTGGACCTGAACGAGGCCGACCAGCTGATCGACGACGAGGAACTCCTCCACCGAGCCGCCCTGATCCGAGACCTCCACTGCCAACTCGAACACCTCGACGACCTGGCCCAGGACATCCTTCGCTTGCGCTTCGGCCTCCACAACACACCGCTGTCCACCTTGGAGGAAACCGCCGAGCAACTCCGCCTACCACCCGCAAAAGTCCGCGCCCTGGAGCTGGAAGCCCTCCGCAACCTCCGCAAGTCTCCAGGCCTGCGCGAGTACTCCAACTCGACCTGACATCGCCAACGCTCAGAGCCGGCGATGCGCGCCGGGTCTGAGCTCGCGCCCCACTCAGATGTCGTAGATCCCGTTGACGTCGCGCCCGAACGTGCCCGCGGGAGTCTCAACTTCCAGGTAGAAGAACTCCTCGGTCACCGGGTGCGCTTTCAGGTAAGCAAGCGCCTGCGCCCGGTCGTCCGCGCGATAAGCCTCGTACGTCGCCACCTGCCCGTCGCCCGACCGCCGTTGGACCTTCTCGATGAACTCGAGGGTCAACGTCGGATCGGCCTCCACAGCATCAGGAAGGAGAACATGTTCGTCGATCAAAGCCTGCAGACGGGCGTGAGCCTCATCGTCAGGCGCCGAGGCGAGCAGGGTCTGCAACGCCTGCTCAGCCGGCTCCCGCCCCAACCGAAGCGACTCGGTACTCGGCGCACCAAAGCTCATCGTGTGCCCGCGAATCTCGTCACGCAGCACGAGCACAGTCCGCTCGCAGTCGGAGTCCGCCTGAAGATCCCAGAGCGCAGCCCCAGCAGCAGCCCGCACCGCCGGATCCAGATCAGCCAGCCGATCAACCAGCTCCTCAACCTCAGCCACAGTCGCCGTACCAGGCTCCGGCCCTTGCTGCACAGCAGCCAGCCGAACCGCCGGGTCCGGATGATTCAGATACCCCACGACCATCCGAGTCCGCTCACCAGCCGGTACGCCGTCGAACAACCGCCCAACATCAGGCCGAGCCTGCACCTCGATCGCGTCCCCACTACCCAGCCCATACCGATCCGGCACAGACACGGTCTTGGGCCGCCGGAAGATTCGCATGTCCCCCAACCTAGGCAACAAACCCCGCCCACACCCAACCGCACCAGTCCTCACCTGATCCCACACCTCGCCACCCCACTTACAGGCCGTCGGCTGTCGGCACGCTGCACTGGACCGCGTCAGGAGTCTGTTGTGGTCTGGTTGCTCAGGGCCTGTGTCACCGCACGCGACGGGTAGTGGTCTGCCGGGGCGGCTGTGGCCGTCTGGTGGTGGGGTGGGCGGGGTGCGGTTGGAGTCGGCTGGGACGATGGAGATGTGTTGAGACTTCGGCGTTCGGTGTGGCCCTCTGAGTTGGTCGAGGGGGTTCGGGTTGCTGCGGGTGGGCGAGACGACATCTTGGCGGCCGTGCAGCTGACGGGCGGGGACTGGGTGGCCGGGACGCGGTCCGCGGTCTACCTGCCGGAAGGCGACAAGGTCCGCCGGGTCGGGTGGGAGGCGATCGAGCGCGCGGCGTGGGACTCGGAGGAGTCGGTGCTGCGGGTGTTCGAGACGACCGCGTTCGGTACTCCGCTGCGGTCGACCGACCTCGCGGTGGACGACCCGGGACGGTTCGGGCAGCTGCTGCGGGAGCGGGTGGACGCGAGCATCGTCGTACAGCGTCACGTGCCGTTGGTCGGGAAGAAGGGCGTGCGGATCGTCGGACGTCGCAATCCCGCGACGACGGACGCGCCGGTGGCCTGGAACTTCGTTCTGGACAAGGGATTGGAGCCGGATCGCCCGGGTCTGATCGAGCAGGCCGAGGCGGCGCTGCAGGCGGTCCGGGACGAGTTCGGAATCTGACGCGAAAGGCAGTCTGCGCGGGCGATCGCGGGCAGCGAATCCCGTTTTTGTAGTTCGGCCCGATCCTGCTAACCTAATCCGGTCCTCGGGGATCGGGGGCAGGGAAACACAAACGATCCCGCGTAGCTCAATTGGCAGAGCAGCCGGCTGTTAACCGGCAGGTTACTGGTTCGAGTCCAGTCGCGGGAGCAACAAACAATCGACCGGTTCCGACCATTGGAACCGGTCTTTTTGTTGTTCGTACGGCGATGGCCGGAGAGTCGGAACGCCGGCGCGGAAAACCTGACCTGCCAGTGCGCGCGGTCGACCGGTTCGAATGGTGAGCTACGTCACCGCTCTGCCCGGCCGGCCTCGTCCGAGCGACTCCCCGAAGGCCGAAACCTGAGCAGGGGCTCATCATCCCTTGGTCCCGCTCAGGCCCGGATCAAGTTGCTCACTCCTTCGCACGCACCAGCGCGAGTGCCTGCTGGGTCAGCTCAACCGCGAGATCGACGGCCGACTCGTCGTTGAGCGGACAGTTGATCGCATACTTCTGCGACTCGACCACATCGCGCTTCTTGACCCGGCCGGAAGTCAGGTGCTCCTCGACATGCTCTGGCCGAAGCCGGAGAGTGAGACCGCCATTGCCGGGCTTCACGTATGCGACAGCGCCGTAGTACTTCGGGCCGTCGTCGTGGATCATCAAGTAGTCGGTCAGCCCGTCGTACGAGCGTTCCGAAACCCCAGGGGCCACCGTGGTACCCAGGTCCGCGACGCTGTTGACGTACCGGAGGACACGAGCAGTGGTGCCGGCCTCGGTCGCCCGGCCGTAGATGAACTGCTTGATGTAGAACTCGTCCTCAGGACTCCACGATCCCGTGCTTACCGTCCGGGCCGCCGTCGGATCGTTCCCGTTCGGAACCTCATCCGGACCGGCCACCGCGGGCTGCAACAGCCCGCTTGTCCTGCTCTGATACTCGACGATCTCGTCGACGGTTCCCTCGATGATCTTCATCCCCACCCCTTTGCTTGCCATGAACGGCTGTTCAGGCGAGTGGCGAGCCTAGAGCCATCGATTCGGCTGCTTCAACGGTTCGCCGCACACAACTACGCGCGGGTTGGGGCGCCCCGTCGCCTGGGCGACGGGGCGGTGGCTGGGTGGGTCAGCTCTTGTTCTTGCGGCGTTCCAGGGCGCGCTGGATGCGGTGTTGTGGTTGCCCGGTCAGCTTGGCGATCAGGGGGACGCGGTACTTGAACGCCGCGACCGCGCCCACGATCAGCACCAGCAGGATGAACCAGCCCATCGAACTTCTCCTTCGGTCGGACCTGGACTCCATCATCCCCTGTGGGTGGTGAGAAGCACTGGGTCAAACCCCTGAGCTGGCCCTGGTTTCTGGGTCGGCGGTTGGTGGGCGCCCGCGATGCGGGTGGTGGCCAAGGGCAGTTGGTATGCCTGTGGCCGAGGCCAGCGGCGATGCGGCCGGAGAGGTCGCGGGAGGCTGAGGCCGGGGCGGTCGGGAAGAGAGGAGGGGCCGGGCGGGCTCGTACACGGCGCTAGGCGCTGAGGCCCGCACTGGGCTGGGTCGGCGCGGAGGCGGCGGTGGGTGGGGGGCTGGCGCGGAGGCGGCGGTGGGTGGGGGGCTGGCGCGGAGGCGGTGCTGGGCGGGGTCGGCGCAGGTGCCGGGGCAGGGCGGGCGGGGTGATAGCAGGCTCGACCGCGGCGACGAGTCGGTCAGCCAGCGGACGAGGGCGAGGTCGCCGGCAATGCGGCCGGGACCGTCGCCATGGGCTGAGGTCGCGGCGGCCGGGAGGAAGAGAAGAGGGGCTGGGCGGGTGAGCGGGCTCGTCTACGGCGTCAGGTGCTGAGGCCCGTGCGGGGCTGGGACGGCGCGGAGGCGGTGCTGGGCAGGCGCAGGGCCGGGGCCAGGCGGGGTCAGCGGCGATGCGGCCGGGAGCCTCGCGTGAGCTGAGGCCGCGGCGGCCGGAAAGAAGAAGTAAGGAGAGGGTGTGGGTGGTGGGGGTAGAGAGGCCCGGTGAGTGAGCGAGGCTCACGCTCGGCGTCGAGCGTCTAGCGTCGACACCGGCACCGGCACCGGCACCAGGACCCGACCGGCACCGGGACCGGGACCGGGACCGGGACCCGACCGGCGCCTCGACCGCGACCGACGCGGCGGGCAAGGTGTTGCTACAGCGCTCCGGAGATGGCTTGTTCTCGGAGTTCTGTTCGGTACTGCTCCAGGGCGATCAGTTCGCCGAACATGCGGTTGTAGTCGTCGGCCTTGTCGATCGGGTTGGTGCGTTGGAGTTTCGACTTGAGGTCGGCGATTCGGCGGAGGCAGGTGAGTTCCTGGAGGCGGGCCAGGTGGGCCCGGGCGAAGCGTTCGTCGGGGTCTCGGCCCAGCCTCAAACCTTCTACGGCCAGAGCCGAGACGACCGCGGCGGCCGGGTCGTTGCCCATGGCTTCTCGGACGGCTACTACCCAGGCCTCGCCGGGGGCTGCTTGGGCGGGGCCGCCGACCTTGGACATGGCGGCGCGGACGGCGGCGAGCCAGGGGTGGGTGAAGTCGTGGTCGTCGAGTTCGTCGAAGGCGATGCCAAGGAGGGCCGGGTACTGCATCGCGAGTTTGAGGACGTCCCATTCCATTTGGAAGCGGGGCTCGCGGGGGGACGGGAGGTTTTGACGGGGAGGCGGCGGGGCCTCGGTCTGGACGACCACCGGCGTGCGATCCGCGGGGCCTGGGCGGGCGGCAGGGGCGGGACGTGAGGCGGCGCGGTGGACCTCGGTGCGGACCTGGTCGACCTCCAGGCCGAGCAGGCCGGCGAGTTCGCGGGTGAAGGCGTCGACCTTCGAGCGGTCGCGGATGCTGACGACCAAGTGGGCCGCGTCGCGCAGGGCGTCGATTCGGGTGTCGGCGCGGTCGAGGTCGTACTTCGACAGCCGGTCCGTCAGCACGAAGCGGTACAGCGGCACTCGGCGTCCGATCAGCTCCCGGACCGCCGCGTCGCCCTTCTGCAGCCGCAGGTCGCACGGGTCCAGGCCGTCCGGCTCGACCGCGACGTACGTCTGCGCAGCGAACGCCTGGTCACCCTCGAACGCCTTCACCGCGGCGCGCTGTCCGGCTGAGTCGCCGTCGAAGGTGAAGATCACCTCGCCGCGGAACTGGTCGTGGTCCAGCAGCAGCTGCCGCAGTACTCGCGCGTGGTCGTCGCCGAACGAGGTCCCGCACGTCGCCACAGCAGTCTGTACGCCGGACAGGTGGCAGGCCATCACGTCGGTGTAGCCCTCGACCACGACCGCCTGCTTGCCCTTGGCGATCTCGCGGCGCGCGAGATCCACGCCGTACAGGACCTTGGACTTCTTGTAGATCGCCGTCTCCGGCGTGTTCAGATACTTGGCCTCGATCTTGTCGTCGTCGAACAGCCGGCGCGCGCCGAAGCCGATGGTGTCCGAGCCCGCGTCGCGGATCGGCCACATCAGCCGGCCGCGGAACCGGTCGTACAGCCCGCGCTGTCCCTCCGCGCACAGGCCCGACGCGACCAGCTCGGCGTTCGAGAAACCGCGTCCGCGCAGGTGCGCGACCAACTGCTCGCCACCGCGCGGCGAGAACCCCACCCCGAAGTGCGCGGCCGCGTCGCGGTCGAAGCCGCGCTTGTCCAGGAACTGCCGGCCCAGCGTCGCCTCGGGCGCACCGAACAGCAGCTCCGAGTAGAACTCGCCGGCGACCTTGTGCGCCTCGACCAGTCGCGGGCGTTGGTGGCCCTGCGACTTCGGGATCGGCGCGCCGGAGTCGTCGTACCGCAGCTGGATGCCGACCTTGGCGGCCAGCGTCTCGACGGCCTCACTGAAGCTGATCTGATCGATCTTCTGGATGAAGTCGATCACGTCGCCGCCCTCTTGGCAGCCGAAGCAGTAGAAGAACCCGCGCGCCGGGGTCACGTTGAACGACGGCGACTTCTCGTCGTGGAACGGGCACAGCCCCTTCAGCGACCCACCGCCGGCGTTCTTCAAGGTCACGTACGAGCCGACCACGTCGTCGATCCGCGCCCGCTCGCGCACCAGCGCGATGTCCTCTTCCTTGATCCTGCCTGCCACGCCGTGAGTCTACGGGGATCCCGAAGCCGTCCGCTGCCCCGCCCGGCTGCTAGCTTCAAGCGGTCTGTACCAGATGCCCTCGAAGGAGTCAGACCCGTGAAGCGCCTTGTCCTCGGTACGGCGCTGGTGGCCGCCGCCCTGGCCGCCGGAGTCGGCATCGCCGGCCCCGCCACAGCCGACCAGCCCACAGCACAAGCAGCCACACAAGCAGCCACCAAAGCAACCCCGGTCCCCCTCAGCGAGCTCACCACCCCGACCGGCCGCTTCTACAGCGCCGACCCCCACGAGGTCGCCGCCGCGACGACCAGTGGCATGACCCGCCAGCCCGCGCAGATCGGCTTCCTCTCCCGTCAGCCCTTCACCGGCGCACAACCGATGTACCGCCTGAAGCCCACGCCCACAGCAACCAAGTGGCTGTTCACTGCCTCGACGTCAGAGCGCCAGACCCTCACCAGCCAGGGCTGGATCGACGAGGGCATCGCCGCCTACCTCTACCCGCAGCCCGGCGCGGGCCTCCAGCAGCTCCGCCGGTTCACCAACGGCAAGGAGTGGCGCCTCGCCCTCGAGCCGAAGACCGCCGAACTGCTCGCGGCCGGCTACACCCTCGACGGCCCGCTCGGTTACGTGTACGCCGACTACGTGCGCGCCGGCGCCGTCTACTTCGGCATGTTCAACACCAACGGCCACGCCACGATCATCGCGCGCACCAAGGAGATCTACGGCCGCGACAACGACTGGTGGGGCGGGGTCCGCGACTTCCGCGGCGGCACCCACTACGCGACCGACAACTGGCCCGGTGAGGACTGGTCGAACCTGAAGCCGTCCATCGGCTACTACGACGACAGCCTGCCCGCGACGCTCGAGAAGCACATCACCCAGGCGACGACAGCCGGTCTGAGCTTCTTCAACTTCTACTGGTACTGGGACAACACCAAGCAGACCAACGCCATCACGAAGGCCTCGCTCGACGCGTTCGCCCAGGCCAAGAACAAGGACACCATCGACTTCACCGTCGGCGTCTGCGCCCACCCCTACGGCAATCTCCAGATCCCCACCAGCCAGTACGACGCGGTGGCGGCGAACCTGACCGGCTACCTCGGTCAGACCAACACCCTGCGCACCAACGACGGCCGCAAGATCCTCAACATCTGCGACGCCCGCGGCCTCGGCGACGGGTCACCCGCGCAGGTGAAGCAGTTCGCGGACACGGTCCGGGCGAAAGCCAAGGCGGCGTTCGGCGAGGACATCTACGTGATGATCAACCAGGCCGGGTTCGACCCGCGCCAGGTCCCGGCGGCCGGCGGCGACGCGCCGTACTGCACGACGGACGGCCCGGCCATCGAGAGCCGCTCGTACGCGAACTATCTCAATGGTCAGCGCGCGTTCTACGCGCAGGCGCCGGCGGCGTACGGGCGGTGCGTGCTGTCGGACTTCGACGAGCGGCCGCGGTTCCCGATCGAGACGCCGGACGTGAAGGCGATCCGCTGGATGCCGGACCAGTCGCTCGACGGGTACCGCCAGGCGGTCCGCAACCTGAAGGCCGACATGGCGGCGTCGACCCGGCCGACCGCGGTCGACAACTACGTCTGGCTGTACGCGTGGAACGAGTGGCACGAGGGCGGCGTGATCGAGCCGAACGAGCGCGACGGTTCGGCGTACCTCGACATCCTGCGCACGGAGCTGAAGCTGAACTAGACGTCCGCCAGGTCCGTCGACGCGTCAGCGAGCTTGGCGGGGTCGACGGACCGGCCCGAGCGGATCAGGTCCTGGATGCCGTCGATCGCGCCCCACGTGTTGACGTGCAGGCCCGCCAGCACGTGGTTCTCGTCGTCCAGCCAGAAGGCGAGATACGCGCCGGAGGCCGGGTCGCCGCGCAGCACCACCTGGTACGACGTACCGCGCGGCACGTCGCCGGCGTACTCCATGCCGAGGTCGTACTGGTCGGTGAAGAAGAACGGGATCGCGTCGTGCGCGACGTCCTGGCCGAGCATCGCCTTCGCGGCCGCGGCGCCGCTGTCCTTCGCGTTCGACCAGTGCTCGACGCGCACCGAGTGCCCGAGCAGCGGGTGGTCCCAGCGGACCACGTCGCCGGCCGCGAAGACGCCGGGAGCCGAGGTCTGCAGGTTCGGGCCGGTGACGATGCCGGAGCCTTGATCAGCCGGAGCGACCTTCAGGCCGGCTTCAGCGGCGAGCTCGGTGTTCGGTTGTACGCCGACGCCGACCACCACGAGGTCGGCCGGGATCGCGTCGCCGTTCGACGTACGAACGCCGGTCACCTGGTCGGTGCCCTCGAAGGCCTCGACGCCGGTGTCGAAGAGCAGCGTGACGCCGTGCTGCCGGTGCAGATCGGCGAACAGCTCGCCCACCTGCTCCCCCAGGACGCTTGCGAGTGCAGTCGACTGCGGCTCGATCACCGTCACCTCACAGCCGCGTTCCCGCGCGGCCGCGGCCGACTCCAGCCCGATCCAGCCGGCGCCGACGACGACCACGCGCGGCTTCGCGGCGTACGCGTCGGTGAGCGCCTGGGACTCGGCCGCGGTCCGCAGGTAGTGGACGCCGGGCAGGTCGCCGCCCGGTACGTCGAGCCGGCGGACCCGCGAGCCGGTCGCGATCAGCAGTTCGTCGTACGACGTACTGGTGCCGTCGTCGGTCGTGACGGTCTTGGCCGCCGGGTCGAGCGCGGTCACGGTGGTCCCGAGCCGCAGCTCGATCGACTGGTCGTCGTACCACTGGTGATCGTGCAGTTGCGCCGACGCCGGCTCCGTCTTGCCGAGCAACACGTCCTTGGACAACGGCGGCCGCTCGTACGGCAGTTCGCTCTCCGCGCCGATCAGCACGACCTCTCCGCTGAACCCCTCGGCCCGGAGAGTCTCCGCAGCCGTAGCCCCGGCCAGACTCGCCCCGACGATTACGATCCGCTGTGCATCGGTCATGCACCGAGATTAGACCTCGCACCACGCCGCGCCCGCCGACGCGGTGCGTTCCTCGACCGACGGCCACCACTGATCAACCGCCCTCGAGGCCGACCCACCGCGCTCAATCTCGTCTCCGCACCGGGGCTGATCCAGGGTTGATCAGTGGTGGACGTCAGTCCACCACTCAGCAACCACACGCAGAACCGGCCGGTCGAGCGCAATAGCACCTCTGCAGCGACGCCCGAGGCACGTTGGTGAGTGGTGGACGTCCGCGCAGCCCGCGGCACGGCGAGGTGGGCGGAGCGGGGCGGGCGCGAGCGGCTCGGCGAGGTGGGCGCGAGCGGCGGGGCGCGAACGACGCGGCGGGGCGGGCGGAGCGGGGCGGCGCGCGAGTAGCTCGGCGAGGTGGGCGCGCGAGCGGCGGGGCGCGAACGACGCGGCGTGGCGGGCGGAGCGGGGCGGCGCGCGAGCGGCTCGGCGAGGTGGGCGCGAGCGGCGGGGCGCGAACGACGCGGCGTGGCGGGCGGAGCGGGGCGGGCGCGAGTGGCTCGGCGAGGTGGGCGCGCGCGGCGGGGCGCGAACGACGCGGCGTGGCGGGCGGAGCGGGGCGGCGCGCGTGGCTCGGCGGGGCGCGGCGGGCGCGGTGGCTGGGCGGGGCGCGGCGGGCGCAGGTGGCTGGGCAGACGCGGCGCCCGGTACCCACCGGGCGTCTGTCGGCGGCAGGGCGAGCGCAAGCGCTCGCGGGGCGGGCGCGAGTGCCTCCGCGCGGCGGGCGCGCGTCGCCCGGCGAGGCGGCGGAGCAGGGCGGGCGCGGGTGGCGTGGCGAGGCGGGTGGAGCAGGGCGGGCGCGGGTGGCGTGGCGAGGCGGGAGGAGTAGGGCGGGCGCGGGTGGAGTGGCGAGGCGGCGGAGCAGGGCGGGCGCGGGTGGAGTGGCGAGGCGGGAGGAGTAGGGCGGGCGCGGGGTGGAGTGGCGAGGCGGGCGCAGCGGCCGGTCAACCTCCGGGTGCCGGCCGGCGACGGACGGCGGCAACAACCGGCGCTCGCGGGCGACCCCCGGCCCGCCGGGACTCGCCGGCCAGCGACCGGCAGGTTAACGGTGCGAGTGAGCCACCTACGCCGCTCGATCCACGGACTCGGGGTCAGCCGGTCAGTGCCGCGTGCCAGGCCTGGGCCGACGGGTCGGTCAGCGAAGCAACCTGATCGACCAGCACCCGCAGGCGCGCGGCGTCGTCGGCAGCCGCGCGGTAGTCGGCGGCGAAGGGGAGGTCGAGGTTGTCGGGGGCGGTCTTCGCCAGGGCCTCGACGAGTTCGGTGAGGAGTTCGCGCTGGACGGCGCGGCGGCGTTGGCGTTCGGGCGAGTTGAGGACGTGGAACATGCCGATGCCCTTAAGGAGCGCGATCTCGGCGCGGGTGCCGTCGGGGACGAGCAGGTCGGCGTCGTACCGGACCAGCCGTGAGCGGCGGCCGAAGCGGGCGTGGGTGGACTGCTCGGCCGCCGTACAGAATCGTCCGATCAGCTGGCTGGTCAGGTCCTTCAGTCCGCCGAGCGCGCGGCGGCTGTCGTCGAACGGGCCGGTCGGCCAGTACGGCAGTGCGGTGAGTCGCGCCCACGCCTCGTCGAGCTGGGCGTCCTCGCCGTCCGGCAGGTAGGCCTCGCGGACGGTCTCCCAGTACGGCGCGCGCTCGGCCCCGACCCGGTCCAGGTCGATGCTGTGGGCAACGATCCCGTCCTCGACGTCGTGCACCGAGTACGCGACGTCGTCGGCGAAGTCCATCACCTGCGCCTCCAGGCAACGCTCGTCGCCGAGGCCTTGCCGGAGCCACTCGAAGACCGCCAGGTCGTCGTCGTACACGCCGAACTTGCGCAGGCCCTCGCGCCGCGGCCAGGGGTACTTGGTCGCGGCGTCGAGGGTCGCGCGGCTCAGGTTGAGCCCCGCGCTGCGCCCGTCGGCGGTGAAGGCCTTCGACTCCAGCCGGGTGAGCAGGCGCAGGGTCTGCGCGTTGCCCTCGAAGCCGCCGATGTCGGCCGCGATCTGGTCCAGCGCGCGCTCGCCGTTGTGCCCGAACGGCGGGTGGCCGAGGTCGTGCGCCAGGCACGCGGCGTCGACGATGTCGGGATCGCAGCCGAGCGTGCCGGCCAGCTCGCGGCCGATCTGCGCGACCTCGAGACTGTGCGTCAGCCGGTTGCGGACGAAGTCGTCACTGCCGGCCGTCGCCACCTGGGTCTTGGCCGCCAGGCGGCGCAGGCCGGCACTGTGCAGCACCCGCGCGCGATCGCGCGCGAACGCCGTCCGCCCGGGCCGTTTGACCGGCTCGGGCACCCAGCGCTCGGCGTCGTGCTCGTCGTACCCCTCCGACTGCTTCCTCATCACAGTTCAAACTACTGGGCGGCACCGACATTCAGGCGAACATCAGCCCCACCCTCCCTGAACCATGGTCTGGAACTTCCACCCGCCGTCGGTCCTGAGCAGCAGGTCGCCGTACCGGATCGGCGTGGTGTTGCCGGCGTACGTCATCGTGCCGTCGCTGATCACGAAGACCAGCGCGTCGGACAGGAAGTGCGGAGTACGCACAGTGTCCAGCTTGACGTCGTCCGCACCGCCCATCACCTGCGCCATCTGCTCCAGGTACGACGACCGGCTCGACTGCGTCGCCGAGCCGTGGCCCTTGCCATCGTCGGTGACCTCGTTCAGCGGGAACACCGCGAGCTCGGCCATCCCGTCGTAGTCCTTGGCCGCCGCCAGCGCGTCGTACTGCTCGAACCAGGCCAGCACGCTCGCGACGTCGGCCTCGGTCGGTTCAAAACCCGTCATCAAACCCCTCCTCGGTTAAACTTCGTACACCGTACCCAGTTTAGCCAGGGGTTCAAACCTAGGTCATGCAGTAGCGCAGCCAGACGACTCCGCCCTCGAAGACCTCGACGTTGGCCAGCCCGAGGTCGAGACGGTCGGTGAACCCGCCCGGCCAGCGCGGACCCGCGCCGACGACCACCGGATGGATCAGCAGACTCAGCTCGTCGATCAGCCCTTGCTCGAGCAGTACGCCGAGCAGCGTGCCGCCGGTGTCGACGCGGACCACGCGCGCGTCGTGATGCTTGCCGAGCAACTGCAGCGCCTCGTCGAGATCGACGCGGTCGTAGCCGGTGATCAGTTCGCGGGTCCGGCTGTCGGGCGGCCGGGCCGGCGTCTGGTCGGCATACAAGGCCAGTACGTCGGACCAGTAGCCGGCCGCGCGCAGGCGATCCCAATCGCGGACCCGGGCGCGACTGTCGACGACAGCAAGGACCGGACCCTTGGCGCGTGGGCCTGGTTGCGGAGCCGACCGCAGCGCCGATTCCTGGGCGAGGATCGTGTCCGCGCCGACGAGTGTGACGTCCTCCTGCCACAGCGTCGCCATCGCGTAGAACCGCGCCAGATCCACCTCGAACCCGGCCGTGACGCCGTCGAGCGAGACTGCCAGATGACCCACCACATGTGGCCGCATGCTTCAGACCGTAACCACCTCCGCCGACAGTTCGAACTATTGCAGAGACTTCTTTGCAGAGTATCCTCTGCACCATGCGGAAGATCGACGCACGGAGTCTGCGCGGCCTGGCTCATCCCCTGCGGATGACGATCCTGGAGGCGCTGGAGCTGGACGGACCGGCCACGTCGAGCACGCTGTCGGCGCGACTCGGGGAGAACACGGGCACGATCAGCTGGCACCTGCGGCTGCTCGCCGAGCACGGCTACATCGAGGAGGACACCGAGCGCGGCACGCGGCGCGAGCGGTGGTGGCGAGTACCGCAGGGCCAGACCGTGCTGAACCCGGCGGAGTTCCGCGATGATCCGGAGACCAGCGGGGCACTGCGGGTCTACCTGCAGCATCTGGTGCAGCGGTACTACGCGCGAGTGCAGGCGTACGTCGAGGAGAACTGGCCCGGCGAGTGGCAGCACGCGGCGGCTCTCTCGGACTGGCGCGATCTCGAGCTCGCGCCCGAACAGCTCACAGCACTGAACGACGAGTTGGCGGCGGTCATCGATCGCTACAAGTCGGTCGAGCCGGGAGAGAACGCCAAGCCGGTCATCGTCCAGCTCCAGTCCTTCCCGAGAAACCCCGACGCACCCGCCCGCGCGGCGGATGCAACTGGTGCAACCGACCCGGCCGACGGGCCTGATCGATGAGCCTGCTCCGAAGGCACCGCGACTTCCGCCTCCTCTGGACCGGCGAGACCACCAGCCGGTTCGGCACCGCGGTGTCCGGCGTGGCCATCCCGCTGGTCGCGATTTCGGTGCTCGACGCAACGACCTTCCAGGTCGGCCTCCTGACCGCCTTCGCCTGGCTCCCCTGGCTGGTGATCGGACTCCCGGTCGGCGCCTGGGTCGACCGCCTCCCGCGCCGCCCGATCATGCTGACCGCCGCGGCATCGTCATTCCTGCTACTCGCGCTCGTCCCCCTTGCGCACCTGGCCGACTTGCTGACGGTCCACCTCCTCCTGGCCGCCGTCGTACTCACCGGCGTCGCAGCCGTCCTCTTCCAGACCGCCTACACGGCGTACCTCCCGACGCTGATCGACCCGGCCGACCACGCCGAGGGCAACGCCAAACTCCACGGCAGCGCCTCCGCCGCCCAGATCGCCGGCGCCGGCTGCGGCGGCCTGATCATCCAGCTCGCCGGCCCGGTCAACGGCCTCCTCGTCGACGCCGCCACCTTCCTCGTCGCCCTGGCCTGCCTGGCCGCGATCCGCCACCGAGAACCACCCCGTACGCCGCTCCGCCGCCCCACGATCACCGCGGAGATCGGCGAAGGCCTCCGCCTCGTCGCCCGCGACGTCTGGCTCCGCACCCTCACACTCTTCGGTGCGGTCTCGAACCTGGCCCTGATGGGCTACCAGTCGATCGCCGTCGTCTTCCTCGTCCGCGAGGTCGGCCTCACCGCCGGCACCGTCGGCGTGCTCATCGCCGCAGCCGGCAGCGGCGGCATCGTCGGCGCGTTCGCAGCCAACCGCCTGATGACCCGCCTCGGCACCGCCCGCACCATCCTCGTCGCCGAGCTGGGCCTGCCGACCCTCGCCCTGCTCATCCCCCTGAGCACGATCAGCCCGTGGTTCTACCTGGCCGGCGCGTTCTCCATCGGCGTCGGCGTGGTCGCCGGGAACGTCGTCAAGGCCACCTTCTACCAGTCCTACTGCCCACCAGACCTGCTCGGCCGCCTGACCGCCACGTCATCCTTCGTCAACTTCGGCACCATCCCGCTCGGCGCGCTCCTCGGCGGCACTCTCGGCCAACTCCTCGGCCTGACCCCCGCCCTCTGGATCACCACCGCGGGCATCCCGCTGGCCGGCCTGGTCCTGCTCTGCTCACCCATCCGCACCCGCCGGGACCTCCCGACACACCAGTACGACGTACTGCCGGCTCGCGCCTAGCGCGGCCATCCATCGAGCGTTCCCGAGATCCGCCGAAGAGCCGCCTGAGCGTTCTCTTCACCCGAAGACACCTCCCCCAGAACCTGCCCCGCAACCTGCAGCGTCTCCTCGACCACCCCATCAAGCGGCGCCACCGCTTCCCGGATCCCCGGCCGCTCACCCGCCGTGCGCTCGTTCACCAGCAGCAGGTTCCACCGAGCCCGCTGCAACACCGCCGCGGCCGCCGCACTCCCACCCTCAACAGCATCGCCGGCCGCCTCCAGCACCGCCCGAACCGCGTTCACCCGCTGACGAACAGCCCAGCGCCGAGACACCTACTGCCCCACCGCAACCGCCGCCACGCACGCGATCAGCGTCTCCAGAAGCCGAGTCCCCACCAACGTCAACGGGTTCGGAAACGGCCCGGCCGCGTCGACCAGCAGCACAGCCAGCGGCGTGATGAACACCATCGCCAGCGCGAAGTTCCGGACCACCGCCAGCTCGATGACGTAGGTCAGCACCGCCAGGATCAGCGCCAGCCAAACACCCCGCGGATGGAACACCACCAACGCCCCAGCCAGCAGACAACCCACCGCCGTACCGACACCCGTCAGCAACGCCCGCCGATCGGCGCTGAGCGCGAAGCTCCCCTGCGTGAGGATCGCGGCCACCACCGTCATCGCCCACGCCGGCATCGGCAGGTCGAACGCCAACGACAGCAGGCCGGCCGCCAGTACGGCGATGCCGACGCGCAGAGCCATCAGCGGGACGACCGAGTGCGGCAGTAGCCGAAGCTCCCGCGGCAGACCGCGGACTCCCAGCCACGGGCCGTTGGGCAACGCCGCGGTCATCGTCGGCGGCGGCGCTGCGACCGGCCCGCCCTTGATCGCGGAGCGGATCCCGACCGCGATTGCCGTGAGCACCGTGGCGAAGAGACCGACGACGGCGACGCCGAGGATCCACGAGCCGGCCTTCGCGCCGGGCAGCGTCGTACCGACCGCGCACACCAGCACGAACATCAAGATGCCCGGCTGCCGCGCCCCGAGCACCCGGCACACCACGGTGACGACGAAGGCCCACAGCGCCGTCACGATCACCGCGATCAGCGGATGGCCGGACGTCGCGACCCCGACCGCGAGGCCCGCCGTCACACCCACCGCAGCGGTGCTGACGACCGCGAGCTCCTGACGAGCCGTGCCGTGGTCGCCGTACAGGGCAGCCAGGGCGCCCATGCTCGCGACCAGCCCCACGGCCCCTTGCCCAACAGCCTGCCCGACCACGATCGGCAGCGCGGTGGAGACCGCGGCCACACCGCCGTACAGGCTGCGGTGGGGACCAGGATCCAGCGTCACCAAGGGCGCGATCCATCGCCACATGCGGGCACGATAACAACGGATCCCCGCCCCGAGATCCCCTGCGCAGCGGCGACTTCCCGCCACCTCGGCCCATGCCGGCACCCGGCACGGGCCACTGCGCGGAGGTGACCACGAACAAGTACCGGCCACCGATCGGGGGCCGGTACTTGTTCGGCTCAGGCCGCCCCCCAAGAGGTCGGCGGCCAAGTGCGCCCTAGATGTCGCGGAACGTCTCGATCGACGCGCCCAGCGAGTTCAGCCGCGTCGCCAGGTCCTCGTAGCCGCGGTTGATCACGTACACCGACCGCAGGACCGACGTCCCCTTGGCGGCCATCATCGCGATCAGCGTGACCACGGCCGGACGCAGCGCCGGCGGGCACATGATCTCGGCGCCGGAGAAGTGCGTCGGGCCCTCGACCATGACGCGGTGCGGGTCGAGCAGCTTGACCCGGCCGCCGAGCTTGTTCAGGTCGGTCAGGTAGATCGCGCGGTTCTCGTAGACCCAGTCGTGGATCAGGGTCTGGCCCGTCGCCGTCGCCGCGATGACGGCGAAGAACGGCAGGTTGTCGATGTTCAGCCCGGGGAACGGCATCGGGTGGATCTTGTCGATCGGCGCGTGCAGCGTCGACGGACGCGTGGTCAGGTCGACCAGCCGGGTCCGGCCGTTCTCGGCCAGGTACTCCTCGGAGCGGCTGTAGTCCAGGCCCATCTCCTCGAGCAGCGCCAGCTCGATCTCCAGGAACTCCACCGGCGCGCGCCGGATGGTGATCTCCGAGCTGGTGACGATCGCCGCGGTGAGCAGGCTCATCGCCTCGATCGGGTCCTCGGACGGCGCGTAGTCGACGTCGACGTCGATCTCCGGCCGGCCGTGCACGGTCAGCGTGGTCGAGCCGACGCCGTCGATCTTCACGCCGAGCAGGTCGAGGTAGAAACACAGGTCCTGGACCATGTAGTTCGACGAGGCGTTGCGGATCACGGTCACGCCGTCGTACCGGGCGGCGGCCATGATCGCGTTCTCGGTCACGGTGTCGCCGCGCTCGGTCAGCACGATCGGCTTGCCCGGCGTGATCGCCCGGTTGACCACCGCGTGGTACTCCCCCGCGGTCGCCTTGATCTCCAGGCCGAACGGGCGCAGCGCGGACATGTGCGGCTCGACGGTCCGGGTGCCGAGGTCGCAGCCACCGGCGTACGGCAGGGCGAAGGTGTCCTCACGGTGCAGCAACGGTCCGAGGAACATGATGATGGAGCGCGTACGACGGGCCGCCTCGGCGTCCATGCCGCCCAGGTTCAGGTGCTCCGGCGGGACGATCTCCAGGTCGCCCGCGTCGTTCAGCCAGGTGGTCTTCACGCCGATCGAGTTCAGCACCTCGAGCAGCCGGTTGACCTCTTCGATCCGCGCGACCTTGCGCAGCGTCGTGCGGCCCTTGTTCAGCAGGCTGGCGCACAGCAGCGCGACACCGGCGTTCTTCGACGACTTGACGTCGATCGAACCGGACAGCTGCCGGCCACCTGCGACACGGAGGTGGACCGGACCGCCACCGAGAGAGACAATTTCGGAGTCGAGTGCCTCGCCGATCCGGGCGAGCATCTCGAGAGTGAGGTTCTGATGACCCTTTTCGATCCGGTTGACAGCACTTTGGCTGGTGCCGAGCACGTCGGCGAGCTGGGTCTGCGTCCAGCCGCGGTGCTTACGGGCGTCCCGGATCAGGTTGCCGATCCGGCTCAGGTAGTCATCGGTCATGCGCCGGACCTTATCTCACATGTGAGATACCGCTGCACCGACCCGCCGCTCACAGCGTAGCCAATGTCACGCCGCACCGACCGGCCACCCCCGGTAGAACGTCCGCCCCTTACAGTTAGCGCCACCCCGCCGCCGCCATCGGAGAGGACCAGCAGATGCCCGACGACGTCAGCACCGCCGCCGGTGTGACCGAGTTCGAGGCCGAGTCCTGGCCTCTCGAAGCAGCCGCCGACAGCCTCGCGCAGGTGATCGAGGGCTTCCACAACGGCGACACCCGCCCGCTGGTGATCGGTGACGGCGACCAGCCGGTGCTGGTCGTGCTGGCGATCGCGGACCTGGCCGACTTCCGCGCCCGGATCGCCGAGCTGCTCGGCAACCCGGTCGACGCCGGCTGGCTGCGGTACTACCTGCGCTCGAACTTCGACATGAGCTCGGAGACCCTGGTCGAGCAGCTCGGCGTCGACACCGACCACGGGCTCAGCTCGCTGGCCAGCCAGGTGAACGTCGAGCAGGCGGCCGTCCTGCTGCCCGACCACCTGCGCCGGACCGAGGCCGGCGGGAACCCGCTGATGCTGATCGGCGACGGCATGCTCGCGACCGCCGCGCTGATCGCGTTCCCGGCATTCTCCGTGCTGCTCGCGATGGAGGGCGGCGGCACCGAGGAGGACGACTCCTGCGCGCACGACGAGGAGGAGAAGCCGACCACCCCGCTCGAGGTACTGGCCGAGCGGCTCGGTCCGATCTCCACGCAGCTGGTCGCGCAGATCAACGCCGGCCGCGAGCCGGGCCTGCCGAAGTACGACCTGCACTTCGAGGACGACCTGATCGAGCACCTGCGCGGACTCGAGGAGCGCGCGCAGAAGGCCCCGAACGGCGGCGCCCACGAGGAGCTGTCCGAGCTGCTGCACCAGTTCGACCAGATGCGCAGCGGGCTGCTGAGCGACGAGGACGAGGGCGAGGAGCTGACCGAAGCGCCGTACCTCGAGATCGAGGACCTGGCCGCGGCGCTGCCGCAGGTCCGCGACAGCTTCCGCGGCGGTGCCGACGACCCGTACCTGATCGGCG
Organism: Kribbella sp. cmx-5-2; assembly: GCA_049998015.1. Lineage (GTDB taxonomy): Bacteria > Actinomycetota > Actinomycetes > Propionibacteriales > Kribbellaceae > Kribbella. The sequence continues at coordinate 1,445,908 of JAEBEC010000001.1, forward strand.
TCGACGGGCACCCGCTGGCCGGGCTGATCTCCTACGACCTGTACGAGATGCTGCAGCAGGTCTCGGTCGACATGGACGGCACCGACGACGCGCCGGTGCTGCCGCTGCCGAAGCCGCGCTGGGAGAGCGGGCCGGAGCTGGTCCCGTTCGAGGCCGCGCTCGAGGTGTGCGGCGCCGTCCTGGAGGACATCAAGGGCGGCACCGGCACGTTGCTGTTCATCGAGGACGAGGGTGGCGAGCCGGAGCTGGTGCTCGGCCCGCTCAGCTGGTTCTGGGCGTACGTCGACTACCTCGACCTCGAGGCCGCCGAGGCCTAGGAGGCGCTGGGCGTGAAGACCCGGTTCCACTCCTTGAGCGTGGCCAGCTCGTACACCCCGGCCGGGGTGTACGGGTCCTTGGCCAGGATGTCGCGCAGCTCGGCCTCGTCCGCGACGTCGTAGATCAGCAGCGCGCCGGACTCGTCCACGAACGGTCCGGCCTCGACGAGCTTGCCCGCTTCCTTCAGGGATGCCAGGTAGTCCCGGTGGGCCGGTCGGACCTTCATCCGCGCCTCGGAGTCGGACGCGTCGAACTTCAGCTGCACAGCGAAGATGGCCATGCCCGCAACTCTACAAGAGCGCGCGAGAAGTCAACCAGGCAAGGGAATTTGGTGCGGGAAGGGAGTCACGAGCCGCCACAGCGGCTGGTTCGAGTCAGACCCGAAAGTCGACGTGTGATGCCCTTCCCGCCCGGCTATCTTGGACTGCCGGATCAGCCCAACGCAAGAGGTTGGTGAAGACGATTTGCTGCGGTCAGCAGCGTCAGGTAACGCTTGGTGACCGAACCGCCGGACGCCTCGATCAGGGCCCGGATACAGTTGTACAGACCGTCACGCGCCTGCTCTGTCAAGGCCCGATGGCCCGAATACGACGACAACAAATCGAGGTACTCGGCCGCCGTGTAGGTCAGTTCCCACTCGAATCGACGGACCTGCGCCGGCTCGAACCGGCCGGACGCCGCGATCTCCTCCGCGTCGCCGGCCACCGCCTCCGCCGTGGGCATCGGGCGCCGATCGGCGTCGCCGGTGAACCGCTCGTAGCAGTCCCGGACCTCGACCCAGAACTCCGAGCTCCCGCCCGCGACGTGATGCGTCGACACCACAGCCAGTACGCCGCCCGGCCGCAACGCGTCGGCCGCCTTCCCCACCCGCGTCTCCGGGTCGAGCCAGTGGAACGCCGTCGCCGACAGCACCAGGTCGAACCGTTCGGCCGGCAGCGGCCAGGTGTCGAAGTCCGCGACGATCACCTCGAGCTCGGGCAGCTTGTCGCGCGCGATCCCGCCGAGTGCCGGACTCAGCTCGACCGCCTTGACCGACCAGCCGCGCCGCACCATCGGCACGGTCGCCTGTCCGGTCCCGCACCCGATCTCCAGCACCCGCGGCCGCGCGACCGGCCCGAGCATCCGTGCCACCTCGTCGTACAGCTTGATCGGGTACGACGGCCGCACGCGGTCGTACAGCTCCGCGTCTTCCCCGAACGTCTCCCGCAACTCCAACCGCCCCATGCGAGCAGGCTAGCGCCCGCGGGCGTCGTACGGACCTCGTACGACGCCCGGGCGCCCGTCAGTCGAGGGTGGCGCGGCCGGCCTCCAGGCGGGCCACGGGGATGCGGAACGGGGAGCAGGACACGTAGTCCAGGCCGACCTCGTGGAAGAAGTGGATGCTGTCCGGGTCGCCGCCGTGCTCGCCGCAGATGCCGAGCTTGAGGTCCGGGCGGGTGGCCCGACCGCGCTCGACGCCGGTCCGGACCAGGCTGCCGACGCCTTCGCGGTCGATCGACTCGAACGGCGAGACGGCGAAGATGCCCTTCTCCAGGTACCGCGAGAAGAACGAGCCCTCGACGTCGTCGCGGCTGAAGCCCCAGGTCGTCTGGGTCAGGTCGTTGGTCCCGAACGAGAAGAAGTCCGCCGCCTCGGCGATCTGGTCGGCGATGACGGCAGCCCGCGGAAGCTCGATCATCGTGCCGATCGGAGTGGTCCACTCGACACCAGAGGCTTCAGCGACCTCCTTCAGCACGCCTTCGACCTCGTCGCGGGCCAGCTGCAGTTCCTGGATCGCACCGACGAGCGGGATCATGATCTCCGGCCGCGGGTCCTTGCCGGCCTTCCGCAGCTCGGCCGCGGCAGAAGCGATCGCTCGCACCTGCATCGCGAACAGCCCCGGAATCATCAGCCCGAGCCGGACGCCGCGCAGCCCGAGCATCGGGTTCTGCTCGTGCAGCCGCTGGACCGCGGCCAGCAGCTTGACCTCGTGCCCCGGCTCCTCGCCGCGCTCCTTGGCCAGCGCGACCTTCACCGCGAGGTCCTCCATCGACGGCAGGAACTCGTGCAGCGGCGGGTCGATCAACCGGATCGTCACCGGCAGCCCGTCCATCGCCTCCAGCAGCTCGAGGAAATCCCCACGCTGCAAGGGTTCCAGCTCGGCCAGCGCGGCCTCCCGCTCGGCGTCGTTCTCGGACAGGATCAGCCGTTCGACCGACTCCCGCCGCTCACCGAGGAACATGTGCTCGGTCCGGCACAGACCGATGCCCTGGGCACCGAACCGGCGCGCCCGCGCCGCGTCGTCCGCGGTGTCCGCGTTCGTCCGTACGCCGAGCCGCCGGATCTCGTCGGCGTGCGTCATCAGCCGGTGCACGGCCGCCACCAACTCGTCCCCGGCGTCCGGAGCGAGCGAGCCCTCGAAGTACTGCACGACCGGCGACGGCACGACCGGCACCTCACCGAGGAACACCTCGCCCGTCGTACCGTCGATCGAGATCATCTCCCCCGGCCCGAACGTCGTCCCGTTCACGGTGACCTTCTCGGCCGCGACGTCGACGTCGAGTTCGTCGGCCCCGCACACGCACGTCTTGCCCATCCCCCGCGCGACCACGGCGGCGTGCGACGTCTTGCCGCCGCGGCTGGTCAGGATCCCCTGCGCCGCGATCATGCCGTGCAGGTCGTCGGGGTTCGTCTCGCGCCGTACGAGAATGACCTTCTCGCCACGGTCAGCGGCCTCGACGGCGGCGGCCGAGGTGAACACGACCTTGCCGGAGGCGGCACCCGGCGAAGCGCCGATCGCCTTGGTGATCAGCTCCTTCGACGCGTCGGAGTCGAACCGCGGGAACATCAGCTGCGCGAGCTGCGCGCCCTTGACCCGCTTGAGCGCCTCGTCGGTGTCGATCATGCCCTCGTCGACCAGGCTGGTCGCGATCCGGAACGCGGCCGCCGCGGTCCGCTTGCCGACCCGCGTCTGCAGCATCCACAACTTGCCGCGCTCGACGGTGAACTCGATGTCGCACAGGTCCTTGTAGTGGCCTTCGAGCGTGGCCATGATCTCCATCAGCGCGTCGTACGACGTCTTGTCGATCTGCTCGAGATCGGCCAGCGGCACGGTGTTGCGGATGCCGGCCACGACGTCCTCGCCCTGCGCGTTCTGCAGGTAGTCGCCGTACACGCCGGGCTGGCCGCTGGACGGGTCACGGGTGAACGCGACGCCGGTGCCGGAGTCCATGCCGAGGTTGCCGAAGACCATCGAGCAGACGCTGACCGCGGTGCCGAGGTCGGCCGCGATCCGCTCCTGGCGGCGGTAGAGGATCGCGCGCTCGGAGTTCCACGAGCCGAACACCGCCTCGGTCGCCAGGTCCATCTGCTCGCGCGGGTCCTGCGGGAAGTCGCGGCCGGTGTGCTCACGGACGGCGGCCTTGAAGGTGTCGACGAGCGCCTTGAGGTCGTCGGCGTCCAGGTCGAGATCGTTCTTGGTGCCCTTGGCCTGCTTGGCCGCCTCGATCGCGTCCTCGAAGACGTCGCCTTCCATGCCCAGCACGGTCTTGCCGAACATCTGGATCAGCCGCCGGTAGGCGTCCCAGGCGAACCGGGCGTTGCCGGACTGGTGTGCCAGGCCGTTCACCGAGTCGTCGTTCAGCCCAACGTTGAGGACGGTCTCCATCATGCCGGGCATCGACACGGCGGCTCCGGAACGGACCGAGACCAGCAGCGGGTCGTCGGCCTGACCGAGCTTCTTGCCCATCTTCTGCTGCAGTGCGTCGACGTGGTGATCGATCTCGTCGGCGAGCTCCGCGGGCACCGAACCGGTGGCCAGGTAGACCTTGCAGGCCTCGGCGGAGATGGTGAATCCGGGCGGCACCGGCAGGCCGAGATTGGTCATCTCGGCCAGGTTCGCTCCCTTGCCACCGAGGAGCTCTTTCATGTCCTTGTTGCCTTCGGCGAAGTCGTAGACGAGTTTCGGCACAGTCACTCCCAGGTGTTCGAGCGATGCGGGAAAGGGCGCGGCATGGTGACCGCTGGCCCGTCGACTCCGGTGGCGGGGGCGTTTTTTCAGAGTAAGCCCAAAAACCAGTCCACTTGAACACTGGTCTCACGTTGAGACCGTGACGCTCCCCACACGGGAATGGGCGGAAAACCCTTACCACGTTGACAACGCAGGACAATCCGCCGGTTTTCCAACGAAACGCCGAAGCAGGGTGTCACCCACTCTTCAGATGGGTAGACACCCTGCTTCGGGCCGTGCTCAGAGCTTGCGTCGGGTCCGTAGATAGTCGCCGACCACCGCGGCACCGAGTCCGTCGGCGTCCGGCGCCAGCACGCGACCACCGCTGCGGCGCGCGAGCAGGTCGACGAACTTCTCCAGCCGCGGATCGTCGCCGAGCCGGAAGACGGTCAGCGAGGCACCGAGCTTGGCGAGCCGGTCCACTTCGAAGATCGTCTTGCGCAGCGTCGCCGGCTCCGGCGGGTACGAGAACTCCGCCGTACCGTCCGGCTCCAGGTGAGCGGTCGGCTCGCCGTCCGTCACCATCAGTACGACGGGGTTGGCGTCCGGGTGCCGGCGCAGGTGCCGGCCCGCGAGCAGCAGCGCGTGGTGCGCGTTGGTGCCCTGCTCCCAGGTGCCTTCGAGCCCGATGAGCTGTGGCAGCTCCACCACCCCGGCGTACCGGCCGAAGGTGATCAACTGGAGCGCGTCGTTGCGGTACCGGGTCGAGATGAGCTGGTGCAGCGCGAGCGCCGTCCGCTTCATCGGGAGCCAGCGGTTCTCCTGGACCATCGACCAGGAGGTGTCGACCAGCAACGCCACGGCAGCCCGGGCGCGGTGCTCGGTCTCGGCGATCTCCACGTCACTCACGTCGAGACCGACCCGTCCCCCAACACTGGCCGACCGCAGTACGGCGTTGCGCACGGTCTTCGGCACGTCCCAGGCCTGCGTGTCACCGAACTGCCACTGGCGAGTCGATCCACTCAACTCCCCAGCAGCACCCGCCGACGCGGACTCCCGCTCACCCGACTGCCCACGAGCAGCCCGCAGTACGTCGGACAGCGCGGTCTGCCCGAGCTGCCGCAGCGCCTTCGGCGAGAGCCGCAGCGACCCATCCGGAGCACGCTCCAGCAGGCCCTGGTTGCGCAGCTCGCGCTCCAGCTCGCTCAACCGCCGAGCGTCGACCGTCGCCTCGTCCCCGAGCTGCCGGGTCAGGGCATCCAGATCGATGTCCTCCAACCGCGCCCCGGGATAGGACTGCGACAGCTGCTCGGCCAACGCGTCCAGCTCGGCCAGATCGTTCATCGCTTTCGCGCCCTCGGCGAGGCCGAGCGGGTCGTCGCCGCTCATCCGCTCGCCGGAGTACCAGTCCTCGCCCGGCCGCAGCGCCTGCAACTGCGAGTCCAGCTGCGACAACTGCTGCGAGAGCTCGGGACTGCCGAACGCCTGCTGCGAGAGCTGGGCCAGCTCGGCCCGCTGCTCCGGGGTCATCGAGTTCATCATCCGTTGCGCCGCCGCTGCTCGCCGAGCCAGCGCGTCGATGAGTTCGTCGACAGTGCGCGGGTTCTCCGGGAAGAACTCGCCGTGCTTGTTCATGAACTGCTCGAACAGCTGGTCCACGTCCGGCCGGTCCTGCGCGTGCGCGGCCAGCAGTGCGTTGAGATCGGCCAGCATCTCGTTGACCCGCGCAACATCCTCGGGCGTCGTGTTCTGCAGGGCCTCCTTCATGCCCTCGAAGCGCGACCCGAGCAGCTCCTTGCCGAGCAGCTCGCGGATCTCCTCGTACTTCTGCCGCGCCTGAGGCGACTGCCAGTCGTACTCCGCCAGCTCCCGTACGGCGGCCGCCGTACCGGCGGGAAGCGCGTCGAGCTGCGCCTCCCGGAACCGGGCGTCGTCGGACGGGTTCGGGAACAGGTCGTGCCGCTCGGCCTCCAGCGCTTCGTCGAGCAACCGCTGGACGTCGCGCAGGGTGCCTTCGAGGTTGTGCCGGGACTGGATCTCGCGCCGCCGCTCCCAGAGCCGGCGGGTGAGATCGTCCAGGCCTTGCGTGTTCCGGGTGCCGCGGCGGAGCAACTCCTCCAGCGCGGACCGCGGTGACGACCCGGCCATCACGTCCTGGCCGAGCTCGTCGAGCGCGTCCCGCAGATCCACCGGCGGCGCCAGCGGATCGGGCCCTTCGTGCCAGGGCCCGTACGACCAGCCTTCGGGAATCGCAGCGGTCATCTCAGCCCTCCTTCCGGGCGTACCGAGGTCACGTCAGGCTCCGTAGACCGTCGTGTCGTCGTCGGCGTCCTTGGCCAGTCGCTTCGACAGGTAGAGCGCCTCCAGCGCGAGCTCCACCGCGGCCGCGATCCGGCCCGGCGAGTCGTCCGGATCGACGCCCGCGCGAGCGGCGACGTCGTGCAGCACCGGCAGCTCGGGGAGAGCCGACAGTACGTCGCGGCCGGGGATCCGCTCGCCGGTCGTCACCAAGTGGCCCTCGGCAACGGCATTCGCCAGCGGCGCCAGGTCCAGCCCGGCGAAGCGCTCCCGGGCGGTGTCGGCCACCGACCGACGCAGCAGGTACTCGAGCAGCTCGGTCTCCCGGCCCTCTTCGCCCGGCTCGAACTCGAGCTTGCCCCGCAGTACGGCGGGCACCGCGTCCAGATCGACCGGCCGCGCAACGGCCGGCTCCTCCCCGGTGATCGCCGACCGACGCAGCGCGGCAGCCGCGACAGTCTCGGCTGCGGCAACAGCGAACCGGGCGGACACACCCGACCGCTGGTCGATCGCCGTCGACTCGCGCAGGTGCCGGACGAACCGCGCCAGCACCTCCAGCAGCGGCTCCCCGACCTCGGCGGTCAGGTGCGCCTCCTGCCGTACGACGTCCACCTCGGCGTCGACGTCGAGCGGGTAGTGGGTCCGGACCTCGGCGCCGAAGCGGTCCTTCAGCGGCGTGATGATCCGGCCGCGGTTGGTGTAGTCCTCGGGGTTGGCCGTTGCCACCAGCAACACGTCCAGCGGCAGCCGCAGCGTGTAGCCGCGGACCTGGATGTCGCGCTCCTCCATCACGTTCAGCAGCGCGACCTGGATCCGCTCGGCCAGGTCGGGCAGCTCGTTGATCGCGACGATCCCCCGGTGCGCCCGGGGAACCAGGCCGAAGTGGATCGTCTCGGGGTCACCGAGGCTGCGGCCCTCGGCGACCTTGACCGGGTCGACGTCGCCGATCAGGTCACCGACGGAGGTGTCCGGCGTCGCCAGCTTCTCGGCGTACCGCAGGTCGCGGTGCAGCCAGGTCACCGGCAGGTCGTCGCCGAGCTCGGCGGCCCGGCGCTTCGACGCGGGCGTGATCGGGTCGAGCGGGTGCTCGGGCAGCTCCGCTCCCTCGATCACGGGCGTCCACTCGTCGAGCAGCCCGATCAGCGTGCGCAGCAGGCGGGTCTTGCCCTGCCCACGCTCACCGAGCAGCACGACGTCGTGCCCGGCGAGCAGCGCCCGCTCGAGCTGGGGGATCACGGTTCGGGAGAACCCGACGATGCCGGGCCACGGGTCGTCGCCGGCGCGCAGCTTGGTCAGCAGGTTGTCGCGGATCTCGGCTTTGATGGTGCGGGGAAGGTAACCGGCGGCGCGAAGCTCGCCGGCCTTCCGGGGAAGGTCAGCAGGTGCACTAGTCACTCTGACGACGTTAGCTCGCTCACCCCAGGAAAGGCCCGGGATTTCACCTGTTGAGGTAGGCGTCCAACAGGGCGGCACCGTGCAACATGGCTCTCGTCCGCCGATCGTGCGCGGCCCGGCGCTCGGCAACGGCCGCTCTGAGCGCCTCCGTGCTCCCCGTACGGCGAAGCCCTTCGAGCACCGGACGGATCTGGTCGAACCCGTACCGGCCTTGGCGCAGCATGTGGATGATCCGCGCGTCCCGGACCTGTCCGGGCTGGTAGCGCCGGTAGTTCGTCCCGCGCTCGCGGGCCGGCGTGAGCAGCCCGGCGGCCTCCCAGACGCGCAGCGCGGAGGTCCTGATCCCGAGCTGATGGGCCAGCTCGCCGACGCGCAGCGGCGGGCCCGACACCGGCTGGCCGTCGAGGAACTGCTCGGCCGCCGCGCCGAGGGCCTCACTGGCCGTGTCGGTCGCTCTGCGTTGTTCGTGCAGCTCGGCGTGGCTCTGGTCGATCACGCGGAGTGCGAGCTCGAGGTCGCCGTCGTGGACCGCGCGCATGATCAGTTGCGAGCTCTCGGCGCCGAACCCGGGGGCGAGGGCCCGGTAGGTCAGCAGCGCGTCGAGGTGCTGTTCGTCGTACTGGCGATAGCCGGACTCGGTCCGCGGTGCTTCCGGCAGTACGCCGGCCGCCTCGTAGTTGCGGATCAGCTGGGTCGACACCCCAACTCGGCGGGCGAGATCGACCGGGCGCAGGCTCATCCCTGGACCCGCGGCGTGACGCGGCCGGAGGTGAACAGGTAGCCCGGCCGGAAGGTGACCGGTACCCACGGCTGGTCGTCGGAGTCGCGAACGACGAAGTGATCGCCGTCGAGCGGCTCGGTCGGCCGCAGCTCGAACTCGTGCACCGGCTCCTCGGAGAACGCGAGCCGATCCCCGGTCGCCTGGTAGGTGAGCACGAGCTTGCCGTCGCGGCGCAGTACTTCCATAGCAACGCTGGCTCGCTCGTACTTACCGACATGTCTGTCATCTGTTGGTGCTTGGACTGGTTGTGGTGCGGTCGGCATCCCGCCGAAGACCTCCGTCGCCAGTTCCTCGAACAGCGCCGGCGCCTTGCCCGAGTTCGTCAGCAGGCAGAACGCGACTCTCGCCTCCGGATCGATCCGCAGGAACGCGAGCTGCGAGATCGTCGACCCGTCGTGCCCGAACAGCCGCCGGCCGTCCCAGTCGTACAGCCGCCAGGCCAGCCCGATCTCGGCCACGCCGCCGGCCCCACCGGGGAAGTCGATCTGCGGCTCACGCATCTCGGCGTACTGATCGAGATGCAGCCGCGCGAACTTCAGCAGGTCCTCGGCCGTGGCCGTGATCAACCCCGCCGGCCCGAGGCTGCGCGGCAGCTGCCAGGTCGACACGACGGAGCCGTCGCTGGCCAGATGCCCGACCGCCGCGCGGTGCAGGATCGCCTCCTCCGGCAGGGTCACCGTCGCGGTCAGCCCGAGCGGCTCGACCAGCCGGGCCCGGAGCGACTCGTCCCAGGTCCGGCCGTCGAGCACCTCGATGATCCGCCCGAGCAGCACGAAACCGGCGTTGCAGTAGGAGTACGCCGTACCGGGTTCGAACAGTTGCGGTACGTCGGCCAGCAGCGCGACGTACCGCTCGACGCAGTCGTCACCGCGTCCGGTGTCGGTGAACACGTCGCCGTCGATCCCGCTGGTGTGGGTGAGCAGCCGGCGGACCGTGATCCGCGGGTCGATCGATGCCTCGGGCAACAGTTTGACCACCGCGTCGTCCAGCGCCAGCCGTCCCTCGGCGGCCAGCTGGACGATCATCGTGGCCGTCCAGGGCTTGCTCACCGACCCGATCTGGAACACCGAGTCGGCCGTGGTCTCGATCCCGGTCCGCCGGTTCAGCACGCCGTACGGCGTGATCGTCTGCTCGCCATCGGCCCACACTCCGAGCACCGCGCCCGGTACGTCGTACTTCGCGGCCAGGTGCGTCAGTCTCGCGGTCCAGTCAGGCACGAGCCAAAACTACTTGCCCTGGGTCAGCGCCTCCAGCGCGGCCCGCACGCCGTCCCGCGCGGCCTGCTCGGACAGGCCGAGCTGGTTCAGCACCTTGGCGGCGACGCCGCCCGGGTAGTTGTAGAAGGCGAGCAGCAGGTGCTCGGTGCCGATGTAGTTGTGACCGAGCAGCAGGGCCTCCTCGGTCGCGTAGCCGATCACGTGCGAGGCCCGCGGGGTCATCGGAAGCTCGCCTGCATCGGCTGGATCACCGGCCGCGGTCGGCGGGAACTCGGCGTCGACCGCGGCCAGTACGTCGCTCTCGGTGAGGCCGGCCTCGATCATGATGAGCGTCGCGACCGACTGCGGCTCGGTGAACAGCCCGAGCAGCAGGTGCTCGGTGCCGACGAAGCCCTGGCCACGCTCGCGAGCGATCCCGGAGGCGGCCTGGATGACCACCTTCGTGCGCAGCGTGAAGCGCTCGAGATCGAGCTTGACCGGCCAGGAGTCGGCGAACCGCTTGTGCGCGGCCTGCTTGCTGACGCCGAGCACGCTGCTGATCTCGACCCACGACTTGCCCGCGCCGCGAGCCCGGTCGACGAAGTAGCCGAGCGCGGCGTCGGAGGTCGCGGTCAGATCGGTGATCGTGCTGGACGCGGTCGCGAGTTGCTCGAGCACGTCGTCGCTGCCGGTGTCGGTGCGGATGGTGTCGATGAGTTGCTGCAGGTCAGGTCCAGGAGTCATGCGTCAACCGTAAGTTGACAACCCGTCTGCGTCAACCCCGGGTTGACGATCAGCACTCGTGCCGGACGAAGTCGGTCAACGCCCACCCGGTGCTGCCGTCGCTCAGTCGCACATGCACCCAGGAGTCCCCGTCCCGCGGAGCGATCGGCGTGAGGTGATCCCCTTGATAAACAGTCGCCACCACGGTCCGACTCCGCGGCGCATCCCGCACGGTCGCATCCTCAGCACACACCGTCAGCTGGTTATTTTCCTTGCCCTGGGCAAGCATTGATGCGCCGACCCCCACTGCAAGTAGTACCGGTGCGGCAAGAGCGGCTACTTTCACCAGCCTTCGAGACCACCTAGCTTTGACCACAGTTTGTGGGCCGAGCGCCGCACGAACAGCGACCGCGAACTCGGCTGCACTCGGGTACCGATCCGCTGGATCCTTCGCCATCGCTCGCGCGACCACCGCATCGAATGCCGACGGTACGCCGTACTGGCTCGGCTGTGGCGCCGGCAGGATCGCAACCGCGTACGCAAGCTCCGGCAATGTCTTCCGGTCGTACGGCAACAACCCAGTGAGCAGCGAGAACAGCGTCCCACCGAGCGCATAGACATCAGCAGCAGCCGCCACCGGATCCCCTCGCCACTGCTCCGGCGCCATGTACGCAACCGTCCCCGCCATCGCCCCCAGCGGCGGACCGGCCGGCGCATCCGACTGTAGCCAGTCGGACCCACCAGTGAGATCAAACCCAGTGCTCGACTCCAGGCTCACCAACTGCCGAGCAACCCCGAAGTCACCGACCAGCGGCCGCCCGTCGTCCAGGATGATGTTGGCCGGCTTGAGATCCCGATGGATCACCCCGGCCTCATGCATCGCGTGCACAGCATCGGCCACCGACGCGAGCAGTTCAGCCGCCTCGGCAGGCTCCAACGGACCTTCATCAGCCAACCGCCGCTGCAGATCCGGCCCACTGAGCCGGTCCATCACCAGCCACGCGTTGTTCCCGTCGCCGCCGACCTCCTGCACGCGGACCACGCCCGGGTGCACCACCGCCGCGGCCGCCCGCGCCTCGCGGCGCAGCCGTTCGCGGTACTGCGGGTCGACCAGCTCGGGATGCACCACCTTGACCGCGACGCGCTGCCCGTCGGCCAGCCGGTTCGCGTCGTACACCACCCCTGTCGCGCCCGCACCCAGCGGCTCCGCGAGGCGGTAGCCAGGTACCTCGACGATCACGGCTCGCACACTAACCCGCACTCTCCGAGGTGGGAAGGGATTCTGATGCCAGCTCGACGAGAGGTGCCAGCTGTGCCACCTCGACCAGCACCTGCCGACGGAACTCCTCCAGATTCCCCGAGTCGTTGACCCGCAACGGAGACAGCAGCTGTACGACGGCCCGCCCCAACGGATCATCCGCCGCGGCATCGACCACCGGCAGCAGATCGCGGGCCTCGGTCAGCGCCTGGCTGAGCAGCCGAAGCCGGATCGGCTGCTCCAGCAGCAGCGCGGCCACGCGCAGCATCCGCCGCCCGGCCCGCATCGCCAGCTCGCCACTGACCGGCTGCATCTCCCCGTTGTCGCCACGGTCGCGGAACGCGTCGATCCACGGCTCGACCGTCTCCCCACGCCAGATCGGGCCGGACGACAGCTCGGCGTCCGGTTCGGGCAGGCCGTGGCTGCGACGCCGGCGCCACGCGGTCACCAGCTGCCGGTTCAGGCCGAGGGCCTCGGCGATCTCGGCGATGCCGTAGAAGGCCTTCCGCGGGTGGTTCATCGGCTCAGCGTATCCACTGATGACACCTCTTGCCATCTCTGACGACACGATCTACCGTCATCACAGATGACATCCACTTGGAGGTTCTGATGACACGCCGCCCCGCTTTCGTCCTCTCAGCACTCGCACTCGGAGCTGCCGCCCTGACCGCCGGAGCCCCGGCCGCGCACGCGGTCGAGATCCCCGAGCACGCGGTGATCACCTGCCAGAGCGCGACCTTCTACGAGAACTACGACTTCTCGATCCCCGGCCCGGTGCACGAGCTGCGCACGCTCGAGGCCGGCAACAAGGTCGGCCACACCCGCGGCGCGCACCCCGTCTACAACGGCTGGGCCTCGGTCCAGGACTTCGGCCCGAACGACTGGGGCTTCGTCCGGATCGAGTGCCTGGGCGGCTGGGGCAGCTGGTAACCGAGAGACCGAGGAGACGACCATGAACCGCATCACCCGCACCACCGCCCTCGCCGCCGTCGTACTGGCCGGCGCCACCGCGCTCACCGCGACGTCCGCCGAAGCCGCCAACGGCCGCGTCGGCGTTCGCGAGACGGTCTGCGCGCAGGATCTCGAGCTGCGCACCGAACCGCTCGGCGCCCGGATGGGCACGCTGCACCACCCCGAGACCTTCCTGGTCGAACGCGTCTCCGGGACGTGGGTCTACGGATTCGCGTACGGCGACATCAACCACCGCGGCTGGGTCCAGGACGGGTGGTTCTGCTGATGCGCCGGCTGCTCGCCGTACTGGCCGCGGGGTTGTTGACGGCGGTCGCCACACAGTTGCCGTCGTACGCCGTGAACCAGTACACGACGGTCGGCAACGTGCCGAAGCCGGTCGCGTGCAACAACCACGGCACGATCCCGGCGGGCGGCTGGCTCGCGAACAAGTCGTGTGGGTACGTGATGGGTACGGCGATCGCCGGGACCCGGTTCGACGTGCACACGACGACGCCGAACAACTTCCACTTCGGGCGCTGGCGGGCCGGCGACGGCTCGAACTTCTGCGCGTTCCTGGTGCCGTCGGCGCTGGACCTGGGCACCGGCTCGTCGGTCGCCGAGAGCTGCAGCGCGGACACCAGCGAACGGCTCTCGCACCGGCGTACGTTCGGCCGCGACTTCGACGCCGCGCCGCACACCGGCAACGGCGCGATCATCGTGCGCATCAATCCGTCGGCCTGCACCGGCTACTACAACTACTTCACCGACAGCACGTACGCCGGCGGCCGGCTGCACGATCCCGCCGGCTTCGCCCTCCCGACGACCGGCGGCTACCGCTACTCGACCAACGACCTCGGCGCCTCGATGATCCGCGTCGACAACGCCGGCGGCGAAACGATCTGGCTCTTCGTGGCCCGTTCTTGCATCGCCGGCCAACTCCCCGCGGGCCTCAACAACCAGAACGACTGACCGGGCCCCACTTCCGCCCAGGCCCCGGCCTCTCCACCCCAAGTCCCCGCCCGAAATCTCCACTCCTCTGCCCCGACGCCTGACATCCCCACACCCTCCTTAGGGTGTGGGGATGCAGGAGTTGGCAGATCTCATCAAGCCCGGGCTGAAGGTTCTGTTCAGCGGCATCAACCCCGGGCTGATGTCCGCCCAGACCGGCCACCACTTCGCCCGCCCCGGCAACCGCTTCTGGCCCGCACTGCACCAGGCCGGCTTCACACCCCGCCAACTCCAGCCCGCCGAACAAGGCGAGCTCCTCGACCTGGGCCTAGGCATCACCAACGTCGTCGACCGCCCGTCAGCCCGCGCCGACGAACTCACCAAGGCCGAGTTCCGCGCCGGCGGCGAGAACCTCGAGCGCAAGGTCCTCGAGTACGCCCCCGACTGGCTGGCCGTCGTCGGCGTCACGGCGTACCGCGACGCCTTCGGCCTCCCCAAGGCCGCGATGGGTCGCCAGGAGCGCACGATCGGCCCGACCCGGGTCTGGATCCTCCCCAACCCGAGCGGACTGAACGCGCACTACACCCTGCCGAAACTCGCCATCGCGTACGCCGAACTGCGCACCGCCGCCGGCCTGCCCGACTTGTTCAGCTCAGCGCTTTCAGGATGAAGTCGACGACCGCCTCCGGCTGCGACACCGCCACCGAGTGCGACCCCTCGACCTCGACCGTCGTGCCGCCCGCCCGCTCGGCCATGAACCGCTGGGCCTCGGGATGGATCGCCTGATCCTGCGTCGAGATCAGCGTCCAACTCGGCAGCTTCTTCCACCCCGGCTCCCCGGTGAACTCCTCTTCCAGCCCCTGCGCAGCGACCGGCCGCTGCGACGCCGCGAGCACCCGGCTCACCTCGATCGGCAGGTCCCCCGCGAACACCTCGGGGTACGCCGCCGCGTCGAGCCGCAGCTCCGGCGCCTCGGTCCCGTCCGGCTGCGGGAACAGCGTCGGCCGGATCGCCGCCCCGAACGGCGTCTCGGGGAACTTCGCGGAGATGCTCGCCGGGCTCTCGCCGGTGTCCGGCACGAAGGCGGCGACGTGGACCAGGCCGACCACGTTCTCCAGGTCCTGCGCCGCCTTGTTGATCACCGCACCGCCGTACGAGTGACCGACGAGCAGGACCGGCCCGTCGATCTGCCGGACCGCGCTCGCGACGTACGCCGCATCAGGCGTCAGGCCGCGCAGCGGGTTCGGTACGGCGATCACGTCGATGTCGACCTTCTGGAGCAGGTCGATCACGCCGTTCCAGCTGCCGCCGTCGGCGAACGCGCCGTGAACCAGTACGACTGTAGTGGTCATCTCAGAAGGTCCTTTCGGTAGATCAAGCCAGTGCGGAGCGCAGGGTGCGGATCGCCAGGTCGATCGCGGCGGTCGCGGCGTGCGTGTCCCGCAGCGCGTCCAACATCACGAAGTCGTGGATGATTCCGCCGAACCGTACGGCGGTCACGTCGACGCCGGCCTCGCGCAGCTTCGCGGCGTACGCCTCGCCCTCGTCGCGCAGTACGTCGGCCTCGCCGGTGATCACCAGCGCGGTCGGCAGCCCGGCCAGCTGCTCGGTCGTCGCACGGAGCGGCGACGCGGTGATCTGGTTCCGCTCAGCCTCGTCGGTCGTGTACTGGTCCCAGAACCACTTCATCCCGTCGCGCTGCAGGAAGTAGCCCTCGGCAAACTCCTGGTACGACGCGGTGTCGAACGACGCGTCGGTGACCGGGTAGAACAGCACCTGCTGCTTGAAGGTCAGGTCACCGCGCTCCTTCGCGAGCAGCGTCACGGCCGCGGTCAGGTTGCCGCCGACCGAGTCGCCGGCGATCGCCAGCCGGGTCGCGTCGAGGCCCTTGTTCTTGCCCTCCGCAACGATCCACCGGGCGACCGAGTAGGCCTGCTCGATCGCGTGCGGGTAGCGGACCTCGGGCGACAGGTCGTACTCCGGGAAGACGACCGCCGCACCGGCGCCGACGGCGAGTTCGCGGACCAGGCGGTCATGGGTGTGCGCGTTGCCGAACACCCAGCCGGCGCCGTGGATGTAGAGGATCACGGGCAGTTCGTCCGTCGTACCGGCCGGCTTGACGATCCGCGCCTTGGTGCCGTCGGCGACGGTGATCCACTCCTCGTCGACCGGAAGCTTCGGGTAGTCGGTGGTCTGCACCTCGTCGACGAGCTTGCGCCCCTCGGCCGGCTCGAGCTGGAACAGGAACGGGGGCTGCGCGGTCGCGTCGGCGAAGGCTTGGGCGGCGGGCTCCAGAACGGTCATCGGACTCTCCTCTGTTCGTGGAGAACGAGCGTTCTCCCTCGATGTCCGCTACTCTAGGAGAACGATGGTTCTCCGCGCAAGTGGGGTGCTGTGGATCACACGGGAGCAGCCGGGCGACCCGGCGACGAGAAGGTGGAGACAGATGGCGATCGACACGGCGACCGCACAGCGGCAGGTGCTGGACGCGGCGGACGCGCTGTTCTACGAGCGCGGTGTCCAGTCCGTCGGCATGGACGCGATCCGGACCGCGTCCGGGGTCTCGCTGAAGCGGCTCTACCAGCTGTTCCCGTCGAAGGACGCGCTGATCGAGGCGTACCTGCACCAGCGCGACCAGCAGTGGAAGGACATGCTCGCCGAGCACGTCGACGCCGCGACCGACCCGCGGGAGCGGATCCTGGCGGTGTTCGAGTTCCTGCACACGTGGTTCACGCAGAAGGACTTCCGCGGGTGCGCGTTCATCAACTCGTTCGGCGAACTGGGCGCGGTGTCGCCGCGGGTCGCCGAGCTCGCTCAGCAGCACAAGGCGGGTTTCCAGCGAGCGCTGACCGACCTGGCCAAGGCGGCCAACGCCCGCGATCCGCAGCAGCTGGCCGACCACTTGATCCTGCTGAGCGAAGGGGCGATCACCACGTCAGCGATCTCCGGCTCGGCCCAGCCCGCCCGCCGAGCCCGGGAGGCGGCGGAGCTCCTGATGCAGGCAGCCCTGCCCGCCCGGTAGGCGCCCGCCCCTCGTCGCGGGCGTTAGGATCTGCGGGTTCGTAGGTACTGACGAAGGACGGAAGATGGCTGACCTGCCGCAGGATCTGCGGACCGCGCTCGAGGCAGCCTTGAGCAACGTCCCCGCAGCGCAGCTGACCAGCTCCTTCCAGCGGCTCAGCACCCGGTACCGCGAGGAGCAAGCGGCGACCTCGCCCATCATGGCTTCGCCAGCCGACGTGATCACCTACTCGGCGTACCGGATGCCCGCGACGTTCGCCGCCGTCCGATCGACGCTCGAACAAGCCGCCCTGCAACTGCCCGACTTCGCTCCGGTGAAGCACCTCGACATCGGCGGCGGCACCGGCTCCGCGGTCTGGGCCGCGACCGATGTGTGGCCGTCGCTCGCCAACGTCACCGTGCTCGAACAAGTCACCGAAGCAATTGCCCTAGGCAAGAAACTCACCACGAACGCCGAGTCCCCCGCGGTCCGCACCACGACCTGGACCACCGGCCGGCTCGACCAGTCCACGTTCGAGTCCGCCGACCTCGTCACCGTCTCGTACGTCCTCAGCGAACTGTCGGCCGAACAGCAGCAGAAGCTCGTCGCCCAACTGGCCGCCCAGCAAGGCCTGGTCGCGCTGATCGAGCCCGGCACCCCCGGCGGCTACGAACGCATCGTCGCCGCCCGCGACCAGCTCATTGCCGCCGGCCACAGCGTGATCGCGCCCTGCCCGCACGACCTCGCCTGCCCGATCCCGCGCGGCCGCGACTGGTGTCACTTCACCAGCCGCGTCAACCGCAGCGCCGTGCACCGGCGTACGAAAGGCGCCGAACTCGGCTTCGAGGACGAGAAGTTCTCGTACGTCGTCACCAGCCCGACCCTGCGCGCCCAGGCCGCCAACCGCGTCCTCCGCCACCCACAGCAACGCAAGGGCCTGGTCTCCCTGCGCCTCTGCACCGACACCGGCGAACTCCGCGAGGAGATCGTCTCCAAACGCCAAGGCCCGCTCTACCGCGCCGCCCGCAACACCGAATTCGGCGACCCCTGGCCGACCTGACCCCCACCACTCCACGACCTGACACCGGTCCGCCAGCGAGCCCCTTGACCGCCTGACACCCCGGGTCGGCAGGATGGGCGCCATGCGAGCCGCTGACCTGCTCCGGTCGATCGATTCCCTCCCGTACGGCGAACGCGTGCGCGCGATCGCCGACCAGGCCCTGCGCCTGCGCGGCACCCCGGCCCTGGACGAGCTCCTCGCCGATCTCTCCACCGGCCCCGCCGACCAGCGCGTCCTCGGCCTCCGCATCGCCCAGATCACCGGCGACGTCGCCTACGTCACCCGCCTCCTCCACGACGCCGAACCCACCGTCCAGGCGCAGGCCCTGGCCGCGGTCGGCAACTGGACCCGCCGGACGCCGACCCCGGACACCCCAGGGGCGGTCTCCGACGACGAACTGCGGATCCTCCACGACGACGCACCGGCCGCGCTCCGCCCGCGCCTGCTGCAGGTCATCCGCCGTACCGGCCGCCAACTGCTCGCCGCTCGCCTGATCGACGAACAGCGCGACCGTTGGGGCGACCAGTACGCCGCAGCGCTCCTCGACAGCACCGACGACGCCACGGTCCGGCGCCTCCTCCCCGAGCTCGCCTACTGCTTCTCCTCCGGCCAGTGGGAACGCCTGACCCGCCGCCACCCAGAGGTCGTCCTCGACCACGCCACCGCGACCCTTCCGACCGGCTCCGACCGCGACGAGTGGTGGCAGGGCGTCGGCCACGGCGTCACCGCGGCCCTCGACCACGACGCACGGCGCGCCTTCACCCTGATCCAGGACGCGATCGCCCCAGACGACCTCCCCTGGCCGGTCGTCAAGATCCTCGGCCGCCTCATCGACCTGGACCCCAGCGGCGTACTCGCCCTCCTCCTAGCTCCCGACCGAGCCAACACCCTCCACAGAGCCCTCACCCCGGCAGTCCGCCGCCGCCTCCACCGCTACTCCGACGAGAACCTCGCCGCCCTCGGCCGCCTCCTCTGGCCCAACCTCAGCAGC
The DNA here is from genome assembly GCA_049998015.1 of Kribbella sp. cmx-5-2. Lineage (GTDB taxonomy): Bacteria > Actinomycetota > Actinomycetes > Propionibacteriales > Kribbellaceae > Kribbella. The sequence continues at coordinate 1,464,756 of JAEBEC010000001.1, forward strand.
CTGCTCAGCGACCTCCCACCCTCGCGCCGAGCCGCCGTCTTCACAGCGGTCACCGCCAACCTCGAGCTCCGCGAACTCCCGGCCGCACTCCTGGACGTCCTCCCGCGATCCACGCGCACCGAGCAGGCCCGCCGCATGCTCACCCTCCCGGACATCGCCGAGGAGCCGCACCGCCGCTGGGAGATCACCGCCTACCTCCCGTACGACGAAGCCTTCGCGCTGCTCGACCCCGAGATCCGCCGCCCCGAAGCAGCCGACCGCGCCGCCGTCTACCGCGCCGTCATCAGCGCGGCCGGCCGTTCCCGCCAACCGGAGCTCGTCCAGCAGGCCCTCACCTGGGCGGCCCGCGTCCGCAACGACCGCGACCCGGTCCGCCAGTCCGTCCTCGAAGCCACCGCCGCGCTGCCGCCGTCCGTGCTCACCGACGACCACGTCGTACCGCTGCAGACCCTCCTCACCGACGCGCTCGAAGCCCGCGATACCTCGTGGCCCAGCCGCGCCGCCCTCCAGGAGTCCGCCCGGCACGCCGTCCATCAAGGGGCCCAACGCAACCAATCTGCCCTGCTTGCCTGGGGCATCGACGCCCACGCCGCGATCACCCAGAACCGCGGCGCCGTCGACCTCGACGGCATCATCGACGGCCTGCCGCGCGGCCGCGAGACCGCCGTGTACGACGCGCTGCGCCCGTACCTGGAGAGTGCCGCCGAACGGACCGAGTTCACCCTCCTCTTCGCCGTCTCCAACGCGTTCGACCGCCGGGGCTGGGACAACGAGCACCTGCAGGATCTGCTCGAGGTCGCGCTCTGGTCCAACCAGGAGTTCACCGTCGGCACCGCCGCCGCGCATTGGCTCACCCCACCGGCGACCCGCGCCGATCGCGTCGGCCGGATCATCGCCCGCGACCTCGGCATGGTCCAGTGGGACGCCGTCTGGTCCGCCGTCACGCAGGTCCGCACCGACCTGCTGGACGTCGTACTGGCTGATCCTGCCCGCAGCGAGCTGTTCACCAAGAGCCACGCCCCCTGGCGAGTCGGAGGCTCGACCCTGCGTCGCTGGCTCCCCCGCCAGCACCGCCGGTACGCCGAGGTAGTGACCACCGTCGCCGACGACACCCGCCTCGCCGACTGGACCCGAGCCGAAGCCATCCTCATGCTCGGCCAACTCCCCATCATCGGCCCCGACGCCGTCCAGCCCTACCTCCCCGACGCGACCGCGAGCCCCGACACCACCCCAAGTACCGACCCCCGCAACGTGCCCCTCCCCGACCCAGCTCCCAGCGTCCTCCTCCAAGAAGCAGCCCTCCGCGCCCTCTCCTGGTCCGACCAACCCCAGCTCGCCCTCCCCCAACTCCTCCAGTACGCCGGCACCGACCGCGCCCGAGTCGCCATCTACGCCGCCTCCCGAGTAGCCCGCTTCGTCCGCCCCAGCACCCTCCCCAGCCTCCTCCACCCGGTCCTCACCGGCGAAAACGCCAAGGTCACCTCCCGCAAGGAAGCCGCCCGCCTCCTCGGCGAACTCCGCGCCCCCGGCGCCGCCGCCGTCCTCACCGACGCCTGGGGCGACGCCCACCGCGACGTCCGCGCCGCCATCACCAGCGCCGCCTCGCAGTACCTCCTCCACGAGCCCGCCAGCTGGGCCCTGCTCCAGCAAGCCGTCCACGACAGCGCCGCAACGGCGACAGTCCTCACCCAGCGCACGCCGTACGGACTCGCAAGCAAGTACCGTTCCCGGTACGCCGACCTCCTGATCGCCGTCACCAACCGCCCCGAACCCGAGGTCACCCGCGCCGCCGTCCTCGCCCTGCAACACTGGGCGAACTGGAACCCCGCCGTCGCCCCCGTCATCGCCGCGTTCATCACCGACCTCGCCTCCCGCACCTGGACCAGCGCCGCGACCGCCCTGGTCGGCGTCGTCGCCACCAACCCGGACCGCGGCCTCGACGAACTCATCGGCTCGGTCCGCCTCCTCGTCCGCCTGGAGAACAACCCCCAGGTCCCCGACGCCCTCCCCGACCGCGACCACCCGGCCCGCCAACGCCTCACCAGGGTCGTCGACACCCTGGTCAGAACCCTGTCGCACCGATCGGTCGAGACCCGCCAGGTCGTTCGCCCGATCGCCGACGAGCTCACCGCCCCGGCGTACCTGCTGCTGCGCCAGAAGCTGCTCACCGCAGCCCTCCACCCAGCCCACCTGGCCGAGGACCTCGCGCTCCTCCGCACCGACCGCCCACTGGCCGCCGCCACCGCAGCCCATCTCCTGGCCAACCACCTGGGCGGAACCGAAGCCCACTGGACCCCCGACGGCCTCTACCCGGTCGCCGCCCAACTGGTCACCAGCCCCGCACTCACCGACGGCCTCCTCACCCAAGCCCTCATCAAGGCCGCCGGCCCAAGAACCGGCTGGAACGCCGACTGGCGCACCCTACTCGTTGCCCTACGCAACCACCAGGATCCGGACGTCCGCGAGCGCGCCCTGGAACTCGTCACGAGCCCGGAGAACTGACGCCCACCGTCAGCAGCAACCCCACTACACACAGGCCGGCGGCCACCACGAACACCACCACGCCGTCGGCCCGCACGCTCAGCGTCGCACCTGCCGTCGCCGCACCCACCGAGGCACCGACCTGCCGCATCGCGTTGAGCAGGCCGCCGACCGCCCCGCTCGCATCCGCGGGCGCCTTGCTCACGGCGAACCCGACCAACGGCGGCAGCGTCCACGAAACACCCAACCCGCAGCCCAGCAGACCTGCCCCCAGCACGACGGGCTGCGGGTCTCCCCTCAGCGCAACGGCAACAGCACCGAGGCCCACCGCGAACGTCGCGAAGCCCAGCCGGATCGGCACCAACGGCCCGAACCGCCGGACCAGCCGCCCGGTGAGCAAAGGATTGATCGCCACCACCACCGTCATCGGAAGCAACATGATCCCGACCGACAAGGGGCCCTGAGCAACGATCAACGGTACGGCGAACAGTACGGTCGTGAGCGCGTAGTTGACCAGCGTCCCCCACCCGAAAGCCCTCCAGACCGGCCGGTTCCGCCGCAGCGCTTCCGGAACCAGCGGAGCAACCGACCGCCGGTCGGCGCGGATGGTGACAGCGGCGAGAGCCAGGGTGGCGCACCCGGCTCCCAAGGCCGGTGCCCAGTGCAACTGTCCGGCCTCGGTGATGGCCAGCGTCAGCGCGGCCAACGTCGCCGCCAGCCCGAGATGGGGTGCCGGGACAACGACCCGAAGATGCCTGGCAGCCCGCAGCCGCTTCCGGCACAGCAGCAGTACGACGGCCGCCAGCGGCGCGTTGATCACGAAGACCGCACGCCAGCCGGACACCTCGACCAGCCAGCCGCCGAGCACCGGTCCGACAGCCATCGCCGCACCGCTGATCGCGGCCCACCAACTGATCGCCCGGGTCCGCTCGTCCGGCTTCACGTACAGGGCCGCGAGCAGAGCCATCGAACTCGGGACGACGCCCGCCGCGAACAACCCGAGAACCGCCCGCCCCACCAGCAACGTCCCGAGGTCCGGCGCGACCGCGCAGCCCAGCGACACGATCCCGAAGCCGGCCCCGGCGACCCGGAAGACCCGGTCCGCGCCAAGCCGATCGGAGAGACTGCCACCGAGTACCAGCGCCGCGGCAAGCGCCATCGTGTACGCCGTGGTCGCCCAGCCGACCCCGATCACGTCCGTGGGCAGCGAAGCGATCAGGTCGGGCCCGGCCACGGCCAGCACAGTCGTATCGAGCAGCACCATGAAATAGGCGAGAGAGATCCCGAGCAGCGCCGGTCGGCTGCCGGTTGAACGGAGAGTGGTCGTACCAGCGGACATGAACGTCCTTCGATCGGTGACACGGACCAGCACAGACTCGCCGGGCCGGGCCGTGGTCTCGACCGCCGTCGCCGGAGGGGTATTCGGCAAATCCGAACGCCTCGGGCTCGCCGGCGACCTACACTGCCCGCGTGACCGTCGACCACCTGCGCACGGCGATCGCGCTCGTCCAGCACGGCACCGTCAACAGGACCGCCGCTGCCCAGGGGCTGGCCGCGTCGTCGGTGTCGGACCGGGTACGACGGCTCGAATCCGATCTCGGAACGCCGCTCTTCACCCGCGACCGCTCCGGGATGCACCCGACCGTTGCCGGGCGCACCTATCTCACCGCGGCGGCTGCCGCCCTGGCGGCGCTCGATGCCGCGGCCGACCAGCTGATCAGCGCCGACCCGGTCGTCGTGGTCGGCGCCCAGTCGTCGATCGCGGACACCCTGCTCCCCGGCGTACTCGACGATCTCACGCGGCGCCGCCCGGAGCTCGTCGCACAGATCCGCCCGGAGCCCGACCGCACCAAGCTGCTCGCGGCGCTGGAACGCGGCGAGCTCGACGCGGCGCTACTGCTCGACACCGGCCCCCGGATCGGCGAGCTCGGATACGCCGGGCCCGAGGTCCCGATGGCGTTCGTCGACGTACGGGAGGTCCCCATGGTGACCGTCACGGGCGCCGGCCACCCGCTGCTGGGCCGGCCCGTGACGGCCGCCGAGATCCGTGACGGCGCAACGCTGGTCGGGCAGGAGAGCCGGTGCTCGTTCTGGTTGGCCACGCGGCGCTGGCTCGGGCCTGACGTCGACCTGATCGGGGTGGGCGGTCTGGCGCAGGTCCGCGACTGGGTTGCGGCCGGACGAGGAGTCGCGGTGCTGCCGGACTTCGCCGTACGGGCTGATGTCGAGGCGGGCCGCCTGGGCGTCCTCGACATCGCCACGCCACCGCTGCAGCTACGGCTCCTCTGGCGCGAGACCCCGGATGAGCCCGAGCCACTCCGCAGCCTGCTGTACGCGCTCTCCCAGGTCTGAGCGGCGACCGGCGCGTCTCCTTGGGTCGAGGCCGCGGCTGCTAGCTCTTCTCCTCCGCATCACGGCGGGCCTTCGCCCGGCGTTTGCCTTCATGCATGGCGACCACCCGAGCGATCGGAATCGCCCGGCCCTCTTCCAGCAGATCCTCCGGCAGCGCCTGCGGCGCAGGCAGCTCGCTCGCCCAGTGATCCGCCGACGCCAGCAGACCAGGCGCACTCCGTACGGTGAAATCCAGCGGCGAGACATTGTCGAGCTCGTCCCACCCGACCGGGAACGACACCGGCGTACCGGGCCGGATCCGTGGGCTGTACGCCGCAACAACCGTCGCCCCACCGGCGCGCGTCGAGTCGACGAACACCTTCCCGCCGCGATCCTCCTTGATGTACGCCGTGGTCGCGACACTCGGATCGACCCGCTCGGCCCGCGCCGCGATCGCCCGCGTGGCCGCGGCGGCGTCCTCGATCGAGATCGTGTCGTCGATCGGGACGTACACGTGCACGCCCTTCGCGCCGCTCGTCTTCACCGCGCCTTGCAGCCCGGAATCGGTCAGCGCCTGCCGCACCAGATGCGCGGCCTGTACGGCGAGCCCGAACGTCTCGTCCCCCTCGGGCGGATCGAGGTCGAGCACGAGATGCGTCACCCGGTCCCACCGGTCGGCGCGCATCAGCGTCGGGTGGTACTCGACGGCGCGCTGGTTCGCGAACCACAGCAGCGTGCGCCGGTCGTCGCAGAGCGCGTACGACACCTCGCGCTTGGACGCCTCCGCCCACACAGTCACCGTCTTCACCCACTCCGGCGTGTACTTCGGCACGTTCTTCTGCATGAACGGCTGCTGCCGCGGCCGAACCCGCTTCACCGTGAGCGGCCGCTCCCGCAGTTCCGGCAGCATCCGCTCGTGCACCGCGTCGAGGTAGTCGACCAGATCCCGCTTGGTCGCCTCCGCCCCGTCGAACAACGGCTGATCGAGGTTCGTCAGCTCGACCCCGTCACGCGTCTCGTCCGGTGTACTCGCCATCACCCGAGCCTAGACTCTCCCGGGCCGAGCTGAGCTCGTCCGGCCGAATCCGATCGACGAGTACCCCCGGCACACATCTCGTCCGGTCTGCTCGCCGGCGGCCGCGCCTAGACTCTCCCGAGCCGAGCCCGACTTGCTCGGCCGGAGCCGATGGACGAGGCCGGGCATCGGCCCGGCGAGGAGGAGCTGGGGATGACGTTCTCGATCGTGGCGTACGACGTGGAGTCGGCGTCCTGGGGTGTGGCGGTGGCCTCGAAGTTCCTGGCGGTGGGTGCTGTCGTGCCGTGGGGCCGGGCGGGCGCCGGGGCGGTGGCTACTCAGGCTTCGGCGAACCTGTCGTACGGGCCGGACGGGCTCGACCTGCTCGCGGACGGCGTCTCGGCCTCGGAGGTCGTCGAGCGGCTGACCGCGGCGGACGACGGGCGGGACAGCCGACAGGTCGGGATCGTCGACGCCGCCGGACGAGGCGCGACCTACACCGGACCGGAGTGTATGGACTGGGCCGGCGGCCTCGCCGGGGACGGGTTCGCGATCCAGGGCAACATCCTGGCCGGACCGGGCGTCGTACCGGCCATGGCGGACGCCTGGCGCGACCGCTCCGCCGAGCCGTTCGCCCAGCGTCTCCTACAGTCGCTCGCCGCCGGCGACCAGGCCGGCGGCGACAGCCGCGGTCGGCAGAGTGCTTCTCTCCGCGTCTGGCGCGAAGAAGCGGCGTACGGCGGTCAGCTCGACATCGCGATCGACCTCCGCGTCGACGACCACCGCACTCCCGTCGAGGAACTCGACCGGCTTCTCAAACTCCATGACCTGTACTTCAGCAAGCCCGACCCGTCCACACTGCTCCCGCTGGAGGGCGCCCTGGCCGACGAGGTCGCCACCCTCCTGACCAGACTCGGCCACGAGACGCTCGACGCCTGGGCCGGCACCGAGAACTTCGAGGAGCGCCTCGTCCCCGGCAAGCTCGATCCGGTCGTCCTCGAGCAGCTCCGCAATTCGTTGCCATAAACAACCGATTGCCAACCGCAACGTTGCCGAGATCAACCATCTCCCGGACACCGGCGTCGAACCCGGAAACGCCACTACGACAGGGAGAATGATGGCCGGCATGTTCACCTACCCGAAGTCTGCCGCGATCGCGACGGGCAGCATCCTGACCGTACTCGCCCTGGCCGCCTGCGGTTCCGGGCCGAAGACGAGCAACGCCGCCTCGACTCCGAGCACGCCCCCGGACTACACCCTGAGCGCCGACGGCTACGGCAAGCTCCGCCTCGGGATGACGGTCGACCAGGCCAAGGCCACCGGTGAGCTGGGCGCCAAGAAGGCCGGCGACAACTGCCAGGGCTACGACCTGGCCGCTTTCCCGACCGAGGCGGACACGGTCAGCGTGTACTTCTCCCAGCAGCACGGCCTGGTGGGGATCTTCGCGAACGACATGATGGCCACCAAGGAAGGCATCAAGCTCGGCTCGACGATCCAGCAGGTCAAGGCCGCCTACCCGAAAGCCGCCGAGGCCGAGAACGGCATCACCGTCGACGTCCCCGGCAGCACCACGGCGTACTACACGATCGGCATCACCGAGAACACCAAGAACGTCGCCGAACTGGGCCTGGCCACCAAGAACCAGGACTGCTTCGGCTGACCCGGCCAGGAGGAACGCCGAGCGGGCGGAGGCTCGCTCGGCGGGGGGATCAGCCGCCCGAGACGCCGATTTCGGCGTCGGCGAGGTCGGTGTTGAGGCCGTCGGTGTCGTCGAGCCAGCCGTGCGGGAGGACGACGTGGTCCCGCGGGGAGCCCTGGCGGCCTCGGGGAGCGCCTAGTTCGGCGACGGGGAACGGGGCTGCCGGGTCGAGCTGGGTGAGGAGCTCGTCGAGGCGGGACAGCGAGTCGACCATGCCGAGGGCGGCGCGGAGTTCGCCGCCGGCCGGGAAGCCCTTCAGGTACCACGGGACGTGCTTGCGGAAGTCGCGGAGCCCGCGCTGCTCCCCCATCAGGCCGGCGAGCAGCTCGCCGTGCCGGCGCATGACCGTGGCGACCTCGCCGAGCGTCGGCAGGTTGAGGGTCTCGCCGCCGGCGAAGGCGACGGCCAGGTCGCGGAAGAGCCAGGGGCGGCCGAGGCAGCCGCGGCCGACGATCACGCCGGCGCAGCCGGTCTCGTCGACCATGCGCAGCGCGTCCGAGGCCTCCCAGATGTCGCCGTTGCCGAGCACCGGGATCTTCACGTGCTCGACCAGTTCGGCGATCTTCGTCCAGTCGGCCTGACCGGAGTACGCCTGCGCGGCGGTCCGCCCGTGCAGCCCGATCGCGGCCGCGCCCGACTCCTCGGCGATCCGGCCGGCGTCCAGGTAGGTCTGGTGGGCGGAGTCGATGCCGATCCGGGTCTTCATCGTCACCGGTACGTCGTACGGCGTGGCCGCCTTCACCGCGGACTGCAGGATCGCGCCCAGCAGGTTCCGCTTCCACGGCAGCGCGGCGCCGCCGCCCTTGCGGGTCACCTTCGGCACCGGGCAGCCGAAGTTCAGGTCGACGTGCGCGACGCCGTACTCGGAGCACAGCAGCTCGACCGCGCGCCCGACGTACACCGGGTCGACGCCGTACAGCTGGACCGAACGCACCGTCTCGCGCTCGTCGAAGGTCAGCATGTCGAGCGACTTCTGGTCGCCCTCGACGATGCCGCGGGACGTGATCATCTCGCACACGTACAGCCCGGCGCCCTGCTCCGCGCACAGCCGCCGGTACGCCGCGTTGGTGATCCCGGCCATCGGCGCGAGCACGACGGGGGTGTCGATGGTGAGGTTGCCGAGCTTGAGCATCAGTTACGCCTTGGCCACCAGGACCTGGCCGTTACCGGAGATCTGCGCGCGGTACGGCTGGACAGCGTTCTCCACGGTGGTCACGTCACAGGCGATGCCCTGCGCGGTGTGCTTGACGACGGTCACGTCATCCATTGTGCAGGTCACCTTCGCGGCGCCCGACGCCGCCCGCTGCACGGCGTCCACGACCTTCGGTTTCACGATCGCCACGGACTCGGACGTGAACTTGTACGTCGCGGTGTACTGCTTGGCGTCGACGGTGAGCTGACCGGTGAAGGTCTTGCCCGCGTAGTTCACCGTGCAGGTGAGTGTGTGGGCGCCCGGTTTGTCGGCGTCCTCGATGCCCGGGCAGGTGATCTTGGTGCTCGCGGCGCGGCCGGCCGCGACCTGGACCTGCTTGGCGATCGCGAAGCGGATCCGGTTCGCCAGCGGGGCGTCGGCGTCCGGCGTACCGGTCACCTTGGGGGTCGGCCACGGCTTCGACGGCGTCGGCAACGGGGTGAGCGACGGCGTGGAAGCGGTCGGGATCGGCGCGCTGGTCGGCGCAGACGAGGACCCGGACGGCCGCGGGGTGTTGCTCGCGTCCGGCGCCGGGTCGTCGGAGCATCCGGCCAGCAGCAGTACGGCGGCCGCGCCGACGGCGAGCACGCGGGCAGCGGACGCGGCAGCACCCGTCGTACGGGCTGACGTCGTACGGGCGAACGTCGTACGGGCGGACATGCTCAGCAACCCACCAGGCGCTGGGCGAGATACCCGGTGACCTCGGTCAGCGCGACGCGCTCCTGCTTCATCGAGTCACGCTCCCGGATCGTCACCGCGTGGTCCTCGAGGGTGTCGAAGTCGACGGTGATGCAGTACGGCGTACCGATCTCGTCCTGGCGGCGGTAGCGGCGGCCGATCGCGCCGGCGTCGTCGAAGTCGACGTTCCAGGCCTGGCGCAGCTCGGCGGCCAGGTCCTTGGCCTTCGGCGACAGGTCCGCGTTGCGCGACAGCGGCAGCACGGCCGCCTTGACCGGCGCGAGCCGCGGGTCGAACCGCAGTACGGTCCGCTTGTCGACCCCGCCCTTGGCGTTCGGCGCCTCGTCCTCGGTGTAGGCGTCGAGCAGGAACGCGAGCACGTTGCGGGTCAGGCCGGCGGCCGGCTCGATCACGTACGGCGTCCAGCGCTCGCCTTTCTCCTGGTCGAAGTACGACAGGTCGGCGCCGGAGTGCTTGGAGTGCGTCGACAGGTCGAAGTCGGTCCGGTTCGCGATGCCCTCGAGCTCGTCGAAGTCCTTGCCGCCGAAGTTGAACTTGTACTCGATGTCGACCGTGCGCTTGCTGTAGTGGCTGAGCTTCTCCTTCGGGTGCTCGTAGAAGCGCATGTTGTCCGGGTTCAGCCCGAGGCCCGTGTACCAGTCCCAGCGGGCCTTCAGCCAGTACTCGTGCCAGTCCTCGTCCGAACCCGGCGCGACGAAGAACTCCATCTCCATCTGCTCGAACTCGCGCGTGCGGAAGATGAAGTTGCCTGGGGTGATCTCGTTGCGGAAGCTCTTGCCGACCTGAGCGATCCCGAACGGCGGCTTCTTGCGCGCCGTACCCATCACGTTCGCGAAGTTGATGAAGATGCCCTGGGCGGTCTCCGGGCGCAGGTAGTGCAGCCCCTCCTCGGACTCGACCGGGCCGAGGTAGGTCTTCAGCAGCCCGTTGAACATCCGCGGCTCGGTGAACGTGCCCTTGTTCCCGCAGTTCGGGCAGGCGATCTCGTCGAGCTTGACCTCGTCGGCGTCCTTGTTCTTCCGCCGCGCGAAGTCCTCCCGCAGGTGGTCGTCCCGGAACCGCTTGTGGCACGACTGGCACTCGGTCAGCGGATCGACGAACTCCTGCAGGTGACCGGAAGCCTCCCAGACCTTGGTCGGCAGGATCACCGAGGAGTCCAGGCCGACGACGTCGTCGCGGCTCGTCACCATCGCCCGCCACCACTGGTTCCGGACGTTGTTCTTCAGCTCGATACCGAGCGGTCCGTAGTCCCACGCCGACCGGGTACCGCCGTAGATCTCGCCGCACGGGTACACGAAGCCCCTCCGCTTGCTGAGGCTGACGACGGCATCGACGGTATCCACGGGCACGTTTCGACTCCAGTAACTAACACGGTGGTGGAACGGAAGGGTCCAGGCTAACGGGCCGGGGTCCTCCACGTCGCATCCGCAAGGTACCTGCTACGACAGCAGGTTCACCCCGCCAGAGCCGTCGTCCAGCACCTCGTACGCCGACGGCTCGTCGATCGCCTGCGACAGCAACGGCACCGCCACCATCTTCACCTCGTACGGCGACAACGCCCGCCGGTAACTCCCGACGTTCACCCACTCCATACTCAACGCCAGCAACTCCGGATCGTCCACGTTCCGCCCGGTCCGAGCCGCCACGAACCCCTTCTGCCGCGACAACACCTCCACAGCAGCCGCCAGCCGCTCACCGAACTCGCTTTGAGCACCCGCGGCCACTCTGAACCTGATCACGACAAACACGTGGGCCACCTTATGTGGGGTGAGTGTGTTCGGTTGCGCGCAGGTGTTCACCCACGCGCGGCCTTCCGCTCGCTGGCGCTCGCTCCACGCCGTGCTCCCGCCCACCCGGTGCGAGCGTGTGCGGGCTGACGCCCGCCGGGTGCGCGGGCTGGCGCCCGCGAGTGCGCGTGCTGTCGCGCGCTTCAAGTGAAAGCGGGGGACGCCGGCGGGGTAGTCGGATGCGCGAGTGCTCCCCCGCCAGCCGCAGTACGCGTGCAGGCTGACGCCGGGTGCGCGTGCAGGCGCCCGCTTCAAGTGAAAGCAGGTGGACGCCGACGGTGTAGCCGGATGTGCGCAGGTGAGCCCCCAGGTGAGCAGGCGGGCCAACCAGCCTCGGTCTCACCCTCTCTCAGGCCACCCCGTCCCGCCCGGTGAGCCGATCGATCGCCCGACCACCGGCGCCACCCCCGGTGCTCTCGCCTGCCTCGGCGTCCCCCGCAGCGGTCGCGACGAAGCCAGCGGGCGCTGGCCCGCCCACGCGTGGGCGATCGCGCGCTTGGTGTCCAGCTCGGCCTGGCGTCCGGACTCGTTGTCACGTTGCCCTGGCTGTCGATTCCCGAACCGGTTCAACCCAGGTTGCCGGTCGACCGGATGCCGGCTCAGCCGCGCGCAGACGTGGGCGTAGACGTCGGTGGCCCCGCGCCGGGGCCTGATCGCCAGCAGTTCACGGCGCGGTCGGCCGCCTGTGCTCTCGGCGGCGATCTCGCGGAACACCAACCGATAGTCGGCCTTCGGCTCACGCCCCGAGCGCACGTAGGCGGTCACGCAGTCCCGTAGGTCCCCTTTGCCGGGCTCGTAGCCGAGGCAGTGGTGCCCATCGGTCCGTCCCTCGGCGAGCTGTTTCACCAGGCCGATGACCGCGACCTGCAGGCGGGATCCGGTCCGCAGGTCCTCGTCCGCAAGTCGCCGTAGATCCGCCTGGAAGTCAGGGGCCAGCATGATTTCGTACGCCGGCCCGGACGCGCCCACCACGCCCTGGCCGGCTGCCGAGTTCTGCCCGGCGATCGCCCGGGTTGCACCCGGCACGGACCTCGGGAACCCGACTTCCTCCCCACCGCTCACGGCTCGCGCCCGTCGTACCGTCTGTTCACGGTGATTCGCGGTCCTCACGGCGGAGCCGCTCGAGTTCCTCGATCGCTTCCGGGCCCATGAGCCCGGCGATCTCGTCCATGGTCATCGGCACGCTGCCGGGCAGCGGTTCGGTCGCGTACGTGCGTTGCGTCGGGTCGTCCACCACCCCCGGCGGCGGCTCATCGTCGCCTCGAAGCCTTCGATAATCGGCCGTCGACAGCAGCACAGCCTCCGGCTCGCCCTCCTCGCCCCAGACGGTGGGAGCCGCCGTCCCCGCGCGGAGCTCGGCGATCAGACCAGGCAAGCGCACAGCCAAGGCGCCCGGCTCGACGACCTCGTCAGCAACAAGGAAATTCGCCTCCCCGCCCAGGTCCTCGAACTCGTCGTACGTCAACACGACGGCCTCGGGTACGCCGTCGCCGACGCTGAAGGCGCGGGTCTGCCCGCCGCGGAACTGGGCCAGGACGGCGGGCAGGTCGGCGGCGAAGCGTTGGAGGGAGAGCGGGCCGGTCATGCGAGAAACATATCGGGGACCGATGGGCGGGGGACGGAGTTTTCCACAGGAGTGGGGTGTGCTGGAACAATGGCGCAATGAGTACCTCCAGCAGTCAGCCGGTGAGTCCGCTTCGGCAGCGTGTGACGAAGGCCAGCTACCCGGTGGTGGCGAAGCTGCACGCGATGCCGAAGCTGACGCTGCCCGGGATCACCTTGGTGCTGGCGCTGGTCGGGGTTTTCGCTCCGGTGGCGGCCGGCGTCCCGGCGCTGATCCTGCTGGCGCTGCTGCTGAGCTGGCTCGGGTTTCTCTCCTGGCCGGTGGTGTCGACGGGGCAGCGCGCGGTGCGGGTGTTCTCGGTCCTGGTGATCCTGCTGTTCGCGGTCTCCCGGATCGCATCCAACGGCAACTGATCAGGAGACCCGCAGAGCGTCGTCCGCGGCGGCGCGGATCAACGGACCCGCAGAGCGTCGTACGCCGCACTCGTCGCCGCGGCGCGGAGTAGGGCGACGTCGGCTCCCTCGAAGGTGAGGACGCAGGACGACAGCCCGCCCAGAGCGACAACGCCTCGGACCTCGTCCTCCGCGGACGGCGAAGGGCCGAGCAGCAGCGCCACGAGTCGGCGGCGCCAGTCGCGGACGTGGTCGGTCAGCAGGAGCTGCTCGAGTACGCGCATGTCGCGCACCGCGATCCGGAACAGCGCTCGGTGGCGGTACGTGACGTCGAAGTACCGCTCCAGCACCTCTCTCGGGCCGGGCGTCCCGGCCTCCAACTCGTCCAGCTGCAGGGTCATCTCGTCGACGACCGGTTTCGCCAGGCTGTGGAGCAGTTCCCGGCGGGACGAGAAGTGGTGGTACAGCGCGGTTTTCGTCATCCCGAGCCGCTCGGCGATCTCCCGCAGGCTGGTCTGCTGCAGGCCCTGCTCGGCGAACAGGTCCAGCGCCGCCGCCTGGATGCGGGCCTTGGTGTCGGCTCCCCGCGTCGTCGGCATGACCCGAGCCTAGTTCTACTCTGCGTAACCGTCCTGCCACCGGCATGTCGGGATTTCCATCGGTGTACTTCGCCGAATTTCTCGGGCTGCGCTGGTGACACGGAAGGGATCTGCGGTGACACTGACAGTTACCGAAGAGGAGCAGTTCGCCGCGAACAGTGACTGGGGGGTCCGGGAGCCGGCGAGCTGCGCTGACGCCAGGGGGGCGTAGCGGGTGATCCGAGTTGTCATCGGGCACCGCGGCAAATTGGTGCGTGGAGCACTGGCCGCGGTCCTGACCAGAGAAACAGATATGAGTGTGATCGCGGAGTACGAACGGGCTGAGGACGTTCTCAAGGGATCGGCCGGACCACCAGGCGTGGTGCTGCTCGATCCGTTGCTGCCCGGCAAGGTCGCGATGGCGGAGCTGTGCCATCGGCTCCGGGCGCAGTCGGTCCTGCTGCTGATCGACCGGGAGGACGGCGGGGCCATCTCGCTGGCGCTGTCGGTGGTCCGCAGGTCGCCGACCGTCGGCGTGATCGCGACCGACGTGTCACCGGACGACCTGGTCGCCGCGGTGCGTGACGTCGCGGCGGGGCGGACCGTCTTCGACGCGAGCCTCGCGCTCGCGGCCTGGCGGGCCGGCGACAGCCCGTTGACCGAGCGGGAAGGCGAGGTACTCCGGCTGATCAGCACCGGGGCGACCGTCCAGGAGGTCGCGCGCGGGCTCAGCCTCAGTGCCGGGACGATCCGGAACTACCTGTCCCGGATCCTCACCAAGACCGACGCGCGAAGCCGGATCGAGGCGATGCGCAAGGCTCAGGAGGCCGGCTGGATCTGATCGGTGACCGGACCCCGCGGCAGGTTCGTGGGGTCCGGCTGATCCGTTCGCACCCAGTGGCCGACAAGTTCGGCGTACGACGTACTGCCGGCCAGCAGGTCGGCGTGACTGCCGATCGTGGCGGCGCTGCCGTCCAGCAGCAGGATCCGCTGGGCGCGCAGCGCCGAGCTGACGCGGTGCGCGATGACGATCAGGCTGCCGGGCCGGGCACTGAATGCCTCCTCGGCGACGCGCTCGGCCTCCGGGTCGAGGTGGCAGGTGGCTTCGTCCAGTACGACGAGCGGAGCCGGCGACAGGTACGCACGGGTGAGCGCGATCAACTGCCGCTCCCCCGCCGACAGCTCCAGCGGCTTCACCTGGGCCGCGAGCCCTCCCAGCCGCCGGACCAGGCCGAACGCTCCCACCGCGTCGATCGCCTGGCAGACCTGGCCTGCCGGAGCATCCGCCCGGTAGTAGGTCAGGTTCTCCAGGACCGTGCCGCTGAAGACGTAGGCCTCCTGCGGCAGCACCACCCGCACACCGGCGAGCTCACTCGCCAGCAACGCCGACGGCGGTACTCCACCCAGCAACACAGTCCCGTCGGTCGGCGCCAGCAGGCCGCAGACCAGACCGGCCAGCGTGGACTTGCCGATGCCGCTCGGCCCGACCACTGCGAGGTGGTCCCCGTCGTGGACCACCAGGTCGAGCACCCGCAGTACCGGCTCGGCCTGCGGCCCGTAGGCGAAGGACACCGCCTCCAGCCGCACGTCGTGCCCGTACGGCGGGCGCGCGGTCGCCGTACTGGCCGGCACCTCGCTCTGGTCCAGGATGCGGCCGAGTGTGACGACGTACCGCAGGCCGCTGTCGCCGAGGGCCGACATCACCGTCCGCAGCGCGGGCTGCAGTCCCAGCAGCACGTAGGTCAGGCCGCCCAGCAGCGTGCCCGTGCTGACGCCTCGGTCGACCAGCCACGAGGATGCGGTCAGCAGGACGACCAGGGGCAGCCAGCCGCCGATGGCGAAGCACAGGGTCCGCAGGGCGGCGACGTTGGCGAGCGATCGCTCGGCCGCTGCTTGGGACTTGATCGGCCGGCCGACGAGGTCTGCGGCGAAGTCCTCGGCGCCGGCGGCTGTCAGGTCGCGCACTGCTGCGAAGGCTGAGCCTGCGGACGTGGTCAGCTCCTCGTCGGCGCGGAGTGATGCGCGGACGCGTGCGGCGGCCAGGCCTAGAACCGCGAACGAAATCAGGAATCCGAGCAGGAACGGCGGTACGACGAGTGCCGCGACCAGCGGTGAGAGCGACAGCAGGCCGGCGACTACGCCGACTACCGTCACGACGAAGCTCCGCACTACCAGGACCAGCCCGGCGAAGGTGTCGCGGACGATCTCGACCTGCCGGTTCAGGCGCGCGACGGCGCCGTCGGTGTGTGCGGACCGGAGAGCGCCGGCGACTACGCCGCGGACCAGGTTGTCGCGCAGCGGTTCGACCAGCTCGCCGAGTCGTCGGTAGACCTGGCGGGCGCCGAGCGCGCCGAGCACTGCGGCGGCGAGCAGGCCGGCCAGCCAGAGGAGCCCGGCCTCGAGCCGCCCGGCGATGAAGGCGTCGGTCGCGTGCGCGACCGCTACGCCGTAACAGATGCTCGGCAGGATCTCGGGGACGGACCAGGCGGCGAGCAGAGCGGCTGGCCGTCGCCGTACGGCGGTCAGGCCGTACTGCAGCTCGTGCCTCATCGGCAGGCCTGCTGTCGTCGTGGAGCGGCCAGGCCGTACTGCAGCTCGCGCCTCATTGGCAGGCCTGTTGTCGTCGTGGAGCGGCCAGGCCGTCCTGCAGCTCGCGCCTCATCCGAAGGCCTTCCGGTACTCGGCGTCCAGCCACAGCTCGTCGTGCGAGCCGACTGCCCGGACGCGGCCGTCGTTCAACCACACCACGAGGTCGGCCCGGGCCGCGGTGCTCACCCGGTGGGTGACGATCAAGCGCGTACGACGCCGCCGGTCGCCCATCAGCGTGGCGCTGATCTGCAGCTCGGTCGCGGTGTCGAGGCTGGACGTCGCGTCGTCCAGGATCAGCAGGCGCTCGGCCGACCACGCCCTGGCCAGGCCGAGCCGTTGCGCTTCACCGCCGGACATCGGCGCGCGGGCCAGCGCGGTGTCGTAGCCCTGCGGCATCCTGCTGACGAAGTCGTGCACGTGCGTGGCGCGGGCGGTCGCCATCAGCTGCGCGGGCTGGACCGAGCCGACGCAGATCGCTTCGCC
Organism: Kribbella sp. cmx-5-2; assembly: GCA_049998015.1. Taxonomy (GTDB): domain Bacteria; phylum Actinomycetota; class Actinomycetes; order Propionibacteriales; family Kribbellaceae; genus Kribbella. The sequence continues at coordinate 1,481,566 of JAEBEC010000001.1, forward strand.
GACCGTCGCACCGACCAGCGCAGGGCGCTCGAACGCGCAGTTCACGGCCGCCCGCAACGCCGTGTGCGTCAGCGCGGTCAGCGGTACGCCGTCGAGCAGGACCTGACCGGAGTCGGGATCGCTCAACCGACCGGCGACCGCAGCCAGGACGGACTTGCCCGCACCACTCGGTCCGACGACGGCGATCGTCGCGCCGCCCGGCAGGTCGAGCGTGACCTTGTCCAGCAGTACGGCCTCGCCTGCCCGGACGGTGACCTCGTCGAACACCAGCCGGCCCGGACCGTCCGGCAGCGACAGAGCGCCGTACTCGAAGACGTCGAGGCCGGTCACCTCTGCCGCCCTGGTGATGCCCGCTCGTGCCCTCGCCAGCTGGCCCAGCACCCCGGTCAGGCTGCCCAGGCCGGCGCCGATGACGGCGTACTGCGCGGCAGCGAAGTAGTCGCCCGGTGTGATGCGGCCGTTCACCAGCTGGAGTCCGCCGACGGCCAGTACGGCGACCAGGACCAGCGGGCCGACCACGGCGGCTTGTGCGCCGGAGCGCGCCAGCACCTGCCAGGTCCGGAGTCCGTGGGCATGCAGCTCCGGCAAGAGCCGGAGGACCCGCTGCTCCTCCCGGCCTGCCGTGCCGGCGGCGGCGATCGTGCGGAGGCCGGCCAGCGCCTCGGTCAGTGTTTCCGCGATCCGGCCCTGGGTCTCCTGGTAGGCCAGGCTGATCTCGGCTGTACGCCGGGCGAACACCCACAGCACCGCGACGACCAGCAGGACTCCGCCGAGGAACGCGGCACCGAGCCAAGGGTCCAGGACGACCAGGAGCACCAGGCTGCCGACTGGCGGTACGACGGCCGCCGCTGCGGTGACAGCAGCCGGGCCGGCCCTGGCCGCGTCGGTGGCACTGCTCGACACGCGGCTGACTAGGTCGCCGGTGCCGAACTGGCGTGCGCCGGTCGCACCGGAGGTCAGCACGCTGCGGACCATGCGGTGACGGAGCCAGGCGGTCGTGCCGGCTGCGCACGCCGTACTGGCGATGACCTCGGTGATCTCGGTGATGATGCCGAGGGCAATCAACCCGCAGGCGACGAGCAGCCACTGGCCCGGTCGCCCGTCGGCCGCGACAGCGTCGACCGCGCGGCCGAGGACCGTCGGAAGAGCGAGCACGGTGAGACTGCCCAGCAGCGCGCTCACGCCGACCAACGGCAGCCAGCCCCGCCCGTGCCGCAGCAGTCCACCGAAGGTGGTCATAGTCCAGCCCGGTGCAGCAGCCCGCCACAGGTCACCGCAGGTCGAGCCCGGCGCAGCAGCCCGCCACAGGTCACCGCAGGTCGAGCCCGGCGCAGCAGCCCGCCACAGGTCACCGCAGGTCGAGCCCGATGCTGCAGCCCGCCACAGGTCACCGCAGGTCGAGCCCGATGCTGCAGCCCGCCACAGGTCACCGCAGGTCGAGCCCGATGCTGCAGCCCGCCACAGGTCGTCACAGGCCGAGCCCGGCGCTGCAGCCCGCCACAGGTCGCCGCAGGACCAGCCCGGCGCTGCAGCCCGCTGCAGGTCGTCACAGGCCGAGCCCGGCGCTGCGGCCCGCTGCAGGTCGTCACAGAACCAGCCCTGTGTGGCAGGCCAGGAAAGCCAGTAGGTCCGCGGCCAGGCTGTTCCCTCGGCCGGCTGCGGACGGCAGGTGGCCGGCGTCGTTCTCGTGCCGCAGCAGGACCGGCCTGCGACCAGTGGTCGAGTGTTGCAGAGCGGCGCACATCTTGCGGGCGTGCATCGGGTCGACGCGGCTGTCCGCGCCGAAGACTGTGAAGAGGACAGCTGGATAGTCGGCCTGCGTCACCTGGTGGTACGGCGAATAGGCGAGCAGCGCCGCGAGCTGCTCCGGGTCGTCAGGAGAGCCGTACTCCCCCACCCAGGCAGGGCCGAGGCCGGACTGCTGGTAGCGGACCATGTCCAGCACCGGCGCCGAGCAGACCGCTGCCGCGAACAGGTCCGGCCGCTGGGTGAGCGCCGCGCCGACCAGCAGGCCGCCGTTGGACTCACCACAGATCCCCAGCTGCTCGGGCGTCGTAACCCCACTGGCGATCAACGTCTCCGCCGCAGCCAGGTAGTCGTCGACGACAGTCTGCTTCGAGCCCGCCGTCCCGGCCCGGTGCCAGTCGTCGCCCTGCTCCCCACCGCCGCGCACGTTCGCCGTGACGAACACACCACCAGCCTCCACCCACGCGAGCGCGAACGACGAATAGCTCGGCGTCACCGACAGCCCGAATCCCCCGTACCCGTAGAGAATGGTCGGCCGCGGCCCCGCCGCTCCCGCCTGTGGTGGCGTACCAGCGGCTCCCGCGCCGGGTGCCGCACCAGCCGCCCCCACGCCGGGTCGCGCACCAGCCGCCCCCACGCCGAGTGGCGCACCAGCCGCCCCCGCACCGGATGGCGCACCAGCCGCCCCCGCACTGAGTGGCGCAACCACCGCACCCACGCCGGATGGCGCATCTGCCGCACCCACGCCGGATGGCGCATCTGCCGCTCCCGCGCCGGGTGGCGCATCTGCCGCAGCCGAGCTCGGCCGAGCTCGCGAGACCACCAGCATGCGAATCGGTGTCCCATCCCGCGACGGGTAGACCACTTGCTCCGCCTGGACGACGCCGGCTCGGGGGCCGGTGGAGCCCAGGTTGCCCGCAGGTCGCGGGACGCGGGCGTCCGGCGCGGCGACGGACCACGAGGTGACGGCTCCGGCGCGGGCGTCCGGCGCGGCGACCAACCACGGGGTGACAGCTCCGGCGCGGGCGCCCGGCGCGGTACCCGACCACGGGGCGACGGCCCCGGCGCGGGCGCCCGGCGCGGCGACCGACCACGGGGCGACGGCCCCGGCGCGGGCGTCGTACCGGTAGACCGTGGGCGGCGTGACGCTGTCGGTGTAGCTGAACCAGGCCTCATGCCCACCCTCCGGCCGAGCCGTCAGCTCGCCGATGGTGCCGAGCCCAGGCAGCGGTACGTCGTGCAACCGTGCACCCGTCCTCGGGTCATGCACGGCCAACTCGCCGAGAGCATGCCGCGTCCGGCCGACCAGCAGACACCCGTCGAGCACCGCCAGGCCGCTCAGCGGCGCGCCCGGGTCCTCACCGATCAGCTCCTGCCAGTGCTCATACCCGGGCCGCTGCGGGTCGCCGACGCAGATCCGTCCCGACGGCGCGCCGAGCGTGGTCGCGGCGTACAGGCGACCGTCCGGCCCGACAGCCAGCGCGGTCCGCGCGTCGACGCCTTCCTGCGCCACCACCGGCACGAAGTCCGGCCGGCTCAGATCGACCAGCCACACATCGTTGCGGTTGGCAACAGCCGCGGAGATCGTCAGCCAGCGGCCGTCCGCGCTGATCTCCAGCCCGTACGACGCCTCGCCGGGCAACACCTGGACGTCGTCCGGCTCCCGCGACCGCGCACCGGGAGATCCGGCCCGGCCGGTCAGTCGGGATGACGCTGTGGGGCCTGGTCCGCCTCGCTCGCCTCCACGCGGAACGCGATCCGCTCGACCACTGGCCGCGGGACGGCGCCCGAGGCGGTGCAGGTAGAGCCGCCGCGCGCGGACGTAGTAGAAGGCCTGACTGTCGGCCAGCCAGGCCACGGGTGAGTAGCGGCACCGGTCGATCGGTCCGTCGACGATCTCGCCGGTGTCGACGTCGAGCACGGACAGGACCGACTGCTCATCGCCGCGCGACAACTGGAAAGCGAGCAGTCGCCCGTCCGGCGACGGCTGCCAGCGGTCGAGGGTGGTGAGCCCCGACGGGTCGAGCTGCATGGGATCGACCAAGACCCGTCCACCCCCGTGGAGAACGGCGTGCTCCTGGTCGGCCTCTCGCCGCAGGAAGAACTGACGATCACCCCGCCAGGTCGGCGGGCTGGAGGTGGTCACCGCGCTCAGGGCGGCGACCCGGGTCTGGAAAGCACGCCGGTCAGGCAGCTCGGCCGTCCGCCACAACTCGTCCTGGGCTGCTTGCCAACGCACAGTTCGTGGGTCCGAGGGATCTTCCAGCCAGCGGTAGGGGTCCGCGATCGCATGGCCGTGCAACCACTCGACGTGCTCGTCCCGCTCGGCGACAGGTTCGATGCTGTGCACAACCCCTCCTTCGAACAGAGCCGATCCCGGGCGGGAGGTGGACACCCCGCCCGGGACCTCACCGACCTCAGTGACAGAGGACGAGGCTGATGTTGCTCGGGGTCTGCGACGCGCAGCCGAGAACCGTCAGCGTGCTGCCGCCACCCCCGTGACCGCCGCCACCCGTGGGGGCATCGAGACCTTGCAGGTCGAGAAGTGCCATTGTCTACACCTCCTTTCAGGACTTGTAGGGCTCGGTGCGCAGGGAGCGTCCGAGGAACAGGAGGGCCACCGGCTGCTCGTGCAGGGCGGCGCCAAGGGCCAGCAGGACTCCGGCGGAGCCGGTGGCCAGGTCCATCGACAACCGGAGCAGCTGGTTGCCGGGAAAGGCGAGACCGTCGCCGTACGGGAGCGCGTGCCAGGCCAGGCCGGCGATCAGCGGGGCGACGGCGCCCGGGTCGAGCTGGGAGGCCGCGAGCAGCAGGCCGGCGCGGCCCATGAAGAGGCCGGGCTGGACGAAGTACCCGCAGTGGGTGACGTCGCGGAGCGCCGGAAGGACCTGGGCGAGTTCGTCGTCCGGACGGTGCCGCAGGTAGTGCTCGAGCACCAGCGCGATCCCGATCGAGCCTTCTTCGAGGTACGGGAGCGTGCGCCAGCCCTGGTTGACCTGCAGGAGACCGTGGTCGTCCGTCGTACAGCGGCGAAGATCCTGCTGGAGCGCGGTCCTGGCCAGGTCGAGCAGGCCGCTGTCGCCGGACTGCTCGTAGGCGTGGAGGAAGAGCAGCGCCGGACCCGACGAGCCGAACATCAGCCCGGCCCGGGGATGCCCCTCGCCGCTGAGTTCCGGTACGTCGGTCGGCCCGCCGAGCCGATCGGCGACCTCGTCGACGATCCGCATCGCCGCGGCGTGAGCGGCCGGCTCGGCGCTCTCGCTTCCGAAGCCCAGCAGGTTGAGTCCGATGCCGGCCAGGCCGGAGTACAGGCCCAGCTCGCGCTCGCCAAGTGTTTGCTGCTGGCAACGATCGAGCAGGTCGAAGGCGTCCTCGCGGTAGCCGAGCTCGCCGAGCACCAGCGCGACACCGTGCAGCCCGTTGTAGAGCCCCGGACCGGCCACCACCTTGCGAGCCTGCTTGCGCAACCAGTCCTCGTACTCCGGGAACCGCTCGACGCCGCAGCGGTTCAGCGCGTACAGCACCCCGGCCGCACCGTGCGCGAGGCTGATCCCACCACCGGGCTCGAACTGCTCGATGTCACCGGGAAAGAGCCGATCCTCCCGCGAAGGCGTGGCCGCGGCGACGATCGCCGTCGTGATCGCGTCCCGCAGCTCCGGCCACGATGCCTGACCGGGCATCGGCGGATCGACCCGCTCGGCCGGACCCGCGACCGAATCGCCCGCGGCAAGGCCGGCGGCCGCTTGGCGAGCGTGGGCCGCGACGCCGTCCGCCGGCCGCTCCCCCAAGATCGTCGCGACCGCACCGTCGAACCGCTCACGCGGCACGAGGAACGTCTCGCTGATCAGGTCCGCGAGCTGCGCCGCCTTCTGCGGCCAGAAGTGCAGCAGCATCGTCGTCTGCGGCGCGAACAGCCCGAGCTCCAGACAAGCAAGCGCGTACCGGTCCACGGCCACGCCCTGCCGATCCCCCGGCGCGGCATACCCCGGATGCGCCAGCGCCGAGCGCGCCTCCTCGGTGACGAGCGTCGCCACCTCGAAGTCGATCAGCACCAACCGGTCCTCGGCGTCGACCAGGATGTTGCCGGGATGCAGGTCGTTGAACACCACTCCGCGCTCGTGCAGCGCCGCGACCGCCCGCTCGATCTCGCCGACCATCGCCAGCGCCCACTCGGCGTACTCGACGCGCTCGGCCTCGGAAGCGTCCGGACGAGTCAGCGGGAAGCGCCGGCCGATCAACCGCTGCAGCGGGTTCGAGTCGACGAACTCCTGCACGAGGAAGTGGTGGTCCCCGAGCACGAAGTAGTCGTGCACGGCCGGTACGACGTCGAGCCCGGCCAGCCGCTGCAGGATGTCGCGCTCGTGCCCGACCCGGGTCACCGCGTCGCGGCCGAGCACGTCCAGGCCGGCCAGCGGACGACCCTCCTTGAGCACCACCTTGACCTCGCTGTCGCGATGGTGCCCGAGGTAGACACCGCCGCCGTTCGAGAACTGGATGACGTTCTCGACGACGTACGCCAGCTCGCCGGTGGTGACCGCGTTGCGGGCCTCCAGGTGCGGCACCAGGAAGTCGGGCAGCGCCACCCACGGCGGCAGCGAGAACGTCGGGCCGCGCACGTCCGGCACCAGCCGGCCCTCCGCGTCGGCGAGGGCGTAGACCCGCTCGCCGCTGTCGGACAGGCAGTAGCGGGTGACGAAGGCGCCGTACCGGACGAAGAGCGGCCCTTCGGCGTACCGGAGATCGCTGAGGATGTACGGACCTCGTACGCCGGTCAGCAGGTCGTCGAGCTCCTTGAGGACGAGCTCGAGCTGCGCGTCGTCGGCCGGGTAGATCGTGACGAGCTTGCCGCTCGACCCGCGGGCGGCCGACTTGGAGTTGACCATCACCAGGACCGGCTTGCTGCGCAGGAACTTGAACGGGAGACCGCGCGGTACGCAGTAGTCCCAGATCGCCGCGAGCGTCCGGTCGGCGTCGTCGAGGCCGGCCGAGACGTGGATCTTCCAGCCCTGCTGGGGAATCCGGGCGGTCAGCGGCGCGTAGTGCATCCAGATGTCGCCGGCGCTGTGCTCCCAGCCGGCCGGCAGCGGCCGGGCACAGGCGTCGAAGTCGGGCTCGGCCGCGGTCCGGTTGGTCGGGCTGTCGTAGAACAGCCGATCGGCCAAGCAGTACAGCTCGTACTGTTCCATCTCGCCCTCCCCGGCTGTCGATGTCGTCGTCACATCGTGTGGCCGCCGGAGCGCGCCGCGTAGTGTCTGCCATCACGCCCGACCCGTGAGGAACACCGGCCCTACGCCTGAGTTCCTACGTCCTGTCCGGTCGGTAGGGCGGCGGTGCGGAAACGCCGACACGCGACAGCGCGCGCACTGCCGTGAAAGGCAGTACGCGCGCTGGCGGGGAGGGGTGGATCAGCCGGCGGCGGCGAGCTGTTTCAGCTGCGCCGTACGGCCGGCGATGACGGTCTCGCCGAGCTTCTTGGTCTCGGGATCCTTGCCCGCGTTGGCGATGCTGCGCGCCAGCAGGGTCGTCTGCTCGAGGTGTTCCTCGAGGTTCTTGGTGAAGTCCCGGTCGAAGGCCGGGCCCGAAAGCTTGCCCAGGGCATCGATCTCGGGCTCGGTCATCATGCCGGGCATGTCGTGACCCTCGTGCGGGTTGCGGACCGGCAGGCCGGAGCGGGTGCGGATGGCGTTGAGCTGGGCGACCTCGGCGCGATGGCCGGCGGCGACCTGTGTCGCGAGGGTGCGCAGTGCCGGAGCCGAGGCCTTCTTCTGGCCGAGGTCCAGGACGCGGAGGAGCTGGTCGTCCATCGGGATCATGAGTTCGACGTAGGCCAGATCGGTGGAGTTGAAGGACGGGTCGATGTTCCACTCACTCGCACCGGCGCTCGGCGTACTGGGAGCCGGCGGGGGCGGTGAGGCGGCGACGGACGAACCACAACCGGTCAGAGCAACGAGCAGAGCGGCGCAGGCCAGAGCCTTCATGGAGAGCTCCTTGGAACAGCGGGGGCGGTTGTGGTGAGAGTACAGACGGCGACGACCGCAGTACAGAGGGTAAAGAAAGGTTCTTTGCAAAAGCTCCGGGCCGGGCGGGTCCCTGGGACGGGGAGACCCGCCCGGCAGTCGGAGGGTCTACGGGTGCCCGTTGGCCCCGCACTTGATGATCGGGCGGATGCAGTCGTTGACGCGGCGCGCCATCTCGGCGACCGGCCAGGCGTTGAAGAAGTCGCCGTGCATCGTGAACCCACCACCGGATGCCAAGCGGAATCCGGCCGTCGGCCCGTTCACCGGGTAGCGCAGGACCTGCCGCAGCTTCGGCACCGGCACCGGGTGGGTCGCCGGGCAGTCGCCGTTCACCGGGTAGGACATGTGGCTCTTGTGGTCCGGTGAGTCGAGATCGCGACCGTTCCAGCACTGCGGGAAGTCCAGGTAGGACTCCAGCATCGACCCGGCCGGGCAGTTGATGAAGTCGTGCCCGGCTCCCGCGTCGCCGGCGTGCAGGCACGACCAGCGGGAGATGGTGTTGTCCGCGGGCCCGGTCGCCTTCGCGTTGCCGGCCACGATCCGCAGCCCGAACGGCAGCGGCTGGGTCCGTGCGATCACGTCGTCCCGGACCCCTTCGCCCAGGTAGTAGAAGGTCGTCCCGGTCGGTTCGACCGGCTGGTTGTTCACGTACAGCGTCGGCACCCAGTACGACGACTTGTCCTCGGCCGGGTTGCACGACGTCGGCGAGTTCACCAGGTCGTCCACGGTCGTGTTCGCGTTCGTCACGGTCGCACCGAAGAAGCTGTGCATGTGCGACGCCCCGGGCATGTTCGGGAACACGATCGGATCGTCAGGCAGCCGGTGCGTGTACGGGCAGTCCGCGAGGAACTCGGCGACCCGCACGATCGGACCGCCGCCCGGCGTCCCGCCGTACACCTGGAACTCGAACAGCGACGCACCCCACTGGGTGGCCCGCTGGGTGACCAGGACCCGCACGTACCGGCCGGTGCCGGTCACGGTCAGGCTCTGCTCGCCACCGGTGCCGTTCGTGGTGGTGTGCACCGTCGTCCAGTTGGTGGCGTTGGCCGACGTCTGGATCTGGAAGCCACGGGCGTACGCCGCCTCCCAGCGCAGTACGACGCGGTTGAAGGTCTGGCTCGACCCCAGATCGACGTACAGCCACTGGTTGTCGGCGAATCCCGACGCCCAGCGCGTCCCGCCGTCGCCGTCGACGGCGGCAGCGGCCGGGAAGGCACCGCTCTCCACCGAGGACGCGACGACCGGCCGGCCCTGCGACAGCAGCGTCTCCGCTGCGGCCGCGGGACGACTCGTCGACACCAGGTAGGCGCCGAGCAGCGCCAGCAGTCCGACAGCGACCAGGCCGAGCCGGAGACTCCGCCGGGCGATCACTTGTACACCCGCACGTAGTCGACCAGCATCCGCGCCGGGAACGGCGTACTGGCGTTCGGCGGACCGGGCCAGTCACCGCCGACCGCGAGGTTGAGGATGATGTAGAACGGGTGGTCGAAGATCCACGGGCCGCGGGTCGCCTCCACCTGCGCCTTGTCCAGCGTGAACACCGTCCGGCCGTCGAGCGTGTAGACGATCCCCTTGCTGTCCCAGCTGGCCGCCCAGGTATGGAAGTCGTCGGAGAAGTCCGCACCGTTCGGCAGCCCGTAGGAACCGCCGATCCCGCCACCGCCGTTGTAGGCCGGCGCGTGCACGGTCGAGTAGGCCGTCTTCACGTCCTTGCCGAGCACCTCGAGGATGTCGATCTCGCCGTTGTAGGGCCAGGGCCGCCCGGTCAGGAAGTCGGCCCCCATCATCCAGAACGCCGGCCACAGGCCCGCGCCCTTCGGGATCTTCACCCGGGCCTCGATCTTGCCGTACGTCGTGGTGAACTTACCGCCGGTGTTCATCCGGTGCGACGTGTACTGGCAGGTGCCGCTACCGGTCAGCGGGTCGATCGGGCAGCTGGAACCCGCCGTGGCCTCCTTGCGGGCCTCCATCACCAGGTTGCCGTTGCCGTCCATCGAGGCGTTGTTGTTGTTCGTGTAGTACTCCAGCTCGTTGTTCGGGCCGGTTCCGGGATCGATCGTCCACTTGCCGGCGTCCGGCTTGCTGCCGGCGGCGCCGTTGAACTCGTCGGACCAGATCAGCTGCGGCGGGTTCGCCGGGTCCGCGGGCGGTGCCGGCGGGGTGATCGGCGCGCCGCCGGTGCCGTAGACCTGGAACTCCCACAGCGAGTACCCGTACGGCGTATTGCGCTGCGTGCCGTACATCCGGACGTAGCGGCCGGTGCCGGTGATGTTCAGCGTCTCCTTGAAGCCCGGACCGGCGGCGGTCGTGTAGATCGGCGACCAGTTGTTCCCGTCGTTCGAGACCTGGATCTGGTAGGCCTTGGCCGAGGCCGGGTCCCACTGCAGGATCACCTTGTCGATCTGCGCGGTGGCCCCGAGGTCGACCGAGATCCAGCCCGGGTCGACCCAGCCGGAGTCGGTCGCGGTCGCCCAGCGGCTGGCCGGGTCGAGGTCGAACGCACGGGCCGGCGTGCACTCCCAGCAGTTCGGGTCGTGCTGCTGCGTCGAGGCCGCGCCAGTCTTGCCGTACGACAGCAGCTTGCTGCCCGGACCGGGGCCGGGACCACCACCAGTGGTCCCGAACACCTTGAACTCCCACAGCGACACACCCCACTGGGTGGCGCGGGCCGTGCTGAGCAGCCGGACGTAGCGGCCGCTGCCGCTGACGTTCAGCGTTTGGTTGCCTCCGGCACCGGTCGTGGTGCTGTAGATCGACGACCAGTTGGTGCCGTCGGCGGAGGTCTCCAGCCGGAAGCCGGTCGCGTACGCCGCCTCCCAGCTGAGTGCGACCTGGCTGATGGTGGCGGTCTGGCCGAGGTCGATCCGGATCCACTGCGGGTCGCCGAACGCGCTCGACCAGCGGGTTCCGGGATCGCCGTCGACGGCGGCGGAGGCGGGGAAGGCGACGTTCTCGGACGACGACGCGGTGGCGGTCTTGCCTTGGGACAGCAGCGGGTCGGCGGCCTCGGCGGGCGGTGCGACCAGCAGGGCGGCGACGAAACTCGCGGCGATCGCGGCGATTCCGACGGCTTTGAGACGGAGGGGTCTACGGGACAAACGCATGGGCGTCTCCAGGGGCGGGCAGGAGGTTGGGGAACGTTCCCCGAGTCTGAGAGTTGCCTGCTGAGGGAACGGTGTCAAGACTTCGGTGACATCTGCGCGTAACCTGCGCGCAACTGTTCGCCGCCGCTTGACAAGGCTCGCGAACCGCCGGGATGCTCGTGCTTGGGGAACGCTCCCCTGTCCGTGACGAGGGGGTGCGCCTGTGAGACGACCGACCCTGCACGCCGTCGCGGCCCGGGCCGGGGTGTCCAAGTCGAGCGTCTCCCGGGTGATCAACGGCGAGCCGACGGTCGCGCCGGAGATCCGGCAGATCGTGATGGCCGCGGTCACCGAGCTCGGCTACGTGCCGAACGGCGCGGCCCGCAACCTGGTCACCCAGCGGACGAACACGATCGCGATCATCGTCTCCGATCCCCCGGCCGGCCTGGTCTCCGACGACCCGATGTTCGCGATGGTCGTACGTGCCGCGAGCCGCGCGTTGGAGGCCGCGGGCAAGCAGGTGTCACTGGTGCTGGCTGGGTCCGACGAGAGCCGCCAGCGCGTCGAGCAGTACCTGGCCGCCGGGCACGTGGACGGCGCGATGCTGGTGTCGATGGACGGCGCGGACCCGCTCCCCGCCGTACTGGCGCGGACCGGGTTGCCGATCGTCTCGCACGGGCGGCTGGCGACGCCGGGGCTGATGCCGTGGGTCGACAACGACAACCTCGGCGGCGCGACCAAGGCCGTGCAGCACCTGCTCGACCAAGGCCGGCAGCGGATCGCGACGATCTCCGGGCCGCTGGACATGACCGCGGCGCAGGACCGCTTGACGGCGTACCGGGAGACCTTGAAGGACACCGGCCGCCGCTCGATCGTTGCCCTCGGCGACTTCACGCGGATCTCCGGCGCCGACGCGATGCGTCAGCTGCTGGCCGACGATCCGCAGCTGGACGCGGTGTTCGCGGCCAACGACCTGATGGCGATCGGCGCCCTGCGCACGTTGCGCGAGGCCGGCCGGCGGGTGCCCGAGGACGTCGCGGTGATCGGCTTCGACGACATCGAGGCCGCGCTCTACACCGCGCCCGCGCTGACCACCGTCCGTAGCCCGATGGGCGAGCAGGCAGCGCAGACGACGCGCCTCCTGCTCGACCTCATCGCCCACGGCAGCGCCGACTCGGTCACGCTGCCCACCGAGATCGTGGTCCGCGAATCAGCCTGAGCCACCCCCGCTACGCCTCGAGTCTTCCCGCCCGCAGCAGCAGGTCCCGCACAGCCGTCGCCGCCACCGGGCCTTCCCCTTCCACCAGCGTCGGATCACTGCTCAGAAACACGGGCCCGTCCTCAGGCGACGCCGGCAACCGCCCATGCGATCCCCGCACGATCGACGGATCCAAGGGCACCACCGACATCGCGTACCGCAGCCCCAGCTTCTTCTTCAGCAGGTACGACGCCGCCCGCGGCTTCACGAACCGGTCCGCCGGATCGAAGAACAACTCCGCCGGGTCGTACCCGGGCTTCCGATGGATCTCCACCCCCCGCGCGAAGTCCGGCGCCCGCGCGTCATCCAGCCAGTAGTAATAGGTGAACCACGCATCCGGCTCGGCAACCACCACCAGCTCACCGGACCGCTCATGATCCAGCCCGTACCGCTTCTTCCCCTCACCGTCGAGCACCTCGGCAACCCCCGAGATCCCCGCCAGCAACTTCCCGACAGCCTCCAGGTCCGCCGGATCCTTCACGTACACATGCGCGACCTGGTGATCAGCCACCGCAAAGGCTCGCGAGGTCCACGGATCCAGGTACTCCATCCCGTCCTGCGTGTGCACCTCCAGCAGCCCCTCGGCCCGCAACACCCGGTTGACGTCCACCGGCCGCGCGACATCGGTGATCCCGTACTCCGACAGCACGATCACCGTCGCACCCCGCGCCTCCGCGTCGTCCAGCAGCGGAGCCAGTACGGCGTCCAGCTCGATCGCCGCGCGGGTCGCCTGCACCGACGACGCGCCGTACCGCTGCAGGTCGTAGTCCAGATGCGGCACGTACGTCAGCAACAGATCCGGGTTGTCCTCGGCAAGGATCTGCCGCGACGCGGCAACGATCCACTGGCTCGACTTGATCCCCGCCGTCGGACCCCAGTAGTTGAACAACGGGAAGTCCCCGAGCTTCGCCGTCAGCCGATCGTGCAGCTCGACCGGCCGCGTGTAGCAGTCCGGCGCCTTCCGCCCGTCGGCGTAGTAGATCGGCCGCGGCGTCACCAACAGATCCGTCTCCGCACCCATCGCGTACCACCAGCAGACGTTCGCCACCTTGTACGACGGGTTGCTGCGCCGCGCGACGTCCCACACCTTGTCGCCCTGCACCAGCCGGTTGTGCTGCCGCCACAGGAACACCTCCCCGAGGTCCCGGAAGTACCACCCGTTGCCCACGACACCGTGTTCCGACGGCATCTCACCGGTAAGGAACGTCGCCTGCGCCGAGCACGTCACCGCCGGCAGCACGGTCTCCAGGTTCCTGGCCAACGGCAACGACCGCAGCCGCGGCATCTTCCGGAGCAACCTCGGAGTCAGCCCGACGACGTCGAGAACGACCACCTGCTTGGTCATTTGACCTCCTCCAGTCCAAGGCCCGTGATCCGGTCGCGCAACCAGCCGAGCTCGGCAGCGATGCCCTCGGCAAGCTCCTGCTGATTCGTCGGCCCGTTGGGCAGCACCGACCAGGTGTAGGTCTCCGACTCCAGGTGCTGCGTGAGCGGGTGCGCGCCGCCGACGAGATGCTGGAGACAGTCCTCGAGCACGCCGGTGGTACTGGTCAGCGGCGCGCGCGGCGCGGCATGGACCGGCACGTGGAAGTGCACCCGCCAAGCGGCGTGGCCCGACAGCTGGTCGACCTCGTCCAGGTTGTCGACGCCGGGACCACCCCATTCACGCGTCTGGTGCAGGAACTTCGGCTCGGCGAACTCCTCCAGCAGCCTGGAGGCCTCGGCGTTTCTCGGATCCGCAACGTGCAGCGCCGCCGACACCTGGCTCTTCACGACCTCGACTCCGGCCGCGGCCAGGGTCGCGAACGTGTCGGCCGGGTCCTCGAACTGGACCGCCAGATGACAGGTGTCGAGGCACAGACCGATCCGCGCCGGTCCGGCGTACGGGGTGAGCCAGTGGGTGGCCTGCGGGACCATCTCGAGGATGCAGCCCGGTTCGGGTTCGACCGCGACGCGGATCCGGCGGCCGGTGTTGGTCTCGACCTGCGCGAGGCGGACCTGGACCCGGTCGAACGCCTTGCGGGCTTCGGCGTCGCGGTCGCGCGACCACGGCGTACGCCAGGCCAGCGGGAGCGTCGAGATCGACCCGTACGCCGAGTCCGGCGGCATCAACTTGGCGAGTACGTCGATCAGGTCGAGGGTGTAACGCAGCCGTTCGGGCTCGGTCCAGTCCGGCTTGTAGACCTTCTTGCCGACGACGCGGTCGTGGAACCCGGCGTACGGGAAACCGTTCAGCGTGACGACTTCGAGCCCGTTGCGGTCGAGGGCTCGCTTGAGGCGGTTGAGGGCGACGGTGGAGTTCGCGAGCCGGTCGGCGAGTGAGTGCGCGAGCCACAGGCCGACGCCGAGGACCGGGACGTCGAGCTCCTTGCGGACCAGCGACGAGCAGCCGTCGAGCTGGGCGATCACGCCTTCGAGGTCCTCGGCGGGGTGGACGTTCGTGCAGTACGCGAGGTGGACGAGCGAGCCGTCGGCGTGCCGGAACCTCATGACCGCGCTCCCCTCAGGATCGAGTTGCCCGCGAACGTCTCCTCAGCGGCCGTGTCGCTCAGATCGAGCCGCCCGGACTGGCCGTAGAAGGCGACCGGGTTGCGCCACAGCACCTGGTCGACGTCGTCCTCGGTGAAGCCGGCCGCGAGCATCGCCTGCCCGGTCGCGTACGTGCGCAGCGGGTCGGACTTGCCCCAGTCGGCGGCGGAGTTCACCAGGATCCGCTCGGTGCCGAACTGCTGCAGGATGACGACCATCCGGTCCGGGTCCATCTTCGTGTCGGGGTAGATCGAGAAGCCCATCCAGCACCCGGAGTCGGCGACCTCCTTGACCGTCACCTCGTTCAGGTGGTCGACGACGACCCGCTCGGCCGGTACGCCGGACTCGCGCACGACGTCGAGCGTTCGCGTCGTACCGGCGGCCTTGTCGCGGTGCGGGGTGTGCACGAGCACGGGCAGCTCGAAGCGCTTGGCCAGCTCGAGCTGGGCGGCGAAGACCTCGTCCTCCTCCGGCGTCATCGAGTCGTAGCCGACCTCGCCGACCGCGACGACGCCGTCCTTGGCCAGGTAGCGCGGCAGCACGTCGAGCACCTCGCGGCAGCGCGGATCGTTGGCCTCCTTCGGGTTCAGCGCGATCGTGCAGTGATGCCGGATGCCGAACTGCGACGCGCGGAACGGCTCCCAGCCGATCAGCGCGTCGAAGTAGTCGACGAACGAACCGACGCTGGTCCGCGGCTGCCCGAGCCAGAACGCCGGTTCGACCAGAGCCTGTACGCCGTGCGCGGCCATCGCCGCGTAGTCGTCGGTGGTGCGGGACGTCATATGGATGTGCGGGTCGAAGATGCGCATGTCACCCCTCCAGATAGGGCTGAAGATCCAGGGGAACGGACCGGCCGGCCGCGCGCCGCTCGGCGGCGAAGTCGGCCATCATCCGTCGCAGTTCGTCGTCGGCGCGCTCGGGGAGTCCGTCGACAGCGGCCAGCGGTACGCCGGCGAAGACGCACTTGAGCACGGCCTGCCGGAACGCCGTCCGGCTGAGGTGCTTGGTCGCGTACGGGCCGAGGGCTGCGGCGAGCAAGCGTTGGTCGTTGGTGCGGATCGCGTCGTCGAGCAGCGCTGTGCCTTGCGGACCCACCGTCTGCTCGATTTCCTCCAGCTCCAGGGCCTTGAGGATCGCGAGCTTCTCGGCGGTGTCGCCGTAGCGATAAAGCTCCCCGATCTCGGCCGCCGAGGCGGTCGCCAGAAGCTTCGCCCGCGCGGCCTCGTCGGCCGACCATCCGTTGCCCAGGGCCCCTTTCCCGGTCACTCGTGCGACCGCCGGGAAGACCTCTGCCAACGGGCCGGTGAACGCGCTGACGTCCACGGGCAACTCGGCGGCCTTCACAAGTGGTTCCGGAGAAAGCTCAGCGAATCCCGTGCGACAGTCGGCGCCGCGTGCGAGTGCCTCGGCAGCTCGACCGCGACCAGCCCGGCGTACTCGGCTTCCTTCAGCGCCTTGAAGACCTCCGCGAAGTCGCCCTCACCCGTCCCGAACTCGAGGTGCTCGTGAACTCCCCTGCGCATGTCGTCGATCTGCACGTTCACCAAGTACGGCGCGCCGAGCCGGATGCACTCCCCCGGCGGCAGCGGCTCGTTGCAGACCAAATGACCGATGTCGAGGGTCAGCCCGAGCGCGTCCACCTCTTCGTGCAGCTTGAAGAATCCGGCGAGGTCGTCGAGCAGCATCCCTGGCTCGGGTTCCATGCCGAGCGCGACGCCCCGATCGGCGGCGTACGCGGCGAGCTGCTGGCAACTGCTGACCAGCCGCTCCCAGCCGACCTCCGCAGAGACATCAGCAGGCAGTACGCCGGACCAGAACGACACCGCCTCCGCACCGAGCTCCGCGGCGATGTCGATCGCGCGTTCGAGCAGCAGCATCCGCCACTCGGCGCCGTCGGTGTGCAGCAGCGTCGGCTCGTGCTTGCGGTACGGGTCGAGCACGTACCGGGCGCCGGTCTCGATCACCACCGCGAGCTCGGCGCGAGCCAGCAGCCGGCCGACCTCGGCCGTCCGCTCCTTCAGGTCCGGGCCGAACGGGTCGAGATGGTTGTGATCGAGCGTCAGCGCCACACCTTCGTACCCGAGCTCGGCGATGACCGTCAGCGCCTCGGGCAACCGATGGTTGGCGAACCCGTTGGTGCCGTAGCCGAGCCTCATGTCGGCGACACCTTCCGCGCCAGCGCCTTGGCCAACGGCAACGCCACAGCCAGCGCAGCCCCGAGCTTCGGGGCACCGGCCCGAGCACACCAGGCCGCTTGCAACGGGACCAGTCCGTGGATGCCTGCTCCGACAGCCCGCCGCAGCTTCGGCCCGCTGGGCTCCTGCGCTGCAGCCACCTGTGCTGGCCCGACGGCCTGTGCGAACAGCCCGGTCAGCACCGCCGTCGCAGCGAGCCCCGCCGACGCCCACGCGGCGGCCGGTGCAGTCGCAGCCCGGCGTACCGGTCCACCGAGCGTTGCCGCGGTGATCGCCGACGTCGCCGCCAGCGCACCACGCGCCGGCAGCGGCGTACTGCCGTGCACTTCCCCGCGCGACATCGCCGTCACCCCGAGGATGTGCGTCCCGACCGCCAGCGCCGGAGCCCACGCCCGCCGGCGCTGGTCGCCGGCACCAACCAGTACGTCGAGCGCCCGCGCCGCGGCCATGAACACCGGACCGGCGACCGTGTTCTTGGCCTTCAGGTCGTAGCTCCACGCGGTAGCGGCGAGCACAGCCGAGGTCGCGAGGGCGGAGCGACCTCCAGCTCGGCCGGCCAGGGCGAGCCCGGCAGCAGTGAGTCCTGCGGCCAGGCCGAGCGCCGTACTGGCAGGCACTCGTCCGGACGGGATGGGCCGCTCAGGTCGCTCGACAGCGTCGATCTCCCGGTCGGCCCAGTCGTTGAGCGCCATGCCGGCCCAGTAGATGCACACCGACGCAGCTGACAGGCCGGCGGCGCGACCAGGCCTCAGGTCTCCAGCTGCCACAGCACCTGCCAGTACGTCGCCCGGCACGGTCAGCGCAGCAGGAGCTCGGACGAGCTCCACCAGGTCCTTCAGCATTCCTGCACCCACCGCACCAGCTCGTCGTACTGCCTGGTCAGTGCGTGCTCGCTCGACTCGATCGGGTCCTTGAAGTAGAACCCCAGGAACGGCATCGCCCCGACGTGTCCGCGCTCCAGGGCCAGTGCGGACAGCCGCGCCAGGTCCAGCACGAGCGGAGCCGCCAGAGCCGAGTCACAGCCCTGCCAGGTGAACTGCAGCGTCATCCGTACGCCGAGGAACCCGGAGAACATCACGTGGTCCCAGGCGGTCTTCCAGTCCCCCAGCGGGTCGACGTAGTCGATGTGGACCTCACCAGGCACCTCACCGCCGAGCAGCTCGGTCAGTACGCGCTCCTTGGACACGCTCTTCGACTCAGCCGCGTGCGGGTCGGCCAGCGTCGCGCCGTCGCCACCGCCGAGCAGGTTGGTCCCGGACCAGGCCTGCACGGGCAGAGCGCGAGCGGTGAACATCGGCGCGAGCACGCTCTTCACGAGGGTCTCCCCGGTCTTCGCGTCCTGCCCGCCGTACGGCACCTGCCGCTCGACCGCCCAGTCGCGGACCACCTGCGGCCGGATCGACGTCGACGGCGTGAAGTCCACGTACGCCGCACCCGCCTCGAACGCAGCCAACGCCCCGATCGAACTCGGCGGCAATGCCTGCCCGATTGCCTTCAGCCCGGTCATCGCGCCGTCGGCTGCCTCCTGCCCCGCCTCTGCGGCGCCGCTCGCCTCCGCCGCTCCTTCCCCGCTCGCGACCCGGGCGGCTTTCAGCGCCCGGCGGAGCTCGGCGAGGTCGGCGTACCGAACCTCGGCAGGCGGCTCGGTCGACGCGACATTGATCGCGACCACGTGCTCCAAGTCGTTCCGCAGCCTGAACGCGCGGATGTCCTCGGCCATCCGGCGGACCAGCTCGTCCTGCGTGTCCGCGACCGGGAGGACCACCAGGTTCCGCTCGGTCTCGGCCAGCTCGGCGGCGATCAGGCCGTCCAGCCCGGGTGGGAGGACGCCTCCGGCAACGAGTCGCTCCACCTGTTTGCTCAGCGGGATCTCGGACGGGTCGTGCCCGCCGAAGACCAGCCGATCGATCGGCGTCAGCCCGGCACCGGCGAACGCCGGCTGCTCGGTGACGACTCCGGCGGGCGGGGCGCCGTGGGCCAGTGCGGCCGCTCCGGCGACGGTCGTGGTCGCGACCGAACCCCTTGCCCCGAACAACCACACACCCACGCGTCGATGCATCCGCGGCTCCTCAGGCTCGCTGCCACGGAAGGTAGTCTTGGGCGGACGATCCGTGACAGATCGGAACTCTAGATCGGCTGACGGCGCGAAGGAAGAGACTGCCGGACAGAAATCCGAAAGATCAGCAGCCCATCAGAGCAACATCACGACTCCGGGGTTTTCGCCACTCGATCGGTGTCTTCGGGCTCAGGACCGAGGTGTTCGACGTCCGACACCAGGTCCCGGGACCGGTCGGCGACGGCCATCGCGGCCAGCGCGGTGGTCAACGGGACGGCCGCGATGATCCCCAAGCTGCCGACCAGACCTCGGACGACTTCGATCGCCACCTGCTCGGTCGAGATCAGGTAGTTGGACTGGGTCCCGCTGATCGCGAACACCATCAGGATCGGCAGCGCCGCCCCGGCGTACGCGAGGACGAGCGTGTTCACGACCGAGGCGACGTGCGCCCGGCCGATCCGCAGCCCGGCGCCGAACAGCATCGCCCGGCTCGCGGCCGGGTTCGCCGCGGACAGCTCCCAGACCGCGCTCGCCTGGGTCACCGTCACGTCGTCCAGTACGCCGAGCGCGCCGATCACGATCCCGGCCACGAGCAGCCCGGCCAGGTCGATGTCCGGCACGTACGCCTTGAGCGCCGACGCGCCGTCCGACGCGATCCCGGACAGGTCACAGAACTTCACGAACGCCCAGCCCAGGAACGCGGTCAGCCCGAGCGCCGCGATCGTGCCGGCCAGCGCGACCGACGACTGCGCGTTGATGCCGTGCGTCAGGTAGAGGGCGATCACCATGATCACCGAGCCACCGACCACCGCCACGAGCAGCGGGTTCGACCCCTTGAGGATGGCGGGCAGGATGAACTGGGTCAGCGTGATCCCGGTGACCACGAGCGCGCCGAGCGCCGCGAGGCCCCGCCAGCGCGACAGGACGACGACCGCGACGGCGAAGATCGCCGCCAGGATCAGCAGCGGACGGCCGCGGTCGTGGTCGACGTACTGGTACCGCCCCTCGATCGGCGCGTTGGCGTCGACGCCCAGCAGGATCTTGTCCCCGGCCTTGATCGGGATCGTCGTCTGCGCGCCCTTGGGGACCTCGACCGGCACCTCGGCGCCGACGTCGGTCTTGCCCGAGTCGATCCGGACCGTCGCCTCGTCACAGTCGGCCGGATGTTCCGGGCACGGCACGAGCTTGGCGACCGTGCCGCCGGCACCGCTGGACTTGGCCGACTCGACCACGACATCGCCGCCCGGCCACATCACCACCATCGCGATGATCGCCGCCGCGATCAGCGGGATCAGCAGCGCCGCGACCACCACCCGGACCCGGCGAGCGACCACCGCGTCCCGGTCCACGACCGAGGTGTCCACCACGTGGTCGTCACCCCAGCCACCGCCGTGACCGTGCCCATGACCGTGTCCGTGCCCGGAACCACGGGGAATTTCGATCCGGCGGCGCCGGTTGGGTTTGCTGTCGGCCCGCCTGCGCCCGACCGTCCGCCTGGCCATCCGTCCACTCCCTGTTTTGACAGCCAGTTCCGTTTAAATGAAAATGATTGTCATGAGATCTAGTCGTCCTGTCATCGCCGGCCTCGCCGCCCTGACCCTGCTCACTCTCGCAGGCTGCGGCAGCAACGCTGCCGACGGCTCCGGCGGCAGCGGGGACAAGCTCGACGTAGTGGCATCCTTCTACCCGCTCGAGTTCATCGCCAAGTCGGTGGGGGGCGACGCGGTGAACGTGACCACGCTGACCGCGCCGGGCGTCGAGCCGCACGACCTGGAGCTGACGCCGAAGCAGGTCGGCACGATCGCCGGCGCCAAGCTGGTCGTGTTCGAGAAGGGTCTGCAGCCCGCCGTCGACGAGGCCGTCGCCCAGAACGCCAAGGACGCCGGCTTCGACGTCGCCCCGGCCGCGAAGCTCGAGGCCACCGGCGCGGACTTCGAGGAGCACGAGGAGGGCGGCGCCGCGACCCCGACCGGGACGGTGCCGCGCCCAACTGTGAAGGCGGCCGCGTTCACCGAGGACGCGCTCGACCCGCACTTCTGGCTCGACCCGGTCCGCTACGCGGGCGTCGTACAGGCTGTGACCGACAAGCTGGTCGAGGTCGACGCCGCGCACGCCGACGGGTACAAGGAACGCGCCAAGACGCTGCTCGGCGAGGTCGACAAGCTCGACTCGGAGTACAAGACCGGGCTCGAGTCGTGCAAGCTCAAGACGTTCGTGACGAGCCACGAGGCGTTCGCCTACCTGGCGAAGCGGTACGGTCTGCAGATGGTCGGAATCGCCGGTTTCACCCCGGACGCCGAGCCGACCCCCCAGCGGATCAGGGAGGTCCAGGACATCGTGCGCACCCAGCACGTCACCACGATCTTCTACGAGGAGCTCGTCAGCCCCAAGGTGGCCGAGTCGATCGCCCGCGACGTCCACGTCAAGACCGCGGTCCTCAGCCCGATCGAGGGGCTGTCGGACGCGAACTCTCAGGAGACCTACCTCTCGCTGATGCGGGAGAACCTGCAGGAGCTCCGGAAGGCGAACAGCTGCGCGTGACAGGCCCCAACTCCTCCGACGCCGTCCAGGTCACCGATCTCTCGGTCGACCTGGGCGGCCGTCCCGTGCTGCGGGGGATCGATCTGCAGATCCGTCCCGGCGAAGTGATCGCCGTACTGGGCACCAACGGCTCCGGCAAGTCCACGCTGGTCCGCACGATCGTCGGCCTGCTCCCGGCCGCGCGCGGCGAGGTCCGGCTCTTCGGTACGCCGGTCCCGCGGTTCCGCCAGTGGAGCCGGATCGGGTACGTGCCGCAGCGGATCACCGCGGCCGGCGGCGTACCGGCGACCGTGCACGAGGTCGTGTCGTCCGGCCTGCTGTCGAAGCGGCGGTTCTTCCGGCCGCTGTCGGCCGCCCAGAAGGCTGCTGTCGACGAGTCGCTCGAGCTGGTCGACATGGCCGACCGGCGCAAGGACGCCGTCGCCGAGCTGTCTGGGGGCCAGCAGCAACGAGTGCTGATCGCCCGGGCGCTGGTGTCCGATCCGGAGCTCCTGGTGCTCGACGAACCGACCGCCGGCGTCGACCTGGCCAGCCAGGACATCTTCGCCGACGCGATCCGCGAACGCGTCGCCCGCGGTACCACGGTCGTCATGGTCAGCCACGACCTCGGCCCGATGGACGCGCTGATCGACCGCTCGATCATCCTCCGCCGCGGCCGCATCGTGTACGACGGGCCGCCGCACGCCTCACAGACCCACGCCCACGTCCACCACGTGGTGAACGACGAGCCGGGGTGGCTGGGATGACTTTGTTCGAGTTGGAGTTCATGCAGCGCGCGCTGATCGCCGGGCTGCTCACCGGGCTGTCCGCGCCGGCGATCGGGACGTACCTGGTGCAGCGGCGGCTGGCCCTGATGGGCGACGGGATCGGGCACATCGCGATCACCGGCGTCGCGCTCGGCCTGCTGACCGGGACCGCGCCGGTACTGACCGCGATCCTGGTCGCGGTGGTCGGCGCGAGCGCGATCGAACTGATCCGCGCCCGCGGCAAGACCAGCGGGGACGTCGCACTGTCGCTGCTCTTCTACGGCGGGATCGCGGGCGGTGTGCTGCTGATCGGCCTGGCCGGCCAGGGCGCCGCGACGCTGAACACGTACCTGTTCGGCTCGCTGACCACCGTCTCGCCGTCCGACCTGTACGTCGTGGTCGGGCTGGCGGTCGTCGTACTGGTGGTCGCGATCGGGCTCGGGCCGCAGCTGTTCGCGGTCTGCCAGGACGAGGAGTTCGCCCGAGTCACCGGGCTGCGCGTCCAGCTGCTCAACCTGCTGATCGCGGTGATGGCCGCCGTGACCGTGACGGTCGCGATGCGGACCGTCGGGTTGCTGCTGGTCAGCGCGCTGATGGTGGTGCCGGTGGCGACCGCCCAGCAGGTGACGCGGTCGTTCCGGTCGACGTTCGTCACGGCGTGCGGGATCGGCGTACTGGTGTGTCTGGCGGGGATCATCACGTCGTACAACGCGAACGTGGCGCCGGGCGCGACGATCGTCGTCCTGGCCCTCGCGTGCTTCGTCGCCGCCGCTGCGGCGGGGGCGCTGGTTCGCCGGCGGCGCGCCGTACAGGCACCGCTGGCTGATGAAGCGCCCGAGGTCGGGGTACCTGGTCCGGAGCCGCACGTGGTCACCGACCAGCACGTACACGCCCACGGCCAGAAGTGCGGGCACGCGAAGGTCGAGCACGGTGACCACGTCGACTACGTGCACGACGGGCACCTGCACGCCGCGCACGGCGACCACTGGGACGAGCACTGACGTGACGGGCGATGAGTTGGTGGGTGCCGGCGGGATGGGCTGTGGCTTGACGGGTGCCGGCTTGACGGGTGCTGGCTCGGCGACGGGCACTGGCTTGGCGGCGTCTGCCAGAATGGCGAGTTGCCGGGGAGAATCGGTGATCTCATGACAGGAGGAACGGTGGCGATCGGTACGAGGTCCACCCGCCAGCGCGCGGCGGTGGCGTCGGTGCTGGACAACCTGGACGACTTCCGCACGGCCCAGGAGATCCACCAGGAGCTCCGAACCTCCGGCGAGGCCGTCGGCCTGACCACGGTCTACCGCACCCTCCAGGCCCTGGCCGACTCCCGCGAGGTCGACGTCCTCCGCACCGCCGACGGCGAAACCGCCTACCGCCGCTGCTCCAAGGGCCACCACCACCACCTGGTCTGCCGCAACTGCGGCCGCACCGTCGAGGTCGAAGGCCCCGCCGTCGAACGCTGGGCCGACAAGGTCGCCGCCGAACACGGCTACGCCGACATCAGCCACACCCTGGAGATCTTCGGCACCTGCGCGGACTGCCAGAAGGCTTGACTCTCAGCGGGCGGCCACGGGTCACCGGCGCCGCTACCGCGGGGTGCAGTGCGGCGTTGTCCGGTCCACGATCGCGCACAGCGTGACACCGAACGGAACGGACAACTCGCTGGTGGTCGAGCCATTCGAATACGTCAACTGGATGCTCATGGACGTCCCGGTGTCAACGGAGACTCTTTCGAACTGCACCGCCAGCTCTGTCAACGACTGATCGCTGTCCTGGCACGGCGTCGCTACGGTCACCGGCTCCCGCACACTGAACCCGAGCGTCTCCAACGGCCCCTTCGTATAGCCGGAACGAATGGACTGGTCAGCCTTCGGCCTCGTCCTGGTCGAGAATCTGGTGATCCTGAGTCCACCGTTCCCGCCCTTGGCCACTGCATGCTCGAGCGTCACGGAATCCTCGGTCGAGGTGCAGAGCATGATGGCGCCGTAGGTGTGAGCTTCGTGCTGGCGCACCCCCGGCATCGTGGCTTCGATCTGACCTCCGTCGCCTGGGTAGACAAGGCTGCTGCCGTTCGCGACCTCCGGCGGCGGGTCGGCACAACCGGCCAGCAACGCGATCGAAACAACCCACAGGGTGCCAACTCTCGACTTCAAGGAGATCTCCCGCTCAGACGCTCAGCACGGACAGCCAACGATTCGCCTCAACCGGCCTGAGCTTCGGACGAACCGACCCAGCCGAGGGGAGAGTTGCCACAAAGATACTCGGGGCGCAGCACAGTCCACGTCAGCTTGGTTTCGCTGTACCACCCGGATTGAGCCGAGACGAAGACCTGACCCAGGTTCATCCCCTGGCTGTACGTCACGTTCTTTCCGCTCGTCTTCGAATAGGTTCCACCCGCGTAATAGGTGCAGTTGTTCCACTCCGGCCGACTCGTGATCGGAAAGTCCGACATGAGAGAATGAACGCTTTGCGGACGCCGTTCGTAGACGTAGCAGTTGTTGTAGAAATCTCGGTAGTTGATCTTGTTGTACGCCATCCGAGAAGTTGCGGTCGCCGGACTCGTAGCACTTGCTCCGAGGGAGATCTTTGTGGTTCCACCCATGGTCCAGTGGCCCCCGAAGTCCTTCATGCCGACCCCCAACTCGTGGTCGACGTTGTAGGTTTGGGTAATGGTCGCCGGGGCGTCCGCCGATCCGAATACTCGAGCGAAGTACTCAGGTCGACCGTAGTGCCAAGTTCCAGCCCTGACCGGCAGGCAGGGCGCATCAGGACCCCAGTCGTCCCACAACGGCGACTTGTTGTCGAGGGCAAGCGCGACGGAACCGGTTCGATCCTTGAAGCTGGGTGATTTTCCGAAGTCGAAGCCCATCTCGATCTTCTGATCGCGCAGGCCGTCGGCGGTAGCTGCGAACCAGAGCCCGTCAGCACCGCTGACCGCAGAGAAGACTCGTCGCGCCTCCTTGCTGCCATCGGTCACCGAGAGTTCGAAGCTGACGGTTCCGTCCGGTTCCTGGTAGTGCGAAGAAATGGTGCGGGGGTCGACAGGCAACTGGAAAGCGCCGTCGGCATCGACGGTTCCGACATGGAGCACCGGCACGTCGATACTTCCGCCGGCCGGAAGCGCGCTCAGTGTCTTCGTGCTCGGCCAGACGCGCAGCATTACCCGTGCACCGTGTGCCTGAATCCCGTTCTGATTGACTGAGCCGACCGCGACGACCGCCGCGGAGCCGGTTGCCTCGGCTCCAGCAACCGCAACGGAAGTCGAGGGATTCAGCGAGCCGGCCGAAACCAGGAACACACAGGGAACAATGGCGATCTTCGTGATCGCGGGCTTCCGCCGCGCCTTCTGAGGATTGGCTTCGGAGCCGCTCACGGCTCGCGCTCTCCGCAATAGGCTCATTTGTTCTCCCGATGGTTCGACCTCTGTTGGTAGGTACCTACTCGACTGAAAGTAGGCAGGCGTTCACGAGGCCGCAACAGTTGGCTGTTGCAGGTTCATGCAACAACGCTCTGGAGAGCTGGCGGCACATGGTATTGACCGATGACGCCGCGCGTGACGCACTGGGTGCCGAGCCAGGCTGTTCAGCGAGTTGCGCTCAAGAGGTAGGTGGCGGGGAGATGTCCGGCCTTGCCGTCCAGGTCGGCGTACATCTCCGGCGCCGGGAACTCCTGCAGCGAGCGGAGGGTGAGCCCGGCAGCCAGTACGGCGGTGGTGACGGCGCCCAGGTTCCAGACGTAGCTGCGGCCGGTGAGGGGCGTTGCCAGCTCGCGGGTGATCTGGGGAGCCTTGAGCGGATCGGCGTAGCCGTCGCGGGCCGGCGTGAAGTAGTCGCCGCTGACCCGCATCGGCGCGGTGACGGTGAGGATCTCCCACACCGGGTGGTGCTCGGAGATCACCAGTACGCCGCCAGGCGCGAGCCTCGCCGTGAGGTCGGCGGCCCAGCGAGTCAGGTCGGGAACCCAGCAGATGCCGCCCCACGAGATGAAGATGACGTCGAAGCCAGTCAGCTCCTGATCGAGCGCCATCATGTCCTGCTCGCGGAAGTCGACCGCGAGGCCGAGCGCCTCGGCCTTGGCCCGGCCGGTCGCGAGGTGGGTCGGCGCCAGGTCGACCGCGACAGCGTTGGCGCCGAGGCGTGCGAACGTCAGCGCCTCGTCGCCCACCGAGCAGGCCAACTGCAGCACCCGCCGCCCGCGGACGTCGCCGACCGCGGCCAGTTCGTCCGGGTTGAGCGCACTGCTGCCAGCGCGGAAGAACTCGATGGACTCCCCCGGTCTGCGCGGCGCCAAGGCCTCCCAGTACCGGCGGTTCCGGGCGACGATCTCGGCGCTCTCCATGGCGGCGATCGTACGAGAGCAGCCGGCGTACCGCATCGAGTTTTCCACAGCAGGTCGCGTCTTGGCCGGATCCGGTCAATCCTCAGATCCCTTGTGCACAAGGGCTTCTGGGCCGAAAACCGTCGGCGGCGTAGGGCAGACTGGTCGGCATGGAAGAGTTCGGGCAACGACCTGTGTGGTCGATGAGCGGCAGCGAGATGCTGACCGCTCTCGACGGCGTGCAGGCACAGCTCGACGGGCTGCAGCTGTACCGTCTCGAGCTGCTCGCCGCGATCGACGCCAACGGTCATGCCGCCGAGATCGGCGCTCGGGACACCGTTCAGCTGATCTCGACCCGTCATCGGCTCGACCACACCGCTGTACGCCGTGACCTCCGCCTGGCCCTCGCGCTGCCGAAGTACGAGCAGGTCCGCGCCGCGTTGAGCGAGCCGCAGAATCCTGCTGCCGGTCAGGGCGACGAACTGGCGTGGGAAGCAGACCGCCAACGCGGCGTACCCGAGCGCGTTCGGCCCGGTGACGGCGTGCCGGACCACACTGTGCGCGTTCATCCCGGTCAGGCCGAGGCCATCGTAACCGCGCTGGAACGGATCCCCGCGTCCGCCCAAGTCCCCGTGGAGGACCTCGAGGTGGCCGAGCGCGCGCTCGTCGCGGCCGCCGAGGTGCTGTGTCCCGCCGACCTACGCCTGTTGGGCAAGCGCGTCCGGGACACCCTCGACACCGACGGCATCGAGCCGAACGAAGCCCGGGCCCTCGCGGCCGAGAACCTCTGGCTGAAACGCGGCGCCCTCGGCGTCGAGTTCGGCGGCTACCTCGCCGGCGAGCACGCCGAACTGCTGCAGACCCTGGTTTTCGCCGGCGCCAAGCCGCACAAGACCCTCGACGGCCGGCGAGATCCCCGCAGTCGTGGCCGCCGTCAGGCCGACGCCCTCACCGCCGTACTGGCAACCGCCGCCGCGACCGGCACCGCCGTACCAGCCCACGGCGGCATCAGGCCTCACGTCACCGTCACCATCGGCCTGGACGAGCTCACCACCGGTTCGGGTACGGCGTCCCTCGCTTCCGGCGCCACCCTGTCAGCGGCCGCAGTCCGACGCATCGCCTGCGACGCCGGGGTGATCCCCATGGTGCTCGGCACCGCCTCCGAACCCCTCGACGTAGGCGCCGAGCACCGCTTCGTCACCCCCGCCATCCGCCACGCGCTGAACGTCCGCGACCAAGGCTGCGTTGTCTGCAACGCCCCACCGGCCATGTGCGAAGCCCACCACATCGTCCACTGGGCCGACGGCGGCGAAACCCGCATCACCAACCTCGCCCTGCTCTGCAAGCGACACCACATCGACGTCCACCAGGGCCACTGGACCCTCGCCACCAATGCAGGCCGCCCCACGACTGCCCGCCCGCCCTGGACATCCCCCACCCCCACAACGACCCGCCCACCCTGGACGACCCCCACCCCCTCACCACCCCACCCACCGCCGGCCGGAGCCAACCCACCTCCAGCCGGTGATGCCGCACGCGCCGAGCCCGGGGCCACCACCCGGACCAGCTAGCCCGCGGCGACCGACTGCGCCACCCGGCTGCGAGTGGCCCAGCCGCACGCGCCCACCCCACTGCCCGGCCGCAAGTGACGGCCGTACTCCCCGGCCGCGGTGAGCGTGCGCCTGCCCGACGGCGAGCGAGCACCGCGCTGCGCCGCGGCAAGCAGACAGCCCAGCGGCGAGCGAGCCGGGCGCTGCCCAGCGGCCCGCGACTGCCGTACTGTCCAGCAGCGGTGAACATCCGACTGCACGCGAACACCGCGCTCCCCCCGCGGCAAGCGCAAGCAGACAGCCAGCAGCGAGCGGACCGGGCGCTGCCCAGCCGCACGCGACTGCCGTACTGCCCGGCAGCGGTGAACATCCGACGGCCCGACGGCCCGACGGCCCGACGGCCCGACGGCCCGACGGCCCGACGGCCCGACGGCCCGACGGCCCGACGGCCCGACGGCCCGACGGCCCGACGGCCCGACGGCCCGACGGCAAGCGAACACCACGCTGCCCCCGCGGCAAGCGAGCACCGCGTTGCGCCGCGGCAAGCGCAAGCGGACAGCCCAGCAGCGAGCGGGCCAGGCGCTGCCCAGCGGCCCGCGACTGCCGTACTGTCCGGCCGCGGTCAACACCCGACTGCCCGACGGCAAGCGAACACCACGCTGCCCCAGCGCACGCGACTGCCGCACTGTCCAGCCGCGGTCAACACCCGACTGCCCGACGGCAAGCGAACACCACGCTGCCCCAGCGCACGCGACTGCCGCACTGTCCAGCCGCAGTGAACATCCGACTGCCCGACGGCAAGCGAACACCACGCTGCCCCAGCGCACGCGACTGCCGCACTGTCCAGCCGCAGTGAACATCCGACTGCCCGACGGCAAGCGAGCACCACGCTGCCCCCGCAGCAAGCGGACAGCCCAGCGGCGAGCGGGCCGGGCACTGCCCAGCTTCGGCGGCGAACGTCCGGTGGTCCGGTTGCGCGACCGGTGGATGCTGGTCGACCCGAGGTTCCTCTTCGCTCGTCCGCCGGTGCTGAGTCGGGTGGCCTCGGGAGCCCGGACCAGGTAGCCGGCGGCGAGTGACTGCCGGGACCACGCTCGGGATGCCGGAGCGCGCGCTCGGCACCAGACGACTGCTGGCGGAGTCGGACTGGTCGGTCGAGCGGATCGCCGCCACAACCGGCGGTCCTCCGGAGCAGGGCAGAGTGTGGTGCCCGGCGCGAGCAACCACCGCGCTGCCCAGCCGCGAGCGACCACCACGCCGCCCAACCGCAAGCGACCACCACGCCGCCCAACTGCGAGTGACCTCCGCGCTGCCCAGCCGCGAACGATCACCGCGCCGCCCAACCGCGAACGACCACCGCGCGGCCCAGCCGCGAGCGACCGCTGTGCTGCCAGGCCGCGAGTGACCGCCGTGCTGCCCAACTGCGAGCGACCACCGCGCCGCCCAACTGAGTCCGCGGCGCCCACGAGGCGTCGCGGTCATCAGCCGCGCCCGCAGGCCTGCTCAAGCGAGTGCTCAGGGCAACGGCTCGTCGCGCCTGCAGCGGCGCGGCGCGATCGCGGCGTACTCCGCTCAAAGGGCGCATCCATTTGGCGGTGCCGCCTCCACGGTCCGGCCCATCCGCCCAGTCCGCGCGGTTCCAGCCAGTCTCGTCCAGCCTCGGCGAGCGAAGCACGGACCTCGCCATTTGCCGCGGCCACCGGGAACCTCGGGGGTGGGGGTCTCCATGGCGGCGGCCGCAGCACCGGTGCACCGGGAGTACGCAAGACTTATCCGCACTATGCGAACCATGAGAATGCTCGGCGCGGCCCTAGCCGCCGTACTGGTCGGTGGGCTGACGACGACGCCGGCACAGGCGGCAGCGCCCTGCGACCTGGCCGCGCCGTACCGGGTGGTCATCGGCCAGCCGTACAAGGAGTTCAAGCTCTACGCGTCGAGCATCTGCTCGCAGAACGGTGGTTCGTCCGGCTGGGACCTGATCCACCCGAGCCAAGGAAGCCAGGGCGGCGCGTACTTCATCGGGACCAGCCAGGAAAGCTGGGACGTCTACGACTTCCACACCATCGGCCTGCACACCTGGCGGCCGTCGGGTGCCTTCGACAGCGGCGGCGACCCGCTGACGCAAAACACCGTCCAGTCCGACATCCGGCTCGCGACTGCCGCTTGGATCACCAGTAAGCGCACCAGCGACGTCGTGACGCTGACCGGGACGTCGCTGCTGTACTCGACCGGGAGCGACAGCTACTTCAAGCGGTCCGCCAAAGGCGCGTTCCAGTTCAAGGAGCGCGGTACGACGACGTGGAAGGGCCTGAAGGCCGTCACCACCAGCTCGGCCGGCGTCGCGACGATGTCCTACCGCTAAAGCAAGACCCGCGACTACCGGTTCGTGCTCTACACGACCCCGATCTCCTGGGACCAGGCCAGCGCGACTACCACGCGCTGACCCGACTCAGCCCAAGGCGTCCAGGTACGCGACAACGGCCTTCTCGGCATCATCACGCCGTACGACGCCGCTGTCGCGGACCTCGCCGTACAGCTCGATCGCCGCACGCAGCGCGCGCAGGCAGTCGGCGCGATCGGCCAGCGCGACCGTCCGCCCCAACGCTGGCACCAACTCAGGCGCCAACTGCTCAACCCGCCGTACGCCGGCCGGCCGATCGGTGCGGCTGGCAACGATCATCGGCACGAGCGCCGCACTCCGGATCATCCCCAGCCCGTCGACCGCCTCGAACACCTCGCCGCGCCCGATCTTCGCCGCGACGTAGTGGATCCACACCCAGAACCGGTCCTCGATCCACTGCGGATCCGGCTGCGGCCACGCGGCCCGCGTAGTACCGAGCCGCTGCTCGACGCTGTCGTCGCGCTGCCACAGCACGAGCCCGTCCTCGACCCGCTCGTCGAGATCGCCGATCCCGATGAACTTCAGGTCGACGTGGACCACCGGCGGTCCGTACAGAGCGATCAGCAACCGCGGTTCGCCGACGTGCTCACCGGTGAAGGCCACCAGCAACGGACCGACGCCCGCGGCAAACTCCTTGCCCTGCGCAACCACTTCCAATCGGTACGGATCAGCGCACACGATCACCAGGTCCAGGTCCGACCACTCGTCCGGCTCCCCGTTCGCGACCGAGCCGTTGACGATCACGGCCAGGAACCGCGGATCCCCCGCAGCGGCAGCGATCACGCCGTCCGCGACCGCGCGAAACCGCTCCGGCACCCGATCGATTAACTCGCCCACCACGTCCGCCTCTCCAGGTCGCTGAGCGGTAGCTGCGGCCGGGCCAACGAGTACGACGCCGACCGCTCCCCGAGCTGCACAACCACTCCCTGTCATGATCGCAGCCGACCAGCGACGGCAGCGACCCGATTTCGCGCGGCCGGGGCGACGTTTCACGCAGGCAGATAACGCCGCGACGAAGCAAGCACCACCGCAGTGCAGGCCAGCGTCACCACAGCGACGGCCCCCAGCAGAATCACGTACGGCGCCAGCCCGGCGACCGCCGCGAGCACAGTGGGCAGCAGGAAGCCCGTGTACGCCGCGGCGTAGTAGACGCCAGTCAGACCGGCCAGGTCGGCGCCACCGTTCAGCGCAGCGATGCGCTGGATCTCCAACAACCCCGACACAACAGCGATCCCGTACGCCGCGCCCAGCAGGACCCCGTTGAGCAGGCCGAGCCACGGAGACCCGACGTCGGCGACCACCGCGCTGAGGCCGACCCCGGCCGACATCAGGACCATCGCCACGACGATGGCCCGGGCCGTCGACACGGAGTCGAGCCTCTTCGCCAGCGGCTGCACCAAAGCCCCCGTGCCGAGGGTGCAGACCGTGAGCAGGGTGGCGTAGGCCAGGCCCCAGTTGCCGAGCCGGTCGCCGACGAGCTGCGGCGTCACGGCGTACGCGATGCCGGCCGAGCCGAAGACCCACGGCGCCATCGGCAGCACCACCCGCAGGAAGCGGCGGTGTGCGACGGCCGGCACCTTCAGCAGCGACCAGAGCGACCCAGCAGCCGGCGTGGTCCGGGTCTCGGGAGCTCGTGAGAGCAGGGACAGCGCAGCCAAGGCCAGTACGGCGTGCACGACGTACGGCGTCACCATCGGGTGCGGGCCCCACTGAGCCAGTACGCCGGCCACTCCGGCGCCCAGACCGAAGCCGAGCGTCAGTCCCATCGCCGCACGCCGTGCGCCGGAGCCGGCATCAGCAGCTGCGTCGTACGGCGGCTGCGAGAGCTCCTTGACCCAGCTGGTCCCGACAGCCATGGCTATGCCTACTGCCACGCCGGTGAGCAGCCGCCCGCCGTACAGCGCCCAGGTTTGTCCGACCATCAGGAACACGCTGGAGACAGCCGAGAGCGCAGTGCCCACCAGCATCAGCGGCTTCCGGCCGTGCCGGTCGGACAGGGCACCGGCCACGAGCAGCCCGGGCACCAGCCCGACGACGTACGTGCCGAGGAACAGGTCGACCTCGACAGTCGAGTAGCCGCCGGCCCGCCGGTACAGCAGGAGCAGCGGCGTGAACTGGTTGCCGCCCCAGCCGCAGCAGAACATCGCGAACACGGCCGGCAGCCACGTACGGCGGCTCATGGTCGGTGGTTGCGGTCCAGGTGGTCCGCAAGAGCACGGCCGAAGGCCTCGGGGTCCCGGGCGGTCACGTGGTCGGCCATCGCGCGGTGCTCGGTCAGGATCACGTCCAGCAGGCGAGCCCGCGGCCGCAGTACGCCGAGACTCATCCGGCGTTGCCGGTCGGCCAGCGAACGGTAGAACCGGATCGCCAGCGCGTTGCCGGAGGCCTCCACGAAGCTGGTGTGGAAGGCGTCGTCGGCCGCCGCGAACCCGTCCGGGTCCTCGGCGGCCGCACACCGCGCCTGCTCGGCCAGTGCCCGCGACCACCCCGCCGAAGCCGCGGCCAGCAACCTGTCGTCCCGCACCAGACGTCGTACGGCGGCCGTCTCGAGCGCCTCACGAAGCTCGAGCACGTCCTCGACCTCGGTCGGCGACACCGGTACGACGACGGCGCCGCGCTTGGGAACGAGCCGCAGCAACTGCTCGGCCTCCAGCCGCAGGAACGCCTCACGCACCGGCGTCCGGCTGATCGCCAGGTCCTGCGCGATCTCGCCCTCGCTGAACAACTGCCCACCGGCCAGCGCACCGGTGAGGATCAGCTCCTTGGTGTGCCGGTAGGCGCGATCACCTGCCGGGGTCTTCTCGTCGGCCACGCGGTCAAATCTACCGCATAGATGCATGCATAGATGCAAGGGTCCGGGCAAAGAGACCGGCCCCGCGCTTAGTCATGGCAGGACCGGTCTCTTTGGGCGCTGCTACTCGATGTTGCCGAGCTCCGCGGCGATCGTGGTGGTGTCGCCGTGGCCCGTGTGCACGACCGTGCCCTCGGGCAGCGTGAGCAGCCGTTCGCGGATCGACTTCAGGATCGTCGGCTTGTCGCTGTACGACCGGCCGGTCGCGCCCGGTCCACCCTGGAACAACGTGTCCCCAGTGAAGACCGCGTCCAGGTCGGCGGCGTACAAGCAGGTCGAGCCGGGGCTGTGCCCGGGCGTCGCGACGGCCTTCAGCGTCGTACCGGCGACCGCGAACTCGGCGCCCTCCTTCAGATCGTGGTCCGGCAGCTCGTCGTACAGGGCCGACCACAGCATCTGATCGGCCGAGCTGATCCAGACCGGGCACTTCAGCACGGCCTGGACGCCGCCGACGGCGTTGATGTGGTCGTTGTGCCCGTGCGTGGCAATCAGCCCGACCACGCGCCGGTCCCCCACCGCCTGCACGATCCGCTCGGCGTCGTGCGCGGCGTCGATCACCAGGACCTCGTGGTCGTCGCCGACCAGCCAGATGTTGTTGTCGACGTCCCACGTCCCGCCGTCGAGACTGAACGTGCCCGACGTGACGAGTCGTTCGATCCGGGCCGGCATCAGAAGACCACTACAGACCGCAGTACGTCGCCGTGGTGCATCTTCTCGAACGCCGCCTCGACCTCGTCCAGCGCGATCGTCTCCGACACGAACCGGTCGAGCGGCAGCCGGCCCTGCAGGTGCAGGTCGATCAGCAGCGGGAAGTCGCGGCTCGGCAGGCAGTCGCCGTACCAGCTGGACTTGAGCGATCCACCGCGTCCGAAGAAGTCGAGCAGCGGCATCTCCAGCTGCATGTCCGGCGTCGGTACGCCGACGAGCACAACCGTCCCGGCCAGGTCGCGAGCGTAGAACGCCTGCTTCCAGGTCTCCGGACGGCCGACCGCGTCGATCACGACGTCGGCACCGAAGCCGCCGGTCAGCTCCTGGACGGCCTCGACGACACCGTCGTGGTCCAGACCCTTGGAGTTGATCGTGTGCGTCGCGCCGAGCTCCTGCGCGACGTCGAGCTTGCGCTGGTCGATGTCGAGCGCGATCACTTTCGCCGCGCCGGCCAGCCGGGCGCCGACGACGGCCGCCGTACCGACTCCGCCGCAGCCGATCACCGCGACGGTGTCACCGCGACCGACGTTGCCGGTGTTGACCGCGGCACCGATGCCGGCCATCACGCCGCAGCCGAGCAGGCCGGCGACCTCAGCCTTCGCCTCCGGGTCGACCTTCGTGCACTGACCGGCCGCGACCAGGGTCTTCTCCGCGAACGCGCCGATGCCCAGCGCGGGCGACAGCTCGGTGCCGTCGGCCAGCGTCATCTTCTGCTTGGCGTTGTGGGTGTTGAAGCAGTACCACGGACGGCCGCGCAGGCACGCCCGGCAGTTGCCGCAGACCGCGCGCCAGTTCAGTACGACGAAGTCGCCCGGCGCGACATCGGTGACACCCTCGCCGACGCTCTCCACGATTCCCGCCGCCTCGTGACCGAGCAGGAACGGGAACTCGTCGTTGATCCCGCCCTCCCGGTAGTGCAGGTCGGTGTGGCAGACGCCGCAGGCCTGCACCTGCACCACCGCCTCGCCCGGACCGGGATCGGGGATCGTGATCTGCTCGATCGTGACCGGGGCACCTTTGCTCAGGGCTACGACTCCACGCACTGTCTGACTCATGCGCCCGACGCTAACCAACGCGGGCCGCTCCCGTCAGCCCCCGTCCGCGCGTCGTACCGGTGATTTTCGGTACGCCGGGCGCCGTACGGGATCGGGGGACCCCGCCGTGTCCACCGGTCGGGGGACAGCCGGTACGCCGTCCGGTGCTCCCGGCGTACCGCCGCCGACCGCGAGGCTTGAGCCATGACCGACACAGACTTGGCAGTGCGGGTCCGCGGACTCGTGAAGCGGTACCCGGACAAGGTCGCCGTCGCCGGCGTCGACCTGGACATCCGGCACGGTGAGGTGTTCGCCCTGCTCGGCCCGAACGGCGCCGGCAAGACCACGACCACGGAGATCCTCGAGGGCTACCGCCGCGCCGACGAGGGCGACGTACAGGTCCTCGGCGTCGACCCGGCGCACGCCGACCGGCACTGGCGGGCCCGCGTCGGCATCGTCGCGCAGTCGTCCCGCGACGAGGCCGAACTGTCGGTCGCCGAGCTGGTCCAGCACTTCGCCGGCTACTACCCCAACCCGCGCGACCCCGCCGAGGTGATCGCGTCGGTCGGGCTCGAGGAGAAGGCCAGGACCCGGACCCGGAAGCTGTCCGGCGGCCAGCGCCGCCGGCTCGACGTCGCGCTCGGCGTGATCGGCAACCCGGAGCTGCTGTTCCTCGACGAGCCGACCACCGGCTTCGACCCCGAGGCGCGCCGCCAGTTCTGGACGCTGATCGACAACCTGCGTACCAGCGGTACGACGATCCTGCTCACCACGCACTACCTCGACGAGGCCGAGCACCTGGCCGACCGGGTCGGCGTGATCGCGGACGGGCGGATGCTCGAGGTCGCGACGCCGGACACGCTCGGCGGCCGCGGCGCGCGGACCGCGCGGGTGTCCTGGCTGGACGCCGACGGCGCGCACGAGGTGCGGACCGACGAGCCGACCGCGGAGGTCGCGCGGCTGATGGCCCGGTTCGGCGGCGAGGTGCCCGAGTTGCAGGTCCGCCGGCCGAGCCTCGAAGACATCTACCTGGACCTGATCGGCGCCGTACAGCCGGCCGCCCTCGAAGGAGCAACCCGATGAGCACCACCACTGCGACCCGCCCGCTGCCGTCCGTCGTACAGGTCGGTCTGTCGAGGACCGCGCTGGAGGTGAAGCAGTTCTTCCGCGAGAAGGAGCAGCTGATCTTCACCTTCTTCTTCCCGATCATCTTCCTCGGCATCTTCTCGGCCGTCTTCAGCAGCAGCGACTTCGCCGCCGGCGGCGTCGACGCCGCGACGTACTTCACGCCGGGCATGATCGCCTCGGGCATCTTCCTGACCAGTTTCCAGTCGCTGGCGATCACGATCGCGATGGAACGCGACGAGGACCTGCTCAAGCGGCTGCGCGGTACGCCGATGTCGCCGCAGTCGTACTTCATCGGCAAGATCGGGCTGGTCCTGACCACGTCGATCGCCCAGTTCGGGCTGCTGCTGGCGATCGCCGGGCTGGTGCTCGGCGTCGACATCCCGTCGGAGCCGTCGAAGTGGCTGAACTTCCTGTGGATCTTCGTGCTCGGTACGGCGTCCGGCTCGGTGCTGGGGATCGCGTTCAGCGTCGTACCGAAGTCCGGCAAGGCCGCCTCGGCCGTGGTGACGCCCGTCGTCCTGCTGCTGCAGTTCATCTCCGGCGTCTACTTCGTCTACAGCAGCCTGCCGGGCTGGATGCGGACCGTGTCAGAGTTCTTCCCGCTGAAGTGGCTGGCCCAGGGCATGCGGTCGGTGTTCCTGCCGGACAGCTTCGAGGCGACCGAACCGGGCGGCTCCTGGCAGCTCGGGACCGGCGCGATCGTGCTCTCGATCTGGCTCGTGGTCGGGCTGGTCGTCGCCCAGCGGGTCTTCCGCTGGACCCGCCGGGACGCCGGCTGATGGTCCTCCAGGCTTCCGCCGGAACCGTGCGTCCAGTGGACGAGTGCGGGTTCTGGCGGAAGATAGGGGGTATGCAGCCCATCTCGCGCGACCAGCAGCCGGTCTGGATCCGGACGCTCGTCGGCTGGCACGTCGTGTTCTACGCGATGCTGGCCGTGGTCGTCATCGGCGCGATCACCTCGTCCGAGCTGAGCGCCGGCCGGCGTACGGCGTACTTGGCCCTGATGAGCGCGCTGGCTGTGGGGTACCGCTTCCTCGCGATGCCCGCGATGCTCTCGCGGAACTGGTTGCTGTCGAACGTCTACCGCCTGCTGATGATCGCCTGTATCGCCGGCGCGGTCGCGATCTTCCCGCAGTCGGTCTTCATTCTGTTCATCGTCTCGCCGCAGATCTGGCTGCTGAGCCGGTCGACCGTCGACGCCATCGTGCTGACGCTGACCCTGCTCGTTGCCGTCGGCACCGCTCAGCTGTGGGCGGCCGGCTGGACCACCGACGCCTTCTGGTCGATCCTCCCGTGGATGGTGATCAGCCTGCTGGTCAGCTCGATGCTCGGGATCTGGATCGACCGGGTGATCGCGCAGAGCCAGCAGCGCGCGGACCTGATCGAGGAGCTGGAGTCGACCCGCGACGAGCTCGCCGAGGCGCACCACTCGGCGGGCGTGATGGCCGAGCGGGAGCGGATGGCGCGGGAGATCCACGACACGCTCGCGCAGGGGATGACCAGCATCGTGATGCTCGCGCAGACGGCGTCGGCCGAGCTCGCACGTGGTGGTGCTTCTGCTGTGTCCGCTCGCCTGAGCGCGATCGAGGACACCGCCCGGGAGAACCTGGCCGAGGCCCGGGCGCTGGTCGCCGCGTTCACGCCGGTCGCGTTGTCGGAGGCAACATTGACCGAGGTACTGCGGCGGCAGGCGGAACGCTTCGCGGCGGAGACGGGCGTCGACGTACAGGTGTCGCTGGACATGCCCGACGACGAGGTCGCCGCGCTGCCGCAGGGCCAGCAGGTGGTGCTGCTGCGGGCGGCGCAGGAGGCTTTGGCGAACGTACGGAAGCACGCGGGGGCGACGACGGTGCTGATCACGCTGACGATGTCGGCCGACGGGGTCGGGATCTCGGTGTCGGACGACGGGACGGGTTTCGAGCCGTCGGCGGCGGCTGCTGGGTATGGGCTGGCCGCGATGCGCGGGCGGGTCGAGGAGTCCGGCGGGAGCGTGCAGGTGGAGAGCGCGCCGGGGCGTGGGACGCGCGTGCAGGTCCTCATTCCTTCGACCAGTCAGGAGAACTCGTGACCGTGCAGGTCATGCTTGAGCGGGCCGGGAAAGCTCGCGTCCTTGTTTCGGCGGGTCTGGAGGAGGAGTCGTGACCGTGCGGGTTCTCGTGGTCGACGACCACCCCATCGTGCGCTCCGGGCTGACCGGGATGCTCTCGGTCACCGACGACATCGAGGTCGTCGGCGAAGCCGGCGACGGCGAGGAAGCGCTCGCACTCGTCGAGGCGACCCGGCCGGACGTCGTACTGATGGACCTGCGGATGCCGCGACGCGACGGGGTGTCGGCGACGGGCGCGATCGTGTCGGGCTACCCGGCGACGAAGGTGCTCGTGCTGACGACGTACGACACGGACACCGACATCCTGCACGCCGTCGAGGCCGGGGCTGCCGGGTACCTGCTGAAGGACACCCCGCATGCCGAGCTGCTGGACGGGATCCGCGCGGCGTCGCGCGGCGAGACGGTGCTGGCGCCGCCTGTTGCTGCGCGGTTGATGTCGCGTCTCCGTACGCCGGCGCCGGCCGCCGCCGTACAGCCGTCGCCGCGCGAGCTGCAGGTGCTGGCCGCGGTCGCCCGGGGTTTGAGCAACGCGGAGATCGGCCGCGAGCTGTTCATCGGCGAGGCCACCGTGAAGACGCATCTGCAACGGCTGTTCACGAAGCTCGACGTCGACGACCGCACGCACGCGGTGACGGTCGCGATCGAGCGCGGGTTGTTGCCTTCACCCCGCAACCGGTGAGAGCGCGCTCGGCGGGTTACGACGACCTGTGCGACCGCGTCCGCGAGTAGGCGGACGCCGACGTCGCTCGGGGATTCTGTCCCCCGGCGCCCCACGGCGTCTGCGCAACCCTCAACCAGCGGTTGTCGAGACGCGTTCGCCGCGCCGCGTTGGCCGCCCGCCGCGTTGGCCGCGCAATCCTTCCGCGGCGCGCACTTCAAGTCCGCGCCCCCGGCGTGCCCAGGGCGTCTGCGTAACCCCCAACCAGCGGTTGTCGAGATGCGTTCGCCGCGCCGCCTTGGCCGCGCGGCGCGCACTTCAAGTCCGCGCCCCCGGCGCGCCCACGGCGTCTACGCAACCCCCAACCAGCGGTTGTCGAGACGCGTTCGCCGCGCCGCCTTGGCCGCGCCGCCTTGGCCGCGCCGCGCTGGCCGCGCAATCCTTCCGCCGCGCGCACTTCAAGTCCCGCGCCCCCGCCGAGACCAGCGGATCCGTCCGCGCCGGCTGACTAACCCTGCGTCTGCCCAGCGACCTCGTTCGGGATCGCCCCGCCGTACCGGCGATCCCGCTGCGCGTACAGCTCGATCGCCCGCCACAGATCACGCCGATCGAAGTCCGGCCAGAGCGTGTCGAGGAACACCATCTCGGCGTACGCCAACTGCCAGACCAGGAAGTTCGACGTCCGTTGCTCCCCCGACGACCGGACGAACAGGTCCACCTCCGGGACCTCCGGGTGGTAGAGATGCCGAGCGATCGTCTTCTCGGTGATCCGCTCCGGGTTCAGCTTGCCTGCGGCAACCTCCCGCGCGACGGCCTTCGCCGCGTCCGCGATCTCCGCCTGCCCGCCGTAGTTCACGCAGAACTGCAGCGTGATCGTGTCGTTGTTCTTCGTCCGCTCCTGCGCGTCCTCGAGCTCGTCGATCACGCTCTTCCACAACCGCGGCCGGCGCCCCGACCAGACCACCCGCACCCCCATCGCGTCCAGCTCGTCCCGCCGCCGATGGATCACGTCCCGGTTGAACCCCATCAGGAACCGGACTTCCTCAGGCGAGCGCGCCCAGTTCTCCGTCGAGAACGCGTACGCCGAGATGTACTTCACCCCGATCTCGATCCCACCCTTGATCACGTCCAGCAGCGAGGCCTCCCCCGCCTTGTGCCCCTCGGTCCGCGGCAACCCCCGCTGCTTGGCCCACCGCCCGTTCCCGTCCATCACGATCGCCACATGCCGAGGCACCAACTCCCCCGGCACCGCCGGCGGCCTCGCCCCCGAAGGATGCGGCTCCGGAGCCACCACCTCCCCCCGACGCACGCTCTCCACAACCCGACGACGACCCAGTGGCGACATGCCTGAGATTTTCCCTCATCCCCCGCTCACGCCGCCCACCAACCCTCCCCCGTACCTGCCCCGGCAACTTCCCGCCACCCCTCACCCCTGCAACAACCAGCACCTTGTGGATAACCCCAACCCCCACCACGCCCCGTATGAAACCCTTACACCGTCCGCAACACCCACCCGAGACGGAGCCCGTCCGCATGACCCGCCGCCAAACCCTCGCAGCCGCCACCCTGCTCCTCACCCTGCCCCTGGCGTCCTGCACCAACCCCTCCCCAGAGGCGGGCCGCCCAGACACGACTCCACCACCGAGCACGCCGACGACCACGAGCCCTGGCGCGCCGTCAACACCGCAGTGGACCGCGGAGGAGCAGCAGGCGATCGACGCGGCCCAGGCCCGCTACCTCTCCGCTCGCACCGCGATCAACCAGGCATTCCACGATCCCCGCACCGCCACACGGGACACGCTCCTGAAGGCCGGCAACGGCGATCCGTGGCTGATCTCGGTCGTTGGCGATCTGAAGTTCCTCAAGGACCAGGGGTGGTACCAGAAGGGCGACATTGCCGTGGACTCGGTGGTCGCCCAGTCGGTCAAACTCGACGGCGAGCGGCCGGAAGTACTCCTGACCTCCTGCATCGACAGCTCGAAGACGACCACGATCATCAGGAAGACGGGCAAACCGGTGACCACCGCCGGTGACGACGGGAAGCGGAAGAAGGCCCAGGCGAAACTCGTGTTCGCGCCGACGTCCACCAGCCAGGCGAAGGCCTGGTACCTGGTCGAAGAGGAAGGCGCGACCAATTGCTGAGACCCGCCGCAACCTTCGCCCTGACGCTCGGCCTGCTGTCGGGCGCTTGGGCCGCGCCGACTGCATTTGCCAAAGGCAACCCTCCTCCGGGGTACGAGGAGGTCTGCGTGGCGGCACTGCACACCTGCTACTTCCAACTGAAGTCGGAGGTCACCGACGACGGTAAGAAGGAGTCGGAGCAGGATCCTGGAAAGACCGAACAGGTCAAGAAACGCGTCTGCAACTTCGGCGGAGCCGCGCAGGCCTGCACCTCCGATCTCGGCGAGTGGTCCAACACCCACCAGTGCTACCTGCAACGCATGGATCCTCCCCCGCCGTACGACAGCCCCATCTGGACAGGAAAAGACCTCACCAAAGGCGGAGTCTGGGCCTGCGTCCGCGAGC
This sequence comes from Kribbella sp. cmx-5-2, assembly GCA_049998015.1. Classification (GTDB taxonomy): domain Bacteria; phylum Actinomycetota; class Actinomycetes; order Propionibacteriales; family Kribbellaceae; genus Kribbella. Next base: position 1,523,017 of record JAEBEC010000001.1, read on the forward strand.
AGGGCTACGACGAAGGCCGGCACCTCGTCACCCGTTTCATCTGGATCCAGGGCGAACCCGATATCGAGGTGGTCGACCCGCTGACCCTCGTCTACCGCGCCATCGCCGAGATGAAGCTCGACAAACCCCAGATCCAAACCACCCCCGGCCCAGGTCAGATCGGCCTCGTCAACATGCCCGTCTGGCTCTGGCTCACAAAATCCGAGAACACCTGGGGCCCCATCACCCGCTCGGCCAGCGTCCCCGGCCTCACCGTCAACGTGAAAGCCCAGGTAAAGGCCGTCAACTGGTCCCTGGGCGACGGCAAAACCCTCCGCTGCGAAACCGCCGGCACCCCGTACACCAAGTCCTCCAGCATCAAAGACTCCCCCGACTGCGGCCACCGCTACGTCAAAACCTCCCGCACCCAGCCCAACTGCAAGTACAACGTCACAGCCACCACCGACTGGGACATCACTTGGGAAAGCACCCTCGGCGACACCGGCCAAATCCCCATGACCCAGTCCGCCACCACCCAACTCCAAATCGGCGAAGCAGTACCGGTCCTCGTCGACCCCAACAGCAACGCCCAGGCCCCCGCCGCCCCCAGCACTGCGAACTGCTGACCACCCGCGGCCGATCCACCGAGCACCGATTCGCTGTGTCGCGCCGAACACCGACCACGGCGAAAGCGCCCCAGCGTGCGCGCAGCTCCTCCGGATTCAGCACGATGTAGCCCACCCGGGTGATCGCGGAAGCGCCGATCCCCCGACGGCCCGATCGTCGTCAGCCCGATCGTCGTCGGCCCCGATCGTCGTCGGCCCCGTCGTCGTCGGCCCCGTCGTCGTCGGCCCCGTCGTCGTCGGCCCCGTCGTCGTCGGCCCCGTCGTCGTCGGCCCCGTCGTCGTCGGCCCCGTCGTCGTCGGCCCCGTCGTCGTCGGCCCGAAGGCCTTTCTCCTCCCGCAGTCGAGAACGCCGTCGCTGAGCTGCAGCAGATCCCCCGTTCGCAGGACAGCGACCGAAAGCGACCGGTCCCGACCGAGTTCTAATCGCTCGGCGGCCAGCCCACGCCTGACTAAACTCTGGCCATGCCGGGCCCCACGAGCGACGCACGGATCTACCTGCGCGGCCCGACGGCCGCACGAACCTCCTGGACGCGGACGAACGACGCATCTCCTCCGACGGTCCCTTCGTCGTCGGCCCGGAGGGCATACGAGAGGGCCTACCTCCCCTGGTGTTCGCGGCCGTCCGACACCTTGTCGAGGCAACGCGCGCAGGGATGGCCGTAAAAGTCTCCCCGTTTCGCCGCGAACTACCGATCGACGAGGCAGCGGACGCGATCAGCATGGCCCGCGGCGACCTCCGCGCCTACGCCGCCGAAGGCGCAATCCCGTCCTGATCAACAGACTCGGTCGAGTGGGTGGATCTCGCGAGGTTGATTGCCTGAGACAACAATCGCCGCAATGTGCGAGCCGAGGGAATCCGGCAGCTCCTCGACGAGGATCCGTGGAACGGCTCTACCAACAGCCGTGAGCAGACAGAATCCTCTAGGCACAACTAGATCACTGCCACGCCCAATGCATTCCCGAACACCGACAGCACCACCGGTACGACAAGCAGCCTCGTCGTCGCCACCGCGGCGACGACTCAGGAGCAGGAACGCGCAGGCGAGGTGACCTGCGGATCGTCGGCACCATCAGGCGCTACGAGGACCGGTCGGAGATCGACGACCGCGAGCGAGGTCGAGCGGGTGAACTGCAGAGGGATGTCGCCCTCCATGCCGCCACCGGTCCAGTGGACGTTCCAGTACGCCGTGGCGCCGACCGGGAACGTGCCGCCCTTCTCGCAGCGGGAGGTCTTCACGTACTTGTGCCCGCAGGTCGGCGACGCGGGTACTTCCTTCAGGGACTTGCCTTGCATGGCGGCCCGGTCGAACGGCGTACCGGCGCCTTTGCAGCTCACCGTCTCGCCGTCGCCCATCGACCACTCGATTCGGTCCAGCGTCCCCGTGGCCTCGATCGTCACGCCGTCGAGAGTGGCCTCGGCGGACAATGGGCCAGTGGTGCTCTCGCCCGGGTCCGTCACCCACATCCAGACCGGCGAGTTCACCACGCCTTCTCGCCGAGCGCTTTGCACGAACGGCGACAGCCCGAGCTGAGGTGCAACAAAGGTCATGTCGTCGACAACCTCGCGGGCCACCTCCCGGGGATCCCTCGTCTGGACTTCCCCCGGCTCTTTGACGATCGACTCGAACTTCTCGATGCCGGACAGCTTGCCGTCGATGACGTCCTGGAGCACCCAGCAGTCGTAGTACTTGGTACCGGGTGGAACATCACCGACGCCACCGATGACGAACGGCTTCTCTCGCGGTTTCAGGTAGCAGTTGGTCGACGGATCCCAGAAGCCGTGCTCGGTCGTGCACGGGATGACCTTGCCTTCGAACCGGCAGCCGGACGTACTGACCGTCTTTCCCTGCTTTCCGGGGTCATTCGATGCAGGCTTTCCATCGTCAATGACATCGAACTGGCATCCACCGGTGGAAGGGCTGACCCTGCACTCCGGCGAGCCGGGCTCGGGGTCTGCATCCGCCTGCAGAGGCGCCAGCAAGGTGCTGGCGAGCACTGTGGCGATGGAGAATCTGAGAATCTTGCTCAGCATTTGGCCGCCTTGTTCAAGCCGTAGTGCGCCTTCCAGGCTCCGGCGTTCAGACGCATCTGCATCTCGTCCAGCCAGCGGGTCGGCGTACCCGGCTTCTTGACGCTCTTTCCCTTGGAGTCGACCGCCGAGATCTTCGAGGAATCGAAGCAAGCCTGCACGGTCACCTCGCTGATCTTCCCGTCCGCACCGACTGGCCCGAGCTTGAGAACCTTGGTCCACACAACGTCGATGTGTCCGACGCTGTGCCACTTGTTGCCGCGAAAGGTCGTCGCTTGGTTGAGCTCCGACGCAAGGATGACGCCGGTGGCTACCGATGCCAGGTTCTTGGTATCGGTGCCACCGCTGACCTCCGTCGCAACCTTGGCCTGGAGGTACCGCCGGTATCCGGCCTGAGCGCCCTCTCCCGCCTCGACTTGGGGAGAAGGCGGGGTGCTGCTCGCAGACGTCGGTGCTGTCGACGGGGTGAACGGCGGCGGGGTCGCGCTGCCGCCGGAGTCGCATGAGGTCAGCGTGACTGTGAGGGTCACTGCGAGGGTGACCGCGGTGAGCCGGCCGATCATTGATGCGCCTCCACTGGCCTGTGCGACTACTGACCGTATAACTCTGCCATACGGGTAGTTCGTGGCGTTGGGGTTGTCCACAGGGGTTGGCGGGAGGGTTGCAGGTTGTTGCAACGGGCCGGGGTCAGTTGACGGCTTCGGTGCCTGGGAGGGGGGTGGCCGGGGTGGTGGAGAGGTCCAGGTGGCGGAGGGAGCGCAAGCGGTCCAGGTGCCAGGCTACGAAGGCGGCTACCAGGGTGTCGGCTTCTCGGCGGGTTTTGGGGTCGGTGCGTTCTGCGGTGGGCCAGTCGCCGGTGAGGAGGGCGGCCAGGAGGGTGATGGTGGCGGGGGCGGGCATGGCGGAGGCGGGTGGGCGGCAGGCGCTGCAGACTACGCCGCCGGCTGAGGGGTTGAACGCTCGGTGGGGGCCTTCTTCGCCGCACTTGGCGCAGTCGCCGAAGGAAGGGGCGTAGCCGGAGATGGCCAGGGAGCGCAGGAGGAACGAGTCGAGGATCAGGCGGGGTTCTCGTTCTCCGGAGGAGAGGACTCTCAGGGCTCCGGCTAGTAGTAGGTGTTGTTGGGTGGCTGGTTCTTTTTCTTCTACGACCAGGCGGTCGACTGTTTCGAGGAGGACTGTGCCGGTGGTGTAGCGGGCGTAGTCGGAGACGATGCCTTCGCCGTACGCCGCGATGGAGACGGCCTGGGTGACGACGTCCAGGGTACGGCCGGTGGCGAGTTGGAGGTCGACGTGGCTGAAGGGCTCCAGGCGGGCGCCCCAGCGGGACGTCGTACGGCGTACGCCCTTGGCGACGGCGCGGATCTTGCCGTGCTGGCGGGTCAGGAGGGTGGCGATGCGGTCGGCTTCGCCCAGTTTCTGGGTTCGGAGCACGATGGCTTCGTCACGGTAGAGCGGCACGGGGACAGTGTCTCAAACGGTTCCGACAGTCGGACCGTCAGAGCGTTGCGACGTACTCGGCCAGGCCGGTGGGTTTGCGGCCGGTGAGCTGTTCGACGGCGGGGCTGACGGCGCTCAGTTCGCCGCTGGCGATGGCGGCGTACGACGTGACCCAGCCGGCGACTTCCCAGGCGGGGGCGCCGAAGCGTTCGCGGGAGCGGTAGGCCTCGTCGAGGGTCTCCGGCTCGTAGCGGATCTTGCGGCCGCGGGTCTCGCTGAGGAGGGCGGCGGCTTCGGTGAGGGTGAACGCGGTCGGGCCGGTGAGGTCGTACGTCGTACCGGTGTGTGCTGCCGGGTCGAGCAGGACCTGCGTGGCGACCGCGGCGACGTCGTCGCGGAGTACGGCGGCGACGTGGCCGTCGCCTGCTGGGCCGCGGATCGCGTCGTCCTCGCCGACGAAGCCGGGGATGAAGTCGAGGTACAGGTTGTCGCGGAGGAAGGTGAAGTCGACTCCGGTCGCGCGGAGGTGCTGCTCGGTGTGCCAGTGATCGCGCGCGAAGGTGAACGTCGCGTTCGGTGCTGCGCCGACGAAGGAGGTGTAGACGATGTGCTGTACGCCGGCGGCGACGGCCGAGTCGATCGTTGCCTTGTGCAAGGAGACGCGGTCGGCGGACTCGGTGGCGCTGAGCAGGAGGAGCGTGTGGACGCCGTCGAGGGCGTTGAGGAGGGCGTTGTGTTCGCCGTACGGCGCTTGGGCGACCTCGGCGTTGGGTAGCTGTGGGGCTCTGGCTGGGTCTCTGACCAGTAGGCGCTGGTGTACGCCGGCGTCGGCGAGTTGGCGTGCGACCTTCGAGCCGAGCTTGCCGGTGGAGCCGGTGACGGCGATCAAACCCACGTCAGGACTCACTTGCCGACCAGCTTCAGGCTGGCTTCGTTGTAGCGGGTGCCGGCGGCGGCGTCTGGCGGGAAGGTGCTGTTGAGGGTGGTGAGTTCCTCGTCGGTGAGGGTGAGGTCGGCGGCGGTGAGGTTCTCGGTGAGGTACTTGCGGCGCTTGGTGCCGGGGATCGGGGCGATGTCGTTGCCCTGGGCAAGGAGCCAGGCGAGGGCCAGCTGGCCGGCGGTGACGTTGCGGGCGGCGGCGAGGGTCTTGACCTCGTCGACCAGGTCGAGGTTCTTCTGGAAGTTGTCGCCGGTGAAGCGGGGCATGCTCGCGCGCATGTCGTCGGGACCGAAGTCGGCGGGCGACTGGATCTGGCCGGTGAGGAAGCCGCGGCCGAGCGGGCTGAACGGGACGAACCCGATGCCGAGCTCGCGCAGCGTCGGCAGGACGACGGTCTCGGGGTCGCGGGTCCACAGCGACCACTCGCTCTGGACGGCGCTGATCGGGTGGACGGCGTGCGCGGCGCGGACGGTCTCGCCGTTGACCTCCGAGAGGCCGAGGTAGCGGACCTTGCCGGCGGTCACGGCCTCGGCCATCGCGCCGACGGTCTCCTCGATCGGGACGTTGGGGTCGCGGCGGTGCAGGTACCAGAGGTCGACGTGGTCGACGCCGAGGCGGCGCAGCGAGGCGTCGATGGCCTCGCGGGCGTACTCGGGGGTGCCGTTGACGACGTTCGGGACCTGGTCGCCGGCCGCGGCGCGCTGGAAGCCGAACTTGGTCGCCAGGACCACCTCGTCACGCCGGCCGGCGAGGGCGCGGCCGAGCAGCTCCTCGTTGGCGCCGTCGCCGTACACGTCGGCGGTGTCGAGGAAGGTGCACCCGGCATCGATCGCCGCGTGCACGGTCGCGATCGACTCGGCGTCGTCGCCGGCGCCGTACGACTGGGACATCCCCATGCAGCCGAGGCCGAGGGCCGAAACGGTCAGATCTCCGAGCTGGGATTCACGCATGCGTCCGAACTTACCCCCGTCGGTCAGCTCGTACGCCGAGGGGCGCGGCCCGGTGAGATCCGTGCGGCCCGTACGGCGGGGGCTGCGCGCACCGAGCAACCTCAGTCGGCCATGGCTGTGCGGATCTGGATTTCTGAGTGGAGCGTGCGGTGGACCGGGCATTTGCCGGCTATGGCCAGGAGCTTTTCGCGTTGGGATTCGGTGAGGTCGCCGTCGAGTTTGATGCGGAGGTCGATGCGGTCGAGCATGCCGTTGGTGGTTTCGCAGTTCTCGCAGTCCTTGGCGTGGATGCGGGCGTGGCGGAGTTCGACGGAGACGTCGCGGAGGGGGATCTGTTTGCGGTCGGCGTACATCCGGATGGTCATCGACGTGCAGGAGCCGAGGGACGCGAGGAGCAGGTCGTACGGCGTGGGGCCGGTGTCGCGGCCCAGCGGGACGGGCTCGTCGGCGGTGAGGTGGTGGCGGCCGGCGACGATGGTCTGGGCGTACGGCGCGCCGTTCTCGCGGACGACGACGTGGTGGCCCATCGTCAGCCGGGACGCGGCGGCCGGTGGCGTGGACGGCACCGGCGCAACTTCCACCGGCACGGATGCAACCTCCGACGGCGCGGATGCAACCTCCACCGGCGCAGAGGGCACCGGGGCAACCTCCGCAGGCGCAGACGGCGCCGGCGCGACCTCCGCCGGCGCGGGCATCGTCAAGTACCGCGACACCCAAGCCCCGATCATCGACGCGGCATACAGCGCGTCCGCAGCAGCCGAGAGCGAGTGGTCAGCCCCGTCCAGCGCGATGAACGACTTCGGGTGCCGAGCCGCGACGAACAGGTGCCCGGCGTTCTGGATGCCGACCTGCTGGTCGTTCGGCGCGTGCATCACCAGCAGCGCGGTCCGTGGCGGCGGGATCTCGCCGGCCGGGGCGTTGATCGTGACGACGGCGCGGGTCTCGGGGACCAGGTGCGAGGCCGACAGGACGGCGACGCCGCCGAGGGAGTGGCCGATCAGGATCTCCGGCGCGTCGAAGTTCGCGCGCAGGTGGTACGCCGCCAGCACCACGTCCGCGACCGCGCCGGCGGCGCCGATCTCGAAGGCGAGCACGGCGATGCCGGAGCGGGTGAGGACGTCGGCGATCGCGTCCACGGACTGCGGCGAGCGGTGCGCCAGTACGGCGTACGCGCGAACCTCGCCGGTGGGCAGCGTCATCAGTGCGTCGAGTGATCCACCCTGCGGCCTGTCCAGCTCCAGCGTGACCTTCGGATCCGTCATGGGACAAGCATCCCTGACGTGACGAAGCGCCCGCCGTATCGACCCACGGTGACAGGCAGGTGTCACTCAGTAGTAACTGTTGCGCACAGCCGACAGGGTGCGCAACGAAACCGCATCGGTCGCCGCCGACTTCCTGACGTGACACCGGCCAGTCCGTAAGTTCTCGTCAGGGTTCCACGCACTGCTGGGGGTACGGAAAAGATGTTTCTGGGCCGAGCGTTGCGCTACCGGTGGTCCCAGGCCGTCGTGCTGGCCGGGGTCAGTCTGCTGATCGGCACGTGCGCCACGTTCGCGCCCTGGTTCTCGCGGTCGGTCGAGCAGACCGTGACGACGGAGATGCTGACCAACCGCCCGCTGGCGGCGGCCTGGCAACTGGAGGCGCTACCACCGCCGACGAGTCGCATCACCAGCAAGCCGACGGCGCCGGAGAAGCTGAAGGACCTCGTACCGGCCGACATCCGGCCACTGTTCAGTCCGCCGGTGTACGGCTCGCACGTCGACGTCATCTGGGTCACCGGCCCGAACATCACCGACCCGAAGCCGGGCGCGCGGATCCTGTGGCGCGACGGGTTCTGCGAGCGGGTGACGCTGACCGCCGGCCGGTGCGCGACCGCGCCCAACGAGGTGGTGGCCTCGATCGCGGACGTCGAGAACCACGAGATCAAGATCGGTCAGCGCCTCGACATCGTTCCGAACCAGTACGTCGGCAGCGGGAAGCTGACCGTGGTCGGGCTGTACCGGCCGATGGACGCGAAGGACATCTACTGGTTCGGCCGCCCGCCGACACAGCACTCCTACCCGCAGACCGGTGACGACCCCGGCAGCCTCGACTATCTGTTGACCGCCCGGGAGACCTTCGACCAGAACGCGTGGGGGCACCGCAACACCGTCGACACCCGGCCGCTGCCCGGCCTCACGCGACTGACGGACCTGGACCGCCTGAAGGCCGCCACCAACGAGGTCACGGCTACGGCCGGCGAGCTCCAGTACAACGCTTCCAACATCTCCGCCCTGGCCAGTCTGGTCGACGCGATCGATGCCGAGCGCAAGCAAGCGGCGACGATCATCCCTCTGGTGATGGTGCAGGTCGCGCTGTTCGGCGTCGTCGTACTGGCCCTCGCCCTGGCCGCGGTGGTCGACCAGCGCAGACCCGAGCTCGCCGTCGCCAGGCTGCGTGGCTCCAGCGCGCGCAGGGCCGGGCGCGCACTCGCGGTGGAGCTCGGCGCACCAGTCGCGATCGGAATGCTGCTGGGCCTGGTGTCCGGTTTCGCCCTGCTGCTGGCGGTCCGGGCGACCTGGCTCAACGGAGGGTCTCCCCTCGAGTTCCACTGGACGGTCCCGGCCGCACTCGGCCTGGCCCTGGTGATCGGCCTGGCCGTGGTGGCGTGGACCGTACGGTCGATCGCCCGCCAGCCGATCTCCACGTTGCTGCGCCGCGTGGTGCCTCGCCGCCGCGGCAAGGCCGTGGCGGCTGTGGACGTCGCCATCATCGTCCTCGCGACCGCCGGACTGGTCGGTGCACTGACCGGAGGCGGCCGCGGTCCGCTGCCGGTGCTCACGCCGACCCTGCTGGCGCTGGCGGTCGGTCTGACCTTCGCGCACCTGCTGCTCCCGGCCGCCGCGATGATCAGCCGGCAGGCGCTGCGCGCCGGGCGTCTCGGACTCGCCCTCGGCGCCCTGCAGGTGTCGCGCCGGCCTGCGGTGACCCGCATCGTGGCGGTCGTCGCCGTGGCGACCGCGCTGGTGTCGTTCGCCGGCCAGGCCGCTTCCGTGGCCGCCAACAACCGATCGACCAGGGCCGGGTACGAGGCCGGCGCCGCCGGCGTACTCGATGTCAGCCCCGGCAGCCTCGGCGACTTCACCAAGGTGCTCGACGGTCTCGACCGTGACCGCCAGTGGCTCTCCCCCGTCATCATCGGTACGACGACCGCGCCCGACTCGCTGCGGACCATGATGATCGAGCCGGACAGCTTCCGCCGGATCGCCTTCCGCGGCGACGAGCTGACCGACCCGGACGGCTACGCCCAGCTCACCGCGCCGCGGGAGCCCGCGCCGATCGAACTCCGCGGCGACGAGCTGCGCGTGACCGCGAGTACGGGCGCGATGAAGCCGGTCGTCCCGGAGACGATCGACGGCACTCCGCCACCGGATCAGGACCCCGCGAAGTCGGTGATCATCCAGGCCACGATGGTCAGCCTCCGCGACGGCGGCCGGTACGTCGCCAACTTCCCGCCGCTGCCGCTGGTCCCGGGACGCTCGGCCGACCTCACCACCGACATCCCCTGCGGCGGCGGCTGCCAGCTGCTGCGAATCGGCATCGCCCGCAGCCTCGACGACCAGTCCGGCATCGAGGGCGACGTGACGATCAGCAAGCTCGGTACCGACGAGAAGCCGGCCTTGTCACTGGGCAAGGCGTCCGACTGGGAGGAGATCCCGCAGCTCAGCGAGAACACCGGAGCGATCAGCGCGAAGGACGGACCCGCGGGCGGTCTCGTCATGCACGTCACCAGCATCGCGCTGGAGACCGTGCTCCAGCACGGCTCGGTCCCGCCGCTCGTCCCCTCGCTGGTGACCCGTGGCTACCCGCGCAGCGACAACCTGACCGTGCCCGGCCTGGACGGGATCGCCTTCCGGATCAGCCCGGTCGACCGGCTCACGGCTCCGATCAACCGCTACCCCCAGCGGTCCGCGGTGGTCGACCTGGAGACGATGCGCCGGCTCGGCGGGAGCGTCGCGCTGCCCAGCATGTCGTTCGAGGTCTGGCTGAACGACGAGGGCGTGGCCAAGGCCGACCAGGCGATCGCGGCGCTGACGAAGGCCGGGTTCCAGGCGCAGCTGACCGATCGCAGCGCCGATCGCGAGGCGGCGTACGGGCGTTCGGCCAGTGCGCTCGCGCTGCAGCTGACGCCGATCATCGGGGTGGCCGGCTGGTCGCTGGCGATCATCGTGCTGCTGCTGATGGTGGTCACCTCCTGGCGCTCGCGGGCGCAGGACTACGCGAGCCTCAGGATCACCGGCGTATCGGCCTCGACGACCGGGCGGGCCGCTCGGTGGGAGCAGACCGGGCCGGTCGCTCTCGCCGTACTGCTCGGGTCGATCTGTGGAGTGGTCGGCGCGAAGGTGGCGCTGCCGCTGATCCCGCTGTTCGCCGAGACCGCCGAACCGTCGCCGATCCCGCTCGACCTGGGCACCAACTGGGCCGTCGCGGGCGTGCTGTGGCTCATCGGGACCGTCGTCCTGACCGTGACGACAGTGCTGCTCGGCTCAGGAGTGAACCGCCGGGCCGGCTACAGCCGGATCAAGGAGGAGCTGTCATGAGCGGGCTCGCGATCAGCACCAGCGGACTGGTGCACATCTACCGCAGCCAGGGCCACGACGTCGCCGCACTGTCCGGCATCGGGATCAACGTCCGGCCGGGCGAGCTGGTCGGCCTGCTCGGGCCTTCTGGCGCAGGCAAGTCGACGCTGCTGCAGCTGTGCGGCGGACTGCTCACGCCGAGCGCGGGGCGGCTGCACATCGGCGACCACAACGTCGCCACGATGACCGAGGCCGAGCTGGACCGGATGCGCGCGGCCGACGTCGGCATCGTGCTGCAGGGCGCAGGGCGCAACCTGATTCCGTACCTGACACCCGTCGACAACATCCGGTACGCGCAGCGCGCCGCACCGCGCGACCGGGACCTGCCGTCGCCGGAGGAGGTGCTGGAGCTGGTCGGCCTGGCCCGGCAGGCGAAGGCGCCGCTCGGCACGCTCACCCCGGGACAGATCCAGCTCACCGCCGTCGCGGTCGGGATCGCGACCTTCCCCGGGCTCCTGCTGGCCGACGAGCCGACCAGCCAGCTCGATCACCAGGCGCGCGACGAGGTGCTCGCGGCAATCTCCACCATCAACCGGACGACCGGGATGACGGTGCTGCTGATCACCCACGACCCGGACGTGGCCGCCGCGCTGCCGCGGACGATCACCATCCGGGACGGCCGGATCGCGTCCGAGGGGCGCTCCGGCGAGGAGTTCGCGGTGGTCGCCAGCGACGGGTCGTTGCCGCTGCCACCGCACGTGGCAGACCTGCTGCCACCGGGGACTCTGCTCCGGGTCACGACCACCGAGGACGGCGAGGTCCGGCTCAGCCCGGTCGAGCAGGAAGGCACCCGATGAGCGAGCAGGGCATCACCGCGACCGGACTCACTGTCGTGTACGGCGAACTGGTGGCCGTCGCGGACGTGTCGTTCCGCGTACCGCCGGGGTTCGTGCTCGCGGTCAGCGGGCCGTCCGGGGCGGGCAAGAGTTCGTTGCTGTGGGCACTGGCCGGGGCGGTCGCGCCGAAATCCGGCACGGTCGAACTGGATGGTGTACCGGTGGTGGATCGGCCGGGGGCGTCCAAGCAGGGCGTCGTACTGATCCCTCAGGGCAACGGGCTGGCGCGAGTGCTGACCGCTCGCGAGAACCTCGCGCTGCCGTTGCTTGCCGAGGGCAAGAAAGATGTCGATCACGTGATCGACGAGGCGCTCACCGCGGTCGGGCTCGAGGAGAGCGGCGACCATCTCGTCGAGGAGCTGTCCGGCGGCGAACAGCAGCGGGTCGCGGTCGCGCGCGGGCTGGCGCAGCAGGGCCGCGTCGTACTGGCTGACGAGTCGACCAGCGAGCTCGACAGCACCAACCGCGAGCGCGTGCTCGAGCTGCTCCGCCGGGAGGCCGAGCGCGGCGCCGCGGTCATCATCGCCACCCACGACCCGACTGTCGCCGCGAGCGCCGACGGTCACGCCACGATGGACGAAGGTCATCTGAGCTGGCAGCGCCGGCTCTAGAGGCCGATCAGGTGCGGTGACGTGGGCGGCCCGCTGGTGAGCAGGTCGGCCAGGTAGACCGGGAGTTCGCGCGGGGAGAAGACGTCCGGGCCGTCGTACGACGTCAGCTCCTCCTGGGTCCACCAGCGGTGGCCGTGGACGTTCTCCTCGAGCAACTCGGCCGCTGACATCGTGCCGACTGGGGTGTGGCTGTCGACGCGGACGAGGAAGTAGTCGTTGATCACGCCGTCGTACCCGGCCGCGTGGCCCTCGGCAACGACCTCCTGGTGCCACACGTGCGGCGCATCGGTCGGTGGGGTCAGACCGATCTCCTCGACCAGCTCGGGGTGTGGCGTTCGAGTTCGTGGAGCTCCTCGGCGAACTCGAAACCGAAGCGGGCGTTGACCTTCTGCATCGGGCCGTTCGACTTGGCCGTCCAGGTGTGCAGGAGGGTCTGGGTGGTGCGGTGCTCGGCGAGCTGGGCGAGGTTGGCCAGTTTGAGGTGGGTGCCGAGGTTGTGGCCGCGGTGGTCGCGCAGTACGAGAGTGTCGTCCTGCATGACGTTGTCGGGGTCGCCGGGCATCACGTAGATGAGCGTGTAGCCGGCCGGTGCGCCGTCGTCGGTGTGGACCATGGTGACGAGGGCGAGGTAGTTCTTCGCCATCCGCTCCTCGTTGGGGCGGAGGCGCTCGACGGTCCAGGGCTCGGGGTTGCGGGTCATCTCGCCGGAGGGGACGTCGCGGTCCATCGCGGTTCTGAGATCGGCGTACGCCTGCAGGTGCTCCTCGGGGCACGGGCCGGCCCAGGAGGTCAGGCGGTAGCCGGTGAGGTCGCCGGCGTCTGCTGTGAGTTCGGCGAGGCGGTCGGCGTCGTACGGGAGCGGTACGACGAAGTGGTCCTCGACGTTGCCGATGGTGAACCCGAGGCCGGCGGCGAACGCACTGCCGGGCCAGGGGTCGCTGGTCGCGGGGACGCCGAGCTCGGCCTGGAAGATGGTGCGGCCGAGCTCCGCCGCGCGAGCTGTTGCCCAGCGCCACAACATGGTGCCGGCGCCACGGCGGCGTTCGGCCGGTGGGACGTCGATCTCGACGTCGACGGTGTCGGGGTCGCCGATCAGGGGGTACTCGAACAGCATCGCGCCGATCAGGCGGTCGCCGTCGAACGCGCCGACGGGGATACGGCGCTTGGCCGGGCCTGGGTTCCGGAGCGAGTAGGACAGTGCGTCCCAGTTGGCCACGAAGGCGGCCGGTCGTTGATCGATCGCCGCGGCGTGAAAGGCGTCGTACCAGCTCCGGAACGTCACGTCGTCGGACGGGTCCACCTCACGCACGGAAATCATCCGCCGAGCCAAGCAGCTCGACGGATGATCCGCACTTGTTTTATTACCGGGTGGCGCGGTTGATGGCGGAGACGACCGCCTTCAACGAGGCGGTGAGGATGTTGGCGTCGCGGCCCACGCCCCAGAAGACCTCGTCGCCGACCTCGCACTCGACGTACGCGGCGGCCAGGGCGTCGCCGCCGGCTGAGAGAGCGTGCTCGTGGTAGTCCAGCACGCGCACGTCGTACTTCAGCGGCTTGATCGCGTCGACGAAGGCCGAGACCGGGCCGTTGCCCTCGCCGGTCAGTTCGTGCGGTACGCCGTTGGAGTAGACCTGTACGGCGACCGTCTCGTTGCCCTCGCCGCCGGACTTCGACGTGACCGTCAGCAGCGACAGCTTGCCCGGCGCCAGGTACTCGGCCGCGAAGATGTCCCACATCACGCCCGGGCCGACCTCGCCGCCCTCGGCGTCGGTGTGCTGCTGGATCACGCGGCTGAACTCGATCTGCAGCCGGCGCGGCAGGTCGAGGCGGTGCTCGGACTTCATGATGTACGCGACGCCGCCCTTGCCGGACTGCGAGTTGACCCGGATCACGGCCTCGTACGAGCGGCCGACGTCCTTCGGGTCGATCGGCAGGTACGGCGCTTCCCAGGTGATCTCGCCGACCGGCTTGCCCTCGGCCGCGGCCTGCTTGTCGAGCGCCTCCAGGCCCTTCTTGATCGCGTCCTGGTGCGAACCGGAGAAAGCCGTGTAGACCAGGTCACCGGCGTACGGCTGCCGCTCCGGCACCCGCATCTGGGTGCAGTACTCGACCGTACGGCGGATCTCGTCGATGTCGGAGAAGTCGATCTGCGGGTCGATGCCCTGGCTGAACAGGTTCATCCCCAGCGTCACCAGGTCGACGTTGCCGGTCCGCTCGCCGTGGCCGAACAGGCAGCCCTCGACGCGGTCCGCGCCGGCCATCAGCGCCAGCTCGGTGGCGGCGACCGCCGTCCCGCGGTCGTTGTGCGGGTGCAGGCTGATCGTGCTGTGCTCGCGCCGGGTGAGGTTCCGGCCGAACCACTCGATCTGGTCGGCGTACACGTTCGGCGTCGACATCTCGACGGTGGCCGGCAGGTTCAGGATGATCTCGCGGCCCGCGGCCGGCTGCCAGACGTCGCTGACCGCCTCGCACACCTCCAGCGCGAACTCCAGTTCCGTACCGGTGAAGATCTCCGGGCTGTACTGGTAGCCGAACTCGCAGTCGCCCAGCATCTCGTCGGCGTACTTCATCACGGTCTCGGTCCCGCGGACCGCGATGTTCAGGCACTCGGCCTTCTCGACGTTGAACACCACCCGGCGGAACAGCGGCGCGGTCGCGTTGTACAGGTGGATGGTCGCCTTCGGCGAGCCCTGCAGCGACTGCACGGTCCGCTCGATCAGCTCCTCGCGGGCCTGGGTCAGCACCGAGATCGTCACATCGTCCGGAATCGCGTCACCCTCGATCAGCGACCGGACGAAGTCGAAGTCGTACTGGCTGGCGCTGGGGAAACCGACCTCGATCTCCTTGTAGCCCATCTTCACCAGCAGGTCGAACATCCGGCGCTTGCGGGCCGGCGACATCGGCTCGACCAGCGCCTGGTTGCCGTCGCGCAGGTCGGTGGACAGCCAGCGCGGGGTCCGCTCGACGGACTTCGTCGGCCAGGTGCGGTCCGGCAGGGCGATCGGGGGGAAGGCGCGGTAGCGCGCTACCGGCATTCCGGACGGCTGCTGGACGGGCTGAGGCTGGTTCTTCGGTGCCACGGGTTCTCCTCGGGAAGGCTGTACTACGGGGTCGCAGACGACCGGCGCACGACAGAACTCCGCGGCGAGGGAACCGGCCTGGTCAGGCCTCGCCGCGGCAGCGAAGGAGGAGAATCCGGTGCCACATGATGCCTGGGAGTTTATGCACAGCTCCGCCCGCCGTCGAACCGGGGGTCTCGATCGGCGAGACACGCAGCGTGATCGCCGCCTGCTCACCGGTTGAGTAGACAGCGTCTACGCTCGTGCTGTAGACACTGTCTACGTGATCGCTCTCGCCCTGCTCACCGTCGCCGCGTGCTGTCACGCGACCTGGAATCTGCTGCTGAAGAGGTCGCCGCTGCAGGGGCCGGGATTCGTCTGGTTGTGCGCGGTGGTGATGGCGCCGGTGTCGCTCGGGTTGATCGCGTGGCGTGGGCTCGGGCCCGCGTGGTGGGCGGCGCTGGTGAGCATGGCGCTGCACACGGCGTACGCGGTGACATTGCAGAGCGCGTACGGCGCTGGTGGGTTCTCGATCGTTTACCCGGTGAGCCGAGGGGCGACGCCGGTGCTGGTGACGCTGGCGGCGATTCCCTGGATGGGCCGGCCGGCGTCGGTGATCTGGGTCGGCGCGGCGCTGGTCGCCTGCGGCGTGCTGGTGATGGATCGGGGTACGGCAGGGGCCGGCAGGCGGCTCGGGCGCGGGGTCGGACTGGGCCTCGCCGTCGCCGCGCGCAGTTGCGCTTACACCTTGTGGGACGGGTTCGCGATCACGAGTCTCGGCGTCGATCTGCTGCCGTATCTGGCGATCACGAACCTCGCGCAGGTCGCCGTGCTCACCGCGGTCGTCCGGCCGCGCGGGCTGCTGCGGCACTGGCGCGCCGCCGTACCGGTCGCTGTCCTCACCCCCGCCAGTTACGGGCTCGTGCTCGTCGCGATGACGCTGACCTCGATCGAGACCGTCGCGATCGGGCGCACGCTCAACGTCGTCGTCGGCACCCTGCTCGGGCTCGTCGTCCTGCGCGAACGACTCACCCCCTTGACCACCACCGGACTCGCCGCCATCGTCGGCGGCGTGCTGCTAGGAGCCTCGCTGTGAAAACTCTCGTCTGCCTGCACGCCGCGATCAGCGGACCTGGGACCTGGGACGTCGTCCGCCCGGGCCTGGAGTCGCTCGGCTACCAGCTGGTGTGCCCGACGCTGCTCGGCCACGAGGACGCCGTACGGCGTGACGCCTATCCCCTGACGGCGTTTCGGGACCAGGTGATCCGCGATCTCGACGGCGTTGATCGCTTCACGCTGGTCGGGCACTCGCTGGGCGCCTTCGTGGCGACGCTCGTGGCGCAGCAACACCCTGAACGCGTCGAACGACTCGTGCTCGAGGAACTGCCCGTGCCGCCACGCGACGCGCAGGACGCCGCACCAGCCCGGAACGGCGCCGCGCCGGTCATGCGGCTGCTGGCGAGGCTGAGCCGGCGTTCGTACGACCCGCGGATGTTCCGCCAGGTCCTCGCGGAACTCCGCGCCACCAACCCTCAGTGGTGGGCCGACCTGCCCAGGATCATCGCGCCGACCCTCCTGCTCGCGGGCGGCGAGGGCAGCCACCTGGATCAGTCGCGCTTCACCCTGCTTGCCGATTCCTTGCCTGCAGCAACCATCATGGAGGTCGACGCGGGTCACCGGATCCACAGCAAGACTCCGGACCGCTGGTCGGACGCTGTGCGCGATTTCCTCGAACCGTAGAGGATCGTGCAAGAGGCTGAGAGCTTCTGTCTACCTTGACCATGCGCTGGGCTGTGGAATTTACCCATGAACGTCACCTACGGATTCCAAGCGACCATGACCGCCAAGCCAGCAATGGGCAACCAGCTCGTCGACGTCCTGCTGTCCGCGCTGGAGCCGGGCAACCCGGCCTCCACCGAGTACTGCGTCGTCTACCTGGTCAGCCGCTCGGCCACCGAGCCCGACGTCGTCCACGTCACCGAGGGGTGGACGACCGAGGAGGACCACCACCGGATCTTCGCCGGAGAGGCGGCGCAGGCGATCGTCGCGCAGGTGCAGGAGTTGCTGAGCGACTCGACCGGCACCGACTACACGCCTGTCGGCGGCAAGGCGGTGCTGTGATGCTTGCTCGTCCTGCGCTCGATCCCGAACTCGCCGCCCGGCTGGACGGCATGCCGCTGGTCACCGAGGTCACCGCCGAACTGCTCCCGCAGATGCGTGCCATGTCGGCTGTGCCGGCGGAGGTCGTGCTCGCCGGGCACCAGGTCCACCGGCGCGAGGTGGAGGTCAAGGTCCCGGCCGAGGGCGCGGGCTCGGCCGAGGGCGCGGGCCCTGCCGAGGGCGCGGGCCCTGCCGAGGGCGCGGGCCCTGCCGAGGGCGCGGGCTCGGCCGAGGGCCCGGGCTCTACCGAGGGCCCGGGCCCTGCCGAGGGCGCGGGCCCTGCCGAGGAGGCGGGCAGTGTCTCGATCCCGATGACCGTGCTCACGCCGGCGAACGCCAGGCCCGGCGCGCCCTGCGTCTACTGGCTGCACGGCGGCGGCCGGATCATGGGCGACCGCTTCTCGCAGCTCGACATCCCGCTGGAGTGGCTCGCCGAGTTCGGCGCGGTCGTCGTGACCATCGACTACCGGCTCGCGCCCGAGGCCACCGGTGACACCGCCGTCGAGGACTGCTACCAGGGACTGCTCTGGATCAAGGCGCACGCCGACGAGCTGGGGATCGATGCCGACAGCATCATCGTCGCCGGGGCCAGCGCAGGTGGCGGGCTGGCCGCAGGGGTCACCCTCATGGCCCGCGACCGACGTACGAAGATCGTTGCCGCCCAGTTGCTGATCTGCCCGATGCTCGACGACTCCAACAGCACCGTCTCAAGTCAGCAGTACGCCGGAGAGCCCGGCGTGTGGACCCGGGAAACCAACGCGTTCGCGTGGAGCGCCGCCCACGGCGGCGCGGGCGGGAGCGGCGGTGGGCGAGAGGTCTACCTTTCGCCTGCTCGGCACGACGATCTGACCAACCTGCCGACCACCTACATCGACGCAGGCTCGGCCGAGGTCTTCCGCGACGAGGACGTCGCCTACGCCTCCCGGATCTGGGCGGCCGGTGGGCAGGCGGAACTGCACGTGTGGGCCGGCGGGTTCCACGGGTTCGACGCGCTCTTCCCCGACGCCGCGCTGTCCGTCGCCGCGCGCACGACCAGGACGGCCTGGCTCGGACGCACGCTGGCTTGTCTTCAAGTTGGGTTGAGCTCCTAGGCTTGAAGACATGACTGAAACCCTCGCCACGCGGCTCGGTTCCCACGGGCTCGGTGCGCTCGTCACCCTCAAGCGGGACGGCCGGCCGCAGCTGTCGAACGTCACCTACGTGTACGACGCGCAGCTCAACCGGATCACCGTCTCGCTGACCGACGACCGGGCGAAGACGAAGAACCTGCGCCGCGATCCGCGGGCCAGCCTGTACGTCGACGGGCCGAACGGCCGCTCGTACGTCGTACTGGAGGGCAAGGCCGAGCTCACCCCGGTCGCGCAGCGGCCGGACGACCCGACCGTCGAGGCACTGGTCGACTACTACCGGACCGCCTCCGGCGAGCACCCGGACTGGGACGACTACCGGCGCACGATGGTCGCCGACCGCCGGCTGCTGTTCACGATGACGATCGACCACGCGTACGGGATGCCGAAGCCGTAACGGCACCGGGCCGGCCCACCCACGGTGGACCGGCCCGGCAGAAGCAACTAGCTCACTTCAGGTCGAAGCGGTCGAGCTCCATGACCTTGACCCACGCGGCGACGAAGTCCTTGACGAACTTGCCGTCGGCGTCACCGGCGGCGTACACCTCGGCGAGCGCCCGCAGCTGCGAGTTCGCGCCGAAGACCAGGTCGACCGGCGTCGCGGTCCACTTGACGTCCTCGGAGCCGAGGTCGCGGATCTCGAAGACGTTCTCCTCCGCGGCCGAGGCCTTCCACTCCGTGCCCGCGGCGAGCAGGTTGACGAAGAAGTCGTTGCTCAGCGTGTCGACCTTGTCGGTCAGTACGCCGTGCGCCGTACCGCCGACGTTGTTGCCCAGGGCACGCAGGCCGCCGACCAGGACGGTCAGCTCCGGCGCGGTCAGGGTCAGCATGTACGCGCGGTCGAGCAGCAGCAGCTCCGGCGTCAGCTTCTCGCCGGCCTGCAGGTAGTTGCGGAAGCCGTCGGCCCGCGGCTCGAGCACCGCGAACGAGTGGACGTCGGTCTCCTCCTGCGAGGCGTCGGTCCGGCCCGGGTGGAACGGCACGGTGACGTCCTGGCCGGCGTTCCGCGCCGCCTTCTCGACGGCCGCGGAGCCACCGAGCACGATCAGGTCGGCCAGCGAGATCTGCTTGCCGCCGGCACCGTTGAACTCCTGCTGGATGCCCTCGAGCGTCTCCAGGACCTTCGCCAGCTCGGCCGGCTCGTTGACCTCCCAGTTGCGCTGGGGCTCGAGCCGGATCCGGGCGCCGTTGGCGCCACCGCGCCGGTCGGTGCCACGGAACGAGGCCGCCGAGGCCCACGCCGTACGGACGAGCTGGCCGACGGACAGGCCCGAGTTGAGCAGCTGGTCCTTCAGCGCCGCGACGTCCGCGTCGTCGACGAGCTCGCCCTCGACGGCCGGGACCGGGTCCTGCCACAGCTGCGGCTCCGCGACCCAGGGGCCGAGGTAGCGCGGCAGCGGGCCCATGTCACGGTGCAGCAGCTTGTACCAGGCCTTGGCGAACGCGAGCTGGAACTCCTCGGGGTGCTCGAGGAACCGGCGCGAGATCTTGTCGTACTCCGGGTCGAAGCGCAGCGCGAGGTCCGTGGTGAGCATCGTCGGGCGGTGCTTCTTGGCCGCGTCGTACGCGTCCGGCACGTTCTCCTCGGCGTCCTTCGCGACCCACTGGTGCGCACCGGCCGGGCTCTTGGTGAGCTCCCACTCGTACGCGTACAGGTTCTTGAAGAAGTCGTGGCCCCAGCGCGTCGGCGTGCTGGTCCAGGTGACCTCGAGCCCGCTGGTGATCGTGTCGGCGCCCTTGCCGGAGCCGTACCCGTTCTTCCAGCCCAGGCCCTGCTGCTCCAGCGGCGCGCCCTCGGGCTCCGGGCCGACGTGGTCGGCCGGGCCGGCACCGTGCGTCTTGCCGAACGAGTGACCGCCGGCGATCAGCGCGATCGTCTCCTCGTCGTTCATCGCCATCCGGGCGAACGTGTCGCGGATGTCCCGCGCCGCGGCCACCGGGTCCGGGACGCCGTTCGGGCCCTCGGGGTTGACGTAGATGAGGCCCATCTGGACCGCGCCCAGCTTGCTGTGCAGCTCCCGCTCACCGCTGTAGCGCTCGTCGCCCAGCCAGGTGTCCTCGGGACCCCAGAAGATCTCCTCGGGCTCCCACAGGTCCTCGCGACCGAAGCCGAAGCCGAAGGTCTCGAAGCCCATGTCCTCGAGCGCGACGTTGCCGGCCAGCACCAGCAGGTCGGCCCACGAGATCTTCCGGCCGTACTTCTGCTTGACCGGCCAGAGCAGGCGGCGGGCCTTGTCCAGGTTGGCGTTGTCGGGCCAGCTGTTCAGCGGGGCGAACCGCTGCGAGCCGTCCCCGGCGCCACCGCGGCCGTCCTCGATCCGGTAGGTGCCGGCGCTGTGCCAGCTCATCCGGATGAACAGCGGGCCGTAGTGGCCGAAGTCCGACGGCCACCAGTCCTGCGAGGTCCGCATCACCTCGACGATGTCGCGCTTCAGCGCGTCCACGTCGAGGGTCTTGAACTCCTCGGCGTAGTCGAAGTCGCCGTCCAGCGGGCTGGCCTGCGGCGCGTGCCGGCGCAGGACCGAGAGGTCCAGCTGGTTCGGCCACCAGTCCCGGTTCGTCCGCGGGTTCGGCACCGCGGGCGTCGGAGCGTCGATAACGGGGTTCTCGCTCTCGCTGCCGTGGTGGCCAGGCGTCTCGGTCATGCTCAACCTCTCGATGTGGTGGCTGGTTCTGAACTGGCCGCGGAGCAGTCCGGGCACAGTCCCCAGTACACGACCTCGGCTTCGTCGACGGAGAAGCCGTGATGGTCGGACGGGTGCAGGCACGGAGCCGCGCCGGTGGCGCAGTCCACGTCTTCGATGGCGCCGCAGGACCGGCACACCACGTGGTGGTGGTTGTCGCCGACCCGGGCCTCGTACCGGGCGACCGATCCGGCCGGCTGGATCCGCCGGAGCAGACCCGCGTCGGTCAGCGCGCGCAGTACGTCGTACACGGCCTGGTGCGACACGTCCGGGAGCTCGTCGCGGGTGGCCCGGATGATCGTGTCGGTGTCGGCGTGCGGGTGGGTGTGCACAGCGGTCAGGACGGCGAGGCGTGGCTTGGTGACCCGCAGCGCGGAATCCCGCAGCAGGTGGTGGAAGTCACGGTCGGAGGCCATCGAGCGCAGTCTCTCGCGCATTCTGGAACGAGTCAAGAATCGGTGAGCCCGCAAGAAACTCACCACCGGAAAACCACTCGCGGTGCCCGTCCGTCCGGGCCACTCTGAGCTGGTGGACATCACGAGGCTCTCCCCCGACGACGAGGTCGGGTGCGCGGACGCCGTGGCGCTGTTCCAGGCCACGCACAAGCTCGACTGCCCCGCCGCGTTGCTGCCGACTCCGCGCGGGTTCGCGGCACACCTGAGGTACGGCTGGGACGGCGATCCCGGACAGGCGTACCTGGCGCGAGACGACGACGGCCGGCTGGCCGGCGTGCTGAGCGTCGAGCTGCCGACGTACGACAACACGAACCTGGCCTGGTTCGAGGTCGAGGTGCATCCGGACCGGCGTGGCCGCGGTCTCGGCGGCGAACTGATCGCGTACGGCGAAGGGCTGGCCGAGGAGCTCGGCCGTACGTCGGCCGGATTGAGCGCGTGGGATCTCCCGAAGGCGGACGTGTTCGCGCGCCATCAGGGCTTCGAGCAGAAGGCGATCGAGGTGAATCGGCGCCAGGACCTGACCGTCCTGGACTGGGACCTCGTCCAGCGCCTGTACGACGACGCGGTGGGCGCCGCTTCGGCGTACGAGCTGGTGCGGGTGACCGGCAAGCTGCCCGACGACATGCTCGACGGGATGGTCGCGGTCACCGCGTCGATCAACGACGCCCCCAAGGACGACCTGGACATCGAGGACGACGAGTACAGCCCGGAGCGGTTGCGGGCCTACGAGGACGCGCAGCTGGCGCACGACCGGACGCTGTACCGGGTGATCGCGCGCGAGAAGGCGACCGGCGCGCTGGCCGGGCATTCGACGATCACCGTGGAGCGCGAGCGCCCGCACATCGCCGAGCAGGCCGACACCGCCGTCTCGCGCGACCATCGTGGGCATCGGCTCGGCGCGCTGGTGAAGACCGGCATGCTGCTGTGGATGCGCGACGTCGAGCCCGCGCTGAGCCAGCTCGACACCTGGAACGCGGAGTCCAACGCGCACATGATCGGCATCAACGAGCAGCTCGGGTACCAGATCGTCGCCAAGTCGATCGCCTACCAGAAGTCCCTCTAGCCAGAAGTCGCTTCAACCGAAGAGTTCTCGGCAGTGCTCCCGGAAGGCCTCCGCGCGGCGGGTCATCCGGGAGCCCGCGGCCCAGCCGAGCACGACCGGTGTCGTCGGCACGACATCGGCCTGCGGCTTCGTGAGCAGCGGAAGGCCCTCGTAGCTGAGGTCGGTCAGCGGCGTCTGCACGGCCAGTGAGTAACCGATGCCTCGGGCAACCAACGCGCGGGTGAGCTCGAAGCTGCCCGCGCGGTGTGCGGGCTTCATCTCCAGCCCGGCGGCTTCGAAGACACGGGCGAAGTAGTGCTCGCTCGGCGGTACGTCGAGCAGCACTATTCCTCGCGGCGCTGCACCGGATGGGGCTGGCGACGCTGACGCACACGCCGAACCCGATGAACTTCCTGACCCAGCTGATGGAGCGGCCGCGGACCGAGCGGCCGTACATCCTGTTCCCGATCGGCTATCCCGCGGACGACTGCGAGGTGCCGGTGCTCGAGCGGAAGCCGCTCGACGAGGCGCTGGTGGTCAGACGACCTGCAGGATCGTGACCTTCGTCCGGTTGCTGAGCGTGAAGCCCAGGTGCTCGTAGACGCGGATCGCGCCGAGGTTGGCGGTGCCGGTGTGCAGGAAGGGCCGGTCACCGCGGGCCTCGATGCCGGCGGCGACGGCGCGGATCAGGCGAGTCGCCAGGCCCCGGCCGCGGTGGTCGGGATGGGTGCAGACGGCGCTGATCTCGGTGTAGCCGGGGATCCGGTACCGCTCGCCGGCCATCGCGATCAGCTGACCGTCGCGCCTGAGGCCGAGATAGGTACCGAGCTCGATGGTCCGTGCCCGGAACGGGCCGGGGTCGGTCAGCGCGACCAGGCTCAGCATCTCCGGTACGTCGTCTGGGCCGAGTACGACGAGCTCGGCGTCCTCGACGCCCAAGCCGGCCGGGGCGACGAACTGCACGAGGTCGATCGTCAGGTCGACCTTGAAGAGGTCAGGCACCTCGAGGGCCGGCTGCTTGACCGCGACCGTTCGGCCGGGGCCGATCAGCGCGGCCGCGTCGGCCCAGTCCTGCGCGGTCGGCTCGGCCGGCAGCCCGAGGAAAGGGGCTACGTCGGACGGGTAGACGCGAGCGTTCCCGCGCACTTCCGCGAAGGAGGAGTGCGGGCCGGACAGCGCCGCGAAGGCAGGGTTGAGAAGCACGGCATCAGGCCGCGGCGCGGAGGCGCTCGCGTCGGAGGCGGTGCTCCCCTCCCCCATCAGAACCCGAGCTTCTTCAGGTGCTTCGCGTCGGTCTGCCAGTTCTTGGCGATCTTCACGTGCAGGTCCAGGTAGACCGGCGTCCCGAGCAGGGCCTCGATCTGGCGGCGGGCGTTGGCTCCCACTTCGCGCAGGCGGGCGCCCTTGTGCCCGATCACGATGCCCTTCTGGCTGTCGCGCTCGAGGTACAGGTTCGCGTAGATGTCCAGCAGCGGCTTGTCGTCGGGACGGCCCTCGCGCAGCATCATCTCGTCGATGGTGACCGCGATCGAGTGCGGCAGCTCGTCCCGGACGCCCTCCAGCGCGGCCTCCCGGATCAGCTCGCCGACCAGGATCTCCTCCGGCTCGTCGGTCACGTCACCGTCGGGGTACAGCGGCATGCCGGTCGGCAGCAGCTTCACCAGCTCGTCGGCGACGACGTCGACCTGGAACCCGTCGACCGCCGAGACCGGCACGACCGAGGCCCACTCGATCCCGTGCGCCTGGCCCAGCTTGGCGATCTCGTCCAGGTGCTCGGCCATCCGGTCCGGACCGACCAGGTCGGCCTTGGTGGCCAGCGCAACCTTCGGCGTCTTGGCGACCTTCGCCGCCTCCCCGACCAGGAACCGGTCGCCCGGCCCGATCCGGTCGCTGGCCGGCAGGCAGACCGCGATCACGTCGACCTCGGCCCAGGTCGTCTTCACGACGTCGTTGAGCCGCTCACCGAGCAGCGTCCGCGGCTTGTGCAGCCCGGGGGTGTCGACCAGGATCAGCTGCGCGTCGTCGCGGTGCACGATCCCCCGGACGGCGTGCCGGGTGGTCTGCGGCTTGGACGAGGTGATCACGATCTTCTGGCCGACCAAGGCGTTGGTCAGCGTCGACTTGCCCGCGTTCGGCCGCCCGACGAAACAGGCGAAACCGGAGCGGAACTCCTCAGGTGTGGACGACATCCCGAACCTCTCCGTTGCCATCAGCAACGACTACCGGCAGCGCGGCGCCACCGAAGTACCGAACGACCTCGACGTCCACGGCCTCGGGGCCGGTGTCGGTGACGACCGCGGCCGCCTCGATCCCCTTCACGCCGGACGAGACCGCCATCGCGACCGCGAGCTGCAGCGCGGACAGCAGCACCGTGTCGAGCTGGACCGTACAGGCAGCGTACGTCCGGCCGTCGGTGTCGCGCACGGCGGCGCCCTCGGCCGCCCGGGTCCGCGCGCGAGCGGCGCGGGCCAGCGTGACCAGTTTGGCGTCCTCGTCGGAGAGGTCAGGCAACGCAGTGCTCCATAGCGAAAGGCTCCATTGTTCAGGCAGTCTGATGACTGCTGTCCTGCGGCTGCTCGGCGACCTCGTCGGCGCGCCGGACCAGTACGGTACCGATCTGGTTGCGGCGGCCGGACGGCCGTTCCGCGGTGAGGGACAGACCCTCGATCTCGACCTGGGCGCCCGGGATCGGCACCTTGCCGAGCAGCTTGGCCATCAGTCCACCGACGGTGTCGACGTCGTCGTCGTCCAGCGGTACGCCGAACAGCTCGCCGAGCTCGTCGATCGGGTACCGGCTGGACAGCCGGTAGGCGCCGTCGGACAGCGCCTGCACCGCCTCCGGCGCCTCGTCGTACTCGTCGGTGATCTCGCCGACGATCTCCTCCAGGATGTCCTCGATGGTGACCAGGCCGGCGGTGCCGCCGTACTCGTCGACGACCATCGCGACGTGCATCCGGGCCGCCTGCATCTCGCGCAGCAGCTGGTCGACCGGCTTGCTGTCCGGCACGTACATGCACGGCCGCATCACCGACTCGACCCGCTCGGTCGACTCCGACTGGGCGTTGTCGTAGACGCGGCGCATCACGTCCTTGAGGTAGACCACGCCGAGGATGTCGTCGAGGGACTCACCGACCACCGGGATCCGCGAGTAGCCCGAGCGCAGCGCCAGCGAGGTGAGCTGGCGCAGCTTCTTGTGCCGCTCGATGTAGACCATGTCGGTCCGCGGCACCATCACCTCGCGCACGATCGTGTCGCCGAGCTCGAAGACCGAGTGGATCATCTGCCGCTCGTTGGACTCGATCACCGCGGACTTCTCGGCCAGGTCGACCAGCGCCCGCAGCTCGGACTCGGTCGCGAACGGGCCGGCCGCGAACCCCTTGCCGGGGGTGAGCGCGTTGCCGATCAGGATCAGCAGCTTCGGGATCGGGCCGAGCACCGTGGTCAGCGCCATGATCGGGCCGGCCGAGAGCATCGCGAACCGGTCCGAGTGCTGCCGGCCGAGCGTGCGCGGGGCGACGCCGATGATCACGTACGAGACCACCACCATCACCACCGCGGTGATCAGGATGTGCTCCCAGGTCACCTCGAAGATGTTCGACAGGGCCTGCGTGACCAGCACGATCGCGGTGATCTCGCAGGACAGCCGGACCAGGAGCAGGGTGTTCAGGTAGCGCGGTGCATCGTTCAGCAGCTCGCTCAGCCGGACCGCACGGGTGTTGCCGAGCTCGACCTGCTCGTTGGCCCGCACCTTCGAGTACGCCGAGATGGCCGCCTCCGCGCCGGCGAACACGCCCGCGAGCAGCACGAGCACCGCAGCCACCACCAGCAGGACGCCGTCGTGGTAGCTCACCGCCGCGTCACTCCTCGCCGAGCCGGTTGCCCGGGGCGCGCCACGCTTCGAGCAGGCGGCCCTGGACTTCCCACATCTCCGCCTTCTCGGCCGGTTCGGCGTGGTCGTACCCGAGCAGGTGCAGGATGCCGTGCACCGTCAGCAGCTCGAGCTCGGCCCACGTCCCGTGCCCGGCCTTGGCGCCCTGCGCCGCGGCGACCGTCGGGCACAGGGCGATGTCACCCAGGTGCCCGAGCGGCGGCTCGGTGTCGTCGGAGTCGCTACCGGGACGCAGCTCGTCCATCGGCCACGACATCACGTCGGTCGGGCCGGGCAGGTCCAGGAACTCGACGTGGTACCGCGCCATCGTGTCCTCGTCGACCAGCTTGATCGACAGCTCGCACTCGGGGTGCAGGCGCAGGCTCGACATCACGAAGCGGCTCAGCCGCATCAGTCCGTGGGCGTCGATCTCCACACCGGACTCGTTGTTGACCTCGACGTTCATCGGTTCGGTTCAGCGCTGCCTTCGTAGTTTTCGTAGGCCGACACGATCCGGCCGACCAGCTTGTGCCGGACCACGTCGTGCGACGTGAGCCGGCAGAACGTCAGGTCCTGCACACCTTCCAGGATGTCCTGCACGACCCGGAGGCCGGAGTTCGTCCCGGTCGGCAGGTCGACCTGGGTGACGTCACCGGTGACCACCATCTTGGAGCCGAAGCCGAGCCGGGTGAGGAACATCTTCATCTGCTCGGGCGAGGTGTTCTGCGCCTCGTCCAGGATGATGTAGGCGTCGTTCAGGGTCCGGCCGCGCATGTAGGCCAGCGGCGCGATCTCGATCGTGCCGGCCGTCATCAGCCGCGGGATCGACTCCGGGTCGAGCATGTCGTGCAGCGCGTCGTACAGCGGGCGCAGGTACGGGTCGATCTTCTCCGACAGCGTGCCGGGCAGGAAGCCGAGCCGCTCGCCGGCCTCGACGGCCGGCCGGGTCAGGATGATCCGGTTGACCTCCTTGGCCTGCAGCGCCTGGACCGCCTTGGCGACCGCCAGGTAGGTCTTGCCGGTACCGGCCGGGCCGATGCCGAACACGATCGTGTTCTTGTCGATCGCGTCGACGTAGCGCTTCTGGTTCAGCGTCTTCGGGCGGATCGTCCGGCCGCGGCTGGACAGGATGTTCTGGGTCAGGACGTCGGCCGGGCTCTCGGCGGTCTCGGCCTTGATCATCGCGATGCTGCGCTCGACGGAGTCGGCGGTCAGCCCGTGGCCGGTCCGCACGACCGCGATCAGCTCGTCGATCAGCCGCTCGGTCAGCGCCAGCTCGGCCGGCTCGCCGTTCATCGTGATCTCGTTGCCGCGGACCATGATGTCGGCCGCGAACTCCTTCTCGATGATCCGGAGGAACTCGTCCCGGGCTCCGAGCAGCGCCACCATGTCGATGCTGTTCGGCACGACGATCTTGTGGGACGCCTTGGGCGGCTCGTTACCGCCGGCGCGCGTCGCACCCTGGTGCGACGGCTCGATACTGCGTGGCCTGGACAGCCTTTCCTCCTGATGCCTGGTGACGATGACCTGATCCATGCTAGCCGTACGCTCCGACACACTCACTCGATAAAACTCCGGATCACCGGCCTTCTGGTGTCTGACCAGGGGTTTTGTCCAGTTCAAGCCGCCGGTCCCGCTCGGCACGCCACCGCTCGTCGGCGCGTAGAGCGACTTGTACGCCGTCCGCGGAGGCCCTCACGAGCGGCTCGACGATCTCTTGTACGAGCGCCTCAGCCCGGTCCGGCTCCCGCAGTCCCAGCTCATGGGCCACCAGGAGTCGGTAGGTGGCCTGGGTCGCCGCCGAGGCTGTTCCCGACCCGGCGGGCGGGCGGTCGAAGTCGCCGGCGTGGGTGTTGCGGCTGTCGTCGATGGCGAGCAGGTGGGACGGGGTGAAGACTTGCAGCACGCGGACGGGGGCCGTCGGGTCACCGTCGTACACCGCGTGGTGCCGCCAGGCGTGTGCGCCGCTGTAGCTGTCCTGGATCGCGTGGACCGCTGCGCCGAGATGCCGGATCCCTCGGGGACCGCGGGCGAGACGCAACTGGTCGACCGCGTACTCGGCGTTGATGCGCAGGTTCTCTTCGCCGGACCGGAACGGGTCGGCCAGGAAGTGCTCGCGCTGGACGTCCGGATTGAGGTACGCCGAGTGCAGCGTCGGGCCGGGGCCGGCGTACGGGACGGTCTGGCCGGTGTTGGCGACGTTACGGATCAGGCCGGCACCGAAGGCGCGGTCCTGGTAGGCCTGGGCCCGGTCGACCGCTCGCGCGTAGTCGTGCCGTCCGATGCCGCGGATCAGGTCGCCGGGGCCCGCCAGTTCGTCGTACAGGCGATCGACGGCCGTTACGGTGAGCTCATGATGCCCGCACCACGTGTGATCGCCGTGCTGTCTCATCCGGCTCCTGATGCGTCGTAGGTCACACGATGAGGCCGAACTTTCCCGAGGTTGTCAACCTGGGATACCTCCGTCGCGTCATCGTCATGTGGCACAACCAGCCGTGGTGTATGACGAGTGCGTGGCTCAGGACTCCTCGTGGAATGCCGACGAGGCGCTGACGGCTGTCTACACGGCGCACTACACGTCGTTGGTCCGCCTCGGCGCCCTGCTGCTGCGTGACCGGGGTACGGCGGAGGAGATCGTGCAGGACGCCTTCGTGGCGATGCACGCCCGCTGGCACCGGCTGCGCGATCCGCACAAGGCGCTGGCGTACCTCCGGACCGCCGTGGTGAACCGCTGCCGTTCCCGGCAGCGGCATCTGGTGGTCGTCGACAAGCACATGCCGCGCTCGCTGCCGGACGAGCCGAGCGCGGAGCAGGCGGTCCTGCGGACCGCGGAGACGGACCGGGTGATCGAGGCGATGCGCACCCTGCCGGAGAAGCAACGCACCGTCATGGTGCTGCGGTACTACGGTGACCTGTCGGAGGCGGAGATCGCCGACACGATGGGGATCAGCCGGGGATCGGTGAAGAGCCATGCCGCGCGGGCGACCAAGTCGCTGCGCCAGGTCCTGGAGCAGAGCGCATGAACGACCAGCCGAATGACGACTTCGACGAGCTGATGCGGCGGGCCCTGCACAACGAGGCCGACCGGATCGAGCCGGCCGACGGGCTGCACGAGATCCAGGCCCGCGTCCGCACCACGCGCACTCCGGTGAACCGCCGTCCCTGGGTGGTCACCGCGGGCGCCGCCGTGGTCGGGACCGCTGCCGCGATCGGAGCGTTCGCCGTACTGAACGGCGACGACCGGCAGGCGGGCGACAGCGAGGTCGCGGGAGCGCCCAGTACGACGACCAGCGCGACCCGGTCGCCGGAGAGCGCGACCGCGCGGCCGTCGGCCTTGCCGTCACCACAGCCGTCGGCCACCCTGCCGACCGACGCGACGCCCAAGACGAAGCCGACGCAGAGCACGGGCAGGCTGGAGCCGGAGACCTCGGGCGCGATCCCGGTCTACTGGCTCGGCGAGACGGTCGGGTTCGAGAGCGGTCCCGGCGTCCGGCTGTACCGGACGTTCGTGCCGTTCAAGGGCCGGGCGACGTACTCGGCACTGCAGCTGATGGTGGCCGGCAAGTCCAACGACCCGGACTACACCTCCGCGTGGGTCGGCGCCCAGGTCTCCGAGGTCCGGATGTCCGGTTCGCTGACGACCGTGGACTTCAAGTCGGTGCCCAAGAAGCGGCTGGAGTCGGACGTCGCGCAGGTCGCGCTGCAGCAGCTCGTCTACACCGTCCAGGGCGCCAGCGGAGCGACCGTCCCGGTCGAGGTCACGCTGCAGGGCAAGCCGGTGTCGGAACTGTTCGGCGTCGACATCAAGCAGCCGCTCGGCCGGGCCCAGTCGCTCGACGTGCAGGCGTACATCTGGATCACCGCGCCGGAGAACGACGCCGTCCTCACGGCGCCGTTCAAGGTCAGCGGGATCGCCGCGGTGAACGAGGCCCAGCTGAACTGGCGGATCACCTCCGAGGACAACCGCAAGGTGCTCCGCGAGGGAGTCGCGACGACCGATGAGGCGTTCAAGCTCACGCCGTACTCGTTCGTCGTCGCGAAACTGCCGGCCGGGCGGTACACGCTGGAGGTCTTCGAGGTGTCGGCCGCGGACGGACGACAGACCTCGACCGACACGAAGACGCTGGTCGTGAAGTAGTCCGGCTCAGATCGACTGGGTGTCGGGGTGGCGGACGAAGCCGAACAGCTGCCGGCCCGGCTCTAGCTGCTGCGGGTCGGCGGTCAGGCGGTGGACGCCGACGGACCAGAGGACGTCGTCGGGAGCGTCGTACGAGATCTCCTCGAAGCCCGCGGTCTTGAACCAGTCGCGGATCGCCGGGCAGAGGTCGGGGTGCTCGCGGGTGCGCGTCCAGACGACGGTCGCGCCGGGGGCGCAGAACTGCGGGAGCGCCTTCACGGTGGTCTCGACGTCGGCGTCGGTGATGTTGCCGAAGACGCCGCAGAACAGGACGAGATCGGCCGGTACTGCGCCGGCGTACGCGTCGGTGCTGCCCGCGTCGGCCTCGACGACCTCGACGCCGGTGAGGCCGTTGACGGTCGCGGCGGCGCGGGCCAGGCCGGCGTTGCGGTGGTCGAGCTCGACCAGTCGCGCTGTGACGCGGCCTCTGGCCGGGTGCGTGGCGAGGACCTCGATCAGGTCACGGCCCTGGCCGGCGCAGGCGCTGACCACCTGGAGCTTGGCGTCGGGATCGGCGTCCAGGCGGGCGCGGATCGCCTTCTGCACCGAAGCGAGTCTTCGACTCAAGGGCGAGGCCTCGTCCTCGTACGACGAGTGCCACTCCAGCCAGTCCATCGAGCTCAAACCGCGGTCCTCCAACGAGATCCGGCCAGCAGGACGGAAGCTGCCGCGACGCCTGCCGTCGAGGTCCGCAGCACGGTGTCGCCGAGCAGCACCGGCTCGGCTTGGAACACCTCAAGCTCCGCGTCGGTGATGCCGCCCTCAGGTCCCACGACAATCACCACGTCACCGGTCGTCGGTGGGTTCAGCGTCGCGAGCGGGGTCTTCGCTTCTTCGTGCAGTACGGCGGCCAGCCCAGCGTCCTTGACGAGCTTCGCGACGTCAGCCGTCGAGGCCACCGGAGCCACCTCGCAGAACCAGCTCCGCCGCGACTGCTTGCTCGCCTCGAACGCCCACGAGCGCCACTTGGTCAGCGTCTTCTCCACCCGCTCCGGATTGGCCCGGAACTGACTCCGATCGGCGTTCCACGGAACGATCAGATCGACCCCGACCTCGGTCAGCATCTCGACCGCCAGCTCAGCCCGCTCCCCCTTGGGCAACGCCTGTACGACGACCAACCGAGGCGTCGGCCTGGGCACACTCCCCCGCTGGTCGACGGACACGGTGATGCCCGCCTTGGAGGACGCGATCACCGCACCCTCGGCGAAGTTCCCGACACCGTCGGTCAGCCGTACGCGCTCGCCGGGACCAATGCGCCGCACCACCGCCGCATGGCGACCCTCGGCGCCGCCGAGCACCAACTCAGCTCCTCCTCCGCCTGCGGCGGAGGAGGAGTGGGGGGAAGAGGAGCCTCCGCCCCCGGGCTCGCCGGCTACGCCGGCGTCGGTGGGTGGCGGGGGTTCGCCCAGGTCCGCCAGGTAGAAGACTGCGAGGCCCATGGTCGGCCGGGAGTTCAGTGGGCGCCGAAGGCGTCGCGGAGGCGGCCGAAGACGCCCTTGTGGGTGGCTTGGACCTGGCCCTGGGGGCGCTCCTCGCCGCGGGAGGCGGCCAGGTCGCGGAGGAGCTGGGCCTGCTGGTCGTCGATCTTCGTCGGGGTCTCGACGATGATCTGGACGATCAGGTCGCCGCGGCCGGCGTGCCGCAGGCGCGGGACGCCTCGGGCGGTCAGCGTCATCGCGGTGCCGGACTGCGTGCCGGGGCGGATCTCCAGCGGTGTGGTCTCGCCTTCCAGCGTCGGCAGGTCGATCGTCGTGCCGAGCGCGGCAGCGGTCATCGGCAGCGTGACCGTGCAGTGCAGGTCGTCGCCGTTGCGGCTGAAGATGTCGTGCGGCTCGACCTCGATCTCGACGTACAGGTCGCCGGCCGGACCGCCGCCGGGGCCGACCTCGCCCTGGCCGGACAGCTGGACGCGGGTGCCGCTGTCGACACCGCCGGGGATCTTCACCGTGACCGTACGGCGGGAGCGCACGCGCCCGTCGCCGGAGCACTCGACGCACGGGCTCGGGATGGTCGTCCCGAAGCCGCGGCAGTTCGGGCACGGACGCATCGTCCGGACCTCACCGAGGAACGAGCGCTGCGTGTGCGTCACCTCGCCCCGCCCGTGGCAGACCTCGCAGGTCACCGGCTCGGATCCGGCCGCCGCACCCGATCCCGAACACGTCGGGCACAGGACGGCGGTGTCGACCTTCAGCTCCCGCGTCGTACCGAACGCGGCCTCGCTCAGGTCGATCCGCAGCGGGATCAGCGCGTCCTGGCCGCGCCGGGTCCGCGGCCGTGGTCCACGCGTCGCGCCGCCGGTCTGGCCGAAGAAGGCGTCCATGATGTCGGTGAAGGTGAACGCCTGGCCGAAGCCCGCGCCCGCTCCACCCGGTCCGGCACTCGCGAACGGGTCGCCGCCGAGATCGTGGACCTGCTTCTTCTGCGGGTCGCTCAGCACCTGGAAGGCGCGGCCGATCTCCTGGAACTTGGCGTGCGCGTCCTCGGAGTCGTTCACGTCCGGGTGGTACTGGCGGGCCAGCTTGCGGTAGGCCTTCTTGATCTCGTCCTGGGACGCGTCACGGCTGACGCCGAGAACGGCGTAGTAATCGGTGCTCATACTCCAGACCAGAGGTAGGGGAATCGCTGTGTGGTCATGAGTCGGCCAGGATCTGGCTGACGTAGCGCGCGACGGCGCGGACGGCGCCCATCGTGCTCGGGTAGTCCATGTGGGTCGGGCCGACGATGCCGAGCGTGGCCAGCGCCTCCGACTTGGGGCCGTAACCGGTCGCGACCACCGAGGTCGTGGCCAGCCCCTCGTACGGGTTCTCGTGCCCGATCCGGACCGTGAGGGTCTGCGGGTGGGTCGCCTCGCCGAGCAGCTTGAGCAGGATCACGTGCTCCTCGAGCGCTTCCAGCACGGGTTTCACGTTGCGCTCGAAGTCGTCGCCGT
This sequence comes from Kribbella sp. cmx-5-2, assembly GCA_049998015.1. Taxonomy (GTDB): domain Bacteria; phylum Actinomycetota; class Actinomycetes; order Propionibacteriales; family Kribbellaceae; genus Kribbella. Next base: position 1,556,545 of record JAEBEC010000001.1, read on the forward strand.
ACCGGGTCAGGTTGGCCGCGCCGCCGACCGCGATCCGCTGCTCGCCCTCGTCGGTGAAGGCCTCCAGCAGCGTCGTCACGATCGTCGAGACGAACGGCCGGTCGGCCGGCGGGAAGGTGTCGGCCACGCCGGTCAGCGCGGTCGTCGCGTCGGTCAGCCGCTGGCCGGTGAGCACCGTGTTCAGCCGGGAGCGCAGGTCCGCGACCAGTTGCTCGTCGACGTCGGCGTGGGTCTCGACGATCCGCTGCTCGACCCGGCCGGTGCTCGTGATCAGCACCAGCAGCAGCCGCCGCGGCGTCATCGTGACCACCTCGACGTGCCGCACGCTGGAACGGATCAGCGTCGGGTACTGCACGATCGCGACCTGGCGCGTGATCTGCGCGAGCAGCCGGACGGTACGCCGTACGACGTCGTCCAGGTCCACCGCGCCGGTCAGGAACGACGAGATCGCCTTCTTCTCCGCCGCGGACAGCGTCTTGACCGTGCTCAGCTTGTCGACGAACAGCCGGTACCCGGCGTCGGTCGGGATCCGGCCGGCGCTGGTGTGCGGCTGGGTGATGTACCCCTCCTCCTCCAGCGCGGCCATGTCGTTGCGCACGGTCGCCGGCGAGACGCCGAGGTTGTGCCGGTCGACCAGCGTCTTGGACCCGACCGGCTCGTGGGTCGCCACGTAGTCCTCGACGATGGCCCGGAGCACGTCCAGTTTGCGCTCGTCCAGCACGCGCACCACCCTCTCTCAGCGTCGGCCCCTGGCACTCAGGTCTTTCGAGTGCCAGTCTACCGACCCGTAGCAGGGGATCGCTGCTCAGGCAGTTTCGGGCGAGGCTCCCAACGGTACTGCGGCCGGGCGCTCGACCGTGCTGGTGACGTCCACCGGCTGGTCCTTGGCGGCCGCTTCGAGCAGCGACTCCAGCACGTCGAGCACGTGGAACGCCAGCGCACCGTCGGCCCGGTGCGGCCCGCCGGTACGGATCGCGCGCGCCAGGTCAGCAACCCCGACACCCCGCCCCGCTCCGGCGTACCCGCCGGCGACCGGCACCTCGGTCCACTCGCGCTGCGCCGCCGTCGCGATCTCGACCGTGCCGTCGAACTGGTTCGGGTCGGGCACGGACAGGCTGCCGTCGGTGCCGTAGATCTCGATCCGCGGCAGGCGCGCGGCCCACACGTCGAACGACATCAGCACGGTCGTCAGCGCCCCGGACTCGTGCTCCAGGATCCCGGTCACGTGGGTCGGTACGTCGACCGGGAAGACCTCCCCGGCCCGCGGCCCGGTGTGCACCTTGCGCTCGTCCTGCGAGCGACCCGCGCGCCCGGTCACCCGTCGTACCGGGCCGAGCAGGGTGACCAGGCTGGTCACGTAGTACGGGCCCATGTCGAGCAGCGGACCGCCGCCGGCCTGGTAGTAGAACTCCGGCGCCGGGTGCCACAGCTCGTGCCCGGGCGTGACGAACGACGCACTCGCCGCCGTCGGTACGCCGATGTCGCCGCGGTCGATCACCGCGCGCGCGGTCTGCGTCCCGGTCCCGAGCACGGTGTCCGGCGCGCAGCCGATCCGCAGGCCCTTCGCCTCGGCCAGCTCCAGCAGCGGCTTCGCCTCGGCCCGGTCGACGGCCAGCGGCTTCTCGCCGTATGTGTGCTTGCCGGCTTCGAGCGCAGCCCGGTGCACCGGCGCGTGCGCGGCCGGGATGGTCAGGTTGAGCACGATGTCGACGTCCGGGTCGGCCATCAGGTCGTCCGATGACAGCGCCCGTACGCCGGGGTGCGCGTCCGCGACGGTCTGCGCGCGCGACACGTCCAGGTCGGCCACCGCGGCCACCTCGACGCCCGGCAGCTTGGCCAGGTGGTCCAGGTAGGTGCCGCTGATGACGCCGGTGCCGACGATCCCGATCCGGCTCACTTGCTCGCCCACAGCAGCCCCCGCTCGATGATCGTGCGGACCTCGGGGGTGTCCAGGTCGGCGAGGCTGTGACCCGGCGTACAGACGAAGACCTTGCCCTCGCCCCAGGTGCGGGTCCAGACCGCGGGCATCGTCGCGCCCTCGATCCACGGGTAGTCCGGGTGAGCCCGGAACGTCGTGGTCGCCAGGACGTTGTTGCTCGGGTCGGCGTGCACGTAGTACTGCTCGGTGTGCAGGTCGAACTGCTCGATGCCCTCGACGATCGGGTCGTCGGAGACCACCTCGATCCGGTGGTCGACGAAGCCGCCCGGGTGCGAGATGAACTGGCCGCCGGTCATGAAGCTGTAGTCGACGTTGCCGCGGAACGAGTCCACGATGCCGCCGTGCCAGCCGGCCAGGCCGGTGCCCGCGCGGACCGCGGCCTCCAGGCCCTTGGTCTCCTCGGCGGTGATCTCGCCCATGCTGATGCACTGCAGCACCAGGTCGGTGCCGTCCAGATCGAGGTAGCTCGAGGTGCTGTCGGAGACGGTGACCTCGAAGTCGTTGTCCCGCAGGAAGGGGATGAACAGCTCGGTCGCCTCGACCGGGAGATGGCCTTCCCAGCCGCCCCGGACCACCAGTGCCCGTCGTGTCGTCACGCCGTCCGCCCTTCAGAGATCGGATCTTTCGGAACTGCCTAGGCGACCCTAGGCGCGTCCACCGGACCCTTCAAGCCCCTTCCCACCGGATGGATATCGCTTACCGGAACCGGCCACCGCATAGGGTCGAAGGATGGGATGGAAGTTCTGGAAGAACGACGAGCGGCCGCAGGACGCCGTGACGACGGTGCCGCCGCGAGTGCAGGACGACGTGCCGTTCCAGTTGCGGGTCGAGGACGTGTTCTCGATCACCGGTCGTGGCACGGTCGTCACCGGGCGCGTGCTGGCCGGGGTGATCCGGGAGAACGACACGGTCGGCGTGCGGCGCGGTGGCGTGGAGGTGCTGCGGACCGTGGTCACCGGGGTCGAGATGTTCCGGCGTACGACGAAGCAGGCGGTCGCGGGCGACAACGTCGGCCTGATGCTGAAGGATCTCGGCAAGTCGGACGTGCAGCAGGGTGACGTGCTGACCCACTGACGCCGAAGGCTAAAGTCCGTGGCATGAGTGAGTGGACCGAGCTGGGTGATCGATGCTGGGTCCGCCGGTATCGCGAGTGGGACCTGAACGTCGGGCTGGTGGTCGGTGACGACGGCGCGCTGGTGATCGACCCGCGGGCCTCGACCGCGCAGGCCGAGCAGGTGCTGGCCGAGATCCGGGAGCTGACCGACCGGCCGGTGAAGTGGGTCGTGAACACGCACGCGCACTTCGACCACACCTTCGGGAACGCAGTGTTCACCGAGGCCGTGAGCTACGCGCACGAGAACGCCGCGACCGCGCTGGCCGAGCGCGGCCCGGCGCTGCAGGAGCACTACCGCGACCACCCGGGCACCGACCCGGCGTACCCGGAGATCCCGGCCGAGGTGCTCGCCGAGGTCGCCGCGACCGAACTGGTTGCCGTCGACAACACTTTCTCCGTCGCCAAGGTGATCGACCTCGGCGGCCGGCGGGTCGAGCTGCTGCACCTGGGCAACGCGCACACCGACGGGGACGTGGTGGTCGTCGTCCCGGAGGCCGACGTGTTCTTCGTCGGCGACCTGGTCGAGGAGTCCGCGCCGCCGTCGTACGGCGACGACTCGTACCCGCTCGAATGGCCGGAGACGCTCGACCGCGTGATCGGACTGCTCGGCGTGGACTCGAAGGTCGTCCCGGGGCACGGCGCGGTCGTCGACGCGGAGTTCGTCCGCGACCAGGCCGGGCACCTCGGCACGGTCGCGAACACGATCTCCGGGCTGCACCACGCGGGGACGTCGCTCGACGACGCACTGAAGCACGCCGACGACTGGCCCTGGCCGGTTGAGCACCTGGAGCACGCCGTACGCCGTGGGTACGGCGTACTGGGTGCTCCGCGTCGTCCGACACTGCCGTTGCTGGGACCCGAGCACTAGTAGTGGTTATCCGTTGACACAGTGACACCTCATCCCGCACGTTGTGTGCGAGGCGCCCCGACGGGATGAGGTGGGACCAATGGTCAACACGGATCAGCTCGATCACCCGGACGGAAGGGTCGAGCTCGACGACCCGACCGTGGTCACCCGGAGCCGGTACGGCAACGAGGAGCTCGCGCCGACGCGGATCGCCGAGCGGCGCTGGACGACGTACAACTACGCGGCGCTGTGGATGGGGATGGCGCACAACATCCCCAGCTACCTGCTCGCCTCCGGACTGGTCGCGCTCGGGATGAACTGGCTGCAGGCGTTCCTGACCATCACGTTGGGGAACCTGATCGTGCTGGTGCCACTGTTGCTGAACAGCCATGCGGGGACGAAGTACGGGATCCCGTTCCCGGTGTTCGCGCGGGCCTTCTACGGCGTCCGCGGCGCGAACTTCCCGGCGTTGCTGCGGGCCTTCGTCGCGTGCGGGTGGTTCGGCATCCAGACCTGGATCGGCGGGCAGGCGATCCACGTGATCGTCGGTGAGCTGGCCGGATCGAGCTGGCAGAACGCTTCCGCGATCGGTGGGCATCCGTGGACGCTGTGGGTGAGCTTCGCGTTCTTCTGGCTGCTGCAGATGTGGCTGATCTGGCGTGGGATCGAGGGGCTGCGGCGGTTCGAGAACTGGGCCGCGCCGCTGGTCACGGTCGCGTTCCTGGCGCTGATGATCGCGATCCTGGTCAAGGCCGGCGGACCCGGGCCGATCCTGTCGCAGCCGTCCGCGCTCGGCTGGGACGCCGACTTCTGGAAGATCTTCGCACCGTCGCTGATGGGCATGATCGCGTTCTGGGCCACGCTGTCGCTGAACATGCCGGACTTCACGCGGTTCGGCGCCGGGCAGCGCCAGCAGGTGATCGGGCAGATCATCGGCCTGCCGACCACGATGTCGTTCATCGCGCTGGTCTCGATCGTCACCACGTCCGGCACCGTGATCGTCTACGGCTCGGCGATCTGGGACCCGGTCGAGCTCACCCGCCGCTTCGAGAACCCGGTGGTCGTCACCGTCGGCCTGGTGATGGCGATCCTCGCGACGATGTCCTGCAACGTCGCCGCGAACGTCGTCAGCCCGTCGTACGACTTCGCGAACGCGCTGCCGCGCTGGCTGAACTTCCGTACGGCGGGCCTGCTGACCGGCGTCATCGGCGTCCTGATCCAGCCCTGGCGGCTGCTCACCGATCCCAACATCTACATCTACGCCTGGCTGGGCTTCTACGGCGGCCTCCTCGCGTCGGTCGCCGGAGTCCTCATCGCGGGCTACTGGCTGATCGACCGCACCAACCTGTTCCTCGCCGACCTCTACCTCCCCCACCGCCGCTACTGGTACTGGGCCGGCTGGAACTGGCGAGCCGTCCTCGCCACCGTCATCGGCTCGGTCCTGGCCGTCGGCGGCGCGTACGGCGGCCCGTTCCCTGCCGACGGTCTGATCCCGTTCCTCCAGCCCCTCTACGACTACTCCTGGGTCGTCGGCCTCGCCGCCGGCCTGCTCGTCTACCTGGGCCTGACCATCGCCCTCCCCCACCGCACCACCCAAGCCACCCATGCCACCCCGACGGTCTAGAACTTGCCGAGAAGACCCAGCTGTCACGCATCATCGAGCGGGTCGAGCTCGGCGAGGAGATCGTGATCAGCCGCTCCGGGCGACCCGTCGCGAAGGTGGTCCCCTGCGCACCACCGTGCGGACCGGCCGCGGCTCGCTGACCGGGTTCTCGGCCGCGCAGGACTGGGACTCCGCCGAGACCAACGCCGAGATCGCCCAGGACTTCCTGCCGTCATGATGCTGTCCCCGGCCCGGCTGCTGCTGGACACCCATGTCGCGCTGTGGTGGTTGAGCGACGACGACGAGCTCTCCGTCGGAGTGAAGGACCTGATCGACTCCGAGCTCGAGGTGTACGTGAGCGGCGCGAGCCTGTGGGAGATCTCGATCAAGACCGCCGCCGGCAAGCTGACCATGCCCACCGACTGGCTCGACGTCGTCGGCCGGAGCGGCCTGCTGGAGCTCCCCATCCGGGCCCAGCACGCCGCCGAGGCCGGCAAACTCCCGCCCCTCCACCGCGACCCCTTCGACCGCATGCTGATCGCCCAGGCCCAGTGCGAGAACCTCACCCTGATCACCCGCGACCGGCAGATCCACGCGTACGAGGTCAAACACCTCGCAGCCTGAGCCGCCGGCCTCCCCCGCGCCACGGCGCAGACCGACTGCCTCAGAGCGTCACGACTGCTCCGGTGTACCACGTCACTCATCCAAAAAGGCGCCAGTCGTGCAACAAGCCGTCAGTCGCCAGCCGGTCAGCCGTACCTGGCCGCGCACGACCCGTACACCCCCGCCGGGGTGCGGTCGCTGGCGGATGCGCTGATGAAGTGGGCTTTGTGCACGGGATGGTCACGCGGGGAGGGGAAAGGTGGCCGACCGGTGCACAAAGGTGACGTCGGGGACGAGCGGGTGGCGGTGGGGCGGCTGCCGCCGGGGGCAGTGGGGCGGCTGCCGCCGGGGGCAGTGGAGCGGTGACCACCGGAAGACGTGGGACGGCGAGGTGCGGGCGGTTCCTGGGACGGTCTGGAGGTCGAATCTGCTGGGGTGCGGTGTGTGGTTGACGGGGGAAAGACCGTTCTCGGCATACGGTTTGGTGGTGGCTGACAGGTATGGGAACGACGTGCTGGCCGGGGATTGGCGCAAGCCCAAGAACGGGCGGACGGTCGACGTCCCGCTCGAGAAGGGGATGGTGGTCGAGGAGCCGACCTCCGGGTTCGTGGGGGCGGTGGTGCGGTGGGAGCACGGCGTCGTCGATCTCGAGGACCGGCACGGGAAGATCCGGACCTACCCGATGGGCCCGGGGTTCTGGGTGGACGGCAAGCCGGTGAGTCTGGTCGCGCCGAAGAAGGCGGGGCCGGCGAAGAAGACCAAGACCGCGTCGGGGTCGGTCGCCGTGGACGGCGTGCGGGCGCGGGTCGCGCGGGCCAGCCGGATCTACGTCGAAGGCCGGCACGACGCCGAGCTGGTCGAGCGGGTCTGGGGTGACGACCTGCGGATCGAAGGCGTCGTCGTCGAGTACCTGGAAGGCATCGACGACCTGCCCGCGATCGTCAACCGGTACCAGCCCGGCCCGGGCCGGCGGCTCGGCGTACTGGTCGACCACCTCGTCGAGGGCTCGAAGGAGTCCAAGATCGCCGCGCAGGTGAACAACCGGCACGTGCTCGTCGTCGGGCACCCGTTCATCGACATCTGGGAAGCGGTCAAGCCGTCGTCGGTCGGGATCGCCGAGTGGCCGAAGATCCCGTACGGCGAGGACTGGAAGAAGGGCGTGCTGAAGACCTTCGGCTGGCCCGCCACCGATCAGGCCGACGTCGCCGCCGCGTGGAAGCACATCCTGTCGAAGGTGAAGAGCTTCGCCGACCTCGACCCCGCCCTGCTCGGCCGGGTCGAGGAGCTCATCGATTTCGTGACGATGGACTGATCTCCGGAAGCCGCGCGGCGATCCACCGACGGATCAGCTGCCGCGCCCGGCGTACGTAGAAAGACACCACGAACAACACCGCAGCCAACGCCAGCACCACCCCAGCCAGCAACGCAGCAACAATCCGTACGCCGGGCGAACTCACCACCCCCGCAACCACCAGCAACAGCACAGCAACCCCAGCCGCCGCCACCGGCAGCCACGGCTCGAACACCAGCGGACGCCGGACACTCCCAAGATCCGGCGACCGCACCAGCCTTCCCCACAACGTCTCCCGCGCCGGCTTCGTGAACCACCGCACAGCGCGCAGCAACCACGACCGCGGCTCGTTCTTCCGCGCCGCCGACGCCTTCATCCACTCGCCGACCCGCGGATCCAACCCACCCGTCACGTCGACCAGCCGATCGGCCAGCCCACGCGTCGTCGCCCGCCCGGCCTTCGACCCGTTCAGCTCGTCGCGCATCGTCGTCAACGCGCCGAGGCCGGCGGTCACCGGGAAGTCCTCGGCCAGCTTCCGCACCTGCTGAGCGAGCTCGTCGACCGTCCACTCCTCCGCCGCGAGCACCTGCCGCTGCGTCTCCCGGATCCAGTCCGGCTCCGCGCCGAGCATCGCGCCGAGGTGCGCGACGCAGTGCAGCCGGCCCATCAGCCAGTCCCACCGCCGCCACTCGGCCGCGCCGAACGCGCCGAAGTGCCCGACCTGCGTCCCGTACAGGATCCTGTCCTTCAGGTCGTTCGCGATCGATCCCTCGGGCAGTTCGTCGAGCAGCGTCAGCGGGATGTCCGGCCCGAGCCGCAGGAACTGGAACGGCGCACTGCGCTGCTGCGGCGTCCGCGCCGACGTGCAGCGCGACACGATCTCGACCTCCAGCGCGGTCTCCACCATCACCGGCCCGACCACCGCGACCAGCGCCGCGAACTCGTCGCCGAGCGCGCGCTGGATCTGCAGCGACTCGAAGATGTCGTTCAGCCCGACCGCGACCGCCTCGGCCCCACCCGCCGGGCGCAGGTCGAGATCCGCCTCCGCCAGCTCCGCCGCCAACGCGTCCCGCACGGCCTGCACCTTCAGCAACGCGTCACTCGATGCCTTGAGCCACTTCTCCAGTACGTCGCGATCGCCCGCCGCCGCGTTGTCGATCTGCGTCCGCAACGACCGCAGCACCAGCCGTACGACGCGCTCGGCCGCGCCCGTTCCCCAAGGCCAGCAGGGATTCCCGCCGTCGTCCTGCGTCAGCAACGCCGTCGACCCGTCCGGCCCAGGAACCCACGGATGATCGGTCGCCAGGATCTCGTCGACCTCCGGCTCCGACAACGCCGTTGCCGCGTCGAGCACCGTCGACCGATCCGGCGAGGCCACCGTCACGGCCTCCCACACCCCACCCGCGGCCCGCCCGCGCGAGTACGTCGGCTGCAGCAACGCCGCGGCCTTGTGCAACGCGCCCCGGTTCTCCGGGTGGTGCACGCACCGGTCGTACAGCCGCTGCGTGTCCGACCACGACGCGTCCGCCTCGAGCAGCAACCGTTCGAGCTGCTCGACGTCGGACCGGAAGTCCACCTCCCGCGGGAACTGCACCGCGGACAGCGCCGCCACCTGCCAGCCCGGCTCAGTTGCCTCAGGCAACCGTGTCGCGGCCAGCCCGATCCCCGACGACGGTACGACGTACAGCACGTACCGGCTCGCCTTGCCCGTCACCGGCCGCCGGGCGACGACGTCGAGCACCGGCCCGAACGGCGCGTTGTCGAGCACGCCACCGTCCACCAGCCAAGCGCCGGCCCCGGTGTGCGCGCCGGGTTGCAGCCGAGGCGGGTTGGTCGCCATGTTCGGCGTCTCCAGCACCGGCCCGAACGCGACCGGGAACGACGCCGACGCCCGCGCGGCGCGGGCCAGCAGTTTGGTGTCGCGCAGCCCGTTGACCGGATCCACCGAGAACGTCCGCGTCGCGCCGTCGTACAGGGCGCGCTGCTCGCTGGTGAAGCAGAACAGGTACCGATGATCCGGTACGACGAACCGCTGGCCCGCCGCGTCCTTGGCCTCGAACTGCTGCACCCCGAGCCCGGACGCCGTCACGAACAACGTCACCGGCTCGGCCGCCGAGGACTGCCCGCCCCCGGCGACACCCTTGAGCAACTGCTTGAGCTCGGTCAGGAAGTAGTCGCCGTCGAGCACCGACGTGGACGGTTTGCCGACCGCGGGGACGAGCTTGCCGACCTCCAGCGATCCCAGTCCGACCCACTTCTGCCGCAGCCACGGCCCGTTGTCGTCACCGGGATCGAGCGTCGACCCGTGCGAGACGGCGGTCGCGAGCAACGATCCGTTCAGGCCGCCGGCGCTGGTCCCGGCGATCACGTCGACGACCAGCTTGCGTTGCTCGCCGTCGCGGCGGCACAGGTCGCGCCAGCGTTGCGCCAGCAGTTCGTCGTACGGCTGTGACGGCGGCGCGTCGCCACCCGCCGAGGCCCGGCGGATCAGGTCGAGCTCGTGCGTGACGCCGCCCATCCAGACCGCCAGACTGACGCCTCCGTTGAGCACCAGCGCGATCCGGATCTCGTGGTCGGACATGGTCTCCCCCCTCGTCCAAGTGCCCCGGAAGTGCTGTGGCTCGAGCGATATCGGTGTTCAGGTGCGTGCATCGCGGTGCTTGCCTGGGCGCCGATAGCGCCGAGCCACAGCACTTCCGGGGCACTATCACGAGGAATACCACGCGCGGAACTACAGAAACAGAGTTCGGCAGCGGAGAGTGAACAAACCAGCGCCGAACTGTTGCCGACCCGCCGTACCCGGATCACTCTGGTGACTGGGGGGTGGTGCCTCATGTCCGGATGGGGGAAGGCATCGGCGGTTCTGCTGGTGCTGTGCTTGGCAGGATGCTCGGCAGGCAACGACGAAGCCGGCGGTGACGAACCGAGCGGCGGCGACCCGACGACGACATCCGCGCCGGTCGAGACCGAGAACACCGACGAGCCGTCCGTCGAACCGACCGAGCCCGAGAAGCCGCAGACCGCGCAGGACAAGCCCGCGATCAAGAACGCGAAGCTGCCGGTCGGTGGTCAGGTCGAGTTCGACGACGAGGGCAAGGCCTGCTTCGCGCCCGCGTGGGGATCGGGTGAGCTGCCGGCCGGTGTGGAGATCCTGGCGGTGAAGTACGAGCTCACCGACACCTCCGTCGTGAAGTTCGGCGATGGCACGTGCCCGGACGGGCCGCCCTGCGTCGAGGGCACGCAGTTCGGCAGTGGCGCGGAGAGTTGCTACCTCGCGCTGGACAAGGCGGGCCCCGGGCAGACGGTGCTCAACATCTACGGCGACGTGACCTGCTCCTCCGGCGACGACTGCGCGAAGGTCCAGAACGAGTACCTGCAAGCGGGTGGGCTGACGATCTCGGTCGAAGCAGAGGGCGAAGGCGAGGAGTCGCCGAGCCCCTCGGATGGCTGAGCCGCAGCGCGCCCAGCTCGAACGCTGGGTCAGCTTCGCCGCCGGCATCGTCGCGCCGGTCACGCTGATCAGCGCGCTGCTGTTCTACTTCGGCTACGTCTCCGCGCGCTCGCAGTACGAGTACTTCGGGATCGACGTCGACACGATCGGCCTCAGCACGCAGGACTACGTGATGCGCAGCCCGCAGCCGCTGCTGGTCCCGCTGCTCGTCCTCACCCTGCTCGCCGTCGCGGGTCTGCTGCTGCACAACGCGGTCCACCCCACCGAGCTCGCCGTACGACGAACAGCCGCGGCGTCCGCCGTACTGCTGATGCTCGGTGTCGTCGGCCTCTTCCTCTACCCGGTGATCGGCCACGTCGCGTACTACGCACTCGTCGTCCCGATGGTGATCGGACTCGCGGCCGCCGCGCTCGGCTATCTCTCGTACGTCGCCGCCCGCCTCGCGAAGCGGCGTCCTCCCGTCGTACTGATCGTGCTGCTCGCTGTCGTCACCACGACCTGCGCGTTCTGGGCGACCGCGACCACCGCGCAGTACTCCGGCCGCGGTCTGGCCAAGTCGGACGCGGAGAACCTCGGCCAGTTCCCGTCCGTCATCCTCGACACCAAGGAACGGCTGCAACTCCGATCGCCCGGCCTGGAGGAAACGGCTCTGCGTCCCAGCACCGGCCAGACCTTCAACTACCGCTACCGCGGACTACGGCTGCTCGTTGTCGGCGACAACCGTCTGTTCCTCGTGCCGAACCAGTGGAACGCGTCGAACACCACGCTGGTCGTGTCGCTGGATTCGTCGATCCGCGTGCAGTTCCAGTTCCAGAACGACCCGCCCTAGGCAGAGCCGCGGATGACCAATTCGGTGCCGTAGATCTCGGGGCTGGTCAGGTCGGCGCCGCCGATCTTGGCGAGCAGCAACTCGGCCAGGCGGGAGCCCAGCTTCTCGACCGGCTGGCGAACCGTGGTGAGCTGCGGCGTGGTCGTGGTCGCGACGACCGAGTCGTCGAAGCCGACCACCGAGACGTCGTCCGGCACGCGGCGGCCGCGCTGCGACAGCACGCGCAGCGTCGCGGTCGCCATCAGGTCGTTGGCGACGAAGATGCCGTCCAGGTCCGGGTGCTCGTCGAGCAGCTGGACCGTCGCCTGCTCGCCGCCCTCGGCGGTGAAGTCGCCGAACACCACGGCCTCGGCGATGCCCGCCTCGGCCACGACCTCCTGGTACCCGGTGAGCCGGTCCAGGCCGGCGGTCATGTCGAGCGGGCCGGCGATGATGCCGATCCGCTTGCGGCCCTTGGACAGCAGGTACTCGACCGCCGTACGGGCTCCCGCGACGTTGTCCACATCGACGCTGGCGACCGGCACCTCGACGCCGAGCGGGCGCGCGCTGAACACGATCGGCAGCGGCAGTTGGGCCAGCTCCTGCAGCACGTTGTCGCGGCCGTGGTGGCTGACGATGATCGCGCCGTCGACGTGACCGCCGCGCAGGTACCGCAGGAGGCGCTGGTCGTCGCCCTCGGCCGGCTCGATCAGCAGCACCAACTGCGACGAGGTCGGCGCCAGCGTCCGGCTCACGCCGCGCAGGATGCCGGCGAAGAACGGGTCGGAGAACACGCGACTGTCGGGCTCGGGCATCACCAGCGCGACCGAGTCCGTACGCCGGGTGACCAGCGCGCGGGCCGCCCGGTTCGGCACGTAGCCGAGTTGGCCGATCGCGCGCTCGACCGCGGCGACCGTGTCGGGCAGCACCTTCGGCGAGCCGTTCACGACCCGGGACACGGTGGCGCGGGAGACGCCGGCCAACGCGGCGACCTGCTCCAACGTCGGAGTCCCACCGGCCTGAGGATCGAATGCCACTGGGACCTCCTTGACGCGATCTGACCTTCACACGGTAATGCCTTTCGGGCCACCGGGCCGGGTATATCCACGCCACGGCCGTTTCCCGGTCGGGGTATCGATTTCCGGCTCGGGTAAAGTCGCCCTTCGGTACGGCGGCGACCCGCCCGCCACCGATCCGGCTTCCCCCTCGGCCCACCGACCGCGCGCAACGGCGCGCGCCGTCCCGGGCGAGCGGCGGCGCCCGCGTTCCTGGAGACCCCGATGACTTCGCTGACGTCCGAGTCAGCTCTGCCCGTCACGTCCGTACTGGGCGCCCTGCGCTCGCCCCGGCTGCTGAAGACCGAGGTGCTGTCCGGCCTGGTCGTCGCGCTCGCGCTGATCCCGGAGGCGATCAGTTTCTCGATCATCGCCGGCGTCGACCCGCGGGTCGGGCTGTTCGCGTCGGTGACGATGGCGATCTCGATCGCGTTCCTCGGCGGCCGGCCGGCGATGATCTCGGCCGCGACCGGGGCGGTCGCGCTGGTGATCGCGCCGGTGATGCGCGACCACGGCTTCGACTACCTGATCGCGACCGTGCTGCTGGCCGGCGTCCTGCAGGTGGTGCTCGGTCTGTGCGGCGTCGCACGGCTGATGCGGCTCATCCCGCGGTCGGTGATGGTCGGCTTCGTGAACTCGCTGGCGATCCTGATCTTCCTCGCCCAGCTGCCGCATCTGGTCGGCGTACCGTGGCTGGTCTATCCGCTCGTCGCGATCGGCGTTGTGGTGCTGGTGTTCCTGCCGCGGCTGACGACAGCGGTGCCGGCGCCGCTGGTGGCGATCCTGCTGGTCACCGCGATCGTGCTGCTGACGCACTCGGGCGTACCGACCGTTGGCGACGAGGGGCAACTGCCCGACAGCCTGCCGTCGCTGTTCTGGCCGGACGTGCCGTTCTCGCTGGGGACGCTGGGCATCATCGCGCCGTACGCGCTCGGCATGGCGCTGGTCGGGCTGCTCGAGTCACTGATGACCGCGAAACTGGTCGACGACGTGACCGGTACGCCGTCGGGCAAGACGCGCGAGGCCTGGGGGCAGGGCGTCGCGAACGTGATCACCGGGCTGTTCGGCGGGATGGGCGGCTGCGCGATGATCGGACAGACGATGATCAACGTGAAGGGCGGCGGGGCCCGGACCCGGATCTCGACCTTCCTCGCGGGCGCGTTCCTGCTGGTGCTGCTGGTCGGGCTCGGCGACCTGGTCGGGCTGATCCCGATGGCCGCGCTGGTCGCGGTGATGGTGATGGTGTCGGTCGGCACGTTCGACTGGCAGAGCATCCGGCCGCGGACGGTACGCCGGACGCCGTACCGGGAGACGGCCGCGATGCTGGTGACGGTGGTCGTCGTCGTCGCGACCCACAACCTGGCGATCGGGGTCGTCGCCGGCGCGCTGCTCTTTGCCTTGAGCAACAAACTGGCCCGGCGGCGGCGGACGGCCGAGGAGAAGGTGACCGCCGCGCCGCTGCCCTGACGTCAGTTGCCCACGCGGGTGTTGGCGGCCTTCTCGGCTTCTCGCAGGGCCTGCTTCCACGCCGCGGACGGGGACTGCTTGCCCTGGTCGACGCGTTCGAGGGCCTGGGAGAAGACCTGGTTGATCTCACCGTCGCGCGGGCCCTTGTGCTGCTTGAGGATCACGTTGTTGGCCCGGTTGATGAAGATCTGCCCGACCGGCGCGTTGTTGAAGTACGCGTTGACCTGCGACTTCACCTGCTCCGCGTCGTAGGCGTCGACCGTCGACGGGAACGACCCGACCTTCTTGAAGACCTTGATCTGCTGCTCCGGCGCGGTCAGCCAGGCGGCCAGCTTCGCGGCCTGCTCCGGCTGGTCGGACTGGGTCGGGACGGTCAAATACGACCCGCCCCAGTTCCCGCCGCCACCGGGGAACACGTCGGCCACGTCCCACTTGCCCTTGCCGAACGAGCCCGCGTTGTCGGAGATCACCCCGAGCAGCCAGCCCGGGCAGGCCATCGTGGCGAACGCGTCGGTGCGGAACGCCTTCGTCCACGCGTCGCTCCAGGTCGGCAGCTTCGCCGACAGGCCGTCCTCGCTGCCCGCGACGATCTGGCTCCAGGTCCGGTACAGCAGCTCGTTGTCCTCGCCCAGGTAGCGGTCCTGGTTGGAGTAGTAGGCCTCGATGAGCTGGTTGCGCATGGCGTCCCAGGTCAGCGCCGCCGAGTCGTACCAGGCCGAGTTCGGCATCTTCGCCTTGAACCGGCGCCCGTAGGAGAAGTACGACGCCCAGTCCGGGAACAGCTTGGCGACCTCGGCCCGGTCGGTCGGCAGCCCGGCCTTGGCGAACAGGTCGCGCCGGTAGCAGATCGCCTCCGGCCCGATGTCGGTGCCGTAACCGATGATCTTGCCGCCCGGCGCGGTCGCCCCGGCGACCTTCCAGTCCAGCCAGCGGCTCGACAGGTCGCCGGCGCCGTAGTCGCGCAGGTCGACGAACTTGTCCGCCTTGGCCAGGTACTTGTAGATCCAGCTGACCTCCATCGCCTCGATGTCGGCCATCCCGGAACCGGAGGCCAGATTGGTCTCCAGGTTCTTGATGTGCTCGTCGACGGTCTCGGCGTGGCGCTCGGTGATCTTGACGTTCGGGTGGGCGGCCTCGTACTCGCGGTACAGGTCGCCGTAGCCGAACTCGTTGAACGTCGCGATGGTCAGCTCGACCCGCGGGCCGTCGGCGGCGCTGTCACGCGACGCGCTGCCGGGCTGGTCGTTGTTTCCGCCACAGGCGCCGACCAGCAGGGTGAGGCTGCAGGCGAGCACGGCGGCAGTACTGCGGGGGCGGAGGCGGGCCTTGGGCCGCATGTGAGTTGCTCCCTGTGATTCGGACGGGTTGAGAGCGCTCCCCTTTCGGAAAGTGACCTGAGTTTCGAGCGTTTCAACCGGGTGTGTCAAGGACCACACCATCACTCTGAGATACCGGCTCACCTTGGTCAGTACATACCTGGCGATTTGATCACCGTCAGCACCACGCCGATGACCGAGTGCACTGTTACCTGGGAGTTTGGTGACTTGTCCGGACTTTTGACCGCTCAGGTGAGCAGGTCGCGGACCACCGCGTCGGCCAGCAGCCGACCACGCCGCGTGAGCACCAGACGATCGTCGACGACGTCGGCCAGCCCGTCCAGTCCGGGCAGCGCGGCGCGTCCGTCGGCGTCCAGTACGTCGAGCGGAAGACCGGCCCGGAGCCGGACCTCGAGCAGGACGCGTTCGACCCGGCGGGTCTCCTCGTCGAGGATCTCCCGCGCGTACGCCGGGCTCTCGCCGGCCGCGATCCGTTCGGCGTACGCGCTCGGGTGCTTGACGTTCCACCAGCGGACTCCGCCCGCGTGGCTGTGCGCCCCGGGGCCGATCCCCCACCAGGTGTCGCCGCGCCAGTAGAGCTCGTTGTGCCGGCAGCGGGCGTCGTCGGCCTTGGCCCAGTTCGACACCTCGTACCAGTTGAGCCCGGCGGCGGTGAGCAGGTCGTCGGCGAGTACGTACTTGTCGGCCAGGTCGTCGTCGTCCGGCATCGGCAGTTCGCCACGCCTCACCCGCCGCGCGAGTTGGGTGCCGTCCTCAACGATCAGCGCGTAGGCGCTGACGTGATCGGGTTCCGCGGACAGGGCCGACTCCAGCGAAGCGCGCCAGTCGGCGAGCGTCTCCCCCGGCGTACCGTAGATCAGGTCGAGATTGACGTGCCGGAACCCGGCGGCGGTCGCCTCTTTCACGGCGTCCAGCGCACGGCCCGGCGTGTGCTGGCGATCGAGGATCTTCAGCACGTGCGACGACGCGCTCTGCATGCCGAAGCTGACCCGGGTGAACCCGGCCTCGAGCAGTTCCTCGAGGTAGCGCTGGTCGACGGATTCGGGGTTGGCCTCGGTCGTCACCTCGGCGTCCGGCGCCAGGCCGAACTCGTCCCGGACCGCCTTCAGCATCGCGCCGAGGTCCTTGGCGGGCAGGAGCGTCGGCGTACCGCCGCCGAAGAACACGGTGTCGACGGGCTTCGCGTGCGGCAGCACCCGGCGCGCGAGCCGGACCTCCTGCACCGCGGTTTCGGCGTACGACGCCTGCGAAGCACCACCGCCGAGCTCCTTGGCGGTGTAGGTGTTGAAGTCGCAGTAGCCGCAGCGCGAGGCGCAGAACGGGACGTGCAGGTAGAACCCGAACGGCCTGGTGGCGGACTCGGCGACGGCGGCGTCCGGCAGCGACCCGTCCCGGGGCGCGACCTCTCCCTCAGGCAGTGTCGATGGCACGACTCCCATGCTACGGACCCTCGTTTGCCATGACGTTGCGGCGGTTCCTTGATCGCTGTGTGTACTGAACTCGCTACATTCAGCTCATGGACACGGAGGCTCAGCCGGTCGGACGCGGCACCCGGAACGCGGTCGTCGTCGCGATCATGCTCGGGATGCTGCTCGCGGCGCTCGACCAGACGATCGTGGCGACCGCGCTGCCGACCATCACCAGCGAGCTCGGCGGCGCGAACCACCTGTCCTGGGTGGTTACCGCGTACCTGCTCGCCGAGACGATCATGACCGCGCTGGTCGGCAAGTTCGGTGACCTGTACGGGCGCAAGCGGATGTTCCTGATCAGCGTCGTGCTGTTCCTGGCCGGTTCGGCCCTGTGCGGGATGGCCGACTCGATGCTCTGGCTGGTCGGCTCCCGCGCGATCCAGGGGCTCGGCGCCGGCGGCCTGCTGGTCACGTCGACCGCGGTGATCGCGGACGTCGTACCGCTGAGTGAACGCGGCAAGTACCAGGGCTTCATCGGTTCGGTCTTCGGCGTCTCGACCGTCGCCGGGCCGCTGCTCGGCGGCCTGTTCGTCGACCAGCTCAACTGGCGCTGGGCGTTCTACGTGAACATCCCGCTCGGCATCGTCGTCCTGGTCGTCGCGTCGTTCACGCTGCCGTCGGTGAAGGCGGCGGTCGGGCCGAAGATCGACTACCTCGGCATCCTGCTGATCGGGCTGGCCGCGACCGGGCTGACCCTCGTCACGACGTGGGGCGGCAACGAGTACGACTGGACCTCGCCGGTGATCCTGGCGATGGCGGTCGGGTCGCTGATCGCGCTCAGCCTGTTCGTGCTCGTCGAGCAGCGCGCGGCCGAGCCGTTGCTGCCGATGCGGTTGTTCCGGTCGGGCGTGTTCACGGTGTGCTCGATCCTGAGTTTCATCATCGGGTTCGCGATGCTCGGCGGGGTCACGTTCCTGCCGACGTACCTGCAGTACGTGCACGGCGCCTCCGCGACCGACTCCGGGCTGCAGATGCTGCCGCTCGTGATGGGACTGCTGGTCGCGTCGATCGGCGTCGGCCAGGTGATCAGCAAGACCGGGCGGTACCGGCCGTTCCCGATCATCGGGACGGTGCTGATCGCGGGCGGGCTGTATCTGTTGTCGCTGATGACCAACAACACGTCGTACTGGACGACGGCCGGGTTCATGGTCGTGCTCGGGCTCGGTGTGGGGTTGTGCATGCCGGTGCCGACGGTGGTCGTGCAGAGCACGGTCGACTACAAGGATCTCGGCGTGGCGACGTCCGGGGTGAGCTTCCTGCGGACGATGGGCAGCTCGTTCGGGGTTGCGGTCTTCGGCTCGATCTATGCGTCGGAGTTGCCTGAGAAGCTGGCCGGGGCTGTTCCGGAGGGCGTCGATCCGCGGCTCGCGGCGACGGTCGAGGGGGTTCGGTCGCTGCCTCCGGCGGCGCGGGAGCCGGTCACAGCGGCGTACGCCGATGCGCTGCACGTGGTGTTCCTGACCGCCGTACCGGTTGCTGTGCTCGGGTTCGTCATCGCGCTCCTGCTGAAGCAGGTGCCGTTGCGCGACACGGCCCGGATGACGGCCGGCGGGAACTCCGGTGTCGGCGAGAGCTTCGCGGCGCCGTCGTCGTTCGACTCCGAACACGAGCTGCAGAAGCTCGTCGCGCTGATCGTCCAGAACCACAAGCGGAGCCCTGCTCCCGAGGTCTTGGCCGAGTCCGGCATCCCACTGAACACCGCCCAGGCCTGGATGATCATGCGAGTCTTCCGCGGCGGCGCCGAACACGGCTCCGCGACGCTCGCCGAGATCACCGGGGATCTGAAGGTCCCGCCGGCCGTCTTCGAACCGCTCGCCGCCCAACTGGTTGCCGACGGCTATCTGTCGGAGGTGCTAGGGCACTACCGCTTCACGCCGTACGGGCTGGAGATGTTCCAGCGCTTCATCGGCGCCTACCGCCGGTGGCTCCTGGCGCGTTTGGAGGACTGGGAAACCACCGAGGACTTCTCGACCGCCATCGACCGCATCGCAGAGCAGATGCTCGACCGGGGCCACTCACTCACCACGGGAAAGCACGCGGCGCTGGTCGACGCGTGACCCCTCCACGCTGAGGACGTGCGAGCACGCGACGAGGTCGAGCATCGCGCGGCGGAACTCATCACGCTGCTCGGCACTCCAGTGCTCGGTGAGCTGCTGAAAGACGGACTCCTGCCAGCGGTGAGCATCGAGAAGCATCCGGCGACCGGCGGCTGTCACCGCGACCTCACGGCGGCGCGCGTCCGTCGACGAGGGCGTCAGCTCCAGGTATCCCCCGGCGACGGCATCCTTGACCAGGCGAGACGCGCCGCTCTGGTCGATCCCGATCTCGTGGGCGACCGCGTTGATGGTCGGTGAGGTCCGCGCGGCGAGCGAGTGCACGGCTTCGACGACCACCACGAGGCGGCCTTGGTCAGCCGTTTCGCCCGCCGTACGGCGCGACCAGTGGCGCACGAACTCGAAGAGCACCTGGCCCGGACCCGGCCGCGGTGTCACTCGGTGGCCGCCAGTTCGCGACAGACGAAGGCCAGGTCCAACGCGGCGCGAAGATCCGGCAGCCTGAGCGAGGCCGAGACCCGGTCGCCGGTGACGCGAAAGACGGTCGCCACCCGCGCCGGTGCCTCGTTCGCCGGCCAGGTTGCGTCCTGCTCGACGACCATCAACCGCTCACTGACCGGGTGCCAGGAGCGCGCGGTCAGCGAGATGCCGGAGCGCATCACCCAGTCAGCGAACTCGTCCGGGGTGATCGGTCCGGCGCCTTTGGGGCCGAGTACGACGACGGGATCGGTGACCGCGCCGGCGGTTTCGGCGGAGTCGCCGGTGTTCACCGCGTCGTGCCAGCGGTTGATCGCCGCTTCCAGGTGATGCTGCATACGGTCAATGTATGCGATTCGCATAGATTAACCAAGCCGGGCTAGCGGGTGCGCTCGTTGCCTCGGCCGCGGTTGTTGTCGTCCTCGTCGGGCTTCTTCTTCTCGTCGTCCGGCTTCTTCTGGTCGGCGCCGACGATCTTCGGGGTGGGCGGGACGAAGCGGCGCAGCGGCAGGCCGGGGAGGGCTTTCTGCATGGTGGTCTTCCACAGCGGCCCGGCCGTGCCGGAGCCGGTGGGGTCGGCGATGTCTCGGCCGTCCAGCGTGTGGCCGTACATGAGGTTCGTGTACGGCAGGTTCGCGTCGGCGACGACCGAGGCGGCGGCCAGGTTCGGGGCGTAGCCGGCGTACCAGACCGCGCGGTTGTCCTGGATGGTTCCGGTTTTGCCTGCGAGGTCCCACTTGCCGAAGTTGAGCCGGCCGCCGGTGCCGCCGGGTTCCATCACGGCGCTGAGGACGCGGTTGACGCCGTCGGCGACCTGCGGCGAGATCGCCTGCCGGCAGGTCGCGCCGGGCGTGTTGATCGGCTTGCCGGCGTTGTCCTTGATCGACGTGACCAGCACCGGCGTGCAGTACTTGCCGCGCGCCGCGAACGTCGCGTACGCGTTCGACAGCATCAGCGGTGTCGTGTAGCCGACGCCGAGCGTGAACGACACCACCTGGTCGAGCGGCCCGAGCGACTGCGCGTTGTACATGCCCAGCTTCGCCGCGATCGTCGCCGGCGCGCACAGCCCGGTCCGCTGCGACAGCTGCAGGAAGTAGGTGTTCGTCGAGTACCGGGCCGCCTCGACCATGGTCAGGTCGCCGCTCTTGGTCGAGTTCTGCGGCTGGTAGTCCGGGTCCCTGGTGTACCCGGTACAGGTCCGGAACCGCTTCCCACTGAGGTCGATCTGCTGCGGCGAGTTGATCCGATAGCTCAGCGGGAGACCCTGCTGGATCGCCGCGGCGACCGTGAACGCCTTCATCGTCGAACCGTTCTGGAACCCGCCGTACCCTCCGGGGTACGACTTCTCGACGTTGTAGTTGTACGCCGTCTGGTACTTGCCGTTGCCGTACGGCTTGCTCTGCACCATCGCCTTCACCACGCCCGTGCCGGGCTCCACCATGGTGATCGCGGCGATCGCGGTGTCGCGCGGTTTGGTGTGCTCGTTGATCGACGCCTGCGCGGCCGCCTGGATCCGGGGGTCGATGGACGTGATCACCGACAGCCCGCCGGTCTTCAGGTAGCGGTCGCGCTCCTTCGCGTTCGCGCCCAGCGCCGGGTTCTGGAGCAGTTTCGACACGGCGTACTCGCAGTAGAACGGGTAGCGCGACCCGGCGCAGCCGTTCGGCACCTTCTGGATCTTGGCCAGGTCGACGACCGGCGTCTTGAGCGCGCTCGCGGTCTGCTTGGCGGTGATCAGGCCCAGTTCCTGCATCCGGCGCAGCACGACGTCGCGCCGGTCACGCGCCCGCTTCAGGTTGTTGGTCGGGTCGTAGCCGGTCGGGTTCTTCACCAGGCCGGCCAGCATCGCCGCCTGCGGCAGGTTCAGGTCGGCGGCGTCGGTCCTGAAGTAGTGCTGAGCGGCAGCCTGTACGCCGTACGCGCCGTCGCCGAAGTTCGCGAGGTTCAGGTACCGCTCCAGGATCTGGTCCTTGGAGATCTCCTTCTCGAGCGCGATCGCGTACCGCAGCTCGGTGATCTTGCGCTGGTACGACACCGCCGTCGCCGCCGCCCGGTCCTCGGCGGTCTCCGCCTTAGCGATCAGGCTCAGCTTCACGTACTGCTGGGTGATGCTCGACCCGCCCTGCTGCACCGAGCCCTCGGTCTGGTTGCGGACCAGCGCCCGCAGCGTGCCCTTCGCGTCGAGCGCGCCGTGCGAGTAGAACCGCGAGTCCTCGATCGCCACGATCGCCTGGCGCATCACCGCGCTGACCCGGTTGAGCGGCACCGGGACCCGGTTCTGCTCGAACAGCGTCGCGATCAGGCTCCCGTCCGCGGCGAAGATCCGGCTCCGGATCTGCAACGGCTCGGTCCGCAGCTCCTGCGGCAGGCTCTCGACCGTCTCCGACATCTTCTGCGTGCCGAGGTCGACCAGTCCCGTCAACGGGATCACCAGCCCGGCCGCGAGCGCACCCGACAGCACGCTCACGCCGATGAACTTGTTCAACGACCGAACGAAGTTGCGACCGCCCCTGCCGGTTGCATCCACTCTTCCACGGTAAGGCCGAACGGTGCCTCCCCGCGCGTTTCGTAAGCAACCTGTGAGGAAACGATTTAGTTGCCCTCGGCAATTTGAGCCGTGCTCAGTTCCGCCGTACGACGCCCTCCGGTACCCGCTCGATGGCGGTCCACCCCTTCCAGCCCCGTTCCTCCAGCAGCGCGACGATCCGCGCGGCGACCGGTGAGGACTCGACCATGGCCGCGTCCAGCAGGTCGACGAACGGGTTGCCCACGGCGGCCTCGCCCGCCTCCCCGTTCTCGACCGCGCGGATCATCCGGCGTTCCAGCAGGTCGGCGATCTCGACGATCCGCGGATCGTCGACAGGCCAGTCGGATACGTCGCTGAGCAGGCGGTACAGCCGCAGCATGCCGGGATCGCGCAGGTCCTCGTGCTTCTTCGCGATCACCTCGTCGACCACGTGCGGGGCCTGGGCGGCGACCAGGATCCACGCGTCCCGCTCCATGACGACGTACCGCTCGTCGACCCCCAGACCGCGGAGCCGGTCGAGGTAGCCCACCACGCTCTGCGGGAGGGCCAGTTGGTCTCCGGCGGCAAGCCGTGCGATGCGCCGGCGGTTGTCCTGCAGCCGCCGGATCTCGGCCCGTAGCTCCCGGTCGATCTCCTGGACCCCGTCGGCGAACTCCTCGGGACTCGCATCCAGGAGCTCCTGCACTCGCGCCAGCGGCACACCGGCGCCGGCCAGAGTGTGGATCCGGATCAGCCGCACCACCGCGGACACGCCGTAGCGCCGGTACCCCGAGTGGTCCCGCTCCGGCTCGGGCAGCAACCCGATCTGGTGGTAGTGACGCACCGCCCGGACGGTCACTCCCGCGTACGCCGCCAACCGGCTGATCGTGAGCATGGGATCAGCCTGCCTCAGGCGATCTTCCGGCGGTAGGCAGCCATCGCCCCGCCGTACGCGACGACCAGAATGCCCGCGCACCACACCAGCGCGACCCAGCTGTCGCCGGCCGGCTGCCCGGCCAGCAACGACCGGATCGTGTCGACGATCGACGTCACCGGCTGGTTCTCCGCGAACCAGCGGACCGGGCCGGGCATGGTCGCGGTGGGCACGAAGGCCGAACTGACGAACGGCAGGAAGATCAGCGGGTACGAGAACACGCCGACCCCGTCGACCGAGGACGCGGACAGGCCCGCGATGACGGCGATCCAGGTCAGGGCCAGGATGAACAGGACCAGGATCCCGAGGACCTTGAGCCAGTCGAGCAGGCCGGCGCTCGACCGGAAGCCCATCAGGAGCGCGACGGCCACGACGACCACCAGCGAGAACAGGTTGGCGACCAGCGAGGTCAGCACGTGCGCCCAGAGCACGCCGGAGCGGGCGATCGGCATCGACTGGAACCGTTCGAGGATCCCGCTCTTCAGGTCCATGAACAGGCGGAACGCGGTGTAGGAGATGCCGGAGCCGATCGTGATCAGCAGGATGCCCGGCAGCAGGTAGTCGACGTAGCCGGCTCGCCCGGTCTCGATCGCGCCGCCGAGCACGTAGACGAACATCAGCATCATCGCGATCGGCATCACGGCGGTCGACAGCACGGTGTCCAGGCTGCGGGTGACGTGCCGCAGGGTCCGGCCGGTGAGGGCGGCGGTGTCGGTGAGGAAGTGGGTGGGCATCGGGTCAGCTCCTGGGCTGGTGGTTCGGCGCGGGCTCGGCGACTGGCTGGGGTGTCGGGGCGGGCTCGGCGACCGGTTGCGCGTCTGGGGTCGCGACGACGGCGAAGAAGACGTCCTCGAGCGACGGCTGCTTCTCGACGTACTCGATCTCGGCGGGGGGAAGCAGCTGCTTGAGCTCGGCGAGCGTGCCGTTCACGATGATCCGGCCCTCGTGCAGAATCGCGATCCGGTCGGCGAGCTGCTCGGCCTCCTCCAGGTACTGCGTCGTGAGCAGCACGGTGGTGCCGTCCCCGGCCAGCCCCCGAACGGTCTGCCACACCTCGGCGCGCGCCTCGGGATCGAGCCCGGTGGTGGGCTCGTCGAGAAAGATCACCGGCGGCTCCCCGATCAGACTCATCGCGATGTCGAGCCGGCGACGCATCCCACCCGAGTACGTCGCGACCCTGCGCGCACCGGCCTCCTCCAACGAGAACCGCTCCAGCAAGTCGTCAGCCGTCCGCCCCGGATCCGCGAGATGCCGCAACCGCGCGACCAGCAGAAGGTTCTCCCGCCCGGTCAAAATGTCGTCCACGGCCGCGAACTGCCCGGTGAGGCTGATCGACTCCCGCACACCGTCCGCTTGTGTGACGACGTCGAACCCGTTCACCTCCGCCGTCCCCGCATCAGCCTTCAGCAGCGTCGCCAGGATCCGTACGACGGTCGTCTTGCCCGCCCCATTCGACCCGAGCAGCGCGAACACGCTCCCCTTGGCGACCTCGAAGTCGACGCCCCGCAGTACACCGACTTTCCCGTACGCCTTCTCCAGCCCCCGCACCCGAATTGCCGTCATCCCCTTGGTCCTCCCTGATCGTCGTGCCCACAGGTTCGAGGGTTGACGCAACGTCAGGGTCAAGCCGGACGCGTTCGGCCGGGGCCCGGTCACAATGGAGCGATGCAGCTACCGGCCGACGGCCACGTCCACACCGAGTTCTCCTGGGACGCCGACCGCGGCGCCATGAACGCCACCTGCGCCCGAGCCGTCGCCCTGGGCCTCCCCGCCGTCGCCTTCACCGAGCACGTCGACTTCACCCCCTTCCGCGCCGGCTTCCTGGAGCCGAAGTTCCCTGACTACGTCACCGACCGCCTGCTCCACGCCCCACCCCTGGACGTGCCCCGCTACCTGAACTCCATCGACCGCTGCCGCGCGGCGTACCCCGACCTCCAGATCCTCACCGGCCTCGAAATCGGCCAACCCCACCTGCATCGTGCGGAGGTCACCGCCCTGCTCGCCCTGGCCCCTTTCGACCGAGTCATCGGCTCCCTCCACTGCCTCCCCGACACCGACGGCACGATGGCCGAGCCCTGGGAGCTCTTCCCCCACCACCCACCCGCCGAAATCTTCCGCGCCTACCTCGCCGAAATCCCCGCGATGGTCAACGCCTCCGACGCCTTCAACGTCCTGGGCCACATCGACTACCCCGTCCGCTCGTGGCCCGGCCCGTTCAACCCACTCGATTTCGAGGAAGAACTCCGCAACGCCTTGTCCGCGGTCGCCGCCGCCGACCGAGCCCTGGAGCTCAACACGCGCCTCCCCTTGGATCCCCTCATCCTGCGCTGGTGGCGAGAGGAAGGCGGCCAACAACTGACCTCCGGCAGCGACGCTCACCTTCCCGAGGCTCTGGCCACCGGGCTAGCGGAAGCAGCAGCCGTCGCGACAGCCCATGGTTTCGGCCCGGGGTCCTCCCCCACCGATCCATGGCAGGCAACCTGACGCCGTCGTCTGATCACCTCAAGATGCGCACCTAATCAAGCTTGACTAGACGTTTCTTCCGCGTGTACTTTGGCCAAGTAGTCAAACTGGACTAGCCTCTACCGATCCGTTCGCAACACGGGAGAAGGAATCGAACCCATGGGAAAGCCTGCGATCGAGACGAGAGGGTTGAGCGGGGGTGGGCGCACGTCGGCGACGAAGCTCCTGGTACTCGGTGTCGTGCACCTCTCCGGCGGCGCGCATGGCTACCAGGTGCGGTCCGAACTGCAGAGCTGGGGTGCGGAGATCTGGGCCAAGATCAAGCCCGGCTCGGTTTATCACGCGCTGAAAAAGGCGGCGGCTGACGGCCTCCTCACCGAACACGCCGAGCCGGGCAACTCCGGGCCGGAGCGCGTTCTGTACCGCGCGACAGCTCGGGGGCGTGACGAGATCGTCGAACTGGTCCGCGACGGCCTGCGGCGCACCCATGACCCCACCATGCTCGACGCGGCCATCGCCATGTTGCCCATGCTGACCAGGACAGATGCCATCGCGCACGTTGACGAGCGGGTCGCGCGCCTGGAAGCGGAGCTCGTAGGGCAGGCCAAGGGGTGGGAGAACCCGAACCCCGACATTCCCGAACACGTCCGCGATCAGGCCGAACTGTGGGCGGGACGCGCACGCACCGAACTGGAGTGGGCGAAGAACCTGAGCAAACGACTGTCTGAGGGCGCCTACACCATGGCCGATGATCCGGGTTCGTGGCGAACGGTCCCCGATCACCTCAAGATGCGCACCTAAGCAACCTTGGCCAGACGTTTCTTCCTCGTCTGCTCTGGCCAAGTAGTCAAATTTGACTAGCTCATCAATCCGTTCGCAACGCCTAGAGAAGGAATCGAACCCATGGGAAAGCTCGCGATCGAGACGAGAGGGTTGAAGAAGAGCTTCGGCACGACCCACGCGGTCGCCGGTGTGGACCTGGCCGTGAGCGCCGGGGGCGTGTACGGCGTGCTCGGTCCGAACGGGGCGGGCAAGACCACCACGATCCGCATGCTGGCCACGCTCCTGCGCCCCGACGCCGGAGAGGCACAAGTGCTCGGCTACGACGTCGTGCGTGACGCCCAGGCGGTGCGGAGCAGGGTGGGCCTCACCGGGCAGTTCGCGTCGGTCGACGAAGACCTCACCGGGGTGGAGAACCTGTTGCTGCTCGCCAGGCTGCTCGGCTACTCACGCCGCCGCGGCAGGGAGCGGGCGGCCGACCTTCTCGACGCGTTCGGTCTTGCCGAGGCGGCCGACCGGCAGGTGAAGAAGTACTCCGGCGGGATGCGCCGGCGCATCGACATCGCAGCGAGCCTGGTCGTCACCCCCGAACTGATCTTCCTCGACGAGCCCACGACCGGGCTCGACCCGCGCAGCAGGAACCAGGTCTGGGAGATCGTCAGGGGCATGGTCGCCGAGGGCACCACGGTGCTGCTGACCACGCAGTACCTCGACGAGGCCGACCAACTGGCCGACCGGATAGCGGTGATCGACCACGGGAAGGTCATCGCCGAGGGCACGAGCGGCCAGCTCAAGGCATCGGTCGGCGCCGGCTCGCTGAATGTACGGCTCCGTGCGCCCGAGCAGCGGGCCGAGGCCGAGCGGGTCCTCGCCGGAGTCCTCGAGGTGCCGGCTGAGACGTCCGCCGACCCGGCCGCGCTGTCCGCGCGGACCTCCGACCCCGAGCGGGTCGCCCGCGCCCTGGCCGAGCTGTCCCGCAGCGGCATCGACGTCACCGAGTTCGCGCTCGGTCAGCCGAGCCTGGACGAGGTGTTCCTCACCCTGACCGGACACGCCGCCGAGGAGACACCCGAGGAGGATGCCGCATGAATGCCACGACCGCGGAGCAGGCGTCGGCGCCGGTCACCGAGGACGCGCTGCGCAGTGTGCTGTTGGCCGGTGAGCGCCCGTCACGCCCCGGTCCTGTCCGTACCTCGTTGACGTTCGGCTGGCGCGCTCTGCTGAAGATCAAACACGTGCCCGAGCAGCTCGTCGACGTGACCATGTTCCCGATCATGTTCACGCTGATGTTCACCTACCTGTTCGGCGGCGCGCTCGCCGGGTCGACACAGGCATACCTGCAGTTCCTGCTGCCCGGCATCCTGGTGCAGGCGAACGTCATGATCACCATGAACACCGGGATAACGCTGAACACCGACATTCAAAAGGGCGTGTTCGACAGGTTCAGGTCGCTCCCGGTGTGGCGACCGTCGCCGCTGGTCGGCGCCCTGCTCGGCGATCTGGTGCGCTACTCGATCGGGTCGGCGATCGTGATCACGCTCGGCCTGGTCCTAGGGTTCCGGCCGGAGGGCGGCGCCGTCGGCGTGGTGCTCTCGGTGGTGCTGCTGCTGGTGTTCTCGTTCTGCCTATCGTGGCTGTGGACGATGCTCAGCCTGATCCTGCGCACGCCGAACTCGGTGGCGGGGGTCAGCATGATGGTGATGTTCCCGCTGACGTTCGTGAGCAACATCTTCGTGGACCCGAAGACGATGCCCGGGTGGATGCAGGCGGTCGTCGAGGTCAACCCGATCACCCACCTGGCGACCGTGGTACGCGGCCTGATGCACGGCTCGGTGCCCGCCGGGGAAATCGGCTGGGTGCTTGTGTCGTCCGTACTTCTCGTCGCGGTGTTCGGTCCCATCACCATGGTCCTCTACCGCAACAAGAAGTAGATGCCGCTCCCGCGAGCACTTGGTCGAAATCAACTCCGACAACCCGGCCCACTCGGCCAACACCATCACCGGTACCAGGCCCGGACCCGACAAGGAGAGCCGAATGAGCACCATCCCCAAGAACAACTCGGAAACCGTTGCGCACACGCCCGGGCGGGCGAGCAGCATTGGCCAGTGGCTCCGGTACCTGGTCGGAGTACTCGAGCAGAGCCCTTGGCTGCCGCTCGCCTTACTCGTCGTGGCGGCCGTGATCGCAAGGATGCGGTGGTCGCGCACCGAGGCCGTCGTCGGCACGCTGCTCAGGCGTTGAGACAAACCTCTCGAACGGAGATGTGAGATGAACGAGATGGCCTTTCGCGTGACATCAAACGATGGCACCACCATCGCCTACGACCGGAAGGGAAGCGGTCCGGCCGTCATTCTGGTGGGCGGAGCACTCGACGAGGGGGTGGAGAACGCGCCCTTGGCGCCGGCTCTCGCCGAGCACTTCACGGTCTACAACTATGCCCGTCGGGGACGCGGCGCGAGCGGCTTCACCGAGCCGTACGCCGTGGAGAGGGAGATCGAGGACCTGGATGCGTTGATCGCGGAGGCGGGCGGCTCGGCACACCTGTTCGGGGCGTCCTCTGGTGGCGCGCTGGCGCTGGAAGCGGCCGCGGCCGGGTCAGCCATCGACACGATCGCCGTGTGGGAGGTGCCCTACGCGGTCGGGGACGATATCCGCCCGCGATTCGAGGAGTACGTCGCGGACACCCGACGCGCCTTCGCCGCCGGGCGAGACGAGGAGGTTCTCGAACTGTTCATGCGCCTGTCCGGCGCTTCCGACGACAACATCGCGGCCAGGAAAGCGGCAGGCAAGCAGACGTCGCATTGGGCGGATTCGGTCGCCCTCGCGCCCACGCTGGTCCACGACAGCGTCTTCCACAACCGTTACCAATTGCCGACCGATCGACTGGCAACGGTCACCCAACCGGTCCTGGTCACCACCGGAGGACCGATCACGGTCCCCTATATGGCAGGCCTGCCCTCGGACTTCTTCGACCGCGCAGCCGACGAGCTTGCAGACCAATTACCCCACGCTCAACGGGAGACCCTCGAGGGGCCGGATCACGTCGTCGACCCACAGACCGTCGGCCCGCTGTTGCTACGGTTCTTCAGCGGCGAACACTGAGGCGCCCGCGAGGTGTTGCGGGAAGACCGATCAGGCACCGCGCAAGCAGATCTTCGTCGCGCCAGGGACACGGGGCGGACAGGAGCACGGCACGCAGCGAGCGCTAGCGAGCGGAGGGCCGCGCGTGGGGGCTTTGAACTCCTCCGCTCGCCGAGCGAGTCGTGCTAGTTGTACATCTTGTCCAGCAGATCGCCGTACTGCGTCTCCACGTGCTTGCGCTTGAGCTTCAGGCTGGGGGTCATCTCGCCGCCTTCGACCGTGAGGTCCCGGTCGAGGATGGTGAACTTCTTGATGGTTTCCCAGCGGTTCAGGCCGGCGTTGAGTTCGTCGACGTAGCCCTGGATCATCGCGTGGGCGGCGTCGGAGGCGGCGATCTCGGCGTACGGCTTGCCTGCCAGGCCGTTGGCTTCGGCCCAGGCGACGATGGCGTCGGGGTCGAGGGTGACCAGGGCGCTGACGAAGTTGCGTTGGCTGCCGTGGACGAGGAACTGGCTGGCGTACGGGCAGATCATCTTGAACCGGCCCTCGATCACCTGCGGGGCGACGTACTTGCCGCCGGAGGTCTTGAAGAGGTCCTTCTTGCGGTCGGTGATGAAGAGGAACTCGTCCTCGAAGTGCCCGATGTCGCCGGTGTGGAACCAGCCGTCGCCGTCGATGACCTCGGCGGTCTGGTCGGGCAGGTTGTGGTACCCGCTCATCACGCCGGGGCCCTTGATCAGGATCTCGCCGTCCTCGGCGATCTTGAACTCGGCGGCCGGGAAGATCGGGCCGACGCTGCCGAGGCGGTAGTTGTCGGGGCGGTTCAGCGTCGAGCCGGCCGCGGTCTCGGACAGGCCGTAGCCCTCGAGGATCAGCAGCCCGGCCGCGTGGAACCACTCGGCGAGCTTCTTGTCGAGCGCTGCCGAGCCGGAGACGAAGAACCGGATCCGCCCGCCGAAGCGTGCGCGGATCTTCGACAGCACGAGCTTGTCGGCGACCGCGTACTTGGCCGCCAGTACGCCGCTGGGCTCCTTGCCGGCCTGCCGCAGCTTCGACACCTCGGCCCCGACGCCGAAGGCCCAGTGGAACAGCTTGAGCTTGGCTCCCCCGTCGGCCTCCATCATGGTGACGATCCGGCCGTGCGCCTTCTCGAAGACGCGCGGCGCGGCGGCCATGAACGTCGGCTGGACGACCGCGGCGTTCTCGACGATCTTGTCGACCCGGCCGTCGATGGCGGTGGCGAATCCGATCTGGAACTGTACGGCGAGCAGCACCTGCCCGAAGACGTGCGACAGCGGCAGCCACAGGTACTGCAGGTCGTCCGGGCTGAGTACCCGGATCCCTTCCACGGCGGCACCTTCGTACGTCCACACCGAGTGCGGCAGCCGGACGCCCTTGGGGCGGCCCGTCGTACCGGAGGTGTAGACGAGCGTGCACAGGTGTTCGGGCTTGATCTGCGCGACCCGCTCGTCGATCGCGGCCGGGTGGTCGTCGAGGTACCGCGCGCCGAGCTCGTCGAGCGTCGCGACGCTGATCACCCAGTCGCCGTCCTGCGGGTCGGGTTCGCCGTCGATCAGCACGACCTTGTGGACCGACGGGATGTCGGCCTTGTGTTCGCGCAGTTTGTCGACCTGGCTGGCGTCCTCCGCGAAGACGACCTGTACGTCGGCGTCGGCGACGATGTACGCGACGTCCGCGGCCATCGTCGTCGGGTAGATCGTGGTCGTCGCGGCCGCGGTGACGACCGCGGCCAGGTAGCACTGGACCCACTCGAGCCGGGTGTTCGCGGCGACGGCGACGCGCTGCTCGGGCTCGACGCCCAGCGCGATCAGGCCCGCGCCGCGCCGGCGTACCAGCTCGTCGGTCTGTTGCCAGGTCACGGAGGCCCAGCCGTCGGTGGCGGGGTGCCGGAACGCTTCCCGGTTGGGCGTGGCGGCCACGCGGTCGAAGAACATCTGCGCCAGATGAACTTTTCGAGAGCTGAGCAGCGCGAGCTGCGGACCGTCGGCAACGGGCTTCATTCTGGCCTCCCAGGGGTCAGGTAAACCGGAGAGTAATAGCTCCGGCGCAACCTGACCATGCCGCTCGCCCACGCGACGGCCCGAGCTCGATCACGTTTAGGCAACGCGAGCGTACGACGGTCAGGCGGGGGTGACGCCCAGTGCTTCGAAGACCTCGGTGGGTGCACCACGCAGCAGCTCGGGCAGCGTGAGCTTCAGGGCCCGGCACAGCGCGACCGCATCGGAGACGGTGATCCGGCGGGTACCGGCTTCGAGCGAGGAAACGGTGGGTCGCGACCAACCGATCTCGTCGGCGAGGTCCTCCTGGCGCAGCCGGAGGCGGGCGCGGGCTGCGCGCACGTTGCCCGCGATCAGGGCGTCCAGCTCCTCGGGCTTCATCTTCCGCAGTCTGCATCAGCGGAAAGCCTGGCGTCATACCCTATTTTCGATCGACACGCAAGGTAATCGAGCGCAGTGAATCGAGTCAGGGCACTGTGTTAGCTTTTCTGTCGTCAGGTCAGAAAATCCGACGGAGTGGTTGATGGTCGAGATCGTCGAGGGACAGCGGGTGAGCTCGGGCGACTACGGGCGCGGCACGGTCGCCGCGGTGTTCGGCGGCGAGGTCCAGGTGCTGTGGGACTCGCCGTTGCTCGAGGGTACGACGACCCGCCTGTTCACCCACGACCGTCGATTCGTCGAGCGCCTGACCCAGCTCCGCATCGACGAGGAGGGCCGCGAGGTCCCCGCCTAGACGCGCCGGGCAGTCCATTGCACGTGCATCGCCCGGCGCATAACAGCCCCGCTCCCGGCGTACGACGGGGGCGGGGCTGTGATCGTGCGGAAGCCGCGATCAGCGCTTCTGCAACAGCTCCGCGATCTGTACGGCGTTCAGCGCCGCACCCTTACGCAGGTTGTCGTTGGAGACGAACAGCACCAGCCCCCGCCCGTCCGGCACCGACTGGTCCTGACGGATCCGCCCGACGTACGACGGGTCCTTGCCTGCCGCCGCGAGCGGCGTCGGGAGGTCGGCGAGTTCGACGCCCGGCGCGGCCGCGAGCAGCTCGGTCGCGCGCTCCGGCGTGATCGGCTCGGCGAACTCGCCGTGGATGCTCAGCGAGTGCCCGGTGAAGACCGGGACGCGCACGCACGTGCCGGCGACCGGAAGGTCGGGCAGGTGCAGGATCTTGCGGCTCTCGTTGCGGAGCTTCTGCTCCTCGTCGGTCTCACCGGAGCCGTCGTCTACGATCGAACCGGCCAGCGGCAGCACGTTGAACGCGATCGGTCCGGCGTACACGTTCGGCTGCGGCAGCGAGACGCCGGCTGTCCCACGAGCCAACCGCTCCGCGCCGTCGACCAGCCCGGCGGTCTGATCGGCCAGCTCCCGTAGGCCGACGCCACCCGAGCCCGACACTGCCTGGTACGTCGAGACGACGAGCCGGGTCAGCCGTGCTTCGCGGTGCAGCGGCGCGAGGACCGGCATCGCGGCCATGGTCGTGCAGTTCGGGTTGGCGACGATGCCCTTCGGCAGCACGTCGAGGTCCTCGGGGTTGACCTCGGCAACGACCAGCGGGACGTCGGGGTCCATCCGCCAGCCGGACGAGTTGTCGACCACGATCGCGCCGGCCGCCGCGACCTTCGGAGCGAGCTCCTTCGAGGCCGTCTTGCCGTTGGAGAACAGCGCGAGATCGAGCCCGGAGAAGTCCGCCGTGGCGGAGTCCTCGACCGTGACCTTCGTGTCGCCGTACGGCAGCTCCGTGCCGGCGGATCGCGCGGACGCGAAGTACCGGATCTCGTCGATGGGGAAGTTCCGCTCGACCAGCAGCTCCCGCATCACGCCGCCGACCTGACCTGTCGCTCCGAAAACGCCTACTCGCATGGGAAACAGAATAGGGGCAGGGATCCGCGGCGACCTGGGGATTTCGCGATGTGGTTGGCTGGGTGGATGCTTCCTCTGGTTGACCTGCATCGGCATCTCGAAGGCTCGATCCGGAGCAGCACCGTGCTCGACGTCGCCGAACGGACGGGCCACCAGCCCGTACGGCGAAGCGCTTTGGTGGCCGATGACAACCACACCGGCCTGCTGCCCTACCTGGACAAGGTCGATCTCGCGATCGGCGTGCTGACCAGCCTCGACGACTGGAACCGCGCCGCGCGCGAGGCCGTCGACGACGCGTTCGACGACGGGCTGGATCTGCTCGAGCTGCGGTTCTGCCCGGGCATCATCGCGCACGAGACCGGACTGGCGCCTGAGGCAATCATCGACGCGGTCGCGGACGCGGCCACCGAGCAGGCGGCCAAGCGGCAGCTGAAGGTCGGACTGATCGGCATCGTGGTGCGGCATCTCGGCGCCGATTCGGCCGCCGCCCAGATGGCGAGTCTGCTGGCCCGCAAGGACCGGTTCTGCGCGGTCGATCTGGCCGGCGACGAGGCCAACTTCCCCGCGACGCTCTTCGCGGACGCGTTCTCCCAGGCGAAGCAGGCAGGACTGCATGTGACGATCCACGCCGGGGAGGCGGCCGGACCGGAGAGTGTCTGGGACGCCGTACGGGAACTCGGGGCGGAGCGCATCGGTCACGGCGTACGGGCTGCTGAGGATCCGCGGTTGATGGAGTGGCTGGCCGCGCACGGGGTGACGCTGGAGGTGTCGCTCACCAGCAACACACAGACCGGCGCGGCGCCGAGCTATGCGGAGCATCAGATCCACAAGCTGCTGGCGGCCGGCGTGCCGGTGGCGTTGTGCACGGACAATCCGCGGGCGAGCAATGTGAGGCTTTCGCAGGAGCACCGGACGGCGCTCACAGAAGTTGGGCTCACAGCGCAGCAACTGAAAGCCGTCGCCGAGCAGTCGGTCACCGCCGCGTTCATCAGGTAAGAAGAACGGCCCGGGTCCCCCGGGCGGAAGGGGACGCCGGGCCGTCAGCTCAGGAGTCCGAGACCAGCACCCCGCCGTTGGCGACGTCGGACTTCTCGATCTCGGTGAACACGATCCGGACCGCCTCGCGCTTGGCGCCGAGGATGGAGATCGCCGAATCCGTGACGGCGGCGACGAACTCGCGGCGCTGGTCGAGGGTGCGGCCGGACAGCAGTTCGACGGTGATGTTGGGCATCTCAGATCTCCTCAGTAGATGTTCTGTTCAGCGGAACATTGTTCCACGATTTACTCGGCCGCAGCCGCGGCTGCTCGCCTGGCGAGCACCTCGTCGCTCTCGTCCGGGTCGCTGTTCAGCGAGTCGAGCAGCGCGTCGACGGAGTCGCGGCGTTCCGGCATCAGCAGCCCGAGCCCGACGTACACGACCAAGGATGTTGCCAGCGGCAACGCGACGACCAGCGTGGTGTCGGTCGACCCGACGCCCCACTTCACGACCGCCCAGACGATCAGCCCGGCCGCCCACGAAGCGATCGCGGCCCGCGAGCCACAGCGCCGGAACCACGGCAGCAACCCGAGCATCAGCGGGATCGAGATCGGTCCCATGGTCGCGGCCACCAGGTCCACGACGATCTTCAGGACGACGCCCTGCCCGTTGGTCAGGATCGCGATCAGCATGCTCACCGTCACGAACGTGAACGTCGTGATCCGGGCGAACTTCAGGGTCGCGACATCGGACAGCCGGCGCAGCTTCGGCACCAGCACCGGGCCGAGGTCGCGGGTGATCACCGACGAGATCACGTTCGCGTCGGAGGCGACCATCGCCATCGTGTGCGAGAAGAACCCGGCCAGCACCAGGCCGATCAGGCCGCTCGGCAGCAGCAACTGCGCCAGTTCGACGTACGACTGCTCGGGCTTGCCGAGGTCCGGGACCAGCAGCGGCGCGGCGCACATCGGGATGAACAGCACGAGCGGCCAGACCAGCCACAGGATCGACGACAGCAGCGCGGACCGCTTGGCTTCCGAGCCCGACGGCGCGGCCATGTAGCGCTGCGCCAGGTTCCACATGCCGCCGTTGTACTCGAAGGTCTTGATGAACAGGAACGCGATCAAGAAGAGCGGTGTGTACGGCCCGTTCAGCGCGTCACCGTGCCCCTCGGGCAACTGGTCCCACATCTTCCACAGCGTCGGTACGCCGTCCAGATGCCGCAGTACGCCGACGAACATCGCGATCCCGGCCGCGGCCTGGATGACGAACTGCCCGAAGTCGGTGAGCACGTCGGCCCACAGCCCGCCGAGCGTCGCGTACAGCATCGTGACCACGCCGGTCAGCAGGATCCCCCACCGCATCGGGACGCCGGTGAAGCCGTTCAGCAGTACGGCGATCGCGACCCACTTGGACGCGATGTCGACCACCTTGAGCGCGGCGCCGGAGTACGCGAGCACCTGCTGGGTCGGCAGGTTGTAGCGCTGGGCAAGGTATTCCAGCGGCGACACAACCCCGTGCTTCGCGCGCAATCGGTTCCAGCGCGCGGCGAACACGAACGCGCCGATCCCGACACCGACGCCGATCGAGACCGCCCACCAGACGTACACGGTGATCCCGTACGTGTAGGCGACCGCCGCGAAGGCGACGAACATGACGGCGCTGTAGCCGGACATGTGGTGCGAGATGCCGGACAGCCACCAGGGGATCCGGCCGCCGGTGGTGAAGTAGTCCACGACGGTCTTGATCTTGGTGCGGGACCAGAGCCCGATCAGCACCATCAGCACGAAGTAGCCGGCCAGGACCGTCCAGTCGAGTGGGGTCATGCGAAGCCTCCAGGGGGCGGAACTAGGTGTCGCGAGGCGGAACTATTACCTGGGCAGCATTTCTACTCTTGACTTGTGGTTCTGTCTAGTAGAACTTAGTTCCATGAATTCGCCTCTCCAGGTCCGGCATGCCACTCACCCCGCCCAGATCCCCGGGTTCGACACCGCGGGTCTTCGGGAGCACTACCTGGTCGACGACCTGTTCACCCCGGACACGGTCACCGCGGTGCTCACCCACCACGACCGGATCGTGCTGGCCGGCGCCCGCCCGGTCTCCGGCCCGCTCACCCTCGGCACCTGGCCGGAGCTGCGCAGCGAGTACTTCCTCGAGCGCCGCGAGGCCGGCATCGTCAACGTCGGCGGCCCCGGCACGGTGACCGTCGACGGCACCAAGTTCGAGCTGACCACCGGTGCCTGCCTGTACGCCGGGCGCGGCGCCCGCGAGGTCGTCCTCGAGGGCACCGACGCGGCGTTCTACCTGTTCAGCGCGGCCGCGCACACGGCGTACCCGACGACGCTCGTCCAGCCCGGTGAGGGCAACCGCCTCGAGCTCGGCGACCAGCAGACCGCGAACCGGCGCACGATCGACCAGTACATCCACGCGAACGGCGTACAGAGCTGCCAGATCGTGCTCGGCGTGACCACGCTGCACGCCGGCAGCACCTGGAACACGATGCCCGCGCACACCCACGACCGTCGTACCGAGTGCTACCTGTACTTCGGTCTGCCGGAGACCGAGCGGATCGTCCACCTGCTCGGCGAGCCCGAGGAGACCCGGCACCTGCTGGTCGCGGACCGTGAGGCGATCATCTCCCCCAGTTGGTCGATCCACTCCGGCGTCGGTACGTCGTCGTACAGCTTCGTCTGGGCGATGGCGGGCGAGAACCAGGCCTTCACCGACATGGACGGCGTCAACGTGACGGAGCTGCGGTGACCGTCTTCTCCCTGAAGGGACGGACCGCCCTGGTGACCGGGGCGCGGCGCGGGATCGGCGCAGCGATCGCCGCCGGGTACGCCGCGGCCGGCGCCGACCTCATCCTGCTCGCTCGCGACGCGGCGCTCGAGGACACCCTCGAGGCGATCAAGCTGAACGGCGGCCGCGAGGCGACGGTCGTCACCGCGGACTTCGCCGACCCGGCCGCCGTCGAGAAGGTCGCCGTCGAGCTGGCGCGCGAGCGCCGGATCGACATCCTGGTCAACAACGCGGGCACGATCCGCCGCGCGCCCGCGGCCGAGACCGCGACGCCGGACTGGCAGCACGTGATCGACGTGAACCTGAACTCCACCTGGGCGATCACGCGCCCGATCGGCGCCGCGATGGTCGCGCACGGCGCCGGCAAGATCGTCACGATCGCCTCGCTGCTCAGCTTCCAGGGCGGCGTCACCGTGCCCGCCTACACTGCCAGCAAGCACGCGGTCGCGGGACTGACCAAGGCGCTGGCCAACGAGTGGGGAGCGGCCGGCGTTCAGGTCAACGCGATCGCGCCGGGCTACATCAGTACCGACAACACGACCGATCTGCGGGCCGACGCGGCGCGCGAGGCGGCCATCCGGGATCGCATCCCGGCCGGGCGCTGGGGCCGGCCGGAGGACCTGGTCGGCGCCGCGGTGTTCCTGGCCTCGGCGGCGTCGGACTACGTGAACGGTCACGTGCTCGCCGTCGACGGAGGCTGGCTGGCGCGATGATGCAGTACGGCGTACCGGGAACGAGTGAAGAGAGGTGACAGGATGAGCGACATGAGTTCGCCCTCGGCCATCGACAAGACGCTGATGGTGCTCGACGCCGTCCTCGAGCACTCCCGGTTCACCGACGTGGTGACGGCCACCGGCCTGGCCAAGTCGACCGTGCACCGGATCATGGCGTCGCTGGTCGAGCACGAGTTCGTCGCGCAGTCCGAGGACGGGTCGTACCACCCGGGCCCGAAGGCGCTCCGGCTCGCCGGGCACGCGCTGACCAACGTCGATCTGGCGACGGTCGCGCGGCCGGTGCTCGCCGACCTCGTCGCGCAGACGCGCTGCACGGTGCACGTCGGCCTGCTGAACGGCGACGAGGCGATCTACGTCGCCCGCCTCGACGGCCCGAAGCCGTACCGGATGCCGTCGCGGGTGGGCAAGGCGTTCTGGCTGCACTGCACCGGGATCGGCAAGGCGCTGCTGGCCGAGAAGGACGACGACGCGCTGAACGCGCTGATCACGCGCACTGGACTGCCGGCCCGTACGCCGCTGACGCACACGACAGCGGCCGGTCTGAAGGCTGATCTCGCGCAGGTTCGCGCGCGGGGGTATGCGCTGGACGACGAGGAGAACGAGCC
This sequence comes from Kribbella sp. cmx-5-2, assembly GCA_049998015.1. Taxonomy (GTDB): domain Bacteria; phylum Actinomycetota; class Actinomycetes; order Propionibacteriales; family Kribbellaceae; genus Kribbella. The sequence continues at coordinate 1,594,814 of JAEBEC010000001.1, forward strand.
GGGCATCCGGTGCGTCGCCGCGGTGATCCACGACCACACGGCCGCCGCGATCGCTGCGGTGAGCATCTCGACGCTGTCGCTGGAGCAGTCGATCGCGCAGGTCGCGCTGATGGCACCGGCCGCGATCGAGGCGGCCCGGAAGATCTCGGCGGCGCTGGGCTATATGGAGCCTTCCAACTAACGCCGTCCGGCCCACAGCTCCCGGCTGGCCGGGTGGTGATCGGTGACCACCTGGTCGGCACCGCCGAACTCCCGCTCGACCCGGCGTTCCGGCGTGTACGTCGGCCAGCCCGGATCGCCGGTCTTCGCGAAGGCGACCCAGCTCGCGTGCATCCGGGTCGCGACGTCGGCATCGCCCTGCCCCGCGAGCATCCCGCGCCACTCGGCGTTGTCCAGGTTGTCGAACACGTACGGCAGTTCGAGCCCGTGAGCGGCACCGAGCCGCCCCTCGCGAGCCGGTGACTGCCAGGCGAACCGGTACACGTGCGCCCGGCCGTGCGCCTCGGCCAGCCGGAGCGCCGGGATCCGGTAGACGGCGTCGGTCAGCAGGGCGATCATCGCGTCGTAGTCCCGCGCCGGCCCTTCGGCCCACCCGCGGTAGGCCGCGAGATCCTTCCGGCCGAGCCCGAACAACCGGCCGAGCACTGCCGCCATCAGCCGAGGGACCACGCCTTTCGCGGGCGTGGTGAGGAAGAACAGCCGTGCTTCCTGTGTGTTGTACCCGACCAGTACGTCGACCTCGCGCCCGGCGCCGGCCTCGATCGCCGTCATCGGCAGCACCGGCAGCACCTCGCCGTCGATCACCGGCTCGAACGGCATCAGGTTGGTCGCGACGTCGCCCCAGATCCGACGGAACGGTGCCTTGGGCAACTGCGCGGACACCCGCGACTGCCCCGCGACCAGCTCGGCCGCGCTGACCGAGGCGACGCCTTCGCGGGTCGCCGGAACGCCCAGCGCCTTCGCGAGCCGCCGACCCACCGTGCGGGCCGCGGCCGGCGAGATCGCGTGGTGCCCCGCGCCGGACTCCAGGATCGCCCGGCGGAACAGCCCTTCGGCGGCCGGCATCGCGAGCAGTGCCCCGATGCTCATCGCCCCCGCCGACTCGCCCATCACGGTGACGTTCGCCGGGTCACCGCCGAGGCTCGCGATGCTGTCGCGCACCCACGTCAGCGCGGCGACCTGATCGAGCAGCCCGAGGTTCGGTACGCCGTCGCCGAACCAGAGGAAGCCGTCGGCGCCCAGGCGGTAGTTGATGACGACGAACACGACACCGTCCCGGGCGAACGCCGTACCGTCGTACCCGGTGAGCGCGTTCGACCCGCTGGTGAACGCGCCGCCGTGGATGAACACCACGACCGGCGCGGACCCGGCCGGGTCGGGAGTCCAGATGTTCGCGTGCAGGTAGTCGTCGCCGGGCACGGAGACGTTCGGCAGCAGATCGGCCAGCGGGCCGGACGCCGCGGCCTGTGGAGCTGTGGGTCCGGGCGATCGGGCGTCGCGGACGTCGGTCCAGGGGCTCGCGGGGGCCGGCGGCCGGAACCGGAGTTCGCCGACCGGCGGTGCGGCGTACGGGACGGCTCGGAAGACCGCGCCGTACTCCGTCGTCTCGCCACGAATCGGACCGGCGGGGGTGCTGACCACGAGATCGGTGCGCTCGGTCGATGCCATCGAGCCATCGTGACACGACCGTCGTACGCCTCGGTCGCTCCGACCCGCTGGGTCAGGCGGTGACTTCCAGCTGAGTCACCTTGCGGGCGGCCGCCCAGCGGACGACCGGGACGAACAGCACGCCGATCACGGCGAACCAGACGCCGAGGATGATCCAGCCCGGTACGCCGAGCCCGAGCGGCAGCAGCGCGAGCACGGTCGGCGCGACCATCGTGCTGATCGACATGCTCGTCCCCCAGACGCCCTGGTACTGGCCCTGCGCCTGGTCCGATGCCAGGTCGAAGCCGAGCAGGAACGAGCCGGACGACTGCAGCAGTTCGCCGATCACCCGGACGAACGCGCCGATCGCGAGCAGCGCGACGGCGACGACCGCGCCACCGCCCGAGGCTGCGGCGAAGAGCACCATCGATGCCAGGAGCAACCAACCCGCCGTACGGGTCGCTCTTGCGGCTGAGGTCGCGTCTTGGATGCCGCGGCTGCTGCGGACCTGGAAGAGCGCGACGACGATCGTGTTGATGATCAGCAGCAGCGCGACCGTCCAGCGTGGGGCGTCGGTGTGCTCGACGACCCAGAGCGGGATCGCCACGTCGAGGACGGCGTAGTGGATCGACATGCCGGCGTTGAGTGCGCCGACGGCGAGGTAGCCGCGGTCGCGCAGCGCGATCCAAACCGGGCCTTCGTCGGTCTTCGGCTGCGGTGCGACGCGCGGGATGCCGAGGATGATGAACGCCGACGCGCAGGTCAGGACCGAGTCGATGACGAACATCAGCTGGTACGCCGTACGCGTGTCGAAGTGCAGAGCGAGCGCGCCGATGGCGGCGCCGGCCATGATGCCGATGTTCGTGATGGCGCGCAGGTAGGCGCGGGCAGCGATGCGACCGGCTGAGCCCTGGGTGACGGCCGCGATCAGCGCGGCGCGGACGGCACCGGCGCCGCGGTCGAGGATGGTGACGACGATCGCGACGACGAGGAACTGCCAGAAGGTGTCGACCAGGAGGTACGCGAGCGACAGGACGGCGACCGCGCTGCCGAGGATGACGAACAGTCCGCGCGGGCCGCGTCGGTCGGCGAGGTGCCCGAGCGGTACGGCGGAGAGCAGGCCGAACAGCCCGGCGATGGTGAGCCCGAGCCCGACCTCGGCGATCGAGAGGCCGACGATGCGGGTGAAGTACAGCACGCTCACCGTCATCAGCAGGCCGTTGCCGACCCGACTGAGCAGCGTCGCGAGAGCCAGGGGCCGCAGCGGGCCTGGCTCGGGGATCACCCCCTTCACCGCGCGGCGACCCGCTCGGCGATCTCCCGGCACTCGACCATCAGATCCACGCCGGAGTCCAGCATCCCCTGCATCTTGGCGCCGTCCTGGGCCTCGAACATCACCCCGACCGTCACCTCGTGCTCAGGCCGGCTCACCACGCTGACCTCGTCCCCCGCCGCGATCGTGCCGGTCTTCAGCACCTTGAAGTACACGCCCGGCCGCTGCGCTTGGTGGAACTGCTTCACCCACCCCGGGATCCCCATCCGGTGCTGGAACGTGATGCACGGAATCCGCGGCGCCCGGACGACGACCTCGACCTCGTCCCCGATCCGCCACACCTCACCGATCAGCGCGTTGGTCAGATCCACCCCTTCGGTCCGCAGGTTCTCCCCGAACAACCCCGACGGAATCTCCCGCCCCAACTGCTCACTCCACCACCGAGCGTCCTCCTCGGCGTACGCGTAGACCGCCTGATCCAGCCCACCGTGATTGGCGACATCACAGACGGAGTCCCCGGCAAGCCCCAACTCCCCCACCGGAACCCGCCCCACTTGCGGCCGCTTGTCGATCGCCGTCCACCCCGATTCCTTGGGCCCCGGGATCAGCTCTTCCACCACGTTCACCGTCAGCAGCCGCATACCCGCATCCTCCCCCTCCACGGCCCCGGGACTCCACCGAGTTTCTAGTCCTGGATGGCCTTCACGATGGCGATGTTGCGGGTCAGCCAGTCCTGGGGCAGGGACTCGTCGGCGCCGGCGTCCTTCAGGGTCCACAGGACGTTGAGCATCTGGCGGACGATCACCCAGTCGCGGGCGCGCTCCTCGTCCAGGCCGGCGGCGTCGATCGCGGTGTAGAAGCGGGAGCGGACCCGGAAGCGGATGTCGCCGGTGGCAACGACTTCCTCCCAGCGGTTCCACAGCAGCGGCGGGACCTCGTAGCAGGGGTCGCCCGAGAGCGGCTTGGGGTCGATCACCAGCCAGGGTTCGCGTTCGCCGGCCAGCATGTTCTCGTAGTGCAGGTCCGAGTGGATCAGCCGGCCGTCGGTCGCGGGGTCGGCCGCGAGGTCCGTCCCGAGCGAGATCGCCTGCTCGACGTACCGGCGTGGGACCGGCGCCGACGCGGGCAGCGCGCGGAGCTCCTCCATCCACCGCTTCAGCTCGCCCGACAACGTCCGGTACTGCGGGCCGGCCGCGACATGCAGCTTCGAGTACGCCGTACCGATGACCTCGCAGGCTTCCCGATCGTCGATCGTCGTCAGGTCCCGCGGCAGCAACCGCTCCAGGAGCAGCGCGAACCGCCGCGGATCCGCCCGCAGCAACCGCACCGCGCCACGCCCACCCCAGGCCTGCAGCGCGAGGTGCTCGGTCTCGGCCTCCCAGTGCGGGAACTGCACCTTCAGCACCGCGGCTTCGCCGCTACGCGTCAGCACCGGTACGACGACCGCGCACTCCCCGTGCCACGCCGGCCCGTCGACCGTCAGGTCCCACTCACCGAGCAGGTCGCCGACCAGCCGCGGCAGCCCGTCCAGGTACGCGCGCCAGTCCGGCCCGCGTGACCCGACGACCAGGAAGCCGACCGGGATCTCGAACGCCGGCACCTACTTCTTGGCCTTCTCGGCGGGCTCGTTGGTCTTCAGCGCGGCGATGAAGGCCTCCTGCGGAACCTCGACCCGGCCGACCATCTTCATCCGCTTCTTGCCCTCCTTCTGCTTCTCCAGCAGCTTGCGCTTCCGGGTGATGTCACCGCCGTAGCACTTGGCGAGCACGTCCTTGCGGATCGCCCGGATCGACTCGCGGGCGATGATCCGGGACCCGATCGCGGCCTGGATCGGCACCTCGAACTGCTGGCGCGGGATCAGTTCCTTGAGCTTGCCGGCCAGCGAGACGCCGTACGCGTAGGCGTTGTCGCGGTGCACGATCGCGGAGAACGCGTCGACGGTCTCGCCCTGGAGCAGGATGTCGACCTTGACCAGCGCCGCGGACTGCTCGCCGGTCGGTTCGTAGTCGAGCGAGGCGTAGCCCTTGGTCTTCGACTTCAGCTGGTCGAAGAAGTCGAAGACGATCTCGGCCAGCGGCAGCGTGTAGCGCAGCTCGACGCGGTCCTCGGACAGGTACTCCATGCCGAGCAGGTTGCCCCGCTTGGTCTGGCACAGATCCATGATCGTGCCGATGAAGTCCTTCGGGCTGAGAATCGTCGCCCGCACCACCGGCTCGTAGATGTCGGCGATCTTGCCCTCGGGGAACTCGCTCGGGTTGGTGACGACGTACTCCTTGCCGTCCTCCATCTCGACCCGGTAGACCACGTTCGGCGCGGTCGAGATCAGGTCCAGGTCGAACTCGCGCTCGAGCCGCTCACGGACGATCTCCATGTGCAGCAGTCCGAGGAAGCCGCAGCGGAAGCCGAAGCCGAGCGCGCCCGAGCTCTCCGGCTCGTACTGCAGGGCGGCGTCGTTCAGCTGCAGGCGCTCGAGGGCGTCGCGCAGCGTCGGGTAGTCGTCGCCGTCGATCGGGAAGAGTCCGGAGTACACCATCGGCTGCGGGTGCTTGTACCCGCCGAGGGGCTCGGTCGCGCCGCGGACCGCGGAGGTGACGGTGTCACCGACCCGGGACTGGCGAACGTCCTTCACACCGGTGATCAGGTAGCCGACCTCGCCGACGCCGATGCTCGGCGACTTCATCGGCTCGGGCGAGATGACCCCGACCTCGAGCATCTCGTGCACCGCGCCGGTGGACATCATCTTGATCTTGTCGCGGTGGGTCAGCTCGCCGTCGACCACCCGGACGTAGGTGACCACGCCGCGGTAGGTGTCGTACACCGAGTCGAAGATCAGCGCCCGCGGCGGGGCGTCCTTGACGCCCTTCGGCGGCTCGACCTGCGCGACGATCTCGCTGAGCAGCTCCTCGACACCCTCACCGGTCTTGGCCGAGACCCGCAGGACGTCGGACTCCTTGCAGCCGATGATGTGCGCCAGCTCCGCGGCGTACTTCTCCGGCATCGCGCCCGGGAGGTCGATCTTGTTCAGCACCGGGATGATGTGCAGGTCCGCGTTCAGCGCCAGGTACAGGTTGGCCAGCGTCTGCGCCTCGATCCCCTGCGCCGCGTCGACCAGCAGCACCGCGCCCTCGCACGCCTCCAGCGACCGCGACACCTCGTAGGTGAAGTCGACGTGGCCTGGGGTGTCGATCATGTTCAGGATGTACGTCGTACCGTCGTCGGCCAGCAGGCCGCCGGGGCTGTCCGGCTTCGGCGCGTACGGCAGGCGGACCGCCTGCGACTTGATCGTGATGCCGCGCTCGCGCTCGATGTCCATCCGGTCCAGGTACTGCGCCCGCATCTGCCGGCCGTCGACGACACCGGTGATCTGCAGCATCCGGTCGGCCAGCGTCGACTTGCCGTGGTCGATGTGGGCGATGATGCAGAAGTTCCGGATCAGCGACGGGTCGGTGCGACCCGGCTGCGGAACGGTCGTGGGTCCAACGGGCACGGAGGGATCCAGTTCGTCTGAGGATGGAGACAGGACAACGCCTCCATCTTCCCATGACACGCCAGCCGTTTCCGCATCGAAGCGTCCGGCCGTGCAACAAACGGGGTGGACCGGTGTCTCTCTACCGTGACCAACATGACGCTGGGCCTGGGCCGATCCCCCGCTCACCCACCACCCGTCGCGGAGCGTGAGGACGGGATCACCCGTCTCTACCGGGAGCAGTGGGCCGGGATGGTCCGGCTCGCGCTGCTGATGCTGGGCGACCGCGCCTCGGCCGAGGACGCCGTCCAGGAGTCGTTCGCGGCCGTGTACCGGCGCTGGGACAAGATCAAGGACGGCACCCGGGTCGAGGCGTACCTGCGGTCGGCCGTCCTGAACACCAGCCGCTCGGTCCTGCGCCGCCGCAAGCTCGCCGTACTGCACCGGCAGCCCGTCGATCCGCCCGTCTGGTCCGCCGAGAGCCAGGCGATGCTCGGCGAGGACCGGCGCGAGGTGCTGGCCGCGCTGGCGACCCTGCCGACCCGGCGGCGTGAGGTGCTGGTGATGCGTTTCTACCTGCACCTGTCCGACGCCGAGATCGCCCAGACGCTCGGCATCACCGAGGTCTCGGTCCGTTCCACCATCTCCCGGGCACTGAAGTCCCTGGGCGCGAAGCTGCAGGAGGACCGATGAACCTCGACCAGCGTCTGACCGACGCCCTCGACGCCGCGGCCCGGACGGTGCCTGACGACGCGGTACCGCCGGCCGACCTTGCTTCCGTACGACGTACGCAGGGTTCCGTACGTCGTACGCGACCGGTCCTCGTGATCGCGCTCGCCGTCGCGGCCGTGGTCGCGGCGGTCGCCGTACCGGCGGTCGTCTCCCGCAACGACGACCGCGGCAAGGTCGCCACCGGCACCTGCGCCGCGCCTCCGGCCGTCGAGCCGTTGACCTACTCGCGAAAGAACGGGACGAAGCCGGCGACCCCGGCCCTGGACAAGCTCCCCTTCGGCGAACCACCCCGAGTCCCCTTCACGATGGCGCCGAACCTCGAGGGCTCGGGCGGCTACCTGGAGGACCTAGGGGTTCGCGTCCCGGTCGAGAAGGGCTTCACGTACTTCAGCCTGGGCCGGGTCGACTGTGGGTGGATCGTCGCCCGGTTGCGCTACGGCCCCGGCGGCGAGCTGGTGATGGGGCGGCTGGACACGTCGGGGACGTACAGCTCGTTCGGCCCGGTCACCGGTGACGGGATGAGCGTGTCCCCGGACCGCTCCGAGGTCGCTTTCGTCGCGCCCACCGAGGGCGGTCAGGCCCGGGTCACCGTCCGGAAGGTTGCCACCGGCAAGGAGACGGCGTCGTGGCCGACCGACCCGGAGGCCGAGGTGCTGGGCTGGAACGGAGACGGGATCTGGTTCATGCCGCGGAACGAGCGCACACAGACCCGCGTCTGGAGGCCGGGCGCGGACCCAGTACCGGTGGACACCGAAGGACGCCGGCTGGCGGCGTACCGGACGACCGATCGGATCCTGCTCAGTGACCCGGAACAGACCGGTGAAGACGGTCAGGGGCGCGGGCCGTGCGTGCGGGTGGCCGAGCTGGACGGCACGCGGCTGAAGACCCTGCGGGAGCAGTGCGGCAGCAGTGCCGGCGCCCTGTCACCGGACGGGAAGATCCTGGTGGCCGAGGGGGCCGCAGTCCAGGCAGTGGTCGTGGACACCGGCGCCAAGACGCGTCTGAAGCTGTCACCGCAGCACTTCCACGCGGACTACCCGGGCATCTGGGAGGACGACACCCACTTGCTCGGCCGGATGGGGCTGGGGGCGACTGGCAACGGGATCGCGACCCGCGACGTGATGTTGAGGTGCGACGTCGTCAGCGGCTCCTGCGAGCGCATCAAGGACGGTCCTCGCGAGACTGGCCCGGCAGGGCCCGACCTCGGGCGCCCCTGACCCCTTCCACCGGCCGGGCCGCTGTCCGGCCGGTGGAAACCGCACGTCGTGGGCTGGACCGACCATCTACCCTCAGTAGGCATGGCGCACGCACTGGGGACCCGCTTGGCCTACGAACAGGCTCCGGCCCGGGTGCGGGCGTGGGTCGAGCGCTCGCTCGGCGCCGCGGTCGTCTCGGCCTCCACGCAGCTGGGCGGGTTCTCCCCCGGCGTCGCGGCGCGGCTGGTGACGGCGTCCGGACGGCGGGCGTTCGTCAAGGCGGTCGGCCCCGAGCTCAACCCGGGCACTCCCGACCTGATCCGTAACGAGATCACCGCCATGCAGGCGATCGGCCCACTGCCGCAGACACCCGGCCTGTACGGCGGGTACGACGACGGCGACTGGGTCGGGATCCTGCTGGAGGACATCTCCGGGTACGTGCCGCCGCACCCCTGGCACCAGCACGACGCCTCCCGGGTGCTCGACGCGCTGGCCGAGCTGTCGGAGTCGCTGGACCCGTCGCCCTGGGCCGAGGCGCCGGTCGCTGCTGAGCGCAGCCGGGCCTTCCTGAGCCGCTGGGAGAAGGTGATCGCCGACCGCGTCGCCGTACCGGAGTGGGCGGCCGGGCGCGAGCAGGAGCTCGCCGAGCTGGCCCAGACCGGGCTGGATGGGCTGTCGAAGGGCAGCGCCCTCTCGCACTGGGACCTGCGGGCCGACAACCTCCTGCTCACCGAGGACCGGGTCGTCTTCGTCGACTGGGCCAATGCGGCGATCGCACCGGCCTGGACGGACACGGTCATCCTGTGCGGCGACATGTACGAGTCGGTCGACCTGCCGGACCTGCCGGACGAGCCGGGGGTGAACGGCCTGATCGCCGGGCTCTGCGCCGGCTACCTCTGGGGCAGCACGCAGCCGCCGCAGCCGAACATCCCGACCATGCGGCCCTGGCAGTACGCGACCGCCCAGGTGCACTTCGACTGGCTGCGCGAACGACTCGGCTGACGTCGTGCAGCGTTCCGGCTCGCCGCGCGTCTAGACGGGTGTGACGAATCCAATGGTGACCATCGGCGCCGCCGTACCGATGCCTGAAGACGCACCGGCCGCGGTGAGCCGGCTGTACCGGGAGCACTGGGTCGGTCTGGTCCGGCTGGCCGTCCTGATGGTCGACGACCGCCAGTCGGCCGAGGACCTGGTCCAGGAGGCCTTCGCCGAGCTCTACCGCCGCTGGCCACTCGACGACTCCGGCAAAGCACTCGGCTACCTCCGTACGACGGTGCTGAACCGCAGCCGGTCCACCCTGCGCCGGCGCCGCGTCGCCCGGCTCTACACACCCCCGCACGACAGCCCCGGTGCCTCCGCCGAGAGCGAGGTGGTGCTCGACGAAGAGCGCCGCGAGGTCCAGCGCGCGCTGCGCAAGCTCCCGACGAGGACCCGCGAGGTGCTCGTCCTGCGCTACTACCTCGATCTCCCGCACGCCGAGATCGCCCAGACCCTCGGGATCAACGAGTCGACCGCACGCGCCACCGCGTCGCGAGGCCTCACGCTCCTGACCCAGCACCTGAAGGACGCCCGATGAACGACACCGAGACCCGCCTCCGCGACTACCTGCAGACCAAGGCCGCGACGGTTCCCGACGACGCCGAGCCACCCGGTCTCGACGAGCCCGCCTCCCGCCGCCGCGTCTGGCCGGTCCTCGCCGCTGCCGCGACGATCGCCGCGGTCATCGCCGTACCGGTCGTGTCGAAGCTGAACACCACGCCGCCATCACCACCTTCAGCGCAGCCCACCCCGAAGCCCGGCCTGAGGGTCCCGTACGCCGTGATGGCGAAGCCGGTGATCCTGCACGACGGCGACGTGAAGATCCCGCTGGACCTCAACCAGTTCTCGTTCCGCGACAGCGCGCGCGTCGAGGGCGGCTGGGTGATCCTGTACCAGGACGCAGCGCTGAGCGGCTACCGGCTCGGCCTCGTCAAGCCGACGGGAGACCCGATTCCTTTCGGCCCTTCGACGGCGTACGGGTTCGAGGTCTCCCCCGACCACCGGCAGGTGGTCACCGTCACTCCGGACCGCGCCGGAGCCGGCAAGACCCGGCTGGTCGTCCTGGACGTCGCGACCGGCAACGAGGTGGAAGGCCACGAACTGCCGCCCGGCGGACTCACGCCGGTCGGCTGGAACAAGGACGGCGTCTGGCTGATCGCGGAGTACTCCAACAAGGTGCTGCCCGTCCTCTGGAAGCCCGGCACCGACCAGTTCACCCCGCTCGAGGTCGCGGAGTACGGCGGAAACCTCTTCGTGGGTTCGGCGAGTGACCGCGTCATGGCGGTCACCAAGAAGGGCTCGACCACCTGCCTGAGGGCCGGTACGGCGCCCGACGGGAAGCTGACCGTCGACGCCGAGTACTGCGCCGGCACGAGCGCCCAGGGGTACGCCGGCTTCTCCCCCGACGGTGCCACGATCGTCAACCTCGACCGCCGGGTCGCCGTCACCGGTGGCCGTACGACGAAGCTCGCACTGCCTGCCGGCGATCTGATGGCGCCACCGGCGTTCGAGGACGCCACCCACCTGCTGGCGCAGGTCCGACGGGTGGCCGGCGCTGCCACCGACCCACGCTCTTCTGCCCAGCAGGTCTTCTACCGCTGTGACGTGACCACAGGTGCCTGCGAGGCCGTGTACACGGCTCCCGCAGACACCTGGGTCAGGCTGGGTCGGCCCTAGCTGTCGACGCGGACCACGGTGGAACCGGAGCCGTCGGATCCGTTGGAGTAGCTCAGCAGCCCCAGGTACCGCGTTCCAGCGGTCAGGCCGGACCAGGCAGCGGTGACGCTCGCCTGGCCGGCCACCTGGACTTGCTGGCCGGCAGGAGTCGCCGTGAGGTTGCCTGCCGGGGTCTGCAGCTCCCAGTGGTTCAGCTTGACGCCCTGCTCGTCCGCACCGGCGAACAGGTCGACGTACACGTCGTACGCGCCACCGGCCGGAGCAGGCAGGTTCACCTCTTCCTCTGCCGAGCCGCCGGTGCTGCTGCCGAGCACTGCCGTCGTACCGGCCTTGTAGACGAACACGTCGAGGTCGGTGCCCGCCGGGTAGTCCGCGTCGAAGGTGGAGAACCGGGCGTACTTCGTCCCGGCCGGCACGTTCACGGTGAACTTGGCGACGTGCTCGTTGGCCGCCGGGTTCGTGGTCGGGAACGAGACGCCACCCGGGTTCTTCAGCGCCGCCTCGTTGACTCCCGCCGCGGCCAGACCGACCGCGGAGGTCTGCAGCGTCCCGGCGTACCCGGAGGTGAGCGGGACCGGGACGGACCCGGCGGTGCCCGTGCCGTTGACCTGGACCGGCGCCTTGACGGTCAGCGGCCGGATCGCCAGCGTGCTGCTCACCACGTGCCGCGCGGAGCGCAGGTTGAGCTTGCCGAACGAGTACTGCTCGAGCGGAGCGCCGTTGTGCTCGAAGGTCACCCGGTACGACGCGCTGGCGCCCGGCAGCAGGACCAGCAGCTTCGGCGTCACGGTGACCTTGAAGCCGGTCAGGCCTTCCACCTTCGGGAAGTACACCTCGGGCAGCTTGCCGACGTTCTTCACGGTCCGCTTGACGGTCTGCTTGCCGGCCAGGTCGCCGATCGCGATCGTCGGGTAGTTCAGGTCGCTCGGGTCGATCTTGCCCTTCGCGCACAGCTCGTGCGTCTCGGCGACCTGACCGGAGCCGCAGACGAACCGCGCCCAGTCGTCGTACGACGAGTCGTAGACCAGGCCCGGATCCATCGCCTTCTTCGGCTGCATCAGGCCCGCGCCGTACCCGAAGGGGTTGCCCGGCGAGCCGGCGTCGTTCTGGATCGGCTGGCCCTCGGTGTTCAGCGACGTCGCGGTGGTCAGCAGCGCCGACTTGATCGCCATCGGCGACCAGGTCGGGTACCGGCTCTTCAGTACGGCGGCGGCGCCGGCGATGTGCGGCGCGGCCATCGACGTACCGCTCATGAACGCGTACTCGCCACCGGCCGCCGCGAACGGCGTGGTCGCCGCGAGCACGTTCGTGCCGGGTGCCATCACGTCCGGCTTGAGCAGATCGCCGTTGCCGGCCAGGGACGGGCCGCGGCTGGACGAGCTGGCGACCTTCGGCGCGTTCACGCGGACGGTCTTCGCCGCCGCGATCGTGGCGGTCGGGTTCGCGGTCGCGGCGTACGCCTTGACCTCCGGGCCGACCACGTTGTCCAGGTGGACCGTCGGGACCGAGTGCAGGTCGGAGTCGAGTGTGTTCGCGGTCGGGTTGACCAGGATCATGCCGACGCCGCCCGCGGCCTTCACCTGGCGGCTCTTGTCGACCCGGTCGCTGACCCCGCGGTCGCAGACGACGATCTTTCCGGTCGCCTTGGCCGGGTCGAGTGTGCCGGGCATGCAGAGCACGAGGTTGGTCTGGTTCGCGCCGTCGAGGCCGGCGTCCTTGGCCAGGACGAGCGGCTTCGTCGGCGTACCGTTCGCGATCCCGGCGCCGGTGTAGGACTTGCCGTTGCCCAGCGTCACCGTGGTCTGGACGTCGCGATCATGGGTGCCGTTGGCAACGGTCGTCACCCACGGGTAGTTCTTGCCGACCGTGCTGACGCCCGGGCCGGTGTTGCCGGCGCTGGTCGAGACGAACACGCCCGCCTTCGCAGCGCGCAGGAACGCCAGGCCGGTCGCGTTGACGAACGTCGAGCCGGAGCCGGAGATCGAGTAGTTGATCACGTCGACGCCGTCGGCGACCGCCGCGTCGATCCCGGCCACGATGTCGGCGTCGGTCCCGCTGCCGCCACCGGCCGCGTCGACGGCCCAGAGGACCTTGTAGATCGCCAGCCGCGCGTGCGGGGCGATACCGGAGCCCTTGCCGTAGTCCCGATCCAGCACCTTCATGTCGACGCCGTAGTTGCCGGCCGCCGTACTGGCGGTGTGGGTGCCGTGGCCGCCGTAGTCCCGCGGCGAGCGGTACTCCTCGGGGATCGGGCGGTTGCCGATGCCGGCGTCGAAGTACCGGGCACCGATCACCTTGTTGTTGCAGGCCACCGGAGCCTCCGTGCCGACCTGGCAGGTGCCCTTCCACTTCTTCTTGATCAGCGCGTCGGACGCCTTGGTGGTCCTGATCGGCGCGAAGCTCGGCCGCTCGGGGGTGAACCCGGAGTCGATCACGCCGACGATCACGCCGTCGCCGGCCTTGTCGACGCCACCGGCCTGCTGCCAGGCGCCGCCCTTGCCGGACAGGCCCAGGTAGCGCGGGGTGTCGACGGTGTCCGCGTGCTGGATCTCGCTCGGCTCGACGCTCTTCACACCCGACGTCTTGGCCAGCTTCACCGCGTCGTCGTGCGACATCCGCGCCGAGAACCCGGCGTACGTGTAGTCGTAGTCGTACAGCTTCTCCACACCCGGCACCTGGTCGAGCACCTGCGTCCGCTCGTCGGCGAGGTGCTGGACGTAGCTGACCACCTGGGTCGCCTCGCGCAGCAGCTTGCCGCCGGGCAGCACCCGCGTCGCGGCCAGGCCGGCGATGTCACCGTCGTACTCGGCGACCGGGGAGTCGTCGAGCTGGACGATGTACGCCCCGGTCTCGGACTCCTTGACCTGCGGGTCGGCTTGGGTCGCGGTCGGGGTGGACGCCGTCGCGTGGTTCACGACGGTGGCGACCAGGGCGGTCGCGCTCACGGCGGCGACGGTGAGCACCGTCAGACGCCGGCGGGCGGAAGCTGGCACGGAGTTCCTCCAGAGCTGGACGGAGCTGACTGGTCGGCTTGCTGGTTCGTTGCCGAGGTGGCTGCCGTCCCCATCGGCGCCACAATGGGCCCTGAGTATGCCGGGGGCCCGCGTGGATGTCACGCTCGGTTCCCGCCGTGTCACGGGTTCGCCGGTACGCCGTACGGCGCTTTTCCCCGTCGTACCGGGCTGTTGCCGTTCCCCCGAGGAGCCTTGATGCCGGACCTCAGCGAGTCGATCCAGATCGCCGCCGACCCCGCCACCGTCTACGCGCTGGTGGCGGACCTGCCCCGGATGGGCGAGTGGTCCCCGGAGTGCACCGGCGTCACCTGGCGCGGCCGGCCGCCGTACGCCGTCGTCGGCACCCGCTTCATCGGCCACAACCGCGTCGGCAACATCCGCTGGATCAGCCAGGGCGTGGTGACCGAGGCGGAGCCCGGGCGGCGCTTCACGTTCCACATCTACGGCGGCCCGGTCCCGGTCGCGGACTGGTCCTACGAGCTCGCCGCGTCACCCGACGGCATCTGCACGGTGACCGAGACCTGGACCGATCGCCGCCCCCGGTTCGTCCGCCGCGCGTTCTCCTTGGCCTACGGCGAGCGGGCCCCGCGCAACGAGGAGGGCATCCACACCACGCTGGCCAACCTGAAGACTGCCGCCGAGTCCGTCGTAGTCTGAACCTTGCGGCTCGGTGGCTGCGCGTGCGCTGCCGCTGCCGGCGTGGGGTGCTCAGTTTGGAGGACCCCCCAAGTTGTTGCTAATCTGTCTCTTCGCGTGTGTGCGTCGGTTTACCGCCCTGCACCCGCCACCTTTCCTGTACTGACCGCAAACTCCTGATCGAGGCTCTGCTCCGTGGCGAACATCAAGTCCCAGATCAAGCGCAACCGCCAGAACGAGGCTGCGCGGCTTCGCAACAAGTCTGTGAAGTCGACCCTCAAGACGGCAGTTCGCCGCTTCCGCGAGGCCGCCGAAGCCGGCGACTCCGCGAAGGCCCAGGAGCAGGCCCAGGTTGCTGGCCGCCTGCTCGACAAGGCTGCCAGCAAGGGCGTCATCCACGCCAACCAGGCCGCCAACCGGAAGTCGTCCATCTTCAAGAAGGCCGCTTCCCTCTGATCGCACCCAACGATCGGCCCTCCACCCAGTGGACCGGGCCGATCGTTTTTGCGTACCCAGAACCAGCCTGAGCTCGGGCCCTTCGCACCCCCGCCACACGCTGCGCCCCGGTCATGATGCCCCCACCAGGGCTACATGCTCCCGCGCCCAACAGGCCCCCGGGTCCACCCAGCCTCTCCGGCCGATAGTTCCACCCCGCCGGTTCGGCAACCCGGCAACTCCTCGGGCCCCGCGCCCGTCCGGCCCCTCCGGCCACGCCCCAACCGATAGCTCCACCCCGTCGCTCGGCACCCCGGCAACTCCTCCGGCCACGCGCCCGTCCAGCCCCCTCCGGCCGCACCCCAACCGACAGCTCCACCCCGCCGGTTCGGAACCACAGACGGCCCGGGCCCGCCGTGTGTATCCGCCTGCCAACTGCTCCGAGCCGAAGTCCCACCAGGCCAGCCGCTAGTCCACACCGCCCCAGCCCCACGCGCACCAGGCCCCGGGCCCTTCCAGCCGCACCCCAGCGGCTCATCGAGCTGACGTCGTCCCAGGGATCGGTGGCCGGTAGCTCCGGCAGCCCCACCTCCCGGCAATTCCTCCGGCCGCCGCGGCCGCAACCCCAGACCGCCAAGTCCGGCCGCATGCCCGCCGGCATCCGCTCTAGCCCAGAGCGCACCCTCGCCGCCGCCGGCGCGGCCTCCACCCCACCGTGCTGCGCTCGCCCTCAGACCCGCTCGAGCTCCCGGGTCATCCAGATCGAATCCCCACGCTCAGCATCCGCGGTCACCCGACCACTCCGCTCGAACCCGAGCTTCTCCAGCACCCGGAACGACCCCGCGTTCCACTCCCGCACAGTCGCCCACAACCGCCGCCGCCCAGTCCGCGCAGCCGCCTCGACAACAGCCCGCGCCGCCTCCGTCGCATACCCGTGCCCGTGAGCCCGCCGAGCCAACTCGTACGCAATCTCAGGCTCCTCAAACGAAGCCTGCCCCACCGTCAACCCGCAGTACCCAACGAACTCCCCGGTGTCCCGGCGCTCGATCGGCAACAACCCCAACCCAGGCGCCGCCGCCAACGGATTCTCAACCAGCCACCCCCGAATCTCGTCCACGGTAGGCCGCCCCTCAGCATCAACCCGCCGCAACGCCCGAGGATCCCGCTCGAGCCACAACCCCCGATACTCCTCAGCATCCGAAGCCACCCACCGCCGCAACAACAACCGCTCAGTCCCCAACTCCCCCGGCAGTTCTCCATAAGCAGCCACCCAGCCAACCGAACCGGCCCCCTCCACACCCGACCGATCCCCCAGGCCGCCGGTACGCCGATACGCCGTGATGCCGTGATGCCGTGATGCTGTCGCGAACACCATTGATGCGACCCCCACACGCCCCGCCCGCGCCCCGGCAGGTAGTACGCCCGGAGAGCTGTCACGGACGCAAATGCTGTGATCCACAAGCCCTCCCCCAACGCCGAGCCACCACAACCACAGCTCACCTGTCTCCCGACCGGCGGAGCTCGTGCTGGACACCTTCAGCCACCGCAACCGCCCGCTCGCCGCTCGCAGGAACTCGACGGGTCGGCGGCCGGTCGGCGGGCGCTGGCTGCTCGACGGGCACTCTCCGGTAGGCGGGCACTCGCCGCTTGGCGGGTGCCCGACAGGTTGGTGAGCCCGCCGCTCACAGGAACTCAACGGGTCGACGGCCGCCGGCCGTTCCGCGGGCGCTGGGTACTCAGCGGCCGCTGGCCGATCGGCGGGCGCTGGCCGGTCCACGGGCACTCGCCGGTCGTCGGGCGCTGGCTGCTTGGCGTGGGCTCGACAGATTGGTGAGTGCTCGCCCCTTGCGGAGCTCGACGGGTTGGCGGCGCGGTCACTGGCTACTCGGCGGGCGCTGGCTGCTCGGCGGCGCTGGCTGCTCGGCAGATTGGTGAGTGCTCGCCGCTCACACGAACTCGACGGGTCGACGGCCGTCGGCGGTTCCGCGGGCGCTGGCTGCTCGACGGCCGCTCGCCGTTCGGCGGGCGCTGGCTGTTCGGCGAGTGCTCGCCGTTCGGCGAGTGCTCGCCGTTCGGCGGGCGCTGGCTGCTCGGCGAGTGCTCGCCGTTCGGCGGGCGCTGGCTGCTCGGCGAGTGCCCGACAGGTCGGTGAGTGCCCGCCGCTCACACGAACTCGACGGGTCGACGGCCGCTCGCCGCTCGGCGGGCACTGGCCGCTCGGCAGGCGCTCGCCGTCGGCGGGCGCTGGCCGCTTGCGAGTGCTCGATAAGTTGGTGAGTGCCCGCCGCTCACACGAACTCGACGGGTCGGCGCCGCCGGCCGTCCGGCGGGCGGTGGCCGCTCGGCAGGCGCTCGCCCGTCGGCGGGCGCTGGCCGCTTGGCTAGTGCTCGACAGGTTGATGAGTGCTCGCCGCTTGCGGGCGCGCATGTTAGCCGCGCAGGTGCCGTGCTGGCCTCGCCGTACGGGCTGGGCTCGTGTGGCGGGATGCAGTACAGGCTGTCAGCGGCGGCCGTGGGCTCGGCTTACGGTGATGACCATGCGTTCGAGGGCGTAGCCGGCGTCGCCGGAGGCGCCTTTTACGTCGGCGTCGGCTTGGGCTACTGCTTTGATGGCTGTGGCGAGGCCGCCCGGGGTCCAGCCGCGGGATTGTTGGCGGAGGGACTTCAGCTTCCACGGGGGTACGCCGACCTCGCGGGCCAGGTCTGCTTCGCGGAGGCCGGGGGGTGCGCTGGAGAATTTTGCTAGGCCTCTGAGACCGCCGGCCATCGCGCTCGTGACGAGGACCGCGGCTACGCCGCAGTCGAGGGCCCAGCGGAGTTGTTCGAGGGCTGGTTCTGTGCGGCCTGCGATGGCTGCGTCGGCTACTGCGAAGCTCGTGACCTCGGCTCGGCCACCGAAGTACTGGCCGATCAGGTCGGTCGAGATCGACCTTCCGTCGGAGTCCGACACCAGCTGGGAGCAGGCGCCTGACAGCGCGCGGAGGTCGTGCCCGACGGCGTCGACCAGGGCGGCCGCGGCGTGCTCGTCGATCGAACCGCCGATCAGGCGGATCTCCCCCATCACGAACTGCGGCAGCTCCCAGGTCTTCGGCGCGGTCGCGACGACCTCGTTGACCGAGGCCTTGCGGAGCTTGTCGAGAACTCCCTTGCCCTTCTGGCCGCCCGAGTGCACGAGGACGACCAGTACGTCGTCTGCCGGAGCCCCGGCGTACTCCAGCAGGTGGGTGACCATCTCGGCCGGCAGGTTCTCGAGCATCCGCAGCACGAGCACCCGCTCGGTGGCGAACAGCGACGGGCCTGTCAGTTCGGCGAAGTCGCCGACGTCGAGCTCACCCGCGCCGACGTCGGTGACCTCGACGTCGGTCTTCCCCTTGGAGACAGCCGCGATCGCGGACCGCACCGCCCGATCCGCCAAGAACGTCTCCGAGCCGGTGACGAGCAACACGTCACCCAGCTTCGGCGCACCACCTTTACGAGCAGCCATAACCCGCACAGCATCCCACGGCCCACCGACAATCCCCGCTTCCACCCCGTGGACCGTCCAGGCAGTCCTGCCAAGCGGTCCGGCGACGCCGAGCACCCCCGCGGTCGCCAATCTGAAGCCGCCGTGCAGCGCCCGTCTCGCGGGGTATGGATGTCGCTCACCCCGGCGTTGGGCGCTGGTGCCGGTGAAGCCGCTGTGTAACTCTCGCCCTGGCGCTGACGTCGCCGCGCGACGTACTCGTTCCGGCGCCGAAGCCGCCTTCCGGCTCGCTCGTTCCGGCGCTGACGTCGCCTTTCGGCGCGCTCGTTCCTGCTCGTCGTCGGCCTGGGACGCGTCGGCCGCAACCGCGAGCCGCTGACGTCGCCGTGCGGCACGCGTCCCGGCGCTGAGTGGCCGTGCGGCACTCGTCCTGGTGCTGAGCCGCAATGCGACCGGCAGCACGGCGGTGCGGTGTCCGGGGTACCTTCTCACCGCGTGGCGAGGCACCGCGCCGGAGGTCCGGCGCAGGTCCCGGCGCCGACGTCGCCGTACGGCGCTCTCGTCCCGGCGCCGACGAGCCGTACGGCGCTCGTCCTCGTGCTAAGTCGCCGTGCGGCGCTGGTCCTCGTGCTGACGTCGCCTTTCGGCGGCTTGTTCCGGTGGTGCCTACGTGCAGTGGACGCGCGCTCTGCCGAGCGCGCGGCTGCAGCCGCTGACCGCCCCGCGGCTGGATCCGAAGCCTGCTGGGGTTTAGGGGCCTGCCAGGCAATTCGTGTCAGGTGCGGGTCGCGCAGCGGTATGTCGCACCGGTTGGGCTGACGAGGTGGGCTCGGGTGGCGGGAGGCGTGGGCTGGAGCGCCGGTTCCTGCGATGGGTGGGCCAGAGCGCAGGACGCGGGGGTCGCGATGACGAGGCATCGGGTGCGTCAGAGCACGAAGACACAGGGCGATGGCGAGGCTTTGGAGGGTGGTCGGAGGTAGTTGTAGGGAGGCTGGTCGGCTGTAGGTGTGGGCCCGGGTGGACTGTTGAGGTTTTGTTGCGGTGGGGTTGCACGTGGGGGTGCGGTCGAACTGGGGCGCGGTTGGGGCCGTCTCAGCCTGTGACGCCGGGTTCGTTCGGCGGTTCGCGTGGGCTTGGTCATCAGGGGTGGTGATCGGCGGCGCTCTTCGGGGTGGTTTCGAAATTCTGGGGGAATTTCATGGATTCGCTGGATTTTTCGTTGGCGGAGCACGCTCTCGCTCCTCGGGAGTGCGGGCCGCGGCGTCGGGTTGGGCACAGTCGGCGATCGATTGGCACTCGGGCAGAACGCTTGCACATAAGGGCAAATGGGCTGGTTCGGGAGGCTGCGGGCCCTGTGGGTGCGGCGGCTGGAGGGCAGGGCGAGGCGCCTGCGGGGCTTGGGCGGCGCTCGCCGGAGTTGGCGGGGGTGGTGCTGCCGGCTCCGCTTCCGGTGGGGCGGCGGGTTCTGAAGGATCCTCGGTTGATGCAGAGCCATCGGTTGATGGTGTTGGTGCTGGGGATCAACCTGGTGGTGCTTGGGCTCGGGGTGGGGAACTCGTGGTGGGGTGGCGGGGTGCAGGGTGTGGTGAAGCTGGCATTGGTTGCGCAGGGCAACTTTGCGGTGGGGGTGCTGGTTCGGCAGCAGTTCTTGGTGAACGGGCTGTCTCGACTGGTGATGCGGGTGCCCAAGTCGTGGCCGTTGCGGGTGCGGTGGGCGTTGGCGAAGGGGTACCACCTGGGTGGGTTGCACGTGGGTGGGGCGGTTTGTGGGACCTTCTGGTTTCTTGGGCTGGTTGTGGTGGCTGTTGGGCAGGTCGGGGTGGCGCTTACGGCTGTGTACGTCGTACAGGCTGCTTTGCTGGTGGGGATTGTGATGACCTCGCGGCCGAAGGTTCGGGCGAAGCGGCATGATCTGTTCGAGCGGGTGCATCGGTTCGGTGGGTGGGGGCTGTCGGCGCTGTTCTGGGCTGGTGCGGTGCTGCTGGCGGACGAGCGGCGTGGGGACGAGGGGCTGTGGCCGGCGTTGGCTGGTACGCCGACGGTGTGGGTGCTCGTCGTGACGACGGTCAGTTCGTTGGTGCCTTGGATGTTGTTGCGGCGGATCCCGATCGAGGTGGTGCGGCCGTCGTCGCACGTCGCGCTGGTGAGGAGCGGACGTAGTACACCGATGGCCGGTACGACGCGGGCGATCTCGCGGCATCCGTTACGGCAGTGGCACAGCTTCGCTGTGATTCCGACGCCTGGGCAGGCCGGTTTCCGGATGGCGGTTTCGCGGGCTGGGGACTGGACCGGTGAGTTCATCGACGAACCGCCTTCGCATGTGTGGGTGCGTGGGGTGGCCACTGTGGGGATGGCGAACTACGGGACGGTGTTCAAGCGGGTGGTCTACGTGGTGACGGGCAGCGGGGTCGGGCCGGTGCTGGCACACGTGCTGGCGGCTCGGGTGCCGCACAAGCTCGTTTGGGTGACGCGGGATCCGGTGAAGACGTACGGGCAGGAACTGGTCGACGAGATCCTGGCCGCGCAGCCGGACACGGTGATCTGGGACACGGACGCGAAGGGCAAGCCGGACATGGTGAAGCTCGCCTACGCGGCGTACGCGGAATCGGAGGCCGAAGCGGTGATCTGTGTGTCGAACAAGAAGGTGACCTGGTCGGTGGTGCACGGGATGGAGCGGTTGGGAATCCCTGCCCTGGGGCCGATCTGGGACTCCTGAGTGACGCGACGAGTTGGTCATGGCTGCCGACCTTGGGTGGCTGTGGCCAGGGTGTCGCCGTCGGTGGTGACAGCGACGGCTCCGGCGGTGTCGGTACGGCGGATGGCGGTGCCGGTACGGGTGAGGAGGTCCAGCGTTCGCGGAGCTGGGTGGCCGTAGTCGTTGCCTAGGCCGACGGAGATGAGCGCAAGGCGGGGTCCGGCCTGGGCGAAGAAGGCCGGGTCCTGCCGAGCCGAACCGTGGTGCGGGACCTTGAGGATGTCGGCGCGGAGGTCGGGGTGGGCGGCCAGGACGGCTTGTTGGGCTTCGGGTTCGAGGTCGCCGGTCAGCAGGATGCGCAGACCGGCGGTCTCGACGAGCATGACGATGCTGGCGTTGTTCTCGGGTGAGCTCTCGTTGTCGTTGGTGGTCGATGGATTGTCGGGCAGGGACGGGACCTGGGCGGGCCAGAGGGTCGTCCAGGTGAGGGCGCCGACGGTGCGGCGTTCGAGATAGGTGACTGGGCGGACCGGGATCTGGTGGGTTGCTGCCAGGGCTTGGACTCGGCGGTGTTCGGCGGGTGGGGAGAAGTACGGCGTCACCTCTAGCTCGTCGACCTGCCGATCGTTGAGTGCACCGGCGAGACCGCCCGCGTGGTCGGCGTGGAAGTGGGTGAGCACCAGAACGGGGATATGGGTGATCTCGAGGTCTTGGAGGCAGCGGTCCATCGGGACTGGGTCGGGGCCGGTGTCGACCACGACGGCGGAGTTGGGGCCGGCACGCAATACGAGT
The DNA here is from genome assembly GCA_049998015.1 of Kribbella sp. cmx-5-2. Taxonomy (GTDB): domain Bacteria; phylum Actinomycetota; class Actinomycetes; order Propionibacteriales; family Kribbellaceae; genus Kribbella. The sequence goes on from JAEBEC010000001.1 coordinate 1,616,878, forward strand.
CCGTCGCCTTGGCCGACGGCGCACGCGACGAGGAACCAGTTGGCGGGTGGCCAGCCCAGACGTGGACTGGGACGGAGGACCACGAACACGAGGATCGCCAAGCAGAGCAGGACCGCGAGCGGACGCGCGAGGACTCGGTGCAGGCCGAAGGTCAGTGCGACGCACAGCACGGTGAGGATCGTGACGCCGACGACCGTCGCCGGCCAGGGGCTGACGGCGCCTGGGAGATCTGCGCCGGTCTCGGCGACCAAAATGATCCAGCGGGCCGGCCAGCTCGCGAGCCAGCCTGCCAGGCGAGCCAGATCTGAACTCAGTAAGGCGATCCCGGCGGCGCCGAAGCCGAGGATGGTGGCTGGGCCGACTGCGGGACCTGCGAGCAGGTTCGCGGCGACGGCGACCAGGGAGACCTGACCGGAGAGCCAGGCGACAACCGGCGTACAGGCTAGTTGGGCTGCTAGTGGGCAGGAAATGGCTTCGGCCAGGCGGAGTGGCATCCAGTTGGCGAGGGCGTCGCGCCAGCCGGGGCCGAGCAGCACGATTCCGGCGGTGGCGAGGACGGAGAGGGCGAAGCCTGCTGAGCGTGCGAGTGAGGTGTCGAGTAGGAGTAGGGCGATGACCGCGACGGAGAGGCTGCGGACTGCGCGGCGTCTGGTGCCGCCGGTGGTCATGGCGGCGAGAGCGACCAAGCCCATGGCGGCGGCGCGCAGGACGCTTGGTTGGGGGCGGGCGAGGATGACGAACGCTACGACGATCAGTAGGCCGACGACGGTGAGGCCGCGGGCGCGGACGCCGAGGAGCCTTGCCAGTGGGAGGACGAAGGCGAGCAGGAGAGTGAGATTGGTGCCGGAGACCGCTGAGAGGTGAGTCAGGCCGGTGAGTTGGAAGTCGGTGACGAGGTCGGGCGGGAGGGCTGATTCGTCGCCCATGACGAGGGCGGGCACGAGACCGCGGACGTCCTCGGGCTGGTCCTGGACCGATGCGCGGAGGCCGGCGCGGACCTGCTCGGCGGCGCGGAGCCACCAGGCCGGGTCGTCGAGGATCTTGGGGGTTGAGCGGGCGGAGAGCATCGCGGCTGCGTCGGAGCCTGGGTCTACGGGGCTCAGACGGCCGGTGGTTTCGATGTGTTGGCCAAGGCGGACGTGCTGCCAGGCGGGTGAGCCGATGACGAGGACCTTGGTGCGGATGCGGGTGGTGGTTCCCTTCGCGGTGAGCTGTTTGGCGGTGGCTTTGAGGACGACGTACGGCGGACGGCGGTTGCCAGGAGTGCTGCGGACTGCTGGATCGCTGGTGATTTTGAGGTGGAGCTTGGCGGTGGAGTTTGTGGCGGTCAGGGCTGGGACGGGGCCGGTGGTGAGTTGGTGGATCTGGAGGGCTGAGGCTGCGGCCATGCCGGCGGAGAGGGCTGTGATCGCGACGAGGGTGAAGAGGAGGCGTGAGCGGCGACGAAGGGCAAGGGTGAGGAGGGTCAGGGTGAGGGCCGTCGCGGTGGCGGCGGTGATGACGGCGACGACGCTTGCTTGAGGCATCAGGAGAATCGCGGTGATCCAGCCTGCGGCCGCGGGGAGGAGGAGGCGGGCGTCGAGGGTGGGTTCTTCTTCGGGGTCGGTCGGGTCTTGGGCCGAGGGCTCTTGCTGGGTGAGGTCTTGTGGGTCGGTTGGGAACGGCTCGGGACTGGTGGGGTCGCTAGATGCGGACATGGGGTTTCAGGTCCTCGTACTTCTTGGTGCCTACACCGGAGACCTCCTGGAGTTGGTCGATGGTGGTGAAGCGGCCGTGCTCGGTGCGGTAGTCGAGGATGCGCTGGGCGAGGACCGGGCCCACGCCGGGGAGGTCGTCTAGTTGGTCGATCGTTGCTGTGTTGAGGTCGATCGGGCCTGCTTTGGTGGGGGTTGATGGCTGGTTGGTTGAGTTGCTGGGTTGGGGGTTCGGAGAGCCGACGAGGATCTGTTCGCCGTCGGTGAGGGGGCGGGCGAGGTTGAGGGTGGTCAGGTCGGTGCCGGGGAGGGCGCCGCCGGCTGCTTCCAGGGCGTCGGCTACTCGGTTGCCGGATTTGGTGTGGATGAGGCCGGGGCGGCGGACCTTGCCGGCTACGTGGATGACGAGGGTTGTTTGTGGGGGTTTGCTTGTTGGAGCCGTGACCGGGGTGCCGGTGGTCAGGGCGCTGGGGGTTTGGGTCGAGCGTTCGGGGATTGGTTCTGGGCGGGAGCGGAGGACGGTGCAGCCGGCCCAGGTCAGGCCGGCGGCGAGGACCAGGGCGATCACGATGAGGTGGCGGGGGGCCACGGTCCAGCGGGTGCCGCGCAGGCGCTCGGGCAGCACGGTGTCAGGGATCCATCCGCCTCGCACTTGGTCCTCCCGTTCGTCGGCCGGTCTCGGGGCGGAGGCGGCGCGCAACCGGTCCAGGGCAGCCTGGCGGTCGGCCGGATCCGGCGCGGGAGAGCGGCGTGGTGGCTTCACGCTAGGAAGGTACGAGCGAAACCACGTTTGAGCCGGTGGGGATTTTTGGCCTGTGGAGAAGGTTGGGGTTGGTGGCGATGCGGCCGGGGAGGTTGGCCCCGGGGGGTCGCTGCGGCCGGTAGAGGAGTTGAGCGGACAGGTGGGTCCGAGGAAGCGGCGGTCGGCAGGTTGGCGGCGATGCGGCCGGGAAGGTTGCGGGGGCTGAGGTCGCTGCGGCCGGAAGAGAAAGAGAGAGGCCTGGAGAGGCCTGGAGAGGCCTGGAGAGGCCGGGAGAGGCCGGGGGGCGGGTGGAGTGGGTGCGGGGCGGGGCGGGGCGGGCGGGACGGGGCGGGGCGGGCGGGACGGGACGGGGCGGGGCGGGGCGGACGGGGCGGGGCGGGAGGACCGGAGTGGGTCGTCGAGAGCGCGCGGGTTACAGCGGGGCTACTACCACCGCGAGCATGCCGGGGCCTACGTGGGCTCCTATGACGGCGCCTACCTCGCGGAGGACGATCTCCTCGGCTTGTGGGAGGCGGGTGGAGAGGCCGTCGGCGAGGGTGTGGGCCTTGTCCAGGTTGGCCAGGTGGTGGACGGCCAGTTGGACCGGGGCGGTGCCGGCTCGTTGGACGGCGATGTCGGCCAGGCGGGCTATGGCTCGGGACGAGGTGCGGACCTTTTCCAAGGGGACTATGCGGCCGGCGCTGATGGTCAGGAGGGGTTTTACGGCCAACGCCGTGCCCAGCAAGGCTTGGGCCGGGCCGATTCGGCCGCCTCGGCGGAGGTATTCGAGGGTGTCGACGTAGAAGTACGACGAGATCGCGGACATCCGGGCCCGGGCGGCGGCTTCGACTTCTTGCTGGGTGGCTCCGGCGGCTGCTGCTGCCGCGGCGGACAGGACGGGGAAGCCGAGGCCCATGCCGAGGGAGCGGGAGTCGATGACGCGGACCGGGATCGGGGACTCCTTGGCGCCGATCATCGCGGCCTCGACGGTGCCGGACATGTCGCCGGAGAGGTGGATCGAGACGATCGACTCGGCGCCGGCGGCCGCGCACTCGGCGTACGTGTCGGCGAAGGACTGCGGTGACGGGCGGCTGGTAGAGACGGGGGTGAAGGTCTTCAGGGCCTCCGCGACGGCGTCGGCGCTGGTGCCGCCGTCGTCGTACGAGACGCCGCCGATCACCACCTGTAGCGGAACGACGGTCAGCGGGTGCCGGAGCACCTCGTGCGCAGACAGGCCCGCCGTGGAGTCGGTGACGACGTGCACGCGGGCTGACATGCAGCGAGGTTACCGGACAGTTTTCGTCGGTGCCCGGTGCGAGAGTGGGGAGAATGAGGGAAACCACAGCGGAGATCACCGAGTTGCAGGAGCTGCTGGACGCCGCGTACGGGCGTTCGACCGAGCACCTGCGCAACATCGTCACCGACGAGCGGAACCTGACGGCCGAGGAGCTGACCCGAGCGCTGACCGGCATGTGCACGCTCAATCTGGCCACCGTCACCGCCAAGGGCGAGCCACGGATCAGCGCGGTCGACGGGCACTTCCTGCACGCGCGGTGGGTGTTCACGACGGCGCACTCGGCGGCGAAGGCCCGGCACCTCACGAAGAGGCCGGCCGCCAGCCTGTCGTACGTCGACGGCGAGCGGATCGGGGTGTTCAGCCACGGTCAGGTCGAGTTCCTGACGGCCGATCACAAGGACTTCGACGAGATCGAGGAACACCTCACCAACCACTACGGCAGTTCACCGTCGACCTGGGCCGACGACATCGCCTACTGCCGTCTCCAGCCGCACTGGATGGTCGGCTACGCCTTCGACAAGTCCAAGCTCGCCAAGCAGGACTAGCGAGGTGGCGGCCGACCCCTCCGCCGACTGCCACCCCGCTGTGAACTGACTCCCCCTGGTTGTCAGTTCAGTGCCTCACTGAGTCCCCCGTACAAAAGCCCCCCGGGGAGCTCCAGCGGCCGACCCCACCGATGAGTGACCAAACCCATCGGCTGTCCCGTGTCGGCCTGGCCCGCACTCGTCCCCTGTGTCGTGTGCATGGCCACTGCTGGAGCCCCACCCCGGGTCCGGTGCCCTGACGGTGCACGGCACCCGGTACTACGTAGGACAGACCCGCACGTCGCAGCACTCCGGAGCCTCGCGGCAGCTGAACGGCGCCCCCACCGATCACTGCCTGACCTGCTCCGTGTCGCCTCCACCCGTCCCGTGGTCTCCCTGAGCCGGTCGGTGGTCCGCGGTTGCCTCGTCACGGTCCACCTCCTGCCTCGGACACCCGGTCCGGCCGTCGATCTCTGTCTGTGTGGAACCTGCCCTACACCGAATATCTTGGTCGGGACAGGCCCCCGCGACGAGGCAGAAGTACCGGCAGTTCCCCGGCAGCTTCGCGGCAGCGACGTTTACGAAAGCGCACGCAGTACGTCGTCCGCCAGCCGCCGTACGGACTCGGCCGGGTTGGGCTCGGGCCAGCCCGGCGCCTGCGTGGCGCTCGAGCACGACTCCTGCAGCACCGCCCACGCGGTCGGCAGCATCGGCGGGTCCATCGTCCGCTGCCAGGCGAGCAGCTGCCCACACAGCAGGTCAGCCGCGGCGGACTGCCCAGCAGCGTGCAGTACGGCGACCGCCTCCGGCAACACGTCCAGCAGGTAGACGACACGTCCCTCGACCTGCAGCCGGCTCACCGCGTCGCGGATCGCGATACGCGCCGCGGGAAGGTCACCAGCGCGCCGGGCCAGCCGGCTCCGGTAGAGCATCACCAGGTAGTCGAAGTACCCCCGGTGCCCGCGGATGTCCGCGTCGGCCTCGTCCAGCAGCGCCTGCGCCTCGTCGAAGCGCCCCTCCGCGAACTCGACCATCGCCAGGCACCCGGCGATCTTCGTCCGCTCCGGGTCGTCGGAGGCCTGGCTGTCGCGGGCCAGCTCCGCCCACCGCCGCGCCTCGACGAGGTCACCCAGCTCGAGCGACACCCGGCTGAGCGCCATGTACGCGATCTCGTCCGGGTAGACCCCCGGGTTCACCAGTGCGGCCTCCCAGGCCAGCAGCAGCTCCTTGGCCTCCGTGAGCCGACCCCACCGACCCAGCGCCAGCCCACAGATCGCCTGGACCGTCGCGGACCGCTGAACGTTCCCGTGCGCCCGCGCGTCGGCCACCAGCGTCGGGATCTCCGCCAGGCTCGCCGTGTCCAGCAGCAGCGACCCGGACGACACCCAGCCGCCACGAGCGACCAGGCCCATCTCCGACTCCGGCGCGATCAGCGTGCGCGCTTCGCCGTACAGCCGCCGAGCAGCCCGTACGTCGCCAGTAAGGCTCGACAGCCGCCCGCCGATGGCCAGCAGCATCCCGCTGACCTCCTTGTCGACCACGTTCTCGGCGCACTCCACGGCCCAGCGGATCCCGCTCTGCGCCACGCTCGCCTGGTACTGCCAGGCGATCCGGAAGCCCAGCACGATCTGCGCGGCGGTGTCCCACTGGCCCAGCTCGGCGGCACGCTCCAACGCCACCTCGAAGGTCGCCGAGTTCGCGTTGGCCGCCCGGTACCGCCGGTCGCGGTCAGGACTCGACCAGGCGCCCTCCAGCCCCTTCACGTACTCCGCGCACCACGCCACGGCCCGGTCGCGGAACTCGTTCAGGTCGGTGCTCTGCGACGTCAGTCCGGCATACGCGTGCTCGCGGATCGTCTCCAGCATCTTGTACCGCGCGCCGTACAGCTGCTCGAACTCCAGCACCGGCTGCAGCAGCGACTTGTCCACCAGCTCGGCCAGCAGCATCGGTACGTCGAGCGGGTCGATCGGCAGCCCGGTGCAGACCCCGACCACCGCGTCGAGCGTGAACGGCGACCCCAGCATCGACGCCCGGTACAGCAGCTGCCGCGCAGCGTCGGACAACGCGTCCACGCTCCAGGCGATCGTGTCGGCCAGCGTGCGCTGGTGCGGCGCGCCGAAACGGCGTGGCCCGGACAGCAGCCGGAAGCGGTCGTCCAGCGCGGTCAGGATCGTCTCCACCGACAGGGACCCAGCCCGAGCCGCGGCGAGCTCCAGCGCGAGCGGCAGGCCGTCCAGCCGCTGGCAGAGCCGCGCGACCGTCGCCGCGTTGTCCGGCGTCAGCGCGAAGTCCGGGCGGACCCGCGCGGCCCGTCGTACGAACATCTCAACCGCGGGGCTCGCGGCGATCTCCGCGAAGTCCCGGTCGTTGCGCGGTACGCCGAGCACCTCGACCCGGCGGACCACCTCGTCCGGCAGCCCGAGCGGGATTCGGGAAGTCACCAGTACGCCGACGCCCGGGAAGCTGCGGACCATCCGGTTCGCCACTGTGGCGACGCCGTCGAGCACGTGCTCGGCGTTGTCCTCCACGATCACCAGGTCACCCGGCTGCCGCCCGGACAGCACGTCGTCCAGGTCGGACGTGCCAGGCGCCGTACCGAACGCGTCCAGAATCGCTGACGGTACGGCGGCATCGCGCTGGACCGTCGTCAGGTCCACGACCACGACAGTGGTGTCCACACCCGAGAACCGGTCGGCCGCGGCCAGCGCCAGCTCGGTCTTGCCGACCCCACCAGGGCCGACCAGCGTGACCAGCCGGTTCTGCCTCAGCAGGTCGGCCAGCTCGGCCAGCTCCTTGTCCCGCCCGACGAGTCCGTCCGGAATCGGCCTGGTCCCCCGCCAGCGCATCCCGGTCGGCGCCGGCGCACCCACGGCGATCACCGGCCGGACAGTCCCGTGCCCAGCCGCCGCGAGAAACCCCTCAGCGTCCTGGAGCCCCAAAGCCGAAGCCAGCAGCCGCACCGAGTCCTTGCGAGGCCGAGCCACCCGGCCCGCCTCCAGCTCGCGGATCGTGCGCACACTCAGGCCGGCCGCCTCGGCCAGCTCCTCCTGGGAGAACCCGGCCCGGACCCTCAGGTCGAGCAGGAGATCGGCGAAACCGCTCCGGCCATCCGCGTCCGCCAAAGCCCGTCACCCCTTCTGAGCCTCACACCGCCACAGCACAAGATACGTGACCGGAGCGGGGTGGACGGTCACGCCCGTGGCGGCAGCACCGAACGGACCGGTTGAAAAGGGAATTGCTGCCCGAACAGGAATGCCCGATCAGGCACTGACGCGGACGTCCTCGGCATTCTTTTCGGCGTACAGGGAAAGGACCTCGGTCCAGTCCGAGAGCCGGGCCGCGGTGACGGTGCGGCCGAGGTCGGCGTTGAGCAGGCTGCCGGCGCTGATCGTCCTGGTCGCGCGCACGATGAGCTCGGAACCGAGGCCGAGCAACGAGTCAAGGGCTGCCATGCGGATATTCAAGCGAAGACGTGTTTCGCCGAGGTAACACGTCCGGCAACATCGCGATACGTCAGCAAAAACCCGCCACAAAACAAAGCCGGTCAGTAATTCACGAGGGCAGCCAGGAAAGCCGCACCTGACGTGAAGGATTGTCCACGTTCGTGTCCACCAGGCAGACCGACTGCCAGGTCCCGAGCATCATCCGGCCGCCCAGCACCGGGATCGACGCGTACGGCGGGATCAACGCCGGCAGCACGTGGTCCCGGCCGTGCCCGGGTGTGCCGTGCCGGTGCTGCCACCGGAAGTCCCGCGGCAGCAGCTCCTCCAGCACGGCCAGGAGATCCGTGTCGCTGCCCGCACCGGTCTCCAGGATCGCCACCCCGGCCGTCGCGTGCGGGACGAACACGTGCAGCAGTCCGTCGCCCTGGGCCTGGTGGGCCTCGGCGGCGACGAACTGCTCACACCGGCTGGTGAGGTCGAAGACGACCTCACCAGACCCTGTCCGTACGTCGATCAGCTCTGAACGCATACGCGCAGAGTGTCAGGCCGGGACGATGTTGACCAGTTTCGGCGCGCGCACGATCACCTTGCGGACGCCGCGGCCGTCCAGCGCCTTCTGCACCGCTTCCGAGTCCAGCGCCAGCTTCTCCAGGTCGGCGTCGCTGATGTCCGGGGCGACCTCCAGCCGCTCCTTCACCTTGCCCGCGATCTGTACGACGCAGGTGACCGAGTCCTCGACCAGCAGCGCCGGGTCGACCGTCGGCCAGCCGGCCTTGGCGACCGTCGGCTGGTGGCCCAGGTTCTCCCACATGTCCTCGGCCGTGTACGGCGCGACCAGGCTCAGCAGGATCGCCACCGTCTCGGCCGCCTCGCGGACCGCCGGGTCGGCGGCACCCGGACCGGAGTCGATCGCCTTACGGGTGGCGTTCACCAGCTCCATCACCCGGGCGACCATCACGTTGAACCGGTACGAGTCGATCAGCTCGCTCGCGTCGGCCACGGTCTTGTGGGTCAGCTTCCGCAGCGCCAGGTCGCCGGTCGACGGGTCCGTCCCGACCGGAGCCTCCACCGAGCCGCTCAGCCGCCAGGCGCGCTGCAGGAAGCGCAGCGAACCGCCGGGCGACAGGTCGGCCCAGTCGATGTCGTCGTCCGGCGGACCGGCGAAGACCATCGTCAGGCGGATCGCGTCGACGCCGAACTCGTCCAACTGGTCACCCAGGTTGACCCCGTTGCCCAGCGACTTGCTCATCGCCTTGCCCTCGTTGATCACCTGGCCCTGGTTCAGCAGCCGGGTGAAGGGCTCGGTGGCGTCCAGCAGCCCCATGTCGTGCAGCGCCTTGGTGAAGAAGCGCGCGTACAGCAGGTGCAGTACGGCGTGCTCCTTGCCACCGACGTACTGGTACGTCGGCATCCACCGGTTCACCGCGTCCTTGTCGAACGCGCCCTCGGTGTAGCCCGGCGAGCAGTAGCGCAGGAAGTACCAGGACGAGTCGACGAACGTGTCCATCGTGTCGGTGTCCCGCTCGGCGGCGCCGCCGCACTTCGGGCAGGCCACCTCGACCCACTCGCGGACCGAGGCCAGCGGCGAGACGCCCCTCGGCTGCAGGGCCGCACCGCGCAGGTCCGGCAGCTCGACCGGCAGCTGGTCCTCGGGCACCGGGACCTCACCGCACGAAGGGCAGTGGATGATCGGGATCGGCGCACCCCAGTAGCGCTGACGGCTCAGCAGCCAGTCACGCAGCCGGTAGTTGATCGTGCGCTCGCCCAGCTGCTTGTCCTGCAGCCAGTCGATGATCTTCGACTTCGCCTCACCGATCGGCAGCCCGTCCAGGCTGATCTCGGCGTTGCTGCTGTTGATCGCCGGGCCCTCGCCGGTGTACGCCTTGCCGTCGAAGCCCTCCTCCGGCTGCACGGTGCGCACGATCGGCAGGCCGAACTTCTCGGCGAACTCCCAGTCGCGGCTGTCCTGACCGGGCACGGCCATGATCGCGCCGGTGCCGTAGTCGGCCAGCACGTAGTCGGCGGCCCAGATCTGGATCCGCTCGCCGGTGACCGGGTTGATCGCGTACGAGCCCAGGAAGACACCGGTCTTCTCGCGCTCGGTGCTCAGCCGCTCGATCTCGGTGGAGGCCTTGACGGCCTTCAGGTACTCGTCGAACGCCTCGCGCTGCTCCGGCGTGACCAGCTCCTCGGCCAGCTTGGCGTCCGGCGCGACCACCATGAAGGTGGCGCCGAACAGCGTGTCCGGGCGGGTCGTGAAGACCTTGATCGGCTCGTCGCGGCCCTCGACCTGGAACGAGGCGAACGCGCCCTCGGACCGGCCGATCCAGTTGCGCTGCATCAGCAGGATCTCTTCGGGCCACTGCAGCTGGTCCATGTCGTCCAGCAGGCGCTGCGCGTACTCGGTGGTCTTGAAGTACCACTGGGTCAGCTCACGCTTGGTGACCTCGTGGCCGCACCGCTCGCACCGGCCCTGGACGACCTGCTCGTTGGCCAGCACGGTCTGGTCGTGCGGGCACCAGTTGACGAACGACGCCTTGCGGTAGGCCAGTCCACGCTCGAAGAACTGCAGGAACAGCCACTGCGTCCATTTGTAGTACTCCGGGTCCGACGTGTGCAGCCGGCGCGACCAGTCGAAGCTCAGCGCGTAGCGCCGGATCGACTCGGCCTGGGTCTCGATGTTGGCGTACGTGTACGTCGCCGGGTGCTCGTTGCGCTTGATCGCCGCGTTCTCGGCGGGCAGCCCGAAGGAGTCCCAGCCGATCGGGTTCATCACGTCGTAGCCCTGCTGGAACCAGTAGCGGGCCAGGACGTCGTGCAGCGCGAAGACCTCGCCGTGGCCCATGTGCAGGTCGCCCGACGGGTAGGAGAACATCGTCAGCGCGTAGCGCCGCTCGGCCGAGCCGTCGTCCTTGGCCTTGAACGGGTCGAGCTTCTCCCAGACCGGCCGCCACTTGTCCTGCATGGCGTTGAAGTCGTAGCCGCCCCGGTCGATCGGAGTGTCTTCCACCTGCTCGCTCACGGTCCTACTCCCGCATTCTTCTGTGATGGTTGAGCCCAAATGTGCCAGAAAGGCATCCCAGACATGAAAAAGCCCCTCACACAGGAGGGGACGCCGTACTGGCCTGGATCTGCCAGTACGGCTAACTAAGGAGCAGGCTCACTCGCATACCTCCATACTACCGCCCCACGTCGAGTCCTTTCAGCAGGGCGTCGAGCGCGTACGTGAAACGCGTGTCCGCATCGCGGTCCGGTACGGCGGCCGCGGCCCTGGCCAGCAGCGGGTACTCCCCTGCGTCGATCGCCGCCAGGTGGTCGACCGGGTCGCCGTCGGACCCCGTCACGACCTGGCCGACGACGAAGCCGCTCACGGCGTACAGGACGTCCAGTGCGTCAGCCGGCTCCAGCCCGGCGCCTGCCAGTCCTTGCAGAGCCGCCTCCATCACCTGCAGGTTCTGAGCGGTGACAGCCGGCCGGGAGGCGATCAGCGGAACCAGGTTCGGGTGGTCCAGCAGAGCCGACCGCAAGCCCACCGCGTAGTCGCGGAGGCCCTCCTGCCATGAGGACTCGAAGTGCGGCGCAGCCACGCCCGCAACCAACTGCTCGACCAGACCGTCCAGCAACGCGTCCTTGCTCGGCAGGTGGTGGTACAGCGTCATCGCCTCGACGCCGAGCTCGGCACCGAGCCTGCGCATCGACAAAGCCTTCAGCCCCTCCCGATCAGCCAGTACGACGGCAGCGCGCAGCACCACTGGTCCTGACCGTGCTGGCGACAGCCGCACCGCTGGTCGACCTGGCGACGGTCGACAGCATCGGCGACCACGTACGCAGCGCCTACCCGGACTGGTCGACCGCTGACGTCAGCAAGGACCGCACCGCGATCACGGCCTACCTGGTCGCCGTCGGAGTGCTCGGACTCGTCGGCTGGCTGACCACACTCGCCGGAGTGAGCCGCGGCAAGCGCTGGACCCGCTGGGTCGGTACGACGCTGTTCGCCGTCGGCGCGACTGTCGCACTGATCGACGTCAGGGTTGGCGGGGAGGCGTACCAGACCATCGTTCCCCTGTTCGACGGGACGCTCGGGCTGCTGCCGGTGCTGGCCGGGCTGGTCGCCGTGGTGGCGCTGTGGCGCCGGCCGGTCAGCTCCCGAACGTAGTACCACCCGTACGCCGGTAGACGGTCGGCGTGGTGCCGTAGTGGCGTCGGAAGGCCGTCGAGAAGGGCCGCACGTCGGAGTAGCCGGCCGCGTGGGCCACCTGGGTCACTGTGTTCGACGGGTCGAGCAGGAGTTGAGCAGCGAGCTCCAGCCGGAGCCGGCGCAGGGTGGACATCAGCGAGTCGCCGGTGACCGAGCGGAACAGCCGCTCGGTGTGACGTTCGGACAGGTGGACCGCGGCCGCCACCTCCCGCACGGTGATCGGCCTTGCCAGGTTGTCGAGCAGCAGTCGCTGCATGGCGTCCACCACGACCCGGTCCCTGGACTCCACCCTGGCGGGCTCGACCAGCAGGTCGTCGTCCAGTGCGAAGGCGCGAGCGGTGTCGACGACCAGGGCGGAGCCGAGAGCAGCCAGAGAGGCCTGGTAGCCGGACCGAGGCGCAGCGGCCTCCGCAGCCAAGCCCGCGATGGCCGCAGCCAGGCCCCCCACCCGGGTGGACACCACAGGACCATCCGGCCGGGTGAGCCCCGACCACCAACCAACTGCACCTCCGCCCCGGCCGGCTGAGCCGCCGGGCGAGGCGGGGGTCGAAGAAGCGGGGGCCCAGCCTGGGGTGGAAGGTGCCCCGGCGCCAGAGGCCCGACCAATCGGGCGGAAGGTGAAGCCCCAGAACGCGATGCCCAGCGGCTCCGCCCGGCTGGACTCGATCTCGTGGGTGTCGCCGGGCCGAGCCAGGAACAGCGTGCCAGGCCCCACGGCGTACTCCGAGTCCCTCACGTTGAACCGCCCCTCGCCGGAGTAGGCCAGGCAGACCTCGTGGAACGAGTGGCTGTGCCAGTAGTTGCGCCAGTACTGCGGCCGGTAGTGCCCCCAGCTGACGAAGTCCGCGCGAAACCCGTCGACCTCGCAGGACTCCAGCAGCCCTGCGAGGTCGACGAAGCGATCAGCCGCCGCAACGGACGACAGGCTCAAACGCCGCTCCTACCGGTCGGGTCGACTCCACGCAGCATCATGCCCTGACCGAGGGAGTGGTCGTGGGTCTTCACCGACGGCGGGTCGCCCGCGTCGCGGTACTGCACGAGCCACGTCGTCCGCGCCTCGTCGCTGACGTTCACGCCCGAGCCGTGCACGGTCAGGTAGGTGAAGAACAGCACGTCTCCGGCCTCCGCTGGCTGCGGGACCGCCGACTCGAACGGTACGTCGGGTAGGTGGTACGACCCCTCCGGGTCGTGCTCGCGCGGCCCCTCGAGGTGGCTGCCCGGGATCACCCGCACGCAGCCCTTCTCCTCCGGCGCATCGTCGAAGTGGAAGATCGCGGCGCCGACCCGGTGATACGTGTGCGGGAAGAACGGGTAGTCCTGGTGCAGCGGGAACGGCGACCCGTTCTCCGGCGGCTTCACGAACAGCTTGGTGTGGTGCAACTGGACGTTGTCCACGCCCATCACCGCAGCGGCCACGTCGGTGAACCGCGGGTCGACCAGCAGCCGCGAGTACGCCGCGTCGTAGAACTGCGCGTCGTGCAGGTGCTGCAGCCGGGTGGCGCCGTCGGACAGGCCCATCGCCGACTTCCAGGTCGGGTCGTCGTTCCGGTTCAGCTGCGCCAGCAGGGCGTGGCTGCGCTCCCGGTACGACGCGGCCTCCTCCTTGCTGAGCAGGCCTTTCACCAGGACGAAGCCCTGCGACGCGTACTGCTGGGCCAGCGCCGAAAGATCGGTGGTCAGAGTCATCTCGAAGTCCTCCTCGTCGGGGTACTTCGAGCCTAGGAACACCGGCGCCCGAACGGCAGGACCGCGCCGGACGCCGATGTTCGCCAAACGGACATGAGCTAGAGCCCGAGCTGCCCCAGCCGCACGCTGATCCGGGGATCGGTCGACACGACCGGCGCCGACGTCCGCACCCACGGGTCGCCGTCGAAGTACGTCTGGAAGATCTTCTCCGCCGTCCGCGTCGCGACCGCTTGGCTGGTCAAGGTCGGGTTCGGACCGCCCAGCCCGTTGGCCAGCGCCGAGTTGTCCGCGACGAACAGCCGCTTCACCGCCCGGGCCTCGCCACGTGCGTCGAGCACCGAGTTCTTCTCCGACTCCCCCATCCGCATCGACGACTGGACGTGCAGGATGAGCGGCGCCCAGTCGACCCGGTAGACCTTCTTGGCGCCCGCGCCACGCAGCAGCTCGGCCGCCTTGCGGGCCATGAACTCGCGGTTCCGCACCGTACGCCGGGTCCGCTTGCGCTGCTTGAACGTGACCTTCGGGATCGGCCCGTTCTCGTCGGCCGGTAGCGCCGACAGCGTGACCCGGTTCTGCGCCTCGACGTCGTCGTCGGTGATCACCAGCACGGTCAGCAGGTGGTCGATGCCCCCGGCCATCAGTTCCTTCAGCTCCGGACCCATCACCCGCCCGGCCGGCCCGTCCCACGGCCCGGTCGCGCCGCGGCCGTTCTTGTACTGGCCGCGGATCCCGCTGTCCGACAGCGTCCCGGAGAACGCGTTCAGCGCGGGCGGCAGACCGACGTTCTCCAGCCCGCCGTACCCCGGGTAGTCGAGCCGCGCACTGGACCCGACGCCCTTCGGGTTACCGGTGTAGTCGTCGAACGAGCCGATCATCCAGTCGAAGAAGTGATCGGTGTAGCCGCGGCCGACCCAGCCGTTCGGGTTCGGCAGGCCGCTGTTGAACCAGAGCCGCGGGTTCTCGGTGCAGCCGCCGGCCATCACGACGACGCGGGCGTCCTCGCGGTGCTCGTCGCCGGAGACGTTGTCCCGCCACGTCACGCCGGTCGCGGTCAGTTCGCCGTTGCGCTTCTCGCTGTGCACCTTCGTCACGTACGCGTCGGCGATCAGCTCGGCCGGCTTGCCGCCGCGCGCCCACACGTTCGCGGTCAGTGCCATCGGCACGTAACTGTTGTCGGTCGACCGCTTCGCGAACTGGTTGCGCGGGGCACCGTTCGGCCGCATGCAGCCCTGGAAGCAGTAGCCGCAGAAGGTGCAGCCGGTCGCCTGCGGGTAGTTCAGCAGGTTCTTGTCCGACGTCTTGCCGGCCGTCCCGCCCGGCTGCAGGATCGCGTTCTCCTGCGGCCGGTACGACGGCCGATGGGTGGTCTTCGTGGTCTGCACCGGCAGCCCGAGCGTCTCGGCGCCCTTGAAGAACGTCTGCTCCTTGGTGCCCATCGCCGCGGTCATCACCGGCATCGTCGCCTCGACCCACTCGAAGTACGGCACCAGCTCCGAGTACGTGAACGGGAACCGGTGGTTCACGTCGTACTCGTTGCGGTCGGCACCGTCGTACCCCGTGAAGACGCCCGGGTACGCGCGCGGGTAGTTGCCGTAGAAGTGCTGGGTGGTGCCGCCGACGCCGGACAGCTGCCAGACGAACGAGTTCTGCGGCCACTCCCGGTACCAGGCCGGCTTGCTGCGGTCGGTCGGGCCGAGCCGGAAGTAGCCGGACAGCGGGTTGTTCGCGTCCTCCTCGAACGTGCTCCACTCCTCCCGCGGCTTCGCGTGCCGCGGACCGGCCTCGAGCAGCAGGACGTCGAGCCCCTTGGCCGCGAGCTCCTTGGCGACCACCGGGCCGCCACCGCCGGCCCCGATCACGATCACGTCGCGCATCAGTCGTGCACCTCTTTGCGTCCCTGGTAGTAGCCGATGAAGTCGTCCCAGCCCTCGACGGGCCCGTTCGGCTGGTAGCCCGCGAGGGTCCAGCCGACCGGCCGCCTGCGCAGGGTCTTGGTGGTCTTGTCGAGTACGCCGTACTCGCTGTACGCGCCGAAGGTGGCGAACTCGATCAGCGCACCGCCGACGAACTTGAGCAGCCCCGACACCGACTCCTTCAGCGGCTCGGGGAAGTGCACGTCGAGCAGCGCCACGAGGTCGGAGTCGGTCTTCTCGATCAGCGCGAACGCGGCTGCCTTCTCGGCGTACGTCAGCCGTGCGAACGGCGACAGGTGCACGCCGCTGACCGCGAGCGGGTTCACCTGGGTCGCCATCAGGTTGAGCAGGCCGGCGATCGGGAACGACAGCGGGATCGCCTCGTCGCTCTGCAGGTACGACGCGAGCGCGCGGTCCAGTTGCCGCAGCTCGGGCGGGAGCAGTTCGAGGCCCGGCAGCGCGATGCCGCTGTCCGCGAGCCCGGTGACGAGCGCGGCCGAGATCGGCTGCGCGATCGCGTCGGGGAACGGGACGAAGTTGTCCAGGGCCTCGATCATGAAGTCGGTCGCGCCGGACTCCATCGCGCCCGGCGTACCGCTCGGGGTGCCCTGGGTGCGGGAGTACGCGTCCGGGCCGGGCATCGCGAAGACGGTCAGGCCGTTCAGGGTGTCGCGGGCGAGCTCGGCCAGCACCGGCCGGATCAGGTCGACGGCGGGTGGCAGGAGCGGGTTACCGGTGGCGGCGTCGGCCGGGGCGAGGAGGCCGCGGGCCAGCAGGCCGCCTCCGCCCAGGGCCGCACCGAGCACACCGATCCGGGCCAGGAAGGCCCGGCGGGACAACGGAGCTGCAGCAGGCATACGTGGTCCTTCGCGGTGGAACGGGGGCGATGCCGGCGTCCCACCGCAGAGGACCACCGGCGCTAGTGGTCTTTTCAACGACCAGCAGCGCCGGAGGTCATGCCTACTCCGTGGCGGATGTCTCCGGGGACTCCGCCGGTACGACGATCGGCCGCACCCGCGACCACAGCACGAACACCGCGGCGAACACGAGCATCGCGATCCCGCCCCACAGGTTGATGTTCAGCCCGTCGGCCTTGGCCACCTCGGCCGGGTCGGCGATGATGCCCAGGATCGTCAGCACCACGCCGTACACGCCGACCAGCAGCGCGATCACCACCCGGATGTCGAACGCTCCGGCTTTCTGCTTGTCTGCCATCTCCTCGTTCCTTTCCGGGTCAGCCGAAGACGATGTTCAGGACGACGACCATCGCCAGCGAGATGCCCGCCAGCAGGGTCGGCTTGCGGTACCAGCCGTGGTCGCCCTCCTGGGCCGCCTCGGTCCGGTCCTCCTTCGGGGTCAGCGAGTAGACCAGCCCCTTCAGTTCCTCGTCCGGCTTCGGCCTGGTCACCATGCTGATCGCGACGCTGATGAGGATGTCGACGACGAACGCCGCACCGGCCCCGACGAAGCTCGCGCCCTGACCCGGCAGGTTGATCACGCCCGTCTCGGACAGGATGAAGACCAGGACGGCGGTCGACGTACCGCTGACCAGACCGACCCAGCCGGCCGTCGCCGTCATCCGCTTCCAGAACATACCGAGGATGAACGTGGCGAACAGTGGCGCGTTGAAGAACGAGAACAGCTGCTGCAGGTAGTCCATCAGGTTGCTGTAGCCCGACGCGATCGCCGCCGTACCGACCGCCACCAGTGTGCCGATCACGGTCACCCAGCGCCCGGTCCGCAGGTAGAAGTCGTCGCTGCGGTCCTTGATCACGTACCGCTCGAGCAGGTCGTAGGTCATCACCGTGTTGAACGAGCTCAGGTTCGCCGCCATACCGGCCATGAACGACGCCAGCAGACCGGTGATCGCCAGGCCGAGCATGCCGTTCGGCAGCAGGTCACGCATCAGCAGCAGCAGCGCGTCGTTGTAGGTGACCTCCGAGCCGGTGCCGGCCTTGACGGCCTGCAGTTCCGGTACGGCGACCGCGGCGATGATGCCGGGGATGATCACGATGAACGGGATGAACATCTTCGGGAACGAGCCGATGATCGGCGTCCGCCGGGCCGCCGACATGTTCTTGCTCGCCATCGCCCGCTGGACCTCGACGAAGTTCGTCGTCCAGTAGCCGAACGAGAGCACGAAGCCGAGACCGAAGACCAGGCCGATCACCGACAACGTGCTGTTCGTGAACCCGCTCAGCTCGTTGCCCGGCCAGGCACTCATCTGCTCTGCGCCTCCAGGCCCGGCCGAGACCTTGTCGACCAGTCCCTGCCAGCCGCCGACCTTGTGCAGACCGACGATCGTCAGCGGCAGCAGCGCGGCGACGATCACGAAGAACTGCAGCACCTCGTTGTAGATCGCCGCGGACAGACCGCCGAGCGTGATGTAGCTGAGAACGATGATCGCGGCAACGACCGTGGAGACCCAGATCGGCCAGCCGAGCAGCACGTTGACGATGGTCGCGAGCAGGAACAGGTTCACGCCCGCGATCAGCACCTGCGCCACGGCGAAGCTGATCGCGTTCACCAGGTGGGCGGGTTTGCCGAACCGGCGCAGCATGAACTCCGGCACGCTGCGCACCTTGGAGCCGTAGTAGAACGGCATCATCACGACACCCAGGAAGAGCATCGCGGGGATCGCGCCGATCCAGAAGTAGTGCACGGTCGGCATGCCGTACTGCGCGCCGTTGGCGGACATGCCCATGATCTCGATCGCGCCGAGGTTGGCCGAGATGAACGCGAGGCCGGTCACCCAGGCCGGCAGCGAGCGGCCGGACAGGAAGAAGTCGAGGCTGTTCGAGACCGCGCGTTTGGCCAGGTACCCGATGCCGAGCACGAAGACGAAGTACAACGCGATGATGATGTAGTCGATCGCCTGGGCGTCGAGCCTCAGGACCGATTCTTGCGCGAACATCCGGCCTCCGCATCGTCATGTGACGCAAGGTGCTGTTACCGGTGAGGAACGTTACTCCTGCTTTCAACCACAGTCCCGCTGGGACGTGCCCGGGCGTTTCTCCACCCCAGGATCCACCTCTGGCTGGTCGTTGCCTCGCTCTCGCTGGGGATAACTTCGCGGTGATGGGACCGGCCGGCGTGCGACGATCTGCGCGCGGCGGGCGGAGTCGCTTGGAGCTCGCCCGGAGTGCGTCGGAGTTGGTCGGACAGGAGAACCGTTGATCAGGAAGCAAGCCGGCCTGCTCGGCTGGAACGGCGTGCTCGCGCGGTTGCTGATCACCGCGGTGACGATCGGCGTCCTGGCGACCGCGCGCCCCGCCGAGCCGTGGGCGTGGCCCGTGCTCGTCGCCGCGCTGCTCAGCTTCCTCGCCGGGACGTTCCTGATGCACCGGTACGAGCTGTGGGCGCTCGGCCTGCTCTCGTACGCCGCTCTCAGCGCTGCCGTGGTCACCGGAATGCCCGGCTCCAACGCCCTGATCCTCGTGCTGGTCCCCGTCACCGATGTCGCCGTGATGACCTTCGCCCGTACGCCGCGACTCCGCCACAACCAGCCGATCATTGCCGTCGGCATCGGTTGCGTGATCCTGTACGGCGTCTCGGCCCAGCTCTACGACCGCACCAGCAGCTGGTTCCTCAGCCAGCTCCTGTGGACCGCGGTCCTGATCCTCTTCGGCCTCAACCGCCGGTACGACGAACTCCGCGCCCAACAGACCCGCAAGTTGCTCGACCAGACCGTCCTAGCCCAAAGAGAACACTCCCGAGCCGCCGCACTGGACGAACGCACCCGCATCGCCCGCGAACTCCACGACGTACTGGCGCACTCGCTGGGCGCCCTCTCCGTGCAGCTCGAACTGGCCGAAGCCCTCCTGTCCGAAAAAGACGACCGCGAAGCAGCCCTCGACAGAATCCGCCGCTCCCGCCGGCTGGCAGTCCAGGGTCTCGTCGAGGCCCGCAACGCAGTCGCCACTCTGCGGCAGGACCAGGTGCCCGCGTTGCCCGAGGCCCTCGGGTCCCTCGCCGCCCATCACGGCCAGGACCACGGAAGCACGCCCCGCCTCACCGTCACCGGCGAGCCCCGCGCCGTCGACTCCGGCGTCGTCGTCGCCCTCCTCGGCGCAGCCCGAGAGTCCCTCACCAACGCGGCCCGCCACGCCCCCGGGCAACCTGTCGAGGTCACCCTCGCCTACTCCCCCACCGCAATCCGACTGGAGATCCACAACCAGCTGAGGCAGCCTGCAATGCGGCCGAACAGGCCGCGGGGGCCAGGACCGCTGCGGCCGAGAGAAGAACAGAGCGGGCCGGCAGCAGCATCGGCCACGGCAGCCACCGCAGGTGCGGCGAGCACCGCGCGTACAACGGGAGCGGCAGGACCACCGGCGGCGAAGCCAGCCGGAGCAGCCGGTACGCCGGGCACCGCGAACTCGTCGGCGGCGAAGCCAGCCGGAGCGGTCGGTACGCCGGGCACCGCGAACTCGTCGACGGCGAAGCCAGCCGGAGCGGTCGGTACGCCGGGCACCGCGAACTCGTCGACGGCGAAGCCAGCCGGGGCGGCCGGCCCGGCAACCGCTCCACCCCACCTAGGCGGCCGCGGCGCAACCGCCAGCCCTGAAACGCCGGACATCGCCGGCACCGCGAACTCATCGGCGGCGAAGCCAACCGGGGCAACCGGCCCGGCAACCGCTCCACCCCACCTAGGCGGCCGCCGCGCAACCGCCAGCCCTGAAACGCCGGACATCGCCGGCACCGCGAACTCATCGGCGGCGAAGCCAACCGGGGCAACCGGCCCGGCAACCGCTCCACCCCACCTAGGCGGCCGCGGCGCAACCGCCAGCCCTGCAACGCCGGACATCGCCGGCACGGCGAACTCGTCGGCGGCGAAGCCAGCCGGGGCGGGCGGCTCGGCTTCTCTTTCTGCTTCGCCTTCCCTGCTTGAGGCTCACGGTGGAAGCGAGGGGTTTGGGGTGGCGGGGATGCGGGAGCGGTTGGCTTTGGTGGGTGGGAGTCTTTCGGCTGCGGTTGTTGACGGGGAGTGGGTTGTGGTGGCGGAGGTGGCGGATGAGTGACGTGGTTCGGGTGGTGGTTGCTGATGATCAGCAGGTGGTGCGGGAAGGGCTGGTGGCGCTGCTTGGGTTGATTGACGGGGTGGAGGTGGTGGGGGCCGCCGCTCACGGGGGTGAGGCTGTGGAGTTGGTCGCCGACGGGGGCGTTGACGTGGTGTTGATGGATTTGAAGATGCCTGTGGTGGACGGGGTGCAGGCGACCGCGCGGCTCACAGCCGAGTATCCGGAGGTTGCGGTGCTGGTGCTGACGACCTATGCGGATGACACTTCGATTGCTCAGGCGTTGAAGGCTGGGGCTCGCGGGTATTTGACGAAGGATGCGGGTCGGGTGGAGATCGGGGCGGCGCTCAGGGCTACCGCGGCGGGGCAGGCGACGTTCGATGCGGAGGTTTCTCGGCGGCTGGTCGCCGGGCTGCAACCGACGCCGAACGCCAACGACGGGCTGACGCAGCGGGAGACCGAAGTACTACGCCTGATCGCTCAAGGGTTGAGCAATCCGGAGATCGCGGCGTTGTTGTTCATCGGGGAGGCGACGGTGAAGACGCATATCAACAACACGTTCGCGAAGATCGGTGCGAGGCATCGGGCGGAGGCTGTGCGGTACGCCTACCGCCACGGGATCGCCGAGGCCTGAGCAGCAGCAGGCCTAGACCGCAAGCTCCGCCACAACAGGCCGGTGGTCGCTCCCCGTCGGCTCCATCACCCACGCCTTCGTCGGCGTCACCCCACGCACCATGATGTGGTCGATGCGCGCCATCGGGAACTTCGCCGGCCAGGTGAACCCGAAGCCCTGCCCGGCAGCCCCCTGCGCGGACCGCAGTCCGGCGGTGATCGGCGCGAGGCTGCGGTCGTTCGCCGTACCGTTGAAGTCGCCCATCACGACCACCCCGGCGCGCTTCTCGGCCGCGATCTGCTGCGCGAGCTGCTTGATCGTCTCGTTGCGCTGGTTCGACGTGAAGCCGCTCGTGCCGACCCGGACCGAGGCCAGATGCGCGACGTAGAAGGCGACCTTGCCCTCCGGCGTACTGACCTCGGCGCGCAGCGCGCGGGTCCAGGAGAAGCCGACGTCGACGGCCTTGCCCTCCTCGACCGGGAACTTCGACCACAGCGCGACGGTTCCTCGCGAAACAACGTGCGGGTACGCCGCCGCGAACTCCCGCTTGTAGATCTTCAGGTCGGCCGCGGTGATCTCCTCGAGCGCCATCACGTCCGCGTCGGCCTTCAGCAGTTCGGCCGCCGTGTGCCCCGGGTCCGGGTTGTCCGCGCCCACGTTGTGCGACAGCACGCGCAGGTCGTGCGCGCCACCGGACCCGTTCGGGATCAGCAGGTGACCGAACATCAACCCCCACACGACCGCCGGCACCAGCAACGCGACCCCGGCCGTGGCGGACCGGCGTACGAGCGCGGCAACGGCCAGCACCGGTACGGCGATCCCGACCCACGGCAGGAACGTGTCGAGCAGGCTGCCCAGGTTCCCGACCGTGTTCGGCACGTAGCGGTGGAACATCAGCGGCAGCGCCGACAGGATCGCCAGCACCGCGATCACTATGCCGCGACGCCACTTGCCGCCGGTACGACGCGGCGCGCGCTTACGGGCGGCGCTGCGCGGCGGGCGGCTGGCGAGTGCTGTCTGGCGGTCGGACATGACGTCGATTCTTACGGACTCCCGGTCCGTACCAAAGTCCGTGACACGTAAGGCCCGGGTAATTCATCCCATGGAAGGACACCCGGCGATCCGGAAAGCGCCGATCGGAGGACCGATCCCCCCAAAGGACCGGGCTGAGTCTACTATTCAGACCATGGGTGAGCAGACGTTCCAGTGGACCGATCCCGAGCAGGTACTGGCCGAGACGGCGGCCCTCAGCGGACTGGAGTACATGGAGGGCCTGGCCGACGGCAGCATCCCGCCGCCACCGATCGCGGTGCTGATGCAGTTCGGCCCGGTGAGCGCGGAGAAGGGCAAGGTCGCGTTCAGCTGTCAGCCGTCGCACGCGGCGTACAACCCGATCGGGATGGTGCACGGCGGGCTCGTCTGCACGTTGCTGGACACGGTGACCGGCTGCGCGGCGCACACCACCTTGCCGGCCGGCGTCGGCTACACCTCGGTCGAGATCAAGGTGAACTACCTGCGCCCGGTCCTGGCCGACACCGGCGAGCTGATCGGGACCGGCTGGGTGGTGAAGGGCGGCCGCTCGGTGATATTTGCCGAAGGCAACGTCAAGACCGCGGCCGGCGACCTGGTCGCGACCGCGACCAGCACCCTCCTGGTCCGCCCACGCCCCGGATCGGCGTAACGCGCCGGAGGGCTGGTGCGCGACCCCGGGAGCGCACACAATGCGGTTATGACGAAGACCGAGCCGCCACCCTCGTTCGTGGTGCGCAAGAGCCGGTGGGAGAGCACGGCCGGACTCCTGTACGTCGGCCTGGTGGTCTTCGGCCTGATGATCCTGCTGACCATCGGCTGCGTGGTCGTCGCACTGGCCCGGAACGAGCCGGTCCGCGACCCGCTGGAGACCGTCTGGCTGTCGTTCGGGGGGATGCCACTGATCTTCGCGGTCGGCCTGCCGGTGCTGCTCGGCGTCGGCTGGGTCACGACGGCAGAGTCCCGGCACGAGGCGGACGGCGAGGAGATCCTGCTCGCGATCGACAGCGAGGGCGTCTACCTCGGCGGCGACCAGCCGCAGAAACTGCCGTGGGACCAGGTGCACGGGATCTGCCGGGTCGAGCGGCGTGAGGTGCACGGCGAGGACGACGAGACCTGGTCGTCGTATCTGATCGTCCAGAAGGTGCCGGACGCCGAGCTCCCGAAGCTGTCGAAGAACTGGGGCCCGTCGTGCGACTGGCCGGGCAGCCTGCTCACCAGGACGCTGCCGTTCGACGAGCTCGAGTCCGCCGTACGCCGGTACGCGCCGCACGTCGCGGTCAACGACCGCGGCCGCGTCCCGGACTGACGCCGGCCCACCACCCAGCGGGCCGGCGTACGAGCGTCAACTCTTGGCGCCGAGGTACTTCTCGAGGTCGTCCAGCGTCGCCTGCGCACCGATCGGGCCGAGGCCGAGGAACCAGACCTCGTCGTTGACGCGCTGCACCTTGCCCGACTTCACGCCGGACAGCGACTTCCACAGCGTCCCGTTGACGACGGTGTTCTCCGCGGTCGTCTCGGGCTTGCCGTAGCTGGAGTAGAAGATCCAGTCGCCGTCGGCCTGGCCGATGTTCTCCTGGGAGATCTCCAGCGCGAGCTCCTGGATGTCCTGCACCTTCGGCCGCGGCAGGCCGATGTCCTTCAGGATCACGCCGATGAACGAGAGGTTGCCGTACAGCCGGATGTCAGCCGGCCGGAACCGGACCAGCGAGATCGTTGGCGACCCCTGGACCTTGCTCTTCACCTCGTTGGCGCGCTTCTGGTAGTCGTTCAGCAGCCCGGTCGCCTTGGCCTCCTCGCCGAGCGAGTCGGCGACGAGCAGGAAGTCCTCTTTCCACGGGAACCCCGGCCGGATGCTCATCACGGTCGGCGCGATCGCGCCGAGCTTGGCGTACAGGTCGTTGGCCCGCAGCTTGCTGCCGAGGATCAGGTCGGGCTTCAGCTTCGCGATCGCCTCGAGGTTGAGCTCGCTGACGCCACCGACGGGCTGGATCCCCTGCGCCTTGTCGGCCAGGTAGCTCGGTACCCCGTTCTGGCCGGCGTTCGTGCCCATCCCGACCGGGGTGATGCCGAGGGCCAGTACGCCGTCGAGCTCGCCGCTGTCGAGGACGACGACCCGCTCGGGCTTCTTCTCGATCTTGGTCTCGCCGAGCGCGTGCTTGACCGTCCGCGGGAAGACACCGTCGGCCGCGTCCGAGCCGAGCTTCGCGGTCTCGGCGTCGGCGGTCGAGAACAACCGCCCGCCGGTCGCGACCTCGGTGTCACCGACGCCGGTGTCGGCCGACTTGTCGTCGCTGCCGCAACCGGCCAGTGCCAGGCCGAGCACGGCCAGTCCCGCGACGGCCGCGGTCCATCGGCTCCTCATGTTGTGTCCTCTACTCAGGCGGATAATTCGTAGCGAACATTACCTGAGTTTGGTTAGGCAACCCTCATCTGGTTGTGGATCACACCAAATGACGTTGCTCACCCGGAGCCAGTTCGACCTCGACCGGCTCGGTCGTCGCGCCGAGAGCGATCCGGAAACGACCCGCCTGGTCGGCACGGACCAGCGCCTCGGTGATCTTCCCGTCCTGCCAGGTGACGTCGAACGACAGGCCGCCACGAGCGCGCAGCCCGTGGTAGGAACCGGTCGGCCACTCGGCAGGCAGAGCCGGAAGCAGCCGTACGACGTCCGTGTGGCTCTGGATCAGCAGCTCGGCGATCGCGCCGGTCATCCCGAAGTTCGCGTCGATCTGGAAGATGTCACCGTCGCGGTGCAGCAGGTTCCCGGCGAGCAGGCGGCTGGTGTAGTCCCGGACGACGTCGGCGGCCTTCTGTGGCTCCGACAGCCGTGCGTACAGCGCGATCAGCCAGGCGCTGGTCCAGCCACCGGCCGGGCGGCCCGACGTACGGAGTTCGAGGGACTTGCGGACGCCGCCGACCCACTCCGGCGTACGGACCGGGTCGATCTGGTTGCCCGGGTACAGCCCGTACAAGTGCGACTGGTGCCGGTGGTCGAACTCCGAGGGCGGCCAGTCGGTCGGCCACTCCAGCATCCGGCCGTCGTCGGTGAGACCGATCGCGGGCAGTCGATCGACCGCCTGGGAGAAGCGCGCCGCGAGGTCGGACGACAGGCCGAGCGAGGCCTCCGCCTCGGACAGGTTCGCGAACAGCTCACGGATCAGCCAGAGGTCGTACGTCGAGGTGAAGTCGACCGACGCCTTCTCCCCCGACGGCAGCAGGAAGTGGTGCTCGGGAGCCGTCGACGGGATGAACTGCAGCCGGCCGTCACCGTCCTCGACGAGCATCGCGAGCACGAACTCGGCGGCGCCGGCCAGGATCGGGTACGCGCGGTCGCGCAGCCAGGCCTCGTCCGGATGGAAGCGGTAATGCTCCATCAGATGGGCCGACAGCCAGACGCCGCAGGTCGCGGCCATCGCCCAGACCGGGTCGTCGCCGCCGTCGCCGACCGGCCAGGTGGCGCGCCAGATGTCCGCGTTGTGGTGGGAGACCCAGCCGGGTGCGTCGTACAGGATGCGCGCGGTCTCGCGGCCGGACTCGGCCAGGCCCTCGAGCAGGTCGGTCAGCGGGTCGAAGCACTCGCGCAGACCGGTCACGTCGGCGAGCCAGTAGTTCATCTGGGTGTTGATGTTGTTGGTCCAGTCGCTGGCCCACATCGGGCGGCGCTCCTGGTTCCAGATCCCTTGCAGGTTGGCCGCCTGGGTGCCCGGCCGGGACGATGCCATCAGCAAGTACCGGCCGAAGGCGAAGACCAGCCCGGCCAGGTCCGGATCGTTGCCACCGGCACCGACCGCGCGAACCCGCTCGTCGGTCGGCAGGTCGACCGCGGTCCCGAGCGTGAGCCCGGCGCGATCGTACAGCGCGGTGTGGTCGTCCAGGTGCCGCTGCAGAAGCTTGTCCGGGGCAACCGCATCCACGATCCGGAGGGCGTCCGGCAGCGGGAGCTTGCGGCCCGGCGGTACCGACCAGCCCTGGAAGCTGCTCGCCGCGGACAGCACGAGCGTCACCGCGTCAGCACCCTCGACGGTGATCCCGTCCGGACCGGTGCTGAGCGTGCCGCCCTCGGCGAAAGCGCGCAGGACAACGCCGAACCCGATCCCCCGCCCGTCCTCGTACCGGATCGGGTCCGGGCTGTCCCGGTACTCGATGGTGAGGTCGGACGGCGCCCGCCCGGTGATCCCGATCGTCCGGCTGTCGACCACCGACGGCTCGACCGGGTGCACGCTGGTCAGCGCGGCCGTCAGGTCGACCGACCCCGGTACGTCGGCCGTGACCGTCCAGACCAGCACCTGGTCGGGCGTCGACACGTAGCTCTCCCGCCGGAACCCGACACCGCCTTGCGTGTAGTCGATCGCGGCGATCCCGGTGCGCAGGTCGAGGCTGCGCCGGTAGTCCTGGAAGGCTTCCGCGCCCGGCAGCGTGATCATCAGGTCGCCGAGCGGCTGGTACGACTCGACCAGCGGGCCCTGCAGGTCCCGCGTCCGTTCCGTCGCGGCCAGCCGGTCGCCGTCCTCGAGCAGCAACCGCCGTACGTCGGCCAGCACCGCCGGCCCGTCCGGAACCTGCAGCGTGCGCGGCCCGTCCCCGGACCACACGTCGTCCAGGTTCAGGGCGATTCGTTCGTCGGCGACCCGGCCGAAGACCATGCCGCCGAGGTGGCCGTTCCCGATCGGCAACGCCTCGAACCAGTCCGGTGCGGGCGTGCGGAACCACAACTCGTGCGACATGGTCTTCCTTCGGTGTCTGTTTACTTGCTGCCGGACTTGTACTTGTCGTAGGCCTGCTGGTTGATCTCCAGGAAGCGCGGCATCCCGGTGCTGTCCAGACCCTTCACGTAGGTGTCCCAGTCGGAGTCGATATTCTTCGACCCGGTGATGAACGCCAGCTGGTTCTGGGTCACGTAGTTGTTCAGGTTGGTCTGCAGCGTGGCCAGCTCACCGCTCAGGCTCGGGTCCGGCCAGACCACGGCCTGCGGGAACACCTGCGCCCGGTCGCCGTGACCGTCGTACTGCTTCGTTGCCTGGAACAACCGCCGCTCGTAGCCGGCGCCGGTGTAGATGTCGGTCGGGGTGACCTGCGCGTTCCGGAACGCCAGCACGTTGTGGTACTGCGCGAGCGCGCCCCAGCTGATGTTCTTCGGCGCGTTCTGGACCGGCTTGTACAGCGGCTTGGTGTTGGCGTCGAGCCCGACCTCACCAGCGGCGGGCTTGCTCCAGCCGACGCCCTCGGGGCCGTTGTTGGTGATGATCTGGCCCTCGTCGGTGAAGATGTAGTCGAGCATCTTGATCGCGGCGACCTGCGCCTCCTTGCTGGCCTTGTTGGTCAGCATGAAGGTGTAGTTGAGCGTCGGCAGGTACTGCTCGCCGGAGTAGCTCTTGCCGTTCGGGCCGGTCAGCGGCGGGACCGCGTCGTACTGCTTGTCCCGGCCGTCCTTGGAGTCGGACTGGACGAAGATGTACGGGTGCAGCATCGACGCCGAGCCGATCCGGACCGCCTTCGGGTCGTTGCCCTGGGCCTGCAGCGCGGCCGCGTTCTGGGTGAACGCGCCCTGGTCGATCAGGCCCTCCTTGTAGAGGGAGGCGATGAACTTCAGGCCGTCGCGCCACTCCGGCGTGGTCAGCGGGGTGACCACCTTGTCGCCGTTCAGCGTGATCAGGCCCTGGACGCCGTTGTTCGCGCCGACCGGCGGGTAGGCGTACGCGCCCATCAGGTACGAGATCAGGGTGCCGTCCTGGGTGTCCGCGGTCAGCGGGATCTCGTCGGCCTTGCCGTTGCCGTTCGGGTCCTGGGTCTTGAAGGCCTTCAGGACCGTGCGCAGCTCCTCGGGCGTCTTCGGCTGCTGCAGGCCGAGCTTCTTCAGCCAGGTGGAGTTCATCCACAGCTTGTTCGGGAAGCTGCAGTGGTAGCAGTCGGCCCACTGCGGCAGCGCGTAGATGTGCCCGTCCGGAGTGGTCGACTCCTCCTTGTAAGCCTTGTTCTCGTCCAGGAACTTCTGGATGTTCGGGGCGTTGTCCTTGATCAGCTGCTCGAGCGGCAGCGCGACGCCCTGCTGGCCGAGCTTGAGCACCTCGGCCTTGCTGAAGCCGTCGACCCACGGGATCAGGAAGAACAGGTCGGGGTAGTCACCGCTGGCCAGCGAGATCTGGCGCTTCTCCTTGGCCGGACCGGCGTCGAACGTCGTCGTCTGCCACTTGAACTGGAGCTTGAACTTGTCGCTCATGATCTTGGTCACCGAGTTGGTGTCCAGGTTCATGGTCTGGTCGGCCGGCGTGAACACGTCGATGACGGTCTTGCCGTCGGCCGTTGTCTCGTTGGCGACTCCGTCGGACTTGTCGGAGCTGCACGCAGCCAGGGTGGCGAGCAGGCCGGCCGCGACGAACGCGGTGACCGTGCGCACTGATGAGCGCATTGCGGTGGTTCCTTTCTGGATGGGCTTCTCAGCCCTTGACTGCGCCGACCATGACGCCCTTGGTGAAGTGGCGGGCGACGAAGGGATAGATGACCAGTACGGGCAGGCTCGAGATGACGATGAGCGCGTACTTCAGAACGTTGGCCAGCTGCTGCTGTTCGAGTTGCTGCGCCAGGTTGGTGGTAGTGGTCGACCCGGAGAGGGTGTTCAGGATCAGCACGTTGCGCAGCACGATCTGCAACGGGTAGAGACCTGGGTCCTTCAGGTAGATCAGGGCGTCGAAGTAGCTGTTCCACTGGAAGATCGCGTACATCAAGGCGATGACGGCGATCACGGGCTTGGACAAGGGGAGGACGATCGACCAGAGGAAGCGCAGGTCGCTGGCGCCGTCGATGGTGGCGGCCTCGTAGAGCTCGTCGGGAATGGTCGAGCGGAAGAAGGTGCGCGCGATGATGACCTGCCAGACGCCGATCGCGCTCGGGATCACCATCGCCCAGCGGGTGTTCAGCATCCCGAGGTCCTGGACCACCAGGTACGTCGGGATCAGGCCGCCGGAGAACAGCATGGTGAAGATCAGCGCGCTCATGATCACGTTGCGGCCGAACAGCGTCTTGCGCGACAACGGGTAGGCGATCGCGATCGTCAGCGTGACGCTGATCAGCGTGCCGCCGATCGCGTAGATGAAGGAGTTCAGGTAGCCCTTCATGATCAGCGGATCGCCGAAGGCTTCCTGGTAGGCCTTGATGCTGGGCTCGATCGGCCACAGCAGCACCCGCCCGGCGCTCACCGCCGACGCGCTGCTGAACGAGTTGGCGACGATGTAGATCAGCGGCAGCGCGACCGCGATCAGCGCGATCCAGAGCATGATCTTGACGCCGACCAGGAAGATCTTGTCGGTCCGGGTCTCCTCGATCGCGGTCCGCCGCGAGGGAACCGGTCGCTTACCGGTCCGCCGGATGCCTTGCAGAGAGACGCTCATGACCACAGTCCGTTTCCGGTGATCCGCTTGGCGACGAAGTTCACGACCACCAGCAGGACGAGGTTGACGACGGAGTTGAACAGCCCGATCGCGGTCGCCATCGAGAAGTCGGCGTTCAGCAGACCGGTCTTGTAGACGTAGGTGGCGATGATCTCGGCCTGCGACTGGTTCAGCGGGTTCTGCAGCAGGAACGCCTTCTCGAAGCCGATCGACATGATGTTGCCGACGCCGAGGATCAGGATGATCACCGCGGTCGGCATGATGCCGGGCAGGTCGACGTTGCGGATCCGCTGCAGCCGGCTGGCGCCGTCGATCCGGGCCGACTCGTGCAGCGCCGGGTCGATGCCGGACAGCGCGGCCAGGTAGATCACCGCGGAGTACCCGGTCGTCTGCCAGACGTCGGACCAGACGTAGATGTGCCGGAAGTAGTCCGGGTTGCCGAGGAAGTCGACCTTCGGGATGCCGAACAGCCCGATCGCGTCGTTCACGAAGCCCAGCTGCGGCGACAGCACCAGGATGGTCATCGAGACCACGACCACGGTGGAGATGAAGTACGGCGCGTAGGTGACCAGCTGCACCGTCTTCTTGAAGACACCGACCCGGATCTCGTTCAGCGCGATCGCCAGGATGATCGGGATCGGGAAGCTCGCCAGCACGGTGTAGGCGGCCAGGTAGAACGTGTTCTTCACCAGGGTCCAGAACACGGGGTTCTGGAAGAACAGTTCGAAGTTCTTGAAGCCGACCCAGTCACTGCCCCACGGCCCCTTGATCGGGCTGTAGTCCTTGAAGGCGATCACCGCGTTGGAGATCGGGACGTACTTGAAGATCACGAAGTAAGCGATCGGCAGCGCCATCAGCAGGTAGAGCTGCCAGTGCCGGCGGAAGCTCCGGCCGGCCGCGGCCCGACGGGTCGGCCGGTGGCGAGTACTTGCCACCGCCTGTTTGACCACCGGCGCCGGTGGCGCGGGGTTCACCTCGATCGTTCGACTCACTCCCGAATCCCTTTCCTGGTCCAGCACGTGCTGTGACGACTCGCGTACCGCTAGCAGCGGAACCGATATCCGATAGGATCTCGGAACTCTTCTCCGGGAGAATGACACAGAACGCGGCGTTGCGGAAGAGCCATTACGCCGGTCGATATCCGATGTTGATCAAGGCGGCGAAACCCTTGCTTTGTTAGGTGTTCACCCAATTGCCCACGGCATCGAGAAGTCCGGGAACGCCGAACAGACCCACTGGTGTGACCAGCGGGTCCAGGCACTGCGGTGATCCGGCGCGGTGTGGCGTTCTGAGCGGTCGCCACCGGTCCGTACCAGTTTATTTCTTCTGTTAACTATGTCGCAGTCAACTGCGTTGCGGCGACTATGTCAAGACTTTGAGGACGAGTCCACGAGTACCTCGGCGAGCTCGACCCGACGGCGTTCGGTGGCCGACCGGACCGCGGCCTCGACCATCGCGAGCGACGGAACGTTGCTGCGCGCATCGGACTGCGACGGCGTACCGGTCCGGACGCAGGCGACGAACTCGGCCAGCGAGCCGGCGGTCTGCTCGGGATCCTCACCGACCGCGACCGACTGCAGCGGGTCACCGGTCGAGGGAGCGTCGTCGCCGTCCCACACCGCCGTACCGCGCTCGCCGCTCACTCGCCAGCGACTGTTCCAGGAGGTCTCCTGGCCCGGTGCGACCCAGCTGCCGTGGAAGACGAACCGCGTACCGCCCGGGAACTCGAAGATCGCGCTCGCCGCGGCGTCACCGGCGAACCAGCTCCAGCCGGGGTTGTACGACTCGCAGTACACGCTGACCGGATCGGCGCCGAGCAGCGCGCGGGCCGAGTCGAACTGATGAATCGCCATGTCGACCAGCAGCGGGTGCGGCATCTGTTCGCGGAAGCCGCCGAAGTGCGGCGCCTTGGCGAACTCGCAGGACACGCTCGCGATCCGGCCGAGCTCACCGGTCGCGTTCTTCAGCGCGGTGAACTGGTTGAGGTACCGGCGGGACTGGCTGATCATCAGCAGCGCCCCGGTCTCCTCGGCGACACCCGCGATGTACTGCGCGTCGGCGACGGTCGGGGCGATCGGCTTCTCGCAGAGCACGGGGAGGCCGGCCCGCAGCGCTTCCTCGTTGACCGCGTTGTGCGCCTCCGGCACGGTCACGTTGACGACAGCGTCCGCGCCGACCAGGTCCTTCAGTTCGGTCAGCGTGCGGGCAACCGGAACCAGCGCGGCCAGTTCGTCCTCGCTGACCCGCTGGGCCAGGTCGAGATCGAGGTCGACTAGCCCGACCAGTTCGGCGTCCGGCGAGTTCGCGATCGTGTGCAGCCAGGTCCGGCCCATCGAGCCCGCCCCGACCTGAAGAAGGCGCAACGGCGCGTCGGGCATGACGAACTCTCCTGACGTACTCCGGGAAACGGGCGGACGCCAGTATGTCAGGACTTGATCAGTCGGTCGCGAGCCGGCCGTGGAGGTGGGCGTCGTGCCAGCCGTCGGCGTGCAGCATCGACCCGCGCAGCACGCCCTCGAGCGGAAAGCCCGCCTTGGCGGCGACCCGGCAGGAACCCTCGTTGTGCACCGAGTGGTCGATCGTCAACCGGTGCAGCCCCAGCGTTTCGAAGGACCACTCGGTGAGCGTCGCGACAGCTCGACCGGCCAGCCCACGACCGCGGGCCGACGGGAGCACCCAATAAGAGATGTGTGCCTTCGCCTCGTACAGGTCGATGCCGCGCAGACCGATCTGCCCCAACGCCTCGCCGTCGCCGCCCGCTATCGCCCAGCTCGCGGCCTCCTCGTCGACCCACCGCTGCGGCCAGCGCGCGATCCAGGCCAGCGCCTCGGCGTCGTCGTCGATCCTCAGCACGTGCCATCGCTGAGTCCCCGGATCACCGAAGGCCTCCCGAACCGCAGCGGCGTCGCCGTCCGACCAAGGCCGCATCCCCGGCAACTCCGGCTGGCGCAGTTCGCGCAGCGTCCCGGCAACCAACGCAGGTTCACCCAATCTCGGCACGCCGTCAGTGTGTCAGGGACGCGGCGTCCCGGTGCGACCGAGTTGGCGCTCGATCTCGTTCAGGTTGAACGTCCCCGTGTGCTGTCCGGTCCACAGCTCGGCCATCACCATGTTGATCCGGAAGACCCGTTCCAGCGGCTCGATCGCCGCGAGCTCCTCGGGCGACAAGGGGATCCCCAGCTCCGTCGCCTTCTCCTGGTACGCCGTGAGCAGCTCGGGCGAGCGGTGGACCCGCGCCATCACGAACTCCCAGCTCCGGTTGTCGACGTGCGCCAGGTCGAAGTCGATCACGCCGAGCGGTCCGAAGTGCACGTTCCACTCGGCGAAGTCGCCGTGCACGATCGCCTGCGGCAGCTCCAGCAAGTTGCGCTCGGCAACGAGTTCGATGCCGCCGGCCATCGCGCGGTCGGCCCAGTCGGCCAGGTCAGGCCGCTGCGGTCGCAGTACGGCGACACCCGGAGCCCAGTCCTGGAAGTTGCCCATCGCCACCAGGTCGCAGCCCTGGAAGAAGCCCTCGCGCTGCGGAAGGTCGATCTCGAGGTCCCGCAGGTCCGCGTGCAACCGCGCCAGCACCACGCCTCGCTCGGCCCGGTGCTCCGACGTCTCGTTGCGCCGCGCCTCCCCCGGCACGAACCGCGTGGCAGCCCACAGTCGTTCGCCGTACTCGATCGGACCGGCGACCGTGCTCGGCACCTCCCAGCCCCGATCGGTGAGATGCGCCAGGACCTTCGCCTCGAACAGCAGGTCCAGCTCAGTGCGCAGCACGTGGTAGCGCCGGAGGACGACGCACTCCCCACCGCCGGTCCACAGGAACCACACGCCGTTGCCGGGATCGCCCGGATCGGTGCGCTGGACCTCCTCGAGCTTCTCCACCGGAAGACCGAGCAGGGCAGCGACGTCGTACGGCGCAGGAGGCATCCGGCCATTATCCAGCTGCGGACCGGACCTCGCACCGGGATAATCGGCACCCATGGACCTGCGCGCGCTCGCGGTGACCGACGGCGTCGACGCCGTCCGGGCCGGCTTCACCCCGGAGTTTGTTGCCCTCGACAACGACACGCTGGTCGGCTGCACGGCGCTGCGCTGGTGGGACGAGTCCGACGGCACCCGCCTCTACCTGCTGCTCGGCTGGGTCGAACCGGTCTTCCGCGGCCGCGGCTACGGCCGCCAGATCCTCGCCTGGCAGGAGGCCCAGGCCCACGAGCACCTGGCCGCGAACCCCACCGACGGCATCGCCCTGTACGGCGGCAACACCCGCGAGCACGACCCGTCGGTCGAGGCGCTCCTGCAGGCCGCCGGCTACCAGGTCGCCTTCACCCGGGTCCACCTGACACTCGACCTCGACGGCGCCCCGCTCACCGACCTCCCACCCGGCCTCGAGCTCCGCGCGGCTTCCTCCGACCACCATCGCGCCGTCTTCGAGGCCAACGCGGAGGTGTTCACCGATCGCAGTCTCGGCTACGTCCAGGACACCTTCGAGGAGTTCGAGCGCGAGGCCGCCGACGACTTCCCCGACCACGAGCTGTGGACACTCGCGTACGACGGCGACCAACTCGCCGGCTGGGTGATCAGCACCGAGGAGGAGGAAGGCATCGCCGACACCCCGTGGGTCGGCGTGCGCCCGTCGTACCGGCGCCAGGGCTTGGCGTCAGCGCTGCTGCGCACCAACCACGCGCAACTCCTGGACCACGGGATCACCACCAGCGGCATCTGGACCCTCGCCGAGAACCCGACCGGCAGCGCGGCGCTCTACGAGTCCCTCGGCTACCGCGAGGACACCCGGCAACCGCGGTACCGCAAGCCGATCCAGCCGGTCACCTGACCGTCACCGCTGGTCCGCGACAGCGCACGCGTCCCGCAACGAGTCCTGCCAGGCCGTGTCCTCGAACAGCGACAGGAAGGTCGTCGCGGCGAA
The DNA here is from genome assembly GCA_049998015.1 of Kribbella sp. cmx-5-2. GTDB lineage: Bacteria > Actinomycetota > Actinomycetes > Propionibacteriales > Kribbellaceae > Kribbella. The sequence continues at coordinate 1,651,335 of JAEBEC010000001.1, forward strand.
ACTGTCGCTGACCCCGTCGACGAAGGCCTTGCGTTCCCAGACGCCGGTGAGGAACTCACAGCCCCCGGCAGCGACGTAGACCATCAACAACCCCGGCAACACTTCCTGCTCAGCCGGCGTGATCGGCCTCGCTTCCGTGTACGCCGAGATCAGCCTCGCAGCTCGCTCGACGTCCAGCCGGCGGTCGTCGTCCAGACCCCACGACGACACCACCGAGCACAGGTCGTACAGGCGGTAGGAGTCGAGGCAGTCGTCGAAGTCGAGCAGCGCCAGGAGGTGACCGTCGTCATCCACCAGGACGTTCGTCTCGGTGATGTCCGCGTGCACCAGCCCGGAAGGAATCTCCTTCTCGGACTCCAGCACCGAGCGCACCCGCGAGAACACCTCGGCCAGTCCGATGACGAGTTCATCCAGCCCAGGAACGAGTTCCCGGCCGTGCCAGCCCTGGACACTGTCCAGGAATTCCTCGACCATGCGCAGCGGATCGGCCCGTTCAGCCCGTCGTACCGGCAGTCGCAGGTCCCAGGTCAGGCGGTGCATGCGCCCGACGGCGCCGGAGACCTCACATCCCAGTGCCAGGTCGAACGAGCCGAAGCCACCACTGCGCGACGGCGGCCGGTGCCCGTCGACGTACTCGAAGACGGCCGCCGGCCGTCCACCGAGCTCGCCGGACAGAGCTCCCGACAGCGAGCGCACGGGCCCGGCGGTCGGGAAGCCCGCGGCGCGCAGGAACTCGACCGCGAGCAGCTCGTACGCGATGTCGTCGGGTTGCTTCGTCCGCTGGTAGGACCGTACGACGAAACGCCGGTCGCCCTCGGTCAGCAGGAAGTTCTCGTTGATCAGGCCGCCGGTCAGCGGCTCCCGGCGCGCGAGCGCCGGATCGACTCCCCACCCGGCGAGAAATCGCGACCACCGGGCGTCGGACTCGGTCGTGTTCATCGGTCCCTCGGGCCTCGCCGTGGCAGGTCTCGTCCGGACAAAGACCTGACCCGACCATCACGGGGGAACGGCCGGGCCAGGCACTTCGATGGTACCCCTGTACAGGGGGATCAACCGGGTGAATCACGGGTGAGAACAGCGGCGTCGCGCGACGAGCCGGTTGCCCGTCGGGCCGGCGACCTGAGCCAGGCCGACACAGAGCGGGACCAGGACCCGTCGGTGGGTCAGTCCGCCTCGGCCTCGACCCGGCGCCGGTCGTAGCCGGACTTGATCAGGCTGGCGACCGTGGTGACGAGCAGGGTGCCGGCGATGAAGCCGAGCGAGGTGGCGATGCCGATGTGCGGCAGGTGGATCGCGCCGATGTCGTCGATGTGCGAACCGTGCAGCGCCTCGATGATCAGCTTGACGCCGATGAACGCGAGGATCACCGACAGGCCGACGTTCAGGTAGATCACCCGCTCCAGCAGGCCGCCGATCAGGAAGTACAGCTGGCGCAGGCCCATCAGCGCGAACGCGTTCGCGGTCAGCACGATGTAGGCGTCCTGGGTGAGGCCGAAGATCGCCGGGATCGAGTCGAGCGCGAAGATCACGTTCGCCATCCCGATCGCGGAGATCACGATCACCAGCGGGGTGAGCATCCGGCGGCCGTCGACCCGGGTGACCAGCTTGCTGCCGTCGTAGTCGTGGGTCAGCGGCAGGACCCTGCGCATCCCGCGGATGACGGCGTTCTCCTGGAAGTCCTCCTCGTCGTTCTCGCCCTCGATCGCCAGCCGGACCGCGGTGTAGACCAGGAACGCGCCGAAGATGTAGAACACCCAGCTGGCCGCCGAGATCGCGGCCGCGCCGGCCAGGATGAAGACCGCGCGGAGCAGCATCGAGACCACGATGCCGATGTAGAGCACCTTGTCCTGGGCCAGGGCCGGCACCGCGAACCGGGCCATGATGATCACGAAGACGAACAGGTTGTCGACGCTCAGGCTGTACTCGGTGATGTAACCGGCGACGAACTCACCCCCGCTCGCGCCGGGACTGAAGACGAACAAGCCGATCGCGAACAGCGCCGCCAGACCGATGTAGAACAGCACCCACCGGGTGGCGTCCTTGATCGTGACGGTGTGTTTGCGGCGCGCGATCACGATCAGGTCGAAGGCGACGATCGCCAGCAACCCGACGATCGTGAGCACCCAGACGGCAGGGGACATGACAGAGACCATGACGGTTCCTCCGGACGACGACAGACAGCACCTGGTCCGGAGGTCTCTTCCGCCCAGGCGTACGCTCACGTCCGGACCGGCAGCACCGGGTCGGCCGCCCAGGCCTTCCGTGATGACGACACTGCCGTTGCGAGTCCGTACGGCGTGATGCGACACGGTCCGGACGGACTCGGGGGAATACTCCCCTCCACTTTGCTCTTTGGTTAGTGTAGCTATTCGATTCGTCGCCAATGGTATACCGGATACCATCTTGGCGGCTAGCCCGGGCCTAGGTGAGCCGGCGGAACCGGCCCGGCGTACTGCCGGTGGCCTGCTGGAAGGCCCGGCTGAAGGCCGACTCCGACTGATAGCCGACCTTGGCCGCGACCGTCGCCACGGTCAGCTCGTCGCGGCCGAGCAGGTCGGCGGCGACCATCATCCGGATCTGCGTGACGAGCGCGTTCACCGTCGTACCGGTGTGCTTGCCGAAGTGCCGGACGAAGGTCGCCCGCGACATCGCCGCCACCTGCGCGAGGCGCGCGACCGACCAGTCCGCACCGGGCTCCCGCAGTACGGCGTCGATCGCGTCCGCGATCCGTGGGTCGTCGACCGCGGTCCACAGCGGCCCGGGCGTGAGCTCGCCGGCCGACCGGCGCAGGATCATCGCGAGCAGGGCCTCGCACAGGCTGGTCAGGATCGCCCCCGCGCCCGGTCCCGGGCTGCTCGCTTCGCTCCGCATCATCGTGCACAGCGCGCGGATCGCGGCTTCGTCGTCCGCGACCGACACGATCAACGGGTCCGGCAGGCTGCGGAACAGCATCACGCCCGCTGCGGATCCGGGCGTGTAGTACCCGCAGAACAGGTCGATGACCGGTTCCCCGCCGGCCTGACTCCGCAGCGTCCCGAACGCCGGCCCCGGGGTGTCGACGACGCCGCCCAGCGGCTCGACATGTCGACGCCCGTCACCACCGATCAAATACCGGCCCCCGATCGGTGGTCGGTACTTGTCTGGAGTTGACGAGTCGAGTTCAGACAAGTACCGGGAAGATCTCTCGTTCGTCCGGACGAAGTGCGGCGGACTCCCCGGCAGGATCACCGCCTCGCCGGCCCGCAACGGGAACGACCCCGACGGCGTCTCGAACATGCACTCGCCGTCGAGCAGCAGGTGGAACGTCGCGTCCGTCTCGCCGTACGCCGGAACCTTCATCTCGGTCGCCGCGGCGAGCAGGCAGCGCTTGTCGAGGGTGGCCTGCAGGGCGGCCAGCTTGAGCAGGTGACTGATGGAGTCCATGAGACGATACGACCGAAATCTGAGTTGAGATCGACTGGTACGGCTCAAGTGTACGAACGCACACTACGGCCATGACCTCACAGAATCAGCTCCAGGCCGACATCGTCGTGATCGGCTTCGGCAAGGGCGGCAAGGTCGCCGCCGGCACCCTGGGCCGCCTCGGGCGCCGCGTCGTCCTGATCGAGCGGTCGGACCAGATGTACGGCGGCACCTGCCCGAACGTGGGCTGCGTCCCGACCAAGGCCCTCGTGCACCGCTCGGGCAAGCGGCGTACGAACGATCCGCCGCAGGAGTGGTTCGAGCGGGCCGTCGGCGAGGTCCAGGCGATCACGTCGGCGTTCCGGGCCGGCAACTTCGAGGCGCTGGACGGCGCGGAGACGACCACGCTGATCACCGGCGAGGCGTCGTTCGTCGATCCGCACACGGTCGCGGTCGAGACCGGCGCCGGCCGGGTCGAGGTGCGCGGCGAGACGATCCTGATCAACACCGGCTCGGAGCCGGTCATCCCGGACATCCCGGGCCTGCGGGACAGTCCGCTGACGATGACGAACGTCGACCTGGTCCACACCACGCACCTGCCCGACCGGCTCGTGGTGATCGGCGGCGGCTACCTGGGCATCGAGTTCGCCTCGATCTACCGGCGGTTCGGGTCGCAGGTGACCGTGCTCGAGGCGTCGCCGAGGATCCTCGGCCGGGAGGACGACGACATCGCGGCGGTCGCGGAGCAGATCCTGACCGACGAAGGCATTCGGATCATTCCCGGTGCGCGAGTCCTGTCGGTGCGCGACGAGAACACGGTGGTCTACGAGAAGGACGGCCGCGAGCACACGTTGACCGCCGACGCGATCCTCTCCGCGACCGGGCGGCGTCCGGCGACGGCAGCGCTTCACTTGGACAATGCCGGGGTCCGTACGACGGCGAGCGGCGCGGTCGAGGTCGACGAGTACCTGCGGACGGCGCAGCCGCACATCTTCGCGCTCGGCGACGTCAACGGCGGGCCGCAGTTCACCTACATCTCGCTGGACGACAGCCGGATCGTGCTCGACCAGCTGATCGGCGAGGGCAAGCGGACCACGACCGACCGCGTCGCCGTACCGCAGACGCTGTTCATGTCGCCGCCGCTGGCGACGGTCGGGCTGACCGAGAAAGCGGCCCGCGCGGCCGGTCACCGGATCAAGGTCGGGTACCAGCCGGTCGCCGACATCGTCGCGATGCCGCGGGCGTACATCGTCGAGGAGACCCGCGGCGCGATGAAGTTCGTGATCGATCTGGACACCGACCAGATCCTCGGCGCGGCGCTGCTCAGCGTCGACGCGCAGGAACTCATCAACGTGGTCGCGCTGGCGATGCGTCAGGGCATGACGGCGAGCGCGCTGCAGAGCTCGATCTTCACCCACCCGTCGTCGACCGAGGCGTTCAACGACGTGATCGGTGCGGTGGTCCGCTCGGACGACTAGCACGGCAGGCGCATTCCCGACGTCTTGACAGCGGTTCGCCGCCGGTGGTGTGATCAGCGCTGATAGTTAGGAAACGTTCCTGCCTATCAGCGTTGGCTCCCCTGCTGCTCCTCCCGCCCCAGGAAGTCAGGAGACCGCCCGATGAGACTTCGTTCTGCCCGGCGTACGGCGGTGGCGGGTCTGACCGCCCTCGCCGTGACGCTTGCCCTCGCCACCCCACCCGCTGCGGCGGCGCCCACCGACTACCAGGCCGAGGACGCGCTGATCTCGCAGGGCCTGGTCGAGTCGAACCACGCCGGCTTCACCGGTCGCGGGTTCGTCAACTTCGACAACCTGGTCGGCAGCTACGTCGAGTGGACCGTCCAGTCCCCCACCACCGGCCCGGCCGACGTCACCCTGCGGTACGCGAACGGTACGGCGGCCACCCGGCCGCTCGACTTCACCGTGAACGGCGTCGCCGGCGCGGTCGGGATCACCTTCCCCGGCACCGGCGCGTGGACGACCTGGCAGACCAAGACGGTCCGGCTGTCGTTGGTGGCCGGCAGCAACAAGATCCGCGCCCGCGCAACCACCGCCGACGGCGGCCCGAACGCCGACAAGCTGACGGTCAACCCGACCAGCGACGACACCCAGCCGCCGTCCGCGCCGAGCAACCTTGCCGTCAGCAACATCAAGTCGAACGCGGCGACGTTCAGCTGGTCGGCCGCGAACGACAACGTCGGCGTGGTCCGGTACGAGATCAACCGCGGCGGCAACGTGCTCAAGGTGGTCGACGCGAACACGCTGACCGCGACCGTCGACACGCTGACCTCCAACACGGCGTACGACATCTCGGTCGGTGCTTTCGATGCCGCGGGCAACGCGTCGCAGCAGAGCAACGTGGTCACGTTCACCACCCCGGTGAGCGGCGACACGCAGCCGCCGACCGTCCCGGGCAACCTGCGCTCGACCGGCGCCACGGCGAACAGCGTCTCGCTGGCCTGGAACGCGTCGACCGACAACAGCGGGAGCGTTGCCGGGTACGACGTGTACCAGGGCAGCACGCTGGTCTCGAGCACGGGCTCGCTCACCGCGACGGTGACGAACCTGAGCGCCAACACGGCGTACACGTTCACCGTGAAGGCGCGCGATCCCGACGGCAACGCGTCCGGGCCGAGCAACGCGGTGACCGTGCGGACGAGCGGCGGTGGGACCGGTGGCATTCCGGAGTACGAACGGGACATCGCGCGGGTCGACCTCGGCTGGAGCGTCGCGTTCCTGCCGGACGGGTCGGGCTCGGCGCTGGTCACCGAGCGGGACCGGTTCGAGCTGCTGCTGGTCTCGTCGACCGGGCAGAAAACCACGCTGGGCAAGGTCCCTGGCGCGGTCACGACGACCGGTGAGGGTGGGTTGCTCGGCCTCGCGCTGTCGCCGAACTTCAGCACCGACCACTGGGTGTACCTCTACCACACGGCCGCGAACGACAACCGGATCGTGCGGATGAAGTACGAGAACGGCGTACTGGCTTCGACGTCGGAGCCAGTACTCACCGGGCTGGCGAAGAACCGGTACCACAACGGCGGCCGGATCCGGTTCGGTCCGGACGGCAAGCTGTACGCCGCGGTCGGTGACGCGAAGAACTCCGGCAACTCGCAGAACCGCAGCTCGCTGAACGGCAAGATCCTGCGGATCAACCCCGACGGTACGGCGCCGAGCGACAACCCGTTCTTCAGCACCGGCGGCAACGCGCGCTACGTGTGGGGCCTCGGCTTCCGCAACCCGCAGGGCCTCGCGTGGGACTCGCGCGGCCAACTGTGGGCGGCGGAGTTCGGTGAGAACAGCCAGGACGAGCTGAACCTCGTGCAGAAGGGCGGCAACTACGGCTGGCCCGCGTGCGAGGGAACGATCGGCGACTGCGGCGGGTACATCGCGCCCAAGCGCACCTGGTCGACGGCACAGGCCGGACCGAGCGGCGTGGAGATCGTCAACGACTGGATCTACGTCGCCGGCGTCACCGGGCGGCAGCTGTGGGTCACCCAGATCAATGCCGCAGGCAACGGTGTTGGGACTCCGCAGGCCCTGTTCTCGGGCCGTTGGGGACGGCTGCGCAGCATCACCAAGACGCCAGACGGCGCCCTGTGGCTGACCTCGACCAACAACGACATGAACGGCGGCTCCCCGACCACGATCGACAACTACGTCGTCCGGTTGAAGTTCCCGGGCTGATCCGAACTCCAGGGGCCCTTCCGAACTGCCCTCGGAAGGGCCCCTGGCTTCTGGTCCTCGTCGGCGTCGGCGACGCCGCGCTTCCAGTAGCCGGTGATCAGGGTGCTGTTTGCCGGCTCCGCCGTACGGACTGACTTGTGACGGTACCGTCACACAGCTAGACTGTGACAGTACTGCCACACCCCGACTGCGTGAGGGAGGATCGGATGGCGATCGGTGGGATGCAGCAACTCGGCGCCGCCGTACGGGCCGAGCGCAAGCGACGGCATCAGTCGCAGGCCGCGCTGGCCGCCGAGGCAGGCGTCTCCCGCGAATGGCTCAGCCGCCTCGAGAACGGCGCGCCGCGACTCGAGGCCGACAAGGTCCTGCACGTGCTGTCGGTGGTCGGCATCTCGCTGGTCACCGCGGAGGAGCAGGTCACCCAGCGGGACGTCGCGAAGGCCCAGCAGATCGCCTGGACGATGTCGCTGGAGGCTCAGCCGGTGACCGACGAGGGCTTCCAGCGCATCCTGCGCAAGATCGTCGCCCACCGCATGCGCAACCAGGCGGCGTGAGCCCGCATCCACTCGGCGGTGACGAGGACGGCCAGACACCGCTCGACGCCGACGACGCGCAGTACCTGACACCGGCGTACGCCGGGATCACCACCCGCGCCGAGCTGAACGACGCCGAAGCCGACAACATCACCGACGCGCTGCTCTGGCTGGGCGACCAGACGGTGACCCCGGCCGACCTGCTGAGCCAATGGTTCCTGCGGGATCTGCACCGGCGCATGTTCGGCGAGGTGTGGAGCTGGGCCGGTCAGCCCCGACGACGCGAGACGACGATCGGCGTCGCACCGGCCCAGATCCCGGAACGCCTGCAGATCCTGCTCGGCGACGCGTCGTACTGGGTGGACCACCAGACCTATCCCGCGCCCGAGATCGGCATCCGCTTCCACCACCTGCTGGTCTCCGTCCATCCCTTCGTTAACGGCAACGGCCGCCACGCCCGTCTCGCCGCCGGCACTCTGGCGTCCGCCCTCGGCGCGCAACTCTCGTGGGGCGCACGCAGCGGCCTGCCGGTCACCGAAGCCCGTCTCCGCTACCTTTCGGCCCTCCGCGAGGCCGACCGCGGCGACTACACCGCCCTGATCGAGATCGCGACCCACTGACACCGACCAGGTGTTTGGATGGCGGGATGACGACGCCTTCTGCTCATGCTGTTGTTCAGTACGCCGGGTCTGCGGATCGGCTGAAGGCCCGGATGGCTTTGCACGAGTTCAGTACCAATCCGCAGGGGTGGTTCGGGTGGTTGGGTGAACGGCTGGAGCCGCGCGGGGATGTGTTGGAGGTGGGGGCGGGGACCGGGAAGTTGTGGGGCGAGGTTTCTTTTCGTGGGGCTCGGTTGACCTTGACCGATGCTTCGGCGGCTATGTGCGAGGAGCTGCGGCGAGTGCCCGGGGCCGTCGTACGGCGGGCTGATGCTGCGCACCTGCCGTTCGCGGACCGGAGCTTCGACCTGGTGATCGCGAACCACATGCTCTACCACCTGGACGATCCGTCGGTCGCGTTGGCGGAGTTCGCGCGGGTGCTTCGGCCGGGTGGGCGGTTGGTGGCGGCGCTCAACGGGCGGGAGCACATGGCTGAACTCGGGCATCTCGGGCCAGCCGTCGGCCGGCCGGACCTGCTGCGTGGGATGGTCCTGAACGATTTCGTGACGGAGACGGCTGAGGCGGTGGTCGCCGAACACTTCACGGACGTCGCCGTCGAGGCCTACCCGGACGAGCTGCGGGTGCCGACAGCCGAGCCGGTGCTGGCCTATCTCGACAGCCTGTCCAGCGGGCCGATGGACCCCGAGCAGCGGGCCGCGACGCGTGAGTTGGTGCAGGCGAAGATCGACGCCGACGGCTACTTCTTCGTCCGGAAGTCCGTCGGGCTGGTGACGGCTAGTCGCTGAGTGGAGCGACCGTCGCGTCGAGGCGGCCGGAGCGCTTCAGGGAGTCGGCGACGAAACCGCTGGCCTTCAACTGCTCGATCTGGTCGCTGAGCCAGATGGTCGTGTCCGCGTGGCGCTTGGGGGTGCAGACGGCCTGGCGGATCTCCATGAAGCGGTCCTGGATCACGCGGGTGCCGGGGGTGCGGGCGACGAACTCCTCGACCGGCTTGCGGATGCCGGCGCCGGCGTCGAGGGACTCGGTGTGGAAGAGATCGACACCTTCGGCGCCGCGGACGATCGTCGCGTGCTGGAGGGTGCGGGTGAGGAAGAGGTCGTACGCCGAGCCCTCCTTCACGCCGACCCTGATGCCGGGTTGGTCGACCCCGGCAGGGGTGGTGATCGGCGAGTCGGCGGGCACGACGTACACGCCCTCGATGATCACGTACGGCGGGGTGAACGCGACCTGGTCGGCGCGGGCCGGTTCGATCGCGAGGAAGCCCAGGTCAGCGCGGCCGTCGGTCAGCGCCTCGAACGACTCACGAGCGGCCTGGAAGCAGACGAACTCGACCGGCACCTCCAGCCGGCGCGCGAGCTCGCGGGCGAGGTCGACGGTCACGCCGCCCGGCTGCTCGGGCGTGCCCTGCGCGAGCACCGGGTTGCCGAGGTTGATCGACGCGCGGAGCACGCCGGTGGGAGCCAGGTCGTCACGTACGTCGGTCGCCATGCTCGCGACTCTAGCTGCCCGCGGCGACCGACGGCCGAGCGCTCTGTCCCCGCCGACCCCAGGCCGAGATCAGCGGGGCCGTCGCCAGATCCAGCTTGCCCGAGGCAACATTCTCCAGATGCTCGGCGATCTCCTCCTCGGTCGCGAGGCCCGCGGCAACCAACCGCTCCCGAATCTGTTGCACAGTAGCCATTTCCAGCGTCGTACAAGCCGGTGAAGTGATCGGAAAGAACGCATCAGCCTGTACGTCGACCAACCCCACCTCGCGCAGCAACCGCGGCAGTGTCCGCCCGAAAGCCAGCTCCGCGCCACGATCCGCCATCAAGCTCCGAAACCCGCGCCGCAACCGATTGGCCAGCTCCTGCGCGGGCCCGAACTCGTCCGGGCAGATCAACGGCTGCAACGCCGGATCCGCATCCTCGAGCACGAGCCACCCACCCGGCTTCAACGCCCCGACCATCGCGGCCAGCGCCTCGGCCCGCTGCGGCACGTGTGTCAGCACCAGCCGCGCGTGGATCAGATCGAACTCCCCCGGCGGCACGTCAGCGCCGACGTCGTGCCGCAGTACGTCGTACGGCGCGTCGCTCGGCATCCACGCCGTATCGATGTCCGTGGCAACGACCCGCCCTGACGGCCCGACCTGCGCGGCAAGCCAGTCCGGTACGCCGGGCCCGCCGGCGCCGACCTCCCAGCAGCTCCAACCGTCCGTGAGACCGGTCGCCGCGAGGTGCCGGAACGTCACCGGATCGAACAGCTCCGAGAGCGCCGCGAACCGCCGGCCGGCTTCGGTTTGCTGGTTGTCGAGCAGATATCCCTGGTCGCTCACACTGCCCATCAGACACCGGGCACAAAAAAGCGGCAAGGAACTGTTTTCCTTGCCACAACCAACTTATAGCGCACAGGGGGACTTGCCGCAAGACCCAGTTGGTGGTTCACAATCATCGACCGAACCAGAATTCGGACGAAACGGAGCCCCATGTCTGTGGGAACGACCAGCGCCTTCGACCTCGCCGGCCACCCCGCCAAGAACGACCCGGCCCTGATCGGACGCGACGAGCAGCACTTCGCGGCGATCGCCGCCAGCCTCGACAAGTCCATCTCCGACCTGACCGAGCGCCTCGACGAGATCCGCAAGTCCCCGGGCGGTACGGGCCAGGAGGCTCTGGATCGTGACCTGGAGATCCATCGCCTGACCTCGCGCCTGCGGACCTTACGCCGGTTCGGCCTCGACCTGTGCCTCGGTCAGATGGTCGCCACCGACGGCGAACCCGTGTACGTCGGCCGGCTCGGCCTGACCGACACCGACGGGCGCCGGCTGCTGATCGACTGGCGCTCCCCCGCCGCCGAGCCCTTCTTCGGCGCGACCCACGCCAAGCCGATGGACCTCGTGTTCCGCCGCCGGTACCGCTGGACCCGCGGAAAGATCAGCGACTACTGGGACGAGGTGTTCGCCTCCGACGGGTTCGAGGGGCACGCGGCGGCGCTCGACGACCAGTCGGCGTTCATCGCGAGCCTGGGCAGCAACCGCTCGGACCGGATGCGCGACGTCCTCGGCACGATCCAGTCCGACCAGGACGCGATCATCCGCGCCAGTTCGCGCGGGGCGCTCGTCGTCGACGGCGGTCCCGGCACGGGTAAGACCGTCGTCGCGCTGCACCGGTCGGCGTACTTGCTGTACTCCGATCCGCGGCTGGAGCAGCGTCGCGGCGGCGTGCTGTTCATCGGCCCTCACCAGCCGTACCTGGCCTACGTCTCCGACGTACTGCCGAGCCTCGGTGAGGAAGGCGTTCAGACCTGCACGCTGCGGGACTTGCTGCCCGAAGGTCGGACGGCAGGTCCGGAAATCGATCCCGCAGTCCTGCGTCTGAAGTCGACGGCCCGGATGGTCGAGGCGATCGAGCCCGCGGCCGCGCTGTACGAGGAGCCGCCGACCAAGCCTCTCGTCGTCGAGACCGACTGGGCCGACCTCTACCTGAGCGTCAGCGACTGGGCCGAGGCCTTCGGATCCGTCGATGCCGGTACGCCGCACAACGAGGGCCGCGACCTGGCGTGGGAGGAGCTGCTGACGATCCTGCTGGACAAGCTGGACGAGGACGACGAGGAGATCTCGCTCGACCAGGTCCGGCGGTCGCTGCAGCGGAACGAGGTACTGCGCGACACCTTCGACCGGGCCTGGCCGCTGCTCGAGCCGACCGACCTGGTCGCGGATCTGTGGTCCGTACCGGCGTACCTGCGCCGCTGCGCGCCCTGGCTGGAGCCCGACGAGGTCCGGCTGCTCCAGCGCGACGATCCGTACGCGTGGACCGTCTCCGACCTGCCGCTGCTCGACGCCGCGCGGCAACGACTCGGCGACCCGGAGTCGTCCCGGCGGAAGCGGCGCCAGCGCGCCGTCGCCGCGACGGAACGCGAGCGGATGTCCGAGGTGATCGACCGCCTCCGCGCGGCCGACGACGGTGAGGGACTCGTGCAGAGCCTCGTCCACGGCGATCTGCAGGACGCGCTGATCGACGAGGGCGCGCTGCCGACGCCCGACCCCGACGAGCTGGCCGGGCCGTTCGCACACATCGTCGTGGACGAGGCGCAGGAACTGACCGACGCCGAGTGGCAGATGCTCCTGCTGCGCAACCCGTCGCGCAGCTTCACGATCGTCGGCGACCGCGCCCAGGCGCGCCACGGCTTCACCGAGACGTGGGAGGAGCGGCTGCAGCGCGTCGGCCTGGATCGTGTCGAGCTGGCCGGGCTGACCGTCAACTACCGCACGCCGTCGGAGATCATGACCGAGGCCGAGCCGGTGATCCGCGCCGTCCTGCCCGACGCGAACGTGCCGACCTCGATCCGCGACAGCGGGCTGCCCGTTGTCCACGGCAACATCGCTTCGCGGGACCGGATCCTCGAGGAGTGGATCGCGGAGCACCCCGATTCCGTGGCCTGCGTCATCGGTGACCCGACGTTCGAGGATTCGCCGCGGGTGCGGTCGCTGACGCCGATCCTTGCCAAGGGCCTCGAGTTCGACCTGGTCGTGCTGGTCGATCCGGAGTCGTTCGGCGAGGGGATCGAGGGTGCGGTCGACCGGTACGTCGCGATGACGCGGGCGACGCGGCAACTCGTCGTACTGACCGGGTGAGATTCTTTTTTGGCATGCTGTCGATCGGTGCGCGCGCCGTTCGACCTGTGGGTGGAGAGGGGCCGCCGTGGCCCCTCCCACCAGCTGAGAGGACCTACCTGTCATGAGCAAGTACATGCTGATCATGCGGCCGACCGACGCGGCGTTCGCGGGCTCCGCGGACTTCGACTTCAACGAGATCATCGCGACCGTCGGGAAGTTCAACGACGAGCTGATCCGGGCCGGCGTCCTGCTGGCCGCCGAGGGGCTCGACCCCGAGGAGAGCGTCGTGGTCGACTTCACCGGTGAGGCGCCGGTGGTCTCCGACGGCCCGTACGGCGAGACGAAGGAGCTGTTCAGCGGGTTCTACCTGCTGGAGGTCGCGTCGCAGCAGGAAGCGATCGAGTGGGCCAAGCGGATGCCGCTCACCGACCACGCGAAGATCGAGATCCGCCGCGTCACCCGCATCGACGAACTGCCCCAGGACAACCCCTGGGTCCAGAACGAACGCAAGTGGCGCGAGTCCACCGGCCAACTGTGAGCCGACGCGCCGCCGGAGGCCGGCCCGTACTGCGGGCCGGCCGGACGGCCGTCGAGGTGCGAGTCGGCCGGCCGGCAGCCGACCGGGCTGGGGTGAGCGATGACTGAGGCCAGACGTGCCGTCGAGGCCGTGTGGCGGAGTGAGTCCGCGCGGATCGTCGGCGCGCTCGCCCGGTACACCCGGGACTTCGCGCTCGCCGAGGACGTCGCGCAGGAGGCGCTCGCCGAGGCACTGGTCAGCTGGTCGACCAGTGGGATCCCCGACCAGCCGGCGAACTGGCTGACCGCGGTCGGCCGGCGGCGGGCGATCGACGCGTTCCGGCGGCGGGCCGGGGCGGACGAGCGGTACGCCGTACTGGCTCGCGATCTCGACGACACGACTCCGGGCGCCGACGCCCTCTTCGATCCCGACGCGATCGACGACGACCTGCTCGCGCTGATCTTCACGTCCTGCCACCCGATCCTGGCCAAGGAGTCCCGCGTCGCGCTCACCCTGCGCGTGGTCGGCGGTCTGACGACCGACGAGATCGCGAAGTCGCTGCTCGTCCCCGTCCCGACCGTGCAGGCCCGGATCACCCGCGCGAAGAAGACCATCGCCGCGGCGGAGATCCCGTTCGCCGTACCGGAGCCGGCCGAGCGTCCCGCCCGCCTCAGCTCGGTCCTCAACGTGATCTACCTGATCTTCACCGAGGGCTCGTCCGCCTCGCACGGCGACTCGTGGATCCGCACCGACCTCGCCCAGGAGGCCCTCCGCCTCTCCCGCAGCCTCGCGCGCCTGACGCCGGAGCCCGAGGCCCAGAGCTTGCTCGCCCTGATGGAGCTGACCGCGGCTCGCTTCCCTGCCCGCGTCGACGCCGATGGCCGCCCGGTCCTCCTCGAGGACCAGGACCGCCACCTCTGGGACCACGCCGCCATGCGCCGCGGCCGAGCCGCCCTCGCGAAGGCCGTGTCAGCCGGCCGAGGCCTCGGCTTCTACGGCCTGCAAGCCGCGATCGCCGAGTGCCACGCCATCGCCGTCTCCGTCGACGAAACCAACTGGCCGCGCATCGTCGCCCTGTACGAGGGCCTGGCCCAACTCGCCCCGTCCCCCGTCATCGACCTCAACCGAGCCGCCGCCGTAGCCATGGCCTCGGGTCCCGAGGCCGGCCTCGAACTCGTCGACAAGCTGGCCGACGGTGTACTGGGCAAGTCGCACCTCCTGTACGCCGTACAAGCCGCTCTCCTCGCCCGCCTCAACCGCGCCGACGAGGCCCGCGCGGCCTACCTCCACGCGGCAACCCTCTGTACCAACGAAGCCGAACGCGCAGTACTGGAGTCCAAAGCCGCCGAACAGTAGCGTGATCGAGGTGACTGACACAGCCGAAATCCTGGCCGAACTGGCCGCGCTCGAGGACCCGAAGATCCGCGAGGTCAACGAGAAGCACGGCGACGACCACGGCGTGAATCTCACCAAGCTGCGCGCCGTCGCCAAGCGGCTGAAGACCCAGCAGGACCTGGCCCGCGACCTCTGGAAGACCGGCGAGCCCGCCGCCAGGCTGCTCGCGCTGCTGATCTGTCGCCCGAAGGCGTTCGAGCGGGACGAGCTCGACAGCATGCTCCGAGAGCCGATCAGCCCCAAGGTGCACGACTGGTTGGTCAACTACGTCGTCAAGAAGAGCCCGTACGCCGAGGAGCTGCGCCAGACCTGGTTCGCCGATGCGGACCCGGCGGTCGCGAGCGCCGGCTGGGCGCTCACCACCGAACGCGTCACCAAGACCCCCGACGTCCTCGACCTACCGGCCCTGCTCGACACGATCGAGTCGGACATGAAGGACGCACCCACCCGCCTCCAGTGGGCGATGAACCACTGCCTCGCCCAGATCGGCATCGACCACCCCGCCCTCCGCGCCCGCGCGCTACAGATCGGCGAACGCCTCGAGGTCCTCAAGGACTACCCGACCGCCCCGGGCTGCACTTCGCCGTACGCGCCGATCTGGATCACCGAAATAGTCCGCCGCCAGGAGGCTGCGGTCTGAGCCCGAGCGGGTTGTCCCGCCGGAACGCCGCGTCGGCTCAGCGATCCCCCAGCGGCGTGAGCAGGCAGAACTCGTTGCCCTCCGGGTCGGCGAAGACCGTCCACGCGACGTCGCCTTGGCCGATGTCGAGGTCAGTGGCACCGAGGCCGCGCAACCGGTCCGCCTCGGCTGCGTGGTCGTCGCCGGCGTACGGGCGAAGATCTACGTGGATGCGGTTCAGGCCGCTCTTCGCGTCGGCCACGCGGAGGAACTCCAAGTACGGCCCAACCCCGCGGGACGAGCGCAGGGACGCGGTGTCGTCCGTCACCTCGTGCACCACCCAGTCCATCGCCTCGCCCCAGAAGCGGGCCATAGCGTGGGGATCGACGCAGTCGACCACGACCGCGGCCATCGGGCCGGTGTCGCGGTAGAGCTCGCGGGGCTCCAGCACGCAGAACTCGTTCCCCTCGGGGTCGGCGAGCACCGCCCACGGGACGTCGCCCTGACCGATGTCCACGGGCTTCGCCCCGAGCGACCGGAGCCGCGCGACCAGTTCGGCCTGGTGCTCTGCGGAGGTGGAGGCGAGATCGAGGTGCACCCGGTTCTTCACCGTCTTCGGCGCCGGCACCGCGAGTACGTCGATGTAGACGGCGCTCGCGTCCGGGTACTCGACGCCGTACGGCTCGACGTTCGTCTCGTTCGGCTCGTCGGTGACCTTCCACCCGAGCGCGTCCGCCCAGAACCGCCCGAGCGCGGACTTGTCGTGAGCCTTCACCGAGATCTGCACCAGCCGGGTCGCCATGGCACCGCATCCTAGGCGGGACCAGGGCCGTGTCAGCGGCCTCGGTGAAGCTCGGTGCAGGATGTCGAGAGCCGGCTGTTAACCGAGCCCCGGGAGACGCAGTCGGGCGAGCAGACCGACGTGGTCGGAGAGGTAGTTCGCACCACTCGGCAGCGGCTGCTTGCCGGTGAAGAGCAGGCCGGTCGCCTCGACCTGGATCACCTCGGGAACCAGGATGAAGTCGATGCAGTGAGCCCGCCGGTCCGGTGGGAGGAACTCGGCGTGGAAGGTCGGTGGGCACTGCCCGCCGAAGGCGTCGCGGAGGCTGGTACGTCGGCGGAGGTCGGCGTGCAGGGTGCTCGTCGAGGCGAGGTTGAAGTCGCCGCAGACGATCGTCGGGTGTGGACCGGCGGTGACCGATCGGGCCAGCGCGGCGAACTGCGCGGCCTGCAGCGCGCGGAAGCGGTTCTGGTCGGACCAGTCGCCGTCGGTGTTCGCGGCCGGGTGGATGTTGAGGATTCGGCAGCCGACAACGCGTGTGCTGAGGACGCCGCAGTGGAGCGCGTTGAGTCGTGCCCGGAAAGGGATCCGCGGGCGCAGCGGCGCCATGGGGAGACGGCGGTACGACGTACCGGTCAAAGGCAACCGCGAGAACGTGACGAGCCCGCCCGCGGGGCCGGACAGCGATCGGCGGTAGGCGACGTACGGGAACGACGGCATGGCTCGGCGCAGCAGCGTCAGGAGCCGGTAGGCGTAGACCTCCTGCAGGCAGACCACGTCGGCGTCGCCCGCGTCGTACTCGGCGGCGATCGCCGCGAACCGCTCGGCGATCCGCGTGCCGTCGAGCGGAAGCCCACGGGTGTTGAGGGTCGCGAGGCTGAGCGGCTCGGTCATCACGGCCCAGACTAGCCGTGTCAGTGCGGTGTCAGGGCCGTGTCCGGGGTCGCGCCGAAGCTGGTCGCATGACAAGCACAGCGATCGCGGTCTCGGGCCTGCGGAAAGCGTTCAAGGACAAGGTCGTGCTGGACGGCATCGATCTGGAGGTGCCGGCCGGGACGATCTTCTCGTTGCTCGGGCCGAACGGTGCGGGCAAGACGACGACGGTGAACGTGCTGACGACGTTGATCCAGGCCGACGACGGTACGGCGCGAGTGGCCGGGTACGACGTACGGAGCGACGCCAAGGCGGTTCGTGCCGCGATCGGCGTGACCGGCCAGTTCGCGGCGGTCGACGAGTTGCTGACCGGCCGGGAGAACCTGCAACTGATGGTCGATCTCAGCACCCGCCCGGTCGCCGGCAAGGTCGTCGACGAGCTGCTCGAACGCTTCGACCTGACCGGGTCCGCGGACAAGCCCGTCTCGACGTACTCGGGCGGCATGAGCCGCAAGCTCGACCTCGCGATGACGCTGGTCGGGAACCCGCAGATCATCTTCCTGGACGAACCGACGACCGGCCTCGACCCACGGAGCCGGCGGACGATGTGGACGATCATCCGCGAGCTCGTCGCCGACGGCGTGACCGTGTTCCTTACCACGCAGTACCTCGAGGAAGCCGACCAGCTCGCCGACCGCATCGCCGTACTGGACCAAGGCCGACTCGTTGCCCAAGGCACCCCTGACGAGCTGAAGCG
This sequence comes from Kribbella sp. cmx-5-2, assembly GCA_049998015.1. Taxonomy (GTDB): domain Bacteria; phylum Actinomycetota; class Actinomycetes; order Propionibacteriales; family Kribbellaceae; genus Kribbella. The sequence goes on from JAEBEC010000001.1 coordinate 1,669,109, forward strand.
TCAGCTCCCCGGCACGCACGTCCGGCTGCGCTTCACCACCACCCAAGAGCTCGACGCGGCCGCGCAGCTGTTCCCCGACGCCACCCGCGACGACGAGGCCCTGGCGCTCAGGGTCCCGAGCGACGGCGGCACCAAGTCGCTGCGCGGCGTGCTCGACCGGCTCGACGAGTACGAGCTGAGCGCCGAGGAGTTCTCGGTCCACACCCCCGATCTCGACGACGTGTTCCTCGCCCTCACCGGCCACACCACGGAGGTAGTCGCATCATGAGCGCCAAGTCCCACTCCCTCGTCATGCTGCAGCGCGACTTCCGGCACGTCGCCCGCAACCCGACGTCGGTCTTCAACGCGGTCCTGATGCCGGTGATCATGCTGTTCATGTTCGTCTACGTGCTCGGCGACGCGTTCAGCGTCGGGGTCGACTACATCGACTACGCGACGCCGGGCATGATGCTGCTGGCCATCTGCTACGGACTCGGCGGTACGGCGGTCGCGGTGAACGCCGACATGACCAAGGGCATCATCAACCGGTTCAAGGTGATGGACGTTCCCCGGCACGCGGTCCTGACCGGCAAGGTCGTCGCCAGCGTGCTGACCAACGTGATCGCGATCGTGGCGCTGGTCGGGGTCGCCTTCCTGCTCGGCTTCAGTCCGTCGGCGAGCTTCCTCGACTGGCTCGGGGTGATCGGCCTGGTCCTGCTGCTCGGTTTCGCGACCGCCTGGCTGACCGTCGCCCTCGGGCTGGCCGCGAAGTCGCCGGAGACGGCCGCGTTCGCCGCCGTACCGCTGATCATGCTGCCGTTCTTCAGCAGCGCGATCGTGCCGGCGGACAAGATGGGCCCGGGCATCAAGCAGTTCGCGCAGTACCAGCCGTTCACGCCGATCATCGAGACCCTGCGCGGCTTCCTGAACGGCACCCCGCAGCTGGGCGACGCGCTGACCGCGCTGGCCTGGTGCCTCGGGATCGCGCTGGTCGGCTACCTGTGGGCGTCGGCGACGTTCAAGAAGCGAGCGTGATCGCGAACAGCTGATCCCAGCTGGTCTCACGGCCCACCTGAGCCGCCTCGGCGTACCGTACGTCGCCGAGGCGGCTTCGTGCTGTCCGCTCGATCCGCGCCTCGTCCGGCAACGACCGGTCCGGCAATCCCCGTACGGCGGTACTTGCCGCGAGCAACTGTACGGCGAGCTCGTCCTGGTCGCGGCGGAGCGCGAGGTTGGCCAGGCCGACCAGGACTCCCGCGATCACGGGTGCGTGGCCGGTCGAGGTCGCCGCCTGGCAGGCCGCGCGGAGGTGCTCGCGTGCTTCGCCGAGATCCTCGGTGACGTAGGAGAGCAGTGTCTCGGTCGTCGCGCTGACGTGCGGCTGCTTCGCCTCGTCGCCGAGCAGGGTCGTGAGCAGCCCGACCTGCCGTCGCGCCTCGTCAGCATCCCCGGCCCAGCGCGCGAGCTCGGCCCTCGACAACGCCAACAGGGCCAGCGATCCCGGCCAGTTGACCCGGTCCGCGAACCGCTGGGCCTCGGCCATCGCCTTCGTGCTCGCCTCGGTGTCGCCGAGCAACCAGTACAGCTGGGACTGCCGCGAGCGCATCCGGATCGCGTCGTCGTACGACCCGAACTCGGTGATCACGGCAACGGCTTCGTCGTAGTACTCGCAAGCGCGCTCGAACTCGCCGCGGGTGGCGATCCGTTCGGCCAGCTCGGTGATCGCGAACGAGATCCCGAACCGCTCGCCGACGGCACGGAACTCGGCGACCGCCAGCTCGAGCTGCGCGTCGGCCTCGAACCCGCCCTCGCCGAGCACGCCGCGCATCTTGCCCAGCTGCAGCCGCCCCATCGCGCGAACCCACGGATCCTCGCTGCCGAGCATCGGCTCCCACGCGGACAGGACGTCGCCGGGCGACCGCAGCATGTGCTCCAACGGCGCGATCAGCGCCAGGACCGGGTTGGCGAGCTGGGTGCGCCGGCTGATCCGGTACGCCTCGTGGATCCACTCCTCGGCGTGGTGCTCGTCGCCGGGTCCGGTGTTGAGGAACGTCACGACGATGACGTACACCATCGCCTTGACGTCGTCGGTGACCTCGCCGGGCGTCCGGGTCGCGGCCATCACCAACTCGTTGCCCTCGGCCTTGTTCCCGCTGAGCCACCAGTACAGACCGGCCGCGGCCGCGAGCCGCATCGCGCCCTGCGCCTCGCCGGCGGCGATCGCACCGCGCATCGCGGCGCTGAGGTTGTCGTGCTCGGCCGCGAGCGTCGCGAGCCATTCCATCTGCTCGGTACGGCGGAGGTAGGGCTCGGCGGTCTCCGCGAGGTCGGTGAAGTAGGCGAGATGCGCGTGCCGCGCGGTGGTTGCCTCACCGGCCTCGGCGAGCCGCTGGACGCCGTACTCCCGGATCGTTCCGAGCAGCCGGTACTTGTCGCCGTCGGCAACGATCAGCGACTTCTCGGTGAGTGCCGTCAGCAACTCCAGGACCTGCCAGGGCTCGACGGTTTCGCCGGGCGCCGGCTGCTGTCGGCCTTCGCTGCCCTCGGTGCCTTCCGCGGCTTCCGTGCCTTCTGTGGCTTCGGCGCCTTCTGTGGCTTCCGTGGCGCAGACCCGCTCGGCGGCTTCCAGGCCGGCGCCGCCGGAGAACACCGCGAGTCTGCGCAGAACGGCCCGTTCGGCGTCGCTGAGCAGCTCCCAGCTCCAGTCGATCACTGCGCGGAGCGTTCGTTGCCTCGGCAGCGCCGTACGGCTGCCGCCGGTGAGCAGGCGGAAGACGTCGTCGAGCCGGTCGGCAAGCTGGTCGAGCGACATCGTCCGCAGGCGGGCTGCGGCCAACTCAATCGCCAGCGGCATACCGTCGAGTGCTCGGCAGACGCGGGCCATGGTCTGTACGTCTGTGAGCTCCTTGCCCACGGCACCTGCTCGGTCGCGCAGCAGGCGGACCGCGGCGGAGGCTTCGATCTCGTCGGTGTCCGCGGTCGTCGACGGCAGCGTGAGCGGCAGGACTCGCCAGAGGGCTTCGCCAGTGATGCCGAGCGACTCCCGGCTGGTCGCGATGATGCGCAGCTTCGGGCACTCACCCAGCACGCGGTGGGCGAAGGCGGCAGCCGACTCGATCACGTGCTCGCAGTTGTCGAGGATCAGGAGGGCTTCGCGGTCGCGGTACGCGTTGACGAAGCGGTCGGTCGGGTCGAGGTCAGTCGGGTCGCCGAGCAGGCCGTCGCGGAGGCCGACGGCGGCGAGTGCGGCTTGGGCGACGTCGCTGTCGGCGCTGATCGGGGCGAGCTCGACCATCCAGACGCCGTCGGGGAGGTCGCTTCCGCTGTACGGCGCTGGGGTGTTGCCGCCGGTTCCTTCGCTGCCGGTTCCTTCGCTGCCGGCGGCGAGCAGCGTTCGCGCGGTCTCTGAGGCCAGCCTGGTCTTCCCCGCGCCACCTGGCCCGACCAGCGTCGTGAGCCGATGCCCGGCGACCAGCTCGCGGACCTTGTCGAGGTCCGACTCCTTGCCGACGAAGCTCGTCAGCTCAGCCCGGAGGTTCGTCTTCCGCTCGTCCGGCTTCCGCCCGATCTCACCCCGCAGCAGCGCGACATGCACCGCGGACAACTCCGGCGACGGGTCGACGCCCAGTTCATCACCAAGTGCCTGCCGCGTCCGTTCGAAGACCTGCAACGCCTCGGCGTTCCGTCCGGCCGCGGCGAGCGACCGCATCAGCGCGGCGACGAGCCGCTCGCGCACCGGGTTGGCGGCGACCAGGTCGGTCAGCTCCGGCACCAGCTCGGGTCCGCTCTGCGCGTCGTACCGGTCCTCCATCGCCGACAACCGCAGCCCGTCGAGCCGGGTGATCGCCGCGTCGTACGCCGTACTGTCCTGCAGCCCGATGTCCTGCATCGCCTCGCCGCGCCACAGCCCGAGCGCCTCACCGAGCAGCCGCGGGTCCTGTCGCGCCTGGCCGACCAGTCGCTCGAACCTGACGGCGTCGACCGCGTCCGGCTCGACGATCAGTCTGTAGCCCTCCGGATGCCCCTCGACCGCGCCGTCCGGGAGCGCCTTCCGCAGCCGGGAAACGAGGCGCTGCAAGGCGTTCGCGGCCTCGGCGGGCGGGTTCTCGCCCCAGATCCAGTCGATCAGCGTCGCCTTCGGAACCACCTGCCCCGGCCGGAGCGCCAGCGCGATCAGCAGCCCGCGCAGCCGAGCACCCGGTACGTCGGCGACAACACCGTCGCCGATCCGCACCTCGAACGGCCCGAGCATCGCAATCTGCACCCGCTGATCTTGCCACGCGAGGGTGTTGCGGCACGCGCCGCGGCTCGGGCTCACACCTCGCACGCTGCGCCTCACGCGGCGCGCGGATCACGCCTCACGCGTTGTGCCTTGTACCTCACGCGTCGTGCCCCGCGCCCCGCGCCTCACGCGTCGCGCGTCGCATCGGACCCCGCTGCGCTCGGCCAGACTCGGCTCGAGCTTGCCCAGCGGGGCTTTGCCCTGCAGGTTCTCTCACGCGCCGCGCCGGACGCCTCTCGCCGCACGCCCCAGCTTGGCGGCGATCAGCGACAGGATCAGCATCGCGGCGATGACACCGGTCGCCAGTACGGCAGACGCCGCGGGCACTCCGGCCATCGACGCGACGTCCGCGACAATCACAGCGGCCGCGCCGGCGCGGGCCGTCCACGCCCAGGCGCCTTCGCCGCGGTGCGCGAAGTACCGCCCGAGCACGAACAACACAGCGGTCAGCGCAGCGAACGCGATCGTGCCCGCCAGCAGATGTGCGATCGCGTGCCAACTGATCGTTGCAGGTGCGCCCAGCGGCGTACCGGCTGGGAAGCCGTCCCCACCGTCCAGGACGAAGACTCCGGCCAGGACATAGCCCACGCCGTACGCCCTCACCAACCGCGGCGCCCACTTGCTCCCAGTCACCCGACCGATCCCACGGGCACCGACGATCGCGAGGACCCCGGCGACGACGAAGTTGGTGATCTGGAGCCAGCCCAGCGAACCGGTCGACAGCATGCTGAGCGGGTGACGAGTGAGGTCGAACCCGTCTCGCGTCGCGGCCTGGGCGAGCGCGACGACGGCCCAGAGCGGGCCGGCGAGCGCGAGCGTTCCAAGTGATTCGGGCTTGGTTTTCGGTGCAGCGATCGTTGCAGTGGACATCGGTCGTTCCTTTCGGCGTACGGCGATCCCTGTGACCGCCTGCACCTACAGGTCGAACGGCCGCTCCTCAGATCGACACCTTGCGGCGAGGCATCGCCAACTGTGCCGAGAGCAGGCCAGCTGCCCCGATCAACACCCAGAGCGCCCAGGGCCCAATCGCGTAGACAGCGCCGCCGATCAGCGGGCCGGCGCCGGTGCCGGTGGTGTAGGCGACGCCGTACAGGCCCTGATATCGCCCGGCCATGCCCGGCGGCGTCAGGCTGCCGAGGTGCGCCATCGCGACGGAGCTGTACATCATTTCGCCGATCGTCCAGACCAGAATCGTTGCCGCCAGCAAGATCATGCCGGTGCTGAGGCCCGTCAGTGCGAGGCCGACGCCGACGAGAAGGTTGCCGACGGCCAGTACGTACTCCGGGCGGTAGCGCGAGACTGCCGCAGTAGTGGGCAGCTCCAGCGCGAGCACGACCAGGCCGTTGAGCCCGATCAGGAGGCCGAAGTCGCGCGCGGTCAGGCCAACGTCGGCGACGTGCAGCGGGAGCCCGACAGTGCACTGGATGTAGACGAACTCCGCGACGACGGTCATCACGAGGAAGCGGACGAGCGTGCGGTCGCCGAGGGCTTGGCGGTAGCCGACTTGTTCTTCGTTCTCTTGCTGCTTCGGCTTCGGTGTGTCTCGTAGCAACACCGCGACGACCACGCCGAACAGCAAGCACGTGACGGCATTGCCGAGGAACAGTTCGACGTACGAGCTTGTCGCGAGTACGCCGCCGATGACACCACCCAGCGCCGCCCCGAGGTTCATCGCGAACCGGAACACGGAGAACGCGGCGAGCCGTTCCTGCTTCGTCGTCACCGCGTCGACCAGCACAGCGGCCGCGGCCGGCCGATAGATCTGCGAGGTCACGCCGATCAGCCCGACCACCGCGACCAGGAGTGGGAACGGCCCGACGTACGGGACTGCGGCTGTCAGCACGGCAGTCGGCACGGCACTTGCGACGATCGTCCAACGCCTGCCGATCCTGTCGGCGAGATACCCGCCGACAGCGTTCCCGAGCACGTTGCCCACCCCGGACACACCCAGCACGAAGCCGGCGGCGCCGGACGAATGCCCGCGCTCGGTCAGGTAGAGCACGATGAACACCGGCAGGAAGTTGCCCACGCGATTGACCAAAATCCCCAGGCTGATGATCCACACCCGCGGCGGCAGCCCGCGCAACGCGTCGCGAAAGCGCGTCGGCGCTCGTTCGTCGGTGACCATGCGTAGCTCCTCGGTCGTCGTGTGCGACCGAACCTGCCGCGCTGAGGAGCAGCAGCACATCAGCATTCCTCCCTATTCAGGCATGCTGTGCTGATCGGGGGTGACATGAGCGAGGTGCGGAGTACGGCGAAGCGCGGGCTGCCGCGCCGGATTGCGGCATGCGGGCCGCGGCCCAGGACCGCGGCGGTGCTGAGCGCACTGCTCGCCGTCGACGCGCTGCTGATCGTGCTGGACCTCGCAGCCTCTCCTGCGGTCCCGGCGTTCGACATCAGCCGCGACTACGGCGTCGCGGAGTGGGTCAGCTACCTGAAGCTCCTCGCGACAGCGCTTCTCCTGCTCCGCGCCCGCCAAGCCCTGCCGGAGCGGGCCCGCCGTACGGCGCTACTCGGGTGGGCCATCGTCTTCGGCTATCTGCTGCTCGACGACCTGCTGCGGCTCCACGAGTTCTTCGGCGAGGGCCTGGTCCGCCTCATCGACGACCCGAACCGCCACCTGCTCCGGGGCCTACGCACCGAGGACCTCGGCGAACTCACGATCCAAGTAGCCACTGCGATCCCGCTGCTGGCCCTGCTGGTCGTCAACCACGTCCGAGGCTCAGCCACATCCCGCCGTACAGACCGCACCTTCGCCGCACTCCTGCTACTGATGACCGCCTTCGCTGTAGGCGTAGACCTCGTCGCCGCTACTTTCACAGACTCGTCCCTCCCCCTACTCGAGGACGCCGGCGAATTGATCGTCCTCAGCCTGATCACGACGTACGCCTACTCCCTCTCACCGAGAGCCACCCCATGAAAACCCTCTACGTAGTAACCCATCCCGAAGCCACCCACCACGTCGATCGCGTAGTAGGCGGCCAGTTCAACTCAGAACTCACCCCACGCGGCCACCGCCAAGCCGCCGCCATCGCCAACCACCTAGCCGACGTGGTCCCACCCACCGCCGACCTCTACACCTCAGACCTCAAACGCACCCAGCAAACCGCAGAAGCCATCGCCTCAAAGCTCGCCCTCACCCCGGTCCTCATGACCGACCTCCGAGAAAAGTCCTACGGCGAAGCCGGCGGCAAACCCCAGCAGTGGCTCAACGACCGCTTCGTCTACCCGCCGGCCTCCGGTGAACGCCTACATCACAACGAAGGCATCCCAGGCGCCGAAACCCGCGCTCAGTTGGCCCACCGCGCCTACCGAGCCCTCGACCAGATCCTCGCGCGCGACTCCTCCCACCAAGTCATCGTCACCCACGGCACAGCCCTCACCTTCCTCATCACCGCTTGGCTCCGAGTCCCCCTGGAGTCCGCCGGCTACGCCTCCTTCCGCTCCACCAGCGGAGGCATCACCACCCTCCGCGAGGATGACCGCTACCACTACCGAACAGTCGAGTCCCTGAACGACACCTCACACCTCTGACCGGCCTACCCGCTCTGATAGCCCCTCGCCTGCGTGGTGAACAGGTGCGCGTAGGTGCCGCCGGCGTCGATCAGCGACGGATGGGTGCCGACTTCCGCGACAACCCCGTCGTCCAGTACGACGATCAAGTCGGCGTCGCGCAACGTGCCGAGGCGGTGCGAGATCAGAACCGAGGTGCTTCCCGCGCGCAGGGTGCTGATCCTGGCGTGCAGCTCGGCTTCGGCCTCCGGATCGAGCCCCGCGTTCGGCTCGTCCAGGATCAGCAGGTCGGAGCCGGCGCGGAGGAAGGCCCGGGCCAGCGCCAATCGTTGCCACTGGCCACCGGAGAGAACGACTCCGGTCCCGTCCGACCCGTCGTCGTCGGCGAACATCCGGCTGAGCATCGTGCGGTAGCCGTTCGGAAGGTTCTCGACGACGTCGTGGATGTCCGCCCGGGCGGCCGCCGCCGCGATCCGCTCCGGATCCTCCAGCGCGGTGAGGTCGCCGAGCGCGATGTTCTCCTCCGCGGTGAGGTCGTACGACATGAAGTCCTGGAACACCGCGCCGATCCTGTCCCGCAGCCGGGCCGGATCGAGGTCGCGCAGGTCGACTCCGTCCCAGGTGACGCTGCCCTTGGTCGGGTCGTACATCCGGCACAGGAGTTTGACGACCGTGGACTTGCCCGCCCCGTTCTTTCCGACCAGGCCGACGGCCAGTCCGTACGGGATGGTGACCGTCACCCCGCGCAGCACCCACGGCAGATCGTCGCCGTACCGGAACCACACGTCGTCGAGCACGATCCCACGGCGAAGTTCCGGCGTCGCGGCCGGTTGCTCCGCGACGGGCAGCTCAGGCGGAGCACCGAGTACGGCGGTGTAGTGGTCGAAGACCATCAGCTGTTCACTCGCCTGCGCCAGCAACGCCATGATGGCGGCGACCGCGATCTGCACACCTGCGACCGCCGCGACGAACAAGGCGATGTCGCCCGCGGTCAGCTCGCCGCGGCCCGCCGCGAGGATCGCCCAGACCAGCCCCGTACCGGCGACGGCGGCGCCGAAGAGTTCGAGTCCACTGTGGACGAACAGTTCGCGCCGGTCGAGCGTACGTCGTACGGCGTGAATGCCCGACAGCGTGCGCATCATCCTGCCGCGCAGGAAGTCGCCGGTGCCGAACAGCCGGATCTCCTTGCCGGCGCGCTCGTCGGACAGCAGCATCTGGTAGAAGAGCTCGCGGCGTTCGTCCGGGCTCAACCGCACAGTGGTGGTCACCCGGCGCTGTGCCAGCGCGAGCTCGGCCAGCAGGGTCGGCAGCGCGGCGATTAGTACGATGCCTGCGACGAGCGGGCTGATGACCAGGAGCGAGCCGAACAGCCCGAGCGCCGTGATCACGTTCTTGACCAGCTGCATCGTCGCGATCGTCAGCTGCGCCGGAGCGCTGTCGGCAGCTTCGGCCAGACGCAGCTGGTTGAGGAACTGCGGATCCTCGAACCGGCCGAGGCCGGGGAAACGGTTGACCGCCTGGTACAACCGGTCTTTGGCCGCCCGGCTGATCCGCCGCTGCGCCTCGGCGGAGAAGTACTCCGTGAGCTGCGGAAGCGTCGCGGTCAAGGCGCCGAGCACGGCAAGAGCGATCGCCGGCGGAAGCAGTACGTCGATCGTCGTGCCTGGGGTCACCGAGTCGATGACCAGCTTGGTCAGCCATGTGACCGCGACCGGCAGCACCGCGCCCACCAGCGCGATCACACTCAACAGCCCGAGCTGCGCGGGTGCCTCCCGAAAGGCCAGCGTTGCTGCGGGTGCCAGCCCTCGCAGCGCGGGCCGACTGCTCGTCATGCGCCCGGTCGACGCATCGGCCTGGTGACCACGCCCAGTACGGCGTCGCCCGCGGTGAAGCCCCAGTGCCGCGAGTCGCCGCTGCGGTCCGGATTGTCCCCGAGCAGCAGAAGGCGTCCCCGTGGGACCACCGCGCCCTCGAAGGCGATGGCGTTCTCGGCCCAGCTGTGCCGGATGACTGACGGGATCCGGTCGCCTGCCGTTGCGGCGACGCGTTTGATCACCCAGGGCTCCGCCGCCGCGAAGTCGGCGGAGTGCGGGCGAGCGACCACGACCACGTCACCGGTTCGGACCGCGGTCAACGGAACCCGCCGGACGAGGACTCGATCGCCGTCGTACAGGGTCGGTTCCATGCTCGGGCCCCGGACGTCGACCACCACCAGGCGTCGCGCCCGCACGAGCAGTCCGAGGGACAGGGCTGCGACGACGGCAGCGCAGAGCATCTTCACCGCACCGAGCTCTGATCAGGCCGCGGCGGGGGCCGGCAGCGCGGTGAACTCGATCGCGGTCGCGGTGATCGTTCCGGCCGCGACCACGGCGTACGTCGGGAACGCGGTGACCCCGAACGCGGTGGCGACCGGTCCGTCGTACCCCTCGACGACGACCCGCGCACTGCCGGCCAGGACCCCGACCAGCCCGGACGGATCGTCATCGCCGTCGGCGACGACGATCGCGAGCACGCTGCCCTTCCCACCAGGTGTCCCGGCGGCGTGGGCAGCGAACTTCGGCGCGCTCTCGACACAGGGCGCGCAGGACGCCGAGAAGAACCCGATCAAAGTCCGGTCGGCCAGCGTCTCCTTGGTCACCGCAACATCGTCCGTGCTCAGCGCGCTGAACTCGTCGACCTCGGAGCCCGGAGCCCGCATCGACTCCGCGGGCGGAGCCTGCATGGCGCCGTACGGGATCTTCGCGAGCGCCTGATCGTGTTCCTTCAGCCGGCGAATGACACCGAACAGCAGCAACAAGTTCAGTACGCCGACCAGGCCGACCAGCGCGGTGAGAAACATCGTCACGAAATCCAGCCTCTCTTCACAGCTGCATTGCCCGGCTACGACGTGATTGTCGTTGCCCGGAACAGTCCGATCAGGTCATCCAGCCGTGCGGTCAGTGCGACGACGATCAACGCGGCCAAGGCAACGACGCACGCCGGCCCGAAGTCCAGCGACGACGTCGGGTCGCTCAGGACCGTGGCGATGCCGAGTGCACCGAACGCCGCGAGGGCCGCGTTACGGACCACATGCTGCTTGCCGAGCGGCGAGTCCGACGCACCGAAGCAGCGGCAAGACGCCCGCTGCCCCTCGCGCAGCGAACGGACGACGGCCGCCGAAAAGACAGTGAGCAAGCCGATCCCGAGCCCGAACCCCCACACCACCAGCCGGGGCACGGTCAACGCGAGCACGACCGCGATCTCGGCCGCCACAACGGCGACGGCGAGCTGACGCGCCCGCCCCGACCCCGCGCGGGTCAACCGGCCCGTCGCCGTGGCGAAGTCCGCGAACGCCGTACGCGGGAACAGCTTGGATCCGGCGGACACAGCGAACACACCGCCCAGCAGAACCCGACAGCCGAGCTCGAGATACTCCACGCCCACCTCGCCGTACGCCGAGAAATGTGCGGCGGCGTCCGTTCGAACGCCGCCGCCGGTCACGCGGTTCTCTGCGCGTCTACGGCGCGCACTCGGTCCGCGCCACGCAGGTCACGGTCTCGGTCTGACAGCCGGGACCCGAATAGCACACCTTGGTCCGGTACCTGCGATTCCCGTTGCAGCCGCCACACTGACCGATCACGCGACAGGCCGGGCAGACTGCCGATGCCCGGATCCTGGGCGCGAACACGGACAGCAGGCCGTCACTCATGCTCTGGATCAACTTCATGGAAACCTCCAGGTCGGAAGACGGAACCGATCACCGGAGAGGCCCCACCGTCGCCCCTCCCCAACCCGGCGCACACTACGAGCCCCCGCCCTCAACCCTCTGCCCGTACTCCACCCGTACCGAACGACCCGCGAGCAGCGCCCCTGCAGGCCCACATCGGCGATCTCGGCGGGCATCGGATCAGCGCGGGAGTGCGTACTCCGTCGCGCAACTTGAGGCCTGTGCGGGTGATTGTGCCGTCGTGGCTCACGAAGGGCAGACCGGCCATCCAGACCAGCTTTGATCCCGGCGCCGCCACCGACAAGGCTCATGAGAACAATGCATACGATCATGAACGAGATGCCTCTGCCAGGACCGACTCAGCCGACTCCAGGGAAGGCGGCAGCGCTGGGTGGGTGCCGCTGGAGCGACGCGTTCGGCTCGCTGGAGATCACGAATCGCTTCCCCGTCGTTCTTGGCTTGATCTGAGACGAACGGCGAACTCAGCCTCCCAGGTCATGCGAAAGGCCGGTTCTCCGAATGGAGAACCGGCCTGTGACCTGCGGTGGAGGTCCTAGGACGCTACTCCAACCAGACCCACCTGTCAGATCGGTTACATAAAGTAGCGGAGGCTGCGGACAGTGACCCCCCACGGGCGGCCTTTACATCTCCCCCGCGTCGACCCACCATTCCGCTTCGCGATCGCCTGGACGAGCAGACGATCGCGGAGATCGTAGAGAGGTACGAGACCGGCGAATCCAGCAAGCGACTTGGCGAGCTGTGCGGCCTGTCGAAACGAAGCGTCCTCGACGTATTACATCGAGCTGGGGTCGTAGTCAGGCTTCCGCGGATGAGTGATGCGGATATTTCAGAAGCGGCGCGGCTGTACAGGACCGGTTTGTCACTTGCCGATGTCGGCAAGAAGCTCGGTCGGGATCACTCAACCATCTACAAGGCGCTGCAACGGATTGGAATCCGGATGCGGGATACTCACGGTCGGTGACGCGCCACGCCTGGAACGGTCGACCGGTTGCTCACGAACTTGCCCGGACACCACGGCCCACCCCGAAGATGTCGACGTAGCCCATATGCGGCTCGATGATATTCCAAGCACTCTGATTCAATATGCGGTAGTCGAGGCCCTCAAGTCGCCGGGAGATCCTGCGGGCACTATCAAAATCATCTTCTTGAAGAATCCTGCTCGATTGAAGGACTGCGTCAAACGCTCGCCCGATTGCATTAGCTATCCGATCAGCATCATCAACTGCGGCGAATGTTAATTCAATACCATTAGGATGATCATAGAGAACATGCACAACAAGCGGTCTGACATCCTTATTCAAGTAGCTGTTATGCCAAAACTCGACTGGATCAACATACCGTCGACCCATGAATCTTACGTGCCACAAATCACCTTCAGACGCATGGTTCATGGCTGTAGTCGGTCGACGCCACGGCCTGCTACTGAGCTCAAGCGAGAAGTCAATCTCATAGTTCCGCTCGGCATGCTTCACGAGACGTTGGGCATCTGGATGCTCAAGTCTGCGCCACCCCCGGACTACCGAACCATCATCTTTCACCGACGGAGTAAACCGGTCATTGTATGACGCAATCGCTCCAAATGCACCCGGCTGAAGGTCACGCAGTAACTGCTCGATTCGGTCGACGTCATCGCCATGCGGGCGTCGGCAGTGACCAATTCTGTTTCTGATCTGCTTCATCTCGACCATACGACCCAGCCATGCCTGCCGATCGATGAGTGAACCGGCAAACAGCTCCCAGTTGCCCTCGATGAATTCGATGAGCTTAGAGAAGTCCAGGTACGCAAGCGGATTGCCTGCATCTGACGTCGTCATATATCTGTTCTGGCGATCCGACTGTTGCCGATGAGCGCTTACCCCAAGCATGTCCGCCCAACTCACGCCATACTTAGCCCGGAGTTCTGTATACGCCAACTCGCGTAACCACGTCTCCAGTTGCCACCAGCGTGAGTAGAGGCTGATCGCAGCAGGGGGCATACCTGCCCCGATCGCCTCCTCGACGCCTTCAGGGGTCTCAAACGCTACCTCGCCATCGTCCAGCACGCCCGAAGTCTGACAGCTTCGCACCTGAAGCTGAAGACCCTCGCTTGGTCGAGACGGTGACGTCGTGCTACCAACAACGGAGCCAACATCACCTTGGCGCATGTGGTCAAGTTGACCCACGCCTGACACAGGCCGCGAGTTGCTACATGCAATTCTTCAGGAGGTCTCACTACCCACGTACGCCACCGCCTGCGCTAGCGGGGTAGAACACGTCGCCTGTGATCGGGAACCATCGACGGTCTCTGGGGATCTACGGAGTAGGCCCCTAGCCAGAACTGTCGGAGGGTTCTCGTAAGGTTCGGCAGCATGACGGATCGACTACCGGAGTCACTGAGCGAGGTCGAGTCGTGGCACAGCGCGGTAGTCGCGATGGAGTACCGAGCGCCCAGACGCATCAGCCCACGCGATCACCTCGCGAATATCCCAGATCGCGGCGGCCTTGAGTTGCAACACGGGTTCGGGGAACTGGTTGGATCGCCCCTTCCAAGCGTTGACGGTGTTGGGCGCCACGCCCAGAACGTAACCGACCTCTGCGGGGCCAGCCAGGAACACGAGGTCCATACACGAACCGTACTCATGCGCCGGCGCGAAAGCCGCGCACCATGCGGAGTGTCGCGTCGCACAGACCGTCGGAGGTCTCTTACACTTTGTTCATCGAAGCCGGTATGACTCAGACAAGGACCGTGACCAGAACATGAGTGCGAGCGAGACCTCGACCGTCTACGCCAACGGCAAGAGCAACGGCCAGGCGTGGACTCTGCATCAGGGCAACAGTCGGGATGTCCTGCCTACTCTCGAACCGGAATCTATTGACTGCGTTGTCACCTCTCCCCCGTACTTCTGGCAGCGCGACTACGACGTCGATGGCCAGTTCGGCATGGAACCCGACATCTCTGGATTCGTGAATAATTTGGTCCAGACGTTCGAAGGTCTGCGCGGAGCGTTGAAACCGACTGGCACCGTCTTCCTGAACCTCGGAGACACCTACTACAACGCGAAGGGGCGTCCGCATGGCGTCGACGACAAGCATCCTCGGCGCCGCATGTCGGTACTACGCGCGGTTGACGGACCTGGGCTCGGACTGCCGCGGAAGTCGCTGATCGGTATCCCTTGGCGAGTTGCCATCGCGATGCAAGACGCTGGTTGGACTCTGCGCAGCGACATCGTCTGGGTACGCAAGACCAGCATCCCTGAGCCTACTGCCAAGGATCGGCCGTGGCGTAAGTTCGAACACATCTTCCTGTTCACAAAGGGACCTCGGTACCACTTCGACCGCGCAGGCCTCGCCGGCGAGGAGGACGTCTGGCAGATCGAACCTGAACGCAACTCCATCGCGCGAGGCACCCACTACGCGCCATATCCGCGGCAGCTAGTACGACGTTGCATCGACGCAGGATGTCCGGAGGGTGGGACAGTGCTTGATCCGTTCGTCGGAGGCGGTACAACGATGTCGGTTGCGCTGTCGATGGGGCGGGATGCTGTCGGAATCGAGCTCAGCGAGCAGTTCTGCGATCACATCTCCGGCGTACTCAAAAAACCGACCGTCGAGGAAGACGTATCCGAAGCGCTCGGCTAGCATCACTGGGTGCCATATCCGAGCCTTGATCTACTCATCGCCGCGGCCACAGAGCTCAAGGGCCGGCATCCGCTGTCAATCATCAGTATCCCGGCGCTGCTTGGGGCTGCGAAGGAGTCAGGTGTGCAGCCCACCGACCTGCAGCCATTCGGGTCAGCCCAGGAGCGTCGAGTGCTTAAGTCGTTCCAGGTGAACGACGGCAAGAAGCCGTACCTCGCGGTTTGGCAGGATCCGCCGAGTTTGGTCAACAACGACTATCCTGGCTCAACCCTTCAGAGGCTCCGTACGCAGGACATTCTTGGCCGATCGATCTTGATTGACGACTACGGGCAAGACGGCAACAAGAAGCGGACGAAGTTCTCAATCCAAAGTGACGCTGGCGCCAAGCTCCTCCAGGCGCAACCACTGGTCCGGAAGGCGGCGTTGGCGGCCTGGCTAGGCCGCCACGAGCAGTTTGATGACCTCGACGACCTTGCCACATGGTTTGACGTTGAGTTCCCGACTGACGGAACTGACCTCAATATGTTCTATGTCGAAGGGACACCCGAGGAACTCACAGCAGTGAAGGAGCCGTGGTCCGATACACCTGTTGCGGATAGCGCGCTGCTCAGGGCTTATGACATCACTATCGGAGATCCCTCGGCGCCGCAGGATGCCCCCACTGGCGTCCCCACTCCACTGTCTACTCCGAGCGAGGATATCGAGATCGACTTCACCTGGACTCGCGAGATCTGCGAATACACGCTCCTTGAGAGTGACTCCAAGGTGATAACAGATTTAGTCCTCGATGATCTAGCTACGCGACATGTTGTCCTGCCTGACGCCGAGCAACTGGTCAGAAGATGTGTGACCGCGCTGCTCGTCGGTCATCTCGTTCTGCAAGGTCCGCCCGGGACCGGCAAGACGACGCTGGCCAGAGCGCTGACCCGAGCCTTTAACGCCAAACTCTATGAATGCACCGCCACAAGCGATTGGTCACCATTTCATGTGGTCGGTGGACTCCGACCGAACGCGTCGGGCGGCCTATCCGCTGTGCATGGCAAGGTTACCGAGGCCCTGTTAGCGTGCGCCGAGATTGTTCGTATGTCGGCAAATCAAGCCGCTGAAGGCATAGAGCAATCTGGGATTCCTGCGGTTGGCGCGCACACTCTCCCGAACTCGCCGCAGGCAGCCTGGTTGTTTATTGACGAGTTCAACCGCGCAGATATCGACAAGGCGATCGGTTCGCTATACACAGTCCTCTCGTCATGCGATCCTACCGATCTCAGGGATGCGCCAATAGACCTTTGGTTCGAATCAACAAACTCAGCGCGTAGCTTATGGGCGCCCGCCCGCTTTCGTATCGTCGCGGCGATGAATGATCTCGACACATCCTTTGTGAACCGAATGTCGCAGGGGCTCACGCGCCGTTTCCAGTTTGTGACCGTAGGGGTTCCACAGACCGGCGGAAGCAGCGATTCCCCAATTACATCTGAGCTCGTGAACGCCTTCGCTGGCGCCCACGATTGGCTGGACAGGACATACGGGTCATCGCTTGCGATAGAACCCATCGATGACGCCGCCCAGACGCACCAACCTGTGCTAGTTCAACTTCAGGCGTTAGTCGACAGCTTGCGCCGACCTCAATCGGGCGCGGGGTGGCCTGTCGGAACAGCCCAGGTGGTCGATATTCTCCGAATCGTCCTGTTGTACATTGCATCCAACTCCGACATGACGCCGCTCGAGGCCCTCGATCTGGCTGTGGCAGATCGACTAGTGCCACAGATGAGTAGCATCGATGATCTCCAGTACGGTCAATACCAACAGGTCATGAGGCGCACCAACCTGCGCTTGTCAGCCGAAGCCCTGGATCATCTCATCGATCCGCATTCGCGGGCATAGCCATGACGGAACCTCGCGCACTGGCGACTGAATGGTTCGAGGTTGATACCGAGAGCGAGACAGCGGACGAGTCCGCAGCCCTTGGCGGGGCATTGAGCAAAGAAGGTCGCGTTGCTGCGATTGGGTCGACGCTGCCATTGCTTGGTTTGTACTTCAGTTCAGGTGCCCAACCGCTGGATGCACGGCCGGCAATCGGCAAGACTCAGGCTCCGGATCCAGCGCAGAGTCAGCTCCTCGCCGGGATCCGATTGCGGGTAGCTCTGGCCGCGGCTGAGAAGCTGCGGTTACTGTTGGAGCGATTACTCAGTAGGCCAACCTTCCGGTACACGCTTACAAGCAGCGAGAGCACGGGAGCCTTGACAGGTGCTCTTGATGTAAATCGCTACAGCACGCGCGGAGGTGCAGTTACTGAAGTCCCCACGTACCCAACACTCGAGGTGCGACGGGGCGAACAGACAGCCGAGAATTTGCTCGCCGCCTATTCGACGCAGTGGGTGTTGCGCGAACTGGCGGCCGCGATGGGTGGTAGTGTTGCACCCCCAGACAGCCCCGAGCGGGCCGCGTACCGAATGCAGGTTCGCGCCCTGAACGAAGCGCTGCGGCTGCCTGCTCTTGCGAATTGCTTGCCTGGAGCAAGCGAGATAAATAGGCGTACTGGCGAGAGACAACTGGTCGATGAAGTTCGTCGTCGCCTGCGCCGGCGAGAGGTTGCTAACGCATCACCCTACGCCGATCTTCTTGTGTGGATCGAACGATGTCTTGATGGGCATCCCGCTGCCGAGGCCGGCGATCTCGATTGGTCCTTCTACGGTGATCGCTTCGACACGAAACTTTTCGAACTCTGGTGTCTGCGGACGCTGGCGGTCGAGGTGTCTCGCCAGCTGGCAGTCGACATGCCGGTACTGGACGCCGGATGGCGACAGGGCGAAGCGGCTTTCGTCTGGGACCGTCCGGCAGGAACGCTTGAGATGTACTTCCAGCGGTCCGTGCCCCTAGTGGCTGAGGAATATGCCGCCCGATGGGTTCAGGCAGATGACCAGTCACGTCCGCTGGGCGGCGTACCTGACATTGTGTTTAAGGCAACGCGACGGGCAGACGGCCGCGTTCGGCTTGCAATCCTGGATCCGAAACTCCGCCAGCGCGGCGGACGTCCAGTCGAAGAACTATATAAGATCATTGGGTACCTGGACAACTACGGGTTGGCGTCTGCTCCCAACGGAGCGATTCTCTATCACACAACCAGCCGCCAAGAATTATCTAGCTATACCTATACACCGAAAGACTCAGTTGGCAGCCTTTACGCCGTCGCCCTCAACCCGGCAGCCCCGGAGTCGAGCCAGAACGCCATTATGCCCGTCGCCTCTATGCTCTTGGGGCTTCTCGATATTCCCCGCTTAGATGACGGCCTTCCACCATCTTCCGAGCCACTCAATCCGGAGTTGATTGCTGAGGCGCGAGCGCGAGCACGCATCACTGAGCTACAGGCACTCAGCGAAATCCTCCCTGCATCAATACTCGACTCCTCTCGACGACGCGTACAGGCTCTGCTCGGCGATGGCCGGTGGCATCGAGTGCCGTCCAGCGTTCAAACCATGCTCGCAACGTCCGAGCACGTAGGGTTTTCATTGGATCCCGGTGCCGACTTCTCCGGTCCTGTGATTGGCATCGCTGCGAGTGTTGAATCCGCATTGCACGACCTCTTGATCACACCGGCAGTTTCCCACAATCCTCAGCTGAGTAGCGATTGCAAGACACTCGGACAAGCCATTTACTCCGTACGAAAGTCAGTGGGTAACGGTCACGAACCACTGCACAATGCACTCCGCACGTTCATGACTAGCAGGCGCATAGACATCTCCGTTGTGCGGCAACTCCTGAGCGACCTAGAGACAATGAACCGCCTCTATCGCATACCCGCTGCGCACCGTGACCTCGTGACAGATAACGCCTGGCGCGCAGCCTGGACACTCATTATCGGCCAGGGCGAACTACTCGCTCGCACAATGGACGCTCTGGATTATACAGCGATAGCTTGGCCAGTTCCGACGAGCTAGGTTGTCGACGAGCCTCATTTGGGCCCAACCTTATATGAATTCCATAGCTCGTCGCTGTATCCATGCTCGGTGTATCTGGTTCTCATTTGTTTCACCATCAACCGGTCGGCCGCAGTAATGGCCGTTGCATACATCGTATCGAAAAGTGCTCCCAAATCTACAGACGTGACTATTTCAGGCCTAGCGACGAGTGATCGATAATCACCGACAATGGTTTCCACTCGAGAGTCGTCGGGATGGTGGATGATTAGCAATGTGGGGGGAAGCAGCCGCGCTTGAGACGACCCAAGTACTGACGCAGCTAAAGCATGTACGCGAGCCAACTGGTTGACCTGCCGGCTGGTGAGGATCACATTAGGCTTCGACCATAGTTGTGTAGCATCAGCCAGTTTCCGATAAGCATCACTTCGCGTCAGGTCGACGAAGCGACTATTGAAGCGGTCGGCATATTTCACCTCAGTAACGACCGCTTCTATGCCTCGATCAGTCTCGATTTGTATAAATGCGTCGACCCGGGTCATGTCGCCGAGGTACTCGCTCCTGCGGGGTGGAGCAAATTCAACATCGACTGCCAGTACCCGGTGAAGGTCGTCACGCCCAAGCAGGTGACTGAAGATATCGCGACACCAATCTGGAGAATCGATTAGCGGGCCGAAGAGATTCAAAGTCAGAGTTTGGCTGGAAGTCATGTACTTGGTACACCGCACCGGGTCGACACCCCAGCCTGCCTTTCGACGACGTAAATACAGATCGTGAGCCGATCTTGAGGTGAAGTTGAGACCACGGCTCGCGTCGCTGTCAGTAAGGATGCTCCCAAGCGGCCGGCCCCCCGGGCCGACAGTCTGTCCGAAGTGGGCACGCCGCAGCATTTCAAGTCGGTACCACGACTGATGAAACCGCGCTCGGCTCATGAGGCCCGACTCGCTAGGTACCTGAGGACCGATTCGATCGAGTGCGAGAGCATGGTCTGCGACGGTGAGCGCCATGGCAATGATCGTACGGTAGCGGCGACTAGGCGAGCCTTTCGGCAGGTTCCGACTGCGGCCCGACCATCTTGGTACGGCAGAATGCAGCTATGCCGCCACGTCCTTACGTCATTCTCTCCGTCGCTGCCTCGATCGACGGCTACATCGATGACAAGAACCCGGAGCGCCTCTACTTGTCGAACGAGGCGGACTTTGACCGCGTGGACGAGGTGAGAGCTGGCGTCGACGCCGTCCTGATCGGTGCTAACACTGTGCGGCGGGACAACCCCAAGCTTCGGATCCGCTCTCAGGAGCGTCGTGGTCGTCGGCTTGCCGCAGGCATCCCTGAGCTACCGCTGAAGGTCACCATCAGCAGCACAGGCGACCTCGATCCGGAGTCGAAGTTCTTCACAACCGAGGACGTCGAGAAGTTGGTGTACGTGCCGTCCGCGGCCGTTCCTGTCGCGACGGAGCGGCTCGGCGGGGTGGCCACTGTCGTTGGCGCCGGGGATCCACTTGACCTGTCAGCAGTCCTCGCTGACCTCAACAACCGCGGCGTCGACCGGTTGATGGTCGAAGGCGGAGGGCACGTCCACACCCAGTTCCTGACGGCCGAGCTGGTAGATGAGATCCATCTGGCGGTAGCGCCATTCTTCGTGGGCGACTCGACAGCGCCCCGCCTGGTGGTCGACGGCGAGTTCCCGCAGGATTTCCGCCACCGGATGAACCTGGCCGAGGTGCGACAGATCGGCGACATAGCCTTGCTGCGCTACCTACTCAAGGAGACGACCGATGTCTGATCAGCCGGCCAAGCGCGACCGACGGTGGCTGGAGTACACGATTGAGCTCTCGAAGCAGTGCCCGCCGTCGAAAACCGCGTTCTCGGTGGGAGCGGTCATCGTCTCGACGGACGACGAAGTGATCGCCACCGGGTACTCACGGGAGGGCGACCCTCACGATCACGCCGAAGAGACCGCTCTCGCCAAAGTGCCGGGCGATCCTCGCCTGGCCGCAGCGACGATCTATAGCAGCCTCGAGCCTTGCAGCAAGCGCTCGTCGCACCCGCTGACCTGCACGCAGCTCATCCTGTCCGCAGGTATCCCCCGCGTTGTGCTCGCCTGGCGTGAGCCGAACCTCTTCGTCGACTGCGAGGGCGCCGAGCTGCTGCGCGCGGCCGGCCGTGAGGTCATCGAGATCCCCGATCTCGCGCCAGCCGTCCAGGCGATCAACGCGCACCTCTTGCAGGACGCAGCCGATCAGTGATCAAGAACCTTCAAGTGGTCAGCGAACAAGGCAGTCAGGTTGTCGAGCACAGCGCGCCCCTTCTCGGCTGTCGCCAGCGACGGACTACCAATGATCCCCGTTTTGGTGTAGCCCCGAAGGCCAGTGACAAGCAGGTCAGGACGATCGCGGGCCTCATGGTCCGCGGTTCGGTACGACTCGCGGACTAGGTCCGGGTAGGCGTGTAGGAGGATCGAGGTCTCGATCTCACCGCCGTGCATGTCCCCGCCCCAAGTGCTCTCCAGACCCGCGTTGGTGCGGGCGGCAACCCAGTCGTCGCCCAAGGGGTAAAGCAGCACTCGGGGACCGGAGACGTTGGCCTCTTGGGTGACGTTAGCGAGGACGTGGTTGCCTCCATGACCATTGACGAGGACCAGGCGCTCCACCCCACTGCGCGCTAGCGAAGCACGGATGTCCGTGATGATCGTCATCAGCGTCGACGCACTGATGCTCACTGTTCCCGCGAAGCCTTCATGCTCGTGGGAGCAGGAGATGGTGATCGGCGGCAGGAGACGCAAGTTGTAAGTCTCGGCGATGCCTTGTGCAATCAGACTGGCGACGATGGTGTCAGTGACCAACGGAAGATGGTCGCCGTGCTGCTCAAAGCTGCCGACCGGCAAGACCGCGATGGTCGCCTTACGAGAGTCCTCGTCGGTCGAGGTGGCGGTGGTCAGCAAGTGCACGAACTTCTCCCTCTGTCTTGCGCGCAACCAGCGGTGCTTACCGCAGCATGACAAGCTGTCGCTGGAGCTGCTTGGCCTGGTCGCCGGCGCCAATTGTGGTCAGCAAGCCGGGAACACGAGCGAGCTGCCCCGCAATTCGCCGGGACTGAGTGTTAGCAGCGATGGTCAAAGACTGCTGAGCAACCGCGACAGCGTTGTCAGGTTCCTCGCTTACAGCGTAGGCGACAGCAAGGCGAGATAGGCAGAGACCAAGGTCACGACGGAACTCGGGTTGCCAGACGCTCAGTCCTTGATGCAGCGTCTTGATCGCATCCTTAGGCCGCTCCAATTCGACCCAGCAGTTGGCGGCTTCCATCTCGACATAGCTCGGCGTGCAGTACCTCGCGATGTCGTTGTCGTCCTCGATCGGCTGGGCGGCCAACTCGTAGGCTTGCTGAAGTGCCCCCGCGCATCCACTCGTGTCGCCGCTGATGGCGTACGCCTGGGCCGCCTGTCGGTAGGCGACGGCGCGCACTTGTGGCGAGAGCGCGGAACCGTTCTGGAGTGCGGCCTTGGCGAACCCGAGAGCCAATTTAGGCTTGTTGGCATCGCTGGCGATGCTGCTCTTTCGCATCTGAATATACGAAGTCAGGTGCGAGTCCTCTGCCTCCTGCGCATAGTCGAGTGCAGCGTTCGACCATCGCATCGCCTCACGGAGGTCGCCCGCGTCCTGGTTAACCCAGCCGGCGAACTCAGCGAACCGAGCCGCGACGTACAGCAGTTGGGTGTGGCTCTTCCCACGGCTCTTGCCGACCAGCTGCTCAATGAACTGGATTTGATGCGGTACGACCGGAACTAGTGAACGCGAGCCTGCGAGGTTGTCCGTGGCGGCGTACTGCTGCAGCGTCAATAGCAGCGAGGCAGCGACACTGGGCTCAGCCGTCACGAGGTGTGTTGGCAGCTTCAAGGCAGAAGGCAGCAATGCGCCGGCACTCGGCGTAGGGACGTGCTCCACCAGCTTCCCTGTCGGCATCTCGAACCACAGCAGCTCAGCCGGGATGCCGAGGACGCGCGCATAGTGCACCAGCTTGTCGAACTCCCGCACCCGGTTGCGGCCCGATTCCAAGCGGCTCAACTGACTCTGGGTGATTCCCAACCAGCTACTGACCACCGCCTGCGGCAGTGACCGACGCCCATGTGTCGGATGTGATCGATACGCGTGGAGGACCGCGCCCATGTCCCGCCGTGCCAGCGCGTCGTGCATCTCCGCTGATTGCCAGAAGTCTGCGGGCATCTCCGGCGGCTGAGGCGCAGCAGCCTGGCGACCTCGACGGCACGGCGAACACAGTGACGCTGTGTTGTCGCGCGCCAGGACGGCATCGCAGCTGGCGCATCGTCTTGAGGCCATCGTGGTGGCCATTTCGGTCTCCTCATCCCCGTACCGAGGTACCTCACCAGAAGCGTATCGCCCCCACACGAAGAGTATGCGCGCCGCGCATAAAAGTCATGCGTTCGACGGGCGCTGCGTGCGTGGATGACTCCATACGGTAATGACTCATCAACGCTTCGGGCACGATCAACGGAACGAGGTGGGTCGCAGTGATCCCCAGCATGTGGGCGCTAATCATCGGCACCGTCGTGCTCACGATCCTCATGGTTCGCGACATCGCGAAGGATGTGCGGGGCCGATGACCGCGCTCGCGGATGCCCCACTCCCGACCGACCGCCGCGTGCGTGTCTGGTTCGGCGAACACGTCATCGCTGACTACACCGCCGAACCGGCGACTGCGCTTCGCTATCAGGCCGCGATGACTCGGCGCTTCGCCAGTCTGCGCGTCACCATCGAGCCGGCAACTCCGGTGGTGAGCTCGGATGCAGCCGAATCGTGACGGGTCATCGCCGCGGCTGGTGGGCGCGAGCTTGGGAGCGATTGGTCGCGAAGTTCCGACAGTGGATGGACGAGGAGCGGTGAACGACGTCGACTACACCCGCCCACTGCTCCTGGGCTACATCCTCAAGCACCTGCTCATGACAGACGGCGAGCTGGCCGACAGCAGGGATCAACTGGAGACCTTCGCCAAAGTGGAGGGCTTCACGATGGGCGCGATCTACGTCGAGGAAACCGCCACCAGTCCGGCAGCCTTCGGCGCCCTGGTCGAGGCCGTCAACCGGTACGAGGTCACCACTGTCGTGGTGCCGAGCTTGCTGCATCTCTCCGCGCTCGCCATCACCCACGACGTCAAGGACACCTTCGAGCGGGCCACCGGTGCACGCGTGATTGTCGCGAGCACCATCCCATGATCTGGCGGAACCGGCGGGGAGTCGTCGTCCTCAGCCCCTCATGTGCAGAAGATCGCTGCACACCCGTCGGTTCCGTCACCAATGGTCTGTGACCGAGCTTTCCCCTCCCCTGTGGAGGGCTCGGCCACAGATTCCACCAAGCCGGCTGGTGCCGAGGTGGGGAAGAGACAGCTCGGCACCAGCCGTTCCAACACCCAACAAATAGGAGGAACTGAGATGGATCCGAACCAGTCGCTGGATGTCGACTTCGACCTGGACGTTCGCGTCGTCACCGATGTCGTGCCGCAGGCCAACCGCGGCTGCGACACGCAGGATGGCTGCGCTCCCACCTGCGCGTCGAGCTGCACCAGCAGGGTCTGACGACGGTCGTATATCGAGGGGCCGGGGGTCCAAGCCTCCGGCCCCTGTTGGGGATCAACAGGGAGGGCCAATGAGTAAGGCTGATGGCAAACCGCTCTACCGTTCCAGCGGCGCAGCATTGCTTCGAGCAGCCGCAGCACCCGTGCACGACGTGCCGGATCACTGGCCCGACTTGAGCGACGCGAAATCGAGTCGGTCGTGGCTACGAGAGGTCTGGTCTCGGCCACGCTTCGCCGACGCGATCCGACACGCGAGCACTGGCCTCGCTAACCAGGTTGACGCGATCTGCGGCGGCGTCGCGTTCTCCGATAAGCAGGTGCGTCGAGCAACGTTGTCGGTGATCCGTTACGTGCTCCGAGCCACGGGCCGCTATACCCCGTTCGGCCTGTTTGCCGGTGTCGCGCCGGTCCTGCTCGGCAGCACTGCCGCTGTGCAGTGGAGGGATCACCATCGATCCTTTATTCGGGTCGACGCCCAGTGGTTAGGTGACGTGGTCGGACGGCTTGAGACATCGCCTGAGCTACTCGATCGCATCCATGTCGTCTTCACCAACTTAGCCGCACAGCGTGGGGACGACCTCGAGGCGCCGCAAGGTGCGACCCGCGTACTGATCCGGTCCACACCGGCAGTCCGCGCAGTACGGGAAGCCGCGCAGTCGCCGATCCGATTCGACGCTCTAGTCGATGCCCTGAGTCAGACCTTCCCGGCCGTTCCCAGAACCAAGATCCGCGATCTCATCACCAACCTTTTGCGGCAGGAGTTCCTTATCACTTCGCTGCGGGCACCGGTGACCGAGTCTGATCCGCTCTCGCACGTGATCTCCCGCCTGCGCGCAGCTGGCGCCGTAACTATCCCACCCGTCGCACCGATCCTGTCGAAGCTGGAGGAGGTCCAGGCCGCGATTGCGAAGCACAACGATCCCGATTGCACAGACACCGAGCGGGCGACCGTTCGTGCATCACTCACAACTCGGATGCAAGAGATGTCGCCGGCCGGGCGCGCCCCGCTGGCAGCAGACCTTCGCATTGACTGCGACGTGCAACTCCCCGAACACCTCGCGGAAGAGCTGGGCCGCGCAGCGACGGCGCTGATGCGATTGACTCGCCAGCCAACCGGACAAGCCGCCTGGCGCGACTACTACACGGCGTTCTGCGATCGCTATGGCATCAACGCGCCGATACCGCTCGCCGACGTCGTGAACCCTGACGCCGGGATCGGTCTCCCCGCCACATATCCGGGCAGCACCGCGACGGCCGCATCGAGCGGGCCATCCGATCGAGACGGAAAGCTCCTCGCTATGGCCTGGCGCGCCATGGCAGACGGAAAGCACGAAGTCATTCTCACCGATGAAACTATCGAGTCTCTGGCAGTCGGCGATCCTTCGCTCGACCGCGGGATCCCACCCCACGTCGAGTTGGCTGCGCAGATTCGGGCCACGAGTCGTGAGGCGATCGACCGCGGTGACTACAGTCTGGTCGTCCACCCAGGGCAGTCAGCAGGGACGTTTACTTCACGCGTTGCGTACACGTCGCCCGAGGCTGGCTTGCAGGACGTGTACCGAGGCGTGCCTACCGCCGTCGACGGAGCCTTGCCGGTACAGCTGTCCTTTCCGCCGATCTACCCGCACGCCGAAAACATCTGTCGCGTCCCGGCGTATCTCCCCCATGTGCTGTCTCTCGGCGAACACCGACCCGCAGACGAAGCAGTCGTCTCGGTCAACGATCTAGCGGTGATCGCGACCCGTCGCGGTCTTCAGCTCGTCAGCATCTCTCGGCAACGAGTCGTCGAACCGCAAACGTTCCACGCTCTCGCCCTCGAGAAACAACCGCCGCCGTTGGCCCGGTTTCTGGCGCACCTGTCCCGCAGCCTCGGTGCCACCTGGCACCGTTTCGACTGGGGACCAGCCGCCGAGCAACTCCCGCACCTTCCGCGTGTGCGCCACGGGCGATCGATCCTTTCACCGGCTACCTGGCGATTGACCGTCGATGACTTGCCGACGACCACAGACGATCGCGCTTGGCTTGAGGCGGTCGAGATATGGCGGCAACGCTGGGATTGCCCTGCGGCGGTCGAGCTTCAAGACGCTGACCGGTCGTTACCGCTCCTTCTAAGCGAGCCTGCTCATGCGGCAATCGTGCGAGCTCGTCTCAGTCAGCACGGCTCCGTCACGTTCACTGAAAGCGCGGAGCCAGACGACCTGGGATGGATTGGCGGCCACGTCCATGACGTCGCGATGCCGTTCGTCAGCACTCAGACTCCCGCAAAGCCGCCTCTTCTCTCAACTGGTTGGCTCGTCACCAACCGCAATCAGACGCAGGTGCCGGCCGGGCCGGAGTCCCAATGGCTCTTTCTGAAGCTCTACACCCACCCCGCGCGCATGAGCGAGCTGATCGGCGTCGAGCTTCCCCTCCTGCTGAGTGCCGTCGACGAGGCCGACTACTGGTTTGCTCGCTACCGAAGCCTTCACGAAGCCGATCATCTGCGGCTGCGTCTTCCTGTGCGAAGCACCGATCATTACGGTCATCTGTTCAGAGAGGCTGGCTCGTGGTCTGAGCGCCTCAGGGATGGCGGCAAGATCAATCGGCTCGCTCTCGACACCTACCTCCCTGAGACTGGACGCTACGGTCACGGTCCTGCGATGACGGCGGCCGAGGCCGTCTTCGTGGCCGACTCCCAGCTTGTTGCCGCACAGCTCCGCCACCTTCCGGACTCGATCATCCATCCGACAGTGCTGACCGCGATCAACATGCTCTCGACAGTCGAGTGCCTGATGGGCGACATAGACGCGGCGTCGGACTGGCTGACGAGCCAACCAGCGTCAGGGGCAATAGCGGACCGTGCCCTGACCAATGACATCACTCGTCTCGTCCGGTCGGGTGGATTGTCTAAGCTGCCGGGCTGGGACGGCGAGCTCTCCGCAGCTTGGCAACGCCGAGCAGATGCGTTGGTCAGCTACCGCCAAACGCTCGCCGATCCTGCACGCAGAGATGACGTCATTGAATCGCTGCTGCATATGCACCACAACCGGGCGATTGGTATCGACCGCGAAGGTGAGGCGGTCTGCCGACGCCTGGCCCGGCAAGCCGCGGTCGCCTGGCTGGCACAACCCAAGAGCGTGGTCCGGTGAGGACGGCAGCGCAGTCTGCGATTCCACAGTCAAGTGCGGACGCCCAGTCCCTTGGAAGCGGCACGCCTGGTGCGGCTCTGCTGCACGTCGAACGGGCTCTGACCGGGCAAGGGAGCTGGGCAGCCGTGCATGAGCAGGTTCTCGCCATGACGAGTGCACCGGTCAAGGCAGACCCGGACAGCAGTCTGTTCAGGGGCGCGCCTGCTGTTGCGTTCGCCCTCCAGGCGGCAGACAAACCCGCCTACGCCAAGGCACTTGTCACCCTCGACGGTCACATCGAACACGTCACGCGAGAACGACTGCGCCGGGCTCACGAACGCATCGACCAAGGCCAGCTGCCTGCACTGCGCGAGTTCGACCTCATCAGCGGCCTCACCGGACTCGGCGTCTATCAACTACGCCGGCACGGCGGTGGTGAGTTGCTCCGGGAAGTTCTGAGCTACCTCGTTCAACTCAGCGAACCGGTGCCACATGGTGGTCAGACCCTCCCAGGCTGGTGGACCAGCAATGACACCGCTGACCATCCGTCAGATTTCTGGTCCGGAGGGCACGGCAATCTCGGCCTGGCACACGGCATCACGGGTCCACTCGCCCTCATGTCCAGCGCAGCGCGGCGCGACATCAACGTGCCTGGTCAGACCGAGGCAATAACGAGAATCTGCGCCTGGCTAGACCAGTGGCAGCAGGGCGACGGGCTGACGACATGGTGGCCTGGCACCGTGAGGGTGGACGAACTCAAGGTCAACGCGATCCAGCAGTCCGGACCGCAACGCCCGTCCTGGTGTTACGGCACGCCCGGCATCGCCCGGGCGCAGCAACTTGCCGGACTCGCTCTTGCCGACCAACCGCGCCAGCGTCAGGCCGAGACAGCACTCTTCGGCTGCATCACCGACGACGCCCAACTTACCCAGCTGGATGACGTATCGCTTTGCCACGGCTGGGCTGGGCTCCTGCAGACGACCTGGCGGACGGCCGCGGACGCCGGCCAAAACAGCCCGCTCGCTGCAGAGCTACCGACGTTGGTCTCACGCCTTGATTCCTTCGTCGGATCTGGCGCATCTCTGGATGAAGGGCTGCTGGAGGGCAGCACCGGCGTCCACCTGGCCCGACTCGCTACCGCCTCAACCGTTGAGTCGTTGTCGGCTTGGGATGCCTGTCTACTCCTCTCCGGCTGACGGCACGACCCGAACTGTCCGTCCGCCCGATTACGATCAGCCCGCCGCCCAACCTCGGCCCGGGCTTCACGAAAGGAACCAATGAGCACCATCACCGATTCACCCGAGACCCTGCGCGCGGCAATGGTCGACAACATTCTCGCAGCAGGCCACGCCAGTAGCCCGGCCGTCGAGCAAGCGATGCGCACGGTTCCAAGGCACGAGTTCGTCCCCGAGGCCACCGCCGAAGATGCCTATGCCGACATCGCGGTCATCACCAAGCGCGCCGGCGACGGCACAGTACTGAGCTGTGCATCCGTGCCCACCGTCGTGGCCATGATGCTCGATCAGCTCCAGGTCCGGCCGGGCGATCGCATCCTCGAGATCGGTGCGGGCACCGGCTACAACGCTGCTCTCCTGGCGCAGCTCACCGGCCCGGGCGGCTCAGTTACAACCGTCGACATCGACTCGGAGGTGACCGCCGGTGCTCGGCGCGGCCTCGACGCAACCGGCAACGAGCACGTGGAGGTCGTCACTGAAGATGGCTCGCTCGGCGCACCCAGCAATGCGCCTTACAACCGGATCATCTTCACCGTGGGCGCATGGAACCTGACGCCGGCCATCTGGGAGCAGCTGGCTCCAGGAGGTCGCTTGGTAGTGCCACTGCGGTGGCGCGGCCAGACCCGAAGCGTTGCCTTCGTCCGCGACGGCGATGCTCTGGTGTCTGACTCAATCGAGCTGTGTGGCTTCGTGCCGATGATCGGGCAAGAAGGCGAGCGCAGCGGACAGATCGACAGCGATGGACAGGTCTCGCTGTTCTGGGATGTCGACCAGCCGATTGATTCGGCCGCACTCAGCGGTGTGCTCGATCAGCCTAAGGACGCCGTTTGGTCAGGCGCGACCGTCGGCTCGTACGACTCGTTCGACGGCATCTGGCTGCGCATCACCGGGACGGACTCCAGGACTTGCCGCATCGCCGCTGACAGCGCCGCGGTTACTTCCGGGCTGTGCACGCCTGCGATCCCCTCTCGCAGTCCTGCCCTGGTCGAAGGTGACAGCCTGGCGTACCTCGCCATCCGCCGCGTCGAAGAGGGCAAATCTCTGTTCGAGCTCGGCGCGATCGGACACGGTACCTACGGCCCGAATCTCGCCCAGCAGCTTTGCGACGAGATCGAGACGTGGGATCAGGACCGGACCGCCCAGCCGGCCATCCGGGCCTACCCAGCGGGCACCCCAAACTCAGCGCTGGCCTTCGGTGAGGTAATCCAGAAGGCCGAGTGTCGGCTGGTGCTCAGCTCGGACTGAGTGCACTTCCGAGTCCCTCGTGCTCCGGCGGGTCCTCGTGCCGTGGAGCCACCCGTAAAGAGAACGCCCTCGTCCACTGGACGAGGGCGTTCCTTCGTATGCAGTCTGGGGGGATGAGACCGTCATACTGGGGGGCTTTCAACGTAGCACTGCGACGTTGCCCGGTCACCGCGCGGCGCCGAACTTATCCACAGGTCGTCGTAGCACCAGTTGCGCGAGGTGCAGCCGACGAAGGATCCTCAATGAAGCATGTCCGGCAGTTCATCTCAGCCAGCCAGCCGTCTGCAGCCACTGAGAGCTTTGCGGGCAGGCTGACGAGGAAGAGCACCGGACGTGTCCGCCATCCATGTCAGCCCATCTTGATGAACGTCGCTTCCCACCCGAATAGCTTCGGGTACCTCCCTACCTGACTACCCCGCTCTCCCAACCCTATTTCTCGGCCGCTCCGGCCCGCTCACCCGGGGCAGGTCCGCCGACATAGGCGTCGACGAGGGATCGGATGATCGAGGCTCCGCGGGGGTCGGAGACTGCCAAACCGTCGAGGATGGCATCAACCTCACCAACATTGGCAGTCAGACCGGCGACAAGCTCCCGAAATGTATCGGCCGTCGCCTGCGCAAGGTGACCCACCAGCCTGCGGTCAGCACCCTCAGCCCTTGCCTTCCATGCTCGGAGCATCGCGACCGACGGCTGGTCGGTGGCGCTCTGCAGCAGCACTCGGTGCCCCTCGCAGAGGAGCAACGCATTGCTGAAGCTGGTGTACGTGGCCGCCTTGAGGCGATCGTCGTATCGCGGGTGGTCGCTATCGAGGCTCTTGATGGGGACCAGATTCGCGTTCAGCAGGGCTTGGCGGTCGACGTACCGAACGATCGGTTGATTGCAGTCTGGTGAGTAGCAACGGCGGTGGACGATCCGCCGAAGCGCGTTCGTGACTGCGAGGTCTTGAGCCAACTCCTCATCAGTTGCGGTCGACACCGAATCTACCTTTCTCCGCTGCGGGTTCTGCTCGACTCAGGTTCAACGAACCTGGGACCACGTGGTTAGCGCCGGCCACGGACTCACCGTCGCGTGCGCGGGCGACGCTGGTCACCACACCGGGACTGTTCTCAGGATCTGCTAGTTGGCCGCATCGAACGCGGCGCGGATGTCGTCCGGGATGCGCCCGCGGTCGTTGACCTCGTAGCCATTAGCTCGCGCCCACTCCTTGACGGTTTTGGCAGCGGCGCCGACTTGAGTGCTCTTGACCTTGGCGCCCCGGGGTGTCGTCACCCGCCGGCCCTTCTCGACGTACGGGAGGAGAACCTTCCGGAGTGCTGTGGCGTTCTTGTTGGTGAGGTCGATCTCGTAGGTCTGACCGTCGAGGGCGAAGGGGATCGTCTCTCCCTTGCCGGCGGGGATGTCGGTACCGTCGAGATCGTCAGTTAGCAGGATTTGAGTGCGCTGTGCCATAGGCCGAATCTACCACGCATACATCCACTGGAACTGCGCTTTACTGATTGAGCCGGAAGCCTTAAAGACAAAACCGGGCTCGCTTTTGTTGTATAGAAAATGTAAAATAGTAATACTATGGATCAATCCCAAAAAATTGGCCGCACCAAAGACGACGAAGACTGGGAGCTCATTGTTTCCGGCGACAACGGCATTGAGCTGCTGCAATACATATTCAATGTAGACAACTTCGCGGCTGCCGCTACAGCAGGTAACGAGATCGCCGCGATTATGTCCCATCACGACAGTGCGGAAGAAATAAGATATACCCAGGTTTCACTCAGAGCGTGGCGAGTGGAGATCCAGGTCTCAGTCCCAACGGGGTGTTGGTATTCACCGTCACAGCAAGCTTTCGCAGCTGAAATCCGCGACCGCTTCCACCAACACCACCGCTAGGAGCCGGGTTCAGGTATTACCTGACCCCGGCAGCCTGCCGAGCGTATGCCTCGAAGTCTGCCTTGGAGTCGAACGTTCGGTCGCGATCGACAGTCGAACCGGTGGTGTTAGTGATTTCGGCGCCGGTCATCCTCCCGGAACTGTCGACGTCACCGGTGGCCATCCAGTGACTTGTCTGCTCAACCCATCCCTCATGTGCCATAACTTTGCTCCCTAAATCCTAGTGCGCTAGCCCATCCCAACACGAGAGAGCCTTTTCGCCTCGCTGTAGCTCAGTTTTCAGGTATACGCCATTGAGGTCAACAACCTTAGGGAGCAACTTGGCTGCCTCTACGTTCATCCAACAGGCTATTTTTGATTCTGGTCTTCTTTATTCCTCCGCTTGAATGGCCAGCCGTAAACCAAACCGGCCGCAGCGCTGGCAGCAGAAAGCAAGAACCCCAGTGCGCCGATGGTATCCCCTCGACTGTAGGTCCATTCGAGAGCTCCATCCATGAAGCCATACACGACAGCGATAACGAACACGCCCACGAATGCCGCGCCGGCCCACAGTTTCTTGACAAGTTTGTCTTTCCGCACCAGCTCGTATCTAACTTGATCGCGCTCTACCTGCAAAGCGAGGCGCTTAGCGCGTTCAGGCGTCGACCGAACTGGAGCCGCCCAGAAAGCCGAGTCATAGACTTTCATCGTTGACTCTTTGGCGGGTTCCCAGTATTTATAAGCTTCCCACAAGGCAAGCGCGTAGAAGACAGTAATAAACATCGTGTGCATGAAACTGCCGTCGGCGAAGACTTGCTTTCGATCGCACATCCACCGGAGCGCCTTTAGGATCAGGTGATCTTCCGGTCCGACGTCTGGGATCAGCCGAGAGGCACGCAAGTAGGCGTATAGGGCTCTGCACGTGTCCGAGTGCGTGCCCCATCGGCCGTCCACTTGATGATCCTCGAAGTACTGGATGCAAGACACGACTCGCTTCCGGCACTCGATAGACGGATCAGATAGTGGCTTGCCGGGTGAGTTGGCCAGTCCGTATGCCACGAAGAGCGCCAGCGCTTCCACAACTTCACCGGACTGAAAAAAATCACCCCAGAATGCGGCAACGGGACTAGATGCCTCATCGCCCTCTTGCTCCTGTTCCTCTTTTCTCGCTTCATCCCGAGCTTCAACAAGATATCGAACGATGGCTTCGGCGTGGGCCAGCGCATCCTTCTTGCCTTTCTTGAAAGCCTCGTCGAGAATCGGTGAGTCCATAGAGCTCAGGCTCATCAGCGTCGCAGCTATCTGGGCCAAATCGGACGGCCCAAACGGGTAAGTAACGTTCTCCTCCCACGTCTTGAACTCCGCAGTGAGCCAACGGAGCGCTTGACCACAACGCTCAACTGCAACATCTCTTCGGTCGGCGCTGAATACTGCCTCACTATCGTCCAGTAGTAGGTTGCCGATGACCCGGACGCATACAGCCGTGTCCCACGTCACCCCTTCCCAAAAAGGGCGCTCGGAGCTTCTTGGCTGACATTGATCGAGGAGCCAGTTCGCGGACTCGGAGATCTTGGCATCCAGCCGGTTGACGTCTATCGGAGATTGCGTAACCGTGGTTGCGGGCTTCGCTTTAATCTCGGTAGATACATTTTGTAAAAACAGGACGGAAATTGCGCATTCCCATGAACTGCCCGAAGCCTGCGCCAAGACCATCGGCGCATTAGCGTCGCCGGCCAGCCATGCGGCTACTGGCTCGATATACTCTTCCCAGAGCACGGTGCGTAGCGAGTCCTCGGGACGTGCTACAAGTGGAGTGTTCATTCTTCTGTCAGATCATCCACAAGATCTGAGGGCCTAAAGACTGCCTCGATGTCACGGTCGCAGAAGAAGGCCACTGCGACGACAGAAGCCCATTGATCACTATCGACCAAGATGTCGCCGGAGATGATCTTCGTCTCATAGTGCTCTACGCCGCGGACACCCATCCCTTGATCCACCATGTCCTGAACGTGCTTACGCGCGTCGTCTTCGGAGCCCTTTCCCGACCAGACGTACACGACGCCTGCCAGTGGGCGAGCTGCGGTAGGGAGCCCGACAGCGACCGCAGCAGCGATCGTTTCACCGTGCTCGTTACTGTCCTCTCGCCCGTAGATGGTGGGCACCATAAGGCCCTCGCCGATTACCGGTGTGGCTGAGGACTTCAAATACACGACCGGGATTGTTGGAGGCACGATGCTGGTGACCTTGATGAGGTTGAAGTCCGCTACGCCAGCATCACGTAATGCGAAATCGAACGCTACGAGCGGTTGCTCACCTCTCGCTTTCCCGACGGCAAGTACAACTTTCCGGGTTTCGAACCACACCTGAGCCTCCGGTAAAAGCGTGTCTAACTGCCATAGGGGAACCACCAATCACGAGTTGGCGAGTTCCCGGTTTCCAGGTTAATGTGCTTGATTGAGACGTACTCTTCCAGTCCCCAACGGCCGAGGTCGCTACCTACTCCACTGGACTTCGTACCTCCCCAGGGCGCTTGCGGAAAGGCGAGGTTCACGTCATTGATCCAGACCATCCCGGCTGATATCCGCGCGGAAATGTTCGCTAGAGTCGCCTCGTCGCTGCCCCATACAGAAGCGCCCAGTCCATATTCAGAGTCGTTTGCAAGAGCGATGGCCTCGTCGATCGTTGACACCTTGGTGATTGCCATGACCGGACCGAAGCACTCCTCCTGCCACAGGGCCATGGCCGGCGTCACGTCGGTGACCAGAGTCGGTTCGAAGTAGAAGCCAGCTCTGTCCACCCGCTTTCCGCCGAGCAGAACTTGTGCGCCAGCGCGATCACTTCGCTCTACAAGCTCACTGACTTTTTGTAGTTGCTCGTCACTGATCAACGGCCCGAAGTCTCGACCGAGCACCAGCGCTTCCGTTTTCGATTTGAGCTTTTCGAGCAATCGTTCATAGATGTCGGCCAATACGATGATCCGTTTTGGTCGGACGCAGACCTGCCCGGCGTTCGCGTACGTGCCCCACACCAAACCATTCGCTGCAAGTTCCACATCCGCGTCGCCCAGCACAATGGCTGGGTCGATGCCGCCAAGCTCAAGGGTGACCGGACGGAGCTTCTTCGCCGACTGGACGGCGATATCCCGCCCGACTTGCAGACTCCCGGTGAAGGCCACCATGTCCACGTCCGCGGATTCGACGAGCGCTTCACCGACGCTCGCGCCTCCCGGAACGACGTTCAGAACGCCGTCGGGTAGGCCCGCCTCAGTGAAGATGTCACCGATCTCAAGTCCAACAAGGGGTGAGTGTTCGGAAGGCTTGAACACTACCGTATTTCCCGCGACAAGAGCGGGCGCGAGTGCCCAGATTGCCAGCTCGAGCGGGTAGTTCCACGGCTTGATGATTGCCACCACGCCCCGCGACTCGAAGACTACCTTGCTTTCTTTTGTGGGCCACAATTCTTCATCGAGGATGATCCGCTCGTCCTCCAACCAGCGCGGCGCCTGGTCGGCAAAGTACCGGATGACCGATGTACTCTCAGCTACTTCAAGGTCTGCATCTTCTAGACACCGGCCCGCCTCGTCCATGATCAGTTTCTTGAGCGGCGTGGACTCGCCTTCTTCTCCATACCGCTTGTCAAGCTCGGCTGCCGCCTTAATTAGTATCTCGGAGCGCCGGACGACTCCCATGTCAGACCATCCCGCAAAGGCAGCACGAGCCGCAGCGATGGCGTCACGCACATCCGCACCACTCGCGGCCGACACCTGCGCCAACTCCTCCCCGGTGGACGGGTTGAGCGTCGCAAAGGTCTTGGCTGCCGCTTTCCACTGACCACCGATGAGCATCTTCTTCTTCACTATTCCTCGATTCCGCTTGATACTATTCATTAATACATATTTTACAATGAATAGGCGAATCCTCGATAGAGCAACCCGAGGGAAAGAGCTTTCCGTCTGTCCGTGAGCCATGTAAATTCCTTCGATTTTCTCCCGGGCAGACATAAGGCCAGTGTGGAGCCGCCCCTAGCATTCATCGGGCACACTTCGAGGTCAACGGTTATAGGGGGCATTCTGAGTTCCCCTACCCGCAGGAGACCCTAGGATCCCGACGACTCAGCGACTCTTCGGGTCCTCATCATCACCGACGGCTATATTGAGTGCCTCTCGCGCCGTGCGTCCCAGGCTGTCCGCGTCGACCACGCCCAAGGTGAAGGCCACCACGGCTTCTGCGAAGAGACTCACGTCTTCCGGGCTGTAGGCGCGCATCTGCTCTGCCTGAACACGCGTTCGCAGTAAGAACCCGTCGAGCATCGACTGAAGCGTCAAGCCGTAGCGCTCGACAGTCCAGCCAGGACGCAGCGAGACGCCGAAGCTCTCGAACAGGGCGGCGTATCCCTCGTACCAGGGCGCTAGCGCTCTCAGCATGTCGTCAACAATCGCTTGTTTGAGAGCGGGATGCTGGTCGAGCAGCGGGCCGATGTGGAGAAGAAGAAACGAGCGCGGATACGAAAGCAAGCTGCGCAGCATCGCGTCGCTAAACTTGGCGATCGCCTCTGCTACGTTGTCGGCACCTGCCACCTGTGACATATCCGCCAACTGCAACGCCGGATCAGCGTTCGGCGCGTCACGATAGAGCATCGTATGAATGACTGCGTCGTTGACGAAGGCTTCCTTGGACTTCCAGCGATTGTGGAAAGACTTGCCACTGACCCCAGCAGGATCACCCTGCTTCGCCAACCTGATGACGTCTTGCACGCGCAGCCATTCTAGTGTGGCTGGGAAATCAAGAGCACTCAGCCTACGCGGCCGATCCTCAGCAGAGGTTACGAACATTGCGTCGATGAACTGAGCCGCTGCGTCCAGAAAGTGACGCGCACTCTCATCGTCCGTCGTGGCGGCTGGCCGGGGCGGAGTCATGAGTGCGTCAGTTCCACAGCGGCAAGCGAATCAACACGGATCAGCACCTTCTTCACCTTGGGTCCAGATCGCTGAGATGTACGCCTCACGATTCGCCTCCACATCGAAGCGCACCCAAACTTTCGTCTTGGTACCAACCATGTCGGAGGTTTCCTGACCGGACCTGAGGCAGACGTTGTCGAGGATCTGGCCGGTAGAGACGAGCACGGCATCCGCAGAATCCCGTGTTGGCGTTGCTTGAGTGCCGACGTCAACTGTTGGGTCAGGAAAGCAGCGGCCATCGACCACGACCTCACGCCGCGACCGCAGGTCCTTCGCCGCTTGCGAGTCTCGCGGCAGGCTGGCACACGGCTTGACCTGATTGACGATCTCTTGGCCGGCCGAGGACGGCGTACCGCTTGACTCACTTGATGAGCTCGGCTCTGGAGTCGAGCCTGCGCCTGGCTCCAAAGGCTCCTTGTCACCGAAGAGGGCGACGCTGCCCCAGATCAGCCCCGCAACTACGACTACGGCGACGCCTGCCCATAGGTACCAGCGACGTCGCGACGTTGTCTCTCCCGTATCGGGGTCGTTCGGAACGGTCGTCTCATCGCCTGGCGCTTCGGTCGGCGGATCTTCGTCCAGTCGCACTCGTAGTGCGCCGCGCTGCTCGCGTGCGTAGCTCGCCATTGCAGCCACAAGGACCGGAGAGACCTTCTCTTCCAGCCGTTCCGCGGTCTTGGTTGTGGTTGCGCCAAGCCACAACGCCGCCCGGAGCTTGGCTCGTTGTCGCGTACTGCCCCGCGTGTAATCCGGAAGGTTCTTCGATCGGCCCCTGTACTCCTGGATCGTCTCGCAGGTGTTCTTCGGATCCGGTAGCCGAAGGAGCTCTCCTGCCGCGGCGATCCAGAAAGCGCGCTCTTGGCCAGATTCCTCGTGGGTGAGCTGCTCCT
The DNA here is from genome assembly GCA_049998015.1 of Kribbella sp. cmx-5-2. Taxonomy (GTDB): domain Bacteria; phylum Actinomycetota; class Actinomycetes; order Propionibacteriales; family Kribbellaceae; genus Kribbella. Next base: position 1,707,028 of record JAEBEC010000001.1, read on the forward strand.
TGCGGCTCAGCGCCTCCTGCCGAGTCCGCTCCACCACTTCGGTCAGCACAGTCCGCAGCAGGACAATCTGTCCGCCGATGCTGAGCTGTTCGGTAAGTCCGAGTTCGAGACGCATCGCTTCACCAAGCTCGCGGCATGACGCCAGGCGATCATCGCTGATCCCCTCTGCGACCAATCGCTCGATGTCCGTCGTTCCTTTTGGAAGATCGGACTCCGCCTCTTCGCGTGACTCGTCCATGCACCACCGCCCCAGGTCGCCTCACTGCCCCTTGCGCAGCGTAGCGATCTGGTCCAGAAGTGACTAGCTGTCACAGGTCACGAATTGTGCCGCAGCGGCCACTCCTTGCAAACATTCGCTTGCATGAATCTTTAAGTAGTGTCATAACTAGAAGGGGCTCGGCCTTCACCATTTGGAGGCCACCATGTCGACTGAGTCGATACGCAACGAAGTATTGGAGCTCTTCCAGAGCTTCATCAACTTTCGGGATGCCACCGAGAGGATGCGACACCAAGGTGTCGAGCCAACCACCTTGTCCGAGGTCATCTCGGTTTGGCTGGACTGGGATGAGTCAGTCATCTCCGTCTGCCGCGGTGACTACCGCAACTACCTGGTCGGCGTCATCGCGATCATCGAGCTCTGGACCAGGAATCCCGACGCTCTGCTCGGCCGCGAACTGAGCGAGAAGGTCACCAGCCTCGCCGGTGACTACGGCGATCCCCGGATCGACGACATCCTCGATCCGCATCGCTTCGAGACCGTCCGGTTCCGCCAGCTGTACCCGCGCGCCGACAACCCGACGCCGTAGGGCGCGTACACCCAGCTGTACCAGTTGTCCGCCTGCCCTCGAGCAGGTTTCACACGGCCGACCCCACCCAGCCCCGTTCACCTGAACGGGGCTTCTTCACGTTCTGAGCGGTGTCGCCGGGCTGTCGCAACCCTGTCGCGAGGGTGACGCCCAGCAGTCGCGGATCGGTCCTGACCTGCGGAAATGCGACCGAGCAGCGACTTTTTCGCCCGGCGGCCAGCCCTCTTGTTTCGGTGTCTCCCATGCATCACCGGCCGCCAAGCCTGACCCGAGCTGGCACTCGAGCCAGGCGCTCCACGGCGGGTCACCCACCCCTATGCAGAGAGAAGGAATCAACACCGTGAAAACGTCAACGCTACGCCTACGGGCGTATATCGTCGCCGTCTTGGTGGCGCCCCTGCTGCTGATCGCCTGCGGCCCACAGCCCGGCGTCGATCAGCTCAGCTTGGACAAGACGACTCTCAAGAGCTGCCCGAAGGACACCAAGTACGCAACCAAGCTCGACCTGGACGTCAGCGGCAGCGGCCGCACGCCCAAGCTGGACGGCGCCCGACTCGACATCATCAAGACACAGGCCCGCACCACCGCGATCTGCGGCGGCCATCTGCTCGTGACCGTGTTCTCCGCCACCAGCGCGGCTACCGTCGCTCTGTACGACGGCGAGCTCGCGCTCCCTGGCGCGACCGACAACGCGCGGCTTCGCCGCGTACAGAAGCTGGTCGACGAGATCAGCGAGAAGGTCTCGGTGACCTACCCGCCGGCAATCAAGAGAGTCTCGCCAGCTCACAGCGATATCAGCGCTCAGGTCCGATTGGCGGCCGAGTACCGCAGCCAGCTCGGCACGATGTACCGCCTGCGCCTCGTGATCCTGACCGATGGACTTCAGACGGTTGGCACCGGCGTCACCAAGCCGATTGCGGCGGAGACGGCCCGCAAGCTCGGCGCGACGGTGCTGGTCCCCCAGCTGCCGGAGGCCTCGGTGACCGTGGCGGGCGTTGGCAAGGTCGCCAACGGCTCCGCACCGTCCTCGGCCTTGACCGACGCCTTGATTGCTTTCTGGGACGGCGTCTGCCACAAGACCGGCGCCGCGTCCTGCACCATCGTCACCGACTACGTGGCCGGGCGGTGAACGCCTTGAGCCGCACCCACCTCAACCCGCTGGACGAGGCCACCGCCGAGGCCGACGCAGTGATCCTGCCGCACATCGACCGGGCCGGGGCGACCCCGCAGCCCGACAACATCAAGGAGTTCCACTCCCAGAGCGAGTACCACGCCAAGGCGCAGACCCAGACCGAGACGTACGCCGCGGAGGGCGAGGCGGCAGCTCGCGACGCCACGGTTACCGCGGCAGGGCTGGAGTCGGCAGCAACCGCCGCCACCGGCCTCATCACCGGGGCAGCGTCGAGCGTCGAAGTAGCGCGGGAGCAGTCGGCCCACGCGCTACGGACTCTCGGTCACCTTACCCGGCGGGATCTGCCGGCCAAGGTCCGCTACTGGATCTGCCTCATCTTGCTCTGTCTCGGTGACACAGCCGGGATCCTCGGCGCGGCCATCACCTTGGGCGAAGTCCCGCTCGTCGCCCTCGGGCAGGCCGTCGCCACCGGTGTCGCCGCCATCACCGCGGGCCAGGCCGGGGCCGACCTCAAGGACCTTCGACTGGCGCGCATCCGGCAACGTGACCTCGAGGACCTCACCGACGACGAGAAGCGCTACCGGCAGGTCTTCACCGGGACCGAGGCCGGCGTCTCCACCATGAAGCTGGTCGGGGCGTTGAGCGCGACCATCGTCGTGATCATCAGCGTCGGCATCTTCTGCCTACGGCTGTCCGTCGAGGGCATGACGTCAGGCATCGCGTTCGGGATGCTGGCCGCCGCCACGGCGCTCGGCTCGTTCCTGGCGAACTACAGCTACGCCGACGAGATCGCCGATTACCTCGCCCGCACGGAGCGCACCTACACCAAGGCGATCAAGGCGCACCGAAAGCTCGCCGCTGATCCCACCATCCGGCAACGGGCGGAAGCCTTGGCCGGGGCCACCTCGATCAAGGCCGAGCACCTTCACCGCGGACGGGCCGCCTGGTGGCAGCTCCAGGCTTTGTCTCAACGCATCCTGCGCCGCAACCCCGGCGTCGCCGGGCATGGCCCTGCCGCCGAGCAGCCCGAGGTCATCGGGCGACGGTTCCGCGGTGATGCCGCATGATCCGCACCATCCAGCTCCGGCCCGTTCACCTGCTGGCGGCCGAGCTGCGCTGGACATCCGGCAGCATCGCGGCCAACCGGCCGAAGGTCTCCTATCAACTCGGCAACCCTGGACGGCCGTCCACAGAACCGACCATCACGATCGTCATCACCGACGACTCCGGCTCGATCATCGGCCCGGCCGGGGCCGACCCGGTGTCCAACCGCTACGAAGAAGCCTGGCGCGCTTTCCGGGCGATCGGTCGACGTGGCAGCAAACACGAGCTCGGCGCCGTCCTGCACTTCGATACCCCGACCAGCGGCGACGTGCAGCCGACGCCGCTCACCAGAGCCGGACTGCAACGGTTGCGATCGGGGCTGCACGTCCCACGGGACGCCGCCGGCATCAGTTGCCTCGGCACTTCCCTGAAGACGGCTACCGACCTGGCGGACCGCTACCCGAGCCATCGCGCCACCCTCATCGTCCTCAGCGACTACGAGTTGTACGACGACAACGTCGCCCAGGTGCTCGACGACCTGGCCAACTTTCCCGGCGACGTCCACGCCGTTGTTCTCGGTGGAACGCGGATGGACGGCGTTCTGCCAGACCGGGTTCACGTCACCCGGGCGACCTACGACGACCCGCCCGGGACCGTCGCACGGGCCGTTTTCGGCGGTCTGACGGGACGCCGGCCCGGTAGTTGGGTGGCCGACCAGTGACCGACGATCCCGCCCCCAGCCGCGACCCGTTCCGGTGGATCTGGCGCGCCAGCTTGTTCATCTTCGGCTCCGTCGTGTTGCTCAACCTAGCGGTCGCATACCTCCAGCCGATCTTGCCGTGGCTCATCGGCGCGATGGGCACCGCGCTCGTGCTGTGGGTCGTGGTGGCGGTCATCCGGTGGCAACGAAATCGTTGGTGAATAAACAACGAAATATTGCATATAAGAAATAGGGCAAGCATCAGGGAACAGTCTGTTCCTATCGGTGTTGTGGAATCTTGAAAAACTATTGGCCGTTGCGTGTGTGCACCATATAACTAATACAGAACGTTGCACGCACGCAACGGAAAGGAGGGTATATATGAGCAAGAAAAGAAGGGTTAAAAACCCGAGAGATACTCGCGAGTACAGGCTGTCAGTACGGGCCGTGCGACGCGAAACTCCAGACATCAACAAGCTGGCTCGCGCCATCATCGACTTGGCGATGGCGGAGGCCGAGCGCGAAGCACAGGCCGAACGCGAGGCGCAAACCACGACGGAGAGTACCGGCGACCAGACCTCTAGGAGCGCTAATGATTCTTAGCGCCCTAGACGACCTTGTCTGGCTGCAACTGCATTTTCAACGACCGGTTGCCGCCCTTCGAGTGCTGGAACTTCTCCAGCTCTGGAGTGGTGACCCGCGCAACCCGCGACTCGTGCTGGAGGCGCGATCCGGACGCACCTTACAGCTCCTTCTAGGCGTCCCCCGTCGAGCTGAGAGCAACATCAAGGCGAGCATTCAAGGGCTGATCTCCGGCACGCGCTTCACGACCGACGACGTCCACCGACCGCCCTTGTCGCACGCCGCGTCGGTTCGACTGACCAGTCATAGCCGAGCGCTGCGCACCGACGACCCCGAACCGTCGACGCGCGCCATTCTGGCCGCACTCGGACGCGTTGCCGATACGGAAGAGGTTGTACTGCAGCTCGTGCTCGGCCCTCGCAAGGCTGCCCGAGCAGTTCCAGCGCGACCGGCACCGACGCCGGTGCTCGGTCCACGGCCGGCGGATCGCACTGACAGCGAAGCCCGCAGCGCACTTCGCGCTAAGCAAAAACTCTCGGGATTCGACTGCATCATTCGTCTCGGCGTCACTGCCCCAAGTCCACGGCGCCGACAGACCTTGATCGCAGGCATCCTGAGCGCGTTGCGCACCACGGAGATGCCGGGCGTTCGCATCCGCCTCGTTCGTGAGACGTCTCGGAAGATCAACGGCGCGCTCAGCCCCTGGTGGTGGCCGCTCGGTCTCAACAGCGCCGAAGTTCTCGGCCTGCTCGGCTGGCCCATCGGTGACTCCGACTTCCCCGGCGTACCGGGCCTGCACCCGCGACTTCTCCCACCGTCCGATCAGCTGTCCGCGACACCAGATCGAGTCGTCGCGACCGCGACCGCTCCCGGTCATACCGAGGCCATCGGGCTCGACGTGGGCGGCTCGTTGCGGCACACCTGGGTCCTCGGTCCGAACGGCACCGGCAAGTCAACCTTGCTCGCCAACCTGGCCGTGCAAGACATCACCGCTGGCCGCGGCGTCGTGATCATCGAGCCAAAGGGCGATTTGGTCACCGACATCCTCGAGCGGATGCCAGCACACCGCCTGGACGATGTCGTGATCCTCGACCCGACCGACAACACCCCCGTCGGACTCAACCCGCTCAGCGGTAGCGGACGCGAAGAAACCCGCGTCGAAGGACTGCTCAGCGTATTCCGCTCGCTCTACGCCGACTCCTGGGGACCACGCACCCAAGACGTCGTGCACTCGTCGCTCCTAACGTTGGCACGGCGCGGTGACGCCTCGATCGCGATGGTGCCGCTCCTGCTGACCAACACCGGCTTTCGCCGCTCCGTCGTCCGCCGAGTCGCTGCCGCCGATCCCGTCGCACTCGGCCCCTTCTGGGCCTGGTACGACGCGCTCTCCGACGGCGAACGTGCCACGGTCATCGCGCCGATCATGAACAAGCTCCGCCCGTTCCTGCTGAACCCCGGACTCCGGGCCATGGTCGGACAACGGGCGCCAGGGATCACCATGAGCCAGATCCTGGCTGAGGGCAAGATTCTGCTCATCCCGCTCCGCAAGCAGATCGTCGGCGCCGAGGCGTCCCGCCTTATCGGATCGCTCGCCGTCGCGGAGCTCTGGCAGGCCATCCAAGGCCGGCTGACGCTCCCGGCCGGAGCACGGTGGCCCGTCATGGTCTACATCGACGAGGTGCAGGACTACTTGCACCTGCCGACTGACCTGGCTGACGCGCTCGCTCAGGCTCGCGGACTCGGTGCTGGGTTCACGCTCGCGCACCAGTACGCCTCGCAGCTGTCCCCCGCGATGCGTGCCGGCTTCGTCGGCAACATCCGCTCCCGCATCGCGTTCCAACTCGCCCACGACGACGCGACCTTGCTCGCGAAGGGGCACCCCGAGATCAAGGCCGACGACTTCACCGCGCTCCCCGCGTTCCACGTCTACGCCAGCTTGGCCACCAGCAACGGTCAGGTGACGCCCTACGCGTCCGGCAAGACCTCGGCGCTTCCGCCACCGTCCAGCGATCCCGACGCCCTGCGCCGTCTCAGTCAGACCAAGTACGGCCAAGCCCTGGACCAGGTCGAACGCGAGCTGGCTGAACTGGTCGAAGTAGAAGCCGATAGCGCCGACAAGTCAGGCGGCAGCGGCCGGAAACGGAGGACGTCATGAACGACCTCCCCGTAGCCCCAGAGCTACGCATCGCTCATCCTGTCGCGTCGAGCAAGGATCCACATACCGGCAGGTCAGACGGCGAAGACCCCCGATTAAGTGTCCGGAATAGTTCTCCCATCTCCGATGCTCAGCTCCCGGCCGCCCGTCCTGCCAGGCAACGAACCGGTCGCCTCGATCTCGTCAGCCTTCGACACAACCTCAGTCCCCGAGATCTCGCAATCTTGCGCTCGATCTCGGCCCACCGGTTCCTGACCACCAAACACGTCCGAGCCCTGCACTTCAGCGACCACGCTTCCGAGCTCAGCGCCACCCGCAGCAGCAACCGCGTCCTTCGCCGACTGAGTCGCGACAACCTGATTGCCGCTCTCGACCGGCGGGTCGGCGGCGTCCGAGCTGGATCAGCCGGGTACGTCTGGCGCGTCACCGCTGCCGCGTACCGACTGCTCCAGACCGAAGACGATGACGGTATCTCGCGCCGCTACCGCGAACCATCTCAACGACTCCTGGCTCACACGCTGGCCATCGCCGATGCCCGCGTTGCGCTCGATCAGGCCGCCGCTGGGGACACCCTGGAACTGGTCACCGTCCAAGTCGAGCCCGGAAGCTGGCGACGCTTTCTCGGCATCGGCGGCGAATCCCGACTACTGCGCCCAGACCTAGCCGTCGTCACCGCTCAAGGCGAGTACGAAGACCATTGGTTCATAGAAGTCGACCTCGGCACCGAGCACCCGCCGACCGTCGTTCGCAAATGCCGCCTGTACGAGGACTATCGCCGAAGCGGCAACGAGCAAGACGCCCACGGCCTGTTCCCCCGCGTGCTCTGGGTCGTCCCGAACCAGAAGCGGGTCGACAAGCTCACGTCGGCGATCGCCGACGCCAAGCTCGACCCGGACCTGTTCCGCGTCGTCACGACCGAGCAACTGATTCCCGCAGTGATCGGAGGTGCGGCATGACCCAAGCACCCCGAAACACCATCCTCGTCGGCGATGCCCTCCACCAACTCCGCCGCCTGCCCACTGAATCCGTCGACATGGTGCTCACCAGCCCGCCGTACTACAACCTGCGGAACTACCAAATCGGCGGGCAGCTGGGGCAAGAAGCCAGCATCCATGAGTGGGTAAGCAACCTGACCGCGGTAGCCGCCGAAGTCCGGCGAGTCCTGACGCCAACCGGCACCTTCTGGCTGAACGTAGCGGATCGGTACTCGATCCACGACCGCGAGGGCTCGCCGAGGAAAAGTCTGCTGTTGGGGCCGGCACGACTGTCAGCGGCGCTCGCGGCCGACGGCTGGTTGGTCAGAAACCAGATCATCTGGAGCAAGACCAACCCGATGCCGAGCAGCGTTCCCGACCGGCTGACGACCACCTACGAAGTCGTCTATCTGCTGACCAAGCAGCGCAGCTACTTCTTTGATCTGGACGCCATCCGCGTGCATCACACGAGTAAGCCGACGGCTCCGCAGGCGTCCGCCAAGGACTCGATCCCCCGGCAGTGGAGAGCACGCTCAACGGACAACATCCGCGGCTTGGTGTCGCTCAAACAGCGCGGCATAGTCGGGCACCCGCTCGGCAAGAACCCCGGCGACGTCTGGCAACTGCCGACCAGCAGCTACCGAGGCGCGCACTTTGCCACTTTCCCGGAGCGGCTAGCCGAGCGGGCCATCTTGGCCGGCAGTCCGGAAGCGCGTTGCTCCAACTGCCTAAAGCCGCATCGCCGGGTTACCCGACGACTCGGCGCCACCGCCATCCACGGGGCACTGCTCGCGACCTGCACCTGTGGCGCGTCGAGCGAACCGGCCATCGTGCTCGACCCGTTCATGGGCGCCGGCACGACCGCCGTTGCTGCTGAGAAGCAGGGACGGGACTGGCTGGGTGTCGAGCTCAACCCGGACTTTGCCCAGCTGGCGACTGACCGGATCGCCGCGGCCAGGGCATCCCCGGAGAGCACGGCCGCATGACGGCCGACTCTCCCCCGAACCAACCACTAAGACGAAAGGAGGTGACATGAGTGAACAACTCCCCGCACGACCAACCCCAGAAGAACAACGTGTTCTCAGCTACGGCACCGACGATCCCGAACGCCAAGCCGAGATCGAGGCGGCCCGCACCGCGGCGGCCGAGGAACGGCGAGCCAACCGCGAGAAGCTGGAGCGCTACGTCAGCTACGGCCTCGACGAAGAAGATGCGGCTGGACTCATCGAGCACGAAGAGATGCTGGCGGCTCGCCGCGAAGCTCTCGCGACCGGCGATCCTGAGGAAGGCGAAGCCGACAAGCGCATCCGTCCGCGGATCTACGTCCGCTCGCTGGTCGACCACACCGAAGGCCACGACATCGGGGACTGGATCGATGCCAGCCAGGATCTCGAGGACATCCAAGCGGACATCCAGAAAATCCTGTCCCGCTCCCTGCACGCCCACTGGACCGGACAGCCAGCCGAAGAATGGGCGATCCACGACCAGGAGGGCTTCGGGAACATCACACTCTCGGAGTACGAATCCCTCGACGTGGTCTGCGCCCTCGGCAAAGGCATCCATGAGCACGGCCTCGCCTTCGCCGCCTGGGCCGAGCTGAACGACGAACCCGACATCTACTCGCTCGCACGCTTCGAGACGGCGTACTTCGGCGACTACGACAGCCGCGAAGCCTACGCCCAACACGTCTTCGAGGAGATGAACGGCGACCAGGAGCTGGAGGCTCTGCCCGACTGGGTACGCGACGTCGTCCGCGTTGACCACGAACGCATGCTGCGCGAGATGACGACCGGCGGCGAGGTCCGCTTTGTCGAACATCCCGGCGGGGTCTGGGCGTTCAACGGCCGGGTCTGACCCGACCACCTGCACTTTGACAACTCAAACGGAAACCGACCACTCGTCGGTGCCGTGCAGCCGTTAAGTCATCCCGCCCGGGATGGCCGGCTGCACCAACACCGAGGAGGTACTCGCCATGAGCGAGGAAGAGAACCCGACCAGGCCGCAGAGCTACAAGACGATCGGGGTGAAGCTGCAACACCCGATCCACGCCCAACTGAGCGCCGTCACCGAGATCGACGACATCCCACTTCAGGTGGCGTTGGTCCGGGGCGCAAAGCTGCTAATCGAGTCCAGGCGGACCGATCCGAAGTTCCAGGCCAAGGTTGCTGCCCGATCCGAGAGGATCAAGCGGGAGGCCGAAGAGCAGGTACTCGCCATCACGGCACTGCTCGACGCCGGTACGCCGGACGCTGTCCTCACTCCCGATGAGGGGGCCAGCATCGAGCAGCTTGAGGCGGCGATCAGCCTGGGCGAACAAGCGGCCGAACTCGCGGCTGAGGTTTCCAGTCCGGAAGCCGACGCCGCTTCGAGCGAGGACGCTCCGTCTGACGACGAAGCAGCCAAGAAGACGACCCGGCGACGGGCGTCCACTCCGAAGAGCTGAGGCTCCTCGGTAACCACCGTCCCACTCCCCTGACGGGTTGAGCGAGACACCACCCACGGGTGGGAGGCGAGAGCGCACGATGCGCCCGCCTCCCACCCAATTAACTCGAATTGATACAAGGAAAGGCTTTCCTCATATCGTCAATGTTCGTTGTAGAATCCGCCATTTTCGTTGCGTGGACGCAACGACGGGCGGATAATTGAAGAGAAAGGAAATCACAAATAGGAGTAACAGAAATGGGCATCGAAGCACTTCAACAGTTGGCTGAAATAGTCAAGGAGACCCGTATATCGCAGGGCTTATCCGCAAGCGAACTGGCTCGGCGTGCAGGCGTGCAGACAAGCACCATCACACGGCTCGAAGCTGGCCAGTTCCAGCACCCATCACCAGAAACCTTGGTGTCAGTGGCGCGAGTGCTCGAAGTCTCGGCCTCAGACTTGTTCGCCTGCCTCAACTGGATGCCGAAGGAGCAGCTACCCAGCTTCACTCCCTACCTCCGGGCCAAGTACGGCGCCCTCCCTACACAAGTCCAAGAGAAGCTAGAAAACCACTTCACCAAAGTAGTTCGACGCTATGGATACGAGTGCAACGGTCCAGAGCCGGGACAGGACGAATTCTGAGCTTTCCGCACCGAACATTATTAATCCGAGAGGAGGAACCATCATGAACGACAAACCAACCACCAGCATCCTTGCCGACCTCCGCTCGGCCGTACCGCCCCACAAGGTCACTTTTGCTCAAGCCAAGCGCATCGCTGAGCGACAGGCCAACCGGCTCCTTGCCCTCAGTGGCATCACGACAGGACCAATCCCAAGCGGCACCATCATCGGCAAACTCCCCCGAATTCGCATCGTGACCGACGAACTGCCAGCGAGCGTCAGCGGGACCACCCACTGGAGCGGCACTCACTGGATCATCGTGCTCAACCAAACCGAGCCCGCCGTCCGCCAGCGCTTCACACTGATGCACGAGTTCAAGCACATCATTGACCACGGTCGAATCGAGCAGCTGTACACGGGCAACTCCCGGTACACAGCGACCGAACAGGCCGAACGGGCTGCGGACTACTTTGCCGCGTGCTACCTCATGCCGAAGCGACTTCTCAAAGCCGCATGGTCTCGCGGCCTCCAGACATCAGCACGGCTCGCCCGTGAGTTCGACGTCTCGACACTGGCAATGGAAGTTCGTCTCAGTCAGACCCGGATCAACGCAGTTCGAGACACCGGCCTGACACTGCCTTCCTACGTGATCACTCATGCTCGGCACGCAATGACGGTTCGTCCACTCACCGCCGAAGGGGTGTAGCCGCCATGTCACTCGCTCAAGAAGCCGTCAGTAGTGCTCCACTTGAACGACAGAAACGATTCGTTCTCTACCTTCGAGTGTCAACGCCCTCGCAGGTGAACACCGACTACGACCCAGAGGGTATCTCGATTCCTGCTCAACGAGAGGCCGGCCTACGCAAGGGCGCGGCTCTCAACGCTGAGCTTGTCCGCGAGTTCATCGAGCCTGGACGAAGCGGAACATCTGTCGACAAGCGTCCCGTCTTCCAAGAGATGCTGGCCTGGCTCAAGGAGCAGGGAGACATCGACTACGTCATCGTCTACACCTTTTCTCGGGCGTTCCGAAACGCCGTTGACGCTGGGATCACCAAGCGCACGCTTCGCAAGTACGGCACTCGCGTCGTCTCGACAACGCTCGACCTCGGCGAGAGCCCCGAGAGCTCCATGATCGAGACAATCATGCACGCCGTCGACCAGTACCAGTCAGAGCAGAGCGGGGCTGACATCCGGTACAAGATGAGTCAGAAGGCAATCAAAGGCGGAACTCTGGGGCGTGCCCGCATCGGTTACCTGAACAGAGCCGAAGAGTTCGACGGGCGAACCGTCCGAACAGTTGTTCTTGACCCGCAGCGCGCCCCGCTCGTCCGTCGAGTGTTCAATCTGTTCGCCAGCGATGAGTACAGCATCCCCGATCTCCACGCCGAGGCTGAGCGCCTAGGTCTCACGACTCGTCCGACCAAGCGGTGGACTGAACGAACTCCGTCCGAGAATCAGCTCCGCGCGATCCTTGCCGATCCGTACTACATAGGGCTCGTTACGTACGAGGGCCAGCAGTACCCGGGACGTCATGAAGCCATCATCGACGCTGCGACCTTTCAGAAGGTCCAAGACATACTCGCCGTTCGTGCGCGTCGCGGCAGTCGCAACCGTGTGACGACGCACTACCTCCGCGGCCAGTTGTTCTGCGAGCGCTGCTACCAGAGTGGCCGACCTGAGACTCGCCTCATCTTCACCGAGTCGAAGGGAAACGGTGGCTACTACAGCTACTACGTCTGTCGGATGAAACAAGAAGGCATCTGTGACCTTCCTGTCCTGCCGGTCGAAAGCGTCGAGCAGGTCATCATCAACCACTACGCCACCGAACGGATGCCGCCCGGCTTCTCGGCCACAGTCAGCGACCAGGCACGGGAAGCGATACTCGAGGATCGCAAGGACTTCGACGTACGCCGGCGGAACGCCACGAAGCGCCTTCGCGAACTCGACACCCAAGAGGAGCGTCTGATCGATCTTGCGGCCGACGGCACACTTCAGTCAGGGAAGCTCCGCGAGCGTCTCAAGAAGCTCGCCGTGGAGCGAGTACAACTGACCGAGGATCAGCAGACGTCGACCGAGGTGCTTACTCAGGGGCTTGAGGTCCTGAACGCCGTCCTTCACCTTCTTGAAGATCCCCAAGCCATGTACAAGGCGGCCGCCGACGCGACCCGCAGACGGATCAACAGTGCCTTCTACGATGCTCTCTACATCTCACGAGATGCGGTCGGGCACGTCGAACGGACCACGGTCTTCGCGGAGGTCATCAGCTCGTACCAGGAGTACCGAGCCGACGGATCGCTGGCCCTCCCCACCCCGGACACGAACAAACGCCCTGATCCGAAGATCAAGGCGTCTGGTCAATCTACCCTGAGAGACGTACTGGCCACCTCTGGTGGTCTTTCCGTGGATCACGGTTTGAGTACGTCCATCATGGTGGAGCTTAGGGGATTCGAACCCCTGACCTCTTCCATGCCATGGAAGCGCGCTACCAACTGCGCCAAAGCCCCGCGTTCTTGCGACTCCGAAAGCTTAGCGGAAGAGGTGCCTCAAAGAAAAATCGGTTCCCGTGGGGGTGGAGGTGACGAGAGACACGGGTGTTGTGGCGGGGAGTGGAGGGGGTGGTTGCGGTAGTGCGAGGGCGGTTGATGGGAGGTCGGCGTACGAGCTGCTGTTCGGCGTACGAGCTGCTGTTCGGCGTACGAGCTGCTGTTCGGCGTACGAGCTGCTGTTCGGCGTACGAGCTGCTGTTCGGCGTACGAGCTGCTGTTCGGCGTACGAGCTGCTGTTCGGCGTACGAGC
>JAEBEC010000002.1:0-1333234 GCA_049998015.1 Kribbella sp. cmx-5-2
GAACAGAGAGAAGAACAGAGAGAAGAACAGAGAGAAGAACAGAGAGAAGAACAGAGAGAAGAACAGAGAGAAGAACAGAGAGAAGAACAGAGAGAAGAACAGAGAGAAGAACAGAGAGAAGAACAGTATAAGGGTGGGGTTGATTGTGGCTGAGGGAGAGCATTGGCCGTCACCACGTGCTGCTGGCGCGGCCGGTCAGTGGCTGTTTTGAGCGCCGCCGTTGACCTGGATCACCTGGCCGGTGATGTGCCCGGCGCCTTCTGACGCCAGCCAGCGCAGCGTCCCCACCACATCACTGGGAACCCCGACCCGGCCGGTCGCGGTCTCCGCCGCTCGTTTTTGGCGCCGTTCCTCCGTCAGCGGTTCACCGAAGAATGGCGTGTGGTCCACATGGCCCGGCGCGACAGCGTTGACGGTGATTCCGTCTCGCCCGAGTTCGCGAGCGAGCGCGAAGACGTAGGGGTGAAGAGCTGCCTTCGATGCGCCGTACGGCACGCGGCCCGAGCCTCGATAGGCAGCGATCGAACTGAGGAACAGCACCCGGCCGCCGGGCGTGACCAGATTGTCCTTGAGTGCTTCGGTGAGGAGCACTGCCGTGAGGGTGTTGAGCTGGAAGTTCCGGATCCAATCGTGAACGAGGGTCTCCAGCGGTTCGTCGTACTCGACCTGTGGTTCGAGGACTCCGTTGCCCCCAGCACTGTGCACGATCACGTCGACGACGCCGTACTGCTGGGCGATGAAGTCAGTCGCACGGCGAACACTGTGAGGATCACTGAGGTCAGCTGCGCAGTATCTGGCGCCCGGAATCGACTCGGCGGCCTCCACGAGAACGTCTTCTCGTCGTCCCAGCAGTACCACCTGGTCGCCATCGGCCGCGAAGCTTTGCGCCGTGGCGAGCCCGATCCCGGTACCGCCACCACTGACCACCACGATGCGCGCCATGCCAGGATCCTATGAGCTGTGCCGACGTGGAGGAGTAATGACTCAGAGGCGACATCGTGACTTGCTGGTGTCGCATCTGAGGTAGCTGTGAAACACATCAGTGCATTTCGACGCAGCCGGCTGGCGATTTACCGACGCTAATTACCTGTTAGAGCAGTGCATCCAGGAGGCGTTGGCATCTGACCGGGTCTGTGGTCAGGCCTACGCTCAGGCCCCAGAGCCAGTAGTCGACTGTTCTGAAGATGACCCAGGCGTGGGCGTACGAATGGTCGAGGGCGGCTGCTTGTGTTGCTGTGTCGAAGCATTGTTGGATCTCTGCGTCGTCGGCCATGTCGTCTAGGCGGGTCCACAGGATTCGGCCTAGGTCGTACTCGATGTCGCCGCGGTAGAGGACTGGGTCCACGACCAGCCACTGCTCGCGTTGGCCGCGCAGGACTTGGGCGGAGTGCAGGTCGCCGTTTACCGCTGCTGTGGCGGTTGAGGCAGTCAGTTTGGGGGCTACGTCCAGAGCGGCCAGCAGGTACTGCGGGGGAACTGCCCCGGTCTGCCCGGTCAGGTGGTCTTTCATTTTCTGGGCGCTGGCTTTGGCGAGCTCCTGGGTTGACCAGACGTCCTTGGGTCCCTCCACCGCGAGGCGTCGCATCAGGTGGCCCAGGACCTCGACGGCTTCGTGGATCGGTTGGTTGTCGAGGGGATCACCGAGGAGCTCCAGCAGCATGGCGCCGCGTGCGGCGTCTGCGTCGTACAGGCGGACTGTTCCTTGGTCGTCCCACCAGCGGAGTGCTCGGACCTGCTCTGAGACCTCGTCGCCTGGTGGGGACATTCGGAGTGCGAAGTTGGCGCCGGCTCGCTCGACCGGGACCACGACCGCGTTGGAGCCGTGTGCGACCGGGCCATTGATTGTCAGGTCCCATCGCGAGCACTGCTCCTCGACCGCGGTCGGGAGGCCCGCCAACCACTCGGCGCCCTCGGTCCACCAGCGGGGCATGTCCAGGAACGACTGTGGCAACTCGATCACGCGTGCACGCTAGCTGGTTGTTCCTCCCGTGCCGATCGCATTTCCGGAATCGATCACTCGCTGAAGGGCATCGATTACGCACCCGATCCGCCCCGATCTGCCCTTGCGTGTGGTCTCGCGGCGGGGCGTCGTGCGGATCATGATGAGCAGCATGGTGTTGAGGCGGAGGGCATGAGCAGCAGCAGTCTGGAGTTCGATCCGGAGGTGTCGCGGCAGATCGAGGCGATGTACACGACGCCGGACGTGGTCGAGCAGCGGCGGGTGGTGCGGACGGCGTTGGCGTTGCGGCCGGGGGACCGGGTGCTGGATGTCGGGGTGGGCCCGGGACTGCTGGCGGCGGAGATGGCTGAAGAGGTCGGGCCGGACGGGCGGGTCTGCGGCGTGGACATCAGTGACAGCATGCTGGCGATCGCGGGCACGCGCGCCGTCGTACCGGGTGGCCCGACGCTCGAGCTCGAGCCGGCGTCGGCGGCGCGGTTGCCGTACGGCGCGGAGAACTTCGACGTCGTCGTCTCGACCCAGGTCTTCGAGTACGTCGACGACGTCGCGGGCGCGCTCGCGGAGATCCGCCGCGTGCTCCGTCCGGCGGGCCGCGTCCTGCTGCTCGACACCGACTGGGGGTCGATCGTCTGGCGCTCCAGCGACGACGCGCGGATGGCCCGCGTCCTGAAGGCGTTCGAGGAGCACCTGCAGGACCCGCACCTGCCACGCTCCCTCGGCGAGGCCCTGGACAAGACCGGCTTCACCCGCACCCACCTGCAGGTGATCCCGCTGCTCAACGTCGGCTACGACCACCGCACGTACAGCGCCGGCCTGATCGACATCGTCTCCACGTTCGTCCCCGGCCACGCGGACGTCACCGAGGCGGAGGCCGAAGCCTGGGCCGACGAGCTCCGCAGTCAGGGAGAGGCGTACTTCTTCAGCCTCAACCGCTACCTCTTCGTCGCGTCGGCGATCTGAGCCCACAGGTCAGCAGTCGCAGGCTCGACGGCGGGGTCGCGGATCCGCTGGAAGTTTCGTCCGCCCCGCGAGAACGTGTGCAGCACAGCGGCCGGTACGTCGGCCAGCGCGACCGACCACGAGCACGGGCGGACGTGCACGAGATCGGCGGCGACCGCATCAGCTGACGCGTCGTACCGCCACGGTCCGGCCAAACGGCCGAGCCGGTACAGCCCGTCGACCTCGCGGGTCCACACGAAGGCCCCGTCGGGGACCTCGGCGAAACGCTCGAGGCGGCGGGCCATGCGTTCGTCGTACGCCGTGCTCAGCCGCTGGATCGCGTTGTCCAGCAGGCGCGGTGGTGGGCGAAGGACACCGCCGACTCCGCAGAGCCCGAGAATGAGAGCGCGATCAACAGCAAGACCATCGGGGATGTCATCGCGACGGGAACGCATCGGCGCACGGTAGACGGACGTACTCACGTCACCGAGCGGCGCGGTCGAGGATGGCCAGGGGACGGGCGCACCGTGGGATGCGCCCGCCACCTTCGGTCGTTCTCCCGCCCCTCAGTGGGAGAACTCGCGGCTCGGTGAACTCCACCCATGCCCGAATGGGGCTGACTGAACCGCGGGACATGACTACAGGTACCCCACGCTCAGCAGGTCACACCCGTTGCGGGGCGAAAACTTTGCATTCCTCGAACGCACGCGGCTGTAACGCCCGCTGTGCCATGGACGGATCACACCGCGCTGCCTAGCCTGGATCGCGGTTCCGTGGCGGGGGAGGTCGCGGACGTGAGGTGGGGGAAGGTGCACGATGACCGACGAGCAGCCGTACGACGAAGAGCAGCCGTACGACGACGAGCTGACCGAGGCCGAGCTCGACGAGCTGGAAGCGCTCGGAGCGGCCGAGGACGCCGCGCTGATCCTCGGGAAACTAGATGCCTGAGGCAAGAATGTCCTGGCGTGGCGCGAACCTGTGCACGCGCACGGTCGCGATGCTGCAGGCCGCCGAGAAGCTGGCCAAGGTGCCGTTCACGATCATCCAGGGGTCGTACAACCAGGGCGGCGTCGCGGCCTCGGCCGGTACCCACGACGGAGGGGGTGCGGTCGACCTCGCGGTGGACCGGCTGACCGCCGTACAGCGCAAGGCCGTCGTACTGGCGATGCGGCAGGTCGGGTTCGCCGCCTGGCTGCGGACGCCGGCGCAGGGGAACTGGCCGTACCACGTGCACGCGATCGCGGCCGGCGACAAGGATCTGTCCCGCGGTGCCGCGCACCAGATCGCGGAGTACCGGCGGCGCAAGAACGGCCTGGCCAATCGCGGCGCGGACGACGGTCCGCCCGGGCACTACGGGATGACGTGGGAGATCTACCTCAAGTACCACCCGGGTACGGCGCCGGCCGCGCAGGCGCCGCCGCAGCCGAACACGACGATCTCGCTCGGCGCGATGGAGTACGCCCGGACGCACGACTCGATGAGCGGCGTCTGGGGCGCCGACCGGGCGCAGGTGCTGGCCTGGGCCGCGCACCCGAAGGTCGCGGCGATTGGCAAGCACGAGACCAGGCCGCCGGCCGGGGTGCCGTGGCGGGTGCACTTCCAGCAGATGACGCGCAAGATCCAGCAGAAGTTCAAGCTGCCGGTCACCGGGCGGTTCGACGCCACGACGGCCGCGGTGATGAAGCGCTACGGGTACAAGATCATTGCCTGACGCAACGACAAGGCCCCACCGGTAGCAGCCGGTGGGGCCTTGGTTGGTCCACTACCACCCGGGCACTCCCGGTGCAGCTGTGGGGTTGGAGAGCGGAACCGGCGCCGATGCAGGGGTCAAGACGCCGGCTCCGCTTGTCTTCGGGTTACCTCGGGCTCGCCGCCCAGGTCTGGGCCTGGTGGAACTCGAGGTGCTGCGTGGCGCCGGGCGCTCCGACCGCGCCGACGTGCTGCAGGGTGGGCACGACTACGGCCCGTACGTCGGTCCGCTTCGCCTCGTCCAGCAACGCGTTGAACGCGGCGGACTGGGCGGCGTCCCGCTCGGTGTAGACCGTGCCGAGCGTGAAGCCCTCCGTGGTGGCGTACGCGACCAGGGCATCGGTCGCGGCGGCCAGCTCCTCGGCGCAGCTGAGCGCGTCGGCGCGGACGTAGCCGAGCAACGTCGGGCGGGTGGTCATCGGACCGGGCCGCTGCTGACGAGAGCCGGCTCGTTGGTGACCCGCAGCGAGGCGAACCGCCGGCGCATGGCCTCCTCGTACTGCGCTGCCTGGTCGGCGGTCGCGGTGTGGTCCGCGATGGTGTGAGCGCCGAACCAGACCCGCACGCGGCGCTGCTCTGCGGGGATCTCCAGCGACTCGGTCATGGGGGCGTTTCCTTCGAGTGGGTGAGGTGCCGAGCGGGACACTCGGACGCCTCGAGGGGACGGGGACCGTGGGCACGGAGCTCGTCGCCGACAGTGAGGAAGCCGGTGACCGATCTCACGTGCTCACGGGTGGTAAGGAAAGAACACCTCAAAAAGCGGTATCCCGGGAATAGACTGGGAGGGACCTTTACAGAGGCCTTACGCCACCCCTCCGGCCGCCCTGTGGCGCGAAGGAAAACCCCTGGTCAGGCAGGGACGGGACCGGTTCCGGCGGCCGCACCGGTATAGCCCTGTCAAGATTGTTCACAGGGATTTACCGATAACGATTCGGCCGCCGGCCGGCGCTCATTCGACGAGCGTTGAATTGTCGGATGTCCTGGTAACCCTGAGCTATCAGGCGGCCACCGTACGGCGTACCAGCCCTGGCGCTCCGGCCGCGAGACCGAGCACAGCGGCAGCCAGCGGTACGACCAGCGCCGTACGGAAATCGGCGACCGTCAGCTCGTCGGCCGAGGCCAGTACGGCGGCGACGATCGCCAGGCCGAGTGCCGACCCGAACTGGAACGACGTCGTCAGTACGCCGCTCGCCAGACCTTGCTCGGCCTCGGCGACGCCGTCGGTCGCGGCGATCGTCAGCGGGCCGTACGCGAGCGAGAACGCCAACCCCAGCAGGAGGAACGTCGGCAGCATCGCGAGGTAGGTCCAGTCGGCGCCGAGCGGCAGGAACAACGCATAACCCGCGATGGCGAACGCGAATCCACCCAGCACCACCTTGGCGTTGCCGAAGCGGTCGACCAGCCACGGCGTCAGCGTCGGCGCCAGGATCGAGTCGATGCCGATCACCATCAGGGCCAGGCCGGTCTCGAGCTCGGACCAGTGCCGCAGTTCCTGCAGGTAGAGGACGGCGATGAACTGGAACCCGACGAACGACCCGACCAGGGCGACGGCCCCGAGGTTGGCGCGGACGAGTCCGGCGTTGCGCAGGATGCCGAGGCGGACCAGCGGTGCCGGCGTACGGCGTTCGATCGCGACGAAGAGGGAGAGCAGCAGGAGTCCTGCCACGAGGGTGAGCAGGGTCTGGACCGCCGGTACGTCGGGCGCGCGGACGACCGTGGCGACCAGCAGCATCATCGCGCCGGTCAGCGTGAACGCACCGGCGAAGTCGAAGACCTTCTTCTCGGTGGTGGTGCGCTCTTCCTTCGGCAGGAGGATCAGCGCGGCCGGGAGCAGGACCGCGGACATCACGACCGGGGCGAAGAAGACCCAGCGCCAGTCGATCGCGGTGAGCAGGCCGCCGACGACCATGCCGAGCGAGAAGCCGGCCGCCGCGATCCCGGCGTACACGAGGAGGGCCTTGTTGCGCTGCTTGCCCTCGGGGTAGCTCGTCGTGATGATCGACAGCCCGGCCGGCGTCATGAAGCCGGCCGCGATGCCCGTGACGAAGCGGGCCAGGATCAGGACCCAGCCGTCGTTCGCCAGGCCGCCGAGGCCGGAGAAGACGAGGAACACGGCGAGCCAACCGACGAACATCCGCCGCCGGCCGAGCAGGTCCGCCGCGCGGCCGCCGAGCAGCACGAACCCGCCGTACCCGAGCACGTAGGCGCTGACCACCCACTGCAGTTCGCTGGTCGACAGGCCGAGCTCGGCGCGGATCGACGGCAGGGCGACGCCCATCATCGAGATGTCGATGCCTTCCAGGAAGATCGCGCCGCACAGCACCAGTAGCACCGCCCAGGCTCGGGCGCCGAGACGTTGGGGTGCTTCGGTGGTTGACATATTCGGGTTCCTCATCGTTGCGTCGGTTATCTCTTGTAACTGACTCCATCGTGAGGAACCATCGGTGAGTATGGAAGAAGGCACTTCAAAGGAACCGGGTTACTCCTGCTGCACCGAGGACGCGTTCCAGTGGGACACGCGGGAGGACTGCGAGGTCCGGCAGATCCTCGACCGGATCGGCGACAAGTGGTCGCTGCTGGTGATCGCGCTGCTCGACAACCGCAGCCTGCGCTTCACCGAGCTGAAGAAGACCATCGACGGGGTCAGTCAGCGGATGCTCACGGTCACGCTGCGGCAGTTGGAGAGGGACGGGCTGGTACGACGTACCGTCCACCCGGTGGTGCCGCCACGCGTGGACTACGAGCTCACGCCGCTGGGCGTGACCCTGCACGCGACGATCCAGTCGCTGGTGAACTGGACCGAGACCCACCAGAACCAGATCGCCCTGGCGCGCGCGGCCTACGACATCCGCACCGCCGCGGAGAAGGCCGGGGTGTGAGCCGCCGCCCAGCTCCGCCTCCACTCCCGCCCCGCCTCCACTCCCGCCCCCGCTCCCACTCCCGCCCCTTCGCGCGGCTCCCGTGCTTTCCCTGTCTTTCCCGGAGATAGGGTCGAGGGATGGGGATCGCCGCGCGGATTGCCGCCGCTCAGTTGTCAGGGCTCACCCGGAGCCGTCGCCAGATCGTCGCCGGCCCGCTGGTCGGGCTGCTGCACGACGACGACGTGTGGTTCCTGTCGAGCATGCTCGCCTCAGATCCCGGCACTCCGTTCGACCCCGACGAGGTGTCGTGGGCGCTCGAAACCATCCGCCTGGCCTTCGCGGCGGAAGGCCGCTGGCTGCACGGCGAGCTGATCGAGGAAGCCAACCCCGGTCTCGCCGAAGCCCTCACCGAGCACGGCATGGTCATCCGCTCCCGACCGCCGCTCCTCGCGGTCGAGCCGGCCGACCTGGTCCTCCCCGAGCTGCCCGACGGCATCACCGCCACGCTCGTCGCATCGGCTGAGGACCACGCCGCGTCCAACGCGGTCGCCGCCGACGCGTACGAGACCGAGGACGTCGTCACCACCTTCCAGCCTGACCCGTTGAGTGGCGGCGCTGTCCTGATCCGCGAGAACGGCGTACCGGTCGCCACCGCGTCCTGGACCGCGATCGCCGACGGCGTCACCGAGGTCGCCGGCGTCGGCACACTGCACACGCATCGCCGCCGCGGCTTCGGCGCGCTCGCGACGGCGTACGCGACCCAGCAGGCGTTCTCGGCCGGCGCCGACCTCGCCTGGCTCACCCCCGGCGACGAGGGAGCCGACCGCATCTACCGCCGCCTCGGATACGAGCCCAAGGCAACGGCCGTCCACCTCGGCGACCCGGGTGGACACCTGGACGACCTGGTCTAGGAGGGCTTTCGCGTCAGCTCCGCTGGATGGCCTGGTACGGCGTACAGCGTGAGCGGAGCGGCCAGGACGGCTGTTGCAGCCAGGAGGTTGAGCGTCACCGGCAGGTCTGCCAGCAGCGTGATCGCCGGTGCGGCGAGTGCACCGACGACCGCCGCGAGCGCGTCGACCGCGAAGAACAGCGCGCCGACCTGCGCGAGCATGCCCGGCGTTGTCACGCGCTGCACGGTCGTCTCGGTCGTGATCAGCAGGACGCTGCCGGGCAGGCCGATCAGTACGGCGGCTGCGATCGCGAACGGGATGCTCGGTGCGTTCACCAACGCGAAGAACGCCGCGCCGGTCGCGAGCTGTGTCGCCGCGATCAGGTCGCGAATCCCCAACCAGGTCAGGGCTTTCACGCTGATCGCGGCGCCGAGCAGGTAGCCGGCGCCGAGACCCGAGAACACGTAGCCGACCGTGTAGCCCGGCGCGTCGAGGCGGTCGACCATCAACGGCACGAGCAGCGCGGTCAGCCCGGCGTTGGCGGTCAGGAAGACACCGTTGCCGGCGAGCAGGCCGCGCAGGGGCTTCGAGCGTACGGCGTACTGAAGGCCTGCGAGTGGGCGGAGCGGTTGATGCGGCGCCCGCTCCGGCTTCGTCCTGATCGGAGCGATCGTTGCTGCTGACAACAAATAGCTCACGATGTCGACGACGAGCACGAAGGTGATCCCTGGTCCCGCCAGCATCAGCGCGCCAAGCGGTGGTGCTCCCAGCCGGGTCACGCTTCCTGCGAAAGCCCTTGCTGCGTTCGCGGCTGCCAGCTCGGGCCCCGTCCCCACGACGCTCGGCAGCAATGCCCGCGAGGCCGGGCGGAAGACGGTCGTCGCGATGTTCTCGACCAGTACGGCGAGGTAGATCAACCACAACCGCTCCGGCCGATCGGCGAACAGGATCAACCCGACGGCGGCCGCGCTGACCAGATCGGCCACCCACATCGCCCGCGCCAGATCCCACCGATCCAGCAACACGCCGGCCCAAGGCCCGAGGACCAACGCGGGCAACGCTTCCAGCGCCAAGGTCAACCCGGTCGCCGCCGCGGACCCCGTCAGCTGGAACACATGGAACGGAATCGCCACCACCAGCAACCAGGACCCGACCCCCGACACGGCCCCACTGGTCCACACCAGCCGAAAGTCCCGATTCCCCCAGATGCTCACCCGCTCGACACTATCCCCACAAAACACTCCTAGGCAACACTGTCCTGACAAGATAGTCTTGGACGGTGGATCTAGGCGCAGAACTCAGAGACCGCCGCAAGACCGCCGGCCGAACCATCGCCTCGGTAGCGGTCGACGCGGGCCTGTCCGTCCCCTACATCGCCAACCTCGAGAACGGCCGAGGCAACCCCACCGTCGCCACCCTCACCCGCCTGGCCGAAGCGCTGGGGACGACTCTGAAGGTCGAGCTGGACGATCAACCGACCACCGACCTCAGCCCACGCACCCGACAAGTCATCGACCAGCTGGCAGCCACGCAAAGACGAACACAACAAGCAGTTCGAGGCGACCTGCTCGCCACTCTGAATGCTCTGAAGGATTTGTTGGGAAGAGAGCCGACCACGCGCGACATCGACCGGCTGCTCGACCTCCTCCTGCTGGGAAGTTAGAAACTGGTTGTCCCGGGCAACCTGATGACCATGGCCATCGAGCGGCGCGGTATCGACGTGGTTCCGGCGGGCGAGCGTCACGGCACCCCGGTCAGCCAGTTCACCCTCTGGTTCGGCGCCAACATGCAGGTCACCGCGGTCGTCGACGGCGCCCTCGCGGTCGTCTTCGGCGCGGACGCCCTCTGGGCGATCATCGGCCTGCTGATCGGCAACGTCCTCGGCGGCATCGTGATGGCCCTGCACGCGGCCCAGGGGCCGAGACTCGGCCTCCCGCAGATGATCTCCAGCCGCGCGCAGTTCGGCGTGTACGGCGCCGTAGTACCGCTCGTGCTCGTCGTGATCATGTACCTCGGCTTCGCCGCCACCGGCACCGTCCTCGCCGGCCAGGCGGTGAACAAGATCCTCCACGTCGACACCGCCGCCATCGGCATCGTCATCTTCGGCGTACTGACCGCCGTGATCGCCACTCTCGGCTACCGCTGGATCCACCTCCTCGGCCGGATCGCGACCGTCCTCGGCATCCTCGGCTTCACCTACCTCGGCATCCGCCTCCTGATCACCGACGACGTCGGCGCTCTGCTCGGCGCCAAGCCGTTCGACATCGTCACGTTCCTGCTCGCGATCTCCCTCGGCGCGGGCTGGCAGCTCACCTTCGGCCCGTACGTCGCCGACTACTCCCGCTACCTGCCCGCGGACACTCCCGAGCGGACCACGTTCCTCGCCACCTTCCTCGGCAGCGTGATCGGTTCCCAGTGGTCGATGACGCTCGGCGCCCTGGTCGCGGCGAGCGGAGCCGGCTTCCTCGCCAACCAGGTCGGCTACCTCGGCGACCTGGCCGGGCCCGCCGGCATCGCGCTCCTGATCTACCTGGTGATCGTGGTCGGCAAGCTCGCCGTCAACTGCCTCAACGCGTACGGCGGCTCGATGACGCTGCTCACCACGGTCTCGGCCTTCACTCGCGCCGACCGCATCGGCCCGGCCGTACGCGCGGCGTACACGAGCTGCTTCCTGCTCGTCTCGGTCCTGGTCGCGATCTTCGCCTCGGCCGACTTCCTCGACAACTTCAAGAACTTCGTCCTGGTCCTGCTGATGGTCTTCACCCCGTGGAGCGCGATCAACCTGACCGACTACTACCTGATCTCCCGCGAACGCGTCGACGTCCCCGCCCTCTACGACCCCAACGGCCGCTACGGCCGCTGGAACGTCGTCGCCCTCGTCTCGTACGCCGTGGGGATCGCCGCCCAGATCCCGTTCCTGGCCCAGAAGCTCTACACCGGCCCGATCACCGACGCCCTGGGCGGCGCCGACATCTCCTGGCTGGTCGGCCTCGCCGTCACCGCGGCCCTGTACTACGTCTGGTCCCGCCGCACCCCAGCCCCCGTCAACACCTGAGGAGGCTTGTCAGGTTCAGCAGTAGCATGATCCGCCGCTTCAGCGAGGGGAGTGCTTCATGAAGGCAGCACGATTCAGCCGGTTCGGCGGCCCGGAGGTCCTCGAGATCGTCGAGCTCCCCGATCCCCGTCCCGGCGTCGGAGAGCTCCGCATCAAGGTCCGTGCGGCGGGGATCAACGCGAGCGACTGGAAGAAGCGTCAGGGGCTGATGGACCAGGAACTGCCCCAGACCCTCGGGTACGAGGCGGCGGGCATCGTCGACGAGCTCGGCAGCGAGGTCTCTGGTGTCGCGGTCGGCGACCGAGTCTTCGGGGCGACGCCGTACGGAGCCGCTCAGGCGGAGCTGGCCGTGCTCTCCGACTGGGCCGTGATCCCGAGCCCGATGGACTATGCGACCGCCGCCGCGATCCCCGCGGCAGCGGAGACCGCGGCCCGCTCACTCGATCAGCTCGGCGTGACAGCAGGCAGCACCGTGCTCGTCAACGGCGCCTCCGGCAGCGTCGGGAGTGCCGCCGTCCAGCTTGCCGTTGAGCGTGGCGCACGCGTCATCGGCACGGGAAGCCCTGCCGCGCACGACTTGCTGCGCTCCCTGGGCGCCGAGCCGGTCGCGTACGGCGACGGGATGACCGAACGAGTCCGCGCGATCGTGCCGGCCGGTGTCGACTTCGCACTGGACGTGGCCGGCAGCGGGGTGCTCCCCGAGTTGGTGGAACTGGCCGGCGCGCCCGAGCACGTGATCACGGTCGCCGACTTCCTCGGCGCGCAGGAGACAGGCGTCCGCTTCAGCCGCGGCGACAGCGGTCGCGCCACCTACGCGCTGGCCCAGGTGGCCCGAATGGCTGAGGCCGGGCGGTTCGTCGCCAAGGTCGGTCAGACCTTCCCGCTCGCCGAGGTGGCCGAAGCACACCGCGTCGGCGAAGCCGGAACCGTACGAGGCAAACTCGTACTGCTCGTCGACTGACCGGTCCAGCGGCGCCCTCGGGTCCGGCGCGCGACCTCGCGGTACGGGTGCGGTACGGGCAGAGACACGTCGGCGACGACTCGTACTGTCGCGACAAATCCAGCGGGCGGGCGCACGCCGGCTCGGGAGATCTCTCGCGGAGGACTGATGAAGGCACGTGCACTGGGGGCACTGGTAGGAGGCGCGGTGCTGCTGAGCGGCGTGGTGGTGGCAAGCCCAGCGCATGCCGCCACGACGTTCGTGACCTCGCCGGACGGCGGGGCGTCGGGACAGGTGTCCGTCGCGGCGAGCGAGGCCGTCACCCTGATCGTCAACGACAAGAGCTGTGACGCGCGAGGGGCGGTGCTGCACTACACGATCTCCGGCGTCTGGCACACGCTCTCGGACGGCAGTTGCCACGGAGGAGCAGTCGCCCGTGGACCCTTCATGGGCGCCGGCTCCCGGATCGACGTCTACGTGTGCAACACGAACACGCGCACCGGTTACAAGAGCTGTTCGTCGAGGAAGACCATCTACATCTGAGCAACGCCGAGGCGGCCCAGGTTGATCCAGGCGCCGATCCCGGCGAACCGCTTGAACAGTGCGGCCTTGCCCTCCATCACCCCGAGGTCATCGTCGTCGGCGGCAAGATGGCGAAGCCGGCAGCCTGATCCTCGACCCGATGCGCGAGGCGCCCGAGACAACCGAGGCTCGGCAGCTGCCAACCAGCAGTTGCCGAGCCTCAGTTCCAGTACGTCGTGCGCTCAGCGCACCGTGAACCCGGCCTTCCGGAACGCGTCCGCGAGGGAGCCCTCGTCCATGGGGGTGTCAGCCGGCTTGCCGTCCTGACCGCCACGCCCGCCTTGAGCGCCGCGTCCACCGCCCTGGCCACCAGGCCCGCGTCCGCCGCCGCCAGGCCCGCGACCACCCTGGCCACCCGGTCCGCGACCGCCGCCACCCTGGCCCGGGCCGCGTCCACCACCGCCCTGACCACCAGGCCCGCGGTTCTGCCCGCCGCCCGAGCGGCCGGACGTCGGCGCGCCGACCTCGTCGTCCAGGCGCAGCGTCAGTGAGATCCGCTGCCGCGGGATGTCGACCTCGAGCACCTTCACCTTGACGATGTCGCCCGGCTTGACCACCTCGCGCGGGTCCTTCACGTAGGTCTTCGACAGCGCCGAGACGTGCGCGAGCCCGTCCTGGTGCACGCCGATGTCGATGAACGCACCGAAGGCCGCCACGTTGGTGACCTGGCCCTCCAGCTTCATCCCCGGCTTCAGGTCGCCGATCTTGTCCACGCCCTCGGCGAACGACGCGGTCTTGAACGCCGGCCGCGGGTCGCGGCCCGGCTTCTCCAGCTCGGCCAGGATGTCGGTCACCGTCGGCAGACCGAACGTCTCGTCGACCAGCTCGGCCGCCTTGACCGACCGCAGCGCGGACGTGTTGCCGATCAGCGCCTTCAGGTCGGAGCCGGTCTTGTCCAGGATCCGGCGGACCACCGGGTACGCCTCCGGGTGCACGCTGGAGGAATCCAGCGGGTCGGCGCCGTCGGGGATCCGGAGGAAGCCGGCCGCCTGCTCGAACGCCTTCGGGCCAAGTCGCGGCACCTCCTTCAGCGCCGTACGGGACGCGAACGGCCCGTGGACGTCGCGGTGCTGGACGATGTTGTCGGCCAGCCCCTGCGTGATGCCGGAGACCCGGGTGAGCAGCGGCGCGGACGCCGTGTTCAGGTCGACGCCGACCGCGTTCACACAGTCCTCGACGACCGCGTCGAGCGAGCGGGACAGCGAGTTCTCCGGGAGGTCGTGCTGGTACTGGCCGACGCCGATCGACTTCGGGTCGATCTTGACCAGCTCGGCCAGCGGGTCCTGCAGCCGGCGGGCGATCGACACCGCGCCGCGCAGCGAGACGTCCATGCCGGGCAGTTCCTGGGAGGCGAACGCCGACGCCGAGTAGACCGACGCGCCCGCCTCGGACACGACCGCCTTGGTCAGCTTCAGCTCCGGGTGCTTGGCGATCAGCTCGGCCGCCAGCTTGTCGGTCTCGCGCGACGCCGTACCGTTGCCGATGGCAATCAAGTCGACCTGGTGCGCGGCGCAGAGCGCGGCCAGCTGGGCGATCGACTTGTCCCACTGGTTCTGCGGGACGTGCGGGTAGATGACGCCGGTGGCGGTCACCTTGCCGGTCGCGTCGACGACGGCGACCTTGACGCCGGTCCGGAAGCCCGGGTCGAGACCCATCGTCGCGCGGGTGCCGGCCGGGGCGGCCAGCAGCAGGTCGCGCAGGTTCGCCGCGAAGACGCGGACCGCCTCGTCCTCGGCGGTCTGCCGCAGGCGCATCCGCAGGTCGATGCCCAGGTGCACGAGGATCTTGGTCCGCCAGGCCCAGCGGACCGTGTCGACCAGCCACTTGTCGCCCGGGCGGCCCTGGTTCTCGATGCCGACCTTGCGGGCGATGGTCGACTCGTACTCGGTCGGGCCGTCCACCTCGACACCGGCCGGCAGCGGCTCGACGGTCAGCGAGAGCACGTCCTCCTTCTCACCGCGGAACATCGCGAGGATCCGGTGCGACGGCATCTTGCCGAACGGCTCGTCGAAGTCGAAGTAGTCGGAGAACTTCGCTCCGTCGGTCTCCTTGCCCTCCCGGACGGCGGAGGCGAGCCGGCCCTGGCTCCACAGCCGCTCGCGCAGCTCACCGATCAGGTCGGCGTCCTCGGCGAACCGCTCGACCAGGATCGCCCGGGCGCCGTCCAGCGCGGCCTGCGGGTCGGCGACGCCCAGCTCGGCGTTCACGAACACCGCCGCCGCGGCCAGCGGCTCGTACGACGGGTCGCTCAGCAGGCCGTCGGCCAGCGGCTCCAGCCCGGCCTCGCGGGCGATCATCGCCTTCGTCCGCCGCTTCGGCTTGAACGGCAGGTAGATGTCCTCCAGCCGCGACTTGGTCTCCGCGGCGAGGATCGAGGCCTTCAGGGCGTCGTCGAGCTTGCCCTGGCTCTCGATCGACTCCAGCACGGTCTTCCGGCGCTCCTCGAGCTCCCGCAGGTACCGCAGGCGCTCCTCGAGGTCGCGGAGCTGCGCGTCGTCGAGCTCCCCGGTGACCTCCTTGCGGTACCGCGCGATGAACGGGACCGTCGAGCCCTCGTCCAGCAGCCCGACCGCCGCCCTCACCTGCCCGACCCCGACTTCCAGCTCGTCGGCGATCCGCTGCTCGATCGACTGCAAACCCACTGTGCCGTTCCCCTCTACGTCCAACTGACTTCCGCCCACATCCTTCCCCATCCCACCGACCAACGGCGACTCCCGCCCCCCAACCTTGTGGACAAACCCGCGCCCGAGCCTCATGATCCGACCTCATGAGGGGGATCGTCTGGAAGGCACTCGAGGACGGCTCGCTGGTGCCACCACCACGCCTGGTGCGGTACTTCACCGTGGTGGCCGCGGTGGCAATGCTCGTGAACCTGCGTCACGATCACGGCGCCCGCGACATCGCAGTCGCGGTGCTCTTCTGCCTGATGGCCCTCGGGAACACCGTCGGAGTGAAGTTCTTGTACAGCGATCGCTTCACGGTGTGGTCCCAGGCCCACCCGGTGCTGGACGGTCTGGTGGGCGCCGTGCTGATGACGCTCTGCAGCTTCTTCCTGCTGACGTTCGTCCTCGGGACCTGGACCAGCTTGCTGATCGCGGTTCCGATCGGCATCGCCGCCGGCGTCTTCGGAGAACAGAGGAACCGCGCCCGGACAGCCGTCGGCCCGCCGTCCGGGGTGGACGACGGGCCGACGAGCTGACGACTCAGGCGGCCTCGAGGACCTCTTCGGTCTCGGTCTCCACAGCCTCCGTGGCCTTCGGTCGCATCACCGTGCAGGCGATGACCACCGACGCCGCGACGATGGCGGCGGCTACCGCGAACGAGTAGTGGAAACCGCTGGTCAGCGCGTCCAGCGCCGGCTTGCCTGCCGTAGCCAGGGACTCCGTACGGGTCGCCGACAGCGTCGCCAGCACGGCCAGCCCCAGCGCGGCGCCGACCTCGGCCGTCGTACCGATCAACCCGGAAGCCAGACCGGCGTCCTCGGGCTTCACGTCCGCCATCGACAGGCCCATCAGCGCCGGGAAGCAGACGCCGCCGCCCAGGCCGAGCAGGACCAGGACCGGGAGGACGTGGACGACGTAGCTTCCGCCGACCGGTGCCTGGGTGAACAGGACCAGCCCGACGACGATCAGCGACAGTCCGGCGATCAGCGGGCGGCGCGGGCCGAAGCGCATCACGAGCTTCTCGGAGTACTTGACCGACAGCAGCCCCATCACCAGCGTGGTCGGCAGGAACGCGAGCCCGATCTCCAGCGCGTCGTACCCGAGCACCCGCTGCAGGTAGAGCGAGCCGAGGAAGAAGATGCCGAACATCCCGGACGACGACAGCGCCTGGATCAGGTTCGCGCCGGTCAGCGTGCGGGAGCGGAAGATCCGCAGCGGCACCAGCGGGTTGGCCGCGGTCGACTCACGGACGACGAAGCAGGCCAGCAGCGTCAGCGTCAGCGCACCGAGCGCGATCGTCCGCGGCGCGGTCCAGCCGAGCTCGGCGGCCGGGCTGACGATGGTGAACACGCCGACCATCAGCGCGGCGGTGATCAGCACAGCACCCGGTATGTCGGTGCCGCGGCCGAGGCCGAGACCCTTGTCCTGACCGATCAGCTTGATGGCCAGCCAAGCGGTAGCGATCCCGATCGGCAGGTTGATGAAGAAGATCCAGTGCCAGCTGATCGCCTGGGTCAGCACCCCACCGGCGAGCAGACCGATCGAACCGCCGGCGGAGGCGACGAACGCGTAGACGCCGATCGCCTTGGCCTGCTCACGCGGTTCCGGGAACAGCGTGACGATCATGCCCAGGATCACCGCGGAGGTCAGCGCACCGCCGACTCCCTGCAGGAACCGGGCAGCGACGAGCATCTCCTGCGATCCGGCCAGCCCGCACCACACGGAAGCGGCGGTGAACAACGCCAGACCGGCGACGAAGATGTTCCGCCGTCCGAGCAGGTCGCCGAGCCGCCCGGCCAGCAGGAGCAGGCCGCCGAACGCGATCAGGTAGGCGTTCACGACCCAGGCGAGCGACGAGCTGGTGAAGCCGAGATCGTCCTGGATCGCGGGCAGGGCCACGTTCACCACGGTCACGTCGAGCACGATCATCAACATGCCCGCGCAGAGCGTGTAGAGGGCGAGCCAGCGGGACCTGCCGCTGCCCTGCACGGCCGGCGTCGTCGCCAGGGATTCGGTGGTCGCGTACATGCTGGTTCTCCTCTGGTCCGTAGGTTGCTTACACCCCTACGTCGAACCAGAGCGGCTCAGATTGACACGGTCCCCGAACTTTTTTCCTGCCGGGCCCGCGGCGGCCGCGAGATCCAGTACGCGAGCAGCGCCGGTACCAGCCCCGATCCGATCACGAAGAGTGTGGGCAGCCGCCCGACCACCAGGAACCACGTCGCCAGCCCGATCACCCCTCCGGCGACCGGCAGTGACCGCCGGAGCAGGAAGAGGTTCGCCGCCCGGAAGACACTGCGCGTGGTCGCGTCGTCCTCGGCCTTCGGCATCACGGCGAGCGCGCTCAGGTAGAGCCCGACGATCATCCCGGTCAGCGGAACCAGTACGGCGAGCGCGAAGATCCGCACCGGGCCGTTGGTCGACGCCCAGAAAAACAGCCCGAACGCGAGCGCCACGCCACCGAAGTACAGGCCGAGTCCGATCAGCCAGAAGCGCTTGAAGCACCACTTGAACTCGGTGAAGAACCGCCGCATCAGCGCCGGGTGCTCCTGCCCGATCGCGTACGGCAGCACCCGCTGGAGGGCGAACGCGGCCGGGAACAGCGTGACGATGCCGACGCTCAGCAGCAGGAAGACCAGCTGCAGCATCAGCAGGTCGCCGACCAGGGAGAGCTTCGACATCACGACGTTGGTCCGGCTGGTGGCGTCGCTCACACCGGTTCCTCCTGGTTCCTCGGCACAGAGATGATCGTATGATCACAAACAATCACGAGCAGATCACAGCGCACATTGGGGGCCGAGCCGCATGCTTGCACCGGAGCGCCACGAGCTGATCCTGCGAAGCCTGCGCCGGCACGGCCGGCTCCGAGTGGCCGAGCTGGCTGCCGAGCTCGGCGTCTCCGCGATCACAGTACGCCGTGATCTCGCGGAGCTGGATGCCGCGGGAATGCTCCGGCGGGTGCACGGCGGCGCGGTCGGGACGGGCTCGGCCGGTGCCTCGACCCCGGGCAGCCAACTGACGGTTGGGCTGGTCGTGCCCAGCTCGACGTTCTACTACACCGACGTGATCCGCGGCGCCGAGGCGATGGCCGACCGGTACGGCGCACGCCTGGTGCTCGGTGTCTCCGGGTACGACGTCCAGGTCGAGCAGGAGCGGATCGACAAGATCCTCAGCCTCGGCGTCGCCGGGCTGCTGCTCGCGACCGCGCTCGGCGACAACCGCGCTGCCGAGACCGGCCGCCGGCTCGACGCGATCGACGTACCGGTCGTCCTGATGGAGCGCGCGTTCGGCTTCCCCGACGTGGTGAACGAGTACGACCACGTCCGGACCGACCACGCGTACGGCGCGATGCTCGCGCTGCGGCACCTGGTCTCGCTCGGTCACCGCCGGATCGGGATCAACCTGAACGCCAGCGTCACGGCGTACTGGCTTCGGCAGGGGATCGCGGAGGCTGCGGCCGCGCTCGGTGTCGACCTGTTCGTCTCGCCGGTCGCCCTGCCCGCCCGCGGCGAGGATCCGGACACCATCGCCCAGCTCGACGCCTTCCTGGCCGAGTGCGAGTCGCACGGCGCCAACGCCGTACTGGTCCACTCCGACGAGCACGCCGCGCGGCTGGTCGAACGCGCGATGGAGCGCGGCCTCCGCGTTCCGGACGACCTGAGCGTGATCGCGTACAACGACGAGACCGCCGCGCTCGCCGTCGTACCGCTCACTGCCGTCTGCCCACCGAAGCTCCAGCTCGGCCAGACCGCCTGCGAGCTGCTCCTGCGCCGCCTGAAGGCCGGCCCGGGCCGGCACTCGGCGACCCAGCACCTGAGCCTCCTGCCGGAACTCCGAGTCAGGGAGTCCTGTGGTGCGGCACTCCTTGATCGAATTTGATCATTCGAGCGCCAGGGTATTGACGGGGAAAGCCCTTTCCCATACTTTCGCTGCACTCGGTGCGCCGGTCGTGACTGGACCGGGAGCACACGGCAGCGAAGGAGTTCCCCTGTGAGACGTAGTGCTGGGTTGGCGGTGCTGGTGGCCGCGGTCGGACTGGTCGCGAGCGCTTGTGGCAACGGGGTGATCGACAAGAGTACGGACGGCGTCCCGCCTGCCGAGGCGACCGGGACGCTGCGCGTGCTGCTCCCGTCGTTCCCGGCCAGCAACGAGGGCCGCAAGGAGTTCGCGAAGGTGGTCGCCGACTTCTCGAAGAAGTATCCGAAGATGAAGGTCGAGCCCGACTTCGCGACGTACAACAACCTGAACGAGAAGATCTCGACCTCGATCGCGGCCGGCATCCCGTACGACGTGATGGTGACCGGTGTCGGCTGGGTGCAGCCGTTCGCGGCCAAGCGGATCTTCGCCGATCTCGGCGACTTCGGGGTCACCCCGGACGTGATCAAGACCAAGAGCGTCGGCGCGTTGATCCCGGCGGTCTCGTACCAGGACCGGATCTACGCCTACCCGCTGCTGGCCGACGCCCGCGCCGTGGCGTTGCGGATCAGTGCCTTCAAGGAGGCCGGTCTGGACCCGAACGACCCGCCGACCTCGCTGGCCGAGATCAAGGTCGCGGCCGAGAAGCTCACCAAGCGGGACAAGGACGGCAACATCACCCGCAGCGGTTTCGACCTGGCCGGCGCGACCAGCTTCCGCCAGCCGTTCGTCACCTTCCTGGCCTCGACCGGGACGCCGCTGTACGTGAACAACGAGCCGAACTTCAACAACGAGAAGGGTCTGGAGACCCTCAACTGGATCAAGTCGATGATCAACAACGTCCAGAAGTACGGGCAGCAGAACGCCGCCCAGCAGCCGCTGGTCTACAGCGGCGAGGCCGCGATGGGCATCGTCGGCGGGGCCATCGACTGCTCCGAGAAGGGCCTGGGCCAGGCGACCTGCGACGACCTGAAGTTCTTCCGGTTCAACAGCGGCCAGGAGATCGAGTACGTCGGTGGTGACCTCGCCTCGATCGGCTCCCGCAGCCGGCACAAGGAGGCGGGCTTCGCGTTCATCGAGTCGCTGACGCAGCCGGCCACGCTGGACGCGATGGCCAAGCTGAACAAGAAGCTCCCGGCGTACAAGGACGCGGCGAACTCGCCGCAGGCCAAGTCGAACCCGCTGAGCAAGTTCGTCGCCGAGGGCCTGCCGTTCACGGTCAACGAGAACAGCCCGCCGTCGAACTGGCTGGAGATGCGGTTCAACTTCGACTCCCAGCTCACCCAGGCGGTCCTCGGTCAGAAGGATCCCGCCAAGGTGCTGGCCAACCTGGCAGGACAGTCCCGATGAGCGCGACCCTCGAACGTCCCAGTCCCGCCCTGACGGCGCCCCGTACGGTTGCCCCCGGCAAGGACAGCCGCAAGCTGATCCGCAGCCAGGTCCGGGCCGGCTGGGTGCTGATCGCCCCGGCGCTGCTGCACTCCGGGATCTTCATCGTGATCCCGGTGATCTTCGCGATCGGCCTGAGCTTCACCGACTACAGCTTCGGTGACTCCTGGGCCTGGGTCGGGTTCCAGAACTACTCCGACCTGTTCAACGACGCCGACTTCCGGGCCGCGCTGAAGAACACGATCCTGTACGCCGTCGTGGTGATCCCGATCTCGATGGCGATCTCGCTGTTCATCGCGCTGGGGCTGAACCAGAAGATCCGCGGGCTCGGCTTCTTCCGGACCGCGTTCTACATCCCGACCGTCACCGCGACGGTCGCGGTGGCGACGATCTGGCTGTGGATCTACAACCCGGGCTCCGGTCTGGCCAACGGGTTCCTGAGCCTGTTCGGCTTCGCGCCGAGCTCCTGGCTGTCCGACCCGGGCACGGCGCTGCCGTCGCTGATGGTGGTCGGCATCTGGCAGGGCCTCGGCACCAAGATCATCATCTACCTGGCCGCGCTGCAGGGGGTGTCGCGGGATCTGGTGGAGTCCGCGTCCCTCGACGGCGCCGGACGCTGGCAGCGGTTCGTCAACGTCACCTGGCCGGCCCTCGGCCCGGTCCAGTTCTTCGTCCTGATCACGTCGATCGTCGGCACCTTCCAGGTCTTCGACCTGGTCTACGTGATGACCAAGGGCGGTCCCGGTACCGAAACCACGGTGCTGGTGCTCGACATCTACCAGAACGCGTTCCAGGCACTCCGACTCGGCTACGCGTCCGCCGAGACGGTGATCATGATGATCCTGATCGCGGTCTTCATCGGTCTCGGACGCCTGCTGCAGAGGGCGGATGTCAATGACTAGCGCAACGGTGTCCGTGGTCGGCGAGACCAAGGAGTCGTCGGTCCGCACCGGCCGGATCGTCCTGTACGTCGCCCTGACGGTCGGCGCGATCCTGATGATCACGCCGTTCCTGTGGATGGTGCTGACGGCGTTCAAGAGCGAGCTGGAGATCACCAAGTTCTCCTGGCTGCCCGGGGAGCTGCGCTGGCACAACTTCGTCGAGGCGATGCAGACGGCGCCGTTCCTGCGCTACTTCCGCAACAGCCTGATCATCGCGGTCGGCGAGACGGCGTTCACGCTGGCGGTCTGTACGACGGCCGGCTACGCGCTGGCGAAGCTGCCGATCCGGGGCGCGAAGGCGCTGCTCAGCTACTTCATCCTGCTGCTGATGGTGCCGTTCCAGATCATCCTGGTGCCGCTGTTCCTGATCGTGAAGTCGATCCCGCTGTTCGGCGGCAACAACATCCTCGGCCAGGGCGGGATCGGCTGGCTGAACTCCTGGTGGGGTCTGATCATCCCGCTCGGGGCGGCGCCGCTGTTCACCTTCCTGGCCCGGCAGTTCTACGTGTCGATCCCGAACGAGCTGGCCCAGGCGGCGCGGGTCGACGGGCTGGGGGAGTTCGGCATCTTCTGGCGGATCATGACCCCGCTGATCAAGCCGGCCCTGATCACGATCTGCGTGTTCCAGATCGAGGCGGCCTGGAACGGGTTCCTCTGGCCGCTGATGATCACCACGTCGGACGCGATGCGTCCGCTGCAGCTGGGCCTGGCGATCTTCGCGCAGAACCCGGCCGAGGTGCAGTGGCCGTACCTGATGGCCGGTACGGCGCTGGCGACGCTGCCGATGATCGTGATGTTCGTCTTCGCGCAGAAGCGGTTCGTCGAGGGGATGGCGAACGTGGGAATCAAGGGCTGATCCCCCCGGACAAGCGAAAGAGCCGCCGTCGACCCACCTGGTCGACGCCGGCTCTTTCGTTTGGTTCGCTCTCAGGCCCCCTGGAGAGTTCCCCGTGTTCCCCCTTGTTACTTCCCCCCATTTACTACCCCCCCCATTTCGGAAGGTGCCCCGTGCAGGTGCTCGCCCCGCCCCGGGCGAGCACCTGCTGGGGCCCCCTCCACAAACCGGTGATCCCGAAGAAGCACCGGAGCGTCCACCAAGCCCCCCAGCCAGGCCGCTCGAACCTTTTATCGTCACAAGGTGAAGTCCGTTACACGTTTCCTTCACCTTTTTCGAGAGAATCCCGGAGGATTTCAGTTCTGAACGGTCCGGAACACGGAATTGTCGCATTCCGAATTCCGGTGTTCACGCTGCGTGACGATCAGCGGGTCTCCAGGCCGACCTGATCGCCGGTCCCGTCCGCCTCGGCCGCCGCCAGTACGGCGTACAGCAGGCCCGGGAACCTGGATTCGACGTCCTCGCCACGCAGGGTCACCCAGCAGCGGGTGCCTTCCTTGCGGGTCCGGGTCAGGCCGGCGTCGCGTAAAACGCGCAAATGGTGGCTGAGGGTCGATTTGGCGACCGGGGCGCGCAGTTCGCCCCAACCGCGTTCGGCGCCGTCGGCCAGGACCCGAATCAGACCGACCCGGACCGGGTCGCTCAGGGCCGCCATCACCTCGGTCAGCCCGATCTCGGCCAGGTCGGGGTGCTGGGTCGCGCGCATGCTGTCGATGGTAGCTTGTTCGACGTTCTACGAACATCGAACGATGGAGGATGCTGTGCAGGACTTCGCCGGACGGACCGTGATCGTCACCGGTGCTGGATCGGGGATCGGCCGGGCCGCCGCTCAGCTGTTCGCCCAGTCGGGCGCCGACGTACTGGCTGTCGGTCGTCGGGAGGACGCGCTGCGAGAGACCGCCGCCGGAATCCCCGCCGACGCGCTGCCTGCCGATGCGGGGTCGCCGAGGATCGCCGTGCTGCCGATCGACGTCTGCGCTGAGGGCGCGGCCGCGCGCATCGTCGACGCCGCCGTCGAACGCTTCGGGCGGCTCGACGCGCTCGTCAACAACGCCGGGGTCTTCGACCTGATGCCGCTGTCCGACGTCTCGGCCAAGCGCATCGACGCGCTCTTCGCCGTCAACGTCACCGCCCCCAGCCTGCTCGCGCAGGCCGCGCTCCCGCACCTCCGCGCCACCCAGGGCGCGATCGTCAACGTCTCCAGCACCTTCGGCCACCGCCCGATCCCCGGCGCCGCCCACTACGGCGCGGCCAAAGCCGCGATCGAGCAACTGACCCGCAGTTGGGCCCTCGAGCTGGCTCCCGACCAGATCCGCGTGAACGCCGTAGCCCCCGGTCCCACGGAGTCCGAAGCCCTCGCGGCCGCCGGCCTCCCCACCCACGTCGTCGACCAGGTCAAAGCCGACGAGGCCGACCGCATCCCCCTCGCCCGCCGAGGAACCCCCGCGGAGGTAGCCCAGTGGCTCCTCCACCTGGCGTCACCCAGCACCACCTGGCTCACCGGCCAGATCCTCACCGTCGACGGCGGCCTGGAGCTCGTCTGATTCGCAGGCCTGATGATCGGGCACTCGATCCCCGATGCGAGTCCTCACCCTGAACGTGCAGAACGACGTCGGAGATCCCCGGCGCTTCGCCCTGATCAACGCCGAGCTCCGCCGCCTGCGCCCGGACGTCGTCATGCTCCAGGAGGTTTGCTACGGCGACCAGTTGGCCGAGCTCCTCGATGGCACCGACCTCGTCCACCGCACCCACCAGTCCGACGTACTGCCGGACCTCCCCGAACGCTTCCAACACGACGGTACGGCGCTGGCAACCCGCCGCCCGCACCGCGTCACCGACGTACTGGAGAGCCCGACGACGGACCCTCATTGGTGGACCCTCGCCGCCACCATCGACGACCAGCTCCTGGCCATCACGCCCACCACCCCCTGGCGCCTGGACCACGAGCACGCCCGAGAACGCCAAGCCCTCGACATCGCCACCCTGCAAGCTCACCACGATCTCCCCACCATCCTCGCCGGCGACTTCAACGCCACCCCCGACGCCGCGAGCATCCGCTTCCTCACCGGCCTCCAGTCCCTGGACGGCCGCAGCACCCACTTTCACGACGCGTGGGCTGTCGCCGGCGAGGGCCCCGGCTACACCTGGACC
The DNA here is from genome assembly GCA_049998015.1 of Kribbella sp. cmx-5-2. Lineage (GTDB taxonomy): Bacteria > Actinomycetota > Actinomycetes > Propionibacteriales > Kribbellaceae > Kribbella. The sequence continues at coordinate 24,931 of JAEBEC010000002.1, forward strand.
ACCGAAAACCCCTTGGCCCGCAAGGAAATCGCCACGTTGATCGGCCAGTCCAACCACCATCGCCGTATCGACTACATCTTCACCACCGGCGCCACCATCACGTCAGCAACCCTCGTCGGCGTAGACCCACCCCTGAGCGACCACTACGGCCTGACCGCCGATCTGGGCTAACTCAGATGGGCGTCGACGGCTCGGGCGATGAAGGCGTCGAGGTGAGCAGGGTCGAGCATCAGATCCAACGTCTTGGTCGCGCGGAGTACGGCGAGCCCGTGGAGGTTGGTCCACAGTCCGACGGTGCGTTCGGCGGCGTCGTCCGGACTCACCGTGGCGACGATCCGCGTGAGGGACTCGAGCAGCGGCAAGGTCGTCGCCCGAAGGTTGCCCCCGGCACCTTCCAGCAGATCGTGGCGGAAGATCAGCTCGAACATCGCCGGCCGTTCGGCCGCGAAGGCGAGATACCGCCGTCCGAGCTCGACCAGCTGCTCACGCGCCGTACCGTCAGCCGACCCCGTCAGCCGCCCGGCCAGATCAGCAAGCCCGGTCGCCGCGATCGCCGCCAGCAAGGAGTTGTGCGTCGGGAAGTACCGCCGCGGCGCCCCGTGCGACACCCCGACCCGCCGAGTGATCGCCCGCAACGACAACGCCGCGAGCCCCTCATCCTCGAGCAGCTCGACCCCGGCCAGCACCAACCGGTCGCGCAACGGAATCTCGTCCACCTCGGCATTCTCCCTTAGGAAGAAGCCTGTTCTGTTCTGCCCCGCCATGCCGTACGATTCCTGACGTGACTGCCGGGTCGGCTTCGAGCCAAGTACGAGTAGGGTTCCCGGCCGCGTTCTGAGCGCGGCGAGGGCCGATCGCGGCCCGCCTGTTTCACCTGATCGGCGTGTGAGTGCTGCCGCGCCTTCTTCCACTCCACAACTGACGGCTGTCCACAGCCGTACCCCCTCCCGCGCTCACTCGCGGGCCACTTCGTCATGCCCGAATCCTGAAGGGAATTGAACGCTGAACGCTTTCACCGAACAGATCATCGAGGAGTTCCGCGCCAACCAAGGCCAGGTCGGCGGCCCGTTCGACGGGGCCCGGCTGCTCCTGCTCACCACCACCGGCGCCCGGAGCGGCCGGCCGCACACGGCGGTGCTCGGCTACTACCCCGACACCGCCGATCGCGTCCTGGTCGTCGGCTCCGCCGGAGGCGGTCCGAAGCACCCCGACTGGTACCACAACCTGCGCGCCAACCCGCGCGTCACGATCGAGACCGGCGCTTTCACGTACGACGCCGAAGCGACCGTCCTGCAAGGCGCCGAACGTGACGAGACCTTCGCCCGCCTGGTCGAGGCCGACGCGGGCTGGGGCGAGTACCAGCGCCAGACCACCCGGACCATCCCGGTCGTCGCCCTCACCGAGGTCGAGTCCGGCCCGCCGAACGTCTCGTCGTTCGGCGACTACCTGCTGCTCGTCCACGGTGCGTTCCGCCGCGAACTCGCCTTGATCCGCAAGGAGATCGCCGCGTCCTCGACGACGGCGGTCGGTCTCGGCGCCCAGCTCCGGATCAACTGCCTGACCCTCTGCCGGGGCCTGCACAACCACCACACCGGCGAGAGCCTGGGCATGTTCCCCGCCCTGCTCGACCGCTACCCCGAGCTCTCGCAGGAGATCGGCGCGCTGCAGGCCGACCACGACAAGATCGCCTTGCTGCTCGACGAGCTCCAGCAACTGATCAACACCGGCCGCCCCGTCGACGTACTGCCCGAGGTCGATCGCCTGATCGCGGAGGTCACCACACACCTCGACACGGAGGAGGCGATCCTCATCCCCCTGCTCTGATCGCCACCGCGCCCTCGCGCACCTGCAGACCCTGGATCGGGGCCCGGCTGGTCACCACGACCATCGGGCCTCGACCCGGCAGCAGCGGCCGCACCTGCTCAGCGTCCCGCGCGTTGTCGAGCAGCACGAGCATCCGCCGACCCGCGGTGACCGTGCGGAAGAGCGCGGACTGCTCCTCCAGTCTCTCGGGGATCTCCGTCACGCCGACCGCGCGCAGCAAGTCCGAGCACCCAGCCGCAGACCCCTGCAAATCAAGGCGAATCTCCCCATCCGGAAAGCTCTGCTCCCGAGCCCACTGCCGGACCAACGCCGCCTTGCCTTCGCCGTAAACGACAGCCAGCCCACTACCTCGCCGTACGGCGCTCAAACCGTCCTCACCCACCGGCACCTCGCTGAGCCGCCAGTAGGCCTCCCGCAACTCCTCCGACGGGTCAGCCCCGAGCTCCTCGGCCAGATGCGCCCGCACTGCCTCGTAGGCGTCCAACGCCTCGTCCCGCCGACCCAACTGCTCCAGTACGACGATCAGCCGCGCCCACAGCGACTCCCGCAGCGGGTACCGCCGAGCCAGCTCCTGCAGCTCATCGGGCACCGGGTCGGTCCGCCGCTCCACAGCCGCCAGGTAGCGCTCGGTCAGCGCCGGCACGTACGCGCGACGCAGGACCTCGGACCCGCAGTCCGCCAACGGCTCCCCGCGCCACAGCTCCAGCGCAGCGTCGACCGCGCCCTGCCCACACAGCTCCTCGAACCGCCTCACATCCACATCAGCGACCAGCTGGTACCCCGCAGGCCCGGACTGGACCTGCTCCACTCCCAGAGCCCGTCGCAACCGCAGTACGGCGTTCTGCAACGCAGCACGGGGATTTCTCGGCCGCCTGTCCCACAGCTGACCCGCCAGCTCAGCCGCGTCGACCCAGCCGGTCCGCACTGCCAGTGCGGCCAGCAAAGCCCGCTGGCCCGGAGCAGTCACCCGTACAGGCCTGCCGTCGACCGCTACCTCGAGCGGCCCCAGCAACGCGACCTGCAGCTGCCGACCCACCAGCGACGCCTCCCCCGAGTGATCCCTCCGGCCACGGTAACCGCCGAAGGGATCACTGAGAGTCAGCGCAGGAACAGGTACCGGAAGGCCGCCTGGACGTTCGCGTTGGACGGGACGACCTGGTGGTCCGACGGCGGGTAGTCGAACGCGGTGACGTACGTCGACCAGGTGATGTGCGGCGGGCAGTCCGGCCCGTCGATCTGGATCCGGGTGTTCGACACCACCCGGCCGGTGCGCAGCTCGTAGACCTTCACCGGGACCGCGACCTTGTGGAACGTCACGTCGGCGATGTTCTGCGGGTTCTTCTCGCTCCGGTACGGGCAGGTGCGCAGCGCCGTACCGTCCACCGCTTCCTCCGAGCAGACGATCACGACGGCGTTGCTGGCGTCGCTGGCCCGCCACGAGCCCGGCAGGCGGCTGGTGTACTCGCTGTCGCCCTCGAACAGCGCCGAGTTGAAGCCGCGCTGGTAGGGCCTGGCGCCGCTGAACTTCGCCGGGTTCGAGCAGTACGAGTCGTTCGCCAGCAGGTTGCGCACGTTGGTCAGCTCGATCGCCAGCGTGGCCTGCCGGATCCCCGCGTGCGCCTTCGCGACCCGCGAGTCCTTCGGGTACTGCGTGACCAGCTGCTGGTACGACGACCGCGCGGCTTCCCAGTTCTTCTGCCCCATCAGCCGATCCGCACAACCGAGGATCGCCGCCGGCGCCGTCTTCGTCACGGTCGCCTTCGACTGGTCGAGCACGTTGTTGGTCGCCTTCCGCTGCCGGAGCCAGTCGGTCACCCGGACGGTCCGGCACGGGTCCGGCACAGGCAGGTCGTCGAGCCAGCCCTTCAGCGTCACGTCGACGGTCTTGTCGTGGCCCGGCTCGGCCAGCACCGAGCCGAGGGTGTCGAACCCGTCCCCCAGCGCGGTGTAGTCACCGGTCAGCCCGGTCGCCAGCACCGCCTTCGCGTCGTCCAGGCGACCGCACAGCTGGACCTCGGTGTCGCCCTTCTCGGTTCCCGGCGCGTCGACGATCCGGTGCCCGAACCACAGCTCCTCCTGGGCGTCGGTGAGCTTCGCGCAGTCGCCGGCTTCGCGCGCGTCGGAGACCTTGCCGGCGATCCGGCCGGCGTCGTACCGGACGAGCCCGATCGCCAGCAGGACAGGGATCGCGATGCCGAGCGCGACCAGGCGCTTGGCCAGGACCGACTCCTTCTGCGGCGCCCGCAACGCCAGGAACAGCCCGTGGGCGATCGTCACCACCCACCAGACGACCAGCGCGATCTCGCACCACGTCTGCTTCAGCACGAGCAGGAAGATCAGCAGCGCGCCGACGACCATCAGGTTGAGCAACGCGAGCAGCCAGCGCTTCATCAGCATGTACCCGACGCCGAGCAGCGACGCGTTCCCCACCGCGACTGCCAGCGGATCCGCCGGCACGTCCTTCGGAGCAGCAGCAGGCGGCGGCTGCGGTGGAGGCGGCTGCCAGGCGTATTGCGGCGTGTAGCTCATCGGTCCCTCTCCCCAGCAGCAGGCCTCGTCACTGTCAGTGTGCAACATCTGACGGTGGTTAAACCCCTGGTGTCAGGGACCTGCCACTAGGTCAGCTCGACGGCGTACGCGCGGACCAGTTGGTGGAACTCGAAGCGCTTGCCGCGGGTGCGGCAGAGCAGGTGCTGGTCGGCCAGGTTGTCGAGGACGGCGCGGGCGTCGTACGGCGTGGTGCCGAGCAGGCAGGCCGCGGTGGACGTGCTGAACTCGGAGCCGAGATGCAGCCCGAGCAGGCGGAACGCGCGGGCGGCGTACGGGTCGAGGGCCTGGTACGAACGGTCGAACACGGCGCGCAGGTCGCCGCTCTCGTCTCCGATCGCCAGAGCGGTCAGGCGGCGTTCGCGCAGCTCGCTGGTCATCGCCTCGACGTCGCCGTCGGCGCGGACTGCGGCGATCGACAGGGCCAATGGGATGTGGCCGCAGAGCTCGGCGAGCTCTTCGAGTACGGCGTTGTCCTGCTCGTCGGTCTTCGCGCGGAGGAGTTCGATCGAGTCCTCGGCGGTCAGCTCGTCGACCGCGATGCGCGGCGCACCCTCCCGTACGGCGAGTCCGTGCAGCTCGTTGCGGCTGGTCACCAGCGCGAGTGAACCCGGCCCTGGGATCAGCGGGCGGACGTGGTCGGCGTCGAGCGCGTTGTCGAGTACCAGCAGGCAGCGGCGCCCGGCCAGCGTCGTACGGAGCAGTGAGCTGCGCGCCTCTACGTCGTACGGGATTTGGTGGTCTGGTACGCCCAGTCCGGTCAGGAAGCTACCCAGTGCGGTGCCGGCGTCGACCAGTTCACCCGGCCCGTACCCCTGCAGGTCGATGAACAGCTGTCCGTCCGGGAACAGCTCCTTGCGCTGCTGCGCCCACTGCAGGGCCAGCGCGGTCTTGCCGATGCCGCCGAATCCGTGCAGCACAACGGTTGTCGACTCCACTGCCTCGTCGAGTGCCTTCAGCTGCTGAGCCCTGCCGACGAACGCTCCACGTGCTGCCGGAAGCTGCTGCGGTACGGCGTACTTCTGCTCCTCGCAGTCCAGCAACTCGGCGTACTGGCGTCTGAGCTCCGGACCAGGCTCGGTGCCGAGCTCGTCCGCCAGCAGGAGCCGCACTGCCTCGTAGCAAGCCAGCGCCTCGGCCGGACGCCCACACTGACTCAGCGCCTTGAGCAGCCGCGACCAGAACGCCTCTCGCAGTGGGAACCTCGCCGTCAGCTCCCGCAGCTCGGCCACTGCCGCGCTCGGCCGTCCAGCTGTCAGCTCCAGGTCGACGCGCTGCTCGCGAGCGCTCAGGTAGAGCTCGACCATCCGCTCAGCCTCGACGTCGTTGAGCCACTGCGACCCGACGCCCTCGAACGGCTGACCCCTCCACAGCTCGAGGGCCTCTGTCAGCAACCGCTGCTGCTCGGTTTGCTCGGTTGCGCTCTGCGCCTCGCTCAGAAGCCGGCTGAACCGTACGGCGTCCACGTCGTCCGGTGGGACATCCAGTCGATAGCCGTCGCCCTCGGTCCTGATCAGCGAGCCACCCAGCAGCCGCCGCAGCCGCATGATCTGCGTTTGCGTGCTGTTACGAACGTTGGCGGGCAGGTCCTCGCCCCACACCGCCTGCGCGAGCCGCTCCACCGACACCGGCCGCCCGACCTCGCTGGCCAGCATCGCCAACGCGGCCCGAAGCCGCCCGGACCCGATCTCGATCTCCTGCCCGCCCGCGATCACCCGCAACGGTCCGAGCACGCCGATCTCCACCTGCATGCTGCTCCTCCCCGAGTTCCCCGTCAGCGTAGGAGCGCCGTCGGGCCTCAAGCAAACATTTGCATCAGCCTCGAAGCCTCTTGTTTTCTTGCCCTTTCGGGCAACCACGGCGTCCTCACCCGCCGAGCCTCCCGAGCAACTCGAGATCATGGCGATCCTGCGGCCTCAACGCGTACCCGGTGTGAGTCCGAAGCTGCGCACTCAACGGCATGCACCGCACCGCCCGCCCAGCGATGCGCCCCACACTGGGCGGCGGAATGTGAAAGACGTTCCCGTCGAAGTCGGTCTGCTCCGTCCCACCACCTGCCACCGGCGTACTCGGATGCAGGTCCACTCGATGCCCCTCGGGGTGCGTCAGCTGCACCGTGACCTCGACGTACCGGTCGTCGGTTACGGCGTACCCGGCCTTCGCCAGTACGCCGATCGCGAGCGCGAGATCCGGCCGAGCCACGCCCAGATCCAGGTCCCTGTGCTCCCGTGTCTGCTCACCCACCAGCGCGTCGACGCCCCATCCGCCGTCAACCCACACGTCAACGCCCGCCCCGGTCAGCAGGTCCCACAACGTCAGCGCGCGTTCCGCGGTCATCACCCGTACGACGGTACTGAAGGTGGTACCTGCCGCGCGCGTCCTTTATCCGCGCCCGACCCAGGTCGCGATGCAGGCTTCGTTGCCCTCGGCATCGGCCAGGACCCACCACTTCGGCGCGTGCTCGTCCGACACCAGGCGTCCACCCGCGGCCAGTGCCGCAGCGACCCGGGCCTCCGCCAGGTCGTGCGGCACGGCCACGTCGAGGTGCATCCGGTTCCGGCCGTCCCTCGGGAGATCCATCTGCTGCAGCCCGAACGCCGGCCCTCGCCGTACGGGATCGAACAGGTAGTCGTCGCCGAGCTGCCCGTACCCCAGCACCGCCCGCCAGAACGGCAACACCGCATCCCCAACCAGGGCATCCAGCGTCACGTTCACGACCTGCACCGCCGACGGATCCGCCGCGATCCCCAGCGACGCGGCGACTCCCGAGATCCGCCGCGCCACGTCGACATCCCGACGACCCAACGAAACAGTCACCCCGTCGGCCCGCAGATCGATCCGCACGTGCTCCTCGGCCGCGCCCGTGACGCGGCCGATCCCCTCGACGAGCGCGATCCCCTCACCCAACGACCGGGTCCTGAAATGCGCCGACACCAAGTGGTAGAGCGACCGCCAGTCCTCGACGCCATCAGCCGCATGGAACTCCCCAGCCGAGATCTGCCCAGTCATGCGGGCGAACCTAACACCGCTCAGCCACGCACCAGCGGCTGTCTCGTGTGAGACAGCCGCTCATCATCGGCGTCAGGAGGCCGGGACCCTCTCGCGGATCTCCAACGCCGTCTCGAGCATCGGCGCCGTACCGGTGAACGAGTCCTGGAGATTCAGATCCACGATCAGCTCGTCCGCGCCGGCCTCCGCGGCCGTGTGGATGTCGTCCATGATCTGGTCGAGCGTGCCGACGAACGCCGACCGATCAGGTCCCGCCGGACGCTCGGTGAACGTGACGTTGCCGACCACCACCAGCTCCATCCGGCTCGCGTCCCGACCGTACTCAGTGGCCATCTGCCGAATGCGATCCCAATGCGCGCGCAGTTCCGCGGAACCGGCCGCACCCGGCGTGGTCAGCAACGGCAGCCACCCGTCCGCCCGTTTGGCAACGCGCTCGATCGCCTTCGAACTACCGCTGCGCCCCAGGTTGCTGGCACCGCCGCCGATCATCACCGGGATCTTCGACACCGGCTTGGGCAGCACCGCGGCGTTGTTGATGATCACGCGAGGACTCCGGAAGTTCACCGGGTCCGGTCCCCACACCGCATCGAACACGTCCAACGTCTCGTCGAGGAACCGCCCCCGATCCGCCCGGGTAGCTCCGGTCGCCTGGAGCCCGTCGGTCGCCCACCCGGCCCCCATCCCCGCGACCACGCGCCCTCCGCTGATCTGATCGAGGGTCGCCAGCGCCTTCGCCAACTGGACGGGCGTATGAAGCGCCGCAATCAGAACAGCAGTCCCCAGCCGCACCCGCTCAGTCACCACCGCCGCCGCCGTGAGAACCGCCAGCGGATCAGCAGTCTGCCGCCCACTCTCCGGCCACGGCACATCCGGCGGAGCGTAGGGCTCGATCGGCGTCTCCGCGAACAGCAACTGCTCGTACGTCCACAAACTGTCGTACCCCGCCTTTTCGGCCGCCCTGGCGGCGTCAACCAGGTCGCGCTGCAGGTCGACCCCCAACCGCTGCGGCAAACGAAGCCCAAGCTTCACTGAATCCTCCGATGTCTCGATGACCTCCAGCCAGTCTCGAACCCTCACACTCATGTGAAGGTCAAGCGCTACCCTGGAGGACGTGAAGATCGGAGAACTGGCGGAGCGCACTGGCGTCTCCCGCCGCCTACTGCGGTACTACGAGGAGCAGGGCCTCATCACCCCCACCCGAGCCCTCAACGGCTACCGCGAGTACGGCGAGGCGCACGTAGACGTAGTCCAACAAATCGCAGGCCTGCTCAACGCCGGCCTACCGACCCGGATCATCCAGCAACTCCTCCCTTGCCTGGACAAGCCGAAGACGATCCACGTCCCGTTGACCCCTGAGATGATCGCGGCCCTGCACCACCAGCAGTCCCGCCTGTCCGAACGCATCGAATGCCTCACCCGCAACCGAGACGCCATCGCCGACTACCTCGAGACAGTCCCGACCGCGAGCTGACCGCGGCCCGGGCATCAGTGGTCGTTGTAGAAGCACTTCTTCGTGTCGAGCGCGATGATCACAATGTTGGCGCCGTTGCGATCGACGATCCCCGCATACATGCACACGTGCGCCCCCTCCTTGAGGTCCAGGTTGCAGACCCCCGCATGCCCCTGCCCGTACGGGTTGTAGCAAGCCCCGGAGCGCCCGTAGCCGGTCTCGAAGTAAGCCACAGCCGAGGAGTTGTCCTCACGCTGATCCACAACGAAGAAGTTGTCCCCGTACTTCTGAAAGCACACATACGCCTGGAAGTTCCCGGTACACAGGTCGTTCTGAATGATGCTGACCTCGGTCGCCCGGAACATCGGCGGATTGTTGATCGTCGCAGCAGACGCGACAACCGGGCTGACCAGCACCAACAAGAGCGCGACGAAGAGCGCAGCAGCCGCACTGAGCAGCCGGCGGACAGAGCGACGATCCATGATCTCGGTCCTCACTATGGGCGGAACAGCAGCTTCCCACCCCGCCCCCACCCTGACCAGACCGTGCACCCCCGCCGCCGACACACTGCCGCCGGCCCGAGAAAGACCAGCCGCGACCCCGACAAAAAGATGGGCCGGTCGCACATGCGACCGGCCCACCTCATGTTCGTCCCTCTGAGCGCCGGCACTGCCCTCTGACCAGCGGAAACACCGGTCAATCGGGCCCTCGGAGAGTGGCGGAGGATACGAGATTCGAACTCGTGAGGGGTTGCCCCCAACACGCTTTCCAAGCGTGCGCCCTAGGCCACTAGGCGAATCCTCCAAGCGGAGAGGATACGCGAGCGGGGCGGGCGGGGGGAAATCGGGGGGTGGAGAGGCGTGGGGCGGCTCGGGGAGGGGGCGACTGGGGGAGCGTCTCCGGCAATCTTCCGCCGCAGATACCCCTCTGCTCCGCGGACGGGTCGCTGTGATCTGGGCCACCGTTGTACCGCGGCCGGCGGTGCGACGGGCCGCTTTGGATAGGCCTACGCGTCTGCCTGTGGGCCGCAATAGGCCGCCCGCTGTTGACCGACCCGCCCATCGACGTGCCTCTGCCTGTGGCTCCATCATCCTGTGGCCCAGGTCTGCGATGCGGCCGTTGAGGCTGGCGGTGGGAAATCGGGAGGCCTGGGGTGGGGGTGGGGTTCTAGGGTCGGGGGATGAGTGGAGTGCCTGATCCTGGTGTCGTGCGGCCGGTGGTGGGGGCTGAGCGGGTGGCTTTGCTGAAGCCTCTTGTGCGGTCGGAGTTGGTTGAGGTGGGGGAGTACACCTACTACGACGACCCGGATGATCCGGAGGCGTTCGAGACGCGGAACGTGCTCTATCACTACGGGCCGGAGAAGTTGCGGATTGGGAAGTACTGCGCGCTGGGGACCGGTACGACGTTTGTGATGAACGGGGCGAACCACCGGATGGATGGGCCTTCGACCTATCCGTTTCCGATCATGGGTGGGGATTGGGCTGAGCATTTCGGGCTGATCACCGGGTTGCCGGGGCGTGGGGACACCGTGGTGGGGAATGACGTGTGGTTCGGGCTGGACGCGAAGGTGATGCCGGGGGTGCGGATCGGGCACGGGGCGATCGTCGCGACGGGTGCCGTGGTGGTTGATGACGTGCCGGACTACGCGATCGTGGGTGGGAACCCGGCGAAGGTGATTCGGCGGCGGTTCAGTGATGCGGATGTTGAGCGGCTGCTGGCGATTGCTTGGTGGGACTGGCCGGCTGAGGTGGTTACCCAGCACGTTCCGGTGATCATGTCCGGGAGCGTTGACGAGTTGGAGCGGGTGTGGAGATCCGTCCGCTAGGTGATGGTGACGTTGAGGCTGTCCGGGGGCTGATCGAGTCCGATCCGGGGTACACCAAGCGGATTACGGGGTCGCCGCCTGGGGCGGGTGATGCGGAGGAGTTGCTGACGGTGCGGCCGCCTGGGCTGGCGGCCGAGGCGAAGGTTGTCCTGCGGGTGTTCGAGTCCGCGTCCGGAGGCCAACGGTCCGGGGGAGCCGGCGGTGACGGGCCTCCGGAGGCCGACGGCAGCCGGCCCGGGGCGACGGGCGGAGACGGGTCAGCGGCTGCTGCTGGTGAGTTGGTTGCGGTGGTTGATCTTCTTCGGGGGTATCCGGATGCGGCGGTGGCGTTCATCGGGCTGCTTCAGGTGCGGGGTGGATGGCAAGGGCGGGGGATTGGGCGTACGGCGTACCGGTTGGTGGAGCAGTACGTGACTGCGCACTGGCCGGAGGTGCGGCGGCTTCGGTTGGCGGTGGTTGATACGAACGCGGAGGTGGCGGCGCCGTTCTGGGAGCGGCAGGGGTTTGAGGTGACTGGGGAGACGAAGCCGTACGAGAACGCGGCGGTGAAATCGACGACTCGGCTGTATGAGAAGGCGTTGTGCTGGGCACATCCGCATCTCGTGGTGCGGGAGTCGTCGATCGCTGGGATGGGGCTATTCGCTACGGCGCCGATTGCTGCGGGTGAGGTTGTTTCGGTTCTGGCTGGGCGGAAGGTGTCCACGGCTGAACTGACCGAACTGCTGAAGCATCCGCCGGTCGACACGATCACGTTGGAGGAGGATCTGCACCTGGTCCTGCCGAATGATCCGCGGCCGGTCATTGCGTATGGCAACCACAGCTGTGACCCGAACACCTGGTGGACCGACGCCGTCACCTTGGTCGCGCGCCGGGACTTCGCGCCCGGGGATGAGCTCACGAGTGACTACGGCACGAGCACGGGTGTTCCGGACTGGCAGATGAACTGCTCGTGCAGCTCACCGCTGTGCCGTGGGGTGATCACTGGGGCTGATTGGGAGCGGATGGAACTGCAAGAGCGGTACGGCGATCACTGGATTCCTGAGCTGCTCGCCCGCCGGGGCCGTAAGCAACGCGGCTGACGCCCACACGACCGATGGGGTCTTCAGAGCAGGGCGGGGGCCAGAGCTCGCCATTGGTCGGTTGGTTGGGGGCCGGTTACGCCGGTGATGACGTTGATCGCGACGTGGTCGGCGCCGGCCGTCAGGTGTTTGTGCAGGCTCTCGGCGATCTGGACGGGAGTCCCCCACGCGGCAAGGGCGTCAACCATGTGGTCCGGGAGCTTGGCGAAGTCGTCGTCGGTGAAGCCCATGCGGCGGAGGTTGGCGGCGTACCCAGGTAGGCCGGTGAAGAAGCTGAGGGTGTCGCGGGCGATGTTGCGGGCTCGGTCGGCGTCGGACTCGACGACGACAAGGTGGCTGATCGCGAGCAGCTTGTCGTCGCCCAGGATGGATCGCGCCTCGGCTGTGTAGTCCGCGGTCACGAGGAACGGGTACGCGCCGGCGGTTCGCTCGGCTGCCAGCTTCAGCATCCGCGGGCCGAGGGCGGCCAGCAGCCGATGCTCTGCGGGGACGCCGAGTCGCTGAACCGCGTCCGGCCCATCGAGCGGCTGGTTCTCGCCTGATACGCCGTCGAGCTGGTCGAGGTACTTCCCGAGCGCGGCCAACGGACTCGGTCCGTGGGCGCCGCCCAGGCCTACGGTGAACCGGCCGGGCGTCGCCGCCTCGATCGCTCTGTACGTCGCCGCCACCTCTGACGCCGGATAGGTGTCGATCGCCAGGATCCCGCTGACGTATCTGATCGTGCTCGTCGCCTCGACCAGGTCCGTGATCGTCTGGAGTCCTGGCAGGGGTCCGCCCGAGAGCCAGATCGCTGGGTAGCCCAACTGCTCGGCAACCTGGGCCGCTTCCAGCGACTCCGGTGAGCTGGTCAGCCCAGTGGTGATCCCGAACTGTCCGAACGACGGCTTGTTCATGCGGTCCACCTTAGGTCGCCTGCCGATTGCTCAGGCGCGGCCAGGCGGGTGAGAACGAGCAACTCGCGAGGCGCGGTCGGATCGGGAGACTCAACGGTTTCCGTCGCCAGGGAGACGCACCTGGCCGGGGCCGGACATAAGGATTCCCCGCGCACCCGGAAGAGCTCACTTACCCTTGCTGCCTTCCGGCCCTGGGGGAGTTGGGCGAGATACCGCCACGCGGGGAACCAGCCAAGAGTGTACGGGATCTCCGCCGCGGATCGGGAATCGGCTCCGGCGTGGGCTCGCGCCGGGGGCGGACACGAGGCGCCGGGAGTCGGCTTGGATACTGGAGGCCGGGATTCGAACGGTGAGGGAGATCGATGAGCGAGGACCGTCGCTACCTGCAGGAACTGATCATCGCCGAGCTCGGGGTGTCGCCCTCGTTCGATGCGGACCTCGAGATCGAGCGACGGATCGGGTTCCTGGTCGACCGGCTGCGGCTGGCCCGCTCCTCGGCGTACGTGCTGGGGATCAGCGGCGGTGTCGACTCCAGCACGGCCGGTCGGCTGTGCCAGCTCGCCGTCGAGCGGGTTCGGGCCGACGGAGGTGACGCGAGCTTCATCGCGATGCGGCTCCCGTACGGCGTACAGCACGACGAGGACGACGCGCAGCGGGCGCTCGAGTTCATCAAGCCGGACGAGACCCTCACCGTCGACATCAAGCCGGCCACCGACGCGATGGTCGGATCGGTCGCCCACGCGGGACTCGGCGACCGGGCCGACTTCCACACCGGCAACATCAAGGCGCGCCAGCGGATGATCGCCCAGTACGCCGTCGCCGGCGCGCGCGGCGGCCTCGTCGTCGGCACCGACCACGCCGCGGAGGCCGTGATGGGCTTCTTCACCAAGTACGGCGACGGTGCCTGCGACCTGACTCCGCTCTCCGGCCTGACGAAGCGCCGAGTCCGCGCCGTGGGCGAACGCCTCGGAGCGGCCCCGGAGATCACCGGCAAGGTCCCGACCGCCGATCTCGAGTCCGACCGGCCCGGCGTACCGGACGAGACCGTGCTCGGGGTCACCTACGACCAGATCGACAACTTCCTCGAAGGCCACGAGATCGAGCCCGAGGCGGCCGAGGTCATCATCGGCTACCACCGCCGCACGATTCACAAGCGTGCGGTCCCGGTCGCCGCCTGACCTCTGCGGTCGGAGAACCGCCCGCGAGACCAACGGAGAAGGCGGCGGCCGCCAGGAAGGACGGCTCGTCGCCTCAGCGGAGCACGAAGTCGGTGACGGCATCGGTGTACTCCGTGGGCTGCTCGGCGTGGACGAAGTGCCCCGCGCCGTCGAAGAGGCGGTAGGTGCCGTCGGCGACATCAGCGTTGAAATGGCGGATCTCCTCGGGACTCGTGACCGGGTCGTGCTGGCCTTTGATGAGCAGGGCCGGTTGTGACAGACGGGACAGCAGCGGGAGCAGCGACTCGTTGAAGCTGGTGCTCTGGGCAATGGTCTGGGCGAAGTACCCGGCGCGTTCCTGGATCTCCTGCGGGAGGTCGCCGGCCGGGAGCACCAGGTCGCGGGAGGCCGGGCCGAGGTAGATCTCCATCCGGCGCTCCCCTAGTTGCTGGAGCAGAGTGGTCCGATCGGTCCACATCTCGGTGGTTGCCGGGCCTGACCAGGACAGCAGCCGGTTGGCCTCGTCCAGGAGGCCTAGCTCCGTGAGCAGCGGTTTGGCGGACTCGACCAAGGTGCGGGTCGCCAGGACCATGTCCCACGGTGGGTTCTCGAAGATCACCCGACTGACCGACGAGGGATGGTTCGCGGCGTACCGCAGGGCCAGGCGGCCGCCGTACGAGTGACCGAGAATCGCCCACCGCTCGAAACCGAGCCGCTCCCGCAGCGCCTCGAAGTCCGCGATCACGATGTCCTCGGTGACCGGCCCGTCGATCGGGTCGGACTGCTGGACGCCGCGTTGGTCGACGCCGATCACCTGGAGGCGCTCGGCCAGTCGATCGCCCTGGAAGGCGAGGAAGTCGTACGACCCCGCGCCTGGGCCGCCGTGGACGTAGAGCAAGGGCGGTGCGTCGGCGGCGCCGCGCTGGTCGACGTACAGGCGGGTGTCGCGAATCTCGGTCAACATGTGATCGAGAGTAGATCGGCCTAAGGTGGCAAAGAATGCACTCAGCAGGAACTCTTCAGGCATTCTTCCGGACGCAGAATTCAGGAGGCGTTGCATGGTCGACTTCTCGCTCACCGAGGAACAGCAGGCGATCCGGACCACCACCCGGGAGTTCGTGCGGCGGGAGCTGATGCCGTTGGAGAACGACGTCCTGCGGCGCGAGCGGGAAGGGCTGCCGGGCGTCGAGCCGGAGGTCGTGAAAGCCCTGAGGGATAAGGCGAAAGGCTTCGGCTTCTGGGGGCTGAGCACGCCTGAGGAATACGGCGGGATGGACCTGTCGGCGGTCGACCAGGCGCTGATCACGAGCGAGCTCGGGCGGACCTTCGTGCCGTTCTCCTTCGGCGGTGAGGCCGACAACATCCTGTACGAGTGCAACGAGGAGCAGCGCAAGGAGTACCTGCTGCCTACCATCTCCGGCGAGCGCAGGTCCTGCTTCGCGATCACCGAACCAGGCGCCGGGTCGGACACCCGCGCGATCCGGACGACGGCGCGGCGCGACGGCGACGACTGGGTGATCCGCGGCGAGAAGACGTTCATCACCGGGGGTAACGAGGCCGACTTCGCGATCGTGATCGCGGTGACCG
The DNA here is from genome assembly GCA_049998015.1 of Kribbella sp. cmx-5-2. Lineage (GTDB taxonomy): Bacteria > Actinomycetota > Actinomycetes > Propionibacteriales > Kribbellaceae > Kribbella. The sequence continues at coordinate 40,302 of JAEBEC010000002.1, forward strand.
ATGCGGAGAAGGGGTCGAAGGGTGGGTTCACCGCGTTCCTGGTCGATCGGGAGCGGGGTTGGACGTCCGACCCGATCGTGACGATGGGGCAGGCGGTGCCGGCCACGCTCAACTTCGACGACGTACGGGTGCCTGCCGATCATGTGCTGGGCGAGATCGGCCAGGGGTACGAACTGGCGATGCGCTGGATCATGAAGGGGCGGTTCCTGATTCCGTCGCGCGGTATCGGCGCCTGCGAGCGGCTGATTGAGCTGGCGGTCGAGCACGCGAACAGCCGCGAGACGTTCGGGCGCGCGATCGGCGACAACCAGGCGATCCAGTGGATGATCGCCGACTCCGAGGTCGAGTTGGAGGCGGCTCGCTGGCTCGTTCTGTACGCCGCGTGGGTGGTCGATCAGGGCCGGCATCCGCAGCACGACAGCGCGATCGCGAAGCTGTACGGGACCAATACAGTCAACCGCGTCGCTGATCGCGTGCTGCAGATCCATGGCGGAATGGGCTACACGAAGGAGCTGCCGATCGAGCGGTGGTTCCGCGAGGTCCGCCTGTGGCGCATCTTCGAGGGCACCGACGAGATGCAGCGGCTGATCATCTCCCGCGACCTACTCCGCGGCTACCGCAAGCCGGGCGCGCACTTCCACTAGTCCTCAGGCTGCGCGGGTCAGTTGCGTCAGGCGGTTGGTGAGGCGGCCGAGGCGGACTGCGGCGATTCCTCGGTACGCCGGGCGCAGGATCGTGGCGAGCGGGCCGGACTGGCTGAAGGCGTGGGTGACCTCGCCGTCGGGGCCGATCATCCAGCTGGCGGTCTCGTGGAAGCCTGGGACCTCCCAGACGAACTCGACGCGGTCCGGCTCGATCACGGTGTACTTCAGTTCGCCGGTGAAGCGGGGGCGGACCTTCAGCTTGTACGGCGTACCGACTGTGGGCGTGGCCGGCCCGTCGACGGAGACGAAGGCCTCGTTCCACTCCGGCAGGGCGTGCGCGTCGAGCAGTGCACGCCGGATCGCGTCCCGGGAGGCGGGGATGGTCGAGCTCGCGTACTCCATGGCTATTTCTCCTTCACGGTGTCGCGCCGGCGAGCCAGGGCCGCTCCAGCCGGGAAGGCCTCGGCGACGGCTCGTAGCGTGCTGATGGTTTCGTCGACGGGCAGCCCGGCGACCAGGTCGTCGATCCGGCGGTGCAGCCGGTCCTCGGCCGTGATGATCCGCCGGCAGAGCTGACGCCCGCGCGAGGTCAGGCTGAGTGCCAGGTAGCGGCGGTCGACCTTGTCGGTCTCACGCCGTACGAGACCTTGGGCGACCAGCCGGTCGACCAAGCGGCTCGGACTCGTGCCGGTCTCGCAGACGAGCAGGCCGCCGAGCGCGTTCAGTGTCAGTGGGCCGTGGTCGCGTAGGACGCGCAACACCTCGGCCTGTGACGGGGTGACGCCGAGCGGGCGGAGATCGGCGGCGAGCAGGCGATTTCCCTCGCGCTGGATCGCGAGCACCAGGTACCGCAGCTCCTCGGACGGCTTCACGAGAAACATATTACACGACACGTATGTCATGTCATCTATTGCTTCCGGCACCACGGAGTCGAGGACGAGTGCGTGGAAAGTGCGCAGAGAGTGCGCGGTGAGTTCATGGTCAAGGCGCCACCGGAACTGGCACAGTGGGGCCATGAAGGGTCTGATGCAGGACTACCAGCTGTCCCTGGACACCATCTTCCGCCGGGCGGAGCAGTTCTTCCCGGACAAGACCGTGCACACCGGCGGCCCAGCGCCCGTGACCATGACGTACGGCGAATGGGCGGCGCGGACCAGACGCCTGGGCGGTGTGCTCGACGACCTGGGGATCAGTGCCGACGGCCGGGTCGGCACGTTCGCCTGGAACTCGGGGCGCCACCTCGAGCTGTACTTCGGTGCGCCCTGCACCGGGCGGGTCCTGCACACGCTCAACATCAGGCTCTTCCCCGACCAGGTGGTGTACATCGCCAACCACGCCGAGGATGAGGTCGTCTTCGTCGACCGCTCGCTGCTGGGGCTGTTCCTTCCGCTGCTGGACCGGTTGCCGCTCCTGCGGCACGTGGTCGTGATGGACGACCTGCCGGCCGGGGCGCCAGGGGCGGAGCTGCCGGACGACGATCGGTTCCACGACTACGAGGAGCTGCTGGCCGCGGCCGAGCCGGTCGAGTTCCACGTCGAGGACGAGAACCAGGCGGCCGCGATGTGCTACACGAGCGGGACGACGGGCAATCCCAAGGGCGTCGTCTACTCGCACCGATCGACCTGGTTGCACTCGATCGGTGTACTGACCAACGCCGGGATCGGGCTGCACGAGACCGACACGGTGATGCCGGTCGTCCCGATGTTCCACGCGAACGCCTGGGGGCTCGCGCACGCGGCGCCGATGGCGGGGGCGAGCCTGGTGTTCCCGGGGCCGGACATGTCGCCGCAGGGGATCTTGAAGCTCCTGCAAGAACAAGAGGTCACGCTGTCGGCCGGCGTGCCGACCATCTGGCAGGGGCTGCTGCCGTTGCTCGACGGTGTCGAACTGCCGAAGCTGCGGCGGATCCCGTGCGGTGGGTCGGCGGTGCCGCTGGCGCTGTCAGAGGCGTTCCGGGAGAAGTTGGGCAAGCCGATCCTGCAGGCGTGGGGCATGACCGAGACGAGTCCGGTCGCGACGGCCTCGCACGTTCCCGTTCGCGATCAGGGGCTGCCGGAGGACGAGCAGGCGAAGCTGCGGGCACGGCAGGGGTTGCCGTTGCCGGGGGTCGAGGTTCGGATCGTGGAGCCGGGGTCGACCGAGGCGCTGTCCTGGGATGACGAGGCGACCGGTGAGCTGCAGGTGCGGGGGCCGTGGATCGCCGCGGAGTACTACCGGCCGGATGCGGGGGTGGAGCTGAACACCGAGGACGGCTGGATGAAGACGGGTGACGTCGCGGCGATCGACCAGTACGGGTCGGTGCGGCTGGTCGACCGGACGAAGGACCTGGTGAAGTCCGGTGGGGAGTGGATCAGCTCGGTGGAGCTGGAGAACCTGCTGATGGCTCACCCGGCCGTGAAGGAGGCGGCCGTGATCGGCGTACCGCACCCGAAGTGGGACGAGCGGCCGCTGGCGTGCGTGGTGCTGCAGGAGGGTGAGTCGGCGACGGGCGAGGAGATCCTGGCGTACCTCGAGCCGTTGGTGGCGAAGTGGTGGCTGCCGGACGCGGTGGAGTTCATCGACGAGGTGCCGAAGACGTCGGTCGGCAAGTTCTCGAAGAAGGACCTGCGGAGCCGGTTCGCGGAGTACCACCTGGAGTGAGCGGAGGCCTCGGCGTCGAGGGTGTGGCCGGAGTTCGGCGTGGGTTGGGTGTGGTCCGTGACCGGAGGTGACCAGTGGTCGATGTGGCATGGACACCGAACGTCGGTAAGGTGCGGTCGCATGCGAGGGATCATCCTGGCCGGCGGTTCCGGCACCCGACTGCACCCGCTCACGATGGCCGCGAGCAAGCAACTGCTCCCGGTCTACGACAAGCCGATGATCTACTACCCGCTGTCGACGCTGATGCTGGCCAACATCCGTGAGGTCCTGGTCATCACCACGCCGGACGACGCGGCGCAGTTCCAGCGGCTGCTCGGTGACGGTTCGCAGTTCGGGATGGAGATCACGTACGCCGTACAGCCGAGCCCGGACGGGCTGGCGCAGGCGTTCCTGATCGGCGAGCAGTTCATCCAGAACGAGCCGGTCGCGCTCGCGCTGGGCGACAACATCTTCTACGGGCCTGGGCTCGGCGTACATCTGCAGACGTTCAACGAGGTCGACGGCGGTGTGGTGTTCGCCTACCGGGTCGCGGATCCGACGGCGTACGGGGTGGTCGAGTTCGACGCCGACGGGAAGGCGCTCAGCATCGAGGAGAAGCCGAAGGAGCCGAAGAGCAACTACGCGGTTCCGGGGCTGTACTTCTACTCCGCCGACGTTGTCGACATCGCCAAGGAGATCAAGCCGTCCGCGCGCGGTGAGCTGGAGATCTCGTCGGTGAACGAGGTCTACCTGGAGGCCAAGCGGCTGCAGGTCGAGGTGCTGCCGCGGGGTACGGCGTGGCTGGACACCGGGACGTTCGACTCGTTGATGGCGGCTGGGGAGTTCGTCCGCGCGGTCGAGATGCGGCAGGGGCAGAAGATCGGCTGCCCGGAGGAGATCGCCTGGCGGCGTGGGTTCATCGACGACGACGGGCTGAAGGCTCGCGCGGACACGTTGGCCAAGTCCGGGTACGGGACGTACCTGCACGGGCTTCTGGAGGAAGACGGCCCGCTGGGCTGAGCGACGCCGCCTCCGGCGTGATCGGTGGAGTAGTGCCGCCGAGCTGTATGCCTCGCCCCGGCGGGGAGTGAACCTGGCGGCGCAATCTCGCCAGACCGGTCGGCCCGCTGGAAATACGGTCGTTGGCATGACGTCTGCGGGAGTTGTGCTGGAGCGGTTCTACCAGGCTGAAGCCGAGTACGTCGCCGGAGGCGGGCGCGGGCTGGCCGACTTCGGGCCGGTGGCGGCGTTGCTGGATGACGAGGTCTGCCTGTGGTCGCAGCCGGGGTTGCCGTACGGCGGGGTCTGGCTTGGGCGGGACGGGATCGAGGAGTTCCTGGGCGCGTTCAGTGCTACCTGGTCCGGGCTCGACTTCCTGTCGACGCGGCAGGTTGTCGAGGGGGATCAGGTCGCGGTGCATCTGGAGGTTCGGTTCACGGCTCGGGGGAGTGGGCGGTCGTTGGAGACCTCGCTGGTCCAGGTGAACCGGGTTCGCCATGGGTTGGTGACGGAGTTCCGGCCGTACTACTGGGATCCGGCGGCTGTCGCCGCGCTGGTTGGTTGAGCGAGCTGCGCGGATCGCCGCGGTGCGGGCTGCGGGACGTGTGGGCGGGCGGCGTACGTCGTACCTGATGGAATCGCTGGGTGTGACGGGCTGGGGAGGAAATGTCGGCGCTCGGCGCTAGGGTTGCGGTCGTGGAAGCACCTCTTGCGTTGTACCGCCGGTATCGCCCGGAGACGTTTGCCGAGGTGATCGGGCAGGACCATGTCACGGCACCGTTGCGCAACGCGCTGAGCAACAACAGGGTGAACCACGCCTATCTGTTCTCCGGCCCACGCGGGTGCGGCAAGACCACCAGCGCGCGGATCCTGGCACGCGCGATCAACTGCGAGAAGGGCCCGATCGCCGAGCCGTGCGGCGTGTGCAAGTCGTGCACCGACCTGGCGCGCGGTGGGCCCGGCAGCATCGACGTGATCGAGATCGACGCGGCCTCGCACGGTGGTGTCGACGACGCGCGCGACCTGCGGGAGCGGGCGTTCTTCGCGCCGGTCGAGAGCCGCTACAAGATCTACATCATCGACGAGGCGCACATGGTGACGACGCAGGGCTTCAACGCCCTGCTGAAGCTGGTCGAGGAACCGCCGCCGCACCTCAAGTTCATCTTCGCCACGACCGAGCCCGACAAGGTCATCGGGACGATCCGGTCCCGGACCCACCACTACCCGTTCCGCCTGGTGCCGCCGAAGGCGCTGGGGGACTATATGGCGACGCTGTGTGAGGCCGAGGGTGTGGCGATCGCGCCGGCCGCGCTGCCGCTGGTGGTGCGTGCGGGTGCCGGGTCGGTGCGTGACTCACTGAGTGTGCTCGACCAGCTGATCGGTGGAGCGGGGCCCGAGGGTGTGACGTACGAGCTGGCGGTCGCGCTGCTCGGGTTCACGCCGGACTCGTTGCTGGACGCGTGTGTCGACGGATTTGCGGCGCACGACAGCCGGGCGGTGTTCGAGACGGTCGAGAAGGTGATCGAGACCGGGCAGGACCCGAAGCGGTTCGCGGAGGACCTGCTGCGGCGGCTGCGCGACCTGGTGATTCTGTCGGCGGTGCCGAACGCGGTCGCTTCCGGACTGATCGAGGCGGCCGAGGACCAGGGCGAGCGGTTGCAGACCCAGGCCGCTGGGATCGGGGCGGCCGAGCTGACCCGGGCCGCGGACATCGTCGCGGCCGGGCTGCTGGAGATGCGTGGGGCGACTGCGCCTCGGCTGCAGCTCGAGCTGATCTGCGCGAAGGTGCTGCTGCCGGGGGCCGATGATTCGACCAACGGGATTCAGGCACGGCTGGATCGGATGGAGCGGCGGCTCACGATCGGGGTGCCTGCTGGTACGGCGGATGCGGCGCCGGCTGCTGCGGCGGTTGCGCGGCCGGGTGGCGCTGCGGGTGGTGTGGATGGGCGTGGCTCGGCTCCGGCTGGTGGAGCTGAGGTGGCTGGGCCGGGTGCTGGTCGGGGTGTGGCGGCGGGTGCTGCTGGTGGGCCTGGTGTCGGCGGGGCCGACGGAGCTGGTGCATCGGGTGCTGCTGGTGGACCGGGCGGGGCTGGTGACGGCGGGTCGGCTGGAGCTGGTGGGCCGGGTGCTGGTGGCTCGGCTGATGGTCGGGGTGCTGGCGGTGGCTCGGCGACGGGCGATGCGGGGCGGGGCGGTACGGCGGTGGGAGCTGCCGATGGCTCGGCGCCGGGGGCTGGTGGATCAGCTGACGGTGTCGGGGCTGGTGGTTCTGGTTCCGGTGGTGGAGCCGGCGCTGCTGGTACGGCGGGTGGGGCGTCCCCGGCTGGTGGAGCCGGGTCGGCTGGCGGCGCGACCGGCTCGGCGGCGGGTGCGGGCGGTTCGGCGAGTGCTGCTGGGTCGGCGGGTGCTGCGGCTGGAGGTGGGCGTGGGGGTTCGGCGCCTGCGGGTGGTGCGAATGCTTCGGGGAATCGGACCGGGGCTTGGGCTGATGAGTCCGGTCCGGCTGTTGGGGTGACTGGTGGGCAGTCGCCGGCGGCCGCGCAGGTGGCGCCGGCTGCGGCTGCGCCGGTTTCGACTGGGGTTGTCGGGCTGGCGGATGTTCGGCGGTTGTGGCCTGAGGTGCTCGAGGCGGTGAAGAGCAAGCGGCGGTTCGCTTGGATCATGCTCAGCCAGAACGCCCAGGTGATCGCCGTCGACGATCAGATTTTGACGTTGGGGCTGGTGAACGCGGGGGCTCGGGAGAGCTTTGCGCGGTCCGGCAGTGACGAGATCCTGCGGCAGGCGATGATCGACACGATCGGGCTGAACCGGAGGGTCGAGGCTGTGGTCGATCCGTCGACCGATCCGGGGGCTGGGTCGGGGGCGGTGCCTCCGTCGGCGCCGCCTTCCGCGCCGCCGAGTTCGTCGTGGGATCAGGGGCCGGCGGCGGGTAGTCAGCCGGGGGCCGGTGGTCCGGGTGCTGGTGGGTCGTACGGCGATGGTGGTGCTGCCGGCCAGGGTGGTGCTGCCGGCTATGGCGAGCAGGGTGGTGCGGGCCAAGGCGACCAGGGTGGTGCGGGTCACGGCGGGCAAGGTGGCGCTGCGGGCTATGGCGAGCCGGGCGGTGGTGCTGGTTCGCATGGTGGTGGCGTGGCCGGTGGTTCGTACGGCGGTGGTGCGGGTGCCGCGGGTGCAGGGAGCGACGGGCCGGGCGCCGGCGGGGCGGGAGTCGGAGGGTCGGGTGCCGGAGCGTCGGGTGCCGGCGGAGTTGGGTCTGGCGGACCGGGCGCTGGTGGGCCGGGTGCTGGCGGAGCGGGCGTTGGTGGGTCGGGTGCTCGCGGACCGGGTGAGACAGTTGCCGGCCAGGCGCCGGGAGGTGGCGCTGGGGGCAATGGGTCAGCGGCGTACGGCGGGCCGGGTGGGCCTGGGGGCTCGGGCGACGGGTTCGCGGGTGCTAGCGGTGCGGAGGTTGCCGGTGCTGGTGCGAGCGGTGCTGGGGCGAATGGTGCAGGTGCGAACGGTGCAGGTGGCGTTGGCCCGGCGGACGGTGGAATTGCGGGTCCGGGCGCAGGGAGCGCCGGGGCGGCTGCGCAGGACGGCGGCAGCGGTCGCGCCGGCGGTGGCGCCGGTGTGGCTGCGCAGGATGGCGGCAGCGGTGGCGCCGGTGGTGGCGCGGGCTGGGGTGATGGGTCGGTTGGTGGTGGTCCTGGTGGTTCTGGGGGTGCCGAGGCTGCGACCTCTGGGAGTGCTGTTTCGGCGGGTGGGGTCGCCGTACAGGAGGTTGCTGGTCAGGTGAGGGCTCCGCTGCAGGCTGATCAGCAGGCGGGTGGGCCGCCGGCTCCTTCTGCGGCGCCTGAGGTTGATCGGCGGGAGCAGGCCGCGAGCAAGCGGCGGGCGGCTGAGGCTGCGGTGGCGGCTGAGCAGGCACGGAAGGCTGCGGCGGCGCCTGAGATCCAAGAAGCGCCGTTGACGCCTGAGGAAGAGGCGATGGCGATCGGGGACGACGACGTCGTACTCGAGGAGGACTCGCGGTCGCACACCGATCTGCTGCGGGAGACGCTCGGGGCTTCGATCATCAACGAAGAGCCGAACTGAGGTACTTGCAGGTGCGGTCGCTGAGGTAGTGGTGGCTGGGGAAGCAGCCCGTCCGAGGACGGGCTGCTTTGGCATGCCCGCAGCGGTAGGTGGATGGAGGGTTGGGGAGGGAGCGGGCCGCGCCCGGAGATCTACCGCCTTCGGCGGTTGTCACGCGGGGTCAGGTGGGAGCGCCGAGCCGGACGAGTCGCGGGGCGCCGACGTGCGCGGCGCCGAGGCCTCACGCGATTGCGGGGTGGGGCGGAGTGAGAGCCGGGGGCGGGCCGGCAGGGGATGTCGGGCCGCGCGGGCGGGGGGTGGCTGGGGTGGGTTAGCTCGTCTCGGGTCGGGCCGGCAAGAGAAGTCGGGTTGGGGAGGCTGGCGGAGCTGAGGCCTGGCAGGTCGAGAAGTGGATCAGGGTGGCGGATCAGCGTAGGTGTTCACAGGTTGTCCACAGGGTTGGGGATGGGGTGTGGATGATGAGACGCGGCGATGGGGGCGCTGGGGTGTGCACATGTTTTCCACATGTTGTGGATAAGGGCTGCCCACAGGGTGTGGACACGTATCGGTTTCCGCTCGGTCGTTGACCGGGGCTGGGGTTGTCGGGGGGACCGGCTAGGCTCAGGGGCAAGCGGAAGAGTCCGACGGGAGATCGCGTGTTCGACGGTGGCGGTGGGCAGGGCGGGGGCTTTGACATGTCCGAGCTGCTCGCGCAGGCACAGGCGATGCAGAACCAGCTGATGGAGGCTCAGGCCAACCTGGAGAACCAGGAGGTCGAGGGCACCGCGGGTGGTGGGCTGGTGACCGCGATGGTCTCCGGGACGGGCGAGTTGCTCAGCCTGACGATCAACCCGCAGGCGGTGGATCCGGACGACACCGAGACGCTGGCCGACCTGATCGTGGCCGCCGTACGGGACGCTTCGGAGAACGCCAAGGAGGTCGCGGCCCGCGCCATGGGGCCGCTGGCTGGTGGCCTGGGTGGAGGTCTGCCCGGGTTCGGTGGCGGTCCGGAGACCGTGCCGAGCAACGACCAGGGCCACGATCAGCTCCCAGGCAAGCAGTTGCCGGGCAACGACCAGGGCCCGAACTTCGGGTTCACGCGTCCGGGCTCCGAGCCCGGTCAGAACCCGGGCTGACGTGTACGAAGGGGCCGTCCAGGACCTCATCGACGAGCTCGGCCGGCTCCCCGGCGTCGGTCCGAAGTCCGCGCAGCGGATCGCGTTCCACCTGCTCGCCGCCGACGAGACCGACGTCCGCCGGCTGGCCCACGTGCTGATCCAGGTCAAGGAGAAGGTCAAGTTCTGCGAGATCTGCGGCAACGTCTCCGAGGAGACGCAGTGCCGGATCTGCCGTGACCCGCGCCGCGACCTCGCGCTGATCTGCGTGGTCGAGGAGGCCAAGGACGTGGTCGCGATCGAGCGGACCCGTGAGTTCCGCGGCCGCTACCACGTGCTCGGCGGCGCGATCTCGCCGATCGAGGGGATCGGGCCGGACGAGCTCCGGATCCGCGAACTGATGCAACGGCTGGCCAGCGGTGAGGTGACCGAGATCATTCTCGCCACCGATCCGAACCTCGAAGGTGAGGCGACCGCCACGTACCTGAGCCGGTTGCTCAGGCCCATGGGGTTGCGTGTGACTCGTTTGGCCAGTGGACTACCTGTAGGCGGTGATCTCGAGTACGCCGACGAGGTCACACTCGGACGGGCGTTTGAAGGGCGACGATCGATCGATGACTGAATCAACCGATATTGCGGAACGCGCGTTGGACACCGACAACGAGGACCTGACCGAGTTCGCGGAACAGATCGCCGACCAGGTGCAGAGCTTCCTGATCTCGGTGCGCGACATCGCGGCGCAGCCCGACGAGGACGGTGTCGACGAGGGACTCGCTTCGCTGCCGTACCTGCTGCTCGAGGTCAGCCAGCTGCTGCTGGCCGGCGGCCGGCTCGGTGCGTTCGAGGACTTCGTCCCGGCGGAGCGCTTCGAGAGCGACGCCGGACCGGACCCGGACCTGGACGCGATGCGCGACCGGCTCGCGGTGCTGTTCGAGGGACTCGACGAGTACGCCGAGGTCTTCGACCCGTACGCCGCGCCGCCGGAGATCACCGTCAACCGGCTCTCCGACGACCTGACCGCGATCGCGACCGACCTGGTGCACGGCCTCGCGCACTACCAGTCCGGCCGCATCATCGAGGCGCTGTGGTGGTGGCAGTTCTCCTACGTCTCCACCTGGGGCGCCGCGGCGAGCGCCGTACTGCGGGCCATTCAGTCGCTCATCGCGCATGACCGGCTGGAGCCGGCACACGATCCGGAGACTGAGGCGTCCGACCGTGAACTGGTCGAGGTCGCCGAGGAAGCCGTCCAGCGCCGCTGAGCACGAGCCGCACGGACTGTGCGGCGATCCAGCCGATCACCGCGGTCACCAGGACCAGTACGACGACCGTCAGGACGTCCGCGCCCGGTACGCCGGTCGCGGCGAGCCAGTGGATGCCGTACGTCCCGCTGGCCGCGGTGGTGAAGGTCAGGGCCCAGAAGCCCAGCCCGAACGGCAGTCGCGCGTACGTCGGGACCAGCGCGAGCTGCGCCAGGATCAGCAGCACGAACGCGCCGAGCAGCGCGTGCTGGAACAGGTCAGGCTTCGCTCCGTCCAGAGCGAACCAGGCGTTCCCGCCAACGGCCGGCGGCGCCGCGAAGATGGCCAGCGTCGGGACCAGTGCGGCAGGTAGCGCCGGCCGGAATGCCAGACGACCGAGCAGCACGGCGCCGAGCAGCAGCCACATCAGGATGCCCACGCCGAACGACCCGTAGCCGAGCTCAGGCAGTCCGACGGTGGCCAGACTCTGCCCACCGATCAGACCGGCCGCCACAGTCGGCAGCAGGTAGCCGGCGTGGAGCTGGTCGATGTCACGCTGGCGGACGAGCAGTCTGGTGAAGAACAGCGTCGCCACGGCCAGGCCGAGCACGAACATCACCAGTACTACGACCCGCCCGGCAGTCGGGGCGTAGTGACTGAGCGCTGCGCCGTACAGCATGCCGGTGGTCGTCACGAGCGAGGCGAACGGGCCGAGGACCGGGTGCTCGAGGTCGGCTAGCACCTGCTTCGGCGTACGGGCTCCGCGGAAGTAGCGGACCAGACTGACCAGCCAGACGGTCAGGGCGACCAGCCACAGGACATTGGCGGCGGCTCGGTTGATCTCGAGTGCGTCGCTCGCGGCGGTCCAGGTGCCGGCGAGGCCGGTCAGACCGAAGGCGATGCCGAAGTAGTTCAGCGGGAACGCCTTCACAGCCGGTGCGGTCATCACGATCATCCCTCTCCCAGAAAGCAAAATGACCAGTCGTCTCAACGGAGCGCGCGGAGGCCTCCGAATATTCCCCGGCGTGGGATAGCGTGAGTCGCCGGTGAGGCCGAGGAGGCGCGAGTGCAGCACGAGGACCCGGCGGTGGTCGGTCCGTTCGTGGTCCAGTCGCGGCTGGGCAGCGGTGCGATGGGGACCGTGCACCTGGCGCGGTCGCCGGGTGGGCGGTTGGTCGCGCTGAAGGTGGTTCGGCCCGAGCTCGCCGACGATCCGGGGTTCCGGGCGCGGTTCGGGCGTGAGGTCGAGGCGGTACGGAAGGTTGGCGGGGCGTTCACGGCCGCCGTGGTCGACGCTGATCCGGATGCCGCGCGGCCGTGGCTCGCGACGGAGTACCTGCCGGGGCCGACGCTGCAGCAGGCGGTCGACGGGCAGGGGCCGCTGCGGCCGGACGGTCTGCGGTACGTCGCCGCGGGGCTGGCCGAGGCGCTGGTCGCGATCCATCGCGCCGGGGTGGTGCACCGCGATCTCAAGCCGTCGAACATCCTGCTCACCGACAACGGGCCGCGGGTGATCGACTTCGGCATCGCGCGGGCGCTCGAGGATGTGAACCTGACCGCGACCGGGATCGTCGTCGGTACGCCGGGCTATCTGTCGCCCGAGCAGATCACCGGCGGGGTGATCGGGCCGGCGTCTGATCTGTTCTCGCTCGGTGGGGTGCTGGTGTTCGCGGCGAGCGGGCAGGGGCCGTTCGGGCGGGGGCCGTTGAGCGTGATGATGCATCGGGTGGTGCATGAGGAGCCGGTGATTCCGCGGCTGCCTGATGATGTCGGCGGGGTTGTTCGTGGGTGTTTGCAGCGTCGGCCGGAGTTGCGGCCGGCGCCGGGAGATGTGGTGAAGGCGTTGAGTCCGGTGCATCCCGTGCCGTTGCCTATGGCAAGCACTATGCACCTGCCGGTGGCGCCGACGCGGGTGGACGAGATGCCCAGGAGCAGCGCCTTTGCGGATCCACCGGCTCCGCAGCGTCTGCCGATCGAGGGAGAGCACAGGCAAGGGGCGGGCATGCAGCCGCGCCCGGCTGTGCCAGTGCGGCCGGAGCCTGTCGGGCCGAGCTTCACCACCAGCCGGACCTATTCGGTGCTGATGTCCCTTTGGTTGTTGACGTTCACCGTCGCGACCGGCCGGTTCTCGTCGTACTCCGCTGAGATGGGCTTCGGCGGGCAGGCGTTGGTCTGTTGGCTGATCAGCCTTGTTGGCCTTTGGTTTCTTGCGTTTCGCATCCCGTTCCTGTTCGGCCGCAAGGTCCGGCTGGTCGTGAACGCGGACGGTCTGACGACCACTCGTGCCGGTCGGACTGGTTTCGTGCCCTGGGCCGGCGTTTCGCGGATCCGGCTCGTGGGTCACTCGCGTCGTGTGTGGCTGGTCGTCTGGCTCGACCCGGCTCGCGCTGCCGATCTGCCGGCGTCGCCTCGTCGCTTCCACGGCGGGCACCGCGTCTTCCCGGTCGCTCACGGTGCAACGAGTCGCCGTCGGCTCCGTCAGATCGGCGAGCTTCGCTCTGCGCTGACTTGGTACGCCGGCCGGCTGTTCGACGAGAACCACTGAGTCACGGTCGCCCTTGCCCGGTGCGTCGGCCTGGACGCGCGCACTACTTGAACCAGCAGGTGCGCCCGGTCGGCGAGAACTACTGAACCACCGGCGTTCACCCCGTGGCTACTGCGGCGGCGGTGGTTGTTCGCGCGCGTCAGACACGATCCAGCCGCTCGCGTTCGCTGACGCGGCAGGATCTCTGACCCTGGAGCGTCGCACTTGTCCGGACGGTGGCTGAACCCTCGGCGAGCGACCGCCGCGGTCGCGGCGTTCGCGGCCGTCACGGCGAGCGGCGTGACCTCGGCGGCCGCCCACCCGTTCGGCGACCCGCAGACCGTGAAGGTCGCCCTCACCAGCGCAAACGTCGTACGGGTGCACTGGAAGGTCGGAGGCCTCGACGACCTGACGCTGCTGGGCGTTGCGCTCGGGCTGCTGCCGAAGGACCGCGTGATGCTGGACGGAGCCGTGTTCTTCCGACCGTCCGACGCGGCCGCTGTAGGGCTGTCCCGGCAGTTCGCCGACTATCTGGCCCGGCGCATCACGGTGACCACCGAGGGAACGAACTGCGTCGGCAAGGTCCAGCCGCCGAAGGACGTGGCCACGACGGGTGCGCTCGTCGACTACACCTGCCCGGGCCCGGTCGGCGCGGCGGTGATCTCGGTCCAGACGCTGACGGACCTGGACCCCAACTACGAGACCCTGGCGACCGGGCCTGCCGGTGAGCGTGCGGTGTACGCGGCGAACCGGCCCTCGCACGAGTGGGTGCTCGGCAGCGTGCAGCAGGCGCCTCACCAGACCACAGGACGCAGTGCGGCGATCCAGCTGACCGCGGTGCTCGGTGGCGTACTACTGGCCGCGGGTGCTGGGCTCTTGGTCGTACGACGGTGGCGGCGGCGAGCCGCATGATGCAGTCCCTCTCGGAGCAGCTGCAGTCCTTCGTCCACTCGCCGGGGGTGCCGCCGGTCGCCTTCGGCGTGGCGTTCCTCGCCGGAGCGGGACACGCGGTGATGCCGGGTCACGGGAAGAGCCTGGCCGCGGCGTACCTGGTCGGAGAGCGCGGCCGGGTCCGGGACGCTGCCTGGCTGGGTGGCTCGGTAGCGATCATGCACACCGTGTCCGTGCTCGTCATCGCGCTGGCGTGGACCTTCCTGCAGCTGGCCGACCTCATCTCGCTGCAGCGGCTGACCACCTGGCTGGAGCTGGTGGCAGGACTCCTGGTCATCGCCATCGGCGCCTGGCTCGTACGCCGCCACCTCACCCGCACCACCACCGGCCACGGGCACGGACATGGTCACGGCCACGGTCACGGCCACGGACACGAGAGCACCAGCAAGCGCCCCGGCCTCCTCCTGCTCGGCGTCTCCGGCGGCCTCACCCCCTCACCGTCCGCCTTCCTGATCCTGGTAGCAGGCCTGTTCATCGGCCGCGCCGGTTTCGCGCTGCTCCTGGTGATGACCTTCGGCCTCGGCATGGCCGTCGTGCTGTTCGGCGTCGGCCTGCTCGCCGTCGCCGGCAGTTCGGTCGTCGTGCACGGCGGCCGGACGCGTGCGGTGCTGGCCCGCGCGACCAGGATCGCCCCCGTTCTCGCGGCCGTCGGGATCACGCTGGCGGGGGCCGGCCTGACCGCGACGTCCGCGATCCAACTGCTCACCACCTGAAGGAGAACCCGAGACATGACACACCGACCGCGCGCGGGAGGGAAGCGGACGCGCGTCCTCTGGGCCGCGTTCGCCTGCGTGCTCGTCGCCGGATCCGGCGCGCTGATCGTTCCGACCGTGGCCGGCGCCGAAGTCGCGCCACCGACCGGCACCGCTCCGACCCTGACCACCCGCGACGGCCTGGCCCTGCGCGACGGCCAGACCCTGGAGGGCACGGTCCAGCTCGGCGCCGAGCCGGTCACCGAGAACGACTCGGTCGTCTCGCTGACCGTGGACGGGATCGCCGTCGACGCGAAGCCGACCGCGGGCACCGCGCACTTCGGCTTCGACATGGGCGGCAACGGGACCGAGGCCAGATACCACAACTACCTCACCGTCAACGGCCGTACGGCGGAAGCCGATCGCGTCTACTTCCCGGACATCCCGGGCGGTCAGGCCGGCACGCTCAACCTGCCCGGTGACTGGCTGCACGCCGGCGTCAACACGGTCACCGTGCACGCCGGTGCGAACTGGGTCGACACCACCAACACCGCCGCGGTCGGGTACGAACTCCTTCCCAACGGCGAGGGCGCGCGCTGCCCCAACTACGACGACTTCCCGCTGAGCAGCATCAGCCTGAGCCTGCTCGGCGTGGTCGTCGACGGTGAGCAGAACGCGTTCAGCTACACCTTCGGTGACGGCACCTGCGGCAGCTCGAAGCGCCCGCTGACCGAGGACCTCAACTTCGTCGTGGCCGGCGAGCCCGGCAGTACCGCGGGCCTCAGCGCGAACCTCGACACGGCCGCGCTCTCCAACGGGACGCACGCCATCGCCGCGACCGTCGCGTCCGGTGCGACCCACAGCGTCACGGTCCAGGTCAACAACGCTCCGCCCGGGGCCGCGAAGATCAGCCCGGCCGACGGCTCCGTCGTACGGGGTGCCCAGCCTGTCATCGGCGCGGTGCCGAACGGCAGCTCGGAGGTGGTCGAGTCGGTCGCGATCGACGACGCGCCCGTCGAGAACGCCGAGACGCTCGCGGCCGGTACGGCGACGCTGAACTTCACCGTCGAGGCAGGCAACTCGGTCGAGGCGAAGTACCACAACTACCTGCTGGTCAACGGTAGCCGGGTCGACCTCGGTGGCGACTACGGCGTCGGTGGCGCCGAAGCCGTCGCCGTCAAGCTGCCCAACCGCTTCCTCAAAGCAGGCGACAACGTCGTACAGGTCAAGACCGGCGACTACAACGGCACCGCGAGCGGCGCGACCTGCGCCAACCACGACGACTTCCGGATCACCCGCGGTACGGCGTCCCTGGCGCTGGATGTCGCCGGTACGGTCACAGCCGGTACGACGTACCTGCTGACCACCACCGGCTCGGCGACCACGAAGACCGCGACGACGGCCGCGTCGCTCGCCCTCGGCGACGGCACCTGTGGCCCGAGCA
The DNA here is from genome assembly GCA_049998015.1 of Kribbella sp. cmx-5-2. Classification (GTDB taxonomy): domain Bacteria; phylum Actinomycetota; class Actinomycetes; order Propionibacteriales; family Kribbellaceae; genus Kribbella. The sequence goes on from JAEBEC010000002.1 coordinate 56,581, forward strand.
ACGAGGCCGAGTTCCACTTCGACGTCACGGGCGCGCCGACGACGCGGACGGTCGCCACGCTCGGCAGCGGCGGCAACGCCCACCTGAAGGCCTTCATCGGCGGCAACGGCGCCGACAACGGGTTCGACAACCGCGTGCTGATCAACGGCATCCCGCTCGACCTCGGCATCTGGGAGAAGGAGGTCGCGGACCTCTCCTTCCCGAACGAATGGCTGGTCCCTGGCGTCAACGTGCTCGAGTTCGTCGCCGGCAGCGACCACGGCAGCGCGAGTGCCGGCGGTTGCGACAACTACGACGACTTCACGCTGCGGAACTTCGAGCTGACGCCGGCCGGCGGCAAGGCCACCTTGCTGACCCAGCAGGTCGCCCGGACCACCGTCACCATCGGTTCGGCCAGCTACCCGGCCGGTACGCCGGTGACCGTGTTCGTCGGCGACGGGACCTGCGGCAACACGCACAACTCCGTGCTGGACAAGACGATTCTCTTCGACGTCACCGCCGCGGACGGCTCGCCGGCCAAGGCCCTCGGGCTGCGGGCCGACGTCGACACCCGCACGATCGGCGACGGCGCCCACACCGTCGAGGCGACCGTGGGCGACAAGACCTCGACCCGCGCGTTCACCGTCGACAACACCGCGCCGGAGGTCGAGAACAGCGTTCCCGCACAGGGACAGCGGCTCACGTCGACGGTCGCGCTGACCGTCAAGGTCAAGGACGCCTCGGCCGTCGCCGGTACGCCGGTGATCACGCTCGACGGCAAGCCGGTCAAGGAAGGCGACCAGATCGGGCACGGCCTGCCGGCCGGATCCCATGTCCTCGCCGTCACCGCGGGCGACACGCTCGGGAACATCGCGACCCGGGAGATCCGCTTCACCAGCGCGAGCATTCCCGACGTACCGACGGACCTGAGCGCGACCGTTGCCGGAGTCAACGACCAGTCGGCGACCCTGAAGGCCAAGGTCCCGGGCGAGGCCGGCGTACCGCTGACGGCGACGTTCACCAAGGCGGGACGTCGTCCTGCCGACCACGGGCTACCAGGGCCAGGCGACCGCCGTACCGACCACGCTGGACGTCGCGCACGACGCGAACGTCGTGGTCGACTCGCTGAAGCCGCTCGACGGCAAGACCGTCGACTCCGTGTCGAGTCGCGACGTGGTGTTCCAGCGGTACGACGTGAAGCTCGGCACCACCGCCCAGACCCCGATCCTGCGCTGGGAAGGCTCGATCGACCCGGCCCGGATCGTCGGGCTGCGCGTCTGGGACAAGACCAAGTGGGTCGTGCTGACCAGCGCCCGCGGCCAGGCCGAGCACTCGACCGTGCTCACCGCCCAGCTGCCCGACCAGTACCGCGACGGCGACACCGTGCACGTCCTGGTCACCGGTGAGGACCCGTTCGCCGACGACCTGTCGCCGCGGGATTCTTCCGCACAGAACGACAAGGACCGCTTCGAGGACCCGAGCACGTACGACTTCTCGATCGCGCACTTCACCGACACGCAGTACATCACCGAAGGCGCGGCCGGTGGCACGTACGACGACTTCGACGGCAAGACCGAGCCGTCGGACGTGATGACCGCCGAGGAGCAGGCGCTCTGGGCGAAGGCGTACCGCAACGAGATGCAGTGGATCGCCGACAATGCCGGCGGCCGCAAGATCGCGTACGCCGCGCACACCGGCGACATCATCGAGAACGACTACTACGACCCGCTGGCCAAGAACCCGGACGGCTCGCTGCAGCGTCCCGGTCTCAACGAGCAGGTCGACAAGGAGCTCGCGGCGGCCTCGGGCTACCAGGAGATCCTGGACAAGAACGGTGTCGTCAACCAGGTGATCGCGGGCAACCACGACAACCAGCTCGGCGCCGAGACCGGCCCGGAGTCGCGGTTCAGCAAGATCTTCAGCGCCGACCGGTACCGCGGGGTCGCGCAGTCGTGGCCGGCCGGTGCCGAGTACCACGCCTGGGACGAGCAGACGAACGCCGACGGCACGATCACACCGGGCAAGGACAACCAGAACAACTACGTCCTGTTCTCGGCCGGTGGCCTGGACTTCGTCGCGGTCGGGGTCTCGTACGGCGTGACGCCGCAGGAGGCGAAGTGGGCCGACTCGATCTTCAAGCGGTTCAAGGACCGCAACGGGATCCTGCTGTCGCACGACTACCTGAAGCCGTCGGCCAACCCGGACGGCCGCGGCGCGAGCTTCTCCGCACCGGACGGCTCGCCGCTGTACAAGCAGGTGGTCGAGGCGAACCCGAACGTCTTCCTGGTGCTGGCCGGTCACGAGCACGGCGTCGGCACGAACCTGAAGACGAACGTCGGCGTGACGGTCGCGCACGACGTGGTCGAGCTGCTGGCGGACTACCAGTTCTACACCGTCCCGGCCGGTGAGCTCTGGCCCACCGCGGTCGATGCCGCAGGCAACATCGACGTCAACGGCGACGGCAAGCCGGACCACAAGGCGACCGACCGGCTGCAGTTCGGCGCGAGCTTCCTGCGGCTGCTGCAGTTCGACGTCGACCGGTCCGAGCTGCACATCGACACGTACTCGCCGTTCCTCGGCAACTTCGGGGCGACCGAGTACGACCTGCGGCAGGACGGGAGCCAGGCCAAGCCGCGCTACAACGGCGCGGAGGACAACCTGACGCTGCCGGTCGACCTGACCACGCGCAAGACGTCGTTCATCACCGACTCGCTGGCGGCGTACGTGCCGACCGGTGTGGTCGGTACCGACAGCGTCGAGGCCGGCGGTACGGCGACCGTGACGTGGAACGGCCTGCTGCCGGCCACGTCGTACGCGTGGATCGTCTCGGCGAAGAGCGCCGACGACGGGGTGGCGATTGCCCAGCCGGCGGTCTTCCGTACGCCGAAGGGCAAGCCGACGGTCACCGTGACGGCGGCTCCGGTGAACTGGGGCACGGCCGCGAAGGTGTCGGTGAACGTCAAGGCCGGCTCGGTCCCGGTGACCGGCACGGTCGAACTGCGTGAGGGCACGAAGGTCCGCGGGTTTGCTGCCCTGTCCGGCGGCAGTGCGACGTTCACCCTGCCGGTGGGGCTCGCAGCGGGCAGCCACACGCTGACCGCGTCGTACTCGGGCAGTGACAGCCTCGACGCGGCCACGGGCACTGTCACCGTGGCGGTGAACCTCCCGCCGGCGTGGAACGCGAAGACGCTCTATAAGGCGGACGCGAAGGTCAGCTACAACGGCAAGCCGTACGTCGCCGCGTGGGCGTCCATCGGCACGAAGCCGGGCGACCCGAACGGTGCCTGGCAGGAGCTGGCGCTGACCGAGGACGGGGTGACGCTGTGGACGGCGTCGCGGATCTTCACCGGCGGCGACGTCGTGTCGTACCAGGGCAAGCTGTTCCGGGCCCGCTGGTACACGCGCAACCAGGTGCCGGGTAACCCGACCGGGCCGTGGGAGGAGCAGGCGCCGACGCCCCCGGACAACAGCCCGGCGGCCTGGACGCCGTCGACGGTGTACGAGGGTGGCGACCGCGTCACGTACCAGGGCCACGTCTACGAGGCCAGGTGGTACACCCGCAACCAGGCGCCGGGTCAGGCGAACGGGCCCTGGAAGCTGATCCGCTGACAGGTGGGGGCGCCGCTGGATCCAGCGGCGCCCCCGGCCTGTTTGAATGACGGGGTGTCTGTTCACGAACTGATCGCCCGGCTGCCCGACGTCCAGACCGTACGGCGGATCAGCCGCGCGCTCGCCGTACTGGACCTGATCGTCTGCGAGGACCCGGCGTACCGGTACTACTCGTTCGACGCGCGCTGGTCGGCGACCGAGGAGGCCGCGCTGATGGTCGACGGGTCGGGTGACGAGTACTCGATCGTGTTCTCGCCGGACGGCGTGTTCGCGCGCGGGTTCGCGCACGAGTCGGAGATGTCGCCGTACGGGAACAACGGTGAGCTCTGGCCGGGACTGCTCGACGGCGTACCGGAGGTGCTGCACGCGGCCCGGGACGAGAAGGCCTTCCGGGACGACGAGGACGGCGTGCTGAACGCGACGGTGTGCTTCTGGCGTACCGACGGGGACTGGACCTCCGGGCCGGTCGAGCCCGAGGGCGACGACGGCGCCGAGCGGCTCTTCGGGCTGCTGGCCGAGGGGCCGGAGGCGTATCTGACCTTCGCGGAGGAGCACTACGAGGTCGCGCTCGACCTGGACGCGATCCGGCACGTGTACGCGCTGATGCCGTTGAGCGAGTACGTCGTGACGATCCTCAACCGGAACCGGCGACTGGCCGATCTCAAGGAGGACCTGGCCGAGATCGGCTACCCGCGAGAGTTCTGAACTGATCGATCCAAAACTCTGGTAGTCTCTTCGCATGGCCAGACCCAGGACGTTCGACGAGGACGCCGCGACCGACGCGGCGATGCGCGCCTTCTGGACGAACGGGTACGAGGGCACCTCGACGCAGGACCTGTGCGAGGCGACCGGGCTCGGGCGATCGAGCATCTACAACACCTTCGCCGGCAAGCACGAACTGTTCGAGCGCTCGCTGGCGCGGTACATCGACCGTAAGACCGGGTCGACGCTGGAATTGCTGGCTGGCGATCTGCCGGTGATGACCAAGATCCGCACGATGCTCGACGGTGCCGTCGACCCGCCTGCCGACGAGCCGGCGGGCTGTCTGGTGGTCAACTCGCTGATCGAGCTCGCGCCGCACGACGCGGTCGTCGCGGAGCAGTTGCGGGTGGACGAAGAGATCCGCCTGATCGCGCTGACGACGGCGATCGAGGCCGGCCAGGCTGCTGGGGAAATCGCTGCGGACAAGGACGCCCGCGGCCTGGCGCAGTTCGTCGTCGCGACGATCTGCGGGATCCGGGTGCTGGCGCGCGGTGGGACCGATCGCGCCGCGCTGGCCGCGGTCGCGGAGACCGCGCTGACCGCCCTGGTCTGAGCCTTTTTCTGAGAGGGACTTTCGATGCCGCCTGCCATTTACGTGCTGGGCCTTGCCATTTTCGCGCAGGGAACGTCCGAGCTGATGCTCGCCGGGCTGCTGCCCGAGCTGTCGAGCGACCTCGGCGTCTCGATCCCGACCACGGGGTTGCTGATCTCGGCGTTCGCGATCGGGATGCTCGTGGGGGCGCCGGTGCTCGCCGTCGTGACGCTGCGCTGGCCACGGCGTACGGCGTTGCTGAGCTTCCTCGCCGTGTTCGTGCTGGCCCATGTGGCGGGCGCCTTGACGCCGAACTACGAAGTACTGCTGGTCACGCGGGTCGTCGGGGCGTTCGTGTACGCCGGGTTCTGGGCCGTCGCTTCGGTCACCGTGATCGGTCTGGTGCCGTCGGATCGACGCGGTCGCGCGATGAGCATCCTGGCCGGTGGGTTGACGGTGGCAACGATTCTGGGGCTGCCGCTCGGGACCGTGATCGGCCAGCATCTCGGGTGGCGCGCGGCGTTCTGGGGCGTCGCGGCGATGTCGACGATCGCCATGGCCGGCGTCGTGGCGACGGTGCCGGGTGGTCGATCCGCGGGCAGCGTGCCGAAGATCCGCGACGAGGTCCGGGCGATGGCCAATCCGCCGCTGTGGTTGGCGTACGGGACGACGGCGTTGTCGGTCGGCGCGTTGCTGGTGATCTTCAGCTACCTGGCGCCGCTGCTGGTCGAGGTGACCGGCCTGACCAGCGACTGGGTGCCCGCGGTGCTTGCCCTGTACGGTGTGGGCGCGCTGGTGGGCATCACGATCGGTGGGCGGACCGCGGACGCGCGGCCGTTCAAGACCCTGTACGTCGGGCTGCTGGCTGTCGTGGGGCTGTCCGTCGTACTGGCTGTGTGGACGGCGCAGCCGGTCGTTGCCGTTGCTGCGATCACGCTGCTCGGTGCGGCCGGGTTCGCGACCAATCCGGCGGTGAACACGCGGGTGTTCAGCCTGGCCGGGGAGGCGCCGACGCTGGCGGCTGCGGTGAACATCTCGGCGTTCAACGTCGGGATCACGGTGGCGCCGTGGGTCGGTGGTCTGGCGCTCGACGCCGGGGCGGGGTACTCGGTGCTGGGGTGGATCGGTGCGGTGTTCGGGGTGCTCGCGCTGGGGACGGTCGTCGTCGCGGGGAAGCTGCGGGCCGTCGTACAAGAGGTCAGTCCGGCAGCATCGGGACGGTGAGTCCCTGGTCGCGGCCGAGCAGGATGCCGCGGGTGATCGCGTTGATGCCGAACTTGTCCTTGACGTGATCGAGGGCGCTGTCCAGCTCGTCGTTGCTGGCCTTGTCGAACGGCAGGGCCAGCTGGGTGGTCGATTCGTTCTCGAGGTTGCCGACCGCGATGCCGACGAGTGTGACGCCTTGTTTCTCGATCATCGGCGTGGCCTCGGCCATCAGGGCGCGGGCGGTGACCAGCAGGGTGCGCGTGTGATCCGTTGCCTGAGGCAACGTGTGGGAGCGGGTCGCGCGGGTGAAGTCGTCGAAGCGCAGCCGTAGCGTGACGGTGCGGCCCGATCGCCCGGCCGAGCGCATCCGGCGGGTGACGCGGTCGACGAGACCGGCCAGTACGGCGTCGAGGGTCTCGGGCGACTTCGGTGAGCGGCCTAGCGCGCGCTGTGAACCGATCGAGCGGCGGCGCTTGCCGACCTCGATCGGGCGCGGGTCCCGGTTGTGGGCCAGGGCGTGCAGGTGGCGGCCGGACGCGCGGCCGAGCATCGCGATCAACGCGGCCTCGGGCAGCATCGCGACGTCGCCGACTGTCGTGAGGCCGCGGGAGCGGAGCTTCTCGGCGGTCACCTCGCCGACGCCCCACAGGCGCTCGACGGCGAGCGGGTGCAGGAACTCGAGCTCCTGGTCGGGTGGCACCTCGAGCAGGCCGTCGGGTTTGGCGACACCGCTCGCAACCTTCGCGAGGAACTTGGTCCGGGCGACGCCGACGGTGATCGGGAGGCCGACCTCGCTCAGCACTCGGGCTCTCAGCTTCGTGGCGATCTCTACCGGCGTACCGGCGATCTTGCGCAGGCCGGAGACGTCGAGGAACGCCTCGTCGATCGACAGGCCCTCGACCAGCGGGGTGGTGTCCTCGAAGACCTGGAAGACGGCCTTGCTGGCTTCGGAGTACGCCGACATGCGCGGCTGGACGACGATCGCCTGCGGGCAACGGCGCATCGCCTGGCCGCCGTTCATCGCCGTCCGGACGCCGAGGGCCTTCGCCTCGTAGCTGCAGGCGAGCACGACACCGGCGCCGACGATCACCGGGCGGCCGCGCAGGCGCGGGTCGTCCCGCTGCTCGACCGACGCGTAGAACGCGTCGAGGTCGGCATGCAGGATCGTCGCCTCGCCGGTTTGGGACACGAACATATGTTCGCATACACTGTCGGTGACAGCTAGGGATGCCATTTGTTCTGCGTAGGGAAAAATGCTGAGGCGGGGGGTTGAGGTGACAGGACAGAATGCGGTCTATGGACCTGTCGGCGTACCGCGCACTCTGGAGAACTCGTGGGGTGGCGTCGCTGCTGGCCTCGGCCCTGGTGGCGCGGCTGCCGGTGATGGCGTCGGCGGTGCCGATGTCGTTCCTGGCGAAGGACGCGGCCGGGAGCTTCGGCTGGGCGGGCGTCGTCGCGGGGGCCTATTCGATCGGTACGGCGCTGGGCGGGCCGATCTGGTCGCGGCTGGCCGACCGGCGCGGTGGCAAGTGGGTCGTCATCGGGACCGGGATGGGGTGGAGCCTGGCGATGTTCGTGCTGGCCCTGCTGCCGAACGACTGGTACCGGTTGATGCCGGTGGTGTCCGCGCTGGCGGGGGCGTTCGTGTCGCCGATCACCGCGACGCTGCGGGCGGCCTGGCCGCGACTGGTGCAGGGGCCGCGGTTGCGCGCGGTCTACGCGCTGGACGCGACCGCGCAGGAGGTGCTGTTCGCGATCGGGCCGATGCTGGGTGCGCTGGTGGTCAGCTTCGTGAACCCGCGCGCCGGTGTGCTGTCGGCCGCGGCGATCGCGTTGGTGTCGGTCTGGTGGTACGGCGTCCAGCAGCAGCCGGCCATGCGGCACGACGAGACCGTACGGCGGTTGACCGCGCCGCAGTTGCTCTGGCATCGCCACCGGTTGCCGCTGATCCTGGCGTTCGCGTTCTGTGTGACGGCGTTCGCGTCGGTGTCGCTCGGGATCGTCGCCTTCGCCGACGACCACGGGAACCGGTTGATCGCCGGCGTCCTGGAGACGGTGTGGGCCGTTGGCAGCCTGGCCGGCGGGCTGATCGTCGGCACCCTGCCGGGTCGGCGGAACTCGTTCGTCTGGCGCCGCTCGCTGCTGGTGTCGGTCGGCATGCTGGCGTGCGTGTTCGCGACGTGGTCGCCGGTGTCGCTCGGGATCGCCTTGCTGCTGTCGGGCTGCGTCCTGGCGCCGACCGTCGGAGCTTTGTATGAGCGTCTAGGTGCGATGACTCCCGACTCGGTCCGTACGGAGATCTTCGGCTGGATGGGCAGCGGGGCGATGATCGGCGGAGCTGTCGGATCGGCGGTTGCGGGTTTGGTCGTGGAGGCCTTTGGCGTGCGATATGTGTGGTTGATGGCGGCGGTCCTGACGTTGCTGGCGACGCTCTCGCTGCTCCACATCCCGCCGCACCGGCCGTCGGAAGAGGCAGTGGTCGAGGAGGTTGCCGTCGCTTGAGGTCGCGGCATCGGTGGACTCCACGGGCACGCCCGTAGCCGGGCACGCAGGTAGCTGATGATGCGCCTCACCACGGATGCTGTCGGCGCGCTCACCGCGTCGGCGCGCTCACTGTGTCGGCGCGCTCACTGTGTCGGCGCGCTCACCGCGTCGGCGCGCTCACTGTGTCGGCGCCGCCGAGCGTGTTGATCGTGTACTCGGTCGGCCCGTACAGGTTGTAACCAGCGGTCCCCTCGGTGTGCAGCAGCTTGTCCCACACCGACGTCGGCACCGCCTCACCACCGAGCAGCACGAGCACCGGCCGATGCCGACCGGGCCCGTCGTCCACGGTGTCGGCGCGCTCACGGTGTCGGCGCTCACGGCGTCGGCGCTCACGGCGTACGGCGTCCGTACGACGGATCCGATTGCCCCGGATTGTGACGACTGCTCGCTTCGTCGACGGCTGCCGCGATGTACCGCGCCAGCCGTCGAAGAACGAGTCAGTCAGCCGGCTGCCGACCCGACTCCGTCGAGCGCGCTGCAAACACTCCGCATCCGCCGCATGTGCCTCCGGCCATCCGCGTCCCCCGCCCCGCACACACACCGCCTGTCCACCTCACATATGCGCCACGTGCGCACAGCGCCTGCGCCCAAGGCCTCGTGCCCGCGGCGCCGGAACGCCTCGCTCACCTCCGCGTACGCGGCAATTGGGCGAGCCGGGTGGAGACGGTCGAGGTGCTGGTGCCATCGGGGGTGGTTGTCCGGAGCCCGGTGGAAGGGGACTTTGTGCAGGGGTCGGCCACGTCTGCGGCTTCTTGATGGCTGCATGGTGCACAGAGTCGGACTTTGGCGGGTGCTGGGGCTGGGGCGGCGTTCTGTGCTGGGGTCGGCCGCGGGGCTGGAGTGCGCTCGAGATCAGGCTTCTTCGAAGAGGTCTTGCCAGAGGGGCTTCAGGTGTTGCTGGGCTTCGGGCCAGGAGACCGTCGCCGGGTCCTCGTCGGCGAGGAGCTTGGTGAGGCGGTTGAGGAAGTCCTCCCAGCCGTAGCCGTACTCGACTGCCGTCTTCTCGGTCACCTGGGCGTGGGTGAGCGTGAGGATCGTGGCGGGGCCGATGGGTTCGGCGGATGCCGCGGTGCCTGTGGGTTCGAGGGTGGGGTCGGCGGGGCCCGCGGGTTCGAGGTGGAGGGTGACAGTGGACTCGGGTTCGTCGGGCCAGGTCCAGCGGGCTTGGAGGGTGGTGGGGGCGGTGCAGGTCGTGATGTGGAGAGTGGCGACGTCCTGGTCCGGTGGGGACATGGTCAGGTGGACGGTGCCGCCGACCTCGCGGGTGCCGGTGACCTGGCCGAGCCAGCGGCTGAGGCGGGACGGGGTGGTCCACGCGGACCAGACGTCCTGGATGTCCGCGTCGTAGGTGCGTCGCAGTACGACGGAGTAGGTGTCGGTAGTCGACTGGGTGATCGTGCGCGTGGTGCCCGGGAGTTGGCCGAGGTCAGGCATCGGGAGCCTCCGGCGAAGACGACGCGGGCGACGCGGGCGACGCGGGCGATGCGGACGACGCGGACGATGCGGGCGATGCGGACGACGGAGTCGATGCCTTCGAGGAAGGCGACGGAGAGGACGCCGAGGGCGACGACTGGGCCCGGCGGCCGCGGCGGAGTTCGGTGTCCAGCGCGTCCAGGCGGTTGGTCCAGAACTTGCGGTAGCGGTCGAGCCAGGCGTCGATCTCGCGGAGCGGTTCGGTGTCGACGGCGTACAGGCGTCTGGTGCCGTCGACGGTGACCGTCGCGAAACCGTTGTCGCGGAGTACGCGCAGGTGCTGGGAGACGGCCGGCTGGCTGATGCCGAACTCGGTGCCGATGGTGGCCGCGATCTGCCCGGCCGGCAGCTGTCCGTCGGCGAGCAGTTCCAGGATCCGGCGCCGGACCGGGTCGCCGAGGATGTCGAAGGCGTGCATGTGCCCAGTATTTCAGTGATGACTTATATAAACAAGTGGTCCACTCCCCGGAAGGTCTTCGGTGCCGGGCAGTCACCGCCAGCGTTCCTGCGCGCCGTACGGCCGGCCGCCGAACGGGTGGCCCAGGTCCTGGTCAGGCAGGAGACAACGAGAAGGTCACGGCTAGAATGAGACGAACGAACACGCCTGGTGCTGCCCCGAGGAAGCGACTGCACCGCGTAACCGCAACCAGTGTGAGCTGCTGGGGAACCAAGCTTTGAGGAGACACAGCTGTGGGTCGCGTCGTGCACAAGTACGGCGGTTCGTCGGTCGCTGACGCCGATTGCATCAAGCGTGTGGCCCAACGGATCGTCGCGACGAAGAAGGCCGGGAACGACGTGGTGGTGGTCATCTCCGCCATGGGGGACACCACCGACGAACTGATGGACCTGGCCCAGCAGGTCTCACCACTGCCGCCGCCGCGCGAGCTCGACATGCTGCTCACCTCGGGTGAGCGGATCTCGGCCGCCCTGCTGGCGATGGCGATCGCGAACCTGGGCTACGAGGCGCGGTCGTTCACCGGTTCGCAGGCCGGGGTGATCACCACCTCCGCGCACGGCAACGCGCGGATCATCGACATCACGCCGAGCCGGATCGAGGACGCGCTGGCCGAGGGCCACGTCGCGATCGTGGCCGGGTTCCAGGGCGTCGCGCAGGACACCAAGGACATCACCACGATGGGCCGCGGCGCCTCCGACACGACCGCGGTGGCGCTGGCCGCCGCGCTCGAGGCGGACTACTGCGAGATCTACACCGACGTGGACGGCATCTTCACCGCGGACCCGCGGATCGTGCCGGCCGCGAAGCAGATCCCGAAGATCTCCTACGAGGAGATGCTCGAGATGGCTGCCTGCGGTGCCAAGGTGCTGCACCTGCGCTGCGTGGAGTACGCGCGGCGCTACAACGTCCCCGTCCACGTGCGCTCGTCCTTCTCGCAGAAGGAAGGCACCTGGGTCGTCGATGCGAAGGAACTGGATCCCATGGAACAGGCCATCATCTCCGGCGTCGCGCAGGACCGCGGCGAAGCCAAGATCACGGTGGTCGGCGTGCCCGACAAGCCGGGCGAGGCCGCGCGGATCTTCGAGACCGTCGCCAACGCTGAGACCAACATCGACATGATCGTGCAGAACGTCTCGGCGGTCGCCACCAACCGGACCGACATCTCCTTCACCCTGCCCCGGGCCGACGGCTCGCGGGCGATGTCCGCGCTGGCGCGGATGAAGGACGAGGTCGGCTACGAGCAGCTGCTGTACGACGACCAGATCGGCAAGGTCTCGGTGATCGGCGTCGGGATGCGCTCGCACCCGGGTGTTTCGGCGAAGTTCTTCTCCGCGCTGGCCGACGCCGGCGTGAACATCGAGATGATCTCGACCTCGGAGATCCGCATCTCCGTGGTTGTGGACGAGAACCTGGTGGACGCCGCCGTGACCGCGGCGCACACCGCATTCGACCTCGACGACGAGCACACCCAAGCCGTCGTCTACGGAGGAACAGGACGGTGACCCCGGTGAACGCTGCGGACTCCACGATCGACGAGCGGGCCGGCCTGCCCACCCTGGCGGTGGTCGGCGCGACCGGCGCCGTGGGCACGGTCATGCTCACGCTGCTCTCCACCCGAGAGAACGTCTGGGGGGAGATCCGGCTGATCGCGTCCGAGCGTTCCGCGGGCAAACGGCTGAAGGTCCGCGGCGAGGAGGTCGAGGTGGTCGCGATCTCCGAGGCCGCCTTCGACGGGATCGACGTCGCGATGTTCGACGTACCGGACGAGATCTCCGCGCACTGGGCGCCGATCGCGGCCGCCAAGGGCGCTGTCGTGGTGGACAACTCCGGCGCGTTCCGGATGGATCCCGACGTACCGCTGGTGGTGCCCGAGGTGAACGCCGAGGCCGCGCGCAACCGGCCGAAGGGCATCATCGCCAACCCGAACTGCACGACGCTGTCGATGATCGTCGCGATGGGCGCGCTGCACCACCGGTACGAGCTGGAGCAGCTCGTCGTCGCGTCGTACCAGGCGGCCTCGGGCGCTGGTCAGGAAGGCATCGACGCGCTGTACGACCAGATGATGAAGGTCGCCGGGAACCGTGAGCTCGGCACGACGCCGGGCGACGTACGCCGGGTGATCGGCAACGCGCTCGGGCCGTTCCCGGCGCCGCTGGTGATGAACGTGGTGCCGTGGGCCGGGTCGCTCAAGGAGGACGGCTGGTCGTCCGAGGAGCTCAAGGTGCGCAACGAGTCGCGCAAGATCCTCAACCTCCCGGACCTGAAGGTCTCCGCGACGTGCGTGCGCGTGCCGGTGATCACGACGCACTCGCTGTCGGTGCACGCGCGCTTCGGCCGCGAGGTCGACGTCGACGAGGCCCGCGAGGTCCTGCGCGACGCGCCGGGCGTGATCCTGTTCGACAACCCGGCCGAGGGCGAGTTCCCGACGCCGGCGGACGTCGTCGGCACCGACCCGACCTGGGTCGGCCGCATCCGCAAGTCCCTGGACGACCCGCAGGCCCTCGAGCTGTTCGTCTGCGGCGACAACCTCCGCAAGGGCGCAGCCCTCAACACCGCCCAGATCGCCGAGGTCGTCGCCAAGGAGTTCGTGAAGACGGCCTGAAGCAGTCGACAAGGAACTCCCGGTGCCGCAGGCACCGGGAGTTCCTTTGTTCAAAGGCTTTTAAAGCCAGTTCTCGCGGGCTGCGTGCAAGGCCAGTTGGAAGCGCGTGCTGGCTCCCGTGCGGTTCATCAGGCGTTCCAGGTAGCGGAAGAACGTGCGGCGGCTGATGCCCAGCGTGCGGGCGATGGTGTCGTCGGCGGCGCCGGTGGCGAGTAGGGCCAGGAGGCGGCGTTCGATGGGTTCCAAGCGGTCGTCCTCGGCGCCTACCGAGGCGTGCAGGGGGAGAGCGTTGCGCCAGCAGAGTTCGAACATGCCGATCAGGGCGGTGAGCAGGCTGCTCGGCCGGATGATCAGCAGGGACCGGTTCACATCGGTGTCGCGCACCGACATCGACACGAACGCGATCGAGCCGTCGATGATCGTCAGCTTCGCCGGTACGTCGGGCAGCACGCGCGCCTGCTCGCCGGCCTCGACGCAGGGGAGGATGTTCTCGGTGAGATACCCGGGCACCTCGACGGACTCCGGGGAGTAGACCACCCGGTAGGCGACGCCGCGGTTGAGCTGCTCGATCTCCATCTGGTTCGGCCCCGCGCCCAGGTAGTACGGCGGGGAGTCGATCGCCAGGATCTCGCGCTGCGCGCTGCCCTTGATCTGGTTGATCCGCTCGACGATCGCGGTCCCGGTGACCACCTCGATCAGGTGCGTGGTCGACTCGTTGTGGACCGTACGCCGGAACTCGTCGTACGCGTTCAGCACCTCGATCCGCGCCTGCTTCAGCTCGGACTCGCGGCGTAGCGTCAGCGCCTCGAGGCCCGCGTCGGGAGGCACCGGCAGGAAGCGCGAGTGGTCCGATCCCGAGCGCCGCGCGAGGCCGGCCTGGACCAGTCCGCCGAGTACGTCGTCGATCTTGACCCCGCGGCCGGCGACGGCCGCGTCGAGTTCACCGATCGACGAGGGGCCGGCCCGGAGCAGGTGCTGGTAGACCAGGATCTCGTCGTCGTTGAGCCCGAGCACGCGCAAGTGCTCGGCACGCTCCGTGTCGGTCGAGCTCATGGCTGTCCCCTCCCTCCCGAGCGCGGTCACCGTGGGCTACCGCCACTCCAGGGTAGAACGATCCGCAAGAGGCGGATCGTACTGTCCGTGTTCCGATCACTGCACTGAGCGATATTTGTTGTCCTGTCAGCATTCTTGTGCCGTGTCACCATCTGGCCACCATTTCCGCGCAGTTGTGAGCGAGAATTGAGGTCCAGCAGCCCGGCGACGGACCACCTGAGCGCCGCCGGGCTGCTGTTCCAATTCTGGCCTGAGTTCGCGGCCACGGCAGCGTCGGCCGTTTCGGTTGGGTCTCGATCCCGGCGCATCGGTGCCCTCGCACTCCCGTGCCATCACCGGCTGTGCCGGAGGGTGTACAAACTGTGCAAACCGCAGCAGTTTTCGAGGAGGCACCGCCCATGCTTCTGACCAAGATTCTCAAATCCGTCGTCTTGAGCGCGATGACCGCCGCCCTGGTCATCGTGCCCGCCCACTCGGCGAGCGCCGCGCCCACCTCCGCCCAAGGTGAGCCCGGTCCCCGAGTCGTCGGTGGAACCCGCGCGCTGCAAGGTGAGTTTCCGTGGATGGTGAGGCTGTCCATGGGATGTGGTGGTGCGATGTACACCAATCAGCTTGTGCTGACCGCCGCGCACTGCGTGGGTTCCACCGGCAACAACACGTCGGTCACCGCGACCGTCGGGGTCGTCGACCTGCAGGACACGTCGGCCACCAAGGTGAAGTCGACGTACATCCACCGCTCGCCCACCTACGGCACCAGCACCGGTGGCGACTGGGCGCTGATCAAGCTGGCCACGCCGATCACCGGCGTACCGACGCTGCCGATCGCCACCACCACGGCGTACGACACCGGCACCTTCACGGTGGCCGGCTGGGGTGCTGCCAGTGAGGGCGGCGCGCAGCAGCGGTATCTCCTGAAGGCGAACGTCCCGTACGTCGACGACGTGACCTGCCGGGACGCCGGCGACTACTACAGCGACCTGATCTTCCCGGCCGAGTTGTGCGCCGGGCAGATGGCCACCGGCGGCGTCGACACCTGCCAGGGTGACTCCGGCGGCCCGATGTTCCGCCGGGACAACGCAGGCGCGTGGATCCAGGTCGGCATCGTCAGCCACGGCGACGGTTGCGCCCGGCCGAGCGCACCGGGCGTCTACACCCAGGTGAGCACGTTCGCGTCGGCCATCGCCGCCGCGGCCGCTCAGCTCGGGGGCGGTGGACCGAGCCCGACCTGCGGTCCGTTCGCCAACGAGGCCAACGTCAACATCCCGGACGCCGGCGCCGCCGTCACCAGCTCGGTCAGCGTGAGCGGCTGCACCGGGACCACCTCGTCGGCGCAGGTCGCGGTGAACATCGTGCACACCTACCGCGGTGACCTGGTGATCGACCTGATCGCTCCCGACGGTTCGTCGTACCGGTTGAAGAACTCCAGCGGCGACTCGGCCGACAACATCAACCAGACCTACGCGGCCACCGTCAGCAACGAGGCCCGCAACGGCATCTGGAAGCTCCAGGTCCGAGACGTCGCCCGCGCGGACGTCGGCTACATCAACTCCTGGTCGATCAGCTCGTAGCAGCACCAACGACAAGAAGCCCCGGCCTCAGCAGGCCGGGGCTTCTTGCTGTTCAGGTCAGCGGCTGGCTTCGACGAACTGACGCATCAGTTCGACCGGGTCCTTGGAGGGCTCGGGCTGGGCCAGGGAGTCGGCCGGGATCCGGGACTGCGGGGTGTCCGCGGTCGCGAGGTCCGGGGCGTTGGTGAGCGGGAGGGTGAGCGACGACTTGGCCGGGTCGAGCGTGACGGTCGCACCGGTGAACGGGACCGACGGGTTGTCGGGCTCGACGGTGAGCACCAGGCCGAGGCGGTGGCCGGCGGTGAAGACGACGTCGTCGGCGTTCAGCTCGAAGGACAGGTCGTACCACTTGCCGGACTGCAGGGACTCCTTGCGGTTCAGCGACTTGTAGTGGCCGATGTCGGCCAGCGTGCGGACCGCGATCGACGCGTCGGAGACCGCCGTGTTGATCTGGGTCTTGGCGTAGCAACCGGTGTCGAGGGTGTTGCCGTCACCCCAGCAGACGCTGGTGTTCGGCACGTTGGTGACGTCGCGGTAGCGGGTCGCCGTACCGTAGTCGACCAGACGGGCTTTGATGCCTGCGGCAACTTTGTTGACCTTGACCCGGACCGTCACCTTACCGGTGCCGGACATCCGGACCGACTGCTCCAGGTCGTTGCTGAGGAACACCGCCCGGTCGGTCCGCTGCGCGGTCGGATCCAGTACGACGGTGTCGGCCGACTCCTGGCTGGTCCCGGTGAAGCTGGTCGGGTCCGACGACGCGGCCGCGATCGACAGCCCGCCGGTCTTGGAGTTCAGCGGCTTGCTCAGGTTCAGCTTCGTCGTCTTCACCCCGGGAGCAGGCCAGCGCGGCTCGTCGACGAACGAACCGTCCTCGCGCTGCACGGTCGCCTGCGGGGTCTTCATCACGTCGTTCTTCAGCCCCTGCAGCCAGTAGTCGAACCACGGGTGCAGCTTGTCGACCCACTCGTCGCGGAAGCTGAAGCCGTCCAGGTGCACGCCCTGGTGCAGGAAGATCTTGCGCGGCACGTTGCGCTTGGCCAGCTCGTCCCACCACTCGCCGAAGTGCCGGGTCTTCACGTTCTCGTCGCCGAGTCCGTGCACGACGTACACGCTGGCCTTGACCTTGCTCGCGTCGAGCCGGTAGTTCCGGGGATCCCAGAACTTGCTGTACGAGCCGGTGCGGGTGTCGGAGTCCTGCTCGATCTCGCCGGTGAGCTCCTCGCAGCGCGGGGACGCGTCGTTGCTCACGTAGTCGTGCAGGAAGCCCATGTACTCGTCGTAGAACGGTACGCCGAAGCCGCGCGTGTAGTCGTACCACGAAGAGATCGCCGCGATCGGGACGATGGTCTCCAGCCCCTTCACGCCGGTGCTGGCGACGGAGTTCGCGATCGTGCCGTTCCAGGAGACGCCGATCATGCCGGCCTTGCCCGTCGACCAGTCGGCCTTCGCGCGAGCGCCGTCCGGGGTGTGGCCCGGGACGCGGTTGTTCAGCCAGTCGATCACGGCCTTGGTGCCGAGCACCTCGTAGTCCGCGCCGACGTCGCTGCAGCCGGTCGAGCGGAACGTGCCCGGCATGTCGACGAAGGCCACGGCGTACCCGCGCGGGACGAAGTAGTTGTCCAGCCAGCTGCCGTACACCTGCCGGGTGCCGGCGTCGTCGAAGTAGTTCTTCGGGTCGCCCGCGTAGTACGGCGACGCCTGGATGATCACCGGGATGTCGATCCCGGCCTCGGCGGCCTCGCCGGGCCGGATGATGTCGACGGTGACCTGGTCCTTGACGCCGTTCGCGTCGGCGTCGACACCGGGGACGTCGACCTGGATCCGCTCGTGGATCGCGTTGTCGTAGTCGTACGCCGCGACCGTCTGCGTCCCTTGGACGAACGGCTTGCTCGGCGG
The DNA here is from genome assembly GCA_049998015.1 of Kribbella sp. cmx-5-2. Lineage (GTDB taxonomy): Bacteria > Actinomycetota > Actinomycetes > Propionibacteriales > Kribbellaceae > Kribbella. The sequence goes on from JAEBEC010000002.1 coordinate 74,265, forward strand.
GCCGGCGGTCGCGGACAGCGACGCGATCGGCGCCAGTGCCGCGGTGGCGAGCAGGGCCACTCCGGTACGGACGGCCGAACCCTTTCTGGATCTGCGCATGCGTGTAGCTCCCCTGTGGGCGGTGGGTGGAGCACGCCGGCCCTCCCTCGACAGGGCCGTTGTGGTGAACGCACCTTATGCAGAACGTGACACCGCTGTCAGCACAGATCTCACCCGAGCGGTCACCATCCGTGGAGATCACGGGAAAAACTTCAGCGGACCAGGCGCAGGCGGGTGTCGGCGAGGGTGATGTCGAGGCGCTGGCCCCAGGTGATGGTCAGGGCGTCGGCTTCGATGCCGTCGCCGAAGACGACCAGGTCGGCTTCGGCGGTGACGGTCAGGTGCTGCTGCGCGGTGAGGACGCCTTCGGTGTACGACGTACCGGTCGCCGGCGACGGCCAGGCCTCGCGGACGAACCAGCACAGGGCCGGGTCGAGCGGGCCGGGCAGGGCGAGGCGGCTGCGGCGTTCCTGCCAGGCTGAGCGGCACCACCCCGTGGATCCTGTTCCGGTGCCGACCAGCAGGCCGGAGGACGACTGGCGTTCCTCCAGGCCCTCGGGCGAGGCGAGGCGGTAGCGGGCGGACTGGTGGGTCCGGTGGCCGACGTACACCTCGTTGAGCGCCAGCAGGCGCTGGCCGTCGTCGGTGCCGGCGACGACCATCGTGCGTTCCTCGACGTGCCGTGTGCGCAGCAGATCGGCGACCGCTTCCGGCGGATGTGGCACCAGTACGCCGGGGTTGCGGGCCGGCTCCGGGTTGATGCCGATCACCGGCTGCCCGTCGAGGTACTTGGCGACGTTCGCCACCAGCCCGTCCTGCCCGATCGCGATCACCACGTCCTCCGGCCCGAACACGAACCGGTCGAGGTCACCCCGCTCGGCCACCGCCCGCCGCCAGTCCAGCGGAACGGCCGCCGACACTGCGGCCAGTGCTTTCTGCTGGGCCTGGTGCCGCTCGTCCAGCTCAGCCAGGTCCCGCCCGCGGGTCTGCAGGAAGAACCCGGCCTGCTGGCGAGTCCCGTGCCGGGCGACGAGCTCGGACAGCTCGGTCGCCCGGTGCACGAGCACAGCCCGGGGAGGAAGACTCATCGTGTGACTCCCTGTCTGAGCAGCTGAGTGAGGTCGGCCTTCCGCCGACATGGTGTGGTGGTCATGCGTTGTCGCCAACCAGCTTGCTGAGCAGGGGAGTGATCAGGTCGGGCGTCAGGTTCAGGGTGCCGATCTCCGGCAGGGCGCCTTGCTTGATCGCCAGGGCCAGGATCGTCGCCTGATCCATCTCGGCGTACGCGTCGAGCAACGCCTTCTCCGCAGCCGCCTCGGCCGCGCCGATCACTCGCTTGGCGTCGGCCTCGGCCTGGCTCATCGCGCGCTTGCGGCTCGCGGCCGCCTCGGTCTCGATGCGTCCGGCGGCAGCGGCCTCAGTCGCCCGCTGGCGTTCGTTCTGGCCCTTCTGCGTCACCAGTTGCTCCTCGCGCCGAGCCAGCTCGATCTGGTTCTGCAGTTCGTTCTCAGCGATCGACCGCTCCCGCTCGACCGCCATCGCACGGCGTTCGTACGTCGCCTTGTCGGCCGCCTGCTGCACCATCTCCCGCGTCGGCGTCTGCAGCGCCCGTTCCACGTCGTTCTCAGCCCGTACGGCGACCACGCGCACGTCCTCGACCCCGATCCCGAGCCCGGTCAGCCGCTGGTCCTCGCGCAGCCCGGTGCTCACCGCCAGCCGCAGCGACGCCATGCCCTCGGACAGCGCCTGCGTCAGCGTCATCCGCGCCAGCAGGTCGAGCGCGGTCTGCTGCGCCAGTTCGGTCAGCAGTCCGCCGAGCTGCTCGAGCGGAGTCGCCCGCCACCTCCCCGTGTCCGGGTCGATCCCGAAGTCGAGCCGCGTCGCGGCGAGCGCGGGGTCGGTCACCCGGTAGGTCACGGTCGCCTGCACCACGACGTCCTGGAAGTCGACCGTCCGCCCGTGGAACAGCAACGGCTGCTCGCGGTCGTCGACCGGGACCTCGCTCAGCGCCGAGTTCAGCGCCCGGAACCAGAAGGCCTGACCGGCTCCGTCGTGCACGAGTTTCCCGTTCCGCAGGTGCCGGACGTGGGTGGTCGGGTTCGCCCGCAGGTGACTGATGAACCGGAACCGCGTGATGTCTGCCATCGCTCTGTCTCCTCTTTGTCGTCACTCTGACGATAAGGCGCCGGATCGCTTTTCGTCAAGGTGACGATTAGGATGCTGCCATGGACTTCGACCCGATGGGTGTGGCCACCGACCTGGTGATCCTGACCGTCCAGGACGGCTCGTTCGAGGTGCTGCTGATCCGCCGCGGCATCCCACCGCACCGCGGCCGGTGGGCGCTGCCCGGCGGCTTCGTCCGCGCGGGCGAAGGTCTGGAGCAGGCCGCCCGCCGCGAACTGGCCGAGGAGACCGGCGTCGGATCACTCCCCGGCGCACCCACGGCCGACGCGCGGATCCACCTCGAGCAGGTCGCGACGTACGGCGAACCCGGGCGCGATCCCCGCGGGCAGGTGATCAGCGTCGCCTACCTCGCGCTCGTCCCCGATCTGCCGACGCCGGTCGCCGGCTCGGATGCGGCGTCAGCGTCCTGGATCCCGGTCGCCGAGATCCTCGACGATCCCGGCCGGCTCGCGTTCGACCACCATCGGATCCTCACCGACGCCGTCGAACGCGCGCGGGCCAAGCTGGAGTACTCACCGCTCGCGACCGCCTTCTGCGCCGACGAGTTCACCGTGTCCGAACTGCGCGGCGTCTACGAAGCCGTCTGGGGCGTCCCGCTCGACCCGCGCAACTTCCACCGCAAGGCCACCCGCACGGAAGGCTTCGTCGTACCGCTCGGCGCGACCACTACGCGCGACGGCGGCCGCCCTGCGCAGCTCTTCCGTCGCGGCCCGGCAACCACTCTCCACCCGCCGTTGACGCGCGGCTAGCGGTTGAGCATCATCAACTGTTCGGCGGTGATCAGGTCGGTGTGCGTGCCAGGTGAACCACAGGCCCAGGCACCCGCGATCGTGCCGGCCGTCGCGGCTTCGTAGTACGAGCGACCGTCGAGCCAGGTGGTGAGGAAGGCCGCGACGTAGGCGTCGCCGGCGCCGTTGGTGTCGACCACCGGGCGCCCCGGGAGGTCGACCGCGGGCAGGTTGATCGGGTCCTCGCCGCGGACGTACAGGTAGCTCCCGTCGGCGCCCGCCATCGCGACCACCACCCGCGCGCGTCCGCACTCGAAGATCCAGTCGACCGCCTTGTCGCGCAGCGCGCTGGTCGACACGAACACGACGTCGGCGCACTGCGCGAAGTCCCAATGGTACTCGTGGTCACCGTCCCAGTCGTGGAGATCGGTCGACACCGTGCACCCGGCGGCCAGTACGTCGGGCAGCGACCGGCGCGCGAAGTCCATGATCGAGACGTGCACGTGGCGCGCGTGGTCGACCCACCCTCGCCACAGCTGCGGGTCCACGCGCATCCCCGCGGGATGGCGGCCGTCGTACAGGGAGGTCCGGGTCCCGTCGGGCGCCACCAGGTTGACGCTGCGCCGCGTCCCGCTCGGATGGACCACGGTCGTCAACGGCAGCCCGAGCGCGTCGTACGTCGAACGGATCCGCCAGCCCTCGGGGTCGTCGCCGATCACGTCGGCGAGCGCGGGCCGGAGCCCGAGCCGGTGACAGCCGAGGACGACGCCGTGGCCGGTGTGGCCGACGTAGGACTCGACCGGCTGGACGTGGATGGTCTCCCAGTCCGGCAACGGCAGGCCGGGAACGCGGACGATCGTGTCGATGCCAACGCCGCCGATCACGAACACGTCCAGGTCCATGCACCCATCCTCACCGAGCCGCACAAGCCGCGGGAGGGGTTTGACCTCGACAGCTCTTGAACTGATCTCCTTCTTTACATGAAACACGTACTGATCACCGGCGCCGGCCGGGACACCGGACGTCTGCTCGCGCTCGCCTTCGCCGCGTCCGGAGCCCACGTCATCGCAACAGCCCGTACGGCGGCCGCCGCCGAGGAGACCGTCGCCCTCGTTCGCGCGGCGGGTGGATCGGCGTCGGCCGCTGTCCTCGACCTTGCGTCGCCGGAGTCGATCGCGGCGCTGGAGATCGAGCGGCTCGACGTACTGGTGAACAGCGGCGCGCGCTACCTGGAGGGCGACGCGTCGGCCGCTGACATCGCGGACACGATCGGCGGTGCCGCGATCGGGACCACGCTGCTCACGGAGCGTCTCCTTCCGTTGCTCAGGGCATCCGATTGGGCGGATGTGGTCAACCTGATCTCCGCCGCGGGCGAGCCCGGGCAGCACCGGTCGTCGGCGCACCCGGCCTTCTACGCGGCCAAGCACGCGCAGGCCGGCTACGCCGAGATCCTCTCCGCCCGCCTGCGGCCGGAAGGGATCCGCGTCATCTCGCTGTTCCCACCCGACTTCGTCCAGACCGGGCCGCGCGAGGGTGGGGCTGAGTTGACCGCGCAGTCGGTGGTCGACTGCGTGCTGTTCGCGGTGGGTCAGCCGCGCGACTGCTTCATCCGGGCCTTCCACTTCGAGCAGGTCTGACTTTCGACAGGGGTACCACCTGGCGTTCGGGGGAGGCGGCCGCAGCGAGGCGAACGGCAGGGTCGACCCATGCTCACTCGACGCCTTCTGCTCACCGGCACGGCAGCCGCCCTCCTCGCTCCGGCAACTGCTACTGCTTCAGTACGTCGACAACCCGTGCAACTGAAGTTCCCTCAACCGACCGGGCCCTTTCCGGTCGGCACCACCGAACTTCATCTCGTGGACGCCGGGCGGGACGACCCCTTCCTCCCGGGCCGTCCGCGCGAGCTGATGATCAGCATCTGGTACCCAGCAGCCCGCCGCACCGCCCAGGCGCCGTACCTCCCCCCCCTCACCGCCCAGGTGTACGCCGAGGGCGCCGCGATCGCTCTCCAGCAACCAGCGGACGCGGTCGACTGGGCAGGCGCCCGCGTCCACGCCGGACTGTCAGGACCAGCGAGCCGCAGCTGGGGACGCCGCCCGGTCGTCCTGTTCTCACCCGGCTTCGGCGTACCGCGCGGCCTGGCGTCGATCATGGTCACCGAGCTCGCCAGCCGCGGGTACGTCGTGGTCACCGTCGACCACACCTACGAAGCGGCGGCCGTCGAGTTCCCCGGCGGCCGGGTCGCGGTGCAGACGTTGCCGCCGGAGCCGTACGCGCACCTGGCCCGCGCGACGCGCGTCGCCGACGTACAGCATGTGCTCGACGCGCTCCAACGACTGGCCCACGGGCACAACCCGGATGCCGACGCACGGCGTCTGCCCAGGGATCTCGGGCAGATCCTCGACCTGACCCGCATCGGCGCGTACGGCCACTCGGCCGGCGGCATCACCTCGGCCGACGTCATGCTCGTCGACCAACGGGTAAAGGCAGGCATCGACCTCGACGGCACCCTCGGCTACGGCTACCCCAACCCCGCCGACTGCCCGGTCGTCGCCCGAGGACTCGACCGCCCGTTCCTCCTGCTGGGCGCCGGCGGCACCGGCCCGAACGGCGGCCCGCAGACCCACCGCACCGACCCGTCCTGGGGACTGTTCTGGGAGAACTCGACCGGCTGGAAGCGCGACCTCAACGTCCCGCACGGGCAGCACTACACGTTCATCGACCACCAGGCGCTGATCCCGTGGTTCCAGCGCCACTTCACCGTCCCGCCGGAACTGATCGCCAACACCATCGGCACGGTCGATCCGCAACGGATCCTCAGGACGCTCACCGCCTACGTCCCGGCGTTCTTCGACCAGCACCTGCGCGGCCGTCCGGGCACCTGGCGAGACTCGCCACGGCACCCGGACGTCCGGTTCGTCGCGTGACCGGCGTACGTCGGTCTACTGCTTGATCGGCGCCCCGGTCTTGTCCTGCAGCTCGTCGAAGGTGACGCCTTCGGCGACCTCGACCAGTTGCAGCCCGTCGTCGGTGATGTCCAGTACGGCGAGGTCGGTGATGATCCGGTTGACCACGCCGCGGCCCGTGTACGGCAGGTCGCACTCGGCCAGGATCTTGTGCGACCCGTCCTTGGCGACGTGCTCCATCAGCACGATCACCTTCTTCGCGCCGTGCACCAGGTCCATCGCACCGCCCATCCCCTTGACCATCTTGCCGGGGATCATCCAGTTCGACAGGTCGCCGGTGGCCGAGACCTGCATCGCGCCCAGGATGGCGGCGTCGATCGCGCCGCCGCGGATCATCCCGAACGACAGCGACGAGTCGAAGAACGATGCCCCCGGCAACGTCGTGACGGTCTCCTTGCCGGCGTTGATCAGGTCCGGGTCCTCGTCGCCCTCGACCGGGTACGGGCCGACGCCGAGGATGCCGTTCTCGGACTGCAGGACGACGGTGACGCCGTCCGGGATGTAGTTCGGGACCATCGTCGGCAGGCCGATGCCGAGGTTGACGTAGCTGCCGTCCTCCAGCTCGGCGGCGGCCCGGGCGGCCATCTGCTCACGGGTGAGTGGCATCTCAGGCCTCCAGCTTCTCGCGCTGAGCCTCGTACGACGCTCGCGGCTGTACGGTGCGCTTCTCGATCCGCTTCTCAATCTCCTTGCCAACGGCAACCACTCGCTGGACGTAGACGCCGGGCAGGTGGATCTCGTCGGGGTCCAGCTCACCAGGCTGGACCAGCTCCTCGACCTGCGCGATCGTGATCCGGCCGGCCATCGCGGCCAGCGGGTTGAAGTTGCGCGCGCTGCGGTCGAAGACCAGGTTGCCGTGGGTGTCGCCCTTGAGCGCGTGCACCAGACCGAAGTCGGTGGTGATCGACTCCTCCAGCACGTACGTCGTGCCGTTGATCTCGCGGGTCTCCTTCGGCTCCGAGGCCTTCGCGACCGAGCCGTCGGTGTTGTACTTCTGCGGCAGCCCGCCGTCCGCGACCTGGGTGCCGACGCCGGCCAGCGTGAAGAACGCGGCGATCCCGCAGCCACCGGCCCGCAGCTTCTCGGCCAGCGTGCCCTGCGGGGTCAGCTCGACCTCGAGCTCGCCGGACAGGAACTGCCGGGCGAACTCCTTGTTCTCCCCGACGTACGACGACGTCATCTTCGCGATCCGCTTGTCGGCGAGCAGGATGCCGAGCCCCCAGTCGTCGACGCCGCAGTTGTTGGACACGACGCTGAGCCCGCTCACCCCCTTGGCGTGGATGGCGTCGATCAGCTGCATCGGGTTCCCGCACAGCCCGAACCCGCCGACTGCCAGGCTCGCGCCGTCGCCGATGTCGTCGACCGCGTCCTGCGGCGACCCGTACGTCTTGTCCATCCGGCTGCTCCGTTGCAGTTCGAGGGCTCGATCAGCTCGACTCTAACCAGCGCGGACCTCCCCGGCGACCCCCACTCGCTGTGGCCGAAACCACAGGACGGTACGCCGCCACACCCCACTGTGTGGCCTCAGTACATGGCTAGGCCGTGGCCTCGGCCGAACACAACAGACGTAGCTCGTGGGCTGCCTCTTCGCGGGCGTCTACCAGCTCTTCCGGGCAGCTGTCCAGTACGACGCTCAGGTGCTCGCGGGCGCACACCAGGTTCCCCGCGTAGCGGGCCGCGCGGGCCAGGCCGATCTGAGCGGCGGCTGCGGCTTCGGAGCAGTCGGTGTGCTCGGCCAGCGCCAGGGCACGGGTGAAGTCGGCTCGAGCGGCGTCGACAGCGCCCGCACGCAGCTGGAGACCCGCACGCTCGCACAGGAGCAGCCCGGCCTCCTCCTCCAGGCCCAGCTCCTCCGCCAGCTCCACAGCCTCGCTGGTGACCGGCAGTAGGTCGTCGGTGATCTGCCGCAGCCCGGTCAGCGCCAGGAACATCGCCCAACGGTCCTCCAGCATCCGGAAGCGCGCCAGCGCGATCCGCAGCGACTGCTCGGCCTCCGCCGCACTGAGGTCGATCAGCCCGGGATACCCCTTGATCAGCTCGACAGCAGCCCGGGTCCACGCGTCCCCGTCCCGCTCGTGCCGAGCCAGTACGTCGGCAACCGTCGTACTGGACTCGAACGGTCCGAACACCAGCGACCACAGCAGCACGGTCACCGGGTACTTGAACGGCCCCACGCCATCCAGCACGACCTGCTGAGCCAGCTCCAGCTGCTCCTGCTCGGCCGACGAGGCCCCGTGCAGCACGGTCAGCAGGTACTCCTCTTCGAGCCCAGCCGGCACGGTCCGCCCGAGCATGCCGAGCACCCGCTCCGCAGCGGCCGACGCCTCGTCCTGCAGCCCGCGCGACCACCAGTAGCTCGACAGCCCGGCCACCAGCCGCAGCGCCATCCGCGGGTCGCTCTCGCAGGCCCGCTCGATCGCGGCGACCACCTGGTCGCCCTCGGCCGCGGACCGGATCGCCGACCGCGGCGAGCTGGTTGCTGTGCGCAACGGATCCGGATGCTCGACGAGGTCGATCAGGTACGACAGCTCGTCGTCGTACCCTCCGCCCCGGAACTCCACATCACTCATTGTCACCCCGGCGGGTTCACCGCCGGGGAGCACCCCCTAGAACTCCAGCACACCCCACCGCTCGGGCTTGTGCATGTCGACCTCGCCCTGCGGCGACCAGACCCAGAAGTCCTGCTGCGTGCCCTTGCGGTACGCGCCGTCGACGACGTCGTGCGACCACTCGACCCGCATCAGGTTCATCCGCCACTCGTCGCCGGGCTTCGGCGGCATCGAGGCCTTGGTGTGCTGCGCGAGCTCGGCCCACGGGAACGCCGCCTCGACGCTCCACCCGGCGTCGGAGTCGCTCGGGTCGTTCAGCGTGCCGTCGACGTGGATCGCGGTCCGCAGGCCGGGCAGGTTGGTCGGGTCGATCGCGACGCCGCCGTCGGCGTACGGCTTGGGCAGCGTGAGCTCCCAGATCGTGCCGAGCGGGTTGATCTCGAACTCGTAGTAGTTCTCCCGGTCGCCGTCCGGGTCGACGAACAGCTCGAAGTTGTTCTCCTCGTACAGGAACGTGTTCTGCTCGGTCATCGTCGACCAGACGTGCGGCTCCTCGAGCCGGGCGCCGAGGTACAGGTACTCGTCGTCGTACAGCAGCTTCGCCTGGGTCCGGTACGGCGGCGCCGGCTGGTCGCCGCGGATGTCGACGAAGTCGCTGGTCCAGGCCGCCTCCGCCCAGGCCGGGTGGGTCAGCGTGCCGTCGATCGGCGGCGGGGTGGTCGTGCGGTGGGCCTTGTAGCGGGGCAGATCAGGCATCGGCGCGCTCCAGCAGTCCGGCGAGCAAGTGGGCGAGCAGGAAGGTAGTCGCAGTCAGGACCGGGACGATCAGCAGGGTCCAGGTGCTGAACAGGTTGTCGGCGAGGAAGCCGAGCACGACGAGCAGCATGAAGCCGACGCCGAGGAAGGCGACCAGCCGCGGGTGCGGTACGGCGAGGCGGCTCAGCGCGGTCGCGCCGAGCACGATCGTGACCACGACGGTCAGCACGAGCAGCGGGAAACCCCAGGCGCCGCAGTTGGACGTGTCGCGGAACCGCTCACACCCGCGCTCGCTCAGCCAGACCATGCCGATCGTGACGAACCCGGCCAGTACGCCGACCACCACGAGGATGAGCAGCGGCGGCACTGGAGGTACGTCGAACCGCCAGGTCCTGCCCTCGGCGGCTTCGTCGGTCTCCTCGAGCTCCTCCGGCAGCGGCCGGGTGACCTCGTCGTCGGCATCGCCCATGGCCGCAGGCTACTGGGTCAGACGGCTCCGAGGGCGGCTGCCACCGCGTCGCGGACCTCGGCGTCGGTGGGTGTCGGCCGGCCCTGCTCGGCGGCGAGCTCGGCCAGCGAGACCATCGTGACGTCGTGCAGCCCGCAGGTCGTGAACGTGTGAAACACGTCCATCGCCGGGTCCACGTTGATCGAGAACCCGTGGCTGGTCACGCCGCGGCGGATCCGCATCCCGATCGAGCAGAGCTTGCGGTGGTCCTCGGTCCAGACGCCGACCAGGCTGCTCTCGCCGCGCGGCGTCTCCCGTCGTACGAGCGGGAAGCCGAGGTCACCGAGCGCGGTGATCAGGCCGTTCTCGACCCAGCGGACGATGTCGACCGCGCCACGCTGCTTGAGGTCGATCACCAGGTACCCGACCAGCTGCCCGGGGCCGTGGTACGTCGCGAAGCCGCCACGGTCGACCGCCACCGCCGGGATCCCCGCGGCCTCGGCCGGGAGGTCGTCGAGCGGCGTCCGCGACCCGTACGTGATCACCTGCGGATGGCTCAGCAGGAACAGCCGGTCGCCGGCCGTCCCGGCGGTCCGCTCCTCGACCCAGGAGACCATGTCCTTGGTGGCGACCTCGTACTCGACCTCGCCCAGATCCACCCGCTGCAGAACGCTCACCCACCCAGGGTAGAACCGCCGGGAAATGACTGAGGGCGGTGACTCTTGCGAGTCACCGCCCTCTTCTGTCGGGCTGACAGGATTTGAACCTGCGACCTCGTCGTCCCGAACGACGCGCGCTACCAAACTGCGCCACAGCCCGAAGCCGGAGTCAGCTTACATGCGCTCCGGCCTGGCGCGAAATCGGGTTAGTCACCGCTGTGAATCCGGGGCACCAACGTGAGCAAAGTCGCCTCCGGACGGCACGCGAACCGCACCGGCGCGTACGGCGAAGTGCCCAGTCCGGCCGAGACGTGGAGAGCCGCCTGACGGCCTTCGTGGCCCCACGTGCTCAGGCCTTTGACCCGGGAGGCGTCGAGGTCGCAGTTGGTCACCAGGGCGCCGTACAGCGGCACCGCGAGCTGCCCGCCGTGCGTGTGCCCGGCCAGGATCAGCGGGTACCCGTCGTCGACGAACGCGTTCAGGACCCGCTGGTACGGCGCGTGGGTGACGCCGATCGACAGGTCGGCCGTGGGGTCGACCTCGCCGGCCACCTCGGCGTACCGGTCGCGCTTTATGTGCGGGTCGTCGGTGCCGGCGAAGTCCAGGCGCAGGCCGTTGACCTTCAGCGTGGTCTTCAGGTTGTTCAGGTCGGCCCAGCCGGCGTCGGTGAACGCGCTGCGCATCTCCTCGAACGGCAGGTCCGGGCCGTGCGGCTTGTGCTTCTGCTTGTTGGCCGGGAGCAAGTAGTTCGCCGGGTTCTTGAAGTGCGGCTTCCAGTAGTCGTTGGAGCCGAACACGAACACGCCGGGCAGGTCCAGCAGGGCGCCGTACGCGCGCAGGAGCGGGAGCACCGAGTCGGGGGAGGAGATGTTGTCGCCGGTGGTGACGACCAGGTCCGGCTCCAGCTGGGCCAGCTCGTTGACCCAGCGGATCTTCTTCTCCTGGGTCGGCATCAGGTGCAGGTCGGACAGGTGCAGCACCTTCAGCGGGTCCGTGCCCGGCGGCAGCACCGGCACCGTGAAGCGGCGCAGCGTGAACCAGCGCACCTCGACGGCCGCCGCGTAGCCCACGCACGCGGCACCGACCGCGCCGATCACGCCCGCGGTCTTGAGTGTCGTTGTGGCCAGCCCCCGGAAACTCATTGCTCCAGCCTGCCACAATCTCCCCTATGTCCAACTCCGAGCTGAAGCAACGCCTGCACGACGACATGACCGCGGCCCTCAAGGCCCGCGACGACATCCGCAAGTCCACGCTGCGGATGGCACTGACGGCCGTCACGAAGGCCGAGGTGGCCGGCAAGGAGGCCCGTGAGCTGTCCGACGCCGAGGTGCTCGAGGTCCTGACCGCCGAGGCCAAGAAGCGCCGCGAGTCCGTCACCGCCTACCGCGACGCCGGCCGCGCCGAGCTGGCCGACAAGGAGCAGGCCGAGGCGGACATCCTGGCCGAGTACCTGCCCGAGCAGCTCACCGCCGAGGAGATCGCCGCCCTGGTCACCGAGACCATCGCCGCCACCGGCGCGGCCGAGCTGGGCCCGCGCGGCATCGGCAAGGTGATGGGCGCGCTGCAGCCCAAGGTCAAGGGCAAGGCCGACGGCGGCGCCGTCTCCGCCGAGGTCAAGCGCCAGCTCGGCGCCTAGGCCGGGGCGAACCGGTCCCGGGTGGCGGCTGAGTAGACGTCGTCCGCCCGGGTCTGGGTCTCCTGCCCGTACCCGTCGCCCCAGCTCGCCTGCTCCCAGCCCGCACCGAGCTGCACACCCCACGGCAGCCCCTGCGTGCGGCGCGGCCGCCATCGCTTGGTTGCCGCCAGCAACCGATGGGCCGGCCAGTACCGACCGGCCAGCGCGCCCTGCAGCACGGTCCGTCGCCGCATCGTCATCGCGGCACCCCTTCGAAGATCGGAATCAGGTACGAGTCCCACACGGCGTACTGCACCGCCAGCGTCACCAGCAGCACGACCACCGGCACCAGCGCCCGCACCCACCACGGCACCCGGCGGAAGAGCGACGCCATCACGAGCATCGAGAGCCCGGTGAGGACTCCCGGAGCGGCCAGCGCGGCGGACTGCTGATGGAGCGGCCAGCACCCCGAGTAGGTGCAGCCGTCGCCTGGACCGTGAAGTAGAAGTGCAACTGGCTGACCAGGAACGCCTCGAGCCCGACCACCACGCCACCGATGCCCTGGGCGACAGCGCCGCGAGTGGTGCCCAGTGCGGATCGCCCCAGCCGCGGCAACCCGGCGTACAGCAGGACGACGACCACGGCACCGAGCACCGCCACCACCGTGCCCACCTCGAGTGGATCACCGTCCCTGGTGATCCCCGCGCTGTCCTGACTCGGATCGACCTGGGCGAGCTGCTGCGAGAGGACGACCCACGCCAGCACCAGGGGGACGCTGCCGATCGCCGCGCCCACGAGCGCGCCGATCTCGGCTCGGTCCCGGCGTCGCACCGCGGGGTCGGCAGTCATCTCCAGCGCCTCCCGGCCGGGCAGAACGGTCATCGGTCAGCCCTGAGTCTGCGTCAGCTGCGCGTAGACGAGTGCACAGGTCCTGGCCTCGTTCGCCGACGGCATGCTGTCCGCGCCGGCGAACTCCTCCAGCACGGAGTTCGGCGGCAGGCCGACCAGGCCGTTGTCCGTCAGGTTCACGAACGCGCTCGCCAGTCCCCACGCGGGCGGCTGAATCCTGCCGCGTGCGATCACCGAGCAAAACGGGTCTGCACCTACGTGCAACAGCAAAGGGCCTTCCCGGTCCGGGAAGGCCCTCTGTGGTGGTTCAGGTCAGCGCCGCGGGCAGTTCGGGAACTGCGGGTGCCACGGCGGGCACTGGGGGTTGTTCGGCGGCTTGCCCGTGTTCGGCGGGTTCGGAGGCTGCGGACTGTTCGGCGGAGGTGGCGGCTGCTGGCCGTCCTTGCCGTTGGAGATGTAGATCGTCACCGACGAGCCCTCGGGAGCGCCGTCACGCTGCCGGGGGGACGTGTAGGCGACGGTGCCGGCGGTCTCCTTGGAGTCGACCTGACCGGGAGCCACAGTGACCTGGAAGCCGGCGCCCTGCAGCCTGTTGGTGGCGTCCTGGACCGACATGCCGGTGACGAACGGGAGGTCCTTCACATCGCCGCGGATGGTCTTGTCGCTCGGGGCGACGAAGTGGGTCTCCGCGCTGCCCTTCAGTGCGGCGCGCATCGCGGTTTCCCAGATCGGACCGGCCGTGCCCGAACCGCTCGGGTCGGCGATGTCCTTGCCGTTCAGGGTGTGGCCGTACATCAGGTTGGTGTACGGAAGTTTCGCGTCGGCGACCACCGAGGCCGCGGCCATCGTCGAGGAGTAGCCGGAGAACCAGACGGCCTTGTTGTCCTGGATCGTTCCGGTCTTGCCGGCCAGGTCGCTGCTGCCGAACTTCAGCTTGCTCCCGGTGCCCTGCGGCTCCATCACCTCGTGCAGTACCCGGTTCACACCGTCGGCGACCGGCTGCTCCAGCGCCTGGTTGCACTCGATGCCCGGCGTCTTGATCGGCTTGCCGGCCGCGCTGGTGATCGAGGTGACGGCCAGCGGCTTGCAGTACTTGCCGCGGGCGGCGAACGTCGCGTACGCGTTCGCCAGCATCATCGGGCTGACGTTGTCGACGCCGAGCGTCATCGAGATGACCTGCTGCAGCGGCTGCAGGGTCTGCGCGTCCTTCATGCCGAGCTTCGCCGCGATGTTCGCGATCGGGCACAGCCCGGTGCGCTGGGACAGCTGCAGGAAGTAGGTGTTGGTCGAGGCCTTGGCTGCCTCGATCATGGTCAGGTCACCGCTGCGGGTGGAGTTCTTCGGGTGGTAGTCGTCGTCGGCGGTCGTCCCGGTGCAGGTCTTGAACTTGACCCCGCTCAGGTCGATCGGCGACGGCGAGTTGATCCGGTAATTCAGCGGAATGCCCTGCTGGATCGCGGCGGCGATGGTGAACGCCTTCATCGTCGACCCGTTCTGGAATCCGCCGTAGCCACCGGGGTAGGTCTTTTCGACGTTGTAGTTGTACGACGTGGTGTGGTTCGTCCCGTCGCCGTACGGCTTGCTCTGCGCCATGCCCTTCACCAGGCCGCTGCCCGGCTGCACCATCGTGATCGCGGCGATCGTGGTGTCGGCCGGCTTCGACTTCGACTTGATCGCGGACTCGGCCGCAGCCTGGATCTTCGGGTCCAGGGAGGTCTTCACGGTGATGCCGGCGGTCTTGACGTAGTGCGCCCGGCTCTTCTCGTCGGGGCCGAAGGCCGGGTTGTCGAGCAGCGTGGAGTACGCCCACTCGCAGTAGAACGGGTACTTCGACGCGGCGCAGCCGTTCGGGACCTTGTTGACCTTCTTCGGGTCGTAGACCGGGGTGCGGATCGCGTCGGTGGCCTGCTTGGCGGTGATGACGCTCAGTTCCTGCATCCGGCGCAGCACCACGTCGCGGCGGTCCTTGGCCCGCTTGGCGTTGTTCGTCGGGTCGTAGCCGCTCGGGTTCTTCACCAGGCCGGCCAGCATCGCCGCCTGCGGCAGCGTGAGCTTCGCGGCGGTGGTCGAGAAGTAGTGCCGGGCCGCGGCCTCGACGCCGTACGCGCCGTCACCGAAGTTCGCGAGGTTCAGGTACTTCTCCAGGATCTCGTCCTTGGAGAACTCCTTCTCGATCGCGACCGCGTAGCGCAGTTCGGCGATCTTGCGCTGGTACGTCGAGGCGGTCGCCTGCTGGTACTCCTCGGGCGTCTTCGCCTTCGCGATCAGGCTCAGCTTCACGTACTGCTGGGTGATGCTCGAACCACCCTGCTGCACCGAGCCCTCGGACTGGTTGCGCAGCATCGCGCGCAGCGTGCCCTTCGCGTCCAGGGCGCCGTGCTCGTAGTACCGGTCGTCCTCGATCGCGACGATCGCCTTGCGCATGATCGGGTTGATCTGGGCGAGCGTGACCGGAACCCGGTTCTGCTCGTACAGGTAGGCGATCAGCGAACCGTCGGCGGCGAGGATCTTGCTGGTCCGCGCCGGTGGAGCGGTCTTCAGTTCCTGTGGCAGGTCCTGGAGGGTCTCGTGGGTCTTCTCGGTCGTGAAACCGGCGAGCCCCGCGAACGGGATCGCCAGACCGGCGGCGAGCGCACCGGACAGAACACTCACTCCGAGGAACAGAACCACCGACTGGACGACGCCGCGGTCGCCCTTCTCCCTGACGCGCATGCGTCAGAGCCTACGGGATCGCCGAGCCACGCCGTAGTCGAGCAAGTGATGTACGTCACGTCAACCGGACAAGGCTTTCAAGCGTCTGGAGCGCACGAAAAGCATCGGGTACGGCGTACGGCCGAAACGGCGGCCGGAAAAATCATCCGAAAGAAGGACGGCCGACCCACCGGGACAGGTGGGTCGGCCGTCAGGGGATTCCTGCTCCGGTCCGCCGGCCACGAGGGCCGGCGGACCGGGGTCGATCAGGCGGCGTACTGCCGGGCGTCTACCTGCGCGGGGACCAGAGCCAGCTCCAGCACCTCGCGGACGTCGCTCACCGGGTGAACGGTCAGCTCCGCCAGGACGGACGCGGGGACGTCCTCCAGGTCCGGCTCGTTGCGCTTCGGGATCAGGATCGTGGTCAGTCCGGCCCGGTGGGCGGCGAGCAGCTTCTGCTTCACGCCACCGATCGGGAGCACCCGGCCGGTCAGCGACACCTCACCGGTCATCGCGACCTCCGAGCGGACCGGCCGTCCGGACAGCAGCGACGCCAGCGCGGTCGTCATCGTGACACCCGCCGACGGACCGTCCTTCGGGACCGCTCCGGCCGGTACGTGGATGTGCGTGTTCCGCTCGGCCAGGTCACCGACCGGCAGTCCCAGCTCCGCGCCGTGCGAGCGCAGGTAGGACAGCGCGATCTGCGCCGACTCCTTCATCACGTCACCCAGCTGACCGGTCAGCGTGACACCGGTCGGACCGGTCTCCTTGTCCGCCAGCGACGCCTCGATGAACAGCACGTCACCACCGGCACCCGTCACGGCCAGGCCTGTCGCCACTCCCGGCAGCGCCGTCCGCTCCGCCGACTCCGGCGTGAACTTGGGCGACCCCAGGTAGGTCTTCAGGTTGTCCGCGGCGACCGTCACCGATCCACCGAGGTCCTCACCGAGCGCCAGCTTGGCCGTCACCTTCCGCAGGACGCGGGAGATCGACCGCTCCAGCTGCCGTACGCCGGCCTCGCGGGTGTACTCGCCGGCGAGCAGGCGCAGCGCCGACTCCTCGACGACGACCTCCTCGGCGGTCAGACCGGCCCGCTCGAGCTGCCGCGGGAGCAGGTGGTCGCGAGCGATCACGACCTTCTCCTCCTCGGTGTACCCGTCCAGCTGTACCAGCTCCATCCGGTCCAGCAGCGGAGCCGGGATCGAGTCGAGCACGTTCGCCGTGGCCAGGAACACCACGTCGGACAGGTCCAGCTCGACCTCCAGGTAGTGGTCCCGGAAGGTGTGGTTCTGCGCGGGGTCCAGGACCTCGAGCAGCGCCGCGGTCGGGTCGCCCCGGTAGTCCGCGCCGACCTTGTCGATCTCGTCCAGCAGCACCACCGGGTTCATCGAACCGGCTTCGGTGATCGCCCGGACGATCCGGCCCGGCAGCGCACCGACGTACGTCCGGCGGTGACCACGGATCTCGGCCTCGTCCCGGACACCACCTAGTGCCACCCGGACGAACTTCCGGCCCATCGCACGGGCCACGGACTCGCCCAGCGAGGTCTTGCCGACACCAGGAGGACCGACCAGAGCCAGCACGGCGCCACTGCGGCGTCCACCGACCACTCCGAGTCCACGGTCCGCGCGGCGACGCCGTACGGCCAGGTATTCGGTGATGCGCTCCTTCACGTCGTCCAGGCCGGCGTGGTCCGCGTCCAGGATCGCCCTGGCCTCACGGATGTCGTAGCCGTCCTCGGTCCGCTCGTTCCAGGGCAGCTCGAGCACGGTGTCCAGCCAGGTCCGGATCCAGCCGACCTCGGGGGACTGCTCCGCGGTCCGCTCCAGCTTGTCGACCTCGGCGAGCGCGGCCTTGCGGACGTGCTCCGGCAGGTCGGCCGCCTCGACGCGAGCGCGGTAGTCCTCCTCCTCGGACTCGGCCTTGCCGTCCAGCTCGGCCAGTTCCTTGCGGACGGCCGCGAGCTGCTGGCGAAGCAGGAACTCACGCTGCTGCTTCTCCATCCCCTCCTGGACGTCCTTCTGGATGGACTCCGACACCTCGAGCTCGGCCAGGTGGTCCTTCACCCAGCCGATCAGCTTGGTCAGCCGCTCGGTGACGTTCGCGTTCTCCAGCAGCTCCAGCTTCTGGGCGTCCGTCAGGTACGACGCGTAGCCGGCCAGGTCGGCCAGCTCGGCCGGAGCGTTCACCTGCTTCACGGAGTCGATCACCTGGTAGGCGCCGCGCCGTTCGAGCACGCTCGTCACCAGGGTCTTGTACTCGCGGGAGAGCTCAGCCGACTGCGCGTCGGTGATCTCGTTCAGCACCGTGGCGCCGACCCACAGGGCGGCACCCGGACCGGTGGTCCCGGCGCCGATCAGGACCCGGGCGGTACCCCGGATCACCGCTGCCTGGGCTCCGCCCGGCAGCCGGCCGATCTGCTCGATCTCGCCGAGCGTCCCGGCCTTCGCATATTTGCCGTCCAGGCGCGGTACCAGCAGCACCTTGTCCTGTCCGGACGCCTGCGCCGCGTCGATCGCAGCCCGGGCCTCGGTGTCGGCCAGCCGAACCGGCACGACCATTCCAGGCAGGACCACGACGTCGTCCAACGGCAGAACAGGAAGATTCAACGTCTCAGTCACGCTGTCACACCCTCACTTGAAGATTGAGTCTGACAGGCTCAACGGTGGACGTGACCTGGTCATTCCCGAGGGGTTCGGGCGTTCGCCGAGGGTGAAATCAGGCAGTCAGGAGGTCGCCGATGGTGCGCAGGCCGGTGAGGTCGTGGACGTCGTCGGGGAGGGCCGGGACGTCGACGGTGGCGATCGAGCGGTGGCCGCGGCGGAACCGGTCGGCGCGCTTGGTCTCGCCGACGACCTGCTGCATCCGGTCGGCGTGCAGCAGCAGTACGGCGGCCGTCAGGTCCGACTTCTCCGCCTCGGTCAGCTTCTCGGCCGCGGCCAGGGACCGCTCGGCCGACAGATCGGGCGCGTGCGTCGTCGTCACGCGGTTCAGTACGACGCCCGCCAGCGGCATCCGCTCCTCGCGCAGCCGGTCCGTGAAGTACGACGCTTCCCGCAGCGCGTCGTTCTGCGGCGCGGCCACGACCAGGAACGCGGTGTGCGGCTCCCGGAGCAGCGCGACCGTCTTCTCGGCCCGCTCCCGGAACCCACCGAACAACGTGTCGAAGGCCGCCGCGAACGTCTGCACGTCGGTCAGCACCTGCGCGCCGAGCACCTTGTTCATCACCGACATCGCCAGGTTCACACCCGCCGACATCAGCCGCAGCGGACCCCGAGCCGGCGCGAGCAGCAGCCGCAGGAACCGGCCCTCCAGCAGCGAGGCCAGTCGCTCGGGCGCGTCCAGGAAATCGAGCGCCGAGCGCGACGGCGGGGTGTCGACCACGATCAGGTCCCACTCGCCGGTCTTCTCGGCGTGCTTGTGCAGCTGGCCGAGCTTCTCCATCGCCATGTACTCCTGCGTGCCCGCGAACGACGACGACAGCGCGACGTAGAACGGGTTGGCCAGGATCTGCTCGGCCTTCTCCGGCGTCGCGTGCGACAGCACGACCTCGTCGAAGGTGCGCTTCATGTCCAGCATCATCGCGTCGAGGCTGCCGCCGTTCGCGCCGTCGACGTCCTTGACCGCGCGGGGCGTGTTGTCCAGCTCGGTCAGCCCGAGCGACTGCGCGAGCCTGCGCGCCGGGTCGATCGTCAGTACGACGACCTTGCGCCCGCGCTCGGCCGCCCGCAGTCCCAGCGCCGCGGCGGTCGTCGTCTTGCCGACCCCGCCCGCGCCGCAGGTGACCACGATCCGCGTCTTCGGGTCGTCGATCAGAGCGTCCAGATCCAGGGCGGTCACGAGCGCAGCTCCTCGGCCAGGTCGAACAGGGCGCCGTGGTCGATCCCGTCCGGGACCAGCCCGAGCTCGGTCACTTGCTTGCCCAGGGCATCGATCCGGTCGCGGTTCTCCCGCTCCAGACCGATCCGTACGGCGTGGTCGCGCGCCTCGGCCGCCAGCGTGCTCACCATCTGCTTGCTGGCGGAGATCCCGGCCGCCTTCAGCCCGCGGGCCAGCTCCGCGGCGGGCAGTTTCTCCTTCACCGCAAGGGCCAGCGTCTCGTCGTCGAGCGGGCTGTGTCGGACCATGTTCACCACGATCGAACCGATCCGCAGGTCCAGCGCCTCGAGCTGCCCGACCGCGTCCAGGGTCTCCTGGACCGGCATCTCCTCCAGCAGCGTGACCAGGTGGATCCGCGTCACGTCGGAGCGCAGCATGCCCATGATGGCGTCCGCCTGGTTGCGGATCGGGCCCATCTTGGCCAGGCCGGCGACCTCGTGGTTCACGTTCAGGAACGGGCCGATCCGCCCGGTCGGCGGCGCGTCCAGCACCACGGCGTCGTACGCGAGCCTGCCGTGCGCCTTGCGCCGGGTCGCCTCGTAGACCTTGCCGGTCAGCAGCACGTCGCGCAGGCCGGGCGCGATCGTGGTGACGAAGTCGACCGCGCCGACCTTGTCGAGCGCCTTCCCGGCGCGGCCGAGGTGGTAGTACATGTCGAGGTACTCCAGCAGCGCGGCCTCGGCGTCGACCGCGAGCGCGTAGACCTCTCCGCCGGCGGGGCCGACGGCGATCCGGCGTTCGACGTACGGAAGTGGAGGTACGTCGAACAGCTGGGCCAGTCCCTGCCGTCCCTCGACCTCGACCAGGAGCACCCGCTTGCCCTCGTCGGCCAGCGAAAGAGCCATGGCGGCTGCCACCGTCGTCTTCCCGGTGCCGCCCTTGCCGGTCACCACATGCAGCCTCGCCATGGTCCCCAGCGTAGGACGTGGCCCACAGCACAGCGTCCACGACGCCCGTTAGAGTCCCCTCATGAAGAAGTTCGAGTACTTCACCGCGCCGCTGCTGGTCCACTCGACCAAGGAGATCCTGGACAACTTCGGCCAGGACGGCTGGGAGCTGGTCCAGGTCGTCCCGGGGCTGAACCCGGAGAACCTGGTCGCCTACTTCAAGCGGGAGATCACCGAGTCATGAGCCACCCCGAGGAGAACCTGGCCGCGCTCGGGCTGAAGCTGCCCGACGTCGCCAAGCCGGTCGCCGCGTACGTCCCGGCCGTCCGGACCGGCAATCTGGTCTACACCTCCGGCCAGCTGCCGCTGCGCGAGGGCGCCCTGATCGCCACCGGCAAGGTCGGCGGCGAGGTCACCGCCGAGGTCGCGGCCGAGTGCGCCCAGCAGTGCGCCCTGAACGCCCTGGCCGCCGTCAAGGCCGAGATCGGCGACCTGGCGAACGTCAAGCGCATCGTCAAGGCCGTCGCGTTCATCGCCTCCACGCCGGACTTCACCGGCCAGCCCCAGGTCGCCAACGGCGCCTCGGAGCTGTTCGGTCAGGTCTTCGAGGAGGCCGGCCAGCACGCCCGCAGCGCGGTCGGCGTCCCGGTGTTGCCGCTGGACGCGCCGGTCGAGGTAGAGCTCATCGTCGAGGTCAACTGACCCGTACGCCGATTGGTGGCGGGCCAGGGCCAAGCCCGGCCCGCCGCCCGGGTCCGGGCCCAGCAGTTTCGGTCCGGGGCTGCCGGGCCAGCTGAGCAGCCGAGCGGAAACCGTCAGCGGGTGGCAGGAAACCATTTGCCGCCGACCCTAGCCCGGCCGAGGCCAGCGGTTCACCGGCCGG
This sequence comes from Kribbella sp. cmx-5-2, assembly GCA_049998015.1. Taxonomy (GTDB): domain Bacteria; phylum Actinomycetota; class Actinomycetes; order Propionibacteriales; family Kribbellaceae; genus Kribbella. Next base: position 95,398 of record JAEBEC010000002.1, read on the forward strand.
CGGTAGCCGGCGCGGTCCGGGCAAGCCGGGCCCACGTGCACCGGTCCTCGGCGACAAGCCCGGGCCCACCGGTCGGCGCAGCCGGCTCGGTCCCGGGGCGCGGTGCCTCCCCCCACCCACCCTTCTCCTCTCACCCCCACCGACCTGGAGGTCCAGTGGTTCGCGATCTGCGGTCTGAGCTTCTCACCGGGCGGATGGCGGAGGTCGCGCTGGCGCACGTGCGGGAGGGCCGTGAGGCTTCTGAGCCTCGCCCTGCCTCCACCGTCATCTTGCTGCGGGACACCCCAGCAGGACCCGAGGTCTACCTGCTTCGGCGGCAGCAGTCGATGGCGTTCGCGGCGGGGATGACTGTCTTCCCCGGCGGCCGCGTGGACGCGACCGACTCGAGCATCGCGGACTCCTGGTCCGGGCCGAAGCCCGAGTGGTTCGGCGAGCGCCTCGGCTGCTCGGCCGAGACAGCTGCGGCGTACGTCGCAGCCGCCGTACGGGAGACGTTCGAGGAGTCCGGCGTCCTGCTCGCCGGCCCCTCCACAGAGACCGTCGTCAGCGACACCACCGGCGCCGACTGGGAGGCCGACCGGGTAGCGCTCGAGGACCGCTCGCTGGGGTTCGCCGACTTCCTGCACCGCCGCGGCCTGGTGCTGCGGGCCGACCTGCTCGCCCCCTGGGCGCACTGGATCACCCCCGAGTTCGAGCCGCGCCGCTACGACACCCGCTTCTTCGTCGCCGCGCTCCCACCCGGCCAGGTCACCCGCGACGTGACCAGCGAGTCCGACCAGGTCGCCTGGATGCGCCCGGCTGACGCCGTCGCGGCCGTCGACGCCGGCGAGATGCTGATGCTGCCGCCGACGTACCTGTGCTGCCGCGACATCACCCCGTACGCCGACGTCGCCGCCGTACTGGCCTCGGCCACCGAGCGCACGATCACCCCGATCCAGCCGACCGTGCGGATCGAGAACGACCAGGCCTATCTGGAGACCACATGACCGCCGAGCAGATCACCCCGTACGCCGCCCGCGTGCTCGCCGCGAACCCGGGCCCGATGACGCTCGACGGCACCAACACCTGGATCCTGCGCGCCCCCGACTCCGACCGGGCCGTCGTCGTGGACCCCGGCCCGCTGCTCGAGGAACACCTCCGCGCCGTACTGGACGCCGTCGAAGCCGCCGGTGCGACCGTCGAAACAGTGCTGCTCACCCACAACCACTTCGACCACTCCGAAGGCGCCGCCTGGTTCGCGAACCAGGCCAACTGCCCGGTCCGCGCCGTCGACCCGGCGTACAGGATCCCGACCGACCACGCGCACGGCCTGGCCGAGGGCGACGTGATCGGCGCCGGCGACCTGCGCATCGAGGTCCTCCCGACCCCCGGCCACACGCTCGACTCGGTCTGCTTCTGGCTCCCGCAGGACGGCTCGCTGCTCACCGGCGACACGGTCCTCGGCCGCGGTACGTCGGTCGTCGCCCACCCGGACGGTGCCTTGGGCCCCTATCTCGAGTCCCTCGAAAGCCTCCGGGCCTTCGCCAACTCACCTGCCGGCGTCGAGCGCCTCCTCCCCGGCCACGGTCCGGTCATCGACGACCCGGCCGGGGCCCTCACCTACTACCTCGACCACCGCCGCGACCGCCTCGCCCAGGTCCGCGCGGCGGTCGCCGCCGGTCACACGACCGCGGAAGCGATCGTCGAGAACGTCTACGCCGACGTCGACAAGTCCCTCTGGCCCGCCGCCGAACGCTCGGTGCGCGCGCAGCTGGACTACCTCAACTCCTGACCCCTCTCCTGGCCGCCCCACCTCTCCTGACCGCCCCGGATCCCCTGACCGCCCCACCTCTCCTGACCGCCCCGGATCTCCTGACCGCCTCGGCTCTCCTGACCGCCCCCGGATCCCCTGAGCCCAGAGGCGATTTGCCCGGTTAACCCAGCAAATTGTGGGTTCTCCGGCCGCGTGAGCCCGGGGAACCCACAAGCCGCACGGTGAACCTGGCAGATGTCGTTGTCCACAGCGGGAGCGGAGTGCCGAGCGGGGAATGGGCCGGATCACCGATGCTGGGCGGGTGACCCCGCGATTGGTACTGGTGGCCGCGGCTCAAGGTGGTGTCTTCAGCCGCCGGCAGGCGCTCGACTGCGGTAGTACTCCGGATCAGATCCGGGAACATCTCGCACGCGGACGGTGGGAGCGGGTCCGGCACGGCCAGTACGCCGAAGCGCACGATTCGGCCGCCCTCACGCCATGGGAACGTCGACGCGCCGGGCATCGACGCCGGGTCCATGCCGTCGTGAACTCGCGACGGCCAGGATCGGTTGCCGTCAGCCACCAGTCGGCGCTGGTTCTGCACGGGTTGCCGGACTGGGGAATGTCGCTGGACGACGTACACCTGACGCGGCTGGACGAGCGTGGCGGCGGCCGTGCCGCTGGCGTAGCGGAGCATGTCGGGAGGATGTCCGCTCAGGACCTCACGCTGACCGACGGCCGCCCGGTGGCGGGGATACCGCGAGCGGTCGTCGAGACGGCTTGTACGTCGTCGTTCGAAGCGGCGGTCGTCGTCGCCGACGCTGCCGTTCGGGAGCATCGGATCGCCGAGGAGGCCTGGACGCGGCTTCTCAGGGTGGTCGAGTTCTGGCCCGGGAGCCCGACGGCCAGAGCGGCCCTGAACTTCATGGACCCGCTCTCCGAATCAGTCGGCGAGTCACGGCTGCGGGTGCTGATGCACAATCACGGCCTGCCTGCGCCACAGCTGCAAACGGTGTTTCAGGACGCGGACGGCTTCGTCGCCCGGGTCGACTTCTTCTTCCCCGAGTACGGCGTGGTCGTCGAGTTCGACGGACTGCTGAAGTACGGCAGCGGCTCGGCATCGGTACTGGTTCAGGAAAAGACCAGGGAAGACCGACTCCGAGCACTTGGCCTGCGCGTCATCCGCACCACCTGGGCCGATCTGGCCGATCCCGATCGCGTCGCAGCCCGCATCCGGCGAGCCCTCACCTCCCCGAGAGGCGCTTGACCCCGACTCCCGGCCACCCAGGGCCTCCGCGACCCCAAATTTCGGGGGTTAACCCCTCCCATGGTGGGTTCACCGGCTGCATGAGCCCGGTGAACCCACCACGGGAGGGGTTAACCCCCGAAATGGCGATGGGGAGCAGGGTGTGACGGACGCTGGAATCAGCCGTTGCCGGGTGCCGCGTGCCGGGTGCCGGGGTTGCCGGTACGGCGTACCGGCAACCTGTCGGGCGGCAGCTGGTGGGGCGCCGAGCAAGCGCCCTGGGTCAGCGGGCCCGGCGCTGGAGGCGTTCGACGTCGAGCAGGACGACCGAGCGGGGCTCCAGGCGGACCCAGCCGCGGGAGGCGAAGTCGGCCAGGGCCTTGTTGACGGTCTCGCGGGAGGCGCCGACCAGCTGGGCGAGCTCCTCCTGGGTCAGGTCGTGGTGGACGTGCACGCCGTCGTCCGCCGTACGGCCGAAGCGGCTGGCCAGGTCGAGCAGGGCCTTGGCGACACGGCCGGGCACGTCGGAGAACACCAGGTCGGCGACCACGTCGGAGACCTTGCGCAGCCGGGACGCGAGCTGCAACAGCAGGCCGCGGGCGACCTCGGGGCGCCCGGCGAGCCAGCGGAGCAGCTCGTCGTGGGTCAGCGACATCATTGACGCGTCGGTGACGGCGGTGACGGTCGCGGAGCGCGGTCCGGGGTCGAACAGCGACAGCTCGCCGAACATCTGACCCGGGCCGAGCACGGCGATCAGGTTCTCGCGGCCGTCCGCGGAGGTCCGCCCGAGCTTCACCTTGCCCTCGACCACGACGAACAGCCGGTCGCCGGAGTCGCCTTCGTGGAACAGCACCTGGCCGCGGCGCAGCCGGTTCTCGGTCATCGACGCGGCGAGCGCGGTCGCTGCCTCGTCGTCGAGCTGACTGAACAGCGGTGCCTGTCGGAGCACTGCGGCGTCCACGAAATGGCCTCCTCGGACCTCTACTGCAACCTTCGAAAGGGGCTGCGAGCCCCCTCGGCGCCGGGCAGAAAGCACCCGTCCGCCTCAAAACCGTACTTCCTCCGGTCACAGAACCGCCACGTAGGTCACCCGGGACGCGCCGAGGCCGCCTGTACGACGACCCCGCGCGCGGCTCGCGGGACGCGCCGAGATCTCTGTCCGGGCACCCCGGTGTGGGGATCCGGAGCGCGCCGAGACCTCCTGTACGACGGCCCGGCGCGGTGCGGTCGGCGGGACGTGTCGGGATCTCTGTCTGGGCGCCCCGGTGTGGGATCCGGGAGGCTCCGGACCCCCCGGTCCGACCACCCCGACGCGGCGCGGGCTCCCCGGTCCCGACCGCCCCGTGCGAGCCTCGGGACGCGCCGGGAACACCGTCCCGGCGCCCCTGGTGGGGGACAAGATGAGGGGTGCTCGACTGGCTGAGGAAACGATTCGCGGGGGACACGGGTCCGTCTGAGCAGCGCTCGGAGGTGATCCGCGAGGCGTGGCGGCTGGCTGAGGAGGGGGAGGTCGACCGGGCTGCCGACCTGTTGCGCGGTGTCGACGACGCGAAGCATCGCGGCGTACTGGTTCTTCTGCTGCGCAAGTACGGCCGCCTGGACGAGGCGATTCGGCTGCTCGAGGCTGACCCGGACGCGGATCAGTCGCGGTTGCGGCAGTTTGTTGGTGAGCGGGGTGCGGAGCTGGTGCAGCTCACGCGCGGGTTGAACATCGGCGTCTACCCGCCGGAAAAGACGACGCACATCGACGACCTGCTCCTGAACGGGCAGCTCGACGCGGCCGTCGAGCAGCTGAAGGCGAGCCGGCTGCCGGCTGATCGGCCGAGGCTGCGGACGTTGCTGCGTGAGCTAGGTCGGACCGAGGAGCTGCGTGCTCTGGCCGATAACTCGGTCCGGCTGGCCACGCTGCGGGCCGAGGAGCGGGCCGACGACCTGCGGCCGCTTGCTGAGAGCGGTGACGATGAGGCCAGGGTGCTGCTGGTCCAGACGCTCGCCGAGCAGGGTGAAGTGGAGGAGCTGAAGGCGCTCGCTGCCGGCGACGAGTACGCGACTGGGCTGCTGGTCGAGTTACTCGGTCGGCAGGAGTTGGTCGAGGAGCTGCGGCCGTACGCCGCTGCCGGCAACACCCGGGCGCGGGACCTGATCGTGAGCGTGCTGGTCCGGCAGGAGCGGGTTGACGAGCTCAGGAGCCTCGGCGACCCGTACGCCGACGGGAAGCTGGCCGAACTGCTCGCCGGGCTCGGCCGCGTCGACGAGGCCGTCGCTGTACTGCGGGGGCGCGCTGCGGCGAGTGGTGCGGACAAGGACTGGTACCAGCTGGCTCGGCTGCTGGCTGACCACGGGCGGCCGGACGAGGCGATCGCCGTACTGCGGGAGAGTCCGCGGGCGGCGCCGGACCTGCTGGTGTCGCTGCTGACGGATCAGGGCCGGGTTGGCGAGGCGCTGGCGTTGCTGGACGCGTCGGATCAGCGTGGTGCGCCGAGACGGGCGGCTCGCTTGCGGGCGGCTCATGGGTTGGTGGACGAGCTGCGGGCGCGGGCTGATGCCGGTGAAGGTCCGTCGGTGGAGGTCCTTGCCGCGTATTTGGCCGATCAAGGCGAGGTCGACGAGCTGCGTCGCCGGTCGGTTGGTGATGACCGGATGAGTCTGGTCTATGGGCAGCAGTTGGTACGGGCGCTCGGGCGGCTGCGGCGGCTTGGCAAGCTTGCGGAGTTGGCCGGCGGTGGTGACCGGGCGGCTGGGCTGAACTGGTGGGCGGCCGTGCTGGCTGATGCGGAGGATGTTCCTGCGGCGCTGGCTGAGCACGCGGCGTACAGCTCCTGGTACGGCGACGAGGGCCGGATGCGTGGGGTGATCGAACTGCTGGCTGAGCAGGCTCGGGTCGGGACGGCGGTCGAGTTTGCGCAGGCTCGGGTGCGGGCGAGTGATGAGTGGGCGGGCGCTTGGGTTCCGCAGCAGGTCTCGCTCAGCGGCGAGCAGGGCGAGGGCGCGCCTGGCGAGGTTCGCGGCGGGAGGGAGGGGCGCCGGGGTCTGTCGCCCAACGACGACCTGCTCGCCACCAAGATCGAGGCCGCCGTACGGGAGCTACTGCCGGGCGACGCCGACGGGCCGGAGCCCTCGACCACAGCCCGGATCGCTGACGACGGGCAGGAGCGCGCGACCACAGCCCGGATCGCCGACGACGGCCAGGAGCGTGCGACCACGGTCCGGATCGCCGACGAGGGCTCCTCCTATTACGGCGACCTGCGGGTGAGCATCCCGGCGCTCGGGCAGGTGCAGATCTCGCTGGCTTGCTGGCTCGTCGGGACCGACACGGCGCGCTACTTCGGCGACGATCCGCCAACCGAGGCGGAGACGCGACTGGCGCCGGACGGTACGGCGATCACGGATCTCCGCGCGACGGTCGGCGTACTGGACGAGCTGGCGACCCGCCTGCACGCGACCGAGCCGGCGTCCCCACACCCCGGCGGGCGGCACCTCACCATCACGGTCCCGCTGCGCACCGCGCCGCTGACCGCCGTACGGGATTGACAAGGGACAGTCCTCCTCCCGCCGCGAGTCCGACGCGAGCCCGCCGCGAGCCCGCCGCGAGTCCGACGGGGATTCCAGCCGCAGAGCCCGACGGGGATTCCAGCCGCAGAGCCCGGCCGGCGAATCCGGGGCGTGAGCCGCGGATATCGAGTGGAGTGCCGCACGTAGGCTGGCCTGCATGACCCAGCGCGTCGCGGACCCCAATCCGCACCCGGTTCCGGCTCCGGTTCTGCACCCGCCCGTGAAGCTCCCGCGGAAGGCGCCGGTGTACGCCGACGAGACGCCGACGCAGCTGGTCCGGCGGGCGCGGAAGATGCACAAGGTGCTCACCGACACCTACCCGGACGCGCACTGCGAGCTCGACTTCACCTCGCCGCTGGAGTTGCTGGTGGCCACGATCCTGTCGGCGCAGACCACCGACGTGACGGTGAACAAGGTGACGCCGACGCTCTTCTCGCGGTACCCGACGGCGCAGGCGTACGCCGAGGCCGATCGCGAGGAGATGGAGACGATCCTCAAGCCGACCGGGTTCTTCCGCGCGAAGACGAACAGCCTGCTGAAACTCGGCCAGGCGCTGGTCGACGACTACGACGGGGTCGTGCCCGGCACGCTGGAGGAGCTGGTCAAGCTCCCCGGCACCGGCCGCAAGACCGCGAACGTCGTACTCGGCAACGCGTTCGGCGTCCCCGGCATCACCGTCGACACCCACTTCGGCCGCCTGGTCCGCCGCTTCGGCTGGACGACGGAGGAGGACCCGGTCAAGGTCGAGCACCTGATCGGCGCGCTGTTCCCCAAGAAGGACTGGACGATGCTGTCCCACCGCCTCATCTTCCACGGCCGCCGCCGCTGCCACGCCAAGAAGCCCGCGTGCGGAGCCTGCCCGATCGCCCAGTGGTGCCCGTCGTACGGCACCGGCCCCACCGACCCGGAGCTGGCCGCCAAGCTGGTCAAGGTCCCGGCGTGAGACACGCCCGTACGGCGGTGCTGCTGGCCGCAAGTCTCTTCCTTCTCACCGCCTGTGGGACCGAGAAGACCAGCAGTTCGCCTACGACGAAGGCTCCCGAGCAAGCGTTGGCTTGTGAGGTTGAACCCTCCAAGCCGCCGGTCACCAACGGCCTACCCGACGTGAGCTTGCCGTGTCTCGGCGACGGCCCCGACGTACGGCTGGCTGATCTGCGTGGTCCTCTGGTCGTCAACGTCTGGGCCCAGTGGTGCGGCCCGTGTCGCGAGGAAGCGCCGTTCCTCGCCGAGCTGCAGAAGAAATCCGCCGGCAAGCTGAAGCTCATCGGCATCGACTACGCCGACCCGCGCCGCGAGTTGGCCGTCGAGTTCGCCGGCCAGAACGGCCTCGCCTACCCGCATCTCGTCGACGCGGACAAGGCCGTCCAGCAGCCGCTCAAGGTCGGAGGGCCGCCGTTGACCGCGTTCGTCGACCAGGACGGCAAGGTCGTCTACGTGCACCGCGGAGTACTCAAGTCTCAGCAGGAACTGGACGACCTCGTGAAGGACAAACTGGGGGTCGACCTGTGACCGCGACGACGTTCGACATCGACCTGCCGGCCTGGCTCAACCAGTTGCTCACGGCCTCGAAAACCGTTGATCCCAACGAGCTCTCGCGTTTTCTCCCACCCGACGACCCGGCCGTCCGCGAGTCCGCCGTCCTCATCTTGCTTGCCGATGGCAACGAAACCGACGGTCCCGACGTACTGCTCACCGAACGCTCCTGGACGCTGCGCTCGCACGCCGGTCAGATGGCCTTCCCCGGCGGCCGCAGCGACGAGGAGGACGGCACCGGCGTCGAGGGCCTGATCCGTACGGCGCTGCGCGAGGCCGAGGAGGAGACCGGGCTCGACCCGACCGGCGTCGAGGTGTTCGCGGTCTGGCCCGCGCTCTGGGTCCCGGTCAGCAACTTCGGCGTCTCGCCGGTGCTCGCCTGGTGGCGCGAACCGTCGCCGGTCGCGGTCGTCGACCCGGCCGAGGTCGCCTCGGTGCACCGCGTCGCGCTCTCCGCGCTGGCCGACCCGGCGAACCGCGTCAACTGCGTCCACCCGTCCGGTTTCACCGGGCCGGCGTTCGTGATCGACGACCTGTTCGTCTGGGGCTTCACCGCCGGTCTGCTCGACAAATTGCTGCTGCTCGGCGGCTGGGCGCGCGACTGGGACCCGGCTCACGTCGTACCGTTGCCCGACCGACTGGTCGAGGCGGCCTGGCGGGGTGAGGGGCAGCGGTCGCAGGAGGAGCGGCGGCTGACTGCCATCGAGCACGACTTGGGGCGTCCGGAGGGTGTGGAGTGAGCATTCTCGATTGGGTGCTGGTGGCGGTCACCGTGCTGGTGGCCATCTCCGGGTACGTCGAGGGCTTCATCCTCGGCGCCTGCGCGACGCTCGGCCTGCTGGCCGGCGCGGCCGTCGGCGTGTACGGCGTACCGAAGATCCTGGACAACTTCTCGCCGAGCGTCGAGGTCTCGTTCGCCGCGCTGGTGCTGGTGATCCTGCTGGCCTCGGTCGGGCGGACGATCGGCGCGCTGCTCGGGTCGCGGCTGAGAAACAAGATCTCCTGGAAGCCGGTGAAGGCCGTCGACGCGCTCGGCGGTGCCGTGCTGGCCGCTGCCTCGGTGCTGGTGGTGTCCTGGGTGCTCGGCGTCGCGGTGAGCGGGGCGCGGATCCCGGACGTGACGTCGGCGGTGCGCGGTTCGCAGGTGCTGGCCAAGGTCGACGAGGTGCTGCCGAACCGCGCTGACCAGGCGCTGCAGGCGTTCAACGACGTGGTGAACACCGATCTGTTCCCGCGCTTCCTCGACCCGTTCGTGCCGGAGCGGATCCGCGAGACGCAGCCGCCGGACGGCGGGATCGGGCGGACGCCGGCGGTCAAGGCGGCGTACAGCCGGATCGCGAAGGTGACCGGCGTCGCGAACTGCTCACGCGGTCTCGAGGGCTCCGGTTTCGTCTACGCGCCGCAGCGCGTGATGACCAACGCGCACGTCGTGGCCGGCGTCGAGAACCCGAAGGTCGAGGTCGACAAGCGCTCGTACGACGCGACGGTGGTGCTGTTCGACCCCGAGGTCGACGTCGCGGTGCTGTACGTGCCGAAGCTGAACGCCCAGCCCCTGGTCTTCGACGACAGCGGCAAGGCCGACGCGGCGTCCGTCGTACTGGGGTATCCGGAGAACGGCCCGTTCAACTCGGAGCCGGCCCGGATCCGCTCGGAGGAACGCCTCCGCGGCCCGGACATCTACGGCGACCGCACGGTCACCCGCAAGGCCTTCTCGATCTGGGCCTCGGTCCGCCCCGGCAACTCCGGCGGTCCGCTGATCTCCACCCGAGGCACCGTGTACGGCGTGGTCTTCGCGGCGTCGGTCGAGGACAACCGCACGGGCTACGTGCTCACGGCCGCCCAGGTCGCCGAGGCCGCTGACCAGGGCACCAAGGCCACGAGGGAAGTCTCCACGCGCACCTGCACCTGATCGGGGGCGTGGGCGGGTGCGGAGCCTGTCACCCGGACCGCGAGCGGCTTCGCCGCCGCGGGCGCCGCGGGCCCGCCCCGACCACCGGTGGCGGCATCACCGCCCACGCTCCCGCGACCCGCCCACGCTCCCGCGCCCCGCTCCCGCCCGTTCCCGCGCCGTTCCCGCGCTTCCGCGCCGTTCGTGCCGGGCTCCCGCGCCGCGCTCCCGCTCCCGCGCCGGGTTCCCGCTCCCGCGCCGGGTTCCCGCTCCCGCGCCGGGTTCCCGCTCCCGCGCCGCGCTCCCGCTCCCGCTCCCGCGCCGGGTTCCCGCTCCCGCGCCGGGTTCCCGCTCCCGCGCCGGGTTCCCGCTCCCGCTCCCGCTCCCGCGCCGGGTTCCCGCTCCCGCGCCCCGCTCCCGCCCGTTCCCGCGCCGTACTGCCGCCCCTCCGCGGTTCCCGCTCGTTCCGCCTTCGGCGGGTTCGACTTTTCCCGGCGATGCAGCAGATCGAGTGGGCTGTGGCGTTGGGAGAGTGTGACGGTGACCAGCGAAGTGGCTTCGGGGTTCGACGACGTGGTGCGGTCGAGCGAGCGGCGGCTGCTGCGGGTCGCGCTGATGCTGGCAGGGAACGTGCACACCGCCGAGGACCTGGTGCAGACCGTGTTCGCCCGCGCCCATCGCAAGTGGAAGCGGATCGGGCGGCTGGAGCACCCGGAGGCGTACCTGCGGACGATGGTGGTGAACGAGTTCCTCAGTTGGCGGCGCCGGCTGAAGAACGGCGAGTTGCCACTGGCCGAGCTCGACGAGACACCGTCGACCGAGGACGTCAGCGGCCGGCAGGTCGAGCGGGACGCGGCCTGGCGGTTGCTCGCGAAGCTGCCGCGCCGGCAACGCGCCGTACTGGTCCTGCGGTACTACGAGGATCTTCCGGACGACGAGATCGCGAGCGTGCTCGGCTGTACGGCGAGCACCGTGCGGTCCAACGCGGCCCGGGGCCTGGCGGCCCTGCGCGCCGACCTAGGAGCGACGAGATGACCAAGTCCGACCACGAGCTCGGTGACCTGCTGCGGGAAACCTTTGCGGAGAAGGAGAACCAGGTCGATCACTTGCCTGAGGCAATCACAACTTCGGCGGGCGGACGGCGCGCCGGGAGTCACGGTGGGGCGGGTGCTGAGCGATCCAGAAGCCGCCGGTTCACTCCGGTGCTGGCGGGAGCAGCGGCGGTGGTGATCGTGTTCGGTGGAGCTGTGGTCGTCCGGCAGAACCTGCCACAGTCCACCAACCTCCCAGCACCGGCCGCCACGACGACGAGCCCACCCGGGACTGCCGGCGGCAAGCCGATCCTGATCACCGAGGACATGGTGATCTGGAAGAACGCGATCGCGGGCATCATCGAGCGCGAGCCCGGCGCGAAGACGTACTACGTCCTCGACGCGCCGCAGGAGAACGAGAACGGCGTGCGCGGCAAGCCCTTCACCCTGATCGAGAAGAGCGCGATCGCAAGCCTCCTGGCCCCGACGAAGGTGGAGTGGATCGCGAAGCGTCCGGCGGCCGCCGACCCCTGCGCTCCCGACGCAGGCGGACCGTACGTCAACGTCGGCTCGATCGTCCGGACCTCCGGCCACGTCGAGGTCGACGCGGGCATCTGGCGCGGGTGCCTGGCCGGCCGGTGGCTCACCTTCCGCCTCGACCAGAAGGCCGGCGACTGGAAGGTCACCGGAACGGTCGGCCCGGAAGCGATCTCCTAGATGCCCGACGCCCGACGCCCGGGCGCCCGGGGCCCGAGGCCCGAGGCCCGGCACAGCGAGTCCGAGCCTCCTAAACAGTCCCCAGCCAGTCCAGCAGGACCTCCGTGAACCGGTCGGGCGCCTCCTCGTGCGGGAAGTGCCCGACTGTCGTCAGCACCTCGTGCCGCAGCGGCGCGGTGATCAGCTCCGGCGGCGTGATCCAGCTCGCCGGCGCCAGAGCGCCATCGAGCCCGCCGACCACCTGCAGGACCGGTACGTCGATCGGCTCGCGCATCCGCGCCGAGTACCGCCGCCCGTCCGTCCGCAGCCGCGACCGCACGAACCACCGGTGGTACTCCAGCGCACAATGCGGCGCCGGCCAGACCTGCAGCGCCGCCCGGTACCGCCGCGACGCCTCGGCGTCCGGGAAGTCCCCACCCGGCGCAGCCCAGGCCCGCAGCAGCTGCTCGATGTGAATCCCGTCGTGCGCGAGCAACCGCCGCTCGGGCAGGATCGGCAGCTGGAACCACCCGACCTGCGCAGCCGCCCGCGGCCGCCCCGACCGCAGCAGCATCAACGGGTGCGGAGCCGACACGGCCGCCACCGCCCGGACCTGCCGAGAAGCCAGTACGGCGGCCGACCACGCGACGAACCCGCCCCAGCCGTGCCCGACCACCACCGCCTCCGACGCGCCGAGCGACCGGATCACGCCGGACACGTCGGCCGACACCGTGAACGGGTCGTACCCGCGCGGCGTCTTGTCGCTCGCGCCGTACCCGCGAAGGTCCATCGCGACCGCCCGGTACCCGGCCGCGGCGACGACCGGCAGCTGATGGCGCCAGGCCCACCAGAACTCCGGGAAGCCGTGCAGGAACAGCACCAGGGGATCGTCCGCCGTACCGCACTCGGCGACGTGGAACCGGGCCCCGTTGGCCGCGACCAGGGCGTGCGACCAGGGCCCGTCGACGAGCAGGTCGGAGACTCCGGCGGGGCTCAGTCGCCCTTCCCGACCGCCTTGAGCGCCTCGACCGACTCCTTCGAGGTCTCGATCGCGCGCTGCGGGCCCTTCGCCTGGCTGAGCTGGTTCTTGCCGATCAGCACGAGGACGGCGGCGATCAGCAGGTACACCACCGCCACGATCAGGAACGCCAGCGCCGGGTGCAGCCCGAGCGCGCTGACGCCGTACGCCGCAGCGATGGACAGCAGGATGATCGCGAGCAGCCCGAGGAACGCGGCGCCACCGAACAGCCCCGCCCCGGTCCCGGCCTTCACCGCGGTCTTCTTCAGTTCGGCCTTGCCCAGCTCGATCTCGCTGCGCACCAGGCTGGACAGATCCCGGCTGGCGTTCGCGACGAGCTGCCCGACCGTCGGCTCGTCCTCTTGCCCCATCGACATGGCGCTCCTTCCGTCCCTGCCCCGACCCTACCGCCGCGTACGACGAACAGCCGGTACCCAATCGCCGAAGCCCGACCCGCTGGGCGACACCCACCACTGATCAACCACCCGCTCGCCCCCGGTTTCAGCCGGCTCCGAGCGTGGTCGGGCGCAGGCGCCCGGAGGTGGCGGTCGGCCCAACGCTTGGACCCGGACGCCCACCACCCACCAACCGCCCGATCGGCGCCGAGTACCACCCGCGCTGAGCGTGCGTGGCCGCCACCGCGCCGGGTTGGTGGGTGGTGGGCGGTCGGCCTCAGGTGTGGACCCTCGGGGAGGTGGTGGGGCAGGCAGCCGTCGACGGTGGCATGCGGCCGCCGTACGGACGACCGGTCAGTCGGCGTACACGCGGTTGCGCCTGAACAGCAGCACCGACGCGATCAGCGCGGCCAGCAGGGACGCGACCAGGACGGCTGCCTTGGCCCGTTCGATCTGCGCGATGTCGCCGGCGAACGCGAGCTGCGCGATCAGCAGCGCGACCGTGAACCCGATTCCGGCGAGGACCGAGACCGCGCCGACGTCGCGCCAGGACAGGTCCGCGTTCAGCTCGGCTCGGGTGAAGCGCGCGGTGAGCCACGCCCCGCCGAAGACTCCGATCGTCTTGCCGGCCAGCAGCCCGGCGACCACCCCGATCGCGACGGGATCGGTCAGCATCTCGCGCAGCGCCGAACCGCTCAGCGTCACGCCCGCCGCGAACAGCGCGAACAGCGGCACCGCGACTCCCGCCGACCAGGGCCGCAAGCGGTGCTCGACGCGCTCCGCGGGCGACGCCTTCTCGCCCTCGTCGGGCAGTACGCGCGTCGCCAGCCCGAGCGCGACGCCCGCGATCGTGGCGTGGATGCCGGACTCGTGCATGAACCACCAGGCCGCGAGTACGAGCGGTACGTAGAGCAGCGGGGTCCGGACGCGGAACCGCTGCAGCGCGTAGAAGGCCGCGATCAACGCGACCGCGACGAGCAACGCGACCAGGTGCAGGCCCTGCGAGAAGAACGCGGCGATCACCAGGATCGCGCCGAAGTCGTCGACCACCGCGAGCGTGAGCAGGAACGCCCGCAGCGCACTCGGCAGCGACGACCCGACGATCGCCAGTACGGCGAGCGCGAACGCGATGTCCGTTGCCGTCGGCACCGCCCAGCCGTGTGGCTTGCCGTCGGCAACGGTCAGGTTGATCACGGTGTAGATCAGCGCGGGCATCACCATCCCGGCCAGCGCGGCCGCGATCGGCACGACGCCCTCGCTGATCCGGGACAGCGTGCCGACGGTGAACTCCCGCTTCAGCTCGACGCCGGCCAGGTAGAAGAACAGCGTGAGCGCACCGTCCGAGGCCCACGCCTCCACGGTCAACGGCCCGAGCTGCGCGTCGCGGAGATGGTGATAGGCGTCCTGCCAGGGCGAGTTCGCCCAGATCAACGCGATCACGGCGGCGCCGACCAGCACCAGCCCACCGGTCGTCTCGGCACGCAGCGTGTTGGCCAGGAAAGCCCGCTCACCACCGAGGATCCGGGGGAACGCACGGCGCTTGTTCAGCAGTCGTCGGGGGCTCATCGCCAGGCCCTTCGCTCGGGGTCGTCGGACAGATCGCCGACCAGACTTCCCGGCACACCAGAGCCGAAGCCCTCACACCAGTCTAACGGCTCACCCCCGGATCCCGCTCAACCCCGCGCTCACACTGCCCTCACTCACCCCCGGATCCTGCTCAACCCCGCGCTCACACCTGCCCTCACTCACCCCCGGATCCTGCTCAACCCCGCGCTCACACTGCCCTCACTCACCCCCGGATCCTGCTCAACCCCGCGCTCACACCTGCCCTCACTCCCGCCTCTCGGCTACTGCTCTCACGCTTCTCCCGGCCGCAGCGGCCTCAACCCACCACGACGTCCCCGGCCGCATCACCACCTGCTCAGCCCGGCACCGGCGACCACACCCGCAGCCCGCGGCCGGCACCTCGACGTACCGCCAACCCACCTGTCCGGCGAGCGTTTGCCCGTGTGGATCACACCCTCCGCCGCTCGACTCGGGCGCCTTGGTTTGCGAGGATGATCGCTGGCCGTCCTGGGGCTCCGGCCAGTACTGTCGGTGAACGGTCGACCGACCGCAACGATGACGAACGACCGCGCCCCGGCAACCGGTTTGCCGGCCAGATCCCCAGGGAACACGACACCATGGCCCGCCCAAGGAACAACCCCGGTGACCTCGCCGAGCTCCCCACCGAGCTGCGGACCGACCGGCCGAAGGGGGACCAGATCCGCGAGATCCTGGAGCGCCTCACCCGGAGCCTGTCGGCCGGGACCGTGCTGCCCTCGGAGCGGGTGCTGGCCGAGCGGTTCGGGGTGGCCCGGATGACGGTCCGCCAGGAGGTCGACCGCGTCGTCGCGGAGGGCCTGGCCGCGCGGCGCCCCGGCGGTGGCACGTTCGTCGCCGAACCGCGCCCGAACAAGCTGCTCGCGTCGTCGTTCAGCGAGGACATGCGCGCCCGCGGCATCACCCCCGGCGCGAAGGTCCTCGAGCACCGCGTCGCCCCCGCCGACGCGACCCTCGCCGCCGAGCTCGAGGAGCCTGTCGGCACCCCGGTCCTGCATCTGGTCCGCCTTCGCACCGCCGACGGCGAGCCGGTGGCGATCGAGCGCACCCATCTCTCCCTCAACCGCTACCCGGGCCTGGACGAGCTCTCCTTCGACGAAGTCTCCCTGTACGGCGAACTGGCGACCCGCTTCGGCGTCTCCCTCGGCATGGTCTCCGCCTCGATCGTCGCCGCCCCACCCGACACCCCCGAGGACGCCGCACTCCTCGGCATCGACCAGACCACCCCCTGCCTGATCATCACCTCGGCCCCCCGCACCGCCACCGGCACAGTCATCGAATGCGGCCGCTCCACGTACCGCTCCGACCGCTACGACATCACCGTCGCCTACCGAACAACCTGATCAAGTATCAAATCTGAGCAGATCCCGGCGATCCAGCCGGTGACACTCACTTCGGCAGCGGCAACTCGATCACGTGGCTGCCGCCACCCGTAGGCGGGATGTCGAATCCGAGCGCCAGCAGCTTGTCGTCCTGGACCACGCCGGACACGAACCCCTGGCGGCCCGGTCCCTTCGTGTGTTCGTCAGGCAGGTCGAGCGCTCGCCAAGTCCGCCCGTCACGGCTGAACCAGGCCGCCGCGTCCAGACCGCCGAGGCGCCCGGTGTTGCCCAGCGCCACCAGGCCACCGGGTACCGCGACAAGCGATCCGCCGTAGGCCCGCGCGGGCTCGGCGACGGCGCCGGTCTGCCACGAGCGGCCGCCGTCGGTGGAGGTGAAGCTGGTCCACCCACCCTCCGGGTCACCGGCGAATCGAGTGACGTCCGCGACGGCGACCAGAGTGTTCCCGATGTGACCGAACTCGGCCACGGACGCCGTGGAAACGCCCTTCGGCAGCGCGGGACGCACCAGCGTCGGCCACGAGACGCCGTCCGGCGACAGCCAGATCGCCGGCCGCCCGGAGTCGTCACTGATGCTGCCGGCGGCCACGAATCCCTGTCCGTGCGACGTCACCGCCGTCATCGTGGACGTTGCTGTGCCGGGAGCGCGAAGGTTCCGCCAGCGCTGCCGGCGGGTGTCAGTCGTTTTGTCCGGTGGGAGCTCGCGATCGCCACGAATCTCCGACCAGGTCTTGCCGTCGGTGGAGTACACCGCCCATGCGTCCTGATGACCGTCTCCGTCGTACCGCTCGCCGACCACGACCCACTTCTTCGGCCCGACGGCCACCGCGGACGGACTCGGCCCGCCGTACTGAACTTTCGCCTGGACACCGAAGACCGGTGCGTCGGCGTCCGTCCAGCGGCCGTCCGTGCCCCGGATCCAAACGGCCGCTCGCTGGCCGATCGGGAACGTCTTCGCTCCGACCATGACGATCCGTCCGTCCGGCGCGCTGATGGCCGCGGTGACCGACGGCGTGACGTTGGCTCGTGATCCGGGCAGGATCTCGGCCTGCCAGCGCTCGTCCGTGCGAGTCCAGGCGGCCGGGGAGCCGCCGATCAGTCCGGCGGCAACGAGCTGCTCGCCGGACCTGTGCAGGCTGTAGGCGAGTGTCGAGGGAGTGCCCGCCGAAGCCTCCGTGGGCAGCGCGACCGAGGTCACCTTTCGGTCGTCGTACCGCCAGATCATCGGTTCGTTCGTCCCACTCCGGTCCGACGATCCAACCAGTACGGCGGCATCCCCGACGGTTGCGGCGTCGTGGACGTACTGGCTCCCCGGAATCCGCTGGGTGGTCACGTCGGTGCGATCTCTGAGCTCGGTCCAGGTCCCGCCGGCCGCCACGACCACATCGTCGCTGCCGGCCGAGGTATTGCTTGCTGCCACCCGCTCCTCCCCGGCTCGGACGAGCGCTGCGGGGGAGTCCTCGAAGGCCGATCCCAGCAGCCAGGGCGCGGCGACCTGCCGCAACGTACTGCCCGAGGTGCCCCCTTCGAGTACGACGCCGTCCCAGGTGTCGTCGTCGAAGCCACTGCCCTTGACGAGCGCGTAGAACTTGCCGCCGTCGCTGATCAGGACGTTCGAGTACGCATCGATCGCCTCGGCGACGTCGCCCGCGAGTTGGGAGGCGCGAAAGGTCCTGCCACCGTCAGCTGAGTACCAGTACCGCACGAGGTGCTGCTGCTCGCCGTCCTGCTCGGTCTCGAGGTTGGCGCTGATCACCAGGGCGGCTCCCTGGGCCGCGATCCCACCCGCGCTGAACTCGCCGACGAGGCCGGTCTTCAGACCGATCGACGGACCCGGCGTCCTGGTCCAGGCTTTACCGTCCTTGGACTGCCAGTAGATCAGCTGGTTCCACTGTCCGGCGTAGCCGTTACTGGTGGTCCCGATGACCGCGAAGCCGGTCGAGGTCGCGGTGATCTGGCTGACCGAGTCGCCGGCCGGGAACGTCCGCCGGTCGTCCGGTAGACGGCTCCACTCCCTTCCGTCGGCGCTGTGCCAGACCACCGGCCCGTCGGCCGAGTCGCCGATCGCGACGAATCCTGATGGTCCGGCCGCCAGATCCAGAACCTGCTCGAAGGTCGAGGACCGCTCCTTCGACTCCCGGTCCGGCGTACGGCGAACCCAACTGACACCCCCGTCCTCGCTGCTCAGGAGGAGTGGGCGGCGTACGTTGTCGGAATCGTCGTACCCGGCGGCGACTACCAGGCTGTCGCGCGTGGCGACGGCGTTCAGTTCCTGCGGAGTGCGGTCGCCGGGCGGGGACGCCTTGTCAGCGGCTTGCTCTGTCGTCGGTACGCCGAACTCGAGCGCACGCTCGGTGGTCACCTCTGCCGACTCGCCACCGAGGCTGCAACCTGCGGTGGCGAGGACGATGCTTGCGGCAACAATGCGGAGACGGGACCGGGTCATGCCGCGAAGTCTAAGGAAACCGGCCGGACTCTCGCTGGCCGCGGACGTCGGCCTGTGGACAACTCACAGATGGGTGGCCAGCACACCGAGCGCGAAGGCCGTGCCGGCCAGGGCGAGCATGATTGTGGCGAGCATGCGGAGCCGGGCCTGGTACGTCGGGAGCTCGGCGGAGGTCGCGAAGACTCGGTGGGGCCAGTGGCGCCAGGAGACGTGCCAGAAGATGGCGGTGGCGGCCAGGAGCAGGACGGCCTTCACCGCGTGGATCCACCAGTGGGAGGCGTCCAGCAGCAGCAACAGGGCGACGCCGGTCAGGGCGATCACGGCGATCAGACCGACCACCTTCCAGCGGTTGCCTGAGGCAATGACCAGGGTGAGGGCCTCGCGGGACTCGGGGTCGCGGGCGTAGAACTTGGCGAGTTTGGGCTGGATGACGAACAGGGAGTACGCCATCCCGCCGACCCACGCGGCGGCCAGGCCGGCGTGGAGGACGGCTACCAGGGCGGTCATCGGTACTGCTCGAGGACGGGGAGCGGCAGGAGCGACACCAGACCCGCCAGCCTGTCGAGGGTTTCGACCAGGTCGTCGGGCTTGACGCGGGTGAAGATCGGGAACGTGGTGAAGAGCAGTTCGTTGTGCATCAGGGCCCAGGTGTGCAGCTTGTTCTTGCGCACGAACGTGGTCAGCTGAGCATGTAGGACCTGCGCAGCGACCTGCGGATCGGTGTTAACCAAGCGGTACCACCGGTTGAAGTTCGGGTTCGGAGTGATCGGCTCCGGCAGACCCGTGACGTCGTACGCCGGGTCGACCTGCTCCACGATCTGGAACCACGGCACCTTCGCCGGCAGCTCGATCGCCCACACCGTGTTGATCCGTACGGCGCCCGCCTTCGGCACCGCGACATCCGTCCAGGCGTCGCGCACCGTCTCCAGCGTGACCTGCCGGTGGTAGTCGAACGCCGTGAACCGCAGCCCGTGGTGCCGCCCGCTCACCACCCCGAACGCGAGCTCGTCCTTCCCGCGCAGACTGAACGGCAGCGCGTACCGCCATCGGTCCGCCAGCTCAGGTCCCTCCACCGCGAAGCCCCACCCACGCCGGGCCGCCAACGCCGCCCGCTCGTCGTTGGTCTTCGCGATCCGCTTCGCCTCCAGGTTTCCCACCTGCTCAGGCTAGGGCTCCGCCCGGCTCACTTCGATCAGAACAGCGAACAGCCCGTACGCCGCCGAGCTCACCGGCGTACGGGCCGCACCGCGGATCAGTCCTCGTCGGCCTTGCCGGACTCGAGGTTGGTCTTGATCAGGTCCATCACCGTGGAGTCGGCGAGCGTGGTGACGTCGCCGACCTCGCGGTTCTCGGCGACGTCGCGGAGCAGGCGGCGCATGATCTTGCCCGAACGGGTCTTCGGCAGCTCGGCGACGACCATGATCTGGCGCGGCTTCGCGATCGGGCCGATCTCCTTGGCGACGTGGTTGCGGAGCTCCTGTACGACGTCCGGCCCGCCGTCGCCGGCCTCCGAGCGCAGGATCACGAACGCCGCGATCGCCTGCCCGGTGGTCGGGTCGGAAGCGCCGACCACGGCCGCCTCGGCGACCTTCGGGTGCGAGACCAGCGCGGACTCGATCTCGGTCGTCGAGAGCCGGTGCCCGGACACGTTCATCACGTCGTCGACCCGGCCGAGCAGCCAGATGTCGCCGTCCTCGTCCTTCTTGGCGCCGTCGCCGGCGAAGTACACGCCCGGCCAGCGCGACCAGTACGTCTCCTTGAACCGCTCGTCGTCGCCCCACAGCGTGCGGAGCATCGACGGCCACGGCTTGTCGATGATCAGGTAACCGCCGGACCCGTTCGGCACCGACTTGCCCGCGTCGTCGACCACGTCGACGCTCACGCCCGGGATCGCCTTCATCGCCGCGCCCGGCTTGCCGGAGGTGACGCCGGGCAGCGGGGAGATCATGTGCATGCCGGTCTCGGTCTGCCACCAGGTGTCGACCACCGGCGCGTTGTTGCCGCCGATGTTCTCCCGGTACCAGATGTAGGCCTCGGGGTTGATCGGCTCGCCGACCGACCCGATCACGCGCAGCGTGGACAGGTCGAACTTGGCCGGGATCTCCTTGCCCCACTTCATGAAGGTCCGGATCGCGGTCGGCGCGCAGTACAGGATCGAGACCTTGTACTTCTGCACGATCTCCCACCAGCGGCCCTGGTGCGGGGTGTCGGGCGTGCCCTCGTACAGCACCGAGGTCGTCCCGTTCGCGAGTGCGCCGTACACGATGTAGCTGTGCCCGGTGACCCAGCCGATGTCGGCGGCGGTCCAGTAGACGTCGGTGTCGGCCTTCAGGTCGAAGACCGCCCACTGCGTGTACGACGTGCCCACCAGGTAGCCGCCGGTGGTGTGCAGGATGCCCTTCGGCTTGCCCGTGCTGCCCGACGTGTACATCACGTACAGCGGGTGCTCGGCGTCGAACGCCTCCGGGGTGTGCTCGGTCGACTGCTTGCCGACGAAGTCGTCCCACCACAGGTCGCGGCCCTCGACCATCGCGGTCTCCTGACCGGTCCGGTTCACGACGAGCACGTTGCGCACGTCCGGGCAGTCCTCGAGCGCGGTGTCGACGGCCGGCTTCAGCGCGGCCGGAGCGCCGCGGCGGTAGCCGCCGTCGGAGGTGATCACGACGCGGGCGTCGCAGTCCAGGATGCGGCCCTTGAGGGCGTCCGCGGAGAAGCCGCCGAAGATGACCGTGTGCGGGGCGCCGATGCGGGCGCAGGCGAGCATCGCGACCACGGTCTCGGGGATCATCGGCATGTAGATCGCGACGATGTCGCCGGCCTTGACGTTCAGCTCGAGCAGCGCGTTCGCGGCCTTGCTGACCTCGTCCTTGAGCTGGGCGTAGGTGATCTCGCGGGTGTCACCCGGCTCGCCCTCGAAGTAGTACGCGACCCGGTCGCCCAGGCCGTTCTCGACGTGCCGGTCGACGCAGTTGTACGCCGCGTTGAGCTTGCCGTCGGCGTACCACTTCGCGAACGGCGGGTTGCTCCAGTCCAGCGTCTGCGTCGGCTCGACGGCCCAGGTCAGCCGCTTGGCCTGCTCGGCCCAGAACCCCTCCAGGTCCGCGGCGGCCGTCTCGTAGGCGTCGGCCTTCACGTTCGCCTGCGCGGCGAGCTCGGCCGGCGGGTCGAAGCGCCGTTCCTCGTGCATCAGGTTCGACAGCGCTGGGGACTGTGGCTCGGAACTGGTCACGGTCGCGGACTCCTCGTCGATAGCCGGTCGGCGCGCCCGGGCGCCGCCCCCTTTCTACCAACGGCAGACCACCCGCGGTACTGGTGGTTCGCCGAGCAGACCTCTTCCTGCGCCGAACGGGCCGTTCAGTGAACGAGGTCACACCGGGAACCGGACCAGGACGGCGCGCATCGGATCCGTGCCGCCTACCGCCGGGAGATCCGATGCACCAGCAAGCCCAGTACGCCGCGCAGCCGATCGTTCAGTACGCCGGACAGCCGGTGCAGCAGGTCGTTCAGTACGCCGTCGCGCCCGTGCACGGGCTGCCGGCGGACCACCCCTTCGCCGGCGCCGCACGCCGCATCTCCCGCGCCGCCCGGCGCCGGGTGCACAGCCGCGAGTGCCGCGTCCGCCGTACGCGAGCCGCGGCGTGGAGCCAGGCGCCTACCTGGTGATCCCGGCCTCCCGGGCGTCCAGCAGTTCGTCCCAGTGGTCGGCGGTCCACCGGCACGCCGTGCGGATCGGGCCGAGCATGCTGTGGCCGAGCGGTGTCAGTTCGTAGACCACGCGCCGTACCGGCACGGCGTACTCCGTGCGGCTGACCAGACCGTCCTGCTCGAGGTGGCGCAGGGACTGCGTCAGGACCTTCGGCGTGACCCGGTGCAGCGGGACGCGGAGCTCGGAGAAGCGGCGCGGGCCGTCCTCCAGGCAGGCGATCACCAGGGCTGCCCACTTGTCCCGGCCGAACCGGAACGGGTTCAGCGTCGAGGGGCAGATCTCGTCGAACATGTCCGCGCGCAACGGCTCCATCGCACCAGCCTAGCCAGTATCCGGGCGGAAACCGCCCGTCCGCCTACCTTCTCGGGACACGACGAGAAGGGACCGAAGATGAGCAAGATCCTGGTGTTCGGCGCCGGCGGACGGGCCGGAGGCGCGGCGGTCGAGGAGGCCCTGCGCCGCGGCCACGAGGTCACCGCGGCGGTACGAGACCCCGGCAAGTACGAGTCCGCCCGCGCGACGCCGGCCACCCCCGGGCCGACGGTGGTCGCTGCCGACGTCACCGACCCCAAAGCCGTCGCCCGCCTCGCGGCTGAGCACGACGCGGTGATCGCCGCCGTGTACGACGGCGGCTCGGACCCGACCGACTTCTTCCCCGCGGCCGGCCAGGCGCTGGCCGACGGCATCGGCTCCACCCGGCTGGTCTGGGTCGGCCTCGCCTCGATCCTTGCCACCGACAACGGAACGCTCCTGATGGACTCGCCCGGCTACCGCACGGAGTACCGCCCCTTCTTTGAAGCCCACCAGCAAGTAACCAACCGGTTGGCTGCTTCAGAGGCCGACTGGGTCTCGATCACCCCGAGCGGCGACTTCGACCACGAGAACCCCGCACGCACCGGCTCCTACCGCTTCGCCCCGGGCGACGCGACCAGCCGCATCTCGTACGCCGATCTCGCGATCGCCCTGCTCGACGAGATCGAGAACCCGAAGCACCACAGAGTCCTCCTCGGAGTGGAGTCGTAGCGAAGGGCGCAAACGAGGCGACCTGCCCGAGGCCGCGGTCGCCAAGAGGGCGCGGTCCGGGATGAGGTACCTCACCTTCAGCAGCATTGTCGTCACCATCGGTGCGAAATACATTGGGCTCGAATGTATTTCTGCGACGACAGGAGAACCGCATGTGTGGCATCACCGGATGGGTGGCCTACCGGCGTGACCTGGCGGCCGAAAGGGCGACCGTCGACGCGATGACCGAAACCATGGCCTGCCGAGGGCCGGACGCGCGGGGGACCTGGTGGGCCCCGCACGTCGCCCTCGGGCACCGGCGGCTGGCCGTGATCGACCTGCCGGGTGGCGAGCAGCCGATGACCGTCGACGTACCGGATCGCAACGGCGGTACGACGACCGTCGGCATGGTCTACAGCGGTGAGGCCTACAACTACCTGGAGCTGAAGGACGAGCTGCGGTCCCGCGGGCACGCGTTCACGACCGACTCCGACACCGAGGTCGTGTTGCACGCGTACCTGGAGTGGGGCGAGGCGTTCGCCGAGCGGCTGAACGGGATGTACGCGTTCGCGATCTGGGACAGCCGCGAGGACAAGCTGGTGATGGTCCGCGACCGGATGGGGATCAAGCCGTTCTTCTACTACCCGACCGACGACGGCGTGCTGTTCGGTTCCGAGCCGAAGGCGATCCTGGCCAACCCGCTCGCGAAGCCGGCGGTCGACGACGACGGGCTGCGCGAGCTGCTCACGATGACCAAGACGCCCGGCCTGTCGCTGTGGGCGGGGATGGCCGAGGTCGAGCCGGGCACGGTCGTGACGGTCGACCGCAACGGCGTACGGAAGAGCACCTACTGGCGGCTCGAGACCCGGCCGCACACCGACGACCAGGACACCTCGGTCGCGCACGTCCGCGAGCTGCTCGACGACATCACGCGGCGGCAGTTGGTTGCCGACGTCCCGCGATGCGTGCTGCTGTCCGGTGGGCTCGACTCCAGCGCGATCACCGGTCTGGCCGCGCAGCAGCTCGCCGAGGAGGGCAAGAAGGTCCGCAGCTTCGCGGTCGACTTCGCCGGCCAGGCCGAGAACTTCGTGGCCAGCGAACTGCGCACCACGCCGGACACGCCGTACGTGCACGACGTCGCCGACCTGGTGAAGTCGCAGCACTCGGACATCGTCCTCGACAACGCCGCCCTGACCGATCCGGCGGTACGGCGTACCGTCGTACGCGCCAATGACGCGCCGCTCGGCGGAGACATCTTCAGCTCGCTCTACCTGCTGTTCAAGGCGATCCGCGAGCAGTCGACGGTCGCGCTGTCGGGAGAGTCGGCCGACGAGATCTTCGGCGGGTACCTGTGGTTCCACGATCCCGAGGTGCAGCAGGCGAAGACGTTTCCGTGGTTGGCCTTCCGCGGATTCCGCCGCACCAACGGTCCGGGTGGGTTGCTCCGCGACGACCTGCTGCGGCGGCTGGACCTCCGGTCGTACGTGCAGAGCCGGTACGACGATGCCGTCGGCGAGATCGAGCGGCTCGACGGCGAGAGCGACCACGAGTGGACGATGCGCAAGATCTGCTACCTGCACCTGACCCGGATGGTTCGCGTGCTGCTCGACCGCAAGGACCGGATGTCGATGGCCGTCGGGTTGGAGGTCCGCGTGCCGTTCTGCGACCACCGGCTGGTCGAGTACGTCTTCAACACGCCCTGGTCGATGAAGACCTTCGACGGGCAGGAGAAGAGCCTGCTCCGTGCCGCCACGCGGAACGTCCTGCCCGCGTCGGTTGCCACCCGCACCAAGAGCCCGTACCCGCAGACGCAGGATCCGGCGTACGTCGTGGCGCTGGCCGACCAGGCCCGGCAGCTGCTCCGCGACGATCACGCGGTGTTCGCGCTGGCCGATCGCGCAAAAGTCTCAGCGAGTCTTCAGGGTGAATCCGCTGCCGATGCGCGGCAGAACCTGGAACAGTTGCTCTCACTGGCAACATGGGTGGACATCTACCGTCCCGAGATCCGGGCGGTCTGACCGACGGGGTGATCGTGCTGGACGAGAAGGCAGTCCACCTGATGGTGGCGATGCACCGGATCGTCCGGCACCTCCGGAAGACCGCGATGTCGACCTCGATGCACCCGACCCAGTTCATCGCGCTGCTGGTGATCGCCCGCGAGCAGCCGGTCCGGATCGGCACGATCGCGAACAAGGTGCCCTGCTCGCAGCCGACCGCGACCACGACCGTCGCCGTCCTGGAGACGTCGGGGCTGGTCCAGCGACGCCCCGACACCCTGGACGGCCGCGCGACCGCGGTCGAGCTGACCGAGCAGGGTGCCGAGACCGTCGCGCACATGCGGGCCGACGCCGGCCAGGCGCTGACCGCGATCCTGACCAACCTGACGCCGGAGGACCGGGAGAAGGTGCTGGAGGCGGGCGAGATCCTGTACGGCGTGGCCGACGACTTGTAGTCAGCGAAGCCCGGTCGTAGTCGGCGGAGTTCGGGGACGAGCAGTCAGCGTGGTGCGGGGACGACCGGTCAGCGGAGTCCGGGGACGACGGACACCGTGTACGGCGGGGTGCCGGGCGCGACGTCGAGCTGGCTGTTGACCCAGAGCAGCCGGTTCCCGTCGCGGGCGATCGTGGTCGGGGTCGCTCCGGGTGCGCCCGGCTGGGAATCGGCTTGCAGGGTGGCTCGGGTGAGGGTGCGGTCGAGGATCGCCAGCCGGGTGACGTACTTGCCGCCGCCGGCGTTGTAGACGGCGTACAGGCGGCGCCCTTCGAGCAGGTAGCCGTCGCCGGACAGGATGCCGTCGACCTCGAGCGGCCGGACTTCCTTGGTGCGCAGGTCGATCCGGTAGGTGAGGTCCTGGCCCTGTTCGCCGACCAGCAGGACGCGGCCGTCGCTGACGATGCCGTTCAGGAAGTAGGGGATCGGCTCGATCCGGTCGCGGGTCAGCCAGGGCTCGAGCTCGCCGAGACCGTGCTTGGTGAGGGTCGCCCGCCAGATCTGGTTGTGGGCCGAGTCGGTGACGTAGACATGGTTGCCGACGACGACGAAGTCGTTGAGGAAGGCCCCTTCCTGCGCCGACCGCGTCACCAGGAGACGGCCGCGGGCGTCGTACAGAAAGAGCTTCGCGGTGCTGGCGCCGGCGACCAGGACGCGGCCCCAGCGGTCGGTGCGGATCCCGGTCGCGGAGGTGCGGCCGTCGCGGCCCGCGGGCAGCCAGAGTCGGAGGTCGCGGTGGCGCACCGAGCCCTTGTAGACGGCACCGGTGCCGACGCTGGTGACGTAGATCGTGCCGTCACGGGTGACCTCGATTCCTTCCGGGGTGTCGCCGGGGGTGTTGGAGACGACGTACGTCGTGGGGCGGCTCGGGCGATGGGTCGCCGGCGTGCCTGCGACGACTCGTGGGGCCGGTTGGACGGTGGTGGTCGAGTCAACGGCGGACGATCGGTGGGCCTGGGCGGTGAGCGGCTGGCCGACGGCGGTGACGGCGAGCACGACGGCGGCGAGTGCGCGGAGTCTCATCGGGTCAGGGTGGATTCGCGCAGCTGCCCCGGCGACCGGTTTCGGACTGAACCGAAGTCCTCGCCGAACCCTGTGCGGTTTCGGCTACAACCGAAGCCCTCGCCGGATCGGGCCCGCGGTGGGCACAATCGAGTCTGTGATCCGGATCCACTTCACGGCGGCGGACCTCGGGCGGGTGGTGTTCCCGGCCGAGCCCGAACCGCTGTGGGAGGCGGCGCTCGCGGCGCGGGTGCTCGGGGACCGCGCGATCCCGCCCGCGGCCCGGCGCTGGCGGCGGGTGGCGGCGCCGCGGTTGCGGCCGTCTATGCGGCCGCTGTTCAAGCTGATCGCGCCCGGTGGGCATTTCCCCGACTTCCTCACGCCGGAGGTCGAGACCCCCGGCCTGGAGTCCGCGGTCGAGGTCCTCGCCGACACGCCCGCCGAGGTCGTCAGGGACCAGCTCGGCCCGTGGCTCCCGGCGCAGGTGGAGCCGTTCATGCACGGGCTCCTGGCCGGCCGGGCCGGTGCGCGGCGAGCGCTCGGGAACGCCGTACGGGACTTCCATCAGCAGGTCCTGACGCCGTCCGGTGGAGATCTCGAACGCCGGTACGGCGCGGACCTCGGCCTGCGGTCGCGGGCCGTGCTGCACGGCGGTGTCGACGCGATGCTCGCCGGCCTGCACCCCGACATCACGTGGGCGAGCCCGATCCTCACGTCGTACGGCCTGCGCCCCGGACCGACCTCCGACATCCAGCTGGAAGGCCGCGGCCTGCAGCTCTACCCGTCCCCCTTCACCGCCGAGTGCCTGGCCCTCGACGTCCCCGGCCGCCGCCCGGTCCTCGTCTACCCCTGCGCGGACCTCGACCTCGACGCCCCCGACGCGGACGCCCTCGCCGACCTCCTCGGCCGAACCCGAGCCACGGTCCTCCGAGCCCTGACCGCCTCAGCCAGCACCACCCAACTCTCCCGCCGCTGCGGCATCTCCCTGGCCTCCGCCTCCGACCACACCCGCATCCTCCGCGCAGCAGGCCTCATCACCACCCACCGAGCAGGCGGAACGGCCCTCCACTCCCTCACCCCAACCGGCCACCGCCTGCTCCAGACCCCGAACCGCCTCAATCTCGGGGCGGTCCGGACGCGAGGGTCTTGAAGCCTGCCACGCGGGGAGCCGGCGGCATGCGGGCGTTTGTTGCCAGGGACAAGAGCCCGGGAAGTGGACCCGGCAGTACGCCGAACCGGGCCGGCCCGGGGCGGATGGTCAACTGCCCCGGAAAGTCCTCGTCCGGGCCGACTTCACGCTGTATCGTTGCTTCTGCTGGGGACAGTAGAGTCCTCTGAAGTGAACCCGGCAGCCTTCCGGACGGTAGGTGAGCCGGGTTTCGCGCGTTCAGAGGTCTCTTGCATCCGTGAACCGGGCCACTCGCCGTCGCCAGTTGCCGCCGCGCGTCCACGCCCAGGCGACGGCGTCCGGCACCCACAGCAGCGGATCAAGCTTCGGAGCCAGCAAGTCCCAGCGCAGTTCTGGGCAGTTGAAGCGGTAACAAGCCGCGTGCAGGGTCCGGCGGTCCCGCTGGTACGTCGACTCGTCCCGCTCGATAACAAGCCGGGCCGCGGTGCCTGCGACATCGCGCACGATCGCCTCGAGACAGGCGTGGCGCGCCGCGAGGGTCTCGCGTTCCGCGTGGTAGACGTCGACGAGCAGGTGAACTCGCTGACCACTTGCAGGATCTGCTTGCGTCGGGCATCGGTCTCGTGACGGAAGTGCAGGCGCTCCTGGCCAGGTAGCAGCAGGCCGCGTAGAGCCTTGCGATGGACGGCGACGTCCTCGGCCGGACACCGGGCGGCCGCCATCAGGAATCCCTTGGACTTGCTCTCGTCGACGAACACATGAACCGGCATTTCCCCGCCCTCTTGGTGGCAAGGGTCGACGGTTTCACGGGACAGTGGGCGAACCACAGCGGGACACGAGGGCATCCCGGGGCAGCTCGGGGCAGTTCGGCTGGAACGGCGAACGGCCGCCGACCGTCGGGTCGGCGGCCGTTCTGTTGGGGGCGGTCAGTTGCGGGTGATGGTGAAGGTCGACGTGGTGTTGCGGATGTCCACCGCGTTGTTGGTGAGGGTGAGGTTGTTGAAGACCGCGGTGCCTCGGGCCGGGCCCTCGCCGGGTTCGGGGAGTTCGTTGGCCCAGATGCCGAAGCCGGACTTGGCGTCGAACGCGTCGCCGGACTTGCGGGCTCCGGAGATCGACACGTTGGTGAGGATGGTGTCGGCGACCGGGAAGAGCGGGCTGCCGCCGACGTAGTCGGTCTGGAACATGATGCCGGAGTACGTCGGGTCGACGATGTCGACGTCGGTGAGCCGGATGCCTTGGAAGATCTTGGTGGCGGAGTAGATCCAGATGCCGGGGAAGGTCTGGCCGCCCCAGAAGTGGCCGCCGGCGCGGACCACCGAGATGTTCTCGAAGCGGGTGGGCGGGGTCGCCCCGAAGCCGGCCATCGGGATGCCGAAGTCGAGCGAGCTGATCGTGATGCCCGAGTAGACGAGCGTGTCCGCGACGTACAGGTTGCGGAACACGTTGTTCGTGCCGCCGTACACCGCGAAACCGGCGGCCCGCCAGGTCAGCGTCGACGAGAGGTTCTCGAAGACGTTGTCCCGGACCTCGCCACCACCGGAGTCGGTGGCGTTGAACAGGGCGAAGCTGTCGTCCCCGGTCGCCCGGGCGTCGTTGTTGCTGACGGTGTTGCCGGCCGAGCCGTTGGTCATGTTGATGCCGTCGGCAAACATGTTCCGGATCCGCGAGTTCCTGATCGTGGAGTTGTCGGTGTTGGCACCCCAGTACAGGCAGACCATGTGCTCGACCCAGATGTTGTCGATGGTCATGTTCGCGGTGGACGAGAAGTCGAACACCTTGCCCGGCCCGTCGATCCGCGAGGTGTAGTTGCCGAAGTAGGCGAAGCCGGTGAACGACGACCCGTTGGCCGAGGCCTCCGCGCGGAACCCGACGTCGGTGTTGTCCTGCGTCGTCGGCGCCCGGAACCTCGTGTACCAGGGGCCGGCGCCGAGCACCTTGACCGCCTTGCCGTAGACCTGGAACTTGCTCGACGTCTGGTAGTCACCCGGCGGCAGGTAGACGCCGACGAGAGTGCCGGTGGTGTCCATCCGAACCCGGTCGAGCGCGTTCTGCACGTCCTGGTGACCGAAGCCGGCGGGCACCGCGTACGTCGCACCCGGGTTCGCGACCGGCGCCACCTGCTCGGTGTCGACGAAGTCGATCGCGTAGTTCGTGGTGTTCGCGGCGTCCTTCTGCAGCTTGATCTTCGTGCCCGCCGGGAAGGTCCCGTCGAGCATCAGGTTCGCCTCGTCGTAGATGTGGCGAGGGTCGCCGCCCGGCGAGTTGCCCGGGCTTGCCTCCGCGCCGTACAGCCAGGCGTACTTCGAGGTCAGCGGCAGTGCCTTGTGGAACGCGCCGTTGACGTACACGTTGACGGTCGAGTTGATCCCGCCACCGCCGGCCGCGTCCGGGATGGAGAACCTGGTCACCAGGGTGTTCGTGCTGCCCCGGGTGGTGAACTCGACGAACGCGCCGGTCGAGTTCAGCGTGACGGCCTTCCGGCCGGACGCCTCCCCGGCGAGGTCACCGATGTTCCGGTTCGGGCCGACCACCGTGGCGCCACCGCCGACCGACGCGTCCTCGGCCTCCAGGTGGTCGTACGGCATGTTCGCGCCGCGACCCACGAAGAACGGCCGCTCCGACGTGTTGTTGGCCCGCTTCACCGGCAGCTCGTTGGCGTCGTCGGCCAGTACGACGCGGACGGAGTACCGTCCGTTCGCCGCCGGCCAGCTCCCCAACGCGACCGCCGGAGCCGTCGCACCGGCAGCGATCGCACCGGAGTACGACCCGGTCAGAGTCCGTACGACGGTGCTCCCGTTGAGCAGCGTCAGCGTGATCCCGTGCGCCCCCGAGGCCGACGCGATCGACCCCTGGTTGCGGATGGCAACGGAGAACGCGACGTTCGTCCCGGCCGACGGGTTGCCCGGCGTCCAGGTCACCGCTCCCGCCACCAGGTCGGAGCTCGCCACCGGAGTCACCACCAACGGCGACGCGCTGTTGGCCGAGTTGTTCGCGTCGTTCTGCTCGATGATCGTGTTCGCCTCGTCGACCTTGGCGCTCAGCGGGTAGCTGCCCGCGTCGCGGGTGCCGATCGACGCGGTGACGGTCGTCGAAGCACCGGCAGCAAGCGCACCCACCGAAGCAGTACCGACCTTGGTCTCACCCAGGTAGAAGTTGACGTTGGTCGCGCCCGAGCCCGCCGTACCGGTGTTGTTGACCGTCCCGCGGACCGTGATCGTGTCGGTCTCGACCGGCGAGGTCGGCGTCCACGACACCCCGGACAGCGTGAGGTCCGGGTTCGGGGCGGGCACGCCCATCACCTGGAGCTCGGCGACCTGGCCGGACGGCGCACCGGTGTTGCCGGTGAAGTTCAGCCGTACGTCGGCCACCCGTGCACTGACCGGGATCGTCACGGTGTTGCCCGACGACGGGCTGAAGTTGTACGCCGCCGAGGCCGCGATCGTCGTGAACCCCGAAGCGCTCTGCTCCCGGCCCAGGATCGAGAAGGTCTGCGTCCGGTTGCCCCACGCGCTGTCCGGGTTGAGCCGGACGACGACCGAGCTGAGATCGGCGTTCGAGCCGAGCTCGGTGGTCAGCGTGGCCGGGTTGGCGTTGCCCTCCCAGTACGTCGTGACGTTGTCGTCGTTCGCGTTCGTCGCCACGAAGGTGTGCACGAACCCGGACGCCGTGATCGGCTTGCGCAGCGCGAGGTTGCTGCCCGGGCCGGAGCTGCCGCCACGGGTGACGCTGTTGCTGTTCGGCGACTGGTTGCCCGCGGCATCTTTCGCCCGGACGAAGTACGTCACCGAGGACGACGCCGGCTGGGTGTCCGTGTACGTCGTGACGCCACCGCCGACGCTGGTCCGCAGCTGGCCGTTGGCGTACACGTCGTACCCGGTGACGCCGACGTTGTCGGTCGACGCGGTCCAGGTGAGCCGGATCTGGCCGGTGCCGGGCTCGGCGAACGACAGGTTGCCCGGGGCGGTGGGAGCCTGGGTGTCACCGGTGGCCGGTCCGTAGACCTCCAGCTCGGACAGCTGACCGGCGGGCCAGCCGGTGTTGGCGGTGATCCGGATCCGGATGTACCGGACGGTGGCCGCGCCGTAGTCGATGGTCACGGTGTTGCCGGGCGCGGTGAAGGCCCGGGACGCCGAGGCGGACAGGTCGGTGAAGTTCTGGCCGTCGGTGCTGCCCTGGACGGCGAGGGTCTGGTTGCGGGAGCCCCAGCCGGAGCTGGGCAGCTTGAGGACGG
The DNA here is from genome assembly GCA_049998015.1 of Kribbella sp. cmx-5-2. Classification (GTDB taxonomy): domain Bacteria; phylum Actinomycetota; class Actinomycetes; order Propionibacteriales; family Kribbellaceae; genus Kribbella. The sequence continues at coordinate 127,440 of JAEBEC010000002.1, forward strand.
CCTGGTTGGTGCTGACCGAGGAGCCGAGGTCGACCTGGACCCACTGCGGGAAGGCGTTGTTGGCGCTCTCCCAGTAGGTGTTCTGGTTCCCGTCGGTCACGTTGGACGCGGCGTAGTTCTGGGTGCTGGTGCTGGCCGAGGCGGCCTTGCCGGCGGCCAGGTTCGGGCCGGCCAGTACGACGGCCGACGCGGTGCTGCCGATGAGCGGCGCGCCGGTCGGCGCGAGGGTGGGGGCGGCGAGCAGCAAACTGCCGGCCAGCGCGGTGGCGAGCAAGCGCCATGGCACAGATCTGGTTCTCATGCGGGCCTCTCCGGTGGGCGGGTGGTAAAGGCACAGAGGACTATCAAGAAATTGCTCAAAACGATGAACTTCTTGCGCAGCGCTGGCTTATTGTTACGGCAGGATTACTGCAGCGTCAACGGCTCGAGGGCGCCGCTCCGACTGGAGCGACGCCCTCGAGGGGTTGAGCGGCTGGGTCAGTGCTTGGCGGCACCCTCCGCGCCGGCGCCGGTCAGCGCGCGGACGGACAGCTCGTTGTAGCGCGACTCGCTGCCGCGGTCCTTGCCGACGAACGTGCCGATCACACCGAGTAGGAAGCCGAGCGGGATCGAGACGATGCCGGGGTTGGACAGCGGGAACCAGGAGAAGTCCGCGCCGGTGATCATCGAGGTCGGTGAGCCCGAGACGACCGGCGAGAAGATCACCAGGACGACGGCCGAGATCAGGCCGCCGTAGATGCTCCAGGTCGCGCCGGAGGTGTTGAACCGCTTCCAGAACAGGTTGAACAGCAGCGCCGGCAGGTTCGCCGAGGCCGCGACGGCGAAGGCCAGTGCGACCAGGAACGCGATGTTCAGCTTCTGCGCCGGGATCGCCAGCCCGATCGCGACCGCCCCGATCCCGATCGCGGCGAATCGGGCGACCCGGATCTCGTTCCGCTCGGTCACCTTGCCCTTGGCGATCACGTTCACGTACAGGTCGTGTGCGAACGACGAGGCCGAGGTCAGGGTGAGTCCGGCGACCACGGCCAGGATGGTGGCGAAGGCAACGGCCGCGATCAGCGCGAGCAGGATCGCGCCGCCGATCGAGTCGGCGCCACCGCCGACCACCTCGGCGAGCAGCACCGAGGCGGTGTTGCCCTTGGAGGCCGCGACCGCGCTGTCCTTGCCGGTGTCGAGCAGCGCCGCCGCGCCGAACCCGAGGGCCAGCGTCATCAGGTAGAACGCGCCGATCAGGCCGATCGCCCATTGCACCGACCGCCGCGCGGACTTGGAGTCCGGCACGGTGTAGAAGCGGATCAGGATGTGCGGCAGGCCCGCCGTACCGAGGACCAGGGCCAGGCCGAGGGACAGGAAGTCGATCTGGCCGACCAGGTCCTTGCCGTACAGCAGACCGGGCTGCAGGAACGCCTCGCCCTTGCCCGAGTTGGCCGCGGCCGCGCCGAGCAGCTTGGACGGGTTGAAGTCGAACTTCAGCAGCACCAGGAACGTGATCAGCAGCGTGCCGGTCATCAGCAGCACGGCCTTGACGATCTGCACCCAGGTGGTGCCGCGCATGCCGCCGATCGTCACGTAGACGATCATCAGCGCGCCGACCAGCACGATCACGCCGGCCTTGAGGCCCTCGCTCTTCACGCCGAGCAACAGACCGACGAGCGAACCCGCGCCGACCATCTGGGCGAGCAGGTAGAAGATCGAGACGACGATCGTGGACGACGCGGCCGCCGTACGGACCGGGCGTTGCTTCATCCGGAACGCCAGCTGGTCGGCCATCGTGAACCGCCCCGAGTTGCGCAGCAGTTCGGCGACGAGCAGGAGCGCGACCAGCCAGGCGACCAGGAAGCCGATCGAGTACAGGAAGCCGTCGTACCCGTAGAGCGCGATCTGGCCGGAGATGCCCAGGAAGCTTGCCGCCGACATGTAGTCGCCGGCCACGGCCAGGCCGTTCTGCGAACCGGTGAACGAGCGACCGCCGGCGTAGTAGTCGGCGGTGGTCTTGTTCTGCCGCGACGCCCACCAGGTGATGTACAGCGTCACGGCGACGACCGCCGTGAACAGCGAGATGGTCAGCGCCTGGTTGCCGGGCTCGGCGTCGGCGAGGGGGATCAACAGAGTGCTCACCGGCGGCGCTCCCTCTTGTACTTGGCGTTCAGCCCGCTCGCCAGCGGGTCGAGCTTGCGGTTCGCGAACCGGCCGTACAGGAACGCGATCACGAACGTGGAGACGAACTGCAGCAGGCCGAAGATGAGCGCGATGTTGATGTGCCCGACCACCCGCGTACTCATGAAGTCCCGGGCCCAGTTGTTGCAGGCCACGTAGGCCAGGTACCAGACCATGAACGTGATGGTCCAGGGCACCACGAAGTTCTTGTAGCGGCGTTTCAGCTCGGTGAAGTCGGCCGCGTCGTGCACCGCTTCGTACGCGCGGGCGTCCCGCTCGCGCACTGCGTCGTCTTCCATCTGCACCCCTCAGTCGGGAACGAACAGATGCACGTTAGCCCTCGGGGACGCGTTTGTGACCTACCGCGACCAAAAAGTTGCCGAGGGCGTCAGAGCGCCTGGTCAGAGCGGAGGCGCGACCGGGGCGTCGAGGGTGCGCTGGTAGTTGGCCAGGTCGCTCGGCCAGGTGCGGTAGCAGTTGGTGAAGTACGGCATCCGCAGCGGCTCCGGGGGCCGGGCGGTGCCGTCGTAGATCCCGTCGATCTGCTCGAGCACCGACTCACGGCGGGACTCGGTCAGCACCGAGACCCGCGAGTGCGACAGTGCGAGCTGGCGCAGGCCGCCGCGGTCCAGGTCGTGCCAGTGCCGGAACCGGCCGGTCTGCACCTGGGCGAACAGGTCGGACTGCAGCAGGATCGGCATCGGGTCGAACTGGTCGGCCCCCGCCAGGAAGTCCTCACCGAGGATCGCGCGGTGCAGGCGCCGTACCCACGGCACGACGGTGTCGTAGTGGTTCCAGAGCAGACCCAGTACGCCGTTCGGCCGCAGCACGCGGGCGATCTCCGGCAGGGCCCGGGAGTGGTCGAACCAGTGGAAGGCCTGCCCGACGATCACCGCGTCGACCGAGCCGTGCGCGAGCGGGATCGACTCGGCCGCGCCGACCATCGTGTCGACGCCGGGCACCGTGCGGCAGACCGCCAGCATCTCCTCCGACGGGTCGACCGCGACCACGTCGTGGCCGAGCGCGGCCGCCACGGCGGTCAGCTTGCCGGTCCCGGCGCCCAGGTCGAGCACCTGCAGACGACCCGGCCCGAGGACCCACGACAGCGCCTCGGCGGGGAACGTCGGACGGCCCGCGTCGTACGCGGCCGCCACGGCGCCGAAGGAGCGGGCGCGCTCAGGTCCTGGGTCGTCGGTGGTCATCACCGTAAATCATGCCGTAGGCGCGCCCGGTGACGTCAGGGCGCGCGGTAGGGCGTGTCCGCGAATAGTGACGCGACAGGTGTTCTACTCTCCGAGTTTCTTCTGCTCGATGTGCTCGTTCATCGCGTGCAGCTCGGGGTGCTTGCCCATGATCGCGACCAGATCGGCGCAGTTCAGGTCGGCCGCGTCGAACTCCTCGATCAGCGTGGTGAGCAGCTGACGGTCGTCCGGCGTGTCCAGCGTGAGCCGGTACTGCGAGGCGTCGCCGCCGTCCCACGGCATGTTCAGCAGCCGCATGTCGCCGGTCCGGTTCTGGTGCAGGTACGACGTGACGTGCTCGCGGTCGGCCGGGATCGTCGCGTCGGCGTCGGCCTGCAGCAGGCGCGGGCCGGAGAAGATCTCGTAGTCCATGCCGCGCGGGTAGGTCCGCTCGAGGCAGTTCGAGACGTACAGGTTGTCGGCGGCCTCCGCCTCGAACCGGTCGACGCCCTCGGTGATGACACCCGGGTCGATCAGCGGGCAGTCCGAGGTGACCCGGACGACGCCGTCCAGCTCGTGCTCGCGGATCGCGCCGGCGAACCGGGCCAGTACGTCGAGCTCGCTGCCGCGGAAGACCGGGAACCCGGCCGCCGTGGTCTGCTCGACGATCGGCTCGTCGTCGGAGTTCGTGGTGGTGGCCACGATCACCGGCAGGCCGGTCGCGGCCAGCCGGTCCAGGTGGTGCTGGAGGAACGTCCGGCCGCCGGCCTCGAGCAGCACCTTGGCCGGCAGCCGCGTGCTGGTGGCGCGGGCCTGGGTGATGATCCCGATCTTCATGAAAACACCTTCGTTGCGCTTGGTTTGACCAGTGTGGCCGGAGCGTCGTTCCACCGGAACAGGTCACGGATCTCGGCCGGTCCGGCCAGGTGCTCGACGCCCAGTTCGGCGTCGGTGAACGCCTTGGCCAGGTCGAGCGGCACGTACGGCTGGTTCAGTTCCGGCCACAGGCGCCGGATCCGGGCCTGGCCGCCGAACGAGGGGTGTTCGTTCTCCAGCAGCATCGGGTCGCCGTACACGCCCGGTTGCAGTCCGATCGAAGCACCGTACAGCACGGCCGAGCTGAGCCGGTTGGAGGCGACCCGCCGGTGCTTGCGCAGCTCCTTGAGCTGCTTGAGCAGGAAGTCGGCGTCGGTCTTGCGCCAGTGCAGGCCCCGGTAGCCGTGCGTGATCACCCGGAAACCGGCGTCGGTGTAGACCTGCTTGATCGCCTCGTTCTCGAACTCGTTCCAGTACAGGCAGACCGTCACCGGCCCGGTCTCGTGCTCGTTGATCGAGGCAACGATCTCGGCGTGGTCGCCGAGCACGTTCTGGCCTTCCCAGCCGTGGAACGGGTAGAAGATGGTGCCCGCGGCATCGGGTGCCGGCGCGGCCAGCTCGGGGTACAGCTCGAGCAGGTACAGCCAGGCCGAACCGATCACCGAGTAGTTGCGCAGGCCCATCGACCAGCCGCGCCGGCGGACCGTGTCGGACCAGACGAACTTCGGCATCCCGGGGACGAACGCGGTGTTGTACGCGAAGCCGTCCAGGATGTTCCAGCCGTGCTGCAGGTAGCCCCAGATGGTCGGCGGATCACCGGCCGGCAGCCCGGCGTACTTGGCCAGGATGTGTGCGTGGCCGTAGAAGTGGTTGGCGTGATGCATCAGCGCACCGCTCGACGGACCCGCTTGACCACGACGCGGGCCGGGTTCAGCACCGCCTGACCGACCCGGTAGGGCTTGGAGCGGCGGATCCCCTTCAGCTGCCCCTCGAACCAGATCGCCTGCGCGCTCGCGTCGGACAGCTCCTGGCTCAGCCGGGCGATCGTCGCCAGCTGCTCGGCGCTGCCCTGCGGGCGGACCATCTCGTTGTTGTCGGCAACCGCCGCCCAGAGCTCGTCGGTGACGGTGATGCCGGCCATCGAGGCCAGTCGGGCGGTGAGGTCGCGCGGCGCGCTGCCGGCGGCCCATGGTTGCCGCGAGCCCGTTTCCAGCGAGCGCCGGACGAACCGCCCGAGCTGCGCCACCACGAGCGCGTCCCCGGTGCTCTCCACCGCCTCCGCGGCGCCGAAGATTCGGTACGACGTACCGTCGCTGATCACGTTGTCGGGCGAGGCGACCGCGGCTGTTGCCGGGTCCTGCGTGCGCAGCCAGGCGACGTACGCCGGGACGATCCGCCGCAGTGCGGCCTGGTCGTCGATCCGGAGCGCGGTGAGCAGTTCCTCCTCGAGCAGCACCCCCGGCCCGGCCGGAACGGCACCGGCGGGCAGTACGCCGGGCGCCTCGGCGCCGCCGGCCGCCGCATCCGCGGGAAGGACGTCGGACTCCTCGGCGCCTACGGCCGTCGCGTCCGCTTGCACCGGGGTGCCCAGCACGAACAGCCAGGCGGGGGCCAATTCGACACCGAGTCCGGCGGCGATCGCTTCCTGGGTGGTCCGGTACGGGTCGGTGAGCGTCGGTCCGCTGAACTTGGCGGCGACCGCGCGAGCGACCACCGCGGCCGCGAGCGGTCCGTCGACACTGCTCAATCCCACCGACGCGTCGAACAGGTTCGGGTAGACGGCGTACGTGCTGGTCGCCTGCAGTTCGGCGGTCTCCAGCGCGCTCACCACGGACTTGAACCCGGCGGGCGCCGCGGCGTCGCCGCGGACGTCGGCCGGCCAGTCCTCGTCGCGCGGCACGGTGACGGTCGGGTCCGGCTGGACCAGGCGCTCGATGCCGAAGCTGTTCTCGGCACCGAGCAGGAGCTGTCCTCCCGGGGCGAGCCGAGATTTCAGCACCGCGAGCCCGTCCGCCCACGGCATCACCAGGGTATCGGGGCCGATCAGCCGCGGTATCCCGTCGAGCGCCACGATCGTGTCGTACGACGCCTCGCCGTGCTCCGCGCCGAAGTGGTCCAGCGTGCCGCAGAACACGCGGACGCCGAGCGCCTCCGCGATCTCCTCGGCGTCCGGCGCCGAGCGTGCCAGCACGTCGACCGAGGCCGCCGTCTTGGCGAGCTGCTCGAGCAGCTCCAGCGAGTGCGGCCCGGCGACGAGCACAGAGTCGGTCGGCCGTACGACGGCCGCCAGCAACTCGGCCGCCACCGGCCCACCCACCGCCGGCCGGCTGTCCGCCGGATGCAGATCGGACCAGTTCAGCAGCTCCCCGGCAATCATCACCGAGCGCGCCGCAGCCTCTCCCGCCGAAGCGACGGCCTCAGCCGAAGCCTCACCCGCTGGGGTCAGCGCCGCCGCCTGGCCGTCCGGGTCGGCCAGGGAGGCGGTTCCGGGGTCGGGCGTGGGGGCGTCCGGCGTACTGCCGACGCCCTCCGAGGCGGGGTGTTCCGAGGACTGGTCAGGGGTCACAGTGGTCAATTCTCTGACTCTCCACCAAGAAAAATGATCAGGAGACCAGTTTCGTCAGCGTCTCGATGACTCGATCGACGTCCGCGTCGGTCAGGTCGGGGAACATCGGCAGCGAGATCTCCTCGCGGTAGAACTGCTCCGCGTTCGGGAGCATTCCACGCTTGTACCCCTCGGCCGCGAAGACCGGCTGCCAGTGGACGGGGATGTAGTTCACCTGGACGAGGATGCCCGCCGCGCGCAGGCCGTCGAAGATCTCCCGGCGGCGGCCTTCGAGGATCCGGACCGGGTACAGGTGCCAGGCCGGGTCGACCGTGTCGCGCTGGATCGGCGTCCGGATGCCGTCGACGCCCGCGAGGCCCTCGTTGTAGCGCGCGGTGATCTCGGTCCGGCGCTTCTTGAACGCGTCCAGTCGCTTGAGCTGGGACAGCCCGAGCGCGGAGGCGATGTCGGTCAGCCGGTAGTTCAGGCCGTGCTCGTGGACCTCGTAGTACCACGAGCCCTCGTCGGTGTGCTCGAACCGCTCGGTGTCGCGAACGACCCCGATGTGGTGGAACTCGTGCACCCGCTGAGCCACCGCCGGGTCCTTGGCGACGACCGCGCCGCCCTCACCGGTGGTCAGGTTCTTGGTCGGGAAGAACGACAGCGTGGTGACGTCGGCCAGGTCGCCGACCGGGCGGCCCTTGTAGGTGCCGCCGACCGAGTGCGCGGCGTCGCCGAGCGTCTTCGCGCCGACCCGGTCCGCAATCGCCTGCAGCGCGTCGTAGTCGGCCGCGTGGCCGGCGTAGTCGACGGCCGCGATCACCTTGGTCCGGTCGGTGACGACCGCCTCGACGGCGGCCGGGTCGAGCAGGGCGGTGTCCTCCTCGACGTCGGCGAACACCACCTTCGCACCCAGCAGCGCCGCGCAGGACGCGGTCGCGACGAACGTCATCGGCGTGGTGACGACCTCGTCACCGGGACCGACGCCGAGTCCGGCGTACGCCATGTGCAGGGCCGCCGTCCCCGAGGTGCAGCTGACGGCGCGGTGGCCGCCGGCCAGCTCGCCGATCGCGTTCTCGAACGCGGTGACGGTCGGTCCGGTGGTCAGCCAGTCCCCGCGCAGGATCGCGGAGACGGCCTCGATGTCTTCGTCGCTGATCGACTGACGTCCGTAGGGCAGCATCGGCTCAGACGTCGCTCTCGAGGATCTTGGTGATCTCCTCGATCGTGTACCACTCCTCGTTGTTGTCCGAGGTGTAGTGGAACCCGTCCGCGACCGGTACGCCGTCGGCCGGCGCCTGGTAGCCCCAGGTCGCGAGGTCCGGCTGCAGCACGTAGCGGTCGCCGATCGCCAGGGCGCGGCGGCCTTCCTCCGGGCTGATCATCTCCTCGTGCAGCTTCTCGCCCGGGCGCAGGCCCATGTCGTGCATCTTGGCGCCCGGCGCGATCGCCTGGGCCAGGTCGGTGATCTTCATCGACGGGATCCGCGGCACGTACAGCTCGCCGCCCTGCATCTGCTCGAACGAGTCGACCACGAACTGGACGGCCTCGGGCAGCGTGATCAGGAAGCGGGTGCAGCGCAGGTCGGTGATCGGCAGCGACTGGCCGGCCTCGTGCAGGGCGCGGAACTTCGGGATGATCGAGCCGCGGGAGCCCATCACGTTGCCGTAGCGGACCACGCAGAAGCGGGTCTCGTAGGCGGCGGCGTAGTGGTTGCCGGTGATGAACAGCTTGTCGGCGGTCAGCTTGGTCGCGCCGTACAGGTTGATCGGGCTGGAGGCCTTGTCGGTGGACAGCGCTACGACCTTCTTCACGCCGCTGTCGATGCAGGCCTCGATCACGTTCTGCGAGCCGACCACGTTGGTCTGGACGAACTCCCACGGGTTGTACTCCGCGGTGTCGACCTGCTTCAGGGCGGCCGCGTGCACGACGTAGTCGACCTTGTGCATGGCCCGGTTCAGCCGCTGCCGGTCGCGGATGTCGCCGATGAAGAACCGCAGCCGGGGGTCGTCGCCGAACAGCTGGCGGACCTCCCACTGCTTGAGCTCGTCGCGGCTGAAGATGATGATCCGGCGCGGGTCCAGGTTGTCCAACGCGTAGCGGATGAACGCCTTGCCGAAGGAGCCGGTGCCGCCGGTGACCAGGATGTCGGAGCCGGTGAGGATGGACACGTCGAGTAGGACCCTTCTGAGGGGGACAGTTCCGGACAGCCGTGAGGTTCACACCCTTGACGGCAACTCCGTACGATAGCGGGCCACCCGTCGGAAGCCTCAATCACCGGTTGGCCCGCCTGTGGACAGACGCCCCTTCCGCCCCAGAAGTTCGCCGCCGTCCCACGTGGTTCAGGTCACCCGGTACGGTCTGGGCGTGAAGTCGCGGATCGGTGTCAGGTGTGACGTAGGCCCCAAACGTGGGATCGGCCACGTGATGCGGAGCCTGGCGCTCGCCGAGGAGCTGGTACGCCGGGGAGCCGAGGTCGTGTTCGTCTGCGACAGCCACACCGTCCCGTGGGCCGACGAGCAGATCCGGAGCCGCGGGATCGCGGTCGAGCCGGCCGTCTGGACCGCCGAGGAGCACCTGGCCCTGTTCGGCCGGCTGGAGCTGACCGCGGTGGTCTGGGACTCCTACGACCTCGATCCGGCCGTGTTCGCCGCCGTCCGGGCGACCGGACTGCCGACGCTGGCGATCGTCGACGGCGGGTACGGCGGGGCGGTGGCCGACATCCTGGTCGACCAGAACCTCGGCTCCGAGCAGGACACTCCCGAGCTGCCCGCCGGTGCCGTCCGGCTGGCCGGCCTCGACTACGTGCTCCTCCGCAACGAGATCCTCGAGCTGCGGCCCACCGAGCCCCCGACGGTCCGGGCCAACCCGGTCCCGAAGGTGTTCGCCTTCTTCGGCGGCACCGACGCCTTCGGAGCAGGCCCGCACGTGGTCCGGGCGCTGGCAGCCACCAACCAGGCGTTCGAGGCGCTCGTGATCGCTCCCGGTGACGAACTGGCCGCCGCCATCGCCGCGGTCGACCTGCAGGACGGCCAGCACGTCGAGGTGATCGGCCCGACCTCCCAGCTCGCCAAGGCCGTCGTCGCCTCCGACCTGGTCATCAGCGCCTCCGGCACGTCGACCTGGGAGCTCCTGTGCCTGGGCGCGACAGCCGGCCTGGTCTGCGTGGTCGACAACCAGGTGATGGGTTACGAACGCACAGTGGCCACCGGGGCGGCTGTGGGCGTCGGCGTCCTCTCCGACCTGAAGCAGGACCCCAGCGCGGCTGCCGCCGTACTGGGCCCGCTGTTGCAGGACCCGGTCGAGCGGGCGCGCCTAGCTGCTGCCGGCTACCAGCTGGTCGACGGCCAGGGGCGGGTCCGCGTGGCCGACGCCCTGTTTCACCTGATCTCGTAGATCGTCGCGTCCAGGGTGGCGTGACGGAGGCGAACGTACTGCTTGAGGTCGGGGGAGACCAGCCCGGCGCGGTTGTCGGCGTACAGCCAGCGGACGCCGTGGCGGCGGAGGCGCTCGATGATCGCGGCCGACGGCGAGGTGAAGGCGGCGTCGTTGGTGGCCAGCAGCTCGCGGTCCCAGAACTGGAGCAGGCTGGGGTTGCCGCCTTCGGTGACCGAGATGCGGTTGGCGCGGTTGGTGTAGGCCCACCCCTCGACCAGCAGCTGGCGTTCGGACAGGGCCGCGATCCAGAAGTGGCGGCTGTCGCAGACGTCACCGCGCTGGACGATGCAGTGCGCGTTGGTGGCGACCAGGTCGTCCTTGCCCGTGTTCGCCTGCAGCCAGCGGGCCGCGTCGGCTTCGGCAGTGGTTGGACCGCCGCCGGCGACCTTGCCGTAGATGACGAGCGTCGCCTGGTCGGAGACGAGCGTCAGCAGGGGGAGTGAGGTCGAGCCGGCCATGCAGGCGGCGACCAGTGCGGCCAGTGCCGCGGTGAAGAGCCCGCCACTGCGTCGCCCGACTCGCCAGGCGATGGCGACGACCAGTCCGGCGACGAGCAACGCCAGCAGGGTCAGGAGAAACGGCACCTTCACGCCGGACACACCGTCCGACGCCACTCTGGCGAAGCCGGCGCCGAACAGCCCCAGACCGGCCGCAGCACCAACCAGTACGCCGCTCCGCCGGTCGCCCAGCTTGTCGGCCAGGCGGGCCAGTCCGAGGCAGGAAAGCACCGCCAGGAAGGGGAAAGCGGTCCGGTAGAAGTAGACCTGGCTGACCCCGGGCTGCGACGTCAGCACGCTCGCCGCGAAGCCACCGATCGCGGCACCGGCCAGGAAGACCACACCGGGGTCCCGCCAGAACCTGCGCAGGAACAGCACGCCGACCACGGCCAGACCCCACGCGGCCGTCGTCGTGACAGCACTGAGCAGCTGAGCGGCCCTGTCCACGCCAGTGCCGTGGCGGAGTGCGGCGTACGGCTGGAGCTGGATGAAGATCTGCGCCGGCTTGATCTGCAGGCCGGACGACTCACCACCGAACACCACGATCGCCGCGGCCACGAAGATCACCAGCACGATCAGTCCGCCGACCAGCGCCCGCCAGGTCGACCGCCTGGTGGCCAGGCGAGCCAGGAAGACCAGGCCGAACCCGCAGATCGCCAGCGGCAGGATCGTCGCCTTGGCACCCGAGGAGGCCAGCGCAACCAGCAGGAACAGGATCCAGCGGCTCCGCACCGGCTTGGCCCGCAGCAGGTCCACAGCCAGTACGGCGAGCAGCAGCGCCAGCATCATCCCCAGGTTCTGCGTGGGACTGAGGTACTGGCTGGAGGCCATCGAGATGTTGCCCAGCGAGATGTCGTGCAGCGGCTGCAGCGTGCCACCCACTCCAGCCAGCAGTACGGCGAACGGTCCGGCCCACACAGCCCCCGGATGCGGCTCCTCACCAGGCTTCACCAGGAAGCGCTGCGTCAACGTGAACACCAGCGCGCAGCAGGCCAGCGCGAGCGGCACCCACAGCAGCGCGTACAGCAGGTTGGTCAGGTTGATCCCGGTCGACCAGGAGGTCGCAGCCGCCACCTGGTGGAAGAACGTGTGGTACTTCATCGGCTCGCCGAACACCCACAGCGGCACGATCGGTACGTCGCTCTTGGCGCTCGCCGCCAGTGCCTGGTGGAAGGCCATGTCCGAGAAGGCCACGTTCGGATCCGTGTACGCCGGGGCGTAGCGCCCAGGCCCCTTGGCGTACATCAGCAGCATTACCAGCGCCATGGACGCCGCCAGCAGCCAGGCGGTGATCGGCGCGAGCGGAGCCTCCACCCGGCGCCACACGCGAGCCCTGACGTCGTTGTCGATCACACCGACGACCAGGACGATCGGAGCCCAGACCCACGACCAGCGCTGGAGTCCCACGGACGAGCTGGCCAGGTAGACGAGCAGCTGAGCCGCCGTACCGACTGCGAAGCCGGCTGCGCAGTCCTCGACCAGGTTGCGGCGGTAGGCGCCGATCAGCCGCCACAGCACCAGGCCGGGCAGCCCCACACCGAGCAGGACGAAGCCGGTGAACTTCAGCACGTCCAGCACCGGAGCGTGCCGGTCCATCATCACCAGAGCCAGCACAGCGACCGGTACGACGGCCGCGAGGCCGGCGATCGAGCCGGTGCCGCGTTCCCTCGGCCCGCGCCGCCTCGCCTTCGCCATGCGGGTCACCCTAATCGGGCTGGACCACTAACAGGTACACCGATGTCACGAACAGTGGTCACGGGAGCTCGTAGATCAACGCGTCCGGCGTCGCATAGCGCAGGGTCGCCAGCGTGTTGAGGTTCTGCGAAACAGCGGTCTGGGTCGGGTCGGCGTACAGCCAGCGCACGCCGTACTTCGTGCGCAGCAGCCGCAGGTTCTCGCGGGTCGGCGAGACGAACACCCGGTCGTTGTCCTCGAGCTTCTGCTCGTCCCAGAACGGCAGGCCGTTCGGGCTCTTGCCGGTCGCGGCGACCAGGTCGTTGATCGTGTTGGTGTAGCCCCAGCCCTCGACCAGCACGTGCCGCTCGGACAGCGCGGAGATCCAGAAGTGCCGGACGTCGCAGCCGGAGGCGTTCTTCATCGCGCAGTGCGCGTTGGTCGCGACCAGGTCGGACGGCGACGTGTGGTCCCGCAGCCAGTGCGCGGCGTCGGTCTGGGTCTGCGTCGGGCCCAGCGGGTACTTGTCGGTCAGCGGCTGCAGCGTGACCTCGCGGTAGTTCAGCATCGTCTGCACCGGCAGCAGCAGCCCGGCGCCCATGCCGGCCAGGACGAACGACGCCATGGCGATCCGGCTCGGCCGCCCGCGCCGCTTGGCCAGCTTCCACAGCCCGGTGACCAGTCCGGCCACCAGGAGCAGGAAGAGCAGCGTCCACAGCCAGGGCGCGACCAGACCGGTCAGCGTGCCGTCCGGACGGCGGAACGGCTTGCCCTCACCAGGGTTGGCCCGAGTGATCTCCCTGGCCAGGTACGTCGCGCCCGCGCCACCCAGCACCGAAGCCAGTACGGCGATGCCGGACCGCCGGTCCGCGAACCAGAAGACCAGCATCCAGGCACCTGCCGCAGCCAGCGCGGCAATGATCGGTACGGCGGTGCGGTGGAAGTACATCTGGCTGGTCCCCGGCTGGTCGGTCAGCACCATCCCGCCGAACCCGGCGATCGCGATACCGACCAGGAAGATCATCCCGGGGTCGCGGAACCAGCGGGCCGTCGTACCGGCCAGGACGAGCAGGCCGGCCGAGCCGAGCAGCAGCGACAGGCACACGATGATGCCGCTGGTCCACATCGCACCGTGGTCGTACTCGCCCCAGCCGACCTCCTTGGCCGTCAGCGGGTAGGTGCCGATCTTGGCGAAGGTGACCCAGGGCCGGACCGCGAGGCCCGAGGAGTGGTTGCCGAACACGACCACGATCGCGGCCAGGAAGACCGCGCTGAGCACGCCGATCAGCACCAGCGCGTTGACGGCGAAGCGGCGGTAGAAGATCCGGATGAACAGCACCAGGCCGAAGCCGCAGATGATCAGCGGCAGCACGGTCGCCTTCGAGCCCGACGCGGCCACGCCGATCAGGACGAACAGCACGTAGCTGCCCGGTGAGCTCCGGCCGCGCAGCAGGTCCACGCCCAGCAGGGCCATCAGCACGATCAGCCCGCCGCCCAGGTTCTGCGTGGGGCTGCCCCAGACGTAGTTGGTCAGGCCCTCGGCCGGCAGCGTCACGTTCGGGTAGGCGTTGACCGTGCCGCCGATACCGGCGACCGCGATGGCGAGCGGTCCGGCCCAGCGGGAGCCCGGAGCGATCCGGTCGGTCAGCGCGAAGATCAGTGCGCACCCGGCGAGCAGCAGCGGGATCCAGCCGATCGTGTAGACGAGGTCGGTGAGGTCCACGCCCGTCGCCCAGGCCGTGGCGGCCGTGAACTGGTGCCAGAAGTAGTGGTAGTCCATCTTCTCGCCCTGCAGGTACGGCGCCTGCAGGGGGAAGTCGTACTTCGCGCTGGCGGACAGGGCCTGGTGGAAGGCCATGTCCGGCGAGTTCGAGCGGGCGTCGGCGTACGGCGCGGGCACCAGGTTCCGGTAGCGGCCGGTCGCGTAGATCGGGAGTGCGCAGGCTCCTGCGATCAGCCAGGCGGTCAGTGGGTTGACCGGCCGTTCCACCCGGCTCAGGCAGCGCCGGCGCCAGGACGGTACGGCGACGGCGACCAGGAAGACCGGGACGATCCAGAGCCAGGCCCACTCCTGCAGACCGATCGGTGCGACGGCCATGTAGACCAGCAGCAGGACGGAGACGCCCACCAGCGAACCGGCGGCGAAGTCCTCGATCAGGTTGTGCCGGAACGGGCTGGCCAGCCGCCACAGGATGGTGCCCGGCACGGTGATGCCCAGCACCCAGAACCGCAGCAGCCGGACGATGCTGTCGCCGGACGAGTGCCCGGCCATCAGCCAGATCAGCACCCAGGCCAGGGCGACACCCGCCGCGACCTTGAGCGCGACGGACAGCGCGGTGCGCCACGGGAACGTCTTCTGTTCCTGACGCGGCGGGGCACCTGGCAAGCTGGGCGCTCCGAGCGTCATCGTTGGCACGAAGGAAGATTAGCCGGATCCGCCGGGCACACTAGGGCGAGGAGGTGCCGATGCCGACCGCCGTACCCGTGCTCTCTGTCGTCGTACCGATGTACGACGAGCAGGAGGTGCTGCCGATCTTCTTCGAGCGGATGCACCCGCTGCTGGACAGTCTGGGGATCAGCTACGAGGTGGTCGTGGTCGACGACGGCAGCCGCGACGCGACGGCCGCCCTGCTGACCGAGGCGGTCAAGACCTGGCCGCAGCTCCGGCTGGTCCGCCTGCTGCGCAACTCCGGCCACCAGGCCGCCCTGTCGGCTGGGTTCCGCCGGGCCCGCGGTGAGTACCTGGTGACCATCGACGCCGACCTGCAGGACCCGCCCGAGGTGATCGCCGAGCTGCTGGCCGCTGCCCGCGACCAGGACGTCGACGTCGTGTACGGCGTACGGTCCGACCGCTCCAGCGACACCTGGGCCAAGCGGACCACCGCCCGGATGTACTACCGGCTGATGTGCCGGCTGGTCGGCCGGGAGATCCCGTTCGACGCCGGTGACTTCCGCCTGGTGTCGCGCCGGGTGGTGGACGCGGTGAACGCGCTGCCCGAGGACGGCAGGGTGTTCCGGCTGGTGATCCCGTGGCTGGGCTTCCCGAGCGCCGAGGTCCGCTACGTCCGGGCCGAGCGGGCGGCCGGGGTGACCAAGTACAACCTGCGCAAGATGCTCGGACTGGCCTTCGACAGCGTCACGGCCTTCTCGGCGGCACCACTCAGACTGGCCACCTGGCTCGGTCTGTTCGGCGGGCTGCTGTCGATCGCCTTCGTGATCGGCGCACTGGTGATCAAGCTGACCGGCCAGAGCATTCCGGGCTGGACGTCGACCGTCCTGGCCGTCGCCGTGATCGGTGCGATCCAGCTGCTCTGCCTCGGTCTGCTGGGCGAGTACGTCGCCCGTCTGTTCCAGTCCAGCCAGAAGCGCCCACAGTTCCTGGTCGGCTACGACAGCCTGGAGGATCCGGGCCATCACACGTACGCCGAGGCACTCGAATCCAGCGATCCCGACCAGCGGTAGGCTCCGTCACCATGCCCGACCCGATCCCCTTCTCCAAGGCCTACCTGGTGGGCGACGAGCTCGCCTACGTGAACCAGGCCTTCTCCTCGGCCGCGGTCGTCGGCGACGGGCCGTTCACGGCCCGCGCGACGGAGCTGGTCACCAAGCTGACCGGTGGGCTCGGGTCCCTGCTGACCACCTCGTGCACGCACGCGCTGGAGATGACCGCGCTGCTGCTCGACCTGGCGCCCGGCGACGAGGTGATCATGCCCTCGTTCACCTTCGTCTCGACCGCCAACGCGTACGCCCTGCGCGGCGCCGTACCGGTGTTCGTCGACGTCCGGCCGGACACGCTGAACCTCGACGAAACCCAGGTCGAGGCGGCGATCACCGACCGGACCAAGGCGATCGTCGTCGTTCACTACGCCGGTGTCGCGGTCGCGATGGACGAGGTCAACGCGATCGCCGCCCGGCACGGCGTCGCGGTCGTCGAGGACAACGCGCACGGCCTCGGCGGCACGTACAAGGGCCGCCCGCTCGGTTCGCTCGGCCTGATGGCCACCCAGTCGTTCCACGGCACCAAGAACGTGCACTGCGGCGAGGGTGGCGCCCTGGTCGTCAACGACATCGACCTGCTGCACCGGGCCGAGATCATCCGCGAGAAGGGCACCAACCGCAGCGCGTTCTTCCGCGGTCAGGTGGACAAGTACCGCTGGGTCGACATCGGCTCGAGCTACCTGCCGGCCGATCCGCTGGCCGCGTTCCTGACCGCCCAGCTGGAGCGGTTCGACCAGATCCAGGCGCCGCGCTACGCGATCTGGGAGCGGTACGAGCGGGAGCTGGCCGACTGGACCGCCGCGCACGGCATCGGCGTACCGACCGTTCCGGACGACTGCGTCCACCCGGCGCACATGTACTACCTGCTGATGCCGACCCACGAGCACCAGCTCGGCCTGATCGCGCACCTGCGCGAGCGCAACATCACCGCGCCGTTCCACTACGTCCCGCTGCACTCGGCTCCGGCCGGCGAGAAGTACGGCCGGGTCGGTCCGGGCGGTTGCGAGGTCACCGAACGGATCAGCGGCCGGCTGGTCCGCCTCCCGCTGTTCAGCCAGCTGACCGAGGAGGAGCAGACCCGAGTGATCGAGGCGCTGCTCTCCTACACGCTCTGAGATGGGCTGGTACGACGCGCTGGAGGCCGGTGAGCTGACCAGCAGCCCCTCCGAGTACGAGACGAAGCGCTTCGGCGTCTCCGTCGACCGGGTGTCGGTCTCCGCCTCAGCCGGTACGCCGCTGGAGGAGGTGCTCGCCGCGGTCGACAAGTCCACGGCCGACGTGGTCGTCCTGCGCTACCCGGCCCGTGAGATCTCCTGGTTCGCCGCCCTGGCCGTCGGCCGCCGTACGGCGGTCCTGGCGGACTCCTTGGTCTACTGGTCACTCCCCGTAGGCAAGGGCCGCCGCCCGGCGCCGCTGGCCGGGTTCAACGCCGGGCTGGAGTCCTCGATCGACGACGAGCTCGTCGACGACCTGGTCGGGGACATCTTCGGCGACTACGGGAACCACTACTGCGCCAATCCGCTGTTCGACCGGGCGCTGGCACTGGCCGGCTACCAGGAGTGGGCGCGGCGGAGCATCGCCGCCCAGGGCGCCGTCGTACTGCGGGGTCCGGACCGCCGCGTGCTCGCGCTGGCGACCGTGGACCAGCAGGCGTCGTGGACCGAGATCGAGCTGGCGGGCGTCGTACCGGCCGAGCAGGGTCGTGGCCGGTACGCGCACCTGCTGGCAGCGGTCGAGGACTCCAGCTCCGCGCGGCGGCTGGTGATCTCCACGCAGGGGCACAACACGGGGGTCCAAAGGGCGTGGGCACGTTACGGTTTCGAGCCGGTTCACACCTTGTTGACAGTGCATTTGGTAAACAACACCGAAAGTTTCCGGTAAGCGCCCGGACCGGCTCCACAAGCCGCTCGGACGACTACTCAGCGGTGCTAACATGACCGGCGATGGATCACTGGTCGCCGCCCGGACCTTGGTTGCTCCGGCGCCGTGTGCCCAGGCAGCATCGGGTCAGGCGGTAGAGCCGACCAGGATGTCGACCGACCACCGACTGAGCCGAGGAGATTTGCCGTTGTGACGCCGCGGCTGAGTGTCGTTGTGCCCTTCTACAACGTCCGCGACTACATCGGGGACTGCCTCGACTCGATCGCGCGACAGACCTGGACCGACTTCGAGGCGATCCTGGTCGACGACGGATCCCCCGACGACAGCGCCGCGATCGCGCAGGACTTCTGCGACCGTGACCCGCGGTTCCGGATCGTCGCGCAGGAGAACCAGGGCCTCGGCCCGGCCCGCAACACCGGGGTCCGGCACGCCGACGGCGAGTACATCACCTTCGTCGACAGCGACGACCTGGTCACCCGGCACGGCTTCGAGAAGCTGATCCGGACCCTGGACAACAGCGGTTCGTCGTTCGCCGGCGGCAACGCGCGGCGGTTCAACAACAGCTCCGGTGTCCGGCCGTCCTGGATCCACCGGCTGCCGTTCGCCAAGGACCGGATCGCGACCCACGTGATCGAGAGCCCGGACCTGATCCTGGACCGGATGGCCTGGAACAAGGTCTACCGGCGCTCGTTCTGGGACGACTTCGGCTACGAGTTCCCCGCGATCCGCTACGAGGACTACCCGGTCACGCTGAAGGCGCACCTGGACGCGGTCACCGTCGACGCCCTCGCCGTACCGGTCTACTACTGGCGCGAGCGGGAGTCCGGCGAGTCGATCACCCAGCAGAAGTTCCAGCTGGGCAACATGGAGGACCGGGTCACCTCCGCCGAGATGGTGATGGACCTGATCGAGACCGGCGACACGCTGCGTGAGGTCCGCCGCCGCGTGCACGGGCACTTCACCCAGATCGACATGCTGACGCTGATGATGGCCTTCGGTGCCGCCCCGGCCGACGAGGAGCAGAACCTGCTCAAGCTCGCCCGCCGGCTGATGGACCGGCTGGACGACTCGGTCCTGGCCCGCGCCCACAGCTACGACCGGATCCAGCACTCCGCGCTGGCCGCCGGTGACATCGACCTGCTCCGCCGGCTGGCCCACTTCCGCAACGACGGCGGTCTGCGCGGCGGTGCCCGCGCGCTGTCCCGGCCCGGCCGCCCGTGGCAGTTCGAGCACAACTACCCCGGCGTACAGGACCAGACGGCGTCGGTGTCCAAGGAGCTCTACCGGCTGCCGATGAAGGACCTGACGCTGGCCACCAGCGTCCGCGAGGTCGCCTGGCTCGACGACGGCTCGCTGTCGGTCAAGGGCACGGCCGAGATCCGGCACCTGGAGACCAAGACGTCGTCCAGCCTGCGCATCGCGCTGGTCGTCGGCGGCGCCGAGACTCCGCTGGCCGTACGGCGGTTCGACGCGACCGACACCCACGGCGACCCGGCCCTGGTGGGCTTCGAGGTCCGCCTCGACAAGGCGCTGCTCGGCAAGCTCAAGGGGACCGGCGCTCCGGCGCACTTCATGGTGCGGCTGAAGTCCGGTCGCCTGCGCCGCCACGGCAAGCTCCGTGGCCAGCGGCCCGGTAGCCCGGGCTGGCCGCCGGGTGCATGGATCGACAGCACCAGCTGGGTCCAGCCGGGTCCCGGTGCCGACGGTGCCTTCGTACTGCGCCGCATGGTCGACCCGACGCGCCTCACGGCCGTCAGTCAGACCGCGGACGCCCTGGTCCTGCAGGGCCGTGTCCCGGCCGGCCTGGAGGACCCGAAGCTGCAGGTGACCCGGCCGCTGGCCGGCAAGGACCAGGAGCTGCCGCTGACGTTCAGCGGCGACGGACGCGACTTCAGCGTGCGGATCCCGGTCCGGCCGATCATCGAGGACACCAACCCCGACGACCCGTTCACCCAGCGCACCACCTGGGCGTTCCGGCTGGTCGGCAAGGACGACGAGAAGCTGCTGCTCTGGACCGCCGACCCGCAGGCCGTGCACCACCTGGCCGACGGCCGGATGGTCAGCCTGACCCGTTCCACCGGCGGGTACGTCAACCTGCACGAGGCCCCGCTCCGGCTGCCCGCCGAGCACGCCAACATGGTTGCCGGAAGCAACGGTGTGGAACTGCGCATCGACGGTGCGGTGCTGGACGGCGACCGGTACGCCTTCAGCTGGCGGCGCTACCTGGACGACTCCGACGCCCACGCCGACGTCGCCTGCCGGCTCACCGTCGAGGACGGCCGCTGGACCGCGAGCTCCGACCTCGTCGACCTGATCCCGGCCGACGCGGTGGTCAACTCCACGGACCCGCTGGCCAGCCTGGCCGACTGGATCCTCTTCGCGACCGGACCGGACGGCGCCGAGCACGCGGTGCAGTGCGAACCGTTCCTGTCCGCCCGGCTGCCGATCGAGGTCGAGCAGGCCGGTCACACCGCCGCGCTGCGCCCGCACGCCGGCACACTCCACCTCGAGGTCCGCTGATGCATCACCACAACCACTACTACGGCCAGGCGCACATCCTGGCCCGGTACGCCGGACTGGACGACCAGTACCCGCCGCGCCTGCGCGGCTACCTCCAGCACGGCTGGAACATCGCCGACGGCTGGAACCCGGTGCACGAGTTCTACGACGGCGCCTGGCGGTACACGTGGAGCGACGGACCCCGGCGCCGCGGGCACGCGCTCGGCCGGCGGAACTACGCGAGCATCGGTGCTCCCTTCCTGTACCTGCAGGAGCTCGAGCCCGAGCTCGGCGCCGTACCGGAGGAAGAGCGCGAAGGCACCCTCTGGTTCCTCTTCCACGGCTGGGAGGGCGGCAAGATCCAGGGCGACCACAAGCGCCTGATCGACGAGATCCGGGAGACCGAGCCGGGTCCGGTCACCTTCAGCCTGTACTACACCGAGTACGACCGGCCCGAGGTGCGCAAGTCGTACGAGGACGCCGGGTTCCGGGTGGTCTCGTTCGGCCGCCGCGGGTTCTCCTACGAGGGCACCGACCCGAAGTTCCTCTACAAGCAGCTCGCCGAGCTGCGCAAGCACAAGCGGGTGGCGGCCAACCGGCTGTCGACCGCGATCTTCTACGGGATCGCCGCCGGCTGCGAGGCCGCGGTGTACGGCGACCCGATGGAGATGGAAGGCGAGAACCCGCTCTTCGGCGGACAGAGCCGGATCGCGCGGCTGTGGCCGGAGATGCTGGGCAAGGAGCTGGACATGGACGCCGCCCGGGCGACCACCGACCTGGAACTGGGCGTGCCGTGGATGATGCCGCCCGCGGAACTGCGGATGTTGTTCGATTGGAGAGAGCGTGTCTGACAACCAGCTGGCCGTCGAGGTCGTCCGCGGTGAGATGCAGCCGTGGAGCGACTACTCCGGCAAGCGGGGGGCTGTCCAGGGGCCGGCGCTGCGCGCGCTGCTCACGGACGTCCTGCCCGACGGGGCGCGCACGCTGATCGTGGGCCCGCACGGTGCCGACCTGGTCGAGGCGGTCGTCGCCAAGGCGTCCGAGGCGACCCTGCTGGTCCGCTCGGTCTCCGACGCCGGTGAGCTCGGCGAGACCTTCGGCAAGCGCCTGCAGGTCGTCGCGGGTGCGCTGGACGGTCTGGCCGAGGCCGGGCGTCCGTCGTACGACGTGGTCGTGGCCGCCGACGGTCTGGACCGGGTCATCGGCTACGACAGCCCCGACCTGACCTGGTCGCAGCGGCTGGACGCGCTGGCCGCCGTCTGCTCCCCGGACGCTGTGGTCGTGCTGGGCCTGGAGAACGAGTTCTCCCTGACCAACCTGCTCGACCGTCGCCCCGCCGACCAGCGCCACGGCGACGACGAGTGGCGCCCGCTGCACGACGACCCCACCCGCCCGGTCTCCACCGCGCAGCTGCTGGCTGAGCTGGACCGGGTCGGCCTGTCGGGTGCGACCACCTACGCCACCTTCTCGGTGGCGGAGACCCCGCACGCCCTGCTCTCCACGGACACCGCCGCGGCCTCCCGCCCCGGCCAGCTCCCCACCCGCCTCGCCGTAGAGGCCCTGGAAGCAGCGTCGACGGTCGTCCCGCTCCTGGCCCCCATCGCCGACTCCGCCGAAGCCGCGGCCCGCGCCGGCCTCCTGGCGTCGACGCCCACCGGCTGGATCGCAGTCCGAGGCGGCACGCCGAGCCACGCGATCTACGCCCAAACCACCGGCCACCCAGCCGTGCTCACGGCGGACCCGGTCGACGCAACCGCCGCCGGTGCTGCGGCAACCACCGGGACCGCCGGCGCTGCGGCAACCACCGGGACCGCCGGTGCTGCGGTAACCACCGGGACCGCCGGTGCTGCGGTAACCACCGGGACCGCCGGTGCTGCGGCAACCACCGGGACCGCCGGCGCTGCGGCAACCACCGGGACCGCCGGTGCTGCGGCAACCACCGGGACCGCCGGCGCAGCCGGTTGGTCCGCCGCGGTCACTCAGCTGGAGCCCACCCAGGCAACTTCTCCGGCGGGCGCCGACCTCAGCCAGGCAGATGCCCCTTCCGCCGCATCGCAGACGGCCTTGAGCTTCGACTCTTCTGTCGTCCCAGCGACCATCCCAGGTGGGGTTTCTGCTGAGACTCTGCTGTTCCGCCTGGCGGCAGCTGAAGATGTTCCGGGCTTCCGCGACCTCGCCGGCCGGCTGGGGGACTGGGCTCGTTCGCAGACCAGCAACGTCCTCCCGCGCTGGGACGACGTAGTGGTCGACGGCGACAGCTTCGCCTTCGGCACCTCCGCGTGGGTGACCGTCGCCGACGAGACCGAGCAGGACCGCCTCGCCGCCGCCTGGGCGCGGTTCCACGACCGCCTGATCGGCGCCCACCGGCGTCACCCCTGGCCGCCGTGGATGGTCGGCGACGACCTGGTGTCGGCCTGGCTCGCGATGTCCGGTATCGACGCCCCGCAGCAGACCCCGGCGACCACCCCCGACACCCCGTCGGCCTCCGTCGCACAGGTTGCCCGAGGCAAGGAACTGGCGACCGCGCTGGCCACCGCCCTCGGCGTACCGTCGGACGGGTCGCAGACGCCCGACGTACGGACCGCCCTGGCCGACGCCGACCGCGCCGCCCAGGAGATCCACGAGCTCAAGGGGCAGATCTTCGGCCTCGAGCGCACCCTCGGCTTCCGCGACAAGGCCCTGAAGACCCGCGAGACGCGGCTGCGCGAGATGCGCACCCAGGTGCAGAAGGCGAACGCCGAGCGCACCAAGCTGAAGAACTCCAAGGCGTACTCCGCGGTGAAGCTGATCCGCCAGGCCGCGCAGATCCGCAACCCGCGTAAGTTCGCCGGCAAGGTCAAGCGCCGCGTGAAGCGCCAGCTCCGCAACAAGCTGGGTTAACCAGTACGACGTAGCGTCCGAAGAACCG
This sequence comes from Kribbella sp. cmx-5-2, assembly GCA_049998015.1. Classification (GTDB taxonomy): domain Bacteria; phylum Actinomycetota; class Actinomycetes; order Propionibacteriales; family Kribbellaceae; genus Kribbella. The sequence continues at coordinate 150,534 of JAEBEC010000002.1, forward strand.
GCCTGCGTCCGAAGAACCGAGCCTCATAGGCCACAGTTCTTCGGACGCTAGCGGTTTGTTCGGACGCTACGACGTGGCGCTGGGGTCGTCGGCGAGCCGGGAGACGAGGAAGTCGACGCGTTTCTCCTGCAGAGCCGCAGGAATCCGGCCGCTGCCCGCGAGCACCGCCATCCCGTGCACCGCACTCCACGCCACCTCCGCGGACAGCTCACGCCGCTCGGTGTCCCCCCGGAAGCACGCGACGAACTCGTCGAAGCACGCCCGCATCGAAGCCGGCGTCTCCTCACTCGCGAACTTCAGCTCGGTCGGCAGCACGAACATCGCCTGATAGACCGCAGGCCGCGTGCTCGCGAAATCCAGGTAGGCGTGGCACACCGCGCCCAACGGGGTCGCGTTCCGGCCCGGGCTGATCGTGCCGACGCTCGCGACGGGCCCGGCAGCCGCGCCACCTCCGGCAGCCGCGCCACCTCCGGCGGCCGCGCCACCTCCGGCGGCTGCGTGGCCAGCCCCGCAAGCCCCGGCAGCCCCGGCGACCGCCTGGCCGGGCCCGGCAGCCCCCTCCCGCGCCCCGCGCAGCTGGGCGGCCAGCGCCTCGAACCCCTCGAGCGCGACCGCGCTGACGATCCCGTTCATCCCGTTGAAATGGCTGTAGAGCACCGGCTGGCTGTACTCGACGCGGTCGGCCAGTCGCCGCGTCGTCACCGCCTCCCAGCCCTCGGCCTCCGCGAGCTCCCGCGCGGCCGTGACGATCAGCCGGTGGCGGTCGGCCCGTTCGCGTTCCCGGCGTTCGCTGACTGCGTTCATGAGCAGATCCTAGCACCGCTAGACATTTTGTCGAAGACAGCGTTATCGTTGCTACAACATCTAGCGGTGCTAGAAATCGAGGAGAAGTCAACTCATGGTCATCACTGTCGCCACCGTGCTCGCCGGTCTGCTGGGCCTCGGCATCATCTTCATCGGCGTCAACGCCCTCCGGACGCCACGGGCGGCGGCCGGCTTCGGCATTCCCAACACGCAGACCGACGACCCGAACTTCCGCGCCTGGCTGTCCGTGAAGGCCGTGCGCGACATCGGCACCGGCCTCATCCTGTTCCTCGTACTGGCCGCGGCCACCCCCGACCTACTGGGCTGGTTCCTGCTGGTCGCCGCCTTCATCCCGATCGGCGACGCGCTGATCGTCCTGCGCAGCAAGGGCCCCAAGGCCATCGCGTACGGCGTCCACGCCGCGACCGCCGCCGTGATGATCGTGGTCGGCGTGGTCCTGCTCGTCGGGTGACTAGGCCCGACGCGCGATCAGGAGTTGGTGGGTGTCGGGCCAGTCGACGGCCTCGCCGTCGACCGTGGTGAGCGAAGCGACCGGCGCGATCCGGTTGGTGATCACCCAGTCGTTGCGCCAGGGCCTGGACGACGGGTCGAGCGTGAAGCCGGCCGACTGGGCGATCGCCGTCCAGTCGGCGAAGTTGAGGCCGCAGAACTGCTCGTGGGTCTCGCTGAGCCAGTTGTCGGCGTAGTCCTTGCGGGTCAGGAAGTCCATCGCGTCGGCCAGGCGAAGGACCGGGTGATCACCCTGCAGCGTGTAGGAGAAGGGGACCCGGGCGTTCCGCCGGAAGTCCTGCGCGAACTGGAAGAAGCGAGCGCGCGTCGACAGCGTCCGCACGTGAGCGGCGGGATCGGCCATTGACTCGAGCTCGACCGGGTCGACATTGACGCCGTCCGAATCATCAAGCGCGAGTACGACGATCCGATCGGGCTCCGCCGGCCCGCAGACGTCGGAGTTGATCCAGACCCCGCCGGGCGCCGTGTGCGCGAACAGCCCGTCGACGAACCGCTGAACGGTCTCGGCGCGCGAGCCGTCGGCGTACGACCAGATCTCGTGCGTCAGCGCGAGCGTGAGCGTGGTGTCGATCGACCGCGGCGGGAAGACGGCTGCACCGAGCATGTTGCGCTGGTAGAAGTAGACGTTCGGGTTGTGGAAGAACCCCTGCTCCTTCTTGTGCACGCACTCGGCGTACAGGTGCCGGGCGACCTCGACGCCGATCAGGTCGGACTCGTGGAAGCGCGGGTCGCCGTCGACCAGTTGCAGGGTCGCGCCGGTCGCGCAGCCGATGTCGAGGATGCGTCCGGGACGGACGAAGTCCTTGATCTGCGCCCATTTCCGGTCCGCGGCCGTCTCGAACGCGTCGGCGTAGGTCTTGTAGTCCCGCGTCGTCGTGAGCCCGCCGTCGTCGCCGACGACCGGGTCGTTCACGCAGCGGCGGACCTGCGCGTCCAGCTGGTACCGGTCGAAGACGTCGACCGTCGCCGGGTGCGCCAGCGACCGCCACTCATCGTTGCCCGCGGCAATCATCAGCAGGACGTCCCACGGTCGCGCGATCCCCTCAGGCTCGACCCCGATCACCTTGTAACCAAGGCGTTCGTAGAGCTTCGCGACCTCCGGTGTCGAGCACGCGACGACGGTGTTCTCGGGCGACAGCCGTACGGCGTCGTCGGTGCCGGCCTCGATCGCCTTCACCGTCACCTCGGCGAAGTCGTCGGTCGGCGGCGTGTCCGTCACGCCGACCACCAGCGACCGCAGCCCGGTCGCCACGCTGAACCGCTCGATCGCGGCCTCGCGCCGGTCGAACGGGATCGGGTTGCGCTTGGTCGTGTGGTGGTTCGCCGACGTCACCGCCCAGACGACCGTCGTACCGGCCGGCGCTGCCTCGCTGAGGAAGTCCGCCTGGTACGCCGTCAGCACGTGGTGGCGACCCGGGAAGAGCAGGTACACGTCAGTCCTCGGTGGTGATGTCCGGGTGCGCGTCCCCGTCGGTGCGTTCGCGGATCACGTACGTCGGGCGGCCCATCGACCCGGAGTGCAGGCGGCCGACGTACTCGCCGAGCACGCCGAGGGCAAGCATCTGGGCGCCGGAGAACAGCGCCACCATCGAGGCGATCGTGGTGAACCCGGCGACGGTGGTCGCGCCGACGGCGTACTTGTAGATGATCACGCCGAACAGCCCGACGCCGAAGACGGCGCAGATGAAGCCCAGGTAGCCGACCAGGCGCAGCGGTTCGGTCGAGTAGCCCGTGATGAGCGTCAGGGCGTGCTTCATCAGCATCCAGGTCGTGTAGTTCGACCGACCCTCGGCGCGGTCCTCCATCCGGACCGTGGTCTGCGCGATCCGCGTGGTGGACCACGACAGCGCCACGTCGACCGACGCGTGCGGGCCGTCGAGCCCGTCGAAACCGTCCCGCAGGAAGGTCCGGAACGCGCGGAACGCGCTGATCGACTTCGCGTTCTGCACCGACAGCGTCGAGGCCATCGCGGCCTTCACCAGCCGGGAGGAGAAGGACCGGACGACGCCGTGCTCCTCCTCCTTCGGTACGCCGTACACGAGGTCGATGTCGTCGGTCAGCGCGGCGAGCAATACCGGGACCTGGTCGGCCGGGTGCTGCAGGTCGTCGTCCATCGTGACGACCACCTCGTACTGCGCGCTGCGGACGCCGGCGATGATCGCGTTGTGCTGCCCGTAGTTGCGGGCCAGGCGGAGCGCGCGGGTCTCCGGGTACTTGTTCGCCAGCTCGCTCGCGACCTGCCAGGTGTCGTCCGGACTACCGTCGACCACGAGGATGATCTCGAACCCGGTGGTCGCCTCCGGCAGGGCGTGCGACAGGTCCTCGACAAGGCGCGGGAGAGTCTTGGCGGACCGATAACATGGCACGACGACGGAGACGAGCACTGCTTGCCCTTCTGAAGACGAGGCGGCGGGGCATCCGCCGCTGTGATTATCCCACTGCTGAGAGGCACTGCCATTTCCGTCGACTTTGCCGCCGCGACGCGCCTGCCGGCCAAACTCCTCGGCGACCACCGCGTCCGCTACCTGATCGTCGGCGCCGGCACGAACGTCCTGTACTTCGGCCTGTTCTGGCTCGGCTGGCACCTCTTCGAGGGCACCCTGCCGTACCTGCTGGTGACCGCCCTCGCCAACTTCACCACGGCGGTCGTCGTCTACCCGGCGTACCGAACCTTCGTCTTCAACTCCACCACGGGCTGGCTCCAGGGCTTCGCCAAGTTCTACACGGTGTACCTGTTCGGCCTCGCCTGCTCCCTGGTCGGCATGCCCCTCCTCATCGAGCTCGCCCACCTCCCGGTCCTCCTGGCCCAGGCCCTCGTCATCCTGCTGGTCCCGGTGGCGAGCTACCTCCTCCACCGCTTCTGGACCTTCCGCGACGCATCCCACACCCCAGTTGATGCGTAGGTACGCCGCAAGGTTGTCCTGCGCGCTGGCTGTGCTGGTTCTCGCAGGCTGCACCACCGCCGAGGCCGACCACGAACCGGAGCCGTCGCCGTCGCCGACCGCCACCGTGACGCCGTACCCGACCCAGCTGATGCGCGACGGGATCCCGGCCCGATACGGCAGCATCCCCCTTGTACGACAGTGGGTGAGCTTTCCGATCGACAACTGGCAGCCGCGGCCCGACCCGCTGGCAGGGCGCAAGGTCGAACCGGAGGCCTGCCGGGCGTTGATCAGGACCGGTGGTGTGACTACCGCCCCCGGGTCGTCCGTTCCGAAGAACACCCGGGCGGCCCAGGCAGCCGCAGCGCTCGGCCCCAGGGTCGGTGGTGTCGAGCCGAACGTCCAGGTGGAGGTGATCCAGGTGACCGGCAGCGCTGCCGATCAGTATCTGGACGAGCTGCGGAAGGCCGGACCGGAGTGCGCCGACATCCGGGTCACCGGTGGCCGGGCGTCGGTGGTCGAGCGAGAGCTGGCGGGGTTCGGCGAGCGCTCCCGTTACATCGTCCGGACCTACCCGGTCGCCGGTAAGGCGTGGAACGAGCGGCTCCTCTTGTACCGAACTCCCCGGTACTCCGTGCGGATCGGGCTGTACGGTCCGGCGACGCCAGAGGCAGGCTTCGTGGCCTTCGCACGGGAGGTCCGCGACAGCGTGAGCTCCAAGCTCGGCTGAACAAACAAAAGGCCCCGGGCAACTGCTGCCCGGGGCCCTTCAGTTGCTGGTGCTTACAGAACGTCCCAGGTCAGCGGGGTCCCCTTCGGGGTGTCCTGGCGGAACTCCCGGCCCTCGACCGACGTGAACGCGTCCGGCGGCAGGCCGCCGGCCGGGCGGACCGAGCGGACGTTGTCGGCGGCAACCTTCTCGCCGGCCTTGACGTCGCGGGTGACGAACAGCGAGCGGCGGAAGCGGAGTACGTTCTGCTCGGCCTGCTTCGGGCCGACGACGGGCTCGCCGAGCGCCTGCTGGGCGACCTTGGTGCCCTCGACCAGCGCCTTGACCTCGTCCGGCTCCAGCGAGAACGCCGAGTCCACGCCACCGTCGGCGCGGGACAGCGTGACGTGCTTCTCGATCACCGTGGCGCCGAGGGCGACGGCGGCGATCGCGGCGCCGATGCCCATCGTGTGGTCGGACAGGCCGATCTGGACGCCGAGGGCGTCGCGCAGGACCGGGATCGAGCGCAGGTTCGACTGCTCCGGCGGCGCCGGGTAGCTCGCCGTACAGGAGAGCACGACGATCTGCTCGTTGCCGGTCGAGCGGGCCGCGCGGACCGCCGCGTCGATGTCCATCAGTGTCGCGGAGCCGGTGGAGATGATGATCGGCTTGCCGGTCTCGGCCATGCCGCGGACCAGCGGCAGGTCACCGATCTCGTTCGAGGCGACCTTGTACGCCGGGACGTTCAGCTTCTCCAGGAAGTCGATCGCGGTCGGGTCGAACGGCGACGAGAACGCCAGCATGCCGAGCGAGTTGGCCAGCTCGAAGATCGGCTCGTGCCACTCCCACGGGGTGTGCGCCTCCTGGTAGAGGTCGTACAGCCGCGCCCCGCCCCACAGCTCGTGCTCCGACGGCAGCCGGAAGGCCGGCAGGTCGACGTCGAGCGTGATCGTGTCGGCGGTGTAGGTCTGCAGCTTCAGCGCCTGGACGCCGGTCTCGGCCATCGCCCGGACGATGTCCTTGGCCCGCTCGATGTCGCCGTTGTGGTTGCCGGACATCTCGGCGATGACGAACGGCTGGTGCTCCGGTCCGACCGGAACGTGACCGAAGTTGATCGTTGACGCGCTCATGAGTTTCCCTTCGGCTTGCGCCGGTTGAACTTGTTCAGGCTGATCGGCAGCACGGTGATCTCGCGACCGTCACTCAGACGGGTCTCCGGCTCACCCTCGACGAACCGGAACCGCCGGTTCATCTGCCGTACGACGGCGTTGTGCTCCAGCACCTCGCCGTACAGGTCGTCCAGTTCGAGCTCGTCGAAGGCGTACCCGGTGGCGTCCTTCATCACCTCGATCCAGGCCGGCAGCGTCTCGCCGCGCTCGGCCAGACCCTCGGCGTCCAGGTAGAACCCCCACGAACCGGTCCGCGGCTCGGCGTCGAGCTCCAGATCGGTGAAGTTCACGACTCCCGCGGCGACGCCGTCGCGCTCGTAGATCAGGATCCGCCGGTCGGGGGCAACGCTTGCCTTCGCCCACCAGGCAGCATGCTCGTCCACGCTGATCTCGTGCTCCATGATGCTGATGACGCGGTTGGCCTCCTGGTTCCGGAAGGTCCGAATCATCTCCACATCGGTTTCCGTGGCCCTGCGAAGCACCCTGCGCCATCCTCTCCTGGTCCGCTGTGAGTCGGCCACCACGGTACCGGCTGGGTCCCACTGCCGGTCGCCCGGTGGCCAGATGGAATCGTGATGGCGCGATTCACGATTCGTATCCCGCAGGAAGGAGTAAGGTCACGCTCGGTCAGCAGGAGCCGAGAGCACCTCACGGTAAGTACGAACGACCGGCTGATTCACCGCCGTTCCCGGTACGGCGGACAGCACGTGGCCGGCGACGACCCGGACATTTCGGGTGCGGTGCTCGACCGGGAGCCGACCGAAGACCTCTCCGGCATGATTGAGCCCACCGGCGACCTGACCGTCTGTCACGAGGCACGCCGCGCGGTGCAGCTCGATCTGCGCACGGCAGCGTGTCATCGTCTGTGGATAGGCAGCCAGTGCGGCGTCCTGGCTGTCGATCGCCGATTGGAAACGACCGGTCGCGGTGTACACGAAGCTGGCGGTGTGGAACAGATTCTGCTCCGGCCAGCTCATCAGCGAGGACTGCTCCATGCCGATCGTCGTGGGCATCGAGCTGAAATCGGCGCTCAACCGGTGAAGCAGATGCTCGGCCTCAGCACCTGCGCCCAGACGAGCCAGTGACTTGGCCCGGCACGCCGTGACCTGCAACCTTCCGACCGACACCCGCTCACCGGCGAGGTCGAGAGCAGCCTCCGTCTGTCGGAGCACCGCGGTGAGTGGTCGGCCCTGGTACAGGCCGCTCATCGCCTCGTAGCCTCGCACCCAGACCTGCAGATCGCGTTCGGCCGACGCATCGGCCGAACGCCGGGCGGTTCGCCACCAGCGCCGCGAATCGTCGTGCCGACCGAGTGCGCTCGTCGTCATGGCGGCGACCGTCGCGAGAGTCGCGCCGGCTCGGTACAGGCCCTGAACCTGATCGGCTGCCGCCGTCTCGATGGCATCGCGCAATGCGAGGACATCGGCGAGAAGCTCGGGAAGCAAGGCTTCTGGCGGCGTTGACTGATAAGCCATCGCGTGGTCGTAGGCGACTTCCATCCAGTCATCGGTCGTGTAGCCGGGGGCATCCTGCGGCAACGAGGAGTTCAGCAGTTGGCGGATCAGGTCGAGCGGTTGGCTCTGCCCACCGAGCCCGGCCATCGCGCCGAGGCCTGCCAACGCCCCGAGCACCTGACGTCGATCTACGTCCGGTGCGCCGCCGGAGTACGAACTGGGCTCGGGAACGGGCGAGGTGACTCCACCGGCCTTCGGCAGATCGAACCAGAGCAGAGCCGGCGGGACCGCGAGGACGCGAGCCCAATGGCACAAGGTGTCGAGATTGCGGACCGGCGGCCCGTTCTCCAGTCGACTGACCTGCGGCTGGCCGAGCCCTAGCCACTGCCCCATCTGTGTCTGCGAGATGCCCGACGGCCCGTACGCCGATCGGTGCGCTGGGTGAAGGCGGTAGGCCCGCACCAGCAGGCCGATGTGCTGTCTGGCGAATGCAGCTGTGAATCGCTCAGTTCGCCAGGAGTCGCCCGGCAGCGGTGGCGGCGTACTGAACTCGTGGCGGGAAACTCGTTGGCAGCGGCCGCAGTGGAGGCCGGGGTTGTCCAGAGCCAGGCGCGTGCCACAGCGGCAGTGGCGTATTGCAGTTGACCGTTGGCTCATGCCGACTCCGATCCGGTGACCTTCTGGGTACGAATCGTAGCGGTCGGGTCGCCTTGCCACCGGCTCCCGCCGAGCGCATATGCAGGTTGAGGCATAACGCCCATGCGCATTCGTTGATTGCCGGGCCAAGCGTCGAAAGCCAGGCTCTGTACGTCGCCGAGTGGCGATTCGAGGTGATCCTGGGGACGGCGAGTCATGGCGGAGCATCAGCGAGAGGTCCTCCTGGTGTACATCCGTCGGCACCTGATGATGTCGGAGGCCGAGCTCGCGGATGCCACGGACCGGATGGCGCGGTTCGCGTCGGCTCGACAGTGCGAGGTGGGTGGGGTCTTCGTCGAGGAGATCGAGACGTCGCCCGCTGCGTTCGAGGCCATGGTCGCGGCGGTTGAGCGGCTCGGAGCTTCGACAGTTGTCCTGCCGAGCCCGTTGCACTTCGCCGTGCTCGGGCCACCTGGCGCGGTCCGGTACCACTTCGAGCACCTCACCGGCGCCCAAGTCGTGGTGGCCGATTGCTGCTAGTCCCACAATCCGGCGGGCGGGCGTGTGGTGCCCTGCAAACCTGCGCCCGTCCGCCGTTCCATCGCTGGCTCTTCAAACGGCCGCCCAGCTGTGTAACTATCTTTCGATCCCGTCCCGCAGAGTAGTCGGAGAGTGACATGAGAGCCTGGCGTGTGGTCGGAGTCCTCGGTGTGGCCCTGGGGTTGCTGGTCGGCGGTCTCACCAGTACGGCGTCCGCCGCGCCCGCGGCCGGCTGCACGCCCGATGCGAAGACCCCGCTGCGGCAGTTCCGGGCCAGCTGGGTCTCGTCGGTGGTCAACATCGACTGGCCGTCGCGGACCGGGCTGACCGCGGAGCAGCAGAAGGCCGAGCTGCTCACCTGGTACGACGACGCCGTCCGGCAGAATCACAACGCCGTCGTACTGCAGGTTCGCCCGACCGCCGACGCGTTCTGGCCGTCGGCCGTCGAGCCCTGGTCGCAGTACCTGACCGGCACGCAGGGCGGCGATCCCGGCTACGACCCGCTGGCCTTCGCCGTCGCCGAGGCGCACAAGCGCAACCTCGAGCTGCACGCCTGGTTCAACCCGTACCGGCTCTCGATGGGCACGAACCTCAACGCGCTGATCCCGACGCACCCCGCGCGGCAGCACCCGGACTGGGTCGTCACGTACGGCGGCAAGCTCTACTACAACCCGGGGATCCCCGCGGCCCGCAAGCTGGTCGAGAGCGCGATCATGGACGCCGTCAGCAAGTACGACATCGACGGCGTGCACTTCGACGACTACTTCTACCCGTACCCGGTGGCCGGTCAGGTCTTCGACGACGCGGCGACGTTCGCGCAGTACGGCGGAGGCTTCTCCAACCTCCAGGACTGGCGGCGCAACAACATCGACCTGCTGATCCAGGAGCTCCAGCACCAGATCAAGGCCGCCAAGCCGTGGGTGAAGTTCGGCATCTCGCCCTTCGCCGTCTGGCGCAACAAGGCGACCGACGCCGAAGGATCGGACACCACGGCGGGCGTTCAGACGTACGACGACCTGGCCGCTGACACCCGCAAGTGGGTGCGCGAGGAGTGGATCGACTACATCGTCCCGCAGGTCTACTGGGCTGGTGGGTTCGCAGCCGCCGACTACAACAAGATCGTGCCCTGGTGGGCCGATCAGGTCCGCGGCACCGACGTGCACCTCTACATCGGCCAGGCGACGTACAAGGTCGGTACGTCGACGCAGTCGCCCGACTGGGCCGACCCGGCCGAGCTGAGCGACCACCTGGCGTTCAACAGCACGATCCCCGAGGTGAAGGGCGACATCTACTTCTCCGCCAAGGACGTGCGCGCCGACCGCCTCGGTGCGACCAGCCTGCTGAACAGCACCTGGTACACGCGCCCCGCGCTGGTCCCGGCGATGCCGTCGCTCGACTCCCGCCCGCCGCTCCCGGTCCACGCCTTCAAGGCCTCGCGGACCAGCGGTGGCGTCAAGCTGGACTGGCGAGCGACCTCCAAGGACACCACGTCGTACGCCGTCTACCGCCGCGACCTCCTGGCCGGCGACTGGTGTGGAGACAACGACGCCCGCAACCTGGTCGCGACGCTGCGGGCCACCGGTGGTCAGCAGACCTGGACCGACACGACAGCCGTCGCCGGTCGCCACTACATCTACCTGGTCACCGCTCTCGACCGCACCTGGAACCAGAGCCTCCCGCTCCCGGCGGCGGTCCTTCGGTAGCGAGCAATACTGGAGGACGTGGACGCCGACCTGACCCGCAGCGCCCAGGCTGGAGACGTTGCAGCTCTGGGAACGCTGCTGGCCAGGCACCAGGCCGGCATGCGTGCGGTAGCACTCAGCCTGCTGGGCAACAGCCCTGACGTCGAGGACGTCCTCCAGGACGCGGCAGTCACAGCGCTCCGGCGGATCGGTGACGTCCGTGACCCTTCAGCAGTGGGCGCCTGGCTGCGGATGATCGTCCGCAACGCCTGCCGGACCCGGCTGCGCAGCACGACCTACCCGCTGTCCGTGGACGAGCTCAAGCTGGCGTCGCAGGAGCCCACTCCGGAGCAGGCGCTCGACAAGCACGCCATGCGGGACTGGATCTGGCACGCGATGGACGAACTGCCCGCTCCGACGCGGCTGGCGATCATGCTGCGTCACTTCAGCACCAGCATCACGTCGTACCAGCAGATCGCCGACGCCAGCGGGGTGCCGGTGGGCACTGTTCGCTCCCGCCTCAGCCTGGGGCGGGATCGGCTGGCCAAGGCGCTGCTGGCGACTGCTGACTCGGCCCACGGGGACGCGGGCGCCCTGGTAGCGGCCAGCGAGAGGGAGGCGCGCGAGACGCTGGCGGCCGCGGAGCGCGGCGAGTTCCAGGCGGTGCTGGCCGAGCGCTGGTCGCCAGAGGTCGCTCTGCTCAGTGGGCCCGAGCCGATCGTCGGGCACGACTTCCTCAACCGGGGCATGGACTCCGACCTGACCGCCGGAGTCCGGCAGCGGGTCCGCCACGTGGTGGCGAGCCGCGACCTCGCCGTCTGGGAGATGGACATGCTCAACTCGCCCGACAACCCCGAGCACTGCCCGCCCGCGGTGACCTGGCTGATGTCCCTGCGGGACGGACGGGTCCAGGAGCTGCGGCTGTTCCACCCGGAGCCTGTGGCCGGGCTCACAGCGGAGCCGGTGAACTAAAGCCGTCGTACTCCGTCTTGCCCGCATGACAACTCACACCCTCGAGATCGACGGCATCACCCAGCGGTACCACGTGCACGGCAGCGGTCCCACCCTCGTCGCGCACTCCGGCGGCCCAGGGATCAACTGGGAGTACCTGCGGATGCCCCTCGTCGAGCAGCACCTGCAGGTCGTGTACGTCGAGCCGATCGGCACCGGCGAGTCCGGCCGGCTCCCGTCCCACCCGCGCGGCTACGTCCGGGACCTGTACGCCGACCGGCTGGCCGCCGTGATCGACGACCTCGGCGCCGGCCCGGTCCACCTGATCGGCCACTCCCACGGCGGGTTCGTGGCCCAGCACTTCGCGCTGCACCACGCGGACCGGTTGGCCGGCGTCGTCCTGTACGACAGCGCTCCGGCGACCGGACCGGAGTTCGGCGAGGAGGCCGGCCGCAACTTCGCGGCGTTCGCCGCCCGGAACGCCGAGAACCCGGCGCTGCCCGAGGTGATGGCCGTCGTCCAGGCGATGGGCGGGATCAGCACCGACGAGGAGTTCGTCAAGGTTGCCCAAGGCATCATTCCGGCGTACCTGGCGGACTACTGGGGTCCGCGCGAGCAGGAGTTCGCCGCGCTGCGCGCCGGCGTGGGCGGCAGCTACATCGAGGCGGTCGCCGCGGACGGTACGCCGGAGACGATCGACGACCGGCCGCTGCTCGGCGGGCTCGACCTGCCCGCGCTGGTGATCGGCGGCCGCTTCGACCCGATCTGCGGTCCGCGGTGGAGCGAGGAGCTCGCCAAGCTGATCCCCGGCGCCGAGCTGGTGTTCCTGGAGCACAGCGGGCACTTCGGGCACGTGGAGGAGCCCGAGGCGTTCGCGGCGGCTGTCACCGGGTTTGTGGCTGGGCTCACACCCAGCCGGTGAACGCTGCCGAACCCGAGCGCCGTGTAGAAGGCATGACAGCACACAGCGTTCACAGCGGAGAGATCGAAGCCAACCTGATGAGAGCTAGCTGATCGGGGTGGAACCGGCGCCGACCCGGGGCGGGTAGAGCTGGTAGACGCGGACGGTGCCGGACTGGAAGCGCAGTTCGGCCAGCTTCTCCAGCTCTTCCGGCGCCGGGTTCACCCGGTCGTCGGCGAGCAGCCAGCGCACGCCGTACTGCGTGCGCAGGCGGTCGAGGATCTCGCGGGTCGGTGCGGTGAAGGCCTCGTCGTTGACCTTCAGCCTCTCCTGGTCCCAGAACGGCCCGTACGACGCCTCGGTCGAGCTGCGTACGTCGTTCGCCTTCGCGGTGTACGACCAGCCCTCCACCAGCACGCGGCGTTCGGCGTACGCGGGAATCCAGAACGAGCCGGTGTGGCAGCGCGGACCGGTCGGGGCATGGCAGTGGATGTTGGTCGCGATCAGGTCGTCCGGGCCGGACTGGCGACGGATGAACCGGGCCGCGTCGATCCCACCGGGGGCGATCGAGTCGTACGCCGTCTGCGGCGGGAACGCGAACTGCCGCAGGCCGACGACCGTCGGCGAGACGGTCAGCCCGAGCAGCGCGCAGACGGCGATGATCGCCCACGTCCGGCCGGTCCGTGACCGTCGCCGGAGGCTCAGGCCCAGGATGACGACGCCGGCCGCGGTGAGGATCAGGGCGGCGACGAGCGGCGCGGTGAAGATCCTCTCCAGGCAGCCGGTGTCCTGGCAGTCGCGGATCAGCGTCTTGGTCTGGGCCCGGCCCATGTAGATCGCGGCGACGCCGATGGCCAGGGCCGGACCGACCACCAGGTACTGGCGGCGTTCCAGCGAGGCCAGGCCCCAGGCAGCGAGCAGAACCCCGTAGACGAAGGCGGTTCGGACGAAGAAGACCTGAGCCTGGCTGTACTGGTAGAGCAGGCTGGCAGCCGCGACCGCTCCGATCAGCCCGGCCAGCAGCATCACCACCATCGGGTCGCGCGGCAGCCGTCGCCGGATCAGCAGGGCGCCCACAGCGGGCATCAGCCAGCCGATCACGATCGCGGCGGCGACGATGAGCAGCAGCGGGCGGCCGACCGGTACCGACGGGTCGATGCCGCGGACCATCCCGTCCAGCATCGTGCGGTAGGTCCCGGCCGGCTTGAACACCATCCCGTTGGTCTCACCGCGCAGGACGACGAAGAAGTTGAAGGCGTACGTCGCTGCGACGGTCACGCCGAGCACCGGCGCGCGCAGGTTGAGGCGGCGGGCCTTGACGGTCAGGTAGATCCAGGCCGCGGCCAGTCCGGCGGCGTACACGGGCAGCGCGGTGGGCTTGCTGATCGAGAGGACGCTGATCAGGATGCCGGCCACCACGAAGAGCCCGGCGAGCTGCTGCCTGGTCTGGCCGGGCGGACGTCGCAGGAGCTGAGCGGTGACGGCGATCAGCGGCAGCATCATCACGGTGGAGAAAGCCTGGGTCGTGCTGATCATCTGCCCCATCGACAGCGGGCTGTCGTGGTACAGGGTGTGGGTGACCGTCCAGCCCCACGGGCCGAGGTCTCCGGCGAGCACAGTGAGTCCGGCGGCGATCGGTGCCGCAACGGCCCGGCCGGTGAGGACCATGCCGACGGCGGCGGCGCCGAGCGTTGTCAGCAGCAGGAACGCAAAGGGGACCACCCGCTGGGTCAGGACGTCCAGCTCGATGCCGGTGATCCAGTGCGCCGAGGCGATGTGGTTGAAGGCCATCCAGTGGTACGTCAGCGGCTCTCCGGCGACGTACGGGACCTGCGGCGGGAAGTGGTGGGTCAGCTCGGCGGCCAGCGACAGCTGGAAGGGTGAGTCCGAGTTCGGGCGCAGGGCGGCCGGTCCGTCGATCGGGATGAGCCGGGAGCCGACCCGGACGAACCAGGCCGCGACGACTCCAGCCACGACCATCACACCGGCCACCGACCACCAGGGGGTCGGTGTGGTGGAGCGCGTCTTGCTCGGCAGGGCCAGGAAGAGTCCGAGCGCCAGGGCGGGCATCACCAGCGCCGCGAGCGGGATGTCGAGCCAGCGGCCGAGCGGGTAGATCAGGACCTCGCAGGCCAGGCCGAACGTCGTACCGAGCACTGCGTCGACGGCGAACCAGCCGGTGCCGCCGGTCAGTCGCCGCCAGAACATCGTGCCCGGTACGGCGAGCACGGCGAGGAAGTAGCCGAGGTATGCCGCCGCGACCCACGGCGGGTGCGCCTGCAGACCGACGAACCAGCCCAGCGGCAGCACCGGCAGACTCGCCAGCGCCGCCACCGACGTCGCCCGGCCCGGTCGGCTCACCCCGTACTCCCTCCGCAGTTCCTGCACACGGAGAGAGACCCGTGAGCGACCAAAAGTTCTCCCCCAACGGTAGTCGCCCCCGAAACGACACCGCCGAGCCGTTTACCCCGTCCCACCACCCGCTTACCCTGAGTGAAGACCCGTGACAGGGAGGCACCATGCCCGCTCAGCACATCGCCGGCTTCCCCGTAGAAGAGATCCTGTTCGCCGCCACCGCCGCGGCGGCTCCACTGATCGCCCTGATCGGCTGGGAGATCAAAGACCGAGTTCGCCGGGTGCGGGCGGTGGTGCGACGTGAGAAGTGACCTCGGCCACCACCGGGATACGCGAATCGTCCGCGCCTGCTACCAGCCGCTAGAGTCTTGGCCTATGAGTGAGTTGACGCGCGCCCAGATCCGGGACCTGATGGGCGAGGTGATGAAGGCGCAGGGCAAGGAACTGCCGAGCGACGACAGCGCCGACCTGCGGGAGATCGGCTTCCGCTCCCTGGACTTCTCCGAGCTGGCCCTGCGGGTCGAGGACGAGATCGGCGACGAGCTGAACTTCGATGCTCCCGGACTGCGGCAGATCGCCAAGGTCGGCGACGTCCTGGACTTCATCGAGCAGCTCCAGTCGGCGTGACCGCGCAGCGTCGCAGCACCGCCCTGATCGGCGACGACAACACCGTCGTCGTCGGCGGGAAGAAGCTGACCTGGCGGACCCTGCACAAGCTGCCCCAGCTCCCGTCGCCGGCCGCGGTCCTGGTCGACAACGGCGCGGACGCGCTCGCCGCCGTACGGCATCACGCCGTGCACGGCACCGAGCTGCTGGTGGCGACGTCGTCGCGGGTCGATCTGGCGATGCGCGAGGAGCTCGGCGAGTCCGGCTTCGCGGTCGTGATCGCAGGAGGCGACGAGCACTCGGTCACCCCGGCCCGGCTGAAGCGGGTAGAGGAGTCCGGCCGTGTCTGGCTGCTCACCTCCGGCTCGACCGGCCGCCCGAAGCGGATCGGCCACACGCTGGAGTCGCTGACCACCGTCCGCGGCAAGCAGCAGCCGCGCACCTGGCTGGTCCCGTACTCGCCGGGTACGTACGCGTGGTGGCAGGTGATCACGATCTCGCTGACCCAGGCCGACCAGGGCCTGGTCGTGATCGAGCCGTCCGAGCTGGAGACCTGGCCGCAGATCGCCGCCGAGCACGGCGTCACCGCCGCGTCCGGTACGCCGACGTTCTGGCGGCAGACGATCTTCCGTGACTCCGAGGCGCTGTCGAAGGTCCCGCTGGAGCAGATCACGCTCGGCGGCGAGCCCGTCGACCAGGCGATCCTGGACCAGCTGGCCGAGCTCTTCCCGAAGGCCCGGATCTCCTGGATCTACGCCTCGTCCGAGGTCGGCGCCTCGATCGTCGTCCACGACGGCAAGGCCGGCTTCCCGAAGGCCTGGCTGGACCGCGACCCCGACCCGGAGTCCGAGCGGCCGAAGCTGTCGGTCGACGGCGACGAACTGGTGATCGCCTCCCCGCACCACGGCGCGGGTCTCGAGGGCGCGCACCGGACCGGCGACCGGGTCGAGTTCGTCGACGACCGGGTGCTGATCACCGGCCGGCTCGACACCGACGAGATCAACGTCGGCGGGTCCAAGGTGTCCGCGGGCCTGGTCCGCAACGTGCTGATGGCCCACCCGGCCGTCGCCTGGGCCCGGGTGTTCGCCCGCAAGGCCCCGCTGGTCGGCCGGATGGTCGCCGCCGAGGTCGTGCTGAACCCCGACCTCGGTCCGGTCACCGACGCCGACCTCGTGCAGTGGAGCACGAACAGGCTGCCGGACTACGGCGTACCGCGCCGGATCCGCTTCCTGGCCGAGATTCCCCAGAAGGAGACCCTGAAAAGCGATGTCTGATGTCACTCTGGTTCCGCCGTCGACCGTCGTGCTGGTGTCCGGCGGCTCCCGCGGCCTCGGCCTGGCGTTCGTCAACGACCTGATCGACCAGGGCGTCAAGGTCGCCGCGTTCGCCCGGACGGTGACGCCGGAGCTGACCGCGCTGGCCGAGAAGTACCCCGACCAGGTCCACGTCGGCGGCTTCGACATCAACGACGAGAAGGCCGGTCAGGCGTTCGTCAAGGAGGTCGAGGCCAAGCTCGGCCCGATCGACGGGATCATCAACAACGCCGCCGTCGGCCAGGACTCGCTGCACGTGCACACGTCCTCGGACCAGATCGCGCACATCATCCAGACCAACCTGACCGCGCCGCTGGTGCTGACCCGGTTCGTCCTGCGCCGGATGATGGCCAAGGGCCTCAAGGGCCGGATCGTGAACATCACCTCGATCTGCGCCCAGCGCGGCTTCCCCGGCCTGGTCGCCTACTCGGCGACCAAGGGTGGCATGGACGCGGCGACCCGCTCGCTGGCCCGTGAGCTCGGTGGACGGGTCCTGGCGAACTCGGTCGCCCCGGGCTTCTTCGCCTCGGAGATGTCCGCGGTGCTCGGCCAGACCCAGCTCGACCAGATCGTCCGGCGCACGCCGACCGGTCACCTGACCGAGCCCGAAGAGGTCGTCCCGGTGGTCCGGATGCTGCTGCTCGACCAGACCAACATCAACGGCCAGGCGATCGTCATCGACGGTGCCGGCGGCATCTGAGGTTCGTCAGCTGCTCGACCAGGCCGAGTCGCACCTGCGGGTCGGTTCGGTCGACGACGTGCGGGACGCGCTGACCCGCTCGCACCTGCCGGACTTCCAGTGCGTCGGCTGGTACGGCGTACCGCCTGCCGGCTGGTCGGTCGTTGTCGATGCCGAATACGCCGAGCAGGCAGTCCCCGCGCCGCTGGCGAAGCGCTTCGGGACCGACGAGTTCTGGGAGCGCTGGACCCGGTCGGAGTGCCTCTGCAAGCTCGCCGACGTACCGATGCTGGCCTGGTGGCCGCAGCACGGGCTCGACGTACCGGCTTCTTTCGCAGGGGAATGGCGGACGCTGGAGGTCGGGCCACTGATCGTGTCAGTGGCCCTCGCTCCGTCGACCGGTACGGCGCCGAGCCTGGCGCCCTCGGTCAGGCCGGCTTGATGTTGGAGTTGCGGTGGAAGACGTTGCCCGGGTCGTACTCGGCCTTGATCCGGGTCAGCCGGTCGTACTTCGCGCCGTACAGCGTGCTGCTGTCCAGACCGTCCTGACCCAGCGCGTTGACGTAGCCCTCGCCGGCGATGACGTGCGGCTGCAGGGCTGACCAGAACCTCCGGACCCACTCGCGCTCGGCCGGGAACTGCTCCGCAGTCAGCCCGGCGCCGACGATGAACGTCGCGTACCGCGCGGAGCGGCCGCCCGCGAACGCCGTGGCGTCGTCGGGGACCTCCGTGTAGGCCTCGTCGAGCCGGTAGAACAGGTTCACCGAGAGCGGCGACTGCTTGCGGCTCAGGTGCTCGGCGAACACCTCGATCGCGTCGTCGCTCAAGTCGTCCAGGTACGACGTCTTCTCGTACACGTAATGGCCCCACGCGTTCGCCTCGTCCAGCGACTGCTGGAGCGCGGCGTACGGCATCGGGGTGGCGAACTCGAACAGCGGCGGCAACGCCGCCCGCAACTGATCGAGTACCTCCGCGTGGCTCTCGGGCGAGCCGAAGCCGACGACGACCAGGGCGTAACCGGTCCGGAAGTGGTGCTCCTCGGGCACGAACGGCGCCGGCGGCGCGCTCAGCCCGGCGATCACCACGTTGAACTCGCGGGACAGCCCCGGGATCAGGTCACGGGCCAGCCGCAGCACTTCGGTGCCCTGGGCAACCTCCCAGAAGAGCAGGCCGTACTGGATCATCGGGCCCACGGCGTACAGGCCGAACTCGAACTCGGTGACGACGCCGAAGTTGCCGCCACCGCCACGGACCGCCCAGAACAGATCCGGGTTCTCGTCCTCGGCGGCGCGCAGCACGCGGCCGTCGGCGGTGACGAGCTGGACCGAGACGAGGTTGTCGATGCTCAGTCCGCCGAGCCGTGTCAGCCAGCCCATCCCGCCGCCGAGCGTGAGCCCGCCGACGCCGGTGTGGCTGATCATCCCGGCCGGTACGGCGAGCCCGTGCTCCTGCGTCGCCGCGTCCAGATCGGCGAGCAGCGCGCCGCCGCCGACCTTGGCTCGCCGGGCCTCCGGATCGACCGAGACCTGGTTGATCAGGCTGAGGTCGATCACCAGCCCGGCGTCGACCACCGCGCCGCCGGCGACGTTGTGCGCGCCCCCACGCACCGACACCTCGAGTCCGGTCTCCACCGCGAACGCCAGCGCGGCCCGTACGTCGTCGACGCTCGCGCACCGCACGACGACGCCCGGCTTCCGGTCGATCTCCGCGTTCCACACCCGCCGCGCGTCGTCGTACCCGTCGTCACCCGGAGTGAACACCGGTCCACCGACGGCAGCTCTCAGGTCGCCGATTCCCCGCTCCGCAGTCTGAGTCATCCTGCACCTCTCCGATTTTGGTGCCCGTTACTCTACGTGGCATCCACGGGGTTCACGAGGCTTCGCCGGGCAGCTCTTCGGGCAGGACCCCCATCCGCGATAGGAACGGGTCCATGAGATTCGGGATGATCCTTCCGGGCGGCACCGCGCCCGAGCAGCTCGCCCAGGCCGTGCTCGCGGAGGAGTCCGGCTGGGACGGCGTCTTCGTCTGGGAGGCGGCGTACGGCGTCGACGCCTGGGGCCTGCTGAGCGCGATCGCGGCCCGGACCACCCGGATCAAGCTCGGCACGATGCTCACCCCGCTCCCATGGCGACGGCCGTGGAAGGTGGCCAGCCAGGTCGCGACGCTCGACCAGCTGTCGAACGGCCGGGCGATCCTGGCCGTCGGCCTCGGCGCGGTCGAGACGGACCTGCCGTCGACGGGCGAGGAACTCGACCTGCGGACCCGGGCCGCGAGGATGGACGAGGGCATCGACCTGATCCGCACGCTCTGGGACGGCGGGCAGACGTACCAGGGCGAGCACTACACGTACGAGTCCGTCCGGGACGACCTGACCGTGGTCGGGCGACCGGTCCAGGAGCGGATCCCGATCTGGGTGGTCGGCGCCTGGCCGCGACCCAAGTCGATGCGCCGGGTGCTGCGCTGCGACGGCGTACTCCCTCAGTACGCCGGGGAGCCGGGCCCGGCCGAGCTGACCGCGCTGCGCTCCTGGCTGAGCGAGCGCGGGGCCCGACCGGACCTCGACGTGGTGGCGGAGGGGGAGACCGACCCCGCCACCGCCGCAGCCGAGGTGAAGCCCTGGGCGGACGCCGGCGCGACCTGGTGGCTGGAGACGCGCTGGGAGATGCCGCACAACTCACCGGAGCGCATGAACCAGGTCCGCCGCCGTCTGGCCGCTGGGCCTCCCCGTCAGTAGGACCTGACAGACTGGAGAGTGTGAGTGAAGCGGAAGTACTGCAGGTCCTGCAGCGAGCGACGGTCGCGTTGCAGCCCGAGTTGCATCTCGCCGAGCTCGGCCGGTACGACGAGCAGGACCAGCAGCTGGTCGACCGGGTGGTGCGCAAGTACCTGACCGACCTGCTGCGGACGAGCTGGGAGCGCGGCTGGACGCCGATGGACGTCGTACAGCACGCACGGCGGCGGCTGGAGCCCGGCGTCGAACCGCTGCTGACCGCGGTGATCGCCGCCGAGCACCGGGCGTACAAGCCGAGCACGATCGACTCCCGTTGGTCCGATCAGCTGGCCGACCTCGGGCTCCAGCATCCGTTCGACGACCTCGACCTGACCAACTGGTCGGCCGCGCAGCGGATCGGGCGCTACCTGGCCCTCGACCTGACGCTCCAGCTAGCCGCCTTCCTCTACCAGCTGCAGGCGATGGCCCGTCTGTTCCCGCTGCCCGGCACGGCGCAGCGGAAGGCAGCCAAGCACTCGCAACAGTCGGGCACCGACCGCAAGATGCTCGCCCGTGTCCGGGCCCTGCTCGCGAAGGCGGAGGCGACCGAGTTCCCCGACGAGGCCGAGGCGTTGTCGGGCAAGGCGCAGGAGCTGATGGCGAAGTTCTCCCTCGACCACGCACTGCTGGACGCCGGTCCCGATCTCGACCTGCCCGACGACAGTGGCGCGCGCCGGATCTGGGTCGAAACCCCTTATGTGACAGCGAAAGCGCAGCTCGTCGGAGTCGTTGCCGACGCCAATGGCTGTCGGACCGTGACCCAGGACCAGCTCGCCGTCGTCACGATCGTCGGTGCCGATCTCGACCTGCAGCTGACCGAGCTGCTGGCCACGTCCCTGCTCGTTCAGGCCAATCGCGCGATGCTTGCCTCGGGCAAGCACTACGGCATTCGCGGCGAGTCCCGGACGCGGTCGTTCCGGCAGTCCTTCCTGATGGCCTACGCGCAGCGGATCGGCGAACGCCTGCAAGCCACCGCCGAGAAGGCCCGCGCCGCCGTCGCCGAGGCCGACCAGGACCGGCTGCTCCCCGTCCTGAGCCGCCGCGAGAAGCAGGTCGACGCGCTGTTCACCAAACTCTTCCCCGAGACCGTCACCCGGCGTACGAGGATCACCAACGGCGCCGGCTGGCACGCGGGCCTGACCGCCGCCGACCTCGCCCAGCTCGACACCCACCGCCCGGTCACCCGCTAACCTGAGTTCGCGGACGATCTGCTTCCGGAACACGGGGGATGGGATGGACGACGACGCGAGCCCGACCGCCAAGGCGTTGCTGGCGCTCGAGCTGATCCAGAACAGCCCGGGCATCACCGGCGACCGGCTCGGCCGGCGGCTCGGGGTGACCGATCGCGCCGCGCGCCGGTACGTCGGGATCCTGCGCGAGGCCGGCATCCCGATCGAGTCGACCTCTGGCCGGTACGGCGGGTACCGGATCGGCCGCGGGTTCCGGGTGCCCCCGTTGATGTTCTCGACCGCCGAGGCGCTCGGGCTGATGATGGCCGCGCTCGGCGGTCACCACAGCGTCTCCGACGTGACCGACCCGGCCGGCAGCGCGCTGGCCAAGATCATCCGGGTGCTGCCGACCGCGGTCGCCGGCCCGGCCGACGCGATCCGCGCGATGATCCCGCCGGGGTCGCGGCTCGCGATGCCGGACCCGGAGATCACGGCTGCCGTCGTACGGGGATGTACGGATCGTCGTCGGCTCCGGCTGGGCTATCAACGTCGCGAGTGCGACGCCGAGCCGTTCAGCATGGACATCGACCCGTGGGCGGTCAGCGTGCGGCACGGCCGCTGGTACCTGCTGGGCTGGTCCCACAGCCGCGACGCGCAGCGGGTCCTCCGGATCGACCGGATCGCGTCGGCCGAGCCACTGCCGGAGACGTTCACTCCGCCCGAGGGTCTGGATCCCGCGCAAGCGGTCCAGGACCACCTCTCCGCCGGCTGGCGGTACGAGGTGGAGATCGTCTTCGAGGCGAGCGCGGAGCAGATCGCCCGCTGCACCCCCGGCAGCCTCGGCCGGCTCGAGGACCTCGGCCCGGAGCGTTCCCGCCTGGTCGGCAGCACCGACGACCCCGAGTGGTACGCCGAACGCCTGGCCTTCGTCCGCGTGCCCTTCCAGGTCGTCGAACCACCCGAACTGCGCGACGCCCTCCAGGACCTCGCCGCCCGCCTCATCGCCGCCGCGAAGCCGTAGAGGCCCTCGCCCACCGCCTGCCGTAACGTCCGAAGAAAACAGCAACGTCCGAAGAACCCGAGGCTATAGGCTCGGCTTCTTCGGACGCTGTGAGTTTCTTCGGACGTTACGCGTGGAGCTCGTGGTTCAGACGGTCGCGTTGGCCGTCGTGGTGGTACGGCGCGGGCGCCGGCCGAGGGTCTTCAGCCGGGTCTTCAGGATCAGCCGGATCATCTCCAGGCCGAGCGTGACGGTCTTGCCGAAGTCGCCGGTCACCGACGAGACGCCGACCCGCGGGTGGTAGTTCACCGGGATCTGCACCATCCGCGCCCGGGTGACGACCGAGGTCAGCAGCATCTCCAGGCCGAACGCCGAGCCGTTCAGCGTGGCCCGGTCCGAGATCGTCTGAACGTGCTCGCGGGTGATCACCCGGAAGGTGCAGCCGACGTCGCTCATCGAGGCGGTGTTGAACAGCACCTCGAGCATCTTGGCCACCGCCCAGTTGCCGAACTGCAGGAACCAGCCCATGTTGGCGCCGTCCCAGATGAAGTTCGACACCGTCCGGGAGCCGACCACGACGTCGCACTCGGCCGAGAACGACAGCAGCTTCAGCAGGTCCTCAGGGTTGAACGTGCCGTCCGGCTCGCAGACGCAGACCAGGTCGGTGTCGACCTCGCGCAGCCCGCGCCGGATCGCCGCACCGTAGCCCTGGGTGGTCTCGATGATCTCCCGCGCGTTGGTCGAGGCGACCTCCTCGGAGGTCCCCTCGGCCGCGTTGTTGTTGATCACCAGGATGTCGTCGACCACGCCGAGCTTGTCGAACCGGCGGATGACGTCGGCGATGCTGTCCTTCTCGTTGTAGGTCGGAAGGACCACGGACAGTGTTTTACCGTTGAACACGTTTCTGCACCTATCGGGTTTTTCCGTCTTGGGTCAGCGGGACGCGACGACGAGCATCTGCCCGGCCAGCGGCTTGATCGGCGAGCGCAGGTACCACGGCACCACGAAGGTCAGGTTGCCGCCTTTGGACTTCAGCGTCAAAGGCATGAACTTCGCCTTGACCGCGTCGATCTTCCAGCCCTCGGCGACCAGGTAGTCCTGCAGCGACTGGTCGGTGAAGATCGCGACGTGGGTGAAGTCGTCGAAGTACCGGCCCGGGTTGAGCCGGAAGTTCGGCTGCATCAGGATCAGGCGGCCACCGGGCCGCAGCACCCGCTTGGCCTCGGCGAGCAGCCGGTTCGAGGAGTCGCGGTCCAGGTGCTCCAGCAGGTTCGAGGCGAAGACGACGTCGAAGGTCCCGTCCTCGAACTTGCCCAGGTCGGTGCAGTCACCGATCACCGGCTCGACGTGCGCGGCGGCGGCGCGGTCCACCGTGCTGTCGAGGTCCATCGCGACGACGCGCTTGGCCTGCACGTTGTTCGAGAAGTCGCACCAGCCCGCCCCGAGCTCGAGTACCTCGGCGTCGGTGCTGACCCACTTCTGCAGGTACTTGCAGAGGTGCTGCCAGATCTTGGTCCGGTTCGCGTTGTGCGCCAGACGGGTTTCGAAGTAGTTCGACACGTACGTGCCGTCCGGCTCGCCGCTCTGCGGGGTTTGGGCGAGGGGATCGTCGGACAAGATAGCTCTCCTCGGAAGCGTGCGCCGTGCGCGCATCAGCGGGTCACCCTACCAGCGCGACGGGTTGGATGCCCCCCGACGCCGTCGGGTTGCCCTGGCGACGGGGCTATGCTGCTGCCCGACCCGGCCGCCGCGCCCCGGCCCGTGCACTGTGCGTGATTCCCGTTTGTCAGGAGCTTTGATGTCACAGACCGCCGAGTTGTCGTCCCCTGTCGCGACGACACCTCCGGACCAGAAGACCGAATCGCGGTTCGGCCGGTGGCCTTCCACCGTGGTCAGTGCACTGGTGCTGCTGCTCGCGGTCGCGTTCTTCCTGACCACCGCCGTCCGGGCCGATCTTCCTGCGAGCGCAGCGGTTCTGGGCCTGCTGGGACTGGTGGTGACGCAGTTGCTGCCGGGTGTCCTGGTGTGGCGGTGCGTCCGTCCCAACCGTGGCTGGTGGATCGAGGACGTGATGATGGGCCTGGCCGTCGGCTTCATGCTGGCGATCGGGGCGCAGATCGTGGCCGGTCTGCTGCAGTGGCCGTGGCTCTCGGCCGCGCTGCCGCTGGTGCTGGCGGTCGTGCTGCTCGCCGTACCGCGCAGCCGGGCGCGGATCCGCCGGGTGCGGACCAGCAGCCTCCCGCTGTGGTGGATGCCTGCGGTCGCAGCGACCTCGCTGTTCGGCCTGCAGGACCTGCGGCAGTACTACAACCGTGAGCCGCTCGAGTGGGCCAGCGGCTTCCGGGCGCCGTACATCGACGCGTACCTCCACCTGGCGATGTCCGGCCAGCTGCAGCACCGCGGCCCGATCAGCTTCCCCTGGGTCGAGAACGCCCCGATGGCCTACCACTGGTTCAGCCACGCCTGGATCGCGCAGGTGGCCACGGTCTCCGGCATCGGCCTGGACGAGGTGCTGTTCCGCTTCATGCCCGCCCTGATGCCGCTGGCGATCGTCCTGGTCGTCGCGATCGCCGCCGTCCGGATCACCGGTGTCGCGTGGACCGGTCCGGTCGCCGCGCTGCTCTGCATCGCCGGCTCCGAGCTGAACCTGTTCGGCCTGACCACCCTGGGCTACCCGATGGCCCCGCTGTCGCCGAGCCTCGCGCCGTCCGTGCCGCTGCTGATCGCGATCGTCATCCTGCTGGTGTTCCGCTGGCGCAACCAGATGGGCCGAATCGGTCTGCTGCTGATTCCCCTGCTGGCGTTGACGGCCTCGGGCACCAAGGGTTCGACGATGCCGCTGGTCGTGGCCGGTGTCGGGCTCGCCTTCGTGGCGATGATCCTGTTCGACCGCTCGCGCCTGAAGGGCCTGTTCCTGGACGGCGTCCTGACGGCGGGCGCGCTGATCGTCGCGCTCGTGGTCGTGTTCCAGGGTTCGGATTCCGGGCTGCACGTCCAGTTCCACGACGCGGCGATGTCGACCCCGGCGATCACCCGGGTCGGCGCGATCACCACGACCTCGATGGCGTTCTCCTCGCTGGTCGCCGTACTGGCGATCCTCGCGCGCGGGACCGGTCTGCTCTGGCGGCTCAAGACCGCCGAGGGCCGTCGCGACCCGGTGACCTGGCTGCTGATCGGCGGCGGATTCGCCGGCGCGGCAGCGGTCGCGGTCTTCAGCCACCCGGGCGCCAGTCAGTACTACTTCGCCCGTACGGCGGGCCCGCTGCTCGCGATCGGCTCCGCCGTCGGCCTGGTCACCATGGTCCGCGAACTGCAGAGCCGGTGGTGGCGCGCGGTGCTGATCGGCCTGGCGTTCGGCCCGTTCTTCATCCTGCTGCCGATCTGGACGATCGGGCTGATCCAGCCCAACCACGGCGGCCTGATCCACGCGACCAAGATGATCCTGGTCGGCCTGGCCGTGCTGGTGGTCGCCGGGGCGGTCGCCTGGTTCCTCACCCCGCGGATGCGGTTCACCGCGTTCTTCGCCGCGATCACGGTCGCGATCCTGGCCGGTGGCGTCACGATGGTGACCCGGATCCAGATCGAGGCCACCCCGGTCCTGCCGCTGCGGCCGGTGAAGGCCGAGGCGTACCTCGCGGTCGGGACCGAGCAGATCGCGGCGGCCCGGTGGATCCGGGACCACTCCGACGTGAACGACGTCGTGATGACGAACCGGCACTGCACGACGCCGATCGAGCCGAAGAAGTGCGACAGCCGGCGGTTCGTGGTCGGCGCGTTCTCCGAGCGGCAGATGCTGGTCGAGGCGTGGACGCCGACCGTCGAGGCGAACAAGCTCGGACCCGACGGCCGGGACTCGATCACCGTCGACTACTGGAAGCCTGAGATCCTGCAGCTGAACGACAGCTTCGTCGCCCAGCCGGACGCGGCCAAGGCCCAGCAGCTGAAGGACCTCGGGGTCCGCTGGATCTACGTCGAGTTCACCCGACCGCACGCGGACACGCTCGAGCCGTTCGCCAAGGAGCGCTACCGCAACGGCAGTGCCGCCGTCTACGAGTTCACCAAGGCAGGATGATGACCGGACCGACCCTGACCGAGACCAGCATTCCCGGTCTGCTGCACGTCGAGCTGCAGGTCTTCGACGACGGCCGCGGCTGGTTCAAGGAGAGCTTCCAGGCCGAGAAGCTGGAGAAGCTCGGCCTGCCGCACCTGGAGATCGTGCAGAACAACGTCTCGTTCAACGCCGAGGTCGGCGTGACGCGGGGGATCCACGCCGAGCCGTGGGACAAGTACATCTCCCCGGCGTACGGCAAGGTGTTCACGGCGATCGTCGACCTGCGCGAGGGCCCTGGCTTCGGCCGGATGGAGACCTTCGAGCTGACCCCGCGGCAGGGGCTCTACGTGCCGCGCGGCTGCGGCAACTCGTTCTGCACGCTGGAGCCGAACACGGTCTACAACTACCTGGTCAACGCGCACTGGTCGCCGGACGCCAAGTACACGCTGGTCAACCTGTTCGACCCGCAGCTGGACGTCCCGTGGCCGCTGCCGAAGGACCAGCTGATCTACAGCGAGAAGGACGCCGGGCACCCGATGCTCGAGAACGTTGCCCCCATCCGCGTCGACTGGGACTTCGCATGACGATCCTTGTCACCGGTGCCGGCGGTCAGCTCGGGAAGGCTCTGGCCCACCAGCTGCCGCAGGCTCGGGCGGTGACCTCCGCGGACTTGGACATCACGTCGCGGGAGGCGCTGGAGGCGTTCGACTGGGCTGGGATCACCGCGATCATCAACGCCGCGGCGTGGACCGCGGTGGACAAGGCGGAGGACGCCGACAGCACGCTCGCGGCCTGGAACGTGAACGCGAACGGCGTCGCGAACCTGGCCTGGGAGGCACGCCGGCTGGAGATCCCGCTGGTGCACGTCAGCACGGACTACGTGTTCGGCGACGGCGAAGGCTTCCTGGCCGCCGAGCACCGGATCGACCCGCAGGGCGTCTACGGGATCACCAAGGCGGCCGGTGAGCTGGCCGCGCGGTTGAGTCCGGCGTACTACGTGGTGCGGACGAGCTGGGTCTTCGGCGACGGCCCGAACTTCGTGCGGACGATGCTGCGGCTCGGTGCCGACCGCGACGAGCTGACCGTGGTCGACGACCAGTACGGGCGCCCGACGTACACGGTGGACCTGGCGGCGGCGCTGGTCGCGTTGCTGGACAGCGGTGCGCCGTCGGGCACGTATCACGCGACCGGCGCGGGCGACGTGGTCTCGTGGGCCGACTTCGCCGCGGCGATCCTCGAGGGCAGCTCGTGCAAGGTCCGCCCGATCAGCTCCGAGGAGTACGCGCGGGACAAGACGATCGCGCCGCGGCCGGTGAACAGCGCGCTCGACCTGTCGGCACTCGAAGCGGCCGGCATCACCATGCGCGACTGGCGTGAGGCGCTCGCGGAGTACCTGAAGACGCTCTAGGCCTGGGGCTTGATCCCCGCGAGCACGATGTCGAGCATCCGCTCGGCCTGCTCCGGCTCGATCCCGGGCAGCGACGAGATGCTGCCGATCAGGCGCATCACGTCCATCAGCTCCAGGTCGGCGCGGACCACGCCGGCCGCCTTGGCCGTGTCGATCAGCAGGCCGCCGGCGTCCTTGACGTTCATCTTGCAGGCCTTGAAGAACTCCGAGTCCTTGCCCAGGGCGCTGGTGAGCTCGTGGGCCAGGCTCTTCTTCGACACGTTGTACCCGACGAAGCTGCGCATCCAGGAGGCCAGCGCGTCGAACGGGCCGAGCTGCTCGTGGAACCCGTACGCCCGGTCGCAGACGGACTGGATCTCGTCCACGTAGACCGCCTCGAGCAGGGCGCAGCGGTTCGGGAAGCGGCGGTACAGCGTGCCGATTCCCACTCCGGCCCGGCGGGCGATCTCCTCCAGCGAGGTGTCCGTGCCGGTCTCGGCGAACGCCTCGCGGGCGGCGGCGACCAGCAGGTCGTAGTTCCGTCGGGCGTCGGCGCGGGTCGGCCGGAGATCAGGCAGGGGTAGCCGCTCATGGGCCGTCGGAGCCGCTGGGGCGGGCGTGTTCATCGGACCTCCTCGCACCGATCTGAAGAATTCACTTGAAAAAGCGGAGGTGGCCTCCGTATCGTATCCGGAGGTGCACTCCACTTTCCTCTGATCTCAACTCTAGCCCCTCCGGGGGAAGGAGCAAGTTCTCTCTTATGTCGGCTACCTCCGCTGCTCCCGCGCGACGACCAGGTGTCGTTCTCGCGGTGATCGTGATCACCCAGCTGATGGTGATCCTCGACGGCACCGTGGTGAACATCGCGATGCCCAAGATCCAGACCGCCCTCGACTTCAGCCCGGCCAACCTGTCCTGGGTGCAGAACGCGTACGCGCTCGCCTTCGGCGGTCTGCTGCTGCTCGGCGCCCGCGCCGGCGACCTGCTCGGCCGCCGCCGGGTCTTCATCACCGGCGTCAGCATCTTCACGCTCGCCTCCGCGCTCGGCGGTCTGGCTCCGACGGCCGAGCTGCTGCTCGCCGCCCGCGTCCTGCAGGGCATCGGTGGCGCGATCGCCGCTCCCGCCGCGCTCACGCTGCTGATGCTGACCTTCAAGGAGGGGCCGGAGCGGATGAAGGCGCTCGGTCTCTACAGCCTGGTCTCGTCCGGAGGCGCCAGCATCGGCCTGGTCCTCGGCGGCATGCTGACCGACTGGGTCTCCTGGCGTTGGGGTCTGTTCATCAACATCCCGATCGGCATCGCGCTGGTGATCGCGGCTCGCCGGGTGCTCACCGAGACGCCGCGGGAGCAGGGCCGGTTCGACGTGGCCGGTGCGCTGACGTCGACCGTCGGCATCACCGCGCTGGTCTACGGGTTCATCCGCGTGGCCGAGGCGGGCTGGAGTTCGCCCGAGGTGCTCGCGTCGTTCGCGGCAGGCGTCGTGCTGCTGGTCGTGTTCGTGCTGGTCGAGCGCCGGGTCAGCCACCCGATCGTGCCGCTGCGGATGTTCAAGAACGCGGACCGCGTGGCGTCGTACCTGACCATGCTGCTGGTGGTCGGCACGATGTTCGGGATGTTCTTCTTCCTGACCCAGTACCTGCAGGGCGTGCTGGAGTTCAGCCCGCTGGCCGCCGGTCTGGCCTTCCTGCCGATGACCGGTCTGCTGTTCGCGTCGTCGCGGATCGTGCCGCGGCTGACCGGCCGGGTCGACAACGGGCTGATGATGATCGCCGGCGCGATCTCGGTGACGGCCGGCATGCTCTGGCTGACCCGCATCACGCTGGACAGCAGCTACCTGGGTGGTGTGGTCGGGCCGCTGATCCTGTTCGGTGCGGGCGCCGGTCTGATCTTCATCCCGCTGACCGGGCGCGCGCTGTCCGGCGTACCGGCTGAGGACGCTGGAGCGGCCTCGGGTCTGCTCAACGTCCTGCAGCAGGTCGGTGGCGCGCTCGGCCTCGGCATCCTGGTCACGGTCTTCGGTACGGCGAGCCGCAACGCGACGCCGTCGTCGACCAACCCGGCCGAGGCCGCCCGCGAGATTCTCACCGACGGCGTGCACGCCGCGTTCATCGGCTCAGCTGTGTACGCCGGACTGACGCTGCTGGTGATCGTCCTCGGCGTCCGCCCGTGGGTCCGCAAGAAGACGGTCCGCCCGGGGACCGCCACCGAGCCGGCCGCGGTTGAGCCGGTCGCCGTGGACTCGCACTTCTGACGGACCTCCACCACTCACCAAGCGGCGCCCCGGACCCGGCGCCCCGCCTGCCGCGGCCTGAAACAGGTCGCGGCAGGCCGGTTGGTGAGTGGTGGAGGTTCAGGCCAGCGGGAGCCGGTGGCTGATCCAGCGGTTCTTGGTGGTGTAGCCGAGGCGCTCGTACAGGCCCAGCGCGCCGGTCGGGTTGTCCGCGTCGACGCCGAGTGACGCGCGCTGGAACCCGGCGGCTGCCGCTTCGGCCATCACCTTCGCCAGCACGAGCGCCGCCAGACCGCGTCCCCGGTGGGAGCGCTTGGTGCCGACCTGGCCGATGTACACCTCGCGGATCCCGGTCGCCTCCGTATCGGCGACGTACTCGTAGCCGATCGTGTAGGCCACCACCTCGTCGCCGTCCAGGACGAGGTACGCGAGCTCGGGACGGAACGCGCGGGCGCCGGTGAACCAGGTCTTCCAGCTCTCCGGGCTCTTCGGCGACGAACCCCAGTGGTCCAGGAACACCTCGTTGTGGGCGACCCGCAGCGGTTCGTCGTACGCCGGCGTGAACGCGACCAGCCGCAACCCCTCCGGCACCGGCGGCACCTCGATCGGCGTACCGAAGCTCCGCTCCATCGAGAAGAAGTACCGGCAGCGCTCGAAGCCGAGGCCGGCCAGCAACTCCAGGGCGCCCGTGTTGGTGTCGATCGCGCCGGTGTTGATCTCGCCCTCGGTGCCCGGCTGCCGCTCGTGGTGCATCTCGGTCGCGCGGCGGATCAGCCACGGCACGAGCACGCTGCCGATCCCACGCCCACGCCACTCCGGATGCACCGTGCCCTCGGTGTGGACCCGGTGCACGTCGACCACCTCGTCCGGCGCACGGACAACGCCGTACGCGACCAGCTGCTCGCCGGACCAGACCCCGATCGTGTCGCGCGCCGCGTCCAGCTTCGGATCGGCCAGTTCCTCGATCAGGTCGTCGGCGTCGTAGTTCTCCCCCTCGGCGTCCACCTTCTCCTTGGCCGCCAGCAACTCGGCCCACGCGGCCGCGTCGAACTTCTCGATCGGCCGGACGCTCAGCCCGGCCGGCCACCCCTCGTCGATACCCATCTGCCGACGGTAAGCCGCGAACGATGCCGCAGCACCTCAATTACCCGTCAACCCCGCGTGAGCTGCCTTGACCACCCCATAGCTCCTGAGCAATGCTCGACGAATGGATCACGGACTGTCGGCAGAGGACCGCAAGAAGCAACTGGTCCGGATCGGCCTGATGATGCTGCGCGAGCAGCCGATCCACGAACTGTCGATCGACGCGATCGTGAGTGAGGCGGGGATCTCCCGCAGCGTGCTGTTCCAGTACTTCCCGAGCAAGCACGACTACTACCTCGCGGTGATCTCCGCGGCCGGCCGCCGCCTGCTGCGGCTGACCAAGCCGGACGGCTCCCGCCCGCGCGACGAGCAGCTGCGCGGGATGCTGCTCGAGTTCGTCGCGTTCATCACCCGCCGCCGCCGGGCCTACATCTCGTTCGTCCGCGGCGCCGCCGGCGGCGACGACTACGCGGTCGAGGTCTACGCGAAGACCCGTACGACGATGGCCGACCGGGTGCTGGAGATCCTCGACGTCCCCGAGGCCGACCGTGAGCCGGCCGCCCAGGAGCGAATGCGGGTGCACGCCTGGTTCGCGTACGTCGAGGACCTCGCGATCGAGTGGTCCGGCCTGCCCGGGGGCGAGCGCCGCCTCACCGACCAGGAGCTGGTCGCCCACGCCGTCGAGGCGCTGCAGACCCTCCGCAAGCTCTGACCGTCACATCGCGTCCGGGGCGGTCATGCCCAGCAGTCCCAGGCCGTCGTGCAGTACGGCGCGCGTCGCGGCGCACAGCGCCAGCCGGCTGGACCGGGTCTCGCCCTCGCTGGTGAGGACCGGGCAGGACTCGTAGAACGCGGACAGCGCGGTCGCCACGTCGTACAGGTAGGTGCAGAGCCGGTGCGGCTGCAGCGTCTCGGCCACCTGCAGGACCGCGTCGTCGAAGCCTGCGAGCAGCAGGGCCAGCCGCTGCTCGGCCGGGTCGTCCAGCACGGTGACCTTGCTGTCGCTGGTGCCTGCCTTGGTGAGGAGCCGGCTCAGCCGGGCGTGGGCGTACTGCAGGTACGGGCCGGTGTTGCCGGTCATCGCGACCATCCGGTCCAGGTCGAAGACGTAGTCGTTGGTCCGGTCGCTGGACAGGTCGGCGTACTTCACCGCGCCGATGCCGACCGCCCGCGCGACAGCGTCCCGGTCGATGCCTTCCCGATCGGCGAGCAGCGTGGCGGCCCGCGCGACCGCGGCGTCGAGCAGGGAGACCAGGTAGACCGTGCCGCCGTCCCGGGTCTTGAACGGCTTGCCGTCCGGACCGAGCACGGTGCCGAACGCGACATGCTCGGCAGTTGTTGTCTCAGGCAACCAGTTGGCCGCCCGGGCGAGCGCGAAGATCTGCTGGAAGTGCAGCGTCTGCCGGTGGTCGACGACGTACACGATCCGGTCGGCGTGCAGGTCCCGCACCCGGTGCCGTACGGCGGCCAGGTCGGTCGCGCTGTACCCGAAGCCGCCGTCGGACTTCCGCACGATCACCGGCAACGGCGACCCGTCACGACCGGTGAACCCGTCGAGGAACGCGCACTGCGCACCGTCGGACTCGGTCAGCAGCCCGGCCGCCTGCAGCTCGTCGACGATCGCGGGAAGGTCGGCGTTGTACGCGCTCTCGCCGACCACGTCGGCCTGCGTCAACGGCGACCCGAGCAACGCGTAGACCCGGTCGAACTCGGCCAGCGAGATGTCCACGAGTTGTTGCCAGATGCCCCTGGTCCCGGGATCGCCGGACTGCAGCAGGACGACCCGCCGCCGGGCCAGGTCGGCGAACGCCGGGTCGCTGTCGAAGTGTCTGCGCGACCGCTGGTAGAGCTGCTGCATCTCCTCGAGGTCGAGTGCCTCGGCTGGCGTACCCTCGTCGAGGAGCTGCTCGACCATCATCCCGAACTGGGTGCCCCAGTCCCCGACGTGGTTCTGCCGTACGACGGCGTACCCGGCGTACTGGAGAACGTTGCACAGGGCATCGCCGATCACCGTCGACCGGAGGTGCCCGACGTGCATCTGCTTGGCGACGTTGGGCTGCGAGTAGTCGACGACGACCCGCTTGCCGTTGCTCGGTAGTCCGCCGGCGAGGTCGTTGACCCCGGCCGCCAACGTGCTCGGCAACAGGGTCAGGTTGATGAAGCCTGCGCCCGCGACTTCAAGGGTGCACAGGTCGTCCACCTCGGCCTGCGCAACCAGCTGCTCGGCGATACTCCGCGGCGACCGCCCGAGCTGCTTCGCCAGCCGCAACGCGACGCTGGTCTGGAAATGCCCGAACTCAGGCTTCGTCGCCGCCCGGAGCTCAGGGTCGGCGGCAAGCCCGAAGGCAGCGGTGGCGGCAGCGGTCAGCCGCGCGGACAGAACAGGCAGAACGGACATGAGAGGTCCTTGGGGAGACGAGGCACTGGAACAGGAGCTGAGGCGTTCAGACAGTGCGTCGTCGTCGCAGGCCGAAGCGACCGCGCGCGGTCACCAGGCTCGTCGACATGTGCCCAGTATGCCCTACGGCCGGTGGGCGGAGGGAGCAGGTTTCCGATCGGCCATCGGGACGATCGCCGGCAGGCCGGTCTCACCGAGGAACACCCGCCGTACGACGCGCTCGGCCGCCAGCCCGTCGTCGTACTCGCAGAACTTCTCCCGGAACAGCTGCCGGTGCTTGGCCGCCTCGGCCGCCGCGAACCGGCCGGTCTGCAGCACCGAGAACAGCTCGTCGGCCGACCGCGCGACCAGTCCGGGCGGGAACTCGGTGATGTCGAAGTACGTCCCGCGGGTGTTGTCGTAGAAGTCCAGGTCGTCGACCAGCAGCACGATCGGGCGGTCCAGGTTCGCGTAGTCGAAGCTGATCGACGAGTAGTCCGAGATCAGGACGTCGGCCGCCAGCATCAGGTCCTCGACCCGCGGGTGCTCGGACACGTCGACCACCCGGTCGTTGTGCACGTCGGGCGCGCCCTTGGCCAGCGAGTAGTGGGTCCGGACGAGCACCCGCCCGTTCTCCCCGGCGGCTGCCGCCAGCCGGTCGAGGTCGACGTGGATGCCGTCGCCGCCGAGGTCGACCAGGCCGGCCGGCGTCCGGACCGCGTCCTTCGCGTCCCGCCAGGTCGGCGCGTACAGGACGACCAGGTTGGAGTCGTCGAAGCCGAACCCGGCCCGGATCGCCCGCACCTCGTCGAGCGTCGCGGTGAGCAGCCGGTCGTTGCGCGGGAACCCGGTCTCGAGCTCCTCGAAGTGCGACGGGTAGGTGCGCTCCCAGATCTCCGATGAGTACCGGTTGGCGGAGATGTTGAAGTCCCACCGGTCGACCTGGCGCATCAGCTCGTCCAGGTCGAGGTCCTGGGCCGCCCGCGGGTACAGCCGCAGGTCGGTGCCCATCGTCTTCAGCGGCGTCCCGTGCTGGGTCTGCACGTGGACCTGTCCGTCCCGCTTCTCCAGCTCCTTGGGCAGGTTCATGTTGCTGACGAAGTACTTCGCCCGGTGCACCAGCTTCTCGTACGCCGGGGAGCCGGCCACCACGTACTCGACGCCCTCCGGGATCGCCTGGACGTGGTCCGCGTCGATCACCCAGACACCACGCAGCTGGGGGACCAGCTCGGCGGCCTTCTCGTAGATCGCGCGCGGGCTGCAGGCGTACTGCTTGAACCAGTACGCGCCGTACAGCGCGAGGTTCGGGTCCGGATCACCACGGTGCAGCAGCTTGCCGACCGCCTTGCGCGGACTCGGCACGTGCAGCACCTTCGAGCTCAGCTTCAGCGTCGAGTACGTCGCGTAGTCGTCGTGGATCAGCATCCAGCGTTTGAACCCACGGCTGCTCCGGTCGGCGGCGTACCCGTCCGGCTTCCAGCGCTTGGCGAACCGGTGCGCGGAGTGGAAGAACTCCGCCCGGTCCTCCGGGTCCAGCCGCTCGGGCTTGGCCAGCACGGCCAGGATGTGGTCCAGCGACCGGTCGAACGCGAACTTGCGCCAGCCGACCAGCTCCGGGTCGGAGGTGATGAACGCGTGCACCCGGTCGTACTGGTCGAAGATGTCGAACTGCCGGCGGGTCCGGGTGGCGTGGATGTTGCCGCCGGTGCGGTGCTGCCGGTAGTGCACGACGACCCGGTCGAGGGTGGCGATCCGCTGGGCGGTCAGCATCGTCGAGTACGTCCAGGGGGCGTCCTCGTAGTACCCGGCGGTGAAGGCGAAGCCGTGCAGCGTGAGGAAGTCGCGCCGGCAGGCCTTGTTCCAGACCAGCTCGAGGAAGGTCAGGAAGACCGGGCGCTCCGCAGCGGTGAAGACCCCTTCGCCCTCGCGCGCGAACGCGTCGTGGCGCTGGTTGCGGACGACACGGCCGTCCCAGAAGATCCGCTCGTAGTCGAAGATCACCAGGTCCGGGCGGCCGGTCGCGTCGATCCGCTCGGCCAGGGCCTGCAGCGAGCCGGGCGTGTAGAGGTCGTCGGCGTCCAGGAAGAGCACGTAGTCGCCGCGGCACTCCTTCAGCCCGGCGTTGCGGGTCGGGCCGAGCCCGATGTCGTCGGTCAGCGCGATCGCCCGCACTCGCGGGTCGGCGGCGGCGTACTCGGCCAGGATCCGGTCGGTGCCGTCGGAGCTGGCGCCGTCGACCGCGATCACCTCGAAATCGGTGAACGACTGGCCGAGCACCGAGTCCAGGCACGGCCGCAGCCACGGTCGCACGTTGTGGCAGGGAACCACGATGCTGAACCGCGGAGCGGAGTCGGTGCTGCTGGCCATGGGACGCCATCCTAGGGTCTAGGTCATGACTGCTGATGTCTTCGCGCCGCTGGCTGCTCTGGAGGGTGTCGGGTCCGCTGCCCGAGCGGCCCGGGACGCGGTCGACGTACTGCTCCGCGACCGTGGTCTGCGGCGCGTCGGCTCCGACGCGACGGCGGAGGCTCTCCTCCGGGGAGCCCATGCGTCGGCGGCGCTGGCGGGCAGTCCGTCGACGTTGGAGGAGGTACGGCGGGGAGAGGGTGACCCGCTGGCGGCCGGCGCGGTGCGGATGACCGGTGAACTGATGGGGCTCGCTCCGCAGGCCGACACCGCTCCGATCCAGGTCTGGACCAGACTGCACCAGTTGGCGGCGGCCGAACTCGGCTCGGCAGACCAGTTGGGCCACCTGCGGACCAGTCGCGAGCCGCTGCCCGACGACATCCCCGGCCTGCCGCCGGCGCCGCCCGCCGACGTGATGTGGGAGCGGCTGAGCGGACTGGCCAAGGCGCTGACCACTCCGACCACCGCGCCCGGGCTGGTCGTCGCGGCGATCGTGCACGCCGAGCTGGCGGTGCTGCGGCCGTTCCCGATGGCGAACGGACTGGTCGCCCGGGCCGCCGAGCGCTGCCTGTTAGTTGCTCGAGGCATCGATCAGGTGGCGGTCACGGTGCCGGAGGTCGGGCATCTCGAGCTCGGCGCGTCGTACCCGGGCGGACTGACCGACTACGCCGTACGCGGAGTGACCGGCGTCCAGAGCTGGCTGCTGCGCGAGTGCGAGGTCATCGCGCTGGCGGCGGAACGTTCCCCGCTCAACTTCCCAACCCCGTAAGGGTTTTCGGCCCGGACGTGCGAACGGCGCCCTCTCGCGAGAGCGCCGCCGCTGGCACGTCATTCTGGTTACCAGGCGTGCACCTTGTCTGCCGCCACAGGATCGAGCCTGGGTCGAGCTGCCCGGTTGGGATGGGCTGGTCGCCGCGTGGGTACCTGACTGCCGTGCAATTTTCTCTCCCGGGACCGAAGTCCCTTTGCTGATTCCTTTGTACTCCCCAAACCCCTGCGGGGGAAGAGTTTGAGGGGTCTTGATCAAGTTGAGAAAGTTGATGTCACGTTCAGTTTTCGCCGTGGCGGGACCGCCGGCGGGCGGCGTACAGGAGTGCTCCGGCGGCCAGTCCGGCTCCGACGGCGGTCGCCGCGACGGCCGGGCGGCGAGCCCGGTGCAGCCGTTTCGTCCGCTCCGCCAGGGCGACCGGTTCGCTGAAGTCGAGCACCGGCCAGTCGCGCTCAAGCGCCAGCCGGCGTAACGCCTTGTCGGGGTTGACCGCGAACGGGTGGCCGACCGCGGCCAGCATCGGCTCGTCGGTGATCGAGTCGGAGTAGCCGTAGGAACCCTGCAGGTCATAGCCTTCCGCGGCCGCCAGGGCGGTGATCGCGGTCGCCTTGTGCGGGCCGTAGACGTAGTCCTCGATGTCGCCCGTGTACTTGCCTTCGGCCACTACCATCCGGGTGGCGATCACCTTGTCGGCGCCGAGCAGCTCACCGATCGGCTCGACCACCTCGGCGCCCGACGACGACACGATCACCACGTCCCGGCCGGCCGCGTGATGCTGCTCGATCAGCGTCACCGCCTCGTCGTACACGATCGGTTCGACGATGTGGTGCAGCGTGTCGGCGACGATCGACTGGACGGTTCGGATGTCCCAGCCTGTGCACATAGCGGACAGGTACTCGCGCATCCGTTCCATCTGGTCGTGGTCCGCGCCGCCGAGCAGGTAGACGAACTGGGCATAGGCGCTGCGCAGGACGGTGCGGCGGTTGATCAGGCCGCCGGCGTAGAACGGCTTGGAGAAGGCCAGCGTGCTGGACCGGGCGATGATCGTCTTGTCGAGGTCGAAGAAGGCGGCCGGCCGGTGCTCCATGGACCGAGTTTAGGGGGCGAATTCCGGGGTTCGGCGAAACGCCGAGGGGCCCGGCCTTTCGTGTGGCCTGGTCTCCCGTTAGACTGTTGAGCAGTGTGACAGTGACACTGGCTCGGGCACCCTCTTGGAGGGGGTTCGGCACCTGGTGGACACCGTCTCGGTCGCAACAGAACTGAGATGTGTGAACGCCGGGATCGGGGGGTAGATACTCCCTGACAGTGGCAGACTGTCGCCTCCTGATCGGCCCCCGGCTCCTCCCCCCGAGCCCGTGGCCGAAGACGGCCCCCGGTCACCCCCCCGCCGGGGGCCGTCGCCTTTCTCGGCGCAGGTCTCTCTCGACTCTCAGATGCGCGGTTTCCGGCTTTGGTTGCCGGTTTCTGTAAATTCCTCATCTTTTGTTCAGCGTGAGAGCGTTCCCACTTTATGCAGGGTCTTGACATTGTAGTGGTGCCGTCACATTTTGTGTCTCATGACCCGCTCGCGAAGCCGCCGCCCCCTGGCCGCGATCATTCCCGCCGTCCTACTCGCCTCCGTCGGTGCGCTCGTGGTGCCTGGCACCAGCTCGGCCGCGACCAACCTCGTCACCAACGGGACCTTCGAGACCGGCTCGCTGGCCGGCTGGTCCTGCTCGGCCGGTACCGGAGCCGCCGTCAGCGGCTCGGCCCGGACCGGCACCTACGCCCTCCAGGGCACCCCGACCTCTGGCGACACCGCCCGCTGCAGCCAGACCGTCTCGGTCCGGCCCAGCTCGACCTACACCCTGTCCGCCTGGGTGAAGGGCTCGAACGTGTACCTGGGCTCCGACGGTGGGGCCAGCACCTGGACCACCAGCTCGACCTGGTCCCAGCTGACCACCACGTTCACCACCAGCGCGAGTGCCACGACCGCGACGATCTACCTGCACGGCTGGTACGGCGTACCGGCGTACCAGGCGGACGACGTTGTGCTCGAGGGACCGGGTGGGACCGGGCCGCCGCCGGACACGACCGCGCCGTCGACGCCGGGTGGCCTGACCGTCGGCAGTCCGACGTCGAGCTCGCTGCGGTTGAACTGGTCGGCCGCGACCGATGCTTCCGGTATCGACCACTACGAGGTGGTCCGGGGGAGTGAGGCCGCTGCGAGCGTGGGCAACGTGACCAGCTGGACGGCTACCGGCCTCGCCCCTCGTAGCACCTACAGCTTCAAGGTCCGGGCCTGCGACCCGTCCGGCAACTGCTCGCCGTACGGGGCCTCGGTCTCGGGAACGACGTCGGACGGTCCCACCGTGCCGCCGTCGTCGCTGCCGAAGCACATCCTCACGGGGTACTGGCAGAACTTCAACAACGGTGCCGCGGTCCAGCGGATCTCGGACGTGCCCTCGGCGTACGACCTGATCGCGGTGGCCTTCGCCGACGCGGACGCCTCCCGTCCGGGCGGCATCACCTTCAACCTCGACAGCGCCGGGCTGAACGGCTACACCGTCGCCCAGTTCAAGGCCGACATCGCCGCGAAGAAGGCGGCCGGCAAGCGGGTCATCCTGTCCGTCGGTGGTGAGCGCGGGACGATCTCGGTCGGCAACGCGACCGCGGCCTCCAACTTCGCGTCGACCGCTTTGTCGGTACTGCGCGAGTACGGCTTCGACGGGATCGACATCGACCTGGAGAACGGCGTCAACGCGCAGTACATGGGCCAGGCGCTGCGCAGCCTGCAGAGCCAGTTCGGTGCCGGGCTGATCATCGCGATGGCCCCGCAGACGATCGACATGCAGTCGCCGTCGTTCGAGTACTTCAAGCTGGCGCTGGCGATCAAGGACATCCTGACCGTCGTCAACGTGCAGTACTACAACTCCGGCGCGATGAACGGCTGCAACGGGCAGGTCTACGCCCAAGGCACGGTCGACTTCATCACCGCCCAGGCGTGCATCATGCTGCAGGGCGGCCTGCGGCCCGACCAGGTCGGACTCGGCCTGCCTGCGTCCTCCCGTGGGGCCGGTAGCGGGTACGTCTCGCCGACCATCGTCAACAACGCGCTGGACTGCCTGACCAAGGGCACCAACTGCGGCAGCTTCAAGCCGAGCACCATCTGGCCGACGCTGCGCGGTGCGATGACCTGGTCGACCAACTGGGACGCCACCAACGGCAACCAGTTCTCCAACCAGGTCGGCGCGCACGTCCACTCGCTGCCCTGATGCACAGCTACCGCGCCGCTCCGGTGCTGGAGGCGCTCGGTGTCTGCTCGGAGGACGAGCAGCTCTACCGGGCGCTTCTGGCCCGGCCGGAATCCACCGCGTTGGGTCTGGTCGAGGTGACGGGTTGGCCTGTCGCACGGGTCACTCGGCATCTCAGGTCTTTGCTGAGCCTCGGCCTGGCGTCCCGTACGCCGGGCCGCCCGGCCAGGTACACCCCTGCCGTGCCGGAGGCGGCGGTCGAGCTCCTGGCGTTACGGCGCCAGGCCGCGATCGTCGAGGCGCGGCTGGGTGCGTCCGTGCTCACCGCGGAGTTCCGGGCCGCGACGGAGTCCGGGCCGTTCACGGTGATCCACGGAGTCGAGGCGATCGCGCAGCGGTACCACCAGGCACAGCAGGCCGCGCAGGCCGAGGTGGCGGTGCTCGACGCCGTACTGCCACTGCCTGTGCGGGCTGCTGGTGGTGTGGTCTACCGGATGGTCTACGACATGGCGTTGCTGGTCGACCCGGCGTCGTTGGATGCGGCGAGGGCGGCCGGTACGTCGTGCCGCATGCTGCGCGACGTACCGCTGAAGCTGGTGGTCGTCGATCGGCGTACGGGCCTGCTGCAGACAGGTGCTGATGTGCTCGTAGAGTTGGGGCCGTCGTCGTTGCTGGACGGTCTGCTGCGGCTGTTCGAGCTGTTGTGGCAGCAGGCGACGCCGCTGGCCTTCGAGCCGTCGGACGGGCCGTTGTCGGGCGAGGATCAGCAGTTGCTCGCCCTGGCTGCCGCGGGACTGACCGATCAGGCGATCGCGCGGCGGCTCGGCGTCGCGCAGCGGACGGTCGAGCGGCGGATGCAGCGGATCCTGAAGGCGCTGGACGCGACCACTCGGTTCCAGGCCGGTCTGCGGGCTGGGCAGAGAGGACTGCTTACTCCGTGACGTCGGCGACCGTCGCGTTGACGGCCTTGACCAGGGCCTCGGCGTCGACGGTCAGGCCGACGCCGTGGTCGCCGCCGCCGATCGAGATCGTGCCGGTGATCCGCTCGTCGGCGATCAC
This sequence comes from Kribbella sp. cmx-5-2, assembly GCA_049998015.1. Classification (GTDB taxonomy): domain Bacteria; phylum Actinomycetota; class Actinomycetes; order Propionibacteriales; family Kribbellaceae; genus Kribbella. Next base: position 191,280 of record JAEBEC010000002.1, read on the forward strand.
CGGCCAGTCGTGCGTGCTGCCGAGGGGAGTGATCGTGCCGCGGACGTAGCCGGTCACCGCGAGGGCGGTGTCTGCGCTGGGCATCGAGATCCGGTTCACGCCGAGCAGCGTGCGCAGCTTCGGCCAGGCGATCTCACGGTCGCCCGGCACCAGGACGAACCGGTAGTCGTCGTCGGCCAACCGGACCACGATCGTCTTGATCAGCTTGGCCGGCTCGATCCCGCGGGCGGCCGCGGCCTCCTCGAGCGAGTTCACCCGGCCGTGCCGGGTCTCCTCGTAGGCGAGGCCGAGGGTGTCCGCCGCTTCTGTCGCACGCGTCATGCTTCTAGCTTCTCACCCGGCTCGGCACCCGCCGGAGCGCCAGCGCCAGCAGCAGGGTGATGACGAACAGGGCCAAGGCCTCCGCTGCGACTCCCGGCCAGGCCGCGTGGGTCCAGGCAGCTCCGGCGAGCCCACCGAAGACCGACGAGCCCAGGTAGTAGGCGAACAGGTAGAGGCTCGCCGCCTGCCCGGTCCCACCGCCGGTCGCGTGCGCCCGCGCGGCGACCCAGCCGCTGGCGACGCCGTGCACCGCGAACAACCCGGCAGTCATCACGGCCAGGCCCAGCACAACGAGTGCGAGCTGGTGCGTCAGCGTGATCGCCACACCGGCCAGCGTGACCAGGCACCCGATCGGCACGACCGCGCGCCGGCCGTAGCTGTCGGCCAGCCGCCCAGCGGTCGCCGACGACGCCGAGCCGACCAGGTAGACGACGAAGACCAGACTGGCCAGTCCGGGCCCGAGCTCGTACGGCGCTGCCGCCAACCGGAAGCCGGTCGCGTTGTAGACCGCGACGAACGCGCCCATGGCTGTCGCCGCGATCGCGTAGAGCGCCAGGAGGGCCGGATCCTTCAGCACCTTCCCGGTCTGGCGCAGGCTCGGCCGGGTCGCCGTGAAGTTGCGGGACTCGGGCAGCAGCAGGATCAGCAGCACCGCGGAGGCGACTCCGAGGACGGCGATCCCGCCGAGCGCCGTACGCCATCCGCCCAGGTCGGCGAGGCCACCGGCGACCAGGCGACCGGTCATGCCACCGACCGCCGTACCAGCGACGTACAGGCCGCTGGCTCTGGCATGGCTGTCCTCGTGGACCTCTTCCCTGAGGTAGGCCATCGCCACAGCGGGCAGTCCGGCGAGCGCGATGCCCTGGAGGCCTCTGAGCGCCAGCAGGGTCTGCCAGTTGGGTGCGAGTGCGCACAGGACGGCGATGGCCGAGGCCGCGATCACTGACCAGCGCATGAGCTTTGTCCGGCCGAGCAGTTCGGAGGCTGGGCCGGCGATCAGGAGGGCGACGCCGAGTCCGAGTGTGGCCAGGGACACGCTGATCGCGCTCTGGCTGGGGGAGACGTCGAAGGCCGTGGCCAGCTCGGGGAGCAGTGCTTGGGTGCTGTAGAGCATCGCGAACGTGGCCAGGCCGGCGGCGAACAGGGCAGTGGAGAGTCTGCGGTACCCCGGGGTGCCTGGGCGGTGGCCAGTCACCTGCTGCATCGGGGTCGTCATGCTGTCGACGGTGCCAGATGATTTTGCATACGTAAAATGTCTTAGTCGGCGGGAATCGATACGCTTTCTGCATGCACGTAGAAGATCTGCGCTGGTTCGTGGTGCTGGCCGAGGCCGAACACCTGACCGCGGCGGCCGCTGCTCTGGGTACGAGTCAGCCGAACCTGTCGCGCTCGCTGCGCCGGGTCGAGGCGGCCTTCGGCGTCGCGTTGTTCGAGCGCGAACACCGCGGCCTGCGGCTCAATCCGTACGGGCGGATCGTGCTGGAGGCGGCTCAGGCCAGTACGGCGGCGTTGGACGTCGCGCAGCAGCGGATCGACGCGCTGGTCGATCCCGACTCGGGCACGGTCCGGCTGGCGTTCCTGCACTCGGTCGGGACCGGCGTCGTACCGGATCTGCTGAAGGCGTTCCGGGTCGTCGCTCCGACGATCCGCTTCGCGCTGCGCGAGCAGGCGTCGCACGACATCGTGGACGACCTCTCTGCGGGCGAATCCGAACTGGCGATCACCGGCCCTCGGCCGGATCCCTCTGTGTTCGGCTGGCATCTGTTGCAGCGCCAGCGGCTGTGTCTCTACGTTCCGCCGGGCCACGCGCTGGCTGGGCGGCAGCGGATCAACCTGGCCGAGGCGGCCGCCGAGCCGTTCGTGGGTATGCGGCCGGACTTCGGGTTCCGGCGGCTCACCGACGAGCTGTGCCGGGCCGCCGGGTTCACGCCGTCGGTGGCGTTCGAGTCGACCGACCTGACCACCGTCGATCGGCTGGTCGGCGCGGGTCTCGGCGTCGCCGTACTGCCTGGTGGTGCTGTCCGAGGGACGGAGAGCGGAGCGACGCCGGTGCCGTTGGCCGGCGTACGGGCTCGGCGGGACATCGGCCTGAGCTGGCGACTGCGCGGGACCCTGTCACCAGCTGCTGAGCGCTTCCGGGCGTTCGTCGAGGCTCAGCCGGCCAGCAACTTCGCCAGCTCGCCTGCGTGAGCCAGGTGCGGGAAGTGACCGCTGCCGGGAAGCACTGTGATCGTCACGCCCGGCTTGTTGGTCTCCAGCCACTGCCGGTACGGCGCCGGCGGCTCACTGGCGGTCACGTAGTCGTAAGGCGCGTCGATCTTGTGGAGGTCAGCTTCGCGCTTGGCCTTGAGCACGTCGGCCGGTGACTCCATCACCTCACGCCAGTAGCCGAGCAGCAGCTCCTGCGTCGGCCGGGTCGACGCGTGGACCAGGTCCTGCGCCTCCTGCGGCAGCTGCTCGATGGCCATCCCGGCGAGCATTCGGTCCCACACCTCGCCGTACGCCGGGCTGTGCAGCACCGGCTCGAGCTGGGCGAGCACGTCCTTGAACGGGCCGACCAGCAAGGGCTGATCCACGTTGACGACGCCGGCGGTGGGGTACTTGGCGGCGTAGATCGTCGCCAGGGCTCCACCGATCGAGTGGCCCACCAGGACCGGCTTGTGCAGCCCGGCCTCGACCACCGCTTCGTGCAGGACGTCGGCAACGTCACCGAGGTCGTACGACGGCTGCTTGGGGGAGTCCAGATGGCCGGGCAGGTCGAAGGCGATCGTCCGCCGGTCCGGGTCGAGCACCGTGAGCTCCTGGAGCATCGGAGCCCACTGGTGGCGGTCGAAACCGAGCCCGTGCAGCAGTACCAGTGGCGGCCGTTCGTCCGTCGTACCGGCGCTGTCGGCGGCCAGGTCGCCGTAGTACCGCAGGTGGATCGTTTGCATGTCAATCAGCGTAGCCAGGCGCTCCAGAGCTGCAGCTACGTGCAGAAGCGTTGCCTGGAGCGTCCGTGGGTTGCCAGGCTGCCCGCATGAGACCGAGTCGACGACAGTTGTTCATAGCGGGAGCGGTGGTGGCGGGCTCGACCGTCGTGTCCGCGGAGACCGCGTTCGCCGGCGGGTACGGGTCGGGTGACCTCGGTGACTGGCAGGGGCTCGGCAAGGCGATCGCGACGCCGGAACTCATCAACACAACGCTGCAGCGCGACGGGCTGTTCATGTTCGGCGACAGCATCTCGGTGCAGGACGGCAAGTCGCTGGCCACGCTGATCGCGACGCGGCTCGGCGTACCGCTGGCTGTGCACAACTGGTCGGGCCGTCCGACGACGCCCGCCGTCGACGCCCTGGAGTCGTGGAAGACGACGTACGGACTGCCGACGCGGATCCTGATGGCAACAGGTACGAATGACATCTTTACGCCACCTGTGTTCGCCGCGCAGGTGGACCGGACGATGGCGCTGGCCGGCCCGAGCCGGAAGGTGTTCTGGGTGAACGTCCAGGCGGCCCGGACCTCGGTCGCGGCCGACGTCCGGCTCGCGGACCAGCGCAACAGCGGCTGGATCAACCTGCAGCTGGCCGACGCCCAGCGCCGCCACCCGAACCTGCGGATCGTGCACTGGGCCGAGTTCCTGGCCGGCAAGATCTCGCGCCTCACGGCGTACCTGGAAGACGGCGTGCACACCACCGTCCCGCTCGGCCAGAACGCCCGCAACGAGCTGATCGTGCAGGGGATCGAAGCGGGCTGACCCAGACCCGGCCGGGTACACGGTCTCCCCAGATTGGAGCCCGGTCGTGACCGCCGCACCGGGGCAGAAGAGTGCCTCTCTCCCGCCCCGGTGCGTACCGGTCTCTCAGAACCCGACAGTTCGGTTCAGAACCCGGCGGTGATCCGGGTGAACTCCCAGTCCGGCTGGGCGATGCCGCTGCAGTGCGCGACCACGCCGCCGCCGGCGCAACCGCGGTCCCGGTTCACCGACCAGTACGCGAGCCGGCCGAGGCCGTTGCTCTTGGCCCAGTTGGTGATGTTCTGCCAGGTCTGCGTGGTCGTCATCTCCTGCTGGTCGGACAGACCGTTCATGCCGGAGATGCCCTGGTGGGCGTAGGCCTGCGCGGTGGTCCAGCCGAAGACGGCCTTCAGCTTGTTGTTCAGGCCCTGGGAAGCGCCGACCGTGTCGTTGTAGATGTTCGAGCTGCCGAAGTCGAACGGCATCAGCGTGAAGATGTCGATGTTCGCGCCGAGTGCCTGCGACCGCTCGATCAGCCGGTTGCCGTAGTAGTTCGGGCCGGTGGTCGAGGTGCCGAAGGTCAGGATCGTCTGGATCCCGGGGTTGTTCTGCTTGACGATCTTCAGCGCGTTCAGGATCCGGTCCTGGACGACCTCGTTCTCGAACTCGTCGCTGTTCTCGATGTCGACGTCGATCGCCTTCAGGTTGTAGGCGTTGATCACCTGCTGGTAGGCACCGGCCAGCGCTTCCGGCGTACTGCAGTTCGGGCCGAGCTTGTTGCCGCTCCAGCCGCCGATCGACGGGACGATGTCACCACCGGCCGCGCGGATCTGGGCGATCGCCGTGGCGTCGGCGCTGCCCTGCAACGGACGGGCGCCGTCCCAGGCCGGGTTGCAGCCGCCGGACGACAGGATGAAGGCCATCGTGAACCACTTGATGCCGGTGGCGTTCATGACCGTGGTCGGGCTCGGCGGGTTGCCCCAGCCCATGTAGAGGTACGGCGCCGCCCGGCGGGCCGGGTTCTCGTTGCCGCCACCGGTGGTGGTCTTGACGGAGATCGCGCCGCTCTTGGCGCCTTCACCGACGCTGTTCGACGCGCTGACCTGGTAGCTGTACGTCGTGTTCGCCGTCAGACCGGAGTCCGTGTACGACGTACCCGACGGGCTGCCGACCTTGGTGCCGTTGCGGTAGACGTTGTAGCTCGTCGCGTTGCCGGCTGCCGACCAGGAGAGGGCGACCGAGGTTGCGGACGGCGTACCGGTCAGTCCTGAAGGTGCACCGGGCACGGTGCCGCCGCCACCGCCGCTGCACGAGCCGCCGTTGAGCCGGCAGGCTGCCAGACCCGGGAAGTTGCCGGGGCTGCCGTTGAAACCGAAGGTGACGCTGGCACCGGGAGCGAGAGGCCCGGCCCAGCTAGGCGGTGTGAACGTGTGAGTCTGGCCGCTGCTGGACCGCACGGCGTCCCAGGAGCTACTGACGGAGTAGCCGGACGGGAAGTCCAGTGCGATCGACCAGGTGCTGAGCGGGCTGCCGGTGCCGTTGGTAACGGTCACCTTGCCCTCGAAGCCGCTGCCCCAGTCGGACACCTTGGTGAACGCGGCGGTGACCGGTGCGGCTTGGGCCGCCGGAGCGACCAGGAACGAGACGACGAGTGCCGCGGCTGCCGCCAGGGCGACTGTCAGACGCTTGGGTTTCATGGTGATCCTCCTCAGACCTGTCCCCAGAGAGCGGGCACGTTCGGGGGCTCCCAGCCGGCCAGTGCGGTGTGGCCCTGGATGCAGCGGTAGGTGACGCCGTTGTACGAGACCAGCGCGCCGGTCGCGTACGCCGTACCGGGAGCCCACGGGGTCGCCGTCGGAGGCGTCGGGGTCGGCGTCGGCGTCGGCGTGGGAGTCGGCGTCGGTGTGGGGGTGGGCGTGGGCGTCGGGGTGGGAGTCGGCGTCGGGGTCGGCGTGGGCGTCGGGTTCGGGCCGCTGCAGCCGGGGGTGGACGCGTTGACGGCGTCGACGACGGCGTTGAAGAGCGTGACCTGCGGGTCGAGCGCCTCCATCGAGTACATCATCGCGCCGGCCAGCCCGTTGCAGTGCTGGTAGTCGGCCTTTGCCTTGATCGACTGGGCGTTGTCACCGGTCCAGAAGGTGCCGTTGCGGTAGAACCAGGACGCCTTCGTGGTGTCGTCGAAGAAGCTGTACGCCGGGTTGTCGACGAAGCCGGTGAGCTCCTTGTAGAACGAGACGCCGGGGACGTTGCCGCTCGCGGCGCCACCGTCGGCCGGGCCGGTCGCGGTCTGGTACTTGCCGTTCGCGGTCGCCGGTACGCCCTTCCATCCCCTGTAGTAGAAGGGATATCCGATCGTCAGCTTGTTCGCCGGGAACCCGCCGGGAATGCCGTACGCCGGGTCGCCGGTGGTCCACGCCTTCACCGCGCCGTCGACCGAGTACTTCGCCGTACCGGGCGGGATCGGCGTACTGGGGTCGTTCGGTGCCTGGTAGAGCGGGTCCTGGAAGTTCGTCGGCCCGGTGGCGTCCCAGCCGCCGTGCATGTCGTACGTCATCACGTTGTTGTAGTCGAGGTACTGACCGATCTTGTTCGTCTCGATGGTGGCGATCTTGTCCTGGCCGGCCGGAGTGGCCGCGGTCAGCCACATCTTCCTGCCGATGCTGTTGCCGTAGGCATCGATCTGGGTGCGGAGCTCCTGCAGCAGCAGGGTGAAGTTCTGCTTGTCGGCCGGGCTGTAGTGGTTGCCGACGTGACCGTTCGGCGACCCGGGGTACTCCCAGTCGATGTCGATCCCGTCGAAGATCCCGGCGGCGCTGCCCGGGCCGCCGAAGCCGTCGACCACCGGCAGGTTGCCCTTCAGGAACATGTCCACGCAGGAGCTGACGAACGCCTTGCGCTTGGCGTCGGTGGAGGCCGCGTCGGAGAAGTACTTCGAGTACGTCCAGCCGCCGATCGAGATCAGGATCTTCAGGTTCGGGTGCTTGGCCTTCAGCTTCTTGAGCTGGTTGAAGTTGCCCTGGATCGGCTGATTCCAGACGTCGCCGACACCGTCGACGCTGATGTCGGCGCCGTAGGACTTGCCGTAGTCGGCGAACGCGTCACCGGCGCCGTCGCCGGCGTTCGGGTTGTTCTCGTCCTGCGAGGCGGCCTTGTTCGCCATGAAGCAGGTGTGGCTGGTCGGGTGGACGTTGGCGAACGCGTAGTTGACGAAGTCCAGCTTGGCGGCCGCGCCGGTGGTGGACAGGGTCTTGGGGTAGAAGGCGTTCGCGTAGATGCCCCACTGGGCGAAGTACGCCGTCTTGACGCCACCCGAGGTGGCCTGGGGTGCGGCTTGTGGAGCGGACGGGCCGGCTGGTGGGCCGGCGGTCGCCACCGAGATCCCCGCGGCGGCGATCAGGGTGGTGGCGGCGACTGTCGCCGTGCTGGCGAGTAGAGGCAGTCGAGGCATGGGCGGTCCTCCGGAGCTGAAGCAGTGCACGGTTGTCCAGCGGGAAGCATTTAGTTAAAGACGCTTCGAAAGGAACGGTAACTCTTGTCGGCCCAACGGTCTCCGGCTCACGCTGGCGGATTGCCGCTGCTGACGGGAACCCGCCAAACCCCCTTTGTCCACAGGCATTCCGTCACTGTCCGGAGGGGATGCGCTTTCACGGCACCTTGTAGGCATGGAGACCACACCGCACCCGGCGCCGGTTCTACTGGCCACGACCGACGAGATGCTGCTGGACGACCTTCTTCGCCTCTCCGCCGCCGCGGAGGTAACCCCACACGTCGAGAAAGACCTCCTCGGCCTCCGCCGCCACTGGCAGTCCGCAGCCCTGGTCGTCGTCGGCCACGACCTCGTAGACCCCTTCGCCCGAACCCAACCACCCCGCCGCCCGGGCGTGCTCGTAGCCGCCACCGCCGCCCCGCCCCTCCAAGTCCCCACCGGCGTTGGGCTGGCCGCTCCGTCGTCGCGCGCCCCCTCACACCCACCGTTCCCCACCCCCGACGACGCCTCGATCTTTCGTCGAGCTCTGGCGATCGGCGCCGAAGGCGTCTACCTCCTACCCAGCGAGGAGTCCGCCCTCGGTGACCGTCTGGCCGACACCCTCGACGGCGGAGTACGCGCCGCCACCACCTTCGCCTTCGTCGGCGGCTGCGGTGGCGCCGGCGCAACCACCTTGGCGGCCGCCGTCGCAGTCACCGCCAGCCGCCGCGGCGTACGCACCATGCTCATCGACGGCGACCCATTGGGCGGCGGCATAGACCTCGCCCTAGGCAGCGAAACAGGCACCGGCGCCCGCTGGCCCGACCTCCTCAACGCCTCCGGCCGAGTCAGCGCCGCCGCCCTCCGAGCCGCCCTGCCCACCGTCGCCGACCTCGCCGTCCTCTCCTGGGATCGTTCCGACGTCACAGCCCTGCCACCTGAAGCAATGCGCTCGGTCCTCGGCGCAGCCCAACGCAGCAGCGACCTGGTCGTCGTCGACCTCCCACGCCGTACCGACCCCGCCGCCGAGGAAGCCTTCGTCCGCTCAACAGCAACCTTCCTCGTCGTCCCCCGAGACGTCCGCTCCTGCGCAGCAGCCGCCCGCCTGGTCAGCCCTCTGCGCGAGGTCGCCACCGACCTCCGAGTAGTAGCCCGCGAACCAGGCCTCGGCGGGCTCTCAGCAGTCGACGTCGCCAAACACCTCTCGCTGCCCTTGGCAGCAAAGCTCCGCTTCGACCGCGACCTCCCCGCCCTCATGGACAAAGGCCGCTTCGACCCACGCCCCCACGGCGCTCTCGGCCGCACAGCCGGCGAACTCCTCGACCTCTTCGGCCTGTACGGACTGCTCGCCGCATGACCGTCTCCATCGAACTCCTCGACCGCGTCCGCGGCACGCTCGCCTCCCAAGGCGCCGACCCAACCCCCGCCCGCGTCGCAGCAGCCCTCCGCGCCGACGGCACCGTCTTCGGCGACTCCACAGTCCTGGAGGTCGTCGAAGCCCTCCGCCGAGAGGCTATCGGCGCCGGCCCGCTGGACCGACTCCTCTCCGAACCAGGCATCACCGACGTCCTCGTCAACGGCCCCAACGAGGTGTACGCCGACCGCGGCTCCGGCCTGGAACGCATCCCTCTCCGCACCGGCGACGAACCCTCCGTCCGCCGCCTGGCGACCCGCCTCGCCGCCGCGGCCGGCCGTCGCCTCGACGACTCCAGCCCGTACGTCGACGTCCGCCTCCCCGACGGCACCCGCTTCCACGCGGTCCTGTCCCCGATCGCGTCCCCTGGCACCTGCCTGTCACTCCGAGTCCCCTCCCGCAAAGTCCTCGCCCTCGAAGACCTGGTCGCCGCAGGATCCCTACCCCCAACAGGAATCGCCGTCCTCCGCGATCTCCTCGACTCCCGCCTCGCCTTCCTCATCAGCGGCGGCACCGGCACCGGCAAGACCACCTTGCTCAACTCCCTGCTCTCGACGGTCTCCAGCACCGAACGCCTGGTCATCGTCGAGGACGCCAGCGAACTCCGCCCCGACCATCCCCACGTCGTCCGCCTCGAGTCCCGCCCACCGAACGGAGAAGGCGCCGGCGAGATCACCCTCCGAGACCTCGTCCGCCAAGCCCTGCGCATGCGCCCGGACCGCCTGGTCGTAGGCGAGGTCCGCGGCGCCGAGGTCGTCGACCTCCTCAACGCGTTGAACACCGGCCACGAAGGCGGCTGCGGCACAGTCCACGCCAACTCGGCATCGGACGTCCCCTCCCGCCTGGAAGCGCTGGGCGCCCTGGCCGGCCTCACCTCTCAAGCCATCCAGAGCCAAGTCTCCTCAGCCCTCCATGCCGTCATCCACCTGACCCGAGACCACACCGGTCAACGCCGAGTCGCCGAGATCCGAGTCATCACCCGCACCCCGTCCGGCACCCTCACCACAGCCCCCGCCGTCACCTTCACCCGCAAAGGCACCGTCGAATTAGGCACCGCCGCCAACCACCTGACCCACCTGATCTCCAGAGCCGCAGCATGACCCCCGCCCTGCTCTCAGCTGCCCTAACCCTCCTGGCAGTCCTCACCCTCATCCCCCGTCAGGGCAGAGCCCTCCACCGCCTCACCCGACACTCCACCGATGCCACCCAGCTAGCTCACTCAGCCCGCAAGAGACTCATCCCGCTCGCAGCCGCAGCAGTAGTTGCCCTAAGCATCGGCCTGTCCCTGGCCATCTCAACCCTGGCCACCACCCTGGTCCTCCTCACAGCCCTAGCCGCCTTCGTTACTCAGCGCAGAAAATCCCACCACCGCACCCAAGCAACCAAGAAACGCATCCAAATCATCGAAGCCTGCGACCTCCTGGCCGCCGACCTCACCGCAGGCCGCCCACCGCAAGAAGCCCTCGAAGGCGCAGCCGAGTCCTGCCCCGACCTCCGCCCCGCCGCAGCCGCCGCCCGCCTGGGCGGCGACGTCCCCGCAGTCCTCCACCTAGCCGCCGAATCCCCAGGCGCAGAAGCCCTAAAACCCCTAGCCGCAGCCTGGCAGGTCTCTGACCACTCCGGCGCAGCCCTGGCCGCCATCATCACCCGCCTAACAGCGTCGCTACGGGCTGACGACTCCCTAACCCGCCAACGAACCACCAACCTGGCCGCCGCCAAATCCACCGCCCGCCTACTCACCGTCCTCCCCCTCTTCCCCACCCTCCTAGGCCACGCCCTAGGCGCCAACCCCACAGCCTTCCTAACCACCACCCTCCCCGGCTCGGCCTGCCTGCTAACAGGAACAGCCCTCTCCCTAACCGGCCTGCACTGGACCAACCGCCTAGCCACGGAACCCTGATGCTGACCTTCGCCTCCCCACCTGCTGCAGCCGCCGTCTGCGCCGCCATCGCCGTCGCCCTCCTCACCCGCGGCCGCCCGGGCCCCCGCCGTCTCCGTCGCCCCACACCGACAACTCACTCGACCTACCGCCGCCTACTCGACCGCCTCAAACCATCCCCACAACCCACCCGCACCCGCCGCCTCCACCGCCTGACCGCCGCCCTCCTCGCAGCAGCCGCACTCCTCCTCGCCCCCATCCCCTGGAGCCTCCTCCCCGCCGCAGCCATCTACCTAGCCACGCCAACAATCCTCAGCCGCCTAGAACCAGCCGCCACCCGCAAACGCAACGCCCGCCTCACCGCCGACCTCCCACTGGCTGTCGACCTCCTAGCCGCCTGCCTAAGAGCCGGCCGCCCACCCCAAGCCGCCATCGCCACCGTCAGCCAAGCCATCGACGGCCCCCTCGCCACCCTCCTCGCCGAGCTCGAACACCGCCTCGACCTAGGCGCCGACCCCATCGACGCCTGGGACACCCTCCGCCAAGAACCCACCTGCGCAACCTTCGCCCGAGCAGTTCAACGAGCCCTCCGCTCCGGCGCCCCACTCGCCACAACCCTCGAAGCCCAGTCAGCCGACCTCCGCCAGTCCCGCCGCTGGACAGCCGAAGAACAAGCCCGCACCATCGAAACCCGCTCCGTCCTCCCGCTGGGGATCTGCTTCCTCCCCGCCTTCGTCCTCCTCGGCATCGTCCCCACCATCACCACCACCTTCACCAACGTCTTCGCCGACCTAGCCCCCTGACCCGGCCTGCAACAACCCCTCCGCCACACTCGTCCGCGCATACAGCACCACCCGCCCCACCCGATGCCCCGTCACCAACCCCGCAGCCCGCAACGCGCCGAGATGCTGCGAAACCCCACCCGCCGTCAACCCGATCCGCTTCGCCAATTCAGTCGTCGACCGCGGCATGTCCAACTGCACAAGCACCTCGGCCCGAGACCGCCCCAACACACCAACCACCCCAGCCGGCGCCCGACGTACCGACGTGTCCCAGATCCCCGCCACCCCACGCGCCGGATACGTCAACGACGGCTGCCACGGCGGAATCGTGCTCGAGTACACCGTCGGCCACACAAACGCCGACGGCATCAGCAGCAACCCTTCCCCAGTCAACTCCCGTACGCCGTGGAACCGCCGATGCCGGATCCGCAGCGTTCCTTCCTTCCACCGCACCGACTGGTCAAGATCCGAGAACAACCCAGCCGGCCCACCCTGCCCCAACCGCCGCGCCCGGTACAGCAGATCCCCTTCCAGCAAAGCCCGAATCCGCCCCCAGTACGGCGCCAGCGCCACCTCCCAGTACGCCTGCAGCTGCTCAACCAGCAACGCCACCCCAGCCTCCGGGTCGTCGTACAACCCCACCACAGCCTCCGAGGGCAGCTCCTCCGCCCGAGCCCTCCGCAACCTCTGCGGCAGACCGGCCTCGGCCAACGACCCCACCGGATGCGTTCGCGCGTACGCGAGCACATCGAGATCCGCCCGAACCTGCTCAGCCGCCACCCGCGACAACGCCCCGAGCTCAGCCGCCAGATCCGGCACCGGAGCGGCCGGCGACACCGTTAGGAAGTCCGGCGTGTACCAACTCCTCGCGTCGACCAGGTCGAACAGCAACCCCAGTTCGACCTTCTCCCGCGCGATCCGCTGCCCGGTCTCGTCCGCCCAGCGCCGATGAAAGTGCTGCGTCCGCGGGTTCTTCAGCAGTCGCACACTCGCGACGATCTCCCACAGCGGCGACATCGCCAGCCGGGTCCGCGCCAGATCCTCGACCGTGAACGTGATCGTCAGCATGCCGGTCCTCGATTCAGTCTTAGCTAAATCATTTCAGAACCGTCGTCACGTCCGCCCACGCTGAACCGACCACAGCTTGGGAGGACCAACCAGATGACCACTCCGACCACCCGCATCGGCGACCTCACCGTCCACCGACTCGGCTTCGGCGCGATGCGACTCACCGGCTACCGGCCGGCCCCTGACCGCACCGCGGCGATTTGCGTCGCCCGTCGAGCCGTCGAGCTCGGCATCGACTTCATCGACACCGCGGACGCGTACGGTATCGGCGCCAACGAGGAACTCCTCGCCGAAGCACTTCACCCGTACGGCGAACACCTGCTGATCGCCACGAAGATCGGCCACACCCGCCCGTCGCCAGGGGAGTGGAAGCCCGTCGGCCGGCCCGAATACCTCCGCCAGGCAGCCGAACTGTCTCTCCGCCGCCTCCGCGTCGAACGCCTCGACCTCCTGCAACTCCACCGCATCGACCCGGCGGTCCCGCTCGAGGATCAGCTGGGCGCTCTCGCCCAGCTCCAATCCGAAGGCAAGGTGCGCCACATCGGCCTATCCGAAGTCACTGTCGACCAACTGGAGACGGCCCGCCGCCAGATCGACATCGTCAGCGTCCAGAACCGCTACAACCTGACCGACCGCGTCCATGACGATGTTCTCAAGTACTGCGAGTCCGAAGGAATCGCCTTCATTCCTTGGCTTCCCATTGCCGGCGGTGACCACGCGACCGCGGAACGCCTGGCCGAGCTCGCCACCGAAACCGGCGCCACCCCGTCACAACTCTCGCTGGCCTGGCTACTTCACCGCTCGCCGTCAATGATCCCGATCCCCGGCACCAGCTCCGAGACGCACCTGATCGAGAACACCCAGGCGGCCGATCTCCGCCTGACCAACGCGCAGCTGACCCGCCTCGACGCGATCCGCTGACTTTGTCCCCAGCCTGAAATCTCCTTCTGTACAAGGGCTCCTGTCGCGGCATCTTGTCAGTAAGCCGTCCGGACAGCCCGGCCGCAGATCAGGAGATCCCTCATGTCCCACCAGCTCGTCGCCACCCGCCGCGCCCTGGCCGAACGCCCCGCGTTCGTCCGCCTTCGACGCCGTACCGAGCGAGGCGCCGCCACCGCCGAGTACGCCGTCGCCACGGTCGCCGCCTGCAGCTTCGGCGGCATCCTGATCGCCCTGCTGAAGTCCGACGCGATGATGTCGGTGCTCAAGGCAATCATCAACTGGGCCCTGCAGTCGGCGGGCATCGAAGGCGTCCAGGTCTGAGGGCGTACGCCGGCCCGGACCACCAGGTCCGGGCCGGCTCGCCCGATCCCATGAACCCCTCATGCCGCCGCCGTCGTTTGGCTGTACGACGTACTGAACGCGGCACCGTCACCGCCGAACTCGCCCTGCTCTTCCCCGTCCTGATGGCAACGATCGTCGCCGGCGTCTGGGCCGTCGGCCTCGTCGTCACCAACATCCGCTGCATCGACGCCGCCCGCGACGTGGCCCGAGCCGTAGCCCGAGGAGAAACCAAGGAGACCGCGCAAACCATCGGCCAAAGAGCTGCCCCGAAGGACGCCGCCATCGACATCCTCACCACCAACGGCGAAGTCCAGGTCACAGTCGAAGTCACCCGACGCCTCGACTGGCCCCTCTTCGCTTCCCTGCCCGCCGTCCCCCTGAAAGCCCAAGCCACCCTGCAGTCCGAACCAGGAGAACAATGACCAGACCCCGCACCGACGAAGGCGGCGCCACCCTCCTGGTCCTGTTCACCGCCGTACTCCTCTTCGCCGCAGGAACAATCGCCACCCTCTGGTCAGCAGTCTCCCTAGCCACCCACAAAGCCACAGCCGCCGCAGACCTCACCGCCCTCAGCACAGCCCAAGCCATCCAATCCGGCGCAGCGGACCCCTGCGCAGTAGCCCGAGACATCGCCACCACCAACCAAGCAACCTTGACCAACTGCACCCTCACGGAAGACACAGCCACCATCAAAGTCGCCATCCCCCTGAACCTAGGCGTCCTCGGCACCCCCACCCTCACCAGCACGTCCCGAGCAGGTCCCACCGACAACCCCACCTCAAAGGCAAACTGACCAGGTGACCACTCCCGACCCCAACACCCCCGTCTTCCAAGCCCCCAACTTCGATTCCCCAGCCCCACAGCAGCCCGACCACTCACCCAACCCAACGGCCTCAAACTCTCGCCCCCTACTGGTCGTAGACGCAGCCAACGTCATCGGCTCCCGCCCCGACGGCTGGTGGAAGGACCGAGCCGGCGCAGCCCGCCGCCTCCTCACCAACCTCGCCACCTACCAGCAAGGCCCAGGCGCCGACACCGACATCGCCGTCATCCTCGAAGGAGCAGCCCGCCCCGCCGCAGACGCCATCACCCCCGACCACCCCCTCCAGGTAGTCCTGGCCCCCCACTCCGGCGACGACACCATCGTCGACGTAGTAGCCGAAGCCACCACCCAAAACCCCACCCGCGAAATCACCGTAATCACCGCAGACCGAGGCCTAAGAGCCCGAGTAGAACCCCTAGGAGCCCAAACCACCGGCCCCAGCACCCTCTACACCCTCATCGAACCCCAATAACCGAAGCTGCCCCCGAAGCCGCCGAGGCAACCACAGCACCTGAGCCACCGCCGCTACCGCGCACGTCAAACTCATGCCTCCAAGCACCGCAAACCCAGGCGCAAAGACGCTCCCACTCACCGCACCCGTGACAACCACTCACCCACACCACTCCCACCCACCAGCGTTTCGACCAGGAGGTCAACGGCTCGGTCAACGCACGGCGCGAGGACGAGAACAAGCCGAGTACGCCTCACAGACTGCTAGCCGCAAGCCAGCCTGCTGGAGAGCCCTGAACCACACCTGCACCCCGTCGCACCCGACGCGCCGCACGAGCAGCACTTACTCGAGGATCCGAGACCCGAATGAATCCGCCGCATCGAGCGCGATCATCCGGCGGTCCAGCGATGGCAACCGAACAGTCCCTAGGTCCGAGTAACCTGTCGCCTGTCGCCTGTCGCCTGTCGCCTGTCGCCTGTCGCCTGCCCGCCTGCCCGCCTGCCGCCTGCCGCCTGCCGCCTGCCGCCTGCCGCCTGCCTGCCGCGTTGATCCGGCCCGGCCCGGCCCGGCACAGCCCCGACCCGATCCGATCCGCCACGGCGCCGACCCCCGACCTGGCACAGCGCGGCCCTGCGTGCCGCGTTGCCCACCCGGCGCCGGACGCCTCGGCCCTGGCCCGGGCCTGGGCCCCGGCCCGGCACGGCCTCGATCCGATCCGACTCGGCACGGCCCTGCCCGGCACGCGTACGGCGTGCAGCCCCGCCCCAACCCCCGCCCGCCCCGGCCCCCGCCCGGGCACGGCCCTCGGCGCCACCCCGCCCCGGCCCCCGCCCCGGCCCCCGCCCGGGCACGGCCCTCGGCGCCACCTCGCCCCGCCCCGGCCGGCCCCCGATCCGATCCGGCACGGTGCCGACCTCGACCTGGCGCGGCCCTGCGTGCCGCGTTGCTCCCGCCCGCACTGGACGGCCTCGACCCGGCGCCCGACCCGGCACGGCCTCGATCCAATCCGACTCGGCGCGGCCCCCACCCGCCCGCCTCGCCCCCGCTCATGCACAGCCCGCAGCCCTGCCCGCCCCGGCACCGACCCGCCCCGGCATGGCCGGCACCGGCCCGGCCCGGCGCCGACCCGACCCGATCCGCCCCAGCACCGACCCGACCCGGCGCGGCCCCGACCCGGTAGGGCCCTGCCCCGCCCCCGGCCGGCACGGCCCTCGGCCCCGCCCGGGCACAGCCCTCGGCGCCGCCTCGCCTCGCCCCGACCGCCCCCCGACCCGGCACGGCCCCGATCGGCAGGGCCCTGCCCGGCACGCGTGCGACGTCGCCGCCCGCCCGCCTCGCCTCGCCCCCGCTCCGGCACAGCCCCGGCCCTGCCCGGAACGGCGCGGCCGGGCTCGGTGCTGCTCCGGCCCCGGTCCCAGCCCCGCCCGGTGCTACCCAGATCCTGGGTCGGCCCGGCTCTGTCGTGGTCGCCGTGGACGCAGGTCCGCGGTGTTCTGGTTGGTTGCGGGTGTGCGGCTGCTGCGGCGGACGGTTCACGCGCACGAGGCCTGGGTGAGTTGGTAGGCGCCTCGCGGCGCCCGGGTGCGAAAGCCAGCGGCGTACGAGTTGGGCAACGGCGGGCGCGAAGTCGGCGTCGCGCGGTGGGTTCGCGTCGCCCGGCATCGCGGGCGTGCCGGGGTGCGCGGCCAGCGGCGTACGTGGTGGGCGGTGGCGGGTTGCACGTGGCTGACCCGAAGGTCGGCGCCTGCCGGCTGGCATTGGTTGGCATCGCGAGCTTGTGGAGTGCGAACGTCAGGGGAGTGGCGGCGCACATGGCTAACCGACTAGAGCGTCGCCTCTCGTCTCCGCGCGGGTCAGGAAAGCCAGGCCGGTGGCGGCTAGGAGGCTGAGGGTGGCTGGGATGAGGAAGACATGGGGTAGGCCGAGGGTGGCTACTCCGAGGCCTCCGGCGGCGCCGCCCAGTGCGGAGGCGAGGGCTGTGGAGCTGAGGAAGATGGCCGACGCAGTGGCTACGGCGGTTGGGAGGAGGCGTTGGGCGACGATTATGCCGAGCGCGGCGAAGACTCCCCAGACGCCGCCCATCAGGATCTGGCCCGCAAAGAGGCCCGCGGCGGTGGCGGTTGTGGCGAAGCAGATGTTGGCGCCCACGCCGAACGCCGCGCCGACCACCATCAGTCGCATCATTCCGAGGCGGCGTGCCACCAGGACGGCCAAGGGCATCAGGAGGATCTCGACCAGGGGCTGGATTCCGATGATCGCGCCGCTGATTCCGGCGGGGAGGTGCAGCTGTTCGTTCATGTAGATCGGTAGGTACGCGTACTTGATCGGCTCTCCCGCGTAGACGAGTACGTAGAGGCCGGTGAAGGCGAGAAGCGGCAGCATCGCTCGTACGCCGGGGGTACGGAGGTGTGGTTCGAGCGTCTGCTGTGTCGACGGTGGAGGTGGACGGAGGAGGCCGAGCGGGACGACCTGGGCAAGGGTGCAGATCGCGGTTGCGAGAAGCATTGTTCGCAACGAGGTCTGGGCTGCGAGGAAGGATCCCGCGACCGGGCCGATGACCCAGCCGCCGGTGAGCGCCATCCGGACGATGGCGACGACGCCGTCGTTGCTGGGGTTTGGAGACGCCTTCAGCCCATCGTGAATGGCGGCGAAGAGCTGCGAGGTCGCGGCGCCGGCGAAGCCGAGCACGATCGCGCTGACGGCGTACGGCATCCACAGGTGGGTGGAGTAGGCGATGCCCAGCCAACCCGCGCACCCGGCAACGGCGCAGATCCGGAACAGGCCCAGCCGTGCGCCGGTGCGGTCCGACCGTCTCCCGACCAGGTAGCCGAGCACCGGTGCTGTCAGGTTGGTGAGGTAGAAGAGCCCGACGGCTGTGAGTGAGGCGCCCAGGTCGTTGACGAGGAAGGACGCGATTTGTGGTGCGGCTGCCGAGAAGCCGAGGCCGGACAGGAACAAGGCGATGGTGGCACCGCGGTACAACGGCGAGGCGAGCGTCAGCCGTAGCGCCGACGTACGCGCGATTAGCGGATCCGAGGTCTGAGCCGAGTCAGCGAGTCCCACACGCCCTCCCCGCGTTCAGGAGGTTGAAGCGGCCGGTCCACCGGGCCGTCGTGAATACGTTGTGCTGGTAGAAGACGAGCGAGCGGTCGTTGCCCTCCAACAGCCATGGGCTGGCGGCGGCCTTCCCGATCGCGATCACCACCGTGAGCATCACCCCGTTCTCCGTTCCCGAGGGCTTTCCCGTACGACGAGGAGCCCGGCTGAACCGGGCGGTCGACCCAGGCCGTCGTGGTCGGCGTCGCGAGTATCACCCGGCCCTCCGTTCCCGGGTGCTTTCCCGTGAGACGAACTCGACCGGAAAGTGCTGCCGGTGGCCTTGCATCGGGCCGCCTGCCACGAGCAGGCGTGCTGCGGTCGCGGCCATCTCCTCGACGGGGAGGCGCATCGTGGTCAGGGGTGGGTTGCTGCAGACAGCGGCGATGCTGTCGTCGAAGCCGATGATGCTCACGTCGTCCGGGACTCGTCGGCCGCTCGCGGTGATGGCCTGGACGGCGCCGGCGGCCATCAGATCGCAGGCGACGAACAGGGCGTCGATGTCCGGGTGTTGTTCGAGCAGCTGTCGCGCGGCGTTGTAGCCGCCCTCGCGGCGGAACTCGCCGTCTGCACTCAGGTCGGCCAGGCCGAGACGCTGGGTCGCGCGCAGGTATCCGGCCCGCCGGTCGATCGCGCAGGGGTTGAGCGTCGGTCCGTTGATGGTGGCGATCCGGCGGTGGCCCAGTTGGTGGAGGCGGTTGACCGCCTCGTACGCGCCGCCGACGTTGTCGGCCTGCAGCGCGGGCACCGCTGAGTCGGTGCGCACCATCGAGACGGTACGGCGACAGCGGCGGTAGAAGTGCGACGCCAGGGACGGCGTGATCTCGGCGAGGATCGCGCCGAGGGTGGTGTTCGAGGCGATGTCGTCGAGTTCGTCGGCCGCGGTGTCGTGGCGGACCGCTTGCAGTCGCAGTTGTGCGTTGACGCCTTGGAGAACGGGCATCACACCGGCTAGGACGCGGCTGATGTACGGGTGCGTCCCGAGCCAGCCGACGCCGGGATCGGCGGTGACGACGATGACGTCGATGGCGCGCTGACGGCCGGTCGCGAGGGCCCGGGCGGTCTCGTTGGGCTGGTACCCGAGCTCGGCCACCGCCGCATGGACCCGTTCGCGCGACGGCCCGGACGCGCCCGGCACGTTGTTGATCACGCGGGACGCGGTCGCGCGGGAGACGCCGGCCAGCTGCGCGACGTCATCGATCGTGGGTTTCAGCATGCTCATCGGCGGTGCACTCTCCGTCAGGGCGCGCTGGTGGCGCCGAGGTGCCTCGAACGGTAGACCTGAGAGCGCTCTCAGCGGGAGGGGGCGGCGTCACGAGACAGCCCGGCCCGTCGTACCGCCCGCGCGGCGCCGGACACGCTCGTCGTCCGGGGCAGGGGCACGCGCGCTGAGCGACTTGCGGATCCCGATCTCTCCTGTCGCGGCGTCAGGGCGCGTGGTCGCCTGCGGCGGGTCTGGGGCTGGTGGTGTGATGTCTGGGACCCAAGGGACCTCGGCAGCCGAGGATCGCGGTGACGGGGTGACGGGGTGACGGGTGACGGCGACGGGGTGACGGCGACGGCGACGGGTGAGGGCGACGGCGACGGGTGAGGGCGACGGCGACGGGTGACGGGCGGGGCTCGTCGTGGTCGACCGCATTGGGCAGGTGCTGCTGTGGGGTGCCGCCGAGTGTGACGTGACGGCCGCGGGGAGCGCCGGGGGACGCGAGGGAGTGGATCGACGCGGCGACGTCGTGCGGCGTACCGGCGCGGCCTTCGTCATGGCCCCCGCGAGCTAGTCGTAGAGCCAGCCGTTGCGTTCGGCGATGGTGATGGCGTCGGCTCGGGTTCGGGCGCCGGTCTTGCCGATGGCGGACCAGAGGCGGGTGCGGACGACGCGTTCGGAGACGGCGAGTTTTTCGGCCATGGTGGAGACGGTGCCGCCTTCGCGGGCGGCGCGGAGGGTGGTGGTTTCGCCTTCGGTGAGGGGGGTCTGGGTGTAGTGCAGGTTCTCGGCGGCGAGGTTGGCGTCGACGACGCGGAGGCCCAGGTGGACTCGGCGTACAGCGTCTGCCAACTGCGGGGTGGGGCTGTTCTTGAGGGCGAAGCCCTTGGCGCCGGCCTCGAGGCCGCGGCGGAGGTGGCCGGGGCGGCCGTACGTCGTGAGCATGACGACCCGGCACTCGGGCATCGACGTCCGGAGCTGGGTGGTGACGGTGATGCTGGCGTGGCCGGAACCGGCGGTGTCGAGCAGGGCGATGTTCGCGCGGTGCCGTTTGGCGGCGGCGACGACGTCGTCGGAGCGCTTCAGCTCGGCGACGATCTCCAGGTCGCGTTCGCGTTCCAGTCCGTTTCTGAGGACGCCTCGGCTGAGGATCTGGTCGTCGACCAGCAGCAGCCGGATGCGGTCGGGCAAACGAGCCTCCGGGGTTCCGTCCGGGCGCCGGGGAAGTGCGTCCGGGAGGATGAGCAGGACTTCGGTTGAAGATCATGGATCCAGCCGGCGGATGCCGTCCACATCAACGCGGTATCTCTACCAGATTGCGACCAGATCGCGACCCACCCACCCCAGCACTTGCCGGGGGCTGCTCTGTGCATCCCTTTTGTTCTTCTGCTCTGGTGGGCGAAAGCGTGGTTGCTCGAGGAGGAGCGCGGTGTGGAGAGAGGGCTCGTACGGCGTGGGGCTGGGGTGGGTGGTGATGCGGCCGGACTCGGTTGGCGTGGGCTGAGGTCGCGGCGGCCGGGAAGAAGTACGGGGCGATGCTTGCTGGAGCCGGAGGTGGTGCTAGACGGGCTGTCGGCGGGAGCGGGACGGGAATCGGTGGCGTGTGGGGCCGGGGCCGGGGCCGGGGCGGTGGGGCGTGGGGCTGGGGTGGGTGGTGATGCGGCCGGACTCGGTTGGCGTGGGCTGAGGTCGCGGCGGCCGGAAAGAAGTACGGGGCGTTGCCCGCTGGAGCCGGAGGTGGTGCTGGACGGCTGTCGGCGCGAGCGGGCGGGGGACGGGAGCCGGTGGCGTGTGGGGCCGCGGCCGGGGCGGTGGGGCGTGGGGCTGGGGCGGTGGGGCGTGGGGCTAGGGCGGGTGGTGATGCGGCCGGACTCGGTTGGCGTGGGCTGAGGTCGCGGCGGCCGGAAAGAAGTACGGGGCGTTGCTCCCTGGAGCCGGAGGTGGTGCTGGACGGCTGTCGGCGGGAGCGGGCGGGGGACGGGAGGCGGTGGCGTGTGGGGCCGGGAGCGGTGGGGCGGTGGCGTGTCGGGCCGGGGACGGTGGGGAGTGGGCGGTGGGGAGTGGGCGGTGGGGAGTGGGGCCGAGGCCGGGGGCGCGGGGCCGGGGACCGCTCAGTGCGTGACGGAGATGAACTCCCCGTCGTGGGTGGCCAGCACGTGGCCGCCGGCGTGTTCTGCCGGGAGGGTCTCAGCGTCCGTCCGGACGGCGCGGCGCGTGCCGTCGGGGGAGATCAGGACAGTGTTAGGCGCGTCCAGGATCACGAACTCATTGGCGTTGCGGAGGACCACCGGGGCGTTGTAGCCGGCGGAGATGGCGGTGCGGCCGGCGGCCAGAGCTTCCAGGGCCGCCGGGACCAGCTCGTCGGGGGTTTCGGAGTTGGCGTCGACCGCCAGCCAAGTGGTGGGGGCTCCGGGCAACGACAGGGAGGACGGGTTGTGCCAGTCGCTTCCGCCGATAGGCGTGGTGGACAGGCTCCACGACTCCCACCAAGCGATCGGGCCGCCCCAGTGGCGGTCCAGCCAGGAGGAGTGCCAGATCTCGGCCAGGGGTGGGTGGGCTCCCCACAGCGGCTGGCGCCAGGAGCAGTCGCCGCTGAGGGGGTGGTTGATCGACAGGAGGCCACCGCGTTGCGCGACCTCCGGGACCCACTCGGCGGCTGGGCGGCGGAAGTCGATGACTCCGATGGCGCCGAAGGCGTTGGCGTGGCCGGACTCGGTGGTGACTTCCTGGCCGGGGATCAGGCCGATGCCGAAGCGGTTGCCGACCGACGGGAGCTCCAGGTGGTGCGCCTCGGTGTTGTGGTCCGTGCAGGCCAGTACGTCGAGACCCGCGGCGACGCCGAGGGCGGCGAGGTTCGCGATCGGGGTGGAGCCGTCGGAGTGCAGTGAGTGGGCATGGAAGTCGCCGGCGATCCAGCGGAGGCCGTCCGCGGCGGGGAGCGTACGGCGCGGTGGGCGAGCCGGTACGCCGACCGCCACCGTCGCTGCGTCGTACTCGGCAAGGCCCGGTACGACGGAGACCGGGCCGGTCACTGCTTCGACGATCAGTTCGGCGCCCTCGACCGGGAGGCGGTGCAGGCCGAGGACCACCCACCAGGTGCCGGCTTCGAGCTCGCCGGCCAGGTAACCCGGGGTGGCGGCCGACGGGGTGATCGCGAAGGTCTGCCGCGCGCCGCCTGACCAACCACGCCAGCCGCCGGCGCCTTCGCAGCCGATGTCGATCACGACGCCTTCCGCCGAGGGAATCGTCAGCGTGACGAGCAGGCCCTCGCAGCCGGGCGGTACGTCGACCGGCAGCGAGTGCCAGACCGACTCCGCCCGGTCGTCGAGAGTCCAACGGCGCTTGAAGGACGTGACTGCCATCAGGCGTTCACCGTGTGGGATCGAAGGAGGTCTCCGGAGTCCTGGTCGTAGAGGAGCACTCGTTGGACAGGAGCGGTCAGCGTGACCGGCGTGCCTGGGGCCGGCTCGTTCTCCTCGGGCACAGTGACGCCGATCAACGTGCCGGAGCAGTCGACGGAGACCAGCGACGACGTACCGAGGTTCTCGGCGACGACGACGGTGCCGGCGATGGACGGTCCGGCGCCGGAGCCCGTCGACAACGTCAGGTACTCCGGCCGGATGCCGACCGTCACCTTCGCGCCCGACGGGACCGAACCAGTTGCCGCAGGCAAGCGTCCGCCGGCGACCTCGACCACCCCTTCGGTCGCGCTGTCCGAAGCACCGACCTCGCCCTCCAGCAGGTTCATCGGCGTCGAGCCGATGAAGTTCGCCACGAAGGTGTTCGAAGGCCGCGCGAACACCTCGCGCGGAGACCCGAGCTGGACCAGCTTCCCGGTCTGCATCACCGCGATCTTGTCGGCCAGCGCCAAGGCCTCGGCCTGGTCGTGGGTGACGAACACCGTGGTGATCCCGAGATCCCGCTGCAGCTTCTTCAGGAACGTCCGCGCCTCCAGTCGCAGCCGCGCGTCCAGGTTCGACAGCGGCTCGTCGAGCAGCAGCACCTTGCCCTCGGACGCGATCGCCCGCGCCAGTGCGACCCGTTGCTGCTGGCCACCGGACAGTTGCCCAGGACGACGTTCGAGCAAGCCCTGCAACGAGAGCTCACCCGAGGTCTTCTCGGCGACAGCAGAACGAGTCGCGGCAGCGACCCGCCGGACCTTCAACGGATACGTGATGTTCTCCGAGACGGTCATGTGCGGGAACAGCGCGTAGTCCTGGAAGACCATCGCCACCCCACGCTTGCCCGGCTCCAGCCGGGTCACGTCGGCGCCGTCGATCCGGACCGTGCCCTCGGAGGCGTTCTCCAGGCCGGCGATCGTCCGCAGCAGCGTCGTCTTGCCGCACCCGGACGGGCCGAGCAGGGCGAAGAACTCGCCGTCGGCCACGCTCAGGTCGAGTCCGTCGACAGCGCGTACGCCGTTCGGGTAGACCGTTGCCAGGCCTTCGATGTCGATGCCAGCCATCAGCTCTTGATTCCTCCGTGGAAGCGGAACCCGTACCTCGAGTTCACCAACAGGTACAGCACGACGACCGGGATCGAGAACAGCAGCGAGAAGACCGGGATCACCGAGAGGTTGGCGCTGCCGCCCTCGTCGGTGAAGGTCTGCAGCAGCACCGCGCCGGGCTGCTTGTCGATCGACCGGATCAGCAGGAAGGGCACCAGGAAGTTGCCCCACGAGTTCACGAACGCCCAGACCAGGATGGTCGCCAGACCGGGCCGGGCGACCGGCAGGACCACGTCGCGCAGGATCTGCAGCGTGGACGCGCCGAACACCCGGGCCGACTCCTCGTACGACTTCGGTACGGCGTCGACGAAGTCCTTCAGGATGAAGATGGCCGCCGGCAACAACCCGCCGGTCATCACCAGCGCGACGCCGAAGCGCGAGTCGATCAGCCCGAGCTGGAACATCATCACGAAGATCGGCACCATCGCCGCCGTCCCGGTGACCACCGACGACAGCAGCAGGAGCCCGTACAGCAAGGCGTCCCGGCCCGGGATGCGGACCCGCGAGAGCGCGTACGACGCCAAAGCAGCAAAAGCAGTCACGGCAACGGCGGTCGTCACGCAGATCAGCAGCGAGTTGACCATCGAGTGCAGCGCGTACGGGTGGTCGAGCGTCTTGCGGACGTTGTCCAGCGTCCAGTCCGGCCAGCGCACGCCGAGGCCGGGCGACGCGTCGAACGGTGCCGAGGCGATCCACAGCATGGGAACGGCGAAGAACAACGTGATCGCGCAGATCAGCACGTAGAAACCGATCCGCCGTACGACGTACGCCGGGTTCACGAGCGCCTCCTCAGCAGTCGCAGGTACAACAGCGCGACCAGCAGGTTCGCGATCAGCAGCAGGAACGAGATCGCCGACGAGTAGCCGAGCTCACCGCCCTGCAGCGCGACGTTGTAGATGTAGACCGGTACGGTCTCGGACTCGTGGTTCGGGCCGCCCTTGGTGAGCAGGAACGGCGAGAAGTCGTTCGCGGTCCACAGCGAGATCAGCAGCGTGTTGGTCAGCACGTGGCCCCGGATGTGCGGGAACACGACATCGCGCAGCGTTTGCCAACCCGATGCCCCGACCATCCGCGCCGATTCCAGCTGCGACGGCGGGACGGCCTGCAGGGCGGACGAGTAGAGCATCATCGAGAACGCCGTACCCCGCCAGGTGTTGAACAGGATCAGGCAGACCATCGGGTACTCGATCAGCCAGGCCGTGCCCTGCTCGCCGAGGATGCTGTTCAGCGTGCCGGTGTCGCGGTCGAAGAACGCGATCCACAGGTACGCGACGACGGTCGACGGCAGGATCCAGGCCAGCAGCACCAGGCCTTCGACCGTACGGCGAACCGCCGGCCGCGCCTTCCGCATCGTCCACGCCAGCGCGAACCCGAGGATGTTCTGCCCGATGATCGCCGAGCCGAGCACGAACAGCACCGTCAGCCACAACGCGTTGTGGAACAGGGCGTCGTTCAGCGCCTTGGTGTAGTTGTCCAGCCCGACGAACGACGGCGACACGGCCTCGACCCCGGTGAGCCGGTAGTTCGTGATGCCGATGTAGATCGTCCAGACCGCGGGGAAGACCAGGAACGCCCCGATCAGCAGCAGCGCGGGCGCGACGAAGCCGAGCGCCCGGCCGATTCCGAGCCCGGCGACGTCCTGCGCCGGCCCGCGGGGCCGCCGCAGGCCGCCCGGCCCGCTTGATCCGCCCGGCCCCGCGTCCCGCGCCGGGCGTCCCGGCGCGGGTTCGGTGGTGGCCGCCATCAGTTGCTGGTGACCTTGTCCTTGCCGCCGGCGGCGGACTCGACGGCGGTCTGGTACGCCTTGGCCGCGGCGTCGGGGGACTTGCCGCCGATCACGTCGGCGGTCGCCTGCTGCAGCGCGGCGGAGATCTTCGGGTACTCCGCCAGACCCGGCCGGTACTGCGTGATCGGCAGCACCTTGGTGGCGACGAAGTTCAGCATCGGGTCACCGGCCAGCACCTTGGCGTTGACGTCGGTGCGCTGGGTGATCTTGGCGGCGCCGTTCAGCCCGGCCTCGACCATCTCGGCGGAGTTCATGAACTGCAGCAGTTCCCAGGCCTGCTGGGGGAACTTGGTGTTCGGGTTGATCGCGACCACACCACCGCCGGACATCGAGACGAAGTCCTGGCCCTTGACGCCGGCCCCGGGCTTGGTCGCCGGGATCAGCGCGTACCCGACGGCGGTGTCGCGGTCGGCCATCTTGGCGACGCCCTCCTTGGGCTCGACCACGCTGCGCCAGAAGTAGTCACCCTCGAGCAGGATGCCGATCTTGTTCGCGGCGAACTCGGCGAACGACTTGTCCCGGCCCTTGGCCTCGCGCTGCAGCACCGGGTCACCCAGGCCGCCGCCGTAGATCTTCTGGTAGAAGTCCAGCACCTGGCGGGTCTGGGTGGTGTCGCCCAGCCACTTGCCGTCGGTGTTGATGGCCGCGCCGGTGCCGACCAGCAGCGGGAGCACGCCCTGCATCGAGGTCGCCTCACCCATCGCGGTGCCGCCGTTGATCTGGATCGGGGTCACGCCGGACAGCGTCTTCAGCTTCTGGCCCGCGGCCAGGACGTCGTCCCACGACTTCGGCTGCCAGTCGGCCGGCAGTCCGGCCTGGGCGAACAGCTTCTTGTTGAAGTACAGCACCCGGCCGTCGGTCCCGGCCGGTACGCCGTACCGCTTGCCCTCGAAGCTGCCGAGCTGCTGCACCGCGTCCGGGATCTGCTTCCAGCCGTCCCAGTCGTCGACCTTCGCGGCGTCGCCGACGGTGTCGGTGAGCGGCTTCACGTAGCCGGCCTGGGCGAACTCGCCGACCCAGATGCCGTCCATGTTCATCAGGTCGGGGCCGGCCTTGTTGGACAGGCTGAGCGCGAGCTTCTGCTTGTAGACCTCGTCGTCGGACCCGTCGCCCTCGAACCGGACGGTGACGTCGACGCCCTTGGCCTTCTGCGCCTCGACGAACTTCGGGATCAGGACGTCGGAGGTGAAGGTCGCGCCGGCGCTGTTCTTGCCGCCCTTGACCGAGTTGGCACCGATCACCAGCTCGACCTTCTTGGCGTCGGCGTTGCGGTTCGTGTCCTGGTCGCCGCTGCCGGAGTCCGACGACCCCAGACAGCCGGTCAGCAGCAGTGCCGCGGCCACGCCCAGGGCGGCCGGCGGGATCACACGCGAGATGGGTCGCATCGAGAGACTCCTTGCAGGGGAAGTGCGGGGGTACGCCGGAACACTTTTACACCCGCAGGTGACTTTGTGAAGACTTTTACCTGGTTGCCCAGGGCTACTTGGTGTGGCCATCCCAGGTCAGGCCCGATCTCGTCAAATCCGGTACCACCGGGACGCATTGCGGAAGAGTTAAAGCTCCCTCGCGGTTTCGTCTCAAAGGGTAGCTGAGTAGATACAGAACGTGATGGCGCGAGGTAGCGTCTGCTGCGTTCGGACTACTGGAAACGGAGGTGAAGGACATGCTCAGCAGCCTGCTGTACGACCTTCTCGGTGGGGGTCACCACTGGCACCACTGGCATCACTGGCACGACTGCTGGTGGTGACGCCTCGGCGGTGACGGAAACCTCCGCTGACGCGCAAGCAGCGGAAACCTCCCGGCCCCGCCGATACGGATCTCCAGGCCAAACCATCGAACCGAAAGGAAAGGGCGGCCCCGACATCGTCGGGGCCGCCCTCCTCGTGGTGGCTGAGGATCTCCTAGCCGGTTACTTCTGGGCCAGCTGCATCATCTGCTTCGGCAGCACCGACATCTCGGCCGGGACCGGGGTCTGCGCCCGGACCAGGCTCAGCAGGCTGCCCGCCGCGGCCGCGATCGGCAGCGGCAGGGCCAGGCCCAGCGATGCCAGCAGCGCGTTCACGAGTGCCAGGACGGCGCCCAGGATGTCGAGACCGGGCAGCGGCAGGGCCTTCCAGCCCTGGTTCGCAGCGCCCACAGCGGCCGACGTGCCGGTCGGCTGGGCCTGCTTCGCCTTGCCCTGACCCATCAGCGAGCTGAGTGCCAGTCCACTCGCCGCGTTGACGAACGACCCCGTCGACTCGTCGTAGTTCCACTTCTGCCCGTCACCGTCGCGGCAGGGCAGCACCAGCACGGGTGCGTTCTTGGGCACCGTGACCAGGTCGGCCCCGGTGTCCAGGCAGGCACCGCTCTTCGCAAGGGCGCCACCGACGCTCTTGCTCATCGCGACCTGCAGCTGGTTCTTGCCGGTGTAGACCCATTCCTGGGTCTTGCCCTCCTTGCCCGGGGCGCAGGCCATCATCACCGCCATCGGGATCTTCTCGGCGGCCACGAAGGTCAGGCAGTACCGCGTGTCGGCGCTGCTGGTGATCTGCTTCACCGCGCCGACCTCGACGATGCCCGGAGGGGCGGCCGTCGGGGCCGGTGCTGCGGCGCGGGCCGGCAGTGTGGTGGCCAGCGCGACGCTGACGGCCAGGACTGCGACACCGGTGCGACTGAGAATGCTACGGACGATCAAGACAACCTCCAGAGGTCGTGCCATCTCGCGGCGTCAGGTCGTCGGGACCCCGAGGCGCGGAGCGGTCCGGTTCCGGGAACCGCGGCAGCACCCCTTGCGCGTGGGGTGGTGCGGCGGGTCGGTCCCCCGTGAGGAGGCGGTGTGGCCCGGAAGGCCGGCAGTGACTCAACGCGACGTTGACGCCACGACCAGTAATGCACAGACCTCTGGATCGTGGTTACGGAGATCGGGCGGTACTTGATGCCATTGGCAACTAACTGCCAGGACAAGGTCGTTGCGCAGGGCATCGAAATGCCGCTGCGTGCTGGTCGAGCGGCGGCTGTGCGGTCCCCGCGTCACGACCGAGACAAAACGTCGTTCTGCGAAAAGACCTTCAGCTTCGGGTTCAGTGCGGCTGCCGGGTTTCGGGGCCCTCGGCAACGGTGTGGCGCTCCTCGGCCAAGCGCTCGTCGACCGGCGGTACGTCGGCCGGTACGTCGGCGGCGTGCTTCCCGGTGGGGGTGGTGTCGTCGCCGTCGACGGTCGTCGCGTAGCCGGAGGTGGTTGCGGTGTCAGGAGTCGTCGCGACCTGCTGACGCAACTGACGGACCTCCTTGTGCCGGCGGTAGCCGCGGCTGAGTCCCTTCTTCGTCAGCCACAGGCCGACGATCAGGACGGCGCCGGCGGCGGCGCCGAGGAAGAAGACGGTGGCCACGACGACGCCGAAGTCGACGCCGAAGACCTCCATCGTGGTCGAGGCGCCGGACGAGACCGCGACGCCGAGTCCGAACAGGACGGCGACGACGATCAGGACGATTCCGAGAACGGCCATGGTTTGCTGCCTCTCTTCCAGCAGCACCTGCTGGAGCTTTCAGGCCTCACTGCGGAGTAGTGCGGTGAGCAGCGCCACGGCGCCGCCCTTGTCGAGTGGGTTGTTCCCGTTCCCACATTTGGGCGACTGTACGCACGACGGGCATCCGTCCGTGCACTCACAGTGTGCTATCGCCTCCCGTGTCGCGGTCAACCACTCGCGCGCGGCGGCGTACCCGTGCTCCGCGAACCCGGCGCCGCCCGGGTGCCCGTCGTACACGAAAACGGTGAGCTGACCGGTGTCGGCGTGCTTGGCCGTCGACACCCCGCCGATGTCCCAGCGGTCGCAGGTCGCGAACAGCGGCAGCAGTCCGATCGAGGCGTGCTCGGCCGCGTGCGCGGCACCCGGTACGTCGTCCAGCCCGAGGGCGGCGACGGCGGTGTCCGGCATCGTCCACCAGACCGCCTTGGTCCGCAGCGTCCGCTCGGGCAGGTCCAGCGGCTGCTCGTCCAGTACGTCGCCGGTGACCAGCTGCTTGCGCTGGAACGACACGACCTGGTTCGTCACCTGGACCCAGCCGCGGGACAGCTCCGCCGATCCCCAGGTCTCGGTCGCCTCGGTGGCCAGGATGCTGATCTCGGTGACGTCCCGGGCGAACGTCGTGTAGTCGGGCGAGGCCTGCTCGACGATCGCGGCGTGGTTCTCCAGGTCGAGCGTGCGGACCAGGTACGACTCACCGGCGTGCACGTAGACCGCTCCCTCGTGCACCGACGCGTGCGCCGAGCCGCCGTCGACCGTCCCCAGCAGCCGACCGGTCTGGTCCTCGACGATCTGTACGGTCTTGCCGCCGGCCGACCGGATGTCGATCGCGTCCACCGCCCGCTCCCGCCGCGTCCAGAACCAGCCGTGCGGCCGTTCGCGCAGCAGACCCTGCCGGACGAGCTGGGCGATCACCGACTCCGTCGTGGAGCCGAAGACCTCGTAGTCCGCATCCGTGAGTGGCAGCTCCTGCGCCGCGGCGCACAGCTGCGGCCCGAGCACGTACGGGTTCTCCGGGTTGAACACCGTCGCCTCGACCGGCCGTCCGAAGATCGCCTGCGGGTGCCGGACCAGATAGGTATCCAGCGGATCGTCTCGCGCGACCAGCAACGCCAGTGCGTCTCCACCTGCACGCCCGGCCCGGCCTGCCTGTTGCCAGAGCGAGGCGCGAGTGCCGGGCCAACCAGACAGCAGTACGGCGTCCAGCCCGGCGATGTCGATGCCCAGCTCGAGGGCGTTGGTCGCAGCGACACCAGTGAGCTCGCCGCTCTGCAGCATGCTCTCCAGCCGGCGCCGCTCCTCCGGCAGATAGCCCGCCCGGTACGCCGACACCTGCTCGGCCAGCGCCGGGTCGACCTCGGCCAGGTTGTCCCGGGCGGTCATCGCCACCTGTTCGGCTCCACGCCGGGAGCGGACGAAGGCGACAGTGCGAACACCTGACACCACCAGGTCGGTCAGCAGCTCCGCGACCTCGGCCGGGGCGGACCGGCGTACCGGTGCTCCGTTCTCTCCGCGCAGCGAGGTCAGCGGCGGCTCCCACAGGCCGAAGGAGATGCCACCGCGCGGAGAGCCGTCGTCGAGCACCTCGACCATCGGCAGCCCGGTCAGCCGCTCGCCTGAGACGGCGGGCTCGGCAACAGTCGCCGAAGCGCAGATGAAGATCGGGTGCGCGCCGTACTGCGCACAGACCCGCCGCAGCCGACGCAGTACGCCGGCGACGTGCGCACCGAAGACGCCGCGGTAGTGGTGGCACTCGTCGACCACGACGTACTGCAGACAACCCAGGAACCTGGCCCAGCGCTGGTGGTTCGGCAGCAGCGACCGGTGCAGCATGTCGGGATTGCTCAGCACGTACGTCGCGTGGTCGCGAGCCCAGTCGCGTTCGCTCCGCTCGGAGTCGCCGTCCAGCGTGGTCGCGCGCAGCCCTTCCACCTTGTACTGCGACAGCGCGCGCAGCTGGTCGTGGGCCAACGCCTTCGTCGGCGACAGGTAGAGCACCGAGGCGGCCCGGCGATGCGGTGATGCCGCGTGCGCGATGCTCAGGGTCGCGAACGACGGCAACAGATAGCCGAGCGACTTGCCGGACGCCGTACCGGTGGCAACGACCACGTGCTTGCCGCTGTACGCCGCTTCGGCGGTGGCGACCTGGTGGATCCACGGACTGTTGACCCCGGCATCGGCCAGCTGGCTCAGGACTTCGGGGGGAACCCAGCGCGGCCAGTCGCCCGTCCTGCTGGTCCTGGGCGGTACGGATTCGACGTGCGTCAGCCGCTCTGAGCGGTCTGGACCGGAGGTGAGGTTCTTGAGTACCTGTGCCGCCTCACGCATGGTCCAGACCATAGCTCGCCCGCTGCACGAGCGAACGCCGACGCCGGATGCACGCGGCATTTCGCCCAGGTAGGTCGACGCGGCACGCACCGGGATGAAAGAGTTTTGCACGCGGCCCTACTCACGGTCCGTACATGGTTGAATGCAACGGTTCACGGGAACGGAGGCCGAAGTGGATCTGTCGCTGACGACGCGTCCGGAGGGCGGGCGCACCGTCGTCGAGGTGGGTGGGGAGATCGACGTCTACACCGCGCCGAAACTGCGCGAGACGATCGTCTCGCTGGTCGACGCGGGGCAGTACGACCTCGTCGTCGACCTGGAAAGAGTGGAGTTCCTGGACTCCACCGGGCTCGGCGTACTGGTCGGAGGACTCAAACGGGTACGCACCCACGACGGGTCGCTGTCGCTGGTCTGCACGCAGGAACGACTGCTGAAGATCTTCCGCATCACCGGCCTGACCAAGGTTTTCGAGATCCACCCGGACGTCGCTTCTGCGATCTGAACCGGTCCGAAAAGGTGTCCCCGTCACTACGTTCGGTGGTGTGAGTCAGACCACCCCGCAGTCAGGTCTGGTTTGTGACCCGTTAGAGTGACCCACCGCGCCAGGAGTCCTGGCGTCTTTTTCGTATTATCCGACCCCTTCGGTTGCCCTGAGGGGTTGCCTACAAGGAGGACGGATGTCCGCGCTTTCTGTACAAGCGGTGGATCTGTCGTCGAGCAACACCATGTTGGTGGTCGTCGTCGGAGTGATCGCAGTACTTGCGGTCATCATCGCGATGGTGTTCCGCAGCCAGGTGCTTGCCGCGAACGACGGCACCGAGAACATGAAGACGATCGCCCTGGCCGTGCAGGAAGGCGCATCCGCCTATCTGTCCCGGCAGTTCAGGACGCTGTCGATCTTCGCCGTGGTGGCGTTCCTGCTGCTGTTCCTGTTGCCTGTGCACAGTGACGGCGGCGGCAACGACACCACACTGAAGATCTTCCGATCGGTCTTCTTCCTGGTCGGCGCGGGCTTCTCCGCGTTCATCGGCTACCTGGGCATGTGGCTCGCGACGCGCGCCAACGTCCGGGTCGCCGCGGCCGCCCGGTCGGAGGGGCGCGAACCTGCCATGCGCGTCGCGTTCCGGACCGGTGGAACGGTCGGAATGGCAACCGTCGGCCTCGGCCTGTTCGGTGCGGCCCTGGTGGTGCTGCTCTTCAAGGGTGACGCCCCGACCGTGCTCGAGGGCTTCGGCTTCGGTGCCGCCATGCTCGCCATGTTCATGCGGGTCGGCGGTGGCATCTTCACCAAGGCCGCCGACGTCGGCGCGGACCTGGTCGGCAAGGTCGAGCAGAACATCCCCGAGGACGACCCCCGCAACGCGGCGACCATCGCCGACAACGTGGGCGACAACGTCGGTGACTGCGCCGGTATGGCCGCGGACCTGTTCGAGTCGTACGCCGTGATGCTGGTCGCGTCGCTGATCCTGGGCAAGGCCGCCTTCGGCGAGCAGGGCCTGATCTTCCCGCTGATCGTGCCGGCCATCGGTGCCGTCACCGCGGTCATCGGTGTCTTCCTGACCAAGCCGCGGGCCGGCGAGAACGGCCTGAAGACGATCAACCGGGCCTTCTACATCTCCGCCGCGATCTCCGCGGTGCTGTGTGCGGTCGCCGCGTTCGCCTACCTGCCGAGCAACTTCGGCGACCTGACCGGCGCGACCGAGAAGATCGCGGCGCAGAGCGGCGACCCCCGGGTCATCGCCACCGTCTCGGTGATCATCGGCATCGTGCTGGCCGCGATCATCCTCGCGCTCACCGGGTACTTCACCGGCACCGAGGACAAGCCGGTCCAGGACGTCGGCCGTACGTCGCTGACCGGCGCCGCGACCGTGATCCTGTCCGGCATCTCGGTCGGCTTCGAGTCGGCCGTCTACACCGCTCTGGTGATCGCCGCCGCCGTGTACGGCGCGTTCCTGGTCGGTGGCTCCGGTGTGCTCGCGCTGTTCGCGATCGCGCTGGCCGGTGGCGGTCTGCTGACCACCGTCGGCGTCATCGTCGCGATGGACACCTTCGGTCCGGTCTCCGACAACGCGCAGGGCATCGCCGAGATGTCCGGTGACGTGGACGGCGAGGCGGCCCAGATCCTGACCGAGCTGGACGCCGTCGGCAACACCACCAAGGCGATCACCAAGGGCATCGCGATCGCGACCGCCGTACTGGCCGCGACCGCGCTGTTCGGTTCCTACACGGACTCGATCTACGCGGTGCTGAACGACGCCGGCGACGCCGCGTTCAACACCGACGCGCTGGTCTTCGACCCGTCCACGCTGGTCGGCCTGATCATCGGTGCGGCCGTCGTGTTCATGTTCTCCGGACTGCTGATCAACGCCGTCGGCCGCGCCGCCGGTGCGGTCGTCTACGAGGTCCGTCGCCAGTTCCGCGACATCCCCGGGATCATGGAAGGCACCGGCAAGCCGGAGTACGGCAAGGTCGTGGACATCTGCACCCGCGACTCGCTGCGTGAGCTGGCCACCCCGGGTCTGCTCGCGATCGCGGCCCCGATCGCCGTCGGCTTCGGCCTCGGCGCCTCGGCGCTGGCCGGCTACCTGGCCGGTGCGATCGCGTCCGGCACGCTGATGGCGGTGTTCCTGGCCAACTCCGGTGGCGCCTGGGACAACGCGAAGAAGCTGGTCGAGGACGGCAACCACGGCGGCAAGGGTTCGCCGGCGCACGAGGCCACCATCATCGGTGACACCGTGGGCGACCCGTTCAAGGACACCGCCGGTCCGGCCATCAACCCGCTGATCAAGGTGATGAACCTGGTCTCGGTGCTGATCGCCCCGGCTGTCGTCGGTATGTCGAGCATCGGCGAGGACACCAACACGCCGCTGCGGATCGCGATCGCGGTGGTGGCGCTGATCATCATCGTGGCGGCCGTGATCGTGTCCAAGCGGCGCGAGTCGGTCATCTCCGACACCCCGGCGGAAGCCAACGTCGCCGCCTGATCCACCCGCACCACCACGACGGCCCGCCGGAGCTCTCCGGCGGGCCGTCGTGCGTGGGGGCGGCAAAACCCTTGCCTGATAGGGCAGGGAAGTTCCGGAGTGCACCGTCAAGTGGCAGTGACTCCCGGTCTTTCGTCTCCGGCGCGTCGACTTTCGGCTGATGCCCGGCGACCCCGTCGTACGGGATGCTCAGGGGGACGGTCAGGGACTTGCCCGATGGCTGCCGGGCCGGTGGAGCGGAAGACTCCATCCCCAGGTGGACACATCGGATCCGTCCCGGGTCCGATGCAACTGGGGAGTCCCGGCTCGATACTGAGATGGACTGCCCGCGTGGACATCCGGCGCGCTACCGAACGAGGAGTACGGCGATGATCGAGGCACAGAGCCTCACCAAGCGATACGGCGCAACCGTTGCCGTTGACAACCTGTCCTTCGAGGTGAAACCCGGCAAGGTGACCGGCTTCCTCGGCCCGAACGGGGCCGGTAAGTCGACCACCATGCGGATGATCCTCGGGCTCGACACCCCCACCTCCGGCGACGTCCGGATCGACGGCAAGCGCTATCGCGACCTGCGCCAGCCGCTGACCGAGATCGGCGCGCTGCTCGACGCCAAGTGGGTGCACCCGAACCGCTCGGCCCGGGCCCACCTGTCCTGGATGGCCGCCTCCAACAAGTTGCCGAAGAGCAACGTCGACAAGGTGCTCGACATGGTCGGCCTGACCGAGGTCGCCAACAAGCGGGCCGGCGCGTACTCGCTCGGCATGTCGCAGCGGCTCGGGATCGCCGGCGCGCTGCTCGGTGACCCGCGGATCCTGCTGTTCGACGAGCCGGTCAACGGCCTCGACCCCGAGGGCATCGTCTGGATCCGGACGTTCATGCAGCGGCTGGCCTCGGAAGGCCGCACGGTGCTGGTCTCCAGCCACCTGCTGTCGGAGATGGCGCTGACCGCCGAGGAGCTGATCGTGATCGGCCGCGGCCGGCTGATCGCGCAGAGCTCGACGGCGGAGTTCGTCGAGCGGGCCAGCGGCAGCACGATCAAGGTCCGTACGCCGCAGCTGGACCAGTTCCAGGCGGCGCTGCAACAGCAGCAGCTGACCACCCGCGTCGAGGCCGGCGACCAGGACACCAAGGTCCTGTATGTCGACGGCGACGTCACCACCGACCAGGTCGGCGAGCTGGCGGCCGCGCAGGGCGTCGTCCTGCACGAGCTGACCCAGCAGCGCGGCTCCCTGGAGCAGGCCTTCATGGAGCTGACCGGCGACTCGGTCCAGTACCACGCGCAGGACGGCAGCGCGCCCGTACCCGCCGCCGCCGGTGCGCCCGGCGTACCACCGGTCTCCAGCGTCGAGACGATCTCCGGGCCGAGAGAGGACAACTGACATGTCGGTCATCGCAGTCGAGCGGATCAAGCTCTTCACCACCCGCTCGCCGTGGTGGTGCATGATCATCGCCGCCGTGCTCACGATCGGGCTGGCGGCTCTGTCGACGGCCTTCCTGGACGCCTCGGACGAGGCGTCGGCGACCGTCTTCATGACCCAGGGCGGAGCGCAGCTCAGCCAGATGGTGATGATGGTGATGGCCGCGCTGGCGGTCACCACCGAGTACCGGTTCGGCACCATCCGGACCAGCTTCCAGGCCGTTCCGCAGCGCGCCGCGCTGCTGCTCGGCAAGACCTTCGTGGTCGCCGCGCTGGCCGGCATCGTCGGCCTGGTCGCCTCCTTCGGCGCCTGGCTGATCGGTAGCCTGCTCGCCGGTGGCGCGGACCTGTCGATCAACACCGGCGCCGAGTGGCGGCTGCTGCTCGGCCAGGGCATCGTGTTCGCCCTGTCCGCGGTGATCGCGGTGGCGGTCGGCATCCTGATCCGGCAGAGCGCCGGGGCGATCGCGATCCTGATCCTCTGGCCGCTGCTGGTCGAGAGCCTGTTCACGCTGATCCCCAAGGTCGGCGACGACCTGGCCAAGTGGGCGCCGTTCGCGAACGGCAGCTCGTTCCTGAACCAGGGCCAGGAGATGGGGCTGGCCGGCGAGTTCGCCGGCGGAGGCGACTACGCGCTGAGCCCGTGGTGGGCACTGCTGTACTTCGCCGGCTGGGCCGCCGCACTGCTGGTGCTGGCCCTGGTCTCGGCGAGCAAGCGCGACGCCTAGTACCCCCTAGACGGCCGCCGGATCAGGGGACCCGGCGGCCAACCACCCGGCCAGGCTGAGGGGTCTTGGCCGCACAGCCCGTGGAGTGTCCGCGACAACGGACACCCCACGGGCTGGTTGTCTGTTCGGGGTCCGAGTAGCGGCGTGGTTGCTGATTCGTTAGGTTCCCTCTCATGACCGACTGGGCGCGGGTGCGTGCTGAGGGTTTCGAGGTACCGGCCGATCGTCCGCTTCCGGAGTTGGTGGCCGAGTTGTCGGGGCTGCTGCGGTCCCCGGACCCGTCCGTGCGGGACGGGCAGGCGTACGCGACGCTGGCGACCTGGATCGCCAAGGGCCTGCTCTCCCCGGAGCTGCTGCGCGCGCTCGGTGACGAGATGGCCGAGCGGTTCACCGATCCGCAGATCCAGGTCCGGACGTTCGCGCCGTTGATCCTCGACTCGATCGTGTCAGCCGGAGTCTTCGAGCCGAGCTGGGTGCCGCCGTTCGAGCGCTGGTACGTCGCGGAGGAGGATCTGCGCGGGTACGACCCCAAGCTCGGGTGGCTGCACGCGATCGCGCACGGCGCCGACCTGCTCGGCACGCTCGGGCGGTTCCCGGCGGTCGAGCCGGTCGAGATGCTCCGGCTCGGCATCGGGCGGATCCTGACCCCGACGGACTACGTGCTGCGCGACCTGGAGGACGACCGCCTGGGCCACGCACTGGCGGTCACGCTGACCCGCGCCGACCTGCTCGAGGCCGATGTGACCGGCTGGCTCGACCCGGCGGGCCGGGCGCTGGGCAACCCGCCACCGGACGGCGTCCGCCCGGAGATCACCAACACCATGCGCACCCTGCGCGCGCTCTACGTCCTGGTCGACCAGGGCGTCCGGATCGGCGACACGGTGCACCAGATCCCGCACCGAGACCTGGTCCGGGCCAAGCTCGCCGAGGTCCTCCGCATGGCAACGCCGTACTTCCTGTGACGGCTGTTCGCGACAACTACGGCCGGATCGCCGAGGCGTACGACGGCCGGTGGGCCGACGTACTCGCTGTCCACGGCCGAGCGGTCGCCGACAGGCTGCCGCTGACCGGTGCGCGCCGCGTGGCCGAGCTGGGCTGTGGACCGGGTCGCCTGCTCGACCACCTGGCCACCCTGGCGCCCCAGGCCCGGGTGCTGGGCGCCGACCTCACCGAGGCGATGGTCCGGCGCGCACCGGCCCGGTACGGGCGCCTGGTGGCCGACGTACAGGCTCTGCCGGTCGCTGACGGGTCCCTGGACGCCGTGGTGATGCCGTTCGTGCTGTTTCACCTCCCCGACCTGCCACGGGGCCTGGCTGCCGTACGACGGGCGCTGGCGACCGGTGGCTCGTTCGGCGCGGCCACCTGGTCCGGGCACGACCCGCACCCGGCGTACGACGTGTGGGTCCGGGTGATCAACGAGTACGACGCACCGATGGACCCGTCACCGCAGATGCCCTCCAACGACGTGACCTCCGACCCGGACAAGCTCGCGGCGGCGCTGACCTCGGCCGGCTTCGGGCAGGTCGAGGTGACGGTCGAGCACTTCCGTCGTGAGGTGACAGCCGCAGAGTTCCTGGCGCACTCGCGGGTGATCGGGTCGATGGCCCGGCGGCTCGACCTGCTGCCTGCGGAGCGCCGTACGGCGTGCTTGGCGGCGGCCGAGCAAGCCCTGGCCGAGCTGGCGCCGGCGGACTTCGTCGAGTCGGGCACCATCCTCTACAGCACCGCCCGGGCCGCTTGAGCGAGGATGGGTCCCATGAGTGACCTGTCGAGTGGTCTGGTGGACCGGCTGCGTGGACTGTTCGAGACGGCGGGCTACACCGTCGAAGGGGTTGCCGAGCGGCTGGGTGGGCGGGCCAACGCGGCGCTGGGGCGTAACGAGACCACTTTGGCGTACCGCCAGACCAGTGGTGGGGACACTCTCGACACGCTGATCCGGCTGTTCCTCCTGCAGCGACCGGTGCCAGGAGCCCTGCTGGACCAGGAGATCCTGCCGGATTTGCTTGCCCTGGGCATCGTTGTCGCCGAGGGGGACGACGTTCGCGCGGCGATCGACATCCGTCCGTACGCCGAGGACGACCGTGCTTGGTGGGTGGTCGCCGACCCGACGCCCGGGCTGGACGGTCGGCGGGCGCCGATGCGGTCCGACTACGTGCTCGGGATCGCTCCGGCCAGCCTGAGCCTGGTGAAGCTGACCGTGCCGCTGAAGGTGGAGAGCGCGCTCGACCTGGGCACCGGCTGCGGCATCCAGGCGCTGCACCTGTCCGACCGGGCGAACCACATCGTCGCCACCGACGTGAAC
Source organism: Kribbella sp. cmx-5-2 (assembly GCA_049998015.1). Taxonomy (GTDB): domain Bacteria; phylum Actinomycetota; class Actinomycetes; order Propionibacteriales; family Kribbellaceae; genus Kribbella. The sequence continues at coordinate 230,338 of JAEBEC010000002.1, forward strand.
CCGCGGGCGCTGCAGCTGACGCGCTGGACGGCTGCGCTCAACCGGGTTGAGCTGGACGTGCGTGACGGGTCGTTGTACGAGCCGGTGGCCGGTCAGCGGTTCGACCTGATCGTCAGCAACCCGCCGTACGTGATTGCCCCGCCGAGCGACGGCAAGCTGACCTACCGCGAGACGGGCTTCGCTGGGGACGCTGTGGTCGAGCAGCTGGTCCGGCAGGCGCCGCAGCACCTCACAGACGGCGGCTGGTGCCAGCTGCTGGCCAACTGGACCTGTGTGCGCGGCCAGGACTGGCAGGAACGCATCGCGAGCTGGACTGGCGACCGGTCCAGCTGGGCCGTGCAGCGCGAGCAATTGGACCCGGCGGAGTACGTCGAGCTGTGGCTGCGCGACGCGGGTCTGCACGGCCGTCCGGAGTACACCCAGCGGTACGACGAGTGGCTGGCCTGGCTGGACGACCAGCAGGTCGAGGCGATCGGCATGGGCTGGATCAACCTGCACAACGTCGCCGGTACGACGTACGCCGAGCCCTGGCCGTACGAGATCGAGCAGCCGATCGGTCCGCACGTCCTGCACCGCTTCGAGCGCCAGGAAGGCCTGCCCGACGACCTGACCGGCCTCTACCTGAAGCTGGCCGAGGACGTCGTCCAGGAGACCGCGGGCCCGCCCGGCGCGGACGACCCGGCCACCATCGTCCTGCGCCGCCAACGCGGCATGCGCCGCGCCGAACAGGCCGACACCGTCCTGGCCGGCTTCGCCGGCGCCTGCGACGGCGACCTCACCGTCGGCCAGATCCTCGACGCCCTGGGCCAGATCCTCGACCGCGACAACCTGCACGCCGAGTACCTGCCCCAGATCAGAAACCTCGTCGTAGAAGGCTTCCTGGACTACTGACGGCGGCGGTTGCGCTTCTCGGCGTACATGCGGCGGTCCGCCTCGGTGAGGAGCTCGGTGATCGGGACTCCGTCCTTGCTGGAGGCCTGGCCGATGCTGAGGCGGAGCATGGCGAACCACGGCTCGGCCGCAGTCGCCGCCATGCGTTCGGCGGCGGTGCGGATGCGTTCGACGAGTTCGCGGGCGCCGCGTTCGTCGGGGTTGTCGAGGACGACGACGAACTCGTCGCCGCCGGCGCGGACCACGACGTCCTCGGCGCGGGACTGTTCGGCGAGCAGCTGGGCGACGCGGCGCAGGACCTCGTCGCCGGAGGCGTGGCCGTGGCTGTCGTTGACGACCTTGAGGTTGTCGACGTCGATCGCGATGACGGCGATCGAGCGGCCGGAGTCCAGGGCGGAGCTCATCCGCTCGTCCAGGGCCCGGCGGTTGCCCACGCCGGTCAGCGGGTCCTCCCGCGCGGCGCGCCATTCGGCGTCGTGCCGGATGGACAGCTCGTGCGTCGCCAGGGCACTCCGTACGGCGTACAGGCCGCGCAGGCGCTCGGCCCACCACCCCCTGGTGATCGCTCGCGCGTACTGCAGCCCAGCAGCCGCGCCGGCATCACCCGACTCAGCAACGATCTGTACGGCGGTGTGCCGGACCAGCGCCTCGACCGGCGGGTCCGACGTCGGCGGCAGGTCGGTGCCGGCCTGGCCGGCCGCCTCGATCGCGTTGTCGAGCTGCCCGAGGGCCGCGTACGTCTTGGCCAGGTACGCCCCGGCGATCGCGGCCAGTTCCAGGTCACCGAGCTTGGCGAGCTGGTCGCGGCAGTCCTTGAGGATCACCGCGGCCTCGGCCGGCTCGGCGTCCCAGTTGCTCGCCGCCAGCCACATCCGCCCGGCCATCGGCCAGTAGCCCAGCAGGTCCGCGCTGACGATCGCCTGGTTCGCGTCGGCGGCCCAGCGCCGGGCTTCGGAGCGTCGTACCGCGATCTGCTCGTCGTACGACGAGTCGCCCAGCCGCTCCATCTCGTGGGCCCAGCGCAGGTTGGACTCGGCCAGGTTGAGCCGGTCGATCGCCGGTGCCTCCGGCAGCCCGAGCGGGTCGCTCATGGTCGCGGCGGCCTCCTCGAAGTGCGGGATGCACAGCTCGAACAGCCTGAGCAGGTCGTAGGCGTACCCGAGACCGGTGTGCGCCCAGCTGGCCAGTCCGGCGTCGTGCGTGCGGGACAGGGCGTTCTCGGCCGCGACCAGGTCGGCGACCGAGTCGCCGCCCTCACCGGTCCGGATCAGCGTGACGATCCGCAGCGCCAGCGCGTTCGCCTCCCAGCCGGGCTCGTCGATCGTGCGGGCGATCCGGATGCAGCCGTCGACCGCGTCCAGCGCCTCCTCGGCGTCGGTGCCGTGGTGGGCCGCGACGGCCCGGACGTACTCGGCCGCGGCGCGCTCGGGCGTCGGCTCAGGTCCGAGCTCGGTCAGCAGCCGGCGGATGTCCAGCATCGCCTCGGCCGGACTGCCCGACTGGGCGCGCGCCATCGCCGCTGCGATCCGCGCGGTCACCCCCGACGTCTCCCGCACCCACCCCTCCACTCCTGCTTCACCGGTTTCGGCGTTTGTCCTCGTACAGCCGGCTGTCGGCCAGTGGAACGAGCCGGTCCACCGGGACACCTTCGGCGGTCGCCGCGTACCCGATGCTCAGGCCGAGCTCGGCCAGCCAGGGCTTGGTGGTCCCCGCCGCGATCCCGGCCACCGCCGCCCGGATCCGCTCGGCCAGCTGGTAGCCGCCCTTCGCGTCCGGCTGGTCCAGCACCACGAAGAACTCGTCGCCTCCCGATCGAATCACGGCGTCGGTCGACCGGGCCTGTTCTACCAGCAGGTTTGCAACAACCTGCAGCAATTCGTCCCCGCAGGCGTGCCCGAAGGTGTCGTTGACGATCTTCAGCCGGTCCACGTCGATGGCCAGCAGGGTGACCGCGCGCTGCGAGTCGCGGGCCGCGGTCAGCCGCTCGTCCATCGCGCGGCGGTTGCCGATCCCGGTCAGCGGGTCCTGCCGGGCCGCGTGCCACTCGGCGTCGTGCCGCGCGGACAGGTCGTGCGCGTCCAATGCGTACAGTACGGCGTTCAGTGCGCGCCGCCGTTCCTTCCACCACGCGCGGGCCACCGAGTGCGCATAGTCCAACCCTGCAAGGGCTCCTGGGTCACCGGCGACCGCGGCCAGCTCCGACCTGATCTGCAGCACGAGCATCTGGGTCGCCGGATCGGCCAACGGGATCAGGTCGTCGACCGCCCGCGCGGCAGCCGCTCGAGCCTTCTCCAGCTCACCCGACTGCTCGAAAGCCCTTGCCAGGTAGGCGCCGGCGATCGCCAGCCGTTCTGTCTCGCCCAGCTTGCTGATCTGGTCGCGGCACTCGATCAGCTCGTCCACCGCGGCGGCCGGATCGTCGACGATCTGCGCGGCCGCCAGCCAGAGCCGGGCGCTCACCCGCCAGTAGTCCTGGCTCTCGTCGTCGACGATGACCCGCGTGGCGTCCCTCGCCCAGTGCGCCGCCGACGCGAGCCGCTCCCGGATCTCCTGCTGGTACGACGGATCGCCCAGCCGTTCCAGCTCGTGCGTCCAGCGCAGGTAGGTCTCGGCCAGGTTCAGCCGGTCGATCGCCGGCGACTCGGCCAGCTCGAACACGTCGGCGTCGGTCTGCGTCGCGGCCTCGTAGTGCGGGATGCACAGCTCGAACAGCCGCAGTACGTCGTACGCGTAGCCGAGGCCGGTGTGCGCCCAGGCGGCGAGCCCGGCGTCCGTCGTACGGCTCAGTGCTGCTTCGGCCGCGACCAGGTCGGCCACGGTGTCGCCGCCGCGGCCGCTGCGGGCCAGGTTGATGATCCTGATCGGGAAGGCATTGGCCTCCCAGCCGGGCTCGTCGATCGCGCGGGCCACGTCCAGGCAGGCGTCGACCGCCGCCAGGGCCTCGTCGGCGTCGCTGGCGTGGTGGGCGGTGACGCCGCGGACGTACTCCGCGGCGGCCAGCGCGTAGCTGGGTTCCGGACCGAGCTCGGTCCGGATCGCCTCGATCTCGACGGCCGCGGCGTGGTGGCCACCGGACTGTGCCAGTGTCATCGCCGCCGCGATCCGGGCTGTGTGTGGACCCCCGTCCATCCCCATGGTGCTGCAGGCCTTCCTGGTCTGAACCAGCTCGCAGGGTGAGCCGGACCGCCCATTGTGGTCCTGCGTCACCGCACTGTCACGGCCTCAGGGGAAACTCCGCACCTGACTTGACGCAGTCTTACGAATCCGGCCTGTGACAATGCGTCCGAAGATCGGCAATGCGTCCGAAGAACCCGAGGCTATAGCGCTCGCTCTTTCGGACGCATGCGGATACTTCGGACGTACGGCGGTTCTCGCGAACGTTCAGCCGGCCGCTTGCCGGCTGCCGGCCGTCGCGTGCAGCTGCACCGGCAGCGACTCGACGCCGTACACGATCGAGAAGTCGCGGAACCGCAGCTGCTCCTCGGCGACCGCGAGCGACAGGTCGGGGAAACGGTGGGCCAGCGCGGTGAACGCGGCCCGCAGCTCCATCCGGGCCAGCTCGGCGCCGACGCAGCGGTGCATGCCGTGGCCGAACGCGAGGTGCGCGGCCGGGACCCGCTCGGGCCAGAAGCTCTCGGCGTTCGGGCCGAAGATCTCCTTGTCCCGGTCGGCGCCGGACAGCGACACCGCGACCAGGTCGCCCTTCTTCACCTGGTGCCCGAACAGCTCCTGGTCGTGCTTCGCGAACCGCGGGAAAGCGACCTGTACGACGGTCAGGTAGCGCAGCAGCTCCTCGACGATCGCGTCGACCGCGCCGGGCTCGTTGCGGATCCGGGCGAAGTTCTCCGGGTCGCGCAGCAGTACCAGCGTGCCGAGCGCGAGCATGCTGGCCGAGGTCTCGTAACCGCCGAGGAAGACGCCGTCGGCCAGGCCGCCGAGCTCGATGTCGTCGATGGTGTCGCCCTGCTCGCGGATGATCGAGCCGATCAGTCCGTCGCCGGGGTTCTTGCGCTGCTTGCGGACGATCTCGAACAGGAAGTCCCGCGACTCGCTGGCCGACCCGAACACGCCGATCCCGCCGCCGGACAGGTCGAACCGGGCCGGGCCGAGCGCGCGGAACCGGTCGCGGTCGTCCTCCTCGACGCCGAGCAGGTCGGCGATCAGCAGGAACGGCACGTTGAAGGCGAAGTCCGCGACGATGTCGGCGACCGGGCCCTTGGCCTCCATCAGGTCGAGCTGGTCGTTGACGATCTTCTCGATCGCCGGTTCCAGCCGGGCCAGCCGGCGCTTGGTGAACTCCGGCGTGAGCAGCTTGCGCAGCCGGGTGTGGTCCGGCGGGTCGGTGAAGCCCAGCCCGCCGATGCCCTCGGACGGCTTGTTCGGGTCCGACGCGATCAGCGGGCGGATGTCGTTGCTGAAGTTGGTGCTGTCGGCCAGCACGGCCTTGGCCTCGGCGTACCCGCTGACCATGAACACGTTCATGCCGAACAGGTGGGCCAGCTTGTGCACCGGCTCGGTCTCGCGGATCCGCTCCATCTCCGGCACCGGGTCGAGACCGTCGCGACGCAGCGGCATCGACACCTGGCGAGGGAACATCTTCATCTTCGACAGGTCCAGACCACCTCGACGGCTGGTCCTGCTCAGCAACCGGCTGCCGACCCATTTCTTCAGGTATGTCGCAACCATGACTCCCACGCGCCCTCTCTGGAACTGCTGCCCGGCAACGACTCTGTCTGCTTCGAAAGTAGCCGTCGCGAGGACCAGAACTGATGGTGTTGGCACCACTTGAATGGTGGCGTTGGCACCACCATGGGAGGGGGCCACGGCCGTGCCAGCACGAAGCGTGTCATGCCGGGGGGCCCTGTTGCCACCGGAACCCACCTGTTGTTCCCCCTGACCGGGGGGCAGGTGGGTTCCGGGGGTGGTCTCAGGGAAAGTCCAGCCGAAAGACGGATGCGCTCGGGGTCGTTGCCCTTTCGGTCAGGAGTCCTTGCAGGTCAGCCGCGCGTCGGCCCAGTCGGCGTGGTCGCTGGTGACACCGTCGCCGGCGTCGGTCACCTGCAGCGTCAGGTTCTCGCCACCTGTCACGTCGACGGAAACCGGCACGGTCGGGGAGTTCCCGGTGAGCAGATCCGATGTGTACTTCACCACACCGTCGACGGCGACCTTGAAGCTCACCTTGCCACGGTCCTCCATCTCGTCGTCGATCCCGACCTGCGCGGTGAACGTGCTGCAGTTGCCGCCCAGCCGGACGCTGACCGAGCTCGGCGCGTGCGTACCGATGCCCTTTGCATACTGCGTCCCGGCCAACGTGAGCGGTCCGCCGTCGCCGGCGCCGTCCTCACCGTTGCTCCTGTCCCGCTCGACCGGACCCCAGCCGTTGGTCGAGTCGGCCCACTCCAGGTCGCTCACCCACGGCTGACCGGTCGGTGCCGGAGGCAAAGGCTTGTCCGCGAGGGTGGCCGCGAAGAAGCCGAGACCACCACCGGGCAGCTTGACCGCCTTGACGGTCTTGCCCGCGGTCAGCGGTACGGCGGTGTAGAAGACCCGGTAGTCGGTGGTCGTGTTGGCCAGGCCGCTCGCGGTGTAGCGACCCTTCACCGACACTGCTTCTTTGGCGCCGCCCGTAGTGGGATCCTGACAGCACCAGTTCGGCAGTTGCAGCGGTGCCTGGGACTCCGTGCCATCGGTGTAGATGACGGTGACGTTGCCCTTGGCATTCAAGCTCGCGCCGGCTCCGAGCAGAGCCAGGTGCGAACCGGTACCGGAGACGAGGATCGGCGCCGACTGGTTCTTCACCAGGTTCGCCGTACCGGGAGCTCCGGTCGGCCAGGTGAACTCGGCGCCCTGGACGGTGACCTTGGCACCCGGGGTGTACCCGGCGGTGGCGAGTGCTTCACCGTTGAAGCTGTTGCCGGAGCCGTCGAAGTTGCCCTGGGCATAGGTGTTCGCGTCCGTCACGCCGACGGTGTTGGCGGCCTGGGACAACGACGCGTACGGCAGCTGGGCCGTCGCGACCGTGCTGTTCCTGTACGTCGCGTTGCCCACCTTGTACGTCGCGTCGAGCCGCAGCGTGAACGCGGCGGGTTTCACGGATGCCGCGGGTGTCACCTGGAGCTTGGTGGTGACGGTCTTGCCCGGGTCGACCTTGGCGAACGTGCTGCTCCCGGTCGCGGTCCAGCCGGCCGGGAGGTTCGGGACCAGCCGGACGTCGCGCATGGTCGTCGTACCGGCGTTCTTGAACGTGGCCGTGACCTCGGTGGCCTGGCCGGGCGCGTTCCAGAGCGACGGGCTGCTGAGCTCCGGCGTACCGAACGTGTCCGTGACGGTCTTGCCACCACCGACCGAGGTGGTCTGCGACAACCGGACCGTGGCGGACTTGCTGGTGGAGATCGCAGTGGTCTTCACCAGTACGACGCCGTTCTCGTAGTACCAGCCGGAGGAGGCCGCGAGGTAGGCGTTCTTGCTGACCAGCTTGGTGAGCTTGCGGTGCTCGAGCGTCACGTCGCGCGGCGCGGTGCCGGTGTGGACGGTCAGCTCGTACGGACGCGTGCTCGGCATACCAGCGTACGAGCCGCGGCTCTCACCGATCTTCACCGTCACGTCACCGCGACCGGTGGTCGGTGCGTCGACCTCCAGCTGCTGGGTGGCGGACTTGTTCTCCTTGTAGTTGCGGGTGACACGGTCGTCCTCGTACAGGTTGAACGACGACTTGCCCTCCGGGTAGACGTCGACCGTCAGACGATCGCCGAAGCCCTGCTCGGTCGCGGTGTTGATGCCGCTCTTCCACATCGGTACGACGGCACCGGCCTTGACGAACAGCGGCAGTGTGTCGAGCGGAGCGTGGTAGCCGTTGACCGTGGTCGGGCCCTGGTAGACCTTGCCGGTCCAGTAGTCGATCCAGCGGCCCTTCGGCAGGTAGATGCCGCTCTTCACCTCGTCGGCGCTCCAGCTCGGCGCGACCAGGAACTCCTTGCCGGCCAGGAACTCGTACTTGGCCGCGTCGCCCCAGGTGTTCGGGTCGGTCGTGTACTCGAGCACCAGCGAGCGGTTCAGCGGAGCGCCGGTGCGGTGCGCCTCGGCGGCGTACGAGTAGAAGTAGGGGAGCAGCCGCTCGCGCAGCTTCAGGTACTTGCGGTTGATGGCCGTGTACGGCTCGCCGTACGTCCAAGGCTGCTTGTACGCCGGAGTCGCCCAGCCGGACATCGTCATCAGTGCCGGCGTGAACGCCTTCCACTGCAGGTCGCGCACGTAGCTCGTGGGGGAGCCGCCGAAGATGCCGTCGATGTCGCCGGCGCTGTAGGCGATGCCGGAGTTGCCGGAGCCGGTGATCGCGGGGATCTGCCACTTGATCGCGTCCAGGGAACCGCTGTGGTCACCGGTCCACTGCACCGCGCAGCGCTGCGCGCCGGCCCAGCCCTCCACCATCCAGGCGAAGCCGCGGGCGTTGCTGTACTGCTCGATGCCGTCGTGCGCGGTGTCGCACGCGCTCAGCGCGTACCGGTAACCCGGGCCGACCCACGCGACGTCCAGCTTGCGTACTCGGACACCCGCCTCGCCGACCTCGGCCGGCTGGCGGTCCAGCGAGGACTGCGTCCACAGACCCATCTGGATCCCGCGCTTGTTCAGCTCCTCGCCGGTCTGCTTCAGCGGAGCGATCTCCCGCTTGCCCCACCAGGTCCCGTCGACCTGCTCGGACTCGGTGTTGTCGGAGTAGCCGCAGCCGTAGTCGTCGTTGACCAGCATCCAGCCGCCGGGCATGTCCTCGTCACGGAACTTCTGGGCCACCTTCACCGCGTCCAGCGTGGTGGTCTTGTCCGGGTGCACCTTCCAGTCGTTGCTGGTGTCCGGGTCGGTCGCGTAGTGGCCGCGGTTGTAACAGTCGGAGTCGCCGTACTCGAGCCCGTAGACCGGTGGCATGAACGGCCGGCCGGTCAGCTCGGTGTAGCGGTCCAGCGAGGTCTTGAGGTCGCCGACGAAGTAGTACGCGTCGAAACGCTTCTCGTCGTGCTTGGTGACCACGGGGTCGGTGAACGCGTAGCTGCCGGGGCTGAACGTGTTGCGCAGTACGCCGTACCCGGCGGTGCTCATGTAGTACGGCGACGCGTTCGGGTTGCCGCCGTCCTCCCAGTTGAAGTCGCGGGAGACGGTGACGGTCTGGTCGCGGTGCGAGAAGCGGCCGTTCTGCATGCCGCCGCCGAAGAACTGCTCACTCGCTCCCCGGCTCAGCGACTGGCTGGCCTCGGTGTCGGTCCACGACAGCGGAGCCGTCTCGGACCAGACCTGCTGGCCGTTGCTGCGGTAGAGGGAGAAGCGCAGCGGGGACTTGTTCGCGCGCACCTCGATCTTGCCGGTGGTCAGCGAGTAGTAGCTGCCGCGGTCACGCCAGCTGGTCCTCGGCTTGGCGTAGTCGGTCTTGGCGACGATGTTCGACGCCGGGGCGGTCGGGTCGGTCGGCGGGGTGTTGGCCGGGTCGGTGAACTCGCCGTCCGGCGCGAGCCAGAGCCGGAACACGTCGTCCTTGACGAAGACGACGCGGACCTTCGCCGTACCGGCGGTCAGCGTGTACGTCGCGTTGTCCGCGGCGAAGGCGGTGACCTTGCCCAGAGAGGTGCCGGCGGCCTGGGTGGCGGCCGCCGACGTGCTGACCAAGGCACCCGCGACCAAGGCCAAACTCGTCGTTGTCAGCAAAGCTGAACGTTTAAGGTTACGAAAGATGCTCAAGACGGCCTCACTTCAAGCAACTATGAACAGTTTCGCCATTGATAACTGATCGGAGGCGCGCTGTCACTAGCTCGGCTGTCATCAAGTTGAGACGGGTCCTCCATCGGACGGTGGATCCCCGGTGACAGTGCGTGAGGCGACGATGTTGCGCATGGCGAACTGTCGAAGGATCAACCAGGCGCTGACCGGCGTCCTGGCCGTCGCTCTGCTCTCCACGCCGCTCACCGCTTCCGCGGACCCGGAGCCACAGGACCCGGACTACACGCCCGTCACCTTCGACCTGCCCGAGCCGAGCGGCCGCTACGACCTGGGCACCACCGAGCTGCACCTGGTCGACAACGCCCGGGCCGATTCCACCGCTCCCAGCGGCAAGCGGGAGCTGATGATCAGCGTCTGGTACCCGGCCTCCGGCATCGGTCGGGAGGCGCCGGTCGCCAAGTACATGCCGCAGAAGACCGCCGAGTACGTCGGCCGCCAGTGGTCCGAGGCGTTCTGGCTGCCGGGTACCGTGCTCGACTTCGCCAACACCGACACGCACGCCCGGGTCGGCGTACCGGTCCGGACCGGCAAGCACCCGGTTGTCGTGTTCTCGCCGGGCTACCCGTTCAGCCGGTTCCTCAACACCCAGCAGGCCGAGGACCTGGCCAGCCGGGGCTACGTCGTGGTCAGCATGGACCACACCGGCGAGACGCCGGTCCAGTTCCCCGACGGCCGGTTCGTCCCCGGCCACGACCCGGACCAGGCGCCGACCGCCGAGCTCATCCACGACGTCGTCGACACGCGGACCGCCGACACGCGGTTCGTGCTGAACCAGCTCGAGCAGCTGAACGCCGGGCGGAACCCGGACGCCGAGCAGCGCAAGCTGCCGTTCGGGCTGCGCAACGGGCTCGACCTTCGGCGTACGGGCATGTTCGGGTACTCGCTCGGCGGCTACACGACCGCGAACACGATGCTGCAGGACCGGCGCGTGATCGCCGGGGCGAACCTCGACGGCACGCTGTCGGACAGCAAGGACGACCAGCTGGTCGGCGATGTCGCGCGCAAGGGGCTGAAGCGGCCGTTCCTGCTCTTCGGCTCCGACACCAGCCAGCGGCTCGACCCGAAGGCGCCGTACTACGACGCGTCCTGGGCCGCGTTCTGGAAGTCCCAGCAGGGCTGGAAGCTGAACCTGCAACTGAAGGGATCGGAGCACTTCGCGTTCTGCGACTTCCGCTTCGTCTTCGCCCAGCTCTTCCACCACGTGTACGGCGAGGACGAGCTGATCCCGATCGCGGTCGGCAAACTCGTCGGCAAGGGCGACGAGGCCCAGGCCGTCACCGCCCAGCGCGACTACCTGGCCGCCTTCTTCGACCAGACCCTGCGCGGCCGGCCGCAGTCGCTGCTGCGGAAGGAGTCGGGCAAGTTCCCGGCGATCGGTTTCGTCCGCTGAACACTTCCGGTCTCGGCATCCGGGACCGTGCGGGTGCGCGCGTCACGTGCGGGCGAAGTACGAGGTGACGCGACCGCCCGGCCCGGCGGCTTTCCCGTGCTTTCCGTCACCCGAATGCGGCTTGTGGCGACGCGACCGGTTACCGTGCGTTGAGAAATGCGTTGCTGTCGGCCGTACTCTGTCTTCGGGCAGGGTCGGTGCTCGGGGTGGTGCTCACGGGGAATGAGCAGTCCGGCCGCAGACGTTGGTTGGGCGTACGGGCCGTAAACAGCAAGGAGCGCAGTGGCAGGGGCAGCAGGGACCAAGACATCGTCCGGAACCGCGGCAGCGGGGACCGGGCGCCGGCTGGTGATCGTCGAGTCGCCGAAGAAGGCGCGGATGATCGCCGGTTTCCTGGGTGCCGGGTACGTGGTGGAGTCCAGCTTCGGCCACATCCGGGACCTGCCGAAGGGGGCCGACGAGATCCCCGCCAAGTACAAGGGCCTGCCGTGGGCCCGGCTCGGCGTCAACATCGACGACCACTTCGACCCGCTGTACGTCGTACCGGCCGACAAGAAGGCGCAGATCCGCAAGCTCAAGGACCTGCTCAAGGACGCCGACGAGCTCTACCTCGCCACAGATGAGGACCGCGAGGGCGAGGCCATCGCGTGGCACCTGCTGGACGAGCTGAAGCCGAAGATCCCGGTCAAGCGGATGGTCTTCCACGAGATCACGCCGAAGGCGATCCAGGACGCGGTCGGCAGCGCGCGGCAGATCAACGACGCGCTGGTCGACGCCCAGGAGGCCCGGCGGATCCTCGACCGGCTCTACGGCTACGAGGTCTCCCCGGTGCTGTGGAAGAAGGTCATGCCGAAGCTGTCGGCGGGCCGGGTGCAGTCGGTCGCCGTCCGGATGGTGGTCGACCGCGAACGCGAGCGGATCGCGTTCCGCAGCGCGTCGTACTGGGACCTGGACGCCACGCTGGACGCCGGCGAGGGCAAGACGCCGCGGCTGTTCCCGTCGCGGCTGGTCTCGGTGAACAGCCAGCGCATCGCCCAGGGCCGCGACTTCGCCTCGACCGGTGAGCTGAAGGGCCAGAACACGGTCCACCTGGACGAGTCGACCGCGACCGCGCTGGCCGCGGCGCTGCAGAGCTCGCAGTTCACGGTCCGCTCGATCGAGTCCAAGCCGTACACCCGCAAGCCGTACGCGCCGTTCCGGACCACCACGCTGCAGCAGGAGGCCGGGCGCAAGCTCAACATGTCCGCCTCGCAGACGATGCAGATCGCGCAGCGGCTGTACGAGAACGGCAACATCACCTATATGCGTACCGACAGCGTCACGCTGTCGGACACCGCGATCACCGCGGCCCGGGCCCAGGTCCGCGAGCTGTACGGCGCGTCGTACCTGCCGGACAAGCCGCGGGTCTACACCTCCAAGGTGAAGAACGCCCAGGAGGCGCACGAGGCGATCCGCCCGGCCGGGGAGCAGTTCCAGACCCCGGCGCAGACGGGACTGTCCGGCGCGGAGTTCCGGCTGTACGAGCTGATCTGGATGCGCACGATCGCGTCGCAGATGAAGGACGCGGCCGGCAACAGCGTCTCGATCAAGATCGACGCCAAGGCCTCGACCGGGGAGAACTGCGAGTTCACCTCGTCCGGCCGGGTGATCACCTTCCACGGCTTCCTCAAGGCGTACGTCGAGGGCGCGGACGACCCGTCGCACGAGACCGACGACCGGGAGACCCAGATCCCCGACGTGACCGAGGGCGACGTCCTGCCGGCCACCGAGGTGATCGCCTCCGGGCACGAGACCAAGCCGCCGTCGCGCTTCACGGAGGCGACGCTGATCGCCCAGCTGGAAGAGCGCGAGATCGGCCGTCCGTCGACGTACGCCTCGATCCTGGGCACGATCCAGGCCCGCGGGTACGTCTACAAGAAGGGCAACGCGCTGGTTCCGGCGTGGCTGGCCTTCGCCGTGGTCCGCCTGCTGGAGGAGCACTTCACCCGCCTGGTCGACTACGCGTTCACCGCCTCGATGGAGGACGTGCTGGACGACGTCGCCGCCGGGAACCTGCAGCGCGAGGGCGTGCTGGGCCGGTTCTACTTCGGCGACGACGACCTCGAGGGCCTGCAGTCGATGGTCAGCGACCTCGGTGACATCGACGCCCGGGAGATGTCCACCTTCCCGGTCGGCCCGCCGGACAGCGGCATCGTCGTCCGCGTCGGCCGCTACGGCCCGTACGTCGAGGGCCCGGACGAGACCCGCGCGAACGTGCCGGAGGACCTGCCGCCGGACGAGCTGACGGTCGACAAGGCTCGTGAGCTGCTGAGTCAGCCGTCCGGCGTGGAGATCGAGCTCGGCGCCGTACCGGACTCCGGCCTGCAGGTGGTCGCGAAGGCCGGCCGCTTCGGTCCGTACGTGACCGAGGTGCTGCCCGAGGACGCGCCGAAGAGCGCGAAGCCGCGGACCGGTTCGCTGCTGAAGTCGATGACGCTGGACACCGTCACCCTGGACGACGCGCTCAAGCTGCTGTCGCTGCCGCGGGTGGTCGGCAAGGACCCGGAGTCCGGTGACGAGATCACCGCGCAGAACGGCCGCTACGGCCCGTACCTGAAGAAGGGCACGGACTCGCGGTCGCTGCAGACCGAGGACCAGATCTTCGACATCACGCTCGACGAGGCGCTGAAGATCTACGCCGAGCCGAAGCAGCGCGGCCGCCGGGCGGCGGCGCCGCCGCTGAAGGAGCTCGGGGAGGACCCGGAGTCCGGTCAGCCGATCGTCGTAAAGGAGGGCCGCTTCGGTCCGTACGTCACCGACGGGGAGACCAACGCGACGCTGCGCAAGGACGACGCGGTCGACAGCATCTCGCTGCTGCGGGCGGCCGAGCTGCTGGCCGACAAGCGGGCCCGTGGTCCGGTGAAGAAGACGGCCAAGAAGTCGCCGGCGAAGAAGACCACGGCCAAGAAGACGACCACGAAGAAGGCGGCCGCCAAGAAGACCACGACCAAGAAGGCGGCGGCCAAGAAGACGACCGCGAAGAAGGCCGCCGCGAAGAAGTCCTGAGAGACTGGACCATGGCGCCGATCCGGAAAGACACAGCTCCGCAAGGGCCGGCCGAGGTGACCGCGCAGCGGCTGCGGGAGCGCGGCGAGCGGGTGACCCCGGCGCGGCTCGCGGTCGTCGAGGTGCTCGCGAACACCGACGAGCACCTCAGCGCGGAGCAGATCGGCGAGCGCGCCGAGCAGCTCCGGCCGGGGATCCACCGGGCGACCGTGTACCGGGCGCTCGACGCGCTCGGTGAGTTCGGCCTGGTCACGCACGTCCACCTCGGTCGCGCCGGTACGACGTACCACCTGTCCGGCGAGCTGGCTCCGCGTCACCTGCACCTGCGCTGCTCCGAGTGCGGCAAGGTGCTGGACGCCCCCGGCGACACGCTCGACCCGACCCGCCGCAAGCTCCAGCGCGAGCTGGGCTTCAAGCTCGCGCCGGAGCAGGTCGCCCTGGTCGGGGTCTGCGCGGACTGTTCCGGCTGAGCCCGGTGACTGTCCGGTTCTGGCCGGATCAGATGTGTCCATATCTGTTCATCGGTGTGGATTCGTGAACAGAACAGTCGTAGGCTCGTCGTCTGTGACCTACGACCACAGTTATGTCGAAGACTTCGCCCCCGCCGCCGGAGTGCTGCCCCCGCGGGCCTGGCTGGACGACGACTCCGCCCGGGTCTCGCTGACCGGCGACTGGAGCTTCCGGCTCTCGCCGAGCGTCGCGGAGGCGCCCGACGACCTGAAGGACCCGGACACCAGCGGCTGGGACACGATCAGCGTGCCGGGCCACTGGCAGCTGCAGGGCTACGGCGCCCCGGCGTACACGAACGTGGTCTACCCGTTCCCGCTCGAGCCGCCGTTCGTGCCGACCGACAACCCGACCGGCGACTACGTCCGGACCGTCGAGGTGCCGGCCGACTTCGCCGGGTCGCGGATCGTGCTGCGCTTCGAGGGCGTGGACTCGCGCTTCGCGCTGTCCGTGAACGGCGAGCGCGTCGGCTGGTCGTCCGGCTCGCGGCTGCCGAGCGAGTTCGACCTGACCGACCTGGTGACGCCGGGCCAGGAGGCGCGGATCGCCGTCCGCGTGCACCAGTGGTCGAACGGCAGCTACGTCGAGGACCAGGACATGTGGTGGCTGTCCGGGATCTTCCGCGAGGTCAACCTGCTCGCGCTGAAGCCGACCGCGCCGACCGACGTGTTCGTGCACGCGTCCTACGACGGTGGCGCCGGAACGCTCAAGGTCGACTCCGACGTCGCCGGCACTGTCGTCGTACCGGAGCTCGGGCTGGAGCTGCCGACCGGCGAGGAGACCACGGTCGCGCAGGTCGAGCCGTGGAGCGCCGAGAGCCCCAAGCTGTACGACGCGGTCGTGCGCACCGACGGCGGCGAGGTCCGGATCCGGATCGGTTTCCGCACCGTCGCGATCGTCGACGGCGTCTTCACCGTGAACGGCAACCGCGTCCTGTTCAACGGCGTCAACCGGCACGAGGTCCACCCCGACCGCGGCCGCGCGCTGACCGAGCAGGACATGCTCGACGACGTCCTGATCATGAAGCGGGCCGGCATCAACGCCGTCCGCACCAGCCACTACCCGCCGCACCCGCACTTCCTGGACCTGTGCGACCTGCACGGCCTGTACGTCGTCGACGAGTGCGACCTGGAGACCCACGGCTTCGGCTACGAGCCCGAGGCGCCCGACCTGCCGAACCCGGTGATGGACGAGCGCTTCAAGCCCGACCTCGAGCTGCGGATGCGCCGGATGGTCGAGCGGGACAAGAACCACCCGAGCATCGTGCTCTGGTCGCTGGGCAACGAGTGCGGTATGGGCGACAACCTCAAGGCCATGTACGCCGTGGCCAAGGAGATCGACCCGTCGCGGCCGGTGCACTACGAGCGGGACACGCACGCGGAGTTCGTCGACATCTACTCGCAGATGTACACCTCGCCGGAGGACGTCGCGAAGATCGGTGAGGACCCCACGTCGTACCGGGGGCTGCCGTTCATCCTGTGCGAGTACGGCCACGCGATGGGCGACGGGCCGGGCGGGCTGCTGGACTACCGGGAGCTGTTCGAGAAGTACCCGCGCTGCCAGGGTGGTTTCATCTGGGAGTTCATCGACCACGGGCTGCGCAAGACCGAGGACGGGCAGGAGTTCTACGCGTACGGCGGCGACTTCGGCGAGACCATTCACGACGGCAACTTCGTCTGCGACGGGCTGCTGTTCCCGGACCGGACGCCGTCGCCGGGCATGCTCGAGTACGTCAAGGTGATCGAGCCGCTGCGGATCGTTGCCGAGGGCAATGGGGTGGCGATCGGCAACCGGTACGAGGTGCTGGACACCAGTCACCTGACGTTCCGGTACGTCGTCGAGGTCGGCGGCGAGCGGGTCGGCGGCGGGGATCTGTCGGTGCCGTCGATCGCGGCCGGCGAGACCGCGTCGGTCGAGCTGCCGGTGCAGGAGTTCGCCGACCGGGCCGAGGCCTGGGTGACGGTCACCGCCGAGCTGACCGATGGTACGGCGTGGGCCGAGGCCGGGCACCGGGTTGCCTGGGGTCAGGTCCGGCTGGACGAGCCGGCCGCTGTCGGCCGCGCGACCGCGGCGGGCACCGCCCCGACCGACGGCGTCGCCGGGGTGCACGGGATCTCGGTCGGTGCGGTCACCAACGCGCGGCTCGACGTCTGGCGGGCGCCGACCGACAACGACGCCATCCCGGGCGTCGCTGAAGCCTGGCGTGAGCAGGGCCTGCACCGCGTGCAGCACCGGGTCGTCTCCGCGACCACGCACGAGACCGGCTGGAAGGTCGTCACCCGTACGGCGCCGCCGGCGCTGCAGTGGGGTCTGCTCTCGACCTGGGTCTGGAGCCGGCTCGAGGACGGGCTGCACCTCGACCTGACCGTCACGCCCGAGGGCCAGTTCCCGGCGACCCTGCCGCGGCTGGGCGTCACGTTCGAGCTGCCGAAGGTGGACGGCGTCGAGTGGTTCGGCGCCGGGCCGAACGAGGCGTACGTCGACACCCGGTCGGCGGCCGCGGTCGGCAGGTACTCCGCGACCGTCGAGCAGCTGCAGACGCCGTACGTGCGTCCGCAGGAGAACGGCCACCGCATCGACACCCGCTGGGCCGCGCTGACCGGCGCGCAGGGCACGCTGCGGATCGAGGCGGCGCCGGACCTGTTCGGCCTGACCGTCCGCGACTGGACCAGCGCCGACCTGGAGAACGCCAAGCACACGGTCGACGTGAAGGCCGGTGACACGACGTACGTGACGCTGGACCTCGCCCAGGCCGGCATCGGCTCCAACTCCTGCGGCCCGGCCCTGGACGACAAGTACAAGCTGCACACCGCACCGGCGTCGTTGTCGGTGAAGTTCAGCTAGCTCCGCATCCAGCATTCAGCCTCCGTCGAAGTCCGACTATTCGACGGAGGCTGAATGCTGCCGGGGGCGGGAACCGGCGGGAACCGTGCTTGCGTCCGAGTGATCGTGCCAACCGGCACAGACCACAAAGACCGTTCCCGGGAAGGGAAAACGAGCATGGCGAAGAAGTCTCTCGAGGAGCTGAAGGCGCAGTACAAGGGCATCCAGGAGGTCCAGTCCGAGATGGGCAAGTCGGGCGTCTCCGCGAAGGAGCCGGCGATGAAGCAGATGGCCGACCAGCTCGGCAAGCTCGACAAGGAGATCAGGAAGGCCGAGCGCGGCCGCTGACCCCGTCCCCCGCGCTCCCGCCGTCGACGCGGCGGCGGGAGCGGACCTTCAGGAGCAGCAGATGGCTGAGCAGTACGACCTGCACTTCCCGCACCTGGGCGCCTTCGTGGCCGACTGGCTGGTCGAGGCCTACGCCCGCAAGCTCGGGCACGCCCACGTCTGGTGCCCGGAGTGGTACCAGCACTTCGAGGCGATGAGCCGGCTGGACGCGCTCTGGCGCGCCTGGGAGGCGTTGCGGCATGACGGTGAGATGGGGATGTCGGTGTGGTGGCGCGACCACGCAGACCACCACATGCGGTACCTGCTCGATCCGGACGGCCCGTTCGCCGGGTGCCGGCGCGAGCACACCGAGTTCCCGATCCCGGCGCTGCCGGTGATCGATCCGCCCGAGGGGCTGTTCGAGGACGTTCGCCGGCCGATCGCCGTACCGGCCTAGCTGTGCTCAGTCGATCGCCAGGACGGCCTTGCCTCGGATCTTGCGGTCGAGCAGGGCGGTGGTGGCCTCGGCGATCCGGTGCCAGGAGTCCTGCCAGCCGATCTGGGGGTCGAAACGGCCGTTCGCGAGCAGGGCCAGCAGGTGCTCGAGATCGGGGCCGAACGGCGTGCTCACGGCGAACGCCTCGACGGCGCGCCGGCCTCCGCGCAGCCGTGCGGCCTCGAAGTCGAAGGTCGCTGTCGCGCCGCCGGTGCTGCCGATCGACAGCGCGAGGCCGTCGCGCTTCAACAGTTCGTACGCCGTCGTCAGCGTGCGGCCACCGACCACGTCCAGTACGGCGTCCACAGCGCCGGCGGCGGCCAGGTCGACGACCACCTCCGCGGCGCCGAGCTCGGACAGGCCGGTTCCTCGTGTGTGGTCACCGACCGCCGCGATCACCTCGGCCCCGGCCAGCGCGGCCAACTGGGTCGCCGCGCGGCCGACTCCACCGGAGGCGCCGGTCACCAGGACCCGGTAGCCGTCGAGGGACCCGCCGGTATGCGCGCCCAGTCGTCGTACGGCCTGGAGGGCACTGACCGCGGCACCGGGCAAGGCGGCGGCCGCGCTGAGCTCGACAGGGCCCGGTACGACGGCGAGATCGTCAGTAGCGACGACCTGGTACTCAGCCCAGGCACCAGCACCCCGGAACCCGACCACGCGGCTCCCCACTGCCGGACCGGTGCCGTCTGACGCAGCACGGACGACCGTGCCCGCGGAGTCCCGGCCGACGACCTCACCAGGCCGGTACACCAGCTCGGTGCGGGCGAGGTCGATCCAGTTGAGGCTGGAGTACTCCACCGCGAGCAAGGCTTCGGACGGCCCGGGCACAGGGACGGCGACCTCGGTCATCCGGAGGCCGTGACGGGTGAGGACGAGAGCGCGCATCCGGTTCATGGTTCGAGCGTCGGCGACAAGGTGGCGCCGGGTCCAAGACCTGCTGGTACAACCAATGGTTATGGACGCACACGTGCGGGACCTGCGTTACTTCCTCGCGGTGGCGGAGGCCGCGAGCTTCACCGCGGCGGCGGAGCGGCTGTACGTGAGCCAGCCCGCGCTGTCCAAGCAGGTCCGGGCTCTGGAGAAGAACCTTGGACACGTCCTGTTCTGCCGAGACCGCCGCGGGATCTGTCTGACCCCGGCGGGTGCGTCCTTCCTGCCGCACGCTCGCGAGATCGTGGCCCGGTGGGACGCGGCAACGACCGCTCTGGCCGGTCGGCCGGACACGGTGGTGGTCGGCCTGCAGACCAGCCCGGGGCGCAACCTGCTGCCGCGGATCCGTGCCCGGCTGCCCGAACAGGTCGACCTCGAGCTGCGGCAGGTGTGGTGGGGCGATCCCAGCTGCGGCCTTGCCGACCGCATTACGGCGGCCGCCTTCTGCTGGTTGCCGCTGCCGGAGCCGTCGGCGTACCGGTGGTTGACGCTGGCGCGCGAGCGGCGAGTGATCGCCGTGGCGGAAGGGCATCCGCTGGCCGAGCGGCAGTCGGTGACGCTCGCGGAGATCGCCGCTGAGCCGATCCTTGCGCTGCCGGAGTCGGCCGGGGCGCTCCGCGACCACTTCCTCGCCGTACCGGAGCGTGGCGGCGTACCGCCGGTGGTGTCCGGCACCGTGGCGGACCCGGAGGCGACCTACGAGGCGGTGGCGGGCGGGCAGGGCCTCGTCTTGCTTGCCGAAGGCAACGCTCCGGTGCTGGAGCGGGGTGGCGTCCGGATCGTGCCGGTCACCGACCTGCCGCCGAGCGAGCTGGTGCTCGCCTGGCGGGCCGACACCAAATCGCCGGCCGTGAGCCGGCTGGTCCAGGCCTGCATGGAAGCCGACCTGGACCAGCCGGACTGATCAGCCGCGCTTGGTGAGCTTCCAGAGGCCCGGGAGGACCGCGCCGGCGACGGCTGCCTTGATCAGGCCGCCGACGATGAACGGGGTGAAGCCGGCCGCGATCGCCTGGCCCGCGTCGAGGTGGGCGGTGACGGCGAGCCACGGGACGCCGACGGCGAAGATGATCGCCTGGCCGGCGACGAACAGCGGCAGTGCCTTCCACAGGGCCCGGTCGAGCTGGTGCTTGGCGGCCAGGCCGATCAGGTACGCCGCGGGCAGGAAACCGACGATGTAGCCGCCGGTCGCGCCGCTGATCACCTCGAAGCCGCCGGAGGCCTCGCTGTAGAACGGCAGGCCGATCGCGCCGAGGACCAGGTAGAGCGCCTGTCCGGCCAGCCCGCGGTGCGGGCCGAGCGCGGCAGCGGTCAGTACGACGGCCAGCGTCTGCCCGGTGATCGGGACCGGCGAGCCGGGCACCGGGATCGCGATCTGCGCCAGCGCCGCGGTGAACAGCGCGGCGGTGACGACCAGCGCGACGTCGCGGGTCCGGGACCGGCCCAGAACGTCGGCGAGTACGAGCGGCCGCTGAGCGGGCAGGGGAACGGCGGTGGTCACGAAGCCTCCACATCGGTCGGCCGCCCGGCGTACGGACGGCCTGGTACGGATCAGTCGGCTCAGTCTGCCTCAGGCAACCACCCGTGCAGCATGCACTGTGTCGATGACCACTCCGAGCGGAATCACCGGTTCAGACGGAACCAGGTGCGGCGGTCGCCAGGCCCGCTTCCGCGGCCGCGGCCAGTAGGCGCTTGTCGTACGTGACCAGGGCTGTCAGTGCCAGGCCCTCCAGAACGAGGGTCTGGCAGCTCGCGAGATGGATCGCATCGAGCGTTCGTAGCATCGGGTCCGAGTAGGCAGCCGCTGTTGCGAGGACCGTCTCGTCGACCGGCACCCGGTCGAGCCTGGCCAGCACAGTGGGAACGGCCGTGAGACGACCGGGATCAGAGCGGCGAAGTGCGCGCGGGACTTCGGTGAGGACCAAGGACGACGCCACCAGTTGAGTGTCGGCCTGGGCGGCCAGCCAAGCGACGAGCGCGGCACTCTCCGCCTCCGGACGGATCAGTTTCACGATCGCGCCGGAGTCGAGAAAGATCACAGCCGTTCCTCGCGCAGGTCCGAGATGATGTCGGTGGAGTCGATCGACAGATCCGGCTCACCCCGAGGAACGACCATCGGCGCCGAGGTGATCGAGGGGATCAGCCGGCCGCGGCGAATCAACTCGGCACGGTGGCTGGTGTCGTTGTCGATCGGAATCAGCCGTGCCGCCGGGCGGCCGCTGACCGTGATCTCCACCGACTCGCCGTTGGCGACCCGGGCCAGCACGGTGCTGGTGTGCTGATTGAGCTCACGCACGGGAATGCTCTCCATGAGCCCAGTGTAGAACATAACGTTCTACGTCGACCAGCCCTCCACTTTCCCCTGGGCGAACGAGTAGTCGGTGCGGCCGACTAGGCTCTGTACCGTGCCGGAGCCGTACGACCCGTTGACCGATCCTGCACCGGCCCACGACGTGCGGGCGGTGCTGCGGATCCGGGCGTTCCGGCGGCTGTGGATCGCCTTCGGGCTGTCCAGCCTCGGCGACTGGATCGGGCTGCTCGCGCTGACCGCGATGGCCAAGAACTTCGCCGGCGACGACTACCAGGCGGCCAACTTCGCGATCGGCGGCGTGCTGTTCCTGCGCGTGCTGCCCGCGCTGGTGATGGGCCCGGTGGCCGGCTGGGTCGCCGACCGGCTCGACCGGCGCTGGACGATGATCCTCGGCGACATGATCCGGGCGGCGTTCTTCGTCAGCATCCCGATCGTCGGCACGCTGACCTGGGTGCTGGTCGCGACCGTGCTGATCGAGATCGTCAGCCTGATCTGGGGCCCGTCCAAGGACGCCAGCGTCCCGAACCTCGTGCCCCGGCACCGGCTCGAGGCGGCCAACCAGCTCAGCCTCGTCACGACGTACGGGACGGCCCTGCCGGCCGCGGTGATCTTCACCGCGATCACGCTGGTCGGCCGTGGTCTGGGCGATGTCGCGATCGACCTGGCCGTGTACGTGAACGCGTTGACCTTCGCGATCTCCGGCCTGGCGATCATCTCCGTCGCCGAGATCGGCAAGGCCGGGTCGCACGACCACGAGGACCACCCGACGCTCTGGCGGACGATGGTCGAGGGCTGGTCGTACGTCACCGGTACGCCGGTGGTGCGCGGCCTGGTCGTCGGCATCTCCGGCGCGTTCGCCGCCGGTGCCGTGGTGATCGGGCTCGGGCGGACGTACGTCGAGGACCTGGACGCGGGCGATCCCGGGTACGGCGTGCTGTTCGGCGCGGTCTTCGGCGGTCTCGCGCTCGGGATGGGGTTCGCGCCCCGGATCTTCTCCGGGCTGTCGCGGCGACGGCTGTTCGCGGCCGGGCTGGTCGGGTCCGGGATCGGGCTGGCCGGGCTGGCGCTGATCCAGCAGATCGAGATCGCCACGATGATCGCGATCGTGCTCGGCTTCTGCGCGGGTGCGTCGTGGGTCTCGGGGTACACACTGCTCGGGCTCGAGGTGCCGGACAACGTGCGCGGCCGGACGTTCGCGTTCGTGCAGTCGGCGGTCCGGACCGTGCTCGCGCTGACGCTCGCGGTGGCGCCGTTCGTCGCGGGTGCGATCGGGCGGCAGACGTGGAGCGTGGGCGATCGCTCGCTGAGCTACAACGGCGCGGCGCTGACGATGCTGATCGCGGCGGTGCTCGCGGGCGTGATCGGGCTCGTCGCGTGGAAGCAGATGGACGACCGGCCGGGCGTGCCGTTCTGGCGCGACGTACGGAAGAGCTTCGGGAAGACGCCTGGCGTGTATCCGACCACCGGGTTGTTCGTCGCCCTGGAAGGCGGGGAGGGCGCGGGGAAGTCGACGCAGTCCGCGCTGCTGGTGAAGTGGCTGGAGGAGCGCGGGCAGCACGTCCTGCTGACGCGCGAACCGGGCGCGACGGATCTCGGCAAGACGCTGCGGCAGATCGTGCTCGACCCGGCGACCGGTGACATCTCGCACCGGGCCGAGGCGCTGATCTACGCCGCGGACAAGGCCGAGCACGTGGACTCGGTGATCAAGCCGGCGCTCAAGGCGGCGTCGGTGGTGATCACCGACCGGTACGTCGATTCGGCGCTGGCCTATCAGGGGTCCGGGCGGGATCTGGACCTGTCGGACGTCGAGCGGGTGAACCGCTGGGCCACGGACGACCTCCGGCCGAACCTGACCATCCTGCTGGACCTGCCGCCGCGCAGCGGGCTGAGCCGCTTCGAGGAACGCGATCGGATCGAGGCGCAGTCCGCCGACTTCCACGAGCGGGTCCGGGCCGCGTTCCTGGAGCTGGCCGCCGCTGAGCCGCAGCACTACTTGGTGATCGACGCGACCCAGGACCGCGAACAGATCGCCCTCCAGATCCAGGCCCGACTGCTTCCTCTGCTGCCGAAGGTCGGGTGACGACAGGTGGCATTGAAGAGGTCAGGGCCCCGCGCCTCGGCTCCCTCAACACGTACCAGCCCCCGACCTGGTGGACGGATGGGCAGTGGCTACCGGCCAAGTCGAGGAGGCACGCCTGATGACCGTTTGGGATGACCTGGTCGGGCAGGAGCCGGCGGTCGACGTACTGACTCGGGCTGTGTCGGGTGCTTCGGCTCGCCTGCGCGGCGAGAGCGGCGCGGCGACGGCTGGAATGACCCACGCCTGGCTGATCACCGGTCCGCCCGGCTCCGGCCGGTCCAACGCCGGCCGCGCCTTCGCGGCGGCTCTGCAGTGTCTGGACGAGGGCTGTGGCGAGTGCAGCGTCTGCCGTACGGCGCTGAGCGGGGCGCACCCGGACGTGTCGCTGATCCGCACCGAGCTGCTGTCGATCCGGGTCAGCGAGATCCGCGAGCTGATCCGGCGGGCCGCGATGAGCCCGACGCAGGGGCGCTGGCAGGTGATGGTCGTCGAGGACGCCGACCGGCTCACCGAGCAGGCAGCCGACGCGCTGCTGAAGAGCATCGAGGAGCCGTCGCCGCGCACGGTCTGGGTGCTGTGCGCGCCGACGGTCGAGGACGTCGTACCGACGATCCGCTCGCGCTGCCGGTTGCTGGTGCTGCGGACGCCGCCGGTGGACGCCGTCGCGGAGATGCTGAGCCGGACGCTCGGGGTGGACGCCGCGCAGGCCGGGTTCGCGGCGCGGGCCGCGCAGGGGCACATCGGGCGGGCGCGGGCGCTGGCGCGTGACGAGACGGTGCGCGAACGGCGTACGAAGGTGCTGGAGGTGCCGTTCGCGCTGCGGGACCTCGGAGCGTGCTTGAAGGCGGCGCAGCAGTTGGCGGAGGCCGCCAAGGAAGAGGCGAAGGCGAGCGCCGCGGCCGTCGACGAGAAGGAACGCACCGCACTCGAGCAGGCACTCGGCGTCGGCACCAAGGGCGCGAAGCCCCGGGAGGCCGCGGCTGCCGTCAAGGACCTCGAGGAACAGCAGAAGGCGAGAGCCAAACGCTGGGAACGCGACGTCCTCGACCGCTCACTGGTGGATCTGATGGCGCTCTACCGCGACGTCCTGGTCGTCCAGACCCGCGCCGGCAGCGACCTGATCAACGCCGAGCTCCACAAGTCGATCACCCAGTTCGCCGACCGCACCACCCCCGAGCAGACCATCCGCCGCATCGACGCCCTGGCCGCCTGCCGAGAAGCCATCGAAACCAACGTGGCTCCCTTGCTGGCCCTCGAAGCCATGACCATCAACCTCTTCGAAGGCTGACCCGAAGAGACTGAGGCCCCGGCCCCAAGCCGCTTCCACCCAACGTGAGACATCGACCACAACCACCGCGTTCAACCACCTGTTCGAGGCGTGAGACACGGGTCTGGGTTGCGGACTTGCTGTAACGAAGGTAGTGGCCCCGGCGATGTGCTGGCTGGCTGGGCAACTCAGCCGTTGGCCCTCGCAAAGGAACTGGATGACCCAACCGCCTCAGCCTGTCGAGCCAGTGCGGTCGCTGCCGTCGGCTGAGTCGTGGCTCGACGGGGTGCCAACGCCGACCCAACGGCGGCTGGATCGCTTCGCGGTCGCCGCGCTCGCCTTCAGCCTGCCCGGGCTGATCCCGGTCGGCATCCCGCTGGCGGCGGTCGCGCTCCGGCGTACCAGGAAAGCGGGCAGCCGCGGCCGAAGGCTGGCCCAGGCCGCGCTGGCGATCTCCGGCTGCTGGGTGATCGCGATCGGCGTCGCCGCCGCCCTCGGCCTGTACGGCGAACGGCAGGCCGGTATCGGCCGGTCGGTCCCGATCGCCGAGGTGAGGGTGATGCAGTGCTTCCACGCCGACCTCGCGGCCGACACCCTGCGGATGGTGACGATCGCGGACTGCGTCGCCTCCCACTCCGGTGAGGCGTACGCGAAGGTGACGGCGGCGATGACCGGCCTGTCGACGGAGCAGAAGGGCACGTCGGCGACCCAGCACTGCGCGACGGCGTTCCAGGACTTCGTCGGGACCCCGTACGAGCGCTCGGACCTGGACATGTACTACGTCGTGCTGGAAGATCAAGCTGTTGCTGATGGCAACGTACTGTGCATGGTAGGCGGGGAGCGCCTGGTGGGCTCCATGCGCGGCGCGCAGCGTTAGTCCTGGGGGAGAAGAACATGACACAACCGCCGTACCAGCACGACCCGAACCGGCCACAGGACCGGCCGCGGAGCTTCCCCTCGTACACCGAGCAGCAGCAGCGGCCGCAGGACGACGGCCCGGCGCCGTTCGTCCCGCCGTACTCGCCGCCGCAGCAGCCGCAGCAGCCTCAGCAGGCGTGGTCGGCCCCGCAGCAGCCGTCGCCGTACCAGCAGCCGTCGCCTCAGCAGCAGTACACGCCGTACCCGGCCCAGCAGTACCCGCCGGCCTACGGCCGGCCCCCGGTGCCGTATGGCTACGGCTACCCGAGCAACGTCCGCCGCACCAACGGCCTGGCCACGGCCGCGCTGATCACCGGTCTGGCGAGCATCATCTTCACGATCGCCGCGCCGGTCGCGGTCGGCCTCGGCATCGCCGCTCTGGTCCAGATCAAGCGCCGCAACGAGGAAGGCACCGCGCAGGCCGTCGTCGGCCTGATCGTCGGCTCGGTGATCTCGCTGATCGCCGCGGTGGTGATCGTCCTGATCATCATCGGCTCCCAGTTGCCCGACGACGAGTACTCCAGCGGCGGTACGCCGGTCAGCTCGTCGGACCCCACGGGCGTCTACATCGAGGCTCTCGTGGTCGGCGAGTGCTTCGACGACACCTCCGACGAGGACGAGGTCGCGCGGACGTCGTGCACGGTCGACCACGACGGCGAGCTGTACGGCGTCGTGACGCTGCCGGCCCAGACCTGGCCGGGCGACAAGAAGGTCGGCGATCTCGGCGAGGCCGCGTGTGACGAGAAGTTCAAGACGTACGTCGGGATCGACGTCGACGACTCGGAGCTCGAGCCGGTCGCCTGGTACCCGGAGCGAGCGGGCTGGAACAGCGGTGACCGCAACGTCTACTGCACGACGTACGGCCCGTACGGCGACCCGCTGGACAAGACCGTGAAGGACAGCAAGCGCTGAGCCACCCGCGCCCCGCGCCGCGCACCCCGCGCCCCGCGCCTCGCGCCGCGAACCCCGCGCCGCGCACCCCGCGCCCCGCACCCCGCGCCCCGGCTCTCCTCGCCCCGGCTCTCCTCGCCCCGGCTCTCCTCGCCCCGGCTCTCCTCGCCCTTCACCTCTCAAGTGGCGAGTCCTCGCCACCCGCTTGGGTTGTTGATTTTTCAAGAGCTAATCTTGAATGAGTCAAACGAATGATCCAACGGGGTGCAGGAGGACGGCGACGTGGCGACCAGGACGACCGTGACGGGATATCTGCTGGACCGGCTGGCCTCGCTCGGCGTCGGTCACCTGTTCGGCGTACCGGGTGACTACAACCTGCAGCTGCTCGACGAGGTCATGGCGCACCCGGACATCGAGTGGATCGGTACGGCGAACGAGCTGGGCGCGGCGTACGCCGCCGACGGGTACGCGCGGATGCGGGGGATCGGCGCGCTGCTCACCACCTCGGGCGTCGGCGAGCTCAGCGCGCTCAACGGCGTGGCCGGCAGCTACGCCGAGCTGCTCCCGATCGTGCACATCACCGGCAGCCCCAAGTCCACGTTCGAGCGGGCGGGCGCGGCGGTCCACCACACGGCTGCCGACGGCGACTACGAGCGCTTCGCTCGCGCACAGGAGAGCGTCAGCTGCGCGCTGGCCACGCTGACGCCGGAGAACGCCGCCGAGGAGATCGACCGGGTGCTGCTCGCGGCGCTGCGGCACCGGCGGCCGGTCTACCTGCGCATCCCCGCCGACGTGGCGACCGCGCCGATCGACGCCGCTGTGTCCGCGCTGCCGCTGGACTCGGTCGAACTGCCGGTGGACGAGGAAGCCCTGCAGGGGTTCCTGCGGCACGCGCAGAGCCTGCTCGGCAAGGCGCGGACCGCGGTGGTGCTCGCGGATCACCTGGTCGACCGGTACGGCGCGCAGCACGAGCTCGACCTGCTGCTTGCCGAGAGCAACCTCCCGTACGCCGACCTGGCGATGGCCAAGGGCCTGGTGGACGAGTCGGATCCACGGTTCGTCGGCACGTACTTCGGCGCCTTCAGCCGGCCCGCGACCCAGGAGGCGGTGGAGACCGCGGACGTGCTGATCCAGGCCGGTGTGCGCTTCACCGACACGACCAGCGGCTTCTTCAGCCAGGATCTCGACACGACTCGGGTGATCGACCTGCAGGCGGACAGCGCCAAGGTCGGCAGCGCGCTGTACGCCGGCGTACCGCTGAAGGCGGCGCTGGCAGGCCTGGCCAAACTCTTCGTCGACCTCGAACCCTTCGAGTCCGACACCACTCCGGCGCTCACCGTCGAGACTCAGCTCTCCAGGTCGGAACGCCCGACAGCCAATCTGCCGTTGACCCAGACCGAGCTCTGGACCCACCTCACCACCTACCTCCGCGGCGATCACTTCGTCGTCGCCGACCAAGGCACCGCCTTCTTCGGCATGTCCCCCCAGCCCCTCCCCGCCGGCGCCGATTTCATCGGCCAGCCGCTGTGGGGCTCGATCGGCTACGCCCTCCCCGCCCTGCTCGGCGCCCAACTGGCCGACGACCGCCGCCGCGGCATCCTGCTCACCGGCGACGGCGCGGCCCAGATGACGGTCCAGGAACTCGGCAGCATGGTCCGGTACGGCGTGAGCCCGATCGTCGTCCTGATCAACAACCAGGGCTACACGATCGAGCGCGCGATCAACGGCCCGCGCGCGGCGTACAACGACATCGCCCCCTGGAACTGGCAGGCCGTCAGCGCCGCGATGACCGGCAACCAGGCCCTGCTTCTGACGGCCCGCACCGCCGACGAGCTGGACCAGGCACTGGCTGAAGCCGACGCGGCGCCCGACCAGTTGGTCTTCCTCGAGGTCCACACCGGAATCGACGACATCCCACCGCTGCTCGCCCGCATCGCCGCCTGACCCACGAAGGCGACGGACGCCCACCACCCACCAACCTCCCGTCCGCACCGACCGCCAGGCTCAGGCAGACCGGACGACCGGGGGTTAGTGGGTGGTGGGCGTCGCATCGCTCGGCGTCGAGCTCCCGGCGGTTCACCGCACATGCCCTAGTCTGGCCGCGTGGGCATGGTGATGGCGGTGTCGTTCGAGCGGTACGGACGGCTGTACTACCTGGACCCCGGTCCGCACCGGCCGCGGGTCGGGCAGAAGGTGCTGGTCCCGACCGACGACGGGCCCGAGGTCGCCGAGTGCGTGTGGGCGCCGCAGTACGTGACCGAGGACATCGGCGGGCTGCCGCTGTGTGAGGGCGTCGCGACCGACGCCGACCTGCAGCGCGACGAGCAGAACCGCGACCGCCGCGCCGACGCGCGCCTGACCGCGAAGCGGCTGATCCGCGAGCACGGGCTGCCGATGAAGGTCGTCGGGATCGACTTCGTCGACCGACGGGCCGACGTCGACCAGTTGGTGATCGTGTACTTCTCCGCACCGCACCGCGTCGACTTCCGCGAGCTGGTCCGAGACCTCGCCCGCGGGCTGCGCGCGCGAATCGAGCTGCGCCAGGTCGGCGCCCGCGACGAGGCCCGCCTGCAGGGCGGGATCGGGCCGTGCGGCCGCGACCTGTGCTGCGCGACGTTCCTGAAGGACTTCGAACCGGTCAGCGTACGAATGGCGAAGGACCAGGACCTGCCGCTCAACCCGCTGAAGATCTCGGGTGCGTGCGGCCGGCTGATGTGTTGCCTGAAGTACGAGCACCCGCTGTACCAGGAGTTCAACGCCAAGGCGCCTTCGGTCGGTACGCCGGTGGAGACGCCCGCCGGTGACGGCGTCGTGGTCGGCCACAACGTCCCGAGCGACACCGTCGTCGTACGGCTTGCTGCTTCTGGACGCCGCTGCGCGTGCAGCCGGGCCGACGTGTGCTCACCGCGTCAGCAGTACGAGGCGAGCAGTACGACGACACCCGACGCGCCCGCGGACCTCCCGACCCCGGTCGCCCGGCAGGCCACGCCGCCGGAGCCGACCACGGCCGTGCAGTCCCCGGCCGTCGAGACCCCGGCCGTCGAGTCCACGGGCACCGGGACGCCGGGCACCGGGTCCACAGTCGCCGGGTCCACGGACGGGGAGCCGACCCCTCGCAAGCGCAAGCCTCGCCGGCGGCGGCGTTTGAGTGATCCGTCGACGGACACCGGGTCCACCAGCGCTGGACCGGACGACAACACGGGAGACGGCTCGTAGTGAAGACGTGCAGG
Organism: Kribbella sp. cmx-5-2; assembly: GCA_049998015.1. Taxonomy (GTDB): domain Bacteria; phylum Actinomycetota; class Actinomycetes; order Propionibacteriales; family Kribbellaceae; genus Kribbella. Next base: position 260,204 of record JAEBEC010000002.1, read on the forward strand.
GTGGTTGCAGGGCTGCTGGTCGTGGCGCTGGTCGGCGGGTGCGGAGTCGCGACACGTGCTCAGGACGCGGACAGCGGCGGTACGACGGGCAGCGGCAAGCCGACCAACGCGCCGGCCGGACCGATCCCCGCCGGGCTGGAGAAGTTCTACCAGCAGACGCCCTCCTGGGAGCGCTGCGGCTCAGGCAGCCAGTGCGCGACGATCACGGTCCCGCTCGACTACACCAAGCCCACCGGCGACACCATCGAGCTGCGCGCCCGCAAGATCCCGGCCCGCGACCGCACCGGCAAGATCGGCACCCTCTTCCTCAACCCGGGCGGCCCCGGCGCCTCAGGCGTCCAGTTCGCCGCCGCGGCGTCGTTCATCCTCGGCCCGGCGCTGCTGCGCAAGTTCGACGTGGTCGGCTGGGACCCGCGTGGTGTCGGCGACTCGACGCCGGTGCGCTGCCTGGACACCGCCGAGCAGGACAAGTTCCTCGCGACCGACGGCAGCCCCGACAACGAGGCCGAGATCAACGAGCTCAACACCGTCTCGAAGGGCTTCGCCGACGCCTGCGAGCAGCGCTCGGGCAAGCTCCTGCCGCACGTCTCGACCGAGGACGCCGCGCACGACATCGACGTACTGCGGGCGCTGGTCGGCGACGTCGAGCTGAACTACATCGGCTACTCGTACGGCACCTTCCTCGGCGCGACGTACGCGGAACTGTTCCCGAAGAACGTCGGCCGGCTGGTGCTGGACGGCGCGGTCGACCCGGCGAAGACGGCCGAGGAGAACAACATCGCCCAGGCCAAGGGCTTCGACACCGCGCTGGACGCGTTCGCCGAGGACTGCGCGAGCCGCAACTGCCAGCTCGGCACGACCAAGGCCGAGGTGCTGGCCGCGGTCGACAAGCTCCTCACCGAGACCGACGCCAAGCCGATCCCGACCGGCGGGGACCGCGAGGTCACGCAGGCCCTGGCGGTGCTCGGCGTGATCTACCCGCTGTACTCGCGGGAGGCCTGGCCGCGGCTCGAAGAGGCCGTCGCCGACGGCCTGGCCGGCAAGGGTTCGCGGCTGCTGGCGATCGTCGACGAGAACACCGACCGCACTCCGCGCGGCTACACGACCAACGCGAACGAGGCGATCTACGCGGTCAACTGCCTCGATCGTCAGGACATCAAGTCGATCGCGGAGGGCAAGGCGCTGGCGGCGAAGTACACCGCCGAGTCGCCGCGGTTCGGCGCGTACCTGCTCTGGGGCTCGCTGAGCTGCGCGAACTGGCCGGTGAAGCCGACCGGCAAACCGCACTCGATCAAGGCGCCCGGCGCGAAGCCAATCGTCGTGATCGGCACCACCCGCGACCCGGCGACGCCGTACGGATGGGCGGTCGGTCTGGCGGGCGAGCTGGAGAGCGGCGTACTGATCACCCGCGACGGCGACGGCCACACCGGCTACAAGGCCGGCAACGCGTGCGTCGACACCGCGGTCGAGAGCTACCTGCTGCAGGGCTCCCCGCCTGCGGCCGACCTCAGGTGCTGACCAGCTAGTACGCCGTAGAGGCTCAGCTCTCGCCGCGTGGGCCTGCGCCGACGGCCCGCAGGTCGCAGCCGACGGCGTACGAGCCCTAGCTCGGTCGGTTGTCGTCCGAGCCCGGCAGTTGCAGGGTCTCGGTCGCGCGCTCGAGCACGGCGCGCAGCCCCGCCTCGTCCTGCGGGCGGCCGCCGACCGTGATCTCGACCGCGGACCGGCCGCTGTCGCCGGCCGGGATCCAGCGCGACAGACCCATCCGCGGGCCGCGCGCCTTGTCGGTGTACGTGTAGACGAGCGTGGAGTTGTCGGTGCTGAGCACCTTGTAGTTCGGCTCGTCGATGCTGCCCTGCCGGGCCGCGAGCAGTGCCGCCGGCGTCTGCTTGCTGCCGCGCGCGTCGAACCGGACCTGCCAGACGCCGGTCGAGTCGACGTACCGCGGCCTGGTGCCGCTCTGACTGCTCTTCCACCCCGAAGGAACCTCGGCCGTGACCGGCGAACGATCGCTGCCGAACGTCTGCGCGACGAACTGCAACGCGTCAGGCTGCAGCCCGTCCGTCGCGGTCTGACTGGGCGTCGGGGTCGGACTGGTGACGACGGTCTGCGCGGAGTCGTTTCCCGTTGCACTGTTGACGGCCAGCACGACGCCGAAGACGGCGACCCCGACGGTCATCCCGGCCAGTGTCGCCACCAGCGCCTGGTGCCTGGGCGTAAGCATCCGGACCTCCGCATCGCATTGTCGTCGCCCTCGATTATCGACCACGAAGGGGGCGCGAGCGAAACCGCGGCTACGCTGGCCCGTCGTGGACTTCGACACGGCACTACGCCGCTACCAGGCCGGTGAAGCCGAACGGGCCGATCTCAAACTCCTGGTGAAACACCTGCTGAAACTCCTGGTCACCAAGGCCCCCGGCCACGCGGTCGAGGTCCGCGTCCCGCCGTACGGCGCAGTCCAGTGCATCGAAGGCCCCAGACACACCCGAGGCACCCCCGGCGCCGTCGTGGAGATGCCCCCCGAACTCTGGATAGACCTGGCCCTCGGCCGCATCAGCTGGCCCGAAGCCCGAGACAGCGGAAAGCTCCGAGCCAGCGGGGAGCGCACCGATCTCAGCGCGCTCCTTCCGCTGGTTGGTGACTAGCGGCCGCCGGTGCCCGTGGACCACACCGGGGTGCGGCCGGAGTAGATGACCATGTTGCCGTCGGCCTGGACCTGGAGGATGGAGCCCTTCTTGTTCGTGCGGCTCGACCACAGGGCGGTCTTGCCGACGTACACGACGAGGTTGCCGTCGGTCTGGATGATGGCGAAGGCGCCCTTCTTGTTGGTCTTGCTGGACCACAGCGGGGTCTTGCCGGCCTTGACCAGGACCAGGTTGCCGTCACTCTGCATCTGCAGGCGGTACATGCCGTTGCGCGAGTAGAGCAGCTGGCCGGTCTTCAGCGCGCGGCCCGGTGCGAGCGTCTCGATGACCGTCCAGCGCGACCAGTACGCGTGCTTGGCGGTGTCGTACATGACCAGGTTCCCGTCGTCCTGGACGACCAGGCCGGACGGCTTCTTGCCGTTGGTGTTGCTGTGCCAGATCGCGCGGGTGCTGAGGAAGACGACCAGGTTGCCGTCGCGCTGCAGCGAGATCGACGAGCCCTTGACGTTGGTCGCGCTCGACCACAGGGCGGTCTTGCCCTGGTACAGGACCGCGTTGCCGTCCTTCTGCATGATGAACGTGTACTTGTTGTTCCACGACCGGCGGTACTGCCCGGGGCGCAGGATCTCGCCGGGCTTCAGCGTGAACGGCACCCCGCTCCGCACCTGCATCGGCGCGGCGGCGGTTGTCACGCTCGCGTCGGCGGCGACCGGCGCCAGCAGCGCCGTACCGAGTGCCACCGCGCCCGCGGCGACGAGGGCGAGGGCCCGGGTTCGGACCGTCGTGGTCGAGATCATCTGGTTTCCCGTCTGTGCTCAGGCGCCGAGCCTTCCCCCGCGCCGTTGGTGTTGACGCCGCCTGAGGCCGTTTGGTTCCGGTCCAGACCGCGTCCAGAGTCGACCGTAGAGCCGAAATAGGGTCGTCGCGGTGCACCGGCGGGTGCCACTATGTGCCAGTGGCAACAAGTTTCCGCGAGCGTGTGGACCGTCTGAAGGTCGATCTGACCCCGTGGCGGGCGTCCCGCGACTTCCGGATCCTGGTGATCTCGGGCTCGGTGTTCTTCCTCGGCGGCATGGTCGGGTACGTCGCGCTGCCGTTCCAGCTCTACCAGCTGACCAGCTCCAACTTCGCGGTCGGCGCGATGGGCCTGGTGACGATCGCGCCGCTGGTGATCTTCGGCCTGTACGGCGGTGCGCTGGCCGACCACGTCGACCGGCGCAAGATGCTGATCCTGACCGGCATCGCGCAGGTCGTGATCTGCGCGGTCCTGCTGGCGAACACGCTGCTCGCGAGCCCGCAGGTCTGGGTGATCTACGTCTGCGGCGCGCTCAACGCGATCGCGTCGTCGCTGCAGCGGCCGTCGCGGGAGGCGCTGTTCCCGCGCGTCGTACGGCACGAGGACATGCCCGCCGCGGTCACGCTCAACTCGCTGATCCTGCAGGTCGGGCAGCTCGCCGGACCTGCGCTCGGCGGCGTACTGGTCGGAACGGCCGGTGTGATGTGGGCGTACGCCGTGGAGCTGGCCGGGCTGGTGATCGCGACGCTGCTGTTCCTGCTGCTGGGGTCGTACAAACCGAGCGAGCACAGTACGCCGCCGAGCCTGCGAGCGATCGGCGACGGGATCAAGTACGCGTTCCGACGGCGCGACCTGCTCGGGACGTACGCCGTGGACATGGTCGGCATGTTCCTCGCGATGCCGATCGTGCTGTTCCCGGCGTTCGCGACCGAGGTCCTGAAGGAACCCAAGCTGCTGGGACTCCTCTACAGCGCCGAGGCCGTCGGCGCGATGCTCGCGACACTGACCAGCGGCTGGGCCCGCCGAGTCCACCACCACGGCCGCGCGGTCGTGATCGCGACCATCACCTGGGGCGCGTCGGTCGGTGTCGCCGGACTCGCGCCGAACATCTGGTTCGCCATCGCGATGTTCGCCGTCGCCGGCGGCGCCGACATGGTCTCCGGCCTCTTCCGCGCCGTCATCTGGAACCAGACCATCCCCGACGAGATGCGCGGCCGCCTGGCCGGCATCGAGATGCTGTCGTACTCGCTCGGCCCACTCGGCGGCCAGTCCCGCTCCGGCCTCGTCGCCGACCTCACCAGCGTCCGCACGTCGATCGTCAGCGGCGGCATCCTCTGCGTCGCCGGCGTGATCGGCACCGCGGTCTGGCTCAAGGACTTCTGGCGGTACGACGCCCGCACCGACGAACACGCCGTCCGGGAACGCGAGCTCCGCGCCACCTCGAGCTGACGGACGACTATCGTCGCGGTGTGCCGCCGTCGCTGATCGCACCCACTGTCGAACTCCACGAAGCATGGATGGATGCGCACAGGGACTGGGGTTCGGGCGTTCACGAGGACGGATTCGGACTGGCTGCCGAGGACGAGGTCGAGTCGGCCGAGGGGTTTGCGGCCTGGGTCGCGCGGCTGCGAGCCGAAGCCGACCGTGGCACCTGCTGACGCAGGCCGTCAGGCCCGCGCCCGGACGCGTGAGTCCGGCAGCGTCGTACCGGCATCGAGTACGGCGTGGCCGAGCGGTGTCAGTGTGTGCCAGACGCTGTTCCGCTCCCGACGCGACGCGACCAGGCCGGCTTCTCGCAGTACGGCCGCGTGCTCGGAGGCGGACGGCCTGGAAACGCCGAGCTGGCTCGCCAACTCGCTCGTGCTCGCGCCGTACGTGAGAGCGACCAGTACGGCGCCGCGCGTCCTGCCCAGCAACGCGGCGAGCGCGCGCTCGTGCTGATCGGCGCTGGACGGCTGGAGCGAGGCCGTCCGGCGCGGTATCGGGTAGACGAGCAGGGGTGCGGCGCCCGGGCCGTCCAGCGCAAAAGGTGTGCGCCAGCAGAAGAAGGCCGGCTGGAGAGTCAGCCCCCGACCCTCCAGCTGCAGGTCACGCTCAGCCCTGGTCTCGATGCTCAGCACCGGCTCCCGCCACGTGATCGACGGGTGCACCGACGCCAGGAGAGCCGCCGTACCGGCGCTGGTGAGGATCCGCGCGCGATCCGCGATGTCGGCGTCGACATCGCGGCGCAGCGCACTCCAGTACGGCGCGATCGCCTGGTCGTGATAGGCCCTGGCCGGCCGCCGCCTGTCCCGCGACGGCACCAGCCGCAGGTACTCGCGCGCCTCCGACGACAGCACAGACCGCACCCGCGAGCGCCAGTCGTCGAACGCCAGCGGCCCACCCCGCAGGTGGAACTGACGAGCGCTCAGCATCGCCTCCCACAAGGGATCCGGCCCGGGGGCGAGCCGGACCCGCATCAGATCGTCCGAGGTGAAGTGGATCCGCAGCATCGGCAACCTCCGGTGCACGCAAACGTGTGGTGACACCGGCCCCCGGCGCCACCACACATTTGACGTGCCCACGCTTTCAGAACGCTGTCAGACCGTCGGAGACCTGACAGCGGGACCGATCACTCGGTGAGGGTGAACTGCAACCACGACGTCCCGACGAAGAAGTTCGCGACCGAGCCGCGGCAGCTGACCCGGACCGGCGGGACCGGGCTCCCGTCGGGCATCTGGAGGCTCCACGTGCGCGGCGACTCCAGTCGCCCCTGCGTCAACCGCCCGACGAGCACGCTTCCTGGTTCGTCGTAGTTCCCGATCAGGGCGACGACGTCCCCCGAGGCAACGATCCCGTAGGGACCGTCGGCGCCGGTCGTGCTCACCCCGATCTCACCGTGCCGGATCCGCAGCACCGGGAAGTCGGCGTACGGGCAGGCCAGCACGGTGTCGCCGGAGACGTTCAGCGCGTAGCAGGCGTCGATCCACACGTCGTCCGAGCCGAACGTCCACTGCTTGTCGAACCGCGGAGACCACCGGACGAGGCCCGGCGCGCCGAGCGGCAAGGGTCCGGGACCGTTCCAGCCGAACGAACCGAGCACTCCTTCGTCGGAGTAGCCGGCCCAGATGTTGCCCTCGTCGTCCACCTGGAGATGCTCCACGCCGTCGCCGAGCGTCCCGGTTCGCTCGATGACGCCGTCACCGGAGTACGCGAGGGCGTTCTGCTCCGGTGCGCCGTCGGACCATCGGCAGCGCGCCCCCACGACCAGGTAGCCCCCGCCTGGCAACGGCTGCACCAGCGGGTGCGCCACGGGGAACCGGTCGACGACGGTCACGTCCGGCAGCAGGGAGCCGTCCGCCGCGTGACGGACGAGAACGGCGGACGGCGAGGTGGCCGTCCTCGTGGCCGCGTACGACGCACCGTCCCGGGTCGACTCCCTTCTCAGGATGTCGGCGGCCCCGGACGGGCTCGACCACACCGCGGCCGGCCCGTCCGGTCCCATGCCGACCGACACGAGCGTCCCGTGACCTGCCGGAGCCTGCAGCTCGCCGGCGAGCGTGAGTCTCGCGTCGGACACGTCGAGGGTCACCACCAATCCAATGCTTCGAAGGTCCACCTGCCTGGTGATCGGTCACTTCCGGTAGAACTGGCCGATCGAGCCGTCGCGGCGCATGCCCAGTACGTACGTGTAGCCGTCGATCACCGCGGTGAACTGCGAACTGCTCCGGTTTCCTTTCAGGTACTCACGGATGCCGAGAGCATTCTGGCGCACGACCTGGTCCAGGTAGCCGGTCACGCTGGCGATCGTGTCGGTCGGCGCGAAGTACGTCTGGGTCGTCTTGGCGTCGGTACCGAAGTACTGCCACATGTGCCGGATCATGATGTGCACCATGCGCTCGATCTTGAGACTGGCCGTGAAACCCCCGCCGACGTCGTAGACCCGCGGGGTCCAGCCCTCCTGGGTGAGGGCGGCCCTCGCCTTCTGCGTCGCGCACTGGTGGTACTTCGGCGCGGCGGCGATGCTCATCCCCGACGGCGGGGCGAAGCAACTGTTCTCGAAGAACCACTGGACCATGTTCCAGTTGTCGACCGCGATGTCTCGCCACTGCGAGACCGAGGTGCTCTCCTCCCGCGCCTCGACCTGTCTCCAGAACAACCACTCGGAGAAGGTGTCGTACCCCAGCGCGTCGTCGGTCAGGATCTTGTAGAGCTTCTTGCACGGGCCTTTGCAGAGCCGCCAGACGGCGACCTCCTCCAGAATCGCGCTCAGGCCCGCGACCATCGCGTGGATGCTGTCGAGCAGGTCGCCGATCCCGTCGGTCAGGACGTCGGTCTCGAAGGTCGGGCTGAGCACGTGCGCCAGGCAGCGGTCGAACAGCGGACCGCCACGCCCGTACAGGTTCTCGCAGAAGACTCCTTGCTTGTAGGCCAGCTGGGTCGGGTCGAAGCCGTCCTCGACGAGCTCGGTGGTGTTGTCCGCGATGTCCTGGAGGCAGTCCAGGTTGTACCCCTGGGGCGTGAACTCGCCGGGGAGCATCGGGTTGCGGCACGTCTCCGTCGCTTTCATCGCCTCGGAGACCAGGTCGTCGGTCATCAGCCGGTACGCCGCGCCGAGGGCCCGCTCGTACTCCGCGGCCGCCTCGATGACGCTCCGGCCTGCTTCCTCGGCGAGCTGCCGGGCCTCGTTCGCGCTGTCGATGGCCTGGTTCGCGAACCGCTGCGCCTTGGACAGGGAGATGCGCGCCCAGGTCGCCGACTGGGCCGCGGACTCCGCGGACCTCTCGGCGGACGCGGCGGCGCTGATCGCCGTCCGCGCCGAGGCCGCGGCCTGGTTCGCCGAGGCAAGAGCACGGCCCGCGGCCGCGGCGGCAGCCGTGGCATGAGCACTCGCGTCTCGCGCTGCTTGCTCGGCGGCAGCGGCGTGCGCCGCGGCCTCTGCGGCCGCTCCCGCCGCTCGTGCCGCGGACTCCCACGCCCGCAGCGAGTTCTCCAGCGCCCGGGATGCGGCCTCTTCCGCCTGGGTCACCAAGGACGCGACGACCTCCTCGTGCGCCGCGGTGTCGTGGTCGCGTAACGCCGCCTGGTACTGCCCCTGCTCGAGGAACTTGGTCCGGAACGCGCGTGGTCCCTGCAACGCGATGTCGGCCGCGATCTTCAGCTCGCTGCCTTCCGGAGCGCGCGCCAGGACCTGGTTGACCTTGATCTCCTCGTCGGCTTCCTGAGCCGCGTACTGACCAGCCTTGACGAATGCCCGCAGGGCGCTCGCGGAACCGTCGTCGAGTACGTGCGTCGCCGCGTCGACGGTGTGCTGGTCGCCGTTCTTCCGTGCCGCGGCGAGGATCCGGTTCACCGCCAACGTGTCCTCGTCGACACGTTCGGGGTAGTTCACGTTCCGGAGGAAGGCGGCGACCTGAGCATCGGTTCCGCCGGCGGCGGTCTTGATCGCCGCCTGCATGGCCGGTGTACCGGTGCTGCCCAGCCCGGCCAGCGTCGTACGGTCGTCCATGCCCTCCGCTTCGGTGAGACCACCACGCACGAAGTTGAGGATCTGCTCGTCGTCGCCGGCCAAGGCGTCGCGCGCTGCCTCACTGGTCCAGGTCCCCGGCATCCGGACCAGGGCCAGCGCGACCTCGCGTCCCTTCGCGACGGCGACCTCTCGCGACGTGCCCGGGTTCGCGATCACCGCGAGCGCGGCGCTCACCGCCGGTGTGTGCCAGTCGGCCTGCGGCTGGTCGTACGACGGCACGTCGAGACCGTCGGTCCGGATGATCCGCGCCGCCTCACGGGCCGCCTCGAGCCCCTGCTCGTGCGCCACCTCGAGACGCTTCCGGTCGGCCTCGCGCGCCGCCGTGTAGATCGTGCCCGCCTGCTCGGCAGCGGTCTGCGCAGCGGTGGCCGCGGCCTCTGCTGCCTGCGCATGCTCTCTCGCCAGTGCTGCCGCGTTGGTTGCGTTGCCCGCGTGCTCCGCGGCGTCCTCGGCCGCCGTCGCTGCACGAGCAGCACTGGCCGCTGCGGCCAGGGCCGCGTTCCGTGCCTTGATCGCTTCGGCTGCCGCGGTGTCGGCGTAGGCGATCGCGGCCGCGGCGGCTCGCGCCGCACGCAGGGACGCCGCCCGGGCGCGCTGCGCGGCCGCCTCGACCTTCGAGACGTCGGCTCCTGCGTTTCGTGCTGCGGCCGCGGCGTCCCGTGCGGCTGCCTCGGCCGCGGTGGCGTTGGCGCCCGCCGAGCTTGCGGCGTTGGCCGCCGCTCGGACCTGGTTCAGTGCCTCGACCGCGGACTGGATCGCCGCACCGGCCGTGGTCGCGCCCTCAGCGGCCACCCGAGCGGCGCGGGCGGCGTCACGCGCCGCGCCCGCGGCGTTCTTGTCGAGGCGCGCCGCGGCAGCGGCCTTCGATGCCTCGGCTGCCTTGGTCTGTGCGAGCGAGGCAGCCAGCGCCACTCGGACCGCGGCCCGGGACGCCTCACGTGCGGCCGCGGCGGCCTCGTTCGCCGCCCCGACAGCCTGCTGCGCGGCGGCAGCGGCCTGTTGCGCGGCACGAGCCGCGTTCGCTGCCGCGATCTCGGCCTCCCGCTGCTGGCCCGCGGCCGCGTTCGCCGCATCGCGTGCCGTGATCGCTGCTCGCCGTGCGGCGTCTGCCTCGGCGACCGCTCGATCGGCCTGTTCCTTGGCGGCCAGCGTCTCCGCCTTCGCCTCGGCGCCGGCTTCCTTGGCCGCCCTCAGCAGGTCCGTCAGGCTGTTCCGTTCATGGTCGCGAGCAGCGGCCACACCCCAGTCGACCTCGATGAACCGGGTCAGAGCCTGCACGGTTCCGGCGTCGAGCGCGCGCTGCGCGCCCTCCTTCACCAGCGCTCCGCCGGTGGCATGGATCTGATTGACCCGGACCTCCAGATCCGCGTGCTGCGGGTCCTCCCAGCCGGACTCGAGGAACTGCCGGAGCACCTCGACGGAGCCCGCGTCGATCGCCCGGGTGGCGGCCGCCCGCAGCTGCGGACCGCCGGTCTGAACCATCTGGTTGATGCGGATCTCCTGGTCCGCCTGCCAGGGGTCGCGCCAGCCGGACTCCAGGAACGCGCGAAGCGTCTCCGGGTCGTCCGCGTCCAGCGCCTGCGTCACCGCGGCCTTGGTCGACGGCCCGCCGGTGGCGTGCATCTGGTTCGCCAGGATGCTTCGGTCGGCATCCTCCAGTTCGGCCCAGTGCTCGTTCACGAAGGCGCAGACAGCGGCCTCATCGCCGAGCAGCGCGGTCTTTGCCGCTGCCTTGACCTGGGGCCCGCCGGACTCCCACGCCGCGACGACAGCCGCTCGAACACACTCACGCGGCTCAGCCGCGGAGGTCTCGTTGGCGGCGGCGGGTTGCCCGGCCGCCACCAGGTACGACGCGCCCAGCGCGCCGATCACCACCGACGCGATCGCCCGCCGCACCCGCCGTCGGCCTGCCCGCCACGTCACAGCCGCGTTGGCCTGCCTGCTCCGCCCGGCCATCACGGCACCCGGATCTGCAGCAGCGTGGTGGGCTCCGACTCGGGATCAGCGCCGATGCCCACCGGGTTGTACGTGTCCGACTCGCCCTCGATCTCGACCACGGGACCCGACGGGGTGTCGATGCGCGCGACGAAGTCGTGCCCGGTGTTCGACTCGTACCCGTCGCCGCGGATCGAGTAGACGTTCGGGATCATCAGGTCGATGCGCCCCTGGCCGCCGAGCACCTTGAGGCACAGCGTCCGGCGCCCGCCGGACTCGATCGTGTACATGACCCGCATCGATCCGACGCCGGCCTCGTCGGGCTGGACCAGGCAGCCCTCGTCGAGGACGATGTGCCCGTCGCCCGAGACCAGCTTGACGCCCAGCTCCTCGAGGATCCGTGCGGCGCCGGGATAAGCGAACTCCTCGACCAGGGACGTCTCGCCTCGCGGCCGCAGCAGCCACGCCGTACTGGGGAGGGGCGGGTCGAGGCGGTCCATCACCCAGGCGATGCCGCTGCCAGGTCTGTGGGTCAGCAGGTTCGTTCGGCTGCCGACGTGTTCGCTGTCGAAGGCGACGATCCGGTCCGCCGCGACCTTGAGGTCGTAGCCGCCGATTCCGCCCGTGGTGATCGGCACCTTGTCCTCGAAGGCCGCTCCCGATCCCTTGGAGATGATCGCGTGCTGGCCGGTCTCGCCGGAGCGGTAGGCCAGGATGTCGTCGGAGCGGCCGTCGTGGTCGTAGTCGTAGGCGATGGCGTGCGCGTTCGTGCTGGCGAGCATCGACCACGAGGTGCTGTAGGTCTTGGTGAACGTGTTCCCGGTGCCGCGGGTGAAGACGGTCAGCGAGGACGCGCCCACGCGTTGCACGAACAGGTCGTCGAGCTTGCCGGTGTGTTCGTAGTCGAAGGCCACGACGCGGTCGGACGCGATCAGGGTGTAGCCGGGCAGGCCGCCCGAGGTGATCGGCAGCTTGTCCGTGAAGGCGGCGCCGGTGCCCTTCGTGATCACCGAGACCTGGTTGCCGCCGACCCGGTACGCCATCAGGTCGTCCGACTTGCCGTCGCGGTCGAAGTCGTACGCCAGGAGCTGCGCGTCGGCGCTCAGGATCGACCACGGGGTCGAGTACGCCGTACTGAACGAAGACCCTTGACCATGGGTGATGACGGTCAGTTGCTGCCCGCCGGGCCGGTAGACGGCCAGTTCGTCCAGCTGACCGTCGTGGTCGTAGTCGAACGGCACGATCCGGTCGGCGGTGCTCGTCAGCGCGTACCCGCCGATTCCGGTCGTGCTCACGAACACCGCCACGTACTTGTCGTCCGCGGGGTCCTGGAGGTTCTTGAGGTCCCGCTTCGCGATGATGACGATGTTGCTCCCGGGCCGGTACATGAGCAGGTGGTCCTGCCGGCCCGAGTGGTCGAAGTCGAACGCCACGACCTGGTCCTGGGCCACGTGGAAGTCGAATCCGCCGATTCCCCCTTGTTTCCCGGGAGTCGTGGGGCTGGCCGTGCTGAGGTACGTCGCGTGGAACCCGTTGCGGTACCCGGGAACGTTGGCCCCGATCCAGTCGCGCAGACCGTCGAGCCGGATCGCCGTGGCGCCGGTGTCCGCCTCAGTGGGCTCCTCCAGGCAGCCGTTGTGGGCAGAGCCGATCAGCAGTCCCACCACCTCCGGCTGCCCGCCCGAGGCTCCGGCCCGGGTGATGGGCCCGCCGGCATCGCCCTGGCAGGCGGACACGGGCGGCTCGTCCGCCGGAGTCGCGGGGTCCTCGTGCCCGAGTACGCCGAACGTCGCACCCGAGACGTTGCCGACCGCAACTGTCGCGGCCTCCATCTCGTCGGGCACCCAGGTGTTGTCCGTGCGGCCGTAGCCGCTGACCGCCAGGAGTTCGCCGGCCGAAGGTGCCGTCGCGCTCACCGGGATCGGCGTCCCGGTCGTCGCAACCAGCGCCAGCCGCAGCAGCGCGACGTCCTGGGTCGGATGCGGCACGACCCGGTCGACCGGCAGAACCTGCCCGCCCGCGGCCGTGAGGTTCGGGCGCCCGATCGTCGCCGTCGTCGGACTGGCCGGAAGGCCCGGCTTGACCACGCCCTGGGCACCGTCGGCGAAACAGCTCGCGGCGGTCACCACCCATTGCCGGTCGACCAGCGCGCCCGTGCACGCCCGTGGGTGGTCGCCCCCGATGTCGATCTTGACCACGAACCCGACCCAGCTCGGGTTCACCGTGCCACCACCCGAGATCGCCTGCGCAGGAAGCGTCGGCGCCGCGACGCCGATCACCCCCACCAGCAACGCGACAAGAACTCTCCGCACCATGCCGTCCCCTCCGACGATCGTTCGCACCCCTGAATGCGGACGAGTATGGGGCGGTCGCCGGACGCGCCAGAAGGAGTTTCGGCCCGGGCCGAATTCCCGGCGGCGGCCTCGTTCGTGGCCTAGTGGGGACGAGTTCGGCTTGACCTTCACACTGGTGTCAAGCCGTAGCGTCCCGCGGCATGACAGCAGGAACGCGAGCCTCGATCATTCACGGGTACGGCGCATCGCCCGAAGACCACTGGTTCGGCTGGTTGGGCGACCGGCTCGAGTCCGGCGGGATCCCGACCACGATTCCGCGTCTGCCGGATCCGCAGGCGCCGGATCCGGCGCGGTGGGCGGACGTCGTACGGGCTGAGGTCGGTACGCCGGACGAGAACTCGATCGTCGTCGCGCACAGCCTCGGGTGCCTGGCGGTCCTCCGCCATCTGCGGGCGCTGCCGGCCGGCTGGCGTCTCGGGACGCTCGTGCTGGTCTCCGGGTTCGTCGACCCGCTGCCTGCGCTTCCCGAACTGGACGCGTTCGTCGGCGACGGTTGCGACGTGGAGGGGATCAGCCAGTACGTCGACCAGCTGACGATCATCCGGTCGGACGACGATCCGTACGTCCCGACGGGGCACACCGATCGCCTCGCCGGGCTGCTCGGGACCTCCGTGGAGGTGGTTCCGGGAGCTGGTCACTTCCTCAGTGCGGACGGCGTCGAGGCGCTGCCCGAGGTCCTGGAGGTGATCACCTCGGCCAGAGGCTCTGAGCTGCGCGGCGTCTCCGGCTAGAGTCGGGTCACCATGCGTATCCGTCCAGTAGTCGTCTTTGCCCTGTCCTGCCTGGTCGTTGCCGGGTGTGGTGGTGGGAGCGGTGAGACCGCGCCGAGTGTGCCGCCGCTGGTTTCGGTCAGTACGCCGCCGACCGAGACACCGAGCGAGACCCCGTCGGAGACGCCGAGCCTGCCGCCGACGGCGCAGACCGCGGACACGTTGTGCGTGCGGATGGACCAGTCGCTGGTGCAGACGACGCTGCGCGCGCCGGCGGTGACGATCCCGCAGACGCCGGTGCCGGCCGAGATCGGGTTGCCCAGCTACGACATCTGCGAGCTCGGGCTGAGCACGAACCCGGATGGCCCGGCGCTTCGGCTCGGGGTGTCGGTGCTGCCGGCGACGAGGGCCGAGCTGACCGCGGCGCAGAAGGCGTACGCCGCGACGAAGGCCGAGCCGGCGCGGGCGATCGCCGTCGGGCAGGGCGGGTACGGGACGAGCAAGTTCGCGGTGTTCCTGCTAGGCACGCGTCTGTACAAGGTCGAGGGTCCGGCGGCGACGCCGACCAAGTACGTCGTACTGGCGCAGGAGGCCGCGCGTCAGGCCGCTGGGCTGCCGGAGGCGGCGCCGCTGATCACGCGGACCGAGTGCGATCGCGGGACGAACGCGGCCGCGAAGGTGATGGGCACCGTCGCCACGGCTCGTCGCGACAGCCAGACGGCTCAAGGCGACGTCGTCTGCGGGTGGATCACCGCGACCTCCGTGCTCTACACGACCGCCCGGCGGGCTCCGGACGCCGCAGCGGCGATGGACGCGGTTCGCAAGGCGCCGACGTCGCAGTCGGTGCCGCTCGGCGACGAGGGGTACGTCGACACCGCAACCGGCCGCGGCACGATCCGCGTCGGCACGAACAAGATCGCCGACCTGGTGCCGCTGCCCGGGAACAAGGTCAGAACCGACGACATGGTCACCTTCGCGCTCGCGATCTCGCCGCTCTACACGCGCTGAGGCCCGTACGGCGTACGCCCGTCCGCCGATCGCCCCACGACGGCGCGTCGCCGACCGCCGCGGCGCCGGCGGTGGACCGTGTGCTGCGACTGGGTCGCAGCGTGGGTTACCGTGTGGCGGTCGTGGTGTTCGGGAAGCCGGTGGAGTACCGGCGCGGCCCTCGCCACTGTGATCGGGATTGTCCGCCGAGCGTTCACCACGTGTGAGACCACTGGCCCGGAGGGGCTGGGAAGGTCAGCTCGGCGGATGCGGTCGTCCCGTCAGCCAGGAGACCGGCCACGACGCGTCCCGTCCACGAGGTGTTGGAGGAACGGTCGCCATGGCCGTCGTACCCAAGGCAGTGCTTGCTGCCGTTTTCCTGTCCCTGGTCGCCGCCTGCGGAAGCGCCGGCGCGAGCGAAGGTCCGAGCGCGAGCGCGACGACCGTGAAGAACTGCGGGCTCGACGTCACCGTCGACGGTCCGCCGGAGCGGGTGTTCGCGGCGTACCAGCCGGCCATCGAGATGGCGCACGCGCTGGGCATCTCCGACCGGCTGGTCGGCACCGCGTTCCTCGACTCCGTGCCGCTGCCCGAGTACGCCGGTGCGCAGCAGGACCGCAAGTACTACAAGAACATGCCGAGCCGCGAGGAGCTGCTCAGCCTGAACCCGGACTTCGTGCTGTCCGGCTTCAACGACATCTTCAACGCGGCCGGCAGCGACGGCAGCTTCGGCAGCCGCAAGTCGCTGTCCGACCTCGGCGTGCAGACGTGGATCTTCAGCCCGCTGTGCCCGACCGCGGACGGCAAGGGCGACGAGGCGATCGACCCGTCGACGGTCTCGATGGACAACGTGTACGCCGACCTGCGCGACCTGGGCAAACTGTTCGGGGCGAGGGCGAAGGCCGAGCAGGTGATCGCCGACCAGAAGACGCGGATCGCCGCGGTCGAGGCGAAGGTGAAGAGCGCCGGCAAGCCGACCGTCGCGATCGTGCGGCCCGGGCTCGAGGGCGGCGGGATGACCGTGTCCGGTGGGCCGGACTTCGGGACAGTGCTGATCAAGCAGGCCGGTGGGGTGAACGCGTTCGCGGGGCTGACCTCGAAGCGGAACGTGAAGATCAGCGTCGAGGAGTTCATCAAGGCGGACCCGGACTACGTGCTGATCAGCGGCTGCTGCGACGCGACGCTGACCGAGGCCCAGGGGCAGCCGGACGTCGACAAGCTGATGAAGAACCCGGCGTTCGCGAACCTCAAGGCGGTGAAGAACAAGCGCGTCGTGCCGTGGTTGTTCGCGCACCACTCGGCGGGCGTACGTGGAGCGAACTCGACCGAGCTGATCGCGAAGATCATCCACCCCGACCTGGTCAAGTGAAGGCTCAGGTTGCTGACGGTCGGCCGGGAGTAGGCGTTCGCCGGGGATCTGGCGGCCGAGGCGGAGCCGACGGCTCCGGGGGCCTCCTGCACCACGGGCTCACGAAGACCGGCGGGCTCGTGCTCGCCTTCGGCGTACTGCTGGCGGCTGTTCTGCTCTCGCTGCTTGCCGGGACCGACTGGTTCGCCCCGCGCGACGTCTACTTGGCAGCGGCGGACTTCACCGGATCGGACACCGATCGCGTGATCAGGTACCTGCGGTTGCCGCGGACCGCGACCGGTCTCATGGCGGGCGCGGCGCTCGGCATGGCCGGCGCGTTGATGCAGGGCGTGACGCGCAACGCGCTGGCCGATCCGGGGATCCTCGGCGTCAACGCCGGCGCCGCGGTCGCCGTCGTTGCGGCGATCGGGGTCTTCGGGGTGACGAGCCTGACCGGGTACGTGTGGTTCGCGATGGGTGGCGCGTTGGTGGCGACCGTGGTGGTCTACGTGGTCGGCGCTCTCGGCCGCGGCGGCGCGACGCCGGTCAAGCTGGCGCTGGCGGGCGCTGCGTTGTCGGCGATGCTCGGGTCCGTCACGTCGGCGGCGACGTTGCTCGATCTGTCGACGCTGAACGAGTTCCGGTTCTGGGTGGTCGGGTCGCTCACGCTGGCGACCGGTCCGATCGTCGGTCAGGCGTTGCCATTCGTTGCCATCGGCATCGTTCTGGCGCTGGTGCTCGGGCGATCCCTCAACCAGCTGGCGCTGGGCGAGGAGCTCGCGACCACGCTCGGCACCAGGGTCAACCTCGTGCGCGTCCTGGCCGGCCTCGCGATCATGCTGCTGGCCGGTACGGCGACCGCGATGGCGGGCCCGATCGGGTTCGTCGGCCTCGCCGTACCGCATGTCGCCCGCGCGATCGTCGGCGCCGACTACCGCTGGATCCTGCCGTACTCACTCGTCCTGGCGCCCACGTTGCTGCTGCTAGCGGATGTCGTCGGCCGTCTGGTGGTGCGGCCGGACGAGCTGCAGGTCGGCATCATCACCGCACTGGTCGGCGCTCCGCTCTTCATCGCCCTGGTACGCCGTCAAAGGCTGGCCGAACTATGAGCCGGGCGGTGCGCATCGGTCCACTGTCGGGCCGGCTCGATCTCGGCGGAGTCGTCGTGACGCTCACCGGCCTGGTGGTGGCCGTTGCCGTCGGCGCCTATTCGCTGACGATCGGCGACTACGAGATCCCGCTCGCGCAAGTCCTCAGCACGCTCGCGGGCGACGGCTCCCTGATCATGACCGACGTGGTCGTGAACAACCGGCTGCCCCGAGTCCTCGTCGGCCTGGGCGTCGGGTTCGCGTTCGCCGTGTCCGGCGCGATCTTCCAGCGGCTCGCGCGCAACCCGCTGGTCAGCCCGGACCTGATCGGCATCAACGCCGGCGCGGCGCTGGCCGCGGTCGTGGTGATCACGATCCTCGGCGCGAGCCCGTTCTGGCTGCCGGTCGGCGCGCTCGGCGGTTCGTTGCTGACGGCAATCACCATCTACCTGTTCGCCTTCAAGCGCGGCGTCGCGGGCTATCGGCTGGTGCTGGTCGGGATCGGCGTCACCGCGATCATCGGTTCGCTCACGGCGTACCTGCTGACCCTGGCCGACATCTACACCGCGAAGAGCGCGCTGATGTGGCTGTCCGGGAGTCTCGCCGGGCGGTCCTGGGCGGAGGTGTGGATGATCGGGATCACGCTGCTGATCCTCCTCCCCGCCGCCGTGGTCGCGTCGCGGCAACTCCGCCTGCTCGAACTCGGCGACGACCTCGCCCGCACTCTCGCCGGCCGGGTCGAACTGTCCCGCGGTCTGCTGATCGCGATCGGCGTCGGCCTTGCCGCCCTCGCGACCGCCGCCGCTGGGCCGATCGGCTTCGTGGCGCTGGTCGCTCCCCAGATCGCCCGCCGGCTGCTGGCCGAACGCGCCGCCGGCCTGCTCGCCTCCGGCGCGATCGGCGCGCTGCTCGTCGTCGCCGCCGACCTCGTGGCGCGCCAGCTGTTCGCGCCGATCCCGTTGCCCGTCGGCGTCGTCACGGCGTTCCTGGGCGCGCCCTACCTGTTGCTGCTGATGGCCCGAGCCAACCGCGTCGGCCGAGGAGGATAACCATGCTGCGCTCCGAGAACCTCAGCCTCGCGTACGACGGAACACCGGTCGTGCACGACCTCTCAGTCGAGATCCCGCAGGGCAAGATCACCGTGATCGTCGGTGCCAACGCCTGCGGCAAGTCCACGTTGCTGCGCGGCCTCGCCCGCCTGCTGGTGCCGCGCGGCGGCACCGTCTACCTGGACGACGTCGACGTACGCCGAATCCCTGGCGGGCAGTTGGCGACGAAGCTCGGGCTCCTCCCGCAGCAACCGGTCGCTCCCGAAGGCATCACCGTCGCCGACCTCGTCGGCCGCGGACGCCATCCGCATCAGCGATGGTTCCGCCAGTGGACGCCCGAGGACGAGAAGGTCGTCACCGAAGCCCTCGCCGCCACGGGCACCGCCGATCTGGCGAACCGCTCCCTCGACCAGCTCTCCGGCGGCCAACGCCAACGCGTCTGGATCGCCCTGGCCCTCGCGCAGGACGCCGACACGATGTTGCTCGACGAGCCGACCACGTTCCTCGACCTGGCCCACCAATTGGAGATCCTCGACCTCGTCCAGGACCTCAACCACCAGCACCACAAGACGATCGTCCTGGTCCTCCACGACCTCAACCTCGCCAGCCGGTACGCCGACCACCTGATCGCGTTGAAGTCCGGCAAGGTCGTTGCCACCGGCAACCCCGCCGAGGTGATCACCCCCGAGACCGTCGAACAGGTCTTCGGCCTGGCCTGCGAGGTCATCCCGGACCCGCTCACCGGCACACCGCTGGTCCTACCGCGCCCCCGCCGCTCCGCCCACCAACCCACCTAGCCCCTCGACCTCGTCACCGCGCTCCCCAAGGTGCGTCTTTGGGCACCGGTCAGTCGTCCAGAGGCTGTCGCCGTGGCTGGTGCGTGCCCAAGGATGGATCGCGCGGGTGTGGGGGCGTCTTTGGGCACCGCTCAGTCGTTTGGGAGACGTTTTGGTGGCTGGGTGGTGCTCAAAGTGGAACCGGGGTGGCGGGTGAGTTTGGTTTGGCGTAGGCCGAGGTCGGTTGGTGGGGATCGATCAGGGCGCCGAGGGTCTCGATCGCTTCGGTGATTGCGGTGGGGGTGCGGGCGGCGTAGCCGAGGACCAGGCCGGGGGGATGTGGGGTCTGGGTGTGCCAGCTGAGGGGGTGGGTCTTGATGCCTTCGGCGAGGGCTTGCGTGGCTAGGGCTACGTCGTCGAGGGAGTCGGGTGGGAACGTGATGGTGAGGTGCAGGCCCGCGGCGGCGCCGTGGGTGGTGGCGGTGGGGAGGTGGTTGCTGATGGCATCAATCATGGCGTCGCGGCGGCGGCGGTGCCGGCGGCGGGCGTAGCGGAGCTGGCGTTCGAGATCGCCGGACTCCATCAGGTGGGCGAGGACGAGCTGAGGCAGCGCCGCGTTGCCGAGGTCGGCGAGGCGTTTGGCGGCGATCAGGCGGTCGCGGTACGCCGGGGGCGGCACCATCCAGCCGATCCGCAGCGCGGGGGCGAGCAGCTTGGAGACGCTGCCGGTGTAGATCACGTGGTCGGCGAGCATCGCGCGCAGGGCGGGGACCGGCGGACGGTCGTAGCGGTGCTCGGCGTCGTAGTCGTCCTCGACGATCAGGCCGTCGGTCTCGGTCGCCCACTGGATCAGTTCGCGACGGCGTTCGCCGTCCAGTACGACGCCCGTGGGGAACTGGTGCGCGGGAGTCAGCAGTACGGCGCGCACGCCGCTGCGGTGCAGCTCGTCGACGCGTACGCCGTCGGCGTCGACGGGGATGGGTGGCGTGCTCAAGCCGAGGTTCTGCAGGTGCTGGCGGGAGCCGAGGGATCCGGGGTCCTCGACGGCGAGTTCGTGGATGCCGTCGGCGGTGAGGAGCTGGGTGATCAGGCTGAGCGCCTGGGCGACTCCGGCGACGATGATCACCTCGGCGGGGTCGACCTGCACGCCGCGGTAGCGGGCGAGCCAGCGGGCGACGGCGAGGCGTAGCTCGGGTGTGCCGGCGGGGTCGCCGTAGCCGAAGGACGAGGCGGAGAGGCGGTCGAGGACCGCGCGCTCGGCCTTGAGCCAGGCGGCGCGGGGGAAGGCGGTGAGATCGGGGACGCCGGGGGTGAGATCGATCCGCGCCGGAGCTGAACGGAGGACGTCGAAGACGTCGATGTCCGGCTCAGGCATCCCCGTCCCGGGGCGGGTGGAGGACGCTCCCTCGCCCGGGGAGCGGCGGGCGGCGGAGAGGGAGCGAGCTCGGGAAGGCGGGGTGGCGCTGATCGGGACCGCGACCACCGTCGTACCGGCTCTTCCTCTGGCTGTGGTGTGGCCGTCTTCGGTGAGGCGCTGGTAGGCCTCGGTCACCACTCCTCGGGAGACCTGCAGGTCGGCGGCCAGCACTCGGCTGGCGGGGAGGCGAGTGCCCAGAGGCAGCCGCCCGTCGGCGATCGCGGCGCGGAGTTGGTCGGCCAGCCACGTGGACAGCCCACCGACCGGTACACCGGCGGTGCTGAGCTGCAGGAAGTCCGAGCCCGCAGTTATGGACCTGCCAATCTGCCCCGGATTGGATCTACTCACCGGACCATTGTGGCGCGCACGGTGGACTCATGGGAACCGATTACGTCCACGGCTACACCGACTCCGAGACCCGCCGCCTCAGCGACCAGGCGGACACGCTGGCCGAGCTCCTGCACGGCGGCACGCAGTACGCACCCGGCAGCCGCGTCCTCGAGGTCGGCTGCGGCGTCGGCGCGCAGACCGTCCAGCTGCTCACCCGCAGCCCGGGCATCGCGCTGACCTCCGTCGACATCTCCGAGGACTCCCTCGCCCAGGCCAAGCGTCGCGTCGCCGACAGAGCGCCGTACGGGCAGGTCGAGTGGCATCTCGGCGACCTGCACGACCTCCCGTACGCCGAGTTCGACCACCTGTTCGTCTGCTTCGTGCTCGAGCACCTGCCCGACCCGGTCGACGCCCTCCGCACGCTGCGCGACCACCTCCGCCCGGGCGGCACGATCACGGTCGTCGAGGGCGACCACGGCTCCGCGATCTACCACCCGCGCAGCGCCGCGGCCCAGGCCGTCATCGAGTGCCTCAACCGCAGCCAGGCCGACGCCGGCGGCGACGCGCTGATCGGCCGCCGCGTTCAGCCGCTGCTCGCCGCCGCCGGGTTCACCGACGTCGTCACCGAGCCGCGGACCGTGTACGCCGACCAGACCGTGCCGCACCTGGTCGACGGCTTCACCCGCCGGACGTTCATCGCCATGGTCGGCTCGGTCCGCGACCGGTCGATCGCCACCGGACTCAGTACGCCGGACGCCTGGGCGCGTGGGATCCGCGATCTCGAGCGCACCGCCGAGCCCGGCGGGACCTTCCACTACACGTTCTTCAAGGGGGTCGGAGTGCGATGATCGCGCTGCTCGTCCTGGTCGCCGCGGTGATCGCCGTCCTGGAGTGGACCCGCCGCCGATCGCCTGGTCCGCCGTACGGCGGCACGCCTTCCGGTGAACGCGATCGCGATCGCGACCGCCTGCTGGACGATCTTCGCGCGGCGGCTGCCAGGGCTTGCGCCGACTGGTAAAACTTGGGGATGACGCCGACCGAGCAGCTCGAGATCGAGACCAAGTACGACGTCGACGAGCACGCCATGCTTCCGGCGTTGCACGAGCTGCCCGGGGTCGACCGGGTCGAGCAACCGGTCGAGCTCGCGCTGGAGGCGGTCTACTTCGACACCGCCGGGCTGCACCTCGCGCAGAACAAGGTGACCCTGCGCCGGCGTACCGGCGGCGAGGACGACGGCTGGCACATCAAGCTGCCGGCCGCGCGCGGGCGGATGGAGATCCAGCACCCGCTCGGGCGCGCGGTCCGCAAAGTGCCGATCCAGGTCGTGCGCGCCGTCCGGGTGCACGTCCGCGACCACGAGCTCGTGCCGGTGGTGACGCTGGCGACGCGGCGGATCGTGCACCGACTGGTCGACGCCGAGGGCGAGGTGCTGGCCGAGGTCGCCGACGACCACGTGACCGCGACGGTTCGCGGGGCGGTGCCGGCCGACGCGAGCGCTCCGGCCGATGCCGAGGCGGGCGTCGTGCTCGGCACGCAGAGTTGGCGGGAGTGGGAAGTCGAGCTGGTGAACGGCTCGGCGGAGCTGCTCGAGGCGGCTGAGCCGGTACTCCGGGAAGCCGGGGCGGTGCCGGCGGCGGCGTTGAGCAAGCTGGCTCGCGCGCTCGGCGATCGGGTGCCGAAGCGGGAGACGTGGGAGTTGCCGGCGAAGCCGACGACCGCGGACCTGTTCCGCGCGTACGCGACCGCGCAGGTCGAAGCGATTCACCTGCGCGACCCGGAGGTCCGGCGCGACCTGCCGGACTCGATCCACAAGATGCGGGTCGCGACCCGGCGGCTGCGGTCGGCGCTGGCGACGTACCGGCCGGTCGTGGACCGCGAGGTCGGCGATCTGATCAGGGACGAGCTGAAGTGGTTCGCGGGTGAGCTCGGCGGGGCACGGGACGCGGAGGTGCTGCGCGAGCACTTCCTGGTCGCGGTCTCGGAGCAGCCGCAGGAGCTGGTGATGGGACGCGTCGCGGGGCACATCGACGACCATCTGCGCGGGGTCTACAAGGAAGCCCGGGTGCAGGCACTGGCGGCGCTGGAGAGCGAGCGGTACTTCCGGCTGCTCGACACGCTCGACGAGCTCGTCGCTGCGCCGCCGCTGCTGGACGCGGAGACGAAGGCGAAGAAGCAGGTGCCGACGCTGCTCAAGCACGATCTGAAGCGGATGAGCAAGTGCGTGAAGCGCGCCGAGAAGGCCGAGACGCTGGCCGAGCAGGACCACGAGCTGCACGAGACACGGAAGGCGTCGAAGCGACTGCGGTACGCCGCTGAGTCGGCGGTGCCGGTGCTGGGTCAGGCGGCGACGGATCTGGCGGATCGCGCCGAGCAGGTCCAGGAGGTCCTCGGCGACCACCAGGACAGCGTGGTCGCGCGGGACCTCCTGCGTCAGTTGGCTGTGCAGCAGCATCTCGATGGTGGGAACCCGTTCACCTTGGGCCGGCTGCATGCTGCGGAGCAGTACCGCGGGGATCGGTCGCGCGAGGCGTTCCTGAAGCTGTGGCCGACGATCGACTTCAGCTGACTACGCCCGGCTGACGCCGGCCCCTCGCTCAGCTGATCCAAGGCGGTGTGCCGCGGTCGGTGTCCTCTCCAGGGACGCGGACCTTGGCGTGCCCGTAGCCGGAGACGATCGCGGTGAAGTCCTGAGTCGCCTCGACCTGCCGCTCGACTCCCTTCGGCAGCACCACCGCCGCTCCCTCCTTCAGCTCCAGCTCCTCGGCTCCCACCCGAATCCGCGCTTCTCCGCTCAGCCCGGTCCACACCTGCTCGCTGTCCACGACGTGCACAGGTCCCCGCGCGGTCGCCTTCATCTCCACCCGCCACACGCTGAGTTCCTCGCTGCCCAGCGTCGGGGACGCGTACGTCGTCATCACGGCGTTCGGTGTCTCGGTCACTCGCATGTCCACTCCTTCTTGATCGTCAACCCGGTTGACGAAAATAGTACACCGGGTTGTCGATCTGTGAAGATGTTTTCCATGGACCGTCACGGCTACGAGCTCCCCCTCCTGCTCGCCGGCGCCTTCCGCCGCATCATCGACGAACTCCATCGCCGGCTTGCCGAGGAGGGGCACCCCGATCTGCGCCCGGCGTACGGCTTCGCCCTGCAGGCCGTCGGCCGCGACGGTACGACGGTCTCGGAGCTGGGCCGCCGCCTCGGAGTCACCAAACAGGCCGCCACCAAGACGGCGGGCAAACTCACCGACCTCCGCTACGTCACCCGTACGCCGGATCCCGCCGACGCGCGGGCGGTCCTCCTCACCCTCACCCCCCACGGCCGAGCAGCCCTCACCCTCTCGGCCCGAATCTTCGACGAACTCCACGCGGAGTGGAAACAGTCCCTGGGCGCCGGCCGCTTGAGGGATCTCGAAGACGACCTCACGAAACTCACCCCCAGCGACACCCCCACGCCGCTGGTGGATCTCCCAGGGTGGTTCCACTAAGCCAGCGAAGTATCGGTGAACGAGACCGGCTTCCCGGCCGCGCGAGCGTAGGCGATCTCCCTCCGCGTGGACTCCCCGAGATACCCGCCGGGATTGACGATCAGCACCCGATCAGCCAGGTCGATCTTGCGGAGATGAAGCTCACCCAGCGCGACCTTCTGCTCGTCGCTGAGCTCGCCGGCGCCCGGGAACACACCCGGCGCAAGCACGATGACCCCCGCAAAGCTCAGCTCCCGATTCGCCGCCGCCATCTCGTCACCAAACCGAACAGAGCCACAAATACAAACAACCTCAGGCCGATCCACACCTCAGTCTTTCAAGCCGACCGGCAAACCGCCATCGTGCACACGACCTACCCGATCGCCTGCCGGATAGCTGCCCAGGGCAACGACCGCCCGTCGGCAGCCGACCGCGGCTCGGCCAACGGCCAGATGTGGTCGCCGTACAGGAGCTGCACACCCGCCCGCCGCAGGTTGGCCAGGTGAGACTCCCGCGCGGGATGCCGGGCATGCGCCGCGTTCACCCGCGGAAACACCACCGTCGGCACGCTCGCGAGGCTCTCGCACAAGGTGCTCAACGCCTGGTTGTCCCCGATCCCCAACGCCAGCTTCGCGACCGTGTTCGCCGACGCCGGTACGACGGCGTGCAGCACGGCTCGAGGATGCGGCCGAGGCTCACCGGGCAGCCGCGGTGCCGAGCGCACGGGCAGTCCCGTAACGGCTTCCAGCAAAGGGATTTCGCCGAGGTGGTCCATCCACGTGGCGGCCGTCGGGGTGAGAGTGACGGCGACTGTGTGCCCGGCCGCGACCAGTGGTTCGACCAGCTGCGCGCGGAGGTGTTCGAGGCCCCCGGCCGCGCTGGCGAACAGACCGATGGACTTCACACCGTCATGCTGTCACGGCGCCGGGCGGGCCGCCGGGGGAGCGGGTGTTGAAACGCGGCGAGGGCCCCAGTTGGTTGCTGGGGCCCTCGGGGGCGGTTGGGGCTGTCAGGCAGGTTCGCGTCGGTTCAGCAGGACCTGCCTGACAGGGTTCTGGGGCGGGGGCGCCGGGCTGTCACCCGTGATGGGACCGGCGCCCCCGCCGGTCAGTGCTGCGTCGCCTTCTCGGCGCCCGCGCCGGTGAGGGAGCGGACCTCCATCTCGGCGAAGCGGTCGACGTCGGTGGCCTCCTTGCTGGTCAGGGTGCCGACGATGCCGAGGACGAACGCCAGCGGGATCGAGACGATGCCGGGGTTGTCCAGCGGGAACCAGTGGAAGTCGATGCCGGTGTCGGTGATCATCGACAGGCTGGCGCCGGTCTTGGCGTCGACCTTGCCGGAGACGACCGGGCTGAAGATGATCAGGAAGATCGCCGAGCCCAGACCGCCGTAGATGCTCCAGAGGGCGCCGCGGGTGTTGAAGCGCCGCCAGAACAGTGAGTAGAGGATCGTCGGCAGGTTCGCCGACGCCGCGACCGCGAAGGCCAGTGCGACCAGGAACGCGATGTTCTGGCCGTTGGCGAAGATGCCGCCGACGATCGCGACCGCGCCGATCACCAGCACGGTGATCCGGGCGACCCGGACCTCGCCGTCGCCGCTGACCTGGCCCTTCTTGATCACCTGGCCGTAGATGTCGTGCGCGAACGACGCGCTCGCCGTGATGGTCAGGCCCGCGACCACCGCGAGGATCGTCGCGAAGGCGACCGCCGAGATCACGCCCAGCAGGATCTCCCCGCCCAGTTCGTAGGCCAGCAGTGGAGCCGCCGAGTTTGCCTTGCCGGGAGCAGCCCGGATCGCGTCCGGACCGACGAGCGCGGCAGCGCCGTACCCGAGGACCAGTGTGAACAGGTAGAAGATGCCGATGATCCAGATCGCCCAGCTGACGCTGCGACGGGCTTCCCGCGAGTTCGGCACGGTGTAGAAGCGCATCAACACGTGCGGCAGACCCGCCGTACCGAGGACCAGGGCCAGGCCGAGCGAGATGAAGTCGAGCTTGCTGATCCCGGTCGCGCCGTACTGAAGACCCGGGTTGAGCAGCTTCTCACCGGCGGCCGGGCTCTTGTCGACCGCGGCACCGAGCAGGCCGGAGAGGTTGAACGAGTACTTCGCCAGCACCCACAGCGTCATGACGCCGGCGCCGATCACCAGCAGCACGGCCTTGACGATCTGCACCCAGGTGGTGCCCTTCATGCCGCCGACGAGCACGTAGGTGATCATGATCGCGCCGACGACCGCGATGACGATGTTCTGCCCGGCCTTGCCGTCGATGCCGAGCAGCAGGGCGACCAGGCCGCCCGCGCCGGCCATCTGGGCCAGCAGGTAGAAGAAACAGACGCCCAGCGTCGAGATCGCCGCGGCCATCCGGACCGGACGCTGCTTGAGCCGGAACGACAGGACGTCGGCCATCGTGAACCGGCCGGTGTTGCGCAGCAGTTCGGCGACCAGCAGCAGCGCCACCAGCCAGGCGACCAGGAAGCCGATCGAGTACAGGAAGCCGTCGTACCCGTTCAGCGCGATCGCGCCGGCGATGCCGAGGAACGATGCGGCGGACAGGTAGTCACCGGCGATCGCGATGCCGTTCTGCGGGCCGGTGAACGAGCGGCCACCGGCGTAGAAGTCGGCCGCGCTCTTGTTGTTGCGCGAGGCCCGGATCACGATCGCGAGGGTGGCCACCACGAACAGCGCGAAGATCGCGATGTTCACCTTCGGGTCCCCGACAGTTGCCAGCGGCAACATCAGTGGTGCGCTCATGACTGGTCTCCCTCGATCTGGTCACGCAGGTGCTTGGCGTCCGGGTCGAACTTCTTGTCGGCCCAGCGGACGTAGAGCAGCGTGATCGCGAACGTGGAGACGAACTGACCGAGCCCGAACAGCAGCCCGACGGTGATGTTCCCGCCGACCTTGTGGGACATGAAGCCGTGGGCGTAGTCGGCGAGCAGGACGTAGAGGAAGTACCAGGCCAGGAACAGGCCGGTCATCGGGAAAACGAAGCGCCGGAAGCGGCGACGCAGCTCGGAGAAGTCCGGTGACAACTGGACGTCTCGGTACGTCGTGAGCTCCGGATCGCCCGCACGACGCGTTTCACTCATCGCGGGACCTCCAGACGTGATCAGGCCGGGCGGAGTCCGGCGCGCGGGGTTGCTGCTCCGTACTGTGGTCCAGCTCACCCCGGCCTGACAGCACCGACCGGCGTCGAGCGCTCAGCGGCGCACACCTCTCGACCGGCGGGAAACCACGTTGCGACGAGCGGTCGCATCCGTACGACGAACGGCCGACGCCCACCACCGTTCCAGCGGGCTCCCAGGACAAGCCCAGGCGGGGCCACGTCGTTGGGGGGGGAGGTTGGTGGGTGGTGGGCGTCGACTCAGGTGCCGGTGAAGCCGCGGTCGACGTCGACGGCCTCGGGGGTGTGCAGGCGGACCATGCTGCGCGCGGTGCCGGCCGGGATGCGGGTGGGGGTCATCCGTGAGACCACGACGACCGTTGCGAAGGCGAGCGGCATCGTCCACGCGGCCGGCTGGGCGATCAGCGCGCCGAGCCAGCCGCCTTGCGGCGGGCCGATCACGTTGACCAGTACGGCGGAGATCGCGGCGACCCCGCCGACGAGCAGACCGGCCGCGGCGCCGACGGTCGACATGCGGCGCCACCAGATCCCCAGCACGAGCAGCGGGCAGAACGTCGATGCCGCGACGGCGAACGCCAGGCCGACCGTGTCGGCGAGGCTCAGCGAGCCGGTGAAGTTCCAGGCCAGGTACGGGATCGCGATCGCCAGGACGGCGGCGATCCGGAAGCTGTTGACGGCCAGGTAGTCGCCTCCGGTCAACCGGTGCAGGCGATTGCGCAGCAGGTCCTGGTCGATCACGCCGGCGATCGCGACGGTCAGCCCGGACGACGTGGACAGGAACGCCGCGAAGGCACCGGCCGCGACGAGCGCGCCGAGCAGATCGCCAACGGTGCCAGGGAAAATCCGGCCGGGCAGCTCGAGGACGACGGTGTCGGCGGCGGTCGCGACCAGGTCGGGCGCGAAGGTGCGGCCGAGTACGGCGTACACGGGTGGGAAGAGGTAGAACGCCCCGAGCAGGGCGAGCACGACCACCGTCGTACGGCGGGCCGCGCGGCCGTCGGGGTTGGTGTAGAAGCGGACCAGCACGTGCGGCAGGCCCATCGTTCCGAAACAAAGGGCCAAGAGCAACGAGTACGTCGCGTACAGCGGGTGGTCGCGGCCGTCGGCGTGGGACAGCGGTTCGGCCCATTCCGAGCCGGCACCCTGCAGCGAGTCGAGTACGCCGACCGGGTGGTCCATCGAGCGCCAGGCGATCAGGATGACGAAGACCGGCGCGGCGAGCGCGGTGAGCTTCAGCCAGTACTGGAAGGCCTGCACGAACGTGATCGAGCGCATCCCACCGGCCGCCACGTTGATCACCACGATGATCGCGACCAGCGCGGCTCCGACCGCGGGCGGTGCACCGGTCACGGTCTGGACGGTCAGCCCGGCGCCGCGGAGCTGCGGGAGCAGGTAGAGCGTGCCGATGCCGGCGACGAGGAACGAGCAGATCCGCCGTACGACGGCCGATTCGAAGCGGGTCTCGGCGAAGTCGGGCAGGGTGTACGCGCCGGATCGGCGCAGCGGCGCGGCGATCAGGACGAGCAGCATCAGGTAGCCGACGGTGTAGCCGACCGAGAACCAGAGCATGTCGGCGCCGTTCACCACGACCAGGCCGGCGACGCCGAGGAAAGATGCCGCCGACAAGTACTCGCCGCTGATCGCGGACGCGTTCCAGCGCGGCGTGACGGCGCGGCTGGCGACGTAGAAGTCGCTGGTGGTGCGCGAGATCCGCAGGCCGAACAGCCCGATGCCGATAGTTGCCGTGATCACCAAAGCGATCGCGGTCAGACTCATCGCCGGGGACATCTACTGCCGCCCGACGAACTCGGTGAACTCGGCCTCGATGCGTTCGGCGTTGCGGACGTAGATCCGGGCGGCGACGTAGACGACCGGGTAGACGACGATGCCGAGCAGGACCCAGGGCAGCGGGATGCCGAAGACTCCGAGGGTGCGCGTGGCGGGGACGAGGAAGAACAGCAACGGAAGGCTGCCGAGGCCGACAACCGTTCCGGCGATCACCGCCAAAGCCAGGCGCAGCTGGGACTGGATCAGCGAGCTCATGTAGACCTCGCCGACCCGGGTCTGCTCGTCGATCTCCCGCGTCCCGGTGTGTCCGGCGGTACGCCGGGCCGCGCTCGTCCGCGGGCTCGTCACCCGGACCCGGCGCGGGGCATCGGGGGAGGCGCGGCGCGAGCTGTCCGCGGAAGCTCTGCGGGGCAGGTCCGGCGACTCGTCCGGCGGGTTCATCTCATCCGCGCAGCGACGTCGAGCGAACCAGCAGATCCCGGAGCTCCCGCGTGTGCCGCCGGCTGACCGGCAGCCAGTCGTCACCAACCCGTACGGCGCACCGCCCGCCGTCCACGCGCATCTCGTCGACGTGCGCCAGCGCGACGAGCGTGCTGCGGTGGATCCGGGTGAAACCGGCGTCGCGCCAGCGTTCCTCGAGGGTGCTCAGCGGGACCCGGACCAGGTGCGAGTTCTGCCCGGTGTGCAGGCGCGCGTAGTCGCCCTGCGCCTCGACGTACCGGACGGTGGATCGCTGGACGAACCGAGTCACACCCGCCAGTTCGACCGGGATCGTCTCGTCCTCGGTCTCCTCCGGCGACTGCACGACCAGCGGACCGCCCGCGTTGACCACCCGCCGGACCGCCTCGGCCAGCCGCTCGGCGCGGACCGGCTTCATCACGTAGTCGGTCGCGCGCAGCTCGAAGGCCTGCACCGCGTGCTCGTCGTACGCCGTGACGAAGACGATCTGCGGCGGATGCGCGAACTTCGACAGCACCCGCGCCAGATCGATCCCGTCCAGCCCGGGCATCTTGATGTCGCAGAACACGACGTCGAAGTCGGTGCCCTGCAGGAGCTTGAGCGCGTCCGGCCCGTTCGACGCGGTCTGGATCGGGCCGATCCGCTCGTCCCGCTGCAGCAGGTAGACCAGTTCGGCCAGCGCCGGCTCCTCGTCGTCGGCGACCAGCGCGCGCAAGGGAGTGTCCGCCATGGCCCACACACTAAGCGGAGGCGTGCACTCCTGAGGAGTATTTGGGGACCCGGAAGCTGACCTTTGTCCCCGCGTCGACCGCCGTCTCGACCACCAGCCCGTACGCGTCGCCGTACACCTGACGCAGCCGGGCGTCGACGTTGCCGAGGCCGATCGAGTCGCTGCCGGACTGGCCGGACAGGGCGGCCCGGATCACCTCGGGGTCGCTGCCGGAGCCGTCGTCCTCGACGCTGATCTCCGCCTCCGAGCCGCGGTCCATCGCCCGGATCGTGATCTGACCGACGCCGGTCGTGCCCTCCAGACCGTGCCGTACGGCGTTCTCGACCAGCGGCTGCACGACCAGGAACGGGATCGCCACCGACAGCACCTCGGGCGCGATCAGCAGCGACACCGTCAGCCGCTCCCCGAACCGCGCCTGCTCGAGCACCAGGTACCGCTCGACGTTGCGCAGCTCGTCCGACAGCGTCGTGAACTCGCCACCGCGCCGCAGCGCGTACCGCGAGAAGTCCGCGAACTCCAGCAGCAGCTCCCGCGCCCGCTCCGGATCGGTCCGCACGAACGACGCGATCGCCGCCAGCGCGTTGTAGATGAAGTGCGGGCTGATCTGCGCCCGGAGTGCCCGCAGCTCGGCCTCCATCGCCCGCGTCCGCTCCTTGTTGAGCTCGGCCAGCTCGACCTGACCCGACACCCAGCGCGCGACCTCCTCGGTCGCCCGCACCAGCGCGGCCGACGACCGCGGGCTGTACGCGACCAGTACGGCGACCACGCGGTCCTCCGTCACGATCGGCGCGACCACCGCCGTACGGATCGGGCACTGCGGATCGCCGCACGCGACGTCATGAGCACCCAGTACGGCGGTCCGCCCGCTCCGCAGCGTCATCGCCGCGATGGCCTTGGCGTCGACCCGGTGGTTGCTCTCGTACGGCCCGCCGACCCCGTCCCAGGCCAGTACGCCGGACGAGTCGCAGATCGCGATCGCCGCCGTACCGAGCAGGTCCCGCAGGTGCTTGCTGGCCCGCCCGGCCGCGACCGGCGTCAGGCCCTCACGCAGGTGCGGCGAGGCCAGCGAGGCGGTATGCAGCGTCGCATACGTCGCCTTGTCAGCCGGAGTCCCGAAATGCTTCCGCCGCCGCGCGAACATGGGTCGACGGTAGCCGGTCAGTCCTTCGCGCGGGGGCTGAACGCGGCCAGGGCCTCGGTGTCGGAGTAGTGGGTGCGGATGTACTCGTCGGCCCAGGCGGCGACGTCGGGGTAGGTGGACTCGGCGGCGACACGGTCGGCTGCCGCCTCCAGGTCGATCGCCGTACGACGCAGCTGGACGTCGGAGCCGGTCAGGAGGGCCCAGCTGGGTAGCGGTGCGCCGTACGGCATGCCGACGCTGCCGGCGTTCACGACGAGGCGACGGTCGACCTGCCGGGCGAACGGCATGTGGGTGTGCCCGCAGACGACAGTGTGGATCTCCTCCGGTACGCCGGCGAGCACGGCGGCCCAGCGGCTGAGCGGACTGTCGACCAGCACCATCTCCTCGTCGTCGCGAGGAGTCGCATGGCAGAACAGGGCATCGCCGATGGTCGCAGTGGTCGGCAGAGTCAACAGCAGTTCGACCTGGTCGGGCCGAAGCTGCGCGGCGGCCCACGGGCTCACCGGGTCCGGCGGATCGAGCCGCTCGCCGCGAGCCATCGACACCAGCTCCCGGTCGGCGTTGCCACGCACCCAGACAGCCCGAGAGCCCAACCCCACCAGGAGATCCAGAGTCTCCACCGGCTGAGGCCCTGCCGCCAGATCACCCGCCAGTACGACGACGTCCGCGCTCAGCACGTCCGGCTCGGACAGCACGGCCTCCAGCGCGGGGAGCACTCCATGGATGTCAGCCAGCACCGCGATACGTTCCATGCCGACCAGTCTGGCCGTTCTCACGCCGTACCGGGGGCCGCTCTGCTGGCAGCAGACTAGTTGCCGAGGCCGATCCGGATCGGACCGAGCGGGATGGCGGACTCGCAGGTGCCGGTCGTGATCGTGCAGCGCAGGACACCGCGCGGCATCGACTCGCGGTCGTCGATCAGCATCAGCACGTGCTGGTCGTCCTCGGCCAGGGTGCTGATGAAGTACGCGCCGGACCACTGGCGCAGCAGTGTCCCGTCGCTCGCGTCGAGCGCGGCCGCCGACGCAGCGGCCCAGCCGTCCTCGTACGGCGGTGCGGCGATCGCGGTCCGGCCGTCGGGGGTGAAGCTCTGGATCTCGAAGTCGCAGGTGCGCCACAGGCTCCGGCCCGTCGCCAGTTCGTTCACAGTCGAGCAGGCCTTGTACTCGCCGGGGGCGGTCCGCAGCGCGACCAGCTTCCCGTCGCGGCTGATCGCCGTCGGCGAGCCGGGCGTCGGGATCACCTTCGAGGCGGCCTCGCCGGGCTTCCAGGCGTACAACTTCCAGCTGACCGCTTCGTCGGTCGGGCTGCCCCGGTAGTACACGACGCCGTCGATGTAGGCGAGCACCCGCACGCTGAACAGGCCGCGGACCGCGAGCTTGTCCACCTTGCCGCTCGAGGCCTGCGAGTAGACCGTCGAGCCGGCGACGTTCAACTCGTCCTTGCCGCGCGGCTGGGTCGTGTACGCCACCGCCGACTGGTCGTCCGTGCCGCGCACGCTGATCACCTCCGCGACGCGCTCCCGGTCGCCGGTGATCTTCAGCTTCAGCAGTTCGCTGGTGTTCTGGTCGGTGGACAGGACGGCGAACGCCTCTTCGCCCATCCGGGTGAACTCCAGCACCGACGCACTGCCCGGTACGACGACCGGCCCGCCCGCGCCACCGCGGATCTCGCGGCCGACGCTGTACGGCACCTGGGGCTCACGGCCCACCTTCAGCGTCGCCAGCGGCACCTTCACCTTGACGGGACCGGTGTACACGGGCTCACTGGAAGGCGTCGCGGCCGAGCCGGTCTTGACCGCCAGCGGCGAGGCCGTCCCGGGATCGTCGCCCGAGTCCGGCCCTTGGCGGGTCGCCACCACTCCACCGATCGCCACGGCAGCCACAGCAACGGCCGTGACGAGCACGACCAGTCGCGTGTTGCCGCCGGCCATCAGCTACCGAGCCCGAACTGGTCGCCCGGGGTGATCGGCGTCGCGCGCTCGCAGTCGCCGGTCGGGATGTCGCAACGGATGATCGCGCCCTTGGTGTCCGGGCCGTCGTCGACCTCCATCAGGAGGTGCTGGTCGTCCTCGGCCCGGACCTCACGGAAGGAGAGGCCGGTCCACTCCCGCAGGAGGGCGCCGTTGTTCTTGTTGTCCAGGACCCAGCTCTCCTGCGACGCGTAGCCGTCGGCGTAGGCCGGTCCGGCGATCGCGAACGACTTGTCGGGCGTGAAACCCAGCACCATGTACTCGCAGGTCCGCCAGAGCTTCTTCCCGGTGGCGAGCTCGATGACGTTCGAGCAGCTGCCGGCGCCGCCGACGTCCAGCCCCACGACCAGCTCGCCGTCGGCCGACACCGCGACCGGCGAGCTGACGTTCTTCACCGCCTTCGCCGACGACTGGCCCGGCACCCAGGTGTAGAGCTTCGGGATTCCGGACTCCTGCGGCGTGGCCGCGTAGAAGACCTTCCCGTCGGCGATGCCGATCACCTGAACGTTCCAGGAGTCCGGCAGCGTGAGCTTGTACTTCAGCTCGCCACCGTCCTCGGCGTACAGCGTGCTGCCGGCGAGCTGCTCGCCGGTCGACTTCTGCTTCTGGCTGGCGAACGCCGCGAAGCCCCCGTCGATCGAGCCGACCAGGCTCGTCACGTCGCGGACCTCGCTGCTCTCACCGGCGCCGTCGAACCGGACCAGGACGAGGTCGGGCTCCCTGCTCTCCAGCGCGTACGTCGTGGCGCCGGCCTGGGCGACCTCGATGATGCGGTCCTTGCCGGGCGCCGTGTACGCCTGGTCCGGGCCGCCGCTGACCTTTCGGTCGAGCACGTGCACCAACTGCGGCGCACGACCCGCCGTGAGCTTGGCGAGGCTGATCGGGACGGTCTTGGGCCCACTCACCCCCGGCTTGCTCACCGGCGGTGTCGTCGGTGTCGCGGAAGGTAGCTTCGACGGGGTCCCCGCCGGCTTCGGGGTGGTCGGCGTGGCGCTCGGTGTCACGCTCGGTTGTCCACCCAGTGGACTCGCGTCGGCGGTGCTGGTCTGCGGGCCCTGCCGGTAGGCGAACACGCCTCCACCCGCGACCGCGGCCACCGCGACGGCGGCGACCACGACGGTCAGCCGGGCGTTCAGCTGCCTCATCTGCAGGCTCCTTACACAACAGTCGTGGTCCAAGAGCAGTGTGCTGCACCACACGCCCTGAGTCGAAGCAGGGCCGGGACCGGGGTGGTCGATCCTCGGTGTGACGTCACAACTGGGTGTTTTGTTCGCTCCGGCGACGCGGTCGCAGGAGGGATCGAGCATAATGCGGGCATGGACCAGCCGCCCCGGATCGGCCGGTACTCCCTGGTCCGCCGGGTGGGTGCCGGGGGTTTCGCGACCGTTTGGCTGGCGCGCGACGAGCAACTGGACGCCGAGGTCGCGGTCAAGATCCTGTCGGACAACTGGATCGACGAGGACGACGTCCGGCGCCGGTTCCTGGCCGAGGGGCGCTTCCTGCGCCGGGTCGACTCGCCGCACGTGGTCGGCGTGCACGACGTCGGCGAGACCGACGACGGCCGCCCGTACCTGGTGCTGACGTACGCCGACGGCGGTTCGCTGGCCGACCGGATCAAGGCCGGGCCGATGAAGGTCGCCGACGTCGTCGACGTGATCACGCAGGTCGGCAGCGGCCTCAAGCAGCTGCACGCGCGCGGCGTTCTGCACCGCGACGTGAAGCCCGCGAACGTGCTGTTCCGCAGCGACCCGTCCGGCGACCGCGCGATGCTCGGCGACCTCGGCCTGGGCAAGTCGCTGGAAACCGTGTCCCAGTTGACGATGCCGGGCGGTACGCCGGCGTACGTGGCGCCCGAGCAGGTGATGGGTGACCGGCTCGACCACCGCGCCGACCTGTACTCGCTGGGCGCGGTCGCGTACGCCGCCTTCACCGGCCAGGCGCCGCACGGCGTGGCCAGCCTCGGCGCGGTGATGCGGATCGACGCGCCGCCGCCGTCGATGAGCACGCTGCGCGAGGACGTCCCGGACGCGATCGACGTCGTCGTACGGCGGGCGCTCGAGCCGGACCGCGAGAAGCGCTGGCCGGATCTCGACAGCTTCCTCAACGCGTTGGACGAGGCGCACCGGACCGGCAAGATCCCGGCGGGGCTGGTCCCGGCCGAGGAGCTGCCGGTGCCTGCCGGGCCCGGGGGAATCGACCAGGAGACCCAGCTGGCGGCCGTTCCGGCCGATGCGAAGACCGAGGGCGGGCCCGATGGCGAGGCGACCGTCGCGGCCGCGCCGGCACCGCGCCGGAACCGGCGCGCGGGCTGGATCGCCGCCGCGCTGGCCGTGATCCTGGCCGGTGGTGGTGGGTACGCCGGGTACCAGCTGGTGATGAGCCGGCCGGTCGACGTGGCCGAGAGCCCGGTGTCGGTGCAGGTGCCGCGCAGCTGGGACGAGAAGTCGGCGCAGAAGAGCCCGTCGTTCGCCTTGCTGATCAGTGAGAACACCAGGGACTGGCAGAGCGTCGCGACCACGTCCGGCGTGTTCATCGGCGTGCTGGACCAGACTGCGCTGCCGACCACCGGCACGGCGCCCAGCGGGTGCAAGCAGTCCGGCAGCGACACGCCTACGGCCGAGAACCCGCGGGTGACCTTCCGCTACAGCTGCAACTCCGGCGCCACCGTGATGGAGCAGTACCGGCAGCTCGCCGGCGGCAAGCAGCTGCTGCGGATCCAGGTCCGGGGTGACGACCCGCAGCAGCTGACCGACGTACTGAACTCCGTGACCTACAACGGGTCCTAGGGGACCAGCGAGGTCAGCGACGACACCGTCGCCTTGTGCATCCGCGGGATCACGTTGAGGGTGGCCGGGTCGCCGCCGTACAGGTGGCTGGCGGATTCGTAGACCAGGTACGCCGAGCCGTTGTACTCGGTGATGCCCTCGGTCATGCTCGGCGCCCGGAAGCAGCTCAGCGCCGCCGCGTCGAGGTCCTTCTGGCCGCGCTTCACGACGTACAGGTTGCTGCGGTTCCCGCGCCCGTACGACGTGCTGTAGACGAAGTGGTTCGCGGTGATCATGATGCCCTGGGTCTTGGTCGGGATCTCCCAGGCACCGGCGACGGTGGTCAGCGTGCCGTCGTCGGCGATCTTGTACTCGTACATGGTCCCGCGCCCGGTCTCGTTGAACGTCCCGGAGAACAGCGAGTCGCCGTAGCTGTTGAGGAACGAGGAGCCGGCCACGTCCCGTGCTGTCCCGACCTGCGTCAGGTACGGCGTACCGGCCGCCTTCAGTGCGTCGCGCAGCGCGGTCAGCCGGTACTTGCGGATCGAGCTGCCGGCGCCGGAGACGAACGCCCAGCCCTTGCTGGTGGTGATGCCGCCGACGTGCGACTCGGCGATCGCGACGACGCCGACGGTCGCGCCCGTCGACGGGTCGATGCCGTAGATCTGCGAGTCGGCGCCACCGCGGTACGACGCGACCAGCAGCAGGTTCTTGCCGCTGCCGTCCCAGTTGTACCAAGTGCCGGCGCCTTGCGGGGTGTGCGTGCTGAGGTTGGGAATGCTGTGGCTGTTGCTGAACCGGGCGTCGTACTTCTTCGACGCCGACGGGCCGTCGTAGAAGGTGCTGCCGCCGGTGGTGGCGGTGTCGCAACTGATCGCGGCGGCCGCGATCGTCGGTGCGGACACGGCGGTCAGCGCGGCCGCGGTGGTGAGCAGGCTGGTCAGGATGGCTAAGGGGCGGGCCATGATCGTTCCTCTCAGGTTTGGGCGATAACCTTCGGGAGCTGCAGGGTTGATCGTAGGTAATTGACCGGCAGTACGGTAGGGCCCATGACCGATCTACCTGCGGCGATCGACCGCGTTCTGCCCTCCGTTCGTGCCGACCTCGAGGACCTCATCCGGATTCCCTCGGTCAGTGCGGACCCGGCCCGTGCGGCCGACGTCCAGCGCTCCGCCGAGGCGACGTCCGCGCTCTTCGAGGCCGAAGGCTTCGAGGTGAAGATCGTCCGGGCCGGTGACGGCGCCCCCGCGGTGATCGCGAAGAAGCCGGCGCCGGAGGGCAAGCCGACCGTGCTGCTGTACGCGCACCACGACGTCCAGCCGACCGGCAACGTCGAGGAGTGGACCTCGGAGCCGTTCGTACCGACCGAGCGCGGGGACCGGCTGTACGCCCGCGGCGCGGCCGACGACAAGGCCGGCATCGCCGCGCACCTGGCCGCCGTACGGGCCTTTGGCAACGATCTTCCGGTCGGGGTGACGGTCTTCGTCGAGGGCGAGGAGGAGATCGGTTCGCCGACCCTGCTGCGGTTGCTCGACGAGTACGCCGACGAGCTGACCGCCGACGCGATCGTGATCGCGGACTCCGGCAACTGGGCGATCGGCCAGCCGGCGTTGACCGTTTCGCTGCGCGGACTGGTCGACTGCTACGTCGAGGTCCGGACACTGAACCACGCGGTCCACTCGGGCCTGTTCGGCGGGGCCGTACCGGACGCGCTGACCGCGCTGTGCCGGTTGCTGTCGACCCTGCACGACGACCAGGGCGACGTCGCCGTCGACGGTCTGCACGCGAGCCGCGCGGCCGACCTGGACTACCCCGAGGACCGCTTCCGCGCCGAGTCGAGCGTGCTCGACCAGGTCAAGCTGATCGGTTCGGGCACGCTGGTCGACCGGTTGTGGACCAGGCCGGCGATCGCCGTCCTGGCCATCGACGCGCCGCGGGTCGCCGACGCCAGCAACACGCTGGTCCCGGTCGCGCGGGCGAAGGTCAGTCTGCGCGTCGCTCCCGGTGACGACGCGAACAAGGCGATGCAGGCCCTGCGCAACCATCTGGAGCAGAACGCGCCGTGGGGCGCGCAGGTGACGGTGACGGACGGCGACATCGGCCAGCCCTGCTCGATCAACGCGCGCGGTGCGGCGTACGACGCGGCCCGCTCGGCGTTCGCCTCCGCGTGGGGTGTCGAGCCGGTCGACACCGGCATGGGTGGGTCGATCCCGTTCATCGCCGAGTTCCAGCAGACCTTCCCCAACGCGGCCGTTCTGGTCACCGGTGTGGAGGATCCGGACACCCGGGCCCACGGCATCGACGAGGGCCTGCACCTGGAGGAGTTCGCGAAGGTGTGTCTCGCTGAGGCAACTCTTCTGCAGAACTTGGGCTCATAGCGCGGAGCGGGCTTTCCGGCGACCCAGAGTTTGGCATAGGTTTCGGCGAGTGAAGATCGCAGTCGTGCGAGAGACCCGTCCGGCCGAGCGCCGGGTGGCTTTGGTGCCGGAACACGTCGTCAAACTGGTGCAGCTCGGGTACGAGGTCGCGGTCGAACCCGCGGCCGGTGAGCGGGCGCTGTTCTCCGACGACGCCTACCGGGAGGCCGGCGCGGAAGTCGCCTGGGGTGCGGATCATGCCGCGACCGTGGTGGCCTCGGTCCAGCCGCTGGAGCGCGAACGCCTGCAGCGGCTGCACGCCGGGACGGCGCTGATGTCGTTCCTGCCGACCAACCCGCCGGACGTGGTCCGGGCCGCCACCCGGGCCAAGCTGACCGCGTTCGCGATGGAACTGATCCCGCGGATCTCCCGGGCGCAGGCGATGGACGCGCTGTCCTCGCAGGCCATGGTCGCCGGGTACCGGGCCGCGATCGTCGCGGCCGAACGGCTGCCCCGGTTCTTCCCGCTGAACATGACCGCCGCCGGCACGGTGCCGCCGGCCCAGGTGCTCGTCCTGGGCGCCGGCGTCGCCGGCCTGCAGGCGATCGCGACCGCGAAGCGCCTCGGTGCCGTCGTCAAGGCGTACGACGTCCGGACGGCCGCTGCCGAGGAGATCGCGTCGATGGGCGCGCAGCCGATCGAGCTCGAGCTCGGCACGCTGGACGGCCCGGGCGGCTACGCCCGCGAGATGACGCCGGAACGCGCCCAGTTGCAGCGCGAGCTGCTCGCGCCGTACGTCGCCGGCGCGGACGCGCTGATCACGACCGCCGCCGTACCGGGCCGGACCGCGCCGATGCTGGTCACCCGCGAGATGGTCGAGCAGATGAAGCCGGGCTCGGTCGTCGTCGACCTGGCCTCCGAGCAGGGCGGCAACGTCGAGGGCTCGGTCGCCGGGACCGAACTGACGATCGGCAACGCGCTGGTCTGGGGCGGATCGAACGTCCCGAGCCAGATGGCGGGGCCGGCCAGCCGCCTGTACGGGCAGAACGTGGCCAACCTGATCACGCTGATGACCCGCAACGCCGCCTTCGACCCGGACTTCAGCGACGAGATCGTCGCGGGATGCTGCGTCACCCACGACGGCACCGTGCTGCACGAGCCCACCCGCGAGCTGCTGGAAGGACAGGGCTGATGACCGAATCGATTGCTCTGCTGACGATCTTCGTGCTCGCGGCGTTCGTCGGCGTCGAGGTGATCAGCAAGGTGTCGGCCACCCTGCACACCCCGCTGATGTCCGGCGCCAACGCGATCCACGGCGTCATCCTGGTCGGCGCGATCATCGTCACCGGTCAGGCCGACTCGGTGCCGGTCGTGATCGTCGGGCTGCTGGCCGTCGTACTGGCGACGGTGAACATGGTCGGCGGTTTCGTGGTCACCGACCGGATGCTGGAGATGTTCCGCGGTCCGGGCGGTCGTAAGAAGGAGCTGCACAAGTGATCGGCACCTGGGCCCAGATCGGTTACCTGATCGCGGCGGTCTGCTTCATCGTCGCGCTCAAGGCACTGTCGTCGCCGAAGACCGCGCGGACCGGCAACGCGCTCGGCGCGGCCGGCGCCGTCCTGGCCGTGATCATCACGTTCGCGGCGTACAAGCCGGACAACCTGGTCCCGATCCTGATCGCGCTGGTGATCGGCACGGTCGGCGGTGTGATCGGGTCGCGGCGGGTGCAGATGACGCACATGCCGCAGCTGGTCGCGCTGTTCAACGGCGTCGGTGGTGGCGCGGCGTCGCTGGTCGCGCTGATGGAGCTCGGCGAGGTGCACGACGGCGAGACCGTCGCCGCGATCGCCACGGCGTTCACGATCGTGGTCGGTGCGATCTCGTTCTCCGGCTCGATCGTCACGTTCGCGAAGCTGCAGGAACTGATGACCACGCGCCCGGTCACCTTCCCGGGGCTGCCGGTGCTGTTCGTCGCCGGGCTGCTCGGCGGGATCGCGGTGTCGGTGTGGCTGGTGTCCGAGCCACGCGTGCTGGTCGGCGTACTGCTGTGTCTGCTGGGTCTGGCCGTCGGCGTGATGCTGGTGCTGCCGGTCGGCGGCGCCGACGTACCGATTGTCATCTCGTTGCTGAACGCGTTCACCGGTCTGACCGTCGCGGCCGGTGGGTACGTGCTCGGCAACACGCTGCTGCTCGTCGCCGGAACGCTCGTCGGTGCGGCCGGTACGTTGCTGACCAAGATGATGGCCGACGCGATGGGCCGGTCGGTCTTCAACATCCTCTTCGGTGCCGTCCGCGGTGGCTCCACGCTCGGCGCCGGCACGGTGTCCGAGCGGCCGGTGATCTCCGGCAGCGCCGAGGACGTCGCGATCCTGCTCGGCTACGCGCACCGCGTGATCATCGTCCCCGGCTACGGCCTGGCCGTCGCGCAGGCGCAGCACACCCTGCGCGACCTGGTCGAGGAACTCCAGGGCCGGGGCGTCAAGGTCGACTACGCCATCCACCCGGTGGCCGGCCGGATGCCCGGCCACATGAACGTGCTGCTCGCCGAGGCCTCGGTCCCGTACGAGCAGCTGCGCGAGATGGACGACATCAACGGCGACTTCAAGCAGGCCGACGTGGTCCTGGTCGTCGGCGCCAACGACGTGGTCAACCCGGCCGCCCGGACGACGCCCAGCGCGCCGATCTACGGCATGCCGATCCTCAACGCCGACGAGGCCCAGCGCGTCATCTTCCTGAAGCGCTCGATGCGCCCCGGCTTCGCCGGCATCGAGAACGAGCTCCTCTACGACCCCCGCACGACGCTGCTCTTCGGCGACGCGAGGGAGTCGCTGGGCAAACTGCTGGCGTCGGTCAAGACGGTCTGACCCGGCGTGGGGATCGCGTCCAGGAGGAGTTGGGTGTAGGGGTCCTGGGCGTGCTGGATGACGTTCAGGGTCGGGCCTGACTCGACGACCTTGCCCTGGTTGAGGACGAGGACGTCGTCGGCGAGCAGGCGGGCGCTGAGCAGGTCGTGGGTGATGTAGAGCATCGCGATGCCGCGGTCCTTCACCAGCTGGTCGAGCAGGGCGAGGATCTCGGCGCGGATGGAGACGTCGAGCATGGAGATCGGTTCGTCGGCGACGAGGATCTTCGGCTCGGGGGCCAGTGCTCTGGCGATGACGACGCGTTGGCGTTGGCCGCCGGAGAGTTGGAGGGGGAGCTTGTCGAGGAACTGGGCGGCTGGGGAGAGGCCGACGGTTTCGAGGAGCTCGGACGCTCTCTCGCGGGCCTCGGCTTTGGAGAGCTTGAGGTGGTTGCGGAGCGGGCGGGAGAGGGCGTAGGCGACCGTGCGGGTGGGATTGAGCGCGGCGAAGGGGTCTTGGAAGACGAGCTGGGTGTGGCGCCGGTACGCACGCAGCTTCCGGCCGCGGAGCTTGCCGACGTCTGTGGACCCTTCGAAAGTGATGGTCCCGTCTGTGGGGCGTTCCACCCCTGTCACCAGGCGAGCCAGCGTCGTCTTGCCCGAGCCGCTCTGCCCGACGAGGGCGGTGACTCGGCCTGGCCTCAGGGCGAACGACACGTCGTCGACCGCTCTGTTCGTCTTGTAGGTCTTGACCGCGTGCTCGACGGTGAGGACCGGCTCGATCTCCTCGTCGTTGGTGCGGTCGGCGACGAAGGTCCGCGCGCGCCGCGCGTCGACCGGTCGGCCTTCCTCGACCAGGAGGCAGCGGGCGGTGCCCGGGCCGGCGCGGAGCAGGTCCGGGTGCGTGGTCGAGCAGGCGTCGACGGCGACCGGGCAGCGGGGGGTGAAGCGGCAGCCCACCTGGTGAAGCGCGAGGTTCGGCGGGCGGCCGGGGATGAAGTCGACGGTGATCTGCGACGCACGCGGATCGGCGTACGAGCCGAGCAGGCCTTGGGTGTACGGGTGGAGTTGCTGGCGCATCATCGCCGCGGCCGGCTGGTCCTCGACCAGCTCCCCGGCGTACATGACCATGACGCGGTCGGCCATCTCCATCACCGTGCCGAGGTCGTGGCTGATGAACAGGACGGCGAAGCCGAGTTCGGTCTGCAGCTCGCGGAGCCGATCGAGGATGTTGCGTTGGACAACGACATCCAGACCGGTGGTCGGTTCGTCGAGCAGGACGAAGCGCGGTTCCAGAGCCAGCGCGAGGGCCAGAGCGACGCGTTGCTTCATGCCGCCGGACAGCTCGTGCGGGTAGCTCTGCAGTACGTCGGCGTCCAGCGAGACCAGCTCCAGCAGATGCCGGGCGTCGCCTTCGCGCCCGTGTGCCGCGAAGGTGTCCGCGAACTGCGCGCCGACCGTGATCACCGGGTTGAGCGAGTTCATGCTG
The DNA here is from genome assembly GCA_049998015.1 of Kribbella sp. cmx-5-2. Classification (GTDB taxonomy): domain Bacteria; phylum Actinomycetota; class Actinomycetes; order Propionibacteriales; family Kribbellaceae; genus Kribbella. The sequence continues at coordinate 303,279 of JAEBEC010000002.1, forward strand.
CTCTGGAAGACCGTGGAGATCTTTGCCCAGCGCAACGGCCGGAGCTCGTCCTCGGACGCGGTCGTCACCGTCGTACCGTCGAAGACGACCGAACCGCCACTGACCGCGGCGGGCTTGTCCAGCAGCGCCAGGATCGCGTTGCCGAGCGTCGACTTGCCGCTGCCGGACTCGCCGAGCAGCCCGACGAACTCGCCGTCGGCGACGCCGAACGTCACACCGTCGACCGCGCGGACCGGCGAGGAGTCGCGCGGGCTGTAGGTGACCGACAGGTCGCGGACCTCGAGCAGAGCCATCTCAGTCCTCCCTCAGATGCGGGTTGCTCAGGGCATCGACCCCGAAGTTGATCAGCGTCAGCGCGGTCATCAGCCCGGCGAACGCCAGACCCGGCGCGACCAGCCAGGCCCACTGGCCGGTCAGCATCGCGCCGCCGGTGTTGGCCTGGTTGAGCATCGTGCCCCAGCTGGTGGTGGTCGGGTCGCCGAGCCCGAGGAACGCCAGCCCGGCCTCGCCACCGATCGCGCCCAGGCAGGCGCCCATGAAGCCGACCACGACCAGCGACGTCATGTTCGGCAGGATCTCCCGGACGATGATCCGTGCGGTCGAGTCCCCGGCGAACTTCGCCGCGGTGATGTAGTCGCGGGTCCGCAGCGTGATGATCTGCGACCGCTTCAGCCGCGCGCCGTACGCCCAGCCGGTGATGCTGATGACGAAGATGATCAGCCACAGACCCTTGACCGGCGCGTAGGCGGCGAGCGTGATCATCAGCGGCAGCACCGGTACGACGAGCGCCAGGTTGATGAAGAACGACAGCACCTCGTCGACCGTCCCGCGCAGGTAGCCGGCGGTGAGCCCGACGGCCAGACCGATTGCCGTCGACAACGTTCCCGCCGCCAGGCCGACGACGAGCGACGTGCGCGCGCCGTACACGAGCTGGCTGAAGACGTCCTCGCCCTGCGCGGTGGTGCCGAGCCAGTTGCCGCCGGACGGGCCGATCGACGGGGTGAACGTGTTCGCTCGCGGCTCGTACGGCGCGATCAGCGGCGCGAGGACCGCGATCAGGACGAAGGCGCCGAGCATGATCAGCCCGATCCGGCACTTGCGGTTGCGCCAGAGGATGACGAACCAGCCGGGGACGCGTGACGACCGGGAGGCCTCGACCGCGGCGACTTCCGCCTGCTCGGTGTCCTGCAGAGTCATACCGCCTCCTCCCGTCGGACGCGCGGATCCAGTACGCCGTACAGCAGGTCGGCCAGGAAGTTCGCGATCAGCACCCCGACCGTGATGAACAGGAACAGCGCCTGCATCAGCGGGTAGTCGCGGTTCGAGACGGCCTCGAGCATCATCCGGCCGAGGCCCGGGTAGTTGAAGATCGACTCGACCAGCACGGTCCCGCCGAGGATGCCGCCGAGCGCGATCGCGAAGCCGGTCACGTTCGGCAGCACCGCGATCCGGGCGCCGTACGTGAGCGCGATCCTGCGTCGGGGCAGGCCTTTGGCGCGGGCCAGCCGGGCGTAGTCCTCGCCGAGGGTCTGGACCATGTTGTTGCGCATGCCGATGATCCAGCCGATCGGGCCGACGATCAGCAGCGACACGGCCGGCAGAATGCTGTGCTGGAAGGCGTCGGAGAAGAACAGCCAGGTCCAGCCCGGGTTGCTGCCGCCGCCGTACCCGCCGCCGCTCGGGAACCAGTTGAGCGTGATCGCGAAGACGTAGATCAGCACCAGCGCGAGCCAGAAGAACGGCAGCGTGCCGACGAAGGTCGAGCCGAGCGTGATGACCGAGTCGACGCGGCTGTTGCGCCGGTACGCCGCCCACGCGCCGAGCAGGGTGCCGACGACGAACGACACGATCTGGGTGACGCCCACCAGGATCAGCGTCCAGGGCAGGCCCTGGCCGATCATGTGCGTCACCGTGTACGGGAAGTACGTGTACGAGATGCCGAAGTCGCCCTGCAGGACGGCGGACAGGTAGTCGCCGTACTGGGTGAGCAGGTTGCCGTCGGGCGTCCCGAGCATCTTGCGGACGGCCTCGACCTGGGCCGGATCGATCGCCTGACTCTGCCCGCCCAGCCGGGACACGATCGCCTCGGCGGGGTCACCAGGTTGCAGCCGCGGGATCAGGAAGTTGAGCGTGATCGCGGCCCAGAGGGTGGCCAGGAAGAAGCCGGCTCTGCGCAGGAAGTAGCGCATGTCAGCTACCGGCGGGCTTGAGGTTGGTCAGGACCAGCACGTTGTCACCAGGAGCGGCGTACGGGTTCTGCTCGTCAGGCCAGCCGACGGCCTTGTCGGTCTGGTACTGGAACCACTTGGCGCCGTACCAGAGCGGGATCATCGGGACCTGGTCGGTCATCACCTTCGCGAGCCCGGCGACGGCCTCCTTCTGCTTGGCCTCGTCCGTGGCCAGCCGGAGCTGGTCGAGCAGCTTGTCGGTCGCCGGGTCGTTCCAGCGGACGAAGTTGCTCGCGGCCTTCTGGCCGATCGGCGCGGACTGGTCGCTGCCCAGCGGCTCGGAGAAGTTGCGGAACATGTTGCAGGAACCGCCGTGAACGCCGAACAGCATGTCGTAGCGGCCGACCGCGCGGTCGCTCTCGTACGTCGGCGGGTTGGGCGTCTCCAGCGCGACGTCGAAGCCGAGCGCCTTCAGGTTCTGCACGATGATCTGCGCGGCCGAGACCCAGTCGGTGTAGCTGCCGGGCACCTTGAAGGTGAACTTGACCTGCTGGCCGTCCTTGCCGATTCGCTTGCCCTGGGCATCCTTCGGGTAGCCGGCCTGCGTCAGCGCGTCGTCGGTCCTGGCCGGGTCGAACGTGATCCGGCCTTCGTCAGCGAGTCCCTGCGGCAACCACTTCTCCTGGCCCGGTACGACCAGACCGGTCTGGCTGGCCGGCTTCACGTAGCCCAACTGCGCCTTGGTGATGATCTGGTCGCGGTCGAACGCCGTCGTCATCGCCTTGCGGAACGCGAGGTCGTCGAACGGGGCCTTGGTCAGGTTCAGGTACGCCGAGATCGAGCCGCCCGGCGGGTACCAGTAGTGGTTGGTGTCCGGGTCACGGTCGACGAACGCCTTCTTGATGTCCGGGACGAACATCGCGTTGGTGTCGTACTCGCCGCGGCTCAGCTTCAGCTGCTCGACCGCGCCGCCGGCGTCGGCCTTGTGGAACCGGATCTCCTGCACCTTGACCTTGTCGGCCTGCCAGTAGTCGGCGTTCCGCTCGATCGTCAGCTGCTGGGGGTTGAACGACTTCACCTTCATCGGGCCGGTGCCGACCGGGTTCTGCGCGTTGACGAACTTGACCGGGTCGGACTGCTGCGACCAGACGTGCTCGGGCACGATGTAGATCTCGGTCAGCAGCGTGAAGGTGGACGCGCCGGGGTCCTTGAACTTGATCGTCACGGTCTTGGCGTCGGGCGTCTCGACCGCGGCCAGGTAGCGCCAGATGCCCTTGACGTCGAGCGCCTGGTTCTTCTTCAGCAGGTCGAAGGTGAAGCCGACGTCCTTGCTGCTGAAGGGCTTTCCGTCGTTCCACTTCACGCCGTCGCGCAGCGTGAAGGTCAGGGTCCTGGGGTCGTTCCACTGGAAACCCGTGGCCAGCCAGGGTTTCGGCGTACAGGAGAAGCTGTCGTAGACCATCAGCTTCTCGAAGACGTAGTCGACCGCGCCGAGTCTGGTCGCCTCGAGGTACGGGTTGTAGTTGGCCTGCGGAGCGGTGCCGCCGCCGAAGTCGCCGTAGTCGAGGAAGTCGACCAGGCCGTTCGCGGCCGTTCCACCTCCGCCGCTGCCGTTGGTGCCGCTGGTGCCGGTGCAGCCGACCAGGGCGAGCGTGGTCGCGACGGCGACTGCCGCCGTACGGAGGAAATTCGGGCGGTTCATCTGCCTGCTCCTGTCGATCGGGGCGGCCTCTTGGCGGAGGGGTTACGGGCAGCCGCAGCTGCCGCGCAACACGAGTTCGGTGGTGAGGACGGTGTCCATCACCGCGCCCGGACCGCCGACGCCCGCGATCAGCAGGCGTGCGGTGACGGCTCCGAGCTCACGGACGGGCTGCCGGATGGTGGTCAGCCCGGGGCGGACCAGTGAGGACATCGCGACGTCGTCGAAGCCGGTGATGGCGACGTCCTCGGGGACCTTGAGGCCGCGGCCGAGGGCGCCGATCAGGACGCCGAGTGCGGTCTCGTCGTTGGCGCAGACGATCGCGCCGGGATGTTTGCGTCCGGCCAGCAGTTCACCGGCGGCGATCACGCCGTCGGACTGCTGCATGCCGACTCTGACCGGCGCCTTCGGAGGTGCGAGGCGTGCCTCGCGATGCGCCTGGAGGAAGGCTTCCCAGCGCTCGGTGACGTCGGGGGAGCCGTCGGGATTGCCGACGAACGCGAGCCGCCGGTAACCGTGGTCGAGCAGCAGGTGCCTGGTCAGCTCCGCCACTCTGGTGTTGTCGGCCCGTACGGCGGGGATGCCGTCGAGCGGTCGGCCGGCCAGTACGACGACGGGCACCTCGGCGGCCAGCCTGTGCAGGGTCTGCTGCTGGATCGTGCCGCCGTGCACGGCGATGCCGTCGACCCGGCCGGAGATCGCGAGCACGTCGTCGTCGGCGGCCGCACGGTGATGCGTACCGACGATGTGGACGCTGGCACCGGCCTCCATCGCCTCGTACTCGAAGCCCTGGATCAGCTCGGAGAAGTACGGGCCGGACAGACCGGGGAACACCATCGCGACCGCGCCGTGCTTGCGCTCGGCCAGTGCTCGGCCGAGCTGGCTCGGGCGGTAGCCGTGCTCCTCGATCACTCTTTCGACGCGGGCGCGGGTTTCCGGGCTGACCTGGCCGATCCCTCGCGAAACGCGGGACACCGTCGCGATCGAGACACCCGCCAGCTCGGCGATCTCGCGCACCGTCAGCCGCTGGTTGCTCATCCGCGACCTCCCGCCGTAACGTTGCAGTAACCGGTTTCAGCGACCATAGGTGAGGAATCGGACCGGCGGCAAGAGGTGGCGCGTCGCGCTGTTTCCGCTGTCGCGGTTCGGCGGAGGAGTCACGATGAGGACTGTCCAGCTGAGCAGGCGCCGCTTGGTGATCGACGGGAAGCCGTCCCTGATGCTGTCGGGGGAGGTGCACTACTTCCGCCTGGATCGTGCCGATTGGGCGTCGCGGCTGGACGCTCTGGTGGCCGCGGGGTGTGATGCCGTGGCGACGTACATCCCTTGGCTGGTGCACGAACTGCCGGACGGGTCCATCGACCTGGTGGGGCGTTCGTCGCCGTACCGGGATCTTGCCGGTTTTCTGGAGCTGGCCGCCTCGAAGGGGCTGTCGGTGATCGCTCGGCCGGGGCCCTTTGTGATGGCGGAGTTGAAGAACGAGGGGTTGCCGTACAGCGTCTACACGCCTGGGGTTGCTTCGGTCGGGTGGGACGGTGTGCCGGCGCCTACTCGGGACGTGGACTACTTGTCGGCCGACTACCTGAAGTCGGTGAAGCGGTGGTACGGCGCGGTGATGCCCTTGCTGGCTTCGCGATTGGCGCCGGTTGGTGGTCCGGTGGTTGCCGTGCAGCTGGACAACGAGGTGGGGATGTTGTCGTGGGTGACCAACACGCCGGACCTCACCGATGCCGCGGTCGAGGATTTTGCTGCCTGGTCAGGGCGCAGGTGGTCAGTGGACGCGGTGCGGTCTCCCGCGCCGGGGGCCTTGGAGCTTCACCACGAACTGTCGGTCTTCCAGCGCGACCGGTACGCGCGGTACTTCGCTTTCCTCCGTGCCGAGGCCGAGTCGCACGGGGTGACCGGCGTGCCGTTCCTGATCAACCTGCACGGCACGGGGGAGGGGCGCGGGCGTACCTACCCGATCGGCATCAGCCAGCTCTTCGCTTCGTACTCCGGGCAGCCCGGGATGACGTCGGGATCCGATCACTACCTCGGCAATCTCACGGTCGAGAACGTGGCGGATCTCTACGTGATGAACGCGTTCATGGCCGCGGTGCACTCCGCCGACCAGCCGCTGACGTCACTGGAGTTCGAGGCCGGGCTCGGTGACTACGGCGAAGACCTGAGCCGCCAGGTGCCGCCGTCCGCGCTGGCGCTGAAGACCCGCCTGTGTGTTGCCCAAGGCAACCGTCTGCTGAACTACTACCTGTTCGCCGGCGGCCACAACCCACCGCTCGACGTCCCCGTCGGCGACGGCAACGACCGCATCGCCTTCACCGGCGAACGCCACGGCTTCACCGCACCGGTCGGTCCCGAGGGGCAACTCAACCCGTCGTACGCCGTCCTTGCCTCGACCCTCGCGGACCTGCGTTCGTACGGCGACGTCCTCGCTGACAGCGACGAGGAGTACGACGACGTCGTACTCGGTTTCGTCCCCGACCACTACCTGACGGAGTACTGCCACCCCGGCGACGACGTACGCCGCGAACAGGTCGCCAACCTCGAACGCTTCCGGGGCATGGGCCTGCGCGACATCCTCGCCCGCTCGCTCCTCCTGGCCGGCTTCTCCTTCCCCGCGGTCAATCTGCAGACCGACTTCGTCGAGCCCCGGGTCCTCTGCCTGGCCTCCGCCCCGACCCTGGCCGCCGACGTCCAGCAACGCCTCGCCGACTTCGTGGTCGCCGGCGGCCGCCTCCTCCTGGTCGGCGCCCTCCCTACCCAAACCCCCGACGGCACCCCGTGCACCGTCCTGGCCGACGCCTTGTCCCTAGCGCCCGGCGACCTGGTGAACGGCAGCCCGCACTACTTCCCGTCGGTCCGAGCCGCCGAGTGGACCACCGCCACCGCCGAAGTCCGCGTAGGCGTCCTCCAGCCGCTCACTCCGCTCGCAAACACCTCGTCCCACGCCCACGAGGTCTTCGCCACAGACGTCTCCACCAAGTCCCCAGTGGGGATCGAGGTCCACGCCGGAGCCGGCCACGCCCTGATCCTCACCTGCGACTACCCCGCCCACCTCCCCTTCTGGACCACCCTCCTCGCCCGCCTGGGCGCCACCCCTCGCCACACCCACACCGCCACCACCCCCGGCATCGTCCTCACCTCGACGACCACCCCCACCGGCACCCGCCTGCTCCACGCCCTCAACGTCAGCCCGGTAGACCAGTCGATCGTCATCTCCCACCAAGGCACCCCGCTCTTCGAGGGCACCGAGACAGCCCTCCCAGCCCGCTCCGGCCGCATCCTCCCGCTGTAGCCGACCAGCGGGAATTAGCCTCTCGAGAGGCTCCCGGAGCGCTCACTCCGCCGGCTCGATTAGCCGCGGTGTGGAATGGCTCACCCCCTTACACACTTTTCTGCCCCGATGACAACCCATTGGCGACAACTGGTCACCGAGTAGTCGTATGAACCGGTCCAGTCCACAAATTTCTGTCAGCTATTGACCGAACTCGTCCCCGCGGTACCGCCCGTAGGGCGGGTCTCCCGCCGCTTGCCCTGCTCCAGCAGCACAGGGCGCGTGGCCTCCAGGGTGCTGAGGTCAGCAGAAACACACTTCCTCGCGCGCTCCACGGAATGTCCCGATTAATAGGCGGCTCCGGCGCCGCCCATGCTTTCTTGGCCGGGAGCGGATTCCAATTCCCCGAACCTGCCGGCGATGCATGATGAATACCGCGGTTCCGGCAAATTCGGGCTCGTCCCCCAATTCTTCGGATTTACACCCAACCGCGCTTGGCGGCGGCTACTCCCAGTTCGAAGCGGGAGGTGGCGTCCAGGCGGTCCGAGAGGTTCGCGGTGATGCGTCGCGCCGTACGCAGCGAGATGCCGAGCAGGCGCGCGACCTGCTCGTCCTTGGCGCCGCCGGCGAGGAGGCGTAGGACCTCGGCCTCGTGGGGCGTGAGTGGTGACTCGTTGTCGCGGTCCTCGGGGGCGAACAGGTCGCTCGCCTTCGACCAGTACGAGTCGAACAGGGCCAGAGCGACAGCCAGTACGGCGGGGCTGCGGTGGATGACCGCGCCGGCGCTCTCCGTAGTGGGGTCGAGCGGCATGATCGCGATCTCCTGGTCGATGATCAGGAGCCGCAGCGGCAGGGTCGGCGTCGCGCGGACCTCGTTGCCGCGCTTGTGCATGTACGCGGCGTACTCGAGCCCGGGCTTCGACACCGTCATGCTCTGCAGGTAGACGCTGCGCATCTTGATCCCGCGCTCGAGCAGCGGCAGGTCGGGCGACTCCTCCGGCGGGGCGACGATGTCGTCGACGTGCGCGGGAATCAGGCCCCAGAAGCAGTCCTTGGCCTTCGCGCCCAGCTCCTCGATCCGGCGCGACGCGTTGGCGCGGCCCTTCAGGACCTCGACGTCGCCGCTGGTGCGGGAGGTGAGCAGCTCGTTGTACTGCTCGGCCATCACCTCCGCGGACGCCGACGCCTCGGCCAACTCGCCGAGCATCCGGTTGAGCTCGCTGCGGCGGCGTTCGACCAGACCGGCCAGGCCGACGCGGGGGTGGACGGCGTGCTCGACGTCGGGGTTGGTCCACGTCGGGACCAGCAGGTCGAGTTTGCGCAGCTCGTCCATTAGCTGGTGAACCTCGGTCAATGACCTATTCACTAGCGCGGCAATCTGCTCCGGCGTACTGTCTGGCGCGCGGAGGAGGGCGTGGTAGACCGCCGAGGTCGCTTCGTCCAGACCCAGCGGTTCCAGCACTTTCCACACCCTTCCAACGCTCGTTTGGAACCGACCATATACAGGGTGCGTCCATTTAGCGCGCTCAGTTGACGGTTTTGGATTATTTCGGAGGGGACTCGTAGTGATCAAGAGGTTTCTGGGGGTGGCCGTTTCGGCGGGCCTGCTGGTGGCGTCGATCTGGGTGATGCCTGGGGGCGGCGACGGTACGCCGGAGGCGATCGACCCCGGCCAGGCATGCCTGGTCTGCTGGTGAGAGCCGTCCCGTAGACTGCTGCCGTGGCTCGTGGCGATGGTCGGCTCACTCATGATCTCGACCCGCAGGATCTGGGTCCGCAGGACGCCTGTGGCGTCTTCGGAGTCTGGGCTCCTGGGGAAGAGGTCGCCAAACTCACCTATTTCGGGCTCTACGCTCTGCAGCACCGGGGGCAGGAGTCGGCCGGGATCGCGGTCGGCAACGGGAGCCAGATCCTGGTCTACAAGGACATGGGCCTGGTCAGCCAGGTCTTCGACGAGGCGACGCTCGCCTCGCTCCGGGGGCACATCGCCGTCGGGCACTGCCGGTACTCGACGACCGGCTCCAGCGTCTGGGCGAACGCGCAGCCGACCTTCCGGTCCACCGCGACCGGATCGGTGGCGCTCGCGCACAACGGCAACCTGACCAACACCGGTGACCTCGCGGCCACCCTGGACGGCAGCGACTCCCTGGATCTCGGGCTGGACCTGGAGGTCGAGCACGCGAAGGCGAACGCCAAGCACGGCGCGTCCTCCGACACCGACATCCTGACCTCGATGCTCGCGGCGTACCCGGACCTGACCATCGAGCAGGCCGCCGCGCGTGTGCTGCCGAAGGTCAAGGGCGCGTTCAGCCTGGTCTTCATGGACGAGTCCACCCTGTACGCCGCGCGCGACCCGCAGGGCATCCGCCCGCTGGTGCTCGGCCGGCTCGAGCGGGGCTGGGTCGTCGCGAGCGAGACCGCGGCGCTGGACATCGTCGGCGCGAGCTTCGTCCGCGAGATCGAGCCGGGCGAGATCGTCGCGATCGACGAGAACGGCCTGCGCACCACGACGTTCGCCGAGCAGGACCCCAAGGGCTGCCTGTTCGAGTTCGTCTACCTGGCCCGCCCGGACACCCAGATCTCCGGCCAGCGGATCCACTCGACCCGCGTCGAGATCGGCCGCCGGCTCGCCCGGGAGCACCCGGCCGACGCCGACCTGGTGATCGCCACGCCGGAGTCCGGCGTACCGGGAGCCATCGGGTACGCCGAGGAGTCCGGCATCCCGTACGGCGCCGGCCTGGTCAAGAACGCGTACGTCGGCCGGACCTTCATCCAGCCCAGCCAGACCATCCGCCAGCTCGGCATCCGGCTCAAGCTGAACCCGCTGCGCGAGGTGATTGAGGGCAAGCGCCTGGTCGTGGTCGACGACACCATCGTCCGCGGCAACACCCAGCGCGCGGTGATCAAGATGCTGCGTGAGGCCGGTGCGAAGGAGATCCACGTCCGGATCACCGCGCCGCCGGTGAAGTGGCCGTGCTTCTACGGCATCGACTTCGCCAGCCGCGCCGAACTGATCGCCAACGGCCTGAACACCGAGGAGATCTGCCGCTCGCTCGGCGCCGACTCGCTCGGGTACATCGACCTGGACACGCTGGTCGAGGCGACCACGCTGCCGAAGGACAAGCTCTGCCGGGCCTGCTTCGACGGGGTCTACCCGGTCGAGCTGCCGGACCCGGAGCGGATCGGCAAGCACCTGCTGGAGCTCCCGGTCACCGACGTGGACGGCCTGGCCACGGTCGCCGGCGGCGCCGGCGCCGCGGACGCCCTGTCCCGCCCGTAACGGCAGTCCGATGACCCAGTTCCCGACCGACGCTCCTCAGCGGACCGGCCGGGCGCTGGGCGTTGCCGTACGACGTACTTCCGGGACGCCGTCCCGCCGACGAAGGAGAACACCGTGAGCCAGGGCGCGAGCTACGCCGCCGCCGGAGTCGACATCGAGGCCGGGGACCGGGCCGTCGAGCTGATGAAGGAATGGGTGTCCAAGGCGACCCGTCCCGAGGTGGTCGGAGGCCTCGGCGGGTTCGCCGGGCTGTTCGACGCGACCGCGCTGACGGCGTACCGGCGGCCGCTGCTGGCGACGTCGACCGACGGGGTCGGGACCAAGGTCGCGATCGCGCAGAAGATGGACAGGCACGACACGATCGGGTTCGACCTGGTCGGCATGGTCGTCGACGACCTGGTGGTCTGCGGCGCCGAGCCGCTGTTCATGACCGACTACATCTGCACCGGCAAGGTGGTCCCGGAGACGATCGCGCAGATCGTCAAGGGCATCGCCGAGGCGTGCGTCGAGGCCGGTACGGCGCTGGTCGGCGGCGAGACCGCCGAGCACCCGGGCCTGCTCGAGGCGGACGAGTACGACGTCGCCGGCGCGTCCACCGGTGTGGTCGAGGCCGACGAACTGCTCGGCGCGGAGCGGGTCAGGGCCGGCGACGTCGTCGTCGCGATGGCCTCGTCCGGCCTGCACTCGAACGGATACTCCCTGGTCCGGCACGTGTTCTTCGACCGCGCCGGCTGGCAGCTCGACCGTGAGGTCCCCGAGCTCGGCGGCACCCTCGGCGACACGCTGATCACCCCGACCCGGGTCTACGCCAAGCACTGCCTCGAGCTGATCCAGGCGCTGAACGCCGACGGCGATCGCCCGCTGCACGCGATGTCGCACATCACCGGCGGCGGTTTCGCGGCGAACCTGGCCCGCGTGATCCCGGACGAGCTCGCGGTCCGGATCGACCGGTCGACCTGGACGCCCGCGCCGGTCTTCGGCCTGGTCGGCCAGCTCGGCGACGTACCGCAGCTGGAGCTGGAGAAGACGTTGAACATGGGCGTCGGCATGGTCGCCGTCCTGGACCCGGCCGCCGCCGACCGTGCGATCGCCGTCCTGGCCGAGCGGGACATCCCCGCCTGGGTCTGCGGCGAGGTCAGCACCGGCACCACCGGCGTCGAGCTGCAGGGCGACTACGCGAGCTGAGATCAGCATCAGCGGCGTTGACGACAGAGGCGCCTGGACACGACGAAATGCCTCGTGGTCCAGGCGTGTGACTGCTCAGGTGGCGTTCACCGCGGGTGAGCGCCACCGTCGCAACCAGGCATCGCGTGCCACACCGGAGGACAGCAAAACGGCAGGCTGACATGACCTGCGGTACCGGTGTGGCGAACTCCGTCGATCGAGCACAGCCGACTGGCCCAGGCGCCTAGGCGCTTGGACCAGTCACTGAAGCTGCTGTTGCTTTACCGACGGGGGTGGTAGTCGTCGGCGTCATCGCCGGCGTCTGTGTCGGCGTCACCGTTTGCAGAACGGGTACCGCCACCTTCGTCCCCGCCGGCCAGCTCTCGTTTGAGCTGGTCCAGGTCGGTGTCCCAGGTGCGGTACTTCAGGTCGCGAGCGACCTTCGTCTGCTTGGCCTTTGCACGGCCGCGCCCCATAGCGTCGACCCCCTCGCACAAGTCAACCGGGTACGCAGCGTGGCGCCCACGGATCAGTCGTCAGTAATCGTGGTTCTAGGTTACCCGGAGCCGGGGATCGACACACGCACCGCCCCCTGGTCGGACGCCCCCAGACCTCCGATGACAGTCCGATGGGCCTGCCCGGTCCCCTCAAACCGGTCAGGCCCACCGCGTCTTTTGCGCTCGGGAGCGCTGTCTACTTCACCTCGCGACGTGAGCTTGACCACAGTCCGACGATGGTCGGAAGGACGACCCAGACCGCGACCGCGGTGAGCGTCTCGGGCAGCATCCCGTGCAGGTCACGCTCCGCGATCCGGCCGAAGGCGCCGAAGACGTCCAGCCAGTCCGCGTTGTCCTTGAACAGGGCCGGCCCGGCCAGCGCCCAGGCGGTCGGCGCCACGAAGAAGACCAGCACGGCGGCCGCGGTCTGGGCGATGAGAGCACCGAAGGCGGCACCCATCAGGACGTTCAGCGCGGTGCTCAGGTAGGCGCCGGCGAGGGCTCCACCCATCCCGGCGTACGTCGTACCGTTGCCGCCGACGGCTCCGCCGAGCGCGGTCGCGGCCAGTGCCAGGACAGCGGTGGCAGTCAGTACGACGGCGCTCAGCAGCACCGCCGAGGTGAACTTGGCCAGCTGGACCCGGACCCGGCGCGGCGACAGCGTGAACGTGGTCAGCGCGGTCCGCTGGGTCCACTCGCTCGTCATCGCCATCACCCCGATGACGGGCAGGATCAGCAGTACGCCGGTCGAGGCCGCGCCGAGGAACCCGTCGAACCGGGCCGGACCGTCACCCAGGTGGGTGAGCTCCCAGACCAGGGCGGCCATGGCGATGGCCAGGATGGCCAGGATCAGGACCCGGCCGCTGCGGGTGTTCACGGACTTGCGCAGCTCGATGCCGACGAGCTTGGCGAAGGACTGGCCGCGCGCGGGCGGCAGGCTGGTCGACACGGCGTCGGCCCGGTGCTTACCGGTGGCCGCGGCGGGTGCCGGAGTGGTGATCTCGGTGACAGTCATGTCAGAAGCTCCTGGTGGAAGAAGTGGTCAGGCCGCGACGGCGGTCGGGGTGGTCAGCTGGAAGAACAGCTCCTCCAGGCCGGCGCTGTCGCTCTCGCGCAGCTCGAGCAGGATCTGGCCCGCCGCGGCGGCCGCACGGCCGACCTGCTCGGCGGTGGCGTCGACGCGCAGGGCGCCGTCCTGCAGCGGCTCCAGGCTCAGCCCGGCCGCGGTCAGTGCCTGGTTCAGGCCGATCGGGTCCAGGCCGCGGACCAGCGTGCCGCTGCCGGCCAGGAGCTCGTCGAGCGAGCCGTCGGCGACGATCCGGCCGCCGCCGATGACGACCAGCCGGTCGACGGTCGCCTGCACCTCGCCCAGCAGGTGGCTGGACAGGATCACGGTGCCGCCCCGGGCGGCGAAGTCCTGCAGCAGGCCGCGCATCCAGCGGATGCCCTCGGGGTCCATGCCGTTGGCCGGCTCGTCCAGGATCAGCGCGGCCGGGTCACCGAGCAGCGCGTTGGCGATGCCGAGCCGCTGCCGCATGCCGAGCGAGTACTGCCCGACCCGGCGCTTCGCGGCACCGGTGAGGCCGACGGCCTCGAGCATCTCGTCCGCCCGGCTCTTCGGTACGCCGAGCAGGCTCGCGTTGAGCGCCAGCGTCTCCCGGCCGGTGCGGCCCGGGTGCTGCGCCGCGGCGTCGAGCATGACGCCGACGACCCGGCCCGGGTTCGGCAGGTCGGCGTACCGCTTGCCGTTGATGGTGGCGGTGCCGGAGGTGGCCGGGGTCAGCCCGGTCAGCATCCGCAGCGTGGTCGACTTGCCCGCACCGTTGGGCCCGAGGAAGCCGGTGATGCTGCCGGGCTGGACGGTGAAGGAGACATCGCTGACAGCCGTGGTGCTGCCGTACCGCTTGCTCAGGTTCTCGACGGTGATCATGTCCACTACTCTCGCCCGCCGGACCCCCGCGCCACATCGACCGACCGTCTCGACCGGCCCCCTACGAAAGTCGCCACAAGTGTGACTCCAGGACCCCCGTGAGGGGGACGAAAGGTATGACACAGCGCGACTACGCTGACCGAATGCGATGGTTGCGCCGGTGGTTCACCAGGTTCGGCCGGTGGTACGCCTGGTTCCTCCGGCACGCGCCGCGCTTCCGCGACCTGATCTACATCGGCTTCAGCCTGCTCACGATCGTCGCCCAGGCGGCCGGCGCGGGAGGCCGCGAGGGCTGGATCACCAAGAGCTGGGTCGTGCTCGGCATCGGGGTGTTCGCCTCGCTGGTGCTCTGGTGGCGCCGGCGGTACCCGATCGCCGTCACCGTGATCGGCATCCTCGCGATGGGGACGGCGCAGATCTTCATCCCGATGGGCCTGGCCCTGCTGACCCTGTCGATCCGCCGGCGGGACGTCTGGCTCGCCGTATTGAGCCTGGCCGCCTACGCGGCGTACGTCGCGTCCTCCTGGAGTCAGAGCACCGACGCGTACGTGCTCCTGTTCACCGGGCCGTTCCTGGTCGGCAGCTGGGTCGCGGTCGGCGCGTACGTCGGTGCGCGGCGCGACCTGATGGTGTCGCTGCGGGACCGGGCCGAGCGGGCCGAGGCCGAGCGCGAGCTGCGGGCCGAGCAGGCCAAGCTGGGCGAGCGGGCCCGGATCGCCCAGGAGATGCACGACGTACTCGCCCACAAGGTGTCGCTGATCGCGCTGCACGCGGGTGGGCTGGAGGTGAACCCGGCGGTCGGCCCGGAGAAGGTGGAGAGCTCCGCCGGGCTGATCCGGCAGACCGCTCGCCAGGCGATGGAGGACCTCCGGGAGGTGCTCGGCGTACTCCGGGCGGACGTGAGCGAGGACGGCGCCGACCTGGCCCCGGTGCCGAAGGCGTCCGACCTGGCCCGGCTGGTCGACGACTCGCGCGCGGCCGGTGTGAACGTCCGGAGCGAGCTGGACCTGCCGGACGGCGTACCGGCGCTGGTCGGCCGGACCGTGTACCGGCTCGTGCAGGAGTCGCTGACCAACGTCCACAAGCACGCGCGCGGCGCGACCACCGAGGTCGTCGTCCGGGGAGCAGAAGGCGACGGCGTCGTCGTACGGGTGACGAACGTGCGACCGGTCGCGGCTGGTTCACTGCTCCCGGGCTCGGGGGCCGGACTGGTCGGGCTGCGCGAGCGAGTCACCCTGTCCGGTGGTCAGCTGACCACCGGACCCACGCAGGACGGCGGCTGGCGGGTCGAGGCCTGGCTGCCCTGGTCGGACGGCAGAGAAGGAGAAGCATGACAAGGCTGCTGATCGTGGACGACGAGGCGCTGGTCCGGGCCGGGCTGAAGATGATCCTGGAGTCCGACGAGGAGCTCGAGGTGGTCGCCGAGGCCGAGGACGGCGCCGACGCGGCCGCGATGGTCCGCGAGCACCAGCCGGACGTCGTCCTGATGGACATCCGGATGCCGCGGCTGGACGGGCTGGCCGCGACGCGCGAGATCCAGGCGCTGCCGGATCCGCCGAAGGTCGTCGTACTGACGACGTTCGACCTGGACGACTACGTGTTCCGGGCGCTGCAGGCCGGGGCGAGCGGGTTCCTGCTGAAGGACACTCCGCCGCGCGAGCTGGTCCAGGCGGTCCGGGTGGTCGCGGCCGGCGAGGCGATGCTGTCCCCGGCGGTGACGCGACGGCTGATCGGGCACTTCGCGGCGGATCCGCGGACGGACCGGCAGCGGGACGCGCGGGCGCGGCTGACCGCGCTCACCGACCGGGAGCGCGAGGTGCTCGCGACGGTCGCGAAGGGGCTGTCGAACGCCGACATCGGCAAGACGCTGTTCATGAGCGAGGCGACCGTGAAGGCGCACGTGTCCCGGGTGCTGGTGAAGCTGAACGCCACCAACCGGGTCCAGGTCGCGATCCTCGCCCACGATGCTGGGCTCCTGGACGAGTAGCAAAAGGAAACCGGCCGTGCGCCGCCGGAGGGGTGGGGCGGCGACGCACGGCCGGTTTCAGGTCAGCGACCGGAGGGGGGATCCGGTCTCGCTGACGGTCTGGACCGGGTCAGACCCGGTCCGGAGCCTCACTTGCGGCCGAAGGCCACGTTCGAGCTCCAGATCTTCGCCTTGGCGACCGGCTTGCCCGGCTTCGAGGCGTGCCACAGCGTGTTCGCGCCGGCGTAGATGCCGACGTGGTAGACGCCGCCGCCACCGCTCTTGAAGAACACCAGGTCGCCCGGCTTGGCCGCCGCACGGCTGATGTGCTTGGTGGCGCTGTACTGCTGGCGCGAGGTGCGGGGGAGCTTCTTGCCGGCCTTCTTGTAGACGTAGCCGGTGTAGCCCGAGCAGTCGAAGCCCTTGGTCGTCGTGCCGCCGTAGCGGTACGGCGTGCCCTTGAGCTTCGCGGCTTCCTTCAGCACCTTGGCCTGGAAGGTCGTCGCCTTGCCGGAGCCGCCGTGCAGCAGGCCGTGGCTGGCCGCGTAGAACAGCGAGCGCCAGGTGTTCACGGTCATCGAGCCGCTGCGGGGCAGGCCCACGCGACGCTGGAAGTTCGCCACCGCGGTGCGGGTGGCCGAGCCGTACCAGCCACCGGCCGGGACGTCGAGGGACTTCTGCACGTAGCGGACGGCCGAACCGGCGTCGCCGTAGCGCAGCAGCGGCTTGGTGCTGATCGCCTTGTTGCCCCGGGCCCAGGCGGCCGAGGAGGTCTTCGAGGTTCCCGCGTGGGCGGTGTCGGCCGGGGCGACGACGCTGAGCGCCGCTCCACCGGAGACGGCCAGGCCGACCGAGAGGACGGCTGCCGCGGCCCGGGGAGCCGAGGACTTGCTGGTCTTGCGGTGCTTGGCCAGCGTCCGTCCGGTCGGCCGGGTACTGGATTCGCTCGTGGTGACGGCGCGCAGAAGCGCTGTCCGTCGGGCAGTGACGGGCATGGTTGTCTCCCGACGCCTGCGGAGTTAGCTGTCGGGTTCGGGCTGGAAGTCGATCGCCCGGTCCGCTCCCGCGGACTTCACCCCAGGGACCCGGCCACTCACGGCCGGGACCCAACATCCTGGGTCCCCCACCTCTGCCATGGTTGTTCGAGGGGAACATGTGTGCCTGGCAGAGCTCGGCGTTGACACACATGCAGTTCGTCTAATTTGTCGAACCGCCGACGACTGTATAACAGAACGGTCACGACGCAAACCCTCAGATCGACAGGGACCCTCTCAAAAGGCCCTGAGCGGCTCTCTGACGGGTCAGCGACCACGGCTGAACATCTGGTGTCCTGAGCGTGTCTGAGCGGCATTCAGGCGGCCGCACAGCCGCTTTCAGTGACCTGGGTCACATAGCTAGGTTGCGCTGTGTGACAACGGGCACAGTCAGTACCCAGGCTGCCCTTCACCGAGCAGGTCCAGGAACCTCTCCAGGCCCACGTTCCCGCCTGAAAGCACCACTCCGACCCGCTCCGGGAGGTCCTCCACCCGGCCGGCCAGCAGCGCCGCCAGCGCACTCGCGCCGCTCGGCTCCAGGACGATCTTCAGCCGCTCGAACGCGAACGCCATCGCGGCCCGGATCTCGTCGTCGGAGACCAGCGCGAACGCCTCGACCAGCCGCTCGTTCACCACGAACGTCAGCTCACCCGGCATCGAGACCGCCTGGCCGTCGGCGATCGTCCGCGGCACCTCGATCTCGATCCGGTGCCCGGCCGCCAGCGATCGCGCGTGGTCGTCGCCCGCGGCCGGCTCGACGCCGATCATCCGGATGCCGGGGGACATGACCGTCGCCGCGGTCGCGCAGCCGGCGATCAGGCCGCCGCCTCCGACCGGGACGAGCAGCGCGCCGAGCGGCCCGACCTCCTCGATCAGCTCCAGCGCGACCGTGCCCTGCCCGGCCATCACGTCGTAGTGGTCGTACGGCGGGATCAGCGTCAGCCCGCGATCCTCCGACAGCTTCGTCGCCAGCGCCGTCCGGTCGTCGGTGTAGCGGTCGAAGTGGATCACCTCCGCGCCGTACCCGCGCGTCGCGGCGACCTTCGTCGGCGGCGCGTCGGCCGGCATCAGGATCACCGCGTGCGTTCCGGCGAGTTTCGCCGCCAGCGCGACCGCCTGGGCGTGGTTGCCCGACGAGTACGCCGCGACGCCGCGGGCGCGTTCCTCCTCGGTCAGCCGGCTGACCGCGTTGAACGCGCCCCGGAACTTGAAGGCCCCGATCCGCTGGAAGTTCTCCGCCTTGAGGAACACCTCCGCGCCGACCCGCTCGTTCAGTGTGCGGGACGTCAGCACCGGCGTACGGTGTGCCGTTCCTGCGATCCGGTCGGCGGCGGCTTGGACGTCCTCGAAGGTCAGCATGAAGGTGAAACTACCTTGTCTAACAGGAGATCAGTGTGTCTCCGATCCCGAGGCAGAAGTCCTTGCCCGGCCCGCCGTCGAGTACGTCCTTACCCGGGCCACCGATCAGGATGTCCTTGCCCTTGCCGCCGTACAGGACGTCCTTGCCGCCTCCGCCGAGCAGCAGGTCGTCGCCCTTGAGGCCGCAGAGGATGTCGTTGCCCGGTGTACCGATCAGCAGGTCGCTGCCGTTGGTACCGGTCTGGGTGCAGCTGGGGCCAGGGGGTGCTTCGGCGAGCTCTGCCGCTCCGGCTTCGCAGTTGGTGCCCTGTGGTCGGGCGATGCCGCGCTGGTCCGTAGTAAGTACAGTGCACGCCGCTGCCGGGACTGCGCCGTTGGCCAGTGACGCAGCCAGCGGCAGCATGGTCTGCGTCGTCCCGCCGTTGCCGGCCAGTGCACCCAGCTGCGGGCTGCCGACGTTGCTCTGGTCTCCAGCACCCGCCAGCGAGCAGCTGCCGTCGCCGTCCAGGTTGTAGCCGGTAGAAGTGGTCGCGAGCTCGATCGCACAGTCACTACCGGTACCGCCGGCCAGGATCGAGCCGAAGGTGTGCAGCCCGGCGTTGGTCGCCACGTTGTCGCCCACACCGCCCGCGGTGTTGGCCGAGACCGTCGCGTGGCGCAGGTGGACGTCGTGGTCGAGCGTGTAGATGCCACCGCCCGCAGCGTCCGCGTTGTTGCCCGTCACGGTCGAGTTGTCGACGCGCACCTCGCCGGTGAGCGCGGAGATGCCGCCGCCCTGGCTGTCGGCGACACCCGAAGCGGTGTTGCCGCTGATGGTCGACCGTACGACGTGGATCTGCGCCGGGGGCGGCCCGCCGGTGTTCTCGATGATGCCGGTACTGATGCCGCCGCCCGCGCCGGTCCGGGTGTTGCCGGAGATCGTCGACTCGGTCACCGTGACGACCGGCTGGTCAGCCGGCGCGTCCTGGTCGAACAGCACCTGCACTCCGCCGCCCTGACTCGTCCCGGCCGGGTGGTTGCCGGTGATGGTCGAGCCTGTGACCGTGAGGTCGCCGCAGGCCGAGCAGATGACTCCGGTGCCACCGTTGTTGTTCACAGTCGTATTGGTAAGAGTGAACAGGCCAGAACCCTGCCCAGTGGTCCGTACGCCGTCGCCACCGTTGTCGCTGATCGTCGAGCCGGTCACCGTGAGGGCTCCGTCGGTCAGACCGACCCCGCGACCGGTGTTGTTCGCGACCGTCGTACCGGTGAGGTGCACTGTGCCCAGTGACAGTCCCACGCCCGTACCGGTGTTGTCGCTGATGCTGGAGTCGGTCAGGTCGAGTACTCCGCCGCCGAGCGAGCTGGCGAGCACCCGGCCCGTCCCGGCGTTGTTGCCGGTCGCGGCGGAGTCGGTGAGCGAGGCGTCGCCGTTGTGGCGCAGTGCGGCTCCGTCGACGTCGTCGCCACCGGTCAAAGTGACCGCCTGCAAGGCGATCGAGCCGTCCGAGTCCAGTGCGTCGAGCACTCGCTCGCCGGCACAGTTCTGGTCGATCGTCGACGCGTTGCCGTCGATGGTGAGCGGCTGCGCCGACGTACTGTCCAGGTCGCCGGAGACGTTCGTGTCGTTGTCGCCGCACAGGTTCAGCCCGTACGACGTGGAGGCGGCGAGCGTGATCGTCGTGGGAGTCGCGGCCGCGTTCGCCGTACTGACCGCTTCCCGGAGTGAGGTGAGCCCGTCGGCGCCGTTGACGACGTCGGCGGTGGTGGTGACGGTGATCGTGGCGGCCTGCGCCGGACTGGTCGAGACCAGCAGCGCGGCGACCAGCACGAGACAGGACAGGACGGCGCGACGCATCAGAAATCCCCCAAAGCCGTTCGCGGCTCCCCCAGCAAACCGGCTTTCCGAGACTTCACCGTGCCACAACGACACCGGTGGCCGCCAGGGTTCGTAGCATGTCAAGACGGGCGAGGCGGCTCCGTACTGATGACGAGCGGTTCCCACTCCGGGAGCCCGAACCGGAGGAGACACTCGTGAAGTACCTGGTAGTGCTGAACATCAACCCCGACGTACTGAGCGCCCTGACCGAGGCCGAGCAGCAGGCCGTCTTCAGCGGGCACGAGAAGTTCTTGGCCACGGTGCAGGAGTCCGGCGAGTTCCACAGCACGGTCGCACTGGCCGAGCCGGCCAAGTCCACGGTGGTCAAGGTGCGCGACGGCGTCCCGGCGGTGACGGACGGGCCGTTCGTCGAGGCGAAGGAGTTCCTGGCCGGCTACTACCTGCTGGACTGCGCGTCGCGCGAGCGAGTCGAGGAGCTGGCCGCGATGATCCCGGACGCCGGGATCGAGGGCCTGGGGGTCGAGGTCCGCGAGGTCGTCCACGAGCAGGGCCTGTAGACGGATCGGCGGCAGGGACTCGCGGAGTCCCTGCCGCCGCTCGGATCAGGAGGTCTGGTCGTCGACCTGCGCGTCGCCCGCGTTCTTCTTGATCGACTCGATCCCGTTCAGCGCCGAGGCCTTGGTCTTGTAGCTCTCGCTGCTGGTCGCGATCACCTCGCCGTTGCCGGCCTTGAGCCGGAACCGGAACTCGCCCGACTTGTCCTCGTACAGCTCGAACTTGCCCGCCATGGAAACCTCCCGTGTGATGGTCTGACGACCCTTCGGAGCGTAGTCCCCGGCTCACGCCGTGTCGCCCGACCGGCCGAGGACTGGTTGAGCCGTACGCCGTACGGTACGGTGTGCGGCATGAGCGTCCGGACGATTCCGCTCCTGCCCTGCCGCCACCTCGACGACGTGCTGCCGTTCTACGACGCGCTCGGCTTCCGGCTGACCTACCGCCAGGACCGCCCGTACCCGTGCCTGGGGGTGACCCGCGACGACGGCTTCGACCTGCAGTTCTTCGGCCTGCCCGAGTACGACGTGGAAAACTCCCTGTTCAGCGTGATCGTCGCCGTCCCCGACACCCAGGCCCTGTACGACGAGTTCGCGGCCGGCCTGCGTACGGCGTACGGGAAGCTGCCGATCGCCGGGCTGCCGCGGATGACCCGGCCGCGCCGCAAACAGGGCGCGGGTGCGGGCTTCTCGGTCATCGACCCGGCCGGCAACTGGCTGCGGATCAGCTCGGCCGCCGAGGAGGCCGAGACCGATGACCGGTTCGAGCGGGCGATGCTGAACGCCGCCCGGCAGGCTGACGCGCGCGGCGACGAGGCGGCGGGGATCCGCATCCTCGAAGCGGCCCTGCGCAGGCATGACGACGCCACTGACGAGGAGCGCCTGCCGGTACTGCTCTATCTGGCCGAGCTGCTGATCCGCACCGGCGGACCGGCGGCAGCTGTGGTCGAGCAGATCGAGGCAGCCGGCTTTGCTGACCAGCTGGGCGACCTCAAAGAGCAGCTGAACGGTTAGCCCCGGGCCACGGACCAGGCGGCGGGCCGTCGGCGTCCGGGCGCTCCTCCTGCTCTGTCTTATAGGGCCGCATGCCGCGGGCCTTGTAGTTGGCGAGTGCGTTGGGTCCGTCGAGCAACCTAAACTTCTCCACCTCGACCTCGGTGCCCTTGCCCTTCAGGGCGATGTAGCCGGCCGGTACGCCGCCGGCGTACGTGACCCAGGTCTCGAAGGCCGGTCTGGTCAGGTGCTCGATCCAGCGGGCCCAGTCCCACTCGAGCTTCTCGGTCCAGTGCCAGTCGCCGCCGACCGAGCTGTAGAAGTAGCGGGCGAACTCGGGGGAGACCTCTTCGACCCGGCGGACCTCGGCGGTGCCTTGCTTGGCCGGGCGTACGTCGTACGGGCTGGTCTGCTCGAGGTAGGTCAGGATGCTGACGGTCATGCGCCGCGGACACCTCGGATGCCGGCCACGACCAGGTCGACGCCAAGCGCGTAGTACTGGTCGGTGGAGGTCGGGCAGACCAGTGTGTCCGCAGCGCTGGTGATCAGCGGGTAGCGCTTGGGGTCGAGCGCGCCGAGGGCGGCGCGCTTGAGGCGCAGGCCCTGCTCGCGGGCGGCCGGCTCGGGGTCCTCGCCGGCGCCGGGCTCGGTGGTGACCAGGGTGATCAGCGAGCAGATCGACTGGCGGCCGACCTCGGCGGCGTAGTCGGTGTCGAAGCCGCCCTCGACCAGCAGCTCCATCGTCCGCTCGGCCATCTCCAGGCCGGGCTCGGCGATCAGGATCCGGCCCAGGGTCAGCCCGGCGACCCGCGGGTGCGGCCGCAGCGCGTCGACGAACGCGGTGAGCATCTGGTGCAGCCGCTGGTCCCACGGCTTCTCCGACCGCTCCGGGAGCTCGATGCTCGCCAGCAGCCGGTCGCCGAGCGCGTTCAGCAGGTCGTTCTTGTCGGCGAAGTGCCGGTAGAGCGCCATCGGCGTCACCTCGTGCAGCTGCGCGAGCCGCCGGAGGGTGACCGCGTCCAGGCCCTCGGTGTCGGCGAGTTCCAGCGCGCTGTCGACGACCTGGGTGGGGTCGAGCCGCTTCGTGAGGGTGGGCATGTTGACAAGTTTACACCGTAGACCTAGCGTGTACGACGTCAGCGTACAGCGTATACATACGACGTAGACTCCTGTGAGGTAGTTGTGAAGCAACGCAGTCCCTGGGCCACCCTGGCGGTGCTGGCCCTGGCGCAGTTCATCGTGGTGCTCGACGTGACGATCGTGAATGTCGCGCTGCCCGACATCCAGGCCGACCTCGGCTTCTCGGCCGAGACGCTGCAGTGGGTGATCAGCGCGTACACCCTGCTCTTCGGCGGCTTCCTGCTGCTCGGCGGCCGGATGGCCGACCTGCTCGGCCCGCGCCGGGTCTTCATCGCGGGGCTGCTGCTGTTCGGCGTCACCTCGCTGGTCGGCGGGCTGGCCACGACGCCTGAGTTCCTGATCGGAGCGCGGGCCGTGCAAGGGCTCGGGGGCGCACTGCTCTCGCCCGCTGCGCTCGCGATCCTCACGATGACGTTCGCACACGGTCGCGAGCGCAACATCGCGATGGGTGTCTGGGGCGGCCTGGCCGGACTCGGCGGGACGCTCGGCGTCGTGGCCGGCGGCGTACTGGTCGATTCGCTCAGCTGGCAGTGGGTGTTCTTCGTCAACGTGCCGATCGTGCTCGCGCTGGTCGCGCTGATCCCGGTCTTCGTGCCCGACATGCGCCACAACGAGGACCGGCCACGCGGCTTCGACACGGCCGGCGCCGTACTGGGGACGGGTGGTCTCCTGGCGATCGTGTACGCCGTGGTGCGCGCGGAGCCCAAGGGTTGGGGATCCTTCGAGGTGCTCGGGTTCCTCATCGGTGGGGTCGTGCTCCTGGGCGTCTTCGTCCTGGTCGAGTCCCGCTCGAAGGCGCCGTTGGTGCCGCTGCGGCTCTTCCGGTCGCGTGCTCTGAGCGTCTCCAGCGTTTCGCTGGCGCTGAACGGCGCGGGCTTCCTGTCGATGTTCTTCCTGACCGCGATCTACCTGCAGCAGGTCCGCGGCGACTCGGCGCTGGAGGCGGGCGTGCACTTCCTGCCGATGGGCTTCGCCGCCGTGGCCGGGGCGGTTGCGGCGTCGCAGTTGGTCCAGAAGGTCGGCACCCGGACGGTCCAGCTCGGCGGCTCGGTGCTCAGCCTGGCCGCGCTGATCCTGCTGTCCCGTGCGGATGCCGGTGGCGCGTACGCCGCCGAGCTGCTGCCCGGCTTCATCCTCTTCGGGCTCGGCATCATCGGCGTCGCCGTACCGGCCCAGATCGCGGCGGTCTCCGAGGTCGAACACCACGAGGCCGGCGCGGCCTCCGGCGCGGTGACCACGATGTACCAGGTCGGCGGCGCGCTCGGCCTGGCCATCGTCACGACGCTGTCCATCACCCGTACGACGGACGCGCTGGCCTCCGGCGTCGCCCAGCAGCAGGCGCTCGTCGAGGGCTTCCAGCGCGGGATGCTGATCGCCGCCTTCTTCGCCGTCGCGAACGTGCTCGTCACGATGGTGACGCCGCAGATCCAGCCGACCGCCGAGCAACTGACGGAGGCCGCGGCCGCCGCATAGGTTGTGCGGGTGATTCCCGCCGCTTTCGCCGAGCAGACCATCGCCCGAGAGGGTGCTCCCGGCCGGACCTGGATCGAACAGCTCCCCGGCCTGACCGAGTACCACCTCGGGCGATGGCGCTGTACGCCGACCGGGCCTTCGGTCCACGGCCAGGTGGCGTTGATCGTGCCCGCCGTACGCGACGGTGATCCTGTTGTCCTGAAGCTGTCGTTCCCCCATCCGGGCAATCGCTACGAATCGACCGCTCTGGGCGTCTGGTCGGGCTCGGGAGCGGTCCGTCTGCTCGAGCGGGACGACGTGGACTTCGCGCTGCTGCTGGAACGGGTGTCGGGGGAGACGTTGTCCTCGGCAACCGAAGACCCGTGGGTGGTGGCCGGTGAGCTGGCCCGGCGGCTCGCCGTACCGGCTCCTCCGGAGATCCCGCGGCTGACCTCAACGCTGCCCGGCTGGTCCCGCCAGGTGCTTGCCCAGAGCAAGCACCTGGGCCATCCGTTGCCCGCTCGTGTGGTCGACGCCGCTCTGGAAACCATTGCTGCCTTCGCGGACGACCCGACCGACACGATGCTGCACGGCGACCTGCACTTCGCGAACATCCTGCGCGCCGACCGCGAACCCTGGCTCGTCATCGACCCCAAGGGCCTGGCCGGCAGCGCTGCCTTCGACGCGGCGACGATCGTCCGCGACCGGATCGACGAGATCTCCGACGACCTGTCCGCCGGCGTACTGCGCCGCCTCGCGACCTACAGCGAAGCCGCCGAGGTCGACCTCGACCTGTCCCGCCGCGCGACCCAGGCCAGAGCCGTCAGCTCAGCCCTGTGGGAACGCCTCCACCGCCAGCCCCGCGTGGGCATCGACCTGGCCGATCAGCTGGCCGAGCTGCTCGTGTGACCCTTGACGATCAACGCCCGCCCCGCGGTCCGCGTCGGCGGCTGCCACGTCTTGCTCACGACGTCCTGGAACCCCGCGGCTTCGACTTCCTCGGCGAGGCCTTTCGGCGCCCACCGCTCGTGCACCGAGATCAGCACCCGGCCACCGGGCTTCAGAATCCTGCGGATCTCTTCGAGCCCCGCCGCTCGATCCGGCCACAGCTGCACGTTGTTCACCGACAGCACCACACTCGCCGACCGATCCGGCCGATGCGTGTCCGCCGCCTCCCCGTGAATCAGCTCGACCTTCCCGCTCTCCACCAGCTCCCGCAACCGCCGCTTCGCCACCAGCAGCATCTCCTCGGAGGGATCCACCCCCACCACCACCCCGGCGTACCGAGCAGCCGCCCGCAACCCGATCCCAGGCCCCGGCCCGAGCACCACCACCTGCTCCTTGCCCTGCAGCCCCGCCATCCCGACCAGATACTTCTCGGTCGCCCCGTTGGCCCGGGCCATCACCCACCCACCAACCCGCCCCACAGACCCCTCAGGCCGAGCAAACGCCTTCATCAGCACCTCGTCCAAGACACCCATAAACCCAATAACACCACGCTAGGTCAGCTCTGGGTGCGAAGGTGCCACGACGGATTCGAGTCAGTTCTCGGCGTGCTTCGCGGAAGGCCAGACCTGATGTCCTGCAAGCAGGTCGCATAGCCGGCTCAAGGCCGTCGGTTCAGCCGAAGAGCACTTGGTCGGCGGGGACGAACTCCTCGTCGCGGCTCTCTCGGGCAGCGGCCGCCGCCTGGTCGAAGTCCGGGTGGGAGTAGGCGACCGCCCTCAGCTGCCACAGGTGCAGTACGTCGCGGAGTTGGCGAAACCGCCAGACCTCGTGCGCCGCGTCCAGCGCCTGGTGGTACTCGTTCAGGAACTGCTCGTGCCACCGCTGCGGCAGCACACGCAGGATCTCCGCGGGGTCGTCCCCGGGGCCCTGAACCGGCTGCGCAGTCATGTCCTCAGACTAACAACGGCTCGCCGATCCCGGGCGCTGTAGCTCATCCACAGGCACTGTCGCCAGGACGTACGTGTAGCCCGGTTTGCCGGTGATTTCGAGGTCGCCGGTGCGGACGAAGCCGACGCGGGCCAGGATCTTCTGCGAAGCGACGTTGTCGGCCGTGGTCCGGGCGGTGATCTCCCGCAGTCCGTACGGCGTACCGAGGACCTCGCGCACACCCCACGTCGCGAGTCCGTGCCCGGCGGCCGACTCCGCGATCCGGTAGCCGAGCTCGGCCGAGCCGTCGACGATGTTCACCAGGTTGACCCGCCCGACGATCCGCCCGTCGTCGACCAGCACGTGGAAGTGGTCCGTGCCGGCCTCCTGCATCGCCAGCACGGCCGCGTGCCGCTGCGGGAACTCGGCGAAGTACGCGTCGCCCCGGTCGGAGATCACCCGGGAGAAGTACGCCCGGTTCTCGAGCTCGAACCGCAGCAGCTCGTCCGCGTGCTCCGCCGTCACCCGCTCCACCGTCACCATGCGGCGAACCTACAACTCGGCCGGCCCTGTCCGCGAAGGAGTTATCGGACCGGGTAGGCGACGTACGCGAAGGACCTGCTGTCCGGCGACCAGCTCGGCACGTTCATCGTGCCCTGCCCGCCGAACACCGTCGCGATCTCGCGGATCTCCCCGTCCTCGAGCAGCCGGACCCGCACGTCCTCGACGTCCGCGGGATGCCCGACCGTCCCCGGCGGGAAACTCACGTACGCGATCGCCGACCCGTCCGGCGCCGGGTGCGGGAACCAGTTCACCCGCTCGTCGTGGGTCAACTGCTCGACGGTCTCACCGGAGACCCGGAACAGCTGCGCATTCGCCGAAGCCCGCTCCGAGTTGAAGTAGATCCATTCCCCGTCCGGCCCGAACTCCGCGCCGTCGTCCGCGAACTCGTCGTTCGTCACCGGTACGTCGTCCCCGCCGGCCGCCGGAATCGTCCACACGTTGGTGTTCCGGGCGCTGTCCATTCCGATGTAGGCCAACGTCGATCCGTCCGGCGAAACCCCGTGCAGGTAATACCGAAAACCCTCGCCCCGCTCGTTGCTCACCCGCCGGGCGACGCCCGCGGTCACGGCGTACAAATGCCCGTCTTCCGCGGAAACGTAAAAGGTCTCCCCGTCCGGACTGATCACGTGATCGTTGTTGATCGCCGGCACACCCCCGAGCGGGATTTCCTCCAGCTCCCCACCCTCGACCGGCAGCCGGAACAACACCCCGTCCCCGTTGAGAACGAGCGATTTCCCGTCCGGCGACCAGTTCGGCGCCTCCACCAACACTTCCTCGGAAGCGAACACGAGCCGGCTCACCCCCGTCCGCACGTCCACCACGTAGACCTCTGCCGTCTGCCCCGCTCCAAGTCGCCGCGCCATACCGCAAAACCTACCCGCGCCCTCGATGATGTCCGCATGGACACCAAGTTCGGGGACGCGCCCTGGTGGGTGGTGATCGTCTTCGTGCTGGCCGTCCTGCTGGTCAACGTCGCCGGCCACCTGGCCTCGAAGGACGAGTTGGTCGGCGACTGGTACGAGGGCGCGGTCTTCGCCACCCTGGTCCCGCTGTTCACGGGCCTCATCGCCGGCTGGGTCCTCGTCTTCGCCATCGGCGCTTCGGCGCACCTGGCCGTAGGTCTGTACGCCGCCTACCGCCTCGTCAGTTCCCGCCCCCCACGCCCCCGCCACTCGCGCAGAGCCTAGGCTCGATCCCGTGGACGACCGCACTCAGATCTGGCACCTCAAGCGCGGCGACGAACTGGTCGCCAACTTCGTCGTCGTCGGCGCCGACTATCCCTGGCTCCAGGCCCACGTCGAGCCCACCCCCGCCTTCGACGAGGTCAAGCACCTCTTCGCCGAGCTCGAGACCAACGAGGACGCCTGGGCCTCCGCAACCGCGGAGATCCGCCGCACCCTCACCCTCGAGTCTCCCGACGGCACCCCCGTCGCCGAGTACCTCCTCCACATCGACGGCGAGTCCGCCTGGTGGCGCTGGGTCGACTAACTCCCGGCAATCACCGGCGCGATCTCCTCGCGCACCAGCCGCCGGTAGGTCTCCGCCTCGAGCACCCGACCCCGTACGCCGTGCCGCAGCCGCCGCTCCCGGACCAGCCTCGGCCCACCCGCGAAGAACCGCAGCGCCGCGTCCCGATCCCGCCGCAACGCCGGCATCATGAACGCCGGCCGCCCGCTCGCCCCCAGCAACAACTCGTCGGCCAGCTTCGCCCGAGCGCCGCTCAGGAACCCGTGCAGCGCGGCCCTGTCGTCAACCACCACCGAGAACTCGTCCGGCGCCGACCGAGTAATTGCCGCAGGCATCGACTCACCCGCTCCACTGCTTGCCCACAGCAGCCGAAACAGCGCCGTATACCCATCACTGCAAGCAATCCCCAACGACGAAGCCACGCCCTTCCCCACATGCGGAAAGCACCCATAAGCCCGCCCGTCACCAGGCACCTCGGTCTCCAACCCGAACCGCAGCACCCCCGCCGCCCCCTCACGCACCACCACGTAAGGAATCCGAGCACCCTGCCCCACCGCCGCGACCCCACGCACCCCCGTGTTCGCGTTGTACGGCGGCCGCAACGCGAAGATCAACTCCGACTCCCGCCAAGCCGCAGCCTCCTCGGAAGCCGCAACCTCCCAGACCACCCGCCGTACCAGGTCATACCTCTTCGCCAACCCCACCCGAGGCCCCTTCGTCGCCGCATGCTGCGCCAGTCGCTGCCGAAGATTCCCCGCCTTCCCCACATAAAGCACGTCACCCGAAGCACCCAGAAACAGGTAAACCCCCGCCATCCCAGGCGCTTCGGCCGAAGCCTCCCGCAGTACGCCGGGCACGGCTAGATCCATCCCGCCTTCGTCAACGCCTCCACCGCTATAGCCTCGAGCGACCGCCCACTCGTCTCCACCACGAAATCCGTCGGCCCCGATATATCCAGACTCGCCGCCAGCTCGACCGACCGCCGTACGAGCACCTCGTACGACGACCCGACCTCCCGCCGCCGTACCCGCTCGGTCAGTACGTCGACCGACGCCACCAACCGGCACACCTGGATCTCGGCCCCCGGGATCGCCTCCCGGTACGCCGCCAGGTCGGCGTCCGCCTCGACCACCCGCGCGATGATCGCGCGATCGATCCCGCTCGCCGCGTAGTTGGCCCACACCGACGCGAGGTTCCGCAGCGCCGTGCGCTCGTTATAGGGATCGCCCTCGGCGTACGGCCAACTGATGCCGAAGGCATCGAGATCGATGACAGCGTGGGCGATGTCGCGGTCGATCAGCTGGTCGAACATCTCGTGCGCGACGGAGCTCTTCCCGACGCCCACCGGTCCGCTCACGATCAGCACCGGCACACTCATCCAGACCACCATCCCCAGTCGACGCAGCGACCCTACCCAGCCACGCCGAGGCCCGCATGCTGTTTGACGCGCCCGGCCGGCCTCGGTCAAGATGGAGGTCCGGCGCGGCCCGCGCCTCACCTTCGTCGACCGGCCCCAGCCCGGTCCTCCTCAGAAGGCAAAGGGATCCACGATCTCGGGCCGCTCGTCCTGGTCATCCGCCTCGGACGGGATCGCTGGGGGATCGCGGACGAGTGCGTGGAAGGCCAGATGACAGCGCACAGGAACTTCAAGCGACGGGTTCGAGCCCGCGCCGCCAAAACGGGCGAGTCCTACACGGCTGCCCTCCGGCACTTCCGTCCAGCTCCCTCAGGAGAAGACATGCCGGAACCCACCACCCACCCGACCCTGCGCATCGCCGCGGTCCAGTCGACGGTCCGTCGGGACCCCACCGACGCCGACGCCCTCCGCGAGAGCGGCGCCGAAGTCCGCACCTTCCTGCGCGAGGCCGCCAAAGCCGGCGCCCGCCTGGTCCACTTCGCCGAAGGCGCACTCTGCTTCCCCAGCAAGCACATCATGTCCGAACTGGGCCCCGACGAGGTCGGCAACTCGGACTGGACCAAAGCCCAGTGGCACGTCCTCGACGAGGAGCTCGCAACCATCGCCGCCCTCTCCGCCGACCTGGGCATCTGGACCGCCATCGCGTCCCTCCACCAGCAGCCGGACGCCCGCCCCCACAACTCCCTCTCCATCTTCAACAACCAAGGCAAGCTCGTCACCCGGTACGACGAACGCACCCTCTCCACCACGAAGCTCAACTACATGTACGCCCCCGGCACCAAGCCCGTCACCTTCGAACTCGACGGCTACCGCTTCGGCCTGGCGGTCGGCATGGACGCCCACATCCCCGAGATCTTCATCGACTACGTCCGCCAGGACGTGGACGCAGTCCTCCTCTCCTACGCCACGAGCGGCCTCGGCGAAGGCCAGGACGCCGTAGCCGCGGTAGCCCCCGCCAACGCCGCCATCAACCACTACTGGCTCAGCCTCGCCGTCTCCATCAACCCCGAACTCCCCGAAACCGCAGCCGGCATCCTCAACTCCTCCGGCCAGTGGGTCGCCCAGTGCCCCTTGGACGCCACCCCGGCCCTCACCACCTACGACCTCCACAAGAACAACACCCTCGACGAGTCAGCCCGAGCCTGGCGCCAAGCCGCCCGCACCCGAGTGACGTCCTAACCCGTACGCCGGTCCGGGTGCCTCAGGCACCCGGACCGCATCGCGTCCGACTCAACGAATCGACGCGTGTCCGTCGTGCCCCTCCGGCCCGGAAGCCACCTCAGCCGCGGCCACCCACCGCTTCCAGCTGGCCAGACTCACCGCCATGCTCCGATCGTCGAGCACCAAGCCGACGTACCCGGCCCGCAACCGCACTACCGGATCCGGCGACGCCTCGGCGTCCGCCAGCCGACTCCGCAACTCCGCCCCATCAAGCCGCCGCGCCAAAGCGGCGTACCACCGATCCTCACACCGCTGCGCCCGCCCCACCGCACCCATCAGGAGATCAGTCAGCTCCTTCTCCCACCCCAAGGCCCCAACCCTCGAGAACCCCCGCAGAACCCGCTGCTTCAACCCCCAAGGCGACCACGGCGCCCCCGCCCGCCACTCCTCCGGAAACTCCGCCTCCCACCTCAAGAACAACACCGCGTACGGCGCAAACTCCGTCTCGTCACGATCCGAGTACCAGCAGGCCCACCCAAAGTCCCCAGCGACGCTGTACAACGTCTGCTCGATCGCATCCTTCTGATCCGCCAGCGCCTGCTCGTACATCGAAGCCATCCGCAGCGACCGAGAAAGTCCGAACTCCTCCCGTTCTGAAACCACAACGCATTGGACCGACTCAGCCCCTCGGACCACTCCTCAATCAGCCCACCCTGCCGCTCCAACGCAGCCAACCGCCGCCCAGGATCCCCATCCACCAACCCGAACAACCACTCGCGCCCCTCCATCCCGGCAGCCTCCCACATCCCAAACCTGGTACGCCCACGGACAACAACGCGCTCCACTGGCGGCAGTCGTCACCCTCACCCAACTACGGCCGAGCCTTGTACGGCGTACTGGAAGAACTGGCCGTCGCCGAACCTGCCCGCAGCAACCGGAATCGGCTGCACCGGCCCTTGGCTCTTCTGGACGCCTCCATCGAGAGATCACTCCGCTTGGCTGCAGCGAACCGGTTGGCTAACTTCAGGTGGTGCTGATCCAGTGGCTACTCGGCAGAGTCGTCGTCCGGCGGCCACTCGTAGAGACGGTTCTCGGGGATTGCGAGGTCTGGTGCACCCGCCTCGCCGTTCACTACGGGGACCCGCATGAGCATCGCGAACGAACCGCCTGGGAACCGGTGGGCGATGTACGCCGCGTTCCGTTCGCTGACATCGTCGTCCGTCAGCGCGAGGACCGCTCCCAACACACCTCGGCTGTAGACACCACTGCAGATGGTGAGAGTGCCGTGCGGCGAGTATGGGTTACTCAACCGCGCCAGGAACGCAATGTCCTCGACCAGCTCCCGAGGCTTGCCGCCGCGCCAGGCGTCCTCTGTTTGGTCAGCCGCGATCTGCTGCGTGCCAACGGCTTCCACATCGGCGTTCTCGAGTTCCCTCCACACAGGACGGAAGTCGCGTCCGCTGGGCTCACACAATCGAAAGATCTCGCCGTTCTTCAGATCCGGGACCTCGACCTGCTGGATGGGAAGATCCTCCAGCCTGTGCTGCAGCCGGTCGGCGACCTGGTTCCACCCGATGCCGCCGAGCACCACCAGATGGCCTTTCATTTCGCGCGGAATGACCTCCGCTGCGAGTCGGCGGGTCACCCGCAGTTCCGGGTTGGAGGCACGGATCTGCCCCCACAACTCGATCAGCGCGTCGAGGTCGGCGTAGCGAAAATCCGGGTGTAGTTGGGACTCTCTCCCTTGGCCAGAGAAGAACGATTAGTGGCCGGAACCTCCGGGCAGATGATCGTGATCGGACCATCCCCAAAGCTCAGGATCGAGCCGTCAGCCGGTGAGTTGGCCACGCCGAGTACTGCGTCGCGAAGTCCCACGAGCTCCTCATGCAGTGCATGGAAACGCTCGCGTTCTTCAGCTGTCAGGTCCTGCTCGCGGGAGAGATGGGAAGCGTTGTCAGCTCCGGGAGTGCGTGCGAAGAACAGCGCGTAGGACTTCAACCGATCCGCAGGTGGGAGTTTTGGATTGGTCTTCGACTCCCACGACGTGATGGTGGTGACGGCCACCAATGACTCTTCGCTCAGCGCACGCGCCAGGTCTGCCTGAGTCAGCTTCGAGCCGAGCGAGGTGCGTAGGCCACGAAGCCTGGTAGCCAGTCGTACGGCCTCTGGTGAAGGCGCCAAGATCACTCCCCGGCAGTTGCCGGCCGAGATCCACAGTCTGGGGGCCGTACATCTGTGTACACCCGGAGGCACCCGGCGCTGAACCTCTCAGGTCAGAGGACATGAATGTTGTCGATGGTCACCTCGACCCGATCCCCGACCTCACGCACAGTCGCTTCCATCGAGAGGTCGCTTCGCCCTTCTTCAGCGGTCCAGAGATCCACGACAACAAACCAAGTCCCCGGTACGCCGTCAGCCGCATTGGCCTCGGCGTACTCCCAAGCTTCCTCCGGCAACCGAAGAACCGTCGCCCCGCGATCGCCGTACTCCCGGACCCACAACGACAGATCAGCGTCCGGATGCGGATCGATCCCATCCTGTTTCAACCCGACGTAGTCGCCATCGGCAACCTGGCCGACGACGTCCGCAATCACCTGCCGAAACCTCTCCGGAACCGTATCCACGAAATCACCCTATTGGTTGTAGCAGGCGGTGTTAGGGGCATCGGTTCCGCGCGACACTCAGCGCGCGATTGCCGGGCTCTTCCGCATGGCCAAGACTGGGACCGCTGCGCCGAGGGAGGGGAGATCTTGGACGTCGACGTACTGACCGACGACGATTGGAAGCTCCTGCAGGACCTGCGGTTGCGCGCACTCGAGGAATCCCCGGACGCGTTCCTGTCGAAGGCGGACGCAGGCAAAGCCGGCGACGAGGCGTACTGGCGCGAACGCTGCACAAGAAATGTCTGGGTAGTCGCTCGGATCGGCCGGCAGGTCGTCGGGATGGCGTCCTCGGTTCAGGATCCCGCGCAACCGCCGTACGCACGGCACATCGAGTCGGTCTGGGTCGACCCCACACATCGCCGACAAGGCGTCCTTCGCGCGATGCTCCGTCACCTTGTCGAGTTGAACCCCGAGGTTCACGACTGGTTCGTCTGGGTCCTCGACGGCAACGACCTGGCTCGGAAGGTCTACGAGCGTATGGGGTTCGTGTCCACCGGCGAACGTCAGGCGTTGGCCGGCTCTTTCGGGCGCTCGGAAGAACGGATGCGCCTGGGCGGCGACGCAGGCTTCCGTGGTCGCGCCGTACGCGGCTCGGCGCCGTAACCGCACGAGATCCAGTTCGTCAGCTCGATCTCGTTCATTGCCTCGCGCTCGCTGAGAGCAGTTCCCCTGCGCGGCATGACCTTCTGCCAACTCTCGTGGTCAGCTCGCCAGCTTCGAACGAAGTCGACGCAGAGACCGGGCGTGATCAGATCCAGTTGCTGCTTCGCCCTGAGCAGCGACTTGTGAGCAGGGGATGGGTCCGTCCCGGTTCTGTCCTGTACGGCCGAGAGACGACCAAATGTCTCCGCGATCATCTCGTACCGGTCGTCGATGAAGAGTCGCCAGTGATCCCTGCTGGCAGCAACCTTGAGTTGGTCCTTCAGCTCCCACCCAGGCGTGCCGCTGAACAACGCGTAGAGCCCCTCGGCGAGAACATCGCCGAACTCCTCACGAGCCGCCCGTTCGGGATCTGCGAACGGGAGGTACTCGTCCTGCCGCGCTTCCCCGATCTTGGGCAGGGAGCGCTCGGCCGCGTGCCGCGCGAAGAAGAACCAGTCCTCGTTGTAGATGTCCGGAAAGAACGACACCGCAGCATGCTGCGTGTTGACCCCGAGCACTGCCCCGCTCACGAACACGTCCTGCCCAAGCCCGGCGAGGCGCCGTGCGTGGCAGACCACGGAGTTGTCCGGGAAGTACCTGCTGGCCATCGCCGCAACCGGATTGCGATCAAGCGATCCCGAAAAGCGGAAGACGTCGCGTGGACTGAGTTGCATGTCGTCGTCAACGAAAAGGATCTTGCTCCAGCCCCTGAGCCGGGCCAGCACCAGGCCGATATTGCGCTTCATGCTCAGATCGCTGGAGCGTTCGGCGCTGGCACTGAAGAACGTCTTGTCGGAGGTCAGGTGGTGGTGTCTCAGCAACTGGTAGTCGTGGGGGACGTCGACGACGAGTGCCCGCGCACCAAAAGTGCTCTCGACCCGCTTTGCCACCTTCTCGACCTTCGCCTGCTTGCTGCACAGCACCACCAGCGGAACCGACAACATCGCGGACAATCCGATGATCCGTTGCAGATTCGGACGGGACGCCGGTACGACGATCGCATCGATTCGACTGTTCGTAGGCGACGGCGCAAAGGCCGACACGTCGCGCAGGAGTGAGGCGTGCGACGCCACATGTTTGGTGCCGTTGCTCATGCGGGGGTCGCCTCATTGTTGGGGGACCACTCGTACAACCGGTTCGTGTCGATCTCGAGGTCGGGTGAGAGCGCCTCGCTGTTCAGAACCGGCACCCTCAGCAGCAACGCGAACTCTCCACCCGGGAAACGGTTGGCCAGGAAGGCCTCGTTGCGTTCCCGTACGGCGATGTCGGTCAGGGCTCGCACCGCCCCGACGACGCCGCGGCTGTGAATGCCGTTGCAGATGGTGAGGGTTTGGCTGTGGTTGTAAGGGTTCCGCACCCTTGCCAGCAGTGCGACGTCTTCGAGCAGTTCGCGGCCGCTGGCCGCCGCCTCGTCCCACACCGGCCAGTAGTCGCGACCGCCGTCCCCGCTGGTTCGAAAGATATCGCCCGTCTTCAGGTCCTCGTGCTCGACCTGGGACACCGGCATCTCGGGTAGTGCCTTGAGGAACCGCTTCATGACCCGGTTCCAGCCGACGCCCCCGAGAGCGACAACATGGCTGGACAGATCATCCGGCACAACCTCTGAGGGCAGCCGATGAACGACGGTCGCGGTGGGGTTGCAAGCGCGAATGTGCCCCCACAGTTCGATCAGGGCATCCAGGTCGGCGTACCGGAACATCCGCGTGTAGTTCGGATTCTTCTCGTTCGCCATCGGAGGCCGCTCGTTCAACGGGGCCTCGGGACAGATGATCGTGATCGGATCGCTGTCGAAGGTCCACGTCGAGAGTTCGCTGGTCGAGGATTCGCCGGCACTGCTCGGTCCATGGACCGCATCGCGCAGCGCGACAAGTTCCTCGTGGAGAGCCTGAAATCGAGTTCTCTCGTCCGAGGTCAGTTCGTCCTCGGAGACGAGGTGCGCCGGAGTGGCTGTTGATCGATCTGAGCAGAAGAACAGGGCGTACGAATGGAGTCGCTCTGCTGGTGGCACCTTGGGGGTGATCAGCGACTCCCAGGAGCTGATGGTCGCGACAGCGACCTTGGACTCCAGGCTCAGTACGCGCGCCAGGTCCGCCTGCGTCAGCTTCGGCTCATGCGAAGTACGGAGCCCGCGAAGCCTTCTGGCAAGTCCTTCGGCCTCTGGCGCAGGGGCCACGATCACTCACTCCCGGGGTAGTCGTAACCGACACGCCCGTGCGTCCGGTAACCGTATACATCTTTACACCTGAAAACACCCGTAGTACACAGCATCCCGCCTGTGGCGCCGAGAAAGTGCCTCGCGAACGCGCAGAGTCGCTGGTAGATCAACGACCTGTTGCCCGAAAGGTCACGGTTCAGTTCAAGCGGGTTCACGGCATTGCACTCAACTACACCCCGCTCTACTGTAATTACACATCAATAACTGGCTTCAAAGTGAAGCGAGTGATTGAGGGTAGAGGAGACGACGGAACTCAAAGCCACGCGCGAGCTCTTGGGATCCGTCCGGGCAGATCTGCAGCCCATCCGATGTTCCCAAGCGACGCCGTTCTCGTGGCGCCTCCGTCCAAGTCCATGCCGACGCTGGTCTCCCAGCGATCGATGGTCCTCACGTCTTCAGTGACCAGCACCCCGTCGGGCGACAGCTCGTCCTCAGCGTCGAGGCTTCGAGCTCAACCTGCCGGCGCTGGAGTCTCCGCGCAAAACCGGAGGTGGTGACCATGTTGCAACGCATGCCGCGGCCCGACACAGCCACGCGCAAAGCCTCTCATTCCACCGTCACTCTGTGGACCCTGATGGCAGCCGATCTGATGGCGGTCATCTGGATGTACACCTTCGGATCGTGGCTCGATCACTCGTCGCGACTCACTGCTACGGCAACGCTGGGTGGTCACCACTGGATCGTGCT
The DNA here is from genome assembly GCA_049998015.1 of Kribbella sp. cmx-5-2. GTDB lineage: Bacteria > Actinomycetota > Actinomycetes > Propionibacteriales > Kribbellaceae > Kribbella. Next base: position 340,296 of record JAEBEC010000002.1, read on the forward strand.
GGGCTTCGCCGCCGCAGGATTCCTGACGCTCGCGAGTCTCGCGATTCTGACCGACAACTTCACGAAGACGACGCCCAGGCTGGTCATGGCCGTCAACGCGGCCTGCGTCGTCTCGGTCATCGCCCTGGCAGGACTGGTCGCGTTCGTGCTGGTCGCCCTGCTGAGTCGAGTCGTCTTCGGGAAGCTCCGGCCCTGACCTGGCGGGCCCGTCCGACAACGGGGACGGGCCCGCCGGCATCTCAGCGCACGTGCACGGTCACCGTCACGGTCTTCAACACCGCGGGCAGCTTCGCAGTGTCGATCTTCAGGATCTCCCCGTTGTCCGTCTGACCGGTCGGCGGCAGCGTCTTCTGGTGAACCGTCCACTTCCCGGAAGGATCGACGACGATCGTGTCGATCCCGAAGTCGTTGTCGTTGGACACGTACAGCGTTCGCCCGCCGTCCGTCGTAGCAACACCCTCGACCTTGTCGTGACCGAAGAACTTGCCCGTCGGGTCGAAAGAGCTCACCAACGCACCCACATTGACCGCCGGCTGCTTCACAGCAACCTGCACACCAGCGGCAGTCAGCGTCGTCAGCGCAGCATTGGTCGATGAAGCACCAACAAGAGCCTCAGGCGACTTACCGCCAACAGTCAGCCCGCTGACATCAGTGGCGCCCTCGATGTCGATCTCGTTCAGGCTCTTCTGCGCGAACGGCTCAAAAGCACCATCCCGCTCGTCCAGCAAAAATCGCGTGTTGGGCACAGCAGTGATCTCACTGATCGCAGCACCACTGGTCGCCGGGTTGTCCAGCAGGTACAGATACTGCTTGGCCCGATAAGTCCGCAGATCGATCGCGACAATCCGAACAGGCGCGACCGAAGCCGCCTTCACGCTCCCAAGATCCGGCTGCTGCAGCGCCGACTGCATAACCCCGACCAGCGTCGAGCCATCCGGCGTAACAGTCAGCCCTTCCATCCCCTTGTTCTTCACGCGATTCGCGAGTTCCGCCGGCAGATACCCGACGATCTTGTGCGAAGCGTTGTCCACGCTGTTCCGGTACGGCGTCAACCGCCCGATCTCATACCCGTCGGCATCGAAATGCGTCACATAAGGCCCGTACTCGTCCGAAACCCAGAACGTCCCGTCCCGCAAGGCCACCAGACCCTCGGAGTCGTAGCCATAGGCATCCCGAGCCACCGGAACCGGCGTACCGCCATTCGCATTCGTCGCGTTGACGTCGTCGATCACCTCACTCGTGTCGTGCGGCGGCCGCCCGCTGTACTTCACGCCGCCCAAACTCCGAGGCCCCTTCAGCAATACCTTCGACACCAGCTCGGCCCGCCCGTCGACCAGCTTGAACTTCCCGAGCTGCGGCTGAAAGTCCAGCAGCATCTCCGACTTGTTCCCGTCCGGCGCGTCGGCGTTCGGCCCCCGATCGGTCAGCCCGTAGAAATACCCCGCCCGACCCGGTACGGCGGCCAACGCCGACCCATACCCCTCACCAGAAAGCTCGGTCACAGAACCACCCGGCCCAGCAACCTTCGCCAACGGAGCCAATGCACCCCCACCGGCCTTGCTGTTCCTGAAAACCTGTACGGCGTCAGTCGCCGTGTACGTAAAGCTGTCGGTCCCCTTGAACCCAGCCTTCGGCGTATAGACGAACGCCCCATCAGCGCCAAGAGTCACAGTCCCCTGAGCCGGCGAAGAATGCCGCACCACAGCCGTGGCCCCGGAATCGTTCCGCAGTACGTCCCCACTCACCGTGCCGTGCCCGGAGAAGGAATCACCCTTCACCCGAAACTCGTGCGGCGCTCCCGGCCACCAACCACCGGCCTGACTGACCGCTGCCCCCGTGGCCAGCAGCGCAACCCCCGCCCCGATCGCGACAACAACCCGAGCCCGCCCACGCGCAAGAAATCTCATACCCCAGAACTTCGCTCCCGCCGATGAACACCGAACCGACCCCCGATGAACCCTCGGCGTCCGCGGCCGTCAGCCGCCGGCCGGGTCCGGCGCCGATCTACCCTGCGCCGAAGCAGCCCGCAGCACCCCGACCACAGCGCCGAGAAGCCACAGCCCGAACGCCACAGACGCCATCCCGCCACTCCAGAAGCCGGCCAGACACAGCACCACCACGGCGTACGACGCCCAGACCGCCCACCGCGGCAAGGCCCGCGCCTGCTGAGCAATCCGCGTCGTCACGGCAACCAGTACGGCGCCGCCGGTCATCCCGGTGAGCCCGGCGAGAACCCCCGCCGTACCGAGCGCACGAGCCGTGTCCGGGTCAGGGGTGAACTCGTCGGACCAGGCCGCGACCGCGCTCGCGATGTCGAGCGAGACCCCGGTGATCATCAGCCCGCCGAGCAGCGCGGCCGCCGGCACCACCGCATGCGCGAGCCAGCAAGACAGCCGGACTCACCCGTGCAGGGTCGGCCGGTAGATCAGCTCCTGGATCCGCCCGTCGAACGTCCGGCTCTCGAGCAGCTCGAGGTCGAAGTCCGCCGCACCCCCGAAGATCGGCTCCACCCCGCTCCGCCCGGCGATCACCGGGAAGACGGTCACCTGCACTCGGTCGACCAGCCCGGCGGCCATCAGTGCCCGGTTCAGCGCCATGCTCCCGTTCGAGCGCAGCGGTACGTCGGACTCCGCCTTGAGCCGCGCGATCGCCTCGACGGCGTCCCCGCTCACGACGCTCGCGTCCGGCCAGTCCAGCGGCCCGTCGAGCGTCGACGAAACGACCGTGGTCGGCAGCGCCCGCATCGCCGCGTTGATCGGGTCGAGCGCCTCGGCCGGTACCTTGCTCGACCCGATCATCTCCGTCATCAACCGAAAGGTGTTGCCCCCGAACACCATCCGCTGCCCGGCGCCGTACAGACCGAGCCGGCGCTCCAGGAACTCGGGCCCCTGCTTGCCCCAGTACGGGCCCCAGTCGGCGTCGTCGTACGACGCGAACCCGTCGAGGCTGGAGTAGATGTCGAAGGTGTAGCCGGCGGTCATGTGATGCTCCTCGCGTCAGGCGGCTCAGTCAGAGCCTGCTCATCCCTGCGTCGAACGCGAGTCCCCGAATTCGACACCGAACCGCAGGTCGCCCGGATTCCGGGAGACCTGCGGCGCGGATGGGTCAGCGGGTCGCGCGGGCGGCCTGCTCGATGACCTTCGTGATCGGGCCTGGCTGGGTGATGAGGCTGAGATGACCGGCCGGGACCCGGGTGATCTTGGCGTGGGCGCGGTTGGCCATGAACAGCTGGGCCGACGGCGTGATGATCAGGTCGCGGGTGCCGAGCACGTACCAGGACGGGATGCTCAGGTACGCCGGCGGTCCGGACGCGGTGGTTCCGGCGCTGAGCGCCCACGGGCGTTGCGACGGGTAGAGCTGCTCGGCCTGGCGGCGCGGGACGCCGGAGGCGAACGACGTCACGAACGTGTCGTGCTTCAGGTACAGATCGACGTCCCCCGCGGGCGCGCCCGGGTACGGGACGAAGTCGAAGACGGTGGTCGGATCGACGGCCAGGGCAGAGTCCGCACCGGCCAGGGGGAAGAGGGTCTCACCTTCGGCCGGAGCGAAGGCGTCGACGTACACGAGTGCCTTCACGTTCGGGTTTCCCGTGGCCGCGTTGGTGATGACGGCGCCGCCGTACGAGTGACCGACCAGGACGATCGGGCCGGGCACCGTGCTCAGGAAGCTCCGGATCGTCGCGGGATCCGTGGTCAGGCCGCGCAGCGGGTTCGGTGGCACGCGGACCGGGTAGCCGTCGTCCAGCAGCCGGTTGACGATCTTCTGCCAGCTGGAACCGTCGGCCCACGCTCCGTGCACGAGGACGACGGTCGGTTTCGGTCCGTTCGGGTGCGAAGCCGCTGCGGGCGTCACCGCCGCGAACACCAGCCCCAGTACGGCGGCCAGCACCGTCAGCGCACGGAGACGTCTGCCGCGCGCGAGCTTGTTCTGCATGAACAGGTCCTTTCGTCATGCGACTCTCGCCGGGAGGGCGTGGAGCAAGGACGAAGGTCGTGCGGGTGGTACGGCGCGGAACACCGCCGGAGGTCTCGGAACGATCGCCATCGTCCCGAAACCCCTGTCGGGCAACGGTTTCAGCGGCCTTGCGCTCACGTCACCATAACCCGGCCTCGCCGATCTGACGAGACGTACTTGCGTCAGCTTCGGCCGAGGGCGCGGCCCGCCGTCCGAACCAGGCAGGCATCCACCAGTTCGCATCGCCGAGCAACTTCATCAATGCCGGCACGAGCACCAGCCGCACCACAGTCGCATCGATCAGCACTGCCGTCGCCAGCCCCACCCCGAACAACTTCGCGGTCGGATCGTCGGCCAGCGAGAAGCTCACGAACACCGCGATCATGATCAGCGCCGCCGACGTGATCACCCGCCCGGTGGTCGTGATCCCGTGAATCGTCGAGGCCGTGTTGTCGCCGGTCCGCACGTACTCCTCGCGGATCCGCGTGAGCAGGAAGACCTCGTAGTCCATCGACAGCCCGAACACCACCGCGAACATGAACATCGGGATGAACGGCAGGATCGGAATCGTCGACTCCAGCCCGATCAGGTCCGCGGCCCAGCCCCACTGGAAGACCATCACCATCACCCCGAAGGACGCGCCGATGCTGAGCAGGTTCATCAGCGCGGCCTTCAGCGGTACGACGACCGACCGGAAGAGCACACTCAGCAGTACGACGGACAGCAGGATCACCGCGCCGATGAACCACGGCAGCCGATCGTTGACCTTGGCCCCTACATCGGCCAGCGTCGCCGTCTGACCGCCGACATGAGCCTTCGCCGGGCTGTCCCGCAGTACCGACGGGAACACCTCCGCACGCAACCGCTCGACGGTCGTCATCGTGGCGTCATCCTGCGGCCCGGTCGTCGGTACGGCGATCAGCGTCGCGACGCCGGCCGCGGTGTTCACCTCCGGCTGCGCGACCGACGCGATCCCGCGATCAGCCCGTACGGCGTCGTACAGCGGCTGTACGACGCCCGGATCGCCCGACACGTCGACCGCGATCACCAGCGGACCGTTGCTCCCGGCACCGAATCCCGCCGCGACCAGGTCGTACGCCCGGCGCTCGGTCCGCTGAACGGGAAGCGCGCCGTCGTCCGGCGTACCGACGCGGAGCGCGAGCACAGGCGCTGCCAGCGCGAGCAGCAGGACGGTGGCGCTCACGGCGTACGCGACCGCGTGCCTGGACACGTGCGCACCCCATCGCTGCCAACCCACGCCGGGGGAGCTGCGCACCCGTCGTACGCGAAGACGATTGATCCAGTGCCCCGCCAGCCCCAGGAACGCCGGCAGGAGGGTGAGCGACGTGAGCACCATCGTCAGCACGATCAGCGAGATCGCGATCCCACCAGCGGTCATGAACGGTACGCCGGCCACGACCAGCCCCAGAATCGCGATCACCACAGTCCCACCGGCGAAGAGCACGGAACGCCCGGCAGTCGCGACCGCGCGCCCGACCGATTCGTCGACGGCCAGCCCGCGGCCGAGGTACTCGCGGTGCCGGGTGACGATGATCAGCGCGTAGTCGATGCCGACGCCGAGCCCGATCATGCTGCCCAGGACGGGCGCCCAGCTGGGCAACTCGACGAGATAGGTGACCAGCGACAGCGAGCTGATCGCCAGCGCGAGCCCGAACACGGCCATCCCGATCGGCAGTCCCATCGCGATGATCGACCCGAACGCCAGCAGCAGGACGATCATCGCGGCGATCAGCCCGAACGCCTCGGCGAGGCCGGGTTGCCCTTCGTCGAACGCGTAGAACAGGTCGCCGCCCATCTCGATCCGGAGCGGAGATTCCAGTGTGGACAGGGTCTTGAGCTGCTCGAGATCGCTCGGTTCGAGCTCGTCGAGCACCGGGTACTGAAGCCGGATGAGCCCGACCCGGCCGTCGGGGGAGATGACCGGATCGCTCGCCGACAGCACGTGCGGCATCGCGGCAGCGGTCGTACGGACCTTCGTCAGCGCCGTCTGCAGCGCCGCGCCGTCGAGCGTCGCTTGTTCGTCGTACGGCGTGACGACGACCTGCGCGGTCAGCCCGGCTTGGTCCGCTCCCGCGGCCGACAGCAGATCGGTCGCGTACTGCGAGTCGACGCCGGGCGCCCCGAACGACTCCTCGAGCTTCTTGCCGAAGGCACCGGAGGCCGCGACCACGAGCGCGGCGACGACCAGCCAGGCCCCGATCACCACCCACGGCCGGCGGGCGGCGTACCGGCCCAGCCTGTACAGGTTCGACGTCATCATGGATCCCTTCAGCCAGAGTTGGTCTCAGCCTGTGGCCGGCGGGCTGCCCACACCTCGGGCGATGGGCCGGACCTTCCTCGGCCGATCAGCCGGGTCGCGTCCCGTACTTTGAGCCGATCCGCGCGGCGCCCGGAGTCCCTACGCTGTGGGCATGGTGAGAAACGCTCTCCGGTCGCTGCTGGCCGAGCCTCGAGCGCCGTACCCGCCCAAGCGGGTGTGGCGCGACTGGGTGCTCGTCGGCGGCCTGCTGCTCGCGGCGGTTCTCGAGGGCGTACTCCGTACGGACCTCGTGTGGCGGCCGTTCGCGCTGGTGTTCGCACTGGCCACTGTCGCCGCGTTGCTGTGGCGTCGTACGCATCCGTTGACGGTGGTTTCCGCCGTGTTCGGCGGGATCATCGTGGTCGACATCGTGGCCCTGTTCAGCGATCGCGCGCCGTTCGGTCTCTACACGATGATCTGCGTGGTTCTGTTGCCGTACGCACTCGTCCGCTGGGGGTCAGGCCGCGACATCTTGAGCGGATTCGCGGTCGTCCTGGTCGCGATGGTGCTGGCCATCGTCAGCGACTTCAACGGGTACGGCGAAGCGGTCGGCGGCAGCATCTTCCTGCTGTTCCCGGCCACCCTCGCCGCCGCGGTCCGCTACCGGTCGACCGCCCGGCTCCGCGAGCGGGATCAGGTCCGGCTCCGGGAGCGCGAGCAGCTCGCCCGCGAACTGCACGACACGGTCGCCCATCACGTCTCGGCCATCGTCATCCGCGCCCAGGCCGGCCAGGCCGTCGCAGCCAGCCGCCCTCAGGCGGCCGTCGAAGCGCTCGCCGTGATCGAGTCCGAGGGCGCCCGGACGCTCGCCGAGCTGCGCACGATGGTCGGCGTACTGCGTGACGACGGTACCGCCGCGCTCGCGCCTCAGCCGGGGGTCGCCGAGCTGGTCGGTCTCGCCGAGGGGGTTTCGCGAGTCGAGCTCACGATGTCGGGCAACCTGGACGACCTCGGGCCGGCTGTCGGCGCCGCGATCTTCCGCATCGCGCAGGAGTCGATCACGAACGCCACCCGGCACGCGCGTCAGGCGACGCGCATCGAGGTCGACCTCACGTCGTACGGCGAGACTGTGCGCCTGACCATCCACGACGACGGCGAGCCCACCACGATGAACCCCTCCGGCTACGGCCTCCCCGGCATGACCGAACGCGCCTTGCTGCTGGGCGGCACCTTGGTCGCCGGCCCCGATCCCCACCGCGGCTGGACCGTCACCGCAGTACTACCCCGTACGGCGGCCGCCCGATGACCATCTCTCGTACGGCGGCCCGCCGATGACCATCCGAGTCCTCGTCGCCGACGACCAGGACCTGGTCCGAACCGGCCTCGCGATGATCCTCGACGCCCAACCCGGCATCGAAGTCGTCGCCCAAGCCGCCGACGGCCTCGAAGCCGTAGCCCTAGCCCGCCGCCAACGCCCCGACGTGTGCCTGGTCGACATCAGAATGCCCGGCCTGGACGGCATCGCCGTCACCCAGAACTAGCCGGCCCAGGCGTCGCCGACCCAATCCCCATCGTCGTGATCACCACGTTCGACCTGGACGAGTACGTCTACGGAGCCCTGAAAGCAGGAGCCCGAGGCTTCCTCCTCAAAGACGCCGGCCCCGACCTCCTCGTCCAGGCCCTCCAAGCAGCAGCCAACGGCGACGCCCTCATCGCCCCCAAGATCACCGCCCGCTTACTAGCAGCCTTCGCCGCTCCCTCAACCCCACCCCAACCCCAAGACCCCCTCACCACCCGAGAAGAGGAAGTCCTCCTAGCCACAGCCAAAGGCCGAACCAACGCCGAAATAGCCACCGACCTCCACATCAGCCTGAGCACGGTCAAAACCCACCTCACCAGCCTGATGCTGAAAATCGGCGCCCGAAACCGAGTAGAACTAGCCATCTGGACCTACGAAACCAACCGCATCCCCCGCTGACCTGGGATTCTCCCCCACGCGGTCTCCGCAGCCGCCTTCCGTCGCTCCGCTCCTCCAGGCGTCAGCTACGCCCGCTCCCGCCCACCCTCCGGCTTATCGCCGGCGGAGGATGCCGGCTCAGCGCCGGCCTGCGGCCTGCTTGCGCAGGCGTTCCGGCTAGCGCCGGAGTTCCCGGCTGGCGCCGGCCCATGGGCTTATCGCCCGCGCTCCGCGCTCATCGCGCCTTCAGATACGGCTGCCGCCCTCCGCGGACACTGGCGACAACGCGACTCGTACTCGTGCGGTGACCCAGAAATCATCCGCATCGATCTGCGTGACCGCCAGCAGCGTCACAGACGACAACTCGGTCAGGAGGGTGTGCGCCTCGCGGTGCCGGTACCGAAGATCCTGTGTCCAGATCGTCGCCAGAGCCGCCTCAACCTGCTCGGCCGTGACGCCAGCCTTCGCTCGCGCCGAGCCATCGATCAACCACTCGCCGCGTTCATCCCGCTCGACGGCAGCCTCGTCCCAAAGTTCGTGCGGCTCGAACGCGTACGTCGCGTCTCCCAGCCAGGTAAGAAAGTCGATCTCCATCCCCAGAAGATCGTCCCCTCCACTGGGCGGCCCGGACCGACAGATCGCACGTCGTTGCTCCTCGAAGGCCGCAGTACTCAGCATGCCCAACAGTCTGCAGGATCCGACCGCCAGGCGGGCTGGGTTTCCGGCCTACTCGGGCCGCCATGCATCAGCCGCAATCCCGCGCCGAATCCACCGATTTCGCGACAACCTCACGGCCGAGCGCCGGACAGGGGATCGGGCCTACTCCACCTTGGAGATCTTGCAGTCAATACCTTCCGGCCCAATAGTCGCCTCTGCCGCAGTCGTTCCCTCGAAGGTAGTCGTATCCCGAACCTCAAAGGTCTGCCCACCGATCCGCTGCTGAGAGGCCTGATCCAAAACGTCGACAGTCACCAGATAGCTAGACGCATCCCCAGTGATCGTCCCGCTGATCGTCACTGTCCCCTGCGCCCCAACAGTGTTGACCTCACAGTTGACGCTGGTGCTGTAGTTCGTCGGCCCAAGGCCCGGCGCACCCCCAACCGACGCACCGGTGAAGTAGAGCACCGCACAAAGCCCCACGAACCCCACCACAACCAACCCGATGATCATCCGGCTCCTCCGCCGCAGCCGCTGCGGCGAGCCGTAATCATCGTTGGCCAAAGTCCACTCACCAGTCGGCAACGAAGTCTCCACAATCTTGGTAGTCACCACCAGAAGCCGGTCAGCATACAGTCCACAAGGCTTGGCGCGGACCACGATCAGGCGGTCCTTGGCGACGATTTGACGAAGCCTGTCAGCGACTTTCCATCAACTGGTTGCCTTCGGCGCCATTTCTGAAATAGGTCCCGCGCATTCAACGATCGCTTGAGTCAATATCGCCGGAATTGCACCACCTCTGGACCTGGCCGGTTGATCGCCGTACCGTCGCTCCGGTTGGGGGGAAATACCATGAAGGATTGTCATTCCTGTGGCGCGGCCAATCGGGCCGGAGCCACCTACTGCGGCACGTGCGGAGTGCCGTTACCGGCCACAGAACGCGATATGGCAACGATGCCACCATCCGACGCCACCCGTTATCTGTGTGCGGCGGTCCAGCTGAACAGCAACCTCGCGCGTCAAGTCGTCCGCGACGTCCTGGACGAGGAATTCAAGGCGCCGCCGACGTCGCCCGACGTCGACCTGGTCCCCGTGATCCTGCACGCGATCGCGGCCCGGAAGCGGCAGTTCGTTCGCGATCTCCTGCTGACGATTCTCCTGTTCGGCGCGGTGTGGAGCCTCTACACGGCGAGGCCGCTCATCTTCGTGCTGGCACTCGCGCTCTGCTGGGTGGTTGTCGTCGGGGAGACGCTGGTGGCGACGTACGGCGTGGTCGCGCACGACCTGCACCCGGCACTATTCCAGCCGGAGTTGTTGCCGCGGCCGAGCGAGCCCGAAGTCCGTCGGCGACTCGAGCAGGTCAGTGCGGCGGCCCGCGGCAACGTCGGCGTCTACAGCGCGTACAAGCCGTTCGTCGGCAGTGGGACGACCGTCGACGCCTGGACCATGGTGCTCGACACCCACCGGGCGGCAGCGGGAGAGAAGGCCAAATCCTTCACCGCGTTGGAGATCCACGACTTCGTCCGAGACCAGCTGCGCGACCTGCGGACCGGCGAGGTGACGATCACGGATCGCGTGTTCGTCGACGGGCGCGACATCCGCAACGACCAGCGGTTCCTGCCCAATCAACTGGCCGCACCGGTGGCCGCGATCGATCGCGCGTTGCTGCGTAGCCTGACGATCGAGCCGGAGGACCGGGCACGCCCGTACCTGTGCATCCTGATCAGCGGCTGGCAGGGCCAGCTGGTCCTCTCGACGTACCTGCGCTTCGTCGTGACGCCACGCGAGCTGTTCGTCGAGGCCAGCCATTGCCTGCTCACACCGGTGCGGGACGAGTTCCAGGAGGTCGACCGGCTGTTGCCGCAACCCACGGTGGGGCAGGCGTTGCGGATCGGCGGGCGAGCTCTTCGCCGTACGCCGGGCCATCTGTTCCGTGCACCGATCGCAACGGGGGCGCACGTGCTGGGCGGCGCGACATCTGAGCTGCAACGGGTCAGGCAACAGCGGGAGATCCTCACCGCGCTCCGCTTCGACTACGGCGCTCCGACCAGCCCGCGGGAAACCGTCAGCGATCGGCGGTACCAGCGGTACTTCCAGAAGCTCGACCACGCTTGGTACACCGAGGTGATCAACAGGCGGCTGCTCCAGTCCCTCAACGGTTTCCTCGAGTCCAAGGGGATCGACACGGCCGAGCTGAGCCAACGCCAGACGACGATCTTGAACAACGGCGTGTACGTCGCCGGCGGTGGCAGCGTCACGGCAGGGAGCATCGCCGCAGGCAGCGGCGCCCGGGCGACCAACGTGATCTCGAGAGTCGCCAACGCGGCCCGGCAAAGCGTCAACGAAGCAGTCGGAAAGGGCTGATCCCGATGGAGAAGAACGACGGAATCCGGATCAGCGGAGGCCAGGTCTCGGCCGGGGCGATGGCCGCCGGCAAACACGCGAAGGCGACGAACATCTCTGCGGCGTCGACCGCCTCCCTCGCCGACGCCCGGGCCGAGATGGCCCACCTCCTCGACCTGCTCCGCGCAGAGCCGGAGCCGCCGGGCCAGACCGTCGAACTCGCCGAGCTCGCCGATCACGAACTGGGGAAGGAAGAACCGGACAAGGGATCAGTACTGCGCCTGCTGGAACTGATCGCGTCCGGAGCCAAGTCGATCGCCTCGATCGGCACCGCGGTGACCGCAGTCCAGCAGGCGGTTGGCGCAATCCTGTAATTGTCCGGGGGGACGAACTGATGTCTGCTTTCTGCACCGTGTGCGGCCACCGCCGTACGGAAACAACCAACTACTGCACCCACTGCGAGGCCGGCTTCGAAGAGTCCCGCCCAACGCGAAAGACCGAAGCCCCAGCCGGCCACGAAGCCGCCTGGTTCGTCGGAGCGACGGTTGTCCTGGCCGTCGTCGTAGTCATAGGAATCCTCGGCACCAACGCGGTGATCACCGACGCTTTGGAGAGCGCCGGCTCGATCGGCACCGGCACGTTGGGCGACGACGGCGACAGCAACTCGTACGGCGAAGGCAACTCGGGTGGCGACGTCTCCTTCATCGGCCCCGACGGCTTCATCACCCCCGGCTACGCGCCAACCTCCGAGGAACCAACGTGGTCGCCCGCGCCCACGGAAGACGAGACCTCGGAACCATCCCCCGAGCCGACCCCCGAACCCACCCTCGGCAACGACCTGGTCTCAGTAGCCCCCGAAATCACCCAGGACTCGGCCGCCTCCGCCGTAGTCGATCTCCTGACCACGTACTTCACGGCAATCAACAACCACGACTACCTCACCTACCAGGCCCAGCAAACACCCGCAGCCCAGAAGCTCTTGACCCGCCCAGCTTTCGCCACCGGCTTCCGCTCCACCGTCAACTCCGAGGTCAACCTGCTGTCGATCACGCCCACCACCGACGGCCGCCTGCTGGCCAAACTCACCTTCACCAGCACCCAAGACGCAGCCGACGGCCCCCAAGGCCAAACCTGCACCCAGTGGTCCGTCAGCAAGTACCTGAAGGGCGAACCCCCGACTCTCCTCATAGACAAGGCCCCCAAGTCCTACAAGGCCACCCACAAACCCTGCTGACCCACTGATCAGCGAGCCTTGCTACGAAGGACTGTCGAAAACCTCCAGGCCTTGGTAGGCGGCGTACAGAAATTCCCGGACATCTCGTCACCCCATCGGTCAAGATGGGCGACATGTCCACTCCGGGGGAGATCCGCCGTCGCCTTGCCGAGGCCGCTGACGCCACCGTGCGCCGCGACCGAGCCGGCCTGGACGAGAGCGCGTCCTGGCTCGACGCCGCGTCCGCGCGAGAGTTGCTACGCATCGACTACTACGCACGCCGGTTCTCGTACGACGGACCGGCCCTGGGGGCGCCGGAGCAATGGACCGAGCCGGCTCTCGAGCAGCACTCGGTCGTCGCGGTACTCGCGAGCCTCCACCCCAACGGATTCGTGCGTGAGCGCGCCGTCCGAGCGTTGATCAGCTCTGGTGACGCCGGCGGCGATCACGCGTTGGCAGTTCGAGTCACCGACCACGTCGCCGTGGTCCGCGAGGCGGCGACGGCCGAAGTCCTTCGACGAACCGAACTCGCCCAGGCCGATCGGATCATGCCGATACTCCACCGGCTCGAGCACCGAGGCCGGGGCGCGGACGTCGAGGCGCAGTACCTGCACTCTTTGGCGTCGGTTCACGGGGAGGCCGAGGTGTGGGCGCTCCTGCGAACGTCCCGCGACCGCGACCTACGCCGAGCGGCGTTCCAGTACAGCCTGGAGACGAGGCTGCTCTCGCTCGCCGATGTGGTCAAGCTTCACCCGCGCGAGAACGACCAAATCGTACGGCGGCTGCTGAGCCGTCTCATCGCCGACGAGGCGTCGACGGAGGTAGTCGCGCAGTTGCTCCTGCACGCCGGCGCCGCAGACAGTCGCGTACTCGGTCTGGTCCGCCTGACAGCAACCGAGCTCGACCCCGACGACGTCGAACGCCTGCTCGTCGACAGGTCAGTCCTGGTGCGCCTCTGGGCCCGCCGCCGATGGGAGGAAATGGGCCAGGACCCAGCCGCGACGTACGCCGAGATCACGCACTCCGACGCGACCCCGGCTATCCGCGCTCGCGCGTACTACGGACTCATCGAGATGAGGCGTCCCGTCGACCGCGACGAGATCCTCGCCCTCGTCCACAGCAACGAACTCGCGCTGTGCAAGGTCGGCCTCGTCCTGCTCAAACCCAACGCGTCTGCGGAAGACGCCTCAACTCTCTTCGCTCTGACGGCCGCGCCCAACTCGCGCGTCGCCCGCCTCGCCGGCGAGGTCCTCATCCGCAACCCCCGTCTCTGGTCCGTCCAGGACCTCGCACCACTCAAAGCCGCCGAGGACCCCGACCTACGCCGACGCGCCTGGTGGATCCACCGCAACCTCGGCGGCTGGGAAGTAGTCATCGCAGACCTGGAGGTCCACCACGACCCAGACCCCGACCTAGCGCGCCTAGGCAACCAACCAGCAGCACCGATGTACTTCCGACCAACTGCTCCCCAGAAGCTACGCATCACGCAACTCCTGAAAACCTCACACCTCCGCCGTGCCCAGTTCCTGTCAATCGCAGTGGCAGCAGGCCTCCGCGACCTTCTCTCCTGAGCGACACCTGGGATACCTGTCTGTCGCGGACCGAGTTGCGGTCATCGTCTGCGGTCGGCGATGCGTCGTTGGCACTCCGCACGTCGAAGCCGACGCCAGCCACAGAAGTCGCGGCGAAATATGCGCCACTGCAGGCGACAGCCCGCCAACGCCGGGAGCTGCCGGCCGCTCCTAAGAGAGACAACTAATGCCGACGTAAGCCGGAGGGTGGGGGAGAGTCGGCTGCAGAGTTCGTGTGGGAACAGGAACCCCTCCGCGAAGCCGGGATAGCGAGTGTGGTCAAAAGTGGTCTCCAAACGCAGATCTTCCGCTTTCAGTTCGAGAATGGGTCTCCTGCCAGCCCGTTAGTTGATCGATGAGAGTGGCTGTATGGCCGGGAGACTAGATCACCGTCTCCAGCCGTTGCGGTCTTGGTGGCGGTCCGCTTTGCCGCGATGAGCCAAAGGGGCAGCACGCTCGACCCCGGATAAAGATTTGGTCAGCGAGCCCTGCCTTTGACTACCGATGCTATGGGAACGTTGAGGCATGACGATCGAAATTCTCGAACATGATGTGACGCTGCAGCAGTCGGACTTGGAGGTGCCTGGGCCGGATCTGTTTGGCCGGGTCCCGAAGCTGGCCACTGTCGAACTTGTGGCTTCAGATACATACTTCGATACCTTGCGTCAGCGTATCGAGGCCGCCAGGCGAGATGAGCCGTTCGTTGGTTCGGACGGAACGGAATGGACAGCCGGCTCACCCGCCTAACAGCGTCCCTAAGAGCTCGTGGAGTTCGCGTCAGGTGTCGAGCAACGGACAACACCGAATAAATGTTCCTTTGGTCGAAGTACTCAAGCTCGACATATCTTCCATCGAATTTCGTGGACTTAACCTAGAGTCGAGGTGGCTGGATTCTTAAGATGTGCGCCGAGGAGGGTCGGTCGTGGCGGAGTTCTTGGTTGATGAAGAGGTTAATGTGAGCATTAACGACCAAAATACTCGAGGCTGGAGCGCACTATTTTCCAGTGCAATTCTATGGGGTAACTGACGCGCCGATATCAATGAGATTCGGGAGATGTGTGTGGGCTCACTCCGAGAACAAGTTTGCGTACAACATCGTCCTCGTGCCCGAGGGTGACGATGAGATGGGATCCGCTGTTGGAATCAATCAACCGTACCTTGATCGAACGAGTGAGATGGCCGCGCGCTGATCAATTGGTGAACGCTCTGCTTGACAAATTGGTGGAGGAGCAGATTATCGCCGCGGAGAGCGTTGCTGAAATCGGCAGGCAGTTGGGGTCAACCCTGCCAAAGCGCAGCATATCGAATTGATGAGAGCTGAAGATATAGAGGACTATCGGTAGTCGCAGGACAGGCCGCGATCTCGACCTAGCGTGATAAAGGTGCTAGGTCGAGACGCGACCCGATAGGTACTCCTGCGCGCTACTTGGATTGCATGGCTCTATATTCCTGCCAGACGTCTTCAATCGCGCGTTCTGCTAACAACTCCTTGATCCGCTTCACGGCGTTCGGAGAGTATCGCTGGTGGAGCATGCCTCCGATCTTGAATTCTTTGAAGCAGTCGGGATCTTCTTTCAGATTGAGGACTCGAATCGCTGCAGTCGTCTTGTTGGTGGTGAGCCCGACCTTCGTCGCCAGTTCGCGATGACCCAAGCTATAGAAGCCAAGTTCGTCCACACGCTTGATAGCCACAACGCCTGCATCGGGTGTGCCCTCCGGCACTACGACGACGGAGACGCCCTCTTTTTTTGTGATTCGAAGATTGATCTGTGGCCCACTGCCATCGACCGAGAAGCCTACTCCCGAAATGCCAGGAAAGACGGATTCGAGGTCGCCGCCTTCACTGATTGCTTGACCTAGTTTCCGCAGTTCGGTCGCCCCAGGCTGCAGGTGCTCTCCTCGGATCGCCCCATCCATGATCGCGAGGCTTCTCAGCCGCGCCTCGGCCTCGGCGTGACGCCGGGTGTTAGGTGCCAACAAGCGCCGGACCTGGTCCACTTCCTCCGCGAACATCACCAACGGATCGAGGACCGGCATCGTTGAGATCGGTAGGACACGATCGGGTAGATGGTCGGCCAATTTCTCACCGAACACCTGATGTAGAAGGTCACGAAATAGAGTAACGCCGCTCTGCGCGTGAAAATAGAGTTGGTTCTCCGATAGATCAACAAGATGGTGCTGGGCGGCATCACGGAGGCCATTGATCGCCTGCAATACGAGAGCCTGTTCGTCTGTGAGAAACTTGACTTCGGGACTTGAAAGTCCGCGACGAATGCACGCATCGAAACCGATAGTGTTCTTTTGGCGTGGATCGCGTATCTTTCCGCCGCGATGTAAGATGGCTGATTTCAGCAGCATCTCAAACGAGTGATCGATCAGAATTAAGACGGCATCTGCTCGGCCATCGTCGGAAAATCGATTGAAGTGCTCTACCCCCAGCCGCAGTGAAGCGATCGCCTTGTCCTTGAGTAGACGAACCTCTTTTTTCATATCCCTCCCTATGCTGTGCGCCGCGTTCCCCCGCTCAGTAGGCTAGTCGACGATCCGCCGCTGGAACAGTGCTCCACTCATCGATTCGGAACACTCATGATGCGAACGGGCTCGAACTCGTGGGTAATGTAGTAGTTGTGAAGCTTGGTATTGGCGCTCCAGCAATTGAGGCGAATCCAGCGCTTACCCTCGCGATTGGCTCGTTCAATCACAGCTTCAAGAAGTGCTGATCCATACGTTTGCCATGCTTGACGACAAAGAACCGGCTGATATAGATCTGAGGCTCGGCCAGTTCGGCCGGGTCTAGAAGTCGGTCTCTGAATCGATGATCGCCGGCATCGCGACTACGCGCCCGTCCACAACCCAGCCGACGAACGGATAGTGGTCGAAGTCGCGATCGATGTTGGCGTGGACCCTCGACCATATCGAGGCTGCCCCGGTACTGGTCGGTGCCCTTGTCAGTTGGCCATTTTCCCGCGTCGTCGCGGACCTGGTGGACGAGTTTGCGGTGGGATTCGTCGAGGGTGATGAGCATCAGTCGTCCGTGTTCGGGTCGTAGGAGACTTCTACGCGGTCGGCTGCCATGCGGGTGACCATGTAGCGGACCGGGCGCGCGTCGGTGTCGTAGCCGACGCGGGTGTGGATGAGCAGGGGTGTGCCGGGGGCCATCATCAGGCGTTGGGCTTCGTCGGCGCTGGGCATGCGGGCGGTGAGGGTGTCGTGCCAGCGGACTTGCTCGTGGCCGGTTGCGGCGAGGAGGCCGCCTGGGACTCCGAGGTCGCTGGGGTTCCAGAAGAGGTCGTTCCCGTCGGTGACGAACGGCGGGAAGTAGGAGTCGCTGAGTTGGTGGGGTTCGTCGTTGACCCAGTGGCGGCGGTTGCGTGCCTGGATCGCTGTGCCTGCGGGGATTTGGAGTGCATTGGCGACGTCAGCCGGCGCTTGGATTGACAGGATTTGCAGGTCGTTTCGCGGCTTGCCGCCCTGGGCCTTGATCGTGTTGGCCCAGGCGTCGCCGTCGTTGTTGTGGGCCTTCTCCCACTCGGCCATCTTCCATTCCCAGCGGCGGATCTCGCGTACGCGGCGGGTCCGGCCCTGGCTGCTGGTGATTAGCCCTTCGGCCTCTAGCGCCGATAGGGCGGCCCGGACGGTGTTGCGGCTGGCGCCGTAGCGGTCGACCAGCTCGGCTTCGCTGGGCAGGGGTGAGCTCGGCTCGCCTAGTGAGTCGCGGATCAGGCGTGCGACCCGCTCTTGCAACCTCTCCGGCATCCCAAGTCCTCTCGTGTGCTGCTCGACGAGCTTAGGGATCACCGCGCTCGCATCGCGGTACGACCTGCATGTCTAGCGGTTCTGCGCGAAGTAGCTGCCGAGCATTTCTGTGGGCCAGGTGGGTTCTTGGATCTCGCCGCGGGGGCCGAAGTCGGTGAACCACGGTTTGATGTCGAGGACTGGGGTGCCGTCGACGGCGTCTAGGTCTTCTACATGGAGGTCCAAGCCTTCGACTTTGAGGAGCCGGCAGCGGGAGACTCCCAGCCAGTTGAGGCGGCGCATGTTGCGGTGGCCGAAGGTGCCTACCTCTGGCCAGTTGGGGTTGTCTCGGGCTCGGCGGGCTCCTAGGTGGAGGTCCGTCTGGTCGGTGAGGTGGAAGTGGAAGACGACCTCGAGGTGGGAGAACTCTTCGAGGCCCTTGGTGGAGTCGGTGTCGAAGAGGGGGTTGTCGATGCGGATGATCGAGCGGGTGCCGCCCCAGTAGTCGTCGGTGGGCTCGGTTCGGCCGCCTACGACGTGGGCAACGGGCTGGAGCGTGATCGACTGGTCAGTCATCGTTTCCTTTTGAAATAAGGCGGCGTCAGTGATCGACTTCGGCGTGATGCCTACTTTGGACGTAGTCGCAGCGGTGTTCGCGATTAGGCTGAACGCTCGTCGCCGGTCAATGGGCGGAGCATCGTGGCGTAGATCGGAGAGTCCTCGAACGGCTGTTGGTCGCCGATCGAGCGGTAGCCCCAGGATTCGTAGAGGCTCCGGACCTTCGGGTGGGTCGATTCGACCAACAGCGTGACGCGTTCCTCGGTGCGTTCCGAAAGGAGGGCCTCGTGGATTCTCTGCGCGAGACCGGTGCCACGCCAGTGCTGGCCGACCATCAGCTCGTACAGGGCCAGCGTGCGTTTGCCTGTCTCGATGGTTGCGGCTTCCGGCAGTGGTTCGAGTTGGTGGCTCCACCAGCCGGTGCCCGCGGGCAGCGCTGCGGCGTAGGCGTAGCCGGCGGCCTCACCGCCGTCGAATGCCACCACGGCCTCCCACGTCGGGCGCTTCGAGTGGCCCGTGAGGCGGCCTTGAAACCGGTCGACCGAGAAGAACGGGTCTTCGCCGATCTCCTTTTCGTAGACCTCAGCGTAGAGGCTCACCAGGGTGGGCCGGATGACGTCGAGTTGGTCGACGCCGTAGCGGCGAATCGTGATCTGGTCAGGCACCCAGTCTCCTCGAGTGTGGGATCGGACTAGTCGACAGTGCGCAGAAAGTCTTTCCAGTCACGGTTCACGGTGGTGCCCGGCGCTGCCTGCTGAAGCGCGGCTGTGAAGGACTGCAGGAGGTGGGTCACCCTGCCGCTTGTCGCGTCAGACGGTGCGGCAACGCTGGCGGCTGTGGCCACAGCTTCGTCGAAGTCGCCTTGGGCAACTTGCGTCAGTGCCGCATGGGCGCGGTAGTAGGCGCGGTTCCGGTGCTGGTCTTCGCGCAGTGCTGACAGACAGCGGTGAGTGTGAAACTCCGCCTGGTCGGCGATCCCGAGTCGGTAGTGGACGAGGCCGGACAAGCCGTGCAGCTCGCCTGGCGTGTAGAAGGCGACTGAGGCCGGCCTGGAAGCGGTGGTGTCGGCGCGAGCGAACGCTGCCGCAGCACGCTCGAGCGCGCGCTGGGCGCGGGGACGGTCTCCGAGGTTCGACGCCGCTAGAGCAATGCGACTGTGTGTCAGCGATGCGTAGAGCGGGTCGCTGCGATTGACACGGGTCGCACTGCACGCTTCAGCGGCGGCCATCGCGTCGGTGAATCTGCCTCGCTGTCCGGCGAGCATTGATGCTTGCCGCCATGCTTGGTGCTGGACCTGTGGATCACCTGACATTCCAGCGAGCGTGACCGACTTCTCCAGATGGCGCTGAGCGCTGCTGAGGCGACGAGAGTCGAGTGCGGCGAACATGGCCGCCAGTTCGAATGCAGCGGCAAGGGCATAGAGGCGTGAACGGACCCTTTGGCTGGCCGAGCCGTTCTGTTGCATGCTCAGAGTCCGGTCTGTCAACGCCGATGCGCGTTGTTCCAGCGCCGGGCCACCACCGACCTGGTCGTCAGCGAGCCACAGTTCGGAGAGGTGTTCTCGCAAGCGGTCGACGTCTGGAGTTCCCAGGGTCGGTCGCGCTCCGACTGCGGTTTGTTGGCTGGCCGCGGCGAGCGTGGTGGCTGTTGCCATCGAAATGAACGTACGGCGGAGCACGGTGCCTTCCGACGGATCGGGGTGGAAGGCAGGCAGCTTTCGGCGCGGAACAAAGCCGAGCTCGATGATCGATTTGCCCGTGACACTCTCCAGTGCATCCCGAAGGCGGCGCTGCGGTGACTTGTTCTCCCCGGACAGCCACCTGAAGACGGTGCGCTCCCCGACACTGCCTGGCTGGAGAAGCGTTCCGTGGACGGCCCGGTTCACCTGCTCAGCCAGCTCGGCCGCGCTGACGCCGTTCTCCTGCATCCATGCAGTGAGGGCCGTGTTGCGCGCCGTGGGCCTTTTCGCCATGCCCTAACGGTAGGGCGAATGGATGGTCAAGGGGTAGCTGGACAGCTACTTTTCGTCAGTGCTTGCGCGAGTGCCTGCTCCTGATTCGTCATACCCATGCCGGTAACGCGCGATGACCATTGGTTGTGTGAACGAACCAACGGCGAGCACTGCAGGACTCGACTGGGCTGAAGGGCCCGACGAGCGCCAGCCGGAGTGTGAGACCGACGAACGTGGCTGGCCGATTCTGCACCAGGCGTGCCCGGCGATGAATCCGAAGAACCGACATGTCTGTGTCCTCGGCGACCATCAGGGATACCACCGTGACGACACTGGCGCGGAGTGGCTGGACAACGGCCTGTGAGCCAGCTGATTGGTCATGACGACCGGCCGATGATCATCGATCTTCACGGCCTGGAACCGCCAGCTTTCTGAGACCGGGCGGGGGGGGGGGGGGCGTTCCCCGAGATTGCGACCGCCCTGCCCTCCAGTCCCTGGCCAGAAGGGCCGAACTAACTGCAGAACTTTGGAGCTAGCGCCAACCACAGCGGGGTTACCGCGCGCTAAGCGCGCACTGCGGGCGCCAGCCCGCCAAACGCCGGCGCCAGCCGGCAGACGTCTGCGCCAAGCAGGAACAAACCGCCGGCGCCAAGCCGGAGGGTGGGCGGGAGTCGTGCGTAGCTGACGCCTGGAGGAGCGCAGCGACGGAAGGCGGCTGCGGAGCTCGCGTGGGAAGAAAAAACCCCTCCCCGGAAGCCGGAGAGGGTTGATGTGGTCAGGGGCGGTCTCGAACCGCCGACCTTCCGCTTTTCAGGCGGACGCTCTACCAGCTGAGCTACCTGACCGGGGAGAAAAGGCGGCGGCGGATGTTTTGACATCCGCCGCCTTCTCCTGGCGACCCAGACGGGACTCGAACCCGCGACCTCCGCCGTGACAGGGCGGCACGCTAACCAACTGCGCTACTGGGCCAGGATGCTCGACGATGGTACACCATCTTCAAGCTGTTCAATTAATCGGCCTTTCGACCGTATCCCCAACGGGATTCGAACCCGCGTTACCGCCTTGAAAGGGCAGCGTCCTAGGCCACTAGACGATGGGGACTCGGACCCGCGGGAGCCGAAGCTCCAGGGACAGCCGTAAGCATAGAGGAGTCTTGGCGAAGGTCCAAAACGAGTTGTTGCCAAGGGGTTCGGACCGCGGGGAAGAGGGTGGCTGCCTGGAATCTGCCCCCAGAGTCCAGGCAGCCGATCGGGGGAGGAACAGAGGAGAGGATGAGGAGAAGAAGGTCGCCGATGGCTGGGGTAGGCGGTCGGCTGACCGTGGATGCGGCCTGGGTTTAGCTGACCGTGGCTGCGGCCTGCTTGGCGGACTCCAGGACAGCTGCATCGGACGGAGCGTCCGGCGCCACGAGCCGCGGGAGCTGCTTCTCGAAGAGCCAGGCGAACACCCGCGACGGCAGCACCAAGGAGCGCGGCCAGACCGCCTGCGACACCCCGTAGCCCCACAGGGCCGCCTTCACGCGTTGGTTGGGGGTGCCGTGGTGTCCGGGGGCGTCGAAGCCGCAGTCGCCGATCTGGGCGAACATCGCGGTGAACAGCTGGACGCGCTTCCAGTTCATCCGCTCGCCGCGGGCGTGGGTCAGGAAGTACGCGCTGAACGAGTCCGCCATCAGTTCCGTACGACGGGTCGCCTCGGGCGCCGGCAGCGTCGAGTCGAAGAGCCCGTCCTCGTACTGGATGTGGTGCCCGAACTCGTGCGCCAGGATCGCCTGCGTGGTGACGTCACCGAGGCCGACCAGCCCGAACCCGTCGAGGACGCCGTCGCCCATCACGATCTTGTCGCCGACGTTCCCGATGCCCGGGACCGGGACGCCCTCGGTGGAGAACGCGTACGCGTTGAACGTGTACGCCGGGTGGTCGCCGTTCTTCAGCAGCGGGGTGCTGGTGATCTGGGTCTTGATGAAGTTCGCGGTGTTCTCGGACAGGTCGAGCGGCTGGCCGTAGATCGTGGTGAAGACCCGGGTCACCCGCGCGGTGTCGAGCAGCATCCGGCCGTGCGCGGGGACGAGCTGGATGTCGTTCGACTTGATGTCCCAGAACTTGCGCAGGCCGCCGAAGGTGTCGGTCGCCTTCTTCGTGTACGCGCCCTTGGCGCCGTACGTGAACTTGCCGGCCGGCTGCGGGAAGTAGACCGCGTCCTGCATCACCAGGTCGAACAGCAGCACGTACAGCGACGCCAGCGCCTGGTCGGGCGTCAGGTTCGCGAAGTCGGCGGTGACCGCGGCAACGACCGGCGGGGTCGCCGTCGAGCACTCGTAGTCGGTCGGGTCGATCGCGTCCAGGATGCGTTCGTGCAGCGGGCTCTCGTCCAGGCCGAGGCGAGCCTGTACGTCGGACGCGACCTTGCGCATCGCGGGGAGCTTCTCGGCGAGCTCCATCGCGATCGGCGAGGAGAGGCCGCTGAAGGCGGGGGACGCCGCGGGGGCCGCGGGAGCGGCGTGGGCGGGGACGGCCGTGAAGCCGGCCAGGACGGCGGCGGTGGCCACCGCCGAGGTCAGGAAACGCTTTCGCATGGCGGATCTCCAGGGGACTGGATCGGTCGCCGGGACGCGACCGGATGGCCGTCAGTATCCGCAGGTCGTAACGCCGGTTACGAGGCGTCGGGCTGGCGGAATCCGGCATGGCAGAAACCTGTCGCGGAGCCGGAGCGATCCCAGAGCCGGCAAAAGGAGGGCCGAGAGCCGGGCCAGAGCCGGGCCAGAGCCGGGCCGGAGCCGACGAGACCACCCCGTGTGGCACGCCTCACTACGCTGGGTCCGTGATCGAGATGACCCGGACGGATTTCGAGGTGCTGGTGGCCGAGGCGCTGGACGAGGTGCCGCCCGAGCTGGCCGGCCTGATCGACAACGTCGCGGTCTTCGTCGAGGACGACGCGCCGTCGAGCGACCCGGACCTGCTCGGCATCTACGAGGGCATCCCGCTGACCGAGCGGGGCAACTGGTACGGCGGGGTGCTGCCGGACCGGATCACGATCTACCGCAACCCGACGCTCGCGATCTGCGACACCGTCGAGGACGTCGTGGACGAGGTGAACATCACGGTCGTGCACGAGATCGCGCACCACTTCGGGATCGACGACGCGCGCCTGCACGAGCTCGGCTACGGGTGAACCTCACGCGCAGGTGACCGCGGGAAAGACTTGGTCGCCGGCGGAGGCGATCGGTGCGCGCGCGAAAAGCCGGTACGCCGTACGACGTACCGGCTTGAACCCAAGAAGATCAGGACCGCTTGAACAGCAGCTTCCACGGCATCAGCGCCGACTCGAGCTGGACCTTCAGGCTCATCTTCGACGCGCCGTGGGTGCGCTCCTCGAAGCGGATCGGCACCTCGGCGATCCGGAAGCCGCGGCGGACCGCGCGGGTGTTCATCTCGACCTGGAACGAGTACCCGTTGCTCTGGATCGAGCCGACGTCGATCGCCCGCAGGGTGTCGGCCTTCCACGCCTTGAACCCGGCGGTCGCGTCCTTGACGTGCAGCCGCAGGATCGTGTTCACGTAGAAGTTCGCCCAGGCCGACAGCAGCCGCCGGTGCCAGGCCCACTCGGCCGCGGCCGAACCGCCGGGCACGTACCGCGACCCGATCACCAGGCCCGCGTCCGAGGTCCGCAGCGTCTCCACCATCGTCGGCAGCACCGACGCCGGGTGGGACAGGTCCGCGTCCATCTGGATCACGATCTCGGCGTTCTCGTCGAGCGCGCGGGTGATGCCGGCGATGTACGCGCGGCCGAGCCCGTCCTTGGCGGTCCGGTGCAGTACGCCGACCTGCTCCGGCTCGGCCTTGGCCAGCTCGTCGGCGACGTCGCCGGTGCCGTCGGGGGAGTTGTCGTCGACGACCAGCATCTGCAGCCCGGGCAGGTCGAGGTCCGCCAGCAGCTTGGCCAGCTCCGGCAGGTTCTCCCGCTCGTTGTAGGTCGGGACGACGACGATGATCTTGGAGGAGCTCTCGCCCATGGACAAATTCCTAGCTTCGGGGATCAGGACGCTATCGCATCAACCGGTCTAGGGTCCTGAAGGTGACGTTCCTGGCAGTGGATGTCGGAACCACCACCCTCAAAGTCTGCCTGATCCCTCAAGACCGCCCACGCGCGGTCCCCGGAAAACCCGGCGATCAGGCCGCCGGCCCGGTCGATCCCCGGACGACCAGCCGAGGCGCGATCCGCACGATCCTTCGCCGGGCGGGCAGCTCGCCGCGGATCCGGGCCAGCAGCAAACGGGCGCAGTTCCGGCCCAGTTCGACCGTGTGCTGGTCGACCGTGGTGATGCCGGGTTCGACCAAGGACATCCACGGCACGTCGTCGTACGCCGCAAGGCTCAGTCGCCGCGGCACCTTCAACCGCCGGCGCTTGATCTCCGCCAGCGCGCCCTGGGCGAGCACGTTGTTGGCCGCGACGATCGCCGTCACGTCCAGCGAATCCAGCAGCTCCCGCGTCGTCTCCTGCGCCGCGACGGCGTCGAAGCTGGTGTAGCAGATCAGCTGCTCGTCGATCTCGAGCCCGTGATCGGCGTGCGCGGCGCGGAAGCCCGCGAGCCGGCCGGCGCCGGTCGACCACTTGGTCTCGTCGATCAGGAACCCGATCCGCGTGTGTCCCAGGCCGATCAGGTGCTCGGTCAGCTCCCGCGCACCGGCCTTGTTGTCACTCAGTACGACGTCGCTCCCGGACCGCCCGAGCTCGCGATCGGCGCAGACCACGTGAACTCCGTTGTCCTGCAGGATCCGCGGGCAGGCCGCGGTGACGGGCGTCACGATCACGCCCGGGACGCGCATCGCCAGCAGGGTCTCGGCGGCGCGCATCTCCTCGACCGGGTCGCCGTTGTCGTTCACCAGCACCATCTGGTACTCCGCCGCGCGCAGCTCCTCCTCGATCCCGGCCGCGAGGTCGGCGTAGAAGGGATTGCGCAGGTCGGAGATCAGGACGCCGATCGACGTCGACGTCCGGCTGCGCAGGTTGCGCGCGTTGTGATCGAGCACGTAGCCGATCCGGGTGGCGGCGGCCTGGACCCGCTCGCGGACCTCCGGCGAGGCGTATCCCCTGGTGTGCAAGGCCCTCGACACCGTCGACGGCGACACCCCCGCCTCCCGCGCGACGTCCTGCACGGTCGGTCGTTTCACCGGCCCTGACGTCTTCCCCCGCTGAATCATGGGCGGAGTCTAGGGCCATCAGTTGCCAGGGGCTACGGTCTCCGTCACCACCAGTACGCCGGACGGCGCGACCCGGCTGCCGCCGTACGCCGGCAGCTCGGAGGCCGGATCACTGCCCGGCGCCACCCTGGCGTTCGGCGTCCTCGACGGACGCGAAGATCCGGAACTCCTGGCCCAGACCGGTGATCGTCAGCGGCCGGTCGACCGGACGGCCGACGCCGACCAGGGCCAGCTCGATGCCGTACTGCGTGGCCAGGCGGCGGGCCTCGACCAGGTTGCCCAGGCCGGCCGAACTGCAGAACGTCACCGCGGAGACGTCGATCAGCACACTGCGCGCCGGCGGTGCGATCGCCGCCCGGATCGACTCCGAGGCGAAGTCGGTGGTGGCGATGTCGATCTCACCGGACAGCTTGACCAGCACGACACCAGGACGAAGCTCCTCGGTGACTGCGTCGAACGTGGTCCTGATCATCTCGCCGTCCTGGGAATCGGGCTGGCTCACGGCGGTCTCTCCCCCGGGCAGCCCCGCGAAACGCCGGTCGGTCCTGGCGTGGTGGGTGACAGCCCTGGTGTCACCGTATGCCGGATTGCTCCGGGGTCACAATGGTTGTACGGCCAGTGACCCCGGAGCGTGATGTAAGCGCGTAGGGGGTGTCTGGCAATTCCCCGCCTACTGCGCGGCACTCGGCACGGCACCTCGCCGCACTGGAGCGAAGGGCACGATGCTCAGCATCGCCACCCTTCACTCCAGCACGCCGAGCTACCGCACCGAGCACCTGCTCGCTACGGCGCGGAATTACCAGACACCCCCTAGGCAACGACGGTCCCGAATCAGCGCCAGAAGGCCGGCTGCGTCTGGACGTTCAGCTCCTTCAGCTTCACCCGCTCGGCGGAGTCGGTGCGCCGGTCCTTGATCTTGAACACGTCGAACGCGGTCACCGCCTCGGTGCCGTAGATCGCGCCGTTGTAGTAGTAGACCGACCAGTAGCCACCGAACGAGGCCGGCTCGCGCGGCGGGCGGTCGAAGTACCCGATCTCCTTCGGATGTGCGGAGTCGGTGAAGTCCCACACCGAGAATCCGCCCTGGTACCAGGCCTGGACCATGATGTCGCGACCCTTGACCGGGATCAGCGAGCCGTTGTGCGACACGCAGTTCTCGTTCTCGGCCTGGTGCCGGTCGATCTTGTAGTAGCTGCGGAACTTCAGCTTGCGGTGCTTGATGTCGAAGACCGCGGTGGCGCCCTTGTTCGGCCCGACCTCGGTGTTGCACTCCGCGCCGCCACCGCCGCCGAGCTCGTCCATGAACACAACCTTGGTGCCGTCGCCGTTGAAGGTGGCGCCGTGCCAGAAGGCGAAGTTCGCCGAGTCCTGGACCTTGTCGATCACCTTCGGGCTCTCCGGCCGCGAGATGTCCAGCAGTACGCCGTCACCCATGCAGGCCGCGGCCGCGATGTTCTTGGCCGGGAACGCGGTGATGTCGTGGCAGCCGCTGGTCGCCGTACCGGTCGCGCTGCCCGGGAAGCCGCCGTCCGGGAACAGCACCGGCGAGGCCACCACGGCGGCCTGCTCGGGGTGCCGCAGCGGGACCTTGACGATGTCGATCCGGTCGTTCGGCGGCTGGCAGTCCGGGTACGTCGCGTTCGGGAAGTACGACGAGTTGTAGACGTACACCGAGCGCTTCGACTTGTCCGGGATCAGCGTGTGGGTGTGCGAACCGCACTTGGTCTCCACGGCCGCGACGTAGCGCGGGTTGCGGGGATCCTTGACGTCGAAGATCTTGATCCCCTCCCACGACTCCTTGATCGTCGGCGACTGCGCGACGCTCTGGCAGGAGTTGTCGCTGCGGGACGAGTCGGTGCTCAGGAACAGCAGGCCGTCGTAGATGCTGATGTCGTTCTGGCTGCCCGGGCAGGCGACCTGGCTGATCAGCGCCGGCTTGGCCGGGTTGGCGATGTCGTAGATCGCGAAGCCCGAGTAGTTGCCGACGTACGCCGTCTTGCCGGCGAACGCGATGTCGGTGTTCACCCCGCCGGCCAGCGGCCCGGTCATCGGCGCGCTGGCCAGGTGGGTGATGTTGTCGCTCTTGGTCGCGCCGGTCTCCGGCGGCGCGGGCACCTCCGCGGAGGCCGCGCCGGCCAGGCCGGTCAGACCGGCGATCAGGGCTATGGAAAGGCTGAGACGGGCGAGCGTGCGTGGGCGGCGCATGCCGTGGTCCCTTCTGTTCAGTTGAATCGATCGATTGCCTCAGGGTATGCGTGATAGACACTGTGGGGAAGCGATTTGCCACGAAGAGTGAGGTGCTGTGAGGAACTTCGCGCTGCCACTGGTCGCCGTCCTGGGGTTCGCCCTGGTGGGGTGCAGTTCGCCGACGCCCGAGGCCGCTCCGGCGCCGACCTCGACGGTCCCCGTCATCGTTCCCGGTACGCCGGGCGGCCCGAACCGAACGCTCGCCACGATGCCGTCGTCGCCGGCCACCACCGATCCCGACGACCTGACGTTCCTGAGCGACATGATGATCCACCACAGCCAGGCCCTGGTGATGGCCGAGAAGGCCCGGACAGCCGCGGCGAACCCGCAGGTCAAGGCGCTGGCCGACCGGATCCGGGTCGGCCAGAAGCCGGAGATCGAGGCGATGCGGCAGCTGCTCACCGAGCGCGGCGGCAAGGCGCCGTCGCTGGAGCACGTGGAGCACAGCGACCACAGCGGCATGCCCGGAATGGCCACTCCGGCCGAGCTGGCCCGCCTGCTGAACTCCACCGGCAAGGCGTTCGACACCCTGTTCCTGACCTTGATGATCAAGCATCATGAGGGCGCGGTGACGATGAGCGGGACGGCGATCGAGAAGGGCGCCG
This sequence comes from Kribbella sp. cmx-5-2, assembly GCA_049998015.1. Classification (GTDB taxonomy): domain Bacteria; phylum Actinomycetota; class Actinomycetes; order Propionibacteriales; family Kribbellaceae; genus Kribbella. The sequence continues at coordinate 368,545 of JAEBEC010000002.1, forward strand.
ACCTGCGGATCGGCGAGCTCGCGCAGGACGTCAGCGTCACCCAGACCAAGGAGATCTCCACGATGCGGCGGTTGCAGAAGGAGCTGTGATGGGATTCCTGGACGGCAAGGCCGCACTGGTCACCGGCGGATCCCGCGGGATCGGTGCCGCGATCGTGCGCCGGCTGGCCGCCGACGGCGCCGTGGTCTCGCCCGGCGCGACCGACACCGACATGTTCCGCGACGCCAACCCGCCGGAGGCCGCGGAGCGCGCGGCCGCGTTCGCCGCGCTCGGCCGCGTCGGCGTACCGGCGGACATCGCCGACGTCGTCGCGTTCCTGGCCGGTCCGGACTCGCACTGGCTGACCGGCCAGAACCTGCAGGCCACCGGCGGCCTGCTGATCTGATGCCCGGCCGAGGATCCGCTGCACCCACCCTGACCGTCGCCGACCTGCTGGCCGAGATCGACGCGGCGGCTGACGCCGGGACGGCGGCGATCCTGTCCCGCTACTTCCAGGTCAAGCCCGGCGGGTACGGCGAGGGCGACCTGATGATCGGCGTCAAACTCTCCACGCTCCGCGGCCTCATCAAGCCGTACCAGCGCGCGGCGCTTGACCTGTCAGACCTCGAAGATGCTCTCCAGAGCCCCGTCCACGAACACCGCCTCGCCGTCCTCTGCCTGCTCGCCGACCGAGCCGACCGCGCCCTCAAACCCCGTACGGCGGACCCCGCGGACCTCGAGGCGATCTTCGACCTCTACCTGCGCAACACCGAGCACATCAACAACTGGGACCTGGTCGACTGCAGCGCCGCCGAGATCGTCGGCGGCCATCTGCTCGACCGCCCCGGCGACATCCTGCACACCCTGATCCGCTCACCCCTGATCTGGGACCGCCGGATCGCCCTGGTCGCCACCCACCGCTTCATCCGCGCCGGCGACAGCACCGACATCTACGCCCTCGCCCCGCAGGTCCTCGACGACCCCGAAGACCTGATCCACAAGGCCTCCGGCTGGATGCTCCGCGAAGCCGGCAAACGCGTGTCGCCCGACGAGCTGCTCGCCTTCCTCGACCAGTACGCCGCGCGCATGCCGCGCACGATGCTCAGCTACGCCCTCGAGCACTTCCCGCCGGAGACCCGCAAGCACTACCGGAGCCTGTGAAACAAGAAGGTGGACCACCGCCCCGGTGGTCCACCTTCTCGCCCGTCAGGTCGTCAGCCCAGCGTGTGCGTGGTGAAGCTCGGGTCGGCGGCCTTGACCGACTTCGCAGCGCTGCCGACGAGCCTGGCCTCCAGCGCGCGCACCTCGAAGTTCGCCGTGTAGGTCGCGATCGCCCACTTCTTGACACCGGCCGCGGTGTAGACGAACGGCGTCGGATCGGTCGGGTAGTCCTCTTCCCGCTCGGTCACGATCGGCTTGAACTGCGGGAACTGGCCCGAGCCCTGGATCAGCTCCTGGGCGAAGTAGATCTTGTTGTCGTCACCACGGGCGACGACCTCGATCAGCCCGGAGGCCGGCGACATGACCGCCGACGGCTGCCCCGGCCAGACCTGCGCCGGGTCGCCGACGCTGTCCCAGGTGCCGGTCCACGCCGTACCGGCCACGGTCTGCTTCTGGGTCTTGACGTGCCCGTCGGCATCCCGGGCGACCACCCGCAGCAGCTCACCGGGGTACTCGACGACCGACACCTTGCCGGTGAAGTTGCTGCCGCCGAGACTGCTGAACGCCGAGAGACCGGTACCGCTCCAGCTCGCCGACCAGAAGGTGCCCGCCGTGTCGCGGACGATCACGGTCAGCGTGTTGCCCGGCCCGGGCGCCACCACCGGCGTACCGGACAGCACCGGGCTGGTGACCTTCGACCAGGGCGTGAAGCCCGTCGAGAGCGGGCCCTGCCGCTTGGCCCACAGCGTCCCGTCGCCGCCCACCGCGAACAGCACGAGCTTGTTCGTCGCCGGAGAGTTCCCGGCCGCGGCGTCGGAGGCCATCAGCCCGGACCGGTCCTGCAAAGCCCCGACCAGCGGTGTGTCCGCGCCGGTCTGCACCTTCGACTGGATCCGGCTGTTGATGTTGTGCATCGAGATGTCGAGCTTGCCGTCGGCCCCTTCGACCAGGGCGGGCGTGCCGGTGTAGGCGTTCGGGCCGTTCAGCGCGGTCCAGGCCGTGCCGCCGAAGTCGGCCGGGTCGGGCGTGTGACCCCACTTGGCCTGGCCGATGTTGTCGGTGTGCGCGAACTCGATGGCGCGGTCGGCGGACTGCAGGACGTTGAGCTGCGGGTAGCTCTGCAGCGGAACGGCCGGAGTGGCCGGGACGTACGACCTGGTCAGCTTGCACGCGTTCGAGGTCGCGAACACGTTCAGGAAGTTCTGCCAGCTGGTGCCGATCTGCCGGGCGTTGACGAGAAAGGTGTTCGTCTCGCGCTTGTACCGGTACTGCAGCATCTGCCCGGCGGCGTTGATCCCGACCACGATGTCGGCGCCCGGTGACAGCATCGTCTTGTAGTTGGTCCAGCTGCTGTTGCCGGTCTGGATGTAGTCCAGGTACCGGTCGCTGGTCGGCTCGAAGTGGTAGCGGTGCAGCGATCCGTCGTTCCGGACCGCCTCCAGCACGCCGTCGCCGACGGCCGTCAGCGAGGTGAAGTTGCCGAAGCTGTTGCCGACCGGATGGACGCTGAACGTGTTGGTGGCCGGGTCGAGCCGGTACCGGCTGAGCTGGCCGTTGTCCTCGATCAGGTAGATGTCACCGCGCGCGTCCATGGTGATCTTGTTCTTGCGGGCGGCCGTCGACCAGCCGGCGAAGATCTTGCCGAGGTGCCGGAACGAGACGTCGAAGGTGCTGCCGTTCCAGTGGTACTGATAGGTGCCCGCGGCACTGATCGCGTAGATCCAGCCGTCCGGACCACCGAGGATCTTGCCGAACTGGTCCCAGCCGCCACCACCGATCTGGACCGGGTTGCGGGCCAGGATCGGCTCGGCGGTGCTGCTCAGGTCGTTGAAGTCGTAGCGCATCAGCGTGCCCGCGGCGGTCACCGCGAAGACGTTCTGCACCGCCTACAGGTGACGTCTGCGTCGTCGGCCTGCGCCGGAACGGTCACGGCGGACAGGCCCGCGCTCAGCAGGCCTGCGGTCAGCGCGGCCGCGGCGAATCGCCGCCGGCGACCGGGCAGGCGGGTGGACAGGGTGCGGAACATGGGAAACCCCCAGAACTCGGACGATTGCATGCGAGATGCCCGCCCGAGCCGCATGCCCTGTGTCGCGGCGCGTCAGGAGACTGCCGGTCGGCTCGCAGACTAGCTGGGATCGCCTTGTCCCGCAGGGGTTCTGCAGCAAGATGCAATCGGCCACCGAATGACTGGTCAGGCGCTGACAAGCGGTGCTAACTTCCTCGCGTTGTCGTCGCTCGGGGGACGAGTAGGACAACCTTCGCTAGGGGTTTCTCCATATGGCTGGATCGCTTTCGCGCGCCCAAAAACGGGCCGTTCGTCGTTGGTCGGCCAAGGGCCTGGCGGTACTGGCGGCCTCCGCCGTCCTCGCTGGATCTGCCGACTATGCCGCTGCCCTGCCTGAGCTCCCTGGCGCGAACGGCATCGCGTCGAACCACCAGGCCGGGCCGGCCCCCGAGCAGCGCGAAGGATCCGCGGCCGACCAGCCCCACGCGATCGGCGAGAACCGCAACCACACCGTGCCCACGAGTCTCAAGGGCCGCTACCCGGACCTGCAGCCGGGCAAGAAGCAGCCGGCGCCGGTCAGCACCGTGCAGGTCCTGCCGCAGGCCCCTCAGACGACGCCGAAGGGCTTCGACGCGCGGACCAGCAAGGAGATCCCGGCCCTGCGGACCAGGTACGAGACGACGTACGCGAACGCCGACGGCACCCAGACCACCGCGATCTCGACCACCCCCAAGAACTTCCAGCGCGCGGACGGATCCTGGGCACCGGCCCGTACGACGTTGAGTCGCGACCAGGCGCCGGCCGGCAACGGCTGGCGCAGCTCGGGTGACAGCGTCACGTCGACCCTGGCTTCGAAGCTCAGCGCCGGACAGCCGGTCGCCGAGGTCCGGCTCGCCGGTGGGCAGACGATCGGTTGGGGCCTGAGCGGCGCCCGGCCGGTCGCCGGCGCCCAGGCCGGGACGGACACCGTCCGGTACGCCGAGGTGGCCCCGGGCGCGGACCTCGAGCTCACCACGCAGCCCGGGGGCGTCAAGGAGACCGTCGTCCTGCGGTCGAAGTCGGCCGCCCGGAGCTTTGTCTTCCCCCTGCACCTCGACGGCCTGACCCCGCGGCTCGAAGGCCGCGACATCGTCCTGGTCGATGCCCAGGGCAACAAGAAGGCGGTGATCCCGGCCGGGTTCATGGTGGACGCCGTCGACGCCACCTCCAGCGAGGTGACCTACGAGCTGGTCGAGCAGGACGGAAAGCCCGCCCTGAAGGTGACGCCGGGCAACGACTGGCTGGACGCCCCCGGGCGGGTCTACCCCGTCCGGATCGACCCGACGGTCAAGGAGATCGAGTCCTCCGCGGCCCTCACCGTCCGCGACTCCGGAAGCTACGTCGGCACCAGTGATTTCATGGTCGGCCGGCAGAGCGGCAACCGCGCGGCGGCGTACCTGAAGTTCGACGTCAGTGCACTGGCGAACCACACGGTCTTCGGCGCGCAGCTCCAGGTCAGCAGCTTCCGCGCGCCCTCCTGCACGCCGCGCCCCGTGACGGTCTACCCGGTCACCGGCGCCTGGACCCCTGATCCGAGCCTGAAGTACCCGGGCCCGGCGATCGGTGCGGCCCTGACGTCCAAGACGTTCGCGCAGGGTTACATCGCGAGCGGCTCGACCACGACCAAGTGCAAGCCGGCTCCGGTTGCCTTCAACCTCGGCGCGGCCGGCTCCGCGTTGGTCCAGCGCTGGGTGACCAACCCGGCGACCAACCAGGGCCTCTCACTGCGCGGACCGGTCGGCGACGACGGCTCGTGGAAGCTGTTTGCCGGCACCGGGTCCGGCATCGCCAACCCACCGACGCTGTTCATCACGCACTCCGAGTACAACGCGTCGTACGACGTGCTCGGGCAGCCGAAGCCCCCGGTGTTGCAGAACCAGGACGGCAAGCTCCAGATCCGGGTGAAGAACCTGAGCGCGACCGCGTGGACGCCGTCGCAGTACTACCTGAAGACCGTCGTCACCGACCTCAAGGACAACCAGCTCTACCAGTACCGCGGTGCCGATCTGCCCGCCACCGTCGCCCGCAACAGCAGCGTCATCCTCGACGCGACGATCAAGGCGATGAGCGCCGGCACCGGCGTCAAGCAGTACCGGGTCTACTTCACGATGGTGAAGGTCAACGGACCTGACTTCACCACCGAGAGGGTCGATCCGGCCCGGACCCTGATCGAGGTCCGCAACCTGCCGCCGATCGTCGACCAGCTCTCGCCGGACAACGGCTATCGGACGCAGACGTTGACCCCGCAGCTGTGGGGCCGCGCCTTCGACATCGACGCGCCGACCACGGGGGTCACGTACAGCTTCGAGATCTGTGAGAAGACCAGCGCCGGTGCGTTCACCGGCTGTACCAGCTCGCCGTACCAGGCCGCGGGCAACTACACGGTCCCGGCCGGGAAGCTGTCCTGGAACAAGGAGTACGCCTGGAGGTTGTCGGCCAAGGACGCCAACGGCGGCATCACGGTGTCGCCTCCGGCCCCCGAGCGGGTGTCCCTGCTCACCGACGTACCGCAGCCCGAGATCACCTCCCGGCTGGCCAACTCGCCGACCGGCAGCGGCGACCAGCCGTTCGACCCGAACCTGGGCAACCAGCTGGTCTCGGCCGTCGACGCGTCGATCCCGGTCGCAGGGCCCGAGCTGGATGTCGTACGGACCTACAACAGCCTTGACCCACGGCGGACCGGCGTGTTCGGCGCCGGCTGGTCCAGCAAGTACGACCTGAAACTGGTGCCCGAGCCCGAGGGCAGCGTGCTGATCACCTACCCCGACGGCCAGCAGGTCCGGTTCGGGAAGAACCCCGACGGCAGCTATGTCGGCCCGACCGCCCGCCAGGCCGCGCTCTCCTTCGACGCCACGATCGGCACCTGGACGTTCAAGGACGGCAACGCGAACGCGTACACGTTCTCGGTGTCCGGCAAGCTCACCCAGATCAAGGGCCGCTGGGGCAAGCCGATGGTGTTCGAGTACGGCAGCGACGGAAAGCTGCTCCGCGTCACCAGCCAGCGTGGCGACAACCGGTCGTTGACCTTCACCTGGAACGGTACCCGGATCGCGACGGTCAGCACGCAGCCCGTCGACGGCGCCGCGCTCAAGTGGACCTACACCTACACCGGCGACCTGCTGACCTCGGTCTGCGGGCCCGACGGCAAGTGCACGACGTACGGCTTCGCGCAGGGCTCGCACTACCGGACCTCGGTCACCGACAGCAAACCCGAGCTGTACTACCGGATGAACGACGACGGCGCCGTCGCCGCGAGCGAGGTCACCGTCGACTTCGGCAAGGACAACGGGACCTTCAAGAACACCCGGAACAACGTCACCGGTGGGCTGACCGGATCGAGCGACACCGCGGCTTCGTTCAACGGCATCGACGCGCCGTCGTACCTGGAGCTGCCCAAGGGCGCGGTCCGCAAGAACCGGAACCAGTCCGTCGAGATGTGGTTCCGGATCATCTCCAAGGGCCGGACCAACCCCTTGTTCGGCTACCAGACCGGCCAGATCGAGGGCACGTCGACCGCGGGCCTGCCGGTGCTGTACGTCGGCACCGACGGCAAGCTGCGCGGCCAGTTCTGGCACGGCGCGGCGGCCCCGATCAGCACCACCACGACCGTTGACGAAGGCAACTGGCACCACGTCGCGCTGACCTCGAACGGTGCCACGCAGACCCTGTACGTCGACGGCGCGCAGATCGGCACCAGCACCGGCCGCAACGTCGATCACCTCGGCATGGTCGCGAACCAGGTCGGTGCCGCGTACGCCGCGGCGCCGGGATCGTGGCCGGGCTGGGGGACAGCCACCCGCAACTACCTGGTCGGCGCGGTCGACGAGGTCGCGCTCTACTCGCGGCCGCTCAGCGCGGATGTCGTGGCGGCGCACTACAAGCTCGGCCGAAACGCCTCCGACCAGCTCACCACCGTCACGCAGCCGAGCGGCAAGGTGGTTTCCTCCGCGGCCTACGACACCGCGACCGAGCGGATCGCCGAGTTCACCGACGACGACGGCGGGCTGTGGAAGATCGGCACCCCGGCGCTCACCGGTGGCGCCGCCGACCTGCGCCGGACCGTCGAGGTTCGCGATCCGGCCGACCGCCGCTACTTCTACGAGTACGACGGCATCGGCGGCTGGCTGCTGCGCGCCGGCGTACCGAACGGGCTGGGTACGCGGGAGGAGGACCTGCCGCCGGCCCCGCCTCCGTCGACGACGCCAACCCCGTGTAACACGCCTGACCCGAACGACCCGCAGTTCTGCGTGGTCACGCCGGGTTCCGGCTCGCAGGACCCGATCTTCGAGTGGCACGCGCTGGACGGCATCGCGGTCCGCAGCTACGAGTACGACAAGTCGGGACAGCTGACGAAGACCACGAACGAGAACGGCGAGAGTGCCACCCTCACCTACGACGCGCGCGGCAACAACACGTCGCGCACCACGTGCCGCAGTGGGGCGACCGACTGTCACACCAGCTACACGACGTATCCGCTGACCGGACTGACCGATCCGCTGGACCCCCGTTGGAGCCTGCCGACCGAGTCTCGGGACGGCCGCGCGACCAGTGCTACCGACAGCACGGCCAGGACTGCCTACACGTACTTGCCGCAGGGCGAGCTGGTGACTCAGAACAGCACCGAGGCCGGCACGGTCAGGAACACCTACACCGACGGCACCGAGGTCGGCCCGACCGGGTGGATGCCGTCCGGCCTGGTCCGAACGACGACCGACGCCCGCGGTGCGGTCACGACGTACAGCTACCACCCGACCGGCCAGCTGTCGAAGCTCACCACCCCGACCGGGCTGGCTACCACCTTCACCTACGACACGGTCGGCAGGAAGACCAGTCAGACCCAGATCTCGGACGCCTTCCCGAGTGGCGTCACCACGACGTTCACCTACGACGCGGCGTCGCGGCTGAAGACCACCACCGGGCCGGTCACGACCGACAAGGTCACCGGCGACCGGCACCAGCAGCGGGTCACGATCTCCTACGACGACGACGGCAACATGGTCAGCCAGGAGTCGGTCGACCTGATCGGTGGCGGCGATCCGCGGGTGACCAGCTACACCTTCGACGACCGCAACCGGCTCGCGCGGCAGACCGATGCCGGCGGCCACGAGGTGCAGTTCTCGTACGACGCCTTCGGCAACCAGACGGCGATGGTCGATGCCAACGGCAACCGCTACGAGTACGCGTATACCGCGCGGAACCAGATCGCCGAGGTCCGGTTGGTCGACGCCGACAACACCGACGACACCGGGTACAAGGTGCTCCGGTCGGTCGGCTACGACGCGGTCGGCCGGCAGGTCCGGGAGACCGACGCGATGGGCAGGACGACCGAGACCCGCTACTACAACGACGGGCTGGTGAAGTCCCGGATCCTCAAGGACTTCCACAACCCGGACGGAACCAAGCGCGATTTCGTGCTGGAGACCAACACCTACGACGGCGCCGGCAACCTGATCCGCCAGGTCAGCGACAACGGCAAGACGACGATCGACTACGCCCGGGACGCCGCGGGCCGGGTGAGGACCAGCACGCTCGACCCGGGCGGACTGGATCGCAGGACCACGTTGACCTACGACATCGGCGGCAACGTGCTGACCAAGGTCGAGACCGGCGACTACTCCAACACCCACCAGCAGATCCTGGGCCTGGATCGTCGGACGACCTACGGCTACGACGCGGCCGGGCGGCAGACCTCGCAGACCAGTTGGCTGAACTCGAGCACGGGCCTGACCACCAGCTGGACCTACGACCAGCGCAGTCTGCAGACCAGCATCACCCCGCCACGCGGGAACGAGTCCGGAGCGGTCAAGGCGGACTTCACCACGACGTACAGCTATGACGAGCTCGGGCGCCAGGACGTCGCCACGCAGCCGAAGGTCCAGGTCGAGTCGGACGGACAACCGGCGGTGGCCGCGGCGCCGGTGACGACCGTCGGGTACGACGCGTTCGGGCTGCCGGTGTCGGCGAAGGATGCTCTCGGCAACATCGGGACGACGACGTACGACAAGGTCGGCCAGCCGATCGAGAGCAGCGGGCCGTCGTACACGCCGCCGGGCGGGACAGCGATCACGCCGAAGGTGAAGACGTCCTACGACGCCAACGGCAACATCGTCGCGGTCACCGACGCGCGGGGTGCGACCACCCGCTTCGGCTACGACCGCCAGGACCGGATGATCGTCCGGGACCAGCCGACGAGCACCGACGCGGAGCGTGCTGTCTGGCAGTACGAGTACACCGGCAACGGTGACGTCCGGAAGGCGACGGATCCGGCGGGCGGCATCACCGAGTCGACTTATGACGACCTCGACCGGATGATCACCTCGACCCAGGTCGAGCGCAGGCCGGTGACCGACAACTTCGTCACCCGGTACACCTACGACGACGGTGGCCGCGTGGTCAGCACGACCTCGCCGTCGGGCGCGGTCAGCACGGTGACCTACGACACGGTCGGCCAGCCGGTCCGGACGACCGACCCGTCGAACGTCACGACGAACTTCGGGTACGACTTCGTCGGCCGCCAGGTCGAGCAGGTCGACGGGCTCGGCCGGACGCAGCTCACGTCGTACGACATGGCGGACCGGGCGGTGGCCTCGAGCGATCTCGACGCCGCTCAGGCCGTGCTGCGCCGGACGGACTACACCGTCGATGCCGACGGCAACGTCCTGACGCTGAAGCCACCGGTGGGTGCGGCGGTGACCTACACGTACGACGCGCTGGGGCGACAGACCTCGCAGCGGGAACGGGCCTCGGCCACCGAGACGCTGACGACCACCTTCGGGTACGACGCCGCAGGCAACCAGACCCGGTACACGGACGGGCGCGGAAACTCGACGTACACGAAGCTGAACAGCCTCGGCCTCACCGAGTCCGTGGTCGAACCCTCGACGGTGGCCCATCCGGCCGCCGCGGACCGGACGTGGACGACGTCGTACGACGCGGCCGGTAACCCGGTCAAGGTACTCGCGCCGGGTGGAGTCACCCGGGACCGGGTCTTCGACGCGGCCGGGCGGTTGACGGACGAGAACGGTACCGGCGGGGCGGACGCTCCCGCCGCGGCGCGGAAGCTCGGCTACGACGTACTCGGCCGCGTGACCTCGGTGAACAGCATCGGGGCGGACAACCTCTACACCTACAACGACCGCGGGCAGATGCTGAGCGCGACCGGCCCCTCGGGTTCGGCGACGTTCACCTTCGACGCCGACGGCGCGATGGTGCGGCGCACGGACGCCGCGGGGATCGCCGACTTCAGCTACACCAAGGGCCGGCTGACCTCGATGACCGATCCGGTCAGCCGGACGCAGCAGACCCTGGGTTACGACGCCGCCGGTGCACCGAAGACGATCGACTACGGCCTCGGCCGGGTCCGGACCTTCGAGTACGACGCGCTCGGCCGGCTGAAGAAGGACGGGTTGAAGAACAGCGGCGGCGCGACGGTCGCCTCGGTCGCGTACGACTTCGATCTCGACGACCGGCTGACCGCCAAGACGACGGCCGGTGGGCAGGGCGCCGGTGCGAACACCTACAGCTACGACGACGCGGGCCGGCTCAAGACGTGGACCGCCGGTGGCAAGACCACGTCGTACGGCTGGGACGAAGCCGGCAACCGCACCCAGGTCGACGGCAAGACCGCCCGGTACGACGAACGCAACCGCCTGATCACCGACGGGACCTCCGACTACAGCTACTCCGCCCGCGGCACGCTGCTGTCGAAGACGAACGGGTCGACGACGGACGCGATGACCTTCGACGCGTTCGACCGGATGGTTTCGCAGGAGGGTCGTGGGTACTCCTACGACGGCGCCGACCGCCCGGTCGTCGGTAACGGCACGACCATGCAGTACAGCGGCTTCTCCGACGAGGTAGTTGCTGATGGCACGCAGATCTACGGCCGTGGCCTGGGCGACGAGATCATCTCGGTCGCACAGGGCGCGGCCCAGCGCCTGCTGCTCTCGGACGCGCGGGGCGACGTGACCGGTGGCTTCGACCCGTCGGACGGAACGCTGACGGCGCTCCCGGACTCGCGAAGCTTCGACCCGTTCGGCAAGACGCTGGCCTCCGGCGGCATGAAGTACGGCGTCGGCTACCAGGGAGACTGGAGCGACCCGGCCACCGGTCAGGTCAACATGGGTGCTCGCTGGTACGACCCGGAGACGGGAACGTTCGACTCCCGCGACACGGCAACGTACACCGGTGGTCCGTCGGTGATCGCCAACAAGTACGTGTACGGCAACGCGAATCCGCTCACCCACACCGACCCGACCGGCACCACCGCGTGCAAGCGGGATCCGAAGCCGAAGCCGAAGCCGCCGCCGCCTCCGCCGCGGCCCCGTCCGGGCGGTCACGACCTGGAGGACGAGCCCGACGATCCGAACGGTCCTGGTGGTGGTGGTGACTACCCGATCCTCGCCGCTCCCGCGGGTGCTCTGCCCTGCGACCCTCCGCCGACGACCTGCGCCCAGCGCGGGGACTGCCCTCCGCCGAAGCCGACTTGCAAGCAACGCGGCGACTGCGACCCGCCGCAGAAGCTGACCTGCAAGCAGCGTGGGGACTGCCCTCCGCCGAAGCCGAAGCCGGTCGACCCCGCCCTGAAGGCGCGGATTCAGCTGGAGAAGGTCGTCAAGTACACCCCGCAACCCAACGCCACGGGTGTGACCAAGCCGCTCTACAGCCAGGGCAACCCCCTGAACGGAGGCGGCGGCAGCCTCAAGGATCTGATCAAGGACGTCCGCAAGTCCGTCACCGACCTCTACCAGAAGGCCGTCGACACCGTCGGCCCGATCGTCAAGGACGTCGTCCAGACCCTCTCCGACCCAGTAGCCACAGCCGAAGCCCTGGCCAAGGCAGGTGAGTGGGTCAAGGAGAACAAGGGCGACCTGGGCCATGCGGCCCTGGACGTCATAGGCCTGATACCAGTGGTCGGCGAAGCCGCCGACCTCGTCAACGCGGCCTGGTACGCAGCAGAAGGCGACTACGTCAACGCAGCCCTCTCCGCAGCCTCAGCCATCCCGATAGCCGGCTACGCCGCGACGGCAGCCAAGGGCGCCAAGTACGTCAACAAGGGCGTCAAGGCCGTCAAGGAGACCAAGACCCTCGGCAAGGCCGCCAAGGACGCCGCCACGGCGTGCAAGTGCTTCCCCGCCGGCACCACGGTCGCCACGGCCGACGGCGAGAAACCGATCGAGGACATCAAGGTCGGCGACGAGGTCTGGGCCCGCGACCAGGTCACCGGCGAGTCCCGCCTGCAAAAGGTCACCAGCCTGTTCAACAAGCAGGCCGACGACATGATGACCATCACCCTCACCGACGGCGGCAAGGTCCCGGTCACCACCGAGCACCCCTTCTACACCCCCGACCGAGGCTGGGTGGAGTCCGGCGACCTCAAGGTCGGCGACAAACTCCTCCAACGCGACGGCAAAACCGCCGTCATCGCCGAGATCACCCGCATCACGAAGACGACCACGGTCTACAACTTCGCGGTAGCCAACGACCACAACTACTACGTCGGCGCTTCAAATCTCCTGGTCCACAACTGCCCGCCCATCGGTAGTCTGGACGAGCTGGTTGAGAACGTCTCCGACAACACTTTCTTTCACTACACAGACGAGGGTGGGCTGTCCTCGATCCTCAAGTCGAACAAGTTGAGGGCGAACAGCAAGGGAGAGGTATTCGTCACTCAAGGGCAATACACTGCCGATGAGGCATGGACGCACTTGTTCGCGGGCAACCCGGATTATCTTGGGAGGGGAAGCCACGTTCTGGCATTCGACATGCTTGAGGGCGCCGGCCTTCGGGCCGGCACACAGAGCAACGAGCTCATCCACCAAGGCAGCCTCAGACTTGGCCGGATCCTGTACGCAGGCCCCAACATCTTTGGAAAGTGATGTCCTGATGGAAACGAAGGATCGCGCCGACCTGCTGTTGATGCATCGGGCGCTGATGGAAGCGCGGTTCGCCAAGAATCCAAGTGACGGGGTCTTGCTGGGTAGTCCGCGTCTTGCGGAGATTCACAGCTCCCTTGTTGTGGAGATCGTCGAGGCCTACCGGTCGGAAGGAAAGGGCGACGAGGCCGTTGGTTGGGAGAAGTGGCGGGAGCTGTCGTCCGACCGGCTGGAGTGGGAGGCGGTTCGCCACCGTCTGAGCCACAATCCCGCCTCGTGGGACAGGTTCCCGGGCGTCGAGGCGAAACGAGAGTTTCTTCGCATCTGCTTCGAGCCGTTCCACGTTACCGATGAGCTCATTAACGAGCTGATCGAGTATCTCGATGCGGCTGTCAGGTCCGCGCGGCGTGAGTTGGTTGACCGCTTCTTCCGTGAAGAGCTCGACGACGAGCTGAGACTGATCCTCAGAGCAACGCTGGAGAAGCTGCGCGGCGCCACGTACCTGCCCCTGAAGAGCCTCGATCTCTCCGTGGATCTCGAGGGCGGAACAGTTACCTTTCACGATGATGTGGCGCCGGTACTCACAGCGACTCTGACTCTGGCGGAGTTCACCCGTCGTCTGCAGGAGACCGCTTGAACGGGAGCGAACCGGCACATGAGGAAGTGGGCGTTCCCGATCGGTCTGCCCTGATGTCCGAGGAGTTGGTGCGCACCTTCTTCACGGACGAGTTGACCACCATCGTCGGGGAGCTGTTGCTGGCGGCGATCTCCAATAGGAAGGAGGGTCGGGAGTACTTCACCTTCAACGTGGTGAACGTGCTCGTGGACGTGGATGCACAGATCGTGGTGCTCGACGATGAGCTGAGCCCCGGTGTCACAGCCACCTTCCTGGTCGATGAGTTCGCCGCCCGAGTGACTGAGTACCGGCAATGGAAGGGTCGTGTCCGGAAGTGACTGCCATTGCGGCCTCCGTTGCCGTGGCTTCGGTCGGCCCTGGGAATGGTTGGGCTTCCGCGTGCAGGATGGTGTGTGCGCTGATGCTGTTTGCTTCTGCTTCTGCTTCTGCTTCCGCGACGACGATGTGTTCGAGCCGGCAAGCACTGACTTTCTGGAGTTCTTCGTTCGGCAGAGGCCGCGGCGTTGAGCTGCCGAAGGTTTGCGAAGGCCGGCCTGTCGGGTCGGGCGACCGAGTTTGTGCGGTCGCAGGGGGCGGTGCTGAGGGTGGATCAGCGTCCTGCCTGGGTTCGGCGGGCCGATACCGATTCGGTGGTGGATGGAGCGGGCGAGGATGTCGTGGTCCAGGCCAGGAGCTACGCGAGTGAGTACGGCGGGCTGAGGTTCGTCGTGCCCGGTGGCGTGCTCACGGGGCAGTTGTGGTTGGCCGCTAGGCGGCCCGGTGTATTCGTTCAGGCGGCTGCGGACGGTACGTACATGTTCCTGGCCGCCGACCACAGCGATGCTCAGTGTGCGTTCATGATTTCCGAGACGGGTGCTTTTGGATGCTCCTGGACAGATGAGTTCGGGAAGCTGTTCGACTCGGTCGAGCACATGATCGAGTGCATCGCGTTGTGGCACGCTTTCACCGGGTGGACCTATGTCACGGTGTTCGGTGGTACGCCGGAGGCGGTCGTGGAGACTCTGGGAGGCCTGGAAGCCGATGAATCCGCGGCAGGTTCGACGGCGGGCTGGTGGTTGGGAACCGATGTCGCCGTCGTCGTCGAGCCGTATTTGACGCCGACCGCCAGCCGGACGCCTCAGGTGACGGTTCTCGCTCGGGACGAACAGGTCGCGGCCCTCGTCCGGCGGCGACTCGGCGATGTTCCGGGCGTGCAGAACGGATTCACCGCTGCGTCACTCAGGTCAACGGTCGGCTCGCCGGATTAGCGGGCTCGGAGGTGACATGGTCGAGCTGCCCACGGAGTACTCGCTGACGGCGAGGCGCGGTGACGGTACGACGGGGGCGGTCTTGGTCAGGATCGAGGTCGTCGCCGCTGGTCCTGCAACGATTACAGCGGACGGTCCTGGTTGGACGGATCGGATCAAGGGGGTCGACTTCTACCGCTGCATGATGAACTTGCGGGAGCGGCTGGAGGCGGACGGGTATCTGTTGTGCGTTCAGGGTGCCCGACCTGATGTCACTCCGTCCGGTGGCTTGAGGCAGATGACCGACGGGCGGATGGCGTACCGGTTGAGGCCGGATGCTTTGGTGTCTGATGACGACCTGGTCGACATCTTCGCGCCGGCGGACTGTGCGGATGTCGTGTCGATCTCCAAGCAACTCGAAGCGGTCATCAAGAACCTTCGTGGCAATCCGGACTAGCGGCCCTCCCGACTGCGGCATCTTGACGAACGTGAAGCAGTGACCACATTCTCGATTGCGCTCAGAGGGGCGGCAATGACTGGTTCCTGGGATGCCAGTGGGGTTCGGGTTCATCTGGTGAGTTGGCCGGACGGGAAGACGGTCGAGGCAGGGCTGGAAGTTGCCGACTGGCACTTGGTGGCGATGCGGCCCGTGCGGGCAGGGGATCTCGAACGCTGTTTGCGTGGGCTGGAACGCCGGCCACACAGCCAGCTGGCATTCGAGTGGACCGCAGCGGGCACCGACATCTGGCTGCGGTCGACATACCGGCGTGATCTGCCGGTGCCAGTCCGCATCGGAGCAGCGGGGAGCGCCTGGGTTGCCATCGACAAAGAGGTCGGGCGGCTCTGGACGGTCAACGGTGAGCCCAAGACACTGTGGTCCTCATTTAAGGCACAAAGACGTGAAATGCTCGAGCGTCTGACACCTCTGGCTCGGCAGCAGTGGCTCGGTCTGGCTCTGCAGAGATCGGAGCCCTTGTTCGCCGCTGTTGCCGACGTGCCTTCGGCGGTCGAGGACTGGTCGCTTTCGGAAGGGCCAGATGCGATGACGCGGCGGTGGGCGGAACTGTATGAGCTTGTTCACCGCAGTGGTGCAAGGACAACCCTTCGGACGACGACAGGGTCATTGGGGCTGGACGACCTGGCGTCGTTGTTCGTCCAGGCATCACGTGAGATCGCACGCGGTGGTGTCGACGATCTGGCAGCGGCGACGGAGAAGATCTTCGAGGGCCGCTGGGTGCTGGATGCGACCTACGGTTCCGGCGCCAGCCAATCCCTCGCGATGGTGGAGGACGTGGCGTGGTTCGACGATGCTCTGCAACTGGCCTCGGACCCCGCGTCGGCGGCGGATCTGTTCGCCAGGAACCTGGTTCATGCCAGACAGGCGCAAGTTTTCGCTGACGAGCGCCACCTCAGTGCCGACGTCGGGGCGCGACTTTCGGACCCAGCGGACTGGCCACCTGACGGCATCATGCAAGAGGGTTCGAAGTTCTGGCCGATAGAGCGGCCATAGATTGTCGTAGTCGCGCAGAATCTGTGCTGGGTCCGGGAGCTGAGTCGGTTGGGGAGAGTGAGTTGAGATGAGTTTCGATCTGGCGTTCTGGCGGCACTCGGAGGGGGACGATGCGCCTTCCGACCTCTATGAGCAGATGATGAATGAGGTCACGGGGGTTGTCGTCGCGGCGTCTGAGCAGCTCAGTGCGTTGGTGGCGGACATTGCCACGAGGTATCCGGAGATTTCGCTTGAGAACATGGACGAGTCGCCCTGGGCATCGGAGTTCGATCTCACTGGCGAGTATCTGGTGGTGGCGATCTCGGGTTCGCGGAGTGTGGAGCTCTCGTCGTTTCTGCTTCCCTTGGCACGAAAGCACGGACTGGTCACCTACGACCCGCAAGGGAACCAACTGATCTTCTGACAGCACGAAGGGGCCCCGGATATCGGAGCCCCCTTCGTGGTGTTCGGGTCAGTTCTGGGGTGAGGGGAGTTTGTGGAGGGTGAAGGTGGGGTCCGTCGGGGTGCTGGTCTTGGCCGAGGAGATTGAGCTGGCGGTGATGACGCGGACCTCGAAGTCTTGTTTGTACGTCGCGAAGGCCCACTTCTGCTCGCCGTTGGCGGTGTAGATGAACGGCGTCGCGTCGGTGACGTACTGCTCGGTGACCGGGAAGCTGATCGGCTTGAAGGTCGGCCAGGTGCCGGAGCCCTGGGTCAGTTCCTGGGCGAAGTAGTACTTGCCGTCGGTGCTGCGGACCACGACCTCGATCAGGCCGGTGTCGGGGGCCATGACGGCTGCCGGTGAGCCGGGCCAGGTCATGTCCTCCGGTCCGACCGTCGTCCAGGTGCCTGGGAACGTGGTGCCTGCGGTGGTCTGCTTCTGGGTCTTGATGCGTCCGTCGGCGTCGCGGGCGAAGACCCTGAGCAGGTCACCGGGGTAGCGGACGGCGGAGACCTTGCCGGTGAAACCGGTGCCGCCGAGGCTGCTGAACGCCGAGAGTCCGCCGCCGTTCCAGCTGGCTGCCCAGAACGTGCCGGCGGTGTCACGCGCGATCACCGTCAGGGTGTTGTTCGGACCGGGCGCGATCACCGGGACGCCGGACAGGGTCGGGCTCGCGTACGGCTGCCAGGGGAAGAAGCCCTGGTTCTGCTCGGGCTTGCCCCACAGCTTGCCGTTGCCGTCGACGGCGAAGCTGACCATCTTGTTGTTCGCCGGGCTCTTCGCCGTCACCGCGCTGGAGGCCATCACGCCGCCGCGGTCGACCAGCGGGCCGAGGGTGACGGATCCGGCCGCGGTCTGAGTCCGGGCGGCGAACCGGCTGTTCGTGTTGTGCAGCATGAACTCGATCCTGCCGTCGGCGCCCTGGACGAGCCCGGGAGTGCCGGTGAACGCCTGGCCCTCGTTGATCGGGTTCCAAGCGGTGCCCTCGAAGTCGATCGGGTCGCCCTGGTGCCCCCATTTCACCTGACCGATGTTGTCGGCGATGCCGTACTCGATGGAGCCGGCAGGGGTTTGCAGAACCGCCATCGGCGGGTTCAGCTCGGTCGGTACGGCGGGCGGCTGCGGTACGTAGGAGGCGGTCAGCTTGCACGCGTTCGACGTGGCGACGACGCGGAGGAACTGCTGCCAGCCGCTGCCGATCGTGCGGTTGCTGATCACCCAACCGCCGGGGTCCCGCTTGTAACGGTGCTGGGAGAGCCGTCCGTTCACATCAAGCCCCATCAGAACGTCGCCGCCGGGGGACGCGATGACCGGGAAGCCCCAACCCGATGTCGTGAGGTGTACGTGGTGGACGAACCGGTCGCTGGTCGGTTCGAACTGGTACCGGTGCAGTCCGCCGGCGGGAGTCCGGGCGTAGAGGACACCGTCCCCCGCGCCGGTGATGGAGTTGAAGATGTTCCAGCCGGAGCCGATGGGCTGACTGACAAAGGTGTTGTTCGGCTGGAGAACGTAGCGCCGCAGGTCACCGTTGTCCTGGATCAGGTAGACGTCGCCGCGCGCGTCCATGGTGATCTTGTCCTGACGCTCCGGCTGGACCCAACCGTTGAAGATCTTTCCGAGGGGCCTGGCCACGACGTCGAACGCCGTCCCGTTCCAGTGATAAGCGAACATGCCGGAGTCACTGATCCCGTAGATCCACCCGTTCGGGCCGGCCATCAGCTTCCCGAACTGCAGCCAGCCACCGCCGATCGCTTTCGCAGGAGCAGCGAGGATCGGAGAGTCGGTGCTCCCGAGATCGTTGAAGGTGTTCAGGACCAGTTGACCTTCGATGTTTACACCGAAGACGCTCTGGGCCGGGGTGCAGGTGATGTCGGCGTCGGTCGTGTTCGCCGAGGCAGGGCCGTCGAGAGCGGCAACGCCGCCGAGAGTGAGGCCCGCGGTCAGCAGGGCGGCGCCGAGTTTGCGGCGTGCCCTGGACCAAAGCGGGCGTGCGGAAACAGAGGTGTGCATGAAGCCCCCAGATGTGGGATGACGCATGCGAGAGACCCGCCCCGAGTCGCATGCTTTCGACCGGTCGCCAGAGGCGCGATCGCCTGCAGCCTACCGGGATTGTGCGGGTGTGGCGGGGCGATTGCAGCAAGTTGCAAAACGCTTGCGCCGGAGGAATCGAAAGGTCGTTGCTGCCAGCAACAGGTAGGCGGGGATCAGGAGGATCGCGTCCGGGGTCTCCAGGTGCATCGACCAGCCCGCATTGCGGTCTTCGCCGTACAGGGTCAGGCGGTTGATGGTTAGGAAGGTCAGGTGGGTGCCGACTGAGGTCCACAGGGAGCCCGTGGCGTTTCTGGCTGCGATGAGGGTGAGGCTGAAGATTGTTAGCAGGATGAAGTAGGAGATCGGGTCTTCGCCGGGTGGGGCCAGCCAGGGGGTGTGGGAGCCGAGGGTTAGGGCGGATTCGATGGCTGAGGACAAGGCCGGGGTCACCAGGAAGAAGGCTGTGGTGATTAGGGCTGCTGGCCAGGGGCGGATCTTGGTGCGGAGGGTGCTGTAGGTGTGGCCTCGGAGGGTTAGTTCTTCGGGGAAAGCTTCCAGGAGTAGCGCGATGGCGGCGTTGGTGATGAGGAAGCGGGCGGCCTGAGCTGGGTCGAAGGGGCCCCAGGTGAGCCAGCCGGTGAGGGTGGCGGCGCCGAAGAGGAGGGTGGCGCTGCCGGCGGTGACGAATACGCCGAGGAGGAAGGGGCGTAGGGGGTGGCCGCTGAGGGCTAGGTGGCTGGGGTTTCGCCAGGGGCGGATCAGAGCCAGGGCGATCAGGGTGCAGGTGAGGGCGGAGAGCCAGTTGTTGGGGATGAGGGTGGCGGTCCCCAGGGCGACGGCCATGGTCAGGGGTCCGTGGAGGGCGCGGATCCAGGTCATGTGTACAAACGTACAGCACGACTGTGTCAAAACACTAAGGGGTTCACAGGGAGCGAGGGGTCGCCTACTCTGCGACGCAAAGGTGAAAGCTGCTCAGCTTTGAGAGGGGTCGGCGATGGCTCGGTGGCGCAGTGTGGTGACCGTCGGAGCGGTGCTGGGGGCTGGGCTCATCGCTCAGCCTGCTGAGGCGGTGGAGCCGTATCTGGTGGGGAGTGGGATCTCCGACGTCACCGGGCCGGCGGCCGAGAACGGGATGATGGGGTACTCCAAGTTCGGGCAGAACACGGCCGGGATCCATCAGCGGTTGAGGGCTCGGGCGTTTATCGCGGTGGATCAGAGCAGCGGAGAGCGCGTTGCCTATGTGAATGCCGATCTGGGGATGATCTTCCAGGCGCAGCGGGATGCCGTGCTGGCCGAACTGCAGCAGCGGTACGGCGGGCTGTACGGCGATCGGAACTTGTTGCTGTCGGCAACTCACACGCACTCGGGGCCCGGTGGCCAGTCGCACAACTTGGCGTACAACCTGTCGATCCTCGGGTTCCAGAAGCAAGCGTTCGACGCGACGGTGGACGGGATCGTCGAGGCCGTCGAAGAGGCGCACGACAATCTGCAGCCGGGCAGCATCAGCCTCGGGCGTAGCGAGCTCACCAACGCGAGCGTCAACCGATCCAGGACGGCCTTCGACCAGAATCCGGCAGCCGACCGAGCAGCCTTTCCGCAGGCGATCGATCCCGCGGTGACCGTGCTGCGGTTCCAGCAGGGCGCCAAGGAGATCGGCGCGATCAACTGGTTCGCGACGCACCCGACCTCGATCACCAACGAGAACACCCTGATCTCCCCGGACAACAAGGGGTACGCCGCCTATCGCTGGGAGCACGATCTCAAGGGTGTCCGCTACCTCGACGACGACAGCACGGGGTTCGTCGCGGCGTTCCCCAACACCAACGCCGGCGACATGTCGCCCAACCTCAACCTCCGCCCGGGCTCCGGTCCGACCGAGGACCCGCTGACCAACGAGCAGATCATCGGCCAACGGCAACAATCGGCCGCCCAGCAGGCCTACAACGGGCCGCGGGCCACCATTGCCGGCAGCATCGACGCCCGGATGCGATTTGTCGACATGTCGGCTGTTCAGGTCGACCCGCGCTACACGCCGGACGGTCAGCCGCACCGCACCTGCCCGGGGGTCGTCGGTGTCTCCACCCTGGCCGGCAGCGTCGAGGACGGCCCGGGCATCCCGATCATCCCCGAGGGTGTGACCAACCCGTTCTTCGAGCTGCTCAAGCCGTTCAACGTCGACGTTCCGCCGTGGTTGATCAGCTGCCAGTCGCCGAAGGCTCCCGCAGTTCCGACCGGTCAGCTGCAGGCGACGCCGGACGTCGTACCGATCCAGCTCGTCAAGCTCGGTCAGCTGCACCTGATCGCCGTGCCCGGCGAGGTGACGATCGTGTCGGGGCTGAGGCTCAGGAGGACGGTCGCCCAGGAGCTCGGCGTCCCGCTCGAGAACGTGCTCGTCCAGGGGTACGCCAATGCGTACAGCCAGTACGTGACGACGCCGGAGGAGTACCAGTTGCAGCAGTACGAGGGCGGCTCGACGCTGTTCGGCAAGTACACGCTCCCGGCGTACCAGCAGGAGTTCGCCAACTTGGCCAAGGCGCTGAAGGACAACCGGCCCGTCGCAACATGCGCCCGCCCGCCGCGCCCGATCACCGCCGAGCTGAACCTGCAGACCGGGGTCGTGATGGACGCCCCGCCGCTCTTCAAGTCGTTCGGCCAGGTCCTCGCCGACGCGGCGCCGTCGTACCAGCTGAACCAGACCGTCACGGTTGCCTTCGTCACCGGGCATCCGAAGAACAACCTGCACCGCAACGGCACCTTCCTCGAGGTGCAGAAGCTGAATGGTGGCCAATGGCAACGAGTCGCCGACGACGGCGACTGGGACACCACCTACCGCTGGACCCGCGGCGGCATCGCGGACTCCAAGGCGACGATCACCTGGAAGGCCACCGCTCCGGGCACCTACCGGATCGTCCACCACGGCGACGCGAAGGCGCTGACCGGCGCGATCACGCCGTTCACCGGGATGTCGCGCACCTTCACTGTCTCGTAGAGGGGCTGTTCGACAGCGGTGGCGACTCCAGCGCGCAGTGCCGGTGGGTCGTCACCGCTTCCGGCGTCGTACGGCGTGAAGTGCGATCGCCGAGCGTCACCCAGGCCAGTACGGCGCCGGCGACGGCCAGCACGGCCGAGATCACCATCGCCGTCATGAAGCTTTCCTTGAACGACATCGGGTCGCGGTAGGAGTCGCCGGTGATCCCCGCCGCCAGCGGGATCGCCGCGACCGCCATCAGTTGGGCGGACCGGGCGACGGCGTTGTTGACGCCGGACGCGATCCCCGCGTGGTGGTCCTCGACCGAGTTGAGCACCGTCGCGGTCAGCGGAGCGACCGTGCAGACCAGGCCGATCCCCAGTACGACGACGCCCGGCAGTACGGCGGTCCAGTACCCGACGCCCGGCTCGATCCGGCGCATCAGCAGGAACCCGCCGGCCATGAACAGCGGGCCGACGGTCATCGGGATCCGCGCGCCGATCCGTTCGGACAGGCTGCCGGCGTACCCGGAGAGCGTGAGCATCAGCAGCGTCATCGGCAGCAGTGCGGCACCGGCCGTCAGGGCGTCGTACGCGAGGACGGTCTGCAGGTAGACGACGAGCAGGAACGTGGCCGTGCCGAGTGCGCCGTACACGACGACGGTGACCAGGTTGGCGCCGGTGAAGCGGAGGTTGGTGAAGATCCCGGGCGGGAGCATTGGGTGCGAGCTGCGCCGCTCCACCTCGACGAAGGCCGCCAGGCTCACCACGCCGATGGCCAGCGTCGTCAGCACCATCGCGTCACCGAAGCCGTGATCACCCGCGCTGATCAGCCCGTACGTGAGCCCAGCGAGGCCGAGGGTCGCCAGCAGGCCGCCAGTGCCGTCGAGCTTGCCGGCCATGGTCTCGTCGCGGCTCTCCGGGATGTGCCGCAGTGTGACCAGCACAGTGACCGCGGCGATCGGGAGGTTGAGCAGGAAGATCAGCCGCCACGAACCGCTGTCGACCAGACCGCCGCCGATGAACGGGCCGATCGCCGCAGCAACCGACGTGAGGCCGGACCACGCGCCGACCGCCTTGCCGCGGTCGGAGGGCTGGAAGCTGGTCTGCAGGATCGCCAGGCTTCCCGGAGTCAGCAGTGCGCCGCCGATCCCTTGCAGGACGCGGCCCGCGATCATCACCTCGAGGTTCGGTGCGGCCGCGCAGACCGCCGAGGCCAGGGCGAACCAGATCACGCCGATGACGAACAGGCGCCGCCGTCCGAGCCGGTCGCCGAGCGAACCGCTCAGCAGGATCAGCGAGGCCAGCATCAGCATGTAGCCGTTGACGATCCACTGCAGGCCGGAGATGCCGGCGTTCAGGTCCTCGCCCATGGCCGGCAGCGCGACGTTGACCACCGTGCCGTCCAGGAAGGCCATGCCGGAGCCGAGGGCCGTGGCGGCCAGCACCCAGCGGGCGCGCGCCGTACCGAAGGCGATCCGATCGGGTGAGCCAGCCTGCGCTTCGACCATAAGCACAGAGTAGGGCTGACCGGTCAGGGCTGCATCGGCAGATCCAGTTGCAGTACGGCGAGCGCCCGGTCGGCCGGGAGACCCTGCTGGATCCCGAGTCCGGGCGGCTCACCCACGGCGCAGCGCGTCTCGGTCATCAGCGGGCAGACCGCGTTCAGCAGGCCACCGCCCGACACCGCGAGGTTGGTGGGCAGCGTGCCGTCGGTGGCGGCGGCCAGCGGGCTGATCGCGGCGAGCGCTCGCCCGACGCGCGACGGCAGGCTCCGCGTGGACGAGCCGACCAGCCGGTACGTCAGCTTCAGCTCGGTCGCCGCGGTACCCAGCGGCAGTTCCCGCGCCGCCTTCACATCGGTGTCGGGCAGAAGCACCGGGTCGCCGTCGGCAACGATCTGCAGGCTGGTCGCCTCGGGCTTGGTGCGAGCCATCAGGCCCTGCAGCCGCTCGCCCGACTGAGGCAGCCGCAGCTGCAAGGTGTCGGTCGCGCCGCGCAGCATGACCTCCTCGGTCACGTCGAAGCTGCCGTCACCACGCGGTACGGCGGTCAGCCGGATCCCGGGCGCGGTCAGGCCGGGGCCCTCGGCGGTGGGCGGAGGTTGCACCTGCGCGGCTCCGCCACCGGCCGGCAACTGACCGGGACTGGGCGGAGTCGGGCCCGCCAGCTCGGCCGAGCAGGCGGTCGTTGTCATCAGCCCCACGACCAGTACGGCGGTGGTCAGCTTTCTGCTACGTCCGGACATGCTGAATCGCCCCCAAGGGACCCGGTCACTTCCTCTGGTGGCCGGATCGACTTCCGCATACGATACGCCGGAATTAGCTTGTCAGGCATTTTCAGGCGTGTTTCTTCGAGGGGGCAGTAAATGCGGAAGCGGAAAGTGTTCAGGCAATTTCGAACAGTTGTCAGGACGCCTGAGAATGCGGCTGGGGGTATTTCGAGAATTCCGGGTCCGCATTATCGGAGGGTGATTTCGCTGGCGCTCGCGGTGATCGTCGCCGCGGTGCCGGCGGTGCTCGCGACCCAGGCCGAGGCGGCCTCCGGCGGCGTGCTGTACGTCGTCCAGGGCCTGCCCGGGCAGTCCGTCGACGTCCAGGTGGACGGCAAGGTCGTGGCGCGTGGGGTCGCCGCGACCAAGGTGGTCGGGCCGTTCTCGGTCCCGGCCGGGCAGCGCCGGATCACCGCTGTGGCGGGCGGGAAGACGCTGGTCGACCGCCGGGTCGCGGTCGGTGCCGGGAGCAACCAGGACGTGGTGATCCACCGGCCGGCCGCGCCGACGGCAGCACCGGTGATCACCAGCTACCCGAACAAGCTCGGCGCCGTACCGAAGGACAAGGCCGCGGTCCGGGTCGCGCACACGGCGGCGGTCGGACCGGCCGACATCCGGGTGAACGGGAAGGTGCTGTTCGCGAACGTGGCGAACGGGGAATCACTCGACGTGGTCGTTCCGGCTGGAACTTACACCGTCGAGATCGTTCCCGCGGGCGCTTCCGGGCCGGTCGTTCTGGGGCCGGCGTCACTACCGGTGAAGGCCGGATATCTGACCCGCGTATTCGCGATCGGGGAACCGAACTCGAAGACGATGAACGTCGCGGTCGGGACGATTCGGCTGCCGAGCAGCGGGACCGGCAAGCCCGGGGTGGTCGACACCGGGACCGGTGGTCAGGCGGCGGCGCTGATGCAGGACCGGCCGTCGCCGCTGCCGCTGGTCGCGCTGGCGCTGCTGGCCGGGTGCGCGGTGCTGGTGACGGTCCGGAAGGTGGTCCGTCGCTGAGGAGGTTCTTGCTCGGACTGCTCCTGATCGTCTGTGTGGCCCTGGAGGGGTGCGCCGCGCAGTCGGACGGAGCGGTCCCGAGTCCTGGTGCGGGCGGCGGTACGGTCACGGGGCCGCCGCCCGCAGAGACCGGATCGGTGCCTCCGGCAAGGGTCGGTACGCCGGCCGCGAGTCAGCGGATCCGGTTCGTCCCCGCCGAGGTGGTGCTACCGGGCGGCGCCAAGGCCGCGGTCCTGCCGGCCAGTACGGTCGACGGGCGCCTCGTCGTACCGGACGAGGTACGCCGGGTCGGCTGGTGGGACGGCGGTGCCGAGGCTGGCGATCCGTTCGGGGCCGTCGTACTGGCCGGGCACGTCGACTCGGCGACCGAGGGGATCGGGTACTTCGCGCGGTTGCTGCGGATCAAGGTTGGGGAGACCGTGGTGCTGCACGGCGGCGGGCGTAGTGCGTCGTACCGGGTGAGCTCGGTGGTGTCGGTGCCGAAGGACGCACTGGCGACGCGGAGCGGCGCGTTCGACCAGGTGGGCGAGCACAAGCTGTCGCTGATCACCTGCACCGGCGCGTACGACGCGTCGCGCGGCGGCTACGAGTCGAACCTGCTGGTGACGGCGGTTCCGGTCGGAATGGCCAAGTAGTCAGGTAGTTCACTGACCGCGCCCCGGACTGGCCCCTGAAGTCGGGGAGCCGGTGTTCAGGTCGGCCGCGGGCCGGTGGATGATGTTGACATGACAAGTCCGACCGCACCCCCGGCCCCCGGAGACGAGCGCAGCGCTCGCCGGGCCCGCTGGCTGCTGGTCTTCGTCCTGGCCTGCCTCGCGCTGGCGATCTCCGTGATCACCTCACACCTGTAGACCTACTCGAACGGTGTGGGGTCCCCGGCGCCGATCCGGACGATCTCGGGGAAGTCCTCGGAGAAGTCGATCACCGTGGTCGGCTCGGTCCCGGCCTCGCCGGAGTCGATGACCGCGTCGACCTGGTTGTCGAGCTCCTCCTTGATCTCCCAGCCCTGCGTCATCGGCTCCTCCTGGTCGGGCAGGAGCAGCGTGCTGGAGAGCAGCGGTTCGCCGAGCTCGGCGACCAGGGCCTGGGCGACGACGTGGTCGGGGATGCGAACGCCGACGGTCTTCTTCTTCGGGTGCAGCAGCCGGCGCGGGACTTCCTTCGTGGCCGGCAGGATGAACGTGTAGCTGCCCGGCGTCGCGGCCTTGATCGAGCGGAAGACCGCGTTGCTGATGTGGACGAACTGGCCGAGCTGCGAGAAGTCCTGGCAGACCAGCGTGAAGTGGTGCCGGTCGTCCAGGTGCCGGATCGCCTTGATCCGGTCGATCCCGTCCTTGTTGCCCAGCGCGCAGCCGAGCGCGAAGCACGAGTCGGTCGGGTACGCGATCAGCCCACCGCCGCGCACCAGGTCGACCACCTGCCCGATGGCCCGCTTCTGCGGATTCTCCGGATGCACATCGAAATACCTCGCCATACGCCGACCCTAGCGCTCCGGCGCCCGAGACCTTGCGGTCGGGAAGAATCTGGCCGATGGTAAACGCGTAAAGGTTACTCATTCACGTGCCGTTCACCGCCCCGGATGGAGATTAGTGATGAGACGACTCGGCCTGTTGCTGCTGGCGATCGCGCTGGTCGCGCTCGCGCCGGCGCCCGCCCACGCCTACGCGAACGCCTTCTTCCCGACGCAGAGCAGCGGGAACCGCGGCGCGGACGTCCAGGCGATCCAGTACCTGTTGCAGCACCACGGCCAGAGCGCGCCGGCCGACGGCGTGTTCGGCGCCTCCACAGTGACCGCGGCGAAGGCGTTCCAGACCGCCAAGGGCCTCGGCTCCGACGGGATCGTCGGCCCGCAGACCTGGGGCGCGCTCGTCCCGACCATCCGCCAGGGCGACAGCGGCAACGCGGTCAAGGCGCTGCAGGTCGAGCTGAACGCCAAGCGGCGCTCGAGTCTGCCCGTCGACGGCGTCTTCGGTACGGCGGTCAAGGACGCGGTCTCAGCCTTCCAGTCCCATGCCGGAATAGGTGCCGACGGCATCGTTGGCCCGATCACCTGGCGCAACCTGACCTGGCACTACGACTACCCGGACTTCGCCGCCAACCTCTGCGACCAGGACCCGGACGGCAACGGTACGGCGGCCAACTGGGCCGCGGCGGCGGCGGTTGCCCAGCTCGAGCAGGCGGCGCGGTCGTTCGCGGGCACGAGCCAGGGCAAGGTCCCGTACGGCGACGCCGGCTTCGAGCACGGCGGCGACATCCCCGGGCACGGCAGCCACGAGGCCGGGATGGACATCGACGTCTGGCCGATCCGTACCGACAGCGCGCAGTGCACCGCGGGCCGGATCACCTGGCAGTCGGCGACGTACGACCGCGCTGCGACACGCCAACTGGTGCAGGCGATCCGGGCGGCGGCGCCCGGGCACGTGCGCTACATCTGGTTCAACGACCCGACGCTGATCAGCGAGGGCCTGACCGCCGAGTGGCCGGCGCACGACAACCACCTCCACGTCCGGTACTGCGAGAAGGTCCACCCCAGCAGCACCTACACCTGCTGACAAACTGGCAGGGTGACCACACTCGACCTGACCCCCGACGAACTGCTCACCACGACCAGGACCGTGCGCAAGCGGCTGGACCTGGACAAGCCGGTGCCGATGGAACTGATCCGCGAGTGCATCGAGATCGCGCTGCAGGCGCCCTCGGGCAGCAACCGGCAGACCTGGCACTGGCTGGTGATCACCGACGCCGACAAGCGTGCCCAGATCGGCGAGTACTACCGGCGCGCGGTCGCGGAGTACCTGGAGTCGTCCGGCGCGGCCGGGCGCCTGTACGCCGACGACCCGGACCGCGCGCCGGTGCAGAAGCGCGTCGGGTCGAGCGTCGCGTACCTGGGCGAGCGGATGGGCCAGGTGCCGGTCCTGGTGATCCCGTGCCTGACGGCGAAGAACCTGCCGGCCGGGAACCAGGCCGGGCTGTGGGGCTCGATCCTGCCGTCCGCGTGGAGCTACATGCTGGCCGCGCGGGCGCGTGGTCTGGGTACGGCGTGGACGACGCTGCACATGAAGTACGAGGACGAGGTGTCGGAGCTGCTCGGGCTTCCCGAGGAGGTCCGCCAGACCGTGCTGATCCCGACGGCGTACACGATCGGCACCGACTTCAAGCCGGCCGCGCGGCAACCGCTGGACGAGGTGCTGCACGTCGACAGCTGGTGACTAACGAGCAAAAGCCGTATAGCTTGTTAGAATGAGCTACGAACCGGAGCTGGTCGGCGGGCACGTGGTGCTCGATCTGCTCAACACGGTCTCCTGGCGGCTCGACCCGAGCCGCTGGGTGGACCGGATCGCCGAACCTTCCGCCCGCGAGGTCTGGTTGCGAGCGGTGGGACTGGGGCCGGCCGAGTCCGGTGAGCTCGAGGTGCTGCGGGAGACGGTCTATCGAGTGTTACAGCCGCTGGCTCTCGGAGAGGAGTCCGACGGCGTCGGCGAGCTGCGGGACTTGCTGGTCGCGGCCGTCAGCAGGGCGCGAATCGTGCAGCTCAATCCGTTGCGGTGGGAGGGCGATGACGCCGTCACCGAGTTGGCGCTGGCCGCGTGGCGGTTGCTGGAGGACGAGGACCTCAGACGGCTGCGGCAGTGTCAGGACGACGACTGCGGCTGGTTGTTCCTGGATCGCAGCAAGAACGGGTCGCGGCGTTGGTGCAGTTCGGCGGACTGCGGGAACCGGGCGCGGGCCAAGCGTCACTACCGCAGGACGCACGCATGAGAAGACAAGAGTTTGTCGAAGGGATGAAGCTCGGGGTCGGCCCGGGGGCGGCTGCTTTCGTGCTGGCGTTGAGTTTCGGGGCCGAGGCGGAGGCTCGTGGCTGGGGGTTCGGGCTGCCGGTCGTGTTCTCGGCGTTGGCGTTCTCCGGGTCGGCGCAGTTCACCTTGCTGACCGCGCTGGCCGGCGGATCGGCGCTGGCCGCGATCACCTCGGCCGTGCTGATCAACGCGCGGTACCTGGTGATGAGCGTCGCGCTCAACGAGAGCCTCGAAGGTGGCCGCGTCCGGAGAAGCCTTCATGCGTTGGCCTTGGCGGATGCCTCGTTCGTCGCCGCGCATCGCGACGACGGCCGGTACGACGCCGCGCGGCTGATCGGCGCGAGTGTTCCGCAGTGGCTCTTCTGGGTCGGCGGTACGGCGATCGGCGCGCTCACCTCGCCGTCACCGGAGCTGATGCACACGCTCGGCCTCGACGTCGCGTTCCCCGCGTTCTTCCTCATCCTCGCGATCGACGAGCTGCGCAGGTCGCGGCGGGCGTTCGTGGCGGCGCTGCTCGGCGCGACGATCGCGGGGCTGCTGCTCCTGGTGACGACTCCGGGGTACGCGCTGCTCGGAGCGACCGCCGCCGCGCTCATCGGCGTACTGCCCGGGAAGGAGGAGACCGCATGATCAGGATCTGGTTGTCCGTCGTGGCCGTGACCGTGCTGAGCTGGCTGATGAAGGCCAGCGCGCCGTTGGTCATTGCCCAGCGCAAGCTTCCGCCGTCGGTGATCAGGATGACCGCGCTGACCGCGCCGGTGCTGCTCGCCGGGCTGATCGTGACCGAGCTCGGCGGCAAGGAGCTCGACTGGACACAACTCGTCGGCGTCGGGACATCCGGCGTACTGGCGGTGGCGAAGGTGCCGATGCTGGTCGCTGTCGCGGGGGGAATCGTCGCGACCGCGGCGATCAGGTTGCTGTAGCGGCCATCTCCTCGATGGTCAGGCCGCTGAGGATCGAGCGAGGCTCGGTGGTGGTCAGATCGAGCGACGGGTCAGCAGACTCGTCGCGGACCTTGACCATCAGCCAGTCGCGATCGGTCCGTGTGAAAGCCCACGTGCCTTGGAGTTTCACGCCGTTCAGCCGGAACTTCAGGTGCCCGCGCTCGATCGCCTCACCGGGCTCGACGAGCTTGCGCTGCTTGTCGCGGGTGAGGTTCGTGTAGACGCCGGCGTCCCAGACGATCACCGCGCCGCTGCCGTACTTGGCCTCGGCGTGCACACCCTCGTACGTCGCGTACTCGAGATCGTGATCGGTGGTGAACACGGCCAGCCGCTTCACGACCGGGTCGAGCGACGGCCCGAGCGGCACCGCCCAGGACTTCAGGACGCCGTCGACCTCGAGCCGTACGTCGTAGTGGCGGCGCCGCGCGTCGTGCAGCTGCACCACGAAGACAGGTGCCTTCGGCAACGATGGCATCGAGGTCCTCCGCGGGTGGTTCGCCGTACAGCAAGTCTACGGCGAACCACCGCGAGGAGGGCTCAGGCGGCCGTGACCGCCGGCGACTCGATCTGGTCGCGCAGCTTGTCGAGAATGCCGCGCAGCAGGCGGGAGACCTGCATCTGGCTGACGCCGATCTCGGCGCCGATGTCGGCCTGGGTGTGACCCTCGATGAACCGCAGTTCGAGGATCTTGCGCTCCCGTGGGGCGAGCTCGTTCAGGACCGGCTCGAGCACGGCCACCGCTTCGGTGCGCTCGAACGAGGTGTCTTCCTCGTCCGCGATGGTGTCGGCCAGGTTCGCGGTCGACTCACCGTCGACCGGACGGTCCAGCGACAGCACCGAGAAGCAACCGTCGGCGGCGATCGCGGCCTCGATCTCGGCCACGTCGGTGCCGACCGCTTCGGCCAGCTCCTCCAGGGTCGGATCGCGCTGCAGGTCCTGGACGAGCTGCGGGCGGACGCTCGCGATCGACCCCTGCAGTTCCTGCAGGCGACGGGGGATCCGCACGGTCCACGAGCAGTCGCGGAAGTAGCGCTTCACCTCGCCGCGAATGGTCGGTACGGCGTACGCGAGGAACGGCGTGCCCGTGTCGGGACGGTAGCTGCGGGCCGCTTTCAGCAGGCCCAGGTAGGCGACCTGATCCAGGTCGTCAGCCTCGACACCGCGGCCGCGGAAACGGCTCGCGATGCTGTGGGCGATGCCCAGGTTCAGTTCGATGGCTTGCTCCAGCAACGACTGCTGAAGACTCTCGTCGGTGGTTTCGGCCCGGCGGGAGAGAAGTTCCCTGGTGGCCAGATCTCGGCGCTGCTTCGGATCGGTGCTCTGCAGCTCGTCGACGGTGGTGCGTGCAAGTACGGTAACCATGATTCTTGACCTCGCGACTATGAGTCACGGCGCGGCACATGTCTGGACCGCGGTCAATATCTGTGTGAGTCATTCCTACCCCATGGATCCCGAAGTTATGCATCCGACCCCGAACTCACACGAACCCGTTGCATCGTGATGCGCGTGAAACACGTTCCCCAGCAGGGAAAAGTCGCTGTCCGTGACCGGGCGGAGGAATCTTCAACTGGTGCGTGACCGGTCAGTCGAGCGTCCGCAGGACACCGAGCGCGGCCGTCGGCGGGTGCGCGGAGTCACGCCAGCGCAGCGTCCAGGTGTACGGCGGTACGCCGGCCGCGAGCGGCTTCACGACGACGCCCGCGGGCGCCGGGGTCGAGAGCAGTCCGAGCGCGACGCACTCTCCGGCCTTGACGAGTTCGAGCGCCGAGCTGGTGCCGTCGGTACTGGCCGGGTGCCGGCGCGGCTGGAAGCCCGCCGTACGGAAGCAACCGAGGACGAAGTCGTTCCACTCGGGAGCGAAGTCGTCGCGCGGCAGGTAGTGCACCTCGTCGGCCAGTTCGCGGACGGCGACCGCGTCGGCGTCGCTGAGCGGATGGTCGGTGGGCAACGCGATGCCGAGTGCTTCGCGGCGCATCACGCGTTGGACCAGGCCGTCGGCGAGATGGGCCGTCGATCCGCACAGGGCGAGATCGAGCTCGCCGCTGAGCAGTCGCTGCTCCTGCTCGCGGCTGCCGCGGCTGCTGACCTCGAGCCGCAGTGAGGGGAGGCGCTCCCGCAGCCGGGCCAGGACCGCGCGCGGCGTGACCAGGTCGGTCTGCAGTACGTCGATCCGCAGTACTTGGTCGCGTCCCGCGGCGGCGGTCGCCTCCGCGACGCCCGAACGGATCGCGGCGAGCGCGCTCTGCGCGTGCGGCAGGAAGGCGCCTCCGGCGGCGGTCAGGGTCACCCCGCGGGGGGACCGCTCGAACAGCTGGGCTCCTAGTTGGTTCTCGAGTCGGCGGATCTGATTGCTGAGCGCCGGCTGGGACACGTACAACCGGCGGGCCGCGGCGGTGAAGTGCAACTCCTCGGCCATCACCAGGAAGTACCGCACCAGCCGTAGATCGACGTCCATGTATTCCTCACCTGCAGGGATAACCAGAAGCTGTGACGTTAGTGCTCTTGCGTCTTGGACGTCGAGGGCCTAGAGGGCAGAACGTGAACCTTATGACAACACAGCGTGAGGAACTGCGGAGCAGCTGGGAACGCCAGCAGGCGGGCCACGAACCGGATCGCGAACTCCGCTTCCGGCTGATCCTGGATTACGTCGAGGCGCTGGCGGGCCCGCCGCGGCGCGTGCTCGACCTCTGTTGCGGACCTGGATCGTTGACGCGGCGGGTGCTGGACCGCTTTCCGGACGCGGAGGTGGTCGCGGTCGACGTCGATCCGGTGCTGCTCGATCTGGCGCGGGATGCTTTCGCCGGGGACGACCGGGTGACGGTGGTCGAGCGGCAGCTGGCTGTTCCGGAGTGGGACCGGGGGCTGCCGACCGGGTTCGACGCGGTGGTGACCGCGACGGCGATGCACTGGTTCCCGGCGGACGCGCTGGCCGGCGTGTACGGCGGGGTCGCGCGGGTGCTGCGGTCGGGTGGGGTGTTCGCCAACGCGGACCACGTGCCGATCGCCGAGCCGGTACTGCGCGCCACGGCGGACCGGTTGCACGCCGAGCACTTGCGGACGACGTTCGCGGACGCGGAGGACTGCGACGGGTGGTACGAGCGGGCGTACGGCGATCCGTCGTACGCGGGTCTCCGGGCCGAACGGGAGAAGCTGTTCGCGCACTGGGCCGGTGACCTGCTCGAACGCGAGGGGTGGCACGTCGACCTGCTGCGCCGCAACGGCTTCGAACGGGCCGGCGCGGTCTGGCGGCGGGGGAACGACGCGCTGGTGGTTGCGATTCGTGCATGAGGTGGGGTGGCGGCGGGTACCGGGGCCTGCCTGTCCAGGGAAGGGGAGACGATGACCGAACGCCCGGAAGAACTGATCGACGATCTCATCGACGAGACTCGGGGGCCGGAGGAGGATCCGCCGGCCGACTCGACCACAGACGACGCCGCCGTAGATGCTGCGGGCATCCCCGCGGACGGCGTACCGGTTACTCCTGAACCGCCGGACTGAAACCTGCCGGTTGGTGGCGGCCCCGGCGCTGTCTGCTCAACGCCGAGGCCTTGGGCAACCAGTACTTGCATCCTTCTGGTGCCCACAACGTCTTGTTCTATTCATCTTCCGGAGGTACAAGCCGATGAAACTCGGGTTCAAGCTGATCGCCGAGGCGTACTCGCCGACCGAGATCGTCGACCAGGCGGTCCGTGCGGAGCAGGCCGGCTTCGACTTCGTCGAGGTCAGCGACCACTTCCACCCGTGGGTGTCCGAGCACCAGCACTCGGGTTTCGCGTTCTCGATGCTCGCCGCCGCGGCGGCCCGCACGTCGACGATCGAGCTGGCGACCGGTGTGACCTGCCCGTTCATCCGGTACCACCCGGCCGTGGTCGCCCAGATGGCCGCGACCACCGCGTTGCTGTCCGACGGGCGGTTCACGCTCGGGGTCGGCGCCGGTGAGAGGCTCAACGAGCACGTCGTCGGCCGCGGCTGGCCGGCGGTCACCCAGCGGCACGAGATGCTGCGGGAGTCGCTGGAGATCATCCGGCTGTTGTGGAGCGGCGGCTATCACTCGTACGACGGGAAGCACCTGCAGCTCGAGGACGCCCGGGTGTTCGATCTGCCGGACGAGTTGCCGCTGATCGCTGTGGCAGCAGGTGGATCGAAGGCTGCGGAGCTTGCGGGAGAACTCGGCGACGCGTTGTTCACGACCGAGCCTGATGGCGAGCTCGTGACGGCGTACCGGAAGGCAGGCGGCGACGGGCCGACGTACGCGGAAGTGCCGCTGGCCTGGGCACCGAGCGAGGCAGAGGCGGCGGAGTCGGCGCGGAAGCTGTTCCGGTTCGGGGTGACGGGCTGGAAGGTGCAGTCCGAGCTGCCGAACCCGGTGAACTTCGACGCCGCGACCGAGCTGGTGACGCCCGACCATATGAAGGCGCAGTTCGGGTGTGGGCCGGACGTCGGGCGGCATGTCGAGGTGACGAAGCCGTTCGTCGAGGCCGGGTACGACCACCTGGCGTTGATCAACGCGGGGCCGGATGTGGACGGGTTCTTCGAGTTCTTCGGCAAGGAGCTCGGGCCGGCGCTGCGGGAGCTGTGAAACGTACTGTGGCCCCCACCCGCATCCGGGTAGGGGCCACAGTCGGTTCGTGGGTCGATCTAGTCGCCGGGCCATTCGCCGGTCCAGCGTTCGAAGGCCTTGGCGCCGCCTCGGTCCACGGCCGCTTTGACCACGGCGTAGACGGCGCCTTGGAGCGCGGCGGCCAGGAGGAGTTGGCGCCACGGGTACTCCGATTGGAGGGCGTCGGGGGCGTCGTCCTCGTCGGCTACGCGCTTCCAGACCTGCTTGAAGATGGCGCCGGCCACCAGCCCGCCGGCGATACCTGAGAGCAGGCCGAACGGGCGGTAGGCCAGCTTGACGGCCTTGGTGCTCACCGGTTGCGTCCGACGATCCAGGCGCCGACTCCGAGGGCGACGGCGCCACCGACGGCGGCTGCGGCCTTCGGGTGCTTGCGGCCGAGCTCGGGAGCTTGTTTCGCCTTGGCAGGAAGGTTTTTCGCGTGCTCAGGTAGGTGCTTGGCTCGCTCGCCCATGCCGCCTGCAGTGGCTTTGGCTCGCTCACTGACATCGCCGGCGGTCGCCTTGGCGCGTTGCCCGGCGTTCCCAGCAGCCTGTACGGCGCGGTGCCCGGCGCTGGCCGCGGAGTCCTTGATCCGGCGCGGGACGTTCAGCTGGCGGCTCAACTCCTGGACCGTATCGGCCAGGTGCTGGCGAGTCATCTCGAGGTCGGCCCGGAGTGCTTCGACCTCGGTCAGGTCGTCCGGCCGGGCAGCGGCGGTCTTCCGCGGCTTGGTCTGGCGCGTCGTGGTGGTCATGCGTTCTTCCCTTCCGGCTGGTGGCCCTTCAGTGCTTCGAGGTCGTCGTGCACACCGTGAACGGCGCGCTCCGGCAGCGGCGGCGTCGCGTGGCTGACGTGCTTCTTGCCCAGCAGGGCGGCGACGCCGGCGATCGCGAACAGCAGCAGCGTCACGATCAGCGCCGCGAGCCAGGCCGGTACGGCGTACGAGAGCCCGATGATCGCGGTGGCGATCAGCGCGCCCAGGCCGTAGAAGGCGAACGCGCCCGCGCCGCCGAACAGCCCGACGCCGAGGCCGGCCTCCTTGCCCTTGTCCTTGAGCTCGGCCTTGGCCAGCTGCAGCTCGTCGCGGACCAGGTGACTCACGTCGCTGGTCAGCTGAGCGACCAGCGCACCCACGTGCTCGTCCGGTGCGGTCCGCTGACCGTCCTGGGGGACGGCCGGGGTCTGCGTCGTCATGGTTGCCCTCCGTGATCTCGACTTGACGTCCCGGTACCCAAGCGTCTTGACGGCAACCAGAAGCGGCCGCCGGCTGACCGCAAAGGCCGGTAAGTTGCCCAGTCAGGGACCAATTCGGAGGAGGGGAAAGCGCGATGGACTGGAAACTCGAGCTGGTGTCGGTGCCGGTCAGCGACGTCGACCGGGCGAAGGCGTTCTACACCGACCAGGTCGGCTTTGTCGCCGATCACGACCACCAGGTCAGCGACGAGGTGCGGTTCGTCCAGCTGACGCCGCCGGGGTCGGCCTGTTCCATTGCCCTGGGCACCGGAATGGGCCAGGCCGAGCCGGGATCGGTGCGCGGGCTGCAGATCGTGGTCGCCGACGCGGCGGCGGCGCGCGAGGAACTGGCCGGGCGCGGGGTGGAGGTCAGTGAGGTGCAGGACTTCCCGTGGGGGAAGTTCGTGTTCTTCGCGGATCCGGACGGCAACACCTGGGCGCTGCAGCAACTTCCGGCCTGGGGATAAATTTCCGGCCAAAACAATCGGCGGCCGGTGATCGGCTGCCGATTGTTGGCCTGAGTTCCTTCAGGTCTTTGTTTTAAAGACCAGTTCGAGTTACCGCTAGGGATGGTTCCCGGTGCGGTTGTAGGGTGGCCTTTGGTTGAGCAGCCAGCCGGTGTGCCAGACGCCGACGACTGTGGTCCCTCCCAAGGACGAACATGCCCGACCTTCAGCGCCATACCCGTTCCACCAGACGTCATCTACCGGTCTCCGCCCCTGTTCAGAAGTCAGGTCCCATGCCTGTTGCCACTCCCACCCGGCCCGAGTCCGTGCACGTCCGGATCGGCGGCCGCTGGATCGCCGGCGAGGCCCTGTCCCGCCGTACGGCGGCCACCGGAGCCCCCGAGATCCTGATCAGCCACCACGGTCACCTCGTCTGGGTCGACCAGGACCAGGTCCGTACGCCGTAACTCCCGTCGGAGTCGTCGCGGTCCCTCCGGGGATGCTGCCAGACTCTGGGCGTGGAGCTTCGGCAGCTGGAGTACTTCGTCGCGGTGGCGCACGAGCGGAGTTTCACGCTCGCGGCGCGGCGGTTGCACGTCGTGCAGAGTGCGGTGAGCGCGGCGATCGCGTCGCTCGAACGCGATCTGAAGGTGACGTTGTTCGAGCGGTCGGCGCAACGCGTCGTACTGACGGAGGCCGGTACGGCGTTGCTGCCGGAGGCGCTGGCGGTGATGGACGCGGTCCAGGGCGCCCGGGACGTCGTCGACGAGCTCGGCGCCGGGATGCGCGGCACGGTCCGCGTCGGCCTGCTGCCCGGGCTCGGGCTGATCGACCTGCCGGCCGCGGCCGGCGAGTTCCGGCGCCGCCACCAGAACGTCGAGCTGCAGCTGCGCGTGGAGCCCGAAGGCTCGGCCGGGGTCATCGCCGGCCTGCGCAACGGTGACATCGAGGTCGGCTTCCTCGGCGTGGGCGCGGGCAGTGTGCCGCGTGAGCTGACCGCGTGGGAGCTGCTGCAGGTGCCGCAGGTGCTCGCCGTACCGACCGGGCATCGGCTGGCCCGGCGACGGTCGGTGGAGCTGGCGGACCTCGCCGACGAGGCGTTCGTGGACTTCCCGCCCGGCTTCGGGACCCGGACGCTGATCGACCAGACCTTCGACGCGGCCGGCATCAACCGGCAGGTCGTGGTCGAGGCGCTCGGTATCGACAACGGCGTCCAGTTCGTCCGGCACGGCGTCGGCCTGAGCATCCTGCCCGGGTACGCGGTCGCCGACGAGGAGGCGATCCGCGCGGTGCCGATCAAGGACCAGGACTTCCAGTGGTCGCTCTACATGGCGACCCTGCGCAAGCGGAAGCCGTCGGTCGCGCTCCGGGCGCTGCTCGGGCTGGTCGTCGCCCACCTGCACCACCCACCCGGTACGACGCCGGGCCGCGACCTGATGGATCAACATAAGTGATCCACCCATCGAGTTGAGTCGTTGGACTTGATGCATCCGGCGCGCGAAGCTTTTGGTGTCAGCACGGAACACCACGAACTTCGAAGGAGCAGGACGATGACCGAGAACACCAACCGGGTGGCGATCGTGACCGGCGGATCGCGCGGGATCGGCCGCGAGACCGCGGCCCGCCTGGGCAAGGACCACTTCGACGTGGTGGTCGTGTACGGCGGTGCGAAGGCGGAGGCCGAGGAGGCCGTCAAGGAGGTCGAGCAGGCCGGTGGCCGCGCGATCGCCGTCCAGGCCGATGTGTCCGACGAGCAGTCGGTCAGCGCGCTGTTCGACACCGCGGAGCAGGAGTTCGGCGGCGTCGACGTCCTGGTGCACGCGGCCGGCATCATGAAGCTGTCGCCGATGGTGGACCTCGACCTGGCCGTGCTCGACGAGCACCTCAAGGTCAACGTCCGCGGCACCTTCGTCGTCGACCAGCAGGCCGCCCGCCGGCTGCGCAACGGCGGCGCGATCATCAACTTCTCCAGCTCGCTGACCCTGCTGGCCCGGCCCGGCTACTCGGCGTACGCCGCCACCAAGGGCGCGGTCAACAGCATCAGCCTGATCCTGGCCCGCGAGCTGCGCGGCCGCGACATCACCGTGAACGCGGTGGCCCCCGGCCCGACCGCGACCTCCCTGTTCCTGGACGGCAAGCCGCAGGAGCTGATCGACCGGATCGCGGCCGAGCCGCCGCTCGAGCGCCTCGGCCAGCCCGAGGACCTCGCCGAGCTGGTCGCCTTCCTGGCCGGCCCCGGTCGCTGGGTCAACGGCCAGACCATCTACGCCAACGGCGGTTCCGCGGCCTGATCCGCCGCGGGCGTCCGCCCCTGCGGCGCCCGCACCTGTCTCACCCACTTCTGGACCACAGGCGCCGAGCCTGCTGATCCGCCTGCCCGAAAGGTAGTCCCGTCATGTCCAAGACCATCCTGATCAGCGGCGCCTCGAGCGGCTTCGGTGCCCTCACCGCCCGCGCTCTGGCCGACGCCGGCCACATCGTGTACGCCGGAATGCGCGACGTCGCCGGCCGCAACGCCTCCGCCGCGGCCGACGCCGCGCAGTACTCCAAGGACAACAGCGTCGACCTCCGCGCCGTCGAGCTGGACGTCAGCTCCGACGAGTCGTCCCGGCAGGCGGTCGCGACCGTCCTCGCCGAGCAGGGCAAGCTCGACGTACTGATCCACAACGCCGGCCACATGGTCACCGGGCCGGCCGAGGCCTTCACCCCCGAGCAGGTCGCCGACCTGTACGACACCAACGTGGTCGGCACCCAGCGGCTCAACCGCGCGGCGCTGCCGCACCTGCGGGAGCAGGAGGACGGCCTGGTCGTGTGGGTCGGCAGCTCCAGCAGCCGCGGCGGCACGCCGCCGTACCTGGCGCCGTACTTCGCCGCGAAGGCCGGGATGGACGCGCTGGCCACCAGCTACGCCCTGGAGCTGTCGCGCTTCGGGATCGAGACCACGATCATCGTGCCGGGCTCGTTCACCCACGGCACGAACCACTTCGCGCACAGCGGTTCGCCGGCCGACGCCGACATCGTCGCGGCGTACGAGACCCGGTACGCCGGGCTGATGGACCAGGTCGCGCAGAAGCTGCGCGAGCTCGAGCCGGAGTGGGCCGACGTCGCGGAGGTCGCCAAGGCGATCGTCACGGTCGTCGACACCGAGATGGGCCGTCGGCCGTTCCGGGTCCACATCGACCCCTCCGACGACGGCTCCGTCGTGGTCAACGCGGTCGCCGACCGGGTCCGCTCGGAGTTCCTGCGCCGCGTCGGGCTGGACGACCTGCTGCACCCGACCACCGCGTGACCCCTGCCCGGCAGCCTGCCCGGCACCCTGTCCGTCCTGTCCGTCCCTGTCCGACCGGAGGTGAGACCGATGAGTGACCTGATCGACGTGCACGCGCACTTCCTGCTCAAGGAGTACGTCGACGCGGCCGAGCGGGCCGGTCACCACCGGCCGGACGGGATGCCGGGCTGGCCGGTGTGGAGTGTGGCCAAGCACCTGGAGCTGATGGACCGGACCGGGATCGCCAAGTCGGTGCTGTCGGTGTCGTCGCCCGGTGTGCACTTCGGCGACGACTTCCGCGCCCAGGTGCTGGCCCGGCGGATGAACGAGGCCGCTGCCGAGGTGGCCAGGGACCACCCGGGCCGGTTCGGGTTCTTCGCCAGTCTGCCGTTGCCGGACGTCGCGGGCTCGCTGATCGAGCTGGAGCATGCGTACGACGTACTGGGCGCGGACGGCGTCATCCTGAACAGCAACGCCGGCGGGCAGTACCCCGGTGACCCGTCCTGGGAGCAGCTCTGGCGTGCACTGGACGAGCGGGCCGCTGTGGTGTTCCTGCACCCGACGTCACCGCCGCAGTGGCGACAGGTCTCGCTGGACCGGCCGCGGCCGATGATCGAGTTCCTGTTCGACAGCGCCCGCGCGGTGACCGACCTGGTGCTCAC
Source organism: Kribbella sp. cmx-5-2 (assembly GCA_049998015.1). Taxonomy (GTDB): domain Bacteria; phylum Actinomycetota; class Actinomycetes; order Propionibacteriales; family Kribbellaceae; genus Kribbella. The sequence goes on from JAEBEC010000002.1 coordinate 408,623, forward strand.
CGGGATCTTCACCCGCTACCCGCGGATCCGCTTCGTCGTCACCCACGCCGGCGGAGTCATCCCGTTGCTGGGCGACCGGCTCGACCTGTTCCAGGACACCTTCGCTCCTGCGAGTGATCTGCCCAGCGTGACCGACCAGCTCAAGGACCTCTGGTACGACGTCGCCGGTACGCCGGTGCCGAACCAGCTGCCCGCTCTGCAGGCCGTAGCGGGTGCGGACCACCTGCTGTACGGCAGCGACCACTGCTTCACGCCGATCGAGGCCGTGGCCGGTCAGATCGCCGCGCTGGACCAGGCGGCCGTGGCTGAGGGCTGGCGGCCGAGGACCACCGCCAACGCCGTACGGCTGCTCGAACGTGGTGCATAGGACCTGAGTCGCGGGGTACTGGCCCGGTAATCGAGCTGGTGTTCGAAGAACGCCGTGGAGGAGAACCGATGAGCCAGGACGTACAGCCGGTACCGGAGAAGGACCCGGAGGAGTGGACGACCGGGGACGAGCCGATGACCGGGCCGCAGGAGTCCTACCTGCACACGCTCGCGCAGGAGGCCGGTGAACAGGTTCCGGGCGGTCTGAGCAAGGCGGACGCCTCGAAGCTGATCGACGAGTTGCAGGCCCGGACCGGGCGTGGAGCCGACAGCTGACTTGGAAAGCTTCGGCGGGCCCTGACAGCACCGCCGAAGCCTCCGGCTGTTGATCGCTCAGCAGTCACCGGATGTTACGTGCGTCCCGCGCGTTGGAACAGGCCGAACAGTCCGGTGGCTGACCCGGCATCCACCGTCACGCTGAGCTGGCTTACAGTTTCCTACTGCAACCAAATAGGCCTGGGTGAGGACCTGGAGGCCGTACTCCGCCCCGGAGCAGCCCGACCGGCTGTTCCGGCCGAACGACGCGTGAGGACGGATCCCACCCGATGTCAGCCACCGAGACGAAGCCGCTTGATCCTTCGGGAAGCACGTCGCGCGCACCACTTGATTCGACGGTACGCGGCGGACCGACAGCGGCCGGCGGAGCGGCGGCATCTGCCGGAGCTGCGGCGTTCGACGGGGCGGGGGCGCCCGGACGCCCCGCCGATCCCGAGCTGACGCACCGGGAGATCCTCGAGATCCTGGTCGGGCTGCTGGCGGCGCTGTTCACCGCGATGCTCAGCTCGACGATCGTCAGCAACGCGCTGCCGACGATCATCGCGGACCTCGAGGGCAGCCAGACGCAGTACACGTGGGTGATCACCGCGAGCCTGCTGGCGACCACGGTCTCCACCCCGGTCTGGGGCAAGCTGTCCGACCTGGTCAGCAAGAAGCTGCTCGTCCAGCTCGCGATCGTGCTGTTCGTGATCGGCTCGGCGCTGGCCGGCATGGCGCACAACGTGCCGTTCCTGATCGGCGCGCGCGTCCTGCAGGGCCTGGCGATGGGCGGCCTGATGGCGCTGGCCCAGGCGATCATCGGTGCCGCGATCCCGCCGCGCGACCGCGGCCGGTACTCCGGCTACATGGGTGCCGTCGTCGCCGTCGCCACGGTGAGCGGCCCGCTGCTCGGCGGCGTGATCGTCGACACCAGCTGGCTCGGCTGGCGCTGGTGTTTCTACGTCTGCGTACCGCTCGCGATGATCAGCCTGATCGTCCTGCAGCGGTACCTGCACCTCCCGCTGGTCAAGCGCAAGGTGCGGATGGACTACCTCGGCGCGATCCTGATCAGCGGCGCGGCCAGCCTGCCGCTGGTCTGGGTGTCGTTCGCGGGCACGCACTTCCCGTGGTGGTCGCGGGAGACGGCGTACTACCTCGGCGGTACGGCGGTGCTCGCGATCCTCGCGGTGATCGTCGAGACCCGCGCGAAGGAGCCGCTCGTCCCGCTGTCCGTCGTCCGCGAGCGGACCACGGCGCTGGCGATCGTGGCCAGCCTGGCGGTCGGGCTCGCGATGTTCGGCAGCGCGGTGTTCCTCGGCCAGTACTTCCAGATCGCGCGCGGCTACAGCGCGACCGAGTCCGGGCTGCTGACGATCCCGATGATGCTCGGCTCGTTCTTCGGGTCGGTCGGCGCGGGGCAGATGATCACGCGGTACGGGAAGTGGAAGCGGTATCTCGTGCTCGGCGGGCTGCTGCTGATCGGTGGGCTCGGGGTGCTCGGGACGATCGACCACACCACCGCGTACTGGTATCTGGCGGTCGGCATGGGCGCGATGGGCGTCGGCATGGGGATGCTGATGCAGAACCTGGTGCTCGCCGTGCAGAACACGGTCGATGTCAGCCAGGTGGGTGCGGCGAGTGCGTCGGTCACGTTCTTCCGCAGCCTTGGTGGTGCGGTGGGGGTGTCGGTGCTGGGTGCTGTGCTGGCCAGTCGGGTGACCGAGCTGATCGCCAGCAACCTGCGGGCGCTCGGGCCGGACGGTGCTGCGGCTGGGCGGGCGCTGCAGGACGGGTCGGGGACGAGTGTGCTGGACGTGGGGTCGCTGCCGCCACAGTTGGCGGACGTCGTACGGCATGCGTACGGCGATGCGACCGGGCGGATCTTCCTGATCGCGGCTGCGGCCGGGGTGGTGAGCCTGCTGGCGGTGCTGTTCATCCGGGAGGTGCCGCTGCGGCGGACTGTGGCGATGAGCGCGGACGGTGCTCCTGCAGGTGGGGATGCTGACCTGGCGGCTGCTGCGGCGCCGGGTGCGGCGTCGACCGGGGTGGTGCCGGAGCCGGCCGACGACGCGGAGCGGGACGCACTGGTGGCGCTCGGGGTGATCACGTCGGCCGAGCGGACCGCGCTCGAACGCGAGCGGGAGGCCAGCGAGCGGGTCGCCGCGGCGGCGACGGTGATCCGCCAGATGCGGACGGATGTGGCCGACCTGTTCACACGGGTCGACCAGCAGATCGCCGACCTGGAGCGGACGCTGCCGACGGTCGACAGCGAGCACCCGATGGCACCGGTGCTCGCCGCGCAGCCGCAGGACGGCGCGTGGGTGGACGAGCTGCGCCGGTACGAGCTGAGCGTGCTCAGCGCGAGCCAGCGGACGGCGGACCACTTGCGAGAGACGGCAAAGGCGGAGGCCGACGAGATCGTGTCGGCAGCGCGCACGGAGGAGGAGGCGATCCGGCAGAGGATTGCTGAGTTGGAGGCGGTAGAGCAGCGCTTGCTGGGCGTCGTACGAGATGGTCTGTCGGAGACCCCGGCACCGCCTGCAGCTCCTCCGGCGTCGATCAACGGACACCGGACCGGGAACGGGTATCCCAGCCACTACGAGTCCGAGCAGCAGGCCTTCGGCTGAGCTGTCGGCTCTGGATGGCATGCTCTCGTCTAGGTGTTGGCGAGAGCGGGGAGCGTTGTGGGGCCTTGGGATGTGGAGCAGGTGCTTGCGCTCGCGCCTGATCCTGCCTCCGCCAAGGCCGGGCAGGCTCAGGCTCGGGTGGCGAAGTGGTCCGAGGCCGGGAGCTCGGAGGGCGCGCTCTGGGGGTACTGCCAGGGCAGCGGCAAGTCGCCGTACCAGACGTCTGTCGATCTGAGCGGTCCGGCGTTCAAGTGCACCTGTCCGAGCCGGAAGTTCCCGTGCAAGCACTCGCTCGGGCTGATGCTGCTCTGGGCCGCCGGTGGGCTGCCGGCGGCGGAGGAGCCTGAGTGGGTCGACAAGTGGTTGGCCGAGCGGAGCACTCGCGCCGAGAAGGCGGCTGAGCGGGCCGAGAAGAAGCCGGGCGAGGTTGCTGACCCGCTGGCGGCCCAGGCACGCGCGTCGCGGCGGGCTGACCGGGTGTCGGCGGGCATGGCCGAGCTGGAGAGCTGGCTGGATGACCAGGTACGGCGGGGACTCAGCGGATTCGAGCAGCGGGGGTATGAGGAGCTGAGTCGGCTGGCCGCGCGGATGGTCGACGCGCAGGCGCCGGGAGTTGCGGGCGCCGTACGGCGGGCTGCTGGCGTGGTCGGGCGCGGGCACGGGTGGCCGGGGGAGCTGCTGGAGGAGCTGGCGCTGATTCACCTGACGGTGTCGGCGCATGGTCGGCTGGCTGAGTTGCCGCCGTCGATGGCCGAGACCGTGCAGACGCGGATCGGGTGGACGGTCGAGACGGCCCGGGTGCAGGCCGAGGGGGAGAAGGTCGAGGATGACTGGCTCGTTCTCGGGCGCGTGGTGGAGCCTGATGACCGGCTGACGGTACGACGACTTTGGTTGCGTGGGGCAACGACCGGGCGGTTGGCGTTGATCCTGGCGTTCGCTCCGGCGGGACGGCGGCTGGATCCGCTGCCTGCGCGTCCTGGTGAGGTCGTTCCTGCTGTCCTGTCGTTCTACCCGGGTGCGCTGCCGCTGCGTGCATTGCTGACTCAAACCGCGCCGCGTCTCCCCGGCACGCGGCCGTCAGGTCTGTCGACCCGGCAGGCTCTTGCCGCCTACGTGGAGTCGTTGACCGCCGACCCGTGGAACGAGCGCTGGCCGTTGGTGCTGCAGGACGTTCGGCCGGCGCGCAACGGTTCGACGTGGGCTCTGGTGGATGGCGAGGGGGCGTTGGAGGTGCTGCCGAGCTTTGATCCGTGGAAGCTTTTGGCCGTATCTGCTGGCGCTCCGATCACCGTCGCCGGCGAGTGGAACCGCGCTGGGTTTCGGCCGATGACGGTCTGGGACGGCGAGAGAGCGGTGATCGTGTGAGGGGCTGGGATGGTCTGGTGTCCTCCGCCCTGCTCGGGACCGATCGGCGGCCGCCGGTGTTCGAGGAGCTGCCTCCGGCGGTGCGGGAGCAGCTGACTGACGACGCCGGGCTGCTGGATGCTGCCGCGTTGGCGACGCTCTACAAGCGGGCGGGTCGCCTTCCTCTGCAGGGGATCGAGCCGTTGCCGGAGGCTGAGGGCGAGGACCGGCCGTTGCCTCGGTCCAACGCGATTCGCCGGTTGGCGGCGATGCTGACCGGGTTCCAGTCGGCGGCACTGGGTGAGTGGTTGCGGATCGCGGAGGCGAAGGGCTGGGGGATCCCGCCGGAGCACCTGCCCGCGTTGGCGGACTACGCGAAGGGGCGGGCGGAGTACCGGCCGTTGGTGATCGCCGCTGCAGGGAGGAGGGCCGCGTGGCTGGCTGATCTGAATCCGGAGTGGCGGTTCCTGCACGAGGCGGTCAGCGACGACCCCGCGCTGTGGACCCATGGGAACTCGCTGCAGCGCAGGGCGTGGTTCAGGAGGTTGAGGACGAGCGACCCGGCGGCCGCGCTGGAGGCGCTGCGCGAGGTCTGGCCGACGGAGACAGCGGCCACACGGTTGGAACTACTTGGTGCGCTCAAGATGAACGTGAGCAAGGCCGACGAGGAGTTCCTGGAGCAGGCACTCGACGACCGGGCCAAGGAGGTCCGCCGTCTGGCAGCCGACCTACTGGCACGGATCGACGGCTCGCAGTACAGCACGCGGATGGCTGACCGAGTGGCGACATACCTGATCGAGTCCCAGGGTGTGCTCGCGGTGACGCTGCCGGAGCGGGTCAGCAAAGCGATGGAACGCGACGGCATCGACCCGCAAGCGCTCCCTGGCGTCGGGCGGCGAGCCGGTTGGCTGAAGCAACTGGTCGCCGCAGCTCCATTGCCTGATCCGGCGGTCCTGCAGTTGCCAGTGGGAGGCGTAGCACCCGAGGTGCTCCAAGCAGCCTGGGCTGAAGCGGCGGTCCGCGACCAGAACGCCGACTGGGCCCGCGCCCTCCTGCTGAGCGGCGCAGCGACCGACGGCCGGACGAGCGAGCTGCTGCGCGTGCTACCCGACGCCGAGCTACCCAAGGCGATCGAGCACCTGCGCACCACCATCGACCTGTCCGAGCTCGTCGGCGGCCTCCCGGTCCCGTGGCCGCAGCCGGTCGCCGTACTGGTGCTCGATCTGCTCGCCAAGGCCGGCACCCACCGCAGCTGGGCGCGCCTGGCCAGCACCGCGGCGCGCGCCGTACCGCCTGAGGTCCTGAACCACCCGATCACCCGCGAGCCGACCGGTGAGGAAGACACCTGGCGCCTGCGGCTCGTCGAGACCCTGATTTTCCGTCGTGAGATGTACGAGGAGCTGTCATGAGCACCACAGCTGTGATGCGGCCGCACGCCGAGGACGAGTACGCCGAGGAGCTGGCCGCGCTGGTGGCGACGGACGACCGGGTGCGTCCGCCGGCCTGGCGGCTGTCGCCAGCGGCCGTGGTCACGTACCTGCTGGGCGGGCAGGCCGGCGACACCGAGATCACGCCCAAGTACGTCGGCCCGCGCCGCCTGATCGAGGTGGCCGTCGCCACGCTGGCTACTGACCGGGCGCTGCTGCTGCTCGGCGTACCGGGTACTGCTAAGACGTGGGTCAGCGAGCACCTGGCCGCGGCGATCTGCGGTGACTCGACACTGCTCGTCCAGGGCACGGCCGGTACGGCGGAGGAGGCGATCCGCTACGGCTGGAACTACGCGCAGCTGATCGCCCAGGGCCCGAGCGAGGCCGCGCTGGTGCCGAGCCCGGTGCAGCGCGCGATGGCCGAGGCGAAGATCGCGCGGATCGAGGAGCTGACGCGCATGCCGTCCGACGTACAGGACGCGCTGATCACGATCCTGTCGGAGAAGTCGCTGCCGATCCCCGAGCTGGCCGGTGAGATCCAGGCCCGCAAGGGCTTCAACGTGATCGCCACCGCGAACGACCGGGACAAGGGCGTCAACGAACTGTCGAGCGCGTTGCGGCGCCGCTTCAACACCGTCGTACTCCCGCTGCCGGACTCCGCCGACGACGAGGTCGAGATCGTCTCGCGCCGGGTCGCGCAGCTCGGCGCCTCGCTCGAGCTGCCGCCGCAGGACAGTGCGCTCGACGAGATCCGCCGGGTCGTCACGGTCTTCCGCGAGCTGCGCTCGGGCCGGACCGAGGACGGGCGCACCGCGGTCAAGTCGCCGTCGGGCACGCTGTCCACCGCCGAGGCGATCAGCGTCGTCACCGGTGGTCTCGCGTTGGCGGCCCACTTCGGCGACGGCGTACTGCGCTCGTACGACGTCGCCGGCGGCATCCTCGGCGCGGTCGTGAAGGATCCGTCGGCCGACCGCGTGGTCTGGTCGGAGTACCTGGAGACCGTCGTCCGTGAGCGCGACGGCTGGTCGGACTTCTACCGGGCGTGCCGGGACCTGAGCTGATGTCTGTCCACCTGTTCGGCATCAGGCACCACGGACCGGGCTCGGCCCGGGCGCTCGTGGCTGCCCTGGCAGAGCTGCAGCCGGACATCGTGCTGATCGAGGGACCGCCCGAGGCCGACAAGGTGGTCGAGCTGGCCGCGGATCCGGAGATGGTGCCGCCGGTCGCGCTCTTGGCGTACGCCGTCGACGACTCGACGCGGGCCGCGTTCTGGCCGTTCGCGGTGTTCAGCCCGGAGTGGCAGGCGATCCGGTTCGCGCTGGCCGGCGGCGTACCGGTGCGATTCTGCGATCTCCCGGCCGCGCTGATGTTCGGATCGTCGGAGCGGGAGCGTGGGTCGTCGATCGATCCGCTCGCGACGCTGGCCGCGGCCGGTGGGTACGACGATCCCGAGCGCTGGTGGGACGACGTGATCGAGCACCGGCGCGACGGCGCCGAGCCGTTCACGGTGATCGCGGAAGCGATGGGCGAGCTGCGGCGCGACGAGCAGGCGACCGGCCGGGAAGCCCAGCGCGAGGCGTACATGCGGCAGACGATGCGCAAGGCGATCAAGGAGGGCTTCGAGCGGATCGCCGTGGTCTGTGGTGCGTGGCACGTGCCTGCGTTGAGCTTGCCGTTGCCTCCGGCAACCCATGACGCGCGGATCCTGAAGGGAATGGCCAAGCGCAAGGTCGCCTGCACCTGGGTGCCGTGGACGCACAGCCGGCTGGCCAACGCGAGCGGGTACGGCGCCGGCGTGACGTCGCCGGGCTGGTACCACCACCTGTTCACCGCGCCGGATCAGATCACGACCCGCTGGCTGACCAAGGTCGCGCGGGTGCTGCGCGACGAGGACCTGCCGGTGTCGAGTGCGCACGTGATCGAGGCCGTTCGGCTGGCGGAAACCCTTGCTGCGTTGAGAGAACGACCGCTCGCCGGGCTGAGCGAGATGACCGAGGCGACGCGCGCCGTACTGTGCGGCGGGAACGACGTACTGCTGGATCTGGTGACGCGGGAAGCGGTCGTCGGGGAGCTGCTCGGGACCGTGCCGGGCGATACGCCGCAGGCGCCGGTCGCGGCCGATCTGGCGGCGCAGGCTCGGCGGCTGCGGCTCAAGCGGGATCCGGCCGAGCGCGTGATCGACCTGGATCTGCGCAAGGAGAACGACCGGGAAAAGTCGCATCTGCTGCACCGGTTGAGGATTCTCGGGATTTCCTGGGGGTTGCCGACCTCCGATGACCGGCGGGCGCAGGGGACGTTCCGCGAGATGTGGAAGCTGGCGTGGGATCCGGGGCTCGAGGTCGATCTGGTCGCGGCGGGGGCGCACGGTACGACGGTGGTCGGGGCGGCGACGACGGTCATGCTCGCGGCGGCTTCCTCTTCGTCCACCCTGGCCGAGGTGACCTCCGCGCTGGAACGCTCGTTGCTGGCGGATCTGGGCGAGGCGTTGCCGGCGTTGCTCGCGGGAGTCGACACGCGGGCGGCGAAGGACGCGGATGTCGGGCATCTGATGGCCGCGCTGCCCGCATTGGCTCGGTCGGCGCGGTACGGCGACGTACGGGGTAGTGACACGGCCGGGTTGGGTGCTGTCGCCGAGCGGATGGTGGCTCGGGTGTGTGCCGGGCTTGGGCGGACCGTGCACGGGCTGGATCCGGATGCGGCGGCGTCCGTCCTGGAGTTGATCGATGGCGTGCAGGACGCGACGTCCTTGCTGTCGGAGGAGTCGCGGGAGATCTGGCTGCGGACGTTGGAGGGGCTGAGCGACCGCGGGTCGGTGCCGCCGTTGATCGGTGGGCGGTTGACGCGGTTGATGCTGGACACGTCGCGGGTGGATTCGGTCGAGGTCGCGCTGCGGTTGGGACGGGCGTTGTCGCCGGGGACGCCGACCGGTGAAGCGGCCGGATATGTCGAAGGATTCCTGGCCGGCGGTGGATTGCTGCTCGTGCACGACGAGCGGTTGCTGGCGCTCGTCGACGCGTGGCTCTCCGGGATTCCGGACGAGGCGTTCCTGGAGGTTCTGCCGTTGCTGCGCAGGACGTTCGGGACGTTTGCGAAGCCGGAGCGGCGGTCGATCGGTGAGCGGGCGCAGGCGCTCGGCGGCGGCGTACAGGTCGTTGCTGTGGACGACGATCTCGATGCCGAACTGGCCGCGTCGGTGCTGCCGACCGTCGCGCGTTTGCTGGGGGTGTGATGGACGACGAGCGCTTGCGCCGATGGCGGATGGTCCTCGGCAGCGAGGCCGATCCGGAGACCGGTACGTCGTTGTCGAAGGCCGACCAGTCCGTCGATGCGGCGTTGGCTGCCTTGTACGACGCCGAGCGCGGCGAGCCGGGGACCAAACGATCGGCCGGGCTCGGGTCGTCGGCGCCGCGGGTCGCGCGCTGGCTGGGCGATATTCGTGGGTACTTCCCCAGTTCTGTCGTGCAGGTGATGCAGCGGGACGCCGTCGAGCGGCTCGGGATCACCCGGATGCTGATGGAACCCGAACTGCTGAACGTGGTCGAGCCCGACGTCCACCTGGTCAGCACGCTGCTCGCGCTGAACGAGGTGATGCCCGAGGAGACCAAACAGACCGCGCGCAAGGTCGTCGGCCGGGTGGTCGCGGACCTGCAGAAGCGGCTCGCCGAGCGGACCCGGGCGGCCGTCACGGGAGCGCTGGACCGGGCCGGGAGGACGAGCCGGCCGCGGCACGCCGACATCGATTGGGACCGGACGATCCGGATCAACCTCAAGCACTTCTCGCCGGCGCTCGGCACGATCGTCCCGGACCGGCTGGTCGGGTACGCGCGACGCAACCACAGCGTCCAGCGCGACATCGTGCTGGCGATCGACCAGTCCGGCTCGATGGCCGAGTCGGTGGTCTACGCGAGCGTGTTCGGCGCCGTACTGGGGTCGCTGCGTTCGCTGCGGACCAGCCTGGTCGTGTTCGACACGGCGGTCGTGGACCTGACCGACCAGCTCGAGGATCCGGTCGACGTGCTGTTCGGGACACAGCTCGGTGGAGGCACGGACATCAATCGGGCGCTCGCGTACTGCGAGACGCTCGTCGCGCGACCGGCCGAGACCGTTCTGGTGCTGATCAGTGATCTGTACGAGGGCGGGAACCGGGAGGAGCTGATGCGCCGGGCGCGGTCGTTGGTCGAGTCCGGGGTGCAGGTGGTCGCGCTGCTCGCGCTGGCGGACTCGGGCGCACCGTCGTACGACGCGGACAATGCCGCGGCCTTCGCTGACCTGGGCATTCCGACGTTCGCCTGTACGCCGGACCTCTTCCCGGATCTGATGGCCACCGCGATTCGTCGTGAGGACGTCAACCAGTGGGCGGCCACTGTTTTGGCGGAGTGATATGGTCATCATTGTTGACTATCAAGGATGGTGACTATGACTGCCGTGGAACTGACCCGCTTCAAGGCCGCCCGCGCTCAGGAGCTGCTGGCCGCCCGGCCGGCGATGCTCGCCGACTTCGCCGCCGACCGCAAGGGCTTCCTGTCCGCCCGCCTCGTCCAGCTCCCTGACGACGAGTGGCTCGACATCGTCGAGTGGGAGACCACCGAGGACTACGCCGAGAGCAGCAAGAAGGGCCCGAACCTGCCCGGCATCGCCGCGTTCTTCGCCGCGATCGACTCGCTGGTCGTCGCCGAGGAGGGTGTGCTCGCGCTCTCCGACTGACTTCTCGCGCGACTGATTTCTCGCGCGACGGCCCGGACGATGCCCAGCGCCGTGCTCAGCTGAGGTGGGCGATTGCCGCGTAGTACGGCTTGACGGCCGGCGTTGCCTCGGGCGAGTCGAGGACGACCGCGGTGGGCCGGAGCTTCGCGGACGCCACGCACAGCTCCACGGTCGACAGGTCGCCAACCACCACCGCGGCGGTGAGTGCCTGCGCTGTCTCGGCCGCGCTCTGCCCGGGGTGGAGCAGGCCGACACCGCCGGAGACCTGCAGCTCGTCGGCAAGCAGTCCGTAGTTGGCCGCGAAGTACGGCGCGCTGGTGTCGTGCTCGGTCAGCACGTGCACGCGGTAGCCGTCGAACACCGCGGTGAAGGTCGGAAACGCCAGCCCCAAGCATCCGCTCCTCCTCGGACCGCAGCAGGCTGGTGAGCCCGCGAATACTCTTCCGCGTAGACCGCAACCGCCGCTGCCGCCGCCCGTCGAGCTGATCCTGCACGACGATCCCCAGCCCGAGATGCAGGTCGTCCAGGTCGAGGTTCGCCGACAGGCGAAGCCCTTCGGCGATCAGTGCCATGCTCTCGATCCGCGTCAGCGCCATGCCCGCAGGCTAGCCAGCCGTCGATCCTTCGCTCCGCGCCCGGCCTCAAGCTGCCAGGCCGCGCCGCCGACGCGACGACTGCCGGTGGAAGCGGCTGGGCGACCCGGCGGCGGCCGGCTTGCGGCGCGTAGGTGTTGGGGTGGTCAGTCGGCGAGTTGGAGGATGTCGATTTCGGTGTGGGGGTCGACCTCGGCGAAGCGGAGGGCCCATTGGATCGCCTCGTCGCGGGAGGCGACGCGGATGATCGAGAGGCCGGCGACCAGTTCCTTCGTCTCGGTGAAGGGGCCGTCGAGGACTCTGGGTGGGCCGTCGGGGAAGGTGATTCTTGCGCCGTGCTTGCTGGGGAGCAGGCCTTCGGCGGTGAGCAGGACGCCGGCCTGGCGCATCTCCTCCAGGACCGCGTCGGCGCGGACGAGGATCTCCGGGTCGGGGGCCTGGCCGGCCTCGAGTGCGGGGTTGGTCTTGTGCATCAGCGCGAATCGCATGGCACCTCCTCAGGCCGACCGTAGCGGGATCAGGCCCGCTTGTTCCAGGGCGCGCCAGTACGCCGGGGGGATGGTGTGGTCGAGGTACGTGGCGACCTCGGTGATCTCCGCCGGCGTACGGGCGCCGACGACGACCGTCGGGATCGCGGGGTGGGTGAGCGGGAACTGGAGGGCGGCGGCGGGCAGGTGTACGGCGTACTGGTCGCTGATCGTGCGGAGCTGGTCCAGGCGGGCTGCTGCTTCGGGTGGGAGTGGTGGGTAGCCGACCGACGGGCGGGCGGCTGCGAGCGGGCCGCCTTGGAAGACGCCGGCGCCGATGATCGAGACGCCGAGCTGGTGGGCGAGGGGGAGGAGCTCGTCGGCGGCGGTGTGGTCGAGCAGGCTGTAGCGGCCGGCGATGAGGATGCAGTCGGGCGTGGTCGCGGCCTCGCGGAGGAAGCGGGCGGCGACGTCGGCGTGGTTGATGCCGAGCGAGAGCGCGCGGATGGTGCCGCGGTCGCGGAGCTCGACGAGCGCCTTGAGGGCCGAGGTGGACGCGGTGGGGAAGTCGAGCTCGGGGTCGTGGATGTGCAGGATGTCGATCCGGTCGATGCCGATGCGTTGCAGGCTCTCCTCGAACGAGCGCATCACCGCGGCGTACGAGTAGTCCAGGCGCGGTCCGACGCCTGGTGGTGGTTCGGCCCAGATCTCCTGGAGATCCTGTCCGCCGGGCTCGATCAGGCGCCCGACCTTCGTGCACAGGACGTAGTCGTCGCGAGGTCGTCCGCGGAGAGCCATCCCAGCGCGCTGCTCGGAAAGCCCGTACCCGTAGACGGGCGCGGTGTCGAAGAACCGGATCCCCAGTTCCCAGGCGCGGTCGATGGTCGCCACCGCCTGGCCCTCAGGCACCACCGCAAACATCCCCGCCAACGAAGCAAGCCCCAACCCGAGCTCGCTGACCTGCAACCCACTCCGCCCAAGCTCCACCGAACGCATGGCGAGGAGCCTACGAAGCCCCGCCGACAAACCTCCCGAACTGCGAACGCGTCGGGAGTAGAGGGGAGGGGGGAGGAGGAGCCGAGCCGCCCGGGCCGCGGCGCTTCGCGCGCGGGCGCTCCGCGCTGAGCCGCCCCGGCCGCGGCGCTTCGCGCGCGGGGTTGCGCCGAGTACCTCCCGAGCTGCGAATGCGTCGGGAGGTGGGGGACGGGAGGAGGAGCCGAGCCGCCCCGACCGCGGCGCTTCGCGCGCGAGCCGCCCGGCCGCGGCGCTTTGCGCGCGGGGTTGTGCCGACTGCCTCCCGAGCTGCGAACGCGTCGGGGGTGGGGGACGGGAGGAGGAGCCGAGCCGCCCCCGGCCGCAGCACTTCGCGCGCGGGCGCTCCGCGCTGAGCCGTCCCGGCCGCGGCGCTTCGCGTGCGGGTTGTGCCGACTGCCTCCCGAGCTGCGAATGCGTCGGGAGGTGTGGGAGGGAGGGGGAGTCGAGCTGCCCCCGGCCGCGGCGCTTCGCGCGCGGGCGCTCCGCGCTGAGCCGCCCGGCCGCGGCGGTTCGCGTGCGGGTTGCGCCGAGTACCTCCCGAGCTGCGAATGCGTCGGGTGGTGGGGGACGGGAGGAGGGGGGCGAGCTGCCCCGGCCGCGGTGCTTCGCGCGCGGGTTGTGCCGACTGCCTCCCGGGCTGCGAATGCGTTGGGAGGTGGGGGACGGGAGGAGGGGTCGAGCTGCCCGGGCCGCGGCGCTCCGCGCGTGGGAGTGCGCCCGGATTCGCGCCGACAATTTGCTGTCGACAAGCTTCTCGGTGGGCGTTCGAGGTGGTTAGGTGGCCCGATGGGAGAGATCGGGGAGCGGTATCGGCGGCGGGCGCAAGCGTTCGAGGCGAAGGTTGCCGGGGTGGAGGAGGGGGACTGGGGCAACCAGTCGCCCTGTGTGAAGTGGTCGGCGCGGGACGTGGTGGATCACGTGATCGCGATGCACGGGTACATGCTCGGGCCGGTGGGGCGGTCGTTCGGGGAAGGGGACGATCCGCTGAAGACCTTCCGGCAGGCTCGGGCGGCGGTTGAGGAAGTGCTCGACAACCCGGAGCTTGCCGCGCAGGAGGTGGACACCCCGACCGGGCGGATGACGGCTGAGGCTCAGATCGATCAGGTGGTGAGTGACGACCTGGTGCTGCACGGGTGGGACCTGGCGCGGGCGACCGGGCAGGACGAGGCGATGGATCCGCAGGACGTCGAGCGGCTCTGGCGGAGTACGACGGCGATCCCGGCCGAGATGATGACGCTCTACCGCACCCCGGGCGCCTTCGGGCCCGACGTGGAGGTGTTCGGGCCGGAGATCCCCGTCCCCGAGGACGCTCCGCTCCAGGACCGCCTGCTCGGGTTTATCGGGAGGGATCCTTCAGTACGGCGCTGAGCTGGTCCGCCGCGTAGTACACCGAACTGTCCGCACACACCGGCGCATCCCCGAGCCGCGCGGCCAGCGTCGCCGCGTCCGGCACCAGCAGCGCGTCGCCGCGGTCCACGACCGGCTGCAGGTACTCGTGCCCGGGCAGCTCGGCCACCGCAGTACGACACCCCAGCGCCATCCCCTCGAACAGCGCCGTCGTCGACACCCCGACCTGGTACGCCGCCGTGCGCTGCAGCTCGACGGTCGACTCCGCCGACCCGGCCGAGACCCGCAGCCGGCTGTCCGGCGGGAGCAGGTAGTCGGAGAGGTGCTCGCTCGGGTGCAGCCGGAACACCACGTCCAGCTCCGGCCGCGACGCCGCGAAGCTGACCGCGAAGTCGAACAGCTCGCGCCCGATCGTCCCCTGCGACAGGAACAGCACCTGGTCGTCGATCTTCAGCGACGGGTCAGCCGCCGGCAGGAACGGCGCCCCGATCACCGCGGTCGACATCCCCGCGGGCAGCTCGGCGACGGTCTCCCAGTACGAGCCGAAGCACCACAGCTCATCCGGCTGATCCGCGACCACCGGACTGCCGGGGTAGCTGTAGCCGAGGTGGTACGGGCTGATCGCGCCGTGCTGCAGTTCGATGACCGGTACGCCGAGGTCGCGGGCCGCGCCGGTGATGTGCTGGTGGAAGTACGACACCACGGAGTACACGGTCTTGATGCGGTGCCGCCGCAGCAGCGCGCGGTACAGCGTGCGCAGCCGCAGGTGCTTCGGGATCTCCCGCGCGACCAGGGCGCCGATCGGGACCTTCACGCCGGTCAGCGCCTCGAGCGCGTTCGCGATCGTCGTGGTCCGCGCGTCGATCGAACGGCTGCGGACCGCGCCCGCGGCCGAGGTGAAGAAGTCCAGGTTGCGGCTGCCGGCCAGCGGCGTCCCGTTGATCCCGGAATCCAGGACCAGCGCCGACGACCCGAGCTCGGTGCGCAGTTTGTCGGTGTAGATCTCGATCCCGGCCGGCTTGCGCGGGTGCGGCACCACCAGCGCGTCGTACGCGCCGGAGGTCAGGAACGGGTTCTTCCCGACCACGCCGGCGACGTGCTTGCCGACCAGGCGGGCCTTGTCCGATCGCGTACGCCGTACCGGGTGCGGTTCGCCGTGGATGCCGCCGCGCTTGGTCAGCTCATGGAAGACGCGCATCCGGATGATCGGCCACGGGTGGGCGCCCTGGATCCGCCAGCTCAGCAGATCCAGCTCCCTCTCCAGCTGCCAGATCGCGTGGCACAGCGTCGCCACCGTCGGTGTGGTGCCGTTCCCGGTACTCGTCATGGTTGATCCCTACTATGCCCGCGAGGCTGCCGATGCCCGAGAAGAACCGGCGGACGGCCTTCAGCAGATAGGTCTTGCGTACGAGCACCAGACCGGCCAGGCCGTAGACGAAGGCCGAGCCGATCCGCGCCAGAGCATAGGCCAGCGCCTTCGCGATGCTGGCCACCCCCGGCCGGATCAGCACCCGGGAGATGCTGTCGCCGCTGCCGGACCGGAACGCGCGCCGGACCAGCCAGCGCAGCGTCGTCCGGGACACGGGCACGTCCTCGGTGATCCGCGCCTCCTCGCACCAGACGATCCGGAAACCGGCCTGGTGCACGCGCAGGAAGAAGTGCAGGTCGCTCGATCCGGTGAACCGGAACGCCGGGTGGAAGGCCGGCGTGACCTGGTGGTACACCTTCTGCGCGACCAGCGTGTTGTTCGTGTACGCCTTGTTCAGCACGTCACCGGTCTTGTGCTTGCCGGTCGAGTCGTGCACGTCGCTGTACCGGTTCCAGGCCGGGGCGTCCGGCGGCAGGATGCCCTGGATCGGGCCGGTCACCACGTCCGCGCCGGTGCTCTCCCAGGCGCCGAGCAGCGTCTCGAGCCAGCCTTCCGGCGCGACCTCGTCGTCGTCGACGAAGATCAGCGCGTCGTCGTCCCAGCACAGCTGCACCGACTTCTCCCGCGCGAACGGGATTCCAGGCTCCGGCTCGATCGCAGACTCGACTTCGTACGGGCCCGTTGACGCGGCAATCACTTCCGCGGCCGAGCCGGCCGCGTCGTTGTCGACCACGACGATCCGTACGGCGAAGTCGCTGTCCGCGGGCAGCACCTGGGCCTGTAGGCTGTCCAGCAGGTCCTTCAGCAGCTCGGGTCGCCGGAAGGTGATCACGGCGATCGCGACGGAGGTGCTCATGGCGACCGAGACTATCGGTCGCCGTACGGGGACACCATTCGACGCTGTACCTGTGGGTACAGTGAACAGGGTGGAGACAGTCGAACGGTTGATCCGGAGCACGCAGCAGCTGCTCTGGGAGCGGGGCTACGTCGGGACCAGCCCGAAGGCGATCCAGGCCGCGGCCGATGCCGGCCAGGGCAGCATGTACCACCACTTCTCCGGCAAGGCGGAGCTCGCGAAGGCGGCGATCGAGCGATCGGCGACCGAGCTGAGCGCGGCCGCCGAGGAGCAGCTGTCCGGACCCGGTACGGCGGTCGAGCGGATCGCGCGATACCTGGAGTGCGATCGGGAGGTGCTCAAAGGCTGCCGGATCGGCCGGCTCACCGCCGACCCGGACGTGATGGCCGACCCGGCGCTGCGGGCGCCGGTCGAGGCCACCTTCCGGCGGATCCGCGAACGGCTCGCCGAGATCCTTGCCGAGGGCAAGCAAGCTGGCGAGTTCCCGAAGACGCTGGACCCGGTGGCCACGGCGGCGACCGTGGCCGCCGTACTGCAAGGTGGATACGTGCTGGCCCGGGCGGCTGACGACGACGAGCCGTTCGACCAAGCGGTGCAAGGGATTGTCCAACTACTGCAAGGAGTCGCTCTGTGAGGATCGGTGCCGTCTTTCCCCAGCTCGAGATCGGCAGTGACCCGGCGGTGGTCCGGTCCTGGGCCGAGACCGTCGAGCAGGCCGGCTACACGCACGCGCTGGCCTACGACCACGTGCTCGGCGCGGACCCGACGAACCGGCCGGGCTGGAGTGGTTACACTGACAAGTCCTTGTTCCACGAGGTTTTCGTGCTCTTCGGGTATCTCGCGGCCGTCACCACTCGGTTGGAGCTGGTGACGGGTGTGGTGATCCTGCCGCAGCGACAGACCGCGCTGGTCGCGAAGCAGGCCGCGGAGGTCGACGTGCTCAGCGGTGGTCGCCTGCGGCTCGGTGTCGGGATCGGCTGGAACCAGGTCGAGTACGACGCGCTCGGCGTCCCGTTCAAGCAGCGTGGGCCCAAGCTCGAGGAGCAGGTCGACCTGCTGCGCAAGCTCTGGGCCGAGCCGGTCATCTCGTACGACGGGAAATATCACCAGGTCGTGGAGGCCGGGCTCAACCCGTTGCCCGCTCGTCAGATCCCGATCTGGTTCGGCGGTACGGCGGAGGCCGTGCTGCGCCGTACCGGCCAGATGGGCGACGGATGGATGCCGCAGAGCGATCCTGACGAGGAGGCCCGCGCTGCTGTCGAGCGCGTGCGCCAGTACGCCGTGGAGGCCGGCCGCGATCCCGCTGACATCGGCTTCGAAGCCCGCCTCACCCTGGGACGGGTGCCGGAGGCCGAGTGGCCCGTGTTCGCCCAGGCCTGGCGGGAGATCGGCGCCACCCATCTGAGTGTGAACACGATGGGCATGGGTCTGAAGAACCCGACGGATCACGCCAAGGTCCTGCAGGACGTCCTGCCTCTGTTGGAGAACTAAGCAGGTGTGTTCGCCGTAGAACCACGGACCACCAGCGGACACGGCAACGTGACGATCTCCGTCGGTCGGTCCGGTTCGACGATGCGCCGGCGGAGCAGGTCGATCCCGGTCTCCACGATCGCGTGGATCGGCTGGGCGACCGACGTGAGGTCGAAGGACTCCCAGGCGGCCAGATCCGTGTTGTCGTAGCCGATCACCCAGACGTCGTCCGGAACGCGTACGCCGAGGGCGCGGGCGCCGTCCAGGATGCCGAAGGCGAGCAGGTCGGTCATCGTGTAGATCGCGGTCGGCGGCTTCTTCTGCGAGAGCAGCTTCTGCGCCGCGGCGTGCCCGTCGGCGTGCGGGACGCCGACGGTGACGATGTTGCGGGCCTTGATCTTCACGCCGGCCTCGTCGAGTGCGGCGCGGAAGCCGTTCTCGCGGTCGCGGGACGTGTTCCCGGTGTGCTCCAGCCGGACCAGCCCGATCTCGGTGTGCCCGGCCTCGGCCAGGTAGCGGCCGGCGTCGTACGCGCCCTGCCAGTTGTCACCGACCACCTGGTCGCAGTCCAGCCCGTCGATCCCGCGGTGCAGCAGGACAGTCGGCGTACCGGACTCGACGGCCATCGTGTGCAGCGTCGAGTCGTACGTCGCGGAGGTCAGCAGGAATCCGTCGACCAGCCGCTGCTGCAGGACCCGGCTGACCGACTCCTCCGGGTCGTGCTCGATGTTCCACAGGATCATGTGCAGCCCGACCGAGCTGAGCACGCGGCCGATCTCGTCCAGCAGTTCGGCGTGGAACGGGCTGGTCACGCGGGTCATGAAGACCCCGATGGTGTCGGTGCGCCCGGTCTTCATCGCGCGGGCCAGCGCGTTCGGCGTGTAGTTGGCTTCCTTGAGGACCTGGAGCACACGCGCCCTGGTCTCCGGATTGACCTTCGGATTGTTGGTCAGCACCCGCGACACCGTCGCCTGTGAGACCCCCGCCAGACGCGCCAGATCCCGGCTGGTTGGTGGTCGACTCACTCCTGCCTCCCTCGTGGTCGGACCCGAACCCTACTGAAGAGTGTGGTCCTCCGCCGTTGACCGGCGTGAAATCGATGTGTATACGTATTCATTGTATACGTATTCATCCTTCGTGGATGGGAGATTCCGGTGCAGACAATCCCCTCCAACCTCAGCCGCCGCCGGTTCCTGGCGGGGCTGGGCGGAATCGCAGCCGGCACCATGCTGGCCGGCTGCGGTGGCAGCGGCAACGACGCGGGCGGTGGCGGCAAGGGCCTCACCTTCCTCAACTGGCAGCAGGTCAAGGGCACGCCGCTGGAGCAGGCGATCCAGGCCCACGAGAAGGCCTCGGGGGCGACCGTCACGGTGCAGCCCGCGGTCACCCAGGAGTACGACACCAAGATGCGCACGCTGCTCGCCGGTGGAGCACCGCCGGACATCATGCGGATCAACGACGACTTCGTCCGCGGCTTCTCCGAGCAGGGCGCGCTGCTGGACCTGCGCCCGTACATCGAGAAGGACGGGCTCGACACCTCGCAGTTCGCCAAGGAGGTGTACGAGTTCCCCAAGCAGCCGGACGGCTCGCACACCGCGTGGGTGGTCGGCTACGAGCCCCGGCTGATCTTCTACAACGTCGACCTGTTCAAGCAGGCCGGCGTACCGCTGCCGCCGACGACCTGGAGCGCGGAGGGCTGGCACTGGGACGACTTCGTCGACCGGGCCAAGAAGCTCACCGTCCCCGGGCAGCGGTACGGCGGACTGATCTACCTGGACACCGGGTACGAGCAGACGTTCACGGTCAACCACGGCAGCGAGACCGGGATCTTCTCCACCGACGGCACGAAGTTCACGCTGTCCGGCGACAAGGAGATCGAGGCCCTGCAGTGGGCCACCGACCTGACCTGCAAGGACAAGGTGCAGCCACCGTGGTCGTCGCTGCAGCAGGACAACGCCGAGACGCAGATGTTCGCGCAGGGCAAACTGGCGATGCTCTACGCGACCTTCGGCACGGTGCCCTACCTGCGCAGCACGATCAAGGACTTCACCTGGGACGTCGCGCCGCCGCCGGCCGACCTGCAGCAGAAGACCGAGTCGAGCGTGATCGTCTTCTGCATCCCCAAGACGGCCAAGAACCCCGACCAGGCCTGGGCGCTGCTGAAGTACCTGGCCAGCGAGGACGGCGGCCGGATCCTGCTGGAGGGCGGTTCGTTCACGCCGATCAACAACAAGGCGGCGGCGGAGCTGGCTCCGAAGGGCAAGATGCCCGAGCACATCGGGCTGTTCGGTGAGGCGTCCAAGCACCTGACCGCGACCAACCAGACCAAGAACACGCTCGGCGCGCGGGAGCTCTACCGGCCCGCGCTCGACCAGGCCTACAACTGCGAGAAGCCGGTCGCCGAGGTGCTCCGACAGATCACGCCGCAGGTGGAGACCGCACTGAAGGGCTGATTGCCAATGGCAACGTTATCCCTGACCCGCAGCCGCCCGGTCGCCGTCGCGCAGGCGCGCCGCGAACGCCGTCGGCAGAACCTGGTCGGCTGGTTGTTCATCAGCCCGATCGTGGTCGGCGTGGTGGTGTTCCAGTTCTTCCCGATCCTGGTCTCGATGGGCGCGTCGCTGACCAGCTGGAACGGCATCTCGGCGCCGAGGTTCGTCGGGCTGCAGAACTTCCGTGACCTGTTCGGCAACGACCCGTTGTTCGTGCAGACGTTCAAGAACACGATCTACTTCACGCTGGCCAGCATCCCGCTGACCATCGGGGTCGGTCTGGTGCTGGCCCTGCTCTGCTCGCGGCCGATCAAGGGTGTGGCGTTCTTCCGGACGGCGTACTTCGCGCCGTACGTGACGAACGTGGTCGCGATCGGGTTCGTCTGGTTCTGGTTCTTCCAGCCCGACAACGGCGTCATCAACGGGCTGCTCGGCCAGGTCGGGATCTCCGGGCCGCAGTGGCTGTCGAGCTCGAGCTGGGCGATGCCGGCGGTGATCCTGGTGAGCGTCTGGCAGGGCATCGGGTACCCGATGATCATCCTGCTGGCCGGGCTGCAAGGGCTGCCCGAGGAGTACTTCGAGTCGGCCCGGATCGACGGCGCCGGGGCGTGGGCGCGGCTGCGGTACATCACGTTGCCCCTGCTGACGCCGCACTTCCTGTTCCTGCTGATCACCCAGTTCATCACGTCGTTCCAGGTCTTCGGGCTGATCTACGTGATGACCAAGGGCGGGCCGGGACACTCCACCAGCGTCTACATCTTCAACATCTACCAGAACGCGTTCGGCTTCGGGAAGGTCGGTTACGCCTCGGCGATGGCCTGGATCCTGTTCGCGGTGATCGCCGCCGTCACGTTCCTGCAGTGGCGGCTGCAGAAGAGGTGGGTGTTCTACACATGAGAATCGCCACCAAGACCTCGCAGTACGTCGTGATGACGCTGTTCGCGGCGGCCTTCCTGGCGCCGCTGGTGTGGATGATCAGCGCGTCCCTGCGGCCGGAGGCGCAGGTGCTGTCGGTACCGCCGCAGTTCCTGCCCAAGGACGCGCAGTGGGACAACTACCGGCAGATCTTCGAGCTGATCCCGGTCTTCCTGTGGAACAGCGTGAAGCTGGCCGGGCTGAACGTGATCGGCATCCTGATCGTCGCGTCGATGGCGGGCTACGCGTTCGCCCGCCTGAAGTTCGCCGGCCGGGACTTCGCGTTCATCGTGCTGCTGGCCACCTCGATCATCCCCGGCATCGCGTACCTGATCCCGCAGTACATCGTGTTCCGGCACATCGGGTGGGTGGACACCCAGTACCCGCTGTGGGTGCCGAAGGTGCTCACGCCGGTCTTCGCGACCTTCCTGATGCGGCAGTCCTTCCTGACCGTGCCGAAGGAACTGGAGGACGCCGGCAAGATCGACGGTGCCTCCACGTTCGGCATCTACTGGCGGATCATGCTGCCGCAGACCAAACCGGCCCTGGCCGCGATCGGGGTGTTCACCTTCCTCGAGTCGTGGAACGACCTGTTCGGGCCGTTGATCTACATCAACTCCGAGAACCTGCAGACCCTGCCGGTGGCGCTGGCCCAGTTCCAGGGCGAGTACTTCACCCAGATCAGTCTGCTGATGTGCGGTGCGACGGTCTCCGTCGTACCGGTGATCGCCGTCTTCCTTTTCGCGCAGCGCTATTTCATCCAAGGCATCACGATGACAGGAATGAAGGGGTGAGCGACGTGCCGGACCGGCTCGTAGCCATGCAGATCGGAGCGGTTTCGTTCGTCGACGAAGGCGTCGACCAGACACTGGACATCCTGGCCGACCGGGGCGCGGTGAACGCGCTCTTCCTGGCCACGCCGACCTGGACCCGGGGCACCGGCGGGCGGCAGATTCCGGGACACCCGATCCCGGACCACGGTGGTCAGGAGTACGACCTGGGGTGGGTCGGCGGCAACTACGCGACCACGCACCCGCAGTACTACGGCAACACCGTGCTCGGCTCGGCCGGTGCTGCTCCCGAGCACCCGGGGTACGACCTGCTCGACGACGTCATCCCGAAAGCTCGCGAGCGCGGGATGAAGTCGTTCGCGTGGATGGAGGAGAGTGGCGGCGCGAAGCAGTTGCGCACGTACCCGAACTTCGTCAAGGTGCTCGAGGTCGACGCGTGGGGACGGCCGGGCCGCCGGCCGTGCTTCAACAACCCGGACTACCGCAACTGGCACCTGAGCTTCGTCGAGGACTACCTGCAGAGCTACGAGCTCGACGGCCTCGCGTGGTGCTCGGAGCGGCCGGGGCCGCTGAACATGCTGATGCAGGGCACGGTCGACGTGGCCGAGGTCGGCTGCTTCTGCCCGCACTGCCGTCAGTTCGGGCGCGAGCGCGGGATCGACGTGGACCGGGCGATGCGCGGTTACCGCGAGCTGGTCGAGTGGAACCAGCGGGTCGGCGCCGGTGAGCGGCCGGCCGACGGCGCGTTCGTCGCGTTCTGGCGGATCCTGCTGAACTTCCCCGAGGTACTGGCCTGGCAGACGTTGTGGACGGAGAGCCAGCGACAGCTGTACCGCGACATCTACGGGGTCGCCAAGGCGCTCAAGCCGGAGACGCAGGTCGGGTGGCACGTCTACCACAACATCTCGTTCAGCCCGTTCTACCGGGCGGACCAGGACTACGCCGAGATGGCGAAGTTCTCCGACTTCATTAAGGTGGTGATCTACAACAACTGCGCGGGTCCCCGGTTCTTCACCTGGGTGAAGAGCATCTGCGGCGCGCTGTTCGCGGACGCGGATCCCGAGGACGTCTACCCGTTGATGATGAAGCTGCTGCAGCTCGACGAGGGCTCGTACGACAAGCTGCCGCAGAGCGGTTTCTCCGCCGACTACGTCCGGCGCGAGACCGAGCGGGCCGTCGCCGGCGTCGGCGGGCAGAGCCTGATCTACCCGGGCATCGACGTCGACATCCCGGTCGGGGTCGCCAAGCAGCGCGGGCTGGAGTCGCCGCGTGACCTCGGCACCAAGATCAACTGGGACGACAACGAGGGCGACCTGACGCAGTGCACGCGCGACAGCGTGCGCGACGCCGTACTGGCTGCTTTCGAAGGCGGTGCCGAAGGCGTCGTGCTGAGCCGGAAGTACTCCGAGATGGTGCTGGACAACCTGTCCGGCTCCGGCGACGCGCTGAAGAGCCTGGCCGGATGACCGGCGCACCCTGGTACCGGCGCACGCTGCGCTGGGCCCAGACCAACCTGACCGAGAAGGACCCGGCCCGGTACGACGCGGACTGGTGGCGCGGCCAGTGGCGCCGGACCAGGGTGCAGGGTGTCATCGTCAACGCCGGCGGCATCGTCGCGTACTACCCGAGCAAGTTCCCGCTGCATCACCGGGCCGAGTTCCTCGGGGATCGGGACCTGTACGGCGAGATCGCGGCTGCTGCACGCTCCGAGGGGCTGACCGTCCTGGCGCGGATGGATTCCAACCGGGCGCACCAGCCCTTGTACGACGCGCATCCGGACTGGTTCGCCGTTGACGCGTCGGGTGAGCCTTATCGGGCGGGCGAGCTGTACGTCGCCTGCGTGACCGGGCCTTATTACCGGGACTTCCTGACCGGTGTGCTCGAGGAGATCATCGAGCGGACGGCGCCGGACGGGATCACGGACAACAGCTGGAGCGGGCTCGATCGGGAGCACATCTGCTACTGCGTGAACTGCTCTGCTTCGTTCAAGGAGCTTGTGGGGCTGGAGCTCCCGCGGGCTGTGGACTGGGAGGACACGGCGTACCGGCGGTGGATCCGGTGGAGTTACGACCGGCGGCTCGCGGTGTGGGACCTCAACAACGAGGTGACGCAGCGTTCCGGTGGACCGGACTGTCTGTGGATCGGGATGAACGGGGGTGAGGTCGTTGCGCAGAGCAAACGGTTGCGGGACGACGTCGCGATCTGCTCGCGGGCGCCGATCTTCTTCCTGGACTCGCAGTGGCGGCACGACGAGTCGGGGTTCCAGGCCAACGCCGACACGGGGAAGCGGCTGCACGGGTTGCTCGGGTGGGACACGCTGATCCCGGAGAGCACGGCGATGTACGACGCGGGGACGCCGACGTTCCGGCTCGGGAGCAAGCCGGCGCCGGAGGCGCGGATGTGGGCGGTGGAAGGGTTCGCGGGCGGGATCCAGCCGTGGTGGCATCACATCGGGTCGGTGCACGAGGACCGGCGGCAGTATGCGACGGCGGAGTCGCTGTTCGAGTGGCACGCGGCGCACGAGGACGTGCTGGTCGGGCGCGAGCCGGTGGCGACGGTGGGGTTGCTGTGGAGTCAGCGCAGTGTGGACTTCCATGGGAAGGACGATCCGGAGACGGTGAGTCAGTTGCCGTATCGCGGGTGGGTGGATGCGTTGGTGCGGGCTCGCATCCCGTATCTGCCGACGACCTCGGTCGACTCGTCGTTTGCTTGTCTGGTTGTGCCCAACATCGGCGTGCTGACTGATTCGCAGTGTGCCGACCTGAAGGCGTATGTGGCCGGTGGTGGGCGGCTGATCGTCACCGGGGAGTCGAGTCTCTACGACGAGTGGGGAGACCGGCGGGACGACTTCGCGCTGGGTGAGCTGCTCGGCGTACGGCACAGCGGGGAGCGTCGGGTTGGTGGGTCGTCGGGGAGCTGGGAGACCTACGACAGTCACAGTTACCTGCGGATCGAGGATCGTTCGGTGGCCGACGGGTTCGACGGGACCGACCTGCTGCCGTTCGGTGGTGCGCTTGAGGTGGTTCAGGGCGTCGGGGCCTTGACCTTGGTGCCGCCGTTCCCGATCTACCCGCCGGAGAAGTCGTGGATGGCGGAGCCGCACACCGACGTACCGGCGCTGGTGCTGGGTGAGCGGACGGCGTACCTGGCGGCTGATGTGGACCGGCTCTACGCGCGCTATCACCACCCGGACCACGGGCGGCTGCTGGCGAATCTCGTCCGGCGGTTCGCGGGGGAGATTCCGTTGAAGGTGGATGGTGCCGGCGTGCTGGACTGCCAGGTCTACCGGCAGGGCGAGCGGACCGTCCTACACCTGGTCAACCTCGATCAGGGCGGCGCGTGGCGGGGTCGGCTGGAGGAGTTCACGCCCGCTGGGCCGTTCACGGTGTCGGTCAAGGCGAGCGGGAGCCGGGCGGCGCTGCTGGTCGACGGCGGGGAGGCCGCGGTGACGCCGGAGGACGGCTGGATTACGGTCGAGGTGGAACGCATCACGGATCACGAAGTGTTGGTCGTCGAGTAAAGGAGCACTGGTGGCAGTCGAGGTCACGGGACCGATGCACGAGCGGTACGACGAGATCCTGAGCGAGCGGGCGCTCGCCCTGGTCGAGCAGCTGCACCGCGCGCTGAACCCGCGCCGCCTGGAGCTGCTGGAGCGGCGCCGGGCCCGGGTCGAGGAGATCGCGGCGGGTGGGTCGCTCGGCTTCCTGGCCGAGACCGCCGCCGTACGGGAGGACCCGGACTGGCGCGTGGCCGACCCGGCGCCGGGACTGGTCGACCGGCGGGTGGAGATCACCGGGCCGACCGACCAGAAGATGACGATCAACGCGCTGAACTCCGGCGCGAAGGTCTGGCTGGCCGACCACGAGGACGCGAACACGCCGCTGTGGGAGAACGTGATCGGCGGGCAGCTCAACCTGCTCGACGCGGTCACGCGCAAGATCGACTTCACCAGCGACGCCGGCAAGTCGTACGCGCTGAAGCCGGACGACGAGCTCGCGACCATCGTCGTCCGGCCGCGCGGCTGGCACCTGCCGGAGAAGCACCTGCTGGTCGACGGCGAGCGGACGTCGGGCGCGCTGGTCGACTTCGCGCTCTACCTGACCGCGTGCGGGCAGCTCCAGCTCGACCGCGGTCAGGGGCCGTACTTCTACCTGCCGAAGATGGAGTCGCACCTCGAGGCGCGGCTGTGGAACGACGCGTTCGTGCTGGCGCAGGAGTTCCTCGGCATCCCGCGCGGCACGATCCGGGCCACGGTCCTGATCGAGACGTACCCGGCGGCGTTCGAGATGGAGGAGATCCTGTACGAGCTGCGCGAGCACTCGGCCGGGCTGAACGCGGGCCGCTGGGACTTCATGTTCAGCGTGATCAAGACCTACCGGACCCGCGGCGCGGACTTCCAGCTGCCGGACCGCAACAGCGTCACGATGACGGTGCCGTTCATGCGGGCGTACACCGAGCTGCTGGTCCGGACGTGCCACAAGCGCGGCGCGCACGCGATCGGCGGGATGGCGGCGTTCATCCCGAGCAAGGACCCGGCGGTCAACGAGCAGGCCTTCGCCAAGGTCGAGGCCGACAAGACCCGCGAGGCCGGCGACGGCTTCGACGGCTCGTGGGTCGCGCACCCCGGCATGGTCGACACCTGCCGGGAGGTCTTCGACAAGGTCCTCGGCTCGTCGCCGAACCAGCTCTCCAAGCTCCGCTCCGAGGTCAGCGTCACCGAGGACCAGCTCCTCGACGTCGCCGCCACCCCCGGCGAGGTCACCGAGGCCGGCCTGCGCAACAACATCAGCGTCGCCATCCAGTACCTGGCCGCCTGGCTCAAGGGCACCGGCGCGGTCGGCATCTTCAACCTGATGGAGGACGCCGCCACCGCCGAGATCTCGCGTTCCCAGATCTGGCAGTGGCGGCGCAACGCGGTCGTCCTCGACACCGGCGCCGTCGTCACGGCGGAGCTCGTCACCACGATCGCCGACGAGGAGATCGCGAAACTCGGCGACGACCCCACGGCGTACAAGGACGCCCGCGAAACCTTCCTCGAGGTAGCGATCGCCGACGACTACGCCGACTTCCTCACGCTCCCCGCCTACGAACGCATGCCGTAGGCGGCGTCCACCTCCACTTCGACCAGCCAGCCGGAGACGGGGAGGTTCTCGATCTCCAGGGCGAAGCGGGACGGGCGGGCCTTGTTGACCACGAAGGGTTTGGTGGGGTCGGCCGTTCCGAGTGGGACCGGGACGTACTTGCCGGTGGTGAGGTCGGTGTTGGCGAAGTACTGGCGGTAGGCGCGGTTCCAGCCGGCGAAGTCGGCGGTGGCCGCGCCGGACGGGTTCTGCAGGAAGACCCGCATCGTGTAGACGTCGTCGTACGAGAGTCCGGCGGCCTTGAGGTTCTCGCCGATCCGGCGCAGGGCGTTGATGCCCTGCGCCTCGGTGATGGTCACCCCGGGCGGCAGCGTGCCGCCGGGGAAGACCGCGGTGTCGACGTACGACGCCTCGCTGCCCGCGGGGGCGCCGGTGTTGAGGGCGGACGGGCCGAGGCCGGAGGTCTTGTAGGTGGCGGTGTTCGCCCCGATGCCGACGCCGTTGGCGATCATCGGGTTGGCCTGGCCGGCCGGCAGGGCCGGTACGACGGTGCCCGGGCGGGGCGGCTTGGGGCGGTCCCACCAACCGCTCGCGGTCGATGCGCCGGCGGTGAAGGTGACGGCGAGGACGGCGACGCCGGCGAGCAGCTTGCGTTTCATCGGCTGGTCACTCTCTGGTGGAGGGCGGTGACGGTGGCGCGGGCGGAGACCATCGCGCCGTGCTGCCAGGCGATGGTGTGGCTGAGGTGGTCGCCGGCGAAGTAGATGTTGCCGGTGGCATCGAGCAGGTCGGCGTACGTGCCGTCGGTCTGGGACGGCCAGCCGACCCAGGAGCCGCGGGAGTACTCGGTGCCGGCCCAGTCCACCGAGAACGACGCCTTGATTTTCTCGCCGTACACCTTGCCGTGGATCTTGGTGCCTTGGGCAACGGCTCGCGCGAGCCGGGCGGCCGGGGAGAGGGCGCCGTACGCCGTCGCGTTCGCGCCGGTGTTGTAGTAGCCGATCACCGTGCCCTTGTCGCTGTGGAAGCCGCTCGACGGGTACCAGGTGTTGACCAGGTCCAGGTTGCTGTTCGTGATGCCGCCGTAGATCCGGTGGTCCTGCTCCCACCAGCGGCGGCCGTACTCGATCCCGATCTTGCCGGCGTTGGTCGGCCGGGCGTAGCGCAGCGCGGTCAGGATGTTCTCGGGCAGGTTGGACGGAATCGTTGCCGCGATGTGCGGCGGCAGTGCGCAGATGGCGAAGTCGGCCTTCAGTTCGCGCGGGCGCGACCCGGTGCTGTAGACGACGGTGACGCCGTCGGAGGTGTTGCGCAGCCCGAGCACCTTCGCGCCGTACACGAACTTGTCCCGGCCGATCGCCTGCTCGAACGCGTACGGGATCCGGTCCATCCCGCCGACCGGCTGGAACATCATCATCGCCTGGTCCCAGCCGAACTCGAACGAGAAGTAGTTCCCGACCCCGCTGGCCAGTACGTCGCTCAGCCCGTACGGCGTCTCCGTCGTACCGCCTTCGAGCCCGGCGCCCGGCTCCACGACGTACCCGCGCCGCCCGTCGGTGCCGGTGTAGGCGAAGCCGTCGGTCTTCGCCCCGATCGCGCCGAAGCTGCGCAGGAAGCTGATCAGCGCGTCTTTGTCGGTCGCGGTCAGCGCCGCGTCGAGCGCGCCCTGGTCGGTCGCCTTGGCGAGCAGCTCGGACACGTAACCGTAGACGTCGGCCTTGGCGGTGCGGTGCCGAACGGCCTTGTTCGACAGGGCTGTGGTGCCCTCGCGGTACAGGTAGGCGTCGGCGTTCTGGTTGACGAACGGTTCGATCGCGACGCCGAGCTCGCGGCAGTAGTCCAGCGTCACGTGGTGCTGCGGGATCCGGCCGGGACCGGCGTTCATGTACTGGCCGTTGGAGAACCGGGCGGTCTGGGTGTTGCCGTGCAGGTCCTTCTCGACGGTTCCGTTGCGGACCGTCCAGTTCCGCCCGCCGGGGCGTTTGCGGGCTTCCAGCAGCGTCACTTGGTACCCGGCCTTGCGGAGCTCGTACGCCGAGGTCAGGCCGGCGATGCCTGCGCCGAGGATCACCACGTGCTTGCGGCCGCGGCCGCTGAGCTCGATCCGCGCCGGGGCGGCGTACGCGGGGGTCTCGGCGGCACCGGTCAGGCCGAGTGCGCCCATCGCGGAGTACATCACACCGGCGCCACCGGTGACACCGACTTGCTGGAGGAACTGCCTTCTGGACTGCGCCATGCCATCTCCTCACTGAGCAGCTCTGGGGGTAGCTGCTCAGGAAGGTAATGACCAAGCGTTTCCGCCCGATATCGGATCAGTGACCGACTGACACCGGACTCGTCAGTATTGTTAACGATTGACGAAGCGGTCGCGGATCACTTGCTGAACTGGGCGGTGAGGGCCTTCGCCGCGGGCGCGACCTCGGCGTAGACGCCGGGGTAGCCCTTCTCCGCGCAGCCCTTGCCCCAGGAGACGGTGCCGAGCAGGCGGCCGTTGAGGACCAGGGGGCCGCCGGAGTCGCCCTGGCAGGCGTCCTTGCCGCCGTTCAGGTAGCCGGCGCAGATGTTGCTGGCGGCGGCGTAGCCGTTGTCGACGTACTCGGAGTTGGCCAGGCAGGTGGCGTCGCCGAGATCGGGGACGGCGAGCTTCTGGAAGGTGTCGGCCGGGCCGGTGTTCTGGGTCTCGCCCCAGCCGAAGACGGTCGGGACGGCGCCCTTGCGGTCGGCCTTCGGGTTGGTCTCGAGCGCGATCAGCGGTACGCCCGTGATCGGCGTGCTGAGCGTCAGTACGGCGAAGTCGTTGCGGTTGAGCTTGTCGTCGTACCCGGGGTGGATCCAGACGTTGCTGACCTGGGACGTCCGGCCGCCGCGGGTGTCGAGCAGCTCGGCGCGGCCCTGGACGACGGTGTAGGTGCCGATCGGCTTGGTCATGCAGTGCGCGGCGGTCAGTACCTTGTTCGGCCGGACCAGCGCGCCGCCGCACCAGCGGCCGCTGTCGTTGGCGGACCGCGAGTTGGTCAGCGCGATCGCCCACGGTGCCTCGGACAGCGCCGCGAGCGTGCCGCCGACGATCAGACTTCGGTCCGTCCGGTCCTGCCCGGGCTGGTGGGTGGCCGCGGTCGCGACCCCCGAGATCGTGAGGACCAGTACGCCGGCGATCGCCGCGGCTCGCTTCAACATGCTGACGAACGTACTCTCTGTGCGCGTCCGATCGCGGTAGGCGACCGGGGTCAGCCGGTGGCCTGTTCCTGCTGGCCGGCGTTCCATTTGGTCAGCAAGTGCTCGGCGACCAGGTTGTCGAGCGCGAGGCAGCAGGCGGCGCCGAAGAGGATGTCGGGGACCTTGTCCGGGTTCTCCTCGGCGTACTGGCCGCAGAGATCGTGGGCAGCGATCTGCTCGTGGACGGCGTCGGCCTCGACGTGCTCGGAGAAGTAGCGGGCCTGTTCCTCGGTCGCGCCGAGCCGGGCGGCGCCGCTGGCGTAGCGGCGGTTGGGCAGGGTGGACGTCATCTCCAGCGCGGCCAGGTGGCCGAGCAGCGCGCCGGTCCAGCGGGCGTGCAGGGCGAAGAGGGACATCGTGTTGGACAGCGCGAGCGTGACGCCGGGGACGTCCGGGACGTAACGGCCGTAGGTGTCGTCGAGGTCGAGCCAGCGCATCGTCGTACGGAAGAGCTCGGCGTGCATGCGGTCGGCGCGGCCGCCGCCGTACTCGTCGGACTGGATCTCCACGAGGGCAGCCTTCACGGCGCCGTCGAGACGGGGGATGCCGTAGCTGTGCGGGTCGGCTTCCTTCAGCTGGTAGACGGAGCGGTTCAGGAGGAACTCGCGGAACTGGTCGCGGGTCGCATGGCGGTGCAGGTACGCCGCCAGGGACGGGCCGTCGTCCTCGTCGATCAGCTGCCGGAGCTGGTCGGCGACCTTGGTCGTTGCCGAGGGCTCCAGTTTGGTGAGCTGCTGCAGCCAGCTGGTGAAGGGCTTCTCGAGCTCGGCGCGGAAGGCCAGGATCCGCGGGTCCCAGTCGGCGTCGGGGTCGATGCCGTCGAAGCCGCGGTAGTGCAGCTCGTAGCAGCACCAGAGCGCGAGCTGGAAGTCGTCGTCGAGCTCGGGGATCGGATCCGGCGCGGGCTGGTCGGCACCGCGGAGTCGGTCGATCACCCAACCACTGAGGGGCCCGCGAGGGGGTGGCAATTGCATCAAGTGCTCCTTTGAACCATCGGGTTTCCCGGTACCCCGATTCATGCCGGGTACCGGACGGTCATGAGCGACTCCGTGATCCGCGCCTATCCCGACGGCCCCCTGATCGTCCGCGGTGACTTCACCCTGCAGGACGAGAACGGCGAGGAGATCACGCCCGACCGGGGCACCATCGCGCTGTGCCGCTGCGGGCGGTCAGCCCTCAAGCCTCTGTGCGACGGAAGCCACGCGCTGACCCGCCGAGGTCCGCGCGCGGGGAACTAGCGCGCGAAGCTGCGCCCGAGGGCGGTCGGCTCTCCCGTCCTCGTCCTCCCGTACCCCGTCCCCCTCGCCCCCCCGTCCCCCTCGCCCTCCCCCTCGCCCTCCTCCCCGTCTCCCTTCCCGCCCCGCCTGGGGCGTCTTTTCGGGGTGTGTGCTGCAAAATGGTTCGAGGGAGGGGGACGAATGATGGAATCGGTACGGGCCGAGACGCCGGAGCTGCGGCAGTTGGCGGACGTGATGGCCGAGGTGGCGGCCTCGATGCAGTCGCCGGGGGAGATCGAGAAGACACTGCAGGTGATCACCCAGAGCGCGGCCGACACCGTGCCGGGGATCGCCGAGGTGAGCATCTCGCTGACGCGCAAGGACGGCCGGATCGACACGATCGCGCCGACCGGGCCGCTGGCTTCGAGAGCCGACCAGCTCCAGTACGACCTGCGCGAAGGCCCCTGCGTCGACGCCGCGCTCGGTGAGCCGGTGGTGATGGTCGGTGACCTGGCGACCGACTCCCGCTGGCCGACCTTCGGGCCGAAAGCGGCCGCGCTCGGGCTGGGCGCCCACCTCGCGTTCCAGTTCCGCGCCGTCCCGCACGCCCGCGGCGCGCTCAACCTGTACTCCACCGAGCCCTACGGCATCGACCAGGACTCCGTGCACCTCGGCAGCCTGTTCGCCGGCCAGGTCGCGCTGGCGATGGGCTGGGCCAAGCAGGACGAGACGATGTCGGAGGCTCTCGCGACCCGCAACGTGATCGGCCAGGCCGTCGGGATCATCATGGAGCGCTATACCCTCGACGCCGACCGGGCCTTCGCCTTCCTGACCCGGCTGTCCCAGTCCAGCAACCTCAAACTCCGCCAGGTCGCCGCCACCCTGGTCGAAGCCGCCAACGCGAACTCACGCACTTAGCCCCACCACGTGTGGCGGGGCACCCGCGCGGGCACGGGGACGTATGACTGTCTACGGCTTTCACGCCTCGCACGAACAGGTCCCGCCCGCCGACCTGCTGCACGCGGTGGTGCGGGCGGAGCAAGCCGGCTTCACCGCGGCGATGTGCTCGGACCATTTCAGCCCCTGGAGCATTCGCCAGAACGAGTCCGGGTTCGCCTGGTCCTGGCTCGGTGCGGCACTCCAGGCGACCAACCTGACCTTCGGCGTGGTCAACGCGCCCGGCCAGCGCTACCACCCGGCGATCATCGCCCAGGCGATCGGCACCCTCGCCTCCATGTACCCGGGCCGCTTCTGGGCCGCACTGGGTACCGGTGAGGCCAGCAACGAGCACATCACCGGTGAGCGCTGGCCCCGCAAGGAGCAGCGGACCGAGCGGCTCGAGCAGTCGGTCGACGTGATCCGCCGGCTGCTCCGGGGCGACGAGGTGAGCCAGGACGGCCTGGTCACGGTCGACCGGGCGCGGCTCTGGACCCTCCCGACCGAAGTCCCGGCACTGCTCGGTGCAGCAGTCTCGGAGCGTACGGCGAAGTGGTGCGCCGGCTGGGCCGACGGCCTGATCACCGTCAACGCCGAACACGACACCCTGCGCCGCCTGATCGCGGCGTACAAGGACGCCGGTGGACGCGGAAAGGTCTGTCTGCAGGTGCATCTGAGCTATGCCGGCACCGACGAGGAGGCGCTGGCGATCGCCCACGACCAGTGGCGCAGCAACGTGTTCCCGCCGCCGTTCTGCTGGGACACCGACACCGCCGAGGCGTTCGACCTCGCCGCTGAGCACGTGCCGCCGGAGGCGATGCACAAGACCGTGCACGTCTCGTCCGACCCGGGCCGCCACGCGGACTGGCTCAACCAGTACGCCGAACTGGGCTTCGACGCGATCTACCTGCACCACGTCGGCCAGGAGCAGTCGGAGTTCGTCGACACGTTCGGCGCGAAGGTGCTGCCGCAGCTGGAGGTGACCAGCCCGTGAGGCTGACCGAGACCGCCGACATCTGGTGGAAGAACGCCGTCGTCTACTGCCTGGACATCGAGACCTTCTTCGACACCGACGGCGACGGCCGGGGCGACATCCGTGGCCTGTCGCAGCGGATCGACCACCTGGCCGAGCTGGGCATCACCTGTCTGTGGCTGATGCCGTTCTACCCGACGCCGGACCGCGACGACGGCTACGACATCACCGACTTCTACGGCGTCGACCCGCGCCTCGGGACCCACGGCGACCTGGTCGAGCTGATCACGCTGGCGCAGGACCGGGGCATGCGGGTGATCGCCGACCTGGTGGTCAACCACACCTCCGACCAGCACCCGTGGTTCCGGAGCGCGCGGGAGTCGCGTGAGTCGCCGTACCGGGACTGGTACGTCTGGCGTGACCAGCCGCCGGAGGACGCGACCGAGGGGATCGTCTTCCCCGACCAGGAGACCAGCCTGTGGCAGTACGACGAGCAGGCCGGCCAGTACTACCTGCACCAGTTCTACAAGCACCAGCCCGACCTGGACATCACCAACCCGGCGGTCCGGGAGGAGATCATCCGGGTGATCGGCTTCTGGCTGCAGCTGGGGATCTCCGGGTTCCGGGTGGACGCCGTACCGTTCCTGCTCGACACGAAGGGGGCGGCGGACCCGGAGAGCCTGGCGGACCCGCACGACTACCTGCGGGACCTGCGGGCGTTCATGAACCGGCGCAGCGGTCAGGCGGTGCTGCTCGGCGAGGTCAACCTGCCGTACAAGGAGACCCGGGAGTTCTTCGGGGACGAGGACGGCGACGAGCTGACCATGTGCTTCGACTTCATCGGGATGCAGAAGATGTACCTGTCGCTGGCCCGGCAGGACCCGGCTGAGCTGGTCAAGGCCATCCGTGAGCGGCCGGCTCCGCCGGAGGAGGCGCAGTGGGGCACGTTCGTGCGCAACCACGACGAGCTGACGCTGGACAAGCTGACCGACGACGAGCGGGCCGAGGTGTTCGCCGCGTTCGGCCCGGACAAGGAGATGCAGCTCTACGACCGCGGACTGCGCCGGCGGCTGCCTCCGATGCTGGACAACGACCCGGCGCGGCTCCGGATGGTCTACAGCCTGCTCTTCGCGTTGCCCGGTACGCCGGTACTGTTCTACGGCGAGGAGATCGGCATGGGCGAGAACCTGGCGATGGAAGGCCGCACTGCTGTCCGGACTCCGATGCAGTGGACCGACTCGGTCAACGGCGGCTTCTCCACCGCCGACGCGGCGGACCTGGCCGGTCAGGTCGTCACCGGCGACCTTTCTCCCGAGCACGTCAACGTGGTCGCCCAGCGCCGTGATCCGGACTCCCTGCTCAACTGGATCAAGCTGCTGATCCAGCGCTACCGGGAGAGCCCGGAGCTGTCCTGGGGCGACTGCACGGTGCTGGAGCACGAGGCGTCGACTGTGCTGGCCCACCGCTCGGAGTACGAGGGCGGCTGCGTCATCACCGCCCACAACTTCGCCGCCGAGAGCGCCACCGTCACCCTGGCGGTCGCGGGCACAGGCGTCGGCGTACAGGCCGTCGACCTGCTCCAGGCCGGTACGACGGAGGTCGCCGAGGACGGGACCGTCCAGCTCGAGCTGGAGCCGTACGGGAGTCGCTGGCTGCGGATCACTCAGCCGGGCGATCGCTACGTCATCTGACCGGACCCTGGGCGGGGTAAGTTCACGCGGTGAAGCTGACCCCCGCCCAGCCCGGCCACGTCGTCGGTGCGTCGTTCGGACTCGTGTTCATCCTCGTCAACTCCGCGAAACTGGGCTCGCCCGGTCGCGCGATTGTCTCCGCCGTGGCGATCGCCGCGGCGCTGCTCGTGCTCGTCTCGTTCGTCCAGGTCCTGCGGGCCGGTGGGCCACGCAAGCCTGCCCAGCAGTCGGCCCGGGGCTACTTCGTGATCGTGGCGATCGAGGTGGTGCTGCTGTTCGGCGGGTTGGCAGTGCTGAACCAGATCGAGCAGACCGCTGCCGTCGCCTGGATCGCGCTGATCGTAGGGCTGCACTTCGTGGCGTTCGCGTACTGGTGGATCCGCGGGAACAGGGAGATGCTCGTGATCGGCGTACTGATGACTGTGCTCGGGGTGATCGGACTGGTCATCGCCTTCGGTCAGCAGGACCGGCCGCTGGTCGGTCTGGTCGCAGGAGTCGGCTCGGGCGTCGTACTGCTCGGCAACGCCGCTCTGGCGACGCTCGGCGTCTTCGGGACCCAGCGGCCGGTGGAGGCCTTGCAGTAAGTAGCAATACGCAGGCGTTAGGCCGGGTCGCTCTGAAATACTCACGGCGGCCGCCTGCCCTGTGAGGAGTTCTTTGTGAGGTTGTGGAAGATCGTTGTGCCCTTCGCGGTGCTTGCTACGGGCGTACTGCCCGCGCAGGCCGCGGGGGACAAGACCGTGGAGTACCGCGGTTACCAGGTGACGGTGCCGGCCGACTGGCAGGTCGTGGACCTGGCCAAGGACCCGACCGCCTGCGTCCGCTTCGACCGCCCGGCGGTCTACCTGGGCAAGAGCACCGCCCAGGCAGACTGCCCGGCGCACCTGACCGGCCGGAGCCAGGGCCTCGTCCTGGAGCCGCTGACCAGGACTGCCCGCTCTACCCCTGGAGAGCTCCAGCAGGCCGTTGCTGACGCCGGCGTGCTCGCGACGGCGTACTACAGGGCCGGTGGGGACCAAGCCGCCCGTGAGGTGCTCCGCACCGGCCGGGTGACCTCCAAGGCGACCCGGCTCGCTCAGCCACGTGCTGTCGCTGCCACCCCGTCTGTGGTTGCTACGGGCAACCTGCAGGGCGGCTTCGCCTTCGACACCTGTACGGCGCCCAGCCAGGCCGCGATGGACGCCTGGCTGTACCCGAACTCCGGCTACAAGGCGGTCGGCGTCTACATCAGCGGCGAACGCCGCGCCTGCGCCCAGCCGAACCTGACCCCGGAGTGGGTCGGCGCGAACGCCGCCAAGGGCTGGCAGTTCCTGCTGATCGACGTCGGCCTGCAGGCGCCGTGCGCGCCGTACGCCAGCAAGATGTCGACCGACCCGGCGACCGCCCGGGCCCAGGGCCGCACGGCCGCTGCCGACGCGGTCGCCTCGGCTCAGGCGCTCGGCTTCGCGCAGCGCAGCGCCATCTACAGCGACGTCGAGGCCTACCCCTCCACTGCCGCGTGCAAGGCGTCGGTGCTGTCCTACCTGAGTGGCTGGACGCTCGAGCTGAACACCCGCGGTTACGTCGGTGGCGCGTACGTCGCTGCTGCCTCCGGTGGGGTCGATCTGGCCGGTGCCTACAACAACACCTCGTACACCCGGCCGGACAACCTGTGGTTCGCCCGCTGGAACAACGTCACCAACACCACCGACGACACCTATATCCCGTCGACGATGTGGACCAACCGGCAGCGGGTGCACCAGTACGCGGGTCCGCACAAGGAGACTCACGGCGGCACCGAGATCGAGATCGACAGCAACGCAGTGAACCTCACTGCGCCGCCTGCCGCCCTCACTGGATTCGACGCCACCGGGGCCTACTCCACCGCTGCCCTCAAGTGGACCGTCCCGGCCGGTAGCCAGGTCATCGTCCGCCGCAACGCCGGTGGGACCACCCCGCCGCCGCTCCCGAACGTCGGCACGGCCGTCTACACCGGCACCGCCGCCTCCACGACGGCCACCGGCCTGGCCAACGCCACCAGCTACGCGTTCCGGGCGTGGGCCAAGGACAGCACCGGCAAGATCGGTCCGGGCGTCGACACGGTCCTGATCGGTACCGGAGCGACCGTGGCGGCCAGTGCGCCGGCGATCAGCTACGGCGGCGCCGTCACGCTCTACACGCGCGCCACCCGCAAGGACACCGGCGCCTCGCTCACCGGCGTACCGCTGTCGCTCTACGCGCGGGCCAAGAACAGTTCCACCTGGCGGGAGGTCGCCAAGGTCACGTCCGACGGCACCGGCCAGGCATCGTCGGTGCAGAAGCCGACCGTCTCCACGGTGTACGCGTGGGGCTACAACGGGTCACCCGACCTGCTCGGCTCGCGCAGCGGCAACGCCACGATCGAGGTCAAGCCGACCATCACGATCAACCTGGCCGCGGCGATCAAGCTGGGCACGACCACCCCGGTCTACGGCTTCCTGCGCCCGCAGCACCCCGGTACGACGGCGTACCTGCAGCGTCTGACCGGTACGGCGTGGCCGACCGTGGCGACGACGAAGCTGAACGCGACCGGCAACTACGGGTTCAGCATCAAGCCGACCGCGCGCGGTACGTCGTACTACCGGGTGGTCTGGCTGGCGGACGCGGATCACGCGACTACCGTGAGTAGCACCAAGCCGGTCACGGTCAGCTGAGGTGAATTCGCGGTGCGAAAACACACCGCCGTTCTCCGAAAGGGGGTAGGGATGGGTACCGTCGTCGCGTGCAGAAATGGCCTGGTCGTCCCTATCCCCTCGGAGCCACGTACGACGGCTCCGGAACCAACTTCGCGCTGTTCTCGGAGGTTGCCGAACAAGTTGACCTGGCACTGATCGAGGACGACGGGTCGGAGCAGCTGGTCCAGCTGACCGAGGTGGACGGGTTCGTGTGGCACGCCTACCTCCCCTCGGTCCAGCCGGGCCAGCGCTACGGCTACCGCGTCCACGGCCCGTACGACCCGGCCGCCGGACACCGGTGCAACCCGTCGAAGCTCCTGCTGGACCCGTACGCCAAGGCCATCGACGGGCAGGTGGACGCCGACGAGTCGCTGTTCAGCTACCGGTTCGCCGAGCCCGAGGAGCTCAACACGATGGACAACCGGGAGCACACGATGCTCTCGGTCGTCACCAACCCGTTCTTCGACTGGGGCAACGACCGGCCGCCGGGCCACGCGTACCACGAGACGGTGATCTACGAGGCCCACGTCAAGGGCCTGACCAAGACGCACCCGGCGCTGCCGGAGGAGATCCGCGGCACGTACGCCGGGATGGCGCACCCGGCGATCATCGAGCACCTCAAGGGCCTCGGCGTGACCGCGGTCGAGCTGATGCCGGTGCACCAGTTCGCCCAGGACGGCCACCTGCAGGAGCGGGGGCTGTCGAACTACTGGGGCTACAACACGATCGGCTTCTTCGCCCCGCACAACGCCTACTCGTCCAACGGCACCCGCGGTCAGCAGGTGACCGAGTTCAAGACGATGGTCCAGGCGCTGCACGAGGCGGACATCGAGGTGATCCTCGACGTGGTCTACAACCACACCGCCGAGGGCAACGAGATGGGCCCGACGCTGTCGTTCAAGGGCATCGACAACGCGGCGTACTACCGGCTCGTGGACCAGGACAAGTCGCACTACTACGACACGACCGGCACCGGGAACAGCCTGCTGATGCGGCACCCGCACGTGCTGCAGCTGATCATGGACTCGCTGCGTTACTGGGTCACCGAGATGCACGTCGACGGCTTCCGCTTCGACCTCGCGGCCACGCTGGCCCGTCAGTTCCACGAGGTGGACCGGCTGTCGGCGTTCTTCGACCTGGTCCAGCAGGACCCGGTGGTCAGCCAGGTGAAGCTGATCGCCGAGCCCTGGGACGTCGGCGACGGCGGCTACCAGGTGGGCAACTTCCCGCCGCTGTGGACCGAGTGGAACGGCAAGTACCGCGACACCGTGCGCGACTTCTGGCGCGGTGAGCGGTACACGCTGGCCGAGTTCGCCTCCCGGCTGACCGGCTCCTCGGACCTGTACCAGGACGACAGCCGCCGCCCGCTGGCCAGCATCAACTTCGTCACCGCGCACGACGGCTTCACGCTGCGCGACCTGGTCTCGTACAACGACAAGCACAACGACGCCAACGGCGAGGGCGGCAACGACGGCGAGAGCCACAACCGCTCCTGGAACTGCGGCGCGGAAGGCCCCAGCGACGACCGGGAGGTCCGCGTACTGCGGGCCAAGCAGCAGCGCAACTTCCTGACCACGCTGCTGATCTCCCAGGGCGTTCCGATGCTCGCGCACGGCGACGAGCTCGGCCGGACCCAGCAGGGCAACAACAACGTCTACTGCCAGGACAACGAGCTGGCCTGGGTGAACTGGGACCTCGACGAGGAGCAGGAGGACCTGCTGGAGTTCACCCGCGGTCTGGTCCGGCTGCGCAACGAGCACCCGGTCCTGCGGCGCCGGCGCTTCTTCCACGGCGACCAGGGCATCGACGGGCTCGGCGACCTGGTCTGGTTCACCCCCGAGGGTCAGGAGATGCAGGACGGCGACTGGAGCCGGGACGACGCCCGCGCCGTCGCCGTGTTCCTGAACGGCGACGCCATCTCCGAGCCCGACCCACGCGGTGAGCCGGTGGTGGACGACTCGTTCCTGATCCTGCTGAACAGCGACCACGAGGCCCAGGAGTTCCTGCTCCCCACCAAGGAGTACGGCGACGCCTGGTCGGTGGTGGTCGACACGATCCGGCCGACCGGTCGCAGCGAGGAGCTCGACCATCCGGCGGGCAGCACGATCCGGATCGAGGCCCACGGCACGATCGTCCTGACCCGGCCCCGGCAGTCCGCCGGATGACAGCCGTCCCGCTGTCGACGTACCGGTTGCAGATCAACGGCGCCTTCGGGTTCGACGACGCCGCGGAGGTCGTGGACTACCTGCACGACCTCGGCGTCTCGCACGCGTACCTGTCGCCGATCCTGCAGGCGGCGCCGGGTTCGATGCACGGGTACGACGTGGTCGACCACAGCCGGCTGTCGGAGCCGGCCGGTGGGCGGCCCGCGTTCGACCGGCTGACCGGCAAGCTGGCCGACCACCGGATGGGCGCGATCGCCGACGTCGTACCGAACCATGTGGCCGTACCGACTCCCGCTCGGCTCAACGCCGCGCTCTGGTCGGTACTGCGCGACGGGCCTGGTTCGCCGTACGCCGAGTGGTTCGACGTCGACTGGGGCTCGGGCAACCAGCCGCTGCTGATGGCGGTGCTCGGCAACCGGATCGGCAAGGTGCTGGCGGACGGCGAGCTGTCGGTCGACACCAGCGGCGACGAGCCGGTACTGCGGTACTACGAGCACGAGTACCCGCTGCGCCCCGGCACCGAGCACCTGCCGATCGCCGAGCTGGTGACCGAGCAGTGGTACCGGCTGGCCCACTGGCGGGTCGCTGACGAGGAGCTGAACTACCGGCGCTTCTTCGACGTCGACACCCTGGCCGCTGTCCGGGTGGAGACGCAGGAGGTCTTCGAGGCGACGCACGAGCTGCTGTTCGCCCTGCTGCACGAGGGCAAGCTGCACGGCTTCCGCATCGACCACCCGGACGGCCTGGCCGACCCCCGCGGGTACCTGCGCCGCCTGGCTGAGCGGACCGGCGGTGCGTGGGTCGTGGTGGAGAAGATCCTCGAGGGCGACGAGGAGCTGCCGCGTGACTGGCCCTGCGCCGGTACGACGGGCTACGACGCCCTGCTGCGGGTCGGCGGCCTGTTCGTCGACCCGGCCGGAGCCGCACCGCTGGCGGCGTACCACGCTGACCTGACCGGCGAGCCGGCCGACTTCGCGCCCGTGGTCGAGGAGGCCAAGCGGGAGATCGTGAAGCACGGCCAGTACGCCGAGGTGCACCGGCTGGTCGAGCTGCTGGCCCGGATCTGCCAGGACGACGTCCGCCTGCGCGACCACACCCGCCGCGCGTTCCACGAGGTCGTCGTCGAGCTGCTGGTGAACTTCGACCGGTACCGGGCGTACGTCGTACCGGGTGAGCCGGCTCCGGCCGAGGCGATCGCGGAGCTGGAGCACGTCGCCGAGCTCGCCCGGCGGAACCTGGACGAGGAGCAGCAGGAGACGCTCGACCTGGTCCGCGACCTGCTGCTCGGCCGGGAGGCCGGGACGGCGAGCCGGATCGACGAGCGCGCGCGGCACGAGCTGATCGTGCGGTTCCAGCAGACCTGTGGGCCGGTGATGGCCAAGGGCGTCGAGGACACCGCGTTCTACCGCTGGTTCCGGCTCAGCTCGCTGAACGAGGTCGGCGGCGACCCGGAGCACTTCGGCGTCTCGCCGGAGGAGTTCCACGCCTACGCCGCCCGGCTGAACGACCACTGGCCGCGCACGATGACCACCCTGTCGACGCACGACACCAAGCGGTCCGAGGACGTCCGGGCCCGGCTCGGCGTGCTGTCCGAGCAGCCGGCGGCCTGGGTCGAGGCGGTCCGGTCGTGGCGGACGCAGTCCGAGGACTACCGAAGCTCCCTGCTCGACGGCAGCACGGAGTACCTGGTCTGGCAGACGCTGCTCGGGACGTGGGACGACGGGCCGCTCGCTGAGGACCGGCTGCAGGCCTACCTGCAGAAGGCGATCCGCGAGGGCAAGCGGCACACCAGCTGGACCTCACCGGACAGCGAGTACGAGGAGGCCGTAGCGGCCTTCGCGACCGCGGTGCTGGGCGACTCCGACCTGCTGGAGTCCGTACGGCGGTTCGCTGACGCGCAGGCGCCGTACGTGCGGGCGGCGACGCTCGGGCAGAAGCTGGTGCAGCTGACCATGCCCGGCGTACCGGATGTGTATCAGGGGAGCGAGCTGGTCGACCTGTCGCTCGTGGACCCGGACAACCGGCGGCCGATCGACTACGACGAGCGCATCCAGCGGCTGGCTCGGCTGGACGGTGGTGCGTCTCCGGCCGACCTGGCGGACGAGAAGCTGCTGGTCACGTCGCGAGCGCTCAGGCTGCGTCGGCAGAACGCCGAGGCCTTCGCCGGCGGGTACCGGCCGTTGCCGACGTCCAACGGGCACGCGGTCGCGTTTGCTCGCGGGGACTCGGTGATCACGCTGGCTACCCGGCTGCCGGTCGCTCTGCATCGGCTGGGTGGTTGGGGCGACTCGACCGTCGTACTGCCGTCCGGTGACTGGCAGGACGTGTTGACCGGCCGGGCGGTGGGTAGTGGAGCGGCTCGGATCGACGAGCTGCTGGCTGAGCTTCCGGTGGCGCTGCTCGCGAGAGGCTGATCGCATGCACACGTTCTCTGTCTGGGCCCCTGACGCCGAGACTGTCTCGCTGGTGCTGGGCGAGTCGTTGCTCGAGATGAAGCGGAACGACGGCTGGTGGTCGCTGGAGGTGGCCGACGCCGGGCACGGGACGGACTACGCCTTCTCCGTCGACGGCAGCGACCCGATGCCCGACCCGCGCAGCGCCTGGCAGCCCGAGGGAGTGCACGGGCCCAGCCGGGTGTTCGACGCGTCCCGGTTCGGCTGGAGCGATTCGGCCTGGGCCGGCCGGGAGGTGCGCGGCGCGGTCTTTTACGAGCTGCACCTGGGGACCTTCACTCCCGAGGGCACGCTGGAGGCGGCCGCCGGGCACCTGGACTACCTGGTCGCGCTCGGCGTCCAGGTGGTGTCGCTGCTGCCGGTGGCGGCGTTCCCGGGCAAGCACGGCTGGGGCTACGACGGCGTCGACCTGTACGCCGTCCACGCACCGTACGGCGGACCCGAGGCACTGCAGCAGTTCGTCGACCGGTGTCACGCGGTCGGGCTGGCGGTCTGCCTGGACGTCGTCTACAACCACCTCGGGCCGTCGGGGAACTACCTGGGCTCCTTCGGGCCGTACTTCACCGACAAGCACACGACGCCGTGGGGACCTGCGGTCAACCTGGACGACCGGGGCTCTGCTGAAGTGCGCCGGTGGATCTGTGACAACGCGCTGCGGTGGTTCCGGGACTTCCACCTGGACGCGCTGCGGCTGGACGCCGTACACGCTCTGCAGGACGACAGCCCGCAGCACCTGCTCGCGCAGCTCTCACTCGAGACGGCTGCGCTGTCGGCGGAGCTGGGCCGGCCGCTGGGGCTGGTGGCCGAGTCGGACCTGAACGACCCGGCCACGGTGACGCCGGTGGCCGACGGCGGGCTGGGGATGACCGCGCAGTGGAGCGACGACTTCCACCATGCCTTGCACACGCTGCTGACCGGTGAGCGGGCC
Source organism: Kribbella sp. cmx-5-2 (assembly GCA_049998015.1). GTDB lineage: Bacteria > Actinomycetota > Actinomycetes > Propionibacteriales > Kribbellaceae > Kribbella. The sequence goes on from JAEBEC010000002.1 coordinate 452,034, forward strand.
GGGTACTACGAGGACTTCGCGCAGCCCGGGGTGTTCGCCAAGACACTGACCCAGGTGTTCCTGCACGACGGGTCGTACTCGTCGTTCCGCGGGAAGGACTGGGGGCGCCCGGTGGATCCGGCGAAGCACCGGGGGTCGGAGTTCCTGGCGTACACCTCCAATCACGACCAGGTGGGGAACCGCGCGCTCGGTGACCGGCCGGCGTTGACGCCGGGGCAGCTGGCGATCGGGGCGGCGCTGGTGATCACTTCGCCGTACACGCCGATGCTGTTCATGGGTGAGGAGTGGGGTGCTTCGACGCCGTGGCGGTTCTTCACCGACCACGACGAGCCGGAGTTGGCCGACGCGGTCCGGAACGGGCGGCGCAGCGAGTTCGCGGCGTTCGGGTGGGACGCCGAGGAGATTCCGGACCCGCAGGACCCGGAGACCTGGCGGTCGTCGGTGCTGGACTGGGCGGAGGTGGACCAGTCGCCGCACCGCGAGCTGCTCGCCTGGTACCGCGATCTGCTGGCGCTGCGGGCGCGCAACGACGACCTGCGCGACGACCGGATCGGCTCGGCCGACGTGTCGTGGGACGACGCCGCGGGGTGGCTCGTGGTCGACCGCGGAGCGCTGCGGGTGGTGGTGAACCTGGCCGAGGACGAGCAGGTCGTGCCGGTGAACGGCGTCCCGTCGTACGAGGTGATGACGTTCGGTACGAGCGACCTGGTCGCCGGTGGAGTAGCGCTTTCCGGTCGTTCCGTGGCCCTCTGGGCGGTTTGATCAGGAGCAACACAGTTTCGTCAATCCCTTGTGTTGCAGGGGTCTGGTGGCGGACTGTGGATGGGTACCGCCTGTTGAGAAGGCAGCAGGAGGGGGGTCACCGGGGGGTGACAGGGAGGACGGCTGTGAGCGTTGGAGGGACCGACACCTACTACGACTACGACGAGAAGCAGTGGAAGAGCAGGCGACTGGGCGGCGGACCGATCCGTCGCGGCCCGGTCTGCCCGGCACCACGCACCGAACACCAACCGGTCGAGCGCCGCGCCGCGAGCCACGACCGCACCGCCCGGGACGAGAAGAAGGTCCTGAGCTAGCTCGGTCGGGTGGAGCGCACCTGTAGAACTATCGGAAACTTCAGATAGCAAGGTGCGCTTCACCGACGAGCCTCACCGGCCCGGTGAGGTGCTCTGCAACCCCGCCGCGGACAGTACGTCGGCCGCGAGCAGGGACCGCAGCTCTTCGGTCGTGGGCATGCGGCCGAGGGATCTGAGGCGTTGGGACTGGGCCTTGCGGACGCTCTCGACCAGCCGGCGGGCTTCTCTGGCGTTGCCGAAGTTCGGCGTCTGGGCGATCTGGTCGTAGTACGCCGTGAGTGGGTCGGCGGCGGCGTCGTCGAGCAGGTAGTCGCCGGCGGTGACCATGCGCTCGGTGATCAGCAGGAGTTCGGGAGCCGAGTAGTTCTCGAACTCGATGGTCTTGGAGAACCGGGACGCGAGGCCGGGGTTGGCGTCGAGGAAGTCGTTCATCTCGGTCGTGTAGCCGGCCACGATGATCGCGATCTCGTCGCGGTGGTCCTCCATCAGTTTCACCAGCGCGTCGATCGCCTCCTGGCCGAAGTCGCCGCCGTTGCCGGCCGAGCGGGACAGCGTGTAGGCCTCGTCGATGAACAAGACGCCGCCAAGGGACTTCTCGAAGACCGTCGCGGTCTTCTCGGCGGTGTGGCCGATGTACTGGCCGACCAGGTCGCGGCGGGAGACCTCGGTGAACTCGCCGTGCGGCAGTACGCCGAGCGCCTTCAGCAGCTTGCCGTACAGCCGCGCGACCGTCGTCTTCCCGGTACCAGGCGCCCCGGCGAAGATCAGGTGATGGCTGACCGAGCCGACCGACAGCCCGGCCGCGCGCCGCCACTCGTTGACCTGGATCTCGTCGACCAGCGCGTGCACCTCCGCCTTCACGCCCGGCAGCCCGACCATCTCGTCCAGGTCGCCGAGCAGCTGGTCCAGCGGCCCGTCGGTGTCGGTCGGCCGCGCGGACGCCTTCTCGATCACCTCGACTGCGGCACCATCCGGAATCAGCAGCCCGGTCAGCCCGGTGTTCTCGGTCCGGCAGCCCTCGACCGTCCCGCCGCAGCCGGGCGTGAACGCGATCCCGTGCCCGCGGGTGTCCTCGACGGTGACCCGGCGGATCGTCGCCGTACTGCCGTGCGCGACTCCGATCCCGTCGGTCCCGGTCCGCGACACCGCGGTGTCGGTCAGCTCGGGCCGGCTGTACTGGTACACGTAGATCCCGCGTCCACCGCACCCGCTCACCGTGCAGCCCCGGATCAGCGGATCGGAGCCCAAGGCAACGACTATCCCGTCGCCGGTGACGCCGGAGACCGTGGTGTCGAGGATCCGCCCGCTCGCGCCCTCGACCACGATCCCGGTCTCGGCGCCGCTGACCGTGCAGCGGTCGACGGTGAACGTCGTACTGGCGTGCACGCTGATCGCCGGCCGGCTCTTGCTGCGCACGTCGCACTGCTCGACGGTGAGCACGGTCCGCTCGACCGAGACCGCCAGGTTGTCACCGGCCCGGATGTCGAGGCCGCGCAGGGTCAGCTCACCGTCGACCGCGCGCAGCGTCGGCCAGTCAGCACCGGCACCATCCAGTACGACGGCACCGCCGGCCTCGGCCTGCAGGGTGACGACCCGCCCGCTCAGCTCCAGCGTCTCCGCGTACGTCCCGGCAGCGATCGCGACCGTGGCTCCGTCGGGCGCCTCGAGCAGAGCGGAGCCGATGGTCGGGTACGCGCCGGGACGGTCCGCGGCGACGGTCAGGACGCGCATCAGCTGGCCCGGTCCAGCAGCCAGCCGCGGTCGGCGGCCTTCACGCCGGCCTGGAACCGGCTGCGCGCACCGAGCCGGCCCATGATCTGCGAGACCATCCGGCGTACGGTCCGCACCGAGATGCCGAGCTGGGCGGCCGCGACCTCGTCGGTGACGCCGAGTGCGAGCAACCGGAGCATCTCCCGGTTCCGCTCGTCCAGGTCGACGTCACCCGGTACGTCGCTGTCGGTCAGCGGGACGGCTCCCGGCCAGACCAGCTCGAACAGCCCCGTCGTACTGGCCACCGCGCTGCTCAGCCGCAGTACGGCGACGCTGCCGTTGGACGTGTCAGCAGGCAGTACGACGGCCCGCCCGTCGACGACCAGCCCGTTCAGCGGGACCTGCGGCACGGTCCGGACGGCTACACCGGCCACGGACATCGCCGCGAGGTGCCGGCACAGCGTCGGCGCCGTACGGGCGGTGTCGGGGTAGATGGCCCGGTACCGCACGCCAGGGCGGACATCGCGCGGCCCGAACGCCGGCCCGGCCGGCGACAGGTTGCTCATGGCAATCACCTCGTCCTGGGCGCTTGCGAGCAGGGCGGCGATGCCGTCCTGGGCGGGGACCTGGTGAAAGGCGGTGGGACGGTGCAGGACGGTGACAGTCATGTGAGAGCGACCCCCAGAGGTAGCGTGGCGGCGACACCGGCGGTGTGCCGCCCGTCGAGGCGTTCCGGCTCCACTCCGAAGGAGCGAGCCAGTGAGGTGAGGACGTTGACCGCCGAGTCGAGCGTGGCCGGATGTGAGGCGGCTACGCGCAGTACGGCGTCGTGCTGGGCGGGTTCGGGACCGTCGGGCGGAGCCGTGACGGTGATGGCGAGGGTCTGCGCGGCACCGGTCGCCGTACCGGTCAGCGTGTCGACCAGGGCCTGGGCGAGCGGGCCCGGCAGGGCGGCGTACCCGGTGAGCCGGATGCCGACCTGCAGGACCGGTCCGGCGGCCCAGGTGGACCAGCGCTCGCGGACCTGACCGCGGCCGGCGTTGGCGTGGGCGAGCGCGCCGATCGAGGCCAGCACGTCCGACTCGTCCAGCGGCATGTTCTCGACCTGCTCGCGGTCGAACCGGCGTACGAGGCGGCGGACCGTGTTGGTCAGCACCTGGTTGACCTGCTCGTCCGTAGCGATCTCGGACGTGCGCTGGGCGGCCACGGCGATCCAGGCCCGCAGCGGCTGGTTCTGCTTGATGCCGGTGTGCAGGACGAGCTGCATCGACACCGCGACCGGTTGCTCGTCGACCGCCTCGGTCAGCGTGGCCAGACGCGGCAGCAGCTCGTGCTGCGCGTCAGTACCGACCCGGAGCGCCAGCAGGACTCCGCCGGGATGGCTGAGTACGCCGTACGGCTGCTCGCGGACGGTCAGGGTGCTCACCGTCGTCCGGCCGAGGAACACGCTCGTGAGGTTGAGCGCGGTGTCGCCGGCGAGGTCGATCCGGCGGCGCCGGAACAGGAACGTGAGCAGTACGGCGGCCCAGCGGTACAGCCAGAGGCCGCGGACACGCACTGCGGTCAGCAGCACCAGCGTGATCGCCGCGGCGCTGGTGAGGATGAGGGTGAGCCGGGAGCCGGCGGTGGCGGCGCCGACGGCGAGCAGGGCGATCTGCCAGCAGACGACCTGGCCGACGCGGATCGTCCGCTCGGGGATCTCCAGCTTGTCGACCACCGGGGTTGGTGCCGGGGGCTGGTCGACCAGGTAGGAGCGTGCTGCTGCCGGAGCGGCCAGTGCGGCCCTGGTGGCGACTGGTTGCGGGGCGGCGGGCCGCTGTGGGGCTGCTGCGGTGCGGGCTATCGGCGTACCGACTGAGGTTGCTTGGGGGACGGCTCGTGCGGCCGGGGCGTAGGCGACCTGCTGCTCGGGAGCGGCGGCGGCCGCGGCCGGGGGCCTCATGCGACCCTCGGGTTCTCAGGCGTGACCAGCTCCAGCTGTACGTCGTCAGGGGACTCGGTGGCGAGCAGCAGCCGGTGCGCGTGGTCGCGGACGACCGGGTGCAGGCTGAAGCGGCCCGGTGCGGGCTCCGATACGAGGTGCTGGTCGAGCAGTTCGTCGATCATCGGTTCCACCTCCTGCTGGTCGGCGCCGAGCAGTCGCGCTGCCCGTCGTACGTCGAACTGCGTTGTCAGCCCGAGCCGGCGGTAGAGCCGGCGGACCGGTGCCGGGAGCGACTCGTAGACCGAGTCGAACCGCTCGTGGAGGTCGGCGAGAGTGCGCTGGCGGGCTGCCTGGTCGTCGAGCTGATTGGCCAGGCGCGCGGCGGTCCACGGCTGCCGGCCCTGCAGCAGCTCGGCGAAGCGGCGAAGCGCTTCCGGGTGGCCGGCGCTCCAGCGGAGGGCCTGCTCGCAGTCGGTGATCCGTGCGGCGTCGCTGTCGTCGAGCGGGTCGAGCGTGATCGCCAGGTCGCGGTCGAGCCCGGTCAGGCGGCGCCGGCTCGTCACGAGAACCACAGACCCCGGTGTGTTGGGCATGAGGTCGCGGACCTGGTCGGAGTGCTCGACGTTGTCTAGGACCAGCAGCACGCGCTGGCCCAGAACACGGGGGTGCTCGGTGCCCCAGATCTGAGCCTCCACCTCCTGCAGAGCAGCGGCTGCTTCCAGCGCGAAGGCGGACTTGCCGATCCCGGCCATGCCGTCGACGGAGATCACCGAGACTCGCTCCGGAGAAACGGCGGCCCGGACGGCGGCCAACTCTTGCTCTCTTCCGACGAACCCGGAGATCCGCGCGGGAAGGTTGGACGGAACAGGCGCCCTACTTGCAGCTGAGATCTGCTCTTGATCAGTGAGGATCTGCTGGTGGATTCGCGTCAGCTCGGCGCCGGGTTCGATGCCCAGGTCGCGAACCAGGACAGTCCGAGCGCGTTGGTAGGCGGCAAGCGCTTCGTGGCGGCGGCCGGTCTGGTGGAGGGCGGACATCAGGCGGGTCCACGCGAGCTCTCGTAGCGGGTCCTCGTCGGTGAGGGCCTTCAGCAGCGTGATGGCCTCAGTGGAGCGCCCGAGAGTGAGCGACGCGTCGGCGAGGTCCTCGCGGAGCGAGCGGTGGAGCTCGGTCAGGCGGTCGACAGCTGACGTCGCGTCGCCCGTCAGGCCGTCGTACGGGCAGCCGCGCCAGAGGCCCAGGGCCTGTTCCAGCAGGGCGACAGCCTTGGCAGCGGGCGCAGTGCGCGCCTGGTCGGAGAGCTCGGCGGCGACGTCCGCGTCCAGCTCACCGGCGAGTACCCGCACGCGGTAGGCGCCCGGGCGGCTCTCGATGCGCTCGTCAGGGAGTGCCCGGCGCAGCTGCCAGACGTAGGTCTTCAGATTGCGCTGTGCGGACGCCGGCGCGTCCAGTCCGGCCCACACCGCGTCGATGAGCTGATCGGTGCTGACCCACGCGTTCCGGTGCAGCAGGAGCAGCGTGAGCATCGTCGCGGGCTTGCCGCCGGACACGTCCAGCGGGGCTCCGTCCGGGCCGTCGACCTCGAGCGGGCCCAGCACCCGGAAGGCGATCCGGGTCGATGTGTGCGCTGAGTGACCGTTCATGACACATACGATCCGGGTGGACGATGACATTTCGATGACACGGGCGGTCCCGAGTGCGCGTACTGGTGGTAGAGGACAACGAGGACCTGCAGGTGGCGGTCCCGGCGGCGCTGCGCTCGGCGGCGCTGGCGGTCGACCTGGCCGGTACGATCGCGGCCGCCGACGAGGCGCTGTTCGTGAACGCCTACGACTGCGTCGTGTTCGACCGGCTGCTGCCGGACGGCGACTCGATCCGCTATGTTCGCCACCGCCGGGAGCAGGGCTGGGCGGTCCCGGTGCTGTTCCTGACCGGCCTGGACACACTGGCCGACCGGGTGGACGGCTTCCAGTACGGCGGCGACGACTACCTGGTCAAACCGTTCGCCGTGGCCGAGCTGACCGCGCGGGTGCTCAGCCTGTGCCGCCGGGCCGGGACCGGCCGGACACCCGTACTGCGTTACACCGACGTCGAGATGGACACCGGCCGGCGAGAGGTCAGGCGGGGTGGTGTGCTGCTCGGCCTGACCGCCAAGGAGTTCGCCGTGCTCGAGTACCTGATCACCCGGCCGGACCGGACGGTGTCCCGCTCGGAGCTGATCGAGCACTGCTGGGACGCCGCCGCCGACCCGATGTCGAACGTCGTCGACGCGACCATCCGGCGGCTGCGCAGCAAGCTGCGGGCACCGGACCTGATCGAGGCGGTCCGCGGCCAGGGCTACCGGCTGATCAGCGCGGACGGCGTCTGATGCGCGGTCCCGCCGCCGAACGCCTCCGCCGCCTGCGCTGGTGGCTCACCGTCGTGTTCACGGTGATGAACACGATCGGCCTGATCGTGCTGGCCCCACTGATCCTGCGGCTGGACTCGCAGCGCACCGAGGACGACATCAGCAACCAGCTGGACGTCGTCACCGGCCCGGTGCTGCGGCTGGTCAACGAGAGCGGCGGCATCGACTTCACCGCGGTCAACCGCGACCCGCTGAACGCGACCTGCCCGCAGTTCGTCATCGTGCCGGGCGGTGCGACGCGGTTCGACCAGCACACCAGCCTGAAGGACTGCACGCCGATGGACCCCCAGGTCCTCGACGAGCTGGCCACCAAGGCGGTCAGCGACGGCGTGACCCTGTCCGCCGACCGCAAGGCCCTCAGCGGCAAGCCGGTCCGTGTCGACGTCGAGCCGTTCCGCGACTCCAGCGGCAAGTACGCCGGTGCGGTGGTGGCCTGGACCGACACCGACGACGAACTGAGCGAGCACCAGAGCCTGGTGGTCACCGTGCTGCTGGTCTGCGCGTTCCTGATCCTGGCGGCCGCTCTGCTCGGCTACTGGATCTCCGGCCGGGCGATCCGGCCTGCCATGGCTGCTCTGGAGCAGCAGGAGAACCTGCTCGCCGAAACAGCCCACGACCTCCGTACGCCGGTCGCCGCGCTCCGCGCGCTGGCCGAGACGGCGATGCAGGACCCCCACCAGCGCGGCGAGCTGCTGCCCCGGACCGTCCGGCTGGCCGGCCGGATGGGCGACATCATCGACGGCCTGCTGGTCCGGGCCCGGCTGGCGGCCGGAGTCGAGCAGCTGAGCATGCAGCTGGTCTGGCTGGACCAACTGGTCGCCGTAGTCGTCGAGGACACCCCGTCCGACTCCGCCCGGGTCTCGCTGGTCACCGCGCCGACGATGGTGCGCGCGGACCCGGTCCTGCTGCAGCGGGCCATCGGCAACCTTCTGGACAACGCGATGCGGCACGGCCGCGCCCCCGGTGCCGACCAGGCGATCGTGACCGTCACGGTGGCCGACGGGCGGATCACCGTGGCCGACCAGGGCCCGGGGATCGATCCGGCGATCGGGGACGACCTGTTCGAGCGGTTCGCCGCGGGCAGCGGTTCGGCCGGGGCCGGGATCGGGCTCTCCGTCGTACGGTGGGTCGCGCTCGCGCACGGTGGCGACCTGAAGGTGCACAACGGCGACGAGGGCGGCGCGATCTTCGAGTTCCGGCTGCCGGTCGCCGAGCGCTGATGTTTCAATCTGGATCGAATCTGGACAGGTGCTGTACCGGCCATGACCTAGTCTCGTCGCTGTGAGGTCTGTCACCGAAGTGTTGCGGACGGTCACGGGAGGCTCCCGTCGGGGGTCCCGCACGCCGTCCGCACGCGAGAACCGGCGCTCCCGCGCTGCGCTGGCCGCAGTGGTGGCGGGTTGCGTCGCGGTGACCGGAGTGGCTGTCGCCGGGGCCGGCAACGCGTCGCCGGGGATGAAGTTCAGCCAGCCCGGCCGGTACGTCTACAACTCCACGGTCGGCAAGATCTTCCACATCAACGGCGCGACCAAGAACGTCGACCAGGAGATCCCGCTGCCGGGCGCCGGACCGGGGACGCAGGTCGTCGAGTCCGACCAGAACGGCTACGTGCTGTCCCGCGGCCGCACCTTCCAGTTCGGCAAGTCGAGCCTCGACGTGGCGAACCCGCTGCCCGCGCCGGTCGACGAGGTGCCCGTCGTACTGGAAGCAGGCGGAGCCGCCTTCGCGATCTACCGGCAGAGTGGCCAGATCGTGCGCTTCGGCGAGAAGGTGGCGACCGCGAAGGTCGGCGTACCGCTCGGCCCTCCGGTGGTCACCTCCGACGGCACGGTCTGGGTGCACCGGCCGGACAACGGTCAGCTCTGCCTGCTGCCGCTGGACGCGGACCGGCTGGCCTGCCCGGCCGAGCTGCCGAGTGGCCACACCGGATCGCTCGCAGTGGTGGGAGCGAACCAGGTCGTCTTCGTCGACACCACCGGCCGTGAGATGTACGTCGTGGACGACGGCGGCCTCGGCCGCAAGGTGGTGCTGCCGATCGCCGACCTGCCGCGGGACGCGATCGTCGCGCCGAACGACGTCACCGGCCGGCTGGCCATCGTCGATCCCCACAAGAACCTGCTGCACCTGGTCGACGCGGCCGGTCTGACCACCGGCAAGGCCGACGCGCCGCCGGTCCACAAGCAACTGCGCAAGGGCAGGTACGAGCGGATCGTCTCGTCCGGCAACAGCCTCGCGCTGATCGACGAGAGCACCGACACCCTGGTCACGCTGGACCGCAACGGCGAGGAGCGGGCCGCCCGCAAGATCCTGCCGTCGTCCAAGGACTCCAAGGCCGGCCCACGGGATCAGACCGGCCTGTACCGCGGCGGCGACTCGCGCCTGTACGTCGCCAGCCGCTCCGGCGAGCAGGTCATGGTCGTCGAGGACACCGGCGACGTGACAGCGATCGACACCAACACGGCCCGGCCGGACCAGCGCAAGACACCACAGCCGAACAAGCCGACCGTCAAGCCCAGTACGCCGGACCGCCCGGTCCAGCCGCCGCCGACCACGACGACGACGCGACCGCCGCAGCCGCCCGCTACCGGCGACCCCAAGCCGCAGGACCGGCCCACGAACCGTCCGACCGGCAGGCCGACCAACGAGCCCGACCAGCCGGACGAGCCCGATCAGCCGGACCGGCCCACCGACCCGCCCAGCACCGATCGGCCGAAGCCGCCGCCGGAGAAGCCGACCACACCGGTCAAGCCGCCCGCCAAGCCGACCGTGCAGGCCAGCCGTCCGGGTGCGCCGCGCAGTGTGTCCGGCAAGGCAGGCAACGGTTCCGTCCAGGTGAGCTGGGACGCGGCCGCCGCCAACGGCGCCGCCGTCACGGCGTACACGCTGAGCTGGAACGGCGGCAGCGTCCGGCTCGGTGCGTCGGCCCGCAGCCGCAACGTCACCGGCCTGACCAACGGCACCGGCTACACGTTCACCGTCCGCGCGACCAACCGCGTCGGCACCGGCCCGGGCAGCAGTACGGCGCGCCTGGTGCCGGCCGGTGGAGCACCTGATGCCCCGGGCAACTTCCAGGTCACCAGCTCGAGCAGCAGCATCACTTTGAGCTGGACCCGCCCGGACCTGAAGGGCAACACCCTGCAGGGCTACGACATCGCAGCCAACCCCACCGGCGGGACTGGGACAGCCAAGGGTGACTCCACCAGCTCGACCAGGGCCACGATCTCCGGCCTGACCAGCGGTGCGACCTACCGAGTCACCGTACGCGCCACCACGACCGATGCCCAAGGCAACTTCGTGCTCGGCAAACAGGCAGTGCGGACGGTCGTGGTCGGTGGTGGCGGCAGCAGCACGTCTCCCCGCCTGACCGCATCGCGCGGTGCGGCCACCACGCACGGCGGCGGCGACCGCGCCTGCGAGGCGCCCGGCTGTGCGTTCATCAAGGGGGTCGGCCGGGGCCTGAAGCCGAACACCCGGTACTTCTTCCAGCCGTTCACGACGCAGTGGCAGCCGTCCAACCCGGGCGCGTCGCTGACCACCGACGACAACGGCGGGATCACCATCGACGACCGGTTCGCCACCGACGCTCCCGGCCAGCAGGTGTGGGTGGTGGCCAGCGCATCTGGCGAACAAGACGTCGAGTCCAACAAGTTCACGTGGAGAAGCTGATGAGTGCGACGATTCCGCCCGGTGAGGCCTACCGGCTGGTCGCGGACAACCTGCAACGGGTCATCCACGGCAAGCCCGAGGTGGTCCGGCTGGCGCTGACCGCCTTGTTCGCCGAGGGCCACCTGCTGATCGAGGACGTGCCCGGGCTGGGCAAGACCACGCTGGCCCGCTGCATCGCGCGCAGCATCGACGCGAGCTGGAACCGGATCCAGTTCACTCCCGACCTGCTGCCCGGTGACATCACCGGCGTGATGATCTACCACCAGGGCAACGAGTCGTTCGAGTTCCACCCCGGCGGCATCTTCGCCAACGTCGTGGTCGCCGACGAGATCAACCGCGGTACGCCGAAGACGCAGTCCGCGCTGCTCGAGGTGATGGCCGAGCGCCGGGTCACCGTCGACTCGGTCACCCGCGCCGTCCCGGACCCGTTCCTGGTGATCGGCACCCAGAACCCGATCGAGATGGAGGGCACCTACCGGCTGCCCGAGGCGCAGCTGGACCGGTTCCTGATGCGGATCGAGATCGGGTACCCCGATCACGACGCCGAGGTCCGGATCGTGCTCGGTGACACCGGCCGGATCGGCCCGGACTCGCTCAGCCCGGTCATCGACGTACCGGCCCTGCGCAACGCGATCGCCGCGGTCCGGTCGGTGCACGTCGACCCGGCGATCAGCTCGTACGCCGTGAAGCTGGTCGCCGCGACCCGCGAGCACACCGCCGTCCGGTACGGCGCCAGCCCGCGCGGCAGCATCGCCCTGGTCCGTGCGGCCCGCGCCTACGCGGCCACGGACGGCCGGGCCTTCACGACGCCGGACGACGTGAAGCAGGTCGCCCAGCCCGTCCTGGCCCACCGTCTGGTCCTCACACCGGACGCGGAGCTCAGCCAGCGGCCGCCGTCCTCGGTGGTCGACGAGGTGCTGGCCGCCACGCCGGCTCCGACCGCGAGCGTCGGCGCGGTCTAGCCAGTCGTAGTCCGAGCAAGTCGAACGGGGAGAGAGCATGCGCAAGGTCCGCCCGGAGGTGCGAGCACGAATGGCGCTCGCCGCTGTCGTCGCGGGCTGCATGGCGGTGACGACGATCGCGGTCACCGGCGCCGGCGCGGACCTGAGCGGCATGCGGTTCACCCAGTCCGGCCACCTGGTCTACAACAGCACGCTCGGCAAGGTGTTCAAGATCGACGGCGGGACGAAGAGCGTCGAGGCCGAGGTGCCGGTGCCCGGTGCCGGGCCGGGCGCGCAGGTGGTCGAGACGGACAAGGACGGCTACGTGCTGGCCGACGGGTCGATCATCGGGTTCGGCAAGTCCGACCTGCGGGTCGCCGACCCGATCCCGGCGCCCGCGCTGGAACGTCCGGTGACGCTGACCGCGGCCGGCTCGGCGTACGCGATCTACCGGCAGGCCGGGAAGGTCCAGCGGTTCGGTGAGAACCCGATGGTGGTCTCGACCGAGGGGCCGGTCGGGCAGCCGGTCGTCACGCCGGAGGGCACGGTCTGGCTGCACCGCTGGAACACAGGTCAGCTCTGCCAGCTCCCGGTCTCGAGTGCCAGGATCGCTTGTACGGCGAGGATTCCGGCCGGGCACAGCGGCTCGCTGACGCTGGTGGGCGCGCAGGCCGTGTTCGTCGACACCACCGCGCGGCAGATGCAGACCGTCGGGACCGACGGGCTCGGCCGGGCGGTCTCGCTGGCCGCGCTCGACCTGGGCCAGACGTCGATCGTCGCGTCGAACGACGTCGACGGACGGATCGCGATCGTCACCAAGAACACGCTGCAGCTGATCGACACCGCCGAGCTGACCAGTGGCAAGCCGGCCGCCGAGCCGGTGGTGAAGCAGCTCAAGCCCGGCCGGTACGACCAGATCGCCTCGTCGGGCGAGACGCTCGCCCTGGTGGACTCCTCCGACCAGAGCCTGGTCACGCTGGACAGCCGCGGCGGGCAGGAGCGACGGCGGCCGATCCCGGCGCCGTCCAAGCTGGCCAAGGTGAAGCCGGGCGAGCGGCCCGGTCTGATCCGTGGCGACGACTCCCGCCTGTACGTCGACAGCCTGGCGGGCGAGCACGTCCTGGTCGTCGACGACAACGGCGACGTCACAGAGGTGGAGACCTCCGGACCGGTCAAGCGCAAGGGCGAGGACCCCAAGCCCGACAAGCCGACGCCGAACAGGCCGACGCTGCAGCCGGTCCGACCGGAGATCCCGCAGAAGACCGTCGAGAAGCCGGTCGCGCCCCCGCCGGTCCAGACGACCACCCGGCGCCCGGTGCAACCTCAAGGCACCAAGCGACCGGTCGAGCCGCCCATCACCCGCAAGCCCGAGCCGCCGGAGCCACCGGAGACCCGCAAGCCGACCCCACCGCCACCGAAGCCGACGGTGCGGGCCGGGCGACCAGGTGCCCCCGGCAACGTCGCCGCCACGGCAGGAGACGGCTCGGCGACAGTCACCTGGTCCGCCGCGTCCGCCAACGGCGCACCGGTCACGGCGTACGTCGTGTCGTGGGCAGGCAGCAGCCGGACCACGGCAGCCTCTGCGCGGAGGCTGGTGGTGCCCGGTCTGACCAACGGGCAGTCGTACACGTTCACCGTCCGCGCCAGGAACCGCGTCGGCACCGGCCCGGGAGTGTCCGCCGCGAGCGTCACCCTTGGTGGCCCGGCTGACCGGCCGGTCGCCTTGCGCGCCACGGGGTCGTCCGGAGCGATCACGCTGACCTGGCGGCGTCCGAACCTCAACGGCGGCTCGCTGGTCCGGTACGGGATCACGCTGGACGGCGATCCGGAGAACACGAGCGCGACCAGCTACCGCTGGACGGGCCTGGACAACGGCAAGCGCTACACGTTCCAGGTGCGCGCGGTCACCAACGTGCCCGGCAGGGGACTGGTGATCGGTGCGCCGGCAACCGTCACAGGCGTCGCCGGCACGAGCGGCAGCCCCACACTGACGATCAGCCAGGGACCTGCTTTCACGGAGAACCCGGACGACAACTGCAGGCCGCAGTACTGCCACTACATCCACATCGTCGCGCGTGGTCTGCAGCCCGGTGCCAGCTACACCTTCCAGGGCTACACCACCACCTACGGTGAGTTGCACAAGGGCGGTGGCGACCAGCTGACGGCCGATGCCACCGGCTCGGTCGTGGTGAACAAGTTCTACAACGACGATGTCGGCAACAAGGTCTGGGTCACCGTGGACGGACCCGGTGTGGAGCTCGAGTCCGACCACATCACCTGGGAGGGCTGATGCGTCCGACCGGGCGAGGTGTCGCCGTGCTGATCGGCTCGCTGCTGGCCTACGCCCTCGGCGAGCTGGCCGGCTACACCTTCTTCCGCGCCCTCGGTGGCATCGGCCTCGGAGCGTTGTTGGCGGCAACCATTCTCACCATCCGCCGCCCGCAGGTCTCCGTGCACCGTGACCTCTCACCCGACCGCGTCGAGCGCGGCCGCCCGGCGCTCGCCACGCTCCGCGTCCGCAATGCCGGCACCCGCTGGCAGCCGTCGTTCGCGGCCCACGACTCGGCCGGCCCCGAACGCCGCCAGGTCCCGATCAGGCGCCTCGGCCCCGACAGCGAAGCGACGTACCGGTACGAACTGCCGACCTCGCGCCGCGGCCGCATCCAGGTCGGCCCGCTGACCCTCGAGCGCAGCGACCCGCTCGGCCTCGCCCGCAACCGCACGGCGACCGGCGAGACCGCCGTGCTCTGGGTCCACCCGAAGCGCCACCCCACCCGCACGGTCGTCGCCGGGCGCCCGCGGCATCACCACATCGGCCGGACCGCCGACGACTCGTTGCGCGGCTCCGCGGACCTGCGCGACGTCCGCCCGTACGTCGTCGGCGACGAGGTCCGGCACCTGCACTGGAAGGCCAGCGCGCGGACCGGTCAGCTGATGGTCCGCGACTACGTCGACCCGGACCAGCCCCGGCTGACCGTCCTGCTCGACACCCGCACCGAACCCTTGCCTGAGGCAACCTTCGAGGAAGCGGTCGAGGTCGCCGCGTCGATCCTGTTCGCGGCCTCGATGGCCGGGCACCGCTGCCGCCTGCTGACCTCGGCAGGCACCGACCTGGCCGCAGCCGGTGGAGCGCTCGCCTCCCGGCAGTTCCTGGACGAGCTGTGCGTGGTCCAGCAGAGCGACGAGCGCGAAGGGCTCCTGCCGCGTGCTCTGACGACCGGAGCGTCGAGCGGCGGAGCCATCGTCGTGGTGACCGGCGCCCGCGGTACGGCGAGCGACCTGGCGCCGCTGCTGGTCCGCTATGGCTCGGTGACCGTGCTGGGCCTCGGCCCGGCGCACGGCGTCGCGCCGATCCTAGGCGCCCGCGTGATCCTCGCCGCCGACGCTGGAGAGGCGCTGACGCAGTGGAGCGGGGTGATCGGGTGAGCACCCGTCGCCGTACTGCCGCAGCGCTTGCAGCCGATGCCATCGGAGGCCTGTGCTTCGGCCCGGTCTTCGGCCTGACCTCGCTACTCCTGCCCGTTCTCGTTGTCTGCTTGGCCGTCTACGCAGTGACCGAGCTGTGCCGCTACCGCCCGACCCTGCTGACCTGGCGACCGCTGCTGGTCCTCCTGGCCGGTCTGCTCGCCACCATCGAGACAGTGCTCCGCAGTACGACGCTCGCAGGGCTACCGACCGCCGAGACCGTCCGCGCGCTCGGCCGCGGGCTCACGGCCTGGCAGCTCACGCTGGAGTCGACCTGGCCCGCCAGGCCCGACCCGGACCTCGTGGTGTTCGTCCCTCTGCTCGTGCTGCTCGCCGCACTGCTGGCTGTCGAGCTGCTGGACCGCACGCCCCCGCTGGTCGGCGTGCTCCCCGGTGTGGTCGTGGCCGGCATCTCCCAGGCGTACATCGCGCTGAACGGTTTCACCGCCGTACTGGTCGCTCTGGCGTTCGGCGGCGTCATCGCCGCGCTGCTGATCCCGGATTCCTCGCGCAAGCGCCAGCGCTCCTTGACGCCGGTGATCGCCGGCGCGGTCGTGACAGTGGTCGCCGTAGTCGGCGCGCTGGCCGTCGGCGTCGCCGACCCGCTCGAGCGAACGCCGTACACGCTCCAGCAGGCGCAGAGCGTTGCCGCTCCGGCCACCAGACAGGCCAGCCCGCTGGACGAGCTGGCCGGGCGGCTCGACAAGCGGAGCAAGGACACCGTGGTGTTCCGCTACAAGGCGCCCAGTCCGGTCGGGCGGTGGCGACAGGTCGCGCTGGACGACTTCGACGGCGTCAGCTGGACCACTGACCACCCGATCCTCCGGCTGGGCTCCGAGCTGACGCCAGGCCCCGAGGTGCGGGTGCCGGTCGAGCCGCAGCGGGCCGAGGTCGAGGTGAAGGACCTGCGCGGGCCCTGGCTGCCTGGCCAGCTGCTGCCGTCGTCCGTGCGCGGTGCGATCGAGCCGCAGATCGAGCCGATCGGCGGCACGCTGCTGACCGGTGAGGTTCCGGACCGCTACGAGCTGACCTGGTCGAAGCCGAAGGTCGACGCCAAGCTCCTGCTGGCCTCGGGGATCGACCCGGACGCTCCTGGCGGACTGGGCGACCTCGGCGCCGTACCGAACGAGGTGGCGGCCCTGGCCACCGACGCACTGGCCGGCCGACGGGCGACGTTCGCGACCGCGCTCGCGCTGGAGAGCTTCATGCGCAAGCGGTACAAGCTCGCGTCGACCGATCCGCTGCCGACCGGGCACAGCTGGCCGCAGCTGCGCCGGTTCCTGCTCGACAACGAACCGGGGACCAGTGAGCAGTTCGCGGCCGGGTACGTCGCGCTGGCGCGAGCGAACGGCATCCCGGCCCGGCTGGTGGTCGGATTCCGCGCTCCTACGACTCCTGATGCCGACGGCTGGTACACAGTCCACAACGCCGACGCGCTGGCCTGGCCCGAGGTGGCTGTGGACGGCGTCGGCTGGTGGCCGTTGGACCCGTCCGGCCAGGCCGCTTCCGGGAAGAGCGTCGTACCGGGTAGTGACACCGACGTGACGGACCAGGCGCGCCGGGAGGTGCCGCCGGTCAACGAGATCCAGGACCCGGAGGTCGCGCCGCCCACCAAGTCGCCCACCAACAACCCCGGCTGGGACCGACCGGATCTGCCGGTGCTCGGGATCTTCATCGTGTCGGCCGCGCTGCTGCTGCTCTGGCTGCTCGGCGTACCGCTGCTGAAGGCCCTGCGCGCGGTACGGCGGAAGCGCCGCCCAGGCAACGCCGGCGTGGTCGGCGCGTGGGCAGAGGCCCGCGACCGTCTGCGGGCACACGGGGTGACAGTGACCTCGGGCATGACCGTGCGGGACCTGGCCGCGGCCGCCGAGGACGTCACCGACGAGCGCGCCTCGGCCGGACTGGCTGTCGTCGCGAACAGCGTCGACCAGGCGCTGTGGTCGGGCGGTCAGGTGGGTCCGGAGGTCAGCAGGAACGCCTGGGCCGGCGTACGGGAGGTACGGCGTGGGCTGCGCTCCCGGCCGTTGGCGGACCGGCTGCAGGCGGCGCTGGAGCTGCGGAGTCTGTGGAAGCTCAGCGGCGGCGACAGGTCGCGCCGCGCAGTGGCTGCGGATCGCTGATGTAGATCGCCGTACCGTCGGTGCCCTGGACCTCGAAGCAGTACAGCAGGCCAGGGCTCACGCGGACGGTCATCGACGTGCCCGTGCCACGGTAGGTGGTCTGGGCGTCCTTGCCGCCCTGCTCGGCCATGTTCAGCGCGTAGGTGAGCGGCTTGGAGCTCGTCCACTCCAGCTCGACCGAGGTGCCGTTGTCCTTGGGTGGCTTGAGCTGCAGCCGGACCGCGGGAGTCACCGACGGCGTCGTCGCCGGCACCGTTTGCGGGCGGGTCACCACAGGAGGCGGCGTGCTCCGCGGATCGTCCTTCGGCAGCAGCATGACCACCAGTACGGCGGCCAGCGACGCCGCGACGCCCGCGCCGATCAGCAACCCCTTGGAGGGCCGCCAGCCCTCGTCCCGTTGAGGTTTGGGCGGCCTGGCCAGCGCCACCGCCGCGACCTGCGGAGCGTCGGCCACGCGCGCGGACGTCAGCTCGTCGCGGAAGTCGTCGAAGTCCAGGTCGTCGTCCCCGGCCTCCGGCGGTGCCAGCAGCAGGGTCTCGAACTCGTGGACAGCCTCCGCCGCGGTCGGCCGATCGTCCGGCTCCTTGGCCATCATCCGACTCAGCAGCGTGGTCAGCCCGGCCGGCACGTCGCGGCCGGACACAGCAGGGACTGGCTCACGCAGTACCCGCAGTACGACGTCGTCCGGCGTCTCACCAGGACGAGCAGGGAAGGGCGAGTGACCGGCCAGCGCGAGGTAGAGCGTCGCGCCCAGCCCGTACACGTCGGCCTGCTCGGACAACTCACCGTCCCGGAGCACCTCAGGTGCCGTGTACGCCGCGTCGCCCATCAGGTCGCGCGGGAACCGCAGCCGCAGCGCCAGCCCGAAGTCGCTCAGTGCGGGCTGCCCACTGGCCCGCTCCAGCACGTTGCTCGGCGTCACGCCGCCGTGAACCAGTCCGATGTCGTGCGCCTCGGCCAGCACCGACGAGAGGATCTGGCCCAGTACGACGACGTCGCCGATCGGCAGCGGCCCACCGGCGACCAGCTCACACAGGCCCTGCGGACAGAACTCCATCCGCAGCCCGGTCCGCCCGTCCGGCAGTTCGTCGAGGCCCTGCACGAGCACGATCGACCGCGACGACCGCAGCCCGGCCAGCTTCGCCTGCTCGACCTCGACGCCGTTGTAGGTCCGCCGGTCCAGCGGCTGCGGGTAGACCTTGAGCACCATCGTGCGGCCACCGGCGACGGCCGGGGCGAGCAGGAACACGCTGGCCACCGGACCGTTCGCCCGCGGCACCAGCGCTTCCAGCGGGATCTCGGCCATCGCTGTCATCCTCGCACCTGCCTCAGGTCGCCGCAGCGACATCCAGGTAGGCGCAGCCGTTCGCGATCAGGAACCGCAGGTCTCCGAGTACGTCGGCCGCCGACAGCAGCTGGCCGGCGTCCCAGAGCGTCGGCGCGATCGACCCCCACTGCCACAGCTCGTAGCTGCGGGTGTCGAGCACCGCCGCGGTGCCCAGTCCGGGCAGGCCCACCGCGAACTCGTCCGGCCGCTCCGGAGTGTTCCCGAGACCGACGAACATGACCCCCAGCCGGTGACCCCGCGTGAACTGCTCGCCGTCGTCCGGGCTCGCGACCAGTCCCAGACCGGCCAGCTGCTGGAGATGCCCCGCAGCACCAGCGATCCCGGCCTGCTCCGCCTGGCCCAGCACGTCGGCCTCGGTCCACTTGTCCTTGCCCGTCTCGCGCAGCCCATGAGCGAGCACCCAGGTGCCGAAGGCGTCCTCCTCCAACCGGTGCTGCTGCCAGCCGACCCGGACAGAGTGCAGCGGTGGCCCGTCCTCGCCGACCCGCAGTCCGGTGTAGTGACCAACCGGGAAGATCATCAGGCCACACCCCTTCGGTCGAGGTACGCCGCGCGGACGCACAGCAGTCCGTGCACCGACCGGAGGATCCCGGTGAGCACCTCGCGAGCGTCGGTCTCCTCCGGCGCCGTCACCCCGACCCTGCGGGCCACCTCGGCGGCGTCCTGGCAGGCGATCCACAGGTGCGGAGTCAGGTGGGCCCACGCCCACACGTCGTACACGGCACCGGACACCTGGGCGATCGGCTGCCCGAGCAGGCCGATCGTCTGCAGGCCGGCCTGCTCCTGGTCCGGTCCCAGTCCCATCAGCAGCGGGATCAGCTGGTGCCGCTGGGCGAAGTCGACAGCGGACCCGGCCTCGGGGTCCACCTCGGCGAGCAGGCCGACCGCCAGCAGCTGATCGGTGACCACCTTGAAGTCGGCAGGGCTCAGTTCCAGCCGCTCGGCCGCGGCGCCGACCGACGAGCGCGTCGGGCGGTCCTCGTCACCGGTGCCGTGGGCCAGCAGCCAGACGACGTACTCGGGATCGGACAGTTCGACCAGGTTCATCCCCGCGCGGACCTGCTGGCGCCGGCCGCCGTCGGCGGCGTGGAGCACACCTACGTCGTGCCCGACGGGCATCAGCAACGGTTCCACGGGCGGCCTCCTCCGGCAGCGGCTGGTCCGACCGACGGTAGCCAGCCGGGCCCGCTGCCAGGACGCAGTGGCCGCAAGAGGTCAGCAGCGCCCGCCGGGGCCGTCGGACGCCGAAGGTGTGCAGTGGAAGGGAAGTGGACCACGGAAGGTTGCCATGAACATCACCGGACTTCTCCGCGTCACGGTCGCGACCCCGCAGCGCCGGCTCGACCTCGCGCTGCCCGAGCAGTCGACGGTGGCCGAGGTGCTGCCCGGCGTACTGACGAAGGCCGGCGAGCACCTCGCCGACGAGGGCGCACCGGGCGGCGGCTGGGTACTGCGTCGTGCCGACGGCAGTGAGCTCGTCCTGGGCCGCAGTCTGGGCTCGCACCGGATTCGCGACGGCGAGATCCTGCACCTGGTGCCACGGCAACTGGAGTGGCCGGAGCTCGAGTACGACGACCTGGTCGACGCGGTCGCCTCAGGATCGGGTCGGCTCGGTGCCGTCTGGTCGCCCTGGCACACCAGACTCGCCGGACTGGTCTGCGCGGCGGCCGCCCTGCTCGTGGTCGCCGTGACGATCCTGCGGATGGGTGCGCCGTGGCACGAGCCGGCCGGGTGGCTGCTGATCACCACGGTGGTGTTGGTCGCCGGGGCGGTGGCCCTGGCACGCGTCGTCGGCGACTCCGGAGCTGGAGCGATGGTCGGTGGCATCGCCTTGCCCAGTGCGGCTCTCGGCGGCGGTCTGCTGCTTGCCGGTACGGCGGCCTGGCCGGCGATCGGCGCACCACAGGTCCTGGCCGGCAGCGCGGCACTGATGCTGGCCGGTGTCGGGTGCTACCTCGGTGTGGTCGACGGCGCGGTGCTGTTCGTTGCGGCTGCTGCCACCGGCGTACTGGGTGTGCTGGGTGGGTGGATCGGTACGTCGGAGGCGCTGGACAGCCGGGACGTCGCCGCCATCCTCGGTGCGGCCCTGCTGGCGTTCTCCCCGGTGCTCGCGTCGCTGGCGCTGCGACTAGGTCGGCTGCCGATGCCGATCCTCCCGCGGACCACCATGGACCTCGTCCGCGACGACCCGCTGCCACCACGCAAGGACGTGTACGGCGCCGTGGTCCGGGCCGACGGCCTGCTGACCGGGATGCTCGCCGGGCTGTCGATCGTGCTGTCCGTCTGCGAAGTCCTGCTGGTCATGGCCGAGACTAGGTCGGCGACGATCCTGGTCTGCCTGCTCAGCGCCGGAACGTTCCTGCGCACCCGGCTGTACCCGATCGTGAAGCAGCGACTGCTGCTGCTCATCCCGGCCGTGACCGGCGCGACCGGCCTGGCTCTGGGACCGTTGACCCGGCAGCTCACCGACCCGGTCGCCGTCATCGCTCCCGTCCTCCTGCTGCTGGCCGGTCTGGCCGTCTTCTTCGGGCTGCGCTACAGCAACCGCCGGCCCAGCCCGTACCTGAGCCGCTACGCCGAGGTCCTCGAGATCGTGGTGGTCCTGGCCCTGATCCCGGTCGCGGCCGCGGTGCTCGGCCTGTACGGCGTGGTCCGGGGCTGGGGAGGCTGAGATGGCGACCAGGAAGGACCAGCTGCAGTCCCACCAGTTCTCCGTCCAGCGGATGGTGTCGGCGCTGGTCACGCGCGAGACCGACCCGGAGCAGCCGCCGTTCAAGGGTCCCCTCGCCGCCGCCTTCGGCGGCGGCGCGATCCTCGTCCTGGCGCTGGTCGTGGCCGGGGTCTACGGCCTGATCGTGCCCGGCGGCAGCAAGGCCTGGAGCGGCGGCGACGTGGTCGTGGTGGAGAAGGAGACCGGGACGCGGTTCGTGTACGTCGACGGGCATCTGCACCCGGTCACCAACTACGCCTCCGCATTGCTTGCCCTGGGCAAGAACGGTGAGGTACGCCGGGTGTCCCGCCGCTCGCTGGCCGACGTACCCCGCGGTCCGCTGATCGGGATCGAGGACGCTCCCGACGCGCTGCCGGACCGCAAGCGGCTGCTCACCGGGGGCTGGACGCTGTGCTCCGAGCCCGCGCTCGACACCAGCGGAGCGGCCAGCAGTGAGTCGGTGCTGATGGTCGGGTCCCGGCCGGGCGGCGCGTCCGCGATGGTGGACGCCGCAATGCTCGTCGAGGTGATCGAGACGCGCGACTGGTACCTGATCTGGAAGGGCTACCGGCACCGGATCCAGAAATCCGACACCACGACGGTCGGCCTGGCGCTGGGGTCGGAGCCGTGGGCCCGGGTCGGCGCCGCGTTCGTCGCCGCGCTGCCCGACGGCGAACCGATCGCGCCGCTGGCGGTCGCCGGCACCGGCAAACCGTCGTACGCGGTGCAAGATCGGGGTGGGGTGCGCATCGGCCAGCTGTTCGTGGTGACCACGGCCAGCGGCGCGCGGCAGCACTACGTGGCCCTGAAGGACAAGCTGCGGCCGATCAGTGCGCTGCAGTACGACATCCAGCGGGCGTACCGCCCGGTTGCGGCGGCGTACGGCGGGAAGTCGCCGAGCGCGTTCGAGATCGGGCTGCTGTCGCTGAGCCGCGCGGAGTCGCCGTCCACCGCCGCCGACCAGGGGCAGGCACCGCGTAGCCGGCCCGACTTCGTTGCCCCGCGCAACGGTCAGGGGACGGTCTGCGCGAGCTACCAGCCGGGTGACCCGGTGCCGTCGATCTCGATCGACGCCGCGATGCCGATGCGCGACGCGGCCGCGGCGACGGTCAAGCGCGGCAAACTCGGTACGGCGCTGGCCGACCGCGTGCTGGTCGAACCCGGCGCGGCCGCGGTGGTCGAGGCGATGCCCTCGGACCAGGCCAAGGCCGGCACGGTCTCGGTGATCACCGACCTCGGTCGCACGTACCCGCTGTCCGATCCGGCGCTGCTGGAAGCCCTTGGTTACAAGGGCGTTGAGCCCATCCGCATCCCGGCCCAGCTGGTCGCGCGCATCCCCCAGGGCAGCGGCCTCGACCCGGCCGCTGCGGTCCGCCCGGTGCGCTGAGCTCCACGACACCGCCCGTTGGCCCCGGAAATCCGGTGGTCCAACGGGCAGTTTCGTGGGGCGGGGACAGGAATCGGCCCGGACATCGGTTGATGTCCGGGCCGATTGCCGTGCGGGTCAGGTGGCCAGGCGGCCGACCCGCTTCTGGGTCTCGACCGCTTCGGCCTCCTCGACCTTCCACAGCTCCTCGTCGAGCAGCTGAATCGTGTCGATCGGCTTGTCCCGCTCGTCCTTGCGCCGCCGATTGTTCACCGGAAGCATCGGGAACGCCCCGGGCAGATCGCGCCCGGCCTTGCCACGCAGGCCGACCGGGACACCCGGCGTCTCGTCCTCCTGCGCCTTCCGTTTCCGATTGACCGGCCGGATCGCACCGGTACCCGGCTTGCCGCCGCGACCGCCACCACCGGCACCCGCGGCGCCGCCCATCGGCGGCATCATCGGCGACCCACCGGCCGGCTGACCGCCGCCCGCACCGGCTGCCGTCGTACCGGCTGTCGAGCCGGGTCCGCCCAGGCCTCGACCGACTGTGGGCTGAGGCTGGCCGGCCTGCTCACCGGCCCGCGGGATCATCTGGTCGGCGCCACCCTTGCCCAGGCCGCCGCCACCACCGAGCCCAGCACCGCCGCCAAGCCCGCCGCCACCGAGCCCGCCGCCAAGTCCGCCACCGAACCCACCGCCGGCCTTGCCCAGCGCAGGAAGCGGGCCCAGCTTGCCCTTGCCGCCCACCAGACCCGAACCGTTCGAGCCGTTGGTACCCGACCCGATCGGCAGGAGCGGAAGCCCGCCGGACGGCGGCAGCGGCAGCCCGTTGTTGGGCAGCGTGGGCGTCGGGACGCCCGGAAGCCCACCGTTCGGGAGCGGCGGCAGTCCACCACCACCCGGTGGGAGCCGGGTCAGCTCGGTCCCACCAGGCCCACCGACCGGGCCCGCGGGGCCGCCCGGTGCGCCACCGGGTCCACCCGCAGCTCCGCCAGGTCCACCCGCGGCTCCACCGGGCCCGCCCGTCGCGTCAGCAGGACCGCCTGCAGCCCCGCCGGGACCACCTGTTGCGTCCGCCGGACCACCGGGACCACCCGCGGCTCCGCCAGGCCCACCGGCCGCCCCACCGGGCCCACCGGCGGCGCCTCCAGGTCCACCAGCACCAGCCGAAGCCGGACCGGCGCCGGCGCCGGCCGGATTCCCCGGCCCGCCGCCAGGCCCGGCAGCATT
Source organism: Kribbella sp. cmx-5-2 (assembly GCA_049998015.1). Classification (GTDB taxonomy): domain Bacteria; phylum Actinomycetota; class Actinomycetes; order Propionibacteriales; family Kribbellaceae; genus Kribbella. The sequence goes on from JAEBEC010000002.1 coordinate 475,997, forward strand.
GGCCCCCGGGCCGTCCCACTTGAGCTGCGACGCCGCAGAGGCGACCTGCTGACCCGTGCCCTCGTAGATCGTGCCCAGCAGGTCGAGCGCCGTACCGAGCCGCGCGACGGTCGGCCGGATCTGGTCGACGTACTGGTTGGCGATCTCGGCCTCGGTGGCCACCATCGCGGCGCCGGGCTCGTTGATCGTGTTCGCCGCGTACTGCCGGGCGAACTGGATCTGCCGGTCGGCGTCGGCCTTGATCACCGCGGCCTGCTCGACCGTCCGGCCGATGTTGTCGGCGAGCGAGGTCAGGGCGTTGACCACTCCGGAGCCGCCGGACGGCCCCGAGGCCGCGCCGACGATCGTCCCGTGCGCGGTGGCCAGCGAGTTCGTCGAGCGTTCAGTGGCCTGACCGAACAGCTTCGCTGCCCCGTCCGTCCACGACGTCATCACCTGGCCGGTGGTCTTCGGGAGCTCCGTGACCGCGTCGAAGATTCCCTTGCCTGCCTCGTCCCACGCGTCCTTCGACGCGGTCACCGAGGCGACCATGCGCTGCTCGCCGGACGCGACCGTGAACAGCTGGTTGAGCGCCGCCTCCAGCTGGTCCAGCGTGGTGGCACTGTTCACGCCGGCACCGTCGTTGTAGCTGGTCTTCGCCATCAGTTCCCTCCTTGCCCGGGGGTGACGAACCGGGGGTCGGTGGCGATCGGCCCGGTCGGTGGCTTCAGCAACGCGTTCATCGTCGCGGTGTTCGCCGTGATCACGCCGGCGTAGTTCTGATGGGTGGCCGCGGCCGCGGACTGGTACCCGCGCAGGCCCTGCGACGTGGCGGTCATGAACTGCCCCAGCGTCTGGCGGGCCTGTTGCTCGCTCTTGAGGAACGCCGCGCCCTCGGCCATCGAGCTGACCCCGGTCGCGCCGCCGGCCTTCTGGGCCGCCGTACCGGCGTGGTTCTCGAAGTTGGCCGCGACCGCTCCGAGCTGGCCGCTGAACGTGCCGAGGTCGTCGGTGTTACGTGCACTGATGAAATCGCCTGCCATCGATCCTCTCCTTCTGCTGCGGTGCGGCACCGGCCGCACCGGGGAACTGACGTCGGCCGGCCGTCACTCGGGCCGGTCGTCCGACGGGGGATGCGTCAGCTGGACCAGCTGACTGTCGCCCTGCCGGTTGACCAGGAAGCCCCGGCCGGGTGGCAGCGGCTGGGCCCGCAGACCGCCGAGCAGGATGCCCTCGTCGCGGCTGCCGGACAGCTGCAGGCCGGGCGAGCCGACCGCGCGGATCTTGGCCAGCACCGGTTCGAACAGGCCGCGCATCGCGCCGCCGGTCCGCCGTACGGCGTAGATCCGCAACCCGATGTCGGCCGCCTGCGGGATGTAGGGGAGCAGCGGCATCAACGGGTGGCCCTCGCCGGTCGCGACCATGTCGTAGTCGTCGATCAGGACGAAGACGTCCGGGCCCTGCCACCAGGAACGCTCGCGCAGCTGCTGCGGCGTCACATCCGGTCCGGGCAGACGCTCCTCCAGGATCTGGACCAGCCGGTTGATCAGGTTCTCGGTGACCTGGTGGCCGGTGCCGTAGCCCAGCAGGTTGGGACCTTCGACGGACCCGAGCAGGCTGCGGCGGTGGTCGATGACCAGCAGGCAGGCCTCGTCGGGGGCGTAGGTCTCCGCGATCCGCCGGCTCAGCGTCCGCAGGAAGGCCGTCTTGCCCGACCCGGTGTCGCCGAGCAGGATGAACGTCGGGTTGGTGTTCGGGTCGAGCAGCACCGGTTCGAGGCTGCGCTCGGCGACGCCGACGGCCAGCCCGGCCTCCTTCGAGCTCGCGCCGTTGCCCGCCTCGTACGGTACGTCGGACGGCAGCAGCCGGACCTCGGGTGCCGAGACGCCGGGCCAGGCTTCGGTCACGGTGTGGACCAGGTCGGCCAAGCCGACCGAGACCCGCTCCTCGCCCAGCGGCTCGGTCAGCCGCGGTGCCGCGATCAGGAACTGGTGCCGACCGGTGATGATCCCGCGTCCCGGGGCCCGCTCCGGCACGAGGGCGGCCGCGCGGCGGTCGACCATCGAGTCGATCGGGTCGCCGATCCGCAGCTCGAGCTTGGTGCCGCACAGGTCCCGGACGTTGGTGCGGAGGTCGAACCAGCGCGCCACACTCACCATCAGGTGGACGCCGTACGCCAGGCCGCGGGTCGCGATGTCGGCGAGCAGCTGCTCCAGGTCCTCGAAGTCGTTGCGGATCGTCGCCCAGCCGTCGACGACCAGGAACACGTCGCCGTACGGAAGGTCGGCGAGGTCGCCCTGGCGACGGCGTTCCCGGTAGGTCTCCATGGAGTCGATGCCGAGCTGGGCGAAGGTCTTCTCCCGTTCGGCCACGATGCCGAGCACTTCGATCACACTGCGCCGTACGGCGTTGACGTCCTGACGCCCGGCGACACTGCCGACGTGCGGCAGGTCGCGGATGCCGGTCAGTACGCCGCCGCCGAAGTCGAGACAGTAGAACTGCACGTCACGCGGCGAGTGCGTCAGGGCCAGCGCGCTGATCATGGTCACCAGGGCGGTGCTCTTGCCGCTCTGCACCGAGCCCGCGACGGCGACGTGGCCACCGCCCGCGGACAGGTCGAGCAGCAGCGGATCGCGGCGCTGCTCGAGCGGGCGGTCGACGACGCCGGCGACGACCTGCAGCCGCCCGGGCGTGAAGCGGCCGATCGGGTACTCCGCGGGCCCGTTGGGCAGCACCGTGCCGAGCGCGGGCGCCTGGTCCAGCGGGGGCAGCCAGATCTGGTGCGCGGGCGTGCCCTTGCCCTCGAACCGGTCGACCAGGACGTCCATCAGGCTCTCGCCGACGGTCTCGTCGAACACGCCGTCGGGGTCGGTGGTCTCGTCCTCGTCCTGCTCGACCGCGGGTGCGACGTACGCGCTGGAGTAGTCGAGCAGCTCCACACTCTCGTCGCCGAGCACCGGGAGGGCGCCGGGCACCGGACGCCGGTGCACTCCGGACACGTACGCCGAACGGAAGCGGTCCATCTGCTCGGTGCCCACCCGCAGGAACCCGTGACCGGGCGCGCGCGGCAGATGGAACGCGTCGTTGACGCCGAGCACCGTGCGGCTGTCGATGTCGGAGAAGGTCCGCAGACCGATCCGGAACGACAGGTGCGTCTCCAGCCCGCGCAGCCGGCCCTCCTCGAGCCGCTGACTGGCCAGCAGCAGATGGACGCCGAGCGACCGGCCGACCCGGCCGATCTGGACGAACATGTCGATGAAGTCCGGCCGCGCGGTGAGCAGCTCGCTGAACTCGTCGCAGATCACCAGCAGCGTCGGCACCTCGTCCAGCGGTGCGCCGGCCGCCCGCGCCTTCTCGTAGTCCCGCAGCGACGAATAGTTGCCCGCGGCCCGTAAAAGCTCCTGCCGGCGGAGCAGCTCACCGTTGATCGCGTCGGCCATCCGGTCGACCAGGTGCAACTCCTCGGCCAGGTTGGTGATCACCGCGCTGGTGTGCGGCAGCTTGTCCAGCCGGGTGAAGGTCGCGCCGCCCTTGAAGTCGACCAGCGCGAAGTTCAGCGACCGAGGCGGATGCGTGATCGCCAGCGCGAGCACCAGCGTGCGCAGCAGCTCGCTCTTGCCCGAACCGGTGGCACCGATCAGCAGCCCGTGCGGGCCCATCCCTTCCTGCGCGGACTCCTTCAGGTCCAGTTCGATCGGCTGTCCGTCGGACCGCAGCCCGAACCGGACCCGCAGCCGGTCGCGGCTCGGCTTCGGCAGCCAGGTGTCCTCGGGATCGAACTCGAACGGGTCACCGAGATCGAGCAGCTCGGCCAGACCGAGGTCGGCGCTCAACGGCTGCTCGCCGTGCGCTCCGGCTGTCAGCCGCAGCGGGGCAAGCTGCCGGGCGAGGCCTTCCGCCGTACTGAGGTCGAGGGTGTCGGCCTCGCCGATCGGCTCGGATCCGTCCATCGTCTCGGCGTGCATGGCGCCGTCGGCCTCGACGTCGAGACTGATCGCGCTGGAGTCGATCGCGCGCGGCGGCGGGAAGGTCAGGTCGACGACCGTCACGCCTTCCAGTCCCGGGCCGGCCAGCAGGTGATCGGATCCGTCGGCGATCCCACCGTCCAGTACGACGACCAGATGCGGCCCGCCGACCCCGCTCGCCGTGTCCGGATCGAACCGGGGACGGTTGGTCAGGAGGTCGTCGAGCATCGCTTCCAGGGCCGTGATCGTTGGCGCGATCAGCCGGATCGGCCCGAGTGCGTCGCTGCGGTCAGGGTGCAGCGCGTGCGGCAACCACTTGACCCAGTCCCACTCCTCCCGGCGCTCGGCGCTCGTGCAGACCGCGATCCGCAGGTTGTCCGGCGCGTGCAGGGAGGCGAGCTGCGCGATCATCGCCCGGGCGAGCGACCGCGACCGGTCCTCGTCACCGGGCAGGTAGATCCGCGCGAAGCCGGTCACCGCGATCGCCAGCGGCAGGTTCGACACCGTCGCGTACGTCGACACGAACCGCCGCAACGCCAGGGCCGACAACGGCTCGAGGCGCTCCAGCGGCTGGGTGTCGGGCGGAACGATCGTCGTCGCCGGTCCTTGCCGCCCGACGCCGATCCGGGTGACACCGAAGTCGGGGTCGTCCTGGCGGCGTTCCCACAGCCGGTAGCTGCTGACCAGTGCCCACAGGGACCGGGGATCGGGGTGCAGGTAGTGCAGCGTCTCGCGCTGCTGATCGACCGAACGGCCGAGTCGCAATCGCTGCTGCGCAAGGTGCCGCAGGTAGGTCCGCCGGGCCTGGCCCATCTCGACCTTGCCGGCGCCGCCGTTGCGACTGAAGACCCCGGCCACGATCATCCCGATCATGGCCAGGCCGAACAGGCCGAAGATGACGTAGCGCAGGCTGCTGGCGATGCTGCCGGAGAACATCAGCATCATCGCGCCCATCATCGCCACCATCGGCAGCACCATCAGCATCTGCGTCCACTGCCGGCCGCCCGGCTCGGGCACCTCGGGCGGCGCCTCCAGCAACAACTCGCCACCGGGCAGCTCGGGCGCGGGGCGCCGCATCGGGCGACGTACCACCACTGTTGCCATCGTCAACCTCCACGGGTTCGCTCCGCTTCGATCATCACGGGCGCGACCGGGGACCGGCCGGTGGTGGCAGGAAGGTGTCGCGGGGACCAGGGCGGGGACCGGCGTCCCTACCTTGGCGGGAGGTACCACCACCAGGAAGGAGCAGAGGATGAGCGACTTCATCCAGGGTTTCACCGAGAGCATGACCCAGCACGCGAACCGCACCAACGCGTACGGGCAGGACCTGGGCGGCAACGCGTCCCGGGCGGCCTCGACCACGATGGACCTGAACGGTTCGTGGCGCGGTCCGGGCTACACCGCCGCGTCGTCGGTCGGTGACAACTGGCAGAGCGGGGTCCGTCCGCACCACGCGCGGGTGGAGAACCGGTCCGCCGGCGTCTCGAGCATCAGTTCGCAGTACGACAACACCATCGCCAGCAACGTGCAGGCGGTCAACAGCGTCGGCTCGCTGACCGCCTGACGAACCGGAAGGAGAACCACCGATGCCAGAGATCTATCAGGCCTTCAGCGGGATCGGCATGTCCGCGCAGTCCCTGCGCGGCGTCTCGTCGGACCGCACGATGATGGCCGAGGACGAACTGCGCGCGGCGAGCAACCTGGCCAGTGGGGAGTGGACCGACAGCGCGTCGGACGGCCACTTCGCCGCGACCCACCAGGAGGTCACCGGCACCCTCGGCGCCGCGGACCACGCACAGAACCAGGCCGTCAAGTGGGACCAGTGCGCCGCCGACGGAGCCAGCACCCTGGCCACCTGCCGGAGCATCGCAGCCAGTCTGTGACCCTCGGTACGACGTAAGGCCCCGGCCGGAAGATCCGGCCGGGGCCTTACTGCGTTGTCTGTCAGGCGAACAAGCGCTCGGGTGGCAGTTCGGCTTCGGTGGTCGGTCGGCGGCGGACGATCTCCGTCCGACCGGCGGCCCAGCGTCGCCGTCGGCCGGCGACCAGCAGCGCACTGCCGACGACGATCACCCCCGCGCCACCAACCGCCAGCCCGGTCATCCAGCGTGCCTCGGACCCCATGTTCCGCCACCAGGCGGCCAGCGCGAGCGCATCGTGGTCCGGCGGCGGCGCCTGCATCGGCGCGAGCTCGCGAGCCGCGGTACCGATCATCGCCTCGGTCACCGCACGATACGGATCGACGATGCCCGCGCCGTACTGCTGACTGTCCGCACCGCCGCGTGCCGGAGTCGCGGTCGCCTTCAACCGCTGGATCACCTGCTGGGCGGTCATCTTCGGGTACGCCGCCCTGACCAGCGCCGCGCTGCCGGCCACGAACGGCGCGGCAAAACTCGTCCCGTCCGAGTACGCATGACCAGTCCGACGCGCCGCGGCCAGCACTGACCCACCAGGCGCCACCAGATCGACGTACGGACCGAACTGCGACGCACCCAACCGCGCACCACTGCTGTCGATCGCACCGACGCCAAGCACGCCCGGGTACTGCGCGGGATAAGACGGCAGTACGCCGGGAGTGTCGCCCTGGCGGTTGCCGACCGCCGCGACCACCACGACGTCCTTCGCCACGGCGTACGCAACGGCCGCGCGCACCGGCGCCTGGTCCTGGTCGCCCGACATCGACAGGTTGATCACCCGCGCGCCCTGGTCGACGGCGTACCGGATGCCCTTGGCAAGGATCTGCGGGTCGATCAGTTCGGCCTGTCCGCTCTGCCCGGCCTCGCGCTCACTCACCCGCACCGGCAAGATCCGCGCGCCCGGCGCGACGCCCTGGAAGCCGACGCCCGACGCCTGGTCGGCCGCGATGATGCTGGCGACACCGGTGCCGTGCGAGACACAGTCGAAGTTCCCGGGCAGCGAGCCCACCAGATAGAAGTCGCGACCGCGCAGCACCTTGCCCGCGCGGTGCAGCTGAGGGTGATCGGCATCGACACCGGAATCCACCACGGCGACGGTCACGCCGCTCCCCGTGCTGAACGGCCAAGCCCGCTGAGGCTTCAGTACTTCCTGGGCCCAAGGCAACAACCTCTCAACCGGTCGACCAGGCTCGGGATTGCTGCAGGCACCACGAGGCGGAGCCGCCGAGGCCCGGGCCGCCATCGGGCCGGACAGCACGACGGCAGCCGAGATCAGCAGGACCGGAACGCGCCACCTCGTCTTCACCCTTCGAGGGTCCCGGAGCGCGTGCACCCTTCGGACGCCGTGGCCGGAAGAGGTCAGCCCCCGTTCGCCGCCCGTACGCCGGGAATAGTGGGCGAGGACCAACGGACTGAGGAGGCGGAATGAGGTCTCGTGACGAAGGCGGCGCCGGGCAGTCGCTGCTCGGCCAGTTGGAAGCCGCCGACCGCCGCCTGCGGGAGTACCGCTCGGTCAGCCAGGACACCACGGGCACGGCTCAGTCCGACGACGGCCTGATCGAGGCCACAGTCGGCCTGTACGGCGAGGTGCGCGAGCTCGTCCTCGACCCGAGGATCTACCGGGCCGCCGACGCCACAGCCCTGGCCGAGTCCGTCCGCGACGTGATCAACGCGGCCGTCGCCGACGCGCAGAAGACCGCGGCGGGACAGCTGTCGTCCTTGTTCCCCGGCGGTCTCAGCGACCCGTCGGACCTGGCCTTCGAACCGCTGAACGCCGTACTGCACAAGCACCGCCGAGGAGGACTGTGATGAGCCAGGGCCCCATCAACTTCGGCGGTGTCGGCGACATCGACATGTACCCGGAGGAGACCCGCGCGGCGATGCGCCGGCTGCAGCAGGCCGGCACCGACTTCGGGTCGCGCTGGAGTCTGCTCAGCGCCGCCATCCGGGTCGGCGAGCTGGGATCGACCACCGGCTTCGACACGCTGAGCACGCGGTTCCGGGAGACCTACAACCCGGCGAAGCCGCCGATCCAGCAGGCCTCGGACGCCGCGAGCGGCAACGTCGGCGGGATGGGCAGCCAGGGCAGCGACATGGTCGGCAAGTACGTCGAGGCGGCCGAGCGCGACGTGGCGCGGATGCGCTCGGTCGGCGACCTCTGAGCAGGCGTGACGACCCCTGACCCGGGCTGCTGACCGTGCCCGGCGCGATCCCGGAACCGACCACCGAGCTGTGGCTGTGGTTGCGGACCTACCTGGACGAGAACATCTGGCCGTCGACCGACGAGGCCGTCGTACTGCAGCTGGCCAACGACTGGGGTTCGGCCGCCCAGGCAATGACCGACATGATCGACGCCGCGAGCGCGGCCAACAACGAGCTGCCCGGCTTCTGGCCGGACTCCGCCGGGACGATCTACCAGCGCAACGTCGCACGGACGCTCGACGACTACCGGACGATGGTCCAGGCGTACCGCGACATGGAGAAGCTGTGCCGCGACTTCGCCGGCCAGATCTCCGCGCTGCGGAACTCGATCATCGCCGAACTGGTGGTGAACGCTGCGCTGTTCGCCGCACTGGCGATGTTCCCGGGGGCCGGGCTGCTGATGGGCCGGTTCGCGAGCCAACTGGCGCTACGGCTGATGGGGTACAGCCGCGCCGCGGTCGCGGCGATGGAGGCGCCGTCCGCGATGGTCCCGCACGCGCTGAAGTTCGCGGGGGAGCTGCTCGCGGAGGGTGGCGAGGAGATCGGGATCGACTTCCTCGGACAGACGATGAGCATCGCGGGCGGCTACCAGAACGGCTACAACTACAAGCAGATGCTGATCAGCGGCGGCGCCGGGGTGCTCGGCGGTGGCCTGGCGCCGGTCCTGATGCCACTTGGTCGGGCGGTGTCGTTCCCGGCCGGACGCCTGACCAACCGCCTGGGCGCGCCGCCCGGGATGACGCGGACAGTCGAGCAGATGACCAGCGCTTTCGTGGTCAACGGCATCACTTCGCCGGTCGCCGGTACGACGGTGCAGTCGCTCGCCGATGGGCGGCTGCCCACGCTGAGCGACTACGGTCACGCGATCGTCAACCAGGCGCCGCTGGCTGGGGTTCTTGCTTCCCAACGAATCGCTGCTCTCAACGGTGGTGTCGCTACCGGGAACTTCCTGCGGGGGAATGGGTTCACGCTGCCGCAGATGCCCGGTGGGGGTCATCCGCCGATCCCGGCGACTGTCGGCGGTGGGCCTGGTGAGCTCGCCCCGGGCGGACAGGCCTCCAGTAACCCGAACCAGCCAGGCACCCAACAGCCGAGTATCGATGGCCCGGGGCAACAATCCGCCTCCGATGTCAGCCAGAACAGCGGAACTCAAAGTTCGGAGTCCGGGACTGCGGCACCACAGGGCGCAACCGGCACCGCACCTGCCGGCACTTCGACCGGTGGCCAGGCCGCTCCCGCCCAAGCGCAGGCCGCGGGTCCTGCTCAAGCACAGGCCTCGGGACCTGCGCAGGCACCGGCCGGCGGACAAACCAACTCCGCCTCGCACACGGCGGCCGGCCCTCAGAACCCAGCGGCCACTCAGAACGCTGCCGGACCTCAAAACGCTACCCAGAGCGCTGCCGGCCCGCAAAACTCGTCGGGCACCCAGAATGCGGCGGGCCCGCAGAACACCACTGCCCAGAACACCGCGGCTGCCCAGAACTCTGCAGGCACTCAGCCCTCCTCGGGGAACCAGTCGGCAAGCTCCCAGAACTCTTCCTCCCAGCAAGGCGCGCGCGCCCACCGAGCGGACTCCGACCAGAACACCCCGGACCTCTCCGATACCGCAGACCAGAACGCAGACTCCCAACCCGCCACCAACACCCCCGACGGCTCGCAGGACCCGGCCGGAGTCCCCGCACAGGACGGTCCGCAGGCACCGGCTGATCCATCAGCCCAGGACGGACCGATTGATCCGTCTGTGCAGGACGGGTCGCAGGAACCGGTTGATCCGTCTGCACAAGACGGCCCCCAAGGACCGGTCGATCCACCTGCGCAGTTGGGCAACGACTCGAGCAGCGACGGCAACCCCTGGTTCGATTCATCGACCCCGTTCGCCCCCGCCGATCCGAACGCACCCACGGCGACATCGCAGCCGGCCTGGACCGCCTGGCAGTCCCACGGCCCCAACCAAGCGCGCTGGCGGTACGACGCCAACGGCACTCCCCGCATGGTGCAAGCCAAGCTCGAGCGCGCGTACGACGGCTCCGGCCGCAACGCCGACGACGCGGCCGCCCGCAAGGACGCCCGCGAACGCGGCGTACCCGGCGACCAAGGCGGCCATGCCCTGGCCTGGCGGTTCTTCAAGCAGGTCATGCCCGGCAACTACTTCCCGCAGACCGGCAACCTCAACACCGGCGCGTTCAAGAAGGTCGAGAACGAGATCGCCGCCTGGCTCGACGCCGGCCACCACGTCGAGGTCACGATCGTCTTCCCGCCCGGCCCGGTCCGCCCCGGCAGCGTCACGGTCGTCTACACGGTCACCGACCCGTCCACCGGCCGCACGATCTGGACCGGCGGCCGCACCTTCGTCAACACCCGCGGCGAGAAGTTCGCCCGCTACGCCACCCCGCAGATCAACGTCTTCGCCCCCGGCACAGACAACCTCTTCCAGAACCCCGACGACGACACCCCCGGCAGCGTCCCGACCACTCCCGCCCCCGTCCCACCCCTGACAACCCCCGACACCGCCGCCACGCCGAACACCCCAGCAGACCCGCCGGCCCCCTCCGAGGCAACGCCAGAAACCGAAACGTCCTCCGACCCTGCACCCACCACCCCAACCACCCCGGAAACCCGGCCAAGCCCGGCCCCTCAGCCCCCGGACTCGCACACGCCGGCCCACCCGCAGCGTCCGAAGAACCCGCATGCGTCCGAAGAACCCGAGGCTATAGCGCACTTTGCTTCGGACGCTCCCCAGACCCCGGACTCGCCCACGCCGGCCCACCCGGAGCGTCCGAAGAACCCGCATGCGTCCGAAGAACCCGAGGCTATAGCGCACTTTGCTTCGGACGCTCCCCAGCCCCCGGACTCGCCCACGCCGGCCCCCCAGACCCCGGCCCCCCAGACCCCGGACTCCCCGACCCACCGCCCCGAGCGGTTCCTCCCCGGGTGGGTGCTGGTCAGCCACCACTCCGGCCAGCTTCTCGACGATCTCGCCACTCTCCTCACCAACAACGATGCCTCCAGCAACGACCCGAGTCACCTCGCGGTCGACCTCGCCTCCGTCCGCCACGAAGGCAACGGCGTCTACCGCATCCGAACCACCACCGACGAGACCTTCCGCCTCGTCAAACGCGTCGGCCCCCTCCACCCCAACACCCAGCTCGAGTACTCCGTCCAGCTCGACGGCGTCCCCACCGTCGACCTCCAACTCTCCGATCGCCTGGCCCCGCACGAAGTCGCACCACTGCTCGCCAGAGTGCTGGCCGAGTCAGCAGCGATCGTCCGCGGCGACACCGACGGCCCCGCCGTGTTCCGCCCCGACAACACCCCACAACTCCACGCGGTCCAGCAGATCAAGGACATCGGCGACCGCGCCGAGCTCCGCCAGTACGGCCTCGACGAACAGCACGCCGGCCAACTCCGCCGTACCCTCCTCCAAGCCGAGATCCACAAACTCGCACTCTCGATGGGCGTAGCCGACGGCCAGCCGAACGCCGATCTCCTCCGCACCCTCCTCACCCAAGACGAACGCGCCGTCCTCGACCGAGTGACCGACCGCGGCGCGACCCTGGACGACGACCGAGTGAGCCGCGGCGGGTACGTCGCCAAGGCGATCCTGAGTTCAGGCTGGTCGACGGCCGTGATCGGTACGGCGGCCACCGTCTTCACCGGCGACCCCCTGGTCGGCCTCGGCATCGCGATCCCGACCTTGGTGAACGCCCTGGTCGGCTCGATGTCCGAGCGCTACCTCGACGCCCAGAAGCAACCCGGCAAGAAACCGGCGTACACCGAAGAACGCGTCCAGCGCGACTTCGACTACCCAGGCCTGCACGGCCTGCTCGACGGTCCGGAGCAGATCCGCCCGCCGCTCACTCGGATGCCAAGAGCAACCAAGTGGAGCAACTACCTGGTCCGCCACACAACCCCGACCCTCGCGACAGCCGCAGTCGCCGGGGCCCTCACGCTGTTCGGCGTACCAGCCCTGTCGACCGCACTGGTGATCGCGTCCTCAGCACTCGCCAAGTCCCTCGCCGAACGCCTCGTCGACGTCAAGAAACTCGACTTCCGCCTCAAGCGAGTAGACGCCACCGAACGGATCAGACTCTCCGACCCCGCCCTGTACTCGAACCAGCTCGTCACCGAGCTCGGCGAGCTGCAGACCCGGCTCGACCGCGTCCTGGCAGCTCTGGACGTCCGTTCAGGCCTCGAGCCGACCACCGACCCGGTAGCATCGCCGCCGGCCGGCGTCACGCCCGTGCAGCCGCCCATCCCCGGCGCCCCGCCGTTCCGGATCACCTTGGCCGTCCAGCTCATCGACAACGTCTCCGCCGCGGCCCGGCGGGTCTTCGTCGGCGGCCAGCAGGCGGTGGACGTCGACCCGACCGAGCTCGCGCGGCACGTCAGCGCCCAGGTCGAGAGCCTGCTCAACGCGATCGGCCCCGGCCTGTTCGGCTCGGTCGCCGGTGCGATGGGCGACAAGTACTTCATCAACCGGGAAGAGGCCGCCAACGACGCCCGCAAGCAATGGGCGCGCAACGAGCAGGAAGCCGCACAGGCCGAAGCGCTCTCCGAGATCATCACACCCCGCCTGAGCGACCTGAGGCAGCTGACCGAACACCTGGAGACCCTGGTCGGCACCCCGCCCGACCTAGCAGCCCGTGCCGCCGACCGAAGCCTGCCCGCGCCGACAGCACCGCCGAGCGGGCCGCGCCCGTCCGGCCAGTCGTCGTTCACCGCGTACGCCGTACAAGTGGCCGCCGCGGCACTCGGCGGCGCGGTCAGCGCGATCGGCCTGGACCTGATCTTCGACCTGCCCGACCTCGGCGTCGTACTGACTGTCGCCGGCGCGGCCGGAGCGATGATCGGTACGCCGGTCGCGCGCTACCTCTTCCGCCGTACCGAGATCGACCTTCAGGCCCAGCTGGAGAAGGTCCTCGCCAAGCAGGCCGTCGACCGGGTCGGCTTGCTGGAGCAGCGCGCGGTCAGCCGCTACCTGGTCGAGCAACTGGCGACCCGCGCGGAGGCGATCACCGACAGGGCCAACCCGCAGCGGAGGCCCGGTCCCGTAGACGGCACGGAGTCCCACTCCACGGACCTGATCCGCGCCGCCCTCCGCCAGGCCGAACTGGACAACGTCCCGCCGGGTCACCCGGAGACCCCGTTCAACCACGATGCCAGGTCCGAGCGAATCTCCTTACTCCAAAGGATCGACAGCCTCGCCGCCGCGATCGACCAGCTCCAAGCCCTAGGTCGCACCGGCGGTCCACTGGCCGACCTCCGCGCGAACCTCGCGCACGCCGTCAACCTGTACGAACAAGTTGCCAACAGCAATGGAGTACGGCGTGCATTCCCGGATCTGGGAAGCGTCGACCCGCGTTCGGGGCAGCGAGTCGTGGGCGGCCCGACCGCCCAAGCCCGCGCCGCCGTCGACCAAGCAATCCGTCGCCTCGTCGCCGAACCCACCGGCAAACCGCTCCTGCCCGAGCGCCTCGTAGCCCTGGAGCACCTGGCCTACGCCGCAGACACCGTCGACCACCACGCCGTACACGGCACAGACGAGTCCCGAGCCCTGGTGCAGTCCCAGTTCGAAGAGGCGCTCACGGAAGCCAACCGCCTGTGGCAGGAGACCGGAAACCCCCACGGCCTGGTCCTCCCCGCCCTGAGCGTGTCCCCAAGCCTCGACCAGGTCGGCGGACGCGTGGTCATCCCACTACGGTCGCTGCCGCCGACCAGTCCGGTCGAAAGCGACACCGGCGGCCGCCACCACCGCTCAGACGACGCCGCGGTGGGCCTGCTGGAGTGGAACCACACCCAGGAGAACGGCGCACAGTCCCTCTTCGGACCAAACACGGTGGCGGACGCCGAGGCTCTCGCCACACTGGAACGCGCCCTAGCCACGCTGATCCAGCAGGGCCACCAGGCCGAGGTAACCATCCACCGAGTAGCCCGCCCCACCCCCACCGCCGACCCACTCCGCTTCACGGTCCGCCTCACCGACCCAGCCACCGCCACCACCGAACACCACGGCCCATTCACCCTCGAGCACCTGACCCGCACCCTCCTCCCAGCCGAATCCACCGGCCGCCACCACGCCGACGAGGCAGCTGGCCAGCACCACGCCGACGAGTCCACCGGCCGGCACCACGTTGATAAGGCAGCTGGTCGCCACCACGAGGACGAGGCAACTGGCCGGCACCACGCGCAGGAGCCAACCGGCCGCCACCACGTGGACGAGCCGACCGGCCGCCACCACGTGGACGAGCCGACTGGCCGCCACCACGCGCAGGAGCGCCCAGCCGAATACGTCGGTCGGCATCGCCCCGAGGAGGTCGCCCCGCCGCCCCCCGATCGCACCCAGCTCGCCGACCGCGCCGACCTCCCACGCGGCCGCCACCGCGCCCCGGACGCCCCGCCCGCCGAGCAACCCGGGCACCCCGTGCCAGGCGAACAGCCCTCACCCGCTGCTGCCGGCCCAGCCGAGCAGGCCACACCTCCTGCGGTCGGCCCAGCCGAGCAGGCCACACCTCCTGCGGTCGGCCCAGCCGGGCAGGCCACACCTCCTGCGGTCGGCCCAGCCGGGCAGCCGGTGCCAGCCGAGCAGGCCTCGCCCGCTGCGGTCGGCCCGGCCGAGCAGACCTCACCGCCTGCGGACGCCCCGTCCCAGCTCCCACCCGGTGCGATCCCGCTGGAGGGCGGCGGCCACTACCAGGCGACGCAGCCCACCGCCGGACCGTCCTCGGACAACCCGCTCGATGTCGCGGCCGTCCGCCGCGCCGCCGAGCGGATCGCCGCCCGCGCCGCCCGCCTCGCGCCCCAACCGGCACTCACCGAGCAGACCGCACCTGCGCAGGCGACCACCGAGCAGCCGACCACCGAGCAGCCGACCACCGAGCAGGCGTCCACCGGGCAGTCGACCACCAGGCCCGCAGCGCCCGAGCAGGCGTCCACCGGGGCCACGACCACCGGCACCGTGCACGCGGAGCAAACGACACCTGAGCAAGCGGCAATCGATCAGGGCACCACTGGGTCCGCGGCCACCGGGTCCGCGACCACCGGGTCCGTGGACGCCGAGCAGACAGCAGGCGAGCAGACAGCACGCGAGCCAGCGGCACCTGAGCAGACCGGTGACGGCCCCGCGGGACCAGGTCGCACCGTGCACGCACCCGAGGTGCCTGGTACTCGGTTTGTTGTTGGTGGGACCAGCCAGGCGAGCTCTGACCCGGTGGCTGAGGCGGTGCGTGCAGCACAGGCGGCGGTCGAGGGGGACTTCGGCGGGCTGATCGTCGGGCAGCCCGGGCAGGCTGCTGAAGGTGTTGTGGTTGTGCAGACCAACGGCGGGCCGCAGTACTTCAAGGTCAGTCGTGCGCAGGTCCCTGCCGGACGGGTTGCGGCGACTACGGTGCGCGAGGGCTCCGTCAGCAAGCCTCATCTGGTCCGGATCTCCACGACCTTGGCTGCTGATCAGTTGACTCGGGCCTGGGTGCACGAGATCAGCCATACCCTGCAGGAGAAGGCCGCTCCGCGTAGCCGGTTGCGGCGGTTGTTGCGCCGGCCTTCGGCGTACACCGTTGACCTGTGTGTGGCGGCGCAGTTCAACGAGTTCCGGTTGCTGAGTCGCCAGCTGGCCGAGGCGCGGACGGACGTGGAGATCGCCGCGTTGCGCCAGGATCTCGAAGGTCTGGTTGAAGCGATCAGGCCGCGGCACACGCCGCCGCAGCTTCCGTGGGTTGCCGGGACGGTGCAGCAGGGCAGCCCGACGGAGGCTTTCGTCGCTGACGTCACCGAGCAGGTGAACGAGCTTCAGCGGCAGCTGGATGAGCTGGGCCACCGGATCGCCGCCAAGACCGACGCGGCCGACAACGCCGCGGAGTCCGCTCAGCAAGCCGAGCAGACCGCCGCCGAAGCACTACAGGCAGCGGATTCGGGGCGATTCGCACGAGCACATCAGGCCGGCCAAGAGGCAGCCAAGCATGCCGAGGTCAGCGCGTGGCACCTGCAAGTGGCCGCGGCGTACCAGGAAGCACAGCACCAGCTGGAGACAGTTGCCGAGGGCTACCGTTCCCTGCTGACCACCACACCCGAGCAGCGTGCCCACCAAGCAGCCGACCTGCTCAACCAGCTCACGCAGTACGAGCAGGCCCTTGCCGCGGTCGCACCACCCCTCGCCGCGCTCGCGAGCCTCCTGCCGACTGACTGGCTGCCGCACCTGTCCGCACTGACCAACCAGGTGAACGCCGTCCTGGCAGCCAACAAAGTCGATCACCGCTTCACCCCCGGCAGCCTGCAGCACAGGCTCAACGCGGAGTTCGGGCAGGCGGTCACCACCGACGGCGCGATCATGCGGGTCGGCCACGCCCGCCCGATCGAGCTGCGCTTCCGGCTCAGTGTGTCCGACCTGATCGAGGTACTCGACCCATCGGTCCGCGCCTCGGAGACGATGCTCGGGCTCCTGCCGCAGCCCTCGCGCAAGTTCGGGATCACGCAGAACGGCAAGCTCGGCGCCAGCGGCGCGTTCGGGCTGAGCATGCTGACCCAGCTGTTCGGCGAGCACTCCTGGGTGAACGCGATCGGCCAGCTGGTCACCGTGAAGGGCGAGCAGAGCGCGAGCTGGGGTCGCTCGGTCACCTCCAACGGCGCGCAGTACGGCCAGGACGGTGCCGTCGAGGACAACCGCGGCGAGTCTCTCCTGTACGCCGGCCAGGCCAGCTGGCACGTCCAAGCCCGACGCCCCGGCGTACCAGACCGCCTCCTCGCCGACGTCACCGTCGACCGCGGCCAGGGCAAGGACGTCTCCCGCCTGCGTGCCTGGGCCTCCCACGCCTACACCGTGCTCGCCCCCACCAAGACGTTCACCAACCAAACCACCCCGGGCCGCCTGCCCAACCACACCCTGACCTCGCTCGACGGGCTGCAGAGCCTCACCGACCAGGTGTTCGCCGAGTACGGCGACCAGCTGAGCCGCGTCGGCGACCAGGTGCGCGAGCAGATCCAGGCGGCGATCACCCAGGACCTCCCGTCCAGGTTGGCCGAGAGCACCGAGCAGTCGCTGATCCGCCCGCTGCAGGCCGACGGCCGCCCGGTCGGTCACCTGGAGGTCAGGACCGAGGTTCGCTACGAGCAGGTCGAGCTGGTCGGAGACACCAGTACGGCGCACTGGCAGGAGCGCGTCCGGGTCGGCTTCAGCAACGCCAGCGGCCAGCAGAACTTCTCCGCGAGCACCACCCTCAACGCAACAGTCGGGTACGGCGGGCAGGCGCTGACCGACCTCGGCGACACCACCATCGACCTCGGGCCGTCCGCAACAGGCGGCCGGTCGCTCAACCGCTCGGAGTCCCAGAGCGGTGGCGGCGTCGGCATCCACGTCGGCGTACAGCGCTACACCGGGCCGACGCAGGGCTACCGGATGGTCTTCGAGCACAAGGTGACCCTGGTCCTCGACGGCGAGTCGCAGGGCCCGGTGACCGGTGACACCGAGGCCCTCGTCCGGCTGCACACCAACGACGCCTACCGGCACGGTCTGCCGGTCGCGGAGAGTGCGTTCGTCCACGACGAGAGCGGCAACCGGGTGATCGAGAACGGCGTACCGGTACTGCGGGGTGACCCGCGGACCGGCGTCGACGTCCCCGGGCGGCGGCTGGAGCTGCCGCAATGGCTAGCGGGTGGCACAGCCCGCCTCACCGGTGCAGGCCCCGGCCTGGCTCAGCGGGTGACCGGCGGAGAGCATGCCCTGGCCGACCTGACCGGACCGCTGACCGAGCGCGGGTACCTGCCGCCGCTCGACGACCAGGGCAACCCGGACCTGGCCAACATGACCACCGACCCGCTGCTGCGCCAAGGGCAGCTGCTCAACCTGACCGAGCTGCGCACGCAGCTGTCGGTGAACCGGCTCGAGGCCGGCTACGACATCGCCGTCCAGAGCGGCATCCTGGTGACGCTGACCAAGCCGGTGACCGGCCACGCGGCCGAGACCCTCACCCTGCGGATCAACCTCCGTACCGGCCCGCCGTCCGCCGTCGGGGTCACGACCGACGAGGCGATGGTGACGCTCAACATCGGCTCCGACTCCGCGAGCCGGACCGACGGCTGGTCGAAGTCCCTGCCCTGGCGGGCGTCACCGCTCGGACTGACCCAGGACGCTCCGGGCGGCGCGACCGGGTCGACCGGGGTGTCGTACGGGAGGCAGGCGCTCGGCCGGGTGATGGGCTGGTTCACCGGTGGCACGGTCAACCAGGTCACGCTGGTCGAGAGCCGTTCACCGGTCGCCGCCTTCGAGGTGCCGCACCGGCTGGAGGTGACCGAGCTCGGCGCCGAGCCCGTCGTACTGCACCGCGGTACGCCGGGAACGTCGGCCCGGATCCTCGTCGACACCGATCTGCTCCCCTCCACCGAGGTCACCCCCACCCAGGTGAGTGACGGGCCGGTCAGCGACCAGTTGCTCGACCGGGCGACGCTGGTCGCCCTGGACACCCACGAGCTGAACCGGCTGGTCCAGGAGCTGGGCGGCCACGACCCGACCGCCCGGCATCACCTGGCAGCGTTCCTCGACCCTCGGCACCTGCTGGCTCACCCCGAGTGGGCCCGTACGACGTACCGGACGGACGCACTGGTCCGCGGCGCCGGACCGGTGTCCACCCGGGGCAGCATGGCGGTGCACGGGCGGATCGGTGACGTGGTCCTGCTCGGTACGAGTGACGCGGTGGTCGGCGACATCAACCTCGCCCTCACCAGCCACGGCCTGTCGGCCGGCCGGAGTACAGGCGGCTCGACGTCGGCCAACGTCGGTGCGAACGCTGACGGCCAGGGCGGGAAGCTGTCGGGGGAGTACGGGACGAACACCTCGGCCTCGCGCACCGACCAGACCATCGCCGGTGTCGAGCGGCTGACGATCGAGGTCGGGCGGCACTACCTGTTCGCTGGGACCGCCGGCCTGGCGGTGACCGCCAACGGCAAGCCGGTCGCGGCTGACGCGACCGTGGTCTTCCAGGTCGCCGAGCGGGACGTCCTGCGCTTCCACCTGGAGGGCGAGCTGACCCTGCCGCTGGCCCAGGTCGCAGACGCCGTCGAGCGGTACCTGAACGGCAGTCTGGAGCTGGACCGCCGTCTGGCGACCGGGCTGGTCCGGCAGTACCGGGCCGCGCTGGCCGCTGCCGAGGCCGCGGGCGTTCAGCTCCCGCCGGTGTCGGCGTCGCACACGGCACGCGCCCTGCTGGAGAAGCTGCAGCCGCAGCGGGGCAGGCCGACGCCGCGCAGCAAGTCCGAGCAGCTGGACCTCGTGTTGGACCAGGCAGAGCGGGTCGACGCGACCAGGAGCGTCGAGATTCCCCAGCACTACAAGGAGAACCTGGGGTCGAGTCTGGTCGAGCAGGCCTCGGTCACCGAGCAGGGGGACCAGGTAGCGCTGTTCGACAAGGTCCGGGCCCTCGTGGCCGAGCAGCTGGGCATCGCACCGGACAGCGATCCGCTGCTGGCCGAAGCACTCGCTGCTGACCTCCTCGGCAAGCGCTGGTGGGGCCGGCTGGAGGACATGCTCGGCCCGGACGGCTTCGCCCGCACCTACCCGGTCGGACAGCCTGGGCAGTTCGGCGCGCAGCAGGTCGGCCTGCGGATCCGCGCGGAGTTCACCGACGAGGCGGTCTCGCTCGGGACCACCCAGAAGACGATCAGCATCGTCCAGCGCTACCTGTACGACGAACGCACGGCCAGTGCGACCAGTGGCCGGTCACTCGGTGCGGGCGTTGACGGCAGCCTGCAGGAGGGCCGGACGGGCTCTGCAGGCACCGACCGGTCCGGCTCCACCGCGGTCGCTGTCGGGGAGCAGACCACGCGGCTGGAGCGGATCGCGACGTTCGACGGGCAGCACCGGGTCCGGCGCGGTCTGAAGTTCACCGTCGAGGTTGCCCCCGGGGCCACTGCGACACCCGCACGGAACCGCGTCGGCCGCGCGCTGTCGCGGACCGAGTCGCCGCTGACTCCGCTTGCGCCGGTGACGCTCGACGGTGAGGTCGTGCAGCTCATTCCGCTGCGGATGCTGCCGGAGACCGACACGCCGGCGCTGCAGCGCCGTACCGACGATCAGCCGATCGGGTCGTTGAACGAGCGCGGCGTACCGGACGCGTTCTTCGTGGAAGATGCCAAGAGCAACGAGTTGTCCGACCTGATCCTGCAGGAACTGACCGAGCTGCTCGGCCAGGCCGGGATGCGGGTGCACCGGCCGGAGCTCGCGGTGATGCTCTCGACGGCGACGCTGAACGCGTCGTTCAGCCGGATGGCGCAGCAGGACGGGTTCGCCGTACTGCGGTTGCCGCTGCCCGGATACGCGTCGCAGTCGGTCGAGGTCCGGGTCGGTGCGACGGTGGTGGGGGCCCAGCTGATCGCCGGCCCGGTCGACAGCGTCGAGATCGGTGAGGTCAACCGCAGCCAGCACACGGTGACCCATACCGTGACGTCGGGCCGGCTGCTGCCGGTGGACGGCGGCACGAACCTGGAGGACGCGGGCACCGGCGCGACCGGTGGGGTGACGGCGGGAGAGCAGCTCGCCGACCAGACCAACGACGGGCGCGGCGTACGACGTGAGCGCAGCCGGTTCGAGAAGGGTCGCGTGGTCACTGCCCGCGTCGAGGTCGAGTACGACGTACGCCTGGTCAAGCAGGACCTGCGGCGCAGCGGGGAGGTGCGGGACGTCCGGGAGACCGAGGTGGAGCAGACACCGCGGGGTGTCGCGTACCTGACAATGTTCGAGTCCGACTACCAGCAGCTGGAGCAGTTCCTGGCGGGCAGCGACGACGGCGCTCCGGCAGCGACCGTGCCGGACGAGGAGGCAGTGAGCTACGCGGACTTCGAGGCACGGCTGCGCGGGGAGACGACTCCGCTGTACCGCGTGACCAACCTCGTCACCGACCTGGACGACGACGAGGATGACCGCTTCAGGTCACCGATCGCCCGCGCAGCCGCTCGGAACCCACACTGACAGTGTGTCGACGATCGTCCTGCCGCCTGCCCGCACCCGGGATGAGGCTTACGTCTACCTCGACCTGACGCCGTGCCCCACCTGCGGGTCGGTCGAGACCGAGTGGCGGCACGCGCTGGCACAGGTGGACGGCGGGCTCGTCGCGGCGTACGACGGCACCTGCCAGGGCTGTTCCGCCGAACGGGAGTACCTGTTCCAGCTGCCCGAGCGTGAGCACGCCGGCGGCAGTCCGAACTTCGGTGGCTCCGAGCCGTCGGCGTTGCTCGACCCGGGGCAGTGGCTGGAGCTGGCGGACCAGCTGATGGCTGCTGCACCCGTCGACGATCCCGATGAGGCGACGGGCTTCGCGGCTGCAGCAGTGGCCGAGGTGCTCAAGTTCGTACCGGCCGGAGCGGACGTCGTACCGGCGGATCGGTTC
This sequence comes from Kribbella sp. cmx-5-2, assembly GCA_049998015.1. Classification (GTDB taxonomy): domain Bacteria; phylum Actinomycetota; class Actinomycetes; order Propionibacteriales; family Kribbellaceae; genus Kribbella. The sequence continues at coordinate 497,429 of JAEBEC010000002.1, forward strand.
TGGTCGACCACCGGCCGACAGGTGTACGACCGCCAGCCAGGCCGCTTCCGCCGCGACCGGCTGCAGGTCGTGCTCGACACCTACTCCGGCGTCAGCTGATCCCAGTCCGTCACGATCGGGGCCAGCTCACCACGCAGCCACAGGGGGAGCTGGTCGTGGTGGTGCGCGTCGCCCAGTACGCCGGACGCCCCCAGCGGCACACTCCACCCGCTCTTCGTGCGGTCGCTGAGATCCCACGCGTACCGCGCGGCCGAGGCCCGTACGGACAGGTCGGTCGTGCCCGGCACGCTGGACGTGGACCACACGCAGTGGTGGTCGCCGGACAGTGCGAGCTCGATCGGCTCCTCGTCGCGGGTGAACAGCGGCCCGCGGATCACCTGCACCGGCGACAATTGGTGGGTCTCACCCCACGATCCACGCGGCTTCCTCGCGGCGACCTCTTCCAGCGACTCCCGGAGGAGCGCGGTGAAGTCGATCTCCAGGTCGCTGACGAGCAGGTTCTCCAGCGCGAACGACACGTGCGTGAGCAGATCGAGGTACGGCAGGAACAGCTCCGTGGCGTCGACGTCGTCCAGCGCGGCAATCGCCGGGTGCGCGGTGATCCGGCGACTCAGCGCCTTCCGGATCGCGGCGTAGCTGGAGGCCGTCGTACTGGACGCGTCCATCCGGCGATCCCACTGCAGCAACCGGTCCCGCAGCTCGACAGCCTCGGGCGACAACTCGGCCAGCTCGCGCAGCGGGTCGATGATGCTGCCCGCCGAGCCCAGCCAGGTGTCGGTGTGGATGGTCGGCATGTCCTCGACCGTCCAGCCGTCCCGCGCGGTCAGCAGCTCACGAATCCGCCGATATCGGTGCGGTGCGGCGAACTCGACGCCGAGCGGCGCGGCCAGGTCCCTGGCGTTCGCCATCGCGACCACGCCGTCAACCGTTGCCCTGGGCATCGGATCGATCCAGCCACTCCACTCGTGCTTGCGCTCCCATGCCGGTACGACGCGCAGCAGGTTCTCCGCATCCCGCTGCGGAACGAGCCCGGCCGTCCGGTGCAGCAATCCACCCGCCGTATCCGCTGCGAGTACGACGTTGACCGGCTCGACCCATCTTTCCAGTGCCTCGTCGACAGCCCTCACATCCGTTGCTGCGAGCAACAAAGGAAGCACTTCGAACCCGAGTCGCCCGGTGACCCGCGGCGGATAGCGCAGACTGACACCCCGTGCGAAGTCCGGTCCACCGATCACCACCGGCCCGCGCGCCGTCTCGATCACCTCGACCGCGATGGCGTCCCGGCCGGCGATCTCCACCGACTCGGTGTGCACCGAGGCGGTCTCCCAACCGTCCGGCCCGAGCGCCTCCACACCGTCCGTCGTACGCCGGAGTTGCTCCTCGTACAGGTCCTGGTAGTCGGCCGCCGCGTTGGTGATCGCCCAGGCGACGTCGCCCGTGTGACCGAAGTGTGCGATCCCGGGGATGCCCGGAACGGCCAGCCCCACCACATCGTAGGTAGGGCAGGCGAGCCGGATCTGCTGGTAGATGCCCGGACTCTCGACGTACCGGTGCGGGTCGCCCGCGATCAGCGCCGTACCGGTCGCTGTCAGAGCGCCCGGGATCATCCAGCCGTTGCTGCCCGACGTGTGCGGTCCCTCGGAGGTGAACACCTGCATCGCGTCGTCGCCGAGGTGCAGTGCGACCTGCTCACGCCACAGCTTGGACGGGAACCCGGCGAACAGGATGTGCACGGCCATCCAGATCCCGAGCGGTGTCCACGGCTCCCACTCCTGCAGGGTCAGCCCGGTCTTCACGAACTCCGGAGCCCGCGCGGCGCCGGCCGGAAGGCCCTCGTTGACGCCGGTGACGTACGCCTCGACCCAAGCGCGGGTGTCGTCGTCGAGCGCCCGGAAGCAACGCTCGGCGGTGTCGGCCAACCGAGCCTGGCGGGCGAAGGTGTCCCAGGCAACGGCGTCCGGCCCGAGGAAGGCAGCGGTCGTGCCGAGCATCTTCCGCCGCTGCGTCTCGATCTGCCAGGCACGGTCGGTGGCGACGTTCCGCCCCTGCAGCCGGACCAGCGACAGTGGATCGTCGGCGCGCAGGTGTGGCACTCCCCAGCTGTCCCGGTAGACCTTCACGCGCATCCCTTCGAGCAGACCTGCCACCGCGTTCGTGGCGCGCCTGACACGTTATCGGGTTAGCGTGGAGTGGTGATCCGTCCGATCGACCCGGCCGACCCCGGGTTAGCGCCACGCCTGCTCGAAGTCCAGCACCGCGCGTACGCCGTCGAGGCCGCACTGATCGGCTTCGACGGGATTCCGCCGCTGCAGGAGGACCTGGCCGGCCTGATGACGTCGACCGAGCACTGGCTCGGCTGCTTCACCGACGACATCCTGGTCGCCGCTGTCGCCTACGACATCCCCGACCACGAGACCCTCGACATCACCCGCCTGGTCGTCGACCCCGCACACGCCCGCAAGGGCCACGCCACCGCCCTGCTCGACGCCCTGGACGACCTGGAACCCCGCGGCCTGTCCCTGGTCTCCACCGGCACGGCGAACGCCCCGGCCGTCAAGCTGTACCTGGGCCGCGGCTACCACGAGTCGGAACAAGTAGAAGTCGGCCCAGGCATCAGCATCACCCGCTTCCGCCGGGAACGCGTGCTCTGACCGCACCGGCGTACCGGTCGAGCCAGTCGGGCCAGGGGCGGAGCTCGCCGGCGGCTGCGACCAGTGCGGTGAGCACTGTCTCCGGTGTGCCGCGTTCTGCTGGGTCCTGCGAGAGTAACCGGCGGATGATCGCGCTGACCTCACTGTCGGGCAGGTCGGACCAGTCGCCGCTGCCGCACAGCCAGTACGGCGAGCACCGGCACCACAGCCAGGCCGATCAGCGCCAGTCCCGGGTCGAAGGCGAACAGCAGCCCCAGTACGGCGACCAGCATCACCGCGTCCGGCAGGAACGAGGTGGACACCGCGACCACACCGTCCAGCACCCGGCCGACGTCGGTGGTCAGCCGCGAGACGAGCTCGCCGCTGCGCATCCGGTCGTGCCAGCGCAGGGACCTGGTCATGGTCTGCTGGAACATCGTTGCCCGCAGCCCTGCTCCGATCCGCTCGGCCGCCCGTTCGACGATGCGCAGGCTCGCCTTGTCCAGCAGGTCGATCGCCGCGCTGAGGACGACGGTGGCCAGAGCCGCCAGGACCAGCACCGTCAGCGGGTTCTCCGGCGTACCGGACAGGGCGTGGTCGACCGCCAGGGCGAGCGGCCACGGGCGGAGCAGGACGACACCGACTCGCAGCACGACCAGACCGGCCGCTGCGGCGAGTGCGGGGAGCTGCACTCGGGCGGCGGGCCCGGCGACGGTGAGCGAGAGCGGTAGCTTCATGCCGACCACACTCGTCCCGCCCTGGTCGGCAGGGGTATTGCACCTTGGTACTAGGACGGTTGTCGGGCTGCCGGGCGGCAGCGATCCGGCTCTACGATCCCCGCATGGTGAATCTGCGACGGTCGCGTGCTGACCGCGAACCGCTCTCCACGGTCGGGCTGCTCGTCCGGTTCACCGCGGCCGGTCTGATCGTGCTGCTGTCGCTGGCGGCGCTGATCGCCTTCGTCGCACGCCAGGCCGGGACCGAGCAGGCGGCGGAGTCGGCCCGGCAGGTCACCTACGTCACCGCTCGCGGTGTGGTCGAGCCACGCCTGACCGCGGCGGTGATCGCCGGTCAGCCCGAGGCACTGCGAGCATTCGACACCGCGATGCGCCAGTACGTGCTGCAGGCGTCGCTGGTACGGGTGAAGCTGTGGGACGCCAGCGGGCGGGTCGTGTACTCCGACGAGCCGCGGCTGATCGGGAGCAGCTTCCCACTCGGCCCCGAGGAGGCTGAGGCGCTGCAGGTCCGCGGCAGCGTCGAGTCCGAGGTGAGCGACCTGAGCCGGCCGGAGAACCGGTTCGAGATCCCGTACCGCAAGCTGCTCGAGGTGTACGTCGGAGTGCGCGGCCCGAACGGCCAGCCGATGCTGTTCGAGGCGTACTTCCGGTACCAGGCGGTGACCGAGGCAGGGCAGGCCGCCTGGCAGCGGTTCGCTCCGCCGTCGCTGGGAGCGCTGTTGCTGCTGGAACTGGTCCAGATCCCGTTCGCCTGGTCGCTCGCCCGGCGGGTGCAACGGCAGCAGCGGGACCGCGAGCGGCTGCTCCGGCACGCGGTCGAGGCGTCGGATGCCGAGCGGCGGCGGATCGCTGGTGAGCTGCACGATGGCGTGGTCCAGGAGCTCACCGGACTCAACTACGCGCTCGATGCGATGCGGCTGGGCAACCCCACCGAGGGTCAACGAGCAGAGCTGATTGCTGACAGCGCCTCGCGGCTCCGCGGCAGCATCGGGTCGCTGCGCTCGCTGCTGGTCGACATCTACCCGCCCAACCTGGCCGAGGAGGGCTTGGCTTCAGCGCTGGCCGAGTTGGCCGCCGGGCTGGAGCGCGCGGGCATCGACGTACGGCTGGAGACGGAGGAGGCCGAGCACTTGCCACCGGCAGTAGCCGCTCTGCTGTTCCGCGCTGCTCAGGAGGTGGTCCGGAACGTTGCCTCCCACAGCGCAGCGCGGGAGGTGCTGATCAGCGCTGGGCGCCGTGACGGCGTTGCCACGCTGGTGATCGACGACGACGGGCGCGGCTTCGACGAGTCACGGCTGGAGGAGCGCAGTACGGGCGGACACTTCGGACTCCGGTCGATCGGCGACCTGCTGGCCGAGTCAGGTGGCATGCTGACAGTCCGGGCCGCTCCCGGCCAGGGAACGCGCGTGGAGATCGAGGTGCCAGTCGGATGATCCGGGTGCTGATTGCCGACGACCACGCGATCGTCCGGACCGGGCTGGCCCAGCTGCTGGGGACCGCTGACGACCTGGAGCTGGTCGGCGAGGCCGCTGACGGCGCGCAGGCGGTGGCGATGGCCGCTGAGCTGCAGCCGGACGTCGTACTGATGGATCTGTCGATGCCTGGCACCGACGGGATCGCTGCGACCGGGCAGATCGTCGCAGCGAACCCGGAGGCACACGTGCTGGTGCTGACGTCGTTCAGCGACCAGGCGCGGATCCTCGACGCCCTGCAGGCCGGTGCCGAGGGCTACCTGCTCAAGCACAGCGAGCCGGAGGTGATCCTGGCCGGTATCCGCGAGGTGGTGGCGGGTGGGTCGCCGCTGGACCCGAAGGCTGCCCGGGTGCTGCTCACCAACCGGCGTGCGCCCGGTCCGGAGACCAAGCTGACCGGGCGGGAGCAGGAGGTGCTGCAGATGATCAGCGACGGGCTGCCGAACAAGTCGATCGCCCGCCGGATGGGTATCAGCGAGCGGACGGTCAAGGCGCACCTCACGAACATCTACCAGCGGCTGGGCGTCACGGACAGGACGCAGGCCGCACTGTGGGCCCAGCGGAACGCTCAGCGCGGGGAGTACTAGTACCAAGGTCCGATAGCCGTCGGCGGCCGCGGTGGGTCACCATCGAGTCATGGAACAGAGCCCGGACACCCGACGCCGGCCCGTCGTACTGCAGACGGGTGGCACGGGCGCAGAGAGCGGCCGCCGCGGCCTGGGCCGGTACGCCGCCTGGGCGGGCACCGGCCTCCTCGGCCTGGTCGCAGCCGCCGGTCTGGTCGCCGGCGGGACGGCGGTCTGGTCAGCCTTCGACCCCGGCACGCCAGGCGAGTCGCCGGCGCCCCTCTGGTTCCCACCGACGCTGGAGCCGAAGGCAGTCCCAACAACCCCGACGCCCGGCGACGACAAGGGTGGCCTGCGCAAGACCACCGAGACCAAGCCGACCACCGGGCACAGCACGACCGAGCCCGGTGACGACAAGGGTGGTCTCCGCACGAAGGACGACGACGACAAGTCAGGTCGCTCAGGCAAGGGCTAGAGCCGTCCACGAGATCGGCGGCAGGGTGATCGTCAGCTTTCCGTCCTCCAGCCGCACGCCCGGAGCCTCGCGCGGCACGACCCGGTCCGGCTGCGCCGCCGAGTTCACCGCCAGCCGGTCGTCGTCGGCCAGCGTCAGCGCCTCCTCGACGGTGGTGACCCCGGTCCGGCTGACGTCGACCGACACCTCGATCGTCTGGTCGAGCGACCGGTTGACCAGGAAGACCGCGAGCTTGCCGTCGTCGTACGTCGCGACCGCGTCGACCGCCTCGACCTCGCCGAACTTCTCGGTCGGGACCGTCGGCGACATCGTCCTCACCTGCAGCACCTGACCGGCCGCGAGCCGTGAGGTGATCGCGAACGGGTGGAAGGTCGGCTGCCGCCAGGCCGGGCCGTCGGGCTCGGTCATGATCGGGGCGATCACGTTCGCGAGTTGCGCCAGGCAAGCGACCGCGACCCGGTCGCTGTGCCGCAGCAACGAGATCAGCAGGTTGCCGACGACAACGGCATCGGTCAGGTTGTACTCGTCCTCGATCCGCCGCGGCGCCACCTCCCAGGCGTCAGGAGCGCCGTCGGTCAGCCGCGAGCGGTCCTTGTACCAGACGTTCCATTCGTCGAAGGAAATGTCGATCCGCCGCTTGCTCTTCAGCTCGGCGCCGACGTGGTCAGCACTCGCGACGACCGCGTCGATGAAGCGATCCATGTCGACCGCTGAGGCCAGGAACGACGCCGGGTCGTCGTTGTCGTCGCCGTAGTACGCGTGGCACGAGATGTGGTCGACCAGGTCGTAGCACTCGCGCAGTACCTCACGTTCCCAGGTCCCGAACGTCGGCATCCCCGAACCCGAGGAGCCGCAGGCAACGAGTTCCAGGTCCGGCTCGACCATCCGCATCGCCCGCGCGGTCTCGGCCGCGACCCGCCCGTACTCGCTCGCGGTCTTGTGCCCGATCTGCCACGGCCCGTCGAGTTCGTTGCCGAGGCACCACAGTTTGATGCCGTACGGCGACGTCGCGCCGTGCTCGCCGCGCAGGTCCGACAGCGCCGTACCGCCCGGGTGGTTGGCGTACTCCTGCAGGTCGAGCGCTTCCTGGACGCCCCGCGTGCCCAGGTTGATCGCCATCATCGGCTCGACGCCGGCCTTCGCACACCAGCGGACGAACTCGTCCAGGCCGAACTGGTTGGTCTCGACGCTGTGCCAGGCCAGCTCCAGGCGGCGCGGCCGATCGGCCTGCGGCCCGACGCCGTCCTCCCAGCGGTAGCCGGAGACGAAGTTGCCGCCCGGGTAGCGGACCAGGGAGACGCCGAGCTCCCGGGTCAGCTCGAGGACGTCCTTGCGGAAGCCGTCCTCGTCGGCGGTCGCGTGGCCGGGCTCGTAGATGCCGGTGTAGACGCAGCGGCCCATGTGCTCGACGAACGTGCCGAACGTCCGGCGGTTGACCGGGGCGACGGTGAAGGAGGGGTCGAGGATCAATGAGGCAGAAGGCACGAGGGAATGCTCCTTGGTGGTTGAGGTCTAGCCCTTGATGCCGGCGTCGCCGACACCGCGGACGACGTGTCGCTGGAAGAGCGCGTAGACGATCAGCAGCGGCAGTCCGCCGAGCACGGCCGAGGCCATGATCTGGGCGTAGCGCAGGCCGTACGAGCCCTGCACGTTGGCGAGCCCGACCGGGATCGTCATCATCGACGGGTCGGTGGTCACGATGAACGGCCAGAGGAAGTTGTTCCAGGCCCCGATGAACGTGAAGATGCCGACGGCAACGAGGATCGGCTTCGACATCGGCACCATCACGCCCCAGACGATCCGCCAGCGGGTCGCGCCGTCCACCCGCGCGGCGTCCTCGTAGTCGCGGGAGACGCCGTCGAAGAACTTCTTCAGCACGAACACCATCACCGGCGCGACCACCTGCGGCAGCACCATGCCCCAGTACGTGTCGACCAGCCGCAGGCTCGACATCTCCTGGAACAACGGCACGATCAGCACCTGCGGCGGGACCAGGATCCCGGCGATCACCACGCCGAAGATCACCTTGCGGCCGGGGAACGTGGTGCGCGAGAACCCGTACGCCGCCAGCACGGACACCAGCAGCGTCAGCACGGTCACCAGTACCGCGACGATCGTGCTGTTCACGAACCAGCGCAGGATCGAGCCCTGCTCGAGCACACTCTGGTACGCCCCCGAAGTGGGCGCCGAGGGCAACCAGCTGATCGGCGTACGGGTGGTCTCCTGCTCGGGCTTGAGCGACGTGTCGACGGCCCACAGCAACGGGACCAGCCACAGTACGGCGAGCAGTGCGGCGCCGACCGTGATCGCGACCTTCGGGAAGCTGAGCCGCTTCATCGCCGCTCCTCCTTCCGGCCGCCGAACAGCTTGAACTGGGCAACGGACACGATCACGATGATCGCGAAGAACAGGTACGACACCGCCGACGCGTAGCCGATCCGGTAACTGGTGAAGCCGCTCTCGTAGATGTACTGGATGATCGGCCGGGTGGCGTAGTTCGGGCCGCCGTCGGTCATCAGGTAGATCTGGTCGAAGATCTTCAGCGACGCGACCAGTTGCAGGACGACGATCAGCCCGGTGGTCCGCCCGAGCAGCGGCAGCGTGATCCGGAACAGCGTCTGCCGCCCGTTCGCGCCGTCGATCGAGGCCGCCTCGTAGACCTGCGCCGGAATGCCCTGCAGCGCGGCCAGGTAGAGCAGGAAGTTGAACCCGACGGTCCACCAGACCGTCGTGATCACCACCGCGAGCATCGCCCGGTTCTCCGCGTTCAGCCAGTCGATCTCGGCGAAGCCGCCGGCCGTCAGCAGCCCGTTCACCAGGCCGAAGCCGGGCTGGTAGATCCACACCCAGATCAGCGTGATGACCGTTGCCGGGAGCACGAACGGCGCGAAGTACGCGAACCGCAGGAACCAGCCGAACACCCCGCGGCGGTTGGCCAGCAGTGCCATCACCAGCGCGATCAGCACCAGCGGCGGCGTACTCATCGCGGTGAAGACGAGCGTGTTCTTCAGCGAGTCCCAGACCGCCGGGTCGCCGAACAGCTCACGCCAGTTGGCCAGGCCGAGGAACTCCTGTTTCACTCCCGCGAGGCTGGTGTTGAAGAAGCTGTTCCAGAGCCCGGCGAGCGTCGGCCAGAGCAGGAAGAACAGGAAGAAGATCCCGAACGGCGCGACGAAGAACAGGCCGCCCCAGCGTTCCGTCCAGGGTGGACCGTTGGGTGGCTTCGGAGGCGCGGCGTCCGTACTGCGGGGGCGGGCGGGTGTCTGCACGGCCATGATGCGCTCCTGTCAGACCGGGGACGGAGTGTCGAGCAGCTTGCGCGTGGCGGCCTTGAACTGGTCGAGCCCCTGCTGCGGCGTCGTCCGGCCCGAGAACACCCCGGAGAAGGCGGCCGCCGCCTCGTTCTGCAGTTGGGCGCCCGAGCCGCTGAACCACGCGTCCGGGTCGAACAGCACGTCCGGCGCGACCGAGCGGTACTCGGCCTGCGGCTTCAGCTCCAGGTACTCCGGGCTCTTGACCACCGGCTGGTACGCCGGGATGTGGCCGCCGGCGGCCCAGTCGGCGCTGTGCTTCAGCATCCAGGCGATGTACTCGACCGTCGCCGCGGTGTCCTCGTCCCTTCGTGTGGCCTGGTGGGGCATCACGAACGTGTGGGCGTCGCCGGCGAACTTCGGTACGTCGTACACGATCGGGAACGGCGCCATGCTGAACGGGAGCTTCGCGGTCTGGTACGTCGTGACCTCCCACTCGCCGTTGAAGCTCAGCCCGGCGTCGCCGTTGGTGAACTGGGCGACCAGTGCCGGGTAGTCGGACGACTTCGGGGTCAGGCCGTCGGCGGCGAGTTTCGCCATCAGCTGCAGGGCTTCCAGGGCCAACTTGTCGTCGAGGACGAGCTCCCGGCCGGATTCGTCGAAGAACTCGCCCCCGAGCTGTCCGTACAGCGTCCACCAGATCCGCCACGGGTTGGTCGTCTCGACCGAGGCCGCGAACTTGCCGGTCACGTCCTTGACCGCCTCGAGCATCTCGAAGAACGCGTCGACGCCCTTGACCGGCTTGATCCGGCCGTCGGGGCCGAGCAGGCCGGCCTTCTGGCAGATCTCGGTGTTGTAATAGAGGACGAACGGATGCTGATCGAGCGGTACGGCGTAGAGCTGGCCGTCGACGTGGCACTTGCTCCAGGTCTCGGGCAGGAAGTCCTGCTCGGTGATCCCGGCCTTGGCCAGCAGGTCGACGGGGATCGGGTCGAGCATCGTGCTCGGGCTGAAGCCCTTCAGCCGGGACAGGTGAAGGGTCGCAACCTCGGGTGCGCGACCGCCGGCGGCGGACATCGCGAGCTTGGTGTAGAACGGCGGCCCCCAGGCCAGCGTGTGCGCCTCGAACGCGATGTCGTTGTGCTCGGCAACGAACTTGTCGTGGATCTGGAGGAGACGTGCGCCGTCGCCGCCGCCGAACAGGTTCCACTCGCGGACGCGGGCGTCGCGGCCGAACGATCCGCAGCCGGTGAGGGCGGCGGCCCCGGCGATCCCGAGAGCGCCGGCCAGGAGGTGGCGCCTGGAGATCCCCGCTCTTCCTGCTGGTGAGGGCAGGGCCGAATGGGGCTGGGGTGGCTCTTGCGATGGCATCTTCGTGTCCTCCCAAGGGCGGTGGGGCACGCTTCTACACCGATGTAATACATCGGTGTAGAAGGATGATGCCCGGGCGCTCCGGAGGCGTCAAGACCTCGATCGGCTCTTGGCCGGATGTGGACTCGCGGGGGTGGACCGGTCAGGGACCGGCGGTCGACTCGCGGATGTGCAGCTCGTACTGCGCGACGATCTCGCGGTGGTCGGTGTCGTCGCCGTTCATCCGGCCGACCAGGATCTCGACCGCGGTCGCGGCGATCTGCCCGCGGCCCGGGTCGACCGTGGTCAGGCTGGGCGTGCCGTAGCGGGCCTCGTCGATGTCGTCGAACCCGGCGACGGCCACGTCGTCAGGAATCCGGACGCCGTGCTTCATCAGCGTGTGCAACGCCCCGACCGCGAGCGTGTCGTTGAGCGCGAGCACCGCGTCGAACTTCGCGCCGGAGGCGAGCAGCGCCTCCATCGCGGCGGCGCCCGTCCGGCGCTGCCACGGGTCGGCCGGCATCGCCAGCCGCTCGATCGGCTCGACGCCGGCGTCGGCCAGTGCGGCCGCGAACGCGTCGTACCGGATCGCGGCCGTGCCGACCAGTTCACCGGGGTGGGTCCCGATCACGGCGATCCGGCGGCGGCCGAGCGCGAGCAGGTGCTCGGTGACCGCGCGGGTGCCGGCGACGTTGTCGATCATCACGTGGTCGACCGGGCCGTGGAACATCCGCTCACCGAGCAGCACCATCGGGGTCCCGGTCCGCAGGTGCCCGACGTCGTCGGGGCCCAAGGCGAGCGGGCTGAACAGCAGCCCGTCGACGAGCGGACCGCGCGGGCGGGCGAGGGTCGCGAGCTCACGCTCCCGGACGGCGCCGGTCTGCTCGATCATCACGGTCAGGCCGTGCCCCTCCGCCGCGGTGATCACGGCGTCGGCGAGCTCGGCGAAGTACGGCTGGCTCAGCTCCGGGACGGCGAGCCCGATGATGCCGGTGCGACCGGACTTGAGGTTGCGGGCGGAGATGTTGAGTTGGTAGCCGAGCGCATCGATCGAGGCGAGCACCCGCTGGCGCGTCTCCTCACGGATGAAGGGATAACCGCTCATCACGTTGGACACGGTCTTCGGTGACACCCCCGCATGCTGCGCCACATCCCGCATGGTCACTGCCACAGGTAGCCCCCTCCGCGTCCGCCGATACTGGTCAGAACACGGTAGTCCACGCGGAGGAACTCGAACCTCGGACTAGCAACTCGGTCCATCCGAGCATGACGGGCGCCGGGGTTGTTGCCCGTACGACGCCCCCGCGGCGTGGGCGTCCGCCGTACCCGCGCGTGCTGGAGGTCAGCTCGGCTCGTCCGCGTCCGCGGCGGGCTTCTGGGCGTGGTGCGGGGTGTACGGCTGGGGGCCCGGCGACGGGCTGCCGGGGTGGTCGCGGCCGTCGAGGCGGCCGTCGGTGACGTCGACGCCTTCCTCTTCGAGGATCTCCTCGGTCTCCGCCTCGTCGGCGCGGTTCCCGGGGTGCGGTACTCCTGGTCGGTCGAAGCTCATCGATCGTCCTCCCTGTCAGGCCCGCGCCCGGCCGGCGGCAGCACGCCGTACGGCGGACGGTTCAGTGGGGTCAGCCTAACGCCGACCCGCAACGCCTGGTCGAGGATCGCGTCCTCGGGGCGGCCGAGCCGCAGGCCGATCACGCAGGGTGGAAAGTTGTCGGCGGCCAGTTCCTCGAGCTTGCTCAGGTCCTGGGCCGTCCAGGGCTCCCCGGCGTTGCGGATCGACTGCGGCAGTGCCATCGAACTCAACTTCTTCTTCCGTTGTCCTACGTTGTCTTCCCACCCTGTGCCCCGATCCCGGCGAGCTAAAAGCCTCAGCCGGAAGAAACACGCTCAGTAAGCCTGCAGTTCCAGCAGCGTGCCGTCGGGCGCGCGCAGATGGGCGGTCCGCAGGTTCGGTCCCCACTGCGGGCGATCCTGCGCTCCGGCAACGACCGCCGCACCGTGCTTCTCGACCACCTGCGCGGCGGCGTCCACGTCGTCGACCTTGAACACCAGCATCGTGTTCGTCGACGGCTGCGTCACGCTGTTCGCAGCCGCTGCGGGGCCGGGGTCGAGCCCGAGCGCAGCGGACAACCCAGCCCGCCCGAACAGCACCAGCGCGGTCTCCCCGCCGACGTCCCAGTTCGCGTACGCCGCCTCCGGAATCACCTTCACTGGTTGAATTCCGAACAGTTCCTCCAGGATCCCGCGGTAGAAATCGACCGTCGCCGGGAAGTCGTCGACGAGCAGTCGCGGGTAGAGCGCATCCATCCAGATCCTCCAAATTAGTGGGGAAGTACCAACGATTGGTTCGACCCTACAATGGACTGCCATGGAGACGCTGCTGGGGATGACCACGTTCGTGCTGCACAAGGTGGGCGTGGCCGGCCGGCGGGAGATCGCGGAGCGTCTGGCCGTGCGACCCGGCATCACGCTGTGGCAGTTCGCGGCGCTGGCCGAACTGGCCGACCAGGGTCCGTCCGCGCAGAGCGCGCTGGCCGGTGGGTTGGGCCTCGATCCGAGCGACATGGTCCGGCTGATGGACGAGCTGCTCGAGGACGAACTGGTCTCGCGTGAGCGCGACCCCGACGACCGCCGGCGGTACCGGATCGCGTTGACCGGGCTCGGGCGGCGGACGTTCACGACCGCGCGCAACGTCGTACAGAAGGTGGAGAACTCGACGCTCTCGCCGCTGACCGCGACCGAGCGGGCGCAGCTGCTCAAGCTGGCGGCCAAGGTGCATGCGGGTCTGAGGTCTGTTACCAAGTAAGAGGAAGAGCTCAGCCCGCTGCGCGGTCCGCGAGGGGGCGGCGGCGCTTGGACGGGTCGGTGAGGGCTACCGGCTTCCAGGCGCCGTCCGCCGGGTAGAGGTCGGTGCCCGGCGGGACGATCTCGTCGATGCGGTCGAGGGTCTTGTCGTCGAGGGTCAGGTCGGCGGCCTTCAACGTGCCCTCCAGGTGAGCCATCGTGCGAGGGCCGGTGATGACCGACGTGACCGCGGGGTGGGTGACGGCGAAGGCGAGAGCCAACTCCGGCAGGGTGCGGCCGAGACCGTCGGCGACCTCGATCAACTGCTCCAACGCGTCGAACTTCGCCGCGTTGCTGGAGATCGTCGGGTCGAACCGGAAGGGCGTGAGAGCGGCTCGGCCGACCGAGAGGTCGACAGGCTGGTCCTTGCGGATCCTCCCGGAGAGGAACCCGGAGGCCAGCGGACTCCAGGTCAGCACGCCCATGTCGAGGCGCTGCGCGGTCGGGAGCAGCGAGCGCTCGATGCCGCGTGCGATCAGCGAGTACGGCGGCTGCTCGGTGCGGAACTTGCCGAGCCCCCGGCGTTCGGCCACGTGGTACGCCTCGACGATGTCCTCGGCCGGGAACGTCGAGCAGCCGAACGCGCGGATCTTGCCGGCGCGGACCAGGTCGGTGAGCACCGACAGGGTCTCCTCGACGTCCGTGCGGTGGTCCGGCCGGTGCACCTGGTACAGGTCGATCCAGTCCGTGCCGAGCCGACGCAGGCTCTGTTCGACCTCGTGGGTGATCCAGCGCCGCGAGTTGCCGCCGCGGTTCGGGCCCTCGCCCATCGGGAAGTGCACCTTCGTGGCCAGTACGACGTCGTCGCGGCGGCCCGTGAGCGCCTTGCCGACGATCTCCTCGGACTCACCCGACGAGTACATGTCCGCGGTGTCGACGAAGTTGATGCCCTGGTCCAGGGCGGCGTGGATGATCCGGACGCTGTCCTCGTGGTCGGGATTGCCGACCGCGCCGAACATCATCGTCCCCAGGCAGTGCACGCTGACCTCGATGCCGGTCGCGCCAAGAGTGCGGTATCGCATACGACGTACTCCTCGTGATTGGTGTGCCTTGAACGTAGGAGCTAGACCTCGGTCTAGGTCAACCCGCTGTGCGCCGATGACGGAGACTGGCACCGACCGCGGGGGACGACAGGTTGCGGTCCGTGGGAGACCGGGCCGCTGGAACGAGCATGGGAGTACGCATGGCGGATGTCGCCGACTTCGCTCACCTCTGGGAGCCGCAGCCGGGCTGGCTGAACACAGCGTCGTACGGGCTGCCGCCGCGCCCCGCCTGGGACGCGCTGCAGGCGGCCCTCGCGGACTGGCACGTCGGGGCGACGAGCTGGGAGCCCTGGGACGGGTCGACGACGCGGGCGCGGGAGTCGTTCGCCCGGTTGATCGGCGCGTCCGCGGCGGACGTGTTCGTCGGCAGTACGGTCTCGGCCGCGGTCTCGCCGATCGCGAGCGCGCTGCCGCACGGCACGAAGGTGCTGACCGACTCGGTCGAGTTCACGTCGAACGTCTTCCCCTGGCAGGTGCACGCCGACCGCGGGATCGAGGTGGTCGGAGCACCGACCGCCGAACTGGTCGCGGCGATCCGGCCGGGTGTCGACGTGGTCGCGGTCAGTGTCGTCCAGTCGGCGACTGGTGAGGTGCTCGACCTCCCCGCGGTGATTGCTGCGAGCAAGGAGATCGGGGCGCTGGTGGTGCTGGATGCGAGCCAGGCGGTGGGATGGTTGCCGCTCGACGTCACCGGGGTGGACGCACTGGTTGCCCACAGCTACAAGTGGATGATGGCGCCGCGGGGTGCGACGTTCGGCTACCTGTCGCCCGAGCTCCAGGAGCGGTGCCGGCCGTTGCATGCGAACTGGTACGCCGGTGACGACGTGCATGGTTCGTACTACGGGACGAAGATGGCGCTGGCGCCTGACGCTCGGCGGTTCGACCAGTCACCGGCGTGGTTCAGCTTCGTCGGGGCTGCGCCGGCGCTGGAGTTGCTGGAGGAGATCGGGGTCGAGAAGATCCACGCGCACAACCTCGCGCTGGCCAACGAGTTCCGGGCCGGGCTTGGGTTGGAGCCGGGTGACTCGGCGATCGTGAGCGCGGATGTGCCGGGGGCGGCTGAGGCGTTCGAGGCGGCCGGCGTACGGGCCGCCGTACGGGATGGTCGGTTGCGGGCGTCGTTCCATGTGTACTCGACGCGGGACGACGTGCGGTTGGCGCTCGACGCGCTGGCCTGAGGCGCCAGGCGGCCTTGGCGGCGGGGACTACTTGTAGGCGGCGGGCCGGCTACTGGTTTGCGGCGACGGGGGAGTCCTCGGAGGCGACCGGGACGGTCCACAGGCAGTCGGCGGTGCCTTGGGTGAGGTGCTGCTGGTAGATCTCGACCTTGTGGGTGATGACCTCGTGGCAGGCGGTGAGGGCGGCGAGCTGGTCCTCGACGTGCTGCTGGTGGCTCTGGAGGAGCGCCAGCCGCTCGGACTCGTTGCCGGGTCCCTGGCGGACCAGGTCGGTGTAGCGGCGGATGGTGTCCAGGGGCATGCCCGACGCGCGGAAGCGGATGCACATCTCCAGCCAGTCGACGTCGTCCTCGCTGTAGATCCGGCGGCCGTTCGACTCCCGCCGTACCGGCTCGGCGAGGATGCCTTCGCGCTCGTAGAAGCGCAGCGCGTGCACGCTCAACCCGGTCCGCTCCGCCACCTGCCCGATGCTCAGCCCGTCGTTCATTCCGCCAGGGTAACCGGGACGGGGGAGCGTCAACGGGGCGAGATGTCGAGCCCCGGCCGGCGCTGCCGAAGTCGCGGAGCACAGGTCGAGGTACCGCTCGGCCGCTCGCCCGGCTGACGCCGTACTGGATGACTGCCGCGATGTACCGCGGCAGTCATCCCATAAGGGGGCAGTCGTTCAGAACGGGGGCAGTCAGAAGGTCCAGGGGGTGGCGCCTGGGTCCAGGGAGAGCAGGCGGGCGGCGATGGCGGTGGTGGGGCCGGGTTCGATGATGGCCAGCGCGTCGGCGGCGGCGGCGCCGCGGAGCATGGCGGAGCCGGCGTGGCCTACCGGTACGGCGCCTTCGGGGGTGACCCGGACGGGGACCAGGCGGGTGCTGGTCGGGTGGCCGGCGAGGCCGCCGGGGATGGGGGCTACGGGCAACGTCGGCAAGGGCAGCCCGCGCATCCGGTGCAGGGCGGCTACGCCGAGGGTGAGGAACGCGGTGAGCGCGGCGAACGGGTTGCCGGGGAGGCCGATCACCAGTCGGCCGTCGTCGAAGCGGGCCAACGCCTGGGGATGTCCGGGCCGGCAGGCGACGCCGTCGATCACCAGCTCGGCGCCGAGGGCGGTCAGACTGCCGCGGAGGTGATCGGCGGGTCCGGAGGCCGAGGAGCCGGATACCAGGATCACGTCGGTGTCGGACTTGGCCAACGCGTCGATCAGGGCCGATCGCGAGTCCGGGAGCTGCGTGACCGCCGTACAGATCCCTGAAGCACGCTCGATCAACCCGGGGAGCATCGGCCCGATCGCATCCCGCACGCGACCGGGTCCGGAAGCGCCGCGCTGCACGAGCTCGTCGCCGGTGACGAAGGCCGCAACCCGAGGCTTGGGAATCACCGTCAACCGATCAAGTCCCAGCGCAGCAGCCAACCCCAGCACCGAGGGATCGATGCGGACGCCCGCCGGGAGCAGCACCTCCCCGGCAACGCACTCCTCGCCCGCCCGGCGGATGTGCCGCCCGCCCCCTCCGGAGGAGGGCCGGCCCGCGTCCGGCCCGGCTTCGCCGACGGCCGTCCGAACGATGCCGTGGTCGACGAGCGCTTCTTCGTCCGGGACCACCTCGGTCGTCCCGTCCGGAACAGTCGCGCCCGTGACGATCGCGTAGGCCTGACCCTCAGCCAGCTCCGGCAGGTCCAAGGAGCCGGCCAGGATCGTGCCGACCACTTGCCAAGGCCCAGAGCCGCGGACCGCATACCCGTCCATCGCCGAGCGATCCACCGGCGGTACGGCGGCCGGCGCGACCAAGGGCGTCGCCAGCGTCGTACCGTCGGCCGCCGACAAAGGCAGCGACCGAGGCGGCAGGGCAGCAGCAGCCGCGTGGGCCAGCTCGCGGGCGACGTCCCAGGGAAGCGACGCCGCCGCGTGCCGGTGGCCGGGTTTTGGCACTACTGGCCCTTCAGCTGCTGGGCAGCCAGCGCGGCGACCGGGTCCAGGTCGTCACCGCCCGCGTCCAGGTGCGACACCAGCGCCGCTTTCATCCGCGGGTCCCACACCGCCTTGATGTGGTTGGCGATGGAGGTAGCAGCGACGTCGGCCGGCTTGTGCGCGAACTGCCGCGCGATCTCGTTGGCCAGCCGGACGTGCGGCGGCAGCGTGGTCGCGCTCATCAGTGGCCCACCGCAACGCTCTCGCGAGCGGCCGTCGAGGGCTCGACGACCAGGTCGACCTGGACCGCGGTCACCTTGTACTCCGGGCAGTTCGTCGCCCAGTCGGAGTTGTCGGTGGTGATCACGTTCGCGCCCGTCACCGGGTGGTGGAACGTGGTGTAGCAGACCCCGACCGGGATCCGCTCCGACAGCCTCGCGTGCAGCGTGGTCCGTCCGACGCGGCTGGCCAGCGACACCGTGTCGCCGTCGGAGATGCCCCGGACCTCGGCGTCGTGCGGGTGCAGCTCGAGGATGTCCTCGGGGTGCCACGCGACGTTCGCCGTACGCCGGGTCTGCGCGCCGACGTTGTACTGCGACAGGATCCGTCCGGTGGTCAGGATCAGCGGGTACTTGCGCGTGGACCGTTCGGTGGTGGGCACGTACATAGTCTCCATGAACCGCCCCTTGCCCCGCGTGAACTCCTCCTCGTGCATGACCGGCGTACCGTCCGGGTGCTCGAGGTTGCACGGCCACTGGATCGACCCGGCCTCGTCGAGCCGGTCGAACGAGACGCCCATGAAGGTCGGGGTGGTGAGCGCGATCTCGTCCATGATCTGGCTGGACGAGTCGTAGTGCATCGGGTAGCCCATCGCCTGCGAGAGCTCGCAGATGATCTCCCACTCCTGCTTGCCGGTCTGCGGTGCCATCACCGGGCGGACCCGGTTGATCCGGCGCTCGGCGTTGGTGAACGTGCCGTCCTTCTCCAGGAACGAGGTCCCCGGCAGCAGCACGTGCGCGAACTTCGCCGTCTCGTTGACGAACAGGTCCTGTACGACGAGCAGGTCGAGCGCGCCGAGCGCGGCGAACACGTGCGCCGTGTTCGGGTCCGACTGCGCGATGTCCTCGCCCTGCACGAACAGCGCCTTGAACGACCCGTCGATCGCGGAGTCGAACATGTTCGGGATCCGCAGGCCCGGCTCGTTCAGCAGCGGCGTACCCCAGAGCTGCTCGTAGACGTCGCGGGCGCCGTCGTCGGAGACGTGCCGGTAGCCCGGCAGCTCGTGCGGGAACGAGCCCATGTCGCAGGAGCCCTGCACGTTGTTCTGGCCGCGCAGCGGGTTCACGCCGACACCGGACCGGCCGATGTTGCCGGTCGCCATCGCCAGGTTCGCCATCGCCATGACGGTGGTCGAGCCCTGGCTGTGCTCGGTGACGCCGAGGCCGTAGTAGATCGCGCCGTTGCCGCCGGTCGCGTACAGCCGTGCCGCCGCCCGAACCTCGGCCGCCGGTACGCCGGTGATCTCCTCGACCGCCTCCGGGCTGTGCTCCGGCCCGGCGATGAACGTCTCCCACTCCTCGAAGCCCTCACAGCGGGCGTCGACGAACGCGCGGTCCACCAGGCCCTCGGTGACGACCACATGCCCGATCGCGTTGACGATGGCGACATTCGTCCCCGGCTGCAGGGCCAGGTGGTGCGCGGCCTCGATGTGCGGCGAGCGGACCAGGTCGGTCTTGCGTGGGTCGACGACGATCAGCTGCGCGCCCTGGCGCAGCCGCTTCTTCATGCGGGAGCCGAACACCGGGTGGGCGTCGGTCGGGTTCGCGCCGATCACCAGGATCACGTCGGCGTCGTCGACGGACTTGAAGTCCTGGGTCCCGGCCGACTCGCCGAAGGTCTGCTTCAGTCCGTACCCGGTGGGCGAGTGGCAGACGCGCGCGCAGGTGTCGACGTTGTTGTTGCCGAAGACCGCGCGGACCATCTTCTGGACGACGTACACCTCTTCGTTCGTGGTCCGCGACGAGGTGATGCCACCGATCGAGCCCTGCCCGTACTCGGCCTGGATCTCACGCAGGCGACGCGCGGTGAAGCCGATCGCCTCCTCCCAGGAGACCTTGCGCCACTCGTCCTCGATCGAGTCGCGGACCATCGGCTCCATCACCCGGTCGGGGTGGTTGGCGTACCCGAAGGCGAAGCGGCCCTTCACACAGGAGTGGCCCTCGTTGGCGCCGCCGTCCTTGTACGGGACCATCCGGACCAGTTCGTCGCCGCGCAGCTCGGCCTTGAACGAGCAGCCGACCCCGCAGTACGCGCAGGTGGTGATCACCGAGCGGGTCGGCATGCCGAGCTCGATCACCGACTTCTCCTGCAGTGTGGCGGTCGGGCAGGCCTGCACGCAGGCGCCGCAGGAGACGCAGTCGGACTCCATGAAGGAGACGCCGGCGCCGGCCGCGACCTTGGAGTCGAAGCCACGGCCCTCGATGGTCAGCGCGATCGTGCCCTGTACCTCGTCACAGGCGCGGACGCAGCGCGAGCAGGCGATGCACTTGGACGCCTCGAAGTCGAAGTACGGGTTGGAGGTGTCGGTCGGCAGGTCCATGTGGTTCGCGCCGGCATCCACGCCCGATCCGTACCGGACCTCGCGCAGACCGGTGACGCCGGCCATGTCCTGCAGCTCGCAGTCGCCGTTGGCCGAGCAGGTCAGGCAGTCCAGCGGGTGGTCGGAGATGTAGAGCTCCATCACCCCGCGGCGCAGCTTGCCCAGCTTCTCGTTCTGGGTCCGGACGACCATGCCCGGCCCGACCGGTGTCGTGCAGGAGGCCGGCGTACCGCGGGCGCCGTCGATCTCGACGACGCACAGCCGGCAGGAGCCGAACGCCTCCAGGTTGTCGGTCGCGCAGAGCTTGGGGATGTCGACCCCGGCCTCCTTGGCCGCGCGCATCACCGACGTACCGGGTGGGACGGTGACGGCGATCCCGTCGACGGTCAGCTCGACAGTGGCCTCACCTTTGCGGGCGGGTGTTCCGTAGTCGGGTTCCTTGAGCAGGGTCATGCGTCGAAGTCCTCTCCGAAGTGGCGGACAGCACTGCGTACCGGCAGCGGGGTGAGTCCGCCCATCGCACAGAGCGAACCGTCGGTCATCAAGTCGCACAGGTCGTCCAGCAGGACGAGGTTCTTGCGCCGGTCCTGACCGGCCACGATCTTGTCGATGGTCTCCACGCCGCGGGTCGCGCCGACCCGGCAGGGCGTGCACTTGCCGCACGACTCCTCCGCGCAGAACTCGAACGCGAACCGGGCCATCGCGGCCATGTCCACCGACTCGTCGAACACGACGATGCCGCCGTGGCCGACCATCGCACCGGCGGCGGCGAACGCCTCGTAGTCCATCGGCAGGTCGAACTGCCCGACCGGGAGGTAGGCCCCCAGTGGCCCACCGACCTGAACGGCGCGGACCGGCCGGCCGGAGGCGCTGCCGCCGCCGAGGTCGTTGACCAGCTCGCCGAGCGTGATCCCGAACGCCGTCTCGACGACGCCGCCGCGGGCCACGTTCCCACCGAGCTGGAAGACGCTGGTGCCCAGCGACCGGCCGACACCGTACGCCGCGTAGGTCGCCGCGCCGTTGGCCAGGATCGTCGGGATCGTTGCCAGCGACAACACGTTGTTGACCACGGTCGGTTTGCCGAAAAGCCCTTCCAGCGCAGGGATCGGGGGCTTCGCCCGGACCATCCCGCGCTTGCCCTCGAGGCTCTCCAGCATCGACGTCTCTTCACCGCAGATGTACGCGCCGGCGCCGACCCGGACCTGCAGGTCGAAGGTCAGCCCGGAGCCGAGGATGTTCTCGCCGAGCCAGCCGTTGTCGCGGCACGTCACGATCGCGGCGTTCAGCGCCTCGACGGCGTCGGGGTACTCCGAGCGCAGGTACACGTAGCCCTCGGTCGCGCCCACGGCGTACGCCGCGATCGTCATGCCCTCGATCAGCACGAACGGGTCGCCCTCGATCAGCATCCGGTCGGCGAACGTACCGGAGTCGCCCTCGTCGGCGTTGCAGCAGACGAACTTGAGGTCGGACTCGGCGCCGAGCACCGTGCGCCACTTGATCCCGGTCGGGAACCCGGCGCCGCCACGGCCGCGCAGGCCGGAGTCGACAACCTCCTCGACCACCTCGGCCGGCGTCATCGTCAGGGCCTTCTTCAGACCGGCGAAGCCTTCGTTGGCGGTGTAGTCGTGGACCGAGCGCGGGTCGACGACGCCCACGCGCGCGAAGGTCAACCGCTGCTGCCGCTTCATCCACGGCAGCTCTTCGACGAGCCCGAGGTACGCCCCTTCGCTCCGGGCTGCACCCGTGAGCATCCCGGCGGCCACCAGACCGTCGATGTCCTCGGGAGCGACCGGGCCGTAGCCGACGCGGCCTTCCGGCGTCTCGACCTCGATCATCGGTTCCAGCCAGAGCATGCCGCGCGAACCGTTGCGGACGATCTCGACGTCGGCGCCCGCCGTACGGGCTGCTGCCGTGATCCGTTCGGCGACCTCGTCGGCGCCGACCGACCTGGCCGCCATGTCGCGCGGAACGAAAACCTTCGTCATCGTGCCTCCCCCAGGATCGCGTCGAGGCGGGCCGGAGTGACCCGGCCGTGGACCTTCTCGCCGACCTGTACGGCGGGGCCGAGCGCGCAGTTGCCCAGGCAGAAGACCTCGTCGACGGTCAGGCGGCCGTCGTACGTCGTCTCACCGAAGCCCAGACCGGTGGTGAGTTTGGCGTCCTCGGCCAGCTCGACACCGCCGACGGACCGGCAGGCCTCGGCCTGGCAGATCCGCACGGTGGTCCGGCCGCCCGGCTCGCGCCGGAAGTCGCGGTAGAAGGTGACGACGCCGTGCACCTCGGCGACCGACAGGTTCAGCACGTCGGCGATCACCGGCACATCGGTCTGACTGATCCAGCCGAACTCCTCCTGCACCGCGTGCAGGATCGGCATCAGCGCGCCGCGCAGTCTTCGGCGCTCGGTCGCGATCTCGCGCACGCGGATCGGACGCCCGGGGTCGGGGGCGGGGAGGGAATCCGTGACTGGCATCGTCATACACCAACGGTCCCGGTCCCCGGACCTGCGGTCAAAGCAAAGTTGCCTATCACGTGATAGGCGGCTGCTATCAATATGCAGTATGCAGAGGGCTGTATTTAGAGCATAGATCGGTGCGCTTATTTTCCTCAACCGGCCCGTAGATCGCGTGCGCCTGCTGCTCGCTGAAGGCCCAGTAGCGGTCGCCGAACGACCAGTGCCACCACTCGGTCGGGTAGTTCACCAGACCCGCGGCAGTCAGTACGTCGGCCAGCAGCGCGCGGTTCGTCCGGGCTTCCCGGCTGATGTTGGCCGCGTCGAAGAAGCACGCGCCGTTCGACTGCTCGGGCGTCGCGTCGATCGGCGTACCGAGGTCGAACGGGCCGTGCTCGCCGACGAGCGTCAGGTCGACCGCCGCACCGGCGACGTGCGGCGCGACCTCGACCGGCGACACGAACCGGCTGGCCAGGACGTGCGCCTCGGCGTCGGAGATGCCGGGGTTGAGCTCGGCGAGTTCGGCACGGTAGCCGTCGTAGATCTCCTGCTGGGTCTTCAGTTCCCGCAGGCCTTCGACGACGTACAGGCGAACGCCGGTCGGCAGGAAGCTGTCCGCGATCGCCAAGCGGTCCGCAAGGCCCTCCCGGACGAGCACGCGGTCGCGCGCGGACACGCCCCGGCTGTAGAGGTCGACCAGCGGTTCACCGCTCTCGATCGCGGGGATCCGGGTGATCCGGTCGTCACTCAGCAGCACGGGCATGCGCGGTCTCCAGCAGGTTCTGTACGACGTCGGCGTAGGTCAGGCCCGCGGCCGCCCACATCCGCGGGAACTGCGACGCGGGGGTGAAGCCGGGGAAGGTGTTGATCTCGTTGACCACCGGGCCGCCCTCGGCCGGGACGAAGAAGTCGACGCGGGCCAGGCCCTCGCAGCCGAGCGTCTCGAACACCTCGATCGCCGTACGGCGCAAGGTCGCGGCCAGCTCGGCGTCGAGCGGAGCCGGTACGACGAACTGCTCGCCGGCGCCCTTGGAGTACTTGGCCGTGGTGTTGAAGAACGGCTGGTTCGGGTCGCTGTGGATCTCCAGCGCCGGCCCGGCGTCGACCCGGCCGTCGGGGAACTGCATCACGGCCAGGTCGATCTCGCGGCCGCGCATCTCCTGCTCGACCAGGACCTGAGCGCCGTCGACCGAGGCCGCGATCGCGATCGCGTCGGTCAGCGCGGCGGCGTCGGTGACGCGGGTGACGCCGTAGCTGGAACCGCCGTTGTTCGGCTTCACGAAGACGGGGAAGTCGATGCCGGCCGCCTTCAGTTGCTGGTGCGCGGCCTCGGGGTCGTTGAGGTCCGCGCCGCTGAGCGTGATGCCCGGGCTCACGGGCAGGCCGTGGGCCTCGAGGATGGTCTTGGTGAGGTGCTTGTCGAGGCCGACGGCGCTCGCGGCGACGCCGCTTCCGACGTACGGGACCTTCAGTTGCTGGAGGAATCCCTGGATGACGCCGTCCTCGCCGCCTTCGCCGTGCAGCGCCGGTACGGCGACGTCGGCGTCCTGGAGCAGCTCGATCGCCTCGTGCTGTCCGTCGCGCCAGCTGCCGTCGGGCTCGATCACGAGCTCGATGACCGTGTGGCCGAGCTCGACGGCCGCCTGGGCGATGCCTCCGCCGCTGGCCAGCGACACCTCGTGCTCGGGACTCGCGCCGCCCATGATCACTGCGACCTTCACCGGTCTGCCTCCTCGTAACGACGCGGCACCCGGGACCCGAGGCCGGTGTAGATCTCGTGCGGAATGGTTCCGGCCCACTGCGCCCACTCGGCAGCGGTCGGCTCGCCCTGGTCGCCGGGGCCGAAGACGGTCACGGGCTCACCGGGTTCGACGGGGATGTCGCCGGCGTCGACGACGAACTGGTCCATCGCGATCCGGCCGCGGATGGGCATGCGCACGCCGCGGATCAGCACGCTCGCCGACGCCCCAGCGGCTCCGGGGCGCCCCCGCTCTTCCGCTCCGCCTCCGGTTCCTGCGGGGCGGGGGATCCCGTCCGCATAGCCCAGTGGGATGAGGGCGACCGTGGTGTCGTTGGGCGTGACGTAGTCGTGGTTGTACGAAACGCCTTCTCCTGCGCGGATCCGGCGGACCTGCGCGACCTTCGTGACCAGGCGCATGGCCGGCCGCAGCCCGCTGTTCAGCTCGTCGATCCCGTACAGAGCGGCGCCGATCCGGACCAGGTTGCAGTCCGGTGCGTCGAGCGTGAGTGCGCCGGCGGAGTTCGCCAGGTGGATGACGGACGGCTCGAGTCCTGCGCGCCGGGCCAGGGCGACCCCGGCGCGCAGGAGCTCGAGCTGGCGACGGCTGTGCGTCGCGTCGAGCTCGTCCCCGTGCGACAGGTGCGACCAGATACCGCGCACCTTGACCGCGCCGAGCGCCTCGTAGTGCGCGGCCGCACGGGTCAGCTCGATCCACTGGTCCGGCGTACTGCCTCCTCGGTGCAGGCCGGTGTCCAGCTTGAGGTGGACGTGGTGCACGCTCGGCGCGGACACCACCCGCTGCAGCTCGGCGACGGTCGCGACGCTCACGTCGACGTCGGACAACCACATCAGCTCGGTCGCGTCGTACAGCCAGGCGAGGATCGGTACGGTCAGGCCGGCTGCGCGCAGCTCCAGTGCCTCGTCGGCTCGCGCGACGCCGAGCCAGGTCGCGCCCGCGTCGACAGCGGCCTTCGCGATCTGCACCGCTCCGTGGCCGAAGGCGTTCGCCTTCACGACGGCCATGATTTCCGTGCCGGACGGCACCTGCCGCCGGTAGTGGCCGACGTTCGCCTTCACCGCGCCGAGGTCGATTGTCGCCTCTGCCAGGCCGAAGCAGGCGCGGGCCGGGCTCTGGACCAGGTTCATGTCCATCATTGTTGTTTCCGGCAACGAGGTGCACATCGGATCGAAGTCGGAGTTGGCGTCGAGGCGCCTACGACCCTGGTAGCACACCGGGCAAGGCCGAGCCATCCCTTAGGACGAGCGGCCTGCCTGATCGGGCGGTGTCATCGGTCATTGGGCCGATAGGGTTGCGCTCGTGGAGGCCACCGATCACCTGCGGGACTCGCTCAGCGCCGCGGTCGCGCTGGCGAACGTCTTCGGGGGCGAGTTCTCCTTCGGTCGGATCCGGCCGGTGGGTGACGCGGCCGGAGTGGAGGCTTCGCTACGGCTGACCACGCGCCGGATCCCGGAGATCGACCTGCCGACGTTCGCTGCCGGTGGGAGCGAGCTGTACGGCGTACTGCGGCTGCTGGTCGACGGTGAGGTGGATGCGGCGGCCGATGGAGTCAACGCGTTGCTCGAGTCGACGCGGGCGATGCCCCGGTTGGTGCGGGACGGTGACGAGCCGTGGCATCTGCATTTCGTGAGCCCGGGGGTTTCGGCGGCTACTGGGTGGCTGGCGGAGTTCGCGACGGCGGTGGCGATGGTGGTCGGGAGTGACGCGTCGCGGTTGCGCGAGTGTGGGGCGGAGCGGTGCGACAACCTGTTCCTGGACACGACGCGGAGCCGGACGCAGCGGTTCTGCTCGACGGCGTGCCAGAACCGGACGAAGGTCGCGGCGCACCGGGCCAGACGCTAGGCGCCAGGAGTCAGACGTCAGGCGGCCTTGGCGGTGAGCATGGTTGCCTGGGGCACCCATCCGAGCTTGCGGTAGAGGGCGGCGCCTTCGACGGTCGCCATCAGGAGGCCGGTGGTCGCGCCGCGTTCGAGGGCTCGGCGGGCGAGGACGCCCATGACGACGCTGCCGAGACCTTGGCGGCGGTACGCCGGGCTGGTCTCGATGTCGTGCATCACGGCGTCGGAACCGACGACGGCCATCATGCCGCGGGCAGCCTCGTCGCTGCCACGCTCGTCGCCCCCGTCTCCGGCGCCGGGCTCCGCCCCTCTTTCCCAGGCGGCGATGCGCACCCGCTCCAACGCCCCCTCGGTTGAGGCCACCACCTGGTGGTGCGTGGTCGGCAACGGGTGCTTGTGCAGATCGATCGTCATCAGCAGTTTGCGTTCGGCGAAGAGCTCCAGGCCCGCGGACTGAAGTTCGGTCGCCGCTTCGTCGGCCTGGTGGGTGGTGACGGTGAGCCAGGTCGGGCGCGGCGCGTGCAGGACCTCGTCGATCAGCGGGGCGGGCGTCGTACCGGGGAGGGCGAAGAGTTCGCGGTCGCGGTTCGGGAGTCCGAGGGTGACGTCGAGGGCGGTGCGCCGGTCGAGGGCCGGCGGGAGCCCGCGGCACAGTCCCCAGCCGTACTGCCAGCGGCGGAGCAGATCATCCATGGGTAACTGTCTATCATTTCCTAGACGGTTACTGCCAGGGGTTCAGCTGCCCAGGACGAAGGTCTGGATGGCGATCACCGCGGCGCCGCGGGCCCACTCGTCGAAGCTGGCGTCGAGCAGCACGATCGGGGGATCGACCGACTCCGGGTGCCGGTCGAGGTGCAGGCCTTCGAGCAGCGCGTCGTGGGCGACGTCGACCAGGCGGACGCCCTCGCCGCCGAGGACGACCCGGTCGGGGAGGGTGAAGTTGGCGGCGGCCGCGATCAGCCGGCCGAGGGCGTTGCCCGCGCGATCGATCACGCGGCGGGCCGCCGGGTCGCCCTTGGTGGCGAGGTCCAGGCATTCGTCGTACGAGAGTTCGCGTCCGAGCGCCTCGCTGACCTGGCTGACGATGGCGTCGGTGGTGAGCAGGGTGCTCGCGCAGCCGATGTGCCCGCGCTCGCAGCGGAGGCCGTCGGGGAGCAGCGGGTGATGACCGATCAGGCCGAGGCTGGAGTCCGGGCTGTCGACGATCTGGTCGTGCACGACCAGTCCGTACCCGATGCCGGCGCCGATGGTGATCAGGCAGAACCGCTCCGCGCCACGCCCCGCCCCGAACCAGTGCGTCGCCTCGGTCAGCGCGGTCAGGTCGTTCGCGACGACCACCGGTACGTCGGTGTGCGCGGTCATGAGCTGCCCGAGCGGTACGTCGTACCAGTCGAGGAAGGAACCGGACCGCACCGCGCTCTTCCCGACGACCTGCCCACCGAGCGAGATCCCGAGCCCACTCAGCTCGCCGTCTGTGTGCGCCGCCAGCGTCTTGGTCAGCGCGGCGACCGTCGCCGCGACCGCCGTAGGACTGTGATCAGGCAACGGCAGCTCAGCCGAGGCAATCACCTCGGCCCGCAAGGTCGTCAGTACGCCGACCGCCTGGTCGCCCGTCAGCTTGATCCCCACAAAGTGATGAGCCGCCGGCACGATATCCAGCGGCTGCGACGGCCGCCCCACCCGCGGATCAGCAGGCCCACCCGAAACCTCCACCAGCAGCCCCGACTCGAGCATCGGCTTCGTGATCCGGGTCAAACTCCCCGGCGACAATCCCACCCGCCGCGACAACTCCGCCCGCGACAAGGGCCCGTCCAGCAAGATCTCCAAGGCAACCCGGTGCGCCGGCCCCGCCAACGGCTGCCACCCACCCGCCACCAGACTCCCCGTCCGTTGATTCCACTTGCGACGCAGAATACGCAACACCGAGACTCGGCCAATCTCGTGTGTCCAACACCGACAAGATCGAACCGAACCGCCTAGCTGTCTCGGAGAGGTGTGACCGCATGTCCACGATGAGCAACTCAGAGGCGATCGCAGCGTGGTCGTCGATGCCGAGTGACGCGATTAAGGCGTACGACGGTCAGGGCGACTTTCCCAAGCGCCACTTGATGAATGGGAACCTGCTCCGGATGCTGGGGCCGATCGATGGTCGGAAAGTCCTCGATGCAGGCAGTGGCGAGGGCTATTTGAGCCGGCTGTTGGCGGAAGGTGGAGCTGAGGTGGTTGGTGTGGAGCCGGCTGCCGGTCTGCTGGCGCGCGCTCGGAAGATCGAGCAGGAGCGGCGTCAGGGGATCAAGTTCGTGCAGGCTGATCTCTCGACGTTGCCGGAGGTTGGTCAGCCGTTCGATGCGGTGGTCTGCAGCACGGTGCTGCTCGCCGTACCGGCCTGGCAGTCGGCGATGGCAGCGTGCATCGGCGCGCTGAAGCCGGGCGGCCGGTTCGTGTTCTCGATCAATCATCCGGCGTTCGAGAATCTCCACTCGACGTGGCGGGAGCACGGTCATTACCAACTTGATCGGTACCTGGACGAGTACGAGATGCCAGAGGGCCGTGCACCCGACTTCCACCGTCCGCTGTCGGCCTACATCAACGAGGTCAGCGGTCTCGGGTGTCGCGTGATCGAACTGTGCGAACCCGGACTTGATCCACAGGTCGCACGGGACAGCGGAATCGAGGCGATCGAGTCCTACGTCGCACTGCCGAACTTCCTGATCGTCAGCGCCGAATCGGCTTGGTGATCCGGGTCGAACTCCCGGCGACACCCCCACCCGCCGCGACAACTCCGCCCGCGACAACGGCCCGTCGAGCAAGATCTTCAAGGCAACCCGGTGCGCCGGGCCCCGCCAGCGCCTGCCGAGCGAAGCGAAGGCCCCGGGGTGTGCCGCTGGAACCGGGCCCGTCAGACAGCGGAGAGCGGCAGCACCGTCGCGCGTGTGGTCAGCTTCCCTTGATGATTTTGGAGCCGCAGGCGTACGGCGTCCCGTTGGCCCCGCTGACCGAGCAGGCAGTCAGGATGATCGATGTGTTCTCAGGGGTCACGTTCTGGGTCTTGGTGACGCACTTGCCGGCGCCGCCGGCGTAGATCCGGGCGTAGTTCTTGTAGTTCCCGTTGGTCTGGCGAACCGCGATCCAGCCGATGACGCCGTCGTCGTTCTTCTTGGTGTCACAGACCTTGACCTTGTCGCCGGCGTCGACGTACTGGACGAACCCGGTGTTGTTCTGAGCGTTGACGATCCCGTTGGCGGCGTGCGCGGTGGTCGCGGCACCGAACAGCATCACCGCGGTAGTGGCGGCGATCGCAGTGCTGGCGGCAGCAAGTCTCATGGCGCTCCTTCGGACTGGGGTGAACCGTGTTGTCCTGACCGCGAACACCATGCCACGCCCCAGGATCAACCGCGTGGCTCCGCCGGCAGTACGACGAGACCAGCTGCGTCAGATCCACCAACTGCTCAACGTCGTCGCCCAATTAGGACCTTGGACAGGCCGGGAGCGGGGTTCAGCTGTGGCGGCATGGGCGGCCGTGTGGGCGGCGGTCGGGTGCCTGCCCGGCGTACTGGTCAGTGGGGGAGTTTCCGGGTGTCGATGAGGTGCTGGGCCACGTCGCGGAGTTTGGTGTTGGTGTCCTGGGAGTAGCGCTTGAGGATGGCGAAGGCCCGGTCGCCGTCGACGTCGAAGCGTTCCATCAGGATGCCCATGGCCTGGCCGACGAGTTTTCGGGCGTCGACGGCCTGGGCCATCGTCTCCTCGTGGCGGGCGGTGGCGACCGCGATGGAGGCGTGCCGGGCGAGGATGTGGGCGATCGCCTCGTCGTCGGGGCCGAAAGCGTCCGGTTGGGGGCTGTAGAGACCCAGTACGCCGACCGACGCCGAACTGCCGGTGCCGGTGGTGAGGGAGACGTCGAGCACCGAGCGCACGCCGAGCTGGGCGACCTTGGCGGCCCACGTCGGCCAGCGGGTGTCGGTGGAGGTGTCGCGGATCAGTACGTTGGTGCGATCGCGCAGCGCGGTGACCAGCGGGCCGTCCTCGTCGTCGATCTGCAGGTCGTACACCTCGGCAACCACCGGATCGGTGACCGCCGCGACCTCCGGGCGGGATCCGCGCCGGTGCAGCGCGACACCGGCGTACGTGCAGTTCAGCGCCTGCAGCGCGAACTGGACCACCGCGTCGATCGTCTCCTCGACACCCGGCGCGTCGTGCAACTCGATCGCCAGCTGCGCGAACGCGTCAGCCGACGTCGGCACGACAGGGTCGAACTCTGCCATCAGGGCTCCAGACATGCGTCATCGTCAGGGCACCCCGAGGCTGGAGTGTTCCTCAGTGCACATCATGCAGGCAGATGCGGCGGAACCGTTAGCCGGTCTACGTCAAATATCTGCGTGAGTCTCTCCTCGCCGGCTGAGCCCGGCGAAGACTCCTCGGCCTACGCCGATCAGGCTGCTGACTGACGCGTTGTCCGACGACTGATGCCTTGTACGACGAGTGACGCGATGTATCGCGTCAGTCGTCGTACACCGGAGCACTCGTCGCACACCGAGCCAGTCGTCGTACGCCGGACCAGGCCGCCGGGCGCTAGCTCGTAACGCCTGCGCGCGTGGGATGAACTACAGGCCCAGCTCGGTGAGGCCTGGGTGGTCGTCCGGCCGCCGGCCCGGGGCGTCCCAGTGGAAGAGGCGGTCGGACTCGTCGATCAACTGGTCGTTGATGCTGGCCTTGCGGACGCGCATCAGGCCGTGCTCGTCGAACTCCCAGTTCTCGTTGCCGTGGGAGCGGTACCACTGGCCGGCGGCGTCACGGCACTCGTACACGAAGCGCACGGCGATGCGGTTGCCGGTGTACGCCCACAGTTCCTTGATCAGGCGGTAGTCCAGTTCCCGTTCCCACTTCTGGGACAGGAACGCGACGACCTCGGCGCGGCCGGTGACGAAGGTGTCGCGGTTCCGCCAGGAGGTGTCCTCGGTGTAGGCCAGCGAGACGGCCTCCGGGTTGCGGCCGTTCCAGCCGTTCTCGGCGGCGCGCACCTTCTGGATCGCGGTGGCCTCCGTGAACGGCGGCAGCGGCGGACGATCGTTCATCGCGAAACTCTCCTCGGATCGAAGGACAACCCCCGGAGTACTGTATACAAACTGGTTCGCACTTCAACCACTCCGGTGGGTGCAATTCTCACCGGGATCGGTTCAGCGCCGGAGCCGGTCTCGCCGGTTGAGCCGCGACCTCAGGCCGAGCGATGCCTCAAACAGCCCGGTGCTCGACCCGGCAGTGCGGACCAGCCGGCCCGGTCTCACACACCAGTACGGCGTCGCCGGCCTCCGCCGGGTGCCGCCAAGGCATCACAGCCTCCCCGGCCAGCAGCGCGTCCAGCGTCTGCAACTCAGGATCCCGAGTCTCCGCGTGGTGCTCGTACCCAGCCGCGCCCAGTGCCAGCGCCACCGCCATCCCGAGCAGGTTCACCTCGGTCGGCCGGTCCGGAGCGACCGATCCCTCGACCGGCTCGAGCCGGACCCCGCTGCCGTCCACGTCCACGATTCGCGCTTCGTACGTCATACGGCTGAGCGTAAACCCCAGTGGCGCAGCCGGGTCCTCTCCTCGTGGGCAAGGTCGGCATCGAGGGTACGGCGGCGCGACGCTGACAGTTTTGGGTTGCCCATCCCAGTAAGCTCCAGGACATGAGGCTCACCAGCAAAGGCCAGGCCACCAAGCAGCGGATCGTTCGTACGGCGGCCGGCCTGATCGCCGAGCGCGGTGTGGCCGGGACGAGCATCGAGAACGTCCGTACCGCGGCCGCCGTGAGTGGCTCGCAGATGACGCACTACTTCCA
Source organism: Kribbella sp. cmx-5-2 (assembly GCA_049998015.1). Lineage (GTDB taxonomy): Bacteria > Actinomycetota > Actinomycetes > Propionibacteriales > Kribbellaceae > Kribbella. The sequence goes on from JAEBEC010000002.1 coordinate 529,327, forward strand.
CGACAAGCGCAGCCTCGTCCAAGCGGTCGTCGGTCACCAGGCCGACGCGGTCGTTCGCTCGACCGAGCTCGACAGCTTCGCAGCGCTCCGGCAATGGGCCAAGCAGCAGGTCCAGCGCCAGATCGACAACCAGTGCGCCGGCGGCTGCCGCTTCGGCTCGCTCGCGGGTGAACTGGCCGAGAGCGACCCGGCAACGCGGCGAGAACTGGCCACGGGATTCGACCGCTGGGAGATCGCACTCCGCGACGGCTTGCAGGCGATGCGCGACCGTGGCGAGCTCAGGCCCGACGCGGATCCCAGCCGCCTGGCGACTTCGCTGCTCGGCGCGCTGCAGGGCGGCGTACTGCTCACTCAGACGCACCGCGATCCCAGGCCGCTCGAGGTGACGCTGGATGCGATGCTGACCCACGTGGAGTCCTACGCAGTACGACGCGGGCAGGGGAACTGAGGTGTCCGAGCAGACCTCACGGCTGAGCGGGCGGTCGTTGTGGACCCGCGGGATCGCGACCCCGATGCGCGCGTTCCTGCGGACCGAGGCGGGCAGCTCCGGCGTGCTCGTCGCGGCGATCGTGCTCGCGCTGCTCTGGGCCAACCTGATGCCGGACTCGTACACGAGCTTCTGGCACACCGACTTCTCACTGAGGTTCGGCGAGGAGGAGCTGAGCCTCGACCTGCGCGAGTGGATCAACAGCGGGCTGATGACGCTCTTCTTCCTGGTCGTCGGGCTGGAGGCGCGGCGCGAGTTCGACCTGGGCGACCTGCGCGAGCGGAGCCGGTTCGTGCTGCCGGTCGTCGCCGGCGTCGCGGGCATGATCCTGCCGATCCTGATCTTCGTCGCCTTCAACGCCGGCGGCGAGGGTGCGCACGGCTGGGGTGTCGCGATGTCGACCGACACCGCGCTCGCGCTCGGCCTGCTGGCGCTCGTCGGCCGCGGGGTGCCCGACCGCGTCCGGGTGTTCCTGCTGACCGTTTTCGTGGTCGACGACCTGATCGCCCTGCTGGTGATCGCGGTCGTCTACAGCGAGAACATCTCGATGATGCCGTTGATCGCGGCAATTGTTGCGTTCGGCATCATCTTCGCGCTGTCCCTGTACGGCGTGCGCAATCCCACCGTCTACGTGTTCCTCGGCATCCTCACCTGGGCGGCGCTGCTGACCTCGGGCGTCGATCCGGTGGTCGCCGGTCTCGCGATCGGGCTGACCGCGCCGGCGTACTCGCCAGGTCGTGACGACCTGGAGCAGGCGAGCGGCCTGTTCCGGTTGTTCCGCGAGCAGCCGACGCCGGAGCTGGCGCGCAGCGCGACGCTCGGGCTGACCTCGACCCTGTCGCCGAACGACCGGCTCCAGCACCTCTACCACCCGTGGACCAGCTACCTGATCGTCCCGCTGTTCGGCCTGGCCAACGCGGGCATCACGATCGACCTGGACTTCCTGGCCCGGGCCTTCACCTCGCCGATCACGCTCGGCATCATCTTCGGGTACACCTTCGGCAAGCCGATCGCGGTGACGATCAGCTCCTGGGCACTGACCCGCTTCACCAAGGGCAAGGTCAAGCCGCTGGTCGGTTGGGTCGGCGTGCTCGGCAGCGGCACGATCGCCGGCATCGGCTTCACCGTGTCGTTGCTGATCGCAACGTTGGCGTTCGAGGGCGACGCGCTGGCCGAGGCGAAGCTCGGCCTGCTGTCGACGCTGGTCATCGCGTCGGCGGTGACCTGGACCGTGTTCCGACTGGCGAAGCTGCTCTCGCCGCCGAAGAAGGCGGCCGCGCTGCTCGGTGACGCCGAGCAGCTGATCGACCTCGTCGACGACGTCGATCCCGACAACGACCACGTCCGTGGTCCGGAGAACGCGTCGGTGACGCTGGTCGAGTACGGCGACTTCGAGTGCCCGTACTGCGGTCTCGCGGAGACCGTGGTCCGGGAGCTGGTGAAGGACGACGACCTGCGCTACGTCTGGCGGCACCTGCCGCTGACCGACGTGCACCCGCGCGCGCAGGTCGCCGCCGAGGTGTCCGAGGCCGCGGCGGCGCAGGGCAAGTTCTGGGAGATGCACGACCTGCTGCTCGCCAACCAGGACAAGCTCCAGCCCACCGACCTGATGGGCTACGCCAAGCAGCTCGGCCTGGACGACGACCGGATCCACGACGAGGTCAAGCGCCACGTCGCGGCCGGCCGGGTCGCGCGCGACGTCGAGACCGCCGACCTGAGCGGCGTCTCCGGCACCCCGACCTTCTTCATCAACGGGCAGCGGCACTACGGCGCGTACGACATCGAGACGCTGGCCAAGGCGATCAAGACCGCCCGCGCGCGGGCCGGGATCACCGCGCGCAATGGCGGTAATTCGTAGTACGGCGTCGTTTCTGCCACTTCCAGCGCCGTGCGCCGGTCAGCCACGCTGAGGACTCCATCCCGTGAAGGAGTCACCATGTCAGCTGTCCTCCAGGTCCCGCCCGCGCCGTCGCAGGCCGCCGTCGAGCACTTCGCCGCCCGGCTCGCCTTCGAGACCGACTGCTCCGACGTCGCCACGGACATCGGCGCCGGGATCGACGGCTGGGTGCTGATCGACACCCGCAGCCAGGAGAGCTGGGACCAGGGCCACGTACCCGGCGCGATTCACCTACCCACGCGGGAGATCGCCGAGCGTGCGGCGGCCGTCGTACCGGCCGGAATCCCTGTCGTCACGTACTGCTGGGGGCCGGGCTGCAACGGCGCGACCAGGGCCGCGCTGGAGTTCGCCAAGCTCGGGCACCCGGTCAAGGAGATGCTCGGCGGTTTCGAGTACTGGACCCGTGAGGGCCTGCCGGTGGAGACCAAAGACGGGACCGATCGTCAGGCGGTCGACCCCCTCGTCGCGCCGCGCGGAGTCGCCTGCGCCTGCTGACCGTGTCGAGAACGCCGGCCCGGTTCCGACGTACCCGGTATGACAGAGAACATGACGCAACGCAGAGTGGTCGCGTGGACGAGTGTTTCCCTGGACGGGTACACGAGTGGGCCGGACGGGCCCGAGCACGACTCCTGGCTCTACGAGCACGCGATGAAACCGCAGACGACGGCGTACTTCGAGTCGGTCTGGCGTGGGGTCACCACGGCCCTGCTCGGGCGGACGAACTACGTCGGGTTCCACAGCGTCTGGCCCGGGATCACGGCCGATCCCGCGACCGACGAACGGACCCGGGCGCTCGGCCGGTGGCTGAACGACGTGGAGAAGATCGTCTTCTCGCGCACGCTGGAGAAGGCGGAGTGGAACAACTCCCGGATCTCCGACGACCTGGAAGGCACGGTCCGCGAGCTGAAGACGCAGGACGGCGGCGACATCATGATTGTCAACAGCGTCAGCATCATCCAGCAGCTGCTGGCCGCCGACCTGGTCGACGACCTCCGGTTCGCGATCGTGCCGGCGATGGTCGGTGGCGGGCTACGGCTGTTCGGCGAAGGGCTGCCGGAGTCGCGCTGGGCGCTGGCCGAGACGACCGCGCTCGAGCACGGCGCGGTCGGGCTGCACTACCGGTCAGTGTGAGTACAGGTAGTCCGCGTTGCCGCGGATCGCGGCCTCGTACCGCTTGATCTCGGCGGTGTCGACGCGGTCGGCGATCACCAGCAGGAGCGAGGCGAGTGCCTTGTCCTTGCGGCCTGCCGCGTTGAGCGTGAGCGCCTTGAAGACCCGCAGCGAGTCCGACTCCGGGAACTCCTGGCAGGCCTTGGTGAACACGTCGAGCGACTCGTCGAAGCGACCGAGGTTGCGCAGGGTGCTGCCGTACTGCAGCAGGCAGCGGCGCTTGGTGTCACCGGTCAGGCCGGGCAGCGCGCGCTCGTAGTACACGAGCGCGCGCTCCTCCTGGCCGTCGGTGTCGTACGACCCGCCGACCTCGTACAGCACGTACGGGTTGTTCGGGTGCTCGCTCAGCAGGTCCTCGAAGAACGCGATCGTCGGTGCCATGTTCGCCCGGTTCCGCCGTGCGAACGCTTCCTCGATGGTCGCCGCCAGCTCCGGCGTCAGCTCTTCACTCACGGCAACCATCATGCCCCTACAGGTCGATCACCACGTCGTCGGCCGGTCGCGCGCAGCACGGGAGCACCTGACCGAGCGGCGCCGGCTCGAGCGGATCAGGGGAGTAGGCGACGTCGCCTGCGACCAGATCGGTCACGCAGGTGTGACAGACGCCGGTCCGGCACGACCAACGCGCCGGTACGTCGCAAGCCTCGGCCAGCTCCAGCAACGAGCCGTACTGCTCGGACCAAGGCACCGACAGCCCGCTCCGCGCGAACGTCACCAGCGGACCGGTGCCGGGCTCACCAGCAGGAACGTGCGGCGGTACGACGGTCTGCCCGACCAGTCCCGGGTTGATCGGGGGCAGCGTGCCGAACAGCTCGGTGTGGATGTGGTCGCGAGCGATCCCTGATTCGGCGAGCAGGTCGCGGAGGTTGTCCATGAACGCGGTCGGGCCGCAGATGTACGCCGTCGCGTCCTTCGGTACGCCGAGCGCGTGCAACTCGTCGGGCGTCGGGCGACCGTGCGTGTAGACGTACCGATGCATCTCGGGGAGTGCGTCGAGCAGTTCGTCCACCTCACTCGTGAACGCGGGATCGCGGGTGACGTGGATCCACCAGACCGGGCGGGTGCGCTCGGTGGCCAGCGTGTGGAGCATGGCGAGCACCGGCGTGATCCCGATGCCGCCGGAGACGAGGAGGACCGGCCCGTCGCCGTCCTCCAGCACGAAGTCGCCGCGTGGGGCCGCGACGTCGAGGGTCATCCCGGCGGTCAGTTGCTCGTGGATGTAGCGGCTGGCGAGGCCGTCGCGCTTGACGCTGATGCGGTACGCCGTACCGCCTGGTGCTGACGAGAGCGAGTAACTACGAACGGCTGGACCTGGGACCCGCACGGTTAGGTACTGGCCTGGGCGGTACGACGGGAGCTCGTCGCCGGCGAGCAGGACGGACACGACGGACGGACTTTCGCGGACTACTTGCTGGACCTCGAGCGGGCGGAAGCCTCTCCAGCCCGGTCTGGCTGCGCCGCCGCCGGCGGCCGCGTCGGCCCCAGCGGCCGCCGCGCCGGCCCCGGCCGCGCCGGCGGCTTCGTCCACCTTGTCCACCAGCTCCCGGAACGACTGCTGCCAGCCGGGGCTCAGTGCCGGGATGCGCAGCGTCGCGCGCAGCTTCTCCTCGTCGCGGTTCGGCAGGTAGAGCAGCCCGTCGACGTCCGCGACCGACAGTTCCTCCGGGCCGATCCGCGTCCGGACGATCTCGTCGCCCGCCTCGACCACGCCCTCGGTGATCACCCGCAGGTAGAACCCCGGCCGGTGGTGCGCGACCAGCAGCGACGGCAGATCCGGCTCACCCATCCGCATCCCCACGCGGTAGCACGTGACGCGCGGCTGGGTGACCTCGAACTCCGCCGTACCGATCCGGTACCGGTCGCCGATGCGGACCTCGTGGTCGGGCAGCCCGTCGACGGTGAAGTTCTCCCCGAAGGCGCCGTACTCGAAGTCGTCGCGGCCGAAGTGCTCCTGCCAGTGCCGGTACGAGTCGACCTGGTAGACCAGTACGGCGCGGATCTCGCCGCCGTGGCCGCCGAGATCGCCCTGGCCGTCGCCGTCGACGTTCAGCCGCCGGACCATCCGCGGGCCCTCGACCGCCGACTTCCAGACCCCGGTGTGGACCGTCCTGCCCTGCCACTCGACGTTCTTCGGCATCCCCACGTTGAGGGAGACGAGCGTTGCCATCACGATCCTCCAGCGGTCAGACGGACCCGGTCAGCACCGACCGGTCCGTGGTGAAGCGAACGGCGCGACCGGTATCGGTCGGAGCGTCCCAGTCGATCGTCGCCGTCCCCGACAAGTGAAGCGATGCCCCGGTCGAAAAGTCCACGAACAGCAACGACGCGGTCGGGTCGACCGCCAGGTTGCCGAGACTGTTGAACATGTTGTTGCCCGGCTGATCGGCCCACCACAGCTCGTCACCGTCCAGGTGCATCGTGCCGCCCTTGTGCGAGCTGTCGGCGCCGCGCTCGGCGTGCGTCGTCCCGAGGAAGAAGGTGTCGGAGCGCTCGATCAGTTCACGTCCGAGCAGGCCGTCGGCGACCTGGGTCACCGGGCCGTCGGTTGCTGGGGGCAACGGCCTGGGATGGATGTACTGCGGGCAGTTGCCGTACGCCTGGTCGGCGCTCAGCTCCAGCGTGTCCGCCGTACTGACGGTCAGCGTGCCGTTCACGCGGAAGCGGCGGCGGATCGCGAACTCGATCACGATCAGCCCAGCCGACTGGTCGGCCGGCATCAGGTGCAATGGGTCGCCGGGCGGTGGCGCCGCGTGCACGGTCAGCGTCGTACCGGTTGCTTCGAGGAAGCCGGCCGGTCCGTGCAGGGGCGAGGTCCAGAGGCGTCCGTCGGTGTCGCGGGCGGTGATCACGGCGAACTCGCGCTGGGCGAGGAACTTGGCCGCGCCGCCGTCGAGCAGGGGTGGGCGCAGCATGCCTTCGAGGCGGGAGGCGTCGTACTCGACTCCGGCCTTGCGCTGGACGGCGCGTTCGCCTTCGTGGAAGCCGATCGTCTTCATCATGACTGCTTCCTCGTCTTCTCGTAGTGGCGGGCGACGCGGGTGCGGTTGCCGCAGATCGATCCGACGCACCACTGACGGCGCTTGTGCTCGGCCAGGAACAGCATCGAGCACTCCGGGTTGGCGCAGCGGCGTAGGAGCGCCAGTTGCTCCGCGTTGGCCAGCAGCTCGATCGTCTCGCGGGCGATCGACGCCAGCTTGGCGTTGCCGCCGTACTCGGAGTGGTAGCGCACCTCGAGCTGCCCGTCCGCGCCCAGCCGAACGCTCTGCGGCGCGGAGGCCGACGCCGCGTTCAGATCCTCGATCGCAGTTGCCTGCGGCTGTCGATCGGTGAGGTGCGCGTCGAGCACCTCACGCACGGCCGACCGGACGCGCCGGGTCGACGCCACGTCCGGCATCGGGCCCTCCGGCAGGCGGCCGGCCTGCAGGCCCCACCACTTGTCGCGCTGGCCGGCCGGCTCCAGCAAGTCGATGGCCGGATCCGGAACCAGCATCTCCGTGTCGACCAGATCCAGAGCGGCGAGTCGCTCGCCGCCCATGCCGAACCCTGCTTCCAGCAGCTCGTTGACATTAGGCCTTGTGCTCATGTTGACAGTGTACTAATACTTATCTTGTCATTTCAACATTAGAAGGGAAGTTCTCATGGGACTGTCCTGGCAACAAGGCCCGCTCGGCGGCGGCGCGGTCGGCCGCTTCCTCACCCCCGAACCGCTTCCGGAGCGCCTGATCTTCGCCGAGCGCCTGCGTCGCCGGATGCGCGTCCAGTACGCCGGTGAGTGGATCGCCGACAGTGAGGACGTGATCCTGCTGCACGAGCCCGGGCGCTACCCGGTCGCCTACTTCCCGCTCGCGGACGTGAACGCCGAGGTGCTGACCGAGGCGCCGCGGCAGACGCAGCACAAGGACCTCGGGACGACCACCTGGTACACGGTCGGGACCACGGACCGAGCCGCGTGGCAGCACGTCGACCTCCCGAAGTACGCCGACGAACTGGCCGGGCGGGTCGCGTTCGCGTGGCGGGCGATGGACGCGTTCTACGAGGAGGACGACCGGATCCTCGGGCACGCCGCCGACCAGTACCACCGGATCGACATCCGGAACACGTCGCGCCGGCTGGAGGTGCACGTCGGCGATCGCGTCGTCGCGGCGACCGATCGGCCGGTCGTGCTGTACGAGTCGGGCTTCGCGCCGCGCTGGTACGTGCCGCGCGAGGACATCGTCGACGGCGCACTGACACCGGTCGAAGGGCAGACGTTCTGCCCGTACAAGGGCATGGCTTCCTACTACGACATCGAGGGAGCCGAGCGCGCCGCGTGGTCGTACGAGGACGCGTACGACGAGGTCGGCCGGGTGCGCGACCTGGTCTCGTTCGAGGCCGACAAGGTCGAGGTCTTCCTGGACGGCGTCCAGCTGCACCTCGAGCCCGGCCAGCAGGTTCGTCCGCACGGAGTCGACCGCGACATCACCGATGGGAAGCACTGAGATGTCTCTTCAGAACCGGACAGTTCTCGTAGTCGGCCGCCCGAGCGGCATCGCCGCCGCGACCGTCCAGGCCCTGGTCGCCGCGGGCGCCGAGGTGATCCTCGCCGGGCGCACGCTGGATCCGGTCGACGCCGGTACGCCGGAGGCGAGCTCTGGCTCCGGCTCCGAGGGAGGCTCCGGCTCCGGCTCCGGCTCCGAGGCGGGCTCGGGCTCGGGCGCCGAGGCGGACTCGGGCTCGGGCTCCGTCCGGCGGGCCGAGGTCGACCTGACCGACGAGTCCTCGATCGCCGCGCTGGCTGCCTCTCTCGGCAAGGTCGATCACGTCGTCTCCACCGCGTCGGCCCGTGCGCGTGGAGCTTTGGGCGACCTGCAGCCGGAGACGATCGCGTTGTCGTTCGCGACGAAGGTGACCGGCCCGATCCTGCTCGCGAAGCACTTCGCGCCGCTGATGCCGGCCGACGGTTCGTTCGTCTTCTTCTCCGGCCAGTCCGCGCAGAAGCCGATGCCCGGGATGCTCGCCGTCGGCGCCACGAACGGCGCGGTCGACGTGATCGTCCGCTCGCTGGCCGTCGAGATCGCGCCGATCCGCGTGAACGCTATCTCGCCCGGCACGATCGACACGGGCGCGTACGACGGCCTCGGCGCCGAGAAGAAGGCAGCGCTCTTCGCCGGCCGCGTCAGCAGCAGCCCGGCCGCGCGCATCGGCACCGCGGACGACATCGCCGCCGCGGTCGTGTTCGCCCTGACCAACACCTTCGTCACCGGCCACACCCTCCCGGTCGACGGCGGCGAAGCGCTCGTCTGACCCCCGCGTCGCCGAGCGGTTGTCGTCTGCCTCCCTTCACATCAAGGAGTTCAGCAATGCCCACCGATCCGCCGGTCACCCCCGGCTACCTCCAGTTCGAGCTCGTCCCGATCCCGGTCCGCGACATCGACCGCGCGAAGGCCTTCTACGCCGACCAGGTCGGCTTCACCCTCGACGTCGACGTCGAGCCGGCCCCCGGCGTACGGGTCGTCCAGTTCACCCCACCCGGCTCGTCGGTCTCCATCAAACTCTCCACCGGCTTCCCGAAGCTCGACATGGAACCAGGCACCCTCCGAGGCCTCCACCTCGTCGTCGCCGACATCGATGCCGAACGCAACCGTCTCATTGCCAACGGCATCGACGTGGAACCGGTGGAGGACGTTCGAGGCGTCCAGTTCGCGTACTTCGCCGACCCCGACGGCAACACCTGGACCCTCCAGCACCTCCCGTGGCGCCCTATTGGCTGACGCAGTCCGTGGCTCCGTTGCGCCACTGGTGGTTGTAGCGGGTGGGGACCTTGGTGGCGAAAGCCTCGACCTTCGAGGCATCGAAGGTGTCGAGGAGCTGGAGGCGTTGCCAGCCGGTCAGGGCGATGCCGTGGCCGATGGCCGGGTACGGCGCGACGACCACGTCGCGCGGGTAGCGGCGGCCGATGGATTCCAGGCGTTCGACATCGGCGGGCGACACGTCGTCGGCGTACTGGAGCAGCACGTGGCCGTGTTCGAGGATGTGGACCTGGAGCTCGGGGTCGATCGGGGCACGGTAGATGCCGGGGATGACGACGCGCGGGGAGTGCGGGCCGGACGTCGGGGGCATCGTCTTGTACGGGTCGTGCGGAGCGCCCTGGTAGGCGATGTGGCGATTGCCTTCGAACGGTTGCGGCGTACCGGGAACCTCGTTGCACGGCAGGGCCTGCTTGTCGCCGAACTGGCCGAGCAGGACGCCGAACGCGAAGCTCGACATGGTCAGCACGGACAGCGTGGTGACCAGGATGCCGACCAGTACGCCGTACTTGCGCTTCGTGGTCTTCATCGGGCCGCCTGCCGGCGGTTGCGGATGACAACAAAGAGCGGGAGGAGCACGTTGAACGAGGTGAACAGCAGCAGCACGACACCCTCCCACCAGTACAGGCTCGCGAACGGCGCACCGAGCAGTACGCCGAAGGCCCAACCGAGCGTGACCTTTGCGCTCGGCAACAAGAAGTGCCAGGCGAACCACAGCATCCACGTGAAGCCGGTCAGGTAGAGCAACCGGTACCAGCGGGCGACGCGGAGATCCTTCGGGCTGGCGTCCCTGAGGATCACCTGCTCCTCGGGCTTGAGCCGGCGGATCAGCTTCTTGAGCGACAGCCGCGTGACCTGGTGCAGATTGCCGCAGCCGGTCGCCGTCGCCATCACCAGGTACATGTCGGTCCGCAGGTACGCGAGCGTCTGGAACGCGAGCTTCGCGATCTGGCTGAGCACGACCATCGCGAGCAGCCGGATCAGCCCCGGCGGCAGGTCGATCCAGCCACGCGACCAGGCGTACCGCGGGGCAACCGCGGCGAACAGGATCACGCTGTCGATCGCCATCCCGGCCAGGAACGGCCCGTACCGCTTCGCGGGCGGCAACGCCCACAGGCCGGTGAGATCGGTCTCCAGCACGGGAAAGATCCCGCGGCGTTCGACGCGCAGCCGCGACGGGATCCCGACGGCCGCGCCCGCGAACGCGTGCCACATCTCGTGCACGATCGTGAGCACGACGACGACCACGTTGGTCACCAGCAGGCTCAGCACGATGTCGGGAAAGATGAAGGTGTCCTCGTACGTCGGCCGCAGCGACGGCTCGACGGCGAACATCACCAGCGCGGTGACCAGGCACCCGACGTACAGGACCCAGGCGAACGGCGTGAAGAGCGGGCGGACGAACCGCGCGGGGATGTGCGAGATCGACCAGTGCTTGCGGGCCGGTTCGGGCGTCGCGTGGGTCGCGATCAGGCCGGCGTCCAGCAGGACCTCGGCGAAGTCGAGGGCGTCGATCGCCTCGCCGGTCTCCCGCTCGATCGCCTCGCCGGCCTCGGCGACGGTCCGGCCCTGGGCGAACAGCTCGACGAGCCGCGCGCCGATCTCCGGTACGACGACGAACGTGCCGGTGGCGGGATCGCCGACGACGTACTCGTCCTCGTCCTCACGGCGTACGACGAGGTGGTCGACCGCGAGCCGGCTGTCGGACGCGATCCCGGGCCGCGTGGTCAGGTCCTCGCTCACTGGCCGACCCAGCCGCAGGTCCCGCACTTCTCGCCGGGCGTCGGCCGTACGGCGTAGTGGTAGGTCAGGTCGGTCAGGCTGAGGTGGAACATCCGGCCCAGCGTGCTCGGCGGGATGCCGCCCAGGTGGTAGATCGCGTCGAGTGCGGCGAGGTGGCCGGTGAGGTTCGCGGTCGGGGCGATCACGGCGTGGCCCTGGAAGGGGAAGAGCTCCTCGGGCTCTTCGCCGTGCTTGTCGACGAGACGGTCCTTGACGCTCGGCAGGCAGGCCTGGCAGCACGTCTGGCCGGGGACGAACAGGCCGACGACGGCCATCGGACCGGCGTACTGGGCAATCATCCAGGGGGTGTTCGTGCGCAGCGCGGCCTCGTTGGTCCAGTCGCGGATCTTGTCCATCGGCTGGTCGGCGCAGAGCACCAGCAGGTCGCGGTCGCGCATCAGCCGGGCGACGTCGTCGGTGCTCTCGACGCGGGTCTCCTCGCCGGTGACCGTGACGTGCGAGTTGATCGCGCCGAGGCGGGTGACGGCGGTCTGGACCTTCGGGCGACCGAGGTCGTCCTCGGTGTAGAGCAGTTGGCGGGTGAGGTTCCCGGCCTCGACGACGTCGAAGTCGACGCAGTGCACGGATCCGACACCTGCTGCTACCAACGACGACGCGACGGCGGACCCCGTACCACCGAGGCCCAGGACGACGACCCGGCTGCGCTTGAGCTGAGCCTGTACGTCGTACCGGGAAGGGCGCGGGGTCAGGTCGACCCAGGCGTAGTAGTTGAAGGCGCGGTCGTAGCGGTCCAGTTCGTCCGGTCCGAGCTCCGGCGGCGGTGGCGCGGCCGCGTCCTCGACGTACCCGGCGGCGATGATCGTCTCCAGCATGTCGGCCGCCTCGTCGGCGGTCAGCGTCGTGCGCTCGACCAGTTCGGCGACGATCCCGGTGCGGTCACGGGTGCCGTCCATCAGCCCGAGCAGCGTCCACAGGGCGCCGTCCTCGTCGTCGATCTCGGCGCCGATGCCGACCTGCCGGCCGCCGATGTTCACCAGCGTCGGCGTCAGCCGGACCGGCTTGTGGATCCCCTTGATCTTCGGTCGTTCCACGCGTCTCCCCCTCCCCAGGACCGGGCGCACCGGGGCGCGGGGGATGAGCCCGCGTCCCGGTGCCGGCTGAACTAGCCGCAGAGCTCGTTGCGGCAGCCCGGGTCCGCGATGATCATCACGGTGGTCTCGAGCTTCTCCAGCTTCCGGACCATGATCTTGCGCGGCTCGGGCTTGTCGGTCTTCTTCTCCATGATCATTTCCTCCCATTGGCAGTGGCGGTTTGCCGTCGTCATGAGAGCACCGCTTTTCCCTGCCGCACAAGGGCCGCTTCTCACGCAGCGTTGTCAAGCGAACGCATCATTGTCACCGTTCAAATGCCTGCTTGCGGGTAATCCTTTGTCCGGTGGGGATCCAGGCCCTCGCGCGCACCGCCCCTGGTGTCGTGCGACTGGTGTCGCGCGGGTGATTGCCCACCGCAAGATCCGGGGTGGGCAATTTCGCCGCCGCTCGCCCCTGTCAGGGGTGAGAATCGGGGAATGAGCGACAACGTGCTGCAACTCCGACTGGTGGTCACCGCACCCGACTACGCCGAAGCGGTGACGTTCTACCGCGACGTCCTCGGCCTGCCCGAGCTCGAGGCGTACACCTCCGAGGACGGCAGCGTCACCATCCTCGGCGCCGGCCGGGCCACCCTCGAGATCACCGACCCGAACCACGCCGACTACATCGACCGCGTCGAGGTCGGCCGCCGCGTCGCCGGCCAGTTCCGCGTCGCGCTCGAGGTCACCGACGCGACCGGCACCACCCGGGTCCTGACCGAGGCCGGCGCGTCACTGATCGCCGAACCGACCCGCACCCCGTGGAACTCCCTGAACGCCCGCCTCGAAACGCCGGGCGGAATTCAGCTGACGCTGTTCGAGGAGCTCGGGGACTGAGCCCGGTAGAGGTCGCGCAGGAGCGCGATCTCGGCGCCGTGGTGGAGCAGGTTCCAGGCGTTCGGGACCGGCTCCCAGAAGTACTCGTCGTCGGCGCCGAGGATCAAACGCTTTCTTGTCGATCCGTATTTTGACGGATGCCTGCGGGGAGGGGCTGGTGCTGGACTCGGTCTGCATCAGCCCCTCAGGAAGCAGGAGAGTCAGATGAGTGAGTACGACGTGCCGGATGCTGCTACGGATCTGCGGATCGAGCGGCGGGTTCGGGAGTTTCTGGCGGAGGTGAACAAGGACTCCTCGCCGTACTGGTTGCTGCCGGGGGAGCAGGTGCGGGGGACCTTGGCGGGGTTGCAGGCGAGTGTGGACGTGGATCTGGGTGGGGTGGACGTCGAGGAGTGGGACGTCGAGGTCGACGGCGTCGGGGTGAAGCTCTACGTGCAGCGGCCGGAGGGCAGTGAAGGGCCGCTGCCGGTGGTGTTGTTCCTGCACGGCGGGGTGTGGATCGCGGGGGACTTCAACAACCATCAGCGGCTGACGCGGGATCTCGTGCTGGAGACCGGGTACGCCGTGGTGTTCGTGGAGTACACGCCGATTCCGGACGCGGTGTTTCCGCGGCAGCTCGAGGAGTGTTACGCCGCGCTGCAGTGGATCGCGAAGGAAGGTGCGGCGGCGGGGCTCGACGCGACGCGGATCGCGGTGGCGGGGAACAGTGTCGGCGGCAACCTGAGTGCGGCGCTGACGCTCTACACGCGCGACCACGACGGACCGGCGATCAAGGTGCAACTGCTGCTCTACCCGGCGACCGACGCGCAGCTCGACACGGATTCCTACCGTGATTTCGCGGAGGGCCGGTTCCTGCCGCAGGCGTTCATGAAGTTCGGCTGGGACACCTACGCGCCCGACGAGGCGACCCGGCACAACCCGTACGCCGCGCCGCTGCAGGCGCGGCCCGATCAGCTGCGCGGGCTGCCGCCGGCGATCATCCACACCTCGGGCAACGACATCCTCCGCGACGAGGGCCAGGCGTACGGTCACAAACTCGACGAGGCCGGTGTCGACGTCGTGTCGATCATGTACGTCGGCCAGATCCACGACATGGCGCTGCTCAACCCGATCCGCGACCTGCCGTCGACGCGGGCCGAGTTCCGGCACGCGGCGGCCGACCTGAAGCACTACCTCGAGGCGTAACGCGGGCGACGGGGTCGCTCGGCCACCGTGGCGACCCCGTCAGGTTTGGCCTATCTTCACCCTGAAGCCTTCCTCCCGCGGTAGAGGTGGTCGATGGGTACGCTGCCGGCCGAGTTGACCAGCTTCGTCGGACGCCGACGCGAGCTCGCCGAGACCCGCGCCCTGCTCGCCACCGGTCGGTTGCTGACGCTGACCGGTGCGGGCGGGGTCGGCAAGACGCGCGTGGCGCTCCGGCTTGCGGCGCAGGTACGCCGTACGTTCCCCGACGGTGTCTGGTTCGTCGAGTTGGCCTCCGTCAACGATCCGGATCTGGTCGCGAGAGCCGTCAGCGCGTCGTTCGGGCTGCGCGACACCGACGACCCGGCCGCCGAGCTGGCGCGGTTCCTCGAAGATCGCAGCCTCCTGCTCGTCCTCGACAACTGCGAGCACCTGGTCCCGGCGTGTGCGGAGCTCGTCGACCGGCTGCTGAGGGCCGCGCCCGGGATCCGCGTGCTCGCGACCAGCCGGCACGTGCTCGGCGTCGAGGGCGAGCACCTGTACGCCGTACCGCCGATGCCCGTCGACGACCAGGCCGAGGACGTCGTGAGGCTCTTCGCCGATCGGGCCGTTGCCGTCGTCCCCGACTTTCGCGTTGACGAAGGCAACTGTTCCTGGATCGTCGAGATCTGCCGGCAGCTGGACGGGATCCCGCTCGCGGTCGAGCTGGCCGCGGCCTGGCTGCGGGTCCTCCCGCTCGACGGCCTGCTGGCGCGCCTCGACAACCGGCTCCTCCTCCGGGGCCGAAGCACTACCAAGGCGTCCCGCCAGCAGACGCTCGAGGCAACTGTTGCCTGGAGCTACGACCTTTGCAGTCCGGAGGAGCAGGGGCTGTGGGCAAGGTTGTCGGTCTTTGCCGGAGGCTTCGATCTCGCGGCCGCGGAGGCCGTATCCGATCGGCCCGACGTACTGGAGCTCCTCGCCGGGCTGGTCGACAAGTCGATCGTGCAGTCGGCGGGCGGGACGCGTTTCCACCTGCTGGAGTCCCTTCGCCAGTACGGCGCGAGCAAGCTCGAAGGCGATGCGGCCCGGCGGCTGCATCGCGCCCACTACCTCGAACGAGTTGAGCGGTGGAGCGACGAATGGAAGCACGGCGTCCGTCAGTTCGAGGCCTACACGCTGACCCGAGCCGAGCACGCCAATCTCCGCTCGGCCCTGGAGTTCAGCCTCACTACGCCGAGCGAGCACCGGATCGGACTCCGCCTCGCGGTGGCGCTGCACTACTACTGGCTGTTCTGCGGTCATGCCGCCGAAGGCCGCCAGTGGCTCGAGCAAGCCCTCGAGCTGAACCCCGAACCGAGCCGGGACCGCGCCAAGGCGCTCGGCATCGCGTCGTACGCGCTGAGCCTGCTCGGCTACGCCTCGACCACCTACTCCTACGCCCGCGAGGCCGAGACCTGGGCGCGCGCGAACGGCGACGAGGACATCCTCGCCCACACGGTCTTCCTGCTCGGTTCGTACTACTTCCTGACCGGCGAGATCGAGAAGTCGGTCCCGATCTTCCGCGAAGCGCTCGCCGAACTGACCGGCATCATCGGCCCGTCGAGCAGCTTCGTCCGGCAACTGCACTCCGCACTCGCCCAGGCGGAGATCTGGCTCGGCCGCCCGGAGGAGGGGCTCGCCATCGCGAGCCGCGGGCTCGAACTCTGCGACGAGTCCGGCGAGCAGTACGCCCGCAGCGCGTTGCTCTTCGCGGCTGCGCTCAGCGAGTGGATGCTGGGCCGGTACGACGAAGCCGCCGCGCACCTGACCGACGGCATTCGCCTGGCGCAGTGCTTCAACGACATCGCCGGCGCGGTGACCTGGATGGAGCTCCTGTGCTGGACGACGGCCGCGCGCGGACGGTTCGAGCGCGCCGCCGAACTGCTCGGCGTGACCCACGGGCTGTGGCCGGTCGTCGGTGGACGGTCCATGCTCGGCTCGCTGCTGATGTCCGACGCGCACGAGATCTGCGAGCGCGACGTACTGGTTGCCCTAGGCCCTGACCGGTACGCCGCCGCGCGCGAGCGCGGGATCGCCGCGTCGACCGAGTTCGACCATGCCGTCACCTACGCCCTCGGGCGCGTCGCCGAACCGAAGCCGGCGGTCGTCGTACCGGCTCGTGGGCCGCTCAGCGAGCGCGAGTACCAGGTCGCCGAGCTGGTCGCGGAAGGCCTGTCCAACAAGGACATCGCGCTCCGCCTGGTGATCAGTCGACGGACGGCGGAGTCGCACGTCGTCCACATCCTCGACAAGCTCGGCTTCAAGTCGCGCAGCCAGATCGCCAGCTGGTTGACCGCGCTCAGAGGCCCCTAGGAGGTTGAGCGGTCGAGCCGCGGACGACCAGCTGGGTGGCGAGCTCGAGGTGCAGGGCCTCCGGCCGGTGCCCGTCCAGGACTCGCATCAGCTGGGTGACCGCGATCCGGCCCATCTCCTGCAGGGGCTGGCGGACGGTGGTGAGCGGCGGGTCGATCGCCCCGCTCAGGTCGATGTCGTCGAAGCCGGTCACCGAGAGATCGCCGGGAACGGTCAGCCCACGTTCGCGAGCAGCGTGATAGGTGCCTACAGCAACTTTGTCGTTGAAGCAGACAACGGCCGTCGGGCGGGGGCCTTGGTCGAGCAGTTCACCGGCTGCCTCCCGACCGTCCTCGATGGTGGGATGGACGTAACGGATCCGGTCCGGCGGCAGCAGGGTCTGGGCGGCGGCCAGCGCCGCCCGGTGGCCGACCATCCGGGCATCGGTGGCCAGCCATTCCTCCGGGCCGGCGATCACGGCGATGTCGCGGTGACCCAGGCCGGTCAGGTGGGCGACGACCGTGTTCGCGCCCGAGGTGTGGGCGGCCGACACCGCAGCGATGTCCGGCGGTAGCGGCTGGCGTGGATCGACGACGACGAAGGGGAAACCCGAGCGCGACAGGGCGACCAGGTCCCGCGCCGACTCCGGCGGAAGGATGAGGATCGCACCGTCGATGCCGTCCTGGTCCGGCAGTCCGCCGAGTACGTCGTTGTCCTGGCCGGACTCGCCGGCGTCGAGCACCAGCCGGCGTCCGTGCAGGGCCAGCGTTTCCGCGATCGACGACACGATCAGGCCGAAGTAGTCGGTCAGCAGGTACGGGCAGCGGACGTAGACCGCGCCCAGATCCTCCGACGGCTCGTCGCCGGCCGCGTTGTGGCGGGCCACGGCCTGCAGCACCAGGTCCCGGGTCCTCGGTGCGACGTTCACGCTGTCGTTCAGCACGCGCGAGACGGTGGCGATCGACACCCCGGTCTCCGCGGCGATGTCGCGCAGCGTCGCTCGGGGCTGCCGTTCGACCATCGCCGCGTCCCGGCGCCCCCGCGACCCGCTCATCGGCGCAGTCTAACGGACTGTTGACGTCACCGAGCAGCTGCTGTTTCACTATGGAACAGAATTTGCAGCATGTTTCAGTTCTTGCAGTCCATGACACCTCAGATCGCCCCGCGTCCTCGGGGCGATCGCCCGCCCCCGTAGGAGAGTCATGTCTTCACCCTGGAAATCGCGCGTCCCCCGACGTCGACGCGGCCTCGTCCTGGCGGCCGCCGCCGCCGTGACCGCCGCCTGCCTCACCGTCCCGGTCCAGACCGCTTCGGCCGCGCCGAACGTCGCCGTCTGGCTCACCACCCCGAACAAGTCGAGCCTGCTCGGCCGGCAGGGCGACGTCAGCTTCGGCTCGGGCGGCGGCAGCGGCCCGACGATCTCGGTCAACCCGAACACGACGTACCAGTCGATGGTCGGCTTCGGCGCCTCGTTCACCGACGCCGCAGCCTGGAACATCTTCAACTCACCCCGCCGCAACGAGGTCATGAACGCGCTGTTCGACCGCGGCAACGGGATCGGAATGAGCTTCCTGCGCCAGCCGATCGGCTCGACCGACTTCTCGCGCAACTTCTACACCTACAACGACGGCGCGGCCGATCCCAGTCTGTCGCGCTTCTCGATCGCGCACGACCAGTCGTACATCCTGCCGCTGGTCAAGCAGGCGCTGTCGCTGAACCCGGAGATCTCGGTGATGGCCACGCCGTGGAGCGCTCCGGCCTGGATGAAGGACAACAACAACCTGATCGGTGGGTCGCTGAGCGACAGCCGGATCGGCGTCTACTCCGACTACCTGGTCAAGTTCACCCAGGCGTACCAGGCGGCCGGCGTACCGATCGACTACCTGAGCGTCCAGAACGAGCCGAAGTTCTCCCCGCCCGGCTACCCCGGCATGCTCATGTCGGCCGGCCAGCAGAGCAACATCATCAACAACCTGGTGCCGAAGCTGCGCGCGGCCGGGCTCGACGCGCGGCTGCTCGGGTACGACCACAACTGGGACGACACGTCGTACGCGCAGACGGTGAACAACAGCACCGGCAACAACGTCGTCGGATCGGCGTGGCACTGCTACGGCGGCAATCCGTCGGGTCAGTCGACGGTCCACAACGCCCAGCCGAACAAGGAGATCTTCTTCACCGAGTGCTCCGGCACGAAGTCCGGTGACGACGCCGCGACCTTCCGGGACTCGCTGCGCTGGCAGGGCATCAACCTCGCCATCGGTACGACGCGCAACTGGGCCCGTAGCGTCACCACCTGGAACATGGCTCTGAACAACGCCAACGGGCCGGTCATCGGCAGCTGCGGCAACTGCACCGGCGTCGCGACGGTCGACGGCAACAACCTGCAGTACAACGCCGAGTACTACGTGCTGGGACACCTGAGCAAGTTCGTCCGCCCCGGCGCGGTCCGGATCGAGTCCACCGGGTACGGCGAGGGTGGCATCCAGAACGTTGCCTTCCGCAACCCCGACGGCACGATCGCCCTGGTCGCGATCAACAGCGGCGGCACCCAGAACTTCCAGGTCTCGTTCGGCGGCCAGACGTTCGGCTACCAGCTGCCCGGCGGAGCGATGGCGACCTTCACCTGGCCGGGCTCGGGCGGCGGGAACCCGCCCACCGGCGGCACCGGCGCGATCACCGGCCTTGGCGGCAAGTGCCTCGACGTCACCAACGGCTCGACCGCCAACGGCAACCAGCCGCAGCTGTGGACCTGCACCTCCGGCCCCAACCAGCAATGGACCGTCGGCAGCGACGGCACGGTCCGCGGCCTCGGCAAGTGCCTCGATGTCACCGGCAACGGCACCGCCGACGGCACCACGGTGCAACTGTGGGACTGCTTCGGCGGTCCCAACCAACGCTGGACCGCCTCGAACGGAACCCTGGTGAACGTTGGCAGCGGCAAGTGTCTGGACGTGCGCGGCGCGACGGCCACTGACGGCGCCAAGGTCCAGATCTGGACCTGCACCGGCGGCGCCAACCAACGCTGGACAGCACCAGCCTGATCCCCGTACGACGAACAGCGGCGGTCCCGGGTTGCCGGGACCGCCGCTGTTCACAGGTCCTTGCGGCTGAAAGACAGGGCGGCCAGGGCCCAGAGCATGGCGACCCAGAGGACGACCCAGGCGAGGTAGGCGGGGGACAGCGACGCGGCGCCGAGGAACGGGAAGGCGTTGGCGCCTTCGTCGGCCGCGAACTCGCCGAGGGCCGACGGGTCCTGGAAAGCGTGCATCGCGCCGCGCCAGAGGCCGTCGGTCGGGAGGAAGATGCGGGACAGCGTGCCGATCCGGGCGATCGAGTCGTTGGCGAGCGAGGCGCCGATGCCGCCGACCACGCCCGCGACCCACGTCGTACCGAAGAGGCCTACGGCAACTACTCCTGAGGCCATCGGCGAGATCGCTGTGGACAGGAGCATCGCCAAGGTCAGCAGGACTGTGGTCTGGGCGGCGAGGAGCGCGAGCGCGCCGGCGGGGTTGGGCGGCCAGTAACCCGTGGTCGCCAGGACGACCAGGCACTGCGCCAGACCAGCCAGTACGACGAAACCGCTGCCGAAGGCAACCAGGCCGAGCCACTTGCCGAGGAGGAAGGCGGATCGGCGTACTGGTCTCGCCAGAACGGTCAGCGCGATGCCGGACTCGGTCTCGCCGGCCAGCGTTGGACCGGTTAGGAACGCGGTGCCGAGCGCGGCGATCAGGCTGAAGCCGAACATCACCAGGTTGAGCAGGATCGACGCGGTCAGCCGCGCCTCGCCCGAGGTGAGGTTGCCGCCGGACTCCGCGGCCAGCTTGGAGAATCCCCAGGCCGAGAGGGCGAGCAGCAGGAGCGTGAGGATGCCCAAGGCAAGCAGTACCCGGCGACGCGATGCCTCGCGCAAGGTCAGGCCGGTGATCGTGAGGACAGTGCTCATTGGTCCGCCTTGCGCAGGATGCCGAGGAGACGCTCTTCCAGGGTGATGCGGCCCGGTTCGACGGCGTGGATCTTGACGCCCAGGGCGGCCAGATCGCTGACCAGCGTAGGCACGGTGGCGTCGTCGTCGGCCGGGAGCGCGACGGTGATCCAGTCTCCGGACCGGTCGAGGACTGTGGTCTCCTCCAGTCGCTCCGAGGCTGCGGGCGTGACGTCGGTCAAGTGGAGTCGCAGTTCGCGTTGGCCGAGCAACTCGGCGAGGGAACCCGCGGCGGCGACCGTGCCGTGGTCGAGGATGACGACCCGGTCACAGACCCGCTCGACCTCGCCGATCAGGTGCGAGTTGAGCAGTACGGCGACGTTGCGCGACTTGAGCTCGAGGACGATGTCCCGGACGTCGGCGCGACCGAGCGGGTCGAGCGCGCTGGTCGGTTCGTCGAGGATCACGAACTCCGGGCGGGCGACGAGCGCGACCGCGAGGCCGAGTCGTTGCTGCATGCCCTTGGAGAAGCCGCCGACGCGGTCCTTCGATCGTTGCCCCAGGCCCACGAGTTCCAGGCACTTCTGTTGATCGGCCTTGGACACATCGGCCCGCGCGAGCTTCACGTGCAGGGTCAGGACCTCCGCGGCACTCAGCCAGGGCTGGTAGCGGAAGAGCTCCGGCAGGTAGCCGACGCGTTCCCTCGCAACCGGTTCGTACGCCGGCCGACCGAGCAGTTGCGCCTGGCCCGCATCCGGCTGGACCAGGCCGAGCAGCATCTTGATCACCGTGGTCTTACCGGCGCCGTTCGGGCCGAGCAGTCCGACGATCTCACCGCGGCGGACCTCCAGCGACACGTCGTCGACGGCCGTGCGCTTGCCGTACCGCTTCCGTAGACCGGTGCACTGTGCCGCGAGATCGGTGCCCACGGCGACGTCGGCGCTCAGCGCAGGCTCCGTGCGACATCGAGGACCTCGGTCTTGGACAGCGAGCCGGCCACCGCGGTGACCTGTCCGTCGGACACCCACACCACCGCGGCGATCGCCTTGTCGCGCGTGGTCAGGACCGTTGCCTCAAGCCCGTTCACCTTGGCCGACGAGCTCGTCACCTGATCGGCCGGGATCGGGAGCGGCAAGGTCGATCCGTCCGCGCTGAAGGTCTTGAGTTTCGCCGCGACGTCGGCGGGGATGCCTGGCAGCGACAGCAGGTAGTCCCGTGCTGTCGCGAAGTCGATCCCCGACGAGTGCGCGGTCGGCGCGACCGCGCGGCCGACGAGCAGCGCCGGCATGCCGCTCGACGACTTCCACACCTGCGCGACACCCGGCCCCGCGTCGAGGCGGATCGGCTGACCATCGAGCCCGGCAGGGGCCTGAGGCAAGTTCTTCCTGAGCGCCGCGGATGCCTTCGCTGCCGAGTAGGTGAAGGTGACGCTCACCTTCCCGCCCACCTGGTATGACGGCTCGCCGGTCACGCCGCTCGGCAGTTTGCTCACCTGCGGAACGTCCAGACCCGACTGCTCCCCTGCGGCAGTCGCGTCCTTCACCTCGCGGACGCCGTCGGCGCCCGTCACCTTGACGTCGCCGTACGCGCGCAGGTCCGGCAGCGCGACCAGATCCGCCGCGCTCAGGCTCACCGGCGCGACCTTCTCGGTCTGGAAGATCGGCAGCCAGTCCTTGGCCGCCGCCGTACCGGCTCCAGCCATCACCACAGCCACAGCCAGTACGGCGACCGCAGGCCGCGTCACAAGGGTCGTCAATCTTCGAGGCAGCTTCTCCATGCATTGAAGATCGCTCACTATCGATCGAATGTCAATAGATCTACGCTGCTAGTCGACCTCCTTGCAGCTCGACGGTCTCTCCTTGGAAGCGGCGGGCGAGCATCCGGTCGTGCGAGACGACGATCAAGGCTCCTCGGTACGCCGACAGCGCGTTCTCCAGGTCCTCGACCAGGGCAGGGGAGAGGTGGTTGGTCGGTTCGTCCAGCAGCATCAGGTCGACCGGGCGGTGGAGCAACCGGGCGAGGTCGAGGCGGCGCAGTTGGCCGGTCGACAGCTTGCCGACCGGGGTGTGGAGGTCGTGCTGACGGAACAGGCCGAGGCCGAGGAGCGCGCCACGGTGTTCGTCCGGCGTACCGGGAAGGCCTCGGGCGTAGGCCCTCAGCAGCGACTCATCGGGTTTCGTTATGACGGTTTGCTGCGGGAGCCAGCCGATCCGGGCCGGTCGTCGGACGTCGCCATGATCTGGCGCGAGATCCCCGGCCAGGACCCGCAGCAGTGTCGTCTTGCCGGCGCCGTTCGGACCGACGATGTGCAGGCGATCGCCGGTCTTGATCTCCAGGCTGCGGACGTCGAGGCGGCCCTCGACCCTGACCTGGTGGAGATCGGCGAGCGTCCCCTTCGTCCCGCCGCCTTGGGGTTTCACCACGAACCGCATCGGCGCCGGCGGCTTCGGGACCGGGTTGTCCTCGAGTCGACGCACGCGCTCCTTGGCCTGCCGGACGCGCGCCGAGATCTGCTTCTCGACGTTGCGCTGATGACGCCCGGCCGGCTCCGCGTCGGGCCGCGGCCCCGAGGCCAGGATCCCTGCGGCCTTCCGGGCGAGGTCCTTCTGCCGGGCCATCTCCTGCAGCCACTCGTCATAATCCTGCTCCCACCGCAGCCGCGCGGTCTGGCGCGCCTGCAGGTAGCCGCTATAACCGTTCCCGTGCCGTACGACGGTGTGCTGCTCGGCGTCGACCTCCCAGAGCGCGGTCGTCACGCGCTCGAGGAAGACCCGATCGTGGGACACGACGACGAGGCTGCCGGGATGGTTGCGCAGCCGATCCTCCAGCCAGTCGAGCGCGGAGGCGTCGAGGTGGTTGGTCGGTTCGTCGAGCAGGAGCAGCTGCGGCGACGCGGCCAGGATGCAAGCCAGACCGAGTCGGCATTGCTCGCCGCCGGACAGCGATCCGAGCAGGCGGTCGCGTTTGATGGCAGCAAGGCCCAGGCCGTGCATGGCTGCTTCGACGCGAGCATCAGCGGCGTAGCCGTCGCGGGCCTCGAAGGCTTCCATCAGTTCGCCGTACCGACGCAGAGTGTTGTCCAAGTCGGCAGGCGCTGCCGCCAGCTCCTCCTCGGCCGCCCGCATCTTCGACTCCAGCTCGCGCAGTTCGGCGAGCGCCTGATCGACCGCATCCTGAACCGTGTCGCCCGGCGGCAGGTCCGGAGTTTGCGGCAGATAACCGACCCCGCCGGGCACCTGCAACCGAACCTGCCCGCTGTCCGGCAGGTCGACGCCGGCCAGCACCCGCAGCAAGGTCGACTTGCCCGAGCCGTTCTCACCGATCACACCGATCCGCTCGCCCAGCGCGACGGACTGGCTGATCCCGTCGAGTACGGTCCGCCCGCCCCGAGCGCGGGCGACATCGGCGAGCACGGCTTGGAAGTTGCTTGTATCCCTCATCAGATCTCACTTCTCGGTCGCAACGACAGATGAACACCGAGAGAGGAGTCGCGACGCGGCGTGGTTCAGCGCACGAAGAAGGCACCACGGACACCGCCCGGACGCGGCACGACAGCCGACAGCCCGCGACTCCCCGAAGGAATCAGACGAAGAAGTAGTAGTGCATACCGGAAACGGTAGCTGACCGGCCTGGTCGGCCGCTCGTCATTTATCGCTCGAAGGTCGGGTAGTCCCCCGAGGCCTTGGCGAGCTGCGGGGTGTTGACGATGTCGCCGAGGAGCGTCGTGCCCGCGGGGGTGATGCTGTGCATCGCCCGACGGCTGCGGTCGGTGGTGACGAGGCCGGCTTCGCGCAGCACCCGGGCGTGGTCGCTGGCCGCGCTGGCGGAGATTCCGCAGCTGCGGGCGAGGTCCGACGTACACATGTCCGTGCTCGCCAGTACGACGAGCATCGCGGCGCGTTTGCGGCCGAGCAGCTGGTCCAGTCGCGGGCGTGCAGGCTTGTCGTACGGCGTACAAGCGTCGATCGGGAACACCAGCAGACTCGGCGACTGCTGCGCGCCGTCGAAGTAGTACTGCACCCCGGTCGCGAAGATCGACGGGGCGAGGACGAGTCCACGCCCGCCCGCGGGCCGCGGCTCGTGGACGGGCGGGTCGCCGGGGACGTCGATCGTGATCACGGGCGAGTGCCAACGGATCCAGGGGTGCAGGTTGTCGAGCATCCGGCTGATTCCACCGGCGGCCAGGTCCTTCATCCGATCAGCGATGAACCGCTCCGCCGTGGCCGTACCCGCCGCGGCGACTCCGTCCCGCAGCCCGAGCTCGTGCAGCTGCCGTACGCCGTCCACGAGCTCGTCGCGCGGCCGCGGATCCTTCTCCGCCAGGCGTTCCGTCCATCGCGGCACGTGCCGGGGCTGGTGCCGAATGGCGGCGTTCATGCTCAGCTCGAGCCGGTAGTACGCCGGCCCGAGCCCGCGCAGCCGCTCCAGACCGTCGTCCAGGTCGCCGATCCCGACCGTGGGCAGGCACAGATCCACGATCTCGTACCGCGGCGACACGACCTCGAGCAACCGCCGTACGGGTCCGTTCCGCGCGACCCGCGGGGCGATTCCCTGGCGCCACTGGAGCTGCCACCGCTGCACGTCGTGCGGCGGCGCGTACGGTCGCAGCGTCCGCCCGGCCCACACGGTTTCGAGCACGGGCCCCGGCGGCACCAACCGAACGTTCGTCAGGTCGTCGATCTCAAGGCTGATCTGCACAACAGTCCCCTAGCGGTCGCGCTGTGGGCCCAAGTATCCGTGCGGACTCAAATCACGACCACCTCACCTCGCGATCGTCCAGCTCGGCGGCCGCGAACGCCAGCAACTGATGCGCCTCGCCCTCGACCGCGTCCTGGACCTGCCGGGACAGCCGCTCGAACGGCGTCACCGTGACCGTCGCAGAATCCCTGCCCAGCAACAGCTTCCACGTCCCACGCACCGTGCCGTCGACGAGCACGGTCGCGGCGACGGTCGAGCCGATGCAGACCCGCTTGCGGTAGTCGTCGGGCATGATCCGGGTCCGGTCCGCGTAGGCGATCATCAGGTTGTCGAACTCGGGCAGCAGGCGAACGGGCGCATCGATGTCGGTCTCGTAGGTCATGTCTGGTACGTCGTACAGGCCGCCCGGCAGCGCCACCAGCGCCATCCGCTCGACCACCTCGCCGAGACCGCGTACGCCGGACCACTGCTACATGTCCGCGACGGTCGCCGGCCCGAAAGCCGTCAGATAGCGTCTGATCAGCTCATCGGGACCGTGCTGGGTCGGCGCTTCGCCCAGCCAGTCCGACGCCAGTGTGAACGGAGTAGCCCCACCGCGCCGCCAGATCCCACTCGGCGGCGGGTGCACTACCGGCACCAGCAGCTGCGCCGACCATCCCAGCGCCAGCGGATCGAACTGAGGCCATCGCTCCGCGAGCGCCCTCCCCAGCTGAGTCCTGGTCAGGCTGCGCCCGGCCAGCAACTCCTGGGCGCAAGTCGCCAGCTCGTCGAGGTCCATACCGGCTGTCTGTTTCCCGAACGCCGCCTGCCGGCTGCGCAGCAGAGTCGGCTCGACCAACGATCGCAACCAGCCGAAGTCCTGAGCCCTGACCAGGTGCTGCGTCCCGCGCAGTACCGTCGACCGGACGACTCGGCGGTCGGTCAGGCAATCAGTGAGGTCTTCGATCGCGAAGTCCGACACCCGCGCCCACAGCCCGACGTACGGCGCGTTCACGGCTTGAGCCTGTACGCCGACCAGCCGGCCGATCGCATCCTGCGCCGACATCGGCTGACGCTCGAGCAGCAACTGCCGCCCGAGCGTTACCCGGTTCAGCGTGCGGCTATCGGTACGCACCGAAGAACCCCCGCAGGTCGCCCGCCAGCAGGTCGGGAACCTCCAGCGCCGGGAAGTGCCCGCCACGGTCGAACTCCGACCAGTGCGCGGCCATCCCCGTCGGATCGGCAAGCGAGCGGATCGTGTGATCGGTCGCGAACACCGCGACGCCGATCGGCACGCCGCCCGCCGCGAGGGTCCCGCCGGTCGCCGTACCGGCCTCTTCGACGAACGCGCGGAACGCCTGCATCCCCTCGTACGTAAAGTGCGCCGCGGACGCGCCCGATCGCGTGAACCAGTACAGACTCACGATGGTCAGCAGCTCGTCCACCGGTATGGCGTCATCGCTCCACTCGGCAAACTTCTCCGCGATCCACGCCAGCTGCGCCACCGGCGAGTCGGTGAGCCCATAGGCCAGCGTCGCCGGCCGAGTCGACTGCAGATGCAGATAGCCAAGCCCGTCCCGCTGAAAGGCGTTGAACCGCTCGCCGCGCACCTTGTCCTGCCCCGACAACCCCTCGGTGTCAACCGGCGGCCCAAACGGAAACGGCCCCGGCCCATTGATGTGCGTCGCAACAACCCGCCCCGGCGCCACCATCGGCAGCATCCCCGTGACTCCCGCGCCAACATCGCCGCCGTGAGCCGCGAACCGCTCGTACCCCAGCCGAGTCATCAACTCGGCGTACGCCGACGCGACGCGGAACAGGTTCCCCCACCCCGTCTCCTTGACCGGCGTCGAGAACCCGAAGCCCGGCAGCGACGGAATCACCACGTCGAACCCGTCCTCAACAAGCGGCTCCACCAAGCTCAGCAACTCGGTAAACGCACTCGGCCAGCCGTGAGTGAGCAGCACCGGCAGCGCGTTCGCCTTGCCGGACCGCACATGGACGAAGTGAATCGTCTGCCCATCGATCTCGGTCGTGTACTGCGGAAAGCCGTTGATCCGCTCCTCCTGCGCCCGCCAGTCGAAGCCGCTGCGCCAGTACTCCACCAATTCACGAACGTCCTCGAGCGGAAGCCCCCTTGACGAGCCGATGCCGTCCGGCTCGTCAGGCCAACGCGTGGCGGCCAACCGGCCGACCAGGTCATCGAGCTCACCCTGCGGAATCTCAACACGAAACGCCTTGATCTCAGTCATGAAATCGACCCTAGAATCCAATGCGGAAAGTTCCGTTCCGCATTCCGATGCCAAACTGAATCCATGCTCGACACCTCCGCCAGGCTCCTCCGCCTCCTCTCCCTCCTCCAGTCCCGCCGAGACTGGACCGGCCCAGCCCTGGCAGAACGCCTGGAGGTCACCACGAGAACCATCCGCAACGACATAGACCGCCTCCGCACCCTCGGCTACCCAGTAGCCGCCACCCCCGGCGCCGCCGGCGGCTACCGCCTAGGCGCAGGCGCCGCCCTGCCACCCCTACTTCTAGACGACGAGGAAGCGGTCGCAGTCGCCATCGGCCTAAGAACCGCCAACACAGTCACCGGCATCGAAGAAACCGCCGTCCGAGCCCTACTAAAACTCGAACAAGTCCTCCCCTCCCGCCTCCGCCACCGCGTAAACGCCCTCCACAACGCCACAATCCAACTCCCCACCCGCCGCCCCCAAGTAGCCGCCGAGACCCTAACCACCCTCGCCGCAGCCTGCCGAGACCACGAACGCCTCCGCATCACCTACACCAACCACAACGGCGAAGAGTCCCACCGCACAGTCGAACCCCACCGCCTAGCCCACACCAACGGCCGCTGGTACCTAGTCGCCTACGACACCGACAAATCCGACTGGCGAACCTTCCGAGTAGACCGCCTAACCCCCAAAACCCCCACCGGCCCCCGCTTCACCCCAAGAGACCCCCCACCCGACACCGCCAACTTCGTAGCCCAAGGCCTGGCCAAGGCCACCTGGCGCCACCAAGCCAAAGTCCTAGTCCACGCCCCAGCCCACGAACTATCCCAGCGCCTCCCACCCGGCATAGAAATTCTCAAGTCCACCGAGTCAACCTGCCTCCTAGCTGTAGGCTCCGACACCCCCTACATGCTCGCCCTCTACCTAGGCATGCTCAACGCCGACTTCGAAGTAACCGAACCCCCAGAACTAATAGAAGAACTAGCCAAACTCGCAAACCGCTACACCCAAGCCATCACTCCACGCGCAGCCCCGTAGCCAACTGCAACTACCTGCAACCGCATGGCAGCGACGTGCCCCGTTGGACACACTCGATCCTGCTCACCCACCCCTTTGAGAGTGAGTCCAACCATGAGCTTTCTCGGAAAAACCACCGCAGTCCTCGCCGCCGGCGCGGCGATCGCCACCCCCTCAACCAATCCACCGCCGACGCGCCCCTGGGCCAACGACAGCTACAACATCTGCGCCCAACCCCGTACGACTACCACCAAGGCCCCGGCTGGCCCTGCATCAATAGGTCCTACGCCGGCATCAACTGGCACAACCGCACCGCCCACATCCAAGGAGCGGTCACCGCCGACGTAGACCTGTGGTCCACCACCACCGTCAACTTCCAGGCCTTCGCCGGCAACAAACTCGTAGAATCCACCAGCCGCAGATCAGAACGAGGCTCGGTCCCCTTCAACTTCCCCATCGGAGACTCCACCCTCCCCGGCGGCATAGACCTCACCAAAGTCCAGGTCTGCCACGTCCGACTCCCCACAGACCCCGCCGGCAAATGCACCATCCAGTACAACCTGTGGCGCCGACTGACCCTTCCGCTCCGCCCCAAACGCAACATCCCGCACGGCGGTCCCCGGCAGACTCGAACCGGCAACTCGAGGACCTGGTCGAGCCCGGCTCGCGCGCCGGCGCCGGGCGACGCCCGGATCAAGTCCGTGGTCGCCTTCCCAGCGCCGCGGCCAGAGCGCCTCCGCGTCGTCCCGCACCACCCGCACGCTCTCCACCACCGCAATCATCCTGTTGCGATGGACGTCCCGGCGAACAATCGACCGCCAGCAGCAACATCATCGGGTCGTGGAAGGGCCGCCTGACCCACGCTGCAGCCCTGCCGCGAGGTTCAGAAACAGGCGCTCAGCTGCCAGCGTGCCCGCTTTGATGGACTAGGGCAGATGAAAGTCCGGTCCTGCGATGCCGATGCGGTACCAGGCCTCGGCCGTGCGGTCGGCGATTAGGTCGTTCTGGATCTTGAATAGGTCCACGTCGCGCTTTCCCTTTCGGTAGAAGGAGCCCCGTCGAAGAGGGCGCCGGCGCCCCATCCTGCACCACCGATGCCTCGCCGATCGAGCGATGCCCCGATGCCCGGCATAGGTAGCGGTGGCACGCCGAGGCTGAGGCTCTGACGTCCCTCACGCAGACGTCGCGTCGCCGAGCTCTCGGCGCCGATTCGGTGTGTGATGGGACCGGCAGGCGTGACCTCAGCCCCGGGGCCTTAACTACAGCGTTCTCGGGTTGCCTGGGGACGTCGGTTGATCGCCTACAGGTTTCTGAGCTCGGTCACAATCGCTGGGCGAGTCGAGCTGTTCGGGCTCGTCGACCTGGGTGCTCATATCTCGAACCGTGGGTCGTGTCACGAGCGGTTGAAGGAAGGACATGAGCGGTTGAAGGAAGGAGCGGGCGAGTTCGGGTGTCCGGCGGAACACGTCCACCGTCCCGGCTCGGGCAAAGATGAGCCAGTTGAACAACAGCCACATGGCCCAACCGACCAGGAGGGCACTCGCGATCACAACGATCGGGCCGAGGGGAGCCAGTGCGCCGCCCTCAGTTTGCCGCAGCTAGGACTGCTGAGGCTCGCACGGTCCAGCGATGAGGGAGGCTCCGACGGCACTGGGCACACGTTGACGCGACGGCAGACGGCAGGTTGTGGTGCATGATGGTCCTAACTCTTTGCGGAGTTGCGAGGGGCCGGGTTCAAACTCGTGCAGGTGTTAGAGCACCTGCGTCGAGTTCCGGCCCCTTTTTCGCTATCCCTTGATCCATTTGAGATCGAGGTGAGTGGGACTCTACTTCCTCCCATGAGCAGAACCTGACCAACGCTGCCCCAGGCGATCCCTGACATGTCAGATTCACGCTCCGTGCAAGCCAAACGCGCAGGTCAGAACGCGATTCCGAATCGCTATTCGGAATCGCATCTGGGCGCCCGAAGGTAAGACTAAGCAGGTATACGCTTCATGGCGGGTCTGGAGTCGATTCCATCGCTTTGTCGCAGGTCAGGCCGCATGTCGTCCTATTGCAACAGAACGCCTCGCGTTCTCGAACACTGTTCGAGGTGAGGTCCAAGCGTGCGCTTGGGCACCCCGTAGGCCGTGGCGGTTGTGCCTGCGCGGCCTCGCGAAACGCCCAACAGAACCTCCACTGACCTTCAGGTGTGTGACTTCGGCCACAGTGCGAGATGGTCGCGTGTCGGCAGAGGTGGGAGCCAATCTCGCGGCAACCTGGTTCGCCACGGCCTCGGGTTCTAGCGTGTCGTCCTGCTCGCGCGGGCGGCCATCACGTTGACGAGCTGACAGAGGAGCCGGCGCAGTTGCTCGCGGTGACGCGGTCGAGGCGTGGCATCTTTCGTGGCACGAACTGGCGGACAGCTATGGGGAATCTCGCGGCTGCTGAGGCCGGGCGTGGGGCCTGATCCGCCTGTTGAGAGCGGATGCGACGCTGTCGTTCCTCCTCGTAATGAGGAAGGTCGACAGTTCGATTCCGACGGGCGGCGCGACGACCAGAGCCACACGGCTGGGAGGCAATAGCCACCTTGGCTCGCGGACCTAGCGGCTGGATTCAGCGACATAGTGCCGCGGGCTGCGGGCGCGAGCAATCACTTGCACCTGTTGCCTGCCGTGCCAAGCGACACGGCAAGAAGGCTTCGCGGATGCCAGTAGATAAGGCCGAGTAGAAGTGCCAGTCGAGAAAAGAGGCCTCGTGACTCGAGCGACGAGGGATGGACAGAGGAGTCCTGCGGATGCAAACTGTTGCGTCCGTGGGCTACGGCAGGACGATAAGCAGGCGACGCCTCAAAGTGGTCATTGCGGCGGCGGAGAAGTGGGGACGACGTGGTGGGTGCGGTCGAAGCAGCCCTACTCCGGGCGGCAGGCTCGGCGGTAAGTCCGGCCTTTCGATCGTGGACTGGCCGAAGACGAGACCGTAAAGAGCGAACAGCACCGCTTGCCGAGCTCGTCAATAGTGGGATCGCGGATGACCTGGTTCGTCGACGCACGATTCGACGAACAGATGAGCTTGTCGACACGGTATTTGAACGCCTCCGCCCGCTCGTCAGCGGAAGATTCGCGGCCTTGCCCGAGAATGAGATTGTTGCTGCGGTCGATGCTGTCAGCGAAACGCTGGACGAGGCTGACCTCTCTGATGCGAGTTTGTTCGCCGCCGACGTTGATCCCACGCAACTCGCGGTCCTGATTAGGGAACAAGTGCCAGCAATCCCAGAAAAAGTGGCACTGAGCGATCTTGGTGAACGGCTCTATGGAGCTGTCCTTGGCGAATGTTGTCTCTGCTTAACGCAGTTGATCCTACAGTTAAGACCATTCCAGGGTCGTGCAGCGGCAGAGATGCTAAGCCGACTTTCGGAACTCGCAACCCTGGTCGGACAATTGCTTGAACGGGTACCCCGTGCGACGCTCGATGCCCCAATGGGTAGTGATCACGACCTCGATTTCAAGGAACGCTATCTCAATCACCTGATCGGAACTCTGGACTACCTTGAGCTATTCGGCATCGACGTACATCGGTACAGGCTCCGCACCCCCCTCTCGGTTGCATATGTCAGCCTAGCCGTTAGTGGCGGTGAGTTCTCAAGGCTCTCACGGCAGGCGCGGTGGCAGCCAAGTCTGCTTCGGCGGGATCCCGGTCTGTTGGAAGATTCAGCGGTGCGGGTCGAGCAAGCACTTGGCAGTGCCAACCGTATTCTCGTGCGCGGCGACGCAGGGTCTGGCAAGACCACGCTGTTGCAATGGATAGCAGTAACGGCAGCACGCGAAGAATTCACGGGAGAGTTGGCCGAATGGAACGGATGTGTTCCCTTCATCGTCCGGCTTCGCGCTTACGTAGGACGAGCGCTGCCTGAACCAGAAGCGTTTCTTAATGGCGTGGCTGGCCCTTTGGCGGGGTTGATGCCGCCTGGCTGGGTTCACCGTCATCTACAAAGTCGGGCAATACTATGTGTTGACGGCGTTGACGAGGTGCCTGAATTGCAGCGTCGAACGGTACGCACCTGGTTGCGCGACCTTCTCTTGGCATACCCAGGTATTCGCATAGTGGTGACCTCCCGCCCGGCGGCCGCGGCTGCTCGTTGGCTTGAGAGGGAAAACTTTTCACCTGTCGGACTAGAGCGCATGGGGCCAAGTGATATCCGAGTTTTGATTCGGCATTGGCATGAGGCCGCCCTTGCCGCTGGGGATTTGCCATGCGGACCTGAAGAGGTTCCCCGATATGAGCAACGACTGCTTGCCCAGCTCAATGGGAGCGCGCATCTCCAAGCCCTCGCATCCAGTCCACTTCTCTGCGCAATGCTTTGTGCTCTCAATTTAGACAGAGATAGTCGCTTGCCACGAAATCGAATGGATATCTACCAAGCTGCTGTCGACATGCTGCTTGAGCGACGCGATGTGCAGCGAGGAGTGGTGCCTGATCTCCCGTCCTTGACTAGCAGAGATCGTCTGCACTTGCTACAGCAAATAGCATGGTGGATGACGATTAATAGCAAGGTTGAAATGACCCGTGCCGAAGCGGTTCACCAGCTGACTCAGCGCCTCGCGGGTATGCGCCAAGTGACTGATTCGGCAGAGGTGGTGTATGGTCACATTCTGGAACGGAGTGGTATTCTGGTTGAAACTATTCCAGAGCGAGCTCATTTTATTCATCGAACATTCCAGGAGTACTTGGCGGCACGTGAGGCTGCAGAGCAGGGCCATTCGGGCATCCTGGTGCGCAATGCACACTTGGACACTTGGCGAGAAACGGTTGTGTTGGCCGCCGGTCATGCAAATGCACCAGTGCTCGACTCGTTGTTAACGGGGATGCTGGAGCGTGCGCGGAATGAGACACGGAGAGGGCGGAAACTCCGACTTCTCGCCGCTGGGTGTCTGGAGGTTGCCTCGTCCATTGAACCGGGGCTTTTGGAGCGAGTTCGTCGAGAACTGAATACGCTGCTGCCGCCAAGATCTCACGCAGAAGCACGGTCCTTGGCCGGCGTTGGAGAACCACTCCTCTCAGAGCTTCCGACGTCGTTTGAGAAGCTGACCGAGGCGCAGTCAGTCGCAGTTGTGAGAGCGGCGGCACTGGTCGGCGGCCCGGGCTCGCTCGAATTGCTGGCGCAGTTTGCCAGCGATTCAAGGCCGAAGGTGCAGCGTGAACTGGCTGCAGTGTGGGAGTACTTCGATCCGCAGGGGTACGTCGATGCGGTGCTCGCTGAGGCGCCGCTCGATGACGGTTCGTTGACGATTCATTCCCCTGCGTTGCTCCCAGTGTTGAAGGAGCTCAAATACTTGACGAGCTTGGCGGTCACCTTTAACCAACGCATCGAAATCGCGCAGTTGGCAGGTATCTCGTCCTTAGAGATGGCGGAACTTGGGCGTGGGTACAGCGGGGATCTGGGCGATCTTGAGAGTACAAATATCGAGTTTCTGGACGTGAGTCTAGAGATGGAGCAAGCTGATTTATCGGGCCTTACCAAACTCCGGTCTATCACGAACCTCTATCTTAAAGATGTTGCGCGCGGACAACGACTGAATATGATTTCGTCAATGCCGAAGCTGCGCTACTTTGGTCTTACCGACAGTCAAGTTAAGGATCTGCGGTTTCTGCGGGGATCTCCTGGGATCATTGATGTCATGATCCTGGAATCCGTGCTGGATCTTCAATCCCTCGGTGAACTCTCGCCGCTAACGTCACTCTGGTTAGCGATCACCCGCGGACCGAGTGGCGGGCTGGATGAGTTGGCGGAACATCTGCCTCGCCTACAAAAGCTCGAGATTATACATGGGGACTGGCTTGGGGATGTCTCTCCTCTGAAAAGAATGCGCGAGCTCACAGAGCTACGGCTTCCGTTCTGGTGCGACCTATCCGCGCTTTCTGAATTGAGCGGGTTGACGCGCCTCACCTTGGGGCGTGATCGCTCACCAGAGAGCAGCCATGCTATTGACCTGACGCCATTGGCTGGACTCCCTCTGAAGACGCTTGACATCCACTGGTCTGACAGCGAGGTAGACCTCTCTCCACTAGTTGGCACGAACATCACAGTGCGCATTGGCCGCAACGTGCCCATTCGCCCGGGGAGTCACCCACCTGGGCTTCGGGGCCGTCGCCTCAGGTAGTCTAGAATGCGAGTACGTACTCGGGCCTGAAGTTTTCTGCCCGATGCGGTCGAGTGACGCGAGGATCACCCAGAAGCATCGTTCATCGAACCGCCAAACCTCGGCCCTTGATCGCGGCATGACAAACTTGTAATAGCAACTGCTAGACTCGAAAGCCAGCCAGGCTGGCAATTGAGGGTTCTGGGTATTTATGGCGATACAGTGGGTCACCTCACGGCGACAAAGGTGGTCAGTTGCTCAGACGCCCCTGGGAGGCTGACTATCAAGTCGTAGTCGCTGAGGTTGGCGACGTCACCGCCGTTCCGGCGGATGGCGCCGACCAGGAATTCGCGGAGATCAGCCGCGTTATTCGGGTTCGTTTCTGCTCGGAACATCTTTACAGTCATTCCGAGCTTTCGCAGGACGAGATCGTAAACGCCCCGACAGGTCGCAATCGCGGCTGGCTCCTGCTTAGCTTGCGTGGCCGGAACAGTGTGGGATGCGGCTTGTACAGAGTAGGTGACTAAGGTTCGACGTCCTCTGTTCACGTCTACCAGGCCCCAGTCCGCCAGCAAGTTGATCGCACGCTGGGCTGTGGAGGCTGACGTTCCGTGTGTGTCGCCCAGTTGTTTCACTGAAGGGAGCGGAAGACCAGCCTGGAGTTTGGCGGTGAGGATCTGATCTCGGAGATCGACTGCGACGCGCTCGTACGGTGTTCTCGGCTCGATCGACGGAATGTCTGTTGGGGCTGATTGCGTCACGGCCGGGCGCGAGGGCATGTGCGTCCCCAAGTTGCCGGCGGCACGCTGCTCCGCCTCGGAGTTGAAGGCGGTGTAGATCCGGAGGGTCGTGGCGCCTCCTCCACCGTGCCCAAGTCGGCCGGCTACTACGCGGATATCGGCACCGCCTGCGATCAGTTCCGTCGCTGAATAGTGGCGCAGTTTGTGGATCGATGTGTCGATCTTGAGGCGCGCGGCGAGTTTTCGGTATCGCTGGGTCACCGAGTCGGGAAGCAGGTGCTTTGAGGCATCGGGTGCCAGTGAGAAAACGAAGGCGTCGTCACTGATGGACAGCTCGAGCGCTGCGGCTGTCAAGAGGCGGCGGGCGCGGTGTTCACGGAGGACTTCGACGGTTTCGGGATCGAGTGTGAGGCGCCGGTCCTGATGGGTCTTGGTGTCCCTTCTCCCATGTTTTCGAGCCGCGTTGGCCGATCGCCTTCTCCAGATGAAGCACGGCGTTGTCGAGGTCAAGGTGACGCCATCGGATGCCGCACAGCTCACCGCGGCGATGCCCCAGTGACCATGGTCAGCCAAACGAGCGCACCCCAGTCGGGTCCTTGAAGGCTTCGTTGATGATTCGTGCCGCCTGCTCGGGCGTTGGTGGACGCGGATTCGCTTTGGGTGCGGCGGGCGGCTCGGCGTCGGCGATTGGGTTCGCGTTGGCCCATTTCCAGCGGACTGCGCGTTTGAGCGCGCCGCTCAGGATGAAGTGGATCTGGCGGATCGTCGAGGCCGCGAGCGCCTTGCAGGCGTGCAGTTTGCGGCGCTGGTCACACTCGTGTTCGCGCGGCGTGCGATGGTCGATCTGCTTTTTGCTCCTCTTGCAGTGGTCCCGGCATCGGCGAAGCTCTGCGTAGAACGAGTCCATCACGCCGGCGTCGAACGAGCCGACCTTCTGGTCTCCCAGGAGGGGACGGATGTGCTTCTTTGCGTAGCCGAGGTATCCGTCGAGGGTGTTGTACTCCAGGGCGACCTCGGCCAAGTACCTGTCGAGCATCTGATTGACCGTGGCGTTGGCTCGCGGGTGCCGGCGTCCATAGACCTGGTTGAGGAACTTCACCCGCAGTTGCTCTGCGAGCTTCTCGGCGTTTGGACCTGCCGGGATGGTGTCGGTCAGGTCGCGGGGCAGCCTGTTCACGGGGGCGATGCCAGTATTCCCAGGTACCCGATGGACACCATTGGGCAGCTGATCGATGCCGCTGCGGACAGATCTCGGAGCTTCAGCGGGCCTACCCGCACCCGCCAGCGGTGCTCGCCAAAGACCCACGGTGGGCGCCCGCGCCGAAGGCGCCGGTAGGTACTGCCGCCGCCGGAGGCGGTGTCCTTTTAACCTGGGCGGTGCTGGTAGGCCCCGTCGGACTTGAACCGACAACCCGCGGATTAAAAGGGGCAATGACCGCTTATCAACCAGCCCCACCAGGCGTCAGAGTCCACGTCTAGAACGGCTCTCGCCCCCACCAATCGACCTGGTTTGACTCCATTTCGCACCACGCTTGATCCCACGGCGCGACTGTGGCGCTCTTGTGGGTTGGGACGTCAGTCCGCTAGATCATTGAAGGTGTCGCTAGACGTGAGGTGTCGGACGTACGTCCAGGTCTTGACATGCTCACGGCCCAGCTTGTCTCTCACAAGGTCTTCTCGGACGAGGAAGCCGACCAGCTGTCCTAGCTCCAGGTGCATTCCTATGAGATCTGCCGACTCAACCCGAACCTCGTACGCCGGAGAGGTTCGAGACGCCCCCGACTTGATTTTGACGACACCCGCTTCACGAAGCTCAGTTACCCGACCTGTCACGGGGCGGTTTGTGCGCTCTTTGGTGGTGGCCTGCAGGCTGAGATAATAGGCCCGGCCCTGCGCGGTCAGCTCCGCCATTCGAGCTTCACCGTCCATCGCAAACCATGTGAGGTCGACGTTGAGCTCAAGCTTCTGCAGTGCGTCGATCAAGCGGTCCAGGCTCCCGAGGACGCCGAGCCACTCTCGTACATCCTCTTGTTCTTCTACTGCTGAAACAAGGCGCAGGAGCGCGCGCATCGCTTGGTCGGCTGGAGATGAGTCGACCTGAACTGAGTGCTCGGCGGCCATCTCGGTACTCGTTCTCGGGCGCACGTGAAGGACTGTGCTGCCATGCGAGAGGCCCACTATTTCAAGCTCGACATCACCCTGCGCGGCGGAGGACACAGAGTCCTGAAGAGGCTTGAGAAGCGCGTCGCCGACCGAGAATGTCAAGCCGCCGCGATCAGCTTGCGGCCCCCTGAGCCGGACGATTAGCTCCTCGCCCAGGGCGGCGCCGGGGTCGTAACGTCGTGCAGCTTCGAGCCAGTTTCGCCGAGCAGCGGTTTCGAGTTGAGCCTCGGTCAATGGCTCGGCATCTTCGACGGTTTCCCACCACTGGTCGAGTTCGCTTCGATGGCGCGCTAGTAGATCGTCCCTCTCAGGGGTGCTCACAGCGTCACCTCCAGGTAGCCGCGGACCGCTCTTGCAGTGTCCAGGGTAGGGCTCTCATCTTCCACTCCAGGCGCGCGACAGCGCTGCCACCAATCATCCCAGGCGCCGCGCTCTCGCAAGTATGCCTGACCGCTAGGGGGAAGAAGATGCGAGCGAAACGGGCTCGCTAGCGGCTCGTACCGCAGCTCCAGAGGACTCAGCGAGAACTCCTCCAGACACTTTTCCCGCTTGAATGCATCCGCAAGCCAACCGGCGCCGGGCCGGCCTTTGATCACGGAGCGCGACAGCGTGTTAATGACTACGGTCAGATCGATATTGCGCGGATCTGGCTTGTTGCTGACGTAGCTACCGCCGAGCCACAGGTACTCGACCAAGTGCTCTCCTTGAAGCTCACTCGCGTAAACGCGTTCGAGTTCCAGGAAGCGGATCACGTACCGTTCCAGGCCGTTCCAAAGGTTGCTTCGAGTCGTGGAGTCCGCGAATTCCGGCGACGACACCAGCAGCTCCTTGGCCCCTGACATGCTCATGCGTGTCCGCCCTGGTGGCGGAAAAGTGTCCCAGTTCTGAGGCCAAGCCACGATCGTTCCCCTCGTCGACAAGTCACGGGAGCCCCCCTCCCGACCTCGGTCTGCCTCATGCTGCCACATAGGGCATCAACCTGTAACACAATGTAATCGTTCTGTTTCTTGTTGCCGCAACCTACGGAGGCTCCTGGGGTTGTCCGAGGCGTTACGTGAAGGTCCGGTACCGCCGGACTGGCCGTGGCTTCCCGGTAGACCGCTTCCGAAATCTAGTGCCCCCGAGGTGCCCCCGAAGGTCCCTGACTAGCCGGCACAGGTCGGAGGGGGCGGGGATACGTCTTC
The DNA here is from genome assembly GCA_049998015.1 of Kribbella sp. cmx-5-2. Taxonomy (GTDB): domain Bacteria; phylum Actinomycetota; class Actinomycetes; order Propionibacteriales; family Kribbellaceae; genus Kribbella. The sequence goes on from JAEBEC010000002.1 coordinate 567,927, forward strand.
CTCTTGCGTGGAGCACGCCAATGCCTATGCTCCGGTGGATGAGTCAGACCGAAGTAGTACATGCGACCTGGTTCGACGCTCTAGGACGTTGGCCGAATCTCATGCAGGGTCTCGGGAGCGCCATAGTCAGTGGCTTGGTAGCCGCCCTGACCGCCTACTTGGTGATTCGCCTGACGCACAGATCGAACATGCGTGTTGCTACCGAGATGGACGCACGCTCCGCCTTCCGCAGCCTCAACGCCGAATGGCTCAAGGTGATTGCGGACATTCAGGAGACTCTGAATCGCTCCGACGAGGACCACGAGGTGCGCCTGCAAGGCCTGCGATCAGATCTCGACCTGGCCCGTATCCGCTTTGGTGCGGCCTTCAACGTCGGCTATTCAACGATCGCATTGGCCGATCGTGACTTTGCCCTTGAGACCCTCGCTCCGCACGTCAGGAAGATCGACGAGTTGTTCGCCGAAGCTGCAGCGCATGCGCAGGAGGCCGTCGATGCCTTGCAACTGCCAGCCGGAAAGGCCATCCCCGCCGTATCGGAGGCCAATGCTGCGATAAAGGATTCGGTGCATGCGGCGAGCTTGCAGATCAACAAGGTTCTGAGGGACGGCGCGACCTGGTTGGGGAATCGCGCGTGACCTCTGGTCTGGGTGCCCCCGTGGTGCCCCAAGCAGCCGTCAACGCCCCCGGCCACTGAGCACGATCATTGCTTAGGGGCGGAGGTCGTCGCGCGGTTCGGGCTCAGGTGAACGGACTCGTAATGAGGAGGTAGTCAGTGCGACGTCTCCGCCGTGACTGACGAAATGGGCTCTCTTGGATCAAGGCGCGCCTTCGGAGTTCGTCATCAGAGCCCAACGACATTGCCTCGGGCGGGGGCCTCACGACTCCGGGATGACGGGTCGATTCGGCCGGCATAGGTCGGAGGTGGCCGGGGTGCGTCTTTCCGCCTGCCGCTCAGTCCAGTCAGCTCCTGATGGCGCTATGCGTGGGCTGAACGGCAGACGGGAAGACACGAGGAGGGCTCTTAGAACTCGCCTCATTGGTCGAAGAGTCGACATTCGAAGTAGCCTTCGCGAGTGACCAACGAGCTACTGATTGCCATCGTCGGCGTGGGCGGGACCGTGGCCGTCGCGGCTGGAGCGAGCATCACCCAGTTCGTTCACGGGAGCCGCCAGCGGAAGTGGGAGAGGGACGACTCAGTAGATGCCCGCAAGGAGGAACGTCGAGCGCGTCTCTTCGATCACCGCCGCACCGCGTACACGGACTTCCATGCCGAGTATCGACGATATTTCGATCTCTTGTTCCCGTACGTGTATGACCTGGAGAGCGGTCCGGGGCCGGACTACGACACGTTCGACCCGCTCATTCGGATTCTCAGCCGCGTCAAGATGTATGGCTCGAAAGAGGCTGCTAGTTCTGCCGAGGCCTTGTCTGACGCTCTCGTCAAGTGGTCGGACAGCACCACCGAAACGCGTGGGGATTTGTCTGCGGTGATGGCGTCGGCCGAGACCGCTTTTCTCGCGGCTTGTCGGCTTGATCTTGGAGTCGATGAGTAGCGTCGGCGGGCGTGACGATGGTGCCCCCGACCGCATTGATTGCCATGAACGCCCCTCGGCCACTGAGCAGGATCGCTACTCAGGACCGGGGGTCGCCTCGGTGCTGGTGTCTGGGTCAACGGACTCGTAATGAGGCGGTTTCCGGCGCGATTCGGATGGCGCCGTCCTTGTGCCGCGCGTCCCTAATGGGTGCACCGGCGCTGGACTGATTGCGTCGAGTTCGACCGGCAGGTCGATCCCCCTCAAACCCCCTTGGGAGGGCCTTTTGGGGGTCAGCTTCGGATCCTGGTGGGCAAATCCTCGGCGTCTCCGACGGCACTCACCGATGTGCGACCGGTACCGCACACGTGGCAGTCAGGATCGGCGTCCGGTGTCTGTAGGACCAGCTGTGGGTGCCCTTGCGCCGCTGGCCGGTTTCGGAGGATCCGGAACCCGCTTGACGGGCGTCCGAGGCCTGTTGCGTAGTGCATGAAGTCGTTGACGGCCCAGCCGGCAGTCATTGAGTTCAATGTGATCACGCTCGGCGCGGCAACGTCCGGGTCGTCGACGTAGCGCTGGTTTTTCCGTTGCTGCTCGTCCGCGACGACCTCCTCGGCGAGCGTGGTCAGGTTGATCAGGTCGTTGCATCGAAGGCAACCGGCAGCGGTTCCGAGCGAGCGGACAACGCCGTAGACGTCGAGGATGTTGCCGGTGGTGCGCTGGACCACGACCTTCGACCCGACCTGGAGCGTCGGGATCAGGTACTGGTAGGCGATCTGGTTCACTACGTCGCGGGCGAGCATCGTGTCTGCGGCGAGAAACACGAAGTCGCAGTCGAGGAGTGTGCGGGCGACCTGGTCGTCCGCCACATCTCCGGCTAGCAAGACGACCTTCGTGTTCGGATTCGCGCTGCGGACAATCCGGCGTGCGAGGTGGACCTTCATCGTCGGACCGGTCAGACCGAGCTTCATCATCGTCTTGCCGAACCGGCCGGGGCCGAAGCGCCCGACCGCGTCCCGGCGCCGTGCTTCGGGCAGCCGGGACAGGTTCGTCATCGAGACGAAGTCGGGATCGATGAGGACGAAGTTGCCGACGCCGAGCCGACTCAGTGCCTGGACGACGAGCATTCCCATTCCACCGCAGCCGACGATGCCAACCTTCAACTGGCGCAGCCGCTGCTGTCCGGCGTCGCCGAAGATGAGTGCCTGCCGGGCGTACTGCAGGTCAGCCAGCGTGTGCTCCTGTCGCCCATCGGCCTGGTGACCGCCGGTGAGAGCGGTGAGTTTGTCGCCGGCGACGACCGTCACCGCGACCGGAAGCCGGCGTCCGTCAGACAGCCAGACGTCACCGGCAACCGCGCGCTGAGCAATAACCAGCGCGCCAACCGGCGCGCCGCTCAGGCGAAGAAGCGTGGGATAGCCTCGCTTGTGGGAGGCCAGGTCGGTTGGCGAGAAGGCCACGCTGCCCGACCCGCCGTGGTTGTGAACCGCGAGGTAGACCAGGCCGGCGTCCTTCGCGCGGCGCAGCGCGTGCGTCACAAAGTCACCGGTAAGGTGCCGATGGCCACGAGTGCCCGGCCGGTAGTCGCGGCCGTCTTCGGCTCGAATGACCTCGCGCACCAGCAGCCGAAGGCTGCCGTTGATCAGTGCCTGCCCGCAGAGGAGTGCGGCACCGTGTTCTTCGTCATCACCCGGAAACAGATGGCTTTGAAGGGCCGACCACTGGTCGGCCCGAAAGCGGAGCTGGATGGCGTTCGCGGGCGCCACAGGTCGCGTCATCGAGTCACCACCCAGTCGATCACCTTGGCCAACTTCTGGGCGGCCGTCTGCGACGTGAACTTGCCACCGCGGGTGCGTCGCGAGACCTGTACCACCGGTCGCGGCGCCGGTTCGGCCGGCCACACGAGCTGAGTGGAGGAGAATCCCTCGCCGAGACCGACGCCGTCCTGCCGGGCGAGGTCGGGACGGAGGAAGACCGGGTAGACGTCCGCGGTCGGCAGGTTGAACGGCAACAGGAAGACGACGAATGTCTGCTGCTGTACGTACGGTCCGCTGAGAGCAAGGTCGGCCAACTCGACCCACAGTCCGCCCTGGCCGTCGGGAAAGGAGTTGATGGTGAAGCCCGGGAAGGTCTCGACGATACCGTCGAAGGCCTCCCGGACCGCGTTCTTCACCACGGCGTCAGGAGTTGTCGTCACCGGGGACCGCCCAGAACTCGTCGTTGTACTTCACGGTCACGTGCTTGTGGTCGGGAACGACCTTCTGCTCGCCGTTAGGCAGGACCTCCGACAGCACCCAGTCGGCTTCGATCTCCGGAACGTGCGCCGCGATCGCCGCGGCCTTGATCGAAGCCCCGGTCTGGTGGCGTCCGTCAAGTGCGACGAACTGCTCGTTGACCTTCGCGCCGAAGATGACCGTGACGAACTGGTCGCCTTCCGAAAGGTCGACAACCTTTCTGTCGGCGTAGATCTTGTGCTCGCCGTTCGGCTTGACCTTGGCCAGGTCGTACTTTTCGGGGTCGACCCCCGCGAGCCGCATCAGCGCGGCAGCCTCCTGATCGTCGTCCCGAGTCGTGTAGCTCTCGCCGTTGATCACGATCGTGAACTTCCGGCGGCTCTCAGCCTTGATCTCCACTTTGGTTTCCCATCGTTGGTTCTGGCGATGGAGCCGACAGGGGCGCGACTTCATCGGTTTCATCGTGAACAGTGAAACCGTAGATTGAGGGGATGCTGTTGTCAACTTGGCGTCGTGTCGACCGTGACGCGGCCGGCGCGGGATACTTCGGAGGTGGAGTTGGTGATGGCCGGATCCAGGCCCCTGTCTGAGGCCGCGTTCCTGTCGGGATCGGGGTCGGACACCCTCGTCATCGATGCCACGAAGCTGACCTTCGCATCTCCGCTCGACCTGGCCGGAATGGTCGCGACGGCCCACTGGGCCGCAAGCGACGCGATCAGGGTGACCGTTCTGCTTCCGAGCGATCCGGACGTCGCGTCGTACCTCCAGCGCATGGACGTCTTGAGAAACATGCCCTCGAGAGCCCAGATCCGCGGCAACCTGCCGCCGGACGATCGAGCGGACCTACGAGGAAGCTTGATGGAAGTAACCGCGCTGAATGAACAGAATGTCGACGACCTGGTCGAGAGAATCGGTCCGCTCGTGACATCTTTCTACAAGCCACGCTCGACGACAGCCGGGGCTGCCGTCTTTCGAGCGTGCGGCGAGCTCATGAGCAATGCGACGGAACACGGAACGAGCGAGCGTGGAGCGTTCGTCGCAGCCCAGCTCTACAGCGGCAGCACGACCGTGACACCGCGTCTGGAGTTCGCCGTGTGCGACACGGGAATCGGAGTGATGACGCATCTTCGGCGGAACCCGAAGTACGCCCACTTCACCCGGGACGAGCTCGCGATCGCGAAGGCAATGGATCAGGGAGTGAGTGGCACCACCGGCGACCGACGCGGCAACGGCCTCAGCGACGCCGTGGAACACACCCGACACGTCGGCCAGGTCGACCTTCGGATCCGGTCGGGCAGGGGCGAAGTCACGGTGACCGGATCGCCTACGGCCAGCAAGCAGATCGAGGGCTGCCGGCCAGATCAAACCAGCGGAACCTGGGCGTGGCTCGCCCACAGCCTGCCGCGGCAGGCCCACACTATGGTTCAATCGGGAAAATGAAACCGGAGAAACCATGACTAGCTCGTCCAGTTTCAACGTCCTGCAGCTTGGCAGATACCTGGCTACGCGTGGCCGGGGACGAGTGGGCCGAGACCGACTCGATGATCTCCTTGCTGATCGAGAAGGAGTCGACCTGACGATCGACTTCGCCGGGGTTGAGGCGATGACCATCAGCTTCGCTGACGAGTTCCTCGGCAAGCTCCTAACCTCCCACGACTTCTCAATCACAGGAACGACTGTCGCCGTCACGGGCTTGAATGCAGAGAATCGCTTCACCGTGCTCGTGTGCGTCGAGCGGCGGGAGACTCGCGTCGTCGTGCTCGAGGAGGATGGCAGGCGCGAACTGGTCGGCGACAAGGTGCTGTCCGAGACCTTCGACAAGGCGGTGGAACTCGGTGTCTTCAAGGCGAATGATCTGGCCGATGCCATGTCGCTGTCGCCGCAGAACGCTAACAATCGCCTGAAGCGGCTCGCCGAATCCGGCGCGCTTCGCAAGGTTCAGGTCACAGGATCAGCGCGGGGCGGCAAGGAGTTCATGTACCACGTGCTGCCAGCCGAGGTCCCAAGCGCCACCCGACTCACATCGGCCTAGGGTCTGGCCTCCCGGCGCGGCGGGGCCGAGGCGTGGTGCCGGTCGTAGTGCGAAGCAGACCGACCGCCCCACCTCAGCGGCCATGACCGCCGAGCGTGGCATGCCTCGTGGCACGAATTGCCAGGCATCGATGATAAATCTCGGGTTCGATGGAGCTCCTCCTGCAAGTACAGACGCTTGATGAGGGCGCATGTGACAGTGTCGTTCTTCCTCGTAATGAGAAGGTCGTCCGTCGGGGCTGAGGTGCTCACTCCAGCATTGATTGAGTTCGGTTCTCAGGCTCGCCCCCAGTGGCTCGCTGAGCTGGAGTCCTCAGCGAGGCGAGGTGCGCTCTCTGTAAAAGGGCGCCTCGACTGGAGCGGTTGCGGCCCGTTCATTCCTCCATTCGGACAACTGATTGAGGCCGGATCAGCTAGGCGACGGAACCGCGAGGGGAGGTCGATAGATGGCTGTTGGGCAATGGTCGAGAAGAGGAGATTGCGATATTGTTTCTTCCAGGTTGAATCACGTGGAGGAGAATTTATGCGTTCGCGAAGGGGGATGTTCCGCTTCCGTCCTTTCAGGTCTAGCAATCATGACCTGGCGAGGACTCCGCCGATGGGCCCCTTGATCCTCCAAGCGACCGGGGCCATCGTAACCGCGATGGCCGGCGCGGTGGGCCTTTACCTGATTCTCGCATGGCTGCTAGGAATCACGCCGCATCCAAAGAGTGCAACGCTGGATCAGCAAAAACTACTCGCGGACCTAGTGAAGATTGCGTTGGGGTTGGCTGCAGGCGTCGGAGCTGCCGTCGCTTTGGTTATCGGATTTCGGCGCGCGCGCGTAGAGGAGGCGAGCAGTCATCGCGACGATCGCCGTCTGTTCAGTAGCCGATACCAGGATGCAGCCGATCTTATCGGTCACGACAAAGCTGCGGTTCGACTCGCTGGAATCTATGCGATGTCGCGGCTAGCTGACGACTGGGTGGAGCAGCAGCAACAGTGTATCGACGTACTGTGCGCATATCTGCGGTTGCCGTACGATCCCGCGAACAAGGAGCCGGGTGAACAGGAGGTTCGTTTCACAGTCATCCGTCTTATTGCCGCACACTTGCAGCCCTCGATCGGGCGCTCCTGGCGAGGACGCACCTTTGATTTCAGTGGAGCTGTCTTCGACGGAGGAAATTTTCGAAGTGCGGTCTTTTCTGGGGGGCATGTCGACTTCAGTGCTGCAGAGTTCGTCGGAGAGCAGGTCAATTTCAGTGGCGTGAGGTTTACTGGCGGCACCGTCGAATTTGTGGATGCGGTATTTTCTGGATATGGTGCCAACTTCTCTGAAGCGGTGTTCTCCCGCGGTACAGTCAACTTCAGTGGCGCGAAATGCTCTGGTGGCGCCCTCCGTTTCATTGATGCGGAATTCTCGGGCGCACGTGTTCTATTTTTCGGGACGGAATTCTCTGGGGCAGACCTTGACTTCCGTCGAGCGCGGATAGTAGACGGCTCGCTGGATTTCAGTGGCGCGAAATTCACTGCTGGCATTATGAATTTCAGCCACGTAGAATTCGCCGGTGGTTTCACTGGTTTCAATCGCGCGAAGTTCGCTGGCGGAACCACTATATTTCACCGGGCGGCATTCTCTCTTGGTGTCACTGACTATCGAAATGCGCAGTTCTGTGGAGCCGATATCAGATTCAACTTCGCAGAATTCTGTGGGGCGACCGCGGACTTCTCGGATGCCGCGTTTTCCGATGGAACCATTCAATTCGACAATGCCAAATTCTCTGACGGTAGCGTCGGATTCATCGAGGCGGACTTCTCTGGGGGCGCCGTCGACTTCATTGGTGCAGAATTTTCGGGTGCTCTGGTGAACTTTCGCGGCGCCAAATTCCGCGGCAGCGCCGTAGATCTTTCAAGAGCTACGTTGCACGCGGTAAAGCCGCCGCACCGACCTGACCCGCCGTCTGACGGTCGGCCTCCACGCGGCCTTCCGCAGGCGCCAACGGAGGGACTTAAACTGCCAGCCTGGGCGAAGCTCGCCACTTCTTGATGGCTCCACTCACCGATGATCACGCGGTGGGGTTGCGCCGACAGCAGCGCTTGCGAGGATTAGGAGTTCGCCCCATCCGTCATCTGAGCGGCTTCGGCGGGAAATTTGACCGGGCAGACGCCACTCGTTGCCGAGGATGTCCTGACCTCAAGATCGGGTCAGTTTAAGGCGACGGCCTACTCCTCCTCGACCTTCCGCGTGGCATCTACCTGGCCCCAGTCGGTGAGGAGTTGCAACGCTCGTCGCATTGTTCCGGCTGACACCCCGTGCATCTGGGCGATTTCAGCTGTGGATGGGAGGGCTGCGCCCGGTTGGTACTGTCCGTCTGCGATCGCTTGACTGATTGCGGTTGCGACGTGCTCGTACGGTGAGCGTGGTTCTCTGCGGGATTGCTCCGAGGCAGCCCGCTGTTCCGGTCGTGCCGGCAGTCGGGAAAACAGGGGTTCGGCCGCCCGCTGATCCGATTCGGAAACGAAGGCTGTGTAAACGCGCAGGGTTGTCGTGCCGCCGCCGCCGTGGCCGAGACGGCCTGCCACCGTGTGGTTGTCGACTCCGGCGGCGATCAATTCTGTTGCCGAGTAGTGGCGCAGATTGTGGAGGTGTGTGTCTATCCCGAGTCGCGCCGCTGCCTTGCTGTAGCGCTGGCTGACGCTGTCTGGCACAAGGAACTCGCCGTGGTCAGGCGCAAGTGAGAAGACGAACGCGTCATCGGCCAACTTCGCGCCCACGAGGGCAGCTTGCGCCTCGCACTCCTCCTTATGGCTGCGGAGGAGCGCCACGGTCCCGGCATCGACGGCCAGCCTGCGTTGTTGGTGCGTCTTGGTGTCCTTCACCCATTTCTTCCGGCTGTTCTGCGCGACGCTGGAATCGATGACGATCGTGCCGTTGATCAGGTCAACCTTTGACCAGCGCAGCGCACAAAGTTCGCCTCGACGCGCGCCGGTCGTCATCGCCAGCCACACAAAAACGCCCCAGGGGTGATCTCGGAATGCCTCCTCTAGGAGCCGCGCAGCTTCGGCGGCGCTGGGAGGTGTCGGATTGGGAGTTGGTGCGGCCAGCGGCTGAGCTGTCGGCATCGGATTGACACTGACCCACTTCCATCGGACTGCCTGCCGGAATGCTCCGCTCAGGATGAAGTGAATCTGGCGGATCGTAGAAGCGCCAAGGGGACGGCACTCGTGGAGCTTGCAGCGGTGGTCGCAGGCGTGGGGTCGATCGGTGCGATGCTCGGTGAACGGTCGGCGGTCACAGTGACGCCGACAGCGCCGGAGCTCGGCGTAGTAGGAGTCGAGGAGGTCCGCCTCGACAGCGCCAACCTTGACGTGACCGATCAGCGGCGCGATGTGGTGCTTCACGTAGCCGCGGTAGGTCCGGACGGTCGTCTCTTCGAGGTCGACCAGGCCAAGGTGTCGTTCTAGAAGCTGGCTGACGGTTGCATTCGTGCGCGGCTGCCGACGTTCGTCGACCTGCGTCTGGAAGCCGGCGCATCGCCTTCTCCGCCTCATGGCTCGCCTTATGCGAGTCGGCCGGAAGAGTCTCCTGAACTGGTGCTGTCGCTAACAGACCAAGACCGAAGGTGAAGAACTCATGCTGCGGACAGATACCGAGGCTTCAGCTAGTCCACCCACCGCACGCCGCCAGCACTGCTCGCCACAGACCACGCCAGGCGCCCGCGCCGAAGGCGCCGGAAGGTACTGCCGCCGCCGGAGGCGGTGTCCTTTTAACCTGGTAGGCCCCGTCGGACTCGAACCGACAACCCGCGGATTAAAAGTCCGCTGCTCTGCCAATTGAGCTAGAGGCCCGGGTGTGGGGACCAGTGTGACAGGTGTTGGGGGTGGGGGGCCAACTGGTAGCAGGGATAGGACCAGTGGTTGAGGTGGTCTCGGACGGTGATCGGTGGATCACTGTGGGTTGAACCGGATGGGTGGGTGGGTCGTTCTCAGGGGTGAGGAACGCCCTCGCCAGCGTGAGGCGGGTGGGGGTGGGAAGCCGTCCATTCACCTTGAGGAGTTGTTGATGTTGGAGCGCTGGCAAGGGCAAGTGGTTGCTGTGTTCAGGATTGTGGTGGGGTTCTTGTTTGCCACCCATGGCGCCGCGGCGCTGTTCGGGGTGCTGGGGGTGAAGCAGGTGGAAGCACTGACGTGGCCTTCGTGGTGGGCGTCGGCGATCCAAGCGGTCGGTGGGGCGCTGGTGATGGTCGGGTTCGGGACGCGGTGGGCCGCGTTGTTGTGTTCGGGGTCGATGGCTTACGCGTACTTCACGGTGCATCAGGTTGACGGGTTGCTGCCGGTGGAGAACGGTGGGGAGAAGGCGGCGTTGTTCGCGTTCGCGTTCCTGTTGATCGCGGTGCTCGGGAACGGCGGTTGGGCACTGGAAAGTAGCCTTCCCGGCAGGAAGCGGGAGCCTGTGGCGGCCGGCGAGTAGCGGGGTGCCGGACCATGACGATCCACGACGACAGAGCTGGAGTGCCGATGGCCGACGACCGGGCGGCGCTTCTGCGTGAGCTGCACGACGTGCACGCGCCTGCGCTGTGGCGGTTCGTGGTCCGGCTGACCGGGGACGACCGGTTCGCCGAGGACGTCGTGCAGGAGACGTTGCTGCGGGCGTGGCGGCGGCCGCAGATCCTGACCGAGGACGAGGCGGGGGCCCGGGCCTGGCTGTTCACGGTGGCGCGCAACCTCGTCATCGACGACCGGCGCAGTGCCCGGGTCAACCGGGAGGTCGCCAGCGACGACCTCCCGGAACGGCCGAGCGCCGACCACGCGAACGCCGTACTGGACGCGTGGCTGGTGGCCGATTCCCTGGCGCAGCTGTCCGAGGACCATCGGCAGGTCATCGTCCGGGCGTACTACGGCCGGCGGACCGTCACCGACATCGCCAAGGAGCTCGACATCCCGCCGGGCACGGTGAAGTCGCGGTTGCACTACGGAATGCGGGCGCTGAAGCTCGCGCTGCAGGAGAGGGGGGTGACGCAGGAATGAGCGATCCGTACCGGGACTGGGACGCGGCCTACCTGCTGGGCGCGTTGTCCACGCAGGACCGGCGCGCGTACGAGGAGCACCTGCGGACGTGCGCGGACTGTTCGGCAGAGGTGGCGTCGCTGGCGGGCGTCCCCGGGACCCTGGCGATGCTGCCGGGGGACCGGGCGCTCGCCACCCTCGACCCCACTCCGCCGAACCTGTTGCCCGGCCTGGTCCGGGCCGTTACCCGGGACCGTCGCAAGCGGCGGTTCCGGGTCGCGGGACTGGTTGCCGCGACCGCCGCCACCGCTGCCGCGATCGGCGCGGTGGTGGCGGTCCCGCTGGCCCGCGAGGAACCCGAGGGCGACTACGTCGTCCTGGCGCAGACCGTCGCCAGCAAGTTGACCGCCGATGCCCGCCTGGTGGAGGAGCGGTGGGGGACGACGATCGAGATCAGTTGCCGGTACGACGAACTGGCGACCCCGAGCGAACGGGCCCGCGGCTACGACCTGTTCGTCACCGACCAGTCCGGCAAGACGACGATGATCGCGAGCTGGACGGCATCACCCGGTACGACGGTGCGCCCGGGCGCGACGACGAAGCTGCACCGCTCCGAGATCCGCGCGCTCGACATCCGCAGCTCCGACACCGGCCGGATCCTTTTGGCCGTGCACTTCTGACAGCGTCGCCGCGAACGCGCATGACAGGTGGCGGAAGGGGCACCTGAGAGCCAGGAAGGGCCGGTCGCTCGAGAGGCAAGTCGTTCCAGGCCCCGGTGTTCAGACCCGACGCACCGGGGTCGCCTCACGTCCGAGGCGGAACGCACGAACCTCCGAGGCAGAACGCACTAACGGCTGAGCCCGGACCCACGAACGTCCGAGGACCGGGACGCGCGAACGCCCTGCCGGTCGGTGTTAAGGTTCATCGCGGTTGGGAAGTCAGCCGGTGGCGCAGCATGCCGCCCGCAGTGATTTCGACCGTTGAGGACGCACCGGTGAGACCAACCTCCCAACCGTCGGGCGCAGTGGCCCGGTGAACGACGAGTTCGCCCAGGAGCTGGCCCGGATGGCCCAGGTCCTGCACGAGCAGCCCGATGTGGAACAAACCGCCGAACGGTTCCTCGAGTTCGTGCTGCCCAGGATCGGCACCGTTCACGCCAGCCTGCTGCTGGTGCACCGCGGCGGCCGGCTGGAGTCGGCGACCGCCACCGACGCGCTGGTCGAAGAGGCCGACCGGGTCCAGATCGAGACCGGCGAGGGCCCGAGCTTCAGCGTGGTCCAGGACGAGAAGAGCGTGGTCAGCGGGGACGTCCCGGGGGATCTCCGCTGGCCACGCTGGTCCGAGGGCATCGCCAGCGTCGGCCTGCGCAGCGTGCTCAGCGTCAGACTCCGTACGCCGACCACCACCGTCGGCGTACTGAACCTCTACGACCCGGAGACGAAGCGGTTCGGCCCGAACGACGACGTGGTCGCGCAGGTCTTCGCCGACCACGCGGCGGTCGCGGTCGCGAACGCGCGCAGCGAGTCGACGCTGTGGCAGGCGATCGACGCGCGCAAGCTGATCGGCCAGGCGCAGGGGATCCTGATGGAGCGCTTCGACCTGAGCGACGAGCAGGCGTTCGCCGTACTGCGCAGGTACTCGCAGGACAACAACGTGAAGCTGCGCGACGTCGCGCAGCGGCTGATCGAGACCCGCAAGCTGTCCTGAAACAGAAAGTTTCCTGACGCGTGTAACACCGGCCGTGTCGCCACCGATACAGAGGGTGTAACGCTGGATCCCGCTCCAGGTCAACCGCCCGAAGGGCCTGGGGCGGGATCCGCTTTCGCACGAGGCGCCCGAAGTACCCGTTACGCACAAAGGCCCCCGAGGAGATCCTCGGGGCCTTTGTGCGGTCGTTCCTCCTACGACGCTTGCTCAGTCGGTCGGTCCGACGCCGGCAGAGCGATCCGGTCGGCCGGTAGCCGTTCGGTTCGCTCGACGCCGTCGTCGCCCTCGTACTGCACCATTCCGGTCCATCCGGTGTCCTCGTGCTCGCGGCCGATCAGCCAGCCGCGGCGCCACGCACCGTCAACCTGGACGACGACATGGCTGGGCAGAGGCAGGCTGGACACCAGTTCGGTGTCGGGCTCGAAACCAGTCATGGCCGAAGGCTAGGCGCTTCCGCCGACAGCCGCCTGTCGAACGCGTTTTCCCTGCCGGGAATCTCACACCCTGGAAGCAAGTTCTCGCACCACGCCAACGGAAAGTCCCAGTTCGGTCAGCGATCCGGTGACTTTGAGTGCGCGTCCGCCCGGAATGCGGTGCACCCAGCCTTGGTCGAGCGCGTGACTGCACAGTGCCGAGCCGACCGCGCCGGCGAGATGGGGACGGCGTTCGGTCACGTCGAGGCAGGATCGGACGAGCGGGCGGCCGCGACCGGTCTTGACCGCAATGCCGAGATCCTCCAGCCAGCGCGTGCCGTCGGGCGTCAGCGCGAGTCCTTCGGACCAGTCGAGCAGTCCGCGTTCCGTCATCGCGTCGATGACGGCGATGCCGAGCCGGCCGGCCAGGTGGTCGTAGCAGGTCCGGGCCCGCGCGAAGGCGTCGCGGCGGCTGGCGCCCGTCAGGCTCGTCGCGATCTCCGTACGACGAGGAGCCAGCGCCGACAGGCCTTCCAGCAGTTGCGCCGTCTCAGGTCCGGCCAACTCGACGTACCGGTGCCGTCCTTGCCGTACTTCGCTGAGCAGTCCCCCTTCGACCAGCAGGTTCAGGTGCTCGCTGATCGTCGGGCGCGAGACGCCGGCCAGCTCGGCCAGTTCCGTCGCGGTCCACGCGCGGCCGTCGAGCAGCGCGAGGCAGACGGTCGCCCGCGTACCGTCGGCGAGCATCCGCGCCCACGCGGCCAGTTCCTGCCCCTCGGTCGTCGTCATTCACCCATCGTGCCTCGCGGTCGGTTCGGCCGGGGCCGAAGCGATCCGGACCTAGGTTCGGCGGCATGACGCATCTCACCATCGAGCCCTCCATCCTGTACGCCGGTACGCCGGTGGCCCTGATCACCACGGACAACGGCGACGGGACCTTCAACCTGGCCCCGATGTCGTCGGCCTGGGCGCTCGGCGACGTGGTCGTCCTCGGTCTCGGCGAGGAAGGCCGGACCGGCACCAACCTGCGCAGCCGGCCCGAACTCGTCGTCAACTACCCGTCGCCGGCGCAGTGGGAGGCCGTTGAAAGGCTGGCTAGTCTGACTGGCAGCAGTCCCGTGCCGGAGCACAAGCGCGAACGGTTCCGCTACGAGCCGCGCAAGTTCGAGGCCGCCGGCCTGACCGAGCAGAAGTCGGAGCTGGTCGCACCGCCGCGGGTCGGTGAGTGCCCGCTGCAGTTCGAGGCCACGGCGGTCAGCGTCGAGTTGGATGCCGGAGGCAACTTCCTGTTGGTCCAAGCGAAGGTGCTCCGCGTCCACGCGGCCGCCGGGATCGTCGTACCAGGCACGTCGTACGTCGATCCGCGGGCCTGGTCGCCGTTGATCTACAACTTCCGCCACTACTTCGGCCTCGGCGAGCAGCTGGGCGAGAGCTTCCGGACCGAGACGCCTAGCGCTTCAGCAGCAGCCGGTCCAGCTCCTCGTCGTTGAGTACGACGTCGAGCGCGGACAGCGCCGGACCGAGATCGTCGGCGTTGAGCGTGCGGTGCTCGGTCCGGCCGTCGGCGTACTCGGTGGTGAGCTCGCGGTCGACCACGCGGCGGCTGACGCCGTCGGCGAGGCGCATCACGACGAGCTTGGTCGAGAACGGCGAATGTGGATTGGTCGCCACGTAGTGGTGGTAGACGTTGTAGTCGATCAGGCGTTGCGGCTCGTCGTTGGAGGCGTGCTGCGGCTCCCAGCCGTCGGCGGTCCTCTTCGCCAGCGTCCACGTGCCGGCGTCCTCGGTGAGCCGGTGGTCCCAGCCGCCCTGGTCGACGACCGCGCCGTCCTTGAGCGGCATCGGGTGCAGGATGCCGGCGCCGAAGCCGACGTCGGCCAGCCACTCCTCGCCGTTCACGCGGACGAGCAGGTTCATGTGCGTCTTCGGCCCGGACTTGTGCGGCTGGACGCGCGCGACGCGGCGCTCGACCTCGAAACCGAGCGTCTCCAGTACGGCGGCGAACAGCAGCGCGTGCTCGTAGCAGTAACCGCCGCGTTGCCGGCCGACGAGCTTGGCCTGGACGACGTCGAGCTCCAGCCCGGGATGGGTGCCGAGCACGACGTCGACGTTCTCGAACGGGATGCTCCGGACGTGCGCCGCGTGCAGCCGTTGCAGCGTGTCCACCGAGACATTGCCCGCGGGCTGTCCGATCCGGTCAAGGTAGGCGGCCAGGTCGAGCCGCTCGATGCCCCACTCGTTGGTCATGGCGCCCATCCCAGCGGTTCAAGTCGACTTGAGGTCAAATGCTCTCGCGGAGCGCGGCCACAAAGGCGTCGACGGCACCGCACGGCTCGTCGGCCGCCCTCGTCGCGACGTACACCGTGCGGGTCGGTGGTTCGATCAGCGGCCGTACGACGAGATCCGTCCGCAGAGCCGGTACGACGAGACCGGGCGCGAGCATCACGCCGTACCCGGCGGCGACGAACGCCTGCTTGCCGAGCCAGGTCCCACAGACGATGTCCAGCCTCGGCGCGAACCCGGCGTGCGCGCAGACGTTGGTCAGGACGGCGGCCGCGCCGGGATAGTCCTCGACCCAGCTGTCGTCGGCGAGCTCGGCGAGGTCGATCTCCTGCCGGTCGGCCAGCCGGTGGCCGACCGGCATCGCGACGTGCAGCCGGTCGTCGAGCAGGTGGAGCAGTTCGATCCCGTCGGCCGCGGGCAGGCCCGGCGGGTAGTCGGTGATCACCGCGAGGTCGATCGTGCTGTCGAGCAGCGCGGGGACGAGGGTGGGTGTGGTCCCTTCGGTGAAGGTGATCCGGGCCTCCGCCCGGTCCCGGTGGAAGCGCTTGAGGGCCTTGGGCAACAATTGCGCGCCGGCGGTGGGAAAGGCGCCGACCCGCAACGGACCGGGTCGACTCTCCGCCGCGGCGACGTCGTCGATCGCGCGGTCGACCTGCGCGAGGATGCCGACCGCGTGCGTGAGCAGGACCTCGCCGGCGGAGGTCGGCCGGACGCCGCGGGCGTGGCGGGTGAGCAGGATGCGGCCGAGTTGCGACTCCAGGGTGGCGAGCTGCCGGGAGACCGCCGACTGGGTGTAGCCGAGCTGGTCCGCGGCCGCGCTGATCGAGCCGAGGCGGCAGACCTCGCGGAACGCGCGGAGCGGGGTCAGTTCCATGGTCGTCAAGGTATACCGGGAACGCATGGCTCGTGTGCGGAGTATGCGCTGGTGCGATACCGAGGGGTCGGGTCAGGATGGAGGCCGGTTCACAATCTGGAGGATCTCTTGAGTCAGCTTTCCTACCCGAAGCCCGAAGGTGTTGCCGCCGGCAACGGGTGCAGCCATGTCGTCACCGGGCCCGGTCGCTGGGTGGCGATCGCGGGACAGGTCGCGCTGGACGCCGCCGGGGAGATCGTCGGCGTCGGCGATCCGGAGGTGCAGGCGCGACAGGTGTTCGCGAACCTGGCCGCGTGTCTGGAGGCGGCCGGCGCGAGCTTCGCCGACGTGGTGAAGCTGAACTTCTACGTCACCGACATCGGCGTGCTGCCCGCCGTACGGGTGGCTCGGGACGCGTACGTCGACACGGCGAACCCGCCGGCCAGTACGGCGGTGCAGGTGGTCGGTCTGTTCCGGCCGGAGCTCGTGCTCGAGGTCGAGGCGTACGCCGTGGTCGCCGACTAGCGCAGCCGGTCGACGGCGTACCGGGTGGCTTGGCCGATGGCCGCGTCGACGCGGGGCAGGCGTTTGTCGGCGCGGGCGGCTCGGGTGAGGGCAGCGACGGCGACGGTCGGGCTGCCGGGGAGTTCGACGATGCCGACCTCGTGGCGGAGTGCGCCGAACGTCCCGGTCTTGCCGTAGACGCGGACGGCGTCGTGCGGGAACGCGGACGCGATGCGTTGGGTGAAGACCTGCTGCGCCATCAGGCGTTGCACGAAGGCGGTCTGCGCCGTGGACAGGAGTTCGCCGGACCACAGCTTGGTGAGCAGCGTCGTCATGTCGCGGGCGCTGGTCGCCGACGCGTTGGCTGCCTCGTAGACGCCGGCCAGAGCGATGTCGTTGTCGGCCAGTACGGCGAGGGCGGCGTCGGCGTCGCTGGCTCGCGTACGGCGTACCAGCTCGCGCAGGTTGTCGGCGGTGCCCCGGCGGACCCGGGTGCTGGTCAGGCCGGCGCGTTGGAGGAGGCCGGCGACCTGGTCCAGGCCGACGACCTCAAGCAGTGCGTCGGCGGCGGCGTTGTCGGACAGGGTCATGGTTGAGGCGGCGAGGTCGCGTAGGGACAGGGTGACCGGGTCGCTGAAGATCGAGAGCCCGGTCGGGCCGGGGGTGCGGTCGTTCGGCTGGAGGGTGACCGGCCGCTGGGGGTCCAGCGTGCCGCGGTCGACCAGGTCGGCGAAGGCGATCACCAGGGGGAGCTTGTAGACCGAAGCCATCGGTACGACGTGGTCGGCGTCCAGGGAGATCGCCTCGTCGGGGCGGTCCAGCGAGACCGCGTGGAACCAGCCGCGGGCGCCGGCGTCCTCGAAGATCGCGCGGAGCTGGCTGGTCATGGCGTCACCGCCAGGGCTGCGGCGATGCGAGCCAGGGCGTCGGGCAGCAGCGCAGACGGCGTACGGGCGCTTGGCCAGACCAGGCGGAGCCGTACGGGGAGTGGATCATCGACGATCGGGTGGCGGCCGAGTCCTGCGGCGTGCAGTGAGCGGTCCGGTGTCACCACGATCGCCTGTCCAGCTGCGGCCATCGCCAGAGCAGCCCGCTCGTCAGTGACCACAACTGTGCCGCCTGCTGGGCGGTGGAGATCCAGCGTGTCCAGCACCAGGTCCCTGGCGGCCGGTGCCTCAGCACGCGGCCGTACGGCGATCGGCAGCGCGTCCAGGTCGCGCAGCTTGAGCGGTACGCCGTCGTCCGGATGCAGTGCGGTCGGCACCAGGGCCTCGGTCGGCAGGAGGGTGACCGGCCCGGCCTCCAGCCCGTCCAGCACGGCCGGATGCAGTACGACGGCCAGGTGCAGGCGGGTGGACGTCAGCTGCGGCAGGAGCTGGCTGGTCGGAGCAGTGACGACGGTGACCCGGCCGCTGGGCAGGGCAGCGGCTACAGCAGCGCCAAGCGCCGGCGGGACCTCCGGAGTCAGCCCGAGGCGGACCTCCGGCCCCTCGGGGTCCTGAGCGCCAGCAGCGTGGTGGAACTCGTCGAGCGAGCCCAGTGCGCGCCGGGCGTACGGGAGGAGGGCTGCACCGGCAGCGGTGAGCTTGACTCGGCCGGGGCCGCGTTCGAAGAGCTTGGCACCGACCAGGGACTCCAGGCGGCGCAGGCCCTGGGAGAGCGGCGGCTGGGTGATGCCGACGACCCGGGCGGCGTCGCCGAAGTGCTGCTCGTCGGCGAGCGCGACGAAGATTTGTAGGTGGCGTTCAGTGAGCATGACCCGGCTGACCTGGGGTGATATGTGCAGGCAATCGGAACATATGTAAGAGCATATTCGACATCCCCTCCATCCGAAGCCTTGACTGGGCCACAAGTCGACGTGAGGAGAACTGGGGATGACGGTGAGCCGGAGAGGTGTGCTCAGAGGTGCCGCGGTCGCGGCGGTGGGCGCTGCCGGGACAGTGGCCGGAGTGCGGGCTGCGACAGCGGACCAGCCCCGAGCCGTAGCCGAGAGGCAGCCGGTAGAGCTCACTTGGTGGGGTAACCACGCGTGGCAGATCCGGTGCGGGGACTCGGTCGTGCTGACCGACCCGTGGCTGACCAGGTTCGTCACCGGGACCTACGCGCCAGAGGGCGCCGACGACTCGACCCGGATCGTCAGCAAGCCCAGCGTGATCGACAAGTACGTCACCAAGGCCGACGCGATCCTGGTGCACCACGGGCACTACGACCACCTCCCTGACGTCCCGTACATCGCCCGCAAGACCAAGGCGACCGTGCTCGGCAATGAGACGCACCTCAACCTGCTGCGGGCCCTGCGCGCGCCGGGTGATCAGCTGACGCAGGTGGTCGGCGGTGAGTACCTGCCGTTCATCGGGTTCACCGTCGAGGTGTTCCGGTCGCTGCACTCGTGTGGAGGCGCGCGGCATCAGTTCGCCTTCCCTGGAACGCGTCCGGCCGTCGTACCGCCCAGGCCGCGGACCATCGCCGACCTGGTCGAGGGCGGCACGCTCGCCTACGTCCTGACGATCGGTGGCCTGCGCATCCTGAGTCTTAGCACCGCGGGCTTCGACCCTGTCGGGCTGAAGGACCTGGAGGTCGACGTGGTCCTGGCCGCGCCCGGTGGAGAGCCCGGCGTGACGGACCGGCTGCTGCAGACCATCAAGCCCGTGCCGCTGGTGATCGCGACCCACTGGGACGACTTCGACCTGCCACTCGACAAGCCGGCCAAGGACTGGGGTGGCCTGGCGAAGCTGCAGGCCTCGGTGCTCGCGGCAGGTGCCGAGTTCAAGAAGGTCGACCACCTGGAGTCGATCACCCTCTGAAAGCTTCACGCCGGGCGCACTCCAGCGGCCAACGCGCCCGGCGTGAACCACCTCAAGCCAGGCTGCTGCCGGTCGCCGGGGTCAGGCGGTAGCCCTGGTGAGCGGAGAACTCCGCGGCCAGGGCGAAGCGGTCACCGCGTACGACGGTGTGCCGCCACTCGAGCGGGCGGCCCTGCGCGTGGGCCAGGCGGTTGATGGAGAAGACCGCGGCGCCGGCGGGGCAGTGCAGCAGGGCGCGCTCGGCTGAGGTCGGGTTGACCGCCCGGATGTCCTCGCGGCCGTGGTCGAGCCGCAGGCCGGTGCGGGCCGCTAGTTCGGCGTACAGGCTGGTGTGACTGAAGTCGGCCTCGAGCAGGCTCTCCGCAACCGCCGCCGGGAGCCAGACGCGGTCGAGCGCGAGGGGTTCGTCGCCGGCGAAGCGGACGCGTTCGAGGTAGACGAGCGGGATCGACGCCTCCAGGCCGAGGCGGCTGGCGATCACGCCGTCGGCACGGATGTCGAGAGCCCGTACAACGCTGTGCTGGGTCAGGCCGGACGCCTCGACCGACGAGAACAGGCTGTACAGCGCGCCCATCGGCTGGCGGATCTCCGGCGCGGTCGCGACCCGCGGCTGGCGGCCGCGCTCGGCGACGATCAGGCCGTCGGAGCGGAGCTGGCTGAGCGCCTGGCGGACGGTGTGGCGGCTGACCTGGTACTCCTCGACCAGGGCGAGCTCACCGGGGAAGACGTCGTCGAACTCGCCGGCGCGGAGCCGGCGGACCAGCTCCTCCTGGAGCTGCTTCCACAGCGGCCGCCCGCCGCCGCGGTTGAGCTTGCGCTCGGTCATCGAGGCCTTCCCGTCTGAGCCGTGGGTCACGGCGGCTTGCCAAATGTCCGGTCATCTCTTAGCTTAAATGTGCGTACATTTAAGAGCGAGGGGTCCCGGCGTGCAGGTCGAGGTTAGGTCACAGGCGTCGCCTGAGACGGCGGCGAAACCTCATTTCGTCGAGCGGCTGCCGGGGTTGCTGGTGGTGCTCGTGCTCGCGACGGCGGCGGTGCCGCTCGGGCGGCTGGTGCCGGTGGTCGGCGGGCCGGTGTTCGGGCTGGTGCTGGGGGTTGTGGTCGGGTCGGTCGTGCCGGTACTGCGGGGTGAGTGGGCGCGGCCTGGGTACGAGTTCGCGTCGAAGTTCCTGCTGCAGGTGTCGATCGTGGTGCTGGGCACCGGGTTGTCGTTGCAGCAGGTCGCGAAGGTCGGTGTCGGATCGCTGCCGGTGATGCTCGGGACGCTGGCGATCGCGCTGGGCGGGGCCTGGGTGTTCGGGCGGTTGCTCGGGGTCCGTGGGGACACGCAGATCCTGATCGGAGTCGGTACGGCGATCTGCGGTGCGTCCGCGATCGCGGCGACGACGGCGGCGATCGAGGCGAAGAAGTCGTCGGTCGCGTACGCGCTGGCGACGATCTTCACGTTCAACGTGGTCGCCGTGCTGGCGTTCCCGCCGCTGGGTCACCTGATGGGCCTCGGCCCGGAGGCCTTCGGCCTGTGGGCCGGTACGGCGGTCAACGACACGTCCTCGGTGGTCGCGGCCGGCTATGCGTTCAGCCAGGAGGCCGGAGACCACGCGCTGGTGGTGAAGCTGACCAGGTCCCTGATGCTGGTGCCGATCGTGATCGGCCTGGTGATCCTCAAGTCCCGTCGGGATGCGCGCAGGGTGGAGGGGGGAGAGGGAGTCGTCGCTCCCGAAACCGCGAGCGGCTTCGCCGCCGCGGGCGCCGCGGGGGCGGGCGCAGGTGCCACGACCTCCGCCACGCGGGCGGAGGCGTCCGAGGTCGCCGTACGCCGCAAGCTTCCCTGGCGTCGGATGCTTCCTCTTTTCCTCGTCGGGTTCCTCGTGGCCGCCGGGCTGCGGACCGTTGGGCTCGTGCCGGACGAGCGGCAGGCTGACCTCGCGCTGGTCGGGACCTTCCTCATCACCAGTGCGCTCGTCGCGATCGGGCTGTCGCTGCGGGTCGGCGAGCTGCGGAAGGCCGGAATCCGGCCGTTGCTGCTCGGTGCCATTCTGTGGGTCTGCGTGAGTTTGGGAAGCCTCGGGCTACAACTCGCGACCGGCACGCTTTAGTGGTATGCGCATTCCCGCATTCGGACAAGACTAGAAAAAAACCCTTTCCCCGTTTTATGGTCTGACTCCCGGTCCGCCGGGCCGGCAGCGGCTGACGGCGCCCCCCGTCAGGTACGTCAGGAGTGGACCATGGTGGACAGCACCGAGCGCGAGGCCTGGATCAGGCCTGATTTCGTGGAGTTCGAGACCCCGACCGAAGTCACGTCCTACGCGGCACGGGTCGACTAGGGACACGGTCGGTGGGACCCCTTTCCCCGGGGTCCTGCCGGCTGCTCGGTCGCGCGCCGCCGCCCCCGGTGCCTTCTCGATCAGCAAGCTGTTCCGCGCCCTGGGGCGAATTGTCCAATGGTTCCGTTTGTGACGTTCCAAAACCCCGGAGGTGCCGATGGCTGCCGCATTGTTGGACGCCGAGGAATTCCGCTCCGCATTACGCGGTCTCGAGCACCGGTACTGGGGTTCGCACCCGTTCCACCGGCGGCTGCACGACGGCGAGCTGGACGAGCGCGAGCTGCGGATCTGGGCCGCGAACCGCTGGTACTACTAGAGCATGATCCCGCAGAAGGACGCGGCGATCCTCAGCAACTGCCCGCTGCCCGCCGTACGCCGGCAGTGGATCGACCGGATCGTCTACCACGACGGCCGGACCGCGGACGAGGGTGGACTCGAGCGCTGGCTCCGGCTGTGTGAGGCGGTCGGGCTGACGCGTGAGGAGGTGCTCGACCAGCGGCACCTCGCGCCGGCGACGCGGTTCGCCGTCGACGCCTACGTGACGTTCGCGCGGACCCGGCCGTGGATCGAGGCGGTCGCCTCCGGGCTGACCGAGATGTTCTCCGGGCACCTGATGAAGCAACGCGTCGTCGACATGCTGGCGGCGTACGACTGGATCCGGCCCGAGGACCTGGCCTACTTCACCAACCGGATCGACGCGGTCTCCGGTGAGGGACACGAGACGCTCGAGCTGGTCGTCGAGCACTGCGTCACGCGCGAGCAGCAGGACGCCGCGATCGCCGCGCTGTCCTTCAAGTGCGACGTGCTGTGGTCGTTGCTCGACGCCATCGAGCGCGCGGCGGCCAAGCAATGAGCACCCGTCCACGACTGAGGCGTGGGGTGCGCGTCACGCACGACCGGACGCGAGGGATCGACGTACTGCTCTACCCCGAGGGTGTGCTGGTGCCGAATCCGACGGCGCTGGCGATCCTGCGGCATTGCGACGGCGAGGCCACTGTCCCGGAGATCGCAGTTGCCCTGGGCAAGCAGTACGCCGGCGTCGAGGCCGCCGACATCCACGCCGTACTCGATCGCCTCGCCGACCGTCAGGTGGTGGAGTGGGTATGACCGAAGCCCCGCTCGGGCTGACTGCCGAGCTCACCCACCGCTGCCCGCTGCACTGCCCGTACTGCTCCAACCCGCTCGAACTCCTCGCCCGCGAGGACGAGTTGGGAACCGAGCAGTGGAAGGACATCCTCACCCAGGCCCGCGACCTCGGCGTACTCCAGGTGCACTTCTCCGGCGGCGAACCGCTGGGCCGCCCCGACCTGCCCGAACTGATCGAGCACACCGCCGGACTCGGTGCGTACGTCAACCTCGTCACCAGCGGTCTCGGCCTCAGCCAGACCAGACTGGACGACCTGGTCGACCGCGGACTCAACCACATCCAGCTGTCCGTTCAGGCGGCAGAGGCAGGCCGCGCCGACCAGATCGCCGGCACCCGCGCGCACCACCACAAGATCGTCGCCGCCGAGCTGATCAAGCGCACCGGCCTACCGCTCAGCGTCAACGTCGTCCTGCACCGCGCGAACCACGACCAGCTGGAAGGCATCATCGAGCTCGCCGAGCAGATGGGCGCCGACCGGCTCGAGTTGGCGAACACGCAGTACTACGGCTGGGCGCTGCGCAACCGCGACCAGCTGATGCCGACGCGGGAGCAACTCGAAGCGGCGGAGCCCGTCGTACGGGCTGCGATCGACCGGCTGAAGGGCCGGATGCAGGTGATCTACGTCGTCGCGGACTACTACGAGGAGTACCCGAAGCCGTGCATGTACGGGTGGGGCGCGCGGCAACTGACGATCGCGCCGGACGGGACCGTCCTGCCGTGCCCGGCGGCGTCGGCGATCGAGACGCTGCGGCTCGACAACGCGATTGAGACCTCGCTGCACGACATCTGGTACGGCTCGGAGTCGTTCAACGCCTACCGCGGTGACGAGTGGATGAGCCCGACCTGCCGCAGTTGCGATCGGCGTGAGATCGACTTCGGCGGCTGCCGGTGCCAGGCGTTCCTGCTGACCGGTGACGCGACCTCGACCGATCCGGTCTGCCACAAGTCGCCCGATCGCGGGATCGTCGACCTGATCCTGCGAGCGCCGAAGCCCGAGCAGGAGTTCGTCATGCGAAAGCGCGCCAGATGAAGATCCTCGTGCTCGGTACGGCGGCCGGCGGCGGCTTCCCGCAGTGGAACTGTGCCTGCCCGACCTGCGCCGATCCGTCGCTGCCGCCGCGCACCCAGGACGGGCTCGCGATCAGCGCCGACGGCAGCACCTGGTACCTCGTCAATGCGTCGCCGGACATCCGGGCGCAGATCCTGGCCGCGCCTGAACTGCGCGCCGGGCCGGGACCCAGGGACACCCCGATTCACGGCGTTCTGCTGACCGACGCCGAGCTCGACCACACGCTCGGCCTGCTGATGCTGCGCGAAGGCGAGGGCCTCGAAGTGCACGCGCCACCGGCCGTCCTGGCCGCGCTGCGCGACGACTTCCCCGTGCAGGACATCGTCAATCGCTACGGTCGTTGGTCCTGGTCAACTATTGGTAATGACCAACGAATCGGCGGCTTGCGCGTCCGCGTCCTGCCGGTGAGCGACAAGAAGCCCAAGTACGCCGACCAAGTCCGGCCCGGACCGTGGGTGGTGGCCTACCGTTTCGAAGACCCGCGCACTGGCGGCGTACTGGTCTACGCGCCCTGCCTGGCGACGCTCCCGACGGAGTTCGACGAGTTCGTCGACGGCGCGACGACCGTCCTGCTCGATGGCACCTTCTATGACACCGAGGAGCTGGCCGGCCGCACGAGCGCCGCACCGGGAGCCCAGGTCGTGATGGGCCACGTCCCGATCGCCACCAGCCTCGACCACCTGAAGAAGTTGAGCGCGCTGCAGCCCGGCACCAACTGGGCCTACACGCACCTCAACAACACCAATCCGGTCCTTGACCCCCGCTCGTCGCAGCACAGGGGAGTGCGTGCAGCGGGGGTCAAGGTCCTACCCGATCAAACGGCCTTGGAGCTCTGATCCTCGAAGGCAGCCGCGCGGACCTGCACCTTGCGGATCCGCTCGACGTCCAGCTTGCTGGAGCGGTCGAAGCGGTAGATGCCGTTCTCCTCCTGGAAGACGTCGGTCAGCTGCGTGTAGCAGTAGCCGAACATCCGCGGGTCGTCGAGCAGTACGTCGACCAGCCCGGTGAAGCGGTCGTAGAACTCCGCCTCGTCCTTCACCCGCTGGCCGTAGCCCCACGACTCGGCCCGGTCGGTCCCCGCGAGCTGGACCGCCTCCGGGTTCCACCAGATCCCGCCGAACTCGCTGCAGAAGTACGGCTGCCCGTTGTACGGCTGCGAGATCGGCCGGTCCTCGCGGCCACCGGTGTTCCCGTACGGCGCTCCGTCGGCCAGTCCGGCCATCTGCTTGCCGAACTCGACCGGGTCCTGCTCGTAGTTGTGCGAGTCCCAGATGTCGGTCTCCGGCACCCGGTGGGAGTAGCCGGACGCGTCCAGCACCGGCCGGCTCGTGTCGGCCGCCTTGGTGGCCAGGAACATCGCCCGGGTCACGTCGTCCAGCTGGGTGATCCGGTCGTGCAGCAGCTGGTGGGTCTCGTTCAGCGGGCACCAGCCGATGATCGACGGGTGGCTGTAGTCCCGCTCGACCGCCTCGAGCCACTGCGTCACGAACGTCGCGGTCGGCAGCTGGTTGTTGTCGCCGGTGTCGCCGACACCCGCACCCCAGTCGCCGAACTCGCCCCAGACCAGGTAGCCCATGCGGTCCGCGTGGTAGAGGAACCGCTCCTCGAACACCTTCTGGTGCAGCCGGGCGCCGTTGAAGCCGGCCGCCAGGCTCAGCTCGATGTCCGCGACCAGCGCCTCCTCGGACGGCGCCGTCATCAGGCTCTCCGGCCAGTAACCCTGGTCCAGCACGAGCCGCTGGAAGACGTGCTGGCCGTTGATCAGTACGGCCTGGCCGTTGATCGACACCGACCGCAGGCCGGCGTAGCTGGCGGCCTGGTCGACCACAGCGCCGTCGGCGTCCAGCAGCTCCAGCCGTACGTCGTACAGGTGCGGGTCGGTCGTGTCCCACAGCCGGACGCGATCATCCGGTACGGCGAGCACCAGGCGCGGCGCCAGGTCCAGGTCGGCGCGGACCTCGGCGGCGACGACCTCGCCGTCGCTGTCGGACAGGACGGCGCGGACCTTCCAGCCCGGCTTGTTCGCCGAGACCGGGACGGCCAGGTGGAACGCCGAGCCGGCCACGTCCGGTGTGATCCTCGGCCGACCGAGGTGGACCGACGGGACGGCCTCGAGCCAGACGGTCTGCCAGATGCCGGTGGTCCGGGTGTAGTGGCAGTCGCGGTTGAAGTAGAGCGTGCTCTGCTTGCCGCGGGCCTGCGACCCGTTCTTGCTGTCGCGGGCGCGGACGACGATCAGCGCCTCCTCGCCCGGTCCGGCGACGCCGGCCAGGTCGGCGCTGAACGGCGTGAAGCCGCCGCGGTGCCGGACGACCTCGACCCCGTTCACCCAGACGGTGGCGTCGTGGTCGACGGCCTGGAAGTGCAGGACGGCGTCGTTGCCGGCCCAGTCGGCGGGGATGGTGACGGTCGTCCGGTACCAGACCGCCTCCTGGTAGTCGACGTCCTCGATCCCGGACAGCTCGGACTCGGGCGCGAACGGAACGATGATCCGGCGTTCGAGCTCGCGCTCGGCCAGGCCGCGTTCCAGTCCGGAGTCGGACTTGTCGGCCTCGAACTGCCACTCGCCGTTGAGGTTCAGCCAGTGCGGGCGGACGAACTGCGGCCGGGGGTGCTCGGGGCGGGGCTGGGTGCTGGGCATCGAGAGGCTCCCGTGAGGTGTGCTGAGCAGGTCGGCGTCGACTTTACAACGTTGGAATAGGCCGGGCAACGGCTGGACGGAGAGTGGACACCGGGCCGCCGCACGCGGTGGGCAACGTTGTCAATGGTTTGTGGCGCGGCAGAAGTGTCAGCAAGCTGTCAGCCCGTTCGTGCAACCCTTTCGGCATCGGTTCGTTCTTTGTCAGAAGAGGCAAGTCGCGGCCGGGGACAACAAACCGGCGGCCCGGAGCGTCATGCTGGAGAGCAGAGCTGTGTGCAGCGGGGAGAGGGAGAGGTCGATGGGTGGGAACTGAGCGCACCGCCGAGGTCCGCGAGCTGCGGTTGCGGGTGCCGCAGGGCGATCTCGACGCCTTGTACGACCGGCTCCGCGCGTTCCGCGACGGGGGCGGGTACATCGCCGCGGGTCTGGACCGGGTCGTGCCGGCCGCGTACGCCGACGAGCTGCTCGACTACTGGCTCGACGGCTACGACTGGCGTGTGCACGAGGCCCGGCTGAGCGCTTACCACCACTACGCCACCGAGATCGGTGGCCAGTTCGTCCACTTCCTGCACCTGCGGTCCGCGCATCCGGACGCCCGGCCGGCGCTGCTGACGCACGCCTGGCCGAGTGGCGTGATGGACGTGCTGGACGCGGCCATGCGGCTCGAGGTGGCCGGTAGCCATCACCTGGTCATCCCGTCGATCGCCTGGACCGCGCTGACCGGTCCCGAGGGCGGTACGCCGAGCAGCCGT
Source organism: Kribbella sp. cmx-5-2 (assembly GCA_049998015.1). Classification (GTDB taxonomy): domain Bacteria; phylum Actinomycetota; class Actinomycetes; order Propionibacteriales; family Kribbellaceae; genus Kribbella. The sequence continues at coordinate 595,207 of JAEBEC010000002.1, forward strand.
GCCGCGGCCGGCTGGGACGAGCTGATGTGCCGCCTGGGCTACGACGAGTACCAGGTGGGCGACGACCGTGAGGGGCTCAGCGCCACTCCGGCGTACACGGCTGTGTCGGAGGCGGTCGCGCAGCAGCGCGGGCTGGACGCTGCCGAGCTGGCGGAGGTCCGCTGGTTCAACGAGAACCTCACGGCGTTCAACGAGGGTCAGCAGATCTCCGCGCTGGTGCTGAGCACCGCACTGCTCGCCTGGAACGCCCAGCTGGTCAGCCTGGAGATCGACCGGGACGCCCTGCTGACCGGACTCACACTCGCCTGGTTCGCCTCGCAGCTACCCGTCGAGGAGCCGTAGGCCGTTCTCCCAGCAGACCGCGCGCAGCCAGTCGTCGCCGAGGTCCAGACGCTCCAGGGCCTCCAGCTGTACGGCGTACTCGTACGGGATGTTCGGGAAGTCCGAGCCGAGCACGACCTTGTCCTGCAGCGCGGCCATCCGTGGCCGGAGCTCCCGCGGGTACGGCGCCAGTGACTCGGTGAACGGCGTCAGCGCCATCGTCGTGTCCAGGTGCACGTTCGGGTAGGTCTCGGCGAGCGCCAGGTGCTCGGCGTACTCCGGCATGCCCAGGTGCGCGATGACGGCCGTCAGCCGCGGGTGCTTGGCCAGTACGTCGCCCATCGGGCCCGGCCCGGTGTGGCGGCCCGGGATCGGTCCTGACCCGCAGTGCACGACCACCGGGACGCCGGCCTCGGCCAGCTGTCCCCAGACCGCGTCCAGCTCCTCGTCGCGCGGGTCGTAGTCACCGACCTGGACGTGCACCTTGAAGATCCGGGTGCCCAGCTCCAGCGCCTCCTTCACGTACGACGCGGCGCCGGGCTCGGGATAGAACGTCCCGCTCGCCACACAACCGGGGGTCTGGGCGGCGAAGTCCCGGGCCCAGCTGTTCAGCCAGGCGGCCATGTCGGGCTTGTGCGGGTAGACCAGCGCGGAGAACCGGCGTACGCCGAGGTCCTGCAGCTTCTGGACCCGCTCAGCAGCGGGCGTCCGGTACTGGACCGGCCAGGCGACGCCGTAGTGCTGCTCGGCCTGGTCGAAGTACGCCCAGACCGCGTTCATCACCTGGTCGGGCAGGAAGTGGATGTGCACGTCCACCAGTCCGTCGAGCCCCAACCGCCGCCACCACGCAGGCACCTCGTCGTCACGCATTCGAACACTCTAGACACGCCAATGTTTTGCAGGAACTACGTAGCTACGTACTATCCACAGTGTGGAAAGACCTGTGGATAACCGGCTCGCGGAGCTGGAACGGCGCGTCGCCGCGCTGGAATCCGAGCGGCTCGATCCACGGGAAAGGCCGCTGCCGGCAGGCGACACGGACCCGGCTGACATCCTGGAAACGGACTGGACCTCGCGGGCCTCGACGCTGGCCGCGCTCGGGCATCCGGTCCGGCTGACACTGCTTCGCGAGATCCTGAACGGACGCACGACGGTCAGTGCGCTCAGCGAGGTCGAAGGCCTCGGGACGAGCGGGCAGATCTACCACCATCTGCGGCAGTTGACCGCCGAGGGCTGGTTGCACACACCCAGCCGCGGCGCCTTCGCCGTACCCCCGACCCGGGTGGTCGCGTTGCGCGCGATTCTGGTCGCCCTGGAGAGGTAAGCCATGAAGGTCACCGCCGTACTGCTCGCAGTCGCGCTCGCCGTCGGAGGCTGGCTGATCCGGCCCGGCGCGCTGCACCTGGCCGAGTCCCGGACGGGTGAGGCCACGCTGCAGCGCTTCATCGACGACAACTACGAGGGCCCGGGCCACCGGCTGTCCGTCGCGGTCGTCGAGGACACGACGACGCGCTTCGCGGGCCGCGGCACGGACGAGCACGGCAGCTTCGAGATCGGGTCGATCAGCAAGGCGCTCACCGGGATCCTGCTCGGTGAGGCCGTACGACGCGGCGAGGTGAAGCTCGACCAGCAGGTGGGCTCGCTGCTGCCGCTGGACGGGTCCGAGGTCGCCACTGCCACGCTGGAGGACCTGGCGACCCACCGCTCGGGGCTGCCGAACACCACGAGGAGTCCGCTGCCCGCAGCTCGGTCGCTGCTGGCCAGCCTGTCCGCGGGCAACCCCTACCCGTACAGCGTCGACCAGCTGCTCGACCAGGCCCGGTCCGCGAGTACCAAGGGCCGCGGCAAGCCGACGTACTCGAATCTCGGCGGAGCCCTACTGGGCCAGGCCCTGGCCCGTCAGGCCGGCATGGCCTACCCGGAGCTCCTGCAGGACCGCATCTTCCAGCCGGTGGGCATGACGGAGTCCCGTACGCCGGTCAGCGACGCCGGCGCGGCTCCTGACGGCTACGGCTCGGGCGGACGCCAGCAGGCGCCCTGGATCCAGACCGGCTACGCCCCGGCCGGTGGGGTCGTCTCCACCGCGTCCGACCTGGCACTGCTCGCCCGCACTCTGCTGAGCGGCAAGTACGTCGAAGCGCTGGCCCCGCGCCGCGACTTCGACGAGGATCGGGTCGGACTGTTCTGGCTGACCACTCCGCTTCCCGACAACCGCAGCATGGTCTGGCACAACGGCGGCACCGGCGGGTACCGCTCGTTCATCGGCATCGACCTGGAACGCCGCAAGGCGGTGGTCGTCCTCTCCGACGTCGCCGTCCCGGTGGACGACTTCGCGACCCAACTCCTGGAGGCCCAGTGAGAGACGTCATCCTGATCGCCCTGGCCGTCGGCTACCCGGTCCTGGCCGTCTGGCAGGTCCACGCCCGCAAGCTGCGCGACCGCGCCGACGTACTGATCGTGCTGGTCACGGGAGTCCTCTTCCTGCTGATCGCCCGCGCCACCGCCGACTGGAACTCGCTGCCGTCCTGGGTGTGGCTCATCGGCCTGGCCCTGATGGCGGTCGCGACCGCACTGGCCGGGCGCGTCTGGTCCGACCTGCCCTGGTTCAAAGCCCACCCAGTACGACGTGGAGTCTCCACCGCTCTGCAGCTGGTCGTGGCCGGAGCCTTCTGCGCGGTGCTCCTGTGAACGACCTAGCCCGCGGCTGGGACGAGGCCGCCGCCGGCTACGAGCAGTACTTCGTCCCACGCTTCCGGCCGTGGGTGGAGGCGGCCGTTGCCCAGCTGGGCGACCTGCCGCCCGGTCCGATCCTGGTGCCCTGCTGCGGCACGTTCCCCGAGCTGGACCTGCTGCTCGAGCAGTTCCCCAACCGGGAGATCGTCGGCATCGATCTGTCGGCCGGCATGGTCCGCCTGGCGCGCGAGCGCGTCGGAGGCCACGACCTGGTCAGCGTGATCGAGGGCGACGCCGCGACACTCGATCCCCGCTGGCTCAACACCTGCAGCGCGGTCGTCTCCGTCTTCGGCCTGCAGCAACTGCCCGAGCCGGAGCAGGCGATCAGGTCCTGGTACGACGCACTGCGCACCGAGGGCCGGCTCTCGGTCGTCTACTGGCCGTCCGTCACCGAGCAGAGCGGCCCGTTCAGCCTGATCAAGGAGCTGCTGCACCCCGAAGCCAACGCCAACGCTGCGGCAGCGGCCCAGGACCCGGCTGCTGCCCTCGGCACAGCGGTCGATCGCGACGAGCTGCTCAGGTTCCCGATCACCTACACCGACGCGGCCGAGTTCTTCGAGGCCTACGCCCACTCCGGCCCGATGCGCGCGACCGCGATCGCCCGCGGCGAAGCCTTCGTCGAGGATCTCCGCGTGAAGTTCCTGGCGCGGGCGCCGGAAGGCGAGTGGACCCACCACCCGGCCGCCCGCCTGATCACCGCGACTGGTCGATGACCCACAGTCCGGTGAGGCCGCGGAAGTGGGCCTGGAACTTGTCCTGCTCGTGGGCCGGGTAGGTCGCCGCGACGGTCTCGGTGAGGATGCGGTCGAAGGCGGGGCTCTTGACCCACTCGACCAGCTGCTCGTCGAAGTTCGGCAGGTTCTGCGCGACCCACTCGTGGTACTTGGCGGTCTCGAAGTGCTCGTCGGCCAGCTTCAGGTACGCCTCGATCTTGGCGTCGTAGTCGAGCGACTCGTCGTCGGCGATCGCGAAATAGCGCTCGGTGTGCAGGTCGACCTTGGTCCGGCGACCGGTGGCCAGCGAGAAGATCGACCACTTGACCAGCGCGCCGATCGCCCACGGGAAGTAGTAGTGCAGCGAGGTGATCGCGACGTCGGGGCAGGCGTTGGCGTAGTCGATCGGGTGCACCGAGTCGCCCGCGACCAGCATCTCGCAGGAGTTGAACTCCCAGCCGAAGAAGGCGTTCACGATCCGGCTGATCGCGACCGCCTGGTGGCCGGCCGACGGGCTGAGGAAGTCGTGCGAGACGGCGTACCGGTTGTGCATCGGCTCGTCGGGGCGGAAGTCCATCACCATCGTCTCGGCGCCGATCGACAGCGCCCGGGCGAACTTCTCGTACTCGACCGTGGCCTGCAGGTGCATCAGCATCTCGCCGGACTCGTCGTACGCCGTGTGCAGGTCCTCGCGGTTGTTGATCCGCGAGACCCCGCGCCAGCCGCCGCCGTCGAACGGCTTCATGTACATCGGGTAGCCGAGGTCGTCGGCGATCGCGTCCAGGTCGAAGGTCTTGTTGTACTTCGCCGACGTGTAGGCCCAGCGGACGTTGTCGACCGGGTTCTTGTACGGCACCAGCACGGTCCGCGGGATCTTCAGCCCGAGCCGCAGCATCGCGCAGTACGCCGAGTGCTTCTCCATCGCCTGGAACGTGAACGGCGAGTTCAGCAGGTAGGTGCCGTTCATCAGCGCGGCCTTCTTCAGCCACTCGCGCGGGTGGTAGTACCAGTACGCCAGCCGGTCGATCACCAGCTCGACCCGGACCGGGTCGTTCAGGTCGAACGGCTCGATCGTGAGCCGCTCGGTGCCGAACTCGTGCGTGGTGCCGGCGGCCTTGACCGGACCGACCTGGCGCAGCAGCGCTTCGAACGCCTGCGGCCAGTCCTCCTCGGCGCCGAGCAACAACCCGATCAAGTGCTGAGAGCGGTCAGCCATGGTGAAGGCTCCTTAGGAGAATCGGGGCAGGTGGTGTGCGATCTGCTTGCGCCACCACGGCCAGTCGTGAGCTACGTCGTGTCCCCACAGGTCCAGCTCGTGAGGGATGCCCTTCGCCGCCAGCAGCGCGGACGTGGCCCGGGCCGAGGGCAGCGAGCCGGTCGGATGCGTCTCCCAGTCGCCCTGCCCGACGGTCAGCACCAGGAAGATCCGGCTGCGCAACCACTCCAGGTGGTCGCCGTCCAAGTTGGGCAGGTAGTCGGCCGGGTTGCTGAAGTACGTCGCGTCGCCGCGGTCGCCCCAGGCGTGCCAGGCGGACGCGTCGTAGTTGCCGGACTGGCAGATCGCGATCGGGAACAGGTCCGCCCGCTTCAGCGCGAAGTTCAGCGCGTGGAAGGCGCCCAGGCTGCAGCCGGTGGTGATGATGTCCGCGGCGCCCGGAGTGTCCCGGCCGATCGCCGGCACCACCTGGTCGAGGATCCACGACTCGTACAGCGTGTGCCGCCGTGCGCGCTCCTCCAGCGGGATGCTGCGGTCCGACCAGCTCACGTGGTCGTAGGAGTCAACGCAGTACAGCTTCACCCGGCCGGCCTCGATCAGGTCCGCCACGGCGCCGACCATGCCGTTGTTCTCGTAGTCCCAGGCCCGGCCCTGCTCACTGGGAAAGACCAGCACCGGCCGGCCGTAGTGGCCGTAGCGGATCACGGTGCCCGGACGGTCCAGCCCTGGTGCGTCCAGTTCGACCTGCTCACGTTCCACGCGGCCTCACCCCCTTCACTGTCCTGCCGGTAACCCTCGCACGACTTCAGGTCGGCTGTCTGGTCCCCGCGCGTCCCGCGACCGGTCCGAGCAAGGCGACGACTACAGCGAGTACGGCGACCCCGGCCAGGGCGGCAGGCAACGACCAGACGCTGGAGGCCGCGCCCACCGCGGCCGGGCCGAGCAGGAAGCCCAGGTAGGCGATCGTGGTGACGGTGGAGATCGCACCGGCCCGCCGCTCGGGTCCGGCCCAGGCGCCGGCCATGCTGATGATGGTCGGCGCGCAGACCGACGTACCGAGTCCTGCGATGCCGATGCCGACGAGGGCCAGCCAGGCGTTGCCGGCTGTAGCGGCCAGTAGTGAGCCGACGGCCGCAACGGCGCCTCCGGCAACGAGTAGCTGGGCAGGGCGGAGCCGGGCGAGCAGTGCGTTGCCGCTGATGCGTCCGGTCGCGGCAGCCGCGGCGAACACGGCCGGTGCGCTCGACGCGAGACCAGGTGCGGCGCCCAGCGAGGTGTCGAGGTGTACGGCGCTCCAGCTCTGCCAGGCGTTCTCCACGACGTACGCGAGAGCGCAGAGCCCACCGAAGACGAGCAGGGCGGGCTCCAAACGCCGCCGTACCGGTCGATCAGGTAGCCGGTGAAGCGCATCGAGACCAGGGCGCCGAGGCCGACCATGAGCAGCGCGCCGCCGAGCTGGGCGTCGCTGACCCCGGCCTCCGCGCGGACCGCGGGCAGGATCGCACCCCACGCTCCCCAGAAGAGTCCGAACGCACCGAAGCCAGCGAGTGTTCTGAGCACCCGCTCTACCCTAGGCGGCCCACACGCGCTGGAGCAGCTCGATCAGACAAGGGTCGAAGGTGTCGCGCCACGCGGTGAAGTTGTGCATGTCGGGCGTCTCGTTGAAGTCGACCTCGAGTCCGAGAGTGGCCAGATGCGCGGCCATCACGCGGTTGTTGTGCACGTTCTCCTCCGGCGTCCCGGCGGTCATCGCGACCTCCGGCGTGCTCGGCGCGGAGGTTGCCGCGAGCACCTGGTTCACGAAGCCGGTCACCTCGGCGTAGTACTCGAAGCCGGACTCCTGCGGATCCGTCGTCAGCGTGAAGAACGACCCCGACTGGAGGAACAGCCCCGCGAACGTCCCGGGGTGGTTCCACTCGGCGTACAGGGCGGCGAGCGCGCCGAGGCTCGCGCCCATCAGCACGGGCTGCTTGCTCTTGTACTGCGTGGTGATCGCGGGCAGCACGTGCTCGACCAGCGTCTGCGCGTACGACGGGTTGGCGGCGTACCAGAGATTGCGCGAGCCCGGCCGGACCAGCGCCAGCCGGAACGGCGGAAGGGTGCCCTCGGCCACCATCGCGCCGGCGAAGTGCGTGAGCCCGGCGTACATGGCGAACTCGGGGCCGTCGTGCGACAGCAGCAGCGGCAGCTCGAACGACGGCGCGATCCCCTCCGGAGCCCAGATCTGTACGTCGACCGGCCCGACCGGTGAGGTCTCGACCGGCAGCGGGGTCAGCCCCGACTCGATCGGCTCGACCGAGATCCAGGCGGGCTCGACGTACCCGGGCAGCGGCAGCCACGAGTGCTCACCGAACGCACCGCCGACCACGCGCGGGTTGGTCGGGTCGGTCCGCATCCCGGCGTCGGCGACGTCGAACAGGTACTCCATCCGGTGCACGCTCGGCCGTGGCAGCCGCAGCTCCCAGCCGTACTCGACGGGTTTGAACTCCAGTTGCTCGGCCGCGAGTCCGAGCTCCTCCCAGAGCCGTACGCCGGGCAGCGCGTGCTCGGGGTCGGCGAGGCGGAACACCACCTCGGCCCCCTCGACCGCGCTCGTCACCTGATCAGGCATCCGACCACGGTACGTGCCAGGCTGGAGAACCCAGCAATTCCGCCCGTAAACCGATGCGGCGACGAGATCACTGACACACACTGTCAGGTATCGGTACTACGGTCGGCCGGGAGGAGGCGTCATGGTGGAGCTGAGCGACATCCGGGCGGCGACCGAGGGGCTGCCGCGCAGTTACGAGGTGCTGGTCCGGGACAGCATCAAGTGGCGGGTCGGGCAGATCGTCTACCTCGCGGTCTCGCCGGACGAGACGACGATGGGGATCGCGTTCCCCAAGGAGGAACGCGCCGCGGCGATCGCGGCCGAACCGGACAAGTTCTTCGCGCCGCGGCCGTCGGACGAGCGGTTCCGCTGGATCCAGGTCCACCTGGACGCGATCGACGCCGACGAACTGCGCGAACTGGTCCTGGACGCCTGGTCGATGGTGGTCCCGAAGAAAGTACGCGCCGAGGTCCTCCGGTAACCGTCAGTGGCCCTGGGCAACTATCTCCTCCTGGAGGATGAGGCCACTGCGACCTGGGGGCGACTTCCGTCACAACAGGATCGTCCTGGCGGCCGATGGCTGTGCGCCGAATTCCTTGCAGGCTTGAGGGTATGACCGGAGACTTCCTACCCCGCCGCCGCCAAGCGTCGGTGCTCAGCCAGATCCTGACCGTCCTGCTCGTGCTCGCCGTCGTCGCGGGCGCCTTCTGGCTGCTCTAGGACTCCCAGCGCACTTCGGCTTCGCCCGGCCGGACCACCCCGGCCTCATAAGCGACCACAACCGCTTGGACCCGGCTCGACAGCCCCAGCTTCGACAGCACGCTGCTGACGTGGGTCTTCACCGTCGTCTCGCTGACGAACAGCTTCGCCGCGAGGTCCCGGTTCGACAGCCCGCGCGCCATCCACACCAGTACGTCGCGCTCCCGCTCGCTCAGCTGCGCCAGCGCCCCGGTCCACCGACCGGCGTCCTGAGGCGCCGGCGCGGGCTCGCCGCCGTTCCCGACCTTGCGCTCCAGCTCGACACACCGCTCGAGCAGCACCCGCGTCGACGCCGGATCCACCAGCGAGTCCCCACGATGCACAGCCCGTACGGCGGACACCAGCAGATCCGGATCCGTGTCCTTCAGCAGGAACCCCGAAGCACCTGCCCGTACGGCGCTCAGCACGTACGCCTCGTCGTCGAACGTCGTCAGCACCAGGACGGCGGGCTTGCTCTTCCCCGCCGCCTGGTTCGCCCGGGTGATCCGTTCGGTCGCGACCAGCCCGTCCATCACCGGCATCCGGATGTCCATCAGCACGACGTCGGGGTCGAACTGGTCGACCATCCGCAGCGCCTCCTCGCCGTCGCCGGCCTGCGCGACCGTGGTCAGGTCCGGCTCGTGGTCGAGAATCATCGCCAGCCCGGTCCGGATCACGCCCTGGTCGTCGGCGACCAGCACCCGGATCTGCTCCGTCACCTCTGCGGCGGCAACCATGCCTGCACTCTCCATCCACCAAGGGGTCCGGCCGCGACGGCGAGGGTGCCGCCGACAGCCAGCGCGCGTTCGCGCATTCCGATCAGTCCGTTGCCGCGGCCGCTCTCGCTCCGCCGGGCGGTTTCCAGCACGTTCACCGGTGGTGGCCCACCGCTGCCGTTGTCGTCGATGGTCAGCAACTCGCCCTGCGGCCCACTCTGCCAGCTCACCTGAGCGGCCGACGCCTTCGCGTGCACCATCACGTTGGTCAGCGCTTCCTGAATGATCCGTACGGCGGTCAGGTCGGTGGCGCTGGTCAGTTCCCGGCTGCGGGTCGGCAGGTTCATCGTGACGTCCACCCCGACGGCCTTGAGCCGGTCGCCCATCCGGGCCACGTCGGACAGGTCCGGCACCGGAGCGGTTTCGCCGCCTCCGCCGGGCGACGCCGTGTTGAGCACCCGGACGGTCTCCCGCATCGCGGTCAGCGCTTCCTTGCCGCTGGTGATGATCCAGCGGACCGCCTCGCGCAGGGCGGCCGGGTTCTGGTCGGCGACCCGGTCGGCGGCCTGGGCCCGGATCACCACCGCGCTCATGTGGTGCGAGACGACGTCGTGCAGGTCCCGGGCGATCCTGGTCCGCTCGGCGGCGGCGACCCGCTCGGCCTCGATCTTGCGCAGCCGGACCAGTTCGGCGTTCCGGTTCTCCAGCACCAGCATCGACTTGCGGCGGCGCAGGGAGTTCGCGCCGAGCAGCACCATGCCGCCGATCAGCGCCTCGGCGAACACGAACAGCGACACGTCGATGTAGCCGTACAGGCTGTAGAGATCGGTCGGCAGGTTGCGGTAGCGGCGGCTGATCACGACGTCGGAGTTGGCCAGGACGAGCGCGACCACGGTCGGCAGCCCGATCATCAGCCCGGCCAGGCTGCCCATGGTGAAGAACAGACAGGTGAACCGCCGGACGCCGCTGGCCGCCGCGACGTACCCGACGACGAGCAGCGGGACGAGATGGATCTCGGACTGCAGTGCGGCGTTGGCGATCACCGGCTGGCCGAAGATCAGGAAGCCCGCCTGCGCGGCCAGGCCGGTGCCGGCCGCGGCGTACACGAAGGGGTAGAGCAGTGCGACGAAGACGAGCGTGGTCCGCGGCAGGCTACGCCCGCAGGCGACCGTGATCACCAGGAACAGGCCGGTCACCACCGAGACGCTCGGGTTGGCCGGGCGCAGCGAACTGTCGCTGACCACGGCGAGTGCGAGGAACCAGCCGACGCCGATCAGCGCAGCGAGCAGCACGTCACGCTGCAACTGCGACATCCCCCGCCAAAGGCTCCACACCTAGCTCAGCGTAGTCGCGGCAATCATTCACCGGTTCCTTCGCCCGAACGGGCAAAAGCTCCAACTTTAGGACGAGGGCGCGCGTCGGACCTGCTACCAGGGTCCGACTTCCGGTCGCGCAGGACGGTCCCTGGGAGGGATGTGACCGGCGCCGTGAACCGAGAGGCTGTACCCCATGAACAACGAGGAGCCACCGCGGCGGAGCCTGTCGGTCCGGGCCCGGTTGCTGTCCGTGACCGGGATCGCAGTCCTCGCTTCGTTGCTGGTCTGGCACGGGCAGCTGGCGGACTTCCTGGGCTTCGGCTCGCCGGGGGACAAGGCGCCGGTGATCGGCGGCGCGGGAGCGCCGGAGACGAAACCGTTGCGCTCCGACAGCGACGTACCGGGCACGCCGGACAGCAAGCCGACGTTCACGCCCAGGCCGACAGCGAAGCCGACCAAGCCGCCGAAGAAGAAGCCGAAACCGACCAAGAGCCCGAGCACGAGTTCGAGCGAGAACGGCCCGTACGACGAGGAGTCCACCGAGGGCATGTCACCCAAGCTGCGGTCCCGGTTGCTGAAGGCGATGGCAGCCGCGAAGGCCGACGGGGTCAGCCTCCGGATCAACTCCGGCCGTCGGAGCGCGGCCAAGCAGCGGCGCCTGCTGGACGAGGCGATCGTCAAGTACGGCTCGTACAAGGCCGCCGTCCGCTGGGTGCTGCCGCCGGAGTTCTCCGAGCACGTGAAGGGCCGCGCGGTCGACATCACGCCCGCGGCCGGCGCGAAGTGGCTGGAGCTGAACGGCTACCGCTACGGGATCTGCCGCCGCTACGACAACGAGCCGTGGCACTTCGAAGCCCTCACCACGCCGGGCCGCAAGTGCCCGGCCCGCGAACCCTACGCACTCGCCAAGTAACCAGGAGCGCCCGACATGACGATGACCATGCCTGTGACCAGCACCCGACTCTCGACCCGGCGCCGCAACCGTCCCGTGGTTCCCGCGCTGTGGCGCCAGGTCGTCCGCGGTGGCGCCCGAGGAGAGGACCACGCAGTGCAGCCCGAGCCCGACCGGTCGGCGTACACGCAGCTCGAGATCTACGACGCGGTGCTGACCGCCTTCGACCGGCGCGACGAGGTGCTCGACGTGATCGCCGCGGCCCCGGACCGGCACACCGCCGTACGGCGGGTGCGCGCGCTGCTGGCCGTGAGTCAGGGCCAGGCGGCCGCGGTCGTGGACCTGCCGCTGCACCGCTTCACCACCGGGACCCGCGACCGGATGCGGCTGCGCGCGACCGAGCTGCGCAAGGCGCTGACCCGCTGACCGTTCCGTTGGTGCAGCGGGCCCAGGCGCCGGGGAGGCGGAGGCCCGTTCCTTGTCCGGGCGCGCGCGAAGGTGTGCGGATTTGATCGGGCGAGGAAGATGGAGACGTGATCACACTCGAGCAGGCGAAGCGGTTGAAGAAGGCCGGCGCGCTCTGGGTGCCGGGCGCGGGTGACCGGTTCGTCGTCCCGGACCGGGAGATGGACGAGGACGTGTTCGTGGTCAGCGACATGACCGTCGAGGTGCACGACTACCCCGGCGGCAAGGTGATCGGCTTCAACGGGACCACCGAGTGGGCGCTGGACAGCATCGAGCAGCGCGAGGTGATCTGGCTGCCCCGCGAGGAGCAGCTGCGCACGCTGCTCGGCGGGCAGTTCGTCAGCCTGGAGGCGACCGACGACGGCTACACGGTCCACACCAAGGGCAGCTCGACGAGCGGCCCGGACGCCGAGCAGGCGTACGCCGACGCCGTAATAGAACTGCTGGAGTGATTCAGCGGCCCGTCGGGCGCCAGTACTGCTTCTTGTCCTGGTCCCGTACGACGTAACCGAGCTTCGCGATCTCGCCGCGGAGTTCGCGCAGGTCCGCCTTGGAGTCGATCGACTTCGCGCGGGCGCGCAGGACGGCGTTGACCGCGGGCGGCAGCTCCGGGTCGTCCTCGACCCAGCGGCGGAAGCGGTCGCCGTACGGGTCGCCGCCGTCGGACCACGGATAGCCGTGGGCCCGGAACGCGGCGCCGATCTTCGGGGTGTCGCTCTTGAGCTGGTCGTGCTTCTCGCGGGCCAGCTCGCCGGAGTCGCGGTCCTGGAGGACGAGCTCCTTGCCGTCGAGGAAGACCGCGGCGACGCGGTCGCGCGGGATGACGGTGGTCTTCTCGTTCTTCAGCAGCTCGACCTCGCTGTTCGTGACTGTGACGCGCAGGGTGTCGTCCATCGCGATCGCGCCCAGGACGAAGCCGGCGACCAGGCCGACGCCGACCGTGATCAGCTGCACCCACCAGGCGTCCCAGCCGGCAATCGCCTCGAACAGGCCCTGCCACGGGACCCAGCGCAGACCGGCCGCCCAGTCGGCGATCCGCGGCAGGAAGAAGCCGACCGCTCCGCCGAGCAGCGGCAGTCCGCCGTACAGGAGGACCTTGTCGGTCGCCGAGTGTCCGACCACCGTTTTGGTGTCCGTCGGCATGGTCGTGCTCCCTTGGTCGCGGATCGTCACTGCTCATCGACGCTAACAGCGCGCCACGCCGGAGGTCAGCCGCTGAGACGGTTCGCGATACCGAAGTCGGTGCCTGCGAACCTGGTCGAGACCAAAGTCGCAGTACGAGAAGGAGCTCCGCATGGCTGAGGGAATCTGGTTGCGCTTCCTGTCCGGGCCCGAGATCGAGTCGCTCGGACTCACCCGGACGGAGATCGTGGACGCCGTCGAGGAGGCGGTCCGCGACCACGGCGAGGGGCAGACCAGCTTCGAGCCGCGGGTGCACCTGGTCCCCGACAACGGCGGGATCGGGCACTTCAACGTGCTCCGCGGGCATCTCAACCGGCTCGGCGAGCACGGCGTGAGCGGGGTCAAGGTGGTCGGCGACTTCGTCCCGAACTACCAGGTCGGGCTGCCGAGCGAGCTGGCCGTCGCGACGCTGTTCGACCCGACGACGGGGGTTCCGCTGGCGATCCTGGACGCGACGATGATCACGGCTGCGCGGACGGGGGCCATGACGACGGTCGGGGCGCGGCATCTTGCGCGACGGGACAGCAAGATCCTGGGGCACGCCGGGTCGCGCGGTACGGCGTGGTGGAACGTGACGATGCTGGACGATCTGTTCGACCTGGACGAGATCCGGGTGACGTCGCGGCGGCCGGAGTCGCGGGAGAAGTTCGCCGCGGAGCTGTCGGAGGAGCTGTCGACGCCGGTGCGCGTGGTGGCGACTGCTGAAGAGGCGTTCGACGGTGCGGATGTCCTGGTCGAGGCGACGCGGTTGAACGAGCCCGAGGTGCTGTTGCGTACGGCGGCGGTGAAGCCGGGTGCTTTTGTTGTTCCGTACGGGACGGTTAGTGCGGTGGAGCTGGATCTGTTGGATGTGATCGACAAGGTGGTCGTGGACGACTGGCGCGAGTCGCAGTCCGGGCGCTTCGGGTCGCTGCGTCGGCATGTCGACACGGGACGGTTGTCGCCGGCTTCGTTGCACGCTGAGTTGGGTGAGATCGTCGCTGGTCAGAAGCCTGGGCGGGAGACCGACGCGGAGCGCACGCTGCTGTGGCACCGCGGGTTGTCGCTGCTCGATGTCGCCATCGCCCACCTGATCCTCCGCCGAGCCGAGGAGTCCGAGATCGGCACGATGCTCAGGTTCCACTGATGCTGATCGAACGCGCTGCCGACCTCACGCTGTCCTCGGGTGGTCCGCTGGAGCTTTCGCCTTCGCTGCTGGCTTCGCTGCGTGCCAATCGCCAACGCCTGCTCGACGCGCTGGCCTCGGGATCTCCTGTCTACGGTGTGAACACCGGGATGGGTGCCATGAGCAAACGCCGCTTGGACGAGGCCGAACAACGCGTCCACCAACGCAATCTGTTGCTCGGGCGCGCGGTCGGTGGTGCCCCGTGGCTCCCGTACGCCGAGGCGCGCGCCGTGGTGCTGGCTCGCCTCCGAACGTTCCTCACGGGGGATGCGGGGGTCTCGGCCGAGCTGTGTCTGCAGTTGGTTGCCTTGCTCAACAGTGGATATGTGCCTGCCATCCCGCTGGAGGGGGCAGGGTCGGCCGGAGAGATCATCCCGCTGGCCCACGCCGCCGGGCCGTTGGTAGGCATCGGCACCCTGCTGGATTTGGACGGCAACCTGTCTCCAGCACATGAAAGTTCTTTTGAGTTGGGGCCCAAGGAAGGGATCGCCTTGCTGGCTGGGATTCCTGGGGCTACTGGGCGGGTTTGGTTGCAGGTTGAGGCTCTGGAACGTCTGGTGGGGCGGATGGGGGAGGTGGCTGCGGGGGCTCTGGCTGTGGTGGGGGCCAGTCGGGATCCTTATGACCGGCGGGTGGGGCGGGGGGATGAGTTACTGGCGGCTGAGCAGGCGAGGATTCTTCAGCTTTCTGGAGACGAGTTTTCCCCGGGTGCGCTGCAGGCGCCGGTTTCGTTTCGGGTAGCGGGACAGGTGGTCTCGCATGTCAGGCGGACTGTTGTGCGGCTGGCGGAAGCGGTTGACCGTGGACTGGACGGGGTTACTGATTCCCCGGCGTTCCTCGAAGGCGAGTTCCTGGGGACGGCCGGGTTTCACGGGATCGATCTGGCGGCGCACTGCGATCACGTGGTGCCCGCGTTGACGCACGCTGCGGAGGTGTCGACGGCTCGGATTCATCGGCTGCTGGATCCTGCGGTGACGGGGTTGCCGGCGCAGCTCGCGCGGGTGCCCGGCCCGCAGGCTGGACTGGTGTCGGTGCACAAGCGTGCCGTCGCGACCACGCACGCGCTCCGCAGGCTCTCGTTGCCTGCAGCAATCGGTGCGATGGAGACGTCCAACGGGCAGGAGGACGTCCAGACGTTCACCTGGGAAGCGGCCGGAAACCTCACAACCGCGGTTCGGTTGGCGCGCGAAGTTGTTGCGGCCGAGTTGCTGGTCGTGCACCAGGCGTTTGCGTTGTCCGAGCGTGAAATCCCTGCTGGACTGGGGGATCTGCACGCTGCAGTACAGGCGGTAGTACCGCCGATCGACGGGGACCGGCCGTTCGGGCTTGATCTGCAGGCGATTCTCGACCACGTGATGTGAATGCTCTCGGCAACAGGTTGTTTGCCCTGCGTGACCACGGGTACCCGGCCGTCGTACACAAGTTGCCGTCGACAAGCAGAACGGGGATGAGTCCAGATGAGCACCGCGCAGGAACTGGAACGCACGATCGGGCAGGACGTCTACGACGTGGAGGGCCAGAAGGTCGGCACCGCCGCGAACCTGTACGCCTCGGACCTGTCCGGTGAGCCGGAGTGGGTGACGGTGAAGACCGGCCTGTTCGGCAGCAAGGAGTCGTTCGTCCCGCTGGCCGGCGCCCACGCCGAGCAGGACGGGCTGCACGTCGGGCAGCCCAAGGACCTGATCAAGGACGCGCCGCGGATCGACGACCAGGGTCACTTGTCGGAGGCCGAGGCCAGCGAGCTCTACCGGCACTACAGCATGCAGGCCGGTATGAACGGCGGCATGATGCAGCCGGGTCAGGACATGGGCACCGGGAAGAACAAGGACATGAAGGGCACGGGCCGCGAGGAGATGATCCGGTCCGAGGAGCGCCTGCACGCGGGCACCGAGACCGTCGAGACCGGCAAGGTCCGGCTGCACAAGCGGGTGGTGACCGAGGAGCAGCAGATCACGGTCCCGGTCAGCCACGAAGAGGTGCACGTGGTCCGCGAGCCGATCGAGAACGGCCGCAGCGGCGGGACGATCGGTGAGGAGGACGTCGAGGTGACGCTGCACGAGGAGCGCCCGGTCGTCGCCAAGGAGACCGTCGCCGTCGAGCGGGTCGGGCTGAACACCGAGACCGTCCGCGAGGACAAGCAGGTCAGCGAGAAGGTCCGCAAGGAGCAGGTCGAGATCGTCGACGACGCCGACCCGAAGCACCGCAAGCGCTGAGTTGAGTTTCACGTCCGTCGGCGACCATGCGGCCGAAGAGGTCGCCGACGGCTGAGGCCGCACCGGCCGGGAAAAGCAGAGGGGCGGGCAAGGCCGGAGAGCGCGGGCTGAGGATGCTCGGACAGGCATCGGCGGCCCCGCCCCACGATTCCACGGGACCGCGGGCGCCTAGGACAAGGTGCTCGCGGTCCCGTGTCTTGTCAGCTGTGGGTGACGGTCACGCCGTACAGGGTGGTCTGCCCGTAGTTGCTGGAGTCGCACGGGCTCGAGTTGGTGCAGTTGGCCTGGGTGTAGACGCCGGCCTTGAAGTAGCCGGTGGTGAAGCTGACGGGGATCGTGGTCTGCAGGACGCCGTTGTAGTAGGCCTTGATCGAGCCGTTGCTGACCACGAACTTGGCCTGGAAGCGGGTGCCGAGGACGTAGTTGCTGGTGACGAGCTTGTACTTCGTGTCGTTGTCGCGGGTGACGTACAGGCTCGAACCGTCGATCCGGAACGTCGAGCGGTCGTTGCCGTCGTGGATCTGGCCGGCGATGACCTGGCGCTTGGTGTTCGGCAGGTGGTCGATCGACTGGTCGATCACCATCGTGTGGGTGCCGGAGTTCGACGACCACTTGATCTCGCTGGTGCCGTTGCTCTCCATCTCGCGGAGCTCGGAGCGGGCGTAGCTGGTGTTCGGCGTGGTCACGCCGTTCACGGCGTTCCGGAACTGGACTCCGCTGCACGACGAGTTCGGCTTGAACCACGGGTTGACGACGTACGTGTTCAGTCGCGGCCGGGTGATCTGCAGGACCTGGGTGCCGGACTGGTTCGGGTCGTCCAGCGGGAGCTGGAGCTTCCACCGGCTCAGGTTGAGCACCTCGGCCGGGTAGGTGCATGCGGGAGCGGCGGTCGCCGTACCGGCGCTGGTCAGGGTGGCAGCGCTGGCGACGAGGGCGGCGAGAAGGGCAAGGGGGCGGGTACCACGCATGGTCGAACTCCTTCTTCGGGGCGGATTTATGAGGCCTTGCAGAACCTCCGGTTCAGAACCACTGGGTCTTGTCCACGACGTTGATCAGCTCTCGGCCGGCGACGAAACGCCGGCAGTTCTCCACCAGTACGGCGTACCGTCGCTCCGCCTCGTGCGGCCCGGCGCCGGCGACGTGCGGGGTGAGCAGGACGTTCGGCCGGTGCCAGAGCGGGTGGTCGGCGGGAAGCGGCTCGATCTCGTAGACGTCGAGGGCGGCGCCGCGGAGCTCGCCGGCTGCCAGTGCGGCGTCGAGGTCGTCGAGCCGGACGGTCGGGCCGCGGCCGACGTTGACGAAGAACGCGGATCGCTTGCACTGCTTGAGGAAGCGGGCGTCGACCATGCCCTCGGTGGTCGGCGTGTGGGGCACGGTCAGGATCACCAGGTCGGCATCGGCCAGCTGCTGGTCCAGCGTCTTGACCGGATGGACCGCGTCGAAGCCGGGGGCCTCTGCCCGGTGGGCGTCGACGCCGGTCACCGTCGTAGCGAAGGCTGCGAGCAACCGGCCGATCTCGGCGCCGACAGCGCCGACGCCGATCACCAGGGCGGTTGCCTCGGACAACGGGACGACTGAGGTCGGGTCCCAGTCGGGGTTCCACTCGGCGCGGGTCTGGTCCTGGACGTAGCGGGGGAGACCGCGGGTCAGCGAGAGGATGAGGGCGAGAGTGTGTTCGGCGACGTGGTCGGTGTACGTCGCGCGCATGTTGGTGACGATCAGCGGGTGGGCCACTAGTTCGGGGTAGTAGAAGCCGGGTGGTGGGCCGGCTTGCTGGGCTTGGAGCCAGCGGAGTTGGGTCGTCGCGGCAAGAAGCTCAGCCGGGAGGACACCGTAGGCGGCATCGGCGGTGTGCAGTGCGTCCGCTACTTGTGAGGTGGCTGGGGTGAGGACTGTCAGGCCGGGGACGTCGGCCATCAGGCGGTCGGCCCAGCCGGCGGCGCTGTCGCGCTGCGGTGGGATCAGGACAAGCGTCGCCGAAGACCCGGCGGGGGTCGTCGGGCTCATGCCGACCTCGATTGGCCGGCCTCGAAGACCTCGTGCTGCAGGGGTTCTCCGGCGACGTACCGGGTCAGTTCTTCGGCCATCAGGCGGCCGTGGCGGCGGCGTTCGGTGTTGAGGGTGCCGGCCAGGTGGGGCGTGACCACCACGTTGGGGAGCGTGAAGAGCTGTGAGCCGGGGAGCGGCGGTTCGGGGTCGGTGACGTCGAGGACGGCGAACAGGTCCGGACGTTCCTGGAGTACGGCGATCAGCGCGTCCTCGTCGATCAGCGCGCCGCGGGCGGTGTTGATCAGCGTCGCGTCGGGCTTCATCGAGCGGAGGAGGTCGGTGCCGACGACCTTGCGGGTCGCGGGCAGGACCGGGGCGTGGAGGCTCACCACGTCCGAGGTGGCGAACAGTTCTTCGAGGGAGACCTGACGGACACCCAGCGACGCGGCGACGGCCGGGGCGACGTACGGGTCGTAGGTCTGGAGGACCAGTTCGTGGCGGGACAGGAGGCGGGCCGTCGCGCGGCCGGTCGCGCCGAGCGACATCAGGCCGACGACCGAGCCGTTGGCGCCGGGCTCGTTGGTGGCGCGGGGCAACGACTCCGAGCGGGCGCGGGAGCCGAGCACGTAGCGCCAGCCGTGCTTCAGGGCGTACAGCACCTGTGCGAGCGTGAACTCGGCGACCGACGCGGCGATCACCTCGTTGGCCGTTGTGACGCGGACGCCGTGGGCCCATGACTCGGGGGTGACGATCGCGCGGACCGAGCCGGCGCCGTACAGGACGAGCTTCAGCCGGGGCGCGGAGGCCAGGAGTTCGGCGGTGAGTTGCGGGCCGCCCCAGGAGGTGACGAGGACGTCGACGTCCGCGAGTAGGTCTGGCGTCAGGTCCGCCGGCGCGAGGGGAGGTGCAGTGATGCGGAGGTGCTTCTCGAGTGCCGCGCGTTCGTCGTCGCCGTAAACGTCGGGGAAGCGGGCCAGATCCATGACGTAGAGGCCGTTGAGCATCAGATCACCTCCTGGACGGCGGCGCGGATCGCCGCCTGACGGGCCGGCGAGGCCAGCCCGGCGTGGTAGTAGCGCACCTCGCTCGCACCAGCTGCGACGAGTCGGCTCACCAGCGACGGCAGCTCGTCCGAACGCTCACCGAGGGCGTTGACGTTGGCAACCAACGGTACGTCGGTGCGCGCCGCGGCCGCCTTGAGCCGGCTGATCGCGGGCTCAGGTTCGTCCCAGCACTTCAACGTGTACGCGGTCGGGGACGCTGCGGTCAGGTCGAGCCCGACGTCAGGTCCGGTGACCTGCGGATCGTCGGTTGCCATCAGCAAGATCTCACGATCACCCGCCAGTGCGGCGATGTCGTCGACCAGCCCGGTGATCACCGTCGTCCGATGGTTGTGGACGGCCTGGGCCAACTGTGGGCCCAAGGCATCGACCAGGTTGTCACCGGCAAGTACGCCGTCCTGCAGCTCACGGTCGACCAGCAGGCGGATACGGGCGGACAGCTCGTCGACCGGCAGCGTTTGCCCACAGGCGGAGCACAGGCAGATCGACAGCAGATCCCGCGCACACGGCGACAGGTCCGCGCCGCCCGTCTTCTCGTGCGCGCTCAAGTGGTCGAACCCGAGCCAGCCGCACGCCTCCAGCATCAGCGCCGGTACGTCGTACTGGTCGCAGACCTCGCGCACCAGCGTCAGTGCGTACTCGCGGACGTCGGCCTGCGCCGGGCAGAGCGCGTGCGCGAACCGTTCGCCGTACGCGTTGCGCACGGTGAGATCGGGCGCCGACCGCCCGAGGATCGACGAGTGCGTGAGCACCATCCACGCCTCGGTCCGCAGCCCGGCGGCAGTCAGCGCGGCGTACGCCGTACCGAACCGGTCCTCGTCCTCGACCGCCCAGGTCGGCGCCGGCGGACGAAGTCGTCTACCCCAGCGATCCGGACGGATCCGGAAGTACGCCGCCGCGTGCTCGGCGTGCACGATCCGGTGCCGCGGATGCCAGGCGGTCGTCGCCCGGACCGAGTGGTACGCCGCCTGCAGGGTCACGGTGTCGACGCCCAGCTCAGCGATTCGCGAGGCGCCGGCCGGATCGCCGACCAGGTCCCACGTGTAGGCGAACGCGCCGTGCCTCACCACCGCGGGATCACCGGGTCCCAGTCGGGCTGGACGGCGCGCATCGGCGTGATGTCGTCGCGGGTGTCGAAGCCGCACTTCTCGTACTGCTCGGCCAACCGGGCCAGCGAGTCCAGGTCGAGCTCGACGCCGAGGCCCGGGCCGTCGGGCACCTTGACCGCGCCATCTTTGAAGCCCAGCACGCCTTCGACGACCACGTCCTCGACCAGGTACGGGTAGTGCGTGTCGCAGTCGTAGGTCAGCTCGGGCGTCGCGCCGGCCAGGTGGGTCATCGCGGCCAGGCTGATCCCGAGATGTGAGTTCGAGTGCATCGACAGGCCGATCCCGAACGTCCGGCAGATCCCGGCCAGCTCGCGGGACCGCCGCAGTCCGCCCCAGAAGTGGTGGTCGGACAGGATGACCTGCACCGCGTCGACCAGTACGGCGGGCTTCACGTGACCGAACTCCGTCACGCACATATTGGTTGCCAAGGGCATGGAAACCTCGCGGGCGACCGCGGCCATGCCGTCGATCCCGCCGGTCGGGTCCTCCAGGTACTCGAGCACGCCGTCCAGTTTCTTGCCGACGGCAATGCTGCTCTCGACCGTCCAGCCGGCGTTCGGGTCCAGCCGCAACGGGTGATGCGGGAACTCGTCACGCAAGGCAAGGATCACGTCGGCCTCGTCTTGCGGCGGTAGTACGCCGCCCTTCAGCTTGAGCGACTTGAAGCCCCAGCCATCGACCATCGTGCGGGCCTGGGCAACGATGCCCTCGGCATCCATCGCCTCGCCCCACGCGTCGCTCGGGTAGTCCGGCAACGGCGTGTGCTCGGCCGGCTTGAAGAACAGGTAGCCGCTGTACGGAACGGCGTCCCGGACCTTCCCGCCGAGCAGGTCGACGATCGGCCGCCCGAGCGCCTTGCCCTGGAGGTCCCAGCAGGGGATCTCGAACGCCGAAAGCACCGTGGAGATGGTCTTCTCGTCGCTCGCCTCGCCGACCAGCCCGTGCGTGGCCAGCCCGGCGCTGGCGCCGAGCGTCTCGCGGATGATCCGCTCGAGTCCGTTGAGATCCAGTACGTCGAGACCGTTGAGACGCGGAGCGACCTTGCGGAGGGCGTTGAGGATCGCCAGGTCGCCGTACGTCTCGCCGAGACCGGTCAGGCCCTCGTCGGTGTGCACCTGCAGGATCGAGCGCAGCGCGTACGGTTGGTGCACGCCGTGGATGTTGCGCAGCGGCGGGTCCTTCATCGCGATCGGGGTGATGTTGACGTCGGTGATCTTCATGCGGCGGCCTTCCGGACGACGGTCAGTCCCTGCTCGATGATCTGGTCGAGCTCTTCCAGGTGCTCGGGCAGCGGGTCGGTCAACGGCGAGCGCACCGATCCGACGTCAACGCCGCGACGCCGTACGGCGGCCTTGACCAGCGAGACGGCGTACCCGGAGCCCTTGTCGCGCAGCTTGACCAGCGGCAGGTAGAACTCGGTGAGCAGTTCGTCGAGACCGGCCTCGTAGGCGTGCGCGATCTCGGGGGCGAAGCAGTGCACGGCCGAGGAGTACGCCTTGACGCCGACCGCGGCGTACGAACGCGCGGTCACCTCGGCGGTCGGGAGACCGTTGAAGTAGGTCAGGTCCGGCGCGACGGCCATCATCCGCTGCAGCAGGTCGAGGTCGCCGATGCCGTCCTTGAAGCCCTGGACGCTGGGGATCCGGGCGAGTTCGGCCACCGAGTCCGGGGTGAAGACGGCGTTGTCGCGCTGGTACGCGATCAGCGGCAGGTCGGTCGAGGCCGCGAGCGCGCGGAAGTGGTCGAGCAGGCCCTGCTGCGAGGGCTTGATCAGGTACGGCGGGAGAACCAGCAGACCGTCGGCGCCGGCATCGCGAGCGGCGGCGGCGTACTGCTTGGCCATCGCGGTGCCGTAGCCGGTGCCGGCGAAGACGGGGAGCGCGCCCGCGGTCTCGTCGACCGCGGCGCGAACGGCGGCGGCGTACTCGTCGAGGGTGAGCGAGAAGAACTCGCCGGTCCCGCAGCAGGCGAAGATCGCGGCCGGGCCGGCGTCGATCTGGTGCCGCAGGTGCTCGCGGTACGGCCCGAGGGCCAGCTCGCCGGCGGCGTCGAACGCCGTCACCGGGAAGGACGAGAGACGGTCCAGCTGCATGGAATCACCCTTCGAGGACTTCGGTAAGCGCTTGCCGATCGACGGTAGTCTGTGCTCGCGGTGCTGGCAAGAGGCTGTCTGAAAGCGATTTCAGATCCCTTGATGCGTTCCGCTGAGCGGTGGCTGCGGCTAGCCTGTGGTGTCGCCTGCAAGCGCTTTCTCAGCGAGGGAGGACCGCCGTGCCGAACCGTCCCGGCCGGCCGCCACGCGTCACGATCAGCGACGTGAGTACGGCGGCGGGCGTCTCCGCCGCGACCGTGTCCCGGGTGCTCAACGGGACCGCGCGGGTGGACTCGTCGCTGACCGATCGCGTGCACGCGGCGGTCGCGTCGCTCGGCTACCGGCCGAACGCGGCGGCGCAGGGCCTGGCGCGGGGCGAGTGGGGGACGATCGGCGTCCTGGTCCCCGATCTGGCGAACCCGTACTTCCCGGACGTACTGAAGGCGGTCTCCGCGGTGGCGCGGTCGCACGGGCGCCGGATGATGGTGATGGAGTCCGACGAGGACCCGGCCGTCGAGCACGACCTGGTCGAGGACCTGATGCGCTGCTGCGACGGCGTACTGCTGTGCTCGCCGCGGATGCCGCGCGCTGAACTGGCGGAACTGGCGGGGCGGAAGCATCCGATGGTGTTGTTCAACCGGATCGTGCCGGGGCTGGCGGTGCCGTCGATCTCGGTCGACTTCCACGGCGGGATGACTGCGGTGTGCGGGCATCTGGCACAGCTCGGGCATCGGCGGGCGGCTTATCTGAGTGGGCCGGCAGCGTCGTGGGCGAATGCCGAGCGGTTGCGGGCCTTCGAGTCGGCGCGGGCGTTCGGGCTGGAGGTGGAGGTCGTCGAGTGCGGCGCGACGAGCGAGGCCGGGTACGACGCGGTGTCCGGTGTGCTTGCTGGGGACGCGACGGCGATCCTCGGCTACAACGACCTCGTCGCGCTGGGGGCGCTGGCGCGGATGCGGGAGCTGGGCGTCGCGGTGCCTTTGGCGTACTCCGTGGTGGGGTTCGACGACATCTCGCTGGAGCGGGTCGCGCACTCCAACCTGACCACGGTCTCGGTACCGCGCGACGAGCTCGGCCGGCGGGCCGGAGAGTTGCTGGAACAGCTGCTGGTGAACGGCGATGACGCCGAGCCGACGTACTTGCCGATGAGCCTTCAGATCCGGGACACCAGCGGTCCACCGCCGCGATGACTCACGCCGTACGCTCTGCGCATGACGTCGACGCCTGGTGAAGAGGCTGCCGCGCAGTACCCGGATCTCTACCAGGCCGCGACGCACGGACCGGCGACGTTTCGGCATCTCGTCCAGGCGCATCAGCTGGCCTCGTCGACCGAGCTGGCTGCGAGCGCGGCGGGTCTGTGGCTGATCCCGGCGCTGTCCGAGAAGTTCGCCGAGCTGCACGGCGGGATCGAGAAGGAGTACTACTGCACGGCCGTTGTCGGCGGGTGCTTGCTGGCCAAGGACCGGATGGTCTACTCGATCCTGAACTCGCCGCCGCCCGAGCTGGTCGACGAGGAGATCGCCTGCAAGGTGATCGCAAAGGAAGCCGGCTACGGGCTGCGCGGCAAGCACGTCGTACAGCAGCTCGAGGAGGCGACGGATCATGCGTACTCCGGGTTGACCCGGGTGATGGTCGCCGCGGATCTGGTGGCGAGCAACGCGCCTGAGGAGGAGATCGCCGCTGCCGTCGCGGCGGCGAAGAACGAGGTCGTCGTGGTGAAGGCGCGTGTCGAGGTGCTGCTGCAGCGGCAGGCTCGGCTCGAGTACTTCCAGGGCGTGCTGGCGGGCATCGTGCCGACGTTCCTGCTCGTGGTCTTTCTGGGTTTGGCGGCGCATGCGTGGTGGCGTGGTGCTCTGGTTCCCTCGGCGTTGGTCGCCGCCGTCGCGATGTCTGCTCTGGGCGCGACGATCTCGGTCATCCAGCGGATGTCCAAGGGATCGCTGGTGATCGACCACAGCGCTTCGCGCTGGCACCGGACGCTGCTCGGGGCTTTCCGACCTGGGGTTGGGGCGATCTTCGGGTCGCTGGCGTACTTCACGCTGCTGGCGGGGATCCTCGCGGGTGGCTCCGCGGTGGGCACGCCTGCTTCGGTGGCGGTGTTCGCGGTGACCGGGTTTGCCGCGGGCTTCAGTGAGCGGTACGCGACCGACATGCTGGACTCGGCGGCCAAGTTGATCGGCAAGTAGTCGCATCTTCTGTCACCAGAGGATTCCTGAGAGGGGAAGTAGCTTTCGCGGGGGCTGGGTCGTTGGGTGAGTGCGGTCCTAACGGAAAGCTGACCTGGGCGGGGTTTGTCGAGGTGGGTGGATCCATTAGCCTGGGTCGGGTTTTCGTCGGCGAGGTGGAGGTTGTGTGAAGCGGTTCGTGGTACCGCCGAACTGGCCCACGCCGCCTCGCCGGAGTTGGGTGCCGCCCAAGACGTGGCGGCCGGATCCGGCGTGGCCGCCGGCGCCTGAGGACTGGGACTTCTGGGTCGACGGCAAGGGCAACGCGGTCCGCGGGCCGGTTGGTCTGTACGGCGGGCCGCCGCGGCGGATGGTGATCGCGGGAGCCGGCGGTGTTGCCGCTGTGCTGGTGCTCGCCTTGTGGGGGTTGTCGACGTTCGACGGTGAACCGCCGCAGTCGCAGGCCGCGCCGATCCTCGACGACCGCAGCCCGACGCCGTCGCTGACGCCGACTCCGACCCCGTCCGCCCCGCCGACGGTCCGGTCGAGCACTCCGCCGCCGCCTCCGAGGACGACGGTCAAGCCGACCGTCGTACCGACCAAGACCCGTACGACGAGGACTCCGGAGCACACCGAGGAGTCCGACCCGAAGCCGACGAAGACGACCACCACCGTGCGGCCGCCGCGCCCGCCGCGGACCACGCCGACCCGCACGATGACGCGGGAGGAAATGCTCGCGGAGTACTGCCGCCAGCGCGGCTGGCCCGCCGAGTGGTGCGACCCGGACAACTGGGAAGACCCCAACGACCCCCAGGGCCAGCCCACCCACCGCTGAACAGCGGCGGTACGACGTACAGACCCTCCAACTGTTGACATCGGCTTCAGCCCAAGCACATCGTTAACCATATGGTTCTGAAACCGAGTGGTTATCGATGGATCAGCTGAGCGGCGTCTTCGGCGCGCTCGCCGACCCGACGCGCCGTGAGATCCTCGGGGCGCTCCGGCGCGGTGAGGCGACCGTGGCCGAGCTCGCCGCGCCGTTCTCCGTCTCGCAGCCTGCGGTCTCCAAGCATCTGAAGGTGCTCGAGCAGGCCGGCCTGATCACCCGCAGCCGGCGCGGCACCGCCCGCCTGAGCCACCTCGAAGCAGCGCCCTTGAAAGCCGCGACCGAGTGGCTGACCGACTACCGCGCCTACTGGGGTGAGAGTTTCGACCGCCTCGACGGACTGCTCGACGAGCTCAAGGAGCAGCCCTGATGCAGATCGTCGCCGACCCCGGCGTACCGCTGGTGCTGATCACGCGCGAGTTCGACGCCCCACGCGAGCTGCTGTTCCGCGCCTATACCGAGCCTGACCTCGTGGCGCGATGGCTCGGTCCGGCCGGCCTCACCCTGACTGTCAACCAGCTCGACCCGAGGCATGGCGGCCGCTGGCGCTGGACGCACTACGACGGCGACGGCAAAGGGTTCGTCTTCCACGGGCTGTACCACGGGACGCCGAGCCCGGAGCGGATCGTGCAGACCTACGAGTTCGAGCTGTACCCGGGCGTCGTGTACCTGAACACCATCACGTTCGAGGAGACCGACGGCGTCACCACCCTGCGGCAGAGCACGGTGTTCCCGACCGTCGAGGACCGCGACGTGTACGTCGAGGGTGGCATGGAGGCCGGGATCCGCGCCTCCATGGACCAGCTCGACGCGCTCGTTGCCCAACTGGTGAAGGAGTAGCCGTGCGTGAGTTGATCGTGGACATGTTCAGCACGCTGGACGGGTTCGGGGACGGTGGGCCGCAGCCGGCGGCGTACTGGGGGTACGACGGGCCCGGCCTGCAGGCGTGGGTGGAGCGGAAGCTCGCCGAGGACCATGTCATCGTGATGGGCGCGACGTCGTACCGGATGATGTCGGAGATCGTGCAGGAGGGCGACGACCCATCGTTCGCGCGGATGGGCGAGCTGCCGAAGCTGGTCTTCTCGAAGACGCTGACGCAGCCGCTGAGCTGGGCGAACACGACGATCGTCGACGAGCCGCTGGAGACCGCGGTCCCGGCGCTGAAGGAGCTCGACGACCGACCGATGATCACGCTCGGCAGCCCGTCGCTGGTGCGGAGCCTGTTCGACGCCGGGCTGGTGGATCGCCTGCGAGTGATGGTGTTCCCGACCATGCACGGGCGCGAAGGCGAAGGCCCGCTGTTCACCAAGCTGCCGTACAAGCAGCTGACCCTGCTCAGCAGCAAGGTGGTCGACGACCGCCTCATCTCGCTGGAGTGCAAGGTCAACTGAGGAAGTCGATCGACCGCCCGACACCCGTCGCCTGTGCTGCTTGATAGACCGGCCACGCGATCGCGAGATCCTGCCACGGCAGCCCGACCGGCGCGTAGACCGTCACCTGCGCGGCGGATTCCCTGCCAGGCTTGGCGTTCGACAGTACGTCGCCGAGTGTCGCTCCGATCGACGTCTCGTCCAGCCCAACGTTGCCCACAGCCCCCATCGCGGCCGCGAGCCGGACGTCGTCGACGACCACCCGAGCCCCGGCGAGCAGATCCGCGCCGACCTCGATCTTGCCCGGCTCGTCCGCGCCGAGCGTCGTGAAGTGCCGCCCGGGCCGGACGTCGGCCGCGGTCAGCAACGGCTCCCGCGACCAGGTCGCCAGTACGACGATCTCGGCGCGCGCCGCGACTCCGGTCGCGCTGTCGACCACCGCACCCGGGATGCCCGCCTGCGTCACGAACTCCTTGGCCCGCACGCGATCGACGTCGTACCCGACGAGATGCTCGACCTCGCGCAACGCGCGCAGACCCCGAACGACCATCGCCGCCTGCGCACCCGTCCCGACCACGCCGACCGTCCGTGCCGTCTTCGCGGCCAGTACGTCGGTCGCCAGCGCGGCCGCGAGTCCGGTCCGCCACGCGGTGATCGTCGCCGAGTCGAGAAGGGCCAGCAACGCACCGTCCCTCGCGTCGTGCAGGCAGACCACGCCACGCAGCGCCGGGGTCGACTGCGGGAACTTCGCGTTGACCTTCACCGTGTACGCCGGAATGCCCGGGATCGTCCCTGGCAGCAGCGTGGTCGCAGTACCAGGTCCGGGCAGGTCGGTGCGGATCCGCTGCGGCTCGATCGCCACGGCCGCGGTGAATCCGGCCCGCAGCGTGCGCAGTACGGCCGGGATGTCGAGCAGCCCGAGGATGTCGGAGCGTTTCAGCAGCAGCGTCATCAGACCACGTTGAATTCCGCGCGAGCCGCCGCGTCGCGGAAGCGACGGGCGTGCAGTGGGGACACGTCGACGAACGGCGACCGTTCCAGCCAGAGATCGCGGATCACCTCGCCGACCGCCGGGCCCTGCAGGAAGCCGTGGCCGGAAAACCCTGTGGCGTAAAGGAATCGGGTCACGTCGTCCGCCTCACCGATCAGTGCGTTGTGGTCGGGCGTGTTCTCGTACAGTCCGGCCCAGCCGCCGGTCAGGCCGACGTCGAGCAGGCTCGGCGCGCGGCGTTCCATCGCCTCGGTGAGACCGGGGAGCCAGGCGTCGGAACGGTCGAGGTGGAAGCCGGGCTGCTCCGCCGGGTCCGACATGCCGACGAGCAGGCCGGGACCCTCGCGGTGGAAGTAGAACGTGCTGCCGAAGTCGATCGTCATCGGCAGGTCGTCGGGCAGACCGGCAATTGCCTCCGTGACGACGATCTGGCGGCGCAGCGGGGTCACCGGGAGCTCCACCCCGGCGTACTGGCCGACCTCGGCGGACCACGCGCCTGCAGCGCAGATGACCGTCGAGGTCCGGACCGGGCCACGCGTCGTCTGGACGCCACGGATCTGGTGGCCCACGACCTCGATCCCGGTCAGCGCGCAGCCCATCACCAACTGGGCGCCGAGCCGCCGGGCCGCTGTCGCGTAGCCGAGCACGACGGACTCCGGCGAGCAGTGCCCGGCATCCGGCGAGAAGCACGCACCGACCAACCCGTCCGGCGAGATCAACGGCGCCAACGCGACCGCCTCGTCGACGGAGATCATCCGCGTCGGCCCACCCGCCGCGTTCTGCAGCCGGGTGCTCTGCTCGAACGACGCCACCTGCTCGTCCGTCGACAGCAGGAACAGATAACCCACCTGATGCAGATCGATCTCCTGCCCAGGCCGTACGGCGAAGTCCCGGAACGCCTGCAGGCTGCGCGCCCCGAGCGCGACGTTCACCTCGTCGGAGAAGTTCGCCCGGACCCCGCCGGCCGCCTTGGACGTCGACCCGGCACCGAGACTGTCCTGCTCGAGCAGCAGCACCCGTCGTACGCCGGCCTCGGCCAGGTGGAACGCGATGCTGGTCCCCATCACGCCACCGCCGACGATCACGACGTCGGCGGACTCGGGCAGCGTCGTCGGGCTCAAGGCAGCAGGAACCCGAAGTCGGCCTCGACCGTGACCGTGTCCATCTGGGCTTTCTGCAGCTTGCCCGAGTAGTCCCAGTTCAGCGACTGCCAGCGGGTGAACTGGTCCAGCACCCAGATGCCGCTCTGCCGCGACCCGTTGCCGGACTTGCCGTTGCCGCCGAACGGCAGGTGCGCCTCCGCGCCGGAGGTCGAGTTGTTGACGCTCACCATCCCGGCCGAGATGCCCTGGGCGAACTGGAACGCCTGCTGCGGGTCGGTGGTGTAGATCGAGCTGGACAGGCCGTAGCCGGACTTGTTGCCCAGGGCAATCGCCTCCGGCAGGTCGCCGTACGTCGTGATGCCGACCACCGGGCCGAACGTCTCGTTCAGGAACAGCTCGTCGTCCGGCTGCACGCCGTCGACGATCGTCGGGTGGTAGAACAGCCCGGCCGCCGGATCGCCGACGAAGCCGTCGCGCGGGTTGTCCTTCGTGACCCGGCCGGTCCGGCCGAGCACGCGATGGTGGTCGCCGATCCAGCCGAGCGACTTCTCGAACCCGGCCGCGAACTTCTCGTCCAGCAGCGGACCGAACAGCACGTCCTGGGTCGGGTCGCCCATCTTCGCCGCCGACACCGCCGCGGTGAACAGCTCGACGAAGTCGGAGTGCACGGCCTCCTGCACGATCACCGTGCCGAGCGAGGTGCACCGCTGACCCGCCGTACCGAATCCGGAGAACAGCGCGCCCTCGACGGCCAGGTCGAGATCGGCGTTCTCGGTGATGATCATCGGGTTCTTGCCGCCGAGCTCCAGGCACGGGGTCTGCAGGTGCCGGCCGCACAGCTCGCCGATCCGGCTGCCGACCTCGCTCGACCCGGTGAACCCGACCTTGTCGATCAGCCCGGCGACCAGGCTCTGCTCGAGCCCGGCGAACGTGTCCGGGCCGTCGGCGTGCACGACGTTGAAGACCCCGGCCGGTACGCCGGAGTGCGCGAAGATCTCGTAGAACGCGTCGGAGACGACCGCGGAGTACTCGGCCGGCTTCCAGACCACGGTGTTGCCGCAGAGCAGGGCGGGGACGATGTACCAGGACGGGACCGCGACCGGGAAGTTGCCGGCCGAGATCACCGCGACCGCGCCGACCGGGCGGCGGAAGGTGAACAGCTGCTTGTCCGGCATCTCCGACGGCACGGTCTGGCCGTACAGCCGGCGGCCCTCGCCGAGGAAGAAGTCACAGGTGTCGATGATCTCCTGGACCTCGCCGAGCGCCTCCGCGAGCGGCTTGCCGATCTCACGGGTGACCAGGGCGGCCAGGCGGGACTTGTTCGCCGTCATCAGGCGGCCGACGTTCGCGATCACCTGGCCGCGCTGCGGCGCCGGCAGCGCCGCCCATCCGGTCTGCGCCTCGCGGGCCGCTTTCGCTGCGGCGACGAACACCTCCGGACCGGCCAGGCCGATCTCGCCGACCAGGTCGGCGGTGTTCGCCGGGTTGGTCGAAGGGGTGGTGCGGAGCGGGTTCTGGACGCGCTCTCCGGCGACGACGGACAGGATGACGGACGACACAGGTGGGTCCTCTCGACGGGCGGTTCCGGTATCCGCCATCGTCCCATGTGAGCATGCACTGTGAGTGGCGTGCGGGTGACCGATGAGCAGATCGCGGCGATGTCCCTGCAGGAGCGGCGCGAGCTGATCCTGCGGCTGGCTCCGGTCCCGGCCGGGTTGATGCCGGCCCGGCGGATGATGGAGCGGATCCGGCGCTGGCGGCTGGTGCTGCTCCTGCTGTGCGTGGCCGCGCTGATCCCGTGGACGGTCTACCTGGCGGTCACGCTGCCGGAGCGGTACGAGGCGCGCAACTGGGTGGCGACGTGGGTCGGGTTCGACGTCGTGCTGACGATCATGCTGCTGCTGACGGCGATCTTCGGGTACCGGCGGCGGCAGCTGCTGTTCCCGACGGCGTTCGCGTCCGGCGTACTGCTGCTGTGTGACGCGTGGTTCGACGTACTGACGAGTCATCCGGGTGCTGATCAGCTGCAGGCGGTACTGAGTGCGGTGGTGATCGAGTTGCCGTTGGCGTTCGTGCTGATCGCGGGGCCGTTGCGGCTGCTGCGGTACGTCGCGATTCGGAACGGGCTGGTGGATCCGGGGCTGCGGATCTGGCGGATGCCGATCCCGCTGCCGGAGCTGTGGCCTGCTTCCACGGACCGGAAATCGGGCTTGTGAAGGCATTCACAATATGGTTGGCTAGGAAGTAGCCCGGGCAAGGCCCCGGGCGTACAGCGACCCCGAGAGCACCGGGAGGCGTCGATGACCGAGCGCAAGCCGCCAGGGATGAACACCCAGGACTGGGTGGAGCTCCAGATCAAGCAGGCCCAGGCACAGGGTGCCTTCGACGATCTGCCCGGCGAGGGCAAGCCGATCCCGAAGCTGGCCGCGCCGCACGACCCGGACTGGTGGGTCAAGGACTTCATGCGCCGCGAGAAGATCGAGGCCGACGTCCTGCTGCCGCCGTCGGTGCAGCTGCGCAAGGAGAAGGCGCAGGTCGCCGAGAAGGTCGCGACGATGCGGACCGAGGCTGAGGTCCGGGATTATCTGGCTGAGCTGAACGAGCGGATCCGGATCCAGATCCGGGATGCCACGGGGGTGGTGATTCCGGTGGGCTTCGTGGAGGTTGAGCCGGTGGTGGAGCAGTGGTTGCTCGACCACCCGCCGACGCCGCCGCGGGACCAGGTGTCGCACGACGACCGGCCTGTACGACGGCGTCGGTCGGTCTGGCAGCGCCTGTTCAGCTGAGGAGGTCGCGGGCGGCTTTCTCGATGGTTTCCTCGCTGAGGAGGACGTGTTGGGCGGCGGCTCCCAGGGGGACGAAGCTGTCTTCGCTGGTGACTCGGGACATGCGGCCGGTGAAGCCTGCGTCGACGAGGGCGGCCAGGACGCCTTCGGAGACGCCGCCGGAGCGGCGGGTTTCGTCGACTACGAGGACTCGGCCGGTCGCGTCGGCTTCGCGGAGGAGGTCCTCGGTGGGGAGTGGTGCGAGCCAGCGGAGGTCGAGGACCCGTACGCCGGGGAGGCGTTCGGCGACGCGGAGGCTCATCGGGACGCCGTTGCCGAAGGTGACGAGGGTGAGGTCCTTGCCGTCGCCGTACGTGCGTCCGCGTCCGATCGGGACGTGCTCGGTCGGACTGTGCTCGCTGGGATAGGGCGCGAGCCAGGCGGCGTCGCCGTCCTCGTGCAGGTCGCGGCGGTGGTAGAGCGCGATCGGTTCGAGGTAGACGCAGACGGCGCCGTCGTGGCGGGCGGCCGCCGTACAGGTGTGCAACATCGCGGCGGCGTCGTCCGGGCGGGACGGTGAGGCGATGATCAGGCCGGGGATGTCGCGCAGGACGCCGATCGCGTCGTCGTTGTGGAAGTGGCCGCCGAAGCCCTTCTGATAGCCGTAGCCGGCGATGCGCAGGACCATCGGGTTGCGGTACTGGCCCTGGGAGAAGAACTTGAGCGACGCGGCCTCGCCGCGGAGCTGGTCCTCGGCGTTGTGCAGGTAGGCGAGGTACTGGATCTCCGGCAGCGGCAGCAGACCGGAGACGCCGGCGCCGAGCGCGAGACCGAGGATCGACTGCTCGTCGAGCAGCGTGTCGAAGACGCGGGCCGCGCCGTGCGTCTTCTGGAGGCCGCGCGTCACGCCGTACACGCCGCCCTTGCGGCCGACGTCCTCGCCGAACACGATCGACTCCGGGTACGCCGTGAGGACGTCGGCGAGGGCACGGTTGATGGACTGGCTGAGGGTGAGGGGTTCTTCGGTGATGCTCTTGGTGGGCAGTGTGTGCTCAGGAACAGTGGTCAGTTGAAGAGGAGCGGCGACGGCTTCGGCGGAGGCGAGTTGGGGGAGGCCGGCGACCTCGCGGGCGAGGTCCATCACCTCGGCGCGCTTGGCCTCGTAACGGTCGACGATCTCGGCCGGTGAGCAGCCCGCGCCGAGCAGGATCCGGGCGGTGCCGAGCAGGGGGTCGAGCTCCTCGTCGGCGATGATCTCGGCCGGAGTCCGGTACGCGGCCTCGACGTCGGAGCCCGCGTGGCCGAGCAGGCGGACCGTGCGGAGCCGGAGGAACGCGGGGCGGCGGTTGCGTCGTACGAACGTCGCCGCTTCGGTCGCCATCGTCAGGGTGGCGTCGAGATCGGTGCCGTCGGCATCGAAGTACCGCAGGCCGGGGCGCTGCCCGTAGGCCTGCTTGATCCAGCCGTCCGGCGTGCGCACGCTGATGCCGATCCCGTTGTCCTCGCAGACCAGCAGCAGCGGCATCGGAATACCCTGGTACGACGCGTGCAGGGCGGCGTTGATCGCGCCGGTCGCGGTCGAGTGGTTCGCCGAGGCGTCCCCGAAACTCGTCACCACCACGGCGTCCGCCGGCCAGGGGGACTCCACGCCGAGTTTCCCCGCCCGAGCGATCGAGAACGCCACCCCCATCGCCCGCGGCAGGTGCGAGGCGATCGTCGAGGTCTGCGGAATCACCGCCAGATCGTGGCGCCCGAACACCTTGTGCCTCCCACCGGAGATCGGCTCGGAGGTGGCCGCAGCAACCCCGAGCAGGATGTCCCGCAGTGCGTCCCCCGCCGCGCTGCGCGCGGCGGGGGACGGGAGGGTGAGGGGGCCCGTCGCCCCGCCTGCGCTTCGCGCGGCGACGATCCCGCTGGCTTGGGCGGCTCTTGCCAAGTAGAAAGCACCTGAGCGGTAGTGCAGCAAAGCTGGGTCGGTCGGGCGGAGGGCCGCTGCTACGGCTGCGTTGCCCTCGTGGCCTGAGGAACCGATCGTGTAGAAGCCGTGGCCCTGGGACTGGAGCCAGCGGGCGGCGAGGTCGGTGTGGCGGCTTCCTAGCTGGGCGTCGTACAGGCGGTTGACGACCTCAACGGGATGAGCGGTCGGCGCGGGTTTCAGGGCGCGGACTCGTTCGGGGAACAGCTCGTCGACCTGACTCACCGCGCCACCTCCGGCGGCTCACAGGCCGCAGTCGAAGCCGTCGTCGTTGGGGTTCGCGTCGGCCAGTCGGTCCAGGATCTTGGATGCCCGTCGAAGCTCCTCACCCGGAACATGATCCGCGAAGAACGTCGCGACCACCGCATCGACCACGGGTTGGGCAGTCTTCAGCGCCTCCTGCCCGGCATCAGTGAGCTCGGCCCAGGTCGCCCGGCGGTCGGTCGGCGACGTCGTCCGGACCACCCAGCCCTCCTTGTCCTCGAGCTTGGTGACGAGTCGGGTCGCGCCGCTGCGGGAGATCATCAGCTTCTCCGCGAGCGGTGCCATCCGCAGCTTGCCGCCGGCCTCGTCGAGGGACCGCAGAACCTCGTGCTCGAAGTACGTCATCTTGGCGATACTGCGAAGAGTGTTGTCGAGATGCGTGAACAGCAGGGTGTCGGCGCGGTAGAGCGCCCGCCACGCGTCCAGCTGGTCCGTACTCATCTGCTGCGTTGCCATGGAGACGAGTATACGGATAAACGGTTGACAGGTGAACTGTTGACCAGGGTAAGGTCCTGAGTGAACAGTTTCGCTGTCAACTCTTGAGGTGTGCATCGTGAGTAAGGTCAGGTGGAAAGCAGTACGGCCGCTGCGGCACCGCGACTACCGCCTGCTGTGGACCGGGCTCGCGGTCGCGCTGCTCGGCAGCGGGCTCTGGCTGGTCGCGCTCGCCTGGCAGGTGATCGAGCT
This sequence comes from Kribbella sp. cmx-5-2, assembly GCA_049998015.1. Lineage (GTDB taxonomy): Bacteria > Actinomycetota > Actinomycetes > Propionibacteriales > Kribbellaceae > Kribbella. Next base: position 629,921 of record JAEBEC010000002.1, read on the forward strand.
GGGCGGCGGTCCGGTTCAGCTGTCGGTCGTCACCACGGCGTACAGCATCGGTCTGCTGGTCTGCGTGCTGTTCGGCGGGATCGCGGCCGACCGGCTGTCGCAGCGCTCGGTGATCGTCGTGGCGGACTCCGTACGAGGGGTCGTGCTGCTCGGGGTCGCCGCGCTCGCGCTGATCGGGATCCTGGAGATCTGGCACCTCGCGACCGCCGCGGTGCTCGTCGGGGCCGGCGAGGCGTTCCTGATTCCGGCGTACACGGCGCTCGTGCCGCGGTTGCTGCCGCCCGAGGAACTGCTCGCGGCCAACGGGCTGGAAGGCACGCTCCGGCCGATCGCGCAGCAGGCGACCGGGCCGGTCATCGGCGGTCTGGTGATCGCCGCGCTCTCGCCGGGCGTCGCGATCCTGGTCGCCGGGCTGACGTACCTGTTCTCGGCGGCCTGCGTGCTGGCGATGAACCTGCGGCACGAGCCGGCCGCTGCACCGACCGATGAGGCCGCGCCCACCGGCGTACGGGCGATGGCCGCGGATCTGCGCGAGGGCTGGAGCTACGTACGGCGTACGCGCTGGTTGCTGGCGTCGTTGCTGTTCGGGACGTTCTTCGTGCTGCTGATTCTCGGGCCGCTGGAGGTGCTGCTGCCGTTCGCGATCCGCGACCAGCTGGGCGGGGACGCGCGGGAGTTCGGACTGGTGATGGCGGCGTTCGGGATCGGCGGGGCGGTCGGCGCGCTGGCGATCTCGTCACGCTCGCTGCCGCGGCGGTACCTGACCATCATGACGCTGATGTGGGGTGTCGGGGCGGTGCCGATCGTCGTGCTCGGGTTCGCGCAGGAGCTCTGGCTGATGATGGTCGGCGCCGCGATCGTCGGTGCGACGGGGTCGGCGGCGATGGTGATCTGGGGGACGCTGCTGCAGCGCCGCGTCCCGGATCACCTGCGCGGGCGGATCTCCAGCCTGGACTTCTTCGTCTCGCTGCTGCTGATGCCGGTGTCGATGGCGCTGGCCGGTCCGGCGGGCGCGCTGTTCGGGGTGACCGCGGTGTTCATCGTGGCCGGGGTCGGTCCGGCGCTGGTGTCGTTCGCGGTGATCTGGTTCGGGCGGATGCGCTCGGACGAGCTCGCGCACCCGCTTGATCAGGACGACGGTGCGGAGAAGTTGATCACGGCCGACGCCTGATCGCCGCCCCAGTCGATCGGCGTACGGCCTGTTTCGCGCCAGCCGGCCCGGGCGTAGAGCGCGATCGCGGCGGTGCAGTTGTCGGCGACCTCGAGTGTCAGGTCGAGCTCGTGGTCGCCGGCGACCGTGGCGGCGTGGTCGAGCAGTTGCCGTCCGAGGCCTTGGCCGGTCTGCTTCGGGTCGACGAAGAGCCGCTCGACCAGGGCCCCGCCTTCGGCCTTGGTGATCGCGACGTGCCCGGCGACCTCGCCGTCGACGGTCACGACCCAGCAGCCGAGCGCGTCCGGCGGGGTCAGCCAGGACTTGGGGTCGTCGGGCCAGTTGATGGGGTACCCAGCCGATTCGTGTACGTCGCGCAGCAGCACGACACAGCTGACGAAGTCGGCCTCGGTCCGGGGTCTGATGATCGCCACCGGCCCATCAGATCATGCCGTCCCGGGACCGCGATCAGGCAGCAGGTAGACACCGGGGTTGCTCGGCGCTCCCGCCTCGATCCACTGCAGGAACCCCTCGGGATTCCGCCGCTCGAACTCGTCCAGGCAGATCCGCCGTACCTCGGCCACCGCCTGCCGATCGCGCACGCCCGCTCCGGACGCGAGGGTCTTGGTGGTCTCGCGCCAGACCCCGCACAGCTCCTCGATGCTGAGCGGACACTGCAGTCGCGCGATCAGCTTCTCGTCCTCCAGCGCCTGCTCGGGACTGAGTTCAGACTCGTCCGTACGCCGACTGCGCGCCCACGGAAGACGCCGCCGGTCGTCATCTCGCTCGGCCCGGTTCGAGAGCAGCAGATCCAGCCCCGCGAACGCCGCGCCCGCGACGACGATGACCGCCAGCCCCGCCGCACCCCAGGTGAACAGCCGAGCCACACCGGGCAGGCACAGCACCGCACCCGCGGCGTACCCCGCGATGCTCGCCGACGAGTGGTTGATCGGCTCGTCCGCCAGATGCTTGATGACCGCCGCCAACGGCCAAACCAGCGCGAACACGATCCCGATCAGCGCCAGCGCGGCCGCGGCGCCCAGCATCAGCACAGCGACCAGCGCCCCGGCCGTGCCGATCCCGGCACCCGCCGCCACCGCCGCCCGCTGCGTCCTCGGGGAAAGCTTCATCGCCGAACTCACTCGACTAGCACCGCGGAAGACCCTGCTGAATCCCCCGGCCGGCTCCCACCCAATCTCCACCCGGACCGCCGACAACACCAGAACGAACGACCCACGACCTAGGTTCCTGACACCTCAGGAATCCAGGTCGGCGACGGTCAGGCGGCCTCCTTCTTCGCGGTGCTCTTGCCGGCGGCGGCCTTCTTCGCGGGCGCCTTCCTCGTGCTCGTCTTCTTCGCAGCCGCCTTCTTGGCGGGCGCCTTCTTCGCCGTGGACTTCTTGGCGGTGGACTTCTTGGCCGTCCCGCCGCCGGCCCGCCGGGCCCGGGCGGCCTCGACGCTCGCCCGCAGGGCGGAGACCAGGTCGGTGCTGGCGGTCGCTTCCGGCTCTTCCTCGGTGAAGACGACTTCCTTGCCCTTGCGCTTGGTGCTGATCAGCTTCTTCACGCGTTCGGTGTAGCTGTCCTGGTAGTCCTTCGGGCGCCAGTCGCCGGCCATCGCCTCGATCAGGTCGGTGGCCATCTTCAGCTGTTTGCCGGACGTCTTGGACGGCAGGTCGCCGAGCTCCTTCGCCGGGTCGCGGATCTCGTCGGCGAAGAACATCGTCTCCAGCACGAGCACCTTCCCGTCGGCGCGGATCGTGGCCAGGTACTCCTTGCTGCGCATCACGAAGCTCGCGATGCCGGCCCGGTTGGTCTTGGCCAGGGCGTCCCGCAGCAGCGCGTACGACGACGCGTTCTCGGCGTCCGACGGGGCCAGGTAGTAGCTCTTCTGGAAGTGGATCGGGTCGATCTCGTCCAGGTCGACGAACGTGGAGATCTCCAGCGAGCGCGACTTGCCCGGCGCGATGTCGGACAGCTCGTCCTGCTCGACGACGACGTACTCGCCGCCGCCGACGTCGTGGCCCTTGACGATCTTGTCGTAGTCGACCTCGCGCCCGGTCCGCTCGTTCACCCGCTTGTTGCGGATCCGGTCCGACGTCCCGCGCTGGAACTGGTGGAAGTCGAGTTGGTGCTCCTGCGTCGCGCTGTACAGCCCGACCGGCACCGACACCAGTCCGAAGTTGATGTACCCGCTCCAGATCGATCTCGCCATCACCAGCTCCTCTCCGAACCGGCAGGTACCCACTCAGAGCCGGTTGTAGCGCTTCCGCGCCTCGCGCGACTCCTTCTGGGCGTCCCGGGCGACCTTCTTCGCCTCGTCGAGCTCCCCGGTCAGCCGCCGTACCTCGTCGCGGGCGTTCTCGAGCGCCTCCTGCGCGTCGGTCAGCTGACCGTCGAGCTCCTCGACCGTCGCCTCGGCGCTCTCGGCCGCCTTCACCGCCGCCTCGAACTCGGCCTGGGCCTCGGCCTTGCGCTCCTCTTCCTCGCGCTCGGCCTGCTCCCGCGCCTTCCGCTCGGCCGCCGACTCCTGCTCGGCCTCCTCGACCTCGACCTCACGGGCCTTGGCCCGACGGTCCTTCGCCGCCTGCCGGCGCTCGTCGGTCAGCGCCGTGACGTTCGACGGCTCGCCGTTCTCGTCGACCACGCCGAACCCGACGTGCCGCAGCGCGCTGCTCAGCCGAGCTTCCCGTACGGCGTCGCCCGCGGCCGGGTCGACCAGGGCGGCGTCGAGGGTCTCGCGGAGCTTCTGCCCGACGTCCGCGCTGATCTTCTGGCTGTGCTGGTCGGCCAGCTTCCCCGCGGCCTTGACCAGTACGTCGATCGCTTTGTGCCGCTTCGGGGTCAGCTCGCGGAGCCGCTCACCATCCAGATCGGCCGTGGCTTCGCGGAACTCGTCGCCGAGCGCCAGCAGATCGTCGATCTCGTCCGGCTGCTCGCGGCTGACCAGGTTCGCCAGCCAGGCGGCGACGGTCGGTTTGCGCAGCGCCTTCAGCCGGGTCGACCCCAGCTGGTCGCCGTCCGCCTTCAGCTGCTTGGCCAGCTCGTTGCGAGTAGCAATGAAGTCGGCCGCCGGTGCGGCGTACAGCGCGTCGGCCGCCTCCTCGAAGTCCACCCCGCCGACGCTAGCATCGACAGGTGCCCAGTGAAACGACGACGAAGCTCCTGCCGCAGTCCGAACGGGAGGCGTTGGAGAACTTTCTCGACGCCCAGCGGATCGGGCTGATCCGCAAGGTCGAAGGGGTCAGCGACGAGGCCGGGCGCCGGGCGCCGACCGCGAGCTCGCTGTCGCTGATCGGGCTCGTCAAGCACGCGGCGACGTGGGAGCAGCGCTGGTTCCATCTCGCCGTGGCCGGGCAGCCGTTGCCCGACGGGTGGCCCGAAACCCTGCCCGAGCCGCCGGACGCCGACCTGATCGCCGGCGAGAACGACACCGTGGCGGACTCGATCGCGCTCTACCGCGCGCAGATCGAGAAGTCGAAGGCGATCACCGCCTCGACCGACCTGGACGCGCGCTGCACGCGGACGGACCTGATCGACTGCAACCTGCGCTACGTGATGTTCCACATGATCGAGGAGACCGCGCGGCACGCCGGCCACGCCGACATCATCCGCGAGACCCTCGACGGCACCCGCGGCCTCTGAACAGCGCGGATCCCCACCGCCCCGAAGGCGGTGGGGATCCGAGAGTGGCGGGTCAGTCGCGGAAGGCGTCCTTGGCCTTCTCGCCGGCCTGCTTCAGATCGGCCTTGGTCTTGTCCGTCTGGCCCTCGGCCTGCAGGTCCTCGTTGTCCGTCGCGTCGCCGGTGCGCTCCTTGATCTTGCCCTTGGCGCTCTCGGCGGCGTTCTTCATCTTGTCTCCGATACCCATGACGCTCTCCTCTTGCCGATGGCGTTGCGTGGTCGAACGACGCACCGGTGCCCCGGCCCTCCGCGTTCATGCATGGGGTCGGGGTACCGACCGGTATGCGGCTGCGGCGCTCGAACCCCGACAAACCAGGCCTGTCCCGGAAGGGCCGTGGCCGCGGTTTCAGCTATCACGACGAGCACGGGAAGAAGATCGACGATCCCGACATCGTCGAACGGATCCGGACCCTCGCCATCCCGCCGGCGTGGAAGGACGTGTGGATCTGTCCCTACCCGAACGGGCACATCCAGGCGCTCGGGACCGACGACGCCGGCCGGCGCCAGTACCTCTACCACGACGACTGGCGCACTTCCCAGGACGCTGACAAGCACGATCGGGTCCGGCAGCTGGCGCGCAAGCTGCCGGCGTTCCGGGAGGCCGTCGACAAGGACCTGTCGAAGCGCGGCATCGGCCGGGACAAGGTCCTCGCGGTCGCCCTGCGGATGCTCGACTACGGCGTCTTCCGCACCGGCAACACCAAGTACGCCGAGGACAACGGCAGTCGCGGTGCGGCCACGCTGCTCCGCGACGACGTGACGGTCCGGTCCGGCACGGTGGTGTTCGATTTCGTCGCCAAGGGCGGGATCGACCGGAAGCTCGAGCTGGACGACGACCGGCTGGTCGCGGCGGTCCGGTCGCTCAAGCGCGGGAAGCACGACAACCCGCGGCTGCTGGTCTACCGCGAGGGGTCGTCGTACCACCAGATCGACGCCGGGATGATCAACGATCGGTTCCACGCCCTGGTGGGCGACGACTACACGGTCAAGGACCTGCGGACCTGGACGGCGACGGTGCACGCGGCGGTCGATCTGGCGCAGGCCGATCCGCCGAACACCAAGAAAGCGCTGAACACCGCCGTGAAGGACATGCTCGCGGAGGTCTCCGGCCATCTCGGCAACACGCCGACGGTCGCTCGCGCTTCCTACATCGACCCGCGCGTGGTCGACCAGTACGAACGAGGCCGGACCATCCCCGACGTCGTCGAGGACCCCGACGAGCTCGACGACGCGGAGCTGCGGGCCAAGGTCGAACGGTCGGTGAACAAGCTGCTCGACCAGGACGCCCGCGAGTAGCGCTCGGTCGACCGGCTGCTCGACCGGATGCGCGCGGCTGGATCACGATCCGCGCCCACGCGCATAGCTCGTCCAGGCCGGGGCACCGGCGGGCCGGCAGGTTGTCGAGAGGGCGGAGCGGACATGCGGGCCTTGGTGCTGAACTGCACGTTGAAGGCGTCACCGGCGAAGTCGAACACGGACTCGCTGGCCGACGTGGTGGTGACCGCGTTGGAGAAGCAGGACGTCCAGGTCAGCCGGGTCCGGCTGGCCGATCTGGCGATCAAGCCGGGTGTGACGAGCGACGAGGGCACCGGGGACGAGTGGCCCACCGTGCACGAGCAGCTGCTGGCCAGCGACATCCTGGTCGTGGCGACGCCGACCTGGGTCGGGAAGCCGTCGTCGATCGCGCAGCGGATGCTCGAGCGGATGGACGCGATGATCAGCGAGACCGACGACGAGGACCGGCCGGTGGCGTACAACAAGGTCGCCGGCGTGGTCGTCACCGGGAACGAGGACGGCGCGCACCACGTGATCTCCGAGATCGCCGGCGGGCTGGGCGACATCGGGTACACGATCCCCGGGCAGGCGTGGACGTACTGGAACAAGGGACCCGGTCCCGGGCCGAGCTACGACGAGACCGGGTACGGGCACGACTGGTCGGCCAAGACCGGGCGGGCGATGGCGAGCAACCTGGTCGCGGTCGCCAAGGCGCTCCAGGCGACGCCGGTCCCGGCCCCGCCGGGCTGATTACCGGCGGACGGTCCGGGTACCGGGCGGCCAAGCGTGAAGGGAGCGAATCATGCCCGCAGGATCGAGCAAGAAGCGTGAGCGGCAGTACGAGCACATCAAGGCCGGTCTGAAGAAGAGCGGTCGCAGCGAGGACACCGCGGAGGAGATCGCGGCCCGCACGGTCAACAAGGAGCGCGCTCGCTCCGGTGAAGCCAAGCAGAAGAGCCGTAGCTCGACGCACGACATCTCGTCCAGCCGGCGCGGTGGCCTGCGCTCGCACAGCGGGTCCCAGGGCCGGACCAAGGACCAGCTCTACAACGAGGCCAAACAGAAGGACATCAAGGGCCGTTCGAAGATGACCAAGGCCGAGCTCGAGAAGGCCGTAGGTCGCTAGAGGAGCAGCACGTGAAGGCACTGACCTGGCAGGGCAAGCGCAAGATCGAGTACGGCGACGTGCCGGACCCGAGGATCGAGCAACCGACCGACGCGATCATCAAGGTCACCTCGACCGGGATCTGCGGGTCGGACCTGCACCTGTACGAGGTCCTCGGGGCCTACCTGGACCCGGGTGACATTCTCGGGCACGAGTCGATGGGCGTGGTCGAGGAGGTCGGATCCTCGATCACGAACCTGAAGGTCGGGGACCGGGTGGTCGTGCCCTTCCAGATCGCCTGCGGCAGCTGCTACATGTGCGACCAGGACCTGCAGACCCAGTGCGAGACGACGCAGGTCCGCGACCAGGGCATGGGTGCCGCCCTGTTCGGCTACACGAAGCTCTACGGCCAGGTCCCCGGCGGTCAGGCCGAGTACCTGCGGGTCCCGCAGGCGCAGTACGGGCCGATCAAGGTCCCGGACGGCCCGTCGGACGACCGGTTCGTCTACCTGTCGGATGTCCTGCCGACCGCTTGGCAGGCTGTCGAGTACGCCGATGTGCCCGACGGCGGCACTGTCGTCGTACTGGGCCTCGGGCCGATCGGCGACATGGCCACCCGGATCGCGATGCACCGCGGTCTGCGCGTGATCGGTGTCGACCTGGTCGCCGAGCGGCTGGAACGGGCCCGGCGCAACGGTGTCGAGACGCTGGAGTACTCCGAGGACACCGCGGAGGCGATCCGGACGCTCACCGACGGTCGCGGCGCCGACGCGGTGATCGACGCGGTCGGGATGGAGGCGCACGGCTCGCCGAAGGCGAAGTTCGCCCAGCAGGCGACCGGCCTGTTGCCGGACGCGATCCAGCGCAAGATGATGGAGACGATCGGCGTGGAGCAGCTCGCCGCGGTCTACCTTGCGATCGACGCCGTCCGCCGGGGCGGCACGATCTCGCTCAGCGGGGTGTACGGCGGTGGCGCGGATCCGCTGCCGATGATGACGTTGTTCGACAAGCAGATCCAGCTCCGGATGGGTCAGGCCAACGTGCACCGGTGGTCGGACAAGATCCTGCCGCTGCTGGACGACAAGGACGTGCTCGGGGTTGAGGACTTCGCGACCCACCACCTCGACCTGAGCGAGGGCCCCGCGGCGTACGAGATGTTCCAGAAGAAGCAGGACGGCGCGGTCAAGGTCCTGCTCAAGCCTTAGGAGATCCAGTGCAACGAATCGACGCCACCCCGTTGAGCGACGAGGAGTTGCAGGGCCTCGACGCGTACTGGCGGGCCGCGAACTACCTGTCGGTCGGGCAGATCTACCTGCTCGACAACCCGTTGCTGACCGAGCCGTTGCGGCCTGAGCACATCAAGCCGCGGCTGCTCGGGCACTGGGGGACGACGCCGGGGCTCAACCTGGTCTACACGCACCTCAACCGGGTGATCCGGCAGCGCGAGCGCGAGCTGATGTACGTGATCGGCCCGGGGCACGGTGGGCCGGCGATCGTCGCCAACACCTGGCTCGAGGGCAGCTGGACGGCGACGTACCCGAACACCGAGCGGGACGCGGCCGGGATGCGGCGGTTGTTCAAGCAGTTCTCGTTCCCTGGTGGCATTCCGAGCCACGTTGCTCCCGAGGTGCCCGGATCGATCAACGAGGGCGGCGAGCTGGGGTACTCACTCAGCCACGCGTACGGCGCGGCCGCGGACAACCCGGGCCTGGTCGTTGCCTGTGTCATCGGTGACGGCGAGGCCGAAACCGGGCCGCTGGCAACGTCCTGGCACTCGAACAAGTTCGTCGACCCGCGGCGCGACGGCGCGGTGCTGCCGATCCTGCACCTGAACGGTTACAAGATCGCCAACCCGGCGGTGCTCGCGCGGATCGGCGACGACGAGTTGAGCGCGCTCCTGCGGGGATACGGTCACGAGCCTTACCTGGTCGAGGGTTCGGACCCGGCGACCGTGCACCAGGCGCTGGCCGCGACGCTCGACCGTTGCCTGGACCGGATCGACGAGATCCAGCTGGAGGCGCGTTCCTCGGGCGAGGCGCCGACCCGGTCGGCCTGGCCGATGATCGTGCTGAAGACGCCGAAGGGCTGGACCGGTCCGCACACGGTCGACGGCGAGCCGGTGGAGGACACCTGGCGGGCTCACCAGGTCCCGCTGTCCGGCGTACGGACGAACGAGGATCACCTGCGGCAGTTGGAGGACTGGCTCAAGAGCTACCGGCCGGACGAGCTGTTCGATGCCGAGGGCAAGCCGGTTGCTTCGGTGCTGGAGCTGGCGCCGAACGCGTCGTTGCGGATGGGATCGAGCCCGCACGCGAACGGCGGGCTGCTCACGCGCGACCTCGAGCTGCCGGATCCCGCGAAGTACGCCGTCACGGTGAAGGCCCCCGGTGAAGAGGACGGCGAGCCGACGAAGGTCTTCGGGCAGTACCTGCGCGACGCGTTCACGTTGAACGAGGAGCACCACAACCTGCGGCTGTTCGGTCCGGACGAGACCGAGTCGAACCGGTTGGGTGCCGTGTACGACGTGACCGGCAAGGCGTGGATGGGCGAGAAGCGGGACACCGACCAGCACCTCGCGGCCAACGGGCGGGTGCTGGAGATGCTCAGCGAGCACACCTGTCAGGGCTGGCTGGAGGGTTACCTGCTGACCGGCCGGCACGGGCTGTTCTCGTCGTACGAGGCGTTCGTGCACATCGTCGACTCGATGGTGAACCAGCACGCGAAGTGGCTGAAGACGATCAACGACCTGGAGTGGCGGCGCAAGATCCCGTCGCTGAACTACCTGCTCACGTCACACGTCTGGCGCCAGGACCACAACGGGTTCTCGCACCAGGACCCCGGGTTCATCGACCACGTGATGAACAAGAAGGCCGAGGTCGTGCGGGTCTACCTGCCGCCGGACACGAACACGCTGTTGTCGACGATGGACCACTGCCTGCGGACGAAGAACTACATCAACGTCGTTGTCGCGGGCAAGCAACCGCAGCCGAACTGGCTGGACTGGGAGGACGCCGCGCTGCACTGCGCGCGCGGGATCGGGGTCTGGGACTTCGCGTCCAACGACGACGGCGAGCCGGACGTGGTGATGGCGTGCGCCGGCGACGTACCGACGCTGGAGACGCTCGCCGCGGTCGACCTGCTGCGCGAACACCTTCCGGAGTTGAAGATCCGGGTCGTCAACGTGGTCGACCTGATGCGGCTGCAGGACTCGTCCGAGCACCCGCACGGGCTGCCCGGGCCGGAGTTCGACGCGCTGTTCACGACCGACAAGCCGGTGATCTTCGCGTACCACGGGTATCCGTGGCTGATCCATCGGCTGACCTATCGGCGGACCGGGCACGAGAACCTGCATGTCCGCGGGTACGTCGAGGAGGGCACCACGACGACGCCGTTCGACATGGTTGTCCTGAACAACCTCGATCGGTACCACCTGGCGATGGACGTCATCGACCGCGTGCCGTCGCTGCGGACCCGTGCGGTGAAGGCGCGGCAATACTTCGTCGACCAGCGTGTCCGGCACCGCGCGCACGTCACGACGTACGGCGAGGACCTGCCGGAGGTCCGCGACTGGCGCTGGGGCCGGCGCGGATGAGCGTTTTCTAATCCGGCAGGTCTGGTCCAAGGGCAGTAGCCGCTGCAGGATGAGCGGCTATGTCCGTATCGATCCCCAGCCGGCTGGCTCCGGCGGCGCTCAGCCCGACCTACCTCGTGGCCGGGCTGCTCGTCTGCACGGACCTGGTGATGCTCGTCCTGCACCTGGCGCACCGCAGCGTGCAGGTCGGGCTGCAGGTGCCGGTGGTTAAGTCGGCGGCGTTCAACATCTCCAGCGATCACGGGATCGCGGAGAGCTTCGGGTACGTGCAGCTGTTCTGGGCGGTGCTGCTGCTGGCCTGGCTCGGGCTGTTCGGGCGGCGGCGGTCGTACCTGCCGTGGGCGTTGCTGTTCGGGTACCTGCTGGTCGACGACTTCTTCGGGCTCCACGAGGCAGCCGGTACGGCGCTGGTGACGGCGGCTGGTCTCGCGCCTGAGCAACTGGTGTTCGCGGGGGTGCGGCTGCAGGATGTCGGCGAGCTGGGGTTTGCGCTGGCGGTCGGGATGGTGTTGTTGGCTTTGCTGCTGTGGGGCTATCTGCGGGGGACTGCGCGCACGCGTACGACGTACCGGCGGTTGCTCGGGTTGAGTCTGGTGCTGGCGGTCTTCGGGATGCTGGTGGATGGGCTGGCGACCGGTGCGGGGGACAGCGGGCTGCAGTTGCTGCATCTGTTGGAGGACGGCGGCGAGTTGTTCGCGATGACCGCCGTACTCGCGTACGTCGTCAGCCTTGTGGCTGCGGAGCGCTGAGATCTGCGCGGAGGCGTTCGAGGATGCCGCGCAGCAGGCGGGAGACCTGCATCTGGCTGACGCCGAGTTCGTTGCCGATCTCCTCCTGGGTGAAGCCGTTGCAGAAGCGGAGTTCGAGGATGCGGCGATCGCGGTCGCCTAGGTCGGAGACGGCCGGCGTGAGGGTGTGCACGTTCTCGACCAGTTCGTAGCCGTCCTCGGCGTCGGCGACGGTCTCCATCAGCGTCGCGCCGCCCTCGGTCGAGCCGGGCGCGTCGAGGGACAGCGTGCTGAAGCAACCGCGCACCGACGTCGCCTCGGCGACCTCGTCGGGAGCGGTGCCGAGCGCCTCGGCGGTCTCGCGGTCCGACGGGAGATGACCGAGCTTCTGGGTCAGTTCCGGCTCGGCGGCCGCGATCGTGCCCTGCATCTCCTGGACGCGGCGCGGCGGCCGGACCGCCCACGCGCAGTCGCGGAAGTAGCGCTTCAGTTCGCCGCGAATCGTCGGTACGGCGTACGCGAGGAAGTTGCTGGACTCGTCGACGCGGTACCCGTTGGCGGCCTTGACCAGGCCGAGGCACGCGACCTGCTCGAGATCGTCGGCGTCGACGCCCTTACGGCGGTACCTGGAGGCGATCGAGCGGGCGATCGGGGCGTTCAGGATGACCACCTGATCGAGCACGGCCTGGCGCTCGGTCTCGGGCAGACCGTCCGCCTGCTCGAGCAGTTCCTGGGTCTGGTCGGCGATCTGCTGCTTGCTCTGGGCGTGGGGCTTGACAGGTGCGATCGTCACGGGAGAAACCTCGTCGTGTCGTGTCCTGCGGGAGGCGGCGTCATGGGCTGAGCCGCTTCCTCTCCACCAGACCAAACCCACGCGCCGCACGCAACCCCGCAGTTGTTACAGCTGTTTGAAGGCTGCCGGGAATGGGCTTGCCACCGGGAGGACTGTGAACGACTTCACTGCTGCGTACGACGAAGCTCGGGCAGGACCTCTTCGCGGTACAGCCTCATCATGTCGATCGTGTGCGGGCCCATGTTGGCGACGTAGACCTCGTCGAAGCCGGCTTCGGCGTACGGCTTGAAGGCCTCGAGGTGCGTGTCCGCCTTGGGGCCCGCGGCAACGGACTTCGCGGTCATCTCCTTGGTGACGAGCTGCGTCGCCTGCTCGAAGTGCCGCGGCGACGGGAGGACCTGGGCGAGCTCGCCGGGGAGACCGGAGTTGCCCCAGATGCGGTGCGCCTGCTCGACGCCCTCGTCCTCGGTGGGGGCGTAGCTGACCTTGAACCCGGCCTGCGCGGGCTTCGTGCCGCCACCGTTCGTCCGGAACCGGTCGATGAGTTCCTTGTCCGGCGAGGTGGTGATGTAGCCGTCGGCGATGCGCGCGGCAACATCCGTGGCCTGGGGGCCGAAGCCGGACATGTAGATCGGGAGCGGGCTGTCCGGGCGGGTGTAGATGCGGGCGGTGTCGACCGTGTAGTGCTTGCCGCGGTGCGAGACGAACCCGTCCTCGGTCCACAGCCGGCGCATGATCTCGACGGCTTCCTCCAGCATCTCCAGCCGGACGTCGACGGTCGGCCAGACGTCGCCGAGCACGTGCTCGTTGAGGGCTTCGCCGGTGCCGATGCCGAGCCGGAAGCGGCCGTTCAGCAGTACGGCGCTGGTCGCGGCCGCCTGCGCGATCACGGCCGGGTGGATGCGGACCGTAGGGCAGGTGACCGCTGTCGTCACCGGCAGCTCACACACCTGCGAGATCGCGCCGATCGTCGACCAGACGAACGCGCTCTGGCCCTGCGCGTCGTTCCACGGGTGGAAGTGGTCGCTGATCCACAGCCCGTCGAACCCGGCCTCCTCGGCCAGGCGGGCCTGCTCGATCAGCTGAGCGGGCGTGTACTCCTCGCTGGACAGGAAGTAGCCGATCTTCACAGGGTCTCCTCAGGGGTCGCGGCGGTCTGTCCGCCCGGTTCCCGGACAGCGTTGCGCTATTCGCCGGACCAGGGACCGTTTGCTCGGGGTTGAGGCGGGCACTGGATGTGCGGGCGGTTCACCGCCGCACGAAAACGCACGGGGTACAGCCGCCGGGCAAGTCGCCCGGCCGTCGAGAAAGGAACGACCATGGGCTTGGTGCTCTGGATCATCGCGGCGATCCTCGTCATCTCCGGAATCGTCTCGCTAGTTCGCGGCCAGCTCCTGATGGGCGCCGCACTCATCGTCGTCGGCCTGCTGGTCGGACCGGGCGGCGTCAGCATCTTCACCTGACCTTGGGGACAACGCCTGATCAAGGCGTCGGAAGGGCCGCAACCTACTGGGGTGCGGCCCTTTCGCTGTCCTAGGACGGCCGGCGGAAGACCCGGCGGGCGGTGTCCATCCGCAGTTCCTCGAGCTCCTTGATCTGCTGCTCGGAGTCCGCGATCAGGGCGTCCAGTTCGGCGACGTCGAACAGCGGCTCTTCGTCGGCCAGCGCGCGCAGCACCCGCCAGCCGGCGCCCTTGCCCTCGACCGCGATCCGGAGCATCTCCAGCTCCAGTACGTCGCTCAGCGGCGAGCGTCGTACTAGTTCACCGTTCGGCTTGAACCGGCCGAGCTTCTCCGCGACCCAGGCACCGGCGTTCTTCACCGGGTCCGGCTTGGCGTCGACGAACGCCAGGTACTTGGTCAGGACGGTCCGCTCGTGCTCGACCTTCTCCGCCATCGCGGTGAGCGCGGTCCGGACGACGGCGTCGCTCTGCTGGTCGGCCGCCCGGCGGAACAGCTCGATCCCGGCCGACGATCCGGCGTAGTGGTCCTGCATGTAGGTCGCGAGGCGTGCCTGGTCGATCATCGGCTCTCCTGGATCGTCCCTGCCGGGCCTGGTCGCTGGACGGGTACCCATTCTGCCCGGACCGAATCACTGACAGCCGGTGGCAGGTTTTGCCGGTTGACTGAGGGCCCGACCGAAGGAGAACCGATGGAGTGTTGTGCCGTGCTGGACCTGCGCCAGTACACGTTGTTCCCGGGCCGCCGCGACGAGCTGATCGAACTGTTCGACCGCGAGTTCGTCGAGGGGCAGGAGGCGTACGGGATGCACATCGCGGGCCAGTTCCGCGACCTGGACGACGAGGACCGGTTCGTGTGGCTGCGGGGGTTCGCGAGCTTGGAGGCACGGGCGGAGGCGCTGAACGGGTTCTACTACGGGCCGACCTGGAAGGCCCACGCGGCGGCCGCGAACGCGACGATGGCCGACTCCGACAACGCGCTGCTGCTGCGGCCGGTCGAGCTGGGGCCGGATTGGCCGGCGCTGGATGCGCCTCGTGATGGTGATCCTGGTTCCGTGGTCGTCGGTGCGGTCTACCACCGGCCGTCGGTCGACGACGGGTTCGTCGAGTTCTTCACCTCGGAGGTCGCTCCGCTGCTGCCTCCGCTGTCCGCGGTGCTCGAGACGCTGCCGGCCGAGAACAACTTCCCGGCGTTGCCGTTGCGCGACGAGTCGGTACTGGTGTGGTTCGCGCGGGTCCACGACGAGGCGGCCTGGGAAGGACAGCGGGTCACGGAGTCGGCTGAGTGGCGATCGGTCAGCGCCGAACTGGAGCGTCGCAGCGTCGCTCCGGCCCAGGAACTGCGGTTGCGGCCGACCTTGCGATCGCAGTTCCGATAAATCAGTTGCGCTGCCGGTCGGCGGTAGGCATCCTGATCGAGCTTGTGCGGCGACCGACGCTGCCTGGACCTGAGGAGGGCTGACGAATGGCCATCACTGTGCTGCGGCATGCCCGCGTCAGCCTCACTTCTCACTCCAGGAGCCACTCCGTTGTCTTCCGACGTCTTCCGTACCGAGCACGAACTCTCTGATCTTCCCTGGACCGAGCTGCCCGAGCAGCGGTCCGCCCTCGTCGAGCCTGTCGACGAGAACTTCGTCTTCCAGTTCGCCGAGGTCGACGAACGCCTGGGCCCGGACCAGCGCTGGACCACCTGGCTGGACGTCGAACGCGGCTGCCGTGGCCCGGAACCGCGCCCCGACTGGGTCGTGACCGAGCAGGCCGCGATCGACACCGAACTGGGCATTCTCAAGACCGGCAAGGAAGCCGATGTCTTCCTGCTCGAACGCGCCGTCGAGGCCATCGGCGACAGCCCGGCCCGTTCGTCGCTGCTCGCGGCGAAGCGGTACCGGACCGAGGAGCACCGGTCCTTCCACCGCAGTACGGCGTACGTCGAAGGCCGCCGTACGCGCAACAGCCGGGACAGCCGCGCGATGGCGAAGAAGTCGTCGCACGGCCGCAGCGTCGCCGCCGGGCAGTGGGCGTTCGCCGAGTGGGACGCGCTCAACCGGCTGTGGACGGCCGGCGTACCGGTCCCGTACCCGGTGCAGGTCGACGGCACCGAGCTGCTGATGGAGTTCATCGACGACGGCGAAGGCGGGGCCGCGCCGCGGCTCGCGCAGGTCCGGCCGTCGAAGGACGTGCTCGAGCTGTACTTCGAGCAGCTCCGCGGCGGCATGCGGGAACTGGCGCGGGCCGGGCTCGCGCACGGCGACCTCTCGCCGTACAACGTGCTCGCCCAGCCCGAGCGCATCGTGATGATCGACCTGCCGCAGGTCCTCGACATCGTCGGCAACCCGAAGGGGATGGAGTTCCTGCTCCGGGACTGCCACAACATGGCGACCTGGTTCACCAACCGGGGCCTGGAGATCGACGAGCAGGAGCTGTTCGCCGATCTGCTGTCGATGGTCTTCTAGATCGCCTTGTTCAGCAGGGGAACGAGCGGTGTCAGCCGGTCGGGGTAGGCGTCGACGAGACCGTCGACGTGATTGCCTGCCTCGACCCGCTGGTACCTGTGGAGGTGACCCTTGCCCGCCTTGCGGACCATGGCGGCGTAGACGTCGGAGTCCTGGGTGATCGGGAGCAGACTGTCGTAGGTGCCGTGGATCGTCGTGAGCGGGCGCTTGAGGTTGCCGGTCAGCGCGATCCGTCGTACGGCCTGGTGTGCTTGGGGCCTGTTCTTGTAGTCGTAGTCGCCTTCGGCGCCTGTGTAGGTCGGGTCGAGCTCGGCGGCGTAGATGCGCTGGGTCAGCTTCCAGTAGACGGCGTAGTGGTAGTCCCAGAGGAAGCTCGACCTGCTGTCGAAGCCGGCGCTGGTGATCAGCTGAGGGTTTTGTTGCTCGTAGCCCCTGATCGCCGGCGGGAGGAAGGTGAAGAGGTTCGGGCCCTTCTCGGTCCAGAGGGTGCCTTCGAGATCGACGCCGCGGGTGTAGAGCTCGGGATGGTTCTCGAGCTGCCAGCGGACGAGGTAGCCCCCGTTAGAGATGCCCGCGGCGATCACTTGCTGCGGCTTGCGTCCGTAGTACTTCGTCGTTGTTGCGCGCGCTGCCCGGGTCAGCTCGGTCATCCTGTGGTTCCACTCGACCATCGCGTCGCCGGGCCTCACACCGTCGCGGTAGAACTCGGCGCCGGTGTTCCCCTTGTCGGTCGCCGCGTAGGCGAAGCCCTTCGCCAGTACGTCGTCCGAGATCGCCCTGTCGTTGGCGTACTGCGCTCTGACGCCTGGCGACCCTGCCACCACGAGCCCGCCGTTCCAGTTGTCGGGCAGCCTGAGGACGAACTGTGAATCGTGGTTCCACCCGTTGTTGGTGTTGGTGCGCGAACTGTCGGGGAAGTAGCCGTCGACCTGCGTCCCCGCGACGGGCTTGGGTTGCGGGAGACCGGTGTGGGTCAGGCCGGCGTAGTCCGCCGGGTTGGTGCGGCCGCCGAGCGTCGTGAGGTCTTTTGTGCAGGTGGTCTCGCTGTACTCGGCGCCTGGGATTCGCACTGGTCTGCAGCCGTGCGCTTCGGCTGGAACGGCGAGGCCGGACGTCAGCAGAACAACCACGATCGAGGCAGCGAGGCGGCGCATGAGCCCTCCAGGAAGTCGGATGCGCGCCAACGTACGAGGGCAGCGGCCGACCGGGCAGGTGCTGGTGAGCCACAAGATGGTCGGGAGTCATGGGGCGATGGCACATGCTCGATCGGTTAGGCAGGCGGGTCGAAGACGCTCACCTGCGAGGTGCGTCGGGCTTGGAAACCCATGCGTTCGTAGAGACGGATGGCGCCGGCGTTCGTTGCGGCAACGTGGAGGAACGGTTGCTCGCCGCGGGCGCGGATGCCGTCGATCACGCGTTCCATCAACGCGCGGCCCAGACCGCGTCCGCGGTAGGCCTCGTCGGTGCACACCGCGCTGACCTCGGTCCATCCGCTGGGCCGCAGCCGCTCGCCGGCCATGGCGACGAGGGTGCCGTTGTCGCGGATGCCGAAGTACGCACCGAGTTTGTTGGTGCGTACGGCGAAAGGGCCGGGCTTGGTGCGTTGGGCCAGCTCGAGCATTTCTGGTGCATCGCTGTCGTTGAGCTTCACCCCGTGGTCTTCGAGGGTGCTGTGCGCGTTCAGTCCGGTCATCTGGACGACTGTCAGTTCGCGCTGCAGGGTCCAGTTTCGCGGCGGCGTTGGCGGGTCGATGAGCGTGATGGGGTCGTCTCCGGCGAGTTCTGCCAGTTGTGCCCAATCCTCGGCAGTGGCGTCGGCCGGGATCGCCATGAACGGGGAGACGTCTGCCGGGTAGCGGGCAACCCGGCCGGAGGTAATTGCCAGCTCGCGATGGTTGCCCGCCAGCGAGTCCAGCACGGGGTTGTCGAGGCTGAGGTTCGTCACCAGTTCAGCGGTGCAGCGACGAAGGGCTCGTCCTCGGGTGCTGCCTTGCGGGCCTGCAGTTGCGCGATCGCGGCCTCGCCGACGGGGATGCGGAACGGTACGTCGGTGCTCTCGATCGCGTCGGCGACGACGGTCGCGAACTCCTCGACGGTGACCGGCGCGGTGCGGAACCCGGCGAGCTGTTCGAGCATCGGGAAGTACGGGTCGTTCTGG
This sequence comes from Kribbella sp. cmx-5-2, assembly GCA_049998015.1. GTDB lineage: Bacteria > Actinomycetota > Actinomycetes > Propionibacteriales > Kribbellaceae > Kribbella. Next base: position 648,318 of record JAEBEC010000002.1, read on the forward strand.
TCGAGGAACACCTTCGCCCGCTCGGCACCGCCCGAGGAGACCGCGCCGGGCTCGAACACCTGGACCTCGACGCCGAAGTGGCGTACTTCGATCGCGAGGCTTTCGGCGATCGCTTCCAGGGCCCACTTCGAGGCCGAGTACGGGCCGATCAACGGGATCGCGACCCGGCCCTGCACGCTGGAGACGAAGGCGATCCGGCCTGAGCGGCGTTCGCGCATCTGCGGCAGTACGGCCTGTGCGACGCGGAGGGCGCCGAAGGTGTTCAGCTCGAAGAGCTTGCTCACCTCGTCGAGCGGGACTGTCTCGAGGGGAGCGCGGACCGTCGTACCGGCGTTGCTGATCAGTACGTCGACCTCGCCGGCTGCCGCGATCGCCGCGTCGACGGACCCTTGGTCGGTGACGTCGAGCTGCAGGCGTTGCTTGGCCGGGACGTCGTCGAGCGAGGACAGGTCCCGGGCGGTGGCGATGACCTCGTGGCCACGCTCTGACAGCTCGGCCGCAAGGCCGCGACCGATGCCGCGCGAGGCGCCGGTGATGAGTACGCGTGCCATGACGTCCGTCCCTTTCTTGGTCTACTATGTCGTCCACCATACATAGTACTTGGCGCTGCTTAGAGCGTTTCTTTGGCTCTTGTGTTCAGTGGACGGTCTTCTCGTACGCCAGGAGCGAGCTCTTGATCGAGTCCCAGGGCGTTGTACTGCGGAAGGCGCGGCTGGTGATCAAGGCGCCTTCGACTCCGGCGATCACGGCGTCGGCGAGGCTGCGGGCCTTGGCGCGGTCGATGCCGAAGGCCACGAAGTGGAACGCCACCCGATCGACCATCTCGGTCAGCCCACGCCGGCTCGTCTCGCCGAGGTCGTCGACGTCGTGCGGTCCCTCGATGATCAACGGCGCGATCCCACATCCACGGGAGAAATCGCTGCTCAGCATCCCGTCCCGGCCGGCGTCGACGTACCGGGCGATCAGTTCCTTCGCCGAGGACGAATCGGCAGCGAACTCGTCGATCATCCGCACCTGCTCGTGAGCATGAGAAGCCGCCGCCTCGACCGCCAGCTGAACTTTGCCGCCGGGGAAGTGGAAGTACACCGAGCCCTTCGGTGCGCCACTGCGCTCGAGCACGTCGGAGATCGCCGTCGCGTTCAGCCCGCGCTCGCGGATGAGCCCCCGGGCTGCCTCGATCATCTTCCGCCGAGCATCGCTACGCCGTGGCATGCTTCACTGCCTCCTATATATACTTCCCACCATATTACCAGGCCGATGTTGGGACTTGGTGGTGCTTGGGACGGCGGTGCCGGTACTGCGTGTGCTCAGCCCCAGCCGACGGTCGGTCGATGCGGTGCGCGGCTGAAGCGGGTGGTGCCCGCGAGGGGTGCAGATGCGGCCGGGGGGCCTGCGTGGGAGGGGATCAGCCGGCCCCCGGCGATGCAACCACCGCGTAGCCTGCCGGGTGTGGCGGAGCTTCGTGGGCAGCTGAAGGTCTGGGCGCAGAAGTGGCGCTGGTACCAGCGGAACTCCTTGCCGTGGAACCGGGCGCGGATCCACTGGGAGCTGATGCGACGCGAGGCGTTCGCGCGGTGGCCGCTGCACGGGAACGTGCTGGAGGCGTTGCGGGACGGTCGGCTCGAGGTCGGGGCCAACACGATGTTCGAGCCCAATGTGTGGATCACGCTGGGCGACGAGGCACGGGTGCGGATCGGGGAGGGGACGTTCCTGAACGTCGCGGTGATGGTCGCGGCGCTCGACCTGGTGGAGATCGGTTCGCACTGCATGCTGGCGAACGGGTGCTTCGTGACGGATGCCAACCACCGGTACGACGATCCGGAACGGCCGGTGCCGTGGCAGGGGTTCGACTCCAAGGGCCCGACGCGGATCGGTGACAACGTCTGGCTGGGGGCGAATGTGGTCGTCACGAGCGGGGTGACGATCGGCGAGAGGTGCGTGATCGGCGCCAATAGTGTTGTCACGCGGGACATTCCGCCGTACTCGGTCGCGGCGGGCGCTCCTGCGAAGGTCATCCGAGCGGTCACCTATCGGGAGGCCCGGCCCTGACCGCCTGTGGGTGCAGGTCGTCAACAGCAGGCCCCCGGCGTCGGCCACACGATGCGGCGGCTGCTCGTGTCGAAGGGCTGCTCGCCACCACCGTGCGCGGGCTGGCGGGCTGAGGTGCCCGCGTGAGTGGGATCGCCCGTCAGTCGAGTGCGAATTCGGCTGGGCTGACGCGCGCCCAGCGGTTCTCGCGCCAGCAGGCCAGCAGGCCAGCAGGCCAGCAGGCACGCCAAGCGGGCGAAGCACACGTACTGCGGGCGCCAGCCCGCGAGCTGGCGGCGGCAGCCACCCAACGCGGCGTCAGCCGCACACCCGGCGTCAGCCGCACACCCGGCGTCAGCCGCACACTCGGCGATAGCCGCTGCTTCGGTCAAAGGGCGGGAGCTGGCACCGTGCGAGCGCCAGCGAGTTAAGGCGCCCGCGTGGGTGGGTCTGCCGTCAGCCGGGCTGGAGTTCGACTGGGCTGACGGGCGACCAGCTGTTGTTGCTTCAGCGTGCCAGCGCGCACTTGAAGCGGGCGACAGCACGCGCACCTACTGCAAAGGGTGGGTGGGAGCAGGTCTCGCAGGGAGCGCTAGCGACCGGAGGGATCTGCGTGGGGGAACTGGAATCAGCTGACTGCCCGTGCGGCTGCGCGGCCCGCCGTACGGCCTGAGAACAAGCAGCCGCCTAGGAAGGTGCCTTCCAGGGAGCGGTAGCCGTGGACTCCGCCGCCGCCGAAGCCTGCTACCTCGCCGGCTGCGTAGACGCCGGGGAGAGGGGTGCCGTCGGCGCGGAGGACTCGGGAGGAGAGGTCGGTTTGGAGGCCGCCCAGGGACTTGCGGGTGAGGATGTTGAGTTTGACGGCGATGAGCGGGCCGGCCTTGGGATCGAGGATGCGGTGCGGGCTCGCGACGCGGATGAGTTTGTCGCCGCGGTAGTTGCGGGCTCCGCGGAGGGCGGTGATCTGGAGGTCCTTGGTGAAGGTGTTCTCGAGTTCGCGGTCGCGGGCGACGATCTGGCGTTCGAGGTCGGGCAGGGAGATCAGGTCGGTGCCGGTGATCGCGTTCATGCCGCGGACCAGGTCGGGGAGGTTGTCGCGTACGACGAAGTCGGCGCCCCTGTCCATGAAGGCCTGCACGGGCGCGGTCGCGCCGCCGCGGGCGCGGCCGAGGACGCCGCGGATGTCCTTGCCGGTGAGGTCGGGGTTCTGCTCCTGGCCGGAGAGCGCGAACTCCTTCTCGATGATCTTCTGGGTCAGCACGAACCAGCTGTAGTCGTACCCGGTGGTCATGATGTGCTCGAGCGTCCCCAGCGTGTCGAAGCCGGGGAACAGCGGCACGGGCAGCCGCTTGCCGGTCGCGTCGAACCACAGCGACGACGGCCCGGGCAGGATCCGGATGCCGTGCATCGGCCAGATCGGGTCCCAGTTGCGGATGCCCTCGACGTAGTGCCACATCCGGTCGCGGTTCACGTACCGGCCGCCGGCCGACTCGGTGATCGCGAGCATGCGCCCGTCGACATGGGCCGGTACGCCGCTGATCATGTTCTCCGGCGGCTTGCCCATCCGGGCCGGCCACTGCGAGCGCACCAGGTCATGGTTGCCGCCGATGCCACCGGAGGTGACGATCACGGCCTGGGCGGTGAGCGCGAAGTCCTCGACCTCGACCCGCGAGCTCTCGACCGCGCGACCGACGGTGCTTGCCTCGAGCACCTTCCCGGAGACCCCGTCGACGACCCCGCCGGTGACGGTCAGTTCGTCCACGCGGTGCCGGAAGCGGAACTCCACCAGCCCCTTCGCCACGGCCTCCCGAACCCGCCGTTCGAACGGCGCGACCAGGCCCGGCCCGGTGCCCCAGGTGATGTGGAAGCGCGGCACCGAGTTCCCGTGCCCGTCGGCGTTGTAGCCGCCGCGCTCGGCCCACCCGACGACCGGGAACCAGCGAACGCCCTGGGCGTGCAGCCACGGCCGCTTCTCGCCGGCGGCGAAGTCGACGTACGCCTCAGCCCACTGGCTGGCCCAGTGGTCCTCGTCGTCGAGCCGGTCGAACCCGGCCGAGCCGAGCCAGTCCTGCAGCGCGAGGTCGTGGGAGTCCTTGATGCCCATCCGCCGCTGTTCGGGCGAGTCGACGAACATCAGACCGCCGAAGGACCAGTGCGCCTGCCCACCGAGCGAGGCCTCCGGTTCCTGGTCGAGCAGCAGCACCTTGCGTCCCGCGTCGGCCAGTTCAGCGGTCGCCGCCAGCCCGGCCAGCCCCGCTCCTACGACGATCACATCTGCGTCCATCGGCCCATCCCCTCGCGTCGGTCGTCCATGGATACCAGACAACCCCGCCCAGCGCCCCGTCGTACGGCGACTGCGTCGCTGTTCGACGAGTGGTGCGGTACACCGCGGCAGTGGGGCAACACCGGTGCAGTCGTCCGGCAACGAAGCAGTCGGTGGGACGCTGCAGACCGATGCTGCGCAGTCTTGCAAGAATTGTGCAGGTGACGATCCTTTCTGCGCAGACTCTGACCCTGCCCGTCGCCGACCTCGGCGAGGAGAACCCGTTGCCGCCGCTGCGCGGTCACCGGGACCTGCATCGCGTCCGGAACGTCGACGATCTCCCGGAGGAGCTTGCCGAGAACATCCGGTACGGCGGACTGCGCAGCGTCCTGCCCTGTCTCGACCAGGACGGCTACGGCCGGACTCTGACCGAGCAGCCGCTGCCGGCGCTCGTGCTGGAGAACGACCACCTGAGAGCGACCGTCCTCCCGAGCCTCGGCGGCCGGCTCTACTCGCTCGTCCACAAGCCGTCGGGCCAGGAACTGCTCTACCGCAACCCGGTGATCCAGCCCGCGAACCTTGCCCTGCGCAACGCCTGGTTCGCCGGCGGCGTCGAGTGGAACCTCGGCAGCACCGGCCACTGGACCGGCACCTGCTCGCCGATGCACGCGGCACGCGTCGAAGGGCCGGACGGTACGCCGGTGCTGCGGCTCTGGGAGTGGGAGCGCAGCCGCAACCTCGTCGTACAGCTCGACTTCTGGCTGCCGGAGGACTCGGATCTCCTGTACGTCGGTGCGCGGATCCAGAACCCGTCGGCGGACGTCGTCCCGGCGTACTGGTGGTCGAACATCGCGGTCGAGCAGTCGCCCGGGACGCGGGTGCTGGTGCCGGCGGAGGAGGCTTGGCGGTTCGGGTACGGGAACAATCTCGATCTGGTCGGGGTGCCGGAGTACGACGGGATCGATCTGACGTACCCGATGCGGCATCCGCGGGCGGTGGACTTCTTCTTCGAGCCGCTGCCGGGGCAGCGGCCGTGGATCGCGGCGTTGGATGCTGAGGGCAACGGGTTGGTGCAGGCGTCGACGGAGCGGCTGCGCGGGCGGAAGCTGTTCGTGTGGGGTGAGGGCCGGGGTGGTCGGCGGTGGCAGGAGTGGTTGTCGCCGGGGCTTGATGGTCCGGGGTACTGCGAGATCCAGGCTGGGTTGGCTCGGACTCAGCTCGAGCACTTGAAGTTGCCTGGTGCAACTAGTTGGTCGTGGTTGGAGGCGTATGGGCGGGTGTCGGTGGATCCGGCGTTGGCGCATGGGGAGTGGAGTGCGGCTTGGGGTGCGGTGGATGCGGTGCTGGAGACCGGGTTGGAGGAGCGGGAGAAGAGTTGGCTGGCGGTTGCGGATGCGGCGCCGGGGGAGTTGTTGGCGGTTGGGTCCGGGTGGGGTGCGTTGGAGCTGAAGCGGACGGGGTGGGTGGTGTCGGAGGGGACGCCTTTTGGGGAGGAGACGATCGGGGAGCGGGAACGGGCTTGGGTGCCGGTACTTGAAGGAGGCGCGCCTGGGTCGGTGCTGGAGGGGCGGGCGCCGGACGGCTCGGAAGGGCGTGCGCCTGCTGGGGTGGACGGCTCGGAAGGGCGGGCGCTTCAAGTGGTGGACGGGACCCTGGTTGCCTGGAAGGACCTGTTGGAGCAGGCCGAGGACAGTTGGTTGACCTGGTATCACCGGGGTGTTGCCCGGTGGTTCAGCGACGACGAGGACGGTGCGGTCGCGGCGTGGCGGGAGTCGGGCGACAACCCCTGGGCGCTCAGGAATCTGGCCGTGGCGACCGGCGATCTGGCGGCGTACGAGCGGGCGACCGAGTTGAGGCCTGACCTGGTGCCGTTGGTGGTCGAGGCGGCGACGGCTGCGCTACAGGAAGACCCGGTCAGAGCCGGGCGGATTCTCGATGGGGCGCCGGGTGACGATCAGCGGATTCGGTTGCTGCGGGTGCGGTACCTGCTGGAGATCGGGGAGGCCAAGGCGGCTGAGGCCTTGCTCGACGAGGGGGTCGAGCCTTCCGGCGTACGGGAAGGTGAGAACCCGCTGGCGGAGTACTGGCAGCGTGCGCAGGGCTTGCTGGGGACTTCGAGGCCCGTGCCGGCGCGGTACGAGTTCGGGATGTCCGGCGACTGACGGCAACGCGGCGATCACCTTCGGCGAGTTTGTCAGGACGTGGGAACCAAGCACCTCACGGCGGCGTCTCACGGGTGTGCGGCGAGGGCCGCCGCAGGAAGTGACGAGAACGACGGTCGCGGAACTGCACCAGGTCGCAGGGACCGGCCAGTCGGGGGTGAGTGCCATGTTGACGATCATTGTGTTGGGCGGATTCGGCCTGGTGCTGCTGGTCAGTGCATGCATCATGTCGGACGTGTTCGCGGGCGGCCGGAAGCGGCGTCCCGGACTCGGTGAGGAGAGGACCGCCGGCCGGGTGGTCCGGGTCCGCGGACCGATCCGCGGGCAGGTCGAGGGCGGTGTCCCGACGGAGTACGTCGAGGTCGTCGTCGAGTACTACACGCGGCGCGGCGAGGGCCCGTACGAGGTCCACCGCCGGCTGCCGATGGGGAGCAGGAACCTGTACGCCGCGGAGGACCGGGTGATCGTCAGCTACGACGTCCGGGCGCCGCGCCGGGGCCGGATCGAGGGCCGGGTGAGCCACTGGCCGCAACTCGGACCGAGATCGTCGGACCCGGTCCCACAACCGTAGAGCCGGCCGAACCCCCTCGCCCCTGCCGGCGAGGGTCTTGTCGTTCCTGCCCGAGCCAACTCGTCGTCTGGCATCTCTTTCAAGTACCAGCTCCCGATCGGTGGCCGGTACTTGAAAGATGTTGGCCTCACGACAGCCGGCTCGAGCTACGGCAGGTAGGGCTCCAGCAGTCGGTGCAGCGTCGGACGGCCCTGGGCCAGCACGACCTCCGCGTCCACCGGGTCCAGGCGCTCGGACAGGTGCGACAGCGCCTCGCCCATCGTGATGGTCAGCGTCACCGTGAGCCGGAACTCGCGGCTGTCGGTCGCGCCGAAGCGCTGCGTCAGCAGCTCGGCGAACTCGCCGGAGTGCTGGTCGTCGAACTCACCCGGCGTCGCCTCCAGCTCCGGATCGCCCAGTCCACTCAGTACGACGGCGCGAAAGCCCGGGTCGGTCCGGTGCATCTCCCGGAACGTGTCCAGCGTGACGTCGACGGCCTCGCGCCAGTCCGCGACCACGGCGAGCCGCTCGCGGACAGCCTCGGTGTAGCGGTGCTGGTTGCGCCGCTCGATCGCCTGGATCAGCGTGCGCTTGTCCGGGAAGTACCGGTAGACGCTGCCGACCGCGATCTCGGCGCGCTTGGCGATGCTGCTCGTCGAGGCGGCGTCGTACCCGCGCTCGACCACCTCGGCGCAGGCCGCGTCGAGGATGCGTTCGACCTGACGGCTGGCCCGGTCCTGGGTCGGCATCCGCCGCAACGGATACGCCCCCGGCTCCTCACCAGCGGTAGTGGAGACCATGAGGTCATTGTGCCCCGCGAAGGGGGACAACGTTGCCATTCGCCGTCGTTCAGTTCGATGACAGCTTCTCGCCGCCTGCCTGTGACCCGCGCCACGACAGAATCGTCACCAGCAGGACCGCCCAGATCGACGGAGGGGAACTCCAGCATGCGGATCAGCAGCAAACTCACCGCCGGGCTCGCGTCCGCGGCGGTCGCGGCCGCCGGGCTCGCGGGTGCGTCACTCGGCAACAGCAACGGTCAGGCCGCGGAGCAGCAGCAGGACAAGCAGCAGACCCGGTCCGCGCTCCGGATGAACCAGATCCAGACCCTCGGCGCGCACAACTCCTACCACCGCGAGCTGAGCGCCGCCGAGAAGCAGGTGCAGCAGGCGCAGGACCCGGGCGCGGCGAACATCTGGTACTCGCACGCCTCGATCCCGCAGCAGCTGCAGAACCAGAACGTCCGCGCCCTGGAGCTCGACCTGTTCCCGGACCCGGCCGGCGGCCTCTACACGTACCCGCTGATCCGGAAGCTGACCGGTCAGGGCCCGCTGACCGACCCGGAGCTGGCCAAGCCCGGCGCCAAGGTCATGCACATCGCCGACTTCGACTACAACACCACGTGCCGCTCGTTCGTCGTGTGCCTGCGGCAGGTGAAGGGCTGGTCCGACCAGCACCCGGACCACGCGCCGATCGTGATCCAGCTGGAGCTGAAGCAGTCCGACCCGCGGATCGTCGCGGCCGGAGGCGTGCAGTCGCCGCCGTGGGACGCGGCGAACCTGTACGGCGTCGACACCGAGATCCGGTCGGTCTTCGGTGAGCGGCAGCTGCTCTCGCCGGACGACGTCCGCAAGCCCGGGCTGACGCTGGAGCAGTCGGTGCTGAAGAAGGGCTGGCCGACGCTCGACCAGGCCCGCGGCAAGGTGATGTTCTTCTTCGACAACGGCGGCGAGGGCGAGATCCGCGACCTCTACCGGACCGGCAAGCCGAACCTGGAGGGCCGGGCGGTCTTCACCCGCGGGCCCGAGGGCCAGCCGGACGCCGCGGTCACGATGGTGAACGACCCGCGCGGCGCCAACCAGGCGGAGATCCAGCGGCTCGTCCGCAAGGGCTACCTGGTCCGGACCCGGTCCGACGAGCCGATGGCGACGGTCCTGGCCAACGAGACCAGCCGCGTCGGGATCGCGCTGGAGAGCGGCGCGCAGTGGGTGACCACGGACTTCCCGGTCGCCGGAATGGCCGCCCGGTACGACAGTGACTTCGTCGCTCAGCTGCCTGGTGGGGTCGCAGTACGCTGCAACCCGGTGTCCTCCCCGGCGTGGTGCAGGGGGAACGTCTCGGAAAGGTGAGTCCTGTGTCGGAGCACGTGGTCGACGTCAGCTGGAGCCGTGGTGAGCACGAGTTCACCTACCAGACCTACAACCGCGACCACGAGTGGCGCTTCGACGGTGGAGTGACCGTGCCCGGGTCCGCCAACCCGGCGTACCTGGGCAATCCCGGGCCGGTCGACCCGGAGGAGGCGTTCATCGCCTCGCTGTCGTCGTGCCACATGCTGACGTTCCTGGCGATCGCGGCGAAGAAGCGGCTGGTCGTCGACGCGTACGACGACCACGCGGTCGGCGTGATGGCCAAGAACGAGCGCGGCCGGATCGCGATCACGCAGGTGACGCTGCACCCGAAGATCGTGTTCGCCGGCGAGCAGCCGGACGCGGCGACGCTGGAGCGGATCCACCACCGCGCGCACGAGGAGTGCTTCATCGCGAACTCGGTGACGACGGAGATCATCGTCGCCTGAAATGCAGAGAACCACCCGGCCCCTGGCCTGAGCCTCGCGCAAGCGGCGTCAGGACAGTGGTCGGGTGGTTCTGCGTGCACCGCTGTGGCGGTGCACTCGACGGAGCCGGCGGCGCCTCGCATGGGCGCCTCTGCGTTGGTGTGCGACATCCGTGCGGTCTACCTCGGTGGGGAAGACCGTCCGGGCGCGCCGCCTGGCTCCGTCCGTCCGGTTCGCGCCTAGTGGTGCTCAGCGGCGGCGTCGCTCCGGTCGTCGGGGGTCTCGTGCGGCTCGCCGTCACGCAGTACGACCTGCTCGGTCGCGATGGCTGCCATCAGTCGGTGGATCGTCATGCCTGTGAGACGCACGGACCACCGGGGTATGACGGAGATTTCGCAGAATTACCGAATGTGACCTAGCGCACGTACTACTTCTCGTCCAGGCCGTCCGCGCGGAGCGGGACCAGCACGCGGGCTTCGTCGTACGTCGTACCGGTCAGCTCGAGCAGGTCGACGACCGTGGAGCGGATCTGGCCGAGGACGACAACGGCGGACAGCGAGCCGGGAATCGGCATCACCGCCGTACGGCGGCCGAGCTCGCCGAGGACGCGGTGGGCGGCGACGTCGGCCTGCGGCTCGAACAGCGACTCCGCGATCAGGCGGGTGCCGTCGGCGAGACGTTCGAGCAGCATCGGGTACTCGGCCGGCATCTTCTCGTCACGCCAGACCGAGACGGCGCAGCGGCGGACCAGGACGCGGATGTTGCGGATCGCGCGGTCGAGCGGGATCACCAGGTCGGCGATCTCCTTCACCCGGCCGCGGTGCCGGCGCCGGAACGGCGAGAGGCGGACCACGGCGACACCCTCGGCGGCGGCGCTGCGGAGGTCGTCGAGCATGCCCTCGCTGGCCCGGGCGCGGCGCAGCGCGTCGGTGACGGCGTCCTCGTCGCTGTTGCGCAGGCCCTCGGCGGTCTCGATCAGGATCGCGGCGAGTTCGTTCAGTACGCCGGACGCTTGTTGCCGTGGGCGACGAATCGCCGCCGCCGGCGCGATCGTGGCGGCGGCGAGGGCGACCAGGCCGCCGAGCACGGCGTCGATCCAGCGGTTGAAGCCGGCACCCGCGTTGGGCATCAGCGTGGTGACGATCGCGGCCTGGACGCCCGCCTGGGTGGTCATCAGGGTGCCGGCGCCGAGCAGGACCGCAACGCTCATCGCGAGCGCGATGACGAACACGATCTGGACGATCCCGGTGCCGAAGAAGCGGACGAACAGGTCGCCGACGCCGACCCCGACGGCCACGCCGACCATCACCTCGGCGACCCGGCGCAGGCGCTGGCCGAAGCTGAACCCGAGGCAGACCATCGCCGCGACCGGCGCGAAGAACGGTTGCTGGTGGCCCACGACGTACCGGGCCAGCGTCCAGGCGACACCCGCCGCGAGGGCGCACTGGACGATGAAGAAGATCCGGCTCTGCCAGCGGTCGATCCGGCGGCGGACCGAGGCGCGGGAGCGCTGGGCGGCGTGCGGGGCGATGTCGTCGCGGAGCTCGCGCAGCTGATCCAGCGTCAGTCGGACCGGGTCCATAGGGCCATCATCCAGGACACGGCCGCGCTCTGCCTTGATTCACACGGGTTTGACGGTCAGGGTGGGGCCATGACCGAGAACAACCGTGAGGACTACGGCAGCTACAGCGTCGACGACGAGGACCAGTTGCAGCCGGAGGACACGCTGAACGACCGCGGCGTCGACGACCTGCTCGACGAGGGGTACTCGCCGCCCGAGAAGTGGTCGGCCGGCGAGGGGTTCGGTACGACGGCCGACGAGGCCCTCGAGGGCGAGACGCTGGACCAGCGGATCGCGCAGGAGGAGCCGGACGTCGACCCGTACGCCGAGGACGGCGAGAACGTCGGCGGGCCCGAGGTGGGCACCGAGCGCTCCGGCCGCCTGGTCGCGCCGGACGAGGGCGCCCACGAGGACGAGGACTCCGAGCTGATCGCCTCCGACGTCGGCTACGACGGCGCCGCGGCAAGTGCGGAGGAGGCCGCGGTCCACGTGGTCGACGACGACGAGCCGTTCGAGCTGGATGACGACGACGAGTCCGACCTGGAGTCCGTCCGCGACGTGGACCTGGGCGACGTGGGGGACCTGGAGGACTGAGCCGCACACCTGTACTTCCACCGCTGCCCCACGCCTTCGGCGTGGGGCAGCGGTGTTGAGGGGGGTGGGGGCCCGGCCGCCCGGATGACGGCTGCTTCGCAGCGTCTGCGGGGGTGGGACCGGGCTGCAGTGCCGGGGTCAGCGGTGGGTGGCGACTACCTCGCAGCCTCTCGACGGGACCAGGGTGACGTTGCGCGGAATTGCTGTTTCCGGGGCCGGGTTCACCGGCTGTACGTCGTACCGGGCGAGCACCGCTCGGAGGATCTCGGCCGCCTCCAGCACCGTGAAGCCCGCGCCGATGCAGCGGCGGGCGCCGCCGCCGAAGGGGATCCAGCTGCCGGCGGCCGGCGGGTCCTCGGACAGGAAGCGGTCGGGCCGGAACTCCTCAGCCGCCGGGTAGTTCTCCGGATCACCGTGGACCAGCCCGATGGCGGCCATGATCGTCGTGCCGCGCGGCAGCCGGTAGCCAGCCAGGTCGACGGTCTCCGTGACCCGCCGGCCAACCTGGTAGACGACCGGGTGGAGCCGCATCGACTCCTTCGTGATCGCCTCCAGCCGCTCGTCGTCGCCCGAGTCGGCGGCCTGCTGAGCGGCGGCGAGTTCAGCGGGGTTCCGCGCCAGCTCGTGGAAGGCCCAGGCCAACGCCGTCGCGGTCGTCTCGTGCCCGGCCAGCAGCAGCGTCACCAGCTGGTCCCGGAGCTCGACGTCCGACCACTCGCCCGCGGCGAGCAACCGGCTGAGCACGTCGTTGCGCCCGGCATTGTCCGCACGCCGGCGCGCGATCTCGTCGTACAGGATCTCGTCGACGCGCTTCTGCGTCTCCAGGTACGTCCGCCACGGCGGGTACTTCAGCAGCCACGGGTAGAACCCACCGAGCATCGTGATCGGCCGGACCGTGACGATCTTCTCCACCAGCGGCCGCAGCTCGGCCAGCCGCGTCGAGTCGGTGACCCCGAACACGACCTGCAGGATCACCTCCAGCGTCAGCTCCCGCATCCGGTCGTGCAGCTTGAACGGCTTGCCCACCGGCCACGATTCGACGTCTGCCCGGGCCAGCTCGCCGATCATCCCGGCGTACCCGCGCAGCGCGTTGCCGAGGAACGCCGGCATCAGCTGCCGCCGCATCCGCGCGTGGTCCTCGTCGTCGATCAGCAGCAGCGAGTGGTTGCCCATGATCGGCGCGAGCACCTCGTTGCCCTCGCCCGCGTGCACCACGGTCGGTGGCTTCGTGAACACGTCCCGGATGTCCTCAGGCCGGCTCAGTACGACGCAGACGCGGCGCGACGGCACGATGCGGATCGTGAAGACATCGCCGTACCGGGCCCGCATCCGCGGGAAGAACGTCTTGCGGTGCGCGGCGAACAGCACCGTCTGGACCAGCGTCGGCAGCTTCGGGCCGGGCGGCAGCGTGCGGGCGGTCTGCCGGTCGAGCGTGCGGGCACCGAGCAACGGTGTCGGCGTCATGCCACCTCCCGGGTGAGGGCTGAGGTCCTCAACGCTACGACGGCCAGATGAACGTCAGCTTGCGTCGTACGCCGCCAGCGCCGCGACCAGTCGCGGGAGATGGTCCGCCTGCGCCGGATCGAGGCCGGTGAGGCGGCCGACCTGGCGGAGCCGGTAGTCGACGGTGTTCGGGTGGACGTGCAGGTCGGCCGCGGTCTGGCGGCGGTTGCGGCTGTTGGTGAGGTAGCAGCGCAGCGTCGCGAGCAGGTCGGCGCGATCACTGAGCGGCTGCAGCAGTACGGCGAGGCGATCGCGCGCAGGGCTCGGGCGGCTGAGCTGGTACTCGAGGACCAGGTCGTCGAGCTCGTACACGCCAGGCGCCCGGTGATGGATGCGCACCACTTCGAGCAGATCGCGGACCAGCCCGACCGCCGCGGGCACCTGATCGGGCACGGCGGTGGAGACGGCTGTGCACAGCTCGACCCCAGCGGCCTTGCCGAGCTTGGTGTGCAGCGGCTCCACAGTCGTTGGAGCCGGAAGCAGGGCGACTCCGTCGGTGGGCGAGAGACTGGCCATCGCGCCGGCCCGGTCGAGCTCCAGGCGGATCCGCCGAAGCTTGCGGCGGGCAACGATCTTCGGGTCGACACCGGGTTGCTGCTCGTCGGCGTGGGCGCCGTACGCGAGCCCTAGTACGACGTACTCCGCGGGCAGTTGCAACCCGGCGCGACGAGCGGTCTCAGCCGCGGGTCCGCCGTCCAGCAACGTCGTGAGCAGCGACTGCCGACCGGCCTGCTCCTCGCCGGCGATGATCTGGCGTTCCTCGAAGTAGCTGGCGGCGACTGTCGCGGTGACCTGCTGGAGGAAGTCGAGGATTAGCCGGTTCAGCGCCAGTGCGTCAGGCAGTTCCTCGGGCCGGAACCCGTCGGCGACGAAGTCCGCACAGACCCGGCCGCCGAGGTGGTACGCCGCAAGCAGTGCCTCCAGCGGGACGCCCTCCTCGGCGCGGCGCGCGGCCGACTCGCGGAGCGGGTCGAGGGCCGGGCCGGTCGGGATCACGCCGGTGCGGAACGTCTCGGCGAACGCGCGCAGGGTGCGCTCGGTGATCTGGCGGATGTCGCCCTGCAGTTCCTCCCGCGGCAGTTGGCCGTACAGCGGGATCTGGTGGACGAGATGGTCGAGCACCTGATCGGCGAGCTGGCTCAGGTTCCCGAGCAGGACGCGGTCGACCGGTACGCCGTTCGCGGTCAGCGTCTTGTGATCCGTCACAAGCATCAGCCCCGGAAGTCTGGGTCTCGCCCCAGCGACCTGGGGCAGGTTTGTGCCGGAACATTACTGGCAGCCGAGTGACAAAGCGACTGCGAAGGGTGATGAGAATGAGACGAGCTGCTTGGGTGGCCGCGGTCGGCGTACTGCTGGGAGGCGCTGTGGCGCAACCGGCGGGCGCCGCCGAGCCGGTGGAGTACGTCGCGCTGGGCGACTCGTCGGCCGCGGGGCCGCTGATCCTGCCGCAGATCGACCTGGCCTGCCTGCGGTCGTCGGCCAACTATCCGCACGTCGCGGCCAAGGCGCTCGGCGCGAAGCTGACCGACGTGACGTGCTCGGGCGCGGTGATCCCGGACTTCACCGGGAAGCAGTTCGGCTTCGTCCCGCCGCAGTTCCGCTCGCTGTCGGCGTCCACCGATGTGGTCACGGTCGCGATCGGCGGCAACGACACCGGGCTCGTCGCGGCCGCGCTGACCTGCATCAACCTGTTGCCGGCACCGGCCGGTACGGCGTGCAAGAGCCGCTTCACCGCCGGCGGCAAGGACCAGCTCGCCGCCCGCATCATCGCGACCGCCCCGGCGTTCGGGCAGGCGCTCGCGAAGATCCGCCGGCTCGCGCCCAACGCGAAGATCCTCGTCACCGGCTACGGCACCTACGTCCGCCCGAACGGCTGCTGGCCGACCGTCCCGGTGTGGGCCGTCGACGCCAACTACCTGCAGGCCACCATCGACCGCCTCAACCAGATGCTCGCCACGCAGGCCGTTGCCCACGGCGCCCAGTACGTCGACCTCCGGACGCCGAGCATCGGCCACGACGCCTGCGCGCCGATCGGTCAGCGCTGGCTGGAAGGCCTGGTCCCGAGCTCGATCGCCGCGCCGCTGCACCCGTCGGCCCAGGGCATGGCGGCCTTCGGCAGCCTCGTGGCCCAGGCGGCGCGCTGAACAAAGGGCCCCGGGCAACCAAGTTGCCCGGGGCCCTTCGTCAGGAACCTCAGCTGCGCGTGAACCGCAGCGTCAGGATCTGGAACGGGCGCAGCGCGATCGCCACGCCGCCGTCGGCCAGCTCGCGGTCGGCCAGCGGCCGCTCGAGCAGGTCGACCTCGGTGACGGACCCGGCCGCGAAGCCCGGCGTCACGGTCGCCCGGGACTTGCCACCGCTGGACTCGTACAGCCGGACGACGACGTCGCCGGACCGGTCGTCGGCCAGCTTGACCGCCTCGACGATCACGTTGCCGTTGCTGACCTCGATCAGCGGCGCGACACCTTCGGCGCCGGTGACGACGCGCTCCGGCAGGTTGATCCGGTAGCCCTCCTCGATCGCCTCGGGGATCCCGGCGCCGACCACCAGCGCGTGGTTGACCACGTGCAGGCCCTGGTCGGTCTTCGGGTCGGGGAAGCGCGGCGCGCGGATCAGCGACGTACGGATGGTGGTCGTGGTGCCACCGTCCTCCCGCGCGGTCCGGTTCACGTCGTGCCCGTACGTCGAGTCGTTGACCACGGCAACGCCGTAGCCGGGCTCGCCGACGTGCACCCAGCGGTGCGCCGCGATCTCGAACTTCGCCGCGTCCCACGAGGTGTTGGTGTGGGTCGGGCGGAAGATGTGCCCGAACTGGGTCTCCGAGGCCGACCGGTCGGCGTGCACGTCGACCGGGTACGCCGCCTTGAGGAACTTCTCCGACTCGTGCCAGTCCATCGCGGTCTCGATGTCGACCCGCTTGGTGCCCGGCCGCAGCCGCAACGTCTGGGTGACCGTCGAGCGGTTGAAGGACCGCTTGACGACCACGGTCGCGACGCCGTCGGCGGTGCTGAAGTCGACGCTGTCGACCTCGGTGACGTCGCGGACGTTGTTCTTGTAGAACGAGTCGACGTCCCAGGCGTCCCAGTGGTTCGGGGTGTCGACGTGCAGCTGCAGCAGGTTCGCCGCGGTGCCCGGGGCAACGACCTCGCGGTCGGCGGCCACGTCGTACAGGGACGTGATCAGGCCGCGCTCGTCGACGGTGACCCGGATCAGGCCGTTGTCGAGAACGTTGCCGTCGATCGTCGCCGCCTGGCCCTCACCGGCGGTGACGCCGGCGCCGAGACCCGCGACGCCGCCGCGGGTGTGCGGCGCGGCGTTGAAGACGATCTGCGCGTCACCGGAACCGGCCAGCGCCTGCTGGGCCCTGCCGATGATCGCCTCGAGCTCCTCGGCCAGCCGTGCGTACGTCGCCTCGGCCTCGCGGTGCACCCAGGAGATCGACGAGCCGGGCAGGATGTCGTGGAACTGGTTCAGCAGCACGGCCTTCCAGATCCGGTCCAGGTCCTCGTACGGGTACGCGTCCAGCTTGCCCGCGACCACGGCGGCGGCCGACCACAGCTCGGCCTCGCGGAGCAGGTGCTCGCTGCGCCGGTTGCCCTGCTTGGTCTTGGCCTGCGAGGTGTACGTCGCCCGGTGGATCTCCAGGTAGAGCTCGCCGGACCAGACCGGCGCGTGCTCGGCGTACTCCTCCTCGGCGGCGCTGAAGAACTCGGTCGGCGACTCGATCGTCACCCGCGGCGAGGACTCCAGGTTGGCCACCCGGCGGGCGGTCGCGACGAACTCACGGGTGGGGCCGCCACCGCCGTCGCCGTACCCGAACGGCACCAGCGACCGGGTCGCGGCGCCGTTCTCCTGGAAGTTGCGCTGGGCGTGCGCCAGCTCGCGACCGGACAGGTCGGAGTTGTAGGTGTCGATCGGCGGGAAGTGCGTGAAGATCCGGGTGCCGTCGAGACCTTCCCAGTTGAAGGTGTGGTGCGGGAAGCGGTTCTCCTTGTTCCAGGAGATCTTCTGGGTCAGGAACCACTTCGAGCCGGACAGCTTGACCAGCTGCGGCAGCGCGGCGGTGTAGCCGAACGAGTCCGGCAGCCAGACCTCCTGGGTGTCGATGCCGTACTCGTCCAGGAAGAAGCGCTTGCCGTGCACGAACTGCCGGGCCAGCGCCTCGCCGCCGGGCAGGTTGGTGTCGGACTCGACCCACATGCCACCCACCGGAACGATGGTGCCGTCGGCAACGGCCTTCTTCAGCCGCTCCCAGACCTCGGGGTAGTTGTCCTTCACCCAGGCGTGCTGCTGGGCCTGCGAGAACGCGAAGACCAGCTCCGGGTACTCCTCGGCCAGCGTGGCGACGTTGGAGACGGTCCGGGCGACCTTGCGGCGGGTCTCGCGCAGCGGCCAGAGCCAGGCCGAGTCGATGTGCGCGTGGCCGACCGCGGACAGCTGGTGCGCGCTCGCGTGCGCCGGACGGCTCAGTACGTCGGTCAGCTGCGCGCGGGCCTCGGTGGCGGTCCCGGCGACGTCCTCGTAGTCCAGGGCGTCCAGGGCCCGGCTGAGCGCGCGCAGGATCTCCCGGCGGCGCGGCTCCTGCGGCGACAGCTCCTTCTGCAGGCCGTCGAGCGCCTCCAGGTCCAGGATCAGGTTCCAGACCTCGGCGTTGAACACGGCCAGGTCGGCGCGGGTCAGCTGGTAGATCGGGGTCTCGCCGCGCTTGGCGCCGATGTCGACCTTGGCGTAGGCGTTGTCGAGCGGGATCTCCGGGTTCGCGGCGCCCTCGACGTAGAACTCGATCCGGTCGCCCGGCGAGGCCGCCGTACCGTCCGGTCCGAGGATCGACAGCGGCGCGTAGGTCTGCCGCGGGTGCAGGCCCTTCAGCGGTACGCCGGAGGTCGTGTGCACCAGGCCCTCGGCGGAGAAGCCCGGGCCGCCGCTGAAGCCGAGGTCGATCACGGCCTCGACCTCGGAGCCGGCCCACTCGGCCGGCACCTGGCCGCTGAACCTGAACCATGCGGTGCCCCAGGCGGGACCCCACGGCAGGCCGATCTCGGCCGGCTCGAACGTCTGGGCCAGGGCCTCGGCGGGGGCGACAGGCTCACCGGGTGCGTGCCACACCTCGATGTCCAGCGGAACGGAGGCGCCGTAGACCGCGGGGCGGATCCGCTCCCGCAGGGCGCGCTTGAGCCGCTCCTCGATCAGTTGTCGGTCGTCGTGCACGAAATCATCCTCCGCTGACGGGGTTCCGCGGCCATCCAGGCCGACTGTGTTGACAACGCTGTCACATGATGCCCGGGCCCGTCCAGACGCCAGCCGTACCTCCGGCCTCCCGCAGCGTCGATTCCCGCCCTTCGGGAGCCTCGATGGCGTGCTCACCCCCGGCCGGACTAGGTTGTCCCCCATGGATCGTCCCCGCCTGCTGACCCGCCGCCACCTGCTGGGACTGGGGGCAGCGGCCTCCGGGGCCCTGATCGTCCCCGGCTGTTCGCGCGGCCGCTCCGACGAAGCCGCGCCGGAGGGCGCCGCCCGGATCGCCACCGGCAACGCGGGCGGTGTGTACGACATCTACGGCAGCGGTCTGGCCAAGCTGGCCACCGAGCAGACCGGGGTCTCGATGACGCCGGTCCGCACCGACGGCTCGGTCCAGAACCTGAAGATGCTGGCCGCCGGGTCCGCCGACATCGCGTTCAGCCTGTCCGACTCGGCCCTCGACGCCTGGGAGGGCACCGCCGGCACCGCGTTCTCCTCCGGCGCGCTGCGGTTCACCGCGCTGGCGCGGACCTACGACAACTACGTGCACGTGGTGGTGCCCACCTCGTCCAACATCTTCGAGCTGAAGCACCTGGCGGGCAAGAACGTCAACCTCGGCCCGATGAGCTCCGGGACCCGCGTGGTCGCGAACCGGATCCTGCAGACCGCCGGGATCAAGGTGGTCCCGAAGTCGCTGGGGCTGGAAGCCGCGGTGAAGGCCCTGACCGTCGGGATCGAGAAGCCGAAGGAAGGCATCGCCGCCCTGATCTGGAGCGGTGGCCTGCCGACCGAACCGATCCTGGAGCTCCAGTCGACGGTCGGTTTCCGGCTGGTCGACATCGGCGCCGCGGCCCAGGAGCTCGCGAGCCGGCGCTTCGGTGGCTACGTGCTGTCGTCGATCCCGCCGTCGGTCTACAAGCTGTCCAACGCGGTGCCGACCCTCGCGGTCCCGAACTACCTGCTGGCCCGGCGCGGCCTGTCCGACCCGTGGGCGTGGTGGACGGTGAACACGATGTTCCGCCGGCAGACCGAGCTGCGCGACATCCACCCCGAAGCCGGGTCCCTGGACAGCCGGTCCGCGATCGCGACGATGCCGATCCCGCTGCACCCGGCCGCCGAGCGCTGGTACAAGGAAAACCACGTCTGAGGCTCTGTACGGCGCTGTGCTGGTACGCAAGAAGGGGCGGTGAAGGCCACTGGCCTTCACCGCCCCTTTTCGCGCCTTTTCGCGTCGGTCAGTCCTCGTAGTCGTCGATCAGCGGAACCCTGACCTCGATCACCAGACCGCCACCGATCGGCGGGCGCGCCACCACCCGGCCACCGACGCGGGCGGCCTCCGAGCGGACGATCGCGAGGCCGAGGCCGGTCCCGGGCATCTCCCGGTGGTGCGCGCTGCGCCAGAACCGCTCGCCGACCTTCTTCAGGTCGCGCGAACCGAGCCCGAGCCCGTGGTCGCGGACCGACATCACGACCTCCGTGCCGTCCCGGGTCACCGAGACCTCGACCGGCGGAGCGCCGTACTTGCTGGCGTTGTCGAGCAGTACGTCGAGGATGTCGTCCACCTCGAGCTCGGCGGCGACACCGCCCGGGACCATCTCGCCGATGATCAGCTCGAGGTCGTCGGCGGCGTACACGGCCTTCCAGCCGACCAGACGCTCCTTGACGGCCTGCGCGAGGTCCAGCGGGGCCTCGCTGCCCTCGACGTCTCCCGGGCGGTCAGAGCCCGCCAGGCGGGACAGCCGCTGCACGATCCGGCCCAGCCGGTCGATGTCGCTGAGCGCGAACCGCGCGGTCGGCGACAGCCGGGACAGACCCTCGATGTGGATCCGGGCCGACGTCAACGGCGTCCGGAGCTGGTGCGACGCGTCGGCGACGAACTCGCGCTCACGCTGCCGCGCCTGGTGCAGGCTCAACGCCATCGAGTTGAAGCTGTCGCCGAGCCGGCGCAGCTCCGGTGCACGGCCGTCGGTCGACACCCGGGTGTCGAGCGCGCCGCGGGTGACCTGGTGGGTCGCGTTGTCGAGGTCGTTCAGCGGCCGGAGCACCCAGCGGGTGACCGGGCGAACGATGCCGATGACAACAGCTCCGACCGCCATCAGCAGACCGCCGAGCAGCAGGAGCAGACCGTTCTGCACGTCCTGGCGGCCGTGCTCGGTCGGGACCCGCAGGACCGAGGCGCCGAGCACGCGGCCGTTGTTGACCACCGGGCGGGAGACGACCATCTCGCCCGACTGCCACGGCCACAGGGCCTTCGGCTCGGCCGGCAGCCGGCCGGACAGCGTGCTGTCCAGGACCAGCTCGATGTCCGGCTCCTTCACGTCGACACCGGACCGCGAGGTGGCGACCACCCGGCGGTCCACGTCGACGACGAACACCGGCGTGTTGTAGAGCTCGTGGTAGCGCACCGCGAGCTCGCGCAGCGTGGCGATGTCACCCGACTGCAGCGGCGACTCGGCCATCGTGGCGAACCAGTCGGCGTCGTTGCTGCGGGACAGGAACAGGTTGCGGGTGGTGTTGGTCGCGATGAAGTTGGCCAGCGGGACGGCCGCGACGATCGCCAGGATGGCGACCAGGGGGACGAGGGACTGCAGCAGGCGACGGCGCAACGGTCAGTCCGAACCGAGGCGGTAGCCGACGCCGCGGATGGTCTGCACCAGTTCCGGGCGGCCGAGCTTGGCCCGCAGGCTGGCGACGTGGACGTCCATCGTTCGCGACGACGCCTCGAAGACGGACTGCCAGGCGTACAGCGCGACCTGCTCGCGCGGCACCACCCGGCCGTGGTGCGCGGCCAGCACAGCTAGCACGTCGAACTCCTTGCGGGTCAGGCTGATGGGCTTGTCGGCGACCTGGACGGTGCGGGCCTCGATGT
Organism: Kribbella sp. cmx-5-2; assembly: GCA_049998015.1. Taxonomy (GTDB): domain Bacteria; phylum Actinomycetota; class Actinomycetes; order Propionibacteriales; family Kribbellaceae; genus Kribbella. Next base: position 669,640 of record JAEBEC010000002.1, read on the forward strand.
CCACGGTCAGGTCGCCCACTGTCACCCGAGGGCGGGGTTGGAGCAGTCCGGTACGGCGTAGTACGGCGTCGATGCGGGCGAGCAGCTCGGAGATCGCGAACGGCTTCACCACGTAGTCGTCGGCGCCGCTGCGCAGACCGCGGACGCGGTCGGCGGCCTCACCGCGGGCGGTCACCGCGATCACCGGTACATCGGAGACCGTACGGATCTGGCGGCACACGTTGATGCCGTCGCCGTCGGGCAGTCCGAGGTCGAGCAGAACCAGGTCGCCGGGGTCCGCCGCGAGGGCATCCGCCGCCGTCCGGACGTGCGTCACCATGAGCCCGTACCGGCGCAACGCAGGTATCAGAGCATTGGCGATATCGAGATCGTCTTCGACCAACAAAATCCTGACGGCGCCGCTCATGCCGTGATCGTAGGGCAGGAGACGCTCACATGTGTCAGATCTTGGTAAAGACGTAGTCACGTGACTCCGCGCCGTGGTCGGCGACACTAGTCTCCGACCACGGGAGGGAACCGGTAGATGACTGTGAGTGTTGGTTCGGGGGGCGGCGCCGCCGCGCTCTCCGACACCGAACTGGCCGAGTACGAGCAGGAGAAGCCCGCTCGGCGGCTGCGGCCTGCCCTGGATCTGGCGATCTCGGTCTGGTGTGCCGTTGTCAGCGTCGGCGTGCTGCTCCAGGTCTTCTTCCCGTTGTCGGCCGGCACGCAGTACTACTTAGTGATCTTTCTCGCAGCGGTTCTCCCGATCACGTTGTTGTGCTATCGGGGCTGGAAGGTGCCGGCGTTCCTGAACCCGTTCAAGGGCCGGACGCACGACGACCCCGGCGTTCTGGACTGGCTGCTGGCCGCGGTCGCGTTGGTCGTCTGTCTCTACCCGTTGCTCGACTTCGACGGCTTCCTGGAACGCCGCCAGACGCCCACCGGTCTGGATGTCCTGGCCGGCGCTGTGCTGCTGGTCCTGCTGCTCGAGGCCTGCCGTCGTACGACGGGCTGGGTGCTGCCGGCCTTCAGCCTGCTCTTCATCGCCTACGCCTACTACGGCGGCTACCTGCCCTACACGTGGTCGCTCGCGCACCAGGGCTTCAACTTCGACGCGATCATCGCGCAGTTCACGATGGGCACGGCCGGCTTCTACGGCACCCCGCTCGGCGTCGCCGCCAGCTACATCGTGCTGTTCACGATCTACGGCGCCGTGCTCGACTACTCCGGCGCCGGCAAGTTCTTCATCGACCTGTCGTTCGCCGCGTTCAAGCGCAGCAAGGCGGCGCCCGGCCGGACCGTGACGCTGGCCGGCTTCCTGCTCGGCAGCGTCTCCGGCTCCGGTACGGCGACCGCCGTCTCGCTCGGTACCGTCTCGTGGCCGATCCTGCGCCGCGCGGGCTACCCGCCCGAACCGGCCGGTGGAATGCTCGCCGCCGCGGGCATCGGCGCGATCCTGTCCCCGCCGACGCTCGGCGCCGCCGCGTTCATCATCGCCGAGTTCCTCCAGGTCTCGTACCTGACCGTGCTCGGCTTCGCGGTGATCCCGACGATCCTGTACTACCTGGGCATCCTGCTCGCGATCGAGATCGACGCCCGCCGGCACGGCACCACGTCGGGCGAGACCTCGACACTCTCGGCGCGCAGGCTGCTGCTCCGGTTCAGCTACCACTTCCTCTCGCTGTTCGTGATCATCGGCTTCATGGCGGTCGACGTCCCGCCGTTCAAGGCCGTCGTGTACGCCGTGCTGCTGCAGATCGCGCTCTCGTTCCTCGACCGCGAGCACCGGCTCACCGCCGGGCCGCTCTTCAAAGCGCTTGCCCAGGGCACCCGATCGGTGCTGCCGGTGGCGGCCACCTGCGCGACCGCCGGCGTGATCGTCGCGGTCACCACCCAGACCGGCCTCGGGCTGAACCTGGCCGAGATCATCGTCGAGGCCGGGCGCGGGTTCACCGACGACCCGACCGTCGTCCTGATCCTGACCGTCGCGCTGTCGGCGATCGCCGTACTGATCCTCGGCCTGGCCGTCCCGGTCACCGCGTCGTTCATCATCGCCGCGGTGATCATCGCGCCGGCCCTGGTGCAGCTCGGCGTGACGCCGGCCGAGGCGTACATGTTCATCTTCTACTACGCCGTCCTGTCCGAGGTGTCGCCGCCGACCGCGCTGGCCGCCGTCGCGACCTCGGCGATCACCGGTGGCCGGACGATGGCCACGATGTGGCAGGCCTGGAAGTACACGCTGCCCGCGTTCCTGGTGCCGTTCGCGTTCGTGCTCACCGAGAACGGCGCGCACCTGCTCGGCCAGGGCTCGTTCGTCGGCATGGTCTGGACGCTGGCGGTGTCGATGCTGGCGGTCGCGGCGCTGGCCGTGGTCACCGGCGGCTGGATCCTGGTCGCCACCACGTGGGTCGAGCGGGCGCTCTGCGTCCCGGCCGCGCTGCTGCTCCTCTACCTGGCGCCCGTAACCATCGCCGTCGGAATCGGTTTGCTACTTGTTGCCGTCGTCATCAACCTGGTCCGGCGGCAACGCCAGGCCGGACAACCGGAAGGATCCGTCACTCCATGAGAACCCGACGCCTCCCCGCCGCCGTACTCGCGCTCGTCGCCGCCGTGTCGCTGGTGGCCTGTGGTGGGCAGCGTGAGCCCGAGGCCGGTGGGGCCGGTACCGACGGCGGCCGGCTGACGATTGCCACCGGCAACACCACCGGCGTGTACTACCAGCTCGGCGGCGCGCTCGCCTCGGTGATCTCCGACAAGGTCGAGGGCTACCGCGCGACCGCCAGCGAGACCGGCGCCTCGGTGCAGAACGTGCAGGGCCTGGTCGCGGGCAACTACGACATCGCGTTCTCGCTCGGCGACACCGCCGCCGACGCGGTCAAGGGACAGAACAGCTTCCAGCAGGTGCAGGACGTCGTCGCGCTGACGCGGCTCTACCCGAACTACACGCAGGTCGCCGTCCGGGCCTCGTCCGGGATCACGAAGTTCGCGGACCTGAAGGGCAAGCGGGTCTCGACCGGCTCGCCGAACTCGGGTACCGAAGTGATCGCCCGGCGGCTGCTCGAGGCGGCGGGACTCGACCCCGCGAAAGACGTCACCGCCCAGCGGCTCGGCCTGCCGGAGTCGGTGGACGCGATGAAGAGCGGCTCGATCGACGCGCTGGTCTGGTCCGGCGGCATCCCGACCGGCGGCATCACCGACCTGACCACGAGCCTCGGCAAGGGCGTCAAGCTGATCCCGATCACGGACCTGCTGCCGGCCCTGAACACGAAGTACGGCACGATCTATGCCGAGGGCACCATTCCGGCCGCGGCGTACAAGCAGCCGGGCGACGTGAAGACGATCATCGTTCCGAACGTCCTGCTGGTCCGCAAGAACATGCCGGACGAGCTGGCCGAGAAGCTGACCAAGGTGATCTTCGACAACAAGGACGCCCTGGTCGCGGTCAACGCGGCCGCCAAGGACATCACGCTGGACACCGCCGCCGAGACCGACCCGGTCCCGCTCCACCCCGGCGCGAAGAAGGCACTCGACTCACTCAAATAACTCCACACTCGCTCTCCCCCGCACACCAGGCGCAGCGGGGGAGAGCGTCGGTCCCATCCCCTGTCCGTAGGCGCGGCGGGGACGGGCCACACACCCCTCCTCCGCTTCCAGGCGCTGTGGAGAAGGGAAGCCCCCGCCACAACCAGGCGCAGTGGCAGGGGCACCGGCCGGACCGATCTCTTGGGAGGCATCCCGAGGGGTTGGTCCGGCCACCTGGTTTCTAGCTGTTGTTCTCCTCAGGAATCCGGGAGCCACGCAGGTAGTGCGACAACGCCGAGTCGCGCTGGGGATGGGCGTGGTAGTTCGTCGGTACGACACGCCCTTCGGCGCTGTCCCACGCGGTGTCGGCGACGCGCCACATCCGGTGCGCCATCCGCCCGGCCAGGCCGGTGTGCGGGGAGAACGGGTGCGCCCTGGTCGGCGCGACCTCCTCGGCGCTCAGCAGCCGCTCGGTCAGCGCGCTGACGTCCTCGCCGTCCATCGACTCGCACAGCTGGCGGCTGTAGTCGGCCTCCATCCGCTCGTGCTCGTCGAGCTGACGGCCGATCACCTGCCACACGTCGTCCGGACGCAGATGCAGCACCCGGCTGTCGCCGTACTGCCGCGCCTTCAGGAACCGCAGCGACCGCTCCAGCTGCTTGGCGTTCCCGACGTACGCCGCCACCAGGTACCGCCCGTCCGGCAGCCGCCGTACCTGCGGCAACAACACGTCCTCAGCCGCCGCCAGATGCTGCGCCGCGATCGCGTAGAACCAGTCCGTCTCATGCCGCCGATGCGGCAACCCGGCATCCGGCTCCTGCGCCGGCCCCGCCAGCTCGCGAATCTTCCCGTGCTCGTACCCGAGCGCCACTTCAAGGGTAGAAGCGGTCACCGAAACCACCTCCTGGTGTTACCTCACCCTGTGCCCGATCCCACCCCACGCAACCACCCCACCACCCCAGGTGACCGGACCGTAAGCTCCGCCGCCTGCCGCCTGCCGCCTGCCGCCTGCCGCCTGCCGCCTGCTGCCTGCTGCCTGCTGCCTGCTGCCTGCTGCCTGCTGCCTGCTGCCTGCTGCCTGCTGCCTGCTGCCTGCTGCCTGCTGCCTGCTGCCTGCCACCGGCCGCCCGACCACTTGCCTCCGGCCGCCCGGCCACCTGCCTCCTGCTACCGGCCGCCGGGCCACCTGCCCACCGGCTCACCGGCCGCCGGGCCACCTGCCCACCGGCTCACCGGCCGCCGGGCCACCTGCCCACCGGCTCACCGGCCGCCGGGCCACCTGCCCACCGGCTCACCGGCCGCCGGGCCACCTGCCCACCGGCCACCGGCCGCCCGGCCGCCCGACCACTTGCCACCGGCCGCCCGGCCGCCCGACCACTTGCCACCGGCCGCCCGGCCGCCCGGCCACCTGCCTCCGGCCGCCCGGCCACCTTGCTGCCTGCCGCCGGCCCACCTGCTACCGGCCGCCGGTCCACCTGCCCACTGGCCACCTGCCGCCCGCCCGCTGCCCGCCCGCCGTCCGTCCATCCGTCCACCTGCCCACTGGCCACCTGCCGCCCGCCCGCTGCCCGCCCGCCGTCCGTCCATCCGTCCACCTGCCTGTCCACCGGCTCGTCCCGGCTCGGGCGACGCGGCGGCCGGGGCGACGGCCCAAGGATCTCCTCGATCCGGTAGCAGGTTCGACCAGGTACTTGAGCTGGGCGCTCGGCTCCGCAGAGCCGGGCAGGGAATGTGTCAGCGCAGGTGGGTGTGGCTGGGGGTGGGGTGCGCCGTGTGAGAGCTGCACGGGTGGCTGAGTCGAGAGTGGGGCCGGGGTGGCGTCGGGGCAGGTGAATGTGGCTGGGGTGGGGGTGCGCCGTGTGAGAGCTGCACGGGTGGCTGAGTCGAGAGTGGGGCCGGGGTGGCGTCGGGGCAGGTGGGTGTGGCTGGGATGGGTGCGTCGTGTGGGAGCTGCCTGGGCGGCTGGGCCGACAGAGGGTGCGGGTGGAGTCAGTGTCAGGTGGTTGGGGTGGCGCGTGGTGGGGAGCGAAGCGCCTGGGGCAGCGGCGGGTGTTCGTCGCGGTGGATGGCTCAGCCGAGGGAAGGGGGATGGTGGCGGCAGGCGGCAGGCGGCAGGCGGCAGGCGGCAGGCGGGTGCGGGTGGGCGGTGGTGGGGCGGGGCGGTCGTCGTACGGGGCAGAAATGACCCTGGGGGTCACCAGGCTGGGCCCGGTGACCCCCAGGGTCGAGTGGATCTACCGATCAGTGGTCGGAGCTCTTCTTCCAGAGGTTGATGCCGGCTTCTACGGCGTCGGCGTCGATGGCGTCGAGTTCTTCCTGGCTGAACTCGAGGTTCTTGACCGTGGCCAGGTTGTCCTCGAGCTGGGCGACGCTGGAGGCGCCGATCAGGGCGCTGGTGACGCGGTCGTCGCGGAGGGTCCAGGCGAGGGCGAGCTGGGCTACGGACTGGCCGCGCTGCTTGGCGATCTCGTTGAGGGCGCGGACGTGCTTGAGGGTCTCCTCGGTGAGCATGTCCGTGCTCAGCGACTTGCCCTGGGCGGCGCGCGAGTCGGCGGGGACGCCGTCGAGGTAGCGGTCGGTGAGCAGGCCCTGCGCCAGCGGCGAGAACGCGATCACGCCGACGCCGAGGTCGCCGACGGCGTCGAGCAGGTCCTCCTCGATCCAGCGGTTCAGCATCGAGTACGACGGCTGGTGGATCAGCAGCGGCGTCCCGAGCTCGGCCAGGATCGCGGCCGCCTCGCGGGTCTTCTCCGCGGAGTACGACGAGATGCCGGCGTACAGCGCCTTGCCGGAGCGGACGGCCGAGTCGAGCGCACCCATCGTCTCCTCGAGCGGGGTGTCGGGGTCGAAACGGTGCGAGTAGAAGATGTCGACGTAGTCGAGGCCCATCCGGTCCAGCGACTGGTCGAGCGAGGCCAGCAGGTACTTGCGCGAGCCGCCGCCCTGCCCGTACGGACCCGGCCACATGTCGTACCCGGCCTTGGTCGACAGGATCAGCTCGTCACGGTACTTCGCGAAGTCCCGGGCGAAGTGGGTGCCGAAGTTGGTCTCTGCCGAGCCGTACGGCGGGCCGTAGTTGTTCGCCAGGTCGAAGTGGGTGACGCCCAGGTCGAACGCCCGGCGCAGGATGTCGCGCTGCGTCGCGAACGGCTTGTCGTCACCGAAGTTGTGCCACAGACCCAGCGAGATGGCCGGCAGCTGCAGACCGCTGCGCCCCGTCCGCCGATAGGCCATCTGGTCGTCGTACCGGTTCTCAGCTGCTGTGTAGTCAGTCACGATTGTCAGTCTGCACCATGTCGTGACAAGTCCGCGAACCCCTTGTATTTCAGCACAACCACCGTCGATCAGACCCAGAGATCCACCTTCTTGATCACCCTGTCCCGGGGTGTCGGTGGGTCACCAGTGCTCCGTACGGCGCCCGTAGGTCGTCACCCCGGGTGAGGGCCCGGGTGTTGTTACCCGGGCCATGGGCTGTCGCGGGTTGTCACCGTGCCCCAAGGGTCCGGTGGGGCTGAGGCGAGGAAGCGGAGTACGCCGAGCACCCGGCTGGTGGGTGGAGCTGTCCAGTGTCGCTCGCCGATGCGTGGTGGGCCGGTCAGGTTCGACAGTCCCCACTGCAGGTGGAACCAGAGGACCGCTGCCTCCAGTTCGCCGTACTCGAACTGCACGTCCGCGAAGTCCTTGTACGCCGGCAGCACGCGAACTACGTCCTCCAACCGCAGCTTGGCGAACTCCATCCCCCGCGGTCCCCACGCGGCATCGCCCCAGTCGATCAGCGCCACGAACCGGCCGGCGTCATCCACCATCAGGTTCTGCGGGGCCAGATCCCCGTGCAACAGAACCCGCGGCGAGTTCTCGTCGAATCGACCGCGCAACTCGTCCATCCACGAACCGAGCCGGCGCCCGGTCTCGGCGTCGAGATACCCACGGTCCACCAGTTCGTCAGCAGATCCCCGCCCATACCCGGAGTCCTCCGGGACGCTGCCCAGGTCGTCGGTGGGACGTTGCTGCCGGCGGACTTGATGCAGCTTGGCGACCTCCCGGCCGAGGGCTGCCCAGAAGTCGGTGCCGGCCTCGGGCCCCACGGTGCCGGGCTGGATCCCCGCGGTGCGGGGCCTGGACTTCGCGGTGCCGGGCTGGATCCCCGCGGTGCGGGGCCCGGACTCCGCGGCGTCGGGCTGGATCCCCACGGTGCGGGGCCCGGACTTGGTGGTGCCGGGCTTAATCCCCATGGTGCGGGGCCCGGACTTCGCGGCGTCGGGCTGGATCCCCGCGGTGCGGGGCCCGGGATCCGCGGCGTCGGGTTGAGGCTCCATGGCGGTGGGCTTGGCCGGCTTGGGGGTGGAGTGCGTGACCAGGTCCTGGCCATGGACGCGTTCCATGACGACGTATGGGGTGGGGATGTCGTCAACGGGGATGGTGCCTTGGGCGACGATCGCTGGGGTGCGGACGCCGGCGGCTCGGGCGGCGGGGACTACGGCGGCTTCCTTGTGGAGGTCGGGGATGAAGGTGGCGGAGCGGGGGATTCTGAGGATCAGCGCCGGGCCTAGGCGGAAGACGTGGTTGGCTACGCCGCCGGGGAGTTCGGTCACCTGGGTTGACGCGAGGCCGTGGGCGGCGGCGATTGTTCGGGCTGCGGTCTGGATCGGAGTCATTGGTTTCAGTCTGTGGGGGAGTCCTGTTCGGGCCTACCGGTTTTCGGGCGGGATACTGGGTGGGTGCGAGTTGATCTGGATCCGGACGTTGTCGGTGGCAGGGAGTTCTACGCGGCCTTGAACTCGGTGGTGGTGCCGCGGCCGATCGCCTGGGTTTCGTCGGTCTCCGCGGACGGCGTACTGAATCTGGCGCCGCACTCGTTCTTCACCGTGTCCTGCGTGCGGCCGCCGATGGTGCAGTTCACCTCGGTCGGACGCAAGGACAGCCTGAACAACGTCGAGGCGACCGGTGAGTTCGTGGTGAACTTCGCGGCCGAGCCGCTGTTCGAGCAGATCAATGCCACCGGGACCAATTTCCCCGCGGGGATCTCTGAGTTCGAAGCGGTCGGCCTGACCACCGAGCCCTCCAAGACGATCGCGGTCCCGCGGGTCGCCGAATCTCCGGTCGCCATCGAGTGCACCCTCCACACCACCCTCGAACTCGGCGACTCCACGGTCGTCATCGGCCGCGTCCGCCACCTGGCGATCGCCGCCGAGGTGATGGACGGCGACCACCCCGACATCCACCGTCTCCGCCCGCTCGCGCGCCTCGGGCAGAACGAGTGGTCGACGATCGGCGAGGTCCTCGACATCAGCCGGATCCGTTACGACGACTGGCCCGGTCACTACCAGGAGACCGACTGAACCTGCCGGACGGTGCACAACCCTGAACCACGGACGGACTCGACCTCCTTGGCCGCCGGGGCGGGGCCGGCCGGCGGACGGGAAGACGACAGTCGCCTGACGCATCAGGAAACCCCTTGAGTAGTAGGGGATCTTCAGAGCAGTTCTGAAGTTTCTCGGGCAGTGACCCATCCGGGAGTGGAACGGGTCCGAAGTCCGGGCATGACTTCGCATCAGCGGATCCCTGCAGCGTTGGGTGGCTTGCTCGCCGCCGCGGCCGGTCTTGGCCTCGGTGAGTTGGCGGCCGCCCTCGCCGGCGGGACGTCGCCGGTGGTGGGGGTCGGGACTCAACTGATCGACCTCGCGCCTGGGCCGGCCAAGGACTGGGCGGTGAAGAACCTCGGCACCGCGGACAAGCCGATTCTTGTTGGTGGAGTGCTGGTTGCGGTCGCGGTGTTCGCGCTCGTGGCTGGTGCGGTCGGGGTGAAGCGGCCTCGGGTGGCGCTGGGGATGACCGTTCTGCTGGGGCTGTTGGCGATTCTTGCCGCGGCGACCGGGCGGTCGTTGGCCACGAACGCGGTGGTGCGGGTGCTGCCGGGTGTCATCACGTTGCTGGTGGCAACTGTCGGGATGTACCTCGTCCTGCGGACCCGCGGCTATCGGCTCCGTGGGAAGAGCGCGCAGCCCGAGGCTGAGGCGCCCGCTGGGTTCGATCGGCGGAAGTTCCTGGTGACCACATTTGCGTTGGGTGCGGCAGGTGTCGCCGGCGGTGTGGTCTCTCGTGTGCTGCCGGGTGGAGTCGACGAAGCGACTCGGCGCGGGATTCGGCTGCCGGTGCCTGCGAGTCGGGCGAAGGCTCTGGCGAGCGGCGTGGCCGCCGATGTGCCAGGCGTCAGCGCGTTCACCACGCCCAACAAGTCCTTCTACCGGGTCGACACGCTGCTCACCGTCCCGAAGGTCGACCCGCGGAACTGGGAACTGCGCATCCACGGCATGGTCGACAAGGAGATCCGCCTCAACTTCGCCGATCTGCTCGAACGGCGCCTGATCGAGCGGGACATCACCCTGACCTGTGTCTCCAACGAGGTCGGCGGCCCGTACGTCGGGAACGCCCGCTGGATCGGTGTCCCGATCGCGGAGATCCTGCGCGAGGCCGGTGTGCAGGCCGGTGCGGACGCGGTGAAATCGACCAGCGTCGACGGGCTCACGATCGGTACGCCGCTGGCCGCGCTGACCGACGGCCGGGACGCGATCTTCGCGGTCGGCATGAACGGTGAGCCGCTGCCCTTCGAGCACGGCTTCCCGGTGCGGATGGTCGTGCCGGGCCTGTACGGCTACGTGTCCGCGACGAAGTGGATCGTGGATTTCGAGGTCACCCGGTTCGACAACTTCAGCGCCTACTGGACCGACCGCGGCTGGTCCGTCGAGGCGCCGATCAAGACCTCGTCGCGGATCGACGTCCCCAAGGGTTTCGCCCGGGTCAAGCCGGGACCGGCGGTCGCCGCCGGCGTCGCCTGGGCGCAGCACCGCGGGATCTCCAAGGTCGAGGTCCAGGTCGACGACGGCCCCTGGCAGGAGGCGAAGCTCGCCGACGAGGCGGGGATCGACATCTGGCGCCAGTGGACCTTCCGCTGGGACGCGACCCCCGGCAACCACACACTCACCGTCCGCGCGACCGACAAGACCGGACAGGTGCAGACCGCCGATCGTGCCGCGCCCCGACCCAACGGGTCGAGCGGGCTGCACAACACGGTGGTGATGGTCGAGTAACCGACGCCACCGGACGGCCGCACCGGCCGGCCGGCGCCGAGTAACCCCAGTGCCAACGGCGCCTTCGCTCCGCACTCTCGAACGCACGGACGACGCAGCGACCGTCAGCACCATCCCCCGCACGAAAGAACCCCTCAGCACCACAGCAGTACCACTCAAAGGAGAAGGATCGTCATGTCGAACACCCTGAAGCGCGTCACCATCTCGGCCGCCGCAGTTTCGTTGCTCTTCGCAACGGCTGCCTGTGGCGGTGGCGACGACAACAGCAACAGCTCCGGCGCCGGCACGCCGTCGGCCAGCACCTCGGAGTCGACCTCGACCGAGCCGAGCATGACCCCGTCGGCCGACAACATGTCCGGCCTGGTCGGTCCGGGCTGTGCGGACTACGCCAAGGCCAACGCCACCGGCGCCGGCTCGATCGACGGTATGGCTGCCGCTCCGGTCGCTTCCGCTGCGGCGGGGAACCCGCTGCTGAAGACGCTGGTCGCGTCGGTGTCGGGCAAGCTGAACCCGAAGGTGGACCTGGTCTCGACGCTCAACGGTGGCGAGTTCACCGTGTTCGCGCCGGTGGACTCGGCGTTCGCGAAGATCCCGGCCGCGACGATCAACACGCTGAAGACCGACAGCGCGCTGCTGACCAAGATCCTGACCTACCACGTTGTCCCGGGTCAGCTGGACCCGGCCGCGGTGGTCGGCAAGCAGACCACCGTCGAGAAGGGCGCGGTCACGGTGACCGGCTCCGGTGACAACCTGAAGGTCAACAACGCCAACGTGATCTGCGGCGGCGTGAAGACCGCCAACGCGACCGTGTACCTGATCGACACGGTGCTCATGCCCCCGATGAGCTGATCGCAGCTTCCCACCGACCTGGGCGGTGTCACCTTTCATGGTGGCGCCGCCCGGTTCCATTGCCGGCGGCAATGATCGCCCGCACCGACGCGGCCACGTCCTCCTCGGTGGTCAGGTGGTTCGACACCGAGATCCGCATGTACCGCCGGCCGCGCCACGTCGTACCGCCCATCCAGCAGACGCCTGAGCGCTGGACCTCCTCGACCACCCGGTCGGTGTCGGCGTCCGAGCCGAACGAGACGAGGACCTGGTTGAGTACGACGGCGTTGCCGATCTCGTAACCGGCCGCGCTCAGCTGGTCGGCGAAGGACCGCGCCAGGCCGCAGCAGCGGTCGACCAGATCGCGAACGCCCGCCCGGCCCAACTCCTGCAGGCCTGCCCAGGCGGCCAGCCCGCGAGCGCGGCGGGACGACTCGATGGCGTAGTCGCCGGGCTCGGGCTCGCCAGAGGCGACGAGGTACGACGCGCTGTAGGCCAACGCGTTCGCGTGCGACGCGGGATGGGCCGAGAAGACGAAACCGCTGTCGTACGGGAGATTCAGCCACTTGTGGCCGTCGCAGGCCCAGGAGTCGGCGCGTTCCACGCCGCTGACCTGTGAGCGCAGCGCCGGACTGGCCGCCGCCCAGAGACCGAAGGCGCCGTCGACATGGGCCCAGCCGCCGTACTCGTGGACGAGGTCGCACGCAGCGCTGAGTGGATCAGCGGCACCCGTGTTCACGTTGCCGGCTTGCAGGCAGACGACCAGCGGGCCGGTGTGATCGGCCAGTCGGGCCCGCAACGAGTCGAGGTCGAGCGCGCCGTTGGCATCGGCCGGCACCAGCTCGAGGGATCGGGAGCCGAAGCCGAGTAGTCGCAGCGAACGGTCGATGGTGGCGTGGCGCTCTTCCCCAGCGAGGACGCGGACTCGTGGTGCGCCACCGAGGCCGTCGGCTTCGACGTCCCACCCGGCTTGACCGAGCACGTGGTTCCGGGCGGCGGCCAGGGCGATCGTGTTCGCGGACTGCGCGCCGGCGGTGAATCCGGCCGAAGCTGTCGCAGGGAGGCCGAGCAGTTCCTTCAGCCAGTCGGCGGCCGCCTGCTCGGCCGCTGCCGTGGTGGGCGAGAGCACGCTGTTCCAGGCGTTCTGGTCCCAGCCGGCGGCGAGGATCTCGGCAGCGGTCGCGGCGGGCAGCGCACCGCCGACGACGAAGCCGAAGTAGCGCGGGCCTGCGCTCGCGACGATTCCCGGGTCGGCGACGGCGATCAGTTCGTCGATCACGTCGGCGGCTGGTCGTCCGGCCTCGGCCAGTGGCCGGCGGAAGTCGGCGCGGACCTCTGGGTACGACTTGGCCGCGTGGACCGGGCGTTCGGCGAGGGAGTCGCGGAAGGCGGCGGCGTGGGCGGCCGCGCGGGTGAAGAGTTGGTGCGAGAGCGACGAAGGCTGCATGGTCCGACTGTCCCATTCGGTCGAGGGGTGGGCGGGTCAGCTGAGGGTGCGCGTCAGGGCTTGGAGCACGGGCGAGAGGTGGATGGCCTCGAGGTCCTTGGGCTGGGTGGTGGCGGGATGCCAGGTCGAGCCGGCGACGTACTGGATCCAGGGAGTCAGTGGGCCGGGTTGGATCGTGTGGGCACGCAGGGAGAGGCCGAGCATGACGGCCAGGGCGGACAGGATCGAGAGATCGGTGACGACGTGCACGAGCAGCAGGCCGCGGGCCGGCAGGGCGACGAGAACGCCGTGGGGTGGGTTCTCGACGCGGAGGGTTTCGCGCAGGACGGTGTCGAGGACCAGCGCCCGCGAGGCGGCGAAGCTGGAACCGCCGATGACCGCGATGGCGGCGCCTTCGTGGTCGACGTACTCGACCTGGTCGGGTAGTCGGCGGAGGTTGGCCAGGGCAGCGTCGAGAGCCTCGGCGCGGGTCATGCCGAAGTCGGCAGGGTCGAGGTGCAGGGTGACGACGCCCTCGTCGTGAGTGGCCGGTACGGCGAGCAGACCGGGCAGGAACTCGGGCGTGCCGGCCGTCCAGGCCGGTGGCAGCGAAGTGGTGGGGACGAGTCGGGCGACGAGCTCGCGAAGTGGATCGGTGGGTGGCGGAGGTGGACCGTGACTGAGGTGCTCGCCGAGGCGATCGAAGTGGTCGCTGACGAGCTGGGGCCAACGGTGTAGATGTTCGCCGGCGACGACACGGGCGAGATTGCCGAGCCCGGCGACCAAGGTCGAGTCGAGCGGCCGCGGCGACAGCAGCAGTGCGTCCGTGCCGTCGAAGGTCGCCCGCAGCCCGCGCTCGCCGGCGGCGTCGAGCGCCAGCCGGACGAGATGGGCAGCCTGCGGCTCCGTCAACGGCGCCAGCGCGCAGTTGTTGCCTGAAGCCCGTTCCGGGGGATGGTGGATGGTCATGAGTACCTCCTCGCCAAAGAAAGTACGAGGATTGCGTCACCTCGGAGGAGACGAGTTCGCGAGCTGTGGACAACCCGGCGGTTATCCTGCCCGCAGTCGAGTCCTAGGAGTGTGAGGTATGTCGGACGCCCCGGCGTCGCGGCCGTCGTCGGCGGCCCGGCTCTCGTTGTCGCACATCACGGCGCAGAACGAGACGAACCTGCTCGGCACGGTGCACGGTGGCGTGATCATGACGCTGGTCGACTCGGTCGCCGGTGTCGTCGCGGCGCGGCACTCGGGCGGTCCGGCGGTCACCGCGTCGATGGACGAGATGCAGTTCCTGGTCCCGGTCCGGGTCGGCGACGTCGTGCACTTCACCGCCCAGGTGAACTGGACCGGTCGCAGCTCGATGGAGATCGGCGTCCGGATCACCGCGGACCGCTGGGACTCGGTCGGTCCGCAGGTGCACGTCGCGACGGCGTACCTGGTGTTCGTCGCTGTCGATTCCGACGGTCAGCCGCGGAACGTGCCGCAGGTCGAGCCGGAGAACGACGAGGACCGGCGCCGGATGCGCGAGGCGGAGATCCGGCGCAGCCACCGGCTGGCCCGGCGCAAGGCGATCATCGCCTCCCGCGAGGACCTCGATGACGCTGTTCACTAGCGCCCGGCGGCATCCGTCCGCCATCTTGCTGGTCGTCCAGTTGCTCGGCGTACTGGTCTATCCGGCGATGGAGGGATCGCGGGCCGGCCGCGTCGGGTTCGAGACGCTGGGCATCGTCGTGCTGGTGCTCGCGGTGTTCTCGGTGCGCTCGACGCCTGGCCTCACCTGGGTGAGCGTCTGTCTGGGCATCCCGGCGGTGGTGCTGTCGCTGGTCGACGCGATGCGTCCGACCGAGGCGATCGTGCCGATCTCGGGCGCCTTCCACGCGGCGTTCTACTTCTACGCGGCGTACAGCCTGCTGCGCTACATGTTGTCCGACCACGACGTCAGCGTCGACGAGCTCTACGCCACCGGAGCGACGTTCACCTTGGTGGCTTGGGGATTCGCGTACGTCTTCGTGGTCGTCCAGGCGCTCGACCCGGGCAGTTTCATTGCCGCGGTCAACCCGCAGGCGGACCGCACGTGGATGGAGTTGCTGTTCCTCAGCTTCACGACGCTGTCCAGCACCGGGCTCAGTGACATCGTCCCGATCAAGTCCTGGGCGCGATCCGTGGTCATGCTCGAGCAGCTGGCCGGTCTCGGGTACGTCGCGATGGTGGTCTCCCGGCTCGTCGGCCTCACCGTCGCGAAGCGGACCAAATAACCCCTACCGGCGAGGCCAAGACGCGAGCAGATCGCCGGCAGCTCGGAAAGCCACCTCAGGCGCGTGCTCCATCGCCGCCACCCGGTAGCTGACCAGAGCGCCTTCGTGCAGCAGCAGCAACCGATCCGCAAGCTCGTCCACCTGATCGAAGCCGGCCAGCGACGCCTGCGCGACGAACTCCGCCCGCATCCACTTCTTCTGCCCGACGATCACCGGCATCGCGGGATGGTCCGGCGCCGCCAGCTCGACGCTCGCGTTGATGAACCCGCAGCCGCGCTGCGACTCCGCCATCCACTCGCTCAGCGACGCGAACAGCGCAAGGATCACCTCTTCGGGACCGACGGGCTTCCGCCGCGCGAGCTGATCGTCGAGGAACGCGTGCCACTGCCGGTTCCGCTCTTCCAGGTACGCCGCGATCAGCCGGTCCTTCGACCCGAAGCGGTCGTACAGCGTCTTCTTGGTGACCTCCGCGGCGTCCGCGATCGCGTCCACGCCGACCGTCCGGATGCCCTGGGCGTAGAACAAGGACGATGCGGCCGCGAGGATCCGCTCGCCGGCCGGTGTCAGGCGCTCGGCCGGGACGACGGCTCGCTCCACGAGCAGGGTGGATCTCAGCTGCTGGTCGACCATACTGACAGTATACCGACCGGTGTGGTTACTTCGAGCCATGACGGTCACCGAAGTCGCTCCCCGAACCACCACACTGGTCCCGCTGCTCGCCGGTGCGGGGTTCGTCGTGTTCTGGAGCTCGGGCTTCATCGGCGCCCGCTGGGGTACGACGTACAGCTCGGCAGTGGACCTGCTGGCCTGGCGGTTCCTGCTCGCCGGGACCGTGGCCGCGCTGATCCTCGCCGTACGCCGGCCGAGGATCAGGCGCGCGGACGTGTTCACCCATGTCGCGATGGCGTTCCTGACCCAGTTCGTCTATCTCGGCCTGATCTTCACCGGCATCGACCACGGCATCCCGGCGGGGCTGACGGCGCTGATCGGTTCACTCCAGCCGATCCTGATCGCCACCGTCGCCGGACCGCTGCTCGGTGAGCGCGTGTCAGCGCTGCAATGGACCGGCCTCCTGGTCGGCCTCGGCGGAGTCGGTTTCGTCGTAGCGGACGATCTCGGCCACGGATCGCCGTTGCTCTTCCTGCTTCCGTTCGGCGGATTGCTCGGCCTGGCCGCCGGTACGTGCCTCGAACGCAAGCGCAAGCCGCAGGCCCACCTTCTCGACGCGCTCTGCCTGCAAAGCCTGGTCTCCGGCGTCCTGTTCCTCGCCTTCGCCGCCGCGACCCAACAGATGACCGTCCCGCACGAGTTGGGCTTCTACGGCGCCGCGATCTGGCTGGTGGTTCTCTCGACGACCGGCGGCTGGGGGCTCTACCTGGTCAACCTCCGGCTGTCCGGCGCCACTCGCGTCAGTTCGCTGCTCTACCTCGTGCCGCCGACCACGATGGTGCTGGCGTTCGTGATGTTCCACGAGACGATCGGGCTGCTCGCCGTCCTCGGGATCGCAGTCTGTGCGATCGCCGTCCTGCTGATTCGTTGGCCGAACCCCAGCAAAGCGACCCCGAGATGACTACGCTGCGGTCATGGCGGAACCCCGGTGGCTGAACGAGCAAGAGCAGCAGGCCTGGCGCGCGTTCATCGCGGCGCAGCGTGTGGTCAACGGGCGCATCGAGCAACAGCTGCAGCGCGACGCCGGGATGCCGCACACGTACTACGAGATCCTGGTCCGGCTCTCCGACGCCACTGAGGGCCGGCTCCGGATGAGCGAGCTCGCCGTGGCCACGCTCGGGTCGCGCAGCCGCCTCTCGCACGCGGTGAACCGGCTCGAGCAGGTCGGCTGGGTCCGCCGTGAGGGGATCTCGTCGGACCGCCGCGGTCAGGTCGCCATCCTCACCGACGCCGGTCGCGAGAAGCTGAAGGAGACCGCACCGGGGCATGTCGAGACGGTCCGCTCGGCGGTCTTCGATCCGCTGACCGAGGAGCAGGTCCAGCAGTTGCACGACATCTGCGCCGCCCTGGTTCGCCACTCCGGTGGCAGCGAGGACAGTCCCGCCTGGGAGTCCAGCTGAGCCCTGTCGGTAACAATGGGCGTCGATGAAGACTTTCCAGGGCGTCGCCGTCATCTCAGCCGCAGCACTTCTTCTGGCCGGATGCGCAGACTCCAGTACGCCGACAGCAGGGCCCAGCACCGCTCCGTCGTCGTCGGTGCCGATTCCGCCGCCGGCGGACACACCGCCGCCCGCGACCCCTTCGACGCAGCCGTCGAGCACCCCACCGGCCACTCCGCCGGCCGGCTGCCTCGACCAGAAGCTGACCGGGCTGACGCTCCGCGAGCGCGCGGCGCAGCTGATCATGACGGGCATCACCGCGACCGGCATGACGTCGGCCGAGCGGACCGTCGTACGGGGTCGTAAGCCGGGCGGCATCCTGCTGATGGGGACAGGCGGCAGTCTCAGCCACACCCGTACGGCGATGGCCGCCGTGACCGACGCGGCCACGGTCGACGGGATCAAGCCGTTCGTCGCCGCGGACCAGGAGGGCGGCAAGATCCAGCGGCTCAAGGGTTCCGGCTTCGACCGGATCCCGGCCGCGACCGTCCAGGCGGGCTGGTCCACCCAGAAGCTCACCCGCCAGGCCACCCTGTGGGCCCAGCAGCTCAAGCAGGCCGGGGTGAACCTGGACCTCGCGCCGGTCGCCGACGTCGTACCGAAGTCCCTGGGTGACGACAATGCGCCAATCGGTGCTCTTGACCGTGGCTACGGCAGCGCGCCCGGCCCGATCGGCGAGCACGTCGCCGCGTTCGTCAAGGGCATGGACGCTGCCGGGGTGATGACCTCGGTCAAGCACTTCCCGGGCCTCGGACGGGTCCGCGGCAACACCGACTTCTCCTCGGGCGTCGTCGACACCGTCACGGTCCGCGGAGACGCCGACCTCGCGCCGTTCGCGGCCGGGATCAAGGCGGGCAGCGACCTGGTGATGGTCTCGACCGTCACCTACACCAAGATCGACAAGACCAACCGGGCGGTCTTCTCGCCGACGATCGTCCAGGGCATGCTCCGCGGCGACCTCCAGTACGACGGGGTGGTGATCACCGACGACGTCGGCGCCGCCGCCGAGGTGGCCTCCGTGCCGGCCGGTGACCGTGCGACGTTGTTCATCGACGCGGGCGGTGACGTGGTGATCACCGCGAAGGCGTCGCTGACCTCGACGATGGTCGACGCCGTGGTCGCGAAGGCCCAGCAGGACAAGGGGTTCGCCGCGAAGGTCGACGCGAGCGTCCGCCGGGTCCTCGCGCTCAAGCAGAGCCGGGGACTGGTGAGCTGCGGGTGATCCCCGACGAGGAGACCGACTACCGGTTCACCCTGGCCAACGAGCGGACGTATCTCGCCTACCTGCGGACATCACTCGCCTGTTATGCCGGTGGGCTGTCAGCGGTCCAGTTCCTCGATCTCGGCCCGGACCGGTGGGTGGCGAAGATCATGGGCATCGTCCTGGTCGCGGCCGGACTGCTCACCACAGCAGGCGCATTCCGCCGCTGGCAGGCGAACACGGTCGCGATGCGTGGCGGCCGGCCACTCCCGGTGACCCGCCTGCCGTTGATGCTCGGGGCAACGATCGTGGTGATCGGGCTGGCCGGCCTGCTGTTCAGCCTGTGGAGATGACCCGCGACCCCGGTCTGCAGCCTGAGCGGACGCTGCTCGCGTGGCGGCGGACCGCGCTCGGCCTGATCGCGAACGGTGTTCTCCTGTTCGCCTCGGGCCACGGGACGTCCGGCGTACGGACCGGGCTCGGCATCGTGGTCGTCGTACTGGCTCTGGGCTGCTGGGCCGCCGTGAGCGCGGTCTACCGGCGGGCGGCCCGGGCGCGCCCGGCAGGCTTTCTGGGACAGGAAAGAGTGCTGCAGGCAGCCGCCGGTCTGGTACTGCTGGTGGGGCTGTTCGACCTCTACGCGGTGGTCACACGCTGACACCGTCTGGTCACGGATTGGTCGCGCTGAGTCAATGTGTTCACAATCTCGCGGTACGTTGCCAGGACGGATGCCAACTCAACGGTCCGTTGCCCCTAGCATGTTCACGGTTTGTCCCTCGTTCACCCGGAGCTTGAAGTGCCGTTACGTCTGCGTCCGAACGACCCGACGTTCTACGACCTTTTCACCGAGTCCGCCAACCACCTCGTCGACGGTGCCCGCATCCTGGCCGACCTGCTCGGCAGTACGGCGGGGACCGGCCTGGCGGCCAGTCACCAGATCGCCGCCGAGATGAAGGACGCCGAGCACGCGGCCGACGAGACCACCCACTCGATCATCCGCCGCGTCAACTCGACCTTCGTCACGCCGTTCGACCGCGAGGACATCTACCGTCTCGCGTCCGACCTGGACGACGTGATGGACTTCATGGAAGAGGCCGTCGACGCGATCCACCTGTTCAACCTGGAGTCGCTGCCGGGGGAGGTGGCCGAGCAGATCGAGGTCCTGCAGCGGATGGCCGCCCTGACCTCGGAGACGATGCCGCGGCTGCGCACGATGAAGGACCTGGCCGAGTACTGGATCGAGATCAACCGGCTGGAGAACACCGGTGACGCCGTGCACCGCCGGATCATCGCCAAGCTGTTCAGCGGCGAGTTCGACGCGCTGACGGTGATGAAGGTGAAGACCGTGATCGACCTGCTGGAAGACGCGGTCGACGCGTTCGAGCACGTCGCCAACACGGTCGAGCAGATCGCCGTCAAGGAGAGCTGAGCGTGGAGCTCGCGCTCGTCATCGCGGTCATCGCGATCGCGCTCATCTTCGACTACACCAACGGGTTCCACGACGCGGCCAACGCGATCGCCACCTCCGTGTCGACCCGGGCGCTGACGCCCCGGGTCGCGTTGCTGATGGCGGCGGTGATGAACTTCCTCGGCGCCTTCCTCGGCACCGAGGTGGCCGACACCGTCGGCAAGGGCATCATCGTCACCCCGAGCGGCCAGCACGGCCTGGTGATCGTGCTGTCGGCGCTGATCGGCGCCATCACCTGGAACCTGATCACCTGGTACTTCGGCCTGCCGAGCTCCTCGTCGCACGCGCTGATCGGCGGCCTGGTCGGTGCCGGCCTGGCCTCGACCAGCGTCGTGCTGTGGTCGGGCATCGTCGACAAGGTCGTCATCCCGATGGTGCTGTCCCCGGCGATCGGCTTCCTCGGCGCGTTCGCGCTGATGACCGCGATCCTGTGGATCTTCCGGCGCAGCAACCCCGGCAAGACCACCCGTGGCTTCCGCCTGGCCCAGTCGCTGTCGGCGGCCGCGATGGCGCTCGGGCACGGCCTGCAGGACGCCCAGAAGACGATGGGCGTGATGTTCCTCGCCCTGCTCACCACCGGGCACGTCCAGCCCGGACAGGGCATCCCGATCTGGGTCAAGATCTCCGCCGCGACCGCGATCTCGCTCGGCACCTACTCCGGTGGCTGGCGCATCATGCGGACGCTGGGCCGCCGGATTATCCACCTCGACCCGGCCCGGGGCTTCGCCTCCGAGGCGGTCGCCGCGACCGTGCTCTACGTGATGGCGATCGGCCTGCACGCGCCGGTGTCGACCACGCACACGATCACCTCCGCGGTGATGGGTGCCGGCGCGACCAAGCGGCTGTCCGCCGTCCGCTGGGGGGTCGCGAAGGGCATCGTCACCGCCTGGGTGCTGACCATCCCGGCCGCCGGTGTCGTCGCCGCCTGTTGTTACTGGGTCGCCCACTGGATCCTCGAGTAGTTCACGGCCAGTTCACCCGGAAGGATTAGCGTCCGATCTGTTCCTGACGCCGCCCTACCCGGGATGTGATCGTGATGGATCTGTCGTTCCTCGTCGTCGTGGTGATCGCCACCGCACTGGTGTTCGACTTCACCAACGGTTTCCACGACACCGCCAACGCGATGGCCACCTCCATCGCCACCGGAGCGCTCAGACCCAAGGTCGCGGTCGGGCTGTCCGCCGTACTGAACCTGGCCGGGGCGTTCGTCTCCACCGAGGTCGCCAAGACGATCTCCAGCGGTCTGGTCGACGACGCGAAGGTGACCGTGCCGATCATCTTCGGCGGTCTGGTCGGCGCGATCCTGTGGAACCTGTTGACCTGGTACGTCGGCCTGCCGAGCTCGTCGTCGCACGCGCTCTTCGGCGGCCTGATCGGGGCCACCTGGATCGCGGCCGGCAGCGGCGCGGTGAACTTCGGCACCGTGGTCCAGAAGATCGTCATCCCCGCCGTCGCGGCGCCGATCGTGGCCGGAGTGGTCGCGCTGCTCGGCACGTACCTGGCGTACAAGATCACCCAGCGCGGCCGGAAGAAGACCGTCGACGACGGTTTCCGGGCCGGGCAGATCGCGTCCGCCTCGCTGGTCTCGCTGGCGCACGGCACGGGTGACGCGCAGAAGACGATGGGCATCATCACGCTGGTGCTGATCACCTCGGGCAGCCTCGCGCCGGGCTCCCGGCCGCCGCTGTGGGTGATCGGGTCGGCCGGCCTGGCGATTGCCCTCGGCACCTATCTGGGCGGCTGGCGGATCATCCGCACGATGGGCAAGGGGCTGACCGAGATCGAGTCGCCGCAGGGGTTCGCGGCGGAGACCAGCTCCACCGCCGTACTGCTGGCCTCGTCGCACCTGGGCTTCCCGCTGTCGACGACCCAGGTCTGCTCGGGCAGCATCCTCGGCGCCGGCCTCGGCAAGCGCCTCGCCGAGGTCCGCTGGACCGTGGCCGGGCGGATGGCGCTCGCCTGGTTGTTCACGCTGCCGGCTGCCGCGGTGGTCGGCGCGCTGGCCGGCCGGGTGGCCAACTCGGGCAACGCGGGCGTTGCCATCATCGCCGTGGCCGCCGCAGCTGCCGGGCTCGGCATCTACGTCGCCTCGCGCCGCAAGCCGGTCACCGCCGGCAACGTGAACGAGTACCCCGGCACCTCGGTGCCGGTGGCCTGAGAGGAGTCAGCGGATGCACATCGACTGGAGCGCGCTCGGACAGGTCGCCGTGGTCAGCCTGATCTTCGGAGTCGGGGTGGCGGTGCTGTTCGCGTTCGGCGTGACCGCACTGTCGCGGCGAGCAGTGGCGGTCGACGAGAAGCGGGCGGTGTCCCCGGTGGACACGGCCGTCGCGGGGCTCTGCTTCCTGGCATGCGTGGCGGCGGTGCTCTACGGGCTGTACCTGATCATCCCGCAGTTCCACTAGCTAGCGGTTCCAGCGCCGTACGGCCTTCACCATGTCCTTGGGTCGCAGGGACGTCAGGTACGTGTCCCAGGTCGCGTAGAGCTTGTCTCCGAGCAGTCCGACGTCCAGGTACGCCTGCGGCCGTACGGCGACCACCCAGGTCGCCGCGGCCGCGTGGCCCTGGGTGAGCAGCAGGTGGTTCGACGTGTCGTCGATGCGGCGCTTGGACTCGCCCGTCCGCCCGTGGTCGGGCAGCGCCCGGGTCGCCCAGCGACGCAGGATCTCCGGGTCCTCGGCGGTCATCCGGGCCAGGTAGGTCAGCGGGCCCGGCCGGAGGCCGCGCAGCGGGATGCTGCTCAGGCTGCCGAGCGGGAACCAGCCGTTCGTGCAGCGCCGGCCGTTCACCGCGGACTCGATCTCGCGGGCCTGGTCCGGCCGCAGCCCCTGGGTCGCCCAGGACAGGAAGAACACCCCGGCGTCCGGGATCTCTTCCGCGATATGAGGAGCGACCTTCAACCGCCCCGGTTCGAAGAGATGCAACTCCTCGGAATCGAACACCACAAACCTTCCCCCGACCCGCCTGGAACCGTCGGCCGGCGCCCCCGCCCGGGGAGCCGTCGACCGTCGCCGAGAGGGACCCCCCAGGTCCAGCACGACAATCAAAGGCCTTTCGTACTCCGGTGGCCGCCCGGGGTCAAGGTCTTGTCCACAGCCGAAAAGAGCAACCGGTACGCCGTACTGGCTGCTCCTGGTCGTCAGGGCTGTGGTGTCAGCGGTTACGGCGGCGGGCCAGCTCCTCCTGGTCGAGGCGCTCGGCCTCCTCGGGCGTCGGCGCGCCGCCGCCGTACGAGGCCGGCAGCCACCAGGCGCCGGCCGGCTGCTCGGAGTACGCCTTGATCGTCTCGTCGAGCATCCCGGCCATAGTGGTCCGCAGGTGCTCGGTCGCCTCCGTCGCGTCGTCCTGGCGGGTCACCGAGAGCGGCGCCCCGACGGTGATCGAGACGTTCTGGTGCCGGGAGAAGTCCTTCGGGTGGTCCTTGGTCAGCATCCGCTGGGTGCCCCACAGGATCATCGGGATCACCGGTACGCCGGCCGCCGCGGCCATCCGGACCGTCCCGGTCTTGAACTCCTTCAGCTCGAACGACCGTGAGATCGTCGCCTCAGGGAAGACCCCGACGATCTCGCCGGACTTCAGGTAGCTCAGCGCCTGCCGGTACGACGCGGAGCCGGCGTCGCGGTCGACCGGGATGTGGTGCATGCCCCGCATCAGCGGCCCGGAGTACCGGTTGCGGAACAGCACCTCCTTGGCCATGAACCGGACCAGCCGCTTGCTCGGCTGCGCGCCGAAGCCGCCGATCACGAAGTCGACGTAGCTGATGTGATTGAGCGCGATCACCGCCCCGCCGGTCCGCGGCACGTGCTCGGTGCCGACCATCGTGAAGTTCAGGTCGAGCACCTTGAACGCGGTCTTCGCGAAGGCGATCACCGGCGGATAGACAATGTCTCGCATGGCTCGACGCTACCGGCCGCCGTCAATGACCTGCACCACCTGACGACGCCGACGCGCGGGATCCCGTACGCAGTACACCGTGGGTTGGTTATCGTGGTCGGCGGAAAGTCGAAACGCGGGAGCTCGCGCCGTAGCGGGCTGAGAGGGCGGCTGGACTGCGCACCCCCGGTGGACCGAGAGGTCCGGCCGGGCTGGGCGAACCGGTGCCGCCGACCGCCGAACCTGTCCGGGTAATTCCGGCGTAGGGAGCAGCATCGTGACAACCATCGGCAACAACTCCGTTCGCCCGACCGTCACCACCGGCCCGATCTCGGGCTCGGAGAAGATCTACCGGGGCGACCTGCGCGTCCCCGGCCGCCGGGTGAACCTCACCAACGGCGAGCACTTCGACCTGTACGACACCTCCGGGCCGTACACCGACTCGGCGGCCGTGATCGACGTCCAGACCGGTCTGCCGCCGATCCGCAAGGACTGGGTCGCCGGCCGCGAGCGGCTGACCCAGCTGGCGCACGCGCGGGCCGGCACGATCACCGAGGAGATGCGCTACATCGCCGTACGGGAAGGTGTCGATCCGGAGCTGGTGCGCTCCGAGGTCGCCCGAGGCCGAGCGGTGATCCCGGCCAACCACAACCACCCGGAGTCCGAGCCGATGATCATCGGCAAGAAGTTCCTGGTGAAGGTGAACGCGAACATCGGCAACTCCGCCGTCACCAGCTCGATCGAGGAAGAGGTCGAGAAGCTGGTCTGGGCCAGTCGCTGGGGCGCGGACACGGTGATGGACCTGTCCACCGGCAAGAACATCCACGAGACCCGCGAGTGGATCCTGCGCAACTCGCCGGTGCCGATCGGGACCGTGCCGCTCTACCAGGCGCTGGAGAAGGTGAAGGGCGACCCGACCGAGCTGTCCTGGGAGGTCTACCGCGACACCGTGATCGAGCAGTGCGAGCAGGGCGTCGACTACATGACCGTGCACGCCGGCGTACTGCTGCGGTACGTGCCGCTGACCGCGCGGCGGATCACCGGGATCGTGTCGCGGGGCGGGTCGATCATGGCCGCGTGGTGTCTGGCACATCACCAGGAGTCCTTCCTGTACACGCATTTCGAGGAGCTGTGCGAGATCCTGCGCGCGTACGACGTGACGTTCTCGCTCGGCGACGGGCTGCGGCCGGGGTCGATCGCGGACGCCAACGACGCCGCGCAGTTCGCGGAACTGCGGACGCTCGGCGAGCTGACCAAGATCGCGTGGGCGCACGACGTCCAGGTGATGATCGAAGGACCCGGGCACGTCCCGATGCACAAGATCGCGGAGAACGTGCGGCTCGAGGAAGAGCTGTGCGGGGAGGCCCCGTTCTACACACTCGGGCCGCTCGCGACCGACGTCGCTCCGGCGTACGACCACATCACGAGTGCGATCGGCGCGGCGCAGATCGGTTGGCTCGGGACGGCGATGCTCTGCTACGTGACGCCGAAGGAGCACCTGGGGCTGCCCGATCGGGACGACGTGAAGACGGGCGTGATCACGTACAAGATCGCGGCCCACGCGGCTGATCTGGCCAAGGGGCACCCGAACGCGCAGGACTGGGACGACGCGCTGTCGACGGCGCGGTTCGAGTTCCGGTGGGAGGACCAG
Organism: Kribbella sp. cmx-5-2; assembly: GCA_049998015.1. Lineage (GTDB taxonomy): Bacteria > Actinomycetota > Actinomycetes > Propionibacteriales > Kribbellaceae > Kribbella. The sequence goes on from JAEBEC010000002.1 coordinate 695,039, forward strand.
TTCAACCTCTCGCTGGATCCGGACACCGCGCGGTCGTACCACGACCAGACGCTGCCGGCCGAGCCCGCCAAGACGGCGCACTTCTGCTCGATGTGCGGGCCGAAGTTCTGCTCGATGCGGATCACCGCCGACATCCGCAAGTACGCCGAGGAGAAGGGCCTGGACTCCGAGGAGGCCATCGAGGCCGGCTTCGCGGAGATGTCGGAGACCTTCAGGTCCCACGACAAGAAGCTGTACCTGCCGCTCGCGGACTGATCCGTTGTGGTGGCCCCGGGCAACGGGCCCGGGGCCGCCCTACGATGGCGGTCCATCCCCTCGCCGTACAGGAGTCCGCCGATGAGCCCGCTGGAACAGGCCCGAGCCGATCTCGCCGAACGTCTCGGCGTACCGGTCGACGAGATCACCCTCGTCAGCTCCGAGGAGGTCACCTGGCCGGACAGCAGCCTCGGGTGCCCGCAGCCGGGGATGATGTACGCGCAGGTGCTCACGTCCGGAAGCCGCATCACCCTTAGCGCGGGCGGGCGCACCTACGAGTACCACTCGGGCGGGCAGCGCGCGCCGTTCCTGTGCGAGGGCTGACGTGCTGCTGAAGACGCACGGCCCGGTGCTGTCGCTCGCCTGGGACGGCGACGACCTGTTCGAAGCTGTCGCGGGAGGCCGTCGCTGGACGCCGGACGGTACGGAGTACCCCGCCCACGTGGTGTGGGGAGAGCTGTTCGACCGTGCGATCAGCCATGGCCCGTACGACGTCCTGTACGGCGAGCGCGGGACCAAAGCCCTTCTGCTGAAGGACGGACGCTTGGTGCGGGAGCTCAACCGGAGCTTCTACCAGGCCGAGGTGTCCGACTACCCGGTTGCGCTCGGCACGTTGCCGGACGGGCGGGACGTCGTGGTGCACTGCCCGGACGAGTACAACATCCTGCAGGTCGAGGAGCTCGAGTCCGGGCGCCGGATCACCGAAGGGGAGCGCGATCCGGCCGACGTGTTCTACTCGCAGCTGCGGGTCAGCCCGGATGGGCGGCGGCTGCTGTCGGTGGGTTGGGTCTGGCATCCGGCCGGGCTGGCTCAGGTGTTCGACCTGGAGCGGGCGATCGACGTACCGGGTGTGCTCGACGGTGACAGTGACCTGGTGCTGCCGATGGCCGAGATCGCTGAGGTTGTCTCGGGGTGCTGGCTGGATGCCGATCGGGTGGTGGTTGCCACGGGCGACGACTCATCGGAGCGTCCGGTGCTGGGGCCGCATTCGTTCGGGGTCTGGTCGTTCGCCGAGTCCGCCTGGTTGCATCGGCACCGGAGTGACCGGCCGCTCGGGACGGTCCTTGGACAGGGCAACAACCTGGTCTCGTTGTCCGGCCACCCGCGGGTGTTGTCGGTGCGGACCGGGGAGGTACTGGCGGAGTGGCCGGAGATCGAGGTCACCGACCGGCAGACCTGCTTCGGTGTCGAGCACGAACCGACTCCGGTGGCTGCCTTGCATCCCGACGGGGATCGGCTGGCGATCGCCGTCGAGGGCGGGATCCAGGTGCTCGGGATTCCTGACGCGGAGTGAAGTCGGGCGGTGAGTCGGTGGGCGGACCAGACCGTTTTGAGCGGAGAATTGGGGAATCGGTGAGTTCGGGGATCGGTCACTGCGAGTGATCGAGCGAACCGGTTCAGGTTTTTTCCTTCACTCTACGTGAATAAGACTGTAGCCTTAATCTTGCGTCGGAGAAGGAGGTGCAGGGCGGTGGTCTTCGTTCTCACGGTAGATCAGCGGGGCAGCGGCGGCGCGAGTGATCTCGTACCCGAGCTGCTGAACACGCTGAACCGGCGGCCGCGCCGGACCGGTCTGTTGCGCAAGTTCGAGCGAACGGCGGGCGACGAGGTGCAGGGCGTGCTGTCCGAGGCGCGGGCGACGGTCGAGGTGATCGTCCAGCTGATCCGCGCCGATCACTGGCACATCGGCCTGGGTATCGGCGCGGTCGAGCAGCCGCTCCCGCGCAGTACCCGGGCAGGCAGTGGTACGGCGTTCTTCAACGCCCGGACCGCCGTCACCAAGGCCAAGTCGAGTCCGCACCACGTGAACGTCGTCGGCGACGACCCGCGCGTGGCCGACCAGGTCGAGAGCGTGCTCTGGCTGATGGCGTCCGTACTACGACGCCGCAGCGAGCGCGGCTGGGCCGTGGCCGACCTGCTGGCGGAGGGCCTGACCCGCCGGGAGATCGGCGTGAAGCTCGGCATCAGCCAGTCGGCCGTGACCCAGCGGGCGCAGGCGGCCGGGTTCGCCGAGGAGCAGCGGGGACGGCTGCTGGCCGCCGAACTGCTCGCACCGGGTGCCGCTGCATGACCGCTGAACTCGTCACAGGGGTGGCTGCATGACGGCGGCAGTCCTCGCGCTCACCGCGGTCGGGCTGGTCCTTGCCGTAGTGGCCTGGATCCTCCCGGCCGGGAAGACCAGCGAGATCGTGGTCAGCGGCGTCATGCTGGCCTGCCTGGTCGCCGTCGGCATCATCCTGCTGGCCGGCGACGGCGTCACCGGCTGGCGCGAAGGCTGGTGGAACGTCCTGCTCCTGGTCTCCGGCGGGCTCGCCGTAGCGGGCGGTGGCCCGCTGACGACGTCCGTCCTGTCCCTGGTGGACCGCAACAACACCAGGTCCCAGTCGACGCAGCAGGCCGGGGAGGTGCTGCGCGGTGGCGCGCTGATCGGTGCGCTGGAGCGCGGTGCGATCTACGGTTCGATGGTGGCCGGCTGGCCCGAGGGACTGGCGATCGTACTGGCCATCAAGGGCCTGGCCCGGTATCCCGAGCTGCGCAGTCCGGACCAGCCGGCCTCCGTGACGCCGCAGGCAGTCGCGGAGCGGTTCATCATCGGCACGTTCACCAGCGTGCTCTGGTCAGTCACCTGTGCGGGTCTGCCGCTGTCGCACTAGAGCTTGATGACGATGTCCGAGACGACCTTGTCGTGCCAGGTCTGGTGCTTCTCGTCCCACAGCGGCCAGAGCACATTCAGGAAGCAGATGTTGTTGAAGACCAGCGCGCAGACCTCACGGCCGAAGTTGCGGCCCATTCCGATCAGCTCGCCGGTCTCGGGGGCGACGATCTTGAGACCGACCACCTTCTTGCCCAGCGACTGACCGGTGCGGCCCTGCCGGATCACCCGGTTCCAGAGCTGGAAGACGAACGACGCGAGGTAGCAGACCACCAGCACGGTGCTGCCGGCGTCGCTCGTCGTCTCCAGGCTGCCGCTGACCGCGATCGAGCCGAACGCCCCGGCCAGGATGATGATGATCGGGACGATCGAGTCGACGATCGAGGCGAGCGCCCGGGAGCCCCAGCTCGCCAGGTGGCCCGGCAGCGAGTAGTTGTAGCCGTAGCCGCCCCCACCGCCGGAGTACGGGTTGTAGCCCGGCTGCGAGGGGTTGTACTGCGGGGCGTAGTTCCCCGGCTGGTTGGGATAGCCCGGCTGCTGCGGATACCCAGGCTGCTGCGGATAGCCCGGTTGCTGCGGGTACCCAGGCTGCTGTCCAGGGACGGCGGGGTACTGCGGGCGGTTCGGGTCGAACGGAGGGGTGCTCACGACAATCCTTTCTGGGACAGCAGAACGCCGTGGCCCCGAAGGGCCACGGCGTCCGGGAAGCACAAGGTCAGAGCTTCACGACGTACGTGCTGTTGATCTTGTCCGCGAAGGTCTGCTTCTTGTCGTCCCACAGCGGCCACAGGTAACCCAGGTAGCACGGCAGGGCGTCCAGGATGTGGGTGATCTCGCGCAGCAGAGCCTTGCCCACGCCGACCGGCTGACCGGAGTCGGCGGTGACCAGCTTGAGGCCGAGGGCCTTCTTGCCCCAGCTCTGGCCGGTCTGGCCCTGCAGGACCAGGCGGTTGTAGATCCACAGGCCGAGGCCGACCAGGCTGAACAGCAGGCCGACGATGGTCGTGCCGGCGCCGCCGTCGCCCGCGCCGGAGATCAGGTTTCCGATCCAGCCCGGGATGGCGACGATGATGCCGTCGATCAGCGAGGCGCCCACGCGGACCGGCCAGGTGGCCAGTTCACCGCCGGGGTTGCCGTAGCCGTAGCCGCCGTAGGGCTGTGAGCCGTACGGCGTCGCGCCGCTCTGCGGGTACGACGGGTAGGAGGACCCACCCGGCTGTCCCGGCTGACCAGGCTGCTGGCCGTACTGGCCGCCCGGCTGGGCCGGGTACGCACCCGGCTGCTGCGGCTGCCCGTACTGGCCCGGCTGCTGGCCGTACTGCCCGGGCTGCTGCCCGTAGTCCGGCTGGCCCGGCTGCTGGGGCTGCCCGTACTGACCCGGCTGCTGACCGTACCCAGGCTGCTGGCCGTACTGGCCCGGCTGACCCGGGTAACCGCCGGGCTGGTCCTGGGGCGGCTGGCCGTACTGGCCCGGCTGCTGACCGCCGTACTGTCCCGGCTGGTCCGGTGTCTGATCCCCGGTGCCCTGGTTCGGGTCCTGGGGGTCGAAACCCGGTGGTGGCGTCGGAGTGCTCACGACGATCCCTTCTGATCTTCGTTGAGGAGTCATTGCAGGCTAGCGAGTCTGGGGCTCACCGGCCACGCACCGCTCCGGAGAGTCCGGATCACGGGCACCGCGACGGTTTACCGTGGATCCATGCATCCGGCACACCCTAGAGGGAACGAGCGCGGCGGCGCCACGCCCGAGCCGCTGGACCGCCGGGTGCGCGGCCTGGCGGCGGTCCTGGCCGGGGGTGGGGTGCTTGCCGCGGTCAACGGACTGTCGGGTGGATGGATCGGGCTGCCGTGCCCGTTCCACGCCGTCACCGGGCTGCACTGCCCGTTCTGCGGGACGACGCGGATGGCCGCCGCCCTGCTCGAGGGCGACGTGGCGCGCGCCTGGCCGTACAACCCGCCCATGTTCGTGGTGCTCCCGGTCGTCGCGCTGGTGGTCGGTTACCTGCTGCTGGCATGGACGCTGGAGCGGCTCGGCCGGTTCCGTCTGCCCCGGCCGCGTCCGGGCGCGCGGTTCGCGCGCACCGCGCCGATGGTGTTCCTCGGCGTGATGGCGGCGTACGGCGTACTGCGGAATCTGGTCTAGATCCCTTCCAGGCAACAGAAAACGCCGCGGGCGAAGTCGTTGCCCGCGGCGTCTTCCGATGAACGGCAGCTCAGCCGAAGCGGCCGGTGATGTAGTCCTCGGTCGCCTTCTCGGTCGGGTTGGAGAAGATCTGCTTGGTCGGGCCCATCTCGATCAGCCGGCCGGGCTTGCCGGTCGCGGCCAGGTTGAAGAACGCGGTCTGGTCCGACACCCGGGCCGCCTGCTGCATGTTGTGCGTCACGATGACGACGGTGAACCGGTCCTTCAGCTTCTCGATCAGGTCCTCGATCGCCAGCGTGGAGATCGGGTCCAGCGCAGAGCACGGCTCGTCCATCAGGATCACCTCGGGCTCGACGGCGATCGCCCGGGCGATGCACAGCCGCTGCTGCTGACCACCGGACAGGCCCGCGCCCGGCTTGTCGAGGCGGTCCTTCACCTCGTTCCACAGGTTGGCGCCGTGCAAGGACTTCTCGACCACCTCGGTGAGCTTCTTCTTGTCCTTGACGCCGTTCAGCTTCAGGCCGGACGCGACGTTGTCGAAGATCGACATCGTCGGGAACGGGTTCGGCCGCTGGAACACCATGCCGACGACGCGGCGGACCGCGACCGGGTCGATCCCGGTGGCGTACAGGTCCTGCTGGTCCAGCAGCACCTTGCCCTCGACGCGGGCGCCCGGGATCACCTCGTGCATCCGGTTCAGGGTCCGCAGGTAGGTGGACTTGCCGCAGCCGGACGGGCCGATGAACGCCGTGACCGAGCGGGGCTCGATCGTCATCGACACGTCCTCGACCGCCTTGAAGTCGCCGTAGTAGACGTTGAGGCCGCTGACCTCGATGCGCTTTGCCATATCGGTTCAGTACCTCTCGACTATTTGGACTTGATCGTGCTGAACCGTGCGACCAGGCGGGCCAGCACGTTGAGCAGGAGGACGAGCAGGATGAGGGTCAGCGCGGCCGCCCAGACCCGGTCCGCGGCCGGCTGCAGCGCCAGCTCGGTCCGGTCCTGGTTGATCATCGTCGGCAGCGCGCCCATGAACCCGTCGAACGGGTTCAGGTTGATGTTCTTGGAGTAGCCGACCAGGATCAGCAGCGGTGCGGTCTCACCCATCACCCGGGCCAGGCCGAGCATGACGCCCGTGATGATGCCGCCGAACGCCGTCGGGATGACCACCTTGAGGATGGTCTTCCACTTCGGCACCCCGAGCGCGTACGACGCTTCGCGGAGCTCGTCCGGCACCAGCTTGAGCATCTCCTCGGTGGAGCGCAGCACGACCGGCAGCATCAGCAGCACCAGGGCCAGCGAGACCGCGAACCCGACCCGGTTGAAGCCGAGCACAGTGATCCAGACCGCGTAGATGAACAGCGCGGCGACGATCGAGGGCACACCGGTCAGGATGTCGATCATGAAGCTGACGACCCGGGCCGCCTTGGTGCCCTTGCCGTACTCCACCAGGTAGACCGCGCCGAGGACGGCGATCGGCACCGCGATCGCCGCGGTGATCAGGGACATGATCAGCGTGCCCATGATCGCGTGGTACGCGCCGCCGCCTTCGCGCCGTACGGTGATGCCGCGCTGCGACTGGCTCCACCAGCCGCCGTCCAGCAGCAGGTTGTAGCCCTTGCTGACGACCGTCCAGAGGATCCACAGCAGCGGGATCAGCGCGAGCACGAAGCAGATCGATATGAGCACGGTGGCCAGGGTGTTGCGAAACGCCCGGGCGCCGGATCTGCCGGTCAGGTCCAGGGTCTTGCCGTCGTAGGCCGGCTTGTTCGCCGCGAGGGTGGTCACAGCTTCGCTCCTTCGCTCTGCGACTTGTCGCCGATCCGCTTGATCCGGCGCGGCCGTTTCCCGCCCGGCGCGCTGCGCGCGACGATCAGGCGAGCCGCCGAGTTGACCAGGAAGGTCACCACGAACAGCACCAGGCCGGCCGCGATGTACGCGCCGGTCTTGTCCGGCGAGTTGAACTCGGCGGCGTCGTTCGCGATCTTCGAGGCGAACGTCTCGCCGCCGGCGAAGATCGAGGGGTTCCACGGGTCGTTGCCGTTCGGCACCGACAAGATGATCAGCACGGCGACGGTCTCGCCGAGCGCGCGGCCCAGGCCCAGCATCGAGGCGCTGACCACACCGGAGCGCCCGTACGGCAGGACCGCCATCCGGATCATCTCCCAGCGGGTCGACCCGAGCGCCAGCGCGCCCTCGCGGTGGGCGACCGGGGTCTGGGCGAAGATCTCCCGGCTGATCGCGGTGACCACCGGCAGGATCATGATCGCCAGGACCACCGAGGCGGTGAAGACCACTCCGACGTCGCCGCCCGCGGGCTTGTCGAACAACGGGATCCAGCCGAGGGCGGCGGCCAGGCCGTCGATCACCGGGCGCAGCACCGGGGCGAAGAAGAAGATGCCCCACAGGCCGTAGATGATCGACGGTACGGCGGCCAGCAGGTCGATCGCGTGCGACACCGGCGCGGCCAGCCGCTTCGGTGCGTAGTACGTCGTGAACAGCGCCACCCCGACCGCGATCGGCACTGCGATCGCCATCGCGATGATCGAGCTGATCACGGTGGTGTAGAACAGCGCGGCGATGCCGAACTGCGGCGGGACCGCGCCGGGCTCCCAGATCCGGGAGAAGAGGAAGCTGCTCTCGTTCTTGGTCAGGGCCGGGATCGCCAGGGCCAGCAGGAAGATGCCGACGAAGGCGACGATCAGGACCACCAGTCCGCCCGATCCGCGAGCCAGGCCGGCGAACAACCGGTCGCCCAGGTGGCCGACCGGGCCCAGGTCCAGCTTCTCGTCGTCCCGCGGCCGGTCGGGCGGGGCCGTGCCGTCTGTACTGCTCATGGATGCTGCTCCAAGCGCCGGGGTGGTAAGGGATGCTCGGTCACGAGGCGAACCCCGGCCGCCCGTAGGAGGGAAGCCGGGGCTCGCATCACGCCGTACTGCGGTCGTTGCAGGTCAGCTGATGCCCTGGATGGCGGCGTCGACCTTGGTCCGCAGCTCCTCCGGGAGCGGCGCGTAGTTCAGCTCGGTCAGCGAAGCCTGGCCCTCGGTGCTCGCGAAGTAGGTCAGGAAGCTCTTCACCAGCGCGGTCTTCTCGGCCGGCAGGCCCTTGCTGCAGGCGATCTCGTACGTCGCCAGGATGATCGGGTAGACCCCGGCCGCCTTGGTGGCGTAGTCCAGCTTCAGCGACAGGTCCGCACCGGTACCGGCCGGCTTGGCCGCGGCCAGCGCCTTCGAGGCCGACTCGGCGGACAGCTCGACCGGGCCGGCGCCCGAGTCGACCTGCGCGATGCCGAGCTTGTTGTCGACCGCGTAGGACCACTCGACGTAGGTGATCGAGTTCTTGGTGCTCTTGACGCCCTCGGCCACACCGGCCGACTTCTCCTTGCCGGCGCCGCCGCCGGTCCACTTCTTGGCCGGCTTGCCCTTCCAGGCGCCGCCGCCCGCGGCCTCGAGGTACTTGGTGAAGTTCTCGGTGGTTCCGGACTCGTCGGAGCGGAAGAAGACCGCGATCGGAGCCGACGGGAGGGTGACACCCGGGTTCAGCTTGGCGATCTCCGGCGCGTTCCAGGTCTTGATGGTGCCCTGGAAGATCTTCGCGGCGGTCGGGCCGTCGACGATCAGCTTGCTGACGCCGTCGACGTTGTAGGCGATCGCGACCGGGCCGATGACCATCGGCAGGTTCAGCGCCGGGCTGCCCTGACAGCGCTTGGCCGCGGCGGCCGCCTCGGACTCACCGCCGTCGGCACCCTCGGTCTTCAGCGCCGAGTCCGAACCGGCGAAGTCGACCTGGTTGGCGTTGAACTGCTTGATCCCCGCACCGGAACCGGTCGGGTTGTAGTTCACCGAGACGTCGGCGCACTTCTCGTTGTACTTGGCGATGACTTCCTCGATGGCGTTCTTCTGCGCCGAGGATCCTTCGGCGTTCAGCGTGCCCTGGGGGCACTCGGCGCTACCGGTGGAGGCCGAGTCGGAGGTCGACGGGCTCGAGGAGCTCGACGGCTCCGGGTCACTGCCACAGGCGCTCAGAGCGAGGACGCCGAGGGAAGCCACGGCGACGGTGCCGACGCGGAGCAGGCGATTGACGGACACGAGAGTGTTGCCCTTCTGCGGGAATTCAGACTTTGTGAACTTCCACAGACGGTAGGGAGAGCAAGTGACCGCATGGTCCGTCGCGGGTGAACGACCGGTGAACGGTTCCGGTAGCGCTCGCGACGACTGGCGTGCCGCCAGGAGGCCATCAGGTGAACTGAGTTAAGGACCGTGACACTCAGTCATTTCAAGCGCCTGTTGGTCACGGTCCGATATCAGCGCACGACCAGCGGAAGGGTTGCCGATGTCGTCCAGGTGATCGCGCGGCCGCCGTACGTCGTACTCGGGATGAAGAACCGGTACGCCGTGGTGCCACGGGCCGTGGTCTTGAAGGTGTAGGACCCGCGGCCGCCGGACAGGACGACGTCCTTCACCCCGACCCAGGCCTTGCCGTTCCAGCGCTGCAGCGTGGTGCGGACGTTGGTCGCGGGCGCGACGTACAGACTGGCCGTAACGCTCTGGCCGAGGTTGACGACGTTCGCGCTGAACTTGGCGTAGCCGATCGAGTGCTTGGTCAGCGAGGTCGTCACACCGGTGGCGTACTCGAGCGCCGTCGCGTCCGAGGACTTCCACGCCGGTGCGTAGAGCCGGTACTGCCGGGCGCCCGGCGAGGGGGCCTGCAGACGGAAGGCGCCGTCGAACCCGGCGTACGTGCTGGTGAGCGTGACCCAGGGCTTGCTCGCGGAGTCCCGCGCCTGGAGCGCAACGTGCTGCTGATTGCCTGCGGTCCCGCTGACGGTCAGCAGGTGTCCGTACGCCGCCGACGTGGGGATCGCGCCGCCCTTGATGACCGTCTGGTCGAACGTGAACGTGCGCCAGCTGTCCGAGCGGCCCCAGATGTTCTCGGCGATCACGGCGACGCGGTACGGGCGCGGGCGGGACTTGACGACGGAGAACCGCAGGTTGCCGGGCACCGGGATCGCGGTGCCGCCGTTCGGGTCCAGCGTCGCGTAGCGCACCGGGCCGGGGCCGTCGAACGGGTCGCCGGGGTTGTAGTCGTACTGCGGTGTCGCGTCGTGCCAGGAGATCAGGAGCGAGCCGTCCGGCCGCGGGTCCGCGTAGGTGATCGGCACGGGCTGGGTCGTCGACGTGTCGAACTCGACGGACACGGCCGCGGGTCCCTCCGTACCGGCGCTGTCGACAGCGACGACGGCGAAGATCGCGCGGAACCCGCCGCTGATGCTGTCGGTGGGAACCAGGACCTCGTTCGCCGCGCCGGCCGCGACCGAGCCGACCTGCAGCACGTCCGAGGGACTGTTGACGAACCGGACGTTGTTGGCCTCGCCCGCGTCCGTCCAGCTGACGCGGATCCGCTGCTGGGTCGCGTCCGCCCAAGCGATCTCAACGCCGGTCGGAGCGGCTGGTCCGGCCGCGGCGGCGGACGTGGTGAAGGCGGCGACGCCGGCAACGGCCAGGCCGGCGGCAACGACAGTACGGCGGATACGCATCGAGGGTCCCCAGGTAGAAGCCCGGAGGTCACCCCTGCCACCGGCGCACGCAGAGATTAACGCACGCTGCACGGCTCAGCTGGAGAAGTCCTCCGGTGCGACGCCGTCGAGGAACTGGCGGAAGCGTTCGAGCTCGGCCTGTTCCTCCTCGGGAGTGGCCACGCCGGCCTCGCGCAGGACCTCTTCGGTGCAGCGGATCGGCGTACCGAGTCTGACCGCCAGGGCGACCGAGTCGCTCGGGCGGGCCGAGACGCGGGCGCCGTTGGCCAGCACGAGCTCGGCGTAGAAGACCGCGTCGCGCAGCTCGACGATCTCCACCGCCTCGATGTGCACGCCGAACGCCTCGATCAGGTCGCGCATCAGGTCGTGCGTCAGCGGCCGGGACGGGCGCAGGCCCTGTTCCTCGTACGCGATCGCGGTCGCCTCCACCGAGCCGATCGAGATCGGCAGGTAGCGGTAGCCCTCGGTCTCGCGCAACATCATCACGGGCGCCCGGTTGGGCGACTCCATCCGGATCCCGATCAGAGTCAGTTCGCGCATCGATGTCATGGTGCGGTCCCGGCCTCTCCGTGCCGCCGGCTCCCGGTAGGGCGCCGGTTTCCTCGGTAGGAACATACCCGGCAGGGCACGGCGCACTCGGCGGCGACCCCGACTGTGACGATCTCTTTGCATTGGTGGGGTCGCGCGGAGTCACAGCCTTTACGGCGCGCTGAACCGTTCGTGGGCCACCCGGCCGTCGGCGAGCAGGTGCGCGACGACGAACGCGCCCGGGGAGAACTTGCCGACCGGCAGCCCGAGCTCCCGCGCGAGCGCGGGCAGCACCGGCCGGTGCGAGCAGACGACGGTCACGTGGCCGTGCTTCCAGACGGTGCCGGCCAGGCCTTCCATCGCCTGCGCGTCGGCCTCGAACCCGCGCTCGGAGATCTCGGGGTGCAGGTGGATCTTGCGGCCGATCGCCGCGGCGTACGGCGTGACCGTGGTCGCGCACCGCTCGGCGTCGCTGCTGCGGACCCGGTCCACCCCGAGCGCGGCCAGTACGTCGACCAGCCGCTCGGCGGTGACCCGGCCGCGGTCCGTCAGCGGGCGATCGGTGTCCTTGCCGTCCCAGTCCTTCCGCTTGATCGCCTCCGCGTGCCGGAGCACGACCAGCGACGCGACCACCGGTACGGCGGGCTCGAGGCCGCGCAGGATGTCCACGTCGCGCGGGTAACTGAGCCGCGCGGCGGCCTCGTCGACCTCGAGCCACTCGACCCGGTCGACCTCGTCGTTCGGGACGAACTCGCCGTCGCCGCGGGTCTCGGCGGACCAGTAGTGCACCAGCTTCGGCACGATCGCGCCGTTCTTGCGCACGTCGTACCGCTGGACGCCGAGCGACGGGCCGAGCACGACCCGCAGACCGGTCTCCTCCTCGATCTCGCGCCGCGCCGCGGACAGCACGTGCTCGTGCGCGGTCAGCTTGCCCTTCGGCAGGGACCAGTCGTCGTACCGAGGGCGGTGCACCAGCAGGACCTGGCGCGTGCCACGGCGCTCCCGCCACACGACACCACCCGCGGCGATCACGGTCGCCGGGTTGCTCATCGTCTCCAGCCTTCGGTCAGGCTTGATTGGGATCGGCCTGGCGCCGTCGGCCCCTGGTCGCGATCAGGCGCTCCTGCAGGTCCCGCAACGGCTCGCCGTCCGGACCGGTGAGCTTGGCCTGCCAGGTGTCGTCGGGCTGCAGCCACCAGGACCCGGTCCGCTCGTCGAAGCCCAGGTCGAACAGGTCGCCCAGCTCGGTGATCTGGTCCGGCTGCTTGAGCTGGACCAGCACCTCGACCCGGCGGTCCAGGTTGCGGTGCATCAGGTCGGCCGAGCCGATCCACACCTCGGACTCGCCGCCGTTGTCGAACCAGAAGACCCGGCTGTGCTCGAGGAACCGGCCGAGGATGCTGCGGACCCGGATGTTGTCCGACAGCCCCGGTACGCCGGGCCGGATGGTGCAGATGCCGCGGATCCACAGGTCGACCGGTACGCCGGCCTGCGACGCGCGGTACAAGGCGTCGCACAGGGCCTCGTCGACCAGGCTGTTCACCTTGATCCGGACGCGGGCGGGGCGACCGGCCAGGTGGTGCTGGACCTCTCGCTCGATCCGGTCCAGCAGGCCCCGGCGTACGGACTGCGGAGCGACCAGCAGGCGGCGCGAGCCGGTACTGCGGGCGAAGCCGGACAGGTGGTTGAACAGGTGCGCGATGTCCTCGGTGACCACCTTGTCGCTGGTCAGCAGGCCGAGGTCCTCGTACATCCGGGCCGTCTTCGGGTGGTAGTTGCCGGTCCCGATGTGGGCGTAGCGCCGCAGGCCGTCCGGCTCGTCGCGAACCACCATCGACAGCTTGCAGTGGGTCTTCAGCCCGATCACGCCGTACACGACATGGCAGCCGGCGTGCTCGAGCTGACGGGCCCACTTGATGTTGGCCTGCTCGTCGAACCGCGCCTGGATCTCGACCAGGACCAGCACCTGCTTGCCGGCCTCGGCGGCGTCGATCAGCGCGTCGACGATCGGGGAGTCACCGCTGGTCCGGTACAGGGTCTGCTTGATCGCGAGCACGTGCGGATCGGCCGCGGCCTGCTCGATGAAGCGCTGCACGCTCGTCGAGAACGAGTCGTACGGATGATGCACCAGTACGTCGCGCTGCTTGAGCGCGTGGAACATGTCGGCCGGGTTGGAGGTCTCGACCTCGGCCAGGTGCGGGTGCGTCGACGGGACGAAGCCGGGGTACTTCAGCTCGGCCCGGTCCAGCGACGCGATGTCGAACAGGCCGCGCAGGTCGAGCGGGCCCGGCACCTCGAACACCTCGGCCTCGGTGACGCCCAGCTCGGAGACGAGCAGCGCGCGCACCTTCGGGTCGATCGACTCCTCGACCTCGAGCCGGACCGGCGGACCGAACCTGCGCCGCAGCAGCTCCTTCTCGAGCGCGGCGAGCAGGTTCTCCGCGTCGTCCTCCTCGACCTCGAGGTCCTCGTTGCGGGTGACCCGGAAGGTGTGGACCTGGGTCACCTCCATGCCCGGGAACAACTGGCCGAGGTGCGTCGCGATGACGTCCTCGAGCGGGACGAAGCGGCCCTCGGCGACCTTCACGAACCGGGGCAGCAGCGGCGGCACCTTCACCCGGGCGAAGTGCTCGCCGCCGGAGTCGGGGTTGCGGACGACGACGGCCAGGTTCAGCGACAGACCGGAGATGTACGGGAACGGGTGCGACGGGTCGACCGCGAGCGGGGTCAGGACCGGGAAGACGCGGTCCTTGAAGAACTGGGTCATCGCCTCGCGCTCGGCGTGCTCCAGCTCGTCCCAGCGGAGGATGTCGATGCCCTCCTTGACCAGGGCGGGCAGCACGACCTTGCGCCAGGTCTCGGCCTGGCGGTCCATCAGCTCGCGGCTGCGGCTGAGACTCCGGTCGAGCACCTCGCGCGGCATCAGGCCGCTGGCCGCCCGGACGGCGACGCCCGCCGCGATGCGGCGCTTCAGGCCGGCCACGCGGACCATGTAGAACTCGTCCAGGTTGCTGGCGAAGATGGCCAGGAACTTGGCCCGCTCCAGCAACGGGACGCGGTCGTTCTCGGCCAGCTCGAGCACGCGCTGGTTGAACGCCAGCCAGCTCAGCTCGCGGTCCGAGAACCGGTCCTCGGGAAGGTCGCCGGCCTCCGTGATGTCGTACGGGGGCTCGACGTCGTACTCCCGGTTGTGCGACGCCAACAAGTCTCCAGCCACGTTGACCAGCATCCCATCCTTTGGTGAACGGTAGGTGGCGTCACGCATGTCCGGGTTGTGTCTGCGCGATCTCGCCGGTTGTTGCTAGCGTCACTCTTTGTGAACCCACGAGTGGACGCGCTGCTCCGAACCGTCCAGAAGACCGTCCAGGGCCATGCCCTGACGCCGGTCTACGCCCTGCCCGCAGCGGTCCGGCACCGCCTGGCCGGAGCGCCGACCGTCATCGACGGCAACGTTCTGGACCCTGACCTGCAGCTCTTGCTCCGGCTCGAGGCCCTGCTCCCCGGCAGCGGCGGCCTCCCGAAGTCCGTCGCCGCGGCCCGCGCGGGCTTGCTCCGGGGCGCCGCGCTGGTCGCCGGCCCGCTCCGCGAGGTCCAGCGCGTGACGGAACTCACCGTCCGCGGCGCGGACGGCCAACTCGGCGCCCGCCTCTACGTCCCCCGTACGGCGGGCCGCGGGCTCCTCGTCTTCTTCCACGGCGGCGGCTGGGTCGTCGGCGACCTCGACACGCACGACGCGTACTGCCGCGACGTGGCTGCTGAGACCGGCGTACGGGTCCTGTCCGTCGACTACCGCCTCGCCCCCGAGGCCCCAGCGCCCGTCGCCGCCGAGGACGCCATCGCCGCCTTCAGCTGGGCCGTCGAACACGCCGAGGACCTCGGCGCCGATCCGTCCTTGGTCGCCGTAGGCGGCGACTCCGCCGGCGGCAACCTCGCCGCGGTCGTCGCCCAGCAGTGCGTCGTACGGGACCTCCCGCCGCCCGCGCTCCAGCTCCTCATCTACCCCGCCGTGGACCTCGTCGGCCGCCGCCCGTCCCGAGACCTCTTCTCCGAAGGCTTCTTCCTCACCGAAGAAGAGATCCTCTGGTACCGCGAGCACTACACCCCCGACCCGTCCCTCCGCCCCGACCCGCGGGTCTCGCCGCTCTTCGGCTCCCTGGAGGGCCTGGCCCCGGCGTTGGTGGTCACCGCCGGCTTCGACCCCCTCCGAGACGAGGGCAACGAATACGCTCTCGCCCTGATCGCGGCGGGTGTCCCCACCGCCCACCACCAGGAGCCAACCCTCATCCACGGCTTCGCCAACATGCTCACCCTGGGCGGCGCCACGCGGGCGGCGCAGCTACGAATCCACGCCCACCTGAAGTCGGTCCTGAACCCTTAACCGGGCTCAGCTATCTGCATCTCGTACATCTTTGGCTGAGGCGAGCGGCGCCGCACTTGGTCCGCTCGCCGCGGGGCCGACTTGCGAACAGGCGGCGAGAGCCGCAGCTAGAAACGCGGCGCTGACAATTGCGGCCGGCCTGGCGCGGATCATCGCTTGACCATCTTCATCTCGTACATGACCCATCGGCCTGCCTGCGCCGACAACGCGAACTCACGGGTGTACGTCGCCGGCTTGCTCGTGAACACCGCGTCCGTAGGCGTCCGGCGGCTGACGTAAAGGCCGACCTTGATCGTCGCCGAACCACCCACTCGTCCGCTCTCGCCCCGGACCAGTTCTGCGACCTCGCCAACTCTCTCGGCGTAGTCGCCATTCATCAGACCGTTGGCGCCGTTGGACTTCCTGACGAAGTCCGCGTACGCCTTGCAGTTCTCGCAGCCGGAATCGCTCTCGCTCAGCATCGGCACGGTGTCACCGGTGTCGGACGCGTAGTTCAACAGGCTGCTGTAGTACCGAACGAACTCCTCGGCAGCAGCAAGGCCGAGCCCGTTCGCGCTACCCGGGCGCCGAGGGACAGCGGGCGTGCTCTCGGTCGGCGTAGTCGAAGCCACCTGCGTCGCGCTCGACGGCGCTGGCGGATCCATGGAGCCCGCCGCCGGGCCGGCGTTGGAGCAGCCAGCAAGCACCGCGGCCAGGCAGGCAACGGATACACAGGCCTGCATTCGGCTGCGGGGTGCTCTCGGGCGACGAACCATCAATTCGGCGGCTCGACCAGGACCGGCACGGCTTCCTGTACCTGGAGGGGTGTTGCGGGCCCGGTGATCGGGACAGTGCCGGCGATGTACTGCCAGCCGGTGCCGTCGACGTTGAAACGGGCCGCGTAATTGGTCGTCAGCGTGATCCCCAACGAGGCGCGCTTCAGGTACTTGTGGGTGATCTCCTTGGCCGGATACGGCTTCCCGGGGGACTCGGTCGTCACCGTGGCCCCGTCGCCGAAACGCCAGGTGTAACTCATCGGCGTCGCCTCAACCAGCACGGGGAACCCCAGCAACGTGACTGTCGTGCTCGAAACCTTGGCTTGGTCGGTGTAGACGATCGTGTCCAGATTCACCAGGGTCTTGCCGGCCGGCTGCACCACTACCCGCAACCCCGGGAACGCGACGTTCTTCGTCTCACTCAGGACCTGCTCCCAGGTGACGTCCTCGGGCCGAGGCAGCTCCCGCCGTACGGCCATCGACGGCGTCGGCCGTACGGCGTCCTCCTCCGGAGGATCCGGAGGGCAGACCTCGCCACCCGTCAGCATCTCGTCGGTCGGAATACCGCAGGGGCGGATGTTGATCCGGAACGGCACAACCGGCTTGGAGGCGGCAGGAGTCCGAATCTTGGAGTCGGTCTCGGAGTGCTGCGGCTTGTTCGCCTCTCCCGTCGGGTTCGGCTCCTGGCGGCCCTGCTGCTCCTTGGTGAGGGTCAACTCCGACCCGGTCTTGACGAGTTTCAT
Organism: Kribbella sp. cmx-5-2; assembly: GCA_049998015.1. Taxonomy (GTDB): domain Bacteria; phylum Actinomycetota; class Actinomycetes; order Propionibacteriales; family Kribbellaceae; genus Kribbella. The sequence continues at coordinate 712,027 of JAEBEC010000002.1, forward strand.
CTTGCCTTTGGGGTTTGGCCCGGGCGTCTTGGCAACCTCGCCCGGACCGGTGCTGCTGGTCGTCGACGCTTGGCTGAACGACGAGCCCATGACCACCACCGCCAGCGTCATGGAAACAGCGGCACCGCAGGCGAGCACCGCCGTGTTGAGAGCCTTGGCGGTCATTGCTCTACCTGAATCTCGTACATGACCCAGCTCTTGCCGGCTGCGCTGAGTGTGAATCGCCAAGTCTCGGTGTGGGCCTTCTTCTGGGTCGGGGACGCCGACGGTGTAAGGCGCTCCGTGTAGTTCCCGGACCGCACTGCCAGGTATCCGCCGAGGCGTCCGGAAGTTCCCTTGAAGATCTCTTTGACTTCCACGAGGTGGTCCGCGTAGTCGCCCGAGAGCCCACCATTCCTTCCGTTGACCTTCGTGAGGTAGTCAGCGGTGCCTTTGCAGCCCGCGCAACCCTTCTCGCTCGCAGCCAGCATCGGTCCGGTGTCGCCAGTGGCGTAGGCGTAGTTCAGGAGTGCCAGGTAGTGCCCGAGGAAGGCGTCGCCTGCAGCGATCGACAGGCCGTCGGCCGCTGCTGGGCGTGTGGGGGCGGCGGTTGGCGGAGTCGACGAGGTGGGAGTCGACGGCGAATCCGACGCGGTTGGTGCACTTGACGCCGAGGGCGGCGCGGTGTCCGGGCGGCCCGCTTCCGGGCTTGAGTTCGAGCAGGCTGACAGGGCTGCTGCAACGATTGCAGCGGCGATGGGGACGGTCAGCTTGTTGCGGAATGTCACGTTCGTCAGCCCTCCGTAGTCGACTGGTCGATCGTAACTGTCCGTGGGGGACCGGTGCGGTGGCAGAAGCTGCAAGCTGTGGATAACGGGTTTGGGGCCAGGAGCCGCCCGGCTGGGGGGTGAGAGGCTCGGACGGCTCCTGGTTAGTGGTGGGACGACCCCCGCCCGGGTTTATGACGCGATGTGAGCGGATGACTTCGGTGTGACACCGTTCACAGGGGTGCGGGGGCGTACTGGACGTCCAGAGCGGCAGTCGTGAAGCCGAGGGATTCGTACAGGCGGCGGGCGGGGGTATTGGTGCCGTCGACGTACAGGGTGATGGCGTCGAGGCCCCGGGTTTCCTGGAGGTGGTGGAGGCCCTGGAGGGTGAGCGCCTTGCCCAGGCCGGAGCCCTGGTGGGTGGGGGAGACGCCTACGACGTACACCTCGCCCTCGCCGTTCTCGATCTTGGTCCAGTGGAACCCGGCGACCTCCCCGGATGAGCGGTCGACGGCCAGGAAGAAGCCCTCGGGGTCGAACCACTCCTGGTTGAAGCGGTCCGTGAGGTCGGCGGCCGTCCAGGCGCCTTGTTCGGGGTGGCTGGCGAAGGCGGCGGCGTTGACCTTCAGCCAGGCGGCGTCGTCCTGGCCGGGGACGAAGGTGCGGACGTCGATGGTGTCGGGCCAGGTGATCTCGGGGAGCGGTGCGCTCGTACGGCGTAAGAAGTACAGCTCGCGGGTGACGTTCAGGTCGAACGACGCGGCCAGTTCGTCGGCGCCGGGCAGGCGGCCGTGGGCCCAGACGCGGAGCTTGTCGCGGCCGTGGTCGATCAGGGTGCGCAGCAGCGCCGTACCGGTTCCCTGGCGGCGAGCGGCGGGGGCGACGACGAGCTCGGCGGATCCGTCGGGGCCGAGAGCCGCGTAGCCGACCAGGTCGCCCGGGGTGGTGGCCAGGCCGGCCACGTCCAGAGTCCCGGGCTCACCGGCGTACGCGAGGACGTGGAGGTCACCGTGGTGCTCGCCGACGAGGTGGAGCAGCGTCTGTTCGGACAGCGGGTTGACGTCGTCGCTCTGCGCGGCCAGGCGAGCGAGTTCGGTGACGGCGGCCGCGGTGGCCGAGGGCAACGGTGAGGGAACTGCTTCGAGGGTCACGTGAATACCGTAAAAGGTCCTGGCCAGTTCATCGCCAAGTCCTTGGACGGTCCACTACGTGTCAGGTAATTTCGCGGCACCGCATCCACTGCGGACCGAAACTACAACGGAGTAGACATGGCCTTCACAGGACGAGACAAGACGTGGTTCAGGGGTCCGCGGGCGGTTGCCCTGCTGGCCGCCGGAGCCGCGGTGGCACTCGGCTTGGCCACGGGGGGAACCGTGACCCAGGCTGCGCCGGCCAAACCGAAGCCGACGCACACCCAGATCAACCTGCTCGCGCTGAACGACTTCCACGGCAACCTGGCGCCCAACCCGGCGACCAGCTCCAGCGGCAACGTGAACGGGACCCCCGCCGGCGGCGCGGAGTACCTGGCCACCCATCTGGAGAACCTGCGCGCCGCCGCGAAGGCACAGGGCCAGGAGAGCGTGACGGTCGCCGCGGGTGACCTGATCGGGGCGTCCCCGCTGCTGTCGGCCGCGTTCCACGACGAGCCGACCATCGAGGCGATGAACGAGATGGGCCTGGACGCCGCGTCGGTCGGCAACCACGAGTTCGACGAGGGCTGGCACGAGCTGCTCCGGATGCAGACCGGCGGCTGCCTGAACGACGGCGACGGGCAGAACAACCAGAACTCCTGCCCGGACAAGAAGGCCAAGTTCAAGGGCGCCGACTTCGACTACCTGTCGGCCAACGTGTTCTTCGAGAACACCCGGCAGACGCTGCTCGACCCGTACACGGTGAAGAAGTTCAAGAACGGCCAGCGGATCGCCTTCATCGGGATGACGCTCGAGGCCACGCCGAACATCGTCACCAAGGCCGGCGTCGAGGGCCTGACCTTCACCGACGAGGTCGAGACCGCCAACGCGCTGGTCCCGAAGCTGCGCAAGCAGGGCATCGAGTCGATCGTCGTACTGCTGCACGAGGGCGGCTTCCCGACCGACCCGCGCGCGTTCAACAGCTGCCCGGGCATCTCCGGCCCGGTCACCGACATCGCCAAGAACCTCGACCCGGCGATCGACGCGGTCATCTCCGGCCACACCCACAACGCCTACAACTGCTCGATCAACGACCCGGCCGGCAAGCCGCGCCTCGTCACCAGCGCGTCGTCGTTCGGCAAGGTCGTCACCCAGGTCCGCCTGAGCATCGACAACGCGACCAAGGACGTCGACCGGCTGAACACGCTGGCCAACAATCTGATCGTCACCCAGGACGTGCCGAAGAACCGTGAGCTGACCAAGCTGATCACCAAGTACCAGGGCCTGGTCGCGCCGATCGAGTCCAAGGTGATCGGGCACATCACGACGCCGTCGGTGGTCCGTACGCCGGACGACTCGCAGGAGTCCCCGCTGGGCAACCTGATCGCGGACGCGCAGCTGGCCGACCCGTCGACGGTGACCGGTGGCAAGACCCCGCTGGTCGCGTTCATGAACCCGGGCGGGATCCGGGCCGACCTGGCCTCGACCGGCGGCGCGGTGTCGTTCGGGCAGGCGTTCACGGTGCAGCCGTTCAACAACTTCCTGGTCTCGATGGACATGACCGGGACGCAGATCAAGGCGCTGCTGGAGCAGCAGTTCTCGGGCCCGAACCAGGCCGCGAACAAGGTGCTGCAGGTCGCCGGGATCACCTACACCTACAACCCGGCCGGTACGCCGGGCGCGAAGGTGGACGCGGCGTCGGTGAAGATCGCCGGGCAGCCGATCGTGGACGGTACGTCGTACCGGATCGTGACGAACAACTTCCTCTCCGACGGTGGCGACGGGTTCCCGGCGTTCACCACGGCGACGGACAAGTTCTTCGGCGGGCTCGACATCGACGCGTTCGCGGCGTACCTGGCCGCGCACGACCCGTACACCCCCGGCCCGACGGACCGGATCAGCATCTCCTGACGATGACCGGGCCTGCCGTGAGGTGAGGTCCGGTCCGCCGATCGCCCGGGTCGCCTTCTGCTGAAGGTGATCCGGGCGGTTGTGCTCTCCGGCGTACGGCGTACGGCGTACGGCGTGCTGGTTGCCGGAGCCGAGCTGCGGCGCGTGTGGGCCGGCGCTCAGCCGTGGGTTCGGCGTACGGGGGTTTGCCGGCCTTGGGTCAGAGGACGAACTTGAGGACGACGAAGGCCAGGGCAACGCCGGTCGAGATGGCGGCCCGGCCGGAGCCGATGCCGCGGCGGATCCCGGTGCCGAAGACGGCGAGCGTGAGCGGGATCAGCATCACCAGCAGGGTGATGCCGGCCGCGTGGACGCCCACGTGCGCGCGGCTGCTGAGCAGCAGGCCGAGGGCCAGGGCGAAGGTCAGGCCGAGCCAGGTGGTCGTCTGGATCGGTCCGTCGGACGGATCGCTGCGATGCGTTGCGTGAGCAGCACCACCACGGCGGTGCGAAGTCGGAGCGTGCGCCATCGGTCACCTTTCGTGAACAGACCGAATACGCAAGGTAGCACCCCGGCTACACGCCGGTCCAAGCCCGAAGTTGTGCAGCCAGATCCGTTGCAGGGTGGGAAAGTAGCCGGAGATGGGACGCGTGTGACTGGTGTGACTGGTGAGGTTCGCCGTACGCGGTGATGCAGCTGAGGAGGTACGCCGTACGCGGTGGGTCAGGCTTTGGAGTCGGCGGTTTCGCGTTCCTTGGTGGTCGGCGGGATGACGAAGCGGTAGCCGACGTTGCGGACGGTGCCGATCAGGGACTCGTGCTCGGGGCCGAGTTTGGCGCGCAGGCGGCGGACGTGGACGTCGACCGTGCGGGTGCCGCCGAAGTAGTCGTAGCCCCAGACCTCCTGGAGCAGCTGCTCGCGGGTGAAGACGCGGCCGGGGTGCTGGGCGAGGAACTTGAAGAGCTCGAACTCCTTGTACGTGAGGTCGAGCGCGCGGCCGTTGAGCTTCGCCGTGTACGACGCCTCGTCGATGACGACGTCGCCGCTGCGGATCAGCGTGGTCTCGGGGTCCTCGTTGCGGGCCGCGGCCAGACGGCCGATCACCAGGCGCAGGCGCGCCTCGATCTCGGCCGGGCCAGCCGTGTCGAGCAGGACGTCGTCGGCGCCCCAGTCGGCGTTCACCGCGGTCAGTCCGCCTTCGGTGACGACCAGGAACAGCGGTACGTCGATGCCGGTGGTGCGGATCAGCCGTGCCACACCGCGGACCGTGACCAGGTCACGGCGGGCGTCGAGCAGGACCGCGTCGGCGTCGGGCGCGTCCACCAGGGCCGCGACCTCAGACGGAAGGATCCTGATCTGGTGCGGGAGCAGGGCGAGGGAGGGCAGCACCTCGGTGGAGGCCTGCAGCGCGTTCGTCAGCAGCAACAACGTGCTCACGCTGTCTCCTTGTGCGGGTCGGTGGGTCGCGGGTGAGCGATCCGGTCCTGAAGCACGTCAGGCCCCAACGGCGTCATTGCCGGGGGCCCGAGACACACTGGTGTGGAACAGCAAGCTGACATAATACTCCAGGAACCATTCGATGAGTGAGGCGTCTCCCACATGCCGGAAGTGACGATCAGATACTTCGCCGCCGCGCGCGCCGCGGCCGGGGAGTCGACCGCGACGGCGCAGGCCGATTCGGTCAAGGAGCTCGTGGGCACGGTCTCGGCGGATCGGCCGGAGCTGGCGCGGGTGCTGGGCATCTGCACGTTCCTGGTCGACGGGGAGCGTGTGGAGCTGACGGCGGCGCTCGAGGACGGCGCGCTGGTTGACGCGCTGCCGCCGTTTGCGGGGGGCTGAGCCGGCAGTTGCCGCCGTACGCCGGAGTCTGTGCCAGCCGTTTCATCTAGTAGGCCGCTGAGGCGGCACCGCCGGGAGCTGAGTCAGCTGGCGCGTCTGGCCAGGTGGAGGGTTAGGTCGGCGTTCATCGTGACGTCCAGGGGGAGGACCTGGAGGGCTTCGGTGAGGGCCTGGACTCGGGTGGGTTCGGGGAGTTGTAGGTAGGCCGAGATGGTGGACAGGTGGGCTACGTACTCGTGGCCGGGCATCGTCAGGCGGCGTTCGATGGTTGATTGGTGGACGTCGGTGAAGAGGGGGGAACGTAGGAGCTCGGTGCCGGGCCATTGCATGGGGCTGTCTTCGGGGGTGCCGTCGGGGGACGGGATGTCGTCGGATTCCAGGTAGCGGCGGGTCACTGCGCGGAGGGCCTGCTCGACGGCGGGGTCGGCGAGGGTGAGCGGGCCGCCGAAGGAGGCGAAGGTGCCTGCTGGGTTTAGGAGGGTGGCGATTCGTTCCCAGCGGCCGGTGGGGTTCGTCCAGTGGAGGGCTGCGGCTGCGAAGACCAGGTCGTACGTCGTACCGGAGGGCAGGTCTTCGAAGGTGCTTTGGAGCGTCGTTGCCGCTGGGACCTGGCGTTGGAGTTCGGCGAGCATGGCTGGGTCGGGCTCGGTGGCGGTGACTGCGATGCCGCGGGTGGTGAAGGCTCGGGTGGCTTTGCCGGTGCCGGCTCCGATCTCCAGGGCTGTGCGGATCGGCGCGCGGCCCGCGGCGTACTCGAGCACCGCGTCGACCAGTTCGGGTGGGTAGCCGGGGCGGTACCGCTCGTAGGCGGCGGCGACGGATCCGAAGCTGAGGGCTCGTTCGTTCACCGGTCGATGGTGCCAACCCGAACGCTCGGCGGCTACCCGATTAAGGACTCCCGGCCCGGTAGATTGCGCGGTTGTGGCACAGGACACGGGGACCCTGCTCACTACGGTGGGCCGGGCGGCGGGGTTGTTCGGGCGGGCTTGGCCTCGGCTGCTGGCCGTGTTCGTGGTCGCCGAGCTGCTGCATCGCGGGGTGTTGTGGGTCGCGGTGCAGGCCGGAGCCCGGGCGCAGGCGGCGGGCATCGCCGTACTGGCGTTGCTGGTGGTGATCTCGCTGGCGATGTACGTCGCGATGTTCCTGGTACTGCGGGGTGAGCTGCCGTTCCACCGCCGCGCGGTGTCCGAGGGCGTGCTCGCGCCCGACGGCGTCGAGCCGGGCAAGGAAGCGGGGCCGGTCGACGCGCTGGCGTCGGCGTTGCTGCCGTTCCTGGCGTTCTACGCGGCGTACAAGTTCCTGCAGGCCGAGGCGCTGAACTACGAGTACCAGCTGGCCGTGCACAACCTGATGGACGATCTGGCGACGGGACTCAGCGGCGGCACCGTCACGCAGACCCCGACCGGCCTGCAGGCCCTCTCGACCTGGCTGTTCATCGCGCTCGGGATCGCGGCGTACCTGCTGCGGCTGGTGTTCAAGAAGAACCGCGGCGGCGGCCCGGTGCGCAAGCTGTTCGTCACCTACCTCGAGGCGCTCTGGATCTTCGTCGTCGCGTACCAGGCGTCGGCCTACCTCCCCTCGCCGAAGAACTGGCTGAAGGAGCGGGTGCTGTGGCAGTGGGGCCACGACGCGTACGGCTGGGTGCTCGACCACGTACTCGGCGTCGAGCGGATCCGGGAGATCTGGGACGCCGTCACCGGATTCGTTGCCGCGGGCATCGGTGATCTGTGGAGCGCGGCGGTGCTGCCGCTGATGTGGATCACGATGACCGCCGTGATCTACGGCCGGGCGGTGCCGAAGGCCGAGCGGGTGGAGCAGCTGCGCTGGCGGTTCGACCGGATCAGCAACCGCTGGCAGCGCACGCCGCGACTGGTCCAGGCGGCCGGCAACTCGATGGTGTCCGACTGGCGTGACCGCTGGCGGCCGGTCCGGGACGCGTTCCGCCTGGTCGCACGGTCGGGGATCCGGCCGATGCTCGGCTACTTCCTGGCCTGGGCCGTCGTTACGTACGCCGCCGGCGCGGTCTGGATCCTGCTACGCGACTACGTCATCGGCCCGCAGTCGCTGCAGTTCTGGAAGGTGATCGACGAGCCGATCGAGCTGGCCGTCGAGGCGCTGAAGATCATGCTGCAGATCGCGTTGCTGGCCGCGGCGTACGACCGGATGGTCGGCGGCCTGGCCGGCTACCTCAAGCCGCGGACCCGTCCGCTGCACCCGACCGGCGACGAGGACCACGGCGTCACGGACCTGACCGCCGCTACCTCGGGAATGCCAGATACTGCGGAAGCCGGGTCGCCCACGTGATCGTCGGCGTCACCTCGGCAGCGACAGCGGTCGGTACGACGAACACCGCGACCGTCTCGTACGGCTTGCCCGCGACCGGCTTCAGGTAGTACGGCGCGAGCCGCGGATCCCGCCAGCTCTGCGGCTTCTCGTCGTAGCCGCCGGTGCATCCGGTCGGCCGGTCCTGGAACTCGTCGTCCAGGATCGACTCGTCCCACGTCCGGCCGTCGTTCGCGCGTAGGTGCATCAGGCAACCGCCGAGCGTCTTCAGCTTGGCGACGTCGTCGACCTGCAGCCGGAAATAGACGCGGATCCGGGTCGTTCCGTCGGGCAGCGGCGTGCCGGTCCGGCCCGCCCGCGGCTCAGGATCCGTTTCGACGCTGGCCGCGAACCAGGTGGCGTCCTGGTACGACGTACCGCCCGCCGCGACCTCGACCGCGTCGCGCGGCTCGTCGTCGTACCAGGAGTCGTAGTCGCTGCGCACGGACCACCAGCCGAGCAGCGGGATCGTGAGAACCAGCGACGCGAGAGCGATCGTGTTGCGCCGGATCCAGCCCGGCCGGGCGCGGCGCGCGGTCATCGTTCCACCGCCGGGTTCAGGATCGCGACGTCCTCGCGCAGCCCGTCGAGCTGGTCCTTCGAGACCTCGAGCGCGATCGTTGCCTGCGGCTCCAGATCGGTGAAGATCTCCTTCTCCAGGACCAATAAGGTTGCGCCTGGCAACTGATCGGCGGGCATCTCGACGACCAGCGGGCCACGGACCGGGATGCCCGGCGCGAACTGGAAGCCGGTCAGGTCACTGCGGTTCAGCTCACTGCGGTTCGCGGCCGCGTACGTCGTACCGTCGCCGGCCCGGATACCGATCTTCTGCAGGTGGATCGGCTCGCGGTTCGCGGTGACCACGGCGTCGATCACGACGAAGTCGGTCAGCGTGTCCCGGTCCGGCGTCGTCCGCGGGACCCGGAGCTTCTTGCTGATCCGGACCTTCTCCACGGTGAAATCGAACCGCGGCGTGTGGACGGTCTTGCCGACGACACCCTTGACCGCGATGGGCTGCTGGAAGTCCTTCGGGGTCGGCGTGAGCCGGTACAGGCCGACGATCGCGACCAGGACGACGACGACCAGGACCCCGTCGACGAGCTTGCGGCGGGTCATTTCGTGTTGTCCTTCACCGGTGAGGTCACCTCGGCGGCGATGGCGTCCTTGGTCCAGTTGTCGTGGTGGTCCAGGACGGACTCGCGGAACTCGTAGTGCTGGACGCTCAGCCTCACCGCGCGCGGGAAATCGGTGGCCTTGGGCAACTTCCAGACGTACGCGACGTCCTCCGCGTAGTGCGGCGTGAGGACCGGGTCCTGGGTCTGGTCGCGCAGGTTGGTGGTGCCGATCGGCGGGTCGGTCGGCTTGACGCCGTTGACGTCGAGCAGCCGGATCAGGTCGGTCGGCGGCTTGACGCCGGTCTTGTCGGTGAGCTCGAGCTTGAGCACGACACCGATCAGGAGGCCGCCCTCGTCGGGGGTGAAGAGTGGTTTGAGGTCCTTGACGACGACCACCCGCTGCACGGTCACGCTGAACTGGCCGGCGTCGACGGCCGTCCCCGCGCCGACCGTGGGGGTCTCGTCGGCGGCCTTCGCGAGGCCTCCGAAGGCGGCCGAGATCGCGAGCAGTACGACGACCACGCCGATCACCCAGGTCCTGACCGATCGCCCCCGGACCTTGAGGTCCTTCAGCTCGGGCAGTTCCTCCCGTTCCCCGCTCCCCGTTTCCTGCACGGCCGAAGCGTATCCACGGCGAGGGCCGCCGCGGGCTCAGTCGAACGGCCGGCCGCGCAGCTTCTTCGTCTCGCCGCGGCGCTTCTTCTCGTCCAGGCGCCGCCGTACGGAGCCCTTCGACGGCCGCGTCGCCCGCCGCTGCCGAGGCGGCGCCGCGATCGCGTCCCGCAGCAGACTGGCCAGCCGCGCCCGAGCCGCCTCGCGGTTGCGCCACTGGGACCGGTGCTCGGACGCGGCGATCGTCAGTACGCCGTCCACCAGCCGCGTCGACAGCCGCTCGAGCGCCCGGTTCTTCAACGGCTCACCCAGCGCGGACGTCGCCGCCAGGTCGAAGATCAGCTCCACCCGGCTGTCCGCCGTGTTCACCGACTGGCCGCCAGGCCCGCTCGAGCGCGAGAACCGCCACCCCAGCTCGGCCTCGGGGATCACCACCCCGGCGCGCACCGTCAGCCCTCCGTCCACACCCCCATTCAACCCGAAAACCCCAAGCCGGGCCTGCCCATTACCGCCAAACTGCTCCCCATGGACTGCGTCTTCTGCGACCTGATCGCCGCCGATTCCGCCCAATGGGTCGCGAAGGAGCCGGCCGCCGTCGCCTTCTCGCCGCTGCCCGGCTCGGAGATCGCGCCCGGCCACACGCTCGTCGTACCGCGCCGGCACTGCGATCTCGGCGTCCTCGACGTCGGCCCGGACGACCTGGCCGCGACGACCGAGCTCGTACGCCGAGTCGCCCGCGCGATGGTCGGCGCGCTCGGCGCGACGGGCGTCTGCGTGCTGAACGCGTCCGGTCCCGACTCCGGCCGGAGCCTCGACCACCTGCACTGGCACGTCGTACCGAGGTATCCCGGCGACGGCGAGGACTCCTTGCCCTGGCCAACGGGCCGCTCGACGCATCAGCTGGACGGCGACCCGAGGGCGCTGCTGGCGGCGACGCTCCTGTCCAAGGAGTGAAACGGGGGCGTGGATCCGAAAGTGCAGCGACGTACTCTCGATTGCTGTGAGTACAGGGATTGTCGTGCTGGTCGCCGCGGTCGTCGCCGGGGTGCTGCTGAGCGTGCTCAAGACCTGGTACGACGGACGGTTCCGCGCGACGCGGGTGGTGGAGAGGCGAGCGGTGGAGAACGGCGATCAGCTGACGGCTGACGACATCGGCGTCGAGCTGGGTGAGCGGGCGACGTTGCTCCAGTTCTCCTCGGCGTTCTGCGCGCCGTGCCGGGCGACCCGGCGGGTGCTGGCCGAGGTCGAGGGCATGGTCGACGGGGTCCGGCACGTCGAGATCGACGCCGAGTCCAACCTCGAACTGGTCCGCCGGCTGAACATCCTCCGGACGCCGACCGTCCTGGTCCTCGACGCGGCCGGCGACACGGTGACCCGCGCCAGCGGCGCTCCCCGCAAGGCCGACGTCATCGCCGCTCTCGGCGTAGCCGTCGACCACGCCGGCTGACCGCTGAACCGATTCACCCGTTCCATATCGTGATCAGTTGTCTCACGAAGTGGGACAACGACTGGCGGGTCTCCGGGGTTTCCGTACTCTCAAGACGTGGCTTACACGACATGGCTGACCAAGCGCAGGGCAGTGGACAACTGCCGCATGCGCTCGTCCCTGTGTCGACGCCCCTGACCAGGCGGCGTCCCGAGCGCTCCGGAACCGGCAGCTGAGCACGGTTCGGATGTACGTCGCCTCCCGCAACACGTCGGGCGGGCAAGTCTCGATCCAGCTCCTTGTCGAGGAGTTCGCATGTCCCAGCAAGCGGCGGTCACCCCCCAGGTCGACCCGCGCGGACTCCGGTTCGCGGCGGCTCTGACGACGGTCGTCCTGGCCCTCACGCTGATCCTGAACAACCCCTGGCCGCTGGCCGTCCAGGCGGTCGTGTTCGCGATCTCGGTCGCGTTCGGCGTCCAGGCGTCGCCGTACGGGCAGCTGTTCAAGCGGCTCGTCCGGCCCCGGCTGGGCCCGCCGAAGGAGCTGGAGGACGCGGCCCCGCCGCGGTTCGCCCAGCTGGTCGGGCTGGTCTTCGCCGTGCTCGGCCTGATCGGTTACTTCAGCGGCGCCGAGGTCCTCGGCGTCGTCGCCACCGGATTCGCCCTGGTCGCCGCGTTCGTGAACGCGGCGGTCGGGCTGTGCCTCGGGTGCGAGGCCTATCTGCTGATCCAACGCATTCGTACGCCAAACACCGTTACCAACTGAGAGGCAGCACACATGAGCAGGGAATCCGCTCTCGTCTCGGCCGACTGGGTCGAGGAGCACAAGACCGACGACAACGTTGTGCTGGTCGAGGTCGACGAGGACGTCTCGGCGTACGACGCCGGCCACATCGCCGGTGCGATCAAGCTGGACTGGAAGGACGACCTCCAGGACCAGGTCCGCCGCGACTTCGTCAACCAGGAGCAGTTCTCCGCGCTGCTGTCCGAGCGTGGCGTGAAGAACGACGACACCGTCGTCCTGTACGGCGGCAACAACAACTGGTTCGCGGCCTACGCGTACTGGTACTTCAAGCTGTACGGCCACGGTGACGTCCGCCTGCTCGACGGCGGCCGCAAGCGCTGGGAGCTGGACAGCCGCGAGCTGACCGACGAGGTCGTCAAGCGCGAGGCCACGCAGTACGCCGCCAAGGAGCCGAACCTGGAGATCCGCGCCTTCCGCGACGAGGTCGAGCAGGCGATCGGCGTGAAGAACCTGGTCGACGTGCGCAGCCCCGACGAGTACGCCGGCCGGCTGCTCGCCCCGGCCCACCTCCCGCAGGAGCAGGCCCAGCGCGCCGGGCACATCCCGACCGCGGCCAGCATCCCGTGGAGCAAGGCGGCCAACGACGACGGCACCTTCCGGTCCGACGACGAGCTGCAGAAGCTGTACTCCGAGGCCGGCGTCGACTTCGGCAAGGACACCATCGCGTACTGCCGGATCGGCGAGCGCTCGGCGCACAGCTGGTTCGTGCTGCACGAGATCCTCGGCCAGGAGAACGTCAAGAACTACGACGGTTCGTGGACCGAGTGGGGTTCGCTGGTCGGCGTCCCGGTGGCGCTCGGCGACGAGCCCGGGGAGGCCTGACATGTGCGGCGCCAAGAAGGGCGGCCTTGACCTCAAGGGCGTCGACATCGACAAGGAAGCCGTGATCCAGGGCCAGGTCCTGCGCGGCGAGGACCCGGTCGGCGGCGCGTACGTGCGGCTGCTGGACTCCTCCGGCGAGTTCACCGCCGAGGTGCCGACGTCGGCGACCGGGCACTTCCGGTTCTTCGCGGCGCCGGGCAGCTGGACGCTGCGCACGCTGGCGCCGAAGGCCGATCCGGTCGACCGCCAGGTGGTCGCGCAGTACGGCGAGGTGGCCGAGGTGGCCGTCGCGGTCTGACGCTCTGTACATTGATCGACCCTGAGGGGCCCGGGCCTTGCGCGCTCGGGCCCTTCGGCTTTTCCCCGGCGTACTGGTTGCCGGACGCCAGTACTCCATACACGAGCTGGGCCGGAACACCAATATTTGCAGGGTTTTCGGCGCGTCAGCTAATTAGGTAACGGTTTGGTTACGGACTTCCTTCACCTCGTTACCTACTGCGACCGACTGAGTTGTGTCTGTGTCCTGGCCCGGAGTTTGGGTCACGTCATCACTCAGGGAGAAGAAGTCTTAATGAAGCCCCGCATCAACAAGAAGCTCGCTGCCGTGGGCGTTGCCGCGGTTGTCGGCGTAGCTTCGACGATCGCGCTCACCTCGGGCTCGGCGAACGCGTCGCCGGTCTACGGTTACAACGGTTACTCGATCGGCACCGACGTGCAGGGCGGCATCGTTGCCAGCGGCCCGCAGGTCAAGGCCGAGATCAGCTGCACCACCGACGCGAACCGCAAGTCGCGCAACGACCTGGCGACCGCGAACGTCAACAACCAGGCCATCGCCAAGACGGTCACCACGGACACCTTCGCCTTCGCGGAGAAGCGCGGCAACGGCGTGACCTCGACCGCCACCGCGGCCGACATCCGCGTCGGAGGCCTGCTGCACCTGGTCGGCGCCAAGACCACGACCACCGCGTGGATCAAGAACGGTGTCACGTACTACACCGGCAGCACCACCTTCGCCGGCGTGAAGATCGGCGCCGTGAACGTTCCGTCGCTGCTCAAGGCCAAGCCGAACACCAAGGTCGCCGTCCCGGGCCTGGGCTACATCGTGCTGAACCGCGTCGGCGGCGTGAAGACCGACGCCGGCATCTACTCGTACGCGCAGGCCGTCGTGCTGCACGCCACGGTGAAGAACAAGTACATCCCGGAGGGTGTCGACGTCGCGGTCCTCAAGACCCGCGCCGAGGTCACCAAGCCGGCCACTGCGCTGGTCATCGGTGACGCGTACGCCACCAAGGCCAACGTCGACAAGCTGGTCAAGTCCGGCCCGACCTCCTACCAGGCCACCTGCCAGGGCACTGGCGGGCGCACCGACCGCGTCGCGGTCGGCGAGGTCAACATCCCGAAGGTCGCCTACGTCGGCGCCGCCTTCACCACCAAGCGTGGCGACATCGGCGCGAACAAGTCGTACGTCGACTTCAGCTCGCACGTCGCGGGTGTCAAGGTCGCGAACCTGTCCATCGGCGCCATCGAGTCCTCGGCGTCCGCGTGGAAGACCAAGGACGGCAAGGTCGGTCTGAACTCGCACTCGACCATCGCCTCGATCAAGGTCGGCAACAAGGTCTACCCGGTCAAGACCGGTGAGAACGCCGAGCTGGAGATCCCCGGCATCGCCAAGCTGACCTTCAACCAGGTCCTGCGTCAGAGCCGCTACATCTCCGTCAACGCCCTGGTGATCGATGTCTACAGCCTGAACACCAAGGTTGTCGTGGGCCACTCGGCCGCCGGTGTGATCGGCTGATCCAGCCACACACCCTCCCTGACTGAGTCGAACCTCACCGATCCAGACAGGCACCAGAACGGCCCCGGCCGGATCTTCGGATCCGCCGGGGCCGTTTCCTTTGGACTCGTACGCCGTGGTCAGGCGTCGAGGATCAGTGTGACCGGGCCGTCGTTGGTCAGGTGGACCTGCATGTCGGCGCCGAAGCGGCCGCGTTCGACCTTGGCGCCGAGAGATTCCAGGGCGGCGCAGAAGGCGTCGTACAAGGGCTCGGAGACCGGGCCGGGAGCGGCGGCGCTCCAGGACGGGCGCCGGCCCTTGCGGGTGTCGGCGTACAGGGTGAACTGGCTGATCGCGAGGATCGGAGCCTGCTCGTCGGCGGCCGAGCGTTCGTCGCGCAGGATCCGCAGCGTCCAGATCTTCGCCGCCAGTGCCTTGGCCTTCTCCTCGGTGTCGTCGTGGGTGACGCCGAGCAGCACCACCAGGCCGGGTCGGTCGATCGCGCCGACCGTGACGCCCTCGATCTCGACCGACGCGTCCGTGACTCGTTGCACCACTGCTCTCATGCACCCCAGTCTGCCGCGCCGTAAATCGTCCGGTCTTCAGGGTAGATCACGACCGAATCTCCCGTTCAAGGCCGACATCTGGCACGATTCGTCCATGACGTCGACGTTGATCACCGTTGCCCCGACCGGTGCCGAGACCGCCAAGGCGGACTGCCCGGCGCTGCCGACCACGCTCGACGAACTGGTCGAGACCGCGAAGCGCTGCGAGGCGGCCGGGGCCGCGATGATCCACATCCACATCCGGGACGCCGAGCACCGCCCGACGCTCGACCTCGGCCGGCTCACTGAGACCGTCGCCGCGATCCGCGAGAACACCGCGCTGATCGTCCAGCTGTCGACCGGCGGCGCCGTCACCGACCCGTTCGAGCACCGGCTGCGCGTCCTGGAGGCGGCGCCGGACTCCTGCTCGCTGACGATGGGCACGGTCAACTTCGGCGACGACGTGTTCATGAACCCGTGGCCGTTCGTCACCGAGCTCTACCAGCTCACGCAGGAACGGCGCGTCGTACCGGAGTTCGAGCTGTTCGACCTCGGGCACGTCGCCGCGCTGCACCGGCTGCTGGACAAGTTCGGCCTGCCGTACGGCGGTCGCGTGCACTGCGATCTGGTGATGGGTGTCCCCGGTGGCATGCCCGGTACGCCGGACGCACTGGTTGCCGCGGTCAACGCTCTGCCGCCGGCGGTGACGTCGTGGGCGGCGACCGGTGTCGGCCGTACGACGATCCCGGTCGCGCTGGCAGCGCTGTCGAAGGGCGGCCACCTTCGCGTCGGGATGGAGGACACCCTGACCCTGGCGAAGGGGCAGCCCGTCACGCACAACGCGGAGCTCGTCGAGCGGGCCGCCGCCCTGGCGACGCTGGCTCAGCGGCCGCCGATGTCGCCGGACGCCGCGCGCGAACTGCTGAACGTCGCCCGTCGCGACTGAACGACCGCGACGATCACGCCGGCCACGATGATCGTGGCCTCGAGCAACAACCAGTCGCGCAGGTAGTCGCGCGGCAGCACGGTCGGGTTGACGCCCTTGCCCTGGCGGATCAGCAGCGGGATCGCGACGAGGGTCGTGATCCCGACGTACAGGGCCGTCGTACGGACTGCGCCGATGGTGCGGTGACGGCCGGGGCCGATCGACCAGCGGGTGAGGAGCCAGCCGGCCGCCACGGTCAGAGGGACGAGCAGGAAGTCGTCGGCCAGGACCGCGCCGCCGAGCCAGAGCGGCAGGCGGATCAGCGCGTCGATGCTGAGGCTCTGCAGGAGAAGGCGCAGACCCCACAGGCCGAGTCCGACGCCGACGGCTGCCATTGCTACGCGGACGATTCTCATGCGAGGACCTCCAGGCGGTGGACCCACTTGGTCTGCAGGACGCCGGGGCGGTTGGGGGCGATGATCCGGGCCGGGAAGCCGTGGTCGAGATCGAGGTCGTCGCCGTTGAGCTTCAGCGCGAGCAGCGTGAGCGGGTCGGCGGCGAACTGGGGTGGGAGTTCGCTGGTCGCGTAGAAGCCGCCCTTCTCCATCGAGACGACGCGGACGGTCGAGTGGTCGGGAGCGCCGGCGAGGCGGAGCAGGTCGCGGATCCGGATGCCTTCCCAGCTGGCGCCTTGGCTCCAGCCCTCGACGCACGCGATCGGGAGGTCGGAGCGGTTCTGCTGCAGGGACCTGAGCTCGGCGAGCGACCAAGATAGTTGCTGAGGGCCACTGATGGTGAAGCGCCAGTCGTCGCCGACCGGTACGACGCCGGCGTCGTGGGCGGTGCGGTTGACGGGGAGGGACTGCGGGCCGACGTTGGGCTTTCTCGGCGCCAGGACGGCGATAGGGCCGAAGGCGGGGACGGACTGGCCGACCGAGACGATGCCGACCAGGGCGGCGGCGCCGGCGACGGTGCGGAACAGGCCGCGGCGGCTGAGGCCGGTGATCTCGGCGGGGAGGGAGTCCCTGGGGTGGGCGGGCTCTGGCTGCGGTGCGTCTGCGTGGTGTTCGTCGAGCGGGGTGTCTGCGTCGGCCGGCGTGGCCTCGGCGGCTCCCTCGGCGAGCGGCGCGTACGGCGTACGGTCTGCTGCTGTTCGGCTCCAGTGGGAGCGGATCATGGGGAGCTTGACGGCCAGGTGCACGAGCAGGGCGCCGATGATGATCCAGGCCAGCGCGTAGTGCGTTTCCTTGAAGGGGAACGGCCACGGGTACCACTGCAGGGTGTTGAGGAAGCCGATGAACAGTTCGAGCGCCATCGCCGAGACCAGGACCAGGATCGACAGGCGTTCGAGCAGCGTCGCGAGCGCGGCGCGGCTCGGCGGCCACGGGGGCTTCTCGAACAGCTTCGGGTAGACGGTCCAGAGCTTTGCCAGCAGCAACGGAATCGCCACGGTACCGCTGAGGACGTGCAGGCCCTGCGTGACGCGGTACAGGGACGCCGGGCGGGCGGGGATGTGCAGCCAGCCGGGCGTCGCCTGCTGGAAGTGGCTGAACAGGCCGGTCAGGAAGCAGACGACGACGGCGACCGCCAGCCAGCGGCCGATCACGGTCGCGACCCTGGGGTGGTGCAGCGCGGACCGGAACGCCGGCTGCGGAGGGCTCGGGAGCTTCATTTCTCCATCAGAACGCCTCGCGTACCGATCGGCGGGGTGGTTGCGGTTACCGCCTGCGAACGGCCTGTACGGCGGCTTACGGGTCGGGGACGGATCGGGTCCGGGGCTGGCGGGCCGCGGCCGGATTGTTGTCGGATTGCAGGTTTTGCCAGGTCGCGAGGGGCGAGGTTGCGTGTAAGGGTGGTTGGTCCCGCGGGCCGGTGGGCGTGGGATCCACCGGGCCTGTGGATACGTCGGAACGGGTGGCACCGATTCGGCATAACCTGAGAGTGAACCGGTCGAGGGGTTGCCGGAGAGCTGTGGCTGAGGTCGTAGGTCGGAGAGGGGAAGGTCAGTGAGGACGCAGTTGCGGTCGCCGGACGAGGACGTGCGCGCGATGGCCGACCTCGCCGAGGTGGGCGACTGGAGCCGGTTGTGGGGCCCGTACGAGTCCGGTCCCACCGGGATCCGCGCGCTGGTCGCGCGTGTGGTCGCCGCGACCGGCTGGCAGCCCTGGGCGCCCGGTGACATCGACCCGTCCGAGTACGCGTGGGGTCTGGTCACCCCGCGCGAGACCGTCATGCTCGCGCTGCCGGACGCCGTACTGCCGGAGAGCCCGCGGGGCACCTGGTCGGCGTACAACATCACGGCCGAAGAGGTCCGCGACGCCGAGGACCTGATGGACGAGCACTGGCCTGACCAACTGGCGCTGGCGCGGCAGCACTGGGGCGACCCGGTGTTCGTCGGGCCGGGCGACGATCCGCGGATCCCCGGCGAGTGGCGGGAACGGCGGCGGCACCTCGCGGTGTGGCTGCGGCCCGGCGCGGAGTTCCACCTGTACGCCACCCGGCTGCTGCCGGGTGAGGCGAATCCGGCCGCCGGCTTCGCGTACTCCGTCTATGCGAGCGAGGTGGCGTGATGGCGCAATCGATCGAGGAGGAGGTCTTCGAGGACCTCTACCGCGGGATCAAGCGGGCCGCGCGGATGGTGCGCGCGACGTTCTCAGTACTCCGGCGGCTGCTGCGTCTTCGCTCCCGCGGACGTCAGCCGGCCGGTGCGCCGGGCATCGACGGACCGGACAACAACATCCCGCCGGGCAACGAGCCGGAGCTCAGCGAGCAGGAGGTCGCGACGCAGGAGCGTCAGCTCAACCGCGCGGAACGCCGGGCGATGACCGAGGCGGTCCTCACCCATCTGCGCAACAACCCGGAAGCCCGGACCCAGCTCGACAAACTGACCGAGCACCAGCGCCGGACGCTGCTGCACGGCCTGGTCGAACGCGCCCTGGACGACGAAGAGCTCCGCCCCGAGAACGCCGAGGAACGCCGCGAACTGGAACAAGGTGTCGACGGCCCCGGCATCGACCCGCTCGACCTGGACGGCAACCGCGTCCTCGACACCCGCGACCGGGAACTCCGGGACCAGGACGTCGACCGGCTGCGCGACGCCGATGGTGACCGCGTCCCCGACAACCTCGAACGCGACCGCGAGGCCGCCGAGCGCGAGCAGGTGGAGACCACCGAGCAGAACGCGGAGGCCGAGCGGAACGCGGAGGAGCTGGAGCGGGAAGAAGAGCGCGAGGAGACCCGCGAGGCCGAGGCCCAGGAGCAGGACCGCGAACGCGAGCGCCGCGATGGGCCGGATGTGCTTCCGGCGGCTGCGGCTGGGGCGGCGGTTGCCGAGGGCCTCGACGGGCCGGACCAGCCGGAAGCGGAGGTGGACGGACAGGCTGCGGACCAGCCGGAGGCTGACGCCGAGGTGGACGGGCCGGGCGCGGACCAGGCGGAGGTAGACCAGCCCGCGCTGGATGCGCAGGCGGAGGCTGAGCGCGACGGGCCGCAGGTGGACCAGCCGGTTGTCGACGCCGAGACTGACCGCGACGGCCAGGAAGCCGCGCAGGTTGAGGCCGACCAGCAGGCGGAGCGTGACCAGCAGGAGGCCGATCAGGCCCAGCCCGAGGTGGATGCGCAGGCTGAGGCGGATCGCGATGGGCAGCAGGCTGAGGTTGACCAGCAGGCGGCGGATCGGGAGCAGGCTGACCGTGCTGAGGGTCTGGAGCAGGGTGAGGTTGCGCGCGACGACGTAGAGGTCGATCGGGCGGAGCCTGTGACGGATCAGGAGCAGGCTGACCGCGAGGCTGATCGGGAGCCGCAGGAGGTCGACCAGGCTGAGCCGGCGGTTGACCAGCAGGCTGCAGATCGCGATCAGGAGCAGGTCGAGCCCGATCGTGGCCAGCAGGCTGAGGTCGACCGGGGTGAGGACGAGCGGGATCCGCAGGAGGTTGATCAAGCCGACCAGCGCGATCCGCAGGAGATCGACCAGGCTGAGCCGGATCGCGAGCCGCAGGAGGTCGAGCAGGGCGAGGTTGCGCGGGACGACGTACAGGTTGATCGGGAGCAGCCTGAGGTGGACCGGGACGGTGTGGATCCGCGGGACCAGTCCGAGGTTGAACAACCTGAACCGGAACGCGACGGGCCGGAGCAGAACCAGCCCGAGCGCGATCAGGTGGAGCAGGACGAGCCTGGCCGCGATCAGGCGGAGCTGGACCAGTCTGGTCGGGATGGGGCGGAGCTGGATCAGGCCGGCCGGGATCAGGTGGGGCCTGGACGGGATGAGGTTGAGCAGGGGCAGGTTGAGCAGTCCGGGCAGGAGGAGCTTGCGCGGGAGCAGGCTGAGCTGGAACGGAACGAGCCTGAGGTGGACGGGCCGCAGCGCGATCAGCAGGGGCAGGATCGCCAGGGACCCGAAGCAGAGCAGGATCGCCAGGGACCTGAGGCAGAGCAGGACCGCCAGGGGCCTGGGGCAGAGCAGGACCAGCAGGGTCCGCAGGTGGAGACGTCAGCTCTGCCGACCGGTGGGGACTTGCACGCCGAGGCGCAGGCACGCGAGGCGCCTCTGGAGGCACAGTTGGAAGCCGAGCGGAACCGCGAGAACGCTCTGAAGAGCCGGGAGCAAGGTCAGGGGCAGCAGGGGTACAGCCAGCCGCTGTCCGACACCGAGAAGGCCAAGCTCGACGCGCTCACCCGGGGCGGCGTCACCGGCCCCGGCGAACGCAACCCCCGCGCCGACCGCCAGCTCGAACCGGCCGGTCAAGCCGGCCGTACTCCCGGGGCCCAGCACCAGCGCGACACCCAGCAACCTGGCCAAGACCCAGAACGACAGCGCTGACCCCAACGCTCCCGCCGTCCTCGAGACGGCGGGAGCCGACCTACGCCCAAGGCACCCAACAAGCGGCCTCTACAGAAACATTGGCGGGGTCCGCGAACACGGCGACGATCGGCAGCACGGTCGCGACCAGAAATAGCCTGCCTGCGGTCACCAGTTGCCGTTCAGGGTCTGAGCTTGGGGTCGCCCGGGTCCTACTCGAGTGCGAGTTGTGGTCAGTAGACGATGGCCTGGGCGTTGTCCTGGAGGATTTCTTCGGTGAACGCGGGGGCGCCGGCTATGCGGGTGTTGGGGAGGAGGTCTGACTCCGTCAGGTCTCGGCGTTTGGCGCACTGGGTGCAGACGGTGAGGGTTCCGCCGGCGAGGACTGCGAACAGGAGGTCCGCCAGCGGTGCCGCATGGGGGAGCTCGAAGGCCTCGGCGCGACCGGGGACGGCGAACCAGACGGCTTCGCCGGTGAGCCAGAGGGAGACGGTGGCGCCCGAGGCGACCGCGGTGGCGGCTACCGTGAAGGCCTGGTTGGCGCGTTCGGGTTCTTCGGCGCCTGCGGTCAGCTTGATCACCAGCGTGCGGGACATCACGCCACCGTAGCTCAGGGCCCAGCGGGGCATCCCCTAGACTGGCGAACGTGCTGCATGTCATCTTCACGACCCTCCTGGTCCTGGTCAGTGTGTTCATGGCCTGGTTCTCGGCGTTCGTCGTCTACCGGCTGTACCGCGGCCGCAGCGCGAACTGACGCGGGCAACCACCCATGGCCTTCGAGATCCCGCAGGACCTGCACCCCGACCTGATGCCGCTCGCCTGGCTGCTCGGCCGGTGGGAAGGGCGCGGGCACGGCGACTACCCGACGATCGAGAAGTTCGAGTTCGGGCAGCAGGTCGACTTCAGCCACAACGGCAAGCCGTACCTGCACTACGTCAGCCAGACCTACGTGGTCGGCGAGGACGGCACCAAGGAACGTCCGCTGGCCGTCGAGACCGGCTTCTGGCGGCCCAAGCCGGACAACAAGCTCGAGGTCGTGCTGGCGCACCCGACCGGGTTCGCGGAGATCTGGTACGGCGAGATCGAGGGCGCCAAGGTCGAGATGCAGACCGACGTGATCGCCCGGACGGCCACCGCCAAGGAGGTCGCCGCCGGTCACCGGCTCTACGGCCTGGTCAAGGGCGAACTGCTCTGGGCCTACGACATGGCCGCCGAAGGCCAGCCGCTGCAGCCCCACCTCTGGGCGACGCTCGTCCGGGTCTGACCTCCGTACGGCGACCAGCCGGTATGACGCCAGCCGGTACGACGCCGGCCCGTACGACGACTAGCTCTCCGACACCCAGCTGTACTCCACCTTCGGCCGCCCGCTGCGGCCGTCGTACCGCTGCGTGCGCATCGCCTGCTGCTGGTCGGCCAGGTGCTCGAGGTAGCGGCGCGCGGTGATGCGCGAGGTCCCGAGCTCGGCGGCGACCTCCTCGGCCGTCCAACCCTCGCGATTGCCGAGCAACTGCACCACCCGATCGAGCACTGAGCCGGCCAGTCCCTTGGGGACCGACGAGACAGTTGCCGGATGCAACAACCGGTCGACCTCGTCCTGGTCGGCGACGACCTGACCGGCCTCAGCCGCTCGCCGCTGACGCGCATACGCCGACAGCCGATCCCGCAGAGTCTCGAAGGCAAAGGGCTTCAGCACGTACTGCACGACACCGATCCGAGCAGCGGCCTGTACGGCGGACACCTCGCGCGCCGACGTCACCGCGACCACGTCGGTCTGGTTGCCGGAGGCACGCATCCGGCGGACGACGTCGAGCCCGTGCCCGTCCGGCAGGTTCATGTCGAGCAGCACCAGGTCGATCTGGCCGTGCGACAACACGGACAACGCCCGAGCCGCGGTGCCCGCGATGCCCACGCAGGTGAAGCCCGGCAGCCGATCGACATAAGTCCGGTGCGCCTCGGCGGCAACCGGATCGTCCTCGACCACAAGAACACGCAGCAGGTCAGGCACTCGCGCTCACCGCCGAGCGGACGGGCGCCGGGCGCACACGCAGCAGATCAGGCACTCGCGCTCACCGCCCGCGGCAACCGCACGCGCACCGTCAGCGCGGGGATCTCGTCCAGCTCGGAGTCCGGGTCGACCATCAACGTCCCCTGCCAACGCTCGACCGTGCTGCGGACCAGCACCAGTCCGAGTCCGTGTCCTGGCTCGTTCTTCGTCGTCCAGCCGCGCTCGAACATCCTCGCCAGCTCGACCGACCCCAGCTCGGCACCGGTGTTCGTCACCGCGAGATCGATCGCGTCCGGCGTCGTACCGGCCTTCAGCTCGACGCGGCGTGGCGCCGGCCCGCTGCGAGCGGCCTCGATCGCGTTGTCGAGCAGGTTCCCGACGACCGTGACCACGTCCTGCGCGGGCAGCCGCGTGTTGAGCGCCTCCGAGCCGAGCTCCAGCGTGAGCAGTACGCCGCGCTCCTGCGCCTGCGACAGCTTCGCCAGCAGCAGCGACGCGAGCACGGGATCGCCGACCGTGCCGACCACGCGATCCGTCATCGCCTGCGCGAACTGCAGCTCCGACACCGCGAACTCACGTGCCCGCTCCGGCCGGCCGATCTCGATCAGGCTGACGACGGTGTGCAGCCGGTTCGAGGCCTCGTGGTTCTGCGCCTCGAGCGACTCGGCCAGGCTCCGGACCGCGTCCAGCTCGCCGAGCAGCGCCTGCAGCTGGGTGTGGTCCCGCAGTGTCACGATCCGCCCGGAGCGCGCGGGCTGCTGGTTCACCACGACGACGCCGAAGGCGCCGAGGTGCAGTTCGTCGTACGCCGTACGCCCGGCCCTCAGCAGATCGGACAGCGCGTCCGGAAGATGCAGCTCGTCCACGGCCGTGCCCGCCGGGATCGCCTGCAGCCCGAGCAGCCGCCGGGCCTCCTCGTTGACCAGCTGGATCCGCCCGTCGGCGTCGATCAGCAGCAGGCCTTCGCGGGCGGCGCGCAGTACGCCCTGGTAGAAGTCGAGCATCCAGGCGAGCGTCTGGGTCCCCATCCCGCGGGTCGCGCGGCGGACCCGCCAGGCGACCAGCGCGTTGCCCGCGATCGCCACACCGAGCATCAGGCTGGCGATGCCGAGCATCGTCCGGGTCTCGGCCCGCAGCAGCTCGTCCCAGCCGGGTGGCTCCAGGCCGGCGGCCGCGGCGTCGCGGTCGGCCTGGGACCGGGCGCGGCTGGCCAGCGTGATCCAGACCATCACGATCAGTACCGCGACCGTGATGGTCTGCAGCCAGAGCACCTGGCGCCGCAGCTCCCACGGCCGACGTTTCATGCCGACATTCTCCACACCAGCGCCACCACTGGTAGTGCGCGGCATCTGTTCGCCGTCGTACGACGGTTCGCCGCGCGCCGAAGTGTGGCTGCCGACCGCGAACGATATGAACGAAATGCGCAGTTGTCCTGTGCGTCACGTCACAGTTACTCAGAACCGCCCGGAACCAGCTCTGCCGGCCAAGGAGCCACGTATGTCGAGCACCGAACCCCGTCCCACCCCGGTCCGCAACGACCGGACCCACTTCCTCTACATCGCCGTCATCGTCGCCGTCGCCCTGGGCATCGGCGTCGGGTTCCTGTTCCCGGACTTCGCGGTCGAGCTGAAACCGCTCGGCACCGGGTTCGTGAACCTGATCAAGATGATGATCAGCCCGATCATCTTCTGCACGCTGGTGCTCGGCATCGGCTCGGTCCGCCAGGCCGCCAGCGTCGGCAAGGTCGGCGGTCTCGCGCTGATCTACTTCATCGTGATGTCGACCGTGGCGCTGGGCATCGGCCTGGTCGTCGGCAACCTGGTCCAGCCGGGGTCCGGCCTGAACCTGACCGACAAGCTCCGCGAGACCGGCCAGAACCAGGTCGGCGCGGCGCACGAGACCACCACCGACTTCATCCTCGGCATCATCCCGAAGACGATCGTCTCGGCGCTGACCGAGGGCGAGGTGCTGCAGACCGTCTTCGTGGCACTGCTGATCGGCTTCGCGCTGCAGGCGCTGGGCTCGAAGGGCCAGCCGGTGCTGACCGGTATCGCGCACATCCAGCGGCTGGTCTTCAAGGTGCTCGCGATGATCATGTGGGCCGCCCCGATCGGTGCCTTCGGCGCGATCGCCGCGGTCGTCGGCGCCACCGGTGTGGACGCCCTGGTCAGCCTCGGCAAGATCATGATCGCCTTCTACATCACCTGCGCTCTGTTCGTGATCGTTGTCCTCGGCACCATTCTTCGCGTGGTCACCGGGCTGTCGATCTTCCAGCTGCTGCGCTACCTCGGCCGCGAGTTCCTGCTGATCGTGTCCACCTCGTCGTCGGAGACCGCCCTGCCCCGGCTGATCGGCAAGATGGAGCATCTCGGCGTCTCCAAGAGCGTCGTCGGCATCACCGTCCCGACCGGCTACTCGTTCAACCTGGACGGCACCGCGATCTACCTGACGATGGCGTCGCTGTTCATCGCCGAGGCGATGGACCAGCCGTTCTCGATCGGGCAGCAGATCTCCCTGCTGGCGTTCATGATCATCGCCTCGAAGGGTGCCGCCGGTGTCACCGGCGCCGGTCTGGCCACGCTGGCCGGCGGCCTGCAGTCGCACCGGCCGGAACTGGTCGACGGCGTCGGCCTGATCGTCGGCATCGACCGGTTCATGTCCGAGGCCCGCGCGCTGACGAACTTCGCCGGTAACGCGGTCGCCACGGTCCTGGTCGGCCACTGGGTCGGCGAGCTCGACCGCGATCAGGTCAAGCAGGTCTTCGCCGGTGAGGACCCGTTCGACGAGGCCAAGTTCGCGGCCGGCGACACCCACGCGGGCGACGTACCGGAAGCCGTCACCGCCGGTCCCGAGACGACCCAGGACCGCAGCCACTAGTCCACCTGTCCCACCCCTCAGCCAGCGCCCGTCAGCCACAGATGACGGGCGCTGGTGCCTTTACTGCCCGTTGAGGATCTCGACCACCGGCGCCAGGTCTTCCAGGTACGCCGAGTTGACGCTGATGTACGTCGCACCGAGCACCTCGCGCCGCCGCAGCAACTCGTCCGCCATCGCCCGCGGATCACCCGGCAGCAGCATCAGCGAATCCGTCGCCCGCAACGCGTCCGGCTCCACCCCGGTCGCCATCTTCGTCCACGGCGGCAGCTCGCCGTCCCCGGCCGCGAACAGGTTCAGCGCCAGCTCGATGTCGTCGGCCCGATCGCCCGCCAGCGTCCGCAGCTCGTCGGCGAGCTGGATCACCTCGGCCGGCGGCGTCAGCGCGCCCTTCGCGATCGAGACCACGTCGGCCCGCTCGGCCGCCAGCGCCAGCGACTTCGGCCCGCCCGCGGCCATGATCACCGGCGTGTGCCGGTCGCCGTCCAGCTCGGCCAGGTGGTCGAGCGTCTCGCGTACCTGCTGCAGCCGTTCGGCGCCCGTCCCGTACGGCAGCCCGAGCTTCTCGGCGAACTTGTCCGTCCCCGGCCGCCCGGTGCCGATCCCGAACTCGAACCGCCCGTCGGTCAGCACGGTCAGCGTGTGCGCGTCCCAGGCGGCGGCGTACGGTGTGCGCATCGGCGCGGCCGCGACGAACGTGCCGACGCGGATGTCGGCGACCGCCGCGGCCATCGCCAGCGACGGGAACGGCGACAGCAGCTGCAGCCCGTCGGGCATCAGGACCGTGGAGTACCCGAGCTCCGCCGCCCGTCGTACGGTCTTCGTCCACTGGTCCGGGTTGCCGTCCGCCGGCGTCGCCACGATGCCGAACCTGAAGCGCTTGTCTGTCATCGTCCTGTCCTCTCCGAGTCGTACCTCCAGCCTCGCGATCGCGGGTGTTGTCCACATCCCACAGCGGGAGGCGTTCGGCGTACGCCGGGCGACGTACGCTGGTGACATGTCATCGATGCGCAGCCCCCTGCTGGACCTGCCCGCGGCGGTCGAGGCCGACGGCCTGGACGCCGGAGTCGCGGCGCACTACGGCTCGGACCTGCGCGAGCAACGCGCCCTGGCGGCGGGTAAGGGGTACGTCGACCTGTCGCATCGCGACGTGGTGACGATCAGCGGCCCGGACCGCCTCACCTGGCTGCACGCGCTCACGACCCAGTACTTCGAGGGCCTGAAGGCCGGTACGTCGACGACAGCGCTGCTGCTGTCTCCGACCGGTCACGTCGAGCACGCGATGTACGGCGTCGACGACGGCGAGACCTTCTGGCTGCACACCGAGCCCGGCGCGGCCGCCGCGCTGGTCGAGTGGCTGCAGAAGATGGTGTTCATGTCCCGGGTGGAGATCACCGACGTCACCGACCGCTTCGCGATCGTCTGGCGGCCCGGAGCCGCGCCGGCCGAGGGGCCGCTGACGCGCTCGGGAGGCGACTCGCTCGGTGGGTACGAGGTGTTCCTGCCGCGGGAGGAGCTGTCGGCGTACGCCGAGCTGGCCGGCCCGCCGGCGGGCGTCTGGGCGTACGAGGCGCTGCGGATCGAGGCCGGTCACCCGCGGTTCGGTCTCGACACCGACGAGCGCGCGATCCCGAACGAGCTGGGCTGGCTCGGCGTCGGCGTCCACCTGAACAAGGGCTGCTACCGCGGCCAGGAGACGGTCGCGCGGGTGCACAACCTGGGGCGTCCGCCGCGGCGGCTGGTCCGGCTGCACCTGGACGGCTCGGTCGATCACCTGCCGCAGCACGGGTACGCCGTACGGGCGGGTGAGAAGCAGGTCGGGTTCGTCGGGTCCGCCGCGCGGCACCACGAGCTCGGGCCGATCGCGCTGGCGCTGGTCAAGCGCTCGGTCGACAGCGAGGTGGAGCTGCAGGTCGTGGCCGAGGAGCAGCCGACCGTGACCGCGACGCAGGAGTTGATCGTCGACCCGGAGGTCGGGCTGCACGTGCGTGCCCGGCTGTGACTCGGATCATCCCCAACACGGCTTTTTGGTCCTGACTCCGGAGCCGTACAGTTCAGGCGTGACCGAACCTGTGATCGTGGCCGACGTCGTCCGCAGCGACTTCGTCGAAGGGCACCACCGCGGCTCCGTCGTGGTGACGAACCCCGACGGCGGCGTCGAGTGGTCCGTCGGCGTGGTCGACCAGCCGATGTTCCCCCGCTCGTCGAACAAGCCGATGCAGGCGCTCGGCATGCTGCGCCACGGGCTCGACCTGGACGGCCGCCTGCTCGCGCTCGCCGGGGCGTCGCACTCGGGCGAGCAGATCCATCTGGCCGGCGTACGGGAGATCCTGGCGGGCGTCGGACTGGACGAGAGCGCGCTGCGGACGCCGGCGCAGTACCCGGTCGAGGACTGGCGACGTGACGAGTGGGTCGCGGGCGGGCACGGCCCGGAGCCGATCACGATGAACTGCTCCGGCAAGCACGCGGCGATGATCGCGACCTGCGTCGCGAACGGCTGGCCGATCCACGACGACGCGTTCGCTGCGAGTGCGGACGGTGTCTGGGGCGCGGACGACTACCGGTCGCCGAAACACCCGCTGCAGCAGGTGATCCGGACCGCCGTCGAGGACTCGGCCGGCGAGAAGGTCTCGTACGTCGCGGTCGACGGTTGCGGGGCGCCGATCCTGGCGATCAGCTTGGCCGGCCTGGCGCGCTCGTTCGGGCTGTTCGCGGCCGCTGAGCCGACGACGCTGGAGGGCCGCGTCGCGGACGCGTTCCGGGCGTTCCCGGAGTACGCCAGTGGAACTCGGCGCGACGAGGCCGAACTGATCCACGCGATCCCGGGCCTGTTCTGCAAGGTCGGGGCCGAGAGTGTGTACGCCGTGGGCCTGGCCGACGGTCGCGGCATCGCGGTGAAGATCGAGGACGGCAGCGCCCGCGCACGGGCCGTCGTCATGGCCGCAACGCTGAAGATGCTGGGCCTGGAGCACGAGGTCCTCGACAAGCAACTGCACTTCCCGCTGCTCGGCGGAGGAGTGCCAGTCGGCTCCGTCCGACCGCACACGCCCGCCTTCGCCTGAGCCCGCCGCCGGCGTACAGGTCGGCTCCGTCCGACCGCACACGCCCGCCTTCGCCTGAGCCCGCCGCCGGTCCCCGGCCTCGCCACTTCGCCTTCCTTCCCTCCCGTCCCGCCCGCGCCGAAGGCGCGGGCGGGACGGTGCTTTTCAGCGGGGTGAGCGGGCTCACCCGTGTCCTGCTTGCAATTGCAAGCACCTTGCTAGCACACTGGACGCATGGCCAGGTTGAGTGATCGTGCGGCGGACGCGATGGGTTCGGTGGGGGAGTACCTCGCCGAGCAGCGGCGGCACGCGCAGTTGTCGTTGCGGCAGCTGTCCGACCTGGCCGGCGTCTCGAACCCGTACCTGAGCCAGATCGAGCGCGGGCTGCGCAAGCCGTCGGCCGACGTCCTGCAGCAGTTGGCGAAAGCCCTGCGGATCTCCGCGGAGACGCTCTACATCCGGGCCGGCATCCTCGACCCGGACGACGGCAGCGACGCCGGCCGTGCGACCGGTGTGGTCGACGCGATCCTGCTCGACCCGCTGCTGAACGAGCGGCAGAAGCGCGTGCTGCTCGACGTTTACGGATCCTTCGTCCGGGAGAACGCACCCGAGGACGACGGACCGGCCGCGGCGGCGACGAAGCCCCCGGCCAGGAAGACGGCGCAGCCCGTCAAGAAGACCGCGGCGGCGAAGAAGCCCGCGGCCCCCAGGACCCCTGCACGAAAAAGCACTGCCAAATAAACCGTTCTGCTCCGGAGGAGAAGCCTGATGGCTACCCGTACCCCCGTCACGCCCCTGTACGTCATCGCCGGTGCCGGCGACCTGGCCGTGGAGAAGTTCCGCGCGGTCAGCGAGGACGTCACCGCCCGGTTCGCCAAGCTGGACCAGCAGACCCTGCAGACCGAGCTGACCAAGCGTCAGGTCGAGCTGTCGAAGCGCCTCGAGGCGCTGGCCGCCGACGCCAAGACCGTCCCGGCCAAGCTGCGTGAGCTGCCGGCCGTCGCGCAGGCCGGTCTGACCGTCGTGCTCGGCCAGGCCGAGGAGACCTACGAGGACCTGGCCGCCCGCGGCGAGGACATCGTCGGCCGGATCCGCCGCCAGAAGGCCACCGAGGACCTCGAGGCCCAGGCGAAGACCACGGTCAGCAAGGTCAAGGCGACCCGGACCACCGCGCGCAAGACCGCCGACAGCACCACCCGCAACGTCAAGGCGACCGCGACCAGCGCCCGCAAGACCGCGAAGACGGCCGCCAAGGCCGCCGGTGACGCCGCCTCCAAGGTCGGCAACTGACCGTAGTTCCCGCGTGGCGCCCTGACGCCGTACGCCGCAACACGCCGACGGGTGGTCCGAATCTGCCGCTGAGCAGAGGTGGGCCACCCGTCTGCTTGTTAGGCTCGTACGCATGCTCGCACTCGCCACGTTCCCGACCCTGTTCCCGGGGTTCGGCAATCCGTTCGACGTCATCTGGTGGGTGCTCCTCGGCCTGAAGCTCGTCGCGCTGGTGGACGCCGCCTTCCGGCCCCGCCAGGTGTTCGTCGCGGCGGACAAGCTGACCAAGCCCGGCTGGGTGCTGATCCTGGCCACGTTCTCGCTGTCGCAGATCTTCCAGGGCGGCTGGCTGAGCTTCTTCGGCCTGATCGGCATCGTCGCCGCCGGCGTCTACCTGGTCGACGCCCGGCCCGCCCTGCGCGCCGCCAGCGGCCGGGGTCGCGGCGGAGGCTGGGGCATCCGCCGCCGGCGCGGTCCGCGCCCGCTCTGATCCACCTGGTACGACGACCGGGCCGCGTCGAGGATCGACGGCGGCCCGGCGTACGGCGTCCTGACGCTACGACCGGTAGACGATCACCTTGTCGCCGACCTTGACCTGGTCGAACAACCACTTGATCTTGCTCAGGTCGCGCACGTTCACGCAGCCGTGCGAGGCGCCGGCGTAGCCGCGGGCGGCGAAGTCCGACGAGTAGTGCACGGCCTGGCCGCCGCTGAAGAACATCGCGTACGGCATCGGGGAGTCGTACAGCTTCGACACGTGGTTGCGGCTCTTCCAGCCGACCGAGAACGCGCCCTCGCGGGTCGCGGTCTTCTTCGCGCCGAAGCGGACGTCGAACTGCAGCTTCACCACGCCGTCGACGACATACCGCAGCTTGCGGGTGGACTTGTCGATGCACAGCGCCGTACCGGTCGCGCAACGCTGGTCGAGCTTCTTGCCGTCGACCACGGGCGCGGGCGGGAACAGTTCCTTCTGCGTCGGCTCGTGGGTCGCGGCCTTCAGCTGGTCCCAGGTGTTCTGGTCGACGTAGCCGAGCTCGGGAATCCCCTTGGACGCCTGGAACTTCTTCACCGCGGTGCGGGTCATCGTGCCGAAGGAGTTGTCCAGGTACTGCTTGTCGAGCAGCTTCAGCTGGATCAGCCGCGCCTCGACCTTGCGCACGTCGGCGCTGCTGGCGCCGTTGCTCCACAGGGCCTTCGGGTAGATCGGCAGCTCACCGCTGACCTCGAACGGCACGGTCTTCAGATCGGTCGACGCCGCCGGAGCCGCCGACGCCTCGCTTCCGGAACCGTTCAGTCCGTAAACCACCAGCCCGGTCGCGGCTGCGGCGACCACCATCCCGGCCAGCACATGCCGGACCGCCGACGCCTTCCGTACCCAGTTCCGCGCGCGCATTGGAGTACCCCTCGTTCAGCTTTTCCCCTGTACCTACTGGGACGCCCTCATCGGCCCAATGGTTGGCCCCCACCCACAACTGACGAGTCAGCGTAAATCGCCGACCACGCCCGGTACACCTGTCGTGAGCGACTCGTGACCTGTCGCACACTGGTGCGATGGAGATCGTCCTCAGCACCGCCGACATCACCACCGTCCCCGCCGACGCGATCGTGAACGCCGCCCACCACGCCCTGCGCGGCGGCGGAGGTGTCGACGGCGCGATCCACCGGGCCGGCGGTCCGACGCTGCTGGACGAGCTGATCGAGCGTTATCCGCGAGGTCTGCCGACCGGCGAGGCGGGCTGGACGACGGCGGGGAACCTGCCCGCGTCGTACGTGATCCACGCGGTCGGGCCGAATCACCGGGCGGGGCAGACGGATCCGGCGCTGCTCGAGTCCTGCTACCGCAACGTGCTGCGGATCGCGGACGAGCTCGGCGTACGGCGGCTGAGCCTGCCGGCGGTGTCGGCGGGGATCTACGGCTGGCCGGCGCGGTCGGCGGCGGAGATCGCCGTACGGACCTTGCGGCGTACGGCGTCGGGGGTGGAGACCGCGACGTTCTGCCTGGTGGAACCGCGGCTCTACAAGGCGTTTCACACAGCAACGGCGGCCGAGGAGTGATCCTCGACCGCCGTACGGAAGTGCTGTTGGTCAGGCGCTGTAGACCAGGATGCGGTCGCCGACCTTCACGCGGTTGAAGATCCAGGCGATCTTGTTCTTGTCGCGCATGTTGACGCAGCCGTGCGAGGCGCCGTTGTAGCCGCGGGCCTTGAAGTCCGACGAGTAGTGGATCGCCTGGCCGCCGCTGAAGAACATCGCGTACGGCATCGGCGACTTGTAGATCGACGAGACGTGGTTCTTGGACTTGCGCTGCAGCTTGAAGAAGCCGTTGCGGGTCGGGGTCTTCGGCGCGCCGAAGCGGGCGTCGCCGGTGGCCAGGAGCTTCCCGTTGTACAGGAACGCGACCTTGCGGGTCTTCTTGTTGACGCAGATGATGCGGCCGGTCATGCAGCGCTTGTCGAGGCGCAGCTTGCCGGGGACGAGCACGTTCTTCGCTGCCGGCTTGGCCGGCTTCTTCGCAGCCGGCGCCGCCGCCTGCACTACAACGGCCTTGGCCGTGGTCGCCGGCTTGGCCGACGGAGCGGCTCCCGCCGTACCGGTGGCGGCGAACACGCCGACCCCCAGCATCGCGACGGCCGTCGTGGTGGCGCCGAGCTTACGCAGAATCCCCATGAATCCTTGTCCCTTCCCCCTGCTGAGTGCCCCTGTTTGATGGAGCCAAGTGAGTAGACGACGAAGCAGCTACTCCGGTTGGTCACGATCCGGTAATTTTCCCCCGTGGATCGCGACCAGCCGGTGAACCGCTGTTGATCAGGCCTTGTTCTTGCGGCCCAGCTTCGCGCGCTCGACCTGGGTCAGCGCGACCTTGCGGATCCGGATCGCGTCCGGGGTGACCTCGACGCACTCGTCCTCGCGGCAGAACTCCAGCGACTGCTCCAGCGAGAGCTTGCGGGCCGGGACCAGCTTCTCGAACTCGTCCGCGTTCGACCGGACGTTGGTCATCTTCTTCTCACGGGTGATGTTCACGTCCATGTCGTCGGCGCGCGAGTTCTCGCCGATCACCATGCCCTCGTACACATCCGTGCCCGGCTCGCAGAACATCGTGCCGCGCTCCTGCAGGTTCACCATCGCGTACGACGTGGTGACGCCGGTCCGGTCGGAGACCAGCGAGCCCGACGGGCGCGTGCGCAGCTCGCCGAACCACGGCTCGTATCCCTCGAACACGTGGTGCGCGATCCCCGTACCGCGGGTGTCGGTGAGGAACTCGGTCCGGAAGCCGATCAGGCCGCGCGCCGGAACCAGGAACTCCATCCGGACCCAGCCGGTGCCGTGGTTGGTCATCTGCTCCATCCGGCCCTTGCGGACCGCGAGCAGCTGGGTGACCGTGCCGAGGTACTCCTCGGGGCAGTCGATCGTGAGGCGCTCGACCGGCTCGTGGCGCTTGCCGTCGATCTCACGGGTGACCACCTGCGGCTTGCCGACGGTCAGCTCGTAGCCCTCGCGGCGCATCTGCTCGACCAGGATGGCCAGCGCCAGCTCGCCACGGCCCTGCACCTCCCAGGTGTCGGGACGCTCGGTCGACAGCACCTTGAGCGACACGTTGCCGATCAGCTCGCGGTCCAGCCGGTCCTTGACCAGGCGGGCGGTGACCTTGGTGCCCTTGACCCGGCCGGCCAGCGGCGAGGTGTTGGTACCGATCGTCATCGAGATGGCCGGCTCGTCGACCGTGATCAGCGGCAGGGGCTTCGGGTTCTCCGGGTCGGTGAGGGTGTCACCGATCATGATCTCCGGGATGCCCGCGATCGCGACGATGTCGCCCGGGCCGGCCGAGTCGCCGGGGACGCGCTCGAGCGCCTCGGTGACCAGCAGCTCGGTGATCTTCACCTTCTGGATCGAGCCGTCGTGGCGGCACCAGGCGACCTGGGAGCCCTTCTTCAGCGTGCCCTCGTGCACCCGGACCAGCGCGAGCCGGCCGAGGAACGGCGAGGCGTCCAGGTTGGTGACGTGCGCCTGCAGCGGCGCGCCCTCGGTGTACTCCGGGGCCGGCACGTTCGCCAGGATCGTCTCGAACAGCGGCTCGAGGTCCTCAGAATCCGGCAGGCCACCGTCGGCCGGCTGGTTCAGCGAGGCGCGGCCGGCGCGGGCCGAGGCGTAGACGACCGGGAAGTCGAGCGCGCTCTGGTCGGCGTCGTGGTCGAGCAGGTCCAGGAACAGCTCGTAGGTCTCGTCGACGACCTCGGCGATCCGGGCGTCCGGACGGTCCACCTTGTTCACCACGAGGATCACCGGCATGTTGCGCGCCAGCGCCTTGCGCAGCACGAAGCGGGTCTGCGGCAGCGGGCCCTCGGAGGCGTCCACCAGCAGCACGATCGCGTCGACCATCGACAGGCCGCGCTCGACCTCACCACCGAAGTCGGCGTGGCCGGGGGTGTCGATGATGTTCAGCGTCATCTGCTCGCCGTTGGCCATCTTGTGCCGGACAGCGGTGTTCTTGGCCAGGATCGTGATGCCCTTCTCACGCTCCAGGTCACCCGAGTCCATCGCTCGCTCGTCGACGTGCTGGTGGGCTCCGAAGGCACCGGACTGCCACAGCATCGCGTCGACGAGGGTGGTCTTCCCGTGGT
The DNA here is from genome assembly GCA_049998015.1 of Kribbella sp. cmx-5-2. Taxonomy (GTDB): domain Bacteria; phylum Actinomycetota; class Actinomycetes; order Propionibacteriales; family Kribbellaceae; genus Kribbella. The sequence goes on from JAEBEC010000002.1 coordinate 746,583, forward strand.
CGACGTGGGCCACGATGGCCACGTTGCGCAGGTCATTACGGAGGGGCATGCGGAAGCGCTCCAAGCAGTTGGACTAGCAAATCAGAGACAGGCAGTGGTTACTGAGAGTCAGGCGGTGGCTACGGCGGGTGTGGTGTCGCTCGTGGTGCCACTCGACTTACTGATCGACGCACTGCGCAGCCATCTCATCCTACCGGCGACCCCACGTGCCGGAGAAACCGGCCGCCGCCGCGGCCGGTGACGCTGTGTGCCCGAAATGCGGTTGAGCCTTTGACATTCGTTGACTGGACGTCCAGTCTGTACATGGGCGCCTGGGGAGGGGCCTTTGTGGAGGGGTACAACGGGGGGTCACAGCCCGGGAGTGCCGAGCACGAGGTGGGGGGTTGCTCGGCCTCCGGGGCCTGACCAGGGAAGAAGAAGCGTGCCGCGGTCGGTCGCCACCAACCTGCAGATGCGGGAACGCTCACGTGAGCGGATCCTGAGCGCTGCGCTGGAGGTGTTCGCCGAGAAGGGCTACGAGGCCGCGTCGATCTCGGACGTGACCGCCCGGGCGGGGGTCTCCCGCGGGCTGGTCGGCTACTACTTCGCCTCCAAGCGCGACCTGGCCGCGCAACTGCTCGACCGCTGGCTGGACGGGATCGCCGGCATCCTGGAGATCCCCGGTACGCCGGACCAACGGCTGGCCGGGATGATCGACGGCGCGCTGATGGCCGCCGCGATGACGCTGCCGGTGCAGCGCCTGGCGATCTCGCTGATGATGCAACCGAGCACGCACGGGGTGTTCGCCGAGGTCGAGACCGAGAAGTCCGACCGGATGGCGCTGGTCGAGGACGCGATCCGTTCGGTCTTCGAGGCGCGGGGCGCCGAGGATCCGGCGGTCGAGGAGATGTTGCTGAGGGCAACCTTGGAGGGGATCACGGTGAAGCTGGCGATCTATCCCGAGACGTTTCCCTTGGAGCCCGTCCGTCGACGCTTGTACGCCGGGTACAACCTGCCGGAACCGCAGGAGCCGTTGCCGGTGTTCTCGCCGCCGGTCGACCGCCTCCGCGCCAAGTCCTGAGGGATGGAGGAGGGCCTGCTCACCCGCGGCTCGGGGGAGTCCAGTCCATGATCTTGGTGCCGGTGCGTTGGGCGGTTCTGGGTGGGGTCAACCGCAGCATCGTGTTGCGGAGCCATTGACCGTGGTTGAGATGGGCGCCGAGCCTGGCCACTTGGGCTGATCTGCTGACCAGCTGTTGTGTCCGTTGATAGCGCTGGGCTTGGTACTGCTGTGGGTCGAGAACTCCCAGTGAGACGCCGTCCTCCAGGGCGGAGTTGGCACCCTGGCCGAGCGTCGGGAGCATCGGGTGAGCGGCGTCGCCGATCAGAACCGTGCGGCCTACGACGTACTGCGGGAGTGGCTTCTCGAGGGTCCACACGTCGTGGCGGATCACGTGTTGTGTCGACTCGGTCAGGGCGCGGATGTCCGGGGCCCAGGTCGCGAAGAAGTCTCGGGCTGCTTGCAGTTCGTCCGGGAATCGGTGCCCGGCGGGCAGGGCGACGTAGCCGTACCAGTAGGTCTGCTGTTGGCCGATCGTCAGTGAGCCGAACTCGGCGCGTGGTCCCCAGACCATCGCGAAGCGGTCGTCCGATGGGTGGTCGACGACCGCGCGCCAGCTGGAGTAGCCGCTGTACTTCAGGCGGCTGTCGGGGAAGAGCTGCTGGCGGGTGACGCTGCGAATGCCGTCCGCGCCGACGACGAGATCCGCCGAGGCCTCGTGGGTGCCGTCGGAGGACTCCCAGGTCACGTGGGCCTGCTCGCCGTCAGTTGTGCCGGGGTGAATGGCGGTCACGCGGGCGCCCGTCGTCACCTCGGCGCCCGAAGCGCCCGGCGGCGCGCTTTTCGCGGCTTCGGCCAGAGCCTGGTGCAGCCGTTGTCGGTGGATGCCGATCATCTGGCTGCGGGCGTCGCTGTCAGGGGCCTTCAGCAACCATTTGCGGTCGGCCCGGCGGGTGCCTGCCGGGCGCACCGCAGCACCAGTACGCCGTACGGCGTCGAGCGCGCCGATCGTTTCCAGCGCTCGCGCGCCGTTGACGGTGACGGCGAGGCCCGCGCCGACCTCGCCGAGTTCCGGGGCGCTCTCCAGCACCCGGACGTCCCAGCCGGACCTCACCAACGCGGCTGCCGCCGTGAGTCCCGCGATACCGCCACCGATCACGATCGCCTTCATGACCTCGACGATAGGAACCGGCGGGGTCGCGCGCGTCCGTCGTACGGCGTATTCGCGACTACTCCTGGACCCGGTGCACCTTGTGCTGCGCCGCCTGGGCGCGGGGGCGGACCGTGAGGCGGTCGATGTTGACGTGCGGCGGGCGGGACGCGACCCAGGTGACGATCTCGGCGATGTCGTCGGAGGTGAGTGGTTCGGCGACCCCGGCGTACACGGCGTCGGCCTTGGCCTGGTCGCCCTCGAAGCGGGTCAGCGCGAAGCCCTCGCTCTTCACCATGCCGGGCGCGATCTCGCAGACCCGGACCGGCTGGTCGAACAGCTCCAGCCGGAGCGTGTCGACGACGGCCTTCACGGCGTGCTTGGCGGCGACGTACCCGCCGCCGTTCTCGTACGCGACCTGCCCGGCCGTCGACCCCATCACGACGATCGTGCCCTCGCCCGCGATCAGGGCCGGGAGCAACGACTTGGTGACCGCGGCGACGCCGATCACGTTCACCTCGAACATCCGCCGCCACGCGTCCAGGTCGGCCTCGGCCACCGGCTCGGCGCCGAACGCGCCGCCGGCGTTGTTCACCAGCAGGTCGACGCGATCGCCGGCCGCCGCGGACAGCGCCGCGACGTCCTCGGCCGAGGTGACGTCGCACTGCACCGCGCGTCCACCGATCTCCTTGGCCAGCGCCTCGACCCGGTCGAGCCGGCGGGCGGCGCAGATCACCTCGTACCCGGCCTCCGCGAGGTGCCGCGCGGTCGCGGCCCCGATCCCACTACTGGCTCCGGTAACCACGGCAACAGGGCGACTCGTCATAGCCGCAGTCTTTCAAACCCTGCCCGGCGCCCCGCACCCCGTCTCACCGCGGACGTCCACCACCGTCCAACCGCTCCCAGCCGACCCCGCGAGGGCTCCGCCAAGCGTGGACGGCGGGGAGGACGCGCAGTTGGACGGTGGTGCACGTCCGCCCGGGTTTACGCTGGCGGCGTGACCGAACCCTCCGCCGACCGTCCACTTCGGCGGGTCGCGATGATCAGCCTGCACACCTCGCCGCTGGACCAGCCGGGGACGGGGGACGCGGGCGGGATGAACGTCTACGTGGTGGAGCTGTCGAAACGGCTGGCCGGGCTCGGCATCGCCGTCGACATCTTCACCCGCGCGACCTCGTCGGCCCTGCCCGCGAAGGTCGAGCTCGCCCCGGGCGTCACCGTCCGCAACGTCGCCGCCGGACCGTACGAGGGCCTGGCGAAGAACGAGCTCCCCGCCCAGCTGTGCACGTTCGCCCGCGCGGTCCTGCGCGCCGAGGCGGTCCGCGAACCGGGCTACTACGACGTCATCCACTCGCACTACTGGCTGTCCGGCCAGGTCGGCCTGCTCGCCCGCGACCGCTGGGCCGTCCCGCTCGTCCACACCATGCACACGATGGCGAAGGTGAAGAACGCCAGCCTCGCCGAGGACGACGTACCGGAGCCTCCGGCCCGCCTACTCGGCGAGGAGCAGGTCGTCGAGGCGGCCGACCGGCTGCTCGCCAACACCGACGACGAGGCGAAGGAACTGATCGGCCTGTACGGCGCGCAGCCGGCCAAGGTCGAGGTGGTCAATCCCGGCGTCGACCTGGAGATGTTCAGCCCGGGCGACCAGGCTGCGGCCCGGCGTACCGTCGGAGTGCGGGAGGACGCGATCGTGCTCGCGTTCGTCGGCCGGATCCAGCCGTTGAAGGCGCCCGACCTGCTGATCCGCGCGGCCGCGCGGATGCTCGAACGCGATCCGGGGCTGCGCGAGCGGCTGGTCGTCGCGATCATCGGCGGGCCGTCGGGGAACGGGATGGAACACCCGGAGGCGCACGCGGACCTCGCGCGGCGGCTCGGCGTCGACGACGTGACGCGGTTCGTGAAGCCGATGGCGCGGTCCGGGTTGGCCGACTGGTACCGAGCGGCGTCGGTGGTCTGCGTTCCGTCGTACTCGGAGTCGTTCGGGCTGGTCGCGCTGGAGGCGCAAGCCTGCGGTACGCCGGTGGTCGCGGCTTCGGTCGGTGGACTGACGACCGCGGTGCGTGACGGCGAGACCGGGCTGCTCGTGCCGGGGCACGGCGTCGGTGAGTTCGCCGACGCGCTGGCGCGGATCGCGACGGATCCGGCGGCCCGCGAGAGCATGAGCAAGGCCGCGGTCGAGCATGCCCGGGCGTTCGGCTGGGAACAGACCGCGGAGAAGACGCTGGCCGCGTACCGGACGGCCGCGCAGACGATGGCCGCCGAACTGGCGGCGGAGGTGGCCGGATGAGGGTTTCCGCCGCGGACGTGATCCGTCAGGTGCTGACCGAGAACGAGATCGAGTTCACCGAGTCGACGCCGGGCGCTTTCGCGGCGGAGCTGCCGGGGGAGCGGAAGCTGAAGACCGGCGTCTCGCTGACGGTCGGGGCGCAGGCGGTGCACGTGCACGCGTTCGTCGCCCGGCGGCCGGACGAGAACCACGAGGCCGTGTACCGGTGGCTGCTGGAGCGGAACCTCAAGATGTACGGCGTCGCGTTCGCGATCGACCACCACGGCGACATCCACCTGGACGGCCGGGTCCCGCTGCACGCGATCACCCCGGGCGAGGTGGACCGCCTGCTGGGCGCCGTACTGGAGTACGCCGACTCGTCGTTCAACACGATCCTCGAACTCGGCTTCGCCACCTCCATCCGGCGCGAGTACGACTGGCGGATCTCCCGCGGCGAGTCGACCCGGAACCTGGACGCGTTCAAGGGCTGGCTCGAGCCTCGATAACATGCGGGGTATGACCTATCGCCTGATCCTGCTCCGCCACGGCCACAGCGACTGGAACGCCAAGAACCTGTTCACCGGGTGGGTCGACGTCGACCTGAACGCCCAGGGTGTCGAGGAGGCCCACCGCGGCGGCCAGCTGCTGCTCGAGCGCGGCCTGCTCCCGGACGTCCTGCACACCTCGGTGCTGCGCCGGGCCATCCGCACCGCGAACATCGCCCTCGAGGAGGCCGGGCGGCAGTGGATCGACGTCCGCCGCTCCTGGCGCCTCAACGAGCGCCACTACGGCGGCCTGCAGGGCAAGGACAAGAAGCAGACCCTGGAGGAGCTCGGCGAGGAGCAGTTCATGCTGTTCCGCCGCTCCTACGACACCCCGCCGCCGCCGATCGAGCGCGGCTCGGAGTACGACCAGGCCGGCGACCCCCGCTACGCCGCCCTCCCGAGCGAGCTCCTCCCGGCCACCGAGTGCCTCAAGGACGTCGTCGAGCGGATGCTCCCGTACTGGTACGACGCGATCGTCCCCGACCTCCGCGCCGGCAAGACCGTCCTCGTCACCGCCCACGGCAACTCGCTCCGCGCCCTGGTCAAGCACCTCGACCAGCTCGACGAGCAGACCGTCGTCGGCCTCAACATCCCGACGGGCGTCCCGCTGTACTACGAGCTCGACGAGGACTTCAACCCCGTCACCAAGGGCGGCGAGTACCTCGACCCGGCCGCGGCTGCAGCAGCCATCGAGGCCGTGAAGAACCAGGGCCGGTAGCTAGTTCAGGGTGGACCGCAGGCGGCGCCTGCGGTCCACTGACGTTTCCGGCGGTCACCTGGCGAGGTCGCCGGCGTACGCGAGGTCTTTCTGGTTCTCCAGGTCGTCCAGCCGGGACTGCAGGGCGGTGTGGATGTGGTGGTAGGCGTCGCTGCCGAGGGTGATGCGGCGCGGCGCCGGGGATTGGTCGGCGGTGTCGATCATGGACTGGGTGAACTTGTCGGGGTCGCCGTGGAGTTCGAAGGTGCCGTCGGTCATGCCTTGGCGGACCTGGGCGACGGGGGTCGCGGCGTAGGCGTCGAGTGGGGTGGCGAGGGTGAGGGCGGCGCCGAAGTCGGTGGCGGCGGGGCCTGGTTCGGCGAGGGTGAGCTCGATGTCGAACGCGGCGACCTCCTGGGCGACCGCCTCGACGAAGCCTTCGATGCCCCACTTGGTGGCGTGGTAGGCGCCGAAGCCGGGGTACGCGTACTGGCCGCCTTCGGACGCGACCTGGATGATACGGCCGCCGCCTTGCGCGCGCAGGTGCGGCAGGGCCGCGCGGATCAGCTGCATCGAGCCGATCAGGTTGGTGTCGATCTGCAGGCGGATCTGCTCGTCGGTGAGTTCCTCGGCGGCGCCGAAGAGGCCGTAGCCGGCGTTACTGACGACCACGTCGATCCGCTCGTGCGCGGCGAAGGCGGCGTCGACAGTACGGCGTACTGCGGCCGAGTCGGTGACGTCCAGCTCGACGACGTCCAAGCGGTCGGCGTACTGGGTCCGCAGGTCGTCGAGGGCGCCGGTACGGCGGAGGGTCGCGACGACGGTGTCGCCGCGGGCCAGCAGTTTCTCGGTCATCAGCCGGCCGAAGCCGGACGACGTACCGGTGATGAACCAGGTCTTGCTCATGAGGATCTCCTTCAGGAAGTCAGGCGGGCGAGACCGGCGCGGGCGTAGTCGAGCACCCGGTCGACGAGGTCGAGCAGCTGCTCGGGGTCGGAGGCCGCGTTGCCCCGGCCGTCCGCCGGTTGCGCTTCGGCTGTCTCGTACAGCTCGCGCAGGCCGGTGATCACGGTGATCCCGGCCAGCCGGGGCGCGAGCGCGTCGGCGGCCAGGCCGAGGTCCGCGGCGACGCCGGCGGCGATCACCTGCTCGTACCGGTAGTACGCCGCGCGCGCCCGGCCGCGCAGGTCGTCGTCGGCCACGATCAGCTGCGACCGCAGTGCTCGCCGGCGCCAGACCTCCGCCGACGCGCCGGTGGCGTCGAGGTCGCGCATCGTCGTCGCCATCCAGTCACGCAGCGCGTCGAGCGTCGGCGTACCGGCCGGCTTGGCGGCCAGCCACGCGCTCAACGACTCGAAACCGAACGGGTCGTCGGCGAAGAGCAGGTCCTCCTTGGCCGGGAAGTGCAGCGTGACGGTCCGGACCGCGACGTCCGCGCGCTCCGCGATCGCGCTGATCGTGGTGTCCCGGAAACCCTGCGCGGCGAACAGCTCGAGCGCGGTGTCCCGGATCAGCTCCCGGGTCCGCTCCTTCTTCCGCTGCTGCCGCGGCATCGTTTCTACCATGCAGGCAAAATTACCATGCTAGTAATTTTACTTCAAGGGTAGTTACGCCGTGAAGACCTCGGCCAGGAGCGCGGCCAGGGCCGCGGGGAAGGCCTCGGCGGGGTTGACGTCGGCGTCGCCCATGGTGATGGAGGCGGTCATCGTGCGGGTGCCGTCGGGGGAGCTGTACATCAGGGCGCCGAAGCCGCCGGGAGCGCTGCCGTTGTGGTGGAGGACCGTGCCGGCGGCGCCCAGGTCCTGGACGAAGACGCCGAGGCCGTAGTCGATCGGTCCGACGCCGGTGCGCATCTCGGCGAGCAGGTCCGCGGAGATCAGCCGGCCGCCGTTGAGGGCGGAGAAGAAGACGTGCAGGTCCCGCGTGGTCGAGAGCAGGTCGCCGGCGCCGGCCAGCAGGGACAGGTTCTGGCGGGTGACGTCCTCGACCTTCCAGTCGTCGCCGTCCTGGTAGCGGTAGTAGCCGTGGGCGTGCTCGCCGGGGAGGTCGGTGAGGTCGCCCGGTACGACGGTGCCCGTCAGGCCGAGCGGCCGGGCGATGAGGCGGTCCAGCGCTTCGGCGTACGAGGTGCTGGTGAGCTGCTCGATCAGGAGGACGGCAATCGTGTAGTTGGTGTTGGAGTAGCTCCAGTCCGTCCCGGGCTCGAAGCGGGACGGCTTGGCCAGCGCCGGGCGGACCAGCTCGATCGGTTGGTAGCTGAGGAAGCGGTTGTCGAACCAGTCCTTGCCGGTCGCGGGAATGCCCGGTACGACGGTGCCGTCGGGGTAGTACTCGCCCGTGTAGTTGAACACGCCGCTGGTGTGGTTCAGCAGCATCCGGACGGTGATCCGCTCGTCCAGCCCGAGGTCCGGCAGGTGACCGGCCACGGAGTCGTCGAGCGTGAGCTTGCCCTCGGCCACCAGTTGCAGGACCAGGGTCGCGGTGAAGGCCTTGGTGACGCTGCCGACCCAGAACGAACCCTCCGTGGACGGCGGCGTGGTCCCACCGAGCTCCCGTACGCCGGCGCTGCCGACCCATTCGCCGTACTGGTCGTTGTAGCGGAGCTGGAGGCCGGCGAACCCGGCGTCGACGAAGGCCTGGAGGGCCGGCTGCAGGTCTGTGGTGATCGATGCGTTGTTCATGTCCACAACTCTGCACAGCGGCGCTGACACCGAGCCGACGCCGTACTGACACGGGCGCTGACACTCAGCTGGACAGGGCCTCCGAGAGCCACGGGTTCTCCTGCTGCAGCTGCTCGAGGCGGGCCTCCAGCCGGAGCCGCTCGGCCTGCAGGTCCAGCGCCTGGTCCAGCAGGCGGCGCTCCACCTCGCGGGGTGTGTCCGGGATTCCGGACGGGAAATCCTGGTAGAAGAACATCGACCCTCCCCTCGTGCACGGCCGCAGGGCGACGGCCCGCGTCTACTCTGCGGGCCGGCCGGGCCGTCCGGACGGATCCCGGACGAATCCGGACGGTTCCGGAGAGTGATACGGATCGGCGGGCTCCCAGGACGCCCGCGACCGCAAACAGAACGGGCGGCCGCAGGCATGTTCGCCTGGGGCCACCCGTTGGGGACTGCGGTCAGTTGTTGCCGTTCGGGGACGGGGCCGAGGCGCCGGCGCCCGAGCCGGCGGCGGTGCCGCCGACGGCGACCGGGAGCTCGCCGGTGACCAGGTAGACGACGCGGCGGGCCATCGAGACGGCGTGGTCGGCGATGCGCTCGTAGTACCGGCCGAGCAGGGCGATGTCGACGGCGACCTCGACGCCGTGCGGCCAGGACTCGTCCATCATCAGGCGGAACTGGTTGGTCCGCAGCTGGTCCATCTCGTCGTCGGTGGCCTCGAGCTTGCCGGCCGCGGTGACGTCGTGGGACTTGATCACGTCACCGGCGGCGTCGACCATCTTGCCGGCGACAGCGGACATCTCCTCGATCGCGCTGTGCAGCTCGGCCGGGATCGCGGCGGCGGGGTAGCGCAGCCGGGCGATCTTCGAGACGTGCGCGGCCAGGTCGCCCATCCGCTCCAGGTCGGCGACCATCCGCAGCGCGGCGACCAGCATCCGCAGCTCGTTGGCGACCGGGGCCTGGCGGGCCATCAGCTCGAAGACCTTCTCCTCGACGCCCTCGCCGGCCGCGTCGAGCTGGATGTCGGCGGCGATCACTTCCTCGGCCTGCCGGATGTCGGCGCTCAGCAGGGCGCTGGTGGACCGCCGGACAGCGGTCGACACCGTCCTGGTCATCCGCTCGAGCTCGGCGAGGATGTCGTCGAGCTGCTCGTGGTAGGTGTCGCGCATTCTGCATCCGATCTGTGCTGTCCGGCCGATCCGGGCCGGAAGGGGCGCGGGCACGGTTCAGTACCCGCCCACGAGGGACCGTATGCCGTCGAGGTTGCCGGACGGCGACGAGTGGTGAACGCGTGATGAACAGTTAGGACGCGTTCCGGTCATCCGGTGCTCATTCGGTCTTTCCCTGTGCTTTCCCCGCGTAGCATCGATGATGTGGACCCCACGCTGGCTGCGGTGCTGGGCGGCGTCATCGGCGCGGCCCTGGCTCTGCTTTCGCTCGGGGCGATGGTGCTGAGCGAGCGATCCCAGACCAAGGTCCCCGTCTCCCCGGACCCCGCGGTCCCCAGTGGCGTCGCCACCGTTCTGTCCGTACTGCGGTCGTCCGCGGTCGTGATGGGCCCCGAGGACCAGGTGCTGCAGGCCAGCGCCCCGGCGCACGTGCTCGGCATCGTCCGGGGCGAGCGCCTGGTCGTCGACGACCTGCTGACGATGGTCCGGGCCGTACGGCGCGACGGCGAGATCCGTCAGCAGGACCTGGAGATCGTCCGCGGCCGGCTCGGCGCGACCCAGTACGTGAGCGCCCGGGTGGCGCCGCTGGGCAGCCAGCTGGTGCTGGTCCTGGTCGAGGACCGGACCCGGGAGCGCCGGCTGGAGGCGATCCGGCGCGACTTCACCGTCAACGTCAGCCACGAGCTGAAGACCCCGATCGGCGCGCTGATCCTGCTCGCCGACGCCGTCTCGGAGGCCTCCGACGACCCGGAGGCGGTCCAGCGGTTCTCCGGCCGGATGCGGATCGAGGCCTCGCGGCTGAGCCGCCTGGTCAAGGAGATCATCGAGCTGTCCCGCCTGCAGGGCGACGACCCCCTGGAGAACCCGGGCCCGGTCGACATCAACGGCGTGATCGACGCCGCGGTGGACCGCTGCCGGGTCGACGCCGAGGACCGCGACATCAACATCGTCGTGAAGACCGACCCGGACCTCGAGGTGATGGGCAGCGAGGACCAGCTGGCGATCGCGATCGGCAACCTGGTCGAGAACGCGGTCAACTACAGCCCCGACGGGACCCGGGTCGCGGTCGCCGCACACCCGATCGGCGACCTGGTCGAGGTCACCGTCTCCGACCAGGGCGTGGGCATTCCCAGCAGCGACCTGGAACGCATCTTCGAACGCTTCTACCGGGTCGACCGGGCCCGCAGCCGGGAGACCGGCGGCACCGGGCTGGGCCTGTCGATCGTCAAGCACATCGCCTCGATCCACGGTGGCGACGTACGGGTCTGGAGCGTCGAGGGACAGGGTTCCACCTTTACCGTCCGGCTCCCGCTGCGGCTCGATCCCGCCACCGGGCAACCGACCGGTTCCACCAGCCAGGAGGAACCGGCCATCACCCTGACGCCTACCCCGTCAGGTCAGATCGCAAAGGAGACAGCTTCGTGACCCGAGTGCTGGTCGTCGAAGACGAGGAGAGCTACAGCGACGCGCTGTCGTACGTACTGCGCAAGGAGGGGTTCGAGGTCGCCGTCGCGGAGACGGGCCCGGACGCGCTGGACGAGTACGACCGGGCCGGTGCGGACATCGTCCTGCTCGACCTGATGCTGCCGGGCCTGTCCGGTACCGAGGTCTGCCGCGCGTTGCGGACCCGGGGCAACGTGCCGGTGATCATCGTCAGCGCCAAGGACACCGAGGTGGACAAGGTGGTCGGGCTCGAACTGGGCGCCGACGACTACGTCACCAAGCCGTACAGCCCGCGTGAGCTGCTGGCCCGGATCAAGGCCGTACTGCGCCGCGGTGCGGACGTCGAGCTGCTGCCCGACACGCTCGAGGCCGGACCGGTCCGGATGGACGTCGAGCGGCACGTCGTGACGGTGTCCGGGACCGAGATCCGGCTGCCGCTGAAGGAGTTCGAGCTGCTCGAGATGCTGCTGCGCAACACCGGCCGGGTGCTCACCCGGGGGCAGCTGATCGACCGGATCTGGGGCGCCGACTACGTCGGGGACACCAAGACCCTGGACGTGCACGTCAAGCGGCTCCGCTCCAAGCTGGAGAAGGATCCGTCCAACCCGGCGCACCTGGTGACGGTGCGGGGGCTGGGTTACAAGTTCGAAGCCTGAGACCCCACCGGCCGCCCCGCCGGTGGGTTAGCTTAGGCTCTCCTTAGTTGTAATCCAGCTGAGGAGTGGTGCCATGTCCTGGTCCCGTCGTACCCGCAGTACTGCTGCCGTTGCCGCGTTGTTGCTGTCGGCAACCGCGCTGACCGCGTGCGGGAGTGGTGCCGACGAGGCCTCCGCGCCGTCGGGTGAAGCCGGCGCGGGTTTCCCGGTGACGCTGAAGAACACCTTCGGCGAGACCACCATCAAGGCCAAGCCGACCCGGATCGTCACGCTCGGCTGGAACGCGCAGGACGTCGTGTACGCGCTCGGCGAGACGCCGGTCGGGATGCCGAAGATCACCTACGCCCCGACCGAGGCCGGCGTCACCGCGTGGGACGCGGACCGGTTCGACGCGACGAAGACGACGTTGCTCGACGCAACGGACAGCTACCCGTACGAGAAGATCGCCGCGCTGAAGCCGGACGTGATCCTGGCGCCGTACGAGGGCTTCGACGCGACCGTCTACAAGACGCTGTCCGGGATCGCGCCGACCGTCGCCTATCCCGGGGCGCCGTGGCAGACCACGTGGCAGGACCAGACGACGCTGATCGGCCAGGCGCTGGGCAAGTCCGCCGAGGCCGACCGGTTGGTTGCCGGGATCAAGGACCGGATCGCGAAGGTCGCCTCGGAACACCCGGAGTTCAAGGGGAAGACGATCAGCGTGGGGTCGTTCGGGGCGGACAACTACGTCTACACGCCGGGTGATCCGCGGGTGCAGATCCTGAACGAGATGGGCTTCGTGAACGCGCCGGGCGTGCTGAAGCTGGAGGAGACGAACACCAAGAAGGAGTTCGCGCTGCCGATCAGCAAGGAGAAGGTCGGCGACATCGACGCCGATGTGGTGGTCGCGTACGTCGACGGGCTGAGCGCGGCGAAGTTCGCCGCCGATCCCGTGTACGCCGCGATGCCGTCGGTGAAGAAGGGCAGCGCGTACGTGCTGGAGGACCAGCAGGTGATCTCCGGGATGAGCTCGGTCAGCGTCCTGTCGGTCCCGTGGGTGCTGGACAAGATCGTCCCCGGCCTCGCGAAGGCGGCCGCCGCCGCCAACTGAGCTCCGCGCGGGCCGCTCGCACACAAGCCGTGCCCGCCGGACCAGGTCCTGTCCGGACCGGCGACCGATCCGCCGCCCGGAGGGGGCCGTAGCCGTACGGCGACCCTGGGCCACAGGACGCCGTACACCGAACGGGCCGTCCCGCGCCGGGGCGGCCCGTTTCGCGTTGTTCTGAGACGGTGCCGAGCACGTGTGAGCTCGAACTACTTGTAGTCCGAGCGCCGCCCGCCAGGAACCCGACGGCCGCCTCCAGGGGTGCTCCTCGCCGGGTGCCCAGCACCTGTCGGCGCGAACTACTCGTGGTGCTGGTGCCTACCGCCAGGAATGCCGACGGGCCGCCTCCAGTGACGTGAGGCGGCCCGTCGGCGTACTGCAAATGAAAGGTCAGCCGTGGCTTTCCTCGGGGGCGTCGTCGCGCGGGGTGGGGCTGAAGTGGTCGGTGGTGAGCACCGGGACGTGCGCGGTGATCGGGGCCGCCTTGGCGAAGGTGAGGACCAGGGTGACCATCGCGCCGGGCTTGCCGCCGGTGACGGTGAAGGGCTTGCCGGTGGGCGGCGGCAGGGTCAGCGACGCGCCCGGGGCCAGCGTCATCGGGCGGACGTTGCCGACGGTGACCGTGGCCGGCGGTGCGGTCGGCTCGGTGCCTTCCTCGGTCTGCGGGGCGCCGGCGGCCGGCTCGGAGGCGATGCCGACGAGGGTGTCGTCGGTCTTGCCCGTGTTCACGACGGCGGCGTGCAGCTCACCGGTGCCGTCCTCGGCGGCGAGCACCAGCAGGTTACGGACGGCGATCGAGCCCGAGGTGGCGTTGGTGCCCTCGGCGGGCTGGTACGGCTTCATGGTCTGCGCGTTGAAGTTCGCGCCGCAGGCCGCCAGTGCGAGGCTGAGCGTGACGGTGGCGCCGGCCGCGGCAACGCGGCGAAGAGCCGACGGGGGCAACGTGATGGGCACTGGAATCCCTCTCCTGCAAGCTGTGGACGCCGTCAGGCTGCGGCCTCCGGCGCAGCAAAGCGTAGCGACCGGGCGCCCGCGGCTCGACGGCGGCTCCACCTTCGGGGGATGTCCCGGGCAACCAAATTCCGCGCGCGAGGCATGCCGGACAGCGTTTGTCAAGGCGGGAACAGGCCTCTGACCAGCGCAAACGCCCCGGCCGGACCAGCGACTGCGTGGTAGTATTGGTCTTGGAAAGGGGCACGTGACATATGACTTTCACAGTCGGCGAGACGGTTGTTTACCCCAATCACGGTGCGGCCGTCATCGAGGACATCGAGACCCGTCAGATCAAAGGTGAGGACAAGACCTATCTGGTCTTGAGGATCGTCGCTCAGAACGACCTGGTCGTCCGGGTCCCCGCGTGCAACCTCGATCTCGTCGGCGTGCGTGACGTCGTGGATCAGGCTGGTCTGGAGCGCGTCTTCGACGTGCTGCGGGCGCCGCACACGGAGGAGCCGACCAACTGGTCGCGACGTTACAAGGCGAACCTGGAGAAGCTGCACTCCGGTGACGTGATGAAGGTGGCAGAGGTCGTCCGCGACCTGTGGCGCCGTGAGCGTGACCGCGGTCTGTCGGCGGGTGAGAAGCGGATGCTGGCGAAGGCACGTCAGATCCTCGTCTCCGAGCTGGCCCTGGCCGAGCACACCAACGAGGACAAGGCGGAAGCCATCCTCGACGAGGTCCTCGCTTCCTGACCTACTCCAGGTCAGAACCGATCCGGATCCCGTGACCGAACCGCCCTGCGTGGTCTCTCGATGAGTACCGCGGCAATCATCCCGGCGGCCGGTCTCGGGTTGCGGCTCGGTGGTGAGGCACCGAAGGCGTTACGAGAGGTCGGTGGCGAATCGCTGCTGGTCCACGCGGTGCGTGGGCTGTCCGCAGCGACCGCCGCCGGCCTCTCGTGCTTTGTCATCGCCGTCCCTCCGGGGACGGAAGATGCCGTCGGCAAGCTTCTCGACCCGTACGTCGGGAGTGCCGACCTGCGGATCGTCGCGGGCGGTGCCGAGCGCACCGACTCGGTCCGGGCAGCGCTCGAGCTGGTCCCGGCGACTGGCATCGATTGCGTGCTGGTGCACGACGCGGCCCGGTCGTTCGTCCCGGTCGCGGTGATCGAGCGGGTCGTTGCCGCCGTACTCGGTGGTGCTCCGGCGGTGGTGCCGGTGATCCCGGTGACCGACACGATCAAGCGGGTCGGCGCTCACGGCGAGGTGCTCGAGACGCCCGATCGATCGGCGCTGGTCGCCGTACAGACCCCGCAGGGGTTCGATCCGGAGTTGTTGCGCAGGGCCCATGCCGGGAACGTCGACGGGGCAACGGACGACGCGATGCTGTGCGAGCGGCTCGGGGTCAGCGTGCAGACCGTCGAGGGGTCCGAGGACGCGTTCAAGGTGACCCGGCCGCGCGATCTGTTGCTGGCCGAGTGGATTCTGGCGGAGAGGCAACAACTGTGAGACCACCCCGCGTCGGCACCGGGATCGACGTGCACCCGGTCGTCGAAGGCCGCGAGATGTGGCTGGCCGGACTGCACTGGCCCGAGGAGACCTCGGGGCCGGACGGACACTCCGACGGCGACGTGGCCGCGCACGCGGTCTGCGACGCGTTGTTGTCCGCGGCCCGGATCGGCGACCTCGGCTCGAACTTCGGTACGTCGGAACCCGAGTGGGCCGGCGCCTCCGGCGCGACACTGATGGCCGAGGCTGCTCGCCGCGTTCGTGCGGCCGGGTACGAGATCGGCAACGTCGCCGTCCAGGTGGTCTGCAACCGCCCACGCTTCGCCGCCCGCCGCGAAGAGGCCGAGAAGGCGATGAGCACGGCCTGCGACGCCGAGGTCTCGGTCAGCGCGACCACCACGGACGGCCTGGGCCTCACCGGCCGCGGCGAAGGCATCGCCGCGATCGCCACCGCGATCATCTACTGAAGAGGTACTGAAAAACGGACTTCGCGGGGTGAGAGTTCGTTGCCTTGGGGCTCGGTGAGCAAGCCGTAGAGCTCAGGACGACGACCGCGTAGCCACCGTCGGCCCGTGGAGAGCGGAACCAGGTCGAGGTCGAGGTCGGCGACCACCACCGCCTCGTCCGCCACCGGGGTCTCGGCGACGATTCGGCCGTACGGGTCGAGCACCATCGCGTTGCCGGTCCGGATCTCGTCGTCGTCCCGGCCGACACCGTTGCTGAACAGCACGAACAGCCCGTTGTCGTGCGCCCGGGCCGGTAGCCACCGCATCAGCCACCCACGGCCGCTCGCACCGTTGAACGCCTCGAGAACCGCCGCCGGATCCGTTGCCCGGTTCTCCCACACGGAGAGCGGGACCGGCTTCATCCCGTGCGGACTGACTGAGTTCGTCCCGCCGGTCTGGTGCGGGGCGATCAGCACCGTTGCGCCGAGCAACGCGGTGGCCCGGACGTTCTCCACCAGGTTGTTGTCCCAGCAGATCAGGATCCCGACCCGCACGTCCCACGGGGTGTCGAACACGGTGAACGAGTCCCCGCTGGAGATCGCCTCGTGCTCGAAGGCGTGCAGCTTGCGATGGACGTGCACGCTGCCGTCGGGCAGGCAGACGGCGTACGAGTTGAACAGCCGGTCTCCGTCGGACTCGAGGAAGCCGACCCCGATCCCGGCGTCCAGTTCGCGAGCCAGCGCGCTGACAGCTGAAACCGACGGTCCGGTCCGCGGCTCGGCCAGCTCACGGAGCCGCTCGACCGGCTGGCGGCGCAGGTGCCAGTACCCGAGCAGACACATCTCGGGGAAGACAACCAGCTGAGCACCGTTGTCCACAGCCTCGCTCGCCAGCCGGCGGACTGTGGACAAGTTGCTGCCCGGGCGGTCGGGAACGGCTTCGAACTGGACGACGGCGGCACGCAGCACAGGCTTCTCCTCAGCGGTTTCCCGCCAGGATCTCGCTGCTTCGAGCATGCCGTCCAATGATATCCACAGGGTTATCCATATCCTGTGGTTATGGAACTGCGGCTGCTCCGGACCTTCGTCACGGTGGCGCGCACGGGCAACGTCAGCGCCGCGGCGGTGGAGCTCTCGACCAGCCAGCCCGCCGTCACCAAGCAGTTGCAGCTGCTCGAGCGCCGGGTCGGCGCGAGCCTGTTCGTCCGCGGCCGCCAGGGCGCCCGGCTGACCGGAGCGGGAGAGGCGCTGCTGCCCGACGCACTGGACCTGCTGGCCCGGTCCGCGTCGTTCGAACGGCGGGCGGAGTCGGTCGCGGCCGGTGAGGACGGCACGCTCGCGGTCGGCTTCGGGATGTCCGCGATCGAGGTCGCGCCGAGGGCGATCGCGCTGTTCCGCGGCCGGCATCCCCGGATCTCGGTCTCGCTCGACGACCTGCCGTCGACGGTTCAGTGCGAGCAGCTGCTGGCCGGCACCTTGCAGGCGGGCTTCGTCCGGCTCCCGGTGCCGGACGGCATCATGCGCCGCCGGCTGCAGCAGGACCGCCTCGCGCTCGCTCTACCGGCCGGGACCCCGGAGCCGACCGACGTCGCCGCGTGGCTCGACGGCCGCCCGCTGGTCCGCCTCAGACCACACCGCGGGCCCGGCCTGGACGGCCAGATCACCCGTCTGTACGACGACCTGGGCTGCCGCCCGCTGGTACTCCAGGAGGCCGACGACCTGCTGACTGTCCTGGCCCTGGTCGCAGCCGGGGTTGGACCGGCCGTCGTACCAGCCAGCGCAGGCAAGGTCGCACCCGGCCCGGTGCAGCTCATCCCCCTCCGCGCCAAGAGCGCCACCTGGTGGGTAGGCGTCGCCTGGGTAGAGCGCTCGGCCCTGCTGGAGCGCTTCGTCGACGCAGCTACTGCCGCGGTGCAGTGACCGAAGCAGCCCGGGGCCGGCGGGGCAGTACGCCAGCAGCACCGCGTACAAGCCACCTCACCGGCGGCGTCGGCTCCTGGGCAGTGGGGGGAGCTCGTCCTCGTCCAGCCAGTCCGAGAAGAGCTGGTGGACGGCGTCGGGGTCGTCGGAAGCAGCAGCTGCCAGGGCGATGAAGTCGTCGGTGGTCACCGAGCCGTGGCGGTACGTCTTCGTCCAGTTGCGGAGCAGGTCGAAGAACGTGGTGTCGCCGAGTAGCTGGCGCAGGACGTGCAGGGTGATCGCGCCGCGCTTGTAGAGCCGGTCGTCGAACATCAGGTCCGGGCCGGGGTCCGACAGGACCAGGTCCTCGTCCAGCGACGCCAGCCGGCTGTGGGCCTTGGAGACCTGCTGGGACGCCGAGAGCCCGCCGGACTCCTCCGACCACAGCCACTCGGCGTAGCAGGCGAAGCCCTCGTTCAGCCAGATGTGCTGCCAGGTCGCGGGGGTCAGGCTGTTGCCGAACCACTGGTGCGCCAGCTCGTGCGCGACCAGTCGCTCCGACCCGCGCCGGCCGTCCAGGTGGTTGCTGCCGAAGACCGAGATGCCCTGCGCCTCCAGGGGAATCTCCAGCGGGTCGTCGGTGACCACCACCGTGTACGCCGTGAACGGGTACGGCCCGAAGAGCGCGCAGAACAGCTTCATCATGTCCTGCTGCCGGCCGAAGTCGTGCCGGAAGTCCTTGATCAGCGACTGCGGCAAAGCCGCGCGCTGGGTGACCGGCGACGACGCCAGCTCCAGTACGTCGTACCGGCCGATCTGGAGGGTCGCCAGGTACGTCGCCATCGGCGCGGCCATGTCGTAGACCCAGCTGGTCCGGCTGGCCTTCGTACGCCGCGAGACGAGCCGTCCGTTCGCGATCACCTGGTACGGCGAGTCGGTGGTGACGGTGATCCGGTAGTGCGCCTTGTCGCCGGGGTGGTCGTTGCACGGGAACCAGGTGGCCGCACCACTCGGCTGGCTGGCGACGATCACGCCCTCGGTCAGCTCCTCCCAGCCGAGCTCGCCCCACGGGCTGTCGGCGGGCGCCGGGTTCCCGGCGTACTGGACGTCGACGACGAACTCCGCACCGTCCGGGATCACCGCGGCGGGGGTGATGTGCAGCTTGCCGGAGCGATGCGCGTAGCGGGCCGCGCGCCGGCCGTTGACCGACACCTTCGCCACCCGCAGGCCGACCAGGTCGAGGCTGAGCCGCGACAGCGCGTGCGTCGCCACCGCGGTGATGGTGGCCTTGCCGCTCAGCCGGTTGCTGCTGACCCGGTAGTCGAGGTCGAGCTCGTAGGACTCGACGGAGTAGCCGCCGTTGCCGTGCGAGGGGACGTAGGGATCACCCGCCGTGTCTGCACCCTGCTCGGCCCGGCCCTGGGAACCGGCGACCATCAACCCTGCCAGGGTGCGATCGGGTTGCCGGCCCAGCGAGTACCGGCCGGCACGCTCTCACCCCGCATCACCAACGAGACCGGGCCGACGGTGGCGCCCTCACCGATCGACGCGGCCGGCAGCACGATGCCGTGCGGCCCCAGCGTCGACCCTGGGCCGAAGGTGACGGTGCTCATGGACATCACCCTGTCATGGAACAGGTGCGTCTGGAGAACGCACCCGCGATTCACCGTGGCACCGTCGCCGAGCGTGATCAGATCGGCCTCGGGCAACCAGTACGTCTCGCACCAGACGCCCTTGCCGATCTTCGCGCCGAGCGTGCGCAGCCAGAGCGCGAGCACCGGCGTACCGGCGGCCGCGTTGGCGAACCAGGGCGCGGCGACCAGCTCGACGAAGCTGTCCACGACCTCGTTGCGCCAGACGAACGAGCTCCACAGCGGGTACTCGACCGCGCGGGTCCGGCCGACGATGACCCACTTGGCCACCGTCGCCATCCCGCCCGCGACCGCACCGGCGGCCAGGATCACCGCACCGGACAGCAGCACGGTCCACCACGGCCCGAGCCAGACATCCAACGCCTGCAGGGCGAACAGCACACCGAGCGCGATCAGGACCGTGCACATCATCGGGACGAACCGGCACAGCTCGACCAGCGCCCGCGCCACCTTCAGCCGGTACGGCGGGTTGAAGGTCCGGCTCTGATCGCCCGCGACGGCCTGCCGGCGGAGCTTCACCGGCGGGCTGCCCAGCCACGACGTACCGGCCTTGGACTTCTTCGGCGCGGCCGACAGTACGGCGACCAGCCCGTTCTTCGGCACCGAGCGACCCGGCGCGGTCATCCCCGAGTTGCCCAGGAACGCGCGCTTGCCGACCTTCGCGCCGGCGACGTGCAACCAGCCACCACCGAGCTCGTACGACGCGATCATCGTGTCGTCGGCGAGGAAGGCGCCGTCACCGACAGTCGTCATCTTCGGCAGCAGCAGCACGGTCGACGCCTCGACGTCGCGGCCGATCTTCGCGCCGAGCGCGCGCAGCCACCACGGCGTCAGCAGGCTCGCGTAGAGCGGGAACAGCAGCGTCCGGGCCGAGTCGAGCAGCCGCTCGGTCGCCCACACCTGCCAGCCGATCCGGCTGCGGACGGGATAGTGCCCCGGCTTGATGCCGAGGCCAAGGATCCGTACGCCGATCAGCGTCAGCACAGCCAACGTCACGAAGCCGACCAGCGTCATCAGCGGGATCGCGGCCAGCGCCTTCAGCGCGGCCTCGCCCAGGGACGCAGTCCCCTGGATGTACCCACCCAGTACGGCGATCGCAGCCACCGCCGCCGCGACCGGTAGCAACGACATCAGCGCCGACGCCGCGCCGTACGCGAGGACCCACCACGGCGCCCGCGCCGGGCGCTCCTCGGGCCACGGCCGACGCGCGCGACCGACCCGACTGGCGGGCGAACCGGACCAACGCTCGTTCGACGGGACCTTGCCGGAGACCGCCGACCCGGCCGCGATCTCGGCGCCCCGGCCGATCTCCGCGCCGGGCAGCAGCGTGCTGCGCGAACCGATGACTGCCTCGGCGCCGACGTGCACCGCGCCGACGTGCAGCTGGTCGCCGTCGATCCAGTAGCCGGACAGGTCGACCTCGGGCTCGATCGACGCACCGCGGCCCATCGTCAGCAGACCGGTCACCGGCGGCAGCGTGTGCAGGTCGACGCCGCGGCCGACCTTCGCGCCGAGCGCGCGGGCGTAGTACGCGATCCAGGGCGCGCCGGCCAGGTTCGCGGCGCCTGCCGCGTCGGCCAGGTTCTCCGCGGCCCAGAGCCGGACGTGTACGTTGCCCCCGCGCGGGTAGACGCCGGGCTTCAGGCCGCGCAGCAGGATCCGTGCGCCGACGACGGCGATGCCCATCCGGCCGGCCGGCGTGATCAGCAGCAGCCAGCCGACGAGGATCCACCACCAGGACACCGTGCGCATCCAGGGGTGGTCGCCGGCGGTCACGGCGAGCACGTTGTTCAGCGTGAACAGGTAGACCAGCCAGCGCACGCCGACCACGGTCTGCAGGATCAGCGTCAACGCCGTCTGCAGCAGCTGCGTACCGGGCGGTGTCGGCCGGATCTCACGGATCTCGACCGGCTCGTACGTCGCTGTCGAGGAGTCCAGGCGATCAGCGAGCGCACCGAGGCGCGGGTACTCGTAGATGTCCGCGACGGTGATCTCGGCGTACCGCTCGCGCAGCGCGGAGACCAGCTGCGCCGCGGCGAGGCTGCCGCCGCCGTGCAGGAAGAAGTCGTTGTCGGGGCCGGTGACCTTGGCGCCGAGCACGCCGGTCCAGCGCTCGGCCAGCCAGCCCGCCGTACCGTCCAGCTCGGCCGCCGGGCCGTCGCTGTCCATGCCGGGCAGGGGCCACGGGAGCGCGTTGCGGTCGACCTTGCCGGACGTGCGCGTCGGGAGGGTGTCTGTGACCGCGAGCAGCGGGACCAGCGCGGCCGGGAGGGCTTCGCGGAGGCGCTCGGTGGCAGCCTTCTGGTCGAAGGACTCCTCGGCGACCACGTAGCCGACCAGGAGCTGGTTGCCTCCGGCACTAGTCCGTACGGCGGCCGCCGCACCCGAGACACCGGGCAGAGCCTGCAGCGCCGCGTCGACCTCGCCCAGCTCGATCCGCCGCCCGCCGAGCTTGACCTGCTCGTCGGCGCGGCCCTGGAACAGCAGCCCGGCCTCGTCCTTGCGGACCAGGTCGCCGCTGCGGTACGCGCGCTCCCAGCCCAGCGACGGCATCGGCGCGAACTTCTCCGCGTCCTTGGCCGGGTCGAGGTAGCGGGCCAGGCCGACCCCGCCGATGATCAGCTGGCCGATCTCGCCCTCGGACACCTCGTTGCCCTGGGCATCGACCACGGCGAGGTCCCAGCCGTCCAGCGGCAGGCCGATCCGGACCGGGCCCTCGCCGGTCAGTTGCGCACCGCACGCGACGACGGTCGCCTCGGTCGGGCCGTACGTGTTCCAGACCTCACGGCCGTCGATCGCGAGCCGCTCGGCCAGCTCGGGCGGACAGGCCTCACCACCGAAGATCAGCAGCCGTACGGCGTCCAGCGCGTCGGCGGGCCAGAGCGCGGCCAGCGTCGGGACGGTGGACACGACGGTGATGCCCTGCGCGACGAGCCACGGGCCGAGGTCCATGCCGCTGCGGACGAGCGAACGCGGCGCGGGGACCAGACACGCGCCGTACCGCCAAGCGAGCCACATCTCCTCGCAGGACGCGTCGAACGCCACCGACAGCCCGGCCAGTACGCGGTCGTCGGACCCGATCGGCTCCTTCTGCAGGAACATCCGCGCCTCGGCGTCGACGAACGCGGCCGCCGACCGGTGCGTGACGGCGACACCCTTCGGTACGCCGGTCGACCCGGAGGTGAAGATGATCCAGGCGTCGTCGTCGGGGCTCGGCCCCTCTGTGGTCGTTGGTGCGGACCCACCAATCACCTCACCCGGCTGGTCCATCCGGGCCGAGTAAGGGAAGTCGTAGTAGCCGTCCTCGTCGGGACCGCTCGCGCGCTTGCTCGCGATCTCCAGACCGTCGGTGACGATCGCGGCGACCGCGGCCTCGCCGAAAACCAGCTCGGCACGTTCGGCCGGGTCGTCCGCGTCGACCGGGACGTACGCCGCGCCGGCCTGCAGCGTGCCCAGGATCGCGACGTACAGGTCGTTGTGTCCGGACGAGATCCGGACGCCGACCCGGTCACCCGGGCCGATCCCCAACGCGGTCAGCCGGCCCGCGAACTTGCCCACCTGGGCGAGCAGTTCGCGGTAGCTGAGACTGACGTGCGAGTCGTCCAGCGCGGGATCGTCGGGGTACTTGCCCGCCGTCTCGTGCAGGATGTCCACCAGGGTGCGCTCGGGTGGCGCACTGTCCCCCCGTCGCAACGTCACGGGCGGATGATACTGCTCGGGCCTTAACCCCAGGCGAACACGACACCACTCAAGACGGTCACTTCACCAGACCGGCCGGGGCCGCGAACGTGTTGCAGGCCTTGGTCTCGCCGATGTTGAAGCCGTTCATGATCCAGAAGCCCTGCGTACTGGCCAGACCGTGCGTGCGCTCGTCGGGCGGGGTGTCCTCGGACTCGCCGAAGCTGTGGCTGGACTGGAACTCGAACTCCTTCATCCGGTCGGTGAAGGGGTAGCTCTT
Source organism: Kribbella sp. cmx-5-2 (assembly GCA_049998015.1). Lineage (GTDB taxonomy): Bacteria > Actinomycetota > Actinomycetes > Propionibacteriales > Kribbellaceae > Kribbella. Next base: position 769,696 of record JAEBEC010000002.1, read on the forward strand.
CGCCACCGCGCGGCTGAACACCCCACCCAGGCAGGAGGCCTGCACCTCGTTACGGCGGGAGCTCTCCAGCTTCTGGCTCGGGTGGTCCTGCAGGTAGTAGGCCCGCGCGTAGAACAGTTCGGTGACGCCCTGGATGTGGTGGCCGTACTCGTGCGCGATCGTCATCAGGTAGGCCAGGTCCTCCTTCGGCCCGAACGCCTTGTTCATCTGCAGCACGTCGGTGTACATCACCTGGTTGCCGTAGCAGTAGAACGCGAGCACCCGGCCCGACAGCGGGCTGAACTTCCCGCACGCGGTGTTGACCGGCTTGTCGAACACGATCAGGCCCGGGTCGGGCTTGTTCACGCCGATCTTGTTCAGCGCCGGACGCCAGGCGTCGTTCAGGCACTTGAACAGCTTCTCGTAGTACACCTTCTGCGCCGCCAGGCTGCCGTCGCCGAGCTTCTGCGCCGGGCAGTTCAGCTCGCCCAGACCACCGGCGGTGTAGAGCGCGCTGTTGACCAGATAGTCCTCGGCGGTGCCCTTCTCCGGCTTGGTGGTCGCGGTCGGCACGATCGACGGGCCGCTGTTCTCGGGGATCGCCGTGCTGTCGGAGCTGTCGGTCAGGACCGCCCCGACGACCGCCAGCGTGATGCCGACGAAGGCCAGCGCGAAGAAGCCGAGCAGGATGAACTTGGCCGCACCGGAGCCACGCCGCCGCGGGGGCGGCTGGAAGCCGTTGAAGTGGTTCGGGCCGCCGTAGTGCGGCTGCGGCCACTGACCGGGCTGCTGCTGGTACTGCGGGTACTGACCCGGCTGCTGCTGGTACTGGCCCTGCTGCCCGTACGGCGGCTGCTGGTACTGCGGCGGGTACTGCTGCTGCGGCGCCTGCTGCCACTGGCCCGGCTGCGGCGGGGGCAGTACGCCGGGCGGCGGCGCCGGCGGGCGGTAGCCCTGCGGGCGGTCCTGGGGTCGGTTGTAGTCGTACGGGTTGCTCACTGGTCGCAGGACCCCTTCTGTGCCGGTGGCAGGTCGTCGCGGGTTCGCAGGGCGAACCGCCCCGAGACTACTCTCAGCCCATGTCACTGAAGCGCCGCCTCCTACCGGCTGCCCTGCTCGTCGCCCTGTCGGTCCCGTTCGTTGCCGTGGGCGCGCTGCCTGCCCAGGCCGCCGACGACAGGATCACGGCGTACTCCGCCGAGGCGACCCTGACCGGGGACGGCGTGCTGAAGGTCAAGGAGACCGTCGACGTCGCGGCCGGTGGTGACACCTTCGTCCGCACGCTGGCGACCCGGGTCCGCTCCAACGCCGACGACGACCGGGTCTACGACATCAGCAACGTGTCGGCCACCGTGAACGGCCAGCCCGCCGGTGGCTTCAGCGACACCGAGATCGACAACGGCCGGCAGCTGTCGGTCCAGGCGTCCGGGCAGACCAAGATCGTCTACAGCTACGACGTCGACAACGTCGTGGCCGACTCCACCGAGGGCCGCGAGGTGAGCTGGCCGGTGCTCCAGGGCTTCGGGACGGCGATCCCGAAGGCGACCCTGACGGTGAGCGTCCCGTTCGCCACCTGGCTGACCTGCTTCGCCGGCCGCACCGGGTCGAGCATGCCCTGTACGTCGTACCAGCTGGGCGAGTCGGCCGAGATCGTGATCGAGCAACTGCAGGTGCCCGCCGGTGGCCGCGTCACCTTCCTGACCGGGCTGAGCGGCCAGGCGACGGTCAAGCCGAACGCGGAGTTCAAGACCCGCTGGTCGCTGCACCACGCCTTCACCGCCGACTCCTCGACCGTCGGGCTGAGCGCGCTGCTGCTCGGCCTCGGCGTACTGGCCGCTGCCGCGCTGTGGTTCTTCAAGGGCCGCGACGCGGGCAAGACCGGTGAGGGCGCGCCGGAGCGCCCGGTGCTCGACGGCACCGACGGGCCGCAGTTCGCCGCGCCGGACGGGATCCGGCCGGGCCAGGTCGGCACCGTGGTGGACGAGTCGGCCGACGTCGTCGACATCACCGCCACGCTGCTGGACCTTGCCGTCCGCAACTACCTGACCATCGTCGAGCTGCCGCGCGAGACGCAGTTCGGCCGGCACGACTGGCAGCTGGTCCGGCTCAACGAGGGCGGACCCGAGCTGCTGCCGTACGAGAAGGCCCTGCTCGACGCGGTCTTCGCCGACGGCGAGACCGCCCAGGTGTCGACGCTGGGCCCGTCGCTGCGGCCCCGGCTCAACCTGGTGCGCGAGCAGCTGTACGCCGACGTCGTGACGCAGGGCTGGTTCGCCAGCCGGCCGGACGCCGTCCGGAACCGCTGGACCACCGCCGGGCTGGTGCTGGTCGGTGCGGGTGTGGTGTTGACGATCGTGCTGGCCATCGCCACCAAGTTCGGACTGGTCGGGCTGGCCGTCATCCTGGCCGGTGTGGCGCTGTCGCTGGCCGGACAGGTCGCCCCTGCTCGTACGGCGCGCGGTGCCGCCGTACTGGGTCGAGTGGGTGGCCTGCAGCGGTACCTGGCCGACGAGACCTCGGCGAGCCTGCCGCAGAGCCACCGGCTCGAGTTCGCGTCCCGCTGCCTGCCGTACGCCGCCGTACTCGGCCTGACCGAGAAGTGGGCGCTGGAGATCGCGGCGACCGATGACGACGACGACCCCGACGCCGGCATCGGCTGGTACTCCGGTCCGGAGAACTGGCACCTGTCCGACATCGGGGAGTCGCTGACCAGCTTCGTCACCACCTTCGGTGGGACGCTGACCGCCGCGCGCCGGTTGTTCTGACGTAGCGAAGCCCCGGGATCCCTTACAGGCAAGGGATCCCGGGGCTTCGTCGTACCAGGAGCTAGCTGGTGTACTGCGGGTTGGTGCTGAAGGTGTTGCAGTAGATCGGGTTCTTGAACGTGAAGCCGCGGGTCGACCAGCGGTTGTGGTTGACCTTCGAGCCGTGGTCGCGGATCTTCGGCCGGCTGAACTCGTCACCGGCGTTCGCGACCGCGAACTTCCAGTTGTTCAGCAGGTCGCCGCGCATCGGGATGAACGCCGCGTTCGCGCCCAGGTACGCCGAGCCGAAGCAGGCCGCCTGCAGCTCGCGCCGGCGCGACTCCAGCAGCCGCAGGTTCGGGTCGGCCATCGTCGCCTGGCGGGCGAAGCTGGCCCGGAAGATGCCGGTCAGCTGCTGGATGTGGTGCCCGTACTCGTGCGCGATCGTGTTCAGCATCCACGCCCGGGTGTAGGTCGGGTTGATCTTGTAGTTGTTGTAGTCGACGTTGAACGGCATGTAGATCGCCTCGTTCGCGCCGCAGTAGTAGCCGCGGGTGCCGCGCTCGGTGCCGCACGGGGTCTTCACCGTGTTGGCGTAGACGATCAGGTGCGGCGCGCGGAACGGCTGGCCGGCCTTCTTCAGCGCGAGGTACCAGGTGCGGTTCAGGCACGGCAGGATGCGCTGGTAGTAGGCCTTGGTCGCCGCGAACGTCGTCGGCCGGTACGCCGGCTCCACGCACTTGGTCGGCTGCAGGGCACCGGCCGCGTAGATCTTGTTCTTCGCCACCACCTCGTACGGCGTGGGCACGCGCGGCTTGGGCTTCGGCTTCGCGGTCGGCGTCGGGGTGGGCGTCGCCGAGGGGGTCTCGCTCGGGGTCTCGGAGGGTGTCTCCGACGGGGTCTCCGAGGGCGAGTCGACGGCGACCGGGGTGGTCGGGGTGTCGTCCCCGGTCAGCTTCAGCGCGACGGTGACGCCGGAGCCGACCACGAGGACCGCCAGGGCCACGAGCATGACGAGCAGCCCCTTGGACAGCTGCCGCGGCTTGCGCCGGCGGCCAGGGCCCGGGGGCTTCGGGATCGGGATCGGCGGGTACTGCCAGGTCGGCTGCCCGCCGCCCTGCGGCCCGTTGGGCCCACCCTGCTGCTGCCAGCCGCCACCACTCTGGGCGCCTGACCAAGGGTTCTGGGGTTGCTGGGGTCCGGTGTTGGGCCCAGGCCACCCACCGGTCGGCGGAGGCGGCACGGGCCCGGTCGAGGCGGTCGGCCAGGAGCCGGTGAAGCCCCCAGCACCGCCGGTCTGTGCCGGCTCACCTGCAGAAGGACTTTGAGAAGAGTTACCGGCTGCTACGTCGTCGCGGCGGCCCCAGCCTGAGTTGGGTGCCGGCGGGCCGTCGGGCGTGCCCCCACTGGTTGGAGGCACGGCGCCGCCGGCTGCGTGTGCGCCGCCGGTTCCCGGGCCGCCCTGCGTCGCGCCGGTGCCGGTGTGGGAGCGGTAGCCGCTGGTGTTGCCGGGCGGCGGCGCCGCGTGCTGCCCGCGCGGCGGCTGAGCCGGCTGCCCGTACGGCGGCAGGTTCCACCCGGGGTTGCCGGGCTGGTTGCCGCTCGCCTGGGCACCTTGTCCGCCCGTCCCCGGAGCACCGGGGCTGGGTTGTCCGGCAGCGCCTGGCTGGCCCGCGGCCGGCGGCTGAGCGCCTGCACCCGTCTGCCCACCCGCGTCGGGACGAGAGCCGGCGGGCGGCTGAGCGCTGGCACCCGGCTGGTTAGCTGCAGGCGGCTGACCGCCGGCGGGCTCGTTGCTCAGGCCCGGTGTGTACCACTGGGGTGCCCGCGGGGGGCCGGCCGGTGGCGGCGCGGGGTGGGTCTGCGGCGGGGAGTCCGGCTTCAGGTACTCCTCGGGCTTGTCGGTGGATTCGGTCCACCAGCGGGGCGACTGGCCATCCCGCGGGGGCGTGCCAGGGTTGCCGGTGGGCTGTTCGCCCTCCGGCTCCGACGGCTCCCGCCCAGGGGGTGGATTCCAGTTGTCCGACATCGATACTCCTCACGAGACCTTGCTGGCCGAAGCCGTGAACGTGTTGCAGTTGGCGCTGTTGACAGTGTTGAAGCCCTGCGCGGCCCAGTACTGGTGACTGGTCCGCGCCCCGTGGTCCCGTGGGCCGCCACGGTTGTTCTCATCCCCGGTCTGCGCCTCGACGTAACGCCGGTAGATGGTCAGATCGAGGCCGGTGATCCCGTACGACGCCTGGTTGGCGCCCATGAATGCCGCCCCGAGGCAGGACGCCTGCAGCTCGATCCGCCGGCTCACCTCGAGCCGCGCGTCCTGGTCCGGCGCGTCGTACTCGAGCTGCGCGGCGGCTGGCAGGATCCCGGCCAGCTGCTGGATGTGGTGCCCGAACTCGTGCCCCGCCGTGTACGTCGCCCACATCCGCGAGAAGGACCGGTTCGCGTCGTCGGAGGCCCGGTTCCACAGCTTGATGTCGTCCTCGTACTTCAGGTAGAGCGTCCGGTTCGCCGAGCAGTAGAACGAGGTCGGGGACGAACTGGTGCACGGTGACTGCACGAGGCCGGCCCAGAAGATCACCCGCGGTGCGGCGTACTGGTCCTGCCCGGCGCGGACCAGCGGCGTCCAGGCGCGGTTCAGGCAGCCGATCAGGTTCGCGTAGTAGGTCTGCACCGCCCCGGCCGTGGCCAGCGCGATCTGCGGCTCCCGGCAGTTCACCGTCTTCTGCACCCCGCTGCGGTAGAACCCGTCGGTCCGCACGATCGCTGCACTCTGCTGCGACGCCCCGGGCCCTCCCGGGGTTCCGGGCGGGCTGTCGTCCGGCTCGGTCGGCGTGGCGGTGGCGCTGGTCGCCGGAACGCCCGGCCCGTACGACGGCGCGACAGTAGGCGCGTTGCTGCTGCGCAGCGTCAACGCGGTGATCACCACGAGCGCACCGACCCCACCGAGCAGCAGCAGCCCGGCGAGCAGCCCGGTCCGGCGCTTGCGCGGCGGACCGCCGTGCCGGATGTGGCCGCCGTCGAAGTCGGGCCCCCAGCCCACCTTTGGCAACGCCGGCCCGCCACCCGGCGTACCGGGCAGTGGGTAACTGGCATAGATCGGTATCGACCCGTCGGGCATCGGTCCCGGCGGTGGTGCGCTCCAGTCCTGGTCAGACACGGTTGATCCTCATCCCCCCGGGACACACAGGGCGTGATCCGGACGGCCAGGCTATCCATCAGCACCGGCCCACGTCAGCACATTGCTGCGCTGATCATCCGGGACCACGCCGAAACCCGCTACCGCAGGCGTGCCGACGGGGCGGTGAAGGTGTTGCAGGCGCCCGGGTTGCGGCTGTTGAACCCGCGCAGCGCCCAGTACTGGTGGTTCGGGGCGTCGCCGTGGTCGTTGCCGTAGTCGGTCACGTTGACGATCAGGAACTTCCACTGCTGCAGTGAGCGGCCGGTGACCGGGTACGTCCGCTTGTTGGCGCCGATGAACACGTCGCTGAAGCAGGAGGCCTGCAGCTCCACCTTCCGGGTCAGCTCCAGCTCCTCCGCCCGGGTGTCCGCCTCGTACCGCATGTTGTTGCGGGCCTGGAGGATGCCGGTCAGGTGCTGGACGTGGTGGCCGTACTCGTGCGCGAACTGGTGCAGCATCCACATCCGCGCCCAGACCTTGTCGTACCGGCTGTAGTTGCCGATGTCCTCGCGCAGGTTCATGTAGATGGTCTCGTTGACGCTGCAGTAGAACGGCGGGCCGGTGTCGCTCATCGTGCCGCCGCACGGCGACTGGACCGTCCCGGTGAATGTGAGCACGGTCGGCTGGCGGAAGGTCGCGCCGGCCCTGCGGACCGGAGCGGTCCAGGCGCGGGCCAGGCAGGCCTTCAGCTGGGTGTAGTTGGCGGTGGCGCCGACGGTGTTCGCCGGACGCGCGCGGCTCTCCTTGCAGCCGATGCCGGGCATCGCACCGGTCGAGTAGATCCGGTTGCGGCTGACCACCTCGTAGTCGGTCGGCCCGCGGCGGACCGGCGGCGTCGTCGTGGTGGTCCGTGGCGCGGTCGGCTTGGTCGCGGTCGGCTCGGTGGTCCGCGGCGCGGTCGGTACGTCGGTCGGCTCGGTCGTCGGACTCGTGGAGGGGTCTTCGGACGGCGACGGCGAGTACGTCGAGACCGGGACGCTCGGGCTCGAGTAGTCGTCCGGCCCGTTGTGCTTGAGCGTGTAGCTGACGATGCGCAGCCCGAGGAGCGCGACGCCCACGACGATCAGCGGCGCGACGAACCAGATCGCCTTGCTCTTCTTCTTCCGCGGCCCGTGCGGACCGTTCGGCCCGTACGGACCACCCGGACCTTGCGGTGCACCCCAGCCGATCCCGTGCGGCAGCTGCTGCATCGGGGTGCGCGCGGTGTAGTGCGGCTGGGTCTGCCACGGCTGCGGCGCCAGCGGACCCGGCGGCGGCACCTGTCCGGGACCCGGGTACCCAGGCTGACCCCCGTACGGCGGTTGCCCGCCGTACTGCGGCTGCCCGTACTGCGGCGGCGGGTACTGACCCTGCGGCGGAACCGGCGGTTGGTACGGACCCTGCGGGGGCGGCTGCTGCGGGTACTGACCAGGAGGTCCCCACTGGTTGTCGGACACGCGCACTCTCCAGTACCCCGGCGGCGGTCACCTGCGCGGCTCGGGGCGCAGCCGCACCGCCAGACGCTATCCGAGTCGGGGCTCAGCCCGCTGCCGGGCCCTCCCCGGTCCGCCTGGCGGAATCGTTGCGTCAGGCACGAGTCACGGTAAGGTGCCCGTGCCAGCGGCCACCGCCCGTCGTACTGCGGGAGGCCGACCTTCCTGACCCTCTCGATACGGTGTGATTGGGCGATGCGTCTACGTCTGCTCGGGGTGTCCCTGTGCGCCCTCGGAATCCTGGTCGTGACCGGTACTCAGGCCGGCGCGTCCGGCCTGGGATCTGCCGCCGACCCGGTGGTGACCAACTACGACAGCGAGATCCGGGTGGACCGCGACGGTGCGCTCAAGGTCTCCGAGACGTGGAAGCTGAGCAACGTGACCGGGACCTTCACCCGGTTCCTGCTCACCACCGACCACCTGGCCGACGACGTCGACCACGTGCAGAAGGTCGAGGACCTGCAGGTCAAGGCCGGCGGCGAGACCAAGAAGGTCGAGCAGAGCATCGACGGTGACATCACGTCGATCGCGGTCGAGGACGTCAGCGGCGACGCGCAGCTGGACTTCACCTACACCGTGCGCGGTGCGGTGGCGAGCACGCTGAACGGCACGGAGGTCCGGTTCGCGCCGTTGACCGGCCTGTCGTACACCGTGCAGGACGCCAACATCGTCTACAGCACCCCCGAGGTCACGCACGTGTTCTGCGTGGCCGGTGCGGTCGACAGCAACCACCCGTGCACGCTGGCGCAGCTCGGCGAGACCGCCGGCCCGACGTTCCGGCAGCAGGGCCTGCCGCCGGGCAACACGGTCCGGATGACGGTCGGCTTCCCGCAGGGCGAGATCGCCGCGAACTCGATCGTCGAGTACCGCAAGACCTTCAAGCGGGCCTTCTCCACCGACACCGCCCAGCTGGTCACCGCGCTGCTGGTGCTGCTGCTCGGCGCCGGCGGACTGCTCGCCCTGTACCGGCTCCGCGGCCGCGACCAGGTGGACCCGAGCCGCGTCGTACCGGCCTCGCTGTTCAGCCTCGGCCAGGACACCCGGATCGACTTCACCCCGCCGGCCGACCTGCGCCCCGGTGAGGTCGGCACGCTGATCGACGAGCGGATCGACCCGGTCGACGTGACCGCGACGATCATCGACCTCGCGGTCCGCGGCCACCTGACGATCACCGAGCTCGAGCACGCCAACGAGTACGCGCGGCCCGACTGGCAGCTCAAGCGGGTCGCGAACGCGCCGTCGGAGGAGCTGCAGCGCTACGAGAACGTCCTGGTCCGCGCGATCTTCGGCGACAACGACACGGTCCTGGTCTCCGAGCTCGGCACCCAGGTGCGGGCGAACCTCGGCCAGGTCCAGGACGCCCTGTACGACGGAGTGGTGAAGCGCGGCTGGTTCACCGAGCGCCCGGACCGCACCCGCTCGCTGTGGACGACGATCGGACTCGGCCTGACCGTGCTCGGCGTCGTACTGATCGTCCTGCTCGCCCTGTTCAGCACCTGGGGCCTGCTGGGCATCGCCGTCACCGCTGTCGGCGTCGGCCTGCTGGTGATCGGCCGGCACATGCCCGCCAAGGCTCCGGCCGCCGGGCGCGTGCTCGGCCAGGTCGCTGCCATCCGCGGCGAGCTGCTGGAGATGGACGTCAGCGAACTGCCCAGCGACCAGCACGTCGAGCTCTGCTCCCGCGCACTCCCGTACGCCGTGGTCCTGGGCGGTTCGGAGCGCTGGATCGACGCCCTCGTCGCCACCGACGTGGACGACGACGAGGACGAGGGCTTCCCCTGGTACCGGGGACCCCGCGGCTGGCACCTGCAGCACCTGCCCGACTCGCTGCGGAACCTGACCACCAACCTGACCGGGGCCCTTTTCACTCGTTGATCACCAGTTGTCCTGGGCTCCGGTCCGGGGCAGCTGCTTCCGGGCCGGGTGGATGACGTAGACCAGTCCACCCGAGTGCGGGACCCAGGCGTTCTCGAAGGCCTTGCGGTCGTACGTCGTACGGACCTCGTCGTTGCTCTTGATCAGGTGCGACGCCGGGTCGTTGACCACCACGTTGCCGTTGCGGTCGAAGCCGACGATCACCATCAGGTGCCCGTTGGTCCCGTAGCCGGCGCCGGGCAGCTCGTCCTTCTCGAACGACAGCGACGCGACCAGTGGGATGCCGGCCTTGATGAACTGCTCGGCCTCGGTCAGCGACCGCAGCCGGGTGACGAAGGCGTCGAGCTTGCGCGTTCCGGCGTACGCCGTGTTGAACGGCCAGTTGCCGGCCCCGTCGTAGTCGTAGTCGAAGACCATCCGGGCCGAGTGGTCGACCTGCGGGTCCGCGTCGGCCGGGTCGACCCAGTCGGTGTCCCGCTTGCTCGGCCCGGCCCGCCAGTAGTCGAGCACCATCGCGGTGGACGTCGCCGAGCACCAGGCCTCGCCGCCGTTGTCCCACTGCGGGTAGTGCCCGATGTGTGTCTCCTGCGAGTACGTCGGTACGTCGAGCACCTTGCCCCACGCGCCACCACCCGGGCTGACCGGCACGGTCTCCTCGTCGGGCAGCCGGGACGCCATCGCCCCGACGGACCGCACGACCGGCGCCTGCCGGCTCCCGGCCTGGCGGAACAGCGTCACCTTGAGCCGCCAGCGGTCCAGCGAGTGCCCGTCGTTGGCCACGAAGGTGTCGACCGCGACATCGCCGACGGTGTCCTCCTGGTCCGGTACGGAGGTCCGGTGGATCGTCCCGGCGGCGGTGTCGTCGCCGCTGGTCCAGCGGCCGAGCACGTACCACTTGGTGCTCGTGCCCAGGTCGGACCGGCCGGACATCGACACCTCGATCCACGTGCCGGCCGGGGTCGTCGCGTTCCAGGACGCCACCAGCTCGGTCAGGCCGAAGCCGGGCCGTACCTCCGGCGACACCCAGCTGGCCTGCTCGTAGGTCTTCGCGGTCCCGTCACCGAACGGATCGACGTACGCCGTCGTACCGGTCGGGCGGCGGAAGACCAGGTTGCCGCCGGCCATCGACGTGCCCTGGTGCTGACCGGACAGGAAGTCGACCGGCGAGGTCCACTGGTGGTAGCCGATGTCGCGGCGCGGCGGCGCCGGCGCGGCCTGGGACGGCGTGAGTGCGAGCGGGGCGACCAGTGCCGCGGCCAGCAGGGCGGAGGCACAGCGAGTGGCGGGGGTCATACTCTCCGACGATAGGGCACCCGCCGTGAATGTGTAACGACTTACGTGTCGCGCAGGTTACTTCTTGTCCGGCCACTCGTCGGTGAGCATCGCGTAGACCAGCTCGTCGCTCCACTCGCCCTTGAGGAACTCGTTGCGGACGAAGTGCGCCTCGCGCCGCATCCCGAGCCGCTCGAGCAGCTTCACCGAACTGGTGTTGCGCGCGTCCAGGCGGGCGATCAGCCGGTGCCAGCCGAAGTGCTCGAAGCCGAGCCGGAGCAGTTCCTTCGCGGCCTCGCTGGCATACCCGTGACCGGCCGACTCCGGGTGGAAGACGTACCCGATCTCGCCGGACTTGTGCTCGGCCGAGTAGACGAACAGGGTCACCTCGCCGAGGTGCTGCCCGGTCTCGGTCAGCTCGACGGCCAGCGTCAGCGCCTGGCCGTCGGTGTCCATCGCGACGTCGGCCAGCCGGCCGGCGAGCGCCTCCTTGACCTGCTCGGGCGTCCGCGCGTCGTACAGGAGGAAGCGCGCGACCTCGTCGCTGGACTGGAGCTTCAGCAGGTCGTCGTAGTCGGAGGCGCGGTACCGGCGCAGCGTCAGCCGGGCCGTGGTGATCGGCAGGGTGGCAGTCATCGATTCCACAGTAGGTAAGGCCGCAACCGAATTTCAGCGCACCTTGTCCGAGGTCGCGGTGAACGTGTTGCACGAGGCAACGTTGCGCGAGTTGAACGCACGGTTCATCCAGTACGGCTGGACGTACTTGCTGCCGTGGGAGCGTTCGGTGTCGTACTCGTCGCCGGAGTTGTTGGACAGCCAGATCCACTGCTGCTTGTACTGCCCGGTCATCGGCAGCGTGGCGCGGTTGGCGCCCTCGAAGACCGCGGCCAGGCAGGTGGCCTGCAGTTCGAGCCGCCGGGTCATCTCCAGCTCGGCGGCCCGGGTCGGCGCCTCGTAGCGCATGTCGTGGTTGGCGTCCAGGATGCCGGTCAGCTCCTGGAGGTGGTGGCCGTACTCGTGCGCCATGGTGTCGGCCATGGTCACCTTGAGGTAGACCCGGTTGTAGTTCTGGCGGTACTTGGCGTAGCTCCGGACGTCGCTCAGCCCGTCGATGTAGATGGTCTGGTTGGAGCCGCAGTAGAAGGAGCGCGCCGGGCCGCCGCCGCAGGGAGAGGTGCCGCTGCCGTTCATCGTGACCAGGTTGGGCGGACGGAACACGTCACGGCCGGTCTTCACCTGCCGCGGCCAGGCGCGGTCGAGGCAGGCCTTGAGCGCGCGGTTGAAGTTGCTCGCCGTACGGATGTTCGGTGCGCTGGCCGACGGCATCCGGCAGCCGACCGAGGTCTGGACGCCGGTCCGGTAGAACGCGTCGCGGCTGACCACCTCGTAGTCGGTCGGCCTGCGCGGGGGCGGTGGGGTCGTTCTGGTCGGCTGCGGAGCCGTGGGCTTCGGTGCCGTCGGAGCGGTGGTCGGCTCCTCGGTGGGCTGCGGCTCGGGGGTGTAGGTCCACGTCGGCTCGGGCTGCGTGGTCCCGTCGTCCTGCGGACCGGCGATCCCACCGAGCCCGGCCAGGCCGAGGATCACCAGCGCACCGAGGCCGAGCGGGACGACGATCGCAAGCCAGGCCTTGCTCTTCTTCTTCGGAGGCGGTGGGCCCCAGCCGAACGGCTGCTGCGGTGGGAGCGGCTGATATTGGTACTGGTACTGAGGCTGGTACTGCGGGCCGCCGTACGGCTGCTGGTTCGACAAAGAATCCTCCTCGGGAGCACGGTATCGGCCGTCCGGGTTCCCGCCTGTGGAGAATTTGTCAAGAGTGGTGCTCGATGACCGTTACCCTTGATCGGTGACTCTTCGCTTGTACGACACCGCGACGGCAACAGTGAGGGATTTCGTACCGGTCCATCCGGGCAAGGTCGGGATCTACCACTGTGGGCTGACGGTGCAGGGTGCCCCGCACGTGGGGCACATCTACAAGGAGGTCGTGTTCGACGTCCTGCGGCGCTGGCTCGAGCGCTCGGGGTACGAGGTCACCGTGATCGCCAACGTGACCGACATCGACGACAAGATCCTGGCCAAGTCGGCCGAGCGGGGCGTCGAGTGGTGGGCACACGCCTACGAGTTCGAGCGTGAGCTGCACTGGGCCTACGACGTGCTCGGCTGCCGTCCGCCGACGTACGAGCCGCGCGCGACCGGTCACATCCCGGAGATGCTGGAGATGATCGGCGAGCTGATCGAGCGCGGGCACGCGTACGTCGCTCCCGACGGCTCCGGCGACGTGTACTTCGACGTCAAGTCGTGGCCGGCGTACGGCGCCCTGTCGCACCAGAAGATCGACGACATGGAAGAGGCCAGCGACGCGGACCCGCGCGGCAAGCGCGACCCGCGGGACTTCGCGCTGTGGAAGGGCTGGACCGAGGGCACCCCGACGACCGCCTCCTGGCCGGCGCCCTGGGGCCGCGGCCGCCCGGGCTGGCACCTGGAGTGCTCGGCGATGGCCGGCAAGTACCTCGGCGGCGAGTTCGACATCCACGGCGGCGGGCTCGACCTGCGCTTCCCGCACCACGAGAACGAGTTGGCCCAGTCGACGGCGGTCGGGCAGAAGTTCGCCCGGACCTGGATGCACAGCGCCCTGGTCACCGCGGCCGGGGAGAAGATGTCGAAGTCGATGGGCAACGGTGCCATCGTCCGCAACGTGGTCGAGCGGGTCCGCCCGATCGAGCTGCGGTACTACCTGGTGCAGTCGCACTACCGGTCCGTCGTGGAGTTCTCGTTCGGTGCGCTGGAGGAGGCCGCGACCGGTTTCCAGCGGCTCGAAGGGTTCGTCACCCGGGCGACCGAGGTGACCGGTGGCGTCGAGCCGTCGACCGAGCTGCCGGCCGACTTCGGGGCCGCTCTGGACGACGACTTCGGTACGCCGGCAGCGGTCGCCGTACTCTGGAACACGGTCAAGGACGGCAACAAGCTGGTCGCCGACGGCGACTCGCCCGCGCTGCGGGAGACGCTGGCGTCGGTCCGGGCGATGCTCGACGTGTTCGGGCTGGACCCGCTGGCGGAGCCGTGGGCCTCGCGGTCCGGCGGTTCCGGTGAGCTCACCGAGGTCGTCGACGGGCTGGTCGGTGCGCTGCTGGAGCAGCGGCAAGCCGCTCGGGGCCGCAAGGACTACGCCGCGTCGGACGACATCCGCGACCGGCTGAAGGAGCTCGGCGTCGTCGTCGAGGACACCCCGCAGGGGTCGCGCTGGACGATCGCCCCGCGCCCAACGAGTGAAGGAAACTAGACGTGCCAGGCAGTAGTCAGCGCAAGGGCGCCATCCGGAAGAAGCCGCGCGGGAACCCGACGGCCGGCTCCGGTGGCCGGGTCCGCCGTGGGCTGGAGGGCAAGGGCCCGACGCCGAAGGCGGTCGACCGGACCAAGCACCCTGCCCACAAGCGGGCCAAGGCCAAGGAGCGCGCCGAGAAGCGCACCACCGGCCGCCGTCCGGCCCGCAAGGACGAGGGCGCGACCGTCGAGTGGGTCTACGGCCGTAACCCGGTCGTCGAGGCCCTGCGCGCCGGCGTACCGGCCAGTGCCGTTTATGTTGCCGAGGGCACCGAACGTGACCCGCGGCTGCGCGAGGCGCTGCTGCTCGCCGTCGAGCGCGGCATCGCCCTGCTCGAGGTCCCGCGGATCGAGCTCGACCGGCACACCAGCAACGGCGCCCACCAGGGGCTCGCGATCCAGATCCCGCCGTACGAGTACGCCCACGCCGACGACCTGCTGCGCGCCGCGTATGACGCCGAGCAGGCGCCGCTGATCGTCGCGCTCGACGGTGTCACCGACCCGCGCAACCTCGGCGCGATCACCCGCTCGGCGGCCGCGTTCGGCGCCCACGGCGTGGTCGTCCCCGAGCGTCGCGCCGCCCAGGTGTCGGCGTCCGCGTGGAAGACCTCCGCCGGTGCCGCCGCCCGCATCCCGGTCGCCAAGGTCACCAACCTGAACCGGGCCCTCAAGTCCTACAAGGACGCCGGCCTGCTGATCGTCGGCCTCGACATGGGCGGCGAGGTCGAGCTCCCGGACCTGCAGTCCGCGACCGACCCGATCGTCCTGGTCGTCGGCTCCGAAGGCAAAGGCCTGGCCCGCCTGGTCCGCGAGAACTGCGACATCATCGTCTCCATCCCGATGACGTCGGCGACGGAGTCCCTCAACGCGGGCATCGCCACGGGCGTGGCCCTGTACGAGATCTCCCGCCGCCGCGCGCAGTAGCCGGCCAACGGACAACACAGCGGGCCCCGGACCACTCGGTCCGGGGCCCGCTGCCGTCGTGGGGCCGGCCCCTTGGTGTGAGGCCGACATCTTCCAAGTACCAACCACCGCTCGGGGGTCGGCACTTGAAAGGTGTGTCAGGCGACGAGCTTTCAGCCCGCCAGTCAGACGATCAGTAGACGTTGACGTTGTACACGCCCAGCGCCTCCGGGACGGGCTGGAAGAACGTCGTACCACCCGACGAGCAGTTGCCGCTGCCGCCCGACGTGAGGCCGAGGGCCACCTCGCCGGCGAAGAGCGCGCCGCCGGAGTCGCCGCCTTCGGCGCAGACGTTGGTCTGGATCAGACCGGTGACAGTGCCTTCGGCGTAGTTGACGGTCGCGTTGACGCCGGTGACCGTTCCACCGTGCAGGCCGGTGGTGCTGCCGCTGCGCTGGACCTGCTGGCCGACGCTGGCGGCACCCGCGCTGGTGATCTCCTGGAACGAGCCGTTGTAGAGGTTGACGTTGCCGGGCGGCTCCGTCGTACCGGCCGGGTACTTCACCAGGGCGTAGTCGTTGCCCGGGAAGCTGGAGCCCTGGACGGTGCCGACCGAGGTGCCGTGGCCGGAGTCGGCGAACCACTCGGCCGCGATGTTGCCGCAGTGGCCGGCGGTCAGGAAGTAGTACGACGACCCGTCGGTGACGTTGAAGCCGAGCGAGCACCGGTACTGCCCGCCGTAGATGGCGTCGCCGCCGCTGAGCTTCTTGGTGAACTTGCCGGGCACCTTGGTCAGCGTGACCTGGCTACCGAGAGTCTTGGTGACGGCGGTCAGGGTGTCGTACTTGGCGCCGGTGACCGTGTCGTCGTACGAGACGGTGACCTTGCCGTCGGAGCCGGTCGCCCAGGCAGTGCCGGGGATCGAGGCCTTGTCGGCGAGGGTGGAGACGATGCTGTCGGCCGAGGCGATCGGCGTCGGTGCGGCCGAGGCCTGGGTGGCCAGCAGGGCGGTGGTGGCGGCGAGTCCGGCAGTGGCAACGACTGCGGCGACTCTGCGGACAGGACGAAGTGTCATGGTCAGCCTCCTCACGAGAAGGACGCATTCGGGGCGGACGCGTCCAGGTCGACCGAGGTAAGGCCTACCCACCGTCTCCGGGGGTACTCGAATCGGCCCATCGAGAGGGCAATCCCTCATCCGGCCGACCCGAAGCTATGACAGTACATAGGCCGGGAGTGATGACCACGGACAGCACAACGCCCCCTGCCTCCGAAGAAGCAGGGGGCGCCGCGGTGAATCAGTAGACGCTCACGCCGTACCGGTTGAGGACCTCCACGACCGGCTGGAAGTACGTCGTACCGCCGCTGGAGCAGTTGCCGCTGCCACCGGAGGTCAGACCCAGAGCGGTGGTTCCGGAGAACAGCGAGCCCCCGGAGTCACCGCCCTCGGCGCAGACGTTCGTGCGG
The DNA here is from genome assembly GCA_049998015.1 of Kribbella sp. cmx-5-2. Taxonomy (GTDB): domain Bacteria; phylum Actinomycetota; class Actinomycetes; order Propionibacteriales; family Kribbellaceae; genus Kribbella. Next base: position 785,901 of record JAEBEC010000002.1, read on the forward strand.
ATCAGCCCGGTGACCGTGCCCTCGGCGTAGTTCACCGTGGCGTTCAGACCCGTGACCGAGCCGCTGCGCAGACCGGTCGTGCTGCCGCTGCGCCGGACGGACTGGCCGACCGTCGGGTTGGCCGCGCTGGTGATGTCCTGGTACGACCCGTTGTACAGGTTCACGTTGCCGGGGTGGTTCGTGTACGACGTCGCGTAGCGGACGATGCCGTAGTCGTTACCCGGGAAGCTGGTGCCGTACCGGGTGCCGAGCACGGTGCTCTGCGACGAGTTGGCGTACCAGGTGGTGCCCAGGTTGGTGCAGTGGCCCGCGGTCAGGAAGTAGTACGTGCTGCCACTGCGCACGTTGAAGCCGAGCGAACAGCGGTAGCCGCCGGTGTAGATGGCATCGCCGCCGCTGATCCGCTTGCTGAGGACGCCGGGCAGCTTCTCCAGGGTGACCTGGCTGCCGAAGCGCTTGGTGACGTTCGTGAGCGCGGCGAGCTTGCTGCCGCTCACGGTGTCGTCGTACGAGACGATGATCCGGCCCGACTTCTCGTCGGTCATCCAAGCGGTGCCGGGGATCGTCGCCTCCTTGCTCAGGGTGGCGGTGATGGTGCTCGCCGAGGCGATCGAGGCCTCGGGAGCCGCGCTGGCGGTGGCCAGCTGGACGGTGGTGGCGACCAGGCCGGCGGCTGCCAGCAGGGCCACGGTACGGCGAATGCGCATGGTTGTGCCTCCTCACGATGAGGACGCCCGGGGCGGGAACGTCCTTGACTCAACCGTGATCTGTTCTACCGGAAACTGTCACAAAGTGCCCGGGTGAACTCGGAGAGTAAGGGTTTCCCTTCGCCGAAAACCGTTCGGTGTGGTGTAAAGGATCGTCAGCCGATGTAGCTGAGGGTTCGCCGCAGCAGCTGCCGGTCCTGCCCGAGCGCCGCGTGATCGACGTCGACGGACCACTGGTCACCGTCCAGCGTCACGCTCATCACCCCGTTGTCGAACCACGGCCCGTACGCCGTACGCCAGCTCGCCGCGACGTCACGGACCCCGGCCGACCGCGCCAGCTTGTGCAGCAGCGCCGTCATCCAGCCGGTGTCGAGCAGCTTGTTCGCGACCCGGACGTGCTTCGGGATCGGGTTCCGGAACGGCGACATCGTCAACTGCCGGATCGCGGTCCCCGGGTGCTCGACGGCGTTCAGCCGGGCCTCGGTCACGTAGCTGCAGTGCACGTCGCCGGACAGCATCAGGATCGAGGCCGGTGGGTTCTCCGCCGAGACCAGCGTGGTCAGCAGATCGGTCACGTCGTCGAACGACTTCCGGAACGACGCCCAGTGCTCCAGATCCATCCCCTGCCTGATCCGCTCGCCAACTCGGGAGCCGCGCGCTCCCCAGGCGCCCGACGAGATCGCCTCGTCCCAGCCCTCCAGGTGGTGCAGCCCCGGCGCCAGCAGGAACGGCAGCGTCGACGCGAGCAGCAGGTGATTGATCGGCGTCGTCGCCTCGATCGTGTGCCGCCGTACCCACTCCCACTCGTGCGCGTCGACCATCGCCCGCTCACCCGGCTGCAGGTGCCGCGAGCAGCGCGAGTCGACCGCCACCAGCCGTACACCCCGGCCGAAGTCGCGGTAGAAGCTCCACCGCGTCGACGCCGGGTCCTCGTCGGCCTCCCAGGCGAAGGCGTCCAGGTACGCCGTCCGCTCGTCGTCGTCGCCCAACGTCCGCATTGCCTGGTACGTCGCGTCCTCGGCCAGTTGCTCCGGCGACAGGTTGCCCAGGTGCTGATAGACCCAGTACGACGCGTAGGCGCCCACCACCCGGTCGTGCCACCAGGGCTGCTGGGTCACCCAGCGCCGCCAGGTCAGCGACGTGTTCCAGTCGTCGCGCAGGTCGTGGTCGTCGAGCAGCATGCACAGCGGCACGGTCGAGAACAGCCAGCGCACCGCGGGGTGGATCCACGCGTCGTCGTACAGCCAGGTGTACTCCTCGAAGTTGCCGATCTCGTCCTGCACCTCCGAGCCGGGCCGCCCGCCGTGCGCCTCGCGCAACTGCTCCAGTACGGCGTCCGACGGGTCGTCGGCGTACACCTGGTCGCCGAGCAGCAGGATCGCGTCCGGCCGCTCGTGGTCGGTGCCGGACATCCGTTCGGCCAGGGCGACCAGCGCGTCCGGCCCGAAGTCCTTGAAGCCCTGCTCGTCGAACGGGGCCGACCGCCGGCACGACCCGAACGCCAGCCGGAAGCCGCCGTCCGCGTCGGGCGTCCGGATCGAGCTCGGCCCGTACGGCGAATCCGCCAACGGCCAGACCCGCTCGCCGTCGCAGTGCACCTCGTACGGCGTACTGGCTCCCGGCTGCAGGCCCTCGATCAGGACCAGCGCGTAGTGGTGGCCGTGCACGGACCACGTGCTCGCCCGGTGGCCGAGGATCTCGACCTCACCCGGCCCGGTCGTCTCCACCCACACGGTCGCCCGCGTCTGGTCGACGTACCGCAGGAGCGGCCCCAGCTTCAGTTGCATCCCGAAAAGCTACTCCGGGACGCAAGTCGGCTAGTCGACGCGTAGCGAGTGCAGGACGAACGACGCGAGCTCGCGGTACGCCTCGGCGTCGTTCAGGCCGGTACGCCGGGCGATGTCGCCGCGCTGGATCGCCTGCATGGTGTGCGCGACCATCTCGGCGGCGAAGCCGATGTCGACCTGCCGGAAGGTCTTGCTGGCGATGCCGTCCTCGATCAACGTGCGGACCCGGTCGGCGGCGATCCGGGTGTTGCGCTCGTAGACCGAGCGAGCCGGCGCGAACGTCGAGACGTCGTCCAGGAAGGTCCGGCTGGCCGGCCGCAGTGCGTCGGCGACGGCGTTCAGGTACGCCGCGATCCGGCGGTCGTGGCGGGTCTGCCGGGCGACCGTCGCCTCGACCTGCGCGGTGGCGTTCTTGAAGTAGTGCTTGACCACCTCGACGGCGAGCTGTTCCTTGCTCGGCGCGAGCGCGTACAGGGTGGTTTTGCTGCAGCGCAGCTCGGCCGCGAGGTCGTCCAGGGTGAACCTGCTGAAGCCCTGCGTGAGGAACAGGGACAGAAGCCGGTCGAGTAGCTCGGACTGCCGGCGCGTGCGGCGTCCCGGGACGACTGTTGTCATATCGAGACAGCATAGAACGATACTCAGCTTGAGTCGACAGTATCAATACGAGTATCGTTCGAGGGAGCCGTTGAGAGGGGTGCCTGATGGCTGTCGACCGGTTGCTGCCGACCGAGGAATCCACCGACCTGCTGGCCCTGGTCCGGGACCTGTGCGAGCACGAGCTGGCGCCGTACGCGGCCCAGGCGGAGGAGTCCGAGACCTTCCCACGCGACGCCTTCCGGACGCTCGGCAAGGCCGGGCTGCTGGGCTTGCCGTACCCGGAGCAGTACGGCGGCGCCGAGCAGCCGTACGAGGTCTACCTGCAGATGCTCGAGGAGATCGCCGCCGCCTGGATGTCGGTCGGCGTCGGACTCTCGGTGCACACGATGACCAGCTACGCCATGGCGACGCTCGGCTCCGAGGAGCAGCGCGCGCGGTTCCTGCCGGACATGGTCGGCGGCGAGCTGCTCGGCGCGTACGCGCTGTCCGAGCCGCAGGCCGGGTCGGACATCAGCGGGATGACCACCAAGGCCGTCCGCGACGGCGACCGGTGGGTGCTGTCCGGGACCAAGTCCTGGATCACGCACGGCTCGCACGCCGACTTCTACACGACCTTCGCCCGGACGTCGGCCGACCCCAAGCACGGGATCTCGGCCTTCCACGTCCCGGCGTCGTCCGCCGGGCTGAGCTTCGGGGCGCCCGAGCGGAAGATGGGGCTGACCGGATCCACCACGACGCTGGTGAACTACGACGACGTCCAGATCCCGGCCGACCACCTGATCGGCGCCGAGGGCGACGGGATGCGGATCGCGCTGTCGGCGCTCGACTCCGGCCGGCTCGGGATCGCGGCCTGCGCGGTGGGGCTCGCTCAGGCGGCGCTGGACTGCGCCGCGTCGTACGCGCTGGGGCGGAAGCAGTTCGGCTCGGCGATCGCGGACTTCCAGGGCGTTCAGTTCCTGCTCGCGGACATGGCCGCGGCGGTCGAGTCCGCCCGCTCGACGTACCTGACGGCCGCTCGGCGGCGCGATCTCGGCCGGCCGTTCACGCAGCAGGCGGCGATCGCCAAGCTGATCTGCACCGACGCCGCGATGAAGGTGACCACCGACGCCGTCCAGGTCCTCGGTGGCTACGGTTACACCCGCGACTTCCCGGCCGAGCGCTACATGCGCGAGGCCAAGGTGACGCAGATCTTCGAAGGAACCAACCAGATCCAGCGCCTGGTGATCAGCCGCGACCTGCTCAGGAGTGTTCGATGAAGCTTGGCCCGTCCGACGTAGCCCTGGTCACCGGCGGAGGCTCCGGCCTCGGCGAGGCGACCGTACGACGACTGGCCGCGGCCGGCGTCGGCGTCGTGATCTGCGACCTCCCGTCGTCCGCCGGCAAGGCGATCGCCGAGGAGCTGGGGGAGCGCGTCGTCTTCGCCCCCACGGACGTCACCGACGAGGCCGCCGTCGCTTCGGCCCTGGACGCGGCGGCGTCCTTGGGTGATCTCCGCGTCGTCGTCACCTGCGCCGGTGTCGCCACGCCCGGCCGCGTCGTCGGCCGCAAGGGTCCGTTGCCTTTGGCAACCTTCCGCCAGGTGATCGAGGTCAACCTGATCGGCACCTTCAACGTCCTCCGCCTCGCCGCGGAGCGGATGCTCGCTCTGTCGCCTACCGCTGACGGCGACCGAGGTGTCTTCGTCATGACCGCCTCCATCGCCGCGTACGACGGCCAGGTCGGCCAGGCGGCGTACGCGGCCAGCAAGGGCGGCATCGTCAGCCTCACCCTCACCGCCGCCCGCGACCTCGCCGACAAGGCCATCCGCGTCGTGACGATCGCCCCCGGCACCATGGAAACCCCCATGCTGGCCGGCCTCCCCGAGGAAACCCGCACCGTCCTCGAGCAGCAGGTCCCGCACCCGTCCCGCCTGGGCCGCCCCGACGAGTACGCGTCGCTGGTCACCCACATCCTCGACAACCAACTCCTCAACGGCGAGGTCATCCGCCTGGACGGCGCCCTGCGGATGCCTCCGCGCTGAATTGCGAAGCCGCCCCCGCCTCAACGGCGGCCGGTGACCAGTGGGCGGAGCTTTGTGTGCAGGGCGGCGCTGTCGAAGCCCCGGAGAAGCTCCGTTCGCTCGGTGTACTGAACGACTGTCGGGCAGCTTTCCTGATCGCTTTCTGTGCCGGGCAGCGTGAACGAGGCGATCTTCTGACCGGTCCGGGCGGTCAGCACCGTCACCTGGTACGTGGCCTCACTGAAGCCGAAGTCCACGGTGGTGCTCGGCTGGTCGTACTGGCAGGAGACCGATCCGGCGGCTTCGCCCGGAACGGCGGTCACGCAGCCGACCAACTGACTGTTCCGCTTGCTGATCGCAGCATCCGGATCGGCGACGGCCGGCTCCCAGCCGTCGGGCAGATAGAAGCCGCTCGTGACGGTGTCCTCCGGGAGTTCCGTGTGGGTGGTCACCGGATGGGGGCCCGGCCCGCCGTACGGCGGGGCGATGAGACTGTAGACGTAGAACTGTGGCTTCTCGCACGCCAACTCGATCGACCGCGCCTCCGACCGGGTCGTGGGAGTGGCCTTCGCGAGAGGCTTCGTCGGCCCGCCCGGTACGGATTCGGGCCAGGCGCACGGTGAGGTGAGGCTCAGTCCCAGCGACGTGCCGTTGAAGGACGCCTCCACCGCGAACCCGTCCGCGGAACGGCCGGTCACGGTCCGAGCGCCGTCGGCGGCCTTCTCCGCGACCGCGAAACCGTTGCCGGTCAGCCACTTCCTGATCGGAGCGACGTAGTTGCCCACGTTCTCCCCGGAGACGTCGAACTCGGTGTTCGCGGCCTGGCCGATCCCCGGACAACTCGGCGGCTCGTCGACGCCCATGAAGGGCTCGACGGTCTTCGCGTACGGCGTGAGGACCTCGTCCTCGATGCGTTCGGCGTACGTCGTCAGCCGTTCGGTGGCGTCGGCCAGCCGGATGGTCGGGCCGGCGACGGAGGGAGTCGGGCTCGGGGCCGGCGCGGCCGACGGCCCGCCGCACGACACCACGAGAAGGACGCAGGCCAGCCCTGTCGCCAGTCTGAGGCCCGTCGCGACAGTCATGCGCCCAGTCTCCGCGGTCGCGAGCGGGACCGACGGTCCTGTCCTGAACCGGTCACCCTGAGCGCATATCCGGCCGGGCAGCCGGACGCAAGAGCTTTCCGGTCTGTACCGAAACACGGTCCTGCCTTTCGGGCTGCCTCGAAGACCTCTGACCGGGGGTGGGCTCCGAGCGGCACTGTCGAGGTGTTCGGAGTTCGACCCTCACGAAAGGCAGAGCCATGAATCTTCGCAAGATGGTGTTCGGCGCACTGGCCGGTGGCGCGCTCGCGGTCGGCGGTCTCGCCGTACCGGCCGCGCAGGCCGTCCAGGCCCCGGTGGCGTCGACGACGGCGTCCGTCGTGGCCGACAACTGGGAGTACGTCGGGGACTTCTTCTGGCAGTCCGACTGCCACGCGGCCGGCGCGGCGGGGACCAAGTGGAGCAAGTACAAGTGCATCGACGGCTCCGCGTTCCCCGGTGACGACTACGAGCTGTGGGTCGTCTACAAGTAGTCCGAACCTGCTCGGGCTCACCCCGACCGACCGCCAAGCGGTCCGGGTGAGCCCGACGGGCGTGGTTCGGCCCGGGAGTACGGCGAGCTCCCGCCGGAGCCGAGTCCGGTGAGCGGGGCTGCGGCCCGACCTGAGTCCGGCGAGCGGGCCCCGGCGGGGGCGGCTCGGCCGGAGGTGTTCACGAGCCCAGCAGCGTCCGGCCGGTCGGCTGGAGGGTGTGCGTGACGGCGGTGCCCGTACGGCGGGTGCTGATCAGGCCGGCGTCCTTCAGGATGCGGGCGTGTTCGCTGGCCGTCGCAGGCGAGACGCCGGTCCGGGCGGCGAGTTCGGTCGTCGAGCAGCCGCCGCGTGCGATGGCGTGCAGCACGTTGGCCCGCGTCCGACCCAGCAGACTGCCGAGCGCCTGAGGCCCTGCCGGCCCGGTCTCGGCCACGACCTCGGTCAGCGGCTGATGGTCCACCGGATACACCAGCACCGGCGGGCGACTCGGGCCCCGCAGCGTGATCGGGTGCCGCCAGCAGAAGTACGACGGCACCAGCCGCAGCCCACGCCCGTCGAGGTGCAGATCCCGTACGGCGGAGTGCCCGTCGTCGACGAGCAGCACAGGCGACTCCCAGGTCAGCCCGCGGTACTTCTCGGTGATCCCGCGCAGCCCGCCGGTGAGCACCGTCCGAGACCGTACGGCGAGGTCGTGCTCCACCTGCCGCCGAATCGCCACCCAGTGCGGCGCGACCGCGGTCCGGAAGTACGACCCCATCACCCGCGCCAGCCGCGCCGGCCCGTCGGACCGCAGCAGCCCGTCCGCCCACCGCGGCGCACTCGCCAGCTGGTCCAGATCGTCCTGAATCCGCCCGCGATCAGTCCGCGCCACCGCCGCCAGTCCCGCCTGAAGCCCCTGACTGCCCTCCCACGGAGTCAGAAAGTCCGGCGAATACCCCTGCGGCGGAGTCAGTTCCAGCAACCGCCGTACCTGATCATCGAGCCCGGCCCGAATCCGCCGACGCCACGCCCCGAACACCTGAGCCCCGTCCTCGGTCTGCGCCTGGTGCAGGCTCAGCAACAACTCTCACAACGGATCAGGCCCCGCCGCGAACGTCAGCCGAACCAGGTCGTCAGTGGTGAAGTGCACCCGCAATGTCAAAGCCGCTCCCCAGGTCGTGAACACCCCAGCCGCCGGTCAGGCCGCCGCGGTTCTTCCCAGCGCAACCACACCCTGTCAACACCCGGTCACCATTCGCTAACCCCCAGCAGCGTCTCACCCCACCGGTTCACTCCACCCCGGTCGAAAAGTGAGCACTTCGTCGTTTACTCCCAGCCGATCTCAGGACTTGCGGATCGGCGACCGGCCGTGGACCAGGTCGTACAGACCGCCGGAGTAGCTCGACTGGCGATGGACGCCGGCGAGGAGGGGCTGGACGACCGCGGCGGTCAGTTGGCGGCGGGTGGTGCCGTCGTCGGTGCCGTTGAAGTGGCAGCCGGCGTAGCGGACGAGGACTTCCTGCTCGCGGTCGCCGGTGCGGACCTTGAGGACGATCAGCTCCGGACCGAGGATGTCGATGCAGCTGAGGTCTTCGGGGCCGAAACCTTCGGGGGCGTCGAGGATCGCTGCGACCAGAGCGGCCGCGGCGGGGCCCTGGATGGTTGAACTGGCGATCAAGGGCGCCCGGCGGTACTGCGGGTAGGTGCTGATGGAGTAGCGGCAGACGATGATCGAGTCGACGGCGCCTGGCGTGCCCAGGCCGCCGGAGTTCGCTGGGCGGTCCTTCGGCTGGTGGCGACGCGCGTCGGCTGTCGAATGAGCGATCGGGTGATCCGGCGGGACGGCGAGCGGATGGTACGGCGGACACCCGTAGGCATCGGTGCCGTCGATGGTCCGCGCGGAGTCCAGGGTCCTTTGGCGCAAGGCGTTGTCGTCGCAGAGGACGGTGAGGTAGACGCCGTCGACGACCCGGGTCTCCTCGGTCCAGCCGTGGTCCTCGGGTTGCACTCCTGGTTCCCGTGGGCCGGCGATGTGCGATGGGATCGGCCGGTCGCGTTGTCTGCGGTCGGCGTCGAACCACAGGTACGGCGCGCGGTACGGCAAGGGCGGGAGTGGGTCGCGGCAGCCGATGTCGCGTACGGCGCCCGGCCGGCCGACGTACGGAGGACGAAGCTCCTTGACCAGGCACGGCGGGCTGTTGGTCGTGCCGTAGCGCCAGTCGTCGGGGACCTGGACCTCGACGGTTTGGTACGACTCCCAGCGCCAGCCGGTCATCTTCGGATCATCGCACCGGGGGTGGGGTGCCGATCAAGAGGTTGATGGCGGCGAAGTACTCGAAGCGTTGGTGGACGCCGACGAAGACCTGGCGGACGGTGTCGGCGGTGAGTTGGCGGTGGGTCGAGCCGTCGTCGGTGCCGTTGTGGCGGCAGCTGTCGTAACGGTAGAGGACGTCCTGGGTGTGCTTGCTGCCCTGGACCCGGAGGATCATGAGCTCGTCTCCGCCGCGGGCCGAGCCGGTGGTGGGGCCGCAGGTCTGCGGGTCGGTGATCGTCGGGCCGGTACCGGGTGGAGCCGCGATCAGGTCGCGGACCAGGTGGTCGGCGGTGACGCCGGTCAGGCGTGAGCTCGCCTGGAGACGGGCATAGCGGATGTCGTCCGGGCCGCCGGTGGGAGCGATCGGTAGGCCTTGGATGGAGTACCGGCAGACGCTGACCCCGATGATCTCGCCGACCGACTTGAGCCCACCTCGAGCGGGTGGTCGGACGACCTGCCGGTCGGCCCGAGGCGCGCAGCCGTAGCTGTCGACGGTCTCCACGACCGCAGCCGAGTCGAGGATCTGCTGACGCAGTACGTCGTCGCCCGCGGTCACCGTCACCAGTTGGTCGCCGACCTTCCGCGTCTCACGGACCCAACCACCAGCCAGCTGTACGACGCCCGGCCGCTCGCCGGCGAACACCACGGACGGCGCCACCTGCCGCGCGGCCTTCGGTGTCAGGCACACCTTCAAGCTCGCGTCCCGCGCTCCGCCCGGCCGGAAGACTGTTGCCTCAGGCACCCAATCGTCCTCCGCGCAGTCCGCCGGCCCCGACCAGAGGGACTGCGCCCAGGAATCCGGCACCTGCAGCTGTAGGTCGGAGTAGGTCTCCCATCGCCAACCAGGCTTGGCAGAAGCCGCGCCGGTGCCCGGTGGGATCGAGGCCGTGCCAGGGCCTGGCGGGATCGAGGCCGTACCGGTGGGCGCGGATGCCGTCGTACCAGCCGAATCAGCTCGGCTCATCAGCGTGTCCGCCCCGAGAACCACCGCGCCGATCGCACCCCCGGCCAGCAGGACCGCACCAACCCGCCGGCCGATCATCGGACGCCCAGGTCGTGCAGGATCGGTATCACCGGGAACTTCGTGTACAGCACCTTGCTCAGCGGCAGCATCGTGTTCGTGGTGAGCCGTCGCAGCGTGGTGCCGTCGTCGGTTCCGTTCGACCGGCAGGTGGCGTAGCGGACCACCACCGTCTGCTCGCCCTTCTCGCCGTACGCCGTCACCAGCAGATCGTCACGGTCCCGCGGCTCCCGGCAGTTGGAGGACGTCATGGTCGGTCCGACGCCCGGCGGCGCCGCGCGCAACGCGTTGCCCAGTTGGCGGGCGGTGTCGCCGGAGATCTGCAGGCCGGCCTGGAACACACTGGGTTCGCGCGGCAGTTGGTAGCTGTAGGCGCACACCCGGATCGACTTCACCTCACCGATCGCGGCCAGCCCAGGACCCGTCGGCCGTTGCCCGTCACCCAGTACGCCGGGGCGCGCGACGCTGCACCCGTTCGGATCCGTGGCACCCATCCGCTCCGCCGAATCCAGGATCCGTCGGCGCAAAGCGGCGTCGCTGCTGAACACGCTCAACGGGACACCGTCGACGACCCGCACCTCCGACGCCCACCCGTGGTCGAACCGCGTGATCCCAGCCTTGGCCTCGAACTCGTCGAACCACAGATGCGGAACCCGCTCAGCCACCACCGGGACCGGCGGACAGCCCATCGCCTGCACCGGCCCACGCCACGGCCGCCCGACCAACGGCGTCCGGTTGGCGCCGTTCGGACCCGGCCGATCCCCGCAGGACCACAGATGTGAGTGCGTGGTGTCCGCCCAACTGTCCGGCACCTGCACCTTCACCGTCCCGTACGACGCCCACCGCCACCCCGGCGCGGCAGGGTCTGCCGCAGGCACAGCGCCAGGAGGCGAGATCGAGGCCCCAGCCGTGCCGTCGGCCCCAGTCCCAGCGTCCGCCCCGACCCCGCCATCCGCACCCGCACTCGCGCTCCCGCCCGCACCCGCACCCGCTCCGACTCCACCCCCGGTCTGCCTCTCACCCGCCAGCGCACTCCCGCCCACCGCCAGCACCGCAACGCCGACCACGCCGGCCGCCATCACTCCGATTCTCTTCATCCCAAGGCCTCACAGCACCGGCCCGGGCGGGCCGATCAGCAGTTGGGTCATCACGTTGGTGTGCCCCCGCGGCTCGTGCACGCCGACGAAGATCACCTTGGCCGTCGCGGACGTTGCCTGGCGCAACGTCGTCCCGTCGTCGGTCGCGTTGTGCTTGCACCCGTCGTACCGATAGAGAACGTCCTGGTCGTGCACGCTCCCGTCGACCCGCAGGACGACGACCTCGCGACCGGGGTCGGCGCCGCAGATCCGCCAGCTGGTCACCGTCGGCCCGGTCCCGGCCGGCGCCGCGATCAGGTCCCGCACGAAACGCTCAGCCACAGCACCGGTCAGCTGCGAACTGGCCTCCAGGTCCAGCGCCTTCACCGGGTACGGCGTACCGTCCGATTGGTGGATCGGCGCTCCGCCGGCGTACCGGCACACACTGACCGACTTCACGTCACCGACCGAAGTGAGTCCGCCTTGAGCAGGCGGCCGCAGGACCTCGTCCCGTGCCAGCGGCGACGCCGGATCGCACCCGTAGCCGTCGACGGACGTGACGACCCCGGCGGTGCCGAAGATCCTGGCCCGCAACGCGTCGTCGGACGCGGTCACCGTGATCAGCTGCCCGCCGATGCGCCGCGTTTCCTTGGTCCACCCGTCAGCGAAGCGAACGGTCTCGGGCCGGTCGCCCGCGAACATCACCGACGGCGCCACGTGCCGCGTCACCCGAGGTTCCGCCGGACACTCCGGCTGCCCGACGGAGACGAACTCCCCGGGACGCCGTACGACGGCTTTCTGCTCGGTCCAGTCCGCACCGCAGAACTTCTCGCCGGCGTACCGCTCCTGCGCCCAGTCGCCGGGGACCTGCAGCTGCACGTTCCGGTACGCCTCCCACCGCCACCCCGGCTGCAACGGCAACGGATCGGCCTTGACCCCGACGGCCTTCTCCTCCTGGCCGAGCACGACGTTCCCGCCGACCCCCAACGCCGCGACCGCGACGGCCGCGAGTGCGATCACCACGAACCTGCGCATGACGGGCCTCATTTCAGGATGCTTTCCAGCAAGGGACCGAGTTCTTCAGGCCGGCCGACGGCGTCGATCAGCGGGCGGATCGAGTCCTTGGTCAGGGTCCGGATCTCGTGCCCGTCGTCGGTGTAGAACGGACCGCACGGAGCCAGCCGTACGACGACCTCCTGGTCGCCGCGATCACCGTCGAGCGTCAGGACGAGAAGCTCGCGGTCCGTGGTCTGGCATCCGCTGCTGTGGGTGGAACTCAGCGGTGTCTTGCCGTTCGGCTCCCCGCTGGCCGGCCTCACCTCGGGCAGCGGCGCATCACGGAGCGCGGCGCCGACCGTGCCGGCCTCCGTGCCGCTGAGTGAGGCGCTGGCCTGAAGCGGTGGAATCCGGGGCAGGACCCTGGTCGTGTAGGCGCAGATGCGGATCGACTCGGCAGTACCGATCGAGGCAAGCCCCGCACCCGCTGGACGCCCGGCCGCGCCGGTCGCAGCTGGATGGGTCGGCGCGCAACCGTTGCTGTCGACGCCGTCGATCACCCGCGCCGACTCGAGCACCCGCGAGCGGACGGCGGCGTCGGTGCCGAAGACCTCGACCTTCAGCGCTCCGACCGCCCGCACCTCCTTCGTCCAACCGGCGTCGTACCGCCTCACACCCGGCGCGGCGTTGAAGTCGAACAACACGTACGGCACCCGGTTCGCGGGTGTTCCGACGTCGCCACCGTCGACGCTGTCTCCGCAGCCCATCGCGAGCGTCGGCAGCATGCTCGGTCGCCCGACCCAGCCGGTCAGCCGCGGCTTCTCGGCCGGGCACGTCGCCAACCGGCCCGCGCTGATCTCCGTCCACTGATCCGGGACCTGGACCTCGACGTTCGCGTACGACTCCCAGTGCCAGCCTGTCGGCGGCTGAGCCACCGGCGGGGCAGTGTCGGGCTGCGTCAGCGTGTGGATGCCAACGCCGGCCACAACAACCGCGGCACAAGCCAGTACGGCGGCGCCCGCCGTCCGCGCCCGCCGCCGGCGCCGCAGCCGCCGGTGGACCGTGCCGAGCAGCGTCGCGTCGGACGGCGCCGAGGCGGCGTGCGACTCGAGGCTCTCGGTGACCAGGGTCTCGGCCGGATCGTTCATCGGGGCAGCCTCTCCAGGATCATCGGGCGCAGGTGCGGCGAGTAGAGGGTTCTGACCAGGGGCAGCAGCGCCTCCCGGGTCAGCTGCCGAGTGGTGACGCCGTCGTCGATGCCGTTGTAGACGCAGGAGCTGTAGCGAACTGACACCTCCTGCTCGCCGGTGCTGCCGCGCACGGTGACCAGCAAGTCGTCACGGAACGACGTCCCACAGCTGTACGAGTCGCTCGGCCCGTTCCCGACCGGCGCGGTTCGAAGAGCGCCGACGAGTTGCCGGGCAGCCTGACCGGTGATCGCCGCACCAGCGATCAGCTCGGCATCCTGGGAAGGCCCGTCGATCCCGTAGCCGCAGATCCGCACCGACTCGACCTCGCCGATCCCGTCCAGCCCGGGCCCGGTCGGCCGCCGCTGGTCACCCACCACCGGAGGTGGCGACGTCGAGCACCCGTAGGCGTCCGTGCCGTCGATCGGCACCGCCGAGTCCAGGATCCGCTTCAGCAGCGCCGGATCGTTGCCGAAGGCACTCAGCTGTACTCCGTCGACGACCCGGACCTCCTCGAGCCAGCCGTGGTCGTACCGGTACACGCCGGGCGACCGGTCGACCCCACCGAACCAGAGGTGCGGGACTCGCTCGGCCAGGGGCGAAACCGGCCCGCAGTCCTGCAGGGTGACCGCGCCCCGGTACGGCCGTCCGACCACCGGCGACCGGGAAAGCATCGGCTTGAACTTCGGCGGAGTCTCACAGGTCCACAGGTGGCTGTAGAAGGTGTCCGTCCAGCTGTCCGGGACCTGTACCTGCACGGTGTCGTAGGACTCCCAGTGCCAGCCGTCGTCGGCCGATCTGAACACCGCTCCGTCAGGAGGAACGGACGTGGGAGCGGAGGAAGGCGCAGCCGCAGGAACCGGACCGTCGCGGAAGACGCCCACACCGGTCACCGAAGCGGCAACCGCCGTACAAGCCAGTACGCCGGTCCCGGCCGCGCGGACGCGGTGGCGCCGGCGCAGCCGGTGGCGGACGTCGGCGAGCAGCGTGTCGCCGCTCGGAGCCGAGTCCGCGTACGCGATCAGCGCGCGGGTGATCAGATCGCACGGTTCAGTCGAGGCGTTCACAGCTGCTCGACCTCCTTCAGGGTTGCGCGCAACGACGACAGCGCGCGATGGATCTGGGAGCGGACCGTGGCCGCCGTACAGCCGAGGATCTCGGCGATGTCGGCGTCCGGAAGGCCTTCGTAGTAGCGCAGTACGACGGCCGCGCGCTGCCTGGTCGGCAGGGAGGCGCAGAGCCGCCAGACCGCGTCGGCATCGGCGTACGACGCCGCGTGGTCGGGGCCGCCGTCAGCAGGCGCCAGCGCGCCCGGATCGTCGACCGGCGTCTCGCGCCGGAAGAAGCGCCGCCAGCGCGAGATGTCCGCGTTGACGATGCACCGCCGGACGTAGGCGTCGGGATCAGCGCCGATCTTCGACCAGCGCGGGTACGCCGCGATCAGCGCGTCCTGCACGGCCTCCTCGGCCCGCCCGCGATCCCGGGTGATCAGGTACGCGAAGCGCAGCAACCCGGCACCCCGGTGCGACACCCAGGCGTCGAAGTCCGGTGGATCGTCTGTCATCTGGTCCCCTCCCACGTCCTAACCACGCCGCGGAAGGGCCAGACGTTGCATTGAGGGGGTGTCTGGCAGTTCCCCGCCTACTCCGAATCAGGCGGCGCCGTGGGCAGCGCCAGCTTCTCGTCCGGCTTGGCGGCCAGGACGTTCGCGACGTACGAGCGGGCGGCCTCCATCGTGTCGACCTCGTGGCCGGCCTGCTCGGACAGGAACCAGCGGTGCTCGAGTACCTCGTGGAAGACCTCGGCGGGCTCCAGCTTGCGGTTCAGGTCGCGCGGGACCGAGCGGACGACAGGCTCGAAGACGTCGGTCAGCCACTCGTGGGCGACGATCTCCTCGTCCTCGTTCTGCTGGTCGGTCGAGGCGGCGTACGAGTCGAGGTCGTTGAGCAGCCGGCGGGCCTGGTTCTCCTCGACGTCCAGACCGGTCAGCCGCAGCAGCCGCCGCGAGTGGTGGCCGGCGTCGACGACCTTCGGCTGGATCCGGACCTGGCTGCCGTCCCAGTCGGTGATGATGTCGATCTCGGCGACGTCGAAGCCGAGCTCGTTCAGCCGCCGGATCCGGGAGTCCAGCCGGTGCATCTCGTCGGTCGCGAACTCCTCCGGCGCGGTCAGCTCGGCCCACAGCGCGTCGTACCGGTCGTTGATCGACTGGACCGTCTCCTGCGGGTCGATGTCGGCGTCGAGCAGACCGCCCTCCTGCAGGTCGAGGAACTCGCCGAACAGGTTGATCTCGGCGGTGTAGAGGTCGTGCGCGCGCTGCCCGTCGGAGATCTCCTGGTGCAGCTCGCCGGTCTCGGCGTCGACCAGGTACGCCGCGAAGGCGCCCGCGTCGCGGCGGAACAGCGTGTTCGACAGCGAGCAGTCGCCCCAGAAGAAGCCCAGCAGGTGCAGCCGGACGATCAGCGCGACCAGGGCGTCGATCAGCCGGTTCACGGTGTCCGGCCGGAGCGTGCTGGAGAACAGGGCCCGGTACGGCAGGGAGAACTGCAGGTGCCGGGTGACCAGGATCGAGTCCAGCGGTTCGCCGTTCTTGTCCAGCCGGTCGGTGATCACGCCGACGGGTTCGACCGAGGGGGAGTCCAGCCGTTCGAGGTCCCGCAGCAGGCGGTACTCGTGCATGGCGAGGTGCTCCATCACCTCCTTGATCGCGTAGACGCTGCCGTTCACGCGGACGAAGCGGACCACGTGCCGGGAGATACCGCGGGGGAGCGCGACCAGTTGGTCCTCGGGCCAGTCCTCCAGCGGGACGTCCCAGGGCAGTGAGAGCAGACCGGTGTCCGGGCGGGTGGCGACGAAACGAGGCACGTCCCCCAGTGTGTCAGTTTCCTGCGGCGGAAGCCGGTGACGGCCGCGACCCCGAGACGAAGATCTGCCACAACCCGAACGCAAGTGAACGCAAGTACTTGCGGAATGTGGCGTAGAGTTTGCGTCATGACTCGACGACTTGCTGAGGTGGCGAAGAAGGTCGGCGTCAGTGAGGCGACCGTGAGCCGGGTGCTGAACGGCAAGCCCGGCGTCTCCGAGGCGACCCGGGAAGCGGTGCTCACCGCGCTCGACGTGCTCGGGTACGAGCGGCCGACCCAGCTGCGCGGCGACCGCGCAAGACTTGTCGGCCTGGTGCTGCCGGAGTTGCAGAACCCGATCTTCCCGGCCTTCGCCGAGGTGGTCGGCGGTGCGCTGGCGCAGCAAGGTTTCACCTCCTTGCTCTGCACCCGGACGGTCGGCGGCGTGTCCGAGGCGGACTACGTCGATCTGCTGCTCCAGCAGCAGGTCTCGGGCGTCGTCTTCGCCGGCGGTTTCTACGCCCAGGCCGACGCGCCGCACGCGCACTACGAGCTGATCCAGGAGCGCAAGCTGCCGACCGTCCTGGTCAACGCGGCCGTCGACCACCTGGGCTTCCCGCAGGTCTCGTCCGACGACTTCGTCGCCGCCGAGATGGCGATCGGGCACCTGCGCGCGCTCGGTCACCAGAAGATCGGCCTGGTGCTGGGCCCGCGCGACCACATCCCCTCACGGCGCAAGCTGGAGGCGTTCATGGGCTCGCCCGAGGCGGATCCGGCGCTGGTCGAGCACACGATGTTCTCGCTCGAGGGCGGCCATGCGGCCGCGACCCGGCTGGTCAAGCAGGGTGTCACCGGCATCGTCTGCGCCAGCGACATCCTCGCGCTCGGCGCAATCCGCGCGGTCCGCCGGGCCGGCCTGCAGGTGCCCGACGACGTCTCGGTGATCGGGTACGACGACTCCGCGATGATGAACTGCACCGACCCGCCGCTGACCACGGTCCGGCAGCCGATCGACGCGATGGGCCGGGCCGCCGTCGACATGCTGGTCGCGCTGATCGAGCGCGCCGCCGTACCGGCCGACGAGCTGCTGTTCGAGCCCGAGCTCGTGGTTCGCGCGTCGACCGCCCGGCTGAAATCGGCACCGATACCTGTCTGACGTCAGCAGATCGAGAGGTGGAGTGGGCTTCGGCCCGCTCCACCTCTTTTTTGTCCTCAGTAGTTTCTTTCTTGCAACATTCGATCGAAGTATTGCGCACATCCGGTCAGCTTGCCTACGGTACGGACCACATCGGCAGTATCGAGGGAAGGGCAGATCGATGAGGACAACGAGCCACCGCAGGGCACTCGGCCTGTTGCTCGTCGCGGGACTGGGGCTGACGGCCGCGTCCTGCGGATCGGGGGACGACGAACCAGCCGCGCAGGGTTCGGGCGGCGCCGACCAGAAGGTGACGATCACCGTCGGCTGCCAGCCGCCGAAGAGCAACCCGAAGGAACGGGCCGGCTGGGACGAGGACGTCGCGGCGTTCCAGGCCGCGCACCCGAACATCACGATCCAGAGCAAGGACGCCTTCCCCTGCATCAACCCCGACACCTTCCAGGCGAAGCTGGCCGGCGGCACCCAGGAGGACGTCTTCTACGTCTACTACACCGACGTCCAGAAGATCATCAAGGCCAAGCAGGCCGCCGACATCAGCGAGTACGTCGGCAGCGTCAAGGCGCTCAACGACGTCCGCCCTGACGTCAAGGGCGTCTTCAACGACGGCGACAAGACGTACGGCGTCCCGCGCAACAACTACAACATGGGCCTGGTCTACAACCGCAAGCTCTTCACCCAGGCCGGGCTGAACCCCGACGCCCCGCCGAAGACCTGGGCCGAGGTGCAGGAGGCGGCCAAGAAGATCGCCGGGCTCGGCGCCGGCTACACCGGCTTCGGCGAGTACTCCGCCGGCAACACCGGCGGCTGGCACTTCGCGGCGTCGCTGTACGCCCGCGGCGGCTCGATGGTCAGCGAGGACGGCAAGTCCGCGGCGTTCAACAGCGCCGAGGGCAAGGCCGTGCTGGAGAACCTCAAGCAGATGCGCTGGAACGACAACTCCATGGGCAGCAAGCAGCTGCTGCAGTGGGAGGACCTGATGCGCATGATGGGCTCGGGCAAGCTCGGCATGATGATCGGCGCGCCCGACGTCGTGCAGTCGGTGAACAACGACTTCCAGGGCAAGTTCGAGGACTACGGCGTGACCGCCGTCCCGGAGTCCGAGGGCAAGGCGTCGCTGTCCGGCGGCGACGGCTACATGTTCAACCCGAAGGCGTCGCCGGAGAAGATCAAGGCCGGCTTGGCCTGGCTCGAGTTCCACGAACTCACTCCTGGTAAGGGCCAGTTCAACTACGAGCGCGCCAAGGCCCAGGGCCGCCCGGTCGGCCTGCCGATCCCGGACCTGTACGGCGACACCGCCCCGGGCAAGGAGATCGTCGCCCTGCGCAAGCAGTTCGCCACCGTGCCGGTCGACCACTTCACGCCGTACGTGTCGGTGCAGGCGAGCATCACCAACAAGCTCGAGCCGCCGAAGGCGCAGGAGCTGTACGCCGTGCTCGACGTGGCCATGTCCGCGGTGCTGACCCGCAAGGACGCCGACATCGACAAGCTGCTCTCGGACGCCGAGGGCAAGGCGAACAAGATCCTCGCCAAGAACACCTGATGGCCACTGTCACCGCCAAACCGCTGGTGCGCCGCTCCCCGAACCAGGGAGCGGCGCGCCGCGCGGTCGGCCGGAACCTCACGGCGTACGGGTTCCTGTGCGGGGCGCTGATCTGTTTCGCCTTCTTCTCCTGGTACCCGATGATCCGGGAGATCGTGCTGAGCTTTCAGCAGACCAACTTCGTCGACCCGCCGCAGTGGGTCGGCCTGGAGAACTTCCGGACCGTGTTCGCCGACCCGGCGTTCCGGTCCGCCTGGCTGAACACCGCGGCCTTCAGCGGCCTGGCCCTGGTGGTCGGGTACGTCATCCCGTTCGTGCTGGCCGTCGTACTGAACGAACTGCGGCACGCCAAGGCGTACCTGCGGTTCGTGGTCTACCTGCCGGTGATGCTTCCCCCGGCGGTCGGGGTGCTGCTGTTCAAGTGGTTCTACGACCCGGGCGCGGGCCTGTTCAACCAGGTCCTCGACGTCTTCCACATCCCGCCGCTGGCCTGGCTGGACTCGACCAGTACGGCGCTGATCTCGCTGGTGATCGTCTCGACCTGGATGAACCTCGGCACCGGCACGCTGATCTACCTGGCCGCGCTGCAGTCCATCCCCGGCGACCTGTACGAGTCCGCCGAGCTGGACGGCGCCGGCCTGTTCCGCCGGGTCTGGCACGTCACCGTGCCGCAGACCAAGCTGATCCTGCTGGTGATGCTGCTGCTCCAGATCGTCGCGACCATGCAGGTCTTCATCGAGCCGTACCTGCTGACCGGCGGTGGCCCGGAGAACGCGACCGTCACGGTGGCCTACCTGATGTACCAGTACGCCTTCAACTTCGGCGACTTCGGTGGCGGTGGTGCGCTCGGCCTGATGCTGATGGTCGTGCTGCTCGTCTTCTCCACGTTCTACCTGCGCGTCTCGCGCGACAACGAAGGTGGCCGATGACAACCACACTGCAACCCCAACCGGTGCTCCCGGCAACAGATCCGACGCCGGTCCCCGAGGTCAGGAAGAAGAAGCGCAAGGGCACGGCGTACGAGACCCGCACGCTGGTCTCGCCGCTGTCGCTGCGGACCTGGCACGGCAAATTGATCTACTGGACCGTCCTGGTCGTCGTGGTGGTCGGCTTCACGATCGCGTTCGTCTTCCCGCTGTACTGGATGGTGACCGGCGCGCTGAAGTCGCCGGACGAACTGGCGCAGATCCCGCCGAGCTTCTTCCCGAAGGAGTACGACTTCGGCGTCTACAAGGAGGCCTGGGACCAGCTCCAGCTCGGCGTTTTCCTGCGCAACACCGCCCTGTACGCCGGGGGCGCGTGGCTGTTCACGCTGCTCGTCGACGTCACCGCGGCGTACGCGCTGTCCAAGCTGCGGCCGTTCTTCGGCAAGCTGATCCTCGGCCTGATGCTGGCAACGCTGATGATCCCGCCGATGGTGCTGCTGCTGCCGACGTACCTGGTCGCCAAGGACGTGCCACTGTTCCACTTCAACCTGCTCAACACCCCATGGGCGATCTGGTTGCCCGCGGCGGCGAACGGGTTCTTCATCTTCCTGCTCAAGCGGTTCTTCGACTCGATCCCGCGCGAGCTGCTGGAGGCGGCCGAGATCGACGGCGCGTCGCCGGTCCGGATCCTGTGGTCGATCGTGCTGCCGGTGTCCCGGCCGATCCTCGGCGTGGTGTCGATCCTGTCGGTCGTCACGGTCTGGAAGGACTTCGTCTGGCCGCTGCTGGTGCTGCCGGAGACCGACAAGATGTCGATCAGCGTCGGCATCGCGTCGCTGTCCGCGCAGATGCCGCAGAACGTGCTGATCGCGGCGCTGGTGATCGCGTCGCTGCCGACGATCCTCGTCTTCTTCGTGTTCCAGCGCAGCATCATGGCGGGTCTCACCGCCGGCAGCCTCAAGGGCTGATCCCCCAACCAACCCCTAAGGAGAAGCATGTCGGAAACATGGTGGCGCGGGGCCGCGATCTACCAGGTGTACCTGCGGAGCTTTGCCGACGGCAACGGTGACGGGATCGGCGACCTGGCCGGCCTGCGCGCGAAGCTGCCCTACCTGGCCGACCTCGGCGTCGACGCGATCTGGCTGAACCCGTGGTACCCGTCCCCGATGGCCGACGGCGGGTACGACGTCGCCGACTACCGCGCGATCGAGCCCAGCTTCGGCACCCTGGCCGAGGCCGAGGCGTACATCGAGGAAGCGCACGCGCTCGGCATCAGAACCATCATCGACATCGTGCCGAACCACGGCTCGGACCAGCAGGACTGGTTCGTCCAGGCACTGGCGGCCGGTCCCGGGTCTCCAGAGCGTGAGCGGTTCCTGTTCCGCGCCGGCCGCGACGGCGGTCTGCCACCGAACGACTGGCAGTCGATCTTCGCCGGCCCGGCGTGGACGCAGGTGCCGGACGGGGAGTGGTACCTGCACCTGTTCGCCCCCGAGCAGCCGGACTTCAACTGGCGCAACCCCGAGGTGGTCGAGGAGTTCCACGACATCCTCCGGTTCTGGCTGGACCGCGGCGTCGACGGCATCCGGATCGACAGTGCCGCCGTACTGTTCAAGGACCTGGACAGCGTCGAGGAGTCCTACACCGACCACGACGAGGTGCACGAGGTGTACCGCGGGTGGCGCGCGATCACGGACGCGTACGAGGGTCGCTTCCTGGTCGGCGAGATGTGGATGCCGGACCAGGAACGGTTCGCGCTCTACCTGCGCCAGGACGAGATGCAGACCGCGTTCAACTTCGACTTCCTGTCCCGCCCGTGGGACGCCGACGAGCTGCGGGCCTCGATCGACCTGACCCTGACCACGCACGTCCCGATCGGCGCGCCGCCGACCTGGGTGCTGTCGAACCACGACGTCACCCGCCCGGTCACGAAGTACGGCCGCCCGGACACGTCGTTCTCGCACCAGGACCGCAAGCACGGCATGCCGACCGACCTCGTCCTCGGCGAACGCCGGGCCCGCGCCGCCGCCCTCCTGGCGATGGCGTTGCCCGGCGGCCTGTACGTCTACCAGGGCGAGGAACTCGGCCTCCCCGAGGTCGAGGACCTCCCCGACGCCCTGCTGCAGGACCCGATCTTCGCCCGTTCCAACGGCACCGACCGCGGTCGCGACGGCTGCCGCGTCCCGATCCCGTGGTCCGGCAAGGAACCCCCGTTCGGGTTCGGCGCCGGTACGCCGTGGTTGCCGCAGCCGGCCGACTGGAAGAACCTCACTGTCGAGTCCCAGCAGGCCGACCAGAACTCGATGCTCGCCCTGTACCGCGACGGCCTGAAGATCCGCCGTACGGAACTGGGCGACGGCGTCCTCACCTGGCTCGACTCGGCTCCCGGTGTCCTCACCTTCAGCCGCGACTCGGGCCTGACCTGCGTCGTCAACCTGACCGCCGACCCGATCGACCTCCCCGCCGGCGAGGTCCTCCTGACCAGCTCTCCCCTGGACGAAGGCCGTCTCCCGTCCGACACGACGGCCTGGATCCGCTGACAGCCGCGCCCGCGGAGGGCCACAGACCTCCGCGGGCGCGACTGTGTTTCTCAGTGGTACGCGTGCATCACCGCGTGGCCGCGACCGCGGCCGATCAGCCAGCGATTCACCGGAACCGTGAGCACGAAGGCGATCGCCAGGGCCGCGGCCAGGCTGGCCCAGAAGAGGAACGACGCCAGGCCGGCGTCCATCGCACCCGGTACGGCGAGGATGATGCCGTTGTCGACGATCTCCATCGTGAGGATGCTCAGGGTGTCGGCGGCCAGCGCGATCTTCAGCGCCTGCTTGAAGGCGACGCCCGCGCTCAGCACCGGCCGGATCGTCAGCGAGTAGCCGAAGACGAAGGCCAGGGCGATCGAGAGTACGACGGTCGCCAGGTTGTGCCAGCCGAGCGCCGTACCGATCACCATGCCGAGGATCTCGCCGATCGCACAGCCGGTGAGGCAGTGCAGCGTGGCCGAGATCGCTTGTTTCGTGAGCTCTTTGCCGCTCGGTTGGTGATGCTCGTGGTCCATGTCAGTTCTCCGTGGTGAAGCGTCGCAGCCGCAGGCTGTTGGTGACGACGAAGACCGAGCTGAACGCCATCGCCGCGCCGGCGAGCATCGGGTTCAGCAGGCCGGCCGCAGCCAGCGGGATCGCCGCGACGTTGTAGGCGAAGGCCCAGAACAGGTTGCCCTTGATCGTGCCCAGCGTCCGCCGCGCGAGCCGGATCGCGTCCGCCGCCGAGCGCAGGTCGCCCCGGACCAGCGTCAGGTCGCTCGCCTCGATCGCGACGTCCGTCCCCGTGCCCATGCTCAGCCCGAGGTCGGCCTGCGCCAGCGCCGCCGCGTCGTTCACCCCGTCGCCGACCATCGCGACGACCCGGCCCTCGCTCTGCAGCCGCTTGACCGCGTCGACCTTGTCGGCGGGCAGCACCTCGGCGATCACCTCGTCGATCCCGACCTCGGCGGCGACCTTGCGGGCGACCGCTTCGTTGTCGCCGGTCAGCAGCACCGGCTTCAGTCCGAGCGCCCGCAGCTGCTTGATCGCCTCCGCCGAGCTCGGCTTCACCGTGTCCGCGACCACCAGTACGGCGCGCGCCTTGCCGTCCCAACCGACCGCGACCGCCGTACTGCCCTCGGCCTCGGCGTGCTCCTTGGCGTGCGCGAGATCCGCCGGCAGGTACTGGCTCCACTCCTCCAGCAACCGCGTCCGGCCCACCAGTACGGCGTGACCGTCCACGATCCCTTGCACACCAAGGCCTTCGACGCTCCCGAAGTCCTCGACCGACGGCAGCTTGCCCAGCTCGTCGAAGGCGCCCCGGGCCACGGCCTGCGCGATCGGGTGCTCGCTCGAGTGCTCGAGCGCCCCCGCCAGCCGCAGTACGTCGGCCCGCTGCTCGCCCTCGGCCAGCAGGACGTCGACGAGATCCATCCGCCCGGTCGTGACCGTCCCGGTCTTGTCCAGTACGACGGTGTCGATGCGCTGCGTCGACTCCAGCACCTCCGGGCCCTTGATCAGAATCCCGAGCTGCGCGCCCCGGCCGGTCCCGACCATCAACGCGGTCGGCGTGGCCAGCCCGAGCGCACACGGGCAGGCGATGATCAGCACGGCGACCGCCGCGGTGAACGCCACCTCGACCGCCGACCCGTTCCCGAGCCAGAACCCGAGCGTCAGCAGCGCCAGCCCGATCACGATCGGCACGAAGATCCCCGAGATCCGGTCGGCCAGCCGCTGCACGGCCGCCTTGCCGTTCTGCGCGTCCTCGACCAGCCGCGCCATCTGCGCGAGCTGGGTGTCCGAACCGACCCGAGTCGCCCGTACGACGAGCCGCCCGCCGGCGTTCACGGTGGCGCCGACGACCGCGTCGCCCTCGCCGACCTCGACCGGTACGGACTCGCCGGTCAGCATCGACGCGTCGACCGCGCTGCTCCCGGTGACGATCACGCCGTCGGTCGCGACCTTCTCACCCGGCCGGACGACGAACTCGTCGCCGACGGCCAACTGGTCGGCCGGGATCCGCTGCTCGGCACCGCCTCGCAGCACGGCGACGTCCTTCGCGCCGAGCTCCATCAGCGCCTTCAGCGCGGCGCCCGAACGGCGCTTGGCGCGCGCCTCGAAGTACCGGCCGGCCAGGATGAACGTCGTCACACCGGCCGCGACCTCGAGGTAGATCTCCTCGGCGCCGCCGCCGCGCGACGGGATCAACGTGAACGGCATCTTCATCCCCGGCTCGCCGGCCCCGCCGAGGAACAGCGCGTACAGCGACCACAGGAACGAGCTGAGCACGCCCAGCGAGATCAGCGTGTCCATCGTCGCGGCGCCGTGCTTCAGGTTCGTCCAGGCGGCCTTGTGGAACGGCCAGGCCGCCCACGTCACCACCGGGGCCGCGAGCGTCAGCGACGCCCACTGCCAGAAGTCGAACTGCAGCGCCGGAATCATGCCCAGGGCGATCACCGGTACGGCGAGCGCGATGCTCGCGTAGAGCCGCTCCCGGAGCGGCTTCAGCTCGTCGGTCTCTTCTGCGGCAGCCTCGTTGGTTGCGGGTGCGGGCAGGGCGGCCGTGTAGCCGGTGGCCTCGACGGTGGCGACCAGGTCGTCGGTGCTGACGCCGTCGGCGTACGTCACCTTGGCCTTCTCGGTGGAGTAGTTCACCGTGGCGGTGACGCCGTCCATCCGGTTCAGCTTCTTCTCGACCCGGGCGGCGCAGGAGGCGCACGTCATGCCACCGATGATGAGTTCGACGGACTGCCCGGTTTCTGGGGTTGTCATGAGATGCCTCCTCTCAGTGGCCGTGCGGAGTGGTGTCGTGGCCAGGGGTCGTGCTGCTGCTCGGCAGCGTGGTCGGCGGCACGATCGTGGTGCCGTCGGCGTCCACCGTCACGGTGAACTCGGCGGTGTGGACCGCGCCGGCGTGCTGGAAGTCCAGGAACAGCGAGTACGTGCCGGCGGTCGGGAAGGTGGTGCCGAAGGTGATCCGCGGCCCGCCCTTCATGCCCGGCTCGGCGTGCTCCGACGGGTGGTTGTGCAGGTAGGCGAGGTCGCCGCTGCGCAGCGAGACCAGGTGACCGAAGGCGCCGAGGTACGGTTGCAGGTCGGTGACCGGTTTGCCGTTCTTGCTGACGGCGAAGGTCAGCTCGGACTCCTTGCCTGCCTGGGGTTTCCCGGCCAGCGTCACCTCGTACCCGTGAATGCTGAACACGCTCGACGGCTTGCTCAGCGGGACCGGAATGTAGAGACCGGACACGTTCACGTCGGTGCCGAGGGTGAGGGTCTGGTCGTGCCCGGCCGGCTGGAAGTCGGCGTACAGGCGCCAGGTTCCGCCCGCGGTGAAGGTGAACGGGATCGACCAGTTGCCTGCGGCATCCATCGTCGGGTGCACGTGGTGGAAGCCGGACAGATCTCGCCGTACGGCGATCAGGTGCAGGTCCTTCTCGTGCGTCTTCGTGTACTTCGTGACCGGCTTGCCGTCGGGACCCGTAATCGTGAAGCGCAACGGGGTCTTCTGGTCGGGCTGGAAGAACGTGGTCGACGGGACCAGTGTGTAACCGGCCTGGGACACCGCGAGCCCGGGCGGCTGAGCGCTCGCGTCGCCGTGTCCCTCACCGTGACCGGCGGCCGGCTCCGCCGCCGGGTCGGTCATACCGTCCATCCCGCCCATGCCGTCGCCGGCCGGGGCGTTCTCCTGGGCGGTGTCGGCTGCCGCGATCGGGTCGACCGCGGAGCCGATCGCGAAGGCGCCGGCGAAGGCCAGCACGAGCACGCCGGCGAACGCGCCGAGCCGGAGCGCGACAGCCCGGCTCATGCCGTCGCGCCGGTCAGCTCGTAGCCCGCCTCGTCGACGGCCTCGCGGACGGCGCTCTCGTCGAGCGCGGACTCGCTCGTCACCTGAACGGCGGACGTGCCACCCGCGTTCAGGTCGATCGTGACGTTCTGCACGCCCGGCAGCTTGCTGAGCTCCTCGGTCACCGCGGAGGTGCAGTGCCCACAGGTCATCCCGGAGACGGCGTACGTGGTGGTGGTCATAGTCGGTACTCCTTCAGAGTTTTCTGGGTGTGTTTCAGCTACGAGCTGGGTGTTTCAGCTGCGAACGAGGCGGGCGATCGCGTCGGAGGCCTCGCGGACCTTCTCCTCCGCCTCCGCGCCGCCGCGCTGGGCGGCCTCGACCACGCAGTGCGAGAGGTGCTCGTCGAGCAACTCCAGCGAGAACGACTGGAGCGCCTTCGTCGCCGCCGAGACCTGGGTCAGGATGTCGATGCAGTACTTGTCCTCCTCGACCATCCGCTGCAGCCCGCGCACCTGTCCCTCGATCCGCCGCAGCCGCTTGAGATGGCTGGACTTCTCGCTGGTGTACCCGTGCACGTGCTCGGCGGGAGTCTCGGTCGGCTGGTCGGTCATCGTGGCCCTCTTTCCCTCACTGCTACCCCAGGGGGGTATCTCAACGCCTCGTAAGTTACCCCCTTGGGGTATCAGACGCAACCCCTGGAACATACCCCATGGGGGTAATTCGGCTCACGTCAGGGCCCGCGGCCGCCGTACCGTTGTGAACGTCGTCCGGCCTTCCGGGCAATCAGTTGCATGACCATGACGGATCGCGACAGCCCGGAGGCTGAGATCAGGGACAGACCCGTCCTCGGAGGACCTGACCCGGGCCCCGAGTTCGGGCGGCTGTTCGACGAGTACGCCGTACCGCTGCACCGCTACCTGGCCCGCCGGGTCGGCGCCGAGACCGCGCACGACCTGGTCAGCGAGACCTTCCTGGCGGCGTTCAAGCAGCGGCACAGCTACGACCCGGCCGCGGCCGCGGTCCGCGCCTGGCTGTACGGCATCGCCACGAACCTGGCCCGCCGGCACGTCCGGCAGGAGATCCGCGCCCTGCGGGCGACTGCCCGGGCAGGCCTCCGCGAGGACGGCCACCAGCACGGCCACGACGGCCGCGTCGCGGACCGCGTCGACGCCTCGACGATGGCGCAACGGATCGCGCCGGCGATCGCCGACCTGTCCGACGGAGACCGGGACGTGCTGTTCCTGACCTCGTGGGGACAGCTCAGCACGGTCGAGGTGGCCGACGCCCTCGGCATCCCGGTCGGCACCGTCCGATCCCGCCTGCACCGGATCCGCCGCCGGCTGCGAACCCTGACGACGCCTGAGGAGGCGGTCTCCCATGACTGACGACAAGCTGATCGACCTGTGGTCCGACGACGACCTCGACCGAGCCCTCGACGCGCTGCACACCTCGGAGGACCCGAACCGCGAACGCCTCGCCGAAACCCGCGCCCGGCTGATGGCCACCGCAGGTGTGACCACTCCACAGACCAGTACGGATCGTCCTTCGCGGCGGCGCTGGAGGTACGCGCTTGCGGCGGCCGCGAGTGTTGCCGTGCTGGTCGCCGGCGGGTTCCTGGTCACCTCGTCCACCCAGGGCGGATCCGCGCAGGCCAAGGCCGAGCTCGACGCTGCTGCCGCGCACATCACCGTGGCGGATCCGGTGATCCCGCCGGGCAAGTACCAGCACCGGACCGTCCGGCTGTGGACCGAGACGCTGTTCAGCGGCGACGGCTTCGAGTTCCGGGTCCTGCAGGAGCACTTCACGGAGACCTGGATGCCGGCCGACCGCGCGGGTGAGTGGGTCGAGCGCAGCGGCTACACCGGGCGCCACCGGTGGGTCACCGGTTCCGACGAGGAGGCGCGCAAGCACAACGTCGACGTCGGCCCGTCGAGCGAGCTCGCGCGGGCGGACTGCGGCAACTTCACCGGCACCTCCGCGTGCGACCGGGCGGGGAGCTGGGCCGACCCGACCCCGCAGTGGATCGCGGCGCTCCCCAAGGATCCCGAAGCGCTCTACCGGAAGCTGAAGAAGGATGCCCCGCGCAACGGCCGCGGCGAGACCGAACTGCTCGTCTACGCCCGCGACGCGCTGCAGACCGGGCTGCTGCCGGCCGACGTACGCGCTCGGCTCTACCAGGCGCTGGGACACCTCGACGACCTCGAGATCTCCGACCGGACGGCCAACCTGGACGGCCGGACCGGCATCGCGTACGGCAGCGACGACGGCGAGTTCCGCGAGGAGATCATCGTCGACCCCCGCACCGGCGCGTACATCGGCGCCCGCTCGGTCGACACCCACGGTCAGGAGAAGGGACACGTCGTCAGCTGGACCTCGGTGACCACGGATCTGGCCGACACCGCACCGCGGCGCTGAGCTGGATCGTTCCAACGCCCACCCCGGCCAACAAAAGTGGCAGGGTGGGCGTCTCATCGCGCAACGGACACGTCCCACTGCGGGCCGTGAGCAACGAGAAGGGGTGGCATGACGGACCTGGCGATCAGTACGCGGGGCCTGCGGAAGACGTATCGGACCCGGCGGGGGAAGCGGGTGGTCGCGGTCCAGGGGCTCGATCTGGACGTTCCGGTCGGCGGCGTGCACGGCTTCCTCGGGCCGAACGGATCGGGCAAGACCACCTCGATCCGGATGCTGCTCGGGCTGATCCGGGCCGACGCCGGCGCGATGGCGCTGTTCGGCCGGCCGGTGCCCGAGCATTTGCCCGAGGTGGTGTCGCGGGTCGGCGCGATCGTCGAGTCGCCGAAGTTCTTCCCGGCCTTCACCGGCCGCAAGAACCTGGAGCTGCTCGCCGACGCGATCGGCGCACCGCGCAGCCGGGTCGGTGAGGTGCTCGAGGAGACCTCGCTCGGCGACCGCGGCAAGGACCGGTTCAAGACGTACTCGCTCGGCATGAAGCAGCGGCTGGCGATCGCCGCGACGCTGCTCAAGGAGCCGGACCTGCTGATCTTCGACGAGCCGACCAACGGGCTCGACCCGGCCGGCATCCGGGAGATCCGCGAGACGATGCGCTCGCTCGGCGAGCAGGGCCGCACGGTCCTGGTCAGCAGCCACATCCTGGCCGAGGTCGAGCAGGTCGCCGACACGGTCTCGATCATCGGCCACGGCCGGTTGCTCGCCTCGGGCTCGGTGGCCGAGGTGATCGGCAGCACCGGCAAGTCGACCGTGAAGCTTGCGATCGGCAACCAGGAGGCGGCGACCGCCGTACTGACCGAGGGCGGTCTGACGGTTCGGGCCGAGGGCAACTACCTGTTCGTCGACGGCGCCGACGACCCGGCCGACATCACCCGCCGGCTGGCCCAGCGCGAGCTGTACGTCGCGGAGCTGGTGCCGGTCCGGGCGGACCTGGAGTCGGTGTTCCTGGAGCTGACGGCCGACGAGGGGTTGGCCGCCGACGAGACGACCACGGGAGGCAAGCTGTGATCCGGCTGACGGGAGTCGAGCTGCGGCGGCTGGTCGCGCGCCGCCTGGTGATGCTCGGCGTGGTCGCGGTGCTCGGCGTCACGGTGCTGATGCTGGCCGCCACCTGGTGGAACTCGCGCCCGCTGTCGGCCGCGGAGCAGCAGAACGTGAAGGTCCAGTTCGAGTCGGCGCACGCGGACTGGGTGAAGAACCACGACAAGTACGACAAGGAGTGCCGCGACAGCTACGCCGACCAGCCGGAGCCGAAGCCGCCGGTCGAGGACATGTGTACCTACACCGAGCCCAAGCTCGAGGAGTGGGGCAAGCCGCAGACGGTCTTCACCGAGCTGATGCCGACCCTGCTGCAGGGGTCGTCGTACCTGCTGGCGTTCGCGGCGTTCCTGATCGGCGCGAGCTTCGTCGGGGCCGAGTTCAGCAGCGGCTCGATCGGGAACTGGCTGACCTTCGAACCACGGCGGATGCGGGTCTACGGCAGCAAACTCGTCGCGGTCGCGATCGGCATGGTGCCGGTCGCGGTGGTGACGCTGGCCCTGCTGCTCGCCGGGACGTACCTGATCGTCTCCCAGATGGGAGTGACGACCGGGACCACCGGCAAGGTCTGGGGCAACCTGCTGGAGACGTCGGGCCGGACCGTGGTGCTCGCGGCCGTGGCCGGCGCGCTCGGCGGCGTACTGGCGCTGCTGCTGCGGCACACGGCGGCCGCGATCGGCGTGATCATGGGGTACGTCGTACTGGTCGAAGGCATCTTCGGCAGCGTGCTCGTGTCGGCGCAGCCCTGGCTGGCCCGGCTGAACTTCGACGCCTGGGTGCTGCACGGCACGAAGTACTGGGTGGACAAGTGCACCACCGGCAACGACGGCTCGTACAACTGCGAGTCGATCGAGAAGACGCTCAGCTTCGAGCACGGCGCCTGGTACCTGGGGATCGGCGCGGTCGTGCTGATCGCGCTCGGCGCGTTCGTCTTCAACCGGCGCGACGTCACCTGATCGTCGTACGCAAAACGCCGGCCCCGAGTGGAATCCACTCGGGGCCGGCGTCGTGCTGGTGCGGGACGGTCAGGCCGTCAGGCGCTCCTCGGTCGAGGCCGAGAACAGGTGCAGCTTGTCGGTCTGCGCCTCCAGGTGGATCAGCGAGCCCTTCTCGACGTTCATCCGGGCGCCGATCTTGGCCACGATCTGCTGGTGGTTGCCGTCGTGCTCGGCGGTGCCGTAGAGGAACGCGTCAGCGCCGAGCTCCTCGATCACGGCGACCTTCACCGGCAGGCCGTTGTCGGAGACCTTGAAGGCCTCCGGGCGGACGCCGATCGAGACCGTCTTGTCGTTGCCGGCCTTGGCCAGGATCTCGCGGGAGACCGGGATGGTGTAGTCGCCGAGCTTGGCGCCACCCTCGACCAGGTCCGCGGTCAGCAGGTTCATCGCGGGCGAGCCGATGAAGCCGGCCACGAACAGGTTCTTCGGGTTGTCGTACAGGTTCAGCGGGGTGTCGACCTGCTGGAGCAGGCCGTCCTTCAGTACGGCGACGCGGTCGCCCATCGTCATGGCCTCGACCTGGTCGTGGGTCACGTAGACGGTCGTGACACCGAGACGCTGCTGGAGCTCGGCGATCTGCGTACGGGTCTGCACCCGCAGCTTGGCGTCGAGGTTCGACAGCGGCTCGTCCATCAGGAAGACCTGCGGGTTCCGCACGATGGCGCGACCCATGGCGACACGCTGACGCTGACCACCGGACAGGGCCTTCGGCTTGCGGTCCAGGTACTCCTCGAGGCCGAGCAGCTTGGCGGCCTCCTGGACGCGCTTGGCGCGGTCCTCCTTGGAGACACCCTGCATCTTCAGCGCGAAGCCCATGTTGTCGGCGACCGACATGTGCGGGTAGAGCGCGTAGTTCTGGAACACCATCGCGATGTCGCGCTCTTTCGGCGGACGGTGCGTGACGTCGCGGTCGCCGATGTAGATGGAGCCCTCGTTGACCTCTTCGAGGCCGGCGAGCATCCGCAGCGAGGTGGACTTACCACAACCGGACGGGCCGACGAGGACCATGAACTCGCCGTCCTCGATCTCGAGGTTGAGCTTGTCGACAGCGGGCTTGTCAGAACCGGGGTAGACCCGGGTCGCCGCCTTGAAAGACACAGTAGCCATGACTGTTCGATCCCTTCACCGGCAGGAACGTGCCGGACGATCCGTAGTAAAGGCCCCCGGGCGGGGGTGCGCCCATCCTCACCTGCCCGGCTGCTCCTGACAAGGTTTACGCCGGAAGAGATGTGTGCTTTGTTCACCTTCTGGACAGGTCTGCGCAGTCCGAGTCTGCAAGATCTTGCAGGTTCTTGCTGCAAGGTGCAGCCCGGCTCGGTAGGGTGGCCGCTCGTGAGCAGCAGAGCGAGGCTGGCGGACATCGCGGCCAAGGCGGGGGTCAGCGAGGCGACGGTGTCCCGGGTCCTGAACGGCAAACCCGGAGTGGCCGAGGAGACCAGGCAGTCGGTGATGACCGCGCTGGACGTCCTCGGCTTCGAACGCCCGACCCGCCTGCGCCGCCGCTCAGCCGGCCTGATCGGCCTGGTGATGCCCGAACTGATCAACCCGATCTTCCCGGCCTTCGCCCAGGTGATCGAGTCGGCACTGTCGCAGCGGGGCTTCACGCCGGTGCTGTGTACCCAGTCGCCGTCGGGTGCGAGCGAGGACGAGTACGTCGAGATGCTGCTCGAGCGGGGTGTCTCGGGGATCATGTTCATCTCCGGCCTGCACGCCGACACGGGCGCGGATCATGCGCGCTACCAGGCCCTGGTCGACCGCAACCTCCCGGTCGTCTTCGTCAACGGCTGGCTCCCCGGGGTGGGCGCGCCGTTCATCTCCTCGGATGAATACGCCGCAACGGAACTGGCCGTCTCCCACCTGGTAGCCCTGGGCCACCGGAGAATCGGCTTCACGTCGGGCCCCGAGCGCTTCATCGTCGTACAACGCAAACTCGCCGGCTTCCGTACGGCGCTGAAAGCCCAGCTCTCCCTCTCCGACGACGAGATCAATTCGTTGATCGAACTCAGCGTCTTCGGAGTAGAAGGCGGCCAAGCAGCCGCCCAACGCCTCCTGGACATCGGCGCCACCGCAGTCATCTGCGGCTCCGACATGATGGCCCTGGGCGTGATCCGAGCAGCCCGCCAACGAGGCCTCGCAGTCCCCACCGACCTCTCGGTAGTCGGCTACGACGACGCTCCGATGATGGAGTTCACCGATCCCCCCATGACCACAGTCCGCCAACCAGTGCAGGCGATGGCGCTGGCAGCCGTCCAATCCCTCCTGGACGAGGTCCGAGGCCACACCACGCCCCGCACGGAGTTCCTCTTCCGCCCAGAGTTGGTAGTCCGCAACAGCACCGGCCCAGTACGCGGGTAGGGGACAAGTAGAAGCAGAACAAGAACAGCGAAAGACAAGAAGAAAGAGAACGACAGTGCGCGAGGCCCGCTGTGGCTGAGGCAGTGCCGCGCTCTGAGGTGGTGCCGGGGCAAGAGGCTGGGCTGATGGTCCGCGCGCCGCTCGTGGGGTGACTGGTGCGTTGTTCGACGACTGCCGCCTTGTGCGACGACTGCCGCGGTGTATCGCGGCAGTCGTCGGAAAACGGGTGGTTGGTGGGGTGGGTGGGTTGGTAGCGTGCGTCTGTCCGTGACATCACGCCTGGAGGTGAGAACCCATGAACGTTGTAGCGCTGTGGGTGCTCCCGCTTTCGTGGTCACGGGTGGGCGGCTGACGTAGGTGTCGCCGGGAGTGCTTCGACACTCCTGAGAGGAACACCTGTGAACTCTTTTGTTTCGGGGCTTGGGGCCCGCGCGGTGACGATCTCCCGCGTTGCGGACGACCAGTGGCATGCGGTGGAGAACGACCTGGTCGTCGGTCGTGGGCATGCTTCGCGGCGGCTTGACGGGCGGACGTTTGTCAGCGTCGACACCTGGCGGGGCGCGGTCTTCGACCTGTTGGCTGGGGCGATGGTGGCCGATCGGCCGGAAGCGCTGTACACGGTGGTCGACGAGAGCGATCACGAGCTGACGGCTGGGTGGGAACGGGCCGGCTTCGCGATGTGGCGGCGGGAGTTGGAGTACGTCGTACCGACAGATCTGCCAGTGACGCCGGCGCCTCCTGGCGTGACGATCTGTGAGGCGGCCGAGGATCCGTTGCGTGAGCTGGACCAAGCGATTCGGGCCGAGGTCGAGGCCGGTGCGGGATGGGCGACGATGCCGGCGGAAGTGCTGCCCTGGCAGGGCGGAACGAGGCCGATGGACCCCTCGAAGTACACGGTCGCCGTACTGCGCGATCGGTACGTCGGATTGGTGCGGATGGCGACGGCGACGCGTCGGCCGCGTATCGGGCTGGTCGCGGTCCTGGCCGGCGAGCAGCGGCGCGGGATCGCGCGGGCTCTGCTGACCCAGGTGCTTGGTGGGCTGCACCGCTCCGGCATCGAAGCCGCCTCGGCCGAGGTTGACGAGAGCAACGTCGCCGCGGTCGCGTTGTTCGGAGGGCTTGGCGCACGGCGTACGGGGAGCAATCTGGAACTCGTCCGTCGGGCCGAGGGATCGCGATGAGCAGGAAAGCTGGGGCGATCGAGCTCGAGGGGGTCGTGGTCGAGTGTCTGCGGAACGCCAACTTCCGGGTGGAGCTGACCAACGGGCATCAGGTGCTTGCGCACATCAGCGGGAAGATCCGGAAGAACTACATCAAGATCCTGCCCGAGGATCGGGTGCTGGTGGAGCTGAGTCCGTATGACCTGACGCGGGGGCGGATCGTCTTTCGGTACCGGAACTGAAGGTCCGCACGCGCCGTGGGGCGGGCGGCGCGTGCGGACCCGGGCCTGGCAAGTACTCCGGCCCGGAACCGTCCCCTGCCGGGCGGTTCCGAGCCGGAGGTTCGGGGGTCAGCGCTTGGCGAGGCCGTTGGCCCAGAGGGCGTTGACCTGCGAGCGCTCGTTGGCGTCGGGGTTGGGGTTGGTGCAGGACGGGCCGGGGCCGCCGCCGGACATCAGTTCGCTGCACGGGCCGGAGTAGTGGTCGGGGAGGCCGAGCACGTGGCCGGTTTCGTGGGCGGTGATGCGCAGCGGGTCGTACTGCTGGGCCTGGGCGTAGTCCAGGAAGATGTAGCCGCTGCCGTGGCCGTCGGTGGAGGCGTACGAGCCGCGCGGGTCGTTGCCCTCGGTGTAGTAGAAGTCGTAGTTGCTGCCCTCGACGAGGGTGACGTTGCTGACCGACGAGTTCCAGATCGACGTGCTGGACGAGATCAGGGACGCGAAGCTCGGGGCGTCGACGGCGTACGTGACGGTGACAGCGGCGAGCTTGTTGCCGGCCTTGGCCTGCTTGGCCCGGGCGGACTTCATCACGGCCTCGTAGAACGCCTTGGTGGCGGCGGCGTCCTGCGGGGAGCCGGTGTACGCGGCGATCGAGGACGGGGTGCTGCTGGTGGCCGGCGCGGGGGCCGACTGTGCGGGGGCGGCGGCGAAGGCGGGGACTGCCAGGGCCGCGGCGGCCAGACCGGCCAGCGAACTCAGGATACGGCGATGCGACATGGGAGGGCCTCACTCCGGATCTGTGGCGGAAAGCGACCAGCGGATCACTGATCGCTACAGACCGGGATGTTGCCAAGCCGGGACGCGATCCACACCAGATCGGGAAGAAGTCGGGGGTTAACCCTCGTCGGCTGTCACGAGTTCTATGACTGTCATAACCGGGCGCCTATGCCGGGTGCGGTTATCGGACGCGAGAGCAGGCAACGACCGGATGGCGGAGTTCCGGGCCGCGGGCAATGGACAGCCCGTTATTCGCCCGGAATCCCCACTTTGAGGATGCGCGCGCCCGGACCGCGCTCGGCCAGGCGGTCGGACTTGTTGTACAGGTTGCAGCGCTGCAGGCTGAGGCAGCCGCAGCCGATGCAGCCGTCGAGGTCGTCGCGCAGGCGTTCCAGCTCGTCGATCCGCTCGTCGAGACGGCTGCGCCACGATTTGGACAGCCGGCTCCAGTCCGCGCGGGTCGGCGTGCGGTCGTCGGGGAGCGAGTCCAGTGCCTGTTTGATCTCGGACAGCGCCAGGCCGACCCGCTGCGCAGCCTGGACGAAGGCGATCCGCCGCAGCGTGCTGCGCTGGTACTGGCGCTGGTTGCCCGACGTCCGTCGCGAGCTGATCAGCCCCTGGTCCTCGTAGAACCGCAGCGCCGACGCGGCGACTCCCGAGCGGCCCGCGATCTCCCCGATCGAGAGCCAGTGGTCCTTGCTGGGCACGTTCTCCTGCGACATGTCCTCACCCTAGGAGACCCATGCAAGACCTGAAGCTCCCTTGAGCCTTCGTCGGGCGACGCGCACCACCGTCCAACCCGGGCCGCAAGGTGCTGGGCGGGTGGTGCTGAGCGGGGGAGCAGGGCCGCGCTCGCGGTCGGAAGGTGGCGGAGAGCGGTCGTCTCGCCGAGGCGATTGCTGTCCGTGGTCAAGCTCGCCCCGGAGTCGGGGTATACTTCTTGACGTCGGTGCGCGCGTCGCGTCACCAGAGCATTTCCCAGGCGCTCCGACCCGTCGGTTTCAGCAACCCGCTGAAGATGATCCGGCGACATGGGTGCAACGCGATAGCACCCGCAGGTCGATGCCTAGTCTCCTGCCAGCACCGAATTCCGGCCACGTTGCGTGGCCGGCGCTTGTGTGTGGGCGATCCGGCATCGGGCCGTGACGTTGAGAGAGAGATTGCGTGTCCCAGCACCACCAGGACCAGTTTGTCCCGAACGACGGCGCCGACGCCGGTGATCGGGTGAAGAAGCCGCGCCACAAGAAGTTCCAGACCCAGTCGTACGGCGAGCGGATGGCCGCGGGCGAGGTCGCCCAGAACACCGCGTCCCGCGAAGCTCGTGGCGAGGTTCGCGACGACACCAAGCTCGAGCGCCGCGGCGGCCCGAGCCAGTACTCCGACCGTGGCTCGCGCGACGGCGGCGGCAACGACCGCAAGTTCGGCGAGCGCGGCACCCGCGGTGGCGGCAGCAGCAGCTACCGCGACAACCGGACCGGCGGCACCGACAACCGCAGCAGCAACTACCGCGGCGGTTCGGACAACCGGAGCGGCGGCAGCAGCAACTACCGCGGCACGGACAACCGGACCAGCGGGAGCAGCAACTACCGCGGGACCGACAACCGGACCAGCGGCAGCAGCAACTACCGCTCGAACGACAACCGCACCGGCGACCGCCCGGTGAAGGGTTACCGCGCCGAGCAGTCGCGGACCGACCGCCCGGAGCGCACCGACCGGTCGCAGTTCGACCGCAACGACCGCGGTGGTGACCGTCCGTCGTACCAGCAGCGGACCGATCGCCCGCAGTTCGACCGGAACGACCGCAACGACCGTGGCGGCGACCGCCCGCAGTACCAGCGCGGCGAGCGTTCGGACGCCCCGCGTCGCGAGTTCGACCGTGGCGACCGGCCGTCGTACCAGCAGCGCACCGAGCGCCCGCAGTACGACCGGACCGAGCGTCCGTCGTACCAGCGGACCGAGCGCCCGGCGTACGAGAAGACCGAGCGGACCGAGCGCGTCGAGCGTCCGGTCGAGCAGCCGGTCGACCTCGGCACGGTTGCGGAGGGCAATGAGTTCGCCGCCCTCGGCCTCGCGCCGCGTCTGGTCCAGCGTCTGGCCCGCGAGGGGATCGACAAGCCCTTCCCGATCCAGGCCGCGACCATCCCGGACGCGCTGGCCGGCAAGGACGTGCTCGGTCGCGGTCAGACCGGTTCCGGCAAGACCCTCGGCTTCGGGCTCCCGACGCTGATGCGTCTGGCCAGTGGCCACACCGAGTCGCGCCGTCCGCGCGGCATGATCCTGGTGCCGACCCGTGAGCTCGCGATGCAGGTGCACGACGCACTCGAGCCGCTCGCCCACGTGATGGGTGTCTCGGTGAAGCTGATCGCCGGTGGCCTGCCCTACCCGAAGCAGATCGACGCGCTGCGTCGTGGTGTCGACCTGCTGATCGCCACCCCCGGCCGGCTGATCGACCTGTGTGAGCAGGGCGCCGCCGACCTCGGTGCGGTCGAGATCGCGGTCCTCGACGAGGCCGACCACATGTGCGACATGGGCTTCATGCCGGCGGTCACCACGCTGCTCGACATGACGCCGAAGGAAGGCCAGCGGCTGCTGTTCTCGGCGACGCTGGACAACGACGTCGACACGATCGTGAAGACCTACCTGAAGGACCCGGTCACGCACTCGACCGAGTCGGGCCAGGCCACGGTCTCCACGATGGAGCACCACCTGCTCGTCATCGAGCCGGGTCACAAGCAGTCGCTGACGGCCGAGCTGGCCAGCCGCGACGGCCGCACCATCGTCTTCGTCCGCACCAAGCTGGGCGCCGACCGCGTCGCCACCCAGCTGCGCGACCGTGGCGTGATGGCCGCGGCGCTGCACGGTGGCCTGACCCAGGGCGCGCGCAACCGCACCCTGGAGCAGTTCAAGGACGGTTCGGTACCGGTGCTGGTGGCAACGGACGTCGCGGCTCGCGGCATCCACGTCGACGACGTCGGCCTGGTCGTCCAGGCGGACCCGCCGGCCGAGCACAAGGACTACCTGCACCGCGCGGGCCGTACGGCGCGTGCCGGTGGCAAGGGCGCCGTCGTCACCCTGCTCCTGCCGCACCAGCGTCGGGGCATGATCCGGATGGCCGAGTCGGCCGGTGTCGCCACCGAGCCGGTCCGCGCCCGTCCGGGCGACGAGCTGGTGACCGAGCTGACCGGCGGCACGCGTCCGTCGGGCTACCCGGTCAAGC
Source organism: Kribbella sp. cmx-5-2 (assembly GCA_049998015.1). Classification (GTDB taxonomy): domain Bacteria; phylum Actinomycetota; class Actinomycetes; order Propionibacteriales; family Kribbellaceae; genus Kribbella. Next base: position 824,140 of record JAEBEC010000002.1, read on the forward strand.
TGCCCGAGCCGAAACCGAAGCGGTTCGGCAACAAGGGCGGTGGCGGCAAGCGGTACGGCAGCAACCGTCCGAGCGGCCGGAGCTTCGAAGGCCGTGGCGGCGACCGCGGTCGTCGTCCGGAGCGCAGCGGCGGCAAGTCGTTCCAGCGCTGATCTGACGTAGAGGCCCGGTTTTCCCTGCACCCGCAGGGGAAACCGGGCCTTTCACTTGTCCAGCAGAGCCCACAGCCGCGCGATCACGGTCGCGATCTCGGCGTCGTCGAGCGGCAGCAGCTCGAGCATCAGCTCACCCGCGTCCTGCCGATCGGTCATCACGTAGATCGGCGGCGCCCCGGCCTCCAGGTCCCGCGCCAGCCCGGGCGCGTCCGCGACCTTGAGCAGCGCGCGCGACAGCGGCAGCGACGTCGGATCGGGCACGACCTCCGCGACCACACCCGGGATCTCACCGGCCGCCGCGACGAAACCGGTCACCTTCGTCGCCTGATCGGCCGCCCACTTGGCCCGGTCCATCGCCTGCCACTCCTCCAGAGCAGCCAGTACGCCGACCACAGCCTCCTTCGACGGCTTCATCCCGCGACCGATCCCCTTGCCCTGAGCCCGTACGGCCTGCACCAACCGGCGCGACCCGGCAACGAGTCCGGCCGTCGGCGAACCCAGGTACTTCTGGCCGCTGATCAGCACCAGGTCCGCACCGGTCGCCAGCAGGTCCGCCGTACGGGGGAACTGCCCGGCGCCGTCGATGATCGCCGGTACGCCGCGGCGGTGTGCCGCGCGGACCGCGGCGGTCAGGTCGAGCGGCTCGCCGGACGTCAGCCGGGACGAGACGAGCATCAGGCAGGTGACGTCCGGACCGTCGAGCTCCTCGTCCAGATCCTCAAGCCCACAACGGGTTTCGTCGCCCGCGAGCGTCACGTGCGCGCCGGCCAGCCGGATCGCCTGCAGGTTGGACTGGCCGTAGTCGATCACGTGGTTGGCCGGCAGGACGACGCGGTTGTGCATGTCCTGAGCATCCGGCAGCGCGGCGATCCGGCGCGGGTCGGCGCCGGCCATGCAGGCGGCGACGGCGAGCGTGATCGCCGCCGACGTACAGTGCACGACGGTCCCGGCCTGGGCGCCGGTCGCGTGCGCGATCGCGTCGCTCGCCCGGTCGCCGAGCTCGTCCATCACGAAGAACTCGGGCAGCGCCTCCGCGACCGCTCCGGCGACCGCGGCCGAGCTCCTGGAGACTCCCAGCGGCGTGAACGTCCCGCGCGCGTTGACGACCTCGGTCAGCCGGTGCCGCTCATGGATGCTCATGATTTGATCACATTAGTGGTCACGCACCGTCAAAGGCGAGACCCAATCGGTACTCGGCGTTGCCGGGAGCGTGAAGTAGCTGAGACGAAAGTGAAAAGGCGGCGCTTCGGTTGACGGTGCAGGGGCGGAGGCCGTACGGCGCGCGCGGGCGCCCGTGGGCGGGGGTTCAGTGAGGTGTGTTGACCTCTCGTTGCTTGGGGCAACGAGCGTCAGGAGGCCAGCTGCAGCAGGTGATCCACGAACGTCTCCAGCACCCGTACGGCGGCGTCGGTGTCGCGGTCGACGAGCCAGCCGAGCGTCACGCCGTCGGTGATCGCCAGCGTCATCCGGGCCAGCTGGACGGGCGGCACGGACCAGGACACGCCGCAGGCGGCCGAGATCTCGGCGAGGATCTGCTCGATGCCGGCGAGTTGCGACTCGCGCTGTTCGCGGGCGAGCGGCTCGGTGTCGGCGTTGCGTAACGCCCAGCTGGTCAGCTCGTAGGTCAGGAGCTGGGCCTCGGGGGTCTCCTCGACCAGCTTCCAGAAGCCGACGAACGCGTTGCGCACGCTGGACGGCAGGTCGGCGCCGGGGACGATCGCCGTACGGGCTGCCTGGACCTGGGCGTCGGCGATCACGCGGATCACCTCGTGCAGCAGCTCCTCCTTGGAGCGGAAGCAGTAGTGCACGACGCCGACCGAGATCCCGAGCTCCTGGGCGATCCGCCGGGTGGTGGTCGCGGCGAGCCCTTCGCGGGTGGCGACCTGGATCGCCGCCTGGACCAATTCGGTCCGGCGAACGTCGGCAGGCACGCGCGGCATCGGACTCCTCTCGGCCTGGGACTCTCACAGTAGACGGATCAGGTCAAGCGTCCAAGACTCTTGACCTGATGCTACTAGTGAGTCATCGTCAGTTTTCAGACATTCCCCTGCCGTCATCGCTCGCCCCCGAGTCTTTGAGGGAGGACCCGTGCCGTCCCGCCCAGCACACCGCTTCACCCTGCGTGCCGCCGTCGCCGTACTCAGTGTTTCCGCTCTCACCATCGCCGGACTACCACCTCAGGCCCAGGCGGAAGCTCAAGCAGCACCGCCTGTCGACTACTGCGTCGGGCAGTGTTCCGACATCGTGCCGCCCGGGCAGAACGGGAACGCCACCTTCACGGATCTCCTGCTGTTCAAGGGCTTCGGCGTTCGCCCTTCGCACTTCAGTGACACCGTGAAGCCGTACGAGAAGCTCGTGTGGAACTCGCAGGGGATCACCGACGACAAGCTCGCGCCGTACTTCGACGACGCCTCGTTCGGAGTGAAGCCGGGGGACGTCGCCAGCACCTTCAAGCCGCGGGCCGACGTGACGATCGTGCGCGACAAGTCGCGCGGGATCCCGCACATCACCGGGACCACGCGGTCCGGAACGATGTTCGGCGCCGGGTACGCCGGGGCGCAGGACCGGCTGTTCGTGATGGACGTCTTCCGCCACCTCGGCCGCGGTCAGCTCACGCCGTTCGCCGGCGGCGCCGAGGGGAACCGTCAGTTCGAGCAGGAGTTCTGGAGCACCGCGCCGTACAACGAAGCCGACCTGCAGAAGCAGTACGACGACGCCGACGAGCGCTACGGCGCGGACGGCGTGAAGATGCAGCAGGACATCCAGGCCTGGGTCGACGGCGTGAACAACTACATCGACACCGTCGGCATCGCCTACCCCGGCGAGTACGTCGCGCTCGGTCTCACCTGGCCGACGCCGCGCTGGAAGGTCACCGACGTCGTCGCGACCGCTGCGGTCGTGGCCGGCATCTTCGGGACCGGAGGCGGCGGCGAGATGGCCTCCGCCCTCGCCCTGCTCGAAGCGCAGGCCAAGTACGGCGTTGCCGAGGGCACCAAGGTCTGGGAGTCGTTCCGCTCCCAGAACGACCCCGAGGCGAACACCACGATTCACAACGGCGCTACGTTCCCGTACGGCACCACCGGTCCCAACCCGGCCGGCCGCGCGATGCCCGACCGCGGGTCGGTCACCCCGGAGCCGCTCGTCGTCGACCAGACAGGGTCCGCGGCCAAGCCCAAGGCACAACCGAAGAGCAGCGACAGCATCAAGCCTCCGAACAAGGCCCAGGGGAAGGAATCCCTCAAGGGCATCTTCGACAGCGGAGTCTTCCCCGAAGGCTTCGGCCCCAAGGGCATGTCCAACGCGCTGATGGTCTCCGGCGCCCACACCGAGACCGGCAACCCGATCGCGGTCTACGGCCCGCAGACGTCGTACTTCGCCCCGCAGCTCCTGCTCCGCCAGGAGCTCCAGGGACCAGGCGTCAGCTCGCGCGGCGTCGCCTTCGCCGGGCTCAACTTCTACACGCTGATCGGCCGCGGCGCCGACTACTCCTGGAGCGCCACGAGTGCCGGCCAGGACATCACCGACACGTACGCCGTACCGCTGTGTGAACCCGACGGCAGTACGCCGACGAAGGCCTCGACCCACTACCTGTTCCGTAACACCTGTACGCCGATCGAGAAGCTCGAGCGCCACAACGCGTGGTACTCCAGCCTCGGCTCCTCGGAACCGGCCGGCTCGTACACGCTGGTCGCGCAACGGACGAAGTACGGCATCGTCAGTCACCGCGGCACGGTCGCGGGCAAGCCGGTGCTGTTCACCAAGAACCGTTCGACGTACGGCAACGAGGCCGGCTCCGCCCTCGGGTTCATGCTGTTCAACGATCCGGACCGGATCCACAACGCGCAGGACTTCCAGACCGCGGCGACGAACATCGGCTACACCTTCAACTGGTTCTACGCCGACAAGACCGACATCGCGTACTTCAACTCCGGCGACAACCCTGTCCGCCCGACGGGCGCCGATCCGAACCTGCCGACCTGGAGCAGCTACGAGTGGCAGGGCTGGAACCCGGACACCAACCGCGCGTCGTACACCCCGCCCAGTCAGCACCCGCAGGTCGTCAACCAGGACTACCTGACCAGCTGGAACAACAAGCAGGCGCCCGGCTTCTCGGCGGCCGACGGGAACTTCGGCTACAACTCCGTCTACCGCAGCCAGCCGCTCGACGACCGGATCAAGGCGGTCATCAACGGCGGTCAGAAGTTCACCCGCGGCAAGCTCGTCGAGGCGATGGAAGACGCGGCGACCGTCGACCTGCGCGCCGACCAGGTCCTGCCGTACCTGCTGCGTGTCCTGAAGAGCGCACCGGTCACCGACCCGGCCGTCGCGGACGCGATCGCCAAGTTGTCCGCCTGGCAGGCCGCCGGGAGCCATCGCAAGACGCCGAGCGAAGCGTCCAAGACGTACGACCATGCGGAAGCGATCCGCATCCTCGACGCGTGGTGGCCGCTGCTCGTCCCGGCCCAGTTCCGGACCAAGCTCGGGCCCGAGCTGTACGACGCGCTGGTGCACACCCAGAAGATCGACGAGCGGCCGAGCGCGCAGGGATCGGCGTTCCAGAACGGCTGGTGGGGATTCGTCCAGCGGGACCTGCGCAAGGTGCTCGGCGACCCGGTCGCGACGCCGCAGCCGGTCACGTACTGCGGCGGCGGTTCGCTGAGTGAGTGCCGGACCATGCTGGCCGACTCGCTCAAGGCCGCGACGCAGGTGCCGGCGGCAACGACGTACCCGGCGACCGCGGACTGCGCGGCGGGGGACCAGTTCTGTGCCGACCAGATCGTGCACCAGCCGATGGGTGGCATCACGCAGGACCGGATGGCGTGGGTCAACCGGCCGACGTACCAGCAGGTGGTCGAGTTCCCGGCCCGCCGCGGCGACGACGTGAGCAACCAGGCGCTGGGCAAGACGGCGACCGCGAGCAGCCACGAGAGCGGGCTGTTCAACTCGCCGCCGGCGAAGGCGGTCGACGGCGATCTCGGGTCGCGGTGGGCGAGCAACTGGTCGGACCCGCAGTGGCTGAAGATCGACCTCGGCAGCGAGCAGCCGGTACGCCGGGTGGTGCTGCGCTGGGAGTCGGCGTACGCGAAGGCGTACAGGGTCGAGGTGTCGCGGGACAACGTGAACTGGACGCAGGTCTTTGCCACCAGCAACGGTGACGGCGGGGCCGACGTGGTCCGGTTCCCGGCGGCGCAGGCGCGGTACGTGCGGGTGACCGGGACGCAGCGGGCGACGTCGTACGGGTACTCGTTGTACGAGGCGCAGGTCTACCGGCAATGAGTCGACCGTGCCTGGGAGGATGAGGGCATGAACCAGAACTTCCCTCCCCAGAACCCGAACCAGCCGCCGTACCCGCCGCAGCAGGGCTACCCGCAGGGACCCCCTCCGGGCTACCAGCCCCCGCCGCCCGGGTACCAGCAGGGTCCGCCTCCGGGGTACCAGCAGGGCCCGCCGCCTGGCTACGGCCAGGCGCCGGGTCAGTACCAGCCGACGCAGCAGTCGAACGTGCCGCACGTCGCGCCGGCCGGTTCGCCGTACCCGGTGCTGGTGTCGACGATGAACGACCTGCCCGGGTACACCGCGGAGAAGGTGTTCGGCGAGGTCTTCGGGCTGACCGTCCGCAGCCGCGACTTCGGCTCGAACTTCACCGCCAGCTTCCGGTCGCTCGGTGGCGGTGAGGTGCCGGAGTACACCCAGATGCTGGCCGAGTCGCGGCACGTCGCCGTGATGCGGATGTGCCAGATGGCGCAGCAGATGGGCGCCAACGCGATCCTCGCGATGCGGTTCGACTGCAACGAGATCGCGCAGACCATGAGCGAGGTCGCCGCGTACGGCACGGCGGTGATCGTCCGCAAGGTCGAGCCGCCGCGGCCGCAGGACGCCTCGCCCCAGCCCGACGACGAGGACGATGCGAATGACAGCTGAGCTGCCGGACTTCGGGCCGGACTTCCGGTGGGGAGTCTCGACGTCGGCGTACCAGATCGAGGGAGCCGCGACCGAAGGCGGTCGCGGCCCGTCGACCTGGGACACGTTCTGCGCCGAGCCGGGGCGGGTGCTCGGTGGGGAGACCGGGACCGTTGCCTGCGATCACTACCACCGGTACGGCGAGGACGTCGCGCTGATGCGGGAGCTGGGCGTCGACACGTACCGGTTCTCGTTCTCCTGGTCGCGGATCCAGCCTTCGGGGCAGGGGGCGGTGAATGCCGAGGGCATCGGTTTCTACGACCGGCTGGTCGACGAACTCCTTGCCGCGGGCATCCAGCCGGCGCCGACGCTGTTCCACTGGGACACGCCGCAGCCGCTCGAGGATGCCGGCGGGTGGACGCAGCGGGACATCACCGAGCGGTTCGCGGACTACGCGGCCCTGCTGGCCTCGCGGTTCGCGGATCGGGTGCTGCTGTGGATGACGATCAACGAGCCCGTCGTCCTGACGATGATGGGGTACGCCGTGGGCGCGCACGCGCCGGGGCTGCAGCTCGGGTTCGAGGCGTTGCCGGTCGCGCATCATCAGCTGCTGGCGCATGGGCGCGCCGTACAGGCTTTGCGGGCGGGTGGGGCTGCTGCGATCGGTCTTGCGAGCAATCACGCGCCGGTGTGGGCGGCGAGTGATTCGGCTGAGGATGTCGAGGCGGCCGGGCTCTACGACACGTTGATCAACTGGCTCTTCGCTGACCCGATCTTGCTCGGGCGTTATCCCGAGGGCTTCGCGGAGGCGATGCCTGGGCCGGTGGCCTCCGATCTCGAGGTGATCTCTACTCCGCTCGACTTCTTCGGACTCAACCACTACGCGCCGACGTTGGTGGGTGCGCCTTCCGGCGCCGCGGACGTCGGTGCGACCGACGGCATGCCTTTGCCGCCGGGGCTTCCTTTCGAACCGCGCAAACTGACCGGCTACCCCGAGACCGACTTCGGCTGGCCCGTCGTGCCGGATGCGTTCGGCGAGATCCTGCAGATCTTCCGCAAGCGCTACGGCGACCGGCTGCCGCCGATCTACATCACGGAAAACGGCTGCTCGTACGCCGACGATCAGCAACGCATCACGTATCTCGACGGCTACCTCCGCGCCCTGAAGGCCGCGATCGACGACGGCCTCGACGTCCGCGGCTACTTCCAGTGGTCCCTGCTCGACAACTTCGAGTGGGCCGCCGGGTACTCGCAGCGCTTCGGCTTGGTCCACGTCGACTTCGAGACGCTGGAACGCACCCCCAAGGCGTCGTACGCCTGGTACCGCGACCTGATCGCCAAGAGCCGAGGATGAGTACTGCCCTGGCCGAACCTGTTGTACCGGTTCGGCGTGGGTGGACCACCGCCGTTGTCCTCGCCAACGTCGGTGTCTTTGCTGCCTGGCTCGGTCCTATCCAAGTCCTTCTTGCCAAGCAGTCCGAAGCGGTTGCGCCTGGCAACAAGGAGTTCGTGCTCGGGTTGGTGACCGGCGTTGGTGCGGCTGTTTCGGTGGTGGCCAACCCCGTCTTCGGCGCGATCTCCGACCGCACCAGCTCGCGGTTCGGACGGCGTACGCCGTGGGTGTTTGCCGGCGGCATCGGGGGAGCGGTCGGGCTGCTGGTGCTCAGCGGATCCAGCGCCGTGCTGTGGATGCTCGTCGGCTGGTGCCTGGTGCAACTGTTCGGCAACGCGTTGCTCGCGGCCATCACCGCCGCCGTACCGGATCTCGTCCCCAAGAAGCAGCGCGCCGTCGTCGGCGGCTGGGTCGCGCTCGCGCAGACGCTCGGCGCGCTGGTCGGGGTCGGACTCGCCACCGTCGTCGGAGGGGTCGGCGGTGGCTACCTCGCGTGCGCGGCGTTCCTGCTCATCTCGGTCGTGCCGTACCTGCTGCGCAGCGGCGACCGCCCGATGGTCGAGCGGACGCCGCTGGTCTGGTCCGAGTTCTGGAAGGGGTTCTGGATCAGCCCCCGCCGCTACCCCGACTTCGGTTGGGCCTGGCTGACCCGCTTCCTGCTCAACTTGGGCAACGGGCTCGGCACGCTGTACCTGTTCTTCTACCTGCAGGACGCGGTGGAGTACGACGACCCGGACGTCGGCGTACTCGTCCTGACCGCGATCTACAGCCTCTGCGTGATCCTCACCGCGGTCAGCTCAGGTGCCTGGTCCGACCGCGTCGGGCGCCGCAAGATCTTCGTCACCGGCTCCGGCGTCGTGATGGCGGTGGCGGCCGTCGTACTGGCGGTCTGGCCGACGTGGACGGGCGCGATCGTCGGCGCGATCATCCTCGGGACCGGGTTCGGCGTGTACCTGTCGGTCGACTTCGCGCTGCTCACCGAGGTCCTGCCGAGCGCCCGCGACCGCGCCAAGGACCTCGGCGTGATCAACATCGCCAACTCGCTGCCGCAGGTCCTCGCGCCGGCGCTCGCCGCCCCGATCGTCAAGTACGCCGGCGGGTACCCGATCCTGTACGGCCTCGCCGCCGCGGTGACGCTGCTCGGCGCCGTACTGGTTCGCCAGATCCGAGCTGTCGCTTAGTCTGGCGCCCATGCCGCTCTTCTCCTTCGAAGGCAAGTCCCCGCAGGTGCACCCTGACGCCTGGATCGCCCCGACCGCGACGCTGGTCGGCGACGTGGTCGTCGAGGCGGGTGTCTCGGTCTGGTACGGCGTGGTGATCCGCGCGGACCTCGGCCGGATCATCATCCGCGAGGGCACGAACATCCAGGACAACTCGGTCCTGCACGTCGGCGGCGGCAACGTCTGCGAGGTCGGCCGCAACGTGACGATCGGTCACCAGTGCCTGGTCCACGACTGCACGATCGGCGAGTCCGCCCTGATCGGCAACGGCGCGATCGTCCTCGACGGCGCCGTCGTCGGCCCCCGCACCCTGATCGCCGCCGGCGCCACGGTCACCCCCGGCAGCCAGATCCCCGGCGAGTCGGTAGCTCTCGGCAGCCCCGCGAAGAAGATCATCCCCCTCGAAGGCACCGCCAAGCTCTTCGTCGACCACAACGCCGCCGTCTACCACGACCTGGCCCGCCGCCACGCGGAGACAGTCCAGTTGGTCGAGGAGTAGCCCAGCCCGAGCCCGAGCCCGAACTACCGGGTGCTCCGGTTATCCCAGTAGCCGCCGGAGCAGCTTCTTCCGCAGGGGTTAGGCCCTCCGCTGGCGCGTTCTCCTCCGGTCCAGCCCACTCGCGTCGGAGCCGGGGCACTCCGCCGGCGCCGCCTCCTCCCGAGCAGCAGCTTCTTCCGCCGGAGCCAGGCCCTCCGCCGGCACCGCCTGCTCCGGTTCAGCCCGCTCGCCGTCGGAGGCGTCTCGCGTCGGAGCCGGGCACTCCGCAGGAGCAGCTTCCTCCGCCGAGGCCAGGCGCTCCGCCGCGCCGCCTGCTCCGGTCCAGCCCGCTCGCCGTCGGAGCCGGCCAGTCCGCCGGGGCAGGCCCTCCGCCGCGCTCCGGTTCAGCCCGCTCGCCGTCGGAGCCGGGCCCTCCGCCGCGCCGCCGCTTCCACAGGCCGTCTTCGTCTGGCCTTCGACGTACCGGCTCGCCTCCGGACCCGATCGACCCGGCTGGCCTTCGGCGCGACCGACGCCCACCACCGATCAAGCAGGCTTCCAGAACCACCTCCAGGCGGGGATGAGCTGTTCGAGGCCGAGATCGGGGAGGTTGAACAGTGGTGGGCGTCGCCACACAGGCTCGTGGAGCCAGGCGGTTGACGCAATCCGCCCCCGCCCGCCCGCTGCTCGCCGCGAACTCGACGCCACCCATGCGCACTCGGTCTCCGATTGCTCGCCTCCGGCTCCGACGACACGCCGGTGCGCACCCGGGCAGCTGACCTCCGGCCGGGTGCCACTGTGCCGGTTAACCCTTCAGATGGTGGGTTCTCTTGCTGCATGCCGACGTAGAACCCACAACCTGGGGGGTGAACCCACGAAATGAGGTGTGGCTCGGAGCGGGGTAGAAGGGCGAGGGCGAGGCGGGTGATTCAGTGCCGCGGGGGCGGGTGGGCGCGGGAGCCGGAGCGGGAGCTGGACTCGGAGCCGGAATCGGAGCGGGTGCGGGTGCGGGGGCGGGTGCCGAAGCCGGAGCGGGTGCGGGTGCCGAAGCCGGAGCGGGTGCGGGTGCGGGTGCGGGTGCCGAAGCCGGAGCGGGTGCGGGTGCGGGTGCCGAAGCCGGAGCGGGTGCGGGGGCGGGTGCCGAAGCCGGTGCGGGTGCGGGGGCGGGTGCGGTGGGCCGGGTGGACGCGTACGGCGGGGGCAGGGCTGTGCGGTGGTTGGACGCGTACGGAGGGAGCGGGGCGGTGCGGTGGGTTGGACGCGTACGGCGAGACCGGCGGGGTACTGGGCCTGCAGCGGTCGGCGGGGCCGTCGTACCAGTGGAGGAGATTACTGATGAGCAAGAAGGTCGCGTTTCTGGTGGCTTCCGAAGGGATCGAGCGGGTCGAGCTGACCGAGCCGTGGGATGCGGTGAAGGCGGCCGGGCACGAGGCGGTCCTGCTGAGTCCGAAGACCGGTGAGGTGCAGACCTTCGACCACCTGACCGCTGCCGAGAAGCGGCCGGTCGACCAGGCGGTCGGTGACGTCGCCGTGGACGACTTCGACGCGCTCGTGCTGCCGGGCGGGGTCGCCAACCCGGATGCGCTCCGGACCGACGCAACCGCGGTGGCGTTCGTCAAGGACTTCATGACCTCCGGCAAGCCAGTGGCCGCGATCTGTCACGCGCCGTGGACCCTGGTCGAGGCCGACGCCGTGCGCGGCAAGAGGCTGACCTCCTGGCCGAGCGTGCAGACCGACCTGAAGAACGCCGGCGCCGACTGGGTCGACGAGGAGGTCGTTGTCGACGGCAACCTGATCACCAGCCGCAACCCGGACGACCTGCCGGCGTTCAACAAGACGTTGCTCGAGGCGCTCAAGTAGTTCGATAGGCCTCGCTGATCAGCGCGACGGCGTTCTGCGTCGACGGATGCGGATCCTGCCGGGGCCAGATCACGCGCACGGGCACAGGCGGGGCGTCCTTCAACGGCAGGAACACCACCCCCGCCCGCCCGTACTGCGTCGCCGTGCTCTCCGGCGTGATCCCGACGTAGTCCCCGGCCGAGATCAGCGCGAGCCAGTCGTCGACGTCCGCCGTGTGCTCGATCCGCGGTGCCGTCCCCGCCGGCCACAGCTCGACACTCGTCGTCCCAGTACGCCGGTCGACCAGCACCGTCCGGCTCCGAACCTCGTCCAGCCCCACCGACCGCCGCCGCGCCCACGGGTCGTCAGCCGCCAGCACCAGATGCCGCCGCTCGACCCCGACCACGGTGCTCGCGTACGCCTTCTCGTCCACAGCAGTCCGTACGACGGCCAGGTCGCAAGCCCCCTCCGCCAGCCCGCCGGTCGGCGTGTTCGTCCGCACGAGCACCAACTCGACGTCGGGATAAAGCGAAGCCCACCGCCGCTGGAACCCCGTCGTGTGCCGCCCGAGCGCCGACCACGCATGCCCCAGCCGCAACCGAGCATGCCCCGACCGAGCCTCCCGCACGAGGTCGTCCACCTCGTCCAGCAGATGCCGAGCCCGAGTCACCAACTGAGCCCCGGTCGCCGTCAGCGTGATGCTCCGGCTGTTCCGATACAACACCCGTACGCCGAGCGCCCGCTCCAACCCGGCCACCGTCCGCGACACCGCCGCCTGGGACACCCCGAGCACGATCGCCGCGTCGGTGAACGTCCCCGCATCCACCACCGCCACGAGGCACCGCAGATGCCGCAGCTCGACCTCCATACGCCCAGCGTATAGATCCACCACCAGCTGCATTTTGCGCATCTCAGCCCGAGGCGCATGCTGCAAAGATGACCGCCGCCACGGACACTCCACCTGCTGCCGCCCGCGTACCAGCAGGTCAGACCCGCGGCATCCTCCTCATGCTCACCAGCGGCGTCTCCAACCAGGTCGGCGCCGCCACAGCCGCCCTCGGCTTCCCCGCCCTAGGCCCCGCCGGCGTCGTTGCCATCCGTCAAGCAGTAGCCGCCGCGGTCATGCTCGCCGTCGTCCGCCCACCGCTCCGCAGCTTCACCCGCCGCCAGTGGCTCCCCATCCTCGCCCTCGCCGCCATTTACGCGACGATGAACCTCACCCTCTACACCGCAGTCGACCGCATCGGCCTGGGCCTAGCTGTCACCCTCGAATTCCTCGGCCCCCTGGCAGTCGCCCTAGCCACCTCCCGCCGGCGAGTCGACCTGGCCTGCGCCCTGGTAGCCGGCGCCGCCGTCTTCGTCCTCATGCGCCCCCAACCGTCAACGGACTACCTGGGCATCCTCTTCGGCCTCATCGCCGCCTGCTGCTGGGCGGGGTACATCCTCCTGAACCGCACCCTCGCCAACCGCCTGCCCTCAGCCCAGGGCGCCGCGGCAGCCGCAGCGGTCTCCGCCGTCGCCTACCTCCCGGTCGGGTGCTGGATCCTCATCCACCACACGCCCGCCCCCAAGTACCTCGCGTACGCCGCAGCAGCCGGCCTCCTCGCCTCAGCCGTCCCGTACCTCCTGGACATGCTGACCCTCCGCCTGGTCCCCACCTCGTTCTTCGGCCTGTTCATGAGCGTCAACCCGCTCCTGGCCGCCTTGGCCGGCTGGCTGCTCCTCAACCAACGCCTGGGAATCCTCGAGTGGGCAGCCATCACCGCTGTCATCACCGCGAACGCCACCAGCGCCCTCACCCCAACACGAGCTCACAAGACCGTGTAGCTGGAGATGTTGACGCCCGACGGCGTCGTCCGTGACGCCTCCAGGTGCAGCTGCAGCGGCGTCGGCAGGTCGCCGAACATCTTCTTCCCCGACCCCAGCACCAGCGGGAACGTCAGCAGGTGCAGCTCGTCCACCAACCCATGGGTCAGCAACGTCCGCAGCAGTTCGGCGCTCCCGAACACCACGAGCTCCTCCGGGATCTCCCGTACGGCGCTCACCAGGTCCTCGCCGAGCACGACGGTGTTGTTCCAGGAGCCACTGGTCAGCGTTCGCGACGCGACGTACTTCGGGATCCGGTTCATCGCCGCGACAGCAGGCTCGCTCTGATCAGCGGGCGCCCACGTCGCCGCGAAGGTCTCGTACGTCCTGCGTCCCAGCAGCAACCCACCCGCCGCCAGCGTCGCGCCCTGCATGAACTCGGCGACCACGTCGTCCATCCCCGCCGACACCCAGCCACCGTGCGCGAAACCACCCGAGCGGTCCTCGTCAGGTGACAGCACCGACTGCACGACCCCGTCGAGCGACTGGAAGTTCACCACGCTGATCATCGGCATCCCCCATGCTCACACGCGAACAGCGGACCAGCCAGTACGTCGTACCGACCGATCCGCTGCTCACCAGACCTCAGCCCTTGTGGTTCTCCAGCGCCGCGATCAGCTGCGGCCGCAGCTCCTCCGGCGTGACGACCTGATCGACCGATCCGACCCGCACCGCCCGCCGGATGTCGTGAATCCGGTCGAACTCCGACGCGACCTCGCCCAGCTTCTCAGCCCGTACGGCGGTCCGTACCTCGGCCAGCTCGTTCGTCACCGCGGCCCGCTCGGCGCCTTCGGTCTCACCGAGCCGCGTCGTCAGCGCCTTCACCCGCGGGTCGGCCGACGTCCGGTTGTTCACCTCGGCGGAGAACACCACCGCGGCGGCCGGCGCCCCACCGAGCACCGACGCGAACGAGCCCTCGACCGCGAGCACGGTCATCGACGGGTTCAGCGCCTTCGAGAACACCACGAACGCGCCACCGTGGTACCGCGAGACCACGCAGAACACGATCGGCCCGCGGAAGTTCACGATCGCGCGCCCGATCTCCGCGCCGTACTCCAGTTGCAGGTTCCGCATCGAGTCCGGCGAGCCGTCGAAGCCGGACAGGTTCGCCAGGACGACGAGCGGACGGTTGCCGCTGGCCCCGTTGATCGCCCGCGCGACCTTCTTGGACGACCGCGGGAACAGCGTGCCCGCGGTGTACGTGTCCGGTCCGTCGGTGGGCGGGAATCCCCGCCGGGCAACGGGTTTCGACTCGATCCCGACCAGGCACACCGGCAGCCCGCCGAGCCGTGTGTCCGCGACGACCGCGGTCTCCGCGTCGGCCATGCCCGCCCAGCGTTCCAGCATCGGATGGTCCTGGTCGGTCACCGCGCGCATCAGCGTGCGGATGTCGAACGCCTTCTTGCGGTCCGGGTTCGTCGCGGCCGAGAAGATCTCCCCGACCGTGCTGAACCCGCCGTCGACCGGGTCGTGCGGGTACGACGTGACGTCGCGGTCGTGCGGGTCCGACGTCGGCGCCCGCCGCGGCCCGGGCTCACCCGGTACGACGTACGTGTGGTCGTAGTGCGCCATCAGGATGTCGCGCGCCCCGGCCAGGTCCGGCGCCCAGTACTGCGCCTCGCCGTTCGGGCCCATCACCCGGTCGTAGCCGCCGATGCCGAAGTTGTCCTCGGCCGAGACGCCACCGGCGAAGTCCAGCGTCTGCTTGCCGGTCAGCACCATCGCCGAGTCCGGTGTCATCACCAGGATGCCCTTGGTGTGCATCAGCATCGTCGCTTCGGCGTTCCAGTACGGCTGCGCGCCGACGTTGATGCCCGCGACAACGATGTTGATCTCGCCGCCGGCCTGGGTGAACTCGACGATCCGCTTGAGCGCCTTCGCGACCCAGTCCATGTTCTCGGTGCCGGAGTCCATCGAGATCCGCGCACCCGCGGACACCGCGAACCACTCGACCGGTGCCTTCAGCCGCTCGGCCAGGTCGAGCGCACCGATGATCCGCGCGCACTCGGCCTCGGCGACCGCGCCGAGCGCCATCGTCGGGTCACCGCTGAGGACGACGCGGGTGATGCCCTCGGGGTGGCGGCGGGTCGGGGTGGTGATCACACCGGCGATCAGGCCGGCCTTGTTCAGCCCGCGTGGCCGGTCGACCGGCACCAGCGCGCCGGTGTCGTCCAGGTCGTGCTCGACATAGGTGCCTCCGGCACCGACCACGAGACCGGCCACCTCGTACGGGTAGACCGTGTTGCGGCGCCGGGCCTTGAGAACCTTCTGCGCGTAGTCGTCGAGCGGCTTGAGCCGTTCCGTCGGCGGGCGGACCACCTTCGTGACGACACCGGCACCGGGCTGGTAGGAGAACCGCCCGACGACGGGCAGCGCCGTACCGTTCGAGCCGGTCACCCGGCCGCTGATGATGACCTCCTCGATGCCCGCCCCGGCGGTCATCGGCGCGATGTTGCGCTGCAGGGCGGTCAGCTCCGGGACCTGCCCGTCGACGACCGGCCAGATCGTCACCCAGACGTGGTTCATCTCCAGCCGCGCCCCGGCCGCGCCGCGCGCGGTCCGGGCCCGGCGGATGCCTTCGAGGCAGTTCGCGATCGCCCGCTCGACGTGCGGCAGCGAGGTGACCTTGCCCTCCTCGTCGCGGACCACGGCGAACTGGCGGACCTGCGCCAGCGCGACCAGCCGCTCGTCCGCGGGGTTGTCGCGAGCGACGCAGTGGTAGAGCAGCACGTCCTCGGGCGCGTCCAGCCGGGTGATCTTGAAATCGTGCAGGCGCCACAGGTTGAGCCGGCGGCCGACCATCGGGTGCACGCCGCGGACGTTGTCGTCCTCGACCACACCGTCGGCCGACGGGCGGAACGTGAAGTACCAGACCTCACGACCGTTGCCCGGGACAACAGCCAGCGCGACCCGTCGTACGTCGTTGACGAACGGCAGTGCGGCGACAATGTCGCGCAACCGGTCCGACGCGTCCTGCGGCGACTCCGGCGTACCGGGCCAGGCCAGGTACAGATCGGCGACGGCCTGGTGACCGGCCGGTGCGGCGGCGACCTCAGCGGCCAGGTCGCGGACGAACTCGCTGCTCGTGTCGGCCAGCTCGTCGACCGTGCCGATCGTGGTGACCAGGTGGGTCGGACGGTCGTCCAGCGTGTAGTCGGCGCTGGCGAACGCGCGCCCGTTGACCGTGGTGTTGCGCAGGTCGTGCAGCTCGTACTCGAGGTAGTGCCGACGGATCAGCACCTCGAGCATCGGCTCGACCGGGTGCACCCCGGCCTCGATCCGCTCGGCCAGGAAGCCGACGATCTGCTCCGGGATCGCGGCCAGCGCCTTCACCCGCTCGGTGCGGTCCGGCACGTCCGGGTCGTTGGTCAGCGAGTCCAGCTCGGCCGCGACCTCGGTCAGCACCTCGGCGCGGTCGGCGTCGACCTGCGGCTGGTCGAACCAACGGAACCGGACGCTGCGCGCCAAGTCGCCGATCACCGGGAACCGCAGCTGCGTCGCAACGACCAGGTGATCCAGTACGCCGTACGCCTCGGCGTCCAAAGGGGCCTCAGGCATCGGTTCGGCCAGCCACTGCTGGAGCAGCGACGTCATCAGCAGCACGTCGGGCGACGTGCGCTGCTGGGCGAGGAAGATCCGGAACACCGCGTCGGTCAGCTCGTCGCTGCGGTCCAGGTCAGAGACGCCGTAGTGGCCGAGCACGCGCGCCAGGCGGTCGCGGAACTGCTCCGGCAGTCCGGCGCGCTCGGCGTCCAGGGTCTGCAGGTACGTGTGGAAGTGCTCCTTCGGGCTGTGCACCCGGAGCTCGGTGTTGAGGTCCTCGCCGGCCGGCCGGTTGCGGCTCAGCTCGGCGAAGTCCGCGAACAGCCGCAGTACGCCGATCTCCTCCGCGACCGGCGGCTGCGCGAGCTCGGCGCGGGCGGACAGGTACTCCGACAGCGTCCGGCCCTCGTCGCGTGGGTCGATGTCGAACCCGAGCAGCATGCTGCGCAGGTTGTCGAGCCCACGCGCGGCCCGCTCGGCGGCGGTCGGCGGCGTCTCGGGGATCGGCAGCTCCAGGTCGACGCTGTCCGACACCTCGACCTTGACGTCCGCGTCGCCGACCGGCTCCAGCCGCAGCAGCGGCGCGCCGGTCTCGACCTGGCTGCCGGTCGACACCGGCAGCTCCTTCACGATCGCCTTGAACGGCGCGTACAGCACCGTCTCCATCTTCATGCTCTCCAGGACGAGGACCGGCGCACCGGCCTCAACCTCGGCACCGGCCGCGACCGGAGTCGCGACGACCAGGGCCGGCGCGGGAGCGCGCATGACGCCGCCTTCGTCGCGGCTGACCCGGTGGGTGACGCCGTCGACCTCGACCAGGTGCACGGGACCGTGCGTGGCGGTGACGAGCCGGTACCGGCGGCCGGAGACGACCAGCCGGGCGTCGTACGCGTCGAGCCGGTCGAGCTCGGCGTCGAGGTAGCAGAGTTCGTCACCGGTGCCGACGCCGACGCGGTAGCGCGCGGAGCCGATCTTCGCGACCGAGACCCTGTACGTCGCTCCGCGCAGCTTGAGCGCGATCGCGCGACCGACCTCGTGCTGGACCTGGGGACGGCCGCCGCGCGCGGAGTCCAGCAGGCGCTGGCGCTCGACCCGCTCGGCCTCCTCGTACGCCTCGATCGCGGCCGCGATCAGCGCGATCCCGGAGTGGCGGCGCAGGACCAGCCGGCCCTCGCCGCGGACCCGGTCGATCCATCCGGTGTCGGCGGAACCGTCGATCACCTCGGGCTGGTCGAGCAGGTCGAGCACGAAGCTCTTGTTCGTCGTACCGCCTTCGAGGACGACGGTCGTGTCGGCGACCGCGCGGCGCAGCCGGCCGAGCGCCTCCTCGCGGGTCCGGCCGTAGCCGATGATCTTGGCGATCATCGAGTCGAAGTCGGCGGGGATCGAGTCGCCTTCGCTGACGCCGGTGTCGACCCGTACGCCGGGGCCGGACGGCAGCCGCAGCCGCGCGATCCGGCCGGGCGACGGCGCGAAGTCGCGGTCCGGGTCCTCGGCGTTCAGCCGGGCCTCGACGGCGTGGCCGACCTCGACCGGCTGCGGTCCGACCAGCTTGTTGCCTGCCGCAACGTGCAGCTGTGCGCGGACCAGGTCGAAGTCGGTGGTCAGCTCGGTGATCGGGTGCTCGACCTGGAGGCGGGTGTTCACCTCGAGGAACGCGAACAGCTTGTCGCCCGGGTGGTACAGGAACTCGACCGTGCCGGCGCCGGCGTACCCGACGGCAAGTGCGAGCCGCTCGGCCGAGGCCTTCAGCTCGGCGGCCTGGTCGGGCGCGAGGACCGGCGAGGCCGACTCCTCGATGACCTTCTGGTTGCGGCGCTGGACCGAGCAGTCGCGGACGCCGAGCGCCCACGCCGTCCCCTGCCCGTCCGCGATCACCTGGACCTCGACGTGCCGGGCGCCGGTGACGAGCCGCTCCAGGAAGACCACGCCGCTGCCGAACGCCCGGGCCGCTTCGTCACTGGTCCGCTGGTACGCCTCGCGCAGGTCCTCGTCGTCGCGGACCAGCCGGATCCCGCGGCCACCACCACCGGCCGTTGCCTTGAGCATCACCGGGTAACCGATGTCGTTGGCCGAGGCAAGCGCTTCGTCCAGTGTCGCGACCGCGCCGCGGCTCCACGGCGCGACCGGGACACCGACCTCCTCGGCGATCAGCTTCGAGCCGATCTTGTCGCCCAGCTTGCGCATCGCCTCCGCGCTCGGGCCGACGAACGTCACGCCGATCCGCTCGCACAGCTCGGCGAACGCCGGGTCCTCGGCGACGAAACCCCAGCCGACCCAGGCCGCGTCGGCCTTGGTCTCGATCAGCGCCTTCTCGAGTTTGGCCAGGTCGAGGTACGGGCGGTCGGCGGCCGGGCCGAGCGGGTACGCCAGGTCCGCCTCGCGGGCGAACGTGGCGGCACGCTCGGCATCCGTGTACAACGCGACCGTCTCGACCTGGCTCCCCGTCTCGGCGTTGAGCTCACGGACCGCATTGATCAGCCGCATCGCGGCCTCTCCCCGGTTGACGATGGCGATGCGGTTGAACACCGGGCGGCACTCCTGTCGTCGGCAAAGCTGTCACCGCAAACATTCCCAGGCAGTTGCCCCTACCGTCGAGTCGGGGTCAGCTGTGCACTGGTTGTGACGATGAGGAAAGGTTCCAGTGCCTGCAGGAAATCCGCTGCGTCGAAGAGGGCTCCGGCGGTGACCGCGCCTACTGTCCGTGTCCGGCCGGAGAGGATCCGCTCGACCGCTTCGACGGCGAGTGGAGCACTTACGGCGTAAATGTCTCGCCCGGTTGCGGTTGCTCGGCGGACGACGCCGTCCGCGTGGACTGTGACGTCGACGACGAAGGTCTGGTCGGAGCGGCCGTCGGCGTCGCTCGCGGTCGGTGCGGGGGTGCTCGCGTCGGCGAGGTCCTGGGCGGCCTCGACGGCCATCGACGTGCCGACTTCGGGGATCCGCAGGTGGCTGGGAACGGTGACGACGTCGGCCATCGTGAAGCCCTTGACGACCGTCCGGCGCCCGAGCGGTGCCGGGAAGTCCCACTCCTCCTGGGTGGGGCTGTCGTTGTGATATTCGAGCACGCCGTTGGTAAAGCGGACCCGCTGCCCGCCGCGGCGGTCGTGGGAGACCTTGCCGGCCGTGCGGGTCCCGGGGGTGGGGTGCCAACTGCTCAGCCCGTAAGCGATCTGGGCCTCGTCGGCCGCGGTCCAGTCGCCCATCGCGTGGGTGACGAGCAGGTCGCCGAGGCCGCCGAAGAAGGCCATCGCGGGCAGGACGATCGCACCGGCCTCGCGGGCCTTGCCGGCGTAGTCCGTGAGGGTGCTGACGTTCGCCTCGATCTCAGCGGCGACGTCGACGTACGGGATCTTCGCGCGTAGCGCCGCGTCGATGACCGGGCCCGCGGTGAGGGCGAACGGGCCGGCGGTGTTGATCACCGCGTCGGCGCCCTCGAGAGCCCGGTCGAGAGCTTCCGGATCGTCCACGGCGGCGGGGCGGACGGTCAGGTCTTCGTACTCCTTGCTCAGTTTCCCGGCGTCGCGCCCCGCGACGACAGGGGTGATTCCGCGTCGGCGCAGCTCGGCGACGACGAACTGTCCGGTGTGCCCGGTTGCTCCGTAGACCACGATCTTCATGGCTCAAGCCTGGCGGTCCGGGGTCACCGACCGTGATAGTCCGAAACGCCATCATGCGTACACTTTCGGACATGCACACCGTCGCCCTGGCCACCGCGGGCCACCTCCTGCACTTCGAGCTGGCCGTGGCGTACGAGATCTTCCGCACACCACCGCTCGATACGGCCGTCGAGGACTGGTACGACGTGGTGCTGTGCGGACCCGGCGCCGTACGGGTCGGTCCGTTCCTGGTCGAGCCGTCGGCCGGGCTCGAGCGACTGGCGACGGCCGACACCGTGATCGTGCCCGCCTGCGCGGACGTCGACATCCCGCCGCCGCCCGAGCTGGTGGACGCCGTACGGGCTGCTCATGAGGCGGGCGCGCGGATTGCGTCGCTGTGCACCGGTGCGTTCGCGTTGGGCGCTGCCGGGCTGCTCGACGGACGCCTCGCGACCACCCACTGGGCGCACACCGCGGAGCTCGCGGCCCGGCACCCGCTGGCGGTCGTCGATCCGGACGTCCTCTACACCGACAACGGCAACGTCCTCACCGCCGCCGGCAAGGCCGCCGCGGTCGACCTGTGCATCCACCTGATCGCCCTGGACCACGGCGCCACCGTCGCCAACACCGTGGCCCGCCGCCTCGTCATGCCACCCCACCGCCCCGGCGGCCAGGCGCAGTTCGTCTCCACACCGATGCAGCCGGCCGGGGATCACGCTCTGGTCGGCGTACTGGCCTGGGCCCAGCAACGCCTCGACCAGCCGCTGGCCGTCACCGACCTCGCCCGCCAAGCGAACCTCAGCCCCCGCCAGCTCGCCCGCCAGTTCAACGCGGTGACCGGCCAGACCCCGATCCAGTGGCTCAACACCCAACGAGTCCGCCGAGCCCAGCAACTCCTCGAATCCACCGACGAAAGCGTCGAGTCAGTAGCCACCGCCACCGGCCTCGGCACAGCCACCACCCTCCGCCGCCAGTTCAAGCGAACGGTAGGAGTTCCACCAGACACCTACCGCCGCAGCTTCCGCGCCTGACCGACCCGTCGGGCTGCGCCCGGTCGATCCGCTCGGACGGCGCCTAGTCGACCCAGTCGAGCTGCGGCTCCGGAATCGCGAGCGCCCGCCCGTGCTCCTGCGCTTCGGCCCGCGCGGCCTGGTCGCCGCGCGCGTACCTGAAGACCTTCCCCGGAAAGACGACGAAGATCTCGTCCGCGTTGTGAAAGTCGGCGTACCAGCCGGGCTTGTCCAGCAAGCCCTGGAGCTTGTCGGCGAGCGCCTCCGCGTACTGGTCCTCGACCGCGAAGTCTATGATCGTCCACAGCGGCGGTTGCGCCGCACTCGCGCCGCTGACGGCGACGCGGTCGAGCTTGCTCACCACCAGCGGGACACCTTCGAGCGTCGCGCCGGTGCGCAGGCTCTCGAGGATGAGCACTCCTTCGTACACAGCGTTCACCGACCCATCATCACCCCTGCGGCTCAGCTGTAGTGCTGCTTGGCCCAGTCGGCGAAGGTGGTGAGGGGGATGCCGAAGGTCTCGGTGACGGTGGGGTCGAAGGTGATCGGGCGGTTGTTCATACCGAGCTGGTTGTCCATCAGTTGGGGGAGCATGCCGCGCGCCTTGCCTTGGTCGGGGGTGACTGTTTCGACGTGGGTAGGTTCGCCGGCGGCGGTGAGGGCCGCGGCCATTTCCTTGAGGGACAACAGCTCGCCCGCCAGCTCGATGACCTGCTCGTGGAAGCGTGCCGGGTCAGCCAGCGCGGCGGCTACCGCTGTGCCGATGTCCTGGGGTGCGAAGACTGCCAAGGGCTTGTCCGGGTCGAGTGCGGTGACGAGCGACTCGCCGGTCAGGTTCTCGTACCAGATCGACGGCCGGACCAGGTTCGACGTGAAGAACGCCGGCCGGAACTCCGTCCAGGAGCGGAAGCCCGCGTCGGGCAGCGCGAGGCCGACCGCGGCCTTGCTGTGCCAGTAGTGCGGCTCGCCCCACGCCTCGGCGCCTCCGGCCGCGGCCTGTTCGAGGAACGCGCCGAGCCCTGCGACCGACGAGTGCACGAACTGCTCGACCCCGGCCTCGCGGGCAGCGTCGACGAGGTTCAGGCCGTTGATCCGCTCGACGTCGGAGCCAAGGTCGTTGATGTCGGGCGACTGCAGCGAGAACACCGCCCGGACGCCGTCGAGCGCCGGGTCGAGGGACGGGCGGTCGGTCAGGTCACCGACCACCAGCTCCGCGCCCGCCGCCTCGATCGCCCGGGCCGCGTCCGCGGTCGGACGTCGTACGAGAGCACGGACCTGGACGCCGTCCGCCAAGAGCCGGCGAGCGACGATTCCACCTTGCTGACCGGTCGCGCCGGTCACGAGAACTGGATAAGTCATGCCGTCACGGTAAAACTTGACGTCGACGTCAAGGGCAAGTCCTGAGGAGGATCCGATCGTGCGCATCGGCGAGGTCAGCGCGAAGGCCGGGGTCAGTACCAGGGCACTGCGGTACTACGAGGAGCACGGCCTGATCCGCCCCGACCGGACCGGCAGTGGTCAGCGGATCTACCCCGAGTCCGCGGTCGAACGGATCCGCCTGATCCAGCAGTTCTACGCCGCCGGCCTGACCAGCCGCCTGATCGAGCCGCTCCTGGCCGCGATCGACGCCCAGCACCTCGAACCGGCCCTCGTGCAACGCCTCACCCACGAGCACGACCGCATCGCGCGCCAGGTCGCCGACCTCCAGGAAGCCGGCCGGCGCCTCGCCGTACTGATCGACATCGCGCACCACCCGAGGGAAACCTGTTCTTCGACCGAGCTCGACCCGCTGACCTGAGTCAGCGCACCTGACGCCCCTGGTCCGGCCAGTGCGGAGCGGCGGCCCGCACGGTCGGCGGCCGAACCAGCGGCGCGGACGTCGACGCCCCCCTGGCCCGACAGGTCGAGCCCTCGCCATTCTCGTCGCGGCGTGTTAGAAGGTGGACACACTTCGTGAGGAAGGTGAGGCCCGATGGGCGGTTCGCCGGTGGCTCAGGGGGACGACGCGCGGGTCCGGCAGGAGCTCGGACAGGCACTGCGGAACGGGCCGTTCCCGGCGGCTCTGCATCTGGCGATCGAAGCGCGTGGCGTGACGCTCGAGGAGTTGCGTGACCGCCTCGGGGAGCGCGGCGTGCAGCTGAGCATCGCGACGCTGAGCTACTGGCGGCGCGGCCGGAGCCGACCGGAACGTGCCGCGTCGCTGCGGGCCGTCCAGGTTCTGGAGGAGCTGCTCGCGCTGCCTGCCGACTCACTGATGTCCCTGCTCGGCCCACGGCGCGCACGGGGACGCTGGCTCGGCCACGTGCCCGGCCGCCTCGACCCGCAACTGCTGTTCGCCGACTCGCGGCCGCAGGACGTGCTGCAGTTGGTCGGTGTGCCGCCGTGCGGCCGGCTCCGGCGGGTCAGCACCGAGGTCACCGTCGAGGTCGGACCCGACCGGCTCGTCCGGCGCATCGATGTGCGCGAACTGGTCCGAGCCGCGACCGACCGCGTCTCGCGCTGCGCGGTGATGTACTTCGCGGAGGAGGATCCCGCGCATCCGCCGCAACTGGTGGGCGTTCGCTACGCGCGGGCCGGACGGGTGGAGACCGACCGCACGGTCGGGCTGATCGCCGCCGAGCTCGTGCTCGACCGGGTGCTCGATGTCGGCGAACCGGCGTTGATCGAGTACGGCTGGCTGTTCGACCCGCCGATGCGGATCGAGAACTACGAGCACCGCTTCGTCGACCCGGTGCGGGAGTACGTGCTGCAGGTCCGGTTCGCGCCGGGCGTCGTACCGGCGTACTGCCGTCGCTACGACCGCCGGACGGTCTCCGCGCCCGAGGGCAACCACCGCGACCTGTGGATCGGCGGGACGGACACCGCGCTGATCGCGGAGTCCGACGTGCCGTCCGGGATCGTCGGGATGCGCTGGGGCTGGTCTCAACAGAATTGAGCGCCGCTGTGAATAGGCGGTCTTAACGCCCCTGTCCCGCGCTCGTCGCGCGCTCCTACCTTCGGTGCGTCCCCCATCGCACAGGAGGAAAGATGAGCAGAGCACTACGACGCGCGGCCGCCTCGGTCGTCGCGATCACCGCCGGACTGGCCGTGATCGTGCCGGCCTCCGCCGCGTCGGCTCCGGAACCACGCCGGACCGTCGTCAACCGGGCCGACAACCCTGTCCCTGGGTCGTACCTGGTCACGCTCGCACCACAGCGCGCTGTCGCGAGCACGGCGTCCAGCCTGGTCGACCGGTACGGCGGCGAGCTGAAGACCGTGCTCACCAAGACGATGCGGGGCTACGTCGTCAAAGGCCTCTCCGCCACGCAGGCGGAGCGCCTCGCCAACGACCCGGCGGTCGCCGAGGTACGGCAGAGCGGCCGGATGGCGATCGGCGGGCCGGGCGGGACGCAGAGCAACCCGGTGAACTGGGGCCTGGACCGGATCGACCAGCGCGACCGGCCGGTGGACCGGAAGTACACCTACCCCAACGACGGCGCCGGCGTGAACGTCTACATCACCGACACCGGGATCCGCTACACCCACCAGGAGTTCGAGGGCCGGGCGAAGTTCGGCGCCGACTTCCACGCGACGCCCACCCAGGGCAACGACTGCAACAACCACGGCACCCACGTGGCCGGCATCGTGGCCGGCAAGACCCGCGGGGTGGCGAAGAAGGCGAACCTGGTCTCGGTCCGCATCCTCGGCTGCGACGGGCGCGGTGAGGACGTCGACCTGATCAGCGCGGCCGAGTGGATCACCCAGAACGCCGTCAAGCCCGCCGTGGTCAACCTCAGCGTCTACACCGACGACAAGGACATCGCGGTGAACGCGATCAGGGCGTCGATCAGCTCGGGGGTCCAGTGGTCCCTGATCACCGGCAACAACGGTGGGAACGCCTGCAACTACGGGCCGGGTGGCCAGATCCCGGCCGCGCTGCAGGTGGCGAACGCGACCAGCTCCGACACCCGGGCGTCGGACTCGAACGCGGGCAGCTGCATGGACCTGTTCGCGCCGGGCTCGAACATCGACTCGGCGTTCCGGGGCAGCGATACGGCGTACGGGACCTTGAGCGGTACGTCGATGGCCGCGCCGCACGTGGCCGGCGCGATGGCGCTGCGGCTCTCCGAGGCGCCGTCCAGTACGCCGGCCGAGCTGCACCAGTGGGTGATGGACAACGCGAGCACCGGCAAGATGTCCGGGCTGTCCTCGGACACCCCGAACAAGCTGCTGTTCGTCCCCAACGGGACGCAGCCGCCCGGCGGTGGCTCGGACCCGACCGCGCAGTTCAGCGTGAACTGCGCGTCGTCGCTCAAGTGCAGCTTCGACGGCTCGGCGTCACGCGACTCCGACGGCACGATCGCGTCGTACCAGTGGACGTTCGGCGACGAGGCGCGGGCGCAGGTGAGCCCGACGGTGATCGGCGGGACGCCGGCGACGGTCGCGAAGTACCCGTTCATCATCTCCCAGCACCGCACCGGCGGGACCCGTCCGGCCGAGCAGTCGTGCACGGGCTCGGTGATCGCGAAGCGGGTCGTGCTGATCGCGGCGCACTGCAAGTTCGGGCAGGGCGACCCGAAGTACCTGATCTACGGCCGCGACGACCTCACCGACACCTCCACCGGGACCCGGATCGAGATCGACGAGTTCCGCACCCACCCGAACTACAACGCCAACGACGGCTGGCGGACCGGCTGGGACGTCGCGCTGATCTTCACCCGGAGCGACATCCCGGTGCCGGCCGGGATGACCTACCCGTCCGTCGCGACCTCCGCCGACTCGCTGCCCGCCGGCACCCGGGGCACCGCGATCGGGTACGGCAAGACCGATGCCGCGGACAACCAACGCAACAGCAAGTTGTACGAGGCAACGCTTCCGGTGGTCGACGGGCAGAACTGCCGGGGAATCAACTCCCAGTACGACGACCGCTACATGATGTGCAGCGGCTACGGCAACGGCAGCCTCGGGCTGTGCCAGGGCGACAGCGGGGGTCCGTACTACCACAACGGCAAGATCTACGGCGTCTTCTCCTGGCTCCGCACCGACTGCGCGTCGTACAACGCGCACGGCAAGCTGTGGGGTGTGATGGGTGACTGGGTCGCCCAGCAGCTCGGCGGCACCACCCCGCCGCCCGGCAGCGGGGCCCAGGTCACCCACACCTACCCCGGCCGCACCGCCACCTACACGGCGAAGCTGACCGTCACCGACGACACCGGCCGCACCGCCTCGACCACGAAGCAGATCCGCTGCTGGTCGTTCGGCGCGGGGCAGGGCTTCTGCTCCTGACCACGGTCCGGCGGTCTCCGGGGGTTCGCTCCCCGGGGGCCGCCGGTTGGTGGCGTTCGCTCTCGGAGCCGCCGGATTGGTGGCGTTCGCTCCCGGGGGCCGCCGGGTCGGTGGCGTGACTTCGCCGTACGCGCCGGGTGCGGTTGCCGTCGCGCGCGGGGGCCGTCAGAGTTGCCGGTGACAACCAGTGGCGTGCGAGTGGAGGATCGACGGCGTGAGTGAAGCACCGGAGCGGATCGACGACGAGATGGTGATCCGGGAGTTCCGGGCCGGGCGGATCGGCGGCGGCGACTCACCGTTCGGACTGCTGCTGCTCAACACCGTGGGCGCCCGGACGGGGCAGCCGCGGATGACACCGCTCGGGTGTGTCCGCGAGGACGGGCGTATCTTGCTCTGGGCAACGAACTACGGCCTGACCAAGCACCCCGGCTGGTACCACAACCTCAAGGCGAACCCGCAGGTCACGGTCGAGCTCCCGACCGGGTTGCAGGAGGTGACCGCCGAGGAGATCACGGCCTCTGACGAGTACGCCGTCGCGTGGGCGCGCATCACCGAACTGAATCCGGCGATCCTCGACTACCTGAAGACGGCGGACCGCAAGATCCCGATCATCGCCCTCACCCCGCGCCACGGGTAGCTCCGGCTGCCACCTACCAAGTACCAACCACCGATAGGGCTCGCAAGTGCCAACCACCAACGCGGCTGACAGCTTTCAAGTACCAACCCCCCGATCGGGGGTTGGTACTTGGTAGGTGGTGGGGCGGTGGCTCTCGGGTACCAGCCACCGATCCGGCTGGCAGCTTTCAAGTACCAGCCACCGATCGGGGGCCGGTACTTGCTAGATGCTTGGCCGACAGTGTCTGATCCTCGGGCCCGGTAGCGTCTCAGCGTGGAGCGATACGCAGGTGACGTGGTGGGGATCGCCGACGAACTGACCGAGGCGTACGTCGAGGTGTTCACCGCCCCACCCTGGGGCCATCGGGATCAGGACGAGACGCGGCAGGCCTTCCGGCAGCGCCTGGACGCGGACGCCCAGCGGGACGGCTTCGAGGCGTGGATCGAGCGCGCCGACGACGGCCGGATCGCGGGATTCGTGACCGGCTGGATCACACCGGCGCCGTTCCGGACAGATCGCTCGTACGGGCAGGTCCTGGAGCGCCTCGGAGCAGAACAGGTCGACGCCTCGCTCGTCGGCGCGTTCGAGATCGACGAGCTCGGCGTACTCGGCTGGGCACGGGGAACAGGGCTCGGCCGGCGACTGCTGGCGACCGCGGCCGACCACCAACCGTCCGGCGCCTGGCTCCTCACCTGGAACCAGGCGCACGACACGATCGCGTTCTACCGCCGTACGGGCTGGCACGAACCGCCGGTCCAGGGCGCGAAGACCGACATCGTCGTCTTCCTGTCCCCGAACCACCCCGCCGTCCGCGAAAACCAGTAGCACCAGGGGAGTTCGAAGGATCACGCTGGGTGCCATGCACCTCACCTTCGAGCACGACCCCCGCGGCGAGTGCCGGACGTTGATCCGGCGTGCCGACGGCGCCGAGTTCGAGCTGACGTCGTACTCCCGCAAGCAGGTCGTGCCGCACGACCTCGTGCACGCCGT
Source organism: Kribbella sp. cmx-5-2 (assembly GCA_049998015.1). Classification (GTDB taxonomy): domain Bacteria; phylum Actinomycetota; class Actinomycetes; order Propionibacteriales; family Kribbellaceae; genus Kribbella. The sequence continues at coordinate 852,015 of JAEBEC010000002.1, forward strand.
GGTCGAGCGCGAACTCGGCATTCCCGACGGGATCTACGGCTGCATCGCGGCCGGCGCGGTCTTCAGCAGCATGGCGCAGACCGGCGGCAAGAAGCGCCACGACGCGAAGGTCCGCAGCGAGCGGATCCTCAAGACGGCCACGGGAATCGGGATCAGCGAGGCGCTGGTCGGTGTCTTCTTCTACGCGTACGAGCGCGACCGTCCGCCGCATGTCGACGTACGGAAGGCCTGGGGCGTCAGCAACCAAGGACCCTGCCCGTACGGCGACGAGCAGATCACGCGGGCCGCGAACGCGCTGCGTGAGGTGGGCGCGTCCTGGCGCGCGAGTGGCGAGCCGCTCGTCTTCCCCTGGCCGAAGAACCTGCTGGCCTCCGACGGGCAATCGTCCGTACGGCGGACGCGCGGCCGGGCGGGACGCGGCGCTCGGGCCTGATGGGCGCAGAAGCTCGCACACTTGCGGGTCCCCTGCACCTGAACGCGGCAGAAACTCGCCCAGCTGTGCGCCGCCGGGGCTGATTTCCGTCCTCGGCTGCGTGCTACCTTCTGGCTCGGTATGGCTGAGGGTCGATGATTGGTGGAGGTATGCGCCGGTTCGCCTGGCTGGGGATCGTGATGGTGGTCGCGGGCTGTGGGGTGCTGGGCGACGATCCCGGCGACGAGGCGATTCGGTACGTCGCGATCGCCGATGCGCCGCCGGCGCCGGCCGCGGCAACTCCCACGGCGGACGGTTCGACCGGGGTCTGGCGGGTGGACTGCGGGCGCAACGAGCGCGGGATCCGCAACTCGGACAACCTGGTGGTGAACCCGGGAATCGTCGGTGCGGCGCATCACCTGCACGACTACGTGGGGAACGTGTCGACGAACGCGTTCTCGACCGATCGGAGTCTCGCCGCGGCGGCCACGACGTGCCGCGGTGGGGACAGGTCGAGCTACTACTGGCCGGTGGTCCGCGTCCCGGGCGCCGGCGAACACACCACTGGTGAACATGATGCCCACGGCAACGAAGGGCAGGTCGTCCCGCCGGCCGCGGTGACGATCGAGTTCCGCGGCAACTCGGTCAGCGACGTCGTACCGATGCCGGAGTTCCTCCGGACCGCGACCGGTAACGCACACGGGTTCTCCCAGGGCGGCAAGAACACCGGCCACCTGCAGTGGACCTGCTCCGGGACCCGCGACCGCGTCACCAAGGACTACCCGCGCTGCCCCGACGGCCAGCAGGTCATCCGCGTCTTCGACTTCGCGAGCTGCTGGAACGGCAAGTCGCTCGACAGTCCCGACCACAGCTCCCACCTCGTCTTCCCGACCGCGGCCGGCGCGTGCCCGCCGGCGACCTTCCCGGTGCCGCAGCTGCATCTCGAGGTCGCCTACACGGTGCCGAAGGACGCGGACTTCACCGTCGACACCTTCCCCGAGGACGGCCGCAGCGCGCTGGCCGACCACAGTCACTTCATCAACGTGATGCAGCCGGCCCTGATGGACCGGCTGGTTGCCTGTATCAACGAAGACCGCACCTGCGAAGCCTGAGTACGCCGTACGGGATGAAGCTCGGGATGGTCCCTGCCCCCAAGGACCACCCCGAGCCGATCGTGGGGGCTCAGTAGCCCGAGGAACCCGCCCCGGTGTTGGCGACGCCGGACTTGCCACCCTGCGGGTTGAACGCGAACCAGGTCTTGCCGACGCCCTGGCCGAGGATGTCGCCGGGCACCTGGTCCTTCGCGAAGTAGTACGCCGGCCAGCCGTTGATCGTGACCTGGCAGGTGCCGTCCGGGCGCTCGACGTAGCTGACGATCTTCGGGTCGACGCCGACGGTGTAGATCTTGCCCGGCGACTTGACCAGGAGCGGCGGCCACTTCTTCGCGCAGTCATCGAAGCAGGTGGGCTTCGACGGCTTCGCGGAGTCGTTGTCGAACCGGTACAGCGTCATGCCGCGGCTGTCGGTGACGACCTGGTTCTCGCCGGCGTTGACCTGGACCGCCGGGCTGCTCTTACCGGCCTGGACCGGCGGGATCGGCGCCCCGGCCGGCCCGTCGAAGATCTTGACCTGGCCCATCGTGCGCTGCAGGGCGGCCGGCTGCGGCTCGTTCGCGGCCTGGGCCGGCTGCTGTGCGGGCTGCTGTTCTGCGGGCTGGACGGGCTCGGTCGGCTGGGCCGGCTCCTGCTCGTTGGTCTCGGACGCGGGCGGCGCCGGCACCGTGACGACCACCGTCGACGGCGCGGCCTCCGGTGCGGCGTCGGGCTGGTTGTAGTTGCCGCAGGCCACCAATGCGGTGAGACCGGTGGCGACGGCTGCGATCTTCAGCATCGTGCTGCGCATCTTCATGGGTGCTTCCCTCGAGCTCGGGCGGTCCCGTCGGGTCCGTTCGGCAGCACACACGGCGCGACGGGGTCGCCGGGTTCAGATCGCTGGATGTGACGTGGATCACATTCTCGGGTGAACCCGAGCGGGGTCGGGAGCCGTGTGTGAGGGGTCTGGAACACGTGCCGGACGAGGGGACGGCACGTGCTCTCCGCGGGTCGCCCGTCGTCCGAAACCGGCGGGCGGCCGACCGCGGCACCGTGGGTGAGAGGATCCGGGACGGCGCGCGGCGCGGCCCGGCGAGACGGACCGAGGGAACGTTCCGCGCCGCGGAACCTGCGAGAGGTGGAAGCGAATGGCCGGGTTCATCACCCGACGCCGCCGCGAGACGGCGGACGAGGAACTCGTCCGGACGCTGTTCAACGAGCACGGCAAGGCGATGCTCGCCTACGCCACGCGGTTGACCGGCGACCGGGCGAGCGCCGAGGACGTCGTCCAGGAAGCGCTGGTCCGGGCGTGGCGGCATCTCGACGACCTGAGCAACGGCAAGGGATCGGTACGCGGCTGGCTGCTCACCGTCGTACGGAACATCGTGACGGATCGGGTTCGCGCCCGGAACGCACGGCCGGCCGAGGTCGCCGAGAGCGAGACCACGGTGCCGGTCGAGCGCGACCACGCCGACGAGGTCGTCGACACGATGGTCGTCCTGCAGGCGTTGCACCGGCTGTCGCCCGAGCACCGCGTCGTACTCGAGCAGATCTACCTGGAGGGACGCAGCGTTGCCGAGGCCGCCGACGTGCTCGGCATCCCGCCCGGCACGGTGAAATCACGGTCGCACTACGGGTTGCGCGCGCTGCGCGAGCACTTCCCGGCGGGACGGCACCTCGGGATGGAAGGAGTGGCCTGATGGCGACCGAACACGCGGACATCGACGGCTACGTCGACGGTGAGCTGGACACGACGGGGGCGGAGCAGGTCGAGCAGCACCTAGCGGGCTGCGAGTCCTGCCGGGAAGAGGTGAACGCGTTGCGTGAGCTCCAGAGTTTCCTGCAGGAGGTGCCGGCGGAGGCGTTGCTCGACGGTCCCCCGGACGACGCGGACCTGCTGCTGCAGCGGACGCTGCGTCAGGTGCGGAAGGAGTCGGCCGTTGCTGGGCCGGGTCGAGGGCGAGTCGCCGCGATCGCGTCGATCGCCACAGTCGCAGCGGTCGCGGCCGTGGTCGGCGGCGTACTGATCGGACGGAACTCGGTCGACGACCAGCCGATCGCCGGCCCGGAGCCGACACCGAGCGCGAGCAGCACCCCCGTCCCGGGGACACGTTTCGCCAGCAGCGTCGACGCGCGAACCGGCGCACGACTGACGGTCCGGGTCGAACCGGCGTCGGGCTTCGTCCGGGTGAACGTCGCGGTCACCGGCCTCCCCGCGAACGAGCCGTGCCGATTGGTTGTCGTAGGCAAGGACGGTCACCGCGAGACCGCCGGCAGCTGGCTCGTCTCCGAGAAGGGCGCCGCCAACGGCACCACGCTGGACGGGACCGCCCTGATCGATCCGGACGACGTGGCCGCCGTACTGATCGAGAACACCGACGGTCAGCAGTTCGTCCGTACTGCGGTCTGAGCCCTGGAGACAGCGGGCGCCGATCCGGCGCCCGCTGCCGTGGCGTGCAACAAGCTGCAGTTCTGCGGCGACTGTCGGTGGGCTCGGCTAGCTTGCGTGGATGAGTGAACAGGGGCGGTTCGAGGAAGCCGACTACATGCCCGACAGCGGGTTGCTCGTGGTGCGGGACACCCTCGGGGGGATGCCGGACGGGACCGAGAGCGACGCGCATCCGTGCGGGACGATCGTGCGGACCGGCGACGGCTGGCTGTACGCGTCTGCTGGTGACGGGCCTTGCGTCGTACGGATTCAGGCGCACGCGGGGCCGCCGGACGGCGAGGGTGAGTGGGACGAGCTGGTGGAGATCCCGTTCCGGAGTGCCAAGGGTGTGGTCGGGCTGACCACGATCACGGACGGCGCCGGGGACGAGCACGTGCGGCTCGGTGAGCCGGGGCTGTACCGGGTCCGGGTCGCGCATCGGGAGCTGCCGGTGAGCGACGAGTTGCCGGACAGCGAGGACGAGCTGGAGCCGACGGACCTGTGGCAGTTGGACTTCTGGGCCGTCGACGGCGTGGAGGCACCGCGCTGGATTCGGCGGCAGAGACCGCCGGTGGGGCGGGTTGAGCCGGGGTGGAGATCGCTGCTCCCGTACGACGTGTGCATGGTCGGCGACCTGGTCAGTTGGAACGGCGGTGCCGACGGGATGAGTGTCGACGACCTGCGGGAGTGGGGGCTCGAGCACGGGCGTAGCGAGCAGTGGCTCGACGAGCCGCCGTTTGCTTCGACTCCTCGATCGGGCTGGCCCGAACTGGGCGAGATCTGCGCGCAGGTCGGAGTGAGTGAGCCGCAGTCGCGGCGTGACGTGTTGCCGTTGATGGTGGCGCTCGGCGTGCTGAGCTTCGACGGGATCCGGTACGCCAGGGTGGAGCGTCCTCCGCGAGCGCAGGACGTCCTTCGGCTCCCGGCCGACGTCGTGCGGTGGCACGAGGAGTCCCAGGCGGTCAACCAGTTCACCGGTTTCGCCGCTGATCTGGTGTCGGTCGTGGAGTGGGGCGGCGGCGAGCTGAGCGTGGCGGAGCTTGCCGCGCTGACGCTGGCTGGTGAGGCCGACGTCGAGGCTGCTCTGCAGTACGCCGTACGGCGGAAGCTCCTGCAGGGGTCGGCCGGCGCGCTCGAGTTGGGCTGAGTTACAGCGGGCGGTCGCCGAAGCCGGGGAGATGCGGGGTGACGACGAGACGGTCCGCGAGAGCGGGGAGCTGTGGTTCCCACATCCAGTTCGCGACGTTGCCGCCGTGGAGCAGGACGACTGGGGCTTCGGTGGTTGTGGCGCGTGGTTGATGCAGCTCGGGGAAGCTCACGCCAGCTCCTTCTCGAGCGCGTCCAGCCAGGCCAGCTCGGCGCGGGTGTGGCGGAGGCCGTTGTCGAGCGTCGCCAGCCGGAGCCGCTCGGCGCGCGTGGTGGGTGCCTCGGTTGCTTTGCGGACGGCGGTCAAGGTCGCGAGCGTCGTACGGGCTGCTTCGCGCTGGCGGGTCAGCAGCTCGGCCAGCTCGGCGTCGTCGAGGTCGCCGGCGAAGAACACCCTGGCCAGGAAGGCGTTCCGCTCCGGTTGCCGGTCGAGGTCGGCCACCAGCCAGTCGTGCAGGGCCGCTCGCCCGGCCGCGGTGAGGTGATGCTCCTGCCGATCGGGGCCGGCCGTCCCCGCGACCTTGCGCACCTCGACGAGCCCGTCGCCCACCAGCGCGGCCAGCGTGCGGTAGGTGATTGTCTACTAGCTGGGTTCGCCGCGCTGGCTGGTGGTGCGTTCGACGAGGATGCTGGTGGCGTAGCGCACGGTGCCCGGCGGTTCGACGTCGGCCCACGAGCCGGCGTACTTCTCGGCGATCGCGCGTTCCAGGGTGCAGTCCGGGTCGAGGACGAGCTCGTCGATCGTGCCGCGCAGCTCGAGGTAGTACGTCGGGCGCGTGGGCTCGACGACGACCAAGGAGATCCGTGGGTTGCGGCGGAGGTTGCGGAGTTTCTGGCGGCCTTCGACCAGGCTGATCCGGACGCGCTCGCCGTCCCACAGGAACCAGATCGGGGTGGTCTGCGGGCCGCCGTTCTTGCCGATCGTCGACACGAACGCGACCGCCCGTGAGCTGAGCAGATCGTGGAAGTCCTCGGGAATCGTCACCCCGACGAGCCTACTTTCCGCAGGGGGTGCGATCCGAGATCGGCCAGACGTACGGCAGGTCGGCGGGGTCGTCGAAGAAGCGGCCGTAGTACGCCGGGTCCTTCTGCAGCAGGGCGGAGCGGTGGCTCCGGTGGAAGTCCTCGTCGCCCAGCCACGGGGGAAGCTCGCGGGCTTCGGCGAGCTCACGCTGGGTGCGGATGCGGTGGATCGCGCAGCCGGAGCGCAGGTCGTTACGTAACGTCAGCTCGCAGGTGTCGGCGCGGCCGGTCGCCGTCCACGCGGCGCAGATCTCCACGCCGTACCGGACGAGCGCTTCCTCGTACCCGGCCCACATCTTCACGGCCGGATGGTGACGCCAGCCGTAGTTCGGGACGGTCAGGCCGCGCAGGAGCTGGATCGTCTCGACGCGTTGCTTGCCGAGGCGCCGCGCGTCGAGCACCCGCGCGCTCGCGCGGAAGTCGGCGTACGGGAGGAACGACTGCATGCCGGTGCCAGTACCCAAGGGGCAAGCCGGGCGCTTCGCGAGCGCCCGGCTTGCTCACGAGATCAGGCCCAGGGGTCGAACGGGATGCCGCCGGGCTTGGAGGCGTTGAGCAGGTTGTGGAAGCGGTTGTCCTTGTCGGTGATCTTGATGGTGGCCGAGCCGAAGTCGGCGTTCATCAAGATGTCGCGCAGACCGGTGCTCGGGTAGCCGTCCCAGCCGACCAGCGGCGGGTAGCGCCAGTTGTGGTAGTGGTTCTCCGGCGGGTCGTCGTTGCCGTTGGCGAGCCGGAAGAAGTGCGTGCTCGCGCCGTCCTTGTGGTAGACGACCTTCGGGTGCGTTCCCTCGAAGCGGACCTGCGAGCGCGGGTACGTGACCTGGCTGCTGTGCTGCGTCGTGGTGACGAACTCGACCTGGTTGCTGGCCTGGTTGATCCACGAGATGACGTGCTCGAAGTCGTGCCGGTGACCGCCGAGACCGCTGCCGGCGACGGCCTGGTCCTTCTCGAAGTAGCTGGCGTACACCACCGCGCACCAGCCGTTGTTGCAGCTCGACCGCGAGTAGGTCTGGCTGTTGTCCAGGTCGGACTGGTCGCGGCAGCTGCCGTTGACCGCGCCGGTCGTGTTGAGCCCGGGGTTGAGCGTGCCGTCGGCACCGATCGCCGGCGTCGCGTAGCAGCCGTCACCGTCGTAGTCGTACGCCGGGGAGAACGACTGGTCGTACCCGCCGGCGTTCTGCGGCAACGAGGGCGGCGGTGCGGCGTACGCCGCGGCCGCGGAGGTCACCATCAGCGCGGCGGTGGCCAGCGCGACGCCGAGCACCCGGCGTCGGCGCTGCGGAGGGCATGCGGAAGTGGGTTCGTTCATTCGACACTCTTTTCGAGAGCGGGGGCGGAAGTGAACGCCTCCGAGGATGACAGTCACCAGGCAAGTCAGTACATACGTCACGTGTCTACTGATTGACGCTGAGTGAACTTCGGAAGTCGCCGGATTCCGCTCAACCTTTGCCCGCGGCCGGGGCGTCTTAGGGGTGCCTCGGTGTGCGGGGCATGGACAGATCTGGGGGATGGACATGATGCGGAAGTCTTTGGCGGCGCTGGCTGTGGTGGGTGGGCTGGCGGCGGTGCCGGTGGTCGCGCAGGGAGCGCAGGCGGCACCGGCGGCGGTGTCCGAGGTGAAGGTGGCCTGGGCCGAGCCGGGCAAGGTGAAGATCAGCTGGACCGAGGCGGCGGGGATCCCGAACGACGTCTACCTCGAGGTGAACGGCCAGCAGGCGGAGCGGATCGGGACGACGACAGCGGCAGGGGCCAACGAACTCGTCGTACCGGTCACGGCGTTGAAGCCGTCGCACGACGCGGCGAGCACGGCGCGGATCCTCGTGGCTGATCCCAGTACGGCGGGGGCGCGGTCGGCGAGCTTCGACCGGTACATCCGGGGCGAGACCGGCATGAGCAAGTCCATGGTTCGCGGCGCGCTGCACTGGACGTTCGCGACGGACACGGCGATCGACACGACCCCTGGCGACCCGCTGGACAAGGTCGGTGGGTCGCCGGTCACGCCGGTGCTGACCCGGGTGAAGGCGGGGACCGCAGCGCAGTGCGAGAAGGTTTCGTTGCCGTCCACCACCAACGAACACGGTGAGGTGCCGGCGCAGGCCGGGGCGTACGCGGTCGACCTGGTGCGGTCCAACGAGTGGGGTGAGGCCACCGCCGCAAGCGTCCGGGCCCGGACGGGGACGGTCGCGTTCAGCACCCCGGCGTCGGGCATCTACGGCGCGAAGGTGACGATGACCGGCTCGATCGCGTTGAGCAAGCTCAAGAACCCGGCGGCGGGCGACTGCACCCTGGTGCCCGACACCGCGAACCTGGTGCAGCACCAGATGTCGCTGCACGGCCGGAACTCGGCGACCTCCCCGTGGTACGGGATCGGCGTCAGCAAGACCGATGCCCAGGGCAAGTACACGTTCGTGATCACCAACACCGGCGCCCGTGAGTACCGGGGGATCCTGAACGAGTCGGGCCTCGGGCTCGACACGGTGAACTACCAGAGCATCAGCGCCACCAAGGCGATCCGGGCCACCCCGCAGGTGCTCGACGCCCGTTTCCTGGACTCCGACATCGCGCTCGGCCAGCAGCCGAACGCGACCGTCAGCGTCGCGCCGTACGGGAACCACCAGGTCGCGCTGCAGTTCAAGAACGCCAGTGGCCAGTGGCAAGGACTGCTGTCCCGCAACCTGGTCAACGGCACCGTGCAGAGCGGTCCGTTCGCCTTCAACCGCGTGGGCACGCACCAGTTCCGCTGGTGGGTCGCGGCCTCGACGAGCAGCCAGGGCCAGCGGGTCGACGCCGGCTACACCCACCCGTTCACGCTCACCGTTCGCTGATCCGACAGGGCGCCCCGGCCGACGCACGGCCGGGGCGCCCTGGCGCTTTTACGCCTTTAGACCGAGGCCGAGATACGCCTTTAGGCTGACGCCCGCGCCGGTCCAGGTCGATAGGTTGGTGCGCATGAGTCTGTTGGTGGGGGAGCAGCGTGCTGCCCGGACGGGTGCCGGGCGGTTGTACGAGATCGATCTGCTGCGGATCTTCGCGGCGGTGTCGGTGGTCTTGTACCACTACCTGTTCGCCGGGTACTACAAGGTCGTCTCGCCGCTCGGCTTCGAGGCGCCGGGGCTGCTGGCCCGGTACGGATATCTCGGCGTCGACCTGTTCTTCATGATCAGCGGCTTCGTCGTTCTGCTGTCCGCCTGGGACCGGACGCCGCGCAGCTTCCTGGTCTCGCGCGTCGTCCGGCTCTACCCGGCGTACTGGGTGGCCGTGTCGCTGACCGCGTTGGTGTCGGTGCTGTTCGGCGCCGGACGGTTCCCGATCGGGCTGTGGCAGTACCTCGGCAACCTGACCATGTTCAACTCGCTGGCCAACCCCGAGAACGTCGACGTCGTGTACTGGACGCTCTGGGCGGAGTTGCGGTTCTACGCGATCATTCTGGCGCTGACCTTCTTCACGATCACGACGCGTCGGGTGAGCATCGTGCTGTGGAGCTGGCTCGGCCTCACCGCCGTCTTCCAGCTCGGCGTGCTCCCGGCGAGCGTGGACCTCGTTCTGAACACCCAGTTCTCGCACTACTTCATCGCGGGGATGGCGTTGTGCATGATCTACCGGTTCGGGCCGCGGCCGACCTGGCTGATCCTGGTCGGGCTCTGCCTGGTCAACGCGGTGTACCGCGGGATGCAGTTCGCGGGCGACATCGAGAACCGCTTCCACACCACGCTGAAGACACCGGTCGTCGTCGCGGCGATCGTGCTCGTCTTCGCGGTGATGCTCGCGGTCGCGCTGCGCCTCACGACCCGGCTGGCGCGGCCCTGGTTCGTTGCCCTCGGCGCACTTACGTACCCGCTGTACCTGATCCACGCGCACATCGGCTTCATCGTCTTCGAGCGACTCGGCAACCAGGTGAACAAATACCTGCTGGTCGGCGTCACAACCCTGGTGATGATCGTCGCGGCGTACCTGATCAACCGGTACGTCGAGAAACCGCTCGCGCCGCGCCTGAAGCGAGTCCTCCAGTGAGGGCCCTGGGCATCGGTCTGCTGATGCTTGCCCTGGTCACCGGATGTACCGGCGGCGAACTCGAAGCGGATCCGCCGGTGCAGGCCGAGGGACCGTCGCTGACTCTGGCCTTCGGTGGTGACGTGAACTTCGAGGGCAAGACCCAGGAGTTGCTGGAGAAGGACCCGGCGAACGCCTTCGGTCCGGTCGTCGACGAACTGAAGAGCGCGGACCTGGCCATCGTGAACCTGGAGACCCCGATCACCACGCGGGGAACGCCGCAGCAGAAGCGGTATCTCTTCCGGACCGACCCGCGCGCGGTGACGGCGATCAAGTCGGCCGGCGTGGACCTGATCAGCCTGGCCAACAACCACACGCTCGACTACGGCCCGGTCGGGCTGTTCGACACGATGTCCGCGGCCTGGCGAGGCGGCCTGCCGACGGTCGGCGGCGGCCGCAACGCCGCTGAGGCCTACGCCCCTTGGCGTACGACGATCCGCGGCATCCGGGTCTCGGTCTTCGCGTTCAGCCAGGTCTCGGACCTGGCCGAGGAGTGGACCGCGACGAAGACCCGCGCCGGGCTGGCGCTGGCCATCGACCGCCGCCAGGCCTTGGCCGCCGTACGGGCCGCTCGCGCGACGAGCGACGTGGTCGTTGTCGCGCCGCACTGGGGTTCGGAACACGACCGCTGCCCGACGGCCGCCCAGCGGTCGTTCGCCGCGGACCTGTCCGCGGCCGGCGCCGATGTCGTCGTCGGCGCACACGCCCACGTCCTGCAGGGGCAGGGCTACGAGGGCAAGACATTCGTTGCCTACGGCATGGGCAACCTGCTCTGGGGCTCCGGTCTGCTGACGCCGGAGGACTGGCGCGGCGGCGTACTGCATCTCACCCTGCACGGCCGAACAGTTGTCGAGCGCAACTTCACCCCGACGACGCTGTCACCCGAGACGCGCCAGCCTGTGGAGTTCACCCCCGCCGAGCGCGACAAGGAACGGGCCCGGGTCAACGGTCTGCGAGATTGTGCGGAGCTGGCCCAGACCCCTTGACCCCGCTTCCGCCTCGACCTACGAGCCGTAGACCCGCTGCGGTTTGACGAAGACCGCCGCGCGGCGATCGGCTGCCATCACCCGGTCGTACTCGTCCCAGTCGTCGTGCGTGCCGCCGGCTGCCACGAAGATCTCCCGCAGCAGCAGGCGGAGCCGCTCGGCGTCGACTGCCGGATGCGGGTCGTCCGGCCCGATGATCTCGGCCTGCCCCTCCACCGCCGCCCACTGCCACCCGGCGCGCACCGCCAGGTTCACCTGACTCCGTTCCCGCAGGTTGGCGAGCTTCACCTTCCCGTACGTCACGAACCCCACCACGGTCTCCCCGCTGACCGGGTGCTCGAGGACGCCGAGGTTGACCACCGACGACTGGATGCTCGCATCAGCCCGCACCGTCGCCACGACCGCCAACCCCTGCTCGCCCCGAGCCATCTCCGCAAACTCGTCCAAGGTCTTCATCCCGCCATCACACCACGGCCTGTGGTCGCCGTCCGGCTCAGGCGACCGAGCGGTGGGTGGTGCCGAGGATGGTGGTGCAGGTGGCGCGGAGGCCGGGGCCTGGGTCGAGGGCGAGGTCCTGGTCGAGGATCTGGGTGATGCGGGCGTACGCCGCCAGGGCTTCGGTGACGCGGCCGGCTTGGGTGAGGGCGAGCATCAGGAGTTCCCAGAGGCGTTCGTGGTACGGGTTGGCTGCTGTGGCTTGAGTCAGGGCTGGGATGGCTTGGTCGTGGTGGCCTAGTTCGATGGCCAGGGACCAGCTGTCCTGGTTGGTGATTGCGCGTTGTTCTTCGAGCCACGTACGGCGTGCGTCGAAGTACGGGCCGGTGAGGCCTTGGAGGGCTGGGCCTTTCCAGAGGGCGAGCGCGGTGGCGAGGAGGCGTGCGGCCTCGGGGAGGTCTCCTCGGTCGTGGGCGGTGCGGGCGGCGGCTCTGGTCTTGCGGAAGACCGAGACGTCGACCATCGCGGGGTCGACGATCAGTTGGTAGCCGCCGCCGACGGATCGGATCTCGACCCCGTCGAGCATCGGGCGGAGGCGGCTGACGTACGAGCGGGTCGCCATCAGCGCGCTGCGGGGCGCGTTGGCGCCCCAGACCGCGGTGATGATCTCGTCGGTCGGGACCTGCCGGCGTTTGCTGAGCAGAAGCATTGCCAGGACGGAACGCTGGAGGTGCCCGCCGAGGTCCAGCTCTCGGTCGCCGTACCAGGCCTTCAACGGCCCCAGCAGCTCGAACCTCACGCCATCGGTCATGTTTGACATGATGTCAGGTCACTTGATGGGACGTCAATGAGGTCGACGGTCCGTAAGACTCCGGCGTGCAGGGGGCTCGTTCGGATTTATCGTTTGTTGACAGGGCCAGGTCTATAAAGGACAGGTGACCGATGTCCTAGAGCTGTTGCGTGAGCGCAAGCGCCAGGGGAGTACGCCGGGCGACCGGCGCGACGACGCGAGACTGGTGCTGCTGATCGAGGGTGGCAGTTCGCGTGGTGCCTACTCGTCCGGCATGACCGTCGCGATCGAGCGGCTGGGACTGCTGCCGATGTTCGATGCCGTGTACGGGAGTTCGGCGGGCGCGCTGAACGGCGCCTGGCTGTTGTGCGGCCGCGCGGAGAGCACGCTGCACGCCTGGTGGACGCCCGCGATCATGGAGACCACGATCAACCCGCGCCGCGTGCTGCGCCGGCTCCCGGTCATCGACACGCGTCATCTGATCCACACGGTCTACACCGAGGTCATGCCGATGGGCTTCCAGGAGGTGCTGGACAACCCCGTCGAGTTCCACCCGATCGCCACCGACGCGCTCACCGGTGACGCCGTCGACCTGCACGATCGCATCGTCGACCAGGCGACGTTGCAGACCGCGCTGCGCGCGTCGACGGCGATGCCGTTCCTCGCCGGGGAGCCGATCCAGTTCGATGGTCGCGGGTACGTCGACGCCGGGCTGAGCGAGGGAGTCCCGGTCCGTACGGCGCTGGCGCAGCAGGCGACGCACATCGTCGCGCTGCGCACCCGGCGTACGGACGAGACGTCGTCGTCTCCGTCGCGCGCGCAACGGATGCTGGTGGCGCGGTGGTTCGCGCAGCACGCGCCGGGGGCGTACGGGCTCTGGCTGCGCAGTAAGGAGATGCGGGCCGAGGAGGAACGGTTGCTGGGCTCGCATCCCGCGACGTTGCAGATTCGGCCGCCGCTGGGGAGCGCTCGGGTCGGACGCACCGAACGACGCCCGGGCCCGCTGCGCGTTGCCGCGGAGACCGGGCGGGATGCTGCGCTCGGCGTACTGCAGGGTTGTGTGCCGTGTGACGTCGGATGAGCCGAAGACCGTCGCCTCGTCCAGCCCGCAGCGTCCGAAGAAGCTGCATGCGTCCGAAGAAGCCGAGGCAATAGCGCACGGTTCTTCGGACGCAGACGAGTTCTTCGGACGCATGCAGCTTCTTCGGACGCAGACGAGTTCTTCGGACGCTAGGGGCCTGCTCCGGCGGAGATTGACAGGGTGTCAGAAGAGATTACGGCTTGTTGAAGGTGTCTACGGGCTGTAGTCTCGAGGCATGTCTGACTACGAGCCCGCCCGGAGTCGCAGCCGGCGGACGCCGCGGGTGTCGGGGGACGACCGCGAGCGGGCGATCCTGGACGCCGCGCAGCGGTTGCTGGGGGAGCGGCCGTTGCAGGACGTGTCGATCGACGACCTGATGAAGAGCGTCGGGATCTCGCGGCCGGCGTTCTACTTCTACTTCTCCTCCAAGGCTGCGGTGGTGCTCGCGCTGCTGGATCGGATGGCGGAGGCGTCGTTCGCGGCGACCAACGAGCGGTTCGAGGATGCCGGCGGTGATCCGTACGAGCAGTGGCGGGCTGCGATTCAGGCATCGGTTCAGACCTGGGAGGAGCACCGGGCGGTCGTTGCCGCGGTTGCCCAGTCGCGCGCCGCGAACCCGGAGATCCGCGAGCTGTGGGCGGCGATCATGGAGCGCTGGGTGCGCCGGATCACCAACGCGATCGAGTTCGAGCGCGAACGCGGTGTGGCGCCGCCCGGCGTACCGGCCAGGGAGCTGGCGATCGCGCTCAGCCTGATGAACGAGCGGGCCATGCAGGCCGGCTCGATGGGCGAGGAGCCGTCGCTGCCGAAGGAGCAGATGGTCGACATCCTCACGCAGGTGTGGGTGAACGCGATCTACCTGACCGCGAATCCGCACCGGCCGCCGCGGGATGCGGCTCCGGCCGCCCGTCGGGCGTCGGGAGAGCGCCGGACATCGACAGGACGCCGGGCGCAGACAGAGCCACCGGCGCCAGCGAAGCGACAGGCGCCGGCAGCGCGTCGTAAGGGCTGACCTGTGCAGCGGCAGCGGCTCACCCTGCTCGGGCCGCCGGGGCTTCATCGCGGCGACGATGAACTGGATCTCGGATCACCGCAGCAGCAGGCCGTGCTGATGATGCTCCTGGCCGCCGGCGGCAGCTTCGTGAGCAGTGCCTCGCTGGTGGACGGGCTGTGGGGCGAGCATGCGCCGGCGACTGGTGAGACGGTGATCCGGACCTATGTTTCACGACTGCGTCGGGTGGTTCCGATCGCCTTCCAATCGGGTGGTTATGCGCTGGATACGGCGCAGTTCGCGGTTGATGCGAGTGAGTTCGCCGAGCTGGTCAAGGCGGCCCGGCGAGAGCGCGAGGAAGGTGAGTTCGCGGCGGCGGCCGAGCGGTTGGAGACGGCGCTCGAGCTGTGGACCGGTACGGCGTTGGCCGGCGTACCGGGTGATGCTGCGGAGCGCGAGCGGTTCCGGCTCGAGCAGTTGAAGCTCTCGGCGTCCAAGGAGTTGCTGGAGTGCCGCCTCGAGCTCGGGCAGCACGCGGAGGTCGTTGCCGAGGTCCCGTTGCTGATCCAGCGGCATCCGCTCGAGGAGTCGCTGTACGAGATCTACCTGCTCGCGCTCTACCGGAGTGGTCGGCGGGCTGAGGCGCTCGACGTGTACCGGATGCTGTACGACCTGCTGGCCAAGGAGTTGGGGATCCGGCCTGGCGCCGGCGTACAGGCTGTGCACGAGCAGATCCTGCGCGCGGAGGTCGGTGTCGGCAGGTCGGCTCCGCTGCGGCGGCTCTTCGACGACGCGCGTGCGATCGGTCGGCGGGCTTGGTTGCTGACCGATCCTGCGGCCGAGCTCGCGGACGCCTTGTCGACCGTCAGCGGACCGGTTCTGGTGATCGAGCTCGGGCCGCGGACGTAGTACATCGATCGTCGACCGTTTGTGTTCGAGGCTTGCCGATGCTGGCAGGGTGACAGTCAACGAGCTCGACACTTTGGTCGTACGGCGGACGGCCGCAGTGGATCAGGACGCGATCGCGCGGATGCTGGCGGGGATGTCCGACGTCGATCTGTATCGCCGTTTCCAGACGCCGATCCGGAAACCGCCGCGTCCGGCGCTGGTCCGCCAACTGGTCTGCCCGGACGGCGGTGCTTGGGTCGCCGAGCGCGGTGACCAGGTCGTCGGCCACGCGATGTGGGCGTGGGTCCGAGGCGTCGCGCATCCGACCGCCGAGTTCGCGGTGATCGTCGCTAGGAGCGAGCAGCACCGCGGACTCGGCGAACGCCTGCTGCGCGAGGCCACCGAACACGCGGCAAAACTTGGCGCGACGCGCTTCCTGCTGATCGTCGGCACGGAGAACGCTGCCGTCCTGCGAACGATCCGCCGCCACTGGCCGACCGCGACAAGGGAGTGGAGCGGGTCCTTGGTCACGTTCACGATCCCTGCCGTGCAAGCGGTCTGACGCAGAACGCCCACCCGGAAAAGCGGGGAGGGACAACGGAAGGGCGCACCCCGGGAAGGCGGGTACGCCGCCGCGCTGCGCGCCGCCGTCCTCGCAGGGGAAGGGGCTGCCCGTCGTACAGACAGAACGCCCCGCCCCCGGAGACCGGGGACGGGGCGTCGGAACGTACTGATCAGGCAGGAACAGTCCAGAGCTGGTTCGCCGAGCGGGCGCAGTCCCAGATCTGGAGGCGGGTGCCGTCGGCCGAGCTCTGGCCGGTGGCGTCGAGGCAGCGGCCGGAGGCCGGGTTCAGCAGGGTGCCGTTGGACTGGGGCTGCCAGCCCTGGGCGCCGGTGCCGTTGCAGTCGTAGAGCTGGACCTGGGTGCCGTTCGCCGTGCCGGCGGCGGCGACGTCCAGGCACTTGCCGAGGGCCCGGATCGTGCCGTCACCGACGGTCCAGGTCTGGGCGGCCGACGAGTTGCAGGTCCAGAGCTGGACCGCGGTGCCGTTCGCGCTGCTGCCGCTGGCAACGTCGACGCACTTGCCGCCGATGCCGCGGATCGGGCCGGTCTTGCCGCCGGTCGGCGGCGGGGTGGTGCCGCCCGCGGCGTCGAAGATCGCGCTGACCAGCGAGGCGCTGCCGGTCGCGTCCTGGGACAGCTCCCAGTTCATGATGCCGCCGGCGTTCGCGACCGCCCACTGGGTCTTGCGCTTGATCGTCGGGACGCCGTTGTAGCAGTTCTGGGCGCCGTTGATGTTCACACAGTCGACGTTGGCGTTGTTGGGGTTCATCGCCACGATGTCCTTGTACTGCGTGTAGTTCGGGCGGCTGTAGAACGGTACGCCGAGCACGGTCTTGTTCTTCGGCAGACCGCGGTTCTTCCAGAAGTTCGCCGCGGCGATCGACCAGTCGTAGCCCGCGTGCGGGTTACCGCCGTCGTACGCCATGATGTTCAGCCAGTCGACGTACCCGAAGACGGCCGGCTGGACGCCGTTCGCGGTGCCACCCTCGGAGACGACGGCCGCGGTCAGCAGCTTGCCGTTGGCGTGCAGCGTGTTGCTGAGCTGCTGCATCAGCGCGGTGTAGTTGTTGCCCGAGGTCCCCGGGTCCGGGTACTCCCAGTCGATGTCGACGCCGTCCAGGCCGTACTGGTTGATCACGCCCATCACGCTGTTCACGAAGGTCGTCCGGGCGCCGGAGTTGCCCGCGAGCTGCTCGAACGCGGAGTCGTTGCCGTCGTTCCAGCCGCCGATCGCCAGCGAGACCTTGACGCCGGCGGCGTGGCCGCGGCTGACCAGCTGGGACAGCTTCGAGGTGTTCTCGATGCCCTGCAGCGTGCCGTTGGAGTTCGGCAGCGCGAACGCGTAGTTGATGTGCGTGAGCTTCGAGTACTGGATGGCGTTCACGTCGCCGGCCCAGGACGGCATGTAGCCGACGCTGCGGAACCCGCTCGGCAGGGCGGCCGCGGCGTTGGGGGCGGCGACGGCGGCCTCGGACTGGGTGGCGGCTCCGGCCGAGGGGGCGACGATCGCGCCGGCAGCGGCCGTGGCCACTGCCAGACCGGCGACGCCCCATCGGGTTCGAAGCTTGATCCAAGGTGAAGAAAAAGCCTTCATGGGGGCGGTTCCTTTCGGACGGGTCCTGGGGCGGTACCCCCGAAAGGTCAGCACGGCGAACGTCCTGAGGTGACACCTTCCGGGGGCGGTCGTACGAAGGTGTGCTTAAAGAAGAGATCTGACCGAAGTCGCGATCAGTGAATCGTGTTTCGCTCCGTGGCGTCAAGAGTTCACAGCGTTAAGAATCCACTCCGACCGGCAACGAATCCATCCGGCGGCAGCGGACGTACAGGAGCTGGGGAGCCTCCCGCCAGACCGCGCGGTCGCCGGCCGGCTCGGCCAGGCGCTCGACGGCCAGGCCCGCCGCGACCAGCGTGTTCACGTACGTCGAGAGCGTCCGGTGGTACGACACCCGCGGCAGGATCTCCCACCGGGTCACGCTGTCGTGCGGGCCCTCCTCGAAGTACCGGCCGGTGACGCGGCGTGCCTCGCCGGTGGTGTGGTCGATCAGCTCGCCGTGCGACGGCGGCTTGGTGCACGGGTGCACGATCGCTGCGACGTACCAGCCCCCGGGCTTCAGGATCCGCGCGGCCGACCGCAGCGCCGGCTCGAGCTCGGGGATGTCCATCAGCGCCATGTAGCAGAGCGCGCCGTCGTACGACGCGTCCGCCAGCCCGTCGAGCCGCTGCGCGTCGCCGTGCAGGTACTCGATCCCGCGCGGGCTGTCCTGCTCGAGCCGGCGCGCGTGGTCGAGCAGGGACTCGGAGGCGTCGACCCCGACGACGGTCGCGCCGTGGTCGGCGAGCCGGCGGGTGTCGCGGCCCTGGCCGCAGGCGATCGAGGCGACCCGCTGACCGCGGATGTCGCCGAGCAGGTCGTCGAGGGTCGGGTCGGTCAGGCCGCCGCCGTCGGGATCGATGGTCGCGTGGTAGGCGTCGGCCACTTCGTCGTACGGGCTCTTCAGGGTCATGGACCGATTCAACCCCAGGAGGCCAAAGCCCGCCTCGGTCATCAGGGAACCGAGGCGGGCTTCGGAGTCAGCGGGTCGCGTTCGCCGCGACCTTGATCAGGTCGGCGACCTTGCCCGGCTGGGAAACCGCGACGGCGTGCGAGGCGCCCTTCACCTCGACGACCGCCTTGGCGTGCGCGCGGTTGGCCATGAAGCGCTGCGACTCGGCCGGGATGTTCCTGTCGAGCGTCGGGATCACGAAGTACGACGGGATGCCGGCCCAGGCCGGCGCTCCGCTGGGCCCCTGGTTCAGCGCGGCGTCCGTGATCGGCCGCTGCGTCACGGCCATCAGCGCCGCCTCCTTCGCGGACACGTCGGCCGCGAACTGGCCGCGGAACTTGTCCTGCTGGATCGTCACGTCGTTGACGCCGCCGCCCAGCGGGACGCTCTGCAGGGTGTCGCCGAGCGTGCCACCCGGGAACTTGCCGGACAGGTTTGCCGCGCTCTCGCCCTTGGCCGGCGCGTAGCCGGCGACGTACACGAGTGCCTTCACGTTCTTGTTGCCGGTCGCCGCCGGCGTCATCACCTCGCCGCCCCACGAGTGACCGACCAGCACGATCGGTCCCTCGACCGCCGCCAGCCGGCTCTTCACGTACGCCGCGTCGCCGTCCACGCTGCGCAACGGCAGCGCGACCGTGACGATCGGGTACCCGTTCTTACCCAGCCGCTTGATCACGCCGTTCCAGCTCGACGAGTCGGCGAAGGCGCCGTGCACCAGGACGACGGTCGGCTTGTCCGCCTTGGCGATCGCCTGCGAGCTCACCCCCGCGAGGCCCAGCATCGCCAGTACCAGTACGCCGATCAGCCCGATGGTCCGCTTTCGCATGTCCTTGTCCTTTCGTGGGTCCCCGCCTGAATGGAACGCGGACGGACCGGCCGGTGTCACCCCGCTGACGAATTGATGCCACCTGTAGCCTTTGCGGATCGGGTGGGGTGGGCTGGGGAGAACACATGGGTGGGGATTTCAGGACCCGGCGACGGGTGCTGTGGACTGCGGGCATCGTCGTACTGGCTGTTGCGGTGTCGGCGGTGACTTGGGCCGTACGGCGACCGGACGAGCGTCCGGTGACCTCTGACGCGCCGGCGTTGGTGACGCCGTCCGTCGACACCGAGGCGCGGATGGTCGCGCAGGTGGACGCCGTCCTGAAGGCGCGTGCGGCGGCGGTGCTGGGCGGGAAGCAGCCGGCCTTTCTGGGGCAGCTCGATCCGCGCAACGCCAAGCTGCGGGCGCGGCACCAGGTGCAGTACACGAACCTGCGCTAGATCGGGCTGCGTTCGCTGACCTACCGCCGCGAGGCCGGCTGGGTGCCCGAGAAGCAGGCGCAGCACGGCGCGAACGCGTACGCCTTCCGGATCATGATGCTGATCCAGGTCAACGGCATCGACACGTCGGCGCGGTACGTGCCGGTCGGGTACACGTTTGCCGAGCGCAACGGTCGGTGGCTGCTCGTGGACGACGACGACCTGGCCGCCGAGGCCGATCGCGGCAAGACCCGTGAGCCGTGGGATCTCGGGCCGCTCGAGGTGGTGCGCGGGCCCGGCGTACTGGTGATCGTGCCGCCGTCCGAGCGCGCGAACGGGCGGCGATTGTTGCGCGAGGCCCGGATCGCGACTCCCGCCGTACGGACTGCGACCCGGAGAGCGCAGGCCGGGATCCTGATCGTCGCCCTGGGCGACGGTCGTTCCTTCGACGCGGAGTGGGAGACCGGCGGTCACCCGGCGGCCGCTGTCGCGGTCCAGAACTACACGCCGATCGACCCCGAGGCGACCCAGTTCAAGGTCACCGGGAGCAGGATCGTGATCCACCCGAGCGAACGCTCCGACGCGGACCGGTTCCTGCTGGCGCACGAGTTCACGCACGCCGCGATGTCGCCGCTCGGCCACGGCGCTCCGACCTGGCTGGTCGAGGGTTTCGCCGAGTACGTCGAGATGAAGCTGACCGCCGAGCAGGGCCACACCGAGTGGCTCGCCGACTACCGCCGCACCATCCGGCGCGACGGCCTGCCGAAGCTCCAGGTCCTGCCCATCGACGGCGTCTTCCACGGCGACTACGACGAACAGAGCTACGGCGTCAGCTGGCTGATCGTGGAGCACCTCGTCACGACGTACGGACTGCCCCGCGTGAACGCCTTCTACGCGGACCTGGCCAAGACCCCCGAGGACCCGAGCGCCCGCGACCGGGCCCTGGCCAAGTACTTCAAGACCACCGAGAAAGCCCTGGTCGCCGCCGTCAAGCGGTGAGATTTCCGGGCTCCAGGAGCCGCTGGTCGTGGACACTGGAGCATGGACAGGCTGCGGCTCGAACTGCTCGGGGTGCCGCGGGGGTTTGCCGGGTCGGAGAGCTTCGACCTCGGGCCGGTGCGGCAGCAGGCGCTTCTGGCTGTGCTGGCGCTGAACGCCAATCACGTGCTGACGGCGGAAGAGCTGCTGAGTGCTGCGTGGGGTGATGCGGCGCCGGCGAGTGGGGCAAAGGTCGTCGCGCCGTACGTGTATCGAGTGAGGCAGGCGTTGCCTGACGGGGAGGTGTTGCGGCGGACGCGTCACGGCTACGTTCTTGACCTTGCCCCGGACCAGCTCGACGTCAGCGCCTTCGAGGCGATGGTCGCCGAGGCGCGCCTGATGTCGGACAAGTGTGCGGCCGCTGACCTCTTCGCGGGCGCTCTCGGGATGTTCGACGGTGAACCGCTTGCGGGACTGCCCGGTCGGTATCTCGCGTCCGAGCGTCATCGGCTGAGCGAGCTGCGGCGTACGGCGCGCGCCGAGCAGATCGACCTCGAGCTCGAACTCGGCCGGCACGCCGAGGTGATCGCCGAACTGAAGGCGCGCGTAGGCGACGACCCGTTGGACGAACAGTCGACCGCTCAGCTGATGACAGCGCCGTACCGCACCGGTCGGCAGGCCGAGGCGCTCGACGCCTATGCTCGCGCCCGCGAAGCCCTCGTCGCCGAGCTCGGCGTCGAGCCCGGGCCGGCGCTGCGTGCCACGCATCGCCTTGTTCTGAACAACTCCGAGTTGCCGACGGGCCGCGACGAACTGCCGTACGGCGGCGCTGTCTTCATCGGCCGGGTTGGCGAGCTGCAGGCGCTGACCTCAGCGTTGATCCAGCCCGGCGTGATGCCGTTGGTCTGCGTCGACGGCATGGCCGGCATCGGCAAGACCACGCTCGCGATCCACGCCGCGCGAGCCGTCGCGGACTCCTTCTCGGACGGCCGGCTCTTCGTCGATCTGCACGGGCACACGACCGGTCGTACGCCGATGACTGCGGCTGACGCGATCAACCACCTGCTGCGTGGTGTCGGGGTCGGTGTCGATCGGATCCCTGGTGATCTTGGTGAGGCCGCCGCGCTGTGGCGAGCCGAGACCGCCGGCCGCCGCGTACTCGTTGTCCTCGACAACGCGCCGAGCAGTTCCGTCGTACAGGCTTTGTTGCCGGGGGCACCCGGTTGCGCGGTGATCGTCACCAGTCGTCGGCATCTGTCGTCGCTCGACGTCTCCGCCCGGCTTGCTCTTGACGGTCTGTCCGACGCCGACGCCGCCGAACTCGTCTCGACCGTCTCGGGTCGCGAACGCTCCGATCCCGCGCTGCCCGACCTCGTCGAACGCTGCGGCCGGGTTCCGCTGGCGCTCTCGATCGCGGGCTCCAAACTGCGGCACCGGACGAGCTGGACCGTTGCTCACCTCAACGACCGCATGGATGCCAACCGCCTGGTCGAGCTGAGCCTCGACGGCCGGAGCGTGACGGCGGCGTTCATGGTGTCGTACGAGCAGCTTCCTTCGGAGCAGCAGAGGTTGCTGCGGCTCGTTGCCCTGGTCCCTGGTCGGGACGTCGACCGGTACGGCGCGGCGGCGCTGTCCTCACTGGATGTCTCGGCCGCTGAGGACGCGCTCGACGCGCTGGTGGACGCGAACATGCTGCTGGACAACGGTCCTGGGCGCTACCGCCTGCACGACCTGATCCGCGAGTTCGCCGCCGGGCTGCCGGGGGATTCCTTGCCTGGGGCCCTTTTCGGTTACTACACCGCGGCGGCGCGGGCGACCGCCGTACATCTGCTTGGTGATCCTCCGTTCGAACAACCCCTGTCGCCGGTGCCGCTTCCGTCGCTCGCCACCGCCGAGGAGGCCGAGGCCTGGCTCGCGCGCGACGCCGAGAACGTGCTCGACGCGGTCGCCTGGACAGTCGCGCACGATCGGCCGGCCGACACCGTTGCCCTCACGCTCGGGATCTACCCGTTCGTCTTCACCGCCGACCGCCACGACCTCGGCACCAAACTGCTGGCCTCGGCGATCGGCGCCGCGCGACGTGTGGGGGACCGGGCGAGCGAGATCTACTTCCTCGTCCAGTCGGGCTGGCTCGAACTCACGCTGAACGACCGCGAGACCGGCCTCCGCCTGATCGACCACGCGATCACGCTGGCCGAGCGACTGGGTGATGTCAGGCTGCAGGCGTACGCCGCCGCGCAGCTCGGGCGCGCGTCGCTCCGGATCGGTCGACCGGCGCGGGCCATCGCCGAGCTGACCCGCGCCCTGTCGCTGTCGGGTGAGCTGTCGCCGCGCTCCGCCACGATGTACCACCACACCTTGGCGATCAGCTTCTGGACCCAAGCCCGGTACGCCGAGGCCGCGGACGCCGTACGGGCTGCGTACTCGGCAGCGGAGCAGGGCGGCTTCCGGCTCCGCATGGCCCGGCTGCTCAGCTTCCTCGCCTGCTGCCAGGTCGACCTCGGCCAACCGGTCGAGGCGCTCGCGACCATTCGCCGTACGGCAGATCTGGGCGCGCCGACGACGCCACGGTTCAGCTCGGAGATCCTCACCATCCGAGGCAGCGCCCTCGAACAGCTCGGCGACATCGACGGCGCCCTCGACGCCCACCACCGCGCGCTGGAACAGGCGTCCCTGACCGGCAACGCCGACGGCGAGGCGGAGGTCCGGCTACGCCTCGGCAGCACACTGCGCGCCGCAGGCAACCACCGGCGAGCGGCCGAGGAGTTCGCGACGGCCCTTGCGCTGGTCGCCGACAACGGCACGGCCTTCGACCAGGCCCGAGCCCTGCACGGGCTGTCGGACTGCCTACGCCTGACCGGGGCCTTGGAGCTTGCGTCGTCGTACCGTCAGCAAGCCTTCGCCCTCTACCGGCAACTCGAGTCCCTGGAAGCTCGCCGACTGGCCGAGGAAGGCCTTACTGTTCGGTAATGCTGCGCAGCCGCTGGACGCCGATCGTCGCGTACTCCCTGGTCGGCGCCGCGACCCAACTCGTCTGGCTCAACTTCGCCGGCGTCACCACCGTCGCCGCCGACCGCTACGACGTCAGCGAGAACGCCATCGGCTGGCTGGCCCAGGTCTTCCCGCTGCTTTACGTACTCCTCGCGATCCCGGCAGGCTTGCTCCTGGACCGCTGGTTCCGAGCCTCATTGCTGTGCGGCGCCCTGCTGACCGCTGCCGGCGCCCTGATCCGCCTGGGCGACACCTACCCCTGGCTCCTGGCCGGCCAGATCGTCGCGTCGATCGCCCAGCCCTTGGTCCTGAACGCCGTCACCGGCATCACCGGCCGTTACCTCGCGGTTCGCGATCGTCCTACCGGCATCGCTGTCGGCACCGCCAGCATCTTCGCCGGCATGGTCATCGCCTTCGTCCTGTCCGCGATCTTCGCCGACGGCGACCAGCTCCCCGCCGTACTACTGATCTCAGCCATCTTCTCGGTCGTCGCAGCCGTGGTCCTGCTAGTCGCCCTACGCCTCCCTGCAGCCCACAAACCTGTCGTGACCCGCCCCGACCGCAACGCCCTCCGCACAGCCTGGAGCGATCCGTTGATCCGGCGTTTGTGCGTCCTGGCGATGTTCCCCTTCGGCGTGTTCGTGGCGATGACCACCTTCGCCCAACCCCTCCTGGAACCAGCCGGCGTCTCCGCCAGCACCGCCAGCACGATCCTCCTGGTCAACGTCATAGCCGGCGTTCTCGGCAGCGCCACGATCCCCATCTGGGTCTCCCGCCACCACGCAGCCTCAGCCCAGCTGGCGATCAGCCTCACCACCACAGCCATAGCCTGCGCCTGCCTGGCCCTCTTCCCCAGCACCCTCGTCGCCTACCTAGCCATCACCACCATCGGCCTCCTACTCCTCCCAGCCCTCCCCGTAGTCCTAGAGGTAGTAGAACGCCGAACAGGCGAAGCCGAAGGCACCGCCGCCGGCCTCATCTGGATGTCAGGCAACCTAGGCGGCCTCCTGGTAGCCACCGCAGTAGGCCTCCTGGTCGACCACCCGACCCCAGCCTTCCTGGTCATGGCCGCCATAGCCCTGACAGCAGTCCCCGGCGCCCGAGCCCTCCGCCACTCCCTCTGACCCATCCACTACAATCGACGAGCACTCGCCGACGTGGCGCAATTGGTAGCGCACCGCTCTTGTAAAGCGGTGGTTAGGGGTTCGAGTCCCCTCGTCGGCTCTCTCAGCTGGGCATATGCCCAGGCGGCGATGAAGTTTCGGGCCTCAACTCGCCGTTTACTCGCCGCTTTCCCTCATCGAACGTCAGGTTCGTCATCAGAGGTCAGGGCCTGCTGACGGTTGCTGATCCTGGTCATGGATCGGCCTCAGCGCCTCGTTCAGGATGCGCGCGGCCTCTGGATTCAGCGCCTTCCGGCCGACGTACGAGTTCATGGTGGTGGTCGTGTCGGCCTGTCCCAGCTGGTCCGCGATCTTGCGAGGAGTCTGGCCGCCGTCGTCCAAGATGGTCGCGGTTGTCTTCCGGAACTTGTGTGAGGTCACCCAAGCGAGTTCATCCGCGAGTGACGGCAGTCCAGCCAACTCAACTGCTTCCAGCAGGGCCGTCCGATCTGCCCTGGCCAACCCGTACATCTGAGCCAAGACGACAGCCTCCTCAGATCCCACCTTGACCCTGCCTGTCTCAATCAAGCTGATCCTTGTCTTACGCCAGCCCAGCTTGGCCACGACCTCGTCCTGCGTGATGCCGGCGCGGCGCCGGGACTCCTTCAGTGTCTTCCCGAGCTCCACACGTCGGCGACTGCCGACCGGCCGACGCGCGCTGCGCAGCGCGTTCTGCACGTTGTGTGGATCCCGAAAGCCACCGAACGTGTCTGGGAACAGCGGTGAGTCAGGCGGCGTCTCAGGCGTCCATCGAGCGTTCACCATCTCTAGCGCCCAGTCGGGCAGGACCAGCACGCGCTCTCCAGCTGCTGTCTTCACCTCTCGCCGCACCAGCCCCTGCCCGCGGAGGCGCTGGATCTGATGACTGCAGTCGACAAGACCGGTCTCCCGATTGATTCCACTCCAGATCACAGCGAGTGTCTCGCCGATCCGCTCACCCGTAGCCAGCATGAACTTGCTGATGTCGATCAGGTCGGCCCGAACGGCGCGCTCGTCCTGCCGGAGGAGATCGAACCACTGCTGCCGGTCCTCGGCGTCCAGCGCCCTGGCCGGCGTACGACGCTTCTTCCCCAGAGGCTCGATCTCGCGTACCGGGTTCTGCGTCAGCGCGCCGTACCGGACCGCCAGCGCGAACACACCCGTCAAGATGCTCTTGCAAGTCTTCGCGCTCGCAACCCCGACTTCCTCTTTGATGCCGACGAGGACGGCGTTCACCCGCGGAATGGTCGCCTCGACCAGCTGAAGCTCCCCGATCCGAGGCGCCAGGTTCTTCACCGTCTGGTACCTGTAGGTCTCCAGCGTCCCGGGCGCTAACCATCCATCGTCGACTCTGTTCTTGACCTCCGCGAAATACAGCTCGATCGCCGTAGCCACGCGGTCGCTGGACTTCAACACGGCAGAGCCCTCAGTCCGGACCCGAGTCTTCAACCGCTCCCGAAGCCTGTCCTTCGCGTCAGATCGCGACGTCCCCCAGGCCGCCACCTTCCGCGTACGCCCATCGAAGTCGCGAAATCGAGCATTCGCCTCGTACTTCGCAGCGCGCCCTTTGTCGTCGCGGCTGGCCACGACCGTCGTGATCTCGCCCCACGTCCCAATCGGCAACGGACTCCTCGGCACCCGACCTCCCGTGATCAGCACCTGCCCGAATCTCGGACAGCTACTCGATCAACGGCTGAGGTGACGCGCATGGACGATCCGTGTGGGCCTAGAGGCTGCTGCAACGCTAGCCGTGGGAGCTGGCAGGGCTGCCTGAGTAGCTGAGTGGGTCGTCGATCACGGCGCGGGAGCGGCTCAGCCCGTCACTCAGTTCCCGGCAGTTGGAAGAGGTCCGATCGTCTGATCGCGAGCAGCATGCGATTTGACCTCAGACGAACGCGCAGACTCGGGCAGAGCTGCGCACTACCTGACTGTTCCCATTGCGCGCAGACACGTAGCTGTCAGCGGGAGGTGAGACGACGGAGCTCCAACGGGTCCGACGGAGATATGTACCTGAAGCTTTGAGGCGGCCGGAACTGGGCGCTACGGCGCAAAGCGTGGAGTGGCAAGGGTTTTTCGAGGTGCTTGGCGTCAATGACTCGAAGTAAATGAGCCGCTGGAGCGCCCTCGAGGTACTCACGGAATTCGGGCCACGTCACTCCGAGAGTCTCGCGGTAACGACGCCAAGCAGTGTGAAGCGGAAGCGCGACGACATCGGCCAGTACCGCAGTGCCGACGACTGCCATGGTCGGTGAGCTGGCGTAGAGGATCAAGAGGGTTCCTGCAGGAGCCTTGACCGGGCGTCGGCGGATCTCGATCGTTTTGGAGCCATCGAGGATAGCTTCGGCAAACCTGGGTCTGAGAGACAACAGGAGAGCTGATCGGGCCGTCACCTGCGCATCCCCTCCGTGTAGATCGCCGCGAACAGCTGCGGTGAGATGCGCCTCGGGCTCTGAGGCGGCGCACCGGAGATGCCATTCTCCGTTCCCAGCTGTGCTAATCGTCGTCGGCTCACCGAGACGACAAAGAGTTCTGTGTTGGTGAACCGTAGCGCTTCGGCCACCCCGTTGCTTGCAGCACCTGTGACGTCATCGAGGTTCCACACCCCCAGATGCTGGAAGCGGCTATGCAACTCTTCCGGAGATGCGCGATGCACAGCGTCGAGCTGTGAACAAGCGATGACGGCAGCGGCTGACCCAGCTGCGCCTTTGCCTCCACTCATGTACCAGAGAAGGCGCGCAGGTGCCTGCATCTGCCAGTTGCTGGGCCGGCGGTAGTAGACGTGCTCACGATTGAGACCGAGGCTGTTGCTCCGCGGATAGAGGCTGGCTGGTACGCCGAGCAGCTCAACCGAGTAACTTTGGCGAATGGGCACTAGATAGGTCGGCAACTGGCTGTCAACGAGCTTGGCCGGCCACCACACCCGCTCGAGTTCCGAGGCAGAGATTGAAGGCATCCCGGGGCGCAGGGGCGCCGGCGGTGGATCCATCCCCGCGATGCGTGCCGCTTGGACTCCGAGGTGTTCGATTGTCGACGCCTGGCCGAGGTGGTCGATCACAAATGCCCAGAGTGCTTGGTTGAACTCCATAAAACCGTCATCGGCGGCAGCAGCTCTGACCTTGCGCTGCAGGGAAACAGCGTCGATTGATAGGACGGTGAGGTGGCGCTCCCGGGCTCGATCACGCAGACGGAACAAGATCTGCCGGATCAATGTCTCGCCGATGGGAGCCTCGATAACACGGAGACTGAGAATCGACAAGGTCGCGTCTTTTTGACGGAGTCCGTAGTAGGCGACGAGTTGGCCAGCCGGGTCGAAGACGCCCAAGCGGTCACAGTCACCGGATCTTGCGTGGTTGCGGACTGTCTGGAGCAGCGCTTTGGGCTTCTCTCCCGCGGTGCGAGAGTCCCGACGATTTCGTCCTCACCGCTCGCGAGCAACCGCTCGGTGTAGGCGGTGTTCTGCAGTTCGATGGGCCGATACGACTCAGCCCGAGAGAGCTCGTCGATTCGAACCACTACGTCAGCCGGACGCAAGATTCGCGTTCCCAGCTTCTCGGCCTCCGGCCCCAGGATGCTGATCAGCTTGCTGTCGACGGTGACAAGGACATTGAGGTCGGCTGCTACTGCGTTCGCAACGTGTTGTAGATCGAACTCGTCCTGTGTGCTCTGTGGATAGCCAGGAGCTATCCCGGTTGCCTGTCTCAAAAGGAAGGCCTTAGCTTGTTGAAACTTCTCTTCGTCGCGAGGTGCGATCAGCCACGGCAGAATCTTCTGCAGACACCGTTCTCGCAGAGGACTGGTGAAAACCTGGATCTCAGCGTCTAGGGACTGGGTGCGGAAGATCTGGAGGCGGTCGTTCAGATGATCCTCGAGCAGGGAGCCAGCATCGTCATGGCCCGGGCGTTCGGTCTCCATCAGGTTGCGAAGGATGTTCACATCGATCGCGGCCCGAACCAGAACGGCATCGGTATCAATCGAGTACAAGTTCTCGTGCCGGTGGTCAAGCCACCAGTCGGTGAGAGGCTCAGCGGTCTTTCCCCTGCCAGGTCGTTCACCAAGTGGAGTGAAGCCCAGCTTGAGCCAAACCGGAGCCAGTCCGTAGTCGTTCCGGCAGCGGGCCAGAATGCCTAGATGTTCCTGATGTCGACTGCTGATGTCCTGTACCAGAAGCTTGGCAACGCCAAGTGTTCGGGCAGCTTCATCAACACAGAGGTGGGTGAGCCTCACCCGGTTCCGCGCCAGACCGTACAGGGCATACCCGGCGACGCGACCGTCCTTCATCGCCAGCAACAGGGTGCCGTCCTTGGCTGCCGCCTCGTAGACCGCCCACGGCAGGTGACCAAGTGTTCTTCGGGATGCGTTGCCAAGTTCGATCGCCGCGTCGATCGCAGCACCGTCCTGAGGATCGGCAGCCACGATCTCGACGGTTGGCGCGGCGCGAGACCCTGGAGGCATGCTTGGAGATTACTGACAGCGATGAATCCCTGCAGTCAACACAGCGTGTCGACCGGAAGTCTGTATCCGCCGCAAAGACCTATGGCAGCACCAGAGAGGATGATACTTCCGCTGCGCCATTCTTCGGTGCATGAACCGACTACAGTTCGGCCGCGAGGCTGGTCACATGTTTACCGGCCTAGGTGCGTAGCCATCGTGTCATCTCCGCGTTACTGATCTGTGTGTTCCAACACCTACTACTTCCTGGCTGGTCATGTCAGTCTGTGCGAAGACCGACCGGAGGGGTAAGTCTTGAAAGCGACGAAAGTGACAAGCAGTGGCGAACGTGCCGATGAGCTTGCACGTGACCCAGACTCCTACTTCGCCAAAGTGCGCGCAGAGGCCCTGCAGGCAGCCAGGGCAGATGTCGAAGCGCGCCGGACCCGTCGGTCGCCGAGAGTCCGGCGCCACGGCCTTACCAGTCGAATGTTGCGCCTGATTGGTCTGGATGATCCTTCGGCGCACAGAGCCCCGCAAGGATAGCGGCGTAGAGATCAGCGACAGTCTGGATGGTCGGAAGATCTACCGTGGTGTGAAAAGCGTCGGGATCCGATGCGCTCATGGCGATCATGCCGAACAACGTGGCCTCGGTGGCCACATGCACCGCGATCGACGCCGCCTCGCCGTCTGCGGTCGCCTCACCTTCGCCTCCCTCTCGCCAATCGGGTGACGTGCGGCTGTCGAGTGCCTTGAAGACCGCGGCCCCGCGATCGCCGTCGTCCTCGTGCAGCGTGCACGTCGACTTCTTGCCTTTGCCGTAGTGGTCTGCCGGAACGAGGAGCCGCTTCGGGGCTTCGCCCTCCACTCGAAAGAAGCACACCCGGACCTCGCTGGTCCATCCGCCGTGAAGATCAAACAGACCGGCCAGGGTCGCCTTGCCGGCCTCTCCGGCTAGACGCTCACGCGGCAGCGTCTCACCCGGATCGAGATGAGCGAGACGGCCTAGGTGGGCGGCGAGGGGAGCCATGACGCCGTTGATGATCTGTACCCGGCGGGCGATCTCATCAGTTTCTCGGCGCCGGGCCCTGCGGGCACGGATGGTGGCCACTGCGGTCAAGACCGCGGGCGCCAGAAGGGCAATCGCTGTGGACGCCACGCCTACTCGGCGCATGACGGTTCGAGTCGATCCGCCGAAGATCCACCATCCAATGGAGTCCTGCGGGACATCTGCGTAGTCCACCTGCAGTTTCCAGGCGTACGCGCCGGCCGCGGCCATGAGCACCCACAGTCCGAGCTGCCACCAGGAGACACGGCGGTACAGCGGCAGGCCATCGGGCGTGTCCGAGCCTCGACGTCGGTTGGATTTGAGCATGTGTCAGCTCCCGACGCCTGTGAAGTTAGCTGTCGGGTTCGGGCACATATCAGTTCCCGGTCCACTCCCGTGGACTTCACCCCAGAGGCCCGACCACTCACGGTCGACCTCAACTTCTGGGTCCCTCACCCCTGCCATGGTGTTCCGAGGGGAAACTCGTGCGCCTGGCAGGGCTCGGCGTTGACGCACCAGCAGTCCAGTTAAGGGACTGGAATGCATTCGACCCTAGCAGAGCGAACCCGTAGTGCTAAACAATGCGACACGCCCGTCGAAAACTAACCTTTTCCGATGACTCCCGGCCGTCGGGTGACATCACTGGATACAAAAAACTGTGAATCAGAATCGCGCCACTTATGCTTTTGATCATCTTAAACTAAGTCCAACGATTGATTGATATCAAGGTCGGCAGTTTGAAAATTTCGATCTTGAACCTGGTGTCCACCGGATTGTTCCATGCGTGGCGTGTCGGGCAGCCGTGACAAGCCCGTCCCGGCGCCGCCTCACCTGGCGCCGGGACCGCCCCCAGGTCAGTAGGTGATGGCGGCGACGACCTTGGCGGGGTCGACCAGGAACGGTGCGACCGCGGTGAGGACGTTGGTCTTCGAGGCGCCCTTCTCGAGCGAGCCGTTGTAGACGCCGCCTTCGGCCTCAAGGCCGAGCAGGTTGCCGACGACGGCGGTGTGGCGGGCTTCGACGCCGAAGATGCCGGCGGCGGCCTGCAGGATCATCTTGTCCTTCACGAACCCGGCCGCACCGAGGTACGCGCCGACGCCCTTGTTCTCGAAGATGTGGGCGGTGGTCAGGTAGGACTTGCGCGACTTGAACGCGCCGCCGTAGTTGACCGCGGGAGCGCCGATCGGCGTACCGCCGAGCTTCTGGATGGTCGCGGTCAGCGTGGCGACGTGCGAGGCCTCGTCGGCGCCGATCTGCATCAGGTACTGCTTCTCCTTGCCGGAGACGAGGTTGGCCTCGTTGCCCTGGCGGTAGAACTCGGCCTCCAGGTACTCCAGCGCCAGGGCGTAGTTCAGCACCTCGATGTCGTTCTTGAAGTCCTTCGCGCTGGCCAGGTGGAAGCCGCTGTTGAGGGCCCCGATTGCCACCCCGGCAGGGACGGCGGAAGCGTTGCCGTGGATCAGGTCACGCGTTGTGTCTGTCATCAGCTGCTCTTCCTACTTCGCGATGAACGGCATGGCGGCCTCGAGGACCGGACCCATCCCGAGGTTGGCTTCGATCGGTGCCGGGAACGGGTTTCCGCCGGTGATCTGGGCGATGATCGCGGCGTGCCGCGACTCGACACCGGCGATGGACGCCGCGGCGGCGAGCAGGTCGGGGTTCTTCACCAAGGTGACCGTGGTACGCCTTCACGCCGAGCTCTTCGAAGACGCCGGCGGTCTTCAGGAAGGAGGCCCGGTTCGCGAAGGTCTCGTCAGGGAACTTCACCTTCGGCTGCGCGACCGGACGGCCACCCAGATCGGTGATCGTCGTGCGGACGACGTTGACGTGGTCGGCCTCGTGCTGCTGGATCGGATCCACGAGCGCCAATTCGCGGCCCTTGAGCAGGTTGTCCTTGAGTCCGGCGGTGTAGAACGCGGACTCCAGGTACTCGAGTGTCAGTGCATAGTTGAGGATGTCGAGGTCGGACTTGTCGACCTCCGCGCCGAAGCCACGGTCGGCGTTGCCGAACGCCACTGGGTCGCCCGGGCGGGTGGCGACGTACGTGACGCCGACGCCGATCAGTGCGGCGTTGCGCAGGAAGCTGCGGCGGCTGTGCTCGTCAGCGAACTCGAGGACCGGACGGCCCCCCGAAGAGTTGCTTGATACCCATTCCCTGGAAAGCTCGGGGACCGCCAGTTACCCCCAGCCGCGACAGTTGTCGAGGTGATCTCGTGTGCACGATTGCCGCCAGCAATGACTTCGTTGTCCACGTCGCCGTCCAGGACACCGATCACCCACATGCGTTCCTGCCCGATCAGTTCCAACTGCCGCGAGATCATGGCTTTGAGCCTCGATCATCTAAGCAGTTCTGGGCCCGAGGCCGGACTTCTTGTCTCAGATGCGACGGTCACATCAGTGGGCCGGGTCGTGTTCATGTGCTTCGGGGTGCCGGATCGGGCCGAACGCGGCGCTCTAGTGCCGACGGAGGTCGGCGGCTGATTCCCGAAGGAGGCCGATTGGTTCGCGGCCAACGGTCAAGCGCGGACCAGTCCGTGATCCATCCCTGTCAGAGCAGACCGGGCCTCGATCCGGAAGCGTCCTGGTGACTGCCCTCTGATCTCGCTGAACGCACGGCTGAAAGCCCGCCCTGATCCGTAGCCGACGGCGCGGGCGATGGTTTCCAGCGTGTCGTCGGTGTCACGGAGGCGCCGAGCGGCGAGGTCCGTTCGCCACTGGGTCAAGTAGGCGCCGGGCGCCCGGCCCGTCGTACCGACGAAACGGCGGGTCAAGGTTGCGCGAGAGACGCCGAGCTCGGCGGCCAGCACGTCAGTCGTCCAACGGCGCGCAGGGTCCGTGTGCAGCAAGGTGACGGCCGCGGTCAGCAGTGGGTCGCCCAAAACACCGAGCCAAGTCCGTCGCGCTGCTTCCGGCCGGCTGGCCAGCCACACCCGGAGGAATTGAACCAGCAGCACGTCGACCGTCCGATCGAGGATGATCCCACTCCCCAGCTGAGGATCGGCGAGCTCTCGGGCCAGCAGACCGACTGATTCGTCGAGGGACTTGCCGAGACTCGCTTTCCGAAGGTGGACGACCTCGGGCAACCGCGCCAGAACCTGCGTCGAGACGACCGGGTCCTGGGAGTAGGTGGCTGCCAGGATCTGGGCGGTCACTTCACCGCTGCCAACTCGGAGGACTTCTCCCCGGCGCTGAGCTGCTTCGAGCGCAACAGGGTCGTACGTCGGAGCGCTGGCACCGCGGTGACTGCCGATGACGTGCTGCAGACCCGTCGGCAGCAGGACAACGTCTCCGCAGTACAACTGCAGCGGTTCCCGGCCCGCAACGCTCAGCCAGGCCGTACCGGTGGTCAGTGCGTAGAACCCCGCACTGGGTCGGTCGGGCCACTGCAGTGCCCACGGCTCGGCTCCCTCGATCCGGGCGCCGAGCGTGCCGTGCACACCGCCGATGGCGAGCACGTCCGTCAGCAGATCCACGCTAGCCAGCGTAGCTCGGGGGTGCACCAATCAGTGATTAAAGTGCGCCAGATCATCATCGTTCAATGCACAACTACCCAATACCGTGTAGCTGTCAACTGGTCGACGAAAGGACAGCGAGGAAGTCGCGATGGCAGTCGACGCAGTTGAGCACTCGGCGGTCGCGGCCGTCCTCGGTTGGCTGCTGCGTACCGCGGAGCGTGACCACACCGCTTTGGTGAACGACGCGCTCGGCTCCCTGCCTGGAAGGGTTCGCGGCTACCGGATCCTGACCCTCGCCGCGGCTTCAGCCGAGCGTCAGAACTACATCAGCCAACGGCTGGG
Organism: Kribbella sp. cmx-5-2; assembly: GCA_049998015.1. Lineage (GTDB taxonomy): Bacteria > Actinomycetota > Actinomycetes > Propionibacteriales > Kribbellaceae > Kribbella. The sequence continues at coordinate 886,070 of JAEBEC010000002.1, forward strand.
CATCGACCGAACCGTGATGACGTCCCTGCTCGACGACCTCGAGACAGCGGAACTGATCCGGCGTATGCCCGACGCCACGGACCGGCGGGCCCACCTGATCAAGATCACCGGACGCGGTCGATCCGTCGTCGGCCGCCTGGCCGAGCAAGTCGCCGACGCCGACCATCAGTTCCTCAAGGCCCTGGAGCCGGCGGAACAAATCCAGTTCCAGGCCATGCTGCGCCGCCTGGCCACCACGGATCCGTCACCCGGGCGGGAGCGGCCGCCGGACTGCGCAAGCAACAGCAACCAAACATCACCTACCGAATTGAGGGCCTAGTGCAACACGCTGTGGTGTCGTTCCTGTCCGACTACGGAATCGAACCGGTCGCGCTGGGCCGCGCGGTGGAGGACCGCGGATTCGATGCACTGTTCCTCACCGAGCACACCCACATCCCGCTCAGCCGGCGTACTCCGTACCCGGCCGGGGGAGACCTGCCCGAGCACTACAAGCGAACCTACGACCCGTTCATCGCGCTGACCGCGATCGCCGGTGCGACGTCCACTTTGACGCTGGGGACCGCCGTCGCACTGATCAACCAGCACCATCCGCTGGTGCTGGCCAAGCAGACCGCGTCCCTCGATCTATTCTCTGGAGGGCGGTTTGAATTGGGAGTCGGACCGGGCTGGAACGTGGAGGAGATGGCCAACCACGGTGTCGATCCGGGCCGGCGCACCCTACGGATGCTCGAGAGCATCGAGGCCGTCCGCGCGGTCTGGACCGACGACGAGGCGGAGATCCACGGCAAGTTCATCGACTTCGACCCGGTGTGGTCCTGGCCGAAGCCGCAGAAGGCGCCGCCCGTCCTCATCGCCGGCTACGGCCCGAGCGTGCTCGACCGCGTGCTGTCCCACGGTGACGGCTGGCTGCCCATCGGGATCGGCGCGGACGATGTCGGCGAGTTCGCCGTTCGTGTCACCGAACTTCGTTCCCGTGCGGCCAATCGCGGACTCCCGCGCCCCTCGGTGACGCTGTACGGCGCCGACCAGACCCCCGAAGCCCTGCGCGCGTACGCCGAGGCCGGCGTCGACCGGGTCCTGTTCGAGTTGACCAACTACGGGCAGATCGGCGGTCCCCGCGAAGAAAACCGCGCTCTTGCCGAGCTCGACCGACTCGCTGCTCTGCGCGCGAGCGTTTGACCGATCGTCGAATCCCGAAGAAAGGTGCCTGCAGCCACTATGTCGCTTCGCCATCTCGATCCTCCAGGTCTGCACCCGGTCCCCGGCGTCCTCAGCCACGCCGTCGTGGCTGAGCGGGCGGGTCTCGTTTACCTGTCCGGGCAGGTCGCCTGGAACGCCGCCGGCGAACTGGTCGGCGAGGGCGATCACGGGCAGCAGGCCGAGCAGATCGTCCGGAACATCGACACCGCGCTCGCCGCAGCCGGCACCGACCGATCCCGGGCGGTCAAGGAGACGATCTACGTCGCCAACTACCGGCCGGAGGTGGTCGACGCGATCTTCGCAGCGCTCAGGGCCGGTACGACGACGCCACCGCCGGCTCAGACCCTCGTCGGGGTCGCCGCGCTGTACTCACCACTGTTCCTCGTCGAGATCGACATCGTCGCGGCCCTCTGAGTCCAGAATCGCTCGGCCGAGGAAGTTGCTTTGAGCAAGAACAATCGAGAGATCAAGGACCCCATGACCACTCCCGACGATGCCACGAACTCGCTGACCGCCGAGGTCGACGCTCTGCGCCTGCGACTGGCGGGAACCGTTGCCCTGCCTCACCAAGCCGGGTACAAGACGGCCGATCCTTGGAACGTGACCGCCGTGGTGAAGCCCGCAGCGGTCGTTCTGGCGGCGGACAGCGCCGATGTCGTCGAGGCTGTCCGGTTCGCCACCGCGAGCCGGCTGAAGCTTGCTGTCCAGGGCACCGGTCACTCCGGAACGAGCCTCGGTGCCGACGTACTGCTGGTGCACACCGGTCTGTTGTCCGAGTGCTCGGTGGATGCCGCCGCGGGGACGGCTCGCGTCGGCGCCGGCGTGACCGCCCAGGAGTTGATCGACGCGGCGGCCGAGCGCGGTCTCGCGCCGATCCTGGGATCGGCCGGCAGCGTCAGCATCGCCGGGTTCCTCAGCGGCGGCGGCATCGGTCCGCTGGTGACTACTTTCGGGCTGTCCTCCGACTACGTGCAGGCCCTCGACGTCGTCACCGCGGACGGAGTGGAACGACGGGTCTCGGCGACCGAGCACCCTGAGCTGTTCTGGGCGTTCCGAGGCGGGAAAGGTGCCGTAGGCATCATCACTGCGATCGAACTGAGACTCGTACAGCTGGAAACGCTTCACGGTGGCGCTGTGTACTTCGACGGATCCGACGCATCGGTGGTCATGCATCGTTGGGCGGAGTGGTCGGCCGTGTTGCCCAACCAGGTGACTACCTCCGTCGCCCTGGTCCACCTGCCCGCCGTACCAGGCGTACCTGAAGTCCTCGCGGGACGGCTGACCGTCGCCGTCCGTTTCGCCGGCACGCTGACCCAGGAAGAATCCGACCTCCTCCTCGCACCCGTACGGCGCAACACGGCGACGCCGCTGCTCGACTCCGTGCGACCGATGCCGTACCGCGACATCGGGCACATCCACTCCGAGCCCACCACGCCGGTGCCGCTGGTGCAGGACCAGCGCCTGCTGACCAGCCTGCCTGCCGAGGCTGTGGACGCGATCGTCGAAGCGGCGGGCCCCGACTCCGGATCGCCGCTGAAGGTCGTCGAGATCCGCCGCCTCGGCGGCGCGTTGACGACGCCCCTCGGAGAGGACAGCGCGTTCAGCCACCGTGACGCCCCCTATGCCCTCACGTTGATCGGGGTGCCGACGGGGCCGGACGACGCCGTCGCCTCGGCGATCAACAAGACCCTCGCCGGTATCGCGCCCTGGTCCAACGGCGCCTCGTCAGTCAACTTCGCCGTACCAGGAGACCCGGGCCGATTCGCCGGCGCGTACGACGACGAACGCCGACGAAAGCTCGCCCAACTCGCGGACCGCTACGACCCGAACCGGATCCTGACGACCGCAGGATGGCTGTCGACCGACTAGAGCGGACCCGGCACCTCGGCATCGACCACAGCGTCAACGCCGAGGCCTGCGGTCGATCAACCAACCGGGCACCGCCGACACGTCCGGTCTGCCCCCCATCCTGACCGTTCCGCCCCTCCGTCTCCCTGCTGACGCGCTGATGCAATCGATGGCATGGCAAACCTCGACACGACAACCGTTCCCCTGCACGTGACCGGGCACCTCGCCCCGGTTCCCGACGAAATCGACGCCGTCGACCTGCCGGTCGAGGGCGCACTGCCTCCCGAGCTGGTCGGCCGCCTGCTGCGCAACGGTCCCAACCCACTGCCCGGAGAACCCTCGAAGCACTGGCTCGGGGGCCACGGGATGGTGCACGGCATCCGCCTGGAAGCCGGGCGCGCGACGTGGTACCGCAACCGCTGGGTTCGCACGAACGCGTTCGCGGGCGCGCAGTACATGGGCCCCGACGGCACGATCGACCTGACCGCGATCGAGGCGAACACCAGCGTCATCGCCCACGCCGGCAAGATCCTCACCCTGATCGAGGCCGGTCTCCCGTACGAGATCACCCCGGAGCTGGAGACGCTGGGCAGCCGGGACTTCGGCGGCCGGCTCACCACCGCGATGACCGCGCACCCCAAGGCCGATCCGGTCACCGGCGAACTGCACTTCTTCGGGTACTCCGTCACCGCGCCGTACGTCACGTACCACAAGCTGTCGGCGGCGGGTGAGTTCGTGACTAGCGCCCCGATCGACGTTCCGGGCCCGACGATGATGCACGACTTCGCGATCACCGATCGGCACGCCGTGTTCCTCGACCTGCCGATGACCTTCAACCCGAGGCGGATCGGTCACCCGTTGCCGTACGACTGGGACGAGTCCTACGGTGCCCGGATCGGCGTCATGCCGCTCGACCGCCCCGGTCAGGTCCGCTGGTTCGACGTCGACGCGTCGTTCGTCTTCCACGTCGGCAACGCCCACACCGACGCCGCTGGACGCGTCGTGCTGGATGCCGCCCGGTACGCCGCCGAGGACGCCGCGATGGCCTGGACGAGGATCGGCGACCCGGCAGCGTCCACCGGCATCCCGTGGCACCCCAACCCGGAGGGGCCCGGGGTCGCCGCGGCTCGTACCGGCAAAGCGCGTCTGCATCGCTGGTTGCTCGACCCCACGACCGGACGCGTCAGCGAGACCACCTTGGACGACCGCGGAATCGAGTTCCCGACCATCGACGACGATCGCGTCGGGCGATTCGCCCGCTACCGCTACGCGGTCTCCGGTGGTGACACCAGCGCGACGGCAATCGTCAAGCTCGACGCGGACGCCGGGGTCGTCGCCGAACACGCGCTCGGGCGCGACGTCGTGGCCGGCGAAGCGGTGTTCGTCCCCTCCGCGGCCCCGGAACGCGCCGAGGACGACGGGTGGCTGCTCAGCGTGACCAACCGGCGCGACGGCAGCGAGTCGAAGCTCCTGGTGCTCGACGCCACCGACGTCGGTGGGAAGCCGGTCGCAGCGGTCACCTTGCCGCGGCGAGTCCCGACCGGCTTCCACGGCTCGTGGATCACCGACGAGGAGCTCAGTCGGTCGTGACCACGACCCGGGGTGGGGTCAGAAGGTCACGGATTTCCGGACCTGCGACGGGGTACGCCCGGTCCAGCGCACGTAGGCCCGGCGGAAGTCCCGTCCATCGCTGAACCCCACCTCGCCGGCGATCTCGCTCACCGCCATCTCCGACCGTTGGAGCAGCAGCGTCGCATGGCGCTCCCTGACGCGATCCCGAACAGCGCTGAATCGCTCACCCGCATCGGCCAGACTGCGCCTGAGGGTCCGTTCGGTGACGTGCAACTGTCGCGCCACTTCTGCCATCGTCAAGGGGCGGCGGAGGTTCCCGGCGAGCAGCAGTTCCAGGGACGCGACGACGTCGTGCGGGGCTCCTTCAGGTTCCAGTAGGCGCCGGGAGACCTCCAGCGCCGCGACCCGGGTTGGCTCGTGGGGCGTCGCCAGTGACCGGTCCAGCAGGTCGGCCGGCATCACCAGCCGATCCGCGTCCGCGCCGAAGCGGACCGGGCACCGGAAGAAGCGGTGGTAGCGGTCGCGATGTGCCGGTGCCGGGTACGACAGGTCCAATCGGGTGGGCGACCAGGTCGCGCCGAGCATCGACCGGAAGATCACCGTCGTACTGGCCATTGCCTCTTCGCAGAGGAACTCGACGAGAGCCGGCTCCGGCCAGCGTTGGCGGAAGGTCACCGCGAGCTCGGCGCTGTCCGGGTGCGCACCGGTCAGGCTCTCGAGCTCCACGTCCAGCAGGCTTCCGGCGGCACGGTGCAGGTCGAGAATCACGTCGGCGGCGTCGCGCACGGTCGCCGAGGACCGCATCGCGATGCCGACGAATCCGAAGGAGAGCAAGGCATCTCGGCCTCCGACCTCCAGGCCCAGTGGGCGGCCGGGGAAGTCTCGCAGCGCACGGCGCAAGACGGTCGCGGCCTGCCGGTACGAGAGGAAGGTGTCGGGCAGGTCGAGCAGGCGAGGCTCCAACCCGGTCCCGGACAGCCAAGAGGCGACGGACCGGCCTTCGCGCTGACCAATCTCCAGTACGCCGGTAACGATCGCCGGCGGGATCACGGCCCGGTCGGGCAGGAAACTCGTCATGGTCATCGCCTCCCATCACCGCCGCCTGGCCGTGATCAGCAATCATCCTTCGCGGGGCTGTCGGCAGGATCCAGCGCAGTCCAGATTGCGCTCAGTCGACGGAGGTCGTCCTCGTCGAGCTGGTCAAGGAACAGCGACCGGACATCGGCGTGATGCTGACGCCGAGCCCGGCGGAACAGTGCGCGGCCCCGCGCGGTCATCACCATCTCCAGGCTGCGGGCATCGGCGACGGCGCGGCGCCGTTCGATCAGGCCACGCTGCTCCAGCCGATCCGCCAGCCGGGTGAAGCCCCCGCTCGACATCAGCAGCCGTTCGGCCAGGTCCGACATCCGTACGCCGCGCGGTCGCGCAGCGTCGAGAGCCAGCAGGACGTCCAACTCCGCCATGCTGACGTTCAGTGGAGCCAAGCCCGCTTCCATCGCCCGCCAAAGCCGGTCGTGAGTGCGGAGAAACCCGCTCCAGGCCGCCTGCTCGAGCGGGCCGAACTCATCACCTTCCACGGAGCCCACCGTAGCGCGTCGCCTCCGCTGCAGAGATCAACCGGAGGGCAGTTGCCCTGAGCACTATTTCGGCGCTCCGGTCGCGCGGGTCCGCAGGAGGTCCACGACGTCGGTGAGTCCCATCTCGACGCGTCCGTAGACGCGAGGGTTGAGCAGGACAGTGCCGTCGAAATCGCCGGCGGAGGCGAAGAACGCGACCGGTACGGTCAACGACTGGAAGAACGCGAACAGGGGCCGAAGGGCGTGATCCAGGGCGAGCGTGTGACGTTCGCTTCCACCGGTCGCGACGAGGAGTACGAGCTTGTTGGCCAAGGCGTATTGGTCGACGAGGTCGAAGAAGTGCTTGAACAGGCCGGGGTAGGAGCCGCGGAACACCGGCGTCGCGGCGATCAGGAGATCGGCCTTCTCGGCCAGCTGGAGCGCGGCGTCCACGTCGGGGGTGGTCTCAGCGGTGATGTCATCGCGCTCGATCGCTCCGGTGAAGCCCGGCCCCAGCCGGTAGACGTCGATCTCGTTCACTTCGATGGGAAGCATTCCTCGCAAGGTGCCGAGGATGGCGTCGACCAGTCCCATCGTCTTGGAGGGCTGGTTCGGGCTGCCGTTGGCGACGACAACGCGCAATGTCGGTGCATCTGCGGGCCCGATGCTGCCTGCGGAGGTCACGACGGTCGCGGTCATGCGGCCTGCTCCTGTCGCGCGGCGACCTCGCGGCGAACCACCGGCGCCACTTCGGTGCCGAGCCGTTCAATCGCCTCGAGGTGCTCCTTCTGCGGCATCCCGCCGAAGCCCATCTGGATGATGGCGCGATTCAGGCCGTAGAGCTCGTGGTAGGCGAGCAACTTGTCCACGAGTTCCTGCGAGCTGCCGACCAGCAGACCGGCGCCCGGCGACGACTGCGCGTCGAACGCAGGACGGGACAGGCGGAACCCTTCGCCCCGCTGGTGGTTGTTGTCCAGCATGCCTTGGGCGAAGTACGGGTACATGACATCGCGGGCCTGCTGGCTGGTTTCCCCGACGTACCCGTGCGCGTTGATGCTGACGGGCAACGAGGCCGCATCGTGACCGGCCTGTTCGGCGGCCTCTCGGTAGAGCTCGACGGTCTGCAGGTGCGAGGTGATCGGACCCAGCAGCAGCGCCAGGGCCATCGGCAGGCCGAGCCGGCCGGTACTGATGGCAGACGCCGGTGTTCCGCCGACCCCGACCCAGATCGGAATGGTGTCGCCGTCCGCGCGGGGTGCGATGTCCGCGTTCACCAGAGGCGCACGGAAGCGCCCCTGCCAGGTCAGGGGGTTCTGCTCGCGGATCTTGAGCAGCAGGTCGAGCTTCTCGCGGAACAGCTCGGCATAGTCCCGTACGTCGTACCCGAACAGCGGGAAGGACTCCGTGTACGAGCCGCGTCCCGCGATGATCTCGGCGCGGCCGGCGGACAGCAGGTCGATCGTCGCGAACTGCTCCCAGACGCGGACCGGATCCTCCGACCCGAGAACGGTCACCGAGCTCGTCAGGCGGATGCGCTGCGTACGCTCCGCCGCGGCCGCGAGCAGGATGGTCGGGGCCGAGCCGACGAAATCGGTGCGGTGATGCTCACCGACCCCGAAGATGTCGAGCCCGACTTCGTCGGCCAGCTGAGCCTGCTCGATCGTCTCACGCACGCGTTGCCGTGGCGACGGCACAGCGCCGGTGGCGAAGTCCTCGGTGAGTTCACCGAACGTCATGATGCCGATCTCGAAGGTCATCCGCTGTCCTTTCATGGCTGTTCGACGCCGGGGCGTCTTGACTCAGACCATAACTTGTCTGCGCAGGCAGATATTCCGGCGACGTCCGCTGCCTGGAAAGCCCAGCCGCATCCAGCAGTCAGGGCGCCCCCTGGTCCGCTTCGCTCGATGCCGTCCGGGTGAGCGTCCAGATGATCAGTGACGCGACCAGCAGCAGGATCGCGCCGACCAGGAACGCGTGGGTGATTCCTTCGGTGAAGGTGGCCTGCAGCAGTGCGCGTTTCGCCGCGGCTGGGTCTTTCGGCAGCGCTGTGGTGATCGCGCCGAGGACCTGTTCGCTGCGGCGGTCGGCGAAGTGCAGCGACACCGTGCTGAGGACGGCAAGGCCGATCGATCCTCCGAGTTGCTGCGCGGCGTTGAACAGTCCAGATCCGACGCCGGTGTCCTCGGGCGCTACTCGGTACAGCGAGGCGGGGGTGAGGCCGGCCAGGACCATTCCCATCCCGAAGGCCATGGTGATCAGGTACGGGAAGACGTGGGCCCAGTAACTGAGGTCGCTTCCGACAGTGGTGCCGCTGGCAGCTGCCATGGCCGCAACAGCAGGGGCGTCATCCACCGAGAGTCGCGAGAACATCAGCATCGAGAACGCCGCCAGGAGCGCGCTGAGCCCGGCGATCACGCGGGGCTGGATCCGCGCCATCAGTTTTCCGGCCACGGTCGCGGCGACGACGATGCCGATCGAGAGTGGCAGGAAGGAGAGTCCGGCCACCAGAGACTCGTAGCCGAGGATCTGCTGCACGAACAGGGTGAGGAAGTAGAACATCGCGAACATGGCGGCCATGGCGAGCGTTAGCGCGATGTAGGTGCCGGCGCGCACCCGGTTGCGAAAGATCCGCAACGGCAGCAGGGGATGGGCGACTCGCTGCTCGATCAGGACGAACGTGATCAGTAGCACCGCGCCTGCGGCCAGAGCCAGGATGGTGCCGGCGTTGCCCCAGCCGTGGCCTTCGCCTGCTCTGGTCAGGCCGTACACCAGCGCGCCCAGGCCAAGGGTGGCAGTGGTCGCGCCGGGAACATCGATTTTTCCCGGGCGACGGGGTGACTCGCGCAGCAGCATCGGAGCCAGGGCCGCGACGGTGAGCGCGATCGGCACGTTGAGCAGGAACGTCAGCCGCCAGCCGTCAACCTCGAGACCGAAGAAGCTGTTCAGGCCGGTCAGCCAGCCGCCGATGATCAAGCCGATCCCGGCGCCGGCACCGGACATCGCGGCGTACACGCCGTACGCGCGGTTGCGGGCGGCACCTGGCGGGAAGGTCGTGGTGATCAGAGCCAGCGCGGCCGGGGCGATGAGTGCTGCGCTCGATCCCTGCAGTACCCGGACTGCCAGCAGAACCGGCTCGCTGGTGGCCACGCCGCCGAGGATCGAGGCGACGGCGAAGGCGGTCATGCCGGTCATCAGCATCCGCCGGTAGCCGAACAGGTCACCCAGCCGGCCGCCGAGCAGCAACAGTCCACCGAACGACAGCGCGTATCCGATCGTGAGCCACGTCAAGGTGGCGTCGGACATCTCGAGATCGCCGCCGATGAAGGGCAGCGCGATGGTGACGATCGATCCGTCGAGCACGATCAGCAGCTGGGTGACCGAGATGAGGGCCAACGCCAGACCGAGATGGCGGGCGGGGCTCGCATCGGTGTCGGTGGCGGCCACTGAGGTGGGGTCGGTCATGATTCCTTCTGTTCGGACGAATTGTTGTCAAGGGCAACATGATCCGCGGCTGCGGTAGGCGTCAGCTCCGTCTTTCGCTCGCGGTGGCGTTCGAGGGCAACGCGGGCGTCCTCGGTGACGAGGTCGGCGTTGAGGTGTTGTCCGGCGGTTGCACCGGCTGCGGCTGAGGCTCCGACCTGAGCCGTCAGATCCGTCACGTTTCCCGCCAGCCAGACACCGGGTACCTGGCTGCGGCCGAACGGGTCCGCGGGGAGGTGATGTCCCATCCCGCTGGGATGCTCGTCCGGTTGCAGACCCAGCTCGACCAGGAAGTCGGCCCGCGCCTCCATCCGGGTCGCGACCGCGATCACCTCGCGGGAAACCACCCGGCCGTCGGCCAGCCGCAAGCCGCTCAGAGCTCCGTCGGCGGTTTCGACCGCGGCCACTTCACCGGTCACAACCTCGATCTCCAGTGCGTCGAACTGCTCCTGCTGCTGTTCGTCGAGCTCGGTCCGGTGAGTGAAGTAGGTGAGATCGTCGGTGAGCTGGCGGAACAGCAAGGCGTGATGAATCGAAGCCGGCGCCGTGGCCAGAATGCCGATCGCGCGGTCGCGGACCTCGTAGCCGTGGCAGTACGGGCAATGGACGACGGCGTGACCCCAGTGCGTGACCAGTCCGGCGACGTCGGGCAGTACGTCGACCAAGCCGGTCGTGACCAGCAGCCGACGAGCCCGCAGCTCGGTGCCATCGGCAACGGTGACCGCGAAGCCGTCGTCGGCGCGGTGTGCTCCCGTCACATCCCCTGCGAGGATCTGTCCGCCGTAACTGCGGACCTCGTCGCGTCCGGTGGCCAGCAGATCGGCCGGCGGCGTACCTTCTCTGCCGAGCAGGCCGTGCACTTCTTCGGCGGGCGCGTTGCGCGGCTGCCCCGCATCGACCACGACGACCGAGCGCCGCGAGCGGGCGAGCAGCAACGCGCCGTTCAGCCCGGCGGCTCCACCGCCGATGACAACAACATCAACCGCCGCTGTGGCGGGTTCGGTTCGTCTTTTCATGGTGATCAACCTCCTCGACGAGAGTGCTGCGCTGCGAGGAGTTCGACAACTTCTGTCCCAGTTATGGCAACATGGCGGGATGTCCGAAGAGTTGGAACGCGCCGTCGCCGCAGCTGGTCCCCGGCTTCGGGAGCTGCGCAGGCAGCGGCAGCTCAGTCTGGATGCGGTCGCCGGTGAGACCGGCATCTCCAAGAGCACGCTGTCCCGGCTCGAGTCGGGACAGCGGCGCGCCAGTCTGGAGATGCTGTTTCCGCTTGCCCAGCTTTACGGGGTGACTCTCGACGAGCTGGTGAGTGCGCCTGACACGGGCGACCCGAGGATCCATCTGCGGCCGGTGGTCCGCGACGGTGTGACGATGCTGCCGCTGACCCGGCGACCGGGTGGAATTCAGGCGTACAAGATGATCTTCCCGCCTGGAGCGGCGACCGAACCGGACCTCAGGGTGCACGAGGGGTATGAGTGGGTGTACGTGATGACCGGGCGTCTGCGGCTCGTACTGGCCGATCACGACCTTCTCCTCGGATCCGGAGAAGCCGCGGAGTTCGACACCAGAACACCCCACTGTTTCGGCACCCGACCCTCGGAGGCCGCGGAGATCTTGAGCCTGTTCGGGCAGCAGGGTGAGCGGGCGCACGTACGAGCGCGTCCGAGATCCAGCTGATCGTCGACGGGAACGGCACGTGAAGTAGATCGGTCGCCGTCGACCCGTATCGGGTTCCGTCGACGGCGCCCCTCAGCCGGCCGGTTTGGCGGCCCTTACCGCGTCAGCGGAGGCCGAGTCACCCCGGGCGTCCAGTGCCGCGATGACTCCGTCGATATCGGCTTCGGACCGGTTCTGGCTGAGCTTGGCCTTGGCCTCGATCCGGGTGATCGCCAGCTCCACGCCGACGATCGCACGGAGCTGCCCTTCGACGAACTTCGCGGGTGCGTCGTCCACGGACCAGGGTTGCGCGGCGTCGGCCTCGTGCTTGGCGGTCAAGCGGCGGACCAGCGTGTCCAGCCAGGCCGGGTCGTCGTGGACGACGAGATTGCCGTAGACGTGGGCGGTGACGTAGTTCCACGTCGGCACCACCCGGCCGTGCTCGCGCTTGGACGCATAGGCCGACGGCGAGATGTAGGCGTCCGGCCCGCTCACGATCGCGAGCGCCTCACCGAGCACAGGTTTGCTCCATTGGTCGTTGTTGCGCGCCAGGTGTCCGAGCAAAGCGCCGGACTCCGCGTCGTAGACGAACGGCAGCAAGGTCGCGAGCAACCCGTCCGGCGTACTCGTGACGAGGTTGGCTGCACCGTGATTGATCAGCAGATCCTCGACCACCGCGTCGCCGGCGGCGAAATGCTTCGGAACGTACATGGCACCCATGATCGCTCAGTCACCGCTACTGCAAGATGCCGGTCAGGAGGCGGCTCGGTCGTCGTCCTTTGGGGTGGGCGTTCGCGGGATCCAGCCTGGCCCGTATCGCGCACGGCGAAGCAGCGCGCAGTCCTGCGCCCCCATGACCATCTCGAGACATAATTTGTCTGCGCAGGCAGATATTCCTATGATTAAAAGATCAACTACCCAAGCCTTGTGGAGCCGTCCGATCCCAAGGCGGAGCGAGGAGTATCGATGTCCGTGAGTGACGACAGTCAGAACAGTCCTGATGGAGGCGTTCCTGCGCCGCAGTGGTCACGACGCAAGCTGCTGCAGCGTGCGGGCGCAACGGGAGCTGCGGTCGCGGCAACAGCCGTCGTCCCAGCCACGGCCAGCGCCACCACCACGCGGCCGCGAGACCTCGACCTGCGCCCGGGTCGACCGTTGCTGCTCCGCGGGGGGACCGTCATCACGATGGATCCCGCTCGAGGCGTGCTGCCGAAGACCGACGTGTTGGTGACGGACGGGCGAATCGCTGCGATCGGGCCGGGGCTGCGCGCTCCGGCCGATGCCGCAGTACTCGACGTGCGCGGCAAGCTGGTCCAGCCGGGCATGATCGACACCCACCGGCACATGTGGCAGACGGCCCTGCGTGGCATCGCTGCGGACTGGACACTGACCAACTACAGCGACCTGATGCTCGGTCGCTTCGGGCCGTTGTTCACGCCCGACGACATGTATGCCGGCAGTCTGCTGGGGGCCATCGAGGCGATCGACAGTGGCGTGACCACCGTCGTGGACTGGTCGCACAACATGCGAACCCCCCAGCACGCCGACGCAGTCGTCGACGCGTTGGTCGACTCCGGTGCACGTGCCAGGCTTGCCTACGGCTACTACGCCGAGCCTGCGCAGGACTGGGTTCTGCGCGGTGATATCGCCCGGTTGCGCTCGGAGCGGTTCCCGACCGCCGATGAGCGGGTGACTCTGCAGATCGCGCTCGACGTGTTCGACCCGGCCTTCCCCGACCGGCCGGCCTGGGTGTGGGCGCGTGACCGCGGATTCGAGATCACCACGCACGCGGGCGTTATCGGCTTCCTGCCCGCCGATCTACCGGAGCGGTTGCACACAGCCGGTCTGCTGCTGCCAACCACGACGTACGTCCACGCAACCACTTTCACCGACAAGTCGTACCAGCTGATCGCTGACAGTGGCGCCACGGCCTCGGTGGCCGCGGAGAGCGACCTGCACGGCGGTCAGGGCTACCCGCCCACCGAGAAACTGCGCCAGTACGGCATCCCTAGCAGCCTGTCGGTGGACACCGTCACCTGGTACAGCGGCGACATGTTCCATGCGATGCGCGCGACGCTGACCGCCGACCGCGGGCTGGCCCACCTCCGTGCCCACGAGCAGGGAGGACTGGTGAAGCTCAACCAGCTGCGAGCAGTGGATGTGCTGGCCCAGGCGACCACTGGAGGCGCCCGGTCGATGGGACTGCAGCGCGAGCTCGGATCGCTGACCCCTGGCAAGCGTGCCGACATCGTCGTCCTCGACACGTCGTCGCCGAACATGACGCCGATGGTCAACCCGGTCGGTGCGGCTGTAGCGCAGGCCACGACGTCCGATGTGGACACGGTGGTGATCGGCGGCCGGGTCATCAAGCGCGACGGCCGGTTGCTCGGTAACGGGTTCGCGCGAGCCCGGCGACTGGGCGAAGCGAGCCGCGACCGTCTTCGTGCCGCCGCCGGAGAGAAACTGTGGCTTGAGGCGCTCAACCCGTCGGGGCGCTGACACCACTGCCCGAGAAGCGCAACACGAACCCTCGGACGGGATGGTGAGTTGGCACTGGAACGAGGACTCGGGGACGAAGAGCAGAAGGCGTGGCGCAGCTTTTTGCTGATTTGGAAGCCGCTGGAGCATCCGCCGCGCAGGCTCGTGGTTCGGCACGTGGTACGAGAAGGACCGTATCCTCGATGGTGACGAGTTCACGGTGAACATCTTCGGCAGCTCCGTGATCACAGCAGAGGATCCTCCGCGGACGGAGGCCCCGGTGGGAGGATCGCGATGAGTGCCGATGTGCTGACCGAGCACCTCGGCGAGCTGGAGCGTCTGCTGGGCGGTCAACCGCTCGCGCAGCGTCAGTTGCAGCCGGGCCAGCCGGCTGAGCGAGTGCGGGCCATCGCCGATCGGCTCGGCGTGGGTAGTTCGCCGGCCCTCGAAGCGCTCTACGCCTGGCGTGACGGGGTGCGCTGGCGCAAGGGCGAGTGGCCGCTCTACTTGTTCCCGCCCTTCTGGCAGTTCTTGTGGCTGGATCGCATCGAGGATCAGGCTGCGTATCCCCTTGCTTGGTGTCGAGCGCACGGTGTCGAGGGCCTGCCGTTCGCTATGGCGGAGTCGGGTGCCTTCCTGATTGCGCAGTCTGGAGATGAGGATGTGGTCTGGGAATCATCATCAGATTTCGTCAGCCCTTCGAGCACGCCTCGTTGAGCGATCTTGTCGCGGCGACGTGCCGTGCGCTTCGCGATGAGGATGACGAGTACAAGGCGGAGTTCACCGAGACCAAGATGGAATGGGTCTACCCCGACCGGGAAGCGAGCAGATCGTGCTGACACTGCGCGGCTGAATCGCGGGGTCGCTCACGTGGTGCCGGGCTAGTCCAAAGCCTTCAGTCACGCTGATAAGGGTTGGTACTGGTCGAAGCGTTCAGCACAGTGCCGCTGAGAGTATTGGGATCGTTGCTCAAGGCGATGCCGATGATGACGGACATCGCATGCGGAAACTGCGGCAGTGCTGACCGGGCTCGTACTGGTTGGAGGCGGGTTCGCTGTGACGGCGACCTCGGCTTCGGCGGCGCCGGCTGGTGAAGCGGCTGTCAGTTGCACTCCGGCGCTCGTCGCAGTGATCTGTTCATCTCAGTTCCCCAGTTTTCCAGGACCGGCTGATCCGATCCAGGACCGCACACGCAACCCCACCTGACGCCACACGGCAATAACGGTGCGTGAGATTGCAGGTACTTGCAGGCCTTCACCGCCTGCAGACCATCGAGCTTGACCGGCCAAATGCACGATCGGGCAGATGCCCTCGGCAACTGATGCACAGCCGCCGTTCCACTGCTACCGCGAAGCTGAAAGGTTCTGACCGTACGGCGACCAGCCGACCGAACGCGCCCCGAAGCGCTACTAGAACTTTGAGATGTGCATCGGCGCCCGGCTCGATGAAATCCAGGACTCGCGGAATTCGAATCACGGTTCCTCTGAGGTGCGTTTCGCACTCACGGTGGATTGACAAGAGTCAGTCTCCGGCGCTGAGCCGGCCTGTCGAGGGAGCCGTATGGGAGGAAGCAGAGAAGACAACGAACGGTTGGTTGCCGCTCACAAAGAAGCCATCCGGTACTACCGCGAGGAGTTGGCCGTGCGGACGATGGGTTGGGCCGCACGGCATTTGCGGGCGCGCAGACTCGGGCAAGTGATGGAGCCAGGTTCGCGGTGGAAGGTGGGGTACGCGCCTGATGCGTGGTGTCACCTGACTGATCATCTGCGGTCGCGTGGGTTCGAGGAGCGGGTCCTGGTAGCGGCCGGACTGTCGGTGGAGACCAAGAGCGGGTACGTGATCGATCGGTTCAGAGATCGCGTCATGTTCGCCGAGCACGACGCGGATCTTCGGCCGGTGGGCTTCATCGGTCGGCGGCGTGGTGGGATCGCGACGTACTTGAACACGTCTACGACGTCGGTCTATCACAAGGGCCGAGCTCTGTTCGGTGTTGCCGAGCAGCATCGGCAGTTGGCCCTCGGGGCGACTCCGGTGCTTGTCGAGGGCACCTTTGATGCGGTGTCGGTGAGTGCTTGTAGCGACCGTCGGCGGCAGTGGTGTGGCGTTTCGAGTGGTGGGACGAACTGGTCGGCGGAGCAGATCGCGATGTTGCGGCTCTACTCGGTGTCGGACACGGTGATTGTTGCCTTTGACGGTGATGCGGCGGGGCGGCCTGCCGCGGTGCGGCACCTTGGGGTTCTGCGTGAGGCGTTCAGGCATGTTCTGGTGGCTGATCTGCCGCATGAGCGGGATCCGTCGCAAATGCTGCAGCTGGGCAACGGTGTGCGTCGGTTGCGGGCGCAGCTCGAGAACACCCGGCCGCTGGCGAGTCTGGCGGTCGAGTTGGAGTTGGGGCGTTGGTCTCGGGTGCAGGATCACGCCGTCGGGCGAGTGAGTGCGCTGCGGGCGGTTGCGGGGTTCGTTGCGCAGTTGCCGGCGCCGTTGGTCTCGGACGAGATCGGCCGGTTGTCGCGGGTCCTGGATCTCGATGCCACGACCGTTTCGCGGGAGGTTCTGGATGCCGTCGGGCAGCGGCCGTCGCGGCCGCGTGCACGTCGCGAGTTGAGCTTGTCGGCCGATGTCGATCCGCCGTTGCCGAGCCTTGGGCTGTGAGGTCTTCAGGGATTCCTTGGATTGCAGATCCCGGTTCTAACCAGGGCTTCTGAGAAGCAGGTTTGTTGCCACAGGTCGCACGAAGCGAGAGTGGGAGCGAACAGTGACTGTCGAACTTCAGAGATTGCTGACCGATGCTGCGGCGTCGAATTGGGCGCCGGGTCCGTCGGCGCGTTTGGCCGAAGGGATCGAGGAGAGGATCGTTGCCTTTGTCCCCAGTCGGGCTAGATCGGCTCTTGGCGCTGAGGAGGCCGCGCAGCGGGCGCGGGGGACCGCGAACTGAAGGTTTCTGGCGAACGTCGTCCGGTGGCGCCTGGCGGACGCCGTACGGGCTGAAACGCTGCGGCGGCAGCGGCATCCGCTGACCGAGGTCGTGCCGGAGCGCATCGATCAGCGTCAGGTGGTTGAGCTTGGCGCTCTGCTGGACGTGATCTCCGCAGAGCTGACTCGGGCTGGGCTGTCGGAGCGTGCGGCTCGGCGGCTGTTGCTGGTGGCTACCGAGGGCTCGAGGTTCG
This sequence comes from Kribbella sp. cmx-5-2, assembly GCA_049998015.1. GTDB lineage: Bacteria > Actinomycetota > Actinomycetes > Propionibacteriales > Kribbellaceae > Kribbella. The sequence goes on from JAEBEC010000002.1 coordinate 903,027, forward strand.
AGCGGTCAGCGATCCGGGATCGCGTGCTGGCCGCTGGAACCACGCGCAGTCAGGCCGAAGGGATGGCGTGGCTGCTGCGCGGTGGTGCCGCGAATCGGTCAGCGCTTGCGCGCCTGGCGGCGGGAGAGGGTCGCGAGGCTGTTTTCGCGGACACCGTCGTCCGAAAGTGGACGCTCGCCGCGGCCGGCCGCGACCAGAACTTCAGTGGCGGGCGGTTCGGAAGGGGCGGACTCTCGGCGGTTGGTGTCGTGGGGACGCCGGGTTTAGGGCTGGCGAGGACCGCTTGAGGCCGGTGCTGCAAACCGCCGGGAGCTCAGCCGTTGAGTTCGGCATGACGAGAAACAGTCCCCGACGTTCCCACTGGCTTGTTCGGTACTACCGCTGGCAGGCCCGCTTGTACCTGCGCGTGCTGCGCGCGCTTTGGATCATCCCGGCGCCGGTCGAGGCGTCGCTGCAGCGGCGCCTGGCGCGCCGACCTGGAGGTGGAAGCTGACATGGCAACAGTTCTTCGTTCGAAGATCGCGATCGTGGTGATGGTCGTCCTGGGGTTGGGTGCGCTGGTGAGCGTGACCGTTGCTCGGTGGCAGGGATCCGAGGACGAGACACCACAGGTCGCGGCCACTGCACCGGGCGACGCCGGTGCGGCGCCGTACCTGAAGGCGTGGGATCGGCCGGACACGACCGATCCAAAGGTGTACGCAACGGCGTACGCCACGGCCATCTGGACCTATGACACCACGGTGCACGGGTACTTCGACTGGCAGGACGCGGTGAAGATGTTCGCCGATCCGATGGACTCCGACGGCCCGCGGGTGGCCGGGAGCCTGTTGCCTGAGTTCGGGCAGTGGGAGCAGCTGGATCTGCACGACAGCAAGGCGACCGTCAGCGATGTGTCGGCCGAGACTCCGCCGGAGCTGACGCGCTTGCAGCGGCTGCCGCAGACGCCGAAGGGTTGGCACGGCTTCGTCGTACGGGGTCGGCAGACGAACGTGATCGATGGACAGCCGCGGGAGTCTGCGCGGTCGGTGACGGTGGCGGTGGTGTGTACGCCGCAGTGCCGCGTCTGGTCGGCATCCGTTGAGGGGCCGTTGTGATCCTCAAGACCGCCGCAGCTGCTTGCCTCGCCCTCGGCGTGGTCGTGGTGCCGCCGATCGCGGCGGCCAGGGGAGGTGCGAGCGGCAGTTGCGCGGCGATGCCTGTCGTCGGCCAGGTCGCGCTGGATGCCGAACAGCAACTGAACCTGGCGGTCGTGGTCGCGACGGGTGACCAGTTGCGGATCGACGTGAGGGGCAAGGTGATCGCGGTGATGACCGCCTTGACCGAATCGTCGCTGCGGAACGTCGACCACGGTGATGCTGCAGGTCCGGATTCTCGGGGCTTGTTCCAGCAGCGTGACGGGTGGGGGCCGCTCGCCGTACGGATGGATCCGGACGGCGCGTCGGTCCTGTTCTACACCGCGCTGATCAATGTCTCCGGGTGGATGGAGATGGACCCATGGTTGGCCGCCCAGGAGGTCCAGCGGTCGGCGTTCAGTGACGGCCGGAACTACAAGGCGAATTACGCCAGGGCTCAGGAGCTCGTTGGCTTGTCACCGGAGTCTTTGTGCCAGCCTCCGCCGGTCAACGATGCGGGGGAGCTGCCAGGAGCAGAGGCCGCGGTCACCCGTGCGATGGGACTGGTCGGGCAGCACGGCTATTACCAGCTCTGTGCTCGGCTGGCCGCCAACATCTGGGGCCGGCCTCGAGCCGGCTACGTGTCTGCTGCCGAGCAGTGGTCTCAGATGGTTGCGTCTGGCAACACTCATCTCGATCGGCAGCCGCCTCTCGGGGCGCTTGTCTTCTGGGACACCGGCGGGATCTACGGGCACGTCGCGGTCTACGTCGGCGCCGGCCGGATCGTCTCGAACGACATCCGCGACCAGTTCCCCGGTGAGGGCGGCGTCTACCTGGTCGACCTCACCGCCATCGAGGCGGAGTGGGGCGCGACCTATCTCGGCTGGGCGCCGCCGATCTATCAGGCGTCTCAAGCATGACTACGTCGGCGTACCGATCGCCGGAGAAGGGATAGACGATGTCCGCGTTCTTCGCGCCGCTGCGCGACCACCTCATGATCAGGACTGCGAACCAAGACCCCGGTGTGACACCGAACTCCAACGGCCTTCCTGGACTGTCCGCGCTGAAGCAGATGGCCGGCGCGCTGGTCACCTTCGGACTTGTCGCCTGCGTCGCCGGCTTCGTCATCTCCGCTGCGGTGTGGGCATTGGGGAGCTTCAGCCAGAACGCTCACCATGCCGGCAAAGGGAAGACCGGCTGCCTGATCGCCGCTGGTGCGGCGATCTTGATCAGCTCGGCCAACACCATCATCCGCTGGTTCAGCGGCGTGTCCGTCGTTTGAGAGGCGGGACGCGATGAGCTGGTCCGACTGTCTGCTCAACCCGGTCAGCTGCGTCGTCTCCGACGTCGGGAACTCGGCGGCAAACTCGGTGTGGGAATCGTTCCTGAAATGGACCGCGAACGGGCTGGGCGACCTGGCCGCGACGGTCTTCCAGACCTTCAGCAGCGGTACGACGCCCCGCTTCGACCAGGACTGGTGGCAGACCAACCTGAGCCTCATCGTCACCGTCTCGCTGCCGATCCTGGTGATTCTGTTCGTGCTCCAGTGCATCTCCGCCATGATCCACCGAGAACCCGGCCGGCTCGGCCGCGCGCTGGTCGGGGCACTGATCGGTACGGCGGGAGTGCCGCTCGCGGTCGCTGTGATCAGCTCGTGCGGGTCGATAGCCGACGAGATCTCGCTGGCCATTCTCGGCAACCGCGCGACCGCGGACGGCATGAAACGACTGACCGACATCAGCAGCTTACTCACCGCGGCATCGTTGGGCGGATTCCTCCTGCTCGCGGTGCTTCTGGCACTCCTTGCCTTATTCGCGCTCTACTTCGTGCTACTGCTCAGAGAGGTCGCCTTGATCGCGTTCGTCGTGTTCGCGCCAATCGCGATGGCAAGCTGGACCTGGTCGTCGACGAGGCACTGGCTGCGGCGATGGATCGAAGTCGTCGGCGCACTGCTGTTCTCGAAGATCGCCATGGCCGTGGTCTTCGCGCTCGGGCTGTCGGCGACCGGTGCCGCGGACCAGGGCAACAATCCAGCCAACCTCAGCACCTTCCTGGCCGGCGTACTGCTGGTCGCGATGGCCGCGTTCGCGCCTGCCGCGACGTTCTCGTTCGTCCACTGGGCCGGTGATCAGGGCCACAGTGCCGCGCGGGCCATCCGCCAAGGGGCGGTCGGTGCCGCTGCGGCCAAGGAAGGCGTGGAGAAGGTGCAGCACTGGGGTGCGGAGCATTTCGGTGCGTCCGGCGACACGGAGGAGTCGCCTGTTGTGGGTGACGACGCCGATCGAGTCGACACCGACCAGGCGATCATCGACCGAGCCGAGGCAGATGCCACGAACCCCGCTGGCACTGCTGCGGGCCGCGGAAGCGAACAGTCCGACGCTTCGACGCCGGCGGCCGCTGCGGACGCCGCACAGCAGACCCCCGCGCCGCCTTCATCGGCTGGTGGAGGCGAGGGAGCCACCGCGATCGCTGTCTCGAGCAGCGAGGTGTCGGTGGACGGCGCCCCGGCCGGTGATGTGCCCCCGAGTCCGCCACGTGACGACTCGACCAGCGACAGTAGAGAGGACCGTGGATGACGACCACCATGGCGACCCGATTCCCCAGGCCAGAACGCAACGCTGTCCTGCTCGGCCTCCGGCCGATGCAGGTTGCCCTCCTCGCACTCGCGGTGGTGCTGGTGGTCTTGAACATCATCAGCGACGCCGGCCCGGCGGTACGCCTGACCGGGCTGACCGTATCGATCTGTTGCGCTGTGGTCGCGTTGACGCGCATCGAGGACCTGCCGTCGTACCGGTGGCTTCTACTCCGTGTCGTGCACGCGTTGCGGGTGGCCCGAAATCAGCAGTCGTACCGGGCGTCGGTCACCCGGCCGACGATCCATGGCTCCCTGCACCTGCCCGGCTCCGAGACCGCACTGCGCATCCTCGACACCGACGCGGCGGTCGCAGCCGTCCACGATCCTCGGCGACGGCGATTGACCGCCGTCGCGCGGATCGAGGGACCGGCACATCTGCTGCAGAACACCGACGAGCAAGACCGCCGCGTCACGGCGTACGGGCAACTGATCGCCGGACTGTGCCAAAGCAACCGGATCGTCCGCGCACAGATCCTCGAGCGCACGCTGCCGGACCCCGGAGACAGCCTGGCCAACTGGGCCGAGCACCGCGGCCTCGACCCGCGACAGCCGGCCGGGGCGATCTATCAGGACCTGCTCCGGCATGCAGCTCCGGCACCGGCCAAGCACGAGACGCTGTTCGCTTTCACGCTCGACCTCGACGCGGTGTCGAGGGAAGTCCGCAAGCACGGCGGTGGCACCTCCGGGGCGATGACCGTCTTGGAAGCCGAAGCTCGCGGGTTCCAGATGGCGCTCGGGGCCGCGGGCGTGGCCGGGTGCTGGCTCAACGCGCCCGAGCTCGCGATGAGCTTGCGCGTCGCCTTCGACCCGGCCGCCACCCGTACCGTCCCGAGCCTCGAAGCTCTCGACCCCTCCGGCGCCGGGCCCCTGGCCATCGACGCGGAGTGGGACCACCTGCGCACGGATTCGTCGCTGCACCGCGTCTACATCGTGACCGAATGGCCGCGCGTGAAAGCAACCCCGGCCTTCCTGGGCCCGTTGCTGCTGAAGCCCGGCGTACGGCGCACGTTCTCGCTCGTTCTCCAGCCGATCCCGGTCGCCAAGGCGCTACGCGACGCTCGCCGCCACCAGGTCGACCGCGTCACCGAACGCGCGACCCGCAACAAGATCGGCCGCCTGGAAAGCGAAGAAGACCGGCAACTCGACGCCGACGTCGCCCAACGCGAGCGGGACCTTGCCGCCGGCCACGGCGACGTCCGCTGGATCGGGCTCCTCGCGGTCTCAGCCGACACCGAGGAGAAGCTCGACGAGGCCTGCACCGAGATGGAGATCGCCGCCGCCCGCGCATTGATCGATCTGCGGCGCTTGGTCGGTCAGCAGCTCGACGGCTTCCTCGCGACAACTCTGCCGTTCGGAACGGGGTTGCGATGATTCGGGAAGAACGTGGAGTGGCCGTGTATGAACCGGCCGGGCTCGACCGGACCACTCGAAGAGCCAACCGCAAGATTGCAGCCCTGCATGGACAGCCGGTGACCAGGCAAGGTCGAGAGTCAGGGGACTTCGAGTCAGCGATCGAGCAGCGGCGGACGCCGTACGACGCTCGGCATGCGTTGCCGCTGCTCGTCGATGCCCACCGCGCGACGACGAGGATCCTGCGGGTTGCCTATCCGTTTCTGGCCGAGGGCGGATTGGGGGCCGACGGCACCTACATCGGCTCGGATGTCTTCAGCGGCGGCTCGTTCGTCTACGACCCCTGGGTCCTCTACCAGTCCAAGGTCATCACCAACCCCAACCTGCTCTTGGCCGGCGTCATCGGCAGCGGCAAGTCCTCGACCGCGAAGGCCTTCATCACTCGGTCGATCGCCCTCGGCCACCGCGCCTACGTCCCCTGCGACCCCAAAGGCGAATGGACGCCCGTAGCGGAAGCCATCGGGGGAGCGGCCATTCAGCTCGGCCCGGGGCTGCCGACCCGGCTCAACCCACTCGACGCAGGCAACCGCCCAGCCGCCGTACAGCCTGACGAATGGAACAAGATCGTCTGGTCCCGGCGCCGCGCCCTCCTCGGCACGCTCGCCGAATCCACCCTCGGCCGGCCGATGAGCGCCGTCGAACACACCTCACTCGACCTCGCACTCGAAACAGCCACCGCCAGCCCGGCCCCGACTATCCCCGACGTCGTGACCGCCCTGTTCGATCCTGACGACGACCGGGCACACCGCGGCGGCCTGCGCAGGAGCACGCTGGTCGAAGACGGGCGCGAGGTCGCCCACGCCATTCGCCGCCTGGTCCACGGGGACCTGTCCGGCATGTTCGACGGCCCGTCGACCACCGAGTTCGACGCCACCCTCCCGATGGTCACCCTCGACTCCTCCCGCATCGGCTCCGGCGGCAACGACCATGCCCTCCGCCTCGCGCTCGCGTGCGCCTCGTCCTGGATGGAAGCCGCCGTCGCCGATCCGGCCGGTGGCCAGCGGTTCATCGTGTACGACGAAGGATGGCGCGTCATGCGCGACCCGGCGCTGCTGCGCCGGATGCAGGAACAGTGGAAGCTATCCCGCGCCTGGGGTGTCTCGAACGTCCTGATCATTCACCGACTCTCGGATCTGGCGGCGGTCGGTGATCTCGGCTCTGAAGCCCGCGCGCTGGCCGAAGGTCTGCTCGCCGATTGCTCGACCCGGATCATGCTGCGGCAAGAGCCGGACCAGTTGGCCCGTACCGCGACGCTGCTCGGGCTGACCGATGTCGAGATCGCGACCATCGGGAAGCTGCCGAAGGGGCGTGCGCTGTGGCGGCTTCCTGACCGGTCGTTCGTCGTACAGCTCGTACGGCACGCGCGCGAAGTCGAACTCTTCGACACCGACGCCCGGATGTAGACCCATGCTCAACAAGACCTCACCCACGGACCTGGGGATCATCGCACTCGTCGCTCTTGGTGCCGGCGCACTGATGCTCCGCACCATCGGTGGACTGTGCGCCCTGATCACCACCGGACAATGGGCCGACGCTCCCTTGTCCTCCAGCCTGGCCGTGCTCATCGATCCCGCGCATCCAGCGGCGGCCTTCGGTCTCGACTCCTTCGGGCCAGTCCTCTACTGGGCAATCGTTATGGTCGTCGCCGGAGTACCGATCGTGATCGGCGCTGCCGTGACACGCATTCGCCAGCGTCGCCGTGCGAGCACGCGGGGGAGGACAAGCCACCTCACCTCCCGCCCCGGGCTGGCCACTCGCGCCGACGTCGAGCACGCCGTCGGTCGCCGCCAGGTGCTCCGCCGCGGCCGCTCAGCCCGACCAGCGCTCAAGCGGCCCAGCCCCGAAGACGTGGGCACGCTCCGCGGCTACTCCCGGGGCCGCGGGTGCTGGTCATCGGTCGAGGACTCCGAGATCGACGTCGGCCCACCACGTTCGGGCAAAGGCCTGCACAGCGTCATCAACGCCATCCTCGACGCGCCCGGCGCCGTCGTCACCACATCGACTCGTCCGGACAATCTCGTGGCAACCCTTGGTCTGCGCAAAGCCGTGGGGCCAGTCGCGGTCTTCGATCCTCAAGGTCTTGGGAAGGTGGAAGGGATCCGCTGGTCTCCGGTTCGTGGATGCGAGGATCCGACGACCGCCATCGTCCGGGCCTCCAGCCTGGCCGCAGGGGCCGGCTTCGCCAAAGGCGGAGTCAGCGACGGCGCGTTCTGGCACGGTCAAACCGAGATGGCGCTGCGCGGTCTCCTCCACGCCGCTGCGATCGACGACACTGGCATCGACCGCCTCTACCGGTGGGGTCTCGAGCCGGCCTCGGCCATCGAGGCCGTCACCATCCTCAACCGGGCCAGCGACGCCGCCGAAGGTTGGGGGGACACCCTCGACGGTATCGTCCGTATGGACGGCCGCACTCGCGACGCGATCTGGGCCGGCGTCCGTTCCGCCCTTTCTGCGCTGGCCGATCCCGCTGTACGGCGCGCCTTCGATCCACCTCCCGGCGCCGGGCTCGATCCGAAGCAGTTCCTCGCTGACAAGGGAACGATCTACCTGCTCGGCACGGGAGTTGGCGCCAGCGCGACGTCGGCGTTCATTGCCGCGCTGCTCGAGGACATCACTGAAACTGCACGTCAGATCGCCGCGCATCAGGAGGGCGGGCGGATGGAGCCCCCGGTCGCGTTGGTCCTCGACGAGATTGCCAACCTCTGCGCCGTACCGTCTCTGCCGTCGCTTATGGCTGATGGCGGCGGCAACGGGATCTCCACTCTCGTCGTGATCCAGTCGCTGGCGCAGGCACGTGAACGATGGGGTGAACAGGCCGCGGCGGCTATGTGGGACGCGGCGACCGTGCGCCTGATCCTCGGTGGCTCCGCTCAGCCCCGCGACCTCCAGGATCTGTCGGCCGTTTGCGGAGATCGTGACGAGGAGGTGCGCAACTGGAGCCGGGGACCCGACGGCGGCCGAACATGGTCGACGAGTACGAGGCGCCTGCCGATCCTCTCGCCCGACGCCCTCCGTACGTTGCCCTTCGGTACCGGTGTTCTGCTGGCCCGGACAGCTCCGCCAATCCTGCTTGCCATGCGGCCGTGGACTGACCGCTCGGATGTGGGGGAGATCCGTCGAAGCATTGGCAGATACGGATCCGACGGATGAGGCCGGAGGAGAGCTACGACCTGCTGGACGATGAGCCGTACGTCATCTGCTGGAGAGACCTCGACGAGGCGACGGAGCGGACGCAGCTCGATCGTCTCGGTGAGTGGGTTGCTTGGCTGATCGCTCGTTATGGGCTGGATTACAAGGCTGTGCCGGGCTGCTGGCAGCAGCATGGGGCGCTGGTTGAAGAGCTGTCGGCCCTGCGCACGCTGTGGGAAGAGTGCTACGACGCAGATGCCGCGTCGACCGACCCGATCACCTTTCACCGCGAACTGGACGCTGCGTTGCGCCGGCTTCGCGAGTGGAACTCACGAACCGGGTGCGCCCGGACGACTCACCGCCCAGAAACTGCCGGCTGACATGCGAAAACCCCGCTAAGCAGGGTTCTGCGGACCTTCAATGTCCCGGCGATGCTCGGGACTTCTCGGTTGCGGATCCCCACGGCGGGTACGTGATGCCTGATCGTTGGGAGGAGATCAGGTGCGTGAGTTGGGGAGTGAAGGCCCGGCGGCTTGGACCGCGGAGTGGGAGGCGCGTGGTGAGGTGGTGTTTCCTCAGCGCCGACGGTCGTTGTACTGGCGGGTCGGTCTGTTCGGGTTTCTGACCCTGAGCTCGGGCTGGCAGTTGGTAGACAACCTTCGCGATGAGACCGAGTCGATATTCATCACGGTCGTGTCAGCGATCCCGCCGCCGATTTGGTGCCTGATGCTCGGCTACACGATCTGGCAGGTCGTCACTGGCCGTCCCGTCATCCGCGTCGACAGCTTTGGTGTCCACTACGGACGCAATAAGCGGACTCGCCTGCCATGGAACCGGATCGCGCACATCAGCGACCCCGTCGGACGTCGGTTCTTCGCGTACGTGAACGTGCGACCGGACGACGGAAAGCCTCGCCGGCTGCCGATCTCGCACCTCCACTTCGCTGATCTTCTTCCTTTCGCGCGGTGGTTGCGAAGCAGGTTGGAGGAGCAACGCGCCCTCGCCGACACATCAACTGAAGATCGTGGTGGTGACGCACGACCTGGGGATCTCTGGCCCAGAGGAGACGTGTAGGTGGTGCGCGCCTATCTGCTCACGGCTCCGCGTTGGGTTCTCTGTCTGGTATACGGCCTGCCGTTCGGCGCGATCGTGTCCATCGGCACCTTCTGGGACAACTCGTCCGGGCCGTTGGAGGTCACCCTGTTCGGCCTGGTTGTCGGACTGCTGTACGGAGCCGGTGCGACGTTCATGAACGAGAAGCCGCGGCGTGAGGTGCGGGCTCTGATCGGCAAGGTCCCGCGTGAGCAGTTCGGCGTGGTCTTCCGCGCGGCGCGGCGTGGCCCGGTGCCTACGGATCCCGAGGTTCGGGCGGCTGCCTCGAGGGTGGCTGATCACGACTCGTCCAAGGCACTCCTCGGGGCGGTTGTAGGGATCCCCTTCGCCGTGCTGATGATCGTGGCGGCGGTCTCCCAAAGATACGACTCGGAGCGGCCATTCCTCATTACCTTGGCAGTGCTACTTGTCGTCGCCATCGCCTACCAGGGTTACCAGTGGCGACATCTGAAGCGACGCGTCGAGCTACTCACGCCGGGCGGGTCATCTGTGGGCACTGCTCAGTAGGTCTTCACGGGGAATCGGGTGGCGCTGTTGTCGAACATGGTCTGCTCGCTGTGCATGCGCTGAGTGATTCCCTCCGTGGCGGTTGGGCCGTAACCGATGACCTGTGGTCCGCCTGCGAGCGCTGCGTCGATTCCTGCCAGCGCGGCCTCGCAGAACTCGTTGACTGGCGCGCCGTGGTTGTTTTCTGGTCCTGCGAGTTCGGTGGCGACTGCTGGTGGCATCAGTTCGATGACTCGGCAGGTAGTGCCGGCCAGGGCGTGGCGCAGCGTCATGGAGTAGCTGTGCAATGCGGCCTTGCAGGCGCTGTAGAGGGGTGCGAACGGCTGAGGGATCAAGGCGCCTCCGGACGTGACCTCCACGATGGCGGCCGGCCGGCCGTGCGCCAAGAGCACAGGGATCAGCAGATGATCCAGGTGCGCTGGTGCCGCGAGCAAGGTATCGATCTCTGTCTGCCTCTCAGCCCAGGGCGCGTCGTCCTCGGCGAGTGCTACGCGTCGCTGGATGCCGGCGTTGTTGACCAGAAGGTCGAGGTTGGGCATGAAGCCGCGGACGTGCGCGGCCAGAGCCTCGCGGTCCGCGGGAACGCTGAGGTCGCCCGCGAAAGTCTCCAATCCCGGATGGCTGCGTGCGGCTTCCGCGAGGGACCGTTGCGAACGCCCCGTCACTAGCACACGGTCGCCCCGTGCCAGGAGCCGGAAGGCGAGACCGAGCCCAATCCCGCGGCTACCGCCGGTGATGAGCGCCTGATGAGGGAGCCTGTTTACCATCGATGTTGTCATGACAACACCGTATCTCGGGACTGTTGATGTGACAACATGGGCACGTGTCCCCCACTCCACTCACTGACAGCGAAATCGCGTTGTGGCATGCGTTCAAGCGTGCCGCGGAGGTCGTGCGTGGCCGTGCCGCGGCCGAGATCCTGCGCGAGACGGGACTGTCCGACGCGGATTTTGCGGTCGTCACCCGGATCGTCGACGCGGGCGGCAGGATGCGGCAGAACGAACTCGCCACGTCCATGGACTGGCATCGCAGCCGGCTGTCCCACCAGCTGACCCGAATGGTCGACCGGCAACTGGTGCGACGTCTCGAGGTGGACAATGGTGTGGAGGTTGAGATCACCGTAGATGGTCGCAAGCTCGCTGAGCTTGCCCGTCCTGTTCATGCCGCAGCTGTGCGCGCTTTGCTGATCGAACGCATACCGTCTGACCAGCGCGCCGGGCTCACCGATCTGCTGCAGAGCCTCGCGGAATAAACGACCTGAAGGCTTGTTCCCGGATTTTTCCGGGCAACGCCAGACGCTTGCCTAAGGCAACACTGGCAAGGTGGATGAGCTGGCGCCCGATCTACTCGGCCGGTCGGGTCCGCATGGCCGTCTTGTGCGCCGAGACCCTCGGCCGAGTCGCCCGCACCTTCGGTCGTAGCTCCGGTCGCCAATCGGCTTCCAACGTGTGATCAGCCACGAGTCGTCCTGTTCTTGGCCACTATCTACTTCAGTACCTGCTGATGAAGTTGTCTCAGACGAAGCACACCGCCTTCACCAACCCAGTACCCGTTGCAACGCCACTCGGCCGGCGGCAGCAGACGCCGGCGCAACCACCTTCAACTCAACGCCGTCGCGAGCGACTGCATCGAGACGGCATCATCGCGGCCACCGCGCTCACCTCCACCAGCCCGCTGATCTCGCCCGGCCAACCGGCGCAACCGAGACGACACGCTCGCGTGATGGACCGAAAGCTTGCCTAGAGCAACACTGAGATCGTGGCCGAGCTGGGCCCCGATCTCCTCGGGCCGGTAGCGCTGGAACTGGCCCGGGCCGAAGAACAACTCCCCGGGCCCAACGCCATGCCAGGCGGTTCGAGGTTCGAGCTGAAGTGGGACGGCTTCCTTCACTGAACCCTGTCAAGCCGAGCTGGCCTATTCAGGATCCGAATCGTACGGCGCCTACCTACCGGACGCATCCGAAGTGAGTGGTCAGCCCCAGTCGAGCTGGGATTCCGGAGTTCCGTGCGCAAGCCCCCATGCGCGAGCTTCGGCGTCAGCGCCAGCGTCATGGATGTTGAACCGGAAGATGCGGTCGCTGAACACGACGACGCGTTCTGAGACGTCGATGGTGAAGTCCGCCCACCAGCCCAGTTCGCGTAGCAGAGCATTGGCGAGGCATTGCGCGAGCTCGTCGGCGATGTGGTTGGGTCCTTCGAAGTCGACGAAGGTCCAAACCGGTGGTTGGTCAGCGCTTCCTCCAGGTGTCTGGCCACCGTTGCGGTCGTTTGGCGGCAACGTCGACTCGGTGACGTCGTGCCGGCCGATGCGTATCAGCCGTAGATCGCTGATCTGGATATCGACTCCAGGCCGGCAGCTTTCGGCTATCAGTCGTCCTCGCAGCATGCGGAGACCATAGTGCGCACCGCCCCGGCTAGGCATCTAGCGCGGACGAGACGATGAGGGCGGCGCTGCTGGTAAGACCCAGCTCTCCAGCTAGCTGCACTTACCGGGCAGCGCCGCCGAGATCGACGATGTAGTACCCACGAGGCATGCATGCACCGCACCGTGAGCTGGTTAGCCTTTCGGTGGGTTGGGGTCGTTGCCGGAGGAGTTCTTCTCGCCGATCGTGCCGTCCTGCTTCTTGATGACGTGCTCGGCGTTGTCTCCGCGTGCGGTCACGCCGACGGCCTGCTACTCGGCTTTGGTGTCCGCCCGCGCGTCGAAGCATATTGTGCTCGAGCAGGTGCACCGGGATCAGGTCGGCAAGAGCATTCCGGCGGAATGGCAGTCGAGCCCCTCCCAGGCGACCGCGTACGCGTGCTGACGCGCGTCGTCGACATGCGGCTCATGCCCCACGAGACCCGGCCGCCGCACTGGGGACAGCCCCGCATCTCTGCCGTCGCGGTGTACCGAAGCGGCCTGCACGGGCGTCACGAGGTTGGTGGCTTCTTCTGGCCTGAAGACAGCGACGTGCACGAGAAAGGAGGTGCTTCAGCGCGGCGTAGCGGCGCGTCCAACCCATCCCCCGTCAGCTCCCCGACAGCGGCCACTAACACTGACCCCCGACCCGTGCCCGGGCCGTCACTGATGGCGGGGACGCTCCTTGAGCGGCTGAAGGTCGGTTCTGCCGGTGCGCAGTTCGATGGTCTCGTCGGTGATCCGAGCGATGTCATCCCAGGGCAGATACCAGACCTCGCCGAGTCTGCTGTGCACGATCGCTCGCAGCAGCGCCGGCCCGACGTGACGCTCGTATCCGAACAGCTGGCTGGCGTGGCGTTCGACCGCGATCAGACCGTCGATCCGCAGCGCAGCTTGGGCACCCCCGGCAGGTAGTGGACCGTCCTGGACGATCCGGACGTCGGCGACGCCGCCGATCCGCTCGCCGTGTCGGTCGACCACGCTACGGCCGAGCAAGTCATTCAGGCGCATCGCCGGCTCCAGGGATCTTGTCGATGATGTGCCGCTCGACCCAGTCGTCGCCCCGGGTGAGGTTCAGCTCGCCAGGCACGATCTTGACCGCGGTATCGATCTCCATCACCTGGACTGCAGAAATGCGCACTTGCCCGGAGATCAACGCCGACACGACCGGCGGATCGGCCGCCAGATCCAGCTCGACGTCGTCGACCTTGCCCAGCAGTTCCCCCGTCGCCTGGTCGACCAGCTGCCGATCGAGCAGATGCAGCTGCGCATGTAGCACCTTGCCTGCCATCGTCACCGCCCCGCCTTCGTGATGATCATCAACGGAATCGCCGCGATCGACGCCACCAGCAACAGCCCGAGATAGATCAGGCCGAGGAAGTTCCGGACCCGGCCGTTCACCTCGTCGCGCATGTAGTCCGGGTCGTTGGCGATGATCAGGATCGGCAGATACGTGAGCGGCAGCGCCATCGCCGCGAACACCACCGAGTACTCGGTCACCAGCACCGGATCCACCATTGTCATCAAAGTGAGGATCGCCAGCAGCAGGCAGATGATCATCACCAGGTGGAAACGCGATGCCTGTCGCGGCCGGACGAACTTGCCCCACTGCCAGCCGAAGTACTGCGCGATCGTGTACCCGCACGACAGCGATGTCTCCAGCGCCGCGCCGAAGGTCGCCGCGAACACTCCGATCAGCACGATCGCCAATCCGAGCTTGCCCAGCGCGACAGCCACCGGCAGCGTCACCTGGCCGAGCGTCTCGACCTGGATGCCGACAGGCAGGTACAGCACCGCGGCACAGCCGGCGATCGCCAGCGACAGCAGACCGCCGAGCGGGAAGCCGATGAATACGTTCGACCGCTCGGTGGCCAGGTCACGCTTGGTCCACTTCTCCTCCACGCCACCGGAGGAGAAGAAGAACACCTCGTACGGTGTCATCGCTGCCCCGAACAGCGCGATCGCGTAGTAGGCGTAGGTCGCCCAGGTCTCGTGCCCGACCGGGTGCGGGTTCGTCGCCTGATGGACGAGCTGGTCCCAGTCCGGGCCGAGCTTCCACAGCGCGACGGCGAACACGATCAGGAGCAGCCCCATCAGGCCGAATACCGTCTCCAGCTTCGAGAACTTGACCCGCCAGATCACCAGCCAGACAGCCAACGCGGCCAGTGGCACCCAGAGCAGGTAGCTCACCCCGCTCGCCAGCTCGAAGGCCAGCGCGACGCCGCCGATCTCCGCGATCAGCGTCAGCAAGGTGACCAGGAACGACGCGACGAGTGTGACGAGCCCGGTACGCCGGCCCAGGCGTTCCCGGATCAGGTCGAACACGGGCCGGCCGGACACCGCGACGACCCGGCCAGACATGTCGGCGTACAGGCAGATGCCGATCACGCCGACCACCACAACCCAGCTGAGCCGCATCCCGAACCGGGCGCCGACGAGTGCGTTGGTGACCAGGTCGCCGATGTCGACGAAGCCGCCGATCGCGGTCAGGATACCCAGAGTGACGGCGAAGACCTTCTTCATTTCTCCGTCTCCCCGAGCTTGCGCAGCTCCTGGGTTGTGTCAGCCAGCTTCTTCACCAGGTCGGCCGCCCCGCCTTTATCGCCGTTCGTGAGCGCGATTCGCAGGTCGGTGACGTTGCCCGCGGCATCGTCCAGGGTCTTGGAGACCTGGTCGTAGGCCTCGCGGGAGGCTCGGGTCTTGGGTTGCTGCTGGTCGAAGGTGCTGCTGACCTGGCCCAGCGCCTGCTCGGCCTCTCCGACCAACTGGGTAGCCGGCTGCGACCAGAGCTTGTGGTCCAGGAACGACCGACCGGCCAACTCCGCAGTACTGGCGGCCGACGCCGCCTCACGTGCCGCACGAGCGCCCGCGGCACGCAACTGCTGATCAGGATCACCACACCCCGCCGCCGCCGTGGCCACAAGGGCCAGGCAACCTGCCCAGCTGATGAGGCGTCGCACCACCACAGTCCCGTTCGCTAGTCGCACCACGGGCCGGTACCCGCGACACAAATACAGCTAACGGCCATACCGAGCACCGCCGTACAGTCCCAGGCCGACCTGACACCCCCATCCATCGACCGGAAGGTGGGCCGGGCATGATGCGGTTCCGGCGCTGGTTTGGCAGAATTTGTCTGTGGATCGCGACGGGCAGGCCATGGTCTTCGGGTTCGAAAACCCGGAGGATCCCGACGTGCCTGCGATGGGGCTTGCCGGAGGTGACGCTGCCGAGCGGTTTGCCCAGCTCGCGGTCGACCTCCACGACACCGCTGGGGTGGAAGAAACCGTCCAAGCAGTCGTCGACTTCGCCTTGCAGGCGCTCGACTGTTCGCATGCTGGCGTCGCCTTGAGCGTAGCTCGCGGTCAACTGGAGATCCCGGCAGTCACCGACCCGGTTGTCGCCGAGATCTACCGGTCCCAAGTCAGCGGCAGCAAAGGACCGTTGACCGAATCGCTGCGTAACCGCTCGATCGTGCTGGTCCGCGATACCGCTGCCGACGGGCGTTGGCCACAGTGGAGCGGCAAGGTCCTCGAGCTCGGTGTACGCAGCGTGCTGGACGTCCCCCTGACCACCGGAGCTGCAACGGTCGGTGTGTTGGGCCTGTACTCAACCCGCCCGGACGCGTTCGGGGCCGACGACGAAGCCATCGCGCACATCCTCGCCCGACACGCCAGCGTCGCGGTCGCGACCGCCCGCCACGAGGAGACCATGGCCCAGGCAGTCGACGCCCGAAAACTGGTCGGACAAGCCATGGGCATTTTGATGGAGCGCTTCGACGTTGACGGCGACCGCGCTTTCGCGATCCTCAAGCGCTACTCCCAAGACACCAACACCAAGCTCCGTGATGTCGCGCAGCACCTCATCGAGACACGCAGCCTGCCTCACTGAGCGCAGCGGGTTGCCTGTCCGCTCAGCCTGATCAATTCTCGAGCAGGCCGGTGTCTATGATCGGATGCAGAGGGCGTGGTACGTGCTCAACGGAAACCCGCACCCCTCGACCCCACTCCCGCGGGGTCGAACACGAGTCGGCGCGGAAACGCCGGCAACTAGCAAGGGACCGGGTCAGGTGGCCCGGTCCCTTCGTGCGCAGCTGGCGGCTGCGCGGAGTTCACCTTCTGGCGAGGTAGTGCGTTCAGGACATCGGTCAGCTGCTTCTCCACGTCGACGCCGACCTTCTCAAAGACCACCTTGGCGATCGGTGAAGCGAGTTTGGCGGCGCCGTGGAAGTCGATCTCGTTGGTGTAGGCGATGCTCGACCCAGTCCCAGCCGGAGTGATCTCAAGAGTTTCTGTGGAGGTCGCGGTGTCGTTGCGGCCGACCAGGACGACGCGGCGGTCGGTGAGTTCTTCGAGGGTGTAGGTGAGTTCGGTGCTGACGCCGGCGATCTTGGACTTGTTGTGCCAGGTTGAGCCGATCTGGACCGGGCCGGTGTCGTTGCGGGTGCACTGTTCGGTGCCGGGGTCCCACTGTTCGGCGTTGCCGAAGTCGGCCAAGTAGGGCACCACAACGGCCGGGGCGGGTTCTACGGTGAACGTACGCGAGACGGTGGGCACTGGAATCACATCTTTCAAGAGAGCCTGGTGGGGTCCGGCCGGAAGGTCACCAACCGGTGGAGTACGAAGAAGCGCGCCGGCTGTCAGGCCGCGGCCGTCGCTGTGGTCAGTTGAGCCCGGAGCTGTTCGAGGATTGCTTTCAGAATCCGGGAGACCTGCATCTGGCTGCACCCGATGACTTCCCCGATCTGGGCCTGGGTCTTGGTCTCGATGAAGCGCAATTGCAGGATCTGCCGCGATCGATCGTCGAGGTCTTCGAGCAACGGGCTGAGCTGGTCCAGGGTCTCGAACTGCTCGACCTCGCGGTCGGGCGGTGCTGCGACCGCTCCGGCTAGATCGACGGTGTCGTCGTCACCGACCGGGCGGTCCAGCGACAGCACGTTGAAGCACCCTTTCGCCGCTCGCGCTTCCTCGATGTCGCGAGGAGTGACGCCCAGGCGCTCAGCGATCTCGGCGGTCGTGGGCGGCCGGTTCAGTTCCTGTTCCAGCAGCGGCGTCTTGGTCGCGATCGCGCCCTGGAGTTCCTGTAGCCGGCGCGGGATCCGCACCGTCCAGGCCGCGTCGCGAAAGTAGCGCTTGATCTCGCCCCGGATCGTCGGGATGGCGTAGCCGATGAACGGCGTACCGGACTCCAGCCGATACCCTCCGACAGCCTTCACCAGGGCCAGGCAGGCGACCTGTTCCAGGTCGTCGTCCTCGGCGCCCCGGTTGTAGTAGCGGCGCGCGAGGCCTCGGGCGATCTCGATGTTCAGCTCAACGACCTGCTCGAGGAGATGCTGCCGCTCGCCGGGATCGGCGGTCGAGGCCCGCTGCTGCAGCAGCACCTGGGTGGCGGCTTCGCGCTGGGCGCGCTGCTGCGGGGTGGTGCAGTCGGTCGGGACTGGTTCAGGGGTGTTCAGGCTCGCAATCATGATGTGACCTCGCGACACTCGTCACGGGCGTGGCCACCGGGCTGGACCACGATCAGATTCAAACCCCAACCTGATACCCACTAGCCCAAATGGCATGCACAAGTTTCACCGAACTTATGCACCGAGGCGCTCGACCCGCGTGACGCGGGCGAGACGCCGGTGGACAAGGCGGCTGTCGCTGTGAGGTACGCATCAGTTGTGCACAAGTTCAACTGTGGCGGTGACGGGTACCCGCAGTGCAGCAGCTGTTCCCGACGCACTCAAGGAGCCAATGATGGGTAACACGACCGAGTCGGTCGACGTGGACGTCGACGTCACCACCGCCTACAACCAGTGGACCCAGTTCGAGTCGTTCCCGCAGTTCATGGACGGCGTCGACGAGATCACCCAGATCGACGACACCCACCTGCACTGGAAAACCAGCATCGGCGGGGTGTCCCGCGAGTTCGACGCGACCGTCACCGAGCAGCACCCCGACGAGCGGATCGCGTGGAAGTCCGACGACGGCACCAGCCACGCAGGCGTCATCACCTTCCACAAACTCGCCGACAACCAGACCCGCGTCACCGCCCAGATCGACATCGACCCCGAAGGCTTCGCCGAGAACGTCGCCGACAAGACCGGCCTGATCTCACACCGCGTCAAGGCCGACATGGCCAACTTCAAGAAGTTCATCGAGTCCCGCGGCGGCAACGAGACCGGCGCCTGGCGAGGCGACGTCAACAACTGACTGTTCAGCCGCAGCGGCCCCGAAGGATCGGTCGCTGCACCGTCAGCGATCGCCGCGGGCCCCGGACTCCGCCGGCGGCGACCGCACTCACGTGCTGACCGGTGCCGGGCGCGGAACTCAGTCAGCGCCGCGAAAAGGGGTCTGGGTGCGGCCCCGGGTGCTTCTGGTTTGAACGCCCGGGGCCTGCAGGCAAACACCCCACGCGAGGTACTCACCCATGCATACCCAGTACCCCCGCACACAACTGGAAACAATCGGGGCCTCGCGCGCACTGACAGCCACGCCGGTTTCATCGCCACCAACCCGGCGGGTACTACGCCGATGGCGGCAACGACCGCGTTTCGATCACTTCCGCAGCCACGTCACGCAGCTTGCGGTTGGTGTGCTGCGAGTACCGTTTCAGGACCTCGAACGCCCGGTCCAGGTCCACGTCGTAGCGCGTCATCAAAATCCCCATCGCCACCCCGATCAGCTTCCGGGCGTCGACCGCGCGCGCCATCGTCTCTTCCTGCCGTGCGGTGGCCACAGCGATCGACGCGTGTCGAGCCAGAACGTGCGCCACCGCGAACTCGTCAGGGCCGAACGCGTCCGGCCGGGCGCTGTACAGGCTCAGCACCCCGATCGTGCGCTCGCTGACCGCCAGCGGCACATAGAGCACCGACCGCACATCGTGGTCGATCATCACCTCGCCCCATCCTGGCCAGCGCGGCTCCGTCGCGGCATCGGCGATCGAGATGACCCGTCGATCGCGCAGCAAATCGATCAGCGGCCCAGGACCGGCGGTGAACTGCCACCGGTGCAGCTTGTCCACCACTTCGTCGCTGACGGCACCGACCTCTACGTCCAGCTCTGGCCGGCCGGGCGTCGACAACGCGACCGCGGCATGATCGCAGTCCACCGCACCGACCGCGAAGTCGACCACCGCCTGAACGGTCTCCTCCATACCCGTGGCGTCGTGCAACTCCAGCGCCAGATCAGCGAACGTGGACGCCCTCGACGAGCCCACCCCACCCGCATCATCGCGTTCACCTACCGGCTGTTCCATACGCGTAGTTTGCAGGGCGGCACCACTAGAACAACAGCAGCCCCAGACGACCGCAGGTCGCTGTACCGATTCTGCCGGTCGGTTGAGACCCGCCGGGGGTAGCGCGAGACGTTTGCCGAGGGCAACACTGGCGAGGTGGGCACGCTGGCGCCCGATCTGCTCGGGCCGGTCGGTCTTGAGCTGGCCCGGGCTGAAGAGCAGCTGCCCGGGGCGAGAGGCATGCCGGGTGGTTCGAGGTTCGAGCTGAAGTGGGACGGGTTTCTTTACTGAACTTGTCAATCGATGCCGGGCGGGTGGGACAGGAATTCGGTTCGTCGTGATCGCTACTTCGATAGATCGGGATGGCGAGAGGAGCCGTGACGGTTCCGGTGCTGCTGGGCTGAACGACCGGAACCTCAGGTGGCCTGTCTCACGCGGCGATCAGGTCCCCGTTCGTCTCCGGTGCCCGCGCGGATGCGCTTTCTGTGGCGGCCGGGTGTGCTGTGGGGTCATGTCGTGGGGTGGGTGGGCAGTTTGCGGCTGTCGATCAGCTCTTGGGCGACGTCGCGCAGTTTGCGGTTGCTGTCCATGGAGTAGCGGCGCAGGACCTCGAAGGCCCGGGGTTCGTCCAGGTTGTAGCGCTCCATCAGGATGCCCATCGCTGCTCCGACCAGGCGGCGTGCATCGACAGCTTCGGTGAGGCTGACCGCTGTGCGGGCGGAGGCGATCGCGGCCGAGGCGTGCTGGGCCAGGATGTGCGCGATGTCGAGGTCGTCGTCGTTGAACCCGTGGGGTTTGGCGCTGTAGAGGGCGAGTACGGCTTCGGCGCGTCCGGCGACCAGCAGCGGCAGGTGCATCGCGCACCGGATGCCGGCAGTGATCATCTGCTCGCTCCACTGCGTCGACCAGCGGTCTTCGGTGGCGACGTCGGGGATCAGCAGCGCTGTCCGTTCCTCGAGC
Organism: Kribbella sp. cmx-5-2; assembly: GCA_049998015.1. Taxonomy (GTDB): domain Bacteria; phylum Actinomycetota; class Actinomycetes; order Propionibacteriales; family Kribbellaceae; genus Kribbella. Next base: position 923,511 of record JAEBEC010000002.1, read on the forward strand.
GCGGTGATCATCGGGCCCGCGCGGGTGTCGATCTGACCGCGGTAGAGGTCGGCCAGCTTCGGATCGGTCATGGCCATGACCTGTGGGCGACGCCGTTTGGTGATCAGCACGACCGAGGCGTAGTCGCACCACACTGCCTGCAGCGCGAATTGCACAACCGTGTCAACGGTCAACTCGACGCCCTCGGCTGCCTGCAGCTCTGCTGCCAACCGGCCGAACACCTCGGCCGACGACTGTTCCCTTGACACAGCAGGCTCCTCCTCCCGCGCTCGCATCGCCCACCCCACCGGACGGGGTGGATCACGCGCTTCTCAGGTACCCCGCAAAAGATCGGCGTCAAACTTTGCGGTGTCAAACTTAGGCAGCCTCACCGGCACATGACCGAGTCCGCTCAGCAGGCTCTCGACGTGCGACGATCGCCGCCACACCTGTGGGTCCTCAGTGGCGGCCTGGCCGGAATGGCGCCGGCAGTACTGGCTCGAAGGTGCTCGCGAGCGGTTTGGGGGAGGCTTCGCGGGTACTGTGAGCGGGCGACGTCAAGGCCGTGCCGCGGTCAGCCGTTCAGGCGCGCGAGTATCGGCCCCGGGAACTGGTGTGAGGAAAGTGGCATCTCTACGCGTACAGCAAATCTTGCTGGAGGTACTGGCCACCGATCAGCCCGATCCGCCTGGCTTGGACGGCGATACGGTCTGGGCGAGGCTGTGTGCTTCGGCGACCAGGTCGGTGCCGGTGAGTGGTGCGGGTGTGGCGCTGATGACGCCGGCCGGCCACGGCGGGACCCTGGCGGCGACTGATGGTCCGGCCGAGGTGATGGAGAACCTGCAGCACACTCTCGGTGAGGGGCCGTGCATGACGGCGTTCCATGACCGGCGACCGGTGCTGGAGCGTGACCTTGCTCAGGCCGGGACGCGGTGGCCGGGTTTCACGCCGGCAGCTGTCGAGTCGGGGATCGCGGCGATTTTCGCGTTCCCGCTCCAGGTCGGCGCGATCCGGCTGGGGGTGCTCGACCTCTACCGCGACACTCCCGGGCCGCTGGACAGCCTGGAGCTGGCCGAAGCGCTCGACTATGCCACTGCCGCGACGACGATCCTGCTGGATCTGCAGCACGGATCCTCACCTGACGGTCTGCACTCGCAGCTGTCCGACGCGGTCGACAGCCACCGGCCCATCCACCACGCGACCGGCATCATCTCGGTCCAGGCATCGGTGAGCATCGACGCGGCGCTGCTGCTGTTGCGGGCCCGCGCCTACGCCGAGGAACGCCCGTTGCTGGAACTCGCCCTAGACGTCGTCGCCCGGAGGGTGACCTTCTACCCCGAGGACGACCATGCTGAATAGAACATCCACCCCGTGCACGCGGGTCCTCGCGGCCTGGAAAGGCGGCATCACATGAGCAGGGAACAGCGTCTCGCCGAGGTGTTCGTCGAGCTCGCGGACACCCTCGTCGACGACTACGACGTCCTCGACCTCCTTCAGACCTTGTGCGAGCGCAGCGTCGAACTGCTGCAGGCCGACGCGGCCGGTTTGATCCTGGCCGACCAGCGCGGCGCGCTGCACGTGATGGCCTCGACCACCGAGAAGGCCAAGCTCATGGAGCTGTTCGTCCTGCAAGCCGAAGAAGGTCCCTGCCTGGACTGCTACGCCACCGGCGAGAAGATCGTGAACATCGACGTCGCCGAGGTCAAGGACCGCTGGCCCAACTTCCACGCCGCGACCATCGCCGCGGGCTACCGCTCCACCCACGCGATCCCTCTGCGGCTGCGCGGCCAGATCATCGGAGTGCTGAACCTGTTCTGCGTCGACCAGGCGACCCTCAGCGACGCCGATGTCGCCCTCGGCCAGGCGCTGTGCGACATCGCCACCGTCGGGCTGCTGCAAGAACGCACCGTACGGCAAGGCGAGGTGCTGGCCGAGCAGCTGCAGTCCGCGCTGAACAGCCGCATCCTGCTCGAGCAGGCCAAGGGTGTGCTGTCCGAACGTGCCGGCATCGACCTTGAAGCCGCGTTCGATGTGATGCGCGCCCACGCCCGGCGCAACCAACTGCAACTCAGCGCTGTTGCGAGCGGCCTCATCGACGGCACAACCGCGGCCACCGCGATCACCTCCACCAGCCCCTGATCTCCCCGTGAAGAACTGACGCAACCGGTCCGACACGCTCGCGTGATGGACCGAACGCTTGCCTAGAGCAACACTGAGATCGTGGCCGAGCTGAGCCCCGATCTCCTCGGGCCGGTAGCGCTGGAACTGGCCCGGGTCGAAGAACATCTCCCCGGACCCAACGCCATGCCGGGCGGTTCGAGGTTCGAGCTGAAGTGGGACGGCTTCCTTCACTGAACCTGTCAAGTGCACGGCGTGCGCGGGGTGCTTCAGAGTTAGTCATTGTCGCCACCAAGCAATCCCGGCGTTGCTCAGGGGGCCGCGCGGCCATGTGCGGCGTCCGTTCGATGGGATTCCGGGTGGGAGCGTCGGAGTCAGGGCTGGAGCAGCACTTTGATGGCTCGGCGTTCGTCCATGGCCCGGTAGGCGTCAGCGACTTTGCTCAGTGGGAGGGTGAGGTCGAAGACCTTGCCCGGGTCGATCTCGCGTCGCCAGATCCGGTCGATCAGGTCGGGCAGGAACCGGCGCACAGGCGCTGGCCCGCCGTGGAGGTGGACCCCGGAGAAGAACAGCCCCTGCCCGTCGAGGGAGACGCCGTGGGAGACGCCGACATAGCCGACGTGCCCGCCGGCGCGGGTGGAGTGGATGGCCTGCATCATTGCTTCCTGGGTGCCGACGGCCTCGACGACCGAGTGCGCGCCGTACCCGGTGAGCTCCTTGATCCGCGCTACGCCGTCGTCGCCGCGCTCGGTGACGATGTCGGTGGCCCCGAACTCGAGGGCAAGCTTCTGGCGGGACTCGTGGCGGGACATGGCGATGATCCGGTCGGCTCCGAGCTGCTTGGCTGCCAGTACCGCGAGCAGCCCGACCGCGCCGTCGCCGACCACGGCGACGGTCTTGCCTGGACCGGCCTCGGCTGCGACCGCGCCGAACCAGCCGGTACCGAGTACGTCGGAGGCCGCGAGCAGGGACGGGATCAGGTCGGGGTCGGGCGTGCCGGGGGTGGCGACAAGGGTGCCGTCGGCCAGCGGGACGCGGAGCAGCTCGGACTGGGCTCCGCCGGCTCCGGCGAACTCGACGTGCGCGCAGCGGGACTGGTAGCCGGCCAGGCAGATCTCGCAGGTGTTGTCGGAGGCCATGAACGAGCCGACGACGAAGTCGCCGACCTCGACGTTCTTCACGGCGTCGCCGATCTGCTCGACGACGCCGACGTACTCGTGTCCCATCGGGGTGGGCTGGTCAACCGGGTTGGCGCCGCGGTAATCCCACAGGTCCGATCCGCACACGCAGGTTGCGGCCAGCCGGATGACAGCGTCGGTGGGCTGCTCGATCCGCGGGTCCTGGCGTTGCTCGTAGCGGACGTCGCCGGGAGCGTGGATGACGGCTCCGTGCATGATGTCAGTCCTCCTTCTCGACGATGTTCTTCAGCACCGTCATCGCCCCCATGCCGTTGGGCCATCCGGTGTAGAAGGCGAGCTGCAGGATCGCTTCCTTCAGCTCGTCCTCGCTGACGCCGTTCTGGCGGGCGAAGTCGAGGTGGAACCTCAGCTGGTCGGTCTTGCCCAGGGCCGTCAGCGCCGCCACGGTCACGAGGCTGCGGTCACGCTTGGCCAGGCCGTCGCGCTCCCACACCTGGTCGAAGAGCACCTTGTCGGTGTAGTGGACCATCGCGGGGGCGAAGTCGCCGAAGGCATTCTGCCCGCCGGTCCAGCCGGTGCTTCGGCCGTCTGAGCTGTCGGTCTTGCTGGTCTTGTCGGTCAAGGGTTTCTCCTTCTTCGTGCTTCCGACGGCCGGACGCGGCGCGCGCCCGGGGTGTCGCCGGAAGGAGTCGTGGCGTGTGGGCCCCTGGGCCGCGTCCTCGGCGGGGACGCGCCTGGAAGTCGAGCGCCTGGCGGTTCCATGACACTGCGTCCTCGCGCGGGCAAGGAGTCCCTGATGAAGGAGGTACTGGCAGAGCATCCCTCGCGGAGTCGGCACGCCGTACCGTTGAGGACGTGGACAACAGGACCGAAGCACGAGAGTTCCTCATGTCCCGTCGGGCGAACCTGAGCCCCGAGCAGGCCGGCCTGACAGTCTCCGGGCAACGCCGGGTGACGGGACTGCGGCGCAGCGAGGTGGCGATGCTGGCGGACGTGAGCCCGGAGTACTACGCCAAGATCGAGCGCGGCAACCTGGCCGGCGTCTCGGACGCCGTACTTGAATCCGTCGCGCGCGCACTGCAGCTCGACGACGCCGAGCGCGAGCACCTCTTCGACCTCGCCCGGGTCGCGGGCGGCGCAGCCCAGCCGGTGCGCAGACGCAGGCCGAAGACCTGGGTGGCCCGCGAGAGCCTGACCCGCGCGCTGGACGTCATCGACCACGGGCCCGCGTTCGTGCGCAACGGCCGCATGGACATCCTCGCGACCAACGCCCTCGGCCGCGCCTTCTACGACGAGGTCTTCGACGGGCCCGGGCAGGGCAACCTGGCCCGGTTCTGCTTCCTCGACGAGCGTGCCACGGTCTTCTACCCCGGCTGGGAGGCCGCCGCAGACATCACGGTGTCCATCCTGCGCACCGAGGCCGGCCGCGACCCCCGCGACAAGCAGCTGCACGACCTCATCGGGGAGCTCTGCACCCGATCCAACGCGTTCCGCACCCGATGGGGCGCACACAACGTCCGCCGCCACGGGTCCGGCACCAAGGTCTTCGTCCACCACGACGTCGGCGAGATCACCCTGACCTACGAGGGCATGGAGCTGACCGCCGAGCCCGGCCTGTCCTTCCTCATCTACACCGCCGAGCCCGGCTCGCCCAGCCAGGAACGCCTGCAGCTGCTGGCCAGCCTGGCCGCCACTGCGAAGCGAGAACTCGAGACCGAGCCGGCGACGCAGGCGACCGAACCGAAGGAGACGAAGCGATGAAGCAGCTTCCCCAGATCCCGACCGGCAAGAATCCGCCCGAGCAGTTCACCGGCGACGTCTGGGTCGACCCCATCGCCGCCCCGCAGCAGCCCGGCCAGCAGATGGTCGTCGCCCACGTCCGATTCGCGCCCGGCGCCCGCACCGCCTGGCACTCCCACGCCAACGGGCAAACCCTGCACATCACCGACGGCGTCGCCCTGATCGGCACCCGCGACGGCACCGTCATCCGCGCCACCCCCGGCCAGACGATCTACACCCCTCCCGGCGAGGAACACTGGCACGGCGCCGCCCCGGACCGGTTCATGCAGCACCTCGCCATGCTCGACAACGCTGATGACCCCGCGGCGACCACGACCTGGCTCGACCACGTCACCGACGACGACTACGCCCGCGCCCACACCACGACCCTGGAGACCTGACCCATGCACACCAGAACACTCGGCCAAGGCCTGGAAGTCTCCGCGATCGGGCTCGGCGCGATGGGCATGTCCCAGAGCTACGGCCCCAACCCAGGCGACCGCGACGACATGATCGCCGTACTGCGCTCCGCCGTCGACCACGGCGTCACCTTCTACGACACCGCAGAGGTCTACGGCCCCTACGCCAACGAGGAGCTCGTCGGCGAGGCCCTCGAGCCGATCCGCGACCAGGTCGTGATCGCCACCAAGTTCGGCTGGGACATCCACGACGGCAAAAGCGTGGGGCTGAACAGCCGCCCCGAGCAGATCCGGCGCGTCGCCGAGGCATCCCTGAAGCGGCTGCGCACCGACGTGATCGACCTGTTCTACCAGCACCGCGTCGACCCCGACGTGCCGATCGACGACGTCGCCGGCGCCGTCGGCGAGCTGATCACCGAGGGCAAAGTCCGCCACTTCGGCCTGTCCGAAGCCTCCGCCGCCACGATCCGGGCCGCGCACGCCGTCCATCCGGTCACCGCCGTCCAGAGCGAATACTCGCTGTGGACCCGCGACCCCGAAGCCGAAGTACTACCCGCCCTGGCGGAGCTGGGCATCGGGTTCGTACCGTTCAGCCCGCTCGGCAAGGGATTCCTCACCGGCACCGTCGACACCACCACCAGCTTCAGCGACGGCGACATCCGCCTCCGGGTCCCGCGCTTCGACCAGGAGAATCTCGCCGCGAACCGTGCCCTCGTCGACCACGTCACCGAACTCGCCCGCCGCAAGGACACGACACCGGGACAGATCGCCCTGGCCTGGCTGTTGCTCCAGCAGCCCTGGATCGTCCCGATCCCCGGCACCCGACGCACCTCCCGCATCCAAGAGAATGCCGCCTCCGCCCAGGTCGCCCTATCCGCCGACGAAATGGCGGACTTGACCTCCCTCGCCCAGCGCATCGGGGTCCACGGCGACCGCTACAACGCCACCCACATGGCCTACGTCAACCGCTAGGACGCCTCTGAGTCCGGCAGGGATAGCGCGCCGAACTGATCAGGTGACCGGGAGACCACTGCCGCGCAGCTGCTGCTCGGCGTCGACGCGGCGCTGCCGCAGGTGCTTCAACGACTCTTCGAGCGCGGCGACCTCGCCGAGCCAGGCACGATCCCTGGCCTCGACCAGGCGGGCCTCGGCGTTGCTGGTCATCTCCTCAATCCGGGGCAGCTGCGCGGGGTCGACCCGCAGGAACCGGCACCGGGTGCAGGCGTGCTCGTGGACGCACGGCGTGCCGTAGGGGCGGTGGCACTCTCCGGGCGCGACCTTGCGGAGCAGGAAGTGGTCCTCGAACTCGGTCCACTCCTCGCCCGTGGCCGGTCGCATCTCCCCGAACGGGCGGGTGGCGCGGCGACGTTCGATGAAGTGCTGGTGGGCGGCGATGACTTCTTCGGGGAAGACGGCGGTGTAGCCGCGGGTGGTGTCGAGGTTCAGGTGCCCGAGCAGTGTGGCGGCGATGTGCAGCGGCAGCCCGGTCGAGACCAGCTCGGTGGTGAACAGGCGCCGGAAGTCGTGCGGTGTGAACGTGATCGGCTGGCCGGCGTCGCGTAGGTCGGCTGAAGCCGCGACGTCGTTCAGGAGTCGGCGCACCACCGAGGCGGACAGCACCTCCTGCCGGGTGCCGACCCGGCGTGCGAACAGGTGCGGGAACGGTTCGCCATGGACCTTCTCGTAGGGGTCGTAGCGGATCGACAGCGGCACCTGGTCGAAGGTGCCTTTGGCGCGTCGTTGGACCGCGACCAGCACGGTGACCAGTTCCGGGGTCATCGGTATGAGCCGTTCGGCGTCGGTCTTGCTGGGCACGATGTGCAGTAGCGGGACCAGCGTGCCGGTCGTGGCCGAGGTGAAGTGGCGCAGCGACAGCTGGGTGAGCTCGAGCAGTTCCTCGATCCGGATGCCGGTGTGGCGCAGCGTCTCGATGACCGCCCACGCCCAGAACCCGCTGGCCTCGGCCGCGGTCAGGTCGACCAGCCCGCGCTTGTTGACCCGGAGCGGCAGCAGATCCGGGGTCGCGGTGATGAGCCGCGCCCGGAGCAGGCTCGGCCGGTCCCGCTCGAAATGGCGAGGTGGTGGCTGGTGCAGCTCGAACACCGACCCGTCGACACTGAACCGCTCACCGTGACCGACCTGGCCGGCCGCAGCGAGAGCCCGAACTGACCAGTCGCGGCGGCGAACCGCTTCGACCACCAGTGCCGGCAGCAGCGGCGTCAACGCCCGCGTCCGGTTCTGCGTGCGGGACTGCTGGTGACGTTTCTCCTTGGACGCGGCCTTCGATTCGTGCCGCGACACCGGACACGGCGCGACCCACGGCCCCCACCGGGCAGGTTCGTCGTGCGACCACTCCGCCAGATCGCGATACATCCCCCGGACAGCGAACAACACCGAGTGGATCTCGCGGCGCGGCCGGCCGTCGGTGGTGAGCGCGAGCCGCTCGCGCCACCGGGTGGCAACCTCAGGCATGAGGTGCAGGCTGGTCTGCGCGGGGTTGATCTGCAAGACCTCCCCCCAGAACAGCCGCACCAGCCGGTAGGCCCAACCCTCAAGCGTGCCGTAGTCCATCGACGGCTTTAGCTCCCGCAAGTACTCCACCAGCAGATCCCGCACCCCGCCCGGCGGGATGCCGTAGCGGTCGACCAGCGTGTCCACCGAGTGCTGACGGGTGTTGCCCTTGGCCGACCACGCCGCGCGCAACGTCAGCGGTTCACCGGCAAACGGGCCGAGGGCAACGAGCAGCTCCCAGGCCAGATGCTCACGCCGGTTCCGCCCGGATGTCCTCACGACATCGGCGTAGTGCAGCAGGTGCTCGCCCTCGAGCTGCTCCAGCCGCAGGCCGGTGCGGATCAACACCCTGGACAGGCATGCCTCGGCGTCGAACTGGTGCCGCAACAGCGCCGTCCGGTAGGCCGGCAACGCGCGCATCCGCGCCAACAGCTCAGGCTCGTGAGCCTCGAGCATCCGCTGCGAATGGTGCGCACCAGCCTTGCTGGTCAGCTGCCACCCGTACGACGGCCGAAGAACCCGCGCCACCATCAACGCATTCACCGCCACCCGCAGCGCACTGTGCACGGTCTCCGGGCGGACACCGTCTCGCCACGACCGCGGCGCCAGATCCGCGCCACTGACCAGCCACCGCTGCTCCCATGAATCACCCTCGAAACCGTCCAGCCACCCCAACAACCTCCGCACCCCGTAAGCCAGCTGTTTGCGGCCCAGGAACACTCCGCGGGTGAAATCGAGCGTGTACTCGATCGCCTCGGCAAGGCCGAGCGCCTGGACCACGTGTCCAGGCGCGGCCGACGACAGCGCGGGCGGTGGGAAGCCCAGGTCGTATCCGTGGCGCGCCAGCAGCCTTCCACCCGGCCCGAACACAGCATCCGGCGAGACCATCGTCGGTGGGGACAACAGTTTGATCGACGGCCCGGACGCTGCCCGGGTCATGCTCGCCTGCCGCCGCTGCGCCGGGATCTCGCGAGCAGTGCTGGCGGGCCGGCTCATGCGGGCAGCCCGAGCAGTTCGCGGACCGCAGCGGAGTCGTAGACCGGCTCGATAATCGGGCCTGGCGTGCGGGGGCGGGCGTAGTGCTCCAGCACCCTCGTGACCAGATCCTCCAGCCGTGGCTGGGCATAGATCTGGGTCGTCGACACGCTCGCGTGCCGCAAGATGGTCTGCACGTCGAACAGCGTGAACGCCGGATCAGCCAGCAGACGAGCCGCCGTCGTGTGCCGCAGATCGTGCAGCGTCCAGTTCGTACCCAACGCCGCGTTCGCACGCTGCATCACTGCCCGAGCGGCGTGATACGTCAACGGTCGCGGTGTGCCTTGCCGGGTCCACCACAGCGGTCCACCCGGTGTGACCGGCGGACACTCCTCGCGCAGATACAGCGCCAGCCACACGAACGAATCCACGCTGGCCGGAATCGTCTCCCGCAGGCGACTGCCCTTGCTGACGACCGTGATCGTGTTCGCGCCGGCGTCCAGGTCGGTGTCCAAACACAAGCCGAGCAACTCGCTAGCCCGAGCGCCACTAGACAGCCAAAACGACACCAGCGCACGGTCGCGGTGACTGCGCAGCACGCCGAACAGCGCGTCAGCCGCGCCGTCGGATATCGCTCTCCACACCGGCCGGGGAACCTTCTGCCGGTACGTCGCACGATGGCGCACCACGAAGTTGTCCATCGGGTTGTGGTGTGGATTGAGACGTCCCGCGGCGCGGCTTCGCTGTGCCGGCACCGGGTTGATCAGCGGACCCAAATCAGCCGTACACGCCCACTCGTAGAACCCGAACAAGACGCTCAGCTGATGATTGATCGTGCGAGCGGCGTACGTCGTCCCCAGCGCCGCCTTGCCCGTGATCGGATTCACCGACCCCGGCACCGGGGCACCAGCTCGCCGGTTCAGCCGCTGCGGCACCGGCGAGTCACGTAGCCGCTCCACGAACTCCCGGACATCGGTCCGCTCAGCGCGCTCCCACGCCGTCCACCGGCCGTGCAGAAACCGGAACCACCGCAGCAGATCGTACGCATAGCTGCGCAGCGTCGCCGGCGAACAATCCGAGGCAGCCAGATCCCGCAGGAACGCCGACGCCGCCACATGCTCCTCGTCCGGAAACCACACCCGCCAGCGCAGTCCCAGCTCGAACTCGACAACCCGCCCCAACTCGCTACCTGGCACCGACACACCCTCTCCAGCCACCGACCAACTACGCCAATCGGGCACATGAAGAGTTCAGTCAACTAGCCGCGCTGGAGCGGTCTGCCGCGGCGGCGTGGTGCGGTTGTGGTCGCGCAACGGCAAGGACTTCACCGCGAAGTTCCCCGACGTCGCCAAGGCGCTGGCCAGTCAGGTCGAGGTCGACTGCGTGCTCGACGGCGAGCTGGTGGTGTGGACCGGCGACCGGCTGGATTTCGACGCGTTGCAGCAGCGGATGGTCAACACCGCCGCCACGGTCCGGTCCCGGCTGGCGCGGGACCAGCCGGCATCGTTTGTGGTGTTCGACGTGCTCGCGGTCGGCAGCGTCGACGTCCGCCCGATGCGGTGGACCGCCCGGCGCGGACGACTGGAGTCGCTGGCGAAGAACTGGCGTCCACCGCTGCAGTTGTCGCCCATGACCGATGATCCGGACGAGGCGCGGGAGTGGCTCGAAGCGTTCAAGTTCGGCGGGATCGAGGGCCTGGTGGTGAAGGGTGCCTCGAGCAGGTACCTTCCGGGCCGCCGTGATTGGGTGAAATGGAAGACCCGCGAGACCGTCGAGGCGATCGTCGGAGCCGTGACCGGGTCGCTGCAGTGCCCCGAGATACTGGTCGTCGGGCAGTACCGCGGCAAGGAACTCGAGGTAGTCGGCCGGACCGTGAAGCTCACCGAAACCCAGTCCGCGGCGATCGGCCAACTCTTGAAGGCAGCCGGGGCGCGGCATCCGTGGCGGGACCAGATCAGCACGCACTGGGGCCGGGGCAGCAAGACCCCGATCGTGAAGGTGCGCCCCGCAGTAGTGGTCGAGGTCGCCGCCGACGCCGCCCTGCAGGCCGGCCACTACCGGCACCCATTGCGCCTGATCAGGTACCGCGCGGACTTGCAGCCCGACGACGTCCCAGCACTGCCTGAGGCCGGCACCAAGCCGGGCGCGACCGGCTGAGTGCCGACCGAGCACAGCCCTCGGCCCGCAGGCGCCAAGTCCGGTCACCGCGACCAGTCGCGGTCACGGCAACGTGTGCGTACGGCACAGCCAGCTGGCCGTCTCAAGCAGCGTCAGCTCACTGGCGTCCGCGCGGGCTTGAAGAAGGGCGTGCGCCAGGTCTATGGAGATGTCATAGCGCTCGATCAAGATGCCGCGGGCAACAGCAACAGCCCACACAGGATCGGGATACTCGAAACCGAACGCCGCCAGGAATTCGTAGTCGTGGTGGTCCACAGGACCGCCGCCTTCGCAGCCGCGCACTGCGCAGCCGGAGAATGGTTCACCGCAGACGGCGCACCTTAGCTGGCGAATCCGAAAAGCCGACGGTCACCTCCCACGATACGGGCAGATCGCGGCACGCGCCGTGCCGAAGCGTTTAAGACAGCAACGGCGCTATCCAGCGTCAGCTCCGCCATCCGCAACAGCGGTGAGTCAGTCGTGCGGTCAGCGTGTAAAGAACTCAGTCAACTAGCCGGGTCGGAGCAGTGTGCTGTGCCGGCCGCTGCAGCTGTCAGCGGTGACCGCCGACATCGTCGAGGCGCGCGAAATGGTTACCCCGGAGCCGTTCGGCACGTGACGGGTCCTGCCGGTGTGACCTCACCCCGAGGCCCGCCTACAGGATGCCCGCATCTGACCCTGCTCGCGTGAGTTATCCACAGGGCACCTGCGCGGCGAAGACTGGGCCTGGTGCCTGCAGATCAACTCAGTCTGCGCCTGCCGCGGCTGGCTTGGATCCTGCTCGTGGTGCGGGACGTGGTGCGAAACGGAGAAGAAGCATGAGAATCCTGCCCCGTGATGACAGTTGCCGCGTAACCAGAAGTGCCTCATAGGAGCGGGCGACACGCTGAGCGTCCTCCTCGTGATGAAAAGGTCGTCGGTTTCGACTCTTAGTGCGGCTGGGCGCCGTGTTCCAGCCTGCTTCACACCACGGACGGTCCCACGTCGTCCGTCAACGTGGGACCCAGTACCTGTCGACTGCGCGGATCGAACGCAGTTGGAAACTTGCCGACTCCGCCAGTCGCCGCGTTTGAGGTATCCAGACCGCGTGCCTGCATCCCTTTGTCACGTATCCGTCGGAAGATGTTACTACGATAATATCAATTACCGTCTTTTTCGGTATTGTGCGGTTTGGATTTTGAGTGTTTGAAGAATAAGATAAAAACTAAAGAAGCAATTGCAAGTGCTGCAATCAAGACAACGATGCTTTGGTCTCTGGTTAGCCCTACTCGAGCTGCGATGATGCCAAGCAGAATCCCTGCGATGAATATCGCCAGAGGAATTGCTCTATAAGATTTCTTAAACTGACTCACTGGTGAGCTTTCCTTGAGGTCTCGAACGATCTGATCTGCAGCGAACGGTGATCCGAAACGACCAATTCGGCCGCTCCGGACCACCGATCATCCTAGTCGTCGGTTCGGTCACCGATGACGTAGCCGATTCCGAATCCAAGGCCACCGGCTCCCCCGATAACGGAACCGGGGCCGGGGGCAATGATGGAACCGAAGGCCACGCCAATGGTGGTCGTCGAGCCGATGAACCCGATGTCGTCACGGAATTCGTCGCCCGAGTACAGACCGGTGGGGTCAATCCTGTTGGCCGGGTTCCCGCTGGCGTAGGAGTATCGGCTCGCTTCGTCTGGCGCAAGCAGGAAGCTGAGGGGGTCTTGGCTGGTCCAGTTGGCGGTGGTGGTGTCGTGCCAGCGGACGCCTCGTTTGAGCCAGCCCGTCTGCTCGTCGAGCAGCCCCTGCGTGTAGCGAAGCGGGTTGTTCGCCGCGGAGACACCGGTCGCGGTCATCTGTTTGCCCGCGGGATCGTAGGTGTAGGTCGCGGTCACCGCACCAGTGTTGTTGACCAGGCCGGTCGGCGAGCCTTGATTGTCGAGGGTGTAGTAGTCGACACCAGCGCCATTGTTGAGGGCGATGGGTGAACCGGTGGGGTCGGTGTCGAGGTAGCTGGTCTGGCCGTTCTTGGTGAACGAAGCGATGGGCGGTACGCCGTTGCGGTCGCTTTGGCCGTAGACGTAGCTGGTGGTGTTGGCGCCGGTGGTGGTGGAGACGAGTTCGTTCTGGTCGCCGCCGGCGTAGTTGTAGGTGCTAGTGAATGAGCCGTTGGTACGGCTGGTCATTTGGCCGGCGGCGTTGTAGGTGGAGGTGCCTAGGGCCGGGTCGGCGGTGCGGTTGCCGGAGGCGTCGTGGGTGTAGCCGGTGGAGCTGATCTGGTTGGCGGTGTTGTAGGCCAGGCCTTGGACCTGGACTCCGTCGATCTTGGTCGAAGCCCGGTTGCCGGCCTTGTCGTAGGCGTAGACGTAGTCGTGACCGCCGTAGTTCGTGACGCCCGTCAGCCGGTTCGAGGTGTCGTAACTGTAGATCGACCGGGCGGCATTCAAGTTGTTGACCGACCAGCGGATCACGCCGGAGTCGGTGGCGGCTGTCGCGGATGGGCAAGCCTGGCCGGAGACGTAGGGTGAGTAGCAGGACGAGGTGTCGTAGACCTTGGTGGCGTCGTTGGAGGCGCGCGCGGTCCAGGTGCGGGAGATCCGGCCGGCCTTGTCGAAGGTCGTCTTGGTGTGCGCGGCGAAGGTCGTGCGGGCGGTGTTGGTGTTGAACCAGGTGTCGGTCCGCTTGCCGTTCGCGTCGTAGGCGAACGCGGTGGCCTGCCCGTTCGGCGTCGTCATCGACACAACCTGGTTCGCGGCGTCGTAGGTGTAGACGGTGGTGCCGCGCGGGTCCGTCTTGCTGGTGAGGTTTCCAGCCTTATCGTAGCCGTACCCCAGGGTGCCGCCGCCGGAGGTCGACGTCCGCGAGGTGACGCGGTTCTGGGCATCGTAGGTGAACGTCGTGGTCCCGGACGCATCGGTGCGGGTCAGGACATTGCCGGCGCCGTCGTAGGTGAACGCCACATCAGGGGTCGAGTCGGAGTACTGGATGGTCTTGATCCGGTCGGCGCGGTCGTAGGCGTAGATGGTGCGCAGCCCGCGGCCGTCGCGGACGCTGTGCAGCCGCCCGAACCCGTCGTAGTCGACCACGACCGGCGCCAGAGACGATCCTGTCGGCGGGGTGATGTTGGTGACCTGGTGATCGGTGTTGGCGGTGTAGTCGGTGACGTTGTCGCGCGGGTCGGTCGAGGTATTCAGCGTGCCGTCGGCGTTGTAGTCGACCTTCGACGTGGCCGTCGCGGAACTGTTCGCCGAGGTGAGCTGGTTGCCGGCGCCGTCGTAGGTGAACAGCTTGTTGTTGCCCTGAGCATCCCTCCCACCGGACGGCAGGTACTTCGCCGGGCCGGTGTTGGCGTAGACCGCGGTCGACTTCGCGCCCGTGGCGGACGTGACACCGGTCAGCGACTCGCCAGCGTTGATGGCCGAGTTGTAGCCGTAGGTGGTGACCCCGGAAACACCGTTGGTCGAGGTAGCAACGTCGTTGAACGCCGTGTAGGTCTTCGCGCGTGACCGGTCCAGCGGGTCAAGGGCCGACGTCACGAGCTCCTGCGCGTTGAGCTTGTAGTAGGTCTGCGGACCATCCGACGGGACTGCGGCGGTGTTGTTCGGGTCCGCGACGTAGGTTTCACCGTTGGAGTAGTAGGTGAACCGGGTCGCGGCGCTGCCGGCCGGGTTCTGCTGGGTCACCTTCTTCACCCGGTGTGAGGTGTCGTACTGGATGGCGGTCTGTTTGCCCTCACCGTTGGTGATCGTGGTTAGGTCACCGGTGGTTGCGTCGTACCCGAACTGGGTCGTCTTCGACGTCGGGTCGGTAATCTTCGTCAGCTTGCCGCCGGTGTAGGTGTAGCCCACCGATCGCGGTGTGCCGTCGTCGCCGGCCTGGGCGATCGTGACCAGGCTGCCCGACCAGGTGAAGTTCGCCGTCTTCGCGCCCGCGCCGCCGCGCGTGGAGACGACCTGTGACAGCTTGCCCGAGGTGTAGGTGAAGGTCGCGGACTGGCCGTTGCGGTCCTTGATCGACACCAGCTGACCGGTCGAGTTGAACGTCGACACCTGGTTGCTCGCGTGATCGGTGACCGTCCACCCCGTGCTGGTCTTCACCATCGCGACCTTGAACCCAGCCGGTGCGGTGTAGGCCGTCGCAGTGGCGGGATGGAACAGGCCTTCGCGGCCTTCGGGTGCCAGGTAGAGCACGGAGTTGTCGGAGTTCAGGATGACCTTCGTGTCCTGACCGACCCGCATCGCCCACCCCGCACCGGCCGAACCGGACGGCAGGGCGGCGCCCGCGGCGAGGCGCAGGCTGTTGTAGTCCAGGCCGAGCTGCAGATCGCTCTGGATTCCCGGCAGCGACAGATCGGATGTGGTGACCAACAGGTTTCCGGTCGCGACGTCGACCGAGGCCGACACCTTGTCGGAGATCGAGAACGGGATCCGGGTCGCCGACGGACGCGCCCCGGTGAACTGAGCTGTGAGAACGGCCGCTGTGCCGGCATGGGCCGGCAGCGCGGCGATCGCGCCCTCGGAGAAGAGCGTCAGCACGGCTGCGGCCGCGCTGGCGGAACGACGAGAAGACAGACTTCGGGCAAACAAAACAAACCCCCAGTAGCTGTACGGCTTCCCCACCACGGCCCCCAAGCCAGGGAAGGACAGGCGCGACAGTATGTGGGCAATCGGTTACCGGCAACAGATAGCGACAGTGAATCAATTGCAGCAACCTGCAATTTTGCAGAACGCTGGGCCGGGTGCCAGCCGAAGCTCCGCACCACCATCTGGGACTGGGGGCAGGGAAGGAGCGATCTCCTGGCCTTGCTGGCGGCGATCGACAACGTGACTTCGTCGGACGGGCCTGGTGGGGAAGTCTCGTGAGCGACCATCGGCCCGCTGCGGTAAGCAGCCTGCCGAGCTGCGAGATCTGAGCGCGCAGGTTTATTTCATCGGACCCTGCGAATACCGCACGTTCAGATGATGCTCGCTGCCAACGTACCGCGCACACTTACTGCCCGAGGATGTGCAGACAGTTCCGTAGACCGCCGAGGCGAAGCCCTGACGCGATCGATTTCACCGCTTTCTAAAGACATGGCTAGGAGCCTGCCGTCGTCGACGACCGATGCTGGCCGAGCACGCGGCACGGAAGCCAATTGTTCGCGGCGGCGAGCACTCGGGCAGCCTTCACCAAAGAAGTCCCCGAAGTCGGTCGACACATGACAGGCTTCATTTGGCGTGGCCCCGCGTTGACGCTAGATGACTTTCGCAACGGCGCCTCGTGCGCATCTGGACTCACCGGCCGATGACTTCCGGGTCATTTGACGAGTGCACTTGGTTGGTCGGAGTCGGTCGACCCAGAGCGGTCTTTTCTGTCCTACTTTCAGCCCTCTGGAGCTTGCCGACGAGTCGGGATCTAATCAGGGATTGCTCCAACTCCCGGGGCGCCGGTACAGCGCCGAGCGGCTCGGCGCTGCGCACGCCATAGCGCTCGCGGTAGGCCGCGACCTCCCGGATGAGGATGTGGGTCTCGTGGGGTGTCAGTTCGGCCAGTTCCTCTTTCAGAGTCTTGTACCAGGTCGCGGGCTTCCGTTCGGCTTGGTCGGCCAGCCAGTCGGCGCGTTGGGAGATGAGGGTTTCGAGTTCTCGGAGTGAAGCGGTGAAGGCGGGGTCGGTGATGGTTGCAGTTGGGCGGACGAGCCCGGCCACGAGTTGCGGAGGTTCTCTTCGGCCGCGATTGGTGCGGCTGAGTTGGCGTTCGACTCTGGCGTGGAGGACAGCGGCTAGGTCGCGGGCATTGTCGAGGTTGGCTTGGGTTACGGCCTTGTGGAAGGTGGCGTTTGGGTCGAGGCCGGCGGCTTCGGCTCTGCGTAGGGCGGCGAGGAGAGGACCGTAGGCGGCAGAGGCTCGGAGTTCGGCGCGGGCGCCAGCGTCGAGAGCGGAGGTGTCGATGGTGGCGCGGTAACGCTGGCCGGCGGCGATCTGGCAGAGGTGTTCGTGGATGGGGACGAGTTGGCCGAGGTTGGTGGCGTTGTCGAGTTCGCCTTGCATGGTTTCGTGGGCTGACTTTTCGATGCCCTCCTGGTCGAGGACAGTCGCAAGGACCTCGTACATGTGCTCGGGGGTTTGGGGTTCGTGGAGGTCGCCGGCGGGTTGATGGGTGGCGACGTAGGCATTGTTGGCTTCGCGGCCGCGGGTCATTCCGACGTACAGGAGGGGGCGGGTCATGCGTTCGGTGACGACGAGGTGGGCTGTGTCGACGGTGATGCCTTGGGCTCGGTGGACGGTGGTGGCGTAGGCGAGTTCGACGGAGTTGGCGACGTAGGCGGCGGGGAGGGTGATGGTTTGGTGGTTGTCGTCTTCGACGGTGAGGGAGCCGTCGTTCCAGCGGCGTACGACGGTCCAGATGTTGCCGTTGCGGACGAACTGGTTGGTGCCGTAGGTGAGGTGGCGGTTGTTGAGGCGGGTGACGATGCGGTCGCCGAGGCCGGCTTCGTTGCCGTCGTGGAGTTGGACGCCGTCGGGTTCGACCTCGCCAGTCGTGACGCGGTCGAGGCGGGCGCGAGCGTTGAGCCGGATCACAGTCGGGTTGTCGGCGGCGATCAGGAGGCTGGTGAGGTCGCGGCGGGTGTCGGTGAGCCAGGCGGAGTACGCGTTGATTTCGCAGTGTTCGGGTGTGCCGGCGGTGAGGCGTTCGTGGTCGTCGTAGGTATCGATGACGGCGAGTTCGCCTGCGCGGAGGGCGAGGCTGGCGTCGCGTTCCCATTCGGCGGTGAAGCGCCAGACTTCTTGGAGGCTGGCTGCCTGGGTCTCTTTGGCGATGAGGCGGAAGGCGCCGGCGGTGTCGACGGCGCCGAGTTGGGCGTCGTCGCCAACGAGGAGGAGTTTGGCGCCGGCTTTGGAGGTTTCGCGGGCGAGGGTGGCCAGTTCCATGGTTCCGGCCATGGAGGCTTCGTCGACGATGACGAGTTGGTTGGGGTGGAAGCGCCAGCGGTCGGCTTCGGCTCGCAGGGCGGCGAGGCTGGTGAGGATGCGCTGTTGGCGGCGTTTGCGGCGGAGGTGTTCGGCGATTCTGGCTGCCTGTTCGAGGTCGGCGATGCGCTGGTTGCGTTGGTCTGCGCCGAGGCCGACGGCTTCGTGGATCCATTTGGCGAGGTTGTCGGTGGGGATGCCGAGGCTGCCGGACAGGACGTCGGCGGCGGCGCTCGAGGGCGCGATGCCGATGACCATCGAGGGGCCGTGGGTTGTTTGCCAGGTTTGGTGGAGGCCCGCGAGGAGGCTGGTCTTGCCGGTGCCGGCGGGGCCGACGAGGGCTTCGAGGCGCTGTCCGCTGGTGAGGATCCGGGTGAGTGCCTCGCGTCGATCGGCGGTCAGCCCGATGGTGTTTTCGAGGTTCGTTGTGGCTGTTGGGCCGGTGGGGTCTTGGGCCAGGTCGAGCAGGAGGCGTTCGGCGCCGAGGACGACGGGTGAGGTGAAGATCGCGCCGTTGTGGATCCGGTAGACGCTCTCCCCATCGACGCGCTCGCCAGGGAGGTTGACGAGATCGCCAGGGGTGAGGCTGATGGAGTGGTGTTCTGCCCGGTCTGCGATGGCCTCCAAGGTGTCCACCCGGTCCTTCGTGGTCGCGAGGCGTAGCAGGCGGGTCTGCCGTGCGGCTTCGGCGAGGATGTTCCAGCGGGTCCAGGTGGCACGCTTCGCCTGGAGTGCGAGGACGACGGTGGCGCCGTAGGCGTCGAGGGTTCCCGCGGTGAGGTCTGCTCGTGTCAGGAGCCGGTCTGGGACGTCGGCGAGGCAGTCGGCGAGGGCTGTTCTGGCGTTGGTGCCGAGAGCGACGTCGGCGCGTCGCCGCCATTCGACCATGAGGTCGGCGAGTGGCTTGGCCAGGTGCTTGGGTGGACGATTCATCAGGGTCGCCTGCTGCCGCAGGACGTACATCTCCTTGCGGGAGAGGCTGTCCGGGCGGCGGGAGAGGAGCAGCTCGAGGTTGGACTCGATCTGTTCGGTGCGGGAGGAGAACTCGCGCAGCAGCTCGTCCGGAACTCCGGTGATTTCAAAGGCGGGATTGCGCAGCTCGCCGCGGTCTCGAAGTTCCCAATTCACGCCGAGCCGACGTGCGAGGCCGTCGGCGAGGAGCACGTTGTGGATCTCCGACATGGCCACTGCTGCGCGGAACAGGACTCGGCCGTCCAGGGTTTTCCATTGGCCGTCGTTGCTCTGGACGCGGTTGGCGATGACCATGTGGGTGTGGAGTTGGGGGTCGCCGCTTCGGGTGTCCCAGTGGTCGAAGGCGGTCGCGATGATGCCGCGGGTGTCGATCTGGGCGATGCCGCCGTCGCCGGTGCGGGTGTAGACGGCCTGGTCCTCGATCAGGGCGAGGACGTCGTTGACGGCGTCGTAGTGCGCGGCGGCGACTTGCTCCTTGACGCCGACGTCGGCTGTTGCCCACAGGGCTGAGACTGACTTGGCGGGGGAGAAGGTGAGGTCGAAACCGGCCACGGCTTGTCGGGCTCGTACGCGAGCTTCGGTTCGTCGGACTTCGGTGATCGTGGCCGCTCGATCGGTCTCGGAGAGGTCGGCTGGGAGATCAGCGATGCGGGTCTGGATTCGCTCTTCCAGCGAGCGGTAGACCCGGAAGGGGCGGCCGAGTTGCTTGCCGTCGACGGGGTCTTGGGCTCGTCCGAACAGTGCCGCCATCTGCTCTTCGGTGACTTCGTCTCCGGCTTTGATCTGTCCTTGTCCGAGACCGGGGAGGCCGCGGCCGGCCCATCGGCCTGGTGGGTAGCCGTCGGCGACGTAGTAGGCGGTCAAGGGGGTTGCCATGCGGCGGTCGACGTCTGCGGTGGCGATGTGTTTGATCAGGTACTTGTAGCCGTCGCCCGCGCTGAGGCGGTGGATGCTCAGCACTTTGGCAGTCGAGAAGGTTGGTTGCGGAGCTCTTGCTGAAGGAGTGAGTTCTGGAGTTGCAGGCTGTCGACCTGCGCCGCGATCGAATCGATTGCCTCGAGCAATGAGGTCGGATTCGCGGGGGCTGAGATCGAGTTGGGAGGGCTGAGGGAGCAGATGGTCTGGCGGAGGTTCTCGAGGTCGCGCTGAACGGAAACCGGTGTCTGGTCGCTGAGCAGTTTGATGAGTTTTCGGCGGCGCCAGGCGCGGAGGCGGCATCGATCCGAGCAGAACCGGTGGTCGGATCGGCGCCGGGTGAAGGCGGCGCCGCAGTCAGCGCACGTCACTGTCAGCCCGGCATCCGGGCTGGCTGAGGTCGGGAAGCGGTCGCGCATGTCCGGTTCAACGGCCCGGCACGGGGGGACCGCCCTGCCGTTTCGGCCGCTGAAACGCCTTGAATGCAAGAAGTGTGTCGGTGATCCTCCATCCCGCCGGGCGGGTCTTCGTCATCTCCTCGATCTGACGACCTGGACACTCGGCTCCTCGACTCGGCCGATACCGACTGTGCAGCCGGCGTCATCGACAACCGTTGAGCAAGGGAATCCGGTTCTGGAGCCCCGTGGGGTGCGGATCGCCGAGCGGTCCGCACCCCACGGGGCGATGGGTTCATCGGCGAGTTATCCACAGATTTCTGAACCGTCGTCCGCGGTCCCCATGAACCGGCCAATCCTGTTGGTGACGAAGAGGAGAGCACCTTGAACAAGACGATGTCGGGCAGCGACGACCAGGAGCGTTCGGAGGTCGTCGAGCTCGTGACCCGGGCTGAGGCGAGCGTCGAGGCACTGGAGACAGCGGCGCCGAACGGGTCGTGGGCGATGACAGCCTTCAGTCGCTATCGCGTCTGCGAGCTGCTGGGGGTGACGCCGTACGAGCCGTACGCCGGTGAATTGGTTGACGACCCGGCCGGCCTCCTCGACGAGGCGGCAGCCTTGGTCGATCAGTTCGACGTGTCGTTGGAGGGCTTGAGTTGGCGGTTGGCTCTGGCCGACGCACTGAGGTCCGCGGCGAAGGACATCCGGATGGTCGCGGGTGCGCGCGAGGTATGAGGATCTGCTGACGGTAGCGCGGCGCAGGGCGGAGGACTCCGCAGGCAGAGTGAGCACAGATCCAGTGCAAGCTGCGGCGGGGTGGACTGCCGTGCTGGCTGCGACTCGTCGGCAGATGACCTGGCTCAGATTCGAGCTGAGGATTCCCGATGCTGGGAAGCCACCATCGCACGGCGACCCGGCGCTGATGGCTGTCGCACAGGCGCTAGGCGCCGCCTCAGATCTGCTAGCGGGTCAGGACGCTGTCACGGCGGCAGTGCTCGACGATCGGGAGGCACTCGTCGCAGCCCGTGCGGCAGTGGCGAACATCGCTTCGATCGCTGCAGGGTCGGCGCTGGGCGCGATGACGTCGGTCGGCAAGCGTCGTCGTACCGTCGAGCAGCGCTCTCTGGCCAGACAGTTGCGATTCGCGCGGCGGGAGCTGGAACCTATTGTCGCTCAGCAGAACGGGCGTGTGCTCGGCGCGTTGGGCGGATTGACGGCGGGCATGCCGGCCAGCGGCACCAAGATCTGGGAACAGATCGCCTACGCAGCCGCGCACTGGGAGCGTCTGAATGATGAAGTGCCGGCACGGAGCCTTCTGACCAGGGATCTCCGGTCGGTGACTGCGCAGATCCGTACTGCGGCTGGACATGGTCGCTACCTCGTCAGAGCAGTGGGCTCCTCTGCAGAGCGACTTGGGTTCGGAGACGCGACGATCTTGCGGCTGAGGAGAGCGAACACGGCGTTGCGACGGAGTGATGCGAGCTCGATCCGAACGGCCGCCGCTTGGAGTCGCAACGTCTCTGATCTGGGAGGAGTCACGACAGTTCCGGGCCAGGTCGCCTTCAGCGAGCTGCACGAGGCCGTACGGCGTGCAATCGGAGGCCCTGGAGGCGCACTCCGGCCAGCTGAGGAGTTGATCCCGGATCGGTGGACGGCAGGCGCGTTACTCGAGGCGGCCGATGAGCTTGTCCACTCAGCACACCAGGTTGCCCTGCTCCAGCGGCGAGCCGTGTTCGACCTCGTTATGGAAGGACGGCTGTTCATTCCCCGACTCCAGGCAGTCCGGCTGGATCCCGCGTACCGGCAGCTCACTGCCGCGCCGGTAGGCAAGCGCCAGCGGACCTGGGTACGGGCCGATCGAATCGACTTCGTGCCTGAGCTGACGGAGTCCCTCGCATCAGTGACGGAGTTGCTCGGCGAAGCGGCGCTGGTGTGCCGGCAGCTCGCGGACACGGATGACGAGCGCCGGCCGACACGGCTGGCGGCTCCGACCAAGCCCGGCAGCCCGGATCGGAGTCGGAGGCGTCGAGCCATGACGTCGGCCGCCGATCAACCCGACACGAGTCCGGCCGTTGAGCTGCCATGAACGTTGCAGATTCAGGAACCACAGGAGGCGCCTCGTCCACGGTGGATTCTTTGCACGAGATGCTCATCGAAGAAATCCGAAAACTCCGAACGGCGGACGACTGGAAGCGATGGCTCAAGACCGCGGCAGCCTTCCACGAGTACAGCTTCAGGAACGCGATCCTGATCGCGGCACAGCGACCGGACGCGACCCTGGTTGGTGGCTGGAGCACATGGAAACACCTCGGCCGGAACGTGTCGAAGGGGGAGAAGGCAATTCGCGTGTTCGCCCCGGTCTTCTCGCGGTTGAAGAAGGTGGTCGACGACAAGGGTGCGATCGCCAGGCGGGTCGACCTCGACCTTGCAGACGACTCGGAGACGGCGAAGAAGCGATCTGGTCGACGGCTGGTCGGCTTTCGCGTCGCGTACGTCTGGGATGTGTCGCAGACAAACGGCGAGCCTTTGCCGAAGCCGCCCGCTTCTGCGCAACTCGTTGGTCCGGCGCCGACAGGACTGTGGGAAGGGCTCGCGACGTGCGTCGAGGGTGAGGGGTTCCGTCTCTCGGTGGAGCCGACCAAGCGAGCGGGGCTTGACGGCTTCACGGACTTCGAGGCACGGCGGATCGTGATCTCCGACTCGCTTGGTGAGGCTGCCGCGGTGTCGACTTTGGCGCACGAGGTCGCGCACATGAGGATGCACGATCCCGATGCTGTCGCGTCGTCCGGAAGTGTGATGTGCCGAGGGATGCGAGAGGTCGAGGCCGAGTCCGTCGCCTTCATCCTCCTGGCCCATCACGGTTTGGAAACCGACGGCGACAGCTTCCCGTACGTCGCGGGCTGGGCTGCGTCGGTCGACAAGGCGGCGCCGGAGCGGGTGGTGCAGAGGAGCGGCGAGCGAGTTCTGCGGATGGCTCGAGAACTGATCGATCTGACCTCGCAGTACCGGGTCCTCGCCGGCCGAAGGGGTCCGGCGAGACATCTGAGTCTGGTGCCCGGTGCTGATACACCGGCGCCGGATGGTCCGGGGCTCTGAACGTGGGCGGAAGCGAGCGAGTGGCCGCGCTGCAGCGAGCGCGGCAACGTCAGGCTCGGATCGAGGCAGCGACTGGGCGGGCGGTGCGGGCGCGTGCCGCGCTGGAGCGAGCCAACCGGTCGCGTGAACTCGCGATCGAGCGACACGACGAGAAGGTCGTCGGCGCCGAGGTCGCTTCGGTTCGTGAAGCAGCCGAGCTGGCGAGAGTCTGCGGTTCGACGGAGGCCGCCGCCGAGATCCTCGGGCTGTCGCTGCGAGAGATGCGCCGACTGCTGAAGTCCGACGTACCGGCGGCTTCCGCACGCGCCAAGAAGGCACCGCTGCGGTCCGGTCGGCGCAGCGCCAGCGGAGGTGGGGATGAACTACTCGGATCGTGAGCCGCTGTGGAATATCGATCGCGTCGCGGCGTACCTCGACATCCCGAAGTGGACGCTCTACGGATGGCGGAAGAAGAAGTACGGTCCGCGGGCAATCCGCATGGGGCGTCACCTCCGGTACGACCCCGCCGATGTCATCGCTTGGAAGGAGCAGCAGAAGGACGCCGACGGCCTCGATGTCGGCAACTGATCCGTGTAGAAGATGCACAGACGCTGCGCGGGAGGCCTGGAACGGCTGCCCCGGCGCAGCCTCACTGCTACGCCGGGCCAGCCGGTCTTGAGGGTCCCTGCCTGAGCTCGGGGGCCGGCAGGGGATACAGGGGTGCTCAGGCAGGGACCCGTCTGGAGGAGACGGAACCGGTGGAGGGTGCAGCGGTTGCGCTGCACGGAGGGGTGGCGACGGCGCTCCACCGATTCCGCCCGTTCATGAGGTGAGCATCAAGACACGGGTGCCGGTGGCCCTCTCGAAGATCTCTCGGAGATTGATCGGGCCATCGATCGCCAGGAAGTGCAGCGGACTCGGGAGGACGACCGCGGCGCCCTCGGTTCGGCCGACGAACTCGACCAGCGCTTCCAGCGCGGCGAGCGAAGTAGGGGCCCGTTCGACGTATGTGTAACCCATCGAGAATCCCTCGCGCCGAGCGAACACGGCCATCTGAGCCACCAGTTGCTCGACTACGCCCTCGCTGCTCAGCAGATCGCGGCGCAGATACCCGACCAGCAGCGGCCTGGTTACGTCATCGAACAGGTCGTGGAGCTCGCTCGACGGAGTCAGTCCTCGTCCTGCCAGCGGCGGAACAGATCGTTGAGACGTTTCCAGAGCGCGGCGCTCCACGAGCGCCAGCGGAAGCCGATCACGACAGTTCAGCACTCGCGATCACCGCTGCGGCGGTCGATCCGAAGAGGCGTTCCCGGGACGTTGCTCATCGACCACGCACCTCCTGCGCGATGTCGCGGAGCATCAACGCGTAGAGCACGGCGGCGATCAGCCAGAGAGTCCACATTTCGGGGATCACCTCACGCCATCCCATTGTTGCGACTGGCAATCGTCTTGAGCCACACGCGAACGCAAGAGCGCGTGTCCGGGTGTTCTGAGGTCGTTCACAGTCCACTCCCAACTCCTCGCCGACTTGGTCGACGGCGTACCTCAAGACTGCTCCCGAGGGTGAGGACGTCGCTACTACAGGATGGGACGTATTGGGACGTTTTGTGCTAGCCTGAATAGGACGTTTAGGGACCTCTTGAGCGCCACTGAATCGGGGAGTTCGGGTGAACGAGGCTCTGCGGCGCGCGATGTTCGCAGCGAGACTCAGCGATGACGAGATCGCTGCACAGCTCGGCGTCGATGTGAAGACAGTTGGACGGTGGGTGCGGGGCCGTACGCCGAGTGCGCGCCATCGTGGGCCGCTGGCGCGCCTGCTCCGGCTGGAGGAGCCGGACCTGTGGCCCGAGGTTCTGACCCTCCGAGGGGTCCGCGCAACGCCGACCGAGGTTGTAGCGGTCTACCCGCAACGAAATCTGGTCACGCGAGAGGCGTGGATCGATCTCTTCGAATCCGCGGAGGAGCAGATCGACATCCTCGCGTACGCCGCGCTGTTCCTGGCCGAGGACAAGCGTCTTGTTGATCTGTTGGTGTCGAAGGCTGCCGGTGGCGTTGTCGTGAATCTCGCCTTGGGCAACCCTCAGGCCGCGGAGGTGCGACACCGGGGTACGGCGGAGAAGATCGGAGAGTCGTTGTCCGCCAAGATCCGGAACGCGCTCGTGCGATACCGGCCACTGCTCGACCGGCCGGGCGTGACGCTCCGTCTTCACGACACGGTTTTGTACAACTCGATGTACCGGGCAGACGGACAGGTGCTGGTGAATCAGCACGTCTTCGGTCTTCCGGCTGCGCAGGCACCGGTCTTTCATCTCCGCAGGCTCGCAGGCGGCGAGATGTTCGATCTCTACATGGAGAGCATCGCCGAGGTCTGGAGGGCCGCTCGGCCGGTTGATGGCTAGTCGACTGAGGACGTTTCGGCGTCACGGGACGTCCTGGAGATGTCCGGTCAGCGCCTGTTCCGTCACTGACCGGAAGTCGTATGGTCGCGGTCATGAGCGGAACGACTTGGGCCAAGGACATCGCCGAAGGCCTTCTGGCTGATTCGCTACCGCGACGGTGGGCGCACGTGCAAGGAGTGGCTGGACGTGCGCGCACTCTGGCCTTGATTCTCGAGGAAGACTCTGAGTTGATCGAGGTGGCGGCCTGGCTGCACGACATCGGC
Source organism: Kribbella sp. cmx-5-2 (assembly GCA_049998015.1). GTDB lineage: Bacteria > Actinomycetota > Actinomycetes > Propionibacteriales > Kribbellaceae > Kribbella. The sequence continues at coordinate 949,538 of JAEBEC010000002.1, forward strand.
TATGCGCCATCGCTGGTGCGGACGGGATTTCATCCGCTGGACGGTGCCAGGTACCTCCGTGACGACCTGGGGGTCGATGAGGTCGTTTGCCAGTTGGTCGCGCACCACACTGCTGCCGCGATCGAAGCCGAAGAGCGAGGCTTGGGCGAGCAGTTGGACGAATTCGCGCGGCCGGCACCGCGACTGCTGAACGCCTTGATCTACTGCGATCTGACGGCTGGAGTCGATGGCTCGACGGTCGACGTCGACGAGCGGCTGGCCGAAATCCTGACGCGGTACCCGCCGGAGCACGTCGTACATCGATCGATTACTCGGTCGGCGCCGCTCCTGCGTGATGCCGCACGAAGCGTCCATCGGAGCCTGGCCGCGAGCAGCTCAGGTGAGATGCGGGGTAGGTGATCTCCGAAGGTAGTGCTCGATGCGCATCTGCATCGACCGGTCCATCTGCAGGGTGCCGAGCTCTGAGGTGGCGATCCACTCGACCTTGGTGCTTTCGTCGCTCGGTGTCGGCGTACCGCTGAGAACGCGGCCCTTGAGCAGGATCGAGAATTCCTGCCTGGCCTCACCGTCGCTCGTGTACAGGATGATGTGCTTCGGGTCGGTGTAGATGCCGATCAGCCCGGTGATCTCGCACTCGATCCCGGACTCCTCGCGGGTCTCCCGAATCGCGGCTTCGGTCATCGATTCGCCGAGGTCGATCGCGCCGCCCGGGACGGCCCAGTTGCCGTTGTCGGACCGCTGGATCACGAGGACCTCGCCGGCGTCGTTCTCGATCACCACGTTCACCGACGGCACCATGCTGTTCGCCGGGGGAGCTTCCGGATCGTCGTAGTAGTCGATTCTGCGGGCCATCAGTCCTCCGGCAATGGAGTAGCGGTTTCCCAGACTTTCTCGAAGCTGTCGAAGTAGATGGCCGCGATCTCGCCGCCCGCGACCCTGCGGAGGTGCCACACGGGAGCGATCGGTGCCGGAAATCCGTAGACGTGAGTGTTGACGAGGGCGATCTCGTCCGAGCGGTAGATCGAGTTGTAGAGGACGGTGCGATGCATCCGGAACTCCACGCCACCAGTTTTGCGGAGGGTCTCGTACAGAACGATCGCGTTGCGGATCTTCGCCGCCATCGCATCGCCGACACCCTCTTGCTGGCCGCGGTCGTTGATCTGCTCGTCGTCCGGGTCCCCGACCAGGAAGCGCACCCGGACGCCGGCCGCCGCCCTCCTGCGAATGATGCTGAGCAGTCCGCGGTCCTCGGCCAGGAAGAGCCCGGCGTACACCAGGACGCTGATCTCCTCTTCGGCGTTCTCGAAGAGTCGTCGCCAGACATCGCGGGGGACCTCGGTGCGGTGCGGGTAGACGGCCAGGATCTCGCTGGCAGAGGCCGTCGTGACCTGATCGCGGGGGATTGCGTCCGGCCACAAGAACGCTTCGTCGACCCCCAGCCGAGTAGCGACCTGGTAGCGACTCGTGCGGTGCGGGATCCGCCCTTTGAGCCACCGCTCGACGGTCTTGGTGTCAACTTCGACTTCGGACGCGAGCGCACTCGGAGTCAAACCGTTCTCCAGGAGCGCGGTCCGGAGTCGTTCGTTGGTCATGCACCTAACCTATGACATTTTGGGACGTTTCTGGCCTAAGCGGGACGTCCTGGAAACGTCCGACAACGTCGTAGTGACGTCCTCACGTTCTGTAGCAGTCTATCGTCATGAACCGATGGGCAGTCTCCAGCGAGCACCACAGACCATGGGCTGCTCGCGCGTCATGACCAGGGAAGAGCGTCAGCCCAACCTCCTGCTGAAGCAGGCGCGCGGCACGCTCTCCCAGGCCCGCCTCGCCGAACTCGTCAACGAAGAAGTCCTGCGCGCCACGGGTTCGGTCGGTGCGATCACCGCCAAGTCGATCTCCGACTGGGAGCGCGGCTGGTATAGCTGGCCCGGGAAGCATGCCCGCGACGCGCTGTGCCGAGTGCTCGGTGCTCCTGACGCGGCAGCGTTGGGTTTCGAGAATCGTCGTACGGCAGCGGAGCCTGCGTCGGCCGTGGTCGTCGCCCCGGACACCACCGCATTGCTCGACCTGGCCGGCTTGAACGGGAAGGGCTCCCTCGGTCAGGGCGAGGTCGGTCGACTCGAGGTGCCGGGCGGGCGACTGTTCTCGGGCCTAGACCTCGACGCGTTCTACTCGCCGGCTGAACCGACGGGAAGCGATCGCCTCGCGGTGAGATCGCTCGAAGAAGAAGCGACCGTCCGGCCGGACAGGCGGTCGGCCGTAATTGCGGTGACGGATGCTGCGGGGGAGGAGTGGTACCACGTTGCCGACGGCCGTCAGTTCGCCCGGCAGCCGCTTGGCCCCGACCAAACGCGCGATCTCTCCTCGGCCTACCTCCTCGACGACTTCACGGTCGCGATTCTCTGGATGATCACGAACACCGACGCGGCACTGCTCTCAGATGACTACTCGCTCGAGCACTACCGCACCCAGTTGAGCCCGTACGACGAACTCCCGTCATCCAGCCTCACCTTCGGTGCCGTGCCGGACCTGCACGAGCTCTCGGCGCGCTGGTTGGGCTCCAGGTTCTGCGCAGACCACATCCTGCGCAACCTCAACCGGCTGACCTCGACGCCACTGTTCTGGAGTCGCGAGCAACGCGGCGAGGAGGCGTCGTCGTGGTTGATCTGGACGCACAAGATCCAGTACCTGAGCGCAACCTCCAAGCTACTGAAGCGCCATCGACGGGCGTTCTGCATCCCTGAACACGAGGTGGCCAAGTCACCGCGGTACGAGCGGATCGTCATGCTCCTCGCTGCCGCCTTGATGGAGGCGTTCCAGATCACCGTCGACGTCACCATCGATCCCGACCACGGCCAGGTCGAAGGCTTCGTCCTCGGCGGCGAAGCCATCGTCGCGAACTGGCTCCGCGCTCCCGGTCTCTGGTACGTCGACGCCAGCGCCCCGCCGTCACGCCGCGCTGTGTATCGAGACATTGCCGCGGCTGCCACCAGTCGATCGATCGTCGATCAACCAACACCGGCTCGCCGTCTTGAAGCCCTCGCCGGCTATCTCGACATCTCATGGCCCTGGTTTCGGAAACGCTGCACCGAACTGTCGGCGGTCGGCGCCAGCGGGATCGCCCAGCCTCGCAGCCGACTGCTTTCCACTATGGGCCTCGACCTCGCCCTCAGCTACGTAGCCAGCCTCGACCGCAACCAAGGAGCATGACTTGCACGCCGCCGAACTGACCATGGGCCGAACGTTCGCCGTCCGCTTCGACCACGGTGAGGACTTCTTCACCTCGCTCGCCGCCTTTTGCGAGGACCACGGCGTGCGTCAGGGCTTCATTCCGATGTTCATCGCGGGCCTGCGCCGGGTCGAATTGGTCGGCACCTGCGAACGAGTGACGGAGCCCGAAGCGCCGGTGTGGTCTTCAGTTCATCTGGAGAGCGTAGAAGCGGTCGGCGGCGGAACCCTCGCCTACGACGCGGACACTGGCACCGTCCATCCTCACGTACACGTCTCGGTTGGTCTCAAGCACCAGTCGGCTACGGCGCACACGAGCCATCTACTGAGCGCCGAAGTTCAGTTTCTGACTGAGATGTATGTGGTCGAGGTGGCCGGCCCGACGATGTCCCGAGTTCGTCTGGCCGACTTATACGGCGTGCCGCGGCTCTCGTTCTGAGATCGCTCAGTCTCCACACTCGGTCCAGGCGACGATAGCCGCGCGGCCCGGATGCCACTCGCCGTTGCTAGGTGCGTGCCGGCGAAGGTGTAGGTGCGGTTGCTGACAAGGTCTAGGTAGTCGGTCAGCCGGCGATGCCGGTCGAGTCGTGCGAAGTGCCGACAGGCTTGCTCTCTGGTGAACCGCGTTGGCGCAAGTAGATGCTGAACACGGCCATGGATCCCACGGCGAGGAACTCTGACTGCCAGTTCTGGAGGCTTCGGCTCCAGAAGTCGGCTGAGCCGAGATAGGACAGCCAGGAGAGTGGATCCTGCAGCTGCTTGAGTTGCTGCTCGTTGTACGTCGAGCAGCCTGCGACCGATTGCACCAGCCAGCAGCCCAGGAAGATCGTCGCCATCAACAGACCGAGTGACGAGGAGAAGATCTTGGTGCGCCAACCGCCGGTCTTCGCCCACCGCGGCGAGTCGGCTCGTGCGTACTTGCCGATCTTCTGTTCCTTGTCCGACTCCCGGCCTCGTTCGTCGAGCTGTTTGGATTCGGGTGAGCCGCGCTGCACCCACCAAACGGTCAGCACGATGAAGAGCAGGAACTGCAGGTACTCGCTCTGCCAGTTCTCGGTCACGTCGACAGCGAAGTCGGCCGAGGTGACGTAGCGGCCGAAGTCCACGGTCGCCAGGCCCTCGGCGACCTGCTGGTTGTTGAACTCGGCCAGGCCCGAGAAGGCTTGCCCGATGAGCGCGGCGAGGAACAGCGCCCCGAACCCGAGGCTGAGCGAGTTGCTCCGGAAGAACCGATGAAGCCGTTTCACCGGTTCATCACCCCCAGAACGAAGAAGAACACCAGGCCTAGTACGACGACCGCCAGATAGGCGGCGAACACCACGCGCATCGGCCGGTCACCCCTTGAGCTTGCAGTCGTAGGGCTGTTCGCCGCGCGCCGTACAGGCCGCCGCGACGATCTTCCAGCCGTCGTCGAACTCGGCGAGGAAGGCCGTGTCGCCGCGAAGCCGCACCTGCGCCTGGCCGCCGTACTGGTGCAGGTCGGTCACTTCGCCGCCGGTGGGGATGTCCTCGTCCAGGATCGCGCTGTCGCACGACGCTTGCCCGGACTCTTCGACTTCATTCAGGGTCTGTGGCGCCAGCAGTGAACAGGCGGTAGCGCCATCCTCGGCTTCGATCGCCTGGTAGAACCGTTCTGCGATCGTCGACGAGGCCCCTGACGGACCGGAGCTGCAGGCAGTCGTGGTGAGCAGCACCGTGCCCACCACGACCATTGCCTTGCGCATCGGTCTATTCCTCGGACTCGTCCTGGAGCTTCTTCCTGAGGTCGTCCTTGCCGAGTGAGGAGACGCCGGAGATGTCGGCGTTGCGGGCCTGCTGCAACAGTTCGTCGCGCGTAATGTTCTCGGGCTGGTCGCCGAGGTGCTGCTTGCGGCTGGCCGCGAAGGCTTCGCCGAGCTGGGCACGACGTTCGTCGCTGAGGTTCTTGCGCATGCCGGGGAGGACCTTGGTCTCCTCCTCCTCGACATGGTGGGTCACGGCGTCGACGAGGTTCTGCAGGACCTTGTCGAAGGCGGCCGAGGTCGGGTCGGTCTTGCCGAGCTTCTCGAGCAGCTGGTCGGCTTCGACGTGCTCCTGCTGGCTGTGGGCCACGTCGTCGGCCTCGTCCGCCTCCTCGGCGGCCGCCGGGTAGACCGCGGACTCCTCGGCGCGACTGTGCGCCGACAGCAACGTGGTCAGGACCGGAACCAGGTTCGGCCGCTTCTCGGGGTTGTCCTTCAGTTCGTCGAACAGCCGCTCGACCTCGCGGTGGTCCTGCATGATCAGATCGACGACATCGCCCGCCATGGTGGTGATCCCTTCTCGCTCAGGAACTCCGGCGCTTGAACGCCGGACCTACCAAACGGGGTACCCGTAGCTCAATCAGCACATGCGGCGCCGGCCGATGGCATGCTGAGCTGGCTGCTGCCTGCCTGAGCCTGCGGCTGGTGCCGCGGAGAGCCCGTCAGAAAGTCAGGGCGCCAAACCGCCAACTGCCGTCATGAATCGGCGATGCTGCAGAATCGATTCCATGATCGGGGCACTGAGCAAGGACGCGGGCGAACTGGCCGAAGCGATCGCCGCTGGTGTTCAGGACGCCGAGCTCACGGTGGCGGCGGCGGAGTCCCTGACCAGTGGGCGCGTCGCCTGCCATCTCGGAGCGGCGCCGGAGGCAAGCAAATGGTTCGCTGGGGGCGTGGTTGCGTACTCCTCGCAGGTGAAGTTCGAGGTCTTGGGCGTGGATGTCGGTCCGGTGGTGACGGCTCGCTGTGCCGGCCAGATGGCCGAGGGCGTCGCTCGTTTGACGGGAGCCGACCTCGCTGTTGCGACAACGGGCGCCGGCGGACCTGATCCGCAGGACGGGCAGCCGCCGGGCACGGTTTTCATCGCCGTACTGTCGGCCGACGGCGTTCAGGTGACTGAGCATCACTTCGAAGGTGAGCCGAGTGACGTCGTCGAAGCGTCGACGCTGACTGCACTCCAGCGACTCTTGGACGCTGTCCCCACGCAATCCCACTGACGGCGAGCGCAGAACCCCATGAAAGTTGCGTCCAGGACGCCGGTCAGCTCTTATTAGCGGCTGCCTTTCCGCCCTTGCTGCCGGCCTTCTTCTTCTGGGCGGTAGTGCCGCCCTGCTTGCTGTCACCGCCCTTGCCGCTCTGCTGACCGCCGTGCTCGCTGGACTTCGGCGCGTTGGCGATCTTGGCGGCGCGCTCCTTGGACATTCCCTTGTCTTTCAGCGCCTCGTACTGCTTCTCGTTCTTGACGTTCGACGACTTGCCGGGCATCGCAACCTCCTCGGAAAGTACAACGATGTGCACTGCGCCGGTACCCGGCCCGCGGTGAGATAAGCGCCTGGTCACGGCAGGGGCACGGTTCAGGACAGCGGCTCCGGGTACCGGCGGGCTCCAACAATCGCTCGACAGGAGAAGGGCTTCATGACGACTCTTCGCGCAGTGGTTCTGGGGTGCTCGCTGAAGAAGTCGCCGGCGCCGTCCAGTTCGGAGCTCCTCGGCCGCGAGGTTCTGGCGGCGTTTGCCGATCACGACACCGACGGCGAGATGATCCGGGTCGTCGATCATGATGTGCGGTTCGGAGTGTCGATCGACGAGAGCGATGGCGACGAGTGGCCGCAGCTGCGAGAGAGGATCCTTGCCGCCGACATCTTGGTGATCGCGACGCCGATTTGGCTCGGACAGCCGTCGAGTGTGGCGAAACTCGTTCTGGAGCGGCTGGACGCCGAGCTGTCGGAGAGCGACGATCAGGGGCGGTTGCTGACCTTCGGGAAGGTCGCAGCTCTGGCGGTTGTGGGCAACGAGGATGGTGCTCACCATGTGATCGCCGAGCTGTTGCAGGCATTGAACGAGGTGGGCTTCAGCGTTGCTGCCAACGCCTCGACGTACTGGGTTGGTGAGGCGGTGGGGAAGGTCGACTACAAGGACGCCGGCCCGAAGCCTGACACCACAGGTAGCGCGACAAAGACGCTGGCGGCGAACACCGCGCATCTTGCTCGGTTACTCAAACAGAATCAGTACCCTGCCAGTTGACGTCCGGCCGGCATCGACGGTACGGCGGGGTACCGCGCAGACATGTCAGTAGCCATTGAGACTGGATCGGACTGCACAGCCAAGAAGTAGGACGTCCCTCCGAACAAACCTATGGAGACTGCCCGCGACGCTCAGACCTTGCTCCGGGCGTCGGCTTCCTGCTGACCTCGAGTGCCGGATTTGCGGGCGGCGACCAATCCAAGGATCAGGCCTGCGGCGATCAGGACCCCACCGCGCAGCCACACGCCGGCCTCGATCTGCGTGAAGAGCAACAGGCAGGAAGCGATGCCGAGCACGGGGGCGACTGTCGGCGCGCGGAAGTGGACCTCATCGACCGGTTCGCGTCGGAGGACGAGGACAGCCAGGTTGACCGAGGTGAAAACGACGAGTAGGAGCAGCACCAGGGTGGAGGCGAGCTGTGCGACCTCACCGGTGAGCGCCAACAGGAGCGAAAGCACGCTGGTGACGGCGATCGCGACCCACGGCGTACCGCGGCCAGGTAGCAGCCGGGTGAGAGCGTGGGGGAGCAGGCCGTCGCGAGCCATCCCGAAGGCTAGGCGTGACGACATGATGCCGGTGAGCAGAGCGCCGTTCGCGACCGCGACGAGGGCGACGGCGCTGAAGATCCAGGTCGGTACGCCGCCTGCGGCGCGGACGACCTCCAGGAGGGGTCCGCTGGATTTCACGAGTTGGTCGGTCGGTACGGCGGCGCTCGCGACGATGCCGACCAGGAGATAGACGACGCCCGCGGTCGCGAGGGCGCCGAAGAGCGCGCGGGGGTACGAGCGCCGCGGATCCTTGGTCTCCTCGGCGATGTTGACCGAGGTCTCGAATCCCACGAAGGAGTAGTACGCGAGGACGGCGCCGCTGAGCGTCGCGGCGACGATCCCGCCACTCGAAGAACCGACCTGCGTGAGCCGGCTGAGGTCCGCGTCGCCGCGGGCGACTACCCAGGCGCCGAGACCGACGACTAGCAGCAGGCCGGAGACCTCGATAGCTGTTGCGACCATGTTGGCCCGCAAGGAGTCCTTGATGCCGTAGGCGTTGAGCGAGGCGAGGGCGGCCAGGAAGACGAGGGCGACTAGTGCCGGCGGTGAGGTGACGAACTCGGCGAGGTACTCACCGCCGAAGGCGCGGGCCAGCGCGGCGACCGAGACGATACCTCCGGCAAGCATGCAGAACCCGGTGAGGAATCCGGCGAACGGCCCGAAGGCGCGGTGGGCGTAGTACGAGGCGCCGCCGGCGCGGGGGTATTTGGTCACCAGCTCGGCGTACGACGTCGCCGTAAGCAGAGCGAGCACGAGGGCGAGAACGAGGGGCAGCCACACGGCGCCGCCGGATTCGGCCGCCACCTGCCCGACGAGGACGTAGACCCCAGCGCCGAGGATGTCGCCCAGGATGAACAGGTAGAGCAGCGGGGTGGTCACTTCTCGTCGCAGAGCCATGCGTCCCTGTACCCACTGCTTCACCGGCTCACGGCTCGCCGGATTAGCGCTCACGGCGCGGGGTACAGCGGGCCGAATGTCGAGAGGAGTCGCCATGAACTGGCGCGTCAAAGGTCTGCTGGTAGGTGTCACGGCAACGGGCGGTGCCGGATTGCTGCTGCGGAGGGCGCTGAACCGAGATCGGCCGGGACCGGGGCACTCCGATCCAGGACGGTGGCGGGTGGTCACCGTCTACCAAGGGATCGACGAGATCGGTGACCTGCTGCCTCGGCCGCTCGTCGAGCTCGGCGACGCCGTCGAGGTTCGGCTGTCGCCGGCGCCGAGCGACAAGGGCACGGAGATCGCCGTACGACTGCGGGACGCCGACGCGGCGGGGAATCCGAGTCTGGAGGACCTCCGCCTCGCACTCCGGGAGTCCAAGCAGCTGCTCGAGGTCGGCTGGGTGCTCGAGCCCGATCGGAACTCGACGACCGAACCGACGCCGTTCAACGCGCCGCTGCGCAAGGCGACGGCGCACGCACGAGGGGAGGGACGACTGTGAAGGCGTTGCTGTGGACGGGCGTCAACAAGACCAGCGTCGAGGAAGTACCGGATCCGATGATCCAGAACCCTGGCGACATGATCGTGAAGGTCACCCGGACTGTCACCTGCGGGTCGGACCTGCACCTGATCGGCGGATACATCCCCTTCATGGAGAAGGGCGACGTACTGGGCCACGAATTCATCGGCGAAGTGGTCGAGAAGGGCTCCGACGTACGGCGCCATCAGGTCGGCGACCGGGTCGTGGTGTGCTCGTTCATCTCGTGCGGCAAGTGCTGGTACTGCAAGAACGAGCTGTACTCCAGCTGCGACAACGGCAACACCAACCCCGGCATCAGCGACGCGCTGTGGGGCGCCAACCCCGGAGGCTGTTTCGGCTACTCCCACGCGATGGGCGGCTGGGCCGGAAGCCATGCGGATTACATCCGGGTCCCGTACGCCGACATCGGTGGGTTCAAGGTTCCGGACGGGGTCAGTGATGAGCGTGCTCTGTTCGCCTCCGACTCCGCGCCGACCGGCTGGATGGGTGCGGATCTCGGCAACGTCCAGGGCGGGGATGTCGTCGCCGTGTGGGGCGCGGGTGCCGTGGGGCAGATGGCGGCGCGAGCCGCGATGCTGCTCGGCGCCGACCAGGTCATCGTGATCGATCGCTTCGACTATCGCCTGGAATCAGCCCGCCGGTACGTCGGCTGCGAGACGCTGAACTACGAGCAGACCGACCTGAGCGCCGAGCTGAAGGAGCGTACGGGTGGGCGTGGTCCGGACGTCTGCATCGAGGCGGTCGGGATGGAGGCGCACAGCGATGGCCCGGCGTATCTCTACGACCAGGTCAAGCTGCAGTTGCGGCTGCAGACCGACCGTCCGACCGCCGTACGGCAGGCGATCTACAACTGTCGCAAGGGAGGGTCGGTGTTCGTGCTCGGGGTGTACGGCGGGTTCGTCGACAAGTTTCCGCTCGGCGCGGTGATCAACAAGGGCCTTACCGTCCGTGGGGCGCAGCAGCACGGCCAGCGGTACATCCCCATGTTGCTGGAGCGGATGGAGCGCGGGGAGTTGGTGACCGAGCACCTCGCCACGCACACGATGCCGCTGTCCGAAGGGCCACGTGGTTATCGGATGTTCAAGGAGAAGACCGATCAGAACATCCGCTCGGTGTTCCTCCCGGGTAGCTGATGAGAACTTGCGGGCGTCCGGCGAAGAATTAGACGCCGCTGAAGGTTGGTGCGCCTAGCACTGGGTACCGATGGCCCGGGGTTCGGAGGGGAGCCTCGGTACTGTCGGCGCTTTGGTGCCCGGTGTTCATGGGAGGCACGAGCTGTTCTGGTTGTCCGCGCGTCCGGGTCCGAAACGGGGCCCGCTGGACACGCGTACTGTGTGGAGACACGTTTCATGAGTACCGCCTTCTCGACCCCTGGTCGGCAGCGTGACCAGGCGCATCTGATCTGCCGCTTCGCTCACCAGTTGACGGTCGTCACCAACACCTCGGTCAGCGCCCGCTGTGGCCCTGGTGCCGAGTGGCAGATCACCTGGTGCGACGGCCCTTCGGTCGCCTCGATGCGTCGGTACGCGGCGATTCTCGGAAGCGCGGTCGCCGGTGTCGACGTATCCCGGCTGATGTGGTTCCGGTCGACCATCCCGAGCGACGCGCGTATCAGCGAGGACGAGCAGTGCAACTGACGCGGACTAACCCGCCGAGCTTTTCAGATCGATCGTCTCGCCGCGTGCCGGCGCCGCGATCCGCCACGGCTCGGAGTCCGTCTTCACAGCCGCGAGGAAGTCCGCGAGCGGGGACTTCATCACCCGGTAGTCGTCGTAGTGGACCGGTACGGCGACGCCGGGCCGGATCCGGCGCAGGAAGTCCCGTCCCTGCACGGCGTCCATCGTCACCGTCGAGAACAGAATCCTGGTGCCACCGAGATGGACGACGGCCACGTCGATCCGCGGGCAGCGGTCCTTGATCGCGTCGAGATGGTCGCCCGTCAGTGTGTCGCCACTCAGATAGACGGTGTACGGCGTACCGGACCCCCGCTGGTAGGTGAGCAACGAGCCCATCACCGGCGGCAGCATGGTGCTGAGGAATCCACACGCATGCAGACCTGGCATCGACTCCACGGTCAGTGTCTCGTCGACGTTTTGCAGCTGCCACCTGTCCCAGGTGGCGAGGGCGTGGGTGTCGAAGCCTGATCGGGCCAGCCGCCGAGCGGCGTGCTCGGTGGTCACTAGAGGAACCGAGCGGTCGAGTTCCCTGCGCGCGATCCGGTCGAAGTGGTCACCGTGCAAGTGCGACAGCATGACCGCGTCGAGTGACGGCAGCTGGGCCACGGTGAGTGCGGGGTCCTGCAGCCGGCGCGACCAGAGTCCCTTTCCCAGGTAGGCACGCTGGCCGCGGTGCAGGAAGTTCGGATCGGTCAGCAGGGTGAAGGAACCGAGCTGGATGATCGTGGTGGCGTTGCCGACGAAGGTGATCGCGTGTCCGCTGGGAGATAGGTCTTTCGGCTGCATGATGTCCCGTTCGTCGAATCCGGGCGAGAGTGGCAGTGGTTGAACCAGCGGCCGGACCGATTTCCGATACCCACGCTTCCAGGCCGCAATCACCCGTCGCCAACCCGAGCCGGGCGGTGTCCGTGCTCACGTCCCGCTGACGGAAACCTCGGCGTTTGCCGGGCGTCGGCGCGGGCACCGAGCGGCCAGTGTTCGTTGCGCCCGGCGGCACTGTACATGACCGTGGTCCGGAGACGAGGCCGCGCCGTGACTCACTCCCCGCGAGGTCACGTCGATGCTCACCGCACAACTCGTTGATCGATCCATTGTTCCCGTCAACTGCTCCTCGGCCGAGCAACGCGCGCTGCGTGAGCGGGCGACACACCAGCTCCTCAGTACCAGAGCTCTGATCACCGACGACGCCGAACGGCAGCAGCTGCTTGAGGAGGTCGTCGAGCTCAACCTCGAGATCGCCCGGGGCATCGCGCGGCGGTTCCGCGGCCGCGGAGTGGACGAGGAGGACCTCGAGCAGGTCGCCTGCCTTGGACTGATGAAAGCAGCCACCAGCTTCCGGCTGGAGGCCGGCGTGCCCTTCATCGGGTACGCCGTACCGACGATCCGCGGTGAGGTGAAGCGGTTCTTCCGCGACTGCAGCTGGACCGTTCGCATTCCCCGCAGGTTGCAGGTTCTCCAGGGCAAGATCTCCCAGGTGCTGCCGTTGCTGGTTCAGGAGCTCGGTCGCGAGCCGTCCGTGGACGAGCTCGCTGATCGGTTGGGTGTCGACAGTGATCAGGTCCGGGAGGCCGAGGCCGCCCGGGGCTGCTTCAACGTGCTCTCGCTGGATCGGCCGGTCGACCGTGCGGACAGCGAGTTGCTGCTCGTCGACGTCATCGCCGACGACGAGGATCCCGGGCTGCGGCGGATCGAGACGATCGATCAGCTCGGCCCGTTGATCGGCGAGCTGGACCGGCGCGACCGGCGGATTCTCGAACTGTTCTTCATCGAGAACTGGAAGCAGTCCGACATTGGACTGGAGCTGGGAATCAGCCAGATGCAGGTCTCCCGGCTGCTGGCCAAGATCCTCGCCACCCTGCGAGAGCGCCTGGAACCGGCACACGCCACGGCGTGACCCCCCCGGCGCCTGGCGGACTTCGCCAGGCGCCGCATCGAGGATCCCTAGCGAGCGTTGTGACCTGCGCTGGTACGGCGTACGTCGCGGGACAGCGCGACGCCGAGGGCGATCATCCCCAGGCCGAGGAAGAAGTGCAGCCAGTTGTCGGCGGTGTTGATCGGGACGAAGTTGACCGCGCTCGTCTGGTCGATCACCAGACCGTAGATCCACAACACGAGGTAGACGGCGCCGCCGCCGATCAGGTACGTGCGCGCGCCGGAGAACGTCCTGGCCAGGGCGAGGCCGGCGATGCCGAACAGCAGGTGGACGATGTTGTGCAGGATGGACACCTGGAAGATTCCGAGCAGTTTCGCTTCGGAGTGGTGGCCGCCGAACATCATCGTGTCGTAGTTGGTGGTGATGCCTGGGACGAAGCCCAGTACCCCGACGGCGAGGAAGACGACCGCTACCGCGGTAGTGGCCTTCTGGAGCGTGGTTGCGGTCATGCTGTTGGTGCTGGCCCGCGACATGAGCGCGGCCCTCCTGGTGTGAGCGAAGTTCACCGGACGGGTGCCCGGCGGGGCGGCTCCTGTACCCCGAGCGGGGGGCGCTAGTCACTGCCGAGAAGCTCCGAAATTCTTCTGTTTGATGGTGGGTGCCGAGCGCTCGCCGGGGTACAGGGGCGCCTCCCCGAGGGAGTGGAGACCCCGATGTTCCGTCACACGAAGCGATTGCAGTTCGAAGCGAAGCCCGAGAAGCCCGATGCGTTGTATGCGCGGAAGTTGCAGGAGTTGATCGGCGGTGCGTACGGCGAGATGTCGGTGACCATGCAGTACCTGTTCCAGGGCTGGAACTGCCGGGTCGAGGGCAAGTACAAGGACCTGATCATGGACACGGCGACCGAGGAGATCGGTCACGTGGAGATGCTGGCCACGATGGTCGCGAGGCTGCTCGAGGGTGCGCCGGCGACGATGACCGCCGAGGCGGTGAAGGATCCGATGACGGCGGCGATCATCGGCGGAATGGATCCGCAGCAGGCGATCGTCGCCGGAGGCGGGGCGCTGCCGGCCGACAGCCAAGGTGTGCCCTGGAACGGGCGCTACATCGTTGCCAGCGGCAACCTGCTGGCCGACTTCCGGGCCAACGCGGCCGCCGAGGCGCAAGGTCGTCTGCAGACCGCTCGGCTGTACAACATGACCGACGATCCGGGTGTGAAGGCGATGCTGCAGTTCAACCTGGCCCGCGACACGGTGCACCAGAAGCAGTGGCTGAAGGCGATCGAGGAACTGGAGGCCGACGGGATGGGGGGTCCGATCGTGCCGGACGCGCTGTTCGACGAGGAGGACCAAGAGCACAACCACACGATCTGGCGGTTGTCGGACGGCACCGATGGCAAGAAGGGCGGATGGACCAAGGGCGATGACCCGTTGGACTACCTGGCCGATCCCGAGCCACTGGGTAGCCCGGGCACGGCGCCGGCGCCGGATCCGTTGCTGTATGGGACGTACTCGATGGTGCAGGACGTGAAAGGGACCGTGAAGGGCAAGGCTCAGGCTGCGGCGAAGAACGCGAAGAAGTAGTCCCTCGGCCGCGCCGGACGGGGCGGCGCGGCCGGTTCGTACAGCGGTGAGAGGGAGAAGCATGCGAGTAGTCATCACCGGCGCAACCGGCAGTATCGGTTCGGCGCTGACAAAGCGGCTGCGGAGATCCGGCGAGTACGAAGTTGTCGGGCTGGCGCGGCGGGTTCCCGAGGTTACTCGTGGTGACGGGGTCGAGTGGGCGTCGGCCGACCTGTCCAGCCCTGACTGTGGGGCGTCGTTGCGGCGGGCGGTGAAGGGCGCGGACGCGGTCGTGCATCTGGCCTGGGCGTTCCAGCCGTCGCATCGCGTCGGGTACCTCGAGGCGGTGGGCGTCGGCGGCACGCAACGGGTCCTCGACGCAGTCGCGCGAGAACGCGTGCCGCAGGTGGTGCACATGTCGTCGGTCGGCGCCTATGGGCCGAAGGTCGACGGCGCTCCGGTGGACGAGGCCTGGCCGGTGGCGGCGACACAGACCTCGTCGTACAGCCGGCACAAGGTCGCGGCGGAAAGGCTGCTGGACGACCTCGAGGTGTCAGCGGATGCTCCCGTCGTCACGCGGTTACGGCCGGGCATCATCGGGCAGGCATCGGCCGGGAGCGCGCTGCTGCGGTACGGGTTGCCGGCGTTCGTCCCGCTGCCGCGCTGAAAGGTCTACCGGTGCTTCCGTTGCCGGACGGTATGACCGTGTCCATGGTCCACGCGGACGACGTCGCCGACGCGATCGCACGGATCCTGGAGGCCAGGTCGACGGGTGCGTTCAACCTCGCGGCCGCGGTACCGGCTTCCGCGGAGATGATCGCCGAGGTGCTCGGGGCCCGAAGGATTCCCGTGCCGTTCCAGGCTTTGCGTACGGCGATGGCGGCGGCCTGGCACGCGCGGCTGCAGCCGGTGTCGCCAGGCTGGCTGGATCTCGGGTACGCCGTACCGTCGCTCGACAGCTCTCGGGCTCGTGAAGAGTTGGGCTGGAAGCCCACGAAGGACGCCCGGGCGGTGCTGGAGGAAACCGTTGCAGGCATGCGCCGCGCCGACTCCGGCATGACGGACGTCCTACGCCCTCGCACGGTGCTGAGCGAGCTGTCGGAGTTGGTGCGACGCGGTCCGGTGAGTCATCGGCGTGAGCCTTGACCGGTCTGGTGCGCGTGCCCGGACTCGGCGTTTCTTCGTTGTTCTCCGCGCTGGCCAGACTTCGGCACGCCCCTGGCGTTCATCCGCGACGCGTCGCCTTTGCTGGCCGCCTCACGGTTAGCAATGTCAACGCACTGCTGCCGAAAGGCGAGTATCCAGCGAACATCCAGCTGTCGAAGGGCGCTGGTACGCCGGGGTGCTGGCCCGACGTACTGGGCGTCGCGGTCCGAATCATGCTCGACGGTGGGCCGTAGGACTTCCTTTTCTCGACCGCCGGCCATGGGCGGCTGACCCGCTGGATCCCGGTCCCATCGCCGGATTGGAACGCCGTCCGCTACGGTTCGCTCGCTCCGTACGACGTCGCCGGGAGGCCTTGGTGGCTGATGCTGTCACCTGGCAACCGTCTGATTGGCCACTCGTCCGTCGAGGAACTGCAGGCGCTTGCTCCGTCGACGTTTGCTCTCTCGGTCAGCGGCGAAAGACCGATCTGGTTCGAGATTGGGACGCTGGAGCTGCTCTCTCCGGCGACTGAGGTGCTGACCTTCGATCCCGTGCTCAATCGTCCACCCCACGCGGTGCCGGCGCCGGCCTGGTTACGGCAGCTTCGCGAACTCGCAGATCGAGGCAGCAGACACGGTCGCGGTTGCCGTTAGCGGATCACCTTCGCTGGCCACAAGTTGATCTCCTGCGCAGGCCCACAAATCGTTCATCGCACTGATCGCCGAGTACGGGACTTCCGGTGCCTGGGACGGCCCCGGAGCTGCTGGTCTGAACTGCCGGGACCTCAAGATCGCCCGACCATCGAAAAAACTCAACCGGCGCCTCGTACGGTTCCAGTGCCGCAGCGAATCGTCCTGCTCAGGTGAGTGTCAGGAGCAGGGTGGAAGTTTGCGTATTGTGATCAGCTCGTGGGTCACGTCGCGCAGTTGCGGTTGGCCCCTGGAGTAGCGCTTCAGTAGGTCGTCGGCCGCGGACGGCCGCTGCAATCCTTCGCCTCGGGGACATCCGCGGCGCCGTGTGCCGCCGC
Organism: Kribbella sp. cmx-5-2; assembly: GCA_049998015.1. Classification (GTDB taxonomy): domain Bacteria; phylum Actinomycetota; class Actinomycetes; order Propionibacteriales; family Kribbellaceae; genus Kribbella. Next base: position 966,100 of record JAEBEC010000002.1, read on the forward strand.
TGGCGGGGGGATGCCAGCGGCGGCTGTCCGCGGCGAACGTGCCGTCATACCCTTCATGACCGATCGACCCGCGCCTCGCAGAGGTGGGGCCTTGCCTTTGTGCTTCGCGCTGGGCGCCGTGCTCGGATTCCAGGCCTAGACCCGGCCTTCGAGCTGGCTGCACTCGGCCTGGCCGACGCATGCCCAGCGCGAAGCCGCTCACCACCCAGTGCGCGCCAATTCCGCAGTGATGTCAAGGACTGGTGAGTGTCGCGGCGGCGTCGAGTAGCACGGTCGAATTGAACCCTTTTGAAGGGTTTCCCGCCCCGGGAGATGGCTACCGGGCCGCATCGGAACTCTGGAAGGAGTTGGCATGACGCACACGACGGATCAGTGGACGGATTCGGGCACCTCGCCCGGGACCGAGCCGGAAGGCGTGGCGGGGGCAGCGAGGGAAGAGGCGGGGCATCTCAAGGACACCGCCGGCCAGGCAGCGCGGGACGTGGCCGGTACGGCGAAGGAGAAGGCGGTCGACGTCACGTCCGACGTGCGGCGCCAGACCGCTCAGCTGGCCGGGCAGACCCGGGATCAGCTGGTGGAGCAGGCGGGGCAGCAGAAGGATCGAGCGGCCGAAAGTCTACGGTCGGTGGCGGACGAGCTGCGGGGGATGGCTGAGCACGGGCAGTCTGGATGGGGTGCGCAGCTGGCTGGGCACGGAGCGGATTTCGGCAACCAGGCGGCTGATTTCCTGCAGCAGCACGAGCCGGGGGAGTTGTTGGACGAGGTACGCCGGTACGCGCGCAAGCGGCCGGGAACGTTCCTGCTGGGGGCGGCTGTCCTCGGAGTGGTCGCGGGAAGGATGACGCGAGCGTTGACGGCCGACGCGAAGTCGAGCGGGCCGGCCGGAGGCCGGATGCAGAACGTGTCCAGTGACGAGGCGACGCCCGACGAGTACCTCGTCCCGCCGCCGCCCCGGTTCAGTGAGCCACCGATGACGCCGGGAACCCCGGCAGGTCCTGCGGGAACGCCGGCGCAAGCGGGCGGCTCGATGGATCCGGGACTCGCGCCGATGGATCGCCCGGTGCCGACTCCGACGGCACCCGATCTCGATCCCGGTGCGCCGGTGGAGCCCAGGTTCGGGCCTGGGGCGGAGCGTTGAGATGACCACTGGTGGACGTCCGTACGACGCTGATCCGCCCACGACCGACGATTCGCTGGGGAGTCTGGTCTCGCATCTGACCGACGACCTCGGCCGGCTCACCCGCCAGGAGATGGCGCTGGCCAAGGCCGAACTGCGGGACGAGGCGAAGAAGGCAGGCAAGGGCGCGGGACTCCTCGGCGGTGCCGCGGTGGCGGGCTGGATGGTGGCGATCTTCTTGTCCCTGGCGGCGATGTGGGCGCTCGGTGAGGTGATGCACCTGGCGTGGGCGGCGTTGATCGTGACCGCGGTCTGGGCGGTCGCCGCTGCGGCGATGGCGATGACCGGTCGCAAGGAACTGCAGGAGTTCAGCCCGAAGCCCGATCAGACGATCGAATCTGTCAAGGAGGACGCGAAATGGCTGAAGACACAGAACAACTGAAGCGCGACATCGAGAGCACCCGGCGGGATGTGGGCCGGGACGTGGACGCCTTGACCGACAAGGTCAGCCCTGGCCGGGTCGTTGGACGCCGGGTCGACCGGGTTCGTGGCGGCTTCGGCCGGGTCAAGGAACAGGTGATGGGATCGGCGGACTCGGCCGGTACGACGGTGAGTGGTGCGGCGGGCTCGGCTGCGTCGACTGTCGCCGACGCAGGCAGCAGCGTGGGCGCGGCCGTGAGTTCGGCGCCGGATCGTGCTCGGTCGCAGACCCGGGGCACGCCACTGGCGGCCGGCCTGATCACGTTCGCCGCCGGTTGGGTGGTCGCGGCGGCGCTGCCGTCGTCGACCAAGGAGCAGGAGCTGACCCACGACCTGAAGGACAAGGCGATGGACGCTGCGGGTCCAGTGAAGGAGCACGCGGCGCAGGTCGTGCAGGAGGTCAAGGACAACCTGCAGGAGCCCGCGCAGGAGGCGGTTGACCACGTACGGCAGACGGCCACCGACGCGGCTTCGACAGTCGCCGATCAGGGCCGCGAGGCGACCCAGCGGGTCGCGGACGAGTCCAAGGACTCCGCCGACACCGTCCGCCAAGCAGGCTCTTCGAGCTGATGCCCGCCAACCCGAAGCCCGACGTGCCGGGGATCGAGGCCGACAAGCCGGCCGAGATCCCCGCCGCCGGGTGGTGGCAGATCCTCAAGCGGGCCTGGGCGGAGGCCAAGACCGACCAGGTCCCTCTGCTCGCGGCGGGCGTCGCGTTCTTCGGCTTCCTGTCGTTGTTCCCGGGCGTCGTCGCCGCGGTCCTGGCCTACGGCCTGCTCGCCGATCCGGCCCAGATCCGGCGCCAAGCGCAGGACCTCGCGGCCGCCGTACCGGAGTCGGCGCGGGATCTGTTGCTGCAGCAGATCGACACCCTGACCTCGGCACCGCGGCAGAGCCTCGGGATCGGCGTGGCCGTCGCCGTCGCGACCGCGTTGTGGAGCGCGTCGGGCGGCGTCGGGTACTTGATCACCGCCGTGAACCTCGCGTACGACGAGGAGGAGACCCGTGGATTCGTTCGTCGCAAGCTGCTCGCGCTTGGCATGACGTTGGGGGCGATCGTCTTCGTCCTGCTGGCGATCGGCCTGTTCGCGGTGGGCGCGGCGATCACGGAGGACGTACCGACGGTGGTTCGGATCCTGGTCGAGGTGGCCAGATTCGTGGTGGCCGTGCTGCTGATCATGGTCGCGCTCACCGTCACCTACCGCCTCGCGCCGGCCAGGGACGCGCCGCGGCCGCGCTGGGTCTCGGTCGGGGCAGTGATCGCTACCGTCATCTGGCTGATCGCGTCGATCGGTTTCTCCCTGTACGTCGCGACCTTCGGCAGCTACGCCAAGACGTACGGAAGCCTTGCGGCGGTGGTGATCCTAATGCTCTGGCTGTGGCTCACCGCCTACGCCATCCTGCTCGGCGCCGAGATCAACGCCGAGAGCGAGGAACAGACAGCGCGAGACACCACCAAGGGCCGGCCTCGCCCCCTCGGTCAACGAGGCGCCGTCAAGGCAGACTCGACGCCCGAAGCCTGACGGAGCGGGCCGGGCGGCCTCAGGCTGCGGCCTGAATCGGCTCGAGGCGGGCCCGGAGTTCGGTGAGGATTCTCTTCAGCAGCCGCGAGACCTGCATCTGGCTGATGCCGAGCTCGCTGCCGATGTCAGCCTGGGTCAGGTTCTCGATGAAGCGCAGTTCGAGGATCCGCCGGTCGCGGGGAGTCAGTTCGTCCACGAGCGGACCGAGCATGTCGACGCGTTCGAATTGGCGCAGATACGGATCTTCGTCGTCGGCGACGATGTCGCCGAGCACTTGCTCGTTGTCGCTCGTCGGCCGGTCCAGCGACAGGACGTTGAAGCATCCGCGCGCGGTCTCGGCCTGCTGGATGTCTTGCAGTTGCATGCCTAGGTGAGTCGCGATTTCCTGCAGCGTGGGTTCGCGGCCGAGGTCCTGCGTCAGCTCGGGCAGTGCTCGAGCGATCTTGCCCTGGAGGTCCTGGAGGCTGCGGGGGATACGGACGGTCCAGGTGCGGTCGCGGAAGTACCGTTTCACTTCGCCGCGGATGGTCGGTACGGCGTACCCGATGAAGGGAACGTCGCTGTCGGGCTGATAGCCGTTGGCAGCTTTCATGAGTCCGAGGCAGGCGACCTGTTCGAGATCCTCGTCTTCGGCCCCGCGGCCTCGGAAACGGCGGGCGATGCCGCGGGCGATCTCGATATTGAGTTCGACCGCTCGCTCCAGCAGACGCTGCCGTTCGCCCTCGTCGTCGCAGTTGGCTCTGGCTCTCAGCAATTCGCGCGTGGCGGCGTCGCGCTGGGCTCGTTGCTCGGCGGAGGAGCAGTTGACGGGGACCGTGCTGGTGTCGACTTGTTCGGTTGTGAGCATGACCTCGCGATGGCTGCATCACGGCGCGGCCTCGTCCCTGGACCGCGGTCATTGCTTTGCATCGAAGTCCGTACCCATTGATTGGCGCTTCATGCATGGCCTGATCCGTGGATACGAGAAGGTGGCACCTGGGCTGTTCGTTGGCGATATCACTGACGTTCCCGGAACAGGTTTCGGCCCGAGCGCGGTTCACGCACGAACTGGTGTCGGCGAGCCGCTGGGTTGAACACGGCTTCGTCGTGGGTACCGCGAGGACGAGCCGTTCGCCAATGTTCAGGAGCTTCGAATGTCTGACCAGCACCGACCCGACGATCCCACGACGCAGCACCCGGGCGCCGAGGCCCAAGGACCTGAGCAGATCGAGCATCCTGGCCGGTCGGGGGAGATGAACCAGCAGCCCGACCATGGTGAGGACAGCTATCGGGGCTCGGGAAAGCTGACTGGCAGGCGTGCGGTGATCACCGGTGGGGATTCCGGTATCGGCCGGGCCGTGGCGCTCGCCTTCGCGCGAGAAGGCGCCGACGTTCTCATTGCGTACCTCGAGGCAGAGGAGGCCGATGCGCAGGAGACCCGAAAGCTGATCGAGGCCGAGGGGCGTACGGCGGTGACCGTCGCGGGGGACATCCGCGACGAGGCGCACTGCCAGGAGATCATCAAGCGGGCCGTGAACGAGCTCGGTGGGCTTGACGTCCTGGTGAACAACGCGGCGTACCAGATGTCGCAGGACGGGATCGAGAACATCACCACCGAGCAGTTCGACCGGGTGCTCAAGACGAACCTGTACGCGATGTTCTGGCTCTGCAAGGCCGCCGTGCCGCATCTGAAGCCCGGCAGCAGCATCATCAACACCTCGTCGATCCAGGCGTACCAGCCGTCGCCGAACTTGCTCGACTACGCCACGACCAAAGCGGGGATCGTGAACTTCACCAAGGGGCTGGCGCAGGAGCTGGCGCCCAAAGGGATCCGGGTCAACACCGTTGCCCCCGGCCCGATCTGGACTCCGTTGATTCCGGCAACGATGCCGGCAGAGAAGGTCGACGAGTTCGGTGCGGACACTCCGCTGGGCCGCGCGGGGCAGCCGGCTGAGCTGGCTCCGGCGTACGTGTTCCTGGCCTCGCAGGAGTCCAGCTACATCACTGGCGAGCGGATCGGTGTGACCGGAGGGCAGCCGCTGCCGTAGTCGTGTACGGCTACGTTCTGGATCATGACGAGGAAGTTGGTGCCGGCAATGGTGCGTGCTGTGTGGAAGGGTGAGGTACTCGCGGAGAGCGACGACACCTTGGTGGTTGACGGAAACCACTACTTTCCGGACTCGTCGCTGCGGCCGGAGCACTTCAAGCCGAGCTCGACCAAGTCGCTGTGCCCGTGGAAGGGCATCGCTTCGTACTACGACGTCACGGTGAACGGTGCAACTAACACGGACGCCGCCTGGTTCTATTCTCATCCCTCGCCATTGGCGCGGAAGGTCAAGAACCGGGTCGCGTTCGGAAACGGTGTCGAGATCGTTGCCTCCGAGCGCGAGGCCTCCGCATAGCGATGCTCCCCGGCGGCTACTTGTCAGGGTCGTGGCCCCAGTTCATCAGGGAGTAGCGCCAGTCGGTGTCGGTGATTTCGCCGGAAGGGCGTTGCTTCAGGTGACGGTGGACGTAGCCGACAACCTTCTTCATGTGGGCGAAGTCGGCGTCGGTCAGGTCGGCCTTCTTGGTGCCGAGCAGTTCAATGATGCGCCGGCCGCTGCGGTGACCGACCGACTCCGAGCCCTCGGACGGCTTCTGGCCGACCTGCTTCGACTCGTCGGTATCCAGCCACTTCTCCAACTCGGACGGCGGCATGTTCACCGCGTCACGGAAGTCGCGACAAACCTCGTCGGTGTCGTCGCTCATCAGCTGTCCTCCTTGATGGGGCGGAGGGCGGATGGTTTGTGTACGGCGGTCCGGCCGGACTTGTCGCTGCGGACCAGGTACTGCGGGTCGTCCGGCGAGGCGTCGACGGTGCGTTTGCCGGCGTGGGTGCGCTCCGTGATCTTCTTTTCGACCGTGCCTCGCGCTGTGCCGCCGTGGCTGTCCCACTCGACCTTGTCACCGTGCCGGAAGGTCCCGGTCATGAGGCTTCACCCGAGCCGGCCACATCCAGCGGACTGTCGGCAGATTCTCTGCGGGGAGCCCCGTTTTCGCGCTCGGCCGCTGCTGGAGAGTCGGGCGGCTCCGGTCGAACCGGTCCGCCGCCCAGCCTGCGGTGCATCCACCGCTGCTCCTTGTAGTCGTAGTACGTGTCGACTCCACCTACCGTCATCGTGAGGTCCTCTCGTGCACCCCGAAAGTCCGCCTATCTCCAGACAGACCACACTTCCGGTACCCCGGAAGATTCGTCAGCGTGATCTGCGCAGGTCGCGGATCGTCAGGGCGGCGAGGCCTGCGAGGGTGCAGCCGGCGGCTGAGAGCGCGAGGATCGCCGGGGGTGAGAGGTGGTCGATGCCCAAGGCCCCTACGGCGGCACCCAGGGGTGAGGCGATGGCCAGCAGCGCGCGTTGGGTGCCGAAGACTCGCCCGTGGTCGGCTGGGTTGGTCCAGCGGTGCAGTGCGGTGGTTTCGATAGCGGCGTACGGGCCCCAAATCGCTCCACTGATCGCGAAGCCGATCGCGACGGCTGGGAGGTTGTGGACGAAGGCCAGCGGGAGCATGAGAAGTCCCCAGGCGATCGCACCGCAAGCGTTGACCAGCCCGGGACGGTGTCGCGAGAGCCGGTCGGCGAGCGGCAGCGTCAGCAGGGCAGCGGCACCGAACGAGGCCCAGATCAGCGTATAGCTGCCGAGTCCGGACCCGAGCTGCTCGCGGACGAAGTATGGCACGACCGTTTCGTACGGCCCGTACGTGAAGTAATAGGCCACGGACAGAGAGATCAGGCCGATCACCCGCGCCGAACGCCAGGTCCGCCCGCGCGTCGTACCGGCATCGCCAGGTCGGTGGTCAGGTGCGTGCTGGGCCACTCCTCGCAGGCGCAGTGCGATGACGGCGACAGCGAGGAGCATCGCGAGGGGGAGGAGGAACGCCGGTCCCGTGCCGAACAGCCCGAGGGCGGGGCCGGTCAGGACCGTGCCGAGCAGGAGGGGGAGCTGGTCGCCGATGCTGAGGAGTGCGTTGGCCTTGCCGAGAAGATGTGGTTCCACCAGTCGCGGTACGAGGGTCCGGGCGGCGGCGTAGCTCAGCGGTGCTGTCGTGCCGGCCGCGGCGCCAAGTGCGAGGACGGTCCAGATCTGCAGTTCGCCGTTCCAGGAGGTGATCGCGAGCCCCGCCATCAGGATCACTCTGGTGACGGCGTCGAGCAGGATCATCGGCACAGGCCCGAAGCGATCGACCGCGCGGCCACCGAGAACGCCTCCGGCGACGGAAGGAAGCCTGATCGCCACCACCAGCAGGGCCGTCTCCGGCCCGGACCAGCCTTGCGGGCCCGCACTCCACAAGAGGACGAACATCAAGAAGTTGTCGGCGGTCGACGCCAGGGTCCAGCCCGCTGCCAGCCGGCGCATCGCGGGCGGCAGCGATGTGCTCGTGACGGGCGCAGCGACACTCATGTGTGTTCCACAGACTCCGACACCGGACACTTCGTGCAGGCCGTCCAGTCGCACAAACGGCAGGTCGTGTCGGCATCGACCCGCAGTCTTTCCGTACGACGCAAGGCTTGCCCCAGCAGGACGTTCAGCTCACTGCGTTGCGCCGGCGAAAGTCCGCGGAGGGCCTCCTCGCCGGCCGCCTCCCGCGCCTCGTTCCACTGCTGCAGCGCGTCACGTCCCGCCGGCAGCAGACTCAACTGAACCCCGCGACCGGCCCGCGCGCGAGCCACGTATCCCAGTCCCTCGAGCCGGTCGATCAGGCGGACCGTCCCCGACTGGGTCAGTCCGATCCGCGCGAGCAGCCAGTCGACCGAGCAGTCCGGGTGACTCTCGACCAGGGTCAACGCGGCGGCATCCCGAAGGCCCAAGCCGTCCGGCAGGGCGGCAGTCAGTACGTCGTGACTGCGCAGGGTCCAGGCGGCCCACAGGTTGCTCTCATGCATGACTCATTCATATGTCATGCCACAGGCGGTTCGCAACGGCCTGACAGCGACCAATCAGCGCGAGGCCACGTATCCGAGGTTCGGTTCACCCTGGGCGACGGTGGGTTGGGGGAGTGATCGTCGCGGCGTCGGTCACGGCGCTTGGCGAAGAAGACGCCGGCGATGAAGATGACCGGAATCCGGAGACCGAGAGTTAGCCACTTCAGGCCTGACGTGCACGGTTCCGTCGAAATCGACGCGCAGGACGCGTTCGAAGAACTCCGGCCGTACCTGGGCGAACTCGCGGTACGCCATGACTGCCGCGCAGTGCAGCAGGATGTCGGTGGACTCGCTGAGCCTCGCGGCGGCGCAGATTGCAGCGGGCCGGGTGCCGGATGAGCCGTTCCTGCTGATGGGCCAAATGACGACGGCGGACCTGACCAGGTCACCGGCCGGCGCGGAGGCGGTCTGGGCGTACACCCATGTCCCGCAGCGAATTCAGGGTGCTGCTGACTTCACTGGCGCGCGGACCGCCAACGAGGCCGAGCGGCTCGCCGACCGGATGCAGGACCAAGTCGAACGCGCGGCGCCGGGCTTCGGCAGCCGGGTCGTCGCCCGTCGCATCCTCGCTCCCGGCGACCTCGAGTCCCGCAACGCGAACCTCGTCGGCGGCGCGGTGAACGGCGGGACGGCAGCACTCCACCAGCAACTCGTCTTCGCCCGATTCCGGGTCTGGGCAGGGCGGAGACACCAGTGAAGGGGAGCGCACGTCAGGCACAGGCCGGGATCAAAATGCCTACCGCGTGGCCCTCTTTTCGTGAAGCACCTGCTCAGCAGCAGTTGCGTCGCGGGAGAGGCGGACGAGCGCGGCGCAGAGTGCTGCCGTGTCCTCGGCAGTGCCGGTGATCGATCCCAGTGGGAGGCCGATGCGCTTGGCCCCTTGCTTGGCACGGTCGTCAACGTACGGAGCGATCCCAGGCCACACCGCCTGTGCTTCGCGAAGGAAGATGTCAGCGCCGACGGGGCCGATGCCTTTGAACTCCTGCAGGAGTGTTGCGAGTTCGGCCGTATCGTCGCCTGCCTCGGCGTGGAGGTTGCGGAGGTCGCCTTTCCAGTGGTCGAGGAGATGCTCGGTTGTCTCCGCGAGCATGGTCGATGTGCGCTCGTCGTACCGGCGGTAGTGGCCGCGACCGAGGGCGTCGACTCGCTGCCGCCAGCTGGCGTCCCGCATCGCGCGGGGCGTGCGATAGCCGGCGGCGAACAGTTCTTTGGCGGCGGCTACCGCCACGTCGGCCGAGATACGTGCGCTCAGCAGGAGCGAAAGCGCAAGAAGCTGGAACAACGGCGCTGGCTGGTCAGTCAGCCGGATACCTGCCTCTTGAGCGTAAGTCCGACCATGACGCTCGATCACAAGGTCTATCAGGGCTTCAGATCGCACGGCTCTTCCAATGCTCGAAACTTTGTGTGCATGCATCGAAGTCTTCGGCAGGTGGACAGTGGCCACGATCTGAAGACCTCGTAAACCGTCTGAGGTGCCCTGCGACGCGTCAGGTAAACGGCCTGTCGTGAATTGCCGAAGAACAGCTACAGAGCGGCGACATTCTTGATCAGGCTGTAGCTGAGCTCTTCTGATTGGCCGGCAGAAAGCGCCCTACAGTTGCAGCGACATCGTCGGTGGGCCGCCTCCCGCCATCATTGAACGGAGGCCCTGATGAATGTCCTGCGCCTGATTGCCCCACTCACAGCGGTGGCCTTGGCCTGCGGCGGTACGGCGGGTGCGTCCGCGCGCGAGGCGGCTCCGACGTTCAAGGAGTACGTCGCGCTCGGCGACTCCTACACCGCCGCGCCGCTGGTCCCGCCACTCGACCTGGCCAACCTCGGCTGTCTGCGTTCCGGTGGTGGGAACTACCCGGCACTGGCCGCGCCGAAGCTGAAGGTACCGAAGGTGACCGACGTGAGCTGCGGCGGCGCCGACACCACCCACGTGAAGACCGCGCAGGCGACACCGACCGGGTTCGTCCCGCCGCAGATGAACGCCCTCACCAAGAAGACCGACCTGGTCACCATCGGGCTCGGCGCGAACGACTTCGGCTTGTTCGCCGACCTGCTGGCCGTCTGCCCGGGCCTGCAGAAGTCCGACCCCGACGGGGCGCCGTGCAAGAAGCAGTTCACCGCCGGCGGCAAGGACCAGCTGAAGGAGAACGTCGCCAAGACCAAGACCCGGCTGACCGAACTGCTCAAGACGATCAAGGCCAAGATCGCGCCCAAGGCAACGATCGTGCTGGTCGGCTATCCGCGGATTGCTCCGGCCAAGGGGAACTGTCCCGATCTGCCCTTGGCCAAGGGAGACTACGCCTACCTCAACTCCACCGAGACCGAGCTGAACGCCGCTATCGAGGCGGCAGCCAAGGCCGGTGGCGCGAAGTACCTCGACCTCTTCAAGCCTTCCGAAGGCCACGACGTGTGCGCCAAGGACAAGGCCTGGATCCAGGGCGCCGAGGTCGACCTCATGAAGGCGGCCAGTTACCACCCGCGTGCCGAGGAACAGACCGCCGTCGCTGACCTGCTGGTAAAGCTGGTCTCCGGCAGCAAGCAGACCGTCACCGCGGCCGATCAGGCAGCCTGGACGTCGACGCTGGCGACGCTTCACCAGGGCTCGGTTGAGACACTCGCCGACCCGGCATCACATCGCAAGATCAACGATCGCCTGGCGAAGGGCGAGTTGTTCCCACGCCAGTCGCGGTAGCCCGGAGCGGCTAGCGGTCGTGCCAGCGAAGGTCGCAGACGACCGCTCTGTGGTCGGAGGGGAAGATTCCGTCGATCGCGTCACCGGCGATGATCGCGGACTCGATGTTGACCAGTTGGTCCTCGTGACCCGGTCGGTAGAAGACGTGGTCAATGCGCTGGTCGACCAGTTCTGGTCCGGCCTCTAGTGGAGCGGACGGGTGACTGGACGGCAGAGTGACGGCGTCAGGGGCGCCGCCGCCGGCGGTCCAGGCGTCGATCAGGACTTCGCGCGGCGGCCGCAGTACGGCGCTGTCGGCCGCGGCGTTGAGATCACCCAGCACGAGCGAAGGGCACGGACCGTCGGTCGCCGGATCGGTTCCGAGGTCGGCCAGCAGCGCGGCCTGAGCCAGGCGATCGTCGCTGTAGGTCGTGGCGTGCTCAAGGCAGGCGACCAGGATCGGCAGCGGCCCGGCCGGGTGGTCGATCGTGGCCCGCAGTATGACGGGATCCCACGCACGGTGGCGAGATGGCATCACGATCGCCTCCCGATCGACGATCGGCCACCGACTGACCAGCGCCACACCCAGCTCGACTCCTTCCTGGTCCGGGTTCTCCGGCGATTCCGGTGCCGTCGGATAGGAAGGCGCCGTGAACGCCGCATGGAAACCGCCTAAGGCGCTGGCCAACTCGCCGGCCTGGGATGTCTTCCCGTCGCTCCAGACCTCCTGCAGCGCGACCACGTCAGGTGTGAACTGCTGGATCGTGCTGAGGATGCCGGGCTGGCGCTCGCGCCACCTGGGCCCGAAGCGCCACCAGAGGTTCCAGGTCATCACACGGACCTGATGGTCCACGTCCCGCTCCAATCTCGGCCGACGCCCGTACGACGGTTACCGGTCGCTGTTCGGCTCGGCCATCTTGCGGTGCACCGCTGCCTTGAGCTGGTCGGGAAGGACCTTGTTCGCGAGCTCCTGCGCCTTGGTCAGCAGCGATTCCGCGACGACCCGGTTCTTGCCGGCGAGCATCGCCTCGAAGCCCTGCTTGGCGACCTCAGCCGGGTCGTCCTTGTCGGACTGTCCGACGGGGGTGTCGTCCATGCCGGCGCGGTGGAAGAAGTTCGTCTCGGTGGGGCCGGGCATCAGCGCCGTGATGGTCACCGCGGAATCTCTCAGTTCGTCCTGCAGCGCTTCGGTGAACGACTGCAGGAACGACTTGGTGGCGTTGTAGACCGCCTGGTACGAGCCGGGCATCGTCGACGCGATCGACGAGGTCACCAGCACCCGGCCCTCGTTGCGCTCGACCATGCCGGTGAGCACGGCCTTGGCCAGCACCACGGTCGACTTGACGTTCAGATCGATGATCCTGAGTTCGTCGGCGAGGTCGTTGTCGAGGAACGCGCCGCCGAGCCCGGCGCCGGCGTTGAGTGCGGCGGCCGCGAGATGCCGATCACCGACCATGGTCTGAAGGCGCTGGACGCCGTCCGAGGTGGTGAGGTCGAGTTGAGCCGCTTCGACCCGCACCGACGCGCCGCCCGCCGTTCGGAGGGCGGGCGCGACTGTCTCGATCGCGTCGTCCTCGGCGGCGATGATCAGGTCGTACCCGTGGGTGGCGAACTGCCGGGCGAGCTCGAGGCCGATCCCGCTCGATGCGCCGGTCACCAGAGCCAACGGGCGGCTCTCGGTCGTGCCGCTGTCCTGCAGAGATCCGGGCCGGCCCAACGCGTCGTCTGCAGCGGTGGATGTCATGGTCGCCCGGTGCCCCAGGCCCCGGCGGACAAACGAAGGTCCGTTGGGGGTGTCCCGGGCTGGGCGGCGTAACGGCGTGACCACGCTCGGTTTGTCTGCAGTAACGGAGGGTACCGGCAGCTGACGGTCCGGAGAGAACGGGGCGATGGCCATGACGATCGAACAATGCTGGGGCTCACGGCGTACGACCTCCGTGGAGCGCGGGTCGGGCCGATCGTCACTCTACACAGTTGCGCGACGTCCGGCGAGATCGCGTGGGCGACCGTGATCCGCGGGATCGCGGGGGCGAAGCAGGCCCTCGTGCCGCTGGCCGGCGCGGAGGTGGCCGCGGACGGCGTCCACCTGAAGGTTCACAAGAGCATTGTCAAGAAGGCGCCCCGGATCGAGATCGACGGTGCACTGTCCGAGGCTGAGTTGGCGCGGCTGGGTCATCACTACGGCTTGATCGCCGACCAGAGCCCGGCGCCGCGCAAGGTCAGGCGACGGCGCGACACGGCGTACGCTAAGCTCGGAACTGCACGCCATCGCCCGGCTCCGCGGCCAGGTCAACGGCGATCCCAGCGGGACGAGCCGCGCCCGGTGAGGGTTCGGCATCACGTCCACGTCGTCAGTCGACCGCGTGATGCCGCGGGCGGCATCGCTGACAAACTCCGATCTTTGCTGAAGCGTGCCCTGGGCGTCGTCAAGAGGCGGTGGCGATCGTGACCACGTGGCAGTAGCCGTCAGTCGCGAGGCAGTTGCTCGTCGGGGTCTTCGTCCGGATTCCACTCTGGCTCACGGTCTGGCGCGTCGCCGGGCTCGAGGTCCGGGTTCTCGGGCTCGGTATCGGGGAGGACGGGCGGTACCGGTGGGATGGGGTTGGTCGACATGACACACCTCCAGAGATCTAAGTGCCGAGCCGGTACCCGATCGCATCCGCGGGTTGATTGAGAGGCTCTGCGGAGGCGGTTCTGGAGCGGTGTGGCGTCGAGGGGGTGGGGTACCGGCGCCGACATGAGTGAGGATCGGGTGGCGGAGGTCTGGGGACGTCGTACGCCGCACGCGCGTGACACCGCGTGGCCTGCTCGGGTAGATCAGCATTTGAGGGACGGGGTCGCGGAGGGCGACGTTGATCGCTGGGTGCAGTCGGCGTGTGTGCTGTGCAGCAACGGGTGTGCGTGCGACATTGCGGTGAAGGACGGCCGGATGGTCGGGGTTCGCGGGCGGGCCGGGGATCGGGTCAACCACGGCCGGCTGGGGCCGAAGGGGTTGTACGGCTCGGTGGAGTGGAGCGACGACCAGGACCGGCTGACGACACCGCTGGTTCGGGAAGGTGACAGGCTGGTCGAGTCGAGCTGGGCCGACGCGATGACGCGGATCGTTGCCGAGTCGAAGAAGCGGCAGCCGTTGGCGCACGGCTTCTACACGTCGGGGCAGCTGTTCCTGGAGGAGTACTACACGCTGGCCGTGATCGGGAAGGCCGGGCTCGGGACGCCGCACATGGACGGCAATACGAGGCTCTGTACGGCGACGGCCGCCGCGGCGCTCAAGGAGACGTTCGGGTCGGACGGGCAGCCGGGTAGCTATAACGACATCGAGTCGTGCGATGCGGTGTTCCTGTTCGGGCACAACATGGCGGCGACGCAGACGGTGTTGTGGTCGCGCGTTCTCGATCGGGTCGAGGGTTCGGATCCGCCGGTCGTTGTCGCTGTCGACCCGCGCGCGACGCCGGTGGCCGAGATTGCGGTGCGGACCGGTGGCGTCCATCTCGCGCCGTTGCCCGGCACCAACCAGGCGCTGATGAACGGCCTGCTGCACGAGGTGATCGAGCACGGCTGGATCGATCGCGAGTACGTCGAGCAGCACACGATCGGGTACGACGAGCTCGCGGCGACGGTTTCGTCGTACCCGCCGGAGCGCGTCGCCGAGCTGTGCGGCGTACCGGCTGATGACGTCCGGCGGGCGGCGGAGATCTTCGGGACGTCCGAACGGGTGCTGTCGACAGTGCTGCAGGGCTTCTACCAGTCCCACCAGGCGACCTCGTCGTCGTGCCAGGTGAACAATCTGCACCTGCTGCGCGGCCTGATCGGCAAACCTGGCAGCGGAATCCTGCAGATGAACGGGCAGCCGACCGCCGAGAACACGCGGGAGTGTGGCGCCGACGGCGATCTCCCGGGCTTCCGCAACTGGGCGAACCCGGACCACATCGACGAACTCGCGCGGCTGTGGAACGTCGACCGGCTGGTGATCCCGCACTGGGCACCGCCGACGCACGCGATGCAGTTGTGGCGGTACGTCGAGCAGGGATCGATCGACTTCCTCTGGATCTCGGCCACGAACCCGGCGGTGTCGCTGCCGGAGCTGCCACGGATCCGGAAGATCCTTGCCCAGGACAACCTGTTCCTCGTGGTCCAGGACGGCTTCCTGACCGAGACCGCCCAGTACGCCGACGTGGTGCTGCCGGCGGCGATGTGGGGCGAGAAGCAGGGGACGTTCACGAACGCGAGCCGGACCGTCCATTTGTCGGAGCAGGCCGTCGATCCGCCGGGGGAGGCGCGCAGCGACCTGGACATCTTCCTCGACTACGCCCGGCGGATGGACTTCCGCGACCAGGACGGCGAGCCCTTGATCGCGTGGTCGAGTCCGGAGGAGGCGTTCGACGCGTGGAAGGAGTGCAGCCGCGGCCGGCCGTGCGACTACTCGGGGCTGACCTACGAGCGGCTGCGCGGTGCGAGCGGGATCCCGTGGCCGTGCACCGACGACGTACCGGACGGGACTGATCGACTGTACGAGGATTCGCGCTTCCCGACCGATCCCGAGACGTGTGAGGACTACGGGCACGACCTGCTGACGGGTGGGAGTACGACGCCGGAGAAGTACAAGGCCGCCGCGCCTGCTGGCCGGGCGTTCCTGAAGGCGGCGGAGTTCACGGAGCCGCCGGAGTGGATCTCCTCGGCGTACCCGCTGATCGCGACGACCGGACGGTCGACGTACCAGTTCCACACCCGGACGAAGACGGGTCGCTCGCGGCGGCTGCGGGACGCGGCGCCGTCGGTGTGGGTGGAGCTGTCGAAGAAGGACGCCAACGAACTCGGTGTTGCCGAGGGCGACACAGTGCGGGTCGAGTCGGCGCGCGGCTCGATGGTCGGCCCGGCGCGGATCGGCGGGGGACGCGACGGGGTGGTCTTCGTGCCGTTCCACTACGGCAGCACTGTCGAGCCGACAGCGGCCAACGAGTTCACGCTGACCGAGTGGGACCCGGTGTCGAAGCAACCGATCTTCAAGGTCTCGGCGGTCCGGGTGAGTAAGGAGAACTGATGCATCTCGCGAGCTATCTCGGCCTGCTGCGCGACTCGGAGCAGGCGCTGGGCGACGCGTTCCGGATGGTTGCCCATCACCACAAGGACGAGCCCGACGTCGAGCACTTGTGCACGGTATTGGGCGATCAGGCAACGAGTCACACCGAGGCGCTGCAGTCCGTCGTACGGCGGTACGGCGAGCAGGAGGACGCCGAGCCGGAGCAGTTGGAGGCAGCCGAGTTCAGTGGGACTCGGGAAGGTGGCGTCGGACTGCTGCGCGATCTGCAGGATCTGTACGCGCTGGCGTCGTTCGTCGACATCACCTGGACCGTTGTCGAGCAGGCTGCCCATGGCCTTCGGGACCAGGAACTGCTGGACGTCGTCGAAGCCTGCGTGCAGGAGACGACCCAGCAGCTGACCTGGCTCCTGACCCGGATCAAACAGGCGGCACCGCAGGCGCTGATCGCGGCCCGGTGAACCGCTGGTTCGGCTTGGGTACTGGCAGGCATGGACGACACAACTCGCAGTGTCTGGCTCGCTACAGCTGCCATGCCGCGCTTCGGACCGGTGAGCGGCGATCTGGCGGCTGATGTCGTGGTGATCGGTGCCGGCGTGGTCGGACTGTCGACTGCGCTGATGCTGGCCGATGACGGCGCCGACGTGATCGTGCTCGAAGCGCACGGCGTCGGCGCCCGGACGAGCGGGCACACGACCGGCAAGGTGACGTCCCAGCACGGGGCGATCTACACCGAGCTGGTCAGCAAGCACGGACGGGACAAGGCCGCTCTGTACGGCGCCGCGAACGAAGCAGCGATGATGCAGATCGTCAGCCTGGTGGAAGCGCTGGCGATCGACTGCGAGCTGACCACGGCGCCGTCGTACGCCTACAGCACCGACCCCGGTCGGCTCGAGTCGCTGAAGAAAGAGGTCGCGACGGCTGCTGATCTCGGTCTGTCGGCCACGTTGGCCGGACCGAACGAGGTCGGTGTTCCGGGTGCGGCGGCGGCCGTGCGATTCGGCGAGCAGCTTCATCTCCATCCGGCGAAGTACCTGGCGGGTCTGGCTGCGGCGTTCGGGGAGCGCGGCGGCCGGATCTACGACCGGTCTCGCGTGGTCGACGTCGATTCGAGGACCGACGGCGTGGTGGTCAGCACCGAAGCGGGCGCGACCGTCAGCGCCGGTCATGCGGTGATGGCGACGCTTTCGCCGCTCGGCGTCACGGGCGGGTTCTTCGCGCGGGTGCGACCGCGCCGATCGTCGGGCATCGCCGTACGGCTGCCCGTCCAGGGACCGGCCGGGATGGCGATCACTGTCGACGATCCGGTCCGTTCGACCCGGCCTTGGCCTGGTGGGGGACCGAACGGGTTGATCGTGGTCGGCTCTGGCCCCGCCACCACGCGCCCGACCGATGCCGACAGCAACGCGCACGCTGACACCGGCGCGAACGAAGAGGCCCTGCTGAACTGGGTCCGCTCGACCTGGGACACCGGCGCGATCACAGCGGAGTACTCCTGGTCGGCCCACGACTACAGCACGCCCGATCTGCTGCCGTACGTCGGAAGTGTCCCCGGCAGCGACCGGGTTCTAGTCGCGACCGGCATGAACAAGTGGGGACTCACCCAGGGAACGATCGCCGCCGAGATCCTCTCCGATCAGATCGCGGGCCACGCCAACCCGTACGTCGATCTCTACAACTCGACCAGAATCGGCGGACCTGCTGCGGTCGCTGCCCTGATCAAAGGCAACCTTGCCGTCGGCGAGGACTTCGCGACCGGTCACGTCAAGCGCCTCACCGGCGGCGCCGATCATCTCGAGCCCGGCGACGGCGGGCTGCTCGACCATGACGGCGCGACGGTCGGCGCCTACCGCGATTCGTCCGGTGAGCTGCACCTGGTGAAGCCGGTCTGCACCCACCTGGGCTGCGCGTTGATCTGGAACCGCGCCGAAACCACCTGGGACTGCTCCTGCCACGGTTCCCGCTTCACCCCGGACGGCGCCGTACTCGACGGCCCTGCCACCACACCGCTCCATCGTCCCGAATAGAAGCATTGCCGATCGCCCGGCATCGTTCAGGAGTTGGCTTCGGGCCGGATCGTCTTGGCCGGAGAGCGCGAAGGGTACGGGCCTGAGCGATATACGTTGATCTCTTCCAGACTCCCGTCGGCGTTGCGAATGAGGTGACGTACACCGGCCCAGCGCGCGACTTCCGCGCCGATCGAGACCTGTCGCATGCGCGGGCCACCGCTGGAGAACGGCTCGTCGCAGCCGACGCGCCTGGTCTTCCAAGTCCGGTCCCAGTAGGTCTCCACGTCACGCTCGTCCATCGCTTGCCCCTCCCTCAGAGCAGACCAGTACCCCGAGAGGTCTGCTGCATGCTTTTTCGTCAGGTCCATGCATGCGCCGGGGCTGTGGAGGGAATCGGAAGCTGGGACGATCGACGGGAGTATTCGTGGCCGACAAAATGATTCCGCTGGCGGGCGTCGTACTGGACGCGCCCGATCCGAAAGCGCTGGGCAAGTTCTACTGTCGTCTGCTGGGGTGGGACATCGTCGAAAGCTCGGACAACTGGGTCTCGCTGCGTGGCCCGGATGGCTCCAGCAAGTTGTCCGTCCAGCGCGATCCGCACCATCGTCCGCCCGTTTGGCCCGGCGAGGCAGGAGCGCAGCAGATGCAGCTCCACCTGGACTTCGAAGTCTCCGACCTCGAGGCCGCCCAACAGCAGGCGATCGATGCTGGCGCGACGCTGATGGACTGGCAGCCGCAAAAGGAAGGCGTCCGGATCCTGGCAGACCCGGCCGGCCACATCTTCTGCCTGTTCCTACCCGGTTGGTAACCGGGGGAGGGAGATTGTGCCGGTCGCTGGACTCACGGTCAAAGGATGTGAGACACAAGCGCCGCGCGGGGATGCGGCGGTGTGCAACGCCTGGAGGCTGAGCAGATTTCACGATCGCTGCATTGAAGTCATGCGCCTCGCTGAACTCGAGGCGCGATGGGTTCCGGGTGACGGCGATCGCCGCGGGGCCTTCCGAAGTGCGGCTGCCAGTGGGGGTCAGCTGGCGACGGCGTACAGGCTGGACGGTGGACCGGCCGAACCGGTGAGGTGGGGCGCGGGGTCGAGGAGCCGGATGCAGGCGCCGGTGCGGTCGGCGAAGACCGCGTAGCGGCCCAGTGGGCTGGGGGCTGGTGCGACGAGCCAGTCCAGGTCGGGGTGGGCCTCGAAGAAGGCGTCGACGTCGCCGACGTCGTACACGCCTCCGGACCCGAGTGCTCCTTCGGCCGGATCCCGGACCAGCGCGATGGTGGCCGCACCGCCCGATGGGGCCAGCAGTGCGGTGTCGTCGTCGGGCCAGGCGACTGCCTCCAGGCCGATGCTGCGGTAGTAGTCGACGCTGGCGTCGAGGTGGTCGACCGGGCGGAGTTCGAACAACAGCTTCATTGCGTTCCCTCCTGGGTTTCTCGGGTTCGTGACGTACTGCTGGCTCGTCGTACGGCGTCCGTCTGTTCGCCGATCGCGAGGATCCGTTCGGCCAGACCGGGATGGCCGTGGGTGAGTTGCGATCCCGCGTCGGCGAGTGGCTCGAGCAGCGCTGCGGAGTCGTTGCTGCCCAGGGCGTCGTGGACCCGCTCGGCCGTCGCCTGGTCGGCCTCGGCGACCACCTGCCCCGCCAGGAGGCGGAGGTCGGCGGCGTGGTCCTTGGCCCACGACTCGACAGCGCGATCGCCGGCCCGCTGGGCCCTCGTCGCCTCCACGCGCTGTTCACCGTTGATCGAGGCGTCGGCGGTGTTGGGCTTGATCCGCAGGTACCTGCGTTCG
Source organism: Kribbella sp. cmx-5-2 (assembly GCA_049998015.1). Taxonomy (GTDB): domain Bacteria; phylum Actinomycetota; class Actinomycetes; order Propionibacteriales; family Kribbellaceae; genus Kribbella. Next base: position 985,660 of record JAEBEC010000002.1, read on the forward strand.
GCGGCCTGCCTGCTGGCCACCCCGAGTGCGGGTGCCAGTTGCACCCAGCTGATCCCGTCCGCTCGCGCGTTGTCGATCAGCTGGGGCTCCCACTGGTTCAGCCGATCCCGCAGACTCCGCAACCGCGTCAACGCTTCCAGCACCCCGGCCGACCCCGGCTCATCCAGCTTGGCCAGTACGTCGCTGACAAAGGCAAGCGCCGCCGCGGCCTCCTCGGCCTGGCGCTGGGGGTCGGTCGATGTCATGGCACCTCACATCGGTGGTGGCCGCAGGCAAGCATGCGGGCGATCAGCCGTCGAGCTGCTTGGCTTCGGCCCCGGTCGCGTTGATCGAGATCTTGCGGGGCTTGGCCTGCGCGGCCACCGGGATCCTCAGTGTCAGTACGCCGTTGTCGTACGCCGCTTCGATCCGTTCCGCATCGAGCATGTCGCCGAGGAACAGCTGCCGCGAGAACACCCCGAGCGGGCGTTCGGCGACCTGCATCTCCACCCCGTCGCCGACCGGCGCCGGCCGCCGTTCGGCCTTCACCGTCAACACGTTCCGCTCGACGTCGAGATCGATCGCGTCGGCCGCCACCCCGGGCAGATCGAACACGACCACGTACTCGTCACCCGACCGGTACGCGTCCATCGGCATCGGGCTCGGCTTCGACCAGGTCCCCGCCGTCGAACCGCCGGTCACCAGCTGCGCCAGCCGATCGAACTCACGGAACGGGTCAGTGCGCATCAACATGGTTCCACCTCCTGAGAGTCGTCATCATCGGGCGTCAACACGCACAACTTTTCTAACATGTCATCGGATGGATGACAAGACATTCGTCATCTATCCGATGACATCTGCTGGCGTCGATTATGGTTCTTAACGTGCCGACGGGGCCCTAAGAACCGTAAGATTGGCGACATGGACCGCGTTGGAGAGACCGGGGTGGTGGCGCCCCGGCCGTTGGTTGTGCAAGCTGCTGGTCACGAGACCGCGGCGCGGTTCGCCCGGCTCGCGGTCGAGCTGCACGACTCCGGTGGGTTGGAGGAGACGGTTCAGGCGGTCGTCGAGTTCGCCCTTCAAGCGCTGAACTGCTCGTACGCCGGCGTTGCCTTGGTGGTGCGGGGCCGGCGGCTCAAGATCCCTGCGGTGACCCATCCCGTGGTGGCAGAGATTTACGAGTTCCAGGTGGGCGGTGGGTGCGGTCCGCTGGTGGACTCGTTGCGTGATCACTCCATTGTGCTGATCCGCGATACCGCGACGGATCAGCGGTGACGTGAGTGGGCGGCGCGAGTCCGGGATCTCGGCGTACGGAGTGTGCTGGACGTACCGCTGACCACCGGGCATGGGTCCGTCGGCGTGCTCGGGTTGTACAGCAAGGACCACGACGCGTTCGGCCCTGACGAGGAAGCGATCGCGCAGATCCTGGCCCGGCACGCGTCAGTCGCCGTGGCCGCAGCGCGACACGAGGAGTCGATGGCAGCGGCGGTCGACGCACGCAAGCTGGTCGGGCAGGCGATGGGCATCTTGATGGAACGGTTCGACCTGGACGGCGATCGCGCATTCGCGATCTTGAAGCGGTACTCCCAGGACACGAACACCAAGCTGCGCGACGTCGCCCAACAGCTCATCGACACTCGCAAGCTGCCACAGTGATCACCCAGGGTTCTTGGTCGCGGTCCGAAGATTTGCGGAAGGCAACTGACTGGACGCGCAAACCTGTACCGGCCGGGAACTGGCTCGGTACGAAGATGCAGGTTAAACCTACAGATAGCACCCGGGCCGCCATGTTTCCTGCGAGAACCTCCGCGCCCGGAGTGGCCAGCAGGGCATCGCCCCCGACGATGGGCTGACTCGCTCAGGGCGTCCACGAGTCGTGACCGTAGCTGTCCTAGCCGACGGTACGACCGGGGCAGCTGGAACCAGACCGGCAGGCTGCAAATGATGCCTCAGACTGTGTCCGTGTCGAACGAACCCATGAGTCACTGCCCCGATCGCGGGAGCGACTAGGCGCTGTTGGGCCCGTCGACGTGGGGGAGGTATGTCGGCCCTCCGGCGGTCTGCCGAACGGATGTCACTCTCTGCTATGGACGCAGCTCCCCCGGTACTCCATTCTTGGCTGTTCGAGAGGACGGCGTGAGCCGTTGGCACATCACGTGGGGGGACCACACAGATGTCTGGAACCAAGACAGACAACGCTGCCGAAAAGCGAGAGCCATGGCATCGGCATCCAGCTCTGATCGCCGGCATTCCGGCGGTCACGGCGGTCATCGGGTCGGTGTTGACCATCGTGCTCGGACAAGCTGGCGCGCTGCCGGAGACCATCAATCCGGCACCGGCGAAGGCAACGGTTTCGACGACACAAACCGTCACGTCTACCGCAACCATGACGACAACCGTGACCGCGACACCGACGGGCGGAGGGCCTGGAACGACTGATACTCCCGCTCCGCCGGGGGAACTGGCGATCACGATCGTGATGGGCCGTGGCGGCAGGATCGGCCCGAACGAGTACCGCTCCGGCTCCGCGCCTGGCGCCAATGCCGACGTCTACGACGAGACCGGTCACTTGCTCGACCGCGGTTGCTACACGACCTGGGTTCTCAAACGAGGGAGCACCGAGATCCGCACCAGCCGCACGGGCGCCTGCCGAGGAGGCGGGTTCACGATGTTCAACTTCGGCACAGACTCGCTGAAGACACCGGGGGACTACAGCCTGACGGTCAGCGCGCTGACCGACGGCGGGCTCAAGGGCACTACGACGCTCGCCTTCAAGGTGGTGTGACCCGTGGGAGCGCCGTACGTATCGAGTCGCCGACTCGTTGAGAACTCGATGTCGGCGATGTTGTCGGCGATCGAGGTCTACAACAAGCCAGGCATGACCTACCGCGAAGAGATCACGGTGATCACCATCGTGAACGCCTGGGAACTGGCGCTCAAGGCCACGCTGATCAAGGATCGCCAGAACATCTTCTATCCCAAGCAAAGAAGCCAGCGATACCGATCGATCACGCTCGATGACGCGCTGGGCAAGGTGGACGTACGGAAGCTTTGGCCACCCGAGACGGACGGAGCGGCGATCATCGCGAACGTGAAGTCGCTGGCGGAGTACCGCGACCGCGCGATCCACCTCTACAACGCTCCGGGCCTCGGGGTGGTGATCTATCCCTTCCTTCAGCAGAATGTGCTGAACTTCCGCGACTTGATGGCCGCGAAGTTTAAGAAGGACCTGGCGGACTCCATCACCTGGCAACTGCTGCCGCTCGGCGCCTCGGCTCCTGGCGAAGCCGTGCAGTTCATGAAGGCCGAGAAGAGCGCATCGGCCGTCGCCGAAGTGCAGGACTTCCTCGACGAGTTGCGCCGCCTGATGGACGAGGCAGCCGCAGCTGGCAGCGACACCGCCCGAGTCGCGACCGTCTACGACATCAATCTGCAGTCGGTCAAGAAGATGACCAGCGCCGATCTCGCTGTCGCCGTCTCGTCCACCGCCAAAGGCCAGATCGTGCTCAAGAAGATGGATCCGAACCAAACCCACCCGTACAGCAGCAAGGAGCTGCTGGCGAAGGTGAACAAGAAGCGCAAGGGGCGGAAGCTGACGACCTACGACTACACGGCGATCTGCTGGAAAGAGAATCTTCGTGACAATCCGAAGTACGCCTGGAAGCACAGCAACGGCTCGAGCTACGTCTGGTCCGGAGACGCCATCACCCACCTGTCGTCGTACGACGACAAGTACTACGACTCCGTCAAAGCCGAGTACACGAAGCGCGGTTCGTAACCGAGGTCTGAGCGGCGACCGCGCCGGCTGCGTCACCAGGACGCCGATATCGGCCCGCCTAGCTACCCTTAGCCAGTGAAGGATCTGTGGGGCAGTAGCCGGTCGGGTTCGCACGCCGGGCGGGGATTTCACTACCAGGATGCGGTGGCGACCGAGATCGCTGTCCGGGCCTGGCGCGGTGACATTGAAGTTGCGAGGGTGATCCCCGAAGGGCTGGAGGACGTCTCGCTCGAGCAAGAACATCAGTGGTTTCATCTGCAGGCGAAGGCTCGGCGGGCGCATCGCGGTGACTTCAGTCAGGCGGAGCTCGTCAAGGCGTGGAAGCATCTCGCGGAGCGTGTGAGGCATGACCCGACGTGCCACGTCGGACTCGTGCTCGAGCGTCACCTGGCCGGTGTAGAGACAGGCTTCGATCAAACGCTCGCCAACGTGGCTGAGGCTGCCCTGAAGAAGGCTGTCGCCGCAGCAGTGCGAGATCTAGTAGACCCGGAGGACTTTCTGGGGCGAGCACATGTCATCGTGATGCCGGCCACGCCCGCGACTGGGGTGCAGGCGATATCTGAGGTGGTCGGCGCGCCTGCGGCCGCCTGCCTGCCGCGGTACGAGATTCTCCGTGGCGAAATGGCGCGGCTCGCGGATGAGAACGGCGAGCCTGCGCGCGGCGCGGCGAATCCGGCGGGGATGACCGTATCCGACGTAGTGCGGCTGTTCGATGATGTGGCTGAGTCGATCGACCCGTCGCTGCTCGCCGAGGCGGTCCACAGTGGCGCGGTCGAACTCGTCGATTTCCGTACGTCGCTCGACGACCCGGCCTTCTACACGGGTGTCGACGTAGTTCCGGGACATGTTGTGGCAGGCCTCCCGATCGAGCGCGCTGAGTTAGTGGCTGAAGTCGAGAATGCGCTGGCCAGTCGTTTGGTCGTGCTAGCAGTCGGGCCATCGGGTGCTGGCAAGTCCGCCCTGCTGTGGCTTACGGCCTACGCGGGCAGACATCGGCGACTGTGGTACCGCGTACGTCGGCTGAGTGGTGCTGACGTCGTACCGATCGTCAGATTGGTGAAGTCGTTTCGGCCGGCAGGCTCTCCGATCGGATTGGTGGTCGATGACCTCGGCCGCGAGGACCGGTCCGGTTTCGATGCACTGGTGGACGAGCTGCGGAACTATCCGGAGGCGGTGATCCTTGGTGGCTGTCGGGAGGAGGATCTCTACCTCATCCGCACCTCGACCGCCGCGGCGCAGGTGCGACCCGTACTCGACGAAGTGCTGGCAGAGCGCCTCTGGTCTGAACTTCGCGAGCGTGGTGAGAGCAAGTGGACCGATTGGCGCGAGCCGTTCGAGAAAAGCGAAGGCCTCTTGCTCGAGTTCGGCCATCTCCTGACAGAGGGCACGCGACTCGCCGAGACAGTCACTGGACAAGTAGCGCGACGAGTCCGCGAGGAACGGGACCTGGAGATACAGGTGCTGTCCCTCATCGCGACAGCCGACGCGTACGGCGCCGATCTTCGGCTGCCAACCATGCGTGAAGACCTAAATGCTGGCGATGCAGCGGTCAAGCGGGCACTCGCCCGATTGGTCGACGAGCATCTCATCAGTCAACATGACGGCGTGCTCTCGGGCCTCCACGAGCTCCGGTCACGCCACATCAGCAGTGCGATTCACACAGTCCCGCCGCCGATTTTCGCTGAGACCGTGCGCAGGCTTGTGACCTTGCTCGACGCCCGCGACCTTCAGCGGTTCATGTCACGTGTTCTCCTGGAGCACGCCGTGGCAGACGATGCCGTGATCGGTGCGGTCGCTGCCCGGATTCAACGGGATCCGGATGCGGGTGTGCTGGCGGCGTCCCTCAACGCATTGCGCCTGGTCGGCTTTCGGCGCACTGGGATGCAGTGGCGGACGATCTTTGCCGAGGAAGGCGTTGCGCCGACCAACGCCACGGTGGTGACGTTCCTCGCCTTCCATGAAGGCGACGCAACGTCGTTTCCTGAGCCGATTCGACGAGTGGTCGGTCGCGTCCGAGCGCTGGAGAACGTAGATCACCGTGGCGTACTGCTCGACCAAGTGGCGGTTGAGTTGCCTGAAGTCCTCGCACGTACGGACATCGCTGACTTGACCAGCCTGCTAAAGGCAGCTGCCGGCGTCGCCTTCGATGTCGACGCGAGCGCGGTTGCGGCCGTCATAGGTTTGGCACCGCTGTCCGACGTTGAGTCATTGCTCGAGGCGACCTTGCTGGTCGATCGGGGGCTCGCGATCAAGATCGTCGACGCTCTGGGTGGTGCGGGAGTGCTGGTGCAGAAGGTGGGCCATGAACGGCCATGGGTGCGTAACGCTCGCGTTGGGGAATCCGCAGATGGTGAGCTGGCCGTCTTCGCAGATTACGCAGCCGTTGCCGAGTCAGTTCAACCCGATGCACACGAAGCGGTTGTTGAGTTGGCTCGGAGCTTGCTCGCACTCGTACCGCAGGCGGAGGTTGCGATCTGCCGGGCAGTCGATGCGCGCGGGACGTTAGCCGGTTTCGGCGGCTTTGTACTGGCCGATAAGGCAATTCCACGTGGGAACATGCAGAGCGCCGAGGTCGCTTGGAATCGTGCACGCGGCCGGGCGGCCATCGCGGCTCTCTCCGCTGTCTCTGACACGGAGTACCTTGTCGACGCGCGCGGGATTGTCATCGATACGGAGGCCTTTGTTAGGCGCCTAAGCGACGTCTGGGTACGCGGTCAGCGAGCGACGAGTCAGCTGCACAACGCGGCTATCGCCTTGCAGACGAGGGTCGACGAGCTCCAGCCTAGGCCCGTGGTCATTGACCGGATCGAGGACGCGGACCAAGGGGAGTCGAGCGACCCGGTGAGCTATCTGGGGACGATGGTTGCCAGTAACCTCTACCCCGCCTTGATGAAGGGCGAGCACGTCACGCCCCGCGTCGCGAAACTGATCGAGCAGGTGGACAGGGTGTCGGAAGCCGACTATTGGCGGCTGCTCGGTGATCCACCTCTCGAGTCCCTCAGAAGTCTCCGCGGCGTACTCGTGGCGCTTTATGCGGTCGCCGCGGAAACAGGAAGTAGGACAGCACCGAAGGCTCTACAGGAAGCCGGGAAGCGCGGCTTGGCACCCGCCGCTCGCGTCGCACGGCGGCGCGCCAATGCCCGCATGCGAGCAACTGCGGCCGAGGTCGAGAAGAACCTGGCCGAGACCGGCTTCGGTGGGACTGTCTACTTGCGTCCGGGAGCATCCGAGGGATTCCAGTGGCCGGCAGACGAGGTGCTCGTCGTGGTGGAAGTCCCGAACATGGTTGTCTGGATGCAGAGCCTTGAGGATCTGGCAGCGCGTTGTCGTCAAGTCCTTGCGGACCGCGCCAGCTTCTGGATGGCGCCGCTGCAAGGCGATCGGGTCGTCCGCTCCCGCCTGGTGAAGTTGACTGGGCACATCCTGCCGGCTGGCGAGGATCTGAGCGGCTGGCAGGTGTCAGCACTAGACGAGTGCCTCGGTGATCTCGTTCGGCGGGTACTCGAAGGCCTCACCGAAGCTTCGTCGATTATGTCGATCGTGAGGGATCAGGAACTCCACGTCGAAGAACTCGATGCCCTAGAAGGGGCGCTTTCGCGTGCGAGCAACGCCAGGAGTGAGCTCGAGGAGTTGGCAGCCGACACCGCCGATCAACTGTTGATCGAAGTTGTGGCGACGGTCAGGGACGAGGCCGAGACGGTACTAGCCGAGGCGGAGGCCGCGACAACCGGCGCCCCAGTCGCGCAGTCCTTGGCGTCCGCGATGCTGGATGGTCTGGATGGCCAGGACAGCGATCGCTTTCGCACTCGCATCGCACTTGCCGCTGCGTGTGTTGAGTGGGACGTGAACCCAGACGGCGCATGGGACAGATTCAGCACTGCCTTCTGGGAGTAGGACATCGGCTGCTATGCGCAATCGACTCATCCGCAGCGGTGGATTTCGGTACTCGTCTGGTTGGTGAGTGCCGGCGCGCCGTGATCGACAAGCTGTGCCACCCCTCAATTGCGGCGGCAGGTGCTCTGTCGCTTGTCAGCGGAACAGGATGGCGATGTTGCGTATCGATCCGCGAGCGTGAGCTCTGCGGCTGTGCCCTGCACGTGAGGTTGAGATCTCTGCCACTCAGGTCGACGCAGCGCTCCACTGCCGGCTGACGAAGGCGTTGGGCGGACCCGTACAGCGGAACTCTCTCGCGGGGCCTGCCGCACTCACCGGTTAACTCACCGCATTCAGCGACCAACAGCAGCGATTCTCGACAACCAATCACATGCCTCGACGTGCATACGCGCTGGTCATGTGCAGTAATGAGGTTCATCGCCCAACGCTGACAAGCCTGGCCCGAGAAAGCGGTGGTTAGGGGTTCGAGTCCCCTCGTCGGCTCTTTCAGTTGGGTATCGGCGATCTACGAGAGCCCGGCTTCGTACGCGGCGATCACGAGGTGGACCCGGTCGCGAGCGCCCATCTTCGCCAGGATGCGGGCCACGTGGGTCTTGGCGGTCAGGGGGCTGACGAACAGCTCGTCCGCGATTTCCTGGTTGCTTCGGCCTGCGGCTACCAGGCGGAGGACCTCGTGTTCGCGGGCTGTCAGGGTGGCCAGGCGCTCAGGTGTGGGGGCGTCCGGGCGGCTTAGTGCGCGGGTGATGACTGCTCTGGTGGCGCCGGGGGACAGTAGTGCTTCGCCTGTTGCGACGGTGCGGATGGCGTCCAGTAGGGCGTCGGGGCGGGTGTCCTTGGGGAGGAATCCGCACGCGCCGGCGCGGAGGCCGCGCAGTACGTTGGTGTCGGTTTCGAAGGTGGTCAGGATCAGCACCTTGCTCGATCCGTTGGCGGCGGTGATCTGCCGGGTCGCCTCGATGCCGTCGGTGTTCGGCATCCTGATGTCCATCAGGACGACGTCGGGGTGCAGGTCCCGGGTCAGTGTCACTGCCTCGTCGCCGGTGCCGGCTTCTCCGACGACCTCCATGTCGTCGGCGGAGTTGACCAGGAGCGCGAACGCGCCGCGTACCAGGGTCTGGTCGTCGGCGAGCAGGACCCGGATCATGACGGCACCCGCCAGAGCTCCGGCAGCGGCAGGGTGGCCAGTACCTCGAATCCTCCGGACTCGTCCGGGCCGGCGGACAGTTCGCCGCCGACGGCCTGTGCTCGCCCGGTCATCCCGGCGATCCCGAAACCGGCCGGTGTCGCGGTTGAGCTCGGTCGCGCGGGTCCGTGGTCGATGACCGCGATCCGCAGCCGGTGGCCGTTCTGGTCGAGTCGGACGGTCGCGTGCTTGGCCGTCGAGTGTCGGACGACATTGGTGAGCGACTCCTGGATGATCCGGTAGGCCACGACGGACACCGTCGACGGTAGCTCGTCCGGGAGCCCGTCGGCTTCCACGGCGACCCGGACATCAGCCGCTTCGGCCATGTCCACCAGACGCTGCAGCTCGCCGAGGTGGGGCGCCGGCTCGGTTGGCTCCGCCTCGCCACCATGCAGCACGTCCAGAACGGCCCGCAGCTCGTGGAGTGTGGCCCGGCTGGTGTCCGACAGGTTGTGCAGCGTGCTGGACAGCTCTTGCAGCGACGCGTCCCCGCGCCCCGGCAGCTGGTCGATCAGGTGCGCAGCGACGGAGGCCTGGACGTTCGCGACCGCGAGGCCGTGCGCCAGTACGTCGTGCAGCTCGGCAGCGATCAGGACCCGCTCCTCGGCGACCCGACGCTCGACCTCGTCGGCACGCTCCTGCTCGACCCGCGCGGTGACGGCGGCCTTCCAGTTCTCGTGGAAGCGGACCGCCAGCCCGGCGAAGAAGGCCATGAACAGCCAGCCGACGCCGAGCAGCGCATCGCCAGGTCCGCCCGACGCCTCGTCGGCGAGGACCGGCACGGTCACCGCGGCCACCGCCAGCAGGACCGCGGCGGCCCGCCGCGGTGGAGCGCTGTGGCGCGCTGCCGTGAACGCCGCCACGAGTGAGGCCGGCATCGTGGCCTCGTGGGGATAGTTGAGGACGTGGTACGGCGTAGAGACGGCGAGGACCGCGACGACGACGAGGATCGGCCGGCGCCGGCGAGCCAGCAGCGGCGCCGACATCGCGCCCAGGAGCGCGATCGCCCACACATCCACGCGGCGCTCGCCCTCGAAGTCGACCGCCTCGAGCGCGATCGCGACGGCGACGCCGAGCACGAACGCCGCCGCCGTCAGCAGCCGATCAGCTGCTGACGGACGGAGCGCCTTCATGTTTCACACAATGTCATCGACCGGGTCCTGTCCCGTGCGCCAGAGCTTGCTGGGCCACCAGATCCGCGAACCCAGCGACATCGTCAGTGCGGGAACCACGATGGACCGCACCAGCAAGGTGTCGATGAGTACGCCGACGGCAACCAGTATCCCAATCTCGACGAGCATGACGAGCGGCAACGAGGCGAGCACCGCGAACGTCGCCGCGAGCACGACGCCGGCCGAGGTGATCACGCCACCGGTCACCGCGAGGCCGCGCTTCGTCCCCTCGACGGTGCCGTGCCGGGCGGCTTCCTCACGGACCCGGGTCATCAGGAAGATGTTGTAGTCGACCCCGAGTGCGACCAGGAAGAGGAACCCGATCAGGGGCACCGACGACTCCAGCCCGGCGAAACCGAGCACCTGTTGGAACAACAGGTTGCACAGTCCGAGGGCTCCGAAGAACGACACCACGACAGTGGCGACCAGTACCAGCGGGGCCACGATCGCCCGCAGCAGCAGCCCGAGGATGGTCAGCACCACCAGCAGGATCAGTGGCATCACCAGATTGCGGTCGCTCTTGTTGGTCTCGGCCTCGTCCAGCCTTTCGGCACTCGGCCCACCGACCAGTACGTCGTCGCCGGCGACCTTGTGCACGTTGTCCCGCAGCCGCTTGATCGTTGCCGTCTCACCCGCGCTGTCCGGCGAGTCGACCGGCATCACGGAGATCTCCACCCAGGCGTCACTGGTCCGGTCGATCTCGGCTTCGGCAACCCCCGGAGTACTTTTCACGGTGGCCAGGACCTCGCGGCTCTGGTCCGGCCGACTCATCACGGTGAGCGGCTGACCGCTCTGGTCGGGGTAGCGCGCCTCGATCAGCTTCGCCCCGGCCACCGACTCCGGTGTCGAGCGGGCGAACTGGTCCAGCTGCGGAAGCGAGCCGCTCGCACCTACCGTGCCCAGCGCGAGAGCGCCCAGGATCACCAGCGGTACCGCCCAACCGACGACGCGACGGCGACCAACCAGCTCGCCGAGCCGAGCCCACCGAGAACCAGCGGCGTGTGCCTCAACCCCGACGCGTGGCACGAACGGCCAGAAGACCCGGCGCCCGAGCACCACCAGCAGGGCCGGGAAGAGCGTCAACATCACGAGCAGCGCGGACCCGATGCCCGCGGCACCCACCGGGCCGAGACCGCTGGTGCTGTTGAGATCCGCGGCCAACAGGCACAACAGGCCGGCTGCCACAGTCGCCGCCGAAGCCAGGATTGCGGGGCCGGCCCCACGCAGCGCCGCGAGCATCGCGTCGATCGGCCGCTCGTGGTGGTGCAGCTCCTCGCGGTAGCGGGACACTAGAAGCAAGGCGTAGTCGGTGCCCGCGCCGAAGACCAGGACGATCAGTAGCGCCGAGCTCATGCTCGTTACGGTGAGGTCGAAGATCTGGGTGAGTGCGTAGACGACACCCATCGACGTGATCGCCGCGACCCCGACCGCCGTGAGCGGGACCAGCCACAGCAGCGGACTGCGGTACGTCAGGATCAGCAGGACCGCCACCACTACCGCGGTAGCGAGCATCAACGTGGCGTCGACGGCGTCGAAGACCTCGTCCATGTCGGCCCCCAGCGCGGTCGGACCGGTGACATAGGCCTGCAGACCGTTCGGCCGGTCGGCGAGCAGGGTACGTGCCTCGGCGGTGGCGCGGGCCTCCTCGGCGACCGCCTCTCGGTCGAGCGGCAGCGCGTACATCAGGGCTGTGCCGTCGGCGGAGTCGACGATCTGGGGCGGTGCGGCGCTGTCGTTGCCGAATCGCTTCGCCAGCTCGGCGTGGCCGCGTACGACGGCCTCCCGATCACCCGGTCGGAGGCCACCTGGTCGTTCGTACACGACGACGAGCAGGCCGTTCTCACCACCGGGCAGCGAGGCCTCGGCCAGGAGCACCTTGGTCGACTGCGCGCTGGCCGGCAGGTAGTCGGCCTGGCCATCGCGCGTCACCGAATCGAGCTTGCCGGCGAGCGAGAAGCCGCCCACCGCCAGCCCGACCCACACAGCCAGCATCAGCCACGGCAGCACGGTCTTGGCCCGTGATCTCTTGGGTCTGGTATCGGCGCCGGAGCGTTCGGGCGCCCGTAGGTCAGAAGTCATGCCCATAACGCTGCCAAGCCGGCGAGGCCGACGCGTCTGGCCACGGCAGACACTTCGTCGTACTCCGCGCGGAGTACGACGGGCCGCGCGGAGGAGTTGTTTCCGGCGGTGGTCAGGCCCCGACCGGGCCTCCGATGGCGCCGCCGGTGGCGTCGTGGACGGCTCGGGTGATGCGGGCGTAGGTCTTGTTCTCGGGTGGGCGTTTGCCGTGGGTGATGACGGCGACGATGGTCTGTTCGCTGATGACACGGACGACCGCGGTGATGGCGGAGGTGTGGACGAGGACGTCCAGGTGGTCGGGTGCGAGGCCGAGGCGGCGGGCCACGACGGGGGCGAGGGCTTGTTCCAGTTCGTCGCAGGACATCAGGAACGCCGTACGGATGGCCGGCTCGGTGTGGCTGAGGACGATCATCTGGGCCGAGGCCTTGTCGTCGGCGGCCTCTTGAGGGGTCGGGCGGCGCTGGGCTCGCTCGTGGGCGATGTGGTCGGCCAGTGAGATGTCGAGGGGCCAGCGTTGCCAGGCGGCCAGGAACCAGGACCAGCTGTGGTCGACGATGGGTTCGGCGCAGCTTTCCTTGGTGCGGAAGTGGCGCCAGACGGTGCGGACCGAGACGCCCGCGTGCGCTGCGATCTGCTCGCCGGTGGTGGCGGCGACGCCCTGGTCCCAGAAGAGCTGGGCGGCGGCCCGGGAGATGGCGAGCCGGGTCTGTTCCTGCTGCACGACGGTCCTCCCATCGGGGTTCGGACTGGCAGTTGATGTTAGCGTGGCACTTAGTGCCACTGACTTCAGCCAGCGGAGGAGATGTTGTGATGCGGAGAACGTTGCCTGCGGCCCTGATTGCCGTGGCGTTGGTCGCGACCGTCGGGGGAGTCTCGACGGCGTCGGGTCCGGCGCCGGCGGCGGTGAAGTGGGGGCCGTGCCCGGCCGATGTCACCGGCGCCGGAGTTCAGTGCGCGACGCTCGACGTACCGCTGGACTACCGTCGCCCGGAAGGGCGGAAGATCTCGGTTGCGTTCTCCAAGCTGGCGAGCGCGAAGCCGGAGCAGCGCCGCGGTGTGCTGCTGCTCAACCAGGGTGGGCCGGGGCTCGGTGGGCTGAACTTCGCCGACATCCTGGTGAAGGGCGGGTTGCCGCAGGAGGTGCTGGACAGTTACGACCTGATCGGGTTCGACCCGCGCGGGATCGGACACAGTACGCCGCTGACCTGCGATCTGACCGCTGAGCAGCAAGGGCCCGCCTCGAACCCGCCGGCGCCGAAGACGCTGGCGGACGTGAAGAAGTCGGCCGTGTTCGCGAAGACCGTCGCCGACCAGTGCGCGGCATCGGCGACCGGATCCCTGCTGCCGTACATCACCACCAAGAACACCGCGCGCGACATGGATCGGATCCGCGAGGCGCTCGGCGTACCGAAGATCTCGTACTACGGCGCGTCGTACGGCACCTATCTTGGCGCCACCTACGCGACGATGTTCCCGGCGCGGAGCGACCGGATCGTGCTCGACAGCAACCTCGGCCCGAAGGGCTACGACAGCGACGCGCTGCGCAAGCAGGCGCTGGGTGTCCAGTTGCGATTCCCCGACTTCGCGAAGCTGGTGTCCGCCGACCCCGACAAGTACGGCCTGGGCCGTACGCCGGCCGCGGTGACCGCGAAGTACTTCGAGCTCTCCAAGCGCCTGGACCAGAAGCCGGTCGACGGGTACGACGGCACGCTGTTCCGGGTCATCACCGCGACGTACCTGCGCTCGGAAGCGCTGATGCTCGAGCTCCCCAGGCTCTGGCGTGACCTCGAGACCGGCCTCAACACCGGTAAGGCCGGACGCGCAGCCGCGCCCGCCACCGACAACTTCCAGGCCGGCTATTTCGCGGTGATCTGCGGCGACTCCCGCTGGCCGACCTCGGTGCACACCTACCAGGCCAACGTGGCGATCGACCGCATTCGGTACCCGCTGTACGGCGCTTTCGCGGCCAACATCCGCCCGTGCGCGTTCTGGCCGGACCCGATCGAGGCGCAGGTCAAGATCACCGACCGCGGCCCGGCGAACGTCCTGATGGTCCAGAACCTCCGCGATCCCGCGACGCCGCTCACCCTGGCACTCCAGCTGCGCAAGGCGTTCGGCGACCGGGCTCGCCTGGTGACCATCGACCAGGGCGGCCACGGTGCCTACGTCTTCACCCCGAGCAAGTGCGGCAACGACACGGTCACCGACTTCCTGGTCAACGGTCGCCGGCCGGCGCACGACAAGGCCTGCCCGGCGCCTCCCGCCTGAATTCGTTGCGTCAGGCAACCAGTGACGTGGTGTCATGCGAACTGAGGTCAGCACGTCATGGGAAACGGTGAGGTTCACCGATTTCCAGACAGTACGGTTCTGAGATGGGCAATGTCGGGAGAGCGCTGCGGCGCTGGTGGCCGATCGTTCCGGTGGCTGGGTTGGCGGGGGTGCTCGCTTGGTTGAACCGGAGTCCCTGGTGGGGCTGGGCGCTCGTGGCCGCGCTGCTCGTGGCTCTGGTGCTGACGGCGCGGTGGTGGCTGCGCGGGCGGGCGCTGCTCAAGGTGGGCGCGTGGTTGCTGGCCGCGGCCCTGGTGGCGGCCGTGGCCGTGCTGGCCTATCCGGCGCCGCAGCAGAGGGTTGCTGGGGGCAACGAACCGCAGCCGTCGGCGACCGTGACCACCCGGGAGGGTCCGGTGGTTGGGGTCTCGAACGACGAGCGGGACGTCGAGATCTTCGCGGGGATTCCGTACGCCGCTCCGCCGGTGGGGGACCTGCGGTGGCGCGTGCCCCGGCTGCCGGCGCCGCGGGCGGAGGTGCTGACGGCCGACCGGTTCTCCGACGTACCGGTGCAGGGGACGTCGACGTTCTTCACGCGGGCGTTGTCGCGGGTGGTCGAGATCCCGTTGGAGGAGACGTTCCTCAATCCGTACCCGGTGAGTGAGGACAGTCTGACGCTCAATGTCTGGCGCAGTACGAAGCCCAAGGCCGCCAAGTTGCCGGTGCTCGTCTACATCCCCGGCGGCGGCTTCGTGACCGGCTCCGGGGCTCTGCCCTTGTACGACGGGGAAGCGCTCGCCTCCCGGGGCGACGTGCTCACGATCACGATCAACTACCGGCTCGGTGTTCTCGGGTTCCTCGCGCATCCCGACCTCGCGGAGAACGGTGCCTCGGGCAACTACGGGATCCTGGACCAGCTCCAGGCGCTGCGGTGGATCAAGCAGAACATCGCGGCGTTCGGCGGTGACCCCGAACGGGTGACGATCGCGGGCGAGTCCGCCGGTGGCGAGAGTGTCTGCATCCTGGGTGCGACCCCGCTCGCCAAGGGGCTCGTCGACGGGATCATCGGCGGGAGCGGGGCGTGCATGGGGACCACCGGCGACACCGAGCGCGACGACCAGTTCGACACCAAGACCGCGGCGACGGACGCCGGCCGGCAGTTGTGGGAGAAGCTCGGCGGTCTGAGCGCGCAGGAGATGCGCGCGATGCCAGTGGACCGCATCGTTGCCGCGGCCAAGGAGATCGAGGGGCACTGGCGACCGTCGATCGACGGTCACGTGCTCGATCGGCCGCCTGCGGAGATCTACGCCGCCGGTGATCAGCTGGACGTGCCGACGCTGGTCGGCAGCAACGCGGACGAGTCCTCGCTGGCCCTGGCCAGTCCGCCGGACTCCGACGTCGCGCGGTACAAGACGTCGGTGCACGACACCTATGGGGACAAGGCCGAGGAGTTCCTTCGGCTGTACCCCGGTGACACCGAGGATCAGGTGATCGAGTCCAAGCTGCAGGCCGACACGGACAAGATCATGACGCGGGCGATGTACCGCTGGGCCGGGCTGCAGACGCGGACGGGTGAGGCGCCGGCGTACCTGTACTTCTTCTCCCACGTTCCGCCCGAGGCCGGGCTCGAGAAGTTCGGTGCGTTCCACGGAGCGGAGGTGATGTACGCCTTCGACAACCTGGGCAAGGACAACCACGCGACGTACGGCGAGGCCGACTACCGGCTGCGCGACCAGATGAGCGCGTACTGGGTCAACTTCGTCCGCACCGGCAATCCGAACGCCGCCGGGCTCCCGGCCTGGCCGACGTTCGAGCAGGCGCCCGACCGGGTGATGGAGTTCGGTGCCGAGAGCAACGTGGCGCCGCGCCCACGGCGTACCGCGATCGACTTCTGGATGGCCTGGGACGGCCCGATCGCCTAGGGGTGCCAGGCCTGCAGGGTGGTGTCGACGATCTCGTCGAGCTGCTCGTGGGTGAGGCCGTTCGCGGCCTGTACGGCGAGGCCGAAGGCCACCGTCATGACGTAGCGGGCGAGTTGGCGTGGGTCGGCGCCGGACGGGAGGTCGTGCTCGTCGACGGCGCGCTGGAAGCGGTTCTCCAGGCGGAGGACGGCGTCGTTGCGCCAGTTGACGAGGAGGTCGTGGGCCGGGCGGCTGGCTTCGCTCGAGGCCAGGGCGCCTTGGACGCCCAGGCAGCCGGAGAAGGTCTTCGGCTCGGTGGTGGTGCGGGCCGATCCGCGGAGGAGGGCTTCGACCACGGCGCGGGCGGTCGGCTCCTCGAGGGCGCTGAAGGCGTAGGCCGAGGGGCCCTCGGTGTAGCGATCCAGGACCTTGCGGAACAGTTGCTCCTTGTTGCCGAAGGCGGCGTACATGCTGGTCTTGGTGATGCCCATCGCGCCGGTGAGGTCGGCCAGGCTCGCGCCCTCGTACCCCTGCTCCCAGAACACCCGCATGGCGCGTTCCAGCGCCTCGTCGGTGTCGAATCCCCGGGGCCTGCCCATCACACGCGAACTGCTCATGCCTCGATTGTACCCCTCGGTACAGAAGTGGCGTGACTTGTGTACTGAACGGTCTCGATGTATCACTGTTCTGTACCGACTGGAACTTAAGTAGCGTGTGGAGGCAGATATGAAGAGCACCTCGTTCGGAGGCCTGGAGGTCTCGCGGATCGGGTTCGGCGCGATGGGGATGTCGATGTTCTACACCGGGGCCGGTGGCCCGGAGGCGGAATCGATCCGGACCATCCATCGAGCGCTCGACCTCGGGGTCACCCACATCGACACCGCGGAGGTCTACGGGCCGTACGTCAACGAAGAGCTGGTGGGTAAGGCCTTGAAAGGCCGCCGCGACGGCGTTGTGGTGGCGACCAAGTTCGGGCTGATCTCGCACACCGGTCGGCCTGGGCAGGACTCCAGTCCGGCCAGTGTGCGCGTCGCGGTTGAGGGGTCGCTGCGGCGGCTCGGGACCGATCACATCGACCTGTACTACCAGCACCGGGTGGATTCCGAGGTCCCGATCGAGGAGACCGTCGGGACGCTGGCCGAGTTGGTTGCCGAGGGCAAGGTGTTGCACATCGGTCTGTCGGAGGCGAGCGCCGCGACGATCCGGCGGGCGCACGCTGTACATCCGGTGACCGCGGTGCAGACCGAGTACTCGTTGTGGACCCGCGATCCGGAGGCTGAGATTCTGCCGGTACTGCGGGAGCTCGGGATCGGCTTGGTGCCGTACTCGCCGCTGGGGCACGGCTTCCTGACCGGCAACATCCGGAGCCTGGACGGTCTGGACGCCGACGACTGGCGCCGGACCAACCCGCGCTTCGCCGGTGGCAACCTCGAGCGCAACCTGGCGATCGTCGACGAGGTCAAGGCGATCGCCGATGAGGACGGGGCGACGCCGGCGCAGGTCGCACTGGCGTGGTTGCTGGCCCAGGGTGACGACATCGCGCCGATTCCGGGGACCACGCGGGTTGCCCGGGTTGAGGAGAACGTGGCCGCGGCGAGTCTTGGGCTCACCGAGAGCCAGGTGGCCCGGCTGAACGCGCTGCAGCCGGCGGTCGGTGAGCGGTTCGACCCGGACAACATGGCGGCCATCGATCGGTGATGGTGCTGTAGCAACTGGGTTCGCCCGGTTGGTGTAGCTGCCGACCGGGCGGTTTCCCGTTCAGAGCTGGTTCTCGCCGCCGTCGACGTACAGGTTGGCGCCGAGGATGAAGCTGCTCTCGTCCGACGCGAGGAACGCCACGGCGGCGGCGACCTCGGCGGCGGATCCCATGCGGCCGACCGGGACGTTCGCGGCGAACTCCGCCTTGACCGCCGGGGCCCGCTCCTCGCCCACCATGCCGACAACCGCCGGGGTGTCGATCGAGCCGGGGGACACCGCGTTGACCCGGATGCCGCGGCCCTTGAGCTCGTTGGCCCAGGTTCGGGTGTACGAACGCAGGGCCGCCTTCGAGGCCGCGTAGGTGCCGAACGCCTCCATGCCGTCGTCGGCGCGGACGGACGAGTTGATGATCACCGAGGCGCCTTGGTTGAGCAGCGGCAGCGCCTTCTGCACGGTGAACAGCGTGCCCCGGACGTTGACGTCGAAGATGAGGTCGAAGTGCTCCGGCGTGATGTCGTCGAGTGTCGCGAACGCTGCTGCCCCGGCGTTGGCGAACAGCAGGTCGAGGCCGCGGCCCCGGCTGCGGACCGCGTCGTACAGGCGGTCGAGGTCGGCCGGGTTCGCGATGTCGCCCGGTACGGCGGTGGCCGAGCCGATGAGCTTGACCGCCGCCTCCAACTCGTCCTCGCGGCGGCCGGTGATGAAAACGTGAGCGCCGTCGGCGGCGAAGCGCTCGGCGACGGCCAGACCGATCCCACTGCTGCCGCCGGTGACGACCGCTGTCTTGCTGTCGAACTGCCCCATGTTGATGGTCCTCCTTCGTAGTTCGGTACCAATTGGTACCGAAGTCAGACTGTAGCACTTCTGGACCAAGCGGTACTGAATGAGAGGTGGGCGGCTTCGGTCAGGCGGGTTCGTCGGCCGCGAGGCTGTGCCAGGTGTCGAAGGCCAGGGCTGCGGCGGCGTCGGCGTCGCCGGCTTCGATGAGGGTGATGAGTTGGTCGTGGCGGGTGACCGAGGTGGGGCCGTCGACGCCGAAGCGGAGGCGTTCGGCTCGGCGGATCAGGGGATCGAAGCGTTCGAGGACTGCTTCCAGGGCCTGGTTGCCCAGGGCGGTGACCGGGATTCTGTGGAGTTCCTCGTCGGCGTCGAGGGCTGCGGTGACGTCGCCGGAGGTCACTGCCGCGGCGAAGCGCTTGTTGGCTTCTCGCATCTGGGTGACGTGGTCCTTGGTGAGCCGACTGGTGACCTGGCGGACGGCCAGTTCGTGCATGGCGGCTACGACGTCTTTGGCGTCGCGGACCACCTGGATGTCGATGGCGCTGACGGTGGTGGATCGGCCTGGGAGGGCTACGACCAGACCGCTGGCGCCGAGGCGGAGGAGGGCTTCGCGGACCGGGGTTCGGCTGACTCCTAGCCACTCGGCCAGTTCGCCGTCTCGGAGTTGTTCGCCGGGGCGGAAGGTGCCGTCGACGATGGCGTCGCGGAGGCGTCGGTAGACGTCGTCGCGGAGCAGAGTGCGGTCTACGGCGGGGGTGCCCACGGGGATCGGCATGGCAACATATTGCACCCACAACGGCTGTCGGTGCCTCATCCAGGCTGGGGCTTGTGGCGGTTCGGACGGTGCAATATATTGCATATCAGAGATAGCAACCGCTGGCTCGTGATGGAGGAGAGGACTGGATCATGGGGATCAAGAACGTGGTACTGGTGCACGGCGCGTTTGCTGATGGGTCGGGGTGGCGTGGGGTGTACGACGATCTGACGGCTCGGGGGTACCGGGTGTCGATCGTGCAGAACCCGCTCACCTCGCTCGAGGACGACGTGGCGGCGACGACCCGGGTGCTGGATCGGCAGGACGGGCCGGCGATTCTTGTCGGGCACTCGTGGGGCGGGACGGTGATCACCGAGGCCGGCGTGCATCCGAACGTGGCCGGGCTGGTCTACGTGTCGGCTCTCGCGCCTGACGCGGGTGAGACGACGGGGCAGCAGTACGAGGGGTTCGCGGCGACGCCGGAGTTCGTCATCGATGTGGTGGAGGACGGGTTCGGGTTCCTGAACCACGACAAGTTCAAGGCGGGGTTCGCGGCCGATACGAGCGACGCGGATGCCGCGTTCCTGCGGGACTCGCAGATCCCGATCAGCATGTCGGTGTTCGAGACGCCGGTGAAGAACGCGGCCTGGCGGGACAAGCCGACCTGGGCCGTCATCGCGACCGAGGACAAGTCGTTCGACCAGGCGATGTTGCTGCACATGGCGACGCGGGCCGGCGCGAAGATCACCACCGTGTCTGCGAGTCACGCGCTGTTCATCACGCAGGCCGGGGTGGTCGCCGACACCATCGACGAGGCCGCGAAGGGCGCTTCGCCCGCCGAGCGCTGAGCGCCGGCGGCTTGGCCGGACTGGTGTAGGTCATCACCGAGGCCCAGGGAGGGATCACATGTCGGTCACCCCGTTTCAGGTGACGTTGTGGATTGAACTGCTGGCTGCTGGGCTCGGTGGGCTTCAGGGGGCGTTGTTCGCGGCGGGGGTGAGGGCCCGCCGGATCGACGTACTGGGGGTGATCGTGATCGGGCTGGCGGTCTCGCTCGGGGGCAGCCTGCTGCGGGACGTCGTACTGAATCAGCCGCCGGTCGTTGTCTGGAGCAACTGGTACCTGATCGTCGCCGGTGCGTCGGCGGTGCTCGGCATGGTGCTGCAACCTGCGCTGGCACGGGTCGACTGGCTGATCACCGTGCTCGATGCCGTGGTGATGGGACTGTTCGGGGCGATCGGGGCCTCGAAGGCGCTGTCTCTTGGGGTGGGCGTGGCCGGCGCGCTGGTGGTCGGCGTCATCGCGGCGATCGGCGGCGGGATGCTGCGCGACGTGATGCTGAGCCTGCCGTTCTCGTTCCTCCACGTGGGCACCTTGTACGCCGTCGCCGCGGGCGCCGGCACCGGAGTACTGGTTCTGCTGGCAGAACTCGGTACTCCGATCCCGGTCGCGGGACTCGTCTGCGTGGTGGTGACCACGCTCGTGCGGTTGGCCGCAGTCCGCTTCGGCTGGACGTTCCCGGAGCAGTTCGCCGTACGGCGCCCGCAGGCGCAGCCGCCCAGTGAGGGTTAGTGCCAGGGGGTGAGTAGTTCGTTGATCTTCTCGGTGAGGGTGAACTGGAGGAGGGGGCCGAAGGTGATGCGGTGGACTCCGGCGGCCTGGAGTTCGACGTACGAGCCGGAGTAGGCGCCCTTGACGGGGTCGGCGGTGACGTTGATCGGGCCTTCGAGTTCCTTGAGCAGGGTCTGGAGGGCCTCGGGGCTCGGGACGCCGACGGGGTAGACGCAGCGGGCGCCGGCGGTCTCGCAGGCCTTGGAGCGGTTCAGGGCTTCGGTCAGGGGGTCTTCGAAGGTTTCGAGCTTGGTGATCAGCGCGTCGGTGCGGGCGTTGATGACCAGGTCGACGCCGGTCGCGTCGGCGGCGGCGCGGAGGGCGGCGATGTAGTCGGCGTGCTCGGTGAGGGAACGCAGGCGGGACTCCGAGTGGACGGTGTCCTCGATGTTGATGCCCGCGATGCCGGCGTCCAGGGCGCGCTCGACCAGTTCGGCGGCGGGGGTGTTGTAGCCGGACTCGAGGTCGGCGGTGACGGGGACGTCGACCGCCGAGGTGATGCGGCGTACGCCGTCCAGGGCGTCGTCGAGGGTCATGCCCTCGTTGTCCTTCTGGCCGCGGGAGTCGGCCAGGGGGTGGCTGCCGACGCTGATCGCGGGGAAGCCGGCGGCAACGACACTGCGGGCGGACCAGGCGTCCCAGACGGTCGGCAGGACGAGCGTCGTACCGGTGTGGTGAAGGCGAAGGAGTTCGCTGGCCTTTGCGGCGAGATCGGTCATGGTCCGAGCTTTACACAACGGGTGCTAGCGGAGGGTGAAGCCCGTGCCCAAGGGGTCGTTCGGGTCGAGGGTGAAGGTGGCGGTGCCGGTTTCGTACGCCGTGCCGTTGACCTCGGTGACGATGCCTTGCCGGTCGTCGGAGGCCACCACGCGAGCCTGGAACGTGGTGTTGATGATCGAGTCGTGCCGGAGGGTCTGGTCGAGGGTGAGACGGCCGTCGGCGTGGAGGAGGGTTACGCGGGCCGAGGTGCCGGAGCCGCAGGGGGAGCGGTCGGCCTCGCCGTCGGCGAAGATCGTGAGGTTGCGCTGGTGGGGACCTTCGGGAGTCTGGCCGAGGTCGTCGTACAGGACCGTGCCGTAGATGCCGTTCAGGCGGGGGTCTGTGGGGTGCTTGGACCACTCGGTGTCGTTGAGGAGCCACTTGATCTCGCGGCCGACAGCGATCAGGGCCGCGTAGTGGGTGGGGGTGACCGACAGGCCCAGGGACGCGGCGTTGACGGAGGCGTAGAGCGCGCCGCTGTAGGTGATGTCGGCGTGGGTGGTGAGGACGGGGACCTCGCGGGCGACGACGTACGACGGGATGTTGCGGAAGGCAACGTTTGTGATCTCGCCGGCGGAGCGGGTGACTCGGGCGGTGACGCGGCCCGAGGGGACGTCGATGACGACGTCCGTGTCGCCGTCGACCGCCGCTGGGACCCGGCCGGTGGCAACGGCCCAGGTGGCCAGGGCGATGGTGCCGTGGCCGCAGGCCGTGGAGTAGCCGTCCTTGTGCCAGAAGAGCACGCCGAAGTGGGCGCCCTCGTCGTCGGGCGGGACCAGGAAACCGCCGTACATGTCGGCATGGCCGCGCGGTTCGCTGACGAGGAACTTGCGCACGGCATCGACCTCGGTGGACTGCTGGGCGAACGCCCGGCGGTCCAGGATCGACGTGCCGGGGATGTCCGGGACGCCGGTCAAAGCGATCCGGAAGGGTTCGCCGGCGGTGTGGTAGTCGACGACAGAGATCTTCATGGGCGCTCGATTGCGGGGAGGGCCAGCCAGGCCGCGAGGTTGTCGAGTTCTTCGTCGACGGCTCTGGTGATCGCGCGGGTGAAGCGGGCGTCGGGATGCAGAGCATTGACCCGCAGTACGCCGGCCTTGCGGTCGGCCTTGACGTCGGCCTTCCCGACCAGTTGGGAGCCGTGCAGGATCGGCAGCGCGAAGTAGCCCCAACGGCGTTGCGCGGCCGGCTTGTACATCTCGAGCGTGTACTCGAAGTCCCAGAGTTCCACCGCCCGGGTGCGGTTGTGGATCAGGCGGTCGAACGGCGACAGGAGTGCGGTGCGGCCGGTGAAGTCGTCGCTCGACGCCGCGGGATCGACCTGCCAGATGCCGGGAGTGTCCTCGATCTCGACCGGTTCGCCGACCTCGCCGACGATCGCGGGCTCGACCGGGATCGCGGTGCCCTTGGCCCGGGCGATGCCCAGGGAACGGAGGCGGCGCTCGTTCTTCAGGCGGGTTGCTTCGGCGGGAGAAGGGATGCGGAGGTCGCTGGGGTAGACGTTCTCGGCCAGGTCCCAGATGCGTTCGCGGGCGACGCGGCCGGAGATGGCGACCTGGCCGGACGCGACCAGGAGCTCGAGCATGCGGGTGACGTTGCGGTTGTTGGTCCAGCCGGTGGATTTCCACGGGACCTTGCAGGTGTCCGGGATCTCGCGCGAGGTGACCGGGCCGCGGTCCCGCAGTACGGCGAGAATGTCCTGCTGGAAGGACTTGTTCGCCGTCATCCAGTCCTGGAGGGTCGGGTGCAGGTCCGGGTCGGCCAGGTAGAGGCCGACATCGGCCATCCGGCGGATGAGCGCGTTGAACTCGAAGAGGGTCCGGTCGGTTTCGACGGCCTGCTTCAGCTGTTCCGGCTGGTACGACGGGCCGAGGCGGCTCCAGGCGACCAGGTCAGCGCTGGGCGCGACCGCGGCGGTCGGATCGATCTGCAGCAGGGTCAGCTGCTCGACCGTGGCGACGAGGTCGGTCGGCCTCGGGGCGTCGAGGAGTTGGGCTCGGACTGCGATCCGGCGGGCCTGGTCCCGGGTGAGGCGGCGAAGTCCCATACGCGGCAGGCTAGCCGAGCGCCCGCGGCGGCGGCCGGAGCGGTCTGGGGGTTCTGCTGGTCCTAGGTTGCGGGAGATCTGGTGGGCCGCGAACCCGCGAGCAACGCTCGGAGCATGACGGATTTTCGATTGGACACAGTGCAGCTCGGCGCCGACGGACCGATGGTGGGGCACCAGGGTTTCGGTGCGATGGCCATCAACACCGGTTTGTACGGGCCCACCGACGAACCCGCCGCTCGGGCGACGCTGGAGCAGGCGTTGGAGGTCGGGGTCACCTTGTTCGACACGGCTGACGCGTACGGCGACGGGGCGAACGAGGAGTTCCTGGCGCCGTTCGTCGGGGCGCATCGGGACGAGGTGGTGATCGCGTCGAAGTTCGGGCTGGGGCGGATCCGGCGTACGGGCGAGATCGTGAACGACGCGGCGTCGATCCGGGCGGCCGCCGAGGGGAGCCTGCGGCGGTTGGGGGTGGAGTACCTGGACGTCTACTACATGCATCGGCGGAACGTGGAGGTGCCGATCGAGGAGACGGTCGGGACGATGGCCGAGCTCGTGCGGGAGGGAAAGGTGCGGCACCTCGGGTTGAGCGAGGTGACGGCGGAGGAGTTGCGCGCGGCGTACGGGGTGCATCCGATCGTGGCGGTGCAGTCGGAGTGGTCGTTGTTCAGCCGGGACATCGAGGCTCGGGTCGTGCCGGCGGCTGCTGAGCTGGGGGTGGCGGTGGTGCCGTACTCGCCGCTCGGGCGTGGGGTGCTGACGGGTTCGGCGGTTCACCTTGGGGAGGGTGATGCTCGGAAGGACCTGCCGCGGTTCGCCGGGGAGAACCACGCGGTCAACCGGGATCTGCTGACGCCGTTGCGGGAGGTCGCTGAGGCTCGCGGGGTGACGGTCGCGCAGGTCGCGCTGGGGTGGTTGTCCGCGCAGGAGCGGGTGTTCGGGGTGACGGTCGTGCCGATTCCGGGGACTCGGAGTGGTGCGCGGGTGGTGGAGAACGCCGCTGGTGCGTCGATCGAGTTGAGTGATGAGGAGCTGAAGAGGTTGGAGCCGATCGCCGCGGGGGTGGTTGGTTCGCGGTACGCCGACATGAACTTCACGTCGGCCGGAAGGGAGTAGGGCAGGCGGGAGTGGACGGGCCTGGGGACTTGAAGCCTGCGGCCGCCGAGGCCGGGGCCGGCAGGTTCGCCGTCCGAACCTGGGTTTGGCAGACCCAGGTTCGGACGGGCGGGCCGACCTACTCTGGAGGGGTGAACGCTCAGCTGGGTGAGTTCCTGCGGTCGCGGCGCGGTCGGCTGGATCCGGACGACGTCGGGTTGGTGCAGCACGGGCGGCGGCGGGTTCCTGGGCTTCGGCGTGAGGAGGTCGCGCAGCTCGCGGGGGTGAGCGCGGACTACTACACGCGGCTCGAGCAGGGGCGGGGGCGGCAGGTGTCGGACGCCGTACTGGATGCGATCAGTCGGGCGTTGCGGATGAATCCGACGGAGCATTCTTATCTGTACGACCTGGCGCGGCCGCAGCGGGACGAGCAGGTGGTGCGGCCGGTACTGCGGCCGACTGTGCAGCAGTTGCTGGAGAGTCTGCGGGACGTGCCGGCGATCGTTGTGGACTACCGGATGATGATCGTCGGTTCCAACGCGCTGGGTGCGGCGGCGTTCGGGATCACCGACGATCCGCGAACGCGGGATCGGGCCCGGTTGTTCTGGCTCGATCCGGCGGCGCGCGAGTTCTTCGTCGACTGGGCGTCGGACGCCGAGACGATCACTGCCGAGCTGCGGTTGCAGACGGCTCGGCATCCGGGGGATCGGTGGTTGGCCGAGTTGGTGGGTGAGCTCAGCATTCACAGTGCGGAGTTCCGGAGGTTGTGGGCCGATCACACCGTGCGGGAGAAGACGCAGGGGCGGAAGCGGCTCAACCATCCGCTGGTGGGTGAGCTGAACCTGGCGTACGAGCGGCTGGATGTCGCGCAGGACAGTGAGCTGTCGCTGATCACGTACCTGGCCGCGCCGGGGTCGCCGACGGCCGAACGGCTCGCGCTGCTGGCGAGCTGGACGGCCGCGGCGGAGGTCCCGAGGATGGACCCGGGCGCTCGGCGAGCGTAGATCCGGGCTGGTACTTGGAGGGCGCGGGCGTGGGTGGGTACGCGCGGCGTACCGGCCGACCAGCGGTGAGCCGGCCTGTGGAGCTGGGCGGTACGGCGTACCGGGGTCAGACGGTGCGGAGGACCGAGACCACCACGCCGAGGATGGTGGCGTTGTCGCCGTCGATGACCTCGTACGCCGGGTTGCGGGGCTCCAGGTACACGTGGCCGTTGCGGCGGCGGTAGACCTTGACCGTCGCCTCCTCGTCGATCATCGCGGCGACGATCTGGCCGGAGTGCGCCTCGGACTGCTGGCGGACGACGACCATGTCGCCGTCGCAGATCGCGGCGTCGACCATCGACTCGCCGCGGACGCGCAGCGCGAAGACCGTGCCGCGGCCGGTCAGGTCGCGGGGGAGGCTGAGCTGCTCGTCGACGTGCTCGATCGCGGAGATCGGCGTACCGGCGGCGATGTCGCCGACGACCGGGACGGACACCGAGTTGTCGGAGGCCGCCGCGATGTTGTCGCTCTGGAGGAACAGGCGGACGTCGATCGGGCGGGACACCGACGTACCGCGCTGGAGGAAGCCTTTGTCCTCGAGGGCGGCCAGGTGCTTGCCGACCGACGACGACGAACGCAGTCCGACCGCGTCGCCGATCTGGCGGGTGCTCGGTGAGTAGCCGTGCCGGTTCACCCAGTCGCGGATCACGACCAGGATCTGCTGCTGACGCTGCGGCAGCAGCGCCGGGGCCAGGTGCTCGAACGGGTCGGCGTCATAAGTACTCACCCGCGGAAGCCTAGAGGGCGCCACCCCCAAAACCGCCGAGCGGCTCGGGGCCGGCGCGAACCGCCGATGCCCGACGGGCCGGAGGGGACGGGCCGGAGGGAGGGGGCGCGGCAGGGAGGGGCGGCGGGGAAGGGACGGGACGCGGCGGGGAAGGGATGGGGCGCGGCGAGGAGGGGACGGGACGTGGCGGGGAGGGGATGGGACGCGGCGAGGAGGGGATGGGACGCGACGGGGAGGGGATGGGGCGAGGAGAGGACGGGGCGCGGCAGCGAGGGGACGGGACGTGGCGGGGCGACCTCCTTCTCCTCGTACGGTGGGGCGATGTTGCCGATGGGGTTGTCGATGTTGTGGGAGCGGGACGAGCCGGAGCAGGCGTTGCGGGAGCGCTTCGGGTTCGAGGGGTTCGAGGCGGTGGGCGCTTGGGTGCAGGGCGTCCTGGATGAGGTCTGGGGGATCGACGTCGCCGGCACCGGGCGGATGGTGATCAGCGGTCCCAACGCGATCGTGTGGGTGGACACCGATCGGGGCCCGCTGGTGGTGAAGTGGTCGGTGGTGCAGGACCTGTTCGGGCAGCTCGAGGCGTCGGCGCGGTTGTTGCGGGTGCTGGACGAGCGCGGGGTGCCGGTGGCGGCGCCGCTGCACAGCAAGGACGGTCGCGGGCGGGTGGTGGTCGACGGGCCGATCCGTGAGTTCTCGGTGGCTGTCGTGCCGGAGATCTCCGGGGACTGGCTCGACATCACCGACGAGGACGCCGTGCACGCGGCCGGAGCTTGCATGGCCGAGCTGCACAACGCGCTGCGCGGGTACGAGGACGAGCGTCTGCCGATGACCAACCCGCGCGCGGTGACCGACCTGCCGCCGCTCGACGACGACCCGAAGCAGTTGGTGCACAACGACCTCCGGGCCGCGAACATCCTCACCCAGGGACCGAAGATCGTCGCGGTGCTCGACTTCGACGAGATCGCCTGGGGGCACCGGGTCGAGGACCTCGCGTACGCCTCGGTCTATCTCGCCACGCTCTTCACCGGCTGGGGCCCGACGCCTCCCGACGTACGCCGTACTCTCCGCGCCGGCTACGAATCGGTGCGCCCGCTGAGCCCGGCCGAGGACGAGCGGTTCGACGCCCTGGTCCGTTGGCACGAGCAACGATGCGGCTTCTGAACCACCGTTCCTCGGTCTGACACACCGTTTCAGCGACCGAAGAACTCCGTCAGCACCGGCGCGATCGCCGTCGCCTTGATGATGTGGCTCTGACCGGGGATCTCACGATGCCGAGCAGCCGGTACGGCGGCCGCCAGGGCCGTCATCCCGTTCTTCATCCACGCCGGGCTCTTGCCGCCGACCGCGATCAGGACCGGCAGCTCCAGTGCTGACCACTGCGACGCGTCGAGCGGCCGGCCGAAGGCGTTCGGGCCGAGCTGCTGCGCGTCGTACGGGAGTGTGTGGGCCAGTTCCTTCATCGGCTTCCACGCGGGCAGCAGCTTCATCATCGTGACGCCCGGGCCGGGGAGGCCGACGCCCTTGGTGAGGAAGTACTTGACCGCGTCGCTACGACGGTCGGCCTCGACCAACGCACGCAGATCGTCGACCCACCCAGCAGGGATCGGCTTGCGCGTGGCGTCGACGACGAACGGCGCTTCGAAGACGGCGAGCTTCGTGATCGGCAGTCCGGCGGCGGCCGCGCGCAGCGACAGCGCGCCGCCGGACGAGGTGCCGTAGACGTACGTCGTACCGCCGGCCGCCTCGATCACGGCGGCCAGGTCCTCGACCTCGCGTTCGGGGGTGTAGTTACCGGCGTCACCGGATTCGCCGCGGCCGCGGCGGTCGTAGGTGTACACGGTGAAGGCGGACTGCAGTTCCTTCGCGACTGCGGGCATCGGGCCCTGGGCGCGGCTGCAGAGGGCGCCGTCGACGAGGACGACCGCCGGGCCGGAGCCGGTCCGGTCGTAGGCGATCATCGTCCCGTCGGCGGAGGTCACGGTGTTCGGCATCCGTGGAGGCCTTTCAGAGCGGGTGGATCGGGGAGACCTGCTGGGTGTGGATCAGCACATCGTGCCACTGGGCCAGCGTGCCGCCGGTCATTTCGGACGACGGTCCGAGGTGGGGAAAGCCGCGGGTGCGCAGCGGGGCGTTGAGCCAGGCGCGGACCGCGGAACTCGCGGGGCGCTGGAGATCGAGGGTGTAGTGGGCGTGGCGGACCTGGCCCAGCGGGTGCTCGAACCAGGTCGTGAGCGGCGGCGGCATGTCGACCGGGCCGGCCATGGTGCCGTGGTCGAAGGTGAAGCCGATCGTGCGGTAGCGGTCGCCGTACTGGCGCCGGAGGTGGGAACCCGCGCTGGGGAAGGCGAATCCGGGGCCGGACGGGTTCGAGACCTTCAGGTCGGGGGCGTTCGCGGTGTGGGCGGCGGCCGCCCAGTAGACGACCTTCTCGCCGGTGAAGCGCACCCACCAGTCGAGGTTCTCGGCGGCGCGGGCGTCGCGGTAGGCGTTGTTGTCCTCCAGGCTGAACGCCTCGTAGAACGACGCGATCTGGCGCGCGTGGTGCCGCACGACGGCATACGAGCGGCCGTGGTGGTGGAGGCTCCCGAGCAACGCGTGGACGGCCTTGGACCTCTGGATGTACGGCGCCTTGTCGCCGACCTCCTTCCAGTACCAGAACACGTACTGACCCATGTCCTTCAGATGGGGGTAGATCGGCTCGAGCAGCGCGCGCAGCTCGGCCAGCCGGTGCGGCGCGTGCCGGGCGACGTACGCGTCGATCGCGTCGTACGCGAGGTGCTGGGTGGAGAAGTACTCGACACCGGCGAACCGGACCTTGTCGTGGTGCCTGGCGTTGTAGCTCCGGAGGTACTCGAAAACCTCGAAGACCTCCTCGGATCGCCAGGCCTCGCTCATCTGGCCCATCAACGCCCGCAGGTCGCCGCGGCCGGTGAGGATGTACTGGTTCAGCAGCGTGCCGAGCGACCAGTCGTCCTCCCACGCGATCGCGCGGAACCCCTGCTGCTCGATCAGGTGGCGCAGCGTGCGGTGCTTGAGGCGGGTGATCTCGGCGGTGTCGTGCGAGGCCTCACCGAGCGCGACGATCCGGGCTCCGGCGAGCGGGCGTCTGAGGTGCCGGAGATCGTCGAGCGGTGCGCCGGGTCTGGTGGTGCTCAGCGGTGTGGCGTTGCGGGCGATCCAGTCGTGGAGCGTGGGCTTCGTCGCTGCTGCGGGGAGGGCCGGGGCCAGGGCCGTGAGGCCGACGGTGGCGAGGAAGGTGCGGCGATGCATGGGTGCCTCCGATCGTGGGGATCACCACGATCGCGGAGGCACCGCCGTACGGGCATCGGCCTGGAGGAGACACCGGCTGTACGACGTACGGCGTACTGGTTACTGCACGCGCGGTACGGCGGGGGTCTTGTCCTGCCGGGCAACCCGAAGCTTCACCCGGCAGGACAAGTCGTCGCGGCCGACGAGCTGGAGCAGGTCGCGGCCGGTCTGTTCGGCGGCGGCGCGGACCTGGTCGAGGTCGGCGCCTGGCTCGAGTACGGGGTGGAGCTCGGCGACGAGTTGGCCGCGGTCGAGCACGACGCGGCCGTCGGCCGAGCGGATGCCTGGGGTCTCGGCGAGCAGGTCGCCGGCCGCGGTGAGGGCGGCGTCGACGTCGGCCGACAGGCGGCCGGACGCGTCGGAGCCGGTCAGGCGGAGGCGGCCGTTGCCGCGGCGCGGGAGGTGACGGGCCAGCCAGGACAGGCCGAGTACGACGAGGAGGAGGCCGCCGAAACCTGTTGCCCAGGGCCACCATTCGGCGGTGGTCGCGGTGGTGATCCAGGGCGAACGGATGCGGTCGGGGGCGTCGGGGATCCAGTCCTGGCGCCAGGCGAGGGCTGCTGCGCCGGCGACGAGGAGGATGAGGCCGGCGACGAGCGCGGCGAGGCGGTCGAGGGCGATGACGGAACGACGCATGTCAGAGCTCCTCGGGGACGAGCAGCGCGAGGCTTCGGTGGGAACTACTTGAAGAGCCGTGTGCCGGCGTGAGCCCGCGTGGGTTGCTTGGCGCGCCAGGTGCGAGGGCAGCGACGGGAGAGCGCATGTCAGAGCTCCTCGGGGGTGACGTGGACGCGGATGCGTGGGCTCGGCTGCACGGGCTGCAGGCGGTTGGTGATCGCGGTGTTGAGGGACTGCGTCAGCTGGACCGTGTCGGCGGTGACCGCGGTGGCGGTGACCTTGACCGTACGGCGGTTCGACTTGCTCGACGCCGTCGAGACCTCGCTCGTCGTACGGGCCGTGTCGGCGGCCAGGCGGGCCAGGTCGCCGGGGCGGATCCAGATGTCCGCGTCGCCGACGGCCAGGTGGGTCGGGCGGCGCGGTTTCAGCGCGGTGGCGATCAGCCACAGGCCGATGACGGCAGCGGCGATTCCGGCGTACGTCATCCAGTCGGCGGGCCGCAGGACTTCGGCCTTCGTAGCGATCCAGTCGAGCCAGGAGGACTCGTTGATCCAGCCGGCCGAGGACGAGGCGTGCTGGACGCCGGCGATGCCGAGGGCGATCACGGCCAGGGCGAGCAGGAGGCCGGCGGTCGCGGCGGCGGGCGCGGCGACCGGGCGCTTGGAGGATTGGTTGCTCACGGCAAACTCCTGGGGAGTACGGCGGTGATCTCGACGTCCACCAGCTCGACGGTCAGGCCGGTCAGTTCGGCGACGGTTGTGGCGACGTGCGCGCGGGTCGCGGCGGCGACCTCCGGCAGCGGGCGGCCCCAGAGGACCGCGAGCTGCAGGCTGAGCCGGACGCGGGTGCCGACGGTGTGCGACGTCGCCTTGGGCAGGCCGCGGCCGAACGTCGTACCGCGGTGGGTGACCTCGGCGATGTCCAGCGCGGCACGTTCGGCGAGCTTCTCGATCGCTTTCGGGGTGATCTCCAGGCGCCCCCGCGCTCCTGGGGCCGGCAGGAGGGTGGTGTCAGCCACGGCCGCGGCGGGACAGGAGGTCGTCCAGGCCCTTGCTGCCGTCGGTCAGGAACCGGCCGGCCACGAAGCCGACGGCACCCAGGACGAGCGCGAGCAGGAAACCGGCGAACCCACCGGCGGCCGCCGCGATGGCGATCAGCAGTCCGGCGAACAGGCCGATGATGGATGCGTTCACTGGTTCTCCTTGGTGGGGTGGACGACGTCCTCGACGGTGACCAGGACCGGCGTCCCGACGAGCGACTGGACCGTCGTACGGATCGCCTCGGCGGTGGCGCGGACCGGGTGGTCCCAGAAGATGCTGACGTGGACCTCGGTGTGGTCCGGGCGGATCCGTACGCCGGGCACGCGGCCGCCGGGCAGATAGGTGGCGACCTCGCCGAAGACCCCGCCGTGCAGGTCGGCGACGCCTGGGACCGCGCGGGTCAGCTCGGCGATCCGCTCCGAGAGCTCAGGCTCCGTCACTGGACCCGGCGTTCGGTGACGGGCTCGTCGGCGGGGTCGGTGTCGTCGTCCTCGCCCTCGAGGTGGATGTCGCTGACGGCGATGTTGACCTCGGTGACCTCGAGGCCGGTCATCCGCTCGACCGCGCTGATCACGTTACGGCGGATCGCCTCGGCCAGGTCGGCGATGCCGACGCCGTACTCGACGATGATCTGCAGGTCGATCGCGGCCTGCTTCTCGCCGACCTCGACCGAGACGCCCTGCGACAGGTTGGTCCGCGAGCCCGGGATCCGCTCGCGCAGCATGCCGACGGTGCGGGCCGCGGTGCCGCCGAGGTCGTGCACGCCGGTCACCTCGCGGGTCGCGATCCCGGCGATCTTGGAGACCACCTGGTCGGCGATCGTGGTCTTGCCGTGCTCGCTGGCCAGTGCCGAGGTGTCGACCGGGCTCAGATCGCGCGCCGGGACGGCCTTCGGGCCGGTGGTGGGGGTGCCGGTGGGGGTCTGCGTCATCGCACTGCCTCTCGGAATGGGTGCCGGTCCGAGGGGGTTCGGACCGGGAAAGTGTTCGGATCGTTCACTGACTGAGTCGTGGCCGTGGGCACCGATGTCACGCCGCGCGACTACATTTCACGGTGTGAACAGGGTCACCGAAACGCCGCGTGACGATCGGGGCGGTGACCTCGTCGTACCAACAGTGACCTCTGACGACTCGTTACGCCGCGCCGCCGCGCTGGGCGACACGGACGCGTTCGCGGAGATCCTGGACCGGCACGGACCTGCAATGTTCCGGTACGCGCGCCGGCTGCTGAACGATCACGGAGACGCCGAGGAGGTGGTGCAGGATGCGTTCGTCGCCGCCTGGAAAGCGCTCCCCGACTTCCGGGGCGACTCGACGCTGCGGACCTGGCTGTTCACCATCACCGGGCGCAAGGCCGTCGACGTCCTGCGCAAGAAACGGCCGACGCCGATCGAGGACGAGCTGCTGGCCGACGTACCGGCGGCGAACGCCGACCCGGCCGAAGGCGCCGGGCTGCTGCAGGCGCTCGACGCCGCGCTGGCCCAGCTGCCGTACCTGCAGCGAGCGGCCTGGCTGCTCCGGGAGGTCGAGCAGTTGAGCTACGCCGAGATCGCCACCGCTCTGAACACCACGCCGACGGTTGTCCGCGGCCAGCTCGCCCGTGGCCGGGTCGCGCTGCAGGACCGGCTGGAGGAGTGGCGATGATCGACGACATCCTGGAGCAGGCAGCAGCCGAGGCCCGCGCGTCCACCGAGCCGGGCTGGATCGACATCTCGGCGTCCATCCAGCAGCGGCTCAAGTCGGTCACCCGGCGCACCAGACCGCTGCGGGCGACCACGGACACCGGCGCTCTGATCTACGTCGCCGACCACGTCCTGATCAGCCAGCTGCGGCGGCGGATCGCCGCACTGCCCGGCTGCGAGCTGGACCGGGTGCGGCTGATCGGTGGCGATGACACGTGCACCGGTGCGGTGGTCGACGTGGTGGTCACGACGTACGGGCAGGACCTGCAGCTGCTGGCTGATCAGGTGCGCTCGCTGGTCTACGAGGTCTTCACCGACCTGCTGGGGCCGGGGTTCGGTGACGACGGAGTAGACGTCACCATCACCGACCTGACGCTGAGGAGTTAGTCCGGCGGCTCCAGGTCGGTCAGCCAGGTCTTGAGCAGGGCCTCCAGCTGGCTAGTCTGTGCTGCGCTCAGTCCGGCCAGCAGGCGTTGCTCGTTGGCCATGTGGGCGGTGAAGGCCTTGTCGATCAGCCGGCGACCGGCCGGAGTCAGCCGTACGACGCGGCCGCGGCCGTCGGTGCTGCTGCGCATCCGGTGGACCAGTCCGGCCTGCTCGAGCCGGTCGACGCGCTTGCTGACCGCGCCTGTGGTCACCATCGTGTGCAGCGCGATCTCCCCCGGCGCCCGCTCGTACGGCGTACCGGCACGCCGCAGCGCCGCCAGGACGTCGAACTCGCCCTCGGTCAGCCCGAACTTGCCGTAGACCACGACGAGTTCCTCGGTCAGGTGCGCCGCGATCCGGTGCAGCCGGCCGATCACGCCCTGCGGGCTGACGTCGACGTCGGGGCGTTCGGTGTGCCAGGCGGCCTGGATCCGGTCGACGCGGTCTTCGCTCACCCGATCAGCATATATCGTCCATGGAAGATATAGTGTCTTCCGTGGAAGACAAATCCTGGCGCTGGCTGCTGGTGACCGCGATCGCACCGATCGCGTGGGGGACCAACTACTTCGTCACGCACGAGTTCCTGCCGCCCGGCTCTCCCCTGTACGGCGCGGTGATCCGCGCGCTGCCCGCCGGACTCCTACTGCTCACGCTGGCCAGGAGGTTGCCGCGCGGTGACTGGTGGTGGAAGTCGCTGGTGCTCGGTGTCTGCAACGTCGGCGCGTTCTTCGCGCTGATCTACGTCGCGTCGCAGCTGCTGCCGGTCAGCGTCGCCTCGACGATCATGTCGGCCACCCCACTGACCATGGGCCTGTTCGCCTGGGTCCTGCTCGGCGCACGGCCGTCGGGGCGGGTGCTGATCGGAGCGGTCGCGGGGATCGCCGGTGTCTGCCTGATGCTCGGCGGTGGGACCGGCGGCATCCGCTTGACCGGAGTACTCGCCTCAGTGGCCGCACTGACGCTGTCGTCCTGCGGCTTCGTGCTGGTCAAGAAGTGGGGCAGCGGCGGCGACCTCCTGGCGACCACCGCCTGGCAGTTGGTCGCGGGTGGTCTGGTGCTGGTCCCGTTCGCGGTCCTCGTCGAGGGGGCGCCGCCGGCGCTCGACCTGCGGGCGCTCGGCGGTTTCACGTACGTCGTACTGGTGGCCACGGCAGGTGCGTACGTGGCCTGGTTCACCGGCCTGCGGCATCTGGACGCTGCCACGGTCGGTCTGGTCGGTCTGCTCAACCCGGTCACCGGGGTCCTGCTGGGGACGACTCTGGCCGGTGACCACCTGACCTTGGGGCAGGTGGCCGGTCTTGCGCTGGTCCTGATCGGTGTTGCCTTGGGTCGACCGACTCGGAAGGAGCCCGTCGCGGTCAGCTCACCTTCTGGCGAGCCGTGCCGGGTGTGAGGGTCAGGTGCCGCTGCGGTGGCATGCGGCGGGTCGGGGTGAGCAGGCCGAGCCGCTCGGCGGCGGCACCGGCCTGGAAGCGGGTCTCGACACCCAGTACGGCGTACAGGTCCGAGATCCGGCGGGCGAGAGTTCGCGGGCCCAGCGACAGCCGTCGGGCGATCGTGGTGTCCGGGAAGCCTTGGGCCATCAGGCGCAGCAGCTGGCGCTGTTCCTCGCGCAGTTCGTTGTCGTAATAAGCGGTCTCCACGCTTCCCAGAGTCGCGGGCGCGAATAGACAGCCGATAGACGTCTGGTCGTCTATCGGGCGTGTACGCCGCGGGAGCAGGCTGGCACCCGAGATCGAACCATGGAGTGGAACAGATGACGATGCCCCACGAGCCAGCCGTTCTGCTGGTGCACGGAGCCTGGCACGGTGCCTGGTGCTGGGAGGAACTGCGCCCCGAGCTGCGCATGCTGGGCGTGGACACGCTGGCGGTCGACCTGCCGAGCACCGGCGACGCCGAGCAGGGCCTGTACGCCGACGCCCGGGCGCTGCGGTCCACGGTCGACGCGCTGGACCGGCCGGTGGTCGTGCTCGCCCACAGCTACGGCGGGTTCCCGGTCACCGAGGGACTGGCCGGTGCGTCGAACGTCGTACGGCTGATCTATGCGGCGGCCCCGCTCGTGGCGGAGGGGGAGCGGGCGGCCGGTGCGGCAGTGGTGGAGGGCCGGCTGGTGATGCCGCCCGCGGACAGCGCCACGATGTACGGCGACCTGGCGCCGGACGAGGTCGTCCGGGCGGTGTCGCGGCTGCGCCCGCACAGTGCCCGGGCCTTCACCGACGTGCTGACGCGTGCCGCCTGGCGGGACATCCCGTCCACCCTGGTCCTGGGGGACAGCGACCCGTGGATGTCCGAGGAGATCGTCAGCCTGTCGATCGCACGGGCCTCCGAGGTCCGGCGGGTCCCCGGGGGCACCTCGCTGTTCTACTCGGCCCCGGCCGAGCTGGCGGCGGTCGTGCACGACGTGGTGCGCCGGACCGAGCCGCGCCAGGGCGTCAAGGGGTGTGTCGCCGGAATGGCGTGAACAAGACGTCTACGCCGCGTTGACATGCTCCTGGAACGCTGGCGTGCTGCGCCGGGGGAATGCCGCACGATTCGTGCGGTGTTGCAGACTGGCAGTCGCGGGGATCGACCGAGTGGGAGTGGAGGACGGTGTCAGGGCACCTGAGGTTCGCCGTACTGGGTCCCGTCCGAGCGTGGCGGGGCGACCGCGAACTCAAGCTCGGGCCACCTCAGCAGCGGGCCGTGCTGGCGGTGCTGCTGCTCCGGGAGAACGCCCAGGTCTCGGTGTCGGAGATCATCGACGCGCTCTGGGCCGCGGACATGCCCAGCTCGGCCGAACACGTCGTCCGCAGCTACATCTACCGGCTGCGCAAGGTGCTGGGCACGGCCGACGCGTCTGATGTGGGTAGTTCGGTGATCGCCTCGGTCGGCCATGGGTACCTGCTGGCGACCGGACCGGGGTCGCTGGACCTGGCCACCTTTCGCGAAGGGCTGAGCACCGCGCAGGAGGCGAGCCGCTCCGGCGAGTACGCGAAGGCCGTGCTGCTGCTCGACGACGCGCTCGGTCTCTGGCGCGGCTCCGCGCTGGCCGGCGTACCGGGAGAGTTCGCGGAGTCGCAGCGGATCCACCTGGACCAGCTGCGGCTGACGGCGCTGGAGGCGAAGGCGGTCGCGCAGGTCGAGGCGGGCGCGTACGGCGATGCCGAGGTGCTGCTCGACCAGCTGACGACCGAGCACCCGCTCAACGAGCGCTTCCGGGAGCTGCGGATGCTGGCGCTCTACCGTCACGGCCGCCAGTCCGACGCACTGAACGTGTACCGGCAGACGCAGGAGCTGCTGGCTGAGGAGCTGGGGGTCGATCCTGGCCCGGGGCTGCGGGCCCTGCACGAGCGCATCCTGCGAGGGGACCCGACGCTGGTGCCCAACCGCCCGGTGGTCATCCCGACCGAGCCGGCGCCTGAGGAGCCGGTGGTCGAGGTCGAGGGCGCCGTACGGCCGGTGCAGCTGCCGGCCGGGCTGCGCGGCTTCGTCGGTCGCCAGGGCGAGCTGCGCCGTGCGGAGAGCCTGCTGATCTGCGAGGACTCCGACGAGACGCAGTCCGTGGTGGTCGTGACCGGGATGGCAGGCGTCGGGAAGACGGCGTTCGCGCTGCACTGGGCGCACCGGATCGCCGACCGGTTCCCGGACGGGCAGATCTACCTGAATCTGCGCGGCTTCGACCCGGCCCGGCCCACGCTGACCGTGCAAGAGGCGCTGACGGCCCTCTTCGACTCGCTCGGCGTCCGCGCCTCTCACCTGCCGGACGACGTGGACCGCCAGGCGGCGTACCTGCGCAGTCTGGTCGCTGGGAAGCGGCTGCTGATCCTGCTGGACAACGTCCGCGACGCGGAGCAGGTCCGCCCGCTGTTGCCGGGTGGCAACTCCTGTCTGGTCATCGTGACCAGCCGCAACCAGCTGCGGGGACTCAGCGTGCACGACGGCGCAGGCATGATCGAGCTGGACGTGCTGTCGTCGCAGGACGCCCTGCACCTGCTCGACCGGCGGCTCGGCCCGGCCCACCTGCAGGACAGCGCCGAGCTGGCGGAGATCGCCGAGCGCTGCGGCCGTCTGCCGCTGGCCATCGCGGTCGTTGCCGCACGGGTCGCAACTGCTCCGCACTTCCCGCTGTCCGCCGCGCTGTCCGAGCTGCGGGACCAGCAGGGCGTGCTGGACGCGTTCATGGACGTCGACGCGGTCGTCGACGTCCGCTCGGTCTTCTCCTGGTCGCTGCAGGCGCTGTCGGAGCCGGCAGCCGACCTGTTCCGGCTGATGGCTCTCCACCGGGCCATGTCCTGCGACGAGTCCGCTGCCGCGAGTCTGCTCGGCCGGCCGTTGCCGCTGGTACGACGGCTGCTCAGCGAGCTGCTCACCGCGAACCTGATCTTCGCCGGCGAGCCCGGCCGGTACATGTACCACGACCTGGTCCGCCTGTACGCCGCCGAGCTGGCCGCCGGCCTGCCCGCCGACCAGCGCCGGGCCGCGATCCACCGGCTGCTCGACCACTACACGGCCAGCGCCCAGAACGCGGACTTCACGATCAACCCGCACCGGCCGCAGGTCGACCCGATCGAGCCGCAGGCGGGCGTCGTCGTACTGGAGTCCACGAACTACGAGCAGGCGTTCGGCTGGTTCGCGACCGAGCACGAGCCGCTGCTGGCGGCGATGAGCCTGGCGGTCGACGAGGGCTTCGACGAGCACGTGTGGCGGCTCGCCCGGGTGCTGGACACGTTCCTCTACCGGACCGGGCGCTGGCGGCAGTCGCTGGCGTCCGACGAGACCGGACTGGCTGCCGCCGACCGGCTGGGCGACCGGGCCCTGCAGGCGCGGTTCCACAACAGTCTGGGCCGCGGCCACGTCCGGCTGAAGCAGTACGACGAGGCGCACGCGCACCTGGTGCAGGCGATCTCCATGTACGAGGAGGAGGGCGAGACCGACCGGGCCGCCAACGGGTACGCCACGCTGGCCACGCTCGCCTCCGACCGCGGCGACGCCCACGAGGCGATCCGCCTGTACCGGCAGGCGCTCGAGCTGACCGACGACCCGGTGATCCGGGCAATGGCGATCAACAACCTCGGCAACGCCTACTCGAACCTGGGCGACCACGGCCAGGCGCTGACGCTGTGTCTGGAGTCCCTGCGGCTGTGGGGGGAGGTCGGTGACCGGCACGGCGAGGCGAACACCTGGGACAGCGTCGGCCACGCGCACCACATGCTCGGCCACCACACCAAGGCGGCGCGGGCGTACCGGCACGCGATCGCGACGTTCGCCGAGCTGGGCGACCGGGTCAACCAGGCGACCACGCTGATCAACCTGGGCGACAGCCTGATCTTCGCCGACGACCCCGCCGGTGCGCGGGACGCCTGGACCCAGGCGCTCGAGCTGCTGGCCGGTCTGGACGACGCGGCCGCGGCGAAGGTCCGCGATCGGCTGTCGGACCACCTGTCCTAGCGGACCGGTCGGCCTGCCCTAGCGGATCGGTCCGCCTGTTCTAGCGGATCCTCAGCGGACCGGGCGCCGGCCACAGGTTGCCGCCGACGGTCAGGTCGCCCAGCCGCGATCGCAGTACGTCGGCCGCCGGGTCGCCCAGGTCGTCGAGGATGCCCAGCGCCTCCAGCCAGGCGCGGTCCGCCTCGGCCCGACGGCCGGTGGCCAGCAGGAGATCGCCGAGTTGCTCCAACGCGACCGCCTGGAAGGCGTGGTCGCCCATGGTGGCGCGGATCTCGACCGCTGCCCGGGCGGCGTCGATCGCCGACTCGTGCTCGCCGAGACGGCCCCACGCGGTCGCCAGCAGGTGCAGGGCGCCGGCCTCGGCGCGGCGCTGCTCGACCTCGCGGAACAGCGCGCAGGCTTCGACGCCGACCGCCACCGCCTCGTCGTACTTGCCTAGGGCAAGCAATGTGAGCGCGACCTGGTACGCCGACTTGGCGGTGTTGCCGGGTTGACCGGTGGCCTGGTCGGTGACCTGTGCCGAGCTGCCGTAGGTCAGCGCTTCGGTGTGGCGTCCGGCGTCCAGGCAGACCGCCGAGAGGTTCCGGAGCGTCGCCGCCTGGCCGGAGGGGTCGCCTACCTGCTGGAAGAGCTGCAGGGCCTTCAGCTGCTCGGCGATGGCCTCCTCCTGGCGCCCGGCACCGCGGTGAGCACCACCGATGCCCGAGTGGCCGTGGGCCTGGCCGATCAGGTCGCCTGCGCGTTCTGCCGCACGCAGTCCGGCCTGCTGGATCTCCAGGATGTCCTGCCAGTTGTTGCCGCGGTGCGGACCGGTCCACGCGGCGTACGCGAACCGCCAGCACAGGTCGTCGAAGCCCTGGTCGACGGCGAGCTTCGCCACGGCGACCAGGTTGCGCCCTTCGGTCTCGTGCCAGGCCAGCGCGGACCTGGCGTCTTCGATGGGCTCCAGCTCGGTAAGCCCAGCAGGGAAGGCGATGGCGGGCTCACCGGCCTGCAGCCAAGGCCGTGCGGCGACGGCGGTCTGCAGGTAGTTGTCGACCAGTCGGTGGAGTGCGGTCGACCGCAGCTCGGGTGGGTCGAGCTGTTCGGCCAGCTCCGCGGCGTACGTGCGCATGAGGTCGTGCAGCTCGTAGCGGCCGGGTCTGCGGTTCATCAGCTGACTGGTGTCGACCAGCTGGTCGAGCAGGCGAATGGTCTGACCTGGGGAGAGACCGGCCAGCGCAGCAGCGGCCGGTACGCCGATGTCCGCGCCCGGGAAGATCGCCAGCAGCCGGAGCAGCCCGGCCGCGTCGGGTGAGAGTGCGTGGTACGACCAGGAGAAGACGCTGCGGATGTCGGTGCTCGGGTCGTCTCCGCTGCCGAGGAAGTCGAGCTGGTCGCGTTCGCCGGAGAGTTCGACGACCAGGTCGTCGAGCCGGGCGTCGGGGGACCTGGTCGCGCGCTCGGCGGCGATCACCAGTGCCAGTGGGAGCCCGTTGCACCGGCGTACGAGGTCGTCGATGGCAGTGGGGGCCAGCCGGGCCCGGTCGCCGATGATGCGGGTCAGGAGCTCGGCCGCCTCGCGGCTGGGCAGCTGGTCGAGGGTGAGGCGGTGGGCGCCTTCGCGGACGACCAGGCCGCGCAGCTGAGTCCTGCTGGTGACCAGGACGAGGCTGCCGGAGCCTGGGAGCAGCGGGCGGACCTGGCTCGCGTCCGCCGCGTTGTCGAGCAGCAGGAGCATGCGCTTGCCGGCCAGGACGGTCCGGAGCAGTGCTGAGCGGCCGTCGAGGTCCGTGGGGATCTGCTGGTCGGTGATGCCGAGCGAGCGCAGTACGG
Source organism: Kribbella sp. cmx-5-2 (assembly GCA_049998015.1). Lineage (GTDB taxonomy): Bacteria > Actinomycetota > Actinomycetes > Propionibacteriales > Kribbellaceae > Kribbella. The sequence continues at coordinate 1,026,741 of JAEBEC010000002.1, forward strand.
TCTCGATCGCCATCGACGACTCGAGCGGGCGGCCCGATCCGTGGCCGCGCAGGTTGAGGTAGAGCTGGCCGTCCGGGAACTGCTGCTTGACGCTGTGCGCCCAGTGCACGGCCAGCGCGGTCTTGCCGACGCCGCCCGGACCGTCCAGCGCGACGATGACGACCGGCGGCTCGACGGCGTCCGGGATCAGTCTGTCGAGTACGGCGAGGTCAGCGGTGCGCCCGGTGAAGCGGGTGATGTCCGTGGGGAGCTGACGGGGTCGGTGGTGCTCGCGGCGGCGTTGGACGGTTCTGGGCTCGCCGCTGTTCAGCACTTCGTCGTACAGGGCTCGGAGCTCCGGACCGGGATCGACACCGAGCTCGTCGGCCAGGTAGGTCCGGATGCGGTGGTAGACGTGCAGAGCCTCGGCCTGGTGACCGGACCGGAACTGCGCCTGCATCAGCAGTACGGCGAGACGCTCGCGGGCCGGGTACCGGCGGGCCAGCGAGGTCAGCTGCGGCACGATCTCGGCGTGCTGAGCCAGCTCGAGCTGGTCGGCCGCCAGCAGCTCGATCGCCCGCAGCCGCTCCTCGGTCAGCGCCGGTGCGTTGTCGCGGACCAGCGCTGACGGCGGCAGACCGCTGAGCGGCTCACCGCGCCACTGCGTCAGGGCCTTGCGGAGCAGCACGACCCGAGCAGCTGGGTCCTCCTCCTGCAGGGCGTCCTCCACGGTCGTCCGGAACTGCAGGAGGTCCAGCTGCTCCGGGTCGATAGTGATCCGGTAGCCGTGCGGCTCGGTGGTTATCTGGTCGCGACAGGTGGCGAGTGCGGTCCGCAGGCGGGAGACCGTCGTCTGCAGCGCGGCCTCCGGGTTGGCCGGCAGGTCGGCCTCCCAGAGGGCGTCCACCAGCTCGTTGCGGGACACCGTGCTGTTCGCGCGCAGCAGCAGCGCGGCCAGCACGAGCCGACCGCGGCCGGGCGGCACGACGTTGCGCTCCGCCACGACCGCCTCGACCGGCCCGAGCAGGTGAAACCTCATCGCCTCACGATCCCCCAGATAGCTCGCGCTGACGAGGACACAGATGCCCGGCGTGGGCCCGGAGGTTGGCTGCGGCCCCGAGTTCGGCGGATAAGGTGGCTCGGTGAGTCGGCGGACAGATGGTGGAGCACCCAGGCGGGCCTCCGAGGGGCATGACCGGGCGGAGCTGTCGCCGCGGGACAAATGGATCACGATCTTCGGCCGCAAGCCGGTGCTCGAGGCCCTGAACGACCCCGCGCTGACGGTCGCCAAGGTGGTGATCGCCGACAACGCCGGTGGCGACTCGCTGGACGAGATCGTGTCCACCGCCCGTCGGGTCGGTACGCCGGTCGAGCGGGCCACCGCGACCCGGGTGAAGTGGCTGGCCGGCAACGGCAAGCAGGACCAGGGCGTGGTCGCCGACGTCGACGCTCCCCGGATGACCCCGCTGCAGAACTTCCTGCGCAACCGGGGCCGGAAGCCCACCCAGGTGTTCCTGCTGGACGGCGTGACGAACCCGGGCAACGTCGGGATGATCCTGCGGACCGCCACCGGTGCGGGCTTCGACGGTGTCGTCCTGCCGCGCGCCGGGACGCCGCACGTCGGGCCGCTGGTGATCAAGGCCTCGGCCGGGATCGCGTTCCAGGCGCCGATCGTGAACGCGCCGACCGCCGCCGGTGCGGTCGACGCGTTCCGCGAGGCCGGGTACGAGATCTACGGGCTGTCGGCCCGGTCGCAGCGGTCGCTGTTCCGGACCGAGCTGGCACCGCGGGCGGTGTTCGTGCTCGGTGGGGAGACGCACGGGATCTCCGTTCGCACCGACACCGACCTGCGCATCCCGCTGCACAACGGCGTCGAGTCGCTGAATGTGGCGGTCGCGGCGGCTGTGGTGGCCTTCGAGGTGGCCAACCGCCGCTGACCGTCGTACGGTGTGGGTCAGATCACAGGCATGCGGTGCGGTCCACGTGGGCACTTCCGTGGTGCACCAGTCACGACGGTGAACTTCAGACGCCGGCGCGAGTGCGGCCAGAGGGGCGGGCCGGGTCTCGTCCGGCGTCTTTCCCGTCCCGGGCGACCTGGTGCAGGTGCGGGCAGCACGCGCCCCCGCAGAACCGGTAGTGCTTGGGGCTGCACCACGGCTTGCACTCGGGCTTCTGGTCACCTCTGGTCATCACCCCACTGTTACCGCGTTGGCGTCCGTACGCCGAAGAGGCGCGCCGGGGTAAGCGCTCGCCGTCCCCCGCCGCCGCAGCGGGGCCGAGCGGCTCTCACTCGGCGCCCGCGCCCCCACTCCAAGTACCAGCCCCCGAGGCCTCCGCGAACTAGCCCCGGAGCTCCCGCAGCACATCGTGCAGCACCTTCGCGAACGCCTCCGGCTGGTCGGCGAACCCGGTGTGGTCGCCCGGAAACACCGTCGGCTCGACCCCGAGCTCCGCACCGAGCCGGTGGCACGTCCGGTCGCACAGCTGCCCACCAGACTCCTCACCGAGCCCGATCAGCACCTTCCGCGACCGCAGTACGGCCAGGTCCGGCATCCAGTGCGTGCTCGGCCGCAGTTCATGCTCGAACCAGAACCGCTCGTCTTTGACCGACTGCTCGTCGCGCTCACCCCCGAACATCATCTCCAGCGCCTCGTCCGGCACGTGCAGGTTCGCCTGGTCCATGAACATCCGCCAGGCGCCGAGCACGTCCCCGGCCAGGTAGGTCTCGCACATCGCGTCGGTCTCGGCGTGCACGCGCTCGGCGTCGTCCAGCAGGCCGACGATCGGCGGCTCGTGCGCGATCACCGCGGCCAGCTGCTCCGGGTGCGCCTCGGCCAGCGCGAGAACGGACACGGCCCCGCCGCTGGAGCCGAAGGCGATCGCCGGCCCGGCGTCGACGTACGCGATCAGCCGCGACAGGTCGTCGGCGCGCTGCTGCGGCGTGGAGTCCTGGTCGCGGTCCTCGACCGAACTGCGGTTGATCGCCCGAGGGTCGGTGGTGAGCACGGTGTAGTCGGTGGCCAGCAGGTCGGCCAGCGGGGCGAAGGACCGGGCGTCCATCGGTGCGCCGGCCAGGACGACGAGCGGACCGGAGCCGCGTAGTTCGTAGTACAGGTTGGCGCCGGGGACGGTGAGAGTGGTCATCGGATTCTCCTTGGTCGAGTGGTGTCTTCGACCATGCCGGAGGAGTGCGGTGGGACTCCAACACCTGTTCCTGGCCGATTAACACTCCAGGTGTGTTAACTGGTGGCGTGCCCGACGAGCTGGAGATCCGACTGCTGCGCTACTTCGTCGCGGTCGCCGAGGAACTGCACTTCAGCCGGGCCGCCGAGAAGCTGTACGTCGCGCAGCAGGCGCTCAGCCGGGACATCCAGCGGCTGGAGGAGCGGGCCGGCGTACGGCTGCTGGACCGGACCACTCGGCGGGTGACGCTGACACCTGCTGGGCGGACTCTGCTCGACCGGGCTCGGCAGCTGATCGCACTGCACGACGCGACGGTGCTGGAGCTGCGTGGTGAGGCCCGCTCGCTGACTGTGGATGTTGTCGGGCCTGGGCTGACCTCGTCGCTGGTGCTGGCGGAGGCCCGGCGGATCGCTCCGGAGGTGGAGTTCTTCGCTCGCTTCCATGCCGGTGTTGCGCCGCACCTGCTGGCTGAGCGGCTCGACGTGACGTTCGGCCGACTCACTGGCTCGTACGGCGAGCTGGAGCATCGCGCTGTACGCCGGGAACCGCTCACCGTGCTGCTGCCGATCGGGCACCCACTGGCCGAGCTGGACGCCGTACCGGTGGCTGAGCTGGGTCCGGCGGGTGTGTGCTTCCGGGCCGGCGACCACGTGACGGCTGGGTGGGAGCACGCCGTACTGCAACTGCTGGGGCCGCTGGGGATCGAGGCTGGTGGGGCGCACCCGCATGTGCTCGGTGCTGACGAGGTCGCCCAGCACCTGCGAGACCGGAACGCGCCGATCCTGTCGCTCACTGCCCAGCCGCGAGTGCCTGGGTCGGTCGTGCGGCCGGTGGTGGAGCCGGTGCCGCTGTATCCGTGGGGGATGTACTGGCGACGGGAGGCGTCGCACCCCGGGTTGGTGGCGCTGCATGCGGCGGTGGATCGGCTAGGAGTTGCGGAGGGCTGGCTGGACCAGCCGGAGGGGGCGTGGCTGCCACGTCCTGAGTCAGGTGAGTGAGCCGGCAGGGAGCGGCCCCCGCCCGGCCGACCCCCACCCAGACGATCCCCACCCGGTCGACCTCCGTCCGGCCGGGCCCCGCCCGCCTCACCCTCTCCCGGCCGGGGTGCGGGTGGAGATCGTCGGGCTGTTGGTGTCGCCGGTGCATGCCTTTGAAGGGCGGCCGCAGGACGGGCCTCGGGTTGACCCGCTGGGCGGTGTGGTCGACCGGGTGATCGTGCGGGCGGGGCTGGGGCTGGTCGGAGATCGGTATTTCAACCAGCCGATACACCGGAAGGCGGCGGTGACGTTCTTCGCTGTCGAGTCCTTGGAGGCTCTGGCCGGCGAGCTGGGGATTGCAGTGCCAGACCCGAATCTGCTCCGGCGGAACGTCGTGCTGCGGGGCTTCCCAGTGGACCAACTGGCGGCGCAACGGCTGCCGGACGGGAGCCGGATGGAGGGACGGGGGTTCTCGCTCGACTCCGGGTCCGGACCAGTGCGGTTCCAGGCGCATCGACCGGCGAATCCGTGTGCGTGGATGGATGTGGCAGTGGCGCCGGGCGCTTTCAAGGGGCTGCGCGGGCACGGCGGCGTGCGGTGCGAGCCGCTGGACGACGGGGAACTGCGACTGGGTCCGGCCGTGCTGACGATCTGATTTCGGCGGGTTTTCGGTAGGTGGGGCTAGCTTGCTGGAATGGTGAGGCGTTGGGTGGGCGCGGTGCTGCTGGCCGGCGTACTGGTCGGCTGCTCGGACGTCCCGGAGGAATTGGCTGCGCCTTCTCCGAGCGCGAGTCCTACGGCTCCGAGTCCCACGAGCCCCGCTCCGACGAGCCCTGATCCGACGAGCCCTGATCCGACGACGGCAAGTCCCACGCCGACTCCCTCGCCGACGGTCCGCCGTACAGTCCAGTCGGTACTACGGATGCCGGCACTCGGCAGCAAAGCCCTGCGCGTCGTCCCCTACACAGGCACTGCGGACGACCGCCCAGGCACCGTCATCCAGAACCGCGGCGTCGCCGCCTCACCACGAGGAGCGCGCGGCGGAGTCGGCCCGGGCGAGATCGGCAACTTCATCGTCACCGCGCACCGGACCACGCACGGACGCCCGTTCGGCCGCGTGCCGCAGCTCAAGAACGGCGACCACGTCCTGGTCGCCGCGAACGGCATGATCTACGACTACGTGATCGACCAGACGATGACCATCTCGTTCCGCAAGCCCGCCGAACTCGCTCAGCAGAACGCGGCCGTGCCCGGGCGGCCCGGCGTACGAGCGACGCAGGCCAAGATCACCCTGAGCACCTGCGCCACGCCCGAAGACCATGCCCAAGGCAACTACTGGAAGGACGCCCTGGGCAACCCCGAGCACCGCATCAACAAGATCGGCACCCTGGTCGCGACCAGACCTGCTTAGGCGCGGCCGAACTTCCACCACTTGGGCTTGTTGGCCTTGATCTCTTCCTCGGTCAGCGGCGGCGGGACCGGCGGCAGGGACTCCTCGGTGAGGAAGTCGCCGGACTCGGTGTCGTACGCGGTGACGCCGAGGCGCCGGCTGATCTCCATCACCAGCGGGATCGAGCGGGCGCCGTCGTTCAGGTAGAAGGTGATGTCGCGGACGTCGACCCCCTTGCCGATCGTCAGCTCGACGTCGTGGTCGTCGCCCTGCAGCACCAGCCACGACCTCTTACTGGCGTCGACCCCGGGCGCGACCGCCCGGACGATCTCGACCACCTCGTCCGCGGTCCCCAGCGACGGTGGCGCGTAGTCCTCCGGCAACTCGTCCAGCCGGCGGACACCACCCGGTCCTCGCAACGCGTAAATAGCCCAGCTCATGCCCCCACAGTACGGGCGGTGAGAAGCGCGAACGTCAGGTACTCACCCTTGTCCTGCTCCAGCATCTCCAGCGCGGCGTCCGGTGCGCCCCGGTGCGCGCTGCAGGCCTGCGCCCACGCGAGCCAGTCCTGCCAGCCGGACTCCTGCAGCCGGGCCGACGTGACCTCGACCAGCTCGGTGATCTCCCAGTGGAACCGCCACCAGTCCGCGGTGTGCCAGGCGATCGCCTCCCAGCCGACCAGCTTCTTGATGTGCTCCGGGATGTACCCGAGGTCGCGGACCTCCCGCCGCAGCGCCGGCGTGGCGACGCCGAGTTGGCCGCCGGGCTTGAGGAAGCCGGTCAGGTAGGCGAGGTAGCCGTCCGCCGTACCGAAGTACTCGTAGGCGTCGATGCAGACGATCGCGTCGAAGAACCCGCGGGCGAACGGCAGCGCGTGCGCCTCCGCCTTGATCGCGGTGATGTCGAGCCCGGCGAAGTTGGCCGCGGCCTCGGTCGGGTCGATCCACAGATCCGCGGCCCAGACCTGGACGCCGCACTCCTTGGCCAGGAAGACGCTGGTCGCGCCCTTGCCGGAGCCGAGATCGAGCACGCGCATGCCCGGCTTCAGGTCGAGGTCCTTGGCGAGGTCCTCCAGCAGCCAGAGCGGGTGCGGGCCCATGTCGTTGGCGAGCACCCACTCGGCGTCGTACTTCGAGGACAGCGGGTACTCCGGCTTGTTCAGCAGCTCCATGGCGATCAAGCCAACCGGTGTGGAGGGACGGCCGCAACCACATTTGTCGCGGCGGCCTCGAGGTTGTGAGCAGCGCCCGCGCGAGGCAGAGTCGTCGCATGCGGATGGAGGCGATGGATGCCGATGGGCTCCGACAGGTCGAGACCTGGCTGGCAGCCGACCCGGTTGGCGGTGCGATCTTCGGCGGCTTCTACGGCGACGCAGTACGCCGCTGGGCGCCGTTGCTGGAGGCACCCACGCGGTTCGGTCGGCTGGTCCGTGACGACTCCGGGCCGGTCGGGTTCGTCGATCTGGAGATCCTCGACGACGAGGCCGAGATCACGTACTACGTCGCGCCGGACCGCCGCGGCCAGGGGTTCGGGCACAAGACGCTCGCGCTGCTGATCGAGCTGGCCCGCGAGCAGGGCGCGACGTCGGTCCACGCCGGCGTCGAACCGGCGAACGCGGCCAGCCTCGCCACGTTGCGCGCGGCGGGCTTCACGGATCTCGGCGAGGACGAGTACGGCGACGTCGAGCTGACCTTGGCTCTTGGGGAAAACCAGGTGTCCTGAGGTCGGCGCACTCACCATCATGGGTGGATGGACCCGACCATCGAGCACTTCTACCGCGACCGTTACGTCGAGCACGACCGGCTGTCCCGCAGCGGGCATGGGCAACTGGAGTTCCTCCGGACGCAGGAGCTGATCCGGCGTCACCTGCCCAAGCCGCCTGCGCGAGTGCTCGATGTCGGTGGAGCGACGGGCGTCCACGCGCGGTGGCTGGCGGCTGATGGGTACGACGTGGAGCTGGTCGAGCCGGCCGATCGTTTGCAGGCGTTGCGGGAGGCTCGTCGGGTCACGCGCGCCGGCGGGCTGATTGTTGCCGTGGGCATCAGTCGGTACGCGGGGTTGCTGGAGTGGGGGAACAACGGGCGGCTGACCCCTCGTGATCTGGCGGTGTTCGACGGGCTGTTGTCCACAGGCTTGCATTTCGATGATCCGAACGGCTTCACCACCGCGTACTTTCATAGTGTCGGCGAACTCACCGAGGAGTTCGCCGCGGCAGGGCTGGTGGAGGTCGCGGAGTTCGGCGTGGAAGGGCCGGCGGCGCACACCTTGGAGAACGCCGTCGGCGACGAGATCGACCGGCTGATGCCTGCCGCGGTGACGTTGGCGCGCTTTGTGGAGGTGGATCCAGGGATGGTTGCGAGCAGCCTGCACTACCTGGCTGTCGGGCTAGTAGACGGAGTAGCCACCGTCGATCAGGAGAACTGAACCGGTCATGAACGAGCTCGCCGGACTGGCGAGGTAGACGACGGAGGGGGCGATCTCATCAGGGGTTGCGTAGCGTTGCTGAGGTGCGTCGAGGATCCAGTTCTGGCGGAACTCGGGCCGGTCGACCGGCGCCATGTCGGTCTTCACGTAGCCCGGCGCGATCGCGTTGACGCGGATGTTGTGCGGGGCCCACTCGGCCGCCAGGCTGCGGGTCAGGTGATGCACGGCGGCCTTCGAGGCGTTGTACGACGCCTGCCACTGCGGGCGGTTCACGATCTGCGCGGACATGCTGCCGACGTTGACGATCACGCCACCACCGGCCGCGATCATGCCGCGGGCGACCGCCGTACTGGTGTTCCACAACGCGGTCAGGTTGAGATCGATGACCTGCTGCCACTCGTCGTCCGGCACCTCGAGCGCCGGCCGGTGGATGGCGACACCCGCGTTGTTCACGAGTACGTCGATCCCGCCCAGTTCGGCGGTCACCTGCTCGACCATCGCCGTGACGTCCGCTTTGCGGGTGATGTCGGCCGTCACGCCCAGCCCTCGGCGCCCCCGCTGGGTGATCTCGGTGACGACCCGCTCGTTCCGCTCGGTGTCCCGCCCGGCGATCGCGACATCCGCGCCCGCCTCGGCCAGCGCCAACGCGAAGGCCCGGCCGAGCCCACGGTTCCCACCGGTCACCAGCACCCGGCGACCGTCCAGCCCGAAAGTGTCCAGCACGCTCATCCGGTACTCCGTAACGTTGGTGGCGGGTGACTCAGCGTAGGACACCCCGCCGCGAGGTCGCGGATCGATGTCAATAGCTGCAATCCGGTACGCCGTCCGGCGTGTCCCGCAGTAACATCATCCGGCGGTTCGGGCCAGGGGGTGGTCACCGGTCGCCGTACGAACGATGGGCGGGCCGGCCTTCCACGGCCGCGAACTGGGGAGCAGCACACGCATGGCCAACAACGAAACACCCAAGCCAGGGCACTTCCTCCCCGGCGGCGCCGGCGACCAGCCAGCCACGCCCCCACCGGCCGCGGCACCACAGGCCTCGTCCGCACTCTTCAGTACGCCGCTCGATGCGGAGTCGACGTCGACGGGTGGGACGCAGATTCCCGAAGCGACCTCCACGACTGGGAAGTCGTCGGGGGTTGGGACTACGCCGTTGGCTGCGCCCACTCCTCGGTTGGGGGCTGGTGCTCCTGTGGGGCCGCCGCAGTTGCAGGGGTCTCGGATCGGGACTCCTCCGCCCGGGGATGCGGCGGTGGCCGCGTTCAACGCTCGGTATCGGCCGGAGCCGTTGCCGTTCGTGCCGAAGAAGCGGTCGAAGTTGCTGGTGGCCGGCGGGATTCTCGGCGTGATCGTGCTGCTCGGTGGGGTCGCGTTCGGTGGGACGAAGCTGCTGGCGTCGTACGACGACTATGTCGCGAACCCGGTGGGCAAGCCGTCGGTGGTGGGTACCGACGAGCCGGCCAACGCCAAGCCGTCGGGTGAGGCGACGCCGGACGCCGTACTGACCGGACAGAGCAAGCTCTACACGGCCGGCAAGCTCAAGGCGGTCGGGTGCAAGGAGCCGGCGTACCGGCCGACGACCAAGGACAACGTTCGGGCGTACTACGAGGCGTTGCTCACCTGTCTGAACAAGGCATGGGAGCCGGTGGTGCGTGCGAGCGGCGCCGAGTTCAGCCCGCCGAAGCTGGTGATCTTCGACAACGGCCAGGAGACCGCCTGCGGCGTACACGACAAGGCGCTGAACACGTACTGCGCGGCCGACGGTGGCGTGATGGCGATGCAGTGGGAGGACTGGCCGGATGAGTACGCGAAGAACCGGCCTTTGGCGCGGGTCGATGTTGCGTACGACCTGGCGTACATGTACGCGCTGCACGTCCAGTACCTGACCGGGATCTTCGAGGCGACCGGTTCGATGCAGGACATCGCGCCGAACGAGAAGACCCGGCTCGAGCTGGACCGGCGACAGGCGTTGCAGGCGGCCTGCATGGCCTCGGTGTTCCTGACGACGGAGAAGGGCACGTTCCCGCTGCGCGGTGAGCTGCTGAAGCAGTACCAGTGGCGGAGCAAGAACAGCGGCGACGAGCTCACCGAGGACAAGGTGCGCGACCACGGCTCCCGCAAGAGCGTCGAGCAGTGGATGGCCAGGGGCTTCGCCAGCGGCGATCCAGGCGCCTGCAACACTTTCACGGCGACCCCCGCCAAGGTCAGCTGACGCGAGAAGACTGGGACCCTCATGACCGAGCTCGACCCGCCCACCCCGGCCCCCGAGCCTTCCGACGCCAGTTCACCTGCCGCCGGCGCGGCTCGCCAGGGAGCGGGCGAGCCCACCCCCACCACCGGCTCCGCCGAGGCCGCCGAGGCCGCCGCACCGGAGGCCAGCTCACCCGATCCCGCGGACGCCGGGTCGTCAGGCGCGGAGGTCCCAAATACTTCGGCTCGTGAGACCGCCGAGGCTTCCAGCCCGGACGCCGCCAGCGCGGCTGCTCCCGCTCCTGGTGCTCCTGCGCCTGGGCACTTTCTGCCTGGTGGGGGCGGGGAGCGCGGTGCTTCTGCCGAGGCTGTTAGTCGGCCGGTTCGGCGGGGGCAGCCGGTGGGGTTGGGGAAGGCCAAGCCGTTGTCGGCGGGGGAGCCTACTCAGCGCAAGGGGGCTCCCTTGCCGACTGAGCCTGGGCAGACCGGGTACGGCGCTCCGCCGCCGGCTCCGTTGGCGGGGGCTCCGTCGACTCCGTTGACCGGGACTCGGCAGCGTGGTGGGAGTCGCGCGGTGGGGTGGAGTACGCCGTCGGCTCGACAGGCGCCGCAGTTCACCGGGCCGCCGGCGCCGCCGCGGCGGGAGCTGCCGAAGCCGTTGCTGGTCAGCGGCGCCGTGGCTGGACTCGTTGCGCTGGTCGGCGCGGCTGTCTTCGGGTATCGCGCGATGAACACCTTCGACACCGTCGCGAACCCGCTCTCCAACCCGTCGGTGAAGCAGACCGAGGTCCCGATGGCGCCGCCGCAGCCGACCGTCACGGTCACCGCGACGCCGGTGCCGGACGCCGTACGGGTGAAACAGAACGGGCTCTACAAGGCCGGCAAGGTCGCCGCGGTCAACTGCGCCGAGCCGAAGGTCAAGCCGAACACCGAGGTCGCCGTACTGCGGTACTACCAGGCGCTCCTGCCCTGCCTGAACCGCGCGTGGGCGCCGATCGTCCGCAAGGCGGGGTACGAGTTCCGCCCGCCGAAGCTCGTCCTGTACGCCAAGGGACAGGGCGCTTGCGCCACCGAGCCCAGGGACGTCGCGTTCTACTGCGACGACGGTGAGGTGATCACCATGCGCGGCGACCTCGACGCCAAGAACTTCCGTCAGTACGGCGAAGCCGCGCGGATCGACATGCTGGACACGCTGGCGCACGAGTACGGCCACCACGTCCAGCAGCTCACCAACATCCTGATCTCCTCGTTCTCCCGCAAGGGGTGGGCGACCACGGAACCGGCCAAGCTCGAGGAGAGCCGCCGGTTCGAGCTCCAGGCCAGCTGCCTCGGCGGAGTCTTCCTCGGCGCCAACCAGGCCGGCCTCCTGCTGACCGGCAACCGCCTGGACCTGTGGGAGTTCCAGACCAAGCACTCGGGCGACGAGTACAACCCGGACAAGAAGCGCGACCACGGTTCGCGAAAGAGCCAGTGGCTCTGGTCCGGCCCCGCCTTCAAGTCCGCGAACCCGGCAAGCTGCAACACCTTCACCGCCCCCGCGGCGAAGGTAAGTTGATGTATCGACGGCGCTCCTTGGGCGTCATCGTCGTACTGGTCGCGACTCTGGTCACCGGCGCGTGCACGGGGGCTCCCGAGACCGTCGCTGACGCCAAGCCGATCGGGAGTCTTTCGCCCACACCGACAGGGACCTGTTCGGCCCGGACCGCCTCGGAGGCGGCGTCCACCTGCTCGGCGTCACCAACGCCGTCCAGTGCGCCGGATTCGGCGCCGTCCAGTACGCCGTCCCTGCCGCCGCTCACGACCGTTGAGCCCGGGCCCGCCGACAAGGAGCTGGCTCTGCTGGCGAACGGGCTCTACCGCGCGGGCAAGATCCCAGCCGTCCCGTGCAGTACGCCGAAGTCCGCGATGAGTTCGAAGGCCGGGATGCTCCGGTTCGCGCGGGTGGTGGTCGACTGCCTCGATCGCGCGTGGCGCCCGGTGGTCGAGCGCTCTGGCAACCTCTTCGCTGTGCCGAACGAAGTCGTCGACTTCTCTACCGGGCAGGCGTCCGTGTGCGGCACGCTCGGCGAAGGCGTCTACGGCTTCTACTGCAGGGCGAACTCCACCATCTACGCCCGGGTGTCCGCCTACCTGACCGACGATGCCGACTCCCCGTACGCCGAGGCGGCGGTGATCCGTCTGCTGGCGCACGAGTACGGGCATCACGTGCAGGACCTGGTCGGGATCAGTGCCTTCTACGCGGGGCGGTACTGGCGGGTCGAGGGGGCGGCACGGCTGCAGGAAAGCCGGCGGTACGAGTTGCAGGGCGAGTGCCTCGCCGCGGCGTTTCTCGGCGCGAACGAGAAGCCGCTGCGGTTGACCGGTGTGCGGTACCGAGTGATCGAGCAGGCCATGAGTGCTGGTGACGAGCCTGGCCATCGGACCCACGGATCGCCTGCCAGCAACAAGGCATGGACGGCGGCCGCCTACCGAACCGCCGGCCCGGCGGCCTGCAACACCTGGGCCGCGCCGGCGGCGAAGGTGAGCTGACGCCGCACCAGCAGGCGCGAGCTGATCGCCGTGCTGTAGCGCGAACTGTCCGTCGTGACGGCGGCCGCGAGCTGACGCCGGAGCGCCGACCGCGAGCTGATGCTGTACTGGTCAGAGAGCGAGTTTGAAGCCCTCGTGGCTCATCGTGAAGCCCAGGTTGGTGTAGAAGCGGTGGGCGTCGGTGCGGGATTTGTCGGATGTCAGCTGGACCAGGGCGCAGCCTCGGCGGCGGGACTCTTCGACGGCCCACTTCATCAGGGTGGTGCCTAGGCCTGTGCCTCGGGTGGAGGGGGCTACTCGGACTGCTTCGATCTGGGCTCGCCAAGCGCCTCGGCGGGACAGGCCGGGGATGAAGGTCAGCTGGAAGGTGCCGACGACCTCGCCGTTGCGGTCGGCAACGATGAGGAGTTGGTTCGGGTCGGCATCGAGGGCGGCGAAGGCTTCGGCGTACGGGGTGAGGTCGTCGAGTGACTCCCGGGTGCTGCCGAGTTGGTCGTCGGCGATCAGGGCGACGATCGCGGGGACGTCGGCGAGGGTGGCCGGGCGGATGGCGACAGCGGTCATGGGTCGAGTTTCTCAGGCGGGTGAACCGGTTAGTTGAGCGGGGCAGTATCTTCCGCCGGTCACAGTACTTGCCTTATGCAATCACATTGCGTTAGCCAGAAGGCGTTTGCGGGTCAGGCGGGCGGGCACGAGTGGGTCAGACACCACTGCACCGCCCGTGGCCGGGGTCGCGTGGAGGCGGTGCGCGTGGCGGCGGTGCGGGCTCAGTCCGGAAGGAAGATGTCCGATGAGCGCACCACTGGCAATCGACTTCACCCAACCCTTTGAAGATGCCTTCGGCAAGCTTCTCGGGTTCATCCCCAATTTGCTCGGCGGCCTGGTGATCCTGGCGGTCGGGTACTTCGTGGCCAAGCTGCTCGGCAACCTGGTCGGCAAGCTGCTCGGCAAGGTCGGCTTCGACCAGTGGATGGAGAAGGCCGGCGTGTCCGGCGTCCTGCAGCGGTCCGGCACGGGGCTGACCGCTTCGGCGATGCTCGGCAAGGTCGTGTTCTGGTTCGTGTTCCTGATCAGCTTCACGATGTTCGCCTCCGCGCTCGGCGTCCCGGAGATCTCGAACTTCATGAGCGCGATGCTCGGCTACATCCCGCGGATCTTCGCCGCGATCGTGATCGTCTGCCTGGCGGCGCTGTTCGCGAACTTCCTGGCCGCGATCATCCGCGGGGCCACCGGCAACGAGACGCTGGCCAAGGTCGGCAAGTACGCGATTCTCGTGTACGCCGCGTTCGCGGCGCTGACGCAGTTGGGCATCGCGGTCCAGCTGACCGGGAACACGCTGCTGATCGTGCTCGGTGGTGCGGCGCTCGCGCTGGGTCTGGCTTTCGGTCTCGGTGGCCGGGAGATGGCCGGCGAGGCGCTGCGCACGCTGTTCGACCGGGGCCAGGCGATGGCCGCGAACCGGCCGGCGGGTGGGGCCGACGCGTCGTACCAGAACGGCACCGCGTCGTACCAGAACGGGAACGGCAACGGTTACCAGACTGATCAGTCCGGTTACCCGAGTGAGCAGCAGTACCCGACCGAGCAGTACCCGGCGACCCACGGTGCGCCGCAGAACGGCGGGTACTCGAACGGTACGACGGGTGCCAACGGCAACTGGAGCGGCGAGAACACGACCAACTGGTCGGACGGCCAGCAGCGGTAGAACCACTTCTGCCGGAAGGGGTCACCTCCGGCAGGAGCCAGCAGGGTGGGTGCGACCGGATCGGGTCGCACCCACCCTGCTTTTACTGCTCCGGTACGGCGTCCGGTCCGGCGCGGCGGACGTCCTCGACCTTGGTCATCGCGTCGCGGAGATCCTTCAGCCAGGTCTCGCTGTGCTGCGCGACCAGCTTCACGCACCAGCCGAGGGCGTCGCTGCGGGAGCGGGCCACGCCGGCGTCGACGAGGGTGTCGAGGACCTGGCGCTCGGGCTGACGCAGCCGGGTCATCACGGGTGCGGACAGGGAGGTGAAGACCGTACGGGTCTCGCCGCAGCGGACGCCCCACGCGACCTTGCGGCGGGTGGAGTGCTCGAGCTCGCGGGCGATCTCGATCCGGCGCTCGCGGGTGTCTTCGCGGAACTGCTTGATCCGGCCCTCTTCGGCGGCGGACCGTGCGGCCGGGCTGACGTCCTCGGCCTGCTCGGGCGCGGCGATGGTGCCGACGATCAGGATCTCGTCCCGATCGAGGCTCACCTCCGGGGTGCCCTCGAACCATTCCTGCGGGAGACGGCCGGTCAGCCAGCCGCTCACTCGCTCGTCGTCTTGCTGTGTACTCATGCTTACATGATTACACCGCAATCAAATGGTTGTCATCAGGTGGGGGAACAGGCAGCGGCCCGGTCCGGGACGGGGGCCGGACCGGACCGCTGGGTCTGGTGGGTGGAAAGCGGCTTGTGGTTGGTCGCCGCGGTTCCGCCGGGTGACGTTGCTGGAACTTCTCGCCGCTGCCGGCGGCGATAGAGCAGAGAGCCTGGGGGCAGCGGGCTGAGGGGGTGGGTTAGGCGGGGGCGGACGGGGGTTGGGGTTGGGCGGGGGTGAGGGGACGGGGGTTGGGGTTAGGCGTGGTTGGGGGCGGGGGTCGTCGAGGTGTACGCCGTGCGGATGGTGGTGTGGGCTTCGGGGGCGGCTTCGGTGTGGTCGAGGCCTAGGAGGATGGCGCCGACTACAGGCGGGACCTCGACGATTTGGGGGATTGCCTTGGGTGCCGCGGCGGCCAACTGGGTGGTGATCTCCTCCAGCAACAGCGGGTGGTTGGCGGTGAGCACTCCGCCGCCGAGGATTACTGGGGTGGGCTCGTCGAGGAGGTTAAGGCGGCGTAGGGCTACTACCGCCATGCTGACGATTTCCTCGGCTTGGCGGTGGACTACCGCGGCGGCGACGGGGTCGCCTGCGGCTGCTACCTGGAAGAGGATGGGCCCGGCTTCCAGGCGGCGTACGACGGGGATGTCGCCCAGGTGCATGGCCTCGATGAGTTCGGGCATCGAGTGGACGCCGAAGTGTTGGGGGAGGACCGTCATCAGGGCGGTGGCCGGCCCGCGGCCGTCGTCGGCTCGGGCGGCGGCCCAGATGGCCTCTTCGGCGAGTTGCTGGCCGCCGCCCCAGTCGCCGGAGATGCGGCCGACCGCTGGGAAGCGGGCGGTGCGGCCGTCCGGGAGCAGGCCGCAGCAGTTGATGCCGGCGCCGCAGACGACGGCTACTCCGCGGGGTTCGTCGAGGCCGGCGCGGAGGAGGGCGAAGGTGTCGTTGGCGACGTGGACGCGGGAGGCCCAGCCGTAGGAGCGGAAGGCGTCGGCCAACCGCTCCTCCTCGATGGGGAGGTCCGCGTTCGCCAGGCACGCGGAGATCTGTTCCACCAAAGGGGGGAGGGAGGGGGAGCCCGCCGTCCCGAAACGCCTGTCGCCTTCGGCGACGGCGTCGGTGGTGAAGCTCGGCTGCAAAGCCAGGCCGCCCGCTCCACCGCCTTCGGCGGCGTCACCGCTGGTTCTGCCCGGCTGCGCAGCGAACCCGCCGGTCCGGGGGCCTGCGATGTCGAAGCCCGCGGCGCGAGCTGCTTCGGCGACCAAAGGCAGCAGGCCGTCGACCGCCGCCTGGGCGCCCACGATGTGGGGTTCGAAGCCGCCACCTCTCGCCGTACCGAGGATGGTGCCGTTCGCGGCGACGAGGGCTACGTCCGTTTTGCTGTTGCCGGCGTCGAAGGCGAGGACTCCTCCAGGGACCAACGGTGCCTGGAGGGCTTCGGCTTCGTTCGCCACGGTCACGCCCACGTGAGGTACTCGCGGTTGTGCGCGAGCAGCTTGTCGGTGAGCGCCTGGGCGTACTCGATCTGCCCGATCAGCGGGTGTGCCAGCAACGCTGTGAACACGCGGTCCGCACCACCCTTCAGAGCTGCTTCGAGAGCCAGATTCTCGTACGCCGTGACGTTCGCGACCAGCCCGGCGTACAACGGTTCGAGGGGTGAGATCGGCAGCGGCTTCGTGCCGGAGGCGTCGACCGTCGCCGGGACCTCGATCACCGCGTCGTCGGGGAGGAACGGGAGCGCGCCGTTGTTCAGCGTGTTCACGACCTGGACGTCGCCGGTGTCGTTCAGCAGCGACGACGCCAGCGCGACGGCGGCCTCGGAGTAGTACGCCCCACCCCGCTGCTCCAGCAGCGCCGGCTTCTCGTCCAGCGCGGGATCGGCGTACAGGTCGAGCAGCTGCTTCTCGATCGCCGCGACCTCGGCGGCCCGCGACGGCTTCTCCAGCAGTTCGCGGACGACCTCGTCGTGCGCGTAGAAGTAGCGCAGGTAGTACGACGGTACGACGCCCAGCTGCAGCAGCAGCGAGGCCGGCAGGTGCAGATCGTCAGCCAGCTCACCCACATGCTCAGCAAGAAGCGATGGAAGCCGATCAACCCCGTCAACCCGTACGGCGCGCTCCCACGTCAGGTGGTTCAGCCCGACGTGGTCCAGCGCGACCTCCTCCGGCGTCACCCCGAGCAGCCGCGCGAACCGCCGCTGGAACCCGATCGCCACGTTGCACAGCCCGACGGCCTTGTGCCCCTCGGACAGCAGCGCCCGCGTCACGATGCCGACCGGGTTGGTGAAGTCGACGATCCACGCGTCCGGGTTCGACCGCCGTACGCGCTCCGCGATGTCCAGTACGACGGGAACCGTGCGCAGCGCCTTGGCGAGCCCGCCCGCGCCGGTCGTCTCCTGACCGACGCAGCCGCACTCGAGCGGCCACGTCTCGTCCTGGTTGCGCGCGGCCTGACCGCCGACGCGCAGTTGCAGCAGGACGGCGTCCGCGCCGTCGATGCCCGCGTCCAGGTCGCTGGTCGTGGTGACCCGGCCGGGATGTCCTTGTTTGGCGAAGATCCGCTGGGCCAGACCACCGACCAGCTCGAGCCGGTCCGCGGCCGGGTCGACCAGGACGAGTTCGTCCACCGGCAGCGAGTCACGCAGCCGGGCGAACCCGTCGACGAGCTCGGGAGTGTAGGTGGATCCGCCGCCTACGACTGTGAGTTTCAACCTTTGACCCCTGTGAGTGTGACGCCTTCGATGAAGGCCTTTTGGGCGAAGAAGAACAGGATGATCACCGGCGCCATCACCAGCAGGGTCGCTGCCATGGTGAGGTTCCAGTTGGTGTGGTGGGCGCCCTTGAAGGACTCCAGGCCGTAGCTCAGGGTCCAGGCCGCCGGGTTCTCGGACGCGTAGATCTGCGGGCCGAAGTAGTCGTTCCAGCAGTAGAAGAACTGGAACAGCGCGACGGCGGCGATGGCCGGGCGGGCCATCGGCAGCACGATCCGGACCAGCGCCTTGAACTCGCCGCAGCCGTCCACCTTGGCCGCGTCGACGTAGTCCTTCGGGATGGTCAGCAGGAACTGCCGGAGCAGGAAGATCGAGAACGCGTCGGTGAACGCCATCGGGATGATCAGCGGCCACAGCGTCCCGGACAGGTGCATCTGCTTGGCCCAGAACAGGTACATCGGCACGATCACCACCTGCGACGGCAGCATCATCGTGGCGATCACCAGCATGAGCGCCAGGTTCCGGCCGCGGAACTTGAAGCGGGCCAGGGCGTAGGCGACCGGGATGCTCGACAGCAGGGTCAGCGCGGTGCCCAGCCCGGCGTACAGGAGGGTGTTCTTCCACCAGGTCAGGAAGCCCGGGGTCTCCCACACCGTGCGGAGGTTCTCCCAGTGCCAGGCGTCCGGCCACAGGTCGCGCGTCAGCGCCTGCTGGTCGCTCATCAGTGCCGTCAGGGCGACGAACACGAACGGCAGCAGGAAGAACAACGCGGCCGCGATCGCCAGCGAGTGCACGGCGATCCAGTTCAGGAACCTCGTACGCCGTGCGGTGCGTCCCGCCGCGGTCATCGGGACCGGGGTGGCGGTCAGGGAAGTCGTCATCGTCATGTTTCGGCAGGCCCCTCAGTCGTCCGTGCCCAGGAAGCCGCTGCGGCGGCGCATCAGTACGGCGGTGAACACCATCGCGAGCGCGAACAGCACCAGCGCGACCACACTCGCGCCACCGGTGTCGAACCGCTGGAACCCGAGGTTGTAGACCAGCTGCGGCAGCGTCAGCGTCGAATTCTCCGGGTACCCGGGCTGGAACTGTTGCCCTGAGCCACCGATCACGCCGCTGGCGACCTTCCCGGCCACCAGTGGCTGGGTGTAGTACTGCATGGTCTGGATGATCCCGGTGACGACCGCGAACAGCACGATCGGCGAGATGTTCGGCAGCGTGACGAACCGGAACTTCTGCCACGCCCCGGCGCCGTCCAGCGACGCCGCCTCGTACTGGTCCTGCGGTACGTCGAGCAGCGAGGCCATGAAGATCACCATCAGGTCGCCGATGCCCCACAACGCCAGCAGGGTCAGCGCCGGCTTGGACCAGGACGGGTCGTTGAACCAGCCCGGCTGCGGCAGGCCGATGCTGCCGAGGATGTTGTTCACCGGACCGGTGCCCGGGTTGAGCAGGAACGCGAACGCCATCGTCGCGGCGACCGGCGGCGCCAGGTACGGCAGGTAGAAGGCGGTCCGGAAGAACCCGGCGCCGGTCTTCACCTTGGTGATCAGCATGCCGATACCGAGCCCGAACACGACCCGGAGGCTGACCATCACGATCACCAGCCACAGCGTGTTGCGCAGGGCCGGCCAGAAGAACGGGTAGTCGTTGAAGACGTAGGACCAGTTCTTCAGCCCGGTCCAGGTCGGCGGCGTGAACCCGTCGTACTTCATGAAGCTGAAGTAGACGGTGGACAGCAACGGGTAGAGGAAGAAGACGCTGACGCCGATCAGCCAGGGGGACAGGAAGGCGAGGATGCGGAGCCGGTCCCGGCGCTGCTTGCCGCGCAGTCCGGGACTCGGCGTCACCACAGTGGAGGCGGTTGTCATCACTTGGCCTGCGCGAGGTCCTTGTCGATCTGCTGGTCGGTCTTCGCCAGGCCGCCGGCCAGATCGGCCTGCTTGCCGGCCTCGAAGGCGAAGCCGAAGTCCTGCAGGGTGAGCTGGTACGCGCCACCGTTCGGGCTGGCCGGGGTGGTGCTGCTCTTCGGGTGCTGGGCGATCTCGAGGAAGACCTTGAAGTTCTCGTCGGCCTGCAGCTTGGGCGACTTCAGCGCGTCCAGCGTGGACGGCACGTTGTGGATCGCGTTGGCGAAGTTGACCACGGCGTCGGTGTCGGTGGTCATGTACTTGACCAGCTCCCAGGCCGCGTTCTGCTTCTCGCTCGTGCTGGCGATCCCGATGATCGTGCCGGACAGGTAGCCCTTGCCGTAGCTGTCGACCTGGTCGTCCGGCACCGGGAACGGCGCGACGCCGATCTCGAACCTGGTCCCGGCCTCCTTGGCCATCCCGAGCCGCCACTCGCCGTCGATCGCCATCGCGACCTGGCCGGTGTGGAACGGGTTCTTGGCGCCGAACTCGTCACCGAAGGTGGCCCGGTACTTCTCCAGCTTGGCGAAGCCGCCGAGCTCGGCGACCAGGTTCTTCTGCCAGGTGAGCATCTTGCCGAAGGCCGGGTCGGCGGCCAGGTTCGACTTGCCGTCGGCGGTGAAGTACGTCGGGTTCCACTGCGCGGCGAAGTGCGTGGTGGTCGACTCGTAGCCGTGGAAGTTCGGCATGAAGCCGAGCTGGCTGAAGCTGTCGCCCTTGGCCTTGGTCAGCTTCTTGGCCGCGGCGTCGAACTCCGACAGCGTCTTCGGCGGGGCGGTGATGCCGGCCGCCTTGAACGCGTCCTTGTTGTAGTACAGGCCGTACGCGTCGTTCAGCAGCGGCAGCGTGCAGCGGGTGCCCTCGAACTGGGTGTAGTCCTGCAGCGCCTTCGGGAAGGTCTTGTCCAGGTCGACGTTCGACTTCTCCAGGAACGGCTTCAGGTCGGCGAACACCTTGGACTGGCAGAACGTGCCGACGTTGTCGGTGGTGAACGAGGAGACCACGTCCGGCGAGTTCGGACCGCCGGCCCGCAGCGCCTGCTTGATCTTGTCGTCGTTGATGTTGCCGACGACCTTGACCTTGATGTTCGGGTGCGCGGCCTCGAACGCCTTCACGTTGGCGTCGATCGCGGCGGCCTCACTCGGCGCGGACCAGCCGTGCCAGAAGGTGATCGTGGTTTCCTTCGTGGCGTCGTCGCTGGCCGGCGGCGTGCTCGACGTACCGGTACAGGCGGTGGCGAGCAGCGCGACCGCGGCGGCGGCGAGCGCGACCCGACGAGTTGACCTGCGGGTTGCCCTGTGGACACGGGACATGGCGTTTCTCCCTGATCTGGCGCGTACGGATCCACCGGAGCAGGTCGCTGACCTGTCCGTTGGGTGCTGGCGTGGTGCGGGTGGTTAGTCGGCGCCGCCCCCGCTCGTCGGGCCGGCTGTGTCGAAGACTTCGTCACGGGTGATGGTCAGGGCGGACTGCAATGCCCCTGACAGCACAGGATCGTTGGGTACGGCGGTCATCAGCAGCCGCGGCCGGGGGACGGCCAGCTCGGCCAGTTCCTCCTGGACGAGACCACGGAGTCGTTCGCCGCCGGCGGTGATGACGCCGCCGGCCAGGACGATCAGTTCGGGGTCGACCACGGCGACGACGGCGGCCAGACCGACGGCCAGCCGGTGGGCGAACTCGGCCAGTACGGCGTCGCCCGCGCCCGGGGTGTCCAGGGCGGCGGCGAGCGCGGCTTCCGGCGTACGGGCTTTGAGGCCGTGGGACCGGGCCAAGGCCAGGACGGGTTCGCCGCCGGCCAACTCCTGGAAGCCGCCGGCGTTGTTGCGGCCGACGTTGCGGACCAGCGGCGTACCGGGCAGGGGCAGGAAGGCGACCTCGCCGGCGCCGCCGGTTGCGCCGCGCACGAGGCGGCCGTTGATGACGACCGCGGCGCCGATGCCCTCTTCGCCCCAGAGCAGGACGAAGTTGTCGCTGTCGGCGGCGTGGCCGACGCGCTGCTCGGCGACGGCGGCGAGGTTGACGTCGTTCTCGACCTCGAGCGGTACGGCGATCGCGGCGGCGAGCTCCTCGAGCAGGTGTGGCGCGTGCCAGCCCGGGAGGTGCATCGCGTAGCGCAGACGGCCGGTCGTCGGGTCGAAGCCGCCGGGGGTGCCGATCGAGACGCGGTGCAGCCGGTCCTTGGTCAGGGCCGCCTCGCCGAGTGCGCCTTCGATCGCCTTGACCACCCGCTCGACGGTGCCCTTGGCGCTGCGGCCGGGCGTCGGGAGTTCGTACCGGCCGACGACCTTGCCGGTCAGGTCGGCGACGGCCGAGCGGATCCGGGTCGGGGTGACGTCCAGGCCGGCGACGTACGCGATGCCGCCGTTGATCTCGTAGAGCTGGGCGTTCGGGCCGGGACGGCCGGCGCTGGTGCCGCTCGGGCGGACCAGGCCGACGTTCTCCAGGCGGGACAGCAGCTGGGAGGCGGTCGGCTTGGACAGGCCGGTCAGGTTGCCGAGCGTCGTCCGGGACAGCGGTCCCTGGGCGAGCAGCAGGTCGAGAGCGGCGCGGTCGTTCATCGCGCGGAGCAGGCGGGGAGTGCCGGGTGTACTGGCCATGCGCTAACCCTGCCCTCCTTCGGCCGTCTGATGCGGGTGCCGTGCCGATTCCCGCCAACTGTTAGGAAAGTTTCCTATTACCGCGAGACCGTACGGGGCGCGCCGGGCGGTGTCAATCAGTTGGGCGGACCGGTGACCGAACCGTGCTGGCCGGACCGGAGGTTAGGGTGGGCTTACCTGGTCCGATCCTGTGGGGAGTGCTTGTTCGTGGCGTACCAAGTGGGGGAGACCATCACCGGCGGCCAGGTACTGCGCCGTGCGGTCGGCCGGCATCGCAAGCGGCTGGCGCTCGGGGTGTTCTGGTTGTCGCTGCACCAGGCGACCGAGGCCGCCGTACCGGTGACGATCGGCATCTTCGTGGACCGCGCAGTGTCGACTGGTCGGCTGGAGCCGCTGCTGTGGTGCGTGCTGATGATGGCGGGGCTGTTCGCCGTACTGTCGACTGCTTGGAAGACCGGTGCGCGGCAGGGGGTGCGCTCGGCGGAGTACGAGATGCACCAGCTGCGGCTGGAGGTGGCGCAGCGCGTGCTGGATCCGCGCGGGCACCGGACCGGGATGCGGGCGGGTGAGCTGCTCTCGATCGCTACGTCGGACGCGGAGAAGGCCGCGCTGATCATGCGGGCGCTGGCGATCGGTACGGCGGCGACCACGGCGCTGGTGGTGTCGTCGGTAGTGCTGCTGCTGATCGACGTACCGCTGGGGCTGGGTGTGCTGATCGGCGTACCGCTGCTGGTGGTGGGCATCCAGGCGCTGTCGCCGCTGCTGACTCGGCGGACCTCTACGCAGCAGGAGTCAGTGGCCAGTACGACGGCGCTGGCGACTGACCTGGTGAGTGGACTGCGGGCGCTGCGGGGGATCGGCGCGCAGCACAACGCGGCGGAGCGGTACCGGCGGTCTTCGCAGGCGACGCTGGAGGCCACGCTGAAGGCTGCGTCGACCAACGGGCTGCAGGACGGGGTCACTACTGCGGCCAGTGGGCTGCTGCTGGCCGCAGTGGCTGGTGTCGCCGGGTGGTTCGCGTTGAACGGGCGGATCAGTATCGGCGAGCTGATCACGGTGGTGGGGCTCGCGCAGTTCGTTGCTGAGCCGGTGGGGACGCTCGGGTACGTCAGCCAGGTGCTGGCGATGTCTCGCGCGTCTGCTGCTCGGCTGGCCTCGGTGCTGAGCTCGCCGCCGTTGATGGTGACCGGGTCGGTCGCCTCGGTGGATCCGGAGCGGGCGCTGCTGGAGCTTCGCGGGGTGGGACACAAGACGTTGTCCGGGGTCGACCTGACGGTGGGGCGGGGTGAGTTGGTGGGGGTGCTCTGCTACGACCCGCGGGACGCGGATGCCTTGCTGGCGGTCGTTTCGGGGCGGGCGCCGGAGCACACCGGGGCTGTTTCTGTTGGCGGGCAGGTGATGGAGGAGTTGGACATCGACCTGCTGCGGCGGTCGGTGCTGGTTGAGCAGCACGACACGGATCTGTTCGAGGGGACGCTGCGGAGCAACCTGCTGGCGGGGTCTGCTGCTGATGATCTTCGGTTGCGTGGAGTGGTTACTGCCGCCGCGGCTGTGGATGTTGTGGATGCGCATGCTGACGGGCTGGATCATCCGCTGTCGGATCGCGGGCGGACGTTGTCGGGTGGGCAGCGGCAGAGGCTCGGTCTGGCGCGGGCGTTGCTGGCGGAGCCGCCGGTGCTGGTGCTGCACGATCCGAGTACGGCGGTGGATGCGGTGACGGAGGAGGTCCTCGCCGAAGGACTGGCCGAGGTCCGTGGGGTGGCGACGTTGGGGACGTTGGTGTTGACGAGCAGTCCGGCGTTGCTGGGCAAGATGCATCGGGTGGTGGTGCTCGCGGAGGGTGAAGTTGTTGCCGAGGGCACGCATGCTGAGCTGGCTGCCGAGGATGCGGCGTACGCCGAGGCGGTGCTCCGGTGAGCGCGCCGGAGCCCACGGGCGCGCCGAGCGAGCCGGGGTCCACCACGGGCGCGCCGGAGGCTGCGCCGGCGGGGGCGACGGCCTCCTCCCCCTCCCCACATTTACTTCCCGTTGCGGGCCCCCGGGCCACGTGGTCTGTTCTGTGGCGGGAGATTCGGCAGTTGCCGGGGACCTCCCTGGTTGCTGCTCTGGTGATCACCGTGGCGAGCGCGGCGGGGCTGGTTGCGCCCTGGGCGCTGGGCAGGTTGGTGGACGACATCGCCTCGGGTGCCGACCGATCGGCGGTCGTACGGGTGGTGCTGCTGATCGGCATCG
This sequence comes from Kribbella sp. cmx-5-2, assembly GCA_049998015.1. Lineage (GTDB taxonomy): Bacteria > Actinomycetota > Actinomycetes > Propionibacteriales > Kribbellaceae > Kribbella. The sequence goes on from JAEBEC010000002.1 coordinate 1,051,198, forward strand.
GTGCGCTGGTGTCCGGTGCGCTGACCACGATCGGCGTGACGCTGGTGGCGCGGGTCGGTGAGACCGTGCTCGCGCGGTTGCGGGAGAAGGTGCTCGATCGGGTGCTGCAGTTGCCGGCGCCCGTGCTGGACAAGGTGCGGACCGGAGACCTGCTGTCGCGTGTGGGCGACGACGTCTCGTCCGTGGCGGCGGCGTTGACCGAGATCGGGCCGGTGCTGCTGTCGGCGACGCTGACGATCATCCTGACGGCGGCCGGGTTGTTCGCGCTCGACTGGCGGCTCGGCGTGGCCGGGTTGCTGTCGATGCCGATGTACCTGTGGGCCCTGCGCTGGTACCTGCCGCGCTCCGCGCCCTTCTACGCCCGCGAGCGCGCGGCACTCGGCGAGCGCTCCGAGGCGATCATCACCTCCCTGCGCGGCAGCGCGACCGTCCGCGCGTACCGGCTCGAGGACACCCAGCTCGAACGCATCCGCGACCGCTCGGCGGTCGCCCGCGACCTCTCGCTGAACGTCTTCCGGCTGTTCAGCTTCTTCTCGTCGCGGATCAACCACGCCGAGTTCGTCGGCCTGACCGCGATCCTGACGGCCGGATTCTTCTTGGTGCGTGGGGATCTGGTGACGGTCGGCGCGGTGACCGCGGCGGCGCTGTACTTCCACCGGCTGTTCAACCCGATCGGCGCGCTGCTGATGGAGTTCGACGCTGTACAGACCGCTGCGGCGGGGTTGGCGCGGCTGGCCGGCGTGGTGGAGATCCCGACTGTCGCGGAGCCGCCGGCCGGGCCGGAGCCGGCGGACGCGACGCTGGAGCTGGTCGACGTACAGCACTCGTACGACGGGCCGCTGGTGGTCGACGGTGCTTCGCTCAAGCTGCTGCCGGGTGAGCGGGTCGCTCTGGTCGGAGCTAGTGGCGCCGGGAAGACCACCCTGGCCGCGGTGGCCGCCGGGGTGCTCGTGCCGACCGGTGGGGTCGTCCGGATCGGTGGAGTGGACATCCGCGAGCTCGGCGAGGCCCGGACGCGTTCGTACGTCGCCCTGCTGAGCCAGGAGGTCCACGTGTTCTCCGGGCCGCTGGTGGACGACGTACGGCTGGCTCGCGCCGATGCCACGGTTGAAGAGGTGGAGGCCGCGCTGGAGCGGGTCGGTGCGCTGGCGTGGGTCCGGGCGTTGCCGGACGGGCTGGACACCCAGGTGGGCGAGAACGGCGAGCAGCTGACCGGTGCGCAGTCGCAGCAGGTCGCGCTGGCCCGGCTGGTGCTCGCCGACCCGGCGGTCGCCGTACTGGATGAAGCGACGGCCGAGGCTGGATCTGCTGGTGCGCGTGAGCTCGAACGGGCGAGTGCTGCAGCCACAGAGGGCCGTACGACGCTGGTGGTGGCCCACCGGCTCACGCAGGCCGAGCAGGCTGACCGGATCGTCGTGATGGACCAGGGCAGGCTGGTGGAGTCCGGGACGCACGCGGAGCTGCTCGCGTCCCGGGGGCGCTACGCCCAGCTGTGGCACAGCTGGACCGGCACGGCTGACGCCGCACCGGCTGCTGACGCCGCGACGGCTACTGAAGGCGCCAGTCGATAGGGGAACCGCCCTGCTCGACCAGCAGGGCGTTCACCCGGCTGAACGGCTTGGAGCCGAAGAAGCCGCGGTCGGCCGACATCGGGCTCGGGTGCGCGCTCTCGACGTACGGGGTGTCTCCGAGCATCGGCTTCAGCGTCTGCGCGTCGCGCCCCCAGAGGATCGCGACGAGCGGCCCGCCGCGCTTCACCAGCGCGTGGATCGCCTGCTCGGTCACGGCCTCCCAGCCCTTGCCGCGGTGTGAGGCGGGCTTGCCGGGCTGCACGGTGAGCACTCTGTTGAGCATCAGCACGCCCTGGTCGGCCCACGGCGTCAGGTCGCCGTTGGTCGGCTTGTCGACACCGACGTCGGACATCAACTCGCGGTAGATGTTCGCGAGGCTGCGCGGCACCGGGCGCACGTCCGGCGCGACCGAGAAGCTCAGCCCGACCGGGTGCCCCGGCGTCGGGTAGGGATCCTGGCCGACGACCAGCACCTTCACGTCCGCGAGCGGCCGCTGGAACGCACGCAGCACGTTCTCCCCGGCCGGCAGGTACGGCCGCCCGGCGGCGATCTCCGCACGCAGGAACTCGCCCATCCGCGCGACGTTGTCACTCACCGGCTCGAGGGCCTCGGCCCAGTCCGCCGCGATCAGGTCACCCAACTTGGAACTCACCCGCCACAGCATCCCAGTCGTCGGCCACTCACGCACCGCGGGGGTGGAGGGTCCCCTTCCGCAATCTCCCCGACCGTGCGCTCACCTCACGTTCCCACCACCTCACTTTGAGCACCCACCAGCCGTCCCAGCCCACGAATCCTGACTGGCCGGCGCACAGAGTCGCACCGCCCTCCACTGTCCTCACTACTTTGAGCACCCACCAGCCATTTCACCGCGGGATCCGTGGCTGACCGGTGCTCAAAGTCGGAATTGAGGCGGTGTTGGGGAAGCTGGCCCGTGAGGGCACGAACTGGCGTGGAGGGGAGCGGGTGGCGACCGGACCTGAGCGTCCTGTCATCCAGTGTTCGCGTGTCGGTCGGCCTGGGGAACGGGCTGACCGAGTACAAATGTCGTCGGCCCCGCGAAGGTATGAGCTCGCGGGGCCTTTGCTATGTCAGGGGCCAGCTGAAGGTGGTGGACAGGGCTCCTGGGGTGTGGCGGTTGTAGAAGCGGTGGGCGTCGGTGCGGGTGTTGGCGGAGTCGAGTTCTAGGTGGGTGGCGCCGTGGTCGGCGGCCCACTGGTGGGCGGTCTTGAGGAGGTTGCTGCCTACGCCTGTGGAGCGTTGGGTGGGGGAGACCGCGAGGTCCTCCAGCCAGCAGCGTTGGCCGAAGCGGACGGATTCGATGTCCAGGTAAAGGGTGCAGAAGGCGATGATTTGGTCGTCCTCGGTGGCTACCAGTACGGCGGTGCGCGGGCCGGGGATGACTCGGGTGAGGCGGTCGGCGGCTGCGGCGGGGTCCCAGTGGGTGGGCTTGGTGCCGGGTGGGGCGAAGAGCCAGTCGTAGGCGGCGACGAGCTGGGGGATGTCGGCGGGGGTGGCTTCGCGGATCATGGTCCGGAGCCTAGGGAGCGATGGAGGGTGGGCTACAGGTCCACTTGGGCCAAGGTTTTTCAGGCCACCAGGTGTTGCAGGGCCTTCGTGTAGCGGCGGGCGTAGAACTGCTGGGTGGTGCGGCCGACGGGCCCGGCGAGCTTGGTGTACCAGGCGCCGGGGCGGCTGTAGGCGCGGAGGGTGAAGAAGACGCCGTCGGGTTCGTTGGTGACCAGGAACGACTCCTCGCCGGACTCGGGGTGGCCGGGGAGGGTGCCGTAGGCGAACCCGATCTGGCGGTCGTCGTCGGCGGTCCAGACGACTCGGCAGGGGATCGTGAGGGGCCCGAGGCGGCCGAGGCAGTTGGTGCCGATGGCGGCGGGGGTGTCGGTCGCGTAGATGCGGACGCCGGCGCCTCGGTGCATCTGCCAGGTGGTGACGACCTCACCGGCCCGGTGGAAGAGCTTGTCGCCCTCACCGAGCCGCGTGCGGAGATCCATCCGGTGATAGCCCTCGGGGGTCTCGTCGAATCGGGTCGACCCGACCGCGTCGTACGAGAAGCGCAACGCGGCCAGGTCGTCCAGAGTCGTCATGGGTGTCCGGTGCCCGGTCAGCTCGATTTCAAGCCGGCGGTCTGGCCGGCCTTGAGGGCCTTGACCAGTGCCTTGACCTTCGCCTCGTCGAGCAGGACGACGCTCTGGCCGTTGCGGCGGGCGTTGGCGTTCTTGACCGGCATGGTCAGCGAGACACCGTCGCCACCGCTGGCGACCTTGCGCATCGCGAGCGCGAACTTGGCCAGGTCGAACGGGCCCATCTCCTCGTCGACGGTGAGCGCGTCGGCGCTGGAGGTGCCGATCTTGTAGTACCGGTACGGGTTGACGAAGGTCTTCCAGGACACCGCCTTGTCGGCGACCAGACCGATCACCTCGCGCTGCCGGTTGGCCCGGCCGAGGTCGCCGAGCTTGTCGACGTAGCGGGAACGGACGTAGCCGAGCGCCTTCGGGCCGTCCAGGTCCTGGCAGCCGGCCGGCAGGTTGATGTGGGCCTTCTGGTCCTTCATCGCCTTGTCCAGACAGACGTTGACGCCGCCGACGCTGTCGATGATCGAGGCGAAACCACCGAAGCCGATCTCGACGTAGTGGTCGATCCGCAGGCCGGTGTAGTTCTCCAGGGTCTGGACCAGCAGCTTGGGGTTCCCGTTGCCGAAGGCCGCGTTGATCTTCTCCTCGCCCTTGCCGGGGACGTCGACCCAGCTGTCGCGCGGGACGCTGATCAGCGCGGGCGGACCCGAGTCGGGCACGTGCAGCAGGATGATCGTGTCGGTCCGGCTGCCGCCGACCGTGCCGGTGCCGAGCTTCTTCTTCTCTTCGGCGCTCAGCCCCTCACGGCTGTCCGAGCCGACCATCAGGTACGTCGTACCGGTTCCCTCTGCAGGGCGCTTGCCGGCGGGGAACGCGTCGACCTTGTCGATCCGGCTCCACGCGTACAGCGGGACGCAGATCAGGGTCAGCACGAACAGCAGGATGACCAGGCCGATCAGGCGGCCGACCAGGCTGCGCCGCTTCTTGGGGCGGACCGGCTGACGGCCGACCAGGCGGCGGTCGATGGGCTGCGGTTGACTCATGGCACGACCGTAGCGGGCCCGGCGGCACTCCCGCCTCACCCCAGCGAACGGTTTGCGCCAAGACTTTCAGACCGCGCCGGGCGCGGGCCTCCGCCGAAAGGAGGAATTCGCCGCCTGGATCGAACCAATCGCCCGGAACGTGCGCGGCGGCTGCCCGGTCCGGGCCGCGAACAGCCTGCTGAAGTACGCCGGGTCGTCGTACCCGACCTCGCGGGCGATCGTCGCGACCGGCAGATCGGTTTCCGCGAGCAGCGCCTTCGCGGCGTTGAGGCGGGTGGTCAGGATCACTTCCTGCGGGGTGGTTCCGGTCGATAGCCGGACGGTGTCGCGCAACTCGGGGACGGTCAGGCCGAGCTCGGCGGCGTAGTCCGGAATCGACAGCGGACGGGTTGCGAGGGCGCGGAGGCGGTCGATCAGATCGGCGCCCGCGGGGTCGGACAGGCCGGCGAGTTCGTAGAGGGCGGCGAGCAGGTGGACGTCGGGGCCGCCGGATCTCGCCGTACGGAGGAGTCTGGTGAAGGCGCGTTCGACCGGGCGTGGATCGGCGTACCGGCGTACGGGGTGATCCGGGTCGAGATGGCCGAGGTCGGCGAGCGCGTCGGCGGCGGGACCGGCGAAGAGGACCCACGACTGCTGCCAGGTCGTGGTCGGGCGGTAGGCGTGCAGTACGCCGGGGAAGAGCCAGAGGACCGCCGGGGCGGTGATCTCGTGGAGTTGGCGGTCGGCGCCGTGGAGGAGGTGGCCTCGGCCGCGACGGATCAGTACGGCGGCGTGGCAGCCGAGTGCGCGCTCGGGGGACGGGTGCGCGGGGTTGGTCTGCTCGCCGGCGCCGAGGCAGAAGAGTCCAAGTCGGCGCTGCGCCTCATTGGGGGTCAGGTAGATCGACCATTCGTCCACAGCCACAAGAGTCCAAGAAGTCCACGCTTTGTGTCCATTCACGTTCGCGGCCCAGGCGGGTGAACTGGACACGTGCTGACTTCTAACGGGTATCGCCTGGACGAGCGACGGTTGGGACGACTTGAGGAGGTGCCGTCGAACGAATGGGGTGATCGAGAGGCTCTCAGGGCGCGGCTGTGGCGGGACGGGTATCTGTGGTTGCGGGGACTACTCGAGCCTGCTGTGAGTCACGGGTTTCGGGAGTACTACTTCGGGCGGACCGGGGTTGCCGATCTTGACGGACGGCCGCGGCAGGTTGATCGTGCGGCGCTGCGGGAGGTGCTGTTCGGCGAGGTGGTGCCCGGCCCGGAGTACGACGCGTTCTGCCGGCAGGCGGCGATCAAGGACTGGTTCGGCTGGTTCTTCGGCGCGGAGACGTTCCTGCACCGGCGCAAGATCATCCGCCACACCGCCCCGGGCGAGAACGGCATCGGTACGGCGACGCAGGCGCACTACGACCTCGTCTACCTGCGCGGAGGCACTGACCAGGTGCTGTCGGCGTGGATCCCGCTCGGCGACTGCCCGGTCGAGCGCGGCGGCCTGACGTACCTGGAAGGCAGCCACCATCGCGTACTGCGCGAGGAGGCCGAGGGGCGGCTGAAGCGGCCGGCGGCGTCGATCACGGCGGATCTGCCCGCACTGGCCGAGGAGTACGACGCGCGCTGGCTGGTCGCGGACTACGCGGCCGGAGACGTCGTCATCCACACCGCGCACACCGTCCATGCGGCCCTGGACAACGTCGACGACCGCGTGCGGCTGTCGACCGACATCCGCTACCAGCCGGCCGAGCTGGCGGTCGACGGGCGGTGGCAGGCGCACTGGCACGACCGCGACGGCCTCTGATCCACCCCTCGATCAGGCCTCTTGCTAACGACAATCATTTTAGTTAGTGTCTCGACCGTGAATCGAAACGAGTTGGTGGCAGGGGTGGCAGAGAAGGCGGGGATCCCGCGCAACCAGGCCGAGCGGGTCCTCGACGCGCTGGGTGACGTGGTCACCGAGGCCGTGCACAAGGGCGACAAGGTCTCGCTGACCGGTCTGCTCAGCATCGAGCGGGTGATGCGCGCGCCGCGGACCGGCCGCAACCCGCAGACCGGCGAGCCGCTGTCGATCCCGGCCGGTTACTCGGTCCGGCTGTCGTGCGGCAGCCGGCTGAAGGCTGCCGCACGCGGCGACCTGCGCACGATCAGCTGATCAGTTGATCAGCGCTTGACCGCCGTCACCCAGTACGGCGTCTCCGGCGTCGGCGGCGTGCTGAACCGGGCGTTCGGCAGGTAGATCCGGTTCCCGAAGAACGCGGCCGTGGTCGGTACGTCGAAGTCGGTGCTGGTGATCTCACGGACCAGCCGTCCCCGGGTGCCCGGGCCGTTCAGGTCGAGCACGGCGATCTTGTTGAGCCGGTTCTGCACGACGTACAGGGTGTCCTTGGACCGCAGCAGCCCGTCGCCGTTGGTCATCACCACGGCGCCGAGGTCGATCTTGCGGGTCACGCCGGTCCGCGGGTCGACCTTGAACAGGAACCCGGTCGCGGACTGCACGATGATCAGCGACCGCCCGTCCGGCGTCAGCTCGATGCCGTTGGCGTTGTTGTTCACCGGGTCGTGCACGTACTCACCGCTCAGCGGGATCGTCTGCGCGGGCCCGAGCTTGCCGTGCCGGCCGATCGGGACCTTGTAGAGCACCGGCTGCCGTGAGTCGGTGAAGTACGCCGCGTCACGCCCGAGGATCACGTCGTTCACGAACGTCGGCGTCGCGGTGGTGAACGTGTAGCTCGCGAGCACCTTGCCGGTCCGGGTGTCGATCACCCGGCCGTTGCCGCCGGCGGCGCCGGCCACGAACAGGCGGCCGCGGTCGTCGACCTTCATGCCGAGCGACGCCGTACCGGGGCCCTGGCTGATCACCCGGCCCTGGCCGGTGCGCAGGTCGGCCGCGTAGATGTCGCCGTCGACGCGCGAACCGAAGTACGCCCTGCCGCGGTCGATCGCGATGCCCTCGGGCTGGAAGCCGTCCGGCAGGTCGAAGTGCTTCGGGTACGCCGTACGGGCGGAGTGCGTCGTGCCGGTGGAGGCCGCGGTGGCGGTCCCGGCGGTGGTGAGCAGCAGAGCGGAGACGGAGACCGCGGCGACGAAGGCGCGGCGGGACAGCGGGCCGGACATGAGCTGGATGACCTCCTGGTCGGTGACAACGCGCCGACTTCATCGCCCCCGATGTCGGCGATGCTCTTGACCGTAGACAACGGTTCAAAGGGCGCAAGGGTTCAACGCGATTGGGTAATGTCGCAGGCACAGAACATGTTCCAGGTCACCGGGCAGGGATCCGCGGGCCGCGCACGCAGGGGAGTTCGATGACCTCAGGGATCGACATTTCGGGGCTGTCCGGCACCGTCCGTCCGCAGGACGACCTGTACCTGTACGCCAACGGCCCGTGGCTGGACGCGCACGAGATCCCCGCCGACAAGGCGATCTACGGTGCCTTCCACGCGCTGGCCGACGACGCCGAGCAGAGCGTCCGCGGGCTGGTCGAGCAGACGCTGACCGCCGGGCACCCCGAGGGCAGCGAGGCGCGCAAGATCGCCGACCTGTACGGCAGCTTCCTGGACGAGGAGACCGTCGAGCGGCTCGGCGCCGACCCGATCGCGGACCAGCTCGCGCTGGCGGCCGGGATCAAGGACCGCGCCGACCTGGTCGCGGCGCTCGGCACGCTGGAACTGCAGGGCGTCGGCGGCGTCTTCCGGTACGGCGTGGACATCGACGCCAAGCAGTCCGACCAGTACGTCGTGTACGTGTTCCAGGGCGGGATCAGCCTGCCGGACGAGTCCTACTACCGCGAGGACTCGTTCGCCGAGCAGCGCACGGCGTACGTCGCGCACGTGGCCCGGATGCTCGAGCTGGCCGGGATCGCCGACGCCGAGGGCGCGGCCGAGCGAGTGCTCGCACTGGAGACCCGGCTCGCGGCCGGCCACTGGGACCGGGTGAGGACCCGCGACGTCACCGCGACGTACAACAAGGTCAGCCGCTCGGAGCTGGAGGCGCTGACGCCGGGCTTCGACTGGTCGGCGTGGATGGCGACGGCCGGCGTACCGGACGGTGCCTTCGACACGCTCGTCGTGCAGCAGCCGGACTACCTGACCGTCGCGGCGGAGGCGCTGCAGGAGATCGAGCTGGACCACTGGAAGGAGTGGCTCAGCTGGCGGATCGTGCACGCCGCGGCTCCGCTGCTCAGCTCGGCGTTCGTGACCGAGAACTTCGCGTTCTACGGCAAGACGCTGACCGGTGCGCCCGAGCTGCGCGAGCGGTGGAAGCGCGGCCTCGGTGTGGTCGAGTCGGCGCTCGGCGAGGCCGTCGCTCAGCTGTACGTCGCGGAGTTCTTCCCGCCGGCGGCCAAGGCCCGGATGGTCGACCTGGTCGGCAACCTGGTCGAGGCCTACCGGCAGCGGATCTCGGCACTGGAGTGGATGGGCCCGGAGACCCGGCAGCGCGCGCTGGACAAGCTCGGCAAGTTCACCCCCAAGATCGGCTACCCGGACAAGTGGCGCGACTACAGCGCGCTGGAGATCGTCGCGGGTGACCTCGTCGGCAACATCCGGCGCTCGATCGCGGTGGAGACCGAGCGGGACCTGGCCAAGCTGGGCACGCCGGTCGACCGCGGCGAGTGGCACATGACGCCGCAGACGGTGAACGCCTACTACAACCCGCGGGCCAACGAGATCGTCTTCCCGGCCGCGATCCTGCGCCCGCCGTTCTTCGGGCTGGACTCCGACGACGCGCTGAACTACGGCGCGATCGGGGCCGTGATCGGGCACGAGATCGGCCACGGGTTCGACGACCAAGGCTCCAAGTACGACGGCGACGGCAACATCAGCGACTGGTGGACCGACGCCGACCGGGCCGCGTTCGAGATCCGCGCCAACGCGCTGGTCGCGCAGTACGACGAACTGTCGCCGACCGGCGCCGACGGGCAGAAGGTGAACGGCAAGCTCACGCTCGGCGAGAACATCGGCGACCTGGGCGGGCTGTCGATCGCCTACACGGCGTACGAGATCTCGCTGGACGGCGCGGAGCCGCCGGTGGTCGACGGGCTGACCGGGGCCGAGCGGTTCTTCGTGGCCTGGGGCAAGGCGTGGTCGACCAAGACGCGGCCGGCCGAGGTGGTCCGGCGGCTGGCGATCGACCCGCACTCGCCGCCGGAGTTCCGCTGCAACGCGGTGGTGCGGAACATCGACGCGTTCCACACCACCTTCGGCACCGGCCCCGACGACACGATGTGGCTGGACGAGAAGGACCGCGTCAAGATCTGGTGAGTACGACGAAAGCGCCGGTCCCCGAGTGGGGACCGGCGCTTTCGCGTGGGGTCAGCTCATCCAGTTCTGGAGGGCGTCGATCTCCCGCGGCATCGCTGCCGACAGGTTCTCGGTGCCCTCTTCGGTGATCAGGACGTCGTCCTCGATCCGGATCCCGATGCCACGCAGGTCCTCCGGCACGGTCAGGTCCTCGGCCTGGAAGTACAGGCCGGGCTCGACCGTCAGCACGTAGCCGGTCTTCAGGTCGCCGCGGTACTGCTCGGTGCGGGCCGCGGCGCAGTCGTGCACGTCGAGGCCGAGCATGTGGCTGACACCGTGCAGCGTGTAGCGCTGGTAGATGCCGCTGTCGGGATCGAGCGCCTCGTCGGCCGAGACCGGCAGCAGCTCCATCGCGTCCAGGCCGCGGACCAGCACCTCGATCGCGGCCTTGTGCCCGGAGCCGAACGCGACGCCCGGACGCAGCGCCGCGATGCCGGCGTTCTGCGCGTCGAGAACGAGCTGGTAGAGCTCGCGCTGACGCGGGGTGAACTCGCCGTTCACCGGCAGTGTGCGGGTGATGTCGGCGGTGTAGAGGCTGCGGTTCTCCACGCCCATGTCGAGCAGCATCAGGGTGCCGTCGTTCACCGGGCCGTCGTTCTCGATCCAGTGCAGGGTGGTCGCGTGCGAGCCGGCGGCGGCGATCGACGTGTAGCCGACGTCATTGCCCTCCGCGCGGGCGCGGCGCCAGAAGGTGCCCTCGATCCAGCGTTCGCCGTACTTGCGGACCTGGTCCATCTCGGCCAGTACGTCGGAGAAGCCGCGGTGCGTGATCGCGACGGCATCGCGCAGCTGCTCGATCTCGAACGGGTCCTTGACCAGCCGCAGCTCGGACAGCGTGGCGGCCAGCTCCTGGTCGCGGTCGGCGTCGACCTTCACGCCGCTGAGCAGGGAGGCCAGCGAGCTGTCCTCGCCCCGGCGTACGCGGGTCGGTACGTCGCTCTTCAGCGCCGCGGCAAGGTCGTCGACGTGCCGCGTCTCCAGGCCGAACTCCTTGGCCGTCTCGGTCAGCGACGGACGGCGGCCGGCCCACAGCTCGCCGTACATCCGGTCGCGCCAGAACTCCTCGCCCTGGCTGCGCTCCGACCGGGGCCGGAAGTAGAGCACCGAGTCGTGGCCGCTGCCGTTCGGCTCGAGCACCAGGACGGCGTCCGAGGTCTGGTCGCCGGCCAGCCAGACGTAGTCGGTGTGCGGACGGAAGACGAAGTCGGTGTCGTTCGAGCGGACCTTGTAGGTGCCGGCGGGGATCACCAGACGCTCGCCGGGGAAGGCCTGCGACAGCGCGGTACGGCGCTTCTCGGTCCAGGCCGCGACGTCGCGCAGGCTGGCGTCGGTGCGCTCGATGTCACCCCAGCCGGAGTTCATGAACGTGCGCAGCTTGTCCTTCGGCTCGTTGTCGTGGCTGGCCGTCTTCGGCGCGTTCTGGGGGGCCTTCTCGGTCGTCTCGGTCATCGTCGACCAGTCCTCGTCTCAGTGCTGGGGGTACACATGGTCACCGCGGAGCGTGCTGCTGTCCGGCAGCGCCTCGGCGGGGTCGGAACCGACGCGGGTGATCGCGTTCCGCCCGTCCACGAAGACTACGCTCGGCGTGAACGCCTTCGCCTCCTCGTTCTCGAACTGGCCGTAGGCGATCAGGATGACCAGGTCACCGGGATGGATCAGGTGCGCCGCCGCGCCGTTGATCCCGACCACGCCGGAGTCGCGCGGGCCCTCGATCAGGTACGTCGACAGGCGGTTTCCGTTGGTGATGTCGACGATGTCGACCTTCTCCCCGGGCAGCAGGTTCGCCGCGTCCATCAGCGTCGCGTCCAGCGTGCAGGACCCGACGTAGTCCAGGTCCGCCTGGGTGACGGTGGCCCGGTGCACCTTCGACTTCATCATCTCGCGCAGCATGCGGGCCATGATCCAGTGCGGAGCTGCCGCTGTCAGTGGCCGTGGTCACGGGCCGGTGCGGAAGGCGATCGGCGTCATCATGTCGCCGTGGGGCGCGTAGCCGAAGCTGTCGTCGGGTTGACCGTCACGGCCCAGAACGGTGACGCTCAGGACACAGCTGCCCAGGATGTCCGGTGTCGTGCAGTCCGTGCCGTCGGACAGCAGCCGGTTCACCCGGTACGGCGTCGCGTAGCGGCCGTCGGCGTGGACACGGGTCGTGACCGCCGTCCGGGCGCCGTAGCAGCCGGTCTCCTGGATGATGTCGAAGCAGGCTTGTTCGACGATCCGCACCTTGCGGCCTTCGGCGCCGTACGCCGTACCGCGGACCGTGACCCATTGGGATGCGGCGAGGTTCGTGGACGGAGTCGCGGTGATCGTGGCCGGGGACCCCTTGAAGCGCAGGGTGCCCGAGTCGAGAACGAGCCGGCTGCCGTCGGGGGCGTCGCCCACGGCGTACAGATGGCAGATGTCGGCACGGCAGTAGACCGTCGCCGGTGCGCCGAACTCCATCCGCCGGAAGACGGGATCGCCGAGCGTCACCCGGGTCCCGATCCGGCCGGTGGCTCCGGCGGTCGTCACCGTGCGGTCGGGACAGTCGCCGTCGATCGAGTCGACGAACACGTCGCACTGGACGATCCGCACCTCCGAGCCCGGCGCGAAGCCGCGCGCGCTGACCCGGACCTCGTCCCCGCCGGCGAGCCCGCTCGTCCGGCTGACGTTGATGTCGGGCGTCTGCGCCGACGCTGGAATCGCCGTCGCGCCGAGCAGAACAGTCGCCGCGGCCATGGCAGCAAGAAGTCGCATCTGTGGTTCCCCCCACCGAAGTCGTCGGGCCACCCCTGGCCCGTTGACTGGTTTACCCGCTGAGCGCGTCGGGTGGAAGAGCTCTGGTCACACGAGTTGCTGGAGATAGGCGTCCAGGCGTTGCGCGGTGGTCTGGACGGTCAGGTCGAGTCTGCCTGCTGCGCGCCAGGCGCCGGTGACCGCGTCGAGGTCTTCGGAGAAGGCGAGGGCGTCGCGGACCAGCCAGTACCGGCGGTCGGCCGGAGCTTTCGCGAGGATGCCGCCGGCGGCCTCGTACGCGGCGACGAACTCGAGGCCGCGGGCAGGCCCGTGGATCAGCGCGAGGTTCGCGGCGCAGTGGGCGACGTCGAGATCGGTCGGGCCCCAGGCGGGGCCGGCCCAGTCGACGACGCCGGTGAGGTTCTCGCCGTCGAACAGGACGTTGCCGGGCTGGAAGTCGCGGTGGAGGTAGCGGCCGTCGTACGACGGCACCTGGCCGCGGAGGATCTCGATCGCGGCGGACCAGGTCTGCGGGTCGGCGCCCGGCGGGACGACGACGGTGTCGGCGGTCGTCAGGGTCACGTAGGTGGGAGGCTGCGCGCCGGGCTGGAGGGCGTGGATCGTGACGAGTTCACGGGCCAGCAGCGGGATCCGGTTCTCGAGGCCCGCGTCGTCGAGCAACGCCCGGCCGGGAAGCAGCGTCATCAGCAGCGATGGGTACTCGCACTCGTCGGCGAGAGCATCGACCCCAACCAGTTCGGGGGCCGTCACGTTCGTTGCCGTGAGCATCTTCAGCGCGGCGGCTTCCCTGGTCAGCGCGTCCGCGGCGTGCGGCACGTCGACGTACGAGCGCAGCACCAGGCCGCGGGGGCCGTCCGGTCCGGCGATGGTCAGCCGACGCATCTCGGCGGTGAGCCCGCCGAGCAGGACGTCGACGCCGACGATCCGCTCACCGTCGGCAAGCTGATCAGCCACCCAGGCCAGAGTTTTCGGACGCACAGTCATTGCAGCACCTCATCATCCGGGCGCCCTTCCCCGGAAACCCTTTTCGGTTGTTGATGCTCGTACGGCGCGCCGGGCATCCTGCTGTGCGCCACCACGACGAGTGCTGATCGTGCACCGGCATGATGGCGGGGTGGAACTGATCGAGCGGATCGAACGGGCCGAGACCGAGTTGCTCTGGAGTTTCGGTGACATCCCCGGACCAGGCCCGGCCCTGCTGGGGCTGACGCGGCAACGGTTCGGCTCGGTGGTGGCGCTGGCGGCGCCGCGGGACACCTTGTCGTTCTGGTCCCAGGCGTCCGGGTTCGGACTGGACCGGCCGGTGACGTCGGCGGTGATCGGCGAGGTTCTGGACTATCTGAAGGCGGCCGGGTGTACGACGGCCAACCTGAGCATCGTCCCGAGTGCGCTTCCGCCTGATTGGGACGCCATCGCCACGTCGTACGGAATCACCGCCGGCCAGACCGCGGTCCAGGTCGCGCGCGCCGCCGGGCCCGTCGAGCAGGCGCCTTCCGACTTCCGCATCGAGCCGATCGGGCCGCAGGACGCCGATGCCTGGGCGCAGCTGCAGGTGGATGCATACGCGATGCCCGACGACGGTTTCCGCGCCATGCTCGCGGCGTACCCCGACTGGCCCGGCGCCACGGCGTACGCCGCCTGGGACGGCGACACGATGGTCGCCACCGGCTCCCTGCATGTCGTGGACGGCGTCGGCCGGCTGCGCAGCGGCGCGACCCACCCGGCGTACCGGGGAAGAGGCGCGCAGTCAGCACTGCTCACCCGCCGAATGGCCGACGCCTTCGCGCAAGGCTGCGACCTGGTCACCACGGGCTCGTACAAACCCGAGCCAGGCAAGCACAACCCGTCCCTGGCCAACATGCTGCGCCTGGGCTTCGAGGCCCTGGCCGATCGCACACCGCAGCTCTGGCGACCTTCCTGACTGGCCAGGGTCTTTCTCTGCCGAACGAGGTCGGCGTGTTCTGGAGGTGGGGCGTACTACGACTGGAAGTCCGCGCTCCGGGAGAGCTTCTCGTTCGCGTGGAGCTCGGTGAGGGCCTGCTCGTGCATGGCGACCACGGCGTCGTACCCGGAGTTCCCGAGCACGATCCGCTGCGGTGGGACGGGTCCGTCCATCGCGCTGAGCACGGCCTGGACGCCGAGGACGGGATCGCCGGCCTGCCGGCCGTTCTGGTCCACGAACGCTGCCTTGACGCTCTCGACCATCGGCCGGTAGGCGTCGACGGTTTCGTCGACCGGCTCGTCCCGGAAGCCGGCGTAGGCCTTGGTCCGGAACGCTCCCGGCTCCACGACGAGGACGCGCACGCCGAAGGGCTCGACCTCGTGACGCAAGGTCTCCGACAGCCCTTCGAGCGCGAACTTCGCCGCCGCGTAGTAGCCGAACCCCGGGGCGCCGACCAGACCGGCCACCGACGACATGTTCACGATCCAGCCGTCGCCGCGCGCCCGCATCCCCGGCAGCACCGCCCGCACCACCTCGACCACGCCGAACAGGTTCAGGTCGAACGTGCGGCGGACCGTCTCGTCCCGAGCGCCCTCGACCGAGCCGAACCAGCCACGGCCCGCGTTGTTGACGAGAACGTCGATGCCACCGAACCGCTCCTCGGCCGTCCTGACCGCCGCCCGCACCTGACCCACATCGGTCACGTCGAGCTCGAGAACCAGGACCCGGTCGCCGTACTGGTCCGCCCACTCCCGGAGCTCGGCCGGGCGACGCGCGGTCACGACCACTCGGTCGCCCTGGTCCAGTGCGGCCTCGGCGTAGGTCAGGCCGAACCCTCCAGGCGTCCCACCGGTGATGAACCAAGTCTTCATGCCATCTCCCCTCGCTATAGCGATTCATGTACCGCTATAGCCGCTAATGTAGCGATACATGAGCTAATATAGCAACATGCAGAACGCACGGGATCGACTCCTCCTCGCCGCAGCGGAGTTGCTGCAGGGCACCGGCACGGTGTCCACCAGGGCCGTGTGCGAACGAGCCGGCGTGCAGGCGCCGACGCTGTACCACCACTTCGGCAGCAAGCAGGGCCTGATCGACGCCGTCGCGAACCACGGCTTCACCCAGTTCACGGCCGTCGAGAGCTCCGGCGACCCGCTCGGCGACCTGCGCGAGGGCTGGGACAAGCACGTGCGGTTCGGGCTGGAACACCCGACGTTCTACGCCCTGCTTTACGGCCGCGCCGAGCCGGGAAAGCCCTGTGCCGTCACCGCTCCGGCCCACGCCGCGCTGCGCGAGCGGTTCGGCGAGGCGGCCACGAAGGGCCTGCTGAAGGTGCCCGCGGAAGACGCCGCCGAGCAGGTGTTCGCCGCGAACGTCGGCGTGACGCTGACGCTGATCACGCAGCCCGACCCGGACTTCGCGCTGTCCGAACGCGTCCGCGAGGCGGCGCTGGCCGGCGTACTGAACTCCCCGGCGGAGGACGACCTGACAACCCGAGCCAGCGCCGCACTCACGCTGGGCGCGTTGCTCCGCGAAGACTCAGGCGACCTCACCCCAGGAGAACACGCGCTGCTGTCCGAACTACTCGATCGCCTGGCTCGCCCTACGCAGGTTCCGTGAGCTCTTGTGGCCTGTACGGCGAAGCCCCAAGTCCAGCCGGCCGCTCCCGGGCTCTCCACTTCTTGTGGAGGTTGGAACGGCTCCACTTCTCGGGTTCGGCGGTGTATTCCGCGATCACGTGCTCCCCGAACCAGACGGGAAACGACACCGATGCATATGTGCATTCTGGAATATGCGCGTCGTACATATCGACGAGCGACGACCGGTGCTGTGAAAAGGTGGCGCGTCCCGAGAGGTTGCCGATCCTGTGGCGCATATCTGGCGGCGGACAACCGCGATGACCGGTGTGCCTTGACCGGTGAATTCTGGGAGGACGACGCATTTCAGGGGGCGATCGACGAGCGCCATTTCGGTCGGCTGCTTCTCGCCTACCGCAAGCTCCGACGGCCTGAGCCGACGCAGGCGCTCGTCGGCCAGTGGCTCGGGCTCACCCAGGGGCAGGTCAGCCGCATCGAGCGTAGCCCGAGTCCCGTGCGCGACCTCGGCAAGCTCGATCGCTGGGCTCGGGCCCTGCGTGTCCCCGAGCAATTGTTGTGTTCAACCTGACGGCCCGGCCTCTCGACCTTGTGGAGCAAGCCGGTCAACTGCCTGTTCGAGAGCATGATCGAGATCGGCGTGTCACCGTTGGACGAGGTCAGCCGGCGTGGAACGCGAGCACATGCAGCAGACCGACAAGGGACGCCGCACCGATGATCTGGCCGGTATCGATGCGTTCGCGGACGGAGTCGAGCGATACCCACTCGATCCGTTCAGCTTCGTTGATGTCCTCCGGCTCACCGATGTAGTCGGCGCCGTGCGACACGAACAGTAGGTTTTCGGCGTCCGTCGTCCCCACGGAGGGCTGCAGCGACACGAGAGGCTTGACGTTCCGCGGGCGCCAGCCAGTCTCCTCCTCGACTTCCCGCGCGGCGGTCACCGCTGGGTCCTCGTCAGGATCGACATAGCCGCCCGGCAGCTCCCAGACCCAGCGTTCGACGATGAAGCGGTGTCGCCACATCATCAGCACGTTCTCTTGCTTGTCGTCAAGGACCACCATCATGGCGGCCTTGGGCATCCGCAGGACGTACTGCTCGAACTGAACACCATCAGGTAGTTCGACCGACGCGATGCTCAACCGCAGCCGACGCGTGTCGTCGATCAGCCGCTCACCATGGATCTTCCACAGCGTGGATTCCTTACCGCCATCAGCCGTCACGCCCCGACACTACCCAATGCTGCCTGCTGCCGATCGCCGGTCTCAGCAACAGCGGTCCTAATTCTAATTTCTTCTTTGTTTTGTGTTTTTGACTTTCTCTCTTCTCTTCTATTTTTCTCTTGGTCTTTCGTGTCTTATCTCTGTTGTTCCTTACTTTGCCAGCTCTTGCGCGGCCTGTACGGCGAGGGCGCGGAGGGCTGTGTAGCGGGGGCGGAGGAGTTCGATGCGCTCGACCTCGAGGGCTGCGGGCTTGAGGTGTTCGCCGCCGGGGACTGGGGAGAGGCCTAGGGCTACCGCGGCGGCGCCTCGGGCTCCGACCTCGGCCTCGGCGCAGACGTCGGTGGGGCGGGCGAAGGTGGCGGTGAGGCAGTGGCGCCACCAGGCCGAGGCGTCGATGCCGCCGCCGCCGAGGACTACCTCCAGTTCGCGGCCGAAGAGGGTGTCGAGCATGCGGAGGCCTCGGTCGATCTCCAGGGAGGCGCCTTGGAGGGAGGCGGCGAGGAGGTCGGCGGCGTCGTCGTCGAAGGAGAGGCCGAAGTAGACGCCGGAGCCGCCGGGGACGGTTTCGGGTGGGCGGGTGCCGGCCTGGAACGGGATCGCGATGACGCGGGACGAGCCGATCTCTACGTCTGTCGGCTCCTGGTGGGCCTCGTCGAGTTGCAGCACGTTGGTGAGCCAGGCGTGCAGGTTTCCCGCGGCGGAGAAGGCCATGCCGGTCACCGCGCGCTTGTCGTCGACGCGGTAGCGCCATAGCTCCCACGGGAGTTCGGGGGCCTGGTCGATCGGGTGCACGACCCGTACGGCGGCCGACGTACCGACCGTGACGGCCGCCGTCGACTCGTCGCACCCGCCGGACCCGACGTTCGACGCCGCGCCGTCGCCGGTCGGCGGATGGATCGGTACGCCGACCAGCCCGGGCCAGCGGCGCGCGTAGGTTCCGGCCAGTACGCCGGTCCAGCCGCTCGGCACGATCTCCGGCAGGCGGTCGGGCGTGACGCCGGCGATCGCCAGCGCCTCGGCGTCGTACTCACCCGTGGACAGATCGAGCGAGCCCGTGCCGGAGGCGATCGAGACCGAGGTCACGCGCTCGCCAGTGAGGCGTTCGAGCACGAGATCGGGGAGACCGGCGAAAGACGCAGCGGGAACCTCGGACAGCAGCCACGGGATCCGCCGCGGCCAGTACAGGCGGTGCAGCCACGAGCCGGTGCGGGCGTGGAAGGCGTGCTCGTCGAACGTCGGGTCGAGCTTCGGTTCGACCGAGCGGGTGTCGGCCCAGGTGATCAGCGGGGTCAGCGCGGCGCCATGGTTGTCGAGGGCAACGATCGAGTGCCACTGCGAGGAGAGCACGATCGCGGTGATGCCGTCGAGATGGCCGTTCTGCTGCAGTTCGTCGAGGCAGCCGAGCAGGCCCTCGACGTACTGGTGCAGGTCGATCGTCGCCGAACCGCCGGTCGCGTACGTCGGGGCGATCTTGTGCCGCGCCAGCGCGCCGGGGACCGGCGACGCGTCGGCGGCGGACAGGACGAGGGCGCGCGCCGACGACGTCCCGAGGTCCAGCGCGAGCACGCGCGCGCCGGCGGGCGAACCGTCGTACCGGCCGTCAGTCGGCGGCATGCAGCGCCTCGAGGAACGACGCCGCCCACACGTTCACGTCGTGGGCGGCCAGGTGCTTGCGCATCGCCTTCATCCGGCGGCCGAGCTGGCGGTCGTCGGTGTTCATCGCGTCGACGATGGTGTCCTTCATGCCGTTGATGTCGTGCGGGTTGACCAGGAACGCCTGGCGGAACTCGTCGGCCGCGCCGGCGAACTCGCTCAGCACCAGCGCGCCGGTGTCGTCGTACCGGCAGGCGACGTACTCCTTGGCGACCAGGTTCATCCCGTCGCGCAGCGGCGTCACCACGGCGACGTCGGCGGCCCGGAAGAGCGCCGCCATCTCGGTCCGCGAGTACGACGTGTGCAGGTAGTTGATCGCGGGCGTCCCGATCCGGCCGTGCTCGCCGTTGATCCGGCCGACCAGCAGCTCGATCTCGTCGCGCAGTACCCGGTACTGCTCGACGCGCTCGCGGGACGGTGTCGCGACCTGGATGAAGACGGCGTCGTCGACCGAGACGCGCTTCTCGTCCAGCAGCTCGCCGAACGCGCGCAGCCGCTGCCGGATGCCCTTGGTGTAGTCGAGCCGGTCGACGCCGAGCAGGATGTGCTGCGGGTTGCCGACCTCCTTGCGCATCTCGGCCGCGCGGGCCTCGGTCTCCGGCTGGCGGGCCAGCTGCTCCAGCTCGCCGACGTCGATCGAGATCGGGAACGCCTTGGCGCGCACGATCCGGTCGTCGGGCAGGTGGATGCGGTCGCCGCGGGTCCGCAGGCCCATCCGGTTGCGGGCCAGGCGGGCGAAGTTCGAGGCGGCGCCCGGTCGCTGGAAGCCGACCAGGTCGGCGCCCATCAGGCCGTCGAGGATCTGCCGGCGCCACGGCATCTGCGCGAACAGCTCGGTCGGCGGGAACGGGATGTGCAGGAAGAACCCGATCCGTACGTCGGGGCGCAGTCGGCGCAGCATCGCCGGGACCAGCTGCAGCTGGTAGTCGTGCACCCAGACCACCGCGTTGTCGTCGGCGGCGTCCGCGGCCGCCTCGGCGAACCGCCGGTTCACCGCGACGTAGGCCTCCCACCACTCCCGGTGGAACTCCGGCGGCACGATCACGTCGTGGTACAGCGGCCAGAGCGTCGCGTTCGAGAAGCCCTCGTAGTACAGCTCGACGTCCTCGGCCGACAGCGTCACCGGGACCAGGTGCATCCCGTCGGAGTCGAACGGGTCGACCTTCTCGTCCTTGCCGCCGGTCCAGCCGATCCAGGCGCCGTGGTGGCGCTGCATGACCGGCGCCAGCGCGGTGACCAGTCCTCCTGGGCTGCGCCGCCACGCCGTACTTCCGTCGGGCATCTCGACCCGGTCGACCGGCAACCGGTTGGCCACCACCACGAAGGAACTGCGTCCGCTCGGCATCTGCTGTTATCCACCCAGGTATTCGTCGTCGCCGGGGTACGTGACCCCGATCTGTTCACGAGTTTCGTCGAGCAGTTCGAGGATCTCGATCGTCGCGGCGTGCGGCAGCGCCGGACACTCGATCTGTCCAGCTCGCAGGGCGCGCATCACCTCGGCTGCTTCGTAGTGGTACCCACGCCCATGCGTCGGGACGTCGATCCGCTCCTGGCCGGACGCCGTACTGCGCACGTAGTACTCCGGGTGGTGGAACCGGTTCGGCAGCAGCAAACTGCCCTCGGGACCACTCACCGAGGCGGTCCACGGGTTCTGCGAGCGCAGGCCGCAGGTCAGGGCCGCGACCGCGCCGGAGTCGTACCGCCAGGCCATCGCGACGTTCAGGTCGACGCCGTCGGAGTTCAGCGAACCGACGGCCTTGACCTCGTCGGGACGGCCGAGCGCCATGTGCACGAACGTCATCGGGTAGATGCCGCCGTCCATCAGGGCGCCGCCGCCGAGCGTGGGGTCGAGCAGCCGCGCGGGCAGTTGCGGCTTGTGGAAACCGAAGTCGGCCAGGGCTTCCATCGGCTCGCCGATGACGCCCTTGGCGAGGTCGGCGAACATCGCCTGGACGACGGGGTTGGTGCGCATCCACATCGCTTCGGCGAAGAGCGTGTTGTGCTCGTGCGCGACGGCGACCAGGTCCTTGGCCTGCCGGGCGGTCAGCGTCACCGGCTTCTCGCACAGGACGGCGACCCCGGCCTGCAGCGCGGTGCGGGCGATCGCGTAGTGCTGCGGGTGCGGCGTACCGATGTAGACGACGTCGACGGTGCCCGACTCGATCAGTTGCCGGTAGTCGTCGTACCGGTGCTCGATGCCGAACTGGTCGGCGAACGCGTTGGCACTGTCCAGGGACCGGGACGCGACGGCGGTCGCGACCGCGTCGTCGAGCTCGGCGAGGTCTGCGGTGAACTGCGTCGAGATGTTGCCAGTAGCAACTACACCCCAACGGACCTGGTCTATACCCACTGTCTGAACTCCGGGGTCGGGAACGGGCCGTCGGTCTCGATTCTCGCGGTCTCGAAGGCATGGGCCAAGCGAATGAGGGTGGCGTCACTCCCGGCGGTGCCGCCGAGGACGATGCCGACCGGCAGTCCGGCCACCGTCCCGGACGGCACCGAGAGCAACGGGTAGCCGGCCAGCGCGGCGTGCTGGGAGGAACTGCCGAGCACGTGGTCGCCGTTGACCAGGTCGATCGTCCAGGCCGGCGAGTACGCGGGGCTGACCAGGGCGTCGAGCTGATTGTCCCGCAGCAACGTGTCGATCCCGTCACGGCCGGTCCGCAGTGCGGACAACCGGGCGGCCACGTAGATCGGCGAGTCCAGGCCGCCGGTCTCCTCGGCCCGCTCGAACAGCTCCTGGCCGAACCAGGGCAGCTCGTCGTCGGGGTGCTTGCTGTTGAACGCGATCAGCTCGGCGAGCGACCGGGGAGCGCCTTCCTTGCGGGTCGCCAGGTACTTGGCCAGGCCGACCTTCAGCTCGTGCAGCGGGACCTGCAGTTGGTCGTCGTCGCCGAGCGCCCGCAGCGACAAGTGGTCGACCAGGGTCGCGCCACAGCGGCTGAACGTCTCCAGCGCCTTCTCCGTGACCTGGTCGAGCCCGGTCGAGTAGCCCCACAGCGATCCACGCAGTACGCCGATCCGTACGTCGCTGAGGTCCGTACCGCGACAGGCCTCCACGTAGTCGGTGCCACCGCCGGTGAGCACGGTCAGCAGGGCCGCCGACTGGGCGACCGTACGGGTCATCGGCCCGGCCGTGTCCTGCGAGTGGGAGATCGGGATGATGCCCTGCTGCGGCACCAGGCCGACGGTCGGCTTCAGCCCGACGATGCCGTTCAGCGCGGCCGGGCAGACGATCGAACCGTTCGTCTCGGTGCCGATCGCGAAGTCGGCCAGCCCGGCCGCGACCGCCGCGCCCGAACCGCTCGAGGAGCCTCCGGCGGACCGGTTGAGGGCGTACGGGTTGCGCGTCAGACCGCCGTACGCGCTCCAGCCGGAGGACGAGCCGTAGCCGCGGAAGTTGGCCCACTCGCTGAGGTTGGTCTTCCCGAGGATCACGCAGCCGGCCTCGCGGAGCCGCCGTACGAGCACGGCGTCGTCCGGCGGAGGCGGCTGATCGGCCAGCGCCAGGGACCCGGCCGTGGTGGCCAGGTCGGCGGTGTCGATGTTGTCCTTCACGAGGACCGGTACGCCGTGCAGCGGACCGCGCGTGCGCCCGTCGTCACGCTCCGTGTCCAGTCGTGCCGCGTCGGAGGCCGCAGCGGGGTTCGGCGTACAGACCGCACGGACGAGAGGGTCGACCTCTTCGATCCTGGCCTGCAGCTCTTCGACCGATGCGACGGCGGGTCGAGGGTCCGGTGACACGCCACCGGAGCCCTGTCGAGTTGAGCTCACCTCCAAGATCCTGCCAGAGTTGAGTCGGCCGGGACGGGGCTCGCCGTACGACGGAAAGCACCGGAAACGACACGGCCGGATCGTTGCCGGGTGAATGACATCGCTGTTGTTCAACCCGTAGAGTGGAGCGCGGACGGACGATCACCGACCGCACGGGAGTCACCAGCAGATGGACAGCGCGAACGCGAGTTCCAACGGCCCGGACGCCGGCACGGCGCAGCCGGCCGTTGCCGGGCTCTCGGAGCGGGACGGCGCCATCCTCGGCTTCGAACGGCACTGGTGGAAGTACGCCGGGGCCAAGGAGCAGGCGATCCGCGACCAGTTCCAGATGTCGGCCACCCGGTACTACCAGGTCCTCAACGCGCTGATCGACCGGCCGGAGGCCCTCGCCCACGACCCGCTGCTGGTCAAGCGCCTGCGTCGTCTCCGGGCCGCCCGCCAGCGCGCCCGCTCCGCCCGTCGTCTGGGTATCGAGGTCTAGGTCTTGACCCGCAAGGACGAACGGGGACAGGTTCTCTCCTCCCTCGTGGCGGTGCTGGCCGTCGTCGCGATCGTCGGAGGACTGCTGGTGCTGTTCGGCACCCGCGGCAACGACAGCGTCGCCGACGAGGGGAAGCCGTCGGCCCCGACCACGACTGCTGGTACGACGCCTGCTGTGACGCCGTCGGAGCCGACCGGTGAGCCGAGTTCCGAGCCGACCACGGCGCCGCCGGTCGCTCCGACGTCCGCGCCGACCTCGGCGCCCACGAGCGCGCCGACCGGCGTACCGACGCCGACTGTCGCCGTACCGCCGTCGGAACGGCCCGCGGTGGAGATCTACAACAACACCGGGCGCAAGGGGCTGGCCCAGTCGGTCGGCGGCCGCGCGCACCAGGCGGGCTGGACCGTCACCGGCGCCGACAACTGGCACGGCAAGATCGTCACCAGCACCGTGTACTACCCGGCCGGGATGCAGGCCGAGGCCGCCCAGCTCGCGCAGGATCTCGGCGTCCCGCGGATCAAGGACGCGCTGGAGAACATGAAGAAGGACCGGCTCACCGTCATCCTGACCTCGGAATACTCCGGATGAGCACTCCCGTACTGGCGACCACGGCCGGGCGGGAGGGCTGGGAAGCGATCGTTGCCGATCCGGCCGGCGCGGTGATCGCGTCGGACTTCGACGGGACGCTGTCGCCGCTGGTCGAGGACCCTTCACGGTCGCGGGCCGAGGACGGTGCGCTGGACGCGCTGGCTCGGCTGGCGCGGTCGGTCGGGCAGGTTGCGATCGTCACCGGGCGGCCCGCGCTGGTCGCGACCGAGCTGTCCGGGGTGAGCGGTCACGCTGGGCTCGAGCAGTTGGTGGTGCTCGGGCACTACGGGCTGGAGCGGTGGGAGGCAGCCACTGGCGCTGTGACCAGCGATCCGGTGCCTGCTGGGGTTGCTGTGGCGCGGGAGCAGCTGCCGTCGGTTCTGGCTGCTGCTGGTTTTGCTGATGCTTTTGTGGAGGATAAGGAGAGCTCGCTCGCTGTCCACACGCGGCGGCTGGCCGATCCTGCTGGTGCGCTGGAGGCTCTCCGTGGGCCGCTTGGTCAGTTGGCCGGGTCCGTGGAGCTGCGCTTGGAGCCGGGCAACCTGGTGCTCGAGCTGCGGCCGCCGGGGATCGACAAGGGCGTGGCGATTCGGCGGTTGATCGAGTCGACCGGGGCGCGGTCGGTGCTGTACGCCGGGGACGACCTGGGGGATCTCGCCGCGTTCCGGGCTCTGCACGACGCGCGAGGGGACGGGCTGTTCGCCGTACTGGTTGCTGCTCGGTCGTCCGGTGCTGCGGAGCTCGTCGACGCCGCGGACATCGTGGTGGACGACCCGGCCGGAGTGGTCACCGTGCTGACCGCGCTATCGGACGCGATCGCCGCGCGCGGCTAGCCTTCCGCGAGTGCTCCGACGATCGGGCAAGGAGCATCCAGGTCGACGCACTGAGCGTCCAGCAGGCCGGCCAGCGCCGCACGCATCCGACGCAGGTCGTCGAGGCGGGCGTCGATCTCCGAGAGCTTCGCCCGGCCGAAGTGCGCGGCCTCGATGGCCGGCACCACGCCGCCTCGGGACCGGTCCGACAGCGCGACGAACCCGGAGAGCTCCCCGAGCGTGAAGCCGAGCGCCTGGCCACGGCGCAGGAACCGCACCCGCCGCACGTCCTCGGCGTCGTACCGGCGGTAACCGTTGACGGCCCGAGGTGGAGTCGGCAGCACGCCGCGGCGCTCATAGAAGCGCACCGTCGAAACCTTCACACCCGACTGCTCCGCGAGCTCGGCGATCATCATGCGGAGACTCTAGGCGCGTCCGCTGCGCGCGTTGAGACCACGGCGCCGCCCTGGACGAGCGCCCAGGCGAGCTCGGCGACGAGGAATCCGATCAGGACCGTCGAGGCGCCGCCGGCGAGGGCGAAGGCCATCATCAGAGCGAACAGGCAGCGAGCCGCCGTGTCGGCAACACCGAGGAGGCGGCTGGGCCGGACCAACCGGAGTACCGACCACACCACGACCAGGCTGCCCATCAGGTTGGCGAACAGCGTCGTGAACGCCACATCGGCCGAGGGCAGTGCACCCGACAGGCCCAACGTGTCATGGATCGACCGCAGGCTCCGAAAGGCGAGCGCTGCTGTCCACGGGGTGGCGAAGGCTGCGGTGACGATCAGGTCGTAGAGCGCGGAGGCCTGGATGACGTGGAGGGTTTTGGGCATGCTCCGACCATCGGGCCTGCACCGTGGTGCAGGGTCAAGTCAGCGGCGGCGGAAGGTCTGTTGGAGGGTCCGGCCGAAGGGCTGAGGCGGGCGTTCGGTGTAGTTGCCGTCCTGGAGGCCTGCGAGGCGTTCGAACGGGTTGCGGGAGGCAGGGCAGCCAGTACGGACCCACGACCAGGCGGCGGCGGCGACGTACAGAGGGAGCATCGGCAGGCCGATCAGGCAGAAGTACTGCCAGGAGTGGCGTTCCTCGTGCTGGACCAGGACGGGGCGGGCGTCGAGATAGGCGCGGTCGTTCCTGGTGAGCACGACGTTGCCGACCGTGAAGGCGGTGGCGATCGGGAAACCGAGGCGGTAGCCGTTCGCGTAGTACAGGCCGCGGGGTCCACGGCTGACCCGTGCGCGGCCGATCAGCGCGACCAGGAACCCGGCCAGGGTGGACAGGTTGACGAAGTTCACCACCAGCTTGAGTTTCTGTGCGGCGGTCATGATCCAGTATTGCCCTGGCCCCCGGGGGTTTGTCGGCGGGATGCGTCAGGATGGGTGCCGTGAGTTCGGTGGTACGACGCTGGCGGCCCGGGCGTCCGGTGGATCCGCACCAGGTGATCGGTGGGTTGCGGAAAGGGCCGGGGGATCCGGCGTACGTCGTCGACCCCGGGCGGCGGACGGTGTGGCGGGCGACGCGGACTCCGGATGGGCCGGTGCAGCTGCGGCTGACGCCGTACACGGCTCTTGGCGAGGTGGAGGCCGAGGCTTGGGGGCCGGGTTCCGCGTGGGCGCTTGACGGGGTGCCTGAGCTGCTGGGCGAGGCGGACTCGTGGGACGGGTTCTCGCCGTTGGCCGAGCACCGGCCGTTGGTGGAGGCGGCGCGACGGTTCCCGCATTTCCGGGTGCCGCGGACGCGCGCGGTCTTCGAGGCGATGGCCGCTGCTGGCATCGAGCAGGTCGTGACGGGCAAGGAAGCCTTCCGCGCCTGGCGGTTGCTGCTCCGCGAGTACGGCGAACCGGCGCCCGGCCCGGATGCTCCTGACGGGCGCGTCATGATGGTCCCGCCGTCGCCCGAGGAGTGGCGGCTGATCCCTTCCTGGCAATGGCTCCGAGCCGGCGTCGAAGGCCGCCGTTCCCGCGTCGTCATCACCGCCGCCACCCGAGCCCGCGCACTCGAACGCACCCTGGAGCTGTCGGACTCGGCGGAGATCGAACGCCGCCTCCGCTCTCTCCCCGGCGTCGGCGTCTGGACGGCCGCCGAAGTCCGCCAACGAGCCCACGGCGACGCCGACGCGTTCTCGTTCGCCGACTACCACGTCTCGCGCAACGTCTCGTACGCCCTCACCGGCGAGGAACTGGACGACGAAGGCACCGCCGAGCTGATCGAGCCCTACCGAGGCCACCGCTTCCGAGTCCAGGCGCTGCTGCAGTTGGCCGGCATCACCCACCCCCGCTACGGGCCCCGCATGTCCCTCCCCACCCACACCCCAGGAGCCACCCACCGCCTCCGGTGAGCCGAAGCAGGTGTCCTGCAACAGACGGCAGGCGACCACTGGCTGGGGTCGAACTTGCCGGCATCCACTCCATCTGTTTCCGGCCGGAGCGGTCCTAGCCACAGGCCACCTGTTCGGCCGTATTGCCGCCGGCCTCGCCCCAGCTCTTCCCTTTGCTCCTTCAGGTGTCGTGTGTCACCCGGTGTGTGGCGGGTTCGGCGAGTGTGGGTGGGCACTAGGTTCCCATCATGCGGATCGACGGGGACGGGCTTTATCTGGTGGCGGGGTTGGCGCTGCTGGTGGGGGCCGTGCTGCCTCGGTTGCTCAGGCGGTACGCCGTGTCGGCGCCGATCGCGTTTCTTGGTGCGGGGTTGTTGCTGGGGTTCGTCGTGGATCGGGGGAAGTTGAATCCGATCGCCGAAGCGAGCCTGACCGAGCATCTGGCGGAGTTGACGATTCTGGTCGCGCTGATGGGGGTCGGGCTGGCGATCGATCGGCCGATTGGCTGGCGGCGATGGAAGGTCACCTGGCGGTTGCTGTTCGTGGCGATGCCGGCTTGTGTTGCCGCGGTCGCGGGGCTCGGGTGGTTGCTGGGGTTGGCGCCGGCGGTTGCGCTGCTCGTGGGAGCCGTGTTGGCGCCTACCGACCCGGTGCTGGCGTCCGACGTACAGGTGCAAGGGCCGACGACCGGCGAAGGGGCCGAGCCGGAGGAGGACGACGAGGTTCGGTTCGCGTTGACGTCCGAGGCCGGGTTGAACGACGGGCTGGCGTTTCCGCTGGTGTACTTGGCGATCTTCGCCGCGACCAAGGGCGCGCTCGGCGACTGGGCGCTGGAGTGGGTGGCCTGGGATCTCGTCGGCAAGACCGTGATCGGCGTTGCGATCGGGGTCGGCGCGGGGTGGTTGCTGGGCCGGATGGCGTTCGCGGCGCCCTCACCGAGCTTCCGGCTGGCGGACTCGCGGGAGCCCGTGCTGGCGCTGGCGATGACGCTCGGCGTCTACGGGCTCGCGGAAGTCCTGCACGGGTACGGATTTCTCGCCGTCTTCGTCGCCGCGCTCACCCTGCGTAACAAGGAACGCGGGCACGACTTCCACGAGGACCTGCACGGGTTCCTCGAGCAGCTCGAGCACATCCTGACCTGGGGAATCCTGATGCTGCTCGGCGTCGCCGTGACGGGCGGACTGCTCAAGCCGCTCGACCTGACCGGCATCTTGATCGGTACCGCGCTGATCCTCGTCATCCGCCCGCTGACCGGCTGGCTGAGCCTGCACAAGACCCCGATGCGCCGCTCCGAGCGCTGGGTCGCGGCGTCGTTCGGCGTCCGGGGTGTCGGCTCGATCTTCTACCTCGCGTACGCCGGCAAGGACTTCACCGACGACCTGCCCTGGCTCTGGGCGACGGTCGGCTTCACCGTCGTGCTCAGCGTGGTTGTGCACGGCATCGCCGCGACCCCGCTGATGCGCATGCTCGAACGCCGCCGCGAGGCCTGACCTCACGGCGTACTGGTGCAGGCCCGTACGCCCGCGCCGGCGGCTTGCCCCCGTGCCGTACGGCGGAAGCAGCGGTGATGCCGGCCCAGAAATCCTTCAGTTTCTCGAACATGTTTCCATCCTCCGAGCCGAGCACCGGCCGCAGAAGTGGCGTAAAAGACGCCTACCGCTAAGATTTCGACATGCCCACCAGAACGGTCTCCGTGCTCGCGTACGACGGCATGACCGCGTTCGAGGCCGGCATCGTGATCGAGGTGTTCGGGCTGGTCTGGCCGGACATCGACGAGCCCTGGTACGAACTGAAGGTCTGCACCGAGACCCCGGAGCCGATCCGGGTGATCGGCGGCGCGACGCTCTCGACGCCGCACGGGCTCGAGGACTTCGCCGCCGCCGACACCGTCGTCGTGCCGAGCATCAGGAACCCGGCCGAGACGATCTCCCCGCAGCTCATCGAGGCCCTCCAGCACGCGCACGGCAACGGCTCCCGCATCGTCTCGATCTGCTCCGGCGCCTTCGCCCTGGCCGCCGCCGGACTGCTCGACGGCCGTCGCGCGACCACGCACTGGCGGTACGCCGACCAACTGCGCGAGCGCTACCCAGCGATCCACGTCGACCCCGAGCCGCTCTACACCGACGAAGGCGACGTACTCACCAGCGCCGGTTGCGCGGCCGGCCTCGACCTCGCGCTGCACCTCGTCCGCAAGGACCTCGGCGCCGCCGTCGCCAACGCGGTCGCCCGGCGCCTGGTGATCCAGCCATACCGATCAGGCGGCCAGGCGCAGTACATCGAATCCCCGATGCCGCCCGACCCGGTCGACGCGCCGGTCGCGCGCAGCCTCGGCTGGGCGCTCGAGCATCTGGCCGAGCCGATCGGGGTACCGGATCTGGCCCGCGAGGCCGGGCTGTCGCCGCGGACGTACCTGCGGCACTTCACCCGCGAGACCGGTACGACGCCCGCCAAGTGGCTGATCGCCCAGCGGATCCAGGCCGCGCTCGCGATGCTGGAGACCGGGGATGCGCCGGTCGAGGAGATCGCGCTGGCGGCCGGGTTCGCGACGCCGGTGACGTTCCGGCACCACTTCGCGAAAGCGGTGCAGACGTCGCCCTCGGCGTACCGGAAGACCTTCCGGGAGCAGCAGGCCGGGTGAACGAGCGCCGCACGGGTACAGGCCGGGGTGCCGTACGACGTG
This sequence comes from Kribbella sp. cmx-5-2, assembly GCA_049998015.1. Taxonomy (GTDB): domain Bacteria; phylum Actinomycetota; class Actinomycetes; order Propionibacteriales; family Kribbellaceae; genus Kribbella. The sequence continues at coordinate 1,080,968 of JAEBEC010000002.1, forward strand.
AGCGCGCAGCGGTGGTAAAGGCTCCCCGGCGACCTCGCAACCCGGCGCCGGAGAGCCGTCCGTGGCTGAGACCTGCCGTCTCGAATGGTGGGATCACAGGACACAATATGGACCCGATTGGGTAATCTCGGACCTGCTCATCCAGAGGGACTGAGGGAAACGGCCCGTTGAAGTCCCGGCAACCCTCCCCGTGGAGGCCCCGTCCTGGGGTGCTCGCGGTGGACCGGTGCCAAATCCGTCCCACGCCGAGATCCGGCGCCCGGGGAAGATGAGGAGGAACCTCTCCATGAGCCAGACCGCCACCACCCCGCACACCATCCGTGAAGGGGCCTTCGGCAACGGTACGCACCTCAGCTGCCGGGCCTGCGGCGCGAAGTCCGAGCTCGGCCCGTTCTACGCGTGTATGGAGTGCTTCGGTCCGCTGGAGGTCGGGTACGAGTTCCCGACCATCACCCGCGAACAGATCGAGGCCGGCCCCAAGAACATCTGGCGCTACCAGCCGCTGCTGCCCGTCCCCGTCGACGTGGCCAGCTACCCGAACACCGAGCCGGGCTACACCCGGCTGATCGACGCAGGGAACCTGGCCCGCGAGCTGGGACTGCGCAAGCTCTGGGTGAAGGACGACTCGGGCAACCCCACGCACTCCTTCAAGGACCGCGTGGTCGCGAGTGCCCTGAGCGCCACCCGTGAGCTGGGCATGAAGGTCTTCGCCTGCCCCTCCACCGGCAACCTGGCCAACGCCGTCGCCGCCGCGGCCGCCCGGGCCGGTATCCGCTCGGTCGTCTTCATCCCGAAGGACCTCGAGCGCCCCAAGATCATCACCACCGCGGTGTACGGCGGGACGCTGGTCGCCGTCGAGGGCAACTACGACGACGTGAACAAGCTCGCCTCCGAGATCGCCGGTGAGGAGGAGGGCTGGGCCTTCGTCAACGTGAACGTCCGGCCGTACTACTCCGAGGGCAGCAAGACGCTGGCGTTCGAGATCGCCGAGCAGCTCGGCTGGCGGATCCCGCAGCAGGTCGTGATCCCGGTCGCGTCCGGTTCGCAGCTGACCAAGATCGACAAGGGCTTCACCGAGCTCGGCAAGTTGGGCCTGGTCGACGCCACCGACTACAAGATCTACGGTGCGCAGGCGACCGGCTGCTCGCCGGTGGCGCAGGCGTTCCGCGACGGCCACGACGTGGTCAAGCCGGTGAAGCCGGACACCATCGCGAAGTCGCTGGCGATCGGCAACCCGGCCGACGGGCCGTACGTGCTCGACGTCGCCCGGCGTACCGGCGGTGTGATCGAGGACGTCAGCGACGAAGAGGTCGTCGAGGGCATCCAGTTGCTGGCCCGGACCGAGGGCATCTTCACCGAGACCGCGGGCGGGGTGACCGTCGCGACGCTGAAGAAGCTGATCGAGACCGGCCAGCTCGACCCCGACGCCGAGACGGTGATCATCAACTCCGGCGACGGGCTGAAGACGCTCGACGCGGTGGCCGACCGGGTCGGCCCGAAGGTGACCATCCCCGCGTCGTACGACGCCTTCGTGAAGGCAGGTCTGCAGTGAGCGTCAGTGTCCGCGTCCCGACCATCCTGCGGCCCTACACCCAGGGCGCGTCCGAGGTCTCCGTCGAAGGCTCGACCCTGAGCGAGGTGCTGGAGTCGCTCGACTCGTCGTACCCCGGCATCAAGGGCCGGGTGCTGGACGACTCGGGCGAGCTGCGCCGGTTCGTCAACGTGTACGTCGACAACGACGACGTCCGCTTCTCCGAGGGCCTGCAGACGGCGATCAAGGACGGCGGGCAGGTCTCGATCATCCCGGCCGTGGCCGGCGGCTGCTGAACTTCCTCCGAAGCACCCCTCGATCCCGAGGGGTGCTTCGTTGTTCCTAGGCCGGGGGCCGCGCGAGGAACGCGTGCTTCGCGTCCGGCGAGAACCCGCAGGCCCGGTAGAACGCGTGCGTGGACTCACGTTTCGAGCCGGTCATCAGCATCACCTTGTAGCACCCGGCGTCCCACGCGGCCTGCAGCGTCGCCGCCATGATCTCCTTGCCGCGACCGGTCCCGCGGTGCTTCTCGTCGACGACCACGTTCTCGACCACGGCGTACGGCCTGCTGCCGCGGGTGAGGTTCGGGACGAGGTTCAGGTACGTCGTCGCGACCACTGCGCCGTCCACCTCGAGCACGCAGAGCCGGAACGAGTCCGACGCGATGATCCGGTCGAACCCCGAACGATCGGTCAGCAGCGGCTCGTCGGGGTGCAGTTGCTGGTAGAGCCTGCTGATCGCCTCGAAGTCGCCGGGAGCGGCCGCACGGAACATGAGCCGATCCTAGGCCGGGCAAGCGGTGCTTCCCGTAGCGGCGGCGGTAGGTGATGCTGGTCGCGTGAGTACGCCGGTACAGGGCGACGGGATCGTCGGGCGACGGCACGAGCTCGGCCTGCTCCGCGGCTGGGTGGACCAGGCGCGCGCCGGCGCGGGCCGGCTGGTGCTGTGCAGCGGTGAGGCCGGGATCGGCAAGACCCGGCTCGCGCAGGAGATGGCGGGACTGGCGCTGGCGGCGGGGACCACAGTGGCGTGGGGCCGGTGCGTCGAGACCGAAGGCGCGCCGGCGTACTGGCCGTGGCAGCAGGTGCTCCGTTCGGTCGGGGCCGATCCGTTGGCGGAGACCGAGGACCGGTTCAGGCTCCTCGAGGACGTGGTGCAGGCCGTGGCGCGCGCGGCGGGCGAGAACGGGCTGGTCGTCGTACTGGACGACGTGCACCGGGCCGACGAGGGATCGCTCCTGGTCCTGCGGCATCTCGCCGACCAGGTGACCTCCCTGTGCGTCCTCGTGCTCGCGACGCTGCGCGACTTCGAGCCGGCGACCGCGCGGCTGGTGCCGGAGTTGCTTCGAGCGCCGTCGGTGGAACGCCTTGTACTGCGCGGCTTGGACCCGGTGGAAGTCCGTTTGCAGTTGCCAAAGGCAACGGAAGAGCAGGCGCGACAGGTGTCCGAGATCACCGGCGGGAATCCGCTGTTCGTCCGCGAGGTGGCCCGGGCGATGGCCGACGGCTCGTGGCGCCCGGACCGGCCGCCGCGGAGCGTGCTCGACATCGTCGGCGCGCGGCTGGACCGGACCAGCCCGGACTGCCGCCGACTGGTGCAGGCGGCGGCGATCATCGGCCGCGACTTCCGCGCCGGTCTCGTGGCGACCGTGCTCGGCCGGCCGGTCGAGCAGTGTCTGCCGCTGATCGACGAGGCCGTGGCCTGCGGGCTGGTGGATCGCGTCGGCGCCGGTGGGGACCACCGCTTCGTCCACGCGCTCACCCGCGATGCGGTCGAGGCGTCACTCGCGACCGCTGACCTGTGCGCTCTGCACCGGCGCGTGGCCGAGGCCCTGGAGGCCGAGTTCGCGGAGGACCTGTCGGAGCATCTCGCCGACATCGCCCGGCACCGCGCCGAGCTGGCGCCGTACGGCGAAGGTGAAGCGGCCCGGCGGTGGCTGGTGCGGGCGGCGGACGACGCGGTCCGACGGCTCGCGTACGAGCAAGCTGCCCGGCTGTACCGGGAGGCGTTGGCGACGGCGCCCATGCCGGCGGGGGACCGGTCGGCGATCCAGGCCGCGCTCGGCCGGGCGGCGTACCTGGCCGGTGATCTGCAGGCGTGCGTCACCGCTGCGGCCGCCGCGGCCGAGGCGGCGCAGAGCCCGGAGCAGCAGGCCGAGGCCGCGCTGGTGCTGGAAGCCGTTCCCGATCCGGCGATCAACGCGACGGCCAAGAGACTCTGCGAGGAAGCACTCGCGGCCCCGCAGGTCGACGCGCTCAGAGCTCGGCTCCTGGCCCAGCGCAGCCACTTGGCCTTCTACGACGGCGAGCAGGAGCGGCTCGACGTGCTCAGCGCCGAAGCACTCGACCTGGCGCGTGGCTCACACGACGTCCGTGCCCTGACGGATGCGCTGCGGGCCCGGCAAGAGGCCTGCCCAGGTCCGGCCGGTCGCGCCGAGCGGCTGGAACTGGCAGCTGAGATGCTGTCGATCGCCCGACGGACGAACAGCGCCCGGGCGGCGATGTGGGGCTGGCTCTGGCGACTCGACGCGCTGATCGAGAGCGGACAACTGGCCACGGCCGCCGAGGAGCTTCCGGCGCTGGAGGTCGCGGTCGAACGGCTCGGTGGCCCGGTCGGCGCCTGGCACCACGATCGCGTCGCGGCCTGCCTGGCCCAGGCGCGCGGCCGGTACGCCGAAGCGCCCGCGATCGCGCGCCGCGGATTCGACCGGATGCGGGTGGTCGAGCCGGCGCCGGCGTCGGGCGCGTACTCCGCCTTGCTGACCGCGCTCGCCGGTCACGTCGGGGTGTCCGAGGATGCGGCGGCCTTCGCGCGCCAGGCGTTCGACCCGCCGCCGCGGTTCGCCACGATGGCTCAGCTGTCCCGGGCCTACCTGCAGTTGTGCCTCGGCCTGCCGGACGAGGCCGCGGCGTCGTACCGGCGGGCCGGACCGATCGGGACCTGGTCGCTGCCGGCCTTCTTCGTCCTGCCCGGCTACGTGTACGCCGCACTGGCGTGCGCCGGGCTCAAGCGGCACGACGACCTCGCCGTACTGGTCGGGTTGCTCGAACCGTTCCGCGGCGAGCACGCGGTCGGCAACGGTGTGGCCTACATGGGACCGGCCGAGCTCGCCCTCGGACGGGCCGCGGCCGTGCTCGGGCGCCTCGACGCGGCCGTCGACGACCTCACGGTGGCCGTCCGGCAGGCGGAGAGCGCCGGTGCTCCAGGGTTCGTCGCCGAAGCGGAGTACCACCTCGCGGTCGCGTTGCGGACGCGGAACTGCTCGGGTGATCGGCAGCGCGCTACGGCCGTCGCGCTGGACGCCGACCGACTCGTCCGATCCCTCGGCATGACCGAGTACGCCGGTCGCACCGCCGCGCTGCTGGTCGCCGATGACGCGCGTCTGAGCCCCCGCGAGGCGGAGGTCGCCGCGCTGGTGGCCGAGGGGTTGACGAACCGGCAGATCGCCGAGCGGCTGGTGCTGTCCGAACGCACCGCGCAGAACCACGTCCAGCACATCCTCACGAAGCTCGGCTTCACCACCCGCAGCCAGATCGCCGCCTGGAGCGCGCGCAGCTGAGTACGGGAATGAGTCGTTCGGCGGATTCCTGGGCGGCCCCGCTTTCCTAGCGTTGCTGGTGCGGCCAACACCGGCCGCACCAGCGAAGGAGCCAGCCATGCAGTGGATCGCAGTCGCCACCCCGCCGTTCGGATCGATCGAGCAGTTCGACCAGGTGATGGACCACCTGGGCCCGGAACCCGACGGCCTGGAGGCCCGCTACGTCGGTCCGTCGTCCGAGGGCCTCCGGGTGATCACCCTGTGGGAGTCGAAGGCTCATGCGGACAGGTTCTTCGCCGAGCGCCTCGGCCCGACCCTGGCGAAGGTCCTCGGCCCCGAGCCGGCCGGTACTCCCCAGGTCGTCGGCGTCGAGGTGGCCCGCAGCTACCAGCGCCAGCCGGTCGGCTGACCGATCAGCGCCTGCCTGCTGCCCTGGCCCCCGGGCGGCTGGCGGTGATCGGGTCCGTAGCTGAGGATAGGCCGCATGCGAGCGATTGTGGTTGAGCGGTTCGGGGTGCTGCCGACGGTGCAAGACGTTGCGGAGCCGGAGGTGGCCGCGGGTGGGGTCGTGCTGAAGGTCGAGTCGACCGGGTTGTGCCGCAGTGACTGGCACGGGTGGCAGGGGCACGACTCGGACATCGTGTTGCCGCACGTGCCGGGGCACGAGGTGGCGGGGACGATCGCCGCGGTGGGCGACGGGGTGCAGGGGTGGGCGGTCGGGGATCGGGTGACGACACCGTTCATCTGCGCGTGTGGGGAGTGCGAGCAGTGCTTGGAGGGGAACCATCAGGTCTGCCCGAATCAGCTGCAGCCTGGGTTCAACTACTGGGGGTCGTTCGCGGAGTACGTCGCTCTGCCGTTCGCCGCGGTGAATCTGGTGCGGTTGCCGGAGGGGATGTCGTTCGACACGGCGGCCGGGTTGGGATGCCGGTTCGCGACGTCGTTCCGGGCGGTGCATCAGGTGGGGAAGGTGCAGGCGGGCGAGGACCTGGTGGTGTTCGGGTGCGGCGGTGTGGGGCTGTCGGCGGTGATGATCGCGGCGGCGCTCGGAGCCCGGGTGGTTGCCGTGGACACCAATCCGGGCGCGTTGGAGCTGGCACGCCAGTACGGCGCTGCCGAGACCGTGCTGGCCGGGCCGAAGGCCGAGGAGGAGATCCGGGAGCTGACCGGCGGTGGCGCTCGGGTGACCATGGACGCGCTGGGGTCGAACGAGATCGTGCAACAGGCGTTGCGGGTACTGCGGCCGCGGGGACGGCATCTGCAGGTCGGGCTGCTGCCGGACGGCGTACAGCTGGATGTGTCGCGAGTGATCGGGCAGGAGCTCGAGTGGCTGGGGAGTCACGGGATGGCGGCGCACACCTACCCGGAGATGCTTGGGATGGTGGCGTCCGGCGTGCTGAAGCCCGCGGAGTTGGTGACGCGGGTGATCGGGTTGGACGACGTACCGGCTGCGCTCGAGGAGCTCTCGGCCGGCACGCCGCCGGGAGTCACCGTGATTCGCCCGTCAGGCGTCCTTGGGTAGGCGGGCGAGCAGGGTCTCGAGCATCTGGCGGGTGGTCGCGAAGTAGCTGTTCTCGTGGTTGAGCGCGCGGTGGAACGCGGCCAGCTCGTCGTTGGTGATCGTGCTCGAGAAGGTGCTGATCTCGGTGAGGTCGAGGCGGCGGTTGAACAGGTGCACGGTGTCGCGCCAGCGGTGCAGCAGGCCGACGAGTTCGGCGTCGCGGTGCAGGCCGAGCGCGCCGGAGACGAGGGCGAGGTCGACCGCCGAGACGACGAGGCGGGGGTAGACCTGGCGGTGGCTCGGCGGGGTGGGTGAGAAGCGTTCGTCGGCGAGGAGATTGGTGTTCTCCTGCAGCTCGTCGGCGACGGCGCGGAGGACCTCGCTGCGGCGTTCGGCGGCGGCGGTGAGGCGTTCGACGAAGATGCCGGTCAGGCCGGCGATCAGGGTGAGCGAGTTGACCGCCGGCTCCCAGCGGCTGTTGTCGGGCTTGAAGAACCAGATCACGCCGAGCACGAACGCGACGGCCAGGAGGCCGTAGCTGACGACCGAGACGACCGTACGGCGGTACGCCGCCCAGGTGGTCCGATTGGTTGCCTCGGGCAACGCTTTGGTGAGTCGGCGCAGGCGCCCGAGGACGCGCAAGCGGGCGGTCGCGATGCGCCGGTCGGGGGTGGAGGGGGGAGGGGTGCTGCGCCCGCCCCCGCCTTCGCTTCGCTCAGCGCCGTGGTTCCCCGCCGTACCGGATGGTGGGCTGCTCATCGCCAGATGTCGTCGGCCAGGGAGCTGGTGGTCTGGGCGGTGCCGGGAGCGAGCAGGATCAGGTCGAGGCCGAACGGGCTGGGACGGCGCGTACGCCGGAAGCGGGAGCGGGCGTGCTCGACCGGGGTGAGCTCGCACGCCGACGTGAGCTTCTTCAGGCGATCGGTGGAGAACTTGCGGGTGGTGTAGAGCAGGATCGTGTCGCCCTTGTCGAGCGGAACGGCGGTGTGGTCGGGCAGGCCCATCACGATCTGGTCGGGGGTGTTGTTCTGCCAGACGATCTTCACCAGCAGCGCGTCGTCGTCCTCGACCTCGCCGCGGAAGTCGAGGTTGTCCAGCTCGATCCGCAGGTCGGTGTTGTAGCGCAGCGCGCTGGTGACGAACTCCGCGAACGCCCGCGTCTGGTGGTACTCCTCGGCGGCCTCCTTCGCCGTCTCCGCGTTCAGCACGTTCGTACTGGCGACCTCGAGCAGCAGCCGGTCCTGCGGACGCAGCACCTTGGTGAGCGTCTCCAGCAGTTCCAGATCGCTCTCGAAGTTGGCGAGCGTGTTGCCGGTCAGCCCGTACAGCAGCGGCTCGTCGCCGACCAGCTTGGCCAGCATCTGCCCGAGCTGCTCGACGTTGTCCGCGATCGAGAAGTCCAGCTGGACCGGCAGCACCTGCGCCATCGGGAAGCCCGCGCCGCGGACCGGTTCGAGCGTGCCGAGCCGGAGCATCTCCGAGCTCATGTCGACCGGGATGTAGAACATGTCCGGGTTGTACCGGTGCAGGTCGGCGACGATCGTGCGGTCCTTGACGCCGGTCCCGACGCCCAGGCTGACGAAGTGGAACCCGCCGTGGTCGACGTGCGGCCGGACCTGGCGCCAGTGCCGCTGGAACGACTCGGCGCCGGCCTTCATCACCAGGTAGAACGGGTCGTTGGTCGCGTTCGCCCAGGCGATCGTCGGGCCGATGCCCCAGTACGAGAAGCCGGACGTGATCTGCTTGCCGTCCCCGGTGGTCGAGTACGGTCCGCGCAGGTCGCCGGTCAGCGTGGCCAGCTTGTCGGTCTGGTCCTCACCGACCAGCAGCAACGACCAGGAGAAGTCGTCGTCGACCAGGGCCTTCTCGAGCTTCCTGATCACGTGCACCGGCTCGCTCACCGCGGCAACCCCTCCCAAAGGCGTGGGCGCTCAGGTTATCGGTTGCCGCCGACCCCCGCAGTCCGGAAACCCGCTCCCGCGTCGCGGGAGCGGGCCGGTGTGCTCAGCTGCTCGGGAGGGTCAGACCGGGGTGACCGTGTCGGCCTCGCGGCCCTTCGGACCGTCGACGACCTCGAACTCGACCTGCTGGCCGTCCTCCAGGGTCTTGTACCCGTCGGAGACGATCCGGCTCCAGTGGACGAACACGTCGTCCTGCCCGTCGACCGCCAGGAACCCGTAACCCTTGTCGGCGTTGAACCACTTCACGGTGCCGCGCACCATTGGTAACTCCCGTGACCCTCAACGGGACCCGCTGCACTCGGGCCCCTCCGGTGCCCGTCGGCCGGAGTCCGGCCGTGCCGAGCGGTCCACCAGACTAGCCGAAGCTGGTCCCGTACACCGGACCGGTCTCGTCACTGCAGCCACACAGAGTGCGATTCCAGTCAGCAACGCACTGCACCACAGAGGCGCCCGGTCGCTGGTCAGGGTGATGCCGATGCCGCCGGCGACCGGGCCCAGTACGGCGCCGACGTTGAGCGCCGCCGTCGCCAAGCCGCCGGCCAGTACGGGGGACTGCGCACCGGCGTACAGGGCTCGTGCGATCAGCGTGGAGCCGACGGCGAACGACAGCAACCCCTGGACGAAGACCAGTGCGACAGCAGCCGCGGTCACGTGGGCGGACCAGGCGAACAGACACCACCCCAGCAGAAGCGCGATCCCGGCAGCGGCCAGTACGCCGTCCGCCCGGTGGTCGGCGTACCGGCCGGCGAGCGTGACACCCGCGAAGGAGCCCAGGCCGAACAGCATCAGCAGCGCGGGGATCCACGAGCGGTCGAGCCCGGTGACGTCGGTGAGGACCGGGGCGAGATACGTGAAGGTGCAGAAGGTTGCCCCGTTCACCAGTGCGCCGAGCACGAGCAGTACGACGAGCCGACGAGATGGCCGGAGCCGGACGACAGCTGGTTGGGCGGTTTCCGCGCGCGGGATCGAGCGGAAGATCGCGACCAGTGCGGGCAGGCAGATCAGCGCGACGGCCCAGAACGCCGCGCGCCAGCCGAGGTGCTGCCCGAGCCAGGCACCAGCCGGTACGCCGGCGATGCAGGCGAGCGTCGTACCGGCCAGCAGGACCGCGGTTGCCCGGCCCTTGGCCTCCACCAGCGTGGACGCGGTCGCCAGCGCGACGGCGAGGAACCCGGCGTTGGCCAGCGCCGCGACCAGGCGGGTGACCAGCAGCAGAACGAAGTCGTCGGCCAGAGCACCGACGACGTGAGCGAGCAGGAAGACCGTCAGCGTCGACAGCAGCGTGAGGCGCCGCGGCCAACGCCGGCCGAGGACGGCGATCGCCGGCGCACCGACGACCATGCCGAGCGCGAACGCCGACGTGAGCCAGCCCGCGGTGGGGATCGAGACGGAGAGATCGGCGGCGATCTCCGGGGTGAGCCCGGAGAGCATGAACTCAGAGGTCGCCTGGGCGAACACGGCCAAGGCAAGCAGATACAGCAGAAAAGGCATCGAGGACTCCACGACCACGAGAGCGATGGACGCGGCAGAGTTGCCGCGCGGGACACACATCGCCGACGGCCCGGAACAGGCTGAAGCCCGCACCGGTAGCGGTGCGGGCGAACGATCAGCCACCGAGCAGTCGGTGGCTAGCCTCTGTCGGCCTCGGGCGTGGACACGGTCGCCAGCCTAGGAGCGCGGATCGCGCGGCAGCAACGGATTAAGCGCGGGACGCTTCAGGATCGCCCTGGGCGAGACGGGCGATGTGATCCCACTGCTCCAGACTCGCGAGCCGGCCGGCGTACTCGGTGCGCACGGCTTCCAGGCCGCCGGTTCCGAACAGCGCGCCGCCCGGCAGCAGCCCTAGCTGCGGCGGGAGGCGGCGAGGCCGACCGCTCCGGCGACCACCAGCAGGATGGCGGCGGTCAGGCCGAGGTCGTCGGTCTGGACCAGGCCCTCCTCGTTGAGCAGGTAGATGGTCGCGGCGCCGGTCAGGACGGTGCCGGTGATGACACCGGGGACGTCCACCTTCGTCTTCCTCATCCGCGCTCCACCGTGATGCTGCCGAGTTTGAGCTGTACGTCGATCACGACCTTCTCCGGGCCGGCCTTGCCGTCGGCGCCGAGGTCGTTGAGCGTGACGTTCGCGTCGTGGCCGCCTTCGCGCTGCCCGCCCAGACCGATCACCTCACCGGCCTGCGCGCTCAGCGTACCGGTGACGTCGACGTTGGCCGGCACCTTCAGTACGACCTCACCGACACCGCCGTTGATCGTCACGTGCGCGCCGGGGGCGAACTTGGTCTTGGTCATGTCGACGTGCACCGACCCGGCGTCGAACGTGTAGTTGTTGCTGGTCGCGGTGATCGGCTGGTCCGGCTGGGAGACCACGTTCACGTCCTTGAAGTCACGCGGCACGCTCGGGAAGATCGTGCTCGCCGCGACACCGACCGCGAGCAGGATGCCGATCGGGAGCAGGGCCATGGTCCGGCCGAGGAACCCGCCGATCAGCATGCCGGCGCCGAGCGTGGCGACACCGATCGCCAGCATCGTCGGCGTCGACGACCCCGCGATCCAGGCGATCGCGATCGCCAGACCGGTCAGCGCGACGACGACGGGCTTCACGCCGCGGACGCCCTTGGCCGGCGGCTCGGCGGGCCGGGTCGGAGCCGGAGTGGAGCCGGCCGGCGGCTCGTCGACGTACAGGCCCAGGGGGTCGTCCTCGGTCCACACCGGCTGGACCGATTCGACGGTGCGGTCCTGTGGTCGCCGGGTGGCCGAGGACGACGTGCCCGCCGGGGGAGGTGGCGGGCCGTTCTGGGGAGTCTGCCGGCCGACGTACTGGGTGGTCTGCTGGTTCGGGGCGTACGGCGTGGGCTGCTGGAGCGTGGAGTCCTGCGGGCGGCCGTGCATCGACATGTTCGTGGTCATCTGCGACCAGTGCGAGCGGCGGCCGTTCTTCGGCTTGCGGACGACGAACAGGTAGAGCAGGACGAGGACGATGATCGGCCCGGGGATCAGCTTGCCGAAGTCGAACGACGACATCACCACGATCCCGAAGAACACGCAGACGCCGAGCACCACCGGCCACAACCACGGGTGGTTGGGACGGACCCGGTTGCCGAGCAGCCCCTCGACCGGGGCGCGGTCCGAACCCTCGTCGGGCATCAGGACCCAGCCGGCCGCGTAGAACAGGATGCCGGGGCCGGCGAGCACCAGGACGGCCATCAGGACGCGCACCAGCACCGGGTCGACGTTCAGCGCGCGGGCCATCCCGCCGCAGACGCCGGCCACCATCCGGTCGCTTCTGCTCCGTCGCCAGCTCTGCACGTCGCGCAGCTGGGTGCGATCGAAGCCGCTCTGGTTCTGCTCCATGCCATCGATAGTGTCCCGCGGCATGCCCCGGCCACATCGGGGATCCCCCTCTCCCGACCCCTGGAACTCGCCGGCCGGGCCGGTCTCCGGGCGGTCGGCTCCGGGTTGTCCCCGAGTCGACCCTGACCAGCGGGGGTCCGCGCTGAGGTGGCGTCCGGGGACAAGCCTGCTGGTGTCGGCCCTGTCCGCATGTGACGATCGTGATGATGAGTCAGCCAGCCGCAGCCGCGCCCCCAGGCGGACCCTCCGGTGCAGGAGGCCCCGCCGGGCCGCCGCACGGGCAGAACCAGTCCGCCCCCGGCCCCGAGGGCCCTGGGCAGTACCGGCACTGGCACGGCGGACCGGCCGGCAGCGCGGCGTACGGGGTGCCTGGTGCGGGTCGGCTCGGGCAGCCTGGTGGTACGGCGTACGGCCCGCCTGGCAGTACGCCGTACGGGCAGCCGGGACCGACTGCCGAGCCGCCGCCGGTGCGGAAGGCCTACCGGCGGTTCGAGGGGCGGGTCGTCAGCGGCGTCGCCGGCGGGATCGCCGATCACCTGAACGTGCCGGACATCGCCGTCAGGCTGGTGTTCATCGCGGCGACCGTGTTCGGCGGGTTCGGCGTACTGATCTATGCGGCGCTGTGGTTCCTGATGCCGCTGGCGGCTCCGACCGTTCCGGCCGCGCCGGGGCTCGCGGCGCACACCCGGCAGAACATGCGGTCCGACCTTCCGCCGCCGCCGGTCAGCGAGGCCCGGACGCGACGCCGCGAGAAGAACCGCGGCCAGATGATCGCGATCGTGGTGGTCGCGGCCGGCGTACTGCTGCTCCTGCAGGCGGCCGGACTCGGCATCGCGGGCAAGATGTTCTGGCCGCTGGTCTTCGCCGGGACCGGTCTCGCGCTGATCTGGCGGCAGGCCGACGAGACGCAGAAGGCCGCCTGGACGAACAAGGCGCCGACGCTCGGCAACCTGCTCGGCAAGGGCGGCGGGATCAAGTCGATCGTCCGCGTCGTCGTGGGCGTGATCCTGCTCGGTACCGCGGTCACCGTGTTCCTGGTGCAGAACGGCCGGCTCTCGCAGGTCGGCGACGTACTGGTCGCGCTGCTGCTCGCGGTCGTCGGACTCGGTGTGATCGCCGGCCCGTGGGTGCACCGGCTGAGCCGCGACCTGAACGCCGAGCGCGGCGAGCGGATCCGGTCGCAGGAACGCGCCGACATGGCCGCCCACCTGCACGACTCGGTGCTGCAGACGCTCGCGCTGATCCAGAAGCAGGCGGCGGATCCCAAGGCCGTGACGCGGCTGGCGCGCTCGCAGGAGCGCGAACTGCGGGCCTGGCTGTACGACGAGGACGACCAGACCGACAAGACCCTGGCCGGCGCCGCGAAGCGTGCCGCGGCCGAGGTCGAGGACTCGCACGGCGTACCGGTCGAGGTGGTCACGGTCGGCGACTGCGACCTGACCGAGGGACTGTCGGCGATGGTGCGCGCGGCGCGGGAGTCGATGGTCAACGCGGCCAAGCACTCCGGCGCGGACAAGATCGACGTGTTCGTCGAGGTCGACGGGGACCGGGCCGAGATGTTCGTCCGGGACCGCGGCAAGGGCTTCGACACCGACGGGGTGCCCGAGGACCGGCTCGGTCTGCGGCACAGCGTGATGGGGAGAATGGAACGGCACGGCGGCCGCGCGACGGTGCGGTCGAGCCCGGAAACAGGCACCGAAGTGCGACTGGAGATGGACAGATGAGTCAACGACGGGTGGTCGTCATCGACGACCACGACATGTTCCGGGCCGGAGTCCGCAGCGAGATCGGTACGGCGGTGGAGATCGTCGGCGAGGGCGCCGACGTGGACAGCGCGGTCAAGGCGATCGTGGCGACCGAGCCGGACGTGGTCCTGCTCGACGTCCACCTGCCCGGCGGCGGTGGCACCGAGGTGATGAAGCAGGTGCACCTGCGGCACCCGGAGATCAAGTTCCTGGCGCTGTCGGTGTCCGACGCCGCCGAGGACGTGATCGGCGTGATCCGCGCCGGCGCGCGCGGGTACGTGACCAAGAACATCAGCGGCACCGAACTGGTCGACGCGATCGGCCGGGTCGCCGACGGCGACGCGGTCTTCTCCCCGCGCCTGGCCGGCTTCGTTCTGGACGCGTTCTCCGGCGCGATCGACATCGCGTCGGTCGACGAGGACCTCGACCGGCTGTCGCAGCGCGAGCGCGAGGTGCTGCGGCTGATCGCCCGCGGCTACGCGTACAAGGAAGTGGCCCGCGAGCTGTTCATCTCGGTGAAGACCGTCGAGACCCACGTCTCCTCGGTGCTGCGCAAGCTCCAGCTGTCCAACCGCCACGAGCTCACCCGCTGGGCCACGGACCGCCGGCTGGTCTGAGCCGGAGCTGTTCGAGCTGTACGACGAGCCGCCGGGTACCTCGTACCGGCGGCTCTGTCGTTCCACCTAACGGTGGGTGGACGTGTACGGCAGCAGCGGGTCGGCGGGCCATCGGCACTCCTTTGCTATTGAATGTCGTTTTCATTAGCATAGCCGGATCGTCCTGAGGAGGAACTCGTGGCTGTCCCGAAGCGCAAGATGTCGCGGAGCAACACCCGGAGTCGCCGGGCGCAGTGGAAGGCGGTGCCGGTGGACCTGGTGCCGATCACCGTGAACGGGCGGCAACTGCGCGTGCCGCGGCGACTGGTGAAGGCGTACCAGCGTGGGCTGATCGAGTGATCACGGCAGGGCGTCGTACGGGCGTGCGACGGTCCGTCGTACGGGCCGTGCACCGCTTCGCCGTATCGCGAAATGGGACGGCGCTGGCGGATTCCGGACAGGGCACACATGCGCCACCCCGGCAGGCGCGCGAGGGGCTTCGGGGCTGAGATACCGTCGATGGTTATGGAGCGGAATCTCACTGCCGAACAGCTGGCGCTCTTCGAGAAGGAGTTCGCGTCGAACCCGCAGTACCGGGTGATGCAGAACGCCGTCACGGAAACGCCGGTCGCCAAGATCGCCCTGGATCGCCAGGTCGTCACCTCGATCGACCACTCGGTGTCGAACCTGCTGGACGACTGGAAGGTGACCAACCAGAAGAAGAGCGGCCGCTGCTGGTTGTTCGCGGGCCTGAACCTGCTCCGGGCCGGCGCCGCCGAGAAGCTCGGCGTGAAGGACTTCGAGTTCTCGCAGAACTACCTGCTGTTCTGGGACAAGTTCGAGCGCGCCAACTTCTTCCTCGAGGCGGTCATCGAGACCACCGACCGGCACGTCGACGACCGCACGGTGGCGCACCTGCTGTCGGACCCGATCGGCGACGGCGGCCAGTGGAACATGTTCGTCGCGCTGGTCCGCAAGCACGGCCTGGTGCCGAAGACCGCGATGCCGGAGACCGAGAGCTCGTCGGCGACCGCCCAGCTCAACGACACCCTGCGCAAGCTGCTCCGCCAGGGCGCGCGCGACCTGCGCAAGCTCGACGACGTCGAGGCCCAGCGCGCCCACAAGCGTGAGCTGCTGACCACGATCCACCGCGTGCTGAGCATCCACCTCGGCAGGCCGCCGCAGAAGTTCCTGTGGCAGTGGAAGGACAGCGACAAGGCCTTCCACCGCGACGGCTGGACCACTCCGGCCGAGTTCGCCGCGTCGTACGTCACGCTGCCGGTCGACGACTACGTCTGCATCGTGCACGACCCGCGCGAGTCCAGCCCGACCGGCAAGACCTTCACCGTCGACTACCTCGGCAACGTGATCGACGCGCCGCCGGTGGTCTACCTGAACGTCGAGATCGACCTGATGAAGAAGCTCGCCCAGGACGCGATCGTCGGCGGCGAGCCGGTCTGGTTCGGCTGCGACGTCGGCAAGCAGATGTCGGCCGACCTCGGCTTCTGGGACGCCGCGCTGTACGACTACGACGCCGTGTACGACACGTCGTTCACGCTCGACAAGGCCGAGCGGCTGCTGCACCACGAGACGCTGATGACGCACGCGATGTTGTTCACCGGCGTCGACCTGGTCGGGGGCGCCCCGCGACGCTGGCGCGTCGAGAACAGCTGGGGCGACGAGAAGGCCGACAGCGGCTTCTGGACGATGAACGACTCGTGGTTCGGCGAGCACGTCTTCGAGATCGCCGTACGCCGCTCGGCGCTGCCCGCTGAGCTGCAGGCTGCTTTCGACGAGGAGCCGATCGTGCTCCCCGCGTGGGACCCGATGGGCGCGCTCGCGGACTGAGCTCCTGTTTTCGGCTTTGAGGCGCCGGGCCCCTTGTGGTCCGGCGCCTTTCGCCTATTTCGTCAGCGCTTCGCGCACCAGAGCAACGCCTTCTTCCCGCCGCTCCATCGTCGGCAGATGCCCCGCCCACTCCAGCTCGGTGAACTCGACGTCCGCCAACTGACCAGCCAGATGCGCGGCGCCTGTCCTGAAGAACTCGAGATCGTGCGCCCCGACGAACAACTTCACCGGCATCGTCAGCTTCTCCGGCGTCACCTCGTACTCCTCGTTCTCCACCTCACCAGCCGCCAGCTGCAGTTCGAACGCCCGCTTCTGCATAGCGAACAGCAACTCCCGAGCCTCGTCGTCAGCCTCCGACCCAAGCCAGGTCCGCACGTTGACGTCCGTCGCCCCGTCGACATCCCCCTTCTCCAGCAGGGCTTCCTCCTCGTCCCAGAGCGCGCGGAGATCGGCAGTCGGCTCCACCCCATCCACCGGCGGCGCCAGCAACACCACCCGACCGAACCGCTCCGGAGCCCGACTGACCGCCTGCAGCACAACGTTCCCGCCGTACGACGCGCCGACGACGGCCACCTGCTCGCCGATCACCCCCTGCTCCTGCAGCACATCAAGCAGCTCCAGCAGATCCCCCGCATCGGAGTACTCCGCCCCCGCCGCGAGCGGGGTCTCGCCGTACCCCCGCAAATCCACGGTGACCACCCGATGATCCCGCCCCAGGTCCTCCACCTGAGGCCCCCACATCCGAGAATCCGCCACCCCCGCATGCACCAACAACACCGCGGGCCCGTCGCCCACCACCACATGATGATTCGTCATGCGAGGAGCCTCACGCCTCCAACCGCCCGCCGCAAACGCTTATCCGCCCGCTGCCCGCTGCCCGCTGCCCGCTGCCCGCTGCCCGCTGCCCGCTGCCCGCTGCCCGCAGCCCGTCACCCGGCGCCCGCCGCCCCCAGCCCGCAGCCACCGCCCGTAGCTCGCTGCCCGGAGCCGCTGCCCGGAGCCGCTGCCCGGAGCCGCTGCCCGCAGCTCCCCGCCCGCAGCAGGCAGCCCGAGGCCCGGGCGCGCTGCACCTTGTCCGCCGACTGAGTCTGTGGATAACCCGGGCACCCGCACCCCCAACGCTTGTACCCTCAACTCGGAAAGGGCAGGGGGGCGGTGGGCGTGGGCGAAGAGGCCGTGCAGCTGTTCCAACTGAACGAGCCGCCGCTGTTCACTCGGCTGTCGGGCGCCCGCCGGATTCTGATCGCCGGCGCGGGCGGCGGCTTCGACGTGTACGCCGGCCTGCCGCTGGCTCTCGCCCTGGCCAAGCAGGGCAAGCAGATCGTTTTCGCGAACCTGTCCTTCGCGGACCTCTCGTCCGCCGACCTCTGGCCCGTTCCCGGCGTCGCGGCGATCACCCCGTCGACTCCTGGCCCGGCCGACTACTTCCCCGAACGGACCCTCGCGCGCTGGCTCGCCGGGACCGATCTGTCCCCGACGGTTTACGCCTTCCCCCGAGTCGGCGCACGACCGATGCGTACGGCGTACCAGGCGCTCGTCGACCACCTCGGCGTCGACGCCGTCGTGCTGATCGACGGCGGCACCGACATCCTGATGCGCGGCGACGAGTCCGGGCTGGGCACGCCGGTCGAGGACATGGCCAGCCTGAGCGCGGTCGCCGCCCTCGACGGCCTGAACCGGGTGGTCGTCTGCCTGGGCTTCGGGATCGACGCGTACCACGGGGTCGACCACGCCGACGTACTGGAGAACCTGGCCGCCCTCGACCGCGACGGCCACTTCCTCGGGGCCTTCTCGATCCCGTCGGCGACGGCCGAGGCCGCGGCGTACCGGGAAGCCGTCGAGCATGCCGCGAAGGCCACGGCGGTGCGGCCGAGCATCGTCAACGGGCAGATCGCAGCGGCTCTGAAAGGAGCCTTCGGCAACGTCGGGTTGGGGGCGCGGACGGCTGCGTCGGAGCTGTTCGTCAATCCGCTGATGGCGATGTACTTCGCCGTCGACCTGCCTGGGTTGGCGAAATCCGTGCGGTACCTGGAGCTGCTGGCCGAGACCGACACCCCGGCGCAGATCGCGGCGGCGATCGAGGCCTACCGGGAAGGGATCGTGCTCCGGCCCTCGCGGCGGATCCCGCACTAGCCTGCCCCTGCGGAGCGCGTACCAGTACGGGATCTGGCTGAACGGGCCGCCGCTCGTGCCGACCACCGCGGGGACCAGCGGAGGCACCTGGCGGTACGTCGACCGCCAGGCCATGCTCGCATCGGCCGCCCGGTTCCCGGCGAATCCTCGGCTAGAGGCGGCTGCCCGGCCGCCCGGTTCCCGGCGAATCCTCGGCTAGAGGCGGCTGCCCGGCCTCCCGGCGGAGCCCGGCTAGAGCCGGATGACGGTGAACAGTTCGGCGTAGTGGTTGGCGGGCAGGCCGGACTGGGCGGCATTGCGGGCCAGGTGTTCGCGGACTCGGGCGAACAGGTGGGTGGGGTCGCGGTGCTGGCTGTGGTGGGACTCGAGGGCGGCGAACTTCTGGTCCATCACGTCGGTGATGTCGACGTGGTGGTTGGTCTCGGGGTGCTCCATCATCCACAGTTCGTCGACGTCCCAGGCCGGCTCGTCGAGTTCGGGGAACGCGTACGGGTTGCCGATCGCGGGGAAGAACGCGCGGACGGTCGCCTCGCCGGTCGCCAGGTGGTCGGGGTGTGAGACCGGGAGCTTGGACCAGTTGCGGTCCGGTGACGAACTGACCAGGCGCTGCGGGCGGACCTGCCGGGTGATGCGGACGATGTCGCGGACCAGTTCGAGGGTCGGCTCGACCTCGCCGTCGGCGTACCCGAGAAAGTGCAGCTGGTCGACCCCGACGTGCGCGGCCGCGGCGGTCTGCTCGGCCCGGCGTACGGCGGGCATCTCGGCGCGGTCGCGATCGGGTTCGAAGCCGCCGGCCTGGCCGTCGGTGACGAGGCAGTAGTGCACCTCGATCCCGGCCTTCGTCCAGGTCGCGACGGCGCCGGCCGCGGCGAAGTCGATGTCGTCCGGGTGCGCGGCGATCACCAGCACCCGCTCGATCTCGTGGTCCGGACGCGGGTTTGCCACAGGTACGCTCACCTGCCCACCTTAGTAGAACCTTCAAGCAAGCGGGGGGTTTTGCCTGTACGGCGGAGCTGCGGCGGAGGAACCGCGGCAGCCCGCCGTACAAGCCTCTAGCTCGCGAACGTCGCCAGCGCGCGCCGGTGCTGGATGACCGTGTCGACGATGCCGTAGTCGCGCGCCGCCTCGGCGCGCAGGACGTGGTCGCGGTCCGTGTCGTGCCGGAGCTGCTCGATCGACTGGCCGGTGTGCGTGGACAGGATCGCCTCGACCTCCGCGCGCACCCGTACGACCTCGTCGGCCTGCAGGATCAGGTCCGGAATCGTGCCCTGGCCGCGCGCGGCCGGTTGGTGCAGTACGACGCGCGCGTGCGGGACGACCGCGCGCTGACCCTTCTCGCCCGCCGCGAGCAGTACGGCGCCGGCGGCGATCGCCTGGCCGATGCAGAACGTCGAGATCGGCGAACTGATGTACTGCATCGTGTCGTAGATCGCGAGCATCGCGGTCATGTCGCCGCCCTCGCAGTTGATGTACAGGTTGATCGGCTGCTCGGGCCGGTCCGCCTCCAGGTGCAGGAGCTGCGCGATCATCGCGTTGGCGACGCCGGCGTCGATCCCGGTGCCGAGGTAGATGATGCGCTCGGACAGCAGGTGCGAGTAGACGTCCATGATCCGCTCGCCGCGCGCGCTCTGCGTGATCACGTTGGGAATCGTGTAGGTGCTCATTTCGCCGCCTCCGTCCGCAGTGGCATGACCTGGTCGAACGACTCCACCAGGTGATCGATGAAGCCGAACTCCATCGCTTCGCGCGCCGTGTACCAGTGGTCGTGCAGCGAGTCCTCGTACACGGTCTCCACCGGCTGCCCGGTGTCGTCCGCGATCAGCCCGAGCACGGTGTCGCGGATGTGCCGCAGGTCGTTGGCCTGGATCTCGATCTCCACCGCCGACCCGCCGATCCCCGCGGACCCCTGGTGCATCAGCACCCGCGCGTGCGGCAGGGCGTACCGCTTGCCCTTCGTCCCTGCCGACAGCAGGAACTGCCCCGCACTGCACGCGAGCCCGAGGGCCACCGTCGCGACATCACACGGCACCAGCCGCATCACGTCCCGAATCGCCAGCATCGACGGCACCGACCCACCCAGCGAGTGGATCCACAACGCGATGTCGGTCTCCGGATCCTCCGCCGCCAACGTCAGCAACTGCGTCGCGATCAAGGTCCCGTTGTCGTCGTTGAGTTGCCCGTCCAGTACGACGACCCGCCGCCGCAACAGTTGCAACCGAGCCTGCTCCCCGAAGAGCGGCGCTTTGTTCTCATCAGCCATACGTCCACCATGACCGCGTCGGTACGCCGCACCCCAGCTTTTCTGCTCCCAGCAACTCTGCTCTCAGCCAACACAACAATTCGCTCGAGCTGGTACGCCGGGCGAAGGTGACGGCCGGCCTGGTTGAATCCCGCCGTGGAGATCCCCGCGTACGACGCAACCACCGGCCTGTCCTTCGTGTGGGACGACGGCTTCGAGATGGCCGTCGACACGACGGCCGCCGAGGTCGTCATCGCCGCGAACCCCGCCGGGCTGATCAGCCTCGCCCGGCACCTGCTGACGCTCGCGCAGGAGTCCGTCCCGGACGGCTCCCACGTGCATCTCACCGCCGGCCAGGAACTCGAATCGACGGTCGACCTCATCCTCGAACGCCGTACGGCGGAACGCGCATGAGCCCTGCTCGGCGTACGGACGGCCGAGCCGCGGACATCCAGCTCGTGGGGGCTCGTCGGCTTCTTGAAGGCGCAGTACTCCGGGCGGTCGGTCGCACGCTCGACATGGGCGGGATCCACTTCACCAGCGCGCGGGGCGAGGAGGTGTCGCTGCACATCCAGTGCCCGTTCCGCTTCGTGGGTGGAGAGCATGTCCTGCTGGGCTCGGCCGACATGAAGTACCCGCAACGGGACGCAGGCCCGGACGCGTACGACAGCTACCGCACGGTCTACGACGCGCAGGCCGGGGTGTTCAACGACGAGGTCATCCCCGCGCTCTCGACTGCCGAGGTATCGGCCGTCGACGTCGCCGCCGACGGGTTCCTCACGCTCACCTGGCCCGACGACCTTCGCCTGCAGGTCTTCCCGGCCTGCTCGGGACCGGTCGAAGCCTGGAGGGTCTTCGACCGGTTCGATTACTACGGCTATCCGTTCACCGTCGAGATCTGAGGACGAGCCCGTGTAGTTATTCGACTGCAGCGGAAGCAGTTGCCTGGCAGACTTCCCGGCGTGGTGGATGAGGCGGAGTTGCACACCCGTAGGTGGATGATCGAGTCCTTGCGGGATCGGCCGCTGATGTTCGACGGCCGGTGAGCGTCGGCGTGGAGGACTTCGAGGTGCTCGCGCGGCTGGCTGGTGAGTTCAGCGAACTGCCGGACCGGTCCGTCGCGAGGATCGGTGCGACCCGCGACGAGGCGAGAAGCCTGCGTGACGCCGTACGGTCGGCGCCTGCCGGCGCGGTCGTCCTGCGGGCCACGGCGTTCGGAACGAAGGTCGTGGTGGACAGGAGCGAGGTCCGGTTCCCGCCGGGGAAGCTCGAACTGTTCCGGGCCTTGATCGCCGAGGTCGTCCGGTTCCACGGGGAGCGCGAGCTCTCCCATCGGACCGGCCTCCAGGGGCACGAGGTCCAGGCCGCGCTCGCCGTGCTGACGGCTGATGCGGTCCACCGGAGCGATCAGATCAGGCAGGCGGGCGGGCATGACTGAGTGGGTATGGGTGCTCGAGGCGTTCGATCGGGCGTCCAGGGAGCTTCGCGGCCGTTACCGGCTGGCTGGGATGTCGGACGGTGAGGTGAGAACTGTGCTGGGGGTGGCCGATCTTGGGACGGGTGATCTGTACGACGTTCCCGACGCATCGCTCGTTGAGCTAGGGGATCGGTTCGGGGTGGTGGTGCGGCCGGAGTCGTTCGCGTACCTGCTCGGGCGGGAGGTCGGCGGCTCTGTCGGAGGGGACGAAGCGGCGTACGACGGAGCCTGACGGACCGCCGTACAGAGACTGTCCTAGGGAGCGCCTACCCTGGTGGGCGATGACTACGCTGTTTTCTCCTGATGAGCTTCCGGTGCCGCTCGAGGCGCCCAGGAAGGGTAAGGCCGACCCTGAGGCGTTGCTGGAGGGGCTGAATCCTCAGCAGCGGGCCGCGGTGGTGCATGCGGGGAAACCGCTGCTCGTGGTGGCCGGTGCGGGGTCGGGCAAGACTCGCGTGCTGACGCGCAGGATCGCCTACCTGTTGGCTGCGCGGGACGCGCACCCGGGGGCGATCCTGGCGATCACGTTCACCAACAAGGCGGCCGCGGAGATGCGGGAGCGCGTGGTCGACCTGGTCGGGCCGCGGGCGAAGCTGATGTGGGTGTCGACGTTCCACTCTTCCTGCGTGCGGATCCTGCGCAGGGATATCAAGCGGTTCGGGATCTCGTCGACGTTCTCGATCTACGACGCGACAGACTCGCGGCGGCTGATGACGCTGGTCTGCCGTGAGCTCGACCTGGACGTCAAGCAGTACAACCCGCGCGCCGTGCTGAACTGGATCTCCACCCAGAAGAACGAGCTGGTCGACCACGAGTCGGCCGCCTCCAAGGCGGAGAACCACCTGGAGGAGAAGTACGCCGAGTGCTACCGCATCTACCAGGAGCGGCTCGCGCAGGCCAACGCGCTGGACTTCGACGACCTGCTGATGACGACGGTCAACCTGCTCCAGGCCTTCCCCGAGGTCCGTGAGTACTACCGCCGGCGGTTCCGTCACGTGCTCGTCGACGAGTACCAGGACACCAACCACGCGCAGTACACGCTGATCCGCGAGCTCTGCGGCGAGGACGAGCCGGGCCGCAACGGCCCGAGCGCGCCGCCGGCCGAGCTGATGGTGGTCGGTGACTCCGACCAGTCGATCTACGCGTTCCGCGGCGCCACGATCCGCAACATCCTCGCGTTCGAGGAGGACTTCGCCGGCGCCGAGACGATTCTGCTCGAGCAGAACTACCGTTCCACCCAGACCATCCTGACCGCGGCGAACGCGGTGATCAGCCGCAACGAGGGCCGGATGGCCAAGAACCTCTGGTCCGACCAGGGCCAGGGCGAGCAGATCGCCGTGTACGTCGCCGACAACGAGCACGACGAGGCGCAGTTCGTCGCCGACGAGATCGACCGGCTCGCCGACGCCGACAAGGTGAAGCCGTCCGACGTCGCGGTGTTCTACCGGACCAACGCGCAGTCGCGGGTGTTCGAGGAAGTGTTCATCCGCACCGGCCATCCGTACAAGGTCGTCGGCGGCGTCCGGTTCTACGAGCGCAAGGAGGTCCGCGACGCGCTCGCGTACCTGCGCGTGCTGGTCAACCCCGAAGACACCGTCTCGCTGCGGCGGATCATGAACGTGCCCAAGCGCGGCATCGGCGACCGCGCCGAGGCCGCGATCGAGGCGCTGGCGGCGCGGGACCGGATCTCGTTCGCGCAGGCGATGCGGCGGGCGCAGGACGCGCCGGCGATGGCGTCGCGGTCGGTCAACGCCGTACAGGCGTTCGTGGACATCCTCGACGAGCTGACCGCGATGGTCGACTCGGGGGCGCCGCCGGACGACATCCTGGACGTCGCGCTGCATCGCAGCGGGTACTACGAGGAGCTGCAGAAGTCGCCGGACCCGCAGGACGAGACGCGGGTGGAGAACCTGGACGAGTTCATCTCGGTCGCGCGGGAGTTCGTCGAGGAGAAGACCGCGGCGGCCGAGCCGTCCGATCTGCAGGCGTTCCTCGAGCGCGTCGCGCTGGTCGCGGACGCCGACCAGATCCCGGATGCCGACGACGACGGTGGTGTGGTCACGCTGATGACGCTGCACACGGCGAAGGGGCTGGAGTTCCCGGTCGTGTTCCTGACCGGCATGGAGGACGGCGTCTTCCCGCACTCGCGGTCGCTGAACGATCTGAAGGAGCTCGAGGAGGAACGACGGCTCGCGTACGTCGGCATCACGCGGGCGCGGCAGCGGCTGTCGATCTCGCGCGCCGCGGTGCGTTCGGCGTTCGGGGCGCCGCAGCACAACCCGCCGTCGCGCTTCCTGGAGGAGATCCCACCGGAACTGCTCGACTGGCGACGCGACGAGTCGGCGATCACGCGGTGGTCGGGGACCGGGACTCGCTCGGGCGGTGGTGGCGGTGGCGGGATTCCGAGCCGGTACGAGCCAACTCGTCGTACGTCGGCGTCGGACAAGCCCGTCATCAACCTGAACCCGGGTGATCGGGTGGTCCACGACAGCTTCGGCATGGGCACGGTCGTCGTCGTCCGCGGCGAAGGTCAGCAGGCGCAGGCGGACATCGACTTCGGGTCCGAGGGCGTGAAGCGGTTGCTGCTGCGGTATGCGCCGGTGGAGAAGATCTAGCCCGTACGCCGGAACAACAGCCCGGTGCGCACGCGGCCGGGCAGGTTGCTGATGGTCGAGGCCGCGGCCGCCGGAAGAAGCGTGCGCAGTCGCGCGAGCCCGTCGGTCGACGACCGCCGCCTGGTCCTCACCATCCACCGAACCGGCTCGGTCGGATCCGCCGAACCGGCTCGGTCGGATCCATCGAACCGGCTCGGTCGGATCCGCCGCCAACTCGTCGGCGGGTGAGGTGCGTCAGCCCGTGCGCGTTGTGAGTTGGGCGGTCAACCACTGCGCGAAGGCCGGCAAGTCGCGGAGGCTTCCCTTGCCGATCGTCAGGTTCTGCGCGCCGGTGATCGGGCGGAGCAGGACCTGGTCGTCCGCGAAAGTCACGCTGCTGATCTCCGACCACGCAAGCCGGCGGTTGCCGAGGGCGACGCCGGTGGTGTCGACGACCACGACCCAGCGGCGGGTGCGCAGGTTGTTCAGGGCGCCCAGTAGGACGGCGGCGGCGAGGACGATGAAGGCCACGCGGAAGTACTCCCAGAACTCCCACGACGCACCGTCCGACAGCTGATCGATCATGCGGTAGCCGTTGAGCAGCAGGAGTCCGGTGGAGAGGGCGAGGGTGATGAGGAGCCGGTTGCGCTCGGGGCCAACGGCCAGGCGGCCGTTCTCGCGGAGCGCGTTCGTCCACTCGGCGGGAGTGTCCTGCGGCATCGGGGCCTTCCTCGGAGGTGGGCCGCGATCGTCCCACGGCAGGAGGTCTGCGGTGGTTCCTCGGACGGCGATGGGTTTGTGGCGGGTCGTCGTACCGGCGGCGCTGGACGCGGCGGTTCGGCGTACTCGAGTCAGCGGTGGGTTTCCAGTTCGGTGGTGAGCCAGCGGGCGAAGGCTTTTGGGTCCTTCAGGGTGTTGCCGGTGATGCGGAGGGTGGTGTCGCCGGCTTGGACGGTGGTCGCTTGCTCGGTGGCGGTGACCTCGGTGATGTCGGGCCACGCTAGGTGGCGGCGGCCTAGGGTTACGCCCTCGGCGTCGATGGTGAGGGTCCAGGCGCCGGTGAGTAGGTAGAACAGGAAGCCTGCGACCACAGCCAACGCGACGAGGGCGAAGGCGGCGCGGAAGTACGCGAGGCCGCCCCAGGGTTCGGCGCCGGTGAGGCGGGCGACGGTGCTGCTGCCGTTGGTCAGGAGGAGACCGGACCAGACGACGAGCATCAGGATGGGGAACCGGCGGGCGCGGATGACCAGGCGGCCGGTGTCCCGGAGCGTGGTCGTCCATTCGGTGGGACCGTCGGGCGGCATCGACGTGACCTCCTCGGGGGTGGAGACGCGATCGTCCCACGGAGTCAGGGGCGTCGTGCCGCGTCAGTCCTCGTCGGCCGGCGGTTCGTACGGCGACAGGCAGGCCGGCGGGTCGTCGTACTGGAGCTAGTGGTGGGTCTCGAGCTCGGTCGTCAGCCAGAGGGCGAACGCGGACGGATCGCGGACGGTGCTGTTGGTGATGCGGAGGTCTTCGGGACCGTGCACGGTGAACTGTTCCTTGGCGGACGTGATCGTGGTGATCTCGGACCACGCGACGCGCTGGGGGCCGAGGGCCACGCCGGTGTCGTCGACGACGACCGTCCAGCGGCGGGTACGGAGGTTGTTGAGGATCATCAGCAGCGCGATCGCCGCGCCGGCGGCCAGGACCGCGCGGAGGTAGGCGAAGAAGTCCCAGGACGCGCCGCTGGTGAAGTGGCCGACCGTGCGGGTGCCGTTGACCAGGAGGATTCCGCCGGAGACGACGAGGCTGAGGGCGAGCCGGGTGCGCTCGGGGCCGACGGCCAGGCGGCCGTGCTCACGGAGCGTGGTCGTCCACTGGGTGGGACCGTCTGACGGCATCGGCGACCTTCCTCGGCGTCGGGAGACGGCGATCTTCCCACGAAGACGGCAACGAATGAGACGTTCGCGTTGCGCGGTGAGCCTGCGGTGGGTCACTCTGGGTCTTCGGCCCCTCCCGGACGACAGGTCCTCCCATGCCCAAGGCAGCTGACAGCTCCAACCGCCGGATCATCCTGGCGGGAGCCAACCCTGGGCTGCGGCTGTTCGACGAGCACGGGAAGGTCACGGCGTACGCGTCGATCTGGATGGTCGACTGGTCGGTGCGCGGATCCGGTACGGCGGTCGTGCTGTGGTTCGACGGGATCGTCCGGGTGGTGTCCGAGGATGTCGATCTCGCGGCCTGGCTGGAGCGGTACTTCGTGCGTTCGTTCCTCGAGGTCCAGGGCCTGCCGTGGCACGAACCGGCGGTCGAACGCGACCTCGTCCAGGTCTCGATGAACCTCGCCGACGGCCTCAGCGCCAAGGCGGCCGACATCCAGATCGAGATGGGCGGCGTCCTCGACCGCCGCCTGTTCGCGACCGACAGCTTCCAGCTCGCCGAGGGCATGCACAGCCTGAGCCTGGTGATCGCGCCCGTCCGTTCGGCGACGGTGTCGATCGGGGGCGCCTCGGTTCCGGGCTTCGTTCAGGTCGACGGTTCGCATGACCGGCCGGGGTCGTCCGCTTTCCTCACCACAGCTGAGGTCTGGCGGCGCTAGTCCGCCGGGGTACGACGGCTCTGAGGGCTGATCGTTGCCCACCAGGTGTCCATGCGGGGCTGGGGCTCCGCCGCGGCGCCCTGCTCGACCACGCGGGCCGTGTGGAGCAGGTACGCCGCGATGCCCGCCGCGCCCTGCATCCAGCCGACGGCTGGTGGGAGGAGGGGGTCCTCGTTGCGGTGCTCGATGAAGCGCCAGTACGTGCCGCCCTCGCGGACGGCGCGCTCGACGAGGGTGTCGGCCAGGAGGGTCGCGAAGGCCAGGTCGTCGGCGGAGCCGGTGCGGTGCCAGGAGTCCAGGACGATGTCGCCGACGCCGGCGGTACCGCAGCAGCGGCCGTCGTTGTCCCAGAAGCCGGGGTGGAGTCGCGCGGGCAGGCCCGACGTACGGACGCTGTAGAGGCAGCGCTCCCGCCAGTCCGCGGGCGCCGTACCAGCGATCGCCTTGACCCCCGCGGCGTCCAGCGCGGCGAAGGCCAGCGACGTACCGGATGCGCCGTGGCACCAGGTGTAGGTGAACTCGTCCTCGTCGTTGATCTCCGTGGGGATGTACCGCTGGACGATGAAGCCGGGGCCGTCCTTCACACCTAGGGTGATCAGCTGCTCGGAGATCTTCGTGGCGGCGGTGACCAGGTCGGGCCGGTCGAGCGACAGGCCCGCGGAGGCGAGTGCGGCCGAGACGCCGGCGAGGCCGTGGGAGAGGTTGGGCATGACGGCACCGGACTCGGTGCGGAAGCGCCGCGGTACAAACGGCCAACCGACGTCCGACCCTTCGGCTCCGGCCTCGGCGTGGATCGTCTCGGCGAGCAGGATCTCGCCCGCATGCTCGGCCAGCTCCCGCCCACCCTCGACCCCGTACCGCGCCGCCCACACACCCCCGAGCAACACCCCCGCCGTACCAAGCGTCATGTCATGAATCCGCGCCCCCGCCGCGAACCGCGGCGGCAGCATCAACGTCTGCGGCCACCCGTCGTCAGCAGCCAGCTCCTGCAACCGCGAAACAGCAGCCCGTACGCCGTCCAGCCGGTCGAGCGCCACCAGCGCGCCGATCGTGCTGACCAGCCCGTCGAAATAGGTGACGTCAGAGCACCCCGGGATCTCGCGGATCAGCCGCTCAGCGATCGCGTCGCCCAGGTCGCTCTCAAACGCAGTCCAAGGCCGACTCAGCCGGATCTCCGCCAGCGTGTACGCCAGTCCAGCGATCCCACTGTGCATCCCGTCGCGATCCTCCGGGACGACCGGCTCGTCACCGGCGACGTTGGTCGGGATCCACGGCCCGTCGTCCGCCCACCGCACCTGCCCGAGCGTCCACTGCCAGGCGGCCTCAGCCGTCTCCCGGTACGTCGCGCCAGCACTCCTCACCGGCCCATGGTGCCACCACACTCAGCCGACCCAGCAGGCGCCCCGAGCGCGCCCGCGATCGTCGGGAAGGCGGGCTACATCTGCTGCCGAGGCGCCCCGACGACCGGCGGCCGCGGGAGGGCGTTGCGCAGGCGGATGCCGCTGTACTCGAGCGTGGTGGTGATGACCTCGTCCCAGAAAGCGTGGAGGTTGGGGAGGACCCGAAGCTGGATGCCTGCCTCAGCGTGGAGCGCGAACAAGTCGCCGACACGTTCGGGCGGGCCCAGCGGGACGACCTCGGTGGTGGCGACGACCGCGGCGTCGTGTTCCACGAAGGCGCGAGCGGGGAGGCGGTAGGCGTACAGCTCGACGGTCCGCAGAGCGTCCAGCCAGCCGTACTCGATCGCATGGACGCGCGGGAAGGAGCCGGGACCGATGACGCGAGCGAGATCTTCGGGGGTGGTGCCGGGGCCTGCCCACGCCATCGCGCGGGGGCACTGCCGGGGGAACCAGTAGTCGGGAGCACGGTCGTGGCCTACGGCCCAGACGTACGGCGACGGCTGCTGGGCGGTGGCCGCGACGTGCGGGCGGAAGACCTCGATCGTCGGGTCCTCGGAGAAGTGCAGGACCTCACCGGGCGCCGGACGCATGCCGAGCAGCTTAGGAGGTACGGCGGCCGGTCGGCGAACCGGTTCCGGGCCGGGCGCGCTGGCCGATCACAAGCACCAGCGACGGATGGATCAGGGGTTGAGGCCGCAGACCTCGCGGAGCCAGGGCATTGGGTTGATGGCGGAGCCGCCGTTGGGGTGGACCTCGAAGTGCAGGTGCGGGCCGGTGGTGTTGCCGGTGACGCCGACCGCACCGACCTGGTCGCCGGCGTACACGGTCTCGCCGACCTCGACGCTGAACTTCGACATGTGGTTGTACCAGGTGACGGTGCCGTCCTCGTGCTCGACCTGGACCTGGCGGCCGTAGGCGCCGGCCCAGTCGGCGTGGATGACCTTGCCCTTCATCACCGAGCGGATCGGGGTGCCGATCGGGGCGGCGAAGTCGGTGCCGGTGTGGTTCGCGGCCCAGCGGCTGCCGCCCTGACCGAAGGTGGCGGTGATGTGGTAGCCGGAGATCATCATCTCGCAGCGGGTGGCGGACTCGCGGGCCTTCTCGGCGGCGGCGGCCGCGGCGGCCTTGGCGGCGGCGAGGGAGGACGCGCGCTTCGCGGTCAGTGCGCGGGTGGCGTCCAGCTTGGCGGCGCGGGCCTTGGAGAGGCGGTCCGCGGCGGCCTGCTTCTTGGTGGCGTCGGTGCTGGTGAGCTCGACCCGGGAGGAGTCACGGGTGGCCAGCTGACGGCGCTCGATCCGGGCCGTGGTGACCTCGGAGAGGCTGTTGCCGCCCGACAGTGCGGCGATGTTGACCGCGGAGTTGGCCTGCGTCGGCGACGCCAGGGAGCTGTGGCTGAAGCCGACAGCGCCTGCCGCCGCAGCGAGCGCTGCGGTCAGACCGACGATCTGGGTACTGCTGGGGGTGTTACGCCGGGCAACACGATGTTTGGCGTGACGTGATGCGCCGGTCTTGCGCGCAGCACTGTTGCCTGGCGTGACGCGGTTTCCCGCGGCACGGTGCTGGGACACAACGTGGCCTTTCGGTCACAGGGGAGGGGCACTGTCCGCTCGCCCGGGATTTATTCCCCCTGGCGGGCTCAAGCACCATAACGGACGGGTCACGAGCCGACAAACCCTGCCACCCCCTTTTCGGGCCCTCCTTCACGAAACTTTTGCATGAGCCGCTGCACGTGCATCCGCTCACCCGCCTGACAACCTGCTAGGTCAACCAGTTTCGGGCCGAGATCCTGACAAAGATCCGGCAAGTTCTGTTTTCCGTGATCAGGCGTGTCCGGACAGTGAACAGCCGTTGACCCGTACGGCGAACCGCTTCAGGCGACCCGCTCGTCGTCAAGGTGAGCCAGAACACCCGAAATCTGGTGCACCACGTCCCCGTGGAACGGCAACGACAGGTGCCCGACCCCGCGGATCCGCACGTTCCGCGCGATCAGGTCCGGGTGCGCGATCCGCGCCCGCCGCTGCGGCACGATCAGCTGGTCCACGTCGCTGTAGAACGCGACGAAGCGCGTCCGGCAGTCGGGAGCCGGCTCGGCGAGCTCGTCCATCAGGTCGCTCTCCGGCCGCAACTGCTTGACCAGCGGCCACGGCAGCAGGCGGGCCGCGACCGTGCCCTGGTGTGGCGTACCGAGCGTGACGCAGGTGTGCACCCGCTCATCCCCGCCGAGGCGCTGGACGTAGTACCGCGCGATCAGTCCGCCCAGGCTGTGGCCGACGATGTGGATCTGGTCGGACCCGTACTCCTCGCACAGCGCCTCGACCTCGGCGGCCATCCGCTCGGCGGTCGAGCGCACGTCCAGCGTGAGGGGTGAGTAGGAGAAGGTGTGGATCCGGGAGAACCCCCGCCGCAGCAGCTGCCGGCGCATCAGTGCGAAGACGGTGTGGTTGTCGACGATCCCGTGGGCGAGCAGGATCGGCGTCCCGGCAGCCTGTACGTCGCCGACCAGCAGGCTGCGCTGAGCCGGGGTGAGTCCGTCCAGGCTGAGTCGGTCCGTGCGGCTGCCCGCGCCGCCGACCAGGCCGAGCGGGTACATGGCCAGATGGGTGGTCAGCCACCCGATCTCGACCGCCGCGCCCTGGAGCACCCGAGGCGACAGCGCCGAGCGCGCGCCGTACCGGAGTCCTTCGAGCGCTTCCCGCAGGCCGCTGCGCTCAGCGTCGCCCGAAAGTCCCTCGCCAACCGCCTCCGCACTCATCGGCGACTCCTCACCTCGCATCAGACCCCCCGCGCCACTGGTCTGACTTCTCTTTCACGGTAACCGGTTCCCAGATCGCGTGGCGGGGAACACACGCCTTCGTGTCTTATCCGTGAGGTGCCGCTCGGATAACCTGCGAAACTGGACGCAACGCGGCGCTCCAGTACTGAAAGGCCCCACCATGCCTGCCACCAGCACCCTGCGGATCGTCGTCGCCAAGCCGGGCCTGGACGGGCACGACCGCGGCGCGAAGATCGTCGCCCGGGCGCTGCGCGACGCCGGCATGGAGGTCATCTACACCGGCCTGCACCAGACCCCGGAGCAGATCGTCGAGACCGCGATCGCCGAGGACGCCGACGCGATCGGCCTGTCGGTGCTGTCCGGCGCGCACATGACGCTGTTCAAGAAGGTCCGCGAGCTGCTGGCCGCCCGGGACGCCGACGACATCGTCGTGTTCGGCGGCGGGATCATCCCCGAGGCCGACCTGGCCCCGCTGGCCGAGCTCGGCGTCCGCCGGATCTTCACCCCCGGCGCCCCGACCCACGAGATCGTCGACTGGGTCCGGACCAACGTCGGCGACGCCTCCGCCACCACGGCCTGATCACTTTCCGTAGTCACGCCGAACCACCCGCGTGCCCGTCCGGTTAGTTACTAATCGGTAATACCGAATCGTTAAGAAACACCTGGTTGTGCGGGCTGTCGAATCGCGGTCGCATACAGCCATGCGTTTGTCCGTACAGACGATCGGTCAGGTGTGTGGCTCAGGACACATCGCCCCCGATCTCGGTTACTGTCCGGACAGGGCGGATCGCAGCGTGGTGGGGGACTGTGGACGACCTGCGCAGGACCAAGTGAGATCCCATCGGGAGAGGGCAGGTACACGATGAGGTTTGAACGATCACACGCACGCCGGGCGGTCGCTCTGGCCATGACCGGCAGCCTCGTGCTGCTGGCGTCCGCGTGCGGCGGTGACGACGGGGACAGCGGTGGCGGAGGATCGACCGGGGGAGCGCTCGAAGGGCGCGGGCCGATCACGTTTGCCACCGGCAAGGACACCTCCGGAAACCTGGTGAACCAGGTCAACGCCTGGAACTCCCAGCACCCGGACGAGAAGGTCGAGATCAAGGAGCTGCCGGAGTCGGCCGACACGCAGCGCCAGCAGATGGTGCAGAACGCGCAGGCCAAGTCCGACGCGTTCAGCGTGCTGAACCTGGACGTGGTCTGGACCGCGGAGTTCGCGGCCAACCGCTGGATCACCGAGCTGCCCGCGGACCAGTTCCCGGACCTCGGCAAGCTGCTGCCGTCGACCGTTGACACCGGCAAGTACCGCGACAAGCTGTACGCCGTACCGGTGACGTCCGACGGTGGTCTGCTGTACTACCGCAGCGACTGGCTGGACAAGGCCGGCGTCACGACGCCGCCGAAGACGTGGGACGAGATGAAGGCCGCCTGCACCAAGGTGCTCGCGCTGCCGGACGCCAAGGGCGCCAGCTGCTACGCCGGTCAGTTCGAGAAGTACGAAGGCCTGACGGTGAACTTCTCCGAGGCGGTCAACTCCGCCGGTGGCGTGGTCGTCGGCGACGACGGCAAGCCGAACGTCGACACCCCGGAGGCCCTGGCCGGTCTCGAGCAGCTCGTGAACGGCTTCAAGGACAAGGAGTTCCCGGCCGCCGCGATCACCTACAAGGAAGAGGAGGGCCGTCGCGCCTTCCAGGAGGGCAAGCTGGTCTTCCACCGCAACTGGCCGTACGTGTACGCGCTGGCCGGCAAGACCGACGGCTCCTCGAAGGTGGCCGGCAAGTTCAAGGTCGCCCCGCTGCCGGGCAAGGCCGGACCGGGCGTCTCGACGCTGGGTGGTCACAACTACGGCATCTCCGAGTTCACCAAGAACAAGGCGACCGCGGCCGACTTCATCAAGTTCATGTCCAGCGAGGAGCGCCAGAAGGCCAACGTCGAGAAGACGTCGCAGGCCCCGACCTGGGCCTCGCTGTACGAGGACCCGGCGCTGAACAAGCAGTTCCCGTACCTGGCCCCGCTGAAGGCCTCGATCGAGTCCGCGAAGTCGCGGCCGAAGGTCATCAAGTACGGCGACGTGACGACCGCGATCCAGGAAGCGGCGTACGGCGCGATGACGAACAAGACTCCGCCCAAGGATGCGCTCACCGAGCTGCAGACCAAGTTGAGCTCGCTCATCACTCAATGATCGAACTGGCGGGGCCGGTGTGTGGCGGGACTTCCCACGCACCGGCCCCGGCCTGTCCCTGCCTGCACTTCCAGGCAGACAGAAGGAGGCTGAGATGAGTGCATCCGCCCTGCCGGCCAAGACCAAGGTCAAGCGGCAGACAACATTCGACGAAGGCACCGGCAAACTGGCCGCGCTGCTGCTGTCACCCACCCTGCTCGTGCTCGCCCTGGTGGTCGTCTACCCGATCATCTCGGCGCTGCGGGAGTCGCTGTACACCAGTGGCCAGAAGGTCGACGCCGACGGCTTCGTCATCGAGGGCTCGTCGTTCGTCGGGCTGGACAACTACACCGCGATCTTCTCCGGCGAGACCGGGGAGCGGTTCTGGAACGCCTTCTACAACACCACGTTCTTCACGATCACCTGCGTCACGCTCGAGACGGTGCTGGGCGTGGCGATGGCCCTGGTGATGCACAAGGCGTTCAAGGGCCGGGCCATCGTCCGGGCCAGCATCCTGGTGCCGTGGGCGATCCCGACCGTGGTGTCGGCGCTGCTGTGGAAGTGGATCTTCCAGGCCGACGGCGCCGCGAACGCCCTGCTGGGCCAGCAGATCCTGTGGTCCACCGAGGGCTGGCAGTCGGTGCTTTCGGTGATCGTGGCCGACACCTGGAAGACCGCGCCGTTCATCGGGCTGCTGGTGCTCGCGGGCCTGCAGACCATTCCCGAAGAGGTGTACGAGGCGGCCAAGGTCGACGGTGCCAGTCCGTGGCAGTCGTTCCTGCGGATCACGCTGCCGCTGGTGAAGCCGGCGCTGCTGGTCGCGGTCCTGTTCCGCATCCTCGACACGCTGCGGATCTTCGACCTGCCGTTCGTGCTGGTCGGTGCGAACAAGAACTCGGTCGAGACGCTGTCGATGCTCGCGTACGACGAAGCGTCCAACACCAGATACGGGCCGGCGTCGGCGTACGCGACGATCCTGTTCCTGTACGTCGCGGTGGTCGCCTACGCGTTCGTGAAGCTGCTCGGGGCCGACGTGCTCGGTGACCGGGTGCAGAAGAAGAGCAAGAACGGCAAGAACGGCAAGAAGAAGGACCCGGACACGTCGCTCGACGGCGCCGTGACCGCGTCGATGGCCGCTTCGGCCGGCGGAGGAGGTGGAGTCCGATGAGTATCGACGTCAAGGCTGCCGAGGCGAGCCCGGTCCGCAAGTACCTGCCGTTGCTCGGTGTCGCGATCATCGTGCTGTACTGCCTGGCACCGTTCTACTGGATGGTCGTGTCGGCGTTCCGCCGGCCGCTGGACCAGTTCGACAACTCGCTGATCCCGGCACCGTTCTCGCTGGACAACCTGCGGGCGGTCTTCGGTGAGGGCGTCGGCTTCGGCCGGGCCCTGCTGAACAGCCTGATCGTGGCCGGGGTGACGACGATCCTGACCCTGATCGTCGGGCTGGTCGCGGCGTACACACTGGCCCGGCTGGAGTTCCGGTTCAAGAACGTGGTGCTGGCGATCATCATCACCACCTCGATGTTCCCGGGCATCTCGCTGGTGATCCCGCTGCTGAAGCTGTTCATCGACATCAAGTGGATCAACACCTACCAGGCGATGATCGTGCCCAGCCTGTCGTTCGCACTGCCACTGGCGGTGTGGACGCTGACCACGTTCTTCCGGCAGATGCCGCGGGAACTGGAACAGGCGGCGATGGTCGACGGCTGTACGCCGGCGCAGGCGTTCTACAAGGTGATCCTGCCGCTGGCGGCGCCGGGTGTGTTCACCACGGCGATCATCACGTTCATCGCGGCCTGGAACGAGTTCCTGATCGCGCTGAGCATGGTGAACAAGTCGTCGATCCAGACGGCGAACGTGGCGATCTCGAAGTTCCAGGGCAGTTCCGGCTTCGACCAGCCGTTCGGCACCCAGATGGCGGCCGGCGTGGTGGTCACGATTCCCCTGGTGATCGCCGTGCTGATTTTCCAGCGGCGTATCGTCGCTGGTCTGACAGCTGGAGGTGTGAAGTGAGCTACGGCGACGAGCAGAAACGGCGCGATCGGGAAGACCGTGACCGCCGGGACCGCGAAGAGGCCGACCGCCGCGATCGAGAGGATCGGGAACGCCGGGATCGGGAAGACCGGGACCGGCGCGACCGCGACCGGCGCTGAACGCAGCACCACCGAACACAGCACGACCGAACACAGGAACGGCGCCCCGGGACTCCCGGGGCGCCGTTTCCGTTGTCCGGAGAGGTCAGACCTTCAGCCAGACCGTCGCGTCGACCGGCAGCTCGCCGTCGAGCAGCGGCTCCGACGCGAGCAGGACCTCACCGGCCGGCAGGTCGATCGGGGAGCCGCCGAGGTTGACCACGCAGCGGAAGCCCGGGTCGCGGGTGAACGACAGGACTCCGGCGGGAGCGTCGTCGTCCCAGATGAGGCGGCCCTCGCCGAGAGCCTCTTCCGCGCGCCGGATCTTCAGCGCCGCCCGGTAGAGGTTCAGGTGGCTGTCCGGGTCGCTCTCCTGGGCTGCTGCCGTCAGCGGCGCCCAGTCGGCAGGCTGCGGCAGCCAGGGCTGGCCCGTACCGGCTCCGAACTCGTACGGCGGCTCGCTGCCGCCCCACGGCATCGGTACCCGGCAGCCGTCGCGTCCGCGGACGGTGTGGCCGGAGCGCTCCCAGGTCGGGTCGTCCAGCGTCTCCTCCGGCAGGTCCTCCACCTCGGGCAGGCCCAGCTCGTCGCCCTGGTAGATGTACGCGCCGCCTGGCAGCGCCAGCTCCAGCAGCGCCGCCGCGCGGGCCCGGCGCAGTCCGAGCGCCAGGTCGGTCGGGACCTCGCCCGCACCGGCCAGCGCGTCCTGCAGCGCCCGGCCGTAGCGGGTGCGGTGCCGGATGGTGTCGTGGTTGCTCAGCACCCAGGTCGCCGGCGCACCGACCGCCCACAGGCTCTCGGTGGTGTAGTCGATGACCTGCCGGAGCTCCTTCGCGTCCCACGCACACCGCAGTACGTCGAAGTTGAACGCGGAGTGCAGCTCGTTCGAGCGCACGTACTGCGCCAGCCGCTCGGCCGGCGACAGCCAGGCCTCGGCCACGAAGACCCGCGGGCCCTGCGGCGTACCGGCGTACTCGTCGGCGATCGCACGCCAGCGCTGGTGGATCGTGTGCACGCCCGGCTGGTCGTAGAACGGGTTGCCGACGTACTTGTCGCGGGTCGGCTGACCGTCCTTCAGCGGTACGTCGGGCAGCGACGCGTCCTTGGCCATCGAGTCCGCGACGTCGATCCGGAACCCGTCGATGCCCCGGTCGAACCAGAACCGCAGGATCGAGTCGAACTCCTCGATCACCTTCGGGTGGTCCCAGTTCCAGTCCGGCTGGGAGATGTCGAACATGTGCAGGTACCACTGGCCGTCCTCGATCTGCTGCCAGGCCCCGCCTCCGAACGCGGCCGGCCAGTTCGTCGGCGGCTGCCCGTCGACGCCGTCGCGGAACCAGAACAGGTCGCGCTCCGGAGAGCCCTTGCCCGCGGCCAGCGCGGCCTTGAACGCCGGGTGCTCCCAGGAGCAGTGGTTCGGCACCAGGTCGATCAGGATCCGGATCCCCAGCGCGTGCGCCTCCGCGATCAGCGCGTCGGCGTCCGCCAGCGTGCCGAACTCGGGGTTGATGTCGCGGTAGTCGGACACGTCGTACCCGCCGTCGAGCAGCGGGGACGGGTACCACGGGCTGATCCAGATCGCGTCGATGCCGAGCTGGGCCAGGTACGGCAGCCGGGCCCGGATCCCGTTCACGTCACCCGTGCCGTCGCCGTCGGCGTCGGCGAACGAGCGGGGGTACACCTGGTAGACGACGGCACTACGCCACCAGTCGTCAGCTGGTCTGGTTGATCCTTCAGTCATGCCGACCAGCCTGTCACGAGTCGGCAAGGAGGCTGTGACAGTGGTCTCAGCGTGTACCCCGGCTGTTGCCACGAGCGCCGGGGTGGCTAGTCTCAGCCCGACGGAACGCGCCGGCGACCGTGCCTCTCCGCACCGCAGCCTGCCGCGGCCTAACTCGAAAAGGCGAGAGAGGGACCACAGTCGTGGACTTGATGGAGTACCAGGCGAAGACTGTCTTCGCCAAGCACGGTGTACGGACGACGGTGGGTGAAGTCGTCCACACGCCGGAGGAAGCCCGCGCGGCGGCCGAGAAGCTCGGTGGCGCCACGGTGGTCGTGAAGGCCCAGGTGCTGACCGGCGGCCGCGGCAAGGCCGGCGGCGTCAAGATCGCCACCTCGCCCGACGAGGCGGAGGCCCGAGCCCGCGAGATCCTCGGTCTCGACATCAAGGGCCACATCGTCAAGACGCTGAACATCGTTCCGGCGGCCGCGATCGCGGAGGAGTACTACTTCTCCTTCCTGATCGACCGGGCCAACCGCAACTACCTGTGCATCGCGTCGGCGGCCGGCGGCATGGAGATCGAGGAGGTCGCGCACACCAACCCGGACGCGGTCGCCAAGATCTCGATCGACCCGGCGACCGGTGTCGACGAGGCCAAGGCCCGCGAGATCGCCACGTCGGCGGGCTACCCGGCCGACGTCATCGACGCGGTCGCGCCGGAGATCGTCAAGCTGTACCAGGTCTTCCTGGCCGAGGACGCGACGCTGGTCGAGGTCAACCCGCTGGTCAAGCTCAAGGACGGCAACGTCGAGGCGCTGGACGGCAAGGTCTCGCTCGACGAGAACGCCGAGTTCCGGCACCCGGAGTTCGCGGAGTTCGCCGACTCGTCGGCGGCCGACCCGCTGGAGGCCAAGGCGAAGGCCAAGGGCCTGAACTACGTGAAGCTCGACGGTTCCGTCGGCATCATCGGCAACGGCGCGGGACTGGTCATGTCGACCCTCGACGTCGTCGCGTACGCCGGTGAGGAGTTCGGCGGCCAGAAGCCGGCCAACTTCCTCGACATCGGTGGCGGCGCCTCGGCCGAGGTGATGGCGAACGGTCTGGAGATCATCATCTCCGACCCGCAGGTGAAGAGCGTGTTCGTCAACGTCTTCGGTGGCATCACCGCGTGCGACGCGGTCGCCAACGGCATCGTCCAGGCCTTCGCGCTGCTCGCGGGCCGCGGCGAGGCGGTCAGCAAGCCGCTGGTCGTCCGCCTGGACGGCAACAACGCCGACGAGGGTCGCCGGATCCTCGACGAGGCCGGCCTGGCCGGTCTGGAGCGGGTCGACACGATGGACGGCGCCGCCAAGCGGGCCGCCGAGCTGGCTGCGAAGTAAGGGATCGCTGAACATGTCTATCTTCCTGACCAAGGACAGCAAGGTCATCGTCCAGGGCATGACCGGCTCCGAGGGCACCAAGCACACCACCCGGATGCTTGCCTCCGGCACCAACATCGTCGGCGGCGTGAACCCGCGCAAGGCCGGCGAGAGCGTCGACTTCGACGGCCGCGCCGTCCCGGTCTTCGGTGGCGTCGCGGACGCGATCAAGGAGACCGGCGCGAACGTGTCGGTCGTCTTCGTCCCGCCGAAGTTCACCAAGGACGCGGTGCTCGAGGCGATCGAGGCCGAGATCCCGCTGGTCGTGGTGATCACCGAGGGCGTGCCGGTGCACGACACCGCCGCGTTCTTCGCCGCCGCGCAGGCGTCCGGCAAGACCCGGATCATCGGGCCGAACTGCCCGGGCATCATCACCCCGGGTGAGTCCAACGCGGGCATCATCCCGGCGACCATCGCGGGCGCCGGCCGGATCGGTCTGGTGTCGAAGTCGGGCACGCTGACCTACCAGATGATGTACGAGCTGAGCGACTTCGGCTTCTCCACCGCGATCGGCATCGGCGGCGACCCGATCGTCGGCACGACGCACATCGACGCGCTGCAGGCGTTCCAGGACGACCCGGACACCGACGCGATCGTGATGATCGGCGAGATCGGCGGCGACGCCGAGGAGCGGGCGGCGGCGTTCATCAAGGAGAACGTGACCAAGCCGGTCGTCGGCTACGTCGCGGGCTTCACCGCGCCGGAGGGCAAGACGATGGGCCACGCGGGCGCGATCGTGTCCGGCTCGTCCGGTACGGCGGCCGCGAAGCAGGAAGCGCTCGAGGCGGTCGGCGTGAAGGTCGGCAAGACGCCGACCGAGACGGCCAACCTGATGCGCGAGATCATGCAGGGGCTCAGCAAGTAGTCAGTACGTCGAGAGTGGGCCGCAATCCCTCGGGGTTGCGGCCTACTTCTTATTTGAAGGCGGCCGAGCGGTCGGCGGCGCGGCTCAGGACGTCGGTGAAGACGCTGTCGGTGATGTCCAGGTTCTTCAGCACCGGGTACAGCAGGTACACCGCGCGGTCGCCGGAGCCGGCGATGCCGATCCGGAAGGTGAAGATCTTGCCGCCGCCGGTGTCGTAGCTGGCCTTCCAGGCCTCGCCCTTGAGCGCGCCCGCGCTGATCGACCCGGTCGACTTCACCGTCGCGGTCGAGGTCGACTTGGCGCAGCCATCGACGTTCTTGCGGATCTGCGTGACGAACGCCGACGCCGCGGCCGGCGTACCGAACTTGGCGACGGTGGCGTCCATCCCGAACTCGGTCGGCACCTGCGCTTCCGGTACGACGTACGTCTGCGTCTTGTACTTGGTCGCCTTGGCCTTCTTCAGGTCGATCTTCTCGCACAGCGTGCCGGAGCGGACCTCGCCGTCGACGCTGACCCACGGCTTCTCGATGCTGGACAGCACCGGCAGGTCGATCGGCGCCATGAACCCGGCGCTCTCCTGGGTCGGCAGCAGCCCGGCCGTCGCGGCCAGCGCGCCGCTGCCGCAGTCGGCGCCGGTCTCGGCGCAGATCTTCTTCAGCCCGGCACTGGCGGTGGCCAGTACGCCGTCAGGCTTCGGCGTCGTACTGCCAGTGGTGTCGTGCTCGACCACCATCGTCGCCTGGCCCGCCGTGGTCACGCTGACGGTCCTGAACTTGCTCGACTTGCTGCCGGTCGGCTGGCCGAAGACCGCGATCACGCCGCGCTCGCCGAGGCCCTCGGTGACGTAGCTGGCGACCAGGCGGACCTGCGGGGTGTTGCACTGGCTCAGCCAGCCGGTGATCGTCGTGTACGACTTGCCGGCCGCGGCGGTGTCGTTGGAGACCTCGACGTACTGGACGGCGGTGTCCTTGGTGGTCGCGTTCTTGAACGTGCGCACCCACGTCCGGATACCGGCCGGGTCGGCGAAGCGCTGGGCCTGGCACACGAACGACTTGTCGGGGGCGCTGCTGCCGTCGGCCGTCGCGGCGATCGCCCAGCTGCCGGTCGCGGTCAGCGGCTTGGCCGCCGGGCCGTCGATCAGGACCTTGGCGTCGGCCAGCGCGTTCTCGTCGCCACCGCCGCTCTTGTTGGCGTCCGGGCTGGACTTGGAGTCGCCGGGGGAGTCGCTGCCGCCGAAGGCGTTCACCGCGGCGAACCCGCCGCCGCCGAGCACGAGGACTGCCGCCGCTCCGGCGCCGATGATCTGGTTCCGGCGGCGGGACTGCTGACGCCGCGCCTCACGGGCCGCGGCGCGACCTCCGCCGCGGGCCGCACGGTGGGAACCGGACAAAGACTCCAGACCTCCTGACTCAACCCCTGGTCCACGCCGAATCTACCTGGTAGCCCTCAAAGCAAATAAGCCACGCCGAGGGAACTCGGGGAAGTGTTCCACATCCGGCGTGTCAGAACGAGCTGTGTCCACAGGAGGGGGACGATGGAGGCTAGATGAGCGAGCGTAGCGAGCGACCAACAAGTAGAGCCGACCAGTCGGTCGTGCCGAAGCCGAGCGCTAGCGAGGCGTAGGTATGACCGACATGCTGAGCCGTCCGGGCGCCCGTGACGGCGGATCCCACCAGGCGCCCGGGCCCGCCCAGCCCGCGCCGACTGTCCCGCCCAGGCCGGTGGTGGTCGCTGCTGTCGTCGGAGCGGGGGCCTGTCTGCTGGCCGGGCTGCTGGCGTGTGCCGCGGTCGCCGTGATCGGCTGGCTGGCCGCGACCTTCGGTGGAGCCTCCGGCGCGGTCCGGGCCGGTGCCTCGGTCTGGCTGCTCGCCCACAAGGCCGGAGTCAGCCTGGACGGCGCCACGATCTCGATCGCGCCGCTCGGCCTGACCGCGTTCGTCGGCTGGTGCCTGTACCGCGGCGGCCGGTTCACCGCGCGGATCAGCGCGGCCGACCGGGGCAAGGACCTGCTCACGGCCGCGGGGGTGTTCGCCGCGACGTACGGGCTCGGCGCGCTGATCATCGCGCTGCTGACCTCCGAGGGCGCGCTCAAGATCTCGCCGCTGTCGGCGTTCCTCGGTGCCGCCTCGCTCGCGATCGTCGCCGGTTCGGCCGGGATCCTGGTCGAGTCCGGTGCCGCTCATGATCTCGCTGACGCGACTCCGCCGGGTCTGCGCGACGCCGTACCGGCCGCTGCGGCCGCCGTACTGACCGTGATCGGCTTCGCCTCCCTCCTGTACGGCGTACTGCTGGCGATCCGGTTCTCTCGCGTGACCGCGATGCTGGACCTCCTGGACACCGGCATCGTCGGGTCGGTCGTGCTGTTCGCGATCTGCCTCGGCCTGCTGCCGAACCTGGTCGTCTACTTCGTCTCGTTCCTGGCCGGGCCGGGGTTTCAGCTCGGTGTCGGCACGTCGATCGCGCCGACCGGTGTGGACGTCGGGAACCTGCCCGCCCTGCCGCTGCTGGCCGCCGTACCGACTGACGGCGGGACGCCGACGTACTTCCTGGTGCTGACCGCGATCGTGCCGTTGCTGGCCGGAGTCGCCGCCGGGCTGGTCGTGGCTCGGCGAGGGCTGGCCGCGCCGGAGTCGGACGCGCTCGGCTGGGACGCCTTCGCGCTGCGTGGCGCGATGTCGGCGCTGCTGGCGAGTGTGGGCCTGCTGATCCTGATGCTGCTGGCCGGCGGCTCGGCCGGTCCGGGGCGGATGGCCGACTTCGGGGTGTCGAGCGCGCTCCCGGCCGCGGGGCTGCTCGGCGCCGGGATGGCGATCGGTGGGGCGGTCGCGGCCGGCGTACTGGCGGCTCGCCGGAAGGCCCCCGAGCACATCGTCTGAACGGGCGGCGGTCGGGCCGCTGAGCCCGGGCGATAAGGTTTGGCGCGTGACAGACCCGGTGGCGCCCACGCCTCACCCCGCGCGGCTGGTCGTACTCGTCTCCGGCTCCGGCTCGAACCTGCAGGCCCTGCTCGACGCCAGCCAGGACCCGGCGTACGGCGCCCAGGTGGTCGCCGTCGGCGCCGACCGGGACGGTATCGCCGGCCTCGACAAGGCCGCGGCAGCCGGCGTCCCGACGTTCGTGCACAAGGTCAAGGAGTACGCCGAGCGGGCCGACTGGGACCGCGCGCTGACCGCGTCGGTCGCGCAGTACCAGCCTGACCTGGTCGTCTCGGCCGGGTTCCTGAAGCTGGTCGGCGACGACTTCCTGGCCGCCTTCGGGGACCGCTACATCAACACCCACAACGCGCTGCTGCCGGCGTTCCCCGGCATCCACGGCCCCCGCGACGCGCTCGAGTACGGCGTGAAGGTGGCCGGCGCGACGCTGTTCTTCGTCGACGGCGGCGTCGACACCGGGCCGATCATCGGCCAGGTCGTCGTGACCGTCGAGGACGACGACACCGAAGAAACCCTGACCGAACGGATCAAGGAGGTCGAGCGCCGCCAACTGGTGGACTGGGTCGGCCGGCTGGTCCGTCACGGCTGGACCATCACCGGACGAAAGGTTCGACTGAAGTGAGCACCGACCGCAGGCCGATCCGCCGGGCGCTGATCAGCGTCTACGACAAGACCGGTCTGGAGGAGCTCGCCAAGGCGCTGTCCGACGCCGGCGTCCAGATCGTGTCCACCGGTTCGACGGCGGGGCGGATCGCCGCGGCCGGCGTCGCGGTGACCAAGGTGGAGGAGCTGACCGGCTTCCCCGAGTGCCTGGACGGGCGGGTCAAGACCCTGCACCCGAAGGTGCACGCCGG
Organism: Kribbella sp. cmx-5-2; assembly: GCA_049998015.1. GTDB lineage: Bacteria > Actinomycetota > Actinomycetes > Propionibacteriales > Kribbellaceae > Kribbella. Next base: position 1,124,321 of record JAEBEC010000002.1, read on the forward strand.
GCTGCTGGCCGACGTCCGCAAGCCCGACCACGTCGAGCAGCTGGCCGAGATGCGGGTCGAGCCGTTCGACCTGCTGGTCAGCAACCTGTACCCGTTCACCGAGACCGTCGCCTCCGGCGCCTCCACCGAGGAGTGCATCGAGCAGATCGACATCGGCGGCCCGTCGATGGTCCGCGGTGCGGCGAAGAACCACGCGAACGTCGCCGTGGTGACCTCGCCCTCGCAGTACGACGCCATCTACACCGTGCTCGACGAGGGCGGCTTCTCGCTGGCCGAGCGGCAGAAGCTGGCCGCCGCGGCCTTCGTGCACACCGCCGAGTACGACGTCGCCGTCGCGTCCTGGATGGGCAGCGTGCTCACCGACACCGGCGAGGGCTCGGTCTTCCCGGCGTGGGTCGGGTCGGCGTGGGACAAGAAGGCCGTCCTGCGGTACGGCGAGAACCCGCACCAGCCGGCCGCGCTGTACCTGAACGGCCGCGGCGGCCTGGCCGGCGCCGAGCAGCTGCACGGCAAGGAGATGTCGTACAACAACTACGTCGACGCGGACGCCGCGCGCCGCACGGCGTACGACTTCGCCGAGCCGGCGGTGGCGATCATCAAGCACGCCAACCCGTGCGGCATCGCGGTCGGCGCCGACATCGCCGAGGCCCACCGGCGCGCGCACGAGTGCGACCCGGTCTCGGCGTACGGCGGTGTGATCGCGACCAACGCGCCGGTCTCGGTCGAGATGGCCAAGCAGGTCGCGGAGATCTTCACCGAGGTGCTCGTCGCTCCGGCGTACGAGGACGGCGCGGTGGAGATCCTTTCCGCGAAGAAGAACATCCGCCTGCTGGTCGCGCCGCCGCGCTCGAACGCCGAGCTGGTCGAGATGCGCGCGATCAGCGGCGGGCTGCTCCTGCAGCACAGCGACCGCTTCCAGGCCGAGGGCGACGACCCGAACGCGTGGACCCTCGCCGCCGGAGAGGCCGCCTCCCCCGAGGTCCTCGCCGACCTCGCCTTCGCGTGGAAGGCCTGCCGGGCCGTCAAGTCCAACGCCATCCTGCTCGCCTCGCAGGGCGCGTCGGTCGGCGTGGGCATGGGCCAGGTCAACCGAGTCGACTCCTGCCGCCTCGCCGTCACCCGCGCCGGCGAACGCGCCGCGGGTTCCGTCGCCGCCTCCGACGCCTTCTTCCCGTTCCCCGACGGCCTGGAGGTCCTCCTCGAAGCCGGCGTCACCGCGGTGGTCCAGCCCGGCGGCTCCATCCGCGACGAGGCCGCCATCGAGGCCGCCACGAAGGCCGGCGTCACCATGTACTTCACGGGGACCCGGCACTTCTTCCACTAGATCGTCCGCAGCAGGCGACCGCACCCACCGTGCGGTCGCCTTCTGTTTCGGCTGGGTTTGCCACGTGGCAAATTGTGGAAGAGAACGGATATGGCGAAGACTGCGGCGGTGCTGGTGGGTGGTGGGCGGGTTGACTTCAGGGAGGTGGAGCGACCGGAGCCGGGGCCTGGGGAGTTGGTGTTGCGGTGTCGGGCCAATGCGATTTGTGGGAGTGATCGTGGGGCCTTCGCGGGTGGGGTGGACGTGGTGCAGGGGCATGAGGCTGCGGGGGAGGTGATTGCGGCTGGGGCGGGGACGACTACTGCGGTGGGGACGCGTGGGGTCGTTTACCTGATGGTGTTCTGTGGGGAGTGCCGGAGTTGTCGGGCGGGGGCGACCAACGTGTGCCTGGACAAGCGGGGGGACATGGGGTTCAACCGGGCCGGTGGGTTGGGGCCGTACGAGGTCGTCGACGAGCGGGTGTTCTTTCCGGTGGACGAGCGCGTGCCGTTCGCGGCGGCGACGGCGTTGCTGGACGTGATGGGGACGAGTGGGCACGCGCTGGATCGGGCGCTGATGTTGCGGCCGGAGATCGAGGATCTGTACGTCGCGGGGGTCGGGCCGGTGGGACTGGGGGTGTTGCTGATGGCGAAGCTGCGGTTCGGGGCGGATTTCCCTGTGTACGTGAGCGATGTGTCGCCTTGGCGGCTGGACTTCGCGGCCGGGCTGGGGGCGATACCGGTGCAGACCGAGGACCTGCCGCTCGTGGACGCGGCGGTCGATGCGAGTGGGCGGGCGGACGCGCGGCAGGCCGCCGTACGGCGGTTGGGTCGGCGTGGAGTGCTGGTCTGTGTGGGCCATGGGCAAGGACTCGAGCTGGACGTGTCACCGGACCTGGTGTCGAACGAAGCCGGCGTGATCGGGAGCGAGTACTTCCCGTACGGCGACTTCGAGCGCAACCACGCCTTGCTGGCCGACAATCTCGACGAGGTCGGCAGGCTGATCACCCACACCTTCGACCTGTCTGAGACCCAGTTGGCGTTCGAGACCTTCCTGTCCGGCGAGAGCGGGAAAGTCGTGGTGACGCAGGATGCCTGAGCCGGTGCGCGTCGCCGTGGTCGGCGCGGGTGGATGGGGGCGCCAGCACGCGCGGGCGTTCGCGCAGCACCCGGAGGCTGAGCTCGCCGGGATCTGGTCGCGCGACCTCGGCCGCGCGCAGGCGAGAGCGGCTGAGTGGCACACATCCGGGTACGACGACGTCGACCGGATGCTCGACGCCGTACAGCCCGATCTCATCTCGGTCTGTCTGCCGAACACCGAGCACTTCGCCCTGACCCGCCACCTGCTCACCCGCGGAATCTCTCTGCTGGTGGAGAAACCGCTCGTCTTCGACGTCGACGAAGGACGCACGCTGATCCGCGAGGCCGGTGACCTGTTCTTCGCGATCAACTTCAACCACCGGTACGCCGTACCGGTGCAACGCGCGTACGACGACGTGACGGCCGGGCGGCTGGGTGAGCTGGAGTTCCTGACCTGGCGGTTCGCCGGCGAGGGCAGCTCGGCGCATCACCCGTACGCGAACCTGATCGAGACGCAGTGCCACGGCATCGACCTGCTCGAGCATCTCGGCGGCCCGATCGAAGCCGTCTCGGCGGAGATGAAGGGCGGCACGGTCACCGCCGCGTTGCGCTTCGCGAGCGGGGCGGTCGGATCGCTGGTCGGCAGCTACGACTCGTCGTACGCGTATCCAGGAACGCATCTGCTGGAGGTCAACGGCCGCGCGGGCCGCGTGCTGGTCGAGGACACGGTGAAGCGCTACACGTTCTCCCGGGCCGGCGACCCGACGCGCGAGGTGTGGGAAGCGGGGTACTTCGACGATCGCGGCCGGTCGTTCGAGCAGACCTTCGACCGGCACCTCGACGTATTGCTCGATGCTCTGCGCCGGGGTGAGCGACCGCCGGTGCCCGCGACGGCGGGGCTGCGGGCGCTGCAGGTCGGGGCTGCGATCATCGAAGCCTTCGAGAGTGGTCGGCGAACGCGGGTGTGAGGAGCGCGGGTGGTGGTGCGGCAGAGCGACGTGGCCCGGTACGCCGGGGTGTCGCCGCGGACCGTGTCGAACGTGGTCAACGGGTACGTGCACGTGTCGGCCGAGGTGCGGGCGAAGGTCCAGGCGGCGATCGACGAGCTCGGGTACCAGCGGAGTGCGGCGGCGCGCGGGCTGCGGCTGGGGCGGACCGGGCTGATCGCGCTCGGCGTGCCGAGTCTGCGGGAGCGGTACTTCGCGGACCTGGCCGAAGCGGTCGTGCACGAGGCCGAGCGGCACGAGTTGACCGTGATGGTCGAGGCGACCGGCGGCCGGCGCGAGCGTGAGCGGCTGGTGCTCGGGGGTGGGCGGAGCAGCCTGACCGACGGGGCGTTGCTGAGTGCGATCGAGTTGACGCAGGCGGATGCGCGGCTGGCGGGTGGTTCGGCGTACCCGCTGGTGCTGATCGGGGACCGGCAGCTCGACGGGCCGTTCGACCACGTCGCGATCCCCAATGTCGCGGGAGCTGCCGCGGCCGCGCGGCATTTGGTTGCTGTGGGCAAGCGTCGGATCGCGCTGCTGGGAGATGCGAAGGCGAACAAGTCGGGGCGGCTGCGGCGGCGGGGGTTCTTGGCGGCGCTGGCCGAGGCCGGGCTCGAGCCGGTAGCGGAGCTGGCGGTGCCGTGGACTCGCGAGGCCGGGCGGGCCGCGGCGAGCGAGCTGCGTCAGGTCGACGGGGTGTTCGCGCTGAACGACTCGCTGGCGCTCGGTGCGTTGGTGGGCTGCGCGGAGCGCGGGATCGACGTACCGGGTGAGCTGGCGGTGGTCGGGTTCGACGACGTCGAGGAAGCGCGGTACAGCAACCCGCCGCTGACCAGTGTCGCGCCGTCGGTCGGGGAGATCGCGCGGCGTGGAGTCGAGCTGCTGGTCCGGCGGCTGGGCGAACCGGAGCGGGCGGCGGAGCACGTGACGACCGACTTTCGGCTCGTCGTACGGCGGTCGACCGACTAACCCAACAGCCTGGGGAAAGAAAGCGCTCCCGACGCTGGCGAGGTTGTGCCAAAGTGACTTGTGTAGAGACATTGCCGAACTAACCGGTGGCACCTAGGGTGAGCCGCACCTGTCCCAATGTGACCGCCCGGTGGGGAGATCGATGTCAGTGAAACGTCGTCGGAGTTTAGTGGTGCTCACGGCCTTGGCCGTGGTGGCGCCGGTGGGGTTGACCGCGGTGCCGGCGGAGGCGCACGGCAGCAGCACGCGCGTGGTCGGGTACTACACGCAGTGGAGCGGCTACGACCGGAACTTCCTGGTCAGCGATCTGGTGAAGAACGGGACGGCCGCGAAGCTGACCCACCTGAACTACGCGTTCGGGTTCCTGGACGAGCAGGGCAAGTGCGTCAGCAGCGATCCGTGGGCCGACTACCAGCGGCCGTTCACCGCTGAGCAGAGTGTCAACGGCAAGGCCGACGTCGCCGGTCAGGCGCTGTCCGGCAACTTGAACCAGCTCAAGCAGCTGAAGCAGAAGTACCCGCGGCTGCGGATCAGCATCTCGCTCGGCGGCTGGACCGGCTCGAAGTACTTCTCCGACGCCGCGCTCACCCCGGCCAGCCGGGCGGCGAGCGTGAAGTCCTGCCTGGACCTGTGGATCAAGGGCAACCTGCCGGGCGCCCCGGCCGGCGCGGCGAAGGGCGTCTTCGACGGCGTCGACCTGGACTGGGAGTGGCCGGGCAGCGAAGGCAACCCGGGCAACATCATCCGGCCCGAGGACAAGCAGAACTTCACCGCCCTGGTGCACGAGTACCGCAAGCAGCTCGACCGGGCGTCGTGGCCGTTCAAGGGCCGCCACACGCTGTCGGCGTTCCTGCCGGCCGCACCGGCCCAGATCGACAACGGGTTCGAGGTCAAGAAGATCTTCAAGGACCTGACGTTCGGTACGACGCAGGGCTACGACTACCACGGCCCGTGGGACCAGCAGACCAACCAGCAGTCCGCGATCGACGGACCCGCCGGTGATCCCGCTCCGGCCGAGTTCAGCTCGCAGGTGACGATCGACGCGTACCTGTCCCGCGGTGCGCCGCGGAACAAGCTCGTCATGGGCGTCCCGTTCTACAGTCACGGCTGGACCGGTGTGACGAACCAGAACAACGGACTCTTCCAGCCCGCCACGGCCGCCGCTCCGGGGACGTTCGAGGCCGGCACCGAGGACTACAAGGTGCTCAAGGCCAAGCTGTCCGACTTCACCGTCCACCGCGACGAGAAGGCCGGCTTCGCCTGGCTGTTCGACGGGACGACGTTCTGGACCTGGGACGACCCGGTCGAGATGAAGCGCAAGGCCCGCTACATCAACCAGCGCGGCCTCGGCGGCGCGATGATCTGGTCCCTCGACGGCGACACGTCCACCGGCGAACTCATCACGTCGCTGCACCGGAATCTCCGGTGAGATCTCACTGACGAAGGCCTAGGGTGTCGGGGTGGACCTCGACACCCTGGCCGGCCGGTTCGGCGCGCAGCGCGCCGAGCCGGTGCACGTCGGATGCTCCGGCGCGACCGTCGTACGGCTGGAGCGTGCTGGAGAAACCCTGTACTACAAGGCCGGCGAGGATGTCTCCGACGAAGCCGATCGGGTCGCCTGGCTGGGTGCGACCGGCTTCGGCAGTCCGCGACTGCTTGACCGGGGCAACGACTAGATGCTGACCTCCGCGTTGCCCGGCCGGGATGCCTCGCAGCCGTGGCCGGCCGCCGAGCGGCCCGCCGTACTGCGGGCTGTCGCCGACTGCCTTCGCGAGCTGCACACGCTGACCGACTGCCCGTTCGTCTCGCCGTTCCCTGGGGCCGGGACCGTGGTCACGCACGGCGACTACTGCATGCCGAACGTCCTGATCGACCCGGAAACGCTGCGGTTCACCGGCGTACTGGATCTGAGCCGGCTCGGCCTGGGGGACCCGTACGTCGACGTCGCGCTGATGACGATGAGCCTGTCCGGCGATCTCAATCCCCAGTACGGCGGCCCGCCCGCGGCGCGCTCCTTCGCGCTGGACTACGGCGCTGATCCGGAAGACGAGCGAATCCCCATGTACATAAGGCTCGACCAGCTCTAGAGCCCCTGCAGCACCGCGAGGACCTGCGGCCAGGCGCTGGCCTGGGCCGCTGATGTGATCGACCGCCGGCTGCGCGGCGAGGAGCTTCGCCGCGGTCACGAAGTACTCGAGCGGAATGTCCTGCAGGGTCTTCGGCAGTCCCGGCGCACCGTACGCGACGGTCATCGCCGGGAACCCGTGTGAGGCCAGGAGTGCGGCCGTCGCCGCCTGGCTCATCCCGCCCTCGGACCCGCCGAGCAGGAACACCGCCGGACCAGCACGCAAACCGTCAGCACCCACCGCATTCACATCACCCCACCAACTGGTCTGCACCTGCCGGGTGTCGACCTGCACCACCGTTCAAGCAGCAGCACTCAGCTCCTGGCCCGCTCAGCGAGGTGGGCGGGGAGGCTGTTCGCGGTAGTTGACCGGTGGTGGGCGTCGGCGGTCAGGTTCTGAAGGCTCGCCGGTAGGCGCTCGGGGTGGTGTGCAGGGCGGACTGGAAGCGGCGGCGGAGGTTGACCGCCGTGGAGAGGCCGACCTGGTGGGCGATGGTTTCGACGGGGAGGTCGGTGGTTTCGAGCAGTTGGCGAGTGCGGGCGATGCGTTGGGCGAGCAGCCACTGGCCGGGGGTGGTGCCGAGTTGTTCGGTGAAACGGCGGGTGAGGGTCCGCGGGGACATCGAGGACCGCGCGGCGAGGTCGTCGACGGTCAGCGGCTCGGACAGTCGGTCGGAGGCCCAGTCGAGCAGAGGTGCGAGGGAATCGACGGCGGGGCTGGGCTTCTCGACGCGGTACTGGACCTGCCCGCCCTCGCGTTGCGGGGGCATCACCATCCGGCGGGCCACGCGTGCGGCGTACGCGGCGCCGTGGTCGGTGCGGACCAGGTGCAGGCACAGGTCGAGCCCGGTGCCCGAGCCCGCGCTCGTGGCGAGGTCGCCGTGATCGATGTAGAGCACGTCAGGATCAACCCGAACGGCGGGAAAGCGGCGCTGCAGCTCCTCGCCGTACGCCCAGTGCGTCGTACAAGCTCGGCCGTCCAGCAGACCCGTCGCCGCGAGCGCGAACGCGCCGGAGCAGATGCTCACCAGTCGCGCCCCACGCCGATGGGCGCGCTGCAACGCGCGAACGACAGCCGGCGACGGCGCCTCGTCGATCGGCAACCACCCGGGCACGATCACCGTGTCGGCGCGATCGAGCGCCCGCAGCCCCGACGGCACGAGCATCTCGAAGCCGTTCAGCGTCTCCACGGCACCCGGCGTCTCCGTGCACACGCCGAAGCTGTAGTCGTCGCCCCGGAAAACGCCCGCCGCACATCCCAACTCGAAGGTGCTCTGCGGCGCCTTGACCAGCGCGACCACCCGATGACCCGCCATGGCAGAAAAGTACCTGACGAAGACTTTCCTGACACTGTCCCAGGCGACGAGCCGACGGCAGGCTGACACCCATGGACTTCGAGTGGACCACAACCACGGACGCCCCGACCCGCGAGCTCTTCCCCGGCATCCGCCTGCGCTCACTGTGGAAGAGCCCAGCCGGCGCCTCGGCCCACGTCCTCGAGATGGACCCGGGTTCAGCCTGGCAAGGCATCGACGTGCACGAGCCAGGCCCCGAGGAGGTGTACGTCGTCGACGGCGTCTTCAACGACGGCCTCCGCGACTACCCGGCCGGCAGCTTCATCCACTGTCCGGCCGGCAGTCAGCACATCCCTCAAACCACCGAGGGCTGCACGATCTTCGTCTTCTACCCCGAGGGCTAGTTCGACTCGCGCAGTTCGGTCGGCGCACCGTGCACGGCCGGGATCGTCCCGAGCTTGCCCGCCTGGAAGTCCTCGAAGGCCTGGACGACCTCGTCGCGCGTGTTCATCACGAACGGCCCGGCCATCGCGACCGGCTCACGAATCGGACGACCACCGAGCACCAGTACGTCGAGGTTCGGCTCCGCCAACGGCTGCGAGGTGGAAGCGGCAGTCCGGATCGTGTCACCGGGACCGAAGAGCGCCAGCTGACCCTTCCGGAACGGCCGCCGCTCGGCACCCACGGTGCCCTGACCGGCCAGCACGTAGACGAGCGCGTTGTAGTCCGCCTGCCAAGGCAGCACCATCTCCGCACCCGGGCTCACCGACGCGTGCACGAGCGTGATCGGCGTGTGCGTCGACCCAGGCCCGTCGTACCCGTCGACCGAACCGGCGATGACGCGAATCAGCGCGCCACCGTCCGGCGTCGACAGCAGCGCCGAGTCGCCGCCTCGGATGTCCTGGTACCGCGGCGCCGCCCACTTCTGCGCGGCCGGCAGGTTCACCCACAGCTGGATCCCGTGGAACAGCCCGCCGCTCAGGACGAGGTGCTCCGGCGGCGTCTCGATGTGCAGCAGCCCCGACCCGGCGGTCATCCACTGCGTGTCGCCGTTGGTGATCACGCCGCCGTTGCCCTGCGAGTCCTGGTGCTCCATGATCCCGTCGAGCATGTAGGTGACGGTCTCGAACCCGCGGTGCGGGTGCCACGGGGTGCCCTTCGGCTCGCCCGGCGCGTACTCGACCTCACCCATCTGGTCCATGTGGATGAACGGGTCCAGATCCCGCAGGTCCACGCCCGCGAAGGCCCGTCGTACGGGGAACCCCTCGCCCTCGTACCCGGTCGGAGCCGACGTCACCGACCGGACCGCGCGCTCACGGGACACGGCCGGGTCGGGCTGGTGGACGCGGGGCAGCACGGTGATGTCGCTGACGGTGACGGCAGGCATGAGAGGTCTCCTCGCTGAGCAGGTAGTTCAAGAATAAACTAACTGCCCCAACCGCAGCAAGAGCGCACGCATTCCGGGTACGCCGAAGGGGCCGGGCGACCGCCCGGCCCCCACGGATCGATCAGGCGCCGACCAGGTCCTTCTCGGCCGGCTTCTCGATCTCGTCCACCCGCAGCGACTCGCCCTCGATGTCGACCTTCGGGGTGATCTTGTCCAGCCACTTCGGGAACCACCAGGCGCGGTCGCCGAGCAGCGACAGCACCGCCGGGACGATCGTCATCCGGACCACGAAGGCGTCGATCAGGACGCCGACGGTCAGGCCGAAGCCGATCGTCTTGATGATCGGGTCGTGCACCAGGATGAAGCCCGCGAACACCGCCGCCATGATCAGCGCGGCCGCGGTCACCACGCGGGCGCCGTGCCCGACGCCGGCGATGGTCGCCTCGGTGGCGTGCTTGCCGTGCACGAACTCCTCGCGGACCCGGGACACGATGAACACCTCGTAGTCCATCGCGAGGCCGAACAGGATGCCCATCATGATGATCGGCAGGAAGCTGACCAGCGGCCCGGGCGAGTCCACCCCGAACAGCGCCGCACCCCAGCCGAGCTGGAAGACGCCGACGGTGATGCCGAACGTCGCGCCGATCGTCAGCAGGAAGCCCAGCGTCGCCTTCAGCGGGACGAGGATCGACCGGAACGCCAGCAGGAGCAGCAGGAACGACAACCCGATCACGACCAGCAGGTACGTCGGGAGCGCGTCGGTCAGCTTCTGTGAGACGTCGACACCGATCGCGGTGTTGCCGGTGATCGAGACGTCCGCGCCGTTGACCGACAGCGGCTTCAGCGAGTCGCGCAGGTCACCGACCAGGTCGCTGGTCTGCTCGCTCGCCGGACCGCTGGCCGGGATGACGCTGATCAGCCGCGTCGCCCCGTCCTTGCTGGCCGGGCCCGGCTGGGCCGCGACGATGTCCTTGAAGTTCTTCGTCAGCCCGAGCACCTGGCCGACCAGCGCCTCGGACTGCTGCGCGTCCGGGGTCTTCACGACGACCACGAGCGGGCCGTTCGAGCCCGGACCGAAGGCGGCCGCGGACAGGTCGTACGCGATCCGCTGGTTCGAGTTCTCCGTCGCGGTCGCGCCGTCCGGCATCGCCAGCCGCATGTCCTGCACCGGCAGCGCCAGCGCGCCGAGCCCGAGGATGCCCAGGGCAACGATCGGGACGCGGAAGCGGGTCACCAGCCGGGCCCAGCGGAAGCCGAAGCCTTCCTTGGCCGCCACCGGCTCGGCGGCGTGGGCGCCGTGGTGGCGCAGCTTGCGGGGCAGGACGCGGTTGCCGACGAAGCCGAGCATCGCCGGAAGCAGCGTCAAGGCAACCAGTACGGCGGTGAGCACGGTCGCGGCCGCGGCCAGACCCATCGCGGTCAGGAACGGAACCCCGACCAGGCTCAGCCCGGCCAGCGCGATCACGACGGTCGCACCGGCGAACAGTACGGCGGAACCGGCGGTCGCCGTCGCCCGCGCGACCGACTCCTCCGGATCCATGCCCTCGGCAAGCTGTGAGCGGTGCCGGGAGCTGATGAACAACGCGTAGTCGATGCCGACGGCCAGCCCGAGCATCAGCGCGAGGATCGGAGCGGTCGAGGAGACCTCGGTGAACGCGGTGACGAGGAACAGCCCGGCCATTCCGGCCAGTACGCCGATGAGGGCCGTCAGCAACGTCATACCCGCGGCGACCAGCGAACCGAAGGTGATCACCAGGATGACGGCCGCGATCGCGACACCGATGATCTCGGTGCTGCCGATCTCCGGCGGCCCGCCGACCACGGCGCCGCCCGGGACGACCTGCAGGTCACCGGAGCTGAGCGCGCTCAACCCGTCGTACGCCGTGGTGCTCTCCTCGGAGAGCTGGTCGGCGGACTTGGTGAACGAGACCTGGATGAGTCCGGTGGAACCGTCCTGGCTGATCGCCTTCGCGGTGTACGGGTCGACGGCGCCCGCGACCTCGGGGACCTTGGCCACCTTCGCGACGGTGGCGCCGACCGCTGCCTTGACCGCCGGGTCCATCAGCGTCTTGCCGGCCGGAGCCTTGACCACGACGCTGGCCGACGCACCGCTTGCCGCCGGCATGTCCTTGGCCAGCGCGTCGAGCGCGCGCTGCGACTCGGTGCCGGGGATCGAGAACGTGTTCGCCGTCTGACCGCCCAGGGTCAGTGCGCCGACCCCGAGCAGGACCAGCACGAACGTCCAGATCGCGGCGACGAGCCGCCGGCGTTGGTAGGAGAACCGGCCGAGCCGGTACAGGAGATTGGCCATCAGTCGCTACATCCGTTTCGGGTGGGCCGGGCGGTCAGGGGATTCAGGCGGGGCGGCCGGAGCGTGGGGTTCGCGCAGGGCGGCGGAGTCACGTGGGACCGCCGGAGAGCGACTGGACGGGTGGTCTCAGCAGGCGCCGGAGCGCGGTGTTGCAGAGCTCGAGCAGCTCGGCGTCGGAGCGCTCGCCGGGGTGCCGGCACTCGCCGAGCAGGCCGTTGATGGCGAACTTGGCGACGTCGAGCTCCAGCTGGTCGTGGCTCTGGCCGGCCATGATCTCGGTCAGCCGGATGCCCTCGCTGATCAGCTCGGTGAACTCGGGCATCTCGTCGATCGTCGGCAGGATGTCGGACAGCACCGCGATCAGCCCGCGGGCGCCGACCGCCAGCTCGCTGAACCGCACGATCGCCAGCTCCTGCGCCGCGTCGGCGGAGAGCTGCTCGGCCTCGGCGATGACCTCTTTGAGGGCCAGCTTGGACGGCTCGAGCGCGGCGGCGAGGACGGCGGCCTTGCCGTTGAAGTGGTAGAGCACGGTCGCCTTCGAACAGCCGGCCGCGGTCGCGATGTCCTGCAGGGAGGTCGCGCTGTACCCCTTGCGCGCGAACAGGGCGACAGCCTGCTGCTCGATCTCCCGCCGAGTCCGCTCGCGGGCGGGGGTGCTCTCTGTCATGTCAACCAGCTTGCCTGACCGATCGGCCAGTTTTCAACCGATCGGTCAGCTGGTGTGGGGGACCTCACGTGCCTCCCGCCCACGAGCACCACCTCCGAACCCATCCGCCAGAGCAAGTACCGACCCCGTTCCCTGCACTGCTGTTCTCAGGCCCGCCGCCCGGGAGGCTCACGAATCCTCACCCCTGCGCACTTCTGCGAGCTTGCCTCGCCCCCAGCTCCGCGCCCTCCCGCACTCACCCAACAACCCCAGCCACCCACACCTGCACCCCGATCCACAGGTGCACACCGTGGGTGGGTGCTTCCTCCCTCTCCTTTCCCCTTCCTTCCCTTCCCTTTCCTGTCTTTCAACTGGTTGCTGCGATGTGGTGCTGGGTGGGGTCGGGGGTGGGTGGGGGGCGTGGCAGACTCCTGTGTTGTGACGGCTCAGGTTTTGGATGGCAAGGCGACGGCGGCGGCGATCAAGGACGAGCTGAAGGTGCGGGTGGCCAAGCTTGCGGAGCAGGGCGTCGTGCCGGGGCTCGGGACGATTCTGGTCGGGGACGACCCGGGGAGCCGCGCGTACGTCGCGGGCAAGCACCGGGACTGTGCGGCGGTCGGGATCTCCTCGATCGAGGTCGAGCTGCCGGCTGACACCACGCAGGACGAGATCGCCGCGAAGGTGCGCGAGCTGAACGAGAACCCGGCCTGCACCGGCTTCATCGTGCAGCTGCCGCTGCCCAAGCATGTCGACACCAACGAGATCCTCGGCCTGATCGACCCGCTCAAGGACGCCGACGGCCTGCACCCGATGAGCCTCGGCAAGCTGGTCCTCGGCCAGGACGGCCCGCTGCCCTGTACGCCGAAGGGCTGCGTCGAGATCCTCCGCCGGTACGACGTACCGATCGCCGGCGCGCACGTGGTCGTCGTCGGCCGCGGCGTCACCGCGGGCCGCCCGATGGGCCTGCTGTTCACCCGCAAGTCCGAGAACGCGACCGTCACCCAGTGCCACACCGGCACCAAGGACCTGGCCTCGGTCGTCCGCACCGGCGACATCGTGATCGCCGCCGCCGGCTCGGCCGGACTGATCACGGCCGACATGGTGAAGCCGGGCGCCGTCCTCCTCGACGTCGGCACCAGCCGCAGCGCCGAGGGCAAGATCGTCGGCGACATCGACCCCGCCGCCCGCGAGGCCGCCGCCTGGATCGCCCCGATGCCCGGCGGCATCGGCCCGATGACCCGCGCCATGCTCCTCACCAACGTCGTCGAAGCCGCCGAAACCGCGGCCGCCTCCGCCGCATGACCCTCACCGCGGGCATCTCCATGCGCACCCCGGGCACTCCTGCCCCCATCCCGGGCGCCCCCACCCCCACCCCGGGTGCTCCCGTCTTCGGTCTGGTCTGCTGATGGCGGCGGCAACCGAGCAACGGCGTAGCGAGTGGCCCTTGGCGATCTGCGTCCTCGCAGGCCTCGCCGGGCTGATCATCTTGACGTTCTACAACTGGCGGAACGGCATCCTCACCTTCTCCGGGAGCGTCCTGCTCGCCGGGCTGCTGCGGCTGGTGCTCAACGACGACCAGGCCGGCCTGCTGCACGTTCGCGGCCGGATGTTCGACACCGCGCTCCTGCTCGGCGCCGGCGCCGCGATTCTCGTACTCGGCCTGATCGTCCCGAACGGCTGACCTAACGGGCACGCTCCCAAACCCGCGGCATCTTTTCTCCTCGCGCACGCGTCGTACCCGTGTGGTCACCGTCCGGTGACGGAGGGGAGAGCGGGAGATGGAGCGCAGGAAGAGATGGTTGACGGCGGCAACCGGCGTACTGGCCGGAGCGCTCGCTGTCACTGCGGTGCAAGGGCCTGCAGCACAGGCTCAGCAGCAGGAGCCTGATCCAGGAGCGTTGCCGTCGGCTACAAGCAAGCCGGCGAAGAAGCAGGTCGTCACACTGATCACCGGCGACCGAGTCGTGGTCAACGGCAAGCACGTGACAGTCGACCCCGGCCCGGGCCGGGACAAGGTGGTCTTCAAGCTGCAGCGGTCGCGCGGCCGGCTGTCGGTGCTTCCGCTCGACGTCAGCTCGGCGGTGACGTCGGGCAAGCTCGACCGGCGGTTGTTCGACGTGACCGGCCTGCTGGAGATGGGGTACGACGACCAGCGGTCGACGACGATCCCACTGATCGTCTCGACGAGGTCCCGGTCAGCGAAGTTGCCGGGAGCAACCAAAACCAAGGATCTGCCGGCGATCGGCGCCACCGCGGTCACGGTCGACAAGTCGACCACCGGGCAGTTCCTCCGCCGGCTCACCGGCCAGTCCCGCGACGCGGCCGCGATCGAGCACGTCTGGCTGGACGCCAAGCGCAAGGTCCTGCTGGACAAGTCCGTCCCGCAGATCGGCGCGCCGAAGGCCTGGCAGGCCGGGTTCACCGGCAAGGGCGTCAAGGTCGCGATCCTGGACACCGGCATCGACCCGAACCACCCCGATTTCAAGGGCCGGATCGGCGCCACCAAGAACTTCACCACCGACCCCGCGGGCGACCAGTTCGGCCACGGCACGCACGTCGCGTCGACGGTCGCCGGTTCCGGCGCGGCGTCGGGCGGCAAGTACAAGGGCGTCGCCCCGGATGCGACGCTGCTCGACGGCAAGGTCTGCGACCAAGGCGGCGGCTGCTCGGACTCGGCGATGCTCGCCGGGCTGCAGTGGGCCGCGGTCGAGCAGAAGGCCAAGGTCGTCAACTTCAGCATCGGCGGCCCGGACACCCCGGAGCTCGACCCGATCGAGGCCGCGATCAACAAGCTCACCGCGCAGACCGGCACGCTCTTCGTCGTTGCCGCTGGCAATGAAGGCCCGGGTGACTCGACGGTCTCGTCGCCGGGCAGCGCGGACGCCGCGCTGACCGTCGGCGCGGTCGACAAGTCCGACCAGCTCGCGGAGTTCTCCAGTCGCGGCCCGCGGGTCGGCGACGGCGCGATCAAGCCCGACGTCACCGGTCCCGGCGTGGACATCGTCGCCGCGCGGGCCAAGGACGCCGACATCGGCGACCCGGTCGGTACGTCGTACATGATGCTCTCCGGTACGTCGATGGCGACGCCGCACGTCGCAGGCACGGCCGCGCTGCTCGCGCAGCAGCACCCGACGTGGAAGGCGAACGACCTCAAGCCCGTCGTGATGGGATCGGCGAAGGTCATCGCCGGTCAGACCGTCTACCAGCAGGGCGCCGGCCGCGTCGACGCGGGCAAGGCGATCACCCAGTTGCTGGCGGCAACGCCGGGCAGCGTCTCGTTCGGCAAGGCGCTCTGGCCGCACACCGACGACAAGCCGGTCGCCAAGCAGGTTGCCTTCCGCAACCTCGGCAAGACGGCCGTCACGCTGCAGTTGCAGCTCACCGCGACCGGTCCGGACGGTAAGCCGGCCCCGGCGAGCGCGTTCAAGCTGGCCGCGCAGAGCGTCACCGTCCCCGCGGGCGGCACGGCCTCGGTCACGGTCACGTCCGACACCCGTCACCAGGGCGCGGACGGTCAGTACGCCGGCCGCCTGGTCGCCACCGGCGGGGGCACCAGCTTGGGCGTCCCGCTCGCCGTCGAGAAGGAGATCGAGAGCTACGACGTCACCGTCAAGCACCTTGGCCCGGACGGCAAGGGCACCGACGTGAACTACACGACGATGTTCGGCCTCACCGACGGTCAGTTCGTCCAGGTCCGGACCGACGCGCAGGGCACCGCGAAGCTGCGGCTGCCGAAGGGCGAGTACTTCGTCGACGGCAACCTGATGGACGCCAAGGAGCGCGTGTTCCAGCTGGTCTGGCCGAAGCTCGTCGTCGACCGGACGACGACCGTCGCGGTCGACGCCCGCAAGGCCGGCCCGGTCCGGATGACGCTGCCGCGGTCCGACGCACGGCTGGCGCGGGTCGAGATCGGCTACGAACGCCCGATCGGCGAGTACGTGCAGGGCAACTCCACCTACGCGGCCGCGCTCGACCAGGTCTTCGTCGGATCGATGGGGCCGGCGGTGGCCGCCGACGAGATGAGGTCGTACGTCGCTTCTCGCTGGGGTGTGCCCGGCAAGAACGGCGACTTCCGCAACACGCCGTACACGTACGACCTGCTGAAGGGCCGGACCGGCAGCTACTTCACCGGCTATCAACGGACCGTGCGGGACCACGAGCTGGCGAAGCTGTCCACGCTCTACACCGCGGACCACCCGGGCCAGCAGGTCTTCGACGAGCGGTTCGGGACGCTGCCGGGGATGCAGATGAGCGCCTCCGGCTGGCCGTTCCCGTACAGTGTGCCGAGCCGGGTCACCCACCTGCTCGACGCCAAGGGCGTCACCTGGGCGGCGCAGGTCAACACGTTCGTCGAGGACGGTGAGTACTACACCTTCCCGCTGTCGTACTCGTTCAGCGACAAGACGTTCCGCTCAGGTGCCTCGTACGGCGAACGCTGGGGCGCCGCGGCCGCGACGATCGACGTCGCCGGCGGTGGGGTCTACCGCGAGGGCAACGTGATGGACCTGTTCCTGTTCCCGAACGGCGACGGGGACGGTCACGACGGGATGTCCGACGAGGTCGTCGCGAGCAGCACCAAGCTGTTCCGGGACGGCAAGCTGTACGACGAGTCGACGGTGCCGGGTCAGCTCTTCCTCGAGGACGTCCCGGCCGGCAACGCGTCGTACCGGCTGGAGATCGTGCAGAACCGGCCGAAGCTGCAGCTCGCGAACCGGATGCAAGGCGTCTGGACGTTCAGCTCGCAGGACACCGGCGGGTCCAAGGTCCTGCTGTCGTTGAAGGCGGTGCGCTTCACGCCGCGGGTCGACGAGCGGAACGCGGTCAAGCGGCTGCCGATCAGCGTGCTGGACCTGGCGGTCACGAGTGCACCTGGCGCGAAGGCGTCGCCGACCAAGTCGGTCGTCGTACAGGTGTCCGGTGACGGCGGGAAGACCTGGCAGCGGGCGAGTGTGCTGCCGGCCGGGAAGGGCAAGTACAAGGCGGTCTTCACGACGCCGGCCGGGCCGCTGGTCTCGCTGAAGTCGGTGGTCGTCGACCAGGACGGCGGTACGGCGACGCAGACCGTGCTCGACGCGTACCGGTTGCGGTAGACGAACGAAGGCCCCCGGGGAGATCTCCCCGGGGGCCTCTCACGTTCTGGGTCAGCCGATCAGGCCGAGCGCCTTGACCGCGTCGCGCTCCTCGCCGAGCTCGGCGGTGCTGGCGTCGATCCGGCCGCGGGAGAAGTCGTTGACCTCGAGACCCTGGACGATCTCCCAGTTGCCGTCCTTGGTGGTCACCGGGAACGACGAGATCAGGCCCTCCGGTACGCCGTACGAACCGTCGGACACGACCGCCATCGACAGCCAGTCGCCGTCGGCCGAACCGCGCAGCCAGTCGCGGGTGTGGTCGATCGTCGCGGCCGCGGCCGAGGCCGCCGACGAGGCGCCGCGGGCCTCGATGATCGCCGCGCCGCGCTTCTGCACGGTCGGGATGAAGTCGTTCTCCAGCCAGGCCTGGTCGTTGACGACCTCGGCCGCGTTCTTGCCGCCGACCTCGGCGTGGAAGATGTCCGGGTACTGCGTGGCGCTGTGGTTGCCCCAGATCGTCAGCTTCTTCAGGTCCGTCACGTGCGTGCCGGTCTTCTGGGCCAGCTGCGCCAGCGCGCGGTTGTGGTCCAGGCGGGTCAGCGCGGAGAAACGCTCGGCCGGGATGTCCGGGGCGTTCGACTTCGCGATCAGCGCGTTGGTGTTGGCCGGGTTGCCGGTGACGGTGATCCGGATGTCGTCGGCGGCGTGGTCGTTCAGCGCCTTGCCCTGACCGGTGAAGATCGCGCCGTTGGCCTCGAGCAGGTCACCGCGCTCCATGCCCTTGGTGCGCGGGCGGGCGCCGACCAGCAGGGCGACGTTCGCGCCGTCGAAGATGACGTTCGGGTCGTCGCCGATCTCGACCCCGGCCAGCGTCGGGAACGCGCTGTCGTCGAGCTCCATCACGACCCCCTCCAGCGCCTTCAGCGCCGGGGTGATCTCCAGCAGCCGCAGCTCGACCGGGGTGTCCGGGCCCAGCAGTGCACCGCTGGCGATCCGGAACAGCAGGCTGTAACCGATCTGACCGGCGGCGCCGGTGACGGCCACCTTCACGGGGGTAGTGCTCACGACACGCTCCTTGGGAACTCGACTGGCTGTACTTCGGACGCTAGCAACCCGCACGCCCGCTGGCGACGGTGGGGCCGGTGATTCCTGCCACCTCGGGCACGCCGTACGGCGGGAGCGTTCACCGGCTGGACGCCGGGCGGTCGTCGGGACGCCGCGCGGCACGCCGCGCCCGCGGCGCCGCAGCGTTCACCGGCTGGACGCCGGGCGGTCGTCGGGACGCCGCGCGGCGGTCCCCGGTCGGCCTCAGGGTGTGCCCAAATCCCCTGAGGTGTAAGGAGTCCCCGGATGAAGCTTTCCCGGCAGTTCGTCGCGGTCGGTGCCTCGGCACTGGCCGTCGGCGCGGCGCTGGTCGTCCCGCAGGTGTCCGGCGGCGTGGGCGCGGTGGGCCAGCAGGACGTCTCGGCGCAACAGGACGTCGCGGCCTCGACCCAGCAGGACGTCGCGGGCTCGCCCCAGCAGGACGTGGCGGCGGCGGCGCCTACGCGCGGCTCGTCGGCGGCGCAGCGGCGCGACGGGTTCGTGGTGGTCGGTCATCGCGGCGCGTCCGGGTACCGCCCGGAGCACACGCTCGCGTCGTACGAGCTGGCCGCGCGGATGGGCGCGGACTTCGTCGAGCCGGACCTGGTCACCACCAAGGACCACGTGCTGGTCACGCGGCACGAGCCGGAGATCGGTGGGACGACGGACGTCGCGGCGCACCCGGAGTTCGCGGCGCGGAAGAAGACCAAGACCCTGGACGGGGTCGCGCTGACCGGGTGGTTCACCGAGGACTTCACGCTGAAGGAGCTGAAGACGCTCCGCGCGACCGAGCGGATCCCGGCGATCCGGCAGCACAACACGGTGTTCAACGGGCGCTACCAGATCCCGACGCTGCAGGAGGTCATCGACCTGACCAAGCGGCTGTCGCGCGAGCTGGACCGGCCGATCGGGATCTACCCGGAGACCAAGCACCCGACGTACTTCCAGCAACAGGGCCTCGCGCTCGAGCCGGAGCTGGTCAAGGTCCTCAACCGCAACGGGCTCAACCGCTCCGACGCGAAGGTCTACGTGCAGTCCTTCGAGGTCGCGAACCTGAAGGCACTCGACAAGCAGCTCCGCGTCCCGCTCGTGCAGCTGACCGGTTCCACCGGCGCGCCGTACGACTTCGTCGTCGCGGGCGACAAGCGGACGTACGCCGATGTCGTGTCCGCGCGCGGTCTGCGGGAGGTCGCCACGTACGCCGACGGCGTCGGCCCGTCGAAGGACCAGGTCATCCCCGTCGACGCCGCCACCGGCAAGCTCGGCACGCCCACCGCGCTGGTCCGCGACGCCCACAAGGCCGGCCTGGTTATCCACCCGTACACGTTCCGCGTCGAGAACTCGTTCCTCCCGCCGAACCTCCGCAGCTCCACGGTCGCGAGCGACTCCGGCGACCTCTTCACCGAGATCGCGACGTACCGCAAGGCCGGCATCGACGGCCTGTTCTCCGACAACGCAGACATCGCCGTAGCCGCGACAAGCGAGTAGTCCCCACCGTGTGCTCCATCCCAGGGTGAAAGGATGCTGGGATGGAGCGCACAGTCGGGTCCGGCACGGCGACCGTCGAGGCCGTTGCCGATGGGACGTACGTCGTGCGGGTGGACGGCTCCCTTCAGTCCCAGGTCGACCTGGCCGACCCCACGCACCTCTCCTTCGAGTACATGCGTCGGATCGGCGACGTGGTGGACGCGGTCGCCGCGCGGAAGCAGCCGATCTCCGTGCTCCACGTCGGCGGCGCCGGGCTCTCGCTCGCGCGGTACGTCGCGGTGACGCGCCCGCGCTCGCGGCAGATCGTGCTCGAGCCCGACGAGGACCTCACCGAATTCGTCCGCGAGGCGCTGCCGCTGCCGAAGCGCTCCGGGATCAAGGTCCGCCCCGAGACCGGCCGGGCGGGGATCAGTGGCGTGTACGAGGACTCCGTCGACCTGCTCATCGTCGACGCGTTCGTCCGCGAGGCCGTCCCCGAGAACCTCGTCACCCGCGAGTTCGCCGCCGAGTGCGCGCGCGTCCTGCGTCCGGGCGGCGTACTGGTCCAGAACCTGATCGACGGTTCCGCCGGCCTGGCCTTCGTACGGCGAGTGGCAGCGACCGCCCGTGAAGCCTTCGGCGGCGGCGTCGTACTCGCCGAGCGCAAGGTCCTCCGCGGCAAGTCCTTCGGCAACGTCGTCCTCGTCGCATCGCGCCAACCCGTCCCCGACCTGACCGCCGCCGGCCGCCGCGCGCAACCGCCGTACGAGGTGATGCCGCTGAGCGAGCTGGCAGGCAAGGCCGACCCGTTCACCGACCACGAAACCTTCGTCTCACCGGCCGCGCCCTCCGGCACCTTCGGCTAACTGAACAATTCGGCGTCAGCTTTGATCTCCCACGGCCCCGGCGCCGCTTAGGGTGGGACAGGTGGCCGACGTTCGAGTTTCCGCGCTGACCTACTACCCCGTGAAGGGCCTGGCCGGTGTCTCCGCCGACCGCGCCGAGATCGGCGCCACCGGGCTCAAGCACGACCGCAGCTTCATGCTGGTCGGCCCGGACGGTGCCTTCTACAGCCAGCGCAGCCTGCCCGCGATGGCGCCGCTGCGGGTCGAGGTGCTCGACGGCGACGGGCTGCGGCTCTCCGACGGATCGACCGCGCTGGAGATCGAGGTCGCGTACGACGGGAAGCGGCGCGACGTCAGCCTGTTCGCCAAGTGGTTCGGCGCCGGCGTCGTACAGGACCCGGCGGCCGACGCCTGGTTCACCGAACGCCTCGGCAAACCGGCCTCGCTCGTCCGCGTCACGCCCGAGCACGAGCGCCCGGGCTGGGGAGTGCACGCGGGGCAGACCGGCTTCGGCGACGCGCACGCGCTGCTGATCACGTCGCAGGCGTCGCTCGACGAACTGAACGCGCGGATCGTCGAGACCGGCGGCGAGCCGATCCCGATGAACCGCTTCCGCCCGAACCTCGTCGTCTCCGGCTGGACGGCGCCGCACACCGAGGACAAGGTGCTGCGGGCCACCGCCGGTGCGCTGGAGCTCGGGTACGCCGCCCGCGCGATCCGCTGCGCGGTGCCGACGGTCGATCAGGCGACGGGGGAGAAGAGCGGCCCGGAGCCGACGCGGACGCTGGCCAAGTACCGGCGCGAACCGGCGTACGGCGGTGGTGTGAGCTTCGGGATGAAGGCCGCGGTGCTGACGCCCGGGGTGGTCGCGGTCGGCGACTCTTTCGCCGTGGCGGAATGGCTGCCCGAAGGTCCCGATCCCGCGCCGCTGACTCGGTAGTCTCGTTGCACCGATGACCTGGGAGGTCACTGTGCGACGGATCGTCTGCGTGCTCGGACTGGTGCTCGCCGCGACGGCGGGCACGCTCGCTCCACCGGCAGTTGCTGCGAGCAACCAGTCACACGTTGCCAAGGGCAACGGGTCGCCGGAGGGTGCGGGCAGGGATCTGAGTGCTGGGCGGACGCCTGGGCAGGCGGCGTACGACGTACGGCTTGCTGCTGACGCGAGTGGTGCGTCGTGGACCGGCCGGCAGACGATCTCGTTCACCAACACCGGTGACACGCCACTGCGCGAGGTCTATCTCCGGCTCTGGGGCAACGCCTGGGACGGCTGCAAGTCGCCGGTCAAGGTCAGCCGCTTCGACGGCGGGACCGCGGCGGCGCCGACGGTGAACTGCACGGCCGTGAAGGTTGAGCTGAAGAAGCCGTTGCGCCCCGGCCAGCGTGGCTCGGTCGCCTTCGACGTGACGATGACGGCGCCGGCGCGGGCCGAGCGGTTCGGCCGCGCGGGTGCGTACAGCTTCTTCGGGAACGCCCTTCCGGTGCTGGCGGTCCGCGACCAGGCCGGCTGGCATCTCGAGCCCGACGTCGGGATCGGCGAGAGCTACTACACGCTCGCCGCCGACTTCACCGTCCGGCTCGACCACCCCGCCGGGCTGGTCGTCCCTGCGACCGGCACGGTCAGCACCTCACGTCGTACGACGACCATCGTGAAAGCCAAGCAGGTCAGGGACTTCGCCTGGGCCGCGGGCCCCTTCGAGCAGGCCGTCACCAAGTCGCCCGGCGGCATCACGATCCGCACCTCGTGGACTGGTGTGGTGACTCCGTTTGCCGTCAAGGACGCCCAGACCCGAGCCGCCGCCGCGCTCGACGACTTCGGCCGGCGCTTCGGCAAGTACCCGTACGGCGAGGTCGACCTGGTGCTGAACGACAACTGGGAGTCCTTCTACGGCATGGAGTACCCCGGCTTCGTCCTGCTGATCGCCCCGCCGAACGAGGAGGGCCCGGTCGTCCACGAACTCGCCCACCAGTGGTTCTACGGCATCGTCGGCAACAACGAGTACGCCGATCCGTGGCTGGACGAGTCGTTCGCCGTCTACGCGTCGTACATCCACACCGGCGACAACCAGTCCGACTGCTGGCCCGGCCGGCTGGATCACCTGATCACCAACAACATGGGCTACTGGCAACGAACCCCCGGTTGGTCGGCGTACGTCTACTCGTACGGCGCCTGCATGCTGCACGACCTGGAACGCACGCTCGGCACCCCGGCCATGGCCAAGATGCTCAAGTCGTACACGGCAGCCCACTGGTACGGCGTAGCCACCCCACAGGCCTTCAAGTCCGCAGCCCAGGCGGCCACGTCGAAGGACCTCGCCCAGTTCTGGAAGGACCACGCAATCGGTTAGTCCCAGCTGAGCCGGCCGCCTTCGAGCTGCGGCCGGTACTCGGTGGAGTCGCCCGAACGGTACGTCCACTGGACAGGCCGCCCGAGCACGAGCGCATCCGCGACCTGCGACAACATCACCGCTGTGCTCGGCCAGATCGGTCCGGTGCTGCCCTCGGTCGCGTCGAGCGAGTCGACGCAGCCGTGCAGTTCGCCGTCGCGCAGGTCCACGAAGAGGTCGACGTCGGTCCCCGACGCGGCCAGCGGCAGGAACGTGTCGAGCCACACGAAGGAGTACGAGCCGGCCGGTTGGTCGGCGTCCTCGTGCGGCATGTCCCGGTAGACGCTGCGCATCATCCGGTAGCGGGTGAGCATGGCCTCGCAGGTCAGCGGGGTGAAGAAGAACGGCAGCAGGTTGCCGAAATCCGTCACGACCCGCAGGCCGTTGCTGAGGTTGAGCCACGCCAGCACATCGGGCGGCAGCGGGCGACCCACAGCGTTGCTGATCGCATCCAGGGCGGCCGGTGAAGCGGGCGGCTGGAGTGCTTCGTAGGCGGCCGGCAGGTGCTGCTCGAGCCAGCCGGTGATGAGATTCCAGGACTCTTCGACGGTACGTTCCACCCCTGCATCTTGGGGGATCGGAGGGTCTGACCGCCTGCTGCGTGACAAGCACGTCCGGTGCAGGTTATCTTGATGTCGAGATAGATGTCTTGATGTCAAGATACTTGGAGGATCGGGTGCGGCGGATCAAGGTGGAGCGTCCTGTGGTGGAGCTCGACGGGGACGAGATGACGCGGATCATCTGGCGGTTCGTGAAGGAGCGGTTGATTCATCCGTACCTGGACGTGGAGCTGGAGTACTACGACCTCGGGATCGAGCACCGGGACGTGACCGGCGACCGGGTGACGGTGGATGCGGCGGAGGCGATCAAGCGGCACGGGGCCGGGGTGAAGTGCGCGACGATCACGCCGGACGAGGCGCGGGTCGAGGAGTTCGGGCTGCAGCGGATGTGGGCCTCGCCGAACGGGACGATCCGGAACATCCTCGGCGGGGTGGTGTTCCGGGAGCCGATCATCATCAAGAACGTGCCGCGGCTGGTGCCCGGGTGGACCAAGCCGATCGTGATCGGGCGGCACGCGCACGGGGACCAGTACAAGGCGACCAACTTCACCGTGCCCGGCGCCGGCGAGCTGACCATCACGTTCACGCCGGAGGACGGGTCCGAGCCGATCCAGCACGTCGTCGCGAACTACGGCCCGGACGGCGGGGTCGCGCTGGGGATGTACAACTTCACCAAGTCGATCGAGGACTTCGCGCGTGCGTCGTTCGCGTACGGGCTGAAGCGGGACTACCCGGTCTACCTGTCGACGAAGAACACGGTGCTCAAGGCGTACGACGGGCTGTTCAAGGACGTCTTCCAGGCGGTCTACGAGGCCGAGTTCCAGGAGGAGTTCGTACGGCGCGGGCTGTCGTACGAGCACCGCCTGATCGACGACATGGTCGCGTCGGCGCTGAAGTGGGACGGCGGGTACGTCTGGGCCTGCAAGAACTACGACGGCGACGTGCAGTCGGACACGGTGGCGCAGGGGTTCGGGTCGCTCGGGCTGATGACGTCGGTGCTGATGACGCCCGACGGTCGCACGGTCGAGGCCGAGGCGGCCCACGGCACGGTCACCCGCCACTACCGCCGCCACCAGCGTGGCGAGCCCACCTCCACGAACCCGATCGCGTCGATCTTCGCGTGGACCGGAGGCCTCAAGCACCGCGGCCTGCTCGACGGCACGCCCGAGGTCATCGGCTTCGCCGAAAGCCTCGAACAGGTCTGCGTCCAGACGGTCGAACAGGGCCAGATGACGAAGGACCTCGCCCGCCTGATCGGCCCGAACCAGGAGTGGCTCACCACCGAGCAGTTCCTGGGGGCCCTCGACGAGAACCTCCAGAAGCGACTCGCTTAGAGGAGAGCTATGAGGGTGTAGAGCGCCGGGGCGCTGAACATGACGAGCAGGAGCCAGGCCACCATGCGGTGGCCTGGTTTGGCTCGGTCCAACGAGGAGGCGAAGGCCAGTACGGCGCCTTCCTCGGTATGGCGGCTGAGGCCCATGCGTTTCGCTTCGCCGGGGCGGGTGTCGGGGCGTTCGTCGGCCAGCGCGTCGGGCGGGATCCCGAACAGCGCAGGCCGGGCCGGATCCAGATCGTCGCGCTCCCCGTACATCCGGCCTCCCACGGATCGGTGGAGGCTCAAGCTAACCCCGAGAACGTTGTCGGCTCAAGCACCTTTCCCCATGGTCTCACCTAGTCGAAGTCGACGACCCAGGCGACACGGTTCTTGCTGCTGAGGCACGCGAGCCCCAGGTCGATGACGCAATGGTCGCGATCGGCCCGGCCGACCCCGAGTTCGGTCAGGCCGCAGTTGAAGATCGTGCCGCCGCGCTCGGACTTCAGTTTGTCGAACGCCGACTTGGCGCTCATGCCGTCGCCACCGGTGGCGGCGTAGCTGTTGCCGCCGTCCGAGACCTGGCCGTTCCTCGCCCGGGTATCGGCGTCGCTGCCGGCGCCGTTCGACAGGTCGCTGTTGCGGCGCAGCGGCGCGCAGCCGCGATCCTGGCGGGCGTTGTCGACCAGGCTGAAGAGTTCGACCTCGGCGCCGCTCATGCTGCCGTCGTCGTCGTTCGGCGGGGTCGACGGCGTCGGGTCGTCCGTCGGCGTCCGGGTCGGCGTCTTCGTCGGGCGCGGGTTCTGGGTCTCGCTGCTCGGAGGCGGCGCGGTCGTCGTACCGGTCGTCGGTGTGTCCGTCGGCCGACCGGTCGGCCCGTCCGTCGGCGTGATCGTCGGGTCCGTCGTACCGGGTGTGCCAGGCGTCTGGCCCGGCGTGAGCGTCGGCGTCACGCCCGGCGTCGTCGGGGTCTTCCCGGGCGTCGGCGTCGTCGACGGTACGGCGGTGGGCGGCGCGTCCGTCGTGTCGACCACCGGGTCCGTCGACGCGGTGATGTACGTGTCGTCGTCGCGGGTGACGTACGGGACGGACGCGTCGGCCTGGTCGCTCTGCGGCTCGTGCAGGAGGATCCAGGAGATCGGGGTGATCACCAGGATCACGGATGCGATGGCGATCAGCGGACGGCGGACCCGCGACGGTTGCGGGGCGGCCCTCCTGCTGCGCCGGCGCCGAGCGGTGGCTCCGGGCTCTGACATTTAGCTGCGTGTTCCCTTCACGGTCGCCCCCAAGACGTGCCTCATTCGTCTCACCACGGCGCCGGTGAGGGGCGCCGAGCGAAGTGCAAGGACGGATCTACCCGTTGCGTTCACCGGCCAAGCGGCCGGCGGCTGTTGCTGTTCGACAAACTGCACCGGCCCCACAGTGGGACGGCGACAAAACATTGTCCTGACAAACCAACGACAGCGTGTCGCGCTCGACAGCGGCGACAGGTCAGTTGCTGACCTTGCCGAAGTCCTGGACCCAGCTGCCCGGGCCCCACTCCGACTTGACCTGGCCGTCGTCGTACCCGATGCCGATCCGGTTGAACTTGCAGTTCAGGATGTTGGCCCGGTGCCCGTCGCTGTTCATCCAGGCGTTGAACACCCGCTGCGCGGTGCTGTAGCCGGCGGCGATGTTCTCGCCCCAGCCGTTGCCGTGGAACCCGGCCGCCGCGATCCGGTCGCCCGGGCCCTGGCCGTCGGGGTTGGTGTGGTCCATGTAGTGCCGGCGGACCATGTCCGACGCGTGCCGGCCGGCGGCCTCGACCAGGCTGTCGTCCAGCTGCAGCGGGCGGCAGCCCTGGCTGCGCCGGGCCTGGTTCGTCAGGTCCAGTACGTCGCGCTCGATCGAGCTCGTACCGCCACCACCCGACGGAGGCGGCGGCGGGTCGTCCGGCGTCGTCTCGGTCGTCGTCGGCGGCCGCGGGGTCTTGGTGGTCGTCTTCGTGGTCGACGGCTTCGGCTTCACGGTCTGGCTGTCGACCGTCGGCTTGCCGCTCGGCCCGACCGTCACGGTGACGACGCCGCCAGGCGCCGAGGTGACGACGGTGCTCGGCGTGTTGGTGGCCGTCGACGTGGTGGTCGACTCGGCCGAACCCAGCGCCGGCGTACCGGTCGGAGCGATCGTGGTGGTGACGCCGTTCGGCAGCGTCTTGGTGACGGTGACCAGCGGCTTACCGAGCTTGCCCGGTGCGGAGGTGTCGTCGACGGCCGCGGGGCCGGCGTTGTCCTCGGAAACGTTGAGGACCTTGGTCTGCCCGTCGGCGACGTCCGAGCCGTCGCGGTGCGACATCAGGTAGACCACGGGTCCGATGGCCAGCAACACCGACAGAGCGCTCACGACCGGGCCGATCAGGCCTCGGCTGCGTTTGCGCGCTGCTCTTCTGCTCCGGTGTCGCCCAGGGGTTGGCGAGTCCGTCATGGGTGGGCGAATCCTCTTCGTTTCGTTCGTACCGAGTCGTCCGTCGATCCCCGCGCGTAGCTCCAGGCCCCCCTGGTTACCGAACAGAGACCTTAACCGATCAGCAAGGCCACTGTTACAAGCGTTCGAACGGTCTTAACGCACCCCGAAGATTCGGTCCCGCCGTGGCACTCAGCCGCCGAAGTCCTGCACCCAGCTCCCGTTGCCCCAGTCGGGCTTGACCTGGCCGCTGTCATAGCCGATGCCGATCATCGAGTAGCTGCAGTTGAGCATGTTCTTGCGGTGGCCCTCGCTGTTCATCCAGCCCTTCACCACGGCCGCCGCGGAGCTGTAGCCGACGGCGATGTTCTCGGCCATCGACCCGCCCTTGAACCCGGCCGTCTTCATCCGGTCGAACGGGCTGCGCCCGTCCTGGCTGTTGTGGTCGAAGTAGTGGTTGTCGACCATGTCGGCGGCGTGGTCCTCGGCCGCCCGGGCCAGCGCGCTGTTCGTCCGCAGGGGTCCGCAACCGGCCTTCTGGCGCTCGTTGTTCGTGAGCTGCAGGACCTGGTTCTCCATCGTGCCGCCGACCGGAGCCGGCTTGGTCGTGGTCGGCTTCGGCGTACTGGTGTGGCTCGGCGACGTCCTGGTCGGCTTGGGCGACGGCTTCGGCGTCCGCGTGGTGCCGCGGCTCGGCGCCGTGGTCGACCGCGTCGGGGTCGGCGTCGCGCTCGGAGTCTTCGACGGCGTCTTGCTCGGCGTGGGCGTCGGCGTGGCGGTCGGGGTCGTGCTCGGCGTCACGGTCGGCGTCGGTTCGTCAACGGGCGGGGTGTCGGAGGTGACGACGGTCAGCGGCTCGTCCTGGCTGGCGGGTGCGGCGCTCTTGCCGTCCCGGGTGAGGAACCACCCGCCACCCGCGACCAGCCCGAGGACGACGAGAGCCGCGAGCACAGGCCCGGCGACGCCACGTCGTTTCGCGCGCCGAGGACCTTGGTGGCCAGGGAATTCGTCGTACTGAGTGTTGGACACCCGAGGCAACGTAGCGGAGATCGCCAGCCCCGACGACCCCTTGTGACGAAGGACGTTCCGGGCCTTACAGACCTTTGACGTACTAGCGTTCAGCCCTAGTCCACAATCCGAGGAGCGATCGCGTGCACGTTGTCGTCGGTGCAGGACCAGTCGGTACGGCGGTCGCGCGGTTGCTCGTCGACCGCGGCGAAGAGGTCAAGCTCGTCACGCGCTCCGGCAGCGGACCCGATCACCCGGCACTCACCAAGGTGGCCGCGGACGCGTCCGACCCGGCGGCGCTGACCGCGATCGTCGACGGCGCGAGCACGTTGGTGAGTGCTGGAGGTCCGCCGTACCCGCAGTGGGTCTCGCACTGGCCGGCCCTCGGCGCCTCGCTGGTCGCGGCGGCGGAGCAGACCGGCGCCGTGCTGGTCACGACCGGAAACCTCTACCCGTACGGTGCTCCGGAAGGCCCGATGCGCGAGCAGGACCCGGACCGCCCGAACTCGGCCAAGGGCGAGGTCCGCGCGAAGGTGTGGGCCGACGCGCTCGCGGCTCATCGCGCCGGGCGGATCCGTACGGCGGAGGTGCGCGGCTCGGACTACCTGGGCGCGGGCGCGGTGTCGTTCTTCACGGTCGGGGTGCTGCCGGGGGTCCTGAAGGGCAAACAGGTCGCCGTACCGGCTGATCTGGATGCGCCGCACAGCTGGACAGCGGTCGACGACGTCGCGCGGACGCTCCTCGCGGTCGCCGCCGACGAGAACGCGTGGGGCCGGACGTGGTTGGTCCCGACGGCGCCGCCGGTGCCGATCCGCGAACTGGCAGCACACGCGGCCCGGCTGGCCGGCCTACCCGCAGCGCGCGTGACGGAGATGCCGGCCGCGGTCCTGTGGCTCGGCGGGTTGTTCAACCCACAGGCCAAGGAGATCCGAGAACTCCAGTACCAGTTCCGCGAGCCGTTCGTCATCGACTCAACCCAAGCCGAAGAAGCCTTCGGCATCCAGCCCATACCAACCGAGGAGGCCCTCCACGCGACCGTCGAAGCGGCGCGCGGAGGCAGCTAGTGACGAGGCTGTGGATAACTCCCACGGCTCGGAGGCCGACGCTTGTACCCTCAGTGCAGAAGGAAGGAGCGCGCAGGGCAGGGCGCACTCAGCAGCGGGCGATGACGATGTCGGCGACAACCTTCCAGCCCAGGCTCCGGTAGAGCCGTAGGCCGTCGATCGACGCGATCAGGATGCCGCGCTTCGCGCCGTGCGCCGCGGCGGTCTCGACCAGCGACGCCATCACGGCGCTCCCGAGGCCGCGCCGCCGATGCTGGGGATCGGTCTCGATCCGGTCCGCCACGGCGTCCTCGCCGACCACCGCCATCCGGCCGCTCGACACCACGCCGCCGTGCACGGTGGCACGGCAGACGATCAGGTCGGACTCCAGCTCGGTGTGCAGGGCGTACCGGTCGTTCAGCTGCAGCGCCGGCTGCTCGGACAGCTGGATGGTCATCAACCAGTCCTGCTCGCGCTGAACCTCCAGCCCGAGCTCCTCGAACTGGTCGACCCGGGCCTCACGGTCGTCGGTGGCCAGCGTGATCCAGCCGGCGCCCCGGCCACCACCGGCCGCCATCGCCAGCTCGGCCGCACGCTCGACCCGCTCCGGTTTGTCGTCCGCGTCGAGCACGACGTACTCCATGGCGCGGTTGTCCTCACCCGCGCGCACGGTCAGGATCCCGTCGTTGTCGTCCTCGACCTTGGTCCAGCCCCTCGACACCGACCACCCCGCCTGCCAGCGGCGGACGAGCTCCTCACGATCTCTCACCTGTCGATTCAAGCAGCCCTGGCGCCGGACGGCGAGGGGAAGCGGTGTCGCCAGTCGAACAAATCCCACTCACACTGTGGACGACTCGCTCAATCCGGCACGTTTTCCAAGAGTTTCCGGTAGTCCGGGTGTTCCGTCGCGAGCAGGTCGAAGCAGATCAGGTCCTCGTACCGCCCGTCGCGGCGCGGGCTCGCGGCCCGGGCCAGGCCGGTACGGGTGAAACCGTTGACCTCGGCCACGTGCGCGGACGCGGAGTTCGGCGCGGCGGCGTACAGGACGAGCCGGCGCCGGCCGAGTCCGCCGTCGTCGAGCGGCGTGAACGCGTGCTTGATCGCGAGCCCGACCGCGGCCGACATCACGCCGCGGCCGCGCGCGTCCGGGTGACCCCAGTAGCCGATCTCGGCGATCGTCGGGTCGATCCGGTTGCGCAGGTCGAACGCGCTGACGTTGCCGAGCAGGTCGTCGGTCTCCGGATCCGCGATCGCCCAGGAGACCCCGTCCCCGTTGGCCGCCAGTTCGGTCCGCCCTTCGATGAACCCGTGCGCGTCCTCCAGCCCGTACGGCGACGGCAGGCCGGCCAGCCAGAGCTTCGTGCGCTCGTCGTTGCACGCGGCCATCACCCGTTCGGCGTCCTTCGCCTCGAGCGGGCGCAAGCGGACACCGTTGCCCTCGACCACCGGGATGGTCCACCAGTTGCCCTGGGGTTCGAGCTCGTCGTCGCGGGTGACCGACGCGACCCACTCGTCACGTCGTACGCCGCGCTGCAGGCCCTCGTCCCGCATCGTCACCAGCGATCGGAAGCCGGCCTTCCACGCCACCCGTCGCGATCCCCAGTTGCCGACGTACGCGCGCCAGATCACCCGGTGCCAGCCGGCCTGCTCGAACGCGTACCGGACCGCGAGCTTCACCGCGCGGGTCATCACACCGTTGCCACGGGCCCACGGCGAGACCGCGAACCCGATCTCGCCGACGCCGCCCTCACGGTCGCGCAGGTCGACGGTCCCCGCGTAGCGGCCGTCGTACTCGATCGCCCAGGCGTACGAGTTGCCCGCGACCCAGCCGGCCGGGACCTGCTCGGTGAGGAACGAGACCGCGTGCTCCTGCAGGTACGGCACCGGGATCGTCGTCCAGCGCTGCATCTCCGGGTCCTGGCACGTCTCGTACGCCGGGCCGATGTCGGCCGTGGTGTGGGCGCGCAGGGTGACGGTGCCGTCGGTGAGCACGGGGACGTCGTCGGGGAATCGCATACCCGAAGCGTGACGCTCACGACCGCCGCGAGGCAACGGCATTTCGGGGTGAGCCGCACGGAAAACAACACTTTCCCACTGCGCGTGAGCGTCGCAGACCGTAGTCTGTGCGTGTGAACGCTGCCGGAAACGCCGAACCGACCCGCGGCCGGGGCGGTCAGCTGGCTGCCCAGCGGCAGGCCACGATCGTTGCCGAGGTCAACAGCCGGGGCGCGGTCACGGTCGCCGAACTGGTCGACCGCTTCGGGGTCTCGGACATGACGATCCGCCGCGACCTGGACGCGCTCGACTCCAGCGGCCTGCTGCACAAGGTGCACGGCGGCGCGACGTCGGTCGGGCTGCGCAGCGCGCACGAGCCCGGGTTCGACGCGAAGCTGACGCAGGAGTCGGGCGCCAAGCAGGCGATCGCCGCCGAGGCTGCTCGCCGCGTGCGGCCGGACAGTGCGATCGGGATTGGTGCCGGTACGACGACGTACGCGCTCGCGCGTCAGCTGCTGCGCGTGGAGAACCTGACCGTCGTGACGAACTCGGCGCGCATCGCCGACGTCTTCCACGGCAACGGACGCTCGGATCGCACGGTCGTCCTGATCGGCGGCATCCGTACGCCGTCGGACGCGCTCGTCGGCCCGATCGCGACCGCGGCGCTGCAGTCGCTGCACCTCGACATGCTGTTCCTGGGCGCCCACGGCGTGGACGCCGAGCACGGCCTCAGCACCCCGAACCTGATGGAAGCCGAGACCAACCGCTCCTTCATCGCGGCGAGCCGCGAGGTCGTCCTGGTGGCCGACCACACCAAGTGGGGCACGGTCGGCCTCAGCACCTTCGCGACCTGGAACGACCTGGACGTAGTAGTCACCGACACCGGCCTGACGCCCGCGGCCCGCAAGTCCATGCGAGACACGGGCTGCGAACTGGTGCTCGCTGCCGGCTAGTTGCTAAGCCGCCGCCCCGCGCCGCGGCGGAGCCGCAGGCGCTTCGGGGCGACCATGCCCCCCACCCCACACCCATACACGAACCGGGGTGGGCTAGGTCAGCTTCGAGGCTCCGGGGGATGGGGTTGCCGCCAGGGAGGTGGGTGCGCGGAAACCGTGCTCCTGGAAGGCCTTCTCGATGGCGGCGAAGGTTGCGTCGGCCTGTTCCGTTTCGACCAGCGCGATGATGCAGCCGCCGAAGCCGCCGCCCGTCATGCGGGCGCCGAGGGCGCCTGCGGCCAGGGCGGTGTCGACGGCCACGTCCAGTTCCGGGACGGTGATCTCGAAGTCGTCGCGGAGGGAGGCGTGGGACGCGGTGAAGAGCGGGCCGACGTCGCGGAGGCGGCCGGCGTGCATCAGGGCGACCGCGTCTTCGACTCGGCGGATCTCGGTCACCACGTGCCGCACCCGGCGCCGGTCGACGTCCTCGGGGAGCTTCGCCAGGGCGGCGTCCAGGTCCTCGAAGGCGATCGAGCGAAGGGCCGGTACGCCGAGGAGCTCCGCGGCCTTCTCGCAGCTCTTCCGGCGCGCCGCGTACTCGCCGTCGACGTGCCGGTGCGGCGCCTTCACGTCGATCACCAGCAGCGTGAGCCCATCGGCCTCGGGGTCGAACGGGATCTGCGTCGTCGACATCGCGCGGATGTCGAAGTACAGCGCGTGCCCGCCGGTGCAGCACATCGACGCCATCTGGTCCATCAGCCCGACCGGCGCTCCGACGTACTGGTTCTCCGCCTTCTGAGCCAGGCGCGCGACCTCGGCCGGGTCGACCTCGATGCCGCGCAGGCCGAGCAGCGCCACACCGGTCGCGCAGAGCAGCGCGGCCGACGACGAGAGGCCGGCGCCGGTCGGCAGGTCGGAGTCGACGAACAGGTTCGCGCCGCCGATCGCGTGGCCGGACTCGCGCAGGATCCACGCCATACCGGCCGGGTACGTCGCCCAGTCGGTGACCGATCCCGGCGTGAGCGAGTCGAGCGCGAACTCGATGACCGCGTCCTGCCCGTTCGACGAGACCGCGACGATGCCGTCCTCGCGCGCCGACGCGGTGACCGAGATCTGGTTCGGCAGCGCGATCGGCAGCACCAGGCCGTCGTTGTAGTCGGTGTGCTCGCCGATCAGGTTGACCCGACCAGGGGCACGCCAGGCGCCGTCGGGCGTCGTGCCGAAGACCGATTCGAAAGTACTCACGAGCCGACCTTACGAAGCGTCTCGGCGACGTCCTCGGGGCGGGTGTCCGAGATGAAGGCACCCATGCCCGACTCCGAACCGGCCAGGTACTTGATCTTGTCCGCGGCCCGCCGGATCGACAGCAGCTCGAGGTGCAGGTACCCCAGCTCGCGATCGACGCGGACGGGAGCGGCGTGCCAGGCGGCGATGTACGGCAGGCGGTCGTCGTACAGGCCGTCGAAGCGACGCAGTACGTCGAGATAGAGCTGGACGAAGTCGTCGCGCTCGGTGTCGGTCAGCTCGCTGATGTCGGCGACCTGACGGTGCGGGTAGAGGTGGACCTCGACCGGCCAGCGCGCGGCCTCCGGCACGAACGCCGTCCAGGTCTCGTTCTCCGCGACGACGCGAGTGCCCTCCTTGCGCTCCGCGGCCAGGATGTCCGCGAACAGGTTCCCGCCGGTCGCCTCGAAGTGCTCGCGGGCACGAGCCATCAGGGTCCGGATCCGCGGCGGGAGGAACGGGTACGCGTAGATCTGGCCGTGCGGGTGGCTCAGTGTGACGCCGATCTCGCGGCCGCGGTTCTCGAACGGGAAGACGTACTCGACGTCCGGCCGGGCGCTCAGCTCGGCGACCCGGTCGGCCCACGCCTCGACGACCAGGCGGGCCTGGCCCTGGGACAGGTCGGTGAACGACTTGGTGTGGTCGCTGGTGAAGCAGACGACCTCGGTCCGGCCCGGGCCGGCGAACGACGGGAACCGGTTCGCGAAGACGGCCACGTTGTAGTCGTGGTCCGGGATCTCGGTCGGGTTGTCCGGCGTACTGGCGTCCAGCGGGCACTGGTCGGCCGGCGGCAGGTACGTCCGGGTGTTGCGGTGGGTGGCGAAGGTGATCACGTCGCCGGTGAGCGGATCGGTGCGCAGGTCGACCTGCGGTTTCGGTGCGGCCAGGCCGCGGGTGTCGGCCAGCGGCACCCGCACGGGAGCGTCCGCCGGGTCGTAGTAGATGAGGTCCCGGCCGTCGGACAGCTTGGTGTCTGTCCGTCGCGCGCCACGCGTCGTCATACGAATGATCATAAACCAACAGAATTGAACATGCATCGTGAGACCCGGCGCCGCTACTCTTGATCGATGGACGTCGCCCTACTTCCGCGTCCTCTCCCGCTGGCCCGGAGAGGACGCTAGGAACTCCCAGCCCATGAACGAGACCCTGCTCAACATCGTTTTGATCTTCGTCTTCGTGCTGATCGGTGGTGTGTTCGCCGCCGCCGAGATGGCCCTGGTCTCCCTCCGGGAGAGCCAGATCAAGTCGATCGCCACCCGAGGCCGGCGCGGCGAGACCGTCGCCCGGGTCGCCGCGAACCCGAACCGCTTCCTGTCCGCCGTGCAGATCGGCGTCACCCTGATGGGCTTCCTGTCCGCCGCCTTCGGTGGCGCGACACTGGCCGACGGGCTGGCTCCGCACCTGCAGGACCTCGGCCTGCCCGAGTCCGTCGCCAGCACCGTCGCCCTGGTGCTGATCACGGTGGCCATCTCCTACGTGTCGATCGTGATCGGCGAGCTGGCGGCCAAGCGGCTCGCGCTGCAGCGCGCCGAGACGTTCGCCCTCGGCCTGGCGCCGCTGGTCGACCGGATCGCGTCGGCCGTCCGGCCGGTGATCTGGCTGCTGTCCAGGTCCACCGACCTGGTCGTCCGCGCGCTCGGCGGCGACCCGAACGCCAACCGTGAGGTGATGAGCGACGAGGAGCTGCGCGACCTGGTGTCCGGGCACGAGTCGCTCGGCGAGGAGGAGCGCCGGATCGTCGACGACGTCTTCGAGGCCGGCGGCCGGCAGCTGCGCGAGCTGATGCTGCCGCGCACCGAGGTGGACTTCGTCGACGCCGAGATGCCGGCGTACAAGGCGGTGAAGTTCGCCGCCGAGCGGCCGCACTCGCGCTACCCGGTGATGAACGGCTCGGCCGACGACATCGTCGGGTTCGTGCACGTGCGCGACCTGTTCGACCCGGCGGTCGCCTCGCGGTCGGTCCGGGTCGGCGACCTGGCGCGCGACGTACTGATGCTGCCGGACACCGCGAAGCTACTGCCGACGCTGACCGAGATGCGGCGACGCTCGACGCACCTGGCGATCGTGCTCGACGAGTACGGCGGCACCGCCGGCATCGTCACGCTCGAGGACCTGGTCGAGGAGCTGATCGGCGACATCAAGGACGAGTACGACGAGGAGGCGGGCGAGACCACCCGCCTGCGCAGCGGTGACGTCGAGGTCGACGGGCTGCTCAACCTCGACGACTTCGCCGACGAGACCGGCGTCGAGCTGCCCGACGGGCCGTACGAGACCGTCGCCGGCTTCCTCGCCGCCCAGCTCGGCCGCGTCCCGGAGGTCGGCGACGAAGGCTCCGTCGACGGCTACAACATCACCGTCACCGAGATGGACGGCCGCCGGGTGGCCCGCGTCCGGGTCCACCGCGTCGCCGTCGAAGAGGTCAGCTAACCGGCACGAGGGCTGGTGCCTTCTCCTCGAGCAGCCTGCTCCGGGCGAGGACCACCAGCCCTCCGGCGGTGAAGCCGAGGCCCTGGAAGATCAGCACCGGGATGATCCCGACGATCTCGCCGAGCAGGCCGGAGGCGACGATGCCGACGAGCACCGCGAGTCCTTCGGCGGCGAACAGCGCGCCGAAGACGCGACCTCGTGAGGCGTCGTCGGTGAGGCGCTGCACCACGGTCATCGAGGCGGCGACGACGAACGCTCCCGGCAGGCCGACCGCGATCATCAGCACGTACGCCGGGGTCAGGCCGTCGTAGCACAAGGGGTAGCAGAACAGCGCCAGGTCGATCAGGCCGAACAGTACGGCGCCGACGCCCCAGAGCTTGGCCGCCGCGAACCGCGCACCGACGGCCGCCGCGACCAACCCGCCGACGATCCCGCCGACCGCCTGCGCCGAAACGATCAGCCCGTACGCCGTACCGTCGCCTCCCAGCTCGGTGCTGACGAACGGCGCGAACAGCGTGCTCATCGCGCCCTCGCCGACCCCGGTGACCAGGCCGAACACGAACACGATCCGCATCGCCTTGCTGCCCAGACAGATCCGCAGGCCGTCCATCCACTCGGTCTCCAAGCGCTGCACGGCGCCGGAGGTCCGCTCGTGGATGATCGCCACGGCCCGGTGCTTCACGCCTGCCAGTAACCCCATGGCCAGCAGGTACGTCGCCGCGTCGACCGCCGCCAGCAACGGCAGCCCGCCCGCGGCCGCCAGCACGCCACCCAGCGCGGCGCCGGTCAGCCGGGCGATGTCGTTGCTCTGGCTGTTCAACGCGTTCGCCGTCACCAGCTGCTGCGGATCGACCAGGTGCGGCACGAGCGACTGCTCGGCCGGCCGGAAGAACTGCTGCAGGCAACTCTGCGCGAGCACGACCACGTAGATCACCCACAGCCCGCTCTCGTCCCGTACGGCGAGCAGCGGCAACAGCACGAGCGCGTGCAGCAGGTTGACCACGATCATCGTTCGCCGCCGGTCCCACCGGTCGACGAACACCCCGGCCAGCGAGCCCAGCACCACCAGCGGCACGAACGACGCCAGCAGCAACCCGCCGGACGCCAGGGTCGAGCCGGTGAGCGTGTAGACGTGGAACGCGAGTCCGGTCCGCAAGATCCAGTCGCCGGTCAGTGAGATCAGCCCGGCACTCAGCACGAGCCGGTAGTCGCGGCGCCTGGCCAGTACCGCCCAGAGGTCTTTCACGGGGTCTCCTCCTCGGGGAGCACGCTGACGATCCGGGTGATGTCGACCAGCCGGCTGCCCGGCGGACGGGTCGACTTGTCGTCGATCGGCCGCTCGTCGACGTACCGCTGGAGCAGGGCGTTGATCTGCTCCTCCAGCTCGGCCAACTCGTCGTGGGTCAGGTAGATCCCGGTGTGACTGATGCCGGAGTTCTCGACCAGGACGTCGGGCTCGGTACGCCGCCGCTGCTGCCAGTCGGTCATGTTGTTCAGCGCGCGCTCGGCGATCAGCTGCTCGAGGATGTCCGCGGCCGCGGCGCCTTCGGTGGTCAGCCGCGCGCTGCGCCAGGTCTGCGAGGTGGAGACGAGCCGCCACGGGCGCTCGCGGTTGTCCTTGCCGGGCGCTGGTTCGACGAAGTCGTACTTCGCGAGCTGGCGGAGGTGGTGGGACGCGAGGGCCTGGCTGATGCCGAGCCGGCGGGCTGCGTCGGCTGCTGTCAGGGGGCCTTCCTTGCCGAGGAGTGCTTGCAGGTCGAGGCGCACGGGGTGGGCCATGGCTCGGATCGCGAGCGGGTCGTCGAGCAAGCGGCGCCGGCGGGGGTCGTCCGCTGATTCCAAAGACATGCTTGGAATATGCGGCAGACGAGGGTCTGATGTCAAGCTGTTGCTTGGAATAGGGTTAGGGCTTGTTCGGGTTCTTGGGCTTGGACTTGGTCTGGCCGGGTGCGTCGGGTTTGCCGGGCTTGCTGGGCTTGGTGTCGCCGGGTTTGCCGTTGCTTGGGGGAGTGGACGGCTTGGGAGGGTCCG
This sequence comes from Kribbella sp. cmx-5-2, assembly GCA_049998015.1. Classification (GTDB taxonomy): domain Bacteria; phylum Actinomycetota; class Actinomycetes; order Propionibacteriales; family Kribbellaceae; genus Kribbella. The sequence goes on from JAEBEC010000002.1 coordinate 1,162,304, forward strand.
CGGCGGGCTTGCCGGTCGTGCTCACCCGCCGCTCGGTGGTGACGGTGGTGGTGGCGGCCGGACGGGTCGAGCTGGGCTTCGTCGTCGCCGGCGGCGCTGTCGGGGTGCTCCGCTGGGTGGAGGGTGGCGTCAGATTGTTCGTCTCCGGCAGGCGAGGGTCGCGGTTGTCCAGTACGACGCCCGTCCCGACTCCGGCGAGCACGGCGACCACGGCACCGGCGCCGATCAGCCTGCGGCGCGACCACTCGCTCCGGAAGCGCCCGCTGGTGGGTCCGTTGGAGAGAGCAGCGCCGCTGCCCGCGGCCGCGCTGCCGCCCGGCAAGACCGCCGTACCGGTGCTGCGAGCGTCCGGCGAGTCCGCCGTACCGGCGCTGCGACGGCCCGATGAGTCCGCCGTACCGGCGATGCGGCCGTTCGGCAGCAGGACCGTCGTACCGGCGATCTGGGCCGCGGTGGGCCGATCGGCGGGGTCCTTCGCGAGCATGCTCAGCAGCAGGGCTTCGAACTCACCGGCCAGTTTCGGGCGCAGGTCGCTCGGCGGGGTGGGCTCGGTCGACACCTGCTGGTACATCACCGAGGCCGGCTGGTCGCCCTGGAACGGCGGGTGCCCGGTGACGAGTTGATAGAGCACGCAGCCGAGCGCGTACACGTCGGAAGCCTTGCCCGCGGGGAGCCCCTGGGCGCGTTCGGGCGCCAGGTAGTGGATCGACCCGAGGATCTGCCCGGTCGCGGTCAGCGTGGTCGTGGTGTCGGTGAGGAACCGCGCGATGCCGAAGTCGGAGACCTTCACCGCGCCGTCGGCGGTGATCAGCAGGTTCTGCGGTTTCACGTCGCGGTGCACGATGTCGTTGCGGTGCGCCGCGGCCAGCCCGGCCGCGCTCTGCCGGATCACGTCGAGCGCGCGCTCGGGACCGAACGGCCCGGACAGCCGCAGCTCGACCGCGATGGTCCGGCCCTCGACGAGTTCCATCGCCAGGAAGAAGCCGTCCTCGTGCGGCCCGAAGTCGTACGCCGCGACCACGTGCGGATCCGACAGCGACGCCGCCGCCCGGGCCTCGCGGTGGAAACGTTCGGCCATCTCCGGCTCCCGCCGCGCAGGCAGCAGCAGCTTCAGCGCGACCTCGCGACCCAGCAGTTCGTCGGTCGCGCGGAACACCTCACCCATGCCACCACGCCCGAGCGGATCCCCCACCCGGTACCGCTCAGCCACCAGCACGTCACGCCTCATCAGGTCCAGGTACCCGCCGCGCATGCGCTCGGTCGAGCTGCGACGAGGATCAGCCACCCGCCGCCCGGCGGCCGCCGAGTACGCAGCCGGCCTTCAACCCAGCGGGTACGCCGTCTCCCCGTCCGCCTTGTCTCGGAGCCAGTCGAGGGTGGACTCGGCGTGGGCGAGGACCGAGATGTGGCTGTCGGCGTCGTACCGGACCAGCTCGGCGCGCGGAATGTGCTCGGCCAGCCAACCGGCGTGCGTCGGCGGGATGATGCGGTCGATCCCACCATGCACGAGCAGAACGGACGCAGTGATCTCGGCGGGATCGCAGCCCCACGGCAACAGATACGACACGTCGTCGTCGATCGCGCCGTACGGGCCTGCCTCGAGCGCGACCGGCCCCGCGACCTGGCCGAGCCAACCCCACGGCCCGTCGAACAGCGCCAGATCGACCGGCGCGAACTCGGGGTCGTAGTCCTCGTCCGACAGCGCGGCCCGCACCTCGCGACCGGCGTGCGCTGCCCGGAGTGCCGCGACGCCCGACGGGATCATCCCGCCGAACCAGTCCAGCCCCAGTACGCCGTACGGCGCGATCCCGGCCAGGCTGACCACCGCCTGCACCCGATCCCCGAGCGTCGCCGCGCAGCCGAGCGCGTACGAGCCGCCCCCGGAGTAGCCCATCACCGCGAACCGGCCGAGGCCGAGCGTGTCGGCGACGTACTCGACGTCCCGCGCGACCGACCGCATCGTCCGGCCGGGCGCGACCGTCGACCCGCCGTACCCGGGCCGGTCGAACGAGACCCAGCGCAGCCCGATCCAGTCGGACGCCTCGCGCAGCGGCGCGGGCGGCGTCCCGAGGTTGGGCGTGCCGTGGTGCCAGACGACCGGGACACGGCGGTCGTCGCCCGGGTGCGTGTCGTACACGTGCAGCGCGCGGCCGTCGGGCAGGCGCAGGTCGGTCTCTTCCATCCCAGGTCCTTCGCGGTCGGTGCTGGTTCGGACGGTACGTCGCCGCGCGCCTCGGTGGCTCGACATTCCGGCCGAAAGGGGCGAAATGTCGACGGCTGCGGACCGCCTCCGACCTCTGCTGCGAAGATCCGTTCCGACGAGAGGAATCACCGTGAAGTACCTGCTGCTCATCCACAGCAACCCGAAGACCTGGGGCCACCCGTCGTTCCTGCACACCGAGGAGGGCATCGCGCTGCCGAGGGCCGCGCGCAACGCGCTCACCAAGCAGCTCGACGACCTGCTCGCCGAACTGTCGGCGAACGGCGAGCTCGTCTCCGCCGACCCGCTCGAAGCGCCGTCGCGCGCGAAGGTCGTCCGCGTCCGCGAGGGCGTCCGCGCCACCACCGACGGCCCGTACACGGAGGCGAAGGAGCAACTCGCCGGCGTCTTCATCGTCGACGTCGCCTCGCAGGAGCGGGCCGAGGAGATCGCGGCCCGCATCCCGGAGGCGGCGTTCGCAGCGGTGGAGCTGCGGCCGATCGCTACCTGATCGGCTGGTTCAGCGCCGAGATCCGGTCGGACAGTTCGACCCGGAGCTGGTTGTCGACCGGCTTCAGCGCCCCGGCGCGGCCGGCTCGATGAGTGCCCAGGTACTTGTCGACCGGCCCGCGCACCGGGAACACCTTGCTCTCACCCGGCAGCGGCACCGACGGGCACAGGCTGTTGTCGCTCTTCGAGCCGTACAACAGGTAGGTGTTCACGACACCGTCCACGCACGGGTTGCCCTGCAGCCCGTACTGCCCGTGAAAGGCCGCGTCGTCCACCCGCAGCAGATCCACACCCGGTGCCTTGCGGACCGCGCTCGTCGCCTGCTCGTACGACGTCTGCGGGTCGAACTCGCCCTGCACCACCAGCACGTTGTCCCGCACCGACTTCGGCAGGTCCGGCAGCGTCTCCTTCGGCGCGTCGGACCAGGGGCCGCAGACCTCGCCCAGCCCGTACTGCCAGCCGTACGCCGGGTACCTGCGGCCCTGGACGTCGCTCAGCGCCTTGTACCACTGCGTCGACTTCGTGACCTGGTCGCCGCAGGCCACGGCGTACCGGGTGATCGGCAGCTGCTGGTAGTCCGGCGTCTCCTGGGCCCTGGCGACCGCGGCGGTCGTCAGCTTCGCGGTGGTGACACCGAACCTTTCACGCGACACCGCGTCCACCTGGCTGCGCAGCCCGGCCGGGAGCTTCTGGAGGTCGGCCGTGTCGCCCTTGATCACGAGGCTGAACACCAGCAGACGCAGCAACCAGCCGAGCTCACTGCCGTTGCCGATCAGCAGGGCGTCGTAGTTGTCCGGGGTGACGCCCACCGCCGCGGCCTTGCTCCGGCCGCCCTCGATCGCGGTCGCGGCCTGCTTGGTCGTCGTACCGAAGACGTCCGGCATCGTGCGGGTCAGCCAGGGCAGGAAGACGTCGTCGGCCTGCCGCTGGCCCATCCGGGCGAAGTCCTCGAAGTCGGCCTGCAGCCGGCCCTGGAAGTCCACGCTCGAGTCGAGCACGATCCGCCCGGTGGTGGCCGGGAACAGCGACGCGTACTTCGCGCCCAGCCAGGTCCCGTACGAGTACCCGACGTAGTTCAACTTGGGTGCCTTGAGCAACTGTCGCAGCAGGTCCATGTCGTGCGCGGTCTGCCAGGTGGTGATGTACGGCGCCTCGGCGACGCTCTGGCAGGCCTCGGCGATCGTTTTCGGGACCTGCTGGTGGTCCTTGATGCTCTTCGGCGACCGGTCCCGCGCGTCCAGCGGACCTTCGGGCAACCGTCCGACCGGCACCTGGCAGGTGATGCCGAGCCCGGCCTGCCCGGCGGCGCCCTGCTGTCCCGTGCCGCGCGGATCCATCCCGAGTACGTCGTACTGCGCGTTCAGCGCCGGCTGCAGCTTGGCGAGATCGGCGGCGTGCCCCGTGCCCTGGCCGCCGGGCCCGCCCGGGTTGGTCAGCACGACCCCCTGGTAGTTGTCCGTGGCACCGGTCGCGGCGACCCGGCTGACGGACACCTTCAGGTCCTTGCCGGCTTCCGGGGCCGACCAGTCCCGGGGCACGGTCAGCTGCGCGCACTGGACGGGCACCTCGGCCTTGAACGTGCACGCACCCCAGGTCAGCTTCTGCCCGGTGTACTTCGACAGATCCGGTGCGGCGCTGGATGTCAGCGGACTCATGACGGCGAGCAACGAGATCGACGTCGCGGCGGCGAGTCCTCCTCGTAGGCGTCTCATACTCTGGCCTTCCTCACGGTGGACGAACCTTCTCGCCGTCGAACGTAGGTGCGCCGACCGCCGCCGCGGCACGACCGAACGGCCGGATCCCCGGCGGTACCTCGTCCTTTCGGCCAGGGCAGAGTCCAGCCGTCGAGCCGACGTGCGGGACCAGCCGAACCAGGCATGCTGGACCCATGACGAGTCCAGGCCGCGAACCCGGCCCGGCGCCGGAGGACGCCGCCCGCGCCCGGCGCGCGGCGGTTTCCGAGGACTCCGCCGACGCCCGGCGCGCGCCGCTCGTCGCCGCTCAGCGGCGGCGTGCCCCGCTGGTTGTGGAGATCGTGGCCCTCGCGCTGCTCACCGCGGCCGACCTCGCGATCACGCTCCTTCACCCGGCGCCCACCGGTGGGCTGCTCGCCGCGTCGTTCACCGCGATCACCCCGGCGATCGGGCTGGGCGCCGCCGTGGTCGCCGTACTCCGGCGTCACTTCGACCGGCTCGTGCTGCTGACCGTCGTGGTCGCATCCACCTCCCTGCTGGTCAGCGTCGGCAGCGCCCTGGCGTCTTGGGCCGGGGCCGCGGTGCAGGCGCAGTCGCCCTTGGCCGAGGCCCTCGCGCTGGCGCTGCTCTGCGGCGCGGTCTGCCACCAGCTCCCGTCGCGAGCTGTCGCGCCCCTCGTTGTACTGGTCGGTCTGGCCGCGACCGTCGCCGCGCCCCTGCGCTTCGGGCTGCACTCGTCGTGGGCCCTACTCGCCGTACCAACTGCTCTGATGTGGGGCGGCAGCGTCGCGACCGGTCTCGTCCTGCGCGATGCCGACAGCCGGTACGACGCGGAGCTCGCCAGGGCCCGCGAGTCCGAACGCCTCGCGCTCGCCCGCGAACTGCACGACTTCGTCGCCCACCACGTGACCGGCATCGTCGTCCTCGCCCAGGGCGCACAGGTCGCCGCCACCCGACGCGACGAGAAGCCCGGCGCCTACCCCGAGATCGAGCAAGCAGGCAGCGAGGCCCTCAGCGCGATGCGGAGGCTGGTCGGCATGCTCCGCACCGAATCGCCGACCCCCACCCAGTCGAATCTGATCACCGAACTGAAAGAGGCCTGCGGCAACGACCCCCGCGTCGAACTAACCACCGACCTCGGTCAGCTGTCGTTGCCCTCAGCAATCATCACCGCCGCCCACCGGATCGTCCTGGAAGCGGTCACCAACGCACGCCGCTACGCGACCCCGAACTCTCCGATCACGGTCTCCGCGGCCCTCCGCCGCCAAGGCCTGACCGCCGCGCTCCACCTCGACATCACCAACGCCGTATCGGCGCAGGCCGAGCGAGGGGAAGGCTACGGTCTCCTGGGCATGGCCGAACGAGCCCAGGCCGTCGGCGGTACGTTGTCGTCCGACCGAACCACCGACGGGCGCTGGCAGGTGCACGCCACCCTGCCGGTCGAATGAAGGAGACGACCACGATGCCCGTACGCGTCCTGCTGGCCGACGACCAGGCGATGGTCCGGACCGGCTTCCGCATGATCCTCGAGTCGGAGCCCGACTTCGAGGTCGTCGCCGAGGCCGCCGACGGCGAGGAGGCCGTACGCCGAGCCCGCGAGCTGCGGCCGGACGTCGTACTGATGGACATCCGCATGCCGCTGATCGACGGCATCCAGGCGACCAAGCTCCTGGCCGGCCCCGGCGTCGCCGATCCGCTGCGCGTCGTCGTGGTGACGACCTACGACGTCGACGAGAACGTGTACGCCGCGCTGCGTGCCGGCGCCTGCGGGTTCCTCGTCAAGGACGCCGGCCCCCGGCTGCTCGTCGAGGCGGTCCGCGCCGCCGCCGACGGCGAGTCGATCGTGTCCCCGTCGGTCACCGCTCGCCTGCTCGAACGCTTCACCCAGGCGGCCGCACCGGCGACGCCCGTGGCGCATCCGCTGACCGAGCGCGAGGCCGACGTCATCCGCGCGGTCGCGCGCGGGCGGATGAACAGCGAGATCACCGACGAACTGACGCTGTCACTCTCGACCGTCAAGTCGCACCTGGCCAGCGCCCAGCGGAAGCTCGGGTTGCGCAACCGGACCGAGCTCGCCGTCTGGGCCTGGGAGAACCGCCTCGTCGACTGAGACCGTCGACCGGACCACCACGGTCCGGGCGGCCAGGTCGCCGACCCGCTGCCGGTACGGCGTACAGCAGATCACCACGAAACCGACCAGTCCCCAGAACAGGCCGTCGACCACCCAGAGCAGGTACCGGACCAGGAACTGCTTCCAGCTCGGCAGCGCGCCGTCCAGTGTCAGGGTGCGGAGCCCGAACGCCAGCATGCCGACGGTCCGGCCGCCGGTGCGGCGGGGAAGGACGATCTCGTTCAGAATCTGGAGGACGAAACCGGCGCCGACGTACGTGCCGGCCACGCCGTACGCGATCGTGCGGCGCTCACCGCCGAGCCAGGCGACCAGGAACAGCGCCCCGACCGCCAGCAGGGCCGCCACGACCATCACCGTCAGCAGGTCGACCAGCCACTGGACGCAGCGCCGCGGCGTCACCCGGGTCGCACCGGGGGTCAGAGCAGTCACGCAGGCCATCATCCCACCGCCGCCGAAGGCCCACTTTGTGCACCGGTCGGTCACTTCGACGGGCTGTCGGTGACCGGTGGGTGCCCAAAGACGCTCAGGAGGGGGGAGCGACCAGACGGGTGTGGTTGTCCTTCGTCGCCAGCGCCGGGTCGAGCGCACCGAGCGCGAGCCAGGTCGCCCCGCCGACACCGTCGTGGGCCGTGAGGACCTCGCCGTGGAAGTGCTCGCGAATGCTTTGCCGCAGCAACCGTCCGACCGGAGACGATTCACCGGCGACACTGCCCGCGAGCACCAGCGGGCCGTTGTCCGACGTTGTCCGCAGCCGGCTGACCGTTTCTGTGAGCAGTTCGGCTGCGCGTTTCACCAGCGCGTGCGCCGTCTTGTCGTTCTGGTCGAACGCCGCCACCACCGTCCGGGCCAGTTCGGCCAGCAGGACCGGCGGACGCGAGTTCACGGTCCTGATCAGGTCGTCACGCAGCAGATCGTAGCCTTCACGCTCCGCGACAGCGCCCGGATCCCAGCCCGGCAGGACGGCCTCGACGACGGCCTCGCCGAGCAGCCCGATCGGCTCGCCCAGGTCGAGCGCGCGCAGCAGGCTGCGCATTGCCTCACGGCCGAGCCAGAAGCCGGAGCCGTCGTCGCCGAGCAGCCAGCCGTGGCCGTCCGCCGTCCGGACCAGACGGTGGTCGCGGACCAGGCCGGCCGCGCTGCCGGTGCCCGCGATCAGCACGGCGCCGTCCGCCTCCGGCGTACCGGAGGCGAAGGCGACCTCCAGGTCGCCGATGTAGCCAGGGGTGCAGACCAGCCCGGCGCCCGACCAGGCGGCGTCGAACTGCGCCGCGACCTCGGGCTTGGACAGTGCCGAACCGCCCGCCGCGCCGATCACCGCGGCCTTCACCAGGGCCGGATCGAGGCCGGTGAGCGCCTGCCTGATCGCCTGACCGAAGTTCGCCGCCGCGCTGGCGGGGTGGCTGGTCGGGTTTCCGCCCGCGGCAGCCCCGCGACCGACTACGTTGCCGTCATGATCAGCGATCACGATCCGGGTGGACGTGCCGCCGAGGTCGCCGCCCAGGACCAGTGTGGTGGCAGGTCGCAGGACCACTGTGTCCTGTGGTTCCGGAAGGGCGTGGTCGACGGACATAGGCGATGCTCCAAACTGCTCAATCAGAGCCGTTAATGGACAACAACGTGCAAGGTCACGCAACGGTCCCGATCTGGAGGGAAGAGTGAGATGAGCCTTGACTTTAGCTGCCAGGTGAGAAAAGTTCTGTCCAGCAAACCGCAAACTTGCGCACTTGTCGGCACCAGGTGTGTCGCGACGAACACATTAGTGGAGGGGCGGGGCCTCTGATGGCCAGTACGACGGACGGCAGCACGGGCGCGCACGCGGGATCAGGAACGGACACCGGTGGCGTCAGTGCGCAGTCGTATGTTCACACTCTGACGCCGATCCTGGCCGCCGTCACCGAGCAGATCGACGGCCCGATCCAGGACGCCGCGGACCTCTTCGTCACCTCGCTGCGCAACGACGGCGTGATCCAGGCCTTCGGGTCCGGGCACTCCGAGGCGCTCGCGATGGAGATCGCCGGCCGCGCCGGCGGGTTGATCGCCACCAACCGGCTCGCGCTGCGCGACCTGGTCCTGCTCGGCGGCGAGCCGATCGAGCTGCTGCGCGGCGGCGAGCTCGAGCGCGACCCGTCGATCTCGCGCCGGCTCTACGAGCTGAGCGCCGCGCAGAAGAACGACCTGTTCGTGATCGCCTCCAACTCCGGCGTCAACGGCTCGATCGTGGAGCTGGCCAGCGTCGTCAAGGAGAACGGTCACCCCCTGATCGCGATCACGTCGCTGCAGCACACCGCGGGCGTCGACTCGCGGCACCCGTCGGGCAAGAAGCTGATCGACTTCGCCGACGTGGTGCTCGACAACCACGCGCCGTACGGCGACTCGGTGCTCGAGCTGCCGGGATTCGGCAAGGTTTGCGCCGTGTCCTCCATCACTGCCGCGCTGATCGCGCAGATGCTGGTAGCTGAGGTCCTGCGGCGGCTCGCCGAGGCAGGCGTTACCCCACCGGTCTACCTGTCGGCGAACATCCCCGGCGGCGACGACCACAACCACGCCCTGGAAGCAAAGTACGCCGGCCGGATCCGTCGTACTGCCTGAAACACACCTTGGAAGGCGGGACCAATGACCACTCCCAACAAACTGTCGCGGCGCCTGTTCCTGCAGCGCGCGGCGGTCGGCACCCTGCTGGCCACCGGCGGCAGCACGCTGCTGGCAGCCTGCGCCGGCAGCGGCAGCGACGACAGCGGTTCCACGGGCGGCGGCGCTGACAAGACCGACGACAACCCGTTCGGCATGGCCGACAAGGCGACCGTCGACGCGGTCATCTTCAACGGTGGCTACGGCTACGACTACGTGCAGTTCGCGGCCGACATCGCGCAGAAGAAGTTCGCCGGCTCGACCTTCAAGGTCGCTCCGTCCACCCAGATCGCCCAGCAGTTGCAGCCGCGCTTCGTCGGCGGCAACCCGCCGGACCTGATCGACAACTCCGGCGCGAACCAGATCGGCTTCAACACGATCCTGGACCAGCTGGCGACGCTGGACGACATCTTCGAGGCCAAGAACTACGAGGGCACGAAGATCGCCGACACCCTGTACCCGGGCGCCAAGCTGCCCGGTACCTTCGACGGCAAGTTCGTCGCGATGAACTACGTGCTCACGCTGTACGGCCTGTGGTACTCCGACGCGCTGTTCCAGGAGAACGGCTGGACCCCGCCGAAGACCTACGACGAGCTGCTCGACCTCGGTGCCAAGGCCAAGGCCAAGGGCAAGTACCTGTTCGTCTGGGGCAAGGAAGCCGCCACCTACTACCACACGATGGCTGTCGACGGCGCGATCAAGGAGGGTGGCGACGAGGTCCGGCTGGCGCTGGAGAACCTCGAGGCCGACTGTTGGTCCAAGCCGCAGATCCAGGGCATCTTCAAGGCGCTGGAGACCATGGTCAAGAACGGGTACTTCGTGCCCGGTGGCGCCGGCACCCAGTTCACCGCCGCGCAGGCCAAGTGGAGCAACGACCAGCAGGCCGTGCTCTACCCCTCGGGCTCGTGGATCGAGAACGAGATGAAGAAGGCCACCAAGAGCGGCTTCAACATGAAGGGCATCCCGGAGCCGACGCTGACCGCGAGCCCGAAGCTGCCGTACGAGTCGCTGCGCAGCGCGGCCGGTGAGCCGTTCATCGTCCCGGCCAAGGGCAAGAACGTTGCCGGTGGCAAGGAGCTCCTGCGGGCGATGCTGTCCAAGGAGGCGGCGACCAACTTCGCCAAGACCCGGCTCGCGCCGACCATCGTCAAGGGCCTGGTGCCCGCCGACGGTTTCGGCTCGACCGCGCTGCAGTCGCAGACCGCGATGCTGGACGCGGCCGGAACGAACATCTTCGACTACCAGTTCGTCGGCCTGTACGGCATGAACACCGACAACCTCGTGGTCTGGAACTCGTTCCTGTCCGGTCAGCTCGACGCGGCCGGCCTGACCAAGGGCCTGCAGCAGATCACGGACAAGGTGCGTAACGACAGCTCCGTCAAGAAGATCCCGGTCACCAAGTGACCATGACGCCACCTGTCGTGCCGGACGGCGGACCCAAGCGGTCCGCCGTCCGGCGGCGCCGGCCACTCACGTTCGACCGTGCCAGCTTCATGGTCGTGTTCCTCGGCCTGCCGCTGGCGGTCTTCGTCGTCTTCGTGGTGTCGCCGTTCGTGCAAGCGCTGTGGTACTCGCTGACCGACTGGTCCGGGTTCAGCTCGGGGATGAACTTCGTCGGCTTCGACAACTACGTGAAGCTGTTCCACGACGACATCTTCCTCAAGGCCGTGCGCAACAACGTGCTGCTCGCGATCGTCGTACCGATCGTGACGATCGTGCTGGCGCTGACGCTGGCCACGCTGGTGACGATCGGCGGCTCGGGCACCGGGACCGTCCGGGGCCTGCGCAACGCCGGTTTCTACCGGATCGTCTCGTTCTTCCCCTACGTCATCCCGGCGATCGTGATCGGCCTGATCTGGGCCCAGGTGTTCACCCCTGGCTCGGGCGTGCTGGACGCGCTGCTGAACAAGATCGGGCTGCACGGGTTCGAGAACTACGCCTGGCTCGGTGACGCGCGGACCGCGATGCCGGCCTCGATGTTCGTGATGATCTGGGGCTTCGTCGGTTTCTACATGGTGCTGTTCATCGCCGCCATCCGGGGCATCGAGCCCGAGGTGTTCGAGGCGGCCCGGATCGACGGCGCCGGCCGGTTCCGCAGCGCGGTGTCCATCACCGTGCCGCTGATCCGCGACAACGTGCAGACGGCGTACATCTATCTGGGGATCGCCGCCCTGGACGCGTTCGTCTACATGCAGGCGCTGAACCCCGGCGGTGGCCCGCAGAACTCGACCCTCGTCATGCCGCAGCAGCTGTTCACCACGGCCTTCACCAAGGGCCAGTTCGGCTACTCGACGGCGATGGGCGTGATCCTCGCCGCGGTGACGATGCTGTTCGCGCTCCTGGTGTTCACGGTGAACGCCCTGACCGGCGGACGTGAGCGGAAGGTGAAACGCCGATGACGACAACCACTGCCGACCGGGCCGTCGCGGCCGGGGCCAGTGTGCCCAACAAGCGGGCCCCGGAGGGCCGGGGCGTGGCCACCACCGCCCACATCGCGCTGATCCTGTGGTCGCTGCTGGTGATCCTGCCGCTGGTGTGGACCGTGCTGTCGTCGTTCAAGACGACGCAGGAGGTCCTGGGCAACCCGCTGTCGCTGCCGAGCTCGCTGCGGTTCGAGAACTACGCCAACGCGTGGACGACGGCCGGTATCGGTCGCTACTTCGCGAACACCGTGATCGTCGTCGGCACCGCGCTGGTGCTGGTGATGATCCTCGGGGCGATGTGCGCGTACGTGCTGGCCAGGTTCACGTTCCCGGGCAACCGGCTGATCTACTACAGCATGCTGGCCGGTCTGACCTTCCCGGTCTTCCTGGCGATCGTGCCGCTGTTCTTCGTCCTGAAGAACCTGGCCCTGCTCAACACCCTGCCAGGGTTGATCCTCACCTACGTCGCGTTCGCGCTGCCGTTCACGGTCTTCTTCCTGCACAGCTTCTTCAAGGCGCTGCCGGGCGAGATCTACGAGGCCGCGCAGATCGACGGCGCGGGGGAGTGGCGGACCTTCTTCTCGGTGATGCTGCCGATGGCACGCCCGGGCATGGCGTCGGTCGCGATCTTCAACTTCCTGGGCCTGTGGAACCAGTTCCTGCTGCCCGTCGCCCTGAACACCGACTCGAAGAACTACGTGCTCTCCCAGGGCATGGCGTCGTTCGCGTCGCAGGCCGGGTACGCCGTGGACTTCGGCGCGCTGTTCGCGGCCGTGGTGATCACGGTGGCGCCGGTGCTGGTCGTCTACATCATCTTCCAGCGTCAGTTGCAGGTCTCCGTCACGGCCGGAGGCGTGAAGTAGCCTTCGGGACGTGCTGAAGCGGCGTACGGTACTGCAGGGCGCTCTCGCGAGCGCCCTGCTGACCGGTTGTTCGACCGACAAGCCCGAAGGACCGGCCCGGACGAAGGACAACCCGTTCGGTGTGACTGCCGATCGGCCGCTCGAGGTGGTCGTCTCCGAGGAGTACGGCGGGTTCGGCGCGCCGCAGTACCGGGCCAAGTACGAGCAGGCGGTCGTCACCGTCACGCCGACCAAGCAGTTGCGGGACCTGCTGCAGTCGCGCTTCGCCGCGGGCAGCCCGCCGGACGTCGTACTGAACACCGGGGGCAAGGCGCTCAGTGTGAGCCGCCTGGTCGCCGACGGGCACCTGGCCGACCTCGGGCCGCTGCTGAGCGCCCCCTCCTGGGACAACAAGGACGAGGCCGTCAAGGACGTCGTACTGCCCGGCCTGCTCGACTCCGGCCGGTACGACGGGACGCTGCGGTCGCTGAACTACCTGGTCGACGTCTACGGGCTCTGGTACTCCGCCCGACTCTTCCAGCAGCGCGGCTGGGACGTGCCGCGCAGCTGGCCCGAGCTGCTCGCGCTGGGCGCCGAGATGAGGGCCGCCGGCCTCGGAGCCTTCACGTACGCCGGAAAGCATCCGTACTACGTGTTCGAGGCCGTCATGACGCTCGCGGTGAAGACCGGCGGGCACGACGTCGCCAAGCGGATCGACAACCTCGAGGACGGCGCCTGGAAGGACCCGAGCGTCACCCGGGCGATCACCGCCTTCGGTGAGCTGGCCAGGCGCGGGCTGATCGCGACCGGGAGCGCCGAACTCGACCACACCGGCTCGCAGACCCGGCTGATGCAGTCCAAGGCCGGCCTGCTGCCGTGCGGGAACTGGCTGGAGAACGAGATGAAGCCGGTGATCCCGGCGGGCTTCGGGCTGACCATGTTCGCGCTGCCGCCGCTGGACGGGTCGCCGGCGCTGCCGCGCGGGGTGCACGTCGCGGCGGGGTCGCCGCTGCTGGTGCCGGCGAAGGGGCCGAACGGGCCGGGCGGGTTCGAGTACCTGCGGGCGATGCTGTCGCGGGAGGTCGCCGGGCAGGTGACCAAGGAGAGCAACCGGCTGACCGTCGTACGGGGTGCTGCTGACGGTCAGGAGGTCGGTACGGCGCTGCGCTCGGCGCGGGACCTGCTGACGGCGGCGGGGGATCAGGCGATCAGCTGGTACTTCGCCGACTGGTACCCGACGCTCGGTACGGCCGCTGGTCAGCTCACGGGCCAGTTCCTGGCCGGGGCTTTCCGGGTGGACGAATGGACCGCCCGAATCCAGGCCGTCGCCGACCAGGTGAAGCAGGACAAAGCGGTCACCAAGTACCACCGCGACTGACAGAGCCCCACCGATCGAGGGAGCAAGTAGTCCCCCGGGTAAGGTTAGGGCAACCTAATCCGACCTGCCCAGTCGGTCCTTTCCTTCCCTTGGTTCCTGTGAGGTCCTCCATGCGCTCCCTGCTGCGACCGCTCGCGTTGCTGGCCGTCGTCCCGTTCGCCCTCGCCGCCTGCGGCTCCGGCTCCGGCTCCGGCTCCGACGAGCCGGCCGCCGACGGAGGCGGATCGGCGGCCTCCGAGGCCGGGGCTTTCCCGGTGTCGATCAAGAACAAGTTCGGCACCACCGAGGTCAAGGCCGCACCGCAGCGGGTCGTCTCGGTCGGCCTGATCGAGCAGGACGCGCTGCTTGCGCTCGACGTCGCGCCGGTCGGCACGACCGAGTGGTTCGGCGAGAAGCCCGGCGCGCTGTTCCCGTGGGCCAAGGACAAGCTCGGCGACCGCCCGCTGCCGACCGTGCTCAGCGACAAGGACGGCATCCAGTTCGAGAAGATCGCCGCGCTGCAGCCGGACCTGATCATCGGGCTGTACTCCGGCGTCACCGCCGACGACTACAAGAAGCTGAGTGCGATCGCCCCGGTCGTGGCGCAGCCGGCCGGTGTACCGGACTACGGCGTCGCCTGGCAGGACGTGGCCCGCACGGTCGGTCAGGCCGTCGGCAAGCCGAAGCAGGCCGACGAGCTGGTGAAGGGCATCGAGGCGCGCTTCGCGACGGTCCGCTCCGAGCACCCCGAGTTCCAGGGCAAGCCGGCGCTGATGGCGACGCCGTACGAGGGGTACTTCATCTACGGCAGCCAGGACCCGCGCTCCCGTCTGCTGACCGACCTCGGCTTCACGCTGCCGAGCGGACTGGACGGCCTGATCGGCGACAAGTTCGGCGCCAACATCAGCAAGGAGCGGATCGGTCTGCTGGACCAGCAGGCGCTCGTCTGGTTCCCCACCAAGGGCGGCACGGCGAAGCTGCAGGCCGACCCCCTGTACAAGAACCTCAAGGTCCGCACCCAGGGCCGCGACGTCTTCGTCGAGGAGAACTACGACGACCAGCTGTACGGCGCCACCAGCTTCGTCTCAGTCCTCAGCCTGCCGATCGTCCTCGACCAGCTCGTCCCCAAACTGAAAGCCGCCGTGGACGGCAACCCGTCCACCACGGCCTAGAACAGAGAAGAAGAACAGAGAAGAAGAACAGAGAAGAAGAACAGAGAAGAAGAACAGAGAAGAAGAACAGAGAAGAAGAACAGAGAAGAAGAACAGAGAAGAAGAACAGAGAAGAAGAACAGAGAAGAAGAACAGTTTAAGAGTTGCGGTGGGCTGTTCCGGGGATCGCAAGAGTGAAATGGGTCTCGCCGGCGAAGTGAGGTTCACGGGCCGTTGTCGAACCATTCCGCGCCGGTGACGTCGCGGTGCGGGCCGGTGTGGTGGCTGTTGGTGCAGGGGCGGCCGGTCATGGGGTGAACGACCGCGAACGTTCGCGCCCCCTCGTGCAGAACAGACGGCCGTGCTATTCGCGTTGCGAGCGTCTCGTCCAGATCGTTCGGTGCTCCGAGGAACTCGGTCGAGTACTCGAAGGCCGCTCGCATGTAGGACGCAGTCTGCAGCAGGCCCAGGACGACGTGGTGTTCGTGGATGCGAAACCGCTCGGCGCGTTCGTATAGCGGCGCCGGAGCCATCGCGAGTTGCTCGAGTCCCGCGCGGGTCCGGCGACGGAACTCGACGTACATCGAATCTATGGCGCGTGCCTGTGCGATCAGGTCCGGAACGTGCGCGGCATGTCGCACACCATCGTCGGAGGGAGCGCGTGTGCCGTGCTCGAGTTTGCTGACGCGCGTGAAGTGCCGGCCCGTCGCGGCCGCGAGTGCGCGGGGTCCCCTGGTGTTGCGTGTCAGCGAGGTGCGAGAAGTTGCTGAACGGTCTAGATCCAGACGACCTCGTCGAGGAAATCCTCGACCTTGGTTGCGACCTGGCCCAAGATCTCCGCGGACGCCGCAAGCCGACCCGGGACGTACATCCCGTGGTCGGCCTCCGGGACCTCCAGCACGTACGGCGTCAGCTGCCGCGCCACGTCGCCGTCCCACAGTGGATCGTTGGTCCCGCCCACCAGCAGGAACGGCGCTCTGGATCGCTCCAGGGCCTCCACAACCTGCCTGTGCTTCAGCAGCGGCGTCAGCCACACGGCCGGATGCCCTCGCTCGGCCGCCAGCGCCGCCGCGTGGGTCCCCAGCGACTTTCCGATCAGCAGCAGCCCGGAGCCGGCGGCCCCGACCGGTAGATGCGGCGACACCTGCCCGATCACCCACGCCAGCAACTGCTCCTCGGTCAGCGTCGTCGCGGCCTCCCGGTTCTGCCAGTTCACCGGATGAATCGTCGCGCCCCGCCGCTCCGCGGCCTCTCCCGCAAACATCAGCAACGGCCCCTGAGGCCCGTACTCCCCACCCGGAACCACCACAGCCTGACGAGAACTCATCCCCCGACCCTACGACCCACCCAGGCCCACCACCTGGCGTAGGGGCGACCCGCCCAGGTCCACCACCTGGCGGAGGGGGCGACCTGCCCAGGCCAGGCCCACCACCCGGCGTAGGGGCGACCCGTCCAGGTCCACCACCTGGCGTAGGGGCGACCCGCCCAGGTCCACCACCTGGCGGAGGGGCGACCCACCCAGGCCTACCACCCGGCGTAGGCCGCGCCCACCCCCACCCTCGACGGCTCGACGTCTCTCGCTTTCCCTCCGGCCGCAGCTACCTCAGCCCAGCCGGCCCTCCCGGCCGCATCATCACCAGCCTGTAGCCAGCTCATAACTCGATTGCTATGAGCAACCCGACACAGTCCCGGCTACGGATCCGACCCGGGGCGGTGTCAGAATCGAGGTATGCCAGCAGCCGTCCTCGACCTCACCCCTGCGCCCGCGCACCTCACCGCCGCCCCGGCTGCGGGGCGGTAGGCGGATGGCGACGATCGGTGTCGCGATTCCGATCGCCGAACCCTTCGGCTCGGAGCTGCAGAAGTACCGGGCCGACTTCGGCGACCCGATGGCCAGTTCGATCCCGACCCACGTGACCCTGCTGCCGCCGACCGAGGTCCCCGACGAGGACCTCGCGCGGATCGACGAGCACCTGCTCGAGCTCGCGGCGCGATTCCCCAGCTTCCGGATCCGGCTGCGCGGTACGGCGACGTTCCGCCCGATCTCCCCGGTGGTCTTCGTCACACTCGCCGAAGGCATCTCGTCCTGCGAGGTCCTGCAGTCGCAGGTCCGCTCCGGCCCGCTCGCGGTCGACCTGCGCTTCCCGTACCACCCGCACGTCACGGTCGCGCACGACCTCGACAAGGAGTCGCTGGACCGCGCGTACGACACGCTCGCGGACTACGACTGCGCCTTCGACGTCTCCGCGTTCAGCCGGTACGAGCACGGCGCCGACGGCGTCTGGCGCCCGCAGCGCGCCTTCCCGCTCAAGGGCTGAACCACCTGCCACGCTGTACGGCGTACAGGCGGGCAGGACGGGTACAGGAGAGCAATGGGCGTCAAGGAACGGGGCAAGGCGGTCTGGGCGCGGTTCAGCCGCACGCAGCTGTGGCGGGCCTGGAAGCGGTACGGCGACCGGCGCGGCAACCGGTTGGCCGGGGCAACGAGCTTCTTCGGCTTCCTGTCGATGTTCCCGCTGATCGTGCTGGCCGCGGCCGTCGTCGGGAAGCTGCTGAACGACGACGCGATCGACGTGATGAAGAAGGCCCTGGCGAAGAACCTGCCGGGCATCGGCGACCAGATCGACATCGACTCGCTGATCGCCAACGCCGGCACGATCGGGCTGATCTCCGGCGTCTCGCTGCTGCTCACCGGCCTCGGCTGGATCGACTCGCTGCGCGCCTCGATCCGGTCGATGCACGAGCTGGACGACCAGCCCGGCAACGCGATCAAGCTGAAGGTCACCGACCTCGGCGCCCTGGTCGGCCTCGGCCTGATCGGCATCCTCGCCACGCTGGCGTCGTCGGTGCTGTCCGGGCTGTCGAAGAAGATCGTCGAGTGGGTCAACCTCGACGGCACCTGGCTCGCGGACTGGGGCCTCGGCGCGATCAGCGTGGTGGTCGGCATCGCGGCCGGCGCGGTCCTGTTCCTGTACCTGCAGACCGCGATGCCGCGGATCATCCTGCCCCGCAAGGTCGCGCTGATCGCGGCCGTTGCCGGCGGCATCGTGTTCTTCGCCGCCCAGAAGCTCGGCAACGCGTACGTCAAGAACGTGATCGGCAACAACGCGGCGTACGGCGCTCTGGCGCTGCCGCTGGCGCTGCTGGTGTGGATCTACCTGATGACGCGGGTCATCATGCTGATCGCCGCGTGGACCAAGGAAGCCACCCTCGACCACCGCTGGCACACCGGCGAGGCCGAGGAGGCCGCCCGCGCCGCGATGCCGTTCGAGACCGAGCAGGTGCTCCCGCGCCGCCGTACGAACGGCTCCACCAACCCCGAACCGGACGAGAACGGCCTCCTCCCCGGCCCGCCGGGCAAGAAGTTCAAGGTCGTCCCCATCCCCGCCCGCAAGGCCGACACGGTAGCAGTAGCCGCCGGAGCCGTCCTGGGCGCGACAGCCACAGCCATAACAGTCCAGCTGGCAAGAGCAGCCCGCTCACTCAAGCGGTAGTTAATGCCTTCTGGCCTTGCTCTTCTTACTGTGGACTCGTAGCGCTCTCGGTCTGCGCAGGAAGATGGCCAGCAGCAGGAACAGCGGCGCGGCGTACGCCCAGGACGGGATCCTCAGCGCGAGCGACTGCACGGCCAGCGCCGGCATCAGTACGGCGTGCGGCCGGTTCGGCAACGGCGTACCGGCGGCGGACTTCTTCGACACGTTCGGACCGGTCTTGGCGGCCGTCGCGGGCTTGACCAGCGTGCCGACCGGGCTCAGCGCCTCGTAGTGGCTGAAGGACCAGTCGAGGAGCTTCGTGGCGTCCTCGGTGATGCCGTGCGGTGAGTTCATCAGCGTGACGACCAGCGTGTGCCCGTCGCGCCGGGCCGCGCCGATGAACGTGTTGCGGGCCAGCGTCGTGTACCCGGTCTTGATCCCCAGCGCGCCGTCGTAGTTGAACAGCAGCTTGTTCTGGTTCGCGACCTGGTACGTCCCCGCCTTGGCCAGCGGGAAGTTCGTGTACTTCGTCGACGCGTACTTCGCGAAGTCCGGCCGGCCCAGCCCCGCCTGCGCGAACAGTGCCAGGTCGTACGCCGAAGAGACCTGCCCGTCCGCATCCAGCCCCGTCGGGTCCGTCACATGCGTGTCGAGCGCACCGATCTCCGTGGCCTTCTTGTTCATCCGGTCGATGGTCGCCGCGATCCCGCCCTGGTCGTGCTGCGCCAGCGCGTGCACGGCGTCGTTCCCGGACGCCAGGAACATCCCCTGGAACAGCAGGTCCACCGAGTACCGCAGCCCCGGGTACACCCCGACCTTGCTGCCCTCGATCCCCGCGTCGCCGTCCGACCCGACCACGACGTCCGCCTTGTTCAGCCGCGGCAGCAGCACCAGCGCCGTCAGCGTCTTCAACGTGCTCGCCGGCCGCAACTTGGCGTGCGGCGCCTTGGCCGCCAGCACCGTCCCCGTGTCGAGGTCCGCGACGACGAACGACCCGGCCTGCACCGCCGGCGGCGTCGCCCCGGCGGCGACGACCCGCGACTCCGAGGTCAGCTGGACGCCACCGACCGGGCTCCGCGAGCCCTGGGCGGCGGCGGTCGCTGTGAGCGGGCCGGCCACCAGCATCACGGTGGTCGCGCACGCCGTCAGGAGCACACGCATCGGCGGCACTCTAGACAACCTCGAGGCCATCAGTCACGCGGCGGTTGGCATACCAACCGCCGCGTGCGCCGTCGTTCAGTAGGCGAGCGTCCCGAAGACCCGGTAGTCCCCGGCGCCGGTGTGCGGCTTGAAGATGACCAGGAAACAGGTGCCCTTCGCCACGTCCGTCGCCAGGACGTGGGTGGACGCGCTCTTGGTGAAGGTCTCGACCTCGCCCAGGTCGCCGCCCTCGTCGCACTCCTCGACGAGGACGTCGGTGGCCTTGGGCAGCGTCTTCAGCGTGAGCTTGATCTCGCCACCCTTCGCGACGTACGCGCCGCCGGTGCTCCACGTCTTCCCCGTCACGAGGTGGCTGTACGGCTGGGTGACCCCCGCCGCCGGCCCGGCGTACGCGGCAACCGGTACGGCGGCGACGGCGGTCGCGGCCAGGACGGAGACGAGAACTGCGGACTTCTTCACGCTGGTGCTCCTTCGCTCGATGGTCTGTTGCCCGCCCTGACGCGACGGCACCGGCAAAGGGTTGTACGGCGAAGAAGTCCGCAGCCACGGGCATCAGGCGCGGTACGCCGTCCACATGTTGCTGATCCGGGTGCTCTGCCCCGGCGTGAACTGGTTGTAGCAGGAGTCGTAGGAGTAGTCCATGTAGTTGTGGATCGGGTCCACGCCGGGCAGCGAGCACGAGTTCCGGCCGGTCGGGCAGCCGCTGCTCGCGCTGCCCTGGGCGGGCGTGTCGCTCACCGAGTCGTTCGTCGACGTACAGCCGCCCTGGAACGTGTGGTAGAGCCCGAACCAGTGCCCCGCCTCGTGCGTCGCGGTCTTGCCGAGGTTGAAGTTCGTCGACGAGCCGCCGGGCAGCGAGCTGTACTGCACGCGGATGCCGTCGATCGACGGGTTGCTGGCGTAGTCCCACGGGAAGGTCGCGATGCCGAGGTAGCTGAAGTTGACCAGCCAGATGTTGAGCGCGTTCTTGCCGCCCTTGCGGGTCTGCGCGCGGTACGTCGTGGACTGGCCGTCGCGGTGCCAGGTGTTGTTGTTGTACCGGTAGGTCCCGGCCAGCGAGAACGTGAACCCGGTGTTCGCCGCGGCGCTGGACTCGCCGCCGGCGAAGTTCTGGTTCAGCTCCGCGATCTGCTGGGTGATCTGACTCGCGGTGACGTCACCGGCGCCGGTGCTGCTGCGCATGACGTGGATGTACACCGGTACGTTCGCCGCGGCCAGCTTCCCGGGCGCCGGCGCGAGCCCGCGGGCCCGCTTGGCCGCGACCAGCTCGGCGGTCCGGGCCTCGATCGACTTCTGCTCGGCCGCACTCAGCTCCCGGTGGTCAGCCTCCTGACCACCCCGAGCCGACGTGGACTCGGCCGGGCTGTAGCACGGCGTACCGGCCACGTCGGCCGGCAACTTGGCCTCGGCCTGACCACCGAGCGGACTGAACGCGAGCGCCGTACCAGCCAGCAGGACGGCGAACGCGCGGGGACGGTTGACGAAAGATCGCATGAAGCGCTCCTCCAGATCGGGCCACTTGGGCGGTGCGGCCGAATCACCCGATTTTCAGCACCATCCCGCCGTTCCCCAAGACCCACCAGTGCCACGGCAGTACTGCGCCGCGAACAAGGGAAAGCCCACCACAGACGCAGAAGAAGAGAGATCATGAGACACGAACAAGAACCAACAACCAAGGACAACAACAAAGAGAGAGTTCGGAGCGCGGTCAGTGGCCGAGGTCCACGCCGACCTGCGGCAAGCCGTCGGCTGAGGTCTTCGGTCCGGCTTCGCTGGACGGGAAGTGGGCGTCGAGCGGGGGTCTGGCGAAGATCCGGCGGGCGGCTGCGATCGTGGCCGCCAGGTACGCCAGGGCGGTGATCGTGCCGATGACGGCGATCGCGGCCGGTGGGGCTCCGGCGGCGTTCGCGATCAGGGATCCGAGCGTGCCGGCGACGAGCGTGTTGACGATGGTCACGAAGATCGTCGTGCTGCCGAGGACGTGGCTGGCGGCCGGGCGGGTTCCCATCGTGTAAGTCCTCAGCACCCCGGCGCGGTCGTCGTGCCACGACGTGACGAAGTAGTCGGCCAGCGTCGGGTCCAGCGCGACGTAGGCAGCCCGCAGCCGGTTCATCCCGGTGACGAGCGCGACGTCGTCCGCGCTCGCGTTGTGGACCCGGACGGCGGTCAGCGTCCCGAGCAGCAGCACCGCCGAGCTGAGACCGATCGAGAGGATCTTGAAGGGGGTGCCGAACCCGGACGACTGCGTCACCAGGGCAATGACGACGAGCGACGCCGAGGCGATCGTGAGGTGGATGGAGATCCGGCTCATCACTTCCGACCAGATTGTGCCGCGGGTCCCGAGCAGGCTCCAGTGTTCGGTGGCGAGCAGCGTCGCTCTGACCGCCGGCGGCACGACCGCCGGCTCTGCGGATTCGGTGCCGGGAGGTTGGCTCCCGGCCGGCGGCATGCTCATCAGGCGGCTCGGCTAGGAGAGTTCCGACTCCGCCTGGTGGATGGCGGCGAATTCTTCTTCGGGGGCTGAGGCGACCAGGTGGTGGCGGCTGTAGAACCAGAAGTAGGCGAGGGCTACGACGAACAGGGCCGCGGTGATGCCGGCGGCCAGCTTGTCGACGAAGAAGGTGGCGACTACCGCGATGACCGCGAGGACGAGGGCGATGCCGGTGGTGATGGTGCCGCCGGGGGTGCGGTACGGGCGGGGGAGGTTGGGCTCGCGGACGCGGAGGACGATGTGGGACAGGGTCATCAGGACGTACGAGACCGTGGCGCCGAAGGCCGCGATGTTGATCAGGAGGGCGCCGTCCTGGGTGATGGCGGCGAGCAGGAAGCCGATGGCGCCGGGGACCAGCAGAGCCAGGTACGGCGTCTTGCGCTTGCCGGTGACGGAGAGGAAGCGCGGGAGGTAGCCGGCGCGGGAGAGGGCGAAGAGTTGGCGGGAGTAGGCGTAGACGATGGAGAAGAAGCTGGCGACCAGGCCGGCTAGGCCTACGTAGTTGACGAAATCGGCGACCC
Organism: Kribbella sp. cmx-5-2; assembly: GCA_049998015.1. Classification (GTDB taxonomy): domain Bacteria; phylum Actinomycetota; class Actinomycetes; order Propionibacteriales; family Kribbellaceae; genus Kribbella. Next base: position 1,184,886 of record JAEBEC010000002.1, read on the forward strand.
ACGGGTCTCCACCCAATGCGGTGCGCAGAGCCAACGGCAGAGGATTGTCCGAGTCGGCGACGACCGACGAGCCGGCGCCGCCGGCGGTGAAGACGAGCATCAGGGCGGCGAAGACCAGCAGGATGCCCATCGCGGTGATGATTCCGCGCGGCATGTCGCGGACGGGGTCGCGCGCTTCCTCAGCAGCCAGCGGTACACCCTCCACCGCCAGGAAGAACCAGATCCCGTAGACCAGCGCGGCCAGCACCCCGGCGTACCCGAACGGGATGAACTCACTCGCCCCGGCAGCGTCGTTCGGCACGATGTCGAACAGCTTGTCGGCGTCGAACTGCGGCACCATCGCGACCACGAACACCACCAGCGCGACCACAGCGACCACGGTGATGCCGAGCGTGAGCCGCAGCGCCTCGCCCACGCCGTACAGGTGGATGCCGATGAAGATCACGTAGCAGCCCAGGTAGACCGGCCAGCTCGACGTGAGCCCGAAGAGCCCGAGCGCCTCGATGTACCCGCCGATGAACGTCGCGATCGCGGCCGGCGCGATCGCGTACTCGATCAGGATCGCTGTCCCCGTGGCGAATCCGCCCAACGGCCCGAGTGCTCGCCGGGCGAAGCCGTACCCGGCGCCCGCGACCGGGATCGCCGACGCGAGCTCGGCCAGCCCGAACACCATGCAGGTGTACATCGTGGCCATCAGCACGGTCGCGATCAGCAGCCCGCCCCAGCCGCCCTCGGCCAGGCCGAAGTTCCAGCCGGCGAAGTCGCCGGAGATGACGTAGGCGACCCCCAGCCCGGCCAGCAGCACCCAACCGGCCGCGCCCCGGCGCAGCTGGCGTTGCTCCAGGTACTCCTTGCCCACCTGCTGGTAGTCGACGCGCGAGGTCTTCCGGCTCATCGTGGCTCCAATGGTCTACGGGCATACCACTAGGAATGGCCACGAGGGTCCTCGTGCCGCGCGCCGCTGTCAAGGGAACGAGCACATTGACATCGCGCCGGAGCCTTGCGTCAATGGACTGACCGCAGACCAATAGAACTCCGGGAGAGACCGTGGCACCGAGCACCGGCAAGCTGACCGTGCAGCAACTGCGGGACCTGGTCGCGGAAGGCACGATCGACACCGTGCTGGTCGCGATCACCGACATGCAGGGCCGGCTGCAGGGCAAACGCTGCGGCGCGCGCTACTTCCTCGAGGAGGTGCTGCAGCACGGCACCGAGGGCTGCAACTACCTGCTCGCCGTCGACGTCGACATGAACACGGTCGACGGCTACGAGATGTCCTCCTGGGAGTCCGGGTACGGCGACCTGCTGATGGCCCCCGACCTCGACACGCTGCGCGTCCTGCCCTGGCTCGAGGGGACCGCGCTGGTGCTGTGCGACGTCCAGTGGCTCGACGGCAAGCCGATGCCGGCCAGCCCGCGGCAGATCCTCAAGGCGCAGCTCGACCGGCTCGCGGAGCGCGGCCTCACGGCGTACGTCGGCACCGAGCTCGAGTTCATCGTGTTCAACGACACCTTCGAGCAGGCCTGGTCCAAGACCTACAAGGATCTCGACCCGGCCAACCAGTACAACGTCGACTACTCGCTGCTCGGCACCGCGCGGATCGAGCCGCTGCTGCGCGACATCCGGAACTCGATGGAGGGCGCCGGCCTGTACGTCGAGTCCGCCAAGGGCGAGTGCAACCTCGGCCAGCAGGAGATCGCGTTCCGGTACGACGAAGCGCTGAAGACCTGCGACAACCACTCGATCTACAAGACCGGTGCGAAGGAGATCGCGGTCAAGCACGGCAAGAGCCTCACGTTCATGGCCAAGTACGACGAGCGCGAGGGCAACTCGTGCCACATCCACCTGAGCTTCCGCGGTGCCGACGGGGATCCCGTCCTGGCCGGCGATCGCGAGCACGGGTTCAGCGTGCTGATGGAGCAGTTCATCGCCGGCCAGCTCGCCTGCCTGCCCGAGCTCACGTACCTGCTCGCCCCGAACATCAACTCCTACAAGCGTTTCCAGCCCGGCAGCTTCGCGCCGACCGCGGTCGCGTGGGGCCTCGACAACCGCACCTGCGCGCTCCGCGTCGTCGGGCACGGCCAGTCGTTGCGGGTCGAGAACCGCTTACCTGGCGGCGATGTGAACCCGTACCTGGCCGTCGCCGCGCTGATCGCGTCCGGCCTGCACGGCATCGAGAACGAGCTCGAACTCGAGCCGCTGCTCGCCGGGAACGCCTACACCAGCGACAAGCCGCACGTCCCGACCACGCTGCGCGAGGCGTCGGCGCTGTTCGGCGGGTCGAAGATGGCCCGCGAGGCGTTCGGCGACGAGATGGTCGACCACTACCTCAACGCGGCCAGGGTGGAGCTGGACGCGTACGACGCCGCCGTCACCGACTGGGAGCGCGTCCGTGGCTTCGAACGGTTGTAAGCCCCGGATCGGCATCACCACCTATCTCGAACCAACGATCTGGGGTGTTTGGGAGCGTGACGCCGCGCTTCTCCCCAGGGTCTATCTCGACGCCGTTGTTGCCGCCGGCGGTACGCCGATCCTCCTCCCACCCGTCGGCACCGATCCGTCGATCCTCGATCTCCTCGACGGACTCGTGATCGCCGGCGGTTGCGACGTCGACCCCACGTCGTACGGCGCTGTGCCGCACTCGGAGACCGTCGACACCAGACCGGGCCGCGACGACCACGAGAAGATCCTCATCGAAGCCGCCCTCGACAGGGACCTTCCGCTGCTCGCGATCTGCCGCGGCCTGCAGATGCTCAACGTCACGCTCGGCGGCACTCTGCAGCAGCACCTGCCCGAAGCCGTCGGCCATGACGAGCACCGCCCGTCGCCCGCGATCTTCGGCCGCACCGACGTCAAGATCGACCCCGGCTCGCTGACGGCGGAGCTGTTCGGCGACCGCACGACCGTGCACTGCTACCACCACCAGGCGCTCGACGTCGTCGCCGACGACCTGCACGTGACCGCCCGCGCGAGCGACGGCACGGTCGAGGCGGCGGAGGTGACGGGCAAAGATTTCGCACTCGGCGTGCAGTGGCACCCCGAGGAGAACCCCGACGACCTGCGGCTGTTCGCCGCCCTGGTCGCCGAAGCAACGAGGAGAAGAACCCGGTGACGTACGACGTGATCAACCCGGCCACCGAGAAGGTGGTCCGCACGGTCGAGCTCGCATCCGAGGAGCAGACCGACGCGGCCATCCACCGCGCCGCCGAGGCGTTCCCCACCTGGCGCGCGGTCGCCCCCGCGGACCGCGGCCGGCTGCTGCGCCGGTTCGCCGACGCGGTCGACGCCGACCTGGAGAACCTGGCCGCGCTCGAGGTCGAGAACGCCGGCCACACGATCGGCAACGCCCGCTGGGAGGCGGGCAACGTCCGCGACGTCCTGCACTACTACGCGGCCGCGCCCGAGCGCCTGTTCGGCCGGCAGATTCCCGTCGCCGGAGGCATCGACCTGACCGTGGCCGAGCCGCTCGGCGTGGTCGGCGTGATCGTGCCGTGGAACTTCCCGATGCCGATCGCCGGCTGGGGGTTCGCGCCGGCGCTGGCGGCCGGCAACACCGTCGTACTGAAGCCCGCCGAGCTCACCCCGCTGACCGCTCTGCGGCTCGGCGAACTGGCGCTTGAGGCCGGGATCCCGCCTGGTGTGCTGGAGATCGTGCCCGGCGCGGGCAAGGTCGTCGGGCAGAGGTTCGTCACGCACCCCGCGGTGCGCAAGGTCGTGTTCACCGGCTCGACCGGCGTCGGCAAGCAGGTGATGGCGGGCTGCGCGGACCAGGTGAAGCGGGTGACGCTGGAGCTCGGCGGTAAGTCCGCGAACGTGGTCTTCGCCGACGCCGATCTGGAGAAGGCCGCGGCGCAGGCGCCGTACGGCGTGTTCGACAACGCCGGGCAGGACTGCTGCGCGCGGTCGCGGATCCTGGTCGAGCGGTCGGTGCACGACCGGTTCCTGGAGTTGCTCGAGCCGGCCGTGAAGGGCGTGCGCGTCGGTGATCCGGGCAGCGAGACGACCGAGATGGGTCCGCTGATCTCGGCGCAGCAGCGCGAGCGGGTGGCGTCGTACGTCGACTCCGAGTCGGTTGCCTTTCGCGGTACGGCGCCGGACGGGCCCGGGTACTGGTTCCCGCCGACCGTCCTGACCGGGCTCGCGGACGACGCGCCCGCGCTGACCGAGGAGATCTTCGGCCCGGTCGTCGTGGTGGTCCCGTTCGACGACGAGGCCGACGCGATCCGGCGCGCCAACGACTCGGCGTACGGGCTGTCCGGCTCGATCTGGACCCGGGACGTCGGGCGCGCGCTGCGGGTCAGCCGCGGCATCGAGGCCGGCAACCTGTCGGTCAACTCGCACTCGTCGGTGCGCTACTCCACGCCGTTCGGCGGCTTCAAGCAGTCCGGGCTCGGCCGCGAGCTCGGTCCGGACGCGCTGGCCGCGTTCACCGAGACCAAGAACATCTTCATCGCAGCAGATTGATCGGGAGGACCGAATGACCGACGTCAAAGCACATCGCCTGGAAGGACGGGTCGCCGTCGTGACCGGCGGCGCGAGTGGCATCGGCCTGGCGAGCGTACGGCGGCTCGCGGCCGAGGGCGCGCAGGTCGTGATCGGCGACCTCGACCCGGTGGCCGGCAAGACCGCGGCCGACGAGGTCGGCGGACTGTTCGTCCCGACCGACGTGACCGACGGCACGGGCGTGGACAACCTGTTCCAGCAGGCCTTCGACACCTACGGCTCGGTCGACATCGCGTTCAACAACGCGGGCATCTCGCCGCCCGAGGACGCCTCGATCCTGGACACCGGGCTGGAGGCGTGGCGCAAGGTGCAGGAGGTCAACCTGACCTCGGTCTACCTGTGCTGCAAGGCGGCGATCCCGTACATGCAGCGCCAGGGCAAGGGATCGATCATCAACACCGCGTCGTTCGTGGCGGTGATGGGTGCGGCGACGTCGCAGATCTCGTACTCGGCGTCCAAGGGCGGCGTCCTCGCGATGAGCCGCGAGCTGGGCGTCGAGTTCGCCCGCCAGGGGATTCGGGTGAACGCGCTCTGCCCCGGGCCGGTGAACACGCCGCTGCTGCAGGAGCTGTTCGCCGCCGATCCCGAGCGCGCGGAGCGTCGGCTGGTGCACGTCCCGATGGGCCGCTTCGGTGAGCCCGAGGAGATCGCCGCCGCGGTCGCGTTCCTCGCCTCGGACGACTCGTCCTTCATCACCGCCAACACGTTCCTGGTCGACGGCGGGATCTCCGGCGCGTACGTCACGCCGCTCTGAGGGTCGACTTTGAGCACGGGCCGGTCATGCGGGGGCTGTGGAGACGGATGGCCGGTGCTCAAAGTCGGAGGGGCGGGTGGTGCTCAAGGTCGGCCGGCGGAGCTTGATGGGTCGACTTTGAGCACGGGCCGGTCATGCGGGAGCCGTGGAGACGGCTGGTCGATGCACAAAGTCGAGGTGGCGGGGGAATTAGGGTGAGGGGACTGACGGGGAGAGGTGGCGGTGTGGTCGAGGAGGCGCGCGCTGGGGAGGCGCTGTTCCGGCCGGTGCGGGCGGGCAATCCGTTCGAGGAGACCGTCGAGCGGCTGCTGCAGTCGATCAAGCTCGGCGTGGTCGGCCCGGGCGACCGCCTGCCGTCCGAGCGCGACCTCGCCGCGCGGCTCAACGTCTCCCGCGTCACCTTGCGGGAGGCGATCCGCGCTCTCACCGAGGCCGGGTACGTCGAGTCGCGCCGCGGCCGGTACGGCGGAACGTTCGTCAACGCCCGGCTGCCCCGCCCGAAGCGGGTCGGCGCGAAGAAGTTGGTCCGAGAACTCGGCGACGGACTCGAAGATGCTCTGGTCCTTCGCTCCGCGCTCGAAGTGGGTGCGGCTGACGCGGCCGCGTCCCGAGCTCTCAGCACCGAGGAACACGACCACCTCACCCGCTGCCTGACCGACACCGCGTCCGCGAAGCTGACCGACTACCGGCGGATGGACTCCCGGCTGCACCTCGCGATCGCGGAGGTCAGCGGATCGCCGTCGCTGACCACCGCGGTCGCCGACGTACGGATGCGGCTGAACGCCCTGCTCGACGCGATCCCGCTGCTCGAACGCAACATCGTGCACTCCGACGAGCAGCATCGGCAGGTCGTCGACGCGATCCTGGCCGGCGACGCGCCCGCGGCCCGGACGGCGATGCGGGAACACCTCGCGGGCACGGCCGCGCTGCTCCGGGCTTTCCTCGGCTGATCCGACAATATGGGGAGGTCTGGACGGGAAATTCGGCGCCTTTGCGGGCGACACGCCGGACGTTTGTGCACCGCCGAACCGGGCTCGCCATGAACAGATGGGTAACGAGGGGGTGGCGTCCGGATATCCGTGTGTGACACTCGCCGTGTCCAGTGGCACTCGACTGTGATGTCCGCGAATGTAATCCTTCGGGGAGAATGTTGATCGATGACTGACGACGAGCTGGTCGGGCGCGCCGGACTGGTCGAGCGCGCGCGGACGCAGCTCGAGACCAGTGGCTCCGTGCTGCTCTACGGCCCGACCGGAATCGGCAAGTCCGCCCTCGGCCGTGCGCTCGTCGCCGACCGCGCCCGCTCCGGCTGGCGCGTGCTGAGCGCCGCGCCGTCCCAGAGCGAGGCCGGCCTGCCGTACGTCACGCTGCTGGACCTCCTGTCCAACCAGCTCGAGCTGGCCTGGCAAGTGCTGCCCGACCACCTGCGCCAGCCGCTGGAGGTCGCACTGCTCAAGGCCAGCGCGCCGGACACGGTCCGGGACGAGTTGGCCGTTCGCCTCGCCGTACTGCACGTACTGCGGCGCCTGGCGGCGTCCGGGCCGGTGCTGCTCGTCGTGGACGACATTCAGTGGGTCGACCCGTCCAGTCTCGAAGTGCTGACCTTCTGCGCCCGCCGGCTGACCGAGGGCGTGCACATGCTGGCCACCGAGCAGGTGGCCGACGGTGACCTCCCGGCGATGGCCGAGGCGTGCCCGGAGCCGGTGCTGCAGCTGGAGGTGCCGCCGCTGGCCGAGCCCGACGTACTGGCTCTCTTGCGCAACCGGCTCTCCAGTCCGCTCCCGGTACGGACCGCCCGGCGCATCTACACGGCCAGCGACGGCAACCCGTTCATGGCGCTCGAGCTGGGCCGTGCGGTACTGCGGCACCCGCAGGGCGTCTCGCCGAACGACCCGCTCCCGGTCTCTTCGCGGCTGAAGACTCTGCTGGGGGACCGCCTGGCCGACCTCAGCCCGGCGACGCACGAACTGCTCCTGCACGCCTCCGCCTCGCCACGCCCGACCACGTCGCAGCTGGCCGCCTCGCTGGGCCGCTCGGTCGACGTGGAGCTGGCCGAGGCGGAAGGGCTCGGGCTGATCGACGTGTCGTCGGAGCGGCTGCGGTTCAACCACCCGCTGCTGCGCGAGTTCGTGTACGCCGAGGCGACGTCCGCCGCGCGGCGGCAGGCGCACGCCCGGCTGGCCGCGGTGGTCGAGGAGCCGGTCGAGAACGCGACCCACCGGGCCCTGGCGACCCAGGAAGCCGACGCTGGCCTCGCAGCCGCACTGGAAGAGGCCGGTACGACGGCAGGCGCTCGTGGCGCGCTGGGCGCCGCCGCGACGCTCTGGCGCCTGGCTGCCGACAGGACACCGGCTGACGCGCCGGACGACCGCGCCAGGCGACTGACCCGGGCCGCTGACGACGCCGCGGCCGCTGGCCATTTGGTGGAGTCGGCGGAGATGGCTCGCCTCGCCGTACAGTCCGCCACTGTTGCCGAGGTCAAGGTGCCGGCGCTGCTGCTGCTCGTCGACGCGGCCTGGCCGGAGCAGGAGCACCGGATCGAGCTGCTCGCCGAGGCCTTCGAGGCTGCCGAGGGCAACGATCGGCTCGAGGCGCGAGTGCGGATCATGCGCAGCCACAGCGCGTACTTCGACCGCCGGCTCGACGACGCCCGCGAGGACGCCCGGGTCGCGGAGGAGTTGGCTCGTCGCAGCGGCGACACCGAGGCACTGGTCGACGCGTTGAGCGCGGCGCATCCGGTTGAGATCGCGGTCGGTGGCGGCCAGACGTCGGACCGGCTGCTCGGTCAGGCCGGTGAGCTCGCGATCGGGCTGCCGCTGACCAAGAGCATCGTGCACGCGCGGCAGATGGCCGCGATGCGGGAGCTGTTCCGTGGCAACAACGCGGCGGCGATCGAGGGCATCAGCACGCTCGTCGAGGAGGTCCGGGACGGCGGCGCGGTGCGCTGGCTGGCCGGGATCCTGATCTCGGCGACCGCGATCTACGAGCGCAGCGGCCGCGGTGCCGACGCGCTGGCCGCCGGGCACGAGTGCCTCCAGCTGATGCAGGACCTGGGCGACGAGCCCGAGGTCGGCATGGTGATCGCGGCCCGCGCCGAGTGGGCCGGCGGTACGGCGACGATGGCGCGCGAGATGGCCGAGGCGTCGCTCGAAGCGGTGCGCGTGATCGGCAACGACGAGTGGACCGGTCCGGCGCTGTCGGCGGTCGGGCTGGTCGGTGTACTGGTCGGTGATCCGCAGCGGGCGGTCGAGGCCTTCGACGCGATCGCGGAGTCGGGGGAGGCGGCGATGCCGTACGACCCGGCCGTGATCCCGTGGCACGCGGACTACGCCGAGGCGCTGGTCGCCTCCGGCCGGCTGGACGACGCGGCGGCGCTGATCGCCGAGATCCGCGAGCGGGCCGACACGCTTGATCGCGAGGTGGTCCGGGTCGGGCTCGCGCGGTCCGAGGCGCTGCTGATCGCCAAGCAGGGCGACCCGGCGGCGGCGCTCGACCTGCTGGAGAAGACGATCGCGACCGCGGGGGACCACGTGTACCCGCTCGACCTCGCGCGCTGCGAGCTGACCCGCGGCCGGGTCGCGCGGCAGGCGCGCCGGCGGTCGGTCGCCCGTACGGCGTTCCTGGACGCGATCGAGCAGTTCGAGCAGTACGGCGCACCCGCCTGGCGGGAGGTCGCGGAGACGGAGCTCGCGCGGCTCGACGTACCGAGTCGTAGTCGGCAGCCGTCCGAGCTGACCGACAACGAGCTGCAGATCGTCGCGATGGTCCGCGACGGATCCACGAACCGTGAGATCGCGGCCGCGCTGTACCTGAGCGTGAAGGCCGTCGAGTCGCAGCTCACCCGGCTGTACCGGCGCTTCGGCGTCGCCAACCGGACCCAGCTGCTGCGGACGGTGGACCGGGGCCCCAACTCCTGAACGGTTGCGTGCTGCAATGGTCCTGTGGAGGAGTTTCGGGACCTGGTGCAACGGCATGCGCGACCTGACCTGACGACGGCCGTCGACGGCGTCCGGCTGTGTAAGGCCGACCGTGAGGTGGCGCCGGACTCCGGCACGACCGGCACGGTCCTGGCGATCGTTGCTCAGGGCACCAAGCGGCTCGCGCTCGGGGAAGACCTCTACGAGTACGGCACCGGCCAGTACCTGGTCGCTTCGCTCGACCTCCCGGTGACCGGGCACTTCGTCGAGGCCACGCCGGCTGGTCCCGCGCTGGCGTTCGGGATGACGCTCGAGCCCGCCGTCATCGCGGACCTGCTGCTGCAGGCCGGTCCGGCGGACCTGCCCGAGACGTCGGGAGCCGCGCGGCCGGGGCTCGCGGTCAGTGACGCACCGGCCGAGTTGCTCGACGCCGTCGTACGGCTACTGCGTCTGCTCGACCGGCCGCGGGACCGCAGGACGCTGGCCCCGCTGATCAAACGCGAGATCCTGTGGTTGCTGATGACCGGCGAGCAGGGTGAGGCCGTCCGCCAGCTCGGTCTCGCCGACAGCAACCTGACGCATGTCACGCGGGCGGTGCGCTGGATCCGGGACCACTACGCCGAGCCGTTCCGGGTCGAGGAGGTCGCGGGCCGGTCGGGGATGAGCGCCTCTGCCTTCCACCGGAACTTCCAGGTGGTGACGGGGATGAGCCCGATCCAGTTCCGTCAGCAGGTCCGGCTCCAGGCGGCGCGGTTGTTGCTGGTGAATCGCCCGAACGACGTCACCGGCGTCGGCCATCAGGTCGGGTACGACAGTGCGTCGCAGTTCAGCCGGGAGTACCGGCGGCAGTTCGGTGCGCCGCCGAGTGTCGATGCGGCTCGGATGCGGGAACGCTCGGAGATTGCGGACGCCGTGCTGCCGTGAAGGTCGTGCTCGGGAGGATCGTGCAAGGAGGCGAGAGGATCTTGCTGGTTCGGTGATCGCGCGCTTGTTTTCCTGGAGGTCAGTGACAAGCCTCTGAAGGAGACACATGAAGTACCGCACGCTGGGACGGACCGGGATCGAGGTCAGCGCCTACTGCCTGGGCGCGATGAATTTCGGGGCCATGGGCAACACCGACCACGACGACTCGGTCCGGATCATCCACCGGGCGCTCGAGGCCGGGATCAACTTCGTCGACACCGCCGACGTGTACTCGGGCGGCGAGTCCGAGGTGATCGTCGGCAAGGCGCTCCAGGGACGGCGCGACGACGTCGTACTGGCGAGCAAGCTGCACTACCCGATGGGCGCCGGCCCGAACCGTGGCGGCAACTCGCGGCGCTGGATCGTCACCGCGGTCGAGGACTCCCTGCGCCGGCTGCAGACCGACCACCTCGACCTCTACCAGGTGCACCGCCCTGATCCGTCGGTCGATCAGGAGGAGACCCTGTCGGCGCTGTCCGACCTGGTCCACAGCGGCAAGGTCCGCGCGATCGGGACCTCGAGCTTTCCGGCCTCGGACCTCGTCGAGGCGCAGTGGATCGCCGAGCGGCGCGGTCTGGAGCGCTACCGCACCGAGCAGCCGCCGTACTCGATCATCAACCGCGGGATCGAGCGCGAGATCCTGCCCGTCGTTCAGCGGTACGGGATGGGGGCGCTGGTCTGGAGTCCGCTCGGCCAGGGGCTCCTCACGGGCCGGGTCCGGAGCGGGCAGCCGGCCGGGACGCAGCGGGCCGGTGCGATGCCGCAGCACTTCACCGACCAGGGGAAGCTCGACGTGGTCGAGCAGCTCGTTCCGCTCGCTTCGCAGGCTGGGTTGTCGATGACGCATCTCGCGATGGCGTTCGCGATCGCCCACCCGGGGGTGACGTCGGCGATCATCGGGCCGCGGACCGGGGAGCAGCTCGACGACCTGCTCGCGGGGGCGGAGGTCACGCTGGATGACGACGTCCTGGACCGGATCGACGAGATCGCGCCGCCGGGGACCGATGCCGGGCCGAATGACGTCGCTTACGTTCCGAGTCTGAGCGTGGCGGAGCGGCGGCGGGCTCGGGGCGAGCGTGCGGCTGCCTGAGGCTCTCCGGCCTGAGCCCGCCTCTCCACGAGAGGGCAGCCGGGGCTCGGGCACAGGTAAACCCTTGATGTGACCCGCCAGTAGCTTCTTTCGCTTGCTAGTCGGCGCGGCCGTCGAGCAGGGTCGTTCTCACGTAGAGAGCTCGCCCCTCTGTGGGGCGGCCGAGTGAGGCGCGGCCGCCCCCTACGTGCACACTGGCAGGGTGAAACTGGAACGTAAACATGCCCTGGTGCTGCTCGCGATCGCGGTCTGGAACGTCGTCACGTACGTGACGTTCATCAAGAACCTGGCCGCCACGGAGGACCGCCCGACCGGGTACTACGTCGCGCACACGGTGCTGATCGTGGTCAACCTCGGGATCGCCGGGCTGCTGGGTACGTGGGGCGTGAAGGCGTACAAGGCGTCGAAGACCGCGCCCTCCGCGAAGGTCGACGCGCTGTAGCTCGCGTACGCCGTATAGCTGTCACGGCTTGGCGAAGCTGGTCGGAGTCACGCCGAGCATGCGGCGGAAGTGCCGGGTCAGGTGGGACTGGTCGTAGAAGCCGGCCAGCGTCGCGACCTCGGCGGCCGGGCGGCCCTCCAGCAGGTAGCGGCGGGCTAGGTCGACGCGGCGGCCGGTCAGGTACCGGTGAGGCGGCATGCCGAACTCCCGGCTGAACGCGCGCACCAGATGCGCCGGGTGCGCGTGCACCAGCGCCGACGCCTCGTCCAGCGTGATCCCGCCGGGCAGGTGCGCGTCGAGCACCTCGCGTAGCCGGCTGGCGACTCCTGCGTCCCGCCGGTCGGGAGGTGCGATGACCTGGCGCCTGAGGTGCTGCCGCAGGCGCTCCTCGATCAGCGTGAGGCGGCTCTCCGCCTCCAGCGTCTCCTGACCGAGAGCCAGTACGCCGTGCAGCTGCTCGATGCGCTGCCGGAGCAGCGGGTCGAGCAACTCGGGCCGGTCGACCGCAGCCCCGGTCAGGTCGGTGCCGAGCCGGTCGGGCTCCAGGTAGAGGACCCGCTTGCGGAACCCCTCCGGCCGGACCGAGCGGCCGTCGTGCGGCACGTTGGGCGGCAGGATCGACACCTGCGCGCGGCTCAGGTCGTGCTCGCGGTGGTCCAGGTCGTACCGGACGACGCCCTCGTCGACGAGCAGGATGGTCCAGGCGTCGTGGGTGTGACTCGGGTACGCGTGCGACGGGAAGTAGGCGTGCAGCACCTCGACGACACCGTTCAGTTCGGGTCGCCAAGCCCGTACCTGCGCACTCGCGCTCACCCTTCAGAACACTACGCTTGCCAGTCGACAGTGACGAAGAGGGCGGGCGCAGGGCCTCAGGGCGCATCGACGGTGACGAGGGCGGGTAACGGGTTGAAGGTCTACATCAGCGCGGACATGGAAGGCATCACCGGCCTGGTCGACGCGGAGGACGTCCAGCCGCCCGGCCGCGACTACGAACGCGGCCGCGGGCTGATGACCGAGGACGTCAACGCCGCTGTCCGCGGCGCGTACGCCGCCGGCGCGACGTACGTCCTCGTGAACGACGCCCACGGCCCGATGCGCAATCTCCTGCCCGACCTGCTCGACCCGCGAGCCCTCCTGATCAAGGGCCGCCCCAAGCCGATGGGCATGATCGAAGGCCTGACCGCCGACTTCGACGCGGTCGTCTGCGTCGGCTTCCACTCGAGAGCCGGCACCCTCGGCGTCCTCAGCCACAGCTTCATGGGCCACGAGATCGAGGACATCTGGCTCGACACCAAGCCCACCGGCGAAATCGGCCTCCTCCACGCGGCGGCCGCGGCGTACGGCGTCCCCGTAGCCGCACTCACCGGCGACAACACCGCCTGCACCGAAGCCACCACCTGGGACCCCCAGATCCACGCCTACCCCGTTAAACAAGCCAAGGACCGCTTCGCCGCCCAACTCGTCCCGGTCGCCGAGTCCCGAGCAGGCATCGAACACACCGTCCACAGAGCCCTCACCACCCTCCCGACGAGGCCCGACCCCGCCGCTCCAGCCGCTAGTTCGCCGGCTCCCTCCAAGACCACCCACCAACTGACCGTCCGCTGGCAGTCCGCCTCCGTCGCCTCCCACCTCCTCGCCATCCCCGGCCTCGAGAAAACCGACGACCGAACCATCACCACCCACGGCGACATGCTCCACCTCTACCGCCTCTTCAACCTGTACCTCCGCGTCGCGACCGCGGTCACCAGCAATCCGCCCTATTGCTAAGAACGTACAAGCCAGGACGGCGTCCGGGACGGCAGATTTGAGCCTGTGGATGAAGAACAGATCAGATTCGACACCAAGATCGCCGTCCTCCTGCGCGACGACCTGGCGACCTGGCAACGCTTGAACGTCACGGCGTTCCTGGTGTCCGGGTTGGCCACGGCTCAGCCGGAATTGCTGGGCCTGCCGTACGAGGACGCCGACGGGACGCAGTACCTGCCGATGTTCCGCCAGCCGGTCCTCGTGTTCGAGGGTTCCAAGGAACAGATGGCGATCTCGCACAGCCGGGTCCTCGGGCGCGACCTGCAGCACGCGGTCTTCACCGCGGACTTATTTGCCACAGGCAACGACCGCGACAACCGAGCCGCCGTGAAGGCCGTCCGGCAGAGCGAGCTCGACCTGGTCGGCATCGCCCTGCACGGCCCGAAGAACGCGGTCGACAAGGTACTGAAGGGCGCCCGCATGCACCCGTGAGCAGGGCTACCGCGGTTCGAACGGTCGCCAGGTGGTGCCCTGATCGGTGCTGATCAGCACCTTGGTCGAGGGGGTGCCGAGCTGAGGGCCGAACAGCAGCGCCTGGTCCCCGCTCAGGTCGTCGAGACCGTCGGGTACGCCGTTCGTCCGTACCGCCCGCCCATCGGCGAGCCCGTACGCCGCGGGCTTCAGGCTGTTCTGGGCGATCCCCAGCATCAGCGCCGTGCCGTCGTCGAACGCAACCGGACCACCGCCGCGGGCCCAGGGCTTGCTCTGGACCGACGCCCAGGTGGCGCCGCGATCGGTCGACATCCGCACCACGCCGATCGCCTCCAGCGTGGCGCCGTCCATCCAGGAGGTCGCGACGAGCGTCCGGCCGTTGGGGCTGACCGCGATCGTCGCGGCCGGGTTGGCGGGGTCGAGTGTGGTCCGGCGCCAGGTCGCGCCGCCGTCGTCGGTCCAGGCGATCTCGCTACGCGAGCCGCTGATCGAATCGCCGGTGACGACCCACCAGCGCCCGGTGGCGTCCCGGACCGGTGAGCGGGGATCGACCTGGCCGTCGACGTCGAGCCGGCGGAGAGTCGAGTCGGCCAGGTTGAGGACGAGCAGTTGGCCGGCCGGGCCGAGCCGATCGGTGAGGATCTCGCCGGCGGTGAAGGTGCTGGTCGGCTCCGCGTACCGCAGAACGGTTCGCAGCTGTTCCTGGCCCGAGAGCCGGAACAGGACGGTTCGGGGCCAGCTCGGATCCGCGGCGGTGAAGGTCGCGCCCGACGGCCCGGCAACGGCGATGGCCTCGTCCCCGACCTGCAGGGTGGTGAACCTGGACGGCCGGATCGGGGTCGTCGCCGAGCGCCCGTCTCGTTCGATCCGGGCGCCGTACCGGCAGGGGCCGCCAGTGCAGTCCTTCCAGGCCGACGCCCAATGGCCGGCGGTGACCATGGTGACGCTCTCGAGCGTGGCGTTCCTGCCCTGGATCAGGGCGTCGGCATCCTGATCCGCTCCTGGAGCCGCGTCGGTCTTTCCTGGGGAGTCCGGCACCGGGGCGACCGGCTCCGTGGTGTTCCGGCCGCCGAGCGGCAGGACGAGCGAGAGGATCACGGCTGCCACGACGCCCGCGACGCCGACGCCGGTCAGCGCCTGCCGGCGACGGCGACGTCGTACGCCGCGACGCTCGAGCTCCTCGAACGGGATCGGCCGGACAGCTTCCTGGACGGACCAGGACATTTCCTTCAGCTCAGACATGACCGACCTCCTCGATGTCGTCCGCGAACTCCTGGACGAGTGGCGCGAGCCGGGCTCGGCCCCGCGCCAGACGGGCTTTGACCGTGCCTTCCGGTACGCCGAGCTGGAGCGCGACCTCCCGCACCGGCAGGTCGACGATGTGGTGCAGCGTGATCGCCTCGCGCTGCTCCAGCGGCAGTTGCCGCAGCGCGTCGACCAGTTGGACGTAGTCAGGCGAAAGTCCCGGTACGTCGGTGGCCGGCGTCGAGGCGGCGGCCCTGGCCAGCAACCCGCGGTAGCGGCTCATCCGGCGGAAGCGGCGGCGCACGACGTTGACGGCGACCACTCGCAGCCACGCTTCCGGATTGTCCACGGCGGCGAACCGGCGCGGCTTCTCCACCGCCCGGACAAAGGCCTCCTGGACCGCGTCCTCGGCCTCACTGAGGTCCCCGCAGATCGCGTACAGCTGTGCGACCAGCCGCCGGTAGCAGCCGTCGTACAGGTCACGCAGGCTCTCGTTCTGTGCCATTCACACCCACCCCTGTTCGGTGTTCACGGTCAGACGACTCCTGGCGGGGGCAAGTTGGTTGCAGCCAGTGCTGCTTTCTTCACCGGCGACAGCACAGTGCCCCGGAGAGGTGAGGCTCTCCGGGGCACTGTAGGGACAGAGCCGAGGGCTATCGCGGGGTCTGGATCACCGCCTCGCCTGATCTGGTCAGGGATTTGCCGGTGACGTGGACGGACGTCGTGCCGGCGTGGAGTACGGGGATCTGGACGAAGGCGTGCACCCAGCCGTCAGCGGACGCTCGGCCGTGGGCTACCGGGAGGAGGCCCAGCCAGATGGTCCACGGTTCGTTGGGGGACAGGCCGGCGGCGGTGACCGACACCGTGGTGGCGGTGCGGGCCGGGGAAGGGGCCGCGTCGACGGTGAAGGTTGTGCCGCCGTGGACCGATGCCAGGTCGGACTGGGTGAGTGGGGTGGCGAGCATCGTCCGTACGGCGAGGTACTGGATGTCCGGCCGGACCACCTCGTAGAACGCCGTGGCCCACAGGGGACGGCCGGCGGGGACGTTCAGCGTGCGTGAGACAGGCGCCTTCTCCTCGGGGCTGTACTCGACGGGGATGTCCTCGGCGTACAGCTCCTTGGGGCCGGTGTAGGTGTCGGTGCCCTGACCCAGCAGGAGCGAGAAGAGCCCGCTGTAGCCTGCTGGGCGGTTGGTGAGCGTCAGCTGCAGTTGCTGGCCGGTGCCGCGGTGGAACGTTGCCCAGAAGGGCTCAGCCATCACGGGACGCCCGCTGAGCCGGCTCTTGTCCAGGTTCCGGTACGTCGCGACAGCGGCGCCGTCGAGCACCAGGTCGAGTCGGTCGACGCCGGTGATGTCGTACGAGCGGGACAGGGTGGCGTCCGGGTCGGCCTGCAGTGTCGCGAAGACGACGTCGCCGCTGGTCAGCTTGTAGCGCAGGGTCGGGAAGACCACGCGCTCGTTGTGATTCACGTACGTCACCTGAGCCTGCTGGCCCGCCTTGACGATCGAGGCAGAGCTCGCCGTACCAGCCACTGGCGTCCAGCTGACCGTCTTGCTCTGCCCGGCCTTCCCGTGGTCGAGCTGCACGGTCAGAGTCGCGGTGAGCTTCTCCGCCCGGGTCTCCACCCGCGCAGACGCCCAGTCGATGGCCTGCAGCGTCCCGCTGTCGACCGGCATCGTCTGGTCGAGGTACACGCTCGTGCGCCCCTTGATCGTGACCCGCACCGAGCCCTTGCCGCTCACCAGACCCACCAGCGCGACAAACGGGTTCCCGTCGAACGCCTGCCGGTCGTCACCCGACAGCCCGCGCAGCACCACCGGCGTGACCGTGAAAGCGTCAGCCACCGTCTTCCCGGCGTACCGCAGCTCAACAGACTGCTGACCAGCCTTGAGCCCAGCAGGCAGCGTGACCAGCAGCCCCACGCGTCCGTCGTCGCTGACGAGTCCACTCGCGAGCACCTGCGTGGACCCCTTCAGCCGGACCTGGTAGCCAACAGCCAGCACCAGACCGCTCCCGACAACAGCCACCTGCCGCCCAGCCAGCGCATAGTCCGGCTTGACCGTCACCTGCGGCCGTGCCCCCGGATCACCCACCGGCGGGCCGGTCCGGGGATCACTGGTGATCACCACGTACGACGTGAGCCCGGTGTCGCCGTAGCTCACCCGGCCCAGGTACTGCCCGCCCGGCCGCAGCCCTCTCCATGACAGCTCGACTGGCGTCTTGCTGCCGATGCTCAGCGAGACCGTCGTCGGCGAAGCCGCGAAGGCCCCTTCAGAAGACCCCAGCACGTAGCTGGTCAGGCTGTACCCGAGTGCTCCGGTCCCGGCGTAGAAGCTCACCTCAACCTGGTACAGCCCGGCCTGCGGCTCGTCCAGATCGATCTGCTCACCGGCCGACGGCGTAGCCGCCCGCGCGACCAACAGCCGGTCCCCGTAGTCGTTGATCCGGTAGACCGACAGGTCCAGGTCCGCGCCGGCAGTCCCAGTGGCCAGCACGAACCTGGCGTGCGGCGTACCGGCCGGCACCTCCACCACCTGGCTCTGCGTCGCCCCACCAGCAGTACCGGAGCCGTCCTGCCGTTGTCCGCGGCTGAGTCCGGTCACAGCGAGCGGCACGTCCAGCGCGTCGCCACCGGCCACGGTCAGCGTCGTACGGCCGGTGCTGCCAGTGGCCGACACCTCAGCCGGAGTCACCAGCGCAACAGGCCGTACGGCGAGCGCACTGCGCACAGTCTGCTCGCCACTGCGCCAGACCAGCTGACCGGTCGCGTACGCGTCGAGCGGCGCGGTGGTCCGCGTGAAGGTCACCTGGAAGCTCTTGGTCTGACCGGCCGCCGTGAAGCTCAGCGTCGACGGCTCGACCACGGTCTGTACGCCGGGAATCGAGACCGGGTCAGCCGTGAACGTCCCGGCGCCGGTCGAGGTCACCGTGCGGGTCACGGTCTGCCGCCCGGCCAGCGAGCCGACGCCGATCGACGCCAGGTTCAGGTCGGACGGATCCGGCGCCGACGCATCGCCGTGGATCGCAGCGAGGTACCCGGTCCAGTCTTCAGGACCGTTCAGATAAAGGAGTCCCGGGCTCAGGTACCGCGTCGGATCGACCTGCCCGTTGCCCTCGGCAAACACATCGCCGACGGACTCGCCGACCGTCGGCCGGGTCGTCGTCATCAGCGCCGACTTGATCTCGGCCGGCGTCGCCGCAGGGTGCAGCCCGAGGTAGAGCGCGGCCAGCCCGGCCACGTGCGGCGAGGCCATCGACGTCCCCGAGAGGAACGCGTACGACGGCCGCGCGCCGGCCGCATTGGCCGCGGCAGCAAGGATCCCGACGCCCGGCGCGGCCAGGTCCGGCTTGATCAGGTCGCCGCCGTCAGCGGTCACCGGACCCCGCGAGGAGAACCCGGCGATCTGCGGCACAGCCGGCTCGGGCAGGTTCGACGGGTTCCCGTCGACCAGCGTCGCGGACGCTCCGTCGCTGACGGCGTACGCCGTCAGTACGTCGTACCGGTCGGCGTCGATCGCGACGGTCGGCAGGCTGTGCGCGTCCAGATCGAGCGAGTCCGGCGTCGGGTTGACCAGGATCACGCCGATCCCGCCGGCGCGCTTGACCTCGGCGGACTTGGCCAGCCGATCGACGGTGCCGCGCTCGCAGACAAGGATCTTCCCGGTGACCTTCGCGGGATCGAGGGTGTTCGGACCACACAAGGCCGAAGTACCGGCGGCGGAGGCGGCGACCAGCGGCCCACTGACCGGAGCACTCGGCACCGAGACCGAAGCCCCGAGCAGGTCGGCGCCGTCGCCGAGCCGCACGGTGGCGGTCCGGTTCGGGATCGTGCTGGCCGCGGCCGTCGTGATCCACGGCGACGCGTTGTCGACCGTCGAGCTCCCCGGGCCCGCGTTGCCGCCGGCCGCCGCGACGAAGATGCCGGCTGTAGCGGCGTTACGGAACGCCTCGTCGACGATCGAGTCCGTGCTCTCGGCGCCCGAGGCCATCCCGATCGAGTAGTTGATCACGTCGACGTTGTCGGCCACCGCCGCGTCGATCGCGGCGAGCAGGTCGCCGGTCGCGCAGCCGTCGTCCTCGGGTCCGGCGGCCGGACCGCTCCAGCAGGCCTTGTACGCCGCGACCTTCGCGGCCGGGGAGACGCCGGAGATCTTGCCCACCGGTACGCCGCTGAGGTCCGCCTCGACGTCGTGCGCGCCGGCCGCGGTGCTGCTGGTGTGCGAGCCGTGCTCGTTCCCGTCACGCGGGGACAGGTACTCGCCGGTCTCCGGGGTGCCGATGTGGTCGGTGCCGAAGTTGTCGACGAAGTACCGGGCCGAGATCAGCTTGGTCGTGCAGTCGGCGGCGGTGAACTGGGCGCCCGTCGTACAGGCTCCGGTGAAGGTGCCGCCGTCGGCCTTGCGGTACTTGATCGCGCTGCCGTCCAGGTACGGCTCCGCGCCCGCGGCCGTGCCGAGCGGGGCTCCGGCGAACGCGGGGTTCTCCGGCGCGATCCCGGTGTCGACGACGCCGACCACGACGCCCTGGCCGGCCTTGCCGACGCCGCCGTTGGTTGCCCAGACACCGTTGTCGCCGCTCAGCCCGAGGTAGTCGGTGGACGAGACGGCGAGCGGCTTGCGCAGTACGTCCTCGACGACCGACAGCACCGACGGATCGGTGCGCAACTGCTCGGCCTGTACGGCGGACAGCTTGGTGGTGAAGCCGTTCAGAGCCGCCGAGTACGACGAGATGACGCGGCTGCCGACGGTCGCGGCGGTGGTGTTCTGCTGCGTGCGGAGGTACTCGCGGTAGGCCTTGACCGGGGCGGAGTCGGCCCGCAGCCCTTCGCCCTGGCGGGGAGCCGTCCGCGCCTTGCCGGCCACGCCGCCGGCGTACGAGGCTGCGGCTGGGTCTCGCAGCGTCACGATGTAGCGCCGCGGCGAGCTCGCCTTGGCGGCGGCGACACCGGGGCCTGCGCTGGATCCCGCCTCGGGCCCTGTGGCGACGGATCCTGAGCCGGAGCCTGCGGCGCTGGGGGACATGGGCGGGGTCGCGCTCGACGGTGCCGCGGACACGGCGCCGGCGCCGAGCACCGCCAGAGTGGTCAGGGCTGCGACAGCCGCGCGGCGGCGGAGTCTGGATCGGGCAGGGGGCACTGGACGGTCCTTTTGGCAGGGGAGCTCACGCAGAACCAGTGAGCGGTCACAGCGGTTCTACCGTTCCGTGCCTGCCGACTCAACAATATTCGTGACCAATCTGGTCATGGCGCCGACCGGCCAAACACCCCGGGAACCAGTCGGTCCCCGGGGCGTTGTCGTCGATCAGGTCAGCAGACGAACTGGAAGCTCTCCGCGTCGTTGTCGAAGCCGACCTGCTCCAGGTTGGAGTAGTTCGTGTTCGCGGCCAGGTCGACCGAGCGGCCGGCGAAGTTGTCGTCGGCGTACAGCCGGATCGTGCAGGCGGTCTCGTTGCGCACCGACGAGATCTCGTTGTCGCCGTCCCAGCCATCGATGTCGCAGCCGTCCGGGCAGTTGGCGGGCGTCGCGTCGACGTACTGGCTGCCGGTGAAGTCCGGGTCCTCCCACATCCGCACGTTGCCGGCGGTCGGTGCGTTCTCGGTCGCGTTCGCCGGGCTGATCACGCCGAACCCCGCGAGGGCGAGTCCACCGGCCAGGATGACTGCTACACGCTTGCGGTACATGTCGCTCCTTCTGTCAACGGATCACTGAACGCCTTCCAGCTAAGGCGTCCCCGGTGTCAGCCCGCTGTCAGCTCACTGTCGACACGGCCCCGTGCTTCTCCCGAGATCCGTACGCCGACCGATCGTTGCCTGGCCGACATGTTCGTCCCGGTACGACGGGGTACGCGCACGTGCGTCGCGCCGTACCCGCGCGGGCGTCGCGCCGTACCCGCGCGGGCGTCGCGCCGTACCCGCGCGGGCGTCGCGCTGTACGCGCGCGGGCGTCGCGCCGTACGCGCGCGGGCGTCGCGCCGTACCCGCGTGTGCGCCGCGCCGTACCCGCGCGTGCGGCGAGTCAGGACGACGAACGGCCGGCCACCCCCGAAGGGCGACCGGCCGTCGTACGGCGAGATCGGATCAGAAGTGCCCGGCGAGGGTGAACGCGGTGATGGCCAGGGTCAGCGCCACCACGCCGACAACGGCCTCGGCGAGCCAGCGACGGTCGAGCCGGAGCCAGTGGTGGCGCGGGCGGTCCACGAGGGCGTACAGGGCGGCGTGCGGAGCGGCGGGCTGATCAGTGACCACGGTCCGCGGAGCTTCGAGTGTGGTGAGCACGGGAAGTACCTTCCCCATCAAGATTCTGCTGCGGGCGACATGTCTGTACCCAACGGGAGATAGTCACCAGCTCCCACCCGGGGCAAACCTCACAAATGTGCAACGGAGGATCCCTGAAGCCGTGCCGTCAGGCCCTGGCGGCACGAGTACACCCACGGGCGACCACGCGCCACCCGACCGAACGCCGTCGGCACGGACGCTCTGCGCAACCGCCCACTGCGGTCAGTCCCCGCCTCATCCCGACGATCCGCGCCCGGGTCGAGGGCCTCGAACGCGGCCCGAGGGTGCACAACCGGTCGTCGGCACCCCACGCCAGCAGCCTCCCGACCACCCCGCCGTCGGATGGAACGGCGAGCGCGGTGGTTGGTGCCCGGCTGGGAGCGGCAGCCCGCTGACCCACACAGCATGCCGTTGCCTAAGGCGCCGTTTCGCGCGCGCCTGCCCGGCGTCGTCCGCCGGATGCCAGCTCCCGGCTTCGGGGCCGGGGTGTGCCAGCCGATCATCGTCGGCCGCCCGACCACTCCCGCCCGCCGGATGGAACGTCAGGCACGGTGGTTGGTGCCCGGCTGGGAGCGGGATACGCGCAGCTGCCCGGCGGCGTGCGCTGGGCGCCAGCCCCAACGGCGGGAGTGCCCAGCCGATCGTCGTCTGCCGCCCAACCACTCCCGCCCGCCGGATGGAACGGCGGGCGCGGTGGTTGGTGCCCGGCTGCAAGCGGAAGCTCCTTGCCCCGGGGCCGGGGTGTGCCCTGCCGATCATCGTCAGCCGCCCAACCACCCCCGCCCGCCGGATGGAACGTCAGGCGCGGTGGTTGGTGCACGGCTGGGAGCGGAAGCTCCTTTTACCCTCAGACCCGCCGGAAGATCAGCGCGCGCTTGACCTCCTGGATCGCCTTCGTGACCTCGATACCGCGCGGGCAGGCGTCGGTGCAGTTGAAGGTGGTCCGGCAGCGCCAGACGCCTTCCTTGTCGTTCAGGATCTCGAGCCGCTGCTCGGTGCCCTCGTCGCGGCTGTCGAAGATGAACCGGTGCGCGCCGACGATCGCCTGCGGGCCGAAGTACTGACCATCGGACCAGAACACCGGGCACGACGTCGTACAGGCCGCGCACAAAATGCACTTGGTGGTGTCGTCGAAGCGCTCACGGTCGGCCTGGGACTGGATCCGCTCGCGGCTCGGCTCGTGCCCGTCGGTGACCAGGAACGGCATCACCGCGCGGTAGGCGTCGAAGAACGGCTCCATGTCGACGACCAGGTCCTTGAGCACCGGCAGGCCCTTGATGGGCTCGACGGTGATCTCCTTGTCCGGGTTCAGGTCCTTGATCAGCGTCTTGCAGGCCAGCCGGTTGCGGCCGTTGATCCGCATCGCGTCCGAGCCGCAGACCCCGTGCGCGCAGGACCGGCGGAAGGTCAGCGTGCCGTCCTGCTCCCACTTGATCTTGTGCAGCGCGTCGAGCACGCGGTCGCCCGGCTGGAGGGTGACGGAGTAGGTGATCCACTCGGAGTCCTCGGTGACCTCCGGGTTGTAGCGGAGGATCTTGACCTTGACGTCCATCAGTACTTGCGCTCCATCGGCTTGTAGCGAGTCTGGACGACCGGCTTGTAGTCCAGCCTGATGTTGATGTTGCCTTCGGCATCGACTTCGCGGTACGCCATCGTGTGCCGCATGAAGTTCACGTCGTCGCGCTTGTCGTAGTCCTCGCGGAAGTGCCCGCCGCGGGACTCCTTGCGCTCCAGCGCCGAGACCACCAGCACCTCGGCCAGGTCGAGCAGGAAGCCCAGTTCGACGGCTTCCAGCAGATCGGTGTTGAACCGCTTGCCCTTGTCCTGTACGGCGACTGATCCGAACCGGGTCTTGAGGCCCTCGATGTCGACCAGCGCCTGCTTCAGTGACCCCTCGGTCCGGTACACCTGCGCGTTGATGTCCATCGTGGCCTGCAGGTCGGTCCGGATCGCGGCCACCCGCTCACTACCGGTGGCGTTGCGCAGCCCCTCGACCAGCTCGACGACGAAGTCCTCGGGCTGCTCCGGCAGGTCCTCGAACTCGGCGGTCTCGGCGTACTCCGCGGCCGCGATGCCGGCCCGGCGGCCGAACACGTTGATGTCGAGCAGCGAGTTCGTGCCCAGCCGGTTGGCGCCGTGTACGGACACGCAGGCGACCTCGCCCGCGGCGTACAGGCCCGGGATCACGTCGTCGTTGTTGGCCAGCGCCTCGCCGCGGATGTTGGTCGGGATGCCGCCCATCGCGTAGTGCGCGGTCGGGAAGACCGGGATCTGCTCGGTGTACGGCTCGACGCCGAGGTAGGTCCGGGCGAACTCGGTGATGTCCGGCAGTTTCGCGTCGATGTGCGCGGGCTCGAGGTGGGTCAGGTCGAGCATCACGTACGCGCCGTCCGGGCCGCAGCCGCGTCCCTCGCGCACCTCGTTGGCCATCGCCCGGGCGACCATGTCGCGCGGCGCCAGGTCCTTCACGGTCGGCGCGTAGCGCTCCATGAACCGCTCGTTGTCCTTGTTCCGCAGGATTCCGCCCTCACCACGGGCGGCCTCCGAGAGCAGCACGCCGAGGCCGGCCAGGCCGGTCGGGTGGAACTGGAAGAACTCCATGTCCTCCAGCGGCAGCCCCTTGCGCCACACGATGCCCATACCGTCGCCGGTCAGGGTGTGCGCGTTGGACGTCGTACGGAAGACCTTGCCGAAGCCGCCGGAAGCGAAGATGACCGACTTGGCCGAGAAGATGTGCAGCTCGCCGGTGGCCAGCTCGTAGGCGACGACGCCGGTCGCGCGGCCGGCGACCATCAGCAGGTCCAGCACGTAGAACTCGTTGAAGAACTCGACGTTCTGCTTGATGCACTGCTGGTACAGCGTCTGCAGGATCATGTGGCCGGTGCGGTCCGCCGCGAAGCAGGACCGCCGTACGACGGCCTCGCCGTGGTTGCGGGTGTGGCCACCGAAGAAGCGCTGGTCGATCTTGCCCTCGGCCGTCCGGTTGAACGGCAGGCCCATCTTCTCCAGGTCGAGCACCGCGTCGACGGCCTCGCGGCACATCACCTCGGCGGCGTCCTGGTCGACCAGGAAGTCACCGCCCTTGACGGTGTCGAAGGTGTGCCACTCCCAGTTGTCCTCCTCGACGTTGGCCAGCGCGGCGCACATGCCGCCCTGGGCCGCGCCGGTGTGCGACCGGGTCGGGTAGAGCTTGGTGAGCACGGCGGTCCGGGTCCGCTTGCTGGACTCCAGGGCGGCGCGCATCCCCGCACCGCCCGCACCGACGATCACTACGTCGTACTGGTGCCGCTGCATATCGAAAGTGTCCTTACTTGCAGACCGTCAGCGTGCTGTTCGGGTCTAGGCAGGGGTCGAAGGTGAAGATCACCAGGGTTCCGAGTACGACGATCACGATCGAGGCGGTGATCAGCAGGGCCTTGAGCCAGAACCTGGTCTGGTCCTTCTCGGCGTAGTCGTTGATGATCGTGCGCATCCCGTTGGTGCCGTGCAGCATCGCCAGCCACAGCATCAGCAGGTCCCAGACCTGCCACAGCGGGTTGGCCCACTTGCCGGCCACGAAACCGAAGTCGAGCGCGGTGATGCCGCCGCCGAGCATCAGGTTGACGAACAGGTGGCCGAGCACCAGGACGACGAGCGCCAGGCCGGACAGCCGCATGAACAGCCAGCCGTACAGCTCGAAGTTGGTCTGGCCGGAGCGGTTGCGGCCGCCGCCCTTGAGCGAGCGGGACCGGCTGGAGGACCGCGGCTGGGCGATCTCAGGAGTGGTCATCGGGGTCAGCCTCCGAAGACGTGGGTGAGGTGCCGGATCACGAACGGCACGAACAGCACGACCCAGACGACGCCGACCCCGATCATCAGCTGGCGCTGGTAGCGCGGGCCCTTGGCCCAGAAGTCCACCAGGATCAGCCGGATGCCGTTGAAGGCGTGGAACAGGATCGCGGCGACCAGACCGACCTCCATCAGGCCGACGATCGGGTTCTTGTAGGTGCCGATCACCTCGTTGTACGCCTCCGGGGAGACCCGGACCAGCGCGGTGTCGAGCACGTGCACCAGCAGGAAGAAGAAGATCCCGACGCCGGTGATCCGGTGCGCCACCCACGACCACATGCCCTCGCGGCCGCGGTACAGGGTGCCGGCTGGTTTGCTGGGCAAACCGATCCTCCGATCGGACGACTGACCGAGAGCCGGCGGACGCGACTCCAGGGGCGGGGACTCAGCAGCTGGCCGCGATCGGCTCGGTCCGGAAGGGAACCAGACCGTTTCTGATGCTATCGCTGTGCCGAACCCTTTCCTGACGGTCCTCATGTGACATCGATCTCCCAGGTGTCGCGGGCAGTGACCGGGCTCACTGGACCGGGTGATTGGGACCCGATTGGCCCGTCTCAGGAGCCCCTTTCCGGCCTACTGTCGGCAGAGAACGCCACGGAGAGGGGACGAACGGTGAACTTCTGGATCTGTGCGACCTGCGCGGTCGAGCACAGCGAGCAGGTCGAGGTCTGCGCGATCTGCGCCGACGAGCGGCAGTGGGTGCCGGCCGACGGGCAGCACTGGACGACGCTCGAGGAGCTGGCCGCGGCCGGCTACCGCGTGAACGTCAAGGAGGTCGAGCCCGGCCTGCACGGGATCACCTCCGAGCCGGGGGCTGGTATCGGCCAGCAGTCGATGCTGGTCCGTACCAGTGCGGGCAACCTGCTCTGGGACCCGATCGGCTACCTGGACGACGCGGCCGTCGAGACGGTGCGCGCGCTGGGCGAGGTGAAGGCGATCATCGCGAGCCACCCGCACATGTACGGCGTACAGGTGGAGTGGAGCAACCGGCTCGGCGACGTACCGGTGTATGTGTCGGAGGCCGACGCGGAGTGGGTCGCCCGGCAGGACCCGGCGATCCGGACGTGGTCGGGTCAGCTCGATCTGCTGCCGGGCGTGACGCTGATCCAGCCGGGTGGGCACTTCCCGGGTAGTGCGGTCGTGCACTGGGCGGAAGGGGCCGACGGCAAGGGCGTGATCCTTGCCGGGGACACCCTTTTCGCGAACCCGGACCGGACGTCGGTGAGCTTCATGCGGTCGTACCCGAACCGGATCCCGCTGTCGGGCGCGGTCGTGGATCGGGTCGCGAAGGCGCTGGACGTGTTCGCGTACGACCGGCTGTACGGGAACTTCGGTGCGTCGATCCCGGTCGACGCCAAGCAGGTCGTCAGGTTCTCCGCGGACCGGCACGCTGCGTGGGCCCGCGGAGACTACGACCACCTGACGTGAGCCGGGCAGCTGCTGAGCCCGCCCGGAGCGGGCTCAGCAGCTAGGCCGCGAGCCTGGCCTGGGTCAGTTGGGTGTGCAGCCGGAGCATGTGCTGGACGCAGGTGTCCCAGTCGTACTGTTCGGCTCGTTCGCGGGCGGCTCGGCGTCGGTCGGGGACCTGGGTCAGTTCCAGTACGGCGTCCGCGAGGGCTTTCGGGTGCGCTTGGCCCCAGCGGCCGCACGCGTCGGTGACGAGTTCTCGGGCGCCGCCGGTGTCGGCGGTGACAACCGGGGTGCCGGCGGCGAGGGCTTCGAGGACGGCCAGGCCGAACGTCTCGCCCGGGCAGACGGACAGGGCGATGTCGGCCTCGGCCAGGTGCTTGGCCAGGGTGATGCGGCCGTCGACGTAGCCGTGGAAGTGGACGGGGGCGTTGCCGGCGATGGCGATCAGCTCGTCGAGGTGCGGGCCGGAGCCGTAGACGTCGAGGCGGACCGGTACGCCGCGGCGGTGGAGTTCGACGGCGGTGGCGACGGCGAGGTGGGGGCTCTTCTCGCGGGACAGGCGGCCGGCGTGTACGAGCTTCAGCAGCCCGTCGTCGACCGGCTCGGCGCGGGACGGGTGGAAGGTCTCGAGGTCGACGCCGAGCGGGATCCGGATGAGTGGCGTGGTGACCTCGTCGAACTCGGCGGCCGCGTAGCGCGAGGTGACCACCACCGCGTCGTACGTGCGGCCGAGGAGTTTGTAGAGCGCGCCGACTCCGGCCGCGACGCCTAGTTGCCGTCCGGTTCGCAGCGACAGCATCGCGTCCAGGCGTTCGTGGCTGAACAGGACCGAGCCGATGTCGTTCTTCTTGGCCCAGCGCGCGACCGGCAGCAGCGTCGACTTGTCGGAGATCTCGACCGTCGTCGGTTCGAAGCGCTCGAGCGTCTCGATCACACGCCACGGGTCGGTGATCAGGCGATAGCCGCCGCCGACCTTCGGCGCCTTCATCCGGACGATCGTGCCGTGCTCGGTCTTCGTCACGCTGTCGCGTTCGCCGGGCGTGATCAGGATGCGCTCGGCGCCGGCCTCGATGTAGCCCTGGCCGAGGTGCTCGATCGCAGTTCGCATGCCGCCGGAGGTCGGGCCGACGAAGTTCGCCAGCTGGGCGATGCGGAGGCCGGTCGTTTGCGCTGGGGGAGCCGAGGCTGACGGACCGGCCAGCGCGCGAGGTTGTTCGCCGTACGGCGTGAGCAGGGTCATGCGGCCCGCCGGACCTTCGCCGTACGACGTGCGTCCGCGTGGGTTGCGAGGACCTCGGCGTAGTGGCGATCGACCAGGTCGTCGACCACCGCGGGCCAGGTCTGCGTCTGCACCCGGCGTACGCCGTGAGCCGCCATCGAGGCGCGTGCGTCGGGGTTGTCGAGCAGGAACGAGACCGCGTCCTTGAGCGAACCGGCCTGCCCGGGCTCGAACAGCAGCCCGTTCTCGCCCGGGTGGATCAGGTCCAGCGGCCCACCGGCCGCCGGTCCGACCACAGCGACCCCGGAGGCCTGCGCCTCCTGGATGGTCTGGCAGAACGTCTCGTGCTCGCCGGTGTGCACGAACACGTCCAGCCCGGCGAAGATCGACGCCAGCTCGGCGCCGCGCCGCATTCCCAGGAATGTTGCCTCAGGCAGATTGTGCTCCAGTGAGGTGCGGTCGGGGCCGTCGCCGACGATCACCACGCGGCACCCGAGATCCGTCAGCTCGGCGAGCCGGCGGACCTTCTTCTCGGCGGCCAGCCGGCCGACGTACCCGACGATCGGTCGGCCGTCAGGGGAGATCTCCCGACGCCATTCCTCGGAACGGTGGGAGGGATCGAACAGGTCGAGGTTCACGCCGCGACCCCAGTGCTGCACCCGCGGTACGCCGGCCTCGACCAGCTGCTGCATCGCCGCAGAGGAAGGCGCCAGCGTCCGGTCGACCCGCGAGTGCGTCCTCCGGAGCCAGGCCCAGACAGCCCGGTCGGTCTTGGCGAACCACGGGTACTGCCGCGCGAACCCGGCGATGTCGGTCTGGAAGATCGCCACCGTAGGCAGTCCGAGCCGCCGCGCGGCCCGCAACCCGTACGCGCCCAAGATGAACGGCGACGCGAGATGCACGAGATCCGGCCGGAAGTCGGCCATCGCCCGCTCGATCCCCGGATCGGGCAGCCCGACCGGAAACTCCTTGTACCCAGGGATCCCGAAGCTGCGGGCGCGAATCACCCGCACCCCGTGGTAACGGTCCGGCCCGGGGCCGGCGGCAATGATCAGCAGCTCGTGGTCCCGCGCGAGCAACCGGTCGGCGACATGACGAACCGTGTTCGCCACGCCATTGATCTGCGGCAGGAAGGACTCAGCGACCATCACGATGCGCACGCCTCGAAGGTTCCCGACCCCCGGTGAACCCTCGGCGACGCCTTCATGACTCGTCGCCGATCGCTGAACGACACTGTCCGGGCCACCGAGTGACCTCCCGGTAACCACCAAGCGATCGCGGGTAGCTGCCAACCGAACACCGGGCGTCACCAGCCCCCGAACTGTCGGCCGCGCCGTCTACGCTCACAGCCACTCCGACGAACCGAAGGACTCCCGGTGGCCAGTGACCCCAGCGCTCTCCTCCCCGCCAACCTCCCACCGGGCCGCCTGATCGGCCTCCCGGACGGCGCACCGCTCTACTGGCTCAGCGACGACCCGGTCGATGCGCAGCTCTACCGCCGCTTGGTCGCGGACCACACCCGCACGGGACTCTGGCCGGTGCTTGCCGAGTTCCTCGAGTACGACGAGAAGCGCCCCTGGCTGGACCCGAGCGAGCTGACCCCGGAGCCCGTTCCTGCCATCGACGCGCATCCCGC
The DNA here is from genome assembly GCA_049998015.1 of Kribbella sp. cmx-5-2. Taxonomy (GTDB): domain Bacteria; phylum Actinomycetota; class Actinomycetes; order Propionibacteriales; family Kribbellaceae; genus Kribbella. Next base: position 1,214,408 of record JAEBEC010000002.1, read on the forward strand.
GGCCGAGGTCCTCCAGTCCTTCTGGTCGGAACTCCTGCCCGACGACGAGGCTCTGGAGGAGTACGCCGAGTCCCTGGAGCCCTTCGGTGCGACCTGCCCAGGCCTGGCAGCCCCGGGGACTCTTGCCGGTTCGCCTGCGGAGTTCGCAAGTTGGCTCGCCGCCGACGAGCCGCCGGCCCGCCTCCTCCTGGCCAAGGCGAACCGCAGCGCAGACCTCCCAGCTGTCGTCGGGTGGAACGGCCCTCTCAACCACTCCAACGACATCGCCCCGCTCCTGTCCACGCTCCGCGGCTGGGAGGACCGCTTCGGCGTACGAGTCGTCAAACTCGGCTTCGACACCCTCGACCTCAGCGTTGCCGCCCCACCCACGTCCGAGGAGCACGCCCTCCACGTAGCCGCCGAACACTGGGCCTTCTGCCCTGACAACATCGACCAGGGCGCCGGGAGCCTCCGCGAGTACGCCGCAGCGATCCAAGACGCCAACAGCTGGTCCTTCTGGTGGGACTGAGCTCCAGGCACCACCCGTCGTACGTCGCCGGGCCGGTCGCTCAGGACGTCGGGCACTTCCCCGCGGACCACCATGACCTGGCCGCCCGCGACAGTTACCACCTCCGGCGCGAGCGGACTCGCTTCACCTGCGAGATGTTCCACCACGACCTGCGAGACCTCGGCGTCCCCGCCACCACCGAGCCCGCGTGGGTCACCGCCGTACTGATCGAATTGCTCCCAACATGAACCCGACACCTCCGCTCCCGTTGCCGTTGGGTGTTTTCGGGTTGGTCGGAGCACGGCCCTTCGAGCTGCTCGCGCACGAGCTGGAGCCTCTGAAGGGAGCAGTGCCTCCTCGGCTCCGGCCGATGGTTGCGCGGTACCTGCGCGAAGGCTCTGTCGTCCTGCCGGTCATGGAGTACACGGAGGACGTCGTAGGCGGCGCCTTCGGGGTCTCCGGTGGCTCGGGCGTGTTGTCGGACGGTACGTACTACTGGCGAAGAGACGCGGCCGAGTACGTCGCGCACTACGGGATCGACGTCGGTACCGCAGCAGTCGAACACATGCGCGCCCAGGCCTGGACGCCTCCTGAGCTGAACGCCGTTGAGCTGGAATCGCTCGACGATCAGATCTACCAGTCCCTGCGGTCGAGAAACAAAGGTGGAGCAGGCTGATGGTTGAACGAGTTCAGCTCGAGTGATCGAGTACGACGAACCGCCGAGTGTGGCTGGCGGCAGTGGAGCAGAGATCGTCACCGATCCCGAACTCCCCGGCGGTCTCCGCGGGGACAGTGAGGAAGGGACGGATCACAACGCCCAGGTTGCGCTCAAGGGAGCACGGGGCCTGCGGGTCGAGCTGGATTACCTGCTGCCGGAGGGCGATCGTGGTGTCGAGCCGCGCGTGGTCGAGTGGTTCACGGCTGCGGTGGCAGGGCCGGCCGGTGGGTTCATGACGCAGATCCCGCCAGGAGGATTGCCGGCCGGGAGACTTCGTGATCGCGAAGGCGAGCCGTTGGGTGAGCCAGGTTCCGCGTGGTGTTCGTTACTGGTGATCAGTCAGGGGAAGCGGCGGTTGCCGACCTCGTTGCGGGCCTGGTCGCCGAAGAACTGGGAGAACTTCCTGTCGAAGGCGCCGGAGTTGTCGATCGAGATGTCGGCGAAGTTCTCGACGTTGAACGGGGCCGGTCATCCGGGGACGCCCAGCCTGACCGTGTCGGCGTACCGGCCGCGGGCGAAAGACGGTCGCCAGTGGTTGCTGCTGGACGCGACGTACGTGGTCGGCAGGTTGGGGAGACCGACACACTTCCCGACAGCGTCCCGCAGGCGTGGCTGGAGTTCTTGAAGGATCAGGCGGAGCGGCACCCGGCCGTCTTTGGGTACCTCGCCGACGACTTCTCGGGGGCCGGCACCAGGACGCCCCTCGAGGCGACGATCCAGCGTTTCCAGAGAGCACACTGCCGCTGGCGGACGCGACGGTCCGCGGTTACTCGTGGGCGACGGTCACCTCGGCCGGTTTGGTGGAGCGGCTCGGCGGGATCGACGCGGTCCGTGCGAGCGGTGGATGGACCGACGTGCAGCAGTTGCCGGCAGGCGGCGCGGTGTTGCAAGCGACCGACAGGCTCTCGGAGTACGAAGGCGCCGCTGTACGGCGGGTGTTCGAGGCGCTCGGACCCGTGCTGCCGGAGAGGGTCCCCTCGCCGGACGCCTTCGATCGGTTCAAGCTGATCTACGAAGCACCGTTCACAGGCGGTAGATGAGACGGTTCCGGCCCTGATGATATGCGGTTGGCCACTCCGAGCTGACGCTCCGGTCGGTCGAGTTGTCGGAGGAGGGCGGTCTGCTCGAGGTCAATTTCCATGGTGTCGTGGGCCGAACGTGAAGTCTCTGTACGGATCGCTCCTCATCGCCGATGCGTGCCGGTTGAGCATGCTCGAAGGTATTGTTCTCCGACGCTGAGCGGGGTTCTTCTTAAGGTTGATTCAATGAGCCTGCCCTCGAGTGCTGCCGGAACGACGACCCAGGAGGTCGGCTTCTTCGACAGAGATCACGGAGAGCTTGCCGACTGGTTGGTTGCCGGTCTGGAAGGGAACTGGTCGGTCCTGAATCCGGCATGGACCTCACTCCGCGATGTCGCCACCTCGCTGACGCCGGCGGCGCCCATCAGCCGCTATGCCTTCGTGAACCTGGGTGGCTGGACCTTGATGCTGAACAACGGGCCGAACGGTACCGATGTGGGCATCATGCCGAGTTATGCCGCACGTGACCTCGGCTGTCGCGCGGTCCGGGCAGTGTGCGTTGCCGACGAGGATCCCGGGCTCGCCGCACGAATCTTCGAGGTCTACGGGCCGGACGGAGCGCCGCCGTTGGCGCTGAAGCGCTCGGTCGTGGCTGCGGACGACGGCGGGAGATGGGTCTTCGAGGCGAGTGGTCGGCCGTTTCCCTTCGAAGATCTCGAGCGGTATCAGCGGCGGCGTAAGTCCGACCGCTTCTCGTGCGACATGGTTCATGACTATCTACGGCAACTTGGCGTGCCGCTCGACGCAGAGCCCGCGTGGTCCGAGACGGCACTCGTCGAACGGCAGGATCGTCCAGCTGCTCGCCGATGACGACCAGGGGTACGACGGCTCTCGGGGCCGCTTCTCGCCGAAGTGTGGGCCGGGAGGAGACCGGCATCCAGCGGCTGGGACTGAGACCCCGCTCACCGTGCGTGCTGGATGTCACGGGGTGCGGCGTACCAGTAGTAGCACTGGGCGGCTTACCGTAAGAGGATGAGCCATCAGACCGAGTCCGGATCGGACTTTCAGCCCGTGTACGGGCCGCTGGACGGGTTTGATCCGGCGGAGAAGCTGGGGGAGCCGGGGCAGTACCCGTTCACGCGGGGGGTCTACCCGACGATGTACACGCAGCGGCCGTGGACGATGCGGCAGTACGCCGGGTTCGGGACGGCGAAGGAGTCGAATCAGCGGTATCACCAGCTGATCGATGCGGGCACGATGGGGTTGTCGGTCGCGTTCGACCTGCCGACGCAGATGGGGTACGACTCCGACGCCGAGCTGGCGCACGGCGAGGTGGGCAAGGTCGGCGTCGCGATCGACTCGATCGACGACATGCGGATCCTGTTCGACAAGATTCCGCTCGACCAGGTGTCGACCTCGATGACGATCAACGCGCCGGGCTCGGTGCTGTTGCTGCTGTACCAACTGGTGGCCGAGGAGCAGGGCGTCAGCGGCGACAAGCTGACCGGGACGATCCAGAACGACGTGCTCAAGGAGTACATCGCCCGCGGCACCTACATCTACCCGCCGAAGGAGTCGCTGCGGCTGATCAGCGACATCTTCGGGTACTGCCAGGCCGAGCTGCCGCGGTGGAACACGATCTCGATCTCCGGCTACCACATGGCCGAGGCGGGGGCGACGCCCGCGCAGGAGATCGCGTTCACGCTGGCCGACGGGATCGAGTACGTCCGCGCGGCCGTCGCCGCGGGGCTCGACGTCGACAAGTTCGCGCCGCGGCTTTCGTTCTTCTTCGTCGCCAGGACCACGCTGCTGGAGGAGGTCGCGAAGTTCCGCGCCGCCCGGCGGATCTGGGCGCAGGTGATGCGGGACGAGTTCGGCGCCAAGAACCCGAAGTCGCTGATGCTCCGCTTCCACACCCAGACCGCCGGCGTGCAGCTCACCGCGCAGCAGCCCGAGGTCAACCTGGTCCGCGTCGCCGTGCAGGGCCTGGCCGCCGTACTGGGTGGCACGCAGTCCCTGCACACCAACTCGTACGACGAGGCGATCGCCCTGCCGACCGAGAAGGCGGCCCGGCTCGCGCTGCGGACCCAGCAGGTGCTGGCCTACGAGACCGACGTGACCGCGACGGTCGACCCGTTCGCCGGCTCGTACGTCGTCGAGGCGCTGACCGACGAGGTCGAGGCCGCGGCGCGGGAGCTGATGGACCAGGTCGAGGAGTACGGCGGCGCCGTGGCCGCGATCGAGAAGGGGTTCCAGAAGCAGGAGATCGAGCGGTCGGCGTACAAGATCGCGCTGGAGATCGACAGCGGCGAACGGGTCGTTGTCGGACTCAACAAGTTCAAGGCCGCCGAGGAGGAGCCGTACGAGCCGCTCCGCGTCGACCCGGCGATCGAGGCCCAGCAGGTCGCCCGGCTCGAGAAGCTGCGCGCCGAACGCGACCAGGCCGCCGTCGACAAGGCGCTGAGCGATCTGCAGAACGCTGCCCGAGGCAACGACAACTGCCTCTACCCGATGAAGGAAGCCCTGCACGCCCGCGCCACCGTCGGCGAGGTCTGCAACGCCCTGCGCGAGGTCTGGGGCGTGTACGTCCCCACCGACGCCTTCTGAAGCCGCTGGCGTCCGAAGAATCTCGATGCGTCCGAAGAAGGGTGCGCTATAGGCCACTGTTCTTCGGACGCAGGAGGATTCTTCGGACGCTACGAGTCAGTCGAGCAGTGCCGAGGACACCAGGACCTTCGTGCCGAGGGTGATGGCGTCCTCGGACGGGTCGAAGCCCGGCGTGTGCAGGTCGGCAGCGCTGTCCTGACCAAGAGGCCGTACGCCGAGCCGCGCCATCGCACCCGGCACGTGCTCGAGGTACCAGGCGAAGTCCTCGCCGCCGAGGCTCTGGTCCGTCTGCGCGAGCGCGTCCTCTCCCAGCGTCTGCGAGACCGCGGTCCGGAACACCTCGATCGCCGCCGGGTCGTTCATCACCGGCGGCACGCCGTGCGTGACCTCGGTGTCGACCTGTACGCCGTACGGCGCGACCAGCTGCTCCGCGAGCCCCGGGATCAGCTCGGCGGCGAGCCGCCAAGCGCTCACGTCGAGGCACCGCAGCGTGCCCTCGGCCTCACCACGCGCCGGGATCGCGTTCGCGGCCGAGCCGGACGTGATCCGGCCCCAGACCAGCGACATCCCCGCCCGCGGGTCGACCCGGCGCGACAGCGCGGCGGGAAGCTCGGTGACCAGGGTCGCCAGCGCGTAGACGAGATCACCGGTCAGGTGCGGCCGGGACGTGTGCCCGCCCGGGCCGGTCAGCCGGACGAGGATCCGGTCGGCCGCAGCGGTCAACGCGCCGACGCGCAGGCCGACCTGACCGATCTGCAGCCGGGGATCGCAGTGCAGCCCGAAGATCCGCCGTACGCCGTCAAGCCCGCCGGCCGCGATCACACCCAGCGCGCCGCCGGGCATCACCTCCTCGGCGGGCTGGAAGATCAGCCGCACCCGCCGGTCGAGCAGCCCGTCGCGGGCCATCCCGGCCAGTACCAGCCCCGCGCCGACCAGCGCGGACGTGTGGACGTCGTGGCCGCAGGCGTGCGCGACGCCGTCGATCGTGGAGCGCCACGGGTTGTCGATCGCGTCCGGCACCGGCAGCGCGTCGATGTCGGCGCGCAGCGCCACGCAGGAGTCGCCCGACCCGATGTCGCAGATCAGCCCGGTCCCGGTCGGCAGCACCTGCGGCGACAGCCCGGCGCCGACGAGTTGTTGCCTGATCACCTCGGTCGTGCGCACCTCGTGCCACCCGAGCTCCGGGTGCGCGTGCAGGTCACGCCGTACGGCGATCGACTGCTCCCGCACCTCCTCGACGCGGGCCGCGACGTCGGACAGCAACAGGTGGCGCGAGTTTCCCATCGGCCGATCATCTCATCCGGTGCTGATGGACTTCGGCGAGGCGACGACGAGCGTCCAGGTGGCGTTGGCCGGTGCGCTCACGGTGAGCGTCTCCTCGGCCGCGTCGGTGATGACCTGGTGCCGGGAGGGGACCTGGTCGCACGGCGTGAAGATCCTGTTGCCGGAGTCGATCGTGCTGACCTGCAGCGCACCCCCGCCGACGCACCGGATGTACAGCGTGTACTTCGGTGCGGCCTTGATCTTGAGCGAGGTCCCGTCCGGCCCCTTGCCGGACCTCGTCGCGACGGCGACGTCGGCCGGGTCGAGCTGGACCGAGATGCTCGGCGGCGGCGACCCGGGGGGAGTGGACGGAGCAGGCGACGAGGCGGTGCCGGAGACCGGGCTCGGCGAGGTCGGCGGGGCGGCGGAGGTGTCGCCGTTGCAGGCTGTGAGCACGGGCAGCAGCAGCACCAGGGCGGCCGCCGTACGGGTCGTTGACATGCAGTGATCCTCTGCAGCGAGCGGGCGGCCCGGCGATTACCGAGGGTGATCGGACTTTAACCCGCGACGGGGTCGCCGAAGGCGCTACGTGACCCGGGCGGCGCGGACCGTGACCGATCGGGAGAAGTTGCGGAGTTGTGACGAAAGTGCCGGTCACTTTCCGGTATCGAGGCCGTCTTGACGTTCAAAGAAAGCCACGACGGCCCCTATAGTCTGCGGATGCGGCACGCTGGGGAAGGCGTGCCGCGCACAAAGCAATCGGTTCGACGAAGGAGACGTCCGGTGAAGAAGTACGTGCGGGGACTGGCGATCGTGGGCGTGGTGACGCTCGCCGTCGCCGCGTGTGGCAGCAAGCCGACCGAGGACTCGGCCGGCGGCAGCGCCAACAAGGACTTCAAGGCCTGCATGGTCTCCGACTCGGGTGGGTTCGACGACAAGTCGTTCAACCAGACGTCGTACGCCGGTCTCCAGGCGGCGGTCAAGGACAAGAACCTGACCGAGGTCAAGGCCGAGTCGAAGTCGGACAACGACTACCCGACCAACATGACCGCGATGGTCCAGGCCGGCTGCAAGGTCATCGTGGCCGTCGGCTTCAAGCTCGAGGACGCCACCGACAAGGCGGCCACGGCCAACCCGGACATCAAGTTCGCGATCGTCGACTCGGCCCCGGCCAAGCCGATCGCCAACGTCAAGCCGCTCGGCTTCAACACCGCGCAGTCCAGCTTCCAGGCCGGCTACCTGGCCGCCGCGATGTCCAAGTCCGGCAAGGTCGGCACCTTCGGCGGCATCAAGATCCCGCCGGTGACCATCTTCATGGACGGTTTCGCCGAGGGCGTGCGCTACTACAACCAGGCCAAGAGCAAGAACGTCCAGGTGCTCGGCTGGGACGACGCGAAGCAGTCCGGGCTGTTCACCGGTGACTTCGAGGACAAGGCCAAGGGCCAGAACACCGCGCAGAACCTGATCACCCAGGGCGCCGACATCATCTTCCCGGTGGCCGGCCCGTCCGGTCTGGGCGGTCTGCAGGCGGCCAAGGCCAGCAACGGCAAGGTCAACGCGATCTGGGTCGACACCGACGGCTGCGAGAGCGCCGCGGAGTACTGCTCGGTGCTGATCACCAGCGTCAAGAAGGGCATGGACGTCGCCGTTCAGGACGCCGTCGTCTCCGTGGTCGACAACAAGTTCGACAACAGCCAGTTCATCGGCACGCTGGACAACGGCGGTACGTCGCTGGCGCCGTTCCACGAGTTCGACAGCAAGGTCCCGGCCGAGCTGAAGACCGAGCTGGAGACGCTGAAGGCCGACATCATCAGCGGCAAGGTCCCGGTCGCCTCGAAGGCTCAGCCGAAGGCCTCCTGACCCACAGCGCAACCGCGTAGTACGGTGCGAGCCAGGAAGGCGAAGCCCCCACCGGGGCCGCCTTCCTGGCTCGCCGTCTGATGAGAGGCTGCCCGCATGCATCTCGAGCTGTCCGGCCTGACCAAGAGCTTCGGCTCGCTGGTCGCCAACGACCACATCGACCTGGTGATCGAACCGGGCGAGATCCACTGCCTGCTCGGTGAGAACGGGGCCGGCAAGTCGACCCTGATGAACATGCTCTACGGGCTGCTGCAGCCCGACTCCGGCGAGATCGTGATCGACGGCGAGAAGGTCGCGATCACCTCGCCCAGCGACGCGATCGGTCACGGCATCGGCATGGTGCACCAGCACTTCATGCTGGTCCCGGTGTTCACCGTCGCCGAGAACATCATGCTCGGCCGGGAGAACACCCACGCCGGCGGCGTACTGGACCGCAAGAAGGCGCACGCGCTGGTCAGCGAGCTGTCCGACCGGTACGGGTTCGAGGTCGACCCCGAGGCGCTGGTCGAGGACATCCCGGTCGGCGTGCAGCAGCGGGTCGAGATCATCAAGGCGCTCACCAACGACGCCCGGGTGCTGATCCTGGACGAGCCGACCGCGGTGCTCACCCCGGCCGAGATCGACGAGCTGATCGCGGTGATGCGGCAGCTCAAGGAGAACGGCACCTCGATCGTCTTCATCACCCACAAGCTCAAGGAGGTCAAGGCGATCGCGGACAAGATCACCGTGATCCGCCGGGGCAAGGTGGTCGGGCAGGCCGAGCCGTCGGCGACCGAGGAAGAGCTCGCCGAGCTGATGGTCGGCCGCGCGGTCGACCTGGTGGTGGACAAGGAACCGGCCCAGCCGGGCGCCGCCGTACTCACGATCGAGGGCCTGACGGTGATCGACGAGCGCGGGTTCACCGCCGTCGACGCGGTCGACCTGGAGGTCCGGGCCGGCGAGATCCTCGCCGTGGCCGGTGTCCAGGGCAACGGTCAGACCGAGCTCGCCGAGGCGCTGCTCGGGCTCGTTCCGATCGCGGCCGGCAGGATCTCGCTGGACGGCGCCGACCTGACCGGCCGCAGCACGCGGGACCGGCTCGACGCCGGGATCGGGTACGTGCCCGAGGACCGCGGCCACGACGGGTTCGTCGGCAGCTTCACCGTGGCCGAGAACCTGGTGCTCGACCTGTTCCGCAACGAGCCGTTCGGCCGCGGGCTGTCGCTGCGCACCGACGAGATCGAGAAGAACGCGCACGCCCGGATCCAGGAGTTCGACATCCGCACCCAGGGTGCGGACCTGCCGGTCTCGTCGCTGTCCGGCGGCAACCAGCAGAAGGTCGTGCTGGCCCGGGAGCTGTCCCGGCCGCTGAAGCTGCTGGTCGCGTCGCAGCCGACCCGCGGCGTCGACGTCGGCTCGATCGAGTTCCTGCACACCCGGATCGTCGAGGAACGCGACCACGGCACCGCGGTGCTGATCGTGTCCACCGAGCTGGACGAGATCGCCGCGCTGGCCGACCGGGTCGCGGTGATGTACCGCGGCAAGGTGGTCGGCGTCGTACCGTCCGACACCCCTCGCGACGAGCTCGGCCTGATGATGGCCGGGGCGTCCAAGCGCGAGGCCGAGGTCGTGGCGACCGAGAACCCGACCACGTTGGGAACCATCTAGATGAGCAACGACACGGCCACCGAGCCGGAGCAGACGCCGGCGCCCGCGAGCCCGGTGAAGGAGCCGGCCGCGAGCGGGCTGCCGTCCTGGGCGGTGCAGGGCCTGGTCTCGCTGAGCGCGATCGTGCTGGCGCTGGTCGTCGGCGCGATCCTGATCATCGTCGGCGACGACGAGGTGAAGGCCGCCGTCGGGTACTTCGGCGCCGCGCCGCTGGACACCTTCTCGGCCGCGCTGACCGCGGTCGGCGAGGCGTACAAGGCGCTGGCCGTCGGCGCGCTCGGCGGGATGAACCCGATCGCCGAGTCGCTGACCCAGGCGACGCCGCTGATCTGCGGCGGCCTCGCGGTCTCGCTGGCGTTCCGGACCGGGCTGTTCAACATCGGCGCCCAGGGGCAGCTGATCATCGGCGCGATCCTGGCGGCGTACGTCGGGTTCGCGTGGCACCTGCCGCCGGTCCTGCACCTGGTGCTCGCGATCGTGGCCGGTCTGATCGGTGGTGCGATCTGGGGCGGTGTGGTCGGCCTGCTGAAGGCGCGGACCGGCGCGCACGAGGTGATCGTCACGATCATGCTCAACTACGTCGCGATCTACCTGCTGCAGTGGTTGCTGACGACAACGGCGTTCAAGCGGCCCGGCCGCGAGGACCCGATCAGCCCGATCGTCGACGCGAACGCGCAGTACCCGCAGATGGGTGACACCCGCCTGCACGTCGGCTTCCTGCTCGCACTGCTGGCCGCGGTCTTCGTCTGGTGGTTGCTGAACCGCTCGACGATCGGCTTCGAGTTGCGCGCGGTCGGCGCCAACGCCGACGCGTCCCGTACAGCAGGCATGTCGGTCGGCCGGGCCTACCTGGTCGCGATGGTGGTGGCCGGCGCGCTCGCCGGTCTGGCCGGCACGCAACAGGTGCTCGGTACCGATCTCCCGCTGACCGACGGCGTGGCCGCGTCGATCGGATTCGACGCGATCACCGTCGCGTTGCTCGGTCGCGGTACGCCGCTGGGTACGGTCCTGGCCGGGCTGCTCTTCGGCGCGCTGAACGCGGGCGGCCTGCAGATGCAGTTGCAGACGCAGACCCCGCTGACCCTGACCACCGTCCTGCAGGCCGTGATCGTGCTGTTCGTCGCGGCCCCGGCGCTGGTGCGCTCGGTCTTCCGCTTCCTGCCCAAGGAACGCGGGATCGGCGCCGTCCTCGCGAAAGGCTGGAACGGATGAGCGACACCACTGTGCAGGACACGGTGCGGGAGCCTGCGCCGGCGGCGATCGAGGCTCCGGCCGACCGGACGCGGCGGTTGCGCGTCGGTGGGCTGATGCTGGTGTTCGCGCTGATCGGCTTCGGGCTGGCGATCTTCACCAACGGTGGCAAGGCGACCTTCCAGCTCGTCTCGGGCGACCTGCAGAACAACCTGCTCGGCGTACCGGCCCAGCCGGTGGCGATCTTCCTCGGCGTACTCGGACTCGTTGCCGCGGGCGCCTACGTCGTACGGCGGGTACCGCAGAGGTACTCCGGCTGGCTGGCCGTCGTCCTGGGGATCTGCTTCATCGGTGCGTTCCTGTGCTGGGCGGCGGCGGGCAAGACGTTCCCGCTGGCGAACCAGTTCCAGGGCACGCTGAACTTCGCGACCCCGCTGATCCTCGGCGCGCTCGCCGGGGTGCTGTGCGAGCGGGCCGGCGTCATCAACATCGCGATCGAGGGGCAGTTCCTGGTCGGCGCGTTCACGGCGGCCGTGGTCTCCAGTACGACGGGCAGCGCTGTGGCGGCGCTGGTCGCGGCCGCGGTGAGCGGCGTACTGATGGCGTGGCTGCTGGCGATCTTCTCGATCAAGTACCTGGTGAACCAGGTCGTGCTCGGCGTCGTGCTCGTGGTGTTCGCGTCGGGTATCACCGGGTATCTCTTCGACCAGTTCCTGCAGGAGGACGCGGAGAACCTCAACACCCCGACCGTCCTGTCGGCGGTGAAGATCCCGGGGCTGGGTGACATCCCGTTCATCGGGCCGATCCTGTTCAACCAGACCGTCCTGGTCTACCTGACCTACATCGCGGTCGCCGTCGTCACGTTCGTGCTCTTCCAGACGCGCTGGGGCCTGCGGGTCCGCGCGGTCGGTGAGCACCCGAAGGCGGCCGACACGGTCGGCATCCGCGTGAAGCGGGTGCGGTACTCCGCCGTCCTGTGGGCGGGTGTGCTCGCGGGGCTCGGCGGGGCGTTCTTCACCGTCGGGTACGCCGGGTCGTTCTCCAAGGAGATGACCGCGGGCAACGGGTTCATCGCGCTGGCCGCGCTGATCATGGGCCGCTGGCACCCGATCGGCGCGATGGTCGCCGCGCTGTTCTTCGGCTTCGCGACGCAGCTGCAGTCGCAGCTGCAGATCATCCAGACGCCGATCCCCGGTGAACTGTTGCTGATGGCGCCGTACCTGGCGACTGTCATCGCCGTCGCGGGGCTGGTCGGCCGAGTGAGAGCGCCCAAGGCGGATGGTGAGCCCTACGTCACGGAATGAGGATGTCGACTGGCCTGCCCTCAGGCAGGCCGCTGTCGACGCCATGCGCCGCGCCTACGCGCCGTACTCCGGATATCCCGTGGGTGCGGCCGCGTTGGTCGACGACGGCCGGGTGGTTGCCGGGTGCAACGTCGAGAACGCGTCGTACGGGCTGACGCTGTGTGCTGAGTGTGGAGTCGTCTCCGCGCTGCATGCGACCGGTGGTGGACGCCTGGTGGCGTTCACCTGCGTGGATCACAACGAAGAGCTGCTGACGCCGTGCGGGCGGTGCCGGCAGCTGCTGCACGAGCACGGCGGGCCGGACCTGCTGCTCGAATCGAAGACCGGCAGCCGACCGCTGCGCGAGTTGCTGCCGGAGGCCTTCGGGCCCGAGAACCTGGAGGAATAGTGAGCTTCGACGCGGTCGACGTCATTCGGACCAAGCGTGATCGAGGTGAACTGAGCGACGGGCAGATCGACTGGGTGATCGACGCCTACACCCACGGCGCGGTCGCCGACGAGCAGATGTCGTCGCTGGCGATGGCGATCCTGCTGAACGGGATGACCCGGCGCGAGATCGCCCGCTGGACCGCGGCGATGATCGCGTCCGGCGAGCGGATGGACTTCGCGAAGCTGTCCCGGCCGACCGCGGACAAGCACTCGACCGGTGGGGTCGGGGACAAGATCACGTTGCCGCTGGCACCGTTGGTGGCGGCGTGCGGTGTCGCCGTACCGCAGCTGTCCGGGCGGGGACTCGGGCACACCGGCGGCACGCTCGACAAGCTGGAGTCGATCCCCGGCTGGCGCGCCGCGCTGTCGAACACCGAGATGATGAACCAGCTCGAGGATGTCGGCGCGGTGATCTGCGCGGCCGGTGACGGCCTCGCGCCGGCCGACAAGAAGCTGTACGCGCTGCGCGACGTGACCGGTACGGTCGAGGCGATCCCGCTGATCGCGAGCTCGATCATGAGCAAGAAGATCGCCGAGGGAACCGGCGCGCTGGTGCTGGACGTGAAGGTCGGTACCGGGGCGTTCATGAAGGACCTCGCCGACGCGCGCGAGCTGGCCGAGACGATGGTTGCCCTGGGCACTGATGCCGGCGTCCGGACTGTTGCCTTGCTGACCGACATGTCGACACCGCTCGGGCTGACGGCCGGGAACGCGCTCGAGGTGCGGGAGTCGCTGGAGGTGCTGGCTGGTGGTGGTCCGGCGGATGTTGTCGAGCTGACTGTTGCTCTGGCGGCGGAGATGCTGGCGGCCGCCGGGGTGACCGATGTGGATCCGGCGGAGAAGCTGCGCGACGGTTCGGCGATGGATGTGTGGCGCCGGATGATCGCGGCGCAGGACGGCGACCCGGATGCCTCGTTGCCGGTCGCTCCTGAGCAGCACGTGGTCAAGGCGGAGTCCACCGGCGTACTGAGCCGCCTGGACGCGCTGTCCGTAGGTGTCGCGGCTTGGCGCCTCGGTGCCGGTCGGGCGCGCAAGGAGGACCCGGTCTCCCCGGTCGCCGGCATCGAGCTCCACGCCAAGCCGGGCGACGAAGTCACCGCTGGTCAGCCGTTGCTCACCCTCCACGCCGACGACGCCGGCCGCTTCGAGCGTGCGCTGGAGTCCCTGACCGACGCAGTAGAAATCGGTACGCCGTACGAGCAGCAGGCGCTGATCATCGACCGCATCACCGCGTAGGTCAGCCGGCGGGTTTGCTGGTGAGGCGCTTGTACTCCTGCTGGGCCAACGCGGTCACCAGTGTCGTGTCCGGCTGCAGGTTGCCGGTGATCGGGCCGGTCTGCCGGACGGTGATCTGGGCGAGCAGGTTGCCGGCGACGAAGGCGGCCTGGGCGACGGCCTCGGATTCGTCCGGTACGCCGCTGGGTCCGAGCCGCCGGCCGGTGCGGATGTCGGGGACGCCCGGGACGGAGAACTTGGCGGTGTAGGTCTCCTGGCTCCAGAAGCCGGCGCGCAGGTCCTGCGCCTTGCGCTTCGAGCCGGTGCGGAACAGACGGATCGTGTACTGCTTCTCGTGGTCCGGGCTGATTCGCACGGCCTGGTAGCCGTCCTTGAAGCTCGCGTTCAGCAGCAGCGCGCGGTCCTCGGCCGGTACGGCGGAGATCGTGCCGGTGAACGACTGGAGCGTGAACGGCCCGCTCAGCTCGCGCTCGTCCGGTCCGTACCCGTTCGGTACGACGATCAGCCCGGCCAGCCCGCTCTTCGGTGCTGTGGGCGCCGGAGCGGCCGGGGCCGCGGCCTTGTTCGCCGTACCGGTGGTGACGGCGCCCGCGTCACCTCCCGCGCAGCCCGGCAACGCCAGCAGGGCGCACACGACCAGTACGGCCACGCCCGGCGCAGTCCGCCTCACAACTCCTCCGCCAGTTCGGTGAACTCCTCAACCGGACCCCATCAGACGAAGGTGAACGCCAGGCAACCACCGAACGACAGAACTCGCCGTGACCGGCGTGTCACCGGGCGCTCAGCCACTGGCGAGTGCGAAGCCCGCGTTGTTCACCGCGCGCCGTACCCGCCCGATGGCCGGGTTCTGGCGGGTCGGATGGACGCGGTTGGTCAGCAGGACCACGTAGCTGCCGCGCTCCGGGTCCACCCACAACGATGTCCCGGTGAACCCCAGATGGCCGTAGCCGCGAGGCCCGATCAGATCGCCCGCCACGGAGTCGACCGGGTCCACGCCCTGCCAGCCCAGCGTCCGCCGCAACGTCAGCTGATCGGTCCGCGGCGCGATCATCGCGGCGTACCCGGCCTCCGTCAGCACCCGTCCGTCAGCGCCGCACCCCCGTGCGCACAGCGTTCGGCCGAGAGCCTCCAGATCCGCCAGCGTGCCGAACAGCCCGGCATGCCCGGCCGGTGCACCGAGCACCACGGCGTTCTCGTCGTGAACCTCACCCTGGACCACACGCCCGCGCCAGGGATCGTCCTCGGTCGCCACCGCGAGCGCACGATCCGGTACGCCGAAGGCGGTAGAACTCATCCCCGCAGGCCGAGTCACCCGCTCGGCGACCAGTACGTCGAGCGTCGCCTCCGCAGCGGCTTCGGCAATCAGCCCGAGCAGGATGAACCCCTGCGAGCTGTACGCGACCTGACCGCCCAGCGGCCCCAGCAGCGGCAGCGCCCGGATCGCGCCCAGCAGCTCGTCACGGGTCCGGGCCCACCGGTAGAGCGGTTGCTGCCCAGGGATGCCGGACGTGTGGGTGAGCAGTTCACGAATCCGGATCCCGGCCTTGTCGGTTCCCGCGTACGACGGCAGGTGGTCGGCGATCGTGTCGTCCAGGGTGAGAACGCCATCCTCGACCAGCGACAACACGGCCATCGCCACCACGGGTTTGGTGACAGACGCGAGGTCCCATCGGCTGTCCTCAGTCACGGGGACCTCCGAGCTCCACGCCGTCGTACCGAGCAGCCCCCGGCTGAACGTCCGGTCGGCGCTGCCCACCGACCACGCGGCCGCCGAGAACACCCGGCGCCGACGCGCCTCGGTCAGCAGCTCCTCGATCACCGGCATCACTTGACCAGGTCGCCTTCGCGGGCGTTCAGCGCGGCGTAGTGGGCCAGCTTGTCCTCGTCCACCCGTACGCCGAGGCCGGGGCCGTCGGGGACCGTGAGCCGGCCGTCGTGCAGCGGGATCGGGTCGATGATGTCGTCGTCGTGCAGGTAGTACATGCTGTCGATCGCCCGGTTCAGCACCGGCGTGGAGGCGACCACGGCCAGGTGTGCCGCGGTCGCGATGCCGAGCTCGCCGCCGCTGTGCAGGTTCATCCCGAGCCCGAAGGTCTCGCAGTGCGCGGCCAGGTCCTTGGTCGCCTTGATGCCGCCCCACTTGTAGACGTCGCCGTGGATCACGTCGACCGCGCCGAGCCGCATCGCCGGGGCGAAGTCCTCGAACGCGACCACGCACATGTTCGTGCAGAGCGGGATCCGGATCTTCTCCCGGACCTGGGCCATCCCGTCGATACCCCAGCAAGGGTCCTCCAGGTACTCCAGGTCGAGCTCCTCGAGCCGGAGCCCGGCCCGGATCGACTCCGGCACGCTCCACGCGGCGTTCGGGTCCACACGCAGTTCGGCCTCGGGCAGCCGGTCGCGCAGCGCCCGCATGATCCGTACGTCGCCGTCGACGTCCTTCGTGCCCTTGAGCTTCACCGCGGTGAAGCCGCCCTCGGCAACGACCTTCGCGGCGTGATCGGCCAGCGCGGCCGGCAGATCCGCGGCGTTCGCGTCGGGTGCGTCCGCGCGGGTGATCAGCGCGGTGATCGGGACGGTGTCGCGGACCCGGCCGCCGATCAGGTCGGTCAGCGGGCGGCCGGTGATCTTGCCCATCAGGTCCCAGCAGGCGACGTCGAGGCCGGCCAGCGCGGCGTACCCGACGTACCCGTAGAAGAACGGGACCATCGTGTGGGTGGCGTGGAACTCCTCCAGCGCGAACGGGCTCTTGCCGATCAGCGACGCGGCCAGCTGCTCGGTCAGCCGGGCCACCGGCGCGCCCCACATCGTCTCGCCCCAGCCGACCTGACCGTCGTCGGTGCGGATCCGGACGACGGTCCGGGTCTCACCGGTCTTGGTCTCGAACGAGCTGCGGAACGGACTGGTCAGCGGCAGGTTGACGACCTGGACGTCGATGCCGGTGATGATCATGCCTGAGGACCTCTTTCGGTCGATGAATGGGAAACGGTGGCTTGGTCGAGGGCGCGCAGCGCTGCGACCAGCCCGGCGACGCGGCGGCCGAGCAGCAGCCGTCCGGTCGCGGCGGTCGCCTCGGCGGGGTCGTCGGTGAGGCCGCCGACGCGCGGCCACTCGCCGTACCGCTCGACGGTGAGGCCGGGCGCCGGGCTGCGGTCGAACAGCGGCGGGGGATCGGACGGCTGGAACGGTCTGTCGTCGGCGACCAGCTCCGGGTGCGCGGCCAGCATCAGCGACGTCTCGAACCAGCCCGCGTGGCCCGGCGTTCGTTCGGGTCGCTCGGCGGCCGCCGCGTCGGCGGTGGTCTCCGCGCTGAGCGTCCAGTACGAGCAGGCAGCGGCCGTTCCCTCCGCCTTCAGGGCATGGGCCTTCACCGCGAGCCGGACGAGCTCGTCGTTGCCGCCGTGCCCGTTGACGATCACGATCCGTTGAAACCCGGTCTGGGCCAGCGACGAGAGCACGTCGGCCAGTACGTCGGACAGCGTCGACGGCCGCAGACTCACCGCGGCCGCGAACAGGTGGTGCGGGCTGTGCCCGAACGTCATGGTCGGCAGCCGGACCCAGGTGGTCTCGTCGTCCGCCAGTTGCTCCAGCGCCCGGTCGAGAACCGCCTCCACCAGCAGGAAGTCCGTCCCGAGCGGCAGATGGTCGCCGTGCTGCTCGACCGCACCGATCGGTACGACGGCAACGGCGCCCTCGTTCGCGAGGGCCGTGGCGACCCCACGGGTCAGCGTGGTTAGGTGTCGTACAGTCATCGCGACGAGCTCCGATCGAACAGGCCGGAGCGCGTACGCCGTACCAGGCACGAACTCGCAGGCAGGATGGGACGATGGCCGAGCTCCCGCACCGGCATCTGCAGGCGGTCGGGTCCGAGACCCTGATCGGCAGCGTCGAGCTGCTCGCCGGCTCGGTCCGGGTGGCCCTGGTGAGTCCGGCGGGCCGGATCGTTCAGCGGGCCGAGCAGGAGTTCCCGGCGACCGACGAACCCGCCGTACTGCGGGCTGCGCTGCAGGACACGGTGGAACGCTGCCTCGCGGGCAGCAATCCGTGTGGAGTCGGCGTTGCCAGCGCCGGTCTGGTCGATCACACCACCGGCGTACTGCGCCGGATCGACGACCGGCCGGGCTTCACCGGATATCCCATCGCGGCCTCGCTGACCAAGCTGCTCGGCTGCCCCGTCTTCGTCGACCACCGGGCCCGGCTGCAGGTACTCGGCGACCGCTGGTTCGGTCAGGGCGCCGGCCGCGCGTCGTTCGCCTCGGTCGCGACCGGCGACACGCTCGGCGTCGGCCTGCTGCACGAGGGCAAGGTGATCGCGCCGCTCGGCGGACGCAGCGGTGCGCACATCACGGTCGCGGTG
Source organism: Kribbella sp. cmx-5-2 (assembly GCA_049998015.1). Lineage (GTDB taxonomy): Bacteria > Actinomycetota > Actinomycetes > Propionibacteriales > Kribbellaceae > Kribbella. The sequence goes on from JAEBEC010000002.1 coordinate 1,232,526, forward strand.
GGTGGCCGACGGTGCTCGTGCGGGAACCTCGGCTGCTGGAAGACGATCGCGACCTCGACCTGGCTGCGTCAGGAGGCGACGGTCCGCGGCCTCGGCGAGATCACCGGCGTGGGCGACCTGATCGCTGCCGCCCGCGAGAACACCGGCGCGCGCCGCCTGATGGCCGAGTACGCCGACAACCTCGCCGTCGGGCTCTCCTCGGTGCAGCACTTGCTTGCCCCCGGCCTCTACATCGTGCACGGCGACGCGGCGGTCGGCGGCGGCGAGTTCCTCGGCCGGATCGAGGAACGGCTGCGCGCGGTCAGCGACTGGGCCGAGTTCGCCGAGCGGCCCCGCGTCGTCGCGGCGGACACGGCCGCCGACGACGTCGCGCTGCTCGGCGGCGCGGGCCTGGTGCTGTCCCGCCTGTCCGGGCAGTGAACCTCCGCGTTGCCGCGCCGCTGGTCCCTCGCCGGGCCTCACGCCACGTCCAGCGTCCGCCGACGTCGGGCCCGCCGCGGATCCGGTTCCAGTACGGCGTCCAGCAGCGCCCGCGTGTACGGGTCGGACGGTGTGTCGAACACGGTCGCGATCGGCCCGCTCTCGACCACCGCTCCGGCCCGCATCACCGCGACCCGGTCGGCGAGCTTCCGCACCACGGCCAGGTTGTGGGACACGAACACGTAGCTCAGGTGGAACTCGCGCTGCAGCGACGACAGCAGGTCGAGCACCTGCGCCTGGACCGAGACGTCCAGCGCGCTGGTCGGCTCGTCCAGGATGATCACCTGCGGCCGGAGTGCCAGCGCCCGCGCGATCGAGATTCGTTGCCGTTGGCCACCAGAGAACTCGTGCGGGTACCGGGAGGCGACGTTCGCCTCCAGCCCGACGGCGGTGAGCAGCTCGGCGACCTGTGCTTCACGCTCGGTCCGTCCGCGACGGCCACGTAGGTGCGGCTCGTGGGTGACGAGCGGTTCGGCCACGATGTCGGCCACGCGGAGCCGCGGATTCATGCTGGAGAAGGGATCCTGCAGCACCACCTGCAGATCGCGACGCAGCGCGCGCAGCTCGGCGGCCGGCAATCGGAACACGTCCCGGCCACCGACCTCGACCCGTCCAGAGGTCGGCGGCAGCAGGCCGAGCATCATCCGGGCCAGCGTGGTCTTGCCCGAGCCGGACTCGCCGACCACCGCGAGCGTCTCGCCGGCCCGGAGCTCGAGCGAAACGTTGTCCACGGCAACGACTGGGGCGCGGCCGCGGACGTCGTACTCCTTGCACAGCTGGGATGTGCTGAGCAGCACCCGTTGGTCGGTCATGCCGGGGTCTCCTCGCGCAGTCGGGGTGTCGCGGCCAGCAGTTGCTGGGTGTACGGGTGCTGCGGGTCGGTCAGGATCGACAGGACGTCGCCGCTCTCGACGACCTCGCCGGCCCGCATGACGAGGACGTCGTCGGCCATGTTGGCCACTACGCCGAGGTCGTGGGTGATCAGCAGCAAGGCCATCTGCCGTTCCTGCTGCAGATCGGCCAGTACGTCGAGGATCTGCGCCTGCACGGTGACGTCCAGCGCCGTCGTCGGCTCGTCGGCGATCAACAGCCGCGGCCCGGCCACCAGGGCCATCGCGATCATCGCGCGCTGCCGCAGACCGCCGGACAGCTGATGCGGGTACTGCGCGGCGCGGCGTTCGGGATCGTCCATGCCTGCGGAGGTCAAGGCAGCGAGGACCTCGTCGCGGTACCGCGACGCGCGGCCGCCGCGGTGACGGCACAGCACCTCGGCGACCTGCGCGCCGATCCGGCGTACCGGGTTGAGGCTGGACATCGGGTCCTGGAAGACCATCGCGATCTGGTCGCCGCGGATCTTGCGCAGGTCCGGTTCGGGCAGGCGGAGCAGGTCGTGGCCGTCGTACAGGATCTTGCCGGTCGGGTAGCTCGCGGGCGGCTCGGGGTTGAGTCGCAGTACGCCGCAGGCCGTGGCCGACTTGCCGCTGCCGGACTCGCCGACGATCGCCAGCGTCCGGCCGGCCCGCAGTTCGAACGAGATGCCGCGGACGGCGTGCACGGTCTGGCCGGGCAACGCGAAGTCGACGCGGAGGTCGTCGACGGTCAGGATCGGTGCGCTCATCGGCGGTACGCCCTCGGGTCGACGGCGTCGCGGATCGCGTCGCCGGTGATGTTGATGGACAGTGCGGTCAGCATCAGCGCCAGGCCGGGGAAGACCGCGATCCACCAGGAGGTCCCGAGGTAGAGCTGGCCGTCGGCCAGCATCGATCCCCAGGTCGGGATCTCGGCCGGTACGCCGAGGCCGAGGAAGCTCAGCGCCGACTCGACCACGATCGCCGAGGCGACGTTCAGCGCGGCGATCGTGATCAGCGGCGCGAACACGTTGGGCAGTAGGTGACGCCGCATGATCGTGGCCGGGCCGACGCCGATCGCGCGGGCCTCCAGGACGAAGTCGCGTTCGCGCAGAGACAGCACGCTCGACCGGGTCACTCGTGCGTAGGAGACCCAGTTGGTGACCCCGAGCACGATGATCACGACCCACAGGCCGTTGCCCAGGAACGCGACCACGGCCAGCGCGAGCAGGATCGAGGGGAACGCGAGCTGCACGTCGGCCAGCCGCATCAGGACCCGGTCGGCCCAGCCGCCGCGGTAGCCGGCGACGATCCCGATCACCGCGCCGATCGTGCCGGAGATCAGCGCGACCGCGAGCCCCACGAACAACGAGATGCGGGCGCCGTAGATCAGCCGGCTGAGTACGTCGCGGCCGAGGTTGTCGGTGCCGAGCAGATGGCCGCCGGTCCAGCCGGGCGGGCTCAGTCTGGTCAGCAGGTCCTGGGCGTTGGGATCGTCGGGCGCGACCACCGGCGCCAGGATCGCGCACAGCACGACCAGGGCCAGCAGGATCAACGCGGGCACGGCCATCCGGGCCCGGAGAACACGGACGATCATCGGCCGAGCCTCACTCTCGGGTCGAGCAACGTGTACGACAGGTCGACGAGCAGGTTGACCACGACGAAGACCAGCGCGAAGAACAGCACCGCGCCCTGGACCAGCGGGAAGTCGCGGTTCGCGATCGCCTCGACCGTGAGTCGGCCGATGCCGGGCCAGGAGAAGACCTGCTCGGTCAGGATCGCGCCGCCCAGCAGGGATCCGAGCTCCAGCCCGACCACGGTGACGACGGGAAGCGAGGCGTTGCGCAGCCCGTGGCCGATCACGACCTGGCCGCGGGTGAGGCCCTTCGCGGTCGCCGTACGGATGTAGTCGGCCGACAGCTCCTCGGCCAAGGAGGTTCGCAGGACCCGCGCGACCACCGCGATCGAGTAGATCGCGAGCGTGAAGGTCGGGAGCACGAGGTGCGCGACGCTGCCGTACCCGGCGGCGGGCAGTGCGTGCAGCCGGACGGCGAACAGGAGGATGAACACGATGCCGACCCAGAACGCCGGGGTCGACTGCCCGATCAGGACGATCCCGCTGATGATCGTGTCGGTGATCCGGCCGCGGTGGACGCTGGCCAGGATGCCGGCGGGCAACGAGATCAGCAGCGACAGCACGAGCGCGGAGACCGCCAGCAGGGCAGTGGCCGGCAGGCGTTCGCCGATCAGCGACACCACGGGCTGGTCGAAGAAGATCGAGCGCCCGAGGTCGCCCTGGACCAGGCCGCCGAGGTAGTCGACGTACTGCGCGAACAGCGACTGGTTCAGGCCGAGCTCGGCGGCGAGCTGGTCGGCCTGCTCCTTGGTGGCGTCCGGGGGCAGCAGCAGCGCCAGCGGGTCGCCGGAGATCCGGACCAGCAGAAACGCCACGGTCGCGACGACGAGCAGCACGATCAGCGCCGAGACGATCTTGCCGAGCACGGTCCGGCCCAGGCTCAGCGTTCGGTTGCGGCCGGTCCGCCGTACGGCGGTCGTAGGTGACGCGATCAGGTCAGTCATCGCGCACCGCGCTCTGCAGGGCGAGGTGGCCGATCACGTTCGGCGTCCAACGCACCCGGTCGTTGGAGATCACGATGGTGTCGGCTTGGTAGAGGAACACGAAAGGGGCCTCCTGGGAGAGCAGGCGCTGCAGGGAGCTGAAGGCTTTCTGCCGGTCGGCGGGGCGGATCGAGTTCTCCTCGCGGTCGATCAGCTGGTCGGCCAGCGGGTTCGTCCAGCGGCTCTGCCGGCGGCCGGTCCGGACGTTGGACTGCACCGGGCTGGAGCCGTCGAGGGTCCAGCCGGTGGTGGACGCCAGGTACATCGGACCGAGCGCCTTGCGGTTGTCGCTGGTCAGGCGCTGCGAGTACGTCGACGGGTCCAGCAGCGAGACCTTCGCCTGGACGCCGACCTTGGTCAGCAGGCCGGAGATCGCCTGCGCCGTGGTCGCGTCCGTGGCGGACGCGGTCAGCGTGGTGGACAGTCCGTTGGGGTGGCCGGCCTGGGCGAGCAGCCGGCGGGCCTGGTCGAGATCACGGCTGTACGGCGCGATCGCGGGGTCGAAACCGAACGACTCCCGCGGGATCATCGTCGGCACCTCGCGGCCGTGACCGTTCAGGGTCGCCTTCACCAGCAGCGGTACGTCCGTCGCGTGGTTCAGGGCCCGGCGGACCCGGACGTCGGAGAACGCCGCATCGGTGGTGTCCAGCGACAGGTACGACATCCGCAGCCCGGGGAACGAGCTGACCCGGACTCCCTTGTAGCCCTCGAGCTGCAGCGCCGCGTCCGGGACCAGCCCGGTGACGAGATCGACCTCGTCGCTCTGCAGCGCGGCCAGCGCCGACGCCGGGTTCTGGATCGTCTGGATCTCCAGCTCGTCGTACGCCGGTCTGCTCTCCCAGTGCTGCTCGTAGGCGCGCATCCGGATGCCGACGCCACGCTTCCAGCTCTCGAACCGGAACGGGCCGGTGCCGACCGGCGCGGCGGCGAACTTCTCGGCGCCGACGTCGGCCAGGTACTTCGGCGGGACCATCACGCCGCCGAACAGCGACAGCTTGGCCGGGAGCACCGGGTCGGGCTGGTCGAGCACGAAGTCGACCGTGTACGGGTCGACGACGCGGACGCCGGTGACGTAGCGCAGCTCGACGATCGGCGACTGCGTCTTGGGGTCGAGCAGCCGCTCGATGCTGAACTTCACGGTCTGGGCGTCGAACCGCTCACCGTTGTGGAAGGTGACTCCGCGGCGCAGCACGAACCGCCAGTGGTGGTCGTCGACGGCGGTCCAGCTGGTGGCCAGCCGGGGGACCAGTTCGTTGTGCACGTCCCGCGCGGTGAGAGTGTCGAACAGGTTGATCAGGACGTTCATCGTCGTCATCCCGCCCTGCTTCTGCGGGTCGAGCGTGGTCGGGTCGACCGACTGCGACACCCGGATCCGGCGGCCGGAGGCGGCCGGCGTGTCCGCCCCGCAGCCGGTCAGCAGCGCGGGAGCCCCGAGCAGCGGGATCCCGGCGGCGGCCGTGGTCAGCAGCCGCCGGCGCGACAGCGGTGCCTGGAGGGTTCTCACCAGCACGATTCTCCTCTGAAATGAAACTGCGGTTTCATCTGACGAAACGCTGGTTGCTTACAATAACCTGTGATCATGACGAGCGACAGTGATTCGGAGAACTCGCCGCGGGCCTCGGCGGTCAAGGTGCTGGACGTGCTCGTGGCGCTGTCCGAGCGCGGCGGGAGTCACCGGATCGTCGATCTCGCGGCCCGGACCGAGCTGCCCAAGGCCACGGTGTACCGGCTGCTGCAGCACCTGGTGGCGCAGGGGTTCGTCGTGGCCGAGCCGGACAGCACGTACCGGATCGGGCCGCGCTTCCTCGGGATCGCGGCGGCCGCGCTGTCGGACGCGCCGTGGCGGAAGGTCGTGCGGGCGGCGCTGGAGTCGCTGCGGACCGCGACCGGGCTCAGCGCGCATTTCGCGCAGCCGTACGGCGGTCACCTGGTGGTGGTGGACGCGGCCGAGTCAGTGGACCCGTTCGGGATTCCGGTGCGGCCTGGGGTGACGAGCGCGATCGAGCAGACGGCGTTCGGTCAGGTGATCTTCTCCGGTGCGCCGGAGGCGGTGGTGCGGCTGGACGACGTTACTCATCTGCGGTCGGTCGCGGCGCCGGTGTTCCACCGTAGTGGTGAGGTGCTCGGTGCGATCGGTGTGCTGGGGACGGAGTTCACCCTGGCGGACCAGGCATCCGAGCGGATTCGGACGTTGGTCCAGTCGGCTGCCGGTGATGCGTCGGCAGTGCTCACGACGCCGTCCTTCGGCCATCGCACTGGTACTGCTTGAGTTCGCTTCAGTGCGTTGAGGCCGCGGCGAGCAGGTCGGCGATGCGGCGGCGGGCGGCCTTGGGGTTCAGGGGTTCGCAGCCGGCGTCGAGGCAGCGGCGGACCACTCGGGGGTCGTCCTTGAGGAGCAGCAGTCCGCGCCGGAGCAGGGTGAACGGCGGTTTGCGGTGCTCGCGCAGGTCGCGCTGGAACCGGCGCAGGAACGTGACGATCCGGTGGTGCCGGACGCAGATCGCCGCCGCCAGCAGCCCGCGGCTCTTCAGCTCACCGACGATCTGGTCGGCGAAGATGCCCTCGGCAACCACCAGCGGCTGCCCGGCGGTGCTCACCCGGTGGTGCCCGACGGTCGCGTTCGCCCTGATGTCGTACGTCGGAAGCTCGCCCGAACCGTTCGCGCACAAGGCCTCCAGCGCGTCCACCGCCCGCCCGGCGTCCCACGACGCGGGGTCGTCCCAGTCCACGATCCCGAGCGGCGACCGCGGCATCGCGGCGTCGTCCCCGTCCCGGTAGAAGTCGTCGAGCCGAACCACCGGCAGCCCGACCAACTCGGCCAGATGAGACTTCCCGGTCCCGGACGGCCCGGCCAGCAGCACAACACGCGCACTCACCGGGCATATTCTGCGTCATCCTGAACGCCCGGGTAACACCAGGCATCCGAACCCCGATGTCACCGGCGACCATCCCCCACGAGCGGAGCCCACCTCATGCCGACCCGGCTGACCCGCCCCGGCACGCTCGCGTACGCCCTCGTCACGTTGCTGGTCGGTGCCAAAGCGGTCTGGATGATCGGAGTGGACGGCGTCTGGGGAGCTAATCACTTGTGGGCTGCAGCGCTGCTCGAGCTGGTCGCCGTGGCGACCTGTGCCCTGTTTGCTGCTGCGACGGTCACTCGGCAGCCGTTGTACGGCGACGGCGACCACCTGCTCACGCAGTACGGATGGATTGTGCTGGCGAGCTTGACCGCGTTGGCACTCCTGGTGGTGGCTGTGAGTGGCCTGGAGAACTTCGGGGTGTGGCCGACCTCGCCTGCGATCTTCGTGCCATTCGGCGTCCATCGCTTGGAGCGTGCGTACTTCGAAGGGGTCGAGGAGACCCGCCGGGCGGCCGCTGCCGCGCGGGCCGAGGACCTCTAGCCTCACCCCGAATCACGAACCAACAACCCCCGCCGCTCACCTGAGCGCGGGGGTGCTCTCATGCGCCCCGAAGTCTTGACACCACCCCCGCGCAAACGCTTCACTCTACTTTGAGCAACGCCCTGCTCAGATGAGCGAGTCCGACGGAACGAAGGAGCAGCTCGTGCTGGAACAGCGGAAGCGGGTGGGAGCGGCGGTCCTCGCGCTCACCCTGGTGACAACGGCCGGTGGCTGCGCCGGCTGGGGTGGTGGGGCCGGCGGTGGGGGCGCCGACAGCATCAACGTGCTGATGGTGAACAACCCGCAGATGGTCGACCTGCAGAAGCTCACCGCCGACAACTTCACCCAGCAGACCGGGATCAAGGTCAACTACACCGTCCTGCCGGAGAACGACGTCCGGGACAAGATCAGCCAGGAGTTCTCCAGCCAGGCCGGCCAGTACGACGTCGCCTCGCTGAGCAACTTCGAGATCCCGATCTACGCCACCAGCAAGTGGATCGCGCCGCTGTCGGACTACATCGCCAAGGACCCGAACTTCAACCAGGACGACGTCCTGAAGCCGATGACCGAGTCGCTCAGCGGCGCCGACGGCAAGGTGTACGGCGAACCGTTCTACGGCGAGTCGTCGTTCCTGATGTACCGCAAGGACATCCTGCAGTCCAAGGGCGTCGAGATGCCCGCGAAGCCGACCTGGCAGCAGGTCGCCGACATCGCGGCCAAGGTCGACAACGCCCAGCCCGGGATGCGCGGCATCTGCCTGCGCGGCCAGCCCGGCTGGGGCCAGCTGTTCGCGCCGCTCACCACGGTCGTGAACACCTTCGGCGGCACGTGGTTCACCGAGGACTGGCAGGCGAAGGTCAACGCCCCGGAGTTCACCGAGGCGACCAAGTTCTACGTCGACCTGGTCCGCAACCACGGCGAGCTCGGCGCACCGCAGGCCGGCTTCACCGAGTGCCTGAACAACCTCGTCCAGGGCAACGTCGCGATGTGGTACGACGCGACCTCGGCCGCCGGTTCGCTGGAGGCCCCGAACTCACCGGTCAAGGGCAAGATGGGGTACGCCCCGGCGCCGGTCGTGAAGACCGACAGCTCCGGCTGGCTGTACGCGTGGTCCTGGAGCATCCAGGAAGCCAGCAAGAAGAAGGACAACGCCTGGAAGTTCATCTCCTGGGCGTCCAGCAAGGAATACGAGGAGCTGGTCGGCAAGGAGCTCGGCTGGTCCCGCGTCCCGGCCGGCAAGCGCGCTTCGACGTACACCAACCCGGAGTACGTGAAGGAGGCGAGCGCGTTCGCCGAACCGACCCGGCAGGCGATCGAGGCCGCCGACCCGCGCAACCCCGGCGTGCAGCCGCGGCCGGCGATCGGGATCCAGTTCGTCGACGTACCCGAGTTCCCCGACCTCGGGACGCAGGTCAGCCAGGACGTCAGTTCGGCGATCGCGGGCCGGATGAGTGTCGACGAAGCCCTGAAACGTGGGCAGGAGCTCGCCGACGACGTCGCCGAGCGCTATCGCTCCCGAGAAGCGAAGTGAGGAAGCCGTCATGAGTGTCGACACCGAGGCACGCCCCAGCGGCCGGCACGCGGCCGGACCGCCCGGATCGCAGTCCACGATGCTGCGCAAGACCGGTGACTGGGCCCGCCGGGCACCGTTGCTGCCGGCCCTGGTCTTCATGATCATCGTGACCCAGCTGCCGTTCGTGGTCACGATCATCACCTCGTTCATGGACTGGAACGCCTACTACCCCGACGAGCGCGGCTTCGCGGGCATCGACAACTTCCGTCGCGTGCTGACGGACGCGAACACGCGGCAGGCGATCCTGGTGACGATCCTGCTGACCGCGGCCGTCGTCCTGATCAGCCTGTTGCTCGGCCTCGGGATCGCGCTGCTGCTGGACCGCAGGTTCCGCGGTCGCGGTGTGGTCCGGACGATGATGATCACGCCGTTCCTCGTCGTACCGGTCGCGGCCGCGCTGCTGTGGAAGCACGCGCTGTACAACCCGGAGTACGGGCTCTTCAACGGCCTGCTGACGTGGATCTTCGGGGACAACGCGCCACAGCCGGACTGGATCTCCAACCAGCCGTTGTGGTCGGTGATCTTCGCGCTGGTCTGGCAGTGGACGCCGTTCATGATGCTGATCCTGCTGGCCGGGCTGCAGAGCCGGCCGCTGGACGTGATCGAGGCCGCCGGGATCGACGGCGCCAGCCAGTGGGACATCTTCCGCTACATGACGCTGCCGCATTTGCGGCAGTACCTGGAGCTCAGCGCGCTGCTCGGTTCGATCTACGTCGTGCAGAACTTCGACGCCGTCTTCACGATCACGTCCGGTGGACTCGGGACGGCGAACCTGCCGTACACGATCTACCAGACCTTCTACACCGCCCACGACTACGGCCGGGCCTCGGCCGCCGGCGTGATCGTCGTGATCGGCACGATCATCATCGCGACGTTCGCCCTGCGGTCGGTCTCGTCGCTGTTCAAGGAGGAGAGCCGATGAGCAACACGGTGACGATCGTGACGGGCAGGAAGAAGCGCGGTGGCGGGGTCGTGCTGAGCGGGCTGGCCTGGATCGTCGGCACGCTGTTCGTGCTGCCGGTGCTGTGGATGGCGCTGACCTCGTTCCACGCCGAGGAGGACGCGGCGAAGAACCCGCCGGACATCGCGGCGCCGCTGACGCTGGACGGCTACCGGTCGTTCTTCGACAGCGGTCCGTGGCCGTCGATCGCGAACTCGCTGACCGCGAGCATCCTGTCCACGGCCCTGGTCATCCTGCTGGCGTTCCCGGCGGCGTACGCGCTGTCGATCAAGCCGGTCCGGAAGTGGACCGACGTGATGTTCTTCTTCCTGTCGACCAAGATGCTGCCGGTGGTCGCCGGACTGCTGCCGATCTACCTGTTCGCGCAGTTCACCGGGCTGCTGGACAACATCTGGCTGCTGATCGTGCTCTACACCTCGATGAACCTGCCGATCGCGGTCTGGATGCTGCGCAGCTTCCTCGCCGAGGTCCCGGTGGAGATCCTGGAGGCGGCCTCGGTGGACGGCGCCGGGCTGCTCCGGACGTTGCGGTCCGTGGTCGCTCCGGTGGTCACGCCGGGCATCGCGTCGGCGGCGCTGATCTGCTTCATCTTCAGCTGGAACGAGCTGCTCTTCGCCCGGGTGCTGACAGGTACGGTGGCCCAGACCGCACCGGTGTTCCTGACCGGCTTCGTCACCAGCCAGGGGCTGTTCCTGGCCAAGGTCTGCGCGGCCTCGCTGGTGGTGTCGCTGCCCGTCCTGATCGCCGGCTTCGCCGCCCAGGACAAGCTGGTCCAGGGCCTGTCGCTGGGAGCCGTCAAGTGACCTTGCAGAAGCTCAGTTCCGCCACGCTGTCCGCGCTCGACCCGCAGGTGGGCGTTCCGGCCTACGACCGTACGGCGGTCAGTCCGGGCATCGTCCACTTCGGGGTCGGCGGGTTCCACCGGGCGCACCAGGCGATGTACCTGGACCGCCTGATGGCGGACGGCAAGGCACTCGACTGGGGGATCTGCGGGGTCGGCGTGCTGCCGCAGGACCGGCGGATGGCCGACGTGATGGCGGCGCAGGACTGCCTCTACACGCTGGTGGTGAAGTACCCGGACGGCACGCTCGAGCCGCGGGTGATCGGCTCGATCGTCGACTACCTGTTCGCGCCGGACGACCCGGAGGCGGTGCTGGCCCGGATGACCGATCCGGCGACGCGGATCGTGTCGCTGACGATCACCGAGGGTGGGTACCACGTCAACCAGGTGACCGGAGAGCTGGACGCCAACGACCCGGGTCTGGCCGCCGACCTGGAGCCGGGGGCTGTCCCCGGTACGGCGTTCGGGCTGGTCGTCGAGGCGCTGGCCCGGCACCGGGCGGCGGGCACCAAGCCGTTCACGGTGATGTCGTGCGACAACATCCCGGGCAACGGGCACGTCGCGAAGAAGATGCTCACCGCCTTCGCCCGCCTTCGCGATCCTGAGCTGGCCGACTGGATCGAGGCCGAGGTGCGGTTCCCGAACTGCATGGTCGACCGGATCACGCCGGTCACCGCCGACGCGGACCGGGAGGCGCTGGCCGAGCGGTTCGGGGTGGAGGACGGCTGGCCGGTGGTGTGCGAGCCGTTCACGCAGTGGGTGCTGGAGGACGACTTCGGCGGCGTGCGGCCGTCGTATGAGGACGTCGGTGTGCAGGTGGTCGAGGACGTCGAGCCGTACGAGCTGATGAAGCTGCGGCTGCTCAACGCGAGCCACCAGGCGCTGTGCTACCTCGGGTACCTGGCCGGCTACCGGTACGCGCACGAGGTGTGCCAGGACAAGCTGTTCGTCGACTTCCTGCTCGGCTACATGACCGAGGAGGGCCAGCCGACGCTGCCCGCCGTACCGGGCGTGGACCTGGAGCAGTACAAGCACCAGCTGATCGAGCGGTTCGCCAACCCCGAGGTGCGGGACACGCTGGCCCGGCTGTGCGCGGAGAGCTCCGACCGGATCCCGAAGTGGCTGGTGCCGGTCATCCGCGAGCAGCTGGCCGCTGACCGCAGTGTCGAGCGGTCCGCGCTGGTGGTGGCCTCCTGGGCCCGGTACGCCGAGGGCGTGGACGAGCAGGGTGAGCCGATCGAGGTGGTCGACCGGCTGCGCGACAAGCTGGTCGAGCGCGCCCAGCACAACCGGGAGGACCCGCTGGTGTTCGTCTCCGACCGGGACCTGTTCGGCGACCTGGTCGACGACGAGCGGTTCGTGACGGCGTACAAGGCGTCGCTGGCGTCGCTGCACGAGCGTGGTGCTCGGGCGACGCTGGAGGACCTGGCCAGATGAGCGGGGAGGGGGTCGAGAGCTGGCGGGGGGAGGACGACGAGCTGCTTGCGGACGTCGCCCGGCGGTACTACCTGGACAACACCTCCAAGGTGGACATCGCCAAACAGCTCGGCCTCAGCCGTTTCAAGATCGCCCGGCTGCTGGAGGGCGCCCGGGAGCGGGGGATCGTCCAGATCCAGATCAAGAGCCCGTCGCCGGTCGACCGGGCGCTGTCCGAGGAGCTGGCCGGGGTGCTCGGCATCCAGCGCTGCGTCGCGACCACGGCGACCGGCTCGGCCGAGCAGGTCCGGACGCAGGTCGCCGAGGCCGCTGCCCGGGCGGTGGCGCCGCTGGTTCGTGCTGGTGACCTGCTGGGCCTGACGTGGAGCCGGGCCGTGGACGCGATGGTCGACCACTTCGACGCGCTACCGGCCTGCACGGTGATCCAGATGGCGGGCTCGCTGCACTCACCGGCCGGCGGCGGTACGACGGTCGACCTGGCGCGCCGCGCGGCCGAGCTGGCCGGCGGTACGGCGTACGCGGTGCACGCGCCGCTGGTCGTGGACGACATCGCCGCGGTGACCGCGCTGCGGCGGCAGCCGGGGATCGCCGACACCCTGGCGATGGCCGACGGCCTGGACATCTCCGTCGTCGCGATCGGTGCCTGGCGGCCCGGCTGCTCCACGGTGTGGGACGCGGTGTCGGAGACGGTCCGCGACGAAGGGGTCGCGGGAGGCGCCGTGGCCGAGGTGAGTGGGCATCTGCTGGACGTGGACGGCAAACTGGTCGAGTCACCGCTGGAGCAGATGATCATCGCGGTGTCGATCGACCAGTTGCGCCGCCCGGCTGAGCGGGTCGCACTGGCGGCCGGCGCGCACCGGGCTCCCGCGGTGATCGCGGCCGTCCGGTCGGGGCTGGTCAGCACGCTGGTGACCACGACCGACCTGGCCCGCGAGGTACTGCGCCTGCTTGCCGCCTCCGAGAGGACATCCGTCTGATGACAAAGCCGAATCTGGTCGCCGGTGTCGACTGCTCCACCCAGGCCACCAAGGTCGTGGTGTGCGACGCCGAGACCGGGGAGGTGCTGCGCGAGGGACGTGCGCCGCACCCCGATGCCACCCAGGTCGATCCTGCCGAGTGGCTCGAGGCCTGGCAGATCGCGTCGGAGGGCCTGCTGGACGACGTCCAGGCGCTGTCCGTCGGTGGGCAGCAGCACGGGATGGTGCTGCTCGACGGCGACGGTGGCGTGGTCCACCCGGCGGTCCTGTGGAACGACACCAGCTCGGCCGACGCCACTGTGGAGCTGGTCGCTGAGCTGGGCGGTGCTGAGGCATGGGCCGAGGCGATCGGGTCGCTGCCGGTGCCGAGCTTCACGGTGACCAAGCTGCGCTGGGTGCAGTCGGCCGCGCCGGAGGCTGCGGCCCGCGCCGAGGCTGTGGCCTTGCCGCACGACTGGCTGACTCACCAGCTCGCTGCTGGGCGCAGTGGGATCGGCGACCTGACCACTGACCGGGGCGACGCGTCCGGGACCGGCTGGTGGTCGCCGGCGACCAACTCGTACCGGCCCGACCTGGTCGAGCGGGCCTTCGGCCGGTCGCTGGCGCTGCCGCGGGTCGCTGGGCCTCGGGAGGTCGTCGGGGAGACCGCCGGCGGTGCGGTGATCGCCGCCGGGACCGGTGACAACATGGCGGCCGCTCTGGGACTCGACCTGCAGCCTGGGGACGTCGCCGTATCGCTGGGGACTTCTGGCACGGCCTTCGCGACCAGTACGACGCCAACTGCTGACCCGAGCGGGTTTGTCGCTGGCTTCGCGGACGCGACCGGGGGCTACCTGCCGCTGGTCTGCACGCTGAACGCTGCGCGGGTCATGTCGGCTACGGCCACGTTGCTGGGCATGGAGCTGGCCGAGCTCGACGAGGCGGCGCTGAACTCGTCCGGGAGCAACGGCCTGGTCCTGCTGCCCTACCTCGACGGCGAGCGGACGCCGGACCTGCCGCACTCGACCGGCCTGGTCTACGGGCTGACCCGCGCGACCATGCAGCCCGCGACGATGGCCCGCGCGGCGGTCGAGGGCATGCTGTGCGGTCTGGCCGATGCTGTCGACGCACTGCGGGCGCAGGGGCTGCCGGTCGAGCGGGTGCTGCTGCTGGGTGGCGCGGCGCGCTCCCGCGCCGTACAGGCTCTTGCTCCTGCTTTGCTGGGGGCACCGGTCGTGCTGCCGGAGCCCGGTGAGTACGTCGCGCTCGGCGCGGCTCGTCAGGCTGCGTGGGCGTTGTCGGGGGCCGACACCCCGCCGACCTGGTCCGTTGCCGTCGGCAAGCCTGAGTCGTCGATCCTCAGTGACAGCGAGGCCGCGGAGGTCCGCGCCCGCTACGCTGCCGTTCTCAACGGAACCCGCCCGCTCCTCACCCAGCCCTAGGGAACGCCCGCACCGGTTGGGACGTCTCACCCCCGACCAACCGGTGAGGATCGATGACCAGCAGGAAGACACCAGAAGCCCGCCGGGCCGCAGCGGCCCGGCGGCGCGCCAAGCGCGTCGCCGCGCGGCAGCATCGCGAGGGGCGCGGCCGCCGGCGCTGGGATTTCGACGTGGTGCTCTACCTGGTGGTCGGCTGCGTCGCGGTCGCCTTCGCCTTCTGGCTGGCGCGGGACGTCTACTACCTCCAGCACCGCGGCGAGGTCGTTCCGGCCACGGTGCTGGACATGACGGACGGCAAGAACGAGCGCATCAAGGTCCGTTACACCACGAAGGCCGGCGAGACGATCGAGGACAGCACGGCGAACTTCGTGGACGCCACGGTCGGCGGCACGATCGACGTCGTCTACGACCCCCAGGAGCCGACCCGGATGCAGGCCACCGACTGGGGCTTCGACTACGTCCTCCCCGGCATCGTCGCGGCCTTCGGTGTCGTCTTTCTCGTCTGGGGACCGGCGAATTCCCGAAGCCGGGGCAGGCATTCGTGAGTGAGCCGGAGTCGGCACTCCGGCGGCGTAACGAAAGGGCCTTGGGCAACGATAGGTCGGTGAGGCGCGCGTGTGCGGGCCCGTAGCTGCTGGGGGAAGTGTGCGGTCGTACGTGCGTGCTGTGACGGCGTTGGCGGTGGGAGCTCTCGCTCTGGGAGCGGGGCTGCCGGCTCAGGCGGCGGTGAAGGCGGTGCCCTCGGTGCCGCTGGATGTGAAGGTTGTGGGCACCTTCACCGGTGTAGAGCTCAGCTGGCAGCCGCCGGCCGAGTGGGAAGGGTTCACCGGGTACGTGATCAAGCGCACCGTCGGTGAGACCGTCACCACCTACCCGTGGGTGCCGACCTCGACCGTGTCCACCGAGAACGCCTGGGTGCAGTCCGAGCGGATCGCGGGCGCGACGTACTCGGTCGCCGCGACCAGTGACGAGGGCGAAGGCCCAGCCAGTACGCCGATCGCGCCCGCACCGACCACCCAGACGATCGGCCTGACCAACACCGTCCCGGTCGAGGGCGGCAACTACCGCACGTACGCCGGGCAGGTGGCCGTCAGCGGCGGCACGTCGGTCGTCCCGCTGGCTGCCGACGGCGCCACACAGGGAGTCGGCTCCGAGATCGCGACCTCGCCGGACGGCAAGGAGATCGTCTTCGCCAAGGGGCAGGAGAGCCTCTGGCGCGTCCGCACCGACGTACCGGGTGCGACGCCGGTCCAGTTGGTCAGTGGATCCACCGGGATCATCCGGATGGCCTGGTCACCGGACGGCACCAAGATCGCGTACGAGCGCCTGCAGCCCAGCGGCAACTCCTGCCTCGACCTGGTCGCCGCCTCCGGCGGTACGCCGGTGCGGATCGGCTGCAACCTGGCGATGCCGACCTGGTTGCCGGACAACCAGACCCTGGTCGCGAAGGACCAGAACGGATCGCTGCTGGTCCGCGTCCAGGCGCGCGCCAACGGCGCGATCCTGAGCAGCCTCGCCGGGACCGTGCAGAGCACCTTCCCGACGGTCTCGCCGGACGGGCGCTGGATCGGCTACGTCAGTGGCAAGGCCCCGGCGGTCATCGCCGTCGGCGGCGGTACGCCGAAGCTCGGCGCGAGCGGCGAACAGGGCCTGGCCTCGATCGCCTGGTCGCCGGACGGCACCAAGCTGCTGGTCAACCGCAACATAGCCCTCGGCGGCAACGTGCTCCAGGTGCTCCCGGTCGACACGGCCGGTCAGCCGGGCACCGCGGTGAACGTGTTCCAGCGTCCGTGGAACGAGCGCCTCGGATCCGCCGTCTGGCAGGGCCCGCGGGTCGCGATCAAGCCGACCGCGACCGTGAACGGCCCGAACCTGAGCATCCCGTTCGACACCGCCGGCATGGCGACGCCGCTGACCGTCACCTGCCAGCTCGACGGCGCGCCGGCCACGGCCTGCACTTCGCCGTACACGAAGACCGGAGTGGCCGGCGGGACGCACGTGTTCCAGGTCAAGGCGGTCGAGCCGGGTGGTCGGACGACGGTCGCCGTTCGCTACCTCAACGTCGACGCGGCCGCGCCGACGGTTGCGTTCACCTCGGGCGCGTTCGAACTGACCAAGGCCGCGTCGGTCAGCCTGTCGTACGGCGCGACCGACTCCAGCGGCGTCGGCTCGTACGACGTGCGCTACCGGACCGCGACGTACCTGGGGAACTTCGGTGCGTACGTCAACGCGGCTTCGGCGACGAAGGCGACGTCGGTCACGCTCAATGTTGCTGCGGGCAACGAGTACTGCGTGTCGGTGCGGGCTCGCGATGTCTTCGGCACGGTGTCAGGGTGGACTGCCGAGCGGTGCTTCTCGCGGCCGATGGACGACCGGGCGCTGACGGCCTCGGCCGGGTGGTCGCGGGGTGCGAACGGGGTGTACTACCTGGGGACCGTGACCAGCAGCGGGGTGAAGGGTGCGGCGCTGACTCGGACCGTGCAGGCGAAGCGGTTGTTCCTGATCGCCACTCGCTGCCAGACCTGTGGGAGCTTGCAGGTCTACTACGGCGGGAAGTCGGTCGGGACGGTCAATCTGAACAACGCGACTACGCAGTACCAGGCGGTTGTTGCACTGCCGACGCCGACGGCTTTCCTGTCCGGGACGGTTCAGTTGACGGTGCGGGACGGGTCGATGACCCACCAGATCGATGGGCTGGCTGTACGGCGTACCTGAAGCTAGCTGTTGGCTGTGGCTCGGATGTGGTCGGCCAGGGCATCTGTTGCTCGGCGGGAGGCTGGGCGGCGGGTGCCGTGGGCCAGGAGGTGGCGGCGTAGGGACCAGGGGTCTGTCAGGGGGCAGATGTCGAGGTCGGGGCTTGCCGTCACTGCCCGGCGCGGGGTGATCGCCAGGCCCGCGCCGGAGGTCGCCAAGGCGATCAGCGTGTGCAGGTCGGGGACGAGCGTGCGGTAGCGGGGGACGGGCGCGTTGGCGGGGAGGTGCCGGTCGATCCACTGGCGCAGCGACGAGTCCAGGGAAACGCCGACCATCGGGTGCTCGGCGGCCTCGCGGTACGTCATACCCGTCCGGCCGGTCAGTACGCCGCCGGCCTGGCCGATCACCACCAGGTGGTCCTCGCTGAGCGGTTCGAGGCGAAGGTCGGTGTCCTCGGCCTCGTCGTGCAGGACGATGCCCAGGTCGGCCTCGCCCTCCGCGAGCATGCGGAGGCTCTCCGGGGTCCGGTGCTCGGAGACGGAGACGTCGTACTCCGGGTACGCCCGCAGGAACGTCGTCAGCGCGAGCGGGACGATCCGGTGCATCCCGGACGCACCGGCGACGAGTACGACGGGCCTGCGTGGCGCCGCGGTGTAGCTCGCGAGAGCGCTGTCGAGGCGGATGGTCTCGGCGAGCACTGCCTCCGCGTGCCGGGCCAGCGTGCTGCCGGCGGGAGTCGGGCGGATGCCTCTGCGTTCGCGGATCAACAGAGGCAGACCGGCCTGCGCCTCGAGCGCGCGAACCCGCGCGCTGGCCGACGGCAGGCTCAGGTGCATCCGCCTTGCGCCTGCGGTGATGGACCCTTCGGTCACGACGTGGACGAAGAGCCGGAGGTCCTCGAGGTCGTAGCGCATGGGATCAGCCTATGCCCTGGACAGAGGCTGACTGCGGGAATCCCGCATTGTGCCGGCCGCCGTAGGCCTTGATGCTCGAGACATGGAAGAGGCCGTGGCACGCGTCGCACTGTCGTACGAGGCCTGCCAACTCGCGGAGACCGCCGGAGCTGCTGTTCCCACGGCTGTCGAAGAGCTGGCCGCCGCCCGTGCGGTTCTTCAGGCGACCGACCGGTACGTCGATGCGGTAGTTGCTGTTGCCCGGTCGAGAGGTGAGAGCTGGCAACAGATTGCTGCTGCTCTGGGCCGTTCGGAGGAGAGCATCCGGTGCTTGGAGCAGCCTGCCAACGACTGGTGGCGCACTCACTTGCTGCAGGACCCGGACGAAGCCGCCTTCGATCTCGACGACTGGGTCGGGCGGCATCTCGACGGGGATTCGGGGCCGGCGCCGGTGTCCGGCGTACTGCGGCGGCAAGCGACCGTTTGACCGGTCTCCGTTCCGGCTACCAGAGGGCCGGAAGGGAGAACGACGATGACTGAGCAGCCGCAGGTATCGCTGGTGAAGCTGGGGTCCACCGATCTGGTGCTGGCCGACCCGGGTGACGACATCCGAGGGCGCACGGTGGTGGACGCCGCGGGCGAGAAGGTCGGCAAGGTGGACGGCCTGTTCCTCGACCACGACGAGGAGAAGATCCGCCTGCTCGAGGTCGTCGACGGCGGCTTCCTCGGACTGGGCAAGGAGTCGCGCCTGGTACCGGTCGAGCTGGTCCGCTCGGTCGACGACGACCAGGTCGTGATCGACCGCGACCAGTCGACGCTGGTCGGCTCACCGGCGTACGACCCGGAGCTGACCGACGCGCCGGACTACTTCTCCGGCCTCTACGAGTACTACGAGATCGGGCCGTTCTGGGCGCCTGGTGCGATCTACCGGCGCCCGCCGTTCCACCCGTAAAAGCAAAGCCTCGGCCCACCGCGTGGCATGGAATCCGCGGTGGGCCGAGGTGTCTGTGCTCGATCAGACCAGCCGGGAGGCCGGTCGTCCAGGCGATTAGTCGATCAGCCCGCGCACGATCGTCGTCATCCGGTCGACCGGGATCGCGAAGCCGATCCCGATGTTGCCCGACCGGCTGGAGCTGCCGAGGGTGGCGATCGCGGTGTTCACGCCGACCACCTGACCGGCCGCGTTGACCAGCGGGCCGCCCGAGTTCCCCGGGTTGATCGCCGCGTCGGTCTGGATCGCCGTCTGCCGCGCGCCGCTGTCCCCGAAGCGCGCCTGCCGGTTGACCGCGCTGACGATCCCCGCCGTCACGGTCCCTTCGAGCCCGAGCGGTGACCCGACGGCGAGCACCGGGTCACCGACCTTCAGTTCCGCGGACCGACCGAGCGGGAGCGACCGCAGTCCCGAGTTCGACGCGTTCCCGGAGACCTGCAGCACCGCCAGGTCGTTGTCCGCGTCGACGCCGATGATCTCGGTGTCCAGCGTCCGCCCGTTCGACAGCACGATCGAGACATCGCGGGCTCCTTCCACCACGTGCGCGTTCGTCACCACGTGGCCTTCGGCGTCGATCGCGAAACCCGAACCGGTCGCCCGCCCGGCCCGGACCGACACCACCCCGGGCAGCACGCTCTCGGCCGCCGACGCGATCGACGGACCGGCACCACCGGGCACCGACGGAGCCGATGCCTGCGGCAACTGTGCGGTGGCCGCGGGCGGGGTGTCGTCGCCCCAGCCGCCGGTCACCGCACCGGCCAGCCCGCCGGCCAGGATCGACAGCGCGATCCCGGCGGCGAGCGTGCGGCCGGTACGGCGTACCGGCTTGTCCGTCACCCCGGCCTGAGGTGCCGCAGCCGGAGAGGGGGGAGCCGGCGGGGCGGAGGCCGGGGTGACGGGGAACGGGAAGGCCGCTTGCTGCTCCGAAGGCGGCGGGGCGGCCGGTGGGGGACCGGGCTGGTAGTGCGGCCCGCGGAAGGGGTGACCCAGATGAGGACTCACAAGTGCTCCTTGACGATCACGGGGTGCTCACGGGAGCCGCGAGAACCACAGCAGCGACGCCAGCCCGGCCAGCAGCGCCGCGGCCAGGGCGATTCCCGCCACCAGGTTGGTGATCTCGCGTGGCTCGGTGGTCCAGCCGATGGACGACTGGAGGTCGGAGTACACGTCGCGCAGTTCCTCGTCGCTCTCGGCGGCGTAGAAGGAACCGCTGGTGGCCTCGGCCAGCCCCTGCAGGGACTCGGCGTCGGCGGGGACCGGGATGGACCGGCCTTCGAGGTCGATCGTGCCTTCGGGCGTGCCGTACGCGATCGTCGAGACCGGTACGCCGGCCTGCGTCGCCTCCTGGGCGGCTTCGTCGATCGGCCGCCCGGCGGTGTTGCCGCCGTCGGACAGCAGCACGATCCGGGCCGGCGGCAGGTCCTCGGCCGCCTGGCTGTCCAGCGAACGAACCGCTTGCAGGCTGGTCAGGACGGCCTCACCGATCGCCGTGCTGTCGGACAGCGTGAGCTGCTCGATCGCGTCGACGGTGGCCTGGTGGTTGGTGCTCGGCGGCGCGACCACGGTCGCGGTCCGGGCGAACGAGACCAGGCCGACGTTGAACTGCTCGGGCAGGTCGCGGACGAACTGCGTCGCGGCCTCCTTGGCGACGCTGAACCGGTCCGGCGAGACGTCGGTCGCGGCCATCGAGTTGCTGATGTCCATCGCGACCACGACCGTCGCGCGTTCGCGGGGAACGCGGACGTCGGTGACCGGGCGGGCGATCGCGATCGTCAGCACGACGATCGCGGCCAGGAACGCGAACGCCGGCGCGTGCCGTCGCCAGCCGGGCTGCTTGGGGGCGACCTTGTCCAGCATCGGCAGGGTCGCGAAGCGTACGGCGTACTGGCTGCGGCGACGCTGGGCGATCACGTACGCGACGACCAGGGCGGCCGCGAGCAGCAGCAGCCACAGCCACAGGGGTTGCTCGAATCTCATCGGATACCGGTCCTCCCTCGAGGGGTTCGGCGGGCGGCGGCCCGCTTGCGGGCGGAGGCGAACGCGGCGACGTCCCGCACCCAGTCGGTGTCGGTCCGCAGCACGAGATGCGCCGCTCCCGAGGCCCGGATCGCCTGCGCGGTGCGCTCCCGGTGCGCCTCCATCGCGTCGGCGTACCGCCGCCGCAGTTTCTTGCTGGACGTCTGCACTTCCCGCCGCCGGCCCGTCTCGGGATCCACCACGGTCAGCAGCCCGACCTCGGGAAGTTCGAGCTCCCGGGGATCGAGCACCTCGACAGCAATCACCTCGTGCCGAGCCCCGAGCCTGCGCAGGGCGTCTCCCCAGTCAGAGGTGTGAAAATCAGAGACAACGACTCGCAGGCCTGGTCTGGGGTGTTCTCGGTTGAGTCTGGTGATGGCGGTGGCGAGGTCTGTTTCCGGGTGCTGGCCTGGTGTTGCTCTGGGCAACGACAACAGCGTTCGGAACGTACGTCGGAGTGCGGCCGATCCACCGACGGCCGGGATCCTCCGGACTTGGTCGCCCAGGGCAACTCGCACTCCCAGTGTGTTGCCGGGGCGGTCGGCCAGCAGGCCGACCGCGCCGACCACCGCGATCGCGAGGTCGCGCTTCTCGCTCAGCGCCGTACCGAAGTCCATGCTGGCCGACGCGTCGATCAGCGCCCAGGTCTCCAGTTCGCGCTCCGCGAGCGGCGCCCGGACGTGCGGTTCGAGCGAGCGGGCGGTCACGTTCCAGTCCATCCGCCGTACGTCGTCCTGCCCGGCCTGGTACGGCCGCGCCTCGTTCGGTTCACTGCCCGGACCGCTGAGCAGGCCCGTGATCTCGCCGTGCAGAAAGCCTTCCAGCTTCCGCTTCACGGAGAGCTCGAGCGAGCGCAGCGCCCGCTCGCGCCCGGCCAACAGATCCGGCCCGGTCATGGGGCCTCCCGTCCTGGACTGAGGAGTGGAGGGAGCGAAGCGACCGGAGCGACGAGGGAAGGACGGGAGTTCCAGCCCCATGACCCGCCGAGCCGGAGGCGAGGCAATCGGTGCTGTCATGCGGCGGTTCCGCCCGTGGCGTCGTACCCGGGGACAGCGTTGATCCCCGGCCCGTCATCAGCCGGTACGACGTGCGGCTGCTCGACCGCGTGCAGCACCCGCGACACCACCGCGCGGGGATCGACCCCGTCGGCGAGCGCGTCGAAGGTCAGCACGAGCCGGTGCGCCATCACGTCGTGCGCGACGTCGTACACGTCGGCCGGCAGCACGTAGTCCCGCCCGCGCAGCAACGCGAGCGCCCGCCCGGCGGCGACCAGTCCGAGCGTCGCCCGGGGGCTCACGCCGAACTCCAGCACCCCGCCGAGATCGTTGATCCCGTACTGCTGCGGCTCCCGCGTCGCGTGCACCAGCCGTACGACGTACTCGGCGACCGCGTTGTGCACGAAGACGTCTTCCGTTGCCTCCTGCAACTCACGGACCATGTCCGGCGTCAGTACGGCGTTCGCGTGCGGCCGGTGCGAACTCATCCGCTGCAGGATCGTGAGTTCCTCCATCGGGCTCGGGTAGTCGACGGTGATCTTCAGCAGGAACCGGTCCCGCTGCGCCTCGGGCAACGCGTACACGCCCTCGGACTCGATCGGGTTCTGCGTCGCCAGCACCAGGAACGGCTCCGGCAACGGGTAGCTGACCCCGCCGATGCTGACCTGCTGCTCGGCCATTGCCTCCAGCAACGCCGACTGCACCTTGGCCGGGGCCCGGTTGATCTCGTCGGCGAGCACCAGGTGGGCGAAGATCGGACCGAGCTCGGTGTCGAACCCCTCCGCCGACGGCCGCCAGATCCGGGTCCCGACGATGTCGCCGGGGACCAGGTCGGGGGTGAACTGCAACCGGGCGAACCGGCCGCCGATCACCTCCGCCAGCGTCCGCACGGCGAGCGTCTTGGCGACGCCCGGGACTCCTTCGAGCAGACAGTGACCGCGGGCCAGCAGGCCCACCATCATCCGCTCGACCAGCTGGTCCTGGCCGACCACGACCCGCTTCACCTCGAAGAGGGCGCGCTCCAGTACTGCGGTCATGCGTTGCCCTGGGGGTCGGTCTGGCTCTGGCTCTGCTCCGGCTGGGAGGGCTGGGCCTGGCCGCCGGACTTCTCGGGGCAGTCGCGGCCGTCGCGGGTCTGGCCCTCGGTGCCCTGGCCGGTGCCCGGCGACGGGGTGGTCGCCCCGTCCTCGACGGTCACGTACCCCTGCGACGGCACCGGGTCGCTGCCGGCGGCGTACGCGAAACCACCGACGCCGAGGGCCGCGACGGCGACCGCGCTGCCGAGCAGGACACGCTTTCCGGGGAAGTTCATCTGTGACTCCTTTGATCGGATCGTGCGACCAATTCATCAGGTGAGCGCGAAAACGACCGGAAAGCCGAACGAAAGCCGACCGAAAGCGCATCCCGGAGCAGGCCGCGATCGCCGTTACCTTTGGCTTGTGCGACTACTGGTGGTGGAGGACGAGGAAGGCCTGGTCAGCGCTCTGCGCTCGGGACTCGGCCGGGCCGGCTACGCCGTGGACACGGCGATGACCGGCGCCGAGGCGGTCGAGAAGCTCGCGACCACGGCGTACGACCTGGCGATCCTGGACATCACGCTGCCCGACACCAACGGGCTCGACCTGTGCCGGGCCGTCCGGCGGGGCGAGATCGAGGTGGCCTCGGGGCGCGAGCTGCGGGTGCTGATGCTGACCGCGCGGGCGTCGCTGGCCGATCGCGTGCGTGGGCTGGACGAGGGCGCCGACGACTACCTGACGAAGCCGTTCGCGCTGGTCGAGCTGCTCGCCCGGATCCGCGCGCTGCTGCGGCGCGACGTGACGAACGGGTCGACGCAGTTGCACGTCGGCGACCTCGTACTGGACTCGGCCCGGCACCTGGCGACGCGCGCCGGGCGGGAGCTGCCGCTGACGCTGAAGGAGTTCGGCGTCCTGCGGTACCTGATGTCGCGGCCCGGGCATGTGGTGTCGGCCGAGGAGTTGCTCGAGCACGTGTGGGACGAGAACGCGGATCCGTTCACGCAGAGCGTGCGCGTGACGGTCGGGACGCTGCGGCGCAAGCTCACCCAGGAGGGCGAGGACCCCTTGCTGGAAACGGTGATCGGCCGGGGCTACCGGCTACGAGGTGAGACATGAAGATCTTCCGGCCCGGGTTGACGTCGAGGCTGCCCGGGTGGGCGCAGACGATCCGCTTCCGGCTCACGCTGACGTACTCCGCCGTACTGATCGCGCTGTCGGCGTTGCTGCTCGGTGGCCTGTACTTCGCGCTGTCGGCGTACCTGGACCCGAAGCCGCTCGACCCGATCACGGTCAAGAAGGTCATCTACGACCACGACGAGATCAAGCTCAAGCCCGGGTACGTGATCCAGGCCGCGGAGATCTCCAGCATCCAGTCGGCGGTCAACTACCAGACCCTGCAGACGATGCGGAACTACTCCGCGGCGGGCATGGGCGTGCTGTTCCTGGTCAGCCTCGGGACCGGGTGGTGGTTGTCGGGTCGCGCGCTGCGGCCGGTCCGCGCGATCACGGCGACCGCGATGGACATCTCCGCGACCGATCTGTCCCGGCGGATCGCTTTGAGTGGTCCGCGTGACGAGCTCCGCAACCTGGCCGACACGGTCGACGACATGCTGGTCCGGCTGGAGTCCGCGTTCGTCGCGCAGCGGCAGCTCGTCGACGACGCCTCGCACGAGCTGCGCAATCCGTTGGCGGTGATCCAGGCGAACGTCGACGCCGTACTGGCGCACGACGACACACCGTCGGAGGACCGCGCCCAGGCGACCGCGATCGTCTCCCGCGCGATCCAGCGGATGACGCGGCTCGTCGAGGATCTGCTAGCTTCCGCCCGTCGTTCGTCGCCGGCCTTCGTCGATGCTGACGTGGACCTGGCCGCCATCGCCGGAGAAGCCGCGGAGGAGTACGCGCTATTGGCCGCCGACCGCGAGATTCGATTGGTACGCCGGTTGGCCCCCGGCCCGATCGCCGCCGGCGACGCGTCCGCTTTGCGCCGAGCCGTCGACAACCTCCTGTCGAACGCCGTCCGCCTCGCCCGAGGCGGAAGCGAGCTCGTCCTGGCCGTAGGCAGCCGCAACGGCTGGGCCTGGATCGCCGTCCGCGACGAGGGCCCCGGCATCGCCGAAGAAGACGCCGACCGAGTCTTCGACCGCTTCTTCCGCTCGGGCCAACGCCAGACCCCCACCACAGTCCCGTCAACCGGCCAACGCCGAGCCGGCCTGGGCCTCGCCATCGTCCGCCAGATCGTCGAGTCCCACGGCGGCTCGGTCACGCTGTATTCGGAGGTAGGCGTGGGTACGACGTTCGTCCTGTGGCTGCCAGAGCGTTCGCTGACGAGCGACACCCGCCGTACGCCGACACCTCCCGCCGACGAGGACCCGCTGGGGCCGAGGGCGTAGGTCGCCGTCACCAGCACACGCCCTGCCCCCGACCCGCTGCGTGCTTCAACGGTTACTGCGGGGTGCGTTCAGCCGGGCCTGCAGCTGCGGCACCACCTCGGCCAGCGCCGAAGGCGCGCAGGCCTCGGGGCGGACCGGCCTCCCCACCCTCCATCCCACTCCCGGGCCGGAACAGCCTGGCCGGCCCCGGCTCCTGTGCCCCCTCGGTTGCTAGGTTCGGGGGATGCCTGCTCTGACTGTTGGTGATGCGCGCGCCCGGGCCGACGTGGTGGAGGTTCGGGGGTATCAGCTGGACTTCGACTTCACGGGTGGGGACGAGACGTTCCGGGCTGTTTCCACCGTGTGGTTCGCGGCGAAGGGCGGCTCGACCTGGGTGGATGTGAAGGCCCGGGAGGTGGTGTCCGCCACGCTCGACGGCGTACCGGTTGAGGTTGGGCTGGTGGAGGACGGGCGGCTGCCGCTGAGCGGACTGGCGGCGGAGAACGAGCTCGTGGTGGACGCGGTGATGGACTACGCGCGTGACGGCGAGGGGATGCAGCGGTCGGTGGATGCGGCTGACGGGCGGGTCTACCTGTACGGGATGTCGTCCCTGGAGTCCGCCCCGCGGTACTTCGCGTGTTTCGACCAGCCGGACCTCAAGGCGCCGTACCGGATCACCGCGACCGTCCCGCCGGAGTGGATCGTGCTCGGCAACGGACCGGCAAGCGAGATCGCACCAGGACGCTGGGAGATCGCCGAGACCAAACCGCTCTCGACGTACTTCGTCACGCTGGTCGCCGGGCCCTACCACCTGATCCGTTCCGAGTACGACGGGATCCCGCTCGGCCTCGGCTGCCGGCAGTCGCTCGCGCCGCACCTGGAGCGCGACGCCGAGGACCTGTTCACGGTGACCGCGCAGGCCTTCGACGAGTACCACCGGCTGTTCGGCTACCGCTACCCGTTCGGCGAGTACCACCAGGTCTTCGTGCCCGACTTCAACCTCGGCGCGATGGAGAACCCGGGCTGCGTCACCGTCGCCGACACCCTGGTCTTCCGGTCGCAGGTGACCGACGCCGAGCGCAGCACCCGCGCGCGGATCCTCGTGCACGAGCTGGCGCACATGTGGTTCGGCGACCTGGTCACGATGAAGTGGTGGAACGACCTCTGGCTCAACGAGTCGTTCGCGGAGTACATGGCGCACCGCGTCTCGCACGACGTGACCGACCACCGCGGGCACTGGGAGGACTTCGGCTACGTCCGCAAGTGGTGGGGCCTGCAGGCTGACCAGCGCTCGTCGACGCACCCGGTCGCGTCCGATCCGGTCAAGGACGCGCGCGAGACGCTCGAGGACTTCGACGGGATCTCGTACGCCAAGGGCGCGGCGGTGCTGAAGCAACTGGCGGCGTACCTGGGTGACGAGGTGTTCCTGCGCGGCGTGAACGCGCACCTGGCCGCGCACGAGTTCGGCAACGCGGACCTGCCGGAGTTCGTCGCGAAGCTGACCGAAGCCGGCGCCGAGGGGCTCGCGGAGTGGTCGGCGCAGTGGCTGCGAACGTCCGGGCTCGACACGATCAGCGTCACCCGTACGGCGGACGGCGTCGTACTGCATCGCTCCCGACCGGACGCCGCCGAGCGACCTCACCGGCTGACCGTCGGCGCGTACGACGAAGCCGGCCGGCCGACGTCGGTCGACGTACTGCTGGACGCCGACGAGGTCCCGGTCGCGCTCGACCCGTCGGCCGCGCTCGTCATACCAGACGCCGGCGACGACACCTGGGCGAAGATCCGGCTCGACGCCTCGTCCTTGGCCGCGCTGCCGAAGGTGCTGCCGTTGATCGCCGACGGTACGACGCGCGCGGTGATCTGGAACAGCATCCGCGACTCGGTGGCCGGCGGCGACCTGGATCCCCAGCAGGCGTTGGAGATCCTGCTCGCCGCGCTGCCCGCCGAGGACAGCGACATCGCGGTCGGATCGCTGCTGCGGTGGGCTGAGGACAGCCTGCTCGGCCGGGCGCTTCCGTACGAGCCGTTCCGCGGCCAACTCGCCGACGTACTGACCGAGCGCCTCGCGACCTGCCCGCCCGGCAGCAGCCTGCAGCTCGCGATCGCCCGCGGCGTCATCGCGACCTCGAACGATGCCAATCGTCTCCTCGGCTGGCTTGAAGGTTCTTCAAGTAGTCCGGCCGGTCTGGAGATCGACGCCGAGCTCCGCTGGGCCCTGACCCTGCAGTTGGTCCGCCTCAACACCTTCGGCGCCGAGGAGATCGACGCCGAGCTAGCCCGCGACCACTCGACCGAAGGCACCATCCACGCCGCCAAGTGCCGCGCTGCCTCGCCGGAGGGCAAGGAAACCGCCTGGAACCGCGTGATGACCGACCCGACGGTCGGCGTCAACGAGCTGTACGCGCTCTGCACCGGCTTCTGGCACCCGTCGCAGGCCGAGCTGACCGCGCCGTACGTCGACCGCTACTTCGCCGAGATCGCGGGGACCGCGAAGATCCGCGCGGGCATCGCGGTCGGGCTGACCGCGGGCCGGTTCTTCCCGCGGTTCGCGGTGGACGAGCGCACCGTCGTACGGGCTGAGTCGCTCGTTGCCGACGACACCGTCCCGCCCGGCATCCGGCGAGCGGTGGCCGACGCGGCCGACGATCTCAAACGCACGTTTGACGCGTTGAGCCTGTGGACGAACACCTCGCGGTAACAGGCGATCCGGCCTAGTCTTTGGAGCTGTCGCCCCCAGCAGAGGAGCCGTCATGCGCCGGTTCGTTGCCAGTGTTGTCGCAGTACTCGTTGCCGCCCTGATCGGATCCTCGCTCACGCCCGCGGTGGCCTCGGCCGCTGTCCTGGACGACGTCGCCGCGAAGCTCGCGACGATTCCGGGGCTGCGGATCGAGAGCAGCGCCGTGATCGGCGGTAAGCCGTTCTTCGTGCTGCGCTACACGCAGCCGGCCGATCACAAGAAGCCGAACGGGGAGAAGTTCGAGCAACGCATCACGTTGTGGCACCGCGACTTCGCCCGTCCGACCGTCCTGCACACCACCGGGTACGGCGGGGTCGGCGGCGCGTTCACGTCCGAGCCGACCCGGCTCGTCGACGGCAACCAGCTGAACGTCGAGCAGCGGTTCTTCAACACCTCGACGCCGGCCAGCCAGGACTGGTCGAAGCTGAACATCTGGCAGGCCGCGACCGACCACCACCGCATCGTCCAGGCGTTCAAGAAGGCCCTGTACGGCGGCAAGTGGGTCTCGACCGGCGCCTCGAAGGGCGGCATGACCTCGGTCTACCACCGCCGCTTCTACCCGAACGACGTCGACGCCACGGTCGCGTACGTCGCGCCGCAGGACGTGATCAACAAGGTCGACTCGTACGTCTCGTTCATCCAGAACGCCGGGACCGACCCGCAGTGCAACCTCGCCCTGCGCAACATGCAGCGCAACACGTTGCTCCGGCGGCCCGCGATGCTGGCGAAGCTGAAGGAGTACGCCGCCGCGAACAACCTGACCTACGAGAGCACCTTCGGCTCGGCGGACCGGGCGCTCGAGGCCGCCGTACTGGACACGCCGTTCGCCTTCTGGCAGTACGACACGCAGGCGAGCTGCCCGTCGGTCCCGGGCACCGCGGCCGCGACGGACCAGCAGCTGTTCGACTTCATCGACCGGGTCTCCGGCTGGGCGTTCTACTCCGACGAGGGCACGGCCGGCTTCCTGCCGTACTACTTCCAGGCGACGCAGCAGCTCAACTGGCCGGACGTCGCGAGCAAGACGACGTGGCTGAAGGGTCTGCTGCGGTACCGCGAGGCCGGCGACGCGCCGGCCGCCGTACCGGACAGCATCGAGCCGCGGCACGAGCCGTTCGCGATGCTCGACGTCGACCTCTGGGTGAAGACGCAGGCGCGACGGATGCTGTTCGTGTACGGCGAGAACGACCCGTGGAGCGCGGAGAAGTTCGCGCCCGGACCGGGGACGCGGGACTCGCACTGGTACACGCAGCCGGCCGGGAACCACGGATCGAGCATCGGCGGCCTGCCGGACGCGCAACGGGTGGAGGCGACGACGATCCTGCAGAAGTGGATGGGCGTCGCGGCCCAGCCGGCGGTTCGGCAGACGACGGTCGACCCGGGGGCCCGGCAGTTCAAGGCCCGCTAGACGACAGCACCTATCAGGCCTCACCCAGAACCTCTCAAGTACCGGCCCCCGATCTGGTGGTGGGTACTTGAAAGGTCGTCACCGAGGCTCCGGGGCGGCCGTGCTGTTCGGCGGGTCAGCGGCTGCCGAGGCGCTGGGCGACTTCCTTGCGGGCCTGGTGGATGCGGGCCTTCACGGTGCCGAGCGGGACCTGGAGTTCGTCGGCGATCTCGGCGTACGTGAGCGCGCCGAGGTCGCGCAGTACGAGCGGCTGGACGAGCTGCGGGTGGTTCGACTCGAGTTGCTCCAGCGCCTCCAGCAGGTCGAGGCGCGAACCGGCGATCACCGACGTCGTCCGCGGGTCGATCGCCTCCGGCAGCACCTCGGCCGACTGCTCGACCGAGCGCCGCTTGAGCGTGCGGTACGTCTGACGGGCCTGGTTGGTCGCGACGATCGTCAGCCAGCCGGCGAACGTCCCGGTGCCCTTGAAGGTGTGGATCTTGGTGGCGACCGTCATCAGCGTGTCCTGCGCGGCCTCCTCGGCGTCCTCCCGGAACGGCAGGAACTTGGCCACCCGACGCTGCACCTGCGGCCGGATCGCCTGCAGCAACTCCGGCAGGGCAGCCTCGTCCCCACCCGCCGCGCGCGCCGCCAACTCCTCGAGCTCGTCGTTCATGCTCCCCCAGGTGTTCGCCATGATCCTCTCCGTCACCGACAATAGTCCCGATGGATGCCATCGGAAGGTACCGCCTGCAGTCGAAGGTTGGCGCGGGTGCTTTCGCGACGGTCTGGCGCGGGTACGACGACGACCTGGACGTCGACGTGGCCGTGAAGGTCCTCGCCGACAACTGGGCCTCGCGGGCGGACGTGCGCGAGCGGTTCCTGTCCGAGGCGCGGCTGATGCGCCGGATCGCCAGCGACCGCGTGGTCCGCGTCTTTGACCTCGGCGCGCTGGACGACGGGCGGCCGTACTTCGTCATGGACTACGTCAGCGGGGGGACGCTCGCCGACGTACTGGCCGCTGGTCCGATCGATCCGGCTGACGCGCTGTGGTGGGGTGCCGACCTCGCACGGGCTGTCGCTGCGCTGCATGCGGAGGGGGTTGTCCACCGCGACATCACTCCTGCGAACCTGTTGCTGCGGCCGTCTGGCGGCAAGGAGTCGGGTGGTGGCACGCACCGCATCGTGCTCGCGGACCTGGGCCTGGCCAAGCGCGCCGCCGAAGCCTCCGGGCTGACCGAAGCCGTGGGTACGCCGTCGTACATGGCGCCTGAGCAGGGGCGGGGGGATGGTGGTTTCGACGAGCGCGCCGACGTGTACGCCGTCGGTGCCGTCACCTATGCGCTCCTGACCGGCCGAGCGCCCTTCGTGGCGTCGTCGATCACCGATGTCGTTGGGCGCGACCCGGACCAGGATCCGCCGAGCGTCCGCCCGTTGCTGCACGACGCCATCGGGCAGGTCGACGAGCTGCTGGCTCGCGCGCTGGCCTTTCGGGTGGGGGACCGGTGGGCGCAGGCCCACACGCTCGCCGAGCGGCTGGAGGCGGAGGCCTACCGGCTGGAGCAGGAGGCGCCGTTGCTGGCTTCTCTGCGTACGACGGCTGGCGGCCAGGACGAGATCGGCACCACCGTCGGCTCATCCGGTACGACGTCGGCCGGCACGCCCGGCGCAGCCTCGTCTCCTGGCTCGCGCGACCGCCCTACCGCGGCCTCCACCCCCGGATCAGGCGGCCTTGGGCTGGCCGCCGCTGTCCCGCCGGGTGACGTCGCTGGAACTTCCCGCCGCGGCCGGGGGCGAAAGCACCTGAGGGGTGTCTTGCTGATGGTGCTGGTGGCGGTGGTGTTCGCGGGGGCGGCTCTGGGGGCCTGGTATTTGGCTGGGCGTTGAGTTGCCGCCCACTGGCTGAGACGGCAGGGTTCAAACCGGCATTTGACTGCTTAGAGTGATCGTATGACTACTCTACGGAAGTTCTTCGCTCCCGTGATGGTTATCGGGCTGGTCCTCGTGCCGTTGCCGGCGCAGGCTGCGGGAGCGGCGGTCAGCTACGCCTGCCGGGCTGACACCAAGTTCGGGCAGCACCAGCTTTCTCTTCGGCAGGGGGCTGAGGCCAAGGCTCCGGGGACCGTGCGGCCGGGGGCTCACTTCTATGTGGTGGTTGATCTCAAGGCAGGGTCCCTGCCGGGTGAGGTCAAGGGGTTCAAGTTGAAGGAGGTCCGCGACCTCTCGCTGCGGATCCCGATTCCGGCCAATGCGCAGTACGTGTCGGCCTGGCTCTCGGGTGGGTCGGGGCTCAACTCCACGCCGAGTATCCAGGCGTCCAACGGTGTGGCGACGTTGAAGGTGGCCGGCCCGATCGCGGGCGGAGCGTCGTACAAGCTGCCGCAGTTGACCGTGCATCTGAAGGCGGGGCGATCCGGCGTGGTCGAGACCAAACTGCAGGGGTCGAGCTTCGACAATCCGGGGCTCGAGCTGCAGGCGACGATCAAGTGGAAGTTCGTGACGATCAAGTCGCCGGTGAAGTGTTACCCGGACCCCAACCCGGCGCTCACGCGCACCGAGATCCGCTGAGTCAGTAGGTGACGCTGATCCGGCCCGCTGCCGGGTCCAGCTCCGCCTGACCGCCGTACGGGAGGATCAGCTGCGGATCCGTGTGCCCGATGTCGAGCCCGCTGACGAACACCGCGTCAGGGTTGTAGGCGGCGATCGTGTTCCGGGCCGTGGCGTACTGGTCCTGCGTGTACGCCGTGGCAACCTCGTCCGTGACCTGGTGATCGAGCGACCAGCTCTTCGGCCGCGCCCAGAGCACCGCCTGGAAACGTTCCAGCATTCCACGTTCGCCGAAGTTGCGCAGGATGCGGTGGACCTGGGCCGCGGTCGGAAGCTCCTCGCTGGTCTCCAGGAAGAGCACACCGGAGTACGAGTCGACCGGCAGCATCCAGTGCCCGACCGCCAACTGCCAATCGAGGATCTCCAGACACCCGCCCCACAACCGACCACTGACCGGCGTCGACGGCCCCGACCACTCCCAATCCGTCGCCGGAAACAGCTTCGGCGTGGACTCGAAAGAACGCGGGTCGGTCCAGTCGCTGTCGCGATCCGTCCAGCCGTCAGCAGGCGTCAACTCGAACGGCCCCGACGAAAAGAGGGCCGCACGCAACGACTTCTCCGTGTCGGCGTGCATCGCGCCGCCGCGCCCGAGCTGCACCATCACGCTGCCGCCGTGGAACGCCGGAATCCCCAACGAGTACAGGAAGTTCAGCAGGTTCGTGTTGTCGGAGTACCCGAAGAACGGCTTCGGGTCCGCCCGGAACACCGCCGGGTCGAGATGCTTCAGCACGGTGATCTGGTCGTCGCCGCCGATGCTCGCGAACACCGCACGGATCGACGGATCGGCCCACGCCGCGTGCAGATCGGCGGCACGCTCGGCGGGCGTCGTCTCGAGCCGGCAGGTGGTCGGATACTCGACCGGGTCGAGGCCGAGAGCGCGGAGCCGCTGCAGGCCGAGTTCGTACGGCGCCGGGAACAGCTCCGGCAACCCACCCGACGGCGACACCACGGCGACCTTGTCACCCGGCTTCGGCTTGGCAGCGAAGATCATGGGCCGACCCTAGTGCCGCGCGTCCGCTGGCGCACCGAGGTTTCGGTCCAGTACGGCGAGCGCTGCGAAGCGACCACCGCGAAGCGACCACCGCGATGCGACCACCGCGATGCGACCACCGCGATGCGACCACCGCGATGCGACCACCGCGATGCGACCACCGCGATGCGACCACCGCGAAGCGATCACCGCGAAGCGACCGCCGCGAAGCGACCGCCGCGAAGCGACCGCCGCGAAGCGACCGCCGCGAAGCGACCGCCGCGAAGCGATCACCGCGAAGCGAGCGCTGCGAAGCGACTACCGCGAAGCGACTACCGCGAAGCGACCACCGCGAACCCCTTGGCGCGCGGCCCTCGCGCGGCATAGGTTGCAGCATGACGGACGCAGGCACGGGCGGCGGCTACGACCCGGCAATCTTCGAGAAACTGTTCGCGCTGGAGGCGAACAGCTTCTGGTACCGCGCACGCAGCGACCTGATCAACTGGGCGCTCGACAAGTACTTCCCCACCGCGGGCTCGTTCCTGGAGCTCGGTTGTGGCAACGGCTACGTGCTCGACCGCGTCCGGCAGCTCCACCCGGACTGGCGCCTGGTCGGCACCGAGCTGTTCGAGGAAGGCCTGGTGAACGCGAGGGTCCGGATGCCGAACGTCGAACTGCGCCAGATGGACGCGACCCGCAACCCGTACGACGCGGAGTTCGACGTCGCCGGCGCGTTCGACGTGATCGAGCACGTCGAGGACGCACCCCTGGTCCTCAAGGGCATGTTCCAGACGGTGAAGCCGGGCGGCGGCGTCCTCATCACCGTGCCGCAGCACCAGTGGCTCTGGAGCGCCGCCGACGTCGCGGCCCACCACGTCAAGCGCTACAGCCGGAAGGTCCTCATCGACGAACTCCAGGCCGCCGGCTTCGAGCCGGTCAAGGTGACGTCGTTCGTCTCACTGCTGCTCCCCGCGATGATGGCGGCCCGCCTACGCAGCAAGGAGAACGCCGACGTGGAAGGCGAACTCGGCATGGCGGCCCCGCTGAACAGCGCGTGCTTCGCAGTCATGCGCGTCGAAGCAGCGCTGATCCGAGCAGGAGTTCCACTGCCAGCCGGCGGCTCGCTGCTGGCGGTTGCCCGTCGTCCGCACTGACCTGTGAGAGATCGCGCGGTGCACGGAGCTCTCTGCTTCCGCGAGCAGCTGCCCTTCACGGGACCGACGACCCCGCCGTCGTCAAGCTGGTCGGCACACGGCCCTACGCCGCGAGTGGCGCTGGATTCAGCTTTCCCCACCATGTTCGATCCGTCAGACTCTCCGGATGCAAGGCACAGAAATCTGGAGCAAGGTCAACGAATCCGCCGAGATCATCGCCTGGCCCGGAGTGGTCACCTTCGGCATCATCTTGTTCCGGACCAAGCTGGGTGAGTTGTTCCAACGGTTGCGAGAGGCGGTCACGCCGGCTGGATCGGTGAAGTTCGATCCCAGCAGCCAGACGCTGGCCAACTTCGACATCGCGCGGGCCGCCGGGAGCTTGATCGAGACTGTCCGGGGCGAGATCGAGGATGCTCAGGCGCGGACAGGAAGTGTCGAGGGTACGGAGGAAGGGCAGGGGTTGGCAGCCACGCCATCTATGAACCTGAAGGAGATTCGAGGCGAGGTCGAGGACCTGATCAGGGCGTCTTTCCGGGCAGGCTTCGACGCAGCTCCTCGCGCGCACCAGCTTGCCGGTGGTCGGTTCAAGGAGGGGCGCGGGCCCGAACCGATGATCAGCTGGAAAGGTCCGGTTCCCGAGGTCGTTGGCTATTCGGTCAGTGGCTCCGACCGGGAGATTCCAACCTCGGAGGCGCTCGAATGGTTCCTCGTCCGAGACCAGATCATCAAAGACGAGGCGCGTGAGGTGGAGCTTGCGGCGCGGGTCTCAGACCTGATGGGCCGCCTCGCGGAGGTAGGCGACAGCGAACCGTCCGTCGCCGCTCTTCAAGCAGAGCTTTCGACAGCTCAGGGAGACCGCAGGCGGGTGCAGGCCAGACTGGTCGAGGCCCAACGAAAGCTGCAAGTGCTCGACTCCCGCCGGAGCGCCTGGAAGTGCGGTGCCCATCGTCCGGCAGGTTGACCTGCTCGGTCGGCCGGGGAGTCATCCCACACCCCAGCCGACCGAGCTGAGTTCAGACGCCGATCGGGTGCCAGACGGTTTTCAGTTCCAGGTACTGCGTGAGGCGCGACAGTCCCGGCGAGGCGAACCAGTCCTCGTCGGCGGGCCGTCGTACGCGCTTGAGGTTCTCGGCGGACGCGGCTTCGAGGTCGCGGGCCTCGTCGGGCGACTCGATGCCGCATAGGTCGATGGCGTTGACGTCCATGTGGGACGCGAGCCACGGGCCGATCTCGGTCGCCGAGCCGGTGAGGATGTTGACGACCCCACCGGGTACGTCCGACGTGGCCATCACCTCGCCGAGCGTGATCGCGGGGATCGGGCGCTCGAAGGACGTGACGACGACCGCGGTGTTGCCGGAGACGATCGCGGGCGCGATGACGCTGGTCAGGCCGAGCAGGCTGGAGTCCTGCGGCGCCAGCAGCGCGACCACACCCGTTGCCTCAGGCACCGAGAAGTCGAAGTACGGGCCGGCCACCGGGTTGCTCGAACCGACGACCTGGGCCAGCTTGTCGGCCCAGCCGGCGTACCAGACCCAGCGGTCGATGGCCGCGTCGACCAGCGGCCGCGCCTTGGCCACCGAGACACCTTCGGCCGCGGCGACCTCGGCGCTGAACTGGTCGTGCCGGCCTTCCATGACCTCGGCGATCCGGTAGAGCACCTGGCCACGGTTGTACGCCGTACGCGCCGACCAGCCGCCGAACGCCTTACGGGCCGCGACGACGGCGTCCCGGGCGTCCTTGCGGGAGGCCTGCGACGCGTTCGCGAGGAACTTGCCCTTGGCATCGTTCACCACGTACGCCCGGCCCGACTCGCTGCGCGGGAACGCGCCGCCGACGTACAGCTTGTAGGTCTTGCGCACGTCCAGCCGCGCGTCGGACTTAGTGGGCAAGGTAGGCCTCCAGACCGTGACGGCCGCCCTCGCGGCCGTAGCCCGACTCCTTGTACCCGCCGAACGGCGAGGACGGGTCGAAGCGGTTGAACGTGTTCGCCCAGACCACGCCGGCGCGCAGCTGGTTGGCCATCCACAGGATCCGCGATCCCTTGTCGGTCCAGACGCCCGCGGACAGCCCGAACGGCGTGTTGTTGGCCTTCTCGACGGCCTCCTGCGGGGTGCGGAAGGTGAGCACCGACAGCACCGGCCCGAAGATCTCCTCGCGGGCGATCCGGTGCGCCTGCGAGACGCCGGTGAAGATCGTCGGCGGGAACCAGAACCCCTGCGTGGGCAGCTCGCACTCGGGCGACCAGCGCTCGGCGCCCTCGTCCTCGCCGACCTGCGACAGCTCGCGGATCCGGGCCAGCTGCTCGGCGGAGTTGATCGCGCCGATGTCGGTGTTCTTGTCCAGCGGGTCGCCGACGCGCAGCGTGCCCATCCGGCGCTTCAGCCGGGCCAGGACCTCGTCGTACACGCTCTCCTGGACCAGCAGCCGCGAACCGGCGCAGCAGACGTGGCCCTGGTTGAAGAAGATGCCGTTGACGATGCCCTCGACGGTCTGGTCGATCGGCGCGTCCTCGAAGACGATGTTCGCGGCCTTGCCGCCGAGCTCGAGCGTCACCTTCTTGTCGGTGCCGGCCACCGAGCGAGCGATGGCCCGGCCGACCGCGGTCGACCCGGTGAACGCGACCTTGTCGACGCCCTCGTGCTCGACCAGCGCCTGCCCGGTCCGGCCGGCGCCGGTGATGATGTTCACCACGCCCGGCGGCAGGTCGGCCTGCTGGCAGATCTCCGCGAACGCCAGCGCGGTCAGCGGGGTCGTCTCGGCGGGCTTCAGTACGACGGTGTTGCCGGCCGCGAGCGCCGGCGCGATCTTCCAGGCCAGCATCATCAGCGGGAAGTTCCACGGGATCACCTGCGCGGCGACGCCGAGCGGCTGCGGGTCCTCGCCGGCACCGGCGTACTCGAGCTTGTCGGCCCAGCCGGCGTAGTAGAAGAAGTGCGCGGCCACCAGCGGCAGGTCGACGTCGCGGGACTCGCGGATCGGCTTGCCGTTGTCCAGCGACTCCAGCACGGCCAGCTCACGCGACCGCTCCTGGATCAGCCGGGCGATCCGGTACAGGTACTTGGCGCGGTCGCGGCCCGCCATCGGGCCCCAGACCTTCTCGTACGCGCGCCGGGCGGCGCGCACAGCCTTGTCGACGTCAGCCGGTCCGGCCTCGCTGACCTCGGCCAGCACCTCCTCGGACGCCGGGCTGACGGTCTTGAACGGCTTGCCGTCGGTCGCCTCGGTGAAGCTCCCGTTGATGAACAACCCGTACGACGACCTGATGTCGACGATGGCCCGGGACTCGGGCGCCGGTGCGTATTCGAATCTGCTCATGCCTCAGTCCAGCGTGAAGTAGTCGGGGCCGGGGTAGTGCCCGGTGGCCAGCTTGGTGCGTTGCATCAGCAGGTCGTTCAGCAGACTGGACGCCCCGAAGCGGAACAGCTCCGGGTCCAGCCAGTCCGGTCCGGCCGTCTCGTTGACGGTGACCAGGTACTTGATCGCGTCCTTCGCCGTACGGATGCCGCCCGCGGGCTTGACGCCGATGTGCAGGCCGGTCGCCTCGTGGTAGTCGCGGACCGCCTCGAGCATCACCAGCGTGACGGGGAGGGTCGCGGCGGGGGAGACCTTGCCGGTCGAGGTCTTGATGAAGTCGGCGCCGGCCAGCATCGCCAGCCAGGACGCGCGCCGGACGTTGTCGTAGGTGACCAGCTCACCGGTCTCCAGGATGACCTTCAGGTGCGCGTCACCGGCGGCGTCGCGGATCGCGGCGATCTCGTCGAAGACCAGGCCGTACCGGCCGGACAGGAAGGCGCCGCGGTCGATCACCATGTCGACCTCGTCGGCGCCCGAGGCGACCGCGTCCTTGGTGTCCTGGATCTTGATCGCCAGGCTGGACCGGCCGCTCGGGAACGCCGTCGCGACGCTCGCCACGTTGATCCCGGAGCCGCGCAGCTCGAACTTCGCGGTCGCCACCAGGTCCGGGTAGACACAGACGGCGGCGACCTGCGGCGCGGTCGGGTCGGCCGGGTCCGGCCGCTTCGCCTTCGCGCACAGGGCCCGGACCTTGCCCGGGGTGTCCTGGCCCTCCAGCGTGGTCAGGTCGATCATCTGGATCGCGAGGTCCAGCGCGTACGCCTTGGCGGTGGTCTTGATCGACCGGGTGCCCAGCGTCGCCGCCCGCGCCTCGGCGCCGACCTGGTCGACACCCGGCAGACCGAGCAGGAACCGGCGCAACCGGTCCTCGGACGAGGTCACGTCGGCGAGGCTGTCCACCCCTGCGCCGGGGGAGCTGTCGGTAGTCGTCACCTGTCGCAGTCTAGGGCGTGTCGCACGAACCTGTGTGGTCGCAGGTACTACTCGGCGGTGTAGGTCACCGAGGCCGGACGCCAGCCTGCGGGCGGGTCCTCGCCGACCCGGCCGTCGACCGCTTCACGCAACAGGTCGGCGTGGCCGGTGTGCCGGCCGTACTCCTCCAACCGGTCGAACAGCAGCCGTCGCAGGCTGGCGTGATTGCCCTCAGGCCAGGCGACATCGGCGTCCTGGTCCAGACCACCGTTCGCCAGCGCCTCCGCGACCACCTGACGCGACCGCGCCACGGCGTCGTCGAAGTACGCGTACAGCTGCTCGGGGGAGTCGTGGGCCGCGGTGTCGAACTCCCAGGTCTCGCTCCCGTCCGCGCCGAGCTCCTCCCACGGCGAACCGAGCTTTCCGCCCAGGAACTTGACCCGGAGCAGGTAGTCCTCGTTCATCGCCAGGTGCTTCAGCAGCCCGCCGATCGTCAGCGAGGACGCCCCGATCCGCAGGTTCAGCCCCTCGGCGTCCAGCCCGTCGGCCTTCCAGCGGAACGTCGCCTGCATCCGGTTCAGCGCTCCCAGCAGGTGCTCGACCTCCGTCCCGGCCATCGGCGGTTCCCACGGGTACTCGATCGCGTTGCGGTCATCACTCATGCACAGCACGCTAAACCGCTACCCGGACGATCCCCGTCCGCGAAGCCTCCCCTCGTCCGGCTGGGTCCGAGCGGCTACCTTGTCCGGGTGAAACCGAAGGTGACCGAGAACGAGCAGTACCTGTCGGCATCGAACCGCATCACCGGCGTCGTGGTGATGGTGATCGGCCTGGCCGGGCTGGTCGACATCGTGCTGGAGTGGCGTACGGCGGGCGGCCTGCTGGTCGGCGCCCTGATCGGCATCCTGATCCTCGTCGCGTACGTCGGCCTGGTGCGCCCCTCGGTGACGCTGCGCCCCGACGGCCTGCTGATCCGCAACCACGTCCGCGACCACCACGTCCCGTGGCACCGGATCGAGGACGCCGACGTGACCGACATCCTGCGCGTGCACACCACCGCCGGCAAGATCCGCTGCCCCGGCGTACAGCTGGTGATGAAGGACCTGCGTAAGAGCCGCGTCGGCGGCCGCAAACTCGGCGCCGAGAACTCGATCAGCCGCGCCGAGTTCGTCGTCGACCGCATCGACAACCACCGCGAACGCCACGCCGCCACCGCCGAGGGCGAGGTCGTCACGACCTGGGCCGTCCCCGAACTCGCCGCCATCGCGGTCCTGGCCGTCGTCGCGATCATCGCCCAAATCCTCCGCTGACCCGCGAACCACTCAGTTGATGGTGTCGTCTCACCCCGCGTGACCCCACGCCTGACGCGCCGCCGCCTGCTGCTGTGCGCCGCGGGCCTCGGTGTCGCCGCGGTCGGCGGGCTGGAGGCCGGCATCGTCCCCGGCCGCACCCGCGTGCACACCGCCTTCGGTCTGACCGGTGAGGACGGCGTCGTCCCCGACCTCCCCGCCGGTCCCGTGGCCAGCGGCACCTTCCGGTCCGCGGCACGCCGTACGGCGGTCGGCTGGTCCGTCATCTACCCGCACGGCCAAGCCCCCGACGCCAAGCTCCCGGTCGTCGTCGTGATGCACGGCCGCGGCGGCGACCACACCTCGGCGGTCAACGACCTCGGCGCCGACAGGTACCTCACCCAAGTGGTCCAGTCCGGCACGCCACCCTTCGCCCTCGCCACCGTCGACGGCGGCCGCGACTCGTACTGGCACCGACGCTCCACCGGCGAGGACCCGCAACGCATGATCACCGCGGAACTCCTTCCTCTGCTGGCGAAACGCGGCCTGCGGACCGACCGGTACGGCGTCCTCGGCTGGTCGATGGGCGGGTACGGCGCACTGCTCGCCGCCCGCGGCGCCGACGGCGACAGCACTGGCGGCAGCGCCGGCGCAGCCCGGCCGGTGGCCGCCGGGGCGATGAGCCCGGCGCTGTGGAGCGCCGCCGACGAGACGGCGCCGGGAGCGTTCGACGGCGCGGACGACTTCACGGCGTACCGGATCAGCGCGGACCGCCTCGGATCAGTTGCCCTGCGCATCGACTGTGGCCGGGACGACCCGTTCGCCTCGGCGGTCCGGGAGCTGCGCCGCGACGTCATCGCCGAAGGCGGCATCCAGGCCGGCGCACACACCGCCGGCTACTGGCGGCGGATGCTGCCGGACCAGCTCCGGTTCCTCGGCAGCCGGTTGCCGGCCTAAAGCTGACACAGCGCGACGGGGGCCTGACGCACCGGTGGAGAATCGGCGCGATGAGGGGAACTTCACGCCCGGATGCTGCGTCCGAACCCGTGTTCGGGCCGGAGTGAACCTCTCA
The DNA here is from genome assembly GCA_049998015.1 of Kribbella sp. cmx-5-2. GTDB lineage: Bacteria > Actinomycetota > Actinomycetes > Propionibacteriales > Kribbellaceae > Kribbella. Next base: position 1,273,543 of record JAEBEC010000002.1, read on the forward strand.
GTGATCCAGGATGGCTCCGGTAAGTCCCCCAGTACTCGAGAGTGGAGCGCATGAACTATCTCTCCAGCAAGAAGCTGCGCGTCCTGGCCGGCGCCGTCGCCGTGGCCAGCTGCGCGGTCCTCGCGATGCCGAACGCGCAGGCGGCGCAGTCCTCGCCGGCTGCCGTCCAGGCGGAACGTCCGGTCCCGGGCGTCATCGACACCCCGGCCAACGTCCCCGACGCGGGACGCGACGCCGGCTGGAACGCGGCCAGCGCGCTGAAGGCCGTCAAGAACAACAAGCTCTACGGCACCGGCAACATCGCGGCGTCGAAGTGCAAGCGGCCGAACGTCGCGCTGAACAACGAGAAGAACGTCCGGTACTTCGAGACCGAGCTCGTGCGCTGCCTGTACGCCTCGTGGAAGCCGAACCTGTGGCGGATGGGCGCCCGCTGGGACGTCAAGCCGGCGCTGGTCGTGCACGGCTACAACACGGTCAAGAGCGCCTGCGGTTCGGTCACCGGCTGGACCTCGTTCTACTGCTCCTACCGTGGCGGCACGATCTACATCCCGTGGCGTCAGCTGGTCACCTGGTACGCGCAGAACCCCACGTACACCGTGGCCTACGCGACCAACACGATCGCGCACGAGTACGGGCACCACATCCAGAGCATGACCGGCATCCTGACCGCGTCGCACTGGCGCGGCAGCAACATGACGTACGACGCGTCGCTGGCCGAGAGCCGTCGTCGTGAGCTGCAGGCCTCCTGCCTCGGCTCGGCGTACATCGGTGCCAACAAGGCCTACTACCCGATGAGCGGCGGTCTGCTCACCGAGTGGAAGTACGTCGTCTCGCACTCCGGCGACATGCCGGGCTACCCGCGTGACCACGGGTCGTGGACCAACCACAACTTCTGGTCGCTGGCCGGCTTCACCGGCAACGGGAAGAACACCCACCCGGGCAGCTGCCAGACCTGGTCGGCCCCGGCCACCCGGATCGCCTGATTCGCGGTTGATCGGTTCGGTGAAGGCTTAGGCCTCAGCCGTAACGAAGGCGCCCGGAGAGCGTTGGCTCTCCGGGCGCCTTCGCGTTTTGCCGACACGTACACGATCTGCGATCGTGTGGTTACCGTGTTTCGGGTCCGCACGCCTTAGAGTCTGGGTCGAACGTCGAACGGCAGGAGTCAAGGACAGTGAACTACGACGAGTTCAACACCGAGTACACCAAGGTGCTGGACAAGATCAAGAGCGGTAAGTGCAGCTGGTCGGAGCTGTCCGGGCATGTCACCCGGCTCCGTCAGTCGACCGCGGGCATCACGGTGCCGGTCGAGCGGAGCCAGATCGACAGCGATCTCGCCGCGCTCAGCCAGATGGTCGACCTGTCGCGCCGCACCAACGACAAGGAGGACGTCTGGACGGTCACGTCCGAGGCGATCCGCCGCGCCAGCAGCCAGGAGGGGACTGTCGCCGACCGCATCGCCCGGATCGAGGCGAGCATCAACGACATCACCGCCCTGGCCAACCGCAACCCCGACGAGCGTGACGCGCTGATGCAGTCCACCAGCACGCTGCGCATCCTCCACTCGTCCCTGCAGAGCTCGCTCCGTTCCGAGCAGGCCGAACAAGAGGCCGCCGCCGTTCGCTGACGGCTCGCCCGGGCGCGGTCGTCCGTCGGCCGATCCCTTGCGGGGCAGGGAGTTTCCCGCCAGGTGCTCTCACCCCACCAACTGAACACGCACGCCGAAGGGCCCCTTCCGAGGGGCCCTTCGGCTTTGCGTGGTGGCAATTCGGAGCCGGTGGCGTGAAGACGGCCGTTCTGCTGCAGCGGTGCCGGCGACCAGGGTGCTGCTCGGCGCCGACCGGATTCCCCAAGCCTCGCGTTGGGTCAGCCCAAGTGCGCGCCGGCGGCGCGGAGCTCGTCCAGTGCGGTCGCGGTGTGCGTACCGAGTTCGCCTTCACCTGCTTGCGTCCAGGCCGCCCATCCGCGCTTGAACGCGAGCACGCCGAGCTCCGCGGCGAGATGAGCCGTTGGGTCGGGAAAGCCGCGAGCGACCAGTGCGTCGGTCATCGCTGCGGCGAGGCCGACGCTCTTCAGGGCGTCGCGGGCCTGGAGCTCGCTGTTGGCGGCAACCGCCGCCTGGATCTTCGGGTAGAGCTCCCGGTTGAACGACGTCATCATCGTCGCCGCGCGCTGCAGGCCCGCGCCGACGGCCTCAAGCGGGGTGGCGTCGGCCGGCGCGTCCGCGATCCCCTCGGTCAGCAGTTCGCCGAGTGCCGCCTGCCCGGCGACCAGCAGCTCACGCTTGTCGGGGAAGTGCCGGAAGAACGTGCTCTTGGTGACGCCCGCGCGCTCCGCGATCTCGGCGACCGTCGTCGCGTCGTACCCCTGCTCGGTGAACAGGTCGACCGCCGCCACGACCATCCGCTCGCGCGCTCCCGGTTCCCACCTCGCCATGCCACCATGATAGGTGACGGGACTCTTGTCCCGTGACGGTGCTACAGTGATGGGACAAGAGTCCCATCACTTCCTGGAGCTGTCATGCAGGTCTTCGTCACCGGGGCCACCGGCCTCATCGGCTCGGCGGTCGTCGCCGAGCTCCTCCAGCACGGCCACACCCCGCTCGGGCTGGCCCGTTCCGACGCCTCGGCGGCCAAGCTCGAAGCCGGCGGCGCGGTGGCGGTCCGGGGTACGCTCACCGATCTGGACGTCCTGCGGGCCGCGGCTGCTCGCGCCGACGGTGTCATTCACCTTGCCTTTAGCAACGACTTCAGCAGCCCGGAGGCGCTGGCCCGCTCGATCGAGGAGGAGGCCGCCGCGCAGGCCGCGATCGGCGAGGCGCTCGTCGGCACCGGCAAGCCGTACGTCGTGTGCTCCGGTACGCCGGCCGTCCCCGGCCGCGCGTCCACGGAGGCCGATCCTCTGCCGCTCGACGGCCCGGTCGGCGGTCGCAGCCGATCGGTCACCGCAACGCTCGGGTTCGCCGACCGCGGCGTCCGTACGTCGGCCGTCCGCCTGCCGCGCACCGTGCATGCCGAAGGCCAGGGCGGCTTCGCCGGCCTGCTCACCCAGATCGCGCGGCAGACCGGCGTGTCCGGCTACATCGGTGACGGCGCCCAACGCTGGCCGGCGGTGCACGCGAAGGACGCGGCGGTGCTGTTCCGCCTCGCGCTCGAGAAGGCGCCGGCCGGTACGGCGTGGCACGCGGTCGACGACGAGGGGGACCCGGTCAAGGCGATCGCGGAGGTGATCGGACGTCGGCTCGGTGTCCCGGTCCAGGAGGTTCCGGCGGACAGCTACGGGCCGATCGGAGCGATCTTCGCCGCCGACCAGCCGGCGTCCAGCGCCCACACGCGGGAGGCGCTGGACTGGCAACCGGTCCATCCGAAGCTGCTCGACGACCTGGAACTGCTCAAGCCCTGACGTCGCCTCTGGACCGATGTGCGCCGGTCGTTCGCTTCGCTCAGATGCCGGCGGCTGCGGCCAGGTCGTGCTTGATGGCGGTGAGTTCTTCGGAGGCCTTCGCGCGCGCGGAGGCGACGTCGTCGCCCGCGACGGGGATGACGACCTCGAGGTAGCACTTGAGTTTCGGCTCGGTTCCGGACGGGCGGACGACGACGCGGGCGCCTTCGGAGAGCGTGTAGCGCAGGCCGTCCGTGGGCGGCAGGTGCTCGCTGCCCTCGCTCAGGTCGTCGATGCGGTCGACGCTGTGCCCGCCGAGCGTCGTCGGCGGAGTCGCCCGCAGACGATCCATCGCGGCCGCGATCAGGCTGAGGTCCTCGACCCGCGCGGACAACTGATCGGTCGCGTGCAGCCCGTACTTCTTCGCGAGGTCGTCCAGCAGGTCGAGCAGCGTGCGCCCCTCGGCCTTCGCGCGCGCACCGAGCTCGAGCACGCGGACGAGCGTCGAGATCCCGTCCTTGTCCTTCACCGCGGTCGGATCGACGCAGTAGCCGAGCGCCTCCTCGTACCCGAAGACCAGCTCCGGCACCCGCCCGATCCACTTGAAGCCGGTCAACGTGTCCGTGTAGCGCACGTCGTACGCCGCCGCGATCTTGCCCAGCAACGACGACGACACGATCGAGCACGCCGCGACCCCGTCGGGCCTGCTGGAGAGCAGGAACTCCCCGAGCAGCGCCCCGAGCTCGTCGCCACGCAGCATCCGCCAGCCACCGTCGGCGGCAGCATCCGGCACGGCGACAGCGCAGCGGTCCGCGTCGGGATCGTTGGCGACCGCGAGATCGGCGCCCTCGGACCGCGCCAGGTCCAGCGCCGCGTCGATCGCGCCCGGCTCCTCGGGGTTGGGGAACGCGACGGTCGGGAAGTCGGGGTCCGGGTCGGCCTGCGTCGCCACGACCGCGGGAGCGGCGAAGCCGGCCCGGCGTACGGCGTCCTCGACGAGCAGCCGCCCGACGCCGTGCAGCGGGGTGTAGGCGACCTTGAGATCGCGCGGCGCGTCGGCGGGGACGAGCGTGGCGATCCTGGTCAGGTAGGCGTCGAGGAGGTCGTCGCCGGCGGTCTGCCAGTCGTCGCCGCGCGGGACCTCGGCCAACGCGCCGACCGCGTCGATGGCGGCGGCGATCTCGTGGTCGGCCGGCGGGACGATCTGCGAGCCGTCGCCGAGGTACACCTTGTACCCGTTGTCCTGCGGCGGGTTGTGCGACGCGGTCACGACGACACCCGCGACGGCCTTCAGGTGCGGGATCCCGAACGCGACCACGGGGGTCGGCGTCGGGCGATCGAGCAGTACGGCGTCGAGCCCGGCGCCGCGAATCACGGCGGCGGTGTCCTGCGCGAACACGTCGGACTTGTGGCGCGCGTCGTACCCGATCAGCACCGGGCCGTCGGTGAGCCCGTTGGCCTTCAGGTACGCCGCCAAGCCGGCGGCGGCGCGGATCACGACCACCCGGTTCATCCGGTTGGGCCCGGCGCCCACAGCCCCCCGCAGCCCCGCCGTCCCGAACTCGAGCTTCCCGGAGAACCGGTCAGCCAACTCGGCCTCGTCCCCGGCATCCAGCAGCCCCTGCAACTCGGCCCGAGTGTCCCCATCGGGATCCTCAGCCAGCCAGGCCTCAGCAGCAGTACGAATCAGAACGGCATCGTTGACGGTCACCACCGCACGATACCGCCCGGTACGGCGCGCACCCGAGGAAAGGGCGCAGGGGTTGATCGTCCGGGCGCCGGCAGCCCGGGGACGGCGCAGGGCGTCGGATCGGACCGGTGCGCCGGATGCCCCGGGGGACGGCGCACGGGGTTGATCGGAGCCGGCGACGAAGTCGCCAGGGCGTGGGCGACTGCCCCTCCCTCCCCTCCTCCTTCCCTCGCCGCAGGGGAGGGGTCAGTGGCCGGAGGACTGGCAGGGACGGGCTCGGATGTCGGCCACGTAGTCGTCGGGGGCTCCTGCTGCCTCGGCTGCCTCCGCGAGGATGCCCAGGTAGCGGGCCGACGGGAGGCCGCCCTCGTAGGCGTTCAGGACGTACATCCAGGCCAGCTGGGTGCCGTCGAGGGTCTGCACGCGGACCTGGATCTTGCGGTAGACGCCCTGGTCGATCCACTCCCACTCGTCGAGGCGCTCGACGTCCTTCGGGTGGACGTCGTACAGCGCGACGAACACCTGGTTGTTCGGGTCGGCCGGGTCCTCGACGACCGTGGCCATCGAGCCCTCCCAGCCGAGCTCCTCCCCACCGAAGGTGAGGCGCCAGCCGACGATCCACCCGGTCCCGCGCAGGGGCGAGTACGGGCACCGGTCGGACATCAGATTCGGGTCCAGATTCGACGCAAACGCGGCGTACAGGGTCACGAGATCACAGGATACGGAACAATGGCCTCTCGTGGCGCGAGTTGTGATCATCGGTGGCGGTCCTGGCGGGTACGAAGCGGCGAGTGCGGCCGCCCAGCTGGGAGCGGAGGTGACGGTTGTCGATTCCGACGGGATCGGCGGTTCGGCCGTGCTCACCGACTGCGTCCCCAGCAAGACTCTGATCGCCACCGCCGAGGTGATGACCGAGGTGGAGGAGGCCGGCGAGCTGGGCCTGCGGGTGGACGACGGCGACGACGACCCGGCGAACTCGGTCAGCGTCGAGTTCAACGTTGTCAACAGCCGCGTCAAGGCGCTCGCGGCGGCCCAGTCCGACGGGATCGCCCGGCGGCTGGCCGACGAGAAGATCCGCCTGATCCACGGCCGCGGCAGCCTCGACGGCCCGGAGACGGTCGTGGTCGGCGACGAGCGGCTGGACGCGGACGTCGTCCTGATCGCCACCGGTGCCAGGCCGCGGATCCTGCCCGGCTCCGAGCCCGACGGCGAGCGGATCCTGACCTGGGAGCAGGTCTACGAGCTGCAGGAACTGCCCGAGAAGCTGATCGTGGTCGGCTCCGGCGTGACCGGCGCCGAGTTCGCCAGCGCGTACGACGCGCTCGGCAGCGAGGTCGTCCTGGTGTCGTCCCGCGACCGGGTCCTGCCGGGCGAGGACGCCGACGCCGCCGCCGTACTGGAAGACGTTTTCCGCCGCCGGGGCCTGACCGTGCTCGGGCGCTCCCGCGCGGCGTCGGTAAAGCGGCAGGGCGAGGGGGTCGTGGTGACGCTCACCGACGGCCGGACGGTGCACGGTTCGCACGCGCTGCTGGCGGTCGGTTCGCTGCCGAACACGGAAAACATGGGACTTGTCGAGTCGGGCGTGTCGCTCGACGACGGCGGCTTCATCACCGTCGACCGGGTGTCGCGGACGTCGAGCCGTGGGGTGTACGCCGCGGGCGACTGCACCGGCGTACTGATGCTCGCCTCGGTGGCCGCGATGCAGGGCCGGATCGCGATGTCGCACGCCCTCGGCGACGCGGTCGCGCCGCTGAACCAGTCGACGGTCTCGTCGAATGTCTTCACCGCGCCCGAGATCGCGACGGTCGGCCTGACCCAGGCGACGCTGGACGCCGGCGGCAGTACGGCGATGGTCGCGAAGGTCCCGCTGGCCGACAACGCGCGGGCGAAGATGCAGGGCGTGCGCGACGGTTTCGTGAAGCTCTTCTGCCTGCCGAACACCGGCATCGTCGTCGGCGGCGTGGTCGTCGCACCGCGCGCGTCGGAGCTCATCCACCCGATCTCGCTGGCCGTCGCCGGGCGCTTGACGGTCGACCAGGTGGCGCAGGCGTTCACGGTCTACCCGTCGGTGACCGGCTCGATCGCCGAAGCCGCGCGCCGGCTGCACTTGCGCAGCTGACCACCCCACCACGCCGCGGGACTCCACCCCTCGCCACGCAGCCCACCACCGCCGCGGACCTCCACTTTGAGCACGGTTCAGCCGACTCAGCGGCCGCTCGGCGGCTGACCGGTGCTCAAGGCGACGGTCATCGTCGGAGCCCCGGGCGGGCTTTGAGCACGGCTCAACCGTCTTGGTGGTCCGCTGGTGGCTGGCTGGTGCTCAGAGTGAGGTTTGAGGTGCGCGTGCGCCCGGGCCCGGGAGGGGGCCGGGCGCGGGCGCGGACCGGGTGGTCAGTTGGGGGTGTTGGCGGAGTCGGCGGTGCCTGGGGTGTTGGCGGAGTCGGCGGTGCCTGGAGTGTTGGCGGAGTCGGCGGTGCCTGGGGTGTTGGCGGAGTCGGCCGTGCCCGGGGTGTTGGCGGAGTTGGTGTCGTTCGGGGTGTTCACCGTGTTGGTGTCGCCCGGGGTGTTGGCGGACGCGGCGTCCGCCGGGGTGTTGGCCGAGACCGTCTCGCCTGGGGTGTCGGCGGACTGGGTCGTGCCGGTGGTCGGCTGGGCCGTGCTGCCCGGGGTCGGGGTGGTGGCCGTCGGCTGGGCCTTGGCGGGGTCGTTCAGGTCGGCGGGGGCGGCGTACGCCGCGGTGCCGATCCCGATGCCGGAGATGGCGGCGACGGTTCCGACTACGGCCCACTTACGCGTCGACTTCATGGTGGTTCCTTTCCTCGAGGGGGAGCACGGAGCTCCGGTGAACCCGGTGGGCGGCGTCGTACCAGCGTTCGGCCAGTACGACGCGCTCCCGGGTGGATCGCTGCCAGCCGGCGTCCTGCACGCGGTGCGGTCCGGTGGCGAGTGAGAGGACGACCGACGCGATCCGCAGCCGCAGCTGGGCGGGATCGACCTGCCGGTCGAAGGTGGACAGGCAGTGCTCGGCCAGCCCGTCGATGGAATCAGCGTGCGCGGGGAGGACCTGCGCGAGCACACTCAGATGCCCGACCAGGCACGCCAGGTCGTCGAGCCGATCGCCCGGCCCGGCCGTGTCGACGTCGAGCAGGCCGACGATCGCGCCTGAGCGATCGACGTGCACCTGCGCCTCGTAGAAGTCACCGTGCACCGGCACCGTCGGCCCGATGATGCCCTCGGCAACAATCGCCGACGAGAGGTCGGTCGACCAGCCGGCCAGCTCCGGTACGACGTTGCCGACCGAGCGTGCGTAGTACGCCGTCCGTTCGAGCCAGGACGTACGCCGAGGCGCGTCGAGCAACTCGGTGGGCAGCCGATCAAGCATCCGCGTCAACTCAGCCGGATCGGTCCCCACAGGCCCAGCCCGCAAAGCCGACCGCAACGTCCGCCCGCCGAGTGCCTCCAGCACGACAAGCCCGTCATCGGTCCACCCCAAACTCCGCGGAGCCGGTACGCCGGCGCCGGTGAGCAGCCGATGCCGATCATGCAGCGCTTGCCCTTGGTCGGTTGGCACGACCTTCAAGAACAGCCGTCCCAGCGGCCCAACAGCCTCAACCACCGCCCGCCGCAAGGGCCGATAAGCCCGCAACTTCACGGAAACCGGGTGATCCCCCAACCCACACCGAGAGAAGAGCGCAGACACCGCGATGGGATCCATGGCGGCCCGCAACCCCGGGAGGTGGGGGTCGTTGGCGGCCCGCCAGACCCCAACCCGGCCGGCCGGGCTGGGCCCGGCCGCCGAACCGGCCGAACCGGCCGAACCGGCCGAACCGGCCGAACCCGCCGAGCCCGCGTCTGCCGGGCTGCCCGGCCCGGCACCGACCATCGTCACCCCGTCCGGCAATTGCCCGCCGGTAGTTGCTCCAAGCACCTCATCGAAGACCCCGCCCGGCCCGGAGACCTTGGCCCGGTAGGCGACCGTGGCGGTCTCAGCGTGGTGGGCCACCTCCGTAGAGCGCCACTCGATCAGCTCCCCACCGGCCGCCTCGACCGCGGCGGCGAGGATCTCGCCGGCCGTCGGGCCGGTGAGAAGCTCCAAAGCCTCGCTGTGTTCTGCCATACCCAGAACACTGCCCGTCCACTATGAGCCCCCCATGAGCCGATTCTGAGAGGACTCTCATCCATCGTGGACCACCGGCCGCGTATCGTCTCGCCCGTGCTGGGGAAGTGGCGGTGGGTGGTCGCGGGAGTGGTGTGTGTTGCCGCGTGCATCGTTCTCCCATTGCTCTGGCGGCACTCGATGGTGGATCTGAAGGTCTACCGGCTCGGTGGCGAGACCCTGCTCGACAACGCCAAAGCCTTGTACGACGTGCGCCTGGGCGGAACGCCGCTGCCTTTCACCTACCCGCCGTTCGCGGCCGTCGTGATGGTGCCGTTCGCGCTGGTGCCCTGGCCGGTGGCCGCGGTCGGGTGGACCGCGATCACCCTGGTCGCCCTGGTTGCGGTCTGGCGCCTGTGTGTTCAGGCACCCTCGGCGTTGCTGCTCGGCCTCGTCGCCGGATCGCTCCTGCTGGAGCCAGTGCGCGAGACGCTCGGCTTCGGCCAGATCAACCTGATGCTGTGCGCCTTGATCCTGTACGACGTACTGAACCGCAAGCACCCCGCGCGCGGGATCTGGATCGGTGTTGCTGCAGGCATCAAACTCACGCCGCTGGTCTTCTTCGGACTGCTCGTCGTTACCCGCCAGTGGAAGGCGCTCGCGTACGCCGCCGCCGGCTTCGCCGCGACCGTGCTGATCGGCTTCGCCGTCACGCCGCACGCGGCCGCGACGTACTGGACCTCGCTGGTCTCCGACGCCACCCGGGTCGGCGGACTTGCCTTCTCCAGCGACCAGTCCTGGAACGGCTTCCTCGTCAGGGTCCAAGGCAATCTCGGCGGCGGCGGCCCGGTCTGGCTCGTCCTGGTCGCGCTGACCGCCCTCGCCGGGCTCTACTTCTGCCGGGTCCTCTGGGACCAGGGCGACGCACTCGCCGCCGTCTCCGTCTGCGGACTCGTCGGGCTGCTCTGCTCGCCGGTCTCCTGGAGCCACCACTGGGTCTGGTGCATCCCGCTCGGCATCGCCCTCCTGCAACGCCTCGACGGTCGCATAAAAGTTGCCATCGGCATCTTGTGGGTCGCGGTCTTCGCCGTCGCGCCGATCTGGTGGCCGCCGAACCACGAGAACCGCGAACTGGAGTGGACTTTCTCGGATCAGCTGGCCGGGAACGCCTATCTGATAGCGGCGACTCTGGCTGTTGTTGCCTTGGTCATCGACTCGGTGAGAAGTTCCCGACACGCCGTGACATCAAGCTGCCAGACGGTCTAGCCCACTCTGACCCCGGCGTGCTGTCACCCTCGACGGGTGAGTACGGGGATCCTGGGGGACCCGGTCAGGCGCCGCTGGTGGCTGACCGTGGCTGTTTGTGTTGCCGTCGGCATCCTTTTGCCGTTCGTCTGGGACCACACCGGCGCGGACCTGAAGGTCTACCGGCTGGGTGGTTCGATGGTGCTCGACGACCCGTCGTCGCTGTACGCGGCGCGGATGCGCGACATCTCGATGCCGTTCACCTACCCGCTGTTCGGCGCGATGGTGATGGTCCCGGTCGCGGTGATGCCCTGGCCGGTCGCGTACGGCCTGTCGATCGCGGTCTCGCTGCTCGCGGTCGCGGTGATCTGGCGGCTGTGCCTGCGCCGCCTCCCGCTGGCCGCGTCCTGGGGCCCGGCGGGACTGATCGCCGTCAGCGCCGCGTCGCTGCTGATCGAGCCGGTCCGCGAGACCCTGTCGTACGGACAGATCAACCTGATCCTCTGCGCGCTCATCCTGTACGACGTACTGGAGGTCCGCAGGCCGCGTCGCGGCATCTGGCTCGGCATCGCGGCCGGCATCAAGCTCACGCCGCTCGTCTTCTTCGGCCTGCTCGTCGTCACCCGGCAGTGGCGCGCGCTCGCGCACGCCTCCGCGGCGTTCGCCGTGACCGTGCTGGCCGGGTTCCTGATCGCACCGTCGGCGGCCTGGGAGTACTGGACCAAGCTGCTGTCCGACACCGGCCGGATCGGCGGACTGGCCTATTCGGGCAACCAGTCCTGGAACGGCTTCCTGATCCGCGTGACCGGTGACATGGACGGCGGCGGCCTGGCCTGGAAGGTCGTGGTCCTGCTGACCGTCGTCGCCGGCCTCTGGCTGACTCGCGTGCTGTGGTTGCGCGGTGAACGACTCGGCGCCACCGCGGTCGCCGGGATGATCAGCCTGCTCTGCTCGCCGGTGTCGTGGAGCCACCACTGGGTCTGGATGATCCCGCTCGGCGTCGCGCTACTCACGGGCACGCGGGTCGGGCGACGGTTCCCGGCGTACACGGCCGCGGTCTGGTTCGGGCTGCTGATGCTCGCGCCGATCTGGTGGGTCCCGCGCCGCGGCAACCGCGAGCTCGACTGGAACATGCTGGAGCAGGTGCTGGGCAACGCCTACCTCTGGCTCGCGCTCACCGCCGGCGTGCTGCTGGCCGCGGGCGGCCGGGCCAAGAAGGTGCCATCGGCAACAACTGCGCGGGAGCGAGTACCCCGCTAGACGGCGTACCAAGCCAACGGCCCCCGGGAGCAGTGCTCCCAGGGGCCGTCGGTGCTGCTGGACTCAGAAGTCGAAACCGCCGAAGTCGCCGAAGTCGCCGCCGCCCATGTCGCCGCCGCCCGGGTCCTCGCTGAAGTCGAAGCCGCCGCCGTCGCCACCGTCGCCGCCCATGTCGCCGCCGCCGTCACCGCCGTCGAAACCGCCGCCGGCCATGTCGCCGTACCCACCGCCGGCGAACATGCCGCCGAGCATCGTGCCGATGAACATGCCGGTCATCACGCCGCCCAGCGCACCGAACATGCCCTGCGCGTACGGCGCGTACGCCGGTCCGGCCTGCCAGTACGGGACGCGCTGCGGACCGACCATCACCTTGCGGATGTCCGGGTCGGCACCGGCGCGCACGCGCTCGGCGTCCGCGGCGCAGGCCGGGACCTCGCGCGGCGCACCGCCGGCCGGGGCCCAGGTGACGTCCTCGACGGACGGGCCGTGCTGCGGGTTGAAGAAGCAGGACGGGCGGCGCTGCGGGAGCGGCTCGTTGTTGACCCGGGCGCGCACGCAGGCCATCGCGTACCGGCCGTCCTCGAGGATCTCGATCACGTGCTTGATCTGGTCGGCCGCGGTGACCTGGGCGACCGCCGACTTGGCCGACTCGTAGGAGTCCAGCGCGCGCTGGTAGTCCTGCCGGGCGCCGTCGCCGAGGTCCTTGCCGACCATGTCCAGGTCGAGGTCCTGCAGCTCCTCGCCGAACTTGGTGATGTCCTCGTCAGCGGTGCGCTTGACCGACTCGAGCTCGGCCGAGGTCACCTCGTCGCGCTGCTTGGTCTGCAGCTGGGTCCGGCGGTAGGAGCGGTAAGCCAGCACTGCGATCACGACCACCGCGATCAGCAGAATCAGTTCCATGACGTGCCTTCCTCGACGTGCCCTCTGAAGGGTGCAGTACGCCGAGCCTACCGAGTCGGTCCAATTTCCCTTGCGTGAACAGGTGTTTACCGGTCTTCGTACCGCTCCCGCATCGCGCGGCTCGCGGCCGGGCCGGAGGTGAACACGTAGCGTGGACCGTCCACCGGCTGCCCGGTGGCGCGATCGACCAGGACCGGTTCGACCTCCTCGCCGGTCTCTGAGTCGATCAGGATCATCGTCCGCTCGGCCGGCGCGAGCCGCTCGTTGCCCCAGGCCGCCAGCGCGACGATCACCGGCCGCAGCGACCGGCCCAGCTCGGTCAGCACGTACTCGTACCGGGCCGGACGGTCCTGGTACTGCCGCCGCTCCAGCAGCCCGTCGTCCACGAGCGTCTTCAGCCGCGCGGTCAGCATGCTCGACGAGATCTTCAGGTTCCGCTGGAACTCGTCGAACCGCGAGTACCCGTCGAAGGCGTCGTGCAGGATCAGCAGCGTCCACCACTCACCCACGTGCCGCGCGGTGGTCGACAACGGGCAGGACAGATCGTCGAGCCGGAACTGGTTCCGCATCCTCATCCCTCACTTCGATTTCCGAAGCCAGTCTAGGACGCGCCACGCAGGGTGACGGCAATCCCGGAGATCCGATCACTGTTTGCGCATAATCGGTCACAGCTGCTCATCAGCGGACAGAACTGCCGGAGGCTCTCCGATGCGTGTCACACCACCCCTGCGACTCACCCTGACCGTGGTGACGGGGCTCGCCCTGTTCGTCCCGGTGGTCGACGTCCCGTGGAACGATCCCGCGCCGGCCGAGGCCGCGCCCGATGCCGCACTCTCGACGTACGACGTCGAGCCGTCGTACCGCGAGCTGCCCTTGCGACAGGCGACCGGGACGAAGGTGTCGAGCGCGTCGGCGCAGACACAGCCGTTCGGGATGGTCGGGGTGACCTGGCCGGCCCGCAAGAGCTCGGCCGACATCGAGGTGAAGATCCGCGTCCAGCGCAACGGTGCCTGGGCGGCCTGGGAGCGGCTGACCGTCGAGGACGACCACGGCCCGGACGGTGCCGAGGGCAAGGAACGCTCCGGGACCGAGCCGACCTGGGTCGGTACGGCGGACGGCGTCGAGGCGGCGGTGACGACCACCGACGGTACGACGGTGCCGGACGCGAAGGTGATCCTGATCCAGCCGGGATTCCGGGCCGCGGACAACGATCCGCCGACGACGCCCGAGCAGCCGATCGAGCCCGAGGCCAGCCGTGCGCCGTACGGGATGCCCAGGATCGTCGGGCGGCCGGGCTGGGGTGCGGACGAGAAGCTGCGGTCGCACAACGGCGCCGCCTGCGCGAAGCCGAAGTACACGAGCACCGTGCAGGCCGCGTTCGTGCACCACACGGCCGACACCAACAACTACACCAGCGCGCAGGTCCCGGCGATGATCCGCGGCATGTACACGTACCACGTGAAGAGCCGGGGCTGGTGCGATCTCGGCTACAACTTCCTGGTCGACAAGTTCGGCCGCGCCTGGGAGGGCCGGTACGGCGGGATGCAGCTGCCGGTGCTGGGCGCGCACACCGGCTCCTTCAACGCGAACTCCTTCGGCGTCTCGCTGATCGGCAACTTCGACAAGGTCGCGCCGACCGCGAAGATGATGGAGATGACCGCCCGGATCGTCGCCTGGAAGCTGGACGCGAACTACCGCTCCCCACTGGCCACGGTGATCCTCGACGGCAGCAAGCTCGGCACGGTCTCCGGCCATCGCGACACCAAGGCGACGGCGTGCCCGGGCAAGAACCTGTACTCCAAACTCGGTTGGCTGAAGCAACGGGTGAACGCGCTGATGGGCAAGAGCGTCTCCACCGAGATCTACCGGCGGGCGCAGCAGCACGGCGGGTATCGCGCGATCGGGCAACCGTTCTGGGGCGAGCATCCGACGAAGACGGGCCGGGCGACGTACTTCGGTGCCCTGGACATCTACTGGTCGGCGCGCACCGGCGCATGGTCCGTGCGCGGCGGCTTCAAGGCGCAGTACCGCAAGATCGGGCCGGACGGCTTCCTCGGAATGCCGACCGGTGAGCAGCGCAACGGTCGGGTCAGCAGCAGCCGGTTGCAGCCGTTCCGCAACGGCGGGCTCTACTGGTCGCCGAAGACCGGCATGTTCCCGGTCGCCGGGCTGATCTCCCGCAAGTACGGCGCACTCGGCGCGGAGGGTTCGCGGCTCGGCCTGCCGACCTCGGGGATCTACGCCGTCAACGGTGGCCAGCAGCAACGGTTCCAGCACGGCAAGCTCACTGCCAGCACCCGCACGCAGAAGGTCTACGTCTCGTGAAGCGCATGATCGTGGTGGCACTGGTGGCGGCGACCCTGCCGAGTGGGCTGGCGGTCGCGTCCGAGGGCGCCGCACCACCCGAGGCCGAGGCGACCCAGACGATCACCGGCCGCGGCTTCGGTCACGGTCGCGGCATGTCGCAGTACGGCGCGCAGGGCGCGGCCCTGGCCGGCAAGAACGTCAAGCAGATCCTCGACTTCTACTACCCCGGTACGGCGGTCGGCAAGGCCACCGGTTCGGTGCGGATCCGGATCACCGCGGACAACACCGACGGCGTCCGGGTGCACTCGGTCAGCGGGCTGAAGCTGCGCGACCTGAAGGCCAACAAGGTCTACACGTTGCCCGTGGCAAGTAATCGGAACCAGTGGTCGATCGACCCGTACGGCGAGCACGGCACGCAGGTCCGCTCGTTCGACGCGAAGAAGCGGACCTGGTCGCTGTGGCGGACCCTGAGCGGTACGGCGCAGTTCGAGGGGCCGGCCGTGATCGGGCTCGTGCTGCCGAGCGGCGCGCAGGCCAAGTACCGCGGCGCGATCCGGGCCGCTGATGTCGGCGGCGCGCACCTGGACACGGTCAACGTGCTGCCGCTGGAGACCTACCTGCGCGGGGTCGTCCCGCGTGAGGCGATCACCAGTTGGCGGCCGGCCGCGCTGCAGGCCCAGTCCGTTGCCGCGCGCACCTATGCGGCGTACCACCGCAAGCGCGCCGGGAGCAGGGTCTACGACCTGTGCGACACGATCTCCTGCCAGGTGTACGGCGGCTACTCGTCGGAGAAGGCGTCGACCAACGCGGCGATCACGGCGACCGCCGGGCAGATCCGGCTGTACCGGAACACGCCGATCATCGCCGAGTTCTCGTCGTCGAACGGCGGTGCGACGACGGCCGGCACGGTCGCCTACCAACTGGCCAAGGCGGACAGCTGGGACGCGTACCCGGGCAACAAGAACCCGAACGTCACCTGGTCGACGACACGGACGGCCGCGCAGATGCAGGCCGCCTTCGGGGTCGGCAAGCTGAAGGGCGTCTCGATCAGCCGGCGGACCGGGCTCGGGCCGAACGGCGGCCGGGTCACCCGAGTGGTCGCGACCGGCGCGGCCGGGACGCGTGCGTTCACCGGCGATCAGGTGCGGGCGAACCTGCATCTGAAGTCGGCCTGGTTCGTGCTCGGATAGTTGATATACCAAGAATCGAACTCTTGACCGCTGCGGTCCCGGCCGGTTAGAACGTGACATCGATGTCAGTCGCAGCCGCCCCTGAAGGAGTGCTCGATGCGCAGAAGAATTGGTATATCAACTAAGGCCTTCTCCGGCTTGCTGGCGGTGGCGCTGGTCAGCGCCCTGCACGCGCCCGGCGCCGAGGCGGCCCCGGCCGGCGAGCAGACGGGCGGGCATCCCGGCAGCGCCGCGGCGCGCGCCAACACGTCGTACCAGGCTCTGAACAAGTACTTCGCGGCCGGACCGGGGCTGTTGCTCGAGGAGTACCCGAACGAGCAGCAGAACCCGTACTCGTACGTCTGGCCGTACTCGCAGGGCGCGGTCGCGGCGGAGAACCTCGCGGGCATCCCCGGCTCGGGCCGCAAGGCGGCCGCGGAGGCGGAGCGCCGGCTGGACGGGTACGAGCCGTACTGGAACGCCGGTACGACGCCGAAGGGCTACGACTCGTACCTGCGGCCGCCGCTCGGCCAGGGTGGCGACAAGTTCTACGACGACAACGAGTGGATCGGGCTGAACCTGATCCAGCACTACCAGCGGACTGGTGACCGCTCGTCGTTGAGCCGGGCGAAGGAGATCTTCGGGCTCGTCGTGCACGGCTGGGACACCGATCCGGCGCACCCGTGCGCGGGCGGCGTGTACTGGACCCAGGCGCCGTGGAGCCAGGACCGGAACACGATCTCGAACGGGCCGGGCGCGGAGCTCGGCGCGCACCTGTACCTGCTGACGCGCGACCGGTCGTACCTGACCTGGGCGAAGAAGATGTACGAGTGGGCGCGGACCTGCATGCTCGCGCCGAACGGCCTGTACTGGGATCACATCGACCTGGCCGGGACGGTCGAGAAGACCCAGTGGAGCTACAACCAGGGCGTGATGCTCGGCGCCGGAACCCTGCTGTACAAGGCGACCGGGCAGAAGCGGTACCTGAACGAGGCGAAGGCGCTGGCCAACGCGTCGCTGGCCTTCTACGGCAGCGAGGACCGGCTCTGGAAGCAGCCGACGCGCTTCAACGCGATCTGGTTCAAGAACCTGCTGATCCTGGACTCGGTCACCCACGACCCGCGCTACACCAAGGTGATGAAGGCCTACTCGGCCCGCGCCTGGTCCGAGGTCCGTGATCCGGCCACCGGCCTGTTCCACTTCGCCGACGGCCCGGTCCAGCTCCTCGAGCAGGCCGGCATGGTCCAGATCGACTCCCTGCTCGCCTGGCCGCGCAGCCGCTACGACAAGCTGGCCTGACGAACGCAGCCCCCGGGATCGCCCGTACGGCGGGCCCGGGGGCTGTTCTCTGTGGTGGGGCTAGTTCTTCGAGGCCGTGACGGCCGCGGTGATCTTGACCTCGGTGGCGGGCTTGCCGTCGCCGGGGCCGCCCTGGCCGGTCTCGCTCGGGGCGACGCCGGCGTTGGCGACCTTGTCGACGGCCTTCAGGCCGTTCGCGTCGAGGGTGCCGAAGGCGGTGTACGCCGGGTCGAGGCCGGAGCCGTCGCCGTACACGATGAAGAACTGGCTGCCGTTGGTGTTCGGGCCGGAGTTGGCCATCGCGAGCGTGCCGCGGCCGTACTTCAGCTCGGGGAAGACCTCGTCCTTGAAGCTGTAGCCGGGACCGCCGCGGCCGTCGCCGCCCGGGTCGCCGCACTGCAGGACCTGCAGGCCCTCGCCGACGGTGAGCCGGTGGCAGACGGTGTTGTCGAAGTACTTCTGGTTCACCAGGCTGACGAAGCTGTTCACCGTGCAGGGCGCGAGCGCGCTGTCCAGCGTCAGCCCGAGGTCACCGACGGTGGTCTTCAGCGTGACGGCCGTCGTACCGCTGGCCTTGACCTTGCCGTTGGCCGGCGCGTTCACCTTCTTCGCCGCCGGACCGCCCTTGGTGTAGCTGCAGTCCACCTCGGCCGGCAGCGCCGACGGCCGCTTCAGCGGCGCCGCGAGCGCGGTCGGGATCGAGACCGGCTTGTTGCCCGGCCCGGCCTCGGTCGGCTGCGAGCTCGGCGTGTCACCCGCGACCGGGGTCTCCTTGCTGCCGGTGTTCGCGGCGATCAGCACGACGCCGACGATTACGACGACGACGGACACGATCGCCGCGATGGTGATCCCGAGCATCCGCCGCTGCCTGGCCCGCTCGGCTGCCCGCTCCGCCTGCCGCTGCGCCTTCCGCGCGGCGAGCTGCTGCTCGTGGGTCTTCTTGGACATCGCACTCCTCACCTGGAACGGGCCAACGCTGCAGGGAACCTACAACCAAACCCTGAGAATCACCTGTTAACCGCGCGCGTCGTACGCCTCGGGGCCGCCGTTGGCGTTGACGTAGAGGGAGTACAGCGACGTGGTCGCGGTCAGGAAGAGGCGGTTGCGTTTGGGGCCGCCGAAGCAGAGGTTGGAGACGATCTCGGGGACGAGGAGCTTGCCGAGCAGGGTGGCGTCGGGGTCGTAGACGTGGACGCCGTCGGCGGCCGCGCCCCAGACGCGGCCGGCGGTGTCGAGGCGGATGCCGTCGAAGGCGCCGTTGCCGCACTCGGCGAAGACCTCGCCGCCGGACAGCGCCGTACCGTCGTTCACCACGTCGAAGACCCGGATCGTGGCCTCCTCGGTGTCGGAGATGTAGAGCTTCGAGCCGTCGGCATCGAAGACCAGCCCGTTCGGGCGGTTGAAGTCGTCGGCGACCTTGGTGATCGCGCCGTCGGGGGCGATCCGGTAGACGTGGCAGCCCTCGGTCTCGATCTCGGCCTGGTGGCCTTCGTAGTCACTGTCGATCCCGTACGCCGGGTCGGTGAACCAGACCGAGCCGTCGGGCCGGACCACGACGTCGTTCGGGCTGTTCAGCCGGTGCCCTTCGAAGCCGTCGGCCAGGACGCGGACGGACCCGTCGTGCTCGGTCCGCGTGACGCGCCGGTTGCCGTGCTCGCAGCTGACCAGACGGCCTTCCTGGTCGCGGGTGTGACCGTTCGTGTTGCCGGCCGGCTCGCGGTACGCGGAGACCTGGTACGACGTCTCGTCCCAGCGCAGGATCCGGTCGTTCGGGATGTCGCTGAACAGCACGTACCGGCCCTGCGGGGAGTAGACCGGTCCCTCCAGCCAGCGCCCGCCCGTCCACAGCCGCTCGAGGTGTTTGTCCCCCAGCGGACCGTTCCACCGATCGTCGAGCTTCTCCCAGACAGCGGGAACAGTTCCGGCCAGCGGCTCGAGCAGGGACATCCGCACTCCTCACGATCGGGTGACAGCGTGGTCACCCGTGATCGTACGGCGGTCGCGCCCCGTCCGTCGTGATCAGCCAGGACCAGACCGAGGTCGTCGCGGTGACGAACAACCGGTTCCGCTTCGGGCCGCCGAAGCAGAGGTTGGACACGATGTCGGGCAGCAGCAACTTGCCGAGCAGCGTGCCGTCCGGGTCGAACACGTGCACGCCCTCGTGGGTGGCGGCCCAGACCCGCCCCTCGGCGTCGAGCCGGATCCCGTCGAACATCCCGGCCGTGCACGGCGCGAACACCTCCCCACCGGTCAGGCTGTCGTCCTTCACGTCGAATCGGCGGATGTGCTTCTCCGGGGTGTCCACGACGTACAACTGCGTCTCGTCGCGCGAGAAGGCCAGGCCGTTCGGCCGGACGAAGTCGTCGGCGACGACGGTCAGCTAGCCGTCGGGGGCGATCCGGTAGACGTGGCAGCCGTCGAGCTCCTGCTCAGCGCGGTGGCCCTCGTAGTTCGAGGTGATGCCGTACGGCGGGTCGGTGAACCAGACCGAGCCGTCGCGCTTCACCACGACGTCGTTCGGGCTGTTCAGCCTGCGGCCGTCGAGGTGCGACGCCAGGACGGTGCGCGGGCCGTCGTACTCGGTCCGGACGACCTGGCGGTCGCCCTGCGAGCAGCTGATCAGCCGGCCCTGGGCGTCGAGGGTGTTGCCGTTCACGTAGCCGGACGGCTCGCGGAAGACGCTGACCTGGCCGGACTGCTCGTCCCAGCGCAGCATTCGGTCGTTGGGGATGTCGCTGAAGACGAGACTGCGCCAGGCGGGGACGTAGACGGGTCCCTCCAGCCAGCGGCCGGCGTCGTACAGGCGTTCCAGGTACTCGTCGCCGTTGATCTTGGCGAACCGCTCGTCCAGTGTGACTAGCTCGGCTTTCATCGAATGGCCTCCTGTTAAAGTTCTAATCGACAGGATCAGATTCGGCAAGGGAGTTCGATGGCTGTAGATGATGTCGACCGGCGATTGCTTGGGATGCTGCAGGAGGACGCGGCGCAGTCGTACGCCGTACTGGGTGAAGCTGTCGGGCTGTCCGCGGGCGCCGCGCACGAACGGGTGCGCAAGCTGAAGGCGGCCGGGGTGATCCGGCGGACGACGGTCGAGGTGGATCCGGCGGCGCTCGGGCGCGGCGTACTGGCGTACGTGCTGCTGGACGCCGACGCGTGGATGGGGGACAAACGCCAGGCGCTGGAGGCGATCGGCGCGGTGGAGGAGGCACACATCATCGCGGGGCCCGCGTCGGTGCTCGTGAAGGTGCGGTCCGGGTCGACCGAGGAGCTGCAGCAGACGTTGCGCGCTCTCCACCAAGTGGACGGCGTGACCAGCACTCAGACAGTCGTCGTGCTGGAGTCCTTCTTCGAGCGCCCTCCGGCCGTGGTGTGACCCACAAACCGCCCTCCCGGTGAGTAACTTCGTCCTACACTCAGGCGACGCCGAGAGGAGCTGCGCTGTGCCGAACAGCAACAA
This sequence comes from Kribbella sp. cmx-5-2, assembly GCA_049998015.1. Classification (GTDB taxonomy): domain Bacteria; phylum Actinomycetota; class Actinomycetes; order Propionibacteriales; family Kribbellaceae; genus Kribbella. The sequence goes on from JAEBEC010000002.1 coordinate 1,294,344, forward strand.
GATCACGAAGGTCCTGGTCGCGAACAGAGGCGAGATCGCCGTCCGGGTCGTGCGCGCCGCCGCCGACGCCGGGCTGGGCAGCGTCGCCGTGTACGCCGAACCGGACCGCGACGCGCTGTTCGTCCGGCTCGCCGACGAGGCGTACTCGCTGGACGGCGCCACGCCGGCCGACTCGTACCTGAACATCGCCAAGATCCTGGACGTCGCGGCCCGCTCGGGCGCGGACGCGGTGCACCCGGGCTACGGCTTCCTGGCCGAGAACGCCGAGTTCGCCCAGGCCGTGATCGACGCCGGGCTGATCTGGATCGGCCCGCCGCCGTCGGCGATCGACTCGCTCGGCGACAAGGTCAAGGCGCGGCACATCGCCGAGAAGGTCGGCGCCCCGCAGGTCCCCGGCACGCCGGACCCGGTCGCCGGAGCCGACGAGGTCGTCGCCTTCGCGCAGGAGTTCGGGCTGCCGATCGCGATCAAGGCGGCGTACGGCGGTGGTGGCCGCGGGATGAAGGTCGCGCGCTCACTGGAGGAGATCCCGGAACTGTTCGAGTCCGCGACCCGCGAGGCGATCAGCGCGTTCGGCCGCGGCGAGTGCTTCGTCGAGCGGTACCTGGACCAGCCGCGGCACGTCGAGACCCAGTGCCTGGCCGATGCCCACGGCAACGTTGTCGTGGTGTCGACGCGCGACTGCTCGCTGCAGCGCCGGTACCAGAAGCTCGTCGAGGAGGCGCCCGCGCCGTTCCTGAGCGACGCGCAGCTGGAGACGCTCTACACGTCGTCCAAGGCGATCCTGCGCGAGGCCGGGTACGTCGGCGCCGGCACCTGCGAGTTCCTGGTCGGGCAGGACGGGCTGATCTCGTTCCTCGAGGTGAACACCCGGCTCCAGGTCGAGCACCCGGTCTCCGAGGAGGTCACCGGGCTGGACCTGGTCCGCGAGATGTTCCGGATCGCCGACGGCGAGGAGCTCGGGTACGACGACCCGGCCGTGTCCGGGCACTCGATCGAGTTCCGGATCAACGCCGAGGACGGCGGCCGCGGCTTCCTGCCGGCGCCGGGCACGCTGACCCGCTGGCATCCGCCGTCCGGACCGGGTGTTCGGCTCGACGGCGGGTACGACGAGGGCGAGACGGTCCCGGGGTCGTTCGACTCGCTGGTGGCCAAGCTGATCGTCACCGGACGCGACCGCACGCAGGCGCTGGAGCGGTCGCGGCGGGCGCTGAAGGAGTTCGTCGTCGAGGGCATGCCGACGGTGATCCCGTTCCACGCCGCCGTCGTGAGCGACCCGGCGTTCGTCGGGGACGACGGGTTCAAGGTGCACACGCGGTGGATCGAGACCGAGTACGACAACCAGCTCACGCCGTACGACGGTCCGACGGCGACCGTCGACGAGAGCGAGCGGGAGAAGGTCACGGTCGAGGTCGGCGGGAAGCGGCTCGAGGTCGTGCTGCCTGCCGGGCTTGGCGCTTCGGCGGTCGCCGGTGGTGGTGCGGGCGCTGGGGCGAAGAAGAAGCCGGCCAAGCGGGCTGGAGGTAGTGGGAAGGCCGCTGCCTCCGGGAACTCGCTGACGTCGCCGATGCAGGGCACGATCGTCAAGATCGCCGTCGAGGAGGGCGCGACGGTGGCCGAGGGCGACCTGGTCGTCGTGCTCGAGGCGATGAAGATGGAGCAGCCGCTGAACGCGCACAAGGCGGGGACGGTCACGGGGTTGTCGGCCGAGGTCGGGGCGACGGTCGCGGCGGGTGCGGCGATCTGCGAGATCAAGGACTGAGTTAGCCGGGCCTCGACCCGCCAGCTCTTTCGAGTACCGGCCACCGTTCGGGGGTTGGTACTTGGGAGGTGTCGCGCGAGCTCTTTCGAGTACCGGCCACCGATCGGAGGGCCGGTACTTGTGGCGTGGTGTGGGTCGGGCACCGGACCTCGACCCGGCAGCTCTTTCGAGTACCGGCCACCGATCGGGGGCCGGTACTTGTGGCGTGTTGTGGGGGAATGGCCTGGGATCTCTTGATCGGGGACCCCGGGGCGTTCTACAGTCCTGATGATCCAGAAATCTGGATCATTGGAGGAGCTGTGGCTGACCTACGGGTGGAGACGCTGTCGGACGCGACCTGGACGCCGTACGCGGACCTGATCGCGCGGCACAACGGGATCTTCGGCGGGTGCTGGTGCATGGGCTTCCACAGCGAGGGTTGCCACCGTGACGCGGACGCCAATCGCGACACCAAACTCGCGCGGACCAGGTCCGGGGACGCCCATGCCGCGCTGGTCTTCGTGGACGACACCTGCGTCGGCTTCTGCCAGTTCGGGCCGACCGACGAGCTGCCGCGGATCAAGAACCGCAAGACCTACGAGGCGACGCTCGACGGCGCATTGCCGGACTGGCGGATCACCTGCTTCTTCGTCGACCGCCACCACCGCTCGAGCGGCGTCGCGACGACGGCTCTGCACGGTGCTCTGGCGCAGATCGCCGCGCTGGGTGGTGGAGTGGTCGAGAGCTACCCGGACGACCGAACCGGGCGCCCGCGGACGTCGCCGGGCTTCCTGCACAACGGGACGCTCGGCATGTTCGAGTCCGCCGGCTTCGCGCGCGACCGGCAGATCGGCAAGACCCGCTGGGTCGTCACCAAGGTCGTCTAGGGAGCGGCCTGTACGACGTTCTCCGGGGCCGGCGGGTCGCACGGCTGCCACTGCCACTCGGCCTGGGCAGGGTTCCAGCTGACCAGGAACCAGGTGTCCCGGACGACGGGGACGCGAAGGTTCTCCAGGCGGGTGGTCATGGATTCGGTCATCGTCGAGGGGAACTGCAGGATCAGCTGGGAGTCGGGGTCGGAGATCGTCACTGTGCCCGACGTGTTGAGCTGGTCCTTGGTCTTCTTCCGGTCGCGCCGGGAGAGCTTGTCGCGGATCTTCCCGTACACGTCCTCGCCGGCCTTTGTGGCGATCGCCTGGAGGAACGGCAGCAGCGCCGAGCCCGCGAGCGCGCCGAGCAGCAACTCGACCGCGCTGCGCGCGTCGACATCCCAGTCGCTGAGCTCCGATGCGCGGGACTCCGGGCCTCGGTACTGCGGGTCGGCGGGCTCTGGGGCGGGAGGCACCGGGGCGGGAGGCGCCGAGGCGGGAGGCACCGCGGCGGCGGGCTCTGGGACGGTGGGCTCTGGGGCGGGAGGCACCGGGGCGGCCGGCTCCAGGGTGGTGGGATCTGAGGCCGCCGGCTCCGGGGCGGCCGGCTCCGGGCCGGAGCGCTCTGAGGCTCGGCGGGCTGGGTCTTCGGGATCGCTCACAGGGTTCATCTTCTCCTGTCACGCACCGGCATGGACGAACGTCGCCCACACCGCCGGGCGCGCGGCATACGCCGTACGGACTGCTTGGACGGCGGTGTGCAGGGCAACCGCCGGGTCCTCGGTCTGCACGGCCGCGTAGTACTCGTCGGCGACCGCTCGGGCCGTCGCATCGCCGACCGGCCAGAGTGTGCCGATCACGTGCCGGAAGCCGGCCATCTGGAACGCCCCGGTGATGTGCAGCGCCTCGTCGGTTAGGTCGCGGCGGGAGACACTGGTGTCGCAGGCGGACAGGTAGGCGGTCTCCGCGTCGGCGAGCCGGAGCCGGGCGAGGTCGGCGACGGTGAGCGGGTCGGTCTGGTGATCGTGCAGCAGGAGTTGCCCGGTCGCGGCGCCGTCGGCCGCGCTGACCGCGTGACAGGCGAAGTGGACCGACCGGTGCTGCGGCAGTGCGTCCAGGACGCGCTGTCTGGTCGCTTGGTCGTCGATGAGGACGCGGGCGGTGGGAAAGCGGCTGTTCAGCTCGGCTGTCTCGTCACGGACGCGCGGAAGCGGCGGCGTACCGGGCGCTGCCGGGACGCTCACGATCAACGGCGCCCGGTCGGCGCCGCGGCCCGTACGACGAGCGTCGCCGAGGCTGCGCACGGTCGGCGCGTAGGAGGAGACGACGAGGTCGAACACACTCGGCCCGTCGGGCGAACCGGCAGCGTGCAAGGGAAGCGTGGTGAGCGGTCCGGTGGGAATCCACCACACTCGCGTCGGACGATCCACAGTGTCGAGAACTGGTTGGGTGACCGTGTTTCCCAGCCAGGCAAGGGTTTCTCGGACCTGTTCGTCGTCCCTGCGCAGGATCGCCGTACGGAAGTTCTCGGCGCGGTCGGTGAGCTCGGCCAGGTGCAGGTCAGGCAGTTCGACCAGCTTGACCGTGCCGTCGGTGAGGATCAACGCGTCGCAGCGGAGGACGCTGGTGTTGACGATGACCACCGGGCCCTGCGTGCCGGCGATCGCGAGGAGTTCGTCGATCTTCGGTGGGCGGAGGAAGTGCTCGAAGCCGTCCTGGCGGCGGATCGTGTCGAGCAGTCGGTCCCACTCGTCGGCAAGGGCGTGCCGGTCCTCGCCGGACAGCGCCGGCTCGTCGGCTTGCGTGGTGAGGAATCCGGCGGCTTCCGGCCGGTCGAGCGCCGTCCGCAGGTGCTCGAAGCGGGTGGCGAGTTCAGGGTGGCGTTCGTGGAGGTCCGTGACTTCGGTGCGGGCGTCGAGGGCTTGGCCCAGCAGGACGCCGCGGCCGGCTTCCAGCAGTTCGACCGCGCGGTCCGGGTGGCCGAGGGCGATCTCGCAGGCGGCCGCGTGGCCGGCCAGGCCGGAGAAGCCGGCGAGTTCGTGCTCGCGGTCGGCGTACGGGAGTCGGCGGGGGGCGGTCTGGGGGAGCAGTTCGACCGCCAGGCGGAGGGACTCGGCGGCTCCTGCGATGTCAGTGTTGTTGCTCTGGGCAAGCAAGCTGAAGGCGGCGCGGGTGGCGGCTTCGATCCGGCTGTGGGCGGTCGCGGTGTGGTCGACGGCGAGTCGGCGGAGGACTTTCAGCGCAGCGGCGCCAGCCGTGCGGTCGTTGGTCTGTGCGCTCTGGAAGGCGAGCGCGGCGCCGTGGGCCAAGAGGGCTTCCGAGCGGCGGTAGCCGGTCGGGCCGGCCGCGACGGCCTCGGCTGTTGCCGCGACGAACTCGTCGAGCTGACGACGCTGCTTGGAAAGCCCGAGCCGCGCACCCACGCGCCCGCCAGCGGATCGGACCGCTCCGGCCAGGACGCTCCCCGGGCCGGTGCCCGCCGTCGACTTCGTCGTACGGCGGAGGTCGGCGTGGAGCAGGCCCGACGTGCGGATGACCTGGGCTTGTTTGATGCCGGTGAGGACCGAGAGGCGTTCGACCAGGTTCGGATGGCCTGGTGGGGTCGCGGCGACGGCCTGTTCTGCGCGGGTGGTGGCTTCGGTGAGGTCTTTGGGGCTGTGGGTCGCGTGGTAGCGGGTGATCAGCAGGACCGCCAGGTTGGACTGGAAGCGTGGGTGCAGCAGTCGGTGCGGCGGGGTCGCGGCGAGGGTTGCGCGGGCGAGCTCGATCGCGCGGTCGAGGACAGCTGGAGGTCGTGAGCGGCTCGACAAGTACTGGCGGCGGAGGGCTTCGGCGAGGTTCGCGCCGGCGAAGGCGCGGGCGTCGCTGCGCGGGCGGGCCGTGTCGAGTGCCTCCTGGAAGACCTCGATCGCCTCGGCCAGGGCGGACGAGTCGCCGAGCTGGAGGTGCCGGGAGAGCAGGCCTTCGCCGAGATTCGACAGCCGGTTCGGTCGTCGCTGGTCGCCTAGGTCGGTCGCGGCCAGCGCGGCGCGGACCGCGGCGATCGATTCCGCGAGGTCCTGCTCGGCACCGGTCAGACGCCAGCGGAAGCGCAGCGCACCCGCGAGGTTGGACTGGAACGCGGGGATCAGCTGGCCGGCGGACGACAGCCCGGCGCCGTGCTCCAGCGCGGCCGACGCCTGCCGGAATGCGTCGATCGCCTGATCCAGTACGTCGACCCGCGCGGTCCGCTCGGCCCGCGACCACAGGGAGGTCCCCAGCCCGTTCAGCGCCGCACTGCGAGTGTCCGCCTCATCGGCCAGCCCGAGCGCCTCCTCGAAGGCGGCGACCGCGGCATCCAGGTCGGCGACGCTCCCACCGGTCTCGTACGACGCGTGCAACCGCTCCGCCTCGGTCAGCGCCGAGGTCACCAGCATCCGCCGGAAGAACGCGTCACCGGGAAGATCAGTCATCGGCCCGCCTCGTACCGGGACATCCGACCAGGGCCGACCGGTTCACCGGGCGTGGCTCCGAGTGATCGTGCCCGTCCGGCGCAGCGTCGGCCCATCTCACGCCCGGTGGTCCGTGCAGTCGGCAGGTGTGTGCGGATCCCCGTGCCCGACGTGCACCTCGGCCATCCAGTCCGGGCCGCCCAGCATCAGCGGCATCAGCCCGAACGGCGTCTCCACGGCCGGCGACCGCCCGAACGCCGGACACGGCAGCATCCCGCTCCGGACCGTCGACTCGTACTCGCGATTGATCCGCTCGACCCTCCCGTCGTCGAGCGGCAACGCAACGGCCAGTCGATCGACCGCGATCAGCACCGCGCAGTGCGGGCACGCGTCGCCGGCCACGTCACCACCGGTGATCCGGAACTGCTTCTTGCGATCCCCGCTCGGTGCCTCCCACTTGATCGACACCGTGCCGCCGGCCTCGTACATCAGGTACAGGTGGGTCAGGTCACGCTTCGCCGCGATCCCGGCGGCCATCGCGTCCGCGAGCCCCCACTTGCTCACCTTCTTCGGTCCGAACACACCTCACCTCTCCTGGTGGCCACTGCTGTTCGCCGTTCACCAGAACCGCGTTCCTGGTTCGCCCTTGAACGGGCCGACGACGCGGGACGTGATCCAGCCGCCGTAGAAGTCGCCGGGTTGTGGGAGGACCTGCTCGCCGTCGACCGTGCAGGAGTCCAGCGCGGCCGGGTAGAGCGCGACGTGGTCCAGGAGCGCCGCGTACCGGGGACTCGGATCGAGGTAGAACCAGGCCTTCCGGCGTACGGTGACGCCGCCCGCGGTGAGATCCAGGTAGGAGGCGACGCCTTTCCACTCGCAGTACGACGTGCCGTCGGCGTCCTGGAGCACGCCGGGGGCGAAGGAGCCTCGCGGGAGGTAGTAGGTCGGAGGATGACTCGTCTCGAGCACTCGGTACGACGTACGGGTGTCCGCCACGACCTGTCCGCCGAGCGTGAGAACCACGTGCTCGGCGGACGGGTCGAGGGCCGGTGGGCGCGGATAGTCCCAGACGGACTCCTGGCCGGGCCCTGGCGGGATGCGGTGCGTCGGCACGGTCAGAAGTTCTTCTTCACCTGGTCGATGATCGTGAACACGGCCAGCGCGCCGAACGCCAGGAAGGCGAAGGCGAGGACCGCCGTACGGACCGCGCTGATCCGGATCGGCGCCGGCAGGGCGCGGGAGTTCATCCACCAGAGCAGGCCCGAGTAGACGAACATCATCGTTCCCGCCGTACAGGCCGAGATCACCAGCAGCACGAGCGGCTGGTCCAGCCCGGCCAGCAGCACGATGATGCCGAAGGCAACCAGGCCCCAGACCAGCCAGAAGTACAGCTTGGACTCGGTCACCGTGGAGGTGCGCAGGTAGCGGGACTTGATCATGTCCGCCGACAGCCGCGAGGTGTAGTCGACGATGCCGGCCGCGGCCGCGAACAGGCTGAACGCGCCGATCGCCCAGAACAGGTAGCCGAACCAGCCGCCGACCAGGGCCTGCAGGTTGACGCCCTCGATCTTCAGGAAGCTGATGTTGTTCTTGACCGACTCGTCGCCGAACAACGTCGCGTGCGCCAGCATCGAGGTGAACAGGATCGTCAGCACCGTGATCAGCACGAAGGTCAGCGCCTGCTCGAGGTTGGCGAACTTCCACCAGCGCTTCCAGCGGGCCAGGTTCGCCTCGTCCGGCGGGAAGGTGTAGCCGTTGGCGTGCGGGTCGGCCTGCTTCTCGCCGGTCACCGGCGACGTCAGCCGCGGCACGTGCAGGCCCATCCCGAAGCCCTTGTCCCGGATCCAGTTGCTCTGGCACAGGTTCTGCCCGCCGCCGGCCCCGGCGTACGCGATCGCACCCATCATCAGCGCGAAGCCGAGCTGGTCGACCGGGAACTCCGGCGCGGTGACGGCGTCGCCGAGCGCGCTGTAGGTCTTGCCGCGGATCGCGAAGATCAGGGCCAGTACGACGAGCAGCGCGACCGCGGCGATCTTCACGAAGATCAGCCGCTCGAGCATCACGTAGACCACCGGCGCGAGCGTCAGGATCAGGCCGATCGCGATCAGGATCCCGATCGCGATCCAGCGCGGGTCGCCGGCGCCGAACAGGTAGGTCAGCATCGCCGCCGAGCTGGTCGCCCAGCCGGGCCAGAGGTTCGCGAAGTACGTCATGATCGCGAAGAACAGGCCCCAGTGCTTGCCGTAGCGGTTGAAGCCGGTCAACGCTGTCTCACCAGTGGCCAGCGTGTACCGCTCGATCTCCATGTTCAGGAACCACTGGATCGCGACCCCGACGACGGCGCCCCAGAGGAAGACCAGGCCGACCTGGGACGAGATGTAGGGCCAGAGGATGAACTCGGCGGAGGCCAGTCCGACTCCGGCACCGACCATGCCCGGGCCGACGATCCGCCAGGTGTTGGTCGGTGGTTCGGGCAGGTCCCGGACCTGCGGCGCGGGCAGGTTCTTGGTGGGCAGGTTGAAGCGGTGTGGTGTTGACGTGGTGTCTGCCATGGGCTCCTCGCTCCCGGTCGACCCCCGTTCATCCGGACAGTAGCGAAGGTTGGGCGCACGGGCGACCCGACACCGGCGAGCGGTCCGATCCGCTCGCCGGGCGGTCGTCCGGTACCGGTCAGGGGCGCTCGGCACCGGGTACGTCGACCTGCAGGGTGAGGACCTCACCGGTGCGCGGGCCGTCGGTCAGCCGCCCGAGGTTGTCGGTGATCGAATCGTTCGGCCGCCACTCGGCGGTGAGGACGAACAGCGTGGTGCCACCGAGAGCGATCGCGAACGGCGCCCGCTCCTCGGGCAGGTCCACCTGCTGCAGGATCTCCCCGCCGTCCGCGACCCGTACGACGCCCGATCCGCCCGTGGAGACCCAGATCGCGCCCTCGGCGTCCAGGCAGATCCCGTCCGGACCGAGGCCGTCGGCAAACACCCGGCGGTTGCCCAGCCCGCCGTCGGCCTCGATGTCGAACGCCGTCAGCTGTCCCGCGAACGACTCCGAGATCACCAGCGTCTTCTCGTCCGGCGTGATCACCATCCCGTTCGGGAACTGGATGTCACCGGCAACCTCCCGGACCGCCCCGTCGGGCGTCACCAGCTTGATGTACCCCGGCTTCGGTGCCCCTCCACCCGCGAAGTCGAAGTCGGCACCGTTGACGTACATGTTGCCCCTGCCGTCCACCACGATCTCGTTCGCGCCCTGCTCGGCCAGCACGGAGAACGTCCCGTCGGGTTCCTGCCGCCGCAACTTGTCACCCGTCGTCACCAGCCGCCCGTCGGGCAGCCAGTCGATCGACCATCCCATCAGCCGCTCGACCGGCACGTCGATGGTCTCCACAGCCCCGTCCGCCCCGACCGCGACGATCTGCTGCTCGATCCAGTTCGCGAACCACAACCGCCCGTCGTGCCACCGCGGAGACTCCGGAATCCCCAGTCCGCTCAGCAGTACGTCCATGATCTGACCTCGTTCTCGTAGGTTTTACCCCCGACACGAACGGCCGCGGGCCAGATCGACAGTCAGGCCCGCAGCATCTCCAGAGCCTTCGCGATCCGGCGTTCGCGGGTCTCCGGCTTCTTGGCGTCCAGTACGGCGTTCACGTGCTCGCGGCGGTGCGAGTAGCTGAGCCGGTCAAAGGTCTCTCGCAGGCCCGCATCCGCGAGCGCGGCGGCCAGGTCCGGCGGGAGCTCGACGGTGCGTTCGGTGGTGTCCCGGGTGAGCGTGACCGTCACTGCGTCGCCCGGGGACTTGGACAGCGTCGTCCGGATGCCCTTCAGTACGCCGAGGGCCTGGCAGCCGCCCATGGAGACGATCGAGCCCTGGTACGGGACGGCGTCGAAGGTCGCCCGGACCGGGATCCGGGCGCCGCCGCCGAGGGCGGTGAGCACGTCAGCGGGGATCTCGACGTACGCACCACCGCCTCCGGCGTCCTGGATCACGGCTTCGAAGGTCTCCATGGGGTCAAGCCTGCTCCGGCTGGTCGGCCTTGGCGAGTTTGCTGGGCCACCAGATGTGGCGGCCGATGTCGTGGGACAGGGCCGGGACGAGCAGCGAGCGGACGACGGTGGTGTCGAGCAGGACGCCGAAGGCGACCATGAACGCGATCTGGGCCAGGAACAGGATCGGCAGGACGGCCAGGGCCGAGAAGGTGGCTGCGAGTACGACGCCGGCGGACGTGATCACGCCGCCGGTGACGGCCAGGCCGACCAGGATTCCTGGTCTGGTGCCGTGTTCCTGGGACTCCTCCCGGACGCGGGTCATCAGGAAGATCGAGTAGTCGATGCCCAGGGCCACCAGGAAGACGAACGCGTAGAGCGGGATCGACGGGTCGGCGCCGGGGAAGTCGAACACGTGGTTGAAGAACAGCGCGCTCACCCCGACGGTCGCGCCGAACGACAGCACGTTGCAGATCACCAGCAGCAGCGCGGCCGCGACCGAGCGGAGCAGCAGCATCAGGACGACGAAGATCACCGCGAGGATGGTCGGGATGATCACCTTCAGATCGCGTTCGCTGGAGTCCAGTACGTCGAGGTTGATCGCCGTGTTGCCGCCGACCAGGATGTCGGGGCTGACCGTGTCCAGCTCGGTGCGCAGGTGCTCGACGACTTTGGTCGCCTCGGGGGAATCCGCCGCGACCTTGAGCGTCGCCTGGACCAGGACCTTGCCCTCGACAACCTTCGGCGGTACGCCCGGCGCGACCGACGCGGAGGCCGTGGCGACGCCGTCGACCTTCATCGCGGTCTCGACGACCTTGGCCGACTGGTCGACCGGTGTGAGGATCTGCACCGGCGTACCGGCGCCGGCGTCGAAGTGCTTGGCCAGTTCCTCCTGGCCGGTCACCGACTCAACCTTGTCCAGGAACAGCTCCTCCTGGGAGATGCCCGAGGCCTTGAACGTCGGCAGGAACGCGCCGCAGATCAGCAGCGCCAGCGCGCTCAGCGCCCACACCTTGCGCGGGCTGCGGCCGACCAGCCCGGAGACGCGGCCCCACAGCTTGCGGCCGCCGACCTGGTCGCGGGCGTGTACATGGTCGACCCGCGGGATCGACGGCCAGAAGATCCGTCGCCCGAACGCGAGCAGCAGCGCGGGCAGGAAGGTCATCGCCGAGATCAGCGCGCCGGCGATGCCGATGGCACCGACCGGGCCGAGGCCCTTGGTGCTGCCGAGCTCGGACAGCAACAGGCAGAGCAGACCGAGGATGACGGTCGCGGCGCTGGCGGCGATCGGTTCGATCGAGGCCCGCCAGGCGACCTTCATCGCGTCGAACTTGTTCTCGAAGTCGTGCAGTTCTTCCTTGTACCGGGAGACCAGCAGCAACGAGTAGTCGGTCGCGGCGCCGACGACGAGGATGAACAGGATGCCCTGGCTCTGGCCGTTCAGCTCGATCACGTCGGCCTTGGCCAGCGGGTACACGACCAGCGCGGCCAGGGCGAGCCCGAAGACAGCGGTCAGCAGGACGGCGATCGGCAGTACCGGACTGCGGTAGACGATCAGCAGGATGATGAAAACGACGGCCAGCGCGACGCCGAGCAGGATCCCGTCGATCCCGCCGAAGGCGACCACGAAGTCGGCGAACACGCCGCCCGGACCGGTCACGTAGACCTGCAGCCCGGTCGGGGTCAGCGACTCCTTGATCTCGCCCCGCATCTTGTCGGCGACCGCGAACAGCACGGTCTCGCCTTCCTGCACGACCTCGTCGGCCCGGTCGCCGTCCAGCTCGACGGTGACCAGCAGCGCCTGCTTGTCCTGCGACGGGATCACCGTCTTCACCGGCGCGGCCAGGTACTCGCCGATGGTCTTGCCGTTGCCGAGGTCAAGCTTCGGGATCTGGGCCAGGAACGCGTTGGTCTTGGCCAGGTCCTCCGGCGTGATCCCGCTGTCGCGCTCGATCAGCACGAAGTACGGCAGCGCCTTGGAGTCGACGAACTTGGCGGCCTGGTCGGCGACCAGCGTCGACTCGGCCTGCTTGGGCAGGAAGTTCGCGTTGTCGTTCTCCTGCACCTCGCTCAGCCGGCCAACGGTCGGTCCACCGAGCGATCCGACCAGCAGCCAGGCGACCAGTACGGCGGCGATCGCGGCTCGCCAGACCCACCGGCCGCTCTTGCGCGGTGCCGCGTGCTCGGCGTGATGTCCGGTGCTGTCCTGCTGGTTCACCGTGGTCCCCTCGTCGGTCTGCCGCCAGCTGTTGACCGGCACAGTACCCAGCGGTTCGGCTCACAGCTCTCACCACCCGCCGGGCGGTGTGCGGAGGCCGTTTCGGCGGCGTAACAACGAGATGACCGCTCGGAAACACCCCGGTCATAGCGTCCTGGCCTAATCAGTGAGGACGAACGATCGGAGACGAACGATGACGCTCGAGGCACGGCCGGAGACGGTCACTGTCCGCGAACGCACCGGCGCGGTCGGTACAGTCGAGGCGCCCAGGAGGGGGCGCTGGATCGACGTCTGGGACCCGGAGGACGCCACGTTCTGGGCCGACAAGGGACGCCGGGTGGCCCGGCGCAACCTGTGGCCCTCGATCTTCGCCGAGTTCCTGGGCTTCTCCGTCTGGCAGCTCTGGAGCATCGTCGTGGTCTCGCTGCCGGCCGCCGGGTTCGGCTACAGCACCGACCAGATGTTCTGGCTGGTCGCGCTGCCGAGCCTGGTCGGCGCGACGCTGCGCCTGCCCTACACGTTCGCCGTACCGAAGTTCGGCGGGCGGAACTGGACGATCGTGTCCGCGCTCCTGCTGCTGATCCCGACCTGCGGCCTGGCGTACTTCGTCAGCCGGCCGGACACCCCGTTCTGGGTGATGGCGCTGGTCGCGGCGACCGCGGGCGCCGGTGGCGGCAACTTCGCCAGCTCGATGACCAACATCTCGTTCTTCTTCCCCGAGCGCGACAAGGGCTTCGCGCTCGGCCTGAACGCGGCCGGCGGCAACCTCGGCGTCGCGGTCGTCCAGCTCGTCGTACCGGCCGTGATCGTGATCGGCGCCGGGCTCTCGCTGGAACGGGCCGGGCTGATCTGGCTGCCGCTGATCGCCCTGGCCGCGATCCTGGCCTGGAAGGTGATGGACAACCTGTCCGCGGCGACCTCGTCGTTCCGGGCGTCGATCACGGCGGCGAAGCGGCCGCACACCTGGGTGATCTCGTTCCTCTACATCGGCACGTTCGGCTCGTTCATCGGGTTCTCGGCGGCGTTCCCGCTGCTGATCAAGACCACGTTCCCGGAGGTCGCGGGCGTGCAGCTCGCGTTCCTCGGCGCGCTGGTCGGCTCGGTCTCGCGCCCGTTCGGCGGCAAGCTGGCCGACCTGGTCGGCGGGGCCTGGGTGACGGTCTGCGCGTTCGTGGTGATGGGCGTCGGGATCCTGTCGGCGATCGTCTCGCTGAACGCGGGCAGTTTCGCCGGGTTCCTGATCAGCTTCCTGGTGCTGTTCGTGGCCAGCGGCGCGGGCAACGGTTCGACGTACCGGATGATCCCGGCGGTGTTCCGCTCGACGACGCGTGACCTGGACGGCGGTGTCGATCTGGTCCGGGCCCGGCGCGAAGCGGCGGCGTGCATCGGGATCGCCTCGGCGATCGGCGCGTACGGCGGGTTCCTGGTCCCGCGCGGGTTTGCGATGTCGAGCGGCGCGTACGGATCGCTGGTGCCGGCGCTGTACTGCTTCTGCGGGTTCTACGTCGTCTGCCTGCTCGTCACGTACTTCTGCTACCTGCGCAAGGGTGGTCCACTCAGCGGGGTGCGCGTGTGACGGCCACCCACTGTCCGTACTGCGCGCTGCAGTGCGCGATGACTCTCTCTCCGGCGCCCGTGACGGTGACGCCGCGGGAGTTCCCGACCAACCGCGGTGGGCTGTGCCGGAAGGGGTGGACCTCGGCGGCGGTGCTGACCGTGCCGGACCGGCTGACGGCTCCGCTGGTGCGGGACGCGGACGGCGTACTGGTGGAGACCTCGTGGGACCACGCGCTGGATGTGGTCGCCGAGCGGATCAAGGCGTTGCAGGCGTCGTACGGCGATGACTCGGTGGCTGTGTTCGGTGGTGGTGGGCTGACCAACGAGAAGGCCTACGCGCTGGGCAAGTTCGCGCGGGTTGCGTTGCGGACCGCGAACGTGGACTACAACGGGCGGTTCTGCATGTCGTCCGCGGCGGCGGCTGTGAATCGGTCGCTCGGGGTCGATCGCGGACTGCCGTTCCCACTGACGGATCTGGGTGGAGCGCAGGCGATCCTGCTGGTGGGGAGCAATCTGGCCGAGACGATGCCGCCGGCGGTCGCGCATCTGGCGGCAGCGCGCGACGCGGGTGGGCTTCTGGTCGTCGACCCGCGTCGTTCGGCCACCGCGCAGATGGGCCTGCACCTGCAGGCCACGCCGGGCAGCGACCTGGCGCTGGTGCTGGCGCTGACTCATGTGGTGCTGCAGGAGGGGCTGGCGGACACGGCGTACCTGGCTGCTCGGACCTCAGGGGCTGAGGCGTTGTACCGGTCGACGGCGGCCTGGTGGCCCGAGCGGGCTGAACGGGTGACCGGCGTACCGGCTGGAGCGATTCGGCAGGCTGCGCGGGTGCTGGCGGCTGCGGCGCCGGTGCACGGCGGTGCTGGGGCTTTCGTGCTGACTGGGCGTGGGGCTGAGCAGCACAGCAAGGGGACCGACACGGTCACGGCCTGCATCAACCTGGCGCTGGCGCTCGGGCTGCCTGGGCGGGTGGGGAGCGGCTACGGGTGCATCACTGGCCAGGGCAACGGGCAGGGTGGGCGGGAGCACGGGCAGAAGGCTGACCAGCTGCCGGGGTACCGCAGCATTGCTGATCCGGCTGCTCGGGCACACGTTGCTGGAGTGTGGGGGGTTGATCCAGCGTCGTTGCCTGGGCCTGGGAAGAGTGCTGTCGAGCTGATCAACGCTCTGGGGACTGATGGTGGGCCGCGGGCGTTGCTGGTGCACGGGAGCAACCTGGTGGTGTCGGCGCCGCGGCTGGCGTCGGTGCGGGAGCGGCTGGCTTCGCTGGATCTGCTGGTGGTTGCGGACGTCGTACCGTCCGAGACGGCGTTGCTGGCGGACGTGGTGTTTCCGGTGACGCAGTGGGCCGAGGAAGACGGCACGATGACGTCGCTGGAGGGACGGGTGCTGCGGCGGCGGGCTGCGGTCTCGCCGCCTGGGGACGCTCGGAGTGATCTGGCGGTGTTTGCCGGGTTGGCTTCGCGGTTGGGGTGCTCGGCTTCGTTTCCTGTCGACCCGGCGGCGGTTTTCGAGGAGCTGCGGCTGGCGAGTGCTGGTGGGGTGGCGGACTACTCGGGGATCTCGTGGGCGCGGCTGGATGCCGGCGAGGCGTTGTACTGGCCGGTGCCTGGTAAGGATCATCCGGGGACGCCTCGGCTGTTCGCTGCTTCTTTCGGTACTGCGGACGGTCGGGCTCGGGTGATTGCTGTTGAGCACCAGCCCGTTGCCGATGATCTGCGGTCGGATGCGCCGTTGTACTTGGTGACTGGGCGGTTGCTCGAGCACTACCAGAGCGGGGCGCAGACGCGGCGGGTGCCGGAGTTGCTGGAAGCGGAGCCGGAGGTGTTTGCGGAGATCCATCCGCGGGTGGCGGCTTCGCTCGGGGTCGCCGATGGTGGGTTGCTGCGGTTGCGGACCGCGCGCGGGTCGTTGGTGTGTCCGGCGCGGGTGACCGGGGATGTTCGGCCGGACACGATCTTCGTGCCGTTCCACTTTCCCGGGGTGAACGAGCTGACGAACGACGCGCTCGACCCGATCTCGAAGATGCCGGAGTTCAAGGCGTGTGCGGTCGAGGCGTCGGCCGTCGTACGGGCTGAGGTGCCGGCATGAAGGTCGTCATCATCGGCGCGGGGATGGCCGGGACGCGGTTGGCGGAGCTGCTGGGGTCGCACGAGGTCACTGTGTTGGGGGACGAGCCCTACTACCAGCGGCATCGGTTGACGGAGTACGTCGCCGGGCGGGCGGTGGAACCCGGCGCGCAGGCGCTGCTGCCGGCGCCCGACGCCGCTGCCGCTGCCCGGCCCACGGCCGCGCGGGTGCGGCTCGGGGCTCGGGTTGTGATGGACAGCGCCGGCTTCGAACACGCCTACGACCACCTCGTGTTTGCGACGGGTGCTGCGCCAGTTGAGGTTGCGGGCGGGCTGGTGTTGCGGACGGCGGGTGATGCCCGGCGGCTGGTCGAGGCGGCGGTTGGGGCTCGGCGGGTCGTCGTACTGGGTGGTGGTGTGCTGGGCGTCGAGACGGCGTGTGCCCTGCGGGAGCGGGGGATTGCGGTGACGCTCGTGCACGACGGCGAGACGCTGCTCGACAACCGGGTGCGGGCGACGGCTGGGCGGCAGGTCACGCGGATGGTTCGCCGGCTGGGGATCGAGGTGGTGCTGCAGGCGCGGGTGCAGGCGACGGAGACGCGGGACGGGCGGTTCCGGGCGCTGGTACTGGCGAGCGGGCAGACGGTCTTCGGTGATCTGCTGGTGAGTGCTTGTGGGGTTCGGCCTCGGGTCGAGCTGGCTGCTGGGCTGGCGATCGGCGATGCGGGTGGGATTGCCGTCGACGCGTCGCTGACGACGGCGGATCCGCGGGTGCATGCGATCGGGGACTGCGCCGAGGTCGACGGGATGGTCTCCGGGACGGTTGGTGCGGCTTGGGATCAGGCTGAGGCGCTGGCGGATCTGCTGAACGGACGGCCGGTGCGTGAGTTGGCTCCGGAGGTGTTGCGGCTGACGGCCGGGGGGCTGGAGGTGATGGTCCTCGGTGATCGCGACGCCGACGGGCACGTCGTACGGCTTGCTGATGAGCGGTACGTACGGGCCGTGCTGGTTGACGGGGTCGTGCAGGCGGCTGTGGCGGTGAACGCGCCGGAGGTGGCGGCCGAGCTGGTACTGCTGGCGGACCGGCGTACGGCGGTCGTCCCGGAGACGTTGCTGGGGGCAACGGAGGTGCCGAGGCAGGCGAAGCCGGTCTGCCGGTGCAACGGGGTGACGCGGGCCGTGATCGAGGCGGTGTGGAAGGCCGGTGCCGACAGTGTCGACGGCATCGCGGCACAGACCAGGGCGACCACCGGGTGCGGCAGTTGTACCGGCGCGGTGGGTGAGCTTCTCGAGCGGTTTCGGCGTGGTGAGACCGATCCCGTCCCGACCAGGAGGGCAACGATGACAGAGCTCGGCAAGGCGAAACACCTGGTGGTCGTCGGCGGCGGGATGGTCGCGCACCGGCTGGTCGAGGCGCTGCGGTCGCGCGACACGGGGGTCGAGTGGCGGGTCACGGTGCTGGCCGAGGAACCACGGTTGCCGTACGACCGGGTTGCGTTGACCAGCTACTTCTCGGGGCGCGATCCGCAGGATCTGAGCTTGGGCGAGGCTGAGTTCTGGGAGGATCCGGCGGTCACGTTGCGGAAGGGCGTGGTCGTTGCGGCTTTGGATGTCTCGGCGAAGACGGTGCGGACGACGCGGGACGAGGTGATCGCGTACGACGAGCTGGTGCTGGCGACGGGGTCTAGTGCGTTTGTGCCGCCGGTGAAGAACAGTGATGCTCAGGGTTGCTTCGTGTACCGGACGATCGACGACGTCGCGGCCCTGCGGACGTACGTGGAACGCCTGCGGTCGGAGCGGTCGGAAATTCATGGGGTGGTGGTGGGCGGAGGCCTGCTGGGGTTGGAAGCAGCCGGCGCGCTACGGGCTCTGGGTGCTGCTACCGAGGTGGTGGAGTTCGCGCCGCGTTTGATGCCTTTGCAGGTCGACGAAGGTGGCGGTAGTGCGCTGGCTCGGCTGATTCGCGGGCTTGATGTCGGCGTACGTACGTCGACCCAGACGACTCGGGTCAAGCTCACCTCGCAGGGGTCGGCTCGGGCGATGGCTGTTGCCGAGGGCCCTGATCTGCCGGCTGATGTGGTGGTCTTTGCGACTGGTGTCCGGCCGCGGGACGAGTTGGCTCGCGCCGCCGGGTTGGCTGTTGGTGAGCGTGGTGGTGTGGTGGTCGACGACTCGTGCCGTACGTCGGTGCCGGGGGTCTGGGCGATCGGCGAGGTCGCGTGCATCGAGGGGCGCGTGTGGGGGCTGGTCGCGCCGGGGTACGCGATGGCGGAGATCGTCGTCGACCGGCTGCTGGGTGGCGCGGCGACGTTCCCGGGGGCGGACTCGTCGACCAAGTTGAAGCTGCTCGGGGTCGATGTCGCCAGCTTCGGTGACGCGTTCGGGGCGACCGAGGGTGCGCTCGACATCGTGTACGCCGACCCGGTCGCGGGGGTGTACAAGAAGCTGGTGCTGTCCGACGACGCGCGGACGCTCCTCGGCGGGATCCTGGTCGGCGACGCTTCGGCGTACGCGGCTCTGCGTCCGATGGTGGGACGCGAGCTCGGCGCCGACCCGGCGTCGTACCTGCTGCCCGAGGGCGCGCAGCCGGTGAAGCTGGAGCTGCCGGACGACGCGCCGGTCTGCTCGTGCAACAACGTTGCCGCGGGCACCATTCGGTGTGCGGTGCGGGACGACGGGTGTGGTGATCTGAAGTCGCTGTGCTCTCGCACTAAGGCCGGGACCAGCTGTGGCTCGTGCCTGCCGATCGTGAAGAACCTGCTGAACGCCGAGCTCGCCGCGGCGGGTGTGGAGGTGAGCAAGGTGCTCTGCGAGCACTTCGCGCTGTCGCGGGCGGAGTTGTTCGACGTCGTACGGGTGACTGAGCTGCGGACGTTCAGCGAGATCGTCGAACGGCACGGGACCGGCCGCGGCTGCGACATCTGCAAGCCCGTGGTCGCATCGATCCTGGCCAGTGTCGACCCGGGCGGACACGTGCTCGACGGCGAGCGCGCGACGCTGCAGGACACCAACGACCACGTGATGGCCAACATCCAGAAGGACGGCACGTACTCGGTCGTCCCGCGGATCCCCGGCGGCGAGGTCACGCCGGAGGGGCTGATCACGATCGGTGAGGTCGCGCGCGATTTCGGGCTGTACACCAAGATCACCGGCGGGCAGCGGGTCGACCTGTTCGGCGCGCGGATCGAGCAGTTGCCGGCGATCTGGGCGCGACTCGTCGACGCCGGGTTCGAGTCCGGGCACGCGTACGGCAAGGCGCTGCGGACCGTGAAGTCGTGCGTCGGGTCGACGTGGTGCCGGTACGGCGTACAGGACTCGGTCGGGATGGCGATCGCGCTGGAACTGCGGTACCGCGGGCTGCGCTCGCCGCACAAGCTCAAGCTCGGGGTGTCCGGGTGCGCGCGGGAGTGCGCGGAGGCGCGCGGCAAGGACGTCGGGATCATCGCCACCGAGACCGGCTGGAACCTGTACGTCGGCGGCAACGGCGGGATGACGCCGCGGCACGCGCAACTGCTCGCGTCCGACCTGACCGACGAGCAGTTGCTGCAGGCCATCGACCGGTTCCTCATGTACTACATCCGGACCGGTGATCGGTTGCAGCGGACCGCCGTCTGGATCAACGAGATCGAGGGCGGGCTGGAGCACGTGCGCGACGTCGTACTGAACGACAGCCTGGGGATCGCGGCGGACCTCGACGCGGCGATGGCCGCGCATGTGGACTCGTACGTCGACGAGTGGCGCGCGACGCTGGACGATCCGGCGAAGCTGGCGCGGTTCGTGTCGTTCGTGAACGCGCCGGACCAGCCGGACGCCGACCTGCGGTACGTGGTGGAGCGCAGCCAACCCCGACCGGCCACGCCGTCCGAACGGGGAACGTTGGAACCGGTCCTGCTGGCCGGTCCCCGATTGGAGGTACGCCGATGAGTGTCACGACGGCCGCGACGGTGGTCTGCTCGTACGACGATCTGTTGCCGGAGCGCGGGGTCGCGGCGTTGCTGGAGGGTCGGCAGGTCGCGCTGTTCCGGACGTACGGCGGTGAGGTGTTTGCCTTGGGCAACCAGGATCCGTTCAGCGGGGCGAACGTGCTGTCGCGGGGGATCGTGGGGAGCCGGGGCGAGGTGCCGACGGTGGCATCGCCGATGTTCAAGCAGGTGTTCGACCTGCGGACGGGGGTGTGTTTGGACGATCCGACGGTGGCTGTGGCGGCGTACGCGGTGGAGGTTGTGGACGGGCAGGTGCTGGTGGGGTTGAGTGCGGAGCCTCCGGCTGGGGGCGGGCTGGTTGGCGATCCGGTGGGCGGGGTCGGCGGGAGTGGCCGGGTCGGGGCCGGCGGCGGGGCTGGGCGTGGTGGTTTCGGTGAAGGCTAAGCCGGGGCCGCTGAGCGGCTGCACGATCGCGGTGACCGCGCATCGGCGGGCCGACGACCTGATCGCGTCGTTCGAGCGGCGCGGGGCGAAGGTCCTGCACGCGCCGACGTTGCAGATCGTGCCCGCGCCGGACGACCACGCGTTGATCGAGGCGACCCGGCGGGTGATCGCGAACCCGCCCGACGACGTGGTGGTGACCACGGCGGTGGGCTTCCGGGGGTGGGTCGAGGCGGCGGACACGGCTGGGTTGGCGGCTGACTTGCTCGGGACGTTGGAGCAGTCGCGGTTGCTGGCGCGCGGGCCGAAGGCGCGTGGGGCGATCCGGGCGGCTGGGTTGGTGGAGCACTGGTCGGCGCGCTCGGAGACGACCGCCGAGGTGGTCGAGTGGTTGCGGGACCAGGGTGTGGGCGGCCGGAAGATCGTCGTACAGCTGCATGGTTTGTCGGACCCTGGGTTGCAGGACGCTCTGCGGCAGGCGGGGGCGTCTGTGCGTGGGCTGGAGGTGTATCGGTGGGGGCCGGCGCCGGACCCGGCGGTCGTCGAGCGGGTGATCGGGCAGATCATCGGCGGGGCTGTCGACGCCGTGGTCCACACGTCGGCGCCGGCTGCGCAGGCGTTGCTGGATGCTTCGGCGTTGCACGGTCAGTACGACGCTTTGGTTGCTGTGCTGCGGACTGGGCGAGTGCTCAATGCTTGTGTGGGGCCGGTGACCGCGGGGCCTTTTGTTGCTCTGGGGTTGGATCCGTTGGTGCCTGACCGGTATCGCCTGGGCGCGTTGATCCGGAGCGTCACCGATCGGCTCACCGACGACAACGCGCGGTCGATCGAGACGGCGTTCGGGCAGTTGGTCATTCGGGGTGGTGCTGCTGTGCTCGACGGGGTGGTGCTGCCGCTCGGACCTGGGCCGCGGGCTGTGCTGTCCGCGTTGGTCGACGCCGGGGGTGATGTGGTCTCGCGGCCGGAGCTTCTGGCTGTGCTGCCGGGGGCGGAGGACGTCCACGCCGTGGAGGTCACGGTCAACCGGTTGCGGACTGCCGTCGGCCGTCCGGAACTGGTCCGAACCGTCGTACGCCGCGGCTACCGCCTGGCGGTCGAGCCTGCGGCGGTCGCGACATGAACGCGGTCATCGGGGAGCGGGAGCAGCTGTCGGGCCCGCGCCCTTTCAAGTACCCGCCCTCGGAGGTCCGCCGATGACCGACCTCGTCGCCGCCGCCCACGGCACAGCCGATCCGCGGGGGATTCGGGTGATCCACGCCGTGACCCGCGAGATCGCACGCCAGCGTCCTGATGTCCCGGTGTCCCTCGGTTTTGTCGATGTGGACATGCCCGCCCTCCCGTCCCTGGTCGAACGAGTTGTTGCCGATAGCAACCAGGCGGTGATCGTGCCGCTGCTGCTGAGCTCGGGCTACCACGTGACCACCGATATCCAAGCCGAAGCTGGTCGCCATCCGGGCCAGATCACGACGGCGGGTCCGCTGGGGCCACACCCGGTCCTGGCCCAAGTCCTCGCCGACCGCCTCGCCGGCTGCCGTGCCGACTGCCGTGCCGACCGCCTGACCGACTGCCGCGTCGACCGCCTCACCGACTGCCTTGCCGATCGTCCGGACGATTGCCTGCCCGGCCGCCCATGTGATCGCGTTGACGGGCTGCGTGGGATCGACACCGTCGTTCTGGCAGCAGCCGGTTCCTCCGACCATCGGGCGCTCCTCGACTGCTCCAGCGTCGCCGCAGATCTCTCCGTTCTCATCGACCGCCCGGTGGAAGTCGGGTACGTCTCCGGCGTGGGCGAGCGGCTGCCCGGCGTACTGGCCCGGACGTCCGGTCGGGTTGCTGTTGCCACTTACCTGCTCGCGCCCGGGTTCTTCGCAGACCGCGTGGCGGCTGTCGCCAGTGCTGCGGGTGCCGCTGTGTCTCCACCCCTCGGCGCCGACCCGCGCTTGGCGGCGCTCGCGCTCCACCGGTACGACGAGGCGCTCCGGACGGCAGCGCTGACTGTCTGACCGAGGGCCTACTGTTTGCGCGTGGGGATCTTCGACAAGTTCAAGCGCCGCCCGAACGCCGCCGCCGACCAGCAGGCTGCCGCTAGCGAGCAGCCGGGTGCAGGGCGGCCGGGCGCCGATCAGCAGTCCGGTTCCGCAGCCGCTCCGCGGTCCACCAGCGCCACGGGAGCAGGCGGCGAGCCGCAGTCTGCGGGGGAGGCAGCGGTTGCTGACGCGATACAGCAGATTGCTGACTTGCGGGAGCAGGTGGAGCTCTGGGTGCGTCCTGGATTCCTCAGCCGGGCCGACGTGCTGGAGTACGCGCGGGACTTCCGGGACGACGACGAGGTGCCGCTCGACGACGAGCAGTTGACGCGGCTGGTCGAGGACGTCTGGCAGGCGCGCCTCGCCGAGCAGGCCTCCTGGCCGGCGTACACGGACGCCGATCGCGTAGCCGCGGCCTTCGCCGAGCTGGACGCGAACGGCGTCGTCGCGCGGATGAACTTCACGTGCTGCCAGAACTGCGGCGTCACCGAGATCGACGACGAGCGGCCCACCGACCGCCCGTCGAGCGGCTACGTCTTCTTCCACCAGCAGGACGCCGAGCGCCTGGCCGAGGAGCCGGCTCAGCTCTACCTCGCGTACGGCACGCTCGACCCCGAGCAAGGCCGAGTCACCGAACAGGACCAGGCCGTCGGCGAGCAGATCCGTGCGGCCTTGCTCGCCCAGGACCTACCCGTGGAGTGGGACGGCTCATCCGCTCAGCGAATCTCAGTCGGCCCCCTCACCTGGCACCGCCGCCTGCCCTAACTCGTCCCCGGGGACGCCACCCCTCGTGCAAGGCCGCACCCGCACACCCACCTCAGCCAGCCACCCAGCCAACCTATTTCTCTGTTACTGGTGCTTGTCTCGGAGGTTCTTCAGGTCGGCCTGGCAGCGGGCTTCTACCTCGGCGAGGTCGTGGAGGGTTTCTTCGATGTCGTGGCGGCGTTGTTCGAGGTCGGCTCGGCGGCGGGTGATCTGGTTGAGGAGGTAGACGAGTTGGCCCTCCTCGCCGGGTTCGGCGTCGTACATGTCGACGATGGTGGCGATCTCGTCGAGGGAGAAGCCGAGGCGTTTGCCGCGGAGGATGAGGGCGAGGCGGACGCGGTCGCGGGGGTGGTAGACGCGGGTGGTGCCGCGGCGTTCGGGGGTGAGGAGGCCGCGGTCCTCGTAGAAGCGGATCGTGCGCAGCGTGACGTCGTACTCGGACGCCAGCTCGGTGATCGTCCAGGTCCCTGACTCGGCACTCACCGGAATATTGTGCACCTACGGCATCGTGCTTTACGTTTACGTAAGCGTCAACCACCAGCCGGGAGCAGAGATGTCGTTCGAGTTGTCCGAGGAGCACCGCGAGTTCCGTGCCAGCGTGCGCGACTTCGCGCAGGCCGAGATCACGCCGTACGCCGCCGAGTGGGACCGCAAGCACCACTTCCCGGTCGAGACCGTGCAGAAGATGGGGCAGCTCGGCCTGTTCGGGCTGACCGCGCCGGAGCAGTACGGCGGCGCCGGCGGCGACTTCACCAGCCTGTGCGTCGCGATCGAGGAGATCTCCCGCGCGGACCAGTCGATGGGCATCACGCTCGAGGCGGCGGTCGGGCTCGGGATCAACCCGATCCTGACCTACGGCACCGACGAGCAGAAGCAGACCTGGCTGCCGGACCTGGTCGCCGGGCGCACGCTGGCCGGGTTCGGGCTGACCGAGCCGGAGTCGGGTTCGGACGCCGGCGCGACCAAGACCCGCGCGGTGCTCGACGGCGACGAGTGGGTCATCGACGGGTCGAAGCAGTTCATCACCAACTCCGGTTCGGCGATCACGTCGCTGGTCACGGTGACCGCGCGAACCGGCGACCGCCCCGACGGGCGCCCGGAGATCTCCACGATCATTGTCCCGACCGGTACGCCGGGGTTCGTCGCCGAGGCGCAGTACGACAAGCTCGGCTGGCACGCGTCCGACACCCACCCGCTGTCGTTCGCGGGCTGCCGGGTGCCGCAGGAGAACCTGCTCGGCGAGCGCGGTCGCGGGTTCGCGCAGTTCCTGGCGACGCTCGACGACGGCCGGGTCGCGATCGGCGCGGTCGCGCTGGGCTGCATCAAGGCCTGCCTGGAGATGTCGGTCCAGTACGCCGGGGAGCGCAAGACCTTCGGCGTACCGATCGGGCAGAAGCAGGGCGTCGCGTTCCAGATCTCCGACCTGAAGGTGATGGCCGACGCGGCCGAGCTGCTGGTCTACCGTGCGGCCGCGCTGAAGGACGCCGGTGCGCCGTACCAGGAGTTCAAGCAGGCGGCGGCGGTGGCCAAGCTGTACTCGAGCGAGGCGGCGGTGACCGCGACGCGTATCGCGACGCAGGTGTTCGGTGGGTACGGCTTCATGGAGGAGTACCCGGTGACGCGGTTCTACCGCGACGCCAAGATCCTGGAGATCGGCGAGGGAACGTCGGAGGTGCAGCGGATGCTGATCGCCCGCGGCCTCGGCCTCCCGGTCGAGTGATGCTCGCCCAGGTGAGTGACAGGATGACTGCATGAGCAGGGATCACTGGACCGAGGTCAAGGTCGCGCGTGAGGCGACGCTGGCGCCGCCGGAGAAGGCTGCCGCCAAACTGGCGAGTCAGAACAAGCTGTACGTGCGCGACCGGATCGCCCTGCTCGTCGACGAGGGCAGCTTCGTCGAGGACGCGCAGCTGGCGAACGCGCTCAACCCGGGCCTGCCCGCGGACGGCGTCGTCACGGGGCGGGCGCTCGTCGACGGCCGGCCGGCGCTGCTGGTCGCGAACGACCCGACCGTGAAGGCCGGGTCGTGGGGTGCGCGCACGGTCGAGAAGATCGTCCGGATCACCGAGGTCGCGCTGCGCGACGAGCTGCCGATCTTCTGGCTGATCGACTCCGCGGGTGCCCGGATCACCGACCAGGTCGACCTCTTCCCTGGTCGACGTGGTGCGGGCCGGATCTTCCACAACCAGGTCGCGCTGTCCGGCAAGGTGCCGCAGATCTGCTGCCTGTTCGGGCCGTCCGCGGCCGGTGGCGCGTACATCCCGGCGTTCTGCGACCTGGTGATCATGGTCGACGGCAACGCCTCGATGTACCTCGGCTCGCCCCGGATGGCCGAGATGGTCGTCGGTGAGAAGGTGACGCTCGAGGAGATGGGCGGCGCGCGGATGCACACGTCGGTCTCCGGCTGCGGCGACCTGCTCGCGAGCGACGACGCCGAGGCGATCGAGCTGGCGAAGCAGTACTTCTCGTACCTGCCGGGTTCGTGGCAGGTGCGGCCTCCGTCGTACGACGCCTCGGCGCCGGGACGCGATTTCACCCGGGACCTGGTGCCGGCCGAGGAGTCGGTCGGGTTCGACATCCACGACGTGATCGACGCGCTGCTCGACGCGGACACGTTCTTCGAGATCAAGCCGGCGTACGCGCCTGAGCTCGTGGTCGGGTTCGGGCTGCTCGCCGGGCAGGTGGTCGGGATCGTCGCGAACCAGCCGGCGGTCAAAGGTGGGGTGCTGTTCGTCGACTCCGCGGACAAGGCGGCGCGGTTCATCTGGTTGTGCGACGCGTTCAACGTGCCGCTGGTGTACCTGTGCGACGTACCGGGGTTCATGATCGGGTCCGAGGTCGAGCGGGCCGGGATCATCCGGCACGGCGCGAAGATGATCACCGCGGTGTCCGAGGCGACCGTGCCGACGGTGTCGGTGATCGTCCGGAAGGCTTACGGGGCGGGGCTGTACGCGATGTGCGGGCCGGGGTTCTCGCCGGACGCGTGCGTCGCGCTGCCGACGGCGAAGATCGCGGTGATGGGTCCGGAGGCGGCGATCAACGCGGTGTACTACAACAAGATCCAGGAGATCGCGGAGGAGACCGAGCGGGTCGAGTACGTCGCGAAGCTGCGCGAGGAGTACGAGACCGACATCGACATCCTGCGGCTGGCGGCGGATCTGGTGATCGACGCGATCGTCGAGCCGGAGAACCTGCGGGAGGATCTGATCGCGCGGTTGGCCGCGGCGCAGACGAAGGACCGGCACTTCAGCACGAAGCGGCACGGGGTGCCGCCGGTCTGAGTCCGGACGCGGCGCTCAGGCCCTCCGGAGGAGTTCGGACAGGTAGGTCTGGAGGCCGGACTTCCAGCTGCTCGCCTTGGCGCGGCGGTCGGAGTCGAGGCTGGTGTCGGCGATCCAGTCGTCGAGCCAGCCTTCGGCCAGCCAGCCGATCGCGCCGGTGAGGCGGTGGAGTGCGGTGGTCGCGGGGCGATCGCCGTACGACGCGTAGAAGGCGGGTGGGACTTCGGCGCCGAGCAGGTAGACGTGTTCCTCGAAGGCGGCGATCTCGATGCCGGGGTCGCCGACCTCGGGTGAGTCCCAGTCGATCAGGGTCGTGCTCTCGGGGCCGACGATGATGTTCGCGGGGTAGATGTCGCGGTGCAGGAGCGCGGTGGGGGTTTCGCGCAGGTGGTCGGCGTACTGGTCGATCGTTGCGTGGAGCTCGGGCAGATGATCGGCGACCAGGTCGAGGTCGGCTTGGTCGAGGAGTTCGTGCTGCGTGCGGACGGGGTCGGTGAAGCGCAGGTCGAAGGTGCCGTTGCCGAAGGCGCCGGTCAGGCCTTTGGGGAAGCGGATGGCGTGGAGGCTTTTGAACGCCGTACCGACTGAGCGCCAGGCTTGGTCGGTCATGCGGTTCTGCTCGATGAGGGTCAGGAGCATCTCGCCGGGCGCGAAGTCGTAGAGGCTGGCCTCGTCGGTTGCCATGAGCAGTGCGGGCGTGGGGACGTCGTGGGCTGCGAAGAACTCGGCGCGGCGGACGAGGGCCTGCGCGGGAGTGGCGTCGGCGGGGTCGGGGCGGTGGCGGAGGGCGACCTCGCCGCCGTTGGCCAGTACGGCGTGCAAGACGTTGTGGTCGAAGCCGTGGCCGGTGAGGGGTGTGCTGGTGGCGACCGGTGGGAGACCTGCGTTGGCGACGAGTTGGTGCAGGAGGGTCGTCGTACTGGGCATGGCCGGAATTGTGTCGGAGGTTGGTTTGGGCGGCTAACGGTTTTACGCTCGATGGCATGAAGGCTCCTGAGCGTGGGGCGTTGCCGTTGTGGCCGGCTGCGACGCTGGGCCGGGCCTACGGGCGGGTGACCGAGGTGGTCCAAGGGCTGTCCGACGCGGATTTCGCGCGGCCGACGCGGTGTCCGGGGATGGCGGTGGGGCCGCTGCTGGTGCATCTGCTGTACGACGCTGAGCGGGCGCTCGCCGCGTTCGCGACGCCTTCGGTGGAGGAGCCGGATCGCGACTTCGTGTCGTACTGGAAGGACTTTCCGCCGGGGGCCGATGGGGAGACCTCGTTCGTGCAGGTGGTTGCCTCGGCGTACGAACGGCCCCCGGTCGGTCTGGTCGGGCACTGGCGGGAGCTGTCCGAGGCGGCGGTGCGGGCAGCGGCGTTCGGGCTGGCGGACAAGGGCAAGCGGGTCGCGACGCAGGGGCATGTGCTGGCGGCGAAGGACTTCGTCGCGACGCTGATCCTGGAGGCGACGGTGCATCACCTGGACCTGATCGTCGAGCTGCCGGACGCGCCGGAGCCGGACCCGGAGGCGCTGCAGGTGACCGCGCGGACGCTGGACGGGCTGTTCGGGCCGGAGGCGTGGGACGTGATCGGGTGGGACACCACGACGTACGTGCTGAAGGCGACCGGGCGGGTGCCGCTGGATGCTGCCGATCGGGAGATGCTGGGGGCGTTCGCGGAGCGGCTGCCGTTGATCGGGTAGTCGGTACGGCGTGCTGGTGGTGCAGCGTCCGGAAGCGGTCGGCGGGTGTGGGGGTTTGTTCGGGTTGATCGGGTAGAACAGCTGGGTGACCAACTTTGCTGCTCGTCTTCGCGCCCGGGAACAACTGGTCGGCTACTGGGTGGTGCTCGACGCGCCGCCGTCGACGGAACGGATCGCGCGGGTGGGGTACGACTACGTGGTGCTGGACGCGCAGCACGGGTTGCTGAGTACGCGGGGGATCCTCGACGGGCTGCTGGCGATCGACGCGGCGGGGGCTGGACGGGGAGCGGTGCGGGTCGGCGGCCCGGGTGCGGGCTCGGGTGCGGGCGACGGGGAGGGGACGGTCGGGCTGGTGCGCGTGGAGGCGAACAACGCGACGCCGATCGGGCGGGCGCTCGACGCGGGGGCGACCGGGGTGATCGTGCCGCTGGTGGACACCGGGGATGACGCGGCGTACGCCGTACGGGCGGCGAAGTACCCGCCGAGCGGGATCCGGTCGTTCGGGCCGACGCGGGCGGGGCTGCGGGTCGGGCCGGTGCCGGCCGAGTCGGACGCGGCGACCGTCGTACTGGCGATGATCGAGACCGCGTCCGGGCTCGAGAACGTCGAGGCGATCTGCGCGACGCCGGGGTTGGACGGGATCTACGTCGGGCCGTCGGACTTGTGCCTGGCGATCGGCGGGAAGTTTCCGGGTGATCCGGATGTGGCCGACGAGTTCGAGGCCGCGATCAAGCACATCGCCGAGGTTGCTGCGGCTGCGGGTGTTGCCGCCGGCATCCACAACCACGACGGGGCTTCGGCGAAGGCACGCCTGGCTCAGGGCTACACGTACGCGACGGTTTCGTCAGACCTTGACCACCTGCAGGGTGTCGCTGCCGAGCATCTGTCGGTCGTCAAGGGCTGAGCTCGCGGTCGGCGGCGATGCGGCCGGTACGGTCGGCGGCGGTGCAGGCCGCTGCGGCCGGGAACAGCAGAAGTAGTCGGCTTGCCTGCTGCCCGCGTGCCCGGCTCACCGGGTGCCCGAGCGGCGCGGTTGCCCGGTTGGACGGTGTGGCGGTGCTAGGGCAGCACTCCGGCGAAGGGGTCTTCGAGGGATTGCCAGTCGAGGGTGGCCAGTTCGGACTCGGTGAGGAGGCAGGCGTCGAGGACTGACTGGAGGCGGGCGGGGTCGAGGCCTACGCCGGTGGCGACGACCGTGCACTCGGCCAGGTGGTTGGTGTCGGACCATTCGCCGAGGGTGCCGAGGGAGGCGCTGTAGCCGGCGGATTCCCAGCGGACTCGTTGGGTGGGGCGGTTGGCGAGCCAGACGACGCCTCGGCTGCGGACGACCCCGTTGACGATGTCCTCCAACGCGTCGTTGAGGCGGGCGGGGTGCAGGGGGCGGGTCGAGCGCCAGAGGACTGTCGTGACGCCGTCGCCGCTGGGTTGGAGGCGGTCGCTCTCGGCGAGGTCGCCGGCCCAGGCTTCGGCGGCGGTGAAGTCGAAGAGGCCTGTGCGGGCGACCGGAGCGGCCGGTACGCCGGCAGGGTCGGCGGCGACGACCGTCGTGCGCGGGTTCAGGTGGAGCAGGAGGTTCTGCAGGCGTTCGGGGGCCTGGCTGCGGTGGGCGTTGGCGAGGACGCAGATGTCGGCGTACTCGATCTGCCGTGCGGTCAGCTCGGCGACGTTGCGGCGGTCGGGTGGGCCGAGGGCGAGGCCGCGTTCGTCGAGGAGCTCGTCGCCGGAGAGTTGTTCGACCAGCAGAACGGCGTCGACGACGCAGGTGACGGTGTCGACTTCGACCTCCGGCATCGTCGCGACGAGCGCGCCGGCCAGCGGCCGGGCCTCCATCGCGGGCGGGGTCGCGAGCACGATGTGTTGCCAGTGGCCGCGTGCGACGAGCGTCTCCAGCAGCGGGAGCAGCGACTCGATCAGCTGGCAGGCGCCGCAGTCGTCGTCGACGGTGAACTCCCCGGCGTCGATCCGGCCGCCGGCGTCGACGACCTGCCAGGTCAGGACGCCGCGACTGCGCAGCTCGTCCTGGTCCACCACGACCGCCACGGTGGTCGCGTCGACGACGGCGTCCAGGACGGGCCCGCGGAGGGTCGTCGAGAGCCCTACGAGCAGGGACAGCGGGGTCTTCCGGTGGGCGGCCATGGATCGAGTATATGAAAACGGTTTTCATCAGTCTAGAGGTTGACGCGTCAGACTTTCCCGGAAGGGCGGGAAATTTCCGCGGTACGGCGCGGAATCGCGGTCATCGAGCTGTTAAGTGTTAAGCCGGTCACGCTCAGGCCGGGTGCAGGTCGACGCTTCCCCGCGCGGGTGGCCGCGGGCTAGCCTCCGATGGAGACCTGAGGAGGCGCTGTGCCGGATCGGTCGGAGGCGGCGGCGGACGAGTTCGCGAGCGTGCTGCGGGCCGCGATCCGGGCGCGCGGGCTGGGACTGGAGCGGATCCGCGACCGGCTGCGCGCGCAGGGCGTGACGGTCAGTCTCGCAACGCTGAGCTACTGGCAGTCCGGCCGTTCACGGCCCGAGCGGCGGGACTCGCTGGTCGCCGTCGCGCTGCTGGAGTCCGTACTGGAGGTCCCGGCCGGCACGCTGTCGTCCTCGCTCGGCCCGCCGCGTCGGCGTGGTCGCTGGCTGAGCACTGTGCCGTCGTCGGAGGTTGCGGCGTACTGGCCCGAGCCCGATCCGGTCGAGGACGCGGTCAGCGAGGTCGACATCCGCTGGGACGAGCGGCTGACACGGATCAGCCAGCACGATCGCGTGTACGTCGGGGTGGAGGGTGGCGAGCTGGCCTATCACTCGCGCCAGGTACTGCGCGCCGAGGCGGACGGCCCGGACCGCTGGGTCGTGATCATGCACCTCGACGAGCACGACCGGCCGTTGCCGGCGATCCGTCCGCTCCGGCACTGTCATCTCGGCCGGGTTGTCTCGCGCCCGGCGGACGGGCTGCTGGTCGCGGAGTTGCTGTTCGATCGCCCGCTGTGCAAGGGCGAAACGGTGATCACCGAGCACGAGCTGGTGAACTCCCCGCCGTACCCGCCGGCCGACAACTACGAACGCAAGTTCCGGCTGCCGGTGCGGGAGTACGTCCTGGAGATCTCGTTCGAGCAGCCGCCGGTGTGGTGCGAGCAGTACTCGCAACTCGACGACGACGCCGAACAGGTCCGCGCGGTCGAACCCGGCCCCTCGGTGCACGGCGTAGCGCTGAGCTTCGGCCCCGGCCGCTATGGGTTCCGCTGGGGTTCTCAGCTGTGAAGTGTTGAGTCGCGGTTTGTTAAGTGTGAAAGGGATCTGGGCGATTTCCGTCGCCGTCGTTCGCTCCTAGGGTCGGGCCACCCCTCCCGGATGAACAAGGAGCAAACCCCATGAAACGACGCAGGACAACGGTGATCGGCTCGGCGGCGGTGGTGGGCCTGGTGGCCGGCCTGATCGCCATCGGCGGGCCCGCGAAGGCGGCGCAGCCGTCCCCGGTGGGTCCGCAGGACGTCAGCCCGCAGCAGGTGTCCGAGCGGTTGCCCAAGGCATCTGATCTGGCGGGGCGGTGGATCGCGGACGACGGGAAGCTGCATGTTGCGGTGACCGGTGCTGCTGCGGCTGATCGGGTTCGCCAAGCCGGCGGTACGCCGAAGTTGGTGGTGCGGAGTCAGCGGCAGTTGGACGAGCTGCTGGCGAAGGTGGACAAGATCGTGCGAGCCGATCGGCCCGCGGGACTGCAGAGCTGGGGCATCGATCCGGTGTCCAACAAGGTGGTCGTCAAGGTGCGTGGCGCGTACGGCGCGCTGAACGGGCTCGGCGACGGCGTACAGGTGGTGCAGACGAAGTCCGACTTCCGGCAGCAGGCCGGGGACGTGCACCCGGGTGATCCTTGGTGGCCTGGGTCGGAGACGTACTGTTCCGTCGCCTTCCCGGCGACGGATGCCCAGGGCAACAAGCACTTCCTGACCGCGGGGCACTGCACGAACGACGCCAACCAGGCGGCGTACGGCGCGATCAACCAGCAGAACCGGCTCGGGACGTCGAACGTCGGTGGTAGTCGCAGCATCAACGCCCGTGAGGGCGACATGGGTGTGGTCGCGGTGACCGAGGCCGGGTGGAACATCTCGCCGGAGGTGAACACGTGGGGCCAGCCCGCGATCACCGTCACGGGGTCGGCCGAGGCGATCGTCGGGGACACGGTGTGCCACTCGGGGAACACGGCGCCGAAGTTCGAGTGCGGCAAGGTGCGCGCGGTGAACCAGTCGATCGACTACGGGAGCGTGGTGATCGACGGGCTGACCACTACCGATGCCTGCTCGCAGGGTGGTGACTCGGGCGGTGCCTGGCTGCGCGGGGACAAGGCGGTCGGTCTGCACTCGGGTGGGAACTCGAGCTGTGTGTCGAACGACGACAACTCGATCTTCCAGCCGGTCAACGAGGCGCTCGCCAAGTGGAACCTCACGCTGCTGATCGGCGACGGCGGACCGGGTGATCCGGACGACACGCAGGCGCCGACCGCGCCGGGCAACGTGCGGTCGACCGGTACGACGAGTAGCTCGGTCTCGCTTGCTTGGGACGCTGCCAGCGACAACGTCGGTGTTACGGGGTACGACGTCTTCAACGGCAGCACTCTCGCGGCGTCGGTCGCCGGCACCTCGGCGACGGTCAGTGGGCTGAGCGCCGACACGGCGTACTCGTTCACCGTGCAGGCGAAGGACGCTGCGGGCAACAAGTCGCCGGCGAGTGCGGCTGTGTCGGCGCGGACGCAGCCGGGGAGCGGTGGGGGCCGGACGTTCAGCAATGGCACCGATTACCCGATCCGCGACTACCAGACGGTCGTGAGCGCAGTCCGCTCGACGGCGACCGGCCGGGCGACCAGCCCGCTCAAGGTGACGGTCGAGGGCAGCCACACCTGCCTGGAGGACCTCAACATCAGCCTGGTCTCACCGAGCGGCCGCTGGTACTACCTGCAGCGGTACGGCGGCAACACCTGCCACCCGCTGCCGGCCAGCAAGACCTACTCGGTCCCCACCACGGAGAACGCGGTCGGCACCTGGACCCTCCGCATCGGAGACAACGGCCCAGGCGACACCGGCACGCTGACGAACTGGTCGATCACCCTCTGACCCCGGGGGATGGGGGTGGGGGAGAAGCCGGTCGCCCCCGGGCCCTGGCGGCTGCGCCGCCGGGCAAACCCGCCCCCCATCTCCCTCTGACCCCAGGGGATGGAGGTGGGGGAGAAGCCGGTCGCCCCCGGTCCCTGGCGGCTGCGCCGCCGGGCAAACCCGCCCCTCCGCACCACGTCCGGCCTGGCCGGGTGAGCCCGCCGCCGCTCTGACCATCGGCTGGGCTGGGACGTCGTGGGGACACGTCCCAGCCTGCCGGCCACCGCTCCTGAAAGTCAGGGGCGGTGGCCGGGTGGTTCTGGTAGGCAGGGGCCATGACGAACTCGATCGGGCGGTACGACGGGGAGTGGGCCGAGCTGGTCAAGCTGCTGAACCTGGGGTTCGCGGAGCCCTGGAGTGATGCGCAGCTGGCGGCCGAGCAGAGGATGTGGGAGCCGGCGCGGAGCATCGTGGCTCGGGAGGACAAGGAGCTCACCGGGCACACCGCCTCGTTCGGGATGACTATGTCGGTGCCGGGTGGGCAGCTGCCGGTGGCGGGCGTGAGCATGGTGTGTGTCAGTCCGACGCACACCCGGCGCGGGATTCTGCGGGAGCTGATGCTGGCTCAGTTGACCGAGCTGCACGAGACCGGGGTCGAGCCGGTCGCCGTACTGACTGCCAGCGAGCCGGTGATCTACGGGCGCTTCGGTTACGGCCTGGGGTCGGATCATCAGAGCATCACCGTGCCGAAGGCCTCCCGCGCGCTGCGGCCGGTGAAAGGCGTCGAGGACGTCAGGGTCCGGTACGCCGACCCGGTCGAGGCGCGGCCGGTCACGACCAAGATCCACAACGACGAGGCGCTCGGCCGGCCCGGGATGTTCCACCACGACGAGCGGTGGGAGGACTACGTCGGCGGTGAGAACGTCGTGACCAACACGAGCGGCGCCTCACCGCTCCGCTGCGTGCTCGCGTCGGTCGACGGCGAGGTGACTGGATACGCGCACTTCCGCACCCGCCGTACGACGAAGGGCTTCGTCGACGTGTCCCGGGTGCATGCCCGCGACCTGGCCTCGCACGCGGCGCTCTGGCAGTTCCTGCTGAACCAGGACCTGCTGAGCGAGACGACGTACGAGCAGCTGCCGTCCGACGACCCGCTGCTGGCCCTGCTGGTCGACCCGCGGGCGCCGAAGCCGATCACGGCCGACGGCCTGTGGGTGCGGTTGGCCGACGTCGGCAAGGCACTCGCAGGGCGCACGTACGCCGAGGAGATCGACGTGGTGCTCGGTGTCACCGACGGGTTCCTGCCGTGGAACGCCAGGCAGTGGCACCTGGCCGGTGGACCCGATGGAGCGACCTGTGAGCCGACGGACCGACCGGCCGACGTGCTGGTCGACGTACGGGAGCTCGGCGCGGTGTACCTCGGCAGGCCGTCGCTGGAGCTGCTGGGAGCGGCCGGACTGGTGGAGGAGCGGACCGAAGGGGCACTTGCTGCAACATCGCGGGCATTCCTTGGAAAGCGCCTGCCCTGGCTCGACACAGGGTTCTGATCCCGAGCTAGTCTTCCCGGATGCAGCCGACGCGACGCAGTGTGCTGGCAGTGGCTGCTGCCCTCGTCCTGGGGGTCGCGGCCGTTGTCCTGGTGATCTTCGCGTCGGCCGGCGGGAGTGTGCAGCCGCTGAGCGAGAGCACGCGGACGGCCGCGCCGCGGACTCCGCCGACGATCAGCGTGAGCCAGTCGGTGCCGGAGCTGACCGCCGGTCCGACGCCGTCGCCGAAGGAAGTGAAGCCGGTCGAGTTCCCGGACTGGCTCAAGTCCCTCTGGCTGGCCTTGGTGTACGTCGCTGGGCTGCTGCTCGTGTTGTTCCTGCTGCGGCTGGTCTACCGGATCCTGCGGAAGGTGGAGCTGCCGCAGGCCGAGGACGGCGACACGGACTGGGAGCGGGTGAAGGTGGACCGGCTCGCCGAGGCAGTGGAGTCCGGCCTGTCGGCGATGGACTCCGGTACGGCGACCGACGCGGTGATCGCGTGCTGGGTCGCGCTGGAGCAGGCCGCTGCCTCAGCTGGTGTCGCGCGGGAGCCGTCGGAGACGCCGGCGGAGTTCACCGTCCGGGTGCTGGGTGTGGGCGGGATCTCCGAGCCGGAGCTGCTCCGGCTGGGTCAGCTGTACCGGGAGGCGCGCTACTCCACGCACGGCTCCACCGAAGAGGCCCGTACGCAGGCGCGCGCGGCGCTGCTCAGCCTGAGGGAACAGCTGGCGGCTGCGGTGGCGGCCCGATGAGCAACTGGCCCACCGAGGAGTCGACTCCCACCAGCCCTCCGCCCGCCAAGCGCCGTACGGTCGATCGAGCCCGGACGTTGAACAGGGTCCTCCTGGGACATCTGCTGATCTGTGTCGTCGTTGTGCTGCTGCTGGTCGTGGCCTTCGCGATCGCCGGTATGGCGCCCAGGCCGATGTGGTTCGTGGGGCTGGCGCTGGCCGTCGGGTTCGTGTCGGTGGCGATGCGGCTGGTGTTCCCGCAGATCATCGAGACCACCTGGCCGTCGCGGTTCGACGAGAAGTGGGCCGAGCTGCGGAGCCGGAGCAACGACAACCGCACGCAGTTCCTGGCCACCTGGGTGCAGGAGTCCTCGCGGCAGCGGCGGGTCGGCGAAGGGTCGATGACCTTCACCCGGCGGATCCGGCCGATGCTGCTGGAGCTGACCACCGACCGGCTGGTGAACCGGCACGGCATCGACCCACAGCTGGAGCCCGACCGCGCCCGTGCGCTGGTCGGCGACCAGGTGTGGGACCTGATCACCGGGACCGAGGCGGCGACGGCGTCGTTCGCCCAGCTCGAGCAGGCTGTCCAGACCATCGAGAAGCTGTGAGGAACTGTGACTGACTCCGTAGTAGGCCCCGGACCTGAGCTGACGCCGGACGACGTGTCGGAGCTGAGCCGGCGGGTGCTGGAGCGGGTCGGTGAGGCCGTGGTCGGCAAGGGCGAGGCGCTGGAGCTGGTGCTGGCCGGGATCCTGGCCGGTGGGCACGTGCTGCTGGAGGACTACCCGGGCCTGGCCAAGACGCTGGCCGCGCGGTCGTTCGCGCAGGCACTCGGGCTGGAGTTCCGGCGGGTCCAGTTCACGCCGGATCTGCTGCCCTCCGACGTGACCGGCGCGTTCGTGTACGACCAGAAGAACGGCGAGTTCGTCTTCCGGCCCGGTCCGATCTTCACCGGCCTGCTGCTCGCCGACGAGATCAACCGGACGCCTCCGAAGACCCAGGCCGCGCTGCTGGAGTCGATGCAGGAGCACCAGGTCACCGTCGAGGGCGAGACCTTCCCGCTGCCGGTTCCGTTCCACGTGCTGGCCACGGCGAACCCGGTCGAGTACGAGGGCACCTACCCGTTGCCGGAGGCCCAGCTCGACCGCTTCATGCTGCGGATCGGCTTCGGGTACCCGAGTGCCGACGAGGAGTGGCAGGTCCTCCAGCGCCGGATGGCACGCCGCCAGGAGGACCAGCACGTCGAGCCGGTCACCGACGCCGCCGGTCTGCTCGCCGCACAGCGTGCGGTCGAGACGGTGACCGTCGACGACACCGTCGGCCGGTACTGCGTGGAGCTGGCCGCCGTTACCCGGCGGGACTCGCAGGTGCTCGTCGGTGCGTCGCCGCGTGGCTCGCTGGCGCTGCTGCTGACCGCCAGGTCGTACGCCGTCATCCAGGGCCGCGACTACGTCGTACCGGAGGACGTGAAGGCTGTGGCCGTGGCTGCGCTGGCGCACCGGATCACTGTGCGGCCGGAGCTGTGGCTGCACGATGTGACCGGTGCGAGCGTCGTACGGGCTGTGCTCGCGCAGGTGCCGGCGCCGCCGACCGTCGTGGGCACCCGGCAGTGACCTGGCGACCGACCCACGCGCAGGTCCGGGTGGTCTGCGTGGCCGCCGGACTGCTGGTGGTCGCGGTCGTCGCCCGCCGGCCCGACCTGGCCGTGCTCGGGATGCCGCTGGCGTTCGTCGCGGTGTGGGGACGGTTCTTCCGGCCGCGGACCGTTCCGCACGTGGCGACCGAGCTGGACGCGGACGTGCTGTTCGAGGGCCAGGCGACGACGTACCGGGTCGTGGTGCCGGGCACTGTCGACCCGGACATCGACCTGGTCGTTGCTGCGGTGCCGCGGACGCAGTGGTTCCGGTACGACCCGCCGCAGGCCGCTGTGGCTGAGTCGGCGGCTGACGGGACGGTGTCGGTGGAGGTCGGCGTACGGTCCGAGCGGTGGGGGCTACGGCGGTTGGAGCGGCCGCAGGTGGTCGCCACGTCGGACCTGGGGTCGTACCGGGTGCAGCTGCCAGATGCTGCGGCGCAGAGCGTCACCACGCTGCCGCTGCGGGAGGGCTTCGAGGCTGTTGACGCCGTACCGCGTCCTGCTGGGCTGGTCGGGCTGCACAGGTCGCGGCGGCCGGGTGAGGGGACCGAGCTGTCGGGTGTGCGGCCGTTCCGGACCGGTGACCGGCTGCGGCGGATCAACTGGTCGGTGTCGGCGCGGACCCGTGAGCTGCACGTGACGTCGACCTGGTCGGACCGGGACACCGAGGTCGTGATCCTGCTGGACACCGGCGGTGAGGTCGGGATCAGTGAGGGGATCGACGGACGCTCCAGCAGCCTGGACACGGCTGTGCGGGCTGCTGCTTCGATTGCTGAGCACTACCTGCGGCACGGGGACCGGGTGCGCTTGGTGGACACCGGTACGACGGTTGGTGGGGTGCGGGCCGGCAGTGGGCGGGCGCATCTGCGGCGGATCCTGGACGTGCTGGTGCATGCGGGGCAGAAGGGGCGCCAGCAGGACGAGCACGCGCTGGCTCGGCGGCATCGGATTCGGGCGGACAGCCTGGTGCTGGTGCTCAGTCCGCTGCTGCGGCCGGTTGTGCTCGGGTACGTGGTGACGCTGGTGCACTCGGGGTGCACGGTGATCGCTGTCGACACGTTGCCGGAGGACGTGGCGGATGTGATCGACCTGGATCAGCACGACTCGCAGGCGTGGCCGCTGGCGTGGAGGCTGCGGCTGCTCGAGAGGCGTCGCGAGCTGGACCGTCTTGGGGACCTGGGGGTGCCGACTGTGCGCTGGCGCGGCGCGGGCACGTTGGACGAGGTACTGCGGGACGCGGCGAGGGTTGCCTCGGCGCCGAGGATGCGCTCATGAGCATTGCGGATCGGTTGACTCGGTGGCTGGGCGAGCTGCGCGCCTTCGGGCGTGGGCCGTTGATTGCCCGGCTACTGATCGCGGTAGGCGGGGCGATCGCTCTGGCGGTGCCGGCTCTGCAGCCGTGGGATCAGATGGATGCGGTGCTGGTCGCCGGGATCCCTTTGCTGCTGGCCTGCTTGGTGCTGCCGGACTCCGCGGCCGGGCTGCTGTTCCTGATCGTCGTACTGGCCGGGTGGTTGTTCAGGGCGCCGGGGGACGTCGGCTGGTCGACGGTGGTCACCGCGCTCGGGGTGCTCCTGCTGCACCTGGCGTCGGCGTACGCGGCGCAGCTGCCGTCGTACGCGAAGGTCGGGCCGCGGTCCCTGCGCAGGTGGTTGCTCCCGGCAAGTATCGCCGTGCTGCTCGCGCCGGTGGTCGCGGTCGGGGGAGCGGTCGTGCGCGGTGCTGACGTGCCCGGCTCACTGGTCGTCACCGTCGCCGCGCTGGCGGCCGCGACGGCTGCGGTGTGGTTCGCCTCGGGTCAGTCGGTGAACGACTAGATGTACTCGGTCATGAGGTTGGTAGCAGCGGGTCGGGGTTGACGTGAGGAGAACCTCCGGTTGAGGTGTGGCTTGTCTAAGGCCCACTGCAACGACCGGAGGTTCTCGTGTCCCACGGTAGTGCCCGA
>JAEBEC010000003.1:0-824684 GCA_049998015.1 Kribbella sp. cmx-5-2
GGCCCCACACCACAGCCGGCTCCGCACGAGCAGCACCCCGCCAGATCCGCCCCCTTGGCGGGCTCCGCCTGACCACCCCGCCGGCCCCACACCACAGCCGGCTCCGCACGAGCAGCACCCCGCCAGATCCGCCCCCTTGGCGGGCTCCGCCTGACCATCCCGCCGGCCCCACACCACAGCCGGCTCCGCACGAGCAGCACCCCGCCAGATCCGCCCCCTTGGCGGGCTCCGCCTGACCACCCCGCCGGCCCCACACCACAGCCGGCTCCGCACGAGCAGCACCCCGCCAGAACCACCCCCTTGGCGGGCTCCGCCTGACCACCCCGCCAGCCCCACACCTCCCCTCACGTCACGCAACCCGCTGGAAGCCACGCCAGGTGGTCCCTCGCCCGCGCACTCCCAACCCACCACCTGAACTCCTCGCGGTACTCACCGCATGTGCAGCTCCCGGCGGTACACCTCTGAACCCCTGCGGCTGGCCTTCTCTGGCGGGCCGACCACCCGCAGGCAGCCTCGTCCCCCGAGCCCGTGCTCGGGGGACGAGGCGTTTGACGGGAAGTGGGGTCGGAGAGTGGAGCTGCAACGATCTGGTGCTGGAGAGGCTCGGGCCATAGGCCGGTCTCGCCGCTCAGGCCGAGCGGGTGGGCTGGCCGAGGTAGAACGCCAGCGGCGCGGCCGGGCCCGTCGCCTGGTCAGCAGACAACCACGCGACTGGTCAGCAGAGGACCCAGCGATGGACCTGCGGTCGATCAAGCGACGGGCCTGCGGTCGGTCAAGCGACGGGCCTGCGGATGACCGGGGGACGGACCAGCGGAAGACCAGGGGACGGACCAGCGGATGACCTGGGACGGGCCCACGGATGATCAGGCGATGAGCCGGCGGGTGACCAGACGACAGCAGCGGCGGGCAGTCTGCTCGGTGGGCCGCTGGGGTACCGCGGATGGCCGGCCACGGGCCTGCGGATGACCAAGCGCTGGGGCGACGGGCTGGCAGAGGCACCGCCTCGGACCAGGCTCGCGGTGTGGTCGCTGGCGCAGGGAGCGAGCCGGGCAAGTGCAGGCCATGGCCCACACGTGGTCGCGAGGGCCGGTCGGCGGGCGGTGTGGGTGAGCGCAGTGCCTCGGTCAGGGGGAACCGAGGCAGCGAACGTAGGGGATAGGCCAGGCGGCGGGGTTGGGTCATCGGGTGAGCTCGAGGTCTTGGGCTGGGGAGCGGGGAGCTCGGGAACGGATGGGTTCGTGGTCCCGGGCTCGGGAATCGGCAGTGCTGGGCTCGAGGTCCACCGCAGGGGAATCGGCAGTTCCGGGAGGGACAGAAGCG
Source organism: Kribbella sp. cmx-5-2 (assembly GCA_049998015.1). Lineage (GTDB taxonomy): Bacteria > Actinomycetota > Actinomycetes > Propionibacteriales > Kribbellaceae > Kribbella. The sequence goes on from JAEBEC010000003.1 coordinate 1,321, forward strand.
GGCTCTTCTGCCGAGTGATCGGGAGTGACGGTTGCAAGGGCCTGGGCTGCGGACTGCGGCACTCGGGGGCGGGCGAAGAGTTTGGCCAGATGTTCCAGGCGTTGGTCGAGGATGGTGAGCGCAGTTCGCAGGGCCGCGTGGGAGCGGTGAGCGGCCAGGTCCTGGGGATGGAGTTGGAGGATCTCCAGGGACTGGAAGGCCGTGCGGAGGTGGGATTCCAGGTAATGGCGGATCTCGGGTTCGGCGGTGTACGGGACCAGGCGCGGCAGCGTGGTGGCGCGGTAGAGGAGGTCGGTGACGAGCGGCCACTGGCCTTCGGTGGTTTGGCGGTTCAGCTCGGTGAGGGTGGAGCCGGGTGGTTAGTGGCGGCGTTCGTCCAGGTAGGACGTCAGAGCGAGAGTGGCGGGGACGTACGCCTGGTACGACGGGCGCGTGGACACGCCGTCGATCCCAGGAGCGTGGTGCGGGATGGACAGCAGGCGCAGGTACGCGTCCAGGTGACTGTGGGACCAGGCTTCGGCGACACCTTCCTCCAGGGGCTGGGCGCCAGGGCTGCGGAAGGCGGCGCGGGCTGCCTCCTGGGTGGAGCCGTGTGGCCCGAGGAAGTGGGACTGCTCGTGGAGCAGCGTGAGCAGGGCGTCGCGATACCGGCCCAAAGTGATCGTCGGCCGGACCTCGCCGGCTCGGGCGTACAGATCGTGCAGCGGGGCGAGCACGAACTCGCGATCGAGGTGCAGCGTGCCGTCCCAGTGGGCCAGGCCGAGGATGCCGTCGCCGGCCTCGACGATCTGGCCGTTCCAGGCGGAGCGGTCGGCGCCGGACAGGGACAGGGCGGCTTGGGTGTGCTGGGTGAGCAGCTCGGCGAGGGTGTGCGGAGCTGCGAACGGGACGATGCGGCCGGTGTTGTGCTGCCGCAAGGCAGACTGGATCGGGTCGGCTCCGAGCGGTGCCGCGGTCATGGGCGGATCGCCGTGGCGAGGCGGACCAGGGCGTCCGCCGAGCGGTTCAGGTTGGTGCGTTCGTTCGGGTCGACGCAGGTGTCGGCGCGGCGGCGGAGCTCGGCGATCAGCCACTCGGTGCGGGCCAGGCGGTCGCCGTACGGCTCGTTGGTCTCCATGGGGGTCCTTCCGGGCGAGGTGTGGTCTCGCCAGGGAAGGTATGGAGAAAGCGCCGCGGTTCAGCGACGAGTTAGCAGGCTGTGGATAAGCCTCGAGACATCAGCGCGAGTGCTCGAGCCCGTCGGCCAGCACGACCAGCGGCTCGGTCATCTTCAGCAGCGTGAACCGCTCACCCGGATCCTCGACCCGGTCCGCCAGCGTGCGGATCTTCTTGATCGCCCGCTGGGCCAGTTTGATCCGCTCGGTGACCGGGCCGTCGGCGGCGTTCGCCTCGGCGGTCAGCGCGGACGCCTCCTGGAAGGCCTTCTCGTACGCCGGTGACGCGGGCGGCGGCGTGTTGCGCCGGACCATCTCCAGCAGGTCGGTCAGCGACGCCAGGTCGGACGCCGCCTCCTCCCGCTCGGAGCGCAGCTCCACCTGGTCGGCCAGAACCGCCAGACGGCCTACTTCGGCGGCCAGGCCATCCACGTCCAGCCGTGCGTCGAGGCACGCCTGCTGGACGGCGTCATACGCAGAGCGGAACTCGTCGTACCTCACAGTGAACAAACCTAGGGCACAACGGGCCCCCGCGGCGAGACACGAATGTCGCGCTGGTTGAACCTCTGGCAAAGAAAGCGGATCAGAACAGCGTCGGCGGCGCGGATCGCACCGGTTCCGGCAGCGGTTCGAGCTCCGGCACGAGGGCCCGTACGTCGTCGTGGAACCGCCGCGCCAGACCGAGCGCGAGCGCGTTGTCGGGGGTGTGGACGAAGACCGTCGGCGAGCGTCCCTCGCGCAGCCAGTCGGCGCACAGACGTGCCCAGCCCTGCCAGCCGGCGGCGGTCTCCTCGGCCGAGTCCCGCCCGATGTAGCGGACGATCGGCTGGTCGGTCAGAGCTCTGGTACGCCGGGGGACGCGCGGCTTGTTCATCCAGGCCTCTCGCTCGACCAGGCTGGTGGCCGGCTTGCCGAACAGGGTCATCGTGTCGAAGGGCACCCACTCGGCGCCGGTCCGGCCGAGGACCTGCTCCAGCGCCGCCGCCGCGCGGGCGTCGGTGAAGAAGTCGCGGTGCCGCACCTCCACGGCGTACCGATGTGTGCGCGGGAGCTTGTGCATGAACGTCGCCAGCGCGCCGAGATCGCCCGGGCCGAAGGAGGCCGGGAGCTGGATCCAGAAGGCGTGCGCGCGAGGGCCGAGCGGTTCGAGGGCGGACAGGAAGGCTGCCAACTCGGCGTCCGCGCTACGGAGGCGGCGCTCGTGGGTGATCGTCTTCGGGAGTTTCACCACGAAGCGGAAGTCGGGTGAGGTCTGCGCCGCCCAGTTCTCGACCGAGCTGCGGGAGGGTGTCGCGTAGAAGGTCGTGTTGCCCTCGACCGCGGTGCAGTGCGAGGCGTACGAGCGCAGGCGTTCCTTGGAGCCGAGGTCCCAGGCCGCGTGCGTCCACATCGCACAGCCCACATGAAGTCGCACGGGAAAGAAGATAGTCGTCCGACGGTTGAGGTCGGTGGCCATGCGGCCGGGAAGGTTGCTCGGGGCGAGGTCGCGGCGGCCGGAAGAGGAACAGAGGGCGAACGCCGAGACCCCGCAGCCAGAGGCGGCTGCGGGGCCTGCGATCAGCCTTGTCCGAGCGGATCAGGTCAGCGCTCGACCTCGCCCTTGATGAACTTCTCCACCAGGTCGCGGCAGACGTCGTCGGCGTACTGCTCCGGCGGCGACTTCATGAAGTACGACGACGCGGACAGGATCGGGCCGCCGATGCCGCGGTCCTTGGCGATCTTCACCGCGCGGATCGCGTCGATGATGATGCCGGCCGAGTTCGGGGAGTCCCAGACCTCGAGCTTGTACTCCAGCGACAGCGGGACGTCGCCGAAGTTGCGGCCCTCGAGCCGGATGAAGGCCCACTTGCGGTCGTCGAGCCAGGCGACGTAGTCGGACGGGCCGATGTGCACGTTGCGCGGGTCGATGTCGTCGACCAGCTGCGACGTGACGGACTGGGTCTTGCTGATCTTCTTGGACTCCAGCCGGTCGCGCTCCAGCATGTTCTTGAAGTCCATGTTGCCGCCGACGTTCAGCTGGTAGGTCCGGTCGACGGTGACGCCGCGGTCCTCGAACAGCTTGGCCAGCACCCGGTGGGTGATGGTGGCGCCGATCTGCGACTTGATGTCGTCGCCGACGATTGGGACACCGGCCGCGGTGAACTTGTCCGCCCACTCCTTCGTCCCGGCGATGAACACCGGCAGCGCGTTGACGAACGCGACCTTGGCGTCGATCGCGCACTGCGCGTAGAACTTCGCCGCCTGCTCCGAACCGACCGGCAGGTAGCAGACCAGGACGTCGACCTGCGCGTCCTTCAGCGCCTGTACGACGTCGACCGGCGCCGCGTCGGACTCGGTGATCGTCTCGCGGTAGTACTTGCCGAGACCGTCCAGGGTGTGACCGCGCTGCACGGTGACGCCGCTCGGCGGCACGTCGCAGATCTTGATCGTGTTGTTCTCACTGGCGCCGATCGCGTCGGCGAGGTCGAGGCCGACCTTCTTGCCGTCCACGTCGAACGCGGCGACGAACTCGACGTCGCGGACGTGGTAGTCGCCGAACTGGACGTGCATCAGACCGGGGACGCGCTCGTCGGGCTTGGCGTCACGGTAGTAGTGCACGCCCTGGACGAGCGAGCTGGCGCAGTTGCCGACACCGACGATCGCTACGCGGATCGAAGTCATCTGGAACTCCTTCAATTGGGGGGTGTTGCAGGCGGTTTCTGGTCTGGGGGCTGCTGCTGGCGCCGTTCGCCGTCGATCAGCTCGTTCAGCCAGCGGACCTCGCGCTCGGCCGACTCCAGGCCGTGCCGTTGCAGCTCGAGGGTGTACGCGTCGACCCGTTCCGCGGTGCGGCTCATCGCCGCGCGGAAGTTGGCCAGCCGCTCCTCCATCCGCGCCCGGCGGCCCTCGAGGATGCGCAACCGGGTGGCCGGGTCGGTCCGGCCGAAGAACGAGAACCGGACCCCGAACGTGTCGTCGTCCCAGGCCGACGGACCGGCGTCGTGCATGGCGTGCGCGAAGTGGTCCTTCCCGTCGGCGGTGATCGAGTAGACGATCTTGGGCCGGCGGCCGTCCGGCGTACCGGCCTCGGTCGCGATCAGGCCGGTCCGGAGCATCGCCTTCAGGCACGGGTAGAGCGACCCGAACGACAGCACCCGTCCCCACCCGAACTGGGCGTTGACGCGCTTGCGGAGCTCGTAACCGTGCATCGGCGCTTCGTGCAGCAGACCGAGTACGGCGAGTTCCAGGACCCCACTGCGGTTTCCCATGACCCCACCTCCCTCGGTCCAGTTTGTCATGACTTGATGTATCGGTTCGATACATCGCTCCGCCACTGTAAGCAGCTCCCTGACGCGACGACAACTCATGACAAAGTCCACCTTTGTCACCTCGCCGTACGACGCGCACCCGGAAACCTGTTACGTCAGGCGGCGATCTGCGTTAATTCACCTGACACACAGCGTCGTGAGTCAGGAGCGGAGAGTCATGACCGAGAGTCACGGCAAGCACGCCAAGCACGAGGTCGAGGGCGAAGGCCCGCTGGCGCGGATCGCGCTGCGGTTCACCGCGTTCACCGAGAAATGGCTGCCGGACGCGTTCGGGTTCGTCCTGGTCGGCACCTTCGTGGTGCTGCTGTTCGGGCTGGTCACCGGAGAGCCGCTGCTGAAGCGCCCGGACGATCCCGTCGCCACGCACGGGTTCGGCCTGGTCGACGCGTGGGGGCTCGGCTTCTGGAGTCTGATCACCTTCACCCTGCAGATGGCGATGATCATCATCGGCGGGTACGCCGTGGCGACCAGTGGTCCGGTCGCGCGACTGATCGCGCGGCTGGCGCGGATCCCGAAGTCGCCGCGCGGGGCGGTCGCCTTCGTCGCCGCGGTGGCCATGCTCGCGTCGTACCTGAACTGGGCCTTCAGCCTGATCTTCGCCGCGATCCTGGCCCGCGAGGTGGCCCGGAACGTGCCGAAGGCGGACTACCGCGCGCTCGGCGCGATGGCGTTCCTCGGGCTCGGGACGGTCTGGGCGCAGGGCCTGTCCGGCTCGGCCGCGCTGCAGGTCGCCAGCCCGAGCAGCAGCCCGGCGCCGGTCCAGGAGGTGATCAAGGCCGCCGGTCACGCCAGCGGGGTGATCCCGCTCAGCGACACGATCTTCACCTGGCAGGCGATCGTGGCAACGATCTTCGTGTACGCCGTGGGCGTGACGATGGCGTGGTTCGTCGCGCCCGGCGCGGACAACTCCAAGACCGCCGAGCACCTCGGGATCGAGCTCAAGCCGCTGATCGGGCGCGGTTCGGCGTACAACGGTCAGCGGGTGAACGGCGAGACGAGACGGCCGGGGGACTGGCTCGAGCACTCGCCGCTGTTCAGCCTGCTGGTGGTGCTGCTCGGCGCGGTCTATCTCGTCCGGTACTTCGACGGCAAGAGCTTCTTCAACGCGCTCGACCTGAACACGGTCAATCTGATCCTCTTCCTGCTCGCGATGCTGCTGCACTGGCGGCCGTGGCGAATGGCCCGCGCGGTCCGCGACGGCGCACCGGCGGCGGCCGGCGTACTGCTGCAGTTCCCCTTGTACGGCGGCATCTTCGGCATGATCGCCTACACGGGCATCTCGGCCCGGCTCGCCGGGTGGCTGGTGCAGGCGAGCACGCAGTTCTTCTTCCCGCCGCTGGTCGCGATCTACTCCTGCATCCTCGGCGTCTTCGTCCCGAGCGGCGGCAGCAAGTGGGTGATCGAGGCGCCGTACGTGCTCGAGGCCGCGAACCAGCTCAAGGTCGACGCCGGCTGGATGGTCGTCGTCTACGACCTCGGCGAAGCCAGCGCCAACCTGCTGCAGCCGTTCTGGATGCTCCCCACCCTCGCCATCCTCGGCCTCAAGGCCCGCGACATCATGGGCTACACCTTCACCCTGTTCCTCGCCTGCTTCCCGGCCGCGTTGCTCGCAGTCACGCTACTGGCGCCGCACGTCACCGGGTAGGTACTCTCTGTGGTCATTTAGGGAGCGTTACCACATCCCCCTTAGTCTGGGGGGCAATGACTTCAGCGAGATCGTCGAGGACTGGACAGTGAGTGAAGCTCGTCGCAAGGCCGCCCCGTCTCGTGCGCGCCGCAAGAAACACTGGGCGCTCCGGATCGTCGGGTGGTTGCTGGCTCTGTTCTTCCTCGGTGTGATCGGGGCCGCGGCCACCTTTTTCATCGGGTACCAGACCACGGACATCCCGGACCCGAACAAGCAGTTCCAGATGAACACCACGACGGTGTACTACGCGGACAACGTCCACGAGCTGGGGTCGTTCTACGACCAGAACCGTAAGTCGATTCCGCTGAACCAGATCCCGAAGACGGTCCAGGACGCGGTGATCGCGGCTGAGGACCGGACCTTCTGGACCAACCCGGGTGTCTCGCCGTCCGGCATGGCTCGTGCGGCGTTCAACATCGCGCGCGGCAAGCAGCTCCAGGGTGGTTCGACGATCACCCAGCAGTACGTGAAGATCATGTACCTGACGCAGGAGCGGACGTTCTCCCGGAAGTTCTCCGAGCTGTTCATCGCGACCAAGCTGAGTCGGCAGACGGACAAGAAGGAGATCCTCGAGGGGTACCTGAACACGATCTACTTCGGTGAAGGTGCCTACGGCATCAGCGCCGCGGGCGGCGCGTACTTCAACCAGCCGGACCCGAAGAAGCTCACCGTGGAGCAGACCGCCCTGCTGGCGACGGTGCTGAACAACCCGAGCTACTTCGACCCGGACAAGCCGGCGGCGCAGAAGCGGATCCTCGAGCGGTACCGATACGTGCTGGACGGGATGCGGATCGGTGGCACCATCTCCGAGGCGCAGTACGCGAAGTCCAGCAAGGCGCTGCCGAAGCTGGACAAGCCCGACAAGCCGGGGCGCTTCGCCGGGACGAAGGGCTACCTGCTCGCGATGGCCAAGGAAGAGCTCGACACTCTCGGCTACACGCCGGAGGAGATCAGCGGTGGTGGCCTTCGCGTCGTTACGACCTTCGAGTACGGCAAGCAGAACGAGGCGGTCCGCGCCGGTACCCAAGAACTGCCGGAGAAGAACGCAGGCTTGCACGTCGGTCTCGCGTCGGTACGCCCGAAGACCGGTGAGCTGGTCGCGATGTTCGGCGGTGTCGACTTCCTCAAGAGCGAGCTGAACTGGGCCCGGCTGCGCGCCCGTCCCGGATCGTCGTTCAAGCCGTTCGCCGTGGCCGCTGCGATGCGGGACGACCGCAGCCTGTACGACCGGTTCCAGGGCAACAGCCCGATCGAGATCCAGGGCAAGGAACTGAACAACGAGTTCGATCGCAGTTACGGCGAGGTGGACCTGCTCAAGGCCACCAAGCTGTCGATCAACACCGCGTTCTACGACCTGGTCGACAAGCAGATGGAAGACGGTCCGGCGAAGGTCGTCCAGGCGGCCGAGGACGCCGGCATCCCGAAGACGGCGGCACTCGAGCGCGGCCGGAACAACCCGTCGACGGTGCTCGGTCCGGACCCGTACGCATCGCCGGTCGAGATGGCCAACGCCTACGCGACGTTCGCGGCCGGCGGGCTGTACACGCCGGTGCACACGATCAAGACGGTCACGTCGCCCGGCAACGCGAAGAACTTCAACCAGAAGGACAAGTACAAGTCCGTTCAGATGATCGAGCCGGAGGTCGCGGCCAAGGTCAACGTCGCGCTGCTCGGTGTGACGGAGGACGGCGGCAGCGGTGAGGGCGCCCAGAAGCTCGACCGTCAGGTGGCCGGCAAGACCGGTACGGCGGGTGGTGTCGCCGTCGAGCACCGGGCCGCGAACGCCAAGTGCGACGGCTGCAAGGACGGCGACGACACGCTGACCTCCTGGTGGACCGGCTACACGCCGAACCTGTCGACCTCCGTGCTCTACCGCGCCGGCAAGACCGGTGAAGGCGACCTCGACCCGTTCAGCGACGACAAGGCGTTCTTCGGCGGCAACTGGCCGCTGAAGACCTGGCTGGCGTACATGGAGCCGGCGCTGGGCGACTCCGAGAAGCTGGAGTTCCCGGAGCCGGACCCGGAGACGATGGACAGCCCGACGCCGACGTACACGCCGCCGACCACGCCGCCGTCGACGCCCCCGAGCACTCCGCCGAGCACGCCGCCGACCAAGCCGTCGGACACGCCGCCGCCGCCGACGGACACGCCCGACAGTCCGCCGCCGAGCACCCCCGGCGACCCGACGCCGACCAAGCCGACCCGGCCCACGCGGCCGCCGATCACCTTCCCGACCGGCCCGAACGATCCACCGGGCGGCGAAGAAGGCGGCGGGGAGAAACCCGGCAACGGCAACAAGGGCTGACGCCCGGCACAGAGCACCCCAGGGACGGCATCTCGCAAGAGGTGCCGTTCCTGTCTTGTCACCAGCTGCAGGGTGCCTGCGACGAGCGGCGACTCGGCTGCCCGGCCGACGCTCCCGTCGACCGGAGCTGAGCCGGTTCAGTGGGGATGGGGCACGATGGGGGTGTGTTCGAGCGAACAGCTGGGGAGCAGCCCAAGCGGGCTCGGCGGGCCCGGGAGACGGGGGCCGCCGGGATTCGGCAGTGGTTGCCGGAGCAGCTGAGCCGGGAGGCGCTCGGCTGGTGGCTGGTTACTCGGGCGGGGATCTTCCTGCTGGCGCTGTCCGCGCCGTTGCTGTTCAACCGCGGCGACACCTACCCGAACGTCTGGCACGCCTGGTGGCAGTGGGACGTCTGGCACTTCAAGGCGATCGCGGAGTTCGGCTACGCGAACGGCGAGCCGTCCGGCGCGCCGCTGGCGGCGTTCTTCCCCGGCCTGCCGGTCCTGATGCGGGCGGCCAGCTGGCTCGGCATCGGGTACGTCGGTGGCGGGGTGCTCGTCTCGGCGATCGCGAGCGCTGTCGCGGGAGTCTGGCTGGCCAAGCTCGCGCGGTACGAGTTCCCTGAGCTGCGCGACTTCGGTCCGACCGCGGCGCTGGTCTGGTTCACCGCGCCGGTCGGCGTCTTCCTCGCCGCGCCGTACACCGAAGCACTGTTCTGCGCGTTCGCGTTCCCGGCCTGGCTGGCGGCGCGGCAGGGGCGCTGGGCCCGGGCGGCGATCCTCGTCGCGTTGGCCTCGACGGTCCGCGTGTCCGGCCTGTTCCTGATCTTCGCGCTGTGCGTCGAGTTCATCACCTCGAAGAAGCGGGACTGGCGGTCGCTGCCCTGGCTGGCGCTGCCGGCCGTGCCGGTGCTCGGCTTCATGGCGTACCTGAAGCAGATCCACGGCTCCTGGTTCGCCTGGCAGGACGCGCAGGAGAAGGGCTGGGCCCGCGAGTTCACCTGGCCGTGGACCTCGATCATCCACACTTTCGAGGCCGCCACCAAGGGCCACTTCCCGGCCGACCGGACCGACTGGACCTGGATGTTCCGGGCCGAGTTGGTCGCGCTGCTGGTCGGGCTGATCCTGCTGGCCTGGCTGCTCTGGCGCCGCTCGTGGGGCGAGGCCGCCTGGGTCGGGGCGACGGTCGCGGCGTTCGTCACGTCGTACTGGGTGTACTCGCTGACCAGGGCCACGCTGCTCTGGTGGCCGCTGTGGATCGGGCTGGCGGTGCTGCTGCACCGGAGACCCTGGCTGGGCCGGCTCTACCTCGGAGTGGCGATACCACTGGCCGCCATCTGGGCCGCGGCCTTCTTCACCGGCCGCTGGGCCGGCTGAGTAGTTCTGCTCAAGACGGGGTGCGTAGTGCCGGTCTAGCGTGACTCCATGGTTCGCAGAGTCGTGGCACTAGCCGTCGCAGCTGCCGCCGCGCTGGCGGCCCTGGTCGCGCTGCAGGCTCCGCTGTGCCCGCCCAACTCCGACACCTGCCTGGCCGACGCGTGGAGTGCTCAGGCCTGGGACTACCTGACCAAGTAGGCGAACCGCTGCCGAGCCGTCTCCCCGTACGGCGTGACGACGGCTACCGCGAGCTCGTGCACTCCCGGCGTCAGGTCCAGGGCCCACTCGGCCGCGTCGACCGGTCCGCCGGGCAGGTGCAGCCGGATGCCCACGCCGTACGGGTGGAAGTGCTCGAACCGGACCACCGGTCGCTCCACCGTGCCGCCTAGGCCGGTCGCGAGTGCGGAGAGCTGCGGGTACGCCGGGGCGCCGTCACGGACCAGGCGTGGCGTCTCGATCACGCGGGAGCCCTGGAAGATCGGCGCGAGTGGGCCGGCGGACCAGGTCACGCCGGTCGTGGTGGCCGACGCGAAGTAGGTGAACCAGTCGGCGGCCTGGCCGGTGCTGGGTGGCTCGCCCGACCCTGTACCCAATAGCCGGGGCGCTGTGTCGAGGGCGAGCAGCTCCCGTACGCCCAGCGGCGTACCGGCGTTGTCGGACCAGTACGAGCCGTTCTGGCCGTCCAGCACGACCCAGCGGTCGAGTTCGTCGATCCAGGCCTCGCTGACCACGTGGCCGCGGGCGACTCCGGTGTGGTGTGCGGGCTGGCGCAGGTCGACGCGGCGCGAGGGGATCTGTACGGCGTTGAGCGCCTGGCTCAGCACGATCGAGTACTCGACACAGGCGAACCGCTCGCCGGCGTCCACTCGCTCCAGCACGGTCAGCGCGTCCGGGTCGTCCACGTGGTCGTTCGCGTGCTGCCAGCTCTTGTGCACCCACTCGAGCAGGGTGAGCGCGGTGGCCCAGGCCGACTCGCCAGGTGCGGGCAGGCGCTCCAGCAGGCCGGCCAGGCGGTCCGGTGCGATCGTGTAGAGCTCCAGCGGGAGCATCGGGGGAGCGTCGGGCCAGTCGGTCAGCTCCAGCGACGGCAGCGGCACCAGCATCCGGCGCTGCAACGCCTCCCAGTCAGCGCCGAACGCCTTCTCCAGCTCTCCGTCGAACAGCTCCGGCTGGCTGAACCCGCCGGCAACCGCCTCTTCGAGCAGAGCCGACGCGACAGGTGAGCCCAATCGAGCAGCGGCGAGAGCCGCAGCAGGAGCCCACAGATGGGCCCACCACTCGCTATCCCCGCGCAGCTCGGGCACCAGCCCCACCAACTCCCGGTCGCGGCCGCCCCGCAGCCGCTCCTCGGCCCGAAGCCGGAGCCGAGCGAGCTCCCGAGGCGACGACCCGGCGATGTCCCGAGGCGGCACCTCGGCACGCTGCCCGGCCGCCGCCTGCTGGTCATCCACAGGCCCACCCATCCCGTCCCCATCTCGCGATATGGACTCTTCACGTCCCGGGCAACCTATCCGGCAGCCCGTTCGTCAGTACGAGTGGAAGGGGTGGCAGGCCGGGCGGGGTCGCCACCCCTCCCTTCTTCTTCACCGACGTCCGGCGGAACCTCTCAGGGGCAGGTTCCGCCGGAGAATCCGTACCGGAAGGGCGGCCACCGAGTGGCCGCCCTTCCGTCGTACTCAGCCGAAGTTGCGCTCGATCGAGGCGCTCGGCGTCGGGGTCGGCTTGGTCTCGGCCACCCGCTTGTCGCTCGGGTGCGTGCCCGCCTCGATGCCCTTCAGCGTGCCGAGCAGCTCCAGCTCGGACAGCGTCACCCCGGTCGCCCCGGCCGCGGGCGTCAGCACCAGCCGGTACTGCGTGTACGTCTTCGGCTGGGCCACGCTGAACGACCGCGTGTACGACGGGAAGGCCCAGGTCTGGCCCGACCGCTTGTCCACGGTCGTCCACTTGGTCCCGTCGTTCGAGCCCTCCAGCGTCCAGCCCGCGGGCGCGGCGCCGGTGGTCCCGCTGGTCAGCGTGTACATCGTCACCGGACGCCCCTGCTGCAGCGTCACCGTCACGGTCGGAGTGGCACCGGTGAGCGTGACCTGCTGCTTGGAGTCGTTGTCGGTCAGCGCGGACACGTCCACGCCGCCGGCCGCGGTGACCGCACCCTCGTCCTCGGTCGAGTCGCGCCAGGTCTTCGGGTCCTCACCGGGCTTGGTGATCGACGGCGGCGCGTCGTTGCGGCCGGTGCCCCAGCTCGACGGCTTGTCGGTCATCTCGAACTCGATCTTGCCGCCGTGCGCGATCAGGTCGTGCGGCAGCGCGGTCGAGGACCACTTCTTGCCGTTCACCTTGACGCCCTTGACGTAGATGTTCTTCGCGCTGTTCTTCGGCGCGCTGACCACCAGCTTCTTGCCGCCCGGCAGGTTCACCGTCGCCTTGGTGAACAACGGCGAACCGATCGCGTACGACGGGGAGCCGACCTGCAGCGGGTAGAACCCGAGCATGCTGAACAGGTACCAGGCCGACATCTCGCCGTTGTCCTCGTCGCCCGGGTAGCCCTGGCCGATCTCCGAGCCCAGGTACAGCCGGCTCAGCACCTCGCGGACCTTCTCCTGCGTCTTCGACGGCTGCCCGGCGAAGTCGTACATGTAGGCGATGTGGTGCGACGGCTGGTTCGAGTGCCCGTACTGGCCCATCCGGACATCGCGCGCCTCGAGCATCTCGTGGATCGTGCCGCCGTACCCGCCGACGTGCGTGGCGTCCTCGGGCGTCGAGAAGAACTCGTCGAGCTTCTTCGCCAGCCCGTCGCGGCCGCCGTACAGGGCAGCCAGGCCGGCGCCGTCCTGCGGGGTCGAGAAGGCCATGTTCCAGGCGTTGGTCTCGGTGTAGTCGTGACCCCAGTCGCGCGGGTCGAAGGTGGTCGGCGAGTTGCCCCAGACGCCGACGGCGTCCTTGCCCTGGAAGAAGCCCAGCGCCGGGTCGAACAGGGTCACGTAGTTGCGCGCCCGGTTCAGGTAGTAGTCGTAGTTGTCCTTGTACTCCTGCTTGCGCGGGTCGCCCTTCTTTCCTCGACCAGACAGTTTCGCCGCGTCGTACAGGGCCTTGGACATGTTCGCGATGCCGTAGTCGTTGATGTAGCCGTCCATCGACCAGCTGAAGCCCTCGGCCGTGGTGTTGGCCGTGTAGCCGTTGAACGTCGAGAGGTCGAGGCCCTTGCGGCCGACGTTCTCCGTCGGCGGGCGGACGGCCGCGTTCTTCAGCGCCGCGTCGTACGCCGCCTGGACGTCGATCCCCTTGATGCCCTTGAGGTAGGCGTCGGCGAACGCGACGTCCGAGCTGGTGCCGACCATCAGGTTCGCGTAGCCCGGCGAGGACCAGCGCGAGATCCAGCCGCCGTCCTTGTACTGCTGGACGAACCCGTTCACCAGGTCGTCGGCGGTGTCCTGCGCGAACAGGCTGTACGCCGGCCAGACGGTCCGGTAGGTGTCCCAGAACCCGTTGTTCACGTAGGTCTGCCCGGCCACCAGCTTCGAGCCGGTCGCGGTCGGGGTGTCCGCGCCGACCTTCGGCGAGACCGGCGACGCGTAGGTGATCACCGGCTTGCGCGCCGTACCGGTGTTCTCCGAGCCGTTGTTCGGGTAGAGGAACAGCCGGTACAGGTTGGAGTAGAGCGAGTGCAGCTGGTCCGCGGTGGCACCCTCGACCTCGATCGTGCGCAGCTTCGCGTCCCAGAGCTTCTGCGCGGCCGACTTCACCTTGTCGAACTTGCTCTCGGCACCGAGCTCGAGCTCCAGGTTCTTCTTCGCCTGCGCGGTCCCGATCAGCGAGGTGGCAATCCGGAGCTGGACCTGCTGGACCTTCTTGTCGAAGCTGAAGTACCCGCCGACGTTCGCGCCGCCACCGTCGGCAAGCTTGCCGGAGGCAACGACCTTCTGGTCGACCACGCCGTACACGAACAGCCGGCCGGCGCCGGTCGACAGCCCGCTCTTCACGTCGCTGAAGCCGGTCACGACGCCGGTCGCCGGGTCGAGCGTCAGACCGCCGTTGTTGTTGGCGTTGTCGAAGACCAGCGACGCCTGGCCCTTCGGGAAGCTGAACCGCAGCATCGCCGCGTGGTCGGTCGGAGCGACCTCGAGCGCGTTGCCGTTGTCGAAGGTGACGCCGTAGTAGTACGGCCGGGCCACCTCGTTGTCGTGGCTGAACGCCCACGCGCGGGCCTCGCGGTCCGCGGTCGGCGTCGCCGCGGTCGTCGGCATCACCTGGAAGGTCTGCCGGTCACCCATCCACGGGCTGGGCTCGTGGCTGATCGACAGCGCCTGGATCTCCGGCTTGTTCTGCTCGTTGTTGCCCTTGGCGTAGTCGTACAGCCAGGAGGTCGAGCCGGCGTTGGTCACCGGGGTCCAGAAGTTGAAGCCGTGCGGTACGGCGGTCGCCGGGATGTTGTTGCCCCGCGAGAATCCGCCGGTCGCGTTCGTGCCGCGGGTCGTGATCGCGAGCTCGGACGGGTGCTTCGCGGCGGTCTTCCGCGCGGCGTCGTCCGGGTTCTCCGCCTTGGCGATCCGGACGTCGTCGATCCAGCCGCGGAAGTCGGCCGGGCCCGCGGGCTTGTCGTAGCCGACGAGGATCCGCCTCACCGTCTTGCCGGCGGCGTACTTGCCGAGGTCGGCCTCGATGTTGTTCCACTGGTTGGTGGACAGGCCCTTGCCGTCGCCCTGGCCGCGCGGGCTCAGGCCGAAGCCGTGGTGGTCCTTGGCCTTCAGGTCGCTCAGGTAGGTGCCGTCCGAGAAGGCCAGGTCGACCGCGGCGTACGTGCTCGGGTAACTGAGATCGCCCTCGACGTGCTCGGGGAAGATCTTGTACGACAGACGGGTGTCCTTGCCGACCTTGAGGTCGACGTCCGCGATCTTGTTCCAGGTGTAGCCGCGGCCCTCGGTGGTCTGGTGGCCGGCGTACCGGAAGGACTTGACGCCGGTGAAGCCGGTCCGGGCGCGGGCGTTGTACGCGCTGGTCGGGCCGGAGTCGAGCCGCGACTCGGCCACCTCACCAGGAGGCGGCAGCGGGGCGCCGTTCGACAGGTACCAGTCGGCGAGCTGAACGATGTCCTCGCCGTGGTTGAGCGTGACGTCGAGCTTGAAGTGCGTGTACGCCGTCTCGTTGGCGAGCGTGTACTCCTTGGTCTGGAAGCGGTTCTCGAACGACTCGCCGGTGCGGGTGTCGAGCACGGTCCAGGTGGTGCCGTCGTTCGAGCCGGACACCGTCCAGTTCTGCGGGTCGCGGCCGTCGGCGTCGTTGGCCGAGGTCAACGCGTACTTGCGCAGGGTGACCGGGGCGGACGTCTGGTAGGTCAGCCAGGCGGTCGGCTCGAAGACCAGCCACTTGGTGAACTTGTCCCCGTCGGCGACGTTGCTGGCGATCTCACCGCCCCCGGTGTTCTCGCCGCTGGCGGCGACCTGGGTGACCTTGTCCATCTCGCTGCCGCCGATCCCGGTCGGCGTCGGGCCTTCGACCCCACCGGTGCGGGGCTTCCCGTCCGGTCCGGTCTCGACCGTGTCGGTGTAGCCGGGCTGCGGCT
Organism: Kribbella sp. cmx-5-2; assembly: GCA_049998015.1. GTDB lineage: Bacteria > Actinomycetota > Actinomycetes > Propionibacteriales > Kribbellaceae > Kribbella. The sequence continues at coordinate 16,687 of JAEBEC010000003.1, forward strand.
GCCCCGGCTCGAAGGAGGTGAAGTAGGAAGCCCCACTCACGACAGGCTGCTGCTGCGCCTGGGAGGCGGTGGGAACGGAGGCGCTCGCTGACGTCATGGCAGACATTGTCACAACAAGCCCCAGAGACGTGACGAGCCCCAGTGGGCGGCGGAGTTTCATCTCGCTCCTAGCAGGCAGAAAAGTGCCCGCCGAACGCGAGCACCCTGGTGGTCACGCGGCCCCGATGACAAGGTTGTCAGCCCGCGTCCGCAGTGATCCTCCCTACCGGCATCACCCCGGGTCAAGACTTCGTCGCACTCAGTTCTGCAAGTTACCCCCACTGCCGAGCTTTCCCGGTACGACGAACCCGGCGTTTCCCCACCGGAGCTCGGCGGCGCGGAGCGCACGCCTCGGGCGCGTGCTGCTCCTACCCCTCCGTTCGTCAGCGGTTCGCGAGGACGACCTCGCGGAAGCGGCGGGCGGCGGGGGTGGCGGCGTGGCCCTGGGGGAGGACGAGGTCGAGGCGGCGTCGCACGGTCAGGTCGGTGACCGGGAGTTGGCGGGTCGCGGTGGCGACGTGGGGTGGGAGGTCGAAGCCGGTTGGCGTGAGGGTGAGGCCGACGCCGGCGGCGACCAGGTCGAGGACCATCGTCCACTCGTTCACCTCGCAGGCGACGCGGCGCGTGACGCCGGCTTCGCGGAAGGCCTGGTCGACCGTCGTACGGATGGCCCACTGGGCCGGAGGTTCGACGAAGCGTTCGCCGTCGAGATCAGCCAGTACGACGGAATCGCGCTTCGCCAGCGGATGAGTCAGCGGCACGGTCAGGACGATCGGCTCGGAATCCAGCGGGGTCACCTCGAGGCCGGGGAAGCGATCGGTGGTCGGCGAGACCAGCGCGCAGTCGAGCCGGCCGTCGGCGACCAGGTCCAGCATCTGCATCGCCGGCAACTGCTGGACCGAGATGTCGACGCCAGGATGCGCCAGCGCGAACGCCGCCAGCCAGGACGAGAACGGGAGCCGGTGCCCGCTGGTCTGGAGCGCACCGATCTTCAGCTGCCCAGCCAGTACGCCGTGCGCATCCTGCACCGCCTGCTGCGCCGCCGCCGCGGCGTCCAGCGTGTGCCGGGCGGCCGGCACCAGCGCCGTACCCTCAGCGGTCAGCCGGACCGGCCGAGTCCCGCGGACGAACAACAGCGCCCCGACCTCCTTCTCCAGCGCTCGGATCGACGTCGACAACCCGGACTGGACGATGTGCTCCCGCGCGGCCGCGCGCGTGAAGCTGCGCTCCTCGGCGAGCGCGACGAAGTGCCGCAGGTGGCGAAGCTCCATGTCTATCTCTCCGGCAGATGGAATTGATCTCTTCCAGGCCCAGTAAAGCTGAGATCACCAAGCACGGCCGGTCCGTTGGACCCAGGTGGACAACCACTTCTGATCACCGAGAGGTCCCCCTGATGAGCACCACCGCCTTGGCGACGAGATCCCGGCACATGACCGGCTTCTGGTTCGTCGCCCTCGCCTTCCTGACGCTGATGGCCTTCGGTACGGCGCCCACCCCGCTCTGGCCGATCTACCAGGTCCGCGACCACTTCGGCCCGACCACCGTGACGATCGCGTTCGCCGCGATGGTGATCGGCGCCGCGAGCAGCTTCCGCCTGCTCGGCCACCTGTCCGACCGGCTGGGCCGGCGCCGGATCATCGTGCCCGCGCTGCTCGTCGGGATCCTGGCGGCCGTCGTACTGGCTGCTTGGCCGGACCTCCCGGGTCTGATCGTCGGCCGCATCCTGACCGGGGTCGCCGTCGGCCTGATGGCGTCCACCGCGACCGCCTACCTGACCGACCTCTACCGCGAGGCCCGGCCCGACGACCCGGCCTCGTCGACTCCCGGCCTGGTCGCCGCGGTGGCGAACCTCGGCGGGCTGTCACTCGGCCCGATCGTCGCGGGAGCGCTGGCACAGTGGGCGCCCGCGCCCGTTCACACGGCATACGTCGTGTTCGGCGTACTGATGATCGTGCTGCTCGGCCTGGTGCTGACCAGCCCGGAGACCGTCGACACCGAGCTGGCCGAGCAGGACCGGCCGGTGCGGTTCGCGGTCCGGCCCGGCAAGCGGACCGACTTCGTCGCTGCCGGTGCGGTCGGGTTCTTCGCGTTCGCGGTGATCGGCCTGTTCTCCTCGCTCGGCGCGATCATCGTGCGCGGGCAGCTCGGCATCACGTCGTACTTCGTGGCGGGGCTGGCGCCGTTCACCGCGATGGCTGCATCGGCTGTAGCTCAGCTCGCGCTCCGGAAGCTGCAGCACCGGACGATCCTGACCACCGGCACGCTGCTGTTCCCGCTAGGCCTGGCGCTGACCGCCGTGGCGCTCTACCACCCGGCGCTCTGGCTCATCCTCGTCGCGGCCGCGCTGGCCGGCGCGGGAGCTGGGCTGCTCTTCAAGAGCGCGGTGACCCAGACGGCGATCGCCGCAGAGCCGGCCTCGCGGGCCGGCGTACTGGCTGGGTTCTTCGTGATCGCCTACTTCGGCATGGGCATCCCGTCGATCGCGTTCAGCCTGGTGATCCAGCACCTCGCGCTGCGGCCGACGATGATCGTGTTCGCGGTCCTGCTCTCGCTGGGCGCGCTGATCCCGGTCGCCACCTCCCGGCGGGCGGTCACCGGGTAGCAGCCACCAGCAGCGTCGGCAGTACGGCGAGGAACCGGTCGTTCCGGGCCCGGTCGTTCTGCTCGGCCAGCCACCCGTCGGCGTCGTCCCGGGTGATCAGCGCCCGGCCGACCGCCGCGTCGGCGGCCATCTCGAGCTGCTTGGCCATCACATCGTGGCCGGTCACGACCTGGTTGTGGACAACCACCTCCGGGTCGTGGAACCCGGTGTCGAGCAACCAGTCGCGGAAGCTCCGGGCGGCCCGTGGCGTGACCGAGCGGGACTCCAGCCCGAGCAGGATCACGTCGGTCAGGTCCTGGTCGCTGCTGTCGATCAGCAGGAACCCGTAGTCCTGCCCGGCGAGCACAGCGCGGCCGCCGGGCCGCAGTACCCGGTACGCCTCGGCCAGCGTCGGCAGCGGGTCCTCGAGCAGGTGGAACAGCCGGGCCGCGCGGTAGCCGTCGACGGATCCGTCCGCCAGTGGCAGCTCGTCGGACCGTGCCACGTGAAACATCGCGCTCGGGATCCGGGTCGCGGCGACCGCGATCGCCCCCGGATCGCTGTCCACCCCGATCACCTTGACGCCCGCGTCGACCAGTTCGGCCGCCGCGTGGCCGCAGCCGCAGGCGACGTCGACCAGCGTCTGGCCTGGGGCCAGGCCCAGCAAGCGGTAGGACTCGGCCCGCAGTTCGGCCGCACCGGGCGTCTGCTCGATCCGGTCCAGGAAAGTCAGTTCAGCCATACGACCACGGTGCAACCTCAGGTGCACCTGAAGTCAACACCCGTGCTGACCGGATCAGTCCATCGAGACCTTGTCGAAGATCGTCGTGGTGTACCGGACGTCGACGCCGACCTCGTCGCCCACGGCGGGTGGGGCCACCGAGGACGGCAGGAACAGCATGCTGGCCTGCATGTGCGGCGGCTCGGCGAACCAGCGCTGCTTGCCCTCGATCGTGAACGGCGACAGCGCCATCCCGGCCGCGTCCAGGCTGCCCTTGGCCACCGCGATCGCGCGCTGCCGGACGCTGGCGGCCGCGGTCGGCGCCTCCAGGCCGACGCCGTGCGCCGTACCGCCGGAGACGACCAGGATGTGGCCGTCGCCGGTCACTCGCCGCTGGCGGTAGCCGACGCGCTCGCCGCGTCGTACCGAGTGCACGTCGAGCACGGTCGCGCGGACGCTGAACGCGCCACGGTCGCCGAGCCACAGGCCGGTGCCCATCCGGAGCTTCACGTTCTCGCCGATGTCGGCCAGCTTCTGCGCCGGCACGTGCGACACCCACAACGGACCCTGCCGTACGGCGCGCGCCTGCTTGCCGAGCTCCGCGGCCTCACGGATGTTGGCCGACGTCCCGCCGGCGCCCATCGGGAAGTGCAGCGACCAGCCCTCGAACTTGATCCGGTCGAGCGCGTTCAGCAGCATCGTGTGGCGCAGTTCGCGGGCGCCGATGCCGTGCCGGCGCATCGAGGTCTGGACCTCGATCAGCACCCGGCTGCCGGCCGGGATCGAGACCAGATCGGCCAGCCGGCTGACCGTGTGGATCACGTTCTTGCCCTGCGGGACCTCCAGGAACGAACGCCACGGCGAGAGCACCACGACGTCGTCCTTGTAGTCCGGCGGGACCTCGTGGTACGTGCCGACCGCGACCGTCCGCGCGCCCAGCGCACGGGCCTCGGCCAGCAGCCGCGGGTTGCCCACGCCGTACCCGTTGCCCTTGGCCACCGGGATGATGTCGGCGTTCCACGTGGAACGGAGATGGTCGCGCCACCGATCGGAGTCGATGTGCAGGGTCAGGGGCATGGTGTCAACGCCGTCTCATGTAGAGGTCGAATGCGGTGTAGAGCGCCTTGTTCAACGGCAGATCCCACTCACCGACGTACTCGACGGCCTCGCCGCCGGTGCCGACCTTGAACTGGATCAACCCGACGTGCGAGTCGTTCGGGTCCAAGGTGTCGGTGATGCCCCGTAGGTCGTACACGGTCGCGCCCGCGGAGAGCGCGTCCGACATCATCCGCCACTGGATCGCGTTCGATCCACGGACGTCCCGCTTGGCGGTCGAGCTGGCTCCGTAGGAGTACCAGGAATGACCGCCGACCCGGACCCAGATCGTCGAGGCGACCAGGTCCCCCTCGTGGTAGGCGTTGTAGAGCCGGAAGTCGCAGACGTCGGCCGGCTGGTTCGCCATCGCCGCCTGCATCTTGACGAAGTACGGCAGCGGCCGCGGGGTGAAGTGGTCCCGCTCGGCCGTCTCGACGTACAGCTGGTGGAAGGCCTTCAGGTCCTCGGGCGTCCCGAGCGTGACCTCGACGCCGAGCTTGTCGGCCTTCTTGATGTTGCGGCGCCAGAGCTGGTTCATGCCCTTGAGCAGGTCGTCCTGGGTGCGCCCGGCCAGCGGGACCTGGAACACGTACTGCGGCTGACCGGCGGCGAAGCCCTCGCCGACCTTCGGCGCCTTCCAGCCGAGCGCGCGCAGCTGCGCCGCGACGGTCGCGCCGGACGGCTCGATCACGTCAGCCCGTACGTCGCCGAGCTTCGGCTGCTGGCCGCCGGCGATCGCGTCCTTGATCGTCTTCGCGGTCCAGCGCCGGGTCGCGACCGGCGGGCCCATCCGCAGCCCGAACGCGCCCTGCTCCGCCGCGTGCGCCGCGAGCGGGCGCAGGAAACGGCCGAGGTCGATCGCGTCCCAGTCGATCACCGGGCCCTCGGGCAGGTAGGCCAGGTAGCGCTTCACCTTCGGCATCTGCCGGTAGAGCACCAGCGCGACGCCGACCAGCTCGGCCGGGTTCGCCGGGTCGTACCAGCCGAGCGACTCGGCCTTCCACTCGCTCTTCACCGCCGCCCAGCCCGGGGTCTGCAGGAAGCTCGCCGACGGCTGGGCCGCCAGATAAGCGGCGTGCTCGTCGGCCGAGATGGTCCGGATGCTCAAGTCACTCACGGTCGGTCAGGTTACCGGGCGGGAGCGCAAGACCGTAGCCGAGCGGACACATCCGCACGGTGATCACGCTCCCACCCGGTACGGCGTCAGCCGATCCGGATCAGCCGGGAGCCGTGCGCGGGCACGTCCTGCGCGGTCCAGCTGCCCCAGGACCAGCCCAGGTTCTTCCGCGCCACCAGGTCACGGACGCCCTGGAGGCGGCCCTTGCCGAGCGCCTTGAAGTCGACCTCGATGTCGGCCGGGGTGGAGCCGAGGTTGTAGACCGCGGCGTACGTCCTGCCGTGCACGACCTTCTTCCAGACCTGGAGGGTTCCGGCGGTCACGCGGGTCGGCAGTACGGCGGACTGGTCGAGCGCGATCACCTCGGGGTTGGTGAGGATGCGCACGGCCTGGTCGTCGATGTTCTGCAGGTCGCCCCCGACGTACAGGGGAGAAGAGGCCATCGACCAGAACGTCATGACCGACTGCCGCTCGGTGTCGGTGATGCCGTCCTGCAGCCCGGTGCCGGTGTTGTTGACGATCGGCATCGAGTCCAGGTCGCCGAGGTAGTTCGACCGCAGGTGCGGCAGCCAGTTCGGCAGGTCCTCCCAGCGGTTGTCGACCGAGCTCTCCCAGGTCGCCGTGGTGTCGCAGTAGCACTCGACGTCGGTGTCGATCCGGACGCCGTTCACCGACGGCCGCAGCCCGTCGGCGGCCGCGATGTCGACCGGCCAGGCGCTGCCGCTCAGCCAGATCTTCCGGCCGACCTTGTCGATCGCCTTCGAGTACGCCGCCATCTCGGCCACGCTCGACGGCAGGATCCCGTCGATCTTCAGGAAGTCGATGCCCCACGAGGCGAACTTCTTCACCACCGAGTCGATGTACTTCTGCGCGCACGGCTTGCTGTAGTCGATCATCCAGTTGTCGTCCCACTTGTTCGCCGTGGTCAGCGGCAGGACGGTGATCTGCTGGACCGTGCAGCTCGTGCCCGCGATCGGCACGTTGTTGTCGTAGATCTTCTTCTCCAGGCCGATCGCGCCGTAGATGCCCAGCTTCAGTCCCTTGCTGTGCACGTAGTCGGCGACCGGCTTGATGCCGTTCGGGAAGCGGACCGGGTCGGCGCTCGGGATGCCGTTCGCGTCGCTGTTGGCCTGCCAGTCGCCGCGGGTCTTGCTCCACTCGGCGTCCAGGTTGATGTAGCGGTACCCGGCCGGCTTGAGCTTGGCCGCCATCGTGTCGGCGGTCTTCCTGATCCGGGCCTCGTCCATCCAGTCGCCGCCGTACCCGGGCGCCTTGGTCGAACCGATGCTCCAGCTGCTCCAGCCCATGAACGGTTGCGGATGCGGTGCCTTCGCCTCAGCCGGCGCCGCGACGGCGAAGGCCAGCAGCGGGGCGATTGCTGCGAAACTGACTACTTTTCGGAGGGTCATACAGCGAACCTATTGTCATTACTTAACTCTGGCAATAAAAGCGGTGTCGTCCGCTGACGGTTCTGTCGGCGGGGGCTTCTACGATCGCCGGATGCCGTCGCTGGGTGTGGACTTCCGTCGTCTCTGGATCGCCTACACGGTCAGCGCCGCGGGTAGTGCGGTCGGCTTCGGGGCGTTGCCGTTGATCGCGGTGCTCGTGCTCGACGTCAGCACCTTTCAGGTCGCGTTGCTGGCGGCGCTGTCGGCGGTCGCCGGTGCGGCGCTCGCGGTGCCGATGGGGGACTTCATCGAGCAGCGGCACAAGCGGCCGGTGATGATCGGCGCGGACCTCGTGCGGTTCGCCGTACTGATCAGCATTCCGGTCGCCGCCGTGCTCGACGTGATGACGTACGCGCAGCTGTGCGTGGTCGGCATCCTGCACGCGGCCGCGTTGATCGCCTTCACCGCGGCGAGCGGCGCGCACCTGAAGGCGCTCGTTCCGCCTGACCAACGGACCGAGGCGAACGGCCGGTTCGAGCAGTCGACCTGGATCACGCTCAGCATCGGCCCGCCGATCGGCGGTGCGCTGATCGGGCTGATCGGCGCGACGTTCACCCTCGCGATCGACGCGCTCTCGTTCCTGCTGTCGGCGTTCGGCATCAGCCGGATCCACCACCCGGAGCCGGTCCCGGCGAAGCGCACCGACAAGCGCGATCTCACCGCGGGCTGGCGCTACATCTGGCGGCAGCGCGGTCTGCGGGTGCTCTTCCTCAACTCGCAGTTCTTCGGTGGCCCGGTGATGATGACGTCGCCGTTGCTCGCGGTGTTCATGCTGCGCGACCTCGGGATGCCGGCCTGGCAGTACGGGCTGGTGCTCGGGCTGCCGTGTGCCGGCGGCGTGCTCGGCGCCTGGCTGGCGCCGCGGTTGACCCGGCGGCATGGGCTGCACCGGATGTTGCTGGTGTTCGGCGTACTGCGGGCGCCTTGGCTGTTGCTGTTCCCGCTGGCGACGCCTGGGACCGACGGTCTGATCCTGCTGATCGTGGCGGACACCGGGCTACTCGTCGCGGCCGGCGCGTTCAACCCGTCGTTCGCGACGTACCGGATGGAGGTGACCGAGGACAGCCACATGGCTCGGGTGTTCACGTCCTGGTCGATCACCTCGCGGGCGGTGCAGCCTGCGTTCATGGCGATCGGCGGCGTGCTGGCCGGGGTGATCGGGCTGCGTCCGACGTTGCTGGTCGCGGGGATCTGCTGCCTGGTGAGCGCCGCCGTACTGCCTTGGCGGAGTGCGGCTCGTGTGGAGCCAGTACCGGAGACGGCCTGAGTCTTGCGGTACGGTCCGGCGCATGGCGGATGCCGAAGCGACGACCGACCGCACCAGCACGTTCTACTGGGTGTGCGCGGTCGTGTGCCTGATGATCGGGGTGTTCCTGGTCGCCGACGTCACCCAGTCGAGCAGCCGGTACACCGCGACCGCCTGGATCGGGGTCGCGCTGGCCGCCGTACTGATCCTGGGCCTGACCGCCCTGTACGCCGGTTGCGCGCGCGGACTGCTCGACCTGCGACGGGTCCTGGTCGGGAACTTCACGCTCTTCCACGCCTCGACCCTCGCCGTGGTCGGCGCGGTCGGGGCCGACATCCTGATCCCCGACCGCGACACCGGCGCGCTCGCGCTGCTGCTGCCGTTCGGCATCACGTACTGGCTCTACAACATGAAGCCCGCCGAGCCCGAGGCCAAGTCCTAGACCCCCCGAGGCCGTAGGCCCGGCGAGACTCTCCCGGGTCAGTTGAGGTGGGACCGCAGGTAGGCCAGGTCTGCCTTCTGGCCGTTGTCCGCGTTCGGCGTCTCGACGACGACCGGCGCGCCGGCCGCCTTCACCACCGCGACGATGTCGGCCGGGTCGATGTGCCCCTGCTCGAAGTTGCTGTGCCGGTCGGCACCCGACCCGAACTCGTCCCGCGAGCCGTTGGCGTGCACGAGGTCAATCCGGCCGGTGATCGCGAGCACCTTCTCGACGATCGTCGGCAGCTCCTCACCGGCCGCGTGGAAGTGACACGTGTCGAGGCAGAAGCCGACGTTCTCGAGCCGGTCGTTGCCCGAGGCCTGCACCGCCTCCCACAGCCGCTCGATCCGCTCCAGCTGCCGGGCCATCGCGTTCTCGCCGCCGGCCGTGTTCTCGATCAGCAGCGGGACCGGCAGTTCGGCGCGCTCGATGCACTTGCGCCAGTTGTCGAAGCCCGCCTCGGGGTCGTCCTCGTCACCGACGTGGCCGCCGTGCACGATGACGCCCTTGACGCCGATCTCGGCGGACTTGTCGAGCGTCTGCTGCAGCAGCTTGCGGCTCGGGATGCGGATCCGGTTGTTCGTGTTCGCCACGTTCAGCCGGTACGGCGCGTGCACGTACAGCGCGACGCCGGCGGCCTCGGCCCGCTCGCGCAGCGCTTCCTCCCCGTCGGCGTACGCCAGCTTCGGCGCCTTGTAGTCCTGCGGGTTGCCCAGGAAGAACTGCACCAGGTCAGCTCCCCGGTCAGCCGCCTCGGCCAGCGGGTCTTCCTGATCGACGTGCGCCCCAAGCTGAAAACTCATGCCACCCACCCTAGATCCGGGCGCCGACAGTTCGGGCATCCCGTCTAGGCTCGCCCGATGATCAGTCCCGACACCTTCCGGGCGCTGCGCCCCGGTCCCGTCCAGGTCGACGGGCGCACGTGGGCGCTCACCGTGCACGACCTCGGCGTACTGCGGGTGCCGAGCGGTCGCCTCGAGGCCAGCGATCCGTTCGTCACTCTCGCCGAAGGCCCGGTGCTGGACGTGCCGGCCGGGGTTCATCCGGCCTTCGTCACCGTCGCCGACGTGTCGGAGGCGCAGGACGGCAGCCACCTGCGCGAGGCGTACCTCTCGATCCGCCTGGCCGACGGTGAGGTCGCCGCGGTGGAAGCCGCCACCGGGCCCGACAGGACGCTCGGCGCGGACGAGTTCTGGATGGTCGGCGTGGACGCGGGCACCGTCGCGTTCGCCGACGCCGAGGCCGTCCGGACCAAGATGCCGGACGGGGACTGGTACGAGGACTTGTTCGACAACGGGCAGGACGACGGCTGGTTCGCGCTGATGGACTCGGCCGACCACCTGCGGGCGGGGTCCGCGAACGTCGTGCTCCCGCTGGCGACCGAGGGCGAGAACGTGGTGCTCACCCACTCGGGCTGGGGCGACGGCGCCTATCCCGTCGTACGGACCGTGGACGCCGCCGGGCAGGTCCTCGGCATCCACATCGACCTGCTCGTCGTCGGACCGGAGAGCGACGACTGAGTCGCACTCGGTGAGCGAACCGCCTGGGACAGGCCTGTGGATATGGTCAGGAGGCGGTCCGGCCGCTGGTATTCTTCTGGTGTGGCCCGGTCCATCGACCGGGCTGCTTGCTTGGGTTCGGCGGCAATTGCCGGGCCCAGGTGTTCGCATCGCCCTCCTGCCACGGAGAGACCGTGGCCGCCAAGTCCGAAGGAGGTGGAGTTCGCGCATGCGTCGTTACGAAGTCATGGTGATCCTCGACCCGGAGCTCGAAGAGCGCACCGTTGAGCCGTCGCTCGACACGTACCTGAACATCGTCCGCAAGGAAGGTGGAACGGTCGAGAAGCTCGACATCTGGGGTCGTCGCAAGCTCGCTTATGACGTGAAGAAGAAGGCCGAGGGCATCTACGCCGTCATCGACCTGACCGCCGAGCCGGCTGTGGTGAAGGAGCTCGACCGTCAGCTCACGCTGAACGAGTCGATCCTGCGCACCAAGGTCATCCGGCCGGACCAGCACTGACCCTGGGGTCGTCAGCAGCTCTCAGTACTGTCGGCGCCAGCCGCTACTGATAGCTGTGGACACAGTCACACCCGAATGCAGGAGGAACGGTAATGGCAGGCGAAACCGTCGTCACACTGGTCGGCAACCTTGTCGACGACCCTGAACTGCGGTTCACCCCGTCCGGGGCGGCCGTCGCGAACTTCCGGATCGCGTCGACCCCACGGACGTACGACCGGCAGTCCGGTGAGTGGAAGGACGGCGAGTCGCTGTTCCTGAGCTGCTCCGTCTGGCGGCAGGCCGCCGAGAACGTGGCCGAGTCGCTGCAGCGCGGTATGCGCGTGATCGTGCAGGGCCGGCTCAAGTCGCGCTCGTACGACGACCGTGAGGGCCAGAAGCGCACGGTCTTCGAGATCGACGTCGACGAGGTCGGTCCGTCGCTGCGCAGCGCCACCGCCAAGGTCACCCGGGCCTCGCGCTCGGGCGGCGGCGAAGGTGGCGGTGGCAACTTCGGTGGTGGCGGTGGCGGCAACTCCGGTGGTGGGTTCGGCGGTGGCGGCAACCAGGCCCCGCAGAACGACCCCTGGGCGGCCCCGCAGGGTGGAGGCGGTGGCGGCGGTCAGCCGGCCGCCGCTCCGCAGAACGACCCCTGGGCGAGCCAGGGCGGCGGTTCCATGGAGGAGCCTCCGTTCTGATCCGTCGCAGGATCAAGCACAGTCACTCTGACCATTCCGGCATCCGTGCCGGGCTCTGCTAGGAGGAGAGCACCACAATGGCCAAAATTATCCGGAAGCCGAAGAAGAAGGTCTGCGGCTTCTGCAAGGACAAGGCGACGTACGTCGACTACAAGGACACGGCGCTGCTGCGCAAGTTCATCTCGGACCGCGGCAAGATCCGCGCCCGCCGGGTGACCGGGAACTGCGTGCAGCACCAGCGCGACGTCGCCACCGCCATCAAGAACGCTCGTGAGGTGGCGCTGCTGCCGTACACGAGCACGGCTCGCTGAGGGAGGTCTGAGACATGAAGCTCATCCTTGCGCAGGAGGTCGAAGGCCTCGGTAACCCCGGCGACATCGTCGAGGTGAAGGACGGCTACGGCCGCAACTACCTGGTTCCGCGTGGGCTGGCCATTGGCTGGACCCGTGGGGCCGAGAAGCAGATCACGTCGATCAAGCGGGCGCGTGACGCCCGGGCGATCCAGGGCAAGGAGCACGCGAGCGAGGTCAAGAACCAGCTCGAGCAGCTCGGCGTGAAGCTCGACGTCAAGGCCGGCGACACCGGCCGCCTGTTCGGCTCGGTCACCCCGGCGGACGTCGCCGGTGCGATCAAGTCCGCCGGCGGTCCGCTGGTCGAGAAGCGCGCGATCACGATCGGTTCGCCGATCAAGACCACGGGCAAGCACCAGGTCTCGATCCAGCTGCACCCCGAGGTGGCCGCCACGGTCCGCCTCGACGTCGTCGCTGTCTGACGACCCGAAACACCAGCACGGCCCGGACTCCACGGAGTCCGGGCCGTCGTTGTCTCCAGCAACCAATTGCCTGCCGGATGCCCCCGATCGCCACAGCGGCTGCCCGCGGGACGCCCGCTCCGATTCGCCCCGACGGCTGGCCCCGGGATACCCGCCCCCGAGTCGCCTGACGGCTGCGCGGGATGCCCGCCCCGAGTCGCCCTGACGGCTGCTGCTGATGGCCCACCACCTGGTGGCAGCAGCGCCGATCGCCTCGGCGCACCTGCGTACGGCGCCTACTAGTCCCCAGCGGGGGCCTACTGCTGCTCCGGGGCCGGCCAGGTGGTGGGGCGGGGGTCGTTGCCCTGGGCGTTCTCCGGCGGGGCGAGGGTCGGGCGGTTGACCGGTGCCGGGTCGGATCCGTTGGCGGAGCCCGGCTTGTCGACCGTCGGCCAGCTCGTCGGGGTCGGCTCATCGTCCAGCCCCGCCGCCACCGCGGACACCGGCGCGACACACGCCACCAGCGCCACCACAGCCGCGAGTCCCCACCGCCGCGGCTTCACTTCTTCTCCAAGGCGTACAGAACCGTGCCGTGGACAACGATCGCGCGGTTGCCGGCGATGCCCCACGGACGCGCGGAGTTCTTCGGCAGCGTGGTCAGCTTGCCGCCGCCGGGGACGATCGACGACAGGTTGCCGTTGTAGTTCGCGTAGATCGTCGTACCGGTGATCGACAGCGGGTCGAACTCGTCGACAACATTGGTCTTCCGGCCGATGAAGTCGATGATGCACTCGCCGTACGCCGCGACCTTGCCGGTCTGGTCCGGCACCCATTTCCAGCTCTGCACGCGGCGCGGATCCACCGGCGGGCAGGCCGCGGCGACCGAACCGTCGGCCGTGGAGCTGACCGTCGCGATCACCTCGTTGGCCTTCTTGGTGTTCCACACGACCAGCGCGCGCCCGGCGCTGGCCATCGCGACGTGGTTGATCGCGGTCCCGCCGGCCGGCGGCTTCAATGTCAGTTGCTGCAAATCCTTGCCGGTCTGGCTCCAGTACAGCGGCCCGGCGTACCGCGCGATCAGCGCCTTGTCGCCCTCGGCCAGCAGCACGGTCGAGAAGCGCGGCTGGTTCTCCACCGTGTGCAGGTCACCGTTGCTGACCACGCTCGCGCCCTCGTCGCCGAAGGTGACCAGCGGCGAGCTCCCGAAGAACTGCACGTCGGCGCTGTTCGGCAGCTCGATCTCGGTCGGCTCGATGCCGTCGCCGGGGTAGTAGCGCAGCACCTTCGGCGTCGCGATCGCCAGCACCGGCTTGGAGTCGATGGTGGTGTAGACCGGATCGCTCGCGTTCTTCGGCAGTTCGTCCTGCCAGAGCACCTTGCCGTTGCTGTCCAGGACGACGAGCTTCTGGTCCTCGGTCAGTACGGCGACCTCGCTGCCGTCGGGTGACACCGCCGGGGCGGAGCCTTCGGCGATGTCGATCGTCCAGTTCGCGTTGCTGGTCCAGCCGGGCGGCGCGGGCCGGCCGATGAACTGGTCCGGCACGACCTTCGGCGCCGGCAGTTCCGGCAACTTGTTCGCGGCCGGCGGCTTCGGCTTGGCCGGTTCACGCCCGACCAGCAGGTACGCCGTCGTACCGCCGACCAGTACGACGGCCAGCCCCGCGGCGGCGACGATCGGCCAGATCGGCTTGCGCTTCGGCGCCACCTCGATCGCGTCGACCGTGCCGTCGGGGTGGATCACCAACGGCCACGACGACCCGTCGGAGTCGACCGCGGTGGCCTTCACCGGCCGCCCGAGCTGACCGGCCCGCTCGGCGATCAGCGCGATCGCGGCCTGCCGCGGGTCGTGATGGTTCACCGGGTGGCTGCGCCCGGCGATCTTCACCTCGGCGTTGTGGTCGTCGTACAGCCGAATCGTGACCTTGGGCCAGGACGGGATGCCCTTGTCAGCCACGGTCACCACTCATCCAGGCCACTGAACTCCCTCGATCGTCGGCTTCACGGGGTCTCGTTCTAGCATGGCGGGCGCCCGTAACACATGCAGCCGCCCAGGCATGCCAAGCCCCGAGCCGGTCAGGCTCGACTGACCCCGACAAGGGGGTAGAAACATCCTCGCCTGTGGATGGGTCACGCCCGTGTACCCCGTTAGCGAGACAATACTGTGGGCGACAGCCCGTGACACGCCGCGAGAGGAGGGGCCATGACACAACCGCAGCAGAATCCGTGGACCACGCAGCAGCCGCTGCCGCCCGGACCGCAGCAGCCCGCGCCTGGCCCTGTCGCGGAGACGGGCCCGCGCGGCCCGTCGGCTCCGCAGCACGGCGTGCCCGCCCCGGCCGAGGACCAGCGGCTGCCCAAGTTCGCCATCCCGGCCGCCGACACCCTGTGGTGGGTCGGCGTGCACGGTGGCGCGGGCGAGTCGACGATGTCCCAGCTGCTGCCCGGGACGCGCGCGGCCGGTCACCGCTGGCCGATCCCGCCGCCGCCGGTGCCGACCCCGGTCGTCCTGGTCGCGCGGACGAACGGATCGGGCCTGCGCGCGGCACAGCGCGCGGCGATCGAGTGGGCCTCCGGCGTGGTCCAGGGCGTCGCTGTCCTGGGCCTGGTGCTGATCGCGGACGCCCCCGGCCGGCTGCCGCGGGTGCTGGACGACTTCGCCGACATCGTCGGCGGCGGTGTTCCCAGAGTGTGGGACATCCCCTGGATCGAGGAGTGGCGAAGGGGGGAAGATCCCACGCCTGACAACACCCCCGACGAGGTTTTCGAAGTTCTCGAATCCATTTACGCTCTTCGCGCGTCAAATCCAGCGGACTACCCCGCCCCGTACTGAGAGGCTCCCTTTCCATGTTGGCTAAGTACATCCACCTGATGGTCCCGCTCAGCGAGCTGCCGCCGGAGGTGGACGAGAAGATCACCACGGTGACCGACTGGGTCACCGCGGTCGCGATCGCGGTCTGCATCCTCGGTGTCATCATCGCGGGCGCCATGATGGCGATCGGCCAGCGTCGCGGTGAGGGCGGCGAGCACGCGGCCCGCCTCGGCTGGGTCCTCGCGGGCTGCATCGTGATCGGTACGGCGTCGGCGCTGGTCAGGGCCATCGTCTGATGCGGACCACACCGCGCACCGCCCTGCACGGTTCGTCCCGAGGCTGATTCCCGATGGCCTGGTTCGGCGGGAGCGACTCCTCCGGGTCCGGGGACGACGGCAACGACGCCGCGTCCTCGGTCTGGGAGAGTCGCGGGTTCGTCGCCTCGGCGATCGTCATCGGGGCGGTCGTCGTGTGTCTGGTGGTCTGGCTGGTGGCGGGCAGCGGTTCCGGCACGCCGTCCGGCCAGCAGAGTCCTTCGGTCACGCCCACGCTGGGCGGGCCGACCGACGGCCCGACGGACGACCCCACCGAGCCGCCCGCGACCCCTGACGCGCCGACCACCACGCGGACGCCGTCGGCTCCGGTCAACCCCGACGGCACCGGCGGCTGCCGGGCCAAGAACCCGCCGCAGCGGATTCCCCGGGAGGCGCCGGGCGCGGTCAGCTGGCAGTTCGAGACGAACATGCTGATCCCCCTGCAGGCGCAGGGCGGACCGGCGGTCGAGGACTCCAAGGGCCTGCGGTCCTGCTTCGCCCACTCACCGACCGGCGCCGTACTGGCCGCGATGGTGACGCTGGGCCAGATCCGCAACCCGCAGCTCACCGAGGCCGTACTGCGCACCCGGATCGCTCCGGGGGAAGGCCGCAACCTGGCGCTGAAGGCGGTCCGGACCTCACCGACGCCGCGCAACACCGGCCAGACCTCGCAGTTCACCGGCTTCAAGGTGATCGACTACCTGCCGAACCGGGCGATCGTCTCGATCGCGGTCCGCCTGGACAGCCAGAAGGTGGCCGGCCTGCCGGTCACGCTGCTGTGGATCGGCAACGACTGGAAGCTGGTCCTGCAGCCCGACGGCAGCTTCAACGGCGCGGTCGCGCCGGACGTGCTGCAGTCGCTCGAGGGCTACGTCCGGTTCGGGGGCGCCTGATGATCTCGCTGGGCTGTTCGTGGGCGCCCTGGGACTGGGGCGACTGCATCGCGGAGAAGCTGGGCGACGCCCTCGAGTGGGCGATCGGCAGCCTGTTCAAACTGATCTTCGACGCGATCAAGTTCGTCGTCGTCCAGGCGGTCGACCTGGTGATGGACTCGGTCGGCTCGCTCTGGATCGACGTCAGGACACCGGACCTCGGCAGCAACAGCGCGGTCGCGTTCGTCCAGGACCGCACGGTGTTCATCGTCATCTTCGCCGCCACGATCGCGATGATCGTCGGTGGCGTCCGGATGGCGATCTCCCAGCGCGGCGAGGCGGTCCGCGACATCCTGAAGAGCCTGCTGACGATGGTGGTGGTGTCGGCCGGTGGGGTGGCGTTCGCCACGGCGCTGATCCAGGTCGCCGACTCGTTCTCGACGTGGATCGTGGACGCGGCCGTCCAGGGGACGAACTTCTCCGACCGGCTCGACGACGTCATGGTGGACCCGCTGAAGGACCCGGACGTCGGGCTGATGCTGGTGATCGCGATGGGCATCCTGATGATCGTCACGTCGGTGATCCAGCTCGCCCTGATGGTGATCCGGTACGCGATGCTGATCCTGCTGGTCGGCGTACTGCCGCTGACCGCGGCCGCGACCAACACCGAGGCCGGGATGATGTGGTTCAAGCGAGCGGTCTCCTGGCTGGCCGGGTTCATCCTCTACAAACCGGTCGCGGCACTGATCTACGCGGCGGCCCTCCATCTGGTCGGTACGCCGGACGGCGCACCGGACAAGACGCTGTCGCTGATCACCGGCGTCGCGATGATGATGCTGGCCGTCATCGCCCTGCCGGCCATCCTGCGTTTCGTCTCACCGAAGACCGGGGGCTGACATGCTGACGCTCCTGTGCGACGACGGTTGGGACGCCTGCATCCGCGACTTCCTGCTGGATGCCCTCACCCCTGCAGTCGAGGCGTTGATTGCGTTGATCTTCGATCCGATCTTCAATGAACTGTCCGCGGCCGTCGGCAAGGTGATGGCGACCATCGGCACCTTCTGGGTCTTCATCCCGACCCCGGCGGTCGGCGACGAGAGCGGCAACCCGGCCTCCGGCACGGTCGGCTGGCTGTGGGAGCGGACCAGCTGGATCGCGGTCTTCGCCGCGATCATCGGAGTGATCGTCGCCGGTGCCCAGATGGCCTGGACACAGCGCGGCGAGTCGGCCCGTGACCTGCTCCGGTCGCTGCTCACGCTGGCGGTCGCGTCGACGCTGACGATCGCGATCGCCCAGGTGCTGATCAGTGTCGGCGACACGTTCTCCGGGTGCATCGTCGCGAGCTCACTGCACACCGGTGGCGGCTCCGGCTGGACCTGCGACATCGCGGACGCCGATCCGCAGGCGTTCGGCGACGCGATGACCGTGCTGCTCGGCCTGACGGCGGTCACCGGCGGCGTCGGGCTGATGATCGCGATCGCGATCATCACCCTGCTCGCGTCGGTGATCCAGGTCGTGCTGATGGTGGTCCGTTACGCGATGCTGATCCTGTTGCTGGGCGTCCTGCCGATCGCGGCGGCCGCCACCAACACCGAGATGGGTCGCGGGTGGTTCAAGCGGATCCTCGGCTGGCTGGTCGCCTTCATCCTCTACAAACCGGTGGCGGCGTTGATCTACGCGACCGCGATCAAGCTGACCGGGGCGGCGTTCGAGGTGGGCGAGCGCGAGGGTCCGCTGGCGTTCAGCCAGCAGGATCCCAAGACGGCGATCCTGAACATGGTCACCGGCGTCACGATGCTGGTGCTCGCGCTGTTCGCGATGCCGGCCCTGATGCGGTTCGTCGCGCCGATGGTGTCCGCCACCGCGGGAGCGGCAGGAGCGGGCGGGATCGCGTCCAAGATGGTCGGTGCGGACAAGATCTCCGACCAGGCCAGTAAGAGCACGTCGAGCGAGAGCGACGGGCCGACCGGCTCCCGCAACGTCGGCCGCTCCACCAGCTCCAGCAACTCGTCCCCGCCGAGCTCCGGCCCGCGCGGATCCCAGAACTCCGGGTCGGCGAGCGGTAGCAGCGGCGGCCGTGGAGGCGGCGGCGGTGGCGGTGGAGGCGGCGGTGCCGGTGGCGGTGCGGGCGGTGGCGCCGGAGGTGGCGCTGGTGCCGGAGCCGGCGGAGGTGCCGGTGCTGGTGGCGCAGCCGGTGGCGGCGCGGCAGCCGGTGGCGGTGCGGCCGCAGGCGGCGGCGCGGCAGCGGGTGGTGCGGCCGGTGGTGCGGCGGCCGGCGGCGCGGCGGCGGGTGCGGGTGCCGCGGCAGGCCCGGTCGGCATCGCGGTGGTCGTCACCGCGGCGGCGGTCAAGAAGGGCATCGACACCGCCAAGGACGTGAGCAGCGAGGCAATCGGCGACGACAGCGCGATGGATGAGGGACCAAGTGGCAGCGGCTGACAGCGTACGAACGGCTCCGAGGACCTACGGCAACTGGCGAGCTCCCGCCTCGGCGGGCATCGCCGGGATGGGCACGCTCGGCACCGCGATCATGATGTTCGGCCTGGTGATCACGATGATCGCCACCCTGGCCAGCGGCGTGGTCGGTGCCCTGGTGTCGCTGATGATCGTCGGCGCCGCGTTGCTGCTGCTGATGACCAAGGACAAGCACGGGCACTCCGCCCTGCAGAGGCTCTCGACCCGAATTGGATGGCAGCGAGCGAAGATGGCCAGGCACAACGTCTACCGATCCGGACCCCTCGGCCGTACGGCGTGGGGCAAGTTCCAGCTCCCCGGTCTCGCCGCGGCCTCCCAGCTCAGCGAGTACCAGGACTCCTACGGCCGTCCGTTCGCGCTGCTGTTCTACCCGAGCACCCGGCACTTCACCGTCGTGATCAACGCCGAGCCGGACGGCGCCTCCCTGGTCGACGAGGACCAGGTGGACGTCTGGGTGGCGCACTGGGGTCAGTGGCTGGCGTCGCTGGGCCACGAGCCGGGCATCGTCGCCGCCTCGGTCACGGTCGAGACCGCCCCGGACACGGGGATCCGGTTGCGCCGTGAGGTCTCCCAGAACATGCAGGACGGTACGCCGGCGATCGCCCGCGCGATGCTCGCCGAGGTGATCCAGACCTACCCGGAGGGCTCGGCGCTGGTGTCGGCGCGGGTCGCGCTGACCTTCAAGGGCACCGATCGCAACGGCAAGCGCCGCAAGGAAGACGACATGGGTCGCGAGCTGGCGTCCCGGTTGCCGGCGCTGACCCAGAGCCTGAACTCGACCGGTGCGGGTGCCGCTCGCCCGGTCGCCGCCCAGGAGCTGTGCGAGACGATCCGGATCGCCTACGACCCGGCCGCCGCCGTACTGATCGACGAGGCCCGTGGTCAGGGCATCGCGCCGGAGCTGCAGTGGACCGACGTCGGCCCGGCGGGCGCGCAGGCGTTCTGGGACAAGTACCGGCACGACAGCGCCTGGTCGATGACCTGGCAGATGACCCAGGCGCCCCGCGGCGAGGTGTTCTCCTCGGTGCTGTCGCAGCTGGTCGGTCCGCACCCGGACATCGACCGCAAGCGGGTCACCCTGCTGTACCGGCCGCTCGACGCCGCCACCGCGGCCCGGATGGTCGAGGCCGACAAGCGCAACGCCTCGTTCCGCGCGACCGCGTCCGCCCGCCCGTCGGCCCGCTCGATGGCCGAGGCCCGGGCGGCCGACCGGACCGCGCAGGAAGAGGCCCGCGGTGCCGGCCTGGTCAACTTCGGCATGGTCGTCACCGGCACGGTGATGACGGCCGAGCAGCTGCCGGACATGATCGCTGCGATCGACAACCTCGGTGCCACCGCCCGCGTGCTGCTGCGCCCGGCGTACGGGTCGCAGGACTCCGCCTTCGTCGCCGGGCTGCCGCTCGGTGTCGTGATGCAGAGCCACCTGTCGGTCCCGGCCGGTCTGCGGGAAGCGCTGTGAGTCGACAGGAGAGCTTGTGAGCAAGCAGAAGAAGCCGGTCGACCCGAGCCGCGGCGGCCGCCGCCCGATGCCGCGCGGCTGGCCGGGCATGGGCGCCGGCTACTCGACGTACCTGCAGGCACCGGCGGAGTGGCGCGGTACGACGGTGCAGGTGTGCGGCATGTGGCCGTTCGCGTCCGGCACCGGCAGCCCGATGGTCGGGGTGCCGATCGGCCGCAACATCCTGTCCGGCGCGACCATGTGCTGCGACCCGATCAGCTGGTTCATGCGGGCCAAGCTGATCTCCAACCCGTCGATGTTCGTGCTCGGCAAGCCCGGTCTGGGCAAGTCGACGATCACCCGGCGGATGGCGCTCGGCCTGGCCGGGTACGGCGTGATGCCGCTCGTCCTCGGCGACCTGAAGCCGGACTACAAGGACCTGATCGAGGCGCTCGGCGGCCAGGTGATCCAGCTCGGTCGCGGCCGCGGCCACCTCAACGTGCTCGACCCCGGCGAGTCCCGCAAGGCCGCGCTGCGGCTGACCGGCTCGGCCCGGCAGGCGATCCAGGCCGACGCGCACGGCCGCCGGCAGACGATGGTCTCGGCGCTGATCTCGATCATGCGCTCGGCCCCGCCGACGGACCGCGAGGAGACCATCATCGACGAGGCCCTCAAGGTGCTCGACGAGCGCCACGAGGGAACGCCGGTACTGCGTGACCTGCTGAAGGTCGTCCAGGACGCACCGGACCGGGTCCGCAACGTCACCCTGGACCGCGGCAGCCTGGACCGGTACCGGCAGATCACCGAAGGCCTGGAGGCCTCGCTGATCGGTCTGGTCGGCGGCGGCCGGCTCGGCGAGATCTTCTCCGAGCAGACCGACAACCCGATGCAGCTGGACCGCCCGGTCGTCTTCGACGTGTCGAACATCGACGACTCCGAGACCAACCTGCAGGCCGCCGTACTGCTGGCCTGCTGGTCGTACGGGTTCGGCGCGGTCGCGGTCTCGCAGGCCCTGGCCGACGCCGGTCTGGAGCCACGGCGGCACTACTTCGTCATCCTGGACGAGCTCTGGCGAGTACTGCGGGCCGGCCGCGGTCTGGTCGACCGCGTCGACGCGCTGACCCGATTGAACCGGCAGCGCGGTGTCGGGATGGCGATGATCTCGCACACCATGTCCGACCTGCTGGCGCTCGAGCACCCCGAGGACCGGATGAAGGCCAAGGGCTTCGTCGAGCGGTCCGGGATGGTGATCTGCGGCGGACTGCCGCGGGCCGAGATGGAGAACCTGACCGAGGTCGTGCCGATGTCGCAGGAGGAGCAGAACATGCTCATCGGCTGGCAGGACCCGCCCGCGTGGGACCCCGCCACCGGCGAGGAGGCGGCACCGCCCGGCCGAGGCAACTTCCTGGTCAAGGTCGGTGGCCGGCCGGGGATCCCGGTGCACGTCGGGCTGACCTCGGTCGAGCGCGAGATCAACGACACCAACAAGCTCTGGAAGACCGGCGCCGACGGCCGCCCGCTCAAGGTGGAGATCGCCGACGACGGGACCGAGGAGGTGGTGGCCGAGTACACCTTCGACGATCCGGCCCAGCTGCCTCCGCCCGACCCCACCACCCGAGTGGTCGCGCGAAGCGGAGTTGACGACTGATGGCAGAGGGACGCAAGAGCACCGGTGGTGGCGCGATCTCGCCCGAGGCGATCTCGCTGTTCGTACTGATCGGCCTGGTCGCGCTGGTCTCGGTCGGGACCTGGGTCGCGGCCTCACTCGGGGCGGCGATCAGCGGTGACACGAAGCCGCGCGGCAACCCGTTCTCGGTCCCGATCGACCTGATCACCGGGGACTACGAGTGGCCGGGGGCCGCGACCGCCGTACTGGTCGTCGAGATCCTGGTCGTCGCGGCGCTCGGCGTCGGCGTGTTCATGCTGCTGCGCCGGCGCGGTGGCAGCAAGACCCGCGTCGACCGGCACGCGTTCCTGATGTCGAACCGCAAGGACCTGCGCAAGATCCTCCGCGAGGGCGCCCAGGAGACCGCGAACCGGCTCGGCGCCGGGCACGCCGGACCGGGTGTCTTCATCGGCCGGACCGTGCGGGACGACCTCGAGCTGTTCGGCTCGTGGGAGGACATGCACATCGACATCTGGGGACCGCGGACCGGTAAGACCACGACCCGCGCCGTACCGGCGATCCTGGACGCGCCGGGTGCGGTGATCGCAACCTCGAACAAGCGCGACATCGTCGACGCCAGCCGCGGCCCGCGCAGCGCCAAGGGTCACGTCTGGGTGTTCGACCCGCAGGGCGTCGCCGACGAGGAGCCGACCTGGTGGTGGAACCCGCTGAGCTACGTCACCGACGAGGTGAAGGCCCGGCAGTTCGCCGACCACATCGTCAACAGCCAGCGCCAGGAGGGCGCCCGCTCCGACGCGTACTTCGACACCGTCGCCGCTGACCTGCTGGCCGGGCTGCTGCTCGCGGCCGCGCTGGCCAAGCGGCCGATCAACCAGGTCTACCTGTGGCTCGCCGACCAGCTGAACGACGAGCCGGCCCGGATCCTCGACAACACCCCCGGCTACGAGCTGCCCGCGCAGCAGATGGCCAGCCTCTACAGCCTGCCCGACAAGCAGCGGGCCGGTGTCTTCGGCACGGCCCAGCCGAACGTGCAGTTCCTGCTGAACCGCAAGGTCGCCAAGTGGGTCAACCCGAACGGCCCGGCCGACAACCGGCCGCAGTTCAACCCGCACGACTTCGTCCGCAGCGCCGGCACGCTCTACAGCCTGTCCAAGGAAGGCACCGGTACGGCGGGCCCGCTGGTCGCCGGGCTCACCGTCGCGATCGTCGAGGCGGCCGAGGAGTACGCCAAGACCTGCCCGATGGGCCGGCTGCCCACCCCGCTGGTCGGCGTACTGGACGAGGCGGCGAACGTCTGCCGCTGGAAGGACCTGCCCGACCTCTACAGCCACTTCGGCTCCCGCGGCATCGTGCTGATGACGATCCTGCAGTCCTGGGCGCAGGGCGTGGAGTGCTGGGGCGAGCACGGCATCGAGAAGCTGTGGTCCTCGGCCAACATCCGCGTGTACGGCGGCGGTGTCTCCGACTCGAACTTCCTGGAGCGGCTGAGCAAGCTGATCGGCGAGTACGACATCAACTCGAACACGGTCTCGTACGAGGGCGGCAAGCGTTCGCACAGCAGCCAGGTCCAGCGGCACGCGATCATGGAGGTCTCCGACCTGACCTCGATGCCGCCCGGCCGTGCGGTCGTCTTCGCCTCCGGTACGCCGGCGACGATGATCAAGACGGTCCCGTGGATGGCCCGGCCGGACGCCGCCTCGGTCCGTGCGTCCCTGGCGCAGTTCGACCCGGGTGCCGCGTCGACCGCCGGCCCGGCCGGTGGCGCGTCGAACCCGTGGATCGCGGCCGGTCAGAAGGCCAAGCACAACCCACTCGGCCCGGCGCAGGCGACCTGGCCGGCAGCGCCCGACAACCAGCCGCAGCCCCAGCAACCGGCGCAGCAGCCCGGGCAGCAGCAGTGGGGTCAGGCGCAGTGGAGCCCGCCGAACCCGAACGACCGTCGCGGGTGACAATAAGTGCACCAAGGCGGTGCGACCGGAGTGGTCGCACCGTCCGGCCGATCGCCAGCACAGGGCAAGGAGTGGAGCCATGGACGACGACGACGTGATGGAGCTGTACTACCCGCACGTCGCGGCCTTCGTGGAGGACCGGCTGGTCTACCTGTACGCGCGCCGGCTCGGGCAGACCTTCGTCTGGTGCCCCGAGTGGTTCCGGCACGCGGAGGCGCTCAGCCGGCTGGACTCGATCTGGCGCGCCTGGGAGCACCTGCGGCTGGACCCGGCGACCGGGATGTCGGTCTGGTGGCGCGACCACGCGGACCCGCACATGCACGTACTGCTGAACCCGGACGGCCCGTTCGCCGGTTGCCGCGGCGCGCACAGCGAGTACACCGCCCGCCCGCTGGCGACCGTGCCGCCGCCGGAGGGCCTGTTCTACGACCAGCGGGAACCGCACCTGCGCAGCATCTGAAGCGCTCTGGGAGACTGGGAACATGGCTATGGAATCCGCACGTCCGGTGTCGCTGACCGGGATCAAGCCGACCGGCGACCCGCATCTCGGCAACCTGATCGGCGCGATCCGGCCGGCGCTGCAGCTGGCCGACTCCTACGACGCGATGTACTTCATCGCCGACTACCACGCGCTGACCGTGCTGCGGGACGCCGAGCAGCTGCGGCACTACACCCGCTCGGTGGCGGCGACGTGGATCGCGGCGGGCCTCGACACCGACCGGATCACGATGTACCGGCAGTCCGACGTACCGGAGACGTTCGAGCTGCACTGGGTGCTGTCGACGGTGGCCGCGAAGGGCCTGATGAACCGGGCGCACGCGTACAAGGCGGCCCGGGACAAGAACGCGGAGGCCGGCAAGACCGACCTGGACGCGGGCGTCAACATGGGCCTGTACAACTACCCGGTGCTGATGGCGGCCGACATCCTGCTGATGGACTCCGACGTCGTACCGGTCGGCAAGGACCAGTCGCAGCACGTCGAGTACGCCGCGGACATCGCCGGCACGTTCAACCACCTGTTCGGCGAGGGCAACCTCAAGGTGCCGCGCCTGGTGCTGCCCGAGGACGACGCGGCCAAGACGCTGCCGGGCATCGACGGCCGCAAGATGAGCAAGAGCTACGGCAACACGCTCCCGCTGTTCGCCCCGGAGAACCAGCTGAAGAAGCTGGTCCGCAAGATCGCCACCGACAGCACGCCGGTGGAGGAGCCGAAGGACCCGGACAGCTCGTCGGCGTTCCTGATCTACGAGCAGTTCGCGACGCCGGAGCAGCTGGCCGACACCCGCAAGCGGCTCGAGGCCGGCGGGATGGGCTGGGGTGACCTGAAGAACGAGCTGTTCGAGGTGATCAACAGCCAGATCGGCCCGCTGCGGGCCCGGTACGACGAACTGATGGCGCCGGGCAGCGACCTGGACGACCTGCTCGAGGCCGGCGCCGTCCGGGCCCGGGCGCGCGCCAAGGTCGTGCTGGACCGCGTCCGCGACGCGGTCGGCATCTCCCAGTAGCCGGGGTGACCGGCGCGGTCAGCGGACCGCGCCGGTCACCAGCCACGCGTCCCGGCGCTCCCGGGTCAGCAGGGTCAGCAGGCGCAGCAGCATGAACCCGCCGAAGGCCCACCACAGCGCCACGACGCCGCCGTCGAACCAGATGACGCTCAGCGCCAGCGGGACGTAGAGCACGAGCGCGATCACACCGGCGACCGCCAGGTACGGGCCGTCGCCGGCACCGATCAGTACGCCGTCCAGCACGAACACCACGCCGTTCACCGGCTGCCAGAGCGCCGCGACCAGCAGCACCGCCGACAGCGAGTGCCGTACGGCGGGGTCCTCGGTGAACCAGGGCACGTAGATCGTGTGCAGGCCCCACAGCGCGAGGCCGCCGACCACGCCGGACCAGAGTCCCCACCACATCATCCGCCGGGTGATCGCGCGCGTCCCCTCGACGTCGCCCGCGCCGAGCGACCGCCCGGTCAGCGCCTGCGCGGCGATCGCGATCGCGTCGAGCGCGAGGGCCAGGAACGACCAGAGCGTGAACGCGACCTGGTGGGCCGCGACGGACGTCGTACCGAGTGAGGTGGCGACGAAGGTCGCCAGGATGATCGCGACGCGCAGCGTGAGCGTGCGGACCACCAGCGGTACGCCGGAGTGGGCCGAGGCGCGGATGCCGGGGAAGTCCGGGCGCAGCTTGGCGCCGTCGCGCCGGGCACCGCGGACGACGACCACGACCAGCGCGACCCCGGCGGCGGTCTGGGCGAGCGCCGTACCGAGGGCCGATCCGGCGATGTCCAGGTCGAGGCCGTAGACCAGGATCAGGTTGAGCACGATGTTCAGCAGGTTCGCCGTGATCGCCACGATCATCGGCGTCTTGGTGTCCTGGAGACCACGCAGTACGCCGGTCGCCGCGAGCAGCAGGAGCATCGACGGGATGCCGAAGCAGCTGATCCGCAGGTAGACGACCGCGTGGTCGGCGACGTCCGGCGACGGGTTGAACGCGCCGATCGCGGCCGGAGCGAGCAGGATCCCGACCACAGCCAGTACGACGCCCAGCAGCAGCGCCAGCCAGAGCCCGTCGATGCCCTGGGCCAGCGCGCCCTTGTGGTCGCCGGCGCCGATCCGCCGCGCGACCGCCGACGTCGTCCCGTACGCGAGGAACACGCAGACGCCGACCAGGGTCTGCAGGATCGTGCCCGCGATCCCCAGGGCGGCCAGCTGCGGCGTCCCGAGGTGACCGACGATGGCCGAGTCGGCCAGCAGCATCAACGGCTCGGAGACGAGGGCGAAGAAGGCCGGCACCGCCAGCCGGAGGATCTCCCGGTCCTGGCTGCTGGTAAGGCGCATAGGCCTCATTGTGCCTGGCGGAGGCTGTGCACAACGCACCGGACCGAACTGTCTCGAATCTTTTTCTTCTCCACACCTGTGAGTTCGTGAAACCGCAGGTCAGAGGGATGTTGTGGAGCTTTCCCCACAGATATCCACAGGGTTGTTCCCAACCTGTGCACAGGACTTCCCGGGGTTTCCCACAGGTGATCCACACCCCCTGTGGACACTCGGCTACCGGCTCGCGGCGGTTCCGGCGTACCGTCGCGTGACCGACGCCGTCCGCCCGACTCGGGGGCTTGGGTGGGTCGGTGAAAACTGTCGGCGACGCCGGATACGGTTCGATCACGTGTTCGACCCGTTGGGCGGGTCGGTGGGCGGACGAGGAGGTCGGGGCAGTGAGCGCTGCGGAGTTCCGCGGGGGGCCGGACGGCGGGAACGAGGAACGCAACCCGGCGATGGGCTTCGATCGCACCCCGCCGCAGGACCTGGCCGCGGAGCAGTGCGTGCTCGGCGCGATGATGCTGAGCAAGGACGCGATCGCCGACTGCATCGAGACCGTCCGGGGCACGGACTTCTACCGGCCGGCGCACGAGTCGGTCTACGACGCGATCACCGACCTGTACGCGCGGGGTGAGCCGGCCGACGCGATCACCGTCGCGGCCGAGCTGACCAAGCGCGGCGAGATGGCCCGGATCGGCGGTGCGCCGTACGTGCACACGCTGGTCGCTTCGGTGCCGCTGGCCGCGAACGCGAGCTACTACGCGCACATCGTCCGGGAGAAGGCGATCCTGCGCCGCCTGGTCGAGGCCGGGACCAAGATCGTCCAGCTCGGGTACGCCGGGGAGGGCGAGGTCGACGACGTCGTCGACGAGGCCCAGGCCGAGATCTACCAGGTCACCGAGAAGCGGACCACCGAGGACTACGCGCCGCTGAAGGACATCATGGAGGGCGCCCTCGACGAGATCGAGGCGATCGACTCCCGCGGTGACGCGATGATCGGGGTCCCGACCGGCTTCACCGATCTCGACGAGCTGACCAACGGGCTGCACCCGGGCCAGATGATCATCGTCGCCGCGCGTCCCGCGATGGGTAAGGCGCTCGCGCTCGACACCCCGCTGCCGACGCCGTCCGGCTGGACGACGATGGGCGAGGTCGTCGCCGGCGACGTGCTGCTCGACGCCGACGGCCGCCCGACCCGCGTGGTCGCCGCGACCGACGTGATGAACGACCGGCCCTGCTACCAGCTGACCTTCTCGGACGGTACGACGATCGTCGCCGACGCCGAGCACCAGTGGGTCGTCGAGGACGGCGGCCAGTCCGTCGTCTGTACGACGCTCGACCTGCACAGCGCCATGTCGGCGTACCCGGGCCTGACCCCGGCGGTGCCGCGGTCGGCGCCGCGCGAGATCGCCGGGCACGGCGTCACCACCGGCGTACTCGGTGAGCCCGACCGCCGCGTCGAGCGCGTCGAACCGGTCGCGTCCGTCCCGGTCCGCTGCGTCGAGGTCGACAACCCCGACCACCTGTACCTGGCCGGCAAGACGATGGTGCCGACCCACAACTCCACGCTGGGCCTGGACTTCGCCCGCTCCGCCTCGATCAAGCACGGCCTGACCTCGTGCATCTTCTCGCTGGAGATGAGCCGCAACGAGATCACCATGCGACTGCTCTCGGCCGAGGCGAAGGTCCCGCTGCACCACATGCGCAACGGCAAGATGACCGACGAGGACTGGGCCCGCCTGGCCCGCAAGATGGGCGAGGTCTCCGAGGCCCCGCTGTTCATCGACGACTCGCCGAACCTCACCATGATGGAGATCCGCGCCAAGGCCCGCCGCCTCAAGCAGCGCCACGACCTCCGCCTGATCGTCATCGACTACCTCCAGCTGATGACGTCCGGCAAGAAGGTCGAGTCCCGCCAGCTCGAGGTCTCCGAGTTCTCCCGCTCGATCAAGCTGCTGGCCAAGGAGCTCGAGCTCCCCGTCGTCGCCATCTGCCAGCTGAACCGTGGCTCCGAGCAACGATCCGACAAGCGCCCGATGACGTCCGACCTCCGCGAGTCCGGCTCGCTGGAACAGGACGCAGACATGGTGATCCTGCTCCACCGCGAGGACGCCTACGAGCGCGAGTCCACCCGCCCCGGCGAAGCCGACTTCATCGTCGCCAAACACCGCAACGGCCCCACCGCCGAGGTCGTCGTCGCCTTCCAGGGCCACTACTCCCGCTTCGTCGACATGGCCCACGACGGCTAGGTCTTCAATCGTACCGAGGCGGGCTTTCCCTAACCTAGGTTCGAGCTGCGACACATCTTGAGTCAGGGCCTGTTCTTCGTCCGTGGACCTGGAGCATGCCGTATGAATTCAATGACATTCGCCTTCGGCAAATCGAGGATCGCGTCCCCAACCCTCGCTGTCCGATACGCACGAAGCACTCCACCAAGCTCATCTCCTGTGAGATCCGTGGAGTACAAAAGTGCGGCAAACAACTCGCGACGGTTGGTTCTTTCGCCAGCATCCTCTGCGCGTCCAACCAGTGCATCGAGACGCTGATCAAGCGCGAGCGGGATTCGTAGAGAAACCTGTTTGTCACGGCTACCCGCAAGCCGCTCGCCTGCCTCGACAGGCTGTCCCTCTTCCCTCATGATCATCCCGAATGTAGCTTAGATATATGTCTGACCAGGGTCTGTCCAACCTGGTAGCTCTCATGATGGCTGCCGGAGACGTGCCTGCGCTAGATGCACGGGATCCTCGGTTGGCCCATGAGGCGCTGGCCGCACTGGGCAGCGTCGAAGCCTCCAGCGTGTTGAGGCGCTTTGGGGTCGAGCTCCGGACCGCTCCGGATCCGGACGTCGGTCTGCGAGTGGCCGGGTTGACCAAGGCCACCTGGGAGGCGGTTAGGCGTGGGCTACTCGAGCCCGTAGAGAATGGCCGGCGCGCATGGTTTGTGATGGCACCGGCTGTCAGGGTTGACCTCCGAAGAGATCTCCAGCGGCTCCCGCCGAACGAGGCCGAGATACTTTATAGTTTAGGTGCCGACTGGGCCGCCGCGTCGACCGATCGAAAGAATTCTCCGACGGCCGCGTGATCCTTCCGGAGTTGAGTCGAAAGCCTGCGGTTGTTTCTCCATTTGCCGTCCGGGTTGCGCCACCGCGCTCCTGCCGCGAGCAGACCTGCAGAACGACCTTTGTCAATGTCCAGAATAGTCACCTCGTGGATGCGTTGCCTCTCCCTTCGTGATTCGGGTGGCCAATAGCCGTGCCAGGTCCCGACTAGCCCATCGCCGCTTATGCGCCGCCAATCGACCACACGCAGATTCCGCGCCGACCGCAGTGCGGCGGCCGCGTCGCTGGGCCGCTTGTCAGGTTCCCTGTTGCAGAGTGAGCGTATAAAGGTAGCGAGTGGCTTTGGAATCCACGGATCGGGTGTGTAGTACCGATCGGCCAACGCTCGTTTTCCGCTCTGGAGTCTAGTGTCGATGTCGTTGCGGTCGAACGTGCCATAGTCGAAGCCGCCGTGGAGCATCTCCAGCAGAGTGACTCCGAGTGAGTAGAGGTCCGAGCGGACGGTCATACGGTCTGACGGTCCTGCCTCTGGGGCGATGTAGAGCGGTGACCCGCCGCTAGAAGAAGTCGAGCCGTCCGGGTTCATGTGAGCGGCACTTCCGAGGTCACCTAGGTAGCCCCTTCGGCGCTTCTCGTCCAGCAAAATATTGGCTGGCTTAACGTCCCGATGAAGAAGTCGATGATCCACGTGAAGCGCATCTAGTGCCTCTAAGACATCGCGAGCGATCTGAAGCGCCTGGGACACGCCGAACCGGTCGCCGTCCTTGAAGGCGGTGAGATACTCCCGCCCGGGTAATAAGGGGTGACGAACGTTATCGCTTGGACATCGATGTGGTCAGGATCCCACTGCGCCTCCCACACCTCGACGATGCGGTCGTGATTAACTTGCTTAAGGAGTTCTGGTTCGCGAGCGACCGCGTCAGGCATCCCGAAGGTGGATATCGTCTTCTGAACTACTTCGCATTTATAGATCTCGTGGAATCCTCGATAGCAGACAGCCGTGTTTCCCTCAGGGAGAGTGTGAAGAAAAGAATATGTCGGCCGGTCGAGCCGCTCACCCCTCAGCATTGTCCCCCTCTTGGCCCGCCAGGGCGGCGAGGGCGGCAAGATCCCGTTTCTCGGTCCAATGCGGGGTCATGGGATCAGCAATGAGATGCGAAACAAGGCCGGAGAGCTTGCCCGCTGCGGGGAGTCCGAGGCGAGACCGTAGCAGCTTCCGGCTGATGTACTCGCACGCAATGTCCATCTCCGCCGCTGCCAGCGATAAGAGGGTCTCACCTGTCACCCGCCCCCTTGACTGTGCGAAGGTCAGTCGGTTGGTCGTTTCGGGATCGAGTATCAGTACACGGGTCGGCTCTAGTGAGCTGAGGGTTCTGCGGCACTCGGCGGTCAACGCGACGAGTTGCTGGCCGGTCTCCAAGCCCGACGGCAGAGTCAGACGTGGACGGCTTTGACGCATCAGTTGGGCGTCCTCAGCACAGGCCAGCCACATGATTCCGCCGGTGGAACTGACTCCCAGTGACCTCATGAGCGGATGCTACGACCAATTTGCCTACCTTTCGAGAGCTGCTGCTACTTTCTGTAGCCCGCCGACTAGTGCGCCGTCGGGTCGCCGGACAGGGGCCGTGGGTGCAGGGCTCTATAGTTCGGGCTGGTCTTCAGCGGGCCAAGCGACGTGAGACGGTCGCGGACCGCGGTGAGGATGGCTGGGCCATCGCGGGTGTCGCTGTGGACGCAGATCGTGCCGACGTCGGCGAAGCGTGGGTCGGCGGCGGCTTTGGCCAGTGCCGGGTCGGGGAGGGTGTAGATCGCCAGCGAAGAGTTGAAGTCGGCGACAGCGCGGGCAAGAGCCTCGGCGAGGTCGGGGTTGGCGGCGTCGGGTCAGCTGCGCCAGCGGTCCTTGGAGACGGATTCCTGGGCCAGTAGTCGCAGTGACGCGATCAGGGTCTCGCCGAGGATGGTGCCGATCACGACGCTCTCGGCGATCTGGTCGCGGTCGGTGCGGGCGGTGACCGAGGCGACCTCGAGGGCGGTGAACTTCTCAACCGCGTCGGCGTAGGAGTCGAGGAAGTCGACCAGGGGGTCCTGGTCGAGTGAGCGCAGCGCGGCGACGGTCTCGATCAGCGTGGTGAGCGCGGGGGCGTCGGGTTCGACCTTCCAGCCTCGGCGAGCGATCAGTTCACCGACCTGTACGGCGGCCGCCGTACGGTCCTCGCTGCCGGCGGACGGCGTACGGGTCGGCGTGATCGCGCGGTGCGCGCGCCCGATCTGGTCGTGCAGCGACAGCGAGTCGGAGTCCAGCCCTTCGAGAATCTCCTTCACCCGGGCGACCGGCACCTGGCCGAGGTCGATCAGGGCCCGGATCAGCCGCAGCCGGCGCAGGTGGGCTTCGCCGTACGACGCCTGGTTCGGGCTGGTCAGCTCGCCCGGCAGCAGCAGTCCCTCGCGCAGGTAGTACTTGATCGTCGGCACCGGGACGCCCGACTGCCGGCTCAACTCCGCGATCCGCATAAACGCCTTGCCTTCCCTTGACCTGTGATGGATAGTAGCAGTATCTATTAACGGATAGTTTAACTATCTATAACCAGGAGGTCAGAGATGCTCATCGATGCCGTACTCGTCCTCGCGACACTGGCGTTCCGTGGGCTCGGGGCGCTCGGCGTCCGCCGGTTCGCGCGCTGGCCGGTCGCCGCCGCGCACGGGCTGGCCGTGATGCTGGTGCTGACCGCGAGCGCCCACTTCGTCCCGGCCGACGTCACCGTGATGCCGAACCACGCGGACATGGTCCGGATCGTCCCGCCGTTCGTCCCGTACGCCGACGCGATGGTCTACCTGACCGGCGTACTGGAACTGCTCGGCGCGCTCGGCTTGGTCCTGACCGCCACCCGCCGCGCGGCCGGCTGGTCGCTCGCCGCGCTGTTCGTGGCACTGCTGCCGGCCAACATCTACGAGGCCGTCGAGCAGATCTCGTTCGCCAACGGGGAGACCGCGACGCCGCTGTGGCAGCGCATCCCCGAGCAGGTCCTCTACCTCGCGGTCGCCGTCTGGGCCGCCCGATCCACCCGTACGCCGTCTGCCGCGCCGCGGCGCGAGCTCGTCGAAGCCCACTGAAGGAGACCGCAATGTCCGACCCGACCCGCACGCTGGCCGGCGTCATCCTGCTGACGATCGTCACGATCGAGTTCGGCGGCTGGTTCCTGACCAAGATCGCCCGCGGCCAGGTGCCGATGACCGATTTCCAGAAGGCGTTCGCCCGGGCCGGCCACGCGCACGCCGGCGTCCTGGTGATCCTCAGCCTGGTCGGCCTGCTGTACGTCGACCTGACCGGCCTCACCGGTTTCTGGCTGTGGGTCGGCCGGCTCGCGCTGCCGATCGCCGCGATCCTGATGTCCGGCGGCTCTTCGCCTCGTCCGCCGGCAAGAACGTCACTCAGCCGAACAAGTTCCTCGCCATCCTCTGGGGCGGCGCGGCCAGCCTCGCCGTCGGCGCGCTGACCCTCGGCATCGGCCTGATCACCGCCTAAGGCGCGAGGCGGGCGCCGACCGAGCGGATGAGAGCGGCCGTCTCCGGCGGCGCCTCCAGCGTGAAGTCGGCGCCTAGGGCAACCACTCCGGCGACGTACTGGATCAGCAGCTGGGCCGAGTCGGCGCTCAGTGTCAGCACGCACGACTCCGGCCCGGTCGGTACGACGGTGCCCGGCAGCCACCACCCGTAGAAGCCTTCGCGCACCTTCTCCTCCGACAGCTCGACGCGCAGCACCGCCGAGTGCTTGTACGTCGCCGCCGCGAACGACTCGGCCAGGTACGTCGCGGCGTCGGCGGCCGGGATCTCCCGCCGCACGAACCGGTGCCGGCTCGGCCGGACGTCGCTGATCCGGTCGACCCGGAAGCTGCGCCAGTCGTCGCGGTCCGGGTCGAACGCGAGCAGGTACCAGGTCCCGACCAGCGCGACCAGCTGATGCGGCTCGACTCGCCTGCTGGTCGCAACACCGTGCCGCGATTCGTAGCTGAAGGCAACGATCTCCAGGTCGCGGCAACAGGCGGCGAGCACCGCCAGCCGCCCGGGATCGACCTGCGGCAGATCCGCCCGGGCCACCACCGACGACGCCCCGACCGCAGCGACCTGTGGACGAAGCCGCGGCGGCAGCACCTGGGACAGCTTCGCCAGCGCGCTCATCGAGCTGTCGTACATCCCCGTCACCCCGCCGCTGCCCGCGCCGGCGAGTCCGACCGCGACCGCCACGGCCTCGTCGTCCGACAGCACCAGCGGCGGCATCGCGCGCCCGGACACCAGGCGGTACCCACCGGCTGTCCCCGTCGTCCCGACGACCGGGTAGTCGAGCGAGCGCAGCCGGTCGACGTCCCGCCGGATCGTCCGGTCGGTCACGCCCAGCCGCTCGGCGAGCTCGGCGCCCGACCACTCCCGGCGCGACTGCAGCAGCGACAGCAGCCGCAGCAGTCGTCCGGGCAGGTCGTTCATATCCACAAAGATATCCACAGCTTGAGGACAACTTCTGTCCGGAACGCCGTTTACGGTCGGCGGCATGAAGACTTGGACCCCCGAAACCGACGGCTACGACGACCAGCGCAGCGGCTTCCAGCTCCGCGATCCGCACCGGCCAGCGCGGATCTTCGCCCCGACCAGCGCGGCCGAGATCCAGGAGGCGGTGCGCTACGCCCGCGATCACGAGCTGCGGCTCGCGGTCCAGGCGAGTGGGCACGGCCACACCACGCCGACCGACGGCGTGCTGGTCAGGACCGGCGGCTACAACGGCGTGACGGTCGATCCCGAGGAGAAGACCGCGACGATCCAGGCGGGCGCGACCTGGCAGCAGGTGACCGCCGCGACCACGCCGTACGGGCTGGCTCCGCTGTCCGGCAGCTTCCCCGGCGTCGGCGCGATCTCGTACACGCTCGGCGGCGGACTCGGGTTGATGGCCCGCAAGCACGGCTTCGCCGCCGACCACGTACGACGGATCGAGCTGGTCACGCCCGACGGCGAGCTGCGTTCGGTCACGCCGGACGACGCGGAGCTGTTCTGGGCGCTGCGCGGTGGCGGCGGCAACTTCGGCGTCGTCGCCGAGCTGGAGATCGACCTGTTCGAGGTCGCGACGGTCGCCGGCGGCAGCCTGTACTACGACCTCGCCGAGACGCCCGACGTACTCCAGACCTGGCGCGAGTGGACGGCGACCGTGCCCGAGGAGGTCACGTCGGCGGTCGGCGTACTGGTGCTGCCGGACATCCCGATGGTCCCGGCGCCGTTGCGCGGCAAGCACATCGCACAGCTCCAGCTCTGCCTCCTCACAGACCTGGAGACCGCCGAGCAGCTGATCGCGCCGCTGCGCGCGCTGGGCGAACCGGTGATGGACACCTTCGGTGAGATCCCGTACGCCGAGTCCGGCCGCATCTTCGCCGAGCCCGAGCAGCCGCACGGCTACCGCGCGCAGAACGTCCTGCTCGCCGACCTCGACCCGGTCGCGCTCTCGACGATCCCCAAGCTGGCCGGCCCGGAGGCGGGCGCGATGTGCGTCGTCGGCATCCGGCACCTCGGCGGCGCGTTGTTGCGTCCGCCGGTGATCCCGAACGCGGTCGGCCGCCGCGAGGCGCAGTACGCGCTGACCGTGCTCTCACCCGGCGAGCAGGACTTCACCCAGCTGCACCGGACCATCCTGGAACCGTGGACGTCGATCGGCCGGCAGCTCAACTTCAGCTTCGGCCCGCTCACGCCCGAGCAGGTCGCCGAGGCCTACGAGCCCGCCGACCTCGAACGACTGAAGCGAATCAAGAAGGACGTCGACCCGACCGGCCTCCTGCAACCGAACCACGCGATCTGACCAGTTCCTCGATCAGCGCGGTCTTCCCTTCCCCGTACGCGGCCCGATCGGTCAGCAGCAACGGCGCCAGCTCCCGCTTGCGGGCCGCGTACCGCTCCCGGGCGACCGCGTCCATCCGCAACAGATCCCGCAGTACGACGTGATCCCGATACGCCTCGTTGCCCTCGACGACGACGTACAGGTGGTGGTAGCGGACCGCGCCGGCGGGCAACTCGAACGCCTCGCGCCCGGCGATCCCGAGATCGCCCTGATGCCGGTACCCGCCCGCAGTGAGCGCGGCAACAGCCGGCCTCACGTGATCGGCCGACGGCACCACGACGTCCACGTCGATGATCGGCTTGGCCGCCAGCCCCGGCACCGCCGTGCTCCCGACGTGTTCGATCTTGTGGGGTACGTCGGCGAGCAGCGGCTCGAGTTCAGCTCGGAGCTCGGCGAACCACAGCGGCCAGCGGGCGTCGTACTCGACGACCTCGGCGGGTGGGATCACAGCGCCGCGGTCACGTCGATCTCGACGAGCTGTCCGGTGAAACCGAGCTGGGCGACGCCGAGGAGAGTGCTGGCGGTGCTGAAGGCGGGCGCCAACGGGGAGTCGTTGAGCAGGGTCCACACGGCGCCTAGGTCGGCGCGGTCCTGGCTGGCGACGTAGATGACCGTACGGACGACGTCCTCGGGGGTCGCGCCGGCGGACTCCAGGGCGGTGAGGATGTTGCTGATGACCTGGGCGGTCTGGCCTTTCAGGTCCTCGGCGGCCAGGTCGCCGGCGGGGTCGAGAGGGCATTGGCCCGCGAGGAAGACCAGGCGGGACGCCTCGACGGTCGTCACGTGGTGGTAGCCGGGGGTCGGGTGCAGGGCCGGGGGATTGGTGCGCTCGATCGTCACGGGCCCAGCCAAGGTCACCGGCGGGGAAGCGGTCAATAGAATTACGGGGTGACCAACGACCTGGGCGAGTTCCTCCGCGTACGGCGGTCGCAGGTCGAGCCCGCGGACGTCGGGCTGCCGTCGTACGGCGTACGACGAGTCGCCGGTCTCCGCCGCGAAGAGGTCGCCGCTCTCGCGGGCGTGAGTGTCGACTACTACACCCGCCTCGAGCAGGGTCGCGAGCGCAGCCCGTCCGGTCAGATGATCGACGCGATCGCCCGCGCGCTCCAGTTCGCCGACGACGCCCGCCTGCACGCGTACCGGCTGGCCGGTTTGTTGCCGACGCCAACCGAGGGCGCGAGCGAGGTCGACCCCGCGCTCCGGCAACTGATGGACGCGTTCCCGACGGCGGTGGCCTACATCATCAACCGCCGGCTCGAGGTCCTCGCCTCCAACGACCTGGCCGAGGCCCTGCTCGCTTCGCTCGTCGATCGCAGGAACATGCTGCACACGCTGTTCCACGACCCGGCCGCCCGCGAGCTGTTCGCCGACTGGCCGAAGGTCGCCCGGGATTCCGTCGAGGCGCTCCGCCTCGCCAGCGCCCAGGACCTGACCGTCCGCGCCGTCGTCGACGAGCTGCTTGCCTCCAGCAACGAGTTCGCGCAGCTCTGGAACGAGCACGGCGTCAGCAGCCTCGGTAGCAAGTCCAAGACCTTCGACCACCCGGCACTGGGCCGGATCACGCTGACGTACCAGACCTTCGACGTCCAGCACGCGCCCGGCCAGTTCCTCCTGGTCGGTACGGCGGCCGCCGGCAGCCCGGACGCCGACTCACTCGCGCTGCTGGGCTCGCTTCACGCCGAGAAGCGCCGTACGTAACGCTTCTGCCAGGGCGTCTCGACCGCGTGCGAGCTGTAGTTGGCGCGCACGTAGGTGACGGCCTGGGAAGCCGGCACTCCGTCAAGAATCGCGAGGCAGGCCAGCGCCGTACCGGTCCGTCCGCGCCCACCTCCACACGCGAACTCGACCCGCTCCTCGGCGCGGAGACGCTCGAGCGCCTCCTCGAAAGTGGCACGTGCGGCGCTCCGATCACTGGGCAACCGGAAGTCGGGCCAGCGAACCCACCGGCTCTCCCAACGGACCGGCGGCGGTTCCTTGCCCAGCAGGTACACCCCGAACGTCGGGATCAACCCCGTCGGTGCCGGGTTGCGGAGTCCACGTCCTCGCACGACCAGTCCGGAGGGGAGCTTCATCAGGCCCTCGTACTCGGCCGTCCACTGGTGCGCCATCCACAAACCCTAGCCAGAACCACCACGACCCCGGGCGGCGAACCGCTCCGGGGTCGAGTGGCGCAGTACGTGTCGAGCCGTAAGGCCGTACTGCGGGCTGGAGGGAGGAGTCAGGCGCTGAGCCGCTCCTCGGTGGTGTTGGAGAACAGGTGCAGTTTGCCGGGCTCCGGCGCGAGGTGGACCAGCGACCCCGTCTCGGCCCGCGTCCGCGTGCCGACCCGGGCGATGATGTGCTGCTGGGTCGTGGTGTGCTCCGCGTTGCCGTACATGTACGCGTCCGAGCCGAGCTCCTCGATCACCGAGACGCGGACCGGCAGACCCTCGTCGGCGATGTGGAACGACTCCGGCCGGATGCCGAGCGTCAGCGTCTTGTCGTCACCGGCCTTGGCCAGCAGGTCGCGCTCGATCGGGACCACGAAGTCGCCGATCTTCGCGCCGCCGTCGACGATCTCCGCCTCGATCAGGTTCATCGCCGGCGAGCCCATGAAGCCCGCGACGAAGAGGTTCTTCGGCTTGTCGTACAGGTTCAGCGGGGTGTCGACCTGCTGGAGCAGACCGTCCTTGAGGACGGCGACGCGGTCGCCCATCGTCATGGCCTCGATCTGGTCGTGCGTGACGTAGACCGTGGTGACGCCCAGCCGGTGCTGCAGCTCGGCGATCTGCGTGCGGGTCTGCACGCGCAGCTTGGCGTCGAGGTTCGACAGCGGCTCGTCCATCAGGAAGACCTGCGGGTTCCGCACGATCGCGCGGCCCATCGCGACGCGCTGCCGCTGACCACCCGAGAGCGCCTTCGGCTTGCGGTCGAGGTACTCCTCGAGGCCGAGCAGCTTGGCCGCTTCCTGGACGCGCTTGGCGCGGTCGTCCTTGTGGATGCCCTGCATCTTCAGCGCGAAGCCCATGTTGTCGGCCACCGACATGTGGGGGTAGAGCGCGTAGTTCTGGAACACCATCGCGATGTCGCGTTCCTTCGGCGGGCTGTTGGTGACGTCGCGGTCGCCGATGTAGATCGCGCCCTCGTTCACCTCTTCCAGACCGGCCAGCATCCGCAGCGCGGTCGACTTGCCCGAGCCGGAGGGACCGACCAGCACCATGAACTCGCCGTCCTCGATGTCGAGGTCCAGCTGGTTGACCGACGGGGTGTCGTTGCCGGGGTAGACCCGGGTCGCGCCCTTGAACGAGACAGTTGCCATCACGCACTTCCTTCCTTCGCCGGCAGGAACGTGCCGGACGATCCTTTGCAAAGGCCCCCAGGGGTTGGGTGTCTTGTCGGTGATACATCACCAAAAGCTGTAGACCACAACACCCACAGGTCTGCCGGCATTCCGCTAGTAGTGCGCTCCGCCGGGCCGAACACCGTCCGCCATCAGATCGAGCAGCGCCGCCACCGCGCGGCTCAGTGGACGACCACTCAACGTGATCGCCGACAGGGTCCAGGTCAGCTCGATCCCGGTCAGGCGCAGCCGAGTGATGCCGGGGTGCTCCGGCCCCAGATCCGGTACGACGGCAACGCCGAGCCCCGCCCGCACGTACTCCGGCACGGTGGTCAGATCGGGCACTTCGACCTGCACCCGCCGCGGCATCCCGGCCGCGTCGAACGCCCGGTCGACGTTGGTCCGGTTCCCGAACCCGGGCAGCAGGTCGACGAACCGTTCTCCGCTCAGATCCTCCAGCCGTACGCCGGTACGCGACGCCAGTCGATGCGTAGTCGGCACCATCACGACGAACCCGACGGTCGCCAGCTCGCGCGGCTCCAGCCCGACCAGGTCGGACCGGTTGGCTCCGACCAGCGCGACGTCGAGGCGTCCCCGGCGTACGTCGTCAGCCAAACCGGTCGAACCGGTCGGGGAAGTCGTCACCTGGACGTCGACCAGGGGATACCGCTGATAGAACGCGCTGAGCAGCCCGGCGAGGTCGACCAGCCCGAGCCGGGTCAGCGTGCCGATCCGCACGCTGCCGCGCAGCCCGGTCGACGCCTCCTCCACGACGGCTCGCGCTCGGTCGAGGGCCTCGAGCGCGGCCTTCGCCTCCGGCAGCAGGGCCTGCCCGGCGGGGGACAGGCTCACCCGCCGGGTCGAGCGGTCGAAGAGCGTCGTCTTCAGATCGCTCTCCAGACCGCGGATCGCCGCGGACACCGTGGACTGGACGGTGAACAGCCGCTGGGCCGCGCGGGTGAAGCTCAGTTCCTCGGCGACGGCGACGAAGTACTCCAGCTGTTTCGAGTCCACAGCAGCAATTATCGTCTGAGGCGATAAGAGAGTGAAAGAATTGTCGTTTGATTCGATAGATCAACGGGCGCACTCTGAGGACATGACAACTTTGACCGGACCACGGGCAGTCGACGCCGTCGGCACGCGAGTCCGCTTCTCCCACGGTCCGGGCTTCTGGACGATTGCCGCCGCCTTCCTCACCACGATGGCGTTCTCCACGGTTCCGACGCCGCTCTACGCGATCTACCAGCAGCGCGACGGCTTCCCGACGTTCCTGATCACGGTGATCTTCGCCGCGTACGCCGTCGGTGTGATGGCCAGCCTGTACCTGGCCGGCCACGTCAGCGACTGGCTCGGCCGGCGCCGGGTCGCGCTGCTCGCCGTACTGGCCGAGGTCGTGGCCGCGCTGATCTTCCTGTTCTGGCCCGAGGTCCCCGGACTGCTGATCGCGCGGTTCGTGTCCGGTGTCGGCGTCGGCATCCTGACCGCGACCGCGACGGCGCACCTGTCCGAGCTGCGCAAGATCGCCCGCCCGGAGGAGGACCCGAGCCGGTCCGCGCTGATCTCCAGCATGGTCAACCTGGGTGGTCTCGCCTTCGGCCCGCTGATCGGCGGCCTGCTCGCCCAGTACGTCGGCAGCCCGCTCGAGCGCCCGTACGAGGTGTTCCTGGTGCTGCTCGTGATCAGCGCCGTCGGCATCGCGCTGGTGCCGGAGACCGTCGAACGGCGCGAGACGCGTCCGGCGTACCGGCCGCAGCGGGTCGCACTGCCCGCGGCCGCCAAGCCGCTGTTCTTCGCGACGGCCGCCGGCGCCTTCGCGGCGTTCGCGATCTTCGGGCTGTTCACCTCGCTCGCCCCGACGTTCCTCGCGGGGACGCTGCACCACACGTCGCGCCTGCTCGCCGGAGTGGTGACCTTCGCGGTCTTCATCGCCGGCGCCGCCAGCCAGGTCGTCTTCGTCCGGCTCACCCGCACCCGCCAGTTGCAGCTGGGCCTGGCCTTCATGTCGGTCGGCCTCGTCGGAATCGCCGCGGGTGGCCTGATCCCGAGCCTCGCGCTGTTCGTCATCGGCGGCATCATCGCCGGCGCCGGCGTAGGCCTCGTCTTCCGAGCCGCAGTCGCCACCGCCGCAGGCTTGGCCGACGCCGGCTCCCGCGGAGAGGTCCTCGCAGCCCTCTTCCTCATCGCGTACGCCGGCCTCGCGCTCCCCGTCCTGGCCATCGGCCTGGGCATCGCCCTACTCCCGGCCGAGGTCGCGCTGGTCGTCTTCGCCGCGATCATCCTGGTCATGGTCAACGCCGCCGGCCTCCGCATGCTGGCGGCCCACCGCGGCTAGTACGGTGCGGCCCATGGGTGAATACGTCTCCGTCGGAAGCTTGACCGCCTACCTCGCCACCGGCCGCGCCAACGGTCCCGGGATGCTGCTGCTCCCGATGATCACCGGCATCGGCGCGCAGCTCCGCGACTGGGCCGACGAGCTCGGCGCCCGCGGGATCACCGCGCTGACCTGGGACCCGTTCCACGGCCGCAGTACCGACAACTCCACCGTCGACGAGCTCCACGAGATCCTCCTGCAGATGGACGACGACGCCGCCCTCGCCGAGCAGACCCAGCTCCTGGACCACCTGCTCGGCGAACTCGGCGCCGCAAAGGCCGGCGTCGCCGGCTGGTGTCTCGGTGGCCGCTTCGCGATCCTGCTCGGCGCCCGCGACCACCGCCTGGCCAACGTCACCGCGTTCCACCCCACCGTCCCGTCCGAGCTCCGCCCGAACCAGACCCACGACGCGATCGCCGACGCGGCAGCGATCACCGCGCCCGTCCTCGTCAGCTACCCCGGCGCCGACGCGGCCGTACCGGTCGCCGACTTCGAAGCCCTGCAGACCTCGCTCCAGTCCCGCCAAACCGGCGCCACCATCGCCCTCTTCCACCCCGGCGCCGACCACGGCTTCACCAACCGCGACCGCCACGACAAGCCGGTCAACGCCGACGCCTACCAGCTCGCCTGGCCCCAGGCCCTGAGCTTCATCGACACCACCACCGCCTAGGCAGCAGTCGAAGCCCGCCGGTGGGCGGTCGGGTTCGTTCCGCGCAGTCGTTTGAACGCGACCGACAGCGCGAACGCGTTCGCATAACCCACCCGGCGGGCAATCGACTCGACCGTCTGGTTCGTCTCCCGCAGCAGATCAGCGGCCAGCGTGATCCGCCAGCCGGTCAGATACGCCATCGGCGCTTCGCCCACCAGCGCGGTGAAGCGCCGCGCGAGACTCGCCCGCGAAACTCCCGTCCGATCGGCCAGCTCCACGACCGACCACGGATGCGCCGGATCCTCGTGCAGCAACCGCAACGCCAACCCCACAACAGGATCCGCCTGCGCCTGATACCACCCAGGAGCATGCGACTCGGGCCGCGCGAACCAGGCCCGCAACGTCGTGATCAACGCCAGATCAAGCCACCGATCCAGCACGCTCTGCTGCCCGGGCTCATCGCGCTGGATCTCGCCTAGCACCATCTCCATCACCGGCCCGGTCACATCCCCGGCCGGTACGACGAGCACCGGCGGCAACGCGGTCAACAGCCGCCGGCTGACGTCACCCTCCAGCTGGTAGGTGCCGCTGACAACCATCGCCTCACCCTCGGGCCGCCCGCCGTAGGTCCGCACCCCGAGCCGCGCGCTGTAGTCGATAGGTGCCCCAGGCAACGGTTCGCAGATCCCGCCGGGATGGATCCGCAACTGCGCCTCGGTCTGCGGCGTGTCCGCCACGACGTACGGCTCGGGTCCGCAGAGCACCGCGACGTCGCCCTCGTTCATCCGCACCGGATCGATCCCGTCGCGCATGATCCACGCCGACCCCCGCACGAGCGTCGCGAGCGCGAGCGGCGCCTCGTCGACGATGTGCAGCCCCCACGGCGGGTCGAGCACGGTCAGGTTGAAGACCCCGCCACGCGCCCGGGTGCCGGCCAGCAGATCGTCGAGAACGTCCATGCCGACCACCATAGCTGAGACTCTGAGACATCTAAATGCGCCGGACAACCATGGTTTGTCTCACTCGCGGCCGCTGAAATAGACCCATGACAACGACACCGATTCTGATCCTGAGTGGTATGGGCAAGAGCGGCCGACGCGTGGTCGAGCGTCTCGAGCAGCGCGACGTCCCGGTCCGGCTGGCCTCACGGTCCAGCGAGCAGCGCTTCGACTGGTACGACGAAGACACGTGGACCGGCGCCGCCGCCGGCATCGACACGGCGTACCTGGCACCTCCGGTCGGCCCGACCGGACTCACCCAGGCCGGCCGCTTCGTCAAGCAGGCGGCCGCCGAAGGCCTCCGCCGGGTGGTGCTGCTGTCCGGCCGCGGCGTCGGCAGCCCGGAGCGTGAGTTCGCCGTCTACGAGAGCAGCGTCGAACTGGAGAACGCGGTCAAGGAGAGCGGCGCCGAGTGGACGATCGTCCGGCCGGCGTGGTTCATGCAGGGGTTCAGCGAGGACTTCCTGCTCGACTACGTGCTGGCGGGCCAGGTGCGGGTCTCGGCCGGCACCGGCGGCGAGGCGTGGATCGACACCAACGACGTCGGCGACGTGATGGCGACCGTGATCCTGGACGACTCGCACAGTGGTCAGCACTACACGCTGTCCGGCCCGCGCGTGCTGACGATGGCCGAGGTCACGGCCGAGCTGTCCGCCGCGACCGGGCGGGACATCCGGTACGTCGACCTCGAGCCCGAGCAGCACGTCGAGGAACTGGTCGGCATCGGCCTGGACCGCGAGGACGCCGAGTCGGTCCGCGACCTGTTCGCGGTGATCCGGCACCACCGGTCGGAGTACGTCTCCGACGACAGCGTCCGGCAGCTCCTCGGTCGCGCCCCGCGCGACTTCTCCGACTGGGCCCGCGAGGTCGCGGCGACGGGGGTGTGGAACGCATGACCAAGATCCTGACGCTCGCCGGCCTGGTCGGCAGTGCCCTGATGGGCGGACTGTTCTTCGCCTTCGGGACCTCGGTGATGAGCTCCCTGCAACGTCTCCCGGCCGGCCAGGGGGCCGCCGCGATGAACCTGATCAACGTGCGGATCCAGAACCCGCTGTTCCTGCTGGTCTTCTGCGGTACGGCGCTGATCTGCCTGGCCCTCCCGGTCCTGGCCCTGGTCCGGGACACCCCGGGCAAGGGCTGGATCGTGGCCGGCTCGGCGCTCTACCTG
This sequence comes from Kribbella sp. cmx-5-2, assembly GCA_049998015.1. Lineage (GTDB taxonomy): Bacteria > Actinomycetota > Actinomycetes > Propionibacteriales > Kribbellaceae > Kribbella. Next base: position 60,597 of record JAEBEC010000003.1, read on the forward strand.
GTCGGCGTCATCGTGATCAGCTTCGCGATCAACATCCCGCTGAACGACGGACTCGCCGCCGGAACGACCGACTGGACGTCGTACCTGGCCAAGTGGAACCCTGCGAACAACCTGCGAGCCGTCGCCGGGGCGCTCAGCGTCGTCGCCTTCGGTCTCGCGCTGATCAGGGCCGAGTAGGGGAGTCCGGATGACCGAGCAGCTGTTGCCCGTGAACGGTGTCGAGCTCTGCGTCGAGACCTTCGGCGACCCGGCCGATCCGCCGGTGCTGCTGATCCACGGCGCGGCCGCCTCGATGGACTACTGGGAGACCCCGTTCTGCGAGCAGCTGGCGGCCGGGCCGCGGTACGTGATCCGTTACGACCACCGCGACACCGGCCGCTCGGCCAGTTCCCCGCCGGGCGAACCGGCGTACGAGGGTCCTGATCTGTTCAAGGACCCGGTCGGCATCCTGGACGCGCTCGGCATCGACCGGGCGCACCTGGTCGGCCTGTCGATGGGCGGCGCGATCGCTCTGCAGATCGGCCTCGACTTCCCCGACCGGGTCCGCAGCCTGACGCTCGCGTCGACCAGCCCGCTCGGCGACGACCTGCCCCCGCCGGCCGACCGGATCCGCGAGAGCTTCAGCAGCGAGGCCCCGCCGACCGACTGGACCGACACCGAGGCCGCGCTCGACCAGCTGGTCACCGACGAGAAGCTGTACGCCGGAACGCTCCCGTACGACGAACCCGCCCGCCGCGAACTCCTCCGCGCGATGATCGCCCGCACCACCAACCTCGCGTCGGCCGTCACCAACCACTGGGTCCTCCCCGACGACGACACCCCGCCGTCCCGCCCCCGCCTCGGCGAGGTCAAGGTCCCCGTCCTCGTCCTCCACGGCACCGAGGACCCCCTCTTCCCACCCGCCCACGGCGAGGCGCTGGCCCGCGAAATCCCCGGCGCCCACCTCGTCCTCCTCCCCGGCGCCGGCCACGAACTCCCCGAACCGAGCTGGCCCATCGCCGTCCCGGCCATCCTCGCGAACACGGCAGGCTGAAGAGACTCGCGGGCCGACAGCTTCTCAAGTACCGGCCGGCCCCGATCGATGCCCGGTACTTGGTAGGTGCTGACGTGCCAACTTCTGCGAAACTTGTGCGCCCACTAGCGTGGGTGAGGTGATCACCGTCGAGCGTTCCGTCACCGTGGACCGGCCGGTCGAGGTCGTCTTCGGCTACCTGACCGACTTCGAGACCACGACCGAGTGGGATCCCGGCACGGTCCGCACGACCCGGATCTCCGGCGACGGCGGGCCTGGTACGACGTACCAGAACATCTCGACCTTCAACGGCAAGCAGACCGAGCTCGAGTACGTCGTCCAGCAGCTCGACCCGAACCGCCTCTTCCAGGTCCGCGGCCAGAACAAGACCATCACCGCCGTCGACACGATGACCTTCCACGCCGACGGCGACCGCACCACGGTCACCTACCGCGCCGACTTCACCCTCAAGGGCCTTGCCCGCCTCTCCGAGCCCTTCCTCAAGGCCCCCTTCAAGAAACTCGGCGACGAAGCCGAAACCGGCCTCCGCGACACGTTGAACAAACTGCAGAGGTAGAGCCTGCACCACCCTCGATCCGGGCGTGGACGGGATGGGGGCGCGGCGCCGGAGGCGGAAGGGTTGGAACCACTCGATTCCAACTCTCCCGGAGGACCTCCGATGAAGCGAAACAGCCGTGTTGCCGCCGCCGTGACGGCTGCCGCCCTGCTCAGCACCGCCGCGTTGCCCGCGGCAACTGCCGTGGTGGCGCCGCCGCACAGCGCGGTCAGCGCAGTCACTCAGAACCCCGTGCCCGCGCTCAACCGCGCGGCGTACCCGTTGCTCTCCACCAAGGCCACCGGCCAGTTGTACGACCTGAAGCCGCTGATCCGCATGGTCGGCGACGCGCAGGTCGTCGGCATCGGCGAGGCGACGCACAACTCCAGCGAGTTCTTCACGATCAAGCACCGCGTCTTCCGGGCGCTCGTCGAGCAGCGCGGGTTCACCACCTTCGCGCTGGAGGCGAGCTGGAGCACCGGCGTCGCGCTCGACCAGTACGTCGTCCACGGCGTCGGCGACCCGCGCGCGATCATGCAGAAGGAGTTCCAGGGCTCGTACGAGTTCTGGAACGCCGAGGAGTACCTCGACCTGATCGAGTGGATGCGGTCCTACAACCAGACCCACGCTCGGAAGTTGCACTTCGTCGGCGACGACCTCGGCTACATCTCGCCCGCGACGCTCGACCTGGTCACGTCGTACGTCGGCAAGGTCCGCCCGGCGCTCGTTCCCGAGATCATCAGCGCGTACGCCGGAATCCGGTCGAACGCGAACGCCGCCGACTTCCTCACCGAGTTGGTCGCCAAGCCGCTCGCCGAGCGGCAGAAGACCGAGGCGGCGACCCGCCAGGCGCTGGCCGCGGTCGAGTCCCTGCCGAAGACCGAGGCGCAGACCTGGGCCGCGCAACACGCCCGCGCCGCCTGGCAGGTCGCGAAGTTCGTCTCGTACGACATCGCGGACCCGAAGGTACTGCCGTCGGCAATGCTGTTCCGCGACGAGGTGATGGCCGCGAACACGGTCTGGTGGACCAAGCACACCGGCGCCAAGGTCGTCCTCGGCGCGCACAACGGTCACATCGCACTGACCTCGTCGATGCCGGCCGAGTACCCGAAGATCCAGGGCGAGTTCCTCCGCGAGCAGCTCGGCCGGCGGTACGTGCCGATCGGCCTGAGCTTCGACCACGGCTCGTTCAACGCCCGCGACGTCAACGACGCGGCGGGCACGATCCGCAAGTTCACGATCGCCCCCGCCGCAGCCGGCAACAACGAACACACCCTCGACAAGGTCGCCTACCGCGACTACTACGTCGACCTCCGAACCCTGCCCCGCAGCACCAAGACCTGGCTGACCCAGGAGCGCCCCACCCGAGACATCGGCACGGCCTACCCCTGGCCCGACTCGCCCGTCGCGCTGGCAGCGTCGTACGACGTCCTGATCCATCTCAACAAGGTGACCGCCGCCCACCTGCGCTGAAGAAAAAGACCAGAGAAAAACAGCAGGGTCTGGTTAGGTGGCGAACGTGGAGCTGCCGGCGGAGGTACTGGACGACATCGCCAGGGTGGTCGGGACAGAGGCCACACTTCGCAGTCGCCTGCCCGGAGGCTTCGATGTGGGTGCCTTGCGCATCCAACTGGCCGGAAGGCCGGATGCGGTGCTCAAAGCATGGCCCCGGGTCAACCCCGACCAGCTGGACGAGGTGTTACGAGCCCAGAGAATCATTGAGCACATGCGGAGCCGCGGCTACCCCACCCCGGCCTGCCTCGGGGTGGGGGCCACAGCCACTCATGTCTGGCACCTGATGGACTTCGTCGACGCGGCGCCCGCGCCAGAGCTGACCCCGTCCGTCGTCGAGCAGTTGATGGAGATCAACGAACTCCAGGCCGGCCAGGCCTCCGAGCCCTACGACCACTGGTCGTACGCCTGGCGGCTCGCGGCCGGTCACGAGTTCGGTCAAGATCTGGCTCCGAGTCTGTCGAGGGCTGTCGCCGAACTCTCGAACTATTCCTCCGTGGTGTCGGTCCTGGTCGAGCGCGTGCGGCGTCTGTGTGGTGACGTTCCACCACCACGAGAGGCACCTGACATGGTCCACGCCGACTTCAAGCCCGACAACGTCCTGGTCCGTGACGGAGTGGTGGTGGCGGTCGTGGACATCGGGAACGCCGGTTGCGGCACGCGGGCGACTGATCTCAATACCCTCCAGTGGCACACCTTCGAGGATCCGCAGCTGGACGGTGTCCGAAGGCGACTGCGGACGAGAATTCTCGACCTGGTCGGCTGGGACGGGGCGGTGGTCCTCGCAGCGACACAGATCCTCGTACAGCTCGAATGGCCCATCCGTCACGGGCACCACGATGTCGTTCCAGGGGTGGTCCAGCGCGGCCATCGCGCCCTCGACGAACTGACCGCGCTGCACTGACCGTCGACGGAGCGTCAGTCAGCAGACCGAAGCATCGTGCGGATCCCCACCGTCAGCCCGAGAGCCCCGGTGACGATTGCCGCCACGAAGCCCCACAGCACCGCCGAGGACCACACGTCCCCAGCGAACAAAGTCCGCTCCGCCTCGACCAGATACGACAGGGGGTTGAACTTCGACGCCACCCGCATCCACTCCGGGCCGGTTTCCAGTGGGAGCAGCATGCCGGACAGGATCATCAGCGGGAAGAGGAACGTCTGCTGCACCACCCAGAACATCCAGTCCTGCTTGCGGACGGCGATCGCCAGCGCGTAGCTGAACGAGCCGAGTCCGATGCCGAAGGCACCGAGCAGCAGCAGCCCGACCACAGCTCCGTCCACATGCAGGTCGAAGCCGAACGGGACCATCACCGCGATCACGATGATCGCCTGGCCGAACAGGGGCACCATTTCCTTCAAAGCCCGGCCGATCAGCAGCGACGACCGGCTGAGCGGCGTGACCAGCATCCGTTCGTGCGCGCCGGTCTGGAACTCGAACAGCAGGTTCGACCCCGTGGCCGACGTACCGAACAGCGTGGTCATCACCAGGATCGCGGGCACGAACCACTGCCAGACGCCGCCGTCCAGCGTGCCGCCCATCGAGCCGGCCAGCAGCGGCCCGAACAGGGCGAGGAAGATCAGCGGCTGGATCATCCCGAACAGCAGCGAGAACGGATCCCGCAGCACCGGTTTGAGTTCGCGGACCATCACGATCCGGATGTCGCGGAACAGGTTGCGGTCCTGCACCCGGGCAGCGGGTGCGGCAACAGTGGAAGCAGTCAGCACAGTCATCAGGCGGCCTTTCCGTTCGCGTCGCGCAGGCTGCGACCGGTGAGATTGAGGAACACGTCGTCGAGCGTCGGGCGATGCACCTGAGCAGCAGCGACCGGTACGCCGTGCTGCTGCGCCGCGCCGAGCAGGATCGGCAGGGCGGCGGGTCCGTCGGTCACCCGCAGGCTGACCTGGTCGCCCGCGGTCTCGAACTCGCGCGCGCCGGGCAGCTTCTCGGCCAGCTCACGGATCCGAGCTTGGTTGCCAGGAGCAACGGTCAGCGCGAGCCGATCGCCGGCCAGCCGCGTCTTCAGTGCCTCGGCGGTGTCATCCGCGATCACCTCGCCGTGGTCGACCACGACCACCCGCTCGGCCATCGAGTCCGCCTCGTCCAGGTAGTGCGTCGTCAGCACGATCGTCATCGCGTACTGATCGCGCATCCGCAGGATGTGGTCCCACAGGTTCGCGCGGTTCTGCGGGTCGAGACCGGTCGACGGCTCGTCCAGGAACAGCAGCCCGGGCGCGTGCACCAGACCCATCGCGACGTCGAGCCGGCGCCGCTGACCACCGGACAGCTCGGACACCTTGCGCTGAGCGAGCTCGCGCAGTTCCAGGCCGTCGAGCAGTTCCTCGGTCCGGCGCTTCGCCGACCGGCGGTCCAGGCCGTAGATGACGCCCTGGCCGTTGAGCTCGTCGCCGACGCGGTGCTGGTGGCCGGCGCCGTTGCCCTGCCCGACGTACCCGATCTGCCGGCGGACCTGCGACGGGTGGGTCGTCACGTCGTACCCGGCAACGTGAGCGGTGCCCGAGGTCGGGGCGATCAACGTGGTGAGCATCCGCAGCGTGGTGGTCTTGCCGGCGCCGTTCGGGCCGAGGACCGCGACGAGCTCGCCCGGTTCGACGTCCAGGCTGATGCCGCGGACCGCGTGCACGGTCTCGGTACGACTCACCACGAAGTCCTTGGTGAGTTCTCGGGTGCTGATCACGGTCTGTCTCCTTCGTCCGGTGGCTTGCGGACGACACTTCCAGGAGAAGAGGACAGATTCTGGCCGGTACCTGCACGAGATGCCCGCGGATCGCGGGCACCTCGCGCTGTTCAGGAAACGATCACAGCTCCGCCGCGCGCCCGGCGTAGCGCTGGGTGAAGTCGGGCGACTGCTGCGCGGTGACGACCACGTCGTAGTACCCGTCCTCGGTCGGCCAGCTGACCACGGTGTGCTTGCCGGCGGCGACCGAGATCGTCCGCGGGCGGCCGGCGTAGTCGTTCGGCGTCAGCGTGAAGGTGACCGCCTGGCGGCCGTCGGCGTACAGGGTGAAGTCGACGGCCGCGTCCTTCGACCGACGGCCGTCCGGCCGCGTCTGACCCTTGACGACCTGTACGTCGACCCGCGGCTGCGCCGAGGTGCGGTCGCCCGCGGGGACCACGGTGCCGGCGAAGGACCGGACGAAGTGATCGGGCCCGTGGAACGTGAACGCGTACTTGCCGCCCGTCGCCTTGGTGTCCCAGGTGTACGACGCCGACCGGCGGGTGCTGGCCGTGAGCGGCAGTGCGTCCTGGCCGATGCCGAGCGGCTCGGCGCCGGCCAGCGCGGGCACGTACTTGTCGGCCAGCCCGATCAGGCTGACCGCCTTGCCGTGCGGGCCGCCCTCGACCTCGAAGGTCGCCGTCGCGGTCCCGGTCGTGTGGTTCTCGACCAGCACGCCGGTGGGCTGGAACGACAGCGCGCTCCGCCGCGCCTTGCCGGTGACCTTCTGTGTCGGCATCACCTGCGCGCCGACGGCCGGCTGCGGGACCGGCGGCAGCGCGGCGTCGTCGGAGACCGACTTGAGCAGGTCGGCCGGCTTGGGCAGCTTCGGGAACGACGGGTCGTAGCGGCCGAAGTTGATCGCCGAGAGCAGGTTGCCGGAGATGCCCCGCCGCCACTCGTTGATGTTGGTGCACAGCGCCGGCCGGCCGAGGCTCTTGGTCCACTCCTCGATCAGCTGGATCGTGGAGGTGTGGTCGAAGACCTCGGAGTTGACGTAGCCGCCCCGGGTCCACGGCGAGATCAGCACGAACGGCACCCGGCCGCCGAAGCCGGGCTTGATCCCGGGGGCGCGCTCCCCGGCGGTGCCGACCTCGGGGATCGGCGGCACGACGTGGTCGAAGAAGCCGCCCTCGCCGATCCGGTTCGCGTGGTCGGGCTCGTCGTAGTTCAGGATGATCAGCGTCGACTCCCACAGTTCGGGGTTGTCGTGCACCGCCTGGACCACCCGGTCGAGGTAGACCGCGCCGTGGTTCGGGGCGTACGTCGGGTGCTCGGTCCAGGCCGCCGGCGCGACCACCCAGGACACCTCGGGCAGGTCACCGGACTCGCAGTCGGCGATGAAGTCGCCGAGCACGTAGTCGACGTTCGAGGGGTCGTTCTTGATCCCGCCCGGCTGCGTGGTGTGGGCATGTACGACGTTGCCGCGGGCCAGCAGGCCCTTGCGGGGCATCGTGTTCTCCGGCGTCGCGTTCTTCGGGTCGAACGCCGCGAACGACCGAACGGTGTTGTCGGTGTAGTCACCGAGGAAGTCGTCGTCGGTGTCGTTGTTGACGTAGATCTGCCAGCTGACACCGGCCTCCTGCAGCGTCTCCGGGTAGGTCTTGAACTTGTAGGCGTACTTGTAGTCGCCGCCGTTGTTGACCACCGGGCCGCCCTGCGTGCCGGCCGCGTCGTTGGTCCCGGCCCACATCATGATGCGGTTCGGGCTGGTGCTGGTGTCCAGCGAGCAGAAGTAGTGGTCGCCGATCGTGTAGGCCTTGGCGATCGCGTGGTGCCACGGCACGTCGGCTTCCTTGAAGTACCGGTTGCGCGCGCTGGTGTTCTGCGCGTTGTACCTGAGGCTGTCCGCGTGGTACGGCAGCAGGTAACCCTCGGCCCGGCTGTTCGGGTCGTAGTAGATCGTCTGGCCGTTCTGCCAGGTCAGCACCTGCTTGTCGGCGAAGCCGCGGGCGCCGGCCAGGTCGAGCGTGCCGTAGTAGTGGTCGAACGACCGGTTCTCCTGCATCACGATGACGATGTGCTTCAGGTCCTTGATCGTGCCGGTCCGCTTGCCGTGCCGCGCCGACTGCGCGCCGGACGTGCTCCCGGCCGCCGTGGCCGCTGTGGCCGAGGCCGGGGCGGCCTGGGCCGGAACGCTCGACAGCCCGCCGGCGGCCGCCGCGGCGCCGGCCGCTCCCGCGGACTGGATCAGCCGCCGGCGGCTGATCCGGGCGCGCTCCGGGGATGCGGAATCGTGTTCAGACATGGGTGTACTACCTAGCCTTTCGTGGATGGACGCCTGAAAAGTCAACAACCGACGATCCGGGAAAAGCAGTCACCAGGTCATGAACGTTCCGGAAAGTCTGGAACCCCGTCGAGGCGCACCGAGCTCGCCGGTAAACCGCTGTTCACCGATGCGTCAGCAACACCGTCGAAGGCGTTCACCACCGGCCTCCAGGGTCGGTCCGGTGAGCAGCGAGACGGCCTCGGCGGTGCTGCCGTCGTACCGGCCCGTGGAGCTGGTGGTCGGCTCGCCGTACGGCATCGACGACTGGCTGGGTGGTCCGGCCGGCCGCTACGACTTCGTCTTCGTCAACGACGAGGGCGCCGGCGCGGAGGTCTACCTGGAGGATCCCGCGACCGGGCGGATCTACCTCGAGGTCGAGCACTTCGGCCGCGGCGTCAGCCGGGCGGTCACGGCGTCGGTGCCGCCCGGGACGTACCGCTGGGTCTGCATCACCGACTACACGATCAAGTACAGCCGGCCGGTCGTCGTCACCGGCGATCCGCTGCCGTACGCCGTGCACGGCATCGTCCCGGTGACGGGGCTGGACCTGCGCGTCCCGATCAACTCCTACGTCGCCTGGATCACCGCGCAGCTGCCCGCGCTCACCGAGCAGGTCGAGCAGCTCCGGAACGCCTTGCACGCAGGCGATGTGGCCCGGTCCAAGCGCGACTGGCTGACCGCCCACGTCACCTACGAGACGCTCGGCGGCGCCTACCGCGCGTACGACGAGACCGGCGACGAGATCAACGCCGACCCACCGCCCGGCCGCACCGGCGACCGCCTCGCGGACGCGGACTTCGCGGGCTTCCGCAAGATCGAGGCGATGCTGTGGCGCGACCGGCCGACGGCGACGATCACGCCGTACGCCGACGCGCTGCTCGCGGCGATCGGTCAGCTCGCCGAGGAACTGGCGCTGCCGAACGCGATCACGCCGATCGACATCGGCCGCCGGGCGCACGAGATCCTCGAGGACACCCTGCAGTGGGACCTGAACGGGATCGGCGACGCGGGAAGTCAGACCGAGTTGGCGACCGTGGACGCTAACCTGACCGGCGTCTGGCAGGCGCTGGAGCCGCTGCGCCCGATCCTTCGCGAGCAGAACCCGTACCTGGACGAGACCGACGAGCAGCTCCGGCGTACCCAGCAGCTGGTCCGCAGCCACCACCACGGCGACGGCTGGGTCGGCCTGGCGGCGCTCTCGGTGCGGGAGCGGGCGGCGGTCAACGCGGCCGTGCAGCACAGCGTCGAGCTGCTCGCCCACACCGCGGCGATCGTCGACCCGCGCAACGCCACCCGCGAGCGAGGCCCGATCACCCATGAGTGAGCCCGCGACGTACCGGCCGTTCGAGGGAACCCACCAGGCCGGCATCCTCGACCCCGCGCAGCCGGCGGCGATCGTCGTCGCGTTCCTCGTGACCGCGCCCGATCGGACGGCGCTGCGGCGGATGTTCCGGACGCTGACCGAGACCATCCGCTACCTGGTGGCCGGTGCTGACGCACCCGCCGGACGCGGCAGCCACGACGGTCTCGTGTCGACGCCGTACGAGAACGGCGTGCTCGGCCCGGGCCCGGTGCCCGACGGTCTCACCGTCACGGTCAGCGTCGGCGCCGGCCTGTTCGACGACAGGTTCGGCCTCGCCGACGTCAAGCCGGCACGGCTGCGCGTGATGGACGAGTTCCCGAACGACGCGCTCGACCCCGACCGGTGCGACGGTGACCTGCTGCTGCAGATCTGCGCCGATCACCGGGACACCGTGCTGCACGCGCTGCGCCTGCTGATGCGCGCGACCCGGGCCGACCTGCAGGTGCTGTGGCAGCAGGAGGGCTTCAGCAGTCCGCCGCGACCGACCGGGACGCCGCGCAACCTGTTCGGCTTCAAGGACGGTACGGCGAACCACGAGTTCCTCGACCGTCCCGAACTCGTCGATCAGCTGGTGTGGACGAAGCCGGGCGGCGACGAACCGGACTGGGTGAGCGGCGGTTCGTACCACGTGGTCCGGCTGATCCGGATGTTCGTGGAGTTCTGGGACCGGATCTCGATCAACGAGCAGCAACGGATCTTCGGCCGGGACCGCGACACCGGCGCACCGCTGTCCGGGCGGCCGGGGGAGCGGGTCGCCGGCCAGGAGGAGTTCCAGCTCCCCAGCTACTTCCGGGACGCGCACGGGAACACCGTGCCGCTGACCGCCCACACCCGCCTCGCCAACCCGCACGACGGCAAGGCCGACGACCGGCGGATGCTGCGCCGCGCCTTCAACTACAGCGCCGGGATCGAGCCGAACGGCCAGCTCGACGTGGGGATGATCTTCATCTGCTTCAACGCCGACCTCGACCGGCAGTTCGTCGCCGTCCAGACCCTGCTGATCGACGAACCACTCGTCGACTACGTCTCGCCGTTCGGTGGCGGCTACTTCTTCGCGCTGCCCGGCGTCCGGGACGCCGACGACTGGCTGGGACGCGGCCTGTTCGACTGAGCCCGGAAGCGGACAGATCCTGGCCGCTACTTCTGGCAATCTGATCTCATGTCCGAGACCTCCGCACGACTCCTCGCGCTGCTGTCCCTCCTGCAGGCCCGCCGCGACTGGCCGGGTGCGCTGCTCGCCGAACGGCTGGAGGTGAGCCCGCGCACAGTCCGCCGCGACGTCGACCGGTTGCGCGACCTGGGCTACCCGGTCCGCGCGAGCAAGGGGCCGGACGGCGGCTACCGGCTGGACGCCGGGGCCGACCTGCCGCCGCTGCTGTTCGACGACGACCAGGCGATCGCCGTCGCGGTCGCGCTGCAGACGGCGACGACCACCGTGACCGGGATCGAGGAGGGCGCGTTGCGTGCGCTTGCGACGGTCCGCCAGGTGATGCCGGCCCGGCTGCGGCAGCGCGTCGACGCGCTGCAGGTGACGACGGTCGACCGCTGGGCCGACTCGAAGCGGACCAAGGTCGACTCGGAACACCTGATAGCGATCGGTACGGCGGTCCGCGCGCGCGAGGTGCTGCGGTTCGACTACGCGGCGCCGGGCGCCTCGGACGAGGAGTGGGTGCCGCCGCGCAAGGTCGAGCCGCACCACCTGGTGACGTGGGGCGGCCGCTGGTACCTGGTCGGCTGGGACCTGGACCGGAAGGACTGGCGGACGTTCCGCGTCGACCGCATGCAGCCGAAGACGCCGACGGGTCCGCGCTTCACCCCGCGTGAACTCCCCGAGCCGGACGTCGCGACGTACATCTCGTCGCGCTTCGCCGGCCGCAACGAGTGGCCGTGCCGAGGCGAGGCGATCCTGCAGGCCAAGGCCTCCGAGATCGCCCGCTGGTCCGGCCGCGACTCCGTGGTCGAGGAGATCACGCCGACCTCCTGCCGGCTCATCCTGCCGGGGTGGTCGTGGACCGGACTGGCTGCCAACTTCGGGATGTTCGAGTGCGATCTCGAGTTCGTCGGGCCGCCGGAGCTGAAGGCCGCTGCTGCCACGCTCGCCGCCCGCTACACGGCGGCAGCCTCATGACGACGCCTGAGCACATCTTCGCCGACGCCGCCGCGTGGCACGACTGGCTCACGGCCGAGCACGAGAACTCGGACGGCATCTGGCTCGTCCTGGCGAAGAAGGGCACGACCGATCCGACGAGCCTCAAGTACGACGAGGCGCTGGAGGAAGCGTTGTGCCACGGCTGGATCGACGGCCAGCGCGTCACGCGCGACGCCGGCACCTTCAAGCAGCGCTACACGCCGAGGCGCGCCCGGAGCAACTGGTCGCTGCGCAATGTCGGCATCATCAAGCGCCTGCACAAGGAGGGCCGCATGCGCCCGGCCGGCGTCGCCGAAGTCGACCGAGCCAAGTCCGACGGCCGCTGGGACGCGGCGTACGGCGAAGCAACCACTCGCGAGGTCCCACCAGACCTCGCCGAGGCCTTGGCCGCATCGCCGCGGGCCGAGGCGATGTTCGAGATCCTCACGCAGCAGAACAAGTTCTCCATCTTGTACCGGCTGCACACCGCCAAGCGTCCAGAAACCCGCACCAAGTGGATCACCCGGTACGTCGACGAACTGGCCCAAGGCCGAACGCCGTACCCCCAGAAGCGCACGCTGGACTAACCCCGACTCCGACTTGGGCCCTCAGCCCCGGCCATCGGAGGCGCCGGCTCCCTCCCCTTTCCCCCCAGTAGTTGCCCTGATCCCCGGGGCGGTGGGGATCAGGGCAACGGGGGATCAGCCTCGAGGCGTCGTGATCGACACGATCTGCGGATCAGTCCAGTCGCTCGACACGATCGTCGCCCCGTGCCCGGCGAGCTGCTGCACCTTGTCCGTCGCCTGCTGCACAGTCGGGTTGCGCCCGTCGATCGCCGGCGCGACGGCGTGCGCGTCGACCATCACGACCAGGTAGTTGTTCCTCGTGTAGAACGCCGTCGACCCGGCGTACCAACTGCTCGCGTTCCCGTCGAAGGTCACGTACCAAGGCGCTCGAGCGCCCCCACGCTCACCGACGCGCGGATCCGACGCCGACGCCCCGTTGATCGTCGTGAACATCGTCGCGCTCGCCAGCTTCCCGGCCGCGTTCAGGCTGATCAGGTGGTCGGCGTACTCGAGATCCGTGTCGTAGTTGTCGAACGGGTTGCCCGCCTCGAAGGCCCCCGTCTCCACCAGTACGACGAACTTCCCGCGCAGGCTCTCCCGACTCGGCCAACCACCAGCCCGTACGGCGGCGTCGAGCGACGCCGCCGACCCCTTCACCTCGGCCGGGTGCAGGATCGCGCCGGAACCGAGCGCGTTCGTCAGCAACGTGTCGAACTGAGCCGGTCCGAAACCAGCCCGCCCGTCGAAGCCGTTCTTCAGCTCCAGCTTGAGCACGACCGGCGCGTGGTTCGGGTTCTGGTCGTGCCAGAGCCGCAGGTTCCGCAGGCAGGTCTGCAGGCTCTGGTTGCGCGACCCGGACCGCAGCCCGGCGAACGTCGTCGCCGACGAGCAGTTGTTCACGTTGCCGACCGGGTCGTGCCCGACCCAGTAGGCCCGTGAGCCGAGGAAGTTCTGCCAGACGTCGATCTCCAGCATCGACGCACCGGACTCGAGCGCGTCGACCATCCACGGGAAGGTCGCCTGCACGTACGCGTTGTGGACGCCGACCCCGGTCACTCCGGCGATCGAGTCGTCAACGCGCGGCGCGGCCTGAGCAGCGGGCGACCAGGACAAGGCGGTGGCAGCAACAACCACCAGGGCAGCAAGACGCTTCACGAGAGCACTCCTCAAGGGGCGGGTTGAGGTACTCCCCAATGATCACCCACGGTCGCCCACCGAGAACCAAACGTGAGCGAACAACAGTGGACGATCAGCGGTCCGCGAAGCGGGCCACCGACCGTTTCACCAGCTCACCGACGCCGGCACCGGCGCCGTGCCCGGCGTCCTCGACGATCTCGAGCTCCGCGTCCGGCCAGCCCTGCGTCATGTTCCACGCGGTCTCGACCGGGCTGCTGAAGTCGAGCCGCCCGACGATCAGTACGCCGGGAATCCCGGCCAGCTTGCCCGCCTCCCGGGCCAGCACGCCTTCCTCCAGGAAGCCCGCGTTGCCCCAGTAGTGCGAGACCAGCCGCGCGAACCGCAACCGGAAGCGGGGATCCTCGTACCGCTTGCTCGGCTGGATCCCCGCGCCGTGGGTCGCGACGTGCGTGTCCTCCCAGTCGCACCAGTCCCGCGCGGCCCGATCCCGCACCGCCGGATCGGGATCGTGCAGCAACTGGCTGTACGCCGCCGCCAGATTCCCGTCCCGCTCGCCTTCCGGTACGCCGTCGCGAAAGCGCCGCCACTGCTCGGGAAACACCCGTCCCATCTCCCGGGTCAACCATTCGACCTCGCGCCGCGTCGTGTTGGTGACGCTGAACAGCACGATCTCCGACACGGCCGCCGGATGCGCCTCGGCGTACGCCAGCCCCAACGTCGCACCCCACGAGGCCCCGAGCACCAACCACCGCTCGATCCCGAGCCGCTGCCGCAGCAACTCCATGTCCGCGATCAGGTGCTGAGTCGTGTTGGCGCTGAGATCGACCTCGTCGTCGCCTGCGTCCGGCGTACTGCGTCCGCAGTTCCGCTGGTCGAACAGCACGACCTTGTACTGCGCGAGATCGAAGTAGTCCAGCCAGAAGGCCCCGGCTCCCGACCCCGGCCCACCGTGCACGACCACCGCCGGCTTCCCGTCGGGATTGCCGCGGACCTCCCAGTAGACCCGATGCCCGTCACCCACATCCAGCATCCCGTGCTCCGTCATCCCGCAACTGTAACAGCGCTGTTAGACTCTACGCATGGACGGAGCGATCGGCACCCAACTGCGGCACCTGCTCGAACAGCTCGACGGGGACGTCGCCCAGCTCTACCGCGATCTCGACCTGGCCGACTACCGCCCGCGCTTCTCGCCGATCGTCCGCACCTTGGTTGCCCAAGGCCCCTTGTCGGTCCGCGCCCTGGCCGACGCCGTCGGCGTCACCCACTCGGCCGCCAGCCAGACCGTCGCCCAGCTCACCAAGGCAGGCTTCGCCACCCAGCACCCCGGCCCGGCCGACGCCCGCCAGCGCGTCGTCCACCTCACCGCTCGCACCGCGGCCCTCCTCCCGCTCATCGAAGCCGAGTGGAAGGCGACCACCACCGCGATGACCGCCCTCGACCAGGAACTCTCCGTCCCCCTCGAGACCTACCTCGCCGAACTCCAGGCAGCCCTCACCCGCCGCCCGATGCACGCCCGGATCACCGAGCACTTCGCATCAGACGGCATCGTGTAGGACCAACCCAAGCGTGTGCCTAAGCCCTGACCGCACTGTGCTCACCCCGTGCCGCACCGGCGCCGCCGACCAGCCACGGGTCGACCGCACCGGTCGGTCACGAGTCGTGAAGATCAGCCCCCGCCCCTGCGGCAACGACGTCACCGTCGCGCGCGACTGAGCGCGAGGCCGCTGCTCCACCAGCAGGAACTCGCCGCCCTCGTAGTCCACGGCCGGCCGGTCCAGCCCGATCACCACCTGCAGCGGGAACACCAGGTCGCCGTACAGGTCGCGGTGCAACGCGTTCCAGTCGCCCGCCTGGTACCTGAGCAGGATCGGCGTCGGCCGCTCCTGCCCAGCGCGGTGGCAGTCGTCGAGCCACGCGTCGAACGAGTCGGGCCACGGCGCCGCCTTGCCGAGCTTGTCGGCCCAGTCGCGGGCGATCGGCAGCAGTTGCGCGTAGAACGACGCCCGCAGTTCGGCGAGTGGTTCGGGCAGGGGATAGGCGAAGTACCGGTACTGCCCGGAGCCGAAGCGGTAGCGGGCCATGTCGATCGTCGCGCGGAAGCGCTCGACCTCGGCGTACCAGTTGCTGATCTCGCGGCACTGCTCAGGCGTCAGCAATGGCGGGGTCAGTACACAGCCGACGTCGTTGAGCTCTTCGATCCAGTCCATACCCATCGAACGGGCTGGGAGCTCAGAACGTGAGGACGCCCGTGTAAGTGAGCGCGAACGTCCCACAAGGCAACAAAAACAGGCTCGCCAGCACGACGACCTCCCGGAACGTCTGCCCCGGTCCGATCAACCGGCGGTAGGCGACCACCAGCACCGGCACCATCACGACCTCCAGCGCCAGCATGCCGCGCGGAATCACGTGATCGAGCGCCGCCAGTACGACGGACAGCGTCGCCGCCGCGATCCACGCGCCATAACCGATCCGGTACGTCGTCCGAGCACCCAACCGCACAGCGATCGTCTGGTACCCCGCCGCGCGGTCGGCAGGCAGGTCAGCAAGCGTCGTCGGGAGGTAGAGCCCGATCGCCGCAAGCGTGCCCTGCAAGGCCATCACCCAGGGAAAGTCGCCGAGATCCGGCGTGACCGCGGCCCACCCCGCGAGCGGGCCGAAGGCGCCCAGGGCCAGCGAGTTCGACCCGACGTCGAAGCCCGCGCGCGTCTTCAACCGCAGCGGGGGAGCGCTGTACGCCCAGCCAAGCAGCAGCGCGAACAACACACCGGCCGCGAACACCCACCCGACAAAGGCCGCGATCACCAACGAAACAACGCCGGCCAGCGCGGCGAGCTTCTTCGCCTCGTCGACCGTCACCCGCCCGTCGAGCAGCGGGGACTTGGACTTACGCGGGTTGAGCAGGTCGCCGGGAAGGTCGTACGCGTCGTTGATCGCGAGCACCGCCAGCCAGAGCAGCGGGCCCATCACGACCGCGCCGAGCAGGAGCCGCGGCCAGGCGTCGACCGGCGGAACCAGTCGGTGCGTGGCCAGCAGGATCCCCACGTAGTACGGCACGACCGACACGATCCAGAACGCCGGCCGCCCGACCAGAAGCACATCCCGCAGCCGGGGATGGGTCCGCACCGCCACCAGTGTGGTCACGTCTCCACACTCCTCTTCAGCGCCGCGGAGCACCTCCCTCCAACGGGTGAATCACCTCACTCCTGAGGCTGAATGTGAGCAAGAGAACCCCGTTCCAGCGCGACCCACACCGACCCGTCCGGCGCCACCGCCAGCCCGTGCGGCTCGGAACCGTCGCCCAGAGCAACGGTTTCCCGGACGACGCCGTCCGCATCCAGCCGTACGACGGAATCCGAGCCCCACAACGTCACCCAGCACCCACCGTCGGCCGTCGCCACTACCGCGTGCGGCTTGGCGTCCCGATCCGGCAACGGCACCTCGGTGATCGCCCCGTCGGCGTCGATCCGCCCGATCTGCCCCGCCAGGATCTCCACGAACCACACGCCGTCAGGCCCACCACTGATCCCCACCGGCCCGGCCGCGTCCGTCGGCAGCGGGTAGGTCGTCACGACCCCGTCCATCGTCATCCGCCCGATCGCGTTCCCGGCGTTCAACGTAAACCACAAGTCCCCACCACCACTCGTGATGAACGCCGGAAACGCGCCCGCCGTCCCGATCGGGAACTCGGTCACCACCCCGTCGGCTCCCACCCGACCGATCAGATCCGCATCCATCACCGTGAACCACACAGCATCGTCCGGTCCAACACACACCCCGTACGGCGAACCACCAACCGCCACCACCGAAGCAACCCCATCACTGATCCGCCCAATGCTGTTGTCACCCGACCGCGTGAACCACACCGACCCGTCCGGCCCCGTCACCATCACACTCGGCCGACTCTCCGCCGCGCCGAGGTCCACCCGCTCGACCTGATCACCGACCAACCGCACGACCACACCGGCGTGCACCAACGTCGTCCACACCTCCGCACCGCGCAACGTCACGCCGTACGCGCCCTGACCTACCGCGAACTCACTGACTGACAAGGGATTCCTCCTCGATCGTGTGAATGTCGCCGCGCCATCGGGAGATGAAGCGACGGTCGTGCGTGACCACGACAAGGGCACCGGGATAGTCGTCGAGCGCTGCCTCCAGCTCCTCCACGAGCACCAGCGACAAGTGGTTCGTCGGCTCGTCGAGCAACATCCCGTCGTATTGCGACGTCAGCAGCCGCGCGAGCGCGAGCCGCCGCCGCTGCCCGGTCGACAACGCGCCGACCTTGGTCTGCAGCTGGTCCTGTCGAAACAGTCCCAACCCACCAGCACCCCGATGCCGCGCAAGCGCCTTCCGCAACGACTCCTCGGGCCGCGCCTCGACGACTTCCTGAGCCAGATACCCGAGCCGCCCACGCCGCTCGACCACTCCGCGATCCGGCGTCAACTGCCCAGCCAGTACGTCGAGCAACGTCGACTTGCCGGCGCCGTTCGCCCCGGTGATCAGCAACCGCCCACCCGCCGGAACCTCCAGCGACACAGGCCGCAAGCGCCCGTCAACGGCGACCCCCTCAGCGCTCAGCAACGCGCCACCCGCCGTGTCCCTGTTGCCGGCGGCTGACTCATCCGCCGTCCGCAGCGATACCGCGAACCGCAACGGCTTCGCAGGCACCGGCGGCGGATCCGCCTCCAACCGCCGCAGCCGTTCCTTGGCGTTGCGGATCTTGCTCCGCTCCGCCTCGTTCACCCGGCCGGTCGCGCGGTCGTACGCGACCTTGTTGTTGTCCTTCATCGGTCGCCCGTACGCCACCCGGTCCGCGGTCGTCCGCACGGTCGCCCTCATCTCCGCGACGTCGTCCTCCCAGACCTGGCGCGTCTGCTCGGCCCGAGCCCGTTCGGCCGACTTCTCGGTCAGGTATCCGCCGTACCCGTTCCCGTATCGCGTGATCCGGTGCGTATCGCCGTCCACCTCGAACAACGTCGACGCGACCCGATCCAGGAACGCCCGGTCGTGCGACACCACCACCGTCGTACCGGCACGGCCTCGCAGATGGTCTTCCAACCACACGCTCCCCGACAGGTCCAGATGGTTCGTCGGCTCGTCGAGCAGCAACACCTCCGGCGAAGCAGCTAGTACGGCGGCCAAGTGCAACCGCGCGAGCTCGCCCCCGGACAGCTCGGCCAACAGGCGTTCGCCCGGCAGGTCGGACAACCCGAGACCGTGCATCGCCTTCGCCAGGCGCGCGTCGGCGTCGTACCCCTCACGCGCTTCGAACGCCTGCTGCACCTCGCCGTACTCGGTGAGTGCGGCAACGTTGCCCTCAGCAAGCAATCCCTCGAGCTCGCGCAGCCGGGCCTCGAGCGCCCGCAGGTCGGCCAACGCGTGATCCGCGACCGCCGCGACGTCGAGGTGCAACGGCAACGGATTCTCCTGCGCGAGGAAGCCGAATCCGCCGTCGGCGACCAGTGTGACCGATCCGTCGTCGGGCGCCTCGACGCCCGCGAGCAGCCGGAGCAGCGTGGACTTGCCGGAGCCATTCTCACCGATCAGCCCGCTGATCCGTCCCGGCGGGAACGCGCAGTCGACCTGGTCGAGCACGAGCCGGTGGTCGTAGGACTTGGTGAGGTGGTGCACGGAAAGCTGCGTAGACATACGGGTCCTCCTGACGCGCGGGTTCGCACGGTGGGCCGGGTGCGGGCCACCGGAACATCGGCGGGTCAGAGGATCACGCGCTACTCCTAAAGGCGACGAATGTTGCGTTAAGATGAAACCATGGTCGAGGCCGCCGACGCAACCCCCTTCTCCGACAAGCCCGATGAGCCGGGCGAAGCCGGAGGTCCGGCCGCACGCCGTCCCGGGGGCCGAAGCGCCCGCGTGCGTGCGGACGTCCTGGCCGCCGTCGAGCATGAACTCGCCGAACACGGCTACGACGGCCTCACCGTCGACGGCGTCGCCGCCCGGTCAGGCGTCCACCGCACCACGATCTACCGCCGCTGGAAGACCGTCGACGGCTTGCTCGTCGACCTCCTCGAAGCCGGCCAGGACGACACCTGGACCCCCACCGACACCGGCTCCCTCACCACAGACCTGATCGCCCTCAACAGGGAACTCCACACCTCCTTCGCCAGCACGTCGCCCACCAGCGCCGTGATCGCAGCAGCCTTCCGCGCTCCGGCCGCCGCAGCCGCGCTCACCCGCTTCTGGGACGACCGCTACCACCGCAGCGCCGCAGTCATCACCCGCGCCATCACCCGCAAGGAGATTCCAAAGGACACCGACCCCAACCGAGTCCTCATGGCCGCCACCTCCCCCCTCTTCCATCAACTCGTCCTCCGCAGACAACCGATGACCCAGGAAGACGCGGACCGCTGGGCCACCGACGCCGCCGCAGCAGCCAAGGCCGGCATCTACCGAACCTGACGTTTGTCCACAGGCGCGAGCTTCATCTCCCACCGATCACCGACTCCACATAGGCTGCCTCTACACCGATGGAGGAGGCTGGAGTGGCTGGACGTCTGACCGGCGAGGTCGTACTGGTGACCGGAGCGGCCCGGGGGATCGGGCGGGCGATCGCCCTCAAGGCCGCCGAGGAGGACGCCGCCGTCGGCCTGCTAGACATCCTCCCCGACGAGCTCGCCGCGACCACCGAGGAGCTCGCCGCCACCGGCGCGAAGGTCGCCGCGGTCGTCGGCGACATCACCAATGAGAGCTCGGTCCGTACGTCGGTCGACGACCTCACCGGCAAGCTCGGCGCCGTCACCGTCCTGGTCAACAACGCCGGCAAGAACGCGTACGCCGACGCGACCGCGATGACGGTCGAGGAGTGGGACAGCGTCTTCGACGTCGACCTCAAGGGCGCCTGGCTGATGGCCCGCCAGGTGCTGCCGGCGATGATCGCGCACCGGCACGGCGCGATCGTCAACATCGCCTCGATCCACTCCAACCTGACCACCGCCGGCATGTTCCCGTACGCCGCCGCGAAGTCCGGCCTGGTCGGGATGACCCGCAGCCTCGCCCTCGACGTCGCCCCGCACGACGTCCGGGTGAACGCGGTCAGCCCCGGCTTCATCGCCACCGACCTGCTCGAGGAGTTCTTCGACACCATCCCCGGCGCCCGCGACACGGCCCTGTCGGTCCACCCGCTGGGCCGCATCGGTACGCCGGAGAACGTCGCCGAGGTCGTCTGCTTCCTCGCCTCCACCGCCGCCGCCTTCGTCACCGGCGCCAACTGGACCGTCGACGGCGGCCTCGGCGTCCGCTACGCCTGACCCACCCCACGCGCGATGCTGTTCCCATGAGCGACGAGGTCCTGACCCGGCGAGCCCTCAACCGCGCCACCCTCGCCCGCCAACTCCTGCTCACCCGCCACCAAGTCCCGGCCCTCGAAGCAGTCCACGCCCTGGCCGGCCTCAACGCCCAGACCTCCAAGGACCCGTACATCGGCCTCTGGGCCCGCCTCACCAACTTCAAACCCGACGACCTGGCCAACCTCCTCCACACCAAGCAGGTCGTCCGTTCCTGCCTGATGCGCTGCACCCAACACCTGGTCACAGCCGCCGACTTCCAGACCTTCCGCCCAGTGCTGGATCCCGTCCTCACGCGAGTCCAACGCACCATCTGGGGACGCCGCACAGAAGGCATCGACCCCGAAGACCTGGCAGCCAAGGGAACGACCGCGCTGCGCGGCATCACACTGACCCGATCGCAACTAGGCAAGAAACTCCAGGAGCACTGGCCGAACCACCAAGCATCAGACCTCGGCTGGTCCTTCCAGTACCTCGCCCCGGTAGTGCACCCACCGCCCGACGGCCTATGGGGACGCAAACGCGGCCAGACCCCCTTCGCCCTCGCCGAGGACTGGCTCGGCGTACCAGCAGGCAAGCAGGATCCCGCAGCTCTGATCCTGACCTTCCTGGCCGCCTTCGGCCCAGCAACCCTGCGCGACATCCACGCCTGGTCCGGACTGAGCCGACTGGGCGACGTCATCGACTCCCTCCGACCAGACCTGCTGACCTTCCGCACCGACCGCGGGATCGAGCTCTTCGACCTACCGACCGCGCCGCGCCCCGATCCGCAGACACCCGCGCCGATCCGCTTCCTGCCCGAGTTCGACAACCTGATCGTCGGCTACCACGACCGCTCCCGAATGATGACGAACGAGCAGCGGGTCCGCGTCTGCGACGGCGACTACATCGCCGCCACGCTGCTCGTCGACGGCTTCGTCCGTGGAATGTGGAAGGTCGAACTCACCGACGACACCGCGACCCTGGCGATCGAACTGCTCGACGACACCGGCGGCAACGACGTCGTACTGACCTCAGCCGACCGCAAAGCCGTCGAGGCCGAGGGTCTGGAGCTGCTGCGCTTCATGACGCCCGAGCTGAAGCATCAGGTTCAGCTGGTCTGACAGCCGCACGAGTTGCGGTGCACCAGCTTCGGCTCGACCCGGATCGTGCGCGCCGGCAGTTCCGGCTCGGCGATCCGTGACGTGATCAGCTCCAGCGCGCGCGTCGCGAGTTCGGCGTGCGGCTGCGCGATCGTCGTCAGCCGCGGCTCGAACAGGTCGGCCCAGTCGAAGTCGTCGAACGCCACCAGCGCCATGTCCCCGGGCACCGACACCCCGGCCTGGCGCAGCGCTCGCATCGCGCCGATCGTCATCTGGTTGTTCGCGACGATCAGCGCGGTCGGCGGATCGGCCAGCGCGAGCAGCCGCGCGGTCGCGCCCTGCGCCGGTACGGCGTCCGAGGCGCCGTCGGTCCGCAGCTCCGCGTCGTACGCAAGCCCGGCCCGCTCCAGCCCGAGCTGGTACCCGACGATCCGTTCCTCGGACGTCGCGACGCCGGGCAGGCCGGCCACGATGCCGATCCGCGTGTGCCCGAGCCCGGTGAGGTGCTCGACCAGCTGGGCCGTCGCCTCGATGTTCTCCGTCCCGACCTCGTCCAGCCCGGACCCGATCATCCGATCCACCAGTACGACGGGAACGTTGCGCAGCCGCAGGTAGTCGAGCGTCGCGTCCGGCCGCGCGGAGACCGCGATGATGATCCCGTCGGCCCGCCGTTCGTGCAGGTCACGAACCACCTGGAGCTCGCGCTCGGGGTCGTCGTGGGTGTCCGCGATCAGGATCGAGTAACCGCGCCGTTCCGCCTCGGCCTGCAGGTGGTGGGCCAGCTCGCCGAAGTACGGGTTCGAGATCGAGGACAGCGCGAGCCCGATCGTGTCGGTCTTCGACATCACCAACGACCGGGCCACGGTGTTCGGCACGTAGCCGGTCTCCCGGACCGCCGTCAGCACCGCCTCGCGCGTCTCGGGCGCCACGAACCGGGTGTCGTTCAGCACATGCGAAACCGTCGTCACCGACACCCGGGCCCGCCGCGCGACGTCCGCCATCTTCACCACACACCCATTCTCCCCCCTCCGAAGAGCAAGGAGCTTCCGCTTCCAGCCGTGCACCAGCTACTGCGCCCGACGTTCCATCCCACGGCGGGGGTGCGTGGGACGCACGACGATCGGCCGGCATACCCCGACCCTGGGAAAGGAGCTGCCGCTTCCAGCCGTGCACCAGCTACTGCGCTTGACGTTCCATCCGGCGGTGGAAGTGGTTGGGCGGTGGACGGCGATCGGCCGGTGCACCCCGACCCCGGGAAAGGAGCTGCCGCTTCCAGCCGTGCATCAACTACTACGCCTGACGTTCCATCCGGCGGCGAGGGCTGGTCGGAACCACGACGATCGGCCGGCGCACCCCGACCCCGGGAAAGGAGCCGCCGCTCCCAGCCGTGCACCAACCACCGCGCTTGACGTTCCATCCCACGGCGAGGGTGCGTGGGGGCGCACGACGATCGGCCGGTGTGCCCCGACCCCGGAAAGGAGCTGCCGCTCTCAGCCGTGCATCAACTACTACGCCTGACGTTCCGTCCCGCGGCAAGGGCCGGTCGGAACCACGACTTCCGGCAGGTGCACCCCAACCCCGGGGTCGAGGAGCTTCCGCTCCCAGCCCCACGCTCGACGTTCGTCTCACGGTGGGTGCGCATGGCTGGGCCAACGAGATCAGAAAACCACTCGCGTGACGTCTTGATGGAGGTTCCCGCCACCGCCTGGCTCGGGTCTTTGATACCTCGACAAGCAGCGGCGGGCACCAGCGATTCCCAGGCAGCATCACGTGTTGCTCGGCTGACCGCCCTTGTCACCGGACACACTTGCCGTCCCTAGTTCGTCGGGTGGTACGCGCAGGAGTCGGACAGATCGCCTGTGTCCGGGGACGTGGACGGCTTGGTGGTCGTGGGCTTGCCGGCCGGCTTCGTCGGCGGCCTCGTCGTCGGGGGAGTGGTAGCCGGCGTACCGGACAACGCCTTCTTCACGATCGCGCGCATCCCGGCGTAGTTGGGGTTCCGCCCGGTCGGGAAGTTCTTCTTCTTGTCCAGGTCGATGTTGCGGATCTTCGCCGACTTCACCTTCGTGCCGAGCCCGGCGAGGTCGCCGAGCAGGGTCTGTGGGATGTCGGTCTGGATCAGTTGCTCGCCGGCCGCCGCGATCTCCTTGTAGTGGGTCAGCACGTTCTGCGGTGTCGCGCGTTCGACGATCGCCTTGATCGTGCAGCGTTGCCGGGCCTGCCGCGCCAGGTCCGCGCCGGGCACCTTGTACCGGCCGCGCGCGAACCAGAGCGCGTCGAACCCGTTCAGCTTCCGGTCCGGTCCGGGCTGGAGGTAGCGGCCGGGCGGGATGTGCTTGTCGTCGTTGCCGCCGACGGGAACCGGGTAGTTGATGTTCACGGTGATCCCGCCGAGCGCGGTCACCATCTGCTCGAACCCGGCCAGGTTGATCTGCGCGTAGTAGTGCAGCTTCAGCCCGAGCGCCTCGCCGATCGACAGCTTGAGTACGTCGGCGCCGGGGTTGTCGGTCTCGCCGAGCAGGTCCTTGTACTTCGGCGGGATGTTGCGGTACATCGCGTCCAGGTAGTACTCCGGCTGCTCCGGCTCGGGATCGGAGGGATCCCAGTAGCCGGTCGGGAACACCTTGTGCAGCGGGTGGTCCTTCGGGAACGGCATCCGCATGAAGTTGCGGGTCATCGAGATCAGCGACGTCTCGCCGGTGTGGGTGTCGATGCTGGCCACCATCACCGTGTCCGCCCGCGCACCCTGCCGGCCCTCGCCGTCGTCCGCGCCGAGCAGCAGCAGGTTGATCCGCGGCAGCGTGGCCCACGGGTCCTTCTGGTTGATCTTCGGCACGGTCGCGCTCTTCGACTTCTCGCCCGCGAACACCTTGGTCACCAGGCTGCGCTGGGCGACCAGGTTCTGCGCGCCGAGCGCCGAGCCGGACGCGATCGAGAAGCAGACCAGCCCGACCACGAGCGCGCCGCCGAGCCGAGCCAGTACGCCGGTCTGCAGCGGCCGCAGCATCTTGTACGACGTCACGAGCACGACGACCAGGAACAGCCCGACCACGCCGAGTCCGGCGATCATCCCGGTCAGCACGTTCGGGTCGAGGGCCCACTGGATCACGTCGTCACGGCGGAGCAGTACGACGTACGCCGCGGCGCCGTACAGCAGGACGCTCAGCGTCGTGATCACCGCGCCGAGGCGCTTGCGCCCGGCTGCGAGGTACGCCGTACCGGGGATCAGCACGCCGAGGACCGCGATCGCGAGCGCACCCGAAGCGCGTCGCGCACGGCTGGTCCGGGGTCGGGCTCGGCGGGCTCTCGTTGCGCTCGGGGACATGGCTCCACTCGGTGCTCGGCGGCAGGCGGTGAGCGCCGCCCCTGATCAGCGCCCACTGGTTCGATTCCGGCCGGGCCCGGAAAGTTCGGCAGAATCTTCCCGTGACCGAGATCGAGGTACGCCGAGCCGAGCCCGACGACGCCGAAGCGCTCGTCCACCTGCGCGGACTGATGCTCGACGCGATGGGCATGGACGTCGGCGACGAGAACGCACCGTGGCGATCGGTGGCCCTGCGCTACTTCTCCGAGCAACTCACGGCGCCTTCGGCGTTCGCCGCGTTCGTCGTCGACGACCCCGCGGCCGGCGTGGTCGCCGGCGCCGTCGGGCACCTCAACTCCCACGCGCCGAGCCCCACCGACTTCTCCCTGGTCCGGGGCCACCTCTACAACGTGAGCACCGAGCCGGCCTTCCGCCGACGTGGTCTCGCCCGTGCTTGCGTGATCGCCCTGCTCGACTGGTTCCGCGACGAAACCCCCGCCGGCCAGATCGAGCTCCACGCCACCCAGGACGGCGACGACCTCTACCGTTCCCTGGGCTTCGTCGCCAGTCACTACCCGGCGCAGCGCCTGCTGATCAAGCGCTGAGCCAGGCCAGCATCCGCCGGTACTCCGCGTCGTTCTGCACGTGCCCGCCGACGTACTCGATCCGCTCCGCCGACGGGATCGCCGCCGCCAGGTGAGCCGCCTGCCGTCGATCCCGCTCGCTCAGCGACCCGAACCACAGACTCACCGGCACCGCGATGGCGCCGAGCTCGAATCCCCAGTCCCGGGCAAAGGCCAGGTTGTCGTCGAGCCATCCGTCATGACTCTCCACGAACGTCGCCCGCACCCGAGCCATCGCCTCCGGGTCGTCCACAGCCGGTGGACCGGGAGGCTCGTTCGGAGCGGGTGGGATCTCCGGCCCGCCGGCCTCGATCAGCGCCATGATCTGTCGCGCTGTCTCCTCCATCCCGGGCCGCAGCGCCTCTTCGCCGCGGTGCGCGGCCAACCACATCGTGCGATCCCTGCGGGGGTCTTCCACGTCGTCCTCGGCCGGCTCCGGTCCGTCGACCAGCGGGGGAGCGTTGCCGCCCACCACCGCACACCGAGTCACCCGCTCCGGCAGCAGGGCCGCACAAGCCAGCGCATGCGGCCCTCCACCCGATCCACCGGCGACCGCGAACCGCTCCCACCCCTGCGCGTCGGCGAGCAGCCGCACGTCAGCGGCCACATCGCCCACGCTCCGCCCGACCAGCCGCGTCGACTCGCCGTACCCGGGCCGGTCGAGCGTCAGCAGCCGGATCCCGCTCTCCTCGGTCGCCCGTACGACGTCCGGCCGCCGCCACCGGGTGCTCGGCGTACCGACGTGGAAGACCACCGGCACGCCGTCCGGATCGCCGTACAGGCTGTAGCCGACTGTGCGCCCGTCCGGCGTACTGATTGAGGTCACACCCGATCCAACCACCACCGGTCGCTCGCGCGGGTGTCGCGCAGCGCGTTGGTCGCGCAGTGGACTTCACCGCCGCCGAGATGCGACCAGAAGAAGTTGTCGACCCAGTGCACGCGTACGCCGGTACGCCGGAGTGCGCTCTCCGCGGTCGCCTTGAAGACGTCCACCCCACGCACCTTCGGCCCCTGCGGATCCGGCGCCGCGAACTGCCGATCGGTCAGCGACAGCGCGTTCACCAGGCCCGGCGTCATCGCCCGCAGCCCCGGCAGCACCGGGTGCGCCTCGAAGAACACCGGCAGTCGCACCAACTCGTTCGATCGCAACCCGGTCGCCTTCAACAGGATCGCCAGTTGCTCGTCGATGTGCTCGGCGGCCTTCCGGTTGTCGGCCAAGTGCTTGCTGTCGGCAAGGATCTCGTCGACGGTCGGTTTGCGTGGTGAGTTCGTGTCGGCAAAGAGCTTGGCGTTCCCTGCTCCGGACTGCTGAGCATCTCGGAGCAGCTTCTCCGCCAGCCGCGGATCCGCAACAGCCAGCGTCCAGCCCCGCGCGTTGTCGGCCCGTACGACGTGCGTCGTCTCGTCCGCGTGCCCGACCGCCAGCCAGGACGTGTCGATCCGCAGCGGATCCTGGAATCCCTGCCCGGTCACGAGCTCCAGGAAGCCGGGATCCGGCTTGCGCTCGCCCGCGCCGTACAGGACTCGGCCGTTCGGATACCCGGCGTACGGCGGCAGCGCCTCGATGTTGCCGCCCATGTTGAGCAGGTCATCGGCATTGGACGACGCGGTCGGGCTGAGCTCCTGCACGACACCGACGTCCGGGCCGCGCAGGTCGCGGAACAGCAGTCGCCCAGCCGGTCGCGGCGTCGGCAGCGGCGCGTCGGGTGTGCCGAAGTCCCACACGTTCCCCGACCGGATCAGCACGCGCATCGTGTGCGCACCGCCGACGGTCGGCATGCTCGCGGTGGCCGGCTCGAACGTGTCCTGCAGCCACATGTCCTTCCAGCCGCCCGGCGTGCCCTGCACGTACTGGAGTTTCGCGCCGCTCGACCGCGTCGCCTGGCCGAGCGTCTTCGCGAACGCACCGAACTCACCCGGCACGCCAGGCGGGTACGGCGCCTCGCCCGGCCAGCCGACGCCCTTGTTGGGCTTGCCGGCCAGCACGGTCTCGGCGCGTTGCAGATCGTTCTGGAGCATCAGCGGCGCGACGCGGAGCTTCACCACGTCCGTCGCGGTCCGGCCGTGGTCGGTGACGGTCAGCGTGACCGTGATCGTCCCGTCCCACTTGGTCCGGTCGCGCAGTACGTCGCGTCCTTCGAGGCCGAGCCGCACGCCCTGTTGCAGCTGGTCGGCCGACAAGTCCTTGGCTACTCGACCGTTCGCGAAGATCCGCGCCTTGTCCGCCGGTACGACGTCGAGCCGGCCGGTCGCCGACCGGCTGAGCCCGCGTACGGCGGGGATGTCCAGCGGCGCGAGATCCTCGAGGTCCCGCGGCCCGTTGATCCGATCGTCCGCCGAGTCGTTGCACGCGGCAAGCTTCTTGTCGACCGCGGACCCGGCGTCCTCCAGTTCGGCCGGATCGACGGTGCACCGCCGCTCGTCGTCGTCCACGTTCGCGAGAAAGATCGCCCCACGCTGCGCCGACCAGGTGTCCTCACCACCCTCGTCCGCCCGCGTCACCAGCCCGTCGCGGTTCACGTCCGCGCGCAGGTCGGCCATGAGGCCGTGGCCCCCGAGTCGCTGACCCGCTCGCAGGTCGCCGCCGGCGCCGGTCGTCGTACCGGCACCCCACGCGACCATCGCCGGCGTGGACGCGGTCGCCACCGCGGCCGCCACCACTCCTGTCACCCAACGCTTCATCGCTGACTCCCCAAGTATTTGACACGCCCGTGCGGTTTCCACTCGAAACTAACACGCCCGTACCAAATCCAGCAGGGGGATTTCCGCGGTCCACCCAGCGGTGGAGAAGGGTTTTCGCCTGAACAGGCAAGTACAGGTGAGGACGCGCTCACCCCTGGGGCGCGGTGAGGAGTCCAGTAGATGCGCAAGGTGAGGATCGCCGGTCTGGGTGTCGTCGCGGCTCTCGTGGTGGTCGGGCTGTTCGAGCTGCCGGCCAGCCCGTTCGCGCGGCACGACCTGCCCGATCGCGCACCCGTCGCGGTGTCGGCGCCACTCGACGACCCCGCAACGGACGCTCCCGCCACCGGCGCTCCCGAGGAGGGCAAGCCCGGCAAGGGCAGCCCGCAGACCCCGGCCAAGCCCGCCGGCCCGACGATCACCTACCCGGAGCGGGGCAGCGTCTCGTACTCGGTCCTGCCCGGCGCCCCCGAGACGATCGGGACCGCGGGCCGCCTGCTCACGTTCGAGATCGACCTCGAGAACGGCATCAAGGGCATCGACCGGACCGAGCTCGCCCGCTTCGTCCGCGAGACGTACGGCGCCCCGCAGGGCTGGACGGCCGGCGGGAAGTGGCGCTTCCGGCAGGTCGGTCCCGGTCAGGACCCGGGCTTCAAGCTGATGTTCGTGACGCCCGCGACCAGGGACATCCTGTGTGGCGGCGGCTACGACCACTACACGAGCTGCCGGATCGGGGAGCGCGTCGTACTGAACATCGCGCGCTGGGTGAACGGCGTACCGAACTACGGCGCCTCGCTCACGGAGTACCGCAAGTACATGCTGAACCACGAGACCGGCCACCGCCTGGGCGAGGCCCACGAGCTCTGCCCCGGTCCCGGTCAGCCCGCGCCGGTGATGCAGCAGCAGACCCTGGGCCTGCACGGCTGCACCCCGTACGCCTGGCCGTACCGGGACGGCCGTCGCTACGAGGGCCATCTCGGCAAGTACGACGACCCGATCCCGGGCACCTGAGGCTCACACCTCGAGGATCGACAGCACGTTCCCAGCCGGGTCCTTGAACCAGGCGATCGGCGGTCCCTCGCCGCGCATCACGCCGAGCTCGTCCTGGCCCGCGTCGTACCGCTCGAACGTCACACCGCGCGACGCCAACTCCCGCGCCGCGGCGGCGATGTCGTCCACCGGGAAGTTGAGCGTCGTGTACGCGGCCGGCACGTGGTCGTCCTTGGGGTAGACCAGCACCGGATGCCCACCCGCGATCTTCAGTTGCAGCATCCCGTGGTCCTCGTCCACGTCGAGTCCGAGCGTCTCGGTGTAGAACTTCTTCGCCGCCGGAATGTCGTCCACCGAGAACCCGCTGAACGCGTGCGTCCGTCCGAACATGAGCTGCCTCCTACCAGGTTGTTGTCACCCGGTACGTCGGCAGCAGCCCGACGTTCTCGACATGCCCGCCGCCTCGACCGTGCTCCGGCCCGACGGCGGGCAGCGGGTTCAGTTGTTCAACGCCTGCGGCACAACCTGTCCGACCGCGGCGGTCACCGCGGCCGTCTCCAGCCCGTCGGCGACCGTGTGCAGCAGCCGCACCAGCTGGGCCGCATCCGCCGGCCCCAGAATCCCCGTGATCACATCCAGCACCCGAACAGTCAGCGCATCCAGCTGCGACAGCCGCGCCTGACCCATCCCGGTCACCATCAGCACCGGCTCGGTCTTCACCAACCCGAGCCCAGCCAGCTCGGCAACAGCCAGCTCCGCCTCACCGGTCGTCGTCCCGACCTGCTCGGCGACCGCGGCCGCCGAGTCCCGCCCGTTGGAGATCGCGCTGAGCACGAGCGCCGCCGGCATCTTCATCCCGACCGCGTCCTGCAGCCCCAGGATCAAAGGATGCGCGTGCCCACGAACCCGCTCGACCGCGTCCAGCAAGCGCAGTGCGTCCCCCACATCACCGATCAGCTGCTCGGTCTGCACCGTCGCGATCCCGCTCAACGGCACATCCCGCTCGGGCACGGCCAGCGCCCTGGTCCCCGTCTCTTCGATGGTCACCGTTCCAGCCTACGGACCCCCACTGACACTTCGGCGTGTCGTTCCTGAGGAATCCCTATGAATTCCCCCTCACCCAACACTCGAACACCAGTTCTCACCTGCGATCTTCGCCCGAAAACGCCCGAACTGCGGATCGAACTCCACCTCGCCGCCCGCGACCTCCGCCGGCGTCCACCAGCGAACCCCCGCAAACTCGTTGGATTCGTCAACCATTCGCATCCCCTGCCACCCGTCCAGCACGAACCACAAACTCACGTCCACGTGCGGTCCCGCCCCTACCGTCTCCGAAACCGTCAGAAACGCGGGCCGCCGCTCCGGATCGTTGAACACGGCCCCGATCCCCAGCTCCTCCCCGACCTCCCGAGCCGCCGCATCCGCCGGATGCTCGTCGACCGGGTCGAGGGCGGTGACCAACTGGTGGACTTCTTCGACGGAATTCCGCATCGGCGAACCATCGCAGCCGTGGCCGACATTTCCCGCGCCAACCGCCGCATTTCACCCGAACAAAGGAACACCTGTTCGAGTGAACTAATCAGAAAATCCACCTTTCTGCCGGAGAAATCGGAACCCAAGCGTGACCTCCGCTCCCGGTCGTGCGTTGCATCTGACATGACGGGGATCACACGGCTCAACCGTCATCGCGCTCGCTCCGCGTTCCAGGCCGACCACCCCTCAGATCTGCCTCAGGAGGACCTGTGACAACCGCCACCGCCACCCAGACTGCCGAGCGCCGACGCGTCCGTGTCTGGTTCGGTGAGCACGTGATCGCCGACTACAACGCCGAACCGGCGTTGGCCGAGCGGTACGCCCACGCCATGAGCCGTCGCTTCGCCGGACTTCGCGTCACCAACGACCCGATGCCCGCCGTGGACCGGCTCCCCGACCCCCTGCCCGGCGAGCGCATGTGGGACGTAGCCCCGCGCTGAACCGAGTACGTACTGCGCACTCCCTGTTGCCGCAGCACGAACCGATCGACCCAGTGCGAACCACGAGTACGACGACGAACCGCCCGCACCACGGCCCACAAGGCCGGGTGCGGGCGGTTCTTTGCGTCGCGGGTGTCGAAGCACGGCGCAGGTCTCCGACGTCCCGGGCATGACCAACGCAGAGGAGACCACGATGGCCCGCCCCGTTCTGAACAGCATGCTGCTCGGCAGCACCGAGCCCGACCGCCTGAAGACCTGGTACCGCGACGCGTTCCACGCCGGCGTCGACGGCTACGGCAACCTCGATCTCGGCGGCTTCGGCCTGGTGATCGAGCACCGCGACGACGTCGCCGCGACCGCGCCCGAGCCCGGCCGGTTCATCGTCAACTTCGCCGTCGACGACATCGAGGCCAGCGCCGAGCACCTGCGCACGCTCGACGTCGACTGGCTGGTCGAGCCCGAGGACCGCGGCATCGGCAAGTTCGCCACCCTCACCGACCCCGACGGCAACTACGTCCAGCTGATCCAGATGAAGCCCGAGTACTACGACAACAAGTAGCTGTCACCCCGGCAGGATGTTCTGGTTCAGGTGGAACACGTTCGCCGGGTCCCACACCGTCTTCAGCGCCCGCAACCGCGCGAGTTTCGCCGCCGGGAACGCCCGCCGTACCGGCTCACCGTTCAACGTGTTCACGTACGCCCCCGACGCGTACGGCTCGAGCCCGGCGGCGTACTCGCGCACCATCGCGATCCGCGCCGCGTCGTCGGCCGGGTCCTCCCACCGGGTAGCGGTGACGAACTCGAACGCCGTGTCCCGATGACTGAACGCCGTATCGGCATCCGGCACCTCCGCGATCGCCCCGCCGTACGCCTGCAAGCTCGCGCCGATCCCAGGGTTCCGCAGCAACGCGAGCAGCGCCTCGTCCGGCAACGCGGTGAAGTAATGCCCCTTCCAGTACCGCCGGTACCGATGCCCCTGCACGTTGTCGTCCCGCGTCTGCAGCACGAGGTACGGCATCGCCTCGACCGACTCCTCGACGACGGTCCCGAGCGCGCGGAACGCCGGCAACAACAAGGCGCCTTCAGCCGGATCGCCCACCCACACGAACCCGACTCGCACCTCGTCGCCCATCACGTGAGCCGTGAACGTCGCCTCCCGCGGCGCTGAAGCACTCAACTCCCGCCACCCCGCCAGCACCTCGAGCCCCTCCCCGGCAGCAAAGGCGAACTCCGCGACCAACGTGGTAGTCCCGACCGCATGCAGCCGGAACTCGAACGACGTCACGATCCCGAAGTTCCCGCCCCCACCGCGCAGCCCCCAGAACAGCTCCGCGTTCTCGTCCGCCGACGCGCGCACCACAGACCCGTCAGCAGTGACGACCTCGTACGAAACGACGTTGTCGCAAGCCAGCCCGAAGCGCCGAGCCAGCCACCCCATCCCGCCGCCCAACGTCAGCCCACCAACCCCCGTGTGCGAGACGTTCCCAGCGGTCGTCGCCAGCCCGAACTCCTGCGCCGCCCGATCCAACTCACCCAGTAACGCCCCACCTTGCACCCACGCCAGCCGCCGCTCAGGATCAACCCGTACGCCGCCCATCGGCGTCAGGTCGATCATCAGCCCGCCGTCCGGCACCGCGAGCCCGGCGATGTTGTGCCCACCACACCGCACCCCGATCTCCAGCGACCGGCTCCGCGCGAACCGCACGGCCGCGGCCACCTCCGTCGTCGAAGCGCACCGCGCGATGAACGACGGCCGCCGATCGACCATCGAGTTCCACACCGTGCGCGCCTCGTCGTACCCCGGGTCGCCGGCCTGCAGCAGCACCGGCAGCTGGATCTCGGTCGTCGTCATCGCAGGTCTCCTTGTCCACAAGTGCTGGTGTATTCACCCTGACAGCGCCCCACCGCCCGGATAAGGTCCAATTCCATGAGCCGTTCGAGGACCGGTTCCGGTACCGGTGAGCTGCTGGTGGAGATCCAGCGCAACAGCGCCGTGCCCTTGCACCAGCAGCTGGAGACCGGCATCCGCGAGCGGATCCGCGAAGGCCTGCTTCGCGCGGACGCCGTACTGCCGTCCTCCCGCGCGCTCGCGAACGACCTCGGCCTGTCCCGCGGTGTCGTCGTCGAGGCGTACCAACAGCTCGTCGCCGAGGGCTACCTGGTCAGCCGCACCGGCGGCTACACCCAGGTCGCCCAGACAGCGCGTCCGCAGCCGGCGACCCGCGCCAACCGCAAGCCCGTCGGTCCGCCGAGGATCGACTTCAAGTACAGCCGCCCCGACGTCACCCAGTTCCCCCGCGCGGCCTGGCTCCGATCGGTCCGCCGCGTGCTGAACGAGACCCCGCACCGCACGTTCTCCTACCTGAGCGGCCAGGGCGCGCTCGACCTGCGCGAGGCGCTCGCCGACTACCTCAACCGCGTCCGCGGTACGTCGGCCCGCCCGGAGAACATGCTGATCTGCCACGGTTTCGCCCAGGGCTCCCGGCTGCTCTTCCACGTTCTCGCCGCGGCCGGGTACCGGAAGATCGCGCTCGAGGACCCGTCCGACTACGAGCTGCGCGACGTCGCGGTCAACGCCGGCCTGGAGGTCGTCGGCGTACCGGTCGTCGACTCCGGCGTGGACGTCGAAGCCCTCGACCGCTCCGGCGCGGACCTCGTCCTGGTCACCGCCGCCCACCAGATGCCGATCGGCGCGGTCGCGTCGCCCGAGACCCGCGCCGCGCTGGTCGAGTGGGCCGTACGCCGGAACGCGCTGATCCTCGAGGACGACTACGACGCCGAGTACCGCTACGACCGCGAACCGATCGGCGCGATCCAGGGCCTGGCCCCCGACCGCGTCGTCTACGCCGGTACGGCGAGCAAGACCCTCGCGCCAGGCCTCCGCCTCGGCTGGCTGATCCTCCCCGGCGCCCTGGTCGAGCCGCTCTCCGCCGCGAAGTTGGCCGACGACCGCGGCTCGTCGGTGCTGGACCAGCTGACCTTCGCCGACTTCATCACCCGCGGCGAGTTCGACCGGCACCTGCGCCGGATGCGCCCGCGCTACCGGAACCTGCGCGATCTCCTGGTCACCACGCTGGCGGACCGGCTCCCCGACTTCAAACCGGTCGGCGTCTCCGCCGGACTCCACCTGCTCACCTGGCTCCCGCCTGACCTCCCCGCCGAGGCGGTCGCCGACGCGGCCCTCGCCCGCGACGTCGGCGTCTACCCGCTCACGCCGTACTGGTTCACACCACCCGGACCGCCCGGTCTGGTCTTCGGCTACGGCAGCCTCAGCGAGCAGGCAGTTGCCGAGGGCATCGATCTGCTGGCGCAAGCGGTCGACACCGTGAGGCCGGCATGACCGGGCCGATCAGTGGGAGGACGCTCACATGATCGACGACTTCCGCATCGCCGTACCGCAACACGACCTCGACGACCTCCGGGACCGCCTCGCGAAGACCCGCTGGCCCCGCGAACTCCCCGCCGCCGACGACTGGTCCCGCGGCGTCCCCGTCCGCTACCTGCGCCAGGTCGTCGAGCACTGGCTGGACGACTACGACTGGCGCGAGTGGGAAGCCCGCCTGAACGCCTTCCCGCAGTTCACCACCACGATCGAGGGCCAGCCGATCCACTTCCTGCACGTCCGCTCACCCGAGCCGAACGCGCTCCCACTGATCCTCACCCACGGCTGGCCCGGCTCGGTCGCCGAGTTCCTCGAGATCATCGGACCGCTCACCCATCCCAAGGACCCGGCAGACGCCTTCCACGTCGTAGCTCCCTCGGTCCCCGGCCACGGCTTCTCCGTCCCGCTGAAGGACGTCGGCTGGACGCACCTCCGCATCGCCCACGCCTGGGCCACCCTGATGGACCGCCTCGGCTACGACCGGTACGTCGCGCAAGGCGGCGACACCGGCTCGGTCGTCTCCCCGCTGCTCGGCCAGGTCGCCCCCGGCCACGTCATCGGCGTACACCTCAACGGAGGCCTCGCCCACCCGTCCACCGATCCCGGCTACCGGCCCGGCGACTTCGACGACCTCAGCCCGACCGACCAGGCCAAGCTCACCTTCGCCGACCACGTCCGAGCCACCGGTACGGCGTACGCGCAACTCCAGGGCACGAAGCCCCAGACCATCTCCTTCGCCCTGAGCGATTCGCCGGTCGGCCAGCTCGCCTGGATCCTCGAGAAGTTCCACGACTGGTCCGACCCGGCGCGGCCACTGACGGACTACGCCCTCGACCACGTGCTCACCGACGTCTGCCTCTACTGGTTCACCAACACCAGCGCCACCTCGGCCGTCCTCTACTCCGAACCCGCCGGCCCACCGCCCACGCCAGGAGTCCCCACCGGCGTAGCCGTCTTCCCCACCGACCCAGCGATGCGCCACATCCTCGCCCGCACCCACCACCTCACCCACTGGACCGAACACCCCCACGGCGGCCACTTCGCCGCCCTCGAGGTCCCGGAGCTCCTTGTCCAAGACCTCCGGGACTTTTGCCGCCCGCTCCGCTAGCAGTACTCGCGACAGCCCCGGTCAACGCCGTACGCCGCCTTCGCCCGTCTGACCGTTCCCACCGGCGACACCGGCCTCCCCGCCTCGACGCTGCTCAGGAAACCCTGCGGCGGCACGGCCCCGCGCCGGATCCACCACCGTCCGGCGGTGGTCGGCCAGCTGATCCCGAAGTGCAGGTGCGCCGGCGTCGACCGCGCACTCCCGGTCCGGCCGGTCAGCCCGAGCACCTGCCCGGCGCGGACCTCGAGCCCCGGACGAATCCCCGCGGCGACCGCGGACAGGTGCGAGCCGTAGTACCGAACCCCGTCCCGCCCGACCACCGAGACAGAGATCCCGCTCCGATCCGGCCCCACGTTGGTCTTCGGGTCCCAGCGGTCCACCCGCGTCACCTCGTCCACCCGCCCGTCCACCGGCGCGACGAACCGGCACCCGACCTTGGTGAAGATGTCCGCCGCCGGATAGTCGTGATGGGCCTGCGAGGCCGACGCCGCACACCCTTGCACCGGGAACACGTACCGGATCGGCCGCAGACTCGGCGTCGGCGTCGTCGGCGTCGGCGGCGCCGTCCGTGTGATCGGTCCGGGCGTCGTCCTGGGCGGCACGGCGGTCGTCCTCGCCGGCGTCGCACCGACCACTCGACCAGGCAGCGGCGAGGAAGCCGTCGGCCGCGCCGCCCGAGAGGGCGACAACGGCTGGGTCTCCGGCCCGTCGACAGCTGCCCGATCCAGCAGCCCCAGTCCCGACAACGCCAGCAACCCCACCGCCGTCACCCCGACGACCGCCGTCCCGAAGACCACCGCGAGCCGCACCCTCACGGCCGCCAGAACGCGTTCACCACGGCGGCCGGGTACACCGTCTCGCACGGAATTCCGTTGCCGTCGGCATCCATCCTGCTCGGCATGCCCGAGTACCACCAGTAGGAGACGGAGTCCCCGTACGACGCCCCCATCGCCACCAGGTCGCGACACAGCAACCCGGCCGGCACCGAGGCCACGGTCCGTACCTCACGCCCCCGCCAGTACTGCCCGACGTCGGCGCGCGAGTAGACCGTCTCGCACGGGATCCCGTTGCGATCGGCGTCCATCTGGTTCGGCTGCCCGTGGATCCGCCAGTAGTCGACCGATGCGACGTAGCTGTACCCGCGTGCCTTCAGATCCCGGCAGAACAATCCCGCCGGCAACCTCCGCACGTCCCCCGGACGCGCCACCGCAACACTCGGCTGCGGCGCAACCGTGACGGTCCTCGTGGGTGCCGCGGCCGGCGGCGCCGGCGCCGGGACAGGTGCCGACGCGGCGTCGCGGACCGGCGCGCTGCTGTCCTGCCCGGGATCGGTCTTGTTCATCGTCAGGACCACCAGCCAGACCAGCAGTACCGCGATGATCCCGACGGCCACCCCCGCGAGCGCGACCAGAGTCGCACTGCCCTGCTCGCTCAAGCGATTGATCACTATCTGTTGTTTTGTCGTCATGGTCTTCCCCCCAGGGACCATGGAGTCATCACTTTCCGTGTTTGTCCAGGGCTCACTGCCGCCAGAACGCGTCGACCTCCGTGGCGGAGTACTCGGCCTGGCACGGGATGCCGTCGTCGTCCGGGTCGAGGCGTTGCGGCCGGTCGGCGTACCACCAGTAGGTGACGGCTTCGCTGTACGTCGCGCCGCGGGCGACCAGGTCCCGGCAGGAGAGCCCGTCGGGAACCGAGGCGAGCGGGTTCACCCTGCGGCCCTGCCAGTACTTGCCGACCTCGGCGCGCGCGTACTCCGGCTCGCACGGGATTCCGTTGCGGTCGGCATCCAATCGCTGGGGCTGGCCCTGGATCCGCCAGTAGTCGACGGCGGCGGCGTACCCGTACCCGCGCTGCTTCAGATCCCGGCACAGCAATCCGACCGGCAGTTCCCGGACGTCCCCGAACGCCTTCACCGACGCGGCGGTCGAGGACGGCCGCGGCGTCAGCGGCACGGTCGGCACGGGTGTCGGCTGGGCGACCCGAGCAGGCGCGACGGCCTGGACCCGCGGCCCGCTGTCCTCAGGCTGGTGCATCGCCAGTACGACGAGCCCGGTGACCAGTACGGCGACGAGCCCGGCCGTCATCCCCGCGACGGCGGCCAGGAAGGCGCTGCCGGCCGAGAAGCGAGTACCCGAGTTCCCCATGGTTTCCCCCTGTTCCCAGTGAAGCCACGATGCGCCGCGATGTCCATGGGTTCGGGCAAACGCGACATGGTCGCAAAACAAGGGGGACAGGGCAACCACTAACGCCGACGGTTCATCGGGAGAACACCTTCACGTCATGAAGAAAGGCGATGATCCCGGCGGATTCCGCCATCCGAGAGGACGCACGATGGGACACTCCCACGACCACGACGGTCACGGCCATGGGCACGGTCACGGGCATGGACACGGCCACGGGCACGGTCACGATCATGACCACCACCGCCCGAACACCGAGCTGGACGCCACGACCCTGGCCGCGCTGGACGAGTCGATCCCGGACACCGACCTCTCGCCGACGGAGGTGAGCCGCCGGTCGCTGCTGCGCTCGGCCGGCATCCTCGGCGGTACGGCGGCGCTGGCCGTCACCGGCGCGCAGGCGGCCGCGGCCGCGGCGCCGAAGAACGTGCCGGGCTGGATCTTCCAGCAGCACAAGCGCCCGAACGTCTGGCTGGCCGGCGACCACCACATCCACACCCAGCTGAGCTCGGACGGCATGTACCGGGTGATCGACCAGGCCCGCCACGCGACGGCGTACGGGCTGGACTGGCTGGTCATCACGGACCACGGTGGTGCGACCCACGCCCGGATCGGCGTCGACCTGGTCAACCCGCAGATCAAGGCCGCCCGGACCGAGCTGAAGAACACGCTGATCTTCCAGGGCCTGGAGTGGAACATCCCGGCCGCCGAGCACGGCACCGTCTTCGTCGCGCCCGGCAGCCGTGAGGTCGAGGTGCTCAAGCAGTTCGAGAACAGCTACGACGGCAGCGTGAAGAACGCCGGCGGCAACACCCCGGCCAACGAGCAGCTCGCCGTCGCCGGCATCCAGTGGCTCGGCCAGCAGGTCGACCGCCGCCGGGTCCAGGACGCGCTGTTCCTGGCCAACCACCCCGCGCGCAACGGCATCGACAGCCCGCACGAGATCCGCAACTGGCGCGACGCCGACCCGCGGATCGCCGTCGGCTTCGAGGGCGCGCCGGGCCACCAGGCCGGTGGCCTGCCCGCCGCGATCGGCGCCGGCGGGGCCCGCGGCCTCTACGGCAACGCCCCGAGCGCGAACTCGTTCCCCGGCTACCCGGCCGAGTCGTACCGGACCTGGGGCGGCTTCGACTGGATGACCTCGACCGTCGGCGGCCTGTGGGACAGCCTGCTCGCCGAGGGCAAGCCGTGGTGGGTCAGCGCGAACTCCGACAGCCACGTGAACTGGAACGAGACCTCCCGTCGTCCGGACGGTTCGGACCAGGCGCAGTTCGACCGCGACGGGCGCTACATGGACCCCGTCTACAGCGGCACGGTGAACCGGACCGCAGCCGACTTCTTCCCCGGCTACTACAGCCGCACGCACGTCGGCGCTGACCGCCGCGACTACCTGTCGGTGATGGAAGGCCTGCGGGCCGGCCGGATGTGGGTCGACCACGGCATGCTCGCCAAGGGCGTCGAGGTCGAGGTCCGTGAGGTCGGCCAGCGGTACGGCGAGCCGCTCGGCGGCGCGCTGACCGTACGGCGCGGCCGCGCGGTCGAGCTGGTCGTCCGGAT
This sequence comes from Kribbella sp. cmx-5-2, assembly GCA_049998015.1. GTDB lineage: Bacteria > Actinomycetota > Actinomycetes > Propionibacteriales > Kribbellaceae > Kribbella. The sequence continues at coordinate 100,057 of JAEBEC010000003.1, forward strand.
CACCACCCAGACGATGCCGAACTGGTCGAACTTCGTCCCGAAGCTGAACCGGGTCGACGCGATCCGCGGCGCGGTCAAGGGCACGGTCAGCAACCGCGACACGTTCACCGCCCCGGACACCAAGGTCGTCCGGCAGTGGGACACCTCGGGCAAGCGCGGGACGTTCGAGCTGGTCCTGCCGCTGGGCAAGGCCGAGGAGCCGTTCTACGTGCGGGTCCGTGGCACCGACGGCAACCGCAGCCAGCCGGGCTACCTCGGCAGCGCGATCGACCCGGCGGGCCCGCAGCTCGACGTGGTCGGCGACGCCGACCCGTGGGCGGACCTGTGGTTCTACACCAACCCGATCTGGATTCTCCCCAAGAAATGATCATCGCCGTCGACGCGGGCAGCCGCGACACCGCCGCGGCCGAGCACGTTCTGCACGAACTGCTCGGCCCGGCGCCGACCCCGGTGATCGCGTGCACGCACATGATCACCGGGGGCGAGACGCCGCACCTGGCCGTCTCCATCACCGCGCCGACGGACGAGCTCGAGGACCACGTCCGCGCCTGGTGCACCGACCACGGCGCGGGCTCGGCCTTCACCCACCCCGGCGCGACCGCGCCCGACCTGGCCGGCCCGAGCAACCTCGTCCGCGGCGCGTACGTCGCCGCGGTCGAGACAGCCCTGGGCACCGGCCGCCTCGTCCGCTGGCCCGGCCGCGAGCACGCGTACGGCGTACAGACCGCCGCCGATCTCCGCATCAAGGCCGGCATCCACTACGTCGAGGCCCTGGGCGGCCTGCCGATCACCGACGACACCGTCATCGACACCCGCGACTTCGTCCGCCCCCTCCGCCGCGAGGGCCAGATCATCCTCCAGGTCCAACCGGCGGCCGGAGGAGTCCTCATCCCCTTCGAGGCCGAACACCAGCAAAAGTGCTGCGCCGACCACTAGAACCCCGGCCCCCAGTCGTTCAGTGAAAGCTTGTCGCGGCTCTTGCCGCAACGGTGACACAGCTGGAATCGCTGGCCTTCTTCGTTGCGCTCGGTTCTCCATCTGTGTAAGCCGAGAAGACACAGGCGTGGCTTCTTCATCCTCGACAGGTAGCACTTCGCGCACCGCTTGAAAACACCTCAGCGGCGAACGTCCCAGGCCTCCGATTCCGCGAGTACTTCGGGTAGTTCACCGATCACCCCGAGCCGTTGGGTGCAGCGCGTCAGTGCGACGTACAGGTCTCTCAGGCCGCGCGGCGACTCGAGCATGATGCCCTCGGGGTCGACCACCAGGACCGAGTCGAACTCGAGGCCCTTCGCGCCCGACACCGGCAGTACCGTCACGTCGGCCAGATCGCCGACCGCCTCCTGCACGAGCTCCAGCCTCAGCCGCGAGGTGATCACCCCGACCTGCCCGTGCTGGACCTCTTCGCCGGCGACCTTGCTGATGTACGCCGCCTGCTCAGCCGGTACGACGTCCACATGCCACGGCTTCACTCCGGTCGACCGCACCGACTCCGGCGCCTTCGCCGTCGGATCCACCAGCTGCAACACATGCCCGGCGAGCTCCATCACCTCAGCCGGCGTGCGGTAGTTCATCGTCAGCTCAGCCAGCCGCCAGCGATCGCCGAACGTCGAACCCAGCGCCTGCTGCCAACTCGTCCCGCCGCCGGCCGCGCTCGTCTGCGCGACATCGCCGACCAGCGTCATCGACCGCAGCGGGCACCGCCGCGCGATCGCCCGCCACGCCATCGGCGACAGCTCCTGTGCCTCGTCGACGATCACGTGCCCGTACGTCCACCGCCGATCGACCGCGGCCCGCTCGGCCAGCGTCCGGTCGTCGTCCGCCTCGTACCGCTCGGCCAGCGCCTCCGCGTCCAGGATGTCCCGCGCGGTCAGCACCTCCGACTCGTCGTCCTCGTCGAAGTCCGTCGACCCCGATCCGCTCAGTACGTCGAGCGACCCCTGCGCATAAGCAATCGCCCGCGCCCGCTCCGCCTTCAGTCGCGCCGCCTCCTGCCCGTCGTCCCCGAGCAGCTCAGCCGCCTCGTCGAGCAGCGGTACGTCGGCCGGGCTCCAGTCGTCGCCGTACCGGAGCAGGTGCTCGCGATCCAGCTCGCTCAGCTGCGGAGCCGCCTCGGCCAGGCGCCGCTCGTCGCCGTACAGGTCGACCAGCAGCTCGCGGGGGCTCAGGTTCGGCCACAGCCGATGCAGCAACTCCTGTACGGCGGGTTCCGCGATCACCTCTTTACGCAGTTCGGCCAGGTCGTACTCGTCGAGCAGGTTCTCGCCGCCGAGCGGGTCGGCGCCGATGATCTCGGCGTACTGGTCGGTGAGCGCGTCGACGATCTCGGTCAGGAAGAACGGCCGGGCCTGGTTGTGCGTCAGCCGCCGCTCGCGGGCCCGCTCCCGGGCTTCCTCGGCGACGACCGGGTCGAGCCGCAGGACGGTCCGGTCCACGGTCACCTCGAGCGGCTTCGCCGGAACCCACTGCCGGTTCGCGACCGCCTGCGCGATCACCTCGGCCATCACCGCGCGGCCCTTCACCTCGCCCGCCTCCGCGGACTCCGGCCGGGTCGCGGTCAGACCGGGGTACAGCTCGGCCAGTGTGACGAGTCGAACACCGTCCTCACCGAGCGACGGAAGGACCTGTCCGATGAACTTCAAGAACGTCGGATTCGGCCCGACGACGAGAATTCCGCGCTTTTCCAGCTGATCACGATGCGTGTACAGAAGATAGGCCGCGCGGTGCAATGCGATCGCGGTCTTTCCCGTTCCCGGACCGCCTTGAACGACCAGGACTCCGGGCAGCTCGGACCGGATGATCCGGTCCTGGTCGGCCTGGATCGTCTGCACGATCGACTCCATCGTGCCGGTCCGCCGGGCCTCGAGCGCCTTCAGCAGGACGGCCTCACCCATCACACCCGTGCCGAGCCGCGACTCGCCCTCCGCCGTCCGGCCGAGATCGAGCTGCTCGTCCTGGACGTCGACCACCTTGCGCAGCCGGCTCTGGATGTGACGACGCCGTACGACGCCCTGGTTGTGCACGGCCGTTGCCACGTAGAACGGGCGGGCGGCAGGCGCACGCCAGTCGACGAGCAGCGGTTCGTAGTCCTCGTCGTGCAGACCGATCCGGCCCAGGTGCAGCACCTCGCCGTCGCTGTCGTCGAGGCGGCCGAAGTACAGGCCCTCCTCGGCGGCGTTCAGCCGGGCCAGCCGCGCGTTCAGGTCGCGGACCCGGCCGTCGCGCTGGTGCAGAGCCTGCGCGTTCCGCGTCCCGGCCACCTGCTCGCCCTCGCGACGGGTCTCGGCCTGGACGCGCTCGCGGTCCAGCGCCGCGTAGAACTTCGTCAGGTGAAACTGTTCAGACTGGACCGGATTCTGCAATTCCAACCCCTTGTGATAAAATGCCGCAGGTCGGCTCCCAGAACAATTCTGGTTGATCCCACAAATCCTCGATTTTAGCGCATTTCACCCTTTCCGCCAGGGGTCGCTCCGTGGACGGGCTTGACCTCAAGTCGTGTTGAGGTATTACCGTCCGAAGACGTGACCGTTCATCCGCTCCGCCTCGCCCTCCTCGTCCGCACCGCGGAGGCCAGTCCGTTCTGCCGGACGCTGATGACCTGGTTCAGCCGGCAGGTGGACAGCCGCGACGACTTCAAGCTCGACCTCGTCGACCTGTCCGTGACCACCGATCTGCGGCAGCGCATCGCCGACGCCGACGCGGTCGTCGTCCTCGCCCCGGAGTACAACCACGCCTACCCCGGCGACCTGAAGACCGCGATCGACTCCGTCCGCGAGCCCTGGTACGGCAAACCGATCGGCTTCGTCGTGTACGGCGGCCGCTCGCGCGGGCTGCGCGCCGCCGAGCAGTTGCGCCTCGTCTTCGGTGAACTGCACGCCGTCACCGTCCGCGAGACGCTCAGCTTCCAGCAGTTCCCGGGATCGGACGATCCCGAGGAACTCGACGACCTCGCCACCGCCGCGGCCGCGACCGCCCTGCTGAACCAGCTCGCCTGGTGGGCCCGCGCGCTCCGCGACGCCCGCGCCGGGTCGCCGTACCCCGCCTGATGAGGAGTCCGGGTCCGGCCTGATTAGCTAGACCCTTGTGACCCACGTAGTCGACGTCACCGCGTTCGGCGCGGACCTTGGCGGCATTCATGACAGCACCCCGGCCATCGTCGACGCGCTGGCGCACGCGAGGGCCTTGGACGGCCCGGTCCGCCTCGTCTTCCCCCGCGGCACCTACCAGCTCTACCCCGAGCACGCGGTCGAGCGGGAGTTCTACATCTCCAACACCGTCGGCGCCGACCAGGCCCACCGCCACAAGCGCTTCGCGTTCCTGATCGAGGATCTGGCCGACCTCACGATCGACGGCGACGGCTCGACGTTCCAGCTGCACGGCCTGATGGGCCTGTTCGCCGTGGTCCGCTCCGAGCGGGTCACGATCAGCAACTTCGCGTTCGACACCGCGGCGCCGAAGGTCGTCGACGTGACGGTGGCGGAGGCCGGTCCGGCGTACCGGGTCCTCAGCATTCCGCCGGGCAATCCTTATGTGGTTGGGGATGGTCTGGTTTTTATGGGCGAGACCAGCCCAGCCACCGGTACGCCGTACTGGGAGCACACCACCGACGAGATGTGGTACTCCCAGCTCCACGACCCAGCGACCCAGCGCACCTGGCGCGGCCTGAACCCGCTCTTCACCGACGTTGCGGCGCTGACCGATCTCGGCGATCACCGCGTCCGCGTCGACTACTCCGGCGCGGTGGTTCCTGAGGACGAGGGCCTCGTCTACCAGCTCCGCGAGCCCACCCGCGACACCGCGGCGGGCTTCATCTGGGAGTCCTCGCAGGTCACGGTCACGAACCTGAAGGCCGGCTACCTGCACGGCTTCGGCATTGTCGGCCAGCTCAGCACCGACATCACCGTGACCGACAACGAGTTCCACGCCGACCGCTCGATCGGACGCAGTACGGCGGCGTTCGCGGACATCCTGCAGATGTCGGGCGTGCGCGGCACGGTGACGATCACCGGCAACCTGTTCGACGGCGCGCACGACGACCCGATCAACGTGCACGGCACGTACGTCGAGGTCGCGGCGGTCTCCGGAGACCGGCTCGACCTGCGGTACATGCACAACGAGACGGCGGGTTTTCCACAGTTCCACCCCGGTGACGTCGTCGAGCTCGTCGACAAGCTGACGATGGTCGGCGTCGGCCAGGCGACGGTCACCGCGGTCGACGGTCCGACCGGCGTCGACAGCAGCAAACCGCTGACGACGATGACGATCACGCTCGACCGCGCCGTACCCGACGGTGTCGTGGCCGGTGGTCACGTCGTCGAGAACATCACCTACACGCCGTCGGTGCGGATCGCGGGGAACACCTTCCGCAACATCCCGACCCGCGGCGTCCTGCTCACAACGCGGGGGAGCAGCGTGATCGAGGACAACGTGTTCGACGGCATGAGCATGGCGAGCGTGTACGTGTGTGCCGACGCGCACCAGTGGTACGAGTCGGGGCCGGTGCGCGATCTCGTCGTCCGCGGCAACCAGTTCCTGCGGCCGGCGACGCCGGTGATCTGGTTCGACCCGACCAACCAGGTCGAGGGCGAGCCGGTGCACCGCGGCGTACGGATCGAGGACAACGAGTTCCGGCTGACCGGCGACGGTGAGGTGCTGCGCGCGAAGAGTGTCGGCGGGCTGGTCTTCACCGGGAACCGGGTGGTCGGCGGCGAGCCGTCGTACACGTTCACCGGGTGCTCGGACGTGACGGTGGACGAGTAGCTGCCGTGTCGACGGAATAGGACGCCGTACCGGTCGGTTGGGATTGAACGTGACGAGTGAAGTGATGCCGCTGTCCGTGCTCGACCTGTCTCCCGTGCCGACCGGGACCAAGCCGTCGGAGGCGTTGCACGAGACGCTCGAACTGGCCAAGAGCGTCGAGGCGGCCGGCTACAGCCGCTTCTGGCTGGCCGAGCACCACAACATCCCGAGCGTCGCGAGCTCGACCCCCGAGGTGATGATCGCGGCCGTCGCCGCCGTCACCTCGACGATCCGCGTCGGCTCCGGCGGCATCATGCTGCCGAACCACTCCCCGCTGAAGGTCGCCGAGACCTTCCGCGTCCTGGCCGGCCTGCACCCCGGCCGGATCGACCTCGGCATCGGCCGCGCCCCCGGCACCGACCAGCGCACCGCGCTCGCGCTCCGCCGCAGCCGCGAGGCCCTCGCCGCCGACGACTTCCCCGACCAGTACGCCGAGCTGCGCGCGTACGCCGAGGGCTTCCCGGCCGACCACCCCTTCGCGCCGATCACCGCGCAGCCGTCCGACGTACCGCTGCCCCCGGTCTGGATCCTCGGCTCCAGCACGTACGGCGGCCAGGCCGCCGCGATCCTAGGCACCGGCTTCGCCTACGCCGGCCACTTCGGCACGCTCGACCCGGCCGGCGTCATCGGCAAGTACAAGGAAATCTTCCAGCCCTCCGCCGAACAGTCCGAGCCCCACGCGATCCTCGCCCTCGCCGCCATCGTCGCCGAAACCGAAGAACGCGCCCAGCAGCTCGCCCAGGCCAACGCCCTCTCCATGCTCCGCCTCCGCTCCGGCCGCCCCGGCCCGCTGCCTTCCCCCGAAGAGGCTGCCGCCTACCCGTGGTCCGAAGGCGAGAAGGCCGCCGTCGAGGAATGGACGAACGTCGTCTCGGTCGGCACCCCCGACCAGGTCGCCGCCGATCTAGGCCGCCGAGCCAACGCCGCGGGCGCCGACGAACTCATCATCACCACCGCCATCCACGACCCGGCAGAACGCCGCCACTCCTTCACGCTCCTAGCCGAGTCCTGGGGCCTCAAGCCCCGCTGACCCGGCTCCCACCTGAGCGTTGTCCACCCGACTCCCCGCGCCGGGCGGCAGAGCGAACCCGCGCAAACAACGGCCGACCTCCTAGGAGGTGCTCAGCCGTAGTCACCAGTGGCCGCCGCGCGGCGAAATGCCGCCGCCGCTTGCTCCGCGACTGCTCGCTTGTTCGACGACTGGTCCTTTGTTGCACCGCTGGCGCCGTGCATCACGCTAGTGGTCACACAGGGGACCAGTCGTTCAAGACCGCAGCAGTGGTCCGTCCGAGCAGCCTGCCGGTGTTCGCCGTCCGACCTGACCGCCCGGCGACGGACCGCCCGGCGACGGACCGCCCGGGTGACGTGCCGCCCCCCCCGCCTGCCCCGCGACTGCTCGCTTGTTCGACGACTGGTCCTTTGTTGCACCGCTGGCGCCGTACAACGAAGCAGTGGTCACACAAGGGACCAGTCGTCCAAGACCGCAGCAGTGGTCCGTCCAAGCAGCCGGCCGGTGTTCGCCGTCCGACCTGACCGCCCGGCGACGTGCCGCACCCGCCTGCCCCGCGACTGCTCGCTTGTTCGACGACTGGTCCTTTGTTGCACCGCTGGCGCCGTACAACGAAGCAGTGGTCACACAAGGGACCAGTCGTCGAAGACCGCAGCAGTGGTTCGTCCGAGCAGCCGGCCGGTGTTCGCCGTCCGACCTGACCGCCCGGTGACGGACCGCCCGGCCTGCCCCGCGACTGCTCGCTTGTTCGACGACTGGTCCTTTGTTGCACCGCTGGCGCCGTACAACGCGCCAGTGGTCACACAAGGGATTAGTCGTTCAAGACCGCAGCAGTGGTTCGTCCGAGCAGCCTGCCGGTGTTCGCCGTCCGACCTGACCGCCCGGCGACATGCCGCCCCCACCTGCTCCACGACTGCTCGCTTGTTCGACGACTGATCCCTCGTTGCACCACTGACGCCCGTACAACGCGCCGGTGGTCACAAGGGACCAGCCGTCCAAGACCGCAGCACTGGTCCGTCCGAGCAGCCGACCGCAGTTCTCCGTCCGACCTGACCGCACGGAGAACCGCCCTCCGACGGCAAACCATGCCGATCCGCAGGGCCCTGCACACAACCGCCCACAGCCCGCCCACCCGCAGCCCGCCCACCCGCAGCCCGCCCACCCGCAGCCCGCCCACCCGCAGCCCGCCCACCCACAGCCCGCCCGCCCACAGCCCGCCCACCCACAGCCCGCCCACCCACAGCCCGCCCACCCAGGGGGCCACCACCTCGGGGGCGACGATCGAGCCCAGGCAGGACCGAGCATCGGAAGATGCACCTCCTGTTTCTGCTGCAGTTCCTGCCGGACGCTCCGGCGGACGTGCCTGCGCATGCCCCTTCATCGACAGCCTCACCGCGCGGCACCTGGCGCTGCTCGTTGGTGGGTTCGGCTCCGAGCCCACCAACGGGTGTCATCGGTGAGTAGTTGCGTCCAAGGGCAGTCCGGGCCGTTCGCCGCACTCCTACCTGCTGCACGTCGCCGACCGATCCAACGCCAAGGCCATCGACCCGCACCTCACCACCGGCGCCTGCACCCACTGGGACCTGGTCGCCATCGACAGAGAAGGTATCGACCTCAACCTGACCTGACGGACTTATCCACAGGGCAAGTTATCCACAGGTCAGGTTCTGACGTGCTCGAAGATCAGGCTGGTCTCGGCGTGAACCACCGCCGGATCCGCCGTCAGATGGTCGAGCACGAAGTCCCGCAGCGCGTCCGGTGACTCCGCCGCCACGTGCAGCAGATAGTCGTTGGCGCCGCTGACGTGGAAGAGCGACAGTACGCCGGGTAGCCGCGGGACCATCGCGCGGAAGCGGTCGATCTCGTCGCGGGAGTGGGCTCCGATCCGGATCGCCACCATCGCCTGCAGCGGGCGCCCGAGCGCGGCCAGGTCGACGTCCGCGTGGAATCCGCGGATCACCCCGCGGTCGCGCAGCGCGCGGACGCGCGCCAGGCAGGTCGACGGGGCGATCCCGGTCGCCTCGGCGAGCGCGTTGTTCGGCATCCGGCCGTCCGCGGTGAGCAGCCGGACGAGCTCCAGGTCGACCTCGTCGAGCCCCGCGGGGATCGGCCGGGGGGCCGGTCCGGGGCTCCGGCGATCCTTCGGCATGACCTCACTGTAAGGGCCATCCACAGAATCCACAGTGTGTGGACAGACCTGTGGACGAATTTTCTTCGGAACTCTTGCCCCAAACTCGCAGAAGATTCCACGCTGGCCGCACCGCAGACGGACCGAAGGAGGCCACGATGGACACCCGCGCAGTGCACGCCGGCCGCGACGACCTGACCGCGCTCGGCGTGCACGTCCCGCCGATCGACCTGAGTACGACGTACCCGCTGACCGACCTGCACGAGGGCGGCGCGGCGTACGACCGCCTGGCGACCGGCGGCGACCCGGCCGGCGGCAGCCTCGTGTACCAGCGGCTGTGGAACCCGAACGTCGCTCGCCTCGAAACCGCCCTGGCCGAGCTCGAGACCTGCGACGGCGCAGTCGCGTTCAGCACCGGCATGGCCGCGCTGGCCGCGGTCCTGCTCGCCACAGTCGCCGCCGGCAAGCCGCACGTCGTCGCCGTCCGGCCCCTGTACGGCGGCTCGGACCACCTGTTGTCCACAGGCCTGCTCGGTACGACGGTCAGCTGGGCGACCCCCGACACCGTCGCAGAGGCGCTCCGCCCCGACACCGGGCTCGTGCTGATCGAGACCCCGGCCAACCCGACCGTCGAGCTCGTCGACATCGCCGACGTGGTCCGCCAGGCGTCCGGCGTACCGGTGGCTGTGGACAACACGTTCGCGACGCCCGTACTCCAGCAGCCCGCCCAGCACGGTGCCACGCTCGTACTGCACTCGGCGACCAAGTACCTGGGCGGCCACGGCGACCTGATGGGCGGGCTGGTCGCCGGTCCGACGGAGTGGGTCGCCAGGATCCGGCAGATGCGTGCGGTGACCGGTGCGCTGCTCTACCCGCTGGCGGCGTACGAGCTGCACCGCGGGCTGCAGACGCTGCCGGTCCGCGTCCGCACTCAGCAGACCGGCGCGGAGAAGGTGGCGGACTGGCTGAGCACCCACCCGGCTGTGGACAAGGTCTACTACCCCGGTCTGCCCGAGTGCGATCCGCGTGGGCTGGTCGGACGGCAGCAGAGCGGGCCGGGCGCCGTACTGGCGTTCCGGACGAGTCGTGCCGACCAGCTGCTGGCCAGGCTCGAGCTGATCACCCACGCGGTCTCGCTGGGCGGTGTGGACACGCTGATCCAGCACCCGGCCGCGCTGACCCACCGCCTGGTCGCAGCCGAGGCCAAGCCTGACCAGGACCTGCTCCGCCTCAGCATCGGCCTGGAAGACCCTGAGGACCTGGTCGGAGACCTCGACCAGGCGCTCGCCTAGGACCCCGGAGCCCGCACTCAGGGGAGCGGGCTCCGGCCAGTACGACGACCAACCGGCTCAGACGCAGCCGGCTCAGACAGCTCAGACGCTGACCGGCTGGGTCAGCACCCGGTCGACGATGCCGTACTCGAGCGCCTGCTCCGGCGTGAACCACCGGTCGCGGTCGAAGTCCTCGGTGATCCGTTCCACCGACTGCCCGGTCCGCTCCGCCAGCAACTCCGCGAGCTGCTTCTTGGCCAGCAGCGACTGCTCCGCCTGGGTCTTGATGTCACTGGCCGTGCCGCCCATCCCGCCGGACGGCTGGTGCATCATGATCCGCGCGTGCGGCAGGCTGAACCGCTTGCCCGGCGTACCGCAGGCCAGCAGTACCTGTCCCATCGACGCGGCCAGGCCCATCGCGTACGTCGAGACGTCGTTGCTGATGAAGTTGATCGTGTCGAGGATCGCCAGCCCGGCCGACACCGAGCCGCCGGGGGAGTTGATGTAGAGCGAGATCTCCGCCTTCGGGTCCTCCGCGTTCAGCAGGACCAGTTGGGCGCACAGCGCGTTGGCGTTCTCGTCCTTGATCTCGTCGCGCAGGACGACGATGCGCTGCCACAGCAGGCGCTGGTAGATGTGCTGGTCGAGGTCGGTGGTTCGCTGGTTCTCGCTCATGTCTCCCAGCGTGACCGCCGCGCGGCCGGGCGTCCCGGGAATCTGCCCGTGGCAGATCTGCCCACCGCAGACCCGCCGGGAGTGGCACACTCGGTACAGGAGTCACCGAGTCGAGGAGGACCAGACGTGCTGCTACGCCAGGTGATCGGGAACGTCTTCCGCCGGCTGCGGCGCGAGCGGGGGATCACCCTGCGCGAGCTCGCCGAGGTGGCCCAGGTGTCCGTGCCGTACCTGTCCGAGATCGAGCGCGGCCGCAAGGAGCCCTCGTCGGAGATCCTGGCCGCGATCTGCCGGGCGCTCGACCTGGAGCTGTCCGACCTGCTGGCCGAGGTGCAGTTCGACCTCGCCACCGCGGTCCGGGCCACGATGCCGGTCCGCCTGCAGACGGCGGCGATCCGGGTCCAGGAGGCCACTCCGCACCGGATCGGGACCTCCTCGCCGCAGTCGTACTCGACCAGCGCGCAGGCGTTCGCCCTGGTCGCGTAGCCGGTGCTGTACCGGGCTGCTGCCCGCTCACGCCGTACGACGCCGGCACCTCCCGAGGTGCTGGCGTTCCACCAGAGCCTGGCCGACTACGTGCCGACGCCGCTGCACGACGTACCGGCCCTGGCGTCTGAGCTGGGACTCGGCCGAGTCCTGGTCAAGGACGAGTCCCAGCGCCTCGGTCTCCCCGCGTTCAAAGCCCTCGGCGCCTGGTGGGCGATCCACCGAGCCCTCCAGCCCGACACCGAGGTCCTGGTCACCGCCACCGACGGCAACCACGGCCGCGCCGTCGCCCGCCGAGCCCGCATGCTCGGCCTGCGCTCCCACGTCTACATCCCCGACGTGGTCAGCAAGCGAGCCATCGACGCCATCCGCTCCGAGGGCGCCGAGGTCACCGTCCTCTCCACCTCGTACGACGACGCCGTGCTCGCCGCCGCTGACTCGATCACCCCAGGCCGCCTGCTGATCCAGGACTCCGCCTGGCCCGGCTACGAGGAGATCCCGCAACTCATCGTCGACGGCTACTCGACGCTGTTCCACGAGCTCGACGTCGACGCCGACCTGGTCGTCGTACCGATGGGCGTCGGCTCAGTAGCCCAGGCCGCAGTCACCCACTGCAGCACTGTCCTCGGTGTAGAGCCCAGCAGCGCCGCCTGCGTCACCACCAGCCTGATGGCCGGTCACCCGGTGACTGTGGACACCAGCAGCACGGTCATGGCCGGCCTGAACTGCGGTACGCCGTCCAGCCTCGCTTGGCCCGTCCTACGTGACGGGCTCCACGCGTCGGTCACGGTGGAAGACCCCGACGCCGTGAAAGCCTCGGAAGACCTTGCGGCGTTGGGCATCTCGTCCGGTCCGAGTGGAGCAGCCACACTGGCCGGCCTGCGCGCTGTACGGGCGGAGCTCGACCTGACCGCGGAAAGCACTGTCGTACTGATCAGCACGGAAGGCCGCTAATGGAACTGCGGGTGCGATTCCCCGTCGACGACCAGGTGCTCTCGGCCCTGCACTCCCTGGCCTTCGGGGCCCCGGGCGAGGTCGAACCGTGGCGCGCCCGGCTGGGGCGCCACGCGCTCACCTGGGTCGGGGCCTTCGACAACGACGAGCTGATCGGCTTCGTGCAGGTCTGCTGGGACGGCGGCGCCCACGCGTTCGTCCTGGACACCGCCGTCCACCCGGACCACGGCCGCAAGGGCATCGGGTCGCAGTTGGTGGCCCGGGCCGCCGACGAGTCGCGCGCGGCCGGGTGCGAGTGGCTGCACGTCGACTACGAGCCGCACCTGAAGAGCTTCTACCTCGACGCGTGCGGGTTCACGCCGACCGACGCCGGGCTGCTCAAGCTGCGCTGACCGCGGTCAGGCGTTCGGTGGAGACGCAGGAGATCAGGCAGCGTTCCTTGGCGTCGCCCAGCAGGTCGGCGGTCCAGCGGGTGAAGCCGCCGTCGCCCAGCTCGTTGCCGGCGACTCCGACGCCGATCGCCGTACCGGAGTAGTAGCCGGCGCCCTTGGTTCGCCCGGTGTCCTCCACGAACTCCACCGGCAGCTCGGGCCGTACGGTGTCGTCGATCCGCTCCCGGACCGCGCTCGGCACGAACGTGGTGAACGTGAAGTCCGCCTTCTCACCCAGTACGGCGTACCAGAAGCGCAGGTGATCCAGCAGCAGCTCCGCCTCCGTGCGGCCCGACCCGGTGTCCCGCGCCGACGACACCAGCGCGAACAGCTGGAAGTGCGCGGACATCCCCGGTGCCTCGTTCACCTGCGCGCGCACCACGCGCTGACAGGTCGCGAGGTCGACGCGCTCCGCACCAGCACGTCGCCGTACGGCGGCCTCGAGCGCGAGCTCGTTGGTCGGGTCGCTGGCGACCTCGGTGTTCCGCAGGGTGCTCAGGACCATGTTCTGGTGGATGTTGGACACGACCGAACACGTGCCGAGCGGCGTGACCGGCGACAGCTCGACACCGGCGAACCGGTCCGGCAGCAGGTCCCAGAGGCGCGCCTGAGTCCGGACCAGTGCCCGCGGATCAGCCCGCGACGGCTGGACGAAGCGGTCGTTGCGCCAGCGGTCGAAGACCCGGGCCGGTGTCAGCTTCGCGGCACGCTCACGGCTGACCTCCAGGAACGCGCTCTGCAGGTCGGACGGGTTCAGACCGTCGACCAGCGCCTCCCGGGCCCCGGCGGGGAGCTTCGACCAGATCCGATCGCTCGTCATGGGCCAAGCCTGACCGAAAGTGTGGACGGGCGCGCGGCAATTAGCTCTGTACCTACTAGTATGTTCAGGACGTCGACCGAGAGGGAGCGGGCCGTGTACGCGATGCAGTACGAGGTGACTTTGCCGGCGGACTACGACATGGGGATCATCCGGCGCCGGGTGGTGGAGCGCGGGGCGGCGACCGACGACTTCGACGGGCTCGGGCTGAAGGCCTACCTGATCCAGGACCAGGCGAACGGTGCGGCGGTGAACCAGTACGCGCCGTTCTACCTGTGGAACGACTCCGCCGGGATGGGGCGCTTCCTGTGGGGCGGCGGGTTCTTCACGGGGATCTGCCAGTCGTTCGGGCGGCCGAGCGTGCGGCACTGGACCGGCGTGGACTCGCTGCCTGGGCCGGACATCGACCAGCCGGTCGTCGCGGCGACTCGGAACACCCTCGTCCTGCCGCCGGACGTGGACCCGGCCGGACCTGTGGCCGATGCTCTCGACTCGTTGCGGTCGGTTGCTCAACTCCCGGGGGTGCACCTCTCGGCGATTGCGGTGGATCCGACGCGCTGGGAGCTCGTGCACTTCACGCTGTGGAGCGGTGAACCGGGCATCGTGCCGGGGACGCGCTATCAGGTCCTGCACTTATCCACACCCGGGACAAAAGAGCTTCTCGCCGGGTGAGGTCGCAGGTACTTTCTAGGCATGAGATATCCGAGCCCGTTCCTTTGACGCCCTGATCGCCTCTCGGTCCGCATCGTCGCCTACGAGGCGCTGCAGGACCTGATCCCGCTGTATCCGCTGTACCAGTTGCTGTTCGAGGATCACGGGCTGACGCCCACCGAGATCTCGACCCTGTTCATCATCTGGTCGGCGACAGCGTTCCTGCTGGAGATCCCGTCCGGTGCGTTGGCCGACGTCTTCTCCCGCCGCAAACTCCTTATGCTGGGTCCTGCCCTGACCGGCCTGGGCTACGCAGCGTGGATCACCGTGCCGTCGTACGCCGCCTTCGCGCTCGGCTTCATCCTGTGGGGAGCAGGCTCCGCCCTGATCTCCGGCACGTACGAAGCCTTCGTGTACGACGAACTGGCGGCCCGAGGCATCACCAGCAAGTACGCAAGCCTCCTGGGCAAGGCGAGATCAGCAGCCCTGATCGCCAACCTCACAGCCACCCTGCTCGCGATCCCATTGTTCGCCCTCGGTGGCTATCTGTTGGTTGGTGTGCTCAGTGTTCTGAGTTGCCTTGCGCAACTACTGGTCGCCGCCTCCCTTCCGGAGGCAACCCGAGTAGCTTCAGCCGACGAGACCGAAGCGGACGAGGAGCCGGCGGCTGCCCAGCAAGGGGAGACTCAAGCGGAGGAGGCGACGGCGGCCGCCCAGCAAGGGGAGGCCGACGTGGCGGCAGCGGGATCGTCGCCCGGCGAAGCCGTGGCGGGGGCGCGGGCCCCCTTACCCCACCCCACCTCCACGCCCGTCGACGGAGTCGGCGGGACAGGTGATTGGCGGGGAGCTCTGGAGCGCTACCTGGTGATGCTGCGGGCTGGGCTTCTGGAGGCCTCTACCAGCCGGGTGGTTCGGCGGGCCGTGGGACTGGTCGCTCTGTTGGGCGGCTTCCTGGCGTTCGACGAGTACTTCCCCTTGCTGGCCAGGGGAGTGGGGGCGCCCACCACCCTGGTGCCACTGCTGATCGCGGGGACCGTGGCAGCACAGGCGATCGGCGGTGCGCTGGCCGGACCGGCGTACCGGCTTCCGGCCTCGGTGTTCGCGGTGGGGCTGGGAGCGACGGCAGGACTGATCTCCTGGGGATCGTTGAGCGGGACGGCGGCGGGGTTCGTTCCGATCGCGGTCGGGTACGGCGTGATGCAGCTCGTCATCGTCGTCGCGGACGCGCGCCTGCAGGACGCCATCGAGGGTCCGGCCCGGGCGACCGTGACGTCGGTGTCGGGCTTCTTCGCCGAGGTGTTCGCGGTCTCGGTGTACGCCGGGTTCGCGCTCGGCGCGGTCTGGGTCAGCCTGCCGGTCCTGGTCGCCGGTCTGACCGTCCCCGTCCTCCTCACCGCACTCATCACCCCGAGATCCCTCCCCGCCCCACCGCAGAAGGAGACCACCTAGCCACCTCACACAACGAGGACGCCAATCGTTCCATCACCAGAACCACGGTCAGCCACCCGGCGGACACCGGAATTCGGTGTCCGCCGAACAATCCAGCACCTACGGTCAGCCCATGAGAACCCCGAGGAGTACGCAGTGACAGACCGGCGACAAGCAGTCCTCGCGGCAGGCGCGGCGGCCATCACCGTCGTGCTCTGGGCCTCGGCCTTCGTCGCGATCCGCCACGTCGGCCACGAGTTCTCGGCCGGCGCACTCTCGCTCGGCCGTCTCGTCGTCGGCAGCGTCATCCTCGGCGCGCTCGTCTTCACCCGACCGCGCCGCTGGCCGGCCAAGCGCGACTGGCAGCTGCTGCTCGTCTGCGGCCTGCTCTGGTTCGGCGTCTACAACGTCGCGCTCAACGAGGCCGAGCAACGCCTCGACGCCGGTACGGCGGCCATGCTCGTCAACATCGGCCCGCTCCTCATCGCCGTACTGGCCGGCCTACTCCTCAGCGAAGGCTTCCCGCGCCGCCTGGTCATCGGCAGCGCGGTCGCGTTCGCCGGCGTACTCCTGATCGGCACGTCGTCGTCCAGCGGTCAGGCCGAGACCTGGGGCGTGATCCTCTGCGTCGCGGCAGCCGTCGCCTATGCCATCGGCGTCGTAGCCCAGAAGCCCTTGCTGGCCAGGCTTCCCGCGCTCGAGGTCACCTGGATCGCCTGCACGATCGGCGCGATCAGCTGCCTGCCGTTCGCGCCCGCGCTCGTCCGGGAGACCGCCGACGCACGACCGTCGACGATCTGGTGGGTCGTGTTCCTCGGCGCGTTCCCGACCGCGCTCGCCTTCACCACCTGGGCCTACGCCCTCGCGCGGACGAGCGCCGGCCGGATGGGCGCGACGACGTACCTGGTCCCGCCACTCACGATCTTCCTCGGCTGGCTCCTGCTCGACGAGTCACCCGCACCACTCGCGTACGCCGGCGGCGCGCTCTGCCTGCTCGGGGTCGCGATCTCCCGCCTGAAGGCCGGTCAGCGCAAGGTCGACTCGATGCCGCTGACCAAGACCGTCAACGCTGACTCGAATCCGCTGTCGAAGTCGTAGTGCAGACCGTCCCGTCCGAGGGCAAGCACCACCCGGCTCAGCGTCGGCGCCTTGCCCTCGGGCAGCTTCTCCACCCGGTCGACCAGATCCGGCGCGAGGTCGAAGGTCGCGGCCCGGACCGACAGTTCGCCGAGCAGGAAGCCGTGCACGAAGTCGACGAGCGTGTTCACCGACTCGAAGATCGCGCGCGGTGCGAGTCCGCCACGGTCGAGCGCACGGTAGAACGGCTCGACCGTCACCACCACGACGTCCGAAACGGCTGACGGATCCGACAACACCTGCAGCGCCAGGTTCGGGTGCGCCTGCAACGCGGCCCGATACGCCCGCGCCGCGTCCTTCAGCTCCTCCTGCCACGACAACCCAGCGCGGGGCTGTACGGCGTCCAGCCCCGCGAACACCACCTCGGCCAGCCCGGCGAACACGGCCGCCTTGTTCGGCAGGTGGTGGTAGATCGACATCGGGTTCACCCCGAGCGTCCCGGCCAGCCGGCGCATCGTCATCGCCTCGACGCCCTCGTCGTCGACGAGCTTCAGCGCGGCCGCGAGGATCGCGTCCCGGCTCAGCCGCTCCGCCCCGGCCCGCGGCCGACCCGGCTTGCCAGCACTATTCATACGCCGTATGGTAGCGGAATCGTACAGCGTATGGTTAAGGAAGGTGGGCGGGATGTCGAGCAAGCCTCTGGACGGCAAGGTCGCGCTGGTCGCGGGCGGGACCCGGGCGGCAGGTCGAGGTACGGCGATCGCCCTGGGCGAGGCCGGTGCGACGGTGTACGTGACCGGCCGGACCACGCGCGAGCAGCAGTCGGAGATGCAGCGGCCGGAGACGATCGAGGAGACCGCCGAGCAGGTCGAGCGGGCCGGCGGTCACGGGATCCCGGTCCAGGTCGACCACCTCGAGCAGGCCCAGGTCCGCGACCTGATCGACCGGATCGAGCGTGAACAGGGCGCGCTGCACCTCCTGGTCAACGACATCTTCGGGCTGACCACGATGGAGTGGGACAAGACCGTCTGGGAGTCGTCGCTCGAGATCGGGCTGCGGACCTTCCGGCTCGCGGTCGAGACGCACGCGATCACGAGCCACTTCGCGCTGCCGCTGCTGATCAAGCAGCCCGGCGGCCTGGTGATCGAGATGACCGACGGCACCGACGAGTACAACGCGACCAACTACCGCGTCTCGTTCTTCTACGACCTGGCCAAGGCCGCGGTGAACCGGATGGCGTTCTCACAGGCCCACGAGCTCAAGCCGTACGGCGGCACCGCGCTCTCGCTCACGCCGGGCTGGCTCCGGTCCGAGGCGATGCTCGAAGGCTTCGGCGTCACCGAGGAGAACTGGCGCGACGCCACCGAGAAGATCCCGCACTTCGCCATCTCCGAGAGCCCCCTGTACGTCGGCCGAGCGGTCGCCGCCCTCGCGGCCGACCCTGAGGTCGCCCGGTGGAACCAGCAGTCCCTGTCGAGCGGTCAGCTCGCCCAGGTCTACGGCTTCGCCGACGCCGACGGCAGCCAGCCGGAGGCGTGGCGCTACATCGTCGAGGTCCAGGACGCCGGCAAGCCCGCCGACACCACCGGCTACCGCTGATCGCAGCTGACGTGTGCGGCCGCGATGGGCACGCCCAGCTCGGCCGCAAGCCGCAGTACCTCCCGGCGGGACGTCGTCGCGACAGCAGGCTCCCGCTCGTAGACGTAGACCAGCTCAGGCCACTTGGCCTGAGCTGGATGCACCAGCACGTCCCCGGCAATCAGTGCGCGATCAGTCAGCACCGACTGATGCCCCGGCGTATGCCCTGGCGTCGGCAGCAGCGTCACCCCGGCAACAACCACCCGCCCATCCACAGCCCGCACCTGCGACCCCAGCGGCTCAATGAGATTCCGGTACGTCGTACTGCCCCGCGCATGATCCAACTCAGCCTGCTGCACGACGTACTCCGCATTGCCGAACCGCGGCCGATCGCCGTCGGTGTTCCACCCCGCATGGTCGAGATGCACATGCGTGAGGATCACCGTGTCGATCTCGTCCGCCCCCACCCCAGCCACCTCCAGCAACTGAGGCAGCCGCCCGGCCGTTCCCAGCCACTCAGCCGCCTCCCCGCCGGCCGGCCCCACGCCGGTATCCACCAGGACCGCGTGCTCATCGGTAGTCACCAGGTACGAGTGGAAGTGCAGCAACCAACCCCCATCAGTCGCAACGTTCCCCGGCGCCTCCACCTCAGCCCACCGCTGCTGCTCAGCAGACCAGCCAGGCAACGCATCCCCGATCGGCTCTGGGAACACCGCCACCGCGTCACACAGCACAGTCACATCCACCCCGCCATTGTTGGGACTCAGGGGAGCAGAACCGCTGTCACCACGGCGGACCGGTCGACAGCGTTCTGAAAGTCGCTTCGGTGAGGCTGAGTGCACCAACCAGCTGGACCCCATGGAGGAACGGAATGCGACGACCTTTTGCTGCTCCTGCAACACTCGGCGCGCTGGCGCTGGCGACTGCCGGACTCGCTGCGACGACCGCACCGACTGCCGGTGCGGCGGAGCAAGCCGCCCTGTACGGCTGCGCCTCGTGGATCCCCGGCTCCTGGGCGAACTACGCGATCGCGTCCTGCGACGGAGGCTCCGGCACGTACCGTGCTGTCGCGTACTGCCGGACCGCGTCGGCCACGACGATCGTTCGGTACGGCCCCTGGAAGCGGCCGGTCGCCGGCTCGTACGCCTTCTGCACCGACCACGAGAAGATCTACTCGCACGCGATCCAGACCTCGAGCTGACTCGTCCGTCAGGGGAGCAGCATCCAGGTGCCGAGGGCGGTCATGACGACGGCGATGGCGCCGTCGAGGTACTGCCAGGCGCGGGCGCGGGCGAAGACCGGGCCGAGCTTGCGGGCGAAGTAGCCGAGGGAGAAGAACCAGAAGAAGCTGCCGGCGACGGCGCCGATGCCGTAGAGCCAGCGGCCGTCGGTGCCGCGCTGGTTGGCCAGGGAGCCGAGCAGTACGACGGTGTCGAGGTAGACGTGCGGGTTGAGATACGTGAACCCGAGGCAGGTCAGCAGCACGCTGCGCAGCGCGGCGGGGGCGTGGTCGGCGGCGGTCAGCGCGCTCGGCCGGAACGCGCGCCGGGCCGCGACCACGGCGTACCCGAAGAGGAAGAGCGCACCGGCGTACTTGGTGATGGTGAGAGCCGTGGCGTTGCCGGTGAGCAGGGCGCCCAGGCCCGCGATGCCGCTGGTGATCAGCAGCGCGTCGGACAGTGCGCAGATCAGGACGACCGGCAGGACGAACTCGCGGCGCAGCCCTTGGCGCAGGACGAAGGCGTTCTGCGCGCCGATGGCGACGATCATGGACAAGGTCGTGGCGAAGCCGGCCAGGAGGTTCACACCCTCGACCGTAGGAAGATCTGCCTCGGTAGGCCAGCTAAAGATTCTTCATCGCCATTAGCATTGCTTCATGCAGCTCGACTCGTCCCAGCTCGACACCTTCGCGGCGGTGATCGACGAAGGCAGCTTCGACCTGGCGGCGCGGCGGTTGCGGATCACGCCGTCGGCGGTCAGCCAGCGGATCAAGGCGCTGGAGAGCCGTGTTGGCCAGGTCCTGATCCAGCGCGGCAAACCGGCCCGTACGACGGCCGCCGGCGACGCGCTGCTGCGCCTTGCCCGGCAGGTCTCGCTGCTCGAGGTCGAGGCGATCGCGGCGGTGAAGGGCACGGTCGAGGGGCTGCGCGTGCCGATCGCGGTCAACGCGGACTCGCTGAACGGCTGGTTCCTGCCCGCGCTTCTTGCCGTACCGCAGGATCTGGTGACGGCGTTCGACCTACGCCAGGAAGACCAGGACCACTCCGCCGAACTGCTCCGCGCGGGCTCGGTGCTCGCGGCCGTCACCGCCGACCCGCGCCCGGTGCAGGGCTGCCGGGTGATGCCGCTCGGCCGGATGCGGTACCTGTCGATCGCCACACCGTCGTACGCCGAACGCTGGCTCACCGGCCGCCCGCTCGCGGAGGCGCTCGGGGACGCGCCGCTGCTGGTGTTCAACACCAAGGACATGCTGCAGCACCGGTTGATGCGCAAGGTGACCCGGCGCCGGCTCGATCCGCCGGTGCACTCGATCCCCGCGCCCGGGCCGTTCGTCCGCGCGATCCGGCTCGGGCTGGGTTGGGGGATGATCGAGGAAGAGGTGGTCGAAGCCGACCTGGCCGCCGGCACACTGGTGGAAGTTGCTAAGGGCAAGTACGTCGACGTACCGCTGTATTGGCAGTACTGGAAGCTCGATTCGCCGGTCCTGGACGCACTCACCGAAGCAGTTCGGCAGGCAGCGGCCGACGGGCTTCGTACTGCTTGAGCTCGACCGCGTTGCCGACCTTCAACGGCAGCTCGTCGATCAGCTCGCGCCACGGCAGGTACGGCATCAGCCGGAACGTGAGGTTGCGCAGGGCAAGGAACGCGCGACTGCCCGGGATGAACCAGCGAGCCCCGTCGACCGCCTGCTTCTGACAGGCCACGACGAACGGCCGCATGATGTCGTCGTACGCCGCGAACGCCCGGGTGTGTGCCGGAGTGCTACCGGGCGCCTGACCTGCACCGTCGGCCGCAGCCGCAGCCGCAGCCGCAGCCGCAGCCGCACCCGCACCCGCACCCACAGCCGCAGCCGTGGTCGTGGCCGTAGCCCCAGCCGTAGCCGTGGTTGTGGCCGTAGCCCCAGCCGTAGCCGTGGTTGTGGCCGTAGCCCCAGCCGTAGCCGTGGTCGTAGCCGCAGCCGCAGCCCCAGCCGTGGCCGCAACCCCAGCCGTGGCCGTGGCCGCAACCCCAGCCGCAGCCGCGGCGCGCTGGCCGTCCGTGTCGCCGAGGGCTGCCTGCAGCTCGCCGGCCAGCACGTACGCGCCGACGATGCCCAGGCTCGTGCCCATCCCGGACAGCGGTGAGGCGCAGTAACCGGCGTCGCCGACGAGCGCGATCCGGCCGCGGGAGTAGCTGTCGAGCTTGATCTGGCTGATCGAGTCGAAGTAGAAGTCGTCGGCGGCACGGAGTTCGGTGAGTAGGCGCGGGACCTCCCAGCCGATGCCGGCGAACGTGTCCTCGACGAGCTGCCGTTGCGCCGCAGCGTCCCGGCGATCGACGGGCCGGGGCCTTGGTCGCTCGGGTCGCTCCGTCGCACTGGGGCCGGTCCGGTCGACGGTCGGCCTCGATCCGGCCACGCCGGTCGCGCCGGTCGCTTCGGTGGTGAAGTAGAAGAGCGCCTTCGCCTCGGTGTTGCCGCGCGCGGAGTACGCGCCGACCGTCTTGCCCGGCAGGCTGAGCAGGCGGCCGGTGTGATCGAGGTCGAGATGGTTCGGCACGGTCGCGACCGAGACGGCGTACCCGAGGTCGTGCCGGAAGGACTCCTCAGGCCCGAACGCGAGCCGTCGCACGTTCGAGTGCAGCCCGTCGGCCCCGATGACGAGGTCGAACCAGCGCGGCGCGCCGCGTTCGAACTCGACCAGTACGCCGTCCGCGTCCTCGCTCAGGCGGGTGATCGAGTCGCCGAACACGTACTCGACGCCGTCGCGCGTGGCGTCGTACAGGATCTCGACCAGGTCGCCGCGGAGCACCTCGAGCTCGCCGCTGAACGCGGTCGGCGAGGTCCGGGCGACGGTCCGGCCGGACTCGTTCACGTAGTCCATGCCGCCCATCCGGGTGGCACGCGCCTCGACCGCGGCGCGCAGGTCCATCCGGTCGAGGACGTCGAGGGACGCGCCGCGGAAGTCCACGGCGTAGCCGCCAGGGCGGGGCGCGGGCGCCTTTTCGATCACGGTCACGGAGTGGCCGAACCGCTGCAACCAGTACGCGAGGGCCGGGCCGGCGACGCTGGCGCCGGAGATCAGAAATGTTGTCATGCCATCGACTGTACGAAAGTCTTAGACAGTTGTGCAAGACGTTCGTGCGAGGTTTCTCGCTAGGATCGCAGCATGGGCAATCGCGAGGCTTTGATCGAGGGCGCCAAGACCTGCCTGCGGGAGAAGGGCTACACGCGGACGACCGCGCGAGACATCGCGACCGCAGCCGGGGTCAGCCTGGCCGCGATCGGCTACCACTTCGGCTCGAAGGACGCACTGCTGAACGAGGCGATGCGCCAGGCACTCAGCGAGTGGGGCGACGAGCTGAGCCGCACGATGAGCGCCGGCCCCACCGCCGATCGCCAGCGGCGCACCGACGCGCCGCCCGCACCCGCCGCCTCCGGCAGCCAGTCCGCCCAGACCGCCGCCTATGGCGGCCAGACCGCCCAGCCGGCGGACGTCGGCCGGACCGCCCAGCCTGCCGCCCCCGGCAGCCAGCCCGCGCAGCCCGCACCCTCCGCCCACGGCAGCCAGTCGGCCCAGCCGGGGGCCGGCGGAAGCCAGACCGCTCAGCCCGCCGCCCACGGCAGGCAGTCCGCCCAGCCTGCGGCCGGCGGAAGCCAGACCGCTCAGCCTGCCGCCCACGGCAGGCAGTCCGCCCAGCCTGCGGCCGGCGGAAGCCAGACCGCCCAGCCTGCCGCCCACGGCAGCCAGACCGCCCAGCCGGCAGCCGGCGGAAGCCAGACCACCCACCCCGCCGCCCACGGCGGCCAGACTGCCCAGCCCGCTGGTGTGGCGGAGGAGCGATTTGCCGCCATCTGGGCGCTGGTCGTCGACAGCTTGTCCAACCCGGCGAGCCGGGCCCTGTGGACAACGCAGTTCGAGATCCTCAGCCAGGGTTCACAGCTGCCCGACCTGCTGCAGGCGGTCTCCGCGATGCAGGTCGAGGCACGCGAGGGCCTGGCCGAGCTGTTCGGTGCAGCAGATGCCGAGTCCGACGAGGCGACCGTGCAGCAGGTCGGTTCATTCCTGCAGGCACTGCTGCTCGGGGTCGTCGCGCTGACGATGTTCGACCCCGACCGAGCACCACGCGGCGAGGACCTGTCCGCATCCATCCAGCTGATGGCCACAAAACTCGCCCGCTAGGCTCGCCTCACCCCGCCTGTTCCACCCCACCCGCCCCGCCCGGGCTTGTCCCGCTCACTCCACCCGGGCTCGTCCCGCGCCACCCCCGCTCGCACCCCGCCCCGCTGCAGACCCACCCGGCGCCGCCACCGGCCGGTCCCCCGCAGGCACCCCCGCCTCAACCGCTTGCTTCTGCACCCCGCGTTCCTCTGGTTCGAAAGGTCGTCCTGCTGTGAAGAAGATCGTGGCGAGCGCGTTCGGCATCTTGCTCACCGTCGCCGGTGTGGTTTGGACCCTGCAGGGTCTCGGCTACCTCAAAGGCAGCTCGATGACCGGCAGCAGCTTCTGGGCCGTCGTCGGCCCGGTCGTCGCGGCCCTCGGTGTCGCCCTCCTCTGGGTCACCTTTCGAGGCCAACCCAAGCGCTGATCGCCGGCCTTCTCACCGACTGATCGAACCGCGGCCGCCGTACGCGGACAGCCGGGCCGCCGCACAAGACGCCCGCGGTGTGGTGCTCGGCAAGACTCCTCGACTCGTCGCGTGCGGCTCTCAGGTGGCTGGTCGACTCAGCTCGGACTCCGGCCAGCGCAGCGCCATCGGGTTGTCCGGCGGGATCAGTCCCGACGACATCACCAGCGTGCTCATCGGTCGCACCAACCGCTCGAGCTCCTCGGTCCTCTCGTCCCCGAGCGCCCGCCAGCCCTGCTCGGCCAGCCGGTCGGTAGTGGCTTCGACCTCACGCCGTACGGCGTACCCGCGCTCGGTCAGTACGCCGTCCTCGCCCAGCAGCCCGCGCTCCCGGAGATCCAGCTCCGCCTCGGCCCAGTCGTCGTCACTCCACCTCCGACTCTGCCGATACACCTCCTTCGACGGCCCACCCGACGCCGTCAACGTCAGATTCGCCTGACACGGGCTGATCCCAGCCGCGATCAACGCCGCGACATGCCCGTCACCCCGCGACTCCCGCAGGATCGTCGTCGCCTGCCACAGCACGAGATGCGGCTCATCGGCCCACTCCAGCGCAGCATTCGCCGCCGCCAACGGCCGCCCAGCAGTCGGCGCCACCTCAGCCGCCTCCCGAGCCACCTCAGCCGCCCGCCGCAGCTCCGGACCACTCACCACCTCAGGCAGCAACCGCCGTACGGCCTCATCCACAGCCTCCAGCCGTACGCCGACCAACTGCTCCGGCGACGCATACCCCCAAGCATCCGGGATCGCCCGCGCCACCATCCCCGGATGAAAGCCGTAGAACGCAGCCACCACCTCCGGCCCCACCACTCCCAACGGAGCCGCCCGACAGGCGAAGTAACTCATCCACCCACCCCGCAACCCCAACGCATCAGTAGCCTGCCGAGTCTCCGGCGCAAAGTAAGTCACCGCATGAACCGGCTCCAACACCCGCCACAACCGCCGCGCCCGAGTCTCCGTCATCCCCCGATCCAAACACGCCCACCCCCACCCCACACCCCCATGTGACCCACCACCCAGCCATCACCTGCCGCCCACCAGCCACTTGCCGCCGACCGCCGCCGCCCGTCGCCTCCTGCCGGTCGCGCGGGGGTCGGGCGACCGCCGTAGCCCGCCGGCCCACCGCCCACCGGTCTGTCACCCGTCGGCCGAACCGGCCACCCGACCCGCACACACCCGCGGCCGGGACCGCCCGACGCCACCGCTGGCCCTCACGTCGACGAGCTATCGCCTCGCGTCCGCCCTCGGTCCGGTAATCGCATCCCCGGAGGCCGCTGAAGGCTCGGCCGACGTCCGCAGATCCGCGCGCCGGTCGGCCGTAGGGGCTGTCTCAGCGCAGTCGCGGGCGCATGCGCCTGCGAGCGCGGTTCGCGGGGGTTCTGGGGCGGGGCATGCGAGTAGGCGGACGGGCAGGGCAGCGGCCTCCCCTCGGTGGGTGGGACTGGCTGAATGAGAGGGTTCCGGCATGGGAATTCGGGTGCAGTGTGTGAACTACGACGCGATCGACCCCGCCGCGCAGGCGCGGTTCTGGGCTGAGGTGCTGGGGTGGCGGATCACCGCTGAGCACCAGAAGGAGTACGTCCTGGAGCCGCCGGAGGGGAGTCCGGAGGACGGCATTGTTCCCGACATCCTGTTTCTTCGGGTGCCGGCTGACGAGGTCAAGACGGTGAAGAACCGGGTTCACATGGATCTGCGTCCTGAGGACCAGGCTGCTGAGGTTGCTCGGATCGAATCGCTTGGTGGCAAGAAGGTCGACATCGGGCAGGACGACTCGGGCTCCTGGATTGTGATGGCTGATCCTGAGGGTAATGAGTTCTGCGTACTGCGAGCCTTTACCGCGGAGGAACTCGCTTCGTTCTGAGCGAGGAGTTGGTTGACTCCCTCTCCCTGGTCAGGGGAGGGGGCGGTGCATGACGTGGAGGCCGACGTAGCCGAGCGTCGGGTGGTGGAAGGCTTCTGGGACGGTGCCGATGATGGTGAAGCCCAGGGACTGCCAGAGGTGGACTGCTGGGGTGTTGGTTTCGACCACGGCGTTGAACTGGATGGCTCGGAAGCCCTCGGTGGTGGACCAGGTGATCATGTCCTCGCAGAGGGCTCGGCCTACGCCTTGGCCTCGGGCGGTGTCGGCAACCATGAAGCTGGCGCTGGAGACGTGGGCGCCGGGGCCGGGGCGGTTCGGGTACATGTTGGCGCTGCCGAGAACGGTGCCGTCGGCATCGATCGCCACCGTGGTGCGGCTCTTGGTCGCGCTGGAGGGGGACATCCAGAGGTCGCGGGCCTGGTCGTCGGTCAGGTCGGGGGCGTAGGCGTAGGTCTCGCCTGCCTCGACGATCTCGCGGAAGAAGGGCAGGATGGCCGGCCAGTCCTCCGGCTGGGCGGCTCTGATCTTGACCGTCACGGTGTGCCTGCTTTCCTTGAGGTGTTGTCGGTGGAGCGAAGGCCGGCTGGGCGGCAGATGACGTCGGCGGTGTCCGAACCTTCGAGGGCCAGTACTTGGAAGCCTGCTGTGGTGAGCTCGGATCGCAGGGCGTCTGCCGTGAGGTGCCTTCGGTGGGGGACGTACCAGCGGCCGGCTAGTTCGATGACCTGATCGCCAGCTGACCCGGCCGGGACCTCGCGGTAGTAGATGCCGGTGGGCTCGTCGTAGTGGTGGCCGGGCTCGGTTGTGCGTGCTGGTCCTCGTAGGGCCGTTGAGATGACGTAGTAGCCGTTCGGCTTCAGTCGTGCTCGTACGGCGGAGAACACTGCGCGGCGGTCCTCGTCGGTGACGATGGACTGCAGGCAGTAGCTGTCGAGGACCAGGTCGTAGCTGCCTGCGGCGACGGAGGATGGTAGGGCGCAGATGTCGGCGACCTCGAAGGCAACCTGTACGCCGCGCTCTTCGGCCAGTGTGCGGGCGAGGGCGATGGCTTCCGGGATGAGGTCGATCGCATCTACTTGGAAACTCTGAGCGGCCAGCCAGCAGGCGGCTGGGCCGGTGCCACAGCCGTACTCGAAGGCACGCGGAGCCGCCAGTGACTCAGCCTGCCTGGCGAGGCTGCCCGCCTGGGGAATGTCGCCGGCTGCGACGAGATCACCGGGCTGGGCATGGTCGTGCCGCCCGGCGATGTCGAGGTCCTGGAGGGCTCGTTCGAGGAACGCTCGGTTCTGGAAGTGGTCGTAGGTCCAGGTGCCGACGGGGTCGAACAGGTCGTTCCACTGGGTGTGACCGTGTTCTGTGATGTCTCGGTAGGCGGACTCGTGCTCCGCCTGGTAGTACCGCACTCTCCACCTCCGGAGGGTCGTGGGCGATCGGATCGGTGCGAAAAGGATCACGGCGGGAGCGGTGGGATGCCAACTGGTTTGCCGTGGAGCCAATAGAATCTCGGGGGATGACGAACTCCGTGGTCCATGGGTTGCCGCGCTGGAGTCTGGCCGTGCCCCCACTCGCGCTCGTGGTGCTGGTGCTGTCCTGGGGACGGGATCTCGGGGTGATCCTGCTGGTGCTGGTGTGCGCCGGGCTCGGGGCCGCCGTGATCGCGGCCGTGCACCATGCCGAGGTGGTCGCGCACAAGGTGGGCGAACCGTTCGGCACGTTGATCCTCGCGCTGGCGGTCACGGTGATCGAGGTCGCGCTGATCGTCACGCTGATGGCGTCCGGCGGTGACAAGGCCGCGTCGCTGGCGCGGGACACCGTGTTCGCCGCGGTGATGATCACCTGCAACGGGATCCTCGGCCTGTCGCTCGTCGTCGGCTCGTTGCGGCACCGGACCCAGCAGTTCCGTGTGCACGCGTCGGGGAGTGCGCTCGCCGTGATCACCGCGCTGGTCACGCTCAGCCTGGTGCTGCCGACGTTCACCACCAGCACGCCCGGCGCGACCTTCAGCAGCGCGCAGCTCGCGTTCGCCGGGGTCGTCTCGCTGGTGATGTACGGCGTGTTCGTGTTCGTGCAGACCATTCGTCATCGCGACTACTTCCTCCCGGTGGAGAACGAAGCCGTTGCGGAACCACCGCGCACGGTCCAGAAAAGAGCCGAAGTACAAGAGGTTGATGCAGAAGTCGGCGCTGACGTGGTCGCCGAGATCGTCGAGGGGGAGGACGACGACGAGGAGACGCATGCTGCCGCGCCCAGCGGGCGGGTGGCGTTGGTCAGCCTGGGGATGCTGTTCCTGTGTCTGATCGCCGTGGTCGGGCTGGCGAAGACCGTGTCGCCGAAGCTGGAGGACGCGGTCGAGTCGGCAGGCGCTCCGGTCGCCGTGGTCGGTGTGATCATCGCTCTCCTTGTCCTGTTGCCGGAAACGGTCGCTGCCGTCCGGGCCGCCTTGCGGAATCGCCTGCAGACCAGCCTCAACCTCGCGCTCGGCTCGGCGTTGGCCAGCATCGGGCTGACCATCCCGGCCATCGCGCTCGCGTCGATCTGGCTCGACGGCCCGCTCGTGCTCGGCCTCAGCGGCACCGAGATGGTGCTGTTCGCGTTGACCGTCGTGATCAGTCAGCTCACGCTGGCGACCGGCCGAGCCACCCTGCTGCAGGGTGCCACCCACCTAATGGTCTTCAGCGCCTTCCTGTTCCTTGCCGTCAGCCCCTAGATCGGAAAGCTCGGCCAGGTAGTCGACCACCTCCTGCTGGTGGTTGTACTCGGCCCAGCCCAGTGGAGTGCTCTGATGGGCCGGATCGCGGACCGTCGGATCCGCGCCCAGCTCGATCAGCTTGCGCACGGTCGCCAAGTGCCCGTGGAACGCTGCCTGGTGCAGCGGCGTCGCCATACCCAGCAGGTTGAGGTCCCAACCGAGATCCTTCAACGGCTGCAGGGCTTCCGTCCGGCCCAGCACGGCGGCCTGGATCGGGAGGAACGGATTGCGTTGGACGGCGCGAGCCGCGAGCGACGGATCGACCTCGCCGACCGAAGCGCTCATCACTGCGGCGAAGAGATCGTGGACGTCGTCGAGCGGGGCCGCGCCGGCGGTCCGGAGGAGATCGGCGACAGTGGTGTGGCCTTGTACGGCGGCCAGCTCGAAGGCGCGGTGGCCGCAGAAGATCGGGTGCTCTGTGCCTCGGCCTTCAGGGTCCACCCCGGCTGCCAGCACCAGTCGCACCCGCTCGATCAGGCCTGCTGACGAGGCGAACACCAGCTCGTCCTCGAGGAGCTCGCGTGGCGTTGGGTGCGCGACGGTGAGCCGCTGGTGCCACGGCCCGCCGTCGCCCTGTCCCAGGCCGAATTCCAGCAACATCCGTAGATGGTCGTCGTCGTGCGGCGGAGGGCACCCGAGGCCGCAGTTGTAGATCGTCTGGCTGTCGTTCGGGTCGGCGCCGGCCTCCAGCAGTAGTCGTGCCAGCTCGAGTCGGCTCTGGTGTGGTGGCTGGTTGCCTTCGCCGCGACCGAAGACGCCGGTCAGCGCGGTGAAGGGAGATGTAAGGCCTGCCCAGAGGAAGCCGGCGTTGGGGTCCGCGCCGTGCTCGAGGAGGAGGCGGGCGATCTCCAGTGGGGCTTCAGGGGACACCTCCAGGCGTGAGTAGGTGAGGTAGAGCAGGGGTTCCCAGCGGAATGGACCTCCCTGGAGGCTGGCGTGGTTCGGTGAACGGTCGAGCTCGGCGCGGACGGCGCCGACGTCTCCCGCGACGACCATGGTGAAGATGTTGCTGTCGGCAACTTCGGGGAAGCGGGTCAGGAGGGCTCGGGCGGCGGCGGGGCGCTGGGGGTCGTCCTGGCCGTAGTGCAGGGTCGCGAGCCGGAGGAACTCGTCGGCTCGTCGGCCGGGAGTGTCCACCGGACCCCCGATGGGCTCGAGGTGGGGTGAGCGGGTGTACCGGTCGACGGTCTTCAGGTGCCGGCCGAGCTGCGGCCAGCTGGGAAAGCCGTAGCTCCGGGCGATCACCAGTTGCGCGTCGGCCAATCCACGCAGTGGCTCGCCCGCGGGCCGGTCGGCGACCGCCCGGTCGCCCGCGGACCGGTCGCGTGGGGACGGGGCGCGTGGGGACGGGGCGCGTGGGGACGGGTCGCGCGGCGACGGAGCGTGCGTGGACCCGTCGGTCACAGATCGACCGGAGGCATCGGGATGGAACTCGGTGACCAGTGCGAGTGCCTCGGCGTCACCGGCGCGGGCCTGTTTCAGCAGGGTCTTGGCCTGGTTGCGCAGGTGCTCGAGGTTCGGATCGTCGGGAAGACGGCGGGTCGGCATGGCGACCTCCTCTCTGTGTGCCTGCTGTCCGCGTCGTCAGGTGAGAAAGGAGGTGGGCTCGGGTCACCCGTCAGCGCACAAGAGCTGATCGGGCACCCCGGTGGTGCACAACCTCGACCGCTCAGGTGGGCTGAGCCCTTCCCGCGGACCGGTGGCACCCTGCGTGCCGATTTCCCACAGTACGCCGGATCACGGCGCTTGCATCCACCACTCGGTGAACTCGTGGGCGCGTCCGCTCCGGTCCAGGCGGATCACCCACAGGTTGCTGAACAAGGTCGGCGGGTTGGTCAGGTACGTCGTCCAGCCGCGGACGAACCCGACACCGTCGCCGAAGCCGAGCACCTCGTACTCGAAGGCGGTCTCGCCCGCGGCGTCGGCGACCTCCAGCCAGGCGCGCACGATCGCGTCCCGGCCCTGCACCGGCTCCTCGTCGGGGCGCCGGAAGAAGACGGCGTCCTCGGTCCACAGCGCGCCGATGTCCTTGGGGTCGTTCGACTCCCAGGCTCGCCGGTACCGGCCGACCCACTTGTCCAGGTCCTTCTCCCGCATGTCTGCATCCTGCCTCCTCGAAGAGCTGCTCAGAAGGCTGTTCGGGCCCTCTTGCCAGAGAAGATACGAAGATGACGACCTGGACCTTCGAGGGACTTTCGCTGCCTGTGGACAAGTCGGTCCGGCTGAGGTTCGGCACGGGGGACGAGGAGAAGCTGCCCGGCCGGTTCGCGCTCCCGGGGCTGGTCGACGCGCACTGCCACCTGACCGTCGACGCCGACGAGCAAGGACCGTTCCTGACCGGCAGCGCCGAGGCCGAGGATCGGCTCGGCCAGCTCGCGCAGGCGGGCGTGAGCGCGGTCCGCGACGTCGGAGGCCGGCGCGAGGTCACGCTTCGGCTCGCGCGCGAACCGCGGGAGGACCGGCCGATCGTGCTCGCGGCGGGCCGGTTCCTCGCGCCGAAGGGGCGGTACTTCCCGCGCATGCACGACCCCGTCGAGGCCGACGAGCTGCTCGCCGCCGTGGAGGCCGAGCTGGAAGACGGCGCGACGTGGGTCAAGCTGGTCGCGGACTTTCCCGGCGTCGGGCCGGACGGTCCGATCCGCGGCAGTGCCATCGAACCGACGTACGAGATCGGTCTGGTCGAACAGGTGGTCGCCACGGTGCACGGCAAGGGCGGGCGGGTTGCGGCGCACACCAACGGCGCGGTCGTGAGCGAGCTGGTCCGGGTCGGCGTGGATTCGATCGAGCACGGCACCGTGATCACCGAGCGGGACCTCGAGGTCCTCGGTGCTCGTGGTGGCGCCTGGACTCCGACCCTCAGCGCGTCGATCGACGGTCGCCCCAACGAGACCCTGGAACAGAGCGAGAGGCGCCGAGCGAAGGCGAAGTACCTGACCAGCATGCTCGAACTGGCCGACCAGTACGGCGTGACAGTGCTCACCGGTTCGGACGCCGTCGGCTCGGTCGCGCGGGAGATCGAACTGCTGACCCAGCACGGCCTCGACGTCACCCAGGCGATGGCCGCGGCCACCACGAAGGCCTGGGACTACCTGGGCCTGCTCGACGACGGTGACAACCTCGTCACGTACGACGAGGATCCGCGCGAGCACCCGGAGACGCTCGTGAAGCCGGCCGCCGTGATCCTCCACGGCCGCCGCATCAGGTAGGCCAGGTGATCACCCGGGCTCGGCCCACCGGCCGTGATCCGGGTAACGGCAGTACGCCGCCCCGAGGTGATGGAGGGGGAAGGTGAGCCTGGCGCCCCCGACGCCAGCGCCGGCTTCGCCGGCGCGGCGGGCTCGGGCAGGGCGAGTGGCTGAGCTCTCGCCGACCGCGGTTGGCGAGAGAAGCTCACTCCCCGACGAGGCCGTCGATTCGCTCGCGCAGGAGGTCGGCGTGGCCGTTGTGTCGCGAGTACTCCTCGACCATGTGGATGTAGAGCCACCGCACCGACAGCTCCTCGCCGCCGCGCGGCCGGGTGAAGACGTGGTCGAGCTCGTAGCCACGGGCAATCACGTCCGACTCCGAGACCACCTGACGGAACGTCGCAAGATCCGCTTCGGCCTCCGCCGCGGACACGAGATCGAAGTCGCCGTCCGGATGCTCGTCCGTCCACAACTTCAACGCGTCCACGCGTCCGTCCAGCGACAGGTGGAACCAGTACCGCTCCACCTCGGTCAGGTGCCGGACCAGTCCGAGCAGCGTCATTCCCGATGGATCGACGGTCGGCCGGACCAGCTCCTCGCCGCTCAGTGCGGACACCTTCCAGAGCAGTGTGCCGCGGTGGAAGTCGAGAAATCCTTGCAGCATGGCGCGTTCGTCGCCGGTCGACGGTGGGTCCGCACGGAACTGCGAAGAGGTGTCGGTCGTCACAGCCAGGACCGTACCGCGACCGAAGTCCCTGGGGAGGCGAACCACGATGCCGTATGCTGGGTGTTGACGGTCCGCCCAGTTCTGCCTCGGACCATTTGGCAGTCGACCCCCACGCGCCGCGGCCTGTGATGCCGCGCCGGGCAGGACGACCCTTTTCGACTTTCTTGGAGTACCAGATGGCGGTCAGCCGCCCCATGCCCACGCCCGAAACCCGTTCCGCTCGCCCGGACGGACCGGCGCGCCCCCGTCGCCGCCGCCGTTCAGGTGCTAGCGGCAACCAATCCGCACCGGCCGCAACCGGCCCGAACAACGCACAGAGCAACGAGAACCGCACGCAAGGTGAGCGCCGCCGCGGCGGCAAGAAGACGCCGGCCGTGCAGGTCGACAACGAGCAGTACGACGACATCGAGCCGATGGTCGTCCCCGACGACCTGACCTTCGCCGACCTCGGCCTGCCGGCCGAGCTGGTCGCCGCGCTGGCCAGGACCGGTGTCACCAAGCCGTTCCCGATCCAGGCCGCGACGCTGCCGGACTCGCTGGCCGGCAAGGACGTGCTCGGTCGCGGCCGGACCGGTTCCGGCAAGACCTACGCGTTCGTGCTGCCGCTGATCGCGCGGCTCGCGTCCAGCGGCACCCGCCGCCGGCCGAACCAGCCGCGCGCCCTCATCCTGGCGCCGACCCGTGAGCTGGCCACCCAGATCCAGGCCTCGATCACGCCGCTGACCGACGCGTTCGGCCTGCGCACGATGACTGTCTTCGGCGGCGTCGGGCACGGTCCGCAGATCACCGCGCTGCGCAAGGGCGTCGACATCGTCGTCGCCTGCCCCGGCCGGCTCGAGGACCACGTCAAGGCCGGGCACGCGAAGCTCGACGCGGTGGAGATCACCGTGCTCGACGAGGCCGACCACATGGCCGACCTCGGCTTCCTGCCCGCCGTACGGCGCCTGCTCGAGGCGACGCCGGCCAACAGCCAGCGGCTGCTGTTCTCGGCCACGCTGGACGCTGGCGTCGACGTCCTGGTCAAGCGGTTCATGCGCAACCCGACCACGCACAGCGTCGACTCGGCGCAGTCGCCGGTGTCGAAGATGACCCACCACGTCCTGCACCTGCAGGCCGACAGCCGGCTCCCGGTGCTGGTGGACCTGGCCGCGGCTCCTGGCCGCACGCTGGTCTTCACCCGCACCAAGTACGGCGCCAAGTCGCTCACCAAGAAGCTGATCGCCCAGGGCGTGCCCGCGGTCGAGCTGCACGGCAACCTGTCCCAAGGTGCTCGCACCCGGAACCTGGAGGCCTTCTCCGACGGTTCCGCCCGGACGCTGGTCGCCACGGATATCGCCGCCCGCGGCATCCACGTCGACGACATCTCGCTGGTGATCCACGCGGACCCGCCGATCGAGCACAAGGCGTACCTGCACCGCTCCGGCCGGACGGCGCGCGCCGGGGCCGAAGGCACGGTCATCACGCTGATGACCGACGACCAGGTCAGCGACGTACGGGACCTGACCCGCAAGGCCGGCATCGCGCCGAAGGTCACGAAGCTGCGCGTCGGCGACCCGCTGCTGGCCGAGCTCGCACCCGGTGAGCGCACGTACGTCGAGCCGACGGCCAAGCCGGCCGACGACCAGGTACGCCGTTCCGGTGGCGAGTCGAGCGGACGGGGACGCGGCGGCGGCCGTGGCCGGCGCTCGGCCTCCGGCCCGGGCCAGTCCGCTCCGGCGGCGCGTGGCGCAGGCAACGGCGGTGGCCGTGGCGGTTCCGGCGGTGGAGCCCGTGGTGGCGCCTCCGGCGGAAAGCGCAGCACCGGTGGAGCCCGTGGCGGCGCAGCCGGCCGCAGTGGTTCCGGCAGCGCACCGAAGAGCTACAGCACCACGACTCCGGGCGCCAGCGCCCGTCCGGCGGGAGCCGCGGCCTTCTCGGCCGGCACCCGCGCGGGCAGCGGCCGTCGCGGTCGCTGACCTCGCCAGGTGACGGGCCAGATCCGGTGCAGATGTCACCGGATCCGGCTCAAACCGACTGACCGGCCGACAGAGCCCAGGTTGCCCATGGCAGCCTGGGCTCTGTCGTGTCGTGAAGGGGAGAGCTGATGGCCGTCGTACGGACTGTGCTGGGTGACGTTGCCCCCGAGGAGCTCGGGCTCTGCAACGCTCACGACCACCTGTTCATCCGCAGCGCGCTGATGCCGCCGGGCCAGGAGCTCGACGACTACGACGCCGCGGTACAAGAGGCCACGCTGTACGCCGAGGCCGGTGGGCAGACGGTCATCCAGTGGACGCCGTACGGGCTGGGCCGCCGGGCCGACCTGCTGCCCAAGCTGTCGCAGACGACCGGCGTCACGTTGGTCGCCGCGACCGGGCTGCACCGCGCCGAGCACTACGCGGAGTTGCCCGACAAGGACCTGGCCGAGCTGTTCGTCCGCGAGCTCACCGCGGGCATCGGTGACAGCCAGGTGCGCGCCGGGCTGATCAAGATCGCCAGCGGGTTCCACGGGCTCGACAAGCACACCTCGTGGGTGCTGGACGCGGCCGCCGAGGCCCAGAAGGCTACGGGCGCGCCGATCGGCATCCACCACGAGCTGGGCACCGGAGCGGACGCCGTACTGGATCGCCTGGAAGGACACGGGGTCCCACCGGACCGGATCGTGCTCGGCCACCTGAACCGCTTCCCTGACCACCAGGTCCACCAGGAGCTGGCGGCGCGCGGTGCGTTCCTCGCGTTCGACGGTCCTTCGCGGGCCAACCACGCCACCGACTTGCGGATGGTCGACTGCCTGGCGGCGCTGGTCGAGACCGGGTACGCCGATCACCTGCTGCTCGGCGGTGACACGACGAGTGCGCGAGCGCGGCTGGCGACCGGGGAGGGCCCGGGAATGCCGTACCTGTTGACGAATCTGCGCCCGAGGCTCACCCGCCGGCTCGGTAAGGACGTGGTCGAGCAGATCTTCGTCACCAACCCGGCGCGCGCCTTCGGGACGGATTGGAAGTAGCCCGCGAGAACGCCGTACCGGCTGGGCGACGTACTCGCCACCGAGTGACGTTCTGTTGCCGGAGGCATCCGGGCGGTACGGTTCGCAGGTGAACACCGTCGCGCAGATCTTCGTCGCCCTGGCCGGAGTCCTCCACCTGGTCTTCTTCGCGCTGGAGAGCGTGCTCTTCCGCAAGCCGAGCGTCCAGCAGCGGTTCCTGATCGAGACCGAGGCCGAAGCCGAGGCAGCGCGGCCGTGGGCGTTCAACCAGGGGTTCTACAACCTGTTCCTGGCGGCCGGTGCGATCGGTGGTCTGATCGCCGGTGGCGACCGCGGGCACGCGATCGCGCTGTTCTCGTGCGCGTGCATGCTCGGCGCCGGGCTCGTGCTGGTCGGCTCTGACCGCCGGATGGCGAAGTCCGCCGCGATCCAGGCGGTGCCGCCGATCCTCGCGCTGGTGCTCGCCGCGGTGCTCTGAGTTCCACCGCACTTGAGGCGCTGGTGTTGACTTCAAGTGCACTTGAACCAAGAGAGTGCTGGGCATGACCACGACGATCGCGCCGCCTCGCCCGCCCGGAGTTCTCGCCCCGCAGTACCGTGCGCTGACGGTCGGGATGGTCGCGCTGATCACGCTCGTCGCGTTCGAGTCCCTCGCCGTGACGACCGCGATGCCGACCGTCGCGCAGGCCCTCGACGGGCTTTCGCTGTACGCGTTGGCGTTCGGCGGCCCGCTCGCGTCGGGCGTCGTCGCGATGGTCGTCTCCGGCACCTGGTCCGACCTCAAGGGTCCGACGCGGCCGCTGTGGCACGGCACCGGCTGGTTCCTGGCCGGCCTGGTGATCGCCGGGCTCGCGCCGACCATGGAGGTGCTGGTCGTCGGCCGGGTGATCCAGGGGTTCGGTGCCGGTCTGCTCACAGTCGCCTTGTACGTCGTTGTCGGGCACCTCTACCCGGCCGAGCTCCGGCCGCGGATCTTCGCCGCGTTCGCGACCGGGTGGGTCGTCCCGTCGCTGGTCGGTCCCGCGATCGCCGGGTTGATCGTCGAGCACGCGAACTGGCGGATCGTCTTCCTCGCCGTACCGGTCCTGGCGGTTCCGGCGGCGCTGATCATGCGGCCCGGGCTCTTCAAGGGCGAGCACGTGGCGCGCTCCGGCAAGCTCTGGAGTCAGCAGGCCTGGTATGCCGTGGGCGCCGCGATCGGCGTCGGGCTGCTGCACTACGGCGGCCAGCGGCACGGCGCGCTCCAGTTGATCCTGCTCGCTGTCGGTCTGGTCGCGGTCGTCGTGTTCGCGCCGAAGCTGTTGCCGAAGGGCACGTTCACGATCCGCGCCGGACTCCCGTCGGTGATTGCGCTGCGCGGTCTGGTCGCGGCGGCCGGGTTCGGTGCGGAGGTGTTCCTGCCGCTGATGCTGACCCGGGAGCGTGGCCTGTCGCCGGCGTTCGCGGGCCTGGTGCTGACCGTCAGCGCGCTGAGCTGGACGGCGGCGTCCTGGTACCGGGGACGGCCGAACCAGCCGTTCGAGCACCACGTGTTCCTGCAGGCGGGCATGGTCTCGCTCCTGCTGGGCATCGCGATCGCCGCTGCGACGCTCGACGACCGGGTGCCGGTCGTGGTCGGCATCCTCGGCTGGGCGCTGGCCGGACTGGGGATGGGGACCGTGTTCCCGACCGTGTCGGTGCTGGTCCTGGAGTACTCGACGCTCGAGCAGCAAGGCGCGAACAGCTCGGCCCTGCAGCTCAGCGACTCGTTGCTGACGGCAACTGTGTTGGCGATCGGTGGTTCGCTCTTCGCGGCGATCGAGCCGCACTCGCCGACGACGGCGTTCCTGACCGCTTTCGGACTGCCGGCCGCGCTGGCCGTCGTCGGAGTCTTCGCGGCCCGGCGTACCGGTCCTTCGAGCCGCTGACGGCCGGGTGGGGAAGATCACCGCCGCGCCGACACCCGTTGACCGGTCACGAACCCGGCCGCTACCGTTCAAAGGTCAACCTGCGGTGCCATGAGGGAAACCGGTGAGAGACCGGTACGGCCGCGCCACTGTGAGCGAGCAGCTGCTCGTGAGTCAGGACGCTCGGGCACTCGCAGCCTTTCGATGGGGACGCGCATTTCCCCTGGAGGTTCAGATGCCCGCTCCTGCCCGCACGGTCGCCGTACCGGCCGTTTCGCCGCGCCTGCTCGCGGTCGCCCTGCTCACCGTGGGCCTGCTGCTGGTCCTCGCCTACCTGGTCGCCTTCGACCAGGGCGCGATCTCGCAGTCCGGGATGTACCTGCACGAGCTCATGCATGACGGCCGGCACCTGCTCGGCGTGCCCTGCCACTGACGCTCTTCCTGCAGTCTCTTCTCACTCCCTGAACCACTGACAGGACTCGTCATGCGCACTTTCGGAAATCTCCTGGTGCGCGGACTGATCGTCGGCCTCTTCGCCGGCCTGCTGGCCGGAACCTTCGCGTACGTGATGGGCGAACCGCACATCGACGCCGCGATCGCGATCGAGGAAGCCGGCGGCGCCGCGCACACCCACGGCGAGGAACCCGCCGCCCAGGCTCCGGCCGCCGAGGAGGAGGAGCCCCTCGTCAGCCGCAACGGCCAGCGCTTCGGGCTCTTCCTGGCCACCAGCCTGTACGGCGTGGCGCTCGGCGGCATCTTCGCCGTCGGATTCGCGCTGCTCCGCGGCCGGCTGCGCACCCCCAGCGACTCGTACGCCGCCCTCGGGCTGGCCGCCGCGGGCTTCGTCGGGATCGTGCTCGTCCCGTTCCTCAAGTACCCGCCGAACCCGCCCGCCGTCGGCGACCCGGAGACGATCACCAAGCGCACGATCACCTACCTGCTGACGCTCGTCATCGGCCTGCTCGCGGTCTGGGCCGGCGTCGCGGCGTCCCGCTGGGCGCAGCGCTTCGGCGACGCGCCCTGGATCCGCCTGGCCGGCGGCGGACTCGCCTTCGTGGCGACGATCGTCGCGGCGTACCTGATCCTGCCGGCGATCAACGAGGTGCCCGGGTCGTTCCCGGCGACGCTGCTGTGGCAGTTCCGGTTCGCCTCGCTCGGCACACAGGCGGTGCTGTGGACCTTGCTGGGCTTCGGTTACGCTGCGTTGGTGGATCGTAACTCCAAGGTCACCAAGGAGACCGTCGCCGCGTGACGACAACGCTGACCCTGGTCGCCCATGCGCTGACGCCTGGTCTGCGCGGGCTCGTCCTCGGTGGAGAGCCCGCGCCGGACCAGGCCGGCCTGGAGGCGGCCCGCGACCTGCGGGTCGACGCCGGTACGACGTACTGCGGTCCGGAGCCCGCCGCGATCCTGACGGCCGAGGCGATCGGCCTGCAGCCGGTCGTAGTCGGCGCACTGCGCGACCGTGAGTACGGCGACTGGACCGGGCGCGACCTGGAGGAGCTGCTGGTCACGGAGACCGCGGCGGTCTCGGCGTGGCTGGAGCGGCCCCACACGGCGCCGCCGGGCGGGGAGACGGCCAACGACCTGATCGCCCGCGTCGCCGACTGGCTGGGCGACCTGACCGAGGACCCGGGCCACGCTGAGCGCCGTACGGTCGTTGCCGTGGTCCACCCGGCCGTGGTGCGTGCAGCCGTGCTCTACGCGCTGGAGGCCCCGGCCGAATCGCTGCGGCACGTCGACGTGCGGCCCCTGGCGACCGTCGGCCTTTCCGCCCACGCCACCTCCTGGTCACTCAACTTGCACTGACAAACCGGTTCGACGCGGTTTATCGTTCGCCAAAGCATCCCGACGCCCCAGAGGATGACGATGAGCTTCGACGAGCTGCTGGACCGTGTCACCGACCTCCCGCCCGAGAAGGCCGCCCGGGAGGTCCGGGACCACTTCGCCGCGCTCCCGCCAGGTGCCGCGGCGGCGCTCGCGGAGAGCCGGATCCGCGAGGTCGGCGGCCTCGACGGCGTACCGGCCGAGCTGCGGTACCGCGCGAACCACCTCCGCCTGGTCGAGGCGCACGAGCGGCTCCGCGCGAAGCTCGACAGCGCCTCGAAGGACGAGGTGACCCGGTACAACACGCTCTCGGAGATGCTGCGTCCGGTCGGGCAGCGGCTGGACGTCGATGCCGACGGCAACCGGATCGTGGTCCCGGTGCACCGGCAGTTCCTGCTCGCCGAGCCCGAGGGGCAAGGCCGGATGGTCGAGGTGCTCGGTGACCTGGCCGCGGCCGACCGGGTGACCGTCCTGGTGCCCGGGATGAACAACGATCTCGACAAGGTGCGCTCGCAGACGGCGCGCGCCCAGGACCTGCAGACCGAGACCGGTCCGGGGTCAGCGACGGTGGTCTGGCTCGGGTACGACGCTCCGCTCACGCTCGAAGGGGCGATGTCCAAGGAGAGCTCGATCGCGGCCGCGCCCCGGTTCGCGAGGTTCGCGGCCGGGCTCGGCACCGAGGTCCGGCCCGACGCGGACAGGATCCTGATCGGCAACAGCTACGGCGGCCAGGTGGCCGGCCAGGCGATGCTGCGCGAGGGCGTGCGCTTCGACCGGGTGATCCTGACCGGTTGTCCCGGCGTCGATCCGCACGTTCGCAGCGCGGCCGACTTCGTCCCGGAGGGTGTGCCGCTGTACGTCGCGCGAGCGCCCGGCGACTTCATCTCGTACGCCGAGCCGCACGGCCCGGACCCGGCGTCGTTTCCCGACGCGATCCGGTTCGCGACCAACGACGGCAAGGTGCCCGTGCGCGGCCACGTGAGCTACTTCGTCCACGACAGCGAGTCGCTACGCAACATCGGCCGGATCATCCGCGGCGACCTGCAGGCGGTGACCCGGACGAGCACGACGCCGGAGGAGGAGAGCCGGGTGCTGGGCGGCCTCTCCTGGGCCGAGCCGCTGCGCCAGGCGGCGGCCAGTCCGGTCGCCGTACCGCTGGCGAAGGTGTTCGACGGCGTACGGGCGCTGGGGAAGCTCAGCAGCCCGCGGCCGGAACCTGTGAACGACGGAGCCCGGGTACGGCGTGCGCCGAACCCGGGCGTCACCAGACGACCGGAAGGACCTACCCGATGACGTTGACCGAGGCCCGCGACCTCCTGCGCGAGGAGCTGCTCGCAGTGGCGGCTGTCGCCGTACCGGGACAGCAGGGCGTCGTCACGCACGACGTGGGCCCGGTGAACCCGCACGTGCTGGAGAACGGGGACGGTCCGCAATCGGTCTGCCTGATCACCGTTGAGAACGGCGACCCGACGGTGGTCGACCCGGTCGGCCAGGTCGAGGCGGCTGTGGCGGCCCTGGCCGGTCGTGGCTGGCAGACGGAGGTCCAGCCGGTCGAGAGCGGGCACCACCGGGCCTCGGCGACCCGCGACGGCTACGGCATCGTCGTGCACGGCTGGGACGGCGAGTGGCGGCTCACGCTCTCGGGGCAGACGCCGGAGATCGTCAGCTAGTCAGAGCCAGTCGCCGGGCCAGTCCGCCGACTAGCTGGTGGCAGCACGCTCGGCGGCCGAGCGGAGGACGCAGAACTCGTTGCCGGCCGGGTCGAGCATCACCACGAAGCCGGTGCCGTCGGGCTCGCGGCGGTCGTGCTCGATCGTCGCGCCGAGTCCGACCAGCCGCTCGACCTCCTGGTCGCGCGGGATGTCCGGCTCGAGGTCGAGGTGTACCCGGTTCTTGGCGCGCTTCGGGTCGTTGTTGCGCTCGAACAGCAGCTTCACCGGCCCGGTGTCCACCGCGGCGTACGGGTCGTCGGGGAAGTCGTCGTCCGGCCGCTCGACGCCGAACACCTGCAGCCAGAACCCGGCCAGCTCCCACGGGTCGGCCGCGTCGAACGTCACCGTGCGCACGATCGAAGTCATGCCCCGAACGATGCCGTACGACGACACCGCCCCGCCACCGCAATACGGTGACGGGGCGGCTCGGCTCAGGCCTGGCGAAGCTCCTGGCGCTGCCGCCCGAGGCCCTGGATCTCGCACTCGACGATGTCGCCGGGCGCCAGGTACGGGAAGCGGCCGGACAGCGCGACGCCTTCCGGCGTACCGGTGTTGACGATGTCACCCGGGTCGAGCGTCATGTACTGCGACAGGTCGCGGATCAGCGCGGCGACCGAGAAGATCATGTCGCGGGTGTTGGAGGCCTGTCGCGGCTCGCCGTTGACGAACGACTTCAGGTCCAGCGCCTGCGGGTCGCCGACCTCGTCGGCGGGGATCAGCGCCGGGCCGAGCGGGTTGAAGGTCTCGCAGCACTTGCCCTTCGACCACTGGCCGCCGGACACCTCCAGCTGGAAGGCGCGCTCGGAGACGTCGTTGGAGACCGCGTACCCGGCGACGCAGGCCAGCGCCTCCTCGTCCGACGTCAGGTACCGGGCGGTCTTGCCGATCACGACCGCGAGCTCGACCTCCCAGTCGGTCTTGCGGCTGTCGCGCGGGACCAGCACGTCGTCGTACGGACCGACGACGGTGTTCGGGTGCTTGAAGAAGACGATCGGCTCCTTCGGCGGCTCGGCGCCGGACTCGGCCGCGTGGGCGGCGTAGTTCTGGCCGATGCAGACCACGGCGGCCGGCTTGGCGATCGGGGCGCCGACCCGCAGGCCCTCGACGTCGGCGGCCGGCAGCGAACCGGACTCCAGCGCCGCGCGGGCGCGCGCGATCCCGTCGGAGGCCAGGAAGGTCCCGTCGATGTCGGCGGTGACGGAGCTCAGGTCGTAGGTGGTGCCGTCGGTGGCGCGCACGTACGGGCGCTCCGCACCGACCGCGCCGAGGCGCAGCAGTTCCACGAAATCTCCTTAGAGCGGATTCATTCTTGGTCGAACACGGGCCGCAAGCGGGCCCGTGAGGCTTCGATGTGCGAGCGCATCGCGGCGGCGGCCTGCTCGGGATCGCCCTTGCGGACCGCGGTGACGACCGCCTTGTGCTCGCGCAGCGCCTGGGTGGCGATGCCGCCGCCGTAGTACAGGCGGAACAGGTGCAGGTGGCAGTGCGTCCGGGCGAAGGACTGGCGGGCCGTCTCGTTGCCGGACAGCTCCAGCACCAGGTCGTGGAAGCGCTGGTCGTGGCCGGCCATCGCCTTGTACGAGTCGTAGTCCGGCCGCTCCGGGACCTCGGTGTAGCTGAGCATCTCGTCCTTGAGCCGGACCAGGTCCTCGGCCGACGTGCGCTCCGCGGCCCGGCCGGCGGCCCACGGCTCGATGTGCAGCCGGTACTCGAAGAGGTCCTCGAACTCGGCCCGGGTCAGCGTCGAGGAGACGCGGTACCCGCGCAGCGGTTCCTTGATCACCAGCCCGTCGGACTCCAGCCGGGCCAGCGACTCGCGGATCGGGGTCTGGGAGATGCCCAGTTCCCGGGTCAGCGCGTCGATGTTCAGCCGGGTGCCCGGCGCGACCACGCTGTCCATGATCAGGCCCTTGACCGTCTCGTAGACGTCGTCGCTCAGTACCTGTCGCTGCGGCAGGCGCGTGAGCTGCCCCGCCA
The DNA here is from genome assembly GCA_049998015.1 of Kribbella sp. cmx-5-2. Taxonomy (GTDB): domain Bacteria; phylum Actinomycetota; class Actinomycetes; order Propionibacteriales; family Kribbellaceae; genus Kribbella. The sequence goes on from JAEBEC010000003.1 coordinate 143,073, forward strand.
GACCCACATGCGCATCCGTCACCGTCGCTCCTCCCGAAGCATCCCATTCTGCCTGACCCGGCGGTCGTGCTCAGTCGTTACCCGGGCAAGGGTTGACGCCACCAGTGTGAAGCGGCAGCATCAGCTTCGCAATATCCTATAGGATCTTTGAGGGAGCGCCCCATGCCCAAGCCCGCGTTGTGGTACCGAAGGACAGCCGTCGCCGGACTGGCCGTGGTCGCCCTGGCCGCCACCGGTTGCAGCACCAAGAGCTCCAACGACAGCTCGACCGGTACGGCGGGTGACGACGCGTCGACCGGGTCCACCGGTGGTCCGGTCACCCTGAAGGACGCCTCCGGCGTGAAGCTGGCGCTCATCCCGGGCGGCGCGCACCCCTACTTCCAGCCGTGGAAGGCCACCGCGGAGCTGGACAAGACCGAGTTCAAGCTCGGCGACGTCACCTTCGACGAGACCGGCGAGTGGGACCAGAGCAAGCAGAACAACGTGGTCAGCTCGCTGGCCGCGCGGGGCTTCAACGCGTTCGGCATCTTCGGCGTGTCGCCGACCGACATCAACACCACCTTCGAGGACCTGAAGTCGAAGGGCTTCGCGGTCGGCTCGCTGGCATCCTGCCCGGCCGGCGACACCAACTCGGCCGACTTCTGCCTGTCCACCGACGTCGAGGCGGCGGCGTACAAGGCGGCCAAGGCGACCATCGAGGCGATCGGCGGCGAGGGCACGATCGTGCACCTGACCGGCAACAACGTCGACTCCAACACCCAGCGCCGGATCGCCGGCGTGAAGAAGGCCGTCGCCGAGACCGGCGGCAAGGTGACCGAGCTGCCGGTGGTCACCGACATCGACAAGGACCTGCAGACCGCGCAGCGATCGGTCGCCGACCTGCTCGCGGCCAAGGGCAAGGACATCAAGGGCATCGTCACCACGGCGTACAACCCGGCCGTGGCCGCGGCCGACGGCGTGTCCAGCAGCAAGCTGCCGATCAAGGTGGTCGCGATCGACGACGACGCCAAGATCCTGTCCGGCATCAAGTCCGGTGGCGTCTCGGCGACCGTCGCGCAGAACCCGGTCGGCCAGGCGTACGTCGGCGGCTGGCTGCTCGCGCTGCTCGGCTCGAAGCAGTGCACGATGAAGACGCCCGGCGTGATCGTCGACTCCGGGTCGTTCGTGGTGACCAAGGCCAACGTCGACACCTACGACGACGAGCGCAAGGCCAAGACCAAGGAGCTCCAGACCGAGTTCGCGAGCCAGTTGAGCTGCCAGTGACCATCACACGCGCTGAAGCCTTCCTGGTCGATCTCGAGGTCGAGACCGTCCGGACCGACGCGGTCCAGTCGTTCCTGAAGCAGGAGACGATCTTCGTCGAGCTGGAGACCTCTGACGGGGCTGTCGGCCTCGGCTACTCGTACACGATCGGCACCGGCGGTACGGCGGTGCTGGCGATGCTGCGGGACCACCTGCTGCCGCGGCTGGTCGGTGCGGACGCCCGCAACGTCGAGGGGCTCTGGTACGACCTGTTCGCGTCCACCCGGGCCACCACGGTCGGTGTGATCACGTCGCTGGCCCTGGCCTCGGTCGACACCGCCCTGTGGGACCTGCGCTGCCGCCGGGCCGGTGAGCCGCTCTGGCGGCTGGCCGGTGGCTTCCGGCGGAACGTCCCGCTGTACGACACCGAGGGCGGCTGGCTGCACCTGTCGACCGACGAGCTGGTCGCTGGTGCGCTGGCCTCCCAGAAGGCCGGCTGGCCCGGTGTGAAGCTCAAGGTGGGCAAGCCTCGGGTGCACGAGGACGTGGAGCGCCTGCACGCCGTACGGGATGCTGTGGGGCCTGCGCTGGACATCATGGTCGACGCCAACCAGTCGATGACGTACCCGGAGGCCAAGCGGCGTGCTGCCGCTTTCGAGCCGCTGGACCTGAGCTGGTTCGAGGAGCCGCTGCCTGCTGACGACCTCAGCGGGCACGTGCGGCTGGCGGAGTCCACGTCGATCCCGATCGCGGTGGGCGAGTCGATGTACTCGGTCTCGCAGTTCCGCGAGTACGTCGCCGCCGGCGCGGCCGGGATCGTCCAGGTCGACGTGGCGCGGGTCGGTGGCATCACGCCGTGGCTGAAGGTGGCGCACCTGGCCGAGACCTTCAACCTGGAGGTCTGCCCGCACTTCCTGATGGAGCTGCACGTCAGCCTGACCGCCGCCGTACCGAACGGCCGGTACGTCGAGCACATCCCGCAGCTGCGGGCGATCACCCGGACCGAGATGGAGATCTCCGACGGGCACGCGGTCGCACCGGACTCGCCGGGCCTGGGCATCGACTGGGACCGGGACGCCATCGACGACCGGCGGGTCTCGTGAGCGCTCCGGTCTCGGAGACCGCCACCGCGGCACTCCAGGAGCCGGACCAGCCGCCGCCGTCGCCCCGGGGTGGTCGGACTCCCTGGTGGGCGAACCAGCGGGTCGGCCTGCTGATCCTGGTGGTGCTGCTGGCGGTGCTGTTCGGCGTACTGCGTCCGGCGTTCTTCAACCAGCAGCTGGTGGTGTTCCCGCTGCTGCGGGACATCGCCATGTTCACCGTGGTCGGCCTGGCGCAGCTGTGCGTGCTGTCGATCGGGCACATGAACCTGGCCGTCGGCCGGATGGCCGCGTTCTCGATGATGATCACCGGCATCTCGTACGACCTGTGGCACTTCAGCCTGTACGTCGGGCTGCTGGTCGGCCTGATCGCCGGTGCGGCCATCGGCGCGCTGGCCGGCTGGGTGATCGCGCGGACCGGGGTCAACTCGTTCGTCGTGACGCTGGCGCTGGACTTCCTGCTGCTCGGCCTGATTCCGCTGGTCTACACGGCGCTGACCGACAACGCGGCGTTCGTCACCAAGCCGGACGGGATGCGGGAGATGCGGAACTACTCGCTCGCCGACATCTGCATCGGCAACGTCTGCGGCTCGCCGGCCGTGCCTCAGCTCGCGCTGTTCGCGGTGATCGCGATGGGTGTGGTCGGCTGGATCTACAGCCGGACCAAGCTCGGTCGTGAGCTGTTGATGACCGGTACGTCGGTGAAGGCGGCCGAGCTGTCCGGGATCCCGACAGCTCGGCGCGTGATCACCGCGCACGCGATGTCGGGCTGCCTGGCGGCGCTGGCCGGATTCATGCTGGCGGTCAGCACCGGGTCGATCAAGGCGACGATCGGCGAGGAGTTCATGCTGCCGTCGTTCCTCGGGCCGATCCTCGGCGGCACGCTACTGGCCGGCGGGTTCATCTCGGTCTGGGGCACGCTGCTCGGGACGGCGCTGACGTCGGTGATCCGCAAGGGGCTCGACCTGCTCGGGGTCGGGCTGGAGAGCCTGAACATCTACCTCGGCCTGATCCTGTTGGTTGCCCTGAGCACCGACCGGGTCCGGACCGTGCTGTCGGAGCGGCAGGAGGTGCGACAACGATGAAGCGGTTCGTGCGATCGACCGAGATGACGCTGCTGGTGATCTGCGTGGTGTTCTTCGTCTTCCTGGTGATCGCCTCCGGTGGTGACCTGGTCGGGGCGAATTCCCTGAAAGTGCTACTTCAGTTCCTGGCGGTGCCCATTCTCATCGGGTTAGCTCAAATGGTGGTCCTCGCAGTGGGCCAACTGAACCTGGCGGTCGGCGCCGTCGGGGGATTCGCAGCAGCCGCGATGGGGGTGATGATGGCCGACCACGGAGTTCCGGTGCCGCTGGCCCTGCTGTTCGGCTTCCTGCTCGCGACCGCGGCGGGGCTGGCGAACGGGCTGCTCGTCGTGCTGACGCGGATCAACGGGTTCATCGTCACGCTGGCGACGATGACGGTGCTGCTCGGCGTGCAGTACCGGTTGGTCGGCACCCGGACGGTCGACGCCTATCCCGCGGGATTGAAGAGCTTCGGGTCGCACGCGTTGTTCGGGGTGCTGCCGCTGATCTTCCTGGTGGCGTTGGCGGTTGCGGGTCTGCTGGCGCTGATGCTGCGGCGGACCGTGCCGGGGCGGCAACTGCTGGCCTCCGGTGGGAACCCGATCGCCGCGCGGTTGTCGGGGATCTCGAACGACCGGTCGGTGATCCTCGCGCACACGTTGTCCGGGGCGATCCTCGGCGTCGCGGCGATCCTGACCGTCGCGTCCTCGCCGGGGGTGAACAAGAGCATCGGCGGCGACTGGCTGCTGCCGTCGTTCGCGGCGCCGATCATCGGTGGGGCGCTGCTCACGGGTGGTTCCGCGGTCGTGCTCGGGACGGTGCTCGCGGCGTTCATCGTGCGCTTCGTCGACACGGCGCGGGCCGAGTTCTCGCTCGAGCCGAGCTGGGTGAACTTCGTCGTCGGCGCGGTGGTGCTCGGGTCGGTGGTGCTCGGACAGGTCCGGACCCGGCGGCAACTTCGCCGTACGGTCGTGAAAGCGCCCGACGCGGCCGTGGCCGGAGGTGTCTCGTGACGCTGTTCGTGGCGGAGAAGGTGGACAAGCTGTTCCCCGGCGTACGGGCGCTGGACGGGGTGACGCTGTCGCTCGAGGCGGGTTCGGTGCACGCGTTGCTGGGGGAGAACGGCGCGGGCAAGTCGACGCTGATCAAGGTGATCACCGGGCTGTACAAGCCGGACGGCGGGCGGTTGCTGCTGGACGGGTCGGAGGTGACCTTCGGGTCGCCGCACGAGTCCGCGTCGGCGGGTATCGGCGTGGTGCACCAGGAGCGCAACCTGATCCCGGGCTTCAGCGTCGGCGAGAACATCCTGCTTCAGAAGCTGCCGACGTCGCGCGGGCTGGTGGATCGTGCGGCGATCCGGTCGGAGGCGTCGCGCTGGCTGGCGGAGCTGGAGCTGGACATCGATCCGGATCAGCCGGTGACCGAGCTGTCGGTCGCGCAGGCGCAGCTGGTCGAGATCGCGAAGGCGCTGTCGGTGGAGAGTCGCGTGCTGCTGCTCGACGAGCCGACCGCGTCGATCACGCCGAACGAGGCCGAGCGGTTGTTCCGCGTCGTCGACAAGCTGAAGAACGACGGGCGCTCGGTGCTGTTCGTCAGCCACAAGCTCGAAGAGGTGTTCCAGATCTGCGACACCGTCACCGTGCTGCGGGACGGGTCGTCGGTGCTGGAGTCGGGTGCGCTGTCCGATCTGACGCGTGATCAGGTGGTCGATCTGATGGTCGGGCGCGTGCACGAGGCGTTGAGCCTTCCGCCGCGGACCGTGGATCGGTCGGTTGCTCCGTTGCTGGAGTTGTCCGGAGTTGGGACGGCGACCGGGCATGCCGACGTCGACCTGGCCGTGCGGCCGGGGGAGATCGTTGGGTTGTACGGGCTGGTTGGCGCTGGGCGTAGCGAGTTGGCGAAGGCGTTGCTCGGGCTGGACCGGATCACGGCGGGCACGGTGCGGGTGCGGGGCGTCGAGGTGCGGATCAAGAACGTGCGGGACGCGCTGCGGAACCACAAGATCGGCTACGTCACCGAGAACCGCAAGGAGGAAGGGGTCTTCCTCGAGCAGTCCGTGAGCCGCAACATCGCCGTCACGATCTGGGACCGGCTGCGCAAGTTGTTCGGTTACGTTCCGGCCAAGGCCGAGTCGGCGCTGGTCGCGCAGTACGTCGAACAGCTCGGCATCCGGATCGCCTCCCCGGCGCAACTGGCCGGCACGCTGTCCGGCGGCAACCAGCAGAAGGTCTCCCTGGCGAAGTGGCTCGCCGCGCAGACCGAGATCCTGATCATCGACGAACCCACGGTCGGTATCGACGTCCGCACCAAGGACGCCTTCCACACGCTGATCTGGGACCTCGCCGCGAACGGCCTGGCCATCCTGCTGATCACCTCCGACCTGCCGGAGATGATCACGCTCGCCGACCGCGTGGTGGTCATGCGCGACCACCGCGTGCAGGGCGAGGTGGAGAACGACCACGACTACGACCGGATGAGCCAGCAGGTCATCCGCCTGATCCACGCCGAGAAGGTGACGGCCGGATGAGTGTTCCGAGCCTGAGCGGTGGTCACCTGATCAGACCGCCGTTGCCGACGAGTGGGCTCCGGCCCACGGTGTTCGCCAGCGAAGGAGTGAGAGCGGGATGAGCAGGGTCGACGCGCACCACCACGTCTGGGACCTGAGTGTCCGGGAGCAGAGCTGGATGGTCGGGTCCGCGATGGACCCGATCCGGCGCAACTTCCTCGTGGACGACCTCGCGCCGCTCGCCGCGGCCGCCGACGTCACGCAGACCGTGCTGGTGCAGACGGTCGGGTTGGCGGCCGAGACGCCGGAGTTCCTTGCTGTTGCTGATGGCAACGAGCTGGTGGCGGGGGTGGTCGGGTGGGTCGACCTGACGGCCGACGACGTCGAGGATGCTCTGGCTGGGCTGATCGGGCGTCCAGATGGTCAATGGCTGAGGGGAATCCGGCACCAGGTCCACGACGAGCCGGACGTCGAGTGGTTGAACCGTGCCGACGTACGGCGCGGTCTTGCTGTGGTGGCGGAGGCGGGGCTGGTCTATGACCTGCTCACCAAGGCGCCGCATCTCCCGGCCGCGGTCGAGACGGTCCGGGCGTTGCCCGAGCTGAGCTTCGTGGTCGACCACATCTCGAAGCCGGTCATCGGCGAGGACCTCGAGCCGTGGGCGACCGGTCTGCGCGATCTCGCCGCCGAGCCGAACGTCACGTGCAAACTCTCCGGCATGGTCACCGAGGCGTCGTGGACGGATTGGAAGGTCTCCGACCTGAGGCCGTACGCCGACGTGGTGCTGGAGGCGTTCGGCCCGGACCGGGTGATGTTCGGGTCGGACTGGCCGGTGTGCTTGCTGGCGGCAACGTATGGCGAGGTGGTTGACGCGGCCGAGCAACTCACGGCGGGGCTGAGCGCGGCCGAGCGCGATCAGGTGTTCGGGGAGACGGCTCGGCGTACGTACCACTTGTAGGCGTGGACGTAGCCAACTTGTAACAGCAACTACCCTCCGGTCGCCGCCATCGCCGCCATCGCCGCCATCGCCGCCATCGCCGCCATCGCCGCCATCGCTGCCGTCGCCAGGTCCGGTACGGCGGCGAGCAGCGCGCGCGTATAGGGATGCCGTGCCGTCGCCGTCGCTGCCATCGCCGCCCGCCGGTAGCTGGCGGCGGCTACTGGCGCCTGGGTTTCGGCTCGGCGATCGCCAGCCCGGCTGTCAGGTATCCGGGCGCCCGGGATGGGGCAACGAGACCGATGCCGGCGGCCGCTCGCTCTGCGGCGGTCCGTCGGCCTGGCGGCCGGTCGCCGGTCCCACACCCCAGATCAACGATGGTCGTCGCCGTCCGGTCCCGGGAGTCCGCGATCTCGTGCCGGTCGCCGGTCAGGCTACGTCCGGGCAACCCGTGCCTCGTAGTCCGGCATCGGTCGCCGGAAGGGCAATCAGCCGATCGCGTCCGCCGGGGCAGGCGCTGCCCATCGCGTCCGCCGGCGCTGCCCATCGCGTCCGCCGGCGGCAGACCGCCGCCCATCGCCGCCTCAACCGTTACCCGGGTGCCAACCCACCCCTGAGCGACCACCATTTTGCGGGTTAACCGATCAAATGGTGGGTTCTACGGCTGCATGAGCTCGTAGAACCCACCATTTGGAGGGTGAACCTGGCAAACGGTCATGGTGGGAGCGACCGCGGCCCGCGGCGGCGCGGTGGGCGGCGGTGGTTGTGGGTGGCGGTGGGTTGGTCGGGTGGGGTGGGGTGGTGGTTGTGGGTGGCGGTGGGTTGGTCGGGTGGGGTGGGGTGGTGGTTGTGGGTGGCGGTGGGTTGGTCGGGTGGGGTGGGGTGGTGGTTGTGGGTGGCGGTGGGTTGGCCGGGCGGGGTGGCGCGGTGGTTGAAGGCGGCGGACGATTGGCCAGGGGGCGCAGCCGGGGGCCTGCTTGGCGCCGGGCTCGAGAATCGTGTGCTGGTGCGGCGGGGGTGGTGGCCGGGGCAACACGGGGCAAGCGGCCTGGTGACTGGCTGCGATGTTGGGCGGCGGCGTACGGCGAGGGTGTTTGACGCGCGGGGCAACTGGCGGCGGGACTGGCTATCGCTGAGCGCGACCTCGCGGTCTGCGAGGCGGCTCGGTGTTCGTCCGCGGCTTCGGGGTACTGACCGCGTCGCGCGGGCTGGTCGGTGGCCAGTCCGCGCGACGGCGGGTCTTGCTTGAGGGCAGCCCGTGGGGGAGACCGCCGCGGCCCAACAGATCGCCGGGGGATCTGTTGAGCAGGCCGGGCGATCTGTTGGGCAGGCCGCGGACCTGTTCACCACCGCGGTCCGGCTTCGATGCGCCGCTACGGCGACATGGCTGCCACGGCGCCGGCTTCAGCGCGTCGTGAGGTTCGGCGGGTGGGATCAGAAGCCGGGGAAGACCTGGCGGAGTTGGTCGAGGGTGATCTTGTCGCTGGTCAGGGTGACCGAGGCCGGGGTGTACTGCGGGGCGTTGCGGCCGGTGATCAGGCGGACGATGTACTCCGCGGGGGCGTTCATTTCGCCGTCGGGAGTGGCCGGGGTGTCGGTGAGTTCGACGGCGTCGGCGATGGTGAGGCCGAAGGTGCGGTCGGGGGCGGTGGTGTTGACCGTCAGGGCGGCGGTGCCGTCGTACTGGTCGGCCTTGCCGGCCCAGCCGAGGAGGCGGCTTACGCCGTCGAGCAGGATCTCGGTGGCTTCGGGGGCCAGTGCGGCGTCGGGGTCGAAGCCGACGCGGACGTCCCAGCTGTGCAGGGCGAACTCGCTCAGCCGCATCCCGGCCGCGGTCTCCACGTCGACGGGCGCCGGCAGGAAGCCGAAGTCGATGCGTACGTCGGCGAGCTGCTCGTCGCTCAGGCCCTCGTAGCGCTGGATCAGCTTCTGGTTGGCGGTGAGGAAGTTCGACGCCTGGTCGGCGGGGCTCATCGCGTTCCAGCGGTCCCAGACGGACGGGTTGAAGTCGTCCGCCGGGCGGCCGGTGCCGTCGAGCGCACCCTCGAGCACGGCGAGGCCGATCTCCGCGCCGCTGCCCAGATGGCTCAGGACGTCGGCGATCTTCCACTCGCTCGCGCCGGAAGGACGGACGAGGTCGTCCGGCTGCAGCCCGCCGACCTGCTCGGCGAGGGTGTCGTAACCGGTACGCAGGGCGCTGATCGCGCGCTCGGCCTTGCTGGTCATCAGGTGTCTCCCGGTGATGGATGAACGATCAAGTAACTACAGCAACCGCACCGCCCGATTACTTCCCGATCACCGCGGGAAATTTCGTCAGGGGAGGCGGACGTAGCCGAGCGTCGCTTTGGTGGCGATCTTTTCGAGGGCGGCGAGGTCCTGGGGGCGCCCGGAGGTGGCGACCTCGAAGCCGGTGTTGGTGGCGTTGTCGATGGTCACGTAGCGGTCGAGGACCAGGCGGGTGCCTCGGGCTGGGTCGGTGTAGGTGTACGTCAGCGTCGTGTACTGGAACGTGAGGCCGGCGAAGACCGGGCTGGTCGCCTTGCCGGCGGTGTCGGCTCGGGAGATGAGGCGAAAGTCGGGGGTGGACTGCAGGGCCGCCAGCTTCTGGTTGACGTAGGTGGCGCGCGGTTGAGGCTTGGGGAGGACGCCGTTGAGGCGGAGCGTCCAGAGCTTGTTCGGGCTGGTGAAGCGGGACTCGAAGGTGGAGACCTTCGCCATCGACCAGGTGCTCGGGATGGGGACGATCACGCCCAGCTCGGTCTTGGGGTCGCCCCAGGTGCGGTTCACGTAGGTCAGGCCCTGGGTGGTGAGGGTGCTGGGTGGGAGTTCACCGGTTGGCGTGACCGCCGGAGTCGGGGCGGTCGGCGTACTGGGATTACGTGCCGCGGGGGCGGAGGTGGCCGGGTGCGCCAGGAGGAGGGCTGTGGCCGCACCGGCCGCCAGTACAGCGGCCGCGGTGACGGTGATGATGCGCGTGCGAGGCCTCAAGGAACGCCCTTTCCGATGGACTGCAGGCGGTTGGATGCCTCGAGCCGCGGAAAAGTTGGCGGTCAGTCCGGTGGCGGGGCGAATTCAGCCCGTACGCCGAGCAACCGGACCGGGCGACGGAGCTCGAACTTCGCCAGGACGGTCAGCGCCGCGTCCGCGACGACCCCGGGATCCTGGGTCGGCGCGGGGAGTTTGCGGGACTTGATCGGCGTGAAGAACGTGATGAACCGGACCTTCACGTGCACCCGCTGGATCCAGCGGCCTTCGGCGACAACCGAGCGGGTGAGTTCCTCGGCGAGTTCGCGGACCTTGTCCTGGATCTCGGCCGGGTCGGACAGGTCCTCGGGGTAGGTGACCTCGTGGCTGCGAGAGACCGGTTCGCGCGGTACGTCGGTGACCTCGGTGTCGCCGAGGCCGCGGCCGAGAGCGCCGTACCAGGCCCCCATCTTGGGCCCGAACCGTTCGCGCAGCGCATCGAGGTCCGCGGCCGCGAGGTCGGCGACGGTCTGCAGCCCGAGGTCGTTCAGGTTCTGCGACATCCGTGCGCCGATGCCCCACAGGTCGCGGACCGGGCGGGGGTTCATCACCTCGGCCCAGTTCTCCTGGGTGAGCCGGAAGGTCCCGCCGTCGCCGGCGCGCTGGTCGGGCCCGGGCTTCGCGAACCCGGTCGCGAGCTTGGCCCGCACCTTGTTGTCGCCGATCCCGATCGAGCAGGTCAGCCCGGTCCGCTCCAGGACCGCGGCCCGCATCTCCAGTGCCAGCGCCTCGGGATCGTCCGTCGTGGCGCCGACGAAGCACTCGTCCCAGCCCCACACCTCGACGGTCACCGGGAACGACCGCAGGACGTCCATCACCTCGGTCGACGCTGCCTCGTACGCCGCGGGGTCCGACGGGAGGAACACCGCCTCCGGGCATTTCTTGTACGCCGCCTTGAGCGGCATCCCCGAACCGACGCCGAACACGCGCGCCTCGTACGACGCCGTCGCCACCACCTGCCGCGCCTGCTGCGGATCCCCCGATCCGCCGACCACGACGGGCAGCCCCCGCAGCTCAGGCCGCCTCCGGATCTCCACCGCCGCGATGAACTGGTCCATGTCGACGTGCAGCAGCCACCAGCCCGGTGCCTGCCCCGGTCCGGCGGGTGCGGCTTCCGATGCTCTCACCGGCGGCTCCTCGGAGGTCGATACCTCAGGGGTATCACAGGCGCCCGAACAGGTCTTGGAAATCCGGTACCGCGGAACAGCAGAGTGGAAGGAGACCAAAGGAGAAAGCATGAAGGTGTTCCTGACCGGTGGATCCGGCTACATCGGCGCGGTCGTCATCGAGACGCTGCTGAAGCACGGGCACGAGGTGACCGCGTTGGCGCGCAGCGATCGGGCGGTCGACGCGGTGACGGCGCTCGGGGCGAAGGCGGTGGTCGGCGAGCTGACCGACGTCGGCGTACTGCGGGAAGCGGCGGCCGCGGCGGACGGCGTACTGCATCTCGGCGCGTCGTACGAGCGGAGTGCGGAGGTGGATCGCGCGGCGGCGGACGCGTTGCTGGAAGGGCTCGACGGACGCGGGACGTACGTGCACACCGGCGGCGTCTGGGTGTACGGCGACACCGACGGCGTCGTGGACGAGGACGCGGTGAAGAAGCCGCCGGCGATCACCGCCTGGCGGTTGGAGAACGAGGCGCGCGTGCTGGCGACCGTCGAGCGCGGGTGGCATCCGGTGGTGGTGATGCCGGCGCTGGTCTACGGGCGGTCTCAGGGGTTGATCGAGACGTTCTTCGTCGAGCCGGCACGGACGAGTGGAGCGGTGGGGCTCGTTGGTGACGGGTCCAACCACACGACGCTGGTGCATGTGGACGACATCGCGGAGTTGTACGTGCTCGCGCTGGAGAAGGCACCGGCGGGTTCGGTGTACGTCGGGGTGGCGGAGAACGCGACGTTCGCGGCACTGGGTCCGGCGTTGGCGCAGGCGGCGGGGCAGGAAGAGGTCCGGAACCTGGAGGACGCGGAAGAGCAGATGGGGCCGATCGCGGAGGCGTTCGGGCTGGATCAGCGGATGACCGGGGAGCGGGCGCGGCAGGAACTCGGGTGGATTCCGCAGCACCTGGATGCGGTGAAGGACCTCGGCGCTGGGCGCTGAGCCGGGCGCGGGCTCCTTGGACCGGGGAGCGTTCGAAGGGCGGGCTACAGCTGCTTGCGCATCATCTGGCTGACGGTCTCGAAGCCCAGGGACTCGTACAGGTTGATCGCGGTCGCGTTGTTGCCGAAGACGTTCAGGTCCAACTGGCTGTAGCCCCGGAGCCGGCACTCCTCTTCCGCGGCGACCATGATCGACCGGCCGTAGCCCTTGCCGCGCTGGGCCTCGTCGACCTCGACCCCGTAGATGTACGGGACCGGCGTCAGCACGCTGATCCACAGGCTGCCGACCAGCGTGCCGTCGCCGGCGAAGGCCGTCCACAGCAGGTGCTTGTCGGTCCCGAGGCCGTCCGGGAGCAGCTTGTCGACCTCGGCGCGGGCGAACGCGATCGCCGCTTCGCCGTCCAGGCCACGCAGCGGGCCGATCCCGGCGGCGAAGGACTGCGCGTTGCGGTCCTGCCAGCCGGCGTACTCGGCGTCGGTCATCGCGCGCAACGTGACCGGGGGCGGGGTGCTCATTTCGCCGACGATAGTCCTCGGGCGGCCAGATGGCGATCGTGTTGCGGTCGGCGCTCTGTTGGTTCACAGACCGCTCCGTCACGCACAGTGCTCATAGGGTGTCTGCCGAGGTAGTTGCCCTTGGCCACCAGAAGGAGCGAACGTGCGCGTCTCACCTGTACGCACCACGGCGGTCGGCGTGCTGGCCGCGGCCGTCGCGATCGGAATCGGGCAGCTGCCGTCGAGGTCGGCCGCCGCCGACACGGCGCCGAGCGCCGGACCGGTCGCCTCCCAGGGCGCCGGGGGCGCGCACGCCGACGAGCTGGCGAACCCGCTCGAGGACAAGCGGCGTGAGCTGCGCGAGGCCGCGCTGAACGGCGTACTCAGCGGCGCGGTCAAGGCCGAGCAGCGTGGCACGAGCCAGGTGGTCAAGGTCGGCCAGGAGATCGCCGTACCGGCGGCCCGCGACGGGCTCGGCAGGATCAAGTTCGCCGAGCAGCGCAAGGCCCAGTACGTCGAGCTGGCGCGCGAGAAGACCGACAAGATCTTCGTCATCCTGGCCGAGTTCGGCACCAAGCGGCACCCGGACTTCCCCGACCGCGACACCGACCCGGACACCGCCGGCCCGACGACGTACGAGGGCCCGCTGCACAACGCGATCCCGGCCCCCGACCGCAAGACCGACAACTCGACCGTCTGGCAGGCCGACTACTCCGCGCAGCACTACCGCGACCTGTACTTCGGCAAGGGCGAGTCGGTCAAGACGTACTACGAGAAGCAGTCGTCCGGCCGGTACAGCGTCGAGGGCACGGTCTCGGACTGGGTGAAGGTGCCCTACAACGAGGCCCGGTACGGCCGGTCGAACGGTACGCCGTGCGCCGACACGATCTGCAGCAACACCTGGGCGCTGATCACCGACGCGGTCGGCCAGTGGGTCACGCTGCAGCAGAAGGCCGGCAAGTCCGCCGCGGACATCCGCAGCACGCTGCAGACCTACGACCAGTGGGACCGCTACGACTTCGATGCCGACGGCAACTTCAACGAGCCGGACGGCTACCTGGACCACTTCCAGATCGTGCACGCCGGCGGCGACCAGGCCGACGGCGACCCGCACCAGGGCGAGGACGCGATCTGGTCGCACCGCTGGTACGCCGACCAGAACACCAGCAGTGGCCCGGCGGCCAACAAGCTCGGCGGCGTCCAGGTCGGCACCACCGGGCTGTGGGTCGGCGACTACACGATCCAGCCGGAGAACGGCGGCCTGAGCGTCTTCGCGCACGAGTACGGCCACGACCTCGGTCTCCCCGACCACTACGACACGTCCGGTCAGCCGAGCCAGAACCCGGTGAACTGGTGGAGCGTGATGTCGCAGTCGCGGTCCGGTGCCAAGGGCGACGTCGGGATCGGCCTCAAGCCGCAGGACCTCGGTACCTGGGACAAGCTGCAGCTCGGCTGGCTCGACACCGTGAAGGTCAAGGCCGGTCAGACCAAGACGGTGGAGCTTGGCCCGCACGAGTACAACTCGACCCGGCCGCAGGGCCTCGTCGTCTCGCTGCCGAAGAAGAAGGTGACCAAGCAACTGGTCGCTCCGGCGGCCGGCGCGAAGTCGTGGTGGAGCGGGACCGGTGACAAGCTCGACAACACGCTGACCCGCAAGGTGACGCTGCCGGCCGGCAAGGCCTCGCTGGCGTTCCAGGCGAACTGGCGGATCGAGGACTGCGGCGCCGACGCGTGCGACTACGCGTACGTCGAGGTGAACGACGGGTCGGGCTTCAAGGCGATCGCGGGCAACATCACGCAGGCCGCCGAGGCGAACGGAATCGACGGCAACTCCGGCGGCTGGAAGCCGGCGACGTTCGACCTTTCGGCGTACGCCGGGAAGACGGTCGACCTGCGGTTCCGGTACGCGACGGACTCGGCGACGCACGAGCTCGGGTTCTTCGCCGACGAGATCAAGCTGACGGCGAACGGGCAGACGCTGGTCACCGACGGCGCCGAGAGCGGCGCCGCGGGCTGGACGGCGACCGGATTCCAGGCGGCCGGTCAGTCGGTCACCAGCGAGTACGACCACTATTACCTGGCGTCGAACTACACGTACAACTCGTTCAACCGCTACCTGCAGACCGGCCCGTACAACTTCGTCGGCAACCCGCGGCCGAACTGGGTCGAGCACTACCCGTACCAGGACGGCTTGCTCGTCTCGTACTGGGACACCTCGCAGTCGAACAACGAGACCGCGGTGCACCCGGGCCAGGGGCAGTGGCTACCGATCGACGCGAACCCGACGCTGCGGCCGAACCCGGCCGGCGGGTTCTGGAAGAGCACGCTGCAGAGCTACGACTCGACGTTCGGGCTGCAGAAGTCCGACTCGTTCGACCTGACCGTGAACGGCAAGAAGAACCACTTCGCCGGCGCGGACGGGGTCGCGACGTTCGACGACCGCAAGGAGTTCTGGTCGGACAAGGTGCCGTCGTACGGCGTGAAGGTGCCGCACGTCGGGGTGACGATCAAGGTGATCGGCCAGCGCAGCACCAACGT
Source organism: Kribbella sp. cmx-5-2 (assembly GCA_049998015.1). GTDB lineage: Bacteria > Actinomycetota > Actinomycetes > Propionibacteriales > Kribbellaceae > Kribbella. The sequence goes on from JAEBEC010000003.1 coordinate 158,075, forward strand.
GCGGGTCGTGGTCGGGCGGTAGCCACGCTGGGTGAGCGTTTGTCGGCGGGTACCGATTCGGGGTGAGTGTCTACCGTCTGCGTCCGAGGACGCCCTCATGAGGCGCAAACCGCCCGCCGGGGCGGTTACCAAGGCGCCCGACGGCCTGCCGTCGGCCATGATCGAGAACTGGGCGTGGCACGACCACGCCGCGTGCCGGGACGTGAACCCGGAGTTGTTCTTCTCCGCCGAGTCCGAACGCGGGCTGCGCAAGCACGCCCGCGAGCTGCTCGCGAAGTCGCTCTGCGGCACCTGCCCGGTCCGGCAGCAGTGCCGCGAGCACGCGCTGATGGTCGGCGAGATGTACGGCGTCTGGGGCGGCACGACCGAGGAGGAGCGCGAACCCGCGCTCCACGGCCGGCACCGCTAGCGGCTCAGCTCAGTCGAACAGCTCGTCGAAGAAGGACTTCTTCTTCTTGCGCTGCGGGTACTGCTGCTGGCCGTACTTGTTGCGGTCGTCGTAGCGGCGGTCGCTGTCGTGGCGGCGGTCGTCGTACCGCTTCTCCTCGTACCGCTTCTCTTCGTACCGCGGCTCGGGCGCGCGGGTCTGCTGCGGCCCGTTGTAGGCCACCTCGGCGTCCACCAGCTTCTCCAGCTCGCCCCGGTCGAGGAAGATGCCGCGGCACTCGGTGCACTGGTCGACGGTGACGTTGCTGCGCTCGTACGTCCGCATTGCGCCCCGGCACTTGGGACAGATCAGGCTCTCCATCGCACCACCCTAAGTGACGAAAAGGCCGCCCTGACGCGAGTTCAGCGAACTCTCAGGAACCCACACAGTGACCGCTGGAAACTCTTAGGAACCGGCGTGGTGAGAGGATGCAACCCGGTCGGCTGACGAGGAGTGTGGGTATGGCTGAGCAGTCCGCGGGGCTCCTGGCGCGGCGACGCGCACGCGGTCTGTGGGTGCGTGGGGCCCGGCAGCTGGGGTTCGCCAAGGCCGACGAGAAGGCCGGGGCGGTGGACAAGCCGGCGGCGCTCGAGAACTTCACCAAGGCCGTCGAGCTGGACCCGGGGATGACGGACGCCTGGCTCGGGTTCCATGCGGCCGGTGGGGACGCCGACACCGCGCTCGACAAGCTGGTCGCGGGCGTGAAACGGTTCGGCGAGGAGCGGGACGCGGACAAGCGGCGGCTCAGCTCGTCGTTCCGGGCCGGCTGGTGGTTCACCCACTCGCTCGAGACGACCGACCACGTCTGGCACGCGGAGGCGCTACGGCGGCTCGGCGCGGGCAACCCGGCGGGAGCAGCCGAGGCGACCGGTCAGGTGATCGAGGACCTGCGGCGTCACTTCCTCGAGGCCGCGGTCGCGATGAACCGGTCGGAGTTCGAGACCGCGATCGGCCTGCTGCGCCGGATCCCCACCGACGGGCACCTCGGCGTCGAGGCGCAGCTGCGGCTCGGGATGCTGCTGGCGACCGTCGAGCAGTGGAGCGAGGCCGAGACCATCCTGCGTCAGGCGGCCGGGCAGCAGCTCAACTCGTTCGTCGCCGTCGACGCGGAGTACTACCTCGGCTTCGTCTACCGCGGCACCGATCGCGAGCAGAACGCGATCCGCCAGTTCGAGTGGGTCTACGAGCGTGACAACTCCCACCGTCAGGTCGCGGAGGCGCTGGCCGACTCCAACGTGCGGCTGAGCACCCGTCGTACGGAATCACGCGGTACGACGACGTCGGCCGCGCCGGTGATCCGTCGCGGTTCGCCGTCCGCGCCGGCGCTGCACCGCCAGCCGGACTGGGGCGCGGTGCAGGGCATCCTCAACGAGCTCGATCGCAACGTCGGCATGCAGGACGTCAAGCAGCAGGTCTCCGCTGTCGCCGCGCAGGTCCGCGCCGGTCTGATGCGCGCCGAACGCGGCCTGCCGACCGCCAAGCTCGGCGGTCACCTGATCTTCGCCGGACCACCCGGCACCGGTAAGACCACCGTCGCCCGCGTCGTGGCGCGCCTGTACTGCGCGCTCGGGCTGCTCGCGGCGGACACGGTGATCGAGACCGACCGGAGCGGCCTGGTCGCCGACTTCATCGGCCAGACCGCGACGAAGACCAACGCCGTGGTCGACGACGCGCTCGACGGGGTGCTGTTCATCGACGAGGCCTACGCGCTGAAGAAGAAGGGCACCAGCACCAACGACTTCGGCACCGAGGCGATCGACACGCTGCTGAAGCGGATGGAGGACGACCGCGACCGCCTGGTGGTGATCGTCGCCGGGTACTCCGAACCGATGGCCGAGTTCCTGGAGGCGAACCCGGGTCTGCGCAGCCGCTTCTCGACCCGGATCGACTTCCCGCGCTACACCGCTGACCAGCTCCGCGAGATCGCGTTGCGGCTGGTCGAGAGCCGAGGCGACCACATCACGCCGGACGCAGCCGCCAGCCTGACCGCCGCTTTGGACCAGGTCTGCGCGAACGGCCGGATCGACGATCTCGGCAACGCGCGCTTCATCCGGACCGTGCTGGAGACGGCCGGCAAGCACCGGGACCTGCGGTTGTTCCACTCGCCGGGCTTCCCGACCGACCTCGAGCTGGTCACCCTGGACGGCTCGGATCTGAAGTCGGCGATCCAGGAGATCCTCAGCTTCTGAGCCGCTCTCCCCCCGCCGGCGGGCGGGGGGAGAGAAGATCGGCCCCGGCTCTCACTCGTTCCCTCTCGGGGGCGAGGCGGGCGAAGCCCGCGAGCCCGTCTACTTGAAGCGGGTCAGGAAGTTCTTCAGGACCGGGCCGGCGGCCTTGCCGCCGGAGACGCCGCCTTCGACGATCACCGCGAACGCCACGTCGCCGCGGAAGCCGACCATCCAGCCGTTCGTGATGACCTTGCCGTTGGCAACGACCTCGGCGGTACCGGTCTTGCCCGACGCGACACCCGTGCTGGCCAGCGCGGACGCAGTGCCGTTGGTGACCGTGCTCCGCATCATCGCGCGCAGCGCGTTGGCCGTGGCCGGGGGCAGCGGGGCCGCCGCCGGGCCGGCCGGGTCCTTGCCCGTCACCAGGACCGGCTTCATCGCGGTGCCGTGCTTGACCGTGGCGCCGATCAGCGCGACGCCCAGCGGGCTGGCCGTCACGGTGCCCTGACCGATCATCGACGCGGCCTCGGCGACGTCGTCCTTCGGCGCCGGCACCTCACCGCCGTACGCCGGGATCGAGGTCTTCAGCTCCTGACCGAGGCCGAACATCGCCGCCGCCTTGGTCATCCCGTCCTTGGCCAGCCGCCCGTGCTGCGAGATGAACGCGGTGTTGCAGGACTGGTTGAACGCCTTCTCCATCGTGCCGTTGCCGTACGGCGCGAGGCCGTCGTAGTTCTTGAACGACTTGCCGAACACGTTGATCGTGTTCGTGCACGGCAGCGGGGACGCCTGGGTCAGCCCGGCGCCCATCAGCGCGGCCGAGGTGACGATCTTGAACGTCGAGCCCGGCGCGTAATGGCCCTGGAAGGCGCGGTTGTAGTTGGTCGCGGTCGGGCCGTTCGCGGCGGCCAGGATCTGACCGGTCGAAGCCTGTACGGCGACCAGCGACGCCGGCAGCTTGCTCGTGGCCAGCGCGGCCTCGGCGGCACGCTGCAGGTTGGTGTCCAGCGTGGTGCGGACCGGCGTACCGGCCTTGCCCTCCTGCTTGAACACCTCCTTGATCACCATCTTGGTCTTGCCGTCGCGCAGGTTGACCTGGCCGCCGGGCGTGCCGGCCAGCTGCTGCTGCATCGAGTACTGCAGGCCGGTGGTGCCGACCTGGTCCGAGCTCGAGGCGGTCGGGCCCGCGTTCTTCAGGGTCTCGGCGGTCGCGGTCTTCATCGTGCCGATCACCGAGCGCGCGAACGTCGAGCTCTCCGGCAGCGACTGGGTGCCGCCCATGGTGAGGACGCCGGGCAGGTTGCCCATCTTCGGGCGGAGCTTGTCCCACTCCTCGGCGCGGATCGTGATCGCGTCGATGAACTGGCCGGCCGGGGCCGCCTTCGCGCGGTTCCACAGCTTGGTGCCGTCGACGTCGAGGTTCTTGGTGAAAGCCGCGTACGTCGCGGCGGTCGCCTTGTTGCCCGAGGCGACGCCGACGATGACGACCGGGCGGTTCGTGGTCAGCGGCTTACCGGTCCGGTCCAGGATCGAGGCCCGGGCCGGGACCGTCCGGACCCGCTTCAGGTAGTTCGCGTCGCCGAGGCCGGGGTAGATCGTGTCGCCGGAGGCCTTGATCTTCCAGGCGTCGCCGGTCTTCACGACGCTCGCCGTACTGGTCCACTTCATCGTGCCGATGCCGCGCAGGACGGCCTCGACGGCGAGGTCCTGGGTGCAGTTGCTGTCGTCGGCGCAGTTCGGCTCGCCCTGCGGCGTGACGGTGGCCGACTGCGCGACCAGCGCGGTGTCGACGTCGTCCAGCCTTGGGCCGAAGGTGGCCGGGTTGTCGGTGAGCGCGGCGGCCTCGGTCGGCTTGCCGTCCGGCGCCCAGGCCTTCACCCAGCCGGCGGCGAAGGCCTTGACCACCTCGGCGGAGGCCTGCTTCTCGTCGTTCGGGTCGGCCTTCCCGCCGTCGGCGGACTTGCTGTCGGAACAACCAGCGGTGACCAACAGGGCACTCAGACAAACGATGGCAGCAGTTCGCTTCACGATCTCCACTCTCGCACGGCGACGGTTTGACACTCCGAACAGTCTTCGGCGTGTGCCCAGCCTGCCACGAGGGGGGAAATACTCAGGCGGGCCACGGTAGTACGACGCTCAGCCGGCCCCGGGGGTTGGTTTTCGATTCCTCAGAGCTTCGTTCAGATCGACAGCTGGATGACCGCGAACACCGCCGACTCCGGGTCGGTCAGCACGGCCATCCGGCCGAAGTCGGTGTCGAGCGGGTCGCCTCTGAGGCGGCCGCCGGTGCGTTCGGCCTTGGTGACGGTGTCGTCGAGGTCGGCGGTCGCGAAGTACGGCAGCCAGTGCGCCGGGGTGTCGGACGGCATGTCCGGGTGGAACTCGCCGGTCCCGGCGACCGGACGGCCGGCGGCGTAGAGCGCGGCGTACCGGGCGTCGGCGTACTGGTCGCCGGGGCCGAAGTCCGACGTGGTGCCGATCTCCTCCAGGCGGTAGCCGAAGACCTTGGTGTAGAACGCCTTCGCTTCGTCGTACCCGCGACTGAGGGCCTCGCTCCAGACGAGCATGCCCGGCTCCGAACGGCGGCCGGTGCCGATGTGGTCGGTGGCCTGCCAGAGGCCGAAGATCGCGTCGTTCGGATCGGTCGCGATGGCCATCCGGCCGTGCACGGAGACATCGGTCGGCTCGAGCAGCAGCCGCCCGCCGGCCTCGGTGATCGCGGTCGCGGTCCGGTCGACGTGGTCGGTCGCCAGGTACGTGGTCCAGCGGCTGGGGAGCGCCTCGGTGCCTGGGTGCTTGCTGCCGATGCCGCCGACGTCCTCGCCGTCGACGCGGCAGATCCAGTAGTCGCGAGTGTCCTGGTGCTCGCAGTCCCAGCCGAACAGACCGGCGTAGAACCGGGTCGCCGCGCGGGCGTCGGTTGCGGCCAGATCCACCCAGTTCGGCGTACCGGCAGGCCAGGGGGCGGTGCGATCGGCCATGCGCGCTCCTGCGGGAATCGGTTACCGGAGGGCCTTAACCTGCCAGGGCCGGCAGGTCACGTCGAGGCGATCGCCGGTGAACCGGGTAACGGTTCGATCACTCCGGGGCGTATTCTCCCCGGTTGTGACCCGCCTCGCCCTGCACAGCCGGCTGATCGCCGGCACCGAAGAGTCCTACGCGATCGAGCACGCCCGGGTCTGGCCCGAGCTGATCGTCGTGATGAACAACGCCGGAATCAGCGACTGGAGCATCTGGCGCAGCGGCCGGGACCTGTTCCACCTGGTCGAGTGCGACGACTTCGAGGCCGCCGTGGCCCAGCTGCGCGACGATCCCGTCGACCAGCGCTGGCAGCAGCACATGAGCCAGTTCGTCGAGGGGTTCGCGGAGAACGGCGCGCCGCTGCAGCATGTCTGGACGATGTCGCAGCAGACCGGTTAACGCATCTCCCAGACGAGGATCTCGGCTCCGTCGGGTCCTGCGGTGACGCGCTGGCCGTCGGCCACTGGGATGCGGGCGGCGTCGGCCTCCGCCAGGTCGCCCGCGCCCTCGAGCGTGACCGAGCCGAGGGCAACGAACAGGTGCACGTACGGCGCCACCGGCAGCTGCACGACGTCGTACGGGGTGAGCCGTGCGACGGACATCCCGGCGTCTCGCTGGTTGATGCGGACGGCGGTGGTGTTCGCGTGCTTCGGGAGGCCGGAGGCGACCGGGACCAGCTCACCGGTACCGAGCTCGACCTCGGCCTGCTGGTACGACGGCGTCAGGTCGAGCTCGTCCGGCCGGACCCACATCTGGATGTAGCGGACCGGCTCGCCGCGGTCGTTCTTCTCGGAGTGCTGGATCCCGCTGCCGGCGCTCATCCGCTGCGCGAGGCCGGGGTAGACGATGCCGCTGTGGCCCTCGGAGTCCTGGTGCACGAGGGCACCGCGCAGGACCCAGGTGACGATCTCCAGGTCCTGGTGCGGGTGCGTGTCGAACCCGGTGCCGGGGGCAACCACTTCGTCGTTGTGCACGAGCAGCGCGCCGAACCCGACGTTCGCCGGGTCGTAGTACGGGCCGAACGAGAACGAGTGCCGCGACTCCAGCCAGTCCTCCTCGGTCAGGAACCGGTCACCCGCGCGGCGTACGTCGATGCTCACACCGACTAGTAATACCCCTTCTCGCCGTCGAGCAGCTCGCGGATCGTGTCGAGGTGGCCGACGTGCCGCGCGGTCTCCTCGATCATGTGCAGCACCATCCAGCGCAGCGTCGCCTGCCCCGACTTGAAATCGGGGTGCTGTCCGACGGCGTCCAGCGAGTGCGCGGCGATGATCTCGTTCGACCGCTCGCACTGCGCCTCGAACTCGTCCAGCAGCTGCTTCAGCGGCGCGGTCGGCGTCATGTCGGCGTCCTCGGGCAACGACTCGTCGAACTGCGGGTTCTCCGCCGACGAGCCGTTCAGGAACAGCACCTCGAACCAGCAGTGCTCGACCCAGCGCAGGTGGTAGACCAGCCCGGCCATCGTCATCGCGGGCGACGTCGGCAGCACCGACCGCAGCTCGTCGGCCTCGGCCAGGCCCTCGCACTTCCAGCGCACCAGGGCGCGCTGCTGGTCGAGCCACCCGACCAGCTGGGTGCGTTCATCGGCAACGAAGGGTGGCCGCTCGCGAGTAAACGTCATGGGCGGACCGTACGTGGCTCCCGGTCCGCCCGCGACGCATTTACCGGTTCTGGAGTGCCTTGACGTTGTCGCCGAAGGTCCAGTTCTTCGAGCCGTCCCAGTTGATCGACCAGGTCATCAGGCCCTTGAGCTGGCCGTTGAAGCTGTTCCACGACTGGCTGACCAGCGACGGTGACATGTAGCCGCCGCCGGCGCCGTTCTGGGCGGGCAGGCCGGGCACCTGCTTGTCGTACGGGACGCGGATGGTGACGCCCTGGATGACCAGGCCGTTGTTGAGGCAGGTGGTCTGGGCGACGAAGCCCTGGACGGTGCCAGCGGAGTACGAGTCGCCGGAGCAGCCGTACATGCTGCCGTTGTAGTACTGCATGTTCAGCCACCACAGGCGGCCGTTGTCGGCGTACTTCTTGATGATCGGGAGGTACGAGCCCCAGATCGAGCCGTAGGTGACGCTGCCGCCGGTGACGTACGCCGTCTCGGGCGCCATCGTCAGGCCGAAGTTCGACGGCATCTGGGCCAGTACGCCGTCGATGATGCGGATCAGGTTGGCCTGCGAGGTGGACAGCTGGTTGATGTTGCCGCTGCCGGTCAGGCCGGTCTCGACGTCGATGTCGATGCCGTCGAAGTTGTACTGCTTGAGGATCGGTACGACGGTCGCCACGAACCGGTCGGCGACGGTGGACGAACTGAGGTCGATCCCCGCGGTCGCGCCGCCGATCGACAGCAGGATGGTCTGGCCGGCCGCCTTGGCCGCGCACATCTCGGCCGGCGTCGCGACCTTCACGGTCGCGTCCATCCCGTCCTCCCACTTCACGGTCCCGTCGGACAGGATCACCGGGAACGCCGCGTTGATCACGTTGTAGCCGTGCTGGGTGATCCGGCTGTCGGTGATCGGCGTCCAGCCGAAGGGCGGGTGTACGCCGTTGGAGGCGCCGTCCCAGTTCTCCCAGTAGCCGTGCAGCACCTTGCCTGCCGGGCGGGACTTCACCGCGCAGGTGGTCTGGCCGGGCGGGGGTGTGGTCGGTGGGGTTGTGGGTGGCGTCGTCGTCGGAGTTGTCGGTGGTGTGGTGGGTGGGGTCGTCGGAGGCGTGCCGTCGCAGGCGCCTTCGTCGAGCCAGAGCGAGGGGGCCGCGACCGGGTTCCAGCCGGTGCCGGGATGCGCGGTGTGCGCGGAGCGGGCGGCGTACGAGCGATTCTGGTAGGTCACCTTGGCGCCGACGGAGTAGGTGACCCCTTCGGCCCAGGCTGGCCCCGTACAGGCCGCTTGGACAGACGACTGGCCGGCCTGAGCCACCAGCCCAGCCGACGCGAGCAGCACTCCCGCTGCCACCGCACTCGCGAACACGGTCCCGATCCGTCGGTTCATGGCCGCTCCTCAGTCCAATACGCAGTGACCTTTCGTATCTCCAAGGTAGGCGCTGGATGGTCGGTCGGCTACGACATGTCGGAAACCCGACAGCGGAGGTTGGTACTAACAGCCGACGGTTCGGCCCCCACCCAGTCGTCCTGAAGTATCAGCCGGAGCTCTCCAGGCTCGCGGTCACCACCTTGACATGACCTGACAAACGGAACGGGACTCCGGCCGCTCGGTGGGCGGCCGGAGTCCCGGTTCTTGGTGCGGGTGCTGGGGGAGGAGGGGCCCCCGGCACCCGACGTCCTACCCCGTGGGGTTGCCGTTGTCGGAGCCGAGTTTGGCCTTGACCGTCTGGCCGGTCTGGCCGGAGCGGTTGTAGGTGATCGTGACTTCGTCGTCCGGGCGGTGCGAACGGACCGCGGCGACCAACGCGTCCCCTGACGCAATCGCCTTGCCGTCGATCGCGGTGACCACGTCACCGCGTTTCAGGCCGGCTTTGTCCGCCGCACCGCCGGACGTGACCACGCCGAGGGTTGCTCCCTGCGGGAGCCCGTCGGAAGACTGCGCGCTGTCGACCTGTACTCCGAGCCGCGCATGTGTGGCCTTGCCCTTGGCCACCAGCTCGTCGATGATCGGCTTGGCCTGGTCGATCGGGATTGCGAAGCCCAGGCCGATGTTCCCGCCTTCGGATTGTCCCGATCCTCCGGCGGTTTTGATCGCGCTGTTGATTCCGACCACCTGGCCGGCGAGGTCGATCAGGGCGCCGCCGGAGTTTCCCGGATTGATCGCGGCGTCCGTCTGGATGGCTGGGAAGACCGTCGTACTGTCCTGCTCCTCGCCGCCCGAGGTGACCGGGCGGTTGAGCGCCGAGACGATCCCACTCGTCACGGTGGCGTCGAGGCCGAACGGCGAACCGATCGCGACCACACCCTGCCCGACGGCCAGGTTGCCGCTGCTGCCGAGTGCGGCAGGCGTCAGGTCCTTGGCGTCGGCGCGGATCACCGCGAGGTCGGTCAGTGGATCGGTGCCGACCACGGTCGCGGAGACCGTACGGCCGTCGTTCAGGATCACGCTCAGCTTGCCGCCCTGGCCGGCACCGGCAACCACGTGGTTGTTGGTGACGATCAGGCCGTCCTTGCTGATCACGATGCCGGAGCCGGTGCCGCTGCCCTGCGAGGTGGTGAACGCGATCTTCACCACGCTCGGCAGCACCTTGGCCGCGGCCTGCTGCACCGAACCGTTCGGTGCGGACGCCGGCGCCGCCTGGCCGCCGTTCAGCGGAGCGGTCACCGACGGAGTCGCGCTGTTGTCGTTCGTGGCCGAGTAAACAGCCGCACCACCCACGCCGCCCGCGGTCCCGACCAGGAGTGCGGTCAGAGCCACCAGAGCCAGTCCGCGCCGCTTGGGCTTGGGAGGCTCCGGCTGAGCCGGCTGCTGCGGGCCGAACGGCGGAGGCCAGTTGGTACCCGGCGACGCCCCCTGATGCGTCCCGGACGTACCGAACTGACCACCTTGGTAACGCCCCTGGCCCTGCGGCGCGTACTGCTGCTGCGCGTGCTGGCCGTAGCCGGTCGTCGGCAGCTGCTGAGTACGCTCCTGCGGACTCGAGCCGTACGACGGCGTCCCCTGCGGGGGCTGGTTCCCGTACGTCGAACCCTGCGCCGGGGTGTCGTTCCCGGGCTGGTTCTGCGGCTGGTGCGGCTGGTTCTCGGTCATGGGTCAACCATGGGCGCCGGACCTGAGAGAGCCCTGAAGATCCCGTCAGAGCAGCCAAAGAACTCCGTGAGCCTTCCCTGAGGATCCTGTGACGAACCTGTGAAGAGGCTCAGCCGGGGCAGCACCGACTCTCTTCTTCTCTTCCAAGCGGTAGAGAAGAAGAGTCAGCGGGACTGCGTGGCGGCGTGGGGGAGCCAGAGGGTGAACTGGGCTCCGCCGGTGGGGGCGTTGCGGGCGTAGATCATGCCGCCGTGTTGTTCGGCTGCGTGCTTGACGATCGCCAGGCCGAGGCCGGAGCCAGGGCGGCTGCGGGCTTCGCTGGAGCGGTAGAAGCGTTCGAACACGTGCGGCAGGTCGGCCTCGGCGATGCCGGGGCCGCTGTCGGTGACGGTCAGTACGCCGTCGCGCAGGCGGACGATCACCCGGGACGGCGGTTCGCCGGCGGTGGGTGGGGTGTCGGGGGTGCTGTACTTCGCGGCGTTGTCGAGCAGGTTCGTCACCGCGCGACCCAGCAGCCGCTCGTCGCCCCAGACGGGGAACGGCGCGAGCTGGACGTCCCACTCCAGGCCCGGAGCGCGTCGTCGTACCTTCAGTACGGCGTCCTCGACGACGTTCGACAGTTCGATCAGCTCGGCGTCGCGGACCTGCGGGGTGTCGCGGGCGAGCTCGGTCAGGTCGCCGATGAGTGTGGTGAGCTCGTCCATCTGCGCTCGTACGTCGTCCAGCAACTGCTGCCGGTCGTCGGGGCGCAGGCCGCCGCGCTTGTCGGCTTGGGCCAGGAGGTCGAGGTTGGTTCGGATGCTCGTCAGTGGCGTGCGCAGTTCGTGGCCGGCGTCGCCGACGAGTCGTCGCTGGCGATCCTGGGAGCGTGCCAGGGCTTGCAGCATCGCGTTGAACGCCTGCGCTAGGCGGGAGATCTCGTCCGAGCCCGTGACTGGGATCGGACGTAGCTCTTCCGTGCGGGCGACGTGCTCGGCGGCGCCGGTCAGCCGCGTCAGGGGGCGCAGGCCGGATTGAGCGATCGCGTTCCCCGCCAGCGCGGCGCCGATCACGCCGACCAGACCGAACGCCCAGAGCACGATCCCGAGGTTGTGCAGCGTGCGGTCGATCGAGTCGAGCGACTGCGCGACGACGAGCGCGCCGGGCTCGAGCTGGCTCTTCGACGAGCAGCCGGAGTTGAGGAACGGGCAGAACATCGCCGGTACGGCGACGACCCGGAAGTGGCCGCCGTTGCGGACGCCGACAGTCCGGACGCTGGCCTCGTCGCCTTGGTCGTTCGCGACGCGCAGTTCGGCCGGGCCCATCGGAGGCAGGTACTGCGGGTCGGCACCGAACTGCTGGCCGTCTGCCGCGTACAGACCGAGCTTGATGTCGCTCAGCCCGAGTGCGTCGGGGGAAACGCCTTGCAGGTTGTCCAGTCTGGTCAGGATGCCGCGATTGGCCGCCTGAGCCGCGCGGTCGGTCAGGCTGTTGTCGAGGTTCTGGTACATCTGCTGGCGGACGGTCACGTACGCCGAGACGCTCACCAGCGCGACCGCGAAGCCCACGGCCACAGCCGCCAGCAGCGTCACGCGGGCGTGCAGGCTCAGCCGGTGCAGCTTCTCCTGCCACCAGCTCTGCGTCCGCGCAGCAGTCGCCGCCATCCGCGTCCCGTTGCCGTTGAGCCAAGCCTTCGGGGCGTTCCCGGCGGAGTCGCCCTGCTCAGTCCGACCCATGCCAACACCGCCGACGCCGATCAGGCCCTGGCCCCCAGGCCCACCCGAGCCGGCGTTCCCGCCAGCGCCTGCGGGGTCTTGGCCCCCAGGCCCACCCGCGTTCCCGCCGCCTGCCGAGCCGCGTGCTCCGGCGTCGCCCGAACCGGCTCCGCCGTAGCCGGGCGTGCCTGAATCGGCGCTGCCGGGTGCGTTGCCGCCAGCGCCTACCGGACCCTGCGGTCCCGTTCCGCCTGAGCGGCCTCCGCCGGCGACGTTCCCGCCGCCCGCCGGGCCACGTGCTCCGGCGTCGCCTGTACCGGGCGCGCCTGAGCTGCCTCTGCCGACGACGTTCCCGCCGCCCGCCGGGCCGGGCCCACCCGTGCCGCCTCCGCCGGGTGCGTTCCCACCACCCGACGAACCCGGCGACGCAGGCCGAGGGCTCGGGGTCGGAGGGATCCGCCCGCTGCCGCCGTACTTGGGAAACTCTGGGGGTTGCGAGCTCACGGTGGCGTGTCCCTCAGGACGTAGCCGATCCCTCGGACGGTGTGGATCAGGCGCGGCAGACCGTTCACCTCGGTCTTGCGGCGGAGGTAGCCGACGTAGACCTCGAGGGAGTTGGCGGTGGTCGGGAAGTCGTAGCCCCAGACGGCGTCCAGGATGACGGCGCGTTCCAGGACCCGGCGCGGGTTGCGGATCAGCAGCTCCAGCAGCGAGAACTCCGTGCGCGTCAGCTGGATCGCGACGTCGCCGCGGTGGACCTCGTGGGCGTCCACGTCGACCACCAGGTCGGCGTACTGCAACACCTCCCCACGCGGTCCGCCCTCGCCAGGCGTCGCGCTCCGCCGGAGCAGGGCGCGTAGGCGCGCGAGCAGCTCCTCCAGCGCGAACGGCTTGGTCAGGTAGTCGTCGCCGCCGGCATCCAGGCCGTCGACCCGGTCGGCGACCGCGTCGCGCGCGGTCAGCACCAGGATCGGCACGTTGTTGCCCGCGGCCCGCAACGCCTTGGTGGTCTCCAGCCCGTCGAGGCGCGGCATCATCACGTCCATCACGACCACGTCGGGTTCGACGTTGCCGATCACGGCGAGTGCCTCGGCACCGTCGGAGGCCGTCACGACCTCGAAGTCGTTGAACTCCAGCGAACGGCGCAGCGAGTCCCGGACCGCCCGGTCGTCGTCCACCACCAGTACCCGCATCGCTCGCTCCCCGCTCGAATCCGTCAACCTGCTCCGTCGCACGAGCCTAGGCCGTCAGTTTGAGAAACGGCTGAGAACCCGCTGATCAGTCGCGAAGAGCGATCACCAGGCGTAGCTTTTCCGCGTGGACATCGTCGAGTTCTCCCCTGAGGCCGAGCAGCTCACCTGGACCTTCGGCGGTGCCGCGCCGGTCCGCCGGGTCCGCCCCGGCAGCCTCCTCAAACTCTGGACCGAGGACGCGTTCTCGGGCCGCCTGCGCAGTACCGCGGACCTGGCCAGCGCCAGCCTGAACATGCCGTTCGTGAACCCGCAGACCGGCCCGTTCTACGTCGAGGGCGCCGAGCCCGGCGACACCCTCGCGCTGCACTTCGTCGAGCTGACCCCGGCGCGCACGTGGGGCGCGTCGGCGACCATCCCCTTCTTCGGCGGCCTGACCAGCACCGACAAGACGGCCACGCTGCAGGACCCGCTGCCGGGGCGCACCTGGATCTACGAGATCGACACCGACAAGCAGACCGTCGGCTTCCAGGCCCAGGGCAGCGACTTCGAGCTCGCGCTGCCGATCAACACGATGCTCGGCACGGTCGGCGTCGCCCCGGCGGCCTTCGAGGTCCGCTCGTCCCTCGTGCCGGACTACTTCGGCGGCAACATGGACACGCCCGAGATGAAGGCCGGTACGACGTGCTACCTCCGCGTCAACGTCGAAGGCGCCCTGTTCTCGGTCGGCGACGGCCATTACCGGCAGGGCGAGGGCGAGTCCTGCGGTACGGCGGTCGAGGGTGCGATGAACGTGGTCATGCTGGTCGACCTGATCAAGACCCCCGGCCCGGCCTGGCCGCGGCTGGAGACCGACGACTACCTGGCCGTCGTCGGGTCGAGCCGCCCGCTGGAGGACGCCTGGCGCGCCGGGCAGGTCGACATGGTCGGCTGGCTGAGTGAGCTGTACGGCCTGGACAAGCTGGACGCGTACCAGGTGCTCAGCCAGATCAGCGAGGTCCCGCTGGCCAACGTCGTCGACGCCAACTACAGCGTCGTCACCAAGGTCCCGAAGGTTCTCCTGCCCAAGACCGAGGTGTACGGCGGCATCCACGCCCAGCTCCGGAGCATCACTCCGTAGCCGTTTGGTCTCTCAACGCTCGGGTACCGGCCTAGACAGGTAATCACTTGTTCTAGCGAAGGAGAGCTCCATGCGGAGCACCACCCGATCGATCGTCGCCGCCCTCGCCGTCGGAGCGGCGCTGGTCGTTCCTGCCTCGACAGCCATGGCGGCGCCTGCCGTTCCGGCGGTAACGCAGTCGGTCGACGCCTGGGACCACTACGCGGGACCGTACGAAACCCTCGACGCCTGCCAGGCCGGCCGGGACATCCTCCTGATGAACGACTACCCCTACTACAAGCTGGGCAACTGCATCCTGCTCAGCTGGGGCGGCGCGATCTTCGGCTACAACGACTGACGCCGGACCTCGCGGGCGGTGCGGAATGCACCGCCCGCGAGACGGGCTCGACCAGTCCGAACTTCATCGGGTCGGCTCCTTCACTCGGGGAACAGTGCGGCGCGAGACCGCGACGCCGGCGAGGCAGAGTGTGCCGCCCACAAGAGCCAGGCCGGCTGGGGTTTCGGCGAGGAAGAGCCAGCCGAGGCCGATGGCGACAACTGGTACGGCGTACACGGTGACGCCCATTCGGCCGGCGGTGGAGCGGCGCAGGGCGAAGGCCCAGGTGGTGAAGCCGAGGGCGGTCGGGAAGGCGCCGAGGTAGACGACCCACCAGATCGTCGCGGCGCTCGCGGTGCGGAGTTCGTCGATCAGGCCGGGGGCGAACGGGAGGCAGACGACCGCGCCGATCGTGCAGGCGATCCAGGTGACCTGGGCTGCGGGCAGGCGGCTGAGCAGCGGCTTCTGGGTGACCACGCCGATGGCGTACGCGATGGCGGCGGTGACGCAGAGGACGACTCCCCAGGTCTCCGTGCGGCCGGTGGAGGTCGACGTACCGATCACGACGACGCCCGCGAACGCGACCAGGCTGCCGATCACGAGTGGTCTCGGGAAGCCTTCGCCGAGAGTCAGCCCGGCGAGCAGGGCGATCAGCAGGGGAGCGATGTGGACGAGCATCGCCGCGGTGCCGGCGTCGAGGCGGCGTTCGGCCTCGTTCAGGGTGAGGTTGTAGACGCCGAACCAGAGCAGGCCGCAGGCCAGCAGGAGCGGCCAGTCGCGTCGTACCGGGCGTTGCCAGCGGCGGCCGGCCGGCTGGAGGAAGAGGACGGCGCCGAGCAGGATGCTGCCGATGAGGAGGCGGGCGAGGGACAGCGGGCCGGGGGAGAGGTCGGAGCCCAGGTGGCGGATGGCGACGAAGGCGGAGGCCCAGAGGAGGACGGTGATGGCGGCAGCGCCGGGGGCCAGCAGGTTCTTCACGGGTCAACGTTAGGAAGAACTTGCGGGCAACGACATGGTGTTTTGAAGGTGAGTGGTGGTTCTCACTTGAGAGAACGGAGGTAGATATGGGGTTAGAGTTCAAGAGTGATGGATGAGCTGAACGAGCGGTTGCTGACCGAGCTCACAGCCGATCCGCGGCTGCGGACGACCGAACTCGCACGCCGGCTCGGCGTCTCCGCGCCGACCGTGCGCGAGCGCGTCACCCGGCTGGAGGAGTCGGGCGTGATCCGCGGCTACCGGCTCGATCTGGATCCCGCCGCGCTCGGCCTGCCGGTGGCCGCCTGGGTGCGGCTCAAGCCCGGCCCGGGGCAGATCCCGCGCATCATCGAGCTGGCCCAGGCGACTCCTCAGATCGTCGAGTGCCACCGGATCTCCGGCGAGGACTGCTTTCTGATCCGGGTCCAGGTCCCCGCGATCGACGCCCTGGAAGAGCTGCTGGACAAGCTCAACGTCCACGGCTCGACGAACAGCTCGTTCGTCGTCTCAAGTCCCGTCCCGCCCCGCGCGGTCCCGCTGCGCTGACCCGGCGTACTTGCGGGCCACGGTCGCGAACGACTCCTTCGGCTCGCGGCGCGTGAGGTCGTGCGCCGGGATCTTCACGACGCCGAAGCCGGCCATGTCGAGGTCGAACAGCGGGTCGGACCAGTGCGGGAAGTCCGGCATCGCGTAGGTGAAGACGAAGCACCCGTGCACGCGGCGCGCGTCGTACAGGTCGATCAGTTCGCCCAGGTACGCCGCCTGGGTCGCCTCGTCGCGCTGGTACCCCTCCTTGACCCGCGGCGGCGACGCGAACCAGTTCACGATCAGGAACGACCCCGGACCACGCCGCTCCGCGCCGACGAACGAGCCGCAGCCGAACTCCGTGATCACCACCGGCTTGCCCGACTCCGCGACCAACGCGTCCAGCTGTCGCTCGTACGCCGAAGCGTCGTCGCCGAACCGGTACAGATTGACCCCGACCAGATCGAACCCGGACCAGTCGACCTGCTCCCAGTAGCCGGCCGCGTAGCTGACCGGCCCGTGGAACGACTCCCGCGCGATCGCGAGCGCCTCCTTCAGCAGTACGCCGAGCTTGCGCGTGATCCGGCGGTCGAAGAACCGCCGCCAGCGCACGAGCACCTGGACCCGAAGCCAGATCCGCGGCCCCGGCATCATCCCCGGCGCGCTCAGCGAGAACTCGCTCCCGACCAGCAGCGTGACGCGACCGGGATAGCGCTCCCGCAACTCCTCGGCCATCACCGCCGTCCGGGCCAGGTTCGCGAGGATCTCCCGATGCGGCCGGTCCTCCAGGTACGGCCGGATCCACACGTCCAGCCCCAGCTCCAGCGCGTACGACGCGGCCGCGCGGTGCCGCTCCGGATCGGACTCGATCAGCATCACCGTGTCGCAGTGCAGGTCCTCGGCGATCGCGCGCAGGTCCCGCCGTACGGCGTCCGGATCGGGCGCGGGAACGTACGAGACGCCGTGCAGTTGCAGACCCATCTCCGCAGTCTTGCCGCCGCCTCGGCACGGCGAAAGAGCGGCGAAGGGCAACGAGACCTAAGTCGGACCGGCCGGGTACTTCGGTCGCCGTTGTCCGCCTGATGGGCCCCGACCAGCGTCGGAAGTGGTCTGCCTCACTACGCTGTGAGCGACTTCAGCGACCTTCGGAAGGACCCGACCCATGGCTGCCGACAAGCCCGTCCGCAGAGTTGCCCTTCTCACCGCGGGTGGGCTGGCGCCCTGCCTGTCGTCCGCCGTCGGCGGACTGATCCAGCGCTACACCGCCGTGGCGCCGGACGTGGAGATCATCGGATACCTGAACGGGTACCACGGCCTGCTCAGCGGCCGGTACGTCGACGTGACGCCCGAGGTGCGGGCCAAGGCCGGCCTGCTGCACCAGTTCGGCGGCAGCCCGATCGGCAACAGCCGGGTCAAGCTGACCAACACCGCGGACCTGGTCAAGCGCGGCCTGATCGCCGACGGGC
Source organism: Kribbella sp. cmx-5-2 (assembly GCA_049998015.1). Classification (GTDB taxonomy): domain Bacteria; phylum Actinomycetota; class Actinomycetes; order Propionibacteriales; family Kribbellaceae; genus Kribbella. Next base: position 175,665 of record JAEBEC010000003.1, read on the forward strand.
AGAACGCCCTGCAGGTGGCGGCCGAGCGCCTGGTCGCCGACGGCGTCGACGTCCTGCACACGATCGGCGGCGACGACACCAACACGACCGCCGCCGACCTCGCGGCGTACCTGCACGAGCACGACTACGACCTGACCGTGGTCGGCCTGCCGAAGACGATCGACAACGACGTGGTGCCGATCCGGCAGAGCCTCGGTGCCTGGACCGCCGCCGAGCAGGGTGCGCTGTTCGCCCGCAACGTGATCGCCGAGCACAGCTCGAACCCGCGGATGCTCGTCGTCCACGAGGTGATGGGCCGCAACTGTGGCTGGCTCACCGCCGCGACCGCGCTGGCCTACCGCGAGTGGGTCAAGGCCCAGGAGTGGAACCCGGGCATCGGCCTGACCTCCGGCGGCTGGGACGTGCACGCGGTGTACGTGCCGGAGGCATCGATCGACCTGGACGCCGAGGCCGAGCGCCTGAAGGCCGTCATGGACGAGAACGACTGCGTCAACATCTTCCTGTCCGAGGGCGCCGGCGTCCCGGCGATCGTCGCCGAGCTCGAGGCCCGCGGCGAGGAGGTCGGCCGGGACCCGTTCGGTCACGTCAAGCTGGACACGATCAACCCGGGCGCCTGGTTTGCCAAGCAGTTCGCGGAGCGGATCGGCGCCGAGAAGACGATGGTGCAGAAGAGTGGGTACTTCAGCCGCTCGGCCGCCGCCAACGACAAGGACCTGGCGCTGATCAAGGAGTGCACCGACTACGCCGTGGACGCGGCGCTGCGCGGCGAGTCCGGCGTCGTCGGCCACGACGAGGAGCGTGGCGACGAGCTGCGCGCGATCGAGTTCCCGCGGATCGCCGGTGGCAAGGAGTTCGACCCGGAGACCGACTGGTTCACCGCGCTGAAGGCGGAGATCCGCCAGCCGTAAGCCGTTATCGGGAGAGCCGCGCGACCCAGGTGTCCGCGGCTTTCTCGATCTGGTCGAGGACGTCGTCGAAGCCTTCGTCCTCGCCGTAGTACGGGTCCGGTACGTCGACGTCGGCGAACAGCTCGACCGTCACGGCCTCGTCGCCGAGGCGGCGGTTCAGCGCGGACAGGTGACCCGAGTCCATCGCCAGCACGAGATCGCGCTCGGCGAACCAGCAGCTGCGGAACTCCTGCGCGCGGTGCGCGCTCCCGTCGTACCCACGTCTGGCCAGAGCGGCGGCGGCGCGCGAGTCCATCGCGTCGCCGATGTGCCAGCCGCTCGTGCCCGAACTCGTCACCACGACGTCGGTCAGGCCGGCCTCGGCCAGCTTGGCGCGCAGGACGACCTCGCCGATCGGCGAGCGGCAGATGTTGCCCGTACAGACCACCTCGACGCGCCTCACCGCGGGACTCATCTCAGCGGATCTCGGCCTTGTCCGGCAGAACGGCGTTCAGCAGGACGCCGACCAGCGTGATCACCAGGGAGCCGAGCAGCGCGGCGACGAACCCGTCGACGTGGAACTGGACGTCGAGCTTGCCGGTGATCCAGGAGGTCAGCAGCAGCATCAGGGCGTTGATCACGAAGATCAGCAGGCCCAGCGTCAGGATGATGAACGGCAGCGAGAGCAGCTTGGCGACCGGCTTCACGACCGCGTTCACGACGCCGAAGATGGCCGCGACGATCAGCAGCGTGAGCACCCGCTTGCCGGTGGTCGCCCCCTGCAGCGTGATGCCCCCGACGACCCAGCTGGCCACCGCCAGCGCCACGGCGTTCGCCAGCAACTTGATGATCAGGTTCTTCATACCTCGATCCTCCCATCCCCGGGTGCCGCGACCGCTCAGCCGGGACCCTGAGCCGTCCCGAGTCTTGACAGGCTAATGACCAAGTGATCAGATCATTTTCTCGCAGGTCAATCTCTGTCGAAGAGGATGATGGTGAAGGACAACAAGTCACGACGCCGCTGGATCGCCGCCGCCACCGCCCTGACCGCGGCGGCCGCCGCCACCGGCCTCTCGCCCGCCGCCGCCGAAACCGTCCCCCGACCCGTCCCCCGACCCGTCATCGGCAGCCTCCGGTCCCCGGCGACCACCGCCGGACCGCCGCACACGTTCGCAGCCCAGACCGGGTCGCGGAGCTGCGCCACCGTACGGACGACCTGGAAGGCGACCGCCAAGCCGCACGCCGCTCCCGAGGCCCTGTTCAACGCCTACAGCGACGCCGGCAAGGGCTGGACGGGCGCGGACAGCACGTACTCCGTCCGCCTGCCCGGCGGGCGGACGGCCTGGATCTTCTCCGACACCTTCCTCGGCCCGGTCAACCCGGACGGCAGCCGTCCCACCACGACGCCGTTCATCAACAACTCGTTCATGGTGCAGCGCGGCAAGACCCTGAAGACCGTCACCGGCGGTACGGCGGCCGACCCGACGGCGCTGGTCCCGCCGCCGGCGAACGGCTGGTACTGGTTCGGCGCCGCCGCGACGAGCAAGGCCGGCCGGAACCTCGACGTCGTCGCGCTGCGGTTCGAGCGCACCGGCCCGGGTCAGTGGGACTGGCACTGGGCGAGCAACTCGCTCGCGCGGTTCGACAGCAAGACGCTGAAGCTGCAGAAGCTCGTCCCGCTGCCGTCGGCGGCCAACATCCAGTGGTCCGCCTGGCTGCTGCGCGATCGCGGATACACCTACGTGTACGGCGTGGAGGACCTGGGCGCCTCGAAGTACGAGCACGTCGCCCGGGTCCGAGGTGACGACCTGACCGCGGCACCCTGGCAGTACTGGACGGGCACCGGCTGGTCGGCGGACGAGACCGCGTCGGCGCGGGTGCTCGAAGGCGTCGCCAACGAGCACAGCGTCACCCGTTGGGGCGACGGCTATCTGCTGGTCACCCACGACACCACCGAGCTGTTCAGCGACCGCGTCGTGGGTTACTTCTCCTGCTCGCCGACCGGGCCGTTCGTCAACCAGGTCGAGCTGTACCGGACGCCCGAGACCGGCGCGTCGGGCAGCTACGGCGACGCGGACATCATCACGTACAACTCCCACGAGCACCCCGACCTGCGCCGTGGCAACACGCTGCTGGTCAGCCACAACGTCAACAGTCTCGACGCCAACAACGACCTGTACGCCGACGTGAGCATCTACCGGCCCAGGTTCACCGGGGTCACCCTCACCCGGGAGAGCGGTCGATGAGCACGCCAGGCGTCGTACGCCGTACTCTGCTCGACGATCTCGCCGCGTCGATGCTTGCGCTGATCGCCGAGCGCAAGCTGGCCGCCGGCGACCAGTTCGAGTCGGTCCGGTCGCTGGCCGACCGGTTCAAGGTCGCCGTACCGACCGTCCGCGAGACGCTGCGCCGGCTCGAGGCGACCGGCGCGGTCGAGCTCCGGCACGGTTCCGGCGTGTACGTCGGGCCGCACATCGGCCGGCTCGTGCTGGCCAACCCGCTGGCCCCGACGCCGTCGGCCGACCGCCTGGTCGAGTTGCTCCAGGCAAGGGTCCTGATCGAGCCGCCGGTCGCGGCGCTGGCCGCCCAGGTCCGCGACGCCGGGGCGCTCGACCGGATGGGGACCGATCTCGCCACGGCCGCGGAGTTGATCGCCGTCGGCGACCACGTCCGGCTGGCCGAGGTGAACATGGACTTCCACCGCAACCTCGCCCAGGCGTCGGGCAACGCGACGCTGGCCGAGGTGGTCGAGTCCGTCACCGTCGTCAACGTCCGTGAGCAGCTCGAGATCCTGCACATCCACGGTGACCGGCAGACCGACCTGGTCGAGCACCAGGCCATCCTCGCGGCCGTCCGGGCCGGCGAGGTCGAGCGCGCCGAGCGGCTCACCCGCGAGCACCTCGGCGGCGTACTCGCCGTCATCAACGAACGCGTCCAGCACCCCTGATCCGAAAGGCCGACCCATGTCACGCTTCGCCCATCGCAGCACCGCGCTCACCGCTCTCGCGGTGGCCGGCGCGCTCGCCCTGTCCGCCTGCGGCGGTGGTGGTTCCCCGGCCGCGAAGGGCGAGGACAAGCCCGTCGACACGCTGAAGTTCTACAACGACAAGGGCGGCTGGAAGGACGCCTTCGTCCAGGTCGGCGCCGCGAGCAAGAAGGACGCCGGGGTCGGTATCGAGCCGGTCGGCTACTCCGACTCCAACGCCTACACGGCGTTCATCCGCTCGTCGTTCCGGACCAAGGAGAAGGCGGACCTGTTCACCTGGCACACCGGCAAGGAGCTGGAGGACCTGGTCGACCAGAACCTGGTCGCCGAGACCACCGACCAGTGGACCAAGGCGGTTGCCGACGGCAACATTCCGGCGGCGCTCAAGCCGTACTTCACCTACGACGACAAGCAGTACTGCATCCCGCTGAACGCCGGCTACTGGGTGATGTACTACAACAAGGCCGTCTTCAAGAAGGCCGGGATCACCGCCACCCCGAAGACCTGGCCCGAGCTGCTCGCGGTCGCGGACAAGGTCAAGGCCGCCGGGGTGAAGCCGTTCTACCAGACCAACATCCTGTTCAGCTTCGTCTGGTTCGAGACGCTGCTGGCCGGCAAGGACCCGGACCTGTACGACGCGCTCGCGACCGGCAAGGCCAAGTACACCGACCCGGGCGTGGTCGAGGTGATGAACGACTGGAAGAAGCTGATCGAGGCCGGCTACTTCAGCGACCCGGGCGCGAAGACCGAGCCGCAGAGCCAGCTGAAGAACGGCGAGGTCGGGATGGTCAACTTCGGCACCTGGTTCAGCGGCTCGCTGAACACGCTGAAGATGAAGGCCGGTACCGACTACGACTTCTTCGTGATCCCGAACGTGAACGCCGCGCTGCCGAAGACCTCGATGATCTTCGAGACCGGCCCGGTCTGCTCGGCCGCCAAGAGCGACCACAGCTCGACGGTGACCAAGTGGAACGACTGGTGGGTCAGCCCGCAGGCGCAGACGGCGTGGGCGAACGCCCGCGGCGACCTGTCGTTCAACCCGAAGGCCGAGGTCAAGGACCCGGGCCTGGCCACGTTGAACAAGGACGTCGGCGGCGACGGCTACCGGCTGATCAACCGCTGGTTCGAGGCGACGCCGGTCCCGGTCGCGACCAAGGCCCTGGAGGTGTTCGGCGCGTTCGTCACCAAGCCGGGTGACCCGATGCCCGGACTGCAGAAGATCCAGGCCGAGGCGGACGAGTACTGGGCCAAGCAGAAGTGAGTTCGAGCGTTGAGCGCGCCGCCCGTACTGGTGGTCGAGCGGCGCCGCTGTTCGGACTGCCGGCCGCCGGTGTCGTCGCGCTGCTGCTGTACGTGCCGTTCCTGTGGACGACGTACGTCAGCTTCACCGACTACGACGGCCTCGAGTCGCCGGTGTGGTCCGGACTGACCAACTACAAGGCGATGTTCAGCGACCCCGACCTGGTCGGGGCACTGACCAACACGCTGCTCTGGGTGGTCGGGATGGTCACCCTGCCGGTCGCGCTCGGTCTGGTGATCGCGGTCCTGACCTACGGGCACCGGTGGGGGACGTGGCTGCGGCTGCCGTTCCTGCTGCCGTACGCGATCTCCGGTGTGGCCGTCGGTGTCATCTGGGGCTTCGTGCTGCAGCCGGACGGCGCGCTCGGCCAGGCGCTCGGCTTCTTCGGACTGCCCGGCGCACACACCGGCTGGCTGCAGGCCGGACCGGGCAACACGCTGATGATGATCGTGGCGGTCACCTGGCAGGCGGCCGGCGTGAACGCGCTGCTGTTCGTGGTCGGGCTGCAGTCCATCCCGGCCGAGCCGCTGGAGGCCGCGCGGCTGGACGGCGCCGAGGGGTTCCGGCTGTTCGCGCACCACCTCTGGCCGCAGCTGCGGCCGATCACGACGGTGGTGATCGGGCTGTCCATCGTCGGCAGCCTGAAGACCTTCGACGTGGTCTGGGTGATGACGCAGGGCGGCCCCGGTACGTCGTCGGAGACGCTCGCGCTCTCGATGTACAAGGAGACCTTCGTGCTCAACGACTACGGCCAGGGCGCGGCGATCGCGCTGTTCCTCAGCCTGGTCACCTTCGCCGCGTCGGTGCTCTACCTGCGCTACCAGCTCGCGGACGGGGACTCACGATGAAGAACACCTCCTCGGGCCCGGTCCGCACGGTGCTGCTCGCCGTACTGGGGCTGATCTGGCTGCTGCCGGTCTACCTGCTGGTCGTGAACGCGGCGAAACCGGTCGACGGGTACAACGCCGCCACCGTCTGGAAGCCGGACGGGTTCTCGTTGTTCGCGAACTTCGCCGACGCGTGGGACAAGGCCGCGCTCGGTGGCACGGTGATGGCGACGACGCTCTACAGCGTCGTGGCGCCGGTGCTCGCCGTACTGATCGGCGCGGCGGCGGGGTACGCGATCGTGGTCCTGCGACTCAAGCGCGGGTTCCTGTGGTTCGTGTTCATCTTCGGCGGCACGATCTTCCCGCTGCAGATGGTGCTGATGCCGCTGTTCTCCGGCTACGCGAGCTCCGGCCTGTACGACACCAGGTTCGGCATGGTCGTCGTCTACACCGCGATCAGCGTGCCGTTCTCGGCGTTCGTGATGCGCAACTTCTTCACCGGGATCGCCCGCAGCGTGTTCGAGGCGGCGATCGTCGACGGCGGCGGCCTGTTCCGGATCTTCCGCAGCATCTACCTGCCGATGGCCGGGAGTGCGCTGGCCGCGATCTTCATCCTGCAGGCGACGTTCGTGTGGAACGACCTGCTGCTCGGCCTGACGCTGAGCCAGTCCGACTCGGTCCGGCCGATCATGCCGGCGCTGACCGGTCTGCAGAGCACGTACGGCGGGGCAGCGCTGCCCACCGTGCTGGCCGGCGGCCTGCTGGTGTCGCTGCCGACGGTCGTGCTCTTCCTGGCCGCCCAACGCTTCTTCTCCCGGGGCCTGGCCCTCGGGCAGTTCTGATCTGACTCTCTCGGAGGATCTCCATGTCACAGGAACCGCACAGCGCCGCGGCGTCGCCCGAACCACGGACCGCTCCGGCCGGTGGGGCGATCCGCAGCGTCGTGGTCACCGGCGCCGCCGCAGGGATCGGCCGCGGCGCGGCCGAGCGCTTCGTCCGGGCCGGGGCCCGGGTCTTCGCCCTGGACCGGGACGCCGACGCCCTGGCGGCGTTGGCGACCGAACTCGGTGACCAGGTTGTCCCACTGGTCGTCGACGTGGGGGACCGCGACGCGCTCGCGGGCGCAGCACTGCAGGTCGCGGCGTCGCTGGGCGAGGACAGCCTGTCCGCGCTCGTCTGCGCGGCCGGCGTACAGCGCTACGGCACCGTCGTGGACACGCCGTACCAGGTGTACGACGACGTGATGGCGATCAACGTCGGTGGCGTCTTCTTCGCCTGCCAGTCGTTCGTCCCGTTGCTGACCCGCGGCGGCAGCGTCGTGGTCGTCTCCTCCGTCCAGGCGTACGCCGCGCAGCACGGCGTCGCGGCGTACTCGATGGGCAAGGGGGCACTGCTCTCGCTGGTCCGGGCGATGGCCGTGGATCACGCGGCCGACGGCATCCGGGTCAATGCGGTCTGCCCGGGCTCGGTGAACACCCCGATGCTGCGGACCTCGGCGGCGGAGTTCGGCGGTGGCAGGTCGACCGACGAGGTCGTCGCCGAATGGGGACGCTCGCACCCCCTCGGCCGGGTGGCGACGCCCGCGGAAGTTGCCGACGTCATCCATTTCCTGACCTCCCCGGCGGCGGCGTTCGTCACGGGGGCCGACGTGAAGGTGGACGGCGGGCTGACGGCCGGGCTGGCCGTCGTACTGCCGGAGGAGGCCAAGTGAGCGGGCTCAAGATCGTCGACGTCCGGGCGACCACAGTGACGGTGCCGCTGGAGGCGCCGTTGCGGCACAGCAACGGCGCGCACTGGGGACGGTTCGTCCGCACGGTGGTCGAGGTCGAGGCCGACAACGGGCTGATCGGGCTCGGCGAGATGGGCGGCGGCGGGCAGAGCGCCGAGGCCGCCATCGCGGGGCTGAAGCCGTACCTGGTCGGGCACGACCCGGCGCGCACCGAGGCGCTGCGCTGGATGCTGGCGAACCCGACGGCGAGCCTTTACAACAACCGCACCCAGCTGCTCGCTGCGATCGAGTTCGCCTGCCTCGACCTGCAGGGCCGCGCGCTCGGCGTACCGGTGCACGAACTGCTCGGCGGCAAGGTCCGGGACAAGGTGCCGTTCGCCAGCTACCTGTTCTTCCGGCACCCGGCCGAGGACGGGACCGGCGAGATCAGTACGCCCGAGCAACTGGTCGAGCACGCCCGGGCGCTGGTCGACGAGCACGGCTTCAGCGTGCACAAGCTGAAGGGCGGCGTCTTCGCGCCGGACTACGAACGCGACTGCTTCCGGGCGCTGGCCGAGGCGTTCCCCGGGCACCGCGTCCGGTTCGACCCGAACGGCGCGTTCAGCGTCGAGGAGGCGATCCGGTTCGCCCGCGGGATCGAGGATCTCGACAACGACTACCTCGAGGACCCGACCTGGGGCATGAACGGGATGCGCCGGGTCCGCGACAAGACACCGATCCCGCTGGCCACCAACACCGTGGTGGTGAACTTCGAGCAGCTGGCCGCGAACGTCCGCGACCCCGCGGTCGACGTGATCCTGCTCGACACGACCTTCTGGGGCGGGATCCGCCCGTGTGTGAAGGCCGCCGGGGTCTGCGAGACCTTCCAGCTCGGCGTGGCCGTGCACTCGTCGGGCGAGCTGGGGATCCAGCTGTCCACGATGTTGCACCTCGGCGCCGTCGTACCGAACCTCGCGTTCTCCGCGGACGCGCACTACCACCACCTGCGCGACGACGTGATCGTCGGCGGCAAGCTCCCGTACGCCGACGGCGCGATCGCCGTACCGGAAGGGCCTGGTCTGGGCGTCGAGCTCGACCGGGACAAGCTCGCCGAGTACGCCGAACTGTTCCGCGAGCTCGGCCCTTACCCGTACGACCGCGACCCGGCGCGCCCGGACTGGTATCCCCTCCTCCCGAACACCGATTGGGCCTCCGCATGACCATCCCCCGCGCTGCCGATCTCGCGAGTGACGTGCTCACGCACACCTACGACGACATGTTCAACCCGCCCGGGCTGACCAACTTCCTCGGGACCGCGCAGGTCGACCTGGACGTGTTCGCCGTGCGCAGCGTGAACTTCCCGCCGTACTCGCACGGCGACTGCATCACCGGCCAGCTGTACGTCGACGGCCGGCTGGCCCGCTCGTACGGCGGTGAGGTCGACGTGGTCTGGAGGCCGGACTGCGTGGTCCGCTCGACCACGGTCGACGGGCTGTCGCTGCGCACCACGACGGCCTGCGCGCCGGGGCGCCCGGCGGTCGTCGTACAGCTGGAGGTGGAGGGGACGCCAGGCCGGGAGGTCCGGCTCGGGCTGGCACTGGCCAGTACGGCGACGCGCTCGCCCAGCGGCTGGCTGCGTCCCGAGCCGCCGTCGGAGCCGAACACGCTCGCCGCTGCCGACGGGCGGGTCGCCCTGGTCGGCACTGGTGAGTCGGCGTCGGCGGTGAGCCTGCAGGGCCTCGACGTCCCGGGGGAGGTCCGTGGGCAGTCTCTCGTCGAGGCGACGCTCACGCTCGACGCAGCGGGGCACGCGCGGCTCGGGTACGTCCACGTCCTGGCGGGGACTCTCGAGGAGGCCGGCGAGCACTACGACGCTTGCGTGGCCGACGTACCGGCTGTGCTGGGTGCGGCCGAGCAGCTGTGGGACAAGGCGCTGGCTGATGCGTTCGACCCGGCTGGTGACGGGTTCAGCGGGTCGTTGCCGGTGCTGGAGACGTCCAACGAGGCGCTGCGCAAGCTGTACTGGTGGGGTGTGCTCGGGGTGATCTGGTTCCGCCGGGACAACCCCGCGAGTGTGCTGGGCCGGACGTACGACACGTTGATGCCGCGGTACTGGCAGACCACGACGTTCATCTGGGACTACAGCCTCTCCTCGCTCACCCACGCGCTGCTCGACCCGGCGCCGATGCGGCGGCACATCGAGCACTGGATCGACCTCGACACCCACGCGCACTTCGGGACCGAGTGGCTCACCGGTGGACCGGTCGGCTACTGGTACTCGGTCAACGACTTCGCGATGACGCGCCTGGTCCGGGACTACGTCAGGTTCACCGGGGACGGCGACTTCCTCGCGGCGCCGGTCGGCCGAGACACCGCCCGCAAGCCCGTCGCGGAGCACCTGCACGACTGGGCGACGGCTTGGCGCGGCCTGCGCAAGGACCACGCGCTCGCCGACTACGGCGGCATCGACAACCTGATGGAGTGCGTCAGCAGCTACGTCCACGAGGTGGCCAGCTTCAACGCGGCGAACGTCTGGTGCCTGCGGGTGGCCGCCGAGATCATCGAGCTCGGCGGTGACGTCGACCGGGCCGAGCTGCTGCGCAAGGAGGCCGGCGAGCAGGCCGGGCACGTCAACGAGCTGTACATCGAGGGCGCCGGCTTCTGGCACGCCCGGCAGCCCGACGGCACGCTGTTCCCGGTCCGGCACTGCTACGACTTCAACATTGTCGGTACGACGATGGCCGACGACCTGTCCGAGACGCAGCGCGCCGAGATGGTCGAGTTCTTCCAGCGGGAACTGCAGACGCCGACCTGGATGCGCGCGCTCTCGCCGTACGACGCGGACGCCGCCTTCAGCCTGCGGCCCGACCACCAGTGGAACGGCGCGTACCCGGCGTGGCCGGCGGACGCCGGGCGGGCGCTGTTCGCGCTCGGCCGCGGTGACGTCGCGCTGGACTGGCTGCCCGGTCTGGCGAAGACGGCGAACCAGGGACCGTGCGGTCAGGCGCACTTCGTCGAGGAGGCCGTCCCGGCGATGGCCGGCGGAGCCCGGAAGTCACCGCCGCAGTTCCCGTACCTGATCGACTGGTCCTGCTCGTCGTCCGGCTCGTGGGTGAGCCTGATCCTCGAGGGTGTGTTCGGCCTGCAGATCGGCCTCGACGGCACGGTCGCCGCGGCGCCGCAGCTGGACACGCTCGACCCGGACGCCCGCCTGCTGGGTCTCCGTGTAGGCGGCACCACCTACGACATCACCGCGGAGGGAGCGAGCGCGGTCCTCTAACTCCAGCGGAAGGCGAGGACCTGCGCAGGTCTCGCCGCAAGCCGGCGATCAGCTGTGCGGAATCGCGATGGCTTCCAGCAGGGACTCCTCGGCGCCGGCCAGGTGCCGGCGGAGCTCCTCGACGCACTCGTCGAGCTCACCCTTCTCCAGCAGCCGGATCAGCTTCCGGTGCGAGGCGACCTGCTGCTTCGCGTCCTGCCGCAGCGCGTCCACCCGAGCCAGCGCCAGTCGCGCCTCACCCGTGATCGAGTCCGCCGTGGCGATCAGCCGCTCGCTCCCGGTCAGCGCGACCAGGCTCCGGTGGATCGCCAGGTGCGTCTCGGTCATCGCCTCCGGGTCCGCGCCGTCCTTGGCGGTCGCGGCGAACTCCCGCATCGCCACCCGGACCTGCTCCCGGGCGGACTCCTCAGCGTCGTACCAGGCCTTGATCCCGGCCGACTCGAGCACGAACCGCGCCTTGCAGATGTCCGCGACCGCGGCCGGGTGCAGGATCGCGACGCTGACGCCCTTGTTCGGCTCGCGGACCGCCAGGCCCTCGGTGACCAGCATCGTCATCGCCTCGCGGACCGTGCTGCGGGCGACGCCGAGCGCCTCGGCCAGCGGCTGCTCGCGCAGCGGCGTACCGGGTTCGAGGTCGCCCGCGAAGAGAGCGGCCCGGAGCGCGTCCACGACCCGGTCCACCGTGGTCGAGCGATCTACTCGCAGCCGTTCGTACATGGGAGGATTCTCGTCCAGTCAGGGGCCGTTGTCGCGCGCCGCACCCGTCCGGACCCCGACCTGTGGACAACTCCCGACATGATGAGCCACTTTTCGGGCAGTCTGTTCCTAGGCGATACCGGCCCGCCCCTCTCCGCCCGGAGAGCCGCTGATCGACCAGGAGGACGCGATGGAGGGTAAGGCGCTGCCCGCGCTGAGCGCTGTCGGGCTCGTACTGGTCCTCCCGCTGCTGATCGTGCTGGCGATGCTGCTCACCTCGATGGGCTCGATCGGGCAGGCCTCGGAGTGCGCGCCGTCGACGTCCAGCGGCAAGGCGTTCGGCTGGCCGACCGAGGAGCACGACCCGTCCGAGGGCTGGGACGACGGCGACCCGAAGCACACCGGCCTCGACTACGACGTCGACAAGGGCAGCAAGGTGATGGCCGCCGAGGACGGCGAGGTGGTCGACACCTCCGGCGACTGGATCAAGATCAAGCACCAGGACGACGCGGTCCAGACCTGGTACCAGTTCTTCGAGTCCAAGAGCGTCCGGGTCGGCGACAAGGTCACCCGCGGCCAGGAGATCGGCAAGTCCGGTTCGGGCGACGAGAGCGAGCCGGGCGAGTCCGGCGAGCACCTGCACTTCGAGCTCCGGATCCGCGGCGGCGAGAACGGCGGCGGCGACCTCGAGCCGCAGGACCCCACCGACGAGCTCGGCGAGGACAGCACCGAGTCCTCCGGAAGCTGCGGCTGCGGCGGAGGCCCGCTGGTCGGCGGGACCAACCAGGAGAAGGCCTTCAACTTCTTCGCGTCGAACGGGTACAGCAAGGAGCAGGCCGCCGGCATCGTCGGCAACATGATCCACGAGTCGAGCGTCGAGCCGGCTCGCCTGCAGAACACGGCGCCCGGCGTGGAGACCAGCCCGAGCTCGGCGCGTGGCAGCGAGCTCGGCTGGGGCATCGTGCAGTGGACGCCGGCCGGCAAGATGATCAACCCGTCGATGGAGGCCACCAACAACGACGAGGACAAGGTCGCGTCGCTGGAGTGGCAGCTGGAGTTCCTGCTCAAGCAGCTGAAGGGCGAAGGCCCGCTGCCGGAGGGGCACGCCGGTGACATGCTGCACGCGGCCAACGGCGTCGAGGACGCCGCGGTCGCCTTCGGCCGGTACTTCGAGCGCTTCGCCGGTTCCGACGACCTGGGCAACTCCCGGTACACCGAGCGCAAGGCGACCGCCCGCGAGGTCTTCTCGACCTTCGGCGACGGCGCCACGCCAGGCGGCGGTGGCTGCGGCGCGGGCAACATGGACATCGTGGCGACCGCGAAGAACCTCGCCTGGGACACGCCCGGCCACGGTAAGAACAAGGGCGACGCCAAACCGGAGTACCAGGCCGCGATGCCGGAGTTCAACGGCTCGACCGGCACCGACGAGTACTCCGACTGCGGCGTCTTCGTCGCGACCGTGATGCGGATGAGCGGCGCCGACCCGGACTACCCGGTCCGCGGCACCTCCATCCAGCAGACCTACCTGGAGAACTCGGGCAAGTACGACATGCGGTACGGGGACACCGACCCCAAGCCCGGTGACATCCTGATCGGGCCAGGACACACCTATCTGTACGTCGGCGAGTTCAACGGGTACAACTCCGCGGCGGCGTCCCTGCACGGCCACGTGCCGGAAGCCGGTAATGCTTACCAGGTGGGAACGCAGCTGGGGTTCGTCATCGCCCGCCTGAAGAACGCGCCGACCCCGAAGGCCTGACGGCCGCCACCGAGACGACTAGGAGACACAGATGGAGGAGGAGACGCCGCGCCTCTGGCTGCTCAGCGGCATCGTGGTCGTCGTCCTGGTGGTGCTGGTCGGCGGCTACCTGGTCTTCCGCGGCGGCGCGGAGTCGAAGATGACCGTGCGCTCGATCCCGAACGACCTGACCCTGACCCTCGACGGCCGGCCGATCACGGCGAACGGCGAGGTCAAGATCAAGGCCGGCCGGCACGAACTGAAGGCCGAGCGCGACGGCTTCGAGCCCTACAGCCAAACGGTGACCGCCAAGGGCGGCGACCCGCTGTCGGTGAAGATGTACCTGTACGCCAACGGCCCGGCGGGCCGCACCTGGGCGCAGAACAACCCCGACCAGGCCCTGGAGGCCGAGGCCGAAGCCGGCCGCAAGTACGACGAGATCCAGCGCCGCCTGGCCGCGAAGTACCCGGTCATGCGCGAACTCCCGTACCTGGGCCCCGGCTTCAAGGCGACGTACGAAGCCTCCAAGTCCGACCCGGACAACCCCGAGGCGATCTCCCTCAAGATCCGCACCTACACCGCCGACGGCCGAACCAAAGCCCTCCAATGGCTCCAAGGCCACGGCTACGACCCAGCCACGCTGGACATCATCTGGACCACCTCGTAGCCCCAGGCACCGCCACGGCCCCACCGCCGAACAACGCACCCCCACCGCCAAGGCAGCAAGTAGTCCCCCGCACGCCCACCCTCCTGCCCCAAAGCACCCCGCCGCGCCGAGTCTAAAACCCAAAGCCTCCGCACCTAGCCGCCCACCCGCACCCCCGCGGCGGCGCCCGCACATACCTCCCCCGTGCACCCCCCCGTCGCCGCACCACCCAGCGTCCTCAACCAAAGCCCCGACCCGACCGGCTTGACGCCACTGAACCGGATCTGCAAACTGACTGATTGTCGGACAATCAGAAAATCCGCCAATCAGATCAACCGCGAAGAAGGTGCGTGCATGGGTCAGCCGCTGGGGTGGGGTCGCCGGAACCTGATGGTCCGCCCGGACCACTACCGGATCGACTACGTCATCAACCCGTACATGTCGACCCAGGACCAACCCGACCCCAAGCTCGCGACCAAGCAGTGGGAGTCCCTCCGCCAGGCGATCGTCGACGCCGGTGGCACCGTCGAGGTCCTCGACCAGCGCCCGGACTCACCCGACATGGTCTACGCGATGAACGTCGGCCTCGCCACCGCCGACGGCCGGGCGATGCTCTCGCACATGCGCTTCGAACCCCGCCGCAAGGAATCCCTCTCCGCGGCCGAGTGGTTCACCACCAACGGATTCGCCCTCGGCCGCACCGGCACGGACGGCGTGGGCCCGCACTTCGAGTCCGGTGACGCGTTCGTCTTCGGTGACGCCCTGGTCGTCGGCTACGGCCACCGCTCCGAGGCGCTCGCGCTCAAGCACCTGGCGACCGAGTGGAACATCCGGGTCCGCGGCCTGCGGATCGCCCACGAGGGCATGTACCACCTCGACCTGCCGTTCTGCCCGGTCGACAGCACCCACGCGATGGTCTACCCGCCGGCCTTCGACGAGGCCAGCCGGGTGCAACTGGAGCAGATCGTCCCGGACCCGATCGTGCTCACCGACGAGGAGGCGTTCGCGTTCAGCGGCAACTCCGTGGTGGTCGGCGAGACGATCCTGATGCCGGACTGCTCGCCGCGGCTGCGCGAGATCCTGACCGGCCTGGGCCTGCGCGTCGTCGTGCTCGACCTGTCCGAGTTCCACAAGGGCGGCGGCTCGGCGCGCTGCATGACGAACCCGCTCGATTTCGATCTTTCTGGTATCGGCGTCGCCGGTGGAGAGGTCATCCTGCCGGACTGAGCGCGATCTGCTGGACAGTTTGTACAGTCGCGACGCGAACTCTTCTACGCGGGTGGTGCGAGACCTTAGCCTGCGGGCATGACCGCACAGGATGAGGTCCGCTTCCGCCCCTGCCTGGACGATGTCGCGGCTTACAAGCCGGGCCGTCCGCCGGAGCGCACCGACGGCCGCCCGACGTACAAGCTGTCCAGCAACGAGAACCCGTACCCGCCGTTGCCGGGCGTGCTGGCCGCGGCGACGGCCGCGGCCGGGGACATGAACCGGTACCCGGACATGGGTGCGGTCGACCTGCTCGAGGCGCTGTCGGAGCGGTTCGGCGTACCGGTCAGTGATCTCGCGGTCGGGACCGGGTCGGTCGCGGTGCTCTACCACCTGCTGCAGGCGGCGTGTGCGGCCGGCGACGAGGTCATCTACGCGTGGCGGTCGTTCGAGGCATACCCGATCGCGGTGCAGCTGACCGGCGCGACGTCGGTGCGGGTGCCGCTGACCGAGGACGCCCGGCACGACTTCAAGGCGATGGAAGCCGCGATCACCGACCGGACCCGCGTCGTGCTGGTCTGTACGCCGAACAACCCGACCGGTCCCGTCGTACGGCGCGACGAGCTGCTCGCGTTCCTGGACGTCGTTCCGGCGAACGTGCTGGTGGTGCTCGACGAGGCGTACCGCGAGTTCGTCCGCGAGCCGGACACCGTCGACGGCGCCGAGATCTACCGCGACCGCCCGAACGTGGTCGTGCTGCGCACGTTCTCGAAGGCGTACGGCCTGGCCGGTTTCCGCGTCGGCTACGCGATCGGCCACCCGCCGGTCGTCGCCGCGATCCGCAAGTGCGCCCTGCCCTTCGGCGTCAGCCAGGTCGCCCAGGCCGCCGCGATCGCGTCCATCAACGCCGAGCAGGAACTCCTCGACCGCGTCGAGTCCCTCTGCCACGAACGCCGCCGCGTCGTCGGCGAGCTCCAGGCCGCCGGCTGGGACGTCCCCGAAACCCACGCGAACTTCGTCTGGATGCCGCTGGGCCAGGACACCGTCCCCTTCGCCGAAGCCGTCCAGGCCGAAGGAGTCTCCGTCCGCCCGTTCCCCGGCGAGGGCGCCCGAGTCACCATCGGCGAACCCGAAGCCAACAACCTCTTCCTCCAGGTAGCCCGCACCTGGCGCCAGTGACTCCATCGGCCGTCGGTACGTTGACGGCGTGAGCGGACAAACACTGGTGTGGATCTCGGGAGCCTCGGCAGGGATCGGGGCCGCGCTGGCCACGAGCTCGCCGTGGCCGGACTGTCGGGTGATCGACCTGTCCCGGCGGGGCGGGGGAGCTGCCGAGCACTTCGCGGTGGATCTGGCTGATCCTGCCGAGTGGGACCGCGTTGAGCGGCACCTCGTCGAGGAGTTGGACGGGTTCGACGGCGAGCGTGTGGTGTTCGTGCACAACGCGGGGACTGTCGTGCCGATCGGGTCGACCGGCGAGGTTGATCCGGCGGCGTACACCAAGGCCGTGTTGCTGAACTCGGCGGCGCCTCAGGTGCTCGGGCGGGCGTTCTTGCGGGCGACGGCGGAGCTGGAGTGTGAGAAGCATCTGGTGATGCTCACCTCGGGGGCCGCGAAGAAGGCGTACGCCGGGTGGTCGGCGTACAACGCGGGGAAGGCGGCCGTCGATCACTGGGTGCGGACCGTGGGGCTGGAGCCGAACGGGGTCCGGGTGGTTGCTGTCGCGCCGGGAGTGGTGGACACGGCGATGCAAGGGGAGATCCGGAAGGTCGACGAGCGGGTGTTCCCGTCGGTGGAGCGGTTCCGGGAGCTGAGCCGGACCGGCGGGTTGAGTACGCCGGAGGACGCGGCCGCGGGGATCTGGGCTCTGTTCGACCGGGAGCTGCCCAGCGGATCGGTCGTCGACCTGCGGGATCTGTAGAAGACCCCGGACAACAGAAGAACGGCACCGGGAAGGAGTGAGGCTTGCTTCCCGATGCCGTTCTGTGTGGTGCTACCGAGTCAGTCGCCCCACCGAGGCGACAGTTTCGGGTCCTGCATCACTGACCAGGGAGGATCAGTGGTTCTGGCCGGTCTCCTGCTCGCAGGTCTTCAGCGACTCGACCGCGTTCGCGTTCTGGTCGAGACCCAGCAGAGCGGTCAGGTCCGAAACCGGAACCTGGACGCCAACGGCGTTGACCGGAACATCGTTGTGGCAGACCTGGAACGGGCCGACGTTGTTGTCGGAGACCGAGATCAGGCCGTCGTCGCCGGCGCGGTACCACTTGCCGCCCTTGTGGTTCTGGCCGGCCTCCTGCTCACAGGTCTTCACGGCGGTGGCCGAGTTGCCGTTCTGGTCCAGGCCGACGATGCCGACGATGTCCTTGACCGGAACCTGCACGCCAACGGCGTTGACCGGGATGAAGTTGTCGCACGCCTGGAACGGGCCGACGTTGTTGTCGTCAACGGCGATCAGGCCGCCGTCGCGGTCGACGCCGTACCACTTGTGGGCACCCTTGGCGCCGTAGCCCTTGGAGGCCGCGGAGACGGTGTCAGCAAGGCCGCTGTTGGCCTTGGTGTCGTCGATCATGTTCGCGCTGACGACGGTGGCCAGGCCCAGCGTGGCGACGGTCGCCACGGCCGCAGCAGCGGCGATCTTGCGTGTTACCTGCATTATGCGAGGTTTCCTTTCGGGTTTGACGGATTCGTCTTAGTTGGTAACGACGCCTGGTCACCCCGGTTACAAACTTTTTCGTCGAGTTTTGTTTCGGATAGATGTCAGCCGGAACTTCTCAGGCGGCAGACCAGTAGATGCCTGACGCCGCAACGACCGGCCTCTGACCAGGGAACTTGCCGGTAACTGAGGCCGCAGGAGGTTTGGTTGCCACGACCGGAAAGTCGTTCCCACGAGTTCTGGGAGATCGCGTAACCGATCCCCGATTTCCTCGTTGTGTCATCGCGGGAGACGGATCGCCCGGTGATTCATGGAGATTTTCGGTGGGCTCGGTGGCCAACGAATCGGCAATACCATGATGAATCGGTATGTCGTCGCACTATTGCCGGAGTTCGCGCCGTGTTTTTTCGGGGCACAGCGCGCGACCGGCAACTTTGGACCCGCTGCCGCGCGCATCGGCAGCGGTGGGAGACCCGGGCACCCCATGGGAGCCCGGGTCTTTCCTATTTCCTCCGCGCGCGGACGCCCGCGCGCGCGAGTGGTCTACTCCGCGGGTGGTGCGCCGGCGCCCGACGAGGTCGTCGCCACCGCCGGCCGCCGCTCGGCGGTCACCACCAGAGCCACCCCCAGTACGACGACCGCCCCGCCCAGCAGGATCGTCGTCGTGACGTGCTCGCTCAGGATCAGCCAGCCGAGGAACACCGCGACCGCCGGGTTCACGTACGCGTAGGTGCCGATCAGCGAGATCGGTGCGTTCGCCAGCAGGTACGAGTACGCCGTGTACGCGAGCAGCGAGCCGAAGACGACCAGGTAGGCGAGCGCGAACCAGCCCTTCGTGTCGACCGCGCCCAGGTGCAGCCGCGCGGGCTCACCGCGGAGGACGCCGATCAGGACCATCGCCGTACCGCCGATCGCCATCTCGTACGTCGTGGCGACCAGCGGGTCCTTCGGCAGCCCGAGCCGCGGCGAGAAGCGCGATCCGACCGCCCAGCTGATCGTGCCGAGCACCAGGATCGCGACCGACCACGGCTTGGCGCTGGTGTCGCCGCCGGAGACCGAGAGCAGCGCGGCGCCGGCGAAGCCGATCAGGACGCCGATCCAGGTCAGCACGCGCGGGCGCTCACCGCCGCCGACGCGGAGCAGCATCAGCCACAGCGGTACGGCGGCCACCAGCAGCGCGGCCAGGCCCGACGGCACGGTCTGCTCGGCGATCGCCACGGCGCCGTTGCCGAACGCCAGTAGTAACAGCCCGACGACGCCCGAGCCGAGCAGCTCGCGTCGCGTCACCTTGAGGCGGCGGCCGCCGGAGCGGATCGCGAGGAAGGCCGCGAGGAGGAGTGCGGCGGCCAGGAAGCGGGAGGCCATCCCGAGCATCGGTGGGATCTCGGCCTCGACCACGATCCGGATCGCCAGGTACGTCGAGCCCCACACGACGTACACGATCGCCAGCGCCGACCAGATCATCGCGGGCGACGCGGTACGGGCGCCGGGCAGCGCCGGTACGACGGGTGCGGAGGCGGCCATCGAATCTCCTTGTAACCAGTAAAACTGCAAGACGATCCTGACGCTAGTCCGCCGCCGGGCGGGCGGCAAGTGGTTTCCCTGCCACCCGCCGACGGTTTCCTGCCGGGTTCACGCGCCGGACAACCGGCGGCCACCGGCCCCCGCGATCGTGACCGCCAACCGTGAGGAGACAGAACATGCGCTACGTCGCTGCACTGACCGCAGGCGTGCTGCTTGCTGCCGCCGCCACCGGCTCCGCCGGGGCGGCTGGATGGGGGGAGGGGCGCGCTGCCCCCGCCACCGGCTTCGCCGGGGCGGCCGGAGGACCCGGGCTCGCGCAGGTCCGGGCCGTCGCCGAGACCGCACCGAACTGGGACGACGAGGCGGGCAACGACGCCAACGCGGACGACCCGGCGATCTGGGTCAGCCCGACCCGGCCCGACAAGTCCGTCGTGCTCGGGACGCTCAAGAACGGCGGGCTGACGGCGGTCGACCTCACCGGCAAGCAACTCCAGCACATCGCCACCCCGCCGGCGCCCGCGGAAGGCCAGGAACCGGGCCGCTTCAACAACGTCGACCTCGTGCAGAACGCCGTACTCGGCGGCCGTCTCCGCGATCTCGCCGTCGTCACCGACCGCGGCCGCGACCAGCTGCGGATCTACTCCGTCGACCGTCGCGGCACCGACGCCAAGAACAAGGTGCTCACCGACGTCACCAGCGCCAAGGCTCCGCTCGTCTTCAGCAAGGACACCGACGAGGTCCAGGACCAGCGCACGGCGTACGGCGTCGCCGTGCTCGCGGACCCGCTCGGTCCGCTGGTCGCCGTCACCCGCCGCAGCGAGGCGCGGATCGGCCTGTTCCGCCTCGTCGCCGACGGGACGAAGGTCACCTACAAGCCGGTGACCCAGTGGGACTTCCCGACCAGCTTCAAGCTCCGCAACGGCAGCACCTGGTCGCCCTGCGAGGACCCGGGTGACCGCCCGCAGTTCGAGGGCATGGTCTTCGACCGGACCACCCGCACCCTGTACGCCGCCCAGGAGGACGTCGGCGTCTGGCGCGTCCCGCTGCACGGCAAGCCTGAGCTGCTCGAGAAGGTCCGCGAGTTCGGCCAGCCCGCGGCGTACGACGAGGAGACCGAGGAGTGCGCCGCCACCGGACCGGTCAGCCCGGACGCCGGCAAGCACCTCAGCGCGGACGCCGAAGGCCTGACCATCGCCTACAAGAACGGCACGAAGACCCTCTACGCCTCGAGCCAGGGCGACTCGACCTTCGCGGTCTACCGGCTCGACGCCCGCGGCCTCACCTACCGGGCGGGCTTCGAGGTCGTCGACGGCAAGGCGGCGGACGGCGTGCAGCACAGCGACGGCGCGGCCGTCACGACCCAGTCGCTCGGCGCGCGGTTCCCGTACGGGCTGCTCGCTGTGCACGACGGCGAGAACACCCCGGGTGACGGCGACCGGGAGGGGACCAATTTCAAACTGGTCCGGCTCGAGCAGTTGCCCTGATCGGTACGAAGCTGTGACAGAAAACACTCGGAGCGGGCAGCGCGCGTCACACGGCCCGCTCCGAGCGTGCGGGCGGCCCGCGATATGACCACCTGATGGACTGGTGTCTCAACGCGGCACGCGTTTCCGTACCGGCGTACGAGTTGGCGTCCAGACAGTTAGCGCAACCACCACCGGCTGGGTACGGTGTCCGGCAAGATGGGCAGTGGTACCAGTGAGGAGGTTCACTGCCGGACGGTGCATCAACCCTGGACCCACGCGGTCCTGTCTGAGAGGCCTCACCCGGCTGGTCAGGCCGGCAGCGTGCAAGTTGCGGTCGCGGCGATCCCGCGCTCGAACCCCCGAGGAGTGCATGTGAGTGAGTCGGTGCCGGGCCTTGCCCCGGAAGTGTTCGCGCCCGTCGAGGCGCCGGTCAGTCCCCCGCAGGCCTCCGAGGAGGTCGAGTTCGTCCAGCTGCTGACGCCCGAAGGTGAGCGCGTCGAGCACCCGGACTACTCGTTCGACCTCGACGACGAGGCGATCAAGGGCTTCTACCGGGACATGACCCTGGTCCGCCGGATCGACACCGAGGCGACCGCGCTGCAGCGCCAGGGCGAACTGGGCCTGTGGGCCTCGCTGCTCGGCCAGGAGGCGGCCCAGATCGGCTCCGGCCGCGCGCTGAACTCGAAGGACATGGTCTTCCCGACCTACCGCGAGCACGGCGTCGCGTTCTGCCAGGGCGTCAACCCGCTGAACCTGCTCGGCCTGTTCCGCGGGGTCGACCAGGGCGCGTGGGACCCCCGGGACAACAACTTCCACCTCTACACGATCGTGATCGGCGCCCAGACGCTGCACGCGACCGGGTACGCGATGGGCCAGCAGCGCGACCACGCGGTCGGCGACCCGGAGAACGGCGAGGCGACGATCGCGTACTTCGGCGACGGCGCCAGCAGCCAGGGCGACGTGAACGAGGCCTTCATCTACGCCTCGGTGTTCAACGCCCCGGTCGTCTTCTTCTGCCAGAACAACCAGTGGGCGATCTCCGAGCCGATCGACCGGCAGACCCGGATCCCGCTGTACCAGCGCGCGGCCGGCTTCGGTTTCCCCGGCGTCCGCGTCGACGGCAACGACGTCCTCGCGACGTACGCCGTCACGCAGCAGGCGCTGAAGCGGGCCCGTGAGGGCAGCGGCCCGACCCTGGTCGAGGCCTACACGTACCGGATGGGCGCGCACACCACGTCCGACGACCCGACCAAGTACCGGCTGTCGGAGGACCTGGAGTACTGGAAGCTCAAGGACCCGATCGAGCGCGTGAAGGCGTACCTGGCCCGCCAGGCCGGCGTCGAGCACGAGTTCTTCGACGAGGTCGAGGCCGAGGCCGACCAGGTCGCCGCCGAGCTGCGCCGGGGCTGCCTGGCGATGCCGGACCCGGAGCTGACCGACTTCTTCAA
Source organism: Kribbella sp. cmx-5-2 (assembly GCA_049998015.1). Lineage (GTDB taxonomy): Bacteria > Actinomycetota > Actinomycetes > Propionibacteriales > Kribbellaceae > Kribbella. Next base: position 198,030 of record JAEBEC010000003.1, read on the forward strand.
GTACGCGTACGTCGACATGCCCGACGAGCTCGCCGAGCAGCGCGACCAGTACGCCGCGTACGCCGCTTCCTTCAACGCAGAGGGCGAGTGAGCCAGATGACGAAGATCAGTCTCGGCAAGGGCATCAACGCCGGCCTGCGGGCCTCGATGGAGAACGACCCGAAGGTCGTCATCCTGGGTGAGGACATCGGCAAGCTCGGTGGCGTCTTCCGGGTCACCGAGGGTCTGCAGAAGGACTTCGGCGAGGACCGGGTGATCGACACCCCGCTGGCCGAGTCCGGCATCATCGGTACGGCGGTCGGCCTGGCCCTGCGCGGGTACCGGCCGGTCTGCGAGATCCAGTTCGACGGGTTCGTGTTCCCGGCGTACGACCAGATCATCAACCAGGTCGCCAAGATGCACTACCGGTCGATGGGCAAGCTGCGGATGCCGATCGTGATCCGGATCCCGTTCGGCGGCGGCATCGGCGCGGTCGAGCACCACTCGGAGTCGCCGGAGACGCTGTTCGCGCACATCGCCGGCCTCAAGGTCGTCGCGTGCGGCGACCCGGTCGACGCGTACTGGATGATCCAGCAGGCGATCACCTCCGACGACCCGGTCATCTTCCTGGAGCCCAAGCGGCGCTACCACGAGAAGGCCGAGCTCGACGAGAGCGTGCCCCCGGCGTACCCGCTGCACAAGGCGAAGGTGGTCCGTGAGGGCACCGACGCGACACTGTTCTGCTACGGCCCGATGGTGAAGACCTGCCTGCAGGCGGCCGAGGCGGCGCTCGAGGACGGGCGCAACCTGGAGGTCGTCGACCTGCGGACCATCTCGCCGCTGGACCTGCGCACGATCTTCGACTCGGTGAAGAAGACCCGGCGCGCGGTCGTCGTGCACGAGGCGCCGTTCTCGCTCGGCCCCGGTGCCGAGGTCGCGGCGCGGATCACCGAGGAGTGCTTCTACCACCTGGAGGCGCCGGTGCTCCGGGTCGCCGGGTACGACACTCCGTACCCGCCGTCGCGGATGGAAGAGGAGTACCTGCCCGACCTGGACCGGGTGCTCGACGGTGTCGACCGGGTGATGGGGTACTGATGGGCATCCAGCAGTTCCGCCTCCCCGACGTCGGCGAGGGTCTGGTCGAGGCCGAGATCGTCAGCTGGAAGGTCAAGCCCGGCGACGTGGTGAAGCTCAACGACACCGTCGTCGAGATCGAGACCGCCAAGTCCCTGGTCGAGCTGCCGGTGCCGTTCGCCGGCACGGTCGCCGAGCTCCTGGTGCCGGAAGGCGAGACGGTCCCGGTCGGTACGCCGATCATCGCCGTCGAGACCGCCGACGCCACGCCTGGTGACCTGACCCCGCCGGTGACGTCCGGTACGCCGAAGGAAGACCTCGTCCCCGACGTGGAGAACGGCGGCTCCGGCCGTACGGCGGTCCTCGTCGGCTACGGCCCCCGTACGACGGAAGCCAAGCGCCGCCCCCGCAAGGGCGGAGCAGCAATAGATCCAGTACCTGCTCCCGCTCCTGTGGTGGAAGCTCCGGCTCCGGTACCGGCCCCCGCTCCGACCCCGGCCGCCGCAGCAGTTGCTGCTGGCAACGTTCATGTGCTGGCCAAGCCCCCGGTCCGCAAGCTGGCCAAGGACCTGGGCATCGACCTCGGCACCGTCACCGCGACCGGCCCCGGCGGCATCATCACTCGTACTGATGTGGAGAACCACACCACCACACCAGTTGCTGCTGCCACACCTGCTCCCTCGTACGTCGTACAGCCTGGTGCCGGCGACGTTCGCATTCCCGTCAAGGGTGTGCAGAAGGTGATGGCCCAGGCGATGGTCGCCAGCGCCTTCACCGCGCCGCACGTGACCGAGTGGATCACCGTCGACGTCAGCGCGACCATGGACCTGGTCGAGCGCCTCAAGAAGGACAAGGCGTTCAAGGACCTCCGCGTCTCGCCGTTGCTGATCGTCGCGAAGGCGGTCACCCTCGCGGCCCGCCGGACGCCGATCATCAACGCGGCGTGGGACGAGCCGAACCAGGAGATCGTGCTCAAGGGCTCGGTCAACCTCGGCATCGCCGCGGCCACTCCGCGCGGCCTGATCGTGCCGAACATCAAGGGTGCCGAGTCGCTCACCCTGCCCGAGCTGTGTGGCGCGTTGAACGACCTGGTCGCCACCGCCCGCGACGGCAAGACCTCCCCGGCCGACCAGGCCGGCGGGTCGTTCACGATCACCAACGTCGGCGTCTTCGGCGTCGACGCGGGGACGCCGATCATCAACCCGGGTGAGGCCGCGATCCTCGCCTTCGGCGCGGTCCGCAAGCAGCCGTGGGTGGTGGACGACGAGATCGTCCCGCGCTGGATCACCACGCTGGCGCTGTCGTTCGACCACCGCCTGATCGACGGCGAGAAGGGCTCGATCTTCCTCGCCGACGTCGCGAGCATCCTCGAGGACCCCGCCCGCGCGCTGATGTTCTAGCCCGCGGTACGACGAACGGCCCGGACGCAGCAGCGTCCGGGCCGTTCGCATGGGGCAAAGGAAAAGAGGGGATCCCGGGCGGGGAACCCCCTCTCTTCAGTTCAGGTGATTCACCAGAAGCGCTTGACCGCGTCCAGTGCGTCCGCGATGCCCTCGCCGTAGAAGGCGTTCTTGGCCGTCGTACCGGTGCAGCGCGCGTCCGGCGTCGTCGGGCAGGCGGTGTCGTCGGCCTGACGCTGCAGGGCCTTCTCCAGGTCGCGCGGGCCCCACCACGGGTGCGCCGACTTCATCAGCGCGGCGACACCGGCGACGTGCGGCGACGCCATCGACGTACCGCTCATCGTGCCGTAGCCACCACCGGGCAGCGTCGACAGGATGCTGCTGCCAGGCGCCGCGACATCGATCGAGCGCAGCCCGAAGTTCGAGAAGCTGCTCTTCACGCCGGCCTGCGTGGTGCTGGCGACGGTGATCACGCCGGGCAGCTCGGTCGGGATGTCGAGGCAGTCGTTGTTGATGTCCCGGGTCACCGCCGTGCTGTCGTTCGGGCTGGAGGTGTCGGTGGTCTTGTTCGACAGGTCGTAGTTCGAGTTGCCCGCCGCGGCGACCGACAGGACGCCCTTCTTGGTCTGGTAGTTCATCGCCCGCCGGACGGCTTCCTGGACCGCGCCCTGGTCACCGTCGTCGTCGCACCAGAACTGCCACGGGTCGATGAAGTAGCTGTGGTTGGTGACGTCCATGTGGTGCTCGGCGGCCCAGACGAAGCCACAGATCGCGTACTCCGGGTAGATGTAGCCGTCGTCGTTCACGACCTTCACCGAGGCGATCTTCACGCCCGGCGCGACCCCGACGATGCCGATGCCGTTGCGGGCCGCGGCGATCGTGCCGGCCACGTGGGTCCCGTGCGCGCTGGTGGTCGGACGCCAGCCGCCCACCGTGCGGTCCGGGACGCCGTTGCCGGTGCAGTTGACCGAGTTCTTGGCGTCGAAGTTCGGCGCCAGGTCCGGGTGGGTGTCGTCGACGCCGCTGTCGGTCACGCCGACCAGGACGCGCTTGGAGCCGTCGGTGATCTTGTGGGCCTGGTCCGCCTTGATCTGGACCATGTCCCACTGCTTGGTCTCGTCCGGGTCCGGTACGACGGTGGCCTCGCCGGCGTTCAGGCCCTTGGCCGCGGCCTTCTTCGCCGTACCGACCGGGCCCTCGGACACGGCCGCGGTCCGGGTCGCGCCGACCGACTGCACCTCGCGGCCGTCACGGCCCTTGCGGACGTCGGTCCGGAAGTCCGGGTTGGTCGACTGCGCGATCACCACGCCGAGCTGGTCGTACGACGACACGACCGTGCCGCCGGCCGCCTTGACGGCCTTCTCGGCCTTCTTGACGTGCGCCTTCGTGGCCTTGGTGTTGACCACGTAGTTCATCAGGATGCCGGGCTCGGCCGCGGCGGCGGTGCTGGTCGAGGGTGCGAACGGGGTCGCCTCGGCGGCGGTCGCGGCACCGGCGGTGGTGAACGCCAGGGCGGCCACCGCCAGACCGGCGCTCAGCCGGCGGGTACGTGAGCTTCGGGACACACTCTCTCCTCAAGACACAGAGCGAAACGGGACGGCAACGCTCCGGTGAGCCTAGATCGGATTGCCCGCCGCGCCCACCACCCCGGCCAGGACAGGGGAAACCCCGCACGCTTATCCACAGGTTTATCCACAGAATGTGGAACAAACAGTCGAGTGATAAGATAGATACAACAGAGATACCAGTCGTATGTGTTGGGAGAGTTGTGGCCAGCGGGGTACCCGGCGAGCAGCCGGTGTTGGGGGAAGAGACAGCCGAGATCGCGCGGGTGGTGGTCGAGCAGGCGCCGGGGGTGGAGAAGATCCCGGCCGCGGAGCGCGTGTACGCGTACGTGAAGGCCGCGATCCTGGACCGGGCCTACCCGGGCGGCGAGTTGCTCACCGAGGGTGAGCTGGCCACGGCGGTGGGAGTCTCCCGTACGCCGGTGCGCGAGGCGCTGCTGCGGCTGGAGGAGTCCGGCCTGGTCAAGCTGTACCCGAAGAAGGGCGCGCTGGTCCTGCCGGTGCTGCCGCAGGAGATCAACGACGTCCTCGAGGCCCGCGAGCTGCTCGAGACCCACGCGGCCGCGAAGGTCTGGCCGCGGCGCAAGCAGCTGATCGAGGCGCTGACCGCGAAGGTCGACGAGATGCGCGCGCACCGCAAGGCGGGCGACGCGAAGAGCTTCCTGGAGGCCGACCGGGCCTTCCACGAGGCGATCGTCGGCGCGGCCGGGAACGAGATCCTCGCCAAGCTCTACAACAGCCTGCGTGACCGTCAGGTCCGGATGGGTGTGCCGGGCATCGAGGTCGTGCCGGCCCGGATGGACAAGTCGATCGTCGCCCACCAGGAGATGATCGAAGCGCTCGGCGGCAACAGCGTGAAGCGCTTCCGCGACCTCGTCGTCGCGCACATCGAGGTGGCCGCGACAGATCTGCGAGGGGTGCGGTGACCGAGCTCCTCTTCCCCCTGGGCGGTCGGCGAGCCTGGGCGGTGTGGGCGGCTGCCGTCTTCACCTACCTGGTGACCGTGCTGCACCGCGGCTCGATGAGCGTCGCGGGTCTGCAGGCGGCCGAACGCTTCCACATCTCCGCCTCGGCGCTGGCCAGCTTCACCGTCGTACAGCTGACGGTGTACGCCGCGATGCAGGTCCCGGTCGGCATCCTGCTCGACCGGTACGGCTCGAAGCGGCTGCTGATCACCGCGTCGGGTCTGCTCTTCGTGGCCCAGTCGGCGTTCAGCGTGGTCGACTCCTACCCGGCCGCGCTCGCGGCGCGGGCGGTGCTCGGCGTCGGTGACGCGCTGGTCTTCATCAGCGTGCTCCGGGTGGTGATGTCCTGGTTCCCCGCGCTGCGTCAGCCGGTGATGTCGCAGGCCACCGGCATGCTCGGCGGTATCGGCGCGATCGTCTCGACGGTCCCGATGGCCGCGGCGTTCCACGCCTTCGGCTGGACCGGCACGTTCGCCGGCGCCAGCGTGCTCAGCCTGGTCACCGGCGTCGCCGTACTGTTCCTGATCAAGGACACCCCGTACGACGAACCGCTGCACCGCGCCAAGCAGTCGCTCACCGAGGTCCGCCACAACCTGCGCCGTGCCTGGCGTGAGCCCGGTACACGGCTCGGCCTGTGGACGCACTTCACGACGAGCTTCTCCGGCTCCACCTTCGGCCTGCTCTGGGGGTACCCGTTCCTCGTCCGCGGTCAGGGGTTGTCCCCGACGACGGCCGCGTCGCTGCTGATCCTGCCGGTCCTCGCGGGCCTGTTCTACGGCCCGCTGGTCGGCCGGTACGCCGCGCGCTTCCCGTTCTACCGGTCGTGGATCGTGCTGGCCGTGATCACGGGGTCCGTGCTGATGTGGACCGTCGTACTGGTCTGGCCTGGTCAGGCGCCGATGCCGGTGCTGTTGCTGCTGATCGTCGTACAGGCTGCTGGCGGTCCGGGATCGATGCTGGGGCTGGACTACGCCCGGACGTTCAACCCGTCGACGCGCTTCGGCGCCGCGAACGGGATGGTCAACACCGGTGGCTTCATCGCGACGCTGATCTGCATCGGCATGGTCGGGATCCTGCTGGACGTGTCGTCCGGCGGCGCTCCGCAGGAGGTCGGCGACTTCAAGTTCGCGCTCGCGTTCCAGTACGTGCTGTGGGCGATCGGGACGCGGCAGATCCTGAAGTACCGGCGCAAGGCCCGTGGCCACCTGGCCCGGTACAACCCGGAGGCGTACCAAGCCCTGCTCGCCAACCGGATCATGCCGCTGAAGGGCTGAGACAGCCCGCTGGTACGGCCTGTCAGCCGAGTGCCAGGGCGGTGCCAGCGGGCCGGTGGACTGTGGTTCCCAGAGACACGAAGTCATCTGGAGGAACCGAATGTCCACATCGAACCAGCCCGCCATCGTGGCGGAAGGCCTGGTCAAGAAATATGGCAGCACGATCGCGCTGGACGGCGTCGACCTGACCGTGCCGACCGGCACCGTGCTCGGCGTCCTGGGACCGAACGGCGCGGGCAAGACCACCGCCGTCCGGATCCTCGGCACGCTGCTGCAGCCGGACGCCGGGCACGCGACGGTCGGCGGGTTCGACGTGGTCAAGGAGGCCGCCCGGGTCCGCGAGATCATCGGCCTCACCGGGCAGTACGCCTCGGTCGACGAGGACATGTCCGGCCGTCGCAACCTGGTCATGATCGGCCGCCTGATCGGGATGTCCCGGCCGGAGTCCAAGAGCCGCGCCGACGAGCTGCTCGAGCGCTTCGAGCTGACCGACGCCGGTGACCGGATCGCCAAGACCTACTCCGGTGGCATGCGCCGCCGGCTCGACCTGGCCGCGAGCCTGGTCGGCAACCCGAGCATCCTCTACCTGGACGAGCCGACCACCGGACTCGACCCGCACGCCCGCAACGGCGTCTGGGACACCGTCCGCAACCTGGTCCTCGACGGTACGACGGTGCTGCTGACCACGCAGTACCTGGAGGAGGCCGACGCGCTGGCCGACTCGATCATGGTCTTCGACAAGGGCAGCGTGGTCGCCTCCGGGCGTCCGGCCGAGCTCAAGGCGCAGGCCGGCAAGCAGTCGCTGGACGTCCGCCCGGCCGAGCCCGGCCACCTCGAGCGGGTCGCCGCGATCGTCGCCGAGTCGACCGGCACCCGGCCCACCGTCGATGTCGTCAACGCCCTGGTCAGCGTGCCGGTGAGCGACGGGTCGTCGATGCCGGTCGTCGTACGGCGGCTGGACGAGGCCGGGATCGCCGTCACCGAGCTGTCCCTGCGGCTGCCCAGCCTGGACGAGGTCTTCCTCGCCCTGACCGGCCACGCCGCCGAAGAAGAGCCCACCGCAGTCCTGGAAGGAGCGGGCCGATGAGCACCGCAACCCTCACGCCGAACACCGCGGCCCCGCAGCACGCCGTACGGCGGAACAGCCCGTTCGCCTGGGTCCAGCAGAGCCTGACCCTGGCCTGGCGCAACATCGTCCGGATCCGGCAGAACCCGGAAGCGCTGGCCGATGTCACGTTCCAGCCGATCATCTTCCTGCTGCTGTTCCTGTTCGTCTTCGGCGGCGCGATCGGCGGTCAGGCCGGCGGGACCTGGCACGACTACCTGCCGTTCCTGCTGCCGGGCGTGCTCGTACAGTCGGTGGTGTTCTCGACGCTGGGCACCGGCGTCGGGCTGAACGACGACTTCGCCAAGGGCGTCTTCGACCGCTTCCGCAGCCTGCCGATCGCCCGGGTCGCACCGCTGGTCGGCGCGGTGCTGGGCGACGCGATCCGCTACCTGACCTCGATCGTGATCCTGATGGTCACCGGCTTCGCACTCGGTTTCCGTTTCGAGAACGGCGTCGGCAACGGTCTGCTCGCCCTCCTGCTGGTGCTGGCCTTCGCGCTGTCGCTGTGCTGGGTGTGGGTCTGGCTCGGCCTGAAGCTGAAGACCGCCCAGGGCGTCCAGGGCATCGCGTTCCTGGTGATGTTCCCGCTGACCTTCGGCAGCAACATCTTCGTCCAGACCAGCACGCTGCCGGGCTTCCTGCAGTCGTGGACCAAGATCAACCCGATCACCTACCTGGCCGACTCGATGCGCGGCCTGATGCTCGGCGGCGACCTGCAGAAGCCGCTGCTGATCACCCTGGCCTGGATGGTCGGCCTGGTCGCGGTCTTCGCCCCGCTGGCGATCCGCGCCTACCGCAAGCGCACCTGACAGAGCCGCAGAAGGGCCGGAGCGAGGGGCTCCGGCCCTTTCTGCTGTGGTCAGCAGGTGGAAGGCGCCTTCACCCCGGCGAAGCGCGCGCTCAGGTAGGCGACCGCGGCCGGGCCGCCGGTCACCGCGAGGACGTTGTGCTCGCTCAGGTAGTCGGTGTAGAAGGTGACCTTCGTGCCCTTGGCGCACCACGCGTCCTCGAGGTTCTTGCCGACCGCCCAGGGGATCAGCTCGTCGAACTTCGAGTGGTACAGGTAGACCGGCGCCTTCGGAGCGTTGGTGCCCATCTTGTTCTTGCCCAGCACCTCGCGCGCGACCGGCTCGTTCAGCGGGTCGGGGGAGTCGCTGTACTGCTTCACGCTGTGGAAGGCGTAGAGCGCCTCCTCGGTGACGCACAGGTCGCCCATCGCCGCGATCAACTGGTTGCCTCGGGCATTGAAGATCCCGAGCAGCTCCGGGTACTCCCGGCTGACCCCGATCGCCGCCGCGAGGAACAGCCCCGCGAACGGTCCGCCGTCCATCTGGCGTCCGGCCGCCCCCAGGTCGGCCGGAGTGCCACCGGAGGCGACGCCCGCGACGTTCAGTTCCGGCGAGTACGACGGCTGCAGCTCCGCGGCCCAACCGGTCGCCAGACCGCCGCCGGAGTACCCCCACAGCCCGACCTTCGTCTGCGCCGACAGCCCGGCCTCGGGCGAAGCGAGCGTGGCCCGGACACCGTCCAGTACGGCGTGCCCTTCCATCCGCCCGGCGCCGTACGCGTCGCGCGGTCCTTGGTAGTCGGTGACCACGACCGCCCAGCCCTTGGCCAGGCCGAGCGCGAGCAGCGGGATCTCCTTCTCCAACCCGGTCCGCAGCGTGTACGACGGGTTGCACTGATCACCGAGCGAGTCCGTGGCCGGCTGGTACGACAGCAAGGGCCGCGCACCGCCCGGGTACGACGTGAGCGGCACGATCACGGTCGACACCACCGTCACCGGCCGGTCCTTCGCGTCGGTGCTGCGCGACTGCACCTGGAACGCCTTCACCGGAAGGGGAATCCCGAGCCCGGTCACCGTGATCAGTCGCTTCTTCAGGACCGCCCCCGGCGCCTTCGACTCGTAGCCGGGTGCCGGTTGGTAGAAGGCGTCCTGGTCCGGTTCCGGGATCGGAGCCGCCGAGGCAGCTTGTGGGGCAGCGACCAGCAGGCCGGCGATCAGTGATCCGGCGAGCAGGGCGAGCGTGGTTCTCTTCATGGGGCGGCTCCGTTCAAAGCGCGGCGATCGACTTTCCCGGTGGCAGTACGTGGCAGCTCGTCGAGGAAGAGCACCTCACGAGGAACCTTGAAACGGGCCAGATGGTTACGCACGTGCGCGCGGATCTCTTCGGCGTCGAGCTGAGCGCCCGCGGCCGGTACGACGTACAGGCGGAGCCGCTGGCCGAAGTCGTCGTCCGGTACGCCGATGGACGCGACCTCGGCGACGCCCGGCATCGCCTCGACCAGGTCCTCGACCTCACCCGGGAACACGTTCTCGCCGCCGGACACGATCATGTCGTCGCTGCGTCCGTCGACGAACAGCCGCCCGGCCGCGTCGAAGTGCCCGAGGTCACCGGTGCTGAGCAGCCCGTCGACGACGTCCTTGCTCCCGCCGCCGCTGTACCCGGCGAAGCTGAGCCCGTTGCCCGCGAAGATCCGGCCGGTCGTTCCGGGCGCGGTGATCGGGCGGTCGGCGTCGTCGTACAGGCGCACGCGGCAACCGACGGGCGGCAGTCCGGCCGTCCCGGGCGCCGCGAGCCAGTCGCTCGGCGTCGCGACGGTGGCGACCGCGCACTCCGTGGAGCCGTAGAGGTTGTGCAGCACCGGGCCGAAGCGGTCGATCACGCGATTGCCCAAGTCGCTCGGCAGCAACGCGCCCGCGCTCATGATGATCCGCAGAGACGAGGTGTCGAAGGTCCGCTCGACCGCGAGCATCCGCTGCAGCATCGTCGGTACGACGATCAGCGCGGTCGAGCGCTCCCGCTCGACGGTCCGCAGCGTCGCGACCGGATCGAACCGCCGCCGCAGTACGACGGTCGCCCCGAGCGCGAACGCCATGACGAACTGCGTCAGCGCGGTCCCGTGGAACAACGGCGCGGCCAGCTGTACGACATCCCCGCGCCGCAGCGGCACCCGATCCAGGAACTGCGCAGCCACCAACGGTGACCGCACCACCCGCGGCGCCCCCTTCGGCGTACCGGTAGTCCCACCCGTCAGCAACACCAACCCACCCTGCCGCCGAGGCCACGCCAACGAACCCTCTCCCGAGCCTTCCAGCGGAAGCCTCCAAGTACCAGCCAGCAACTCGTCGAACTCGTCGTCGTACACCACCCCACCCACACCCTCACGCCGCACCACATCACCCAGCTGCACCCCACTGAACCCCGTGTTCAGCAACACCAACCGAGCCCCAAGCTTGCCCGCAGCAACCATCGCCACCACCGCCCCACGATGGTCCCGGCACAACACCCCCACCGCCTGATCCGGCGTCATCCCCGCCGACGCCCACGCGATCGCCAACGCTCCAGCGAGCCGATCCAACTCGCCGTACGTCATCCGCCCGTCCTCATCGACAACAGCCACCGCATCAGGCGCTCGCCAAGCCGCCGCCCGCGCCGCCCCCGCGATCGGACCCAGCCGCCGGATCGCCCGCGCCTTCCGCGCCGCGGCCACCGGACGCCCCAGCTCGACCATCCCGGCGGCGCGCAGCACCCCGACCGCGCGCACCTTCTCCGTGATCCGCATCAGCGCCTCCACGACGGCAAGTGAAAAGCGTGGTTTTCACTTAAACCCATCAGTAATTTAGACACTCGGAAAGGAGCTGACAAGACCTTGCTCTGAGTGACTAAGATGAGCGGGTCACGCACGGGGTAGCGACAAGAGGTGTTATGAGCGATCCCTCCGTGCGCCGGTACTCCGGACGCTCGGTCGACGAGTGGAAGGCCGCCAGGCGGGAGCGCCTGCTGGACGCCGCGCTGGAGCTGTTCGGGACCGACGGGTATCCCGCGACCTCGGTGGAACGCCTGTGTGCACAGGCGAAAGTGTCGACCCGGCACTTCTACCACGAGTTCCAGAACAAGGAAGCCGTGCTGCTCGCGGTGCACGCCCAGGTGATCGAGCTGGGGGTGCGCAGTACGGGCGAGGCGCTGGCCGCGACGGCGGACGCACCGGTCCGCGAGCGGATCACCGCGGCCGTCGACGGCTACCTGCGGACCATCATGACCGACCTGCGCCGGGCCCGGATCTCGTTCGTCGAGGTGGTCGGGGCGAGTCCGGCGGTGGAGGAGCAGCGGATCGCGTTCCGCGAACTGCTGATCTCCAGCGTGAAATCGATCGGCGAGACCGCCGTGGCCCGTGGCGAGATCGCCCCTCGGGACTTCCGCTTCGTCGGCCTGTCCTTCATGGGCGCGGTGAACACCGTCGTCTACGACTGGATGCTGGCCGACCCGCGCCCACCGGAGGAGCAGGTCCAGGTCGCCCTGCGCGAGCTCGCGGTCAGTCTGATGACAGCAGACCCCCGCGACGGCGACCCGTCGGCAGGGTGAAACGCTTGCGCAGTTCGGCCATCGCGTCGTCGTGCCCCAGTCCCGCCCCGGACTGGAACGCGGTCTCGTAAGCCGTTTCGCCGAGCGCCGCGATGGCGTCGTCGACGGTCCGGCGCACCCATTGGTCAGGGATCGTCCGTACGCCGCGGATCGCCGCCGCCAAGCCGAGCGTCCGCGCGGCGAGCTCCGCGTCGCCGGCCATCAGTTCGACCGACGCCGCCACCTCGACCACGGCCGACGCGATCGGCATGTCCTCGGTGGTCAGCCCCAGCGCGACGGCCGCCTCGACGTTGCGGCGGGCCCCGGAAAGGTCGCCCTTGGCAACCATCACCCGGGCCAGCTCGGTCAGCACCATCGCTTCGCCGTGCGGGGCCATCCGCTCGGCCTGCGGGTCGAGCGTCGCGTGCGCCCGCTCGGCCAGCTCGAGCGCCTCGTCCAGCCGTCCGGACATCCGGCTCAGTGCAGCCATCCCCATCAGCGAGATGCCCTGCCCGCCACGACCACCGGTCTCCTCGGCCAGGCGCTGCGCCTCGCGGACATCGGCCCAGGCGCCGTCGAGGTCGCCCAGCTCCGCGCGGCTGGTCGCCGCCTGCCCGAGCAGCTGCGGCATCCCTTCGCTGGTGCCGAGTTCCTCGGTCAGCCGCATCGCCTCGGTCAGCGCCTCGATCGCGGCCTGGTGATCGCCGTGGGTCGCGGCATGTGCGGCCAGCCCGCGCAGCGCCAGCGACGTACCCCATCGGTCGCCGAGGGTGCGGAAGCCGTCGAGAGCGACCTGCAGGTCGGCGGCCATCTGCTCGACGTCGCCCTCGTTCTCGCGGAACATCGCCGTCATCATCACGGCCATGTTCCGGGTCCAGGCGTCGGTGCTCTCGCGGGCTTCCTCCAGCTGCTTGAACGAGGTCGCCTTGTCCCGCCGGAAGGCGGCCCAGGCGGCGTTGGTGAACCAGCCGACCGCGGACAGCCGCACCTCGTCGTACCGTCGGCTGAGCAGCCGCACCTCGGCCAGTCCACGGATCGCCTTGGCCACCGAGTCCGACGGGTCGGCGCCGTTGGACAGCGTGCCGAGCGAGTAGAGCATTACGGTCAGCGCCCGGGCCAACGGTTTCGTCGGGCCCGGTACGGCGAGCGCCGCCTCGAACCAGGCCACCGCCTCGGACGGACGCCCGCGCATGTTCCAGTACTGGCCGAGAACGGCGACCAGCTTGATCGAGTCGTTGGCCCGGCCCGCGTCGATCGCGGTCCGCAGCGCGTCCAGCAGGTTCTCGTTGTCGGCGTCCATCCGGGCCATCCACTGCAGCTGGTCGCCGGTGCGCAGCTTCGGTTCCGCCTTGCGGAGCAGGTCACCGAAGTACGCCGCGTGCGCCTCCCGGACCTGGTCGACCTCACCGGCGGCAGCGAGCTGCTCCGCGCCGTACGCCTTGACGGTCTCGAGCATGCGGTACCGGACCGAGCGCTCCTCGGCACCGGCCTCGACCAGCGACTTGTCGACCAGTGAGGCCAGTACGTCGAGCACGGCCTCCGGCGGCAGACCCGGCCCGCTGCAGACCTGCTCGGCGGCCTCCAGCGTCGCACCACCGGAGAAGCGCGACAGGCGGCGAGCAACGGCCTGCTCGTCCGGCTCCAGCAGCTCCCAGCTCCACTCCACGACCGCGCGGAGAGTCTGGTGCCGCGGCAACGCCGTACGGCTGCCGCTGGTCAACAGGCGGAACCGGTCGTTCAGCCGGTCGACGATCTGCAGGGGAGTGAGGGCGCGCAGGCGGGCCGCGGCCAGCTCGATCGCCAGCGGCATCCCGTCCAGCCGGCGGCAGATCTCCGCGATGGCCTGGCGGTTCCCGTCCGTGATGGCGAAGTCCGGCCGGACCGCGCGGGCGCGGTCGACGAACAGCCGGACGGCCGGGTAGTCGTCGTCGGTCGCGTCGAGCGGCGGTAGCTCGAGCGGGCCGACCTGGTGCAGGTGCTCGCCGGGGATGCCGAGCGGCTCGCGACTGGTCGTCAGCACGCGCAGCCGCGGGCACTGCGCGAGCAGCGAGTCGACCAGGCCGGCGACCTCCTGGATCAGGTGCTCGCAGTTGTCGAGTACGAGCAGGACGCGGCGGTCCGCGATCACCTCGACCAGCCGGTCCGTCGCCGAGCGGCTGGTGGGGAGGCGCTTCGGCGTCAGCGTGGTCTGCATGGTGTCGACGTACTCGCTCGCGCCCAGCGCCGACAACAGGGTCGGAGCCACGTCGGCCTCTTCGGCCAGGGGTGCAAGCTCGACGAAGTAGATGCCGTCGCCGCTCTGGTTCACCAGCGTCCGGCCGGTCTCGGTCGCCAGCCGGGTCTTGCCGGCGCCACCCGGTCCGACCATCGTGACCAGCCGGGTCCCGTCGTTCAGCTGGCGTGACAGCTCGGCGACGTCCAGGGTCCGGCCGACGAAGCTGGTCAGCGGGGTCCGCAGGTTGCTCTTCGGTTTGGGCGCCTGCTCAGCAGCTTGTACGCCGCCGGAGGTGGCCGGTGGGTCGATCTCGTCGCCCCGGAGTACTGCCACGTGGACGTCGCGCAGCCGCGAGCCCGGGTCGGCGCCGAGCTCGTCGGCGAGCGTCGTACGGACTCGCTCGTACGCCGCAAGCGCCTCGGCCTGACGCCCGTCGGCAGCGAGCGCACGGATCAGCAGTTCGTGCGGGCGCTCCCGCAACGGGTGGGCGAGGGTGAGTCGCTCCAGGTCGGCCACGACGTCGCGGGCGTGACCCGTGGCGATCCCGGCCTCGGCCAGATCCTCGGCGGTGCCCAGCCGGAGCTCGGTCAGCCGGTCCGCCTCGACCTGGGCGAACGGCAGGTCACGCAGGTCGGCCAGGGCCTCACCGCGCCAGAGCCGGTCGGCCTGGGACAGCAGTTCGCGCGCCTGAGCCGGGTCGCGGGCTAGTAGTTGCCGCCCGCGCCGAGCCAGCTCCTCGAACTGGACCGCATCGACGCAGTCCGGTCCGATGGTCAGCGTGTAGCCGGCCGGGCCGGACTGGACCGAGATGCTCGACTCGGTAGCGGGCAGACCGGCCCGCAGACGCGAGACCAGCGACTGCAGCGCGTTCGCGCTGGGCGCTTCACTGCCCCACAGCCCGTCGACCAGGGTGTCCACACCAACCGGCCGCCCGGCCCCGAGAGCCAGCCTGGCCAGGAGTCCGCGCAGCCGAACGCCGCGGACGTCCAGCGGTGAACCGTCGGCCGCCCACATCGCGAGTGGACCGAGCACCGCTATGCGCACCCCACCAGCCTCCCACAGCCCCCGCTCAAACCCCCTGCCGTTTGTCACAGTGGTCGGGCTAAGGTCGGCTCTCGTGACCGATATCGCCGCGCACACGCAGACCGCGCTCACCCGGATCATCACCGAGCGTCAGACCAAGGGCCGGGTTCCGGGCCTGGTCGGCGCCGTCGCCCGCGGCGGGAAGCTCGCCTGGTCGGGCGGTGTCGGCTCGGCCTCGCTGGACAGTCCGGGCGTCGCGCCGACCGCCGACACGCAGTACCTGATCGCCTCGCACAGCAAGACGTTCACCGCGGTCGCGATCATGGCGTTGCGCGACGAGGGCAAGCTCAGCCTCGACGACACGGTCGAGAAGTTCATCCCGGAGAGCAAGCACGCCGGCGTCACCGTGCGGCAGATGCTCAGCCACGTCAGCGGCATGCAGCGCGAACCGGTCGGCGACGTCTGGGACGTGATGGCCTTCCCCGACCGCGCCGAACTGATCTCCGGCTGGAACGAGGCCGAGCGGATCGGCAAGCCGCACCACCGGTTCCACTACTCCAACCTGGTCTACTCCGTCCTCGGCGAGATCATCGCGCGGCTCGACGGCCGGTCCTGGTACGAGTCGATCCAGGCCCGGATCCTGCAGCCGCTCGAGATGCGCCGGACCACGGTCGGCATGGACGGCGGCCCGGCCGCTTCCGGGTACTACGTGCCGCCGTTCAGCGACGTACCGGTGCCCGAGCCGCTGCTCAACCTCGGCGCGATGGACGCCTGCGGCGGACTCGCCAGCACCGCTGAGGACCTGGCCAGGTGGACGTCGTTCCTGGCCGACCCGACCGACGAGATCCTCTCCAAGGACACCGTCGACGAGATGTGCCAGCCGCAGATCATGGCCGACCTGGACCGCTGGCAACTCGGCTTCGGCCTCGGCTTCATGCTGCTCCGCGTCGGCGAGCGCGTCTTCATCGGCCACACCGGCGGCATGCCCGGCCACATCACCGGCACCTTCCTCCACCGCCCGTCCGGTACGGCGGGCATCGCGCTGATGAACACCACCGCCGCACCGTCCCCCGCCGCCATCGCCACCGAGCTGGCCGTCAAGGTCCTCGACGAGGACCCGGTCCTCCCGACCGCCTGGACCCCAGGCACCACGATCCCGACCGAACTCGCCGGCGTCCTCGGCACCTGGTTCACCGAGGGCCAGCCGTTCGTCTTCTCGGTCCGCGAAGGCCACCTCGAAGCCAAGTCCCCAGCCGCCGCCGACTACACGGCCCCGGCCGTCTTCGAACAGGTGTCGCCCGACGTCTACCGCACCGTCTCCGGCCGCGAAACCGGCGAACTCCTCCGCATCACCCGCAACGCCGAAGGCACCCCCACAAAGTTGAACTGGGCAACCTACCTCTGCACCCGCGACCCCCTGGCCTTCGGCCAGCACCTGTAGGCAGGCGCTCAGCGAGGCCAGTACTTAGGAGGGTCAGCTGCTGGGTCCACGGTGACGTGGCGTCCCCCAGGTTCGATGCCGAGGATGCGCACCAGCCGCTGACCGTCCGCCATCGCCAACTCCGCAACGACGTACGGCATGGCGGAAACGACCGCACCCAACGCCAGCGCCAGCCCGGTGACGCCGAGATCGTACTTCTGGCGGAAGCGGACGTGATGGAGGCCGCTCTTCTTGATCGCCGCCGATTCCGCCGGGTCGTCCAGCTGACTGGCGTCGTTGGTGACCAGGACCTCGTAGTGCTGGGCAGCGGCGTCGCGCAGTACGAAGAGGTCCTTCTTGCCACTCCAGCCCAACTTGTGAACGTGTTCGACGCGATGTCCACGCAGAACATGCCTCAGCGGATCGAGGACCTGAACAGCTACGTCCTCATCGAGCAGGATGCGCATCAGGCTGCGGTTGCCCGGCCGTAGCGATCGACGTAGTCGGCGAAATCCAGAGCGTCAGCAGCCGCCGCGGCGCCGACGGACGGGTAGTAGTCGGCGATCTCCTCGGCGGCGACACCGTCGCGGAGCAGACCGGCGATCGGCTCGAAGGGCACCCGGGTTCCCAGAATCACGGGATGGCCACCACGGACCTCGGGATCGACGTGCAGGGCTCTGCGCGGGTGGATGAGATCGGGCACCAGCACCTCGTCGGCCGTGAGGAATGCCTGCAGCACATCCGACATCACCACGGTGACCTGCTGTCCCGGCCGGTTGACCAGGTCGATGGCCGGCGAATCGCCGGGGGCCACGAGCACGACGCTGTTGCCCTGGGCGACGAGGTGGTACGTCGACAGGTGCTCTCCCTCGCCGAGGTCGTACAGGTTCTGGATGGCACGGCGAACACGTTGCAGCGAGATGCGCTTGCGGAGATAGACCGTGGTCCGCAGAGCGATCACGTCACGGAAGGAGTACAGCAGAGGCTGCTGCGAAACCTCCGGGACGAGAAGCGGGCCGCCGGACGTGGTGGCCTTCCTCCAGTACGCGAGCTGGCGGACAGACGCACCCGACAACGCTGCAGCCAGCTGTGGTCGGTATGCCATCGATCCCTCCCATCGCTCCGATTTCGATGGTATCCCTCGTCGAGACGGTCCCGTGGCCGTTTGTGGATGAATTGCTGATCTGCCCGGGGAATCCCCGGGCAGATCAGTCGAACTAGTTCGTGTAGCTCGTGTGCCCGTCGAGGATCTCGCGGATGATGTCGAGGTGCCCGACGTGCCGGGCGGTTTCCTCGATCATGTGGCACAGGACGTAGCGCAGCGAGGCGGCGCCGCCGCCCGCGCGCATCGACGGCGGGCCCTGTTCGAGCGCGTCGAGCGAGAGGTCCGCGATGGTCGCGTTCGACCGGGCGCACTCCTCGTCGTACTCGTCGAGCAACTGCGCCAGCGGGACGTCGTCGACGAACATCTCGGCGTCCACGTGCCCGTCGTCGGTCCACGGCGTCTGCCCGGTGTCGGGCACACCGGCGACGTTCAGCTGGAACCAGGAGTACTCGTTCCAGCGCAGATGAGCGACGAGCCCCGCCACCGTCATCAGCGGTGACGTCGGCAGCACCTTCCGGTGCTCGTCGGCCGGACTGAGATCGCGACACTTCATCCGCACGAACGACCGCTGCAGATCCAGCCAGCCGATCAGTTGCGTACGTTCGTCCGCGGTCAGCGGCGGACGGGTTACTTCGGTCATTCTCGACTCCAAGCGTGGAACTGGAGCCGCCGCTCAGTCGCGGGTACGACGAGTCGGCGGCACGTAGGTCTTACCAGACATCGCGCTCACCTCCTCTCGTCGTTGCCCGAACCCTAGCGGTCAGCCGTGCCGGAGCTCAACAGGATTGCCTTCACCTCGGCCTTGAGCACCTTGCCGACCTTCGAGCGCGGCAGCTCGGTCCACACGACGACCTGCTTCGGGGTCTTCACGCTGCCCAGCCGGCTCTTCACGTAGTTGCGGACCTCCGACTCCGACACGGTCAGCCCGGGGTGCAGCTGCAGTACGGCGGTGACCCGCTCGCCCCACTTCTCGTCGGGCAGCCCGACGACCGCGCAGTCCTGGATCGCTGGGTACGTCATCAGCGCCTGCTCGACCTCGGCCGAGTACACGTTGAACCCACCGGTGATGATCATGTCCTTCGCCCTGTCCACGATGTAGAGGTAGTTGTCGTCGTCGAGGAACCCGATGTCCCCCGTGTGGTGCCAGCCGTACGCCGAGGCAACCGCGGTCGCCTCGGGATCCTGGTAGTACCCCGCCATCACGAGCGACCCCCGGACCACGATCTCCCCGCGTGCACCGCGATCCAGGAGCCGTCCGTCGTCCGCCATGATCGCGACCTGGGTCAGCGGACTCGGCCGCCCGGCGGAGGCGAAACGCTCCACCGCGGGCGACCCGTCGGGGTGGAAGTGGTCGCTCGGCGCCATCGTCGCGATCATCATCGGCGCCTCGCTCTGGCCGAACAGCTGGGCCATCACCGGCCCGATTCGCTCCAGCGCCTCCTCCAGCCGGGCCGCCGACATCGGCGCCGCGCCGTACCAGAAGCACTGCAGGGAGCTCAGATCCGTGCCGGGCAAGGATTCCTCGGCCAGCAGCATGTAGATCAGCGTCGGCGGCAGGAACGTGTGCGTGACCCGGTGCCGCTCGACCAGCCCCAGGAACGCGGGCAGGTCAGGCTTCGGCATCACGACGATCTCGCCGCCGAGCGTCAGCACCGGGAAGCACAGTACGCCGGCCGCATGCGTCAGCGGCGCGAGCGCGAGGTAGACCGGCCGGCCCTCGAACGGGTAGGCCATCAGCGTGATCGCCGACATCGTCTCCAGGTTGCGCCCGGTCAGCATCACGCCCTTCGGACGGCCCGTCGTACCGCCCGTGCCGACCAGCAGCGCGACGTCGTCGACCGGCTCCGCCTGCCACGGCTCCGCCGGTACGCCGTCCAGCCACTCCGCCAGACTGCTTGCCTCAGGCAAAGAATCGTCCAGGCAGACGACCAGCCGCAGCTTCGGCAGCTCGGAAAGAATCCGTTGCACCAAAGGCAGGAACGCCCGCTGGAAGACCAGGACCGAGCAGTCGAAAGCGTCCAGCAGATCCCGGTTCTCGGCCGCTTCGTTGCGCGGGTTGACCGGGCACCACACCGCGCCGGCCCGCGAGATCCCGAAGACACAGGCGAACGCGATCGGGTTGTTCGCCGACAGGATCGCGACCTTGTCACCCGGCCCGATCCCGGACTTCGCCAGCGCCCGCGCGACCTGGTACGACAGCTCCTGCACCTCGCCGTAGCTCAGGCTGGTCCCGTCCATCGTCAGGCAGGGCGCCGCCGGACCGAGCGACGCCCCCTTGTCCAGATAGTCGTACAACCGCACGCGAACTCCTCAGCCGGTGGAACAGGCGCGGGGGCGATCCGAGGGGGTTGAGGGATGCCCCCGCGCCTGGCTCAGTGGTGGACGGTCAACACGGGTTCGAGCACCAGCCCGAAGCTCCGCAGGACCCCCAGCAGTTCGCGGTGCCCGAAGGCCTGACAGGCCGAAGCAAGCCCGGTACGACGTGGCGCCTGCTGCAGCAGCGAGTACGCGGCGTACGCCTGCAGCGCGCCCGTCTGCTTGTAGTTGCTGTTGCCGTAGATCACGCAGTGCGCGCGTCCGAGCGGCCCGGTCGCGTAGACCGAGTCGAGCGAGGTGTTCACCCGCGGGTTCTCCCGCGGCGGCATGCTGGCCTGGACCGACGCGGCGACGTCGGCGAGCGCCGACTCCTGCTGGTCGGCGGGCAGCGTCTTGATCTGCGACTCGACCATCTTCACCGCTTCGACCACGCCCTGCATGACGGCCCGGTCGAAGACGCCACCGGCGACCTTGACGTTGGCCACCCGCGGGTCGTTACGGAACCAGACCGGGTGGCTGGTCCCACCCCACGGCAGCGCGAGCGCGGACTCGTGCTGACCCGGCACGTTCACCTCGAACGTGGTCAGCGGGTCCCACTTCACCAGCTTGTTCTGCTCCAGGTAGTGCCAGTCCGCCTTGAGGATCGTGAAGATCGTCTGCGTCGACGCATACGTCGGGAAGCCCTTCCACAGCACGAGAATGTCGAGCGTGTCCAGCCCGGGCGTCTCCAGGCAGATGTTCGCCGCGATCTCGCCGGTGGTGTACATCTGCGCGATGCCCGGGCCGAGCAGCAGCCCCTGGGACGCGAACTTGTCGCCCCAGTTCTCCTGCGCGGCCAGCATCCAGTCCTGCTCGCCGGTGGTGTCCAGGTAGTGGCAGCCGGCCGCCAACGACGCCTCGACCACCTCGGGCCCGTACTTCACGAACGGCCCGACCATGTTGCTGACCACCTGCGCGCCGCTGAACAGCTCGGTCAGCGCGCCGACCTCGTGGTCGACCTCGACCACCTCGTGCTCCACGGTCTCGATCCCGGGGACCTTGTCGAGCACCGCCTGGATCCGGGCCTTGTCGCGGCCGGCCGCGATGAACGGGACGTGGTACTCCCGCAGGTACTCACACACCAGGCGTCCGGTGTAGCCGGAGGCGCCGTACACGACGACAGGTTTGGTCATCTCACATCCCCATTCCGCCGTCGACCGGCAGGCCCGCGCCGGTGATGAACTTCGCCGCGTCGGAGGCCAGGAACACGACCGCGTCGGCCATGTCGCCGACCTCGCCGAGCCGGCCGAGCGGCGTCAGCCCGATCACGTCGCCCACCGCCGCTTCGGCCGACGGCCAGAGCCCGAGCGTGACCATGTCCGCCGCGAGCTTCATGCCCATCTCGGTCGGGACGAGCCCTGGGTAGACACAGTTCACCCGTACGCCGTACCCGAGCTTGCCGGACTCCATCGCCGCCACGCGGGTCAGCCGGTCGACCGCCGACTTGGTCGCGGAGTAGCCCGCGATGCCCGGGAACGGGATCGTCGCCGCGACGCTGGAGATGTTGACCACCGAGCCACCAGACCCCGCCGGTCCGCCCGGGCGCATCGCCCGGAACGCGTGCTTCACGCCGAGCGCGGTGCCCAGCACGTTGATCTCCAGCATCTTCCGTACGTCGTCCGGGTCGAGGTCGACGACCAGGCCGGACAGTTCGACCCCGGCGTTGTTCACCAGGATGTCCAGACCGCCCAGCTCGCCGACGGCGGCGGTGATCGCGGTCTCCCAGTTGGCGTCGTCGGTCACGTCGAGCTTGACGAACGCCGCGGTCGCGCCGGTCTGCTTCAGTTCGTCGGCGGTCGCGCTGCCCAGGTCCTCCTGGATGTCCGCGATCACCACCGACGCGCCGGCGGCGGCGAGTGCCGCGGCCATCCCGGCGCCGAGGCCGCGGGCGCCCCCGGTCACCAGAGCCTTGCGTCCGGACAGGTCGTACATGGCATCTCCCCTCAGACGGTGCGGATGCTTTGACGCCACGGTCACCGGTGAGGCGGTGACCGGGCGATGGAACTCAGCGTCTTCGAAGTTTGGACACTCGTCAAGACTTTCTTGGACAACTGTCAAGGAAATCCCGGAGGGCCGGGTAGGATCGTGGTCAGGAGGCTCGCCGATGACCGAGGTGACGGACCGGATCTCGCGCCGGCAGGTGGACAAGTTCGCGGAACGCCGCGCACAACTGGCCACCTCGGCGCTGCGCACGCTGTCCGAGCTCGGGTACGCCCGGACCAGCCTGCGCGAGATCGCCCAGAACTCCGAGTTCTCGCACGGGGTGCTGCACTACTACTTCCGCGACAAGGTCGAGCTGATCACCGCCTGCGTGCGGCAGTACAAGGCCGAGTGCGTGACCCGGTACGACGAGATCGTCGTCACCGCGACCACCGCCGAAGGCCTGCGCCAGGACTTCGCCGAGGCCCTCGCGACCACCTGCCGCGAGGACGCCTCGATGCACCGCCTCTGGTACGACCTCCGCAACCAGGCCCTCTTCGAGGAGTCCTTCCGCAAGGACGTCCTGGAGATCGACCAGACCCTCGAGCTGATGATCTGGCGAGTCGTCACCACGTACGCCGACCTCGCCGACCGCCCCCTGGCCGTCACGCCCTCAACGGCGTACGGCCTCCTCGACGGCCTCTTCACCCAGGCCCTGCTCCGCCACCTCGCCGGAGTCCCCACCGCGACCGAAGAACTCAGCGCAGCGGCCCACCAGACCCTGCCCAAGTTGCTGGAGCCCTGACCCACCGACAAGTCGGCACCACCAATCACCCTGTCGTCCCCGCCAGGGTGCCGGCCCTCAGAGCTTCCGCCGGTCGTTGATGCGTTTCGCCTTGCCCAGTGAGCGTTCCAGCGCGTGCGGCGGCAGCACCTCGATCGCCGCGGTGATGCCGATGTGCGTCTTGATCCGATGCGAAAGCTCCCGTACGGCGGGCGCGTGGTCGACCAGCCCAGGAGCAGCCTCGACCTGGACCGTCAGCTCGTCGAGCCGGTTCGGGCGGGTGAGGACACACAGGTAGTGCGGCGTCAGGCCCTCGACCAGCAGCAGTTGCTCCTCGATCTGCGTCGGGAACACGTTCACGCCCCGGACGATCATCATGTCGTCCGTACGCCCGGTGATCTTCTCCATCCGCCGCATCCCCGGCCGCGCCGTACCGGGCAGCAACCGGGTCAGATCACGCGTCCGGTAGCGCAGGACCGGAAAGGCCTCCTTGGTCAGCGTGGTGAACACCAGCTCGCCCTCGGACCCGTCCGGAAGCACCTCACCGGTGACCGGATCGATGATCTCTGGGTAGAAGTGGTCCTCCCAGATGTGCAGCCCGTCCTTGGTCTCGACGCACTCCTGCGCGACGCCCGGGCCCATCACCTCCGACAGTCCGTAGATGTCGACCGCGTGCATCCCGGTCCGCTGCTCGACCTCGAGGCGCATCTGCTCGGTCCACGGTTCCGCGCCGAAGATCCCGATCCGCAGCGAGGTGTCGCGCGGATCCACCCCGCGCGCCTCCATCTCGTCCAGGATCGACAGGAAGTACGACGGCGTGACCATCATGATCTCGGCGCCGAAGTCGCGGATCAGGTCGACCTGTCGCTCGGTCATCCCGCCCGAGATCGGCACCACCGTGCACCCGAGCCGCTCGGCGCCGTAGTGCGCCCCGAGTCCACCGGTGAAAAGCCCGTATCCGTAAGCGACATGACACACATCGCCCGCCCGACCACCGGCAGCGCGGATCGACCGGGCGATCAGATCCGCCCACCGATCGATGTCGCCGCGCGTGTACCCGACCACCGTCGGCCGGCCCGTCGTACCGGAGGACGCGTGCACCCGCACGACCTCTGACCGCGGTACGGCGAACATCCCGAACGGGTAGTTGTCGCGCAGATCCTTCTTGCTCGTGAACGGCAACCGCGACAGGTCGCCGAGCGACTGCAGGTCGTCGGGCGCGAAGCCGACCCCGTCCAGCGCGGCCTTGTAGTGCGGGACGTTCTCGTACGCCGCACGCACGGTCTTCTGCAGCTGGGCGAGCTGGCGCGCCCGCAGCTCGTCGACGGACATCCGCTCACCCGCGTCCTGCAGCTCGGGCGGGCAAGCTTCACCGAGAAAACGCTCGGTCATGGGCGGAACCCTCTCTAGGGACGCGCCAGCAAGGTCGCGATCCCTTGCCCGACGCCGATGCACATGGTGGTCAGCGCGTACCCGGCGTCGCGGTGGCGAAGCTCCAGGGCGGCGGTCAGAGCGAGGCGGGCGCCGGACATCCCCAGGGGGTGACCCAGGGCGATGGCGCCGCCGTTCGGGTTGACGTGCTCGGCGTCGTCGGACAGCCCGAGCTCCCGCAGTACGGCGAGGGACTGGGAGGCGAACGCCTCGTTCAGCTCGATCACGCCGACGTCCGCGAGCGGTACGCCGGTCCGGTCGAGCAGCTTGCGGGTCGCGGGCGCGGGCCCGATCCCCATGATCCGCGGCGGTACGCCGGCCGCCGCCGTCCCGACGATCCGGGCCAGCGGGGTGACACCGAGCCGCTCGACCGCTTCGCCGCTCATCACCAGCAGCGCGGCCGCGCCGTCGTTCACGCCGGACGCGTTGCCGGCGGTCACCGTGCCCGGGTCGCGGAACGGTGTCTTCAACCCCGCAAGGGCTTCCAGCGTCGTCTCCCGCGGGTGCTCGTCGGTGTCGACCACGGTCACCGCGCCGCGCTTGCCGGGCACCTCGACCGCGACGATCTCCTCGGCCAGCCGGCCGTTCGCGATCGCCTTGGCCGCGCGCTGCTGGCTGCGCAGCGCGAACAGGTCCTGGTCCTCGCGGGCGATGCCGAAGTCGGCCGCGACGTTCTCCGCGGTCTCCGGCATCGAGTCGATCCCGTACTGCTTCTTCAGTACCGGATTGACGAACCGCCAGCCGATGGTGGTGTCGAAGATCTCCGCCGACCGCGAGTACGCCGACGTTGCCTTCGGCATCACAAAAGGTGCCCGCGACATCGACTCGACGCCGCCGGCGATCACCACCTCGTTGTCACCGGCAATGATCGACCGCGCGGCCGACGCCACCGCGTCCAGGCCGGAACCGCAGAGCCGGTTGATCGTCGAGCCGGGCACGCTCTCCGGGAGCCCGGCCAGCAGCACGGCCATCCGGGCGACGTTCCGGTTGTCCTCGCCGGCCTGGTTCGCGCAGCCGAGGACGACGTCGTCGATCGACGCGGGGTCGAGCGAGGGGTGCCGAGCGAGCAGGGCCCGCAGGACGTGAGCCGCGAGATCGTCGGGACGAACGGAGGCCAGCGCCCCGCCGTACCGGCCGATCGGCGTCCGGACGCCGTCGACGAGATAAGCGACGCGACTCATGAGTCCTCCTTGATGACGGTTCCGGACAACTGGCGGCTGCGGCCGCGGAACTCGGCGACGACCTCGTCGCCACGGCGCACGGTGACGTCGTAGATCCCGTTCCGCCCGTACGACGTCCGCTCGCGAGCCTCGGCGACCAGCACGTCGCCGCGCTGGGCGGCCGCGACGAACACGATGTCGCAGGCCTGCGCGACGGTGATCTGGTTGCGCGAGTTGCAGGCGAAGGCGAACGCCGAGTCGGCGAGCGTGAAAACGAAGCCACCGTGAGCGATACCGTGGCCGTTCACCATGTCGTCGCGCACCGTCATCTCCAGACGCGCCGTGCCGGTTCCGACGTCGATCAGGCGCATTCCGAGCATCGCACTGGCGGTGTCGTCGGCCCACATCGCGGCCGCCACGCGGGACGGCAGGTTCTCGACCATGCTGTTACACCCTATCGCCGATTCGTCTGCCGACTGTAACATCAGCCTCGTCGACCATCTCAGCTTGGAGCGCACCCCATGACATCGACCGACTGGCTCGCCACCCACCGCGACCGCCTCGACGGGGCGCTGGCGGCGATCCGCAGCCGTGGCTACTTCTCCGCCTTCCCCGAGTCGCCGAGCCCGCGGGTGTACGGCGAGACGGCGGCCGCCGACGGCAAGGCCGCCTTCGAGCAGCACCTCGGCAAGGAGTACGCGCTGCCCACGCCCGGCGCGAACGGGTCGGTCGTCACCGAGCAGTCGCCGTTCGGCATCGAGCTGAACGTCGAGTACCCGCGCACCACCGAGAACGGCCTGGACGAGTTGCTCGCCGCCGCCCAGGCGGGGCTGACCGACTGGCGCAAGGCCGGGATCGACGGCCGGACCGGCGTCACCCTGGAGATCCTCGACCGGCTGCACCAGCGCGTCTTCGAGCTCGCGAACGCCGTACAGCACACCAGCGGCCAGGCCTTCGTGATGGCCTTCCAGGCCGGCGGCGCGCACGCGCTGGACCGGGCGCTGGAGGCGGTCGCCTACGCGTACGAGGAGATGAGCCGCTACCCGGCCGAGGCGCTGTGGGAGAAGCCGGCCAAGGGCGACCCGATCCGGATGACCAAGAACTTCACCGTCACCGGCCGCGGCGTCGCGCTGGTGATCGGCTGCAACACGTTCCCGACCTGGAACTCCTGGCCGGGCCTGTTCGCCTCGCTCGTCACCGGCAACGCCGTCGTGGTCAAGCCGCACCCGCTGGCCGTCCTGCCGCTGGCGATCACAGTCGACGTCTGCCGCGAGGTGCTCGCCGAGGCCGGTCTCGACCCGAACCTGGTCACCCTGGTCGCCGAGCGTCCGGACGACGGCCTGGCCAAGCCGCTCGCGCAGCGGCCCGAGGTCAAGCTGATCGACTTCACCGGCGGCAGCGAGTTCGGGGAGTGGCTCGAGCAGAACGCGACCCAGGCGACCGTGTTCACCGAGAAGGCCGGCGTCAACGCGGTCATCATCGACTCGACCGACTCGTTCAAGGCGCTGTGCAACAACCTGGCCTTCACGCTCTCGCTGTACTCCGGCCAGATGTGCACCACCACGCAGAACCTGTTCGTCCCGGCCGGCGGCATCGAGACCGACGAGGGGCACAAGTCCTTCGACGAGGTCGGCGCCGGGATCGCCACCGCGATCGGCAAGCTGCTCGGCGACGACGCCCGCGCGGTCGAGATCCTCGGCGGCATCGTGAACCAGGCCGTCGTGAACCGGCTCGAACTGGCCGAGGAGTACGGCGACGTCGTCCTGCCGTCGCGCGCGATCAAGCACCCGGCGTACGACGACGCCGTGGTCCGGACGCCGCTGCTGGTCGCGATCGACGCCAAGGACGAGGGCGTCTACGCCAAGGAGTGCTTCGGCCCGGTCTCGTTCCTGGTCCGGACCGCGGACACCAAGGAGTCGATCGAGCTCTTCGGCCGCACGGTCGCCGAGGGCGGCGCGATGACGGCCGGCATCTACTCGACCGACGAGGGCGTGCTGGAGCTGGCCCGCGACACCGCGCTGGACGTCGGCGTCGCGCTGTCGGAGAACCTCACCGGCCAGGTCTTCGTGAACCAGTCGGCCGCGTTCAGCGACTTCCACGGCACCGGGGCGAACCCGGCCGCCAACGCGACGTACACCGACGGCGCCTACGTTGCGAGTCGCTTCCGCGTCATTCAATCCAGGCGTCACGCCTAGGCTTGGTGGCATGCCCAGATCTGTGGATGACCAAAACCTGACCGAGGTCCTCGCGTACTACGACAGCTGGCTGGCCTTCAACCAGCGCTACCACCGGATCCCCGGGGTGCAGGCCGCCGTGTACGCCGGGGACCGGGTCGCGCTCTCCACGGCGTACGGGCAGGCCGATGTCGAGGGCGGCGTCGCGCTGACCTCGGAGCACCTGTTCCGGATCGCGTCCCACTCGAAGACGTTCACCGCGACGGCCGTGCTGCAGCTGGTCGAGCAGGGCCGGCTGCGGCTGGACGACAAGGCGTCGGCGCACGTCACCGAGATCGTCGGGACGCCGCTGGGGGAGCGCACGCTGCGCGACCTGCTCAGCCACGCCGGCGGGATCACGCGGGACAGCCTGGAGGCGGACCACTGGCAGCTCGCGACGCCGTTCCCGGACCGTGAGCACCTGCTCGGCGTACTGAGGACGGACACGTCGGCGGTGCTCGAGGACAACGACCGGTTCAAGTACTCCAACATCGGCTACGGCCTGCTCGGCCTGGTGATCGAGGCGGTCACCGGTACGTCGTACAACGAGCACGTGCAGACCGCGATCGTGGCCAAGCTCGGCCTCACCGACCTCGGTCCCGAGCTCGACCCGAGCCGGAGCGCGCAGTACGCCGCCGGCTACAGCGCCTACGCGTACGCCGACCAGCGGGTGCCGATCGAGCACGTCGACACCCGCGCGCTCGCCTCCGCGACCGGCTTCTACGGCACCGCGCAAGACCTGGTCACGTACTGGTCGGCCCACCTGATGGGCGACGAGCGGCTGCTGAGCGACGCCTCGAAGCGACAGATGCAGCACGGGCTGTGGAAGACGACCGAGGAGGACGGGCCGCGGTACGGGCTCGGCCTGATGATCAACCAGGTCGCCAAGCGGGACGTCTTCGGGCACGGCGGCGGCTACCCCGGGCACATCACCCGCTCGATGGTCGACCCCGAGCGCCGGATCGCGGTGTCGGTGCTGACCAACGCCATCGACGGCCCGGCCGCGCAGCTGACCGAGGGCCTGCACAAGCTGGTCGACCTGGCCGCGTCGAAGGACCGCGGCGAGGGCGACCTGGCCCGCTTCACCGGGCGCTTCGCGAACCTCTGGGGCGTGACCGACATCGCGCTGCTCGGCGGGCGGCTGTACGAGATCGACCCGACCGCGGCGGACCCGACGGCCGAGCCGACGACGCTGGAGCTCGCCGACGACACGACGCTCCGGGTGACCAGTGGCTCGGGCTACGGCGCGTACGGCGAACACCTGCGGTTCGTCTTCGGCGCCGACGGTCAAGTCGAGTCGGTGCGCGGCGGAAGTGGCCTGGTCAGCCGCCCGATCGCGCAGTACTCGCTGCCTGATCGCGTGGCCGCCGTACGGTAACCGCATGACCATTCACGGGGATCACCCGTTCCTGCCCGCGGAGAGCGACCGGAGTCCGGTCCGGCGCTTCCGCGGGCGACTGGCCTCACCGGTCGGCCTCTGGACCAGCGAGTACGCCGGGAAGCGGGCGGGCCTGACGGTGTCCTCAATGGTCGTCGGCGACGGCGACCCCGGCGTCGTGGTCGGCCTGATCGATCCCGACTCCGACCTGTGGGAAACGTTGCGTCAGGCAAAGACCGCCGTGGTCGGCCTGCTCGGCGGCCCGCACCAGCAGCTCGCCGACGCCTTCGGGTACGTCGCGCCCGCGCCGGGCGGCCCGTTCCGCATGCTCGACTGGACCGAGACCTCCTGGGGCCCGGCTCCGGTCGGCGTCAGCACCTGGGCCGGCTGCCGCCTGGTGACCGAGGACCCGCCCGAAGCGGGCTGGTCGTTGCAGGTGCAGCTCGCGATCGAGCACGTCGAGCTGCTCCCGGACGACGTACCGCCGCTGGTCCACCGCCGAGGGCGCTACACCGTCCTCTGAGTCCTCGATCACCAGGCTTATGCTGCGGGGATGCGAGCCACCACGATCCATGCCCCGTTCGACGTCCGGCTCAGCGAAGTCCCGGACCCGGTGATCGTCGACCCGACCGACG
The DNA here is from genome assembly GCA_049998015.1 of Kribbella sp. cmx-5-2. Lineage (GTDB taxonomy): Bacteria > Actinomycetota > Actinomycetes > Propionibacteriales > Kribbellaceae > Kribbella. The sequence continues at coordinate 227,380 of JAEBEC010000003.1, forward strand.
CGGTGATCAAGATCGTCGCCGGCTGCATCTGCGGCTCGGACCTGTGGTCGTACCGGGGTGAGAACAAGATCAAGCCGGGCAGCCGGATCGGGCACGAGTACGTCGGGATCATCGAGGAGGTCGGCGCCGACGTCCGGACCGTGAAGCCGGGTGACTTCGTCGTCACGCCGTTCGTGGCCAGCGACGGGACCTGCCCGAACTGCCTGGCCGGGTACCAGTCGGTCTGTCAGAACATCGTCGGGATCGGCAGCGACCGCGCCGACGGTGGCCAGGGCGAGTACGCCAAGGTCCCGTACGCCGACGGCACGCTGGTCGCGACGCCCGAGGTCCCGGACGACGCGTTGATCCCGTCGCTGCTGACGTTGTCCGACGTGATGGGTACGGGTTGGCACGCGGCGCGGTCGGCGCGGGTGAAGGCCGGCGACACGGTCGTGGTGGTCGGCGACGGCGCGGTCGGGCTGTGCGGCGTACTGGCCGCTGTGCGGATGGGCGCGGAGAAAGTTGTTGCCCTGTCGCGGCATGAGTCTCGGCAGAAACTCGCCAAGTCCTTCGGCGCGACCCACATCATCGCCGAACGCGGCGACGACGCGAAGAACGCCGTACTGGAGCTGACCGACGGAGTCGGCGCGGACGCCGTCCTGGAGTGTGTCGGGACGGACCAGTCGTTCAAGACCGCGTTCGACATCGCGCGGGCCGGCGCGACGGTCGGGTTCGTCGGCGTACCGCACGGCGTGGAGGTCCCGATCCGCAAGATGTTCAGCAAGAACGTCGGGCTGGCCGGAGGCGTCGCGCCGGTGCGCGCGTACCTGCCGGAGCTGATGGACGCCGTGCTGGCGGGTGAGATCGAACCGGGACGCGTGTTCGACCAGCAGTTGCCGCTCGCGGAGGTGGCCGAGGGCTACCTTTCGATGCACGAGCGCCGTGCGATCAAGACCCTGTTGTGGCCCTGATCTACAAATCCACACAAAAGGTGTCACATGTGCACAACGTGCTGGGGCTGAGCGTTGACACCTCGTGACGCTGGTGCCCAGAGTTGGCCCGTCAAGGGGGCGTTCGTTGTCAGACAGCTCCTTCAGCTGATCGGAGAGTGAAACATGCGTGGTGGTTGGAGCAAGACCGTCGCGGTGCTGGGTGCCGCGGGTCTTCTCGCGGTCAGTGCCTGCGGGAACAGTGACGACGGCGGCAGTGGGGACGCGTCGGCGAACAAGGACGTCACCGTCTTCACCTGGTGGGCCGACGGCGGCGAGAAGGCCGGGCTCGACGGCCTGGTCTCGACGTTCGGGACCGAGTGCAAGGACTTCAAGTTCGTGAACTCGGCCGTCGCCGGTGGCGCCGGCTCGAACGCCAAGCAGGTGCTGGCGAACGACCTGGCCGCGGGCAAGCCGCCGTCGACGTTCCAGGCGCACGCCGGCGCCGAGCTGGGCGACTACATCAAGAACGGTCAGGTCGACGACGTCAGCGACCTCTACAAGGAGTTCGGCCTGGACAAGGCCTTCCCGCAGAGCCTGATCGACAACCTGACCGTCGACGGCAAGATCTACTCGGTGCCGGCCAACGTGCACCGCGCCAACGTCGTCTGGACCAGCCCGGCCGTCCTCAAGAAGGCGAACCTCGACGCCACCAAGGCCCCGGCCTCGGTCGACGCGTGGATCGCCGACATGGAGAAGCTGAAGGCGGCCGGGGTCAAGGCCCCGCTGGCCACCTCCAAGGGCTTCGCCGAGGAGATGGTGATGGAGGTCGTGCTGCTCGCCGAGCTCGGCCCGGACAAGTTCACCGGCCTGTGGAACGGTCAGACCGACATGGCCGGCGCCGACGTCACCGCCGCGCTGGAGAAGTTCAAGAAGGTGCTGTCGTTCAGCAACGCCGACCGCGAGGCGATCGACTGGCCGGACGCGCTGCAGTACGTGAACAAGGGCCAGTCGGGCTACACGGTGATGGGTGACTGGGTCGCCGCGCAGCAGCTCGCCGACAAGGTCCCGGACTCGGCGTACACCTACTGGCCGGCTCCCGGTACGGCGGGCAACTTCCAGTACCTGGCCGACTCGTTCACCCTGCCGACCAACGGCCAGGACCCGGACGGCGCCAAGTGCTGGCTGAAGGTCGTCGGTTCGGCCGAGGGCCAGAAGGCGTTCAACACCAAGAAGGGCTCGATCCCGGCGCGTTCCGACGCCGTCGTGACCGACTACCCGAAGTACCAGCAGGCCGCGATGGCCGACTGGAAGGCCAACAAGATCGTCCCGTCCTGCGCCCACGGTGCCGCGTGCACGCTCGGCCAGAACGACTCGATCCTGTCCGCGATGGGCCAGTTCAGCAGCGGCATGGACGTCGCCGTGCTGCAGAAGGCCCTCGTCGCGGCCGCCAAGCCGAACTGACCTAGCTCTCTCCACCGGCCGACCAACGATTCGGAGTCCTGAGTCTCATGCACGGAAGGATCCGTACCTGGGGTCCGGGGGCACTGGTACTGCTGCCCACGGTCCTGCTGCTCGGGTACTTCGTCTACGGGCTGATCGCCTGGACGTTCAACACGTCGCTGACGGACAAGCACAACGCCCGGCCGGTGCCGACGAACCACGTCGGTTTCGAGAACTACGTCAACCTGTTCGGTGAGGAACGGTTCCTCAACTCGCTGAAGAACCTCGGCGTGCTCACGGTGGCGTTCATCGTGGGCACGCTGATCTTCGGCCTGCTCTGGGCGCTGCTGCTGGAGAAGGGAGTCCCGGGCGAAGGCATCTTCCGCTCGGTCTTCCTGTTCCCGATGGCGGTGTCGATGATCGCGTCCGGCGTCGTCTGGGGCTGGTTGCTCAACCCGTCCCAGGGCGACGACGCGCGCGGCCTGAACCGGCTGTTCTCGATCCTGCACCTGAACTTCCTCGAGAACCCCTGGTGGACGGCGGGATCGCGCTGGACGACGATGGCCTCGATCGCGCTGCCGGCGGTCTGGCAGCTGTCCGGCTACATCATGGCGCTGTTCCTGGCCGGCTTCCGCGGCATCCCGCCGGAGCTGCGCGAGGCGGCCCGGGTGGACGGCGCGTCGGAGTTCAAGCTCTACCGGTACGTGCTGTTCCCGCAGCTGTCGCCGATCGCGCTGTCCGCGCTGATCATCCTCGGCCACATGTCGCTGAAGCTGTTCGACCTGATCTACGCGATCACCGGGCCGAACCAGTTCCGCACCGAAGTGCCGTCGGTCTACATGTGGAACACCCTGCTCCGCAGCGACATGGCGAAGGCGGCCGCGATCGCGATCGTGCTGCTCGCCGTCGTCGCCGTCCTCGTCATTCCGTACGTCGCGTACACCGTCCGGCAGGAGAGCGAAGAATGAGCGTCGTCGACGCCAGTCAGGCGACCGGCAAGGCCGCCGCGGCGGTCGCCAACAAGCCGCGGCGCAATGCCGTCAGCGACGGCTCGACCCGCAAGAGCCGGACCGTGCGGTACATCCTGCTGCTGCTCTTCCTGCTGTTCGTGCTGACGCCGGTGTACGTCGTACTGATCACCAGCTTCAAGACCTCCCAGGACACCACCGCCGCCGCGCAGTGGTCGCTGCCGGAGACCTGGACGCTCGAGCCCTGGCGCAAGGCCTGGGACGTGCTGCAGCCGTACATGGTCCGCTCGCTGTCGCTCGCCGTACCGGCCGCGATCATCGCGTCGCTGATCGGCTCGGCGAACGGGTTCGTGCTGGCGCGCTGGCGCTTCCCCGGGGCGAACCTGGTGTTCGCGTTCATCCTGTTCGGCATGTTCATCCCGTACCAGGCCGTGATGCTGCCGCTGCGGCAGACCTACCAGGACCTGGACGTCACCCGCGGGATCCCGACGCTGCTGATCACCCACGTCATCTACGGCATCCCGATCTGCACGCTGATCTTCCGCAACTACTACGCGACCGTCGTCCCGATGGAGATCATCGAGTCGGCCCGTGTCGACGGCGCCGGGCTGATCCAGACCTACGCGCGGATCATCCTGCCGATCTCGATCTCCGGGTTCGTGGTCACGCTGATCTGGCAGTTCACCTCGGTCTGGAACGACTTCCTGTTCGCGCTGTTCCTGACCCAGCAGAACAACGGGCCGGTCACGCTCGGCCTGGCGGCGCTGTCCGGTGGGCAGAAGGTCGACTACGCGGCCTCGATGGCCGGTGCGCTGATCACGTCGTTCCCGACGCTGCTGGTCTACATCGTGCTCGGCCGGTGGTTCATCGGCGGGCTGATGGCCGGTGCGCTGAAGGGCTGACGCGTTTTCTTGCGGCCCGTGGTTCCTCGTGGAACCACGGGCGGTAGTACTTAAGTGACGGCGTGTCGTAAAGGTTGTCCACAGGACTCGCGCACTGCCCTGCGGGCGGACAGGCTTCGGCGGTAATCTCGCCAAGGTGACCAAGTCACGAGACCGGGACGGACGCGGCAGCCACCTGCGGCTGGTCGGCTCCACTCCCGGACCGAATCCCCCGCCCCCGGCGGGTGTCGACGCCGACACCACGCCGAGCGTCGCTGTGCTGGACACGCTGCAGGAGACCTTGCTGCTCGACCTGGCCGCGGCGCCGCCCGCCCTGCACCCGGTGATCGCCGAAGCCTCGGTGGCCCGCTCCGCCGCCCTGCTCGCCGACCAGCTCTGGCCGGCCGGGCGCCCCGACGAGATCGGCGAGGTCGAGCGCTTCTTCTGGGCCGACGCCGCCCGCGTCCTCGGCGAACGCCGGGACGTGGATTCCTTTGTCCTGTTGACGAGTCTGGCCCGCACGGTCGGCCCGGCCGGTCGGCTGCCACTGCAACGCGCACACCTGTCCCGTGGGCGCACGCAGTACGACGTCCCCGACTGGGTCTCGCGGATCGCGGGCTTCCGGCTGACCAGCGCGATCGTCTCCGAGGACGTCACCGGCGACGGGCTCAGCGTCGTACTGGACTACGACGACGACCAGCACCCGCACACGCTGGTGGTGTTCGTCGACAACAACCTCGGCGCGATCGCCAAGGACGTCTTCGTCGGCCCACCGGTCGACCGCGTCGTCGAGGCGTACCAGCGCGGCGGGCGGGTCACCGTGCGCACGGTCCGCCCGGCAACCGCCGCGGGCATCATCCTGCAGGCACTCGGCTACACCCACGACCACGACGAACCCCCGGTCACCGAGGACTTCGAGTTCTTCTCCGGCCTCCTGGTCAACCGCCTCACCCAACTCCCCGAACGCCCGGTCCGCCCACCGATCCGCCCGTCGCTGTCGCCGAGACAGCGCGAGGAACTGGTCGAGGAGTTCCTCGAGTCGTCGTACGCCGCGGGCCTGCCCGGCGACGCCGGCGACATCGCCCGCCTGTGGATCGACCACGCCGTCGACCGCACCGTCGGCGGCCCGCTGCGCGTCAGCGCCGTACTGGTCGAACTCTTCCTGGCCAACTGGCTCCCCAGGAAGGTCCTTGCCGACAGCACCTACTTCGGCCACGTCCCGCTGGTCGTCAAGGCCTGGCTGGCCTTCGCCGGCGACCGCACCCAACTGGACCTGGACGCCATCGAAGAGGCCGTAGACGCCGTCGACGTCTGGACCCCGGCCCTGGAAGCCGCCGCCCTGGACGAACCCATCGGCAACATCTCCGGCGAACGAGTCTTCCTGGACGACACCAGCACCGACCTCGACGAGGCCTACCGCACCCTCTCCGGCCTGGGCTCCCCACCCCGCCCGGACCTGGACGGCCTGGACAAATCCCAAGCCGCCACGCTCTCGGTCTTGGCCCCCCACGCCTGGCTCCTGGCCGGCGAAACCCTCGGCATCGCGTACGCCACCGACGCCTTCGAAATCGCCGAACGCCTGGTCCGAGAAGCCCCCGACCTCCTGACCAAGGCCCGCCTCTCCACGTGGCCCCGGGCCATCGTCTGGCACCTGGCCCACCACCACCGCCTCGTTGGCCCCGGCGAACCTTTAACTCCCCACTCCCTGGCCGCAGACCTGGCCTCCTCACCCCCGACCCTCCGCAAAACCACCAAGCTCCTCACCGACACCTTGGTCCTCCCGAGGTAGATGGTTGCCGCCGGCTCGAGGCATGCGTCGGGCGACGGTTGGTGAGTGCTGGAGGTCCAACGGGCGGCCCGGGTGCGGGCAGTGCGGCAGCTGATGTGGAACGCTGCGGGTATGGAAGCAGTCAGCACGGTGGCTCTTGGTGTTGCGCTTCAGCTTGTCCCTACCGAGGACGGCGGGCGGGGGACGGCGCTCAAGGGTGGGTCGACGCCTGGCGCCCGGTTCATCTACCGCCCGAACTGGGGCCTGCCCGTCTGGGGCGCCGGCGAGCAGACCGCGGGCCCGGTGCTCGGGTTCTCGGCCGAGGACATCCAGCCCGGCGACACCGTGCGAGCGGTGCTTGTACCGACCATCCCCGACCATCTGCCAGGCTGGCGCAAGGTCGCGGTCGGCGACGTATTGCGCATGTACGAGGGGCCGCGGGTGTGCGGCCTCGGCACGGTCGTCTGGATCGAACCGGCCACCTGGCCGATGCCGGCCCACGAGCAGGAGCAGTTCACCGGCTGGCTGAGAGGCGAAACCGGGCCGGGCGTCCGTCGGCTGAACTAGGGGCCACCAACTGTGTAGTCCCGCCGACTGACGCGTTGTTTGACGGCTGCTTCGGTGTTCGGCGACTGGTGCGATGTACCGCGGCAGTCGTGGAAATCGGGATCAGCCGCCGGGCCAACCAGCGCGGACGGCCCGGGCAGAGGGTCGGCTGGACAAGGCAGCGGGGCATCGGCCGGGCCAGAGGCCCGTCTCGGTCAGTGGGAGGCACCGGCGGCCGGCATTGAGCCGGGGCGGATGATGGAGGTATGCATGTGCGCGCGCCGGAGCTCAAGGGTCGGGGATGGTTGAACACCGGGGGGTCGGAGCTTCGGCTTGCGGACTTTCGGGGGCGGTTCTTGTTGCTGGATTTCTGGACGTTCTGTTGTATCAACTGCCTGCATGTGCTCGACGAGTTGCGGCCGTTGGAGGAGAAGTACGGCGACGCGCTGGTGATCGTGGGGGTGCACTCGCCGAAGTTCGCTCATGAGGGGGAAGAGGCGGCCGTGAAGGCGGCTGTCGAGCGGTACGAGGTGGGGCACCCGGTGCTGGACGACCCGGAGCTGGTGACCTGGCAGAACTACACGGCCCGGGCCTGGCCGACGCTGGTGCTGGTGGATCCCAACGGGTACATCGTCGCGCAGTACTCGGGGGAGGGGCATGCGCATGCGTTGGATGCGTTGCTCGAGGAGCTGATCGCCGAGCACGAGGACAAGGGGACGCTGACGCGCGGCAAGTCGCCGTACGTGGCGCCGGTGGCGGAGCCTACCGAGTTGCGGTTCCCGGCCAAGGTGATTGCCAAGGGCAATGGGTTCCTGGTGGCGGACGCGGGGAACCACAGCGTGGTGGAGCTGGCGGAGGACGCACAGACTGTCGTACGGCGGTTCGGGAGCAAGACCAGGGGATTCGAGGACGGCGCCCCCGAGACCGCCCAGTTCTCGGAGCCGAACGGGCTGACCCTCTTGCCGGGCGAGGTCGCGGACACGGTCGGGTACGACGTGGTCGTGGCCGACACCGTCAACCACGCGCTGCGCGGGATCAACTCGAGCACGGGCGAGACCCGCACGCTCGTCGGGACCGGTAAGCAGTGGATGGACGGCGACGGGACCGACGTGCTCAGCTCGCCGTGGGACGTGGCGTGGTGGGAGGGCAAGGTCTGGATCGCGATGGCGGGCGTGCACCAGCTGTGGACCTTCGACCCGCTGACCGGCGTGACCGAGGTCGCCGCCGGGACGACCAACGAAGGGCTGCGGGACGGCGCGCTCAAGGAGGCGTGGTTCGCGCAGACCAGCGGGCTCGCGGCCGATGGGGACCGGTTGTGGCTGGCGGACTCGGAGATCTCCGCGCTGCGATGGGTCGACGACGAGGTGCACACCGCGGTCGGGACAGGCCTGTTCGACTTCGGGTTGCGTGATGGGAAGGCCGAGGAGGCGTTGCTGCAGCACCCGCTCGGGGTGACCGCGCTGCCGGACGGGTCGGTCGCGGTGCTCGACACCTACAACGGCGCGGTACGGCGGTACGACGTACGCCAGAACGTCGTCGAGACGATGGCGACCGGGCTGGCCGAGCCGAGCGGGGCTGTTGTCGTGGGCAACGAACTGCTCGTGGTGGAGTCGGCGGCGCACCGGCTGACGCGGGTACCGCTCGGGGCGTCCGCGCAGGTGGACGAGTTCAGCACGAGGACGCAGCGGCCGCCGATGAAGATCGCCGGGGGTGAGGTGATGCTCGAGGTGGTGTTCACGCCGCCGCCGGGGCAGAAGCTCGACGACCGGTACGGGCCGTCGACGCGCTTGCTGGTGTCGTCGACGCCGGAGAACCTCCTGCGCGAGGGCGCCGGCGACACGACCGACCTCACAAGGCGGCTGGTGATCGACGAGCGCGTCGGCGACGGGGTGCTGCACGTCGCCGTACAGGCTGCTTCGTGTGACGACTCGGAAGCCGTCGAGTTCCCCGCCTGCCACATGCACCGGCAGGACTGGGGCGTGCCGGTAGTGGTCACCGCTGACGGTCCGAACAGACTCGAGCTGGTTCTTTCCGGCGGCAACTGAGAACTGAACGCGAACGGCCGGTCGGGTGGCGCCCACCTGAGCGTCAGACGACCGGCCGGTCCGCGAGGAGTACTACTCCTTGACGTCGCGGTGGTGTTCCTCGACGACTCGGTACTCCTCCTCGACCGCGGGGTCGAGGGACTCGTTGGGCACGCGCCGGCGGCGGTTGGTGATGTAGAAGCTCAGCACGATGCCGAGTGCTCCGGCGAGCAGGAAGATGTAACCGACGACGGTCAGGTCGACCGCGTCCCAGGAGTCGCGGACAGCGAACGCGAGGATCGCGCCCACCACCATCAGGAAGATCCCCACACCGATGCTCATCCGAGCCTCCTCGTGAAGTCGTTCGACACCTTCGAAGTTACTCCGGCCCGAAGCCGGAATCCATCAACGAAGGGTGTCGATCACGCCACTTGCGAAGGCCAGGTACCCGGCGGCAAACGTCAGGACCCGTGGGCGGTGAGTTCGACGTCCCCGGAGACCGTCGTCGCGCGGATCGTGTGGTCGGCCTGGAGCGCGTCGCCGAGGCCGTTCTCGACCTCGCCGGAGCGGGTGTCGGTCTCCACCCGGTACGCCCCGCTCGGCGCGTTCACCTCGATGTCGCCGCTCGTCACGTCCGCGATCACGTCGTTCGCCTCGTCCAGGTCGAGCGTCAGGTCACCCGACGTCGTCCGCACGTTCACCGCGCCGCCCTCGAGCCCGCGCGCCTCGATGTCACCCGACGTGGACTGTACGTCGAACCGCCCGCTCAGCCGGTCCACCTTCACGTCCCCCGACGTCAGGTCCAGCTTCACGTCACCGGTGACGTCCGACAGCTCGACCTCGCCCGAGCGCGACTTCAGGTCGACCGCGCCGGTCCCACTCAGCTGGAGATCGCCACTGCCGTTCTCGCCGGTCACCTTCGTACCGCGCGGCACGGTCACGACGTAGTCGGCCCGGCACTGCCAGCCGCAGTCGCCGTCGAGCTTCAGCTTGTCCCCGTCGACCGAGAACCCGTCGTCGCGCTTCAGCAGCCAGTAGTTGCGCTTCACCTGCACGGTCGTCTCCGACCCGTCGCCGACCTTCACGGTGATGTCGGAGTTCGGCGCGTCCAGCTGGACCGTGGCGATCCGCTCGCTCACCTGGTGGGTGTCGTCGGCCTGCCGGTCACCCCACGTCCAGACGGCCAGGCCGATCCCGGTCACCAGCAGCAAGGCACCGACCTGCTTGAGCTCAGCCATCGTCCGTCCAATCCTCGTCCCGCCCCGAACCGTCGTGTCGACAGTAGGTCCGTACGACGGCCCGCAGGATCAGGCGCCAACCCCTACCAACCCCTGAACACCCCCTCAGGGGAACCTCAGGACCTAGGGCGTGTCTCCCAGTTCTCGCCTACTGCGCGGCACTCGGCACGGCACCTCGGAGCACTGGCGCAAAGCCCACGATGGAAAAACATCGAGGGCTTCACGCCAGCACTCCGAGCTACCGCACCGAGCACCTGCTCGCTACGGCGAGAACTGGGAGACACGCCCTAGTGCTGACCCCGCATCACCGCGGCCGGCAGATCGTCGGTCAGGTTCCCGAAGAACGTCCGCGCCCACAGGTCGTCGCCGTGCCAGTACGGCCCGTCCTCACCGGGCAGCGACTTCGGCGCCGTACCGGACTTCAACGCCCGCCGGCACTCCGCGCACAACGGCAGCGCCACCGTCGTACCGTCGCTCTCGACCTGGGTCAACCGCCCAGAAGCCCTTCCGTGCAACGGATTGAACGCACACAACCCCGGTACGACGATCACCTTGCGGTCCTCGGAGATCGCCACCGCCTGGTCGTACTCCCGCCGAGCCTGGTCGAGCAGCACCATCGCGCCGACCAGATCCACCAGATCCTGCGACGAGTCCAGCACCTTCCCCGCCGCGTGATGCGCGTCCAGCGCAGCCTGCTGGTGCGCCAGCCCCAGCCCAGCCGTCGACGGCAGCGCGGCGAGCTCCGACCCGAGCGTGGTCAGCTCGGCCGTCGTCTCCCGGGTCAACCGCCGACGCCGCTCGGCGGCAACGGTCTGCGCGACGTGCGGCGGAATGCTGAACGCCTTCTCCCGCCGTCGCGGGCCGCCCCGGCCACGGAATCCGATGACCAGCCCGAGCACCACCAGCGCGGCGATCGACCCCATCACGATCAGAAAGACCGTCGCCCCGTTGGAGTCCTCGGAATCCCCGGAATCGTCGCTCTGTGGCCGCGACACCGGCGGCTTGGCCGGCTTCTTGTCGACCGGGCCAAGGGCCGGCCCGGCCAGCAGTTCGTAGAACCTCGCGACCGTCTCGGTCGGCCCGGCGTCGTACCCGGTGTCGTCGAGCGCGTGCTCGCGCGCGTTGCTCAGCTGGTCGTTGTCCTCGCTGAACTGCGGGAGGTCCTGCGCCTTGTACCAGGGGAACCGCTGGCTGCCGTCGACCACGACGTACAGGCCGGGCTTCTTCAACGCGTCCATCACCAGCGTGAGGACGTTGGACTCCTTGCCCTGGAACACGTCGCTCGGCGTCAGCGGCAGGACGATCGTGTACGTCGCGAAGCCGAGCGCCGCGGCCTTCGTCCGGAGGTCGGTCCGCAGGCTCTCCGGCAGACCGGTCTTGTACGCCGGGTCGACGTACAGCGGGTCCTTGGTCAGCGCGGTCGCGATCTCACGCGCCCGCTCGGCCGGTGTCTGAGTCGTTCGGGCTCCAGCCGGTACGGCGGCCAGCGAGAGCACCACCGCCACGACTGCCGTCAACACGTACCTGGCCTTCACGACCGTCCTCCACCTCGTCGGGCGACCAGAGCCGCCATTCCCAGTACCAGTCCGGCCAGCATCGATCCGCCCAGGAGCCCGAGCATGACGCCGCCCAGCCCGTTCGAGATCGCCTTGCCCGCGGTGAACGGCTCGGGCTCCGGGTCCCGGGCCTCGCGCGGCGGCCGCACGGTCGTCCGGGCCGGCTCGGCCTCGTACCGGTCGCTCAGTCTGATGCCGTCCACGTACTCGTTGATCTGCCCCGCTGCGTCCTTGGACGACGACCCGTAGACGCGTCCCGGTCCGGACGCCTTGACCAGGTGGTCGACCCCGAACGTGATGCTGTCGTCGACCACCAGGTACATCCCGGGTTTGCCGTTCGCGGCCGCCAGCCAGCCGGCCAGCAGCGCGGTGTCGCCCTTCTCCTGGAACCAGGCGCCGGTCGGCAGCACGGCCACGAAGATCGGCACCGGCGCCGTGGCGATCCGGGCGCGGATCGCCTCGACCTGCGCCGTGTCGACCTCCTCCGCGTACTGCGGGTCGACGTACACCGGCTGTTCCTTCCAGGCGGCCACGGCCGCGCTGACGCGCGGGTCGGCCGGGACGCTCCACGCGCTCGCCGGTAGACCGACGGCCAGCGCCGCGATCGCGAGCAACAGGAAGGCCGCCCGGCGCGCGTGCAGCCCTCGTCGGCCGCGCGTCATCGGACACCTCCGTAGACCCGCTCGACCCGCTCGGCGAGGTCGTCGGACAGCGCGCCGAAGCCGGTCGCGACCATCGGGTTCTCGGGGTCGAGCGTCCAGTACGGCTCCGCCGCGCGAGCACCGCCGAGCAGCCCTGCCTTCGGCGTCACGCGCAGCCCGTACGGCGTCTCGCCGCGGCTGACCGTCTGCGCGCAGGTCCGGCAGGCGGGAACCTCGGTGTCGTCCGACCAGACCGCCGTACTGGTCCCGGACGGGTGGGTCGGGTCGAAGAAGCACGGCCGCAGCAGGTCGTTGCCGCTGGCCACCTGGTGCGCCTGCCGGGCGAGCGTGAACGCGCCGCCCAGGGCGAGCAGGTCGTCCGGCTCGGCCTTGCGCAGGGTCCGGGCAGCGTCCAGCCGGAGCCGGGCGTCGTCGCGCTGGTCGAGCTGCACGCGGGTCAGCTCCTGCCGCTTCTCCAGGTTCTTCAGCGTGCGGTCGGCCTTGGAGATCCAGCGGTTGGCCTGGGTACGGACGCTGCGCAGGGTGATCTCCGCGGCCGGCAAGGACTGCTTGGCCGAGATCCCGCGCGGCCGACCGGGCTTCGGCTTGGCCTTGCTGGTGGACCGCGCGGCCTTCCCGCGGCTGCGCAGCACCAGGATCAGCACGAGCAGGAAGCCGATCAGACCGCCGATCCCCATCCCGACGAAGACCGACCGGTCTTCCTTGTCGGTGGTCGACAGGCCCTTCCGCGGCACGTAAGGCTCCTCCAGATCGCTCTTCGGGATCTCCGGCAGCGCGCGGCCGTCGTACGCCGTGGCGGCCTGCTGGATCGTGCGGACGATCTTCGGCGCCGGGCGGGTGTTGACGATGTCGTTGTCCTGCTTGTCGTCCAGCTGCACGCTGGTCAGGTCGCGGCCCCTCAGCCCCGCCGGCCGGAACAGCTCCTGACTGCCACTCCAGTAGTCGTTCGAGACGGTCCAGACCATGTAGAGGCCCGGTTGACCGACCCGCGCCTGGAGCAGCGTCGGCAGGTCGAAGTAGGTCTTGCGCACCGCCGGCGTCCGCGGCAGCAGCGCGACGTACACCGGAAGGCCGGAGGCCGCCGAGGCGGCCCGGATCCGGTCCAGCTCGGCTTTCGGGAAGCCCGGTCGCATCGCGGGGTCGACGAAGACCCGGTCCGTACGCCAGGAGGCGGCGATCTGGTCCGAGAGGTCGGGCGGGGCGGCGTGCGCCGTACCGGCCGGAACGAACGCCAGGACGGCGAGCAGCGCGGCCAGGGCGCGGAGACGGGCGGACATCGCGCTCACCTTACGACGACGGGATGTCTTCACGCCTGCACTGACGTGAACCGGTGGCTTCCGGTTCCGTGAGGCGACGGCCCTGGCTCGGACAGGGGAGACCGAGCCAGGGACGCCAGTCACTCAGGGCGAAAACGTTGCTACAGCAGGGCGGTGGTCACCAGGCCAGATCGAGATCTGCCCCGAGGGGAAAGATCGACGTCCTCCGCGGGGAGGGGTACCCGCGGAGGACGTCGGCCGGGGGCAACTCAGAAAGCGGACTCGGGGAGGTCCATCACGTCGAGGTCGGTCAGCTCGGCCTTGATCCGCTCGGCGCGCACGGTCGGCATCGTGGAGCGGACGAACCACTGCGCGGCGGCGACCTTGCCGGTGTAGAAGTCCTGGTCGGCCGGCGACAGCTCGCCGCCGAGGCGCTCGAGCGCGACCTCGGCCTGCCGCAGCATCAGCCAGGAGCAGACCACGTCGCCGAGCACGTAGAGCAGCCGCGAGGTGTTCAGGCCGACCTTGTAGATGTTGCGCGGGTCGCCGTTCTCGGCCTGCGGGTTGCTGGCCATCAGCGCCTGACCCATCACGCCGAGGATCTTGTTGGTGTCCTCGAGGCCCTTGGCGAGCAGGCCGCGCTCCTCCTTCAGGCGGCCGTTGCCGGCCTCGGAGGCGACGAAGGCCTGGATCTGCTCGGCCAGGTGACCGAGCGCCTGGCCCTGGTCCTTGATGATCTTGCGGAAGAACAGGTCCTGGCCCTGGATCGCCGTGGTGCCCTCGTACAGGGTGTCGATCTTGGCGTCGCGGACGTACTGCTCGATCGGGTAGTCCTGCAGGAAGCCGGAGCCGCCGAAGGTCTGCAGCGACTCGGTGCCGAGCAGCGTCCACGACTTCTCCGAGCCGTAGCCCTTGACCAGCGGCAGCAGCAGGTCGTTGACCCGCTCGGCCAGCTCGTCGTGCTCCCCGGCGTACCGGGCCTGCTCGGCGCGGTCCTGGTACGTCGCCGTGAACAGCACCAGCGCGCGCAGCGCCTCGGCGTACGACTTCTGCGTGAGCAGCGAGCGCCGTACGTCGGGGTGGTGGGTGATCGTGACCCGCGGCGCGGTCTTCGCGGCGTTGGTCAGGTCGGCGCCCTGCACCCGCTCCTTGGCGTAGTCGAGCGCGTTCAGGTAGCCGGTCGACAGCGTCGCGATGGCCTTGGTGCCGACCATCATCCGCGCGTACTCGATGACCTGGAACATCTGCGCGATGCCGTTGTGCACCTCGCCGAGCAGGTAGCCCTTGGCCGGGACCGTCTCGCCGAAGGTGATCTCGCAGGTGGTGGAGACCTTGATGCCCATCTTCTTCTCGACGTTGGTCACGAAGGCGCCGTTGCGCTCCCCGGTCAGCTCGCCGGTCTCCAGGTCGAAGTCGTACTTCGGTACGACGAACAGGCTCAGCCCCTTCGTCCCCGGACCGCCGACGCCGTCCACGCCCTGCGGGCGGGCCAGCACCAGGTGCACGATGTTCTCGGTCATGTCGTGCTCGCCCGAGGTGATGAACCGCTTGACGCCCTCGATGTGCCAGGTGCCGTCGTCCTGCAGCGTCGCCTTGGACCGCCCGGCGCCGACGTCGGAACCGGCGTCCGGCTCGGTCAGCACCATCGTCGCGCCCCAGCCGCGGTCGATCATGTGCTGCGCGATCTTCTTGTCCCGGTCGGTGCCGTTGCGCCACAGCACGTGCGCGAAGTTCGGCCCGGCCGCGTAGATGTGGACGGCGGGGTTCGCGCCGAGGACCATCTCGGCCGCGGCCCAGCGCAGCGAGGGCGGGGTCGGCTGGCCGCCGAGCTCCGGCGGGAGCTCGAGGCGCCACCACTCCGCGTCCATGTAGGCGTGGAAGCTCTTGGTGAACGACTCCGGCATCCGGACCTCGTGGGCCGCGGGGTCGTAGACCGGCGGGTTGCGGTCGGAGTCCTCGAAGGACGCGGCCAGCTCGTTCTTGGCCAGCCGGTCGACCTGCGCCAGCACGTCCCGGGCGGTGTCGACGTCCATGTCGGCGTACGGGCCCTGCCCGAGCACCTGGTCACGCCCGAGCACCTCGAGCAGGTTGAACTCGATGTCCCGCAGATTCGACTTGTAGTGGCTCACGTGGCTGCCCCTGCCTGGTTGCTGACGTTGTCCCGTACGGCGATACTCACGAGTAACTTCGAGTATATACCCGTCGGTAACGAAGGCAAAGCGTCCGGGCGTAATGCGGTGAGAGGCCGGTCACGGATCCGGAGCGGCCCGGGGTGGACCTCGGATGAATTTACGATGCTGCGGAAGTCAACCCGAGGCCGTGTGTGCGGCCTCGTTCTCCGAGGAGGCAGCATGGGGATCAGCAAGTGGCTGGGCAACAACAAGCCCGAGGCGGGATCGCGGGACGACCGGGCGGGCGACAAGGCGATCGAGCTGCAGAACGCTCACAACAACGTGCTGCCCAAGCTCGACGAGCGGGCGGCGAAGGGTGACGCGACGGCGGCGAAGGCGGCCAAGAACATCCGCGAGAAGGGCGGCCGTAGTGACGGTGCCCGGAGCGACGGTCGCTAGATCCAGTCGTTCCCGATGACGCTTGCGGGGAGCTGAAGGGCCAGCAGGACCGCCCCTTCAGCTCCCGCGTCAGGCGGTGGGCCTACGGCGTGTAGACGGTGTTGCTGCCGTAGAGCGGGTTGGTGAAACCGGAGATGTAGCTGCTCGCGTTGCCGGCGCCGAGGTCGTAGGTGAGGAAGACGCCGTAGCCCTCGTTCTTGGTCCGGGTGGCCAGACTCGCCGCGTTCGACGAGACGTTGATCTGGACCGCCGCGGGGGAGAGCTTGGACTTCGCGCTCGGGCCGCGCGGCACCGACCAGGTCCCGTAGTACGGGTTCCAGGCGTAGTTGAAGGTCTCGGCCACGCTCTGGCCGTTGTAGCTCAGGCGGGCCGCGGCCGGGCCGATGTCGTACAGGGTGATCAGCTTGTTCGGCAGCTTCTGGCGCAGGGCCTGGACCAGGTAGACGAACGAGCTGGCGTTCGGCTGCGGAGTGCCGTTGACGCCGTAGTCGGCGTACTCGTCGTCGAAGTCGATGCCGTCCAGTCCGTACCGGTTGACCGCGTCGGCCAACTGCTGGGCGAAGGCGCTCGCGGCGGCCTGCGACGGGAAGTTGGCGAAGCCGGCGCCCTGGTGGTTGCCGAGGATCGACAGCAGGACCTTGATCCCCTTCTGCTGCAGGGGCCTGACCTCGGTGGCGACGTTGTCGAGCACGCGCTGGACGTTCTCGTTGAAGTGCAGGTACGCCTTCGAGCCGTCGTAGTTGATGTTCGCCGCGAAGATCACCGCGAGGTCGAAGACCTGGGCGCCGCCGTTGGCGAGCGTGTACTTGCCGACGTTCACCATGCTGTTGTTGTTGACCTCGACGTACGCGACCGAGATCGGGCCGTTCTTCGCGCGCGGCCTGCACTCGGCCGCCGACGCGGTCAGCGGGACGCCGGTCGCGACGGCCGCGCCGGCGACGGCGGCCGCCGACAGCAGGGCCCGGCGGCGCATGAGCTGTTCCTTCATCTCTACCTCTTTCAGGGCGGGAACGGAGGGAGATAAACCGGTATAGCTCCCCGATCATCGGGTCCCGTGCGAGCTGTGTCAAGGTTCGGATACGCGCGGTGATCGGCGGCTGGGCCGGACTCGCGATTTGGGAAATTGTGGACCAAGATGGTGGTGTCAGTGGGAGGAAAGTTACCGGGGGCGAGCGGGGAGAGGACCCGATGAGCAGCTCTGCAGGGACGATCGACCTACGGCAGCGCCGCCGGTCGCTGGTGGCCGGGACGGTCGGCAACTTCGTCGAGTGGTACGAGTTCGGTGCGTACGGCTTCTTCGCCACGGTGATCGCGGCGAACTTCTTCAGCAGCACCTCGACCAGCGACGCCGAGAGTCTGATCAAGACCTACGCGTCGTTCGCGCTGGCGTTCTTCTTCCGGCCGATCGGGGCCGCGATCTTCGGTCGCGTCGGTGACCGGATCGGGCGGCGGCCGACGCTGATCCTCGTCCTGCTGCTGATGACGTTGTCGACCACGCTGATCGGTCTACTGCCGACGTACGCGACGATCGGGGCGGCGGCGCCGTGGTTGCTCACGCTCGTACGGGCCCTGCAGGGATTGTCGGCCGGTGGTGAGTTCGGCGGCGCGGTCGCGATCATGACCGAGTTCGCTCCGCGGAACAAGCGCGGTCTGTACGGCGCTTGGCAGTCGCTGACCGTCGCGCTCGGGCTGCTGGTCGGGGCGGGGCTGGCGGCGATCCTGGCGACCGCGCTGAGCACCGAGGCCCTGCACGACTGGGGTTGGCGGGTGCCGTTCCTGCTGGCGCTGCCGTTGGGGCTGGTGGCGTTGTTCCTGCGGCTGCGGCTGGAGGAGACGCCGAACTTCGCGCGGGTGCAGTCGTCTTCCTCGGTCGAACCCGCGGGGAAGCGCGAGGTCGCGAAAGCGATTGCCCTGGGCATCGGTCGGCTGATGGGGTGGTCGGCCGCCGGGTACACGTTCCTGGTGGTGATGCCGTCGTACCTGCAGTCGACGCTGAACGCGACGTTCCAGCAGGCGTTGGTGGCGACGGTGCTGGCGAATCTCGGGTTCGCGGTGTCGATCATGCCGGCGGGGTGGATCAGCGACAAGGTCGGCCGGCGGCCGGTGATGGTGACGGGGGCCGCGCTGGTCGTCGTACTGGCGCTGCCGTTGATGAATCTGTTGCAGGACAAGGAGTCCTCGAACGCGGCCAAGGGGATCGCGGTGTTCGTCGCCGGGCTCGTGGTCGGATTGATGGCTGGGCCGGGGCCGGCGATGCTGTCGGAGATGTTCACGACGCGGGCGCGGTACACCGGGCTGGGGCTGGCGTACTCGCTGTCGAACGCGGTGTTCTCCGGGTCGGCCGGGCTGATCATCACCGAGCTGATCAAGCGGACCAAGAACATCGACATCCCCGCGTGGTATGTGATGGTGACATGCGCGATCAGTGTGGTCGCGCTGCTGACGCTGCGCGGCGACGATCACAAGCGGGAGCTTCGGGACTGACATGCGGGTTATCGGGTTGATGTCCGGGACGTCGTACGACGCGATCGACGCGGCGGCGGCCGAACTGCGTTTCGAGGGCGACGAGTTGGTGCTGCAGCCGCTCGGGATGCTGAGCCGGCCGTACTCCTCGTCGTTGCGTGCTGCGTTGGCTGCAGCGTTGCCTCCAGCAAGTACTTCGCTCGCTGCGGTGACGGAGCTGGACACGGGGGTCGGGCAAGCGTTCGCGGAGGTCGCCGCGCAGGCTGTCGAGCAACTGTGTGGCGGTGCCGCGGATCTGATCGTGTCGCACGGGCAGACGGTGTTCCACTGGGTCGATTCCGGGGTGGTGCGCGGGACGCTGCAGATCGGCCAGCCGGCGTGGATCGCGGAGGCGACCGGGACGACGGTCGTGTCGGACCTGCGGTCGCGGGATGTCGCGACCGGTGGGCAGGGGGCGCCGTTGGTCAGCCTGTTCGACGTGCTGTGGCTGCGCGGACGAGGCGGTACGCCGGTCGCGCTGAACCTGGGCGGGATCGCGAACATCACCGTCGTACCGCCTGATGGTGATCCCGTCGCCTTCGACACCGGCCCCGCCAACGCCCTGATCGACGCCGTCGTCGGCGAACTCACCGCCGGCCGCCTCACCTTCGACGCCGACGGCATGATGGCCGGCCGCGGCCGGATCCACCCCGAACTCTTCGACCGCCTGCTGTCCGAGCCGTACTACGCGCGGCCGGCACCCAAGAGCACCGGCAAGGAGCTCTTCCACCTCGCCTACCTCGCCGACCGCATGCAGGGCCTCCCCGAGATCGCCCCCGACGACCTGGTCGCCACGGTGACGGCCCTGACCGCCCGCACCGTCGCCGACGCCGTCAAGTCCCACGGCGGCACCGAGGTCATCGCCGCCGGCGGCGGCATCCGCAACCCAGCCCTCATGCACCGCCTCGGCTGGGAGCTCGGCGACATCCCCCTCCTCAACACCGACGACCTGGGCCTTCCGTCCGCGGCGAAGGAGGCCTACGCGTTCGCCGTCCTGGGCTTCCTCACCCTCCACGGCCTGCCAGGCACCGTCCCCAGCTGCACGGGCGCCCGGCACGCGTCGGTCCTGGGCTCGATCACACCGGGCCGAGGCGGCCTGCCTCAGACGCCACCCGCAACCTTCCCCACCGCCCTCCGCATCGAAGGCGGCACCAGCTGACTGCAGGTGCGAAGCGCCGAGCAGCTAGGGGCGGGCCGCCCACCTCACCCACCCACCTGCACGCGGGTGACCTTCCGGGCGTGTGATCATCCGGCGCATGGACATCTCCTCCTCAGAGGTCGTGGTTGATGGTCGGGCTGGGCTGTTGACCGTGCCTGGTGACGGGGTGGTGCGGGGTGGGGCCGTCGCCCTGCACGGGTCGAGCAGTTCGTCGTACCGGCAGGTGATCTTCGAGCATCTGGCGGCGACGGTGGCTCCGCTGGGGATCGCCGTGTTGAGTTTCGAGCGGGCGCCTTGGCCGCACGACGACGTGGACATTCCGTTCGACGTGCAAGCAGCAGGAGCAGTGGCGGCGTACGACGTACTGCGGGACCTGTACGACGTGCCGATCGGCTTCTGGGGCGTCAGTCAGGGGACCTGGATCGCGGCGCTGGCGGCTCAGCAGCGGGAGGCGGCGTACCTGGTGCTGCTCGGATGCTCCGGCGTGAGCCCGGCCGAGCAGATGCGGCACGCGACGGCCGAGGCGGTTCGGCGGGCTGGGTACGACGAGGAGGCGGTGGGGCATGCCGTCAGGATTCGTGACGCGGTGGCCGACCTCCTCCGCGGCAACGCTGACCGGCGACACGTGATCGACCTGCTCGAGCAGTACGCCGACGAGCCGTGGTTCGGCCTGGTCGGCCTGACGGCAGACGACCTCGGCGAGGACCTACCCACCTGGCACGAGCTCGACTTCGACTCCGAACCCCTCTACGCGACGGTCCGCTGCCCGACCCTTCTCATCCACGGCGCCGACGAGGCGAACCTCCCGGTCCCCGAGACCCTCGAGGTCTGGCGCCGAGCCGCCGCCACCTCCGGCAACGACCGGGTCGAGCACGCCCTGGTCCCGAACGCCGGCCACTGGCCCGGCACCCCCGACCGCACCCGCGAGGGCATCAGCCCGGCGTACACGAAGATCCTCCAGGACTGGTTCGGCAACTGACCGATCCAGGTTCCAACCTTTCCGTCGGCAGCGCGCTCTGAGGTGGGTGTCGGCAGGGAACGGCGAGGAGGCCGGATGGAACGGGACCAGGGGTTCGCCGAGTACGCGGCGACCCACTCGAGCTACTCCTTGGTCCAGGTGAGGATCTCACGCGCCGAGTCCTCCGGGGTGCCCTCGCCCTGGACCGAGCGCGGGACGAGCTTGCGGAGCTCGGCCGCGTCGTCGATCGCGTCCTCGATCTCTTCCGTCGACCAGCCGCGGGCGGTCAGGCGGGTACGGCGTACGGCATCCGGGCAGTCCAGGTGCAGCCAGCGGCCTTCCGGCAGCTCGCTCGGGGTGAGCGGGCCGAGCAGGAGGACGGGGACGCCTGAGCGGCGTACGAGCTCGGTGATGCGCAGCCAGAGCAGGTTGTACGCCGGCCACTCGGCGGCCGCGGCCCGGTCGGCGATCGTGATCCCGAGGAGCTTGCCGTCGTCGAGCAGTTCGTCCATGTCCATCACGACCAGTCCGCCGGCGTTCAGCCGCAGCAGCTCAGGCACGACGGTGGACTTGCCCGCTCCCGGCGCACCAGTCACCACGAAAAGCCTCGACACACCTTCATTGTCCCCACGCAGCCCAGCCACCGCCGTCCGATTCCCGCCTCGCGCGTCGTCTGTGCTCTGACTGAGGCCGCGCCCGCCGTTCCGGGCCCCCGCCCTCGCGCGTCGCGAGCTCCCACTTCTGAGGCGTGCGCCTGCACCCGCGCCCGGCAGTCACGCGTTCTCACTTGTGCAGGCTCGACGGGCGGCCGTGGTCCGGCTTCAGCGTTTGCCGCCGACGTCCAGCACCGTCCAAGCCGGATGAGACGAACGCCGCCCCGCCCGCGAAGCCCTGGAAATGGGCGTAGCGAGCGGTTGGACGGTGGTATCGGTCGGTTCCCCGGGGCGACTTCCGCGCTGCGGCGGACCTCCAGCACTCACCAAGTCGGCCGAGGAGCCGTCCGGCCCGCCTGCGGCAGCCTGAGCGTCGGGCGGGTTCGGAGGTTGGTGAGTGGTGGGAGTCCGACTGGTCCAGCGCCGCTGGATGGTGCTTGCGTCGTACGCGGCGGCCGAACACCCGCTCGCGAGCGCTTGGCGGTTGACCTTCGAGTGGGTGGAAGGTGTTGGATCGGGGCGTGGTGGACGACCTGGTGAGCATCAGCGCGTTCGCGCGGAGGGTGGGGCTGACGCCCAGCGCGCTGCGCTTCTATGACGACTGCGGCGTACTGCGCCCGGCCGTGGTCGACGAGGGCAACGGCTATCGGTACTACGCGCCCGACCAGGAGCCACGCGCTCGGTTGTTGCGGGATCTACGGGAGATCGACCTGCCGCTTCCTGAGGTACGACGGGTGCTCGACGGCGAGCCGAGCACCGCGGCCGCGGTGGTCGAGGCGCATCTGAGGACGGTCGAACAGAAGGCGGTCAGCACTCGGCAGGCAGCCCACCGGATCCTCGCCGGCCTCTCCAGCACGACCACCAAGTCGCCCCAGGTCACCCTCGGCGGCCCGGAGCTCGCCAGCGCGATCCGCCAGGTCACTCCGTCGGCCGCTGAGTCTGAACCACTCCCCGCGCTGAGTTGTGTGCGGATCGAACTGAGCGAAACCGAAGTCACCCTCGTCGCCACCGACAGGTATCGGCTTGCTGTCCGCAAACTGCATCCACAGTCCTTCGACGGCACCCCCGGCGCGATCCTGATCCCCGCGCCGGCGTTGACCGGGTTGACGCGCTGGTTGACCGCCGCGGACACGGTCCACCTGCAGGCCGGGGGCGACCTCGTGCTCGCCGCCGCCGGTGAGACCAGAACCCTTGCGTCGATGGACGCCGAGTACCCCGACTACCAAGTGATCCTGGACGGTCTGGAACCACCGGCCTGCCGCGTGATGGTCGACCGGGCCGCCCTCGCCGACCTCCTCGGCACCGACGAAGTGGTTGCTCTAAGCATCGAAGCCGATTCGGTTGCGATCGGCAATCAAAAGCTCGACGCGATCGTGACCGGCACCCCGCTCCGCATCGCCTTCACCACGCGCCTGCTGGCCGAAGCACTCGCGACGGGCGTCGGCCCCGACGTACTGCTCGAGATCCACGCTCCCGACCGGCCGGTCGTCATCCGCTCCGCCGACCAGGGCACCTTCACCACCCTCGTCATGCCGAACCGCCTCTAACCGAAGTCGATCTCGAACGTCGGGTACTCCGGCTGCGGGCAAGCCGCTCCCCGATATCCCAGCCGCTCGTAGAACGGCGCCGCCCGCTCGTGGTGCGCCTGCCACTCCAGCCAGCGCACCTCGTCTGCGGCCCACTCCACCACCGCCGCGACCAGTTCCCGACCGACCCCCGTACGACGCACCGCCGGGTCGACGTACAGGTCGTGCAACCGCCCCTGATGTCGCCGTCCGGCGCGCAGATGCGGGCCGTGGTTCTGTGCCGCCGCGTACCCGACGACCCGCTCCCCGGAGACAGCGCCGAAGATCGCCCAGCGCGGATCGACGAGCAGTTCGCCGTACACGGCCTGCGCCTCCTGCTCGGGCAGGGGAGTCCCGAAGCCCTGGAGCAGCGGCCAGAGGTCGGGCCAGTCGGACGGTGTCAGGCGGCGTACGGGCATGGGGTCAGCGTGTCACCAGTACCGGGGCAACCGGCACGGCCAGTTCGAGCAGGTCCGCCTGCGCGCAGGGGCGTGTCACTCCTCGATCAAGTACGGCGTGAGCAGCAGGTCGAGTTGGTCGCGCAGGAAATCGGTCAGTGAGCCCCAGCCGTTCACGGCCCAGACCTGTAGAGCGCCGTTGAAGCAGACCAGGGTCAGGCGTGCCAACGCGTTCACGTCCGCCGAAGGGCGCAGCTCGCCGGCCGCCTGGGCGGCGCGGAGCAGCCGCGCGGTGGTGTCGACGATCGCGGCCGAGTGCGCCAGCGCGTGCTCGCGGAACTCGGGATCGGCGACGTCTAGCTGGACGAAGCCCAGTCCGTTGCCGAGCTGCTCGCGTCGCTCGATGTGGGCGACGCTCGACAGGGCGAACTCGCGCAGCGCGGCCATCGGGGAGGTGTTGCGCGCCTCGGCTTCCGCGGCCGCCTGGAGAACCATCCGCGGGGATCGCGCCGCGGAGGCGAGCAGCAGCCCGCGCTTGGACCCGAAGCGCTGGATGAGCGTCGGCGCCGCCAGGCCGACCCGCGCGCCGACGGCGGCCAGGGTGAGCTTCACCGGACCCCGTTCGGCCAGTACGACGCGTGTCGCGTCGAGGATCGCGTCGTCGTCGATCAGGCGTGGGCGGGCCACGGCGTACCCTCTCCGTAGTTTATAAATGGTCGTTCACTAACTCGCGAGACAGTAACAGATCGCTGCCCGATCAGTTATTGGTGAACGACGGCCGACCTCTGCCTGTGGTTAGGGTCTGTGCCGGTCGGTCCTCCGCCCTGGACCTGACAAGTCGTCAACGGGAGCCCCATTCATGCGCCGCTTCGCCCGCACCGCCCTTGGTCTGCCACTCGTCCTGGCGGGGGTGGTGGTCACGCTCGCCGGGGCCGCCTCCGCGTTCTGGCTGGTCGGCCCGGACAGCACCGTCGAGACCGGTGAGCAGCAGCTGTCCAGCCGCGGCCTCGCCGTCGCCACGGCGCCCGACCTGCTCGACCGGCACGGCTTCACGCTGCACGTGACGGCGTCTGGCCCGCGGCCGGTGTTCGTTGGAGTCGGCCACGACCTGGACGTCAGCAGCTACCTGGGCGGTGCGGCGTACACGCGGGTCGTGCGCTTCGACCTGCCGTCGGAGTTCGGGACGCAGGAGATGAAGGGTGGCGCCGAGCGGCTCAACCCGCCGACCGGGCTGGACTGGTGGGTCGCCGACGCCGGCGGTGCCGGGAAGCAGTCCGCCGCGTGGGAGACGCAGGACGGCGCGTACGACGTGGTCGTGATGAACGCCGACGGCACGCCGGGGGTGGATGCCACGGTCACGTTCGGGGCGGAGCTCAAGGGGCTGTTCGGGATCTGCTTGGTGGTGCTGGGGGTTGGGCTGATCTTGCTGTTCCTGGGGATCTGGATGGTGATGCCGCGTCGGCGCCGGCCGGAGGTCGGTACGCCGGAGACGCAGCACGAGACGATGCCGTACGTCGTACCGACGGTACCGAGTCGCCCGGGCGCGGCGGCGCCGGTGAGCCCGCCCGCGCCCGCACCCGCGCCGCCGGTTCCCGCTCCGGCTTCGCCGCAGCCGGGCGCGCCCGCGCCCCGCCCCGAGCCGGCCGAGGAGCCCGAGGAGGAGCCCGCGCCGCGGCCGGCGCCCGTGCCGGGGATGCCGCCGCAGTACCAGGCGCCGGCGTACTCGCCGCCGAAGGTGAAGCGGGTGGCGTCGGCGCTGACCGGTGGCATCATGTTGCTGACGGCAACGGGTTGCGTCGCCGTACCGCAGGAGAACACCAGCAGCGGGCCGGCGACCCGGGCGGCTGTGACGGTGGCGGACGGGCTGGCCGTCGTCCAGAAGTACAACGCGCTGAACAACCAGGCCAACCAGGCCCGTGACCCCAAGCTGTCCGAGGCGATCGAGGCCGATCCGACGCTCGCGATGACCCGCGCCGGGTACCAGATCGGCCGGAAGACCGACGAGGCCGGCAAGGACAAGGTCAAGCCGTTCACGTACACCGAGCCGGTGGTCGGCGCGCCGCAGTACGGGTCGTACCCGATGCGCTTCGTCGTCGCGTCCGGCGTCTCGACCAGCCCCGACAGCAAGCAGCTCGGCGTCTGGGAGCGCACGACCGCGGGCGACCCGTGGGTGCTCAAGTACTCGGTCTACCCGAGCGCCACCGTCAAGCTCCCGCCGCTGGAGGGCCTCCGAGCCCCCACCAAGACCGACATGAGCAAGCTCGCCAGCCTCCCGCAGTCAGCGGCAGCCAACCTCGCCGCCTACCTCTCCGGCGGCCCGACGTCCCCCAAGGCGAGCCTCTTCACCCCGTCCCCCGGCACGGTCACGCTGCTCAACCAGCGCGCGAAGGACAAGATCGCCGACGCCAAGAAGCCCTACATCGCGACAGCCACCGACACCTTCCGCCCGTCCGGCGACCCCCTCACCTTCATCACCGCCGACGGCCACGCACTGGTCTTCCTGGCCCTCACCGAGCAGTACCTCCAACACGTCGAACCCGGCTCCAACGCGTACTGGACCAGCGGGCCGCCGACCGCTTTCAGCAGCTACGTGAAGTACACCCAGACCCTCCACCAGGACTACCTCCACCAGCTGGCGGTCGTCATCCCACCCAAGGGCCAAGGCAAACTCCAGATCCTCTCCCTCGACGGCCAACTCGTAGGAGCCGGCGGCAGCTGATCCAGCCCGTGCCAAGACCTCGCATCCCACCGGGTGCGAGGTCTTGTGACGTCCGGGCTGCAGGACGAGGGTGTGGGGATGGGTGGGAGATGGATGTGTTGTGTGGTGGGGCTGGTACTAGCAGCTGGGGGCTGCGCGATCGAAGGGGAGAAGGAAGTCGCGCCCGTCGCGGGCGCGGTG
Organism: Kribbella sp. cmx-5-2; assembly: GCA_049998015.1. Lineage (GTDB taxonomy): Bacteria > Actinomycetota > Actinomycetes > Propionibacteriales > Kribbellaceae > Kribbella. The sequence continues at coordinate 253,334 of JAEBEC010000003.1, forward strand.
AGCCGAGCACCGGCGAGCACGCTGACGGCCGAGCCGACGAGCACACCGACGACGATGCCGCCGGAGACAGTGCCGACCGCGCCGCCGGCGACAACCGTGGAGAAGCCGGTGACGGTACGGCGGTTGGTGGTGGTGACGCGAGCGGTCGCGTTCAAGCGGGTGACCAAGCAGGACGCGTCGCTCGAGGTCGGGACGCGGGAGGTCACCAAGCGCGGCCGGGCCGGCGTACAGCGGCTCACGTACGAGGTGACGATCACTGACGGCGTGCAGGTGGGGAAGCGGCTGGTCCGGCAGGTGGTGACGCGGAAGCCGGTCACCGAGGTGACCTCGATCGGGACCAAGGCGGTTGTCGTCGAGGAGGAGAGCGGTTGCGACTCCAACTACAGCGGTTGTGTGCCGATCGCGAGTGACGTCGATTGCGCAGGCGGAAGCGGCAACGGGCCCGAGTACGTCGCGGGTCCGGTGGACGTACTCGGGTCCGACATCTACGGGCTCGACGCGGACGACGACGGTGTGGGGTGTGAGGACAACTAGCGCAGCTCGGCGGTGACGGTGGCGCCGTGGAGGTGGTGGGTGGTGAAGGTCAGACGGGTGCCGAGGAGCGTGTGGGTGACGCGGACGGCGGGGTTCGTCGCCGTGAGGGTCAGCCAGCGGGCGGGGATCGTGAGGGTGATGGATGCGCGGCTGAAGGTGGGGTCGGAGACGGCGATGGTCAGGCGGCGGCCCTGGGTGCGGGTGAGGAGCGAGGCGGGGCCGTCGACGATCAGGCCGGGGAGGAGGTGCGGGCCGGACGTGAAGGTGTTGGCGGCCGTGAGGGGGCCGGACTGGATCGCCTGGGCTCGTGGGGTGTTGGTGAGGATCCGCGGCGGGCGGTGGGTGGCGACCTGGGAGCGGGAGGCGTTGGGGAGTAGCGAGTAGGCGTGGGAGCTGAGAGCGCCGGGGGTGTGGTCGAGGGTGAGGGAGAAGACGTTGCGGGTGACCGCGGTGTCGGGGTTCGACGTACGGATGACTCGGCGGCTGCGGGTGACTTGATCCACACCCACGCGGGCCCGGGAGCCGGCGTGGAAGTAGTAGCCGACGGACTGGGCGCCGTTGGAGTAGTGGAGCCAGCGGAGGTCGGCGGTGCCCGCGCCTGACCAGCGGCGGCCGTTGCGGAGGACGCCTTCGACAGCGGGCGACCCCACCGACGGGCGGGCGTCGACAGTTGTCGTCGAAGTCCGTGAAGCGTCGCCGACACCAGCGGCCAGTACGACGATCTCGTCGTCCAGCAGGAACCACGACTTCGTCGCCGAAGCGTTGCGGTAGACAACGAAATCGTCGGGCAGCTCGGCCCGGTGCGCGTAGGCGTAGTCGTCGGACTGCACCCACCCGACCGCGCCGTACGCATCCAAGGAAGCGCCACCGGAGTGCCGGTTGGTGCCGACCGGGAAGTACACGTACGTGTTCTGCGACTCCGACGACGCGGTGAAGTTCAGCGGGTGCGTCGGGTTGTCGTAGTACGCCGTCCCGTACAGCGCCGGGATCGACTGCCGGGTCTCGACCGGCGCGGTCACCCCCGCCAGCCCGTACGGCGACACGGTGGTGAAGTAGTCGACGCCGTAGGCCTGCGTCTGGTCCTGCCCGGAGAGGTACAGGTAGTACGCGCCGTCGCCCTGGAACCACGGCAGCAGGTTCTCGCCGCTCATGTACTCGTACTTGCTGATCCGCTCCGAGTTCCGCGCCAGCGCGAAGGCGTAGCCCGGCCGCCGGTGCACGGTCTTGTCCATCGCGTTGAACGCCACCGACGACGCCGCCGGGTTCAGGTCCGCGGCCACGATCGACGGATCCGCGACGATCTCCGCGAGCCGCGCGACGCTGACCGGCGAGACGAAGCTGTTCGGGTTGAGCGTCGGCCGCGCGGTGAACTTCACGTACGACCGCAGCCGCGTCGCATCCGCAACAGACGCGTAGTCCGCGAGGTCGACCACGGCCTCGATCACCACCGCGACGTCGTCGTACCCGGTGCCCGGCCGCGAGACCGCGCGGCCCTTGACGATCTCCATCATCCAGCCCTCGAAGATCAGCGGCGCGAACCCGGTCTCGACCCAGCCCTGCACCACCTTCACGAGGTCGTCGCTGGTCGCGTACGCCGTACCGTCGAGCAGCTTGACGGTCTGGACGACGCGGCTGAGCAGCCCCTTGCCGTACGAGCCGGTGTACGCGACCGAGCTGTGCTGGATGAACGACCCGTCGGCGTAGTACCCGTCGGTGACGCCGTGCCGCAGGTCGTACGGATCGATCGTCGCGAAGACCGTGAACTGGTCCTGCAGCGCCTTGCGGACCCGCGCGTCGTCGGCGAGCAGCGCGCCCTGGACGATCCGGTTGGTGGTGATGTCGGCCAGGTTCGCGCCGGTGTGGAAGCGCGAGTCGAGGTTCACGTCGCCGTTGGTGCCGTTGCGCAGGTACGCGTCCATCGAGGCGACGTACGTCATGACCAGGTCGCGCGGCGCGTCGAGCAGCGCGAGCGTCTTGCCGACGAAGCCGGAGATGCCGATCTCCCAGGTGAACCAGTTGCCGTAGTACCCCTTCGACTGGTCGCCGTAGTAGTTCGCGTGCAGCCAGGTCAGCTTGTCGAGCACCTTGGCCCGGACCGCGGCGTTGCCCTGCAGGTCGGAGGCCGGGCCGGGACGCCGTACGGCGAGCGCGATCTCGTAGAGGTGCTGGTACGACGCGCTGAGGTTCGGGTCGCTGGTCCCGAGCGGCAGCCCGGCGAAGGCCTCGGCGGCGCCGGCGCGGTCCATCGCCGCGAGCCAGGTGCGCGCGGTCTGGTCGAGCGCGGCGAGCTTGGCGGCGACCTCCGGGCGCGCGTTGGACTCGGCGGTCCCGGTGAAGATGCCGACCAGGTTGGTCAGCAACTGCTCGGGTCCGGCGGCTTCGGCTTCGGCGGACAAACCGGCCGCGGACGCCGGCGCGGGATGGACCGCGGTCAGCAGGGCGGCGGCGGGGACGAACGACAGCAGGCGGCGACGACTGAGCTCCACAGCAACTCCCGGGCGAAGGGGAAGAACCTCACGGGCGGAGTCAATCAGTCGAAACTATCTTCCGGCAACCGTTTGCCGCCGATTTCCCGCCGACCACGATGGACCCGCCCGTCGCCGTCGAGGCGACCTTGTGCACCGGTCAGCCGTTTCAAAGCCCGTTCGATGACTGGACGGTGCTCAAAGTAGAGGGAGAGGGGAGAAGTGCCCGCGGAACAGATCGGTGGCCCGCGCGGTTGGTGGTGATCGATGTCCGGCGTGCAGAGCCGGCGACGAGTGGGAGGCGGGACTGCACGTGGCCGAGGTACTGGTGGTCGGGGGAAGCGGTGGACTCGGGTTGGCGATCGCCCAGGAGTACGCCGGCCGCGGTGACTCCGTGATCGTGACGAGCCGGGACAAGGCCCGCGCCGAGGAGGCCGCCGCGCTGGCCGGTGGCCGGACCCGCGGGCTGGCCGTCGACCTCGCGCGGCCGGAGACGATCGAGGCGGCCCTCGCGGACATCGGCGCGGTCGACCACCTGGTGATCACCGCGATCGCGCAGACCGGCAACACGGTCAGCGGTTTCGACATCGCCGACGCGGTCGCTGCCGCGACGGTCAAGCTGGTCGGGTACACCGAGACCGTGCGGGTGCTGGCCGACCGGTTCCGGCCGGACGCGTCGGTGGTGCTGTTCGGAGGTCAGGCGAAGGACCGGCCGTACCCGGGCTCGACGATGGTCACCGCGACCAACGGCGGTGTCTCGGCGCTGGCCCGGACCCTGGCGGTCGAGCTCGCGCCGGTCCGCGTCAACGCGTTGCACCCCGGCGTGATCGGCGACAGCCCGAAGTGGCAGGACGCCGAGTTGTCGCACGTCATCGGCCGGACGCCGATCGGCCGCACGGTGACGACGGCCGAGATCGTCGGCGGCGTCGACTTCCTGCTCACCAACGGCGGCGTCAACGCGATCGACCTGGTCCTCGACGGCGGCACCCGCGTCGTCTGACGGCCGTCGACTGTTATCGGGCCGCCACGGCGGGGCGAGGCGGCGCGCCACTGAACACGGCCAGCGCACTGATGATGTCGGCGACGAAGACGAGATGCAGCAGCGTGTTGACCACGCCGTACCGCGGGCTGACCGCACGCTGCCGCATCATCAGCGCCAGGCACGTCACGCCGTAGATCGACGTCGGCAGCAGCATCAGGTAGGTGCCGATCACCGTCGGGACCAGACCGGTCGCGGTGAAGACCCCGACGAACGCGATCCCGGCCGGGCCGGAGAACAGGATGAGGCCCCGGGTGACGGCGATCGGCAGCAGCGTCAGGCCGAGCACGATCACCGCGCAGATCACGAAGTTCTGCAGGAAGAGCGGGATCAGCGCGAGCTTCACCGTCCGCGCCGTGCGCCGCAACGTGTCGACGTCGCCACTGAGGAACAGCCGGACGGCGGTCCGGAACGTCACCAGCGGTACGACCGGAATCACCACCAGCAGTACGAACTCCGCCGGCGGGACGAGCACGAGCCAGAAAATGCCCTCGGCGATGAAGTCCGGACGGACATCGAGGCCGTAGAAGATCGCGACGAACAGCAACCAGACCGCCGCCAGCGACGAGCCCGCGACGAGCACGCCGGTCATCAGATTTCGCGACCACGTTCCCGGCGCGCGAGCGGTCCCGAGCAATCGCCTGGCCACCTCGACCACGACGATCGAGCTCAGTACGTCGACGACGAACAGGAAATGCAGCGTCACATTGACGCCGAAGAACACCGAACCGATCCGGTCGTCCTTACGCATCACCACCAGACAGCCCACGCCGTACGCCGACGTCGGCAGCAACGCCAGATACGTCAGTACGACGAACAGCAACGCCACCACGAACCCGTCGAGACCGAGCCGGTCGCGATCACCCGCACCCTGGATCACCACCGCGCCCGCGAGCGCGACGAAGTTGAGCAGGAAGAACGGGATCGCGACGAGCTTCACGCAATCCGCCCCGCGCTGCAACGCGTCGAGCTCGCCACGCCGGGTCAACCGGACCGCGTCGGCGACGACGAGCATCCCGAGCACGAGGTGGCCGGCCAGCCAGATGCCGAGCACGGCGTACGCGATGCCAAGGTCGCCGGCCGCGTCGATCCGAAAAGGCTTCTTCAGCAGGATGCCCCCGGCGACTCCCGCGGTCAGCAACGCGCCCACGGCGAGCCATCCGCCGAGCAACCTGGCCGGCACCGGTGTCATCTTCTCGCCCCCTGTCGGAGACATTTTCGCCGCCGCGCGGGTCACCGGCCGACCACGGCCCCGCCCGGCCGAAACACCGGTCGTTGCCGGGGGCTACCCGCTCTGGGAGCGGTCAAACCCGGTGGTCAGTTGATGTTCGAATAGGCCGTGTCGCGGCCGGTTCGAAAGCGAAAAGGCGCCTCCCGGATTCCGGGGAGCGCCTTTGCTGCTGGTCAGGACATGAGCCCTGGGATGGAGCGGGTGACGGGAATCGAACCCGCACTGTCAGCTTGGGAAGCTGATGTTCTGCCATTGAACTACACCCGCACGCCTGCAACGCGAAGGATCATACCTGGTTGCCCGGGCCGTTTGCACGGGGGGTGCGAAGGGGAGTTTTCCACAAAGCCGTGCCCAAGGGCTGGGCAGAGCGCCCGAACTCTGGCAGATTAGAACGCGTTGCCGGGGGCAACAATGGACGCAACGTGAGGATGCGGTCCTGACCTGGACCGGACAAGATGGTTGCGGGGCAACTGCAAAGAAGGGGTGAAGAGGTGGCAACTGACACTAACGACGCACTGGACAACCTGGAACGGGAGCTCGTCACGATGGCGCGCCGGCTGCGAGGTCTGCAGCGGACGCTGTCCGACGAGGCACACCCGGACCTGGAACCGGCCCAGTACGCGTTGCTGAACCACGTCGAGGAACTGGCACCGGTGCGGATGGCCGACCTGGTGGCAGCACTCGAGGTGGACAAGGGTCCGGTCAGCCGGGCCTGCGCACGCCTGGAGGAGGAAGGTCTGCTCAAGCGGGCGGCGGACAAGTCCGACGCCCGCGCGACGCTGCTCACGCTGACCGCGAACGGCAAGCGCAAGCTCGCCGCGGCCCGCAAGAAGCGGCACAAGGTGATCGAGGACCTGCTCAAGGACTGGTCCCCGACGCAGGTGAAGACCTTCGCCAACCAGGTCTCGAAGTTCAACAAGCTGGCCTGACCAAGGTCGGAGTCGCCGCGGCACACCGGCCGCGGCGGAAGATGTTGCCGACGGCCCGTTCGAGTAGCCGTGTTCCGGAGAGCTGAGGGGTCCGGACCGGGGTCACCCGAGTCGACGGGGAGCGACCAGGGCCGTCAGTAAGGTGTTCTGAGTGGCGCGTAGGCGGTCCGGCCTGCCCTCTGGAGGCTGGGCTGCGCTACTGTGCCTGCGTGCTGCTCTCCGACCGCGACATCCTGGCCGAGCTCGACGCCAAGCGGGTCCAGCTGGACCCGTTCGACGCTGCGATGGTCCAGCCGTCCAGCGTCGACGTGCGCCTGGACCGCTACTTCCGGGTCTTCGAGAACCACAAGTACCCGCACATCGACCCGGCCGAGGAACAGCCCGACCTGACCCGCACGGTCGAGCCGCTGGGCGACGAGCCGTTCATCCTGCACCCGGGCGAGTTCGTGCTCGGGTCGACGTACGAGCTGGTCACGCTGCCGGACGACGTCGCGGCGCGGCTCGAGGGCAAGTCCTCGCTGGGCCGGCTCGGCCTGCTGACGCACTCGACCGCCGGGTTCATCGACCCGGGCTTCTCCGGGCACGTGACGCTGGAGCTGTCGAACGTCGCGACGCTGCCGATCAAGCTCTGGCCGGGGATGAAGATCGGCCAGCTGTGCTTCTTCCGGCTGTCCTCGCCCGCCGAGCACCCGTACGGCTCCGCGAAGTACGGCTCGCGCTACCAGGGCCAGCGCGGCCCGACACCGTCGCGGTCGCACCTGAACTTCCACCGCACCGACATCTGAGTTCATTGGCGTCGACTTCGTCGCCGCGGGTTTTGGGGCTTTTCGCGGGGACACCCCCGCGGTTAGCCGATGGCTTTCTGCACCACCAAGATCTTCTCGGTGCCGGTCGGGGCCTTGTTGCCCGGGTCCTGCAGGTAGACGCTGCCGTACTTCGAGACCATCGCCGGCGACTTCGGCTCGCCGTACAGCAGTGTCGTGTCGCCCCAGCCGCCGAGGTTGCCGTTGCCGTACGTCGACGAGGGCGTGTCAGTCGGCGTCGAGCTCTCGCTCGGCGTGCTGCCGTCCGACGGCGTCGCCGAGGGCTTCGGCACGTCCTGGCCGGTCTTGGCGTCCAGCAGGATCGCCTGCTCGTCGGCGGACCCGTACACCAGGCCGTTGTAGATCGCGGTGACCGCGGGCACGAGCCGGTTGGCCGACGCGTCGTACTTCCAGGCGATGTTCCCGGTGGTGTCGTCGAAGCCGACGATCCCCTTCTGGTCGCCGATCGAGACGTTGCACACGACCGCGGCGACGTGGTCGGAGAAGCACCCCGCGCCGCCGCCCTGCTCCTTGGAGTTCGGCAGCTTGGACTCCACGATCTCGCCGGTCGCGATGTCGACCGCGTAGAACGAGTTCACGTAGTGGTGCTCGTACTTGGTGTCCTGCACGGCCCCGGTGCCACTGAAGTAGGCGTGCTTGCCGCCCGATCCCGCGATGCTCAGGTAGTTCATCGACGGGACCGGCACGGTCTTCTTGACCGTCCCGCTGACGGCGTCGACCTGGACGATCGCGTTGTCCTTGGCCCCTTCACCGCCGGTGCCCTTGACGCCGACGACCGTGCCGTTCAGCACGCCGGCCGCGCGGATGCCCGGGATCGTGCTCGCCTTCTTCGTGACCGGGTCGGCGAACACGGTGAACTGCTGGATCTTCGCCGACTGGTCCGGCGACGACACCGTCACCCCGATCGCGATCTGCCCGGTGGCCGCGTCGTACGCCGGGACGTAGAAGTTCTTGCCGCTGTTGCCCGGTCCGAGCAGCGTGGACAGGTCCGCGACGACGGTGGCGACCACGTCACCCTCGGACGGCTCGATCCACTGGAAGGTCACCTGGCCGTGCGCCTTCTGCGTCCCGCTGCCCTGCACGATCTGCGTGTACGCCGTGGCGACGACCTCCTTGCCGTTCAGCTGCACGGCGATCGGCGCGATGAAGTCGTTGGTCGTCGTGGTCGGTTCGGTGGCCGCCGGGACCTCCCAGCTGCTCGCGCTGAGGGTGCGCGCGGTCAGGCCGCTGCGCAGCGCGTACAGCGAGGCCTCGCCGACCATGCCGGCCTCGATGTTGAACAGGTTGGACACACCGGTGTTGCCCTCCGCCAGCGCCGACACCGGCGCGAACGCCTTGGGCGGGTCGAAGGCGGCCAGGTCGGGCCCGGTCGGCGTCGTCGAGGCCGACGCGGACGGCGAACCGTCGGTCGAGGGCTGGTCGGTCGCCTTGTCGTCACCACCCCCGCTGCAGCCGGCGAGCAGGGTGGCGGCAACAGTTGCCAGAATCAACGGACGCAGCATGCGCTTGTCTCCCACGAGGTTCAGCCGATCGCTTTCAGGACCTGGAGGCTGCCGATGACGTCGTCGACCGAGACGTCGGCCTCCCGCAGGTAGACGCCGCCGTACTCGGAGACGCTGACCGGGGAGAGCAGCTGGTAGTCGGGGGTGGTGGGCACCGGGCCGCCGCCGGGAGTGGGGGACGGCGAGCTGCTGTCGGACGGCGAGCTGACCTCGCCGGGGGTGATGTCGTCGGTCGGCATCGCGCCCTCGGACGGGGTCGTGCTCGCACCGGGGGAGTCGGTCGGGGTGGTGGTCGGGGCCGGGACCGGCACGTCCTGGCCGGTCAGCGCGTTGATCAGGATCGGCTTCTGCTGGACGGTGGCGTAGACCATCCCGTGGAAGGCCGAATTCACGATCGGAACGACCCGGCCGGGGCTCTTCGCCGTGTAGCCCCACAGCTTCTTGCCGGTGGTGTCGTCGAAGCCGACGATCTCGTCCTCGGACGCGCCCGGGTCGGTGCTGCAGACGACCGTCTTCTGGCTGTCGCCGTGGCACGTGTAGCCGAACAGGTACCGGGTCTCCTTCACCGCGGACTTGCTCTGGACGATGGTGCCGGTGGCCGGGTCGACCGCGTAGATGCTGCCGACGTACTCACCGGTGCCGTAGGGGCCGAGGCCCTTGGTGTACTTCTGCCCGTACAGGTAGGCGTACTTGCCGCCGATGACGCCGGTCGACTCGAGACCTTCCAGCCCCGGCAGCAGGCCGGACTTGGTCACCTTGCCGGTCGCGGTGTCGACGAAGGCGAGCGTGCGGTTGGTGTTTTCCTTGCCCTGGGCACCGACCATGACGCCCTTGGCGATTCCGGCCGGCTTCATGAACGGGATCGCGACGCCCTTCTTGGTGGCCGGGTCGGCGATCACGGTGATCACGCCGGACTTGGCGCCGATCAGGCTGGTCGGCGCGACGCCGACCGCGACCTGGCCGGTGGCCGTGTCGACCGCCAGGCCGGCGAAACCGCCCGGGAGGCCGCTGTTCACCTCGGCGTCGCCGAGCAGCGGGGTCACGTCGACCATCGCCTCGGAGACCGGCTTGCCGTCGGCCGGGTCGAGCCAGCGGAACAGCACCTGGACGCTGGGCTTCGCCGTACCGCCGCCCTTGATGCGCTGGTAGTACACGACCGCGGCGGCCGACTTCCCGTCCAGCTGGACGGCGGCCGGCTGGGTGGCGTCGTTGGTCACGACGCTGTCGTCGGTGGTCTCGGTGGACAGGGTCCGCCAGGGCTTCTCGCCGTTGATGCTCTGCCCGACGGCGCCGCTCAGACTGTTCGCGACGGCGGTCGTCCCGAGCATCGCGACCTCCGGCATGAACGAGCTCCGGCCCTTCTCCTCGGGCAGTGCGGAGGCGGCCACCGCCTGGAAGGCCTTCGGTGGGTCGTACGCCGTGGGGGCCGGGACGGTCGGGGTGCTGGACGTCTGTCCCGCGCCGTCCTTGGGGGTGTCGGTGGACTTGTCGTCCCCGCCGCTGCAGCCGGCCAGCAGTGTGACCGCGGCCGTGGCGGCGAATACCTGACGCAACATCTTTCGTTCTCCCCGAGTCCGGTACCAGGATTCGGCGGAACGCGAGTGTCCCGCCACGCTCACGGAACGCTAGCAGCGCGACCGGGCCGCCGAAGCCCTCGGACCGGGCCGGGGAGATTGCATGTTGCTGCAAGTTCCTGACATGTCAGCGAACCACGGACAAACCGGTCCGCCGGTGCCGCGGCTGGGGCTCGAGGCGGTCGGCCAGCCGGCGCAGGACGCCGGCCAGTTCCCGCCGCGGGGCGTTGACGCCTTCGGTGGCCCGCCGGTCGGCGCGGTCCTGCTTGCACAGGGCCCGCCGCTCGGCGTTCCGCAGCTGCTCGGCGACCTGATGGCGCGCGATTTCCTGGTGTTCGGTGATCATCGTGCTTCTCCCCTCACTGGTCCCCGTGACGATGCGGTGATCTGTTGCCTCAGGCCCGTACGACGGTGATGTCGCCGGAGACGGTGCGGGCCCGCAGGACCAGCGACCGCTCGCCCTCGGCCGGCTGCTCGCTCGGCTCGAGGTCGCACTGGATCTGGCCGGTGACGGTCTTCAGGTCCAGGTACGTCGGGACGCCGTCCGGTACGCCGATCTGCACGTCGCCGCGAGCCGTCTCGGCCCGGACGCTCGGCCCGTCGGCCAGCTCGACCCGGACGTCGCCGGAGCCGGAGGTGGCGACCGAGTGGTCGCGGATCCGCTCGATGGTGATGTCGCCCGAACCGACCTTCACGGTCGTCGGACCGGTCGCGTCGCCGACCCGGACGTCGCCGGACCCGGTGGACAGCGCGAGCTGGCCCTCGGCCTGCTCGATGTCGATCGATCCCGAGCCGGTGTTGGCCCGGACCCCGGCGTCCGCGTGCTCGATCCGGATGTCACCGCTGCCGGTGCCGGCCGCGAGCGTGCCCTCGACCCGCTCGATCCGGATGTCACCGGATCCTGTCGAAAGCCGGGACTCGCCCAGCGTCGCCCGGGCCGAGATGTCGCCCGAACCGGTCTTGATCCGGGCCGCCAGGACGTCCGGCGTCTGGATCACGACGTGGACCTCGGGTCCGCGCCGCTGGTTCTTCGTGGTCTCGACGACCAGTTCGCTGCCGGACAGCTTGTAGCGCAGGTCGTCCTCGGTACCGTTCTCGACGTCGATCCGGACCTGCGTCCGGTCGCCGTCGGTCGGCACGATCTCGACCCGGCCGGCACCGATCTCGATCCGGACCCGGTCGAGCTCGCCGGGCTCACCGATCAACTGTGTGCTGAAGCCGCTCACTGCGCCCACCCTGTGATCCGCTGGCCCGGTCCGCGGCCGCCACGGCCGTGGTTGTTCCCGCGGTCCCGGCCGCGCTCACGGCGGTCGCCGCGCTCGCCCCGCTCACCGCGTCGTTCTCCGCGCTCGCCGCGCCGTCCGTCACCGAACACGCCGTCCGGCCCGAACGGTCCGTCCGGACCGAGTACGCCGTCGGGGCCGAAGACCCCGTCGGGACCCAGCGGTCCGTCGGGCCCGAGCGGGCCGTCCGGTCCGAAGATCCCACCGCGCGGCGGCCGCGGGGGCCGGGGCGGCCGGGGGCCACCGCGGCGGCCCCGGTCGCCGGTCAGGGCGGTCATCACGGTGCGCATCAGCCACGCGTTCGAGGAGATGCCCTCGGCGGTCGCGGCCTCGTCGACCTTGTTCTTCACCGACATCGGCAGCCGCAGCGTGATCCGCGCGGTCGGCTCGTCGGCGTCCAGAGCGAGGTCAGGCGCTCCGGTGTCGTCGGTGTCGTCGTTGTCGTCGTCCAGGTCGTCGTCCGCGCCGGTCAGCTGACTCGGGGCGGGGGTGACGACGAACTCGGGACGGCCGCCGGCCATCCGGAGCTCGACCGATCCGGGCGACAGCTCACGGCTGATCTCCCCGGCGGCGTCGGACAGGGCTGAGATGAGGGCCAGGCGGCCCGCGTCATCCAGCGTGGCTCCGAGGCGCTGGGCCACGGAGCGGGTTTGGTCGTCGGCCAACGCGGTGGCGTTCTCCACGCTACGGCGGACCGACTCGAGGTAGTGGTCAAGTTCCATGACGCAATCATGACGTCAGAGTGACGTCACTGTCAACCCTTCCTGATGTCACTCTGTCGCCAGGGTGATGTCAGGGCAGAATGAGAGCCTGCCAACGAGAGGGGACCAGCGTGTCCAGAGGAGTACTCGTCACCGGTGCGTCACGCGGCGTCGGAGCCGCGTTGGCCCAGGTGTTCGCGGCCGCTGGCGACCGGGTCGTGCTGCATTGCCGGGGATCGGTCGACAAAGCCGAGGCTGTCCGTCGCGAGCTGCCCGGTGAGGGACACGGCGTGGTCGCCGCCGACCTCGGCGACTCGGACGTTATCCCTTCCCTGGTTGAGGAATCGGCCAAGGTCCTCGGCCGGATCGATGTCCTGGTCAACAACGCGGCACTGTACGTCGAGGAGCCGGTCGCCGGGTCGCGACGGATCGGTCACCCGATCGCGGAGACGCCGTACGACGAGTGGGTCGCGGCCTGGCGGCGGACGCTCGCGGTCAACCTCGAAGGGGCCGCGCACCTGACCTGGTGCGTCGCGCGGCAGATGATCGACCGGGAGCCCGCTGGCGGCGTCCGGCGGGGCGCGATCGTGAACGTCGGATCGCGCGGAGCGTCCCGCGGCGAGCCCGACGTACCGGCGTACGGGGCCTCGAAGGCGGGATTGCAGGCGTTCGGGCAGTCGATGGCGGTCGCTCTGGCGCCACATGACATCACCGTGACGTCAATCGCGCCCGGATTCATCGGGACGGACATGGTGGCGCAGCGGCTGAACTCCCCGGAGGGCGACAAGCTGCGGGCGCAGAGCCCGTTCAACCGGATCGCCACGGCCGAGGAGGTCGCCGCCGCCGTTCACTGGCTGGCCTCCCCGACCGCGGGGTGGTCGTCGGGCGCCGTCCTCGACTTCAACGGCGCCTCGTACCTGCACTAGCCGGTCCTAGTAGACCTCGAGCTCCACGATCCGGCTGTAGGTGTTGCCGTTGCCGGCGGTGGCGAGGATGCGGACGGCGTCGGCCTGGACCGGCGCGAAGGTCGTGGTCACGTGGCCGAGGGTGTTGCCGCGGACCTCGGCCACCGTGCGCCAGTCGTTGCCTCCGGCCCGGACCTGGACGTCCCAGTCGCGCAGGCCGTTGGTCGCGGCCGGGTACTTGACCGAGTCGAGCGTGTAGAGCTCGACGCGTTCGATGGTCGCCGGCGCGGCCAGCGCGACGTCGTACGTGTCGGGCCAGACCGCCCGGGTGCCGTCGTTCCAGCCGGTCAGGGTGTCCCAGTGCTCGGAGTCGTTGTCGCCGTCGACCGCGCCGCAGAGGGCGAAGTTGCCATGCGTCGAGGAGGCCGCCGCCTGCTCACCCAGTACGACGTTGCTGCCGGGCGTCTTCGGCGGCAGCGGCTCGACCTGCACCGGGACGGACACCTTGCTGCGGCCGGTCTCGAGGTCGATCCGGTACTTGCCCGGCTTGGCGTCACGCGGGACGCGGACCTCGACCGGGGCGCTGACCGGCTGCGCCGGCGGCAGGTACGACGAGAAGAGATCGCGCGAGAGCTGCAGCGGGCCGGACCCGTCGACCGTGAGGTCGGCGTACTGGCCTTCCTGCTTGGTGTTGGTCATCGTCAGGTTGAGCAAACCCGGGAAGCAGGGCAGGCCGACGACGCTGAGCTGCTGCGGATCGGTCGAGACCTGGACGTCCGAGGACGGGTGGCTCGTTGCCGTGAGCATCGAAAATGCGGCGACCGCGGTGGTCGCGGTCAGGGCGAAGGTGACGCGGGACATCGGGTGCTCCTCAGAGGGTCTGGATTCCGGGGCGGCCGTCCTCGACGAGGAGTTTCGCGCGGGTGCTGACGGTGCCGTTCGGGACCGTGACCCGGTCCACCACGCGGTAGTCGGAGACCCACTGCCGCGGCGTGATCGTGCAGCTGACGTAGCCGCGCTGGAAGTTGCCGTACTTGATGTGCGGGTTCTCCTGCAGCAGCACCTGGCCGCCCGGGTCGAGGTCCATGCCGTCGAGTCCGGACGTGATCGACGTCCCGACGAACTCGGTGCCGACCGTCGGTGAGTCCGGGTTGGCGAAGTCCAGCTTCAGGTCCGAGGCGACGCTGCGGTGCAGGTCGCCCGCGATCGAGACCAGGTTGCGGACCCGGCGTTTGGCCGCGCCGCCGAGGACCCGGTCGCGGGACGCCTCGTAGCCGTCCCAGGTGTCCATCGGGACGAGCACCTCCGGACCCTCCTTGGTGTCGAGCCGGGCGATCGCGGTCTGGTGGGCGATCACGTTCCAGCGCGCCCGCGACGCGGCCCAGCCGTCGAGCAGCCACTTCTCCTGGGCGTCGCCGGTGATCGTGCGGGCCGGGTCGGCGGTCTCGGGACCGGGGGCCTTGGTGCCGTCGCCGTACGCCTGGTCGGAGCGGTACTGCCGGGTGTCGAGCACGCTGAACTCGGCCAGCCGCCCGTACCGGATCCGCCGGTAGAGCTGCATGTCCGGGCCCTTGGGCAACTGGGTGAGGCGCAGCGGCATGTTCTCCCAGTACGCGCGGAACGCGTTCGCCCGGCGTACGAGGAACTGCGCCGGCGACGCGCTCGGGTGCGCCTCGTCGGCCCAGTTGTCGACCACCTCGTGGTCGTCGGTGGTCACCACCCAGGGCGCGGACGCGTGCGCGGCCTGGAGATCGGGATCCATCTTGTACGACGCGTAGCGGTTGCGGTACTCGTCGAGCGTGACCGTCTGCCGGGTCACGTAGTCCTCGTTCGAGTGTGGCCGCACACCCCGGTCGATGCCGAACTCGTAGATGTAGTCGCCGAGGAAGAACACGACGTCGTGCTCGCGCTTGGCCAGGTCGGCGTGCGCCGTGTACCAGCCCTCCCACCAGGCCTGGCAGGACGCGAACGCCATCGTCATCACCGGCACGTTCGCGTCGTACGCCGGTGCGGTGCGGGTCCGCCCGACCGGGCTGTAGTGGCCGTCGACGCGGAAGCGGTACCAGTAGTGCCGCCAGGACCGGAGCCCGCGGACGTCGACGTGGACCGAGTGGCTCGCCTCGGGGCGGGCCTGGGCCTTGCCGCTGCGGACCACGCGACGGAAGTGCTCGTCCTCGGCGACCTGCCACTGCACCTCGACCGGCCGGCGGTTCATCCCGCCGAACGCCGCTAGCGGCTCGGGCGCCAGGCGGGTCCAGATCACCACCGCGTCCGGGAGCGGATCACCCGAGGCGACGCCCAGAGTGAACGGGTCCCGCCGGTCGGGACGCCCGGTCGCGCCCGCGTCGGCGCGTTCGATACCGGGCAGACTCCCGGTCAGGGCGAGCGCGGCGGCCGCACCGGTCACGGTCAGAAAGCCTCGGCGGGTACTCGCCGGCAGCACGTTCGTCTTCACCGGCCCACCCAAGTCGGTGGACCGGTCCGCCCTGTGTCAGGTAATCGACCAACCGATTAACCCAGGGCGACGGAAGATGTTGCCGCCGTTCAGTTGACGATGTTCTTCCTGGCCGGCGCCTTGATCGAGACCGGCGCGGTGGTCGGGTCCATCGTCATCAGCATGCTGACGCCCTGCAGGTCGAACGAGAAGCGGCGGGCCATCTTGGCGTCGTCCAGCCACATCGAGTACGGCAGCGTCTTCGGCACGCCGGCCGGGATCTTCTTGCCCTGCGCCTTGAGCACCGCGGCGGTGTCGACCGTGATGTCGTAGCGGTCGAGCTTCACCCCGCCGATCGTCTCCGACTTCACGAACTTCACCCCGCGCAGCGCGCCCTTGAAGGACTCGAACGTCTTGGTCGGGTCACCGCTGCCGGCCAGCTCGCTGAACTCGGCCATCGACGGGTCGGAGGCGTCGATCCTGGCGTACTTGCCGGCCGGGGTCGCCCCGGGGATCGACATGTACAGCGTCTTGCCGACCATCACGATCTTGGCCGTCTTGCCCTCGAACGCGGCGCCGGTCATCGACATCGACAGCGCCGGCGGCTTGGTCTGCTGGACGCCGGTGATCGTCATCAGCACCTGCCCGCCGGCGGTCATCTTGCCGGTCGTGCGGTAGCTGGTCTGCTTGGCCAGCGCGGCGTTCATCGCCGGCAGGAACGACGCCCGGTCGAGCCGTACGACGGCAGGTGCCGCGGCGGTCGGCGGTGCCGGCGTACTGGCCGGGGCTTCCGGCGTACTGGTCGTTGTGGTGCTGGATGTCGGGCTGCCGGACGACTTCGGCTCCTCGCTGCCACCGCACGCGGCGACCCCCAGAACCAGCGGTACAACGGCGAGCGCGAATGCCGCTCGTGTGCGAACCCTCACAGTGCGTTTCCCCTCCCAGGTGGATCGAACGCCGGATCTTATGGGCCCGGAGCCCTGCCTGGGAAGGGAGTTGCAGCTTGTTGCAGGCTTAGCTCTCGCTTCGCTTCACCGAGGCGAGCAGCAGCTGGGCCACATCGGACACCTCGACCTCTTCGCGGGCCGACCCGTCGGCCTGCTTCGCGGTCAGCCCGTCGGACAGCATCACCCGGCAGAACGGGCAGCCGGTGGCGATCTTGTCCGCACCGGTCTCGACCGCCTCGGTGGTCCGGTTCACGTTGATCCGCGACCCGGTCTTCTCCTCCATCCACATCCGCGCGCCGCCCGCGCCGCAGCAGAACGACTTGGTCTTGTTGCGCGGCATCTCGGCGAACTCGGCGCCCGGGATGATCTCGAGCAGTTCGCGCGGGGCGTCGTACACCTGGTTGTGCCGACCGAGGTAGCAAGGGTCGTGGTAGGTGATCTTCTGCCCGTTCAGCGTGCTGTCGGCGGGCGCGACCGGAGTCAGCTTCTTCTCCCGGACCAGCCGGTTGAGCAGCTGGGTGTGGTGGATGACGTCGAGCTCGACGCCGAGCTGGGAGTACTCGTTCTTCAGCGTGTTGAAGCAGTGCGCGCAGGTCGAGACGACCTTCTTCGCGCCGGTCTCCTTGAACACCTCGGCGTTCTGCATCGCCAGCTGCTGGAAGACGAACTCGTTGCCCGCGCGCCGGGCCGGGTCGCCGGTGCAGGTCTCACCGTCGCCCAGTACGGCGAAGCTCACGCCCGCGATGTTCAGCAGTTCGGCGACGGCCTGCGTGGTCTTCTTGGCGCGGTCCTCGAAGGCGCCGGCGCAGCCGACCCAGAACAGGTACTCGACCTCGGCCAGCGTCTCCACGTCGGTGCCGACCTGCTTGACCTCGAACGGCAGGTCCTTGGCCCAGTCCATCCGCCCCGACGGGTTCATGTTCCACGGGTTGCCCTTGTTCTCCAGGCCCTTGAACAGCCCGTTGAGCTCGGACGGGAACGACGACTCGATCAGCACCTGGTAGCGGCGCATGTCCATGATCGCGTCGACGTGCTCGATGTCGACCGGGCACTGCTGCACGCACGCGCCGCACGACGTACAGGCCCACAGGGCCTCCTCGTCGATCACGGCGACGTCGGCCGGACCGACCAGCGGCTTCTCCTGCTCGTCGAGCACCAGCTGGGACAACGACTTGCGGTCGTCCTCGTCGGCCAGCAGGTACGGCGCCTTGGCGTACGCGTGCTCGCGCAGGTTCATCATGATCAGCTTCGGCGACAGCGGCTTCTCGGTGTTCCAGGCCGGGCACTGCGACTGGCAGCGGCCGCACTCGGTACAGGTGGTGAAGTCGAGCAGGCCCTTCCAGGTGAAGTCCTCGACCTTGCCGACGCCGAGCGCGGCGTCCTCGTCGAGTTCCTCGATGTTCTCGAAGTCGATCGGGGCACCGTTGACCATGATCGGCTGCAGCGCGCCCAGCGACGTACCGCCGTCGGCCTTGCGCTTGAACCAGATGTTCGGCCAGGCGGTGAACCGGTGCCAGGCCACACCCATCGTGACGTTCAGCGAGATGGTGATCATCCACGCGAACGAGATCAGGATCTTGACCATCGCGACCAGGTAGACGGTGTTCTCGAGCGCGTGCTCGGACAGGCCACCGAACAGCCCGCTGCCGATGAAGAACGTCGACGGGAAGTGGAACTTGTCGCCGGCGCCGAGCTCGTACTCCAGCCCACGCAGCAGCAGGATGCAGACCAGTACGCCGAGGATCGTGTACTCCACGTAGTACGCCTGCCAGGCGCGCGACCCGAAGAAGCGGCTGTAGCGCCCCTTCTCACCCTTCGGCAGGTTCCGCAGCCGGATCGCGATCAGCCCGACGATGGCGACCAGCCCGGTCCAGGTGAGGAACTCGCTCACCCACTCGAACACGAACCAGTGCCCGATGAGCGGCAACGCGAAGTGCGCGTCGAACAGCTGCCCGAACGCCGTCACCAGGCTGAGGAACAGCCCGATGAACCCGAACGCCACGAACCAGTGCAGCACCCCGATATGACTCCACTGCAGCATCCGGGTGTGCAGCAGCGACTCCTTGGCCAACGTCAACGACCGCTGCCCCGGCCGATCCGTCCGGCTCACCGGCTGCCCGAGCCTGACCACCGACACCATGTGCCCGATCGTCTTCCCGAACAACGCGACTCCGACCGCGGCAACCGCAAGCGAAACAACGATGGCGAAGATCTGCATACCAGCGATGTTATTGGTTGGTTACCGACGAGTCATGTCGATGAGCCCCTCATCACGCCAGCGTGTCCCGTCTCACTTCTTCGGGCGAAGGGTTTCGAGGGCTGCAGCCGAGGGTGGACCCTCGGCATCCCAGACTCTGGCATAGACCTCTGCAACAAGCGGCCAGATCTGCTGCAGACCGTCTTCGACCGAGTCGATCCGATCGGCCAGACCTCCGAACACGACGAACTCGTGAGGGATGACGCGACCGGCTGAGTCCTTCCGCCCCAACGGATCGGGAAAGCGCAACGCGACCTTCCCGGCGGTACGACGCCATGCGGTCGGCCCGTCCTCGAGATCCGCGAAGCTGCGCTCGTAGTCCGGGAGCGGGTCGGACTGCCCACCGTCGAGGAGGAACCGGAAACCCCAGGAGCGGCCTCGAGTCGCCCAGATCAGGTTCTCGGACAGGCTCTGAACATTCACTTCGGGCTCTTGATGAGCAACTTGTCCTTGACGCCTTGTTCCAGGTCCAGCTTGAACTGCGTGAGCGTCGCGGTCAGGAAGTCGTGGTCCTTTCGGGCCTGGGCATTGGCGTCTCTGAGTTGCGACCCCGCCATCTTGGCGGCCGTGACCAGGACAGGAAGCGCGGCCTTCACGATGCGGCCGACCTTCGGCAGTTTCGCAAGCAGCGTGTCGACACCGAAGGCCTTGCTGCCGACCAGGACCGCAGCCAGGGTCTCCGCGCCGTCCGCCAGGGTGTCCAGCACCTTTCGCGGGATCTCCATCCGCTCGTTCCACTGAACCCGGCGTTCCAGCGGAAGCATCGAGGCCACCGGCAGGATGAGGTTGAGCCCGACCCGCTGGGTTACATCGATCTCCGGCTCCGGATTTGCGGAGAGCTCGAACTTGGCCGAGGAGAGCAGCATGAAGTCCTCGCCCACCGACAGCGCTTCAGGCGTCTCCACGAGGTCCTTGAGCGTCGAGTGCAGGTCGTCGAGGTGGCCGGCAGCCTTCTCGATCACCAGATCGCGGAACGAGTAGACGTCCCAGTCGGGGAAGAGATCCGCCTTCGAGAGCGCCATGATCCAGATACGCGGGAACTCGACCAGGCGGTCCTCGTCCAGCAGATCATCCCTGAGCCGCAGCATGCCTTGGCGGAAGTTGGTCAGCAGGGACTTGAGGTACCGCTCCTCCTCGCCGGCGTAGTCCAGCAACTTCTGGCCGTCCACCAGCAGAAGCGCGACATCGGAGCGCAGCAGTGACCGGAACGTGTCGACCCGGCGTCCGGCCTCTTCCTTGCTGCTTGGCTCCTCCTCGAACCATTCACCTGGGTAGTCGTGCCACGCGAGTCGCAGGGCATCGAACGGGCGCTGCTTCCCAGCCGCGTTGTCCCCGCCTTTGAGCTTCACCGAGAAGTAGTAGGTCGTGGCCGCGAATCGGGTCGGCATCGGCGTCTTCCCACGGTCTCTCATCCCGAGGTAGTTCTGGTAGAGCCGATTGCCTTGGCCGGTGTCGTCCGCGACGAGATCCCAGAGGTCGTTCGAGTACGAACCCTCCTGTGTCGGGCCGAAGAACGAGGAGACAAGCACTGTCTTCCCGGAGCCGCTCTCTCCGAAAACGGCGATGTGCTGCTCGCGGATCCTGGGGTAGTTCGCCATGGCGGGAACGTACCCCACCACGGTCAGAGGAAAGCGCCCGTGGACAGGTGAGGATCTCACCTGTGGCGGCGGTTGACCTTCATGTCTTCGAGGCACGTGGCGGTTGTGCGGAGTCGGTGGTGGTCCAGACCCGCGGCTTCGAGAAGTTCTAGTGCCACTAGGGCGCCGGTGTCGGCGGCTTCCTGGTCTGGGCGATCTGCGGGTTGGACCACCAAACACCGAACCGTGAACGGCCGCAGCTCAGCGTCGTAGCTGAGGGTGCCGGCCTCGGTGTAGTCCGCCAGCAGCAGATCGTGCTGCTCCAGCTCTGCGCGGAGCTTCACGCGCTGAGCGTCGGTGAGGTTCTGGAACTCGCCGCGGGTGACGACGCGGTAGGTGCGGACATCTGAACTCATGCCCTGGACCCTAGATCGGCGACGTGCTCGAGTGCCTCCGATTTTCACCACAGGCAACGGTCAGCTCAACGCCGGCAGCAACCATCCGACGGCCTAACTATATTTCTTCTTTTTCTTTGTTCTTGTCTTTTTACTCTTCTCCGTCTTCTGTTCTTGTCCTTGGTTCTTGTGGTTCTTCTTTGCCTGGTCTTCCCTTCGTCTTGTACCTCCTCTTGTACGGCCGAAGGGCCCCAGCCGGTGGATCCGGCTGGGGCCCTTCGGTTTGGTGCTGGGTGTTACTTGGTGCCGAAGACCTGGAGTTCGGTCATGTCGGTGAACTGGCAGCCGCCGAAAGCGCCGTTGGGGCAGTTGGTGGCGAAGTCGGGGACCTGGGGGCTGAGCATCCAGAAGCGCACGTACTGGACGTTCGTGGTCGCCGCGGACGGGGCGAGTTCGGTGTACTTGCCGCGGTTCGCGGCGGTGAACTCACCTTCCTGAGCGGTCGCCCAGGTGGTGCCGTCGGCCGACGTCTCGATCCGGTACTTGCCGGTCGAGGCGCTGCCCGGGTCGCCACAGGTGTTCGACGGGTCGACCGAGAACTTCGACACCGTGACCGCGTTCGGCAGCTTGATGTCGATGTGCTTCGGAATCATCACGCCGGACGGCGTGCCGTTGTCGTCGCCGGTGGTGCTGCCCCAGCCGGTGCCCTGGCTGGAGTCGATCGCGTACGCCGGCCCGCACTGCGGGCTGAAGTCCGGACCGTTGAAGTCGACCACGGTGCCGCCGCCGGAGGCCGCGGCCCAGTTGCGCCGCGGCGCGAAGTTCGCCGTGGTGCCGCCGGCCTTGACCGTCAGCGCGTTGCCGAGGATCTCGTAGCCCGCACCGGAGACCACGAACTTGCCGTAGGTCCCGGGGAAGACGTTGTCGATCGCGTAGCTGCCGTCGGCCTTGGTGACGGCCGAGTAGTCACCGGCGTACCCGGAGGCGTGACCGCCGATGAAGACCAGCGCGCCGGCCACCGGAGCCTTGGTGTCGGAGTCGGTCACCTTGCCGGTGATCGTCGTGGTGGCGCCGGTCGGTGGGATGTGGAAGTCCTCGACCGGGGTGGAATCGCCGCCGTCCAGGACACCGGCGTACCAGCCCATGCCGCGGTTGGCGAAGACCTGCCAGATGATCTTGGCGTTCTTGCCGCCGGAGGCGACCAGGTCGGCCTGCACGATCGCGTTGCGCATGTCGAGCATGGTCGGGTCGGCCGCGGACAGCTCCATCGCGCGGGTGATGATGCTCACCGCGTACGCACGGCCGAAGCGCTCGCGCAGGTCCCAGAGGGTCTGCGTCCACACCTCACCGGAGGAGTGCACCTCCGGCGCGCCACCGATGGTCGGGAAGTCGCCGTAGGTGTAACCACCCTGCGAGCCGTCGATGCCGACGCAGGCCGCTTCCTTGGCCTTGACCCGGCAGTCGCCCGGCTGGGTGCGGATGGTGCCGCCGGCGGTGTCGTACTTGCCGATCCGCATCTCGCCGTTGGCGGTGGTGTCCTTCTCCAGGTTGTGCGAGGCCAGGTAGTCGAGCGCGTAGAAGTCGCTCCACGCCTCACCCATCGAGCCGGCCTGGATGCTGTTCAGCGTCGAGTTGCCGGTCGCGTCGACGACCAGGCGGTTCGACAGGCCGTGGGTGTACTCGTGGTACAGGATCTCGGCCGAGTTCGACGAGCTGCTCGGCACCGTGGCGTCGTCGCCCGGCGTACCGAACAGGTACATCTGCATGGTCGGCGGGGTGCCGTCCGGCGGGGTGTTCATGTTCGCGTTGTTGACGTGGTTGGCGTCCGGGCCACCGTTGGCGGCGGTCGCCGCGCCGTCGAGCGCGTTCAGCAGGACCGGGTCGCCACCGTCGGCGTCGAACGAGCCGGCCGCCTTGGTGAAGCTGATCGGCGGCTTGGCCAGCCAGTCGTGGAAGTTGCTGGCCAGGTAGAAGCCGTTGGTGACGTCCTGGTTCATGTTCGTCTTCCAGGAGTCCGGCTTGGCCGGGTCCCAGGTGCAGACGAACGCCGCGGAGCACAGCGGGTTGGACTGGAACGGCACGATCTTGTACTGCGAGGAGGTGGCGGTGCCCGGCGCGTTGACGGTCTCGCCGGCGTTCGGCTGGTTGTCGTCGTTCACGTCGGCCCAGGCCGCGACCGAGGTGCCCTCGAGCAGCGTCTTGGCCTTCTTCGGCAGCCACTTGTTGTAGATCAGGTTCTCGGTGCGCTGCGTGCCACCCAGCGGTGCGCCCGGGTAGTTGTCCTGCACGAGCGCGTCACCGATGCCCTCGGTGGCCTTGCTCGACAGGTCGCGCCGGTACAGCAGCGCGCCGGTCTGCGCGTCGACCACGTGGGTGTAGATCAGCGATCCACCCGCGTTGGTGTACGTCGACCAGCCCTTGCGCAGGCCGTCGGCGGTGTGGAACCAGACCTCCTTGGCCCAGTCGCCGTTGCTCCACGTCGTGGTGGTGCCGGCCGCCTTGGCGGTCGCGCTCTGCGCCTTGCCGCCGACGTCCTCGGTCGCGGCGCTGCGGGCGGCGGAGGCGGTCAGCTTCGCGGCCGCCGTACGGGCCTGCGCGAGTCCGACCAGGCCTGCCACCGGCGCACCCTGGACGGAGATCAGCTTGCCGTCCTTGGTGACGTTGGACTTGACGCCGTTGCCGAACACCTCGAGCCCGTCGACCACCTGGACCCAGGAGATGTGGTGGGTGCCGAGGTCGTCGACGTAGTCCTTCCGGAGCTTGAGGGTGCCCAGGTCGGAGTCGGTCAGCTTGAAGACCTCGGGGTGCGCCTTGATGTAGTCCAGCGTGACCTGCGTGGCCTTCTTCGAGCTCGCGGCGGTGAGGAAGCCGTTGAGCTTGGTCACCTGCGAGGGGGTCCCGGTGTTCTCGTCGATGCCGACGATGCCCTGGGCGCCGAGGGAGTCGCGGAACTTCTCCGCGGCCGCGGTGTCCTTGCCGACGACCTTCGCGGCCCGCGCGTAGCTCGCCCGGGTGCTGGGCGTCCGGGCGTCGAAGTTGCCCTTGCGCTCCTTCGAGGTCACCGACGGGCTGTGCTCGTCGCCGTTGGGGGTCGCTGCGGTGGCGGCCGAAGCCCCGCCGCCGGCGGCTACGGCCAGTAGGGCGGTCGCGGACACGGCAGAGACTGCCAGGAGCCCCCGCCCTTTGCCTGAAACTTTCACAAACGCTCCATGAAGTTGTGTGCGCGGGTCGCCCTCCACGACCCGTCCGGGCCGACACTAAGCCTGCGTCGGGCCCGGCGGAAGAGAATTGGGCACAAATATGTCTAGTCGAGGGTTGTCCTTCGTGCACGGTGGAAAACCGTCAGTGACGCCACGATGGTCGCGCTCAGCAACGACCCGAACGCGAGCAGTGTCGAACCCCCTGGGTGCACGAGGGATTCGCCGCGTTCGGCCTGCCAGGTGACCAGCCAGATCAGCGTTCCGTACGCCGTGGCGCCGATCGCGACCAGCGCGGTGCGCGGGCCTTCGGGCCGCAGTACGGCGTACCGGCGGGCCAGGAGAATGAGGCCCAGGGCAAGCAACGGGATCAGTTGCAACGCGTGGACGCCGAGGAAGTGGCCGATCCGCAGGTCACCGCCCTCGGTGCTCCAGCCGGTGATCGGCATGCCGGCTCCGCCGTCCTCGACGCCGACCGAGTGCGAGCCGAAGAAGTCCTCGCGGCCGGTCGCGTCCATCGCGGCCTGCTGGGCCGGTGTCGCGCGGAACATCAGGTTGCCGAGGAGCATGCCGCCGAGCGTCGTACCGAGCGCGAGCCGGATGCTCCAGCGCAACGCCCTGTCGCCGGGCTTGTCGAACAGGAGCTGGATCGCCACGACCAGGACGGCGAACCAGATCACGTAGACGGTCCCGGCCATGATGTCGTGGAACAGCGTGTCCGTCGGCGTGGACATGTTGAAGTGCAGCTGCCGGCCGCGGACGACGACCTGGCCGACGATCAGCACCATCTCGACCGCTACGCCGACGGCGACGACCGTGCCCATCCACCAGCCGAGCCGGCGGGCCTTGGTCTGCAGCGACAGCATCCAGGCGAGCGTCGCGCAGTACAGGGCGAAGCTGATCATGAACTTCAGCGGCTTCATCCAGATCGGATGGCCGAGCAGGTCGCGATCGTCGAAGAGGGCGCCGCCGATACCGACCAGCGTCAGTACGCCGAGCGCGATCGAGACGGCGAGAAGTGGCCGATGCAGCCGATGCGGGCTGCTCGGCAGGGCGGGTAGCGTCGGCGGGACGGGCCTCGTGGTGGTCATGGGTCGATCGTCGGTTTCGCGTCGACGTGAGACAGGAGCACCAAGTCCCCCCGCGACGGTGGACCTGGACCTACCCTGAGTCCACCCTGATCCAGTGTTGGCCGCCGTACTCCTGGAGGAACCTGGTGCTGCGCTACCCGCTGATCCACCCGCCGCTGCTCGGAGCGCTGGCCCGGGCCGGCCACGGCTCCGTCGTACTGCTTGCTGATGGCAACTATCCGTACGCGACCGCGGTCGCGCCGGGCGTCGAGACGATCTGGCTGAACCTGCGGCCGGGCCAGATCCCGGTGGACGACGTGCTGGAGACGCTGCTCGGCGTCGTACCGGTGGAGGCCGCGCGGGTGATGGCGACCGAGACCGGCGAGGAGCCGGACGTGTACGCACGCTTCCGCGAACTCCTGCCCGGTACGCCGTTGCAACCGTTGCAGCGCGCGGACTTCTACGCCACCGCCCGCGGCCCGGAGCTGGCCGTCGCCGTCGCGACCGGCGAGCAGCGCCTGTACGCGAACATCCTGCTGACACTGGGCGTCGTCGCCTGAAAAGAGTGCCGGCCGCCCGGCAACGCCACCGGACGGTCGGCACTCGCTCTAGAGGAGACCCAGCTCCATGGACTCCTGGTCGCTGAACAGGCGGGACCTGATCAGGAAGCGGACGCCCTCGGGGGCCTCGACGGAGAAGCCGCTGCCGCGGCCCTTGACCACGTCGACGGTCAGGTGGGTGTGCTTCCAGTACTCGAACTGGTTCGCCGACATCCAGAACCCGATCGACTTGTCGAGCCCGTCGACCGCCAGGTCGCCCAGGTGCACGTCCGCCGCCCCCGTCTTGAACTCACCGTCCGGGTAACACATCGGCGAGCTGCCGTCGCAGCACCCGCCGGACTGGTGGAACATCAGCGGCCCGTGCAGTTCGGTGAGACGGCGGAGCAACTCCGCCGCCTCCTCCGTGTACGAAACCCTCTCGACCATCACGTGGCCTAGAAGAACCCGAGCTTGTCGGGCGAGTAGCTGACCAGCAGGTTCTTGGTCTGCTGGTAGTGGTCGAGCATCATCTTGTGGTTCTCGCGGCCGATGCCCGAGTTCTTGTAGCCGCCGAACGCCGCGTGCGCCGGGTAGGCGTGGTAGCAGTTGGTCCAGACCCGGCCGGCCTGGATCTCGCGCCCGGCCCGGTACGCCGTGTTGATGTCGCGCGACCAGACGCCGGCGCCCAGTCCGTACAGGGTGTCGTTGGCGATCTTGAGCGCGTCGGCGTAGTCGTCGAAGCGCGTCACCGAGACGACCGGGCCGAAGATCTCCTCCTGGAAGATCCGCATCTTGTTGTCGCCCTCGAAGATCGTCGGCGTGATGTAGTAGCCGCCGCTCAGGTCCCCACCGAGGTCGGCCTTCTCGCCGCCGGTGATCACCTTCGCGCCCTCGGCCTTGCCGATGTCGATGTACGACAGGATCTTCTCGTACTGGTCGTTGCTGGCCTGCGCGCCCATCATCGTGTCGGTGTCCAGCGGGTTGCCCTGCTTGACCGCCTCGGTGCGCGCCTTCGCGTCGGCCAGGAACGAGTCGTAGATGCCGCCCTGGATCAGCGCCCGGGACGGGCAGGTACAGACCTCGCCCTGGTTCAGCGCGAACATCGTGAAGCCCTCGAGCGCCTTGTCGTAGAAGGCGTCCTTGCTGCTCGCGACGTCGTCGAAGAAGATGTTCGGGCTCTTGCCGCCGAGCTCGAGCGTGACCGGGATGATGTTCTCCGACGCGTACTGCATGATCAGCCGGCCGGTCGTGGTCTCACCAGTGAACGCGACCTTGGCGACTCTGTTGCTGGAGGCAAGCGGTTTGCCGGCCTCGACACCGAACCCGTTGACGATGTTCAGCACACCCGGCGGGAGCAGGTCGGCGATCAGTTCCATCAGCACGTGGATGGACGCCGGGGTCTGCTCGGCCGGCTTCAGTACGACGGCGTTGCCGGCCGCGAGCGCCGGGGCCAGCTTCCAGGTCGCCATCAGGATCGGGAAGTTCCACGGGATGATCTGCGCGACCACGCCGAGCGGCTCGTGGAAGTGGTACGCGATCGTGTCGTCGTCGACCTGCGAGATCGAGCCCTCCTGGGCCCGCAGCGCGCCGGCGAAGTACCGGAAGTGGTCGATCGCGAGCGGCATGTCGGCGGCCAGCGTCTCGCGGACGGCCTTGCCGTTGTCCCAGCTCTCGGCGACGGCGAGCAGTTCGAGGTTGGCCTCGAT
This sequence comes from Kribbella sp. cmx-5-2, assembly GCA_049998015.1. Classification (GTDB taxonomy): domain Bacteria; phylum Actinomycetota; class Actinomycetes; order Propionibacteriales; family Kribbellaceae; genus Kribbella. Next base: position 280,443 of record JAEBEC010000003.1, read on the forward strand.
CCGGTCGGCGATCTTGTTCAGGATGTTCGCGCGCTCGCTCGGCGACGTCCGGCCCCAGGCCGGGGCGGCACCGTGCGCGGCGTTCAGAGCGGCCCCGACGTCGTCGGAGGTGCCGCGGGCGATCTCGGTGAAGTTCTCGCCGGTGACCGGGGTCGGGTTCTCGAAGTACTGGCCCTTGGCCGGTGGGACCCATTCGCCACCGATGAAGTGGTCGTAGCGGGACTTGTAGGTGACCGGGCTGCCTTCTTGCCCGGGAGCGGCGTAGATCGTCATTGGTCCTCCTGCTCCGGTGCGGTGCGGTGCACGTTAGGTCTCCCGACGTTGCATCAACGTTGCACGCCCCGCACTTGAACGGCGTCCGGATCCGGGCGAGGGTTGGGTGTGGACGCACCGGACCAGGCGCGGCGGCTGAGCGAGCTCTACGACGAGGTGCTCAGCGGCGGTCGCGTACCCGAAGCGCCCCGGGCGCTGGTCGCCGAGTCCTGGCAGCGGTCGCTGGCCGCGCTGGTCGACCCGGAGCTGGACGCGCCGCCGGTCGTTGTGTCGGGCGAGGAGCTCGAGGAGATCCGCGCCGGGCACCCGCTGCACGCCGTACTGCCGGTGCTGCGTCAGACGCTGACCACGATCGCGGACGAGGCGTCGCACATCATGATCGTCACCGACGCGCGCGGGCTGATCCTGTGGCGCGAGGGCGCGGCCGACGTACGGCGTCAGGCCGATCGGATCGCGCTGTCGGAGGGGGCGATCTGGTCCGAGGACGCGATCGGGACGAACGGGATGGGGACGGCGCTGGCCGCCGACCAGCCGGTGCAGATCCACTCGGCCGAGCACTTGGTACGACGGATTCACGCGTGGACGTGCGCTGCGGCGCCGGTGCACGACCCGGACACGGGGAAGCTGATCGGGGCGGTCGATGTCTCCGGGCCGCTGCGGACCGTGCATCCGGCCATGATGGCGCTGGTGACCGCGGCGGCCGGGCTCGCCGAGGGGCAACTCCGGGTGCGGATGGCCGCGGCCGACGAGGTGCTGCGGGCTCGGAACATGCGGCACCTGATCGCGCTGGGCGACGCGCCGGGCGCGTTGCTGACGCCGACCGGGCGGGTGCTCGCCGTACAGCCGCTGGCGTGGTTGCCGGACCGCCTCGCCGTACCGGCTGGTGCTGATCGGATCGATCTCGGCGACGGGCGCGAGGGCGTGATCGAGCAGCTCGACGAGGGGTATCTGCTGCGGATTCCGGGCGCTGTGCGTCGGCGTACGTCGTTGCGGCTGCAGTTGCTGGGCGCTGCACAGCCTTTGGCGGTGGTCGGTGGGCGGGAGATCCCGCTGACGCTGCGCCGCGCCGAGGTGCTCGCTCTGCTCCTGCTGCACCCGTCGGGTCTCACCGCGGAGCAGCTGATGCTCCAGCTGTACGGCGACGAGGGCAACCCGACGACGGTCCGCGCCGAGATGCATCGACTGCGGAACCTGCTCGGCGCCGGCGTACTGGACACGAAGCCGTACCGAATCCTCGCGAACGTCACCGGCGACGTCACCGACGTCCAGGCCCTGATCCGCCACGGAGAACTCGCCCAGGCCCTCGACCTGTACGCCGGCCCGCTCCTGGTCCGCTCCGACGCCCCAGCCCTCCGAGCCGAACGCGACGAACTGGACGCCACCCTCCGCCGCGCCGTCCTCGACTCCGCCGACCCGGACCTCGTCTGGCGCTACGCCGAGACCTCGGTCGGCGCCGAGGACCTCGAGGTGTTCGAACTCCTGGCCCGGCGCCTCCCGCCAGAAGACCACCGCCACCCCGCCATCGCCGCCCGCCTGGCCCGCCTGGCCGACTGACCGCAGCAGCCGCCAGCCGCCCACCCGCCCGCCTTGCCGACTGACCACAGCAGCCGCCAGCCGGGCTCCGCCCGCACCTATCCGGCTCCTGCGCTCTACTGGCTTTTCCGGCCGCAGCGACCTCAGCCCCCGCCGTCCTCCCCGGCCGCATCGCCGCCGGCCTCAGCCCGGCACCACCCGGACCAGGCCCCCGGCGCCAACCCTCGGCGTGATCACCTGCTGCCTCCAGGTAGTGGTCCGGCGTTTCGCATCCTGAGATCTGGACTTAAGTCCAGTGATTTGGTCTAGTTTCGTGGTGTGGATGCAACGGGGGCTCGCCGGCCGCCGTCACGCCGGTGCGGGCGGGGCGGCGACCGAGCCGCGCTCGATCAGGGTCGGTTCGACGGTGGTCCGGCGGACTCTCCGGTTGGTGTCCACGGCGGACGTGACCCGCGCGACCACGTCCTGGACGAGCTCGTCGAGCGGCCAGCGGAAGGTGGACAGCGGTGGCGTGAGCAATTGGGACATCGGCTGGTCGTCGTACCCGAGCAAGGACAGCTCGTCCGGTACGACGATGCCGAGCTCGGCCGCCGCGGCGTACACCCCGAAAGCCATCGAATCGGCCAGCGCGAGGATGCCCGTCGGCCGTGGGGTCCGCCGCAGCAGCTCGCAAGCGACTCCGGTCGCACCGGCCAGATCGTGCGGACACGCCACGATCGTCACGCGGAGCTTCAGCTCGCGGGCGATCCGCTGGGCGATCTCCTCGGCCGGCCGATCCACCTCGACGCGCCGCGACGGCGTCAGGACGGCGATTTCGCGATGACCGGCCTCGGCCAGCCGGCGCAACGCCGTACTGATTCCCAGCTCGTTGTCGAACAGGACCTCCGACTTGGCCTTGGCGGCCGGCAGCGCGTCGCCGATCGCGATCACCGGGGCCTGCTGGGCGATCGGCGCCCAGCCCTTGGCGGCGGGATCGATCGGGATCACCACGATCGCGTCGGCGCGGTGGTCGACCAGGTGCTGGGCGAGCTCGAGCTGGCGATCGGCGTCACCGGCCGAGTCGATGATCCAGGCGTTGCGGTTCGGCGCCAGCAGTTCTCGGCCGAGCGCGGCCGCGAGGCGCTGCTGCCAGAGGTCCTCCAGCGACGCGCACAGTACGCCGACCGAACCGCTCCGCCCGGACGCGAGCGCACGAGCCACCGGATCGGCCTGGTAGCCGAGCCGTTCGGCCGCCTCCTGCACCCGCTGCCGGGTCTCGGGCGTGCCGTGCAGACCTCGCAGCGCGTAGGAGACGGCGGCCATCGAGAGACCGGTGTCAGCCGCGATGTCCTTGAGGGTCGGCCTGCGGCCAGTACCGGACATGTCGACGAGCCTATGCGCTGCCGTGGACAGAAACTTGACAAGAACCGCTTTGAAGCGCTTCACTCTTCCCATCTTGAAGCGCTTCAAATCCTTCACCGGGAGGTGAACTCGTGATCGACGTCCATCAGCATCTGTGGCCGGACGCCTTCGTCGACCGGTTGCGAGCTCGCCGTGAGGCGCCGTACCTGAACGGCTGGACGCTGCACACGCTCGGCGAACCGCCGTACGACGTCGACCCCTCCGACCACGAGGTCGACAAGCGCGTCGCCCTCGAACTGGACGCCGGTACGTCGCTGGCGGCGGTCTCCCTGTCGAGCCCGCTGGGTATCGAGCAGCTGGGCGATTCGGATCTGCTGGACGCCTGGCACGTCGGCGCGGCCGCACTGCCTGCGCCGTTCCGCGCTTGGGCGTCGGTCTCGTTGTTGGAGCCCGATCTGGATGGCCTCGCCGCGCTGCTGGACGACTTCGTTGGTGTGCAACTGCCGGCACACGTCCTCGGCACGCCGGACGGTTGGGCCGCCCTGGCACCCGTACTGGCTGTCGCCGAGCAGGCCGACAAGCCCGTCCTCGTCCACCCGGGCATCGCAGGGCAGCCCGGGGCAGATCAGCTGCCCGGTTGGTGGGCCCCGGTCGTCGACTACGTGAACCAGCTGCAAGCCGCCTGGTGGGCCTGGCACGCGTACGCCGGCCGCCAGTCCTTCCCGGCCCTGCGCGTCTGCTTCGTCGCTGCCGCCGGACTCGCACCGGTCCACCATGAACGCCTGTCGGCCCGCGGCGGCCGCCTCGGCACGATCGACCCGCGACTCTTCGTCGACACCTCGAGCTACGGCCCGCAAGGCATCGACGCGGTCGCGCGAGTCCTCGGCATCGACCAGGTCGTGCACGGCACCGACCGCCCGTACGCCGGGATCACCGAGCTCCGCCAAGGCGAAGCCGCGACGACGGTCATCCGCCACGACAACCCGCACCGGTTGCTGTTCGGGACCTCACCACCCCGCGACGCTCCCGGGCGTATCGGGTTCGGGCGCGGCGCTCCGTCGTACTGAATCTTCCGGCGTCGTTGGACGCCGGGCACCTACTCGCTGCGGACCAGCGGCGAGCCAACCAACCGCCGGCACCACGCCGGCATCCTCCGAGAGGGGAGTGCAGTGACTGCTCAGCCCGTTTCCGACGCACCCGTCGTTCCCGCGCGCCAGGCCAGCCGGCTCGTGGAGCTGAACGGCTGTCTGTCCCTGGACAACCTCCCGGGACGTGACCTCGACCCCGACGAACTCGCCGAGCTCGCCGGCGGCCTCGCCGCCCAGCCCCACCTGTGGGAGGACAAGGTCGCCTACAGCGACGAGGAGCGAGTCTTCGCCTCCCTCCACCGAGACGCCAACGTCGACGTCTGGCTCATCTGCTGGACCCCGGTCAACGACACCGGCTGGCACGACCACGACGTCTCCTCGGGCGCCGTCGCGGTTGCCCAAGGCCGCCTCGTCGAGCACAACCTCGCCCTCGGCACCGCGTCCCTCGAAACCGAGATCGCCGCCGGCGACGTCTTCGGCTTCGGCCCGGACCACATCCACCGGGTGGTCGGCCTGGACAAGGGATCCGTCACCATCCACGCGTACAGCCCGCCGTTGTGGCGCATGGGCCAGTACTCCGCGAAGGACGGCGTCCTCAAGCGCACGTCGGTCTCGTACGCGGACGAACTCCGCCCGATCGACTGAACAAGCAAGACAGCACAGGCCAAATTCAGCTAGGTCGGCGCTTGGGTTGCGGTGGGTTCTACCTTCACGTCCGCTGGGGTGGAGGCCACCGCGACCACGCCAGCGCGACGTCTGCGAGATCGGCGAACTGGTGTCTGTGGGCTGTCACGCACGTTGGCCCACTGCGAAGAACTGGGAGCTGGCGGGGACCAGGTCTGGGTAGCGGTCGGCTAGGTGGGAGGCGAGGAGGGCGGTTTGTAGAGGGTCTGGGGTGGTGAGGGTGGCCGGGGGCTGCTGGGCTTGGAAGTGGGCGTCGAGGGTTACGGTCAGCCAGCCGCCGGGGCCGGTGAGGGCGTGGATGGTGATGGAGCGGAGGCCTTGGCCGGAGAGCTCTTGGTGGAGTTGCGGGACTGAGTGGTAGGTGGTTTCGGGCATTCGGTCGTTGGTGGGGGTGTGGCCGGTGTCGAGGAGGTCGCGGACTACTTGTTCGCGTTGCTGGAGTTCGTTGGCGAGGGTGGCGCCGATGAGGTTCGCGGTTCGGTTGAGGGCTACTACGGCCACGAAACCGCCGGGGCGGGTGACTCGGGTGGCTTCGCGGATCGCGGTGAGGCGGTCTTCGAGGCGGGGTAGGTGGTAGAGCGGGCCGGCCAGCAGGACGCCGTCGAAGTACTCGTCATCCCAGGGGAGCTGACGGGCGTCGCCGACGATCGCGTCGATGCCTGCGGTGCGTGCTTCTTCGACGTGCTGGGGCATGAGGTCGAGCAGTTCGACCTCGTAGCCGCGGGACTGGAGCCAGCGGGCGTGAACGCCGGTGCCGCCGCCGATGTCGCCGAGCACGGCCGGTGGGTCTGGCAGGTATCTCCCGAGGAGGTCCTGCATGCGGAGGAGCTCCAGTTGTCCTTTCAGGCTGGAGGTCAGGCGCCGGCCTTCGTCTTGCTCTACGTAGTGCGCCTCGAGCGCGGTCTCGATCGACATGCTTCGAGATTGCCGTTGGTCGCGGTGACTCGGGAGGGCTGATCGTGGGGCAAGCCGGGGCAGATTCACCGACTGACCTGAAGGCCCGTACGACGGCGTCCGGTCGAGGTTGACACAAATGGCCCGGCGTCGGACCAATTGTGTCAACGTGGGATGCGGGGGCTCGTGCGCTTCGCTGCGAGGGCGGTGTCGAACGAGGTGTGCCGCGACCCCCACCACAGCGGACGTGCAGTGAGAGTCGACAGCAACCATCTGCAACCCAACTAAATTCTTGTTCTTTTCTGTATTTCTTGTGGTTCTGCTTCCCCCTACGGGTGGCGCAGGAGGCCCAGGAGGCCGTGGGTTTCGTTGGTGATGCCTGCCGAGAACCAGAGGGCGTCGGTGCCGCCTGTGGTGGCGGTGCCGGGGGTCAGGGCCCAGAGGCCGGGGATGGTGAGGGGGTGGCCCTTGGTGTCCTTGAGTTGGGCCGAGATCTTGTGGTCGAAGTGGCCGTGGGACTTGGGGGTGATGACGTTGACGCGGCCGTCGCCGAAGTTGCCTACCAGGAGGGAGCCGGCGAGTTTGCCCCAGGACGCCGGGGCGATGGCGAGGCCCCAGGGGGCGTTCAAGGTGCCTCGGGACGCGATGCGGTCGACGAAGCGGCCGTCGGTGGTGAATTCGGTGACGTAGCCGGCGCCGCGGGTGTTGACGCTGCGGCCGGTCTTCGGGTCGATCTTGGCGTAGGTGACGAAGACGCGGGTGCCGAGGGTCTGGACGTTGAAGGGGGCGTAGCCCTTCGGGAGGGCGAAGTCGCGGAAGGACCACCACGGCTGCTTCGTGCGGGCGAAGGTGGAGTCGAAGACGTCGACGCGGTTCTGGGCGAAGTTGGCGGCGTACAGGCGGTCGTTGGCCGGGGAGATGGCCAGGCCGGTGTACGCCGCGCCGGGCGTGGTCGCCTTGATCTGGGCGGCGCCGACCAGCGGGCTGACCGGCGGGCCCCAGGCGGCGATCGAGCCGGTGAGGGTCGCGAAGATGAAGCGGGCGGGGGCGCTCGCGGTGCCGTTGCTGAGGACGAAGCCGGTGCCGGCGTTCGCGACCTGGCCGGAGGGAGCAGGGACATCCACCCGGATGGTTGGGACCTTCGTCGCCGTGGTGGCGCCGGGGGCCGAGGAGTAGAGCGTCGACGACGACGTACCGGCGTTCGAGACCCACAGTGGCGAGGTTGCGCCGAGGGCGAGGCCCCACGGGTTCACGAGGTCGGGGTCGAGCAGAGCGGCCTTGCCCGGTACGTCGGAGACGAGGTTGACCTGCTGTACGGCGAGCCCGTCGCGCGACGAGTGCGCGCCGGCGGTGAGGGGAGCGACCAGCGCCAGACCGGCGGTCACGGCGGTGGCGAGTGCGATGGTGCCCGTCCGAGCTGAGCGGCGGGGTCGGCGCAGCGACATGTCACAGTCCTTCGGGTAGGTGGTTGAACACCTTCCACACGGACGGTTCGGCCGGTCGGTTCAGTGGTAGATATTGCGGCATGACCGAGCTTGCGATCACTCCGCTGAACCCGGCGATCCTGCCGGCCGCGACCGGGAACTACACGCACGGGGTCGAGGTGACGGGCGGCGAGCGTCTCGTGTTCGTCAGCGGTCAGGTGCCGTGGGGGGACGAGCAGGGGCGCATTCCCGAGGACTTCGAGGACCAGTGCCGGATGGTGTGGCGCAACGTGCTCGCGGTGCTCTCGGAGGCCGGGATGAGTGTGGAGAACCTGGTGCAGGTGACCACGCATCTGTCCGATCGGCAGTACCGGGCGGCGAACTCGAAGATTCGCGAGGAGGTGCTCGGGGATCATGCGCCGGCGTTGACGGTGTTCATCTGCGACATCTACGCCGAGGAGTGGTTGCTGGAGATCGACGCGATCGCTGTCGGTTAGGTGCTTGTACGGCGGGGAGCTTTGGGCTGGTCGCCGCTGTTCCGCCGGGGGACGTTGCTGGAACTTCTCGCCGCTGCCGGCGGAAAAGAGAAGTTGGAGCGTAGCCCTGGAGTTGGAGCGTAGCCCTGCTGGAGCCGGAGCGGAGCTGGAGCCGGAGCGGAGCTGGAGCCGGGGCGGAGCGGAGCTGGAGCCGGAGCGGAGCTGGAGCCGGGGCGGAGCCGGAGCCGGGGACGGAGCGGAGCAGGAGGCGGGGCGGAGCAGGAGGCGGGGCGGAGCAGGAGGCGGGGGTGGGGCGACGAGCGCCCCACCCCAACCCCCGTGGTGCTTACGCCCAGGTTTCGGCGTGGGTTACCACGCCGTTGGGGGCGCTGATCTCGGTGATGACGTCGTCGGCGTCGGCTTCGAGGGGCTCGAAGGGGTACTCCGGTACGACGTACGCCCGGGCGCCGGCGACCAGGTCGACGCCGGGGAGCTCGAACCAGGCCTCGCCGGTTTCGCGGCTGATCTCGTAGATGGCCTGTTCGGCGGTGTCGACCGGGTCGCGGTCGCCGGACTCGTCGAGCTCGACCGGGTGCCGCTCCTGGGCCGCGCGGCCGGCGTCGAGCAGGGCCTCCAGGTCGACCACCTTCAGGTCGAACCGGGACACCACGCTGATCAGGTGGTCCTGCTCCTCGGGCTCCTCGTCGTCGGTCTCGACGATCTCGTCGTCGAGCAGCAGCGGCGTCGTACCGGTGTGCTCGAACACGGCGTCGTTCCAGCCCTCGACGAGCTCCTCGAGCTGGGCGTTGTGCTCGTCGAGCACCGCCTGCTCCTCGTCGCCGGTCATCGCCAGCAGGGCCTCGGTGTGGGCCTGGAGGCGTTCGGCGAGCAGCCGGCTGGCCTCGGCCAGCGCCTTGCGGGACTCGTCGGAGAAGAACTGCTCGGAACCCTGGGCGGGGAACTGCTGGTCGTCCACTTCAGTCACTGCGTTCTTCCCTAACTCTGCGAAGACTTCTCATTGCCAGGCGTAAGTATGTGGGCTCCGGCCGCCACGACGAAGTCCGGTCCACGAACCGCCGGTGTGAGAGGCCTGTGAGTACGGCGTCCGCCGCCACGCGACCTGACACTATGGAGTCATGGCAGGACGCGGGCGGCTGAGGATCTATCTCGGCGCCGCGCCCGGTGTCGGCAAGACGTACAAGATGCTGGGCGAGGCACGACGGCGGCGCGAGCGAGGGACCGACGTGGTCGTCGGCTTCGTCGAGACGCACGGGCGCGAGCACACCGCCGCCATGCTCGACGGCCTCGAGGTGGTGCCGCGGCAGATCATCGACCACCGCGGCGCCAGTTTCACCGAGCTGGACCTGGACGCCCTGCTGGCCCGCCGGCCCGAGGTCGCGCTGGTCGACGAGCTGGCCCACACCAACGTCCCCGGCAGCCGGAACGCGAAGCGCTGGCAGGACGTCGACGAGTTGCTCGGCGCGGGCATCGACGTGATCTCCACGGTGAACATCCAGCACCTGGAGTCGATCAACGACGTCGTCGAGAAGATCACCGGCGTCCCGCAGCGCGAGACCGTGCCGGATCGCGTCGTCCGCGCCGCGGACCAGATCGAGCTGGTCGACATGGCTCCCGAGGCCCTGCGGCGACGGATGGCGCACGGCAACGTGTACGCCGTCGACAAGGTGGACGCTGCCCTCGGCAACTACTTCCGGATCGGCAACCTGTCCGCCCTGCGCGAGCTGGCCCTGCTCTGGCTGGCGGATCGCGTCGACGCCGGCCTTCAGCAGTACCGCGAGCAGCACGACATCGACTCGACCTGGGAGGCCCGCGAGCGGGTCGTGGTCGCGCTGACCGGCGGTCCCGAGGGCGAGACGCTGATCCGTCGAGCGGCCAGAATCGCCGCGCGGTCGGCGGGAGGTGACCTGCTCGCGGTACACGTCACGCAGTCGGACGGGCTGACCGGCGCGGACCCGGCCCGGCTCGCCCAGCAGCGGCAGCTCGTCGAGAGCCTCGGTGGCAGTTATCACCAGGTCGTCGGCGAGGACGTGCCCGACGCGCTGCTCGCGTTCGCCCGCGCGGAGAACGCGACGCAGTTGGTGCTCGGCGGCAGTCGTCGTTCGTTCCTGTCGACGCTGCTCACCGGACCGGGGATCGGCGCGACCTCGATCCGTGAGTCGGGCGACATCGACGTCCACATCGTCACGCACTCGCAGATGGGTCGCGGCCGGCTTCCGCGCCTGCACGGCAGCCTCTCGCGGATGCGGCTGATCTACGGCTTCGTGCTCGCGATCCTGCTGCTGCCGGCCCTCGCGCTGTTGCTCGGCCCGGGCGGCGACACGCTCAACCTGACCAGCAACGTCCTCGCCTTCCTGCTCGCCGTCGTCGTGGTCGCGCTGGTCGGTGGGCTGTGGCCGGCGATGCTCGCGGCGATCGCCGGCACGCTGGTGCTGAACTGGTTCTTCACACCGCCGACCCGGTCCTTCTCGATCACCGAACCGAACAACGCGCTCGCGCTGGGCATCTTCATCCTGGTCGCCGCGATGGTGAGCTCGGTCGTCGATCGCGCGGCACGGCGTACGAGACAGGCCGCACGAGCCGCCGCGGAGTCCGAGACGCTCGCGACCCTGGCCGGCTCCGTACTGCGCGGCGAGACGGCGCTGCCCGCGCTGCTGGAGCGGGTCCGCGAGGCGTTCGGGATGACCTCGGCCTGCCTGATGGAGCGGGTCGACACCGACGAGCTGACCGAGACCTGGCGACCGATCGCATCCGCCGGTACGACGACCTGCCGCCGCCCCGAGGAGGGCGACGCCGAGATCCCCGGCCGCGACGGCCTCGTCCTGGTGCTGCAGGGCCGCTCGCTGGCCGCGGACGAACGCCGCCTGGTCGGCGCGTTCGCGGCCCACGCCGCGGCGTTGGTCGACCGGGCAAGGCTGAGCGAGGCCGCCGCGGAGGCCAAGCCGTTGGCCGAGGCCGACAAACTCCGTACGGCGTTGTTGCGGGCCGTCGGCCACGATCTGCGCTCGCCGTTGGCCTCGGCGAAGGCGTCGGTGACGAGCCTGCGCAGCTCCGACGTCGAGTGGAGCCCGGCCGAGCGGGACGAGTTGCTGGAGACGGCCGACGAGTCGCTCGACCGGTTGAGCCGACTTGTCGACAACCTGCTGGACCTGAGTCGGCTCCAGGCGGGCGTGCTGCCGGTGTTCACGCGGCCGACGGCGCTGGACGAGATCCTGCCCGGCGTACTGGGTGAGGACGGGACCGACGTGACGATCGACCTGCCGCCGGGGTTGCCGCTGGTCGAGGCGGATCCGGCGTTGCTGGAGCGCGTGGTGGCGAACCTGCTGGCCAACGCGATCCGGTACTCACCCCCGGGGCAGGGCCCGTTGCTGACGGGGAGTTCACTGGGAGACGTGGTGGAGATCCGGGTGATCGATCGCGGACCGGGGATCCCGGCCGAGGACCGGGACCGGGTGTTCGCGCCGTTCCAGCGGCTCGGCGACACCGACAACACGACCGGCGTCGGGCTCGGGCTGGCGCTCGCGCGCGGTCTGGCCGAGGCGATGGGCGGAACGCTGCGCCCGGAGGACACGCCCGGCGGTGGCCTGACCATGGTGATCTCGATGCCCGCGGCAACAATAAACGACGTACCGGTGCCGGGCCGGCTGGAGCGGGGAGCCTTGTGACCAGAGTTCTGGTGGTCGACGACGAGCCGCAGATCGTGCGCGCCTTGCAGATCAACCTGAAGGCGCGCCGGTACGAGGTGCACGTGGCGGGCAGCGGCACGGCTGCGCTGAAGGTGGCCGCGCAACACCCGCCCGACCTGGTCATTCTCGACCTCGGTCTGCCGGACTTCGACGGGGTCGAGGTGATCCGCGGCCTGCGCGGCTGGACCGAGGCGCCGATCCTCGTACTGTCCGGCCGGACCGACAGCACCGACAAGGTCGAGGCGCTGGACGCCGGCGCCGACGACTACGTCACCAAGCCGTTCGGGATCGACGAGCTGCTCGCCCGGATGCGTGCCGTACTGCGTCGCAGCGGCACTGCACCCGAGGAGCCGGTGGTCACGGTCGGCGACGCCGAGGTCGATCTGGCGGCCAAGCGGGTCACGATGAAGAACGGCGACGAGGTCCGGCTGACGCCGACCGAGTGGCATCTGCTCGAGGTCCTCGTGCGGCACCCCGGCAAACTGATGTCCCAGCGCCAGCTGCTCACCGAGGTCTGGGGCCCGGGCTACGAGAACGCCGGTGGCAACCTGCGCTTCTACATGGGCCAGCTCCGCCGCAAGCTCGAGGCCGACCCGGCCCGCCCCCAGCACCTGCGGACCGAACCCGGCATGGGCTACCGCTTCGAACCGTGAGGGGAGGCTCATGACGATCATCGACAACGCCGTGTACGTCGACGGGCGCCGGGCCGCTGAGCCCAGCAGCCTCGACGCGACGTACGAGCTGCTGCGCCGGCACGACGGCGGCCTGGCCTGGATCGGGCTCTACCGGCCGGACCCGCTCGAGATCGAGTCGGTCGGGGACGAGTTCGGGTTCCACCGGCTCGCGGTCGACGACACGATCTCGGCGCACCAGCGGCCCAAGCTCGAGCGGTACGGCGACGTGCTGTTCACCGTGCTCCGCTCGGCGCGGTACCTGGACGACGTCGAGCGGGTCGAGTTCGGCGAGCTGCACGTGTTCACCGGCAAGGACTTCGTGGTCACCGTCCGGCACGCCGAGTCGCCGGACCTCAGCGAGGTGCGCAAGCGGCTGGAGGCGGAGCCCGAGCTGCTCCGGCTCGGCCCCGAAGCCGTGCTGTACGCGATCCTCGACCAGGTCGTCGACGAGTACCTGCCGGTCCTGGACGGCCTGCAGGGCGACATCGACGAGATCGAGGACCAGGTCTTCGCGGGCGACCCCGAGGTCTCGCGGCGGATCTACGAGCTGCTCCGCGAGGTGGTCAAGTTCCTCCGCGCGACCCAGCCGCTGCCCGCGATGATCGCCGACCTGCGCTCGGGCTTCGACAAGTACGGCGTCGACATGGAGCTGCAGCGCAACCTGCGCGACGTCGCCGATCACGTCGAGCGCGTCGTCGATCAGGCCAACGGCTACAAGGTCCTGCTGATCAACCTGATCGGCGTCAACGGAACGCTCGTCGCACAACGCCAGAACGACGAGACCCAGCGCCTGTCCGAGCTGAGCCTGCGGCAGAACGAGGAGGTCAAGCGGATCTCGTCCTGGGCCGCGATCCTGTTCGCGCCGACGCTGGTCGGCACGGTGTACGGGATGAACTTCACCCACATGCCGGAACTGCACTGGAAGGTCGGCTACCCGTACGCGCTGCTGCTGATGCTGCTCGTCAGTTGCGGCCTGTACTTCGTGTTCAAACGCCGCGGCTGGCTCTGAGAGCGTCCGATTCCTGCAAGACATCCGCCGAGGGAGTTGGCAGGGTGGAGGCATGGAGATCTTCGCTGGTGGTCGGGAGTTCGTCAGGCGCGATGCGCGGCTCGTCGAGCGGCGGTTGTTCGCGACGCTGTTCGAGGGTGCTGACGGGAGCGGCGTGCTGGACGCGCTGCGCGGGTACCGGAACGCCGACGGCGGGTTCGGGCACGGGCTCGAGCCGGACAAGCGGTGCCCGGACAGTACGGCGCTCGACGTGGAGACCGCGTTCGGCGTGATGATCGCGGCCGGCGTACGCGACGACGAGCTGATCGGCGGGGCCTGCGACTGGCTGCAGTCGGTCGCGACGCCGGAGGGCGCGGTGTCGCTCTGCAATCCGGCGATCGAGGGGTACCCGCGGGCCGATCACATGTCCGACTGGACCTACGTCCCGGCGCTCAACCCGACGGCCGGTCTGGTCGGGCGGCTCTACACGCTCGGGTTCGAGCACCCGTGGCGTGACCAGGCGGCCGCGTGGTGCAAGGCCGAGCTGGCCAAAGGGCTCCCGGCCGACGCGCACGGGATGCTGGAGGCGCTGCAGTTCCTGGAGCACCAGCCGGACCTCGACCTGGACGAGATCAGGGACTGGCTGCCGAAGCTGTCGACGTACCGCGCCAACGCCGACGATCCGTCGTACGGCGTGACGCCGCTGGACTTCGCGCCGACGCCGGACAGCCTGTGGCGGCAGCTCTTCACCCAGGAGCAGCTCGACGGGCATCTCGAGCGGCTGCTCGCCGACCAGCAGGCCGACGGCGGCTGGGCGATCACGTGGGAACCGCCGGGGCCGATGGCGACGCTGGAGTACCGCGGCGTGGTCACCGTGGGCGCGCTGCGCAGCCTCCAACTGAACGGGAACTTGTCAATCGACTGAATGAACTCAAGCCCCGGCTGTGGAAGAATGGAGCCGGTGAGGCCGCCCCAGTGATGCTCGCCGAGAGCTGGATGCAATCGCTCATCGCAGCGATTGCCATGGTGGCCTCTTCGCTGCCGGGAGCGCCCGCGCCGCAAGCGCCGGCGCGCGTCGCACCGGCGGACGGCTGGGTCGCGAGCTGGGGTGTCGCCGTGACGGAGGCCGGTGCGGCCGGGCCGTCCGCGACCGGCGTCCGGAACACGACGATCCGGCAGGTCGCGCACCTCTCGCTCGGGGGCGGCTCGATCCGGCTGCGGCTGTCGAACCGCTTCGGCAAGCAGCCGCTGGTCGTCGGCGCGAGCTCGGTCGCACCCCGCAAGGGCGGTGCCGGTACGCCGAACCTCGAGCTGCTGAAGAGCGTTCCGGTCACGTACGGCGGCCGCGCGGCGGTCACGATCCCGGTCGGCGCGGAGTCGGTGTCGGACCCGATCGACCTGCCGATCGGCGACGACAGCGACGTCGTGATCAGCACGTACTTCCCGGGGCCGACCGGGCCGCTCACGCAGCACCCGGCCGGGTACGCGTCGGCGTTCAGCGCGGTCGGGAACCAGACGCGCGCGGGTGGTGCGCCGTACCAGAAGACCCCGGGGATGGCCCGGTTCGTGGTGTCCGGCGTGGACGTGAAGACGCGGTCCGAGGGATCGATCGTGCTGTTCGGCGACTCGATCACCGACGGCGCTTCGTCGCCGGTCGACGGGAACCTGCGGTACCCGGACCAGCTCGCCGACCGGCTGACCAAGCGCCGGTACGCCGTCGTGAACGCCGGCATCGGCGGCAACCGGCTGCTCGTCAACGGCGGTGTCTCGGGCGAGGCCGCGATCGCGCGGTTCGAGCGGGACGTGGTGCGGCGCAGCGGGGTCCGGGCCGTCGTGATTCTCGAAGGGATCAACGACATCCGGGCAGGCAAGGGCGCGATCTCCGGCGCGCAGCTGATCAACGCGCATCGGCAGCTGATCGCTCGGGCGCACGCCGCCGGGCTGCGCGTGTACGGCGCGACGCTCACGCCGTACTGGGCAGCCGATCACTACACCGTCGGCGGTGAGGTCGCGCGGCAGGCGCTGAACCAGTGGATCCGGACGGCCGGCGAGTACGACGGGTACGTCGAGTTCGAGCACGCGGTGCGCGATCCGTACCAGCCGCTGCGGCTCGCGCCGGGGTACGACGGCGGGGACCACCTGCACCCGAACGCGAAGGGCTTCACGGCGATGGCCCACGCGGTCGACCTGGATCAGCTGACCTCTTAACGCAGGGGTTCGACCGCTCACCGACCGTAGGGTTGCGGTCTCGGAACGTGCTGCGTGGAATCGATGCTACGTGTCCGTCCCACGAGAGGTGCTGTCATGCGCCCGTTGCGCAAACTGGTCGTCACCGCCGCTGCACTACTACTCGTTCCACTTGCCCCTGCTGCTGTTCCGGCCTCGGCCGAGCCGTCCTTCGGACCTGACTGGGTCGGTTCCTGGGCCGTCGCGGTCACACCACCTGGTACGTCGGGTCTGTCGGCGACCGGCGTCACCGACACGACGTTGCGGCAGGTCGCGCATCTGTCCGTCGGTGGATCCGAGGTGCGGCTCAGGTTGTCGAACGTCTACGGGACCTCGCCGTTGAAGGTCGGGAGGGTGACCGTCGTTCCGCGGGGTGATGCTCTGGCCGGTACGCCGACGGTCGATCCCGCTCGGCTCAAGGCGGTGACGTTCGGCGGCCAGGCGTCGGTCAACGTGCCGGTCGGGACCGAGTGGGTGTCCGATCCGGTGCGGTTGCAGGTGCCGGACGACACCGATCTGGTGATCAGCACGTACTTCCCCGGGCCGACCGGGCCGTTGACGCAGCACCCGGCGGGGTATGCGACCGGGTTCTCGGCGGCCGGCGATCAGACGGGTGCGGCTGGTCCGTCGTACACGGCGATCCCGGGTGCGGCCCGGTACGTGATCGAAGGCGTCGACGTGAAGAGCCGGGTGCGGGGATCGGTCGTGCTGTTCGGCGACTCGATCACCGACGGGGTCGTCTCGCCGATCGACAAGAACCTGCGGTACCCGGATCAGCTGGCCGATCGGTTGCTGGCTCAGCCGTCGTGGCGTGAGCTCGGCGTACTGAACGCGGGGATCAGCGGGAACCGGCTGCTGGCCAACGCCGGTACGGCGGGCGACTCGGCGCTGGCGCGGTTCGATCGGGACGTGCTCGGGCAGACCGGTGCGCGCAGCGTGGTGTTGCTGGAGGGGATCAACGACATCGGGAACAGTCGTGGCGCGACGGATCCGGCGGAGCTGATCGCGGTGCACCGGCAGTTCATCCAGCGGGCCAGGGAGGCTGGGCTGAAGGTGTTCGGGGCGACGCTCACGCCGTACGAGGGTGCTGGGTACTACTCGGTCGAGGGTGAGGCTGACCGGCAGGCGCTGAACCAGTGGATCCGGACCTCGCGCGAGTACGACGGGGTCGTGGACTTCGACAAGGCCGTACGGGACCCTGCCTCGCCGGGGAAGATGCTGCCGGCGTACGACGTGGGTGATCACCTGCACCCGAACGCCGACGGGTTCAAGGCGATGGCGGCTGCTTTCGACCTGGCGGCGCTGAGTCGGTGAGCTTTTCGATGCTGCTGGAATAGGCGGCATCCGTTGTGGAGAACGGTTGTCCGGCCTCTGACCTGCGCGTTTGGCGTGCCGGGTCGGGGGCCGGAGGGCTTTGTGGGGGTTGATCGCGGGCGGGCGGTCTCGGCAGGCTGCGGGCATTCCCTTTCCTGACGGAGGAGTGCCGATGCTTGGTGAGAAATCGATTGCCCGTGTGATGGCCGGGCTGGTGGGCGGCGTGCTGGTGCTGGGTGGTGGAGTGGCCTCTGCCGAGGCGTCGGTCGCCGCGTGCCCGGCGACGGCGGTCTTCCAGACCGACGGTTACACCGCAGGTGAGTCGCTGGTGAACTGGAACAACTCGAGCTTCAACCACAACGTGCCGGCCGGCGTGGAGATCGTCCAGGTCCCGTACTACGCGGGGGTCTTCCCGGTCGTGGACCGGTTGGCCTTGGATGCGTCGGTCGCCGAGGGTGTCGGCAAGCTGACCGCGGCCGTCAACGACTTCCACGGCCGGCGCCCCGGATCGCAGCTCACGCTCGCCGGGTACTCCGAAGGAGCCGTTGTCGCAGGCAACGTTCTCGAACGCTTCGCGCAGTCGTCCACGATCCCGCACGCGCAGCTGAACGGCGTCCTGTACGGCAACCCGCGGCGCCCGTTCGGCCCCGGCGGCCGCGGTGGAGTAGCCGGCGGCATCGAGACCAACCTGCCGTCGATCCTGCCCGGCGTCACCATGCAGGGCCCGCACCACTACGCGGGCATCGCCGTCCGCGAGGTCTGCAACGAGAACGACGGCATCTGCAACTCCACCAACATGATCACCAACCTGGCCGCCTTCGCCAACGGCCTGATCGGCTACGCCTCAGGCGACCACGGCTACGACCTCAACCCGATCCGCGACACCGGCAACGGCGTCACGCTGCACGCCCAGAACCCCCGTATCCCTTACGGCGCCCCACTCCCGCTGCCGATCGGCACCCCGTGGCAGATCCAGCAACAACTCTTCGGCGACGGGCCGGCGCGCCAGGCAGCCGTCACCGCCCGGAACTCGCTCGGCACGGTGGTTTCGCCAGAAGCCCTTGCAGCGTTGGCGAACTACCCGTGGTTCCGCTTGCTGGCCGCTGCCTGACCCCGATGCGGGCAAGGCCCGGCCGGCGGTCGCCCCTCGGCGCAGCCGAGTGGGCTCGGGGCGACAGGCTCCCACCCCCCACCCCGCCTGACCCTCGGCGCAGCCGAGGGTCAGGCGGATTCGGCTGGGTGTTCGACCTGGCGGTCGCCCCATTGGGTCATCAGGCCTCGGGCGATCTCCAGGTCGTCCCGCAGGGAGCGGTCGCCGAGGGCTGGGGGGAGGGCCGCCAGGGCGTCCGCCAGCCAGGGGCCGACTGCTGAGGGGGCCAGGTCCTCCGGAGTGAAGCCCGCCAGACGGATCGCTCGTACGGCGGTGACGAGCTCACAGGCGAGGACCTCGCGGAGGGCGTCCAGGAGTTGGGTGGTGAGGACGGCCGCCTGGGGAGCGAAGCTGGCGTGGTGTTCGGCGCCTCGGGAGAGGGTGGCGGTGCCTAGCGTGGCGGGCTGCGCGGTGGAGCGGACGGCGGCGAGCGCGTCGTGGGCGACGTACTCGATCATCATCACGCCCGAGCTGGCTTCGGCGCCGCTGGCGAGGAAGCGGGACAGGCCGGTGAAGTCGGGGTCGACCAGGTTCGCGACGCGGGAGGTGGAGAGGGTCGCGACGCTGTGCAGGCTGAGGCGGAGCGAGTCGAGCGCCAGGGCGATCGGCATCGCGTGCCAGTTGCCGTTGTGCAGGACGGTGCCTCCAGCAACCAATGGGTTCTCGGCGGAGGCATTGATGTCGATCTTCAGCGCGTTGCCCAGGGTGTCGGCGTGATCGACGGCCGGGCCGAGGACCTGGGCGAAAGCCCTTAGACCGAAGGGGTCCTGGATCCGAGCGGGCGCCAACGGCAGCCCGGCGAGCAGGCCGCGCATGCGGTTGGCGACGCGGACCTGACCGGGCTGCGGGCGCGCCTCGTGCACGCGGACGTCGTACACCTCCGCGTTGCCGCGCATCGCGACGTGCGACAGCGCACCGACCAGCGGTACGACGTTGATCAGCGTCGCCGCCTCGACGTACGCCAGGCAGCACTCGGCCAGCGTGATCGCGTTGCTCGACAGCAACGGCAGCGCGCTCGTCCCGTCGATCACGTCGCCGAGCGCGAGGCCGAGCTCAGCGAGCGGACCGAGATCACCGGTCCCGATCGCCCCACCGCGATGCAGGTCGGGGAGTCTGTCCTCGTTGAGCAGCCGCACGATCGCCTCGGCGACCTCGGGCGCGAGGCCGGATCCGCCGGAGGCGAGCTGGTTGACGCGGATCAGCAGGCCGAGCCGTACGACGTCACGCGGGTACGGCGTGGTGCCGGTCGTCGAGTGCGACAGCAGCAGGCGCGTGCCGTGCTCGGGGTCGGTGGTGAGCACGTCGCGGTTCGCGCCGACGCCGGTGGTCCGGCCGTACACAGGTTGGTGCCGCGCGATCTCGGTGACGGCCGCGGCCGAGTCCGCCATCCGCTTGCGGGCGACCTCACCCAGGCGGACCGGCGTACGGCGCTGGCCGAGGCCGACAGCGGTCAACGGCGTCAGCCCGGCCCCGGAAAGCTCGATCGGCTCCACAGCCACAGTGTGAGACCTCGCCGCCCACGGTCTGAAGCACCACGCCAACATCCCCGTCTCGAATGCGAGACGCTGGGCCGGTACAACGGATGCGCCGGATCGCAACCACCTCGCCGCCGGTTACAGCCCGAAGCGGGGAATCGGGATCGCGACCACCTCGTACGGCGGGGCGGCCGCGCTGCCCTTGGCGAACTGGGCGTTGACGATCAGCAGCCGATCGCCGTCGGTGGCCAGGGTGGTGGGGGTGTCGAAGGCGGCGTCGACGTGCCGGCCCAGCGGGCTCGCCGTACGGCCGTCGGGCGAGAGCTCGAGCGCCGCCAGGAAGAACTGGGCGGTGGCCATGGTGTCGCCCTCGTTGCAGACGGCGATCAGGGTCTCGCCGGTGAGCAGCAGGCCGTCGGCGGCGAAATCGGTGGCGAGCGCGGTCGTCGACAGGTCGGTCAGGTCGAGGCGCCAGAGGATCTCGGTGCTCTGGGCGGCAATCAGCAGGGCGGTGCTGTCGGCGGTGGGGACGATGCCGTTGAGGTAGGCGTCGGGACCGGCCGCGGGGAGTTCCAGCGCGGTCGGCGGGGCTTCGGAGTGGAGGTCGAAGCGCCAGACGACTGGCTGCGAGGAGTCGGTGACGTAGGCGTGGTTGCCGATCACGCAGACGTCGTTGAGGTAGCCGTCGATGTGGCGCCGGGACACGAGCGTGCGGCCGGCGACGCCGTACACGAAGAGATCGCCCGTCTTGCCGCCGCAGACGACGAGGAAACCGGGGGAGGTCGCCAGGCCCAGCGCGACTGTGCGGCCGTCGGTGCCGGCTGGGGACCAGATCTCGGCGACGGGCTCGTCAAGTGCGCAGCGGTAGAGCGTGCCGTCGGCGCTGCTGCCGGCGAAGAACGTGCCGTCGGGGCCGAGCGTGATGCCTTCGGGCCGGACGCGGTCGCCGGGCAGGTGGTACGCCGTGATGGACACCGCCGCACGCTAACCCCCTCGCGGCTCACACCCCACAGGGCGCGAGCGCCTCGCACCGCCATCGCAGGACGAGGGCCGAACGATGCAGGGCACAAGGAAGGCCCGCCGATCCTGGGGGAGGGTGGGATCAGCGGGCCGGGTGGCAGCAGCCGCCGGGTCGAGCGGCGACCGTGCCTGGTCTTGGGCGGGGGCCGGAGCCCCCGCGTCAGGTCTTACTTCTGGCCGTAGCGCTTCTTGAACTTCTCGACGCGGCCCTGGGTGTCCATCACGCGCTGCTGACCCGTGTAGAACGGGTGGCTCGCGGACGAGATCTCGACGTCGACCACCGGGTAGGTGTTGCCGTCGTCCCAGACGACCGTCTCGGAGCTCTCGCGGGTGGAACCGGTCAGGAAGCTGAAGTTGCCCGACTTGTCGCGGAAGACGACCCGACGGTACTCCGGGTGAATGTTCTGCTTCATGCAGCGGTACTTCCTTCCAGATAAGGGGCGAACGGGTCGGTCAGGCTTCTGACCTCTTCATCCGCACGTAGGACACAACCGTTCAGGCGGCGTTCTAATTCCCAGACGTCGAGGTCGACTCCGGTGAAGGACAGGTAGCTCGCGCGGTCGCCGTGCTCCGGGTGCCACTCGAGTGCCGAGCGGGCCCGGTGGCTGCTGCTGACCTCCGGCCAGCGGTCGGCCGGGAGGTCGGCGAGCCAGCGGCCCAGTACGCCGATCGAGATGTTCGTGCCGAAGCTGTCCCACCCGAGCCGGGCCTGCGGCTGCGTTGCCAGCCACACCGTGCCCTTGCCGCGGGCGGACTTGTCGACCAGGTCCTCCAACGCGTCGTACAACCGCTCCGGGTGGAACGGCCGGTCCGACGAGAAGAGGAACGTCCGCACCGGTCCGTTTTCTTCCCGCAGCGGCGCGCTGATCGTCCCGGGCTCGACGCGCGCCCGTGCGGCGGCGCGATCGTGCAGCTGTACGCCGACCAGCTCGCGGGCCTGTCCGACGTGCCGGGCCTGAGGATTCAAGGCCTGAGCCAGTGCCCGGGCAACTGCGTCCGCCTCGCTGCCGCCGGCGGAACCGGCGACCAGTACGGCGTCCGCGTACTCGACCTGGTGGACGACGGCCTCGGCCAGGGCCCGATTGTCCTCCGCGGCGGTCGGGATCCCCCGGTCGCGGACCAGTTCCTCGCCCGTCGCATCCGCGACGAAGCTGCCCGCCTCCACCACCGCGAGGACCACGCTGACCTGCAGTTCCTCGGCCGCGTCCCGCCCGATCTCCTCGGCCAGCGCCTGCGGATCACCGGCCGCCGGGACGTTCACCACCGCCGCGTCGTACCGCCCGACGCCCGCGACGCTCCGCAGCAGCTCCACCAGCGTGCCGCGCATCGCGCAGGACACGCACGGGTGGTTCATCCGGATCACCTCGCGGTCGATCACGCCGTCGGTCGTCCGCGCGATCCTGACCACCGAGCCGCCGGTCAGCCCGCGCACGTCGTACTCGACCAGCACGGTCCCGGGCAGCAGGAGATCGGTCGCGGCGCCGTCGCGGGTCGTGGTGTCGACCCCGCTGACCAAGGTGACCGGCAGCATCCGTACCCTCTTCCTCGACGCTTATTGAAAATGATTACCAACACAACCTACACTCCAGGAACCGGAATAGGCATCCGGGGTCCTGGTGTTCACCGTACTGAGTCCTACGGCGCGCGAGCGCCCAGAAAGGTTGGTCGATGGCCAAGCACAACGACATCCGTCCGATCGTCAAGCTGCGGAGCACGGCCGGCACCGGGTTCACCTACGTGACCCGGAAGAACCGCCGCAACGACCCCGATCGGCTGATGATCCGCAAGTACGACCCGGTCCTGCGCCAGCACGTCGACTTCCGCGAAGAGCGGTAGCCGGTGGCGAAGACCAGCAAGATCGCCAAGAACGAGCAGCGCAAGGTGACCGTCGCCCGGTACGCCGAGCGCCGCGCCGAGCTGAAGCGGCTGATCGCCGACCCGGCGACCGGTTTCGCCGAGCGCGGCGAGGCGCAGCTCAAGCTGCAGAAACTGCCGCGGGACGCGAGCCCGATCCGGGTTCGCAACCGCGACGTGGTCGACGGCCGGCCGCGCGGGTTCCTCCGCAAGGCCGGCATCTCCCGGGTCCGCTTCCGCACGATGGCCCACCGTGGGGAGCTCCCGGGGATCACCAAATCGTCTTGGTGACCCGCAGTCGAAGGCCCGGCCGCTCCGGCCGGGCCTTCGGTCTGCCCAGAGCCGGACGCCCACCACTCACCAACCACCGCCGTTCAGCGTCCCGCACGCTCAGGGCCGGTACCGACCGGTCCGGATCGGCCGGTTGGTGAGTGGTGGGCGTCCGCCTAGCCGCGGAGCCGACGGGTCAACGCCTCGGCCGCTTGGCGGACGCGGCGCGCCAGCAGCGAGCGTTCGCCCGGGCTGACCGACTCGCTGCGGAACGAGATGCTGATCGCGGCCGCGGGGTGCCCGGCGTGGTCGACGGCGGCGCTGGCGACCGAGGTGACGCCGGCGGTGACGTGGGACTCCTCGACGGCGAAGCCCTGCTGGCGTTCGTCGGCGAGCAGGCGGCGGAGCTGGCTCAGGGTCTGCGGGCCCTGGTCCGTACGCCGGACGAAGGACTCGGGTGTCGGGAACAACGCCCGGACCTGCGCGGGAGGCAAGGCCGCCAGGAGGGCTCGGCCCGAAGCGGTGAGAGTGGCGGGGAGGCGGACGCCGACGTCCGTGACCAGGGTCAGAGGTCGCGGCGGCTGTTCCTTCAGCAGGTAGACGAGTTCACGCCCGTGCAGTACGCCGAGGTGCGCGGTATGACCGACCTCGGCGACGAGTTGGGCCAGCAGCGGACGGGCCAGCCGCTCGAGCGGATCGTGGCGCAGGTAGGCCGATCCGATCTCGAAGGCGGCGACGCCCAGGCCGTAGCGTTTGTCCTCGGGCAGGTGCACGACGAAGCCCTCGTCGATCATTGCCCGGAGCAAGTGATAGGTCGACGAGCGTGGCAGGCCGACCGCGGAGGCAATGCGCTCCATCGGTACGGGTCCGGGCTGGGTGGCCAGGAACGTCAGTACCCGCAGGGTCCGGGTCGAGGCGGGAACGTTGCCGCTCACAACTGTGAGGGTAGCGGCCCTGTCTCAGATTTTGGACGATTGACCACTCCGGGCGCGGCCGCGCCGGATCCTGACCCGGACCAGCTCGCCGATCAGCGCGAACGCGAACAGCCCCGCGGCCAGCCGCCAGTCGAAGGTCCGGTCGTCGCCGGACAGCAGGAACCCGACCGCGATCGACAGTACGGCGAAGGACGCCAGCGACGTCACGAGCTTCTTCATCGCAGCGTCTTCTCCGCCGTCCAGGCCGAGCCGGCCAGCCGGTACCCGAGCCAGTGGTTGACCGCGAGCATCGGCTCGTTCGCCGCGTCGTTCCCGGTCGAGGCCGTGGTCAGCCCGGCCAGGTGGGCGCGCCGCAGGGCGTGCGACTTCACCACCTTCGCCAGTCCACGACCCCGGTACGCCGGGATGGTGCCGGTCAGGTTCGACCAGATCACGCCGCGCTCCGGATCGGCCGTCGTGGTCACGAACGCGACCACCTGGGAGCCGTCGAGCACCGCGACGCTCAGATCCCGCCGCAGGTCCGGGTGGTTCCAGCCCGTCACCAGCCAGTCGTCGTACGGCCCGACGAACGACAGCCCGCTCGGGTCGCCGCCGATGACCGCGATCGTCGCGTCGTAGACCTGTCGCGGCGCGAGCTCGTCGTGCGTGACCAACCGCAGCCCCGCCGGAGGGTCGACCGGGTCCGGCGAGGAAGCCAGCACCGCCGTCGAGTGGCTCATCTGCCGGCTGAGCACGTACCCGCGCTGCTGCGCGAAGTGCTGCGACCGGTCGTCCTCCTCGACCACGACGAGCAAGGACACCGCGCCGAGCTCGACCGCGAGCCGCTCGATCTCGGTCGCCAGCGCCTGGCCGACGCCGTGGCCACGGTGCTCCCGTGCCACCTGCACGGCCACCCGGACGCGGGGCACGGTGTCGGACTCGTCCGGCAGGTAGACGTTGCCGAAGCCAACGGCCGTTCCGTCGTCGACCGCGAGCAGCACGATCTTCGATCCACTGGACCGCAGTTCGGCCTCGGCCCCGCGGGCCGTCTTCACCAGATGAGGCAGCGACGCCGCGAGCACCGCCGCGATCCCCGCCCCGTCGCCCGGGACCGCCCGGCGTACTTCGACCATTCGCTGAGCCTAATCGGCGACGGGGTCGCACCAACTGTCTCGGGTCTGAGACAGCAACCGGGGTGGCGGTCCTGTCGGTCCGGCCGCAGCCGGGGTGCAATGAGCGGGTGGAGACAGCCGAAGTAGTTGTGGGCACCGGGCCGCTGGCCGCCGGTGACGTGGTCGCCGTGGCGCGGTACGGCGCGGCGGTGCGGATCGACGACCACGCGCTGGAGGAGATCGCCAAGTCGCGGGCCGCGATCGAGGCGCTGGCGCACGCCGACATCCCGCACTACGGGGTGTCGACCGGGTTCGGAGCGCTGGCGACCCGGCACATCGCGCCGGAACTGCGGGCCCAGCTGCAGCGCAGCCTGGTCCGGTCGCACGCCGCGGGCTCCGGCCCGGAGGTCGAGACCGAGGTCGTGCGCGCACTCGTGCTGCTGCGGTTGTCGACGCTGGCGACCGGTCGCACGGGCGTGAAGGTCGAGACAGCTCAGGCGTACGCCGGACTGCTGAACGCGGGGCTGACCCCGGTCGTGCACGAGTACGGCAGCCTCGGGTGCTCCGGCGACCTCGCGCCGCTGTCCCACGTCGCGCTCGCCGTGATGGGTGAGGGCAAGGTCCGCGACCGCGACGGCAACCTGCTCGACGCCGGCGAGGCACTCGCCAAGAACGGCCTGCGGCCCGTCGTACTGGCCGAGAAGGAAGGGCTCGCGCTGATCAACGGGACCGACGGCATGCTCGGCATGCTGGTCCTCGCGATCGCCGATCTGGATCGCCTGCTCAAGACCGCCGACATCGCCGCCGCGATGAGCGTCGAGGGCCAGCTCGGGACCGACCGCGTCTTCGCCGCCGACCTGCAGGCGCTGCGACCGCACCCGGGCCAGGGCGCCGCCGCGTCCAACCTGCGCGCCGTACTGGCCGACAGCGCGATCGTCGCCAGCCACCGCGGGCCGGACTGCAACCGCGTCCAGGACGCGTACTCGTTGCGCTGCTCCCCGCAGGTGCACGGCGCCGCGCGCGACACCGTCGCGCACGCCGCGACCGTCGCCGGCCGCGAGCTCGCCGCCGCGATCGACAACCCGGTCGTCCTTCCCGACGGCCGCGTCGAGTCGAACGGCAACTTCCACGGCGCTCCCGTCGGCTACGTGCTGGACTTCCTCGCGATCGCCGTCGCCGACGTCGCGAGCATCAGCGAACGCCGTACCGACCGTTTCCTCGACGTCGCCCGCAACCACGGCCTGAACGCGTTCCTCGCCGACGACCCGGGTGTCGACAGCGGCCACATGATCGCGCAGTACACGCAGGCCGCGATCGTGTCCGAGCTGAAGCGCCTCGCGGTCCCGGCCAGCGTCGACTCGATCCCGAGCAGTGCGATGCAGGAGGACCACGTGTCGATGGGCTGGTCGGCTGCCCGCAAGCTGCGCCGTTCGGTCGACGGCCTCGAACGCGTGCTGGCCGTGGAGATTCTCACCGCCGCCCGCGCGCTCGACCTGCGCGCGCCGCTGGAGCCCGCGCCCGCCACTTCCGCCGTACGGCGAGAGCTGCGCGCCCACGTCGAGGGACCCGGCACCGACCGGCACCTCGCCCCCGAGATCGAGCACTCCGTCCGGCTCGTTGCCGACGGCACCTACCTGTCCGCTGTCGAGGCCGTCACCGGCCCCCTCGCCTGATCAACTGGAAAGGCTGGATCACCCATGTCCGGACCCCGTCCCGTACGCGCCGCCCGCGGCACCACCCTGACCGCGCAGGGCTGGCAGCAGGAAGCCGCGCTGCGGATGCTGCAGAACAACCTCGACCCCGAGGTCGCCGAGCACCCCGACGAACTGGTCGTGTACGGCGGATCCGGTAAGGCCGCGCGGGACTGGAACTCCTTCGACGCGATGGTCCGCACGCTGACCACGCTGAAGGACGACGAGACGATGCTGGTCCAGTCCGGCCGCCCGGTCGGCGTGATGCGGACGCACGAGTGGGCGCCGCGGGTGCTGATCGCGAACTCCAACCTGGTCGGCGACTGGGCCAACTGGGAGGAGTTCCGCAAGCTCGAGGCGCTCGGGCTGACCATGTACGGCCAGATGACGGCCGGGTCGTGGATCTACATCGGCACCCAGGGCATCCTGCAGGGCACCTACGAGACGTTCGCCGCGGTCGCCGCGAAGAAGTTCGGCGGCACGCTGGCCGGGACGATCACGCTGACCGCCGGGCTCGGCGGCATGGGGGGCGCGCAGCCGCTCGCGGTGACGATGAACGACGGGGTCGCGATCTGCATCGACGTCGACGACTCGCGCATCCACCGGCGGATCGAGCACCGCTACCTCGACGTACGGGCCGACTCCGTGGACCACGCGCTGCAGCTGGCCGAGGAGGCCAAGAAGGCGCGCAAGCCGTTGTCGATCGGTGTCCTCGGCAACGCCGCGGTGATCGTGCCGGCGCTGCTCGAGCTCGGCGCGCCGATCGACATCGTCACGGACCAGACGTCGGCGCACGACCCGCTGATGTACCTGCCGGTGGGCGTGGACTTCGAGGACTGGGCGGCCGAGCGGCAGAAGGACCCGGCCGGTTTCACCGAGCGCGCGCAGGCCTCGATGGCCCGGCACGTCGCGGCGATGGTCGGGTTCCAGGACGCCGGCGCCGAGGTGTTCGACTACGGCAACTCGATCCGCGACGAGGCGCGCAAGGCCGGGTTCAACCGGGCGTTCGACTTCCCGGGCTTCGTTCCGGCGTACATCCGGCCGTTGTTCTGCGAGGGCAAGGGCCCGTTCCGGTGGGCCGCGCTGTCCGGCAACCCGCGCGACATCGCGCGGACCGACCAGGCGATCCTCGAGCTGTTCCCCGAGAACGAGCACCTGACCCGGTGGATCAAGATGGCGCAGGAGCGGGTCGCGTTCCAGGGGCTGCCGGCCCGGATCTGCTGGCTCGGCCAGGGCGAGCGGGACAAGGCGGGGCTGCGGTTCAACGAGATGGTTGCCTCCGGCGAGCTCGAGGCACCGATCGTGATCGGGCGCGACCACCTGGACACCGGGAGCGTCGCGTCGCCGTACCGGGAGACCGAAGGCATGCTCGACGGCTCGGACGCGATCGCGGACTGGCCGTTGCTGAACGCGCTGGTGAACACGGCCAGCGGCGCTTCCTGGGTGTCGATCCACCACGGCGGCGGGGTCGGGATGGGACGCTCGATCCACGCCGGTCAGGTGTCGGTTGCCGACGGCACCGAGCTGGCCCGGCAGAAGCTCGAGCGGGTACTGACCAACGACCCGGCGATGGGTGTGATTCGGCACGTGGACGCGGGGTACGAGAAGGCGGCAGAAGTAGCGGCCGAGCGCGGGGTACGGATTCCGATGCAGGAGTCCTGACCTTCGGTCGGCGGACGGGGAACGGGGCAAGGCAGGTACACAGTGCGACCGCGGCAATCCACAGCGCTAAGGTGCACTTTCCCGAGGAATGAGAAAGGTGCCGATCACGTGGCACCGGGCCCTCGTTCCCCTAGGATCGTTCGGGCGATCGCCGACCAGCGCGAAGGGGCGCCATGATCGAGTTCGAAGACGTCACCAAGCAGTACCCGGACGGCACGGTGGCCGTCGACAACCTGAGCCTGCGGATCCCGAGCAACGAGATCACTGTCTTCGTGGGCCCTTCGGGCTGCGGCAAGACGACCTCGCTGCGGATGATCAACCGCACCATCGAGCGGACCAGCGGCCGGATCTCGATCGACGGCGAGGACATCAACGCCGGCGATCCGGTCACCCTGCGCCGCGGGATCGGGTACGTGATCCAGCACGCCGGGCTGTTCCCGCACAAGACTGTGGTCGACAACGTCGCGACCGTGCCGAAGCTGCTCGGCTGGGACAAGCGCAAGAGCCGCGCCACGGCGATGGACCTGCTGGAACGCGTCGGACTCGACGCCAAGCTGGCCGAGCGGTACCCGGCCCAGCTGTCCGGTGGCCAGCAGCAGCGCGTCGGCGTGGCCCGCGCGCTCGCCGCGGACCCGAAGATCATGCTGATGGACGAGCCCTTCAGCGCGGTCGACCCGATCGTGCGTCACCAGCTGCAGGAGGAACTGCTCCGCCTGCAACGCGACATCGGCAAGACGATCGTCTTCGTCACCCACGACATCGACGAGGCGATCAAGCTGGGCGACAACGTCGCCGTACTGCGGGTCGGCGGCAAGCTGGCCCAGTTCGCACCGCCGGCGGAGCTGCTGGCCAAGCCGGCCGACGACTTCGTCGAGAGCTTCATCGGGCAGGACCGCGGTTACCGCGCCCTGACGTTCGTGACGGCGGAGGACCTGCCGCTCGGGCCGGTTCCGGCCGAGCTGTTGGTCGACGAGGACGGCAAGCCGACGGGCTGGCGGAAGAACGGCGACACGTTGCCGGTCGGCGCGGTGTTCCAGCGCGGCGACTCGCTGCGGGCCGCGATGGACGCCGTCCTGACGTCACCGATCGGGCAGGGCGTCTGCGTCGACGAGGCGGGCAAGCCGGTCGGCGTGATCGACTACACCGGCCTGACCGGGGTGCTTCGCCCGTGACGTGGGTCGGTGACAACAGCACACTGATCTGGGAACAGCTGCGCGAGCACCTGTTCCTGTCGTTGCTGCCGATGCTGCTCGGGCTGCTGATCTCGGTGCCGCTCGGGTACGTCGCGACGCGGTACAGCTGGCTCGCGAATCCGCTGGTCGCGCTCGGCGGCGTGCTGTACTCGCTGCCCTCGATCGCGTTGTTCATCGTGCTGCCCGCGATCATCGGCACCAAGGTGCTGTCGGCCGCGAACATCATCATCGCGCTGACCATCTACGCGGTCTCGCTGCTGATCCGCAACGTGATCGACGGGTTGCGCTCGGTACCCGAGGACGTTCTGCAGGCCGCGGTGTCGGTGGGCTATGGAACCCTGCGAAGGGTGGTGACCATCGACCTGCCGATCGCCGTACCGGTGATCTTCGCCGGCCTGCGGGTCGTCACGGTCGCGAACATCTCGATGGTCAGCGTCGGCGCGATCATCGGTATCGGTGGTCTGGGCGAACTGTTCACGCTGGGTTTCCAGCAGGACTTCCTCACCCCGATCGTGGTCGGCGTCGTGCTGTCGCTCGCGCTGGCGCTGGTCGCCGACGTCCTGCTGGTCGGGCTGCAACGGCTGCTGACGCCGTGGGCCCGGGTCAACACCCCGAAGGAGGCCTGACATGGTGCAGGGATTCCTCGACTTCATCAGCGACTCGGCGAACTGGTCCGGAGCCGAAGGCATCGGCAACCGGATCCTGCAGCACCTCGGCTACACGTTCCTCTCGCTGCTGATCGCGGCGCTGATCGCACTGCCGATCGGCCTGCTGATCGGGCACACCCGGCGCGGCGCGTTCGTCGCGATCAACACCGGCAACGCCGCCCGTGCGCTGCCGACGCTCGGTCTGCTGACGCTGATCGTGCTGCTGATCGGGATCGGCCGGGTGCCGGTGATCGTGGCGCTCGTCGTGCTCGGCATCCCGCCGATCATGGCCTCGACGTACGCCGGAGTCTCCGGCGTCGACCGGTCCACGATCGACGCCGCCCGCGGGATGGGCATGACCGGCCGCGAGATCCTCACCAAGGTGGAGATCCCGATCGCGCTGCCGCTGATCATCTCCGGCCTGCGCAGCGCCACCCTGCAGATCGTCTCGACCGCGACCGTGGCGGCGTACGTCGCGCTCGGCGGCCTGGGACGGTACGTGATCGACGGTCTGAGTCTGCGGGACTTCCCACAGATGCTGACCGGCGCCGTCCTGGTCGCCGTCCTGGCGATCGTGCTCGACCTGCTGTTCGCCTTCGCCGGACGGTACGCCGTTTCGGCCGGGCTGACCGGCCGGTTGCGGCGCAACACCGACACCAAGACTTCAACTGCTCCGGCACCGGCCGGGGTGCAGTAGAACGGACCCTGGAGGATCCCGTGTTCAGAAGAACCTTCATCCGCAGTGCCATCGCCGCGACGGCCGTGTTCGCGCTCGCAGCCTGCGGGGGCGGCGAGGACCCGCTGGGTGGTGGCAACGACGCCGGCGGTGGCTCGGCGCCCGACAAGGTCGACTCGCTCACCGTCGGGTCCGCCAACTTCGCCGAGAGCCAGGTGCTGGCCGAGATCTACGCCCAGGCGCTGGAGGCCAAGGGCATCAAGGTCAACCGCAAGCTGAACATCGGCGCCCGCGAGCTCTACATGGCCGCGATCCAGGACAAGTCGGTCGACCTGCTGCCGGAGTACACCGGGGCCACCCTGGTCTACTTCAAGAAGGACGCCACCGAGAACGAGGCCGAGGCCGTCTACAAGGCGATCCCGGGTGTCCTGCCGGCCGGTCTGGAGGTCCTGGACAAGTCCGCGGCCGCCGACGAGGACGCGATCGTGGTCACGCCGGAGACGGCGCAGAAGTACTCGCTGAAGTCGATCGCCGACCTGAAGGCGGTCAGCAAGGACATGGTCGCGGGCGGTGGTCCCGAGTTCAAGACGCGGACCGCCGGCCTGGCCGGCATGAAGGACAAGTACGGCGTCGAGTTCAAGGAGTTCAAGACGCTGGACGCCGGTGGACCGCTGAGCCTGAAGGCGCTGAAGGACGGCACCATCCAGGTGACCCAGTTCTTCACCACCCAGTCGGCGATCAAGGACAACAACCTGGTCGTGCTCGAGGACCCCGAGCACATCCACCTGCCGAACAACATCGTTCCGCTGATCCGCACCGACCACAAGAGCCCTGACGTCGCGTCGACGCTGAACGCCGTACAGGCCAAGCTGACCACCGACGCGCTGACCGACCTGGTCAAGCGCGCCGAGGGTGGCAGCGAGTCCGCCGCCGCCGTCGCCAAGGACTGGCTGTCGAAGAACCCGCTGTCTTGACCTTCGAACAGCTCTGGACGGACCTGTCCGCCATCGGTCGTGACCCCCACACCGGGGGTTACCGCCGGGGCGGCTGGACCGACACCGAACGAGCAGCGACCTCGTGGTTCGTCGACCAGTGCGCTGTGCGAGGCCTTGCCGTGGAGTCCGACGGGATCGGCAACCTGATCGCTTGGTGGGACCCAGCTGCAACCGGAGGTACCTCAGCCTCCGCCTCGGGGCCCGGCACGCTCGCTCCCTCCTCCCCGCTTTCCTCCGGCGCAGCCGGAGGAAAGGGGGTGGTGACGGGCAGCCATCTCGACTCCGTCCTCGACGGCGGAGCGTTCGACGGCCCCTTGGGCGTCGTCTCCGCTCTAGCGGCGGTGGATCGCCTGCGGGCTGAGGGCTTTGTACCTTCTGTGCCCATCGGCGTCGGCGCCTTCGTCGAGGAAGAAGGCAGCCGGTTCGGGATGCCTTGTCTCGGCTCCCGCGTTGCTGCCGGCGTGCTGGCTCCTGAGAAGGCGTTGGCTCTTCAGGACCGTACGGGGGTGACGCTTGCTGATGCTTTGTCAGACGCAGGGGTCGACCCAGCAGGAGTGGGCCCGTCGCCGTTGCTCGAGCGTATGGGTACCTTCGTCGAGCTCCACGTCGAGCAGGGCCGCGCACTGACCGCACCCGTCGGCGTGGCCAGCTCGATCTGGCCGCACGGCCGCTTCCGTTTCACCTTCTCCGGCGAGGCGAACCACGCCGGCACCACGCTGATGGAAGACCGGCACGACCCGATGCTGACCTACGCGATGACCGCCCTGGCGGCCAACAAGCAGGCCCGCCTGGCCGGCGCCCGCGCGACGTTCGGCCGCCTGTCCGTCGAGCCGAACGGCACCAACGCCGTACCGTCGCAGGTGACCGCCTGGCTCGACGCCCGCGCCGCCTCCACGGAGATCCTGGAGAAGTTGCTGGCGGCAATCACTCGTCAGGCGGTGGAACGTGCCGAGCGCGACGGTACGACGGTCGAGGTGACCGCCGAATCCGTCTCACCCGTCGTCGACTTCCCGGCCGGACTGCGTGACCGCCTGGCCGGCGTACTGGACGGTGCGCCGATCCTCCCGACCGGCGCCGGGCACGACGCGGGGGTGTTCTCCGACGCGGGGATCCCGACCGCGATGCTGTTCGTCCGCAACCCGACCGGCATCTCGCACTCGCCGGCCGAGCATGCGGAGATGGACGACTGCCTGGCGGGAGTCGACGCCCTGGCGACCGTGCTGAAGGACCTGGCCCGGTGACGGCGTACTGGTGTGAGCGGGCAGTGCTCCCGGCGGCCGCCCCGACGCCCGGCAGTGCGCCCCGTGTCGTCGAGCGCG
Source organism: Kribbella sp. cmx-5-2 (assembly GCA_049998015.1). Classification (GTDB taxonomy): domain Bacteria; phylum Actinomycetota; class Actinomycetes; order Propionibacteriales; family Kribbellaceae; genus Kribbella. Next base: position 313,040 of record JAEBEC010000003.1, read on the forward strand.
TGCTCGTCACCGTCGCCGACGGCCGGATCACCGAAGTCTCAGTCGGCGCCGAGCCGGGCTCCGCGATCCGCCTCAACGGCCTCGTCGTCCCCGGGCTCGCGAACTGCCACAGCCACGCCTTCCACCGCGCCCTCCGCGGCCGCACGCAGACCGAGCGCGGCACCTTCTGGACCTGGCGCGAGCAGATGTACGCCGTCGCGTCGAAGCTGACGCCCGACACGTACTACCGCCTCGCCCGCGCCGTGTACGGCGAGATGCTGCTGACCGGGATCACCGCGGTCGGCGAGTTCCACTACCTGCACCACGCCCCGGGCGGCCGGCGGTACGACGACCCGAACGCGATGGGCGAGGCGCTGATCGCGGCCGCCCGCGACGCCGGGCTGCGGATCGCGCTGCTCGACACCTGTTACGTTGCCGGCGGCATCGACCAGCCGCTGAACGAGGTCCAGCAGCGCTTCAGCGACGGCGACGTCGTCGGCTGGGCCTCACGGGTCCAGGAGCTGCGCGGATCGGACGACGTGGTGATCGGTGCCGCCGCGCACTCGGTCCGCGGCGTCCCGGCCGATCAGCTCGGCGCGGTCGCGGCGTTGTTGCCCGAGGCCCCTTTGCATGTGCACCTCTCGGAGCAGGTCGCCGAGAACGAGGCCTGCCTGGCGGCGTACGGGCGAACGCCGACGCAGGTGCTCGACGAGGCCGGCTTCCTGAGTGCGCGGACGAGCGCGGTGCACGCGACGCACCTGACGATCCCCGACATCGACCGGCTCGGCAGCTCCGCGACGTACGCCTGCTTCTGCCCGACGACCGAGCGCGACCTGGCCGACGGGATCGGCCCGTCGGTCGCGCTGCGCGCGGCCGGCTCGGCTGTGACGCTGGGGTCGGACAGTCATGCTGTGGTTGATCTTTTCGAGGAGATGCGCGCGGTCGAGCTGGACGAACGGCTCGCGTCGCAGGAGCGTGGTCACTGGTCGGCGGCGGAGCTGCTGACCGCGGCGACGGTCGACGGGCATCGGTCGCTGGGCTTCCGGGACGCCGGGGTGATCGCGGTCGGTGCGCGCGCGGACCTGGTCGCCGTTTCGTTGGAAAGTGTGCGCACGGCAGGGACCGGTGCATCGGTGGAGACCGTGGTCTTCGCGGCGTCCGGGGCCGATGTCACCGACGTGGTGGCCGGCGGCGTGCATCAGGTTGCTGATGGCAACCATTCGAAGCTGGACGTCGGCGCCGAGCTGGCGGCCGCGATCGCGGAGGTGACATGAGTTCGCTGCTGCTGACCGGGATCAGCTCGCTGGTGACGAACGACCCGTCCCACGGGCCGCTGCTGGGTGAGCTGCACGACGCGGCGCTGGTGATCGAGGGCAGCACGGTCGCGTGGGTCGGTCCGCGGACCTCGGCTCCCGCGGCCGACGCCTCGATGGACCTTGGCGACCGCGCCGTCGTACCGGGGTTCGTGGACTCGCACGCGCACCTGGTGTTCGCGGGGGACCGGGCCGAGGAGTTCGCGGCCCGGATGACCGGTACGCCGTACAGCGCGGGCGGCATCCGTACGACGGTCGCCGCGACCCGCGACGCCGCCGACGAGCAGCTCGCCGCAAACGTGGCGCGGCTGGTCGCGGAGATGCGGCGGCAGGGCACCACGACCGTCGAGATCAAGTCCGGCTACGGGCTGACCGTGGCCGACGAGGCGCGGTCGCTGGCGGTCGCGGCCGAGTTCACCGACGAGACGACGTACCTCGGGGCGCACGTCGTACCGGCTGAGTTCGCGGACGACCCGGCCCGGTACGTCGAGTTGGTGACCGGGCCGATGCTCGACGCGTCGGCGAAGCACGCCAAGTGGGTCGACGTGTTCGTCGAACGCGGCGCCTTCGATGCCGACCAGGCCCGCGCCATCCTGCGCGCCGGCCAGGCTCGCGGTCTCTCGGCGCGGGTGCACGCCAACCAGCTCGGCGAGGGCCCCGGAGTCCAGGTCGCCTGCGAGGTCGGCGCTGCGGCTGCCGACCACTGCACTTTCTTGACCTCCGCGGACGTGGACGCGCTGGCCTCGGCGGGAGTCGTCGCCGGGCTGCTCCCCGCCATCGAGTTCTCCACCCGCTCGCCGTACCCCGACGCCCGCCGCCTCCTCGACGCCGGCGTCACCGTGGCCCTGGCCACCGACTGCAACCCGGGATCCGGGTACTCCTCGTCCATCCCGTTCTGCATCGCCCTGGCCGTCCGTGAGATGCACATGACGCCCGCCGAGGCCCTGTGGTCCGCCACGGCCGGCGGCGCCGCCTCGCTGCGCCGTACGGACGTCGGCCATCTGTCGGTGGGAGCCCGAGCCGACCTGGCGGTCCTCGACGCGCCGTCGTACCTGCACCTGGCCTATCGCCCCGGCGTCCCACTCGTCACGCAGACCTTCGTCGGCGGCCGGCCGGTGTGAGCGGACGCCCACCACTCAGTAAGTCACCCGCTATCCACCTCTCGCCGCCTGGCGGACCGCTCAGGCGGCATCCGGAAGCCGGTTGGTGAGTGGTGGGAGTTCAAGTGCGCCACGCACGGCGTCCGCGACCCACTCGCGGTCGTACATCACGTCCTCCCAACTGAACCGCAGCACGAGCCACCCGCGCAGGCTCAGGTTGACCAGCCGACGGCAGTCGCGAACCAACGCCGCCCGGCCACCGTGGTGCTCGAACCCCTCCGCCTCGAGCCCGATTCGCCGTCGTCGGTGTCCGAGATCCAGCCGGGCGCTGAAACCAGCGCTATGCACCCGGACCTGCGGCTCGAATCCGTCGATTCCCTCCTCGATCAGGATGGACCGCAGGGCCGACTCCAGCACCGACTCGGCCCGTCCGTCCGCCAGCCCGACGACCTGCTGAATTCGCCGTCGGTTGGGTCCCATCAGGCGCGTCGACGCCTCCAGCAGTTCGGCGTGATCGACCAGGCCCAGGTGGAGCGCCGAGTCGGCAACCGTGAGCGCCTCGCTCATCGGCAGCGTCCGGGCGCAGTCGAGAACGGTCCGCACCGGGGTGGTGACGTCGTCGAGCACCGGCACATCGGCCCAGTGCAGGACGCAGGGAAGGCCGGCTCGTCGTCGCTGCCGTCCGACCGGGACGGTCACATGGGGAAGCGCCGGCGGCGTGAGAACTCCCATCCGCCAGTGCTGGGCCGCGCTGAGATGCGAGACCGCGCCGCCCTGGCTCCGTGCTGCAGTCAGCGCCGGAGGAGCCTCGGGGAGTGCGTAGACCCCCTTGGCAACCCTGCGGACCGTTCCGGCAGTGAGCGCCGCGCGAATCGCACGCGCGGACACCACCGCCCGGAGGTCGGCGAAACCCGCACTGCCACCACGCCGCGCAAGTACCTCACCGACCTCGGCCACGGGAGCAGCTTGACGGATCCGCGCCGTCGGCGGCTGCGGTCATCCACAGGGCCGAACCTCCACCACTCACCAAGCACCGCCGGCGGCTGGTCGCCAGCCGGACCTGAGCGTGGAGGCGCGGCATTGGGGGAAGTTGGTGAGTGATGGACGTCCGCATATGAAAGCGTTGGACCCATGAGCCGCGTCGTGATTGCCCGGACCATTGCCGGTCAGCTGCCGTACTTCCCGAGTGCCATCCGGTTGGTGGACGGGCGTGTGCTGGTGGTGTGGCGGGAAGGGCTCGGGCACGTGCGCAGCGTGGGGCGGATCGTCGCGGCGGAGAGTGCGGACGACGGGCGGACCTGGTCGGAGCCTCGGGTGGTGGTGGACAGGCTGTACGACGACCGGGACCCGATGCTGGTGCAGCTGGCCAACGGGGACATTCTGCTGAGCTGGTTCCAGATCGACTGGTCGGTGCGGCCGTACGTGTGCCCGGGAGTGCTGGTGGCTCGGTCGGTCGACGGCGGTGCCTCGTGGGGTGAGCCGGTCGCGGTCGGGTCGGCGATGGTGGATCACGGGACCGCCGAGGTGTGGCACGGGTTCCGGGCGGGGCACATCGTGGCGCACGGGCAGATCCTGGAGCTGCCGGGTGGGGACCTGCTGGCTCCGGTGTACGGCGTGTTCCCGGGGGACGGGAACCACTCGGCGAGTGTTGTGCGGTCGACTGATGGTGGGGTGACCTGGCCGGCTGAGCAGGAGGTCGTGCTGGGCCGGAGGGCTGGGCGCGAGTACCTGGAGCCCGTGCTGACGTTGCTGCCGGGTGGGCAGGTAGTGGCGTTGCTGCGGACCGACGAAGAGGCCGAGCTGGTCCGCAGTGACGACAACGGTCTGACCTGGTCGGAGCCGGAGCTGTGCGGGCTGCACGCTTCGTCGGCTGACACGTTGACCCTGTCGGACGGCGCCGTACTGCTGGCGTACGGCGATGTGTCTAAGCAGTTCAACCCGGGGCGTCCGACGGTGGCGACGATCATCGGTGAGCCACTCGGGCCGTGGGACCAGGACGCATTGCGGGTCGTGATCGACGCGGGGCAGGACACGATGGACCAGGCCAACCCCGCGGTGGTCGAGCTGCCGGGCGACGAGTTGCTGGTGATCAGCTACGACATCTTCACCCGGGAGATCGTTGGGGAACTCCTGCCGCGTACGGCGCTGCAGTAGGCGATCGGTGGCTGTGTGCGGTTCCTGCCGCGTACTGCGCTGCAGTAGGCGATCGGTGCTATGCACGGCTCCCGCCGTGTACTGGGCTGCCCCGGGCTCGGCGTGGGGGCTGGTGATGCCCGGGGTGCTGTAGCCCGGGAGCTGCAGTAGGTGGGCCGTTGCCGCTCGCCGGTGCTGCGCGGTAAATGCCGTGCGCTCGACACCGCGGGCGGTCACGCTTGGAGGGTGTCCAGGTCAGCAGTGCACCAGCAAGCCGACGGCGGGGTCCGTGGGCGGCTGCGTGCTGCGCACCGCTGGCTGCAGGACCGCGTCGACCGCTGGGCCTCCGCCGACCTGACCGGCTGGTGGCGGGATGCCGGACTGCTCCGGGACCTCGGCCCTGCTCTCGCTGGCCTGTACGACGAGACGCCGACTGTCGTGGTCGGCCCGGTGTCCCGTGGGGCGATGATCGGCGCCCTCACGGCTGCTTCGCTGGGCGTCGGGTTCGTGGAGGCGCGCAAGGAGATCGCCCAGGCGACCGACAGCGACTAGTGGGTCTGCCGCACCACCGGACCGGACTACCGAGACCGCAACCTGGTCTTCGGCTTCCGCCGCGGCCTGCTCCAGTCCGGCGACCGGGTCCTGATGGTCGACGACTGGGCAGACACCGGCGCCACCGCCCGCACGATCAGGGCCCTGGTCGAGGACTGCGGCGCCCACTTCCTCGGCGCCGCCTGCATCGTCGACGGCCTGCTCGACCCCCGCCTCCGCCACGACCTCCCGATCCGCGCCCTCCTCGACGTACGGACTCTTTAGGGCTGGTCGCCGCTCTCCCGCCGGACGACCTCGCCGGAACGTCCCGCCGCGGCCGGCGGAAGTTTGCCAGTGAGCCTGGAGAACCCCACCGGCCGGGAGCGTCTGCTGCCGGCCAAAGGCGTGCCCGCCGGGTCCGGCTCACCGAGCGGCCGCCGATCTCGCCCTGCCCGGAGACCGGAGCGCGCCTCCCGCCCGGACTGGCGTCGGCCGAGGGCCGACTCCGGCCAGACTTGGCGTTGGGCGGGGTGCCGAGTGCGCTCGGACCTGGCGTTCGCCGGGGCGCCGGCCTCCGCCCGGACCTGGCGTTGGGCGGGCGCCGATCTCGCCCTGCCTGGAGACCGGAGCGCGCCTCCCGCCCCGGACTGACGTCGGCCGAGGGCCGACTCCGGCCAGACTTGGCGTTGGGCGGGGTGCCGAGTGCGCTCGGACCTGGCGTTCGCCGGGGCGCCGGCCTCCGCCCGGACCTGGCGTTGGGCGGGCGCCGATCTCGCCCTGCCTGGAGACCGGTGCGCGCCTCCCGCCCCGGACTTGGCGTTGGCCGAGGGCCGACTCCGACCCGATCTGGCGTGGCAGGGGCGCCGACTCCGCCCGGAGTTGGCGTTGGGCGGGGTGCCGGCTCCGCCCGGACCTGGCGTCGCCGAAGCGCTGACTCCCCACCCGGACCCGGCGTGGCCGGGCGCCGACTCCGCCCCGACCTGATGTCGGCCGGGGCACCGACTCGATCGGCTAGCGGCTCAGGTCAGTTCCTTCGACAGCATTGCGCTGGTGGTGCCGTCGGGGCGTTGGAGTTTGCCGACCTCGACGAAGCCTCGGGCGGCGTGGAGGGCGAGGGAGGGGATGTCGGGCGGGTCCGACTGGACGCGGCAGACCAGGCGGTCGAAGGGCTTGGCGGCTCGTTCGACGGCGCGGTAGACGGACGTGGCGATGCCCTGGCGGCGGTACGGCTCGGCGATGACCAGGCGGTCCAGGTAGAGGTAGCGGTCGGCGTAGGTCTCGGCGAACCACTGGAAGTCCAGGCCGTCGTACGCGGATCCGGGGGCGAAGGTGAGGACGAAGCCGGCGACGTCACCGTCGACGTCGACGACGGCTGCGTGGGCGGCGATCAGGCGGAGCCAGTCCAGCCGGTCGGGACCGAGTTTGTCGAGGTGGGACTCGGCGGCGTTGAAGGCGAGCACGGTGGACTCGTCAGCGGTGGACAGTGGGCGGAGTTTCACCTGGTCAGCCTCCCACGGCAAGCGCTTGCAGCGGCAGGGGTCGGATCAGGGCCGGACGGGGGTGATCCCGGAAATTCCGGGGCCGGGGTTGGGAATGGACCGGCGGTGGTGCAATGTTGAGCCAGGTGTACTCAAGTCTGCCGGATCGGATCCGGGGGCAACTTGAAATACCGATCCTGGATCGGCAACATTGAGTCTGCATCACTCAACTTCGTGGAGGTAACGCTAATGGCCCGCGCGGTCGGTATCGATCTCGGTACGACGAACTCCGTCATCGCCGTACTGGAAGGTGGCGAGCCCACCGTCATCCCCAACGCCGAGGGAGCGCGTACGACGCCCTCGGTGGTCGCCTTCGCCAAGAACGGCGAGGTCCTGGTCGGCGAGGTGGCCAAGCGCCAGGCCACCACGAACGTCGATCGCACCATCCGTTCGGTCAAGCGCCACATGGGCGAGGACTGGAACGTCAGCATCGACGGCAAGAAGTTCACCCCGCAGCAGATCAGCGCGTTCGTGCTGCAGAAGCTGAAGCGGGACGCCGAGGCGTACCTCGGGGAGCAGGTCACCGACGCGGTCATCACCGTGCCGGCCTACTTCTCCGACGCGCAGCGCCAGGCGACCAAGGAGGCCGGCGAGATCGCCGGCCTGAACGTGCACCGGATCGTCAACGAGCCGACCGCGGCCGCGCTGGCCTACGGCCTGGACAAGGGCACCGAGCAGACCATCCTGGTCTTCGACCTCGGCGGCGGCACCTTCGACGTGTCCCTGCTGGAGATCGGCGACGGCGTCTTCGAGGTGAAGGCGACCTCCGGTGACAACCACCTCGGTGGTGACGACTGGGACCTGCGCATCGTCCAGTGGCTGGTGACCCAGTTCAAGAACAAGAACGGCACCGACCTGTCCGGCGACAAGATGGCCATGCAGCGTCTCCAGGAGGCCGCGGAGAAGGCGAAGATCGAGCTCTCCAGCGCCGCCGAGACCAGCATCCACCTGCCGTACCTGAGCCTCACCGACTCCGGCCCGCTGCACCTGGAGGAGAAGCTCTCCCGCGCCGAGTTCCAGAAGCTCACCAACGACCTGCTCGAGCGCGCCCGCTCGCCGTTCAAGGCCGTCATCAAGGACGCCGGCGTGGACGTGTCGAAGATCGACCAGGTCATCCTCGTCGGTGGTTCGACCCGGATGCCCGCGGTCGCCGAGCTCGTCAAGGAGCTGACCGGTGGCAAGGACCCGAACAAGGGTGTGAACCCGGACGAGGTCGTCGCCGTCGGAGCCTCCCTGCAGGCCGGTGTGCTGAAGGGTGAGGTCAAGGACGTCCTGCTGCTCGACGTGACCCCGCTGAGCCTGGGCATCGAGACCAAGGGTGGCGTGTTCACCAAGATCATCGAGCGCAACACCACGATCCCGACCAAGGGCTCGGAGATCTTCACCACGGCCGAGGACAACCAGCCGTCGGTGATGATCCAGGTCTACCAGGGCGAGCGCGAGATGGCCCGCGACAACAAGTCGCTCGGCAACTTCGAGCTGACCGGCCTCCCGCCGTCGCCGCGCAACGTGCCGCAGATCGAGGTCACCTTCGACATCGACGCCAACGGCATCGTGCACGTCAACGCCAAGGACCTGGCCACGGGCAAGGAGCAGCGGATGACGGTGACCGGTGGCTCCGCGCTGCCGAAGACCGACATCGACCAGATGGTCCGCGACGCCGAGCAGTACGCCGAGGAGGACCGGCTGCGCCGCGAGGCCGTCGAGTCCCGCAACCAGGCGGAGGGCTTGGTCTACCAGACCGAGAAGTTCCTGGAAGAGAACGAGGACAAGATCCCCGACGACGTCAAGACCGAGGTCAAGGACGGCGTCGCGGAGCTGAAGAAGGCGCTCGAGGGTGACGACGCCGAGGTGATCAAGACCGCCTCGGAGAAGCTCGCCCAGTCCAGCCAGAAGATGGGTGCCGCGATGTACGCGAACGCCCAGGCGGCCGGCGGTTCCGAGGAGGGCGCGTCGTCCGACGACAGCTCGACCGGCACCGGCACCAACGACGACGACGGTGTCGTCGACGCCGAGATCGTGGACGAGGACCGTCCCCAGGACAGCAAGCCCGAGGACACCAAGTGACCGATCGTCCGTCCGACCCTGGAAGCGAGTTCGGCGACGGGGACCCCGTCGTCCGGGACAAGCGCCGGATCGACCCGGAGACCGGCAACCTGCGGGAGCCCGGCGAGCCTGTCTCGCCGGCCCCCGCGGGGGGCGCCGCGGCCGGCATGCCCGGTACGCCGGGCGCCCAGCCGCCGCGCGACCCGTCCGACCTGATCGGGCCGTCGGCTCAGGAGGCCCTGCTGACCGAGGCGCTCAGCGAGCGTACGGCGGACCTGCAGCGACTGCAGGCCGAGTACGTGAACTACAAGCGCCGCGTCGACCGGGACCGCGAGGCCAACCGTGAGGTCGTCATCGGCTCGGTGCTGACCGAGCTGCTGCAGACCCTGGACGACGTCGGCCGGGCCCGCGAGGCGGGCGAGCTGGAGGGCGCGTTCAAGGCGGTCGCGGAGTCGCTCGAGCGGGTCACCGAGAAGCTCGGGCTGGTGAAGTACGGCGAGGTGGGCGACCCCTTCGACCCGCGGATCCACGAAGCGCTGCTGCACAACTACTCCGACGAGGTCGACGGACCGACCGCGACGCTGGTCATGCAGCCGGGTTACCGGCTGGGCGAGCGGATCCTGCGGGCGGCCCGGGTGGCGGTGTCGGAACCGACCGAGCAGCTGCCGGCCGGCGCCGAGAACGGGGCTGAAGGCAACGATGACGACAACCAGGCCGCAGACAAGCCTGCGGAGTAACCGGCGGGAGGTGGGACGTCGATGAGTACCAAGGACTGGTTGGAGAAGGACTTCTACAAGGTGCTCGGCGTCTCCAAGACCGCCGAACCCGACGAGATCAAGAAGTCGTACCGCAAGCTGGCGCGTAAGTACCACCCGGACTCCAACGCCGGGGACGCGTCGGCGGAGGCCAAGTTCAAGGAGGTCTCCGAGGCCTACGACGTGGTCGGCGACGCCAAGAAGCGCAAGGAGTACGACGAGGCGCGGCGGCTGTTCGGCAACGGCGGGTTCCGGATGCCGGGCAGCGGCGGGGCGCAGGGCGGTGGCTTCGGCTTCGACGTCGGCGACCTGTTCAACCGCGGCGGAGCCAACACCGGTACGGCGGGTGGCGGGCTCGGCGACATCCTGGGCGGCATGTTCGGTGGTGGTGGCCGCACGACGACCACCACGTCGACCGCGCGGCCGCGCCGGGGTGCCGACATCGAGACCGAGGCGACGATCGAGTTCGGCGAGGCCGTGAACGGCGTCACCGTCGCGCTCCGGATGACCAGCGACGAACCGTGCAAGACCTGTCGCGGGACCGGCGCGAAGTACGGCACCGTGCCGAAGGTCTGCCTCAAGTGCGAAGGCACCGGGATGCAGACCTCGGTCCAGGGTGGCGTGTTCGCGATGACCGAGCCCTGCACCGAGTGCAAGGGCCGCGGTCTGGTCGTCGACCAGCCGTGCGAGACCTGCCACGGCTCCGGTCGCGGCCAGTCGAGCAAGACCATGCAGGTCCGCATCCCCGCGGGCGTGCAGGACGGGCAGCGGATCCGGCTCAAGGGCAAGGGCGCGGCCGGCGAACGAGGTGGCCCCGCGGGCGACCTCTACGTCACCGTGCACGTCACGCCGCACCGGATCTTCGGCCGCCAGGGTGAGCACCTGACGCTGGCGGTGCCGGTGAGCTTCACCGAGGCCGCGCTGGGCGCCGAGATCAAGGTCCCGACGCTCGACGGTCTGCCGGTGACGGTCCGGATCCCGGCCGGTACGGCGAACGGCAGCAAGTTGCGGGTCCGCGGCAAGGGTTCGGTGCGCCGCGACGGGACCAAGGGCGACCTGCTGCTGACGATGGAGGTGCAGGTGCCGCACGAGCTGACCGACGAGCAGCGCGAGAAGCTGCAGGAGTTCAGCACGGCGTCGGGCCAGCCTGATCTGCGGGCCGGGTTGTTCGGGAGCGCGTGATGAGCATCCCGTTCAGCCAGGTGCCGACCTGGGACGACCGCACCCCGATCTACGTGATCTCGGTGGCGGCGCAGTTGGCCGGCATGCACCCGCAGACCCTGCGGCAGTACGACCGTCTGGGCCTGGTGGTCCCGAGCCGCGCGAGCGGCCGGGGCCGCCGCTACTCGGCGTACGACGTCGCCAGGCTGCGGTACGTCCAGCACCTGTCGCAGGAGGAAGGCGTCAATCTCGCCGGAATCCGGCACATCCTCGAGCTGCAGTCCGAGGTCGAGGGGCTGCGGCACCGGGTGAACCAGCTCCTCGCGGAGGTGCAGCGTGGGGTCGGCGTCTCCCGGCGGAGCACGGCCAGCCGGGTGTTCTCGGCCGGTCCCGCGGGGGACGTGATCGCGATGGGCCGGCAGCAGACCACCACGCGGTGGATCCGCACCGAGCCGTTGGAGATCGGCCCGCGGTAGAACTTGTGTGGTGAGAAGCCCGGCGCGAGCGGTGTGCGCCGGGCTTCTCGCTGTTCTCACGCAAGTTGTTCATCTCGAGGTGCTTGCGGGCGGACGGTTGCCGATTACCTTGGAGAGGTGACGGTGACTCTGGAGACTGAGCGGCTGTTGATCAGGGACTGGGCCGAGGGGGACGTGGAGGCCGCGCTCGACATCTACGGGGCGGCGGACGTCGCGCAGTGGCTGTCGCCGGCGATCGAGCGGGTGGCGGACGCGGCGACGATGAAGATGGTGCTGGGGGCATGGATCGAGGCCCAGCCGAACTTCGTGGTGCCGGCCGGGCGCTGGGCCGTCGTCCGCAAGGACAACGACGAGGTGATCGGCGGGATGCTGATCCGCCTGCTGCCGCCGTACGAGGAGGACCTGGAGATCGGCTGGCAGCTGAAGCCGGCTGCCTGGGGCCAGGGCTTTGCGAGCGAGGCGAGCCGGACCCTGATGAAGTGGGCCTTCGACGACGCGGACACCGACGAGCTGTACGCGGTCGCGCGCCCGCACAACAAGCGGGCCATCGCGACCGCCCAGCGACTCGGCATGGAGTGGGTCGGGGAGACCGACAAGTACTACGACCTCAACCTGCAGGTCTACCGGATCAGGGCGGCCGACTTCCTGCGCTCCTGAGTCCGTACGACGCTCTGGCTGACCAGGAACGCCACACCGACCAGCACGTACGCCGATCCGACGACGTGCTCGAGCAGCGACCAGTCACGCCCTTCTGCCGGCAGCAGCGTGTGCGGGCCGACGACGAAGACCAGAGCCGTGGCCCACAGCAACCGGTGCTTGGTCAGCAGGAGCAGCACCGCCGGAGCGATCCACACCCAGTGGTGCGACCAGCTGACCGGTGAGGCGAGCAGACCCCAGACAGCGACGGCCAGCAGTGCCGTGACGTCGTCGCCCTCCGCTCTACGGCGCCACGCGGCCAGCCAGGTCAGTGCGCCGCTAGTAGTTACCAGCAGGAGCCAGACCACGGTCCGGGCGAGGCCCTCGTCCATCACCCGGGCCAGCACAGCCTGGAAGCACTGGTTGAAGGCGTACGTCGCTCCGCCGATCCGGTCCGGGTCGAAGAACACGCCGAACCAGTAGCTCCGGGAGTCGCCCGGTGCGAGGAGCCAGGCGAGCAGGGTGAAGCCGGCGAAGCTCAGTGCCGACACGGCTGCGGACCGGTAGTCCCGTCGTACCAGGTAGAAGACGACGAAGACGGCCGGCGTCAGCTTGATCGCAGCGGCCAGACCGATCAGGAGGCCGCGTGGCCAACGGGTGCGCGGCAGTAGGCAGTCCAGCGCGACCAGGCCCATCAGGATGAGGTTGACCTGGCTGAAGCCGATCGTGGAGCGCACTGGCTCCAGCAGCATCGCCGCGAGTGTGCCCACCAGCCCGATGACCACCGCGCGCCGGGTCCAGCCGTGCAGGCGGGCGCTGACCACCAGGAGGGTCGCCGCGAGGCCCGCGACGCTGGCCGCGTTCATGACCAGCTCGGCGACGGTGAACGGTACGGCGTACAGGGAGGTGAAGAGGATCGCGGCGAGTGGGGGGTAGGTGAACGGCAGCCGGATGCCGGGGACGAGGTCAGCGAAGTGCTCGGAGTACAGGCTGACACCGTGAAGCCAGGCGTAGCCGCCGGTCCGGTAGACCTTCAGGTCGAGTGAGCCGGCGTACAGGGCGTAGAGGACCGGCAGCAGGGCGACCAGCCCGGCCAGGACGAGGGTGCGGCGGTCACGCAGCACGGCGACGCATCCCGTAGAGAGCCACGGCGATCGTCGCGACCGCACACAGCGCGTAGGAGTTGCCGGCCACCAACTGGAGGCCGTGGTGGGTGTACTCCTTGTCGCCCAGGTACGGCGTGTGCCAGGGCAGTCCGAAGCCCGTCGAGACCAGCCAGGCGAGTGCCAAGCCGCCCAGTGCCCAGCTCCGGTCCTGCAGCGCGCGGTGCACCAGTACGGCGATGATCGGCAGCGCCCAGACCCAGTGGCCGGTCCAGGAGATCGGGGAGACCAGCACACCGACCAGGGACGTCAGCAGCACCGACTCGAGCACCAGTCCCTGCTCGTAGGCCCTCTTGGCGGCGAAGAAGCCCAGTGCGAGGGTGATCGCGACCGCCAGCAGCCAGTACGGCGCGATGCCGTCGATCCCGCCGTTGATCCGGGCGAACACCCCGCGCCAGGCCTGGTTGCTGATGAAGTGCGTCGCGCCCGGCCGGCTCGGGTCGAAGATGTAGCGCCCCCAGAACTGCCGCGACGCGTCCGGCATCGCGATCGCGCCGGCCACCATCGTGCCGATTGTCGCGGCGGCCGCCGTCCCCGCCTCGCGGTAGCGACGGGTGACGAGCAGGTAGACGATGAAGATGCCCGGCGTGAGCTTGATCCCGGTCACCACGCCGACCAGTACGCCGCGGAAGCGGTGCGGCAGGCGGCCGAGCAGGTCGACCAGGAGCAGCGCCGTGAGGATCAGGTTGACCTGCCCGAGGTCGAAGGTCGACCGGACCGGCTCCAGCGCCACACCGGCGGCTCCGACCGCCATGCCGATCGCGGTGACGCGGTAGCGCGACCACTGCGGCCGCAGCGCACGCAGTGTGACCACGCCGATGACCAGCAGCGCTGACGCGTTCACCAACGACATCAGGACGCGGCCACCCGACGTACCGAGCAGTGCGACCGGCGCGAAGACCAGCGCGGCGAACGGCGGGTAGGTGAAGCCGAGCGCCATGTCGTTCGGGTAGGCCAGGTGGGCGGTGTAGATGTCCTGGCCGTGCAGGAAGGCCTGGGCGGAGACGACGTACACGCGCAGGTCGTACTGGAGCGAGTTCGGCGACCAGTTCCAGAGGCAGAGCCCCAGGAAGACGATGCCGGCAGCAACCAGCAGGAGGGCCGGCCGACGGGTGCGGACGGCGGTGCGGCCGGCCTGGTGAGTGGGAGGACTGATGCTCATGCTCTAGACCCTCGCCGCGCGACCCCCTCGCCCACATCGCCGCCAAGAGCCAGCTCCGGTCGCCGGTTGGAGTGATCCGCCACACCGGGGGATCACTCCAAAGAGTGACGGCCTGGGACCCCGCGCCCCCGCAGAATGGCTGGGTGACCGCAGACCTGACGACCGCGCCGCTGGGCCGGCTCGTCGTCCGGCGTCCCTTCCTGCTGGACGGCCTGCTCGCGGTGGTCGCGACCGTTGCCATCGGCAGCTACTACCTGTGGTTCCGCCCGCCGACCAGCGGGTTCTATCCGCCGTCGTCGCTCTGGGTCCAGCTGATCGCGCTGTCCCCGCTCTCGCTGGTGCTGGTGCGCCGGTACCCCGAGGTGCCGGGCGTGGTGCTGATGACGGCCGCGGTCATCGCCTTTCCGACGACCGCGGCTCCGATCCCGGTGCTGTGCTGCGCGGCACTCGCGATGTTCTCCCTGGGGCTGAGGCGCCCACCTGTTCGGGTGGTGCTGACCTCCCTCGCGGTGCTGGTGATTCCGATCGTGCAGAACAAGCTGGACGTCCCGTCGTTCAGTGCTCCCTGGTACATCCGCCTCGGGAGTCCCTACAACCTGGAGGCCACGGGCATCATCCTCGGCTCGCTGGCGCTGTGCGCAGCAGCGGGGGCGCTGGTCCGGCGGCGGGGCGGAACCCCCACCGGAGTGGGGGACAAGGTCGTCCAACTGCTCGCCGAGCCGGCCGTCCGGGTCTGGGTCGACGGTCTGCTGGCCGCCGCCTTCGTCGTACTGATGGTCCGCGAGCTGCAGAACGCCCCGGTCGGCGGTGACTGGTCCGATGCCGAGCAGTGGGTCCTCCTGCTGGCCGCCGCGGCACCTGCCTCGTTGGCCTTGCGCCGAAGAGTCCCTGAGATCCCGCTGCTGGTCCTGGCGGTCACCTGCCTGCTCGTCTACCCACTGGCCCAGACGCAGTGGGTCCTGACCACCGCGTTGGTCGTCGCGCTCTACTCCATCGGAGTCCAGCGCACCTGGTGGCGCTCAGCCCTGTACGCCGGTACGACGCTCGTCGCGCTCCGCGTCGTCAGCTGGCTGACCCACGAAGGCCCGATGGCACGCCTGGTCGTTGACGACCTGTACGCCGCCGGCGACCGCCGTACGGCCGAGCTGCTGTACCGCATCTGGCCGGTCTGGCTCTCCGCGTCGCTGGCACTCGCCTGGGCGATCGGACTGCTCGCCCGGCTCGCCCTGCAGAACCGGCAGGCCGCCCAGCGCGAGGCGGCGCTGGTCCAGAAGACCCAGGAGCAGGAGCAGCTCCAGGTCCTGCTGGAAGGCCGTTCGCAGATCGCCCGGGACCTGCATGACGTGGTGGCGCACCACGTGAACCTGATCGTCATCCAGGCCGAGACCGGCCCGGACCTGATGCAGCGGGACCGGGACGACGTCCTGCAGGGGTTCCAGCGGATCGGTGACGCCGGCCGGAAGGCGCTCGGCGAGCTGGACCGGATGCTGTCGGCTCTCCGCGACGCCAACGGCATCCCCGACCCGGCGCTGACCCCGCAGCCGGGGCTGGCCGACCTCCGGGCGCTGGTCGACGGGCTGGCCGACCAGCACCTGCCGGTGACCTTCGAGCTGTGCGGCCGGACGGACGACGTACCGGCCGGTGTGCAGCTCACGGCGTACCGGCTGGTGCAGGAGGCACTGACCAACGTGGTGAAGCACGCCGAGGCCGAGCGGGTCAGCGTGGCCGTCGAGGTGACGCCGGACGGCGTGACCACGCGGGTCACCGACGACGGGCAGGGCTTCGACCCGGCGAACACGCCGGACGGGCGGCACGGCCTGACCGGCATGCGCGAGCGGGTCCGGGTTCACGAGGGCACGCTGGAAGTGGAGTCCCGGCCCGGTCAGGGCGCGCGGATCGTCGCGTGGCTGCCGCTGGGGCAGAGCCGATGAATCGAGTGCGTGGCCTGTTCGCCGACCCGGCCGCTGACGTCGTACTGGCGGTGCTGGCGGTCGGGCTGACCCAGGTGTGGTTCCTGCAGTCCACGGACGACTGGATCTACGCCCGGCTGGGCTTCCCGCTGTTCGTGGCCGCAGTGCCGGTGCTGATCGCGCTGTGCAGGATCGAACCGATGATCGCCGCGTTGGGGCTGGCTGCAGGGGCGTTCGGGTCCTTGCTGATCGGCAACGTCAACTGGGTCGTCGTGGCGGGCTGCTGCCTCGCGTTGTGGTGGCTGCCGGCCCGCTGCGACCGGCGGACAGTCCTGTTCACCGTGGCGGCCGTGACGGCATTGCCGTTCGCGCTCAACCTGATCCGCGTCGAGCTGGTCATGATGGCCCTGCCAAGCGTCCACGAGGTCCTGTACGACGAGAACCAGGTGCAGGCCGGCGAGATCCTGGGGATTCCCAGGGATCGCATCGACCGGATCTACGAGCTGTCGTGGCCGTGGTGGTACTCGGTGCTGTTCCTGCTCGTCGGCGTGGCCGCGTGGTTGTGGTGGACGCGGCGCAGCGAGCGGGTCGAGGTGAAGGCCGAGTGGCAGCGCCGCCAGGAGCTGTCCGCCTTCCTGCGGCGCCCGGACCGGACCCTGGTGCTGGACGCCTTGCTGGCAGCGGTGATGAGCTCGTTCGTCGCGCTGGACCTGGTCCGCGACATCGCCAAGGACGGCAACTGGTGGACCGCGCCTGGGTGGATGCCGTACGCCGTCGCGTGCTCGGCCCTGACGCTCGTCGTACGACGGCGCTGGCCGGTGGTCCCGGTGGTAGTGCTCGCCGTGAGCGCACTGCTGACCTACTGGCAGACCTGGGACAGCTGGTCGGTGCTGGGCGCTCTCGGTCTCGCGGTGTACTCGCTGGCGGCCGGACGGCTCAAGCCGCGGTGGGTCCTGGTGACCGCGATCGCTGTGCTCGCTGCGCTGCCGCTGATCGCGCGGGTCGTCCGCTACGCCCAGATGATCCTGATCTTCCCCGTGCTGGACAAGCAGCCGTTCTACTCCGGTGACGGCAGCCTGCACAACCCGGCGTACGAGGCTGTGGTCAACCGGAAGTGGCCGCTGTCCCTGTCGCTGCTCCTGCTGCTGCCGTTGTCGCTGGGCTTCCTGGCCAGGCTGTACCGGCGCAACCGCGAGGCGTCGCAGCGGGAGGCTGCGCTGGAGCGGGCCGCAGCGGAGCAGGAGACGGCGCAGGTCGTCCTGACCGAGCGGTCCCACATCGCCAGAGACCTGCACGACGTGGTGGCGCACGCGGTGAACCTGATGGTGATCCAGGCCGAGACCGGGCCTGACCTGATCGCCCGAGGCGACCAGGACGTGCTGGCAGGCTTCCAGCGCATCGGTGACGCCGGTAGGCGAGCGCTGGGGGAGCTGGATCGGATGCTGTCGGCACTGCGCGACGCGGAGGGCGTACCGGACCCGGAGCTGACTCCACAGCCTGGCCTGTCCGAGCTGCGCCGGCTGGTGAAGGACGTGGCGTACGACGGGCTCACCGTCGAGCTGGACCTGCAGGGGGAGACCGAGTTGGCGCCGACGGGTCACCAGCTGGCGGCGTACCGGCTTGTGCAGGAGGCGTTGACCAATGTGGTGCGGCATGCGGAGGCGACGAAGGTGGCGGTGACGCTGGAGGTTCGGGCCGACGAGCTGCGCGTGGAGGTCAGCGACAACGGGCGCGGGTTCGACCCGGAGGTGGCGCGGACCGGTGGCCGGCACGGGCTGGCCGGGATGCGTGAACGGGTCCGGATCCATCACGGCACGCTGACGATCGACTCGTCGCCGGGTCGTGGGACGACCGTGTCGGCCCGGATCCCTTTGACTGCTGAGGTTTCCCGATGATCAAGGTGATGGTGGTCGACGACCAGGACCTGGTCCGGGACGGGATCTCGATGATCCTGGACGGGCAGCCGGACATCGAGGTGGCCGCGCAGGCCGTCGACGGCGCCGACGCGATCCGGCAGGCCTCCGCGCTGCTGGACCTGCGCGTGGTGCTGATGGACGTCCGGATGCCGGTGATGGACGGGATCGAGGCGACCCGCCGGCTGGTCCAGGGCCCGAACCCGCCGAAGGTGCTGATCCTGACCACCTTCGACCTCGACGAGTACGTGTACGACGCGCTGCGCGCCGGGGCCAGCGGGTTCCTGCTCAAACGGTCCTCGCGCGACGAGCTGATCAACGCGGTCCGGGTGATCGCCGACGGCGACGCGCTGCTCGCGCCGCCGGTGACGCGGCGGCTGCTGGACCGCTTCGCCCGCGGCCGGCCGGACCCCGACGAGTCCGGCCGGCTGGACGAACTGACCGCGCGCGAGCGCGAGGTGCTCCGACTAGTTGCCGAGGGCAACTCCAACGCGGAGATCGCCGCGGCGCTGCACCTGACCGAGCACACGGTCAAGACGCACGTCAGCCGGATGCTGACCAAGACCGGGCTGCGAGACCGGGTGCAGGCGGTGATCCTCGCCTACGACACCGGCCTCGTCGAGCCCCGGCCGCTGGATCAGCGGACCAGTCCGTAGGCCCGGGTCACCTCCTGCTCGAGCGCGTTGCCGTCGGCGTCGGTGCCGGTCAGCCGAAGGGCCGGCGCCTGGCCGGCCTGGCTGTTCGGGTGGGTGACCGTCGTGGTCCAGCGTCCGTCGGCGGTCTTCTTCAGCGGCAGGTCGGTCCACCGGCTGCCGTCGTACGAGAGTGACAGCGTGGCCTTGGTGAACTTCGCCGTACTCTGCGAACCGGTCTGGTGCCGCAGGCCGAAGGTGATCGTCGTCGGCCTGCCGGTGTGGACCTGGCTCGCCGCATCCGCTTGCGGTACGTCGAGATCGGCCAGGACCAGCGGCATCACCTCGTCGGCGCCGCCCTGGCTCTTCCAGACCCAGGTGGACTTCACCTGGGTGGAGTACTTCCAGTAGTCGTTCTCTCGACGGGTATCGAGTGTGGCCTTGTAGCTGGCGGCGTCGTCCGGCAGCTCCAGCCAGATCCCGGTGTCCTCGGCGGTGCCGACCTGCTCGCCGTTGCGCTCCAGCGTGAGCAGGCTGTCAGGGTTGTTGTAGGGCGCGGCCCACTCCTGCTGGTGCTGGAAGGGGCTCACCTGGAACTGCAGCCCGCCCTCGATGCGCTGGGTGTACTGGACTCCCTCCGGCAGCCCGCTGAGCAGTACCGGCGTCAGCCAGCGCTCGGTGGTCCGGTGGCCTGGGCGGTAGACGGTCGGAGCGTTGTGCGCCTCCATCGTCTCGCTGACGCCGCTGTTGTTGTAGTAGACGCCGCTGTCCCAGCTGAGGCCGTGGTTGGCCTGCACGTAGGAGACCCGGTGGAACGGCGTCGCGAAGGTGGGTACGAGCCAGCCGCCGGACTGGTTGCCACCCGGCGTGTAGGCGCCTCGCGACTCCGACGTCTGCATGCCCGGGGTGTGGCTGCCGAACGTCTCGTCGACCGTGGCCAGCTGGCTCTTCTTGACCGTGTGGGTGCCGGCGGCCGGGATCTGGTTGGTCCACGGCTGCAGGAGGTCGTAGACGTACGGCGTACTGGCCAGGCCGGTCACCTGGACGGTGGCGGGCTTGGACTTGAGCAGCGCCTGGGCGTTGGCCCGTGAGGTGCGCATGGCTGGGATGGTCGCGTCCCGGTCGTCGTACGCCCAGTAGGCGAACAGGCCGTTCATGCCGGGGACGTCCGGGTTGTAGAGCAGTACGGCGGCCGCGCCGGCGTCCTCGGCGGCCCGGGTGACCTGGCCGTTCCAGCGCGGGTCGGAGTCGCTCAGCTTGATCAGGGCGAGCTTGCCTTTCACGCCCTTGAGCTCCTCCGGCGTTGCCGTGCCCGCGTCGTACAGGGGGAGGTTCTTGGTGCCGGTGAAGCGCGGGCCGAAGTAGAAGTCGAGCACCTCGAACGCCTTGCCGTTGGCCTTGGCCTGGTACGGCGCGCGCTCGAGCCTCGCGCCCAAGGCGAACTCGGAGCTGCCGATCGTGAGCTTGGTGGTCGGCGTGGCGCTGGTCAGGCGAGCCGCGCCGGTCCAGGAGATGCCGGTGCCGCCGGTGATCAGGCCGTCGGTGTTCTTGAGGGTGTAGCCCATCGCGCGTTCCCTGGCCGGCAGTCCGGCTGCGCCCTGAGCGGTCAGGTCGATCGGCTTGGCCTTGCGGGCGTCGAGCGTGGTGACGAGGTTCTTGTCGACGTGGATCTCGTTGGTGGACAGGACGGAGTACTCCTGTGCCCTGCTGTCCGTCGGGTCGGTGAAGAGGACCGTCGAGACGACGTACCGGCCCGGCGCCAGTCGTGCGGTCACCTTGCCGTCGCTCAGGGGCAGGGTGTTGTCCGGCATGGGATCGCCGTCCAGGCGGGCGATGTTGACGTCGGTCTGCGCGGCGCTGCCGTCCTTGGCGATGCCCTGGATGGTCAGGTCGTACATCTCGGGCTCGGCGTACCAGCCGTACGTCGTGACGATCGGATCTCTGTTGGTAGGCGTTGCCGTGATCCGGCCGGAGTACTTGCCGACGCCGGCGGCTGCTCGATCGAAGGTGGCGGTTGCTGTCGCTGTGCCGTTGGCCGGAACGACCAGCTGCGTCGTGCTGAGCTTGGGAGCGGCTTCTGCGGATGCCTGGAGTTGGAGCGTCACAGGCTCGCCAGTCGGGTTGCTGTAGGTGAGGGTCTTGACCAGCTCCTCCTTGACAGGGAAGGGCCAGCGCAGTGTGCCCAGCTCCAGCTCGCCGGTGTCGACGGTGACGGACTGGTCGGTTGCCTGGTCGGCGTCGACGCGTCCGGCGCCCTCCTCGTCCACCCTGCCCTGCTGGGGGTCGGCCGTGGAGATCAGCTGGGCCTTGAGCTTGGCGGCTGTCCAGTCCGGGTGGGCCTGGGCGACCAGAGCGGCGGTGCCGGCGACGTGCGGCGACGCCATCGACGTACCGCTCAACGCGGTGTAGTTGTCGTCGACCGGATCGCCCAGCTCGGTGCCGGCGGCGCGGGCAGCGACGATGTCGGTACCGGGCGCGGACAGCTCGGGCTTGATCGCGCCGTCACCGGCCCGCGGACCGCGGCACGAGCTGCTGTTCAGCGAGCCGTCGCGCTGGAGGTTGCCGACCGCGAGCGCCTCGTCGGCCGCGCCAGGGGACGTGACCGTGCCGGGCTGCGGGAAGAAACAGTTGCCTGCAGCAATGACGAACAGCGTGCCCGTGGTCTGGGTCAGGCGGTTGACCGCCTGGGAGAGGTCGTCGGTGCCGTCGGACGGCTCCCGGCTGCCGAGGCTCATGTTGACCACGTCGGCGCCCTGCGCGGCCGCCCACTCCATCCCGGCGATGATGCCGGAGAAGCTGCCGGAGCCGGTGTCGTCGAGGACCTTGCCGACCAGCAGCGTGGCGTCCGGCGCGACGCCCTTGTACTTGCCACCGGAGGCCGCGCCGGTGCCTGCCGCGATGCTGGCGACGTGGGTGCCGTGGCCGTAGTGGTCGGTGGTGTCCTCGGCGTCCGTGAAGTTCTGCTCGGCGCCGATCCGGCCGGTGAAGTCGGCGTGGTTCGGATCGATTCCGGAGTCGAGGACGGCGATCTTGACGCCCTTGCCGGTGAGGCCGCGTTCCCAGGCGGTGGGTCCGCCGATCTGCGGGACGCTCTGGTCGAGCTGCACGTTCACCTTGCGGTCCAGGGAGACCTTCTGGACGCCCTGGACGGTGGTCCAGAAGTCGGCGGCCTTGGCCTTGTCGACCTTGGTGGCCTGCGCGTTGATGCTCTTGAGGGTGCGGGTGTTCGTGACGCCCTTCAACTTGGCCTGGGTGCCGGACCGGACGATGACCGGCAGGGTCTTGGACCTGGCGTCGTCCTGGCCCTCGGCGATCAGTGTGGTGACGTCGAACAGGGCGCGGTCGAGCTTGCCGGTGGAGACGTCCTTGCGGGCAGCTTCCGGTACGACGTACGTGTGGCCGTTGGTGTAGCTGGTGACGGCGGCCGTGGAGCGGCTGGTGGGTCCTGGCTCGAAGGTGACTTTCTCCGGTTGGCCGGGGCGAGTGGTGACCTGGACGCGGTCGCCGGTGACGAGGGTGATGCGGGTGGTCAGGTCGGCGGGCTCTTTGTTGGGCGGTGGGGCCGGGGCTTCGGCCGCTTGGGCGGTCATTGGCAGTGCGCTCAGGGCGACTGCCAGGGCGGGGGTGATCCAGCGATGGCGCAAGAGTCCTCCACAGGCAGAAAAGTGGTCACGCTGGAAGACGCTCTCCGCAGGCATCTTGGTTCTGTAAGGCAAAAGATTCGATGTCTGTTGCAAAGCTGCTTGCCGGGCGCACACTCGACCTAGGGGGAACCATGGGGATTCGCGTTGACGATCAAGGCCTGCTGGCTCACCACGCCGAATGGGTCGGCCGCGGCGCCGGCCGAGCCGTGGCGGCACTAGGCCCCGAGGACGGCACGGCTCTGCTCTTCGCGGCCGACGAGCTACTGGTGGATTCCGAGCGGCTGAAGTTCTACGACGTACCACGCGTGGACGGTCTCGAAACCCTTCTGTCCCTTGCCGCCTCGGAGTTCCGCGGTGACGTCGCGGTCACCTCGGACATGGCCGCCGCGGTCGCGGCCCTCTCGGTTCTCCACACGTTGGAAGGACGAGCGGCATCGCTGGACTTCGTCACCCCTTGCGAATCCTCTGCTCCGCTGGTCGCGGGCTGCTCCTTCGACACCGCCGCGACGCTCCTGTTCCAGGCCGTCCGCTGGAGTCCGTGCCTCCGCCAGAGTTGGGGCCCAGGGAGCTACCAGACGACCTCCGGCCACTTCCGTCTGAAGGTCCCCCAACGAACCATCTACACCCGCCCGACCGTCACCATCTCCGGCTGTTCTGTGGAGGTCGTCCTGTACGACGACCGCCTGGCCGAGCTGGAGCGCTGGACCGACGTCTCGAGCCTCACCATCCATCCCCCGGAGTGGTCCACCTGCTACCTCTCGGTCACCAGCCCCACGCCGTACCGCCTGGGCACCGCCATGACCCTCGACACCCCCGTCATCGCAGGTCCCCACCAAGAGATCGAGGTCCTCCCGAGGTGGTGGTCCGACCCACCCCCACTCCTCCTGACCGACCCCACCACCCGATACCTCTACGACCCCTGCCCCGGCGAGGGCCCAGCGCTGCTGTTCGAGCCTCGCCCCGTCCGCATCGAGCTCCTCAACCGCTCAGGCCAGGTCATCCGCCAAGCGGTTCGCACGAGCAACGCCCTGTCCGTCGACATCACCGATCTGCCGCCCGGCCCGTACGTCGTACAACTCACCCATCAACCCAACGAGGTGATCCCGCTCCGCCTGCTCCCACCCCTGCTGCCACGAGCAGGTCCCCTTCCTCGTGGTGCCTCGCAACCAGCTGCAACCCCACAGGCACCCCACCCGAGCTCAACCCCGCCGGCAAGCTGACCGCCGGATGGCCACTCACGTTGAACGCCCACGTCAACGCCACACTCATCTCACGCCCCGGCCCCGCGTGCCCATGCGGCGGATTGGGCGTCGTCGGCGTAGCCAACAACTCAACCCTGCCGAAGATCTCCCTCAACCGCCGATCGTTCTCCACCCGAATCCCCAAGCCACCAACTGTCCCCCCGCGAAGTGAGGTCCAAGCCGGCTCCGGATCGAGCAATTCGACCTCCACCGGCACCTCGACGAGCACGCCCGTGGTCACCAACCTGTCCAACGCACCCCGAGCAATCCCCGCGATCTCCGGCGAGGTGTCCGCGAACCCAAGGTCGGCCGACCAAGCCACCCGAAGCGGACCTCCGCCTTGCGCCTGTGTCACCGCCCGCCCCTGCGCAGCAAGCCAACCCCGCAGATCCTCAACCTCCCGAGCCAGCACCCCTCCAACCCCAAGCCCACTGCCATCCACCGGCGGCACGGTCCCGTTCGTCGCCTTCAACCCGAGCACCCCGCACCAGGCCGCCGGAATCCTCACCGACCCAGCCCCATCGCTACCGGTCGCCAACGGCACCATCCCAGTCGCCACCGCAACCGCCGACCCTGCCGACGATCCACCAGGCACCAGCGAGGGATCCCACGGATTCAGCGTCGGCCCGCGATCGGTCCAACCCCAGGTCTGCCACGCGGTCCCAGGCCCCGGCACAGCCGTCGCGCCAACCGGCACAGCACCAGCCGCCACCAACCGCTCAACCTGCTTTCCCATCCCCTTGACCGCGACCGGCACACCAGAAAACACCCGCCCCACGCCCTGCGGATCCCTGTCGATCGCCCGCGCCGCCGCCCGAGCCCGGTCAGGCCAAACTTCCCGAAACGCCCGCACCCGCCCATCCAGCTCGTCGATCCGCCGGAGAGCCGCCTCGACCACCTCGACCGCCGACACCTCACCCGCCGCAACGGCAGCCCCGATCGCCACCGCCGACAACCGCTCGTACTCCTCACCGATCACTGCCGCCCCTCTCGTCCGCCTCGGCGACCATCGACGTGCCCCCCGGCTATCCAACTCACCCACCTTCAACCCGACCCGCGCAGCCCGCACCCAAGCCCATCCGCTCCGTCGTCCACAGGCGCCGATCGGGAGCAACCCTGAGTTTTCCCCAGGTTTCGGCAGAGTTGAGTGGAATGGACTCAACTTTCGGTAGGTTGTATCTGGAGACTGCTGTTAGTAGAGCTTGAGAGGCTGGAACCAGATGGATGTTCAGCGGTTGACGACGCTGGCCCGGGAAACCCTGTCGGTCGCGATCCGTCAGACCTCCGCGGCGGGCAACCCGACCGTGGAGCCTATTCACCTGTTGTCGGGATTGCTGGCACAGCCCGAGGGGACCACGGTCGGTCTGCTCGAGGCGGCCGGCGGCGACATCGACTCCGTGCGGCGCAAGACCGCCGAGCAGCTGGCCCGCCTGCCGAAGGCGAGCGGCGGCAGCGTGCAGGCACCGAGTCTCTCGCCGAAGACCAGCGACGTGCTGAACCAGGCGGAGCAGCGCGCGCTCGGACTCGGCGACGAGTACGTCTCGACCGAGCACCTGCTGATCGCGCTGGCGACCGTCGAGGGCGTGGCCAAGTCCGCGCTCGACGTGACGGCGGACGCGCTGCTGCAGGCGTTCGACAAGATGCGCGGCAACCGGCGGATCACCTCCCCGGAGGCCGAGGGCACGACGAAGTCCCTGGAGAAGTACGGCATCGACCTGACCGAGCGGGCCCGCGACGGCAAGCTCGACCCGGTGATCGGCCGTGACTCCGAGATCCGGCGTGTGGTCCAGGTGCTGTCCCGGCGGACCAAGAACAACCCGGTCCTGATCGGTGAGCCCGGCGTCGGCAAGACCGCCGTCGTCGAGGGTCTCGCCCAGCGGATCGTGGCCGGCGACGTCCCGGAGTCGCTGCGAGGCCGCAGGCTGATCAGCCTCGACCTGGGCGCGATGGTGGCCGGCGCGAAGTACCGCGGTGAGTTCGAGGAGCGGCTGAAGGCGGTGCTGACCGAGATCAAGGAATCGGACGGCCAGGTCATCACGTTCATCGACGAGCTGCACACGGTCGTCGGCGCGGGTGCGTCCGGCGAGGGCGCGATGGACGCCGGCAACATGCTGAAGCCGATGCTGGCCCGCGGCGAGCTGCGGATGATCGGTGCGACGACCCTGGACGAGTACCGGACCAGGATCGAGAAGGATCCCGCGCTGGAGCGACGCTTCCAGCAGGTGTTCGTCGGCGAACCGTCGGTCGAGGACTCGATCGCGATCCTGCGTGGCCTGAAGGAGCGGTACGAGGCGCACCACAAGGTCGCCATTTCCGACAGCGCGCTGGTCGCTGCCGCAACGCTGTCCAACCGGTACATCTCCGGTCGCCAGCTGCCCGACAAGGCGATCGACCTGGTCGACGAGGCCGCGTCCCGGCTGCGGATGGAGATCGACTCGTCCCCGGTCGAGATCGACTCGCTGCGTCGTACCGTCGACCGGCTGAAGATGGAGGAGCTCGCACTGTCCCGCGAGGACGACGCCTCCAGCCGTGAGCGGCTCGAGCGGCTGCGGGCCGACCTGGCCGACCGCGAGGAGGAGCTCCGCGCGCTCGAGGCCCGCTGGGAGAAGGAGAAGTCCGGCCTGAACCGGGTCGGTGAGATCAAGGAGCAGATCGACGAGCTGCGCGGCCAGGCCGAGCGCGCCCAGCGCGACGGCGAGCTGCAGCGCGCCTCCGAGATCCTGTACGGCGAGATCCCCGAGCTGACCAAGGAGCTGGAGGCGGCCGCCGCCGAGCCCGAGGTCACCGACGGTCCCGACGCGATGGTCAACGAAGAGGTCGGCCCGACCGAGATCGCCGAGGTGATCGCGATGTGGACCGGCATCCCGACCGGCCGGCTGCTCGAGGGCGAGACCGGCAAGCTGCTCCGGATGGAGGACGAGCTCGGCAACCGGTTGATCGGTCAGCGCGAAGCGGTCAAGGCCGTCAGTGACGCCGTCCGGCGGGCCCGCGCGGGCATCTCCGACCCGGACCGGCCGACGGGTTCGTTCCTGTTCCTCGGCCCGACGGGTGTCGGCAAGACCGAGCTGGCCAAGGCGCTGGCGGACTTCCTGTTCGACGACGAGCGGGCGATGGTCCGGATCGACATGTCGGAGTACGGCGAGAAGCACAGCGTCTCGCGGCTGGTCGGCGCCCCACCCGGGTACGTCGGCTACGAGGAGGGCGGCCAGCTGACCGAAGCGGTCCGCCGCCGGCCGTACTCGGTGATCCTGCTCGACGAGGTCGAGAAGGCGCACCCCGAGGTCTTCGACATCCTGCTGCAGGTCCTGGACGACGGTCGCCTGACCGACGGGCAGGGGCGCACGGTCGACTTCAGGAACGTCATCCTGATCCTGACCAGCAACCTCGGCTCGGCGTACCTGGCCGATCTGACCCTGGATGACAAGGCCAAGCGCGACCAGGTGATGGCCGTCGTACGGCAGTCGTTCAAGCCGGAGTTCATCAACCGGCTGGATGAGATCGTCCTGTTCGACGCTCTCGGCAGCGAGGAGCTGACCAAGATCGTCGCCCTCCAGATCACCGCCCTGCAGAAGCGCCTGCTCGACCGCCGCATCACGCTCGACGTCGGCGAGGACGCGCTGGAGTGGCTGGCGATGACCGGCTACGACCCGGTGTACGGCGCCCGCCCGCTCCGCCGCCTGGTCCAGTCCGCCATCGGCGACGAACTAGCCCGAGGCCTGCTCTCCGGCACGGTCCGCGACGGCGAAACCGTCCGAGTCCACCTCAACGAGTCCAAGGACGCCCTAGAGGTCAGCTGACCTCACCCCGCTGCCCGGGATCTTCCGATCCCGGGCAGCGGCATGTCCGGCCTCAACCAAGAGCCGCAGCAAACGTGTCGCGATGCTCAGCCGTGAACGCATGCTCCCTCCGAGACCACGCAATCCGCTCGGCGATCTGCTCAGCAGTCGCGTCGACGCTCCCCGCCGGGAGCTCACCCCAGAACCGCACGTTCCGACTCTGCCGCTCCAGCATCGCGTCAACCAGCAGCCCACGTTGGCCCGCGGACAACCCATAACCATCCGCCAACACCCGAACCTGCGCCGCCTGATCCTCCACCGAGGGCGCTCCCGCCTTCGAGGCAACGCACCACACCCACGCCATGTACCCGAGGTCCTCCAACGGACTCCCCGGCGCCGCCAGATCGAAGTCGATAAACGCCACCGGCAAGCCGCCCCGAAACACCGCGTTGTTAGGCCCCAGGTCGTGATGACAAACCACCGGGTGACTCCCCGCAAGCCGGCTCCCCCGAGTAGCGTCATGCAGCCCCCGCGCCAAAGCCCCCGCGGCGCTCACCTGCGCATCACTCCAAGTCCGGAACCTCTCCGGAACCACCCCCGGGAAGTAACTCAAGACGTCCCGCCCAACGTCATCCCACCCAAGCCACCGAGGCGCCCCCGCGAACCCGCGCTCCTCCAACTGCCGAAGCACCAAAGCAGCAAAGGGCGACGCCGGCCGACGCACGGTGCCTCCGACGCGCACAACCCCACGAGTCATCCGGCCTCCCCGCAGCACAACCTCCTCCTGAGCAGACGCGCTCTCGCATGCAGGCCTCGGCCCGCACGTCGCCGACGAGGACACCTCCGGTCCATCGCCCGGTGACCGAGTCGACGCCGACTCGACGACCGACGACGTAGACGCCTTCGGCTCGACGACCGGCGACGAGAACGGCTCTGGCCCGATGGGCGGCGGCGCGGACGCCTCTGATCCGGTGCCCGGCGACAAGGACGCTTGCGGCTGAATGGCCGCCGACCAGGTCGTCTGCGACCCGGCGCCCGGTGACGAAGACACCTCTCGCTCGATGGCCGGTGACGAGGACGCCTCTGGTCCGTTGCCCGGCGATAAGGCCGCTTGCGGCTGAATGGCCGCCGACCAGGTCGCCTCCGGTCCGGCGCCCGGCGGCGAGGGCGCCTTCGGCTCGATGGCCGGTGACGAGGACGCTGCCGGCCCGGCGCCCGGTGATGAGGACGCCTCTCGCCCAGCGCCCGGCGGCGTGGACGGGTCTGGCTCGATGGCCGGCTGCCGGGTTGGTGGGGAGTGAGGAGGACGCGCTTGATGCGAGCCGGAGGATCGGGTCGGCTGGGGTGGGGACGTTGCTCCAGCGAGGGGCGAGACTGAGGCTGAAGCGTCGTGCTGGTGCTTGGTCTCGCCCTCAGGGGTCAACGAGGTTCAGCCGCGGGTGACGACGTGGTGTGGGGTGATGCGGACAACGACCCGGCGGACCTCGGGCGGGAGGGCGGCGTACTCGGCGGCTGCCTCGGGGCCTTCGTACTTGGTGGCCAGGGACTGCGCGAGTGCGCGGTCGACGTCCTCGGTGACGGTCGCGGTGCCGCGGACTTCGGCGTACCGGAGGGCGTTGGTGGCGTCGATGACGATCAAGCTGGTGCGCGGTTCGGCCTCGAGGTTGCGGATCTTCTTGAGCCCCGCGGTCGACGAGATGAGTACGTCGTCACCGTCGCGCCCGACCCAGACCGCGGAGGTCTGCGGACTTCCGTCGGTGTTGATCGTCGCCAATACGGCGAGATTGGCGCCGTCGAGCAGCTTGCGAGCGTTGTCGTCCAGTTCCGTGGTCACCCGCCGGAGTGTAGATCCGCCCCGGGGGCGATCGCCGCGGGCCGCAGACTGTCTCACCCATCAGGCACGCTGCCGCGTGGCTCAGTCGCCAAGCGGGCTCCCGCATGGCTCGTCCACCAAGCGGGCTGTCGCCAAGTTCACCCATCAAGCGGGCTGCCCGCTGACTCACCCAACGGGCAAGCAGCTGGCTAGCTCACTCAGCGGTCTGTCTGTCGATTGACTCAACCTGGCAAGCTGCAGCCTGGTTCAGTCAGCAAGCAGGTTGGCGCCTGGCTCGTTCGGCAAGCAGGCTGCCGCCTAGCTCTCGCACTGAGCAGCCTGTCGCCTGGCTCTCGCGCCGACCTGCCGTCGAAGGGCTCAGCCTGCGGGCAGAGCGTGATCGTCCGCGCCCTCAGGAGGCAGGCCAGGCCGTCCGGCTGTACGCGGCAGGCCAGGGCTGGCCGGCGATTGATGGCTTCGTGGGCCGGCAGGTCGACGCTGCAGCGCTGACCTCGCCGCAGCGCACGACGGGGGTGAGGTGCAGATCGACGGAGAGCTGGTGTCGGGATGGTGCGTGGTGCTCGCGGGGTGCGGGCGGTCGGTTGGGTGATCTGGGAGGATCGGGGGAAGGAAGCGGAGGACACCCACTCACATGAGCGACCACCCCGGCGGCCCCGCCGCCCCGCACAACCCCGACGAGCCCACCAAGGCCGGCAGCACCCAGCCAGGCCTGCCCGCCGACCCTCAGTCGCCTCCAGCCGACGCCTCTCAGTCGACCCCGCCGGCAGACGACCGTGCGACGCGGTCGGCAGGGGATCAGGCGACCCCGTCGGTAGGCGAGCAGGGGATGCCGCCGATAGGCGATCAGCCGACGCTTTCGGGCGCGCCTCAGGCGACCCCGCAGGCAGACGACCAGGCGACGCGGCCGGCAGGCGAGCAGACGACTGGGCCGGTGGGTGAGGAGGCAGCACGGTCGGTAGGTGACCAGGCGACCCGGCCGGTAGGTGGGCAGTCGACGTCTCCGGGCGTGCCTCAGTCGTCTGGCGCCGAGCGCGCGCCGTCGGCTGACCAGCCGGCGGTTGATCGGGCCGCGTCGCCGCAGCAGCCGGTTGCGGGGGATGGGTTGCCGCCTCGGGGGGAGCAGCCTGGGCCCTACCAAGGGGTGTTTGGGGGGAGTGGGCAGGGGCCGGTTGGGCCTCAGTACGACTCGGCTGCGGGGGCTGAGCGGCCTGGGCCGTATGGCGGGGCGTTTGGGCAGCCGGCGGGTGGGTTTCCGCCGGGTGGTCAGGGGGGCGGCTTCGGGCAGCCGGAGGCTGGGCAGGGTGGATACGGGCAGGGGAACTACGGGCAGCCGGGGGCGCCGCAGGGGTGGGGGCAGCAGCAGGCGCCGTACGGGTATCAGCAGGGGGCGGTGGCGCCGCCTAAGCAGGTGACTATTGCTTCGGTGATTTCGTTTGCGTTGGGTGGGTTGTGCGTTCTGCTTGGGCTGTTCGCGTTGACCTCGGCGGGGGAGGAGATCGCTGAGACGCTGACCGGGGACGCGGGAGCGCGTTCGCTGGTGGTGGCGGTGATTCTGATCTGTGGGGCTGCGTACATCCTCCCGGCGATCTACCTGCGTAAGCGGCGGCCGTGGGCGCGGATCATGCTGATCGTCGTTGCGGCGCTTGGGATCATGGGTGGCGTCAGTGCGCTGCCGGGCAGCTTGCTCGGGCTGGCTCTGCACGTCGCGTTGCTGGTGATGATGTTGCAGCAGCCGACCAAGCTCTGGTTCACGCACCGCTGATGGAGATCTGGGTCAACCCGGCCTGCTCCAAGTGCCGGGCCGCCACGGCTGCGCTCGATGAGGCCGGCGTCGATTACACGGTACGGCGGTATCTGGACGACCCGCCGACGGCCGAGGAGCTCGAGGCGACGCTCGGGCGGCTCGACCTGGATCCGTGGCACATCGTCCGCATGAACGAGCCCGCGGCGAAGGCGCTCAAGTCCGTCCCCAAGGACGCCGAGCACCGCGCCGACTGGATCGCCGCGATGGTCGCCGACCCGATCCTCATCCAGCGCCCGATCATCACCGCGGACGACGGCACCACGGCCGTCGCCCGCGATCCGGAAACCCTCGGTCGCTTCCTGCCGTGACCGTCGGGACCGTCGGGACCGGCGATCGTGCTGACCTGATCGGGGCAGTTGCCGTGTGAATTCCGCCAGATCGGGAACCGGACGTGGCCGCCCGCAGTCTGAGCGGCGCTGGGGGTGAGCGGATCGTGCTCTAGGCTCCCGGCTGACTCGGGAGGAACTTCATGCGCAAAGCTCTGCTCGCCGCCGCCCTGACCGCGACGGGACTTGTTCTCAGCACCCAGCAGTACGCCGTTGCGGCGGTGGCCGACGTACCGGCTGACTGCGGCGTCTACATGTCGGCGTACCGCTCGGACGGACAGCGGCTGTCGTACGGGTACAACGGCAACAAGACCAGCATCACGTCCTACCCGGGTGACAAGCTCGCCTGGGTGCCGTCCGCGCAGCAGCAGCTGGGCGGGGCCGGTGACACCGACCTGTTCATCAGCACCGAGGTCGCGGCGCACCCGACCGACGGCTACCTGTACCGCCTTGACCGCCGGGGTGAGCGCACGAACGGCGTCTGGAAGATGACGCAGAACACCGCGACCCGGATGAAGTCCGGCTTCGCCAACACCAGGGTCCTTGCCAGTGGCAACTATCTCTACCGGGTCGCCGGCACCTCGCTCTACCGGTACACGCTCACCTGGCCGAACGGCGTACCGACGCTGTCCGCGCCGACGACGCTGAAGACGACCGGCTGGGACTCGGTCAAGACGCTCACCTTCGAGCGCACCGAGGGCACCGGCGCCGCGGCGGTCGACGTCCTGGTCGGCACGAAGACGAACGGCGAGCTGAAGGAGTGGCGGATCAACCTCGCGACGCCGACGACGATCGCCTCGACCGTGCTGCAGTTGAGCGGGTGGAGCTCGTTCGCCGCGCTCAGCACGGGCTACTGTCAGGCGCACCCCAATGGACGCCCGTTCCTCGGCGTCGCCTCGACCGGCAGCGCGTCGGTCTACTTCGACGCCAAGGCGAACGACCGGATCGGCACCGACATCAAGGGCGGCTCGCTCGGCGCCCTCGGCTGGACCGCGAAGGCCTACGGTCAGTAAGGCCCGATCAGCTGATCGGCCAGCGCCGTACGGGCGTAGAGAACGACCTGCCCGGCGCGGGCCTTGCTGACCAGCCCGTTCGCCAGCAGCGTGGCCAGTTGCTGCGACACGGCGCTCGGGCTCACCCGGCGGACCCGGGCGAGTTCGAGCGTCGAGGCGGGTGAGTCCAGGGCCATCAGCAGGCTCGCGCGCGGCCGGCCGATCAGCGCCTCGAGTGCTCCGGGAGCGGAGGAGCGCGGGCTCTCCCACAGCGTGCCGACGCCCCGCGCCGGGTAGGCGACGGTCGGCGGTTCGTCGGCGCCGACCGGGCTGATCGCGTGCTTGGCGAACAGCGTCGGCACCAGCCAGAACCCACGTCCCGCGACCGTCGCCTCGTACTCGAGCCGGTACGACGAAACGCGCAGCCGCAGCACCCCGTCGGCCCACTGCGCACTGGGGTCCAGCCCAGTCAGTACGGCGGCCGCCCCGTCCCTCGCGAGCAGCCGGGCCCGGTGGACCATGTCGGCCTCCAGCACCGCTCGCATCCGCGGCCAGTCGGGCCGGACCGCCAGCTCCCAGTACGCCGTCAGCAGCGCGCCGATCCGGTCCCGCAGCCGTCGCGGCGTCTCGCAGAGCTCCACCAGTGCGGCGGGCAGCGGCCGGCCGTCGTACGCACGCCGTACGTCGGCCACCGCCCTTCCGGGAGGCGTAGCCCGGATCACGGCCAGCTCCTCCTCCGCCTCCTGCAGCGGTGACGACGGCCGCGGCGTGACGAAGTCCGGCAGCCACTGGACCTCAGGAGCGACCAGAGCCAGCAGCAGCTCCCGGTCCGAGGCCGGCCAGTCCTGCAGGAGGCTCCTGGTCCGGCGGATCCAGGGGAGATGCTGCAGGTGAGCAGAGGGCTCCGCCAGGGCCCACAGACTGGTCGCGGTCTCCAGCAGAGGCGAGCACGCGAACCGCATGTCGGCCAGGTCGTCCACACCGAGTCGGTAGCTGATCATTTAGTCCCAGGCTAACTCTCTAGCGGCACCAAGCGGCGACGGTCTTCGATCGACGCCATGACCGAGATCCACCTGATCGCGCGCCCGACCGGATTTCCTACCGCCGACCTGTTCTCGTTCGTCGAGACCGAGCCCCAGCTCAGGCCCGGGACGGCGCTGGTCGAGAACCTGCTGCTGTCGGTCGACCCGTACATGCGGGAGTGCATGGACGGCGAGTGGGACCTGAACGCCCCACTGGAAGGGCGGGCGATCGGTCGAGTCACAGAAACCCGGACGCCCGAGCTTGCGGTGGGCGACCTGGTGTTCCACCGGCAGAGCTGGCGGACCCACGCCGTGGTGACGCCCGACGAGATCCGGCCGATCATCGCGCGCGACGGGGTGCCGCTCTCGGCGTACCTGGGGATTCTCGGCGGCACCGGGCTGAGCGCGTACGTCGGGCTGACGCGGATCGCGAAGCTGCAGCCGGGCGAGAGCGTGTTCGTCTCGGCCGCCGCGGGCGGTGTCGGTACGGCGGTCGGCCGGATCGCGAAGCTGCTCGGCGCGGGGCTGGTGATCGGCAGCACCGGTAGCGCGCGCAAGGCCGAGCACCTGACGTCGGTCGTGGGCTTCGACGCCGCGTTCTCCTACCGGGACGGGCCGATCGGCAAGTCGCTGGCCGAGCTGGCGCCTGATGGCATCGACGTGTACTTCGACAACGTGGGCGGCGATCATCTCGCAGCGGCGATCGACTTACTGCGTCCGCGCGGGCGGATCGCGTGGTGCGGCGCGGTCGCGCAGTACAACAGCGCGGAGCCGCCGGCGGCGCCGTACAACCTCTATGACCTGGTGGAGAAGGAGATCCGGCTCGAAGGGTTTCTCGTTCTGTCGCATCGTGACGCGCAGGCGGAGCTGGAGGAGTTCCTCGTGCCGCACCTGCGGACCGGGCGGGCGACGTCGGACGAGACCGTGGTGGACGGGTTCGGGTCGATGGTCGACGCGTTCCTGGCGATGCTGCGCGGCGACAACCTCGGCAAGATGCTGGTCAGAGTTTCGTGAGGCGGTTCAGGGCTTCTTCGAGTACGTCGAGCTTCTTGCAGAAGGCCCAGCGGACCAGCGGGCGGCCGGCGTCGAGGTTGTCGTAGAAGACCTGGTGCGGGATCGCGACGACGCCGGTCTTCTCCGGGAGCATGCGGCAGAACTCGACGCCGTCGGTGTGGCCGAGGGGGCGGATGTCGGTCGTCACGAAGTACGTGCCCTGCGGGCGGTGGACGCCGAAACCGAGGGACTCCAGGCCGTCGCAGAGCAGGTCGCGGCGGTGCTGCAGGTCGGCGCGCAGGCCGTCGAAGTAGTCGTTGCCTAGGGCAAGCGCTCCGGCGACGGCGGGCTGGAAGGGCGCGCCGGAGACGTAGGTGAGGAACTGCTTGGAGGTGTTCACCGCGGTCACGACTTCCGGCGTACCGGTGACCCAGCCGATCTTCCAGCCGGTCACCGAGAAGGTCTTGCCGGCGCTGCCGATCGAGACGGTGCGATCGGCCATGCCCTCGTACGTCGTGAGCGGGCGGTGCTGGCCGCCGTCGTAGATCAGGTGTTCGTAGACCTCGTCGGTGATCACGACCAGGTCGTGCTCGACGGCGACGGCGGAGATGCCGCGCAGCTCCTCGTCGGTGAGGACGGTGCCGGTCGGGTTGTGCGGCGAGTTGATCAGCAGGACCTTGGTCCGCGGGGTGACGGCGGCGCGGAGTTCGTCGAGGTCGAGGCGGAAGTCGGGGGCGCGCAGCGTGACCGGTACGCGGCGGCCGCCGGCCATCGCGATGCAGGCGGCGTACGAGTCGTAGTACGGCTCGAGGGCGATCACCTCGTCGCCTGGTTCGACGTACGCGAGCAGCGCGGCGGCGATCGCCTCGGTGGCGCCGGTGGTGACGAGCACCTGCGTGTCGGGGTCGTACTCGAGCCCGTAGAACCGCTTCTGGTGGTCGACGATCGCCTGCCTCAGCGCGGGGATGCCGCGACCTGGTGGGTACTGGTTGGCCCCCGCGCGGATCGCGTCGATCGCCGCCTCGAGCACGGAGTCGGGCCCGTCGGTGTCCGGGAAGCCCTGCCCGAGGTTCACCGCCCCCGTCCGCACGGCGAGCGCCGACATCTCGGCGAAGATCGTCGTCCCGAGCCCGTCCAGCCGCTGAGCATGTGCACGCATGCCCACGACATTAGTACGACGGTGCGCCGCGCCGCCTGGGGTGTCCAAGGCGGCGCGGCGTCAGGCGGTCAGTTCCAGGGGGAGGGAGCGGGCGGCGGAACGACCGGTGGGCGGTCCTCGCACCAAGCACCGCTGGTCCAGCCGCCGTCGTTGCCTTCCAGCAGGCGGACCTCGAACTCCGACGGGCCGTTGAAGTGGAAGGTGCCGCAGTTGTTGACGAACGGCGCGCCCACGTTCCGGGCGTCCACGTTCTCGAAGGTAGCCCAGCCGCCGACCCTCGCGTTGACGACGTTGGTACCGGTGCCGTCGACGCGGATGTTCCTCACCGTCACGTTGGACAGCGAGTACTCGTCCTTCACCGGCCAGTCGACGACGAACAGGAAGGCGTTGTACGTCGAGTCGAGGAACGAGCTGTCGGTGATCTCGATCTGGCCTTCCATGTCGGACTGGAGGGCGTAGAGCCAGATCGCGCCCAGGCCGAGGTCCCAGTTCAGGTCTCGGGGCGCGCCGCGGACCGTCGTGTTGCGGGCGAAGACGAGCTTGCCCTCGAACGGCGTGGAGGTGAAGCGGGAGCCGGCGTGCAGCGTGCTGCCCTCGCGGATCGGATCGGCGACCAGGTTGTCGGTGACGGCGTTGTCGCGGCCGCCGTAGATCGCGATGTTGTTGGCCAGCACCGGCGTCTGGACGGTGTTGTGGTCGTAGACGTTGTTGTGGTTCACCAGGCCGGCCTCATTGACCTCCGACCACATCGCCAGCCCGTCGTCCCCACTGTTCCGGACGAAGTTGTTGGTCGCCCGCACGTTCGAGACCCCGAGGTGCAGGTTCATCCCGTCCGCGATCTGGTCGACGATGATGTTGTCGCGGATCAGCAGCCCGTCCATCGGGCCGTCCAGCCAGATCCCGACCTTCGTGTGGTGCAGGTACAGCCCGCGGATCGACGAACCACCACCGATCGCACCGCCGACGCCGTTCACCTGATCGGTGTCGATCCGGTCCCGTACGTCGCTCTCGATCGCGAAGTCGGCCAGGTGCACCCGCGTACTGCCACCGTCCGCGGCGTACTTGCCGTAGAACCCAGGCGCCGAGTGCACCGACTTGTCCGGCGCCGGCTCAGCCAAGGGAAGCACCGACCCCTTGATGATCGACCACCAGTTCCCCGCGCCCTGGATCGTCACCTTGTCGACGACGATGTGCCGGTTCACCTGGAACGTCCCGGCCGGGATGAACACCGACCACCCGATCTTCCGCGCCGCGGCGACAGTCCGATCGATCGCCGGCGCAGCATCCCGCCGTCCGGTCGGATCCGCACCGAAGAGCCGGATATCCAACGACCGAGCAGGAGCCCGCTTGGGAGCGGCGACCAGTTCGAAGTCCGCGACATCCAGCACGTACCAGGACGCCGGCGTGTTCCGCGGGATCTCGAACCGCACCCGATCGCCCGCGCGATAGGTCTTCCCGAGCAGCAACCGCTGCTCGTCGTAGAAGTGGTTCGGCCGGAACGGCTTGGTCACCGGGTCCGGCTCCGGCTTCCACCACCCCGGGATCGGGTCGACCTGAGGGTCGTTGGAGAACGGGTACATCCCGTACAGCCACGCGTACTCCGAGGTCAGCGTCATCGTCTGCTTGCGCTTCCCGTTGACCGTCACGTCGAGCGGCGCGCGCAGACCGCCGCCGTCCGCGGTGTCCGGGATGCTGTAGCGCAGCGTCAGCGCGTTCGCGGGCCGCGTGAGCGTGAACTCGACGTACTGACCACGTTGAGTCAGCCGTACGGCGGTCCGCCCCGAAGCCTCGGCGGGGAGCGTGTAGGCCTCGCGGCTGGGGCCGATCCGCTCGCCGTTGGTATAGGCGTTCTCGGCTTCCTGCTCGACGAACGGCACGGTCGCGCCGCGGCCCTGGACGAGCGCCGGGTCGAGGCCGGCGCGCGTCTCGCGCGGCGCGGGGCGCGGATTGGCGGTGGCGGTCAGAGCCGAACCGGACAGCAGTGCGCCGACGACGACACCGGTCACGGCAAGGCGGCGGAACCTAGGGTGGTGGGACAACGGAACCCCCTCGGACGTTGGTGCCCGGACAGTACGGCTGTACGACGGATCGTTGCAAGATCTCGACAGCAGAAAGAAATTTCCGGGCAATCAGGGCCGGTGGGAGACTGTCAGGCGGTGAACTCAACAGCTCTGTCCCTCGTCCTCGGTGCCGCCGTCCTGCACGCCGCCTGGAACTTCGCGGCCAAGCGTGTACAACGGGGTGGCGCGGCCTTCGTCTGGTCCTACTACACGGCCGCCAGCATCCTCCTGCTCCCCGCGCTCGTCATCGCGCTGATCACGTCGGACGTGCACCCGCACTGGAACTGGCTCGTCGCGGCCCTGGTGACGGCCGTGCTGCATATCGGCTACGGCATCGTCCTGCAACGCGGGTACGACGTCGGCGACCTGTCGGTGGTCTACCCGGTCGCCCGAGGAACCGGTCCGCTGCTGTCGGTCGCCTTCGCCGTACTCCTCCTTGGCGAGCGTCCCGGCGTACTCGGCCTGATCGGCGCCGCGCTGATCATCGCCGGCGTGCTCGGCATCAGTGGTGGCCGGAGGCAACAATCAGCCCGCGGCGGGGTGAAGGCCGGTATCGTGTACGGCGTGGCGACCGGCGCCCTGATCGCGGCGTACACCTTGTGGGACGCGTTCTCCGTGACCGACCTGGCCGTGCCGCCGCTCATCTACTTCGCGGCGGCGTCGATCCTGCAGAGTCTGCTGCTCGCACCCCAGGTGCTGAGCAAGCCGGAGCCGCTCCGCCTGCTCTGGAAGGAGAACTGGCGCGAGATCTGCGCCGTCGGGCTGTTGTCGCCGATCGCGTACCTGATGGTGCTGTACGCGATGCGGCTCGCGCCGGTCAGCCTGGTCGCGCCGGCACGCGAGGTGAGCATCGTGCTCAGCGGGCTGGCGGCTTGGCTCGTTCTGGGTGAGGCCGACGCACGACGCAGACTGATCGGAAGCGCCGTCGTGCTGGCCGGGATCGTCGCGATCGCCATCGCCTGAGGCCGATCACCGCGAACTGCAGCAGCGCGAACTACGGCAGATCGACCTGCGGCACGGGGCGCAACGCCCGAAGCCAGAGCTCGGTCTGAGCAATGTGAGCCGAGGCAGCAGTCGCGGCCGCAGCCGGATCGCGATGGGTGATCGCCGCGAGGATCGCCCGATGCCCAAGATCGCTGGTCCGCTTGATCGCGTCGAAGTCCGCGCCCGGCTCGAAGATCCGGTAGTGCCCGCCGCGCCCGCGGATCACGCCGGTCAGCGCGGTGACCGTGGGATTCCCGCCGGCCTCGCAGATCGCGCCGTGGAACTCGGCGTCCAGCGACTGGATCTCGGCGGCGTCGGTGGTCTTCTCCAGCCGGTCGAGGATGTCGGCCAGTTGCGAAGCCAGCGCCGGGTCCTGCCGCGCGGCGGCGGCCGCGGTCGCGTGCGCCTCCAGGATCCGCCGGACCTCGAGCAGTTGCAGCACGCCTTCGAGCGGGATCAGTTCGACCGACAGCGAGAACCGGCTGATGATCTCGGCCGGATCCAGCGCGGAGACATAGGTCCCCGAACCGTGCCGGGACTCGATCACGCCCAGCGCGGCCAGCGACCGCGTCGCCTCGCGCAACGAGCTGCGGGAGACTCCGAGGTGGTCGCACAGTTCGGGTTCGGGTGGGAACTTCGCCCCCGGGCCGAGTTCGCCGGATGCGATCATCTGCCGCAGACCGGTCAGCGCGCGATCAGTGGCCGCCATCGCCGCCTCCTCCCCTCGCCGGCCGACGGACCGGCGTACTGATGTTAAGTCCTCAGACCACTTACGGTCACATCTGCGGCAAGTTCTTGTCCACCCCGCGCAGATCCGGTTAATGTGCGGACAACGGTTGACCAATTCGTCTGATGTCCCCACTCCTGGCCCACATCCCCTGAGGAGAAGCGCCATGCGTCACCGACAGATGCTCGCACCTCTGACCGCAGCCCTCGCGGCCGCCACGCTGGCGCTCACCGCCTGCGGTCCCGGCCCGGCCGAGAAGGCCCAGAGCGGCGGTGAGGTCAAGCTCCAGATGGTCGAGAGCCTGACCAACCCGACCCGTACGGCGTTGCTCAAGAAACTGATCGCCGACTTCGAGAAGGCCAACTCCGGTGTCACGGTGCAGCTGATCTCGCCGCCGACCAACCAGGCCGACCAGAAGATCCAGCAGATGCTCCAGTCCGGCAAGGGCGTCGACGTACTCGAAGTGCGCGACACCACGGTCGGGCCCTTCTCCACCAACAAGTGGATCTACGACATGGCCCCGGACCTGAAGGACTGGGACGGCCTGCAGGCGCTCACGCCGAACGCGCTCGCCGTGACGCAGCAGGGCGGCAAGTCGTACATGGTCCCGTACGGCTTCTACGGCCTCTCGCTGTTCTACCGCAAGGATCTCGTCCAGCAGGCCGGGTTCGCCGGGCCGCCGAAGAGCTGGTCGGAGATGGTCGAGCAGGCCAAGAAGATCAACGACCCGAGCAAGAACAAGTACGGCTACTCGTTCCGCGGCGGACTCGGCGGCGCGGGCAACGCGATCGCCGTGATCTCCGGGTACGTGATCGACGACATCAACAAGGACAACGCGTTCAAGCTGACCAGCGGCAAGACGATCTTCTCGTCACCGAAGGCCGTCGACGCGCTGAACCTGTACGTCGACCTGTTCAAGAACGCCTCCCCGCCGTCCTCGGTGAGCTGGGGCTACCCGGAGATGGTGCAGGGCTTCACCTCCGGTACGACGGGCTTCCTGCTCCAGGACCCCGAGGTGATCGCGACGGTCCGCGAGTCCAAGACCATCAAGGAGGACCAGTGGGGTACGGCGCCGCTCCCGGTCGGTCCGACCGGTAAGGCCGCGCAGCCGCTGGCCAACGCCGGCTGGGGGGTCGCGCAGGGCAGCGAGCACAAGGCCGAGGCGGTCAAGCTGGTCAAGTTCCTCACCTCGGGCGACTCCGCGCTGACGTTCTCCAAGGAGAACAGCCTGGTCCCGATCCTCAAGTCCGCCGCCGACGACCCGTTCTTCAAGGACGGCCCGTGGGCGTCGTACGTCGCGATGAACGCCTCGCCGGACACCTACGTCGTCGTCACCCAGCCGCGCGGCGTGCCGTGGTCGACCGAGTGGGGCAACAAGGCCGACGCCGACGTCCAGAAGCTGATCACCGGGAAGGCCCAGCCGGCCGAGATCCTGCAGGACTGGGACGCGTACTGGACCAAGAAGTGGGCCGGGAACTGATTCATGGCCGTGACTGACGCCCGGCCGGCCGCGAGCTCACGCCGTACGGCGGGCTCGCGGCCCCCGGCCGGAGGACGGCGGCGCTTCACCGGCCGGACCGCGCTGGTGCTGCTCGCCTTCATGCTGCCCGCGATCGTGTTCGTCGGGCTGTTCACCTACTACCCGTTGCTGAACGGCATCTCGATGGCGTTCCGCAACTACAACCTGAACGACCTGTCCGACACCTCGTGGGTCGGGCTGAAGAACTTCCGCACGCTGGTCGGCGACGAGATGTTCCGCGGGACCGTGCGCAACTCGATCGTCTGGGTGGTCGGGTCGCTGGTCCCGCAGTTCCTGATCGGGTTCACGATGGCGCTCTGGCTGCGACGCAAGTTCCGCTTCCGCGGGACGTACCAGGCGCTGGTGTTCTTCCCGTGGGCGGTCTCGGGGTTCCTGATCGGGATCCTGTTCCGCTGGATGTTCAACGGCGAGTTCGGCGTGGTCAACGACCTGCTGATGAAGATGCACCTGATCGACACGCCCGTGCCGTGGCTGGCCGACGCGAAGTACGCGATGGTCGCGGTGATCGCCGCGAACGTCTGGTACGGCGTGACGTTCTTCGCGATCATGATCCTGGCCGCGCTGCAGTCGGTGCCCGACGAGCTGTACGAGGCGTCCGCGATCGACGGCGCCGGCAAGGTCCGGACGCTGTTCAGCATCACGATCCCGTCGATCCGGACCACGCTCGCGCTGACCGTGCTGCTGCGGGTGATCTGGACGTTCAACTCGCCCGAACTGATCTTCGGCATGACCGGCGGCGGTCCCGCGAACGAGACGCACATCGTCACGTCGTACATGATCCAGGTGACGCAGGAGGGCGACTACGGCCGTGCCTCCGCGATGGGTGTGATGGTGGTGTTCGTGCTGCTGCTGTTCGCGATCTTCTACCTGCTCGCGGTCCGCACCCGAACGCCGCGCACTCGACCCAAGGTGGTGGCCGGATGATTCTCGACCAGACCCTGGCCGGCAAGATCGCGAAGTTCACCGGGCTCGGGATCTGCCTGGTGCTGACGGTGTTCCCGCTGTACTGGATCCTCGTCACGTCGTTCAAGGACCCGGGGTCGATCTTCGCCTACCCGCTGAAGTACTGGCCGACGGACTTCTCGCTGGACAACTACACCGGGCTGTTCGAGCAGTCGAACTTCGGGGTGTTCATCGGCAACAGCCTGATCGTGTCGCTGGTCGCGGCCGCCCTGGCGACCGTGGTGTCGCTGCTGGCGGCGTACGTGCTGGCGCGCTTCGAGTTCGTCTCCAAGGGCGCGGTGATGGGCGCGTTCCTGGTCACCCAGATGATCCCCGGCTTCATCGCGCTGGGGTCGCTGTACATCCTGATGACCAGGTTGTACCTGGTCGACAGCCGCGCCGGGCTCGTCCTCGTGTACGTCGCGGTCTCGATCCCGCTGTGCACGGTGATGCTCCGAGGCTTCTTCGAGAACGTGCCGGCCTCGCTGGAAGAGGCGGCGATGGTCGACGGCTGCTCGCGCCTGTCGGCTCTCTTCCGGGTGCTCGTCCCGGTGATGACGCCCGGCATCGCCGCGTCGTACATCTTCAACTTCGTGAACTGCTGGAACGAGCTGTTCCTGTCCGTCACCCTGCTCAACAGCGACAGCAACAAGACGGTCCCCGCCGCCCTGAACGGCTTCATCTCCAGCTACAACATCGACTGGGGCTCGATGTCGGCCGCCGCGGTGCTCTCGATCATCCCCACGATGATCCTGTTCGCCGTCGCCAGCCGTTACATCGTCCAGGGCCTCACCGCGGGGGCCGTCAAGGAGTAGAGGAAAGCAGTCAGGTCCGACACCCGCCAGCGGCGCTCGCCGAGCACTTCGTACGCCGTACCGCCGCTGCCGGGTGATCCACCGACGTACAACTGCTCGCCGTGCCGTTGGTGTGGACGAGTTCTCGGCCGGGCAAACGCTGCCAGCGCTTCGGTCAGGCTCGGATGCCTCTGATGTTCATCAGCCTGCGCAGGCATCCGGCCAGGATAGTGACAGACTGGGGGCTTCACCGACGGAGGGATAGTGGCGTGGCTACTGCGCTGGTTACCGGGCCTACGGCGGGGATCGGGCGGGCTTTTGCGGACAAGCTGGCTCTGGAGGGGTACGACCTGGTGCTCGTGGCTCGGGACGAGGGGCGGCTGAAGGAAGTCGCGGCCGAGATCTCGAAGCTGCACGGGGTGGCTTGCGAGGTGCTCGCGGCTGACCTGACGGATCCGGCTGAGCTCGCGGTGGTCGAGCGGCGGTTCGCGGACGGGCCGATCGAGGTGCTCGTGAACAACGCCGGGTTCGGGCAGAAGAAGCCGTTCTGGGCGAACACCATCGAGCAGGAGGAGAAGCAGCTCGACCTGCTGGTTCGCGTCGTACTGCGGCTGACGCACGCCGCCGTACTGCCGATGATCGAGCGCGGATCCGGCGCGGTGGTGAACGTGTCGTCCGTCGCCGGGTTCGTGCCGCGCGGGACGTACAGCGCGCACAAGTCCTGGGTGACGAACTTCTCCGCCGGGCTCGCGATCGAGCTGCACGCCAAGGGCGTCGCGGTGATGGCACTCGCGCCGGGCTTCGTGCACACCGAGTTCCACGAGCGGATGGGCATGGACAAGACGGTCATCCCGTCGTTCCTCTGGCTGGACGCGACCGACCTGGTCGACGAGGCGTGGAAGGACCTGATGCAGGGCAAGGCGATCTCGATCCCGTCCTGGCGCTACAAGCTCATCTCGGCCGGCGCCCGGTACGTCCCGCGCACGCTGATCGCGCGGTTCTCCACCCTCGGCCTGGACGGACGCCGCCGCGGTTGAAGGTCCTGACCTGGAACCTGTGGTGGCGCTTCGGGCCCTGGGAGGACCGCGCGGCGGCGATTCTCACCGTACTGCGGGAGGCCGACGCCGATCTGATCGGGCTCCAGGAGGTCTGGGCGACCGACGAGGCGAACCAGGCCGGCCTGATCGCGGCCGAGCTGGGCCTGCACT
This sequence comes from Kribbella sp. cmx-5-2, assembly GCA_049998015.1. Lineage (GTDB taxonomy): Bacteria > Actinomycetota > Actinomycetes > Propionibacteriales > Kribbellaceae > Kribbella. The sequence continues at coordinate 356,534 of JAEBEC010000003.1, forward strand.
GGGCGTACGCGCCGCTGTCCAGACCCGAGCTCTGGCAGCGCCGCATCGACGACCCATCGGTTGCCGTAGGCAACGCATTGCTGAGCCGTGAGCCCTTGCAAGACGCGGCGGTCCTGGAGCTCCCCGGTGCCGAGGGCCGCAACGCGCTCTACGCGCTGGCCGGCGGGATCCCCTTCTTCACCACGCATCTGGAGGCTCCGCTGCACGCCTCCGCCGTGCGCTGCGCGCAGGTCCGCGCCCTTGCGGGGTTCGTTGCCGAGCGCCCCCATTCGCACCCGCCCGTGGTGACCGGCGACTTCAACGCGGTGCCGGACTCCGACGAGCTGCGCCTGTTCGGCGGCGTACGGACGGCGCCCGCCGTACCGGGGCTGACGCTGATCGACGCCTGGGAGTACGCCGACACCGCCGGCCCGACGTGGGACGCCGCGAACCCGTACGTCGCGAAGACGTTCACCCCGAGCGCCCGCGTCGACTACATCCACGTCGGCCCGCCGAAACCCGACGGGCTCGGGCGCGTGACCGGCGTACGGCGTACCGGCGATGCCCCGGTCGACGGCGTCTGGCCGTCGGACCACGCCGCCGTGCTCGCGGTGATCGCGAACTGAGACACGAAACCGGCGGAAAATCCGGCGCGAACCAAACCGTGCTCGCTAGCGTCCATCTGGTCGAGGGAGTGACGAGCAGAAGGTTGACGACATGTCCGTACGGGGATGGAAGTACGCGGCCGGACTGGCCGTACTGCCGCTGGCGCTGGTCGCCTGCGGCAGTGACAAGCCGGGCACGGGTGGTTCCGGGGGACCGGCCGCGTCCGTCAGTACGCCGGCGCCGAGCGAGACGCCGACCGTGACACCTTCACCGACGCCGTCCACGACCCCGTCGGTGACGCCCACCGCGACACCCACCGGCGTACCCACGCCGACCAAGACTCCGGGGAAACCAGTGGAGACACCGACGCCCGTCAAGCCGATCCGCCTGACCAACACCATGCTGCTGACCGGCGGCGAGGTCGCCAAGGGCGACCCGAAGCGCGGCTGGGCCGCGACCGCCGGCAGCGCCAGTACGCCGATCTGCGGCCGCGGTTCGACCCGCGGCGACGGGGTGCTCGGCGCACTCAGCCGCAACTACACCAACGGGCTCGACGCGTCGGGCGGCCAGTGGCTGACCCGGTACAAGGACGCCGCGACGGCCAAGGCGGCGTACGACTCGATCCTGAAGACGATCGCGTCGTGCAAGTCGGCCCGGCCGGCTCCGACGCACGCGCGCAAGCTCACCGAGGACCGCGCGGTCGCGGTCGGCGACGCGACCCGGATCGTCCGCTGGTACGACTACCCGCTGCCGTCGGACCCGGGCAGCGAGGACGGCGGCTTCCCGTACGCCGTGACGCGCCAGGGCGCGATCGTGTCGGTGGTCGCGTTCCGCGAGATGGGCAAGGGCATCAAGCCCGCCAACTTCGAGGCGATCGCGCGCTCGGCGGCGGCCCACCTGGCCTGAGACCTGGGGGAAGGGGGATCCACGGACTTCGGGCCCGTGGATCCCCCTTTGTTCGTTACAGAACCGTTCGCACGGTGTCGGCCAGCGGGGTGGTCGGGCGGCCGATCAGCCGCGACAGGTCGCCTGGCGTACCGGCCAGGCGGCCGCGGGAGATCGCGTCGTCGACGTCCGCGAGGACCTTCGCGAGCCCTTCCGGCAGGCCGAACCCGAGCAGCAGCGCGAGGTTGTCGTCGTGGCCGAGCGGCTTGTGCACGAGCGGCTTCCCGGTGTGCGCGGCCACCGTCTCGGCGAGCTCACCGAACGTCCACGCGTCGTCACCGCTCAACTCGTAGGCCTGGTTGAGATGCCCGTCGGTCCGTAGAACGGCGGCCGCGGCCGCCGCGTAGTCGGCCCGCGGCGCGGGCGCGATCCGGCTGCCGGCGTCGACACCGTTGGCGATCTCGCCGGCCTCGATCGCGCCGGCCAGCCCGTCGATCATCATGTCGGCGTACCAGTTGTTGCGCAGGAACGTGTACGGCAGCCCCGAGTCGAGGATCGCCTGCTCGGTCCCCCGGTGGTCGGCGGCGAGCAGGAAGTCCGCCTCCGGTCCGCCGAAGACCCCCGTGTACGCGAGCTGCGCGACCCCCGCGGCCTTGGCCGCGTCGATCACGACCTGGTGCTGCGGAATCCGCCGACCCGGCTCGCTGCCCGAGATCAGCAGCACCCGGTCGCCGGCCGCGAACACCCCGTCGAACGTCTCCGGCCGGTCGTAGTCCGCGACCACGACCTGCACACCCCGCTCGGCCAGGTCGGTCGCCTTCTCCTTGCTCCGGGCAACGGCCTTGATCTCCCCGGCCGGCACCCCCGCGTCCAGCAGGTCCTGGATGACCAGCCGGCCCAGCGCCCCGGTCGACCCCGTCACAACGATGCTCATCTCAGTGTTCTTCCTCCGGTTGAGTGCCTGTACCACTCACCGTATCCGGGGTACTAACTTTACGAAAGTACCCACTTTGAAGTAAGGTACTAGCCTTCGAGTGAGGAGGCCCATTCCATGACCGTCGTGTCCCCCGACGTGAACCGCGTCGGCTGCCCGTCCCGCGTCATCCTGGAACACGTCACCAGCCGCTGGGGCGTCCTGGTCCTGGTCGCCCTCCTCGACCGCTCCTACCGCTTCAGCGAACTCCGCCGCCACATCGAGGGCGTCAGCGAGAAGATGCTCGCCCAGACCCTCCAGTCCCTGGAACGCGACGGCTTCGTCCACCGGGCGGCGCAACCGGTCATCCCACCGCGCGTCGACTACTCGCTCACCCCGCTGGGCACGGAGGCGGCGACCCACGTCCGCAGCATCACGGAGTGGGTCGAGTCGAAGGTCCCGGAGGTCCAGGACGCGAGGGTTCAGTACGACGACGCCCGGGGCTGAGACGGTCACACGTGCCTGACTCGCGCCGTACGATGCGCTGGTGCCCGCCTCGACCAGGCTTCAAGCCACTGCAGGCAGTCCGCCCTTCGCCCAACTGCTTCGCCAGTTCCGCACGTCCACGGGCCTGACCCAGGAGCGGCTGGCGGAGCTCGCCGCGCTCAGCACCGTGGCCATCGGCGCCCTCGAAGCGGGGCGACGGATGTTCCCGCGGGCGAGCACTGTGAATCAGTTGGCAGACGCGCTGCAGCTCAACAGTGAAGACCGGCATCGGCTGGCATCGGCCGCCCAGCGCCCCAAACGCGATCAGCACACCTCCGGCGTACCTCGTCAGCTTCCACCGGCGATCGCCGACTTCACCGGTCGTGCCGATGATCTTCGAGGGCTGATCGAGTTGCTTCGTGCCCCGCACGCCGCTGCGCCCGGCATCGTGATCTCGTCGATCGGCGGGATGGCAGGCGTCGGCAAGACCGCGCTCGCGGTGCAGGCCGCCCATCAAGTGGCGGCCGAGTTCCCGGACGGACAGCTCTATCTCAACCTGGGTGGAGGCGGAAGCACGCCACTCACGACAGCGGATGCCCTTTCGGTGTTGATGCAGAGCCTTGGGCTGCCCGCGTCGGGTGCGCCGGACGACGTTCAAGCCACGGCCGCTCGCTACCGGACCGCGCTGGCCGGGCGGCGGATCCTGGTGGTCCTGGACGATGCGGTGAGTACCGAGCAGGTGACCGCGCTGATGCCGGGCACGTCGGGAGCGGTCGTCGTCATCACCAGCCGGCAATCGCTCGCATCCTTGCCCGGAGCTCGGCATCTCGCGCTGGAAGTGCTTACCGAGGCTGAAGCGCTCCAACTGCTGGCTGAAGTCGTCGGAAGGCGACTTGACGGGACGGAACGCGAGGCAGGGCTCGAGGTCGTTCGTCGGTGTGGACTGCTGCCACTGGCGATCCGCATCGCGGGTGGGCGGGCGCGGACAACGGGTCTGGAGGACCTCGCGCTCAACCTGGCCAAGCAGCGCGGGCGTCTGCAACTGCTGACCGGCCCAGCGGCTGAGGTCGGTCGGAGCATCGGGCTCTCGCTCGAGCATCTGGCGCACGCCGAGGACCCGGTCGGAGCTGCCGCCGCTGAGGCGTTTCCGTTGCTTGCCCTGCTCGACGGCGAGCGTTTCCCGCTCCGGGCCGCGGCCGCTGTCATCGACCGCTCCCTCGACGACACCGAGGATGTGCTGGAGCGTCTGGTCGACGGACAGTTGCTGGAAACACCGGCGCTCCACCAGTACCGGATGCACGACCTGGTCCGCGAGACCGGGCAGATGCTGGCGGCAACCACGTTGCCGGGGTCGGAAGTCACGCAGGCGCGCTCGCGCGAAGTGGCCTGCTACGTCTCGACCTTGTGGCGCTGGGACGAGCTGCGGGGCCGCGAGGAACAGTACGGCTCCCGGACCGGCATCCCGTGGTCCGAAGGTGCGGAGGACCTGGACGACGCCGAATCGATCAAGGGCTGGCTGGAGTCCGAGCTGCCGAACCTGGTGAGGCTGGTTAGGCTCGGGGCCGCGGGCGGAGCCGACGACCGAGAGGTAGCCGTCCGGATCGCTCTGGGGATGCCGGTGCTCGCGATGGAAATCGTGCGGTTCGCGGAAGCGAAAGCCGCGGTGATGTCGACGGTCGTACTCGCTGACGACCTGCCGCTGGACCTGGAGTTCGGCCTGCTCTACTCGGCCGGGATGCTGAGTGGCGCAGTCGCGCTGTACGAGGACACGATCGCCTGGCTCCGACGGGCTCTGCCGATAGCGCGCCAAAGGCAGTCCGCGGTCGACATCGCAGCCTGTCTGATCGACATCGGGTACGGTCTCGGATGCGTCGGCCGGGCCGAGGAGGGTCTGCCGGTGTCCGAGGAAGCCCTTGCCGTCGTGGTCGAGCACGGCATCGAGAAGTTCGAGGTCGGCGCCAACGTCGGTCTCGGGGCGCTCGCCGGGCTGACCGGAGACCTGGAGCGGCAGCGGACGGCCTTCGACCGAGCGCTGGCGCTGATGACGGAACGATCCAAACCCGCCCCCGCCGCAATCCACAGGTCGATGATCGGTCGGTCGTACCGGGAGAGTGGTCAGTACGGCGCCTCGATTGCGATCCTGCGGTCCAATCTGGAGGCGGTTCGCGCCCTGGGCCGGGAGGTCATTGAGGCCGACGTGCTCGAGGAGCTGGGTGCGTCGCTGCTCGCTGATGGTCAGACCGTTGAGGCGGAAGAGATTCTGCGCTGCGGCGTGGCGATCGCGGCTCGCTATCCCGCGGAGAATCGCGAAGCACCGGCTCGAGTGCTGCTGGGGCGAACGCTGCAAGGACTTGGTCGAGCGGAGGAAGCGCCGGATCAGTGGCGGCAGGCGCTCGTGCTGTACGAGCGGCTCGCCGATCCGCGGGCCGACGAGGTACGGGACCTGCTCTCACAGCTCGAGCTGGGCGGCGGTTTCCGCGAGGGTTTTGAGGGTGGCGGTGATCAGCGGGTGGTCCGCCCGGGCTCGGCGGGTGGCGATGAGGACCCGGCGGGTGGGAGTCGGGGGCTGCAGGGGACGGATGATCGCCGGGGTGGTCGGCGGCAGCGTGAGCCGGGGGACCAGGGACACCCCGGCGTTGGCGGCGCAGAGGGCGGCTACTGAGCGGAAGTCGTCTGAGGTGTGGATGATGCGGGGCTGGAAGCCGCCTTGTTCGCAGGCGAGGAGGACGACGTCGCGGATGGGGTTGCCGACTGACGTCATGACCCAGTCGTCGGATGCCAGGGCAGTCAGGTCGACCGAGGCAGAGGACGCGGCGGGGTGAGTTGGGGGTAGTACGGCGACGAAGGGCTCGGCGTACAGGTGAGTGAGGGTGAGGCGGTCGTCGTCGGTGGGCCTGGGCGAGCCTCGGTGTTCGACGGTGACGGCCAGGTCGACCTCGCCGTCGAGGAGTTGGGTGAGGGCCTGATGGCCTTCGGCGTCCTGTACGACGAGGCGCAGGCCGGGGGTGGTTTCGCGGAGGCGGGCCAGCGACGGTGCGACCAGAAGGCTGATCGCGGTGGCGAAGGCGGCGATGCGGAGCTCGCCGTTGGTGCCGTCGGCGTACAGGCGCATCGCGTCCTCGGCGCGTTCGACTTCGGTCAGGATCGTGTCGGCGTGGGTGAGCAGCAGGCGGCCGGCGGAGGTGATCGCGACGCGGCGGCCGCGGCGTTCCAGGAGCTCCTGGCCGACCTCGGACTCGAGGGCGGCCAGTTGCTGGGAGACGGCGGACGGGGTGAGGTGCAGGACCTCGGCGGCCGCCGTCACGGTGCCGTGGTCAGCAAGGGCCCGCAGTACTCGCAACCTGCGTACTTCGATCACGGCGATCAGCTTCGCACACGGCCTTGCGCGGGCGCCGGACCCAGCGGATCAGCGCGCGCAGCGGACGGCGGGGCGGGACGTACGGCAGGACGGGGGCGTTGGGCCGGCCGGAGCGTGACTCGCGGTGGACCTTCTCGATGACGGTGACTGGGAAGACGTACACGGTGGTTCCTTTCGTCTCTTCGACGGTAGGTTCGGCCGTATTCATACGTCCAATGAAAGTTCTGGCCCTACTTCATGCGTCTGAGGCATGATCTAGGCCATGGAACTCCGCCAGTTGCAGTCGTTCGTGGTCGTCGCCGAGGAGCTCAACGTCGGCCGCGCGGCGGTTCGCCTGCACCTGACCCAGCCCACGCTCAGCCGTCAGATCGCCGCCCTGGAAGGGGATCTCGGCGTCGAGCTGTTCGCCCGGGTCAAGAAGCGGTTCGTGCTGACCGCGGCCGGCGCCGCGTTCCTCGACGACGCGCGCGACCTGCTGCGGCGCGCGGACGACGCCGTACGGACCGCGCAACGCACGCAGCGCGGTGAGGTCGGGACGCTGCGGTTGCGGTTCGTGCAGTCGGCGACGTTCGACGCGTTGCCGCGGCTGCTCGGGGCGTTCCGTACCGCGTACCCGGAGGTCGTGCTCGACCTGGAGACGATGACGACGATCCGCCAGACCGAGGCGTTGCGCGACGGCCGGATCGACGTCGGCCTGCTGCGTTTCCCGTACGACGAACCCGGGCTGCTGTCGAAGGTCGTCTCCGAGGACCCGCTGGTCGCCGCGCTGCCGGCCAAGCACCCGTTGGCCAAGCGGCGCCGGATCGCGCTGAAGGACCTGGCCGAGGACGAGTTCGTCCTCTACACGCGGGCGACCGGGCCCTCGGTGCACGACGTGATCGTCGGGTACTGCCAGGCCGCCGGGTTCACGCCGCGGATCAGCCAGGAGGGCGCCGACGTGCAGACGATCGTGTCACTGGTCGCCGCCGGGCTCGGGGTGTCGTTGCTGATCGCACCGACCCCACCGATTGACCCGGCGGCCGTGGTCTACCGCGAGCTGTCCGACGACCTGCCGCCGTGGCGGCTCTCGGTGGCCTGGTCGCCGGCCAACCAGTCGCCTGTACTACGGCAGTTCCTGCAGCTGATCGGCTGATCAGCCGAAGGTGTCCGGGTCGCCGCCGACGCGCTGACCGGTCTCGAGGTCGGCGATCGCGGCCATGTCCTCGTTGTCCAGGGTGAAGTCGAAGACGTCGATGTTCTCCGCGATCCGCGCCGGGGTCTTCGACTTCGGGATCACCACGTTGCCGAGCTGCAGGTGCCAGCGGATCATCACCTGGGCCGGCGACTTGCCGTGCTTGCCGCCGATCTCCTTCAGCACCGGGTTGCCGATCAGTTCGCCGGAGGCCAGCGGGCTCCACGACTCGGTGACGATGTCGTTCTCCGCGTGGAACGCGCGCAGTTCGTCCTGCGGCAGCGCCGGGTGCAGCTCGATCTGGTTCACCGTCGGGCGGATGTCGGTCTCGTCGAACAACCGCTGCAGCGCCGGGAGGTGGAAGTTGGAGACACCGATCGCGCGGACGCGCTTGTCGGCGTACAGCTGCTCCATCGCCTTCCAGGTGTCGACGTACTTGTCCTGCTTCAGCGCCTGCCAGTGGATCAGGTACAGGTCGACGGTCTCCAGGCCCAGGTTGCCGACGCTCTTGTCGAAGGCGCGCAGGGTCGAGTCGTAGCCCTGGTCGCTGTTCCAGACCTTGGTGGTGACGAAGAGCTCGTCGCGGGGCAGCCCGGCGGTCGCGATCGCGCGCCCGACGCCTTGTTCGTTGCCGTAGGCCGCGGCCGTGTCGATGTGCCGGTAGCCGGCCTCGAGGGCGGCCTCGACGACACCGGTGACGATCCCGTCCTCGACCTGCCAGACGCCCAGGCCCAGCTGGGGGATCTCGACGCCGTTGTCCAGAGTGATCGTGGGGACTGTGCTCATCTGCCTATTTCACTGGGCGGAAGGTCTCCAGCCCAGTCATCCGACGTGTGACAACAACCTCATCCGTCGGCCGTAACCATCGCGTAGGTCTTGGCATCGGGTTCGAGAAACCGTAGTAACGCCTCGCCTTCACGCTCCAGCGCGGTCTTCACGCGCTTCGCGACCGGCTCGAACGGGGTCAGCGTGAGAGTCGCCACAGCACGCCTCTTCTCGGCCGTCCACAGGCCGGCGACCTGCCCGTCGACGAGGTAGGTCGCCTTCACCCGCAGGTTTTTCGTGAACACCGCCGGGCGATAGGCGTCGGCTATCACCCGTTCGCGCTTGGCGTGCGCGAGCAGGAGGTTGTCGAACTCGGGCAGGAACCGCACGGGTGCCGGCGTGTCCGGATCGGGGCGCGGAGCCTTCGGTACGTCGTACAGCGTGCGCCCGTCGGCGTCCTCGAAGCGCTCCAGCTCGGCCGCCTCGAAGATCGCCTTCGCCCCAGGCAGCCCTGACCAGGTCTGGAAATCCGCGGGCGTGGCCGGGCCGAAGGCGTCCAGATATCGGATGACCAGCTCCTCCGGTACGGCGTCCAGGAACGGCTTGCGGCCGATCCACTGCTCGGCCGGCGTGAACCGCGCGTTCGCGGGCCAGCCCCAGCGGGTGTCGGTCGGGTACATCACCAGCGGCACCATCATCCGCGTGCAGAACCCGAGCGCGCGGTCGTTGACGTCCGGGAACTGCTCCTGCAGTGCGTCGCGCACCTGCGTGAACGTGAGCGGTTCCTTCGCCAGCAGCTTCCGCGCCGCCGCAACCACCTTCGCCGGCTCGAGCCCTTCGCCGCGTTCCTTCAGCATCTTCAGCCCGGCCTCGAGCACGGGCGCCAGCGTCGTACGAAACCGCAGGTAGTCGTCGGCGGTCACCAGATGCAAGGTCCCGCGGAACAACGTCGCCCGTACGACGTCGCGCGCCTCGACCGCAGCCGTCAGATCCGCGTCGGTGAACCCGTCGAGCCGAGTCCACAACCCGACGTACGGATGCTTCGGCTCCTGCCCCTGCATCCCCACCAACTGCCGCACCGCCTCAGCCGGCCCGACCTCGGCCCGCTCCAGCAGCAGTTGCCGCGCCAACGTCGCCCGGTTGATCGCCTTCGCACTCAGCACCACCATGAAAACATCCTGCCGGACCCCACCGACGCATGGTCTGATGAGTCGTGATCGACCGACTCCGCAAGGCTTTCGCCCGTACGCCGGACAGCCTGCCGCTACACCACCACGCCACGCTCGAGCCGGTGCTGCCCGGCGACGAGCTGATCGACGCGTCCGTCGGCCCGACCGGCGAACTGATGACCATCTGGGCCGCTGCCGCCGACGTCCCCGCGCTCGAAGGCCGCCGTACGTCGGCCGGCGGCGCGAGCTTCCCCGAGGACCTGCTCGACGAGCCGGTGGAGCTCCGCATCGTGCGCTACGCCCCCGGGCCGACGCTGCTCGCGGCAATCCCCGACTACCAGCGCAGCTGGCCGACCGCGCAACCGATGCCGGGCGGCAACGTGCTGGTCGTGGGCACGCGGGTCGAGTGGAAGGAGGCCGGCGTACTGCCGAACGCCACCGTGTACGACACCACCGGGCAGGTCGTCGCCGAGAAGCTGTTCGGCGATGGGATCGCGCACGTCCGGACGACGCACTCGGGGCAGATCTGGGTCGGGTACTTCGACGAAGGCATCTTCGGCAACCTCGGCTGGGCGGCACCAGGTGGACCGCCGGTCGGGGCCGCCGGGCTGGTGCGATTCGGCCCGGAACTCAGGCGGAACTGGGAGTTCTCCGGTGCGGAGTCGATCGACGACTGCTACGCGGTGAACGTCGTCGGCGAGACGCTCTGGACCTGCTACTACAGCGACTTTCCGGTGGTCCGCATCGTCAATGGTGAAGTGCGCAGCTGGAGCACTCCCGGCGACTCGGTGGATGCACTGGCCGTCGCGGAGGAGCGGGTCGCCCTCGTGGACAGGAGCAGAGTTGTCGTCGGCCAACTGGGTGGCGACGAGGTGGAGATCGAGAGCGAGTACCCGCTCACGCTCCCGGAGGGCGCTCGGGTGTTCGGCCGTGGCCCGGAGCTTCACGTCGTCGCGGGCAAGGAGTGGTACCGCGTCGAGGTACCGAGGTTCGGCTGAGGCTCAGACCTGCTCGACTCGTGTCCTGGCGACGTGGTCGGCGTACGTGCGCCTACCCCGGAGGATGGCGGCGGCTTGGAGGCCGAGGGCCAGGTAGGCGCCGGAAGCAAGGATGGCGCCGCGGCGGGTGTTGTCTGCCCGGAACTCCCAGACCGCCTGGTGGCCGAGTTCCCAGGGGATCGCGGTTTTGGCGAGGGTCCTGACGAGGGCCTGCGGGTATACCAACTGCGTGCCGGACTCATCACGCACGGTGAGACCCAACGCTCGTTTGCCGGGGGATCCGCCGGTGGCTTCGGTGGCGGCCAGGGCCGCGCTCAACGGGATCGTCAGGCCGGCCGCGACCAGGACGCGGACCTTGGCCGGCGAGACGTCAGGGAGGGCGGAGCCCGGGCGGCGGCGCTGCCGGATGAGCGTGATCGCGGCCAGGACGCCCAGGGGAACGGCCATGGCGGCGTAGTCGATCGCGGTGGCCAGGCCTCGTCGCGCAGTCAGCATGGGCCGAGGGTACACGCGTTCGAATGACAAATTCTCACTTTCACCAACAGTAATTGTCAAACGATCATTTGAGCCTATTTCCAATGTCTACTCAAACAGTCGAGATAGACCAATATTCACCTGGATTCTCCTTGCCTGGTTGACGATCTGTTGACGAACATGAGCAGAACGAAAGAAGTTCTCGCCGTCGGTGAATTGTTCTGTTAGCCTCATCCCCGGCTGGGGAGCCTGAATTGATGGTGTTCATTCGGTGAGTTCCATCTGTTCAGAAACGGACCCGAGAGGCAGGTTCCCCAGTGCCCACCGAGACCGCCCCGTCCCGGCCGGAACGCGTTGTCGCGGCCACCGCCACCGTTGAGGTCGCTGGTGTCCGGAAGAGCTTCGGCAAGGTCGCTGCCCTGCGCGGCGTGAGCCTGGAAGTCCTTCCCGGACAGGTCTACGGACTGCTCGGCCCGAACGGCGCCGGCAAGACGACCCTGCTCCGCATCCTGCTCGGCCTGGTCCGCCCGGACGAGGGCTCGGTCAGCGTCCTCGGCCGCTCACCCGGTACGCCGGAAGCGCTGCACCAGATCGGCGCCCTGATCGAGACCCCCGCGTTCGTCCCGCACCTGTCCGGCCGGACCAACCTGCAGGTCCTTGCCCGAGCCAAGGGACTTCCCGACACCGAGGTGGACCGCGTCCTCGAAGTTGTCGAGCTCCAGCACCGCGGCAACGACCGCTTCACCGGCTACTCGCTCGGCATGGGCCAGCGGCTCGGCGTCGCCGCTGCCTTGCTGGGCGGCCCGAAGCTGCTGATCCTGGACGAGCCGACCAACGGACTCGACCCCGAAGGCGTCGCCTCGATGCGCTCGCTGGTCCGGTCCCTCGGTGCCGGTGGGACGACCGTGCTGTTCTCGTCCCATCAGCTCGGCGAGGTTCAGCAGATCTGCGACCGCGTGGTCGTGATCGACCGCGGTCTGGTGATCGCCGACGACACCGTGACCGCGATCCGGGACCAACCGGGCAGCGTGGCGCTGGACCTGTGGGCGACGCCGGCCGATCGGGCCGGCGAGGTGCTGGCGGCGTACGCCGGTACGACGCCCACCGAGGCAGGCGATCCCGGAGATCGGCACTGGCACCTCGACGCGACACCCGACGACATCCCCGGGCTGGTCCGGGCGTTGGTTGCCGCAGGCATCGATGTGCACGAGCTCCGGCGCGAACGCCAGACCCTCGAAGGCGTCTTCTTCGCCCTCACGACGCACGACGAGCCCACGCAAGACGACCAGCCGACGGAGGCCTCATGATCAACGCCGTCGTCGCCGAGGGCCTGCTGCTGCGCAAGCGGCTGGCGCCCGTCGTCATCGGGATCGCCTGGATCCTGATGGTGGTCGGTTTCGCCTTCGTCGTGCCGTACATCATCTACAGCGTTCTCGACCCGACCGACCCCGGCCGCGGCGAGCTGCTCGACATCCTGCTGCCGAACGCTGTCGCATCGACCTCGCTGAGCAGCTATCCCCTCTTCGGCGGCGCGATCATGCTGATCCTCGGCGTGCTGGTGACCGGCTCGGAGTACCGCTGGAACACCTGGACCGCTCGACTCAGCCAAGGCCCGGGCCGGGTGCAGGTACTGCTGGCCAAGCTCGTCGCCGCAGCGATCGCGACCACCGTGATCGCCGTGGCCGCGGCCCTGGCGGCGGTCGCCGCGTCCTCGATCATCGCGACGTTCGAGGGCCGATCGGCCGACTGGCCGTCGGCCGGCGCGCTGGCCGGTTCGCTGGGGGCCGCGGCGTTGATCTCGGCGGCGTGGATGAGCGTCGGAGCCGCGCTCGGCGTGATCTTCCGCGGTACGACGGTCGCACTCGCCGCCGGCCTGCTCTGGACCCTCGGCCTGGAGAACGCACTGTCCGGGCTCGCCGGGATCCTGCCCGGCCTCGAACCCGTTCGCTACGTCCTGCTCGGATCGGCCAGCGGTTCGCTGGTCGGCGGGCTGGGCGCACCGACCCAAGGCGACGGCGGGACTCCCGGCGTCGTCGACTACCTGAGCACGCCCGCGGCCTGTCTCGTCCTGGTCGCCTACCTCGTCGTGAGCACCACCGTCGCAGCTCTGCTGATCCGCCGCCGCGACATCAGCTGATCACCCCCGCACCAAGTCCCTCCGCACTGAGACCGCCCGCACTGAGTCCGCCCGCACTGAGTCTGACCCGCACCAAGTCCGCCCCGCACCGAGACCGACCCGCACCGATCCGTCTTCCTTCCGCCCGAGGAGCGACCGTGACCAACCCGCCCGATGAACTCGTCCGTCCGCGGATGCGCCAGGACGTGGCCTTCCTGGAGACGCTCGACGGCGTCTACGTCCGAGGTGCCGACGGCCCCTTCGTGATCCGCGGCGCCGGCGCCTACCGGTACCTGTCGGCGCTCCTGCCGCACCTCGACGGCAGCAACGCGCTCAGTGAAATCGTTGCCGGACTCCCCGAGGCGCACGTCGGCGCGGTGAAGTCCCTGCTCGGCACGCTCGCCGCTCGCGGTGTCGTGCTCGACGGCGCGGGCGCCGTGGTCGACGACGAGGTGCGAGAACGCTTCCCGAGCCAGATCGCGCTGCTCGAGCACCACGGCGACGACGGCAGCGGCTTCGCCCGGGTCGCGGCCGCGCGCGTCCTCGTGATCGGTGACGACGCCGAGTCCACCACCACGCTCGCCGCCGCGCTGACCGCCAACGGCGTCGGCTCGGCCGCCGAGGGATTCGTCAGAACCTCCACCCAGGCAGGAGAAACGGCCGACCTGGTGGGATCGATCGGCGTCGGCGAAGACCTGGTCTGCCTGCTGGCGCTCGACGGCCCGTCGCAGCAACTCTTCGCTCTCGCCGAGCAAGCCCGACAAGCCGGTACGGCGTACCTCCCGCTCGTGCGCGTGGGCGACCAGTTGGTCGCGGGCCCCTGGCAAGGATCGGTCTCGATCCAGTCCGCGCTTCTGCGGATGAGCGACAACGCACTCTCCGGTACGGCGGAACTCTGGCAAGCCGCAGTCGCCGGTCCATCGACCGCGCCGGCGCGATCCGCGCTGCCCGGCGTCGCCGCCACGATGCTGCTGAATGTCGTCGGCTTCGAGATCTTCAAGCAGCTCTCCGGGACGATGCCGTCGGACCTCGACGAGACCGTCGTGCTGGTTGATCCGGACCGGCTGACTGTCCACACCGAGCACGTGGTCGCCCACCCGGCGGTGGAGGCCTCGGCAACCACCGCCGCGGGCGGTGCCTCGGCGACCACCGTCGCGGGCGACGCCTCGGCAACCACCGCCGCGGGCGATGCTCCGGCAACCACCACCGGCGGCGAGTTCCCGGCGGACAGTGTCGAGACTGCCTACCGGCGCTTCGACTCGGTGGTGGCTGACACCGTCGGACTGATGCGGCGGTTCGACGACGACGCCGTGCCGCAGATCCCGGTGAAGACCGCGGTGCTGCTGGCGCCGGCTGCTGACTCCGCGCCGTTGGTGAGCTTCGGGGTCGAGACGGTGCTGGAAGCTCGGCTGGCTGCGCTGGAGGAGGCGGCGGTGCGATACGCGCTCAACCTTCATCGGCGATGTCAGTTGCTCCGAGCGCCGATGCCGGATGCGGAGCACGTCGGGCCAGAGCTGCTGGAGACCTGGCTCGGTGTCGGGCCTGCGCGGCCGATGCCGACGGCGGCGAGCGAGGTTGGGAGCAACAAGCCGCTCGCAGTGGATCGTGCGGCCGTGCTAGCTGGGCCCTTGGACTGGAACGCCGCCGAGTTCGAGCCTGACCTCGGTGGGCTCGCCGCCGCGCCGACGATCGGCGAGGCGATCTCCCGCGCGTTGGTGGCAGCGGCCGGATCAGCTGCTGTCGCTGCTGTAGCGCGTGGCGAGCTGCCTGTCACCGCCGTATCCGACGAGCTGATCGCGCAGGCCCTCGACCCGCAGCAGCACCGTCGGCTGATGATCCTGGTCAACGAACTGACCGCCGCCGGCGACCGCGTCTCCTTCCAGTTCGCCCGAGGCGCCGTGCCCGTTGCGATCGTTGCTATCAGCAACGGAGCGGGGACGACGAAGCTGGCCCGAGCCGCAAGCTCCTGGGTGGCCGCCGCCGAGTCCGCGCTGCTCACCGCCGTCGGAGAACGCCAGCTCGCCAGTACGCCGTTCTCCCGCGCCGATCACCGCCTTGGCCTCGACGCCGACCTCACCGGCCTCCGCACGACCGACCCCGAGCCGGTGGACCTCACCAGTTCCACCACCGACGAAGAGATCTTGGCGCGCCTCATCGACCAGCGCGCTGCCGTCGTCGATCTGACCCCGCCCGACCTCGCCGGTGTCACCGCGGTCGCCCGGGTGTTGCTCTTCCGCTCGACCGCCCCCGCTGCGAAGGAGTCGTGATGACTGATCTGACCACCGAACTGCTCTCCCTGGAGTCCGTCACCTTCGAGGTGGAGGAGATCGCCGACGTCGGCATGGAGGCCGCGAGCTGGTGCAGCTCCAGCACCAGTACGTCGAGCTGCTCCTCCTGCAGCACCTCCAGCTGCTGCGGATGCTCCAGCTGCAGTTGCAGCAGTACCAGCTGAGCAAAGGTACTGCCTCCCCAAGGTTCCGCCGCCCGACCGGGCGGCGGCCCCACCCGCCCAGGAAGGAGGTGAATCACCATGGCGCTCCGCGAAGAGCTGCTCGTGCTCGAGACGGCGACGTTCGAGATCGAGGACATCATCGACCTCGGCCAGGACGCGGCCGGTTGGTGCAGCTCGAGCTGCTCCTGCTCGAGCTGCTCGTCCTGCAGCACGTCCAGCTGCTGCTCGACCAGCACCAGCACCGGGTGCGGCGGCGGCTGACCGCCGTCCGCCCACCTCAAGCGGTACGGCGACGCCCCTGCACGTCGCCGGCACGGTACGACCCGCTCCGCCCAGACGCGGCTGACCAGCCGCGCAGGACAAGGAAAGGAAGACCGCTATGAGCACTCAGTCGCTCGGCCTCGAACTGCTCGACCTCGAGGCCGTCACCTTCGAGGTCGACGAGATCACCGACCCGTCGCTCGACCTCGCAGCCACCAGCTCCTCCTGCAGCTGCTCCAGCTGCTGCTCCTGCAGCACCTCGAGCTGCTGCTCGACGAGCACCAGCACCTCCAGCTGCGGCTGACAGGTGTGTTCGTGAGCTGAGTGCTGCGGACCAAGGGCCCTGGTCCGCAGCATGTTCACCCCCTCCCGCCCCGGATCGCGAAGGAGCAGCACCCAGTGACAACAGTGGAAGAGACAACGACGGCTCCTCCGACGGTCGCGGAAGTCGGTACGGCGATCGCCGCGCTGCTGCCGCCCGGTCCGGTGCTGACGCTGGACGTCGCCGTCCTCGGCCTGCCGGGCCAGGAGGAGCGGACCACGATCGGTCCGCCGGAGACCACCGCGACCGTCACGATCCGGATCTACGCCGGCACGCTGGTCGTCGCCGCCACTCCTGGCGGCACCGGCCCCTGCCCGACCTGCTTCGACCGGCGCTGGGTGGTCTGCCGCCCGACGGTCGAGCGCCGCATCCTCGACCACCCGCACGGCGTACTGACCACCGCGTCGACCACCCCGGCCCACCACGCACTGGCGATCGCCACCACCCTGAGCCGGCTGGCGAGCGAGGCGAGCGCCGACGGCCCGTCGTACCCGGTGTGGGAGATCGACACCCGTACGGCGAAGGTCGAGCGCTACGGACTGATCCGCGACTCCTCCTGCGACGTCTGCGCCGAGCCCACACCCGACACCGCCGACGGCGCCCGCATCCAGCTCGTCTCGACCCCGGCGTCGAGCCCCGGCAGCGGCCGGTCGCGGAAGCCGGAGGACCTCGACCTCCCGATGGACGCCCTGGCGAACCCGGTCTGCGGCATGCTCGGCGGACCCGCGATCCGCGCGTACCACGCCACGGCGACCGCGCCCGCGAGCGGCCACTTCGAGGTGCGCAGCAAGTACGGCCTGCACGAGATGTGGTGGAGCGGCCACGCGGAGAGCTACCGGCGCAGCGAGCTGCTGGGCGCGCTCGAAGGCCTGGAACGCGATGCCGGCCAGAAGCCGCGCCGCCTGGACGTCGCGCTGCGGGCCACGCCCGCCGAGCTGACCGTCCCGTACGTCGAGATGGAGCAGTGCGGCCTCTACACCCCGGACTTCTACGTCGACCACGCCGACAAGTACGTGCCCTGGGCAACCAACCCGAAGGTCCCGTGGGTCTGGGGCTGGTCGGTCCGGGACGACCGCGCGCTGCTCGTCCCGGAGCAGATCGTCTACTACCTCGACCATCGCGAGGACCACCGCAACACCGTGCAGGAGTGCTCGAACGGGTGCGCCTCCGGCAGTTCGGTGACCGAGGCCGTGCTGCACGGCCAGCTCGAACTGATCGAGCGGGACGCCTTCCTGATCAGCTGGTACTCCGGTCTCACACCGGTCGAGATCGACCTGGACACCGTCGACAGCCCGCTGGTCCGCCAGATGCGGGCGCACGTCGACCTGCTCGGCTACGACCTGCGCTGCTTCGACATCCGGGTCGACCTGCCGGTGCCGGCGGTCGGTGCGGTCGCCGTACGGCGTGATGGTGGTCCGGGCACGCTGTGCTTCGCCGGCGGCGCCTCGCTGGACCCGGCGGACGCCGTACGGGCTGCTGTGTGTGAGGTGGCGTCGTACGTCACCGGGTTCGAGGAGCGGGTGACCGAGACCCTCGACGAGGTCCGGACGATGGTCACGGACTACCGCAACGTCGGCGAGCTGGCGCACCACGCGCTGCTGTTCGGGATGCCGGAGATGGCCGAGCACGCGCAGCACTGGCTGCGGCAGACCGAGGTCACCCCGCTGGACGACGTGTTCGCCAACTGGACCACCGGGCGCGCTCCGGCCACCGACCTGCGGGAGCCGGTGGAGGAGATCGTCGCGCTGTTCGCCGAGCGGGGGATGGACACGGTTGTCGTCGACCAGACCACGCCAGAGCAGCTCGCGATGGGACTGCGCACGGTCGCCACGATCGTGCCCGGCCTGATCCCGATCGACTTCGGCTGGCGGCGTCAGCGGGTGCTGACCATGCCACGCACGCTCTGGGCGCCGTACGCCGCCGGGCTGACCTCCCAGCCGCTGAGGCCCGAGCAGTTGCACCGAGTGCCGCACCCGTTCCCGTGAACCCGTCCCGTCTTCCCGAAGGAGTTGAGCGCAGGTGACCAGCCAGATCGATGCCACCGCCGGGCCGAACCGCGCGGAAGTCGCGATGGACTACGCACGCCGGATGTTCGAGCGGCAGCGGGTGCCCCTGCCGCCGCTCGGCTTCCAGGTGGACTGGGGCGACCAGCCGTCCAGGCACAAGCTGTACGTCGACGCGCCCAAGCTGCCGCTGCCCGTGCCGTTCGCGAACCTGCCGTCGCTCGGGGTGGACGAGGCCGCGGCGCGCGCAGCCGGTCCAAAAACCGACGGGATGCCATCGCTCGACGTACTGGCGTCGGTGCTCGGTTGCTACGGGCTGATCGACCGGCGTACCGGGCTGAACTGGAACGAGGACAGCGCCGCGAAACTGCGGCCCGCTGCGCCGGTCTGGGCCCGGCCGACCGCGTCCGGCGGAGGCATGTACCCAGCCGAGACCTACCTGGTGGCCGGCGGCCAGGCGCCGTTGCGGGCCGGGGTCTACCACTACGACACGGCTCACCACAGTCTCGACCGACTGTCCTCGGCCAACCGCTGTGCCGAGCTGGCGGCGGCGACGGGCGTCGAGGCGGGGCTGTATCTCGTGGCCACGTTGAAGTTCTGGAAGAACGCGTTCAAGTACAACTCGTTCAGCTACCACGTCGTGACTCAGGACGTGGGCGCGCTGCTCGCCTCCTGGCGGCTTGTCCTCGCGGCGGCCGGGCACACGGTAGAGCCGGTTCTGTGGTTCGACGAAGGGCCGGTCAGTACGGCGCTCGCCGTGGACGGCCGCACCGAAGCGCCCTTCGTAGTTGTCCCACTCGGCCCCAGCCAAGCGGCCCAGCCAACTGCACAGCCCGGTACGCCGCAACAGCTGCGGGTCTGGGAGAAGTCCGAACGCGTCCGCGACTTCGAGCTGGTGGAACGCGTCCACGCCGCCGCCCTGGTCGGCAACCAGGCCAGACCTCCCCGAGCCACCTCGGTCGCACCACCACCCGCCACCGGCTCCACGGCCGTCCAGCTGCCGACGCCTGACCAGTCGGCCCGCGACCTCACCACCAGCCTGCGTACCAGGCGTTCCAGCTTCGGCCTCTTCTCCGCCCACCCCAAGCTCTCCACCGCCGACCTGGGCTCGGTCCTGGCGACCACTGCTCACCTGACCCGCGCCGGGTCGGATGTCGAGCCCGCACCCCGGCCGGACCCGTGGACCCGGCTCTGGGTGCTGCCGAACGCCGTAGAGGGCCTGGAGAAGCGTGCCTACGCCTACGACCCGGCCGGACACCAGCTGATCGGTGCAGGCGACTTCGACTTCAGCCAGGTCCAGCGGCACTACGCGCTGACCAACTACAACCTCAGCGAGGTCGCCGCCGTACTGGTGATCACCGGACGCCTGGAGGCGCTGGTAGCGGCGTACGGCGCCCGCGGCTACCGCATGTTGAGCGTGGAGGTCGGCCAGCTCGCCCAGACCAGCTACCTCGCCGCCACCGCCCGCGGCCTGGGCATCGGAGCGGTCCTCGGGATCGACAACCTCGCCGCCGACGAGTTCCTCGGCCTCGAGGAGACGGACGAGCGCAGCATGCTCTTCCTCCTGCTCGGCCATGAACGCGCCGGCCGGGCCGGCTACGACCACGGCGTGCACCACCGTCCGGCCCAAGGAGACCCACGATGACCGACGTCCTCTCGAACCCCTACAACCCGGAGACCGGTACGACGTCCGGCTGGCGGCTCGGCTCCGGCTTCCTGCTGCGCGTTGCGGGTCAGCCCGCCGAGGCGGTCGCCGTACTGCGGACGCCGGCCGCCGTCGCCTGGACCGAGCAGGTCCTCGCCGCCGAGGCCGTCCGGGACGCGCTGGCGAGCGAAGTCCGTGAGGTGCTCGAAACCGACTTGGCGGCCCGCGACCCGGAGGACCCCGACCGGGTGGTGCTGATCAACCTCCGCCGGGACGCGTTCAACGGACGGCGTCCGCGGCCGGCCACGGTGAGCCGCGCCGAGCCGCTGCTGGCGGACGCGACCCGCGCGCTGACGCACCAGTGGATCGCGGCGTACAACCGCGTGAGCGAGCTCCTCGACCACGGCGTCGCCGTACTGGGTGAAGACCTCACAGCGGCTCGCGCTCGGGCCCGGGAGATCCTCGCCGACGACAAGCTGCGCAGCGCCGTACTGCTGCAGTCGGAGGTCCTCGAGAAGAACATGGACCGGTACCTCGACCCGACGCGGAAGGTCGACAAGCACGGCCGCCAGGTCGAGCGGACGCTGTTGGAGCTGCTCTACCGGGCGGCGCTCAAGACCAGTCCGTTCAGCACGCTGACCTCGGTCGGCCTGGGCCGCTTCTCCGACACGGCCACGCGGCCGCGCCCGGAGCCCACGTCGCTGGAGCAGCGCTCGACGGTCCGCCTGAACATCGCCGTCCTCGCCCGGCTCTCCGCGGTGGTGCTGAGCGATTCGACCCTGCGCTCCGGGCTGCGCGTGGCGCTCGCGCCCGGTGCCAGCTCGGACGGCGAGACGATGCGTTACGTCCGCCGCCGTACGGCGTCGAGCAACGACCCGGACGCGGTCGTTGCCATTGACAACGTTCACGAGAACCTGTTCTTCCTGCCCACCGGCCCGGCCCTCGACGACGTGGTGGAGTTGACCCGCGACGACCGGCCGACCCTGGCCGAGCTGAGTCAGCAGATCGCGGCCAAGGCCGACGGGCGGACGCTCGCCGAAGCCGACCAGCTGATCGGGCACCTGCTCCGGCTGGGCTTCCTGCTCGCGCCGGATCTCCAGATCGACCTGCGCGCGGCCGATCCGACCAAGGTCCTGGTCGCCTCTCTTCGCATGCAGGATCACCCGACCCTCCAACGGTTGGCCGCGTCGCTGCAGTCCGCCGTGGACCTGATCGACGCCTATCCCGGTACGCCGGCCCGCGCTCGCGCGGCGGTGCTCAGCGGCGTACGGGATCACGTCCGAGCGTGCTTCGAGCAGCTCGGTGCGTCCGACCAGCTCGTGCCGCGGACGGTGATCTACGAGGACACGACGATCACCGGCGACGGGATGGACGTGGACCGTGGGCTGTGGGAGCGTACGCTGCTGCCGGACCTCGCCGACCTGGCCGATCTGCTGCCGGCGTTCGACCTCAACGTGTCCAGACGCCTGACAGCGAAGGGATTCTTCAAGGCCCGGTACGGCGTCGGCGGTGACTGCCAGGACGTCGTCCGGTTCTGCCACGAGTTCCAGCGCGACTTCTTCGACCCCTACACCCGGCGGTCGATGCGGCGCCGGCAGTTCGACGACGACAACGCGTTCGTGCCGCAGGAGAACTGGTTCAAGCTGCCGGACATCGTCGCGGTCGACAAGGCCCGCGAGGCCGCGTCGCTGCACCTGCGGGACCTCACGACCACGACTGACGAGATCCGGCTCGGCCCGGACTTCGTCGACGCCGTACGGCGTGAGCTGCCGCCGGGCCAGGCACAGCCGTGGTCGTTCTTCGTCCAGCTGGCCTCCGGGGATCGCGACCCTGGACGGCTGATCCTCAACCAGGCGTACGCCGGGCTGACGCTGATGTTCTCGCGGTTCGCGCACAGCCTCGACACCGAGGGCACTCGGGCGCGCGACCTGATCAGCGAGGTCCTGCGCGACTACGCGCCGGACGGAGCGGTCCTGGCCGAGCTGCGCGGCGGCTACGAGACGACGAACCTCAACGTGCACCCGGCGGTCACGCAGTACGAGATCGTCTGTCCGGGGGATGCGAGCACCCGGCCGAAGGACGAGCAGATCGCGCTGGACGACCTGTACCTCGTGCACGACGCCGTGGCGGATCGGGTGCGGTTGATGTCGACCCGGCTGGGGCGCGAGGTCGTGCCGGTCTACCTGGGCTTCCTGATGCCGATGGCGCTGCCGGAGATCCAGCAGATCCTGCTCTGTTTCTCGCCCAGTGGCATGGCCCAGATCGACCTGTGGGCAGGGACCGGCGACCCGATCCCGGTGGACGGCATCCAGTCCTACCCGCGTCTCGTCCTCGGTGACCTGGTGCTGCAACGGCGGATGTGGAAGCTGAACACCGCGGTCTTCCCGTTCCGCGATCCGCGGCACTCCGACGCCGAGCATCTGCTGCGCGTACGGCGATGGCGGCTCGACCACGGGTTGCCCGCGCGGTTGTTCGCCCAGATCGACAACGCGGCGGCGAAGTCCGCGGTCGACGACGGCGCGGAACCCGACGCCCCGGAGACACCCGGTGCCGAACGCAAGGCCGGTCGCAAGCCACTGCCGGTGGACTTCGACAGCTGGATGTCCCTGCACCTGCTGGAACAACTGGCCCTGGGCGCCTCGGCCCGCATCGTGCTGACCGAGGCGAACCCGGACACCGACGAACTCTGGCTGACCGACGAGCACGGCCGGCCGCACGTCTGCGAACTGCTGCTCGAGCTCTACGACACCGGGAGGGACTGCGATGACGAATGACTGGGTGGCCCTGCACGTCTTCTACGCCAGCGATGCCAATCCGATCCTGGTCGAGGCGGTCCGTCCGCTGGTCGACGAGCTGCGCGACGAGGAACTGATCGACCGCTGGTTCTTCATCAAGTACTGGATGGAGGGACCGCACCTGCGGATCAGGTTCCGGCCGTCCCGGCCCGAGCTGCGCGACGAGGTGACCCGGCGCGCGACCGCGGCGATCGAGGCGTTCCTGGCCCGGCGGCCGGCGCTCTACGACACCGACATCGAGGGGCTCGGCGACATCTACAAGAAGATGTACCTGGCCGAGTACGGCGAGGAACGGTTCATCGAGGAGTACGGCGTCGACGGCGAGATGCCGTTCCGGCCGAACAACAGCGTCGCGCTGATGGACTACGACCAGGAGTTCGACCGGTACGGCGGGCCCGTCGGCATGGAGCTCGGCGAGTGGCACTTCGAGGCCTCGAGCGACCTGGTCGCCAAGTTGCTGGCCACGTCGAACACGCACGTGCGGCCGGTGCTGCTCGGGCTCGCGACCCAGCTGTCGCTGCTCACGGCGTACTCGTTCCTCGAGACCGACGAAGCGGTCCGGGAGTTCTTCCAGCGCTACCGGGGATTCTGGGAGACGTCGTACCAGGAGCCGTCGGACGACTACCACGACTCCTTCGACAAGAGCTTCGAGTTGACCCGGGCGTCGCTGAGCGAGCGCGTCGACCGGATCCGGACGATCAGCGCGGGGGAGACCGGGCAGCAGCTGTCCGGGATCGAGCGGACCTGGTTGACGCACTGCCGTGAGCTGCGCGACAAGGTGGATGCCGAGGCCGGGCGGCTGCTGTTCCCGAGCCGGACCGGCGGTACCGGTCGCGAGCCGATCGCCGATCCGGCGGGGCGGGCGGCGGTGCTGCTCAGCTCGTACATCCACATGACCAACAACCGCCTCGGCGTGGCGATCCTGGACGAGATCTACCTGTCGTACCTGATCGAGCGGGCGCTGGAGCCCGCGGCTGAAGCGGCGGACGCCCAGCCCGCCGCGGCCGTGGCCGGCGCGGCCTCGGCATGACCACCGTCAGCAATCCCGCGGCCGGCAGCTGGCTGGCCGAGGCCCGGCCCGCCTTGCGTGCGACGGTCCGGATCGGCCCGGGGCTGCTCAAAGGCCCTGCGGTCGTCCACATCATCGGTGACCGCGAGACCCAGGCCTTCCTGAAGGTCGGTCCGCGGGAGGCGTTCCTGATGGCGCAGCTCGACGGCCGCCGGACGCTGGCCGAGATCGGCGTCGCCTACGCCGAGCAGTTCGGCAAACGGCTGGGCGAGGCGCACTGGCAGCAGCTGCTCGGTCTGCTGCACTCGCACGCGCTGGTCGAGCCGGCCGTGCCCGAGCAGTTGGACGCGGTACGGGAGAAGGCCGAGGCGGCCCGTCGGGCCGCCGGACGCTCTCCGCTGCTGTGGCGTCGGCCCATTCCCGGCGCGGCCGAGCTCGCCGTACCAATGGCCCGCAGAATCGGCTGGCTGCTCAGCCCGTACGCCGCAGTCCCGCTCACCCTGATCGGCTCGCTGATCGCCGCCCTGGTCCTGCTGAACTGGTCGACGTTGTGGTCGGCCGTCGCCGACTCGCCCTCGCGCTGGACCGCGACCCTGGTCGGGTTGACCGTCGGGTGGCTGGTGATCGCCGGGCACGAGTTCTTCCACGGCATCGCCTGCGTCCGGTACGGCGGCCGCCCGTCCGAGATCGGGGTGATGTGGCGGTTCCCGATGATCGCGCCGTACTGCAAGGTCGACGACGTCGTCACGTTCCCGCGGCCGGGCCAACGCGTCGTCACGTCGTTCGCCGGGATCTACGTCAACCTGATCGCGCTGATCCCGTTCGCCGCGCTCTGGCGGTGGGGCCCGCAAACAGGCTGGTGGCACGGCCTGGCTGCCGCGCTGCTGCTGTTCGGCGTGGTCGCGGCGGTGGCCAACCTCGTCCCGGTGCTCAAGCTGGACGGCTACCACATGCTCGAGCACGCCACCTCGACGTCGAACCTGCAGGGAGAGTCGTTCCGGTTCGCGGGGGCGTTCCTACGACGCGGACCGGCCGGGATCGCGTCGTACCCGCGTCGGGCGAAAGTCATTTACACCGGCTACGCCGTACTGGCGACCGCGATCCTCGGGCCGGCGATCGTGCTGCTGGTCCGCAGCTGGTACCTCACCCTGGCGGACCTGTGGAGCCCGGGCGTGGCTGTCGCCGTACTGGCTGTTGAGGCCGTCGCGATCTGCGGGCTGCTGCGCTGGGCCATAGTCTGGAAGCGGAGAGCGACGGAGGCCGCCTGATGGAACTGCTGCAGACCCTGCTCGGTGTCCTGTTCGTGCTCGGCCTGAGCTGCGGGGGCTGGCTGATCTGGGGTGTCACGCAGAGCCGCCAGCGCAAGCACGAGCTGGCGATGGCCCGCGAGCGTGAGCTGACCAAGCGCGAGCAGTTGCGGATCGAGTCGGAGGAACGCGTTCAGGAGCGCGCCGACCGGATCTACCTGGACGCCGTACGACGGCACACCGACCCGCCCCCGATCGAGGAGGGGCCGGTGCCGAAGGCCTAGGCCAGCGCGGCGCGGGCCTCGATGAAGGCGGCGACGGCGCGCTCCACGTCCTCGGTGGAGTGGGCCGCGGACAGCTGCGTGCGGATGCGGGCCTTCCCGTGCGGGACGACCGGGTACGAGAAGCCGATCACGTAGATGCCGAGCTCCAGGAGCTTGTCGGCCAGACGGCCGGCCTCGGCGGCGTCGCCGATCATCACCGGGGAGATCGGGTGATCGCCCGGCAGGACGTCGAAGCCGGCCTCGGTCATCTTGCTGCGGAACAGCGCGGTGTTGGCGGCGAGCTTGTCGCGCAGGTCGCTCGAACCGCCGATCAGCTCGAGGGCCTTCAGCGAGGCGGCTGTCACCGACGGGGCCAGGGAGTTCGAGAACAGGTACGGGCGGGAGCGCTGACGCAGCAGTTCGACGATCTCGGCGCGGCCGGAGACGTAGCCGCCCGAGGCGCCACCGAGGGCCTTGCCGAGCGTGCCGGTGACGACGTCGACGCGGTCCTTCACGCCGAACAGCGACGGCGTACCGGCGCCGTCCGCTCCGACGAAGCCGACCGCGTGCGAGTCGTCGACCATCACCAGCGCGTCGTACCGCTCGGCCAGGTCGCAGATCTCGTCCAGCGGAGCGACGTACCCGTCCATCGAGAACACGCCGTCGGTCGCGATCAGCCGGTAGCGCGCGTCGGCGGCGTCCTTCAGCTGCGCTTCCAGATCGGCCATGTCGCGGTTCTTGTAGCGGTAGCGCTTGGCCTTCGACAGGCGGATGCCGTCGATGATGCTGGCGTGGTTGAGCTCGTCGGAGATCACCGCGTCCTCGGCGCCGAGCAGCGTCTCGAACAGCCCGCCGTTGGCGTCGAAGCAGGAGCTGTAGAGGATCGTGTCGTCGGTCCCGAGGAAGTTGCTCAGGGCACCTTCCAGGTCCTTGTGGATCTCCTGGGTGCCGCAGATGAAGCGCACCGACGCCATTCCGAAGCCCCACCGGTCCAGCGCGTCCCGCGCCGCCCCGACGACCTCGGGGTGGTCGGCCAGGCCGAGGTAGTTGTTGGCGCAGAAGTTCAGCACCTCCTGGCCGGAGGCCACCGAGATGGCCGCGTTCTGCGGCGAGCTGATCACCCGCTCCGACTTGTAGAGCCCGGCGTCCCGGATCTCGCCGATGGTCGTCTTCAGGTCGTCGCGCATCCGGCCGAACATCAGTGCTTCTCCTCGTACGTCGGGGTGGTCCAGTCCATGATCACCTTGCCGCACTGCCCGTGCCGCGCGGTGTCGAAGGCGAGCTCGAAGTCGGCGTACCCGAACCGGTGCGTGATCACCGGCGCCAGGTCCAGGCCGCGTTCCAGCATCACCGACATCGAGTACCAGGTCTCGAACATCTCCCGGCCGTAGATGCCCTTGATCGTCAGCATGTTGAGCACCACCGTGCCCCAGTCGATCGCGATCTCGTCCGAGGGCAGCCCGAGCATCGCGATCTTGCCGCCGTGGTTCATGTTCGCCAGCATGTCGCGCAGCGCGACCGGCTGCCCGGACATCTCCATCCCGACGTCGAAGCCCTCACGCATCCCCAGTTCACGCTGGGCGTCGGCGATGCTCTCCTCACCGACGTTGACCGCCCGGGTCACGCCGAGCTTGCGGGCCAGGTCGAGCCGGTAGTCGGACAGGTCGGTGATCACCACGTTCCGCGCGCCGGCGTGCAGCGCGACCGCCGCGGCCATGATCCCGATCGGGCCGGCGCCGGTGACCAGCACGTCCTCGCCGACGACCGGGAACGACAGCGCGGTGTGGACGGCGTTGCCGAACGGGTCGAAGATCGCGGCCACGTCCAGGTCGACCGGGTCGCGGTGCACCCAGACGTTCAGGGCCGGCAGGGCGACGTACTCGGCGAAAGCGCCGGGAACATGGACGCCGAGGCCGCGGGTCTTGATGCACAGGTGGCGACGGCCGGCCCGGCAGTTACGGCAGCGGCCGCAGACCAGGTGTCCCTCGCCGCTGACCACGTCGCCGACCGCGACATCGCGGACGCCGGCGCCGATCTCGACGACCTCACCACAGAACTCGTGCCCGGTGACCATCGGGACCGGCACGTTCTTCTGCGCCCAGGCGTCCCAGTTCTGGATGTGCAGGTCGGTGCCGCACAGCCCGGTCCGCAGCACCTTGATCAGGACCTCGTCGGCCTCGATCGTGGGCTCCGGCACGTCCTGCAACCACAGGCCGGGCTCGTTCTTCGCCTTCACCAGCGCCTTCACAACATCCTCCTCGACGGTCGCCGTCCACATCGTCGTCCTCGGCAACGGTGCGCGTCCATCGACACGTCGTACACAGGCTTTGCAGTCGATCTGCATACTTGTCGCCATGGGTCGGGGGTTGGTCAGAGGGCTGGGTGTCCTGCTGCTGCTGGCCGGGGTCGGACTGCTCGGCTGGGTCGGCTGGCAGTACTTCGGCACCGGGATCACCTCGAACCGGACGATGGACCAGCTCGAGCAGGACCTGCGCGATCAGTGGCAAGCTCCGCCCGCTGCTGCCGAGAAGCCGGAGGCCGGTACGCCGATCACGCTGCTGCGGATCCCCAAGTTCGGGCCGGACTGGGAGAAGCCGGTCGTCGAGGGCGTCGGCAAGGACGAGCTGTCCCGCGGCATCGGGCACTACCCGCAGACCGCGCTGCCGGGCGAACCGGGCAACTTCGCGATCGCCGGGCACCGGGTCACCCACGGTTCGCCGTTCCGCAAGCTGCTGGAACTGTCGAAGGGCGACCAGGTGATCGTCGAGACCGCGGACGCCGTCTACACCTACGCGCTGGACGGCTCCCCGAAGGACCTGACCGTGAAACCGGCCGACACCTGGGTCCTCGACCCGGTCCCGGGCAAGCCCAACGCGTCGCCCACGACGCCGATGCTCACGCTCACCACCTGTCAGGACCTGTTCCACTCCCCGGACCGATCCGTCGCCTTCGCCCACTTGGTGAAAACCGATCGCAAGTCCTGATTTAGGCTGTGGCCTCATGAGCTCAGATCGGGATGCCCTGCTGGACCAGGTGAAGACCAAGGCCGTCGTGCACGGGAAGGTGACGCTGGCGTCGGGTAAGGAAGCCGACTACTACGTCGACCTGCGCCGGGTCACCCTGGACGCCGAAGCGGCGCCGCTGATCGGGCCGCAGCTGCTCGAACTGACCGCCGACCTGGAGTACGACGCTGTCGGCGGCCTGACGCTGGGCGCCGACCCGGTCGCGCTGTCGATGCTGCACGCCGCTGCCGCGAAGGGACGCAAGCTGGACGCGTTCGTCGTACGGAAGGCCGAGAAGGCGCACGGCCTGCAGCGCCGGGTCGAGGGCCCCGAGGTGAAGGGTCGCCGCGTGCTCGCGGTCGAGGACACCTCCACGACCGGTGGCTCGGTGCTGACCGCCGTCGAGGCGCTGCGCGAGGCCGGTGCCGAGGTGGTCGCGGTCGTGGTGATCGTGGACCGCGCGACCGGCGCCCAGGAGAAGGTCGAGGCCGAGGGCCTGGAGTACCGCTGGCTCTTCGGCCTGGACGACCTCGGCCTGAGCTGATGAACCTCACGCTGATCGTCGTACTGATGGTTCTTGTCGTCGGTGCGGTGATCTGGTTCAACTACGCGGCGGCGAAGAAGCGGCGCGAGGAGTTCGCCACCTTCGCCGCGCAGCAGGGCCTGGCCTACACGCCGGAGAACAACGCGCTGGCCGGGCAGTGGAGCGGTGAGCCGTTCGAGCGCGGTGACCACCGGCGGGCCAAGAACGTGCTGACCGGTGCGTTCCAGGGCCGGCAGATCGTTGCCTTCGACTACAGCTACCAGACCCACTCGACCGACTCGAAGGGTCAGACCACGACGCAGACGCACAAGTTCGGCGTCGTGGTGATGCAGCTGCCCGGCCCGTTGCCGCACCTGCAGGTGACCCACGAGGGCATCTTCGGCGGCGCCGTCGCGAACGCGCTCGGCTTCCGCGACCTGCAGTTCGAGAGCGACCAGTTCAACCGCGCGTTCCGGGTGAAGGCCGACGACGAACGCTTCGGTCACGCCGTCGTGCACCCCCGGATGATGGAACTCCTGCTCGCCCGCGGCGAGATCGGCTGGCGGATCGAGGGCAACTCCCTGATCGGCTGGGACAACGGCGCGCACCAGCCGGCCGAGGTGATGAACCGCCTCCACCTGCTGCACCAGGTCGTCGACCAGGTCCCGCCGTACGTCTGGCGTGACTACGCGGGCATCGACCCACGCCAGGGCTAGAGTCCGGGGGAGTACCTCTACCTCGGGAGCAGGGAAATGACCGCAGTCATCATCGTGATCGTGGCGCTCGTCGTGATCCTGGCGATCGCGCTGATCGTCTCGTACAACCGGTTCGTCAAGCAGCGGAACCTGATCCAGGAGTCGTGGCGGCAGATCGACGTCGAGCTGCACCGGCGCTACGACCTGATCCCGAACCTGGTCGAGACCGTGCGGGCGTACGCCGCGCACGAGCGGCACGTGTTCGAGGAGGTCGCGCGGCTGCGCACCCAGGCGGTCGGCGCCGAAGGGGCCACGCCGGAGCAGCGGGCGGCCGCCGAGGGACAGCTGTCCGGCGCGCTGCGGCAGATGATGATCTCCGTCGAGGCGTACCCGCAGCTGCAGTCGAACCAGAACTTCCTCGGGCTGCAGCGCGAGCTGACCGACACCGAGGACCGGATCGCGGCCGGGCGGCGCTTCTACAACGCGAACGTCGGCGACTACAACACCCGGATCGAGGCGTTCCCGTCGAACCTGATCGCGGGCAGCTTCAAGTTCGAGAAGGCCGGCTACTTCGAGGTCAAGGACGAGAGCGTCCGCGCGGTGCCGCAGGTCTCGTTCGGCACGATCGGGTCGGTCGCGGGTGAGCAGGCGCCGCCGCAGATGCCGCCGGGCAACCAGAACTCGGGCCAGATCCACCCGCAGATGCCTGGCGACCAGCAGGGCGGCTACCAGCAGCTCCCGCCGCAGAACCAGGGTCAGCCCCCGGCAGCAGCCCCCCGCCCGACGGACGGCCAGCCGCCGTTCACCGGCTCCTAGACAAAATTCAGGCCCGGGGGCGACGGCGTCTAGTCCGTCATCCCCGGGCCTGCCCTCCCCCCGGTACCTGCTCACAGACTGCCCGGCTCGCATACATCCGGCGTACATCGGTGCGTACATCGACGACTTCGAGGCTTCCCGGACAGACCTCGGGATGCCAACATGGGGCGCGAGCGGAACAGTTGAGAGGGCAGCCAAGTGGACAGTCTGAGGTACGAGATCCTCGGGCCTCTGCGTGTCGCGCAGCTCTCCAGCCAGCAGTTACGCGCCAGTAAGCCCCGTCAGCTGCTCGCCACGCTCCTGCTCCACCCGAACCGTTTCGTCTCCACCGACCTGATCGCCGACGCGCTCTGGGAGACCTCCCCGCCGCGTTCCGCGACCGCCAACATCCGCACCTACGTGCGCGCGCTGCGAGGCGCTCTCCAGGACGCCGGCCTGCCCGCGCCGATCGACACCTCGGCCGCCGGCTACAGCATCGAGGTCGGTGTCGACGAGCTCGACTCCAGCATGTTCGAGTCCCTGCTGGCCGAGGGCGGCCACCTGCGCGACGCCGGTGACACCCGCCAGGCGATGCAGGTGCTCTCCCGGGCCTACGACCTCTGGCGTGGCCACCCGCTGGCCGACCTGGGCATCTCGTCGGCCTGGGAAGGCTCGATCGCCCGCCTGGAAGCGCAGCACCGCGGGCTGGTCGACAGCCTGCTCGACCTGCGTCTCCAGTACGGCGACCCGGCCGGCGCCGCCGTACTGCTGAGCGGTCGCCTGACCGAGGACCCGTACGACGAACAGCTCTGGCGCCGGCTCGTCGACACCCTGGTGGCGGCCGGCCGGACCAGCGAAGCGCGAGCGGCGTACTCCAAGGCAGTCCGCACGCTGGCTGACGAGCTGGGCGTCGAGCCGGGCCCAGAGCTCGAAGCAGCCGGCGCCCGCGCCCAGAACGGCCACACTGCGAACTGGCCGGACCCAGGCATCCCAGCAGTCCGTACGCCGAAGCCGGAGGCCGCCGAGCCACCCGGTCCGATGTCCGCACTCGCCCTGACCGAGCCGCAGCGACCGCCGTCCCAGCTGCCGCTCGACTTGGCCGACTTCAGTGGCCGCGCCGAGTACCTGGACCAGCTGCGCGACCTGGTCTGCGGCCGCGACCCGGTCCGCCCACCGATCGCGGTGATCTCGGGAGCGCCCGGGACCGGCAAGAGCTCGCTGGCCGTTCGTCTGGGCCATCTGGTCCGGGAATCCTTCCCGGACGGGCAGATCTACCTCGACATGCGCGGGGCCACCGATCCCCGCGATCCGGCGGGTGCGCTGACCGACCTGCTGCTCAGCCTGAACATGCCGGACTTCGCCGTACCGGCCGATCCGGATCGCCGGTCCGCGATGCTGCGCTCCGAGCTGGCCAGCCGGCGGGTGCTGATCATCCTGGACGACGTGGCGTCGGCCAGCCAGGTCGCGCCACTGATGCCGGGCACCGGGGCGTCCGCTGTCGTGGTGACCAGTCGTAACCGGCTGATGGACCTGGCCGGTGCCGACCCGATGCCGCTGGACACCTTTGACGACGGCGAGGCCACCGAGCTGCTGCTGCGCGTGGCGGGCGCCGGACGGATCGACCGGGGGTCTCCGGCGGCCGAGGAGATCCTGCTGGCCTGCGGGAACCTGCCGCTGGCGATCCGGATCGTGGCGAGCCGTCTGGCCCAGCGGCCGGACCTGAGCCCGAGCGAACTGGCCCGGCGGCTCCGCGACGAGACGCACCGGCTGGACGAGCTGACCATCGGTGAGCTGGCCGTCCGGACCAGTGCCGACCTCAGCTACGACTCGCTCAGCCCGGAGGAGGCCCGGCTCTACCGGCTGATCGGTCACTTCGCCGTGGGGGAGTTCTCGGCTCGGGTGCTGGAGCCGGTGGCCAGTCCGGCCGTCGTACGGCGGAGTCTGGACCGGCTGATCGAGGTCAACCTGGTGCAGATCAGTTCGATCGACCCCACCGGTAAGGCGCGCTACCGGGTGCACGACCTGCTGCGGCTGCACGCCATCGGCGTCGGCGACGAGAACCAGAAGGCCGACGCGCTGAAGGACCTGGCCACCCTGCTCGACGCCCTGCTGGCCAAGGTACGACGGGCTGCCGCCGCGCTGCCGTTCGGCTACTTCGGCAACCTCGACTACGAGGGTCCGCTGCTCTCACCGGACCCGCAGCCGTTCACCGACACGGATGCGATCGCCTGGTTCGACAGCGAGCGCAGCAGCTTCGTCCCGGCCATCCGGGCCGCGGCCCAGAACGGCCTGCACGAGCACGCCTGGCGGCTGGCCGCTGCCTGGGGTCCGTACCTCGACATGCGCGCCGGCTTCGACGACTGGAACGAGTCGCACCAGCCCGGTCTCCTCAGCGCGGTCACCTGCGGGGACCGCCGCGGCGCCGCGATCCTGCACCGCAACCTCGGCCAGCTCGCGCTCTACCAGGACGACTGGGACGCGGCCTGGCTCCACCTGTCCACCTCGGCTGAGCTGTTCGCCGAGGTCGGGGACCGGTTCGGTGAAGGCATCGCCGCGGTGGGCGTCGGGACCTGGCTGCGCGAGCGCGGCCGGCCGGATGACGCGCTGACCCACTACGAGAATGCGGTCCGCGCCTTCGTCGAGGTCGGTGACGCCAACGGCGAGGCGGTCGCGCGCAGCGCGGTCGCGTCGATCTGGCTGGCCCGCGACGACACGGTGATCGCGGGCCGCTACCTGGCCGAGGCGTTCCTGCTCGGCGTACGGCGGGGCGACCGGCACCGGGAGGCCAAGGTCCGGCGACGGATCGCCACGCTGCGGTCCCACCAGGGCCGCCCGGAGCAGGCGGTCCGCCAGTTGCAGGCGTCGCTGGCGATCTTCACCAAGATCGGCGACGACCACTGCGCGGCGTACGCGCGGGCCGATCTCGGGCGGGCGCTGGTCGCGGTCGGGGAGGACGCGGCGGCCCGCAAGATGCTGCTGGACGCGATCGAGATCGGCCACCGGCTCGGCGACCGCAGCGTCGAGGGCGAGGCGGCGTACCACCTGGGCCGGCTGCACGCGACGACCGGTAACAGCGACTTCGCCCGCCGGTACCTGAGCCGCGCGGTGCGGGCCTGGCAGCAGATCGGCAACGACGCGAGGGTCGCCGACGCCCAGGAAGAAGTTCAAAAATTGAATGTACGAACGCTGTATGCAGGTGCGGAAGGCTGAACCTCGCCACGGGGGAGGGGAAGCTGATGGAGCGCCAGATGGCAGAACGGGTGGCGAACCCGAGAGACACCGAGTCCGCACTGGACTGGCAGTTGGAGCGCGTCGGCTCCACGGCCTGGCAGGAGTGGACGCTGAAGTTCCAGCGGATGGCCTTCGGCTACGCGAACGACAGTGGTTGGCACGACTCGGCCGACGCGTTGCAGTGGCTCGATCACCACGCCCTCCTGCGGGAGGGGTCGGCGCCACGGGGGGCGCTGGTCTGGTACCAGGCGGTGGACCGGATCCGGGTGGCCTGCTCACTCGGCTCCGGTCAGGTGATCGGGCCACTGCCGTACGGCGAGGTGGCCGTGGCCGCGCTGATCACGCTGAGCACCGACTACGTCTGGTCGGAGCCGCACTTCCCCTTCGCACACTGAAGCGCGTGGGAGGAGGTCACTCGTTGTTGATCTTCTCCATCACCGCGGTGCGCTCGGCCTCGGTGTCGTAGCGCTCGTCGTGACCGGCGCCGTTGTCGTGCGCCTTCGCGCGGCGCTTGGCCAGCACGTACTCGACGATCATCGGGATGATCGAGACGAACACCAGCAGGATCAGCGCCGACTCGAGGTGCTCGTGGATGAACTTGATCCGGCCGAGCGCGTGGCCGAGCAGCGTGACGCCGGTGCCCCAGAGCACGGCGCCGATGCCGGTCCAGAAGAAGAACTTGCGCGGGTCCATCCGGCCGGCGCCGGCGGTGACGGTGATGAACGTGCGCACGATCGGCACGAACCGGGCCAGCACCAGCGCGCGCGGTCCGTACTTGTCGAAGAACGCGTGGGTGTCCTCGATGTACTTGGGTTTCAGGAACTTCGCGTTCGGGTTCTTGAACAGCGTCGTCCCGAGCGCGCGGCCGATGTAGTAGCCGGAGACGTTGCCGGCGAAGGCCGCGACGGTGAGCACCACGCAGGCCAGCCAGAGCGGGACGTCGATCGTGCCGAGGGCGACGAACAGGCCGACCGCGAACAGCAGCGAGTCACCCGGCAGGATCGGGAACAGGAGTCCGCACTCGATGAAGATCACCGCGGCGGTGCCCCACAGAGCCCAGTCGCCCAGCCAGTTCAGCAGGAACTCCGGGTCCATCCAGTTCGGCATGAGCATCGCCATCTGCATCATCACGCCGACAGGGTAGCGTCCCCACCTGTGCAACAGGCTAATCGTGACAGTGCCGCTGACCTGGTCGGAGCCGATCTGGTCGGCACCGCGGAGGTCGGCGTCGGCCCCTGGCAGGGTGATCCGCCGACCGATCCGCGGTTCGATCCGGAGCTGCTCGCCGCGGGCGACCGCCGCAACGTGGTGGACAAGTACCGGTACTGGCGGCTGGAGGCGATCGTCGAGGACCTCGACGCCCAGCGGCACCCGTTCCACGTCGCGATCGAGAATTGGCAGCACGACCTGAACATCGGCTCGGTCGTCCGGACTGCGAACGCGTTCCTGGCCCGCGAGGTGCACATCGTCGGCAACCGCAAGTGGAACCGCCGCGGCGCGATGGTGACGGACCGCTACCAGCACGTCCGCCATCACCCGCAGCTCGCCGACCTCGCGGCGTACGCCGAAGAGCAGGGCGTTCCGGTCATCGGCATCGACAACCTTCCCGGATCCGTGCCGCTGGAGACCTACCAGCTCCCCGAGGCCTGCATCCTGCTGTTCGGCCAGGAGGGCCCCGGCCTGACCGAGGCCGCCCACGAGATCTGCACCGACGTACTGAACATCGCTCAGTACGGCTCCACCCGCTCGATCAACGCCAGCGCGGCAGCGGCCATCGCCATGCACGCCTGGATCCGCCGCCACACCTTCGAGCAACACCCCTAACCCGCGACTTTGAGCGCGGCTCAGCCACGAATCGGCGCCAAAAGTGGCTGGTGGGTGCTCAAAGTCGCGGGTTTGGGTCAGGCCGTCGCGGCGACCGGGCTCTCCCAGGCGGCCCAGGCGGACTCGACCATCGCCGACAGGTCGTACTGCGCCTTCCAGCCCAGCTCGGCAGCGATGCGGGTCGGGTCAGCCACCACCTCGGGCGGGTCGATCGGTCGACGGGCCGTGAACTCGTACGGCTGGTGCAGACCGGTGATCTCCCGAGCGGTGTCCAGTACGTCGAGCACGCTGGCCCCCTGGCCGGTCCCGACGTTGTAGTACTCAGCCAAACCACCAGCACCGAGCAGAGCCTCCACTGCAGCGACATGCGCGTCAGCCAGGTCCGCCACGTGCAGGTAGTCGCGGATGCACGTGCCATCAGGCGTCGGGTGATCCGCGCCGAACACCTTCGGCCGCTGCCCGGCCGTCAGTGCCCGCAGCGTCAGCTGCAGCAGGTTGGCCACACCCGGGTCGCCCAGCGACGGACTGCCCGCTCCGCACACGTTGAAGTAGCGCAGGCTCAACCAGGACAGCCCCTGCGCCGCGGCCGCGTCCCGGATCATCCACTCGCAGACGAGCTTGGTGGTGCCGTACGGGTTGATCGGTGCGGTCGGCGTGGACTCGGTGACCGGCCCGGCGGGCGGTACGCCGTACACGGCGGCGCTGGAGGAGAAGACCAGGCGGCGGACCTCGGCGGCCCGCATCGCCTCGAGCAGGCTGGCCGTGCCACGGACGTTCTGGTCGTAGTAGTAGAGCGGACGGTCGACCGACTCACCGACGGCCTTCTTCGCGGCCAGGTGGATCACGCCGGTCACGTCGTACCGGGTCATCACCTCGGCCAGGCCGGCGGTGTCGAGAACGGAACAGGTCTCCAGCGGTACGCCGGCGGGCAGCCGCGCGGCCGATCCGGTGCTGAGGTCGTCGACGACCACCGTACGGCGGCCGGCGCGGGTCAAGGCGTGCACGACGTGGGCGCCGATGTAGCCGGCGCCGCCGGTGATCAGCCAGGTCGAGGTCATGGGCTCAAGCCTGGTTCCCCGCGGGCACGGGCAGAACGTGCACGCGGACCAGGCCGGCCCAGGCGTTCGGCGGTGCCCGGCGTACTGCAGATGGATGAGTCCGGACTCCATCAGCGGCTCGATCCGCGATCACTGTCGGACCGCCACGCTGAAGGCTGCCGCCGCCTGCCTGCCGTGGCGACCCGTCCGAAGGAGCTCGAAGTGACAACTGTCCGCCCATCCGTACGACGCGGAGCCTGGGCCGCCGCGCTGACCGTCCTGGCGGTCGGCCTGCTGGCGCCCTTGCCCAGCGCCCGGGCCGCGGTGACGCCCCGGATCGACCTGAAGGTCCTGGTGGTCAACGACGGCAGTTCCCCGGTCGAGGCGATCGCGAGCGAGCTGGACGCCGAGGGCGTGCCGTACACCGAGGTCGACCTCACCAGCGGGTCGCGGCCGGCCGTCACCGCCGCGTTCCTGTCCGACAAGGTCGGGTCGACCCCGCGTGCCAAGTACCAGGCCGTCGTACTGCCGAACGAAGCGCCCGCGAACCTCACCGCGGCCGAACTGACGGCACTGCAGACCTTCGAGCGCACCTTCGCCGTACGGCAGGTGAACGCCTCCACGTGGGCGCACCCGGGCGTCGGCCTCAACTACGCCGCGGATCCGGGCTACATCGGCACGCTGGACGGCGTCACCGCGACTGCGACCCCAGAGGGCCGTGCGGCCGAGCTGCGCTACCTGGACGGGCCGCTCGGCTTCGAGGACGCGGACAAGAGCTACTCCGAGAGCTACGGCTACCTGGCCACCCCGCTGGCCGGTGCGAACTTCAAGACGCTGGTGGGCGCGCCGATCCCGGGCACCGACCAGACCGGCTCGCTGATGGGGGTCTACAGCCACGACGGGCGGGAGGAGCTCGTCCTGACCTTCGTCTACAACGAGTACCAGGAGCAGTTCCAGTACCTGGCGCACGGGATCATCAGCTGGATGACCCGGGGCGTCCACCTCGGCTACGAGCGCAACTACTTCTCCGCGCACATCGACGACGTGTTCCTCGAGGACCTGCGCTGGAGCAAGGACGGCGACTGTACGCCGGGCGACAACTGCAACGTCGACCTCGACCCGAACGTGCAGCCGTACACGCCGCCGATCCTGATGAACACCGCGGACGTGGACTTCCAGAAGGCCTGGCAGGCCCGGACGGGGATGCCGCTGGACGTCACCTACAACGCCGACGGGGTCGCGACCGCGCCCGCGCTGGCCGCGAAGTACAAGGCGGACAAGGCGTCGTTCCGGTGGCTGAACCACACCTGGTCGCACCCGTACCTGGGCTGCGTGCAGGACTTCAGCGCGCTGCCGTGGAAGTGCGCGACCAACGCCAACGGCACGATCCAGTACGCGTCGAAGGCGACGATCTCCACCGAGATCAAGAAGAACACCGACTGGGCCACCACGAACGGCGTGACGCTGGACCGGACCGAGCTGGTCACCGGTGAGCACTCGGGCCTGAAGACGCTGCCGCAGATGCTGGTCGACAACCCGAACCTGGGCCCGGCCCTGAACGAGCGCGGGATCAGGTACATCGCCTCGGACGCGTCGCGGGAGAAGGAGCAGCGCTCGATCGGCAACGCGCTGACCGTGCCGCGCTACCCGATGAACATCTTCTACAACGTGGCCACCGAGGCCGAGGAGATGGACGAGTACAACTGGATCTACACCAGCCGCGCCAACGGCGGCAGCGGGATCTGCGAGGACAACCCCGGGACGACGACCTGCATCACGCCGCAGAGCACGGTCACCGGGTTCCGCGACTACATCGTGCCGCTCGAGGTCCGGATCGCGCTGCGGCACGTGCTCGGCAACGACCCGCGCCCGCACTACGCGCACCAGTCGAACCTGGCCGAGGACCGCATCCTGTACCCGGTCCTGGACGGCGTGACCGACCGGTTCGCCGCCGCGTACGCCGCGAACAGCCCGCTGCTGCACCCGACCATGAAGGAGTCGGCGATTCTGTTGCAGCAGGCAACGACCTGGAAGAACCAGAAGCAGAACGTCACCGCCTACGTCACCGGCGGCACGGTCACGGTCCAGAACAACTCGTCGACCACCGTCCCGGTCCCGGTCACGATGCCGGAGGGCACCCGCGTGCTCGGCCTGCTCGGGCTGCCGGCCGGAGCGTTCGGTACGGCGTACGCCGGTGAGCGGTCCGACCAGAAGTCGCTCGGCTGGCTCGGCTCGCTGAAGCTCGGCCTGCCGTCCGGCGCGGGCTACCCGGTCCCGGCGGCGACGCCGGCTCCGGCCAAGGCCGTGATCAAGGCTCCGGAGAAGAAGCTGCCGGTACTGCCGGAGTCGGCGAAGATCGGCCCGTTCCGGACCGGCGAGATCACCGGGTCATGGACGTCGCACTGATCAACGAAGGCACCTACCCCTACGTCAAGGGCGGTGTCAGCCAGTGGTGCGACAAGCTGATCCGCGGGCTGCCCGAACACACCTTCCGGCTCGTCACGCTGGTCGCGAACGGGACCGAGAAGCAGATGTGGGACCTGCCGGACAACGCTGAGGCGGTGCGGCCGTTCCCCCTCTGGGGCCCGGCTGCCACGCCTCGGTGCGGCCGGAACCAGGCCCGGGTGGCTGACGCCGTCCGGGCCGTCCTGGCCGGGTCGGTGCTGGCCCAGCCGGTCAGCTTCGAGTGGGGACTGCGAGAGCTGGCCCGGCTGGCCGGTGAGCCGGGCTTCGACCGGGTATTGCGCTCCTGCGACCTGGCCGGTGACCTGCTCGACCTGTGGCCGGCGGCCGAGCCGCTGACCGTGTACGACGCAATCGTCGCGGCCGAACTGGTCGAGCGCTCGCTGCTGCCGCTGCGGGTGGACCTGGGCCCGGGCCTGGGGCTCACCCATGCGGTGGCGAACGGCCTGCCCACGCTGGTCGGGCTGGCCGAGAAGTGGCGGCGTGGGACGCCGCTGGTGATGTCGGAGCACGGCGTCTACCTGCGGGAGCGCTACCTGGCGTTCCGCGACCTGCACTACCCGGCCGGAGTGAAGACGATCGTGCTCGGCTTCCTCCGGCAGCTCGCGGAGCTCGGCTACCGGTCGGCGGACTTCGTCGTACCGGTGGCTCGGTTCAACGCGCGGTGGGAGCATCGGCTCGGTGCTGATCCGGCAGCTGTCGTGCCGATCTACAACGGGGTGGAGCCGGAGCGGTACACCGCGATCGAGGACGAGCCGGAGGTCCCGACGATCAGCTGGGTCGGCCGGGTCGACCCGCTGAAGGACCTGGAGACCCTGGTGGCGGCGTTCGCGCTGGTCCGGGAGCAGTTGCCGGAGACGCGGCTGCGGCTGTTCGGGCCGACGCCGGAGGGCAACGAGGAGTACGAACGCCGCTGCCTGGCGCTGGCCGAGCGGCTCGGGGTGGTGGACGGGCTGGTGCTGGAGGGCCCGGTGCCGTCGTCCCGGATCGCGTTCGAGGCCGGCCACGTGGTGGCTCTGTCGAGCATTTCGGAAGGGATGCCCTACACCGTGATCGAGGCGATGATGTGCGGCCGCGCGACGGTCTCCACCGACGTCGGCGGTACGGCGGAAGCGGTCGCCGACGCGGGCGCCGTCGTACCGCCGCGGGATCCGTCGGCGTTCGCCGATGCCTGCCTGGTCTACCTGCGGGACGCCGAGCTGCGGCAGCGGATCGGGCGGGCCGCGCGGGAGCGGGCGCTGGCCACGTTCACGCTCGACAAGTCCATCGACACGTACCGGATGCTGTACGAGGCCACAGTCGGTGCTGACCTGGAGCTGCCCGCGTGAGCGCCGACTGCGTCCTGCTGCCGGGCCAGCGCCACCAGCAGGCGTCCGAGCTGGTCGAGCGGCCCGGCTCGGCGCCGCCGGTCGACGCGTACGAGGTCGCTGCCGCGCTGGAGGCCAGCGGGATCAGCGACCGGACGGCACGCGAGCGGTACGGCCGGCCTGACGTGTTCGCGCTCGGTGCTGACCTACTGCCGTCGCTGCGGATGGAGGCGGTCGGCCACTCGCCCGTCGTACGGGCTGCTCGGGTGCTGGTCGTTCCTACGTTGCAGCGTGGACTGGTCTTCGTCCTGCCGGCCCTGCTGACCGGTTCTGCGATGGGTGGGCGGACCGCCCAGCTGGAGGTCGTCCTCCTGCTGGCCGCGGTGGCCTACGGATGGGCTGCCAGCCAAGGCGTCGCGTACGCCGGTTATGCCCTGACCAGCGCGGGGTCCCTGCCCGAGGCCCGCCGATTGATGCGTGATCTGGCGGTCCTGGCACTGATCCCCGCGCTGGTCGGAGCAGGACTCGTCTGGTGGCAGCTGCCCGCTGCCGGGTACGTGCTGGCGGTTGCGATCAGCCAGATCGCGTACGTGCTCGGCTCGACCATCGGTGTGGTGCTGAGGCGGCCTGGTGTGATGCTGCTGGCGCTGCTGCCGGGTCTGCTGGTTGCGCTACCTGACCTGCTCTTCTCCTGGCCCTCCAGACCGGTAGTGCTCGCAGGCATCGGAGTCACGGTCGCGGCCACGGTGACCGCGGCGCTGTGGATGTGCAGAGGTGGTCGAAGGCCCAGCCGTCCGGTCCGGCGAGCGGTCCTGTCCGACAGCCGCTTGTACGCCGCCTACGGTGCATGTCTGGCCCTGCTGCTCACACTTGGACTTGTGGACGGGCTCGTCGCGCCCACGCCTGGGGTGGGGCTGACGCTCCTTCCGCTGGTCGGTGGTGTTGTCGTGGCCGAGTGGCAGTTGGAGAAGTACCGCAGTCGCGCCGGGCTGATTCTGCAGACGACCACCTCGGCGGTTGAGTTCGGCCAGCGGATCGGTGGCGCGCTCCTGAAGTGTGCGGCCGGCTACCTGCTGGCTCTCGTGGTGCTGACGGTGCTGGTTGCTGCGATGAGTGACCTGACCACTGTGGTCGTACTGCGCCTCGCGTCCACCGTCATGCTCGGCTGGGCGTTCCTGGCCGCGCTGCTACTGGTCGCGCACCGCCAGGTGCTGCCGGTGGTCGTCGTGACCGGGCTCGGCGTCGTACTGGCCGCTTCTCGTTTCCTGCTGATGGATCAGCCGTTCGTACTGGCAGTGTGGTATCTCGCGAACTGTGGTTCCCTGGCAACAACGCTGTCGGTGCTGGCCTGGCAGCGACTGACTCGGGTGGAGGTGCATCGATGACACGGCTCGCCGTGCCCTGGTACGTCCACCCGGCCGAGGCTCCGGAGCAGTGGCGCCGGCTCGCGTCACTCGCGGACCAGGTCGAGTTCGCCGTCGTGAACGTTGCCGACGGCCCTGGTCTCCCCGGTGACGCCTACTACCCGCAGGCACTGGCGGTGCTGCGGGCCCACGGGGTCCGCCTGCTCGGCTATGTGGATGTCGACTACGGCCGCCGCAGCCCGGCGCTGGTCGCTGCTGACGTGGAGAGCTGGAAGTCCCTGTACGACGTCGACGAGATCATGTACGACCAGGTCGCGTCCGGAGTCGACGCGCTCGGGCAGAACCGGATCCTCGCGCTGCTGGCCCGGCGGGCCGGCGTACGGACTCTGGTTGCCAACCCGGGTGTCGAGCCGTGCCCGGAGTTGCTGGACCTGTTCGACATCACCTGTGTGTTCGAGGACGACGTAGCCGCGCACGCCTGGGTCGAGCCGCCGGCGACGACGGCCAGGCGCTGGCACCTGGTGCACGGCGTACCGGTGGAGGAGCTGGACCGCGTGGCCGAGCGAGCCGGCGACCTGGGTGCTGAGCTGGTGTTCGTGACGGACCGGCCGGCGCCGCATCCGTGGGACCGGCTGCCGTCGTCGGTGGAGCCTGCGCGATGTTGAAGCCACTGGTCTGTGCTGCTGCGCTCCTGCTGGTCCTGGCGGGGTGCACCGACTCGGCTGCTGACGAGCCGGTGCCCACTGGGTCGATCCAGCCACGCAGTGGTGACCTGTGGGCACCCGAGCAGGGCGCGCCCTGGCAGTGGCAGCTGTCCGGTGACCTCGACCTGTCGGTGGATGTGC
Source organism: Kribbella sp. cmx-5-2 (assembly GCA_049998015.1). Taxonomy (GTDB): domain Bacteria; phylum Actinomycetota; class Actinomycetes; order Propionibacteriales; family Kribbellaceae; genus Kribbella. The sequence continues at coordinate 398,537 of JAEBEC010000003.1, forward strand.
CCGTGTACGACGTCGACTACGAGAAGACGTCGGCCGAGCAGGTCGCCGAGCTGCAGAAGAAGGGCCGGCGGGTGATCTGCTACGTCAGCGTCGGCTCGTACGAGAACTTCCGGCCGGACCACGAGCAGTTCCCGGCCGCCGTACTGGGCAAGGCGCTCGACGGCTGGCCGGACGAGCGCTGGCTCGACATCCGGCAGTGGGACCAGCTGAAGCCGTTGCTGGCGGCCCGCTTCGACCAGTGCCGGGCCAAGGGCTTCGACGCCGTCGAGCCGGACAACGTCGACGGCTACGCGAACGACTCCGGCTTCCCGTTGAGTGCCGACGACCAGCTGACCTTCAACCGGCGGATCGCCGCGCTGGCGCACGAGCGTGGGATGTCGGTCGGGCTGAAGAACGATCTCGAACAGGTCGAGCAGCTGCAGCCCGACTTCGACTTCGCGGTCAACGAGGAGTGCATGCGGTACGACGAGTGCGACGCGTTGGCGCCGTTTCTCCGAGCAGGTAAGGCGGTTCTGAACGTCGAGTACGACGTGGCGACCGACGAGTTCTGCGCGAAGGCGCGGGAGCTGCGGATGAGTTCGATGCGCAAGCCGCTCGATCTCGGGCCGGACCGGCAGCCGTGCTGAGCGTCGTCGTCTGCAACCGGGTCCGGGTGATCGGCGAGGCCGTCGCACTCCACCTGGGCAGCTGCCGTGGGCTGCAGAGTGTCGGCAGTGTCGCCAAGCTTGACGACCTGCTGCGGGTTGTCGCCGACCAGAAGCCCGACGTGGCGATCGTGGAGCCGGCCGAGCTGGGTCTCGCTGCCGCGGCGATCGTCCGGGTGGTCGGGGACGTCGCGCCGCAGACCCGGGTGCTTATGGTGGCCGACGCGGCCGACCCCGCGCCGGTGCTGCAGGCCCTGCGCGCCGGTGCGCACGGCTGGGTGGCCGCCACGGACCCGCTGACCGATGTGGAGGCCGCCGTACGGGCTGTAGGGACGGGCGGCATGTGGGTGAGCTCTGCGGTGCTCGCCAGCCCGGCGCGGTCGGTGGGGGAGAGCTCGGACGACGCACGGCGGCTGGTGGACGGCCTGACCGAGCGGGAGCGGACTGTGCTCAGCTGCCTGATCGGTGGACTGGATCGGCGGGCTCTGGCCGATCGGCTCGGCATTGCCGAGAGCACCGGGCGGACCCACGTCCAGCGGGTGCTGGGCAAACTCGGGGCGCGGACGGCGGTGCAGGCGGCCGCGATCGGGCGCCGGGCCGGCGTACCGGCGGTGACTGGAAGATGAACTCCGCAAACCGCGCGTAACCCCTGGCCGATCGGCGCGTTAGCAGGGTGAGTGACGCGGGTCGAGACGGTATCGCCGACAGACTGTGGTCTGTTCGCAATCTCGTGTTCGACCGGTTGTCGCTCCGGACTCCAAGCCTGATGGCAGGGGTTTCGACACACAAGTTTGTCCCAACTCGGGCGGGGACGGCGCGTGCCTTTGCGTGCCGTACTGGGTTTGCGACGACATGGGGGGAAGACGGTGAGTTCTGGCCTGTACGTGCACCGACCAGGAGATCTGGACGGGATCACGGTGGTTCCGGTCGCGACGCGACCGGCGACCCGGCAACCTGCGGACATCTGGCACGACCTGACCCACGAGATGGCGACGGTGCGTGCCCTGACGGCGGCTGCGCTGGGGGCGTCCGACGAGACGGCCCGGCGGGCGATGCTGATGCTGATCGAGGCCGAAGCCGAGGCGGTGTCGGCGCTGCTGCGGCAGTTGCGGACCGACCAGGAGGCGGCCGAGCCGGCGTACGTGCCGGCCGCGCTGACCGACCTGGTCCGCGCGGTCGCGCCGACCACCCACACCGAGGTGCGGGTGTCGGGGCAACTACCGGCGCTGCGGATCGGCATCGAGCGGGTGTCGCTGCGTCGTGTGCTGCGCAACCTGCTGGAGAACGCGATCCGGGCCGCCGGCGAGGACGGCGTGGTCGAGCTGTCGGCCGTTGCCGTGGACAACGGTCTGGCGGTGGTGGTGGCGGACTCCGGTCCGGGGTTCGGCGCCGGGCCGCCGGGGCTGGAGTCCCGCGGCCTGACCATCGTGCGCACGCTGGTGGAGGCTGCTGGGGGCAGCCTCGAGGTCGGCACCGCGGAACTGGGCGGCGCCCGGGTCACGGTGACGTTCCCCGTTGCCCACCTCAACTGATCCGGGGTTGACGGTGGCCGGTGGGCCGGTGCGGGTGACGGTTTGCGACGACCACCGGGTGTTCGCCGAGGCGCTGGCTGCGGTGTTGCGGGGTCACGGGTACGACGTGACCGCGGTACTGCAGGACCCGCGGCACGCGGTGAAGTTGCTGGCCGAGGACCCGGTCGACCTGTGCGTGATGGACCTCGGCTTCCCGGACGCGGACGGCATCGACTACACCCGCAAGCTGCGGGAGGCGGCGCCCGGCGTACGGGTGTTCGTCCTGACCGCTCGAACGGGCCCGGAGGTGCTGCGGGACGCGATGGCGGCCGGTGCGAGCGGCGTCGCGTCCAAGGACCGCAGCATCGACGAGGTGGTGCGCGCGATCGGTCGCGTGGCCGAGGGCGAGATGTTCTGCGACGACACCTTGCTGCGCGACGCGCTCGGCCTCGACACCGATCCCGACCGGGCGCACGCCCAGTTCCTCGCCGGATACCTGACCAAACGCGAACGACAAGTCCTGGAGCTGCTCGTCCAGGGCGCCACCACCGACTCGATGGCCGCCGACCTGCACATCTCGCGGACGACGGTCAGGACCCACATCCAGTCGGTGCTGTCCAAGTTCGACGTCCACTCCCGCCTGGAGGCGGTCGCGTACGCGATCACCAACGGCATCGTCACCCCGCCGGGCTGAGCGGAGTACGGTCGAAGGATGTGGACCGACCATGCGATCTGGTGGCACGTGTACCCGCTCGGCTTCACCGGAGCCGAGCGGGCGCTGGCTGACCTGTCCTCCGAGCCGCAGCACCGGTTCGAACATCTGGAGAACTGGCTCGACCACGCGATCGAGCTGGGCTGCTCGGGCCTGCTGCTCGGTCCGGTGTTCGCGTCCGAGACGCACGGCTACGACACGATCGACCACTTCCGGATCGACCCGCGGCTCGGCACCGACGAGGACTTCGACCAGCTGATCGCGGCCGCGCACGCCCGGGGCCTGCGGGTGGCGCTGGACGGCGTCTTCAACCACGTCGCCCGGTCGTTCGCGGGACCGCACGAGTGGTTCCGCCGGACCGACGAAGGACTCGCGTACTTCGAGGGGCACGACCATCTGGTTGCCCTCGACCACGATCAGCCGGCCGTCCGCCAGTACGTCGTCGACGTGATGAAGCACTGGATGGCGCGCGGAGTCGACGCCTGGCGGCTGGACGCGGCGTACGCCGTACCGGCGCCGTTCTGGCGGGACGTGCTGGCCGAGGTGCGCGCGCAGTACCCGGAGGCGTGGTTCTTCGGCGAGCTGATCCACGGGGACTACGCGGCGTACGCGCAGCAGAGCACGCTCGACTCGATCACGCAGTACGAACTGTGGAAGGCGATCTGGAGTTCGCTGAACGATGGCAACTTCTACGAGTTGGCCTCCGCGCTCGAGCGGCACGACCACTTCCTCGACGCGTTCGTGCCGCAGACCTTTGTCGGCAACCACGACGTCACCCGGATCGCCAGCAAGCTCACCGACGAGCGCCACCTCGGCCACGCCGTCGCGATTCTCTTCACGGTCGCCGGCATTCCGAGCGTGTACGCCGGTGACGAGTTCGGCTGGCACGGCGTCAAGGAGGACCGCGAAGGCGGCGACGACGCGATCCGTCAGCAGTTCCCGGACAAACCGGACAAGCCCGATCCGCTCTACCAGGAGCTGATCGGCGTACGTCGTCGCAATCCCTGGCTGCTCAGGGCGCGGACCACTGTCGAACACCTCACCAACGAAGCCGTCGCGCTCAGATCATCAGCCGAGGGCCAGAGCCTCGTCCTGCTGCTGAACGTGAGCGACGAGCCCTACCACTTCCCTGTCGAGGTGGCAGAGCCCGTCGTCGAAGCGCACAGCTGGAAACTAACGACCTAGGATCGCGGCGAAAGCCTCCTGCAGGGCGGCTGTCGGATCCTCCGGCAGCTCGCTCGAACGGAACGCGATGTGGGCGTCGGGCCGGACCACCAGGCAGCCGTTGTCGGGGATCTCGCGCAGCCGCGCCCAGTCGCCGTACAGGTCGTCGAGCTCGCGGCCCGGGCCGACGACCGCGGCCTCGATCGGCAGGCCGAGCGACTCGGAGACCGCCTGCGCGGCCTTCACCCAGGACTCGCCGCCGATGCCGGTCAGCACGGTGAAGCGGCCCTTGCCGACGACATCGAGCGTCGAAACCGTCTCGGATCCGCGGGTCAGCCAGCAGTGCGGGATCCGCGCGCCCGGCCAGGTGGTCGGGTGGTAGTACAGCTCGGCATCCCGCTCGTACGCCGGTGCGGGCGTCCCGTCCGGCACGACCGCCGACGACGCGTAGCGCTGCCCGAGCTCGACCCCGTGCGCGTTGAACTCGTAGTCCTTCAGCTCGATCGCCTCGCGCAGTTCGTTGCGCTGGGCAACTCCTTCGGGAGTGTCGTCCTTGCGGGAGTCGATCGTCCGCCCGGCCGGCGCGTCCGGCGTCATGCCGAGCGCGCGGAAGATCTGCCCGAACTGCGTCCGGCTCTTGTTCGCCCGCTCGACGATCTGCCGCGCGATCGGCACCCGCTCCTCGTCGTACGACGACAGCAGGCTCGGCGAGGCCTGGCCCTTCAGCACCAGCGACAGCTTCCAGGCCAGGTTGTACGCGTCCTGGATCGACGTGTTCGAGCCCAGCCCGTTGCTCGGCGGGTGCCGGTGGATCGCGTCGCCCATGCAGAACACGCGGCCCACCGACGCCTGCTCGGCGTACATGTGGTTCACGCTCCACACCGAGGTGCCCTTGAGCTCCACGTCGATCGTGTCGTCACCCACCAGGTTGTGCACGATCTCGGTCGCCATCGCCTCGTCGACCACCGGCGGCGGCTGGTTGATGTCGTAACCCCAGACGATCAGCCACTCGTTCCACGGCCGGACCATCCGGATCAGCCCGGCGCCGATGCCACCGATCTGCGCACCCGGCTGCAGCACCCAGTACAGGACGCTCGGCCGGTGCGCGACGTACTTGGACAGGTCGGCCTCGAAGACGATGTTCATCGAACCCTCGACGTCCATCTGGCCGGCCATCGGCAGCCCGATGTCCTGCGCGACCTTGCTCCGGCCGCCGTCCGCGCCGATCAGGTACTTGGCCCGGATGTCGTACTCCGAGCCGCTGAGCCGGTCCCGTACGTGCGCGGTGACGCCGTCGGCGTCCTGCTCCAGCGACAGGTACTCGGTGTCGAACCGGACCCGCGCGCCGCGGGCGGCCGCCGTACTGACCAGGATCGGCTCGAACAGCGTCTGCGGCAGGTCGCACGGCAGGGTCGGCGAGGCCTCGGTGTAGTCGGCGAGGCGGCGCGGATGCGTTCCCCACGTGCGGATCCGGCCGATCTCCTCACCGGCGAGGCTCGTGCAGAAGGCGGTCTGGCCCATCAGCGCGTGCTCGGTGCCCTTGTCGGTGATCTGGTCCTCGATACCCATGTCCCGCATCAGCTCGACCGTGCGCTGGTTGGTGATGTGCGCCCGCGGGGTGTTCGCGGTCCAGCGGTAGCGGGTCAGGACGACGTTGTCGACGCCGTACGACGACAGGAACAGCGACGCGGCGCCGCCGGCCGGACCGGTGCCGACGATCAGGACGTCGGTCTCGAACGAATCCGTCACAGCGTCTCCTCGGTGGTCGCGAGCACGAGGTCGTAGTGCACCGACGAGTACGCCTGGTCGACCACGCGGCCGTCCGGCGCCGTACCGGCCGTGTGCTCGGTGAACTCGGCGATCAGCGAGTCCTTCACACCGAACACGGCGTCGTCGACCAGGTGCTCGTCACCGGCCGCGAACACGTGCGTGATCAGGCGGGCGAAACCGGGCGCCGTGACCATGAAGTGGATGTGCGCCGGGCGCATCGGGCCGCGGCCGCCGGCGCGGAGCAGCTCGCCGACCGGCCCGTCGTCCGGGATCGGGTAGGCGACCGGGCGGACCGACCAGAACGAGAAGTTGCCGTCGGCATCGGTCGTGAAGTGGCCGCGGTTCTGGGGCGAGTCGAGGTCCTTCTGGACGTCGTAGAAGCCGTCCTCGTCGGCCTGCCAGGTCTCCAGCAGCGCGCCGCCGACCGGCTGGCCCTTGGTGTCCAGGACCCGGCCGCTCACCAGGCACGGCGTACCGGGAGCACCGTTGGCGATGTCGTCGCCGAGCTCGTACCCCGGGGAGCCCTCGACGAAGAACGGGCCGAAGACGGTCGCCGCGGTCGCCTCCGGCGGCAGCTTGGTGTCCAGCCCGACCGTCAGCATCGACAGCCCGAGCACGTCGGCCAGCAGCACGAACTCCTGCCGGGTCGCGGTCGAGATCTGCCCGGTCCGGGTCAGGAAGTCGATCCCGCGGAAGTACTCCTCCTCGGTCAGGTCGACCTCGCGCGCGAACGCGTGCAGGTGCCGGACCAGCGCGCCCATCACTTCCTTGGTCCGCGCGCCGGGGCTGCCGTCGAAGCTCGCCACCACCTCGTCGGTCAGGTTGTCGCTCATGTTCTCGCTCCTCATGCCTCGATCACCATCGCCAGTCCCTGACCCACGCCGATGCACAGCGTCGCCAGGCCGTAGCCACCGCCGCGCCGGTGCAGCTCGTGCGCGAGAGTGGTGAGAATCCTTGTGCCGGAGCTGCCCAGCGGGTGCCCGAGGGCGATCGCGCCGCCGTTCACGTTGACCTTCGCGCGGTCCAGTTCGGGCCACTCGCCCAGGCACGCCAGGCTCTGCGCGGCGTACGCCTCGTTCAGCTCGACCAGCTTCAGGTCGTCCCAGCCGATGCCGGCCTTGGCCAGCGCCTTGCGGGACGCCTCGACCGGGCCGATGCCGAAGTACTGCGGCTCGACGCCGTGCACTCCGCGGCTGACGATCCGGGCCAGCGGGTTGATGCCGAGACGCTGCGCGGTCTGCTCGTCACCGATCAGTACGGCGGACGCGCCGTCGTTCAGCGTGGAGGCGTTGCCCGCGGTGACCGTGCCGTTCTCACGGAACGCCGGCTTCAGCTTGGCCATCACCTCGGGGGTGCCGCCGTCGCGGATCGACTCGTCGCGGGTCAGCGGCTGCGTCTTGGGCGGGAGGTACGGCGCCAGGTGCTCCCACGGCACGACCTCGCCGTCGAAGGTGCCGGCCGCCCAGGCCTTCGCGGCCTTCTCGTGCGACTCCAGGGCGAACAGGTCCTGGGCCTCGCGGGTGATCCCGTACTTCTCCGCCAGCTGTTCGGTCGCCTCGCCGAGGGAGACCGTCCACTCCTTCGGCATCCGGGGGTTGACCAGCCGCCAGCCGAGCGAGGTCGATTCCGCGGTCATGCTGCCGTGCGGGAACGCTCGATCGGGCTTCGGCAGCACCCAGGGCGCGCGGCTCATCGACTCGACGCCGCCGGCCACGACCAGTCCGGCGTCGCCGGTCTCCACAGCTCGTGCTGCCTGGATGGCCGCTTCGAGGCCGGATCCGCAGAGGCGGTTGACCGTCGTACCGGGGACGCTGGTCGGGTAGCCCGCGAGCAGCGCGGCCATGCGGGCGACGTTCCGGTTCTCCTCGCCGGCACCGTTGGCGTTGCCGAGGAAGACGTCGTCGATCTCGGCCGGGTCGAGGCCGGGGTGGCGGACGAGCAGCTCGCGCAGGGTGACGGCGGCGAGGTCGTCGGGGCGCCCACCGGCCAGCGCGCCACCGAGTTTGCCGACGGGAGTGCGGACGGCGTCGTACAGGAACGCGGAGGTCATTGCACAACTCCTTGCGGGGAAGGACGTTCGCCGGACCAGGCGGCGAGCACGAGTTCGGTCAGGGTCTTCTCGTCGACCGGTACGACGTTCACCGGGTTGCCGGCGGCGAACTGGTGGGCGGCTTCCCTGGCCTGGTGCTCGGTGAGACCGAGGGCGCGGAGGCTGGTCGGAACGCCTGTGCTGCTGAAGAAATCGTACAAACCGGTGGCCAGGTTCTCCGCCCGGATGGCAGATTCCAGCCGCGATTTCGCCCGCGGTACGGCGGGTGCGTTCAGCTGTGTTACCTGCGGAAGGACGGCCGCGTGCGTCTCCGCGTGCGGCAGGTTGTAGGTGCCGCCGAGCAGGTGGCAGAGCTTGTGGTGCAGCCCGGTCCCGGCGCTCGCGAGCGCCGAGCCGGCCAGGCTCGCGCCGTACAGGAGGTTGCCTCGGGCATCTAAATCCTGCGGGTCCTTGACGACCGCGAGCAGTCCGTCGTGCAGCGCGCGAGCGCCCTCGACCGCGGTGACCTCGGTGATCGGATCGGCCTTGACCGTCCAGGTCGCCTCGACACAGTGGGCGAGCGCGTTCGCGACGCTGGCCGCGGTGATGCCGAGCGGGAGGCCGCGGCTCAGCACCGGGTCGTAGACGACGGTCCGGGGGAGTACGGCGAGGTCGGTGCCGGTGGTCTTGTTCCCGTCGGCGGTCTGTCCCCAGACCGGGGTCATCTCCGAACCGGCGTACGTCGTGGGCACGGCGACGATCGGCAGCCCGCTGTAGAGCGCGATCGCCTTCGCCAGCCCGATCGCCGAACCACCTCCGATGGCAACGATCCCGTCGGCGCTGACCTCAGCGGCTTTCGCCCGCGCAGCGTCCGCCCGCTCGACCGGCACGTGCTGCCGCACCTCGTCGATCCGCCCCGCAAACCGATCCCCAAGTCCCAGCTCGACAACATCCGCCGAGTCCCGAGCAGACCCCGTAGCAATCACCAGCGCCCGGGAGATCTCAAGTAGTTCCACCTCACCCACGACCTGCTCCAAAGCCCCCGCCCCGAAAACCACCCGGCTGGGCAACCCCACGTGCACGAACGCCTCAGGCATCGATCGGCTCCCGGTTCCGCAGCTTCCGCAGTACGGTCAGCTCGTGCTCGGTAGGCGCCGGCACCTCTTCGATGCCGTCAGCAACCTTCAACACCCACCCGGTCGCAGCGACAGCCTGCTCGACCGTCACCCCCGGATGCAGTCGCGTCATCGTCAGCTCGTGAGTCACCGGATCCGGCTCCAGCACCCCGTGGTCCGTGATCACCAACGTCGGCCCCGCACCCGGCGCCTCCCGCTCCTGCCCGGTCGGCCCGTAGCCGACCGAGGAGACGAAGTCGACGGTCTCCACGAACGTCCGCGGCGACTGCTTCACGATCACGATCACCCGCCGCGCGGCGGCCGCGATCTCCGGCGCGCCACCCGCTCCGGGCAGCCGGACCTTCGGGTGTGCGTGGTCGCCGATCACCGTGGTGTTGATGTTCCCGAACCGGTCGATCTGCGCGGCGCCGAGGAACCCGACGTCGATCCGCCCGGCGCCGACCCAGAAGTTGAACATCTCCGGCACCGACACCACCGCCGTCGCGGTCGCGGCCAGGTCGTCGTCGCCGATCGACAACGGCAGCCGCTGCGGCTTGGCGTCGATCGCCCCCGATTCGTAGACCAGCCGGCAGTTCGGCGCGTGCGTGTGGCGGGCGAGGTTGGCCGCGAGGTTCGGCGGGCCGACGCCGACCAGGCAGACGTCGCCGTCGTACAGCTCACGTGCGGCCGCGACGTTCATCATCTCGGCGCTGTCCCACTCAGACATCCGCGCTCTCCTTCAGGTCGTTGTCCGCGGCCCAGGCCAGGAACGCCTGCCGGTCCCGCGCGATCGTGTCCCAGCGCTGGTAGAAGTCGTTGTCGCGGACCGAGTAGCCGGCGGCGTACGACGGCCAGGCGCCGTTCGGTACGACGCAGACCGCCGAGAGCACCCAGTTCGGCAGGATCACCGCGCCGGTCCGCTCGGGGAACTCGTCGACGACCTCCTCGACGGTGACGATCGCCCGGTCCGCGGCCAGCACGGCCTCGCGCTGGACCCCGGTGATGCCCCAGAGCATCACGTTGCCGTCGCGGTCGGCGAGCTGCGCGTGGATCACGGTGACGTCGGGGTTGACCGCTTTGACCGCGGCCAGTTCCTCGCCGGTGAACGGGCAGGTGACCCGGGAGATGATGTCGCGCTGCTGCTCGAGGTCGGTCCCGCGGTAGCCCCGCAGTACGGCGAACGGCAGCCGCGCGGCACCGGCCGAGTACGCGTTCGCGAGCCCGGCGTGGCTGTGTTCCTGGACCGACAGTGGGTGCGGCCATGCGTTCTCGACCGCGTCGCGCAGCCGGTGCAGCGAGCCGACGCCCGGGTTGCCGCCGTACGAGAAGACGAGCTTGTCGGCGACGCCGAGCCCGATCAGCTGGTCGTAGACGAGGTCCGGCGTCATCCGGACCAGCGTCAGGTGCCGGCGGCCCTGGCGCGCGATCTCGTGCGCGGCGGCGAACGGGATCAGGTGCGTGAAGCCCTCGAGCGCGACCGTGTCCCCGTCGTGCACGTGCTCGGCGATGGCGTCGTGGAGAAGTACTGGACTCAGCATCGAAGCTCCGCTAGGATTTCGCTCAGCGAAAAGTTCTTCTTTCAACGAAAAGGCTAGCCGATGTCCGGTGACGCGTCCACAGGTACGTTCCTGCAGGGGCTCGAGCGCGGCCTGGCGGTGATCCGCGCGTTCTCGGCGGAGACGCCCTCGCTGACGCTCAGCGAGGTGGCGCGCGACGTCGGCATCACGCCCGCGACCGCCCGGCGGATCCTGCTGACGCTGGAGCAGCTCGGGTACGTGCGCAGCGACGGGCGGCGCTTCACGCTGACGCCGCGCGTGCTGGCGCTGGGCTGGGCGTACCTGTCGTCGCTGGACCTCGGTGACATCGCCGGGCCGTTCATGGAGGAGCTCAGCGCCCAGACCCGGGAGTCCTGCTCGATCGCGACGCTGGACCTGCCCGACATCGTGTACGTCGCCCGCGTGCCGACCCGGCGGATCATGACGGTCGCGCTGGGCGTCGGCGCCCGGCTGCCGGCGTACGCGACGTCGATGGGCCGGGTGCTGCTCGCCGGACTCCCCGAGGACGAGCTGACGGCATACCTGGAGACCGTGGAGACCGAGCAGCTCACCGACCAGACGCTGACCTCACCGGAGGAGCTACGGGAGGTCATCAGGCAGGCCGGGGTCGACGGGTACGCGCTGGTCGACCAGGAGTTGGAGCTGGGACTGCGGTCGATCGCCGTACCGATCCTGGACTCGCGGGGCCGGGCGGCTGCTGCGCTGAACGTGTCGGCGCACGCATCGCGCAGTACGAAGGCGGCACTCGAGTCCGAGGCGCTGAAGCCGCTGCAGGAGTGCGCCGAGCAGATCGGCACCGCGCTGCGGCGGCGGGGACGCATCTGAGTGTCCCCCGCCTCAGGGTGCGGGACCGTGTGCACCAGGAGGCGGGGGACTGTCCCCGGGGGGCGGGGCTTAGGGGGCCGCGAAGGCCGGGTGGTACTGCCAGGCTTCCCACGCGCTGCGGACCATGGAGTCGAGGTCGTGCTTGGCCGACCAGTCCAGGTCCTGGTGGATGCGCGCCGGGTCGGCGACCACGCACGCCGGGTCGACCGGGCGGGGCGCGGTCACGTCGTACGGGCGACGGATGCCGGTGATGCGCTGGGCCGCGCTGAGCACGTCCAGCACGCTGTAGCCGCGTCCGCAGCCGACGTTGTACGCCGTACGGGCGTCCTGTCGTTCCAGGTGGTCCGCTGCCGCCAGGTGCGCGTCGGCCAGGTCGGACACGTGGATGTAGTCGCGGATGCAGGTGCCGTCTGGGGTGTCGTGGTCCTGCCCGTACACGGTCGGCCTGGCGCCCTTGGCGAGCGCCTGCAGGGTCAGCTGGAGCAGGTTGGTGACACCGGGGTCGCCGAGTGACGGAGTGCCGGCGCCGCACACGTTGAAGTAGCGGAGGCTGATCCAGGACAGCCCCAGTGCGGGTGCGGCGTCCCGGACGAGCCACTCGCAGATGAGCTTCGTCGCGCCGTACGGGTTGATCGGTGCGGTCGGAGTGTCCTCGGTGACCGGCCCACCGGGCGGTACGCCGTACACGGCAGCGCTGGACGAGAACAGCATCCGGCGGACTCCCGCCATGCTCATCGCCTGCAGCACGCTGGCCGTGCCGTGCACGTTCTGGTGGTAGTAGTGCAGCGGGCGGTCCACGGACTCGTCGACGGCCTTCTTGGCGGCCAGGTGGATCACCCCGGCGATCCGGTGCCGGGTCATCGTCTCGGCCAGCGCCGTGGTGTCGAGCACCGAGGAGGCGATCAGTTCCACGTTGCCGGGGACTCGCTCGGGTCTGCCGGTGCTCAGGTCGTCGAAGACCACCACGTCCCGGCCGGCCCGGGACATCGCGTCGGCCACGTGGGCCCCGATGTAGCCGGCACCACCGGTGAGCAGCCAGGTCTGTCGTCTCATGGCTAGAGCGTCCGCCCGCCGGCACCGCTCCGGATCCTGCACCCGACGGAGACCGGGTCGTCCGTCCGGCCCTCGCCGTACTCCTCCTCCATCCACCATCTGGAGTAGTCCAGGCGCACAGTGCGCCTCCCCCCACTTGCCGGATCACCGCTCCGCCGCGCCGGGGCAGGCTGTCGGTGAAGCCACGAGCTCAGGGGGGCGGATGGACGTCACGCTCATCAACGAGGGCACGTACCCGTACGTGTCCGGTGGGGTCAGCACCTGGTGCGACAAGCTGGTCCGGGGTCTCACCGAGCACACCTTCGACCTGGTCACGTTGGTGGCCTCAGGCAACGAAAGGCCGACCTGGGAGCTGCCGGACAACGTCCGCTCGCTGCGGCCGTTCCCGATCTGGGGTCCGGCGCCGCTGCGGCGCCGCGTCGAGTACCAGCCGCGCGTCGACCGCGCTGTCCGTGCGCTGCTCGGTGGAGTGGTCCGCGGCGAGCTGGAGATGTTCGAGGTCGGCCTGTTCAAGCTGTCCCTGCTGGCGGCCGAGATCGACCTGCCGCAGGCGTTGCGCTCCACCGACCTGCTGACCGAGCTGCTGAACGTGTGGCCCGCCGCAGCACGTTCCTCCGGTACGTCGGCAGTGCTGTCGGTCCGCGACGCGTTGACCGCGGTGACCCTGCTGGAGCGCTCCCTGCTGCCGTTGACGATCAGCCTGGCCCACCGGCCCGACCTGTGCCACGCGGTGTCGAACGGACTGCCGACGATGGTCGCGCTCGCCGAGAAGTGGCGGCACGGTACGCCGTTCGTGATGTCCGAGCACGGCGTCTACCTGCGCGAGCGGTACCTCGCCTTCCAGGACCTGGACCTGCCGCAGAGCGTGCGGTTCGTCGTACTGGGCTTCTTCCGGATGCTCACCGAGGTCGGCTACCGCAACGCCGACTTCATCGCGCCGGTCGCGCAGTTCAACGCCCGGTGGGCCGAACGGCTCGGCGCCGACCCGGAGATCATCCTGCCGGTCTACAACGGGGTCGACCCGGCGGCGTACCCGGAGATCACCAGCGAGCCGCAGGTGCCGACGATCAGCTGGATCGGCCGGATCGACCCGCTGAAGGACCTGGAGAACCTGATCCGGTCGTTCGCGCTGGTCCGGACCAGGTTGCCGGCCACGCTGCTGCGGATCTTCGGGCCGACCCCGGCCGGCAACGAGGACTACCGCGACCGCTGTCTGGCGCTGGCCAAGGAGCTCGGCGTCCACGACGGCATCCGGCTGGAAGGGCCGGTACCGACCTCGCGGATCGCCTTCGAGGCCGGTCACGTCGTCGCGCTGTCGAGCATCTCCGAAGGCATGCCGTACACCGTGATCGAGGCGATGATGTGCGGCCGCGCGACCGTCTCGACCGACGTCGGTGGTACGGCGGACGCGGTCGACCGTTGCGGCCTGATCGTGCCGCCGCGCGACCCGGAGGCGTTCGCGGAGGCGTGTCTCGAACTGCTCAGCGACGACGAACGCCGGCAGGAGCTCGGGCGGTCCGCCCGCGCACGGGCCCTGTCCACCTTCACCTTGGAACGTTCGCTCGACTGCTACCGGACGCTGTACGCGGTGGCGGTCAAGCGAGACCTGCAACTGACGAGCGGAGAAGTGTCATGAGTGCTGATTCGGTTCTGCTGCCGGCGGTCCCGGAGCGGCCTGGCGAACTGGTGGTGCGGGGCGGCGCCGAGGTCGTCCCGGTGGACGCCTTCGAGGTCGCGGCGTCGCTGGAGGCCAGCGGGGTGAGCGACCGGATGGCCCGCCAGCGGTACGGGTACACCGACGTGTTCGCGATGGCCCGGCACCGGTTCGAGGCGCTGATGGCCGGGCCGTCCGCCGTACAGGCGACTGTTGCACTGCCTGTGGTCGACGTACGGGACACCTTGCTGCGTGGCCTGGTCTTCGTCCTGCCGGCGCTGCTGACCGGTGCGGCGCTCGGACGTCGTCCGGCGCTGCCGCTGGTGTGGGCGGTGCTGGTCGCCGTGGCTGTTGGCTGGGCGGCCGGTCAGGGCATTGCCTACATCGGCTACCGGGTGCTCGGCGCCGGGTCGGCGACCGGAGCGCGCTGGCAGATGATGAAGCTCGCGCTGCTCACAGTGGCCCTCGCGGGGGTGGCCGGTGTGACCGTGGGGTGGCTGGGACTGCTGGGCTGGAGTGCGGTGATCCTGGCGGTGGGGCAGATCGCGTTCGTGCTGTCGACCAGCATTGCGCTGGTGATCGACCGGCCGGCGGTCATCGGCTTCGCGCTGATCCCGGGACTGCTGGCGAGCGTGCCGGCGCTGATCAGGCCGGACCTGCTGCCCAGATGGCTTGTCCTGGTAGCGATCTGCTGCACCTTGCTCATCACCATCGCCTGGGTGGGCTACCTGCTGCGCGGAGCCAAGCCGCCGGCCGTCGAGCTGGCCCGAGCGTCGACCAACGGCGCGATGCCGTACGTCGGGTACGGCTTGTCGCTGGCGATGCTGCTGAGCTTTGCCCTGATCGACAGCCTGCGCGCACCGACCCACGTGGCCATTGCCGTCACGATGGCGCCGCTGATGTGCGGTGTCATGGTGGCCGAGTTCCAGCTCGCCCGCTACCGGCGGAGTGCCGAGGTCGCCTTGCGTAGCGCGGATTCGCGGGCCACGGCGACGTCGGCACTGCGCAGCGCCGTACGGCATTGTCTGGGTGGCTACCTGCTCGGTCTGGCGTTGCTGACTGGCTTGGCGATCCTGCTGCTGGCTCGTGAGTCCGACACGGCGACGCTGCTGCGGTTCGCCGGGGCCGGCGTACTCGGCTGGGCCTTCCTCGCCGCACTGCTGCTGGTGGCCTTCCAGCAGCTCAAGCCTGTGCTGATCGCCAGTGCGACAGCGCTCTGCCTGCTGGCTGCCCGGGAGTGGCTGCCCGACGTACCGGTGGAACCGCACGCTGCCCGACTGGCTCTGGAGTACCTGCTGGTGTGCACCGCACTGGCAGTCACGCTGACGATCGTCGCGGTGCGGTTGCTGGTCAAGCCGGAACTGCACCGCTAGACGAGGGACTGGTGAACGAGATGAAGCTCAGACTGTCGAAACGGCCCGAACCGGCACCACAACCGGCGATGACGGCGGCCGACGTACGGCTCGCTGTGCCGTGGTACCTGCACCCCGCCGAGGACCCACGCCAGTGGGCCGAGCTGATGCGGCAGGCCCAGCTCGGGCGGGTCGCCTTCGCCGTCGTGAACGTTGCCAACGGGCCCGGCCCGGCCGACGACGCCTACTACCCGGGCGGGCTGGCGGCGCTGCGGGAGGGCGGCGTACCGCTGCACGGGTACGTCGACACGGCGTACGGCGCCCGGCCGCCGCGGCTGGTGATGGACGACATCGCCGTCTGGAAGGAGCGGTACGACGTCGAGGGCATCATGTTCGACCAGGTCTCCGCCGACCCGGCCAACCTGAGCTACTACCGGCCGATCGCCGCGTTCGCCCGGCAGGTCGGGATCGAGGTGGTGGTCGGCAACCCCGGTGTGATCCCGCACCTGGACTACCTGGAGATCTTCGACGTGTCCTGCGTGTTCGAGAACGTCGACGCCGTGCACCGCCGGCTGACCACGATGCACGCGTCCGGAGACATTCCGCCAGAGCGGCTGTGGCACCTGGTGTACGAGGTACCGCCGTTCGGGTTCGAGGCCGTGCTGGAACGGATCGCCTCGCAGGGCGTGGCCCTGGCCTTCGCGACCGACCGGACCGGCGCGAACCCGTGGTGCGGCCTGCCGTCCGAGCTGCTGCGCGTGATGGACCGGATCAGCGCACGCTCATGAAGAGGTGGATCGCCTGCCTCGCCGTACTGGCTGTGGCGGGGTGCGGCGGGAACGACGCGGTAGGACGCCAGGCGGAGCCATCGGCACCGCCGACGTCCTTGCCGCAGTCGGCCTCCCCCTCGCCCTCGCCCCCGCCTCCGGCGACAACGACCCTCACCCCTCCGCTCAAGTCGGAACCCCTGACACCCCCGCCTGCCCAGAAACCGTCCCCACCCAAACGAGCCGAAGGCACTCCACCCCTACCAACAGCCACCACAAAGCCCGGCGCCCTCCCCAGGACCGGCGACCGCTGGATCCCCCGCCGCTCCCAACCCTGGCAATGGCAACTCAGCGGCCAGCTCGACCTCTCCGTCGACGTACCCATCTACAACATCGACGGCGCCGGCACAACGGCCGCACAGGTTTCCGCCCTGCAGCAGAAGGGCCGCAAGGTCATCTGCTACTTCAACGCAGGCGCCGCACAGAAGGGCGACAGCTACCCGGATTCCCTGCTGGGCAAGGCGTTGGAGGGCTGGCCGGACGAGCGCTGGCTCGACATCCGGCGGCTGGACCTGTTGAAGCCGATCGTCTCACGCAAGATTGCCAGCTGCGCGGCGAAGGGCTTCGACGCGGTCGAGCCCGACAACGTCGACGGCTACGCCAACGACAGCGGCTTCCCACTCACCGCGACCCACCAGCTCGCCTTCAACCGGATGGTCGCCGGTGTCGCGCACCAGCACGGACTCTCGGTCGCGCTGAAGAACGACCTGGCCCAGGTCGCGCAGCTCGAGCCGGCCTTCGACTTCGCGATCAACGAGCAGTGCGCCGAGTACGACGAGTGCGCGCGGCTGATCCCGTTCGTCCAGGCAGGCAAGGCGGTGCTGCACGTCGAGTACAACCTCGCGCCGGCCGCGTTCTGCGCGAGGACGAAGGTGTACGGCTTCAGCTCGATGCGCAAACCGGAGAGCCTGGGCGCGGCCCGGCAACCGTGCTGAGGGTCGGCCGCCGGGCCGCAGTCAGTGGCTCACGCCGTGTGCGTCGTCGGCGGCTCGATCACCTTGTGGGCGATCGCGTAGCTGACGGCCTCCAGCCGCGAGTGCACGCCGAACTTGCTCAGGATCGCCTGCACGTGGGCGCGTACGGTCGTCTTGGAGATCCCCATCCGGCGCCCGATCGCCTCGGTCGTCATCCCGGCGACCAGGTACGTCAGCACCTCGTGCTCGCGGGGAGTCACGTACGACGCGAGGAAGTGCGCCTGTGCCTGGGCCGGCCCGGACAGCCCGAGCGCGTCGCGGAGCAGGTTGTCGTCGCAGTAGATCTCGCCGCCGGCCACCCGGCCGATCGCGGTCAGGATCTCGTCGATGCCCCGCTCCTTGGACGCCACTCCGCTGGCTCCCGCGGAGACGGCCTTGCGCAGTACCTCCGCGCCGGTCCGCGCGGTCAGCACGAAGATCCGCACCGACGGGTCGAGTGCGGTGATCTGCGCGGCCACTTCGATGCCGTCGGCATCGGGGAACGTCAGGTCCAGGACGCACATGTCGGCGGCGCCCTGCCGGAGCATCTCCAGCAGTTGGCGCGGGTCACTCACCACACCGACGACGTGGTAACCGTTGCCCGTCAGCACTGTGGCCAGGGCTTCCGCGAAGACCCGATGGTCGTCGCAGACGATCAACCGCATCGCCGTACCGGTGCTCACCCGGCCTGCGTCGCCGGCAGGAACACCGTGACGCTCGCACCGCCGAGCTCGGACCGGCCGATGTCCACGCCGCCGCCCGCGGCAGCGGCCAGCTCAGCCACGATCGACAGGCCCTGCGACGCCAGGCCGCGCGGACCCCGCCCGAAGCCGGGACCGGAGTCCGCCACCTCGACGGTCACGCCACGACACCGCGTACCAGGGCGGACCCGGACCTCGACGCGTCCGGCCGGCGCGGCCCGGACGGCGTTGTCGATCAGGTTCCGCAGGATCCGGCGCAACGCCACCCGGCTGATCTCGGCCGGCCCGACCTCGGTCTCGCGCACCGCCAGTGCCGCCTCCGTGGTCGGCACCAGCGGCTCGATCACCGAGCGGACCAGCCCCGCCACATCGACCGCCTCACCGCCGTCGGCGGCCCCGGACGGGCCGAGCAGTGCGAGCAGAGCGTCGACCTCCGACGACTCCGCGTCGATCAGTCGCAGCAGTTCGAGCCGGCGTTCGCCGTCGGGCACCAGCAGCGCCGCTGCGGTGAGTGCCCGAATGGTCGCCAATTGGTGAACCAGGTCGTGCCGGATACCGGCCGGAATGAAATGTGCGCCGGAATTCCCGGCGCGGTCCCCGTCATTGTTCGAAAAAGCACGTACGGTCACGGTGCCCCCCACCGTCTGTGGTCGAACGCTCACCCCCACCCATCACGGGCGTCCGTCCCACCCCCGAAACTAAGCGCGGTGATTGCGCCTGTCAATCAGTGGCCAGGTCACCGGGAAATGACATTTGGGGAAATTCTGGAACCGTCATTCGGTCACTGGCCGGTGCCGTAATGCCGAACCCTTCGCATAGTGCAGATGAACAATGCGGCCCTCCTCCACGGATCGGATCCGCGAGCCCGCGGCAGGCCCGAGGATGGAGCATCGAGTGCCGTCGAACAACCCGTGGGGGGAAGTCACGATGACCGGCCGTAGAACACATTCCGCACGCCGCAGGCTGGTGACCGCGGTCACCGCCGTCCTGGCGTTGCTGATCGGACTGGTCGTGGCCGCGCCGAGCGCCACCGCGGCCGGCGAGCCGAGGATCGACCTGCGGGTCCTGGTCCTCACCGACGGCAGCGAGTGGGTCGGCGCGATCGCCGCCGAACTCGACTCCGCCGGAGTTCCGTACACGCAGGTCGACCTGCGCAGCGGGACCCGGCCGGCGATCAACGCGGCGTACCTGTCCGACACCGTGGCGTCGGTGCCGCGGGCCAAGTTCCAGGCGGTGGTGCTGCCGAACGAGGCGCCCACGCAGATGACGGCCGCGGAACTGACCGCGCTGCACAGCTTCGAGGCGGCGTTCGGCGTACGGCAAGTGGATGCGTCGACGTGGGCACATCCGGGCGTCGGGCTGAACTACGCGGCGGACCCGGGGTACGTCGGTCAGCTGGACGGGATCACCGCCACGGCGACGGCAGCCGGCAAGGCCGAGGCGTTCCGGTCGCTCGACGGGCCGGTCGGCTTCGAGAACCTCGACCCCGCCGTACTGGAGAGTGACGGGTTCATCGCGCGGCCGCTGCCGGACGACGCGGTCGCGAAGACGTCGTTCCGGATGCTGGTCTCGGCCCCGATGCCGGGCGTCAGCGAGCAGGGGTCGCTGGTCGGTGTCTACACGCACGAGGGGCGTGAGGAACTCGTCATCACGTTCACGTACAACGTGTACCAGCAGCAGTTCCAGTTGATTGCCTCCGGCATCATTTCCTGGATGACCCGGGGGATCCACCTGGGGTACGAACGCAACTACTTCTCGGTCCAGGTCGACGATGTGTTCCTCGACGACCTGCGCTGGAGCAGTACGGCGAACTGCACGCCGGGCGACGTCTGCCCGCCGGGCACGCCGATGAACGAGCCGATCAAGATGACGCCGGCCGACGTCGACGTACTGAAGACCTGGCAGACCGCCAACGGGATGCCGCTGGACATGGCGTTCAACGCCGAGGGGGCGGTCCCCACCGATCCGCTGACCACCAGTCTGCTGGCGAACAAGGCGTCGTTCCGCTGGCTGAACCACACCTGGTCGCATCTGTACCTGGGCTGCGTGCAGAACTTCACCGTGATCCCGTGGGTCTGCCAGACGTCGGGCGGGCAGATCCAGTACGAGTCGCAGTCGGTGCTGAACAGCGAGATCGGGCAGAACCAGACCTGGGCCACCACCAACGCGGTGAGCATCGACCCGGGTGAGCTCGTCACCGGTGAGCACTCCGGGCTGAAGTCGCTGCCGCAGATGGCGGTCGACAACCCGAACCTGGCTCCGGCCCTGACCGCCCGGGGGATCGAGTACGTCGCCTCCGACGCGTCCCGCGAGCCGGCCCAGCGGACGATCGGCAGCACGTTGACCGTGCCGCGCTACCCGATGAACATCTTCTACAACGTGGCCAAGGCCGCGGAGGAGGTGGACGAGTACAACTGGATCTACACCAGCCGCGCCAACGGCGGGTCCGGGATCTGCGAGGACAACCCGGAGACGTCGACCTGCATCGCGCCGCTGGACGTGAACACCGGCTTCGCGTCGTACATCGTGCCGATCGAGATCCAGAACGCGACCCGGCACCTGCTCGGCAACGACCCGCGGCCGCACTACGCGCACCAGTCGAACATCACCGAGGACCGCATCCTGTACCCGGTGCTGGACGGGGTGCTGGCCAAGTACAACACCGCGTTCGCGGCCAACGCGCCGCTGCTGCATCCGACGACGCGGGAGTCCGGCGTACTGCTGCGGCAGGCGGATCTGTGGAAGACGGCGCGGAACACGGTGACGGCGTACGCGATCGGGAACACGATGACGGTGCAGAGCACCGGGAGCGCGAAGACCGTGCCGCTGACGTTGCCGGAGGGCTCTTTGACGCTGACGTCTGGTGGGGCGACGGGGCCGGCGTTCGGTACGGCGTACGCGGGGGAGCGTTCCGCGCAGGTGGCGTTCACTGGATCGCAGACGTCGAGCTATCGGGTGCCCGCGGGCTATCCGGCTCCGGTGACGCCTTCGGCGCCCGGCGTACCGGTTGTTGGTACGGCGACTGCTGGGAACGCGACTGCCACGGCTGTGTGGACGGCCCCGGCGAGCAACGGTGGGTCGGCGATCACGGGCTACCGAGTGCGGGTTTACCGCTCCGGCACGCTGATCAACACCCTGTCCGCGGGCGCCGCTGCTACGAGCTTGGTGATGACCGGCCTGATCAACGGCCAGCCGCACCAGTTCTCGGTCGCTGCAGTGAATGCGCTGGGCACCAGTGCCTTCTCCGGTTTGTCGAACACGGTGACCCCGTCGGCACCCTCCGCCCCCGGAGTGCCTGGGATCGGTACGGCGACCGCCGGCAACGCCTCAGCCACAGCCGTGTGGACCGCGCCCGCCAGCACAGGCGGGTCACCCATCACCGGCTACCGAGTCCGCGTCTACCGGGGCACCTCGCTGATCAACACGCTGTCCGCAGGTGCTTCGGCTACGAGCCTGGCCATGACCGGCCTGATCAACGGCCAGCCCCACCAGTTCTCCGTCGCCGCAGTCAACGCGATCGGCACCGGCGCCTACTCGGGCAAGTCGAACACGGTCACTCCCGCCCCGACTGGCGCCGTACCCGGTACTCCGGCCATCGGCACCGCCACCGCCGGCAACGCCACAGCCACCGCCAAGTGGACGGCACCCGCCAGCAACGGCGGCTCAACCATCACCGGTTACCAGGTCCGCGTCTACCGCAGCGGCACCCTCATCAACACCCTGTCCGCAGGAGCCAGCGCCGTGAGCCTGGCCATGACCGGCCTGATCAACGGCGCACCCCACCAGTTCGCGGTAGCCGCCGTCAACGCCATCGGCACCGGCGCCTTCTCCGGCTTGTCGAACACGGTGACCCCCAAGGGAGCCCCCGCGGCCCCCACGATCGGCACGGCAACCGCCGGCGCGACCTCCGCAACCATCCGCTGGACCCTCCCCACCAACAACGGAGGCTCAGCCCTCACCAGCATCCTGGTCCGCACCTACCGAGCCGGCACCCTCATCAACACCAAAACCGTCGCGGCCACCGCCACCAGCGTCGTCAACACCGGCCTCATCAAAGGCCAACCCCACCGCTTCACAGTCGCCGCGGTGAACGCCCTAGGCACCAGCCCCTACTCCCCCCAGTCCAACCAGGTGGTCCCCACCTGACCCAGCCACCCGGTTGGGTACCCGCCGCTCCCCGGACTCTTCCCGGGGAGCGGCGGCCCCACGCCCAACAGCCGCCAGCCGACCAGCCGCAGGCAAGCCCCTCACCACCAGCCGCAGGCAAGCCCTCACCACCAGCGGGGGCAATGGACCGCCACCACCTCACCCCCGACGCGGCCAGTCACCTGGTGGACCACCGCCGCACCACCTGCGCGGCGGGCGCCCGGTGAACCACGACCTCACCACCAGCGCGACCAGTCGCCGGTGGACCACCGCCACACCACCTGCGCGACCAGTCGCCGGTGGACCGCCACACCACCTGCGCGGCGGGCGCCCGGTGGACCACGACCTCACCACCAGCGCGGCCAGTCGCCAAGGTGACCACCTAGGCCATCGACTACCGGCACCTCACGTACATCTGCTTTCCGGCCGCCGCCACCCCAGCCAGCGCGGACCCTCCCGGCCGCATCCCCGCCGAGCCTCCACCACCGATCGCTCACCCGGCGAAGCCGACGTCAGTCAGCTCGCTCCGTCGCCACCCAGGTGGGGGAGCAGCTGGCGACCCGCCCGGCCACTGCCATAGACCCCCTACCCGGGCCTCTCGGCCACCTCCTCCGTAGCTGTCTTCCGGCCGCCGCGGCCTTAGCCACCGCAGACCCGCCCGGCCGCATCCCCGCCGAGCGCCCACCCCGAGCCGTTCATCCGGCTAGGGCCGACCATCCGCCCACGCGCCAGGCGACTGCACGGCTCTCGGTGCCACCACCAGGTGCCGCTTACTTCAACAACGGTCTTCCGGCCGCCGCGGCCTCAGCCAGCGCGGACCTTCCCGGCCGCATCCGCGCCGACCTCCACCACCGTCGGCGTCGAGGTCGGCGACCGATCGCTCACCCGGCGACAGTCGACCAAGCCGACCGTCAGCCAGCTCGCTGGTCGCGATCCAGGTGGGGAGCACCTCCGGCCCACCAGCCGGCCAGCCCCACCCAGCGGCAGTTCGCCCGGTTGCAGCCCATGGCGTACCGCGTGGGCCCCGCCTCGGCTGTAGCCCGCCCGGTTACACCCAGGGGACCCACCACGTGGGCCCGCCTCGGTTGCCTTCTCCGCAACTGCCTTCCGGCCGCCGCGGCCTTAACCAGCGCGGACCTTCCCGGCCGCATCCCCGCCGAGCGCTCACCCCGGGCCGTTCATCCGGCTAGGGCCGACGGGCAGCCAACGCGGCGGGCGGGAGGCGGCAGCACAACGGTGGACCGCCTGGGCGGTCCACCGTTGGTTTACAAACTGTCTCCGCCCGGCGTGAGATCTGCCGCGGCGGACGGTTCGGTCGTGTTCGGGTCGAGCTGTCAGTCCGTCTGGGTGACCTTGCGGAGGCCTCGGGGGGCGTCGGGGTCCAGGCCCAGTTTGCGGGCGAGGGCTTCGATGGCTCGTTGGGCGGGGATTACCAACGCGAGTGGGGCGAGGGTTTCGGGGAGGTCGGGGCCGGCGAGGTTGACGTCGCAGAGGCTGGCGAACTTGGCGTCGCCGCCGATGCCGAGGATCTTGCTGCCCTTCTCGCGGACGAGGGTGGCGAGCTCGGTCATGCCGGGGAGGGCGGGGCCGTCGGCGGCGGCGACGAGGATCGTGACGAGGTCGGCGTCGACTACCGCGATCGGGCCGTGCTTGAGGTCGGCGTACGAGAGGCCTCGGACGGGCTGGAGGCAGGTTTCCTCGAGCTTGAGTGCTACCTCCAGCGTGGTGCCGAAGGTGAGGCCGCGGCCGCTGGAGAGGACGTCGTGGGCGCCGGCGAGCAGGTCGGCGGCAGCCTCCACGGAACCCTCGAGCATCTTCGCGGCGGCGTCGGGGACGCGGGCGATGTCGGCGTCGAGCGTGCCGGGCTTCTGGGCGAGTGCGTCGACGGCGACGGTGATCGCCGCGAGCTGCGTCGTGTAGGTCTTCGTCGCGGGGACCGCCAGCTCCTTGCCGGCCTGGGTGATCAGCGCGACGTCGGCGGTGGAGGCCAGCGGGCTGTCCGCGTCGTTCGTGATGCCGACGATCGCGGCGCCGTTGCGCTTGGCCCACTCGGCGGTGTCGACGATCTCCTGCGTGGCACCCGACTGGCTCACCGCGACGACGAGCGAGTTCGACAGGTCGAGATTCGCGCCGTACAAGGTCGCCACCGACGGCGCCGCCAGCGAGGCCTGCCGGCCGGCGTGGATCTCGGTCAGGTAGCGGCCGTACACCCCGGCGTTGTCGGAGGAGCCCCGGGCGAGAAAGATCACGTTCCGGCGCCCGGCAGCGAGCCGGGTGATGTCGTGCCGGCTGGGCAGCACGTGCTCGAACGTCGCGGCCAAGGCGGCCGGCTGCTCGGCGATCTCGCGTGCCATCTGGGTGGCAGAGGCGGGGACAGACACCACTGGGATCACTGGTCCTATCTGGTCTTAACAGGTATGCTGCGCACGATAGCAGTGAGCGGTGGTCCGGGGCACCCCCCGCGGGCGACACCGATGGTCTGGAGGATCGAGATTCGATGGTGGCTACCAAGCGGGCCCAGGTCCGGTCGGTGCTGGAACGGCTGATCGACGTCGAACTGCACCCCGGCGACCCGATCCCCTCCGAGCGCGCCCTGGTCGACAAACTCAACGTCTCCCGGGTGACCGTCCGGCAGGCGATCAGCGATCTGGTCGAGTCCGGCGCGCTGGAACGCGTGCACGGCAAGGGAACTTTCGTCACCGGGCCGCAGGTCGACTCCCAGCTGCACCTGACCTCGTTCTCCCGCGAGATGCGGGCCCGAGGCCTCGAGCCCGGCACGGTGGTGCTGTCGGCGACCGAGATCGAGGCCTCCGACGAGACGGCCAAGGGGCTGCGGGTCGCGAAGGGCACGAAGGTGATCCGGGTCGAGCGGCTGCGTACGGCCGACGCGTCCCCGATGGCGTACGAGGTCGGCTACTACCCGTCCGCGCTGTTCCCCGGCCTGCTCGGCCGCGAACTCGGCACCCTGTACGACGTGTTCGCGAGCGAGTACGACGTCGTCGTCACCTCGGGTGAGCAGACCGTCCGGGCGGACAACGCCGACGGTCACGTCGCCCGCGTCCTCGGTGTGGCCCGGCGGGCACCCCTGCTGGTCCTCGAGCGGACGACGTTCGCCGGCCGCAAGGTCGTCGAACTGTCCTGGTCGGCCTACCGCGCCGACCGCTACCGGTTGCACATGGCCCTCACCCCGCGCGGCCCGCGGACCGGTTCCTCCACCTGATCACAGCGTCCGAAGAAATGCACAGCGTCCGAAGAAGCGGAGGCTATGGCGCACGGCTGTTCGGACGCATCGCGCTTCTTCGGACGCTACGCAACGAACTGGACCGATCCTGTGGTCCTACTGGTCTGTTCCCTGCTGTTCGCTCCCCGGTCACCCGGCCGGCTCAGCAGGTGGCCCGCCGAGTACGACGAGGTGCCCGGCCGCAATACTGGAGCTACAACCCACATGAACTTTGCTGTGAGGAGTACCGCGAGACATGCCTATTGCCACCCCTGAGGTCTACGCCGAGATGCTGGACAAGGCCAAGCAGAACCGCTTCGCCTACCCGGCCATCAACGTCAGCTCGTCGCAGACGCTGACCGCCGCGATCCGCGGCTTCGCCGAGGCGGGCTCGGACGGCATCGTCCAGGTCTCCACCGGCGGTGCGGAGTACCTGTCCGGCTCGACGATCAAGAACATGGTCACCGGCTCGGTCGCGCTGGCGGCGTACGCGCACGAGGTCGCCAAGAACTACGGCGTCAACATCGCGCTGCACACCGACCACTGCCCGAAGGACAAGCTGGACGGCTTCGTCCGGCCGCTGCTGGAGATCTCCGCCGAGCGCGTCGCCCGCGGCGAGAACCCGCTGTTCCAGTCGCACATGTGGGACGGCTCGGCCGTTCCGCTGGACGAGAACCTCGAGATCGCCAAGGACCTGCTGGCCCGCGCGCACGCGGCCAAGATCGTGCTGGAGATCGAGGTGGGCGTCGTCGGTGGTGAGGAGGACGGCGTCGCGAACGAGATCAACGACAAGCTGTACACGACCGTCGAGGACGGCCTGGCGACGGTCGAGGCGCTCGGTACCGGCGAGAACGGCCGCTACCTGACCGCGCTCACCTTCGGCAACGTGCACGGCGTCTACAAGCCGGGTTCGGTCAAGCTGCGTCCGGAGATCCTGAAGGAGATCCAGGACGCGGTCGGCGCCAAGGTCGGCAAGGACCGTCCGTTCGACCTGGTCTTCCACGGTGGGTCGGGCTCGACCTTGGAGGAGATCCGGGCCGCGGTCGACAACGGCGTCATCAAGATGAACGTCGACACCGACACGCAGTACGCGTTCACCCGTCCGGCCGCCGCGCACATGTTCACCAACTACGACGGCGTGCTGAAGATCGACGGCGAGGTCGGCAACAAGAAGGCCTACGACCCGCGCGCCTGGGGCAAGGCCGCCGAGGCCGGCATGGCCCAGCGCGTCGCCGAGGCCTGCGAGAACCTGCGTTCGACGGGCACCTCGCTCAACGCCTGAGCACAAGCACGATCGGGTACGCCGAGCCGCACGCGCCCAACCCTCACCGGGCGGGCGCGGCGGATCGCCGCCCACCGGCACCACTCGACGGACCCGCTGCCTTCTGGCAGCGGGTCCGTTGTTTTCAGCGGACCAGGAGGCCTCCCCAGTCGGAGGCGTAGAACGGCGTGATCGACTGGCAGTCGGTGATCGGTTCGTCGGTCGAGCTGAAACCCCAGAGCCAGCCGAGGCGGTCGGTGCGGCCGTCCTTCAGGGAGAAGGACACCGGCTTGCCGACCAGGGTGGGGTCGGCGGACTTGGTGACGACGCCGGTGGCGACGCCGACCGGACCACCGACCGCCAGACAGGTGATGCGGCCCTGGAAGTCGGCGACCACTCGGCCATCGGGCTTGTGGTGCGTGACGTGGAAGCCGCCCTTCACCTGCAGGGCGTTGTCGCCCGGCGCGATCCGTGCGGCGACGGTGAAGCGCAGCGGGTCGCCGTTGAACTCGGGGGTTTTGCTGGTGCCGCCGAGGACCGCGAGCACGTTCGTCCCCGTGGCATCCGAGTTCAGCTCCACCTGCTTGGACGCGGGAGAGGGGTCGGCTGCAGCGGAGTACGGCGAAGCCGCGGCCGAGCCGGAAACCGGTCGCGACGCCTGCGGGGCGACAGCGAGCTGACGGCCCTGACCGGCCGCGTCACCGTGGACCTGGAAGTTACCCCAGGTCACCGGGAAGTGCGGAGCGGTGCCTTGGACGCGGCTGACCGGCGCGTCGAAGAATCCCCAGACCCAGCCGATCCGGTCGCCCTTGCGGCCGCCGTCGTACACGGTGAGGGCGATCTCCTTGCCGACGAACTCCCGCGGTACGCCGGGGTGGTCGGCGCGGTCGATCGTTCCGGTGAGGATGCCGACCTCGTCGACGGCGTACAGGCTGGAGACCTTGCCGCTGAACTCAGCCACGAGACTGCCGTCGGGGTTGCGGTGGATGACGTGGAAGGTGCCGGTCGGGTTCAGCGGGTCGTCGCCTCGGGCATCGACCTCGAAGCTCACCGGGTCACCGGCGAAGTCCGGGCCCCATTCCTCGCCGAGGACTCCACCGGCCTTGCCTCTCACCTGCATCGCCTCGTCACGCGTTGTCGAGGTGGAGAGAGGCAGCCCCGCCACTGCCGGCTCGGCGGTCATCAGGTCCGTCGTGACCGGGCCGCCTGTGGTGGGGGAAGCGCGGAGGGGCGTGGACGCCGGATCGCTCCGGTTGTAGGACGTCGCATGGGCTGCCGTTCCGGTGAGGGCGGCGAGCAGGCTCGCGGCGGCCACGCCGGCGGCGGTGGTGCGGAGGACTCTCTGTCGGGCGGGCAACACTGGATTGGCTCCTTTGGCTTGGTTTCTTCGACCAGCGTTGACGGTTCGGGGGCGGGGGAGATCCCTCCAGGGAGTGAAACGGCTAGCTCGGACGGGGGATTCGGCCCCTAGGCCGGTGTCGTCGGCGGGTGGGGTCGAAGGGTCTGACGGCTGTGGAGCGCTGGGCTCTGGCGAAGGTTGTGCGGATCTCTTCGACTACGGCGGGTGGGTCGTCGAGGTCGGACCAGGAGATCCAGCAGTAGCCGGCCGGTGAGGGGTCGGCGGGGAGGCCTGGACGGGGGACGCCGAAGGCTCGGTCGGCGGCTTCGGCGAGGTACGCGGCCAGGGCGGGCGTGGTGGTTTCGTCGGGGGCGTTCGACCAGTACGGGCGGTGTGGGTCGAACTCGACGACGGTCCGCTCGGCCGGGAACCACAGCGAGCAGCCGACCTGGTCGGCGTCGACGCCTGGTGGGGGAGAGGACGACGGCGTGGGGAGTCCGGCGTCGGCGAGGATCACTCGCAGGCGGGACTCCGCGACCGACGCCGACTCGTGAGTCGCACGGGCGACGACGGACCGGGCCTGCTCGATCCCGTCGGTCAGGTGGTCGGTTGCCTTCCGGAGGGTGGTGGCCGTGGCCAGACCGGAGTACAGGCTGGCGTCAGCCACCGCTTGGGCGGGCGCGGGTGGACAGGTCGCCGCGACCTCCGCGACCGCGCGCGGAGGTGAAGTCACTCGCAGGCCGTTCCACACGACCACGCCGGGGCCCAACGGGCTCCGCACGTGGCGGACGACCTCGTCCTCGACACCCCGCCTGGCGCTGGCGCCGCGGCCGGTCCCGGCAGCACGGGCCGCCGGCGTACGGTCCGCGCCGCCGACCACTCGGCCACGGAGTACCTCGGGGACTTCCTCCAAGGTGAGGTGCACCTTCGACAGATCCAGGCCCCACAAGGGCAGGCCGTGGAGGGCTGCGGCTGACTGGTGGCTGGCGGTGCGGCCTGAGGACTCGCGCAACAACTGGAAGGTACGCCGGACGTGCAGGGTTTCGTCGGTGACCAGCGCGAGGTCGCGGAAGGCGGCGTACCGGCCGGGGCGGATGCGGCGCCAGCCGCCGGAGCGGAGGAGGGAGTCGATGTCGGGGTCGGAGTAGCCGCAGGCGCGGGCGTCGGCGCGGGTGAAGACGCCGCCGCGGATCGCGCGGAGCACGTTGAGAGTTGGGTTCACACCTCAGAAGATGCCGCGATCGGCCCGTCGCTCGGCGGGCCGATCCGAGCCCTGTGGACGACCCCGGAAAAGGGCATAAAAAAGGCCCGTCATGTCTCGATGACGAGCTCCGCGCGGGTTGGCACCCAGGGTTGCCACAGCAGGGGCATGTTGGCCTCGGACGGCGTCCGGTTGCCCTTCCGCTCGTTGCAGGCGGCATGGGCGGCGACCGCGTTCAGCCACTCCGTGCGGCCGCCCCTGGATCTCGGTTGGACATGGTCCATCGTGTCCGCGTTGTCCAGGCCGCAGTAGGCACACCGGAACCTGTCCCGCCGCAATACGCCGTGCTTGCTGTACTTCATCCGGCCGGCTGCGTAGCGCCAGTGGGTGACCACGTAGCGCACCAGCCGAAGCACCCTGGGGACCGGAAAAGGGCCGATGGTCCGTTCGCCGTGCGCCTCTTCGACCACCGCGACCTCACGCACCAGCATCCGGATGGCGTGCTGGATCGAGACGGTGTGCAGTGGCTCGTACGACGCGTTCAGGACGATGACACTCATCCGGTGCCTCCTTTCCGGCCGTAGCTGGGAACCACGGCGGTACGACGCAGGGTCTCAAGCATCCGTGGCCGGTACGTGAACGGTCAACGGATTTCGCCAGACGGTCACGTGCCGGGTCGGCTGCGTGATCGGCGATCATGTGCCTATGGAATTGAACAATCTGCTGAGCGGTCCTCCCGAGACCCTACTCCCCGAGGACCCGGCCGCGGCGGAACTCGCCGCCGGACTCCCCGCGGTGGACGCGGCCGCCAAGTACCCGACCTCCTCGCTGGCCTGGTCGGAGCTGGCCGAGGCCGCCTTCGCCGACGGCCGGACCATCGAGGCCTACGCCTACGCCCGCACCGGCTACCACCGGGGGCTCGACCTGCTCCGCCGCAACGGCTGGAAGGGGCACGGCCCGGTTCCGTGGGAGCACGAGCCGAACCGCGGCTTCCTGCGCTGCCTGGCGGTGCTCGGCAAGGCGGCGGCGGTGATCGAGGAGAAGGAGGAGGCCGAGCGCTGCGCCACCTTCCTGCGCGACTCGTCGCCGACCGCAGCTGACGTCCTGAGCTGAAACCCGGTTGTGAGGGCTGCCTGAGCCGGGCAGCATCTCGCTGGTGAGCAGCCCTTACGACCAGTCCGGGTACCGCGTCGGCTTCGACTGGGGTCCAGCCGGCGCCGCCGCCGTACCCGGTGCGCTCGTCGCGGTCGTCGACGTCCTCTCGTTCACCACCTCGGTGACGGTCGCCGCCGACCGCGGCATCACGGTCCTGCCGTACCGCTGGCGGGACAGCAGCGCGGTCCAGTACGCCGAACAGCACGCCGCTGCCCTCGCTGTCGGCCGCTCGGAGGCCGGCCTGGACGGCATCAGCCTGTCCCCAGCCACCATTCGCCAGGCGAAGAACGTGCAACGCCTGGTCCTCCCGAGCCCCAACGGCTCCACCATCTCCCAGCAACTCGCGGAGAGCGGAAGCACAGTCCTCGCCGTCTCCCTCCGCAACGCAACCGCTGCTGGGGAGTGGGTGGTAGGGAGCAGCGCGCCCCCGGCCGCAGCCGACTTCGTCGGCGCGGGCGCCGTGCCTCAAGTAGTTGCCATCGCTGCAGGTGAGCGCTGGGCGGACGGGTCGCTGCGGCCGGCAGTGGAGGACCTCTGGGGTGCTGGTGCCTTCATCGCTGCGTTGGAAGACGTCGGCGTTGGTCCGCTCTCTCCGGAGGCCCAAGCAGCTGCTGCGGCGTATCGGGCGGTCGCGGCGGACCTGCCGCAGCAACTCGCTAACTGCGCCAGCGGGCGCGAGTTGATCCAGTACGGCTTCCCGCAGGACGTGGCGATCGCGGCGGAGGTCGGCAGCAGCCAGGCCGTTCCCGTGCTGCGGGCTGGGGCCTTCGTAGTAGACTGAGCAGCGCTAGAACACCCTCATCGATGTTCTGCCCGGCGACATAGCCGGCAGGCGGCGTGCGTCCCCGCTTCCTGCCGAAAATGGACGGTTGTAGGCGGCACTGACGGACCGAACGAGCTGGACGCCCACGGTCAGATCACCGCCCCGCCGGGTAGCGAAAGGCTCACCCGTGCCGGCACTCACCGGACGGATCAGCACGCCCCGCGCCAGCTACGGCAGCGTCCTCAGGACGCCGGGAGCGTGGAAGTTCTTCCTGGCAGCGGCGCCGGCGCGCATCGGCATCGCCATGACCGGTCTCGGCATCGTCTGGCTGGTGCATGGCTCCACCGGCTCGTACGCCGTGGCCGGCACCGTGACCGGCGGCTTCGCCGTCGCCGAAGCGTTGGCCGGCCCGCAGGTGGCCAGGCTGATCGACCGCTACGGCCAGACCCGCATGCTGCCGATCACGCTGCTGCTCCACGCGGCCGCGGTCGCGCTGCTGATCACCCTCACCACCAGTCACCAACCACAGAGCATGCTCATCGCCGCAGGCGTCCTCGCCGGCGGCACTCTGCCTCAAGTGGGCGCGCAGACCTCAGCCCGCTGGGCCTACGCCCTCCGCGGCAAGCCAGGACTCAACACAGCCTTCACGCTGGAGGCCCTGAGCACCGGCGTCGCCTTCATGGTCGGCCCAGCCCTCATCGGCACGGTCAGCTCACTCACCACACCAGTAGCCGGCTCAGCCCTGGCCACGGGTCTCCTGGTAGCAGGCGGCCTCTCACTCGCAGTACAACGCAGTACTGCCCCACCAACAACCCAGGCGCACCAGCGGGAGAGCTCAGCACGCCTTCTGCACAAGGGCTTCCTCGCACTGGTTGCCACCAGCATCGGCATGGGCCTGTTCTTCGGCAGTATGCAGGTGTCGGTCACAGCCTTCGCCGTCGGCAACGGCAGCCCGTCACTGGCCGGACCGCTCTACGCGATCACCAGTCTGGTCAGCCTGTTCGCCGGTTTCGCGTACGGCGCCAAGCACTGGCCGATGCAACCGTCGAAGCAGTTCGTCCTGGCCCTGACCGCCCTGACCCTCAGCACCATCCCACTACTCCTGGCCAACACCCCACTGGCTCTAGGACTCGCACTAGCCCTTCCAGGCTTGGCGATCGCGCCCATCCAGACCCTGTCGGCGGTGATGACCGAGCGGGAGGTCGCACCGAGTGTCCTCACCCAGGCCTTCACCTGGCTCAACTCCGGCGGCGCCGCCGGAGTAGCGCTCGGCGCAGCCTTCGCCGGCCAGGTCGTCGACGGCCACTCCGCCCGCCACGGCTTCGCTCTCGCCCTCGCAGCGGCGGTGACGGCGACGCTGTTCGGGCTAGGAGTCAGACGTCAGCGGTAGGTGATCTGGCGCTCGGCGGCGGTGCGCGACGCGTAGTCGGTGGGCGTCAGGCCGATCTGGTCCTTGAACTCGCGGGTGAAGTGGGCCTGGTCGAAGTAGCCGAGGGCGACGGCCAGGTCGGCGAGCTCGGTGACCTCGCCGCGGGCCAGGAGCTCGGCGCCGTCGTGCAGGCGGTAGCGGCGCAGCACCCACTTCGGGCCGACGCCGACGTACCGGCGGAAGAGGCGTTGCAGCGTGCGGATCGGTACGCCGAACTGCTCGGTGACCTGGTCGACGCGGGTCACCGAGCGGTCCTCGGCCATCGCGGCCACGATCCGACGGACCAGCGCGTACGACGGGTCGTCGGCGACCAGGTGGTCGGCCAGGTAGGCCTCGATCACCGCGCGCCGCCGTACGTCGGACTCCTCGGCGAACACCAGGTCTGCCAGCTTGTCGGCGTCCGGGAACACGTCGGTCAGCGGCAGCACCTGATCGCGGAACGACGCGACTTCGCGCCCGGTCAGCGCACCGAACCCGCCGGCCCAGAACTTGACCCCGAAGGCCCGGCCGCGGCCGCTCAGCTCGCGCTCGAACTTGCGGGTGCAGACCCCGTTCAGGAACGCGCCACCGGGCTGCTCGAAGGTCACGTTCACGCTCGGATACGGCAGCACCTCCGCGACGTACGGCTCGGTCAGCTCCCACTCGACGATCCAGTACCACTCGACGAATCGCCCGACCGTCGGTCCGGGCGCGAGCCGGCTCAGCGTGCGGTGCCGGGCCTGTTCCTGCGGGTGCAGGATGCCCTTCTCGCTGTCCGAGGGCTGCGTCACGGTGGCTGTCGCTTTCTTCCAAGACCCGGAGGGCCGGTACGGCGTTGACTGAACGTCATGACGACGAACACGGTAAACCCCGTCCCCGACGGTTATCACTCGCTGACCCCGTACCTGGCCGTGGACAACGGGCCGAAGGCGATCGAGTTCTACCAGCAGGTCTTCGGCGCCGAGGTGGTCAGCCGGCAGGACATGCCCGACGGCCGGCTCGGGCAGGCCGAGCTGCGGTTCGGGAACTCGATGCTGCAGCTCAGCGACCAGATGCCGCAGATCGGGCTGCGGGCCCCGAACGGCGAGTGGGTGCACTCGTCGCTGGTGCACTACGTGCCGGACGTGGACGCGACGTTCGCGAAGGCGATCGAGGCGGGTGCGCGGCAGGTCGAGCCGGTCTCGACGTTCATGACCGGCGACCGGTACGGCACGGTGATCGACCCGTTCGGCCATCGCTGGGCGATCCTGACCAAGGTCGAGGACGTCTCGCCGGAGGAGGCCGACCGGCGGGTGAAGGAGTGGCTGGCGTCGAACCCGCAAGGGCTGGACGCCTAGGGCAACAGAACCGCCCAGGGCATGAGGAAGCGGCCCGCCGGAACCGTCCCCTGCGGCAGTTTCGGCGGGCCGCTGACTAAGAGTGTGCACGTGATCACGGAAAATGGCAACCCCGGTCCGCGGTCCACATCACTGACACGGAAACCTCTGCACGGTCCGCCGGTCCGGTAGGCTTCGGTCGTAAGAGCCTGGAACGCTTACCGGATGAACGTTCGGTGAAGTGTGCCGGGCTTCACCGTTTCCAGCGGCCGATCCTCGAAGGCGACGACGCCTTGGGTCGACGCGTTGAAGAGGAGGGCTGAGATGCCCGCAATCGTGCTCGTCGGCGCCCAGTGGGGCGATGAGGGCAAAGGCAAGGCGACCGATCTGCTCGGCAACACCGGGACCGCGATCGACTACGTGGTGAAGTTCAACGGCGGTAACAACGCCGGCCACACCGTTGTCATCGGCACCGAGAAGTACGCGCTGCACCTGCTGCCGAGCGGAATCCTGACCCCGGGCGTGACGCCGGTGATCGGCAACGGCGTGGTGGTCGACCTGAGCGTCCTGTTCGAGGAGCTGGACGCGCTCCAGGCCCGTGGGGTCGACACCAGCCGGCTGGTGGTGAGCGCGAACGCGCACGTCATCCCGCCGTACAACCGGACGCTGGACAAGGTGACCGAGCGGTTCCTCGGCAGCCGCCGGATCGGCACCACCGGCCGCGGCATCGGGCCGACGTACGCCGACAAGATGAACCGGATCGGGATCCGGATCCAGGACCTGTACGACGAGAAGATCCTCGAGCAGAAGATCACCGGCGCGCTGGAGCAGAAGAACCAGCTGCTGGTGAAGGTCTACAACCGCCGCGCGGTGGAGATCTCCGAGGTCCTGGACGAGCTGCTCGGGTACGCCGAGCGCCTGCGCCCGATGGTCGCCGACACGAGCCTGCTGCTCGGCAAGGCGCTCGACGCCGGCAAGACCGTGCTGATGGAGGCCGGTCAGGCGACGCTGCTCGACGTCGACCACGGGACCTACCCGTTCGTCACGTCGTCGAGCGCGATCTCCGCGGGCGCCTGCACCGGTGCCGGCATCCCGCCGACCCGGATCGACCGCGTGATGGCGGTCATCAAGGCCTACACCACGCGCGTCGGCGAGGGGCCGTTCCCGACCGAGCTGCTGGACGCGGACGGCGAGTGGCTGCGCACGCAGGGCTTCGAGTTCGGTACGACGACGGGCCGCCCGCGGCGCTGTGGCTGGTACGACGCGGTGATCGCGCGGTACGCGGCCCGGGTCAACGGCGTGACTGACTTCGTGCTGACCAAGCTGGACACGCTGACCGGGCGCGAGAAGATCCCGGTCTGCGTCGCGTACGA
Source organism: Kribbella sp. cmx-5-2 (assembly GCA_049998015.1). Classification (GTDB taxonomy): domain Bacteria; phylum Actinomycetota; class Actinomycetes; order Propionibacteriales; family Kribbellaceae; genus Kribbella. Next base: position 433,585 of record JAEBEC010000003.1, read on the forward strand.
CGTGAACGGCGTCCGCCACGACGAGATGCCGATGACGCAGACCGACTTCCACCACGCGAAGCCGGTCTACGAGGAGCTCGACGGCTGGGACGAGGACATCACCGGCTGCCGCAACTTCGACGACCTGCCGAAGAACGCGCAGACCTACATCCGCACGGTCGAGGCGATGAGCGGTGCGCCGATCTCGGCGGTCGGCGTCGGCCCGGAGCGTTCGCAGATCATCATGCTCGACACCCGTAACTGAGTCGGCGGACGCGCACCTCCCCGTGCGTGCTGCTCGTCCTCACCTCTCCGCGTCGGCCCCACAGGGGCCGGCGCGGATTCAGTTGATGAACGGCAGGTCGCGGATCACCGGGAGCTGCCGCAGGTCGCCGATCGTCGGGCTCGGCAGGTCGGGCAGCCGGAAGGCGTCGGCGAGCGGCGTCCAGTTCGTGCCGGTGTCGTAGGCGCGGAAGGCCAGCACAGCGGTCACGACCAGCAGCCCGAGAGACACCACAGTGCTCAGCCAGGCCGGCCGGAACACCGTCCGCAGACCAGCCCGCGCACCCCGTCGTAGCGACCCTCCACCCGGACCGCCCCAAGCCGTGAGCAGGCCGAACACAGCACCGACAGCAACGCTCGCCGGAGCCAGCGGAGCCCAGTCGAAGCCCATGGCCAGCGCGATGACCAGCGTGGTGATCCCACCGACGCTGAAGCCGACGATGATCGGCAGGAGCGCGCTCGGCAGGGAGACCAGCGCCGCACTGGCGAGGTGGACCGGGCTGGCGGCGACAGCCACGAGCCCGTCCGACCTGCCGCGGTAGCCGCGGGCTTCGCGTCGGCGCAGCAGCGCCGTACTGGACTTGTCGACCATCCGGGCCAGCACAGTGAGCGCGGCGGCCACCAGCATGCCGAGGACCGGCAGTACGGCGATCAGCGCGGCCAGTACGAGCAGGATCGCGAACAGCAGTCCGCCACGAGAGGCCGGTGGCAGCGGCGGACCGGACGGCCGCTGCTCCAGCGCCTTGTTCTGCTGGGGCACCGGGTGGTTCTGCTGCTGCGGGACCGGATAGTTCTGCTGCGGCTGGGCGTAGATCGGTCCGGTTGGGGGAGCGTAGTTCGGGCCGGTCGCAGGTCCGCCGAGCCCAGCAGGCGCGGCCTGGTACGGCAGGGGCATCGCCGCCGGGGCTGCAGCTCCAGGGACCGGGCTGTACGTCGCAGGGTGAACCGGCACGGCCTTCGCAGCCAGCCGCGCGGCCTTCTGCTCGGCCGCAACGTCTCGCAGCTTGTCGCGGATCGGAGCGAACGCCGACAACGGCGGGATCACCGAAGGCACCAGCTGGGCGACCTCCGCCGGGTCCGGCTCACCGGGCATCACCCGGGTGCCGTCAGGCATGACCCGAGTCCCGTCGGGCAGCACCTGCGTGCCGTTGGGCAGGACTTGGGTGCCGGCCTCGGCGGCGGACATCACCGTGGTCGGCGGGTGCAGCTGGATGGTCTCGGGTGCGGTCAGGACCGTCTTGGCCTCGGTGGGCGGCACCAGCGCGTCGCGGCCCTCGGCGTACCGGTTGAGGCCGGCCATGATCTCGAGCTGGGTGGGCCGGTTCCGCCGGTCCGGCGACAGGGCAGCGGCGAGCAGTGGCTTCAGCCGCGGGTCCAGCCCCTCCAGGTCGGCCTGTCCGCTGTGGACCCGGCTCAGCACGACCTCGAACGGGCCCTTGCCGAACGGCCGGCGCCCGGTCGCGGCGTACGCCGCAGTGGCCGCCCAGCCCCACCAGTCGGCCGACTCGGACACCATCTCGCCCTCGATCAGCTCCGGCGCCAGGTAGCCCGGCGTACCGATCACGAGCCCGGTCTGCGTCAGCCGCAGGTCGTCGGCTGCCTGGGCGATGCCGAAGTCGATCATCACCGGCTTGCCGTTGAACATCATCACGTTGCCGGGCTTGAGGTCGCGGTGGATCACTCCGGCCGCGTGAATCGCCTGCAGCGACTCGGCCAGGCAGCCGGCCAGCGGCAGCCAGCGCTGCGGCGTCAGCGGCCCGCGGTCGTCCACCTGCTCGTCCAGCGGTCGCCCCGGGATGAAGCGCGTCACCAGGTACGGCCGGTCGCCCTGCAGGTCGTAGTCGAGCACGCCGGCCACACCAGGGTGGTCGACCCGTCGCAGCGTCGTCGCCTCGCGCTCCAGCCGCGCCCGCGCGGTCGGGTCGTGCGCCACGTGCGACCGCAGCACCTTGAGCGCGACCTCGCGCCGCTCCGGCCCCTCGGCCAGGTAGACGACACCCATGCCGCCCTGCCCGAGGCGGCGGATCAGCCGGTACGGCCCGATCCGCTCCTCAACCTCCACCGGCTTGTCCACCGGCAGGCCCCCTGTACCCGACATGACATCTACCGTACGTCGGCACCAGCCCACCCGCCCGGGGTCGAAAGCCAACAAGCAACCCCAACCCCAGCCAGTCAGCCGGATAGCTAGCACTGGCAGGTGCTGAGGTGGTCACCACCGGTGACGCCTGCTGACTTCTCGCCCAAACAGCATGCCTTCACCTGCTAGCCGACGGAGGTAGGCGAGAAGTACACAGGTGGCACCTACCCGCACCCGACCGCAAACCCGCAGCCGGCGCCGCGAGGCCCGAACCACCCGTACCCGACCTACGCACGTCAGCCAAAGCCGTCAGTCAAACAGACGGCCTCTCCCAGAGCCAGGCAGATGAAGGACGCGGCCGGTGCCTCGGGGCGGTGGGCGCCGGCCGCGTCCTGGTTCAGGTGACCGGCAGCTTGAAGGCCAGCAGGCCGGTGCCGATCGCGTTGGTGATCCAGGGGCCCGCGCCGATGTGACCCTGGTAGGTCAGGCCGGTCACACCCATTGCCGGGCCGGACAGGGTGAGCACGAGCTTGCCGCCGGGTTGGTAGGCGACCGACGAGACCGTGACGGCTCCGCCTTCCAGTACGAAGTCCGCTGCCGAGCCGGCGGCGACAGTGAGCGGATCGGTCGACCGCAGCTGTACGACGAGCTGCGACCCGCTGGCGGTGACCGTCGACGGGTTCGGTGGAGCAACGCCGGCCGACGGGCCGCCGTACAGGTCTCTGCCCAGTACGGCGAACGTGTGGTCGCCCATCTCCCGGTAGCCGCCGATGTACGCGTAGTGGCAGCCGTCGTGGCCCGACAGCCCGTTGGTGGACAGCAGTGTGACGCCGGCAGTGTCGCCGAGCTGCCGCTGGGCTTCGCGCACGTTCATGTTGGTCGTCGTCCCGCAGGGCGACGTACGCACCTGGTAGACGTAGTACTTGATCGCACCGAAGTCACTGCGCCAGTCCTGCAGCAAGGCGTTGAAGCCGGTGACGTGGACCGCGGCGTTGTCGTTGTCGGACTCGCCCTGGTACCAGAGCACGCCCTTGACGTTCCCCAGTACGCCGGCTGCCTGCAGGCGTTGCCGCAGCCGCCCGTAGTTCGTGCCGAGGTCGTCGGGGTTGCCGTCGTTGCGCTGGAAGAAGCTGATCGGCTGACCGCCGTGCGCGCCGTTGAACAGGGCCACCGGGACCTTGTACGTGTCCACGATCCTGCGGCCCATCCGGATCGCCCACTGGCCGACCGACCCGGACTGGTTGGTCACGTCGCCGGTCGCGTAGTGCCAGACCCGGTCCGCACCGGAGATGGTGCCGTCCGACGTCGGCGTACCGAAGCTGCGCAGGTACCGCGACTCCTCCGCGTTCGCGGCGCCGTTGAACTTGGCCGCCTCCGCGTTGGACTGGCCCTGGACCACCAGCACGTCACCGGAGACCACGCCGTCCCGGCGGGCCACCACGCGGTCGATGCCAGGCCCGGTGGCCCGCAGCTCGAAGCTGTACTCGTGCAGCCCGGCTGTGATCCGCGGAGTGAAGCGGAACGACCTGGACGACGAGGTGAAGGTCTCCGTCCGGCCCGCACCGGTCACGCGCAGCTGCACTCGCCGTACTCGCGGATCGGTGACAGCACCCGCGACCGGTACGACGGCGCCGCTGCGGCTGTCCCGCGGCACGAGCTGCCGGTCCTGCGGCGACTCCGTCACGCTCACCAGAGACGTGCGGACGTACGCCGTCAGCCGGCGCTGCGAGTAACGCGCAGCGTTGTTGGCGAAGGTCCAGTCCGGCTGGCCGCTCAGGTTGGTCCCGATGCCCAGCGACAGCAGGCCGTTGGCCGACTCGGTGAACGTGTTGATCGCGAACACCTGCTTGGCCGCGAGGCTCGACGGCCGGTCCGCCCCGATCTGGCCGACCTGGAACGAGCCGTAGCCAAGCGGCGAGGTCGGGTTGTCGTCCACGTCGAAGGTGATCGGCGACGCGTTGGCGACCTGCGTGCTGGCGCTCTCCTGGTACTGGTTCGGCCACATCTCCAGGTAGCCGGTCTGGCCGCTGCCGTTGGTCACGCCCGGCACGTTCGACCGGACCTCCAGGTCGCCGACCCGCTGCCGGACGAGCTCACCAGGGCGCGTCGGCAGGCCGATCCGGGCAGCGGTCGCGGTGAACGGCTCCATCGCCGTCCAGACCCACTGCGGGCCGTCCGGCCCGTTCAGCTCGACGCAGTAGCCGACCCGGTCGAAGCTCGAGCCGACCTCGCCGGTCCGGTCCAGGCTGTACGGCGGTGTCTGGTTCAGGTAGCTCCCGCGCTCCGGCAGGTCGAGCTGCAGCACGGGGGTGAAGCCGGTGGCCGCGCTGTCGCAGGAGGTCGCGGCAGCGCCGGGCACTGCCGAGGCCGGTGTGATCAGAGCAGTGAGTGAGAGGCCGCTGGCCAGCACGGTGGTGGCGACGGCGATGAGCGAACCGGTATGGGAACGACGAACCAGGGCGCGGGCGGGCGCAGAACGAGGCATGGACGGACCTCCGGTGGCGTGATGTCTCCACCATGGGTAGCGGTCCGCTCACTGTTCGTGCGAGCACCTTGCGCCCAGCGGTCCGATCCCTGCGCCCAGTGGCACGAACCCCGGCGTGGCCAGATCCTGGCGAAGACCGGCCGCCGGACGACTGGCCCCAGCTCGTGCCGGCCGGTGGGATGGAGGACATGCGGATCGAGATGCTGGTGTTCGACGGTGTGGACGAGATGGACGTGATGGGCCCGTTCGAGGTGTGGAGCCACGCGGCTGCACGCTCCGGCGAGCTGGAGCTCGTACTGGTCGGGGCTGGACGGCCCGGTCGAGGTCACCGGCATGCACGGCCTGCAGTTCCGCGCACCGGCAGGCCTGGGTACGCCGAACGGCCTGTTCGTCCCGGCGGCGGCTGGCTCAACCAGGCCGACAGCGGCGCCTGGGCGGAGGCCCAGCGCGGCGTACTGCCGGCTCGGCTCGCCGAGCTGGCCCCGCAGCTCGACTGGATCGCGTCGGTCTGCACCGGCTCGATGCTGCTCGGTGAGGCCGGGCTGGTGAAGGGCCGGCCTGCCACCACCAATCGGAACGCCTGGGAGGACTTCGCGACGGCGTACGGGCCGGTGCTGAAGCAGAACCGGGTCGTCGACGACGGCACCCTCGTCACCGCCGGCGGCATCACCGCGGGCATCGACCTGGCGTTCCGCATCGTCGAGCGCGAGCTGTCGCCCGAGCTGGCCGACACCATCGCCCGGTCGATGGAGTACACCCGCGACCGAGACCTCTACGTCAGCGCCGCCTGAGCAGTACGCCGCGGCTGCCGCGTTTGCGCAGGTAGGCGCGGCCACCGGCGACCGGCTCGAAGCGCGGGCCCGCCAGCTCGACCTGCTCCACGACACTCCAGCCTGACGGCCAGGACTGCGCAGCCAGCTTCGCCGGCTCCATCGCCACGAACAGGCGGTCCGTCGGGAAGCGGTCCAGCAGGGACAGGTCCTGCTCGTAGTACAGGACCTCGATCAGCAGGTACGCCGAGCCGGTGAGTCTGCGCGTCGTCGTCAGATCCTCGTAGCTGTGGGGATGTACGCGCACGTCGCCCTCCACCGAGCGCAGCCGCTCGTAGAAGGCCTGGTTCGGCTCAGTCGCGTCGACCGAGTAGCCCTCGGCCAGCAGCCGCTGGGTCAGCGCACCCTCGCACGCGCCCACCTCGATCACCCGCCCGGCCACCGGGTCCAGGTGCGACCGCACCCAGGCCACAGTCGCGTCCAGCCGCTCCAGCTCGTACGGCGAGGAGGCGAAGTCCCAGGGGTCGAGCACCAGCGCGGCGTTCTCGCCCAGGCTGCCCATCAGCGCGAACAGCCGGGCCCGCTCGTCCGGTGTGGATCCGAAGAACCGCTCGACCGAGTGGACCTTGCCGGTGAGCAGCGCGTTCTCGTCCTCCTCGTCCAGCCCGAGCAGCTCGGTGCCGTGGGTGTTGACGAAGTCCAGCTTGGCGTCGATCAGCGCCTGGCTGAGGCGCTCGTCGATGTCGGTGACCCACTGGAACCAGTGCGCGTCACTGACTGCGTGCAGCACCGGCGCACGGCGTACAAGGGCTGCGAGCTCGAGACCCCAGCGGCCACGTCGCTCGCGGCTGTCGGCCGGGTTGTGGGTCCAGACGGTCGCCTCGACGTCGCCGGTCTCCAGGGCGATCGCGTCGGCGGCGGCGCCGGGGGAGAAGGGCTTGGCGCCCTCGGCAGAGGCGCCGAGCAGCTCGGCGAGTGGAGCGAGGCGGCCGGCCAGCGGGATCCCCACCGGCAGCTTCAGGTAGGTACCGCGGTCGGCCACGAGCAGGTGGACCTCGCGGCCGCGGGCCGGGTCGAGAACGGACAGGAAATCGACGACTACATCTTCCGGACGGAGTACAGCGACGACATCGATCACTCGCTCATTTTACGCAAGATCTCTACGAAATGCGGGCCGGAGCGTGTCGGCTCAGTCCCGCAGCAGCGCCGCGACCGCCTCGGTGACGATCTTGCGGCGGTCCGCCGTCGAGGTCTGCTCGACCGACGCGGCGTACTCCGGTGTCATGTTCGCCCAGAGGGCCGCCTGGTGGATGACCAGGCTGAGCAGCACGATCGGCTCGTACCGGCTGGGCAGTACGCCGTCGCGCTGCGCCTGCGCGATCGCCTCGGTCTTGTGCCGGTTGCTCTCGACGATCGCGTCCAGCGGGTCGGTCGTGCCGGCCCGCTCGAGCCGGTACCAGGTCGCGAGCCGCTGGATCTCCGGGTGCTGCTCGTAGCCGTCGAACAGGCGGCCGGCGTACTCCGGGAGGTCGGTCGGGTCGATCGGCGTCGCACTGACGGTGTGCTCGACGATCTCGTTGAAGACCGCGTCGAACAGGCCGTCCTTGCTGCCGAAGTAGTGGTAGATCTGCGCCTTGTTCGAGCCCGACTCGGCCGCGATCCGGTCCACCCGCGCGCCGGCGATGCCGTACGCGCCGAACTCCTTGCGGGCTGCCTGCAGCAGTCGCTTCTTGGTCGCCTCAGCGTCTCCGGCCATGCCTCGATCGTACCTCACTAACTAGATAGTTGACTGGCTTCGAGTTGCGTGCTTCACTTCAACTAACTAGTCAGTCAGGAAGCAGAGGAGTCAGACAATGAAGGTCTTTCTGGTCACCGGAAGCTCACGAGGCCTCGGCCGTGAGATCGCTCAGGCCGCACTCGCCGCGGGCCACCAGGTCGTCGCCACGGCCCGCAGGCCCGAGCAGTTGTCCGACCTGGTCAGCCAGTACGGCGACCAGGTGCGCGCCGTCGCGCTCGACGTCACCGATCTGGCCGCCGCGGAATCCGCGGTCCAGGTCGCGGTCGACGCGTTCGGGCGGCTGGACGTGGTCGTGAACAACGCGGGCTACGCGAACTTCGTCGCCTTCGAGGACATCCCGATGGACGACTTCCGCGAGCAGGTCGAGACCAACCTGTTCGGCGTCGTCAACGTGACCCGGGCCGCGCTGCCGGTGTTCCGCGCGCAGGGCTCCGGGTACTTCGTCCAGGTGTCGTCGTCGGGCGGCCGGGCCGTCGCGCCAGGGTTGTCGGCGTACCAGGCGGCGAAGTGGGCGGTCGGCGGGTTCTCCGGGGTGCTCGCGCGTGAGCTCAACCCGCTCGGGATCAAGGTCACCGTGCTGGAGCCGGGCGGCATGAGCACCGACTGGGCTGGGTCCTCGATGAAGGTCTATCCGGTGAGCGAGGCGTACGAGCAGTCCATCGGTCGGTTGCGTGACTACATGGCCAACGGGCTGGGGGGCAGCGATCCGGCGAAGGTTGCGCAGGTCGTCCTGCAGTTGGCGGACAGCGATGAGGTGCCGGAGCGGCTGCTGTTGGGCAGCGACGCCGCGATGGTGGTGGAGGACTACGAGAAGACGCGGGCGGCCGAAGGGGCTCGGTGGATCGAGACGACCCGGTCGACCGACGCCGGCAACCTCACCCGGGATCCGCTGGCCCATCTGTGACGTAGCTTCGCCCGGGTGAGGCTTCTCGTGGTGATGGTCGCCGTGCTGCTGGTCGGCGGGTGCGGGACCGAGGTCGCGAGCCAGGGCGCACCGCCGCCGGCGACGCCGGTTCCGACCGGCAAGGCGACCGGCGGGCCGATCCCGACTCCGCCGCCGAAGGTGTGTCCCGCGTCGGGCGCGCAGGTGAGCGTCGGACCGGTCGAGGCGGCGCTCGGGCATCGGGCGGTCGTGCTCACGGTGACCAACTGCGGGGCGGAAGCTCTTGTGCTCAACGGGTATCCGGCGGTCGTCGTACTGGACTACTGGCGCAAACCGCTGGGGACGACCGTCGCGCACGACTCGTCGTACATGGCGATCGATCCGGGGCCTGCGCGAGTCAAGCTGACCAAGGGGCAGACCGCAGTGGCAGTAGTTGCCTGGAGCAACACTGTGGCGGACGGGTCCGATCCGGAGACCGGGCAGTTCCTGAAGGTCGCGGCGAGCGAAGGTGTCGCCCAGGCCGTCTGGCCGGTGGTGACCGATCTCGGGACCACCGGCCGGCTCGAAGTGACGGCCTGGGCGCGGGAGCTGAGGAACTAGGCCTTCAGGGCCTCGTAGACGTCCTCGATCTGCGCGGACGGCGCGCCCTTGGCGAAGCGGGCGGTGGCGTCGGCGAGGACCTCGTGGGCGCCGCTCTCGACGCCGTCCAGGGCGGCCTTGGCGATGTCGGCCGGGTTCTCCTTCGGCGCGGTGACCGCGGCGGCCATGTCGGTGTCGACGTAGCCCATGTGCAGCGAGGTGACGCCGATGCCCTTGCCGAGCAGCTCGAGCCGCAGGGCGTTGGACTGCGACCAGAACGCGGCCTTGGTGGCGGCGTACGCGCCGTGGTAGGCGACCCAGGACAGCGCGGACAGCATGTTCAGGATCTGGCCGCCGCCGTTGCGCTCGATCACCGGGACGAAGGCGCGGGTGAGCTCCAGCGGGCCGAAGAAGTTGACCTCCATCAGCTGCCGGATGTCCTCGATCGGGCTGCCCAGGTAGGAGTTGCCGGCGATGTCCAGGCCGGCGTTGTTGACCAGCACGGTGACGTCCGGCGCGGCCTTGACCAGCGCTTCGATCGAGGCCTGGTCGGTGACCTCGAGCGGGAGCGTCACGACGCGGGGGTCGGTGCTCGGCTCGGGCTTGCGGGAGGTCGCGTAGACCTTCGCGACGCCGCGGCCGAGCAGGTCGTCGACGACGGCCTTGCCGATGCCGCGGTTGCCGCCGGTGACGAGGACGGTGGCGCCTTGCAGTGAAGTCATGGGAGCTCCTGGGTTCAGGATGGAAACTAATCTGTTTCCATCGAACATACACCGATCGGTTTCTTTCACCAAAACGAGCCGGTACGGTGGGGGTATGAAGAGCCAGGCAACATCGCGTGAACGGCTGCTGGAAGCCGCGAGCGACCTGTTCTACAGCGACGGCGTCAACATCGGCGTGGACGCGCTCTGCAAGGCCGCCGGGGTGTCGAAGAAGTCGATGTACCAGCTGTTCCGGTCCAAGGACGAGGTGATCGCGGAGAGCCTGGCCGCCCGCGGTCCGTACTACAACGCCCTGCTGCTGCCGAGCCCGGACGACGAGCGCTCGCCGCGGGAGCGGATCCTCTCGGTCTTCGAGCGCGAGGACGAGCTCGCCGCCGGCAACGACTTCTACGGTTGCCCGTTCGTCGCGACCGCGACCGAGCTGAAGAACCCGGAGCACCCGGGCAGCGTCGTGGCCCGCCACTTCAAGCAGGCCCTGACCGACTTCTTCCGCGCCGAGCTCGTCCGCGCCGGGGCCGAGGACGCCGACACCCTCGCGATCCAGCTGACGATGATCTTCGACGGCGCCGGCGCCCGCGCGGTCGTCCGCGCCCAGCCGCTGCGCAACGTCGGCGTCCAGTTGGCCGGCACGGTGCTCGACGCAGCCGGCGTACGCGACGAACAACTCGCCGCGCACGCCCGCTAGCCCCGGGCTTCCGCCCTCCCCTTTTCTTCCTCGGCCCCGCCGGCCGCAGGCCGGCGGGGCCGAGGATCAGTTGGTGAGTGTTGCGAGCTCAGCACCCGCGAGCAGGAAGGCTCCCACTCCGAAGTCGGCCGTCGACTCGTAGGTGATCGGCTGGCTCGACTCCGGCCGGTCGCCGACCTTCTGCACGTACCCGAGGAACCCGTCCGGATGGACGGCCGTGGCCACCATCCCGTTCCACGCCTTCGCCGCCGTCGCGCGATAAGTTGCCGACGGCACCAATCCGTTCTTCACGGCGTACGCCGTCGCGTAACAGAAGAACGCCGTCCCACTCGTCTCCGGCCCCGGCAGATGATCGGGATCGCCGAGGTTCACGTTCCAGAACCCGTCGGCCCGCTGGATCGGCCGCAACGCACCCACCAGCTGCGTCAGCGTGTTCTTGTACTCGGCAACGTTCGCCTGCCCGGAGGGCAACGCCTTGAGGGTTTTCACGTGTCCGGCCGCGACCCATCCGTTGCCCCGCGACCACAGCACCGGCTTGCCGTTCGGCGACACGATCTTGCCCGGCAGGAAGCGGTCGTCGCGGTACCAGAGCCCGCTCGACGGCACCCACAGCCCGCGGCGCCGCTTGGTGTCGTTGTACAGCTGGTACAGCTTCGACCAGTACGCCGGATCGTTGCGCAGCCGCCCGATCCGGGCGAACGGCGGCATCGCCATGTGCAGCGCGTCGTCCCACCACCAGTCGTCGATCTTGGTGCTGCCGACCATCCGCCGTAGCGTCTCGGTCGCGCCGGTCAGCTTGTCGGCCGACGGCTCCACGTCGTACAGGTCGAGGTACGCCTGGATCGCGTTGTGGTTGTCCGCGTGACGCGTCTGCACGCCCTCGCGGATCCCGTACCGGTGTTTCTCGGCCCAGCTACGGGTGTAGTCCAGGTAGCGCTTCTCGTTGGTCAGGCGGTACGCCGCCATCAGGCCGCTGAAGAAGGTCGCGCGGGCCCAGCCGTTGTCACCGGAATCGGTGTGGGTCGCGATCCACTGGTCGGCGACCCGGCGGACCAGGGTGACGATCTGCGCCCGCGTCGGGACGACGTCGGACGGCGGTGCGGCGTACGCGGTGCTGGTGATCACGGAGGGTAGTGCCGGGGCGGCCAGGGCGACGGTTCCGAGGGTCAGGAACTGGCGTCTTCTCATGGGACAAGACCTCACTTCGTTCCAGAGGAGTGGGACAAACACGTCTTTTGTTCCACAGTGAAGTTTCTTCGTCTTTGGATATTGACGTGTTCACCCTGTGTCGTCAAACTTCCGAAAAGACCCTGCGGTAATGGGGGAATCGCAGTGTCCTCCCGCCCCCGGAGAACAGGACATCCGCCCATGCGAAGTAAGCCCATCCTGCTGGCCGCCGCCTGCGCGGCACTCGTCGCAGGCACGCTCAGCAGCCCAGCCGTCGCCGCACCCAAGGCCGAGCCGGCCGCCGCGCCGGCCGCCGTACTGGCGCCCGGCACCTTCACCCACCCCGGAGTCGGGGTGAGCAGGCAACAACTCGACTTTGTCCGCGCCAAGGTGCACGCCGGGGCGCAGCCCTGGACGAACGCCTTCAACCAGGCGAAGAACAGCGCGTACGGTTCGCTCAGCCGGACCGCGAAGCCGCGCGCGGTGGTCGAGTGCGGCTCGTACTCGAACCCGAACTACGGCTGCACCGACGAGCGCGAGGACGCCATCGCGGCGTACACGGACGCGCTGGTCTGGTACATCACCCGTGACGACCGGTACGCCCAGAAGGCGATCCAGTTGATGGACGCGTGGTCCGCGACGATCCGCGACCACACCAACAGCAACGCCCCGCTGCAGACCGCCTGGGCCGCGTCGTCGTGGCCGAAGGCAGCCGAGATCATCAAGCACGTCTACGGCAACTGGCCGAACGCCGGCCGGTTCGGGACGATGCTGCGCAACGTCTACCTGCCGGAGATCATCAACGGCTCCAACTCCAACGGCAACTGGGAGTTGAGCATGACCGAGGCGATCCAGGGCATCGGGGTGTTCCTGGACGACAAGACCGTGTACGACAAGGCGATCTCGCTGTTCCGGGTCCGGACGCCCGCGTTCGTGTACCTGGAGTCCGACGGCGCGCTGCCGAAGACCAAGCCGTCGCAGAACCTCAACACCCGCGACAAGATCGTGGCGTACTGGCAGGGTCAGGGCACGTTCGTCACCGGCCTGACCCAGGAGACCTGCCGCGACTTCGTCCACACCGGCTACGGCATCTCGGCGATCTCGCACGTGATGGAGACGTCGTACATCCAGGGCGAGAACCTGTACCCCGAGTTCGGTGAACGCCTCCGCCAGGCCCTCGGCTTCCAGTCCAAGTGGGAGCGCAACCTCGAGCCGGTCCCGTCCTGGCTCTGCAAGGGCTCCCTCCAACGAGGCCTCGGCCCGATCACCGAGGTCGGCTACAACGGCCTCCACACCCGTCTCGGCATCGCCATGGCCAACACCCAGGCCCTGACCGAGTCCCGCCGCCCCTCAGGCTCGAACAACCTGTTCGTCGCCTGGGAAACCCTCACCCACGCGGAGAACCCGAGCTAGTCCGCACGCCGAGCTCCGTTGCGTCCGAAGAATCGCGTTGCGTCCGAAGAACCCGAGGCTATAGCGCTCGCTCCTTCGGACGCATGCGGATACTTCGGACGCTACGGGGTGGCGGGTCAGATCTGGGGTTCGCCGCGTTTCCAGTAGCCCTGGAAGGAGATGGCCGTCTTGGGGAGGCCGACCGTGTTGACCAGGTGGCGGCGGACGGTCTTGATCATGCCGGACTCGCCGGCGACCCAGGCGTAGTCGACGTCGTACGGGAGCTCGGCCGCTTTGAGGGCCTCGGGCAACGACTTGGGGGCGCCCTCGACCGGGGCGATCCAGGTGATGTCGGCGGTGCCGGGGGTGGGGAGCGGGCGGATGTCGCGCAGGTCGGGGACCTGGACGAAGACCGTGGCGTGCACCGTCGCGGGGAGCTGCTCGAGGATCGACGCGAGGGCGGGGAGCGCGGTCTCGTCGGCGACCAGGACGCGGCGCAGGCTGGTTGCCGGAGGCACGTAATCGACGCCGGACTGCAGTAGTCCGCGGGTGCTGGTGGTGTCGACCTCGAAGGGCACGATCAGCCCGACCGTGTCGCCGAGCTCGACCGAGCTGACCCACGCCGAGGCCGGCCCGTTCACCCCGTGCAGCACGAACTCGATGTCCAGCTCGGCGACCTCGGGTCGCAGCGCGCGGATCGTGTACGTCCGCATGACGAACCGCTCGTCGGCCGGCATCGCGCACCACTCGGCGTACCACTCGGGTCCCTGCGGCAGCACCAGGTCTCCGCCGTCCGGCGGCGTGAGCAGCACCTTGATCCGCTGGTCCGGACCGGCCGGTACGACGTCCGCGAGCCGCGGCGCGACGAACGTGACCTTCCGCAGGTGCGGACTGAGATCCTCGATCGCCGCCACGGTCACGAGGACGGAGTCGAACGTGATGGGACGCTCGAGCACTGTGGTCATCGCACGGTCTCCGCAACGAAAGTAGTGACAAAGCAGGGGTCCCCAGATGCGTCCCGGTGGCGAGCGGGCTATTCTGAGGCGTCTAGAGGTAAGCCTTACCTAAGAGGATCCCAAAAGTCCAATGACCTCGCCGCCTGCCGCCGCAACCAGGACGGCCATCCCCAGCCAGGACAGCGCGAAGCGCCGTCCACCTGTCCGCCGGACCACCCTGGTCGTCGGGCTGCTGGTGGCTGTCGTGCTCCTGCTGGTGGTCTGCCTGCTCAGCATCGCCATCGGGTGGAAACAGATCCCGCTCGGCACGGTGCTCGACGCCCTCCGCCACTACGACGAGACGAACACCGACCACGTGATCGTCCACTCGCTCCGGATCCCGAGAACACTGATCGGTTTGCTGGTCGGAGCCGCGCTCGGCCTGTCCGGCGCGCTGATGCAGGGCGTCACCCGCAACCCGCTGGCCGACCCCGGCATCCTCGGCGTGAACGGCGGTGCGGCGCTCTTCGTTGTCGGCGGCATCTACTGGTTCGGGCTGACCAGCCTGACGGCGTACGTCTGGCTCGCCTTCGCCGGCGCCGCGGCAGCGTCGGTCGCGGTCTACACGCTCGGCTCACTCGGCCGTGAGGGCGCGACCCCGGTCAAGCTCGCGCTGGCCGGCGCCGCGCTGACCGCGATGCTCGGCTCGCTGACCACCGCGCTGCTGATCGGCGACGTGGACACCTTCGACCAGTTCCGGTTCTGGTCGGTCGGCTCACTGGCCGGCCGCGGTTCGGACATCGCCGGGCAGGTCGCGCCGTTCATCCTGATCGGCATCGTGCTCGCCCTGGTCTCCGGCCGCCTGCTGAACGCGCTGTCCCTCGGCGACGACGTGGCTCGCTCGCTCGGCCAGCGGGTCGGCATGGCTCGCCTGTTCACCGCGGTCACCGTCGTCCTGCTCTGCGGTGCGGCGACCGCGGCCGCGGGACCGATCGGTTTCATCGGCCTGACCATCCCGCACGTGGCCCGCCTGATCACCGGCCCGGACTACCGCTGGATCCTGCCGTACTCGATGATCCTGGCCCCGATCCTGCTGCTGGGCTCCGACGTGATCGGCCGGATCGTCGCCCAGCCCGGTGAGCTCCAGGTCGGCATCGTCACCGCCGTGATCGGCGCGCCGTTCTTCATCGCCCTGGTCCGCCGCCGGAAGCTGGCCGACCTGTGACGACCCAACTCACCGATCTCACCCCGGCCCAGATCATCACCCGGGCCCGGACCGTCCGCCAGGCCCGCAACCTGGCCGTCACGATCGTCGTCGCCGTCCTGGTCTTCGCCGCGTTCTGCGTCTCGCTGTCGCTCGGGGACTTCAAGATCCCGGTGATCGACGTGGTGAAGACGCTGTTCGGCCAGGGCGACAAGGCGACCGAGTTCATCGTCAACCGGCTCCGCCTGCCGCGCGCGTTGACCGCGCTGCTGGTCGGCGCCGCGCTCGGCATGTCCGGCGCGATCTTCCAGAGCATCGCCCGAAACCCGCTGGCCAGCCCGGACATCATCGGCGTCACGTACGGCGCCAGCGCGTTCGCGGTGTTCGCGATCATCACACTCGGGATCACCGGGCCGGCCGTGGCCGGGATGGCGATCCTCGGCGCGCTGCTGACCGCGTTCACGATGTACGTGCTGGCCTGGCGCCGGGGCGTGTCGAGCTACCGGCTGATCCTGGTCGGGATCGGCATCGGCGCGATCGCGACCAGCATCACGTCGTACCTGCTGACCAAGGCGCGGGTCGAGATCGCCCAGCAGGCGCTGATCTGGCTGACCGGCAGCCTGAACGGGCGGGACTGGTCGCACGTCCGGATGATGGCGATCACGTTGGTGGTGCTCGCGCCGTTCACGGTCGTGCTGGTGCACCGGCTGCGGATCCTGCAGCTCGGCGACGAGACGGCGTACGGGCTCGGGCTGCGGGTCGAGGGCTCGCGGCTCGGGCTGATCGTGATCGCCGTCCTGATGGCCGCGGTCGCGACGGCGGCGGCCGGGCCGATCGGGTTCGTCGCGTTCGTGGCGCCGCCGATCGCGCGGCGGCTGACCCGTTCGCCCGGTCCGGCGATGATCACGTCGGCGCTGATCGGCGCGCTCGTCGTGGCGTTGTCGGACCTGATCGCGCAGCACGCCTTCGGTGAGACCCAGCTGCCCGTCGGCGTGGTCACCGGTGTGGTCGGCGCGCCGTACCTGATGTTCCTGCTGGCCCGGTCCAACCGGGTGGGGAGTGGTGGCTGAGAGATGGAGAACCCTGTGGAACACAGTCTTTCCGCCAGTGACCTGGCGGTCGGCTACGACCAGCGCGAGATCATCCACGACCTGTCGGTACGGATCCCGACCGGCAAGATCACGGTGATCGTCGGGGCGAACGCGTGCGGCAAGTCGACGCTGCTGAAGACGCTGGCCCGGCTGCTGAAGCCGTCCCGGGGCACGGTGATGCTGGACGGGAAGAGCATCCAGCAGGTGTCCACCCGCGAGGTCGCGACCAAACTCGGGCTGCTCCCGCAGTCGCCGACCGCGCCGGAGGGGATCACGGTCGCCGACCTGGTCGGCCGCGGGCGGTACCCGCACCAGGGCTGGATCCGGCAGTGGACCAAGGCCGACGACGAGGCGGTCGCCGCCGCGATGATCTCGACCGACGTCCTGGAGATCGCCGACCGGCCGATCGACGAGCTGTCCGGCGGTCAGCGGCAGCGGGTCTGGATCGCGATGGCGCTGGCCCAGGAGACCGGGATCCTGCTGCTGGACGAGCCGACCACGTTCCTCGACCTGACCCACCAGTTCGAGGTGCTCGACCTGCTGGTCGACCTGAACAAGAGCGAGGAGCGGACGATCGTCCTGGTCCTGCACGACCTGAACCAGGCCTGCCGCTTCGCCGACCACCTGATCGCGATGAAGGACGGCGCGATCGTCTGCGAGGGCAACCCGCGCGACGTGATCACCGAGCAGACCGTCGAGGACGTCTTCGGGCTGGCCGTGAAGATCGTGCCGGACCCGGTGGCCGGTACGCCGATGGTGGTGCCGATCGGGCGGCACACGACCCGCGAGGACGCGCCGGCGGCCGCCGTACAGGACGAGGTCACGTCGGCGGGCCCGAACCCGGCCGCCAGGGCCCTGGCCGCCAGCGCCCTGGCCAACAACGTCTGCCGCCCGATCGACCGCTAGCTCAAGTAGTTCGCGGTCTGAGAGTGTGGAACACGATCAGCCCAGCCAGCAACGCACCCAGCGTCCCCAGCGCCATGTCCCCGAGCGTGTCCGTGTACGCGGTCTGCAGCTCGGTCGAGTGCCGGATGAACGCGTAGTACTCGCCGACCTCCCACACCACCGCGGCCGTCGCACCGAAGCCCAGGGCAACGAACGCCGTCAGCCCGCGCGAGAGCGGCCGCGGCGCGAACGCGAGCAGTACGCCGGCCGTCAGGAACCCCCAGAGCACGAAGTGCATCGCGTCGTCCCACCACGGCACGGTGTCGAACAGGTTGAGCCGGTTGCCGACCAGGTCGACGAACCACGGCAGCGTCATCAGCAGGTCGGCCGTCCACGGGAAGCGCCGGTGCAGCTTGGACCGGGTCCGCCCGTAGGCCCACCACCACAGCGGCAGCACCATTGCGCCGATCGGGTAGACGACCAGGCGCGCGGTCGACGCCTTGCCCTTGATGCCGCTCATGTCCGGCCAGATCAGGGCCGTCAGCAACAACAGGAACAGGGCCGCCTTGGCCGCCACCGCGGCGTACGGGACCCACCCGGCGGTCCGGGTCGTCGGGACAGAGGTGGCAACCATCGTCGTCATGCCTCCCAGTGAAACTTCTCCGGGCGGCTGGGCGAATCGGTAGGACTACGCAGAAAGCCCCCGGGTGCGTCGATTGTGACGCACCCGGGGGCTTGTGAGCAGTAGGTCAGCTGACGCTGATCAGGTCGACGACGAAGATCAGGGTCTCGCCGGGCTTGATCGCGTTGCCCGCGCCGCGGTCGCCGTAGCCCAGGTGCGGCGGGATGACCAGCTTGCGGCGGCCACCGACCTTCATGCCCTGGACGCCGGTGTCCCAGCCCTGGATGACCTGGCCGACGCCGAGCTGGAAGGCCAGCGGCGCGCCCCGGTTGTACGAGGCGTCGAACTCCTCGCCGGTGGAGTGGGCCACGCCCACGTAGTGCACGTTGACGCGGGAACCGGCCTTGGCCTCGTCGCCGTCGCCCTCGGTGATGTCGGTGATCTCCAGATCCGCCGGCGGCGGGCCGTCCGGAAAGTCGATCTCAGGCTTGTCAGTCATGTCACCAGCTAAGCAGATCGCCGGACGTGCACCACTCACCAACCCCGACTTGGGACGTTTCCGGAGCCGCAGCCACGCCTGGCCGGGCGTGGCGGCGGGTGGTTGGTGAGTGGTGCAGATCCGGGCTCAGGCGTCCAGGACGTCGCGGAGCTTCCCGGCGAAGGCCTCGGGCTGTCCCGCCATGCCTCCGCCGTACTCGTCGCCGAGGAAACCGCCGTGGTTGGACGGGAACGCCACCGGCGTGATCCCAAGCTGCGCTGCGATCGCCTCGCCGCCCCGGCGGGCCAGTTGCGTGCCCGACTCCTCACCGACCGCGATCACGAGCCGGTCGGTCGCCTTGCCGAGCGCGTCCACGTCCGGCTGGTACGACGTACAGCCGCGCAGGTTCTGCCCGAGCAGCGAGTCGTCGCGGTTGCCGTCGTCCTCGCTCGGCAGGCCGAACATCGCCGGGTCCGGCGCGGGCTGCTTCAGGTAGTCGGCGGTGAACTCGCCCTCGAAGCTCGTGATCGCGATGAACTTGGCCATCGCCTTGCCCATGCCCTCGCGCTGGTAGGTCTCGTAGATGTCCTCGGTCGCGGCCAGCGCGTACTCGGAGTCGGCGATCAGCCCGGCCAGCGGCGGCTCGTGCGCGACGACCCGGCGTACGAGGTCAGGCCGCTGCGCGACGAGCGCCAGCGCGTTGACGGCGCCGCCACTGCTCGCGAACACGTCGACCGGGCCCACGTCGAGCGTCTCGATCAGCGCGGCCAGGTCCGCGGCGTGCTGGTCCGGCGACAGTTCGCCGGCGCCGTCGGTGCGCGTGCTCCGCTCGACGCCGCGTGGGTCATAGGTCACGACGGTCCGGTCCTGGAAGTACGACGCCAGCGTCGGGAACCCGCTCGCGCCCATCGGGGAACCGATCAGCAGCAGCACCGGCTGGGTGCGATCGGCGAGATCGCCGCGGACGTCGTACGTCAGGACGGCCCCGGGGACGTCGAGGGTGTGGCTCACGGGATCCGGCATCTCAGCTCCTCAGATCGGACGTTTCCTGGACCCTAGCGTTGCCCCGGTGATCCTGAACAGGATTACTGTCGGTGTTCATGCGGAAGAAACTCGTCGCCCTGCTCGCAGCGGTCGTGCTCGTCTCCGGCGCACCCACGGCCGAGGCCGCTGCCGAGAACTACGGTCAGTACTCGCTGATGTTCGAGCGGTCCGCCGGGCAGTACTGGGCCGGCGGTACGGCGGCCGGCCAGTGGGCCTGGACGCCGCTGTCTGCTGTTTCGTCGGACATCTCCTGGGGTGACCCGAAGGCGTGGCCGCCGAAGTCGGCCGAGCGCTTCCTCCGCGACGGCGACTGGGTCCTGCTCGACGGCTACAACGACGGCGCCGGGCGGCCGCTGACCCAGATCCAGCGGGTCACCTCCGAATCGGTGGGGACCGCGACCTGCACCGGGATGAAGCCGCTGCCGTCGGCGGGCGGGCGTCAGCACTACGTGAAGTGGACGATCCCCGCGGCCGGCTACTGCCTCGACGCGACCGGCACGATCAAGCCGCCGAACGGCTCGACGACCGTGAACTTCCGCCACCTCCAGAAGTGGCTGCCGCCGCATCCCTGCTCGAACCCGACGTTCACCGGCCAGACCTGCATCACCCAGGTCGAGCAGTGGTGGGACGACAACAACCACCCGTACTCGCTCCAGCTCTCGAGGTCTTTGGAGCTCGCCCGCGGCCTGGGGATGGCATTCACGAACCGCACCACCGTCCCGGTCAACTGGAACGCCGACGGCCGGTACTACTGGCACTACTGACCCGGTCCGTCGAGACTGGGGTGGTGAGCGAGTCGCCGGACATCGATCGGATGCGGTCGAGTGTCGTCGGGAAGCCGGCGCGGCGGCTGATCGAGCGGATCTCGGCGCTGCAGGCTCGGGCGGAGGAGTTGGTCGAGCGCCCGGGTGCGTTGCGGGCGCAGGCTCGGGATCAGTTGCGGTCGCTGACTCGGCGGCAGGTGCAGAGCGAGCTGGACGGGCTGCCGGTCTCGTCGCTGCAGGAGGTCGTGGGGGCGCGGTTCGTCGGCGTACTGGAGGAGGCTCGGTACGCGACGATCGGGCGGCTGGTCGGGGTGTCCGACGAGGAGCTCGTCGCGCTGCCGGGGATCGGGCCGAAGACGGCCGCGAAGATCGGGGCCGCGGTGCGGACCGTGGTCTCGGATGTTTCGGGGGCCTCGCGGTTCCGGTTCTCGCCGGACCACCCGGATGCTCAGCAGGAGAAGTTGCTGGCGACGTTGGCCGCCGTACGGCGTGCTGATGCCGCGGCGGCGGAGCTGATCGGGCCGGCGCGGGAGATGGCGAGTACGGCGTCGTCGTTGCTGGAGGCGGCGGGGCCGGCGCGGGGGCGGCTGCGGTTGTGGCTGACCGGGCGGGCGAGGAAGCGAGCGGCGCTGGAGGCGTTGAGCCGGCTCGAGGTGCTCGACGCGAATCCCCGGACGGCCTGGCTGGAAGGGGAACTGGCTCGGCATGCCTCGGTTGTTGCCGAGGGCGACTTGTGGAGCGAGTACGCCGCGGACGCGGCGTCGTACCACGCGATCCTCTCGACGGTCGGCGAGGTGGCGGTCGAGGACGAGGCGGCGCGGGGGTTCATCCCGGAGGAGCTGCGGCAGCGGATCACGGCGGTGCCGCTGGACACGTCGCTGATCAGGTCGACGTTGCGGGGGTATCAGGTGTTCGGTGCGCAGTACCTGATCCACCAGGAGCGGTCGATCCTCGGGGACGAGATGGGGCTGGGCAAGACGATCCAGGCGTTGGCTGCGGCGGCGCATCTGGCGGCGCGTGGACAGCAGCGGTTCCTGGTGGTGTGTCCGGCGAGTGTGCAGATGAACTGGCTGAACGAGATCGCCAAACACACGCAGTTGCAGGCGCACAACCTGCACGGTGCGGGGCGTGACGGCGTGGCCGCGCGGTGGTTGCGCGACGGTGGTGTGGCGGTGACGACCTTCGGGACTCTGGGCAGCCTCAAGACCGTGGTGGGCAGCGAGGTCGCGCTGCTGATCGTCGACGAGGCCCACTACGTCAAGAACCCGAAGGCCCGCCGCTCGAAGGTCGTCGTCACAGCCGTCGACACTGCCCAGCGGGTGGTCTTTTTGACCGGTACGCCGATGGAGAACCGGGTCGAGGAGTTTCGGACGCTGGTCCGCTACCTCCAGCCGCTGACCGCAAAGGGGCTCAAGGCAACAGATGCCGTTGCCGGGGCCAAGCAGTTCCGCCGCGCGGTGGCGCCGGTCTACCTCCGCCGGAACCAGGAAGACGTCCTCACCGAGCTCCCCGAGAAGATCGAGATCGACGACTGGGTCCTGCCGGGTGCCGCCGACCAGGCGGCGTACGTCGCCGCCGTACGCTCCGGCAACCTGATGCGGATGCGCCAGTCGGCCTTCGAAACCTCCGACTCCGCCAAGCTGGAACGCATCGCCGAAATCGTCGAAGAAGCCCGCGAGGACGGCCGCAAAGTCATCATCTTCTCGTTCTTCCTCAGCGTCCTCGACCGGATCCAGCAATCCGTCGCTCCCACCGCCGGTTCGATCCGAGGCGCCGTACCGCCCGCCGAACGCCAACGCCTCATCGACACCTTCACCACCACCCCCGGCCACGCCGTACTCCTCAGCCAGATCGAGGCCGGCGGCGTCGGCCTCAACGTCCAGGCCGCGTCGGTCGTCATCCTCGCCGAACCCCAGTGGAAACCCAGCACCGAGGACCAGGCCATCGCCAGAGCCCACCGCATGGGCCAGATCCGCACAGTCCAGGTCCACCGCCTCCTGGCCAAGGACACCGTCGACGAACGCATCCGGGAAGTCCAGGAGAACAAGCGCCTCCTCTTCGACGAGTACGCCCGCCAAAGCGAAGCCAAAACCCTGGACCCCCGAGCCGTAGACACCCTCAACCACCTCGCCGACAACTCCCGCCCCCTCCAAGACCGAGTGGTCCAAGCCGAACAACACCGACTGGGCATCACCCCAGAACCCTCACCCGTGCAGGACAGGCTGTAGAAACACCTGAGCGGCGAGTGGTTGCTGCCTGCCGCCGGTCAGCGGATCACCTTTGAAGGAAAGGCATGAGATGACCTACACCGCGAAGGCCTATTTCAGGCACGGGCACGGCGAGGCCCCGGTGATGATCGAGACGGTCGACGATGTCGATGCCTTGGTCGAGGCTCTGGCGGCTGATCCGTTCAACTCGGTGGCTGCGGTGTACGTCGATCAGCGGACCCTGACAGAGCAGGGGTTTCCGGATCACTCGTTGCGGATCGCGGTGTACGGCGAGGGGAAGGTCGGCGGGCTCAGGTACACCAGCGGGATGGAGTCCTGGTACGCCGTTGGCGTCGAGAGCCGACGGGACGAAGGGGCGCTCTACAACCACATGGAGAACCTCGAGGGGTTCCCGCTGGACTCGGAGCTCGAGCTGGACGTTCTGGTTGCTGCGGCGAAGCAGTTTCTGATGAGCGGTGGGGAGCGGCCGGACGGTGTCGAGTGGGCTGTCTGGCCTGCTGATCAGGTGTAGGAAAGACGAAGCGGCCGGTCCCCCGCGGGGAACCGGCCGCTTCGACCGATGACTACTTCTTGACGGTCTTGTTGTACTGGTCGATCTGGGGCTTGATGGACTCGGCTGCCGCCTTCATCGCGGTGGCCGGGTCGGTGCCGAGGACTGCCTTTTCGAGGCCGTCTTCGGAGGCCTTGCGGGCCTGGGGCATGACGCCCAGGATGCAGCCGGACGACGGGTTCGACGGCTTGGTGTTGTGGAGCTGGGTGATGGCGGTGGTGAACTGCGGGTACTGCGCGACCCACGCCTTGTCCTCGGGGAGGTCGAGGGCCTTGGAGTTGATCGGGAAGTAGCCGGTGCCGGTGTGCCACGCCGCCTGCTGCTCAGGGGACGACGCGAACTTCACGAACTCCCACGAGGCGCGCTTCTCGGCGTCGGAGTGGCCGGGGCCGTCGACCCACAGGGAGGCGCCGCCGATGATCGGGCCGCCGGTGCTGTCGGCGGACAGCTTCGGGAACGGCGCGGTCATCACGGTGAACTTGCCCTTGGCGGCGTCCAGGTAGCCGCGCAGCGAGCCGGTGGACTCCAGGTGCATCGCCGACGTGCCGGACTTGAACACGGCCTGCGCGTCGTCGGTCTTCTTGCCGGTGTTCGGCATCAGGCCCTGCTTGACCATCTGCTGGTACCAGGTCGCGACCTTGACGCCCTGCTCGTCGGCGAAGTTCACCTGCGTCGCGAGGTCCTTGCGGCCGTTCTCGTTGTCGCAGTACGTCGTACCGGACTGCGCGATCAGCTGCTCGACGAACCAGCCGTAGATCGCCGCGTTGAAGCCGTACTGGACCGTCTTGCCGCCCTGCTTGACGGTCAGCTTCTTCGCGGCCTCCATGATCTCGTCGAGGTTCGCCGGCGGCTTGGCCGGGTCGAGACCGGCCTTTACGAAGGCTTCCTTGTTGATGTAGAGCAGCGGCATCGACGTGTTGAACGGCATCGAGTTCAGCTTGTTGTCGATCGAGTAGTAGTTCGCGATGTTCGGCTCGATCGAGTCCAGCGTGTAGCCGTCCTTGTCCGCGAACGACTGGATCGGCACGGTCTGCTTGGAGTCGATCATGAACCGCGAACCGATGTCGTAGATCTGTACGACGGACGGCGTGCTGCCCTGCTGTACCGACGTCTTGTACTTGGTGATCGTCTCGTCGTAGTCGCCCTGGTAGACCGGGGTGACCTCGATCTTGCCGGTGTGCTGGGCGTTGAACGCCTTCACCAGCTTGTCGACGGCCTCGCCGTTGGCGCCCTTCATACCGTGCCAGAACGTCACCTTGGTGACGCCGGTCGCGTTCTCCAGCGCGCTCGCGTCGGGCGCGTCCTGCCCGCCGGCGGCGTCGCCGTCGCCGGAGTCACTGCCCCCGCAGCCGGCCGCCACCAGGGCGAGCACCGCCAGCAGGGACGCCGCGGTCGCCGTACGCCGTTGTCGGACTGATCGCATGCTCAAGACCTCTCTCTACTAACGGATCGCGCCCGCGGTCAGCCCGCGGACGATGAAGCGCTGGCCGAAGATCACGATGGCCAGGGTGGGCAGGATGGACAGGGTGACGCCGGCCAGGATCAGGCCCGGGTCGGCGGCTTCGGCGTCGTTCAGCTGGCTGATGCCGATCTGCAGCGTCCGGCGGTCGGCCGAGTCGCCGATCAGCAGCGGCCAGAAGAACTGGTTCCAGGCGGCCAGGAAGACGTACAGCCCGACCGCCATCAGGGCCGGCTTGTTCAGCGGGACCAGGATCCGGCTCAGGAACCGCCAGTGCCCGGCCCCGTCGATCGTCGCCGCGTCCCGCAGCTCGACCGGGAACTGCAGGAACGACTGCCGCAGCAGGAACACCCCGAAGGCGTTGGCCAGGAACGGCAGCACCAGGGCGATCATCGTCCCGGCGTACGAGGCGGTCAACCGCTCGCCGCCGAGCTGCCAGCTGGTGATGGTCAGGTAGTTCGGCAGCACGATCGACTCCCACGGCACCATCAGCGTCGCCAGGAAGAGCCCGAACAGCACGGTCCGGCCCCACATCTTCATGAAGACGAACGCGTACGCCGCCAGCACGCTGGTGATCAGCTGCGACAGCGTGATGATCGAGGTCTGCAGGATCGAGTTCAGGTACTGCCGGCCGATCGGGGTCCCGGACGACGACGCGCCCTCGTAGTTGCCGGTGAAGATCCCGTGCGGGAACAGATCCGGCGGGTACGACGAGATCTGGCCGGGCGACATGATCGAGCCGGCGATCAC
This sequence comes from Kribbella sp. cmx-5-2, assembly GCA_049998015.1. Lineage (GTDB taxonomy): Bacteria > Actinomycetota > Actinomycetes > Propionibacteriales > Kribbellaceae > Kribbella. The sequence continues at coordinate 458,414 of JAEBEC010000003.1, forward strand.
GTAGTACACCGGGAAGATCACGGCCAGGGCGGCGATGATCAGTACGGCGTACGTGACGAGCCGTCCGACGGTCAGGTTCCTCACTTGTAGTGCACCCGCCTCTCGAGGACGCCGAACTGGATCGCGGTGCAGGCGAGCAGGATCACGAACAGCACGATCGCCTGCGCCGACGCGGCGCCGAAGTCGCTCGCGTTGTTCGCGAACGCGGTGTGGTAGATCGAGTACACGAGCGTCTTGGTCGACTGCTCCGGGCCGCCCTCGGGGGTGAGGATCTTGATCTGGCCGAAGCCCTGCAGCGACTGGATGGTCGAGATCACCACCAGGAAGAACAGCTGCGGGCCGAGCAGCGGCACGGTGATGAACCGCGACGCGCGCCAGCCACCGGCGCCGTCGAGCGTGGCCGCCTCGTTGATCTCCTGCGGGATCGCGCCGATCCCGGCCGACAGCACGAGCACGTTGTAGCCGATGCTCATCCAGACGGTGGTGATCGCGACGCTGATCAGCGCCCAGGACGGGTCGGTCAGCCAGCCGATCCGGTCGACCCCGAACTTGCCGAGCATGCCGTTGGCCAGCCCGATCGCGGGGTTGTAGATGGTGGCGAAGATGACCGACGCGCTGGCCACCGAGAACGCGAACGGCAGCGCGAAGGCGGTCCGGAAGATCCGGATCCCCTTGATGTGCTCCTCGAGCAGCAGCACGATCGCGAGCCCGCCGAGCACGCCGGGGATCACGGTCAGCAGCACGAAGGCGAAGGTCACCCACAGGATGTGCCGGAACTCCGCCGAGCCGAGCATGTCGCGGTAGTGCTGCAGCCCGACGAAGGCGTCCGGGCGGCCGAACAGGTCGGAGCCGTGCAGGGACAGCGAGACCGATTTGCCCAGCGGCCAGACGATGAACAGCGCGAAGATCACGATGCAGGGCGCCAGCATCAGCCAGGACAACAGGGACGCAGGGGTGGGGCGGCGGCGCAGGGGCGCCGGTGCCGAACTAGTAGTCAATCCAGTACCTCCAGTAACGCGCAGTCTTACACCGCCCAGGGCCGACCGACCCCAGTACCCGCCGGGGTGCATTAGGCTCATGGCCCGTGAAGGTTCTAGTCATCGGCTCTGGCGGCCGTGAGCACGCACTCGTCTGGGCGCTGAGTCAGGATCCCGACGTCGCGCAGGTGGTGGCGGCCCCGGGCAACCCTGGCATCGCGGTGTTGCAACCGGCGTACGACGGGCAAACGATCGTTTGCCGACCGGTGGACATCTCGGACCACGACGCGGTCGTCGCGCTGGCGCGCGAGTTCGGCACCGATCTGGTCGTCGTCGGGCCCGAGGTCCCGCTGGTGGCCGGTCTCGCCGATCCGCTCCGCGCGGCCGGGATCGCGGTCTTCGGGCCGTCCAAGGACGCGGCGCAGCTCGAGGGGTCGAAGGCGTTCGCGAAGGACGTGATGGCCGCCGCGAGCGTGCCGACCGGCCGCGCGTACGTCTGTACGACGCAGGAGCAGGCCGCGGAGGCGATCGACGCGTTCGGTCCGCCGTACGTCGTGAAGGACGATGCGCTTGCCGCCGGCAAGGGTGTGGTGGTGACCTCGGACCGCGAGGAGGCGCTGGCGCACGCGGCCGAGTGCGGGCAGGTGCTGATCGAGGAGTTCCTCGACGGTCCGGAGGTGTCGCTGTTCGCGATCACCGACGGGACGACGGTGCTGCCGATGCAGCCGGCCCAGGACTTCAAGCGGCTCGGCGACAACGACGAAGGTCCGAACACGGGCGGCATGGGCGCGTACACACCGTTGCCCTGGGCCCCGGACAAGCTGGTCGAGGAGATCACCGAGAAGGTGCTCCAGCCGACCGTCGACGAGATGCGCCGTCGCGGTACGCCGTTCAGCGGGCTCCTGTACGCCGGGTTGGCGCTGACCAGCCGCGGCGTACGCGTGATCGAGTTCAACTGCCGCTTCGGCGACCCGGAGACGCAGGCGTTGCTGCCGCTGTTGAAGACGCCGCTCGGTGGCGTGCTGTACGCCGCCGCGACTGGCAAGCTGGCCGACGCCGAGCCGCTGGCGTGGAAGAACGGCTCCGCGGTCGCGGTGGTCGTCGCGGCGAAGAAGTACCCGGCCAAGCCGCGCAGCGGCGACCCGATCGCCGGGATCGACCAGGCCGAGGCGGGCAACGTCCGGGTGTTCCACGCGGGCACGAGCCAGGACGGCGACGAGCTCGTCACCGCCGGTGGGCGCGTCCTCGCCGTCAGCGCGACAGGCAAGGACCTCGACGAGGCGCGGCAGCGCGCGTACGCCGGAGTCGGCCAGATCCGGATCAAGGGCTCGCAGCACCGCACGGACATCGCCCTCAAGGCAGCCCGGGGCGAGATCACCGTCTGATCGACCGGTGGATTGCGCAACGTCGTCAATCCACCGGGCTCTCGGCGTACGGGCTGTTCGACTGAGCTCATGCGTACACCGACAACTTCAGCAGCTGAGGCTGCTCGGCTGATCCGGTCCGACCGGCAGCGTCTGCTCGATCTCGTCACCGGTCTGCCGGACGAGCGGCTTCGGGCGCCGTACGGCGTGGCCGACGGGCCGCTCGGGCACTTCTGCGACTCACTGCACGACCTGGTCGGTCACATTCTGATGTGGGACGAGATCACGCTCGCGGTCCTGCGGGAGTCGGCGGCGGGGCGGCCGCACTGGAGTGTTGATCCGCGGTGGGAGACGGCGGAGCTCGGGAGCGCGCTCAACGCCGGCGGCGTGGAGGCGGCGCGGCATCTGCCGTCGGGGCTGTTGATCGAGCGGCTTGCATCCGTCGTCGACGCGCTGGTCGCCGAGATCACCGCGTACGACGAGGCCGCGTGGCAGGGGCAGGCCGCCGGAGGGGCATTCGCCGGGAGCGTCGGTGCACTGGCCGAGTACGCCGCGTCGCCGCCGGGCGGTACGCCGTACGGGCATGTCGGCAAGCACCTCGGCAGTGGGGGTGAGGTGATCGAGGATCCGCGGTTCGCGGCCGAGACCGACGCGCTGCTGGCCCGGCTCACAGGAACGCCAGAGGAAGACCCGTACAAGGCCCTGCTGCAGGACCGCGAGGAACTGCCTGATCCTGAGCTCGCCGGGGTCATCCATCCAGCGGTGCGGGTGACCGATCTTCAGGTGGAGCTGCCCGGACGGACCCTCGCCGCGCGGCTCTACCGGCCGGAGACGGACGAGCCGCGGCCGGTGCTGCTGTGGTTGCACGGTGGCGGGTTCGTCGGCGGGGATCTGCGGGACATCGAGTACGCCGCGTCCGGGATCGCCGTCCACGGGAACGTCGCCGTGGTGTCGCTCAACTACCGGTTGGCGCCCGAAAACCCTTATCCAGCAGGGCTTGAGGATGTTGTCGACACCTTGGCCTGGTTGCGTGAGGAGTATGGTCGCGTTCTCGTCGGCGGTCAGAGTGCGGGCGCGGCGTTGGCGGCCGGAGCCTGCCTGGTCGCGGCCGAGCGCGGACTGCCGATGCCCGAGCGGCAGGTGCTCTGCTACCCGAGTCTGGATTTCGATCAGCACACCGAGTCGTCGCGGCTGTTTGATGCTGTCTTCCTGAGTACGGCGCCGAGCTGGGCCGATGAGGTCTACTTCCCGCCGCAGGAACTCGGCGACGAGCGGCGTGGGCTCGGCCGCCGCCTTCCTCCAGCCGCGGTGCCGCTCCGAGCGACCGACCTCAGCGGCCTGCCCCCGGCGCTGATCCTCGCCGCCGGGCGGGATCCGCTCCGCGACGACGCCCGCGGGTACGCGACGCGGCTGGCCCAGGCCGGCGTACCGGCAAAGCTCGTCGAGTACGCCGGCACCATGCACGCGTTCCTCAACTTCCCGGCCGTCCTGTCGGCCGGCCGGCGCGCGGTCGAGCTGATCGGCGCCGACCTCCGGGCCGCGCTGCGCTGAGACCCCGTACGGCGCGCTTCGCCCGACCAGGGAGAATGGGGCCGTGCCGAACTCCAGCAAGCCCCGGATCCCGAACGTTCTCGCCGCGCGTTACGCCAGCCTGTCGATGGCTCAGCTGTGGTCGCCGGAGCACAAGATCGTGCTCGAGCGGCAGCTGTGGCTGGCGGTGCTGAGCGCGCAGAAGGAGTACGGCGTCGACGTCCCGGACGGCGTCCTGGAGGACTACCACCGGGTGCTGGACCAGGTCGACCTGGAGTCGATCGCGGAGCGTGAGCGGGTGACGCGGCACGACGTGAAGGCCCGGATCGAGGAGTTCAACGCGCTCGCCGGGCACGAGCACATCCACAAGGGCATGACGTCGCGCGACCTGACCGAGAACGTCGAGCAACTGCAGATCCGGGCCGGGCTGGAGCTGGTCCGGGACCGCGCGGTCGCCACGGCGGTCCAGCTCGGCCAGAAGGCCGCCGAGCACGCCGCGCTGGTGATGACCGGCCGCTCGCACAACGTCGCGGCCCAGGCGACGACGCTGGGCAAGCGGTTCGCCTCGGCCGCCGACGAGCTGCTGGTCGCGATCGCGCGGCTGGAGGAGCTGATCGACCGGTACCCGCTGCGCGGCATCAAGGGCCCGGTCGGTACGTCGCAGGACATGCTCGACCTGTTCAGCGGCCAGGACAAGCTGCTCGCCGGGCTCGAGTCGGAGGTCGCGCAGCACCTGGGCTTCCGCCGTACGCTCACGAGCGTCGGCCAGGTCTACCCGCGCTCCCTCGACTACGAGGTGGTCACCGCGCTCGTCCAGCTGGCGTCCGGGCCGTCGAGCCTGGCGACCACGATCCGGCTGATGGCCGGGCACGAGCTGGTCACCGAGGGCTTCAAGGAGGGGCAGGTCGGCTCGTCCGCGATGCCGCACAAGATGAACACGCGCTCCTGCGAGCGCGTCAACGGCCTCGCGGTGATCCTGCGCGGCTACGCGTCGATGGCCGGTGAGCTGGCCGGCAACCAGTGGAACGAGGGCGACGTCTTCTGCTCCGTCGTACGGCGGGTCGCGCTGCCGGACGCGTTCTTCGCGCTGGACGGGCTGTTCGAGACATTCCTGACCGTGCTGGCCGAGTTCGGCGTCTACCCGGCGGTCGTGGACCGCGAGCTGGAGCGGTACCTGCCGTTCCTGACCTCGACCAAGATCCTGATGGCCGCGGTGAAGAACGGTGTCGGCCGGGAGACCGCGCACGAGGTGATCAAGGAGCACGCCGTCGCCACCGCGCTCGACCTGCGCAAGGGCCTGGCCGCGAACGACCTGTTCCACCGCCTCGGCACCGACGGCCGGCTCGGGCTGACCGAGGAGCAGATCGTCGGCATCGTCGGCGAGCCGCTCACCTTCACCGGCGCGGCCGTCGCCCAGGTGGACGCGGTCGTCGCCAAGATCGACCAGCTCGCCAAGCGCTACCCCGAGGCGGCGGCGTACGCGCCGGGTGACATCCTCTAGCTCGTGTACGCACCGCTCACCTGGACGCTCGTCGGGTTGTCCCTCGCCGCGATGGTCTTCGCGATCGTGCTCGCAGGCCTGGACCGCCGGATCAACTGGACGCTGCTCGCGGTCCTGGGCGTGGTCGAGGTCGTGCTCGTCGCGCAGCTCGTGGTCGGGATCGTGCAGTTCGCGGGGACCGAGCGGGACGTGTCCGCCGGGTTCTTCTTCGGGTACCTGGTCGGCGCGCTGCTGATCCTGCCGCTCGGCGCGCTGTGGGCGCTGGCGGAGAGCAGCCGCTGGGGTGCCGGCGCGCTGGCGGTCGCGTGCTTCGTGATCCCGGTGCTGGAGCTGCGCATGCACGAGATCTGGACCGCCTGAGATGGGCGAACCGGAAGCCACCCGTCACGGCCCGGGACGCATCCTGATCCTCGTGTACGGCGTGTTCGCGCTGGCGGCGTCCGCCCGGGCGGTCTTCCAGATCGTCAACCAGTTCGACCGCGCCCCGATCGCGTACCTGCTGTCGGCGCTCGCCGCGGTGATCTACGTCCTGGCGACGTTCATGCTGGCCAAGGCCACGCACCTGTCCCGCCGCGTCGCCACGGTCGCGATCGTGATCGAGCTGATCGGCGTCGTCGGCATCGGCGCGTTCAGCTACGCCGTCCCCGACGACTTCCCGGACGCGACCGTCTGGTCGCACTTCGGCCAGGGCTACGGGTTCGTCCCGTTGGTGCTGCCGATCCTTGGCCTGCTCTGGCTTCGCCGGACGGCGTAAGCACTCCCAGGGAACTCCCAGCCGCGCGCAGGGATCGGCACAGGTTGGCCCGACAGCCTGGGTGACATGCAGAACTCAGGTCATCCGCGGGTCGAGATCGTCGTACCCGTTCGCAATGAGGAGTACGACCTCGGCCCGAACATCCGGCGGCTCCGGGACTTCCTGGACACCGCCTGCCCCTTCCCGGCCGAGGTCTGCATCGCCGACAACGGGAGCACCGACGCCACCTTCGAGATCGGCACGCTGCTCGCCACCGAGCTGCCCGGCGTACGGATCGTCCGGATCGAGCAGCCGGGCCGCGGGCGGGCGCTGAAGCAGGTCTGGTCGAGCAGCTCGGCCGACGTGCTGGCGTACATGGACGTCGACCTGTCGACGAACCTGAACGCGCTGCTCCCGCTGGTCGCGCCGCTGGTGGCCGGCCACAGCGACGTCGCGATCGGGACCCGGCTGGCGCGCGGCTCGCGCGTCGTCCGGCGGCCCAAACGCGAACTGATCTCGCGCGGCTACAACCTGTTGCTCAGGGCAACGCTCGGGACGCGGTTCTCGGACGCGCAGTGCGGGTTCAAGGCGATCCGGGCCGACGTCGCGGCGGAGCTGTTGCCGCTGGTCGAGGACACGAGCTGGTTCTTCGACACCGAGCTGCTGGTCCTGGCCGAGCGGGCCGGGCTGCGGATCCACGAGGTGCCCGTCGATTGGGTCGACGACCTGGACTCGCGGGTCGCGATCGCGCAGACGGTGGCCGACGACCTCCGGGGGATCGCGCGGCTGCACCGGACGGTCGGGCGGTTGCCGCTCGAGCCCGTGAGGCAGGCCTTCGGGCGCCCGGCGATCGCTGACCCTCGTACGGCGTTGGCGGCGCGCGTGCTGCGGTTCGCAGGCGTCGGCGTACTGAGCACGATCGCCTACGCGCTGCTGTACCTGCTGCTGCGGCACACGATGCCGGCCCAGGCCGCGAACCTCGTAGCCCTGCTGGTGACAGCCGTCGGCAACACCGCCCTGAACCGCCGGATCACCTTCGGCGTCCGCGGCATCGAGAACCGAGGCCGGCACCAGTTGCGCGGCCTCGTCACCTTCTTCATCGGCTGGAGCCTCACCGCCTCGTCGCTGTGGCTGCTGCACACGGCGGTCGCCGTACCGGCCACTGCGGTCGAGGTCACCGTGCTGACGATCGCCAACCTGGCGGCCACGGTCGTCCGCTTCAGCCTCTTCCAGAGCTGGGTCTTCGACGACGAAGCACCCGCCCTGCCCACCTTGGAAATCCTCGAGCACAGCCGGAGCAACTGATGAGCACCCTGACCGAACCGACGACCTCCTCACCACCGACGCGCGCCGCGAGACCCCGCGCGCTCGCGGCGTCCTTCGCGATCACCCGCGACAAGGCCCTGTACGGCGGACTGCTGGTGCTGACGGCTGTCGCCTACCTGTGGGGCCTGTCGAAGAACGGGTACGCCAACGAGTACTACGCGGCCGCGGTCCAGGCCGGGTCGACGAGCTGGAAGGCCTGGTTCTTCGGGTCGTTCGACTCCTCCAGCTTCATCACCGTCGACAAGACGCCGGCGTCGCTGTGGGTGATGGGCCTGTCGGGCCGGATCTTCGGGTTCGGGGTCTGGAGCATGCTGATCCCGCAGGCGTTGATGGGCGTGGCGAGCGTCGGGTTCGTCTACGTCGCCGTACGCCGGTGGTTCTCGGCCAACGCGGCGTTGCTGGCGGGCGCGATCCTGGCGCTGACGCCGGTCGCCGTGCTGATGTTCCGGTTCAACAACCCGGACGCGTTGCTGGTGCTGCTGCTCGTCGTCGGCGCGTGGGCGGTGACGCGAGCGATCGACTCGGAGCGGTTCGCGGGGCGCTGGATGGCGCTGGCCGGGTTGTTGGTCGGGTTCGGGTTCCTGACGAAGATGCTGCAGGCTTTTCTGGTGCTGCCGGCGTTCGGGGTGGCGTATCTGATCGCCGGCCGGCCTGCGCTCGGGAAGAGGATCGTCCACAGCCTCGTTGCGCTCGGCGCGATGATCGTCGGGGCGGGGTGGTGGATCGCGATCGTGGAACTGTTGCCGGCTTCGGCGCGACCGTACGTCGGTGGGTCGCAGACGAACAGCATTCTCGAACTGACTCTGGGCTACAACGGTCTTGGTCGACTGACCGGTGACGAAGCCGGGTCTGTCGGCGGCGGGACCGGTAACCCCGGGTGGGGTGGGGCTACCGGGTTGCAGCGGTTGTTCGGTGGGGAGTTCGCCGGGCAGATCGCGTGGTTGTTGCCTGCGGCATTGATTGCGACGGTGGTACTGGTGGTTGCGGCCGGGCGGTCGGCGCGGACGGATCGGACGCGGGCGTTCGCGATCCTGTGGGGTGGGTGGTTGGTGGTCACCGGGCTGGTCTTCAGCTACATGCAGGGGATCATCCACAGCTACTACATGGTGGCGCTGGCGCCGGCCATCGGGGCGCTGATCGGTGGAGCTTCGATGGTGTTGTGGCGGCGGCGGTCCGAGTGGTTGCCGCGGGTGGTGCTCGCGGGTGGGGTGTTGCTGACCGCTGGGTGGAGCTTCTCGTTGCTGTCGTCGGCGGCGGACTACGTGCCGTGGTTGCGGTGGATGGTGTTGCTTGTCGGGGTCGCGGCTGCTGGGGCGGTGATGGTGCTGCCGGAGTTGGAGTTGCGTCATACGACGGGTCGGCGGGCTGGAGTGTTTGCCGGGGTGTTGCTGGTGCTGACGGCACTGGCCGGGCCTACGGCGTACTCGGTGTCGACGATCAGCGAGGCGCACGCCGGGGCGCTGCCGTCGGCCGGGCCTGCTGGTGCAGGCGGCTTCGGCGGGCGCGGCGGCGGGATGGGCGGTCCGCCCGGTGGACAAGCCGGTACGGCGAACGGTGCTCCGGGCAGCACGACTCGCGGCGGCGGCATGGGCGGCGGTTTCCTCGGAGGCGGCGGTACCAGCGGAGTCTCCAGCGAGCTGGTCACCTTCTTGCAGCAGGGCGCGAACGGCTACACCTGGGCGGCGGCAGCCGTCACCGCTAACGGTGCCGCGCCGGTGCAGATCGCTTCGGAGGTTCCGGTGATGGCGATCGGTGGGTTCAACGGGACGGATCCGGCGCCGTCGCTCGCGGAGTTCCAGCAGCTAGTTGCTCAGGGCAAGGTCCACTACTTCGTCGGCTCCGGCGGCGGGGGCTTCGGCGGCGGCCGCGGCGGCACCTCGAGCGACATCTCCACCTGGGTCGAGCAGAACTTCCAGTCCCAGACCATCGGCAGCACCACCGTCTACGACCTCACGAGCAACGGAGCATGACCATGAGCCAGAACAACCCGGTCCCCCCGTGGGCCGCAGGCAACCAGCCGCAGCCGGAACAGCAGTACCAAGCAGCACAGGCCGCGCAGGCGGGGCGGGGTGCGCCCCTTCCCCCGTCCTCGCCGCCGCAGGCGGCGGAGTCCAAGGGCCGGGGGACCAGGACACCCAGCGGGCTGGCCTTGGCCGGTGCTGGATCGATCCTCGCCGTGCTCGCCTTCCTGGGTGGTACCGCGGTCGGACACGCCTGGGGAAGCGGATCTGCCGGGAACGAGCAGACGCAGTTCGGCGGGCCTGGTGGTGGGCGGATGCGCCAGTTCCCCGGTAACCAGCTGCCGGGCCAGGGAACGCAGCAGGATCCGAGTCAGCAGGGGCAGGGGACTCAGCAGAACCCCGTGCAGCCTGGGCAGGGGACGCAGCAGGACCCGGGGCAGCAGCAACCGGGGCAGACGCAGACCAGCTGAGCGGCAGGTCTGCAGGGTGTCGGTCCACTGTCCGGGGAGTGGACCGACACGCTTCGGGTTCAGTGCGGGGCCAGGTGGGGTAAGGATCGACTCGTGGAATGGTCGAACGTCACCTGGTTCCTGACCGGTCTGGGCGCTGTCGTCGTACTGCTGACGCGGATCCGGCTCGGGGGTGAGAGCGCGGGTGAGCACAATCGGTCCAGCGGCGTCGCCGGGTACTCGGCGGCGCTGCTGCGGCTGCACACGGTGGTCGGTGTGCTGACGTTACTCGCCTGGGTCGTTGCCCTCGTCACCACCCGCCGTGAGATCGCCCTCGGTGCCTTGGGTGGTTGGTGGTTGCTCGCGATCATCGGATTGTTGCTGCTGGCCCGGTGGTTGCCGAGTGGTGGGAAACACTCCGAGGACAAGGCGGCCGACGCCTGGGGATCAGGCGCAGGCCTGTCGTTGCTCGGTCACGTGGGCGTGGTGATAGGCGTCGCCTATTTCACCTTCATCGTTCTCACCGATCGGCTGTAGCAACAGCAGGGCGCGGGATCAGTCCGCGCAGGGCTCGTGCGAGCGTCTTCGGCTGGGCCAGCGAGCTCGGGTGCGCGAGCATCGTGGTCACCCGGGCGAAGTCGTCGTTCAGGCGGGCGTCGTACAAGGACGCACTGAAGATCAGTCCGGTGAAGAACTTGGTCAGCTTGTAGCCGCGCGGGAAAGGTCCGTTGACGTGCGGCAGCGCGAGGTCGGCGAAGGTCGAGATCTGCCAGGCGGCGTCGACCACCACGCGGACCTGGCGCAGGTACTCCCAGGCGGGCTCGTCCAGCGAGGGATTCGAGCGCAGGTACGCCGACAAGCAGGACGCGTGCAGGGTCGCGGACGTCATGCCCTGGCCGTAGATCGGGTTGAACGACGCGACCGCGTCGCCGGCCACGATCAGCCCGGCCGGGAAGCGATCGAGCTCGTCGTAGTCGCGGCGGCGACTGTCGGCCTGGTGGTACGTGATCACGTCGCCGACCATCGGGTTGTTGTCGACGATGTGCGAGTACACCCACGGGAAGTCGTCGCGGCAGCGCCGCTGGAAGTCCTCGGCCTCGCGGCTCGGACGGTCGTCGGCGAACCCTGCGACGAGCACCAGCCAGCGGTCGCGTTCGACCGGGAGGATGCCGCCCATGCGGGCGGTCTGGCCTGGTTCGGCCATGGTCTGGGAGGTCGACAGGAGGATCTCGCCGGGCTTGCGTTCGAAGAGAGCCGAGGCGTAGTTGAGCTTGATCGGCATCCGCGTGAGCTCCGGCACCGGCCAGCCCGCGGCGCCGAGCCAGTCGCTCAGCTTGCTGGACCGGCCGGTCGCGTCCACCACGAGATCGGCGTCGACGCGGATCTTCTCCGCGGCCGCCGGGCCCGCGGCGTCGGCCGTGACCGCCGGCACGTACTGCACGCTCGTCACGCGCTCGCCCGTGAAGCCGATGCCGTCCGCACGGCCGGGGACCAGGCGGACGTTCGGCAGGGCCAGCGTCCGCCGGCGCACCCGCGACTCGAGGAACGGCCGGGTGCTGATCAGCGTCCGGATCTCGGTCAGCGGTGGCGGCGTCACCCGCCGTACGCCGTTGACGAACGTGTACGCCTGGTCCGGCGTCGGCTCGACCAGACCCTCGGCGACGGCGTCGGCGTAGAAGCCGGGGAACCAGCGGTCGAGCTGCGCCGCACCGGCCGGCAGGAGAGCGTGGACCTGCGTGCCCTGCGGGACGCCGGGCCGCGGCTCGTCGCCGGTCTCGGACTCGTCGCGCTCGATCACGAGCACTTCGTCGGCGTGGTCGCTGAGCACCCGCGCGGCCATCAGCCCGGCCATGCTCGCCCCGAGGACGACGGCCCGGCGCAGGATCACGTCGGTGCGGGCCGGCCGTTCCGACGTGGTGATGGCAGCGAACGCTTCGGCGAGTGACACCAGGACCCCCAGGGCGGAAAGTGGCAGTGACTTCCACATTAGGGACGGAGCAGCGACTCCGCAGTTCAGGGCATGTCGGTGCTGAACCCGGCCAGGAGCGCACCGACAGCACGCCGTACGGCGGCCTCGAACACGTCGTCCGCCAGCGTCCGCCCGGCGCCGGCGACGCGGTCCCAGATCAGCCCGTCGAGCATCGCCGCGAACGGCCAGGCGGCCTGCTCGGGCTCGCGAATGCCGAGGTGCCCGAGGATCCCGGCGAGGTGCTCGCGCAGTACGCGCCCGCCTTGGGTGATCGCGTCGAGGAGCTCGGGTCGACGACTGGCTTCGAGCGAGAGCTCGTAGCGCGCTAGCTGGTCTTCCGGCCTGTGACGGGTGAGCTGCAGGACCATCGCGCTCATGAGTTCGGTGGGACTGCTTGAAGTGTCTGCCGGAGGTTGGGCGGCCAGGTCGCGTTCCAGCATGCGGGTGACGCAAGCCGTCAGGAGGGCGTCCCGAGTGCGGAGGTAGTACGACGTGGAACCGGGCGGCAGGCCGGCTTCGGTGTCGACGGCTCGGTGGGTGAGGCCTCGGAGGCCTCGGGTGGCGACCAGGTGGATGGCGGCGTCGGCGATCGCGGCGCGGCGGTCGTCTCCGCGGGGTGGGTTCTTCGGCACGTCGCACACCCTATCGGCCCGGCCTCTACAGATGTAGAGTCGAAACCATGAGGACAGCAATCGTGGTGGGGGCAGGGATCGGGGGAGCGTCGGCGGCGGTCGGGCTCGAGCGGGCCGGGTGGCAGGTGACCGTGCTGGAACGGGCGCCGGAGTTAGGCGAGGTCGGTGCGGGGATCTCGGTCTGGCCGTCGGCGGTGAAGGCGCTGGGCGAGCTCGGCGTCACGGGCGTGGAGAAGGCGGCCGCGGTGTCCGCGCCGGCGGGGATGCGGCGGCCGGACGGGCGCTGGGTGGTGAAGGCCTCGGCGCTGGGCGTCGAGGTGCCGGTGATGATCCATCGCGCGCAGCTGCACGAGCTGATCACGAGCCGGTTCGGGTCGGGGGTGACCGTGCGGACCGGCGTGACGGTCGACGGGTTCAAGGGCGGTGCGGTGCTGGCGGGCGGGGAGGAGTTGCGCGCGGATCTCGTGGTCGCGGCGGATGGGCTGCGGAGCGTCGTACGGGGTGCTTTGTATCCGGCGTACGGCGGGCCGAAGTACTCCGGTTATGCGGCGTACAGGGGGATCGCCGAGGTGGATCTGGACGATGGCGGTGGGGAGACGTGGGGGCGGGGCAGGCGGTTCGGGTTCGCTCGGCTGATCGACGGGCGGTACTACTGGTACGCGACCGAGAACCGTCCGGCCGGGGTGACCGATGCGGAGGTGTGGACGGGCTTCGGTGAGTGGCACGAGCCGATCCCGCAGTTGTTGAAGGCCACGGAAACCGTGCTGCAGAACGACATCTACGACCTGACGTTGCCGCTGGTCCCGTTCGTGCAGGGCAATGTCGTGCTGCTGGGAGATGCCGCCCACGCGATGACGCCGAACCTGGGAAGAGGAGCCTGTACGGCGATAGAAGACGCCGCCGCGTTGGCCCGACACCTGACGGGCGGGACCGGAGAGAACGTGGGGGTCGCGCTGGCGGCGTACGACGCCGAGCGGCGGCCGGTCGCGACCAAGCTCGTCCGGACCTCGCGGGTGATCGGGCGCGTCGGGCAGCTCGACAGTCGCGTGCTCTGCGGCGTACGGGACAGCGTGTTCACGCTCGGCGGCAAGGTGGCCGGGGTGCTGGCGCGGAAGCGGGAGATGGGAGAATCCCGGGTGTGACCACTCTTCCGCAGGCTGTTGAGATCCCTGGCGCCAAGCATCTGCACTCGGGCAAGGTCCGGGACCTGTACGAGCTCGGGTCCGGTGACCTGCTGATGGTCGCGAGCGACCGGATGAGTGCGTTCGACTGGATCCTCGAGACGCCGATCCCGGACAAGGGCAAGGTGCTCACCGCGATGAGCCTGTGGTGGTTCGAGCAGCTCGACGTACCGAACCACATCATCTCGACCGAGGTCCCGGCCGAGGTCGCCGGTCGTGCGGTGGTCTGCGAGAAGCTCGAGATGTTCCCGGTCGAGTGCGTCGCCCGGGGCTACCTGAGCGGCTCCGGCCTGCTCGACTACGTCGCGACCGGAGAGGTCTGCGGCATCCCGCTGCGGGCCGGCCTGGTCGAGGGTTCCCGCCTGGACACGCCGATCTTCACCCCGGCGACCAAGGCCGAGCTCGGCGAGCACGACGAGAACGTCTCGTACGACGCGGTGGTGGCGACCGTCGGTGCCGAGATCGCCGGCCGGCTGCGCGACCTGACGCTGGACATCTACGCGCGGGCGCACACGATGGCCGAGCAGCACGGCATCATCCTGGCCGACACCAAGTTCGAGTTCGGCGCCCGCGCGGACGGCACGATCGTGCTCGCCGACGAGGTGCTGACGCCCGACTCGAGCCGCTTCTGGCCGGCCGCCGAATGGGCGCCGGGCAAGCAGCAGCCGTCGTACGACAAGCAGATCGTCCGCGACTGGCTGCAGTTCGAGTCCGGCTGGGACCGCAAGTCCGGCGAGGCGCCGCCGCCGCTGTCCGACGAGGTCATCGAGCGCACGCGTTCGGCGTACATCGACGCCTACGAGCGCCTGACCGGCCGCACCTTCTCCGCCTGACGATCACATCAGTTCGTAGCGGATCACCGAGAGGAAGTTCAGCTTCTCCTCGCTCTCGCTGCCCGGCTCGGTCGTGTAGACGATCAGGTGCTGCGAGCGGTCCGGGCTGTGCAGGGTCTCGCGGTAGAGGTGGACGTTGCCGACCTCAGCGTGCTTGACCAGCAGCGGCGCCGGGTCGGCCTCCGTCACCGGGTGCTCGTGCCACAGCTCGGCGAACTCGCAGCTCGTGTGCAGCAACGACCCGATCAACGCCGCCAGCCGCGGCTCGGCCCTGTTCTGGGTGTGGGCCAGCAGCAGGTGGGCGACGATCGTGCGCGAGTGCCGCGGGTGGTCCTCGACCGGGAACGGTTCGCGCTCGGCGTCCGGGTCGGTGAACCAGCGGTAGGCCATGGCGCGCTGCAGTCCGGGAAACCTCGTCTGATCCCCGAAAAGCACCGTGGACAAGCGGTTCTGGACGACCTTCTCGGTCAGCAGGTTGACCACCTCGGCCGGTGATCCGTCGAGCTGCTGGAAGATCCGCCGTACGCCGGGCGACAGTCGGCTGTGGTCCTCGACCACCAGCGGCGCGACGTACCCGGCGATGCGGAACAGGTGCTCCCGCTCGGGCTGCGACAGCTGCAGCCCGGTGGCGATGGCCGCGAGCAACTGCTCTGACGGCTGCGGTCCACGTCGCTGCTCGATGCGGCTGTAGTAGTCGGTCGACATCCCGGCCAGCGCGGCGACCTCCTCGCGGCGCAGACCGGAGGCCCGGCGACGGCGAGCGCGCGGTAGCCCGACGTCCTCCGGCTGCAGCGCCTGACGGCGGCTGCGCAGGAAATCGGCGAGTACGGCGCGGTCCACGATCCTGATAGTAACCGGTCAGACCGGTGATGACTGTGACCTGGATCACCGGACACATCGACCCTGTTTCACCGCCCGCCGCCTTGTTTCGATCGGGGTCATGAAACGACTAGTGATGATTCTGGCGGCGGGGGTGGTGCCGGTGTCGGTGCTGGTGCCCGCCAGTTCAGCGGCTCCGGCCGCACCCACGGCCGCGGTGTGCGCGCCCGTCCAGGTCCAGGCACCGGCGGGTGCGCGGATCGAGTCCGTCGTGGCCGTCGACCGGCCCGGCGGCACGGTGACCTTCCCGTCCAACCCGCCGTTCCCGCCCACGCCGCCGGTCGAGGGCGTTCCGGCGTACTGCGAGATCACCGTGACGCTGACGCACGGCAGCGACCACGTGAAGGTGACGAACCTGCTGCCCAAGGACGGCTGGAACCAGCGCTTCCAGGCACTCGGCGGCAGTGCGTACGCCGGGGGCGACGTGATCGGTGACGCCTCGGTGAAGGCGGTCAAGGCCGGGTACGCCGCCGCGACGACCGACGCCGGCGTCGGCCCGTCGCCGATCGACCCGGCCTGGGTGCTGACCAGCACGGGCAAGATCGACCAGGCCCTGCTGAAGAACTTCGCGTCGCGCTCGCCGCACGAGCTCGCGGTCGTCGGCAAGGCCGTGACGAAGGCGTACTACGGCCGCGCGGCCGGCTACGCGTACTGGAACGGCTGCTCGACCGGCGGCCGCCAGGGCTACTCGGAAGCGCAGAACCACCCCGACGACTTCGACGGCATCCTCGCCGCCTCGGCCGCGATCAACTGGGACCGCTGGGCGCCCTCGGCGATCTGGCCGGCGGTGGTCGTCAACCAGGAGAAGCACGCGCCGACGAGTTGCGAGCTGGAGGCGTTCAACGCCGCGGCGGTGAAGGCGTGCGACTTCAAGGACGGCGTACGGGACGGTGTCATCACCGAGCCGTCCAAGTGCGCCTGGGCGCCGGAGAGCCTGATCGGCCAGAAGGTGGAGTGCTACGGCGAGCAGGTCACGATCACCGCGTCCGACGCCCGGATCGTTCGGCGGATCTGGGAGGGACCGAAGGGGCTTTGGTACGGACTGACCCGCGGTACGACGTTCGCCGGGCTGCTGCCGACCGATCCCGCCCAGCCGTCGTCGCCGGTCGGTGAGCCGTTCGTCGTCGGCGGCGCCTGGGTCAGGTACTTCCTGAAGCAGAACCCGGCCTTCGACACCAAGACCGTGCGATACGCCGACTTCGTCAAGCTGTTCCTGCAGTCGGAGCTGCGCTACAACGACGTCATCGGGACCGACGACCCGGACCTGTCGGCGTACAAGAAGTCCGGCGGCAAGCTGCTGGCCTGGCACGGCACCGACGACCCGCTGATCACCTCGCAGGGATCGGTCGACTACCGCAAGCGCGTCGAGCGGACCGTCGGTGGCAACGTCGACAACTTCTACCGGCTCTTCCTCGCCCCCGGCGCCGTGCACTGCGGTCCGGGCGCGGGCCCGGCGCCGACCGATCCGCTGGCCTCGCTGGTCGACTGGGTCGAGCAGGGCAAGGCCCCCAGCACGTTGCCTGCAGCAACGGCCGACGGGGGCACGGTGCGCGACCTGTGCGGCTACCCGAAGCTTCCCCGGTACGCCGGGCACGGTGACCCGAAGGTTGCCGCGAGCTACCGCTGCGCCTGACCTGTGCGGCTCTCGGCGTCAGAACAGACCGACGCCGAGAGCCAGCAGGACGAACCGCGCACCCCGGCCGGTCAGCACCGACAGCGCGAACGTGATTACACCCATCCGGCTGGCGCCCGCGATCAGCGCGACGCCGTACAGCGGGGGAATGCCGACCGATGCGCTGAGCAACGTCACCGGGACACCCCAGCGCCGGTCGCTCAGCGCGTCCAGCAGCCGCTTGCTGAGATCGCGGTTCCACTGCACGAACCGGCCCCACCTGGTGTCCAGGTCGACGGCCTTCGGCTCCTTCGACTTCTTCTTGCCGGTGTAGCCCGGCCGGTGCCGGACCGCGAGGAACATCGCCACCTTGCCGATGGTCTGCCCGATCGAGACCCCGACGGCGGCGACCACGGGGTTCAGCGCGCCGGAGACCCCGACGCCCAGCACGTACGCCTCCGCGTTCAGCACCGGTACGACGGCCGACCCGATCCCGAAGCCGATCGCCAGTACCAGTTGCCACACCCACATGACACCGAGGCTATGCGCACTCACCAGAACCGTCACTGTTCGCAGCACCACCTCAGGGGAGAACCAGGGCCCCACCCCTCCGGGGACCCCGCACCCTTGACACCCGTCACGGCAGCGCGGGCCGGGCCGGGCGCCGGCCGCGCAGGATGTCGACCAGCCGGACCAGCGAGACGACCTTGATCACCACGGCGACGCCGGCGACGACGTACGGGAGCCAGAGCAGGTCCAGCTGGTGGGCGACCACCAGCGAGATCACGACCGAGCCCGTGTTGACCGCCTTGGCCGGCTTCGACCAGTTCCAGACGAAGATCGGCTGGTCGACCTTGTAGAAGTAGTTCGGGCTGAGCGTGTCCTTCCAGAGCAGGAACGACAGCGTCAGCATCGTGTCGAGCACCCCGAACTGGATCAGGTAGATCGCGAGCGGCCCGATCGTCTCGGGGTAGGTGGTCATGAACGCGGCCGCCAGCAGGAACGAGCAGGCCCGGTCGCAGACGATGTCGAACACCGCGCCGGAGACCGTCTCCTCGTTGCGGATCCGGGCCACCCAGCCGTCGAGCGAGTCGCCGAACCAGTAGACGACGTACCCGACCACCAGCAGCCAGAGATCGCCGCCGGCGAAGGCGAAGGTCGCGACCAGCATCGAGACGACGGTCCGGACCAGCGTGATCCGGTTGGGAACACCGAGCAGGTGCGTCGGGTAGACGGCGACCGGCAGAGTTGTGGTCATCAGGCTGCCCTCAGATTCTCGGGATCGAGTGCGTCCCGTAGCTGGTTGCGCAGGAGGAAACCGGCGATCGCCGCCCCGGCTGTGGCGGTGGCCCAGCCGAGGACGAGCAGCACCAGTACGGCGTACAGGGTGTTGGTGAGCGGTGGGCCGTCGTCGTACGGGCTGCCGATCAGACGGCTGAGGCCGGTGAGTACTCCGGCGACCAGCCCGAGACACAGTGTGGGCCCGGCGGTGATCACCAGCTGACGGTGGATCACCCGACGGAGCAGTCGGCTGTCGACACCGAGTGCGGTCAGCGACGCCAGCTGGCGACGCTGGTCGACCAGCTGGTCGGCCATGCCGACCGTGAACGCCGCCAGGGCGATCACGGCGATCAGCAGGACGCCGACCATGCTCAGGCCGAAGCCCGTGAGGTAGAACTGCTGGTCCTGCCAGTCCGGCCGGTCGTGCACGACACCCAGCATCGACGCGACCAGGGCGCCGAGCAGGAAGCCGCAGCAGAACAGGAGAGTGGCCATCCGGGCCGCTGCTCTGGCGTCGGCGACCAGGCGGGCACCGGTGAGCAGGTTGACCGGGTCGGCCGAGCGTGTCAGGCGCCGACCGGCCGCTCGGCTCAGTCCGGCAGCACCGGTCCACCAGAGCATGCCCAGCCCGATGATCGTGGCCGCTGCGCCGAAGTAGCCGATGAACGGCGCCAGCGTGGCTCCCGCGACCAGGAGCGCGGCGCCGGCGACGAGCCGGGCCCTGTCGGGTGCGACCGTGGACGACTCCGAGGTGGTCGGCTGGTCCCGGTGCAGGGAGTAGCCGATGACCACACCGCCCAGCGTGAGCAGGCCGACGATGAAGAGCCAGGCCAGGAAGTCCCACGGGCTCACGCCCGGGAACAGCCTCGTCATGCGCGGCAGCTGGTTGAACAGAGCCGTGAGCAGCACGTAGAGCGGCCCGGCGAACAGGCCGCCGGCCAAGCCGACCAGACCGGCGTCGGCCATCGACAGCCGGCGTACCTGGGACCTGGAGGCTCCCGCCAGCCGGAGTGCGCTCAGCCGGCGCTCGCGGGCGGCAGTGCCGATCCGGAGTGCCTGCACGGCCAGACCGCCGGACAGGACAGCCAGGATCAAGAGGATGGCGCCCAGCCCGGCGCGCAGGCCGGTCTCGGCGATGTAGTTGCTGTAGACGCTGCTGTCGAGGTCGCCGGGGCCGATCCGGAAGACGCCGATGGCGTTGATCACCAGCGCGCCGCTGAACGCGAGGGCCACGGTGGCCAGGCGGACGCGGCTGCGGTCGGCCGGCGTACGGGTCCTGGCCAGGTGCAGCGTCGTACTCAGCGGGAGGCTCATCGCAGCGTCACCTCGTGCTGGATCTTGCCGTCGCGGAGCCTGATCTCCCGGTCCGCGGACGCGGCGAGCAGGTTGTCGTGGGTGACCATGACCAGCGCGGCACCACGATCGCGGGTGGACTGCAGCAGCACCTTCAGCAGGTCCTGGCCGGCCCGGCTGTCCACACTGCCCGTCGGCTCATCAGCCAGTACGACGGACGGGTGGGTGATCAGCGCACGGGCGATCGCCGCCCGCTGGGTCTGCCCACCGGAGAGCTGAGCCGGTACGGCGTCCGCCTCGTCGGCGATACCGACCCGGTCGAGCCAGTGGACTGCTGCGGCCCGGGCGGCGTCCCGCTTGGCGCCGCCGAGCAGCAGCGGCAGGGCGACGTTGTCGGCGAGCGACAGGTCCGGCACCAGCTGGCCGAACTGCAGCACGATGCCGATCCTCGTACGGCGAAGTGCCGAGCGCTCCTGCTCGGCCAGCGTGGACAGGTCCTGGCCGGCGATCCGGACCGTCCCGGCGTCCGGCCGGAGGATGCCCGCCGCGCAGTGCAGCAGGGTCGACTTGCCACAGCCGCTGGCGCCGGTCACCGCCACCACCTCACCCGGGGCGACCGCCACGCTGACTCCGCGCAGCGCGACGTTACGGCGGTAGGCGTACTCGAGCCCGTTGAGCTGCAGGGCCGGCGTGGACGTCATCAGCTGGACTCCTTGTCGTCGGTGAGGCGCTCCAGCGCGAGGTCCAGCCAGCGCAGGTCGGCATCGAGATGTGTCACGAGGTAAGAACGCACCAGGTTCGCCGTGGGGTCCTCCGGGACCGGTGGCAGTTCCTGCAGTTCGCGGATCCGGCGCAGGTGGCCGGCCCGCTGCCGGGCCAGGAACGAGGTCGCGTCGCCGCCGGTGCGCAGCGCGGTGACCAGCTTGCGGATCATCTCGTCGGCCGTGCCCCAGGCGGGCGGGACCGGGTCGGCGAGCCAGTCGTCGAGGTGCTTGCGGCCCTTCTCGGTGATCGCGTAGACGGTCCGGTCGGGGCCGCCGCCGGAGGTCTTCTCGGTCACCTCGACCAGGCCGTCGCGCTCCAGGCGGGACAGCGTCGTGTACACCTGCCCGAACGCCAGCGGGCGGCCGTCGGGGAACCAGGCGTCGTGGCCGCGCTTGACGTCGTACCCGTGTGCGGGAGCACGGGACAGCAGTCCCAGAACCAGCTCCGCGGTTGCCATGTTCTCGACTATACACTGTGTGTATGTACTGAGTGAATAGTCGTCTTCACGCCTGCCGGATGCTGGGTTCTGGGCTCCGGTCGGTAGGATTCGGCTCGTCACCCCGGATCGAAACCAGGAGTAGTCAGTGGCTCGCGTTGTCGTCGACGTCATGCTCAAGCCCGAGATCCTCGACCCGCAGGGCAAGGCGGTGCACGGCGCGTTCGGCCGGCTCGGCTTCGACGGCGTGGCCGACGTTCGCCAGGGCAAGCGCTTCGAGATCACCCTCGACGGTGAGGCGACCGAGGAACAGGTCGCCGAGATCCGCAAGGCCGCGGACACGCTGCTGGCCAACCCGGTGATCGAGGACTACACGCTGCACGTCGAGGCCGACCGGTGAAGATCGGGGTCGTCACCTTCCCGGGCTCGCTGGACGACGTCGACGCGCGCCGCGCGGCGGCCGTGGCCGGCGCCGAGGCGGTCGCGCTCTGGCACGGCGACGCCGACCTGCACGGAGTCGACGCGGTGGTGCTGCCGGGCGGCTTCTCGTACGGCGACTACCTGCGCGCCGGGGCCATCTCCCGGTTCGCGCCGGTGATGGACACGATCATCAAGCGGGCCGGCGAGGGCATGCCGGTGCTCGGCATCTGCAACGGCTTCCAGGTGCTCTGCGAGTCGCACCTGCTGCCGGGCGCGCTGATCAAGAACCACCACCGCAAGTTCGTCTGCAAGGACCAGGGGCTGCGGATCGAGAACAACCGCACCGCGTGGACCAGCGACTACGACGCGAACCACGAGATCACCATCGTGCTGAAGAACCAGGACGGTTCCTTCGTCGCCGACGAGGCCACGCTGGACCGGCTCGAGGGCGAGGGCCGGGTGGTCGCGCGCTACCTGGGCAACCCGAACGGCTCGTACCGCGACATCGCCGGCATCACCAACGAGCGCGGCAACGTGGTCGGCCTGATGCCGCACCCCGAGCACTGCGTCGAGACCCTGACCGGCCCGAGCACCGACGGCCTCGGCTTCTTCACCTCGGTCCTGAAAGCCGTCGTCGCCTCCTGATGAACCGTCCGGGGATGCGCCGGCTGCTGGCCCGCACCCTCATCCCGATCGCCGCCCTCGCCGGCGCCGCGGCCGCCCTCCCCGCGGCCGCCGCGCCCGCCGAAGGCGATCACGCCCCACGCGCAGCCGCTCTGCCCGCCGGAGGCGAGGGCTCCGGGCGCGCCGCCGCCCTTTCCCCCTCCTCCGCGATTCCCGCGCCGCAGGCGCGGGAATCGCTCCAGGCGAAGGTCGTCGTCATCGGCGTGCCGGGGCTGACCTGGTTCGACGTACAGAACTCGCCGGAGCTGACTGCTCTGGTGAACCAGTCGAACGTCGGGTCGATCACGGTGAAGACCGCCGGCCCGCACACCTGCCCGGTCGACGGCTGGCTAACGCTCGGCGCCGGGACCCGGGCGTGGGGGAGTGTCGCCGACGAGTCCTGCGGCGAGCTCCCGCCGGTCGTCGACGGCAAGGTCGACAACTGGCAGACGTACGTCGACCGCCAGGCCGAGCACCACACGGGCGCGCCGCTCGGCCGCCTCGCCGAGAGCCGGGCGAACGTCTGCGGCTTCGGGCCGGGCGCCGCGATCGCCCTGGCGAGGACCGACGGCACGGTCACCAACTGGCAGCCCACGTTCGACGCCGCCAAGCTCTCCACGTGTGGTGACGCGATCGTCGACGCGGGCGCGATGCCGATCCGCGAAGGCCGCAAGGAGTTCCGGGCGGAGGTCGCCGCGCTCGTCACCCAGGCCCGTGCGGCCGGCGGCTGGGTGATCCTGGCCGGTATCAGCCAGGAGGTCGAGTGGGCGCACCAGGAGACGCTCCCCGTCCTGCAGCTCCCGCCGGACGACGGCGCGCGCTGGCTGACCAGCGACTCGACCCGCCGCGCCGGCCTGATCCAGCTCACCGACCTGACCGCGACGATTCTGCGCGGTGAGGCCAAGCTGATCGACCCGGCCGGCGAGGCCGAGCCCGGCCCGCTCGACGGCAACGAGATCCGCGTCGACGGCGACGTCCACACCGACGCGGCCGCGGTGATCGACGAGCGGATGGACACCAACGAGCGCTTCGACCAGCCGCGCCCGATGCTCGTCGCGGTCTCGATGACGATCCTCGCCGCCGAGCTGATCGCGCTCGGCTGGTTCTGGTTCACCCGCAGCAAACGCTCCCGCAGCGTGTTCTCCTTCATGCTGCTGACCCAGGGCGGCTTCTTCATCGCCGTCTTCCTGTCCACCGCCACCGTCTGGTGGCGCTGGCCGTCGCCAGGCCTTTCCCTGTACGCCGTCGTGCTCGCGATCAGCGCAGCGTTCGCCGCGGGAGCCAAGCTCCTGCTCGGCACGTACGCGTACGTCGGGATCGCGCTCGCGGCGTACCTGATCCTGGTGGTCGACGGCGTCCTCGGCACCCCACTCCAGTTCGGCAGCATGTTCGCCGACGGCCCGGTGATCGGCGGCCGGTTCTACGGCTTCGGCAACTCGACGTTCGCCACTCTGGCCGTCGCCGCGCTCGTGGTCGCCGGTGTGGTCGCGCAGAAGCTGATCGACCGCAGCCGCGTCCAGGCCGCGCTCGCGGTCCTGGCGATCGGCGGCGCCGCGATCGTCGTCGACGGCAAGCCCGGCTGGGGCACGGACTTCGGCGGCATCATCGCGCTGACCCCGGCCGTCCTGCTGATGGCTTGGCTGACCTGGCGTGGCGGAATCACACTGCGTGCTCTGATCGGCATCGGCGTGGCCGGCGTACTGGCCGTGTCCGGCGTCGCTTTCCTGGACTACCTGCGGCCCGAGGACCAGCGCAGCCACTTCGGCGCGTTCGTGGCCCGGCTGCTCGACGGCGACGTGGCCGACGTCCTGATCCGCAAGCTGGAGATGGCCGTCGCGTTCTTCTCCGGCCCGGCCGGCTGGGCGATGCTGGTCGCGGTGATCCTCGCGATGCTGGCGACCGTCCTGCCCGACCGGGTGCCGTCGGCGTCGTACCGGGCCTTCTACTCCAGCCGGACGATGGTCCGGCCCACCCTGCTCGCGCTGTCGACCTGCGGTCTGGTCGGCATGCTGCTGAACGACGCGGGCGTCGCCCTGCCCGCGATCATGACCGGCTTCGCCGTCCCGCTGCTGGTGGCCCACCTGGTCGCCTCGCCGAAGCCAGCTACCGTTTCTCCCGAGTCCCACCTAGTTCAGGAGCACTGAAGAATCGTGTCCACCGACACCGTGAGCAACGCGACCAGCACGCCGGACGTCGAGCAGCCGTGGGCGGAGCTCGGCCTCAAGCCGGACGAGTACCAGCGGATCCGGGACATCCTCGACCGGCGCCCGACCAGCTGCGAGCTGGCGATGTACTCGGTGATGTGGAGCGAGCACTGCTCGTACAAGTCCTCGAAGGTGCACCTGAAGAAGTTCGGTGACATCCCGCAGGAGACCCCGGCGGGCAAGATGCTCGCGGGCATCGGCGAGAACGCCGGCGTGATCGACATCGGCGAGGGCTACGCGGTCACCTTCAAGGTCGAGTCGCACAACCACCCGTCGTACGTCGAGCCGTACCAGGGCGCGGCGACCGGGGTCGGCGGCATCGTCCGCGACATCCTGGCGATGGGCGCCCGCCCGGTCGCGGTGATGGACCCGCTGCGCTTCGGCCCGCTGGACGCGCCGGACACCAAGCGCGTGCTGCCCGGGATCGTCTCCGGCGTCGGTGGCTACGGCAACAGCCTGGGCCTGCCGAACATCGGCGGCGAGGTCGTCTTCGACTCGACGTACCTCGGCAACCCGCTGGTGAACGCGCTCTGCGTCGGCGTGATGAAGCACGAGGACCTGCACCTGGCCAACGCGACCGGCGTCGGCAACCAGATCATCCTGTACGGCGCCAAGACCGGCGGCGACGGGATCGGCGGCGTCTCGGTGCTCGCCTCGGAGACCTTCGCCGACGGCGGCCCGACCAAGCGGCCCGCGGTGCAGGTCGGCGACCCGTTCATGGAGAAGCTGCTGATCGAGTGCACGCTCGAGCTGTTCGCGGCCCGGATCGTCGAGGGCATCCAGGACCTCGGCGGCGCGGGCCTGTCCTGCGCGACGTCGGAGCTGGCCAGCGCCGGCGACGGCGGCATGCACGTCTCGCTCGACAAGGTGCCGCTGCGCGACGCCTCGCTCGCTCCGGAGGAGATTCTGATGAGCGAGTCGCAGGAGCGGATGATGGCGGTCGTCACGCCGGAGAACGTCGAGCAGTTCCTGAAGATCTGCGAGAAGTGGGACGTCCAGGCCGACGTGATCGGTGAGGTCACCGACACCGGGCTGCTGCAGATCGACTGGCACGGCGAGCGCGTGGTCGACGTACCGCCGCGCACGGTCGCGCACGACGGCCCGGTCTACGAGCGTCCGTACGCGCGCCCCGACTGGCAGGACGACCTCCAGGCCGACGGCGCCGAGAAGTTGCCGCGGGCAACCACTGGCGAGGAGCTGCGGGACACGCTGCTTCGGTTGATCGCCTCGCCGAACCTGTGTGACAAGTCCTGGGTCACGGACCAGTACGACCGGTACGTGCTCGGCAACTCGGTGCTCGCGCAGCCCGAGGACAGCGGCATGATCCGCGTCGACGAGACCAGCGGCCTGGGCGTCGCGGTCTCGACCGACTGCAACGGCCGGTTCGCGAAGCTCGACCCGTACACCGGCGCGAAGCTGGCGCTGGCCGAGTCGTACCGCAACGTCGCCACCACCGGTGCTCGCCCGGCCGCGGTGACCGACTGCCTGAACTTCGGCTCGCCGGAGGACCCGGGCGTGATGTGGCAGTTCTCCGAGGCCATCCGCGGTCTGGTCGACGGCTGCATCGAGCTGGGCATCCCGGTCACCGGCGGCAACGTGTCGTTCTACAACCAGACCGGTGAGACCCCGATCCTCCCGACGCCGGTCGTCGGCGTCCTGGGCGTCATCGACGACGTCACCCGCCGTACGCCGATCGGCTTCACCGCCGAGATGGAGGGTCACCAGCTCTACCTGCTCGGCGAGACCGAGGAGGAGCTGTCCGGCTCCGAGTGGGCGCACGTCGTCCACGGTCACCTCGGCGGGCGCCCGCCGGCCGTCGACCTGGCCGTCGAGCAGCAGCTGGCCGACATCCTGATCAACGCGTCGCGCGACGGCCTGATCGACGCCGCCCACGACGTCAGCGACGGCGGCGTCGCGCAGACGCTGGTCGAGTCGGCCATCCGTGGCGGCACCGGCGCGCGGGTCTGGGCGCCGGACGGCCTCGACCCGTTCCTGTTCCTGTTCGCCGAGTCGGCCGGCCGCGCGGTCGTCGCCGTACCGCGGACGGAAGAGGTCCGGTTCACCGACATGTGCACCGCGCGCCGCTTCCCGCACGCCAAGATCGGCGTCATCACCGGCGACACGTTGGACGTCCAGGACCAGTTCGAGGTCTCGCTGACCGACCTGCACGCCACCTGGTCGGCGACGCTTCCGGCCGCTCTGGGCTGACGCACCCCCCGAGGACCCGCAGCGTCCGAAGAACCTGCATGCGTCCGAAGAACCCGAGGCTATGGCGCTCGGTTCTTCGGACGCATGCGGATTCTTCGGACGTAGGCCACCGTCCGTCGCGGTCCGGCCCCACCGATAGCCTCCGCCCTATGCGTGAACTCGAGTGGGACGGCGCCCTCAACGCCCGTGACCTGGGCGGCCTCCCGGCCACCGGCGGCCCGATCCAGTACGGCCGCGTCTACCGCTCGGCCCACCCCGACGCCCTGACCGACACCGGCCGCGACGCCCTGCTCGCGGCCGGGATCGCCACGGTCATCGATCTGCGCAACGCCGACGAACGCCTCGCCGTACAGGCCATCGACGGCGTCACGATCCTCCACCAGCCCGTCGAGGACCAGTCCGACGAGTCCTTCATGGCCGAGTGGGGCGAACGCCTCAACAGCCCGGCGTACTACAACGCCGTACTGCACCGCTGGCCCGGCCTGATCGCCGCCGTCTTCGCCCGCCTCGCCGACGCCCCACCCGGCGGCGTCCTCATCCACTGCCGAGCCGGCTGCGACCGCACCGGCATGATCGTCTCGATGCTCCTCGCGTTGGCCGGTACGCCGGTCGCCGACATCCTCGACGACTACGAGTTGGCCCTCCGCACCTACGCCTCCCAGGCCGAGGACCGCCCGCTCGAAGACCAAACCCTCGACCAACACTGCGCCCAGGCCTGTGCGGAACTGGTCGGCTTCCTGGGCTCGATCGACATCGCCGGCTACCTCACCTCCAGCGGCCTGACCTTCGAGCAGTTGGCCCGGCTGCGGGAGCGGATGGTCGCGACCAGCTTCGCGTGACCAGGGGTCTGGCACACTCGGAGAAAGCTAGTGGGGAGTGTGGGATGGCTGACAGAGAGCGTGAGCGGCGGCCGGATCTGCCCTGGGTGAAAGCGGACGGGCAGTTGTCGAACCTGGCGGGGATGGCGGCTGCTGCCGGGCAGGAAGCTCGGGTGGTGGCGGCTCGGCGGCGGATGGCTTCGGTGCGGTTGACCGATGAGGAGCGCCGGGTCTGCTTCGACGAGTTGGCGGAGCAGTTCGCGATCGGGCGGCTGGACGAGGACGAACTGCATCGGCGGGTCGACCTGGTGCAGGAGGCGGTGACGCACGGGGATCTGCTGGTGGTGTTCGGCGGTCTGCCGGCGCCGGCGTTCTACTCGCCGCCGGTGAAGAAGCCGGGACGTTGGCGGTGGGCGGCGTTCGTGGGGGCTGTCTGGCTGGCGCTGCCGTTCTTCCTGACGGGGTTGGTGTTTCTGGTGTTCGGCCGGGAGATCGCCGCGGCGATCTTCGGGTTGCCGGCGATCGCCTGGGTACTGGTGACGTGGCGCTGGGCTTCGGCGCCGAAACGCCGGGACCGCCGCCGCTGACCTGGTAGGGGTCGAGCGACGGCGGTCGGTTACTTGGCTTCGGCGACGTCGAGCTGGACTTCGCCGGCGATGTACGACGTGGCGTCGTGGACGTACCAGCTGTCCGGCGGGGTGTCGATCGGGCCGGTCTCGGGCCGGGTGCCGGCGGCGTGGTAGCTCTCGATGGTCAGGCCGTGGGCGGCGAGGACCGGCCTGACCTGGGCGATCGTCAGCCCGCGGAACTTCACGCCGGCCAGGATCTCGCCGGGGTCGTCGATGTTGCTGCTGAAGTGGTGGTACATCTCGCCCTTCTTCGCCACCCGGCCGAACTGGATCTCCGCCCAGCCCTTCAGGTCCTTCGGGACCTCGACGCCGTCCTGGCAGCCGGGGTCGGAGGCGTTCAGGGTGCCGTTGCACTTCTCGCCCGGTGCCAGCAGCGTCAGGTTCGACCGCTCGTCGGGCACCGCGTAGCTGGCGAACTTGCCGACCCAGGGCGCGCTGACCGGGACGCTCTCCACCTTCACCTTCAGGCCCATCGCCTTGAACTCCGCGTTGTAGCGCTTCGGGTCCGCGTTCGGGTCGACCACCCGGACGATGACCGAGCTCCCGGTGTCGGTGAAGGACAGCGCCCGCGGCTGGTCCTGCCCAGGACTCCGTACGACGGTCGCCGCAACGATGCCGACGATCAGCAGGCTGAACGCTCCGGCGAGCGCAAGGCGCGGCCGGGCCGGGCGGAAGCCCGAGCCGAAGCGGCCGGGCGGACGCCCGCCGCCGGCCGAGCCGAAGCGGGTGCGCGTCGGCGTACGGCCTCCGCCTGAGCCGACGGGCTCGGCAGCGGCGGCCCCGGCTGTAGGCCCCTCGGCGGAGGTGGCCACGATGTCCTCGGCGAGGCGGGTCCAGGTGTCGGCCTCGACGGAGGTGGTGGTGCTGGGCTTGAGCGCGCGGACGGCCGCGTCGGCGTCAGATGTCTTCATGGGAAACCTCTCCTCTCACCGTGGCCGGTGCGCTGGTCGTGAGCAGCTTGGCGAAACGTTTGCGGGCCCGGTGCAGGCGAATCCGGACCGCGTTGCGGGAGCAGCCGAGCACGGTCGCGATCTGGGCCGTGTCCAGGTCCTCCCATGCGACCAGCGTGAGCAGTTCGCGATCAGGCTCGGGCAGTGCGCGAAAGGCCCGCGCCGTCGCCGAGTCCCCGTCGACCGGCTCCGGGCCCGGGGTGGCCGTGTCGACCAGCTCGTCACGCAGCCGGTCGGCCAGCGCGTTGCGCCGGCCCTCACCGCGCCGGTGGTTGGCCAGCACGCGCCGGGCGACGCCGTACAGCCAGGGCTTGGTCTGGTCCCCACCGGGCACCTCGTCGAGCCGCCGCCAGGCGACAACGAACGTGTCGGCCAGCAGGTCCGCAGCGTCGTGGCTGGAGCCGGTACGGCGTTGCAGGTAGCCGAGCACAGCCTCCCGATGGGTGCCGAACACCTCCTCGAACCGCTCCCGGCGCCCGCTGTCGCCCGGCGGGTCGTGCACGGCGGCCTCGCTCACTGGCCCGGGGCGGGGCCTGATCGGTGTCTGCGTCATGCCCCGTACATGTCCAGCACCTTTCGGACCATTTCACCGCACGGAGGTGTCAGCGGGTGATCACCTGGGGTAGGACTGGGGTGTCTCACGTTGTCATCCCGGCGAAAGGCTCGCGCCATGCCCGACCTTCCCCCTGCCACCCGCGGCGGCCACTACGTGCCGAACCGGGAGCCGCTGCAGCCGGTGCCGTTCCATAAGCTCCCGCCGGGCGCGATCGAGCCGCGCGGCTGG
This sequence comes from Kribbella sp. cmx-5-2, assembly GCA_049998015.1. GTDB lineage: Bacteria > Actinomycetota > Actinomycetes > Propionibacteriales > Kribbellaceae > Kribbella. The sequence goes on from JAEBEC010000003.1 coordinate 487,812, forward strand.
CTGGCGCAGCAGCTCGACCTGCAGGTCAAGGGCCTCTGCGGCCGGTACGACGAGGTCTCCGACTTCCTGGTCTACGAGACCAACGGCTGGGTCGACCCCGCGCAAGGTGCCTGGGAAGAGCTGCCGTACTGGCTCCGCGGCTTCGGTGACCTCGGCTACGTCACCGGCGACACCGGCGTACTGACTCGGACCGAGCGGTGGATCAACGGGATCCTCGGGACCCAGACGGCCGACGGGTGGTTCGGGCCGGAGCGGCTGCGGACCTCGCTCGAAGGCGGTCCCGACTTCTGGCCGGGGATGCCGCTGCTCGGCGCACTGCGGTCCTGGTTCGAGTTCACCGGCGACGAGCGGGTGATCCCGTTCATGAGCCGGTACCTGGCGTTCCAGAACACGCAGCCGGCCGAGGTGTTCAACCGCTCGTGGGGCGCGTTCCGCTGGGGCGACAACATCGACAGCGCGTACTGGCTCTACAACCGGACCGGCGACGCCTGGCTGCTCGAGCTGGTGCACAAGATGCACGCCGGTTCGGCCGACTACGTCAGCGGCATCCCGAACTGGCACAACGTCAACCTCGCGCAGGGCTTCCGGGAGCCGCTGCAGTACGGGCTGCTGGCAACGGATCCGCGGTACGCCGCGGCGACGTACCGGAACTACGCGACGATCATGGAGCGGTACGGGCAGTTCCCCGGCGGTGGGTTCGCCGGCGACGAGAACTCGCGGCCCGGGTTCGGTGATCCACGGCAGGGGTTCGAGACGTGCGGGATCGCGGAGCTGATGCACAGCTTCGAGCTGCTGACCCGCTTCACCGGGGACACGGTGTGGACGGATCGGTGCGAGGAGCTCGCGTTCAACTCGCTGCCGGCGTCGTACGATCCGCTGCAGCAGGTCATGCACTACATCACCTGCGCGAACAGTGTGCAGCTCGACGACCGCGTCAAGCACGGGCAGTTCGAGAACCCCTTTGCGATGCAGGCCTTCAAGTACGGCGTACGCCAGTACCGGTGCTGCCCGCACAACTACGGCATGGCCTGGCCGTACTACGCGCAGGAGCTCTGGCTGGCCACGACCGACCACGGGCTGGCGGCGTCGATGTTTGCCGCGAGCAAGGTGACGGCGAAGGTCGGCGACGGGACGGTGGTGACCGTTGTCCAGGACACCGACTACCCGTTCGGCGAGACCGTCACCTTGACGGTGCAGACCCCCGAGTCGGTCGAATTCCCCTTGTACGTAAGGATTCCCGGCTGGGCCGAAGGGGCCGAGGTCAACGGAGTACGGGCTGAGGGCAACTGGGCCAAGCTCGACCAGACCTGGAACGACGGTGACCAGGTGACGGTGACGTTGCCGATGCGGATCAGCACGCGGGTCTGGGCGGACAACCAGAACTCGGTCTCCGTCGATCGTGGACCGCTGACGTACTCGCTCGCGATCGCCGAACGCTACGAGCGGATCGGCGGCACCGACGAGTGGCCGGAACTCGCGGTCTGCCCGGAGTCGCCGTGGAACTACGGTCTCCCGGTCGACCCGACGTTCGAGGTCGTACGCCGGGAGGCCGGTCAAGACCCGTTCACGCAGGACGGCGTACCGATCGCACTCACGACGACGGGACAGCGCATCCCGCAGTGGGAGACCGACACCGAGGACGTCGTCGGCCTGCTGCAACCGAGCCCGGCCGCGACCACGGAACCGGTCGAGCAGATCGCGCTGATCCCGATGGGTGCCGCACGGTTGCGGGTTACGTCGTTCCCACAGGTCGATGCCGAGGGCAAGGAATGGTTCTACCGGACCCGCGTCACCGCGTCGCACGTCAACGATGGCGACTCCCTCGAAGCGCCCGCCGACGGCAGGATTCCGGCGTCGTCCGCCGACCCCACCATTCCGCGCTTCACCTGGTGGGACCGCCGCGGCACCACCGAGTGGATCCAGTACGACCTGCGCACGCCACGCGACCTGTCGAGGGTCGAGGTCTACTGGTACGACGACACGGCCACGGGCCAGTGCCGAGTCCCGACGTCCTGGCGAGCCCTGTGGCTCGACGGCGACGTCTGGCGCCCGATCGACACGACGTACGAGATCGCCCCCGACCGCCTCAACACCGCCACGTTCCCGCCGGTCCACGCCCAGCTCGTCCGCCTCGAGGCAGTCCTCCAGCCGACCTTCTCAGCAGGCATCCTGTCCCTAGCATTCAGCTGAGCCCTGGGGGATGGAATGCCGGACGACGTACTCACGGCGCACATCGTGCGGATGCTCGCCGGTGGTCCGCGGAGCTGCGCCGACCTGGCGCGGCGGATGGGTGTCCCGGCGGAGGACCTCGTCGTCGTGCTCGACAGCCTGGTCGGCGACGGACTGCTGCGTGGCCGGGACCCGTACGAGCTGAGCGACGCCGGGCGGGCGCAGGCCCAGTGGAGCACCCAGTTGCTCCTCGGCGGCCCGGTCGACCCGACCGGTCACCTCGACGCGGCCGAGCAGCGCAGGATCCGGGAGCAGGAGGACGCCAAGCAGCGCCGGATCCGGGAGCTGAAGGAGGCGGACCAGGAAGACCACCGGCAGAAGAAGGCACGGAGGCTCGCCAGAGCACGCCGCCGGGCCAGGCGTTGGGCCGCCGCCCGCGAGAAGCAGCGCCAGAGAACGCTCAACAGTCAGTCACAGCAGCTGCTCCAGGAGGGCGCACGCACGCCGGTTCCCGCTGGAACGCACCGGTGGTGGTTCGAGGCTGTCGTGCAGGGCGTCGCCGGCTGCTGTGTGCTGGTCGGGATGCTGGTCCTCCTGATCGTCAGCGACGACCCCGACAAGGTCATGTACGCCTCCATCGCCCTGCTCGTCGGTGGCGCCCTGCTGCTCCGGGCCGTTCGGGCTCACTTCGGGTCGCCGTGAGCGATGAAATACCGTGGCCCTCGTGACCCCTGTGCTGCGGCTGGCTGTGCCTGCGGATGCTGCTGCGATCTCGGAGTTGATGCGGGCCTCGACCGTCGAGTTGTTCCCGGCGTACTACGACGAGCGGCAGACGGCGAGTGCCGCGGTGCACATCGCCGCGCTGGACCTGGCGTTGATCGAGGACGGCACGTACTACGTGCACGAGGCCGACGGTGAGATCGTCGCGTGCGGCGGCTGGAGTCGCCGGAACAAGCTCTACAACGGCACCGGCGCCGGTGCGGACGTGCGGCTGCTCGACCCGGCGAGTGAGCCGGCCCGGATCCGGGCGATGTTCGTTCGGGGCGACTGGACCCGGCGTGGGCTCGGGCGCGCGATCCTGACGGCCTGCGTGGACGCCGCGAGGGCGGAGGGGTTCACGAGGCTCGCGCTGATGGCGACCCTGCCCGGCGTACCACTGTACAAGTCCTTCGGCTTCACCGAGCTCGGTGCGGAGGAGCTGACCATGCCTGACGGCGTCGTCCTGGGTGGCGTCGCCATGGAACGATCCGTCGACTGATCGGAGTCCCACCACCATGACCGCTGGAACCACGGCGAAAGCTCCCGACGGCACCGAGGTCGTGCTCGGCGAGATCGGTACCCGGGTGCTGCTGGAGAACCCCCGGGTCCGGGTCTGGGAGGTCGCGCTCGACCCGGGCGAGGCGCAGGGCTGGCACCTGCACCACAACCCGTACGTCGTGCTCTGCCTGTCCACCTCGCCCTGCCACATGGACTGGCTCGACGGCAGCCCGGCGCGGCAGCTGAGCGAGACGGTCGGCGGTTCGGTCTACCGGCCGGTGTCGCCGGTGCACATGCTCACCAACCACGGCGACGCGGCGTACCGCAACCGCCTGATCGAGGTGCTCGACCTGGGCGAGGAGACCTCTGGCACGCCGTACGACGTACCAGCAGGTGTTGCCGCCGACAGCAGCTTCGCCGAGGTCGGTGAGGTCCCGGCGAAGGTCGTGGTGGACGAGGACGACGTACGGGTCCAGCACGTCACGCCGGACGCCGGGGAGTCCTACACCTGGCAGACCGGCGCCTACCCGGCGCTGGTGGTCGACCTGGACCTGGAGACCGAGCCGCTGGCCGGCCTGGTCTACCTGGAGCCGGGGGAGTCGTACACACTCCCCGCCAAGCCCTCCAGGACCTCCGGCTACAACCTGGTCGAGCTGCGCTACTTCAGCCGCTGACGGACCGCCGCTGCGCTGTCCAGGGTCAGCGCGGTCGCTGCAGCCATCGCTGCGTCGACCGCGCTGATCTGACGGAGCTTCGCCTTCACCAGCGCGACCTGCGGCCCGACCGCACTGAGCTCCTGTACGCCGAGGCCGACCAGCAGCGCCGCAGCGAGCGGATCGCTGGCCAGGTCCCCGCAGACGGCGACGTGGACGCCTAGCGGGACCTGGCGGACCACCCGGTCGATCAGCCGCAGTACGGCGGGATCGAGGCCGTCGGCGAGCGACGCGACCGCTGTGTTCGTGCGGTCTGCGGCTGTCGTGTACTGCGTCAGGTCGTTGGTCCCGATGCTCACGAAGTCGAGCCCTTTGGCGAGCGTCTCGATCCGGAGGGCGGCGGCCGGTACCTCGACCATGATGCCGACCTTGAGCCCGTCCGGCCGCGGCCCGAGCTGCTGCAGCGCCCAGGCGACCTCCTCGGCGGTGGTCACCATCGGAAACATCACCTGCACCGGTGTCTCGGCCGCAACCTCACGAATGGCCTCGAGCTGTGTCTCGAGCAGCTCAGGTCTCTGTCGGAAGGTGCGGATTCCACGGTCGCCGAGGAATGGATTCGCCTCGGCGGCTTGCGGCAGGAAGCGCACGGGCTTGTCGCCGCCGACGTCCCAGGTCCGGATCGTGATCGGCTTGCCGTTCAGCGCGGCTGCGATCTCCCGGTACGTCGCCGCCTGCTCGGCCGCGGTCGGCGCTGTCCGCCGATCACCGAACAGCACCTCGGTCCGCACCAGGCCCGACCCGTCGGCGCCGCGGGCGTCCCGCGCGTCCTGCACTGACCCGACGTTCACCATCACGGGGATCGTGCGCCCGTCGACGGTCGTCGCCGGCTCGTCGACCGCGCTGAGGGCGGCGTCGCGCTCGCCCTCGCGCTCTCGGATGGTCTCCGCGAAGGCCTGCCGATCAGGCTCGACCACGAACGTTCCGGTCCGCGCGTCGAAACCCACCGTCACACCGTCGGCAACCGAGACGTCCCCGATCCCTGTGATCAAAGGGATCCCCCGCGACCGCGCGACGATCACGCCGTGCCCAGTCGTCCCCGCGGCCCGTACGGCGATGCCCGCCACGGACGCGTCGACCACGGCCGCAGTGGCTGCGTCCAACTCGGGGACGACCAGAACGCTTCCTGGCAACGGCTCCGCAGGCTCCGGGGCGCCGGTCAGCGCGCGCAGCACACGATCCCGCACACTCCTTACGTCCTGAGCCCGCTCGCGCTGATACGCGTCGTCGAGCCCGTCGAAGCTCGCGGCCAACTCGTCCAGCGTATGCTTCCAGGCCATCGGCGTATTGGTGCCTTCAGCAACTAGCTTGACGACGGGCTGGAGCACAGCCGGGTCCCGCAGCAGACCGGCCTGGGCGCCGAAGATGCCCGCCTGGTCGGCGGGCGCCTTGTCCTTCAGGCTGCTCAACTGCTGTTCCGCCTGCTGCAGAGCCTGTTCGAGCCTGGCACGCTCGTCGTCGCCCGCGACATAGTTGCTGAGGTCGACCTCAGCGTCGATCACCGCCGCGGGTCCAACCGCGACGTCCAGGCCCGAACCGCTTGCTCCTTGGACCACTTCAGCACTGGGCGGCACGTCGTCGAAGTCCCGATCGGCCAGCGCCTGAATCGCCTCCAGGGCCTCAGCCGCCTGCGGACCACTGGCCGCGAACTCCAGGCGGTGGTTCTGCTGCGCGTTCAGCGTCGCGACTCGGCTGAGACTGCCGGCGTCGACCGGACCCCGATCGGTTTCCAGATCGCGGACGGTCACCTGCGCGTCGAACTGCCCGATTACACCGACCAGCTTCGCCGCCGGGCGCGCGTGCAGCCCGTGCTCGATGCGCAGGACAACTTCCAGTGTCAGTTGCCCGGCACCCACCGCTGCAGGATCGCCTGCGCCAACCGCGTCGCCTGCTGCCGGTGCTTCCGGCGTCGCCTCGCCCAGGTGATCCTGCTTACCAGCCAACCCTCGGCCAGCTTCTGCGGCGACTGCCTCCAGCGACGCCCCGGTCGATGCCGTGACAACCGCCGCGACCAATCCCTCGACCAACGGAGCACTCGACAGCTTCACCCGCTCAGCCGTCTCCGGATCCACGAACTCCAACGCCATCTCAGCACTGAGAACCGCACTACCAAGATCGAGCAGCACCAGTACGCCGTCCGGCCCGTCCGCAGCACCGATCGCCTCCGCGACCGCTGCAGCGTCGGTACCGAAGGTGGTCTCGTCCAGCCCAGCCGCCACCGCGATCACCGGACGGTTGTCGGCAGCAACCATCTCGGAAGCCAAGCCAACCGCCGCATCAGCCAGCGCGCGGCTGTGCGACACCACGACAATCCCGATCATGGCGTCTCAGCCCAAGGTGCGTGCGGCCGACTCCAGGAGGAGCGTGGTGCTGGTGGCGCCCGGATCCTGGTGCCCGGCGCTGCGTTCGCCCAGGTAGCTCGCACGACCCTTGCGGGCGACCAGTGGCACCGTCTCGTCACGCCCCTTGGCGGCCGCCTCCGCGGCAGCCACCAGCGCACCGCGCAGATCCGAGCCCCCGGCAACAGCCTCGTCGTACGCCGTCAGCGCCGGCGCCCACGCGTCGTACATGGTCTTGTCGCCGACCTCCGCCTTGCCGCGGGCGAGGATTCCGCCGACGCCGGCCTTCAACGCCTCACCGACACTCTCGGCCGACACCTCGGCGCCGGCCAGCGCCGTACCGAAGCGCAGGAAGAACGTCCCGTACAGCGGGCCGCTCGCGCCGCCGACCTTGCTGACCAGTGTCATCCCGGCCTTCTTCAGCAGCTCGTCGACCGACGCGAACGTCGTCTCGTCGAGCACCGCGACCACCGCCTGGAAGCCGCGGTCCATGTTGCTGCCGTGGTCCGCGTCGCCGATCGCCGAGTCGAGCTCGGTCAGGTACGCCGCGTTGTCGTGCAGCGTCGCCGCGAGGTCCCGTAGCCAGTTCGTGAATTCGTCGACACCCATGCTCACGCGCCCCAGCGTAGGCCGGGGGTGTTCACGGGGGCGTCCCAGAGCCGTACCAGCTCGTCGTCCACCTTGAGCAGCGTGACCGAGCAGCCGGCCATCTCCAGCGAGGTGATGTAGTTGCCGACCAGCGAGCGGGCGACGGTGATGCCGGCCGCGTCGAGCAACTGGCGGACCTCGTTGTACATCACGTACAGCTCGATCAGCGGCGTCCCGCCCATACCGTTGACGAAGGCAATCACCGAGTCGCCCTGCTGGTACGGCAGGTCCTGCAGCACCGGGTCGACCAGCAGCGCCGCGACGTCCTTGGCCGGTGCCAGCGGCAACCGCTTCCGGCCGGGCTCGCCGTGGATGCCGATGCCGACCTCCATCTCGTTCTCGGCCAGCTCGAACGTCGGCTTGCCCGCGGCCGGGACCGTGCACGACGTGAGCGCCATACCCATGCTGCGGCCCTGGTCGTTGACCTTCTTGGCCAGGTCGGCGACCTCCTGCAGCGGGCGGCCCTCCTCGGCGGCCGCGCCGACGATCTTCTCCAGCAGTACGGTCACGCCGACCCCGCGGCGGCCGGCGGTGTAGAGGCTGTCCTGGACCGCGACGTCGTCGTCGGTGACCACGGACAGGACCTCGGTGCCGGCCTCGGCGGCGGCCAGTTCGGCGGCCATCTCGAAGTTCATCACGTCGCCGGTGTAGTTCTTCACGATGTGCAGGACGCCGGCGCCGCCGTCGACCTCCTTGGTCGCGGCCATCATCTGGTCCGGCACCGGGGAGGTGAACACCTCACCCGCGCAGGCCGCGTCCAGCATGCCCAGCCCGACGAACCCGCCGTGCATCGGCTCGTGCCCGGACCCACCACCGGAGATCAGCCCGACCTTCCCGCTGCGCGGTGCGTCCTTGCGGTAGACGATCCGGTTCTCGTGGTCGACCCGGACATGGTCGGGATGCGCGAGAGCAATCCCGCGCAACGCTTCACTCACAACATCGGCAGGGTCGTTGATGAGCTTCTTCATGTCCCCATCTGAGCACAGGTTTCCGCCCAGCGGCAGACCCCAGTCGGTCGATCCGCCGTCGCGGAGGGTAGCAGCAGGCCGCCGGATCGGGGGCTCCGACGACCTGCTGCCGCTTCGGGAGCTAGCTCACGAGCCCGAAGGCTCGCGGCAGCTCGTGGTGGACCCGGCTGCCGGCCTGGTCCACGGCGTCGATCTGCAGCGACACGGCGGTCGCGCCGGCCGGCGCCTTGGGAATCGCGACCTTGCGGGTGCTGCCCTGTCCGGTGACCGTCCCGGGCTTCCAGGTCCGGCCGTCGTTGAAGCTGTACCAGACCGTCAGCGAGGTCAGCGGCTTCTCGGTGACCGTGCTGCTCTCGTGGTACGCCGTCAGCTCCACGACTGACCCGGCTCGCGGTGCCTGGTTCCGGCCGTCGAGGTCGGCCTTGACCCGGATCTGGAGCAGCGGCTGGACTCCGCAGGCGCCGGTGAGCCCGAGGTTCGGGCACGCCGTACCGGCGGTGTTGTCCGCCGTGGACCGCTTGCTGGTGAAGGTCCACTCGGTCTTGATCGCTCGTCCGTACCGCATGAACGCCGGCAACCCGGAGCCGTCCCGTTCGTAGGTCACCTTCAGCGTGGTCGGGCTCGCCGGTACGTCGTACACGCCGTACCGCCGGCTGGAGGTCTGGCGCTGTGTCAGCTCCTTGCTCCCGGCGTGGACCCGCACGGAGCCGGTCGGGTCGAGCCACTCCGGGATCGGGATCGTGCCGTCCTGATAGGTGCCGGACAGGATGCCGACGTCGGGGTCGGTCACCGCGGTCGGGTCCGACAGCGTCAGCGTCGGACGGACCAGCAGGGTGTCGCCCTGTCTGCAGGTCGAGCAGAACCGGGTGACCTGCGGGTGGTCGACAGCTGCGCCAAGCATCTGCGGAGAGGCGAACGAGGCTTCCGCCGCGTTCTTGCCTGCCTTCAGGGCCGAGGTGCGGTAGCCCTGTGTCCAGTAGCTGCTGGGCTCCCCCGGAGCGGGCGGCCAGGTGTGGTCGGTCCTGCTCCACCGGCTCCACGTCTGTCCAGGCTGCAGGGGCCCGACCAGCAGCGTCAGCTTGGCCGGAGCCAGCTGGAGCACCGACGGCGCCAGCGTCAACAGTGCGGGTCCGGAGGTGTCCGGCAGCTCGCCCGCTGCACCCCACTTGCCCAGCGTGTAGCGCCATTGGTACTCGTGCTCGGAGCCGCTGGTGCGGTACTCCTGGGGCAGTTGCGCCAGCTGCGAGTCCTTGACCGAGTACTGCAACGATCCGATGCTGTCGCGCTCGTAGAACTTCAGGCTGTACTGGTACGGCGTCTGCGTGACGCTCGTCAGGTTCACCCCGACGGGACCGCTCGCCAGCCGCCGGCTCAGGTCGTCACCCTCCTCGTACGGCAGGCCGCCGACCGGGATCGTCCGGTCCTGCCCAGGCCCGGTCGCGTACGGCGTGCGGTAGGCCAGGTCAGGTGTCCACACCAGCACACCCGTCGCGCCGGCCTCGGCAAGCTCCGCGACCTGCGCCGGCGCGATCGAGCTCCCGTACCGTCCCGTGTACACGTTGTACGGCGGCATGGCGAGCGCGACGGCTCCACGCAGCTTGGACGCCTCCTCCGGTTCGAGCGTCGACCCGACGTCGACGAGCGGGGCGTTCTTCACCGCGGCCGGGAACTTCGGCTCGGCCGCCGAGTACGTCGTGTACCGCGGGTGCAATGCGATCGGGTCGGCACCGGTCGTCCTGCCCTGCAGCGGAATCGCGCCCAGCTCCAGCTGGGTGTTCAGCAGCATCGACCCGACCGTCACCTTCGGCGCCGGGATCGACCAGAGCGCGCTCTCGTTGTAGCCGGTGATCCAGCCGTTCAGGTAGTAGTACTGGCCGGACTGCCGCTGGTAGAGCTGTGTGCCGGAGTACAGGTGCTGCGGCCGCTCGGTCGCGACCTGGACGGGGCGTGCCTTGGCCGCGCTCAGGTTGACCATCTGGAAGCCGCCGGCGTTCTTGGCGACGACCAGCTCCGGCACGGTCAGCACGGCCACGTTGGTGGTGCCGTTGGCGACGAACTGCACGTTCGTGGACACGGAGTACCGGCCCGGCCGGACCAGCAGCGGCTGACTCGCGTCGGTGGTGCCGACCGAGAGCTCGGGGTCGTCCAGGTTCATCGCGAAGACACTGGTGTAGGCGCAGCCTTCGAAGCTCGCACCGGGCGTGCACTTCTCGCCGTTGCGGCCGGTCACCATCGCGAGCAGCTTCATCGTCTCCGGTGCCCGGACGTGGCCGATCGCGGTCCGCACCTGGCCGGCCGAGCCGGTGGCCACGAGCGTGCCGGAGTACTGGCCTAGCGTCAGCTTGCCGGAGTCCAGGGTGACGGCCACAGCGGTGGTTCCGCCCGCGGGGACCGTCACCTTGGCCGGCACGGTCAGGACTCCGGCCGGGACCGGCGTACCGTCGCTCTTCGCGAAGTCGGCGGTGAGGGTCAGCTCGGCCGGCGCGCTGCCGGTGTTGGTGTAGCTCAGGGTCCGCTGGACCGGTGCGGTGGATGTTTCGAGCGTGCGACCGAGGTCGAGCGACCCGCGGCTGGTCACGGTCTGCTCCAGCGCGCCGAACACGTCGAGCCGGCCGGAGCCACGGACGAAGCTGTCGCCCTCGACCTCGTCGGCCGCGGCGGTCAACGCGTCCTTCAGCTGGACGCCGGTCCAGTCCGGGTGCCGCTGAGCGAGTACGGCGGCCGCCCCGGCGACGTGCGGAGTAGCCATCGACGTACCGGACGCGCGCGTGTAGAGGCTGTCGACCGGCGTCCCCATCGTCGTACCGGTCGCTCGCGCCGCGGCGATGTCCACGCCCGGCGCGGTGAGGTCGGGCTTCAGCACCCGCTGGTAGCCCTGAGGAAGCGGGCCACGCGACGAGAAGTCGGCCACCTGGTCGTCGTGGTCCACGGCCCCGACGGTCAGTGCGGAGGCGGCGACGCCCGGCGTACCGATGGTCGCGTCGGTCGGGCCCGAGTTGCCGGCGGCGATCACGAAGACCGTGCCGCCGGTGCTGAGGCGGTCCACCGTCTGCGCGAGCAGGTCCTGCGACTCCAGCTCGGGGGCCGGCGCGCTCAGACTCATGCTGACCACCCGGGCGCCCTGCTCGGCGGCCCACTCCATGCCGTCCAGCACGGACGACAGGGGACCGTTGCCGTCGTTCGCGAGCACCTTGCCGACGAGCAGCTGGGCCCCCGGCGCGACACCCTTGTACTTGCCGCCTGCACCGGCGCCTGTCCCAGCCACCGTGGAGGCGACGTGGGTGCCGTGGCCGTGACCGTCGGCCACGGTCTGACCGGCGATGAAGCTCTTCTCGCCGACCACCTTGCCGGCCAGGTCCGGGTGCGACGCATCGATCCCGGTGTCGAGTACGGCGACCTTGACGCCGGTGCCGTCGTAACCGGCCGCCCACGCCTCGGGCGCGTGAACCTGCGGCACGCTCTGGTCCAGTACGGCGTGCACCGGACGGTCCAGCACCAGCCTCGCGACGTTGCGAGCCAGTGTCTTCGCCGGGGCCGACGCGGCGCCGCTCTGCACGCTCTGCCAGAAGGCGGCTGCCTGACCGGAGGGCACGGACAGGGACGTGCCGTTGACGGTCTCGAGCGTCCTGACCACGTCGGCACCGGCCAGAGAGTCACCCTGGCGTTGCAGGTTGCCCTTGGCCACCGATCCGTCGTACGTGGAGATGACGGGGATCGCCTTGGTCGTCCCGTACCCCTCCTGGCGGAGCTGGGTGAGGTCGAAGAGCGCGTCGTCGATCCGGCCCGCGGCGACCAGCGCGGCGGCGTCGTCGGGGATCACGAGGACGCGTCGGTTCGCCGGGTCCTTGGTGGGCGGGCTGGTCACCGCGAAGTTCGGCTCGCGACCGTCGCGCCGCGGTGCGGCGGTGACGGTGACCGCACCACCTCGGGTGGAGACGACGTCGCCGGTGAGCAGGGTGACGTCCGCGCCGTCCGGTACGACTGCGGGCTGCTGGGTCGGCGTGGGGGCCGCGGTCGGGGGTGGGCTGCTCGCGGCTGCTGGAGTGATCAGGCCGGCGAGCAGACCGAGGCCGGCGCCGGCACTCAGCCAGCGGGTCACGGCGCGCCGCCGCGACAGATCGACAGGACTCATCAGGACTCTCCTCGGGCGGTGGAGCTCAGATCTGGACCCAGCCGTCACGGCTGGTGGGGGACTGCGGCCCTACCGGCTGTTCCGCCGGCTCCGCGGCGGTGGGTGCGTTCGGGGCGCCTGGAGCCTCGGCGGCGCTTGCTTGCTCCGCCTCCAGGGGCACCGCGGAGTCGACGGTGGTATCGATGGGCGGTAACGGGTCGGGGTGTTCCACCGGATCAGACTGCGGCCGGTCCAGGAGTCGTAACCAGTAGGCGAACGCCCCATCCTTGCTAGGAGCTGTTGCCCGCCAGGCGATGCGCCAGTGCTGTCCGTGAGCGCAGGCCGAGCTTGGCCAGCGCGCTCCGCAGGTGTTTGTCGACCGTCTTGTGGGACAGGAAGAGCTCCTCCCCGATCTGCTTGTTCGTTCGCCCGGTCGCGGCCAGTTCGGCAACCTGCCGCTCCCGCGGCGACAGGTCCGCGCCGTAGCCGCGCCGTCCACCCCGATGCCTGCCCGGCACCGGTACGCCGTACTGCCGGGCCAGCGTGGTCGCCCGGTCGTCGTCACGCCGGGCCCCGAGCTCCCGGTAGCGAGTCAACGCCTCCAACAGGTTCTCCGCGCCGCCGGTGTCGTGCGTCTGCAGCTGCAGACGCGCAGCGGCTTCACGCGCCAGCGCCTCGTCGTACGGCGACGACACCTGCGCGTACTCCTTCGCTGCCGCGAGCAGCAGGTCGGCCGAGCCGATCAGCTCTCCCTGCGCACGCCGTAGCGCGGCCGGGGCGAGCGGTAGATCCAGCTGGGCGAACTCCGTCTCGCAACGGCGTACCAGCTCGCCTGCCTCGGCTGAAGCCTGTACCAGCGCCGGCAGCGCGTCCGGGAGAAGCGACCACAGCTCGTGCGACCCGTACAGCTCGGTCAGGTGGCTCGCGAGCTCAGCGGCAGTGGCCGCATCACCACGGTCGATGGCGTACCGCACCAGCACGGCCGTGGGCCGGCCGAGGAGGTCGACCACGTGCCGCTGCTCCGCATCACGGAGTACGACGGCCAGCCGATCGTGCGCCTCCTGCGTCCCGGTGGTGATCGCGTCGAGACCGGCGGCGACGGCATCGACGTCGATCCCGAAGTTCGGCGACTCCCGCAGCTCCACGCTCAGGACGGCCAGCCGCTCGGCGAGACCGTCCCACTGCCCGCGGTAGTAGTCGAGCACCGCCCGAGCAGCACGGGCCCGCAGCCGGAGCTGCTGACTACCAGCGGCATCGGCGCGCTCGTCCGCCTCGGTGAGCAGCCGATCGGCGTCGGGGTAGTGGCCGACGTACACGGCCTCCAGCCCGACCGAGGTGTAGGCGTTCGCGACCATGCGGTGCGACGACGCCGAGGTGGTCCGGTGGACCATCTGCTCGGTGACCTGGCGCCAGAGCGGATCGCCGACCGCCAGCATCACCATCGCGATCTTGCCGAGCAGGAAGACGGGGAAGTCCGGGTCGGTGACTCGTTCGAGCGTCATCAGCGCCCGCTCGAGCCACTGCCGCCGCTCGGCCGGGTCGGTGTCCGGGGCCGGCAGGCCGAGCCCGACCATCGCCCACGCCTGCAGATCCGGACGCTCGTCCAGGTCGTCGACGGCGGTGCGGAACAGCTCGGCCTCGCGGGCCGGATCGATGTCGTCGGAGACGTGGGCCAGCAGGCCGAGCCGGAGCCGGAGCTCACCGCGAACGACCGGGGGCAGCTCGTCGTCCAGGACGTCGGTCAGCAGCGCGGCCACGGTGGGAGCGACGTGCAGCATCTCGATCGCCGCCTGCCCGAGCTTCACGGCCAGCCGGCCCCGCAGCACGGCGTCCCCCTTGGTCTCCCGCAGGACCTGCTCGTAGAGCAGCGCCGCCTCAACATCGTTGCGCAAGGCAACAGCTTGGTCGGCCGCCCGCTCGGCGGCGACCAGCCACTCCGCCGTCCGGCCGGCCTGGTGGAGATGGTGAGCCAGCTGTCCCAGCGGAACCGGGTCGAGACCCGCCAGAGCAGTCGCGGCCCGGGCGTGCAGCGCACGTCGCGCCGGCCCGGAAAGGCCTTCGGACACAGCCTGCCCGGCCAGTTGGTGGCGGAAGCCGATCGAGCCGTCGCCGGACTCGGTGAGCAGTCCGGATCGCAATGCCTCGGTCAGCCCTTCGACGGCGTCGGCCTGGTCCAGGCCCGCCGTCGCGGTCAGCACCTGCTCGGGCATCGGGACCTGAAGCACCGATGCTGCTTCGGCGGTCCGTCGCGACCGCGACGACAACCGCCCGAGTCGTTCGAGCACGGCGTCCCGGATCCGGCCCGGGACGTCGAGCTCGGCGAGCGTCCGACGCTCCCAGCCGCCGTCACGGCGGACCAGGGACCCTCGGGCCTGCAGCAGGGCCAGCAACTCCTCGATCGCGAACGGCAACCCCGACGTCCGCTCGCACAGGTAGCGGCCGAACTCGTCGGACACCGCGGTCGCTCCGAGGATCGTGCCGGCCAAGGTCGCGGTCTCCGCGGCGTCGAGCGACGTCAGCGCGAGAACCGGCCGGCCGGACCAGCGCGCGGCCAGGGCCGGCAAGTCCGGCGCCGCGTCCTCGCGCCGGTAGGTCAGGACGACGGACACCTGCGCGGGCAGCACGGAGGCCAGGTAGTCCACGAAGTCGAGCGTGGGTCCGTCCGCCCAGTGCAGGTCCTCGAGCACGAGCACGGCCGGCCCGAGTGCGGTCAGGATCTCGACCAGCCCACGGAACAGCCGGTGCGTCTCCGCACTCCGGTCGTCGAGTGCTTCCGGCAGGATCGGCAGCACCGCCGCGAGTTCGGGCAGGAAGGGACGCACGGATCCCGCGACCGGCGACAACCCGGCGGTCCGCAGCGAAGGGGCGACGCCGCGCAGGGCATCCAGCACGGGCCCGAGTGGGAACGGTTCGCGGATCCGTCGGCAGGACCCGCTGACGACGAGGCGGTCCGGCGTCCGGCGGACGAGCTCGGTGACGAGTCGGGTCTTGCCGACGCCCGCCTCACCCTCGACGACCGCGATCGCGGGCGGACCGCTCACGAGCGCGAGCAGCCGCCGCAGTTCGGCGTCCCGTCCGACCAGTTCCGGCGAGACCAGACGCCGCGGTGTCGTACCTGGCCGGGTCACGTCCTCATCTGAACACGGGCCGGGGGCAGCGCGGGGTTGAACGTTAAAAGGTGGGAGTGCCGTGGTGGTGCGCGTTCGGGCAGATCTTAGGTCTCAGTCCTTGGGACGCAGCAGCGGGCGGACGACCTCGCGGGCGTCGTGGATGCGGGACTTGACGGTGCCGAGCGGGGCGCCGACCTCGGCGGCGATCTCCTCGTACGACAGGCCGTAGACGTCGCGCAGCACCAGCGGCGTGACCATCTGGGGGCGGGACTTCTCCAGCGTCTCCAGGGCCTCGAGCAGGTCCAGGCGCGTACCGGCGATCACGCTCGTGGTGCGCGGGTCCGGGCGGTCCATCGTCTCCGGGTTGTGCGCGGCCTGCGCGGTGCGCTTCAGCTTGCGGTACGTCGAGCGCGCCGAGTTCGCCGCGACCGAGTGCACCCAGGTGGAGAAGCTGCTGCGGCCCGAGTACGTGTTGATCTTGGTGGCGATGTTGAGCAGCGCCTCCTGGGCCGCGTCCTCGGCGTCCGCGGAGTACGGCAGCACACTGCGGCAGATCCGCAGGACCCGCGGATGGACCAGCCGCAGCAGGTCGTCCAGGGCGTTCTTGTCGCCGGCCTGGGCCCGCTCGGCCAGGATCCCGAGATCGTCGGTCGGACTGGTATCGCTCATCAGCGCCTTGTCTGTTCGATTCCGCCACGGTGTGGCCCGGAGTTGTCAACAGGGTTGTCAACGCGGCCGGGACCAGGGAACTCCCAGTGATCCATAATGCCTTGTATGGGGGTCCCATCCAGACTAGGCCGGTACGTCGTGCGCCGACGCCTGGGCTCAGGCGGTTTCGCGACGGTGTGGCTGGCTCACGACGAGCAGCTGGACGCCGAGGTCGCGGTCAAGGTGCTGGCCGAGAACTGGGCCCACGACGACGCCGTCCGGCGGCGGTTCCTCGAGGAGGGGCGCTTCCTGCGCCGGGTCGAGTCCGAGCACGTCGTCCAGGTGCACGACGTCGGTGAGCTGGAGGACGGGCGACCGTTCCTGGTGCTGACGTACGCCGACCGCGGGACGCTCGCGGACCGGTTGAAGAAGGAGCCGCTGGCGCCGGGCGACGCTGTCGGGGTTGTCGTGCAGGTTGGACGGGGTCTCCAGGCGCTGCATCGGCGCGGGCTGCTGCACCGCGACGTGAAGCCCGCGAACGTGCTGTTCCGCAGTACGGACGAGGGCGAGCGGGCGGTGCTCTCGGACCTCGGGCTGGGCAAGTCGCTGGACGAGGTCTCACGGATCACGATGCCGGGCGGTACGCCGTCGTACGTCGCGCCGGAGCAGGCGATGGGCGAGCGGCTCGACGAGCGGGCCGACCAGTACTCGCTGGGCGCGGTCGCGTACGCCGCGTTGACCGGGCGGTCGCCGCATCAGGTGGACGGGTTGGGGGCGGCCGGGCGGGTGAACGCGCCGGCGCCGCCGAGCAGCCTCGGGTTCGACGTACCGGACAAGATCGACGAGGCGATCGTTCGCGCGCTGGATCCGGACCGGGCGAACCGGTGGCCGGACGTCGCGAGCTTCACGCGCGAGCTGGTCGGGGCGCTGGACGAGACGACGCACGGGTTCGTGCCGCCGTCGGCCCCGGGGATGACGCCGGAGTTGATCTCGGTGAGCTGGGCGGGGGTGGATGCTCCGACGGAGCGGCCACCGTCGGAGGCGCCGACCGAGCTCCGGCCGACCGAGCCGGCCGCCGCGGAGGACCCCGAGCCGACCGCCGTCAGCGACGAGAACGCGCCAACCCTGCTGAAGCCAGGCGAAAAAACACCCGAGACCGCGCCGGTACTTGAAGAGAAAGCCGAGGCAACTGACGCTGCCTCGATCTCGCCGTTCGCTTCGGTTGAGCAAGTAGTTGCCCCTGACAAGACTGTGCTGTCGCGTAAGGAGCGGAAGGCTGCCAAGGCGGCCGAGAAAGCGCAGGCCGCGGAGGCTGCGAAGGTGGCCAAGGCGGAGGCCAAGGCCGCGAGACCGGCCCGGCGGAAGGGCCGCTGGATGGCCGCCGCAGTCGTCGCGTTGCTGGTCGGCGGCGCCGCCGGGTTCAGTTATCAGCGGTACGTCGAGCCGCGCACCATGGGCGAGCCGAGCGGGCACAGCGCCGTCCAACGCAACTGATTCGTAAACTTTGGTGTCAGGGGGATTTCACTGTGTGCGCCCGGACGCCTACTCTGCTGCGGCCCCCAAGTTCCACCGCGCCGCTGAGGAGTCCCCGTGCGGGATGTGATCGACCGGCTGATGCCGTCGCCAGCCCTGGTCCAGTCGAGTCGTCGCCGGTTCTACCGGTTCCGCTCGATCGTCTTCCGGACGATCTGGCCGCGCGACATCTCATAGGGACGAGTCGGAGCGCGTGACGTTGTCCGTCGCGCGCTCCAGCACCGCCGGGATCGCTTCCTTGTCCTGGTTCAGCCCGGACACGGCGATCTCGACCGCGCAGTTGCCGGAGTCGTCGAGCGCGACCCAGCGCACCACGACGTACCGCAGGATCTTCTCCGGGTCCGGGACGTAGGTGTAGGTCAGCGTCGCCGACCGCCCGTCCTCGGCGATCCGCCGGCTCACGATCCTCAGGTCCTGCCGGTACGGCGTGCCCTCCAGCTGCCCGATCCGCTCGGCCATCGACGCCGCCGGTGGCCGCTCGATGGTGAACCCGGCCTGGACCCGGACGAACCGCCGTCCGGTCGGGTCGGTGAACCGGGCCTCGTTCTGCGGGTCGGCGGACAGCGTCATGTGCCAGTTCCTCGGCACGTAGACGGTCACCCGCGAGCGGACCGTCTTCTCCGCGACGAACTCTCGCTCCTTGTACCGCAGCTCGCTCTTCTTCAAGGCCGGCGTCGGGTCCTTCACCGCGATGTTCAGCGGCTCGGTCGGAGTGGGCGTGACGTCGGCGGCGGGAGCCAACGGAGACGCCGACCCGGTCGGCTGGTCCCGCGGCTCGGTCAGATGCCCGAGCCCGTACCCACCCGCGCCGCCGGCCAGCGTGATCACGACCAGCCCGGCACTCAGCAGCACGCCACCCACAAATCGCCCGGCCACGGGCATCCCTCCTCTCCCGGTTCCGCCCCCGATGGCACTTGGACACCGTAAACCGGCGAAAGGTTCGCCCCGCCGTTCAGTAGTTCTTGATCGTGACCGACTTGGTGGTCTCGGCCAGCAGCGCCTTCAGCGCGGCGGCGTCCTGGGGCAGGCCGGTGATGCTCATCTCGACCGTGGCGAGGTCGTCGGCGGTCGCGACCCAGGTGACGATGACGTAGCGCAGCGTCTTCTTCGGGATGTAGGTGTAGATCAGCGTCGAGATCTTCCGCGTGGTTCCCTCGACCTCGATCTGCTCGTCGTCCTGGGAGAGGATCTGCAGGTCGTTCTCGTACGGCTGACTCGACTCCAGATTGGCCACCAGCTGGCTCATCGAGTCGCCGGTGGTCAGCATCTCGGGCAGCCCGGACTCGACGCGAACGGCACGTTCCTTCGCCGGGTCCAGGAACTTCACCTCGCGCGGGGCCTTGGGGTCCCGGGTGAGTTGCCAGCCGCGCGGCATCCGGATCGACAGCGGGACCTGGGTGCCGGCGTCGTCGCGGACGCTGAAGTTCTCGGTGTGGTACTTCAGTTTGGCGGCCGACAGCGGCGTCTTCGGGTACGGCTCCGGGGTCTTCTTGGGCAGCGGATCGGCCGGGGGCGAGTCGCCCTCGGTGGGGTACACGCCGTTGGCGCTCGCGGTGGTCGGCTGGGTCAGGTCGCCGACGAGGTAGCCGCCGGCGGCGCCGATCAGGCCGAGCACGATCACGCCGCTCGCGAGGACCGCTGTCTTCACCCGTGCACCAGGTCCCAGAACGCGACCTCGAAGCGGGCGACGCGGTCGAAGCCGAGCTCCATCGCGGGCGTCAGGTCCTCGCGGTCGACGAGGGCGGCGAGCTGTTCGACGTACGCCGCGAACTCGGGCGACGACCAGTTCGCGATGAAGCCGGCGTACTGCGTGTCGGGGCCGGTCGTGTCGCGGACCGAGGCCCAGGCGTCGTAGTAGGCCTTCTCCACGGCGTACAGGACGGTGATCGCGACCGGCCAGCCTTCGCGCACGGTGCTGAGCAGGTACGACGAGTAGCCGACGTTGAGCAGTGACGGCTCGGCCGTGAGGTCGAGTCCGCGCTCGGCGGCGGCCTTCTCGAACAGGGCGAGTTCCGGCACCAGGGCGGCGATGCCGTCGGCGAGCACGTCGCGGGCCTGGTCGTCGGGAGCGATGGCGGTCAGCTCGCGCAGGTAGTCCTGGAAGGACCGGACGAAGAAGTGGTCCTCGGCCAGCCACCGGTTGAACGTTGCTGTGGGCAACGACCCGGCGGAGGTCTCGGCGACGAACGGGTGGTCCAGGATGCGCTGCCAGGCGCTGGCCTGCCCGGTCAGCAGGGTTCGGGTGGTCTCGGGCACCTGGCCATCTTCTCAGGCTCGTGGTCGGCGCGCCGTACTGAATCCTTTCAAAAGGTGACGTCCGAAGCCTTGACATGCCAACTGCGCACTTCGTACCGTGCCGCAGAGACGAAGATAACACTCTTCAACGATCTATTCCCAGTCAACCGTGATAAGTCACGGCACTGCGTGCTGCCCGAAACTCTGGAGGAACCATGGCACCCGAGGTCATCCGTACGCCGGTCAGCCGTAGGCGGATGCTGCAGTTGATGGGCGGTGCGCTGGGCGCAGGCGCCCTGGCCGCGTGCGGCAGTACGAACACCGGCGGGGGCGGTGCGAGCGGCGGCGGCCTGAAGGTGATCGGCGCCGGCAGTCAGGAGGCGGGGCTGCGCAAGGCGCTCGACGAGTACAAGAAGGCGAACAGCTCGTTCGACTTCAACCTGTCGTTCTCGCCGGCCGACCAGCTCCAGACCGCGCTGCGTGCTCAGCTGGCGGCGGGCAACGCGCCGGACATGCACGCGGTCTACCCGGGCAACGGCAGCGCGATGTCCATGGTCCAGCTCAGCAAGGCCAACCTGCTGGCGGACCTGAGCGACCAGGCCTGGACCCAGAAGATCCCTACCGGCTTCAAGGGCGCGTACCAGCAGGACGGCAAGACGTACATCTTCTCGCCCGGCACCAGCGTGCTCGGCGCGATCTACAACAAGAAGGCGTTCGCCACCGCGGGCGTGGAGGTGCCGACGACCTGGAGCGAGCTGCTCACGGTCTGCGAGACGCTGAAGAAGAAGGGCATCATCCCGCTCGCGCTCGGTGCCCAGACCCCGTGGGTCACCCAGCTGGTCAACTACGCGCTCGTCCCGGGCACGGTCTACGCCAAGCAGCCCGACTTCGACGACAAGATGATCGCCGGCTCCGCGTCGTTCGCCGACTCCGGCTGGGCCGACGCGATGGACAAGTACCTGGAGCTGCAGAAGCGCGGCTACTTCAACGACAACCCGAACGGTACGACGTACGAGCAGGCGACCTCGATGGTCGGCACCGGCAAGGCCGCGATGGCAGTCCAGGTCTCCGCGGTCCTGCAGGCCTACCGCGAGGCCGCGCCGTCGCCGGACGACCTCGGCATGTTCCCGTTCCCGGCCACCGATACGGTCGCCGACAACTGGATCCCCGGCGGCATCGTGGTCGGCCTGGCGGTCAGCGCGAAGAGCAAGCAGGCCGACCAGGCGCGCAAGTTCATCGAGTTCTGCGGGCAGCCCGACATCATCAACGCCTGGTCCGAGGCGGTCGCCTGCGTGCCGCTGTACTCCGACGGCGCGGCGAAGGTGGATCCGGTGCTGACGCCGTTCCTGCCCTACCTGTCCGGCAACAAGGCGGTCCCGTTCATGGACCAGCGCTGGCCCAACGCCGAGGTCCAGCCGACGCACTTCGCCGTCGTCCAGGAGCTCCTCGGTGGCCGGAACACCGTCGCCGGCGCGCTGAAGAAGATGGACGAGGCCTACCGGAAGACCGCATGACGGCGCAGACCCTGGTGACGCCGTCGGCCGCGGTCAAGCGCGTACGCCGGGGGAGCGGCATCGCGCCGCCGTGGCTGTTCGCCGTACCGGCGCTGCTGGTCTACGCGCTGGTGATGCTCTACCCGAGCATCGTCGGCGCGGGATCGGCCTTCACCGACTGGTCCGGCGTCGGCGAGCAGCGGTCGTTCGTCGGGCTGGCGAACTTCCGGGAGCTGCTGCACGACGACCAGGCACTCGGCGCGCTGCGGAACACGTTGCTGCTGACGCTGGCGATCGTGGTGGTGCAGAACGGGATCGGGCTGTTGCTCGCGCTCGGGGTGCACACCACGATCAAGAGTCGGATGGTGCTGCGAGTGATCTTCTTCGCCCCGGTCGTGGTCAGCCCGGTGATGGTGTCCTTCCTCTGGAAGTACGTCTACAACCCGGCGCCGGACGCCGGCCTGAACGCGGCGCTGAACGCGGTCGGCCTCGGCGCGCTGCGGCAGGACTGGCTCGGTGACCCGTCGATCGCGATCTGGTCGGTCGCCTTCACCGTGATCTGGCAGTGCGCCGGGTACTCGATGGTGATCTTCCTGGCCGGCCTCGAAGGTGTGCCGAAGGAACTGCACGAGTCGGCGATGGTCGACGGCGCCGGTACGGTCGCGCGGTTCCGGCACATCACCTGGCCGCTGCTGGCCCCCGCGGTGACGATCAACGTGATGCTGTCGACGGTCGGCGGGCTGACGCTGTTCACCCAGATCATCGCGATGACCAACGGCGGGCCGGGCTACGCGACCGACACCCTGTCGACCGTGCTCTACAAGCAGGCCTTCGTGTACGGGAAGTTCGGCTACAGCACCGCCGTCGCGCTGGTGCTGGCGATCTTCGTCGCCGCGGTCTCGTTCGTCCAGATCGCCTACCTGCGTTCCCGGGAGACCGCCGCATGAGGACCGGATACCGTCCACGGACCTTCGTCCTGGAGATCGTCATGGTGGCGGCCGCGGTCGCCTTCCTGTTCCCCGTCTACGCGCTGGTGACGCTGGCGTTCAAGGACCCGGGCCAGATCGCGAACGCGCCGCTGTCGCCGCCGAACCCGCCGTCGGTGGACAGCTTCGGCACCGCCTGGCAGTCGGCGACGCTCGGGGCCGCGCTGTTCAACAGCACGCTGATCACCGTCAGCAGTGTGATCGCGCTGATCGTGCTCGGCTCGCTGGCGGCGTACTTCCTGGCCAGGCGGGCCGGACGGCTGAGCTACGGCCTCTACATCCTGTTCCTGGTCGGGATCATCCTGCCGTTCCAGCTCGGCATGATCCCGCTCTACCAGCTCGTCAACGACCTCGGCCTGATCGGTACCTACCAGGGCATGATCCTGTTCTACACCGGGATCCAGCTGCCGTTCACGGTGTTCCTCTACACGGGCTTCATCCGTTCGCTGCCGGCCGACTACACCAACGCGGCGCTGATCGACGGCGCCTCGCACCTGCAGGCGTTCGTGCACGTGATCTTCCCGCTGCTGCGGCCGATCACCGGCACCGTGCTGATCCTCAACGCGGTGCACGTCTGGAACGACTTCTTCACCCCGCTGCTGTACCTCGGCGGCTCCGGCCGGGAGACCGTCCCGGTCAAGGTCTTTGCCTTCGTCAACGAGTACACCTCCGACTACGGACTGGTCGCGGCCGGGCTGGTGCTCGCCGCGCTGCCGATCCTGGTCGTCTTCCTGGTCCTCCAGCGCTACGTCATCCGCGGCTTCTCCAGCGGACTGAAGGGTTGAGCCGATGCCCCTGCCAGATCGCCTGGCAACTGTCCTGTCCGAACCTCCCAAGGCGTTCTCGCCCGTTCCCATCTGGTGGTGGAGCGGGGAGAAACTCGATCCGGCGCGTCTGCGCCGGCAGCTCGAGCGCTTCGTCGAGGGCGGGGTGTACCAGCTCGTCGTCCTCAACCTCGCTCCGGCCGGCTCCGATCACGGCTGTGACGCCGACGATCCGCCGTTCCTGTCCGAGGCCTGGTGGGAGATCTTCCTCGGGGTCTGCGCGGACGCCGAGGAGCTCGGGGTCTCGCTGTGGTTCTACGACCAGCTCGGCTTCTCCGGCGCCGATCTGCAGGCCCGGCTGGTCGCCGGGCGTTCGTCGTACGCCGGACAGAGGTTGCAGCGGGCAACCATCACCGGCACGGGCCGGTTGACCCTGGCTTGCCCTTCGGGCGGTCGCCCGATCGCCGCGGTGCTCGAACCGCTCGACGGCGGCCCGAGCCAACCGGTCGCCGTCGACGGACCGGTTGAAGCGCCGACGGAGTCCCGGTTGTCGCTGTTCTACGAGACCGACCACGGGTTCGACTACCTGAGCGGTGAAGCCTGTGCCGCGTTGCTGGACCAGGTGCACGGGGAGTTCGCTCGTCGCCTCGGGCCGTTGCTCGGCACGGTCGTGGTCGGGTCGTTCCAGGACGAGCTGCCGTCCATGCCGACCTGGTCGGCCACGTTCGCGGACGAGTTCGTCAGCCGTTACGGCTACGACGTGCGCGATCACCTGGCCGCGTTGTGGGGATCCGACCTGCCGGACGCGGATCGCGTACGACGCGACTACCACGCCCTGCGCGCCGCGCTGGCCGAAGAGGCGTTCTTCAAGCCCCTGTTCGACTGGCACGAGAAGTACGGGCTGACCGTCGGCTGCGACCAGCAGGACCCGGCCCGCGCCGGCCTCCCGGTCGAAGGCGTTCAGCTGTACGCCGACTACGCGCGAACGCATCGCTGGTTCAGCGCGCCCGGGTCCGACCACCACGGCGATGCCCGGTTCCACTCGTCGCTCGCGCACCTCTACGACCGGCCGCGGACCTGGATCGAGGCGTTCCACTCCACCGGCTGGGGCGGCACGCTCGAGGAGACCTTCGACTGGTTGCTGCCGTGGCTGCGTACCGGCGCGACGCTCTACAACCCGCACGCCGTGTACTACACGACCCGGGCCGGGTGGTGGGAATGGGCGCCGCCGTCGACCGATTGGCGGCAGCCGTACTGGCGTCACCACAAGCACTTCGCCGACGCGGTCGCGCGATTGTGTGCGGCGTTGTCGATGGGTCGGCACGTCTGCGATGTCGCGGTGCTGTTCCCGAACGCGACGGCGCAGGCCGGGCTGACGATGGACGGGCCGGGCGCCGACGCCGTACGGGCTCAGGAGGTGTACCGGGAACTGATCGGTGACGCGACCTGGTTCGCGCCGACGCTCGGCGTACTGGATCGGGCGCGGCTGGACGCGGACGTGATCGACGACGACTCATTGGCCGCTGCGGAGGTCGGCGCGGATGGTCGGTTGTCCGTCGCCGATGAGCAGTACGCCGTCGTGGTGTTGCCTGCGGCAACGGTTCTTGAGGCGGCGGCGGCCGAGCGGCTCGACGAGTTCGTTGCTGCCGGTGGGTTGTTGGTTGCTGTGGGCGCGCTTCCGGAGCGGGCGGTGGCCGGGAGCGACAAGGCGGTCGCGCTGTTGCGGGAGCGGTTCGATCTTGGCGAGGCGTTGCTGGTGGAGACCGCGGGCGAGGTCCCGGACGCGTTGGCGCGGTTGCCGCGCAGGGTCGAGGCCGAGGTGCCGACTCTGGTTCGTGAGGTGGACGACGCGCTGGTGGTCTTCGTGACCGCGACCGAGTGGAGTGCGACGCGGGTCGGCGACGGGCGGGCGGTCGAGCGGGGGATCAGCCACGACTGGGCGACGGTCGGGTACGACTTCGACTCTGGTCGGTACCTTCGCGAGACGACGCTGAGGGTTCGGAACGCGCCTGGGGCGCCGCTGTTGTGCTCGCCGTTCGGCGGTGAGCCGGAAGCCCTTCCTTTCCAGGTGGTTGGTGACGTCACCGAGGTGACAGTGTCCTTCGACGCCGGCCCCGCCGCCCTGATCGTCTTCGCCGAAGGCAACCAAGTAGTCGCGCCGACTCCTGCTGTCGACTGGTCCGATGAGCTCCTGGAAGGTGATTGGGACGCGACTCTGATTCCGACGCTGGACAACAGCTGGGGTGACTTCGCGTGGCCCGCCTCGCCTCAGAGCGACGAAGTCGTCGTGGAGCGCTGGGGCCTGCTGCACCAGGTCGAAGGCGACGACGGGTGGAAGCCCGCGCACGCGACGTTCGGGCCGCACGGGCTGATCGACGGCGCGCCGTACGAGTACTCCGAGCGTCTCGGCATTCACAAGGACCGGATCCACAAGGACTCGCTCGGGCCGAAGGGACATGTGCCTGAGGAGTTCCTCGACTTCGGTGTCGTCGAGGCCGGCCGGACGGTGAGCTTCCAGGCGTCGTTCACGGTGGCGGACGGGCTCGCCACCACGATCGTCGTGGGTGCTCCCGCGGCGAAGGAGTTGCTGATCGACGGGGAGCCCGTCGAGATCGACGACGCGGGTGGGCATTTCGGCACCGCGGCCGCCCGCCTCTCCGCCGGGCGGCACGTGCTGGAACTCCGGCTGACTCCTGATGAGGAGTTGCCGCTGCGTGCGAACTTGGCGTTCGTTCGGGACCTTGCGGCGTACAGACGTCCGGAGTGGATCGCTCTGGCTGAGTCGCCCGCACCCGGTACGGCGATCCGGCTCAGCACCACCGTCGTACCGGCGGGGGAGACGGAGCTGACGCTGACCGCGAGCGGATCGGCGCGGGTGCTCGTCAACGGCGTCGAGGTCGGTCGGCAGGGTGGGTTCCTGCCGTACGAGCGGCCGACACCACGCGTCCGCCGGTACGACGTCGCGAGCGCGCTGCGGCCGGGGGAGAACGAGGTTGCGATCGAGCTGAGCCAGTCGACAGCGATCCTCGTCGACGGTCTGGTCGTCTCCGACCACGACTGGAACGGACAGGTAGTCACTCCAAGTGGTGCGGTCGACGGCAGTGCCGGCCCGACGGCGGTGGTACGGCGCAGGCAACGGCACCGAGCCCTGGCCGACCTCTACCTGCACCGGCGGCCGCACCCCTTGCCCGCGGCGGCCTGGCTCGATGGCACGGACAACTCGGTGGTCGAGCCGATCACCTTCGCCGTGCCGCGAACGGATCAACGGACCGAGTACCTGCGCTTCGACCTCCCACCCGGGACCGTGCGACTCGAGTTCGATCTCAACTGCCCAGCGGTGCTCACCGTCGACGGGCACGAGCTCACCTCCGGGACCGGACACCTTGTCGCCAAGGTCCCGGCAGGTGCGAGGGCCGGCCAGCTGACACTGCGGACCGAGCCCGGCTTCGAGGCCGGCGCGGCCCTCGCCGGGCCGATCCGCGCGATCGTCGGACCCGGCCGGATCGGGCTGGGTGACTGGGAGGACCAGGGGCTCGCGGAGTACAGCGGAGGAGTCCGCTACCGCCGCACGATCACGGCGACCGGCGCCACCCCGCCGGGCCCCGAAGAGGGACAGGCTCCAGGACGCGGGCCCGGGTCACCACCCCAGGCCGTCCAGCTCGACCTGGGTCGGGTGCGCGGTACAGCCGAGGTCCTGGTCGACGGTCGGAGCGCCGGGGTGCGCTTCTGTGCGCCGTACGTGTTCGAGCTGACCGGGCTGACCGGTGAGCACACGCTCGACATCGAGGTCTTCGGCACCGTCGCGCCGTACCTGGACGCGGTCAGCCCGACCCATTTCGTCTTCGGGGGACAACGGACGTCAGGCCTGTTCGGGCCCGTCCGAGTGAGGCACCCAAAGGAGCTCTGATCACGTGACCGAAGATCTCAGACCCGCGGTGGGCCTGGCCCGCCGCCGATTCCTCACCCTGACCGGCGCCGCGACCGCGGTGGCGTTCGGGACCAACCTGCCGGGCAGCGCCGCCGGCACCGGTGGAACCAGCGGACTCACCGGCAATCCCTTCACGCTCGGCGTCGCCTCCGGCGATCCGCTGCCGGACGCGGTGGTGATCTGGACCCGCCTGGCACCGAAGCCGTTCGAACCGCTCGGTGGTGCGCCGTACAAGGAGGTCGGTGTCGACTGGCAGGTCGCAACCGACGAACGGTTCCGCCACATCGTGCGATCGGGACGGGCGACGGCGAGGCCCGAGTTCGCGCACAGCGTGCATGTCGACGTACGAGGTCTGCAGCCGGGGCGGCACTACTGGTACCGCTTCCGCTGCGACGGCTATGTCAGCCAGACCGCCCGAACCCGTACGGCGAACGCGCCCGGTCAGCGCGGCGGTCGACTCACCCTCGGCGTCAGTTCCTGCCAGGCCTGGACCGACGGCTACTACACGGCCCAGCGGCACCTCGCGTCCGAGGACCTCGACGCCGTGGTCTTTCTCGGCGACTACATCTACGAGTTCGGCATCGCGGCGAACGGCGGGCTGCGCAACGTCACCGATCCGGTGCCGAGCCAGTTCCGCACCGAGGCGGACACGCTCGACCGGTACCGCCTGCAGTACGCGCTCTACAAAGCCGATCCCGATCTCCAGGCCGCCCACCTGACCGCGCCGTGGATCACCACCTGGGACGACCACGAGGTCCAGGACAACTACGCCGGCGCGGTCTCCAAGAGCAACGCCCCGATCGAGGACTTCCTCGTACGCCGGGCGAACGCGTACCGCGCGTACTGGGAACATCTGCCGTTGCGAGGTCCGGCTCCGCAGGGCCCGAACTACATGCTCTACCGCCGCTTCGACTTCGGCCGCCTCGCCCGGCTGACGGTGATGGACACCCGGCAGTACCGGTCCGACCAGGCCGCGGGCGACGGCTGGAAGGCCGACTCCGAGGCCCGGCGTGACCCGGTCCGGGTGATGGCCGGTCAGCAGCAGACCCGGTGGGCGCTGGACGGGCTGAACCGGTCCCCGGCGACCTGGAACGTGCTGGCCAACCAGGTGATCCTGAGCCGGATGGACCTGGACCCGACCGCGGGCGACCTCTACAACATGGACGCGTGGGACGGCTACGGCGCCGAGCAGAAAGTGCTGCTCGACGGGCTCGCGGTCAACCGGCACCGCAACCCGGTCGTGCTCACCGGCGACGTGCACGCC
This sequence comes from Kribbella sp. cmx-5-2, assembly GCA_049998015.1. GTDB lineage: Bacteria > Actinomycetota > Actinomycetes > Propionibacteriales > Kribbellaceae > Kribbella. The sequence goes on from JAEBEC010000003.1 coordinate 515,975, forward strand.
GGGTACGCGATGGACATGAAGCGGAACTACGCCGATCCGTCCTCGCAGACGTTCGGGGTCGAGCTGGTGCCGACCTCGTTCAGCAGCGGCGGCAACGGCGTACCGGTGTCGGCGAACGGGCAGAAGTTCCTGGACGGCAATCCGCACCTGAAGTTCGTGGACGAACGCCGCGGCTACTCGGTGCTGCGCTTCGACGAGAAGGAGCTGCGGGTGGACTGCAGAGTGGTGCCCTACATCGACCGGCCCGGTGCGCCGATCTCGACGGTCCGCTCGTTCGTGGTCGAGGCCGGCAATCCCGGTCTGAACACCGTCGGGCAGGAGGTGACGGTCCGATGAGGCTCAGGGCGATGCTCGCGATCGGCGCCGTACTGGCCGGCCTGGTGGCGACCGGTCCCGCGGCGGCGGAGAGTGCGACCCAGCGCGGCCTGAGCCTCGGTACCGACGTCCCGAGCCTGACGGTGTCGCCGGTGCCGTGCGCGAAGCAGACCTTCGAGCTGCGCTTCGGCAACACCGGGAAGACCGCCGTGTACGCCGACGCGTTCATCACCGCTCCCGCGCCGCTCAACGTGTCCCGGCAGATCGTGTCGAGCTACCTGCCGCCGGGGTACACGCTCAAGGTGCCGGTCGATGTCACCGCGCCGAAGGGCTCGGCGCCCGGCCAGTACGCCGTACAGGTGACCGCGGGCGACCAGAAACTCAGCCTGCCGGTCGAGATCGGCGAGCCTCCGGTCGACACCACCGGCAACCTCGCGCGCTACGTACCGGTCTCTGCGTCGACCGAGCACGTGCCGGTCTACCCGGCGTGTGGCGCCGTCGACGGAGATCGCGATCAGGAGCACTGGGGAATCAGCACCGGCTGGAACGACGCCAGCCGAGGCACCTTCCCGGACTGGCTGCAGGTCACGTTCGATCAGCCGCAGTCGGTCGGCCGGGCCGAGCTCTACACACTCGACTCGAAGAAGTACCCGGCCGCCGGCTACGGGCTGAAGGACTGGGACGTGCAGGCACAGGTCGGTGGTAGCTGGCAGACCGTCGCGGAGGTCCGCGGCAACAAAGCCGGTCTGACCAGCACCACCTTCACTCCCGTCACCGCGACCGCCGTACGGATCCTCTGCCTGGCGAGCAACGAAGGGCTGACGTACTCACGCATCGTGGAGCTGGAGCTCTATGCGAGCTAGTAGACCTCGATGCGGTCCACGCTGACCTGGGTGCTGGTGGAGGCCGGGTTCTTCTCGCCGGTGACGCGGATCTTCAGGGTGTGCGGTCCGGGAGACAGCGTGGGACTGACGTAGGTGAGTTGTTCGCCGACGCGAAGGGAGCTGTAGTAGTCGACGCGCTGCTCAGGTCCGCCGTCGATCGAGATGGCAGCGATGCCGTTGCCGACGTCGACGACGCTGAGCAGCGCGACCTTTGTGCCGGTGAAGCGGATGGTCGCCGACGCGTTCGCGACGCCGGTCCAGTGGTCGTTGCCCCAGAAACACTGGTTGCCGCAGCCGGAGCCGGAGTTCCACGTTCCGGCGTACTGGACCTGGTTCTGGCCGGTGCCGACGTCGGTGTCGTTGATCACCGAGGTCGCCGCGCCGGGATCGCCGGAGGGGAGTTGCTGGGTCGCGCCGGCGGCCAGCGGGCTGCCGAGGTTCGGTGAGCCGTCGGCGTTCCAGGTGATCTTCTGCACCCGCGCGGTGCGGAACGCGTACGTGTAGGCGCTGGTGTTCTTGCCGTGGTAGGCGATCCAGTCCTCGGTGCCGTCCGGCGAGGTGAAGAACGAGTGGTGGCCGGGACCCCAGACACCGTTGGCGTTGTTGCGCGAGAAGATCGGGCCCGGGTGCTGGACCCAGTTCGCCGCGACCATCGGGTCGGCGCCGTTCGCGATGCTCTTCATCCACAGCTGGTAGTCGGGTTTGCCGGTGTCACAGGACGAGTAGGTGAGCCACGTCCGGCCGCTGCGGTACAGCGGGGTCGGGCCCTCGCGGACCTCGGTGCAGCCGCCGTCGGCGGGGATCGCGACCCGGTTGCCGGTCGCCGTCCACGGGTTGCTCATCCGCACGATGTAGAGCTGCGCCGGTCCGCCCTGGCCGCGGCCCGGGCCGGTCCAGACGAAGTACTGCTGCCCGTTGTGCGTGATCGGCTCGCCGTCGATCGCGTACTCGCCGAAGTCCGCGATCTTCGCCTTGAACGTGTACGGGCCGAGCGGGTCGTCGCCGGCCGACTCGAGCACGTACATCCTGTGGTTCGCGTCCACGCCGTCCGAGGCGGTGTAGTAGACGTACCAGCGGTTCCCGACGTGGCGGAACGCCGGCGCCCACATCTGCGTGTTCCGGCTCGGGTCGCTGTCGCGGTACACGACCTTCTCCGGCGCGACCAGCAGGTTGGCCAGCGTGGGTGACGACCAGATGCCGATGTGGTCACCGGTCGTGGTGGCGACGTGGTACTGGCCGTTGGCATAGATCAGCGATGGGTCGGCGCCGGTGTTGACCGGGTTGCGGAAGGTCTGCGCCATCACTTTCTCCGTACGGGCAGGGGATTCGGGCAGCTCGGCAGCAGCGGCGGGGACGGCGGCGGTGGTCAGGAACAGGGCGGTGGTCACAAGGTGGGCGATCCTCATGAGCCATTGTTACAACGTTGGAACTGGGAGCGGAACCCTTCACGCCCAGATCGAAGGGTGGTCACCCACCGTAGGCGGCAGCGACCTCCGGTACGACGTGTTCGTTGGCCGCCCAGAAACGGTTGCGCAGGGCAATCATCGTCTGGGTGAGCAATTCCGCGCGCGGGCCGACCAGCTCGTCGTCGAGCAACCGGGTGCCGCCGGACGTCTCGAACTCGCGGGCGCTGGTCGCGACCAGGTTGAGCAGCTCGGTGTTGCTGCGCAGGGTCAGCCGCTGCAGTGCGATCCGGTGCGCGGCGCCGCCGCGCAGACCGAGCAGCAGCCGTTCGGCGAGCAGGATCTCGGCCCACGCCTCGGAGAGCTGCTGGGACAGCCCGCCGGCGCCGAGCCAGGGCTGGACCGCCGGGTCGAGTCGTTGCCGGTAGCCCGCAAGCCAGGGAGAGCAGTCGGCCACGATGGCGGCCGTCGTGAAGTACGCCGGGGTGGAGCCGTCGCCGACCATCGCCCGCAGCATCGCGACCTTGTCCCGGACGCCGGCGAACCGCGGCGTACCGGCGAACAGGTCCAGGTCGTACTCGACCAGGATCCCCAGGCTGCGCAGGATCTGCACGGCGAGGACGAGCTCGCGGACGTGGGCCGGGTCACCGGCGACGCCGCCGAGGTTGACCTGGGCCAGGAACAGTCCGCTGTCGCGGAGTTGCTGGAAGTTGGCCATCGACACGTCGGCCGCCGTACAGGTCGTGCTCCAGAGGACCTGGCCGAGCAGGCCGTCGGTCGTGAGCTGGGTGACGGCGTCGGCGCCGAACGGGCGGCCGGGACGTGCTCGTGCGCAGCGCAGCTCGAGCAGGGTCGCGCCACCACCCCGGCCGGTGAACCGGTGCGGCAGGATGACGCTCTGATCAGTATCCATGGTCCCCCCACGACGCCGATCGACTGAGATCAAGGTCCGTCGGGCGGCCGGGGATGTCAACCCTCGGTGATCTTCGCTGCGGAAAGTGACGATTGGTGGCTGTCGGCAACGGCACGCAGAGTGGCGATTCGTCACTACCTGTTGGGGTGTCCGAATGGGGCTCAGGGCCATAAACTTTACGAAGATTTAGGCGTGACGTTCGGACGACGAGTTCGTTGAGGAGTCAGACACTTCTCGCCGATGAGTCTCCTGGGGAATCCGGAAGGGCCGCCCGTGCATCGATTCAACTCACCACCCGACTGGCCTGAGCCACCGAGTGACACCTGGCGCCCTCCCGTGGGCTGGGAGCCGGACCCGGAGTGGCCGGACGCCCCGGCGGGCTGGGGTTTCTGGACCAACCGGCACGGCCGGCCGGCGAGCGGGCCGATCGGGGCCTTCGGTGCGGTCGACGCCGGTCGCCTCGAGGTTGCCAGTGCGCATCCGTCGTTGCTCCTGATGCACAGCTGATCTGGCGCTCTTACCGCTTCTTGGTGTTATGTTACCAACGTAACTAACACCGGGAGGCGGAACTGTGGCGTGGATCGGCATTGACCTCGGCACGCAGAGCGTGCGAGCCGTGCTGGTCGAGGCCACCGGGGAGGTGCTCGCGCGGGCGGCTCGTCCGCTGACCAGCCGGCGAGGCGAGGTCTGGCACGAGCAGGACCCGCACGAGTGGATCACCGCCGTCGAGGAGGTGCTCGCGGAGGTCTCGCCGTTCGGTGAGGTCGAGGGGGTGGCGATCTGTTCCACCTCCGGCACGGTCCTGCTGACCGACCGCGACGGCCGCCCGGCGTCACCGGCTCTCATGTACGACGACGCCCGCGCCGCCGACTACCTGCCGCGCATCGTCGCCGCCGATCCCGAGCGCTGGGGCTCGGCGATGCAGCCGACGTGGGCGCTCCCGAAGATCCTCTGGCTCGAGCCTCAGGCCGGCCAGTTGGTCGCCCACAGCGCGGACGTCGTGGCGGCCGCTCTCGCAGGCCATCCGGTCGCCACAGACACCAGCCACGCGCTGAAAACGGGTTATGACCTCACCGGTACCTGGCCCACAGAAAGCTTTGAGAAGCTGAATCTCTCGGCTGATCTTCTACCTCGAGTAGTCCTCCCCGGAACGACCATCGGCACCGTCTCACCCGCAAAAGCCCAGGTCACCGGCATCCCCGCGGGCACTCCGATCGTCGCCGGCATGACCGACGGCTGCGCCGCGCAGATCGCCGCCGGCGCGCTCACCCCCGGTGCCTGGAACTCGGTGCTCGGCACGACCCTCGTCCTCAAAGGCGTCACCAAGGACCTCATCACCGACCCCACCGGCGCCGTCTACAGCCACCGTCATCCCGACGGCGACGGCTGGCTCCCCGGCGGCGCGTCCAACACCGGTTCCGGCGCGCTCACCACGATGCTGCCCGGCGCCGACCTCGACGCGCTCGACCGCGCCGCGCTCCAGCTCGACGGACCGATCGACGCGACGATCTACCCGCTCACGAAGCCCGGCGAGCGATTCCCGTTCGTCGCCCCCGAGGCGGTCGGCTTCGAACTGGGTGACGTCGACGACGATCTCCACCGCTACGTCGGCGTCCAGCAAGGCGTCGCGTTCATCGAGCGGCTCGCCTTCGAGCACCTGACCAAGCTCGGCGCGGAGTCGCCGCGATCCGTCGCGCTCACCGGCGGCGCGGTCCGCAGTGAGCACTGGAACCAGCTGCGCGCCGACGTCCTCGGCGTACCGGTCGAGTTGCCGGAGGCCGCCGACCCGGCGTACGGGATGGCCGTGCTTGCGGCATCCGGCGGTACGACGGTGGCGGAGACCGCGCGGCGGATGGTCCGGATCGGCCGCGTGATCGAGCCGCGGCCGAGCGAACGACTCACCGACCTGTACGGCGGGTTCGTGGCCGAGCTGGACCGACGGGGGTACCTGCGATGAGAACGACCGTCGTCCTGGCCCGCCACGGGCGCACCGAGTGGCATCACGGCAACCGGTACACGGGCTCGACCGACCTCCCGATCGACTCGGTCGGACTGCAGCAGGCCGAGTTCCTCAAGACCTGGGCCGAGGACTTCCGGCCGGACGCGCTCTGGTCGTCCCCGATGCTCCGCGCCCGGCAGACCATCGCGCCGACGGCCGAGGCGCTCGGGCTCGAACCGACCACCGACGCGCGGCTGCGCGAGGTCGACTTCGGATCGGCCGAGGGCAAGATGCTGAGCGAGCTGCCCCCGGCCGTCGGTAGCGCCTTCACGCTGGACCCGGTCGCGAATCCCTTCCCCGGTGGGGAGAACGTCGCCGACGCCGCCGAACGCGTGCACCGCGGCTTCAACGAGATCGTCCAGCGGCACGCGGGCGGGAAGGTCCTCGTCGTCGCCCACAACACGCTGATCCGGCTGCTGGTCTGCCGGGTGCTCGGCCTGCCGGTCAGGGACTACCGCAGACTGCTACCGGCACTCGGTCCCGCGGCGCTGGTGCGCTTGCGGCAGCAGGACGGCACAGTGGGTCTCGAGGCTTTCAACGTCCCCGCAGTACGAACGGAGATCCCGGCATGACCGATCTGGACGACAGCACCGAACTGAGCCGGCCGGCGCGCCGCCAGGCCGAGATCGCGGCGTACGTCGTGCAGCACGGCTCGGTGTCCGCGAACGACCTGGTCGAGGCGTTCGGGGTGAGCGTGATGACCGTGCACCGCGACCTCGACGAGCTGGAGCGGCAGGGCGTCGTACGGAAGTACCGCGGTGGGGTCAGTGCGCAGCCGACGAGCGTGTTCGAGAGCAACGTCGCGTACCGGCTGACGACCGCCTCGGCCGAGAAGACGGCGATCGCGCGGCACGCCCGGACGATGATCGAGCCCGGCATGTCGGTGATGCTCGACGACTCGACCAGTGCGCTCGCGCTGGTCGAGCTGCTGGAGGACATCACTCCGTTGACCGTGGCAACGAACTTCCTGCCGGCGATCACGCGGCTCACCCAGCTGCGGGACGTCACGTTGCTGGCGCTCGGCGGGATCTACTCCGCGACCCACGACTCCTTCGGCGGCCTGCCGTGCGCGGAGGCGGTCGGCGCACTGCACACCGACCTGCTGTTCTGCAGTGTCTCCGCGGTGTCGCCGACGCACGCCTACCACCAGGAGCAGGAGATCGTGCTGGTCAAGCAGGCGATGCTGCGCTCTGCCCGGACCAAGGTCCTGCTGGTCGATCACGGCAAGCTCCAGCGTACGGCGCTGCACCGGCTCGCGCCGCTGACCGACTTCGACGTGGTCGTCGTCGACGAGAAGACCCCCGAGGACCTGGTCACCGCGCTGCGCGACCAGGGCGCACATGTCGAAGTAGCCCCTCTGTAGGAGACCGCCCATGGACATCGGTGTCGACGTCGGAACGACAGTCACCAAGGCCGTCGCCTTCGACGACCACGGGAAGCAGGTCGCCGAGGCCTCCAGGCCGACCCGCCTGGTCCGCCCCGGCCCGGGCCGCTTCGAGCACGACACCGACGAGATCGTTGCCTCGGTCAACGAGGTGATCCAGGAACTCGGGGCGACCGTGGAAGGACTTGCCTCTTCCTCCTCCCCCGGGGGCGATGCCGGCGCAGCCGGCGAGCCCGTGATCGCGATCACCGGGCAGGGGGATGGTTTGTGGTTGGTCGACGATGCCGGCCGGCCTGTGCGACCTGCGATCTCCTGGCTCGATGCTCGGAGCAGCTCGATCCTCGGCGAGTGGACCGCTTCTGGAGTTGCCGAGCAGGTCTTCCGGCGGTCAGGGAACAGGATGTTCCCTGGTGCTTCCGGTCCTTTGCTGGCGGCTGTGCTTGCCGAAGAACCTGAAGTGTTGGGTAGAGCGGCGACCGCGGCCTACTGCAAGGACGTCGTCATGCAACGGCTCACCGGTGTGCGAGCCACTGATGTATCGGATGCATCAGCGCCCTTCCTCGATCCGAGGACGGGGGAGTATGACGCGCAGGCGTTGGAGGCTTGCGGGCTGACGGACTGGCAGCATCTGCTGGCGCCGGTCGGGAAGCCGGTTGGCGAGCTGCAGGACGACAGCCTCGGGTTGGCCAAGGGCACCAGGGTCTCGGCAGGTCCGTACGACCTCCCCGCCGCGGCGATCGGTGCCGGTGTGACCGAGGTCGGCGACGCGCTGCTGACGGTGGGAACCACGTTGGCCTGCCAGGTGGTGACGAGAGACCTGCCGGTCGACGGTGAGCCCGCGGGACTGTTCCTCGGCACCTGGACACCAGGCGTCTGGCTGAGAGCCATGCCCGCCATGGTCGGCACCGCGGCCCTCGACCGCGTGCTCCAACTTGTCGGCGCGACCACAGACGACCTGCATCGACTCCTCACCGACAGCCGGCCCGGCGCGAACGGCGTGACCGTCCTGCCGTACCTCTCCGAAGCCGGTGAGCGCGCCCCCTTCGTGGCGACCGACGCCCGCGGCACCTTCGACGGGATCTCGCTCTCGACCACCCAGGGCGACCTGCTGCGCGCCACCTGCGAGGGCATCGCGTACGCCGCGCGCCACTGTCTCGACGCAGCAGGCTGGACCGGCAAGGTCACCGTCTGCGGTGGTGGCGCGCGCAGCACCGAGTGGACCCAGATCCTCGCCGACGTACTCAACGCCCCGCTGCACACCACCGAGGCCTCCCAGGTCGCCGCGCGCGGCGCGGTGATCGCGGCCAAACGTCTCGACGGCGACGTCGGCGACGAGTGGATCGCCGAGACCCGTCAGATCGATCCCGATCCCACCCGCGCGGCCTTCTACGCCGAGGGCTACGCGCACTACCTGCGCCGCATCGAGGCGGCCCGCCCCCGCTGGGCCGACCCAGCCCCCACGTACTCAGGAGTTCGATGAAAACCCTGCTCGCCGGTGATCACTTCGTCCGCAACGAACTGCTCGCCGAGAAGCTGTCCGCCCTGCCTGGCGTCGCCTTCGAGTTCAGCGAACTGACCCTGCCCTGGCCGCTCACGCCGTACGGGCGGGTGGCCGAGGTGGACGAGGCGAGTGACGTCGAGGACGCGCTGATCGAGGCACTGCCCGGCATCGAGCTGGTGGTGACGCAGATGGGCCCGTTCACCGAGCGCGTGCTCGAGGCCGCGCCCGACCTGCGGTACCTGGTCTGCTGCCGCGGCGGGCCCGTCAACGTGAACGTCCCCGCGGCGAACAAGCGCGGCGTACAGGTCGCCTCGACGCCCGGGCGCAACGCCGGCGCCGCCGCCGAGCACGCGATCGCCCTGATGATGGGGGCCCTGCGCAAGCTTCCTCAGCTGCAGCGCACCCTCGAGCAAGGCGAGTGGCGCAGCGACCTCTACGCGTACGACGAGTGCGGCGGCGAACTCGACGGCTCGACGGTAGGCCTGATCGGGTACGGCGCGATCGGCAGTCGCGTCGCCCGCGTGATGCTGGCCTTCGGCGCGCACGTCCTGGTCGCCGACCCGATCCTCGATCCGGCCTCGCCGCCGGAAGGCATCGAGGTCGTCGAGCTGGACGAGCTGCTCGATCGGTCGGACGTGGTCAGCCTGCACGCCCGCCTGACCGACACCACTCGCGGCATGATCGGTGCGGACCAGATCGCGCGGATGCCGCGCGGCGCCGTACTGGTGAACTCTGCTCGCGGTGGCCTGCTGGACTACGACGCGACCGTCGACGCCCTGGAGTCGGGGCAGCTCGGTGCCGCGGCGTTCGACGTCTTCCCGACCGAGCCGCTGCCCGAGGGCTCACGGTTGCTGACGGCACCGAACATCGTCATGACCCCGCACCTGGCCGGTGCGACCCGCCAAACCGCTCACCGGGCGGCTTCACTGGCCGCCCAGGCTGTTGCAGACTTCCTGAGATGAAGCTCGTCTCCGGCAGCACCGGCACCGAGTTGCTGCTGCTCCTGATCGCGTTCGGGCTGTCGATGCTGATCGGCCTCGAACGGCAGCTGCAGCAGAAGAGCGCCGGCATGCGCACGCACACCCTGGTCGGCACCGGCGCCGCGCTGTTCACCTTGGTCTCCGGCTTCGGCTTCTCCACCGTGCTGGGAACGGACGTCAATCTCGACCCGTCCAGGATCGCCGCGCAGGTGGTCTCCGGCGTCGGGTTCCTCGGCGCGGGCGTGATCTTCATGCGCCGTGACGTCGTCCGCGGCCTGACCACCGCCGCGACGATCTGGATGACCGCGGCGATCGGAATGGCTTGTGGGGCAGGGATGCCGGTGCTCGCGGGCGCGGCGACCGTGCTGCACCTGATCGCGGTCGGTGCCTTCGGCCACATCTCCCGCTTCCTGCCGTCCCCGGACCGGAACCGGACCGTCACCGTGCGGTACCTGGACGGCGCCGGCGTACTGCGGGCGATCCTGCACACCGCCACCGCGATGGGTTTCGAGGCATCGATCCTCGGGACCGACGTACGGCGTGAGGACGGCGTGCAGCAGGTCCGCGCCGCGATGCGGTTCCGGGGACGTCCACCGCTGCAGGACCTTGTGGTCGCGCTCGGGGAGTTGGAAGGTGTGACCGCGGTCAGACTGCGCGTTGACGACGACTGATGTGAATTCAGTGAGAAAATCACATCGTAGGACTGTTTGAAACCATCATTCGGTGATAATTTCCCAGACATGTCCACCCCCGACCCCCGCGACCTGCTCGGTTTGGCCACGCGGCTGGCCCATGCGGCCGGTGCGGAACTGCTGTCCCGGCAGGACCAGGTGTCGTTGGAGAGCGCGCAGACCAAGAGCTCGGGCACGGACCCGGTCAGTGCCGCCGATAGGGCGTCCGAGCAACTGATTGTTGACGGCCTGCTGAGTGCGCGTCCAGGGGACGGACTGCTCGGTGAGGAAGGCGCTCGCGAGAAGTCCACGACCGGACTGACCTGGGTGATCGACCCGCTCGACGGGACGGTCAACTACCTGTACGGGCGGCCGGACTGGTGTGTGAGCATCGCGGTCCAGGATGTTCGCGGCGCGCTCGTCGGCGTTGTCCACCAGCCGATGACCGGCATCACCTGGTCGGCCGTGCGGGGTGCGGGGGCGTCGCGCGACGGGAAGTACCTGAAGGTCCGCGAGGATCGGAAGCTGGCCGAGGCGCTGGTCGCCACCGGCTTCTCGTACCTGGCGGAGCGGCGCGCGGAGCAGGCCGAGTACCTGCGGCAGCTGCTGCCCGCCGTACGGGATCTTCGGCGAGGTGGGTCGGCCGCGCTGGACCTGTGCTCGGTCGCCGACGGTACGGCGGACGCGTACTACGAACACGTGATCCAGCCGTGGGACGTGGCGGCCGGTGGACTGATCGCACGGGAGGCCGGTGCGCGCACGATCGGCGGACCGGGCACGTCGTTGCCGGGCGGGTTGCTCGCAGCCCCGCCTGACCTGGCCGAAACCTTGGCCGGGGTGTTGAGCAGGGTGAGGAGACGAGTGGCATGACAGTGGTGGACCTGCCGGCGCGGGCACATCCGGACGAGGTGAGAGCGCCCGCCGGTACCGACGAACGCCGGCGGCGAAGGCGTCGTGAGTACGGGCTGTTCGCGCTCCTGGTGGCGCCGAACCTGCTGGTCATCGCTGTCTTCGCGTACTGGCCGATCCTCTACAACGCGTTCCTCAGCCTGACCGACTGGAACATGATCGCGGCCCGCCCGACGTTCGTCGGGCTGACCAACTACGCGAACACGCTGACCGACCCGGCGTTCCACAAGACGCTCGGTGTGACGGTCGCGTTCACCGGACTGATCGTGGCCGGCAGCCTCGTGATCGGCCTGGCGCTGGCGGTGCTGTTCAACCAGCCGCTGAAGGGCCGCGGCCTGGTCCGGACGATCTCGTTCGCGCCGCACATCCTGTCCGGCGCGGCGGTCGCGACGATCTGGCTGTTCGTCTTCGATCCCAGCTACGGCCTGATGCGCGCGGTGATCGAACCGTTCGGCGCCGAACCGCCGGACTGGATGAACAACTCCGACTGGGCCCTGCCCGGGCTGGTCATCGTCTACCTGTGGAAGAGCGTCGGCTTCACCGCGCTGATCTACCTGGCCGGCCTGCAAGGGCTGCCGAAGGAGCTCGACGAGGCCGCCGCGATCGACGGCGCCGGCACCTGGACCCGGTTCTGGGCGATCAAGCTGCCGCTGCTGGCGCCGATCACGTTCTTCCTGCTGATCACCACCGTGATCGGCACCTTCCAGGCCTTCGACGTGATCGCCGTGATGACCGGTGGCGGTCCGGGCGACGCCACCACGACGCTGAGCTGGTCGATCTACAACGAGGGCTTCCAGGCGTTCAACGCCGGCCGGGCCGCGACGTTGTCGATCATCATGTTCGTCATCCTGCTGGTGGTCACCGCGATCCAGGCCCGGGTGATGGAAAGGCGGGTGCACTACCGATGAAGGTGCGTGCGGTTCAGTACGTCGTCCTGCTCGGCGTCGCGGCGATCTTCCTGGGACCCCTGTACTGGTTGATCTCCGCCGCCGTGAAGCAGCCGGCGGAGATCTACCAGTGGCCGCCGGCCTGGTGGCCCGACGACTTCACCTGGGACAACTTCAAGCTGGCGTGGGAAGCCGCGCCGTTCGACCGGTTCTTCGTCAACTCGACGGTGATCACGGTGGTTGGCACGATCCTCAAGGTCGCCAACGCCGTGCTGACGGCGTACGCGTTCGCCTACCTGCGGTTCCCGTTCAAGAAGGTGCTGTTCCTGCTGATCCTCGGCGCGATGATGGTGCCGGGTCACGTGACGCTGCTGCCGAACTACCTGACCGTCGCCTCGCTCGGCTGGATCAACACGTACGCCGGACTGATCATCCCCGGCATCGGCTCGGCCTTCGCGACGTTCCTGATGCGCCAGCACTTCCTCACGCTGCCCGGTGAGGTCACCGACGCGGCCGCGGTCGACGGCGCCGGTCACCTGCGGACGCTGTGGCGGGTCGTGCTGCCGATGTCGCGGCCGATGCTCGTCACCGTCGTGGTGATCACCGCGGTCGAGGAGTGGAACAACTTCGTCTGGCCGCTGATCGTCACCAACACCGCCGACATGCGCACGCTGCCGGTCGGTCTGCTGATCCTGAAGGACGAGGAAGGCCTGGCCAACTGGGGAACGATCATGGCCGGCACGCTGCTCGTACTCGCGCCGATGCTGCTGATCTTCCTGTTCGCCCAGCGCTACATCGTCGGCGGCATCACCCAAGGAGCGTTGAAGGGATGACCATGCGTCGCAGGGCGTTTCTCGGGCTGGCCGCGACGGCGACGCTGGCCGGGTGCGGCTACCGGTCGCCGGACGCCGAGTACCAGCAGCCGGCGGGCGCCGTACCGAAGCAGTACGCCGGGCGGACCAGGGTCGTGTTCTGGTCGTCGTACGGCGGTGCGAACGGCAAGGCGGTCGACACCCTCGTTGCCAAGTTCAACGAGTCGCAGAAGGACGTGTACGTCGAGGCGCAGTTCCAGGGCAGCTACGACGACGTCGCGCAGAAGGTCGCGGCCGGGCTGATCGCGCGGCAGACGCCCGATCTGGCCGTGCTGTCCGACGTCACCTGGGAACGGTTCTTCCTCAACGACGCGCTGGAACCGCTGAACGGCTACTTCACCGACGGGTTCGGCCCGGCGGTCTTCCACCAGAAGCTGTTCAACGAGTACGTCGTCAAAGGCCAGAGCTGGTGTGTCCCGTTCGCGCGCAGTACGCCGATCCTCTACTACAACCGTGACGTCTTCGCGAAGGCCGGACTGCCCGACCGGGCGCCGCGGACCTGGAGCGAACTGCGGTCGTGGGGCGACACGCTCGCGAAGGTCGACGCCAAGGGCCGGCCGATGCGGGCGCTCGCGCTGGCCAAGGTGGACGGCGACTGGCAGTTCCAGGGCAACGTGTGGCAGTTCGGCGGCGCGTACTCCAACGGGCTCGACGTCGCGATCGACCAGGACGGCGCGGTCGCGGCCGGCGAGTTCCAGCGGCAACTGATCCACGAGGACGGGCACGGCTACATGGCCAGCAGCCCGATGACGGACTTCGCGGGCGGACTGGTCGCGATGTGTCAGGACTCGACCGGTGGCCTGAAGAGCGCGATGAGCAAGGCGAAGTTCAAGGTCGGTGCGGGATTCATCCCGTCCGAGGTCGCAGCCGGTCTGGCGACCGGTGGCGGCGGGATCGGGATGTTCCGGAACGCGTCGACCGAGCGGAAGCAGGCGGCCGCTGCTTTCTTGCAGTTCCTGGCGACTCCGGAGAACTCGGCCTGGTGGACCACACAGAGCGGGTACCTGCCGGTGGTCGACAAGGCCCGCGAGGACCCGGCGCTGAAGAAGCTGGTCGCCGACGAACCGAACTACGGCGTCGCGATCGCGCAGTTGGTGAACGCCCGGCCGCAGGACGCGATCCGGCTCTACGGGCGGAACGCGAACGTCGCGATCTACACCGGTCTGCAGCAGATCTACGCCGACAACGCGGCGCCGAAGAAGGTGTTCGCGTCGGTCGCCCGGCGACTCGAGGCGATCGGCGAGGAAGTGTCCCGGCTGTACGAGGAGAAGGTGCTGTGAGCAACTACTACCGGACCGTGAACTACCGGCGTACTGGGAGGGCTCTGTGATCATCACCGGGCATCGAGGCTCGCTCGGATCCGAACCGGAGAACACGTTGCGGTCGTTCCGGCGGGCGATCGCCGACGGGTGCGACGAGATCGAGCTCGACCTGCGGGTGACGTCGGACGGCGAGCTGGTCGTGCTGCACGACGCGACGGTCGACCGGACCACCAACGGGACGGGCGCCGTCGACTCGTTGACCTTCGACGCGCTGCGGAAGCTGGACGCGGGGCTGGGTGAGCTGGTGCCGACCTGGGAGGAGACGGTCGAGACCATCGGCGTCCGGATCCAGGCGGAGGTCAAGGCCGCCGCAGCGGTGCCGCTGCTAGTCGAGTCGTTGCAGGCCGATCCCGGGCTGGCCGCGCGGACGATGGTGACGTCGTCGAGCGCGGAGATCCTGCTCGCCGTACGCCGGGCGATGCCGTCGGCGACGACCGGGCTGATCTTCGGGCGGACGCCGGACGTGGCCGACGTACTGGCGCTGACCCGGGCCGCCGAGGCCGGGTGGGCGCTGTGCGGGATCGCCGGGCTGACCGTCGAGGGCGTGGCCGAGCTGCACCGTGAGGGGCTCGACGTCACCGCGTGGCCGGTGCCGGACGCCGACGTGTTCGCGCGGGCGGCCGAGCTGGGCGTGGACGGGATCACGACCGACTACCCGGAGCGGTTGCGCGGCCTCGCGTAGTGGCCTGGATCACACATTTCAACGTGCGGATATGTTCTTTCGTGGAACAAAAATGTGTGATTGCCTTGAGGCATGAGCATCAGCATCGGTGTGGTCGGAGCCGGCCAGTTCGCCCCCTCGTTCCTGCGGTTGTGGACCGCGCACCCCGACGTCACGGCGGTCTCGCTGACCGACGTCCTGCCGGAGCGCACGGCCGAGATGGCCGCGAAGCTGGGCGTGGAGGTGACCTACGCGTCGTTCGAGGACATGCTCGCCTCCGACGTCGACGCGGTGGCGATCTTCACCCAGCGGTGGCTGCACGGCGAGATGGCGATCAAGGCGCTGGAGGCCGGCAAGCACGTCTACTCGACGGTCCCGATGGCGATCGAGGCCGACCAGATCGCCCGCATCATCGAGCTGGTGCGCGAGACCGGGCTCACCTACATGATGGGCGAGACGAGCTACTACTACCCGTCGTCGGTGTACTGCCGGGACCGGCTGGCCAAGGGTGACTTCGGCCGGGTCTTCTACTCCGAGGGCGACTACGTGCACGACATGGACCTCGGGTTCTACGCGGCGTACCAGTACTCCGGTGGTGAGGACTGGAAGAAGACCGCGTCGTTCCCGCCCATGCTCTACCCGACGCATGCCGTCGGCAACGTTCTGTCGGTGACCGGGCAGCACGCGACGCACGTGTCCTGCGTGGGTGTGAAGGACGACCGCGGCGACGGGGTGTTCGACAAAGAGGTCAGCCAGTTCGACAACGACTTCTCCAACGCCACCGCGCTGTTCACGCTGGCCGACGGCGGGGTGATGCGGACCAACGAGATGCGCCGCGTCGGGTACCCGTCGCACATCCGTGAGTCGCGGCTGCGCGTCTTCGGGACGGAGGGCAGCTTCGAGCAGCTCGCCACCACCACGGTCTGGCAGACCAAGGAGGGTGTCGAGGACATCAGCCAGCTGATGGAGACCAAGCCGAGCGGCAACGCCGAGGACCTCGACAACGTGGACCCGGCGCTGCGCGACGCGTTCCTGTCCGGCCTGTCGCCGGTGCACGACCGGTCGCGACTGCCCAAGGAGTTCGCCGGCCTGCACAACGGGCACGAGGGGTCGCACCACTTCCTGGCCGACGACTTCGTGCGCGCGGTCGTCGACAAGGCGATCCCGCCGGTCAACGCGTGGGTCGCGGCGCGGTTCACGCTGCCCGGGATCTATGCCCACCAGTCGGCGCTGCAGGGCGGCGTACAGCTGGAGATTCCTGACCACGGCGACGCACCTGCCTGATGCGTGAAGAAGCCCCCGACCTGGAGTAGCAGGTCGGGGGCTTCTTTGGTGCTCAGGCGGCGACTGCGTGGGCCTGCTGCTGGAGGCGCTTGATGCGCTCCTCCATCGGCGGGTGGGTGGCGAACAAGGCGCTCACACCCTTGCCGTTCAGCGGGTTGGCGATCATCAGGTGGCTCTGGGTGGCGACGCCGGACTCCGCGGGGAGCGGCAGGGCCGCCGTACCGCGACTGATCTTGGCGAGAGCACTGGCCAGAGCCAGCGGGTCACCGGACAGCTCGGCGCCGTCGTGGTCGGCCTGGTACTCACGGCTCCGGCTGATCGCCAGCTGGATCAGGCCGGCGGCCACCGGCGCGAGCAGGACGGTCAGCAGTACGGCGAACGGGTTGGGCCGGTCGTCGTCGTCCGAAGTTCCGAAGGGCAGGAAGATCGCGAGGTTCGCCAGCATCGTGACGATCCCGGCCAGGCCGGCGGCGATGCTGGAGGTCAGGATGTCGCGGTTGTAGACGTGGGCCAGCTCGTGCCCGAGTACGGCGCGCAGCTCGCGGCGGTTGAGAACCTGCAGGATCCCGTCGGTCACCGCGACGGCGGCGTGCTCCGGGCTACGCCCGGTGGCGAACGCGTTCGGCTGGGCGACCGGGCTCACGTAGATCCGCGGTATCGGCTGACCGGCGCGCTGCGCCAGCTCCGCGACCACGGCGTACAGCTCGGGCGCCTGCTGCGGGCTCACCTGACGCGCGGCCATCGACCGCAGGGCCAGCTTGTCGGAGTTGAAGAAGAGGTACGCGTTCAGCCCGAGCGACAACGCGGCCGCGATCACCAGACCGGTCGTCCCCGCGACCAGACCGCCGACCGCAACGATCAGACCGGTCAGAACCGCCAGCAGAACGGTGGTTTTGACGGTGTTGCTGAGTGTTCGTGTCACGTTGTCTGTAACGCTGTCGGCCCGGTGCGCATTCCTGGGCGACACCTTGCGGAGGCCGGTGGATCAAACGTAGGAACTACTTATGACCCTTCGCCGTACCGCCCTGTCCGGCTCTGCTCTCCTCGTTCTGTCATTGGCCGGGGGTGGTCTTGCCGCAGCCGCGCCGCCCGCCGGGCCTTCGGCCCATCCGGACGGGGTGCCTGCCGGGGCTTCGGCCCATCCGGCCGGGGTGCCTGCCGGGGCTTCGGCCCATCCGGCCGGGGCTTCCGCCGGGCCTTCGGCCGATCCGTCCGCCCGTCCGCCCGCGGCTCTGCCGCTGGGGCCCGCCGATCTGCCTGAGTCACGGGTGACGAGCACGCTGCAAGCAGGTGTCACGCTGACCGAGATCACCCGTGGGCAGGCCGGGGCTGGTTCGTTCTGGACCGTCGAGGTGGCGATCCCGTCCAGCTCGCCGGATCCCGATGCGCCGGCTGCCGCGCTGTCCGACAAGGCCGGCGCCGACGCGGCGGCCGCGAAGCTGAAGGCTGCCGGGCTCGAGGCGCGGGTCGAGGACGTGCCGACGCCTCGGCTGGCCGACGCCGGGGGAGGGAGCCTGGGGTGGCGGGTGCGGCTCGGGTCTTTCCCGACCAAGGCCGAGGCGGACGCGCTGCGGACGAAGGTGATCGCCGCCGGGCTGAGCGGGTCCAGCATCTACACCGGGTGGGACGGTGAGCCGGATGATGTCCGTGGCTCGACCGGGCCGTGGGAGGTCCAGGTGCTGACGATCGACCCGAAGACGTTCCGCGGGACGCTCGGCGCGTCGTACGGGCTGGACCTGGAGGCACGCGAGACGACCAGCACGCTCGCGACGCTGACCGGGGCGACGGCCGCGGTGAATGCCGGGTTCTTCGTGCTCGACCCCAAGGCCGGCGCGCCGGGGGATCCTGCCGGGGTTGCCGTGTACGACGGTCGCTTGGTGAGTGAGCCGACGGCCGGGCGGCCGGCGCTGGTGATCGGTGCTGCGCCTGCAGGATCTGGCCCGGCCGGAGCAGCTCGCGGGACGTCGGTCGAGCGCTTCCGCTGGCACGGCGAGGTCCGCGGGCTCGGGCGGCCGCTGCCGCTCGACGGACTCAACCGGGTCCCGGGGCTGATCCGTAACTGTGGTGGCACCGCCGATGATCTCCCGACGGCCAAGCCGCTGCACGACGTGACGTGCACGGATGCCGACGAGCTGATCGCGTACGACGCGTCGTACGGCGTCGCGACACCGAGCGGACCGGGCGCCGAGGTGATCGTGGATCGGCGCGGAGTGGTGACAGCGATTCGTGCGACGACGCGTGGCGGTGCGATCCCGGAGGGCGGGCGGACGGTCCAGGCGACTGGTCAGCAGGCCGCCGCACTGCTCGCGGCGGCGAAGGTCGGCAAGCGGCTGGAGATCAGGGCGTCGCTGGTCGATGCCCGGGGTCACGATGTGCGGTTGGACCGCCGTACGACGATCGTCAACGGTGGACCCGAGCTCGTCCGCGATGGGCGGGTGACCGGAACGGTCAAGGCGGACGGGATGGCGCCGGCCGACAACCCGAACTTCTACTACGGCTGGGTCCACAAGCGGAACCCGCGCACGATCGCGGGTGTCGACAGCCAGGGGCGCACGGTCCTGATCACCGCCGACGGCCGCGGGGTCGGCAGCCTGGGCCTGGGGATCGGCGAGGCGGCGGCGGTCGCCAAGTCGTTCGGCCTGCGGGAGGCGATCAACCTGGATGGTGGCGGCTCGACGACGATGGTTGCCAACGGCAAGGTGTTGAACACCCCGTCGGACGCGACGGGGGAACGGCCGGTCGGCGACGCCCTGGTGATCACCCCGAGGTAGGGAAGGAGCGGGCCCCCAGCTCACTCGGCCGCGCGCGAGGGCCGGGCCGGAGTTTCCTCCGGTCCGGCCCTCGTCAGTCGATCAGCTCTTCAGGTGCGCGCCGTCGGTGGCGAACAGGATGTTGCGGTGGTCGACGAGGTTCAGCGCCGGCTTGCCGGTGAGCTCGCCGGCCTTCCCGGCGATCGCCTGCTGGGAGGCCGACTCCTTCGTCACGGTCTTGGTGACGCTGCCGTGCTCGTTCTCGAACGCCTTGCTGTCAGCGATCCTCGAGGCCTGCGCCTGCGAGACGAAACCGCTCACGCCGTCGAAGTGGAACGGCGCCGCGAGCTTCGCGGCGGTCTTGCTGGAGCTGCCGGCGACGAACTCGTCGTCACCGTCGGTCGCGAAGAACCCGCCGCGACGATCGGTCAGGACCGCTTTCGGGTCGGCCGTGAAACGACCGACGGCCAGGCCGGCGTCCGTGCTGGAGATCTGCTCCGACGAGTGCTCCTCGGTCCAGGTCCCGCGCTTGGTGGTGAGGGTTTCCGCGCGGTGTGCGGTGGAGGCCTCCTGGTGCGAGGTCGTCGCGGTCAGCCCGCCGAACGAGATCGGCGCCGAGCCCTTCACGGTGCTGCCGGACTTCGCGCCGACGATGCCCGCGCCGTTCTCGCCGAACCAGCCGGCGATCGACTTGTGGCTGTCGAACGAGCCCTGCGGGTTGACCTTCAGCTCGCCCACGCCGACCGACGTACCGGACTTCGAGGCCTGCTCCTTGGACTGCTCCGAGGTGCTCGTGCCGTTCTTGCCCTTGACCACGGTCTTCTTCGAGGTGGCGGACCAGTCCTCGTGCTCGGTGGTCAGCTTGGCGCCGCCGATCGAGATCGGCGCCTTGATCGAACCGCTGGTGTGCTGCTTGACCGAGCCCTTGACGTTGCCGTCGGACTTGTGGCCGGACGACTTGGTGACACTCTTCAGCGTCGCGCTCGGGTCGACCGAGATCTTGCCGGTGCTCAGGCCGAGCGCGTCCTTGCGGCCGCTCGCCGACTCCTTGGTGGTCGTCGCCGTACCGTGCTTGCCGGTCGTCGTGACGGTCGAGCTGTGCTCGGACGACGACTCGCTCTGCAGGCCGAGGCTGATCGAACCGATCTCGAGCGGGCTGGACAGTGCGGCCGAACCGGAGTTGCCGGCGTGGCCGGTCTCGGTGGAGGCCTGGGCCACGGCGGCACCGGCGATGAGCAGACCGCCCGCGACCGCGGCGGTGCTGAGGGATCGCTTGATCCATACGTTCATGAGGGAGGAAACCTTCCGTTGTTCGTTCGAGGTACGACGGCGGGGCCGTCGCTCGTGCGGGCCCGGCCGAGGTGGGGCCGGGTGCGGGTTCGAACGGGAAGGTCAGTCGGGGGTGGTCCCCGGGCGGCCGCCCGGTGCGGGACCGATCAGGTCGTCGTCGGCGGTGACGACACCGGTGACGGCGAACTGCTGGGGAGCGAAACCGCCCAGTACGGCGTACTTCTTGGCGATCGTCTGGCTCGATCCGCCGGACAGGACCTGGGCGGGAGTCGAGGGGGCCGCGGGGGAGGGCCAGTGCGGAGCCGGTGAGGGGTCAGCCGGCTGCGGGACGACGAAGGTGGGAGGGGCCGGCGCTGCTGCTGATCGGACGACGGGAGCCGGAGCGGGCGCGGAAGCATGAGCTGGTGGCTTGGTCGGCGTGGTGCGGGTGTGCTTCGCCGGTGCCGACTTGTGGTGCTTCGGGGTGATCGGCTTGGGCTTGGCGCTGGAAGTGACCGGCTCGATGGCCTTCGACTGCTCGGTCCGAACGACGACCTTTGCTGCTTCCCGTGCCGGTGCCTGGGTCGTGGTCTGCTTCTTGGGGACCAGCGACGTGAGGACCGGCTTGACCACCTGCTGGGTGGTCGGCTTCAGCACCTTCTGCGCGACCGGCTTCAGCACCTGCTGGGTGACCGGCTTCAGGATCAGGTCCTTCACCACCGGGCGGAGGACCTGGTCGCGGATCGGGGTGACCGTGTCGGTCACCGCGCCGATCGTCGCGGGGAGCAGGTGCTCCTCGGTGGGTTCGGGAGCGGCCGAGGCCGACGACGCCGACAGGATCACGGCGGCCGTCGTACCGGCGAAGAGACCGAGCGCCCAGAGCACAGGCCGCACCAGGCGGTGGCTCGATGCGGTCATGGCGTCTCACGTCCCCAGAACGTCGTCCGGTGTTCCCTGACACGACGACTTCGGGGCCGGTCGCTGACCGGATAGGTGTTCGGTGAGACTTTTTACGACTGGTCGTAGATCCCGCGCAGGCGGATCGACATCGAGTTGATCAGGTGCTGCGTCATCGACGCCTCGGCGACGGCCGGGTCGCCGGAGCAGATCGCCTCGACGAGATTGCGGTGCTCGACCAGGACCTCGGGGCCGGTGTCGCGGTCGTAGTGCAGCCGGAAGATGTGCAGGTGGCAGTGGGTCCGCTCGAAGGCGAGGCGGACCTGCTCGCTGCCGGACAACTCGGCGATCAGCGTGTGGAACCGGTTGTCGTGCGCGGTGAGCGATTTGTACCCGGCGTAGTCCACCGACGTCGGCTCGACCGCGGTGGAGAGCTCGGCAGCGAGCCGTTCGCGACCGGTGTCGTCGATCAGTTCCGCGGCGCGACGTGCAGCCCACGGCTCCAGCAGTCGCCGGAACGAGTACAGGTCCTCGAACTCCTCGAGCGTCAGCAGCGGCGTCGCGCGGTACCCCTTGAGCGGCTCCTTGTCGGCCAGCCCCTCCGACTCCAGCCGCGCCAGCGCCTCGCGGACCGGCGTCGACGAGACCTGGAACTCCCGGGCGAGCCCGTCGATCGAGATCCGCCCGCCGGGCCGGATGGTGTGGTCCATCAGCATCGTCTTGATCGCCTCGTAGACGTCGTCCGCCAGCATCTGCCGGCGCAGCAGCCGCCGGTCGTGCGGCTCCAGGATGTCCGTCATCGGCCTCTCCACAGGGTGGTCCCGCCCTTGACCCAGCCTCGTCGATTAGGCAGGGTTACGGTCGTAATCATGCATCATGCACGATTTGGGGTTCCCGAGCCAGTGATCCTGGCCGTGACCGGCCCAGAGAGGGTGTCCACGCGATGCTGAGGTTCGACGAGATCGGGGTCCTGCCGGAACCGGCGGACAACGCGGCGATCTGCTCCCGCCGGCTCGAGGCAGGGACGGTGATCGACTTCGACGGGACGCCGGTGACGCTGCCGCACACCGTGCTCGAGGGCCACCGGATCGTCGTACGGCCTGTGAAGGCCGGTGAGGCGATCACGTCGTGGCAGACGCCGTTCGCCCGCGCGCTGCGTGATCTCGAGGTCGGCGACTACGTCTGTACGCCGCCGAGCCTGGCCGCCGTCAGTGCGCGCGGCGTCGAGGGCCTGCCGGACGAGCCGTCGGCGAGCAACGAGCCGCTCGACCCGTACGCGATGGACGAGAACGCCCTCAACTTCGGCCGCCAGGTCACCTCGGTCGACCAGCCGGGAACCTTCCTCGGCTACCCGCGCGAGCAGGGCCCGGCCGGCACGCGGAACCACGTCGTCGTGATGGCGACCAGCTCGCGGTCGAGCGGGTTCGTCACCGAGCTGGCCCGGCGTTTCGACGGCGCGGCGGCCGGCGACGGCGTCGTACCGGTCGCGCACACCGAGGGCGGCGAGGACGGTACGCCGAACAACCTGCACTTCCTGCTCGCGACGCTGGCCGGCTTCGCGCTGAACCCGAACGTGGGCGCGGTGCTGATCGTGGACACCGAGGAGGACCTGGTCTCGGGGCAGGCGATCCGGGAGTTCGTCGCCGCTCAGGGGTATCCGTCGCTTCGGGTGCCGCACGCGTACTTCACGCGCGCCGGCGGGTTCGAGGCGGATCTGACCGCGGCGGGCCAGTTGATCGAGCCGTGGCTGCCGGTGGTCGACGCGCAGCAGCGAGTCGAGGTCCCGCTGGCCGATCTGCTGATCGCGCTGCAGTGCGGTGGGTCCGACGCGTTCTCGGGGATCTCGGCGAACCCGCTCGCGGGCAACGTCGGCGCCGAGGTGATCCGGCACGGCGGCGCCGCCGTACTGGCGGAGACCGACGAGCTGATCGGGGCCGAGGGGTACGTGCTGAAGAACGTCCGCGACCTCGGTACGGCGCGGCGCTTCCTGGAGCTCGTGCAGTCGTTCAAGGACCGGGTCGGCTGGCACGGGCACACCGCGGAGGGCAACCCGTCCGGCGGCAACATGTACCGCGGGCTCTACAACATCGTGCTCAAGTCGATCGGCGCCGCCCGCAAGCTGCCGCGCGAGGTCCGGCTCGACCACGTCATCGACTACGCCGAACCGCTGCCCGGCACGGGCTACATCTTCATGAACAGCCCCGGCAACGACCTGGAGTCCGTCGCCGGCCAGATCGCCAGCGGCTGCAACCTGATCTTCTTCACCACCGGCAACGGGTCGATCACGAACTTCCCGTTCGTCCCCACGCTGAAGTTCGTCACCACGACCACTCGGTACGAGCACCTCCAAGCCGAGATGGACGTCGACGCCGGCCGCTACCTCACCGGTACGCCGATGGACGAACTCACCGCGGACACCTTCGACCTGACCGTCCGTGTAGCCTCCGGCGAGCCCAGCGCAGGTGAACGCGCCGGCCACAGCCAGGTCTCCATCTGGCGCAACTGGCGCCAGTCAGGCCCGGTCGAAGGCATCTCCATCACCACCGACGGCCGCATGACCCGCCGGTTGGAAGACCTGCCCGCCGAAGACCGCGACGCCCTGCTCCCCGGCCTGCCGCTCGAAGCCACCCGGCAGGTGCCCGGCGTGCCCACGCCGGCGGCTCGGGCCGAAGCCACCGGGCAGACGCCCGGGGCATCCGCTCCCGCCGCCCGCGCCGAAGGCGCTGGGCAGGCGTCGGGGGCGACCGGCTCCCTCATCTCCCCCGCCCGCGCCGCAGGCACGGGCGGGAGCGGGGTGCGGTTGCTGTCGGTGGATGACCGGCTGTTGCCCGAGGCCGTCGGCCTCATCCTTCCCACCAGCTTGTGTTCCGGGATGATCGCGCTTCGGCTCTCCGCGCAGGCCGAGCTGGAGAAGTGGGCCGGGGACTCGGTCACGCGGATGGTCGCGCTGCCGCACACCGAAGGGTGTGGCAGCTCCGGCGGGGCCTCCGAGGAGACCTTCGCGCGGACCATGCTCGGCTACCTGTTGCATCCGAACACCCGCATGGCGCTGCTCCTCGAGCACGGGTGCGAGAAGACGCACAACGACTACTTCCGGTCCAAGCTCGTCGAGGCCGGGGCGGATCCTTCGCGGTTCGGCTGGGCGAGCATTCAGGCCGACGGCGGGCTCGACGCGGTAGGCGAGCGGGTGCGGGAGTGGTTCGGGAGCTTCGAGCTGCCGGCGCCGGTGGAGGTCGACGGGGATGTCGGTGCGCTGACCGTCGGGCTGGAGGCTCGGGGGGCGTTGAGCGACGAGACGGCTGAGGCGTTGGCGTTGATCGGTTCGGAAATCGTTGGTTCAGGTGGGTCGGTGGTGTTGTCGTCTCGGGGCGGACTACTTGAGAACAGCGTGTTCAGGACGGCGGCGTTTGGGGCCGCGGCGGAGGTCGGGCCGACTGTTGCCCACGGCCAGCGGTTCGTCGTACCGGGTTGGCATGTGATGCGGATGCCGGGGACGGACTGGATGGAGACCGCGACCGGCTTCGGCGCGGGCGGCGTCCAGCAGATCCTCGCGCACGTGGCCGGCGGCACCTTGTCCGCGCAGCGCTTCGTCCCGGTCGTCGAGTTCAGCAGCGACCCGGAGACCGTCGCCAAGTACGGCGACGACCTCGACGCCGTCGCCGCCGGTGACGCGGCCGACCAGGCGAACACCGGCCTGGAGGCGATCGCCGCCGTCGCGAGCCGCCGCCAGGTCCCCAAGGCAGTTGCCTCAGGCAACGTAGGTTTCCAGATCACCCGCGGTCTGCTCGGGACGTCGATGTGAAAGGTGAATCCATGCACGTGGTCCGATTCCAGTCTCCCGGCGGCCGTTCGCAGGCCGGCGTCCGAACCGGTGACACGGTGGCACCGGTTCTCGGCGTCGCCGACCTGGCCGAACTGCTCCGGCTGACCGCCGAGGAGTTCCGCGCGGCGGTCGCCAAGACCGGCGACCCGGTCGAGGTCGGCAGCGTCAAGCTGCTGCCGCCGCTGGACGGCCGCGGCGAGGTCTGGTGCGCGGGTGTCACGTACGAGCGTTCGCGCGGCGCCCGGATGGAGGAGAGCGGCGACGAGGACATCTACGACCGGGTCTACTCGGCCGAGCGCCCCGAGCTGTTCCTCAAGTCGCCGGCCTGGCGGCTCGTCACCGACGGCGAGCAGATCGGCATCCGGGTCGACTCCGGCCACGACGTACCGGAGCCGGAGCTGGCGATCGTCGCCAACGCGCACGGCGAGATCGTCGGGTTCACCGTCTGCAACGACATGAGCTCGCGCTCGATCGAGGGCGAGAACCCGCTCTACATCCCGCAGGCCAAGGTGTTCGCCGGCGGTTGCGCGCTGGCGACCGGCATCCGCCCGGTCTGGGAGGTCGACGACCCCAAGGACCTGACCATCGACCTGGTGATCCGCCGCGACGGCGCAGAGGTGTTCACCGGTACGACGTCGACCGCGCAGCTGATCCGCGGGCTGCAGGACCTGATCGACGTGCTGTTCGTCCCGAACGACTTCCCGGACGGCGTGATCCTCGCCACCGGGACCGGCATCGTGCCCGAGCTCGACTTCGCGCTGCAGGCCGGCGACGTGGTCGAGATCGCGATCAGCGACATCGGCACGCTGACGAATACCGTGGTCGTCGGACGTGAACCGTTCGCCTACCTGGCTGACGAATCTCTGGAGGAGAACCGATGACCCGCGACACCACTCCCGCCGAGCTCGACCAGGCCCTGGCGGACGCCGCCGAGGCCGCGGCACCGCTGGCGGCGTCGGCGCCCGCCGTACGGGCCGGGTGGATTCGTGCGGTCGCCGATGCGCTGGACGCTGCCTCCGATGAGCTGGTGCCGATCGCGCAGCGGGAGACATCGTTGCCCGAGGCCCGGTTGAAGGGTGAGGTCGGGCGGAGCAGCGGGCAGCTGCGGATGTTCGCCGACGCGCTCGAAGAGGGTTCGCTGCTCGAGGTCATCATCGACACCGCCGACGCCGAGGCGAAGCCGGTCCCGCGGCCGGACCTGCGGCGGGTGCTGGTGCCGCTCGGACCGGTGCTGGTGTTTGCTGCGAGCAACTTCCCGTTCGCGTTCAGTGTGTGCGGCGGGGATACGGCGTCGGCGCTGGCCGCCGGGTGCCCGGTGATCGTGAAGGCGCACCCGGGGCATCCTGAGCTGTCGGTGCGGACGGCCGAGGTGATGATCGAGGCGCTGACCGCTGCTGGCGCGCCGGCTGGGACGCTTGGGCTGATCCAGGGGTACGACGTTGGTGTGACTGCGCTGAAGGATGCGCGGATCACGGCCGCCGGGTTCACCGGGTCGGTGCCGGCGGGCAAGGCGCTGCACGAGATCGCGGTGACGCGGCCGGAGCCGATCCCGTTCTACGGGGAGCTCGGGAGCCTGAACCCGGTCTTCGTCACCCAGGCCGCGGTCGATGCTCGGGGCAAGGATATTGCCAGCGGGTACGTCGGGTCGTACACGCTCGGCGTCGGACAGTTCTGCACGAAGCCCGGGCTGTTGTTCCTGCCTGCCGGACACGGACTGCAGGAGCAACTCGTCGAGGCGACCGGTGGAGTTGCTCCGGCGACGATGCTGAACGAGCGGATCGCCGAGGGTTTCTCGTCCGGGCTCGACCGACTGCGCAAGGTCGACGGGCTCCGGGTGTGGAGCGAGGGCGGCGGCGCGACGTTGCTGCAGACAACAGTCAGCGAGCTGCTCGCGCGGTCGGACGAGATCCTCGAGGAGTGCTTCGGTCCGGTCTCGATCGTCGTCGAGTACGCGTCGGTCGACGAGATGGTCGCGGGCATCGAGGCCTTCGGCGGCAACCTGACCGCCACGCTGCACGCGGAAGATTCTGATGAGGAGTTGGCCGCGCGCCTCCTGCCGCTCCTGACGGCCCGAGCCGGTCGCGTGCTCTGGAACGGCTGGCCCACGGGTGTGGCCGTCTCCTGGGCCCAGCACCACGGCGGCCCGTTCCCGTCGACGGTCGGGTCGATCCACACCAGCGTCGGTGTCACCGCCGCCCGCCGCTTCCAGCGCCCGGTCGCGTACCAGGACACGCCGGACGCCGTTCTCCCCGCCGTACTCCAGGACAACAACCCGGCCGGCATCAGCCGCCGAGTGAACGGGACCGTGACAACCGCGGAGGTTTCTCGATGACCGACCTACCCCCGACCAACGACCCCAACGAAGTCGATGACCTGAACCTTCCTGGTACGGATGGTGAGCCGACTCCAGAAAAAACTGGAAGGCCTGCTGGTACGGAACCAGGCGGTCCCGACGGCCACACCGGGCGCCGGAGCTTCGACCACTGGTTCGGGGAGAAGGACCGGAACGGGTTCATCCATCGCTCCTGGATGCGGGCGCAAGGGTTCTCGGACGAGGTGTTCGACGGGCGTCCTGTGATCGGCATCTGCAACACCTGGTCCGAGCTGACGCCCTGCAACGCGCACCTCCGTCGCCTCGCCGAGTCGGTCAAGCGGGGAGTCTGGCAGGCCGGCGGGTTCCCGCTGGAGTTCCCGGTGATGTCGCTCGGCGAGACGATGCTCCGCCCGACCGCCATGCTGTTCCGCAACCTGCTCAGCATGGACGTCGAGGAGTCCCTGCGCGGCAACCCGATCGACGGCGCGATCCTGCTGACCGGCTGCGACAAGACCACCCCCGGCTCGATCATGGGCGCGGCGAGTGTCGACCTGCCGACCCTCGTGGTGACCGGCGGCCCGATGCTGAACGGCAAGTTCCGCGGCTGCGACATCGGCTCCGGTACGGCGGTCTGGCGCTTCACCCAGGACCGCAACGCCGGCCGGATGACCGAGGAGGACTACGCCGCCGCCGAGTCCGGCATGTCCCGCAGCAACGGCCACTGCATGACGATGGGCACGGCGTCCACGATGGCCTGCATGGCCGAGGCGCTCGGCCTGCAGCTGACCGGTTCCGCCGCGATCCCGGCCGTCGACTCCCGGCGGTATTCGATCGCCCAGCAGGCCGGCCAGCGCATCGTCCAGATGGTCCACGAGGACCTGAAGCCGAGCGACATCCTCACCCGCGACGCGTTCGCGAACGCCGTACGGGCGAACGCCGCGATCGGCGGTTCGACCAACGCGGTCATCCACCTGCTCGCGATCGCCGGCCGGGTGGGTGTCGAGCTGACGCTGGACGACATGGACGAGTGGGCGCGCGGCGTCCCGTGGCTGGTCGACCTGCAGCCGTCGGGCAAGTACCTGATGGAGGACTTCTACTACGCCGGCGGCCTGCCCGCGGTGATGAAGGAGATCCTGCCGCTGCTCAAGGCCGACGCGATCACCGTGACCGGCAAGAGCATCGGCGAGAACGTCGCCCGCGCGGAGCGCACCGACTGGAGCGGGCAGGAAGGCCAGCCCGCGCACCCGGTGATCCGCCCGGTCGGCAACCCGCTCGGCAGCGGCGCGGGAACCGCCGTACTGAAGGGGAATCTCGCGCCGGACGGTGCCGTCGTCAAGCAGTCGGCGGCGTCGGAGCGGTTGCTGCAGCACCGGGGCAAGGCGCTGGTGTTCAGCAGTATCGAGGAGTACGACAAGGCGGTCGACGACCCGGACCTGGATGTCGACGAGGACACCGTGCTCGTGTTGCAGAACGCCGGACCGCGCGGCTACCCGGGCATGCCGGAGGTCGGCAACATGACGATCCCGCGCAAGCTGGCGGAGGTCGGCGTCGACGACATGGTGCGGATCTCGGACGCACGGATGAGCGGTACGGCGTACGGGACGGTCGTTCTGCACGTCACGCCCGAGGCTGCGGTCGGTGGGCCGTTGGCGCTGGTCCGCACTGGTGACTGGATCGAGCTCGACGTACCTGCTCGCCGGCTGCACCTGGACGTGTCGGACGAGGAGCTCGCCAAGCGCCGAGCCGACTGGCAACCGCCCGCGGCACCGACCGGCCGCGGCTGGGCGAAGCTGTACGTCGAACACGTCACCCAGGCGAACCAGGGCTGCGACCTGGACTTCCTGATCGGCAAAACCGGCTCCGCCGTCGCAAGACAGAGTCACTGATGAGCGGCTGGGGGCCGTTCGAAGCGATCCGTGGGCTGCGACCTGAGGGCACTCTGCCTCAGGTCACGCCCGTACGGCGGTTGATCCACGATCTTCAGACCGAGACCGACCCGTACGGCGCCGCGCGGGCCGCGCTGGAGAAGCTTCCCCGGGTGATCCAGCCGGGGGAGCGGATCGCGGTGACTGCGGGGAGCCGGGGGATTCGGGACCTAGTTCCGGTGGTGAAGGCCGCTGTGGACTGGCTGCGCGCGGCCGGCGCCGAGCCTTTCGTCGTACCGGCGATGGGTTCGCACGGTGGTGCGACCGCGGACGGTCAGCGCGAGATGCTCGCGGGCCTAGGCGTGACGCCGGAGTCTGTTGGTTGCCCCGTCGAGGCAACCATGGAGACCGTTGTCATCGGCAAGCTCGACGACGGCACCCCGGTGCACCACGACGCGATCGCCGCCGCGGCCGACGGCGTACTGCTGGTCAATCGTGTCAAACCGCACACCGACTTCCACGGACCCGTCGAGAGCGGGCTCGCGAAGATCCTCGCGATCGGCCTCGGCAACCACCGGGGCGCGGCCGCGCTGCACGCCGGTGGCATCCCGTCGCTCGGCGGCGCGATCGAGGCGGCCGCCCGCACGGTGGTTGCTGAAGGCAAGATCATCGGCGGACTGGCGATCATCGAGAACGCCGTCGACAAGACCGCGTCGGTCGAGTTCGTCCCCGCCGACGGCATCGGCGCCGCCGCCGAGAACGGGCTGTTGCAACGGGCCGGCAGCCTGATGGGCCGGCTCCCGTTCGACCAGCTCGACGTCCTGGTGGTCGACGAGATGGGCAAGGACAAGTCCGGCACCGGCATGGACACGAACGTGATCGGCCGGTGCTGGGTGCACGGGATCCCGGAGTTCGACTCGCCGCAGATCGCCGCGATCAGCGTTCACTCGCTGAGCGAGGCGTCGCACGGGAACGCGTCCGGGCTCGGCATGGCCGACGTGATCCCGGCTCGGATCCTCGAGCAGATCGACCTGCGGGCGAGCTACGTCAACGCGCTGACCTCGGGCGCCGGCGGTGCACGCCGCTCGCGGTTGCCGATGGTGCTGGAGGACGACGCGGCCGCCGTACTGGGTGCTGTGACGATGAGCGGTCGGCGGGACTGGTCGGAGCTGCGCCTGGCGCGGATCCGGGACACGTTGTCGCCGCACGAGTTGCTGGTGTCGCCCGCGCTGCTGGTGGAGGCGGGCGACCGGTTCGACCTGGAGATCACCGGGACAGCGCGGGACCTGACCGACGCGTCGGGCTCGCTCGGGAGCTGGGGAGAGGCATGAGGCTGCAGGAAGCGCGCGCGTTGCTGGCCGAGCGGGGATTCGGCGCGGCCGGCGACTCGGACAAGCGGTTTGCCGACGGTACGCCGTACAAGGTGGAGATCCCGAGCTGCGAAGGACCGGCCGTCATGCGGGCGGTGGTCGAGGAGGCCAAGGCGCGCGGTGTGCGGGTCAACCGGGTCTCGCAGGGCAGCGGCGTGATGATGCTGACCGACTCCGAGATCGCCGAGATGGTTTCGCTCGGTGCTGCTGAGGATGTCGAGGTGTGCCTGTTCCTCGGGCCGCGTGGTTCGTGGGACATCGGCGGGCAGGCGAAGGTCTCGGCCGCGGTCGGTGGGGTTGCGCGGGGCAACGACATGGTTGCCGCGTCGCTGTGTGATGCGTACCGGGCGGTCGAGCTCGGGGTGCGGAGCCTGCTGGTCGGCGATCTCGGCGTACTGGAGCTGATCGGTTCGCTGAAGCAGAACGGGTCGTTGCCGTCCGATCTGGTGCTCAAGACCTCGGTCCTGATGCCGTTGCCCAACGCACCGACCGCCGCGCTGTACGAGCGGCTCGGGGCAACGAGTCTGAACGTCTCGACCGACCTACCCGTGCCGGTGCTGGCCGAGATCCGGTCGGTGACGTCGGTCCCGATCGACATGTACATCGAGGTCCCGGACGACCAGGGCGGGCACGTACGCTTCTACGACGTACCGGACGTCGTACGGGTCGCTGCTCCGGTCTACCTGAAGATGGGGCTGCGGAACGCGCCGAACATCTACCCGGTCGGCGCGCACCTGGCCGCGACGGCCGAGGCGCTCGGCCGGGAACGCGTCCGGCGCGCCGAACTGATCCTGCGACTCCTGGAGGAACAAGGCTGATGGACAAGCTCGTCGACCGGCTCAGCTCCGCGGTGTCGTCGGTGGTTGTCGACCCCGACGTACTGGAGACCCATCGGCAGGACGCGGCGACGTTCTGCACGGCCGGCCGGCCGCTGGTGCTGGTCCGGCCGGAGTCGACCGCCGAGGTGCAGGAGGTTGTCCGGGCGGCCGGCGAGTACGGCGTACCGATCGTGACGCAGGGCGCGCGGACCGGGCTGTCCGGCGCCGCGAACGCGATCGACGGCTGCATCCTGCTGTCGACCGCGCGGATGAACCAGGTGCTCGAGGTCTCCGTCGAGGACCAGGTCGCCGTTGTCCAGCCCGGTGTGATCAACGCGGACCTGTCCCGCGCGGTGCTCGAGCAGGGGCTGTTCTACCCACCGGACCCGTCCTCGTGGGAGATGTCGACGGTCGGCGGCAACATCGCGACGAACGCGGGCGGGCTGTGCTGCGTGAAGTACGGCGTGACCGGCGACTTCGTCCGCGGGCTGGAGGTCGTGCTCGCGTCCGGCGAGGTGATCCGGACCGGACGCCGCACGGTGAAGGGCGTCGCGGGCTACGACCTGACGCACGTGATCGTCGGGTCGGAGGGCACGCTGGGCATCGTCACCGAGGCGACGCTGGCCTTGCGACCGGCGCCCGAAGCCGCACTGACTGCTGCGGCGACGTTCCTGTCCATCGAGGAGGGCGTCGCTGCCGCGGCGGCGGTGATGGGTTCGGGGCTGCGCCCGTCGCTGCTCGAGTTCATCGACGGCATCACCGCGCGCGCGATCCAGGACTACCGCGACATGGGCCTGCCGGCCAACGTCGGATCGTTGCTCCTGGCCCAGTCCGACCGCGGTCCGCGAGCCGCGGAGGACGTCGCCGCGATCGCCGAGATCTGCACCGCCCACGGCGCCGTCGACGTCGCGGTCGCCTCCGACGCGGAGGAGTCCGCGATGCTCCTGGAGGCCCGCCGCCTGGTGCACTTCGCGAACGAGAAGCTCGGCACGTCGCTGATCGACGACGTCGCCGTACCGCGCTCGCAACTGGTCGCGCTGCTGCACGGGATCGATGCCATCAGCAAGCAGTACGACGTACTGATCGCCTGCCCCGGCCACATCGGCGACGGCAACATGCACCCCACCGTCATCTTCGACCGGGCCGACTCCGCCGCCGAAGCCCGCGCCCTGCAGGCCTTCGGCGCGGTGATGGACCTGGGCCTGGCCCTGGGCGGCACCATCACGGGCGAGCACGGCGTCGGCAAACTGAAGCGCCAATGGCTCGCCCAGGAGCTCGGGCCGGTAGGCCTGCAACTCCAACGCAACGTCAAGGCAGCCTTCGACCCACAGGGCCTCCTGAACCCGGACAAGCTGTTCCTCTGACGGCGAACGGCGCCCCGGGTGAGTCCCGGGGCGTCCGCCGGTACGTTCGTGAGCATGACGACTTCCGCGCGGTACGACGAAGTAGCCGACTACTACGCCGCCGGCTGGAGCGACGATCTCAGCGACCCGACCACCGTTGCACTGCTCGACCTGCTGGGGCCGGTCGCCGGCCGCGAGGTGCTCGAGATCGCGTGCGGGCACGGCCGAGTGTCCCGCGGGCTGGCGCGGTTGGGCGCCTCCGTTGTCGGCGTCGACCTGTCATCGGCGATGCTCGCCAAGGCGGCCGAGGTGGAGGCCCGGGATCGGTTGGGCATCACCTACCTGCAGGCTGACGTGGCCTCGCCCGACCTGCTGGCCGGCAAGACCTTCGACGCTGTGGTGTGCAGCTTCGGGCTGTCGGACATCGACGACCTCGGCGGCACGCTCGTCACGGTGCGACGAGTCCTGCGCCCTGGCGGCGTCTTCGCCTTCTGCATCCTGCACCCGTGCTTCCCGGGTGTGGACGGCGTTTCCGGTGCCTGGCCGAGCGACGGTTCGTACTACGACGAGCGCTGGTGGCAGGCCGACGGCTCGCTGTCGACGCTACGCCAGCAGGTCGGGGCCAACCACCGCACGCTCTCCACGTACCTGAACGCCCTGCGGCAGCACGGCTTCACGCTCGACACCTTCGCTGAGCCGGAGCCGGCTATCGACGCCGACTCGCCGCGTGCCGCGATGGCGTCGTACCCGGTCTTCCTCGTCGCGCGGTGTGTCCTCTAGGTCTCCCTGCCTGGAGTCGAACCAGGTGCCTGGCCTTCGGAGGGCCGGGTGTGCATCCGTCACCAGGGAGTCGATACCCACCACCGTCCAACCCGTCCTCGCGCCCCGGTGCCACGCTCAGCGTGTCTGGGCCGAGAGGGCTGGACGGTGGTGGGCGGCGGTCTTACTCGTGGACCACGAGCACGCGGACCCAGTCCGCGCAGTCGGCTTCGCACCAGACGTGGTCGCCCGCGTGCGCGATCCGGTCGCGCTGCGTGTGACCGCAGGCGAGATCGACGCGCCGCAGCGAGTGACCTTGCTGGACCGGAGCACCGGTCCTGCCACCGGGAATCCTGCGTCGCTTGTTCCTGAGGTCGGCCATGGCCGGTCCTCCTCTCTTTCGGTTGTCGGTCGGAGTGCAGGAGGCAGGATTCGAACCTGCTCAGCCCCCACGGGCGACGGGGTTACAGCCCGCCCCACCTCTCCCACGGTGGCGCTCCTGCTGGGTGTTCGAGCGGTGAGAGCGAGATTCGAACTCGCGGACCGGCCGAAGCCGGTCGACGGTTTAGCAAACCGCTGCCCCTGCCATCAGGCGGACCTCACCCGGCCCGACCGCCGTGCCCCCACGACGGCCGGGCTCTCCGGTGCCGCCGGCGAGTCCGGCGGCGAGCTGTGGCGGACTGTCGCGTCCCCTGAGCGCGACAGTCCGTCGTACGGATCAACCCTTCACACACACCACCTGCTTGAGGTGGGCAACGACCTCCACCAGGTCGGTCTGCGCCGCGATGACCGACTCGATGTCCTTGTACGCCGCCGGCAGCTCGTCGAGCACCCCCGCGTCCTTGCGGGACTCGACACCGGCGGTCTGCGCGATCAGGTCGTCGACCGTGTAGCGCCGCTTGGCCTCGTTCCGGCTCATCCGACGACCCGCCCCGTGCGAGGCCGAGTAGAAGGACTGCTCCGAACCGAGCCCGCGGACGACGTACGAGCCGGTGCCCATCGATCCCGGGATCAGCCCGAGATCACCGAGCCCCGCCCGGATCGCGCCCTTGCGGGTGACCAGCAGGTCGACGTCGTCGATCGTCTCCTCCGCCACGTAGTTGTGGTGGCACGAGATCGGCTTCTCGAACGCGATCTCGTGGTCGAACGACTCCCGCACGGCCTGCATGACCAGGGCGAGCATCACCGCGCGGTTGCTCGACGCGTACTCCTGCGCCCAGGTCAGGTCGCGCCGGTACGCGTCCATCTCCGGCGTACCGGACAGGAACACGGCCAGGTCGCGATCCGGCAGATCGGCGTTGTGCGGCAGCGCCTTCGCGATCCACATGTGCCGCTCGGCCAGCTCCTTGCCGATGTTGCGCGACCCCGAGTGCAGCATCAGCCAGACCCGGTCCTCGTCGTCCAGGCAGACCTCGATGAAGTGGTTGCCTCCACCGAGCGAACCCATCTGCTGCTGCGCCTTCTTCTCGCGGTCCTGCACCCCGTCGTGCAGGCTCGAGAACGAACCCCAGAAGGTGTTCCAGCCCCGGTCGAGCCCGAGCTTGCGGACACTCACCGGGTACTCGTGGGCGCGGAAGCCGACCGGTACGGCGGCCTCGATCCGGCTCCGGATCTTCGACAGGTCGTCCGGCAGATCCGCGGCGGTGAGCGAGGTCAGCACGCCCTCCATGCCGCAGCCGATGTCCACACCGACCGCGGCCGGCGACACTGCCTGCTTCATCGCGATCACCGAGCCCACCGTGGCGCCCTTGCCGAGGTGCACGTCCGGCATCACCCGTACGCCGTGCACCCACGGCAGCGCCGCGATGTTCCGCAGCTGCTGCAGCGCCTGCGCGCCGACCTCGTGCTCCTGAGCCCACATCAGAGTGGAGCTCTTCGCCCCGCTCAGCGGGACCGGGTACTGCGTGTTCATCTCCCCACTCCTTCGTGTTGTTGTCCGCGGCAGGAGAGGGACTCGAACCCTCACGCCCCGTCGAGGGACCGGCCGTTTTCGAGACGGCTGCCGTTAGGCCGAGCTCGGCTTACCCTGCCTGACGTGGAGATCCCGGGTGTCGAACCCGGTGAAGCGACCATGCGAGAGTCGCCCGCGTGCCGACGCGATCCCCGGACGGCGCCGTCAGTACGCCGTACAGCTGCCAGGGCAGGGCTCGAACCTGCGGGGCCTCGGGTCAGAACCGAGGGTGGGACGCCGTCGCCCACCTGGCACCGCTCCGACCGGGCACCAGTGGGGCTCGGATCAGAGGGCTATCTCCGCACGGGAAGGGATCCAGGGCTGCCACAACAGCGGCATCCCGGCTTCCTCGGGGGTGCGGCACCCCTTCTTCTCGTTGCACGACGCGTGCGCGGCGACGGCGTTCAGCCATTCGCCCCGGCCACCGCGCGACCGTGGAACCACGTGGTCCATCGTCGTCGCGCCGGGCTTGCCGCAGTACGCGCAGGTGAACTTGTCCCGCTTCAGGACGCCGGCCCGCGTGTACTGCAACCGGCCGGTCGCGTAGCGCCACTTGGTCACGACGTACCGGACCAGACGCAGCACGCGAGGCAGGGGGAACGGACCGATGCTGGCGCCGTCGTGCGCTTCCTCGACGACCGCGACCTCCCGGACGAGCATCCGGATGGCGTGCTGGATCGACACGACGTGGAGCTGCTCATATGAGGCATTGAGCACGATGACACCGCTCATGGTGGTTCCTCCTCTCTCCAGTGTGCCCGACTGTTGGTTGCCGGGTCGGTTGAATCGGTGCGGCTCCAGGGACTCGAACCCCGAACCTTCTGGTCCTAAGCCAGACGCCGCTACCAATTGGGCCAGAGCCGCGCGGTTGCTCGTACGGCGTACGAGGTGTTGCTGGTGCTGGGTGTCCGGCGGGGCTCGAACCCGCTTTCTCCGGGGTCACGTCCCGGTGCATCGCCCGCTTCTGCTTCGGACACAGCACGCCCGGCAGGATTCGAACCTGCAACCTCCTGCTTCGTAGGCAGGTGCTCTCTCCGGTTGAGCCACGGGCGTATGGGGCGCCCGCTCGGCCGGTAGCAGAGCTTCCCGCGGGCGCCTGGTCGAGCTGGAGAGATTCGAACTCCCGATGTCCTCATCCCAAATGAGGTGGCCTGGCCACTGGCCTACAGCTCGGCATTAAAAGAATGCAGATGAAATTGTCAATAATACGAGTCTCCGACCGTGGTCGGAGCGAATTTACCGCTGGTTGTCGCGGATGCCTCGGGTTGTCCCGGGCAACAAAAAGCCGCCCTGGTCGGGTTCTCCCGATGGGCGGCTGCTCGCTGATCGCTGCGGATCAGTCGGGTGGGCCGCCGTACGCCGGGCTCAGGCTTGCGCTGAGCTCATAGCGGTGGGAGTTCGAGG
Organism: Kribbella sp. cmx-5-2; assembly: GCA_049998015.1. Lineage (GTDB taxonomy): Bacteria > Actinomycetota > Actinomycetes > Propionibacteriales > Kribbellaceae > Kribbella. The sequence goes on from JAEBEC010000003.1 coordinate 552,523, forward strand.
TCAGGGGTCGCAGGCAGGACAACGGGCTGTTGCCCCGCTGAATCCTCTGCATCGTCCCGAACACTTCGTACTCCCTGATGGTCATGGTTGGCTTGCGGGCACAAGCTTCGCTCATAGCTCGCTCTCACGTCAATGCATTTCCCGTGGAATTTATTCCACCGTGCCTTTCGGCGGCGATCGCGTGGGAATGGTTCCGGCGAATGTGGTGCCGCCGCGCGCCTCGCCCCGCGTCCCGCCCCCCCCGGTTCCGCCGACCTGTCGGTGCCGTGTGCTTGCCTGGACCGATGACTGTTCTCGTACTCGGATCCACCGGTTCCACCGGCCGCCGCGTAGCCGACCAGTTGCGCTCCCGCGACGTCGCCGTCCGCGCCGCCTCCCGCTCGGGCCCCGCCGTCTTCGACTGGACTCGTTCAGACACTTGGGCTGCCGCCCTCGACGGCATCACCGCGATCTACGTGATGGCCCCCGACGGCGTACCGGTCGACCCAGCCTTCATCACCCAGGCCACGGAGGCCGGCGTGGAACGCCTGGTCCTCCTCTCGACCATGCACCCCGAGGAGATCGGCGACGACCGCCTGATCGCCGCCGAGGCCGCCGTCCGCAACGCCGGCGTCGAGTGGACCGTCGTCCGGGCCCACTGGTTCAACCAGAACTTCGACGAGGGTTTCTTCCTCCCCGCCATCCAGGCCGGCCGCCTGGTCGCCCCCCTCGCGGACCAGCGCCAAGCCTTCGTGGACGCCACCGACCTAGCCGCCGTGGCTGTCGAGTCACTCCTAGGTGACGGTCACCACACCCAGACCTACGAGGTCACCGGCCCCGAAGCCCTCACCTTCGCCGAAGCCTGCGCGATCATCTCCACCGCCACCGGCAGAGACATCCAGTACGACGGCACCCCAGCCGCCTACCTCGCCACCCCCGGCGCCACCGAGGAGTCCCTCAACTTCTTCCTCAACCAACTCCACCTAGGCGACTCGGTCCCCACAGACACCGTCCAACACGTCACCGGCCGCCCAGCCATCCCCTTCCGCAAGTACGCCGAAGCCGCCGCCTCCGCCTGGACCTGAGGCCGCCGCCCATCGGACCCGCTCGCGCCGCCCCCGGGAGGACACCGACATCCGCCGCGACACCGCCCTCCCCACGCCCGAAGCCCTGACGCTGAGCACGGGTGCCCGCACGCCGGACCCGCTCGCGGTGGCACCGCCCCTCGGAGGACACCGACGCCCGCCGCGGCACCACCGTCCCCCGCGCCCGAAGCCCTCACACCGAGCACGGGCCGGCGGCGCGTGGGCAAGCTCCGGCGGTGCTGCTTGCGGAGGATCTGCCGCAGTTGACGTCGGACGCGGTGGCGTCACCTCGACCGCCGATCGGTCCCCCGGAGGCCGTTCCCCAATCCGATTCGGCTTCCCCCGCCCCTTCCCGCTACACTCTTCCTCGGCCCTCCGGGGCCACGCCGCCTTAGCTCAGTCGGCAGAGCGTCTCACTCGTAATGAGAAGGTCGTCGGTTCGATTCCGACAGGCGGCTCCACGAAAGGCCCTCTGACCAGGCAGAACGCCTGAGTCAGAGGGCCTTCCACTCGCACCGGATCTGCCAGGTACGGGAAGCCGGGCAGGGGTTCTGCAGGTATCCGCGGCGGTGTAGGCCACGCCGGTGTGCGGGCGGGGGCTACACCTCACTCGCGTGTACGAGCGCGTCTCGGACTGTGCGTATGCCCTCGGGAAGAGGCTCGAAGCTGTCGGGCCGTGCAGGGGGCCGCTCGTGACCTCATCCTGGTGTCAATAGGGGCCCTGTCTGGTATCCCTTTGCCCCAGGCTGGGCCTGGGCTCCGAACGACCCGGCTGCGGACACGCTAGGGGCGCTGGAGCGCCGTTGATGAGACCTGAGACGAACCCCAGGCCGTTCCTTGGGCTTCAGACAAGCGCTGGAGAGCCCTGTCCTCGTGCGCCCGATTCTCTCGACGGATGCGCAGCGCGGGATGGATGCTGACGCCGCCGGTCGTCCTTGACCCGGCTGTGTATGGTCGTCGGTGGCAAGGGGCTCGGGAATGTACCTGAGCATCCACCAGATCTCTTCGAGACATGGAGCGCGGGACTGACCTGCGCCACCGTCTCTGTCCCCGTACCTCGTTCCCGTCCTCGGGGCGTCATGCGCCGAGGCAGAAGGAAACCTGTGACGATCTATTCGCAGCACCCAAGCCGTGGCAAGGTCCAGATCCTCGCCACCTACCAAGGAACGAGCGGCGTTCTGTCTGCAACGGTCACCAGCGTCGAGAACCAGGCTGTTGCCGGCCCGATCGTCGACGCGCTGAACCGCGTCTCGGCGTACACGACCGTGCCGGTAAGCGTCCAAGACGAGCGAGATGACCGCTATCGCCGCTATCCCACCGACCACATCGACGCGCTCGTGGATCAGGAGGCTCGGCTCGCGCTGCGAGTCGGCGCGCATAGCCTCTGGTACCAGCACGTCCTGCTGCGCCTCGCCAACGCCCTCAAGGACCTGGACGAGGCGACAGCGGCCGCGCCACCGCCTGTACGAACTGCGATCGCGGCTGAGCTGGAAGTCGAGGCGCGCGACCTACGGCATGGATTGGCCGAGTTCTCCGAGGGCGTGAGACCGCCCACGGACGAGCTTCGCCGAGTCTGGGACGACGACGCGCCGTTCGTCACCTCGGAGGAGGCGTTGAGCGATGCCACTCGTCATCGTCTGGATGAGCAAGAAAACGAAGGCGACGCCGCGGGCCTTCGCCGGGCAGTCGCTGACCTGCAGATGCTCTACGACGCGTACGTCAAGTCCACCAACACGGGAGCGCGGCTGGAGCTCGGCGAGTTCCTCGTCGAGGACGACCCTTGGACTGAAGAACGTGACAACTTCTTCCTCGACATATCAGCTCCGGTTCCAGATGAAGATTCGCCGCAGAACGCCTGGGCCGTCGGCATCTACAAATGGGTGCCCGACGACCCCGACGAAGAGTACGGCGCAGCCTCTGGCGACTCAATCCTCAATTGTCGCCGATCGGCGACACCTGATCTCGGCGAACTGGTCAATCTGCTGAACCTCAGCGGCGGAGACAACGCCCAGCTCGCAGCCTGGGCCGCGACACCGCTGGGAGAGCCTCTCGCTGGTACCAGCTTCGTCGTGACTGCTCGCTACACCGACTGAGCTCAGATCCTCTTGGAGGGATGCGAGGCGGGCCGAGCGAGTACCAGGTATCAGTTCCGGTTCAGCCCGTGCCGACGGGTGTCGAGGGCCATCTTGAAGTGGCCCTTGACGGCGTCGATCTGGCGGGTGGGAGTGGCGGGTCGAACACCCGCAATAGCGAGAACCGAAAGGTCGCCGGGTCGAGATTGCACAGTTCGTGTTACCGCCATGACCGTTGGATGCATAGGCATTCCAGCGCTGGCGAATACTCTCCGCACCGTCAGCCTCGCCAACGTACTGACGCCCGTCACGGGTGTCGGTGATCAGATAGATGCCTATCACCGACGCCAGGGCAGTGTGCCACGAGGCGTAGCGGTGCTCGCGTATGACGGCCTGAAGTTGGGCGTGGTCCAGGACGAAGGCGGTCGAAGCCGGGGAATGGCACGGGCTCGGCGTCCGCGATCTCGATGACCGGGCAGCCGGCCGCGGTCGTGGCGTTGATCCTCCAGGTGCGAGGCGATCTCCAGCCAATCACGAGCCGGTTTTTGAGGTCCGCCATCTGCTCGGAGGCGACGAGATCGAACGTGCGCAGCCTGCCATCGTTCGAAGTCTCGCCGCGGTTCTCCAGAACCGACCACAGGCGCGCCCGGTCGCCACCCTCGCGGATGAATACGATCCAGATGCAGGGCGGAGTAGTCGGGAAGATGCGGGGTCTCGTGTAGTGAGTTCTTGTGCACTGAAGGATCTCTGCGTCGGTGGAGTCAGCGTGGAGGCCCCGCAGGCGGCTGTCTTCATGTTCACGTACGTAGGCGCGGCAGATGACGAGAGCCTTGTCCGGGGTCGATGCCAGCGTTGTGCAAGATTGCATCGAACGTGAGCGTCACCGTTTCGTCGCCTCTCCGTAATTCTCGGGGTGGCAGGACTTTCGAGGAGCCGGGAGATCCTGGGGTGATGCTCTGGGCTGGTGAGGCGCTCCAAGTCGCGCAGGTTATCGAGCCGTACTGCAGACGATGCTAGTCGTCAACGGTCCCAAGTGAGTCAGCTGTGAGCTTAAAGGTCCACCGAAGGGGATCGGGCGCCACGCCGTGACGATGACGGCGTCGGTTCCGTCATAGCGGCCGTGAGGTATCGAGCCTGTGGGAGCGTCTTGCTCCGGGCCGCGGTTAGAACGGGGAATTCTCAATCGGCGGATCGTGAGGGCGTAGTGTCCAGTTGTGGGTACCTTCCGAAGCTTTCCGGTGGCGCTTGAGCCGCTGTGGCAGGTGGTTCACAAGCGGCTGTCGACCGGACGGCCGGTGAGCCGGGTCCGGGTTGGTCCACTTGACAATGCGCAGCGAGAGGCATTGGCCGATCTGCTGGGCCTCGACCGGCTTCCTCGGGAGTTCATGGACATTCCGGTGACTGAGCTGGAGCAGGCGGTGGGTGGGAACCTCCGTGAGCTCATTGCCGAGCAGGTCGGGCCGTTAGGGGACAGGGCTGAAGAAAAGCGCCAGGATGATGCACGGAAGGCCGAGCTCTGGCGCTGGCTCGCGGCCCACCCCGTGGTCAAGGCGCAACCTGCGCTGGCGCAGTGGACGAATGGAGTGAAACGCTCCGGTATTTTCGGAGGATCGGTCGACGCAACACGGGCCGAACTGGAAAAGGTGCTGGCGGTTCTGCATGCTCTCCCGGCCACCGGAGCTCCGCTACCCGTCTTTGCGGACACCGTTCTAGGTGACCCGCATGCCTTGGATGATGACACCCGTCGTGCTCGGCTGGTTCTGAAGGCTCTGACCGTGATCTTCGACCTACCACCACCTCAAGACGCCACCGACCGCAGGGAGTTGTGGCAGCGGGCTGGAGTGTCCGACGACGAGTTGTCCTCAACTGTCCTGGTTGCCGGCTTCCGGCTGAACGGCGGTAACCTGACGGAGTCCATTCTGCGATCATGCGCCGAGACCGGCGAAGGTGTGGCCCTGACTTTGCGTCAACTCCGACGCAATCCATTGCGTGCCGGACTACCCATCTCTGTGTGGGTGTTTGAGAACCCCAGCGTTTTGGCATTGGCCCTGGAGCGATTCGGGCGTTCTTGCCCACCGCTGGTCTGCACTTCTGGTTGGCCGAGTAGTGCGGGCATCCTCCTGCTCCAGCAATTGAATGATGCCGGAGCAACGATCTACTACCACGGCGATTTTGACGGTGAAGGACTGCGGATCGCAGCCTCCGTGGTCGCGCGGATCGGTGCGGTTCCATGGCACCTGAGCGCCGACGACTACGCCCAGGCTGCTGACTCTCATGCTCCGCCAGTCGGGCGGGTGACACCGGTGCCTTGGGACGAGGAGCTGGGAGCCGAGCTCGAACGGCGTGGCGTCTCCGTCCCCGAGGAACGGGTGGCCGATGCACTCCTCGACACGCTGGCCGAGCAAATTGTCGGTCGGCTGCCTTAGCGTAGTTCTGGTCGCTTTCGGTTACGGAGGGTGGAGATGGGTGTGGACCCGATCCGGATTCCACCCGAGTTGTTCCGTTTCACCGGTGGTGACCGTGCTGATCTCTACATCGCGATCTTGCACGCGTTCGCCGAGGCGAACGAAAGGCTCGACACGGCGCTCGGCCTGGACGATCTGACTGCCTGGCTGCGGTCGATCGGCTGGAACACCTCCGTCGCCGATGATCAGTTGACCGAAGCGCTCCGCCAGCTTCGGATCTGGCAACTGGTCGACTTCATCCACGACCACACGGAGAACTACCGTACGGCCCTCGAATACGAACGCAACAACGTTCGCTACTCGCTCAGTAGACGAGGCGAGGCCGCTTTCGCCGGTGTGACTCATGCAATGAGCGTCCTTGCCTCGACCGGTGCGTTGCAGACGGCGGTGCTCGACGCGATCGGTGACCGCCTCGCTGACCTCGTTGCTGAGCTTGATGCTGGCTCCGACCGGCGGATCTTCACCAGCCTGATGGAGCTGGAGGGTCATCTGGAGGCATTGCGTGGCAATACCAAGCAGTTCAACGGCGAGTTACAGCGGCTACTCCGTGTAGAGGGAGTCGACCTCGCGACCTTCCATGACGTGAAGGTCTCCACTGTCGCCTATCTGGAAGAGTTCCTCACCAATCTCGACCACCGTGCTCATGTGATCCGTACTCGAATCGAAGCGGTGAAGGACCGCGGCGTCATCTGGATGCAGCGCCGCGCATTGGTCGGTGCCGACCTCCCGCGGTTGACCGATACCGATCCAGGACCGGCCTGGCTGGAACGTCGGCAGGCACGGTGGGAGGGCCTGCTGGCATGGTTCGTCGGTTCGGAAACCGCGCCACCACGAGTGGAGCAACTTCACGCTGTCGGGCGCAAAGCGATCGTCACCCTGCTTCAGGTGCTGGACCGGATCACTGAGACGCGTCGCCGAGCCAGTAGTGCGGTCGCTGACTTCCGGGCGCTTGCCCGCTGGTTCACCGTCGTTCCGGCACAGGACGACCTGCATCGGCTGTGGGCCACTACGTTCGGACTGACCCCCGGCCGGCATGCTCATCTCGCCATCGAGGACCCCGAGCTGGTCGGGACCTCGGTGTCATGGTGGGAGTCGCCTCCGGTGCCGGTCTCCCCGCTGCTGCGGACATCCGGCCGGGTCGAACGCTTCACCCGTACAGCGCGGATCCGTGACGTCGCGGCGCTCAAGGCAGCCCGTGCTGAGCGGGCTGCTGCCGAGCGGGCCGAACTGGAAGCTGCCTGGGACCTCCTCGACACCGGCGGGCCGATCCGGCTGTCCGGTCTGAATCGGCTCGACCATCGTCTGTTCGAGCGCCTGCTCGAGCTTCTCGGCCAAGCGCTGACGAGCGCTCCGGCAGAATCGGGGCACCGTCGCGCGACCACATCGGACGGTCAGGTCGACATCCTGCTGTGGCTCCCGGCCGATGGGACTATTGCCGCGTTGCGTACTCCGCGAGGAGTCTTCCAAGGGCCGGACTATGTGGTTGAGATCAAGGCAGCTCGAGGCAAGCTGAGCCGGGAAAGCGGTGGTCATCGATGAACCAGTTGGCCAACCAGCTCGCCCTCGCCGAACGCGAGGAGGTTTCCCGCGGAATCCGCGGCCTCATCGGCGTCCCACTGGTCACCCAGCAGGGCGTTCCGGAGATCTTCGACCTGATCAGGCGTCGGCAGGAACCGATTCGGAAGTGGTTCGACTACTACTGCGGTTGGTCCGTGCGGGTGGAACCCCGGCTGGGGTACGCCAGGCTGGTGAAGGTCCGGGCCGCGACCGACCCCACCAGACCGGCCCGACGGCTGCGCTCTGGCCGTGCTCCCTTCGATCGCCGCCGGTACGCCGTCCTGTGCGTGGTCATTGCCGAGCTGTTGACGATCCCGGTCACGACCATCGGACAGCTGGCCGAGCGGGTCCGTCAGGCGACTGCGGTCGATGACGTCGTCCCCACCTTGGACACTGCCAGCCAGACCGAGCGGCGCGCCTTCGTCGATGTGCTCCGGCTGCTCGAGAGCTACGGCGGAGTCGAGGTGATCGACGGCAATACAGACGCTTATGTCGAGAGCGAATCTGCCAAGGTCCTTTATCAGGTCAACACCACCCTCCTGCTTCGGCTGCTGGCCACCTCTGTCGGACCGTCGACTCTCGCGATTCCGATCGAAGAAGTCCCGGGCCGCTTCGAGGAACTGCTGGTCACTGTCACTCGCGAACGCCGCTACGGTCTCGCAGCGGATCCGAGCACGGAGTCGGAAGTCTCGCCGACCCAGCACAACCTCTGGCTGCGGCACACCGTCTTCCGGCGACTGATTGACGACCCGGTGGTGTACTTCGCGGACCTGTCCCCAGCCGAACACGCCTACCTGAACTCACCGACTGGCAGGCAGTTGCTTCGCCGTGCTGCCGAGCAGGGTGGATTCGTCCTGGAAGAACGGGCCGAGGGGGTGCTCCTTGTCGACCCTGACGGCTTAGCGACCGACACCCGTTTTCCCGACGACGCGGGAACCGCCAAAGTCGCCGCGCTGCTCCTCCTCGAGACGCTGACCGAACCGCGCAGCACGGCGCAGGTCCGGCTCACGGCCGGCCGCCTGCTGGATGAGCACCCGTTCTGGGCGAGAGCGTTCCGGGACGCGGACGGTCCGGCCAAGCTGGCCGACGACGCCCTCGCCGTACTGAGCATGTTCGGGCTCGTTCACGTCACGGAAGGAGTCGTTACCCCGCTGCCTGCCTCCGGCCGCTACGCCATCCGCGCGCCGCGCACGTCCGACAGCGACCGGCAGGAGATGAGCCCATGACCGTGACCCAACTCCAGCCGCCCCGCGACTCCGGCACCCACGACGAACGGTGGATGCCGAGCCGGGCAGGCATTCTCAACGTATGGCGTTACTACGACGAGGTGTTCAGCTTTCATGACGGAAGGCTGCTGTTACGCGGCCCGAACGGCAGCGGCAAGTCCAAGGCGCTGGAACTGTTACTTCCGTTTCTCTTCGACGCCAATCTTCGGGCCAGCCGGCTGTCCACCTTCGGCACCAGTGAGCGAACGATGCACTGGAACCTCATGGGCGAAGGTGCTTCGGGAAGAACTCGGGTGGGGTATGTGTGGCTCGAATTCAGCAGACCGTCCGGCGACGCGAGCTGGTTCACCTGCGGTGCACGGCTGCAGGCAAGTTCGCATACGACCACGGTGCATGCCGACTACTTCACGACGGATCTGCGGATCGGTCCGGATGGAATCGCGCTCGTCAACGAGCTCGGGATGCCGCTGACCCGGGGTGCTCTCGTTGAACTGCTCGGCGACCGCGGCATCGTTCATGACAGTGCGGCTGGATACCGGTCTGCCATCCGTTCAACGCTGTTCCCTGGATTGAACGATCATCGGTACGACGCACTGATCATGGCTCTGCTGCAACTACGAACACCGAAACTGTCGCAGCGCCTCGACCCTGCTTTGCTCTCGACCCTGCTTTCCCGTGCGCTGCCGCCGCTGGATCCGCAGGAGATCGCCGACCTCGCCGAAGGATTCGAGCGCCTCGACGCCCAACGCGAGCGACTGCGGACCCTCGAAGCAGAGGTCGATGCTGCCACCTCCCTGGCGCGTCGGCAGCGGGCCTATGCCCAGCGCGTTCTCCGTGCTGCGGCGGGGACCCTGATCGCCGCTACATCCAAGCTGCAGACTGCGAGTGACCTCGCCAAAGAACTCGCGGAGACACAGGCGCGTGCCGTCGGCAAAGACGCCGAACTCGAGGCACAGCTCGAGCGGTTGGAGGGCGAGACGCGGCGGACGAAGGCCCGGCAAGAGGGGCTGATCGATTCCGACATTTATCGCGGCGGGCGCGACATGGATGACCTGCGGAAGCAGGTCGAATCAGCTCGAAAGTCCGCAGAACGAACCGCAGCTCTGGCCACTCAGGCGACCGTGCGCGCCGAGGCCGACGAACGAGCACTTGACGATGCGGTACGGCTGATCCAGCGTGCGGAGTCGATTGCTGCCAGGCACGGCGGCGAGCTGCGGCAAGCCGCCGACCGAGTCGACTTGGCAACGTTGTCCGAAGAACTTCTTGCTGAGCCGATGGATGATGTGCTCCAAGCGAGGAGGTTGCTACGAGCAACAGTTCGTGCTCGCGAAGAGGACATCACCAAGATCCGTAACGGTATTGAGGCGCAGGAACGTGCGATCGAGAGGCGGCAAGAGGCAGAGCAGGACCTGGACCTTGCGCGGAGCGACTTCGACCGGTTGGAGAAATTGCTGGACACGGCGATCGACAACCGTTCACGCGCGCTAACGGACCTGGCCTCGCGATTGGTGAGCTGGGCCAGGGCCTGCCACGAGCTCGTCTTCACCGACCTAGCCGCGTTGGGAGACCACGTCGAGTCCGAATCTGCGCTCCACGGCGTCGTAGCGGCCGCTGCAAGCACCGTCACCTCGGATGTCGCTACGCGACAGACCACGGTCCGCGCCGCGCTGGACGTGCTCAGTGTGACCCGAATCGAGCTCGAAGAAGAGCTCGAGCAGTTGGCCCAAGGGGAGCTTCCACCGGAAGCCTCGCCGTACCGCACGATGAATCGTGGGTCTGCGAGCGGCGCCCCCCTGTGGCGATTGGTCGACTTCTCTCCGACTGTGCATCCGGATACGCAACCCCAGATCGAGGCCGCTCTGCAGGCTTCGGGGTTGTTGGATGCCTGGGTCACGCCGTCTGGCGAGGCCTGGCTCCATAGCCATGACACGTTCGTTGACCTTGTCGGGCTATCTCCGGCTGAGGGCCGATCACTGGCAGACGTTCTGACACCTGAGCACGATGGGCCGGTCACTAGCGACGTAGTCCAGCGACTCCTGGCGGCAGTAGCCATCGACGACCATCTCCCGGTCGATGCTCGGGTTGCGATCGGTCTGGACGGCACCTGGCGGATGGGGGCTCTGACCGGTAGCTGGGAGAAGGATTCTGCGGCGCATATCGGCGCGGCAGCCAGACAAAAGGCGCGGGAGCGACGAGGCGCTGAAATTCGCGCTCAACTGGCCACAGTTGTGACCGAGACGACTTCGCGCAAGTCTGAGCTTGACGCCTTGGAGCTCCGGCTGGAGCAGTTGGCGGCTGAGTTGGCGGAGCTTCCGTCGTACGAGTCGATCAACCAGGCTGATGCCGACTTGGCCACGGCCCAGGCCAAGGTCGACGCTGCCGAGGACGTGGTCCGGCAGCGCGTGCTCACCGTCACGAACCGAGAGGAGAGAGTCGCCGCTGCGTTGCGCGCGCTGACATCGCTTGCTGCCGAGGCGAGGCTGCCAGTGCAGCGGCAGGGTCTGGCGGCGGTCGAAGGCGCGCTGCGCTCTTTCGCCGATCTGGCGGAAAGCTGGTTGGACGCCCAGACGGGGCTGACGGCGAGCAGACGGCAGGCCGACGATCTGCGGACCCAGGCTGAGCGCTCGAGCGAGAACGCCGTTGACCGCGCCCATGAGGCTGCTGAGGCTGCGGCTGCTCACGAGACGCTTGCTGTACGGCTGGCCACTCTTGAGGCGAGCATCGGACAGGACTACCGCGAAATCCTGGATGAAATCACCAGGTTGCGCAGGCAGCTGGACGGTCTCGCGGAAGCAGAGAAGGCTGTCACCGGGCAGAGGACCCAACTCGCTCGGGAGCTTGGTGAACTGACCACTCGGCACGAATCGGCGCAGGAAGCTCACAACCTCGCCACTTCCGTCAGGGATGATGCTGCTAGCCGCTTCCGTGCACTGGCCGGCGGCGCCTTTCCCGCGGACAGCAATCTGCCGAACCTGGCTGGGTTCAAAGAGGTCCTCGCGGGATCTGATGGCGTCCGCGCCGCCCTGGACGCGGCCAGGCAGGTTGCGGCCGCCTGGCCGGACCTCCCGCATGCTCCGAGCCATCTCGCGGATGCGGTCCGGCGATTGTCGGAGAGCGTGCACGAATGCCGTGACTCGTTGCGAGCCCGCGCTGACCTCGACCTCGAGACCGATGAGGACGTCCAGGTCTTCACCGCCATCGTCGATGGCCTGCGAGTCGGAGCCGTCGAACTCCTCCAGATCCTGCGTCGCGACGCCGACCAGAGCCGGCTGGAGATCACCGACCAGGAACGCGACCTCTTCGACCGGACACTCACGGGTGACACCCGGCGGCATCTCGCGCAACGAATCAGGCAGGCGAATACCTTGGTTGAGCAGATGAACGACCGGCTGGCGCAGGTCCGGACCGCCTCGAAGGTGGCTGTCCAACTGGTGTGGCAGATTGCTCCAGAGCTTCCTGCTGGAACGAAGACGGCACGCGAACTCCTGCTCAAGGATCCGGCCGGGCTGTCCGAGGACGACCGTGATTCGCTTCACCGATTTCTCCGTGACCGAGTCGAGCAGGCGAGAGCCGACGACACCGCCACGACGTGGGCGGAGCAGCTCGCGCAGGTCTTCGACTACACCGCCTGGCACCACTTCGTCGTCAAGGTCGACCGAGGCAAAGGTGACGGATGGCAGCCGCTGACCAGAAAGCTTCACGGCGCCTTGTCCGGGGGCGAGAAAGCGATTGCGCTGCATCTTCCACTGTTCGCGGTTGTTGCCGCACACTACGAATCTGTCCCGGCTGCGCCGCGTGTGATTCTGCTCGATGAGGTTTTTGTCGGCGTCGACAGCACTAACCGCGGACAGGTCTTCGCTCTTCTTGCCGCACTCGACCTGGATCTGATGCTGACCTCGGACCACGAGTGGTGCACCTACGCTGAGCTGCCCGGTATCGGCATCCATCAGCTCCTCACCGCCGCCGATGGCGATGACGCCGTCACCACCGCGAGATTCACCTGGGACGGCCACGACCTGGTCGCCGATCGAGACTAGCGACCGTCAAGGATGCGCAATTGCGACGGCCCGATGGTGACGATGGGACTACCTACCGATCACTCTTGCCAGATGCCAATTCTGAGTCGTTGTGGGTTGGTGACCAGGTCAGGTGCTGCGGGTTCCAGGTTGCGTTGGTCGCGTTCTTCTCAAGTGTGGGGTCGATGAAGGCTGCGACTAGTTCTGCTGCGGTCTTGGCGGTGAAGGACTCGGCTAGCGGTACGCCTTTGGCGGTTGTGGGGTATGTCCGCGTCCAGTCGGCGGGGATGTCGAAGTGCGCGAACGGTTCGATGTTGCTGAGGTTCTGTTTGGCGATGATTGCGAGCTGTAGCTCGCGCAGGTCGACTGTCTGGGTGTGCGCCAGTACGACGAGGTCGACCAGATCTTTGACGCGACTGCTGTGTTTGCCGCCGGGATAGTTGGTGTTCATGGTCGCGCAGACTTTGTCTGCGATCTGGTCGGCGGCAGGGTAGAGCCGGTAGGGGTGAGTGACGAGTGGTCGGCGCAGATGGAGCCGGTTGGCCGGTTCGATCACTTCCGGCCGACCGATCGGAGGCGGTCCGACTGCGACGTCGACCACGATGGTGTCGATCTGGTTGTCGTGGTCGACGTCGATGCAGGCAAAGACGTAGCGCCGGGTCGCTACGCCGGGCTGGTTGTCGCCGAGGCCGGTGGATGTGGAGCGGATGAGCCGGAACGTGAGATGGTCGCCGAGGTCTACGTCGACCAGTTCGGTCAGAGCCTTCTCGGCTTCGGCGAGATTGGGTGCTTGCTGAGCTGCTAGGTCTACGTCCTTGGTGGCGCGCGAACGGGGTACGCGGGCGAGCATGCCCATCCCGCCCTTGAGTAGCCACTCGGACTGCTCGCCATGGGCGAAGACGCGAGAGAGAAACCGATCGAAGCGGGCCTGCCGGATCTTGGCGTCGACGCTGGCGGCGCTGACTCCGGGGCCTGCGTGTTGGGCGGCTTTCTTCGCGGCGTCCTTGATCGCTAGCTCCAGCGATCGCCAGTCGGCGTAGCCCTCGTTCTCAGTCACGATCCCATCCTTCCGGGCTCACGCCAGCCAGCTCGAACAGGTCGTTCGTCAGGGAGCTGCCTTCTTCCTTGCGCCGTGCTGCGATGGGGGCGAGGTACGACGCGAAGCGGCTGGGTGCCACGAGCTTGTCGGCGCGCACCGCGTCGCGGACGGCGCCGGCGACCAGGAACAGGTCGGTGCCGAGCTCGACCAGATCTGCGAGTGTGCGCTCGATGGTCAGGGTGGGGAGTCCGCCGACGGGGATTACCTCGTCACGGTCTATTTGCCGGATGCGCAGGTGAACTCCCGGAAGCCGGGTTCCTTTACGCGTAGGCACTATGAAGTCAAGGCCGTCGAGGAAGAAGTCGCCGACATTGTGGACGATCGCCGCCGTGATGCCTGCCGCTACGACCGGCGCGACCCCCGTTGTGGTGCGAGGTGCGGTCGCTCCTCCCAGTGCCAGCCAGGTCGCGTAGATCGCCTCGTGATCCTGTGGCGGTGCGCCGGCCATGCGGTACACGCCCTGTGCTACACGCTCGATCGCGCCGGCTGATGCCATCCGGGAGAGTTGCTTGCGGGAGACACCAGCGTCCTCGGCCTGGGCAGTGGTGACCAGGCCCCACCGGTGTTCCGCGATGGAGCCGAGCCGAGCCAGCGTCGAATCAGCCACAGCAACTATCGTACCCACTTTAGGGGACAAAAGTTGTCAGTGGCCGGGTCCGTCCCGGTCGAGTGAGCGACCTGCGGCGCAACGCATCACAGATACTCCCAAGCGCCCTCGTCCACAGATTATGGGTGGGCGCTCGTGTGCGGCCAGAAGGCCGACGTGTGCCTTCGGGGAGTCTGACCGACAACAGGCGCTGCGCGAGAGTCAATCGTACTCCGTCGCTTACGGTGCCAGATCGTGGTGGCAAGCTGTCCGGAATGCCTATGGCGGTGGATGTGGTCGGCAGTTCGACGGTCATTTGTGATCGACCCGGCGCTCCGAGGGAGCCAGGTATCGAATCGCACTCCATGACGATGTTGGAGGGTGCGATTCAGCGCACGAATCGACCACCCTCGAGGGGCAAATAAGTACGGGCCAAAGTACGGAAAGTTAGAGCGCCCGAGTGATCCCTGGCGAGCCCGAGTGAGCCCGAAATGACCGTGTTGAGTGTGCCCTGACCAGGCGGTTCTTCCTTAAATTGCGTTCTGACCAGGCATTACGCAACGGAACCTTAAATGCTGAGAAGGTCGTCGGTTCGATTCCGACAGGCGGCTCCACCAGAACCCCCAGGTCAGAGGACAGTCTTCGACCGCGGGGGTTTGTCGTTTCGGGCGCCGTCGGGCTGGAGGCCCCCGAGATGCCCCCGGTGTGCCGGCCATCCGCTTGGCCGCGTCCAGATCGTTCCGGTCCGCTCTGGAAGGATTGGGCCCGTGATCGGGTCAGCGGAGGAGTTCGTTCGGCTGGGGACCAGTGAGGATCCGGCCGAGCGACACCGCGCGGCCCACGACTCTGCGAGCGTCGGCACCTGGCTGGACGTGATCGAACGCTACCCGGACCTGCGTTTCTGCGTGGCTCACAACAAGACCGTTCCGCTGGAGGTCCTGGAACAGCTTCGGAACGACCCCGACGAACGTGTTCGATGGATGGTGCTGCAGAAGCGATCTTGGGCGCGGGCGCATCCGGACGACACGAATCGGGTCGGCGGCCTGATCAACACCCGCGTGGCGTCGCGTGGACGCACAGCCGCCGAGAGGCCGCCGGATGGTCCTGAAAGCCGTCTTTGACCTACGACCGCTGGGCATGATCACCGCCCAGGATCGGGGGTGGCCCGTGTGTGTAGGCCCGTGGGAGCGGACCCGTGATGGGACGGTCGTCGGCTCGATTCCGAGGGGCGGCTCCCAGGCGAACCCCCAGGTCGGAGATCAGTCTCCGACTCTGGGGGCTCGATGGATCACGGGGTCTCGGAGAGCTGCCCGAAGCGGCGGATCTCGTGGGGCCAGCCGCAGGCCTCGGCGATCTTGCCGGCCCAGAACTTGGCCGTCTCGTCGTCGGGCACGTTGATCACGGTGAACCCGCCGAGGAACTCCTTGCTCTCGACGTACGGGCCGTCGGTGATCAGCACCTCGCCGCTGGTGGCGTCTACGTTGTAGACCGGGCCGTCCACCTCCAGGCCACCGGCGAAGACGTACACGCCGGCAGCCTTCATCTCGTCCACGGCCGCCTTGGCGAGCGGCCCGCGGCTGTTGATCCACTCCTGGGTGTGCTCGCCCACCCACTGCTGGTTGAAGTAGAGGAGGTACTCGCTCATGTCTGCTCCTTGTCCTGGCTGCCCCGTTCGGCAGCCTTTCACCAGTCCTACGAACGCGTCGCTCCGGATCCGACAGGCCACCGGGACAATCTTCGCGGGTGAGGGTGGTCCGGCCGTGCTCATCTGTTGCGATCCGCGATCCGCGATCCGCGATCCGCGATCCGCGATCCGCGATCCGCGACCCCGATCGGCGACCCGTGATCCACGCCCTCCGCGACCCGCGATGCGCGACCCGCGATGACCACGACCGGGGCGAAGAAGATCACCCGCAGCACCATCTGGCTCTTGATCGTGGTGTGCACGCCGCGCGACCTGCGCTCCGCGATCGGCGGGCCGTCGTACTGGCTTCGGGTGGGCTCGGTCAGCAGGCCGCGCTGGAGTTACAGGGCGCCGTACGGGCCGGGCCGGTGGGACTTCGCGACTTCGGGATGACGGCGTCGACGGGGACTGATCGCTAGCATCGCGCCATGGCAGTAACAGCGTCTGGGGTGTTCCGGCGTACGGCGATCGAGCGGTCGGATCAGCGGGTGTCCTGGGAGCGCACGGATCAGGCGTTCTTCTCGAGCGGCGCGTGCCACGTGCTGGCTTGGACGTGTCGGGATTTCTATCCCGACCAGGAGATCGCCCTGGTGGCGCTGTATCTGGGTGAGTTCGACCATCCGCTGCATGTGTACGCGAGGTGGGGGGAGTGGGTGTTCGACGCGTCAGGCTGGAACCTCGAGTCCGAGCTCCTGCAGGCCAACAGCGACTTCGAGGGGCTCCCGGTCCGCGAGGTGGAGACGATCAGCAGCAGCCTTCGGGAGTTCTGCGAGGCGCACGTGCATCGGCAGCCGCACCAGTATTGGGCAGACCCGACGGAACGTGCCCGTGCGTATGTGAGCCGATACGACCCACCTTGGCTCTAGGCGCTCGTCCAGCCCGGCCGCACGGATCGGCTCAGGGGCAGACTTTCGAGCGGAAGTCTGTGAGGGGGATGGTTGCCGTGGTGTCCGGCGGGTTGTCCTCGTCGGCGTGCGCCCCAGCGTCGTACCGGACCTGGTCCGGATGAAGCGTCGCCAAGTCCTCCGGTGAGAACTCCACCCCCGCCAACGACCACGAGTTGTCGTGTGTCCAGCCGTAGAGCGTGTACGACGTCCCGGGCCGCAGGGCCGTCATGGGTGTCTCGGTCCGCCAGTCGCCGCCGTCGCGCTGGAGATCGAGGCGACTGGAGGATGACACGGCAGGGCTGACCGACCACCTGCCTCGCTCCCGGTTGTCCGAGTCCGACTCGCTGGTCGGGGTCTCGTACAACGTGGCGCCGTCGATGTGGCCCTCGCAGGTCTCCAGTACGCCGATCGGGCGGCCGAGGCGATCCACCGTCACGCCCATCGCGCCGCCGGCGGGTGGTCCGCACGATGTCAGCATGCCGGTCAGACCCACCGCCAAGACGACGGTTGTCCATGCCGATAACCTCCCGCCCATCACGCGCCGAGCCTAGCGGTCGGGCTTGTTGTGGGCAGTTCATGTGCCGCTGCACGGGCAGGCGTTCGCCGGTCACTCCAGGCGGCGTTGGCGCGTGAAACGATGTTTGTGTGGATGAGCGGCGGAGGCACCTGGCTGCGGGCGCGCTGATCAGTCTCGCGACCAGCGACGACTATCGGGATCGGGCGGACGCGGGCCGGGCCCTGGCTAGTTTCGCCGAAGGGTCGGAAGCGCGGGCCTCGCTCGTTCGGCTGGTCCTTGATCCCGATGACACGTTCGTCACTCGCGAGACCGCAGAGGCCCTGCTCAGACGACAGGATGCTGCCGGCTTCGCGATTGTCGCCGAGGCGCTGGCGTCGGCTGACTTTCAGCACGGCACCTACATCCACGACGCCGTCAGGGCCGTCTTCATGGTGTTCGCTTCGGAGCGGGATCGTGCGATCGAAACTTGCGGAGTTCTGGAGCTCGATGCCAATCCACGAGTCCGCCAAGGAGCCGCCGGCCTACGCGCGACGCTCGCCGACATCGATCCGGTGCTCTACCCGCAAGAACCAGCCTGAGCGTCGGTTCTCGCTCGCGCTGCCGGGCCGTCGGTCAGTCCGGGTGGTCTTTGAGGCGGCGTCGGAGGATGTGTTTGGGTTCTCGGGTCGCTTCGTCTCGATCTGAGCGCGGTGCAACAGCTTGCGCTTACGGCGGGAGTCGCCCTCGAACCGGCGGGCCTGGGAGTACTGCGGGATGTGGACGCCGTGCAGCCAATAGCTCCGCGACAGTGGGACCGTTGCCACGGCGGACGGCGGACGGCGGACGGCGGACGGCGGACGGCGGTCAGCAGCCGTTGGCCGGGTACGTGATTCGTGTGCCGGCGGAGCCGCGTAGTTCGACCGAGTCGGGTTGGAACGTCGCCTCGATCGGGCCGTCGGGGAGGTCGAACGGAGCTGGATAGAACGTGCCGCACTGGTCGTGCAGGTCGACAGAGACCCAGATGCGATCGACAGGGCCAACCTGCAGTACGCGCGGTGCCTGCTCGTGGGTGATGCAGATCCGCCCGTCCGGGCTGCAGGTTTTCGCGGTGTCGTGCGTGAGGGCCCGAGACATGATCGAGGCGGCGGTCATGACCAGCAGCACGGTCAGTGCGCCTGCGGCCATCCATGCAACGCGGGATGAGGTAGCGACTCGGCGGACCGCAGCTTCGTTCATGCCGCTGATTCTGCACGCGGCGCGTACGGAGGATGCTGCCCGGGAGATCCGGTAGGCCTCGGGCTGGGACGCCAGGGGTTCGGGTGCCGCGGAGCGCCATCACCTGGTGGATCGCTGGTCAGTCCGGGCGGCCCTTGAGGCGGCGTTGGAGGATTCGTTCGGTTTCTCGGGTGGCTTCGCGTTCGGCGAGGGCGTGGCGTTTGTCCCAGGTTTTCTTGCCTCGGGCGAGGGCGATCTCGACCTTGGCGCGGCCGTCCTTGAAGTACAGGCTGAGCGGGACGATGGTCAGCCCGCTCTCGTTGACCTTGCGTTCGATCTTGTCGATCTGGGCTCGGTGCAGCAGCAGTTTGCGCTTACGGCGGGAGCCGCCCTCGAACCAGCGCGCCTGGGAGTACTGCGGGATGTGGACGCCGTGCAGCCAGATCTCGCGGTCCTCGATCTGGGCGAAGCCGCCGATGAGGGACGCGCGGCCGGCGCGCAGTCCCTTCACCTCCATGCCCTGCAGCACGATGCCCGCCTCCCACGACTCGCCCAGCTGGTACTCGTGGGCAGCCTTCCGGTTGCGTGCGATCACGGGGTTGGCCTCGGGCTTCTTCACACCCCCGATTCTGCCTCGGCCGGCGTACGTCGGCGACATCTTTGCGGCGTACGGCGTGAGCGCGCGGCGTACGAGCCGACCGAGGTCGACCGGGCCGAGCGGGGGTGAGCGGGCCGAGGGGTCGAGCGGGCCGAGGGAGGTCGAGCGGGCCGAGCGGCGTCGAGCGAGCCGTTCGTGGTCAGGCTTGGCGTCGTACGAGGGCTGGGAAATCCGATGACGGCGGGGTGTCGCAGCGACGACACTCGTGGTCATGGAGCTGGGTGGGGAGACGCCGACGCCGCGGTTGGTGGCGGCGTGGGTGGTGTTGGGGGTCTTGCCGGCTGAGCGGATGCCGATGTGGGCGGCGGAGTGGATTGTTCAGGGGTACGACGGTGCGGCGCTGGCGGAGTTGGCGGGACTCAGCGGACGGGATCCGGGAGAGGTCCGGGACCTGCTGCCGGCTGCGCTTGGTGAGGTGGGGGCGGAGTTGTTGTCGTCGGGGCAGGCGGCGCTCAAGGTGCAGTACAACCACGTCGCGGGGCTGCATCTCGGTGGGCGGGCGTCCTGGGCCTGGGTTGTTGAGGAGGTCGCTCGGGTGGCGGATGCAGCGCGGGCTGACGACGGCGCGTTGGAGCAGCCGCTTGGTGGGCTGCGGGACGTCGCGTGCGAGATGGGCGAGCCGTGGCGGCGGCCGGATGTGGAGCTCGCCGAGGCTGTGCGGGCTGCGTGTGTTGCGCAGTTGAAGGGGTGACGCGTACGGGCGAGTCTCCGCTGGGTTCAGAGGGCGATGTGGAGGGTGGCGGTGATGGTTCGGCCTTCGTCCAGGGACTCGGCTTTGCGGATGGCGTCCTTGAGGGGGAGGTAGTACTTGCCGTCCTTGGGGAAGAGGGCGGTGGTCCACTCGGTGGTGCCGATCTGGGCGGTGACGGGGATCATGCCCCAGCCGTAGCTGACGGAGGTCGACGTGGCTTGGATGTCGGTGGACTCGTCCTCGGGGACGGCGACGAAGTAGAAGGGGGACGGGCCGCGCCAGTAGAAGATCTCGCCGGTGAAGGTGACGTCCATGACGGGAAGGATAGAGGGGATGGGTGTTGAGCGGTTTGCGGATCGGCTGGCGGCGGAGCGGTACGGCGACGATCCGCCGGTGGGGATCTTCGAAGTGGATCCGGGGGAGCCGGATGCGCTGTGGATCTCGGAGCGGCTCTTCGAGCGGCTGGTGCTGGTCGCCCGTGCGTACGAGTTGCCGGTGCTGCCTCGGCTCGGTGGGATGGAACGGGTCGGGCTGGTGCGGGAGCAGGCGGAGTCGCTGCTTGACGAGCTGGAGTTCGTGGCGGGGCGGCTAAACGACGACCTGGCGGTGGGGACGGCGCAGGTGATTGCGGACTACGTGGCGGGGCGGGTCAGGGCGCGCGGAAGTGGAGTGCGGGTTTCGGTTGAGGGCAACTGACAGCTCGGAGTGGCGGCGTGTTGGCGCAGGGTCAGCCGGAGGCGGGCGATCGGCTGGGCTTATGGAGGTGATCGGGATTCATCGCTTTTCTTACTGGGGGGCTGGCGCTTAGCTTCGGGGGATGAAGCGTGCGTTGTGGTTTCCGTTGTTCGACGAGTTGGCCGATCCGGTGGTGGTTGCCGGGATCGCGGCCGAGGCTGAAGGCGCCGGCTGGGACGGGGTGTTCGTGTGGGATCACGTTCGGTGGCGGGAGCCGGTGCGGGCGGTGGCTGATCCCTGGATCACGATGGCGGCGATCGCTACCGCGACCGAGCGGATCGAGTTCGGGCCGATGGTGAGTGCGATTACTCGGCGGCGGCCGGTGAAGTTGGCTCGGGAGACGGCGACGCTGGATCGGTTGAGTGGGGGGCGGTTCGTGCTGGGCGTCGGGCTCGGGAGCGATCGGTTCGCGGGGGAGTTCTCGAAGACCGGTGAGGAGTGTGACGACCGGGTTCGGGCGCAGATGCTGGACGAGTCGCTGGGGATTCTCGAGGCGGCCTGGTCGGGTGAGACGGTGGAGCATCGCGGGGAGCACTACACGGTGGACGGGATCCAGTTCCTGCCGACGCCCGTACGGCGGATTCCGGTCTGGGCGGCCGGGTTTCCGGGGAAGCGGCGGCCGCTGGAGCGGGCGGCGCGGCTCGACGGGTTCTTTCCGGTCAACCTGGGTTCGGCGGACGAGTTCGCCGAGGCGGTCGGGAAGATCGATGCCTTGCGCAACAAGACTTCGCCGTACGACTACGCCGCCGAGCTCGAACCGGGGCAGGACGGTACGCCGTACGAGCGCGCCGGGGCGACCTGGTTGTTGCGGAACTTCGACCCGGCGACGGTGACCGTCGACCAGGTGCGTGGCGTGCTGCGCGACGGGCCGGCTTGACGTCTCGTCGGACCAGCGGAGTCGCGGCCGAGTACTAGGTTGGGCCCATGGATGCTGACGGGTTGCGGGCGATCGAGCGGGAGCGGTTGCGGGCCTTGGTGGCGGCGGATCTCGCGGTGGCGTTGCCGTTGCACACCGATGATTTCCGGATCGCGACGCCGAGTGGGCTGGTGTGGACGAAGGACGAGTATCTCGGCGGGATCGGGGACGGGTCGATCGACTACCGGCGGTTCGAGGCGATGTCCGAGATCGAGGTGATGCTCGATGCGGAGCTCGCCGTACTGCGGTACCGGTCGGCGATCGAGATCTCGGTGGAGGGGAACCCGGTGGCGCGGCTGGAGGCCTGGCATCTGGATGTGTACCGGGCTGGGAGTGATGGTGGTTGGCAGGTTCGGTGGTCGCAGGCGACGGCGATCAGCTGATTCGGGTCGGCGTCTGTGACACTTGGCCCGTGACGGTTGCGGAGATGCTGCGCGGGAGTCGGGTGGTGCTGCTCGACTTCGACGGGCCGGTGGCCGACCTGTTCCCGCAGGGGAGTGGAAGTCGGATCGGGGATGCGGCGCGCGAGCCGCTGGTGCGGGCCGGGGTGGAGATGCCTGAGGCCGTACGGCGGACTGTCGAGCATCTGGTCGTGCTGGAGTTCGCGGGGGCTCATGCGCCTGGGGTCGTTGACGAGGTCGAGCGGGCTTCGGTGGCGGGGGAGATCGAGGCGGCTGGTACGGCGCCGGTGACCGCTGGGGTGGTCGAGTTCCTGCAGGTGTGCGCGGAGACCGGGCGGCCGGTGGTTGTGGTGAGCAACAATTGCGAGCCGTCGATCGTGCAGTGGTTGGAGCGTGAGGGTCTGCAGGGGCAGGTCGCGGGGGTGGTGGGGCGGCCGTTCGGGCAGCCGGGGTTGATGAAGCCGAACCCGGCGTTGCTGGACGGGGTGCTGAAGGAGCTGAACGTTCCGGCGGGGAACTGCTTGATGGTGGGGGACTCGGTGAGTGACATCGAGTTCGGGCGGCGGGTGGGGGCTCGGTCCGTGGGGTATGCGACGTCCGCTGAGCGGGGGACCGCGCTGGCTGAGGCGGGGGCGGATGCGATCACGGACGACATGGGGCGGCTCGCCGCGGCGTTGCGGTCTGTCGGGTAGGACTACTTGGGAGCACAGTTGTGTGCTCCCGTCGTACGGGCTACTCCGCGCGCTCGGCGGCGCTGCGTTCCACGCAGAACTCGTTGCCCTCGGGGTCGTGCATCGTCACCCAGCCGGGGCCCTCGGGGGTGCGGTGATCCTCGTGGATCGTCGCGCCGAGCGTGAGCAGGCGGGCGACCTCCTCGTCGCGCGTGCGCTCGTCGGGGACCCAGTCGAGGTGCACGCGGTTCTTCACCGACTTGCCCTCCGGTACGGCGATGAACAGCAGCCCGGGGATCGGCGCCGGCGCCTCGACCAGCACCTCGTCGTCGCCCGGCTGGTCGACCGACGACACCGGCCAGCCGGTCGCCGTACTCCAGAAGACCGCCAACTGGTAGGGATCTGCCGCGTCGATCGTGAGGTGCCGAGGAATCATCAGGTCACCCTAGTCCGCGCTCCGGCAGTCTGCCGGGAATTAAACTAGTTGTCATAGGCAAGCACTACGGAACGGGCTGGGACGGTTACGTGACGAGGTTGTCGGGGAACTGTGGGGCTGAGGCATCGCGGTGGGGGCGCGGGCGGGTCTAGGGTGCGAGGCATCTGGAGGTCGGATCAGGGGAGTGTGTGATGGCGTCTCGGCTCAATCCGTACATCGCGTTCGACGGGCAGGCACGGGCGGCGATGGAGTTCTACCAGCAGGTGTTCGGGGGCGAGCTCGCGATCAACACGTTCGGGGAGTTCGGCGCGACCGACTCGCCGGACGCGGACAAGATCATGCACAGCCAGCTGGAGACCCCGAGCGGCTACACGGTGATGGGGTCCGACGTCCCGCAGGGCATGGAGTACTCGCCGGGGACGAACGTCTCGGTGAGTCTGAGCGGCGACGACAGCGACGAGCTGCACGGGTACTGGGACAAGCTCGCCGACGGCGGCTCGGTGTCGGTCCCGCTGGAGAAGCAGATGTGGGGCGACGAGTTCGGCATGTGCGTCGACCGGTTCGGCATCGCCTGGATGGTCAACATCAGCGCCCCGCAGGGCTGATTGGCCACCCTGCGGCTGCCCGACGGGCGGCAGGTCCAGTACTGGGACACGGAGGTCGGGGACACCGTCGTGTTCTTCTTCCACGGCTGCCCGGACACGCGGCACGCGGCGTTCCCTGGGGCGTCGGCGGCGCGCGCGTACGGCGTACGGCTGATCGCGGTCAATCGGCCTGGCTATGGTGCGTCGGATGTCGCCGAGTCGGATCACGTGTCGGTGGCGGATGATGTCGCGGCGGTCGCCGATCGGCTGGGGATCGGGCGGTACGCCGTACTGGGGATGTCGATCGGTGGTCCGTACGCGCTGGCCTGTGCTGCTCGGCATCCCGGGCGGGTGACGCGTGCGGCGGTGGTCGCGAGTCCGGCGCTGGTGCCGGCGCTCGATCCGCCGTACCACCGCGATGATCTGGGGGCCGAGCAGCAGTCGTTCTTCGCCGAGCTCGCTGGCATGGCGGTTGACGAGTCCGTCGAGCGGATCCGGCCGGACTTCACGGCGTACGTCGAGCAGCTCGATCCGAGCGACCCCGACGACGAGGCGCTGGCCGCGCGGTGGTCGACCGGGCATCCGCCGCTCGACGCATCCTGGTTCGCCGAGCAGTCGCCGGTCGATCTGGCGGCGGCCGCGCGGGAGGCCCTGACGAACCCGGCCGGGTACCTGCGGGACGCCGCGATCTCCTTCAGGGACTGGGGTTTCCGGCCCGAGGACGTCACCTGCCCGACGACGGTCTGGCACGGCATGGCCGACCCGCAGGTCTCGATCCGCAACGCGCGCTGGCTCGCCGAGCATCTCCCCGACGCGCAGCTGGAGCTGCGGTCGACGGCGCATCTCAGCACGCTGCACAGCCACTGGCCGGAGATCCTGACAGCGCTGCGCTAAATGGGTTCAGGTCCGGCGGTCTCGCGGGTTAGCGTCGATGCTGACGATCGGAGACTGAGCATGCACGACGTGTTGACGGACGCGGTACGGCACAACAACTGGGCGACCCAGCAGCTGATCGCGTTCTGCCGGGCGCAGGACTTCACCGCCGAGCAGTTGGAGGTGACCGGCGTCGGCACGTACGGCGGGATCCTGGCGACGTTCGACCACATCGTGCGCTGCGACGGCAGTTACGTCCGCCGGCTGGCGCAGCAGGAACTGGCCTTCGTCGACAGCGACGAGGTCGCCGACCTTCGCATCCTCGAGGACTGGAACGAGCAGTGCCGCGTGGTCTGGGAGCACGTCCTCGCCAACCCGATCGAGGTCGAGCGGGTGGTCGTCGTCGACGGCAACACCCGCGGCACCCGGGCCGGCATCTTCATCGCCCAGTCGCTCAACCACGCCAACCACCACCGCGAGCAGGTCAACGCGATCCTCACCGGCTTCGGCATCGAGCCCCCGGACACCCAGGCCTGGGAGTACGCCTGGGCGACGGGCCGCATCTGGGACCTGGAGAGCTAGAGGTCGGGGTGCTGCTTGACCAGGGTTTTCGGGGCCTGGATGCGCCAGGCGTCGGTCAGTAGTTCGCGGAGTTCTGCTTCGTCGACAGCGGTGAGGTGGACGAGGATCGCGGGGTAGCCGTTGTAGTGCGGCTCGGTGAAGAACTTGGCGGGGTCGGCGGCGAGCAGGTCCTGCTTGCCGGACTCGCCGGCCACGCGGACAGCCAGTACGGCGGGGTTGGGGACGCGCGGCGCTTTCGGCGCCGAGCGTTCCAGCCAGACCCAGGCGATCGCCTTCTTGCCGATGGAGAAGGCGAAGCGGTCGTCGTTCTCGGTGACCTCGGGCAGTTCCAGCGCGAGGCGGCGTACGTCGTCCTGGTCAGCCACGCGTCTTTCGTACCAGGTCTGCCGACTCCTGGACAGGGGTGACCGGTACGCCGTGGTCGAACCAGCTGACCAGGTTCTCGACGACCAGGCGGCCCATCGCGTCTCGGGTGGGGATGGTGCCGGAGCCTACGTGGGGGAGCAGTACGGCGTTGTCGACCTCGAGCAGGCCGGGGTGGATCTTCGGCTCGTGTTCGAAGACGTCGAGGCCGGCGCTCAGGATCGTGCGCGACTTCAGGGCGTCGACCAGGGCGGACTCGTCGACGACGGTGCCGCGGGCGACGTTGATCAGGATGCCGTCGGGGCCGAGTGCCGACAGGACCTCGGCGTTGACGAGGTGTTTGGTCTCCGCGCCGCCGGGGATGACGATCATCAGGATGTCGCTCGCGGCGGCCAGTTCGACCAGGGTCGGGTAGTAGTCGTAGGCAACGTCCTTGTGGTGGCGGTTGTGGTAGGCAACGGAGATCCCGAACGCGGCGGCCCGGTGCGCGATCGCCTCGCCGATCCGGCCGAGGCCGAGGATGCCCATCTTCCGGCCGCTCAGCGTTGCCGGAGTCAACGGGTACGGACGCTCGGTCCACTTCCCGTCGCGCAGGTACCGCTCGGCCGACGACAGCTCGCGCGCGGTCATCAACAGCAGGCCCATCGCGGTGTCGGCGACCTCGTCGTCCAGTACGCCGGGGGTGTTGGTCACCACGACGCCGCGCTCGGCCGCGGCCGACGCGTCGATCTTGTCGTACCCGACCCCGAAGCTCGCCACGATCTGCACGTTCGGGAACCGGTCCAGATACGCACCGTCGATCGCCGTACCGCCGTTGGCGATCGCGACGACGTCCTTGCCGCGCTCCTCCAGCACCGCGTCGGGATCGTCGGCCTCCCACAGCCGGATCACCTCGAAGCCGTCGGCCAGACCGTCCGGCACCGAGCGGTTCATCGGACCGGGCATCAACACGAGCGGGCGGGCCATCGGATCTCCCTGAAGTTCACTGCGACTTTGTCAGGGCAAGCCTATTCCGCACGGCGGCGCGGGGTCAGGATCGGTCCAAGGACCGGCGCGTGAGGCCGGCGGGCCCGTCGTACGGGCCGGAGAGGAGCCGTTCCATGATCGTCGACTGCGCCCACTACAAGGACGGCCGGCGGCAGCACGTCGGTGCGATGTCGGTCCAGGAGGCGGCCGCGTGCTGCCGCGAGGGCGGGTTCGTCTGGCTCGGCATGTACGACCCGACGCCCGAGGAGCTCGACCAGGCCAGCGAGAGTTTCGGGTTGCACGAACTGGCCGTCGAGGACGCCCAGACCTTCCACCTGCGCCCGAAGGTCGAGCCGTACGAGGGTGACATCCGGCTCGTCATCCTGCGCACGGCCCGGTACGACGACGGGCGCGAGGAGGTCGACTTCGGCGAGGTGAGCGTGTTCGTCGGGCCGGCGTTCGTGATCACCGTCCGCCAGGGCGCGGCGAGTGAGCTGCACGGCGCCCGGTCCCGGCTGGAGCAACGGCCGGAGCTGCTCGAGAACGGGACGAACGGCGTGCTCTGGGCGATCCTCGACCAGGTCGTGGACAGCTACGGCCCGGTCGTCGCCGAGCTGGAGCGCGACATCGAGCAGGTCGAGCGGACCGTGTTCGCGGGGTCGGTGGCGCCGACCGAGCGGATCTACTTCCTGCGCCGCGAGGTGACCGACTTCTACCGCGCGGTGCACCCGCTGCTCGCCGTACTCGCGACAATCGAGCGGGGTGCCCGAAACACTGACCTGCTGCCCTACTTCCGGGATGTGCGCGACCACCTGGTCCTGGTGAACGAGGAGGTCGCGGCGCAGCGGGACCTGCTGGCCACGGTGCTCGAGGCGAACATGGCGGTGATCTCGGTCGAGCAGACCAAGGTGAGCGTTCAGCAGAACGCGACGATCGAGCAGCTGACGATCCTGTCGACCGTGTTCCTGCCGCTGACCTTCGTGACCGGGTTCTTCGGGCAGAACTTCGGCTGGCTGGTCGATCATGTCGGCGGGCGTGAGGCGTTCTTCGGGCTCGGGTTCGGCGGGCTGGCGCTGCCGTGCGTCGCGTTGCTGATCTGGTTCAAGCGGCGACGGCGGTCACTTGACTGACTCGGCACCTGGCTGACTCGACAGGTTCATGCGGGGGACGGCGGTTGTTCCGGCGTACGGCGGAGGCTGCCGGAGGCGTTTCCGTTCCCCTCCGGAGGTCCTGATGAAGAAGCTTCTCGTCCTGGTGGCCGTGGCCGCCGCGGCTGTCCCTTCCCTGGCAGCCGCGGCGCCGGCGGCCGTCGTACCGGCTGCTGTTGTTGCCGCTGATCCGCCGTCCTTCGTCGCGACGCCGGTGAAGTCGTTCCCGGCCTTCGACGCCAACCAGGCGGTCGCGGTCGACGCGAAGTACTTCTACGCGGTGAACAACCGGACGATCACCAAGCACGACCGGCGCACCGGCGAGCCGCTGCTGCAGTTCGCCGGCGACACCGACGGGCCGTTCGAGCACCTGGACAGCGCGGCCGTGGTCGGCAGCAAGCTGTACGCCGTGCACTCGAACTACCCCGAGTACCCGATGGAGTCGTCGATCGAGGTGTTCGACACCCGCACGATGCGGCACGTCGGCACGCACAGCTTCGGGATCGACCGCGGGTCGCTGACCTGGCTGGACCGGCACGACGGCGCCTGGTGGGCCGGGTTCGCGAACTACGACAACCCGCGCGAGGACGGCTCCGGCGAGCTGTACGGCGAGACGTACAACACCCAGGTGGTGAAGTTGAACGACAACTTCGAGGTGGTCGCGGGCTGGACCATTCCGAAGGCGATCCTCGACCGCTTCAAGCCGATGAGCAACTCGGGTGGATCGTGGGGGCCGGACGGCCGGCTGTGGCTGACCGGGCACGACCTCGGCGAGGCGTACGTGATGAAGCTGCCCGAGGCCGGCGCCGAGCTGCGCTGGGTGGCGACGGTCGACCTGCCGGACATCCAGGGGCAGGGCATCGCGTGGGACCGGTCGACGACGAAGAACCCGACGTTCTGGGCGATCAGCCGCCCGGCCAAGCAGGTCCGGAGCTTCACGATGCCGCTGAGGTCGATCGTCGACCCGACCGCGAAGGGCTGGCAGGTGAACGGGCCGGGTGCTTTCCGGCGCTGATCTGTTGTTGCCGGAGTAGCGGTCATGAACTGGCCGCTACTCCCGGCAGGCTTGTCGTCATGACCGAGAACAGCAGCACCCCAGTCGCCAAACTGCACGTTGTCCTTTCCTACCGCGACGCCCCGGCCGCCGTGCGCTGGCTGGAGAAGGCGTTCGGCTTCGAGGTGACGGCCGAGGCCCCCGACGACAAGGGCGGACTCATGCACGCCGAGGTCCGCTACGGGACCGGCGTCGCCTTCACCCTGTTCACCGACGAGGTCGGCTACGACCGACCGGCCCGCAAGGGCGAGACGACCGGGTCCGGCATGTTCATCTCGGTGGAGTCCGAGGCGGTCGTCGACTCGCTGCACGCGTCCGCGACCGCGGTCGGCGCGGGGTCGATCTGGGCGCCGGGTGTCACCGAGTGGGGCAACTACCGCTGCCGGGTCGTGGACCCCGAGGGCTACGAGTGGACGTTCGGCACGTACGAGCCCGGCCTGCCCCAGCCCTGGTGAGGACGGAGGCCGGACCTGCGCGCACCCGGGCCCGGCCGCAATCGGGGGCTGCCTGCAATCGGGGCCGGCCGCAACCGGCGCCGATCCGCCGGTAGCCGGGGCTGCCCGCGACCGGCACCGGCCGTCACCCTCCCGGCGGCCTGGCCCGCAGCGTCCGAAGAATCCGCAGGCGTCCGAAGAATCCGAGGCTATAGCGCTCGGTTCTTCGGACGCAGACGGATTCTTCGGACGCAACCGGACGGGTTAGTGGGCGAGGGGTTTGATGAACTGTCTGCAGACATGGACCCGCTGGAACTCGGCGCGGAGGGCGTCCTCGTGCTCGATCCAGGCGTGGAAGAAGCCGGCCTGCGGCATCAGCTCGGGGCGGTCGGCGAACGCGGTCGCCTCGGCTGGGGTCGAGGCGTGGACGTGCAGGTAGCGCATCTGCTCGACGAAGCCGTGCTCGGTGTACCAGGCGAGGGTGCCCGGGTCATCGCGTGTCCATGCGTCGACCTGGTGGGCTCCACCGGCTGCAAGCCGCGTGCAGGCCTCGTCGAGGAGGGCGCGGGCGATGCCGCGGCGGCGGTGGTCGGGGTGGACGACGAGCGTCTCGAGGGTTGCCTCGGGCCCGTTGAGGCTGGCGTCGAGCAGGCCGGCGACCTCGCCGTACGCGGGCCCGGGCTCGCTGGTGGCGACCAGCTGGAGGTCGCGTGGGGGTTTGTGGGTGGCGACGTCGTCGTAGTACGCCGAGTCGAGGAAGCCGAGGACTCGGCAGCGTAGCCAGCTCTGCTCGTCCGGTTCGGCGTACTCCCGGATGGTTGGCATCAGGGGAGGGACTCGATGAGGGCGACTGTTTCGGTGACATCGGGGAGGGTGTTGAGTTCTGCCTGGAGGTGTTGGGCGGCTTGCTTGTAGTTGCTGTTGGCAAGGACTTCTGTGGCCGCTTGGGTGACCTGGTGTGGGGTGAGGGTTACCGGGTCGAGGGCCGTGCCTGCGCCGAGGGTGAGGAGGCGTTGGGCGTTGTGGGGTTGGTCGGCGCCCAGCGGGAGGACGATCGACGGGAGGCCGTGGGCCAGGGCGCCGAGGACGCTGCCGGAGCCGCCGTGGGAGATGACCAGGTCGCAGGTGGGGAGCAGGTCGTCCTGGGGGATGAAGCGTTCGATGCGGACGTGAGGTGGTTGGGGGCCCAGGGCGGCGGGGTCGTTGCGTTCGCCGACGGTGACGATGACGTTGGCGGAGAGGTCGCGGAGGCCGGTGAGGATTCGGGTGAAGAGGTCGTCGGTGTCGGGCTGGAAGACGGTGCCGAGGGTGAAGTAGACCGTGGGCGGGTGCGGCTCGGCGGGTCGGACTTCGGCGGTGCGGTAGGAGAAGGTGTTCGGCGGTAGGGGGAAGGACGGGTGGCGGAAGCCTGGGGGGAACGGCGACAGGGTCAGGTCGCCGTTGAGGAAGGCGAGGTCGGGGTCGGGTGGGAGGTTGTGCTCGGCTCTTAGTTCGCCCAGTGGGGCGGCCAGCAGGTCCTTGCGGAGCAGGGCTCCTGAGGCGAGGACCAGGACCGTCGTACAGGGGATGTCTAGTTTCTCGGCGGCGAGGGCGGTGCCGAAGTCGGCTTCGTCGCGGATGATGACGTCGGGTTTCCAGTTCGCGGCGATGTCGACCAGGGCGGCCGCGTGGCGGCGGGCGCCGGGGCCGCCGAAGGCTGCGGCGAAGTGCTGTTCCTGAGCGGCGGGGTCGGCCGGCTCCAGCGGTTCGGGGACGGGCGGCGGGGCGTCTGCGGGGCGGGGGCCGCTGGTGGCGAAGGTGGTGAAGCCGGCTGCCTCGACGGTCGGAGTGACCTTGCCTGATCCGGCGACGCGGACCTCGTGGCCGGCGGCTTCGACGGCGTGGGCGATCGGGACGAGCGGCCGGAAGTGTCCGATGCCCCCGATGAACGTGAACAGGATCCGCATCCGTTGCACAGTACCGGGCGATCGGCCGCGGGCCGGCGTATGCGGCCCGCTCGACCGGCGTACGGGCCGATCAGCCGTTAGATTCTGTGGATGGCGATCAACGACGTGCTGTACGGGGTGTACAAGTGGCGGCTTCGGCGGCAGCTGGTGGGCAAGCCGCGGCCGCGGCACGTCGGGCTGGTGATGGACGGCAATCGCCGCTGGGCGCGAGGGCAGGGGCATGCGAATCCGAGCGTCGGTCACCGGTACGGCGCGATGCACGTCGAGAACGCGCTCGGCTGGTGTGAGACCGCCGGCGTACAGCACGTGACCGTCTTCGTCTGCTCGACCGAGAACCTGGTCAAGCGTGGCAACGAAGAAGTCATGTACCTGATGAAGCTGATCGAGGAGGTCGTCACCACGCGCCTCACCGAGCCGGGCGGCCGCTGGCAGGTGCACGTCGCGGGGCTGATCGATCTGCTCCCCGACACCACCTCGCGCGCGTTGAAGGAAGCCGTCGAGGCGACCAAGGACATCAGCACCGGCAACCACGTCACCCTCGCCATCGGGTACGGCGGCCGCCAGGAGCTCGTCGAGGCGGTGCGGTCGCTGCTGGAGTCGGAGGCGCGCGCCGGCAACGACCTCGACTCGCTCGCCGACACGCTCGAGGCCGACGACATCACCAAGCACCTCTACACCGCCGGGCAGCCCGATCCCGACCTGATCATCCGCACCAGCGGCGAGCAGCGGATGTCCAACTTCCTGCTCTGGCAGTCGGCGTACTCCGAGCTCTACTTCTGCGACCCGTACTGGCCGGCCTTCCGCGAGATCGACTTCCTCCGCGCGCTGCGTTCGTACGCCGCCCGGCAGCGCCGCCGCGGCGCCTAGGAGGGGACGCGGGTACCGAGCGACAGGATGTGTCCGTCCGCCGAGGGCGATGGGCCTGGTCGCACGCCTGGGACTGGTCGTCCCGGGTGTGAATTCGGGCAGACGTCCTGTCGATCGGTACCGGCCAAGCGGTCAGAGCGTCCCGAGGTCCTCGAAGATCAGGGCCGTTCGGGTGCCCAGCACCTCGGGAATGGCCTGGAGCTTCTCCAGGACGACGCGGCGCAGGCCTTCGTTGTCGGCGGCTCGGACGAGGAGGATGGCGTCGAAGTCGCCGCCGACCAGTGCCATGTGCTTGATCTCGGGGATCGTCTGGAGCTGCTCGCGCAGGGCTCGCCAGGAGCTCTGGCGGAGACTGAGGGTGACGTACGCCGACGTCGCGAGGCCCAGTTTCAGAGGGTCGACCGTCGTCGTGAAACCGGTGATGACGCCGGTTGCGGTGAGGCGCTCGACGCGGGCGTAGGCGTTGGCACGGGAGATGTGGACCTGGTCCGCGAGGGCTCGTATCGAGAGGCGGCCGTCCTGGGTCAGGGCCTCGACGATCTGGCGGTCGAGCTCGTCCAGCGCGGGGGCGACGACCATCTGTCCAGGGCGCTGGGCGGCGGTTACCACTTCTTCGGACATTCTGCTCCTCGGTCAGGCTCAGGATAGCGCCGATCGTCTCGCAATTCTGCAGGGTCTGGCAGCGAATGGCCGGAAGTACGACGATGAGGCATCAGTCTGTCTCCCTGCAGGAGGGCCCCATGGGCGAGCGAAGCGAGGCCATGCACAAGCACCGCACCGTTGAGGAGCGTCTGCTGCCCGCAGCCGAGCCCGTCCGGCTGATCGACGAGCACGGCGCCGCGCACGCGCACGCGTCGTACCAGCTGCC
Organism: Kribbella sp. cmx-5-2; assembly: GCA_049998015.1. Classification (GTDB taxonomy): domain Bacteria; phylum Actinomycetota; class Actinomycetes; order Propionibacteriales; family Kribbellaceae; genus Kribbella. The sequence goes on from JAEBEC010000003.1 coordinate 585,083, forward strand.
CTCCGCGGAGACGCTGACCGACGGTTACGCACAGTTGGTCAAGGGCCGCCGGCTCAACGACCAGGCCAGCGCGCTGGTCCGGCAGGGCCGGCTCGCGGTCTACCCGTCGTCGCACGGCCAGGAGGCCTGTCAGGTCGCGGCGACGATGGTGCTCGAGGAGCGCGACTGGCTCTTCCCGACGTACCGCGACACGGTCTCGATCGTGAGCCGCGGCGTCGACCCGATCGAGACGCTGACGCTGCTGCGTGGCGACTGGCACTCCGGGTACGACCCGCACGAGCGCAACGTCGCGCCGCAGTCCACGCCGCTCGCGACGCAGCTGCTGCACGCGGTCGGCGTCGCGCACGCCGCGCGGCTGAAGGGTGAGGACACCGTCGTGATGGCGCTCGTCGGCGACGGCGGGACCAGCGAGGGCGACTTCCACGAGGCGCTCAACTTCGCCGCGGTCTGGCAGGCGCCGGTCGTGTTCTTCATCCAGAACAACGAGTACGCGATCTCGGTGCCGCTCGCCAAGCAGACCGCCGCGCCGTCCCTTGCGCACAAGGGCATCGGGTACGGCGTACCGGGTGAACGGGCCGACGGCAACGATCTGGCCGGGCTGCTCGCCGTACTGGGCCGCGCTGTCGAGCGCGCGCGTGGTGGTGAAGGGCCGCAGCTCGTGGAGGCGCACACGTATCGGGTGCAGGCGCACACCAACGCGGACGACGCGACGCGGTACCGCGACGACGCCGAGGTCACGCCGTGGTTGGAGAAGGATCCGATCAAGCGGCTGGACGCCTATCTGAGTGGTGCGGGGCTGCTGGACGACTCCGCTCGAGCGGCGGCTGCTTCGGCCGCGGACCAGCTGGCGGAGTACACGCGGGTCGGGCTGATGGAGGACGTGCACCCGGATCCGGCGGAGCTGTTCCAGCACTTGTACACGGTGCAGACGCCGCAGCTGCGTGAGCAGGCCGCGTTCCTGGCCGACGAACTGGCTCGTGAGGAGGCCTGAGATGACGCACGTGAAGCTCTCCATGGCGCAGGCGCTGAACCAGGCGCTGCGCGACGCGATGCGGGCCGACGACACCGTGCTGATGTTCGGTGAGGACGTCGGCGCGCTCGGCGGCGTGTTCCGGGTGACCGACGGGCTGACCGCCGAGTTCGGCGAGAGTCGTTGCTTCGACACCCCGTTGGCCGAGTCCGGCATCGTCGGGACCGCGATCGGGATGGCGATGAACGGGATGCGGCCGGTCGTCGAGATGCAGTTCGACGCGTTCGGCTACCCGGCGTTCGAGCAGGTCGTCAGCCACGTCGCGAAGATGCGGAACCGGACCCGCGGCAAGATCACGCTGCCGATGGTGATCCGGATGCCGTACGCCGGTGGGATCGGCGGCGTCGAGCACCACTGCGACTCGTCCGAGGCCTACTACGCGCACACGCCTGGGTTGACCGTGGTCGCACCTTCTACCGTGGCCGATGCGTACTGGCTGATGCGGCGGGCGATCGAGTTCCCGGATCCGGTGATCTTCCTCGAGCCGAAGAAGCTGTACTGGGCCAAGGAGGAGATCGATCTCGGGGCTCCCGAGCCGGGAATCGGGAAGGCCGTCGTACGGCGGGAAGGGGCTGACGCGACGTTGATCGCTTACGGGCCTACCGTGCCGGTCGCTCTGGAGGCCGCGGAGGCTGCGGCTGCTGAGGGGCGGTCACTGGGAGTTGTGGATCTTCGGTCGATCGTGCCGTTCGACGACGAGACGGTCTGTGCTGCGGTGCGTTCGACCGGGCGGGCTGTGGTGGTGGCCGAGGCCTCCGGGTTCGCTTCGGTGTCGTCGGAGATCGTTGCTCGGGTCACCGAACGGTGCTTCCACTCGCTGGCGGCGCCGATCCGGCGGGTGACCGGGTTCGACATTCCGTTCCCGCCTCCGCACCTGGAGCGGCACCAGTTGCCGTCGGTGGACCGGATCCTTGACGCTGTCGACGACCTGCAGTGGGAGGACTCGTGAACACGTTCCTGCTGCCGGACCTTGGTGAGGGGTTGACCGAGGCGGAGATCGTGCGGTGGTTGGTTGCTGTGGGCGACGTTGTCGCCGTCGACGCGCCGATCGCCGAGGTGGAGACCGCGAAGTCGTTGCTGGAGGTGCCTTCGCCGTACGCCGGGGTCGTCACTGAGCTGCACGGTGCTGAGGGCGCGACGATCGATGTCGGGAAGCCTTTGATCACGATCGGGTCGGTTGCTGGCGAGGCCTATCGCGAGGAGGAGAAGGCCGGGTCGGGAAATGTGCTGATCGGGTACGGGACGCCGGAGAGTGCGGGGTCCGGGCGTCGGCGGAAGGCGCGGGCCAACGGGCATGCCGTTGTTGCCGAGGCGTCTGTCGCGGTTGCCGAGAAGCCTGTTGCCCGGGCGGTTCCTTTGGTGATCTCTCCGTTGGTGCGGCGGATCGCGAAGGATGCCGGGCTTGATCTGAGGACCTTGGAAGGCTCTGGTGCGGGTGGTCTGATCGTGCGTCGCGATGTGGAAGCTGCTGTGGCGGCTCGTGCCGAGGTTCCTGTTGTGTCGCACACGGGGTTGCCTGAGCTTCGGCGTACGACGATGAACGGGTTCCGGAAGACCGTCGCCGCGACCTTGAGCCGGAGCCGGTCGGAGATTCCCGAGGCGACCACCTGGGTGGATGTCGACGCGACGCCACTGGTCGAGCTGCGGGCTTCGATGCGCACGGCAACCGATCCCGGTCCGGGCCTGCTCGCGCTGATGGCGCGGTTCGTCGTTGCGGGGCTGCGTAAGCACCCGGAGCTGAACGGCTTCGTCGACGGAGACGATCTCGTCCAGTACGACGGGGTGAACCTCGGGCTGGCCGCTCAGACCGATCGCGGCCTGGTCGTGCCCGCCGTACCGAACGCGCACACGCTCACCGCTCGCGAACTGGACGGCGAGATCCGCCGGCTCACCGCGGCGGCTCGCGACGGCAAGCTCACCGCGCACGAGCTGACGTCCGGGAGCTTCACCCTCAACAACTACGGCAGCTTCGGTGTGGACGGCAGCGCCGCGATCATCAACCACCCCCAGGTGGCGATCCTCGGTGTAGGCCGCATCATCGACCGCCCGTGGGTGGTCGACGGCGAGCTGGCGGTCCGCAAACTCACCCAGCTCTCCCTCGTCTTCGACCACCGAGTCTGCGACGGAGGGACGGCAGCAGCCTTCCTGCGCTTCGTGGCGGACGCCTTCGAAAACCCGACCTCAGCTTTCGCTGATCTTTAAGGAGCCGTGAAGGGGGGAGGGGAGGAGGCCTGCCGCCCCCGAACGGCTACGGGCTTCGCCCGTGCCGGCTGTGGCTTTCGTCTACGACAAGCGGCGGGGGCGCAGGCCTACGAGGATTACTCGTAGGCCTGTGGTGAAGCGGGCTGTGGGGCCGGCGGGGTTGTTCGGGGTCAGGTAGGCGGTCAACGCTTCTGGCTCGATGTCCAGGTGGTGGCCGGCTGCTTTGGCCCAGGTGGGGTCGGGGAGGCCGCTGCGGTGGATGGTGGAGTGCCAGGCGGCGTCGGTGACTGCCGCGCCGATGACGTAGTGGAAGACGGCGGAGACCGCGGCGTCCAGGTGGATGCCTTTGAAGCCGGCGGTGGTGAGGATTTCCACCAGGCGGGCCGTGTAGGTCTGGTAGTTGGGGCCCAGGCCGGCGTGGGAGGCCAGCAGTTGGGTGGCCCAGGGGTGGCGGTCCAGGGTCTCGTACGCCGCCAGGCCCAGGACGGCCAGCTGGTCTCGCCAGTCGCCTTCCTCGGTGGGGACCAGGGACTCGGCGAGGATCTCGTCCACGGCCAGTTCGAGCAGGTCGTTCTTGGTGGCCACTCGCCAATAGAGGGCTGACGTGGCGGCGGTGCCCAGTTCGACGGCGACGCGGCGCATCGAGAGCCCGTCGAGGCCCTCCTTGTCGAGGATGCCGATCGCCGCGTTGACGATGTCCTCGCGGCTCAGCGGTGCTCGGGTCGACGACGGTTCCGCTCGGAGCCAGACCGAGCCCAGGGCTGTCTTCTCATCTGCTTCACGGGCCACCGGCGACACACTAATACGCCGTACCAGGTTCTGGTACGGCGTATCAGTGGCGTGTCCCGAGCTAGTTGTTGATCTGCGTCGTCAGCGCCGAGGCGTACGTCGCGACCTCGGCGTACACGCCGGGGTTACCCGCGTCCGCGCAGCCGATGCCCCACGACACGACCCCGAAGAGCCGGCCGTTCAGGACGAGCGGGCCGCCGGAGTCGCCCTGGCAGGAGTCCTTGCCACCGGCCTTGTAGCCGGCGCAGATCTCGCCGTTGGCGACGTAGCCCTCGCTGGCGTACACCTGCCCGCAGTACGAGTCACCGAGCACCGGCACGGTCACCTTCTGGAAGGTGTCGGCCGGGCCGGTCCCCTCGGTCTCGCCCCAGCCGTAGACGACCGACTGCGCACCGACGGCGTCGGCCGAGCGGCTGGTCTCCAGCGGCAGCGTGGCCACACCGGTGAACGGCGTGGTCAGCGTCAGGACGGCGACGTCGTGGCCGGCCACCCGCCCGTACTGCGGGTCCTTCCAGATCTTGGAGATCTTCGAGGTCTTGCCTGCCGTGGTGCTGAGCCGGTCGCGGCCCTGGATCGCGGTGTAGGTGCTGACCGGCTGGGTCACGCAGTGCGCGGCGGTGACGATCTTGTTCGCCTTCACCAGCGTGGCACCGCAGTACTGGCCGCTCGGCACGGGGGACCGGCTGTTGTTCAGCGCGATCGCCCAGGGGGCCGACGCGGTGCTCGCCGTCGTACCGCCGACGATGTTGGTTCCCGGTGTAACCCGGGCCTCGGCGGCGCTGACCGCACCGGCCGACGCGACCGCGACCATCACGGCGACCATGGCCGCACGGGTGAACTTGAGCTTTCCTGACATGCTCACACTCCAGGTGTCGTCGGCCGCTGTGGGCGGTTGCGGCCTCTGACCGAGAAGAGTCGTCCCACCACGGTGCGTGAAGCAAGCGATTGCCCCGGCACATCAGTGCTGTGTCAGTGCTGGGCCGCAAAACTTAAGTTCCGCAAGGGAAAACCTCTGCCCGACGACGATCCGCGGCGAGCGGCGGAGAGTTGTCCGGCATGAGCCAACCGATCAGCAGGTCCCGATTTCTGCAGGGCGCGGCCGCGCTCGGGGTGGTTGCCGCCACCGCCGGAACCGTTGCCGCGAGCCCCGCATCAGCAGCCCGTACGCCGGGCCAACGCCACCTCGACTTCCGCGGCGTCGCCTACGACACCGGCACCGGGTTCATCGGCGACGAGAGCCGGGTCGTCTGGCGCCCGGACCTCGTCCGCGGCGAACTGAGTGCCATCCGCCACCGCCTGCACGCGAACTGGGTCAGCATCTACGGCACCCAGCCGAAGCGCCTGCGCGACACCGCGACCGAGGCGCTCCGGCAGGGGCTGCGCGTCTCGATCCAGCCGCGGTTCTTCGACGAGCCGCAAGCGGACTCGCTGCGCAAGCTCGCCGACGTCGCCCGCGACGCCGAGCGGCTGCGCTGCCGGTACGGGCCGGAGGTGATCCTGGTGATCGGCTGCGAGTTCATGCTGTTCACGCCGGGGATCGTGCCGGGTGCGGACTTCTTCGAACGGGTCGAGCACCTGACCAACGGCAGTCCGGACATGCCCGCGATCGTGCGGCGCTTCCGGGCCTACACGGCGACGATGGTGAAGGTTGCCCGCAGCAACTTCCGTGGGAGGATCACGTACGGCGCGGCGGCGGACCTGGAACCGGTCGACTGGGCGCTGTTCGACATCGTCGGGCTGGACTACTACTCGTACCACGCCGATCCGGCGGCGCACACGGCCGAGCTGGCGCCGTTCCGTCAGTGGGGCAAGCCGATCCTGATCCTGGAGTTCGGGTGCTGCACGTTCACCGGCGCGGCCGAAGCGGGCGGGATGGGGTGGGACATCGTGGACTACACGGTCGATCCGCCGGCGATCAAGGACGGGTACGTGCGGAACGAGCAGGAGCAGGCCACGCATCTGGCGAACATGCTGGGGGTGTTCGCTGCTGAAGGATTACTGGGGGCTTCGCCGTACACGTTCATCTCGCCGGATGCTCCGCACCGGGCCGACGATGCGAAGCACGACGACGACATCGCCGGGTACGGGCTGGTCAAGGTGATCCGTGAGGACAGCTGGGACCCGGCGTCGCCGTACCGGTGGGAGCCGAAGAAGTCGTTCCACGCGGTGCGGGAGATCTACCGCCGGGGTTAGGCGACGTTGAACTCGTCCGGGTGCGGGCCGGTGCGCTCGTCGCGGTCGAGCTTGGCCAGCTCGGCCAGGTCGGCGTCAGTCAGCTCGAAGCTGAAGACGTCCAGGTTCTCCGCGATCCGTGCCGGGGTGACCGACTTCGGGATCACGATGGTGCCCAGCTGCAGGTGCCAGCGGAGCACGACCTGGGCGGCGGTGCGGCCGAGCTTCTCGGCGATCGCCTGGACGGCCGGCTCGCCGAGCAGCGAACCGCCCTTGGCCAGCGGGCTCCAGGCCTCGGTGGCGATGCCGTGCTCTTCGTCGTACGCGCGGACCTCGGTCTGCTGCAGGTACGGGTGCAGCTCGATCTGGTTGACCGCCGGGACGATCGACGCGGTCTCGGCGAGCTTGTCGAGGTGGGCCGGCTGGAAGTTGGAGACGCCGATCGCGCGGACCAGGCCGTCGGCGCTGAGCTTCTCCAGGGCGCGCCAGCTGTCGACGTACTTGCCGAGGGCCGGGGCGGGCCAGTGGATCAGGTAGAGGTCGACGTACTCGAGACCGAGCAGTTTCCGGCTGCGCTCGAAGGCCGCGAGGGTCTCCTCGTAGCCCTGGTCGGCGTTCCACAGCTTGGTGGTGACGAAGAGCTCGGAGCGCTCGATGCCGGAGTCGGCCAGGGCCTTCGCGACGCCGGGCTCGTTCTGGTACGCCGCAGCGGTGTCGATGCTGCGGTAGCCGGCCTGGAGTGCGGCGGTGACGGCGGCGGTGGTCTCGGCGTCCGGCACCTGGGAGACGCCGAAGCCCAGCTGCGGCATCTCGACGCCGTTGTTCAAGGTGACGGTGGGGATCTCGGCTGGCATGGCTTTTCTGCTCCCGATCGGTAGTCTGGTGATTAATACCCGCGTCCGCGATAGTTGCATACGCGGACTATTGCTTCATGAAACCACCTGCGGTCGGTGGATTCAAGTGCAGGCGTGTGAGGAGGAGCTGTGGGACTACCGGACGATGCCGCGGAGGCTCGGGCGCAGGGGTGGCGCACCCTGGCGGCCCTGCACGCGCGGATCGAGGACGAGCTGGAGCGCGCGCTGAACAAGCAGCACGGGCTCTCGGTCAGCGAGTACAGCGTGCTCGACGTACTGGCTCGGCAGGACGACTACCACCTGCGGATGAACCAGCTGTCGAACGCCGTGGTCCTGAGCCAGTCGGCGACGACCCGGCTGGTGAACCGGCTGGAGGACCGTCAGCTGCTGTCGCGGTACCTGTGCCCGACGGATCGGCGTGGGATCTACACCGAGGTGACCGAGGCGGGGCGTGCGCTGCTGGCCGAGGCTCAGCCGACGCACGACGCCGTACTGTCGGCTGCTCTGGAGAAGGCTGCGGAACTGCCTGAGCAGGCGCCGCTGGTGAAGGCACTGGCTGAGGTCGCACTGCCGGTCTGAGTAGTCAGTCCTGGCGGTTGTTGGCGACGATCGCGGCGATCGGTGGGAGGACCGCGGCGACCGCGCTCATGCCGATGGCGGCGGGGACCGAGAAGAGGCGGACCACGAACCAGGCCAGGATGATCAGGGTGGCGCAGGCGCCCATGATGAGGATGTAGGCGCGTTGGTTGCCGGGGCGGCCGGTGAGTTTCGGCACGGTGTCAGCGTACGCCGGGGGGAGCGGGGGTCGGACCGGGTTGGGGAGTCGCCGCAGGATCGGGGTGAAGAGCGGTGGCCGGGCCGGGACCGGCGGTGGGGTCGGCCTGCGGGGTGGGGTCGAGGAACAGGTGGCGGACGGTGGGGAAGCGGTCGCGGACCTCGCGGTCGACCTTCTCGGCCAGTTGTTCGACGGCGGCGCCGGTGGTTTCGGAGTCGTCGAGGTCTACGCGGACCACGACGAGGACCTCGTCGGCGGCCAGGCGGAGGGTGAGGAGCTCGACCACCGCGTCGATGCCGGGGACGGCGGCGATCGTCGTACGGATCTCCTGCTGGTCCTCCTCGGGGAGGGACTGGCCGATGAGCATGGCCTTGTTGTCGCGGCCGAGGGTGAAGGCGACGCCGATCAGCAGCAGGCCGATCGCGATCGAGGCGGCGCCGTCCCAGAAGTGGTGGTCGGTGAGGACGCTGAGCGTGACGCCGGCGGCGGCGAGGACGAGGCCGATGAGGGCGGCGGAGTCCTCGAAGGCGACGGTCTTGAGGGCCGGCTCGGCGTCCTTGAGGTGTTCCAGGGCGGAGATGCCTTCCTGCTTGGCCTCGCGGCGGACCTGGCGGACCGCGCGGAGCCAGGAGGCGCCTTCGAACAGGAACGAGATCGCGAGCACGGTGTAGACGACCGTGAGGGAGGCGACCGGCTCGGGGTGGATGACGGCCTGGATGCCTTCGACGATCGAGAAGCCGGCGCCCAGGACGAAGATGCCGACCGCGGCGAGCAGGGCCCAGAAGTAGCGTTCGAGGCCGTAGCCGAAGGGGTGGTTCGCGTCGGCCGGTATCTGGCTGCGTTTGAGGGCGGTCAGCAGGAACACCTGGTTGAGGGTGTCCGCGACCGAGTGCGCCGCCTCGGCCATCAGCGCGGTCGAGCCCGAGAGCAGACCGGCGACGCACTTGGCGACGGCGATCGAGAGGTTGGCCACTCCGGCGAGCAGCACGGTTCCGGTGGATTCGTCAGCCATATCAACTTGCGCGGTGCCCGTGGAAGGAGCGGGTCAAACGGCGGACGAGCGCGTACGCCGGGAGCGAGCGGGCCGCTCAGGCGGGCTTGGTGCCGGGGATGGTGGGCCAGGTGGTGGCGAGGACCTCGAGGAACGCGGTGGTGACGGGGTCCGGCGTACCTCGGGTGTACGCAGTGAGCGTGCGGCAGATCGGTGGGTCGACGCGGAGGACGTGGCCGTCGAAGCTGGTCGGGAGGATGTTGGCGGGGACCAGCGCGGGGCCGAGGCCGGCGGCGGCCAGCGCGGGGGCTGCCGCGGTTTGTTCGGTGCGGACGGCGATGCGCGGCTGGAAACCGGCTTGGGCGCAGGCCTGGTCGAGCAGATCCGCGAGGCCGTGGCTCGGCGTGTAGTGGACCCACGCCCGGTCGGCCAGATCGTTCAAGGAGATCGTGGCCCGGCGGGCCAGCGGATCATCGGGCGCGACCACCACGACGAACTCCTCGATGCCCAGGACCTGCGGCGGATGAGGCCATGCCGGGGGTGACGGGCCGATGGCGACGTCGGCCTGGCCGGTGGTCATCGCCTCCGCGAGCTCCGTGGTGTGGCGGTGTTCGTACAGGCGGATGCCGACGTCCGGGTACTTGCGGCGCCAGGCCTTCAGCGTCGGGGGCAGGACGCCGAGGCTGATCGAGTAGAGCGTGGCGATCTGCAGTTCGCCGGCTTCGAGACCGGCAGCCTGGCGCGCGGCGCAGCGGGCGCGTTCGGCGTCGGCGAGGGCGGCGCGGGCGTGCGGGAGCATCGCGCGGCCGGTGGGGGTGAGGCGCAGGTTCTTGGGGAGCCGCTCGAGCAGCGGGCCGCCGGCTGAGCGCTCCAGCGCGCGGATCTGGTGGGACAGCGCGGGCTGGGTGACGTGCAGCAACTCGGCCGCCCGCGTGAAGGAGCCCTCGTCGACGACCGTCACGAGGTACTCCAACTGCCGGAGCGTCGCCATGCACAGAGTTTATGCACATTGTGAAAAGGATGCCTTAGACTTATCCACAGGTTCACCCACATGCTGGGGATATGGCAGAGCAGAAGGTCGCGCTCGTGGTGGGCGCACGAGGAGTGATCGGCAGCAACCTGGTGGAGCACCTCCACCACCTCCCTGACTGGGAAGTCATCGGGGTGTCCCGGCGGGGTGGCGAGGACCGGGACGGCGTACGGCAGGTCGCGGTGGATCTGCTCGACGCGGAGGACAGCCGCGTGAAGCTCGCGGGGCTCACCGACGTGACGCACGTGTTCTACGCGGCGTACCAGGAACGCCCGACCTGGGCCGAGCTGGTCGCGCCGAACCTCGCGATGCTGACCAACGTGGTCGACGCCATCGAGCCGGTCGCCGGCGGGCTGCAGCACGTGAGCCTGATGCAGGGCTACAAGGTGTACGGCGCGCATCTCGGGCCGTTCAAGACGCCGGCCCGTGAGGACGACCCGCCGCATCTCCCGCCCGAGTTCAACGTGGACCAGCAGGACTTCCTGGTCGAGCGTCAGCGCGGCAAGGCGTGGACCTGGTCGGCGCTGCGGCCTTCGGTCGTCGGTGGGACGGCGCTCGGCAACCCGATGAACCTGGCGGTCGCGATCGCCGTCTACGCGTCGATCTCGAAGGAACTCGGGGTGCCGCTGCGGTTCCCGGGCAAGCCGGGCGCGTACGACGCGTTGCTGGAGCTGACCGACGCCGGATTGTTGGCCAAGGCAACGGTCTGGGCGGCGACCGAGCCGCGGGCGGCGAACCAGGCGTTCAACATCACGAACGGGGATCTGTTCCGCTGGAGCGAGCTGTGGCCGAAGCTGGCCGCCTGGTTCGAGCTGGACGTGGCGCCGCCGTTGCCGATGCCGCTGCAGGACGCGATGGCGGACAAGGAAGCGCTGTGGGACCGGATGCAGGCTTCACACGGGCTCGCCGGTACGCCGTACGCGGACGTGTCGTCGTGGGGGTTCGCGGACTTCGTGTTCGGGTGGGACTACGACTTCTTCGCGGACGGTTCGAAGGCGCGGCGGGCCGGGTTCCACGAGTACGTCGAGACCGAGCAGATGTTCTACCGGCTCTTCGACGAGCTGCGGAAGGCACGCGTCATCCCGTAGGCCGGTATGGCATGCTCCGGGCCATGGCTGGTCAGGGAGCGGGGCGCGTGCTCGGGGTGAACCTGCGCGCGCGGCGCGACGAGCAGGGGATCTCGCTGTCGGAGCTGGCCCGGCGGTCGGGGATCGCGAAAGGCACGTTGTCGCAGCTGGAGTCCGGGGCGGGCAACCCGACGATCGAGACGGTGTTCAGTCTGTCGAACGCTCTCGGGGTGCCGGTGTCGGCGCTGTTGAGTGAGCCGCCGGCGTCGGACCTGGTGCTGGTGCGGTCGGCGGACGTCGAGGCGTTGAGTGGTGCCGCGGTGGATCTGCGGATGCTGCGGCGGCTGGAGAGTCCGGGGAGTCTGTTCGAGGTGTACGACCAGCGGATCCGGCCTGGTGAGGTGCAGCACTCGAGCGGGCATCCGGGGACCGAGCATCACGTGATCCTGACTGGCCGCGTGCGGATCACCGCGCGGGATCGGAGTCAGGAGCTCGGGCCGGGGGACTACCTGGCGTTCCGGGCGAACGGGCCGCACGAGTACGAGGCGCTGGACGGCGAGGTGCGCTCGGTGCTGCTGCTGGAGTACCCGCCGGACACGATGCCGGGTGTCCTGGAGTCGCTGCACACTGATTGATGGGGTCCGTTGACCTGCGCGATCTCCCGTCGTACTCTCGAAACGTTCATTAAAGTGAACGGTGAGAGGTTGGCGAATGCCGGACGTGGTGGTGGTCGGGGCAGGGGTGATCGGTGCCGCCTGTGCCGAGGCGCTGTCGGCGGCCGGGGTCGACGTGACGGTGATCGATCGGGGGACGCCGGCGGGCGGGACGACCGCATCCGGCGAGGGCAACGTGCTGGTCTCGGACAAGGAGCCGGGGCCGGAGCTGACACTGGCCATCGCGTCGCGGCGGGAGTTCGCCACCGTGCTCGCGCGATTGCCGGAGCAGGTCGCCGACGTCGAGTGGGAAGCCAAGGGCGGTCTGGTGGTCGCGACCGGCGATCCGGAGCCGCTGGAGAAGTTCGCCCGGACGCAGCGTGAGGCGGGTGTCGACGCACGGGTGATCAGCCCGGCGGAGGCGTTCGAGCTGGAGCCTTTGTTGACCCGGGCGGTGACGACGGGGGTGTACTACCCCGACGACGCCCAGGTGCAACCGGTGCTGTTGGCAACGGCTTTGCTGGCCGCCGTACGGGCGCGTGGTGGCGTCGTGCGGGCCGGAGTGACTGCGATCGCCGTACGGCGGAAGGCCGGGCGGGTGACTGGCGTCGAGACCGACGCCGGGGTGATCGAGTGTGACGCCGTCGTGAACGCGTGCGGGCCCTGGGCCGGTGCGTTCGGCGCCGAAGCCGGCGGACCGATCGAGATCCTGCCGCGGCGCGGGATGATCCTGGTGACCGCTCCGCTGCCGGAGTGCGTCCGGCGCAAGGTGTACGACGCGGACTACGTCGGCGCGGTCGGGAGCGGTGACGCCGAACTGCAGACCTCGACAGTCGTCGAGTCGACGCGGGCCGGGACCGTCCTGATCGGGTCGAGCCGCGAGCGGATCGGGTTCGACGACGCGGTCAAGGTGCACGTGCTGCGGGAGCTCGCGCGGAAGGCGGTCGGGATCTTCCCGTTCCTGGCCGACGTCCCGGTGATGCGGACGTACGGCGGGTTCCGGCCGTACGCGCCGGACCATCTGCCGGTGATCGGGCCGGATCCGCGGGTGCCGGGGCTGTGGCACGCGACCGGGCACGAGGGCGCCGGGATCGGGCTGGCGCCGGCGACCGGACGGTTGCTGACCGAGCTGTTCATCGGCGTACCGCCGCATCTGGATCCATCGCCGTTCCGTGTGGATCGGCCGGCTGTGGTGGGGGTGTCGTGAGCCCGTACTTGCGTTCCGCGGAAGGGGATCCGGCCGAGCCGCGGTTCGGTCCGGCGGTGGAGATCACGGTCGATGGTGAGCGGGTCGACGCGTTGCCGGGACAGACGGTCGCGGCGGCGTTGATGGCGACCGGGCGGGAATCGTGGCGGACGACTCGTGGCGCGGAGAAGCCGCGAGGGGTGTTCTGCGGGATCGGGGCGTGCTTCGACTGCCTGGTGGTGGTGAACGGGACGCCGGATGTGCGGGCTTGCCAGCGGACGGTCGCGGCGGGGGACGAGATCGGGACGCAGGTCGGGGCAGTGCTGCCGGGACCGGGTGCCGGCGAGGAAAGGGCGATGCGCGAGAGCGCGCGGTCGGCGTGGGGCAGGAGCCAGCACGCCTTTCAAGTACCGGCCACCGATCGAGGGCTGGTACTCGAGGGAGCTCAGGCGGCTGGTGCGTCGTACGACGTGGTGGTGGTTGGGGCTGGGCCGGCTGGGCTCAGCGCTGCGTTGGCTGCGGCTGAGGGTGGCGTGTCGGTCGGGTTGATCGATGCCGGGCGGAGTGTTGGTGGGCAGTTCCATCGGCAACTGCCGGAGGAGTTCGGGGCTGCGCGGCCGGGGCGGTTGCAGCACGGGTGGGGGAAGTTCGTTCAGCTGCGCGATCGGGTGGTTCGGCATCATCGGGTCACGCATCTGGCGGAGACCTCGGTGTTTGCGGTCGAGGGGCGTCGGTTGTGGGTGCAGCGTGGGGCTGCAGACGCTGTGGGGCGGCGGGTCGAGGCTGTCGACGCTCAGGCGATCGTGCTGGCGCCGGGGGCGTTCGATCGGGTGCTGCCGTTCAAGGGGTGGGACCTGCCGGGGGTTTACAGCGCGGGGGCGGCGCAGGCGTTGGCCAAGGGGCAGCGGGTTGCCGTTGGACAGCGGGTGGTGCTGGCGGGGACCGGGCCGTTCCTGCTGCCGGTGGCTGAGGCGTTGCTGGGGGTTGGGGCCGAGGTTGTCGGGGTGTACGAGGCGAATGCGTTGCGGACCGTGGCTCGGGGGTGGATGAGCGATCCGATGGTTGCTCGGGGCAAGGTTCGGGAGGCGGTGGGGTACGGCGGGGTGCTGGCGCGGCGGGGGATCCGGCTTCAGCACGGGCGGGCGGTGATTGCTGCACATGGGGATCAGCGGGTTGAGGCGGTCACGGTGGCGCGGCTGGATGCTGAGTGGCGGCCTGTTGGGGGGACTGAGGAGCGGGTCGAGGTCGACGCTGTCTGTGTGGGGTACGGGTTCACGGCTCAGCTGGAACTGGCCATGGGGGCTGGGTGCGAGCTGGCCGGGGACGGGTCGGCGGTGGTGGTCGACGGGTGGCAGGAGACGAGCTCGTCGGGGGTGTACGCGGCGGGGGAGATCACCGGGATCGGTGGCGCGGACTTGGCTTCGGCTGAGGGTCGGGTTGCCGGCGCGGCGGCTGCGCGTCGGATCACCGGGCGTGAGGTGCCGGGGGCCGGGGTGCGGGCGCAGGCCGTGGGGCCCGGAGGACGGGATCGCGCTACCGAGGAAGTTGCCAAGGGCAAGCGGTTTGCGGCGGCTCTGGCGGCGGCCTACCCGGTGCGGGACGGGTGGAGCGAGTGGAGTGACGACCAGACGTTGGTCTGCCGGTGCGAGGAGGTCTCACGGGGGGATCTCGAGCAGACGCGACAGACCAGGGGTCTGGAGACGGGCAAGAGTTTGAAGCTGGCCGGCCGGGTGGGGCTCGGGTTGTGCCAGGGACGGGTGTGTTCGCGGAACGCGGCCTGTCTGACCGGTGCTGGGCCGGCTGACCACAAACGACCGATCGCGGTGCCGGTACGGCTCGGCGACCTGGCCAACGAGGAGGAACCGTGAGCGAGAAGCTTGATGGCGTGATCGTCGCGACCGCGCTGCCGTACGCCGAGGACGCGAGCGCGCCGGCCGGACTCCGGCCCGACCTGGACAAGTACGCCGAGCACTGCCGCTGGGTGATCGAGAACGGCTGCCGCGGCGTCGGGCCGAACGGGTCGCTCGGCGAGTACTCGTCGCTGACCGACGACGAGCGGCGGGCCGTCGCGCGGACCGCGATCGAGGCCGTCGGTGACGACGGGATCGTGGTGGTCGGCGTCCACGGCGTCGGTGCGCACCAGGCGCGCAGCTGGGCGGAGAAGGCGGCCGAGGACGGCGCGCACGGCGTACTGTGCCTGCCGCCGACGATGTACCGGGCCAATCGGGGCGAGGTCCTGCACCACTTCGGTGAGGTCGCCAAGGCCGGGCTGCCGGTGATGGTCTACAACAACCCGCTCGACACGAAGGTCGACCTGACGCCGGACTTGCTCGCCGAGATCGCGCAGATCGAGAACATCGTCGCGGTGAAGGAGTTCTCCGGTGACGTCCGGCGGATCCTGGAGATCCGCGAGAAGGCGCCTGAGCTGACCGTGGTCGCGGGTGCCGACGACCTGACCCTGGAGGCGCTGCTGATGGGCGCGACCGGGTGGTTCGCCGGGTTCCCGAACGTGTTCCCGGCCGAGTCGGTGCGGCTGTTCGACCTCGCGCTCGAGGGCAAGCTGGACGAGGCCCGCGCGCTGTACGAGCCGCTGGTCGCGTCGTTCCGGTGGGACTCGCGGGTCGAGTTCGTCCAGGCGATCAAGTGGGCGATGGACTACGTCGGCCGGTACGGCGGCCCCTGCCGCCCGCCGCGCGGACCGCTCGTGCCCGAGCACGTCGCGCAGCTCGAGCAGGACATGAAGCGGGCCGTCGAGTCGCTGGCGTGACCCCGCGAGGGATGCTGGAAGCGCACGTGTCGTCCACCGGGAGGTCGTTGGTATGAGGTCCGTCCGTACGCTCAGCGCGATCGACTCGCACACCGAGGGGATGCCGACCCGGGTGATCACCGGTGGGGTCGGCGTCATCCCGGGCGCGACGATGGAGGAGAGGCGCCAGTACTTCATGGCGCACGACGACGACCTGCGGCTGTTCCTGATGAACGAGCCGCGCGGTCACTCGGCGATGAGCGGCGCGATCCTGCAGCCGCCGACCCGGCCGGACGCGGACTGGGGCGTGCTCTACATCGAGGTGTCCGGCTGCCTGCCGATGTGCGGGCACGGGACGATCGGCGTCGCGACTGTGCTGGTCGAGTCGGGCATGGTCCCGGTCAGCGAGCCGCTGACGCAGGTCCGGCTGGACACGCCGGCCGGGCTGGTGGTCGTCGACGTCGCGGTGAAGGACGGCCGGGCCGAGCACGTCACGCTGCAGAACGTACCGGCGTACTCGCACGCTCTGGACGCCTCCGTGGAGGTGAAGGGGCTCGGAACGGTTACGTACGACATGGCGTACGGCGGGAACTTCTACGCGATCCTGCCGCTGGAGCAGCTCGGGATCCCGTTCGACCGGTCGGAGAAGGACCGGATCCTGCAGGCCGGGCTGGACATCATGGCGGCGATCAACGAGAACGACCGGCCGGTGCATCCGGAGGATGCGGGGATCTCAGGGTGCAAGCACGTGCAGTTCACGGCGCCGGGACGGGACGGGAGTGACTCGCGGAACGCGATGGCGATCTATCCGGGCTGGTTCGACCGGTCGCCGTGCGGGACGGGGACGTGTGCGCGGATGGCGCAGCTGCATGCTCGGGGTGAGCTGGAGCTCGGGCAGGAGTTCGTGAACGAGTCGTTCATCGGGACGAGCTTCGCCGGGAAGTTGCTGGAGGCAACGACCGTTGGTGGGTTGCCGGGAGTGGTACCGACGGTGCGTGGACGGGCCTGGATCACGGGGATGGGGAACTACCTGCTGGACCCGACGGATCCGTTCCCGACGGGGTTTGTGCTCTGAAACGTAGCGACTGCCCCGGGCGGAGTTGGCCGCAGACGTCCAGGTCCGCGGCGGCGACGTAGCCGATGACCGGGTAGCCGCCGGTGACCGGGTGGTCGGCCAAGAAGAGGACCGGGAGGCCGGACGGCGGGATCTGGAGGGCACCGAGTTCCATGCCCTCGCTGGGGAGCTCGCCGTCCCGGGCCCGCTCGAGCGGCTCGCCTTCGAACCGTACGCCGACGCGGTTGCTGTTGCTGCTGACCGTGTACGACTGCCCGGTCAACGACTGCCAGCCGGCGTCGGTGAACCAGTCGCGACGGGGGCCGGGGAGGACCTGGACGACCACCTCGCCGCCGGGAGGGGCCGCGACCGGGGCGAGGTCGACACCGGGCATCGGGCCGTGATCTTTGCCCAGGGCAAGTACATCGCCGACGGCGACGGGAGCCGGGCCGAGGCCGGAGAGCAGGTCGGTCGAGCGGGAGCCGAGGACCGGGTCGACGTCGAGGCCGCCGCGGAAGGCGACGTACGTGCGCAGGCCGGTGCGTGGGGTGCCGAGCTGGAGGAGCTCGCCCTTGCGGAGGAGGGTCGGGGCATTGAGTGCGACATTCGAGCACGGTGCCCCGGTGACGGCGTAGACCAGGTCGTCCTCGGCGAGCAGTTGAAGGCCGCCGAAGGTGACCTCGAGGGCGGCGGCGTCGGGGTGGTTGCCGACGAGGCGGTTGGCGAGTTGGTACGACGTACGGTCGCACGCTCCGGAGCGGCCGATACCGAGTGCGGCTTGCCCGGGGCGGCCGGAGTCCTGGACGGTGGTGAGCGGACCGGTCGCCAGGACCTCGAAGCGGGCGGTCATCCGCGGCGCCCATCAGAGCCGGTGGCATCGACGAAGCGGATCCGGCGGCCGGGGCTCAGCAAGGCTGCTGGGTCACGGTTGAGATCGAAGACGTTCACGTCCGTGCGGCCGAGCAACTGCCAGCCGCCGGGTGACTCCCGCGGGTAGACCCCGCTGAACTCCCCGGCCAGCGCGACCGAGCCGGCCGGGACCTTCGTGCGCGGCGACGACCGGCGGGGGATGTCCCAGGACGACTCACCGGTGAGGTAGCCGAAGCCCGGGGCGAAGCCGCAGAAGGCGACGGTCCACTCCTCGGCGGTGTGGCGCCGCACCACTTCCTCGACAGAGCAGGACAGCAGCTCGGCGACGTCGGCGAGGTCCTCGCCGTCGTACACGACAGGGATCTCGACGAGATCGCCGCCGACGCGACGGTCCTCCAGCGGAGTGGTGCTGAGCAAGGTGCGTTCCAGGGCCGCGAGATCAGCGTGGTCGACAGTCACCATCACGGTCCGGCCCGCCGGCACGATGTCGACGACACCGGCCGGCGGGTCAGCGCGCAGCGCTGCGTAGTACCCGAGGACCTGGTCGAGATCTTCCAGTTCGACGAGCAGTGCGGAGCTGCCACAGGGGAGTACGCGCATCACGCCGCAAAGGGAGTGAGTTCGACCCCGGCGTCGGCGAGAGCCTTTCGGACGCGTTGAGCGATCTGTACGGCGCCAGGCGTGTCCCCGTGCAGGCAGATCGACCCGGGCTGCAACTTCAGCTCCCCGCCCTTCACGTCCTTGATCGGCGCACCCGTTGCCATCGCCACGCAGCGCCGGGCGATCTCGCGCCCGTCGTGCAGCACCGAACCAGGCTCTCGCCGCGAGACCAGGGTCCCGTCCGGCGAGTACGCCCGGTCGGCGAAGGCCTCGTGGACGACGGTCAGCCCGGCCTCCTCGGCCAGCTTCAGCCAGACCGCGCCCGGCAGGCCGAGTACCGGCAGCGACCGGTCGTAGTCCGCGACCGCCGCGACGACGGCCGCGGCCTGCTCCTCGTGGTGCCCGATCGTGTTGTAGAGCGCGCCGTGCGGCTTCACGTACGCGACCTCCGAGCCGGCCACCCGGGCGAAGGCGTCCAGCGCGGCGATCTGGTACAGCACCTCGTCCCGCAGCGCCGCGGGCTCGATGTCGATGAACCGCCGGCCGAAGCCGGGCTTGTCGGCGTACCCGACGTGCGCGCCGATCGCGACGTCACGGTCGGCGGCCCGGCGGCAGACCGCCCGCATGATGGAGGGGTCGCCGGCGTGGAAACCGCAGGCGACGTTGGCGCTGGTGACGACGTCGAGCAGGGCGTTGTCGTCACCCATCGCCCAGTTGCCGAAGCCCTCGCCGAGGTCGGCGTTCAGGTCGACGGTGCTCATCGCGAACCTCCTAGTTGAACAGGTCGATGACCGGACGGACGGAGCGCACGGCCAGGTAGATGGTGAGCAGCCACGCGGCCGCGCCGATCAGCAGCAGCCAGGCCGGGTAGCGGTAGCCGTGCAGCAGGTCCTTGCGTCGCCATGCCACCCAGAGAAGCACACCGATCCCGACGGGCAGCAGCAGGCCGTTGAACGCGCCCGCGAAGACCAGCAGCGTGGTCGGCGCGGTCCCGACGGCCAGGTAGATGATCGTGGTGACCGCGATGAACCCGACCACCAGCGCGGTCCGCATCCGGTCGCCGGTCTTCGTCCGCGACGTGATGAACGAGACCGTCGTGTACGACGCACCGATCACGCTCGTGATCGCCGCGGCCCACAGCACGATGCCGAACACCCGCAGCCCGACCTCGCCGGCCGCCTGCTGGAACGCCGACGCGGCCGGGCTGGCCGGGTCGAGCTTCGCGCCGCCGGCGACGACGCCGAGGATCGCCAGGAACAGCACGATCCGCATCACGCCGGTGATCAGGATGCCGGTCACCGAGCCGCGGGTGATGTCGCGGACGTGCGCCGGGCCGCTGATGCCGGAGTCGAGCAGGCGGTGCGCCCCGGCGTACACGATGTAACCGCCGATCGTGCCGCCGATCAGGGTGGTGATGGCCAGGAACTCGACCTGTTCGGGCAGGACGACGTTCTTCAGTGCCTCGCCGACCGGTGGGCCCGAGGTGATCGCGATGTACGTCGTCAGCGCGATCATCAGCGCACCGAGCACGACCACGATCCGGTCCATCGCCAGCCCGGCCCGCTTCGACAAGAAGATGCCGATGGCAACGAGTGCGGACAGCGCGCCGCCGAGCTTCGGGTCCAGCCCGAACATCGCGTCGGTGCCGAGCCCGGAGCCGGAGACGTTGCCGATGTTGAACACCAGGCCGCCGACGAACAGCAGCGCGGCCATCGCCCAGCCGAGCCCGGGGGCGACCAGGTTGCCGAGCTCCTGGGCGCGCCGGCCGGAGACGCCGATCACCCGCCAGACGTTCAGCTGCAGGGCGATGTCGACCAGGATCGACGCGGCGATGGCGAAGGCGAACGCGGCCCCGAGCTGGGCCGTGAACGTCGTGGTCTGGGTGATGAAGCCCGGGCCGATGGCCGAGGTGGCCATCAGGAACATCGCCCCGATCAGGGTCGATCGGGTGCCGGCCTTCATGGAGCCGGTGGACTCTGAGGTGGGGCGGCCGACACGGCGGACCGGTCGTGATGAACCGGGCTTGGTCGGCGGCTTGAGCGGCGGGTTGGCCATGGTTGTCTCCTGGTCTCAGCAAGCGGGGTGTTGAGAGAAGGGACCGGTACGGCGTCAGCGTGTGTCTCCCGATTCTCGCCTACTGCGCGGCACTCGGCGAGAATCGGGAGACACGCGCTAGAGCCGGACGGTCTTGCCGGCGGCCTCGACGAGGGCGACGGTCTGGTCCACGACAGCCTTGCGGTCAGCCTCGAACTCGGGGCTGGTCAGTGCGCTCGATTCGGTGGGGTACTCCAGGGCCGAGATGTGCAGGTGCCCACCCGGCATGGTCGGGTGACCGGTCGCCAGCCGCAGCCGGTTGGTCCGGTACATCGACTCGTTCGACAGGTAGTTGCTGCCCGGGGCGCTGGCCGCGTGCGAACCCGGCGACGGGTCGGGCGCGGTGCGCAGGGCCTCGGGATCGGGGAAGGTGCCGTCCGGCCACTCGGTGATGCCGGGGTTGAGCGTGACCGGCCACGGGCCGGTGCCGGCGGCGATCATCGCGTCGTACGGGAGGGTGGTCCGGATGAACTGCGGCGACGGCTGCGGCTGCGGCCAGAGCGCGGCGGCCGAGATCGGACCCCAGTTCAGCGCGCGGTTGTTGTCGGGGCTGCCGCCGCGGAATCCGCCGGCCCACTTCTCGATGTGCATCGCGCCGCGGCGGGTCTGGCTGATCGTCATCAGCGCGTCGATCGCGCCGCGGTGGCGTGGGTCCTCGGGACCGACCAGCCACGGGCCGAAGGCGTCCTCGACGACGCCCTGGTCGAAGTCGGTCCAGTTCACCGGGAAGATCACGGCCTGGATCGTGAGCTCGCCCACCTGCCGTCCGTGCAGCTGCAGCG
Source organism: Kribbella sp. cmx-5-2 (assembly GCA_049998015.1). Classification (GTDB taxonomy): domain Bacteria; phylum Actinomycetota; class Actinomycetes; order Propionibacteriales; family Kribbellaceae; genus Kribbella. Next base: position 605,978 of record JAEBEC010000003.1, read on the forward strand.
CGGAGGCGCCGGACGGGTTGGAGTGTCGCAGGCTGTCGTCGAGGCTGTAGGTGTCGAAGCCGCTGACCAGGAGCTTGGCGCCGCCGTCGGGGAAGGACACGGTGTCGATCCCTCGGGAGGCGTAGTCGAACTGCCGCAGGATCGCCCGGTGCTGCAGGTTGGTGAGCGGGAACGACGGCTCCCACTCGCGGACGGCGCGGCTCATCGAGGTCCGGGCCCAGTAGAGCGGGCGGTCGTCGTACGGGTCGATGGTGCCGGAGACGAGGCGGCCCTGGGCCCGGTCGACGGCGGTTGTCCACAGGGTTGCGCCGGCTTCTCGGATCGCCGCCGCGGCCTCGGTGACGCCCGCGTAGCCGTTGAGCTTGGCCGTGAACTCGTCGACCAGGCCCTCGAAGCCGGCGGCCTCGAGGAAGTCGCGGGCGATCGAGGTGGGCCGGCCGGGCAGGCTCAGCGTCGTTCGCTGCTCCTCGACGGTGAGCATCATGGCAACTCCCTGCGATCGACTTCGCTACGGCTGGTGACCTCAAAGGTAGAGATTGTTCAACAATCCTGCAAGACTCTCGTTCAACGCAGTTTCGCTTCCCGGCCCGGAGTGGGTGATGATGCGAGGGTGTCCAGTTCCAGCGAGATCCGTCCGCCCGCTGAGCCCGGGACCGACACGTCCTGGCTGCGGTCCGTGGCGGACGACGCCGCGCTCTTCGACCGGAGCAGCTCGGCGGAGCGGGTCGCCGATGTGCTGCGCCGCCGGATCACCGAAGGCGTCCTCAAGCCCGGCACCCAGCTGTCCGAGGAGCTCCTCAAGGAAGCCCTCCAGGTCAGCCGGAACACGCTGCGTGAGGCCTTCCGCCTACTCACCCACGAAGGGCTGCTGGTGCACCGGATGCACCGCGGCGTCTTCGTCCCCGACCTCACCGAGGACGACCTGCTCGACCTGTACCGGCTGCGCCGCGTGCTCGAGTGCGACGTCGTACGGGCGCTCGACAGCCTGGGCCCCGAGCAGCTCGAGCCGCTGCGCGAGGACGTCGCGGCCAGCGAGGCCGCCGCCCAGGCCGAGGACTGGATCTCGGTCGGTACGGCGAACATGCGCTTCCACCGGCACCTCGTCGGACTGGCCGGCAGCACCCGGATGGACGAGATCACCGGCCGCCTGCTCGCCGAGCTGCGCCTGCTCTTCCACGTCATCGCGACCCCGCGGGCTCTGCACGAGCCGTACATCGCGCGCAACCGTTCCCTGCTCGAACTGCTCGACGCCGGTGAGTACGCCCGCGCCGCCGACGAGCTCAACGCGTACCTGCTCGACTCCCAGGCGGCCCTGCTCGCCGCCTTCCGCGCTCGGCCGTGACCTGGGGGTCCTCTCGAAGGAGCCCCGATGACCGCCACTCCCGCCGAAGCCCGAGCCCGCTACCGCGACGGGCACGTCGTACCGACGACCGGCCACGCGCCCGGATTCACCCAGGCGAACCTGGTGATCCTGCCGCGCGACTGGGCCTACGACATGCTGCTGTTCGGCCAGCGCAACCCGCAGCCGGTCCCGTTGCTCGACGTCACCGACGCCGGATCGTTCCGTACGACGCTCGCTCCCGACGCCGACCTGCGCACCGACCTTCCGCAGTACCGGGTCTGGCGCGACGGTGAGCTGGTCGACGAGCCGAGCGAGATCACCGGGCTGTGGCGTGACGACCTGGTCAGCTTCCTGATCGGGTGCAGCTTCAGCTTCGAGACCGCGCTGCTCGACGCCGGCGTACCGGTGCGGAACCTCGAGCAGGGGCGGAACGTGTCGATGTACAAGACCGCGATCCAGTGCCGTCCGGCCGGGCGGCTCGAAGGGCCGCTGGTGGTGTCGATGCGGCCGATCCCGGCCGCGCTGGTGGCGACCGCGGTGCAGGTGACCGGGCGGATGCCTCAGGTGCACGGCGCGCCGGTGCACGTCGGTGAACCGGCCACGCTGGGTGTCCGTGACCTCGCCGAACCGGACTTCGGTGAACCGGTGGAGACCCGGCCGGGCGATGTGCCGGTTTTTTGGGCTTGCGGAGTGACGCCCCAAGCTGCGTTGATGGCTTCACGGCCCCCGTTCGCGATCACGCACGCCCCCGGGCACATGTTCGTGACGGATGTGCCGGACAGCGTCTACCGACAGCCGTAGGGGAGCAGGGGCATGGGCGAGGACAGGACCGAAGAGCAGCGCAAGTCGTACCGGCCGATCGACGCGAAGGGGTTCCGGGACGCGATTCCGCGGAACTGGGGGCCGGTCGACCGGTCGGTCGTGCTGCCGGAGGGACTGGCCGAGGCCGCCGCGGAGCACCGGCGGAAGCTCAGTACGGCGCTGCCGGGACGGCGGATCGCACTCGGGGCCGGGCAGGCGCCGGTGCGGTCGAACGACACCGACTACCGGTTCCGCGCCGACAGTGATTTCGTGTGGCTGACCGGGTGCCAGGCCGAGGGTGCCGTCCTGGTGATCTCGGCGGACGGCGACGCGACGCTCTACCTGCGGGAGACCGCCGGGCCGGACGAGCCCGACTACTTCGCGAACGCGCGCGACGGCGAGCTGTGGATCGGGCCGGTGCCGGGGCTGAAGGATTGGTCGGAGGCGCTGCAGATCGCGTGCCGGCCGATCGAGGAGCTGCCGGCCGCCGTACGGGGTGCTGTGCCGTTCATGCTGTCCGTGCCCGGGGTCGAGCCGATGCTGGACGCGCTGGTGCGGACGTCGTCGACCGACGGCGACATCCTGCGGCAGTCGATCTCGGAGCTGCGGCGGATCAAGGACGACTGGGAGCTCGACCAGCTGCGCGAGGCGGTCGAGGCGAGTGTGCAGGGCTTCGCGGACGTTGCCCGGGAGCTGCCGGAGGCGATCCGTGGTGGGGGCGAGCGGTGGCTGGAGGGGACGTTCGACCGCCGGGCCCGTACGGCGGGCAACGGCGTCGGCTACGCGTCGATCGTTGCTGCTGGCAATCACGCGCCGGTGCTGCACTGGGTGCGGAACGACGGCGCGGTGCGCGAGGGCGACGTGATCCTGCTGGACGCCGGGGTCGAGACGCGGACGCTGTACACGGCCGACGTGACCCGGACGTTCCCGGCGACGGGTGAGTTCACGGCGCCGCAGCGTCAGGTGTACGACCTGGTGCACAAGGCCCAGCTGGCCGCGCTCGCGGCGGTGACGCCGGGTGCGCCGTACCGGGCCTTCCAGTACGAGGCGATGCGCGTACTCGTCGAGGGCCTGCGCGACTGGGGCATCGTCGACGTCTCGCTCGACGAGGCCCTTGGCCCGGACGGTCAGCAACACCGCCGGTACGTCGTCTGCGGCCTCGGCCACTTCATCGGCCTCGACGTCCACGACTGCGACGCCGCCCGCCCCGAGACGTACTTCGCCGCGGACCTCGAGGTCGGCATGGCCCTGGCGGTCGAGCCCGGCCTCTACTTCCACCCCCACGACGAGACGGTCCCCCCGGAGCTCCGCGGCATCGGCATCCGCATCGAGGACAACGTCGTCGTCCACTCCGACCGCCTCGAAATCCTCACCGAGCCCCTCCCGATCACCGCCGACGGTCTGGAGCAGTGGGTCAAGGCACAGCAACCCTGAGCAGTCAATCAATCACTTAAAAAAATGTGGTCACAGGTAGTAACGCTGGGCCGGTCGGCTCCGATGTAGTCAGCGGGGGAGGGTCGCTTTCGGCTCGGTGCGTGGTGGTGGGGGGCCGCGGCCACGCACCGGCCGGACGGCCCCGAACTTGGGACCCGGGGGGGACCCAGGGGTAGTGAGGCACGGGGGGTACGACGATGAATCTGCGTGTTCGAGTGCAGCATTGTGGATGTGCGGGCGGCCGGCACTGGTACGCCGACATCGACGACGCGGAGGACCCGCAGCCCGACGACCCGTTCTGGTACGTCGACGGGTGCGCGAGTCAGGCGCAGGCGCTGGAGACGGCCTGCGAGCAGTTGTCGGCGCTGGCGAACCGGGTGTACCGGGGGGATCGCCTGCTGCGGGTGCTGGACTGACAGACCGAAGCCCCGACCCTCATCACGTCGGGGCTTCGGTCCTTCCCGGAGTCGTCAGCCGCGGGTCAGCGTGACGCCGTAGTAGCTCGCGGCGTCGACGACCGGCTGGTAGAACGAGTACGAGCCGGTGGCGTTGCCGCCCTGGTTGAATCCGCAGTCGTGACCGTCGGACGGGCCGCCGGACGTCATGCCCTGCGCGACGGTGCCGGAGATGTACGCACCGCCGGAGTCGCCGCCTTCGGTGCAGACGGTCGAGCGGGCCAGACCGCTGGTGCGGGTCACGCTGCCGCCCGCGCCGCCGTAGTTGACGGTGAGGTTGTACTGCGTGATCGTGCCGCAGGTCCAGCCGGTCGTGTTGCCGGCCTTGCAGATCGTCGAGCCGACCGGAGCCTTCGACGACCCGGTCACGCGGGTGGTCTGGCCGTTGCGGTTGTCGATGTAGCCGCGGCCGACGTTGTTGGCGTCGATGTCCATCAGGCCCATGTCGACGCTCGGCTGCCCGGTGCGGAAGCGGCTCGCGACGCCGACCCCCAGCCGGACGCCCGACGCGTTCTGCACGCGCGGGTTGCCCTCGACGCAGTGGCCGGCGCTGAGCATCACGTTGTCGCTGCCGTTGCGCGTCCCGGAGAACCCGAGCGAGCAGTTCGTGCCCGGGACCAGGTCCATGATCTGGCCGCCGATCACGTCGGCGGTCATCGCCAGCGTGGTGCTGTTGGTCGAGACCGCGACACCCGGGACGGCCTTCAACTGCTTGACCAGGGCAACGGTCTTCGCGGTCTGGTGACCGGGCTGCAGGATGATCCGCAGCGCGTCGGTCGGCAGGTCGGCGCCGATCTGCTGGACCTGCGTCGAGCCGGACTTGTCGATCAGCGCCTGGGCCCGCGTCTGCAGCGCGGTCAGCGCCTTCTCGCCACGGGCGACGGTCCGCGGGGTCAGGCCGTTCGCCTTGGCGGCGTCAGCGGCGGCGGTGGTGTGCACGTTCACGACCAGCCGGCGGGCCGAGTCGAAGAACGCGCCGTCCAGGCCGGGCTCGGCCTTGGTGGCGCGGGACGCCTTGGCCAGTTGGGCTTTGACGGTCTCGAGTGCGTCGGCCTTGGTGTGCTCGGCGTCGAGCCGGAGCTTGGCGTCGGACGCCGAGACACCCCAGCTCTGGCCGAGTACGCCGTAGACGCCGTCGATCGGCTCGGGGGTCGGCGCACTGCTGGCGGACTGGATCGGCGCCAGGGCGGCGGCGCCGAGTCCGAGGGCCAGCGCGGCTCCGACCAGGGTCTTGCGGAACTGCCGGGGACGGGACTGCTCGGGGCGGGGCGGGGAAACAAAGGACATGGTCACATCCGGTTCCTCTGGGTGGCCTTGCCTCACAGGGCCACGGTGAGGGAATCGTTGAGGCTACGGACGATCACCACAAGGGAACGGACGGTAATGGTTGCCTCGGCGGAGGCGGTCAAGGGAAAGCCTTCGGGTGAACGAACGATCACCCCCTGTCAACAGACGGTCGACCGAGGGTGATCCTTCGTAGACCGGTTTAGCTCGTAGGGTCGACCGCCGCGCAGCTCGCTCCGCGGCGCGGTACATCGAGCGCGACCAGGTAGTCGTCGACCGTTGCCTCCATGCACGGGCTCGACGTGTAGCTGCCGTGCCCCCAACCGCGGTACGTGACCAGAACGCCGTCCCGGCCGAACTGGCGGGCCACGCTTCGGGCGCCGTTGTAGCCGGTCGCGGGGTCGTGCAGGCTGTTGATCAGCAGCGCCGGCGTGCGCAGGTCGTACGGCTTCGGGTCGCGCTGCGGGTTGACTGCCTTCGGGAGACCCAGGCAGGTCGACACGGCGAGCAGTTGGCCCGGGTAGCGCAGGTCCTCGTTGTCTCGCGCCAGCCGTCGCAGGTGTTCGGCGTACTCGCGGTAGTTACGGACCGGCAGGCTGAAGTCGCGGCAGAACGTCACGAACGCGAAGCTCGCCAGCCCGGTCGGTGTCGGTGGTACGGCGGTCGGCGGCGGGCTCTTGTCCAGCTTGGCGAGCAGGTCGGCGAGGCCGGCCCAGTCCGGTCCGTAGAAGGTCCGGAACGTCACGAAGCTCAGCTGGTACGGCGTGATCGGGTACGCCGGGCGCTGCGGATCCGGCAGCTCGCCGCGGTCGGCGCGGGCCAGGAGTCGGTCCCACAGTGCGTGGATGTCCTGGCCGTTCAGGGCGCAGGTCGTTGCCGTCGTACACCACTTCACGAACTCGTCGAAGGAGTCCTGGCCGGCCCAGGCCTGCGCGTCGAGGAACTCGCCGGTCGTCGCGGAGCCGTGGTCGAAGACGCTCTCCAGTACGAGCGCGCGGGTCCGCTGCGGGTAGCGCTGAGCGTACTGCTGGCCGAGCAAGGTGCCGTACGAGCTGCCGTGGAAGGAGATCCGTTGCTCGCCGAGGGCGGCGCGGATCGCGTCGACGTCGCGGACGGTCTGGAGGGTTTCGAGGTGGTCGTAGATCGGGCCGGTGTTGTCGCGGCAGTCCGTGGCGAGCTCGCGGTTGTACTCGATGGTGGCGTCGAAGTCGCTTTGGTCCTCGAGGATCGGCGACGGCTGGCGGGCGAGCAGTGCGGCCGAGCACTTCACGGGGTTGCTGCGGGCAACACCACGCGGGTCGAAGCTGACGATGTCGAAGCGGTCCTCGAGCTGCTGGCTGAATCGAGTCATCCCGGTGCGGATGCGGTCGACGCCGGAGTCGCCGGGTCCGCCGGGGCCGAAGACCAGCACGCCGACGCGGTGGCCCTGGGCCTTCCGTCGGGAGACGGCGAGGTCGAAGGTGCCGTCGGCCGGGTTGTTCCAGTCGATCGGCACGGTCAGAGTGGCGCACTCGGAGCCGGGGAGGAGGGCGATCTCCTCGGGGGTGTCGCCGGGCTCGGGCCGGCAGTCGGCCCAGGCGATCGAGGGCCGGGACTCGGGGGCGCTCGGCGCCGCCGTCGCCGGTGGGGCGGCCATCGCCGTCGCGGCGAGGACAACGACCCCCCAGGTGGTCGTTCGTCGGAACACGGGATCTCCTGTTGTCGTAGGGAACACCGTCGATCCTTGGTGGCGGGAACCCTGAGCGGCATCCGGTGGCGACCCGGAGGGAACCCGGGAGCGGGTTGGGCGGGCTTGTTAGGGTCACTGGTCTGATGACCGAGACTGTTGCAGCCGTGGACGCGCCGGCTGGTTCGAAGCACGCGACCTGGTTCCGGGTGGTGGCGATCGCCGAGGCGATCTCCTGGACCGGGCTGCTGATCGGGATGCTGTTCAAGTACGTGCTGTCGGACAACGAGATCGGCGTGCAGATCTTCGGGCCGATCCACGGCGGGATCTTCGTCGCCTACGTGCTGACCGTCGCGGTCGTCCGCAAGCCGCTGCGCTGGACCTGGACGACCACGCTGCTCGCACTGGCCGCCAGCATCCCGCCGCTGTTCACCTGGTTCTTCGAGCTGTGGGCGGCCCGCACCAACCGCCTGGGCTGACTCACCGGGTTCAGCTTGTGGCGGTGGTGCTCCCGAGGGATCCCCCGCGCGGGGGAACGCTCTCCCTCGGAGGAGTGCACGGCTGGATTGACGGGGAGCGCGGGTCCGCCGTACCGTCGCGACCGTCAGCACCACACGCCGCATGAACCCGTGCGGGAGAGACCCGGGCCCGACCCGGGCGCCGTAGGAGCAACTCTCCCCAAGAATCTCTCAGGCACCCTCACCGCACGGGCGAGGCACCTCTGGAAGGCAGCACGCCTGACAGAGCGGGGAGGCACACCGATCGGTCAACGTCGACCGGAAGGAACCTCCAGATGGCGATCAGCGTTTTCGACCTGTTCAGTATCGGGATCGGCCCGTCGAGCTCCCACACCGTGGGACCGATGCGTGCGGCCCGGACCTTCGCCGTCGGCCTCGCCGCCGACGGCCTGCTCACCCGTACGACGGCCGTCGAGTCGCAGCTGTTCGGCTCGCTCGGCGCGACCGGGCACGGGCACGGCAGCAACAAGGCCGTCATGCTCGGCCTCGAGGGTGAGGACCCCGAGACCGTCGACACCCGCGCGGTCGAGGGCCGCGTCGAGGCGATCCGCGCGGCCAAGAAGCTGCGGCTGGCCGGCGAGCGCGAGATCGCGTTCGACGAGAACTCCCAGCTGGTGATGCACCGCCGCAAGGCGCTGCCCTACCACCCGAACGGGATGACCTTCGTCGCGCGCGACGCCGACGGCGTCGTACTGCGTGAACGGACCTACTACTCGGTCGGTGGCGGGTTCGTCGTCGACGAGGACGCGGCGGCCGGCGACCGGATCGTCCCGGACCGGACGCCGCTGAAGTACCCGTTCCTGTCCGGCGCGGAGCTGCTCGACCGCTGCCGGGAGTCAGGCCTGCCGATCAGCGAGGTGATGCTCGCCAACGAGCTCGCCTGGCGGACCGAGCCGGAGATCCGCGAGGGCCTGCTGCACATCTGGCAGGTGATGCAGGACTGCGTCGACGAGGGCTGTGAGACCGAGGGCGTGCTGCCCGGCGGCCTCAAGGTCCCGCGGCGCGCGCACGGTCTGCACCAGAAGCTGAGCAGCGACAAGTGGTCCGTCGACCCGCTCAAGGTGATGGACTGGGTGAACCTGTTCGCGCTCGCGGTGAACGAGCAGAACGCCTCCGGCGGCCGGATCGTCACCGCGCCGACGAACGGTGCCGCGGGCATCATTCCCGCCGTACTGCACTACTACCGGCGGTTCGTGCCCGGAGCCACCGAGGACGGGGTCGTGCGTTTTCTGCTCGCGGCCGGCGCGATCGGCGTGCTCTACAAGGAGAACGCGTCGATCTCCGGTGCCGAGGTCGGTTGCCAGGGCGAGGTCGGGTCGGCCTGCTCGATGGCCGCGGCCGGGCTGTGCGAGGTGCTCGGCGGGACGCCGGAGCAGGTCGAGAACGCGGCCGAGATCGCGATGGAGCACAACCTCGGGCTGACCTGCGACCCGGTCGGCGGGCTGGTCCAGATCCCGTGCATCGAGCGGAACGCGATGGCCTCGGTGAAGGCGATCAACGCGGCCCGGATGGCGATGCACGGGGACGGGGTGCACGTGGTCACGCTGGACAAGGTGATCAAGACGATGCGCGAGACCGGCGCCGACATGAAGATCAAGTACAAGGAGACGTCACGGGGCGGCCTGGCCGTCAACGTGATCGAGTGCTGACGGGTTCTCCACGTGGGCGTTGTGGCCCAGGCCCGGCAGCGTGACGACGCGGTCGTGCAGCGCGGCGTACTCGGCGTCGGTGTTCATCGGGTCGAGTTCGCCGCGAGCCAGTACGACGTGCGCCTGGGCGTCGCGGACGAGTCGGGGCATGTTGGGTGCGCCGACGCCGAAGGCCTTGTTGTCGAGCGCGAGGCGCCACTGGCCGTCCATGCGGATCAGGCCGTGGCCGACGGCGTCGCTCGCGGGGTCGACGAGGCCTTGGAGGCCTGCGACCTTCAGGTAGCGCTCGGCGGCGGCCTCGCGGGTGTCGAACCAGGCGATCGGCTTGGCGGCCAGGGCGGCGGTGCGGGCCAGGTCCTCGTCGGACCAGGTGACCTTCACGCCGAGGGCGATCACGCGGTCCACGCGTACGCCGTACCGGCCGCTGGCCAGTTCGAGGGCGATCACGCCGCCGAGTGAGTGGCCGACGACTGTGGTCAGTTCGGCGGGCAGGTCTTGGGCGACGGCGGCGGTGATCGACTCGAAGCTGTAGCTGTCGAGCGGGTCAGCCGTGCCGTGGCCGGGCAGGTCCGGGATGAGTGCGTCGGGCCGGCCGTCCCAGACCCGGCGGGTCGCGCCGAGGCCGTGCAGCAGGAGATTCGTCATGGCTAGAGGCTGACACGGTCACCGGCCGGTCGCTCGGTGTCGTGGCGCGTTGCAGATTCCGGTGAATATCGTTCCAAGACCTGTTTGAAACGTGTGAAAACCCGCTACTGTGCCGGAACTGTGAGTCTGTTCTCCGAGGAAGAACAGGCAGCACCACGCCGGACCCCGCTGAGGAGCAAGAGGGTCCGCCGTACCGCCGCCTGCATCGCCCTGCCCATCGGCCTGTACGCCGCCCTGGCTGTCGTGGGCCTGTTGCCGCTGCCCGGCGCAGGCGATCCCGACACGGTCACACCGGTCTCCGGCCCGCCGATCGTCGGCCCGGCCGACCAGAACTACCCGCAGGTCGAGGGAGACCCGCGCCCGGACGTGACGCCGACTGCTGCGTACCGGACCGAGCCGTACGTCGGCCGCGGCGACGCGCGGCCGGATGGTCGAGCCGGGGACTCGGCGGGGCGTCCGACACCGGGCGCTCCGACAACCGGTACGGCGGAAGACCCGACCCGCCGGACGCTGCCGACGATCACGGCCCGTCCGCCGGTGGTGCCGACGCCGACCGAGCGCACTGCGTCGCCGACGCCGCCGCCTGACAGCCCGACCCCGTCACCTTCGCCGAGTCCGTCCGGCACACCGTCGACCCCGCCGGACACCGACGGCGACCCGGACCCCGACCCCGGCCTGGTCGACGAACTCTTCGGCTGGCTCGACGCGCTGGTGCCGTAAGACGCAGCGGGCGCGGGGCGCGGGCAGGTCCGGATGCTCGGGCGGCGACCGCCGTGGCACCGGGTGTCGGGCGGCGGGCGCCGAATGCGCCGGGCGCGGGCGCACGTCGTCGACTGCTCCAGGCACCCGCGCGCAACTACGGGTGCGCCAGTCGCATTTACCCGCCGTACCAGTCGGGCGGTCGAGTTACGCGTTCGGCGACTTACCAGGCGACCGGGCCGTGGATGCTCAGGTATTGGCCGGTGGGGCCGTCCTTGGGGATCGTGGCGGCCTGGACGATGATCGCTGCACCCTCCTCGACCGTCTGGGTGCCGCGGTGGCCGTTGAAGTCGGTGGCCGTGAAGCCCGGGTCTACGGTGTTGATCCGCATCGCCGGCAGCAAGTAGGCGAACTGTGCGGTGAGCATGTTGAGCGCGGCCTTCGACGCCGCGTAGCCCGGGACCGGGATCCATGAGTCGACCGGTGAGTCCCCGTCGAGCGGCACCCCAGCGATCGAGCCGAGTCCGCTGCTGACGTTCACCACGACCGGGTGGTCGCTCTTGGTCAGCAGCGGCAGGAACTCGTGCAGCACCTGCGCGGCTCCGAAGACGTTCGTCTCGAAGACCGTCCGGAGCGTCTCGGCCGTCACCTCCGTCGCCGTCGACGGGTGGCCCGGGATGCCCGCGGCGTTCACGTGCCCGGGGATGCCGGCGTTGTTCACGAGCACGTCGAGCCGGCCCTGCTCGGCCTCGATCTGCTGCGCGGCGGCGCGGATCGACGCGGCGTCGTTGACGTCGAGCTGGACGGTCTCCGCGCCGAGGTCGGCGGCGGCCTTCCGGCCCTTCTCCGGGTCGCGCGCCCCGACGTACACGATGTGGCCGAGGGCAACTAGTTCGCGGGCGGTCTGGAAGCCGAGGCTCTTGTTGGCCCCGGTGATCAGTGTGATGGTCATGGCAACGACTCTGGCCGGTCGCGGCGCGAACAGGCAGTACCCCGAACAGCCTGGGGAACGGCAGTACCAGGCTGTTGCGGCGCCGGGCCGCGATACTGGAGACGTGTCCGAACTCGGCAAGACCCTGCACGCCTGGCGCGACCGGGTGACCCCGGCCGAGGCCGGCCTGCCCGCGAACGGCGTACGGCGGGCGCCCGGGCTGCGGCGTGAGGAGCTCGCCCAGCTGGCCGGGTTATCGGTCGACTACGTCGTACGGCTGGAGCAGGGGCGGTCCTCGTCGCCGTCGCCTCAGGTGCTGACATCACTCGCGCGGGCGCTGCGGCTGAACGACGCCGAGCGGGACCACCTGTTCGTGCTGGCCGGTCAGGCGCCGCCCGCGCCCGGGCGGATCTCGGCGTACATCCCGCCTGGTGTCCAGCGACTGGTCGACCAGCTCGACGGCGCCGCGCTGAGCGTCGCGGACGCGTCCTGGACGATGATCCGCTGGAACGCCCTGTGGGCGGCGATGCTCGGCGACCCGTCCGGACTGCGCAGCCGGCAACGCAACATCGTCTGGCGCCACTTCACCGGCGACAACGGCTTCCCGGACGGCTACGGCCGCGTCCAGCAGACCGCGGAGCAGGCCGAACGCTTCAAGCTCGCGATGATCACCGACCTGCGCGCCGCCGTCACCCGCTACCCCAAGGACCCCGAGCTGCACTCCCTGGTCGCCGACCTCCGCACCCGCAGCACCGAGTTCGCCACCGCCTGGGACGAGCACCAGATCGCGTTCCACGGCTCCGACCACAAGACCATCGAACACCCCGACCTCGGCCCGATCATCCTCGACTGCGACGTCCTCACGGTCCCCGGCAGCGACCTCCGCATCGTCGTCTACACCGCCCCGGTCAACTCGGAGGCCGCCGAGAAGCTCAAGCTCCTGTCCGTGATCGGCCTGCAGTCACTCGCGTGAACTAACCGGTACGTGTGTTAGGGTTGGTACATGTCGATGAAGCGGACCAACGTGTACGCCGATCCGGAGGATCTGGCGCTGATCAAGCAGGCCGCTGAACGCCGTGGGGTGCCCGAGGCCGAGATCATCCGCGAGGGTATCCACCTCGCCGCGATGGCGAACCGAGTCTGGGACGAGCCGCTCGACTGGCCGACCTTCGACGGACCTGGCTGGGCAGCTGACAAGGACGAGGTGCGGTCCGCGGTCGTCCGTCGTACCGACGACCGGTGATCGTTGTCGCTGACACCTCCGGGATCATCGCGGCGTTCGACCGCAATGCTGCCGAGGCCGACGACTGCCGGAAGGTCTTGCAGGAGGCGGGCACGGTGATCTTGTCGCCGCTGGTGCTTGCCGAGGTGGATCACCTGGCGCGTGCTCGCCTCGGCTCGACTGCCCGGACGGCCATTCTGGGTCTGCTGCTGGATCAGGTCCGCAGACTGCGTTTCCAGGTGCCGGAGGTCGGCGCCGAGATCCTCGACACCGCGGCGGCGGTGATGCGTCGGTACGAGGATCTCGACCTGGATCTTGCGGACGCGGTGACGGTCGCGCTGGCGGCGGACTACCGGACCGACAGCCTGCTGACTCTGGACCGGCGCGACTTCCGGGCGATCCGGCCGCTGACTCCGCACCCGGCGTACCGGTTGCTGCCCGACGACCTGTAGGTCAGCGTGAGCTGCCCTGCAGGAGGATGTGGGTGACCAGGCCGGGGGCGTCGTTCATGGGGACGTGGCCGCAGCCGGCCAGGGAGATGAAGCGGGCGTTGGGGAGTTGGCGGTGGGCCCGGGCGGCCTGGCTGGGTGGGAGGACTCGGTCGTGGGTGCCCCAGGCGATCGTCACCGGTACGTCGGGGACGTCGCCCTCGAAGACCGTGCCGCGGCGGGCGTAGGCGGCGACGCGGTCGAAGGCGGGGCCGTCGCGGAGGGCGAGGCTTTCGGCGACGACGGCTTCGGGGCTGCGTTGGGCCGGGTGGTGGTAGATCATGCCGGTCATCACGCGGCGCCCGTACGACGTACGGGCCATTCGGCGCAGGGTCGGCTCCGGGGTGCGCTGGGTGACTCGGCGCATGTTCGTCAGGAGGTGGAGCGCCCAGACGCGTTGTCGCGGGGTCCAGAAGCCGGCGGGGGCCAGTGCGGCGACCGAGCGGGCCAGCCCGAGCTGGCCGAGGCGGAGGGCGACCATGCCGCCCATCGAGTTGCCCGCGACGTGCGGCCGCTCGACGCCGAGGGTCCGGCAGAACGCCGCGAGGACGGCGGGGAAGGTGTCGAGCTCGTCGGGCAGGCCGGGCGGGAGGTCGGGCGATTCGCCGAAGCCGGGGAAGTCGATCGCGATCACGTCCCGCTTGGCGGCGAGCCGGTCGATCACCGGGTCCCACGCCTGGCGGTGGTGACCGATGCCGTGCAGGAGCAGCAGAGGCGGCCCTGAGCCCAGGCGGTCGTAGGCGATCTCCACCCCGTCGACGCCGGCCACGGACACGTTCGCCGTAACGCTCATCTCCTCATGGTCACTCCGTACCGGCCCGCTGTCACGTGACCCGGCCGATCCAACCCGAGAGTCAGAAGGCGTCCACATCACTGGTCGAGGCGTTGCCGAGGACGGTCGGCTGGAGGTCGATCTTCCAGCCCTCGTTGCGGCCGAAGCCCTCGTCGAACTTGGAGAAGCTGCAGCCGGCGCTGAACTGGCGGCGCTTGGGATTCCAGTCGGTGCCGCTCTTGAAGTAGACGTGGTACTTGCCGCCGATCCGGCTGATCGTGGCGGTCTTCTTGGCCTGCACGTAGACGAGCAGGTGCGGCTTGCTCGGCGGCTTGCCGTCGGTGACGATCGCGATCGCGACGTCCTCGGTCGTCCCGTTCGTGACCTGCAGCCGGCCCGAGCCGCGCGCGCCCGAGCGGACCAGGACGTCGCCGTTCGACGGGCGCTGGTCGGGCGCCTCGGGGCCGACGTCGGGCAGCGTCGTACCGAACTTCAGGCCGAAGCGCCCGAGCGGAGCGATCGCGCCGGTCAGGTCGGTCCGGAGCTTCCGCTGCACGTTCTGGGAGGTGTAGACGACGCCGCCGCACTTGGCGTTGGTGTCGACGTCGTCGGACTGCGGACCGGTCAGCGATGCGGCCGCAGCGCGGAGCTTGGTCTGCAGCGTCCTGTGCGCGGCCGCGATGTTCGGCTGGACCTTGAGCAGCGCCAGCTCGGCGGCGGTCGAGTTCAGCGACTCGGCGAGGGTGTCCATCGCGTCGGCGAGGTTGTCCGCCGACTTCGCGCCGGTCAGCCCGCGCAGATCGGTCGCGATCTGCTGGTCGAGCTTCGCCAGGTTCGCCTGGTACTCCGCGCCCGTCAGCGGTCCTGCCGGTTTCGGGCGAGGAGGCGGCGTCGTTGTCGGCGCGCTGGTGGTCGGCGTGGTCACCACCGACGTACTCGGGTCGGCCTCCGGCGCCGAACCGTCCCCGCACGCTGCCGCCGTACCGAGCAGTGCCACCCCGAGCACCACAGAGACCAGCTTCTTCATTTGTCCCGCCCCCAGGCCCCTAGAACCCCTTGTAGCTCAAAGCGTAGGGGTCTTACGGGTCCCCGGCGACTCGGAAATCAGCTCCGGGGTGCCGGGCGGACGAACGGGAACGCCAGCGTGGCCCGGATGTTCTGCCCGGTCAGCATCATCACGATCCGGTCGACGCCGAGCCCGAGCCCGCCGGTCGGCGGCATCGCGTACTCGAGCGCGGCCAGGAAGTCCTCGTCCAGCGACATCGCCTCGGGGTCGCCGGCGGCGGCCTTCAGCGACTGCTCGGTGAGCCGGCGGCGCTGCTCGACCGGGTCCACGAGCTCCGAGTACGCCGTACCGATCTCCGCGCCGAAGGCGACCAGGTCCCAGCGCTCGGCCAGCCGCGGGTCGGTGCGGTGCACGCGGGTCAGCGGCGACGTCTCGAGCGGGAAGTCGGTGTAGAAGGTCGGCAGCGTGGTCCGCGGCTCGACCAGTTCGTCGTACAGCTCGAGGACCAGCTCGCCGGCCGACAGCTCGAAGCCCGCCCGTACGCCGTGCTTCGCGCAGACCGCGCGCAGGTGGTCGACCGGCGTACCGGAATCGAGATCGACACCCGTCGCCCGGCTGACCGCTTCGTGCACGGTGACGACGGGCCAGTCGCCGGAGATGTCGAGCTCCTCGCCGTCGCGCTGGACGACCGGCTTGCCGAACACCGCCGTCGCCGTCTCCAGCAGCAGCTCGCGGGTCAGCTCGCGCATCACGTGGTAGTCGGCGTACGGCTGGTAGGCCTCGACCGACGTGAACTCCGGGTTGTGCGTCGCGTCCGCGCCCTCGTTGCGGAAGTTCCGGTTCAGCTCGAAGATCTTCCCCAGGCCACCGACCCCGAGCCGCTTCAGGAACAGCTCCGGCGCGATCCGCAGGAACAGCTCGGTGTCGTAGGCGTTGATGTGCGTGACGAACGGCCGTGCGTTCGCGCCACCGTGCACGGCCTGCAGCATCGGCGTCTCCACCTCGGTGAAGCCACGCGTCTCGAACCCCTGCCGCAGCGCCCGTACGGCGGTACTGCGGTGCCGCAGCATCCGCAGGGACTCCGGGTTCATCACCAGGTCGAGATGCCGCTGCCGGACCCGCGCCTCGGGATCGGTGAACCCCTTGCGCTTGTCGGGCAACGGGTGCAGGCACTTGGCCGCCATCGTCCACTCGGTCGCGGCGACGGACAGCTCGCCGTGGCGGCTCGTCACGACCTCGCCGGTGACGCTGACGTGGTCGCCGATGTCGACCCACCGGTTCCAGGATTTCAGGTCGTCGGTGATCATCACCTGCAGCTGCGTCAGGCCGTCCTGCAGCTCGGCGAACGCCAGGCCGCCGTGGTTGCGCAGCCGGATGACCCGACCGGTGACGGAGACCTCGTGGCCGGTGCGGTGGTCGGGGGGCAGGTTCTGGTGCAGCGCGCGGATCCGTTCCAGGGTTTCCGTTCGGGGCACGGTGACCGGGTACGGGTCGATGCCCGCGGCAACCATTTCGGCGAGCTTGGTACGGCGTACGCGCTCCTGCTCGGTGAGCTTGCGGTCCGGCAGCGCGGGCCGGAGCAGTTCGTTCTCCAGCTCCCGTACGGTGTCCGCGAACGCTCCGCTGTCGCCGACGGTGATCGCGTGCCGGTCGGTGCTGGTGCTCGCGTCGACGCGGGTCCACGGCCGGGGCGCGGGCAGGAAACCCTCGGCGGTCCCGGCGGCGAGCAGCACCGAGGCGAGCGAGGCGCCGCGGGAGTAGCAGATCAGTCGCGGGGACCAACGCGGCAGGTACTTCTCGTTCGACTGGTACAGACTCTCCAGCTGCCAGAAGCGCGAGGCCGCGGTCAGCAACGCGTTGGTGAGCCGCAGGACCGGCCCGGCGCCGACCCGCTCGGCGTCGCTGAAGATCTCCCGGAACATCGCGAAGTTCAGCGAGATCCGGTGCACGCCGAGGTCGCCGCAGGCGTCGACCAGCGAGGCGACCATGAACTCCATCAGCCCGTTGACCGAGTCGGGATCGCGGCGCATCAGGTCGAGCGAGACCCCGCGCACGCCCCACGGCGCGAACGACAGCAGTCCTCGTACGGCGCCCTCGGCGTCCCGCGCGACGACCATCACGCAGCGCGCGTCGGCCGCGTCGCCGAGCCGGCCGAGCGCCATCGAGAACCCGCGCTCGGTCCGGGCGCCGCGCCACTTCTCCGCGAGCTCGACGTACCGGGCGAGGTCCTCCGCGGGAAGGTCGCCGTGCCGGACGACCTGTGCGTGGTACCCGGCGCGCTGCGCGCGAGTCACAGCCTGCCGGACCGGCCGCATCGTGCGGCCTTCGAGCGTGAAGTCGGCGACGTCGATGATCGCCTCGTCGCCCATCGCGAGCGCCCGCAGTCCGGCGTCGACGTACGCGTGGGCTGCCTCTTCGCCGGCCGACAGTACGGCGGGGGACCAGCCGTACGACTGCGTCTCGGTCAGCCAGGTCTTGATCGCGGCCGGCCAGGCCGCGGGATCGCCGAGCGGGTCGCCGCTGGCCAGGCTGACGCCGTTGACCACGCGGTACGCGATCGCGGCGTCGCGGTCGGGGGAGAACACGACGGCCTTGTCGCGCCGGGTGGCGAAGTAGCCGAGGCTGTCGCGTTCGCCGTACTGGAGAAGCAGGCGGCGGACCTCGAGCTCCTCGGGCTGGCTCAGGTAGCGGACGCGGCGGACCGAGCGGAGGAAGATCCAGAACGCGATCACCAGTGTCGCGGCGGACAGGAAGCCGACGGTCAGACCGACCCAGGTGTGGCCCTCGTGCCCCGATCCCATCCGGGCCCGGCTCTGCCCGAACGCGGCGAACACCGCCCAGCCGATCTTCTCCCGCTGCCCCTGCAGGCTGTGCGGGAAGACCTGGGTGAGCGTGATGCTGACGCCGATCGAGATCAGCAGCCCGGTGATCATCACGCCGATCGCCAGCCGCCGGCTACCGGGCGCGAGCCGGGCCGGGAAGCTGTCCCGGATCTTCCACAGCAGCACGATCATCAGGATCGGCACGATCACCCGGGCGATGCCGAGCTCGAGATCCTCGTACGACGCGCGCCCGAACTCCGCGATCAGGTCGGGATCGTTCGGGTTCGCGATCTGCACGCTGATGAAGCCCAGCGCGGCGATCGACGTGATCAGCGTCAGACCCTCGAACACCCACAGCACCCACAGCAGCGCGGCCCGCTTGCCGCGCAGCAACGCGCTGCCGACCACCGCCAGGTACACCGCCGACAGGAACGTGTGCCCGGCCGGGATCCCGACGAAGTCGATCACCGCCTCGACGTGCTTGACCACCTCCGGCGCGGCCAGGTGCAACGGCACCGCGACGAACGACCAGACGGCGGCCGTGACGACCACGCGTCCCACCCACACCGCCGCCCGTTGCCGCCACTTCGGTACGACTTGCTGCCCTGACACGCAGTGATCATCCCACTGCGGCCCGACGGATCAGCGGTTGAGCCACCAGATGGCCGCGTTGAGCGCGGCGGCGAACGTGACCCACGCCCAGTACGGGAGCAGCAGGACGGTGGCGGGCCGGCTGATCTTGCGGAAGGTGTTCGCGGTCCAGGCGATGGCGATCCAGAGCACCACGATCTCGGCCAGCGCCAGGGCGATCGCGTTGGCGCCGAAGAACAGTGGCGTCCAGATCGCGTTGAGGACGAGCTGTACGGCGTACGGGATCAGGTCTTTGGACCAGCCGGTCCGGCGCCAGACGAGCCAGCCGCTGACGGCGATCATCGCGTAGAGGACCGTCCAGACCGGGCCGAACAGCCAGCTCGGCGGGGCCCAGCTGGGCTGCTGCAGTTCGGCGTACTGCTCGGTGGTGCCCTGGACTCCCAGTACGCCGATCAGCGCGGCCACGGTGACGGCAGCCGCGTAGACGGCCAATACGGCGGCGCTGCGAACTGGGCGGTGCTCGGTCCAGGTGCTCATGCCGGACCGGTGCCCAGTGCTACGCCGTCGTAGTCAGTGCAGGCGTCGGGAGCTTGCGCTGCCAGACCTCGTCGAGCGCCATCCGCATGGCGCCGGTGACTACCGCGTCCTCGGCCAGGGCGGAGAGCTCCAGCTTCGGGTGGTTGAGGGTGAGCAGCCGGAGCTGGTCGGAGATGGCGTCCAGGAGCACAGCGCCGGCGCGAGCGACACCGCCGCCGATGACGACGGCGGTGGGGTCGAGCACCAGTACGGCGGGCGCCAGGGCGCGGGCGAAGTCGCGGGCGACCTGCTGTACGACGGCCTGAGCCACCGGGTCGCGCTCTGCGGCAGCGGCGAACACGTCGGCCGTGTCGAGCTGGTCGCGGCCGAGCTCGGCGAGCCGGGACTCCGGGTTGTCGAGCACGGCCTGCCGGCCGAGCGCGGCGATCGCCTCGGAGCCGACGGCCCGCTCCAGCGGTCCGCGGCTGTCCTCGGGGTTGATCACGTCGTCCGGTGCGGTGGCGATGAAGCCGATCTCACCGGCCGCGCCCGTACCGCGGTGCAGCCGGCCGTCGATCACGATGCCGGCACCGAGCCGCTCACCCCACTGGACGGCGAGCAGCGTGCCCGTGCCGCCCCGGGCCGCGGCGATCGCCAGGGCGGCCAGGTTGGCGTCGTTGTCGAGCATGACCGGGCAGTCGAGCAGGGAGCGCACGTGCTTGACCAGGTCGATCGAGGACCAGCCCGGCACCGACGGGACCAGCTGGACCCGTCCGGTGTGCTCGTCCACGATGCCCGGGCTCGCGGCGACAGCGGCCGCGATGTCCTCGGCCGGGACCTCCGCCTCGGCCAGCGCCTCGGTGATCACCTCGCTGATCACGCCGAGCAGCTCCTGGGCCGTCCAGCCCGGACCTGACCGCCGTACGAGGGAGAGCTTGCGCCCGGCCAGGTCGGAGACGCCGACCGTGACCCGGTGCGGGCCGACGTCGAGACCGAGCACCGGCGCCGCGCGCCCGCGCAGCGACACCCGGATGGCCGGCCGGCCCAGCGAGCGGTCCGCGGAGTCCGGCCCGTGCTGCTGCAGCCAGCCCGCGTCGAGCAGCTCGTCGACAGCCTGCGCGACCGTCGGTCTGGCCAGACCGGTCCGCTCGACCAGTTCCGCCACCCGCAGCGGTGCGGGCGCCGAGCGCCGGACAGCGTCCAGCACCGCAGCGACGTTGATCCGCCGCAGCATCGTCGTACCGCCGCCGCCGACCGTTCCCTTGCTCATGTCCGACCCCTTGCCTGCCACTCGCCCATCCTATATAGAAAGCGAGCCTTCATAAATTATGCAGGATAAATTATCCAGCGGAATGCCGCGCCGCGCGGAGCGCGGCCCCCGGCGTGGGCGGTCACCCCGGAGTTTCGGTGCCACGACAACTATCACTGACCGGCCACGACACGCCCGACCACACGCGCAGGGCCCGGGATCAGTCCTGCAACACCGTCCGCGCGAAGCTGCTGAGCGCCTCCCGATCCGGCTGCCGGGTCTTCGTCATCAAACTCGCCACGTGCTTCTCCACGGTACGGGGCGAGATGTGCAGACGCGACGCGATCGACTTGTTCCCGATCCGGTCGACGAGCAGCAAGCAGACCTCGTACTCGCGGGAGGTGATCCCGAGTTGGCGGAGGTGCGGCGGGACCTGGTCGCTGCCGGTGCGACGCTGGGAGACGGTGGCACCGAGCTGGCGCAGCATGCTGCGGCACGCGCTGGCGACCGGTTGGACCTCGGCGGTGTGGAAGTACTCCTCGACCTGTCGCAGCCAGGCGACCGGATCGCCCCATCCGTCGGCCGCCGCAGGTTCTGCGACCAGCCGTAGCCCTAGATGCTGAGCCATCGGATAGATGGACGACGTCTCCAACGCTGCTGCTGCCGCGACGCCCGCCTGCTCCACCTGACCGTCCCGGCCGAGCAGTACCGCCTGCGCCCATTGGACGAACTGCTTGTTCCACCTCATTCCGCTCGCTGCGGTGGCGGTCACCGCCTCGTAGTGAGCCCAACCGTTCCGGCCGGCCAGTACGCCGAGCAGAAGGCCCAGCCCGTGTTTGCCGGACATGTGGAAGGTGGTCGGGTTCTGCGCGTCGTACGCCAGCGCCTGTGCCATCTCGGACTCGGCCAGCTCCCGGTTCTCCTCGAGCAGGGCGCAGAACGTCCGGGCCAGGCCGTAGGACAGCGGCAGCTCGTGCGAGGCGCGTTCCCCGTACGCCGCGAGTTCGCCCAGCGTCTCCTCCATGGCGGCCCGGCGTCCCTGGTGCCCGGCCAGCACGGCCTTGGTGACCAGGACGTACGGCGCGCCGCGGCTGAGCTTGAGCCGCCGGGTGACCTCCAGACACTCGTCGATCATCGTCGCGGCCTTGGCGTACTCGGACCGGAAGATCGCCTGCTGGCCGAGGACGCCGTCGACCTCGTACGCGCTCGGGATGGCGCCGATTCGCAACGCCTGCTGACGCGCCCGTTCCAGCTCGGCCACGCTGCCGTCGCGCAGGCACATCGATCCGGCCTGGAAAATGTGCGAGGTCACCCGCTGGACGCCCATGTTGTTCTCGGCGGCAACCTGCCGGGCCCGCCGGAAGTACTCGATCGACTGCTCCAGGTCGTGCTCCCGCGCCAGGATGCCGAGCAGCTGCCAGGCATCGACAGCGACCGCGGGCAGGTTCGCACGCTCGGCCGCCCCGGCGGCCCGAGTGGCCAGCTCGGCCGCGGACTTCAACCGGCCCGGACTTGTCCTTGCCAGCTCCAGCGCCGCTGCCATCGCGTCGAGCGGAGCGAGGTCGACGTCGTCCGCGTTGGCGCCGAGCAGTGAGCGAGCCGTGGCGACGTGGGTCGACGCCGATGTCCAACGCCCTGCCATGTGCTCGACCCCCGCGAGCTGCACGTGGAGCGCGGCCACCTTGCGGTGGTCGAGATTGTGATTGGCCAGCTCCTCGATCCCTTCCGGCCGGGCGGCCGGATGGTCGAACTGGCCGGTCTCACCGAGTGCCAGGAACAACGAACCGAGCACCTCGGCGCGGTACGGGATGTCGGGGTCGTCGATCAGCAGACGGTTGGCCCGGTCCAGGAGGTTGACCGCCGTACCCATCGACCCCTCGTCGAAGGAACGACGGCCGGTGTCGGCGAACAGCCGTGCAGCGCGGGCCTTGTCGCCGCCGACCTCGGCCAGCTCGCCCACCATGGGAGACCACTCGCCCGGTAGACCTGGGTGCAGGTACTCGATCGCGGCCACCAGCCGACGGGCCAGCGATGCCGTCTCGGTCGGGTTGAGTCCGGCCAGCAGCGCCTCGGCCGTCAACGGATGCCGGAACGCGTACCAGTCCGGCACCGGTTCGTCCGGTCCGACGAGCTGGGCGGCCAGTCCCGCCCGCAGGGTGGCCAGCAGCTGTCGCTCGTCGATGCCGCTGGCCTGCCGAACGACGCTCAACGGGAAGCGGTGGCCGATCACGGCGGCCAGCACCAGCAACTCGCGCGACTCGGGGCCGAGCTTGTCGGTCCGGCTGCCGATGCTGCGGACCACCGCGGCCGGTACCGACATCTGCAGGTTGTCCACCACCTGGACGCTGCCGTCGTTGCCTGACAGCAGCTGCCCGGAGCGACTGGCCTCCTGCAGGAGCTCCTCGACGATGAACGGGATTCCTGCACTGTCGGACCACAACCGATCAGCGAGTTGCTCGGGAACCGCGTCCGGCGTGACTCCCAGCCGGACAGCGGCCAGGTGCCGTACCTCGGAGCGCTCCAGCGGCCGTAGTTCCAGCACATCGGCGGTGCCGCGCTGGTCGGACAGGCGGGCCAGCTCGACGGCAGGACATCGTTCGGACCGTACGGTGGCGATCAGTGCGATGGGCTGGTCCTCGAGGTTGTCGAGCAGGTACTCGATCACGGCCAGCGTCTCGGGGTCCGCGCTGTGCAGATCCTCCAGGACGAGCAGGCAACCGCGCTCGCGGCCGACCAGCCCCAGCAACCGCAGCACGGCCTCACCCAGCACGATCGCGGAGGTCGCCGTCTCGTGGGTGTCCCCTTCGTCCCACTCGGGAACCAGTCGGCCGAGCACCCGGCGGTAGTGTCCGAGGCTCTCCGGAGCGGGCATCTCACCCCGCCGGATCAGCGACAGCAGCGCTTCGGCGAACGGGCGGAAAGCGACCGTCGTACCGATGGCTCCGACCCGTCCGCGCAGGGTGACCATGCCGTGGTCGAGGGCTGCGGTAGTGCCCACCGCGGCCAGCCGGCTCTTGCCGATTCCGGGTTCTCCGAGCAGAAAAACGGCACCCCCGCGCCCGTCGCGTGCGTCGGACAGCAGACGCAGGAGATGGTCGATCTCCCCGTCTCTGCCGACCACTCCGGGCGCATGGGTCTGCATGCCAGCAAACTCTAAACGCCGAGTGGTCTGATCGCAGCGGGATCGGCCGGTCGATCCGCCCACCGACCCCGCTGCGTCAAACGCTTGCTGGAGTCGCTCAGTGCGGATTGTCCGCGATGGTGGTGAGGGTGGTGCAGTGGTCCGCGAAGGCGTGGACCGCGATCGCGGCCACGCTGGCCGTGCCGACCAGTGCGAGTGCGCGGGAGCCGATCCGGCTGCGCTTGGGCAGCGAGATCGGGCCGATCGGGTCGGCGTTGCCGGGGTCGGCCGGAAGATTGTCTTCGTGCGGGTGCTGGGCGCTCATTGCTTCTCCTCGAGTGGTGGGCGCGGACGCGGTGACGCCGGCCCGGTCAGGTGCTGCTCGGTGGAGCAGGCCTGCGGTCATCCAGGATCAGTGCGGATCCTGGATCGACGTGTTCGTGGTGCAGGTGTCGACGAGCGCGTGGACGGCCATGGCGGCCACGCTGGCGGTGCCGACCAGGGCGAGCGCCCGCGCGCCTGCCTTGCTGCGCTTGGGCAGCGTGATCGGGCCGATCGGATCGGAGTCGGGCGTGGCCGGGAGGGCTTCGTCGTGCGGATGCTGGGCGGTCATCTGGTTCCCCTGTCTGATGTGCCGGGTCGCTGCTGTGGTGGGCGTCGATGTCCGGCGGTCGGTTCTGGTAGCAGTACGGAGGGGACCCGGCCGTGGAGGCCGAGTCGGACCAAGCCGTAGCCGATGCCCGCCAGTCCGGTCAGGAGACCGGGGGAGGGCACCGCCCGCGGGGTGCCGCAGCGCGGCCCGTACTGCTCTACTGCGGCGAGCACCAGCCCAGCCCGGCGGCGCCGGGCTGCCTCTGCGGCTGGGTGATCGCATTCGGCGAGCCAGGTCAGTGGCTCGACCGCGCCGAGCTCGCCGTGGCACAAACTCAGGTCGGCGAGGACCGGACGTTCTGTGGCGTTGCGCAGGTACTGGTCGAACGAGGTCTCCACTCCCACGCTGAGCCGAGCCAGCGCGGTGCCTGCCTCACCCGAGCACCACCCGGCGCTGGTCGCTTCGTGGGTGTCGAGAGCCAGGGCGGCCTGGGCCGCCGCATGATGCCGGTCTCCTGGTACGCCGTACTGACCCAGAGCCCAGGCCACTCCCGTGTAGCCCCGACTGAAACCGGACGCACCTGCGGGGCGACCTTGCTGCACCGCGTCGGCCAGTTCGTCGGCGTACCGGTTGGCCAGTCGTTCGGCGGTCACCACGCCGGGGAGCGCGAGCACCGACGCCAGACCACCCGCGGCGCCTTCCCCGTACGACGGGAACTCGTCCGGCGCAGGCTGGATGCCCTCCATCAGTTCGAGGCACTGGTCGCGCCACTTCACCAGGTCGGCGTCGGCCAGCAGTTCGCTCAACCGGCTCAGCCCGTAGCTGATCCCGCCGAGCCCGTGGAAGCCGGGGCCGACGATCTGCGCGGTGTCCGGGTCCGACGCGAGGACCTCCAGGACCTCAGGAATCGGGCGGAGCGCGTCGCGCGCCAGTTCGCAGTACTTGTCGGCGCCGGTGATTGCCCCGATCTGGGCCAGGAACAGAGCGGTACCGGTGTATCCGTTGGACAGACCGGCGCCCATCGGCAGCACGGCCCAGTGGTGGTCGTCGAGCAGTTCGAGGCCGAGCCAGTTGGCCGGTCCTCCGCTGTCTCCGTGGACGTGGGCCATGATCTCGTCGGCGATGTCCGTGGCAGCGGCCAGCAGTCGCGTCGGGTCGGGCTCGGTCACCCCGAGGCCGGGCCGACTGGTCGTACTGGCGTGGACGACGGGCTCGGGCCGGGTCGCGAGACACGCGGAGACGACCCACTTCTGCCGATGGTGGTCGAGCTCGCTCATCGCCGCGATCTTGGCCTCGACCACGGCCATCCCCTGCCGGGCCAGGAAGTCCGGCACGCGGGTGCCATCGGAGGTCCAGATGTCGCGGCTGCCCGGCCGGGTGCTGAACAGCGGGATGTCGCCTGCCCACAGCTCGCTCAGCTCGTGCGGTACCAGCGCCCGCTGGCTGTCGTCGGCCTCCCAGAGCAGGTCCAGCAACTCGGCTCGCCCGTCGGCGTGCCGCAGCGCGTCCGGGTGGGTCGCCTCGTCGAGCAGCGTCGCGTAGACGTTGGTCGGCCGGCACAGGTAGCGGATCTCGTCGGACGCACAGCGGGCGAGCAGGCCCTCAGGGCCGAGCAGCTCGTCACGGTTCCAGGCGATGGCCTCGTACGCCGTACGAAACCCGGTGAGCACGGCGACCTCGTGGTCGCGTGGCTCGGCGGCCACCCCGTTGAGCAGTGGGCGGTTCTGTGCGGTGCGAGCGAGGCCGGGACGTCGTACGAGGTGCATGGAGTCGAGTCCTGCGTCGGCCCAGTCGACCCGGTTGCCGGGTGCGGTGATGCCCTCGTCACCGCCGAAGCCGGACATGTCCGCCACGCCGTGCTCACCGCTGATCAGCAACGGCAGGAGCGCCGTACGGAAGACCGAGCTGAGCAGCGCCGCGTGCGCGGGATCCTGGCCGAGGGCACCGGTCGGGACGACGCTCGGGTGGAACAGGGTCTCCACGTCCACGAGCACTGGCTGGTCCGCGCACGCGATGAGGTTCTCGTAGTGCATGTCCGTGCCGTCGAGCACGTAGAGCAGGGCCAGCAGCGCGCCTTGTCGCTGGTAGAAACGGTGCACACCTGGCAGGTCGTCACACTCGCTGTGCTGGAGGTGCTCGAGCCATCCGTAGCCGCTGCGGGGGAGGACCGTGACGGTTCGTAACTGCAGAGCCGTCTTGTCGCTGAGCCATTCCACGAGTTCGTTGAAATGCGCGTGCAGATCGAGCGGGCGGGGCTTGTAGACGACCTTCGCCCCGCTCCGGAAGGTGAGCGTGGCCGTGCAGCGTCCGCCTCGGTGGAGGTCGCCGCCGGGCGTGACAGCGCTGAGGGCGCCGGGGTCCTCGCCGTCGAGGAGTTCGGTGGTGATCAGCTCGCGGTCCTCGGCGAGGCGGGTCAGCAGTTCGAGGTGGCCCTCGACGGACTGTCGGCACGCCTCGCCCAGGACCCGGGCCAGTACCGGGTACGCGGCCAGGAGGTCCGCCAGCTCGCTCCCTCCAACGAGCCGGTGGGTGAAGTCGGTGAAACGTTCGGCTGAGGTGGCGCCGGTCAGGTCTCCGCGTTTGCGGGCCCGGGCCAGTTCGAGGACCAGGGTGCGGGCGGCGAGCTTGACCAGGCGCAGTCCCAGGCGGTGCAGGAACTGCTCGGCGACCGTGCCGGTGTGGCCGGCGGTGGTCAGGTCGTCGCGGGCGGTGACGAGTAGGGGGTGGAGGCAACGGACCAGGGCTTGCTGCCAGTCGCCTTCGGAGGGTTCTGGTACAGACTGCTGAGCGAGACTGCGTTCGACGTACGACGCCCAGCCGGGTTTCGGCGACTCGTGCTCGTGCGGAGCCAGCCCCGCTGACCACCAGGCCTTCGGCTGGTCGGTCGGGGGCGCCCCGGCGGTTGCTGAGTCGAGCACGCCGACAGCGTGGCAGCAGGCGCGCAGGAAGACATGGGTATGCGTCCCCCATATTTCTCCAAGCGTTCGCTTCGTCCTACGTGTCCCACAAACGCTTGTTTTGCAGCTGTCCGCGGGACGGTGACTGGGGGACGACCGCCCCGCGGCAGCAGCGCCTGTTCCGGTCGGCCTCTGGTGGAAGGCTTTCGCGGCTCAGGAATTCATGGGTTGCGGGTCGGCCGTCACCGGCCCCCGCTGATCGTTGTCTTCGTGGCCGGCCTCCCGTGTCGGTGATCTGCTGGAACGCCGAGAACGATGCCCGAGGCTCCGGGGCCGGACAAGTGCCTTGGGCCCCCATCTTTGGGTGTGGGGTGGGGGCAAGGAACATGGGGGCGAATCCCCCATGTGGGTACGGCGTCCGGGTGTCACGGTGGACGGGTGTACAGCCCAGCTCCCGGTCTCCCGGTCTCAGCCCACTCGGTGCTCGACGTCGTGCCGCAGCCGGCCGGGCAGTCGGCCGCGGCCGCCTTGCGGGAGACCGTCGAGGTCGCGCAGACCGCCGACGACCTGGGCTTCCGCCGGTTCTGGGTGGCCGAGCACCACGGGGTCCGTGGGGTCGGCAGCGCCGCGCCGGCCGTGCTGGCCGCCGTACTGGCTGCTCGGACGGACAGGATCCGGCTGGGCTCCGGGGGAGTCCTGCTGGGCAACCACAGGCCGCTGCTGATCGCCGAGCAGTTCGCCGCGCTCGCCGCGGCGTACCCGAGCCGGATCGACCTCGGGGTCAGCGAAGGCAGCGTGTCGGCTCCTTGTACCGCGGCTGCTCTCGGCTGGTCCGGTGACGCGCGGGAGACCTTCCCGCAGCGCCTGGACGAGCTGTGCCGGTTCCTGCGTGACGGACTGCCCGGACGGACCCCGGTAGGGGACGTCCGCCTCACGCTGGCCGGGTTGCCGCCGCCCGTGTTCGTCTTGGCGAACCGGCCGGCCACGGCGCAGTTGGCCGCGGTACGAGGGCTGCCGATCTTCCTGACCGCGTCGGAGACCACCGTGGTGGCCGCTGCGGCGTACCGGGACACCTTCGAGCCGACCGGTCCTACCGGCAAGCCCTACCTGGGGGTGTCGGTCGGAGTCGTTGCCGCGGACACCGACGAAGAGGCGCTCAACCGGCTGGCCGAGTACGTGCGGGTGAAGCACCGGCTGGCCGCTGCCTCGCCGCGAGCCACTCCGGCCGAGCTGCTCGAGCTGCTGGAGCCCCCGATCACCGGACGCGAGCGCGGCCGGGCCGAGCGGCTCCTGGACGACCCGGGCCACATCGTCGGCTCCCGCTCGACCGTCGCGGCCGGACTGGCCAAGCTGGCGGCCGGGACCGGTGCGGCCGAGATCATGCTCGCGCCCTTGGCGTACGACGGCCTGGTGCGCTCGTCGATCCTCCGCACGGTCGCGGCGGCCCTGACCCGGGCCATCCGCACGGTGCCGCGCTCGGCACCGCACTTCGTAGCAACTGCCTAAAGTGGGTACTGCCCCACTTATGGAAAGGCAGAACATGTCGCGCGAGCAGGATGTCGTCCAGCAGTGTCCGACCGAGTTGTTCATCGGCGGCAAGTGGCGAGCGGCCGGCGGCGGCAAGACGCTCGCCGTCGAGGACCCCTCCACCGGTACGACGCTGGTCGAGGTCGCTGACGCGTCCCCGGCCGACGGGCTGGCCGCGCTCGACGCGGCGGTTGCCGCCCAGGCCGAGTGGGCGGCCACCGCGCCGCGCGAGCGGGGCGAGATCCTGCGCCGTACGTACGAGCTGATGACCGAGCGCGCCGACGAGCTGGCGCTGCTGATGACGCTCGAGATGGGCAAGCCGGTCGCGGAGTCCAAGGGCGAGATCGCGTACGCCGCGGAGTTCTTCCGCTGGTTCGCCGAGGAGGCCGTGCGGATCGACGGCGGCTACCAGATCGCGCCGAACGGGCAGGGCCGGTTCCTGGTGATGCGCCAGCCGGTCGGGCCGTGCCTGCTGATCACGCCGTGGAACTTCCCGGCCGCGATGGGCGCTCGCAAGATCGGCCCGGCGGTCGCCGCCGGCTGCACGATGGTGATCAAGCCCGCCGCGCAGACCCCGCTGTCGATGCTGAAGCTGGCCGAACTGATGACCGAGGCCGGGCTGCCGGCCGGCGTACTCAATGTCGTCACCACCAGCGACTCCGGCGGCGTGATGGAGCCGCTGATCCGCGACCCGCGGGCGCGCAAGCTGTCCTTCACCGGGTCGACACCGGTCGGCCAGAAGCTGATCGAGCAGTCCGCCGAGCAGGTGCTGAAGACGAGCATGGAGCTCGGCGGCAACGCGCCGTTCCTCGTCTTCGAGGACGCCGACCTGGACCAGGCGGTCGAGGGCGCGATGCTGGCCAAGATGCGCAACGGCGGCGAGGCCTGTACGGCGGCCAACCGGATCTACGTGCAGTCGTCGGTGCTCGAAGCCTTCGCCACCAAGCTGACCGAGAAGATGGCCGCGCTCAAGGTCGGCCGCGGCACCGAGGACGGCGTCCAGGTCGGCCCGCTGATCGACGCCAAGCAGCGCGACAAGGTCAAGGACCTGGTCGAGGACGCCGTCCAGCAGGGCGCCCGTGTGCTCACCGGCGCGAATGTTGCCGAG
Organism: Kribbella sp. cmx-5-2; assembly: GCA_049998015.1. Taxonomy (GTDB): domain Bacteria; phylum Actinomycetota; class Actinomycetes; order Propionibacteriales; family Kribbellaceae; genus Kribbella. The sequence goes on from JAEBEC010000003.1 coordinate 635,313, forward strand.
GGCAAGGGGTACTTCTACCCGCCGACCGTGCTCACCGACGTACCGAAGAGTGCCCGTCTGCAGAAGGAGGAGATCTTCGGCCCGGTCGCGCCGCTGACCGCCTTCGAGACCGAGGACGAGGCGGTCGCGATGGCCAACGACACCGAGTTCGGCCTGGTCTCGTACCTGTTCACCAAGGACCTCGCCCGGGCGCTGCGCGTCTCGGAGCGGCTCGAGACCGGCATGATCGGCCTCAACCAGGGCATCGTCTCCAACCCGGCCGCGCCGTTCGGCGGCGTCAAGCAGTCCGGCCTCGGCCGCGAGGGCGGCACCGTCGGCATCGACGAGTACCTCGAGGTCAAGTACGTCGCGGTGAACCTGGACTGACTACTCCGTCAGCCACTGCTTGATGGTGTCGTCGTCGGGTCGCGGCGACGTGCCGATCGCGTGCGGGACGAAGCGGGCGTAGTAGTCGGTGATCGGGCCGTCGGACTCGCGGACCATCATCCCGGCCGCGGCGCCGTCGACGATCCAGCTGCCGATCACCGCCCGGTTCCCCTCGTACGACGGCAGCGGGCTCCACTCCTGGTACACCATCGAGTCGGTGTCGTACGGCCCGTCGTGCACGTGGTCGTCGCCGCCGATGGTGTGGATCCGGATGTTGCTGCCCTCGCGCCCGTGCAGCGGCTTGGCCACCCACTCGAGCAGGTCGCCGGGGCCGTCGAAGTACGCCGGCAGCAGGTTCGGGTGGTCCGGGTACAGCTCCCACAGGATCGGCAGGATCGCCTTCGTGGACAGCATCGTCTTCCAGATCGGCTCGATCCACTGCACCGGCTCGCGCTCCATCCCGGCCAGCAGGTACCGCCCGAACTCGTCGTCGAGCATGTCCTCCCACGGGTAGAGCTTGAACGCGGTCCGGATCGGCCGCCCGCCCCAGTCGACGAACGCGCGCTGGGCCGACTCCCAGCCCAGGTCCTCGATCTCGTGCCCGTACGTCGCCAGCCCGGCCATCGCGGCGGTGTCGCGCAGGTACGCGACCGTCATCGCCTCCTCGCCGGTGGTCTCCGCGCCGGAGTTGAAGAAGTGCGCCTCGTTGCCCGGGAACCGGCCGGCCGCGCGCTGGTCGCCCCACCACTTCACCAGCCGGTCGTGTACGGAGTTCCACTGGTCGGCGTCGGGGAAGATCTCCTCCAGCCAGTTCCACTGGATCACCGCGGACTCCAGCAGCCCGGTCGGGGTGTCGCCGTTGATCTCGAGCATCTTCGGCTCGACCCCGTTCCACACCAGGTCGAACCGCGCGTACACGGACAGGTCGTCGCGCTTCAGCGACTCCTGCACCAGCGGCAGCGTGCCGGGCGCGAGCCCGAGCTGGGCGTCACTGAACCGGTCGCCGGCCGCCATCACCGCGGCGGCGTGCTTGCACATCGCGTAGAGCTCCTCGGTGACCTCCTCGAGGTGCAGGACCTCGTCCATGGTCACCTCGTACCAGGCGCTCTCGTTCCAGTACGGACGTTCGGTGCCGTCCGGCATGTCGGTCATCGGGAAGACCAGACCCTGCTCGACGACCTTGTCCCGCCAGTCCGGGCGGGGCTTGATCGAGTGCCGCCACATCAGCCGCCAGAGCTCCCCTTGCCCGATTTGCCGAAGCCGCCGCGCGAGATCGTGCCGATGTCGCCGCCCTTGGTGTCCAGTCCGCCGCGCTTGATCGTCGGGCTGCTGGAGCCGCCGGTCGAGCTGGTCCTGGGGATCGTGTACGTCCCCTGGCCGGTGTTGTACCGGCCGCCGATCGGTGGGACCAGCCCGCCGCCGCGCGTAGCCATGTAGAACCAGAAGAACCCGGCCCCGGACCCGTGGTACTCGCGCTCGTCCTTGCAGTTGGTGTCGTCGGTGCGCTGCTCGGTCTGCGGGTCGACACAGATCGCGGCGTACTCCGGCTGATCGTCGTCGTTGGAGCACCCGGTCAGCGAGGCCGCGACCAGCGCGGTCAGGCCGAGCGTGATGCCCACACTGCGCATCCGGCGGTCGCTCATCGTCGTCCCTCCCCTTCGGCGGGCGGCTTCATCGAGAACATCACCGCCGCGCCCACCACCATCGTCACACCCACCACAACCAGGGGGCCGGTACCCACGTCGGCCACCGCCAGCACCAGCACGGTCACGAACGACAGGACGGCCAGCGCGGGCACCACCAGCCGCTGCACGACCCGGCCCTGGAGCTGGCCCTTGAAGTAGAACGGGACGGCCAGCGCGGTCGCCACGTAGTACAGCGAGACCAGGATGGACACCGCGGCGACGGAGTCGGCCAGTACGGCGTCCGAGGTGAGCACGAGCGTCACGTAGATCAGCACGCTGGCCGTCGCGAACACCCAGGTCGAGACGCTCGGCGTGTGGTACCGCTTGGAGATCCGGGCGAACCGGCCGGGGAACGCGTCGCGGCGGGCCATCGACAGCATCGTCCGGGCGGTCGGCAGGATCGTCGTCTGGGTGGAGGCGAGTGCTGAGACCAGTACGGCGGCGATCAGCAGCTTGCCGCCCGCCGTACCGAGCAGGTCCTCACCCAGTACGGCGAGGAAGTCGTCGTCGGCGATGCCGGCCAGCTGGCCGGTCCCGGCGTACGCGACGGCCGCCCAGGCCACCACGACGTACAGGACGACCAGGATGCCGTTGGAGACCAGTGCGGCGATCGCCGGAGTGCTGCGCGGGTTGCGGGACTCCTCGTTGACGCTGAACGACGAGTCCCAGCCCCAGTAGAGGAACACCGCGACCAGTACGCCGGCCGCCCAGTGGCCCTGACCGGTGTCGGAGAAGGCCGGGATGCTGAGTCCGCCGGCCTCGCGGAACGCTCCGACGACGAACCAGAGCAGTGCGACCAGCTCGATCGACAGGAGCAGCAGCTGGGTACCTGCGGCAACGCGGACACCGCGGTAGGCGAGCAGTGCCATCACCAGGATGAACACTGTGCCCAGTGCGGCCTGGGCGAGGCGGGAGTTCTCCGCGCCGTCCAGACCGAGCAGTGCGTAGGTGTAGACCGAGGCGACCTGCGCCAGGTTGCTCATCACCAGCACGCAGGCCATGACCGTGGTCCAGCCGACCATGCGGCCCACACCGAGTCCGAAAGCCTTCTCGGTCCACGGGAACGTCGTACCGCAGTCAGGCTCGGCCTGGTTGAGCTCACGGAAGCAGAGCGCGACCAGCACGACCGGTACGGCGCTGACGGCCAGCACGATCGGTGCGGCGGCGCCGGTGTACGCGGCGAGCAGTCCGACCGACACAGCCAGCGAGTACGCCGGTGCGGTGGACGAGACGCCGATCGCCGTACCGGCTCCGACGCCCAGGGCGTCACGGCGCAGGTTGCGGCCGCGTGACCGCGACTCCGTCGTCGTCACAGTGCCCACCCTCTGGTTGCCGGTCCTTGTCGTCAGCCCAGAGTGCCACCCCGGCCGGGTCCGCGCTCAACTGACTGCACGTTCTGACGTGCTCAGGGCTTCATCAGTTCCGTCACGGTGACGAATTCGTAGCCCTTCGCGCGAAGTGCGGCGACGATCGGGACGATGGCCTCGTCCGTGTACGGCGCGTTGTCGCCGCCGTGCATGTGCAGGACGACGATCGAGCCGTTCTGCGCGTTGTGGACGACCTGCTTCACGATGCGTTGCGGGGACTTGGCGAAGCCGTCCGCGCCCGGTACGTCGAGGCCGACCGCGGTGACACCGGCCGGGGCCAGCTCGTGCAGCGCCGTACCGTCGTAGCAGCCGCCGGGGAAACGGAACCACCGGGTCGCGTGCGGGTCGAGCTTGTCGAGGATCGTGACGGCCCGGCGTACGTCGGTGAGCATGTCGGGCTTCGCGACCGTGCCGAGCGTGTAGCAGTGCTTGGTGAAGGCCCGGTGGTCGTAGGTGTGGGTGCCGAGCTCGAAGAGCGGGTCGGCGGCGAGCTCGCGGGTGCGGTCCGGGTACTGCTCCATCCACAGGCCGGTGAGGAACAGCGTCGCCGGGACCTTGAGGTCTCGGAGGTGCTCGAAGAGGGCGTCGTTGTAGTACGACGTGACCTTGCCGTTGGTGAGGCGGCGGCGCATCGCGGTGGTCAGGTCCGCGTCGAAGGTGAGCGCGATCCGCGGCTTGGCCCGCGGACCGTGCTGCACGATCGGCATCAGGTTGGTCTCGTGGGACTCACCGGGCCTGGTGGTCGGCGTCGGCTTGGGAGTGGTGGGCCTCGGCGTCGGCTTTGCTGACGTGGTGGCCGGTGTTGGTGTTGGCGTTGCTGCTGGTTGGGCATCCCCACAACCGACGAGCACCGCACACAACGCAACCAACAACCATCCCCGTGCCCCAGTCACAGGACACGAGTATGCGTCACCGGACGGTCACTGCCTCCAGGTACCAGCGCAGAACCGCGGCGGTGTTGTCCGGAGCGGGCCAGCCGTTGATCACGGCAAGCAGCTCGAAGTAGGTCTCCCGGCGTGCGTCCGCTGCCAGCGCGAGTCGGTCGACGTCCACCGCGCCGACGGCCGCCACGTACTGGGCGGCTTCTGCCGACGTCGGATCGAGATCCACCGCCGGGCCGGCCACTCGTCGTACGTGGGCGATCTCGTCCGGTCGAAGCCCGTTGTCGGTGTAGCCGTCGACCAGGTCCCGCATCAACTTCCGGAACCCGGCGTCCTGTGCCAGCTCGGCCAGCTGCACCCAGGCCTCGAGCTGCTCCACCGTGGCTGGCTCCGGCAGCTCCGGCACCATCGACCGCCGAGCTGCCGCGAACACCGGCCGGTCCTCCTCGAAGACGGAGCCCAGGAACTCGTCGACCAGCGCCGTCCGCCCTGCGGCGGGCAGATCAGCCAGCCGCTGCAGCTCGGCGAGCCGCAGCGGTGAGCACTCCTCGGTCGCCGTCAGCGGCGGCTGCAGGCCGGCCCGCACGACCGCCTGCCGGAGCCGGAGGCTGCGGATCTGCACCTCCAGGGCCTCGGCCTCGGTGGCGAGGACCTCGGTCAGTGCCACTTCCCGGTCCAGCACCTGCTGGATCGTCGCCAACGGCAGGCCGAGGTCGCGGAGAGTGCGGACGAGCTCGAGCCGGGCCAGCGCCTCCGCGTCGTACTGGCGATAGCCCGCGGGGGAGCGGGTCGAGGGCACGACCCCTTGATCGGAGTAGAAGCGGATGGTCTTCACACTCAAGCCCGTCCGCCGGGACAGTTCGCCGATCGAGTAGGTCATGCCCTCAACTGTGCGGTCTCCACCCAGGGGAGACTCAAGCCACCAGGTCGTTGGCCGAGCGCAGGACCGGTACGCCGACCTCGGCCGGCGCGGCGGCGCCGGTGACGTGGAAGGTGTGGGAGTCGCCCGCGGACAGGGTGATCAGGCACGAGTCGACCTTCGCCGCCGGGTCGAGGCGGTCCGGGAAGAGCGCCAGGTCCTTGGCCAGCGCCGTTGCCGTGACCGTCACGTCGTAACCACCGTCGACAGCCGCGACCGAAGCCGTGTAGGCGTCGCCGGCCAGCTGCAGCGAGGTGTCCTCGACGAAGTACCAGTACGCCGCACTACCGTCCGCACCGCGCACCTCGATGTACTCCGTGGTCTCGGAGCCCGCCTTGGTGATCGACTCCGGCAGCGAGTTCAGCACCGCGGACCGCGGGCCGACCTCGAGCGCGAACGTCTCCTGTGCCAGCACCGTCCCGCCGGCGGAAGTGCTCCGCCGAGCGACCGTGATCGATGTCGACCAGGCCTCGTCCGTGTCGTTGTGCCCGGCAACGACCAGCCCGTCCTCGCGCGGCTGGACGGTCAGCAGGCGGTCGGCGTACGCGTGCTTCAGCGCGAACCAGAGCGGCTTGCGGTGCCCGTGCCCATCGACCGCGGCCCAGGAGATCACCGGCCAGTTGTCGTTCAGCTGCCACACGATCGTGCCGGTGTTGAGCGGGAACAGGCTGCGCCAGTACTCGACGCCGTAGGCAACGGCCCTGGCCTGGTTGAGCTGCGTGGTCCAGTGCCAGTCGTCGATGTCCTTCCACATCGGCAGGTGGTCGCCGAGCCCGCGCTCCAGCTTGAGATTGCCCTCGAACGCCTTCTGGTGCACGAGCATCTGCTCGCCGTACGGGTCGAGCGGCTGGTCGTGCACGACCGAGGTCAACGTCGACCAGGCCGGTGGCCCCTGGAAGCCGAACTCCGACACGAACCGCGGCTTGTACTTGCGGTACGTCGAGTAGTCGACCTGGTTCCACACGTCCCAGACGTGCATGGTGCCGTTGCGCTCGTCGTTCGGGTGGATGAAGTGGTCGTAGGAGTACGGGCTGCCCTGCGAGTACGGCGTCCGCGGGTCGAGCTCCGCGACGATCTTCGGCAGCAGGTCGAAGTAGTAGCCCTCGCCCCACGTCCGCCCGCCGAGCGGCTGCCGCCAGCCCCACTCGACGTAGCCCCAGATGTTCTCGTTGTTGCCGTTCCAGACCGCGAGGCTGGCGTGCCGGCTCAGCCGGGTGACGGCCTGGCGCGCCTCGGCCTCGACCTCGCTGCGGAGCGGCTCCTCCTCGGAGTACGCCGCGCAGGCGAACAGGAAGTCCTGCCAGACCAGGATGCCGAGCTCGTCGCAGACGTCGTAGAAGTCGTCGGTCTCGTAGATGCCGCCGCCCCAGACCCGGAGCAGGTTCATGTCGGCGTCGACCGCGTCGGTGATGCTGCGCTCGTACGTCGACCGGTCGAGCCGGGTGACGAACGCGTCGTCCGGGATCCAGTTCGCGCCGCGGACGAAGACCGGCTTGCCGTTCACCGACAGCACGAACGGACCGCCGTGCTCGTCCGGGGCGACGTCCATCGTGATCGTGCGGAAGCCGACCCGGCCGGTCCAGCCGTCGGTCTGCTCACCGGCTTTCACAGCCACCGTCACGTCGTACAGGGGCTGCTCGCCGTGCCCGCGCGGCCACCAGCGGTCGACGTCGGCGATCGTTGCCGAGACCCCCGCTTCTTCGGTGCCGGCGGCAACGGTCATCTCGGTCGTCGTCCCGCCGACCTCGACGGTGATCGTCGCGTCGTCGGTGAAGCCGTCGGACCACGCCAGCGCGACCTTGGCGTCCAGTACGCCGTCGGCGCCGTCCAGCCCGGCCAGCGGCCGGACCGAGTCGATCCGGACACCGGTCCAGGACTCGATCCGGATCGGCTTCCAGACGCCGACCGTCGCGACGTCCGGCCCCCAGTCCCAGCCGAAGTTGCTGGCCATCTTGCGGATCGCGTTGTACGGGTGCAGGTTCGTGTGCGGCCAGAGCCCGAGCTGCTCGGCCAGCTGGTCCGCGGTGTCGGCCGGGCCGGCGAACTCGATCACCAGTTCGTTGCTACCAGCAACCAGCAGCGCGGTGACGTCGAACCGGTACGAGCGGTGCTGGTTCCAGGTCCTGGCGATCTCGGTGCCGTTGAGCGAGACGGTCGCCGCGGTGTCGAGGCCCTCGGCAACGAGTTCCTGGACGGCGTGGCCGTCGGGTGCCCAGTCGAACTCGGTCCGGTAGCTCCAGGTGGTCCGGCCGATCCAGTGCAGCTTGCCCTCGTTGTCCCCGTCGAACGGGTCGGGGATGACGTCGGCCGCCAGCAGGTCGGTGTGCACCTCACCCGGCACGGTCGCGGCGATCGGCGCGGCCAGGATCGCGCTGTGCTTGTCGGGCACCGGACCGTCGACGGCGCGCACGGTCCACGCGGCGCCACCGGCGGTGGTGAGCGGGACATGGCGAGGGGATACCAGGTTCACGAGGGGTCTCTTTCAGGAGTTACTTAACCGACTCAAGTAATCGTAGGTCGGTACTTCAGGAAAAGACAGTGCGCTGCCAGAGATCGGCCAGCAGGCGGTGGCCCGCGGCCGTCGGGTGCACGCCGTCGTCGGCGAGCGTCTCCGGTCCGACCTCGGCGGCGAGGGCGTTGAACTCGACGTCGGCGGGGACCAGCAGGGCGCCGTACTCGGCCGCCAGTCTGCGGACGACCTCAAGCTTGGGGTCCAGGTCCTCGCGCCAGCCGTGCTGCTCGTCGTCCACCGGGACGAGGAACGGCTCGACCAGCACCAGCCGGGTCTGCCGCAGAGGGTCGAGGAGCTTGCGGTACGACGCCTCGAACGACTCCGCCGAGGTCGCGTCGTCCTCGTCGTACCGCCGCCAGGTGTCGTTGATCCCGATCAGGATCGACACCAGGTCAGGGGTGTGAGCCAGTACGTCGGTCTCCCAGCGCGCGACCAGGTCGACGGCGCGGTGGCCGCTGATCCCGGCGTTCACGATCCGGGGGCCCGGCAGGGCGTCGTACAGGAACTTCACGTAGCCGTCGCCCAGACCGGCCGGATCGGTGCGCCGGCCGCAATCGGTGACGGAGTCCCCGGCGAACACGATGGTCCGCCGGGGGTCCAGGAGGTTGTCCGTCATTACAGGGTGGCCGCGTTCACGTCCCAGTCGTCCGGCAGGACCGGAGCGAGCTCGACTGTGCTGGTCACGTCCACGAACGCGCCGGTGTCGATCGACTCGGTGATGGAGGCCATCACGTCGACGATGTGGAACGCCAGCGCACCGGTGGCGCGGTGCGGCCGGTCGGCGCGGATCGCCCGAGCCATTTCCAGTACGCCGGTACCGCGCTCGGCCGTCGCCTCGGTGGTCGCGACCGTCTCCCAGTCGTCCCCACCGCGACGGCGGATCTTGATCTCACCGTCGAAGCGGTTCGGGTCCGGTACGGCGAGCGTCGCCTCGGATCCGGTGATCTCGACGAACCCGGCCCGCGGCAGCGGGGAGTCGAAGCTGAAGATGCTCTGCGACGACTGCCCCGACTCGAACCGCGCGATCGCGCTGACGTGCGTCGGAACCGTCACGTCGAAGTCGGTCCCGGCCAGCGGGCCCGACCCGATCGTGCGCTTCTCCCGCGACTTCGAGCCCAGCCCCGCGACCGCCGCGACCGGGCCGAACAGCTGCACCAGCGTGGTGAGGTAGTACGGGCCGATGTCCCACAGCGGGCCGGCGCCTTCCTGGAACAGGAACGCCGGGTTCGGGTGCCAGGACTCCGGGCCGGGGGACTGCATCAGCGTGAGCGCCGTCAACGGCGTACCGATGTCACCGTTGGCGATGATCCGGCGCGACTGCTGAAGACCCGGTCCCAGGATGGTGTCGGGTGCGCAGCCGAGCCGCAGCCCGGCGTCCTGGGCGGTGGCGAGCAGCTTGAGGCCGCTCTCCTGGTCGAGCGAGAACGGCTTCTCGCTCCACACGTGCTTGCCCGCCGCGATCGCCGCCAGGGCGACCTCGACGTGCGCGACCGGGATGGTCAGGTTGACGACGATCTCGACGTCGGCGTTGTTCAGCACGGCCTCGGGGCCGCCGTGCGCCGCGATCCCGTACTCCTCGGCCTTCGCCTTGGCGGCCTCCGGGCGCAGGTCGCCGATCGCGACGACCCGCAGGTCCGGGAAGCTCTGCATGCTCTTGATGTAGGCGTCCGAGATGACGCCGGCGCCGATGACGCCTACGCCGACCGGGCTCATGCCTGGTCCTGCCCGGTGAGCCAGCGGAAGCTGCCCTCGACGGCGTCGAAGATCTCACCGGTGAAGTCGTCGAGCTCGACCACGCGCAGCGCCGTCGGCGCCGCGGCCAGGATGTCGTTGACGGCGATCGTGCCGTCGCCGACCGCGACCTGCGCCTTGTTGTCCAGGGTGCCGTCGCCGTCCTTGACGTGCAGCGCCTTCACCCGGTCACCAAGCCGGCCGAGCAGCGCCGGTACGTCGGCACCGCCGACGGCGGCCCAGTACGTGTCGACCTCGAGGATGACCTCGTCGGACAGGTTGTCGGCCAGGATCTCCAGGGCGTGCACCCCGTCGATCACCGACTCGAGCTCGAAGTGGTGGTTGTGGTAACCCACCGTGATGCCGTGCTCGGCACCTTCCTTGGCGGCGGCGTTCAGGCCCTCGGCGATCACCTTGATGTCGTCCACCGACTGCCAGCGCGCCGGGTCCGTGTGCGGGTCGATGACCGTGCCGATGCCCAGCTGCTTGGCGGCCTCGAAGATCGGGCCGCTCTCGTCACGCAGCAGCCCCGCGTGCGTGCTCGGCGCCGACAGACCGTACTTGGGCAGCGCGTCGGCCAGCTGGGCGGCCAGATTCACCAGACCGAACGGCTCCACCTTGGTGTAGCCGATCTCGGCGATCCGGGCCAGGGCGGCGTCGAAGTCCTCCTCCAGCTTGTACCGCACGGTGTAGAGCTGGAGGGACAGGTTGTCCACTGCGACCATTCTTCTCTCCTCGTCGCCTCGACGCCTCCGCTGCCCAGAGACCCCTCGGCATGCTTGACCGAACCGGTTAAGTACCGTCGGCAGACTATCCCAAGACTCCCCTCCCGGACCAGAGTCGAACCACCCACTGGTCACCACCGGCAAACGCTTCCCAAGGAACGGACGGGGAGAGAAGGCAGCAATCAGGGAGACGGGTAAGGAGAAGGACGAAGGGAGAGACAGGGCAAACCGAAGAGCCAAGAACAAGACAGAAGACAAGAAGAGAAGAAATAGGGACGGTGCGCTCGCTGTGGTGACCGAGGTGCCCCGCCTCAGGTCGCCTGTGGTTGCTGTCGGTGAGGCTCCGTCAGGCGCGGTCTCGCTCAAAGGTCATGAAGGTCGCTGCATGTCTGGGCGTTGGTGCCGGGTGGCTTCATGGCACCACCTACGCGTTGTTCGCCGGCTTCTCCGGAAGTCCGGTCGCGGCGCTCCAGGTTGCTTGAGCGGCCGTGGTGTCCGTCTTGTGCTTGCGGTTGAGCGAAATCGCCATCGTGATCAGGATCGCGAGCAGCCCGGTGTACAGGATTGCGGCGACGACAGGTGGCCAGACACCGATCTTCGACACCTGATCAGCGCGGTAGACCATCACGGCGACATGACCTACCACGAGGAAGAAGAGACCGATGAAAGGCAGCGCGATACCGGGCTTGACGGCCCAGCTGGCGACATGCGCGTTGAGGATCGGCTCTGACGCCTTCACCCCGACGCTGTAGGCATTCGGCACCGTCTTGTCACTGCCGTCGCTGTGCCGGATGTGCTGAAGTAGCCGGCCCTCGAGAGCCAGGGCCGATTGAGCGCGAGTACCGGTCGCTACCGTCAAGCTCAGCCAGTGAGCCCCTAGCAGCAGGACCGGCATGGGGGACAGCAGTAACACCCAGACCCAGGCCGCGTCTTCGACTACCTTCGGTGAGTCGGCGGTCAGCAGCGCGAGCGTCGCCGCAATGTAGGCGAGTCCCATCGCGAGAACGTTGATCGCCATGCCGGACAAGCCGCTCGCGTCAGCACGCTCCGCTGCGTACAGAGCTGCCAGCGCTTCAATCTCGGATTGATCTGCCATCACGGTTCGACGTCGTTGGCGGCGCACTCGTTCCCCGCGCATGGAAGCTCTGGGCAAGAAGCTGCCATCGAGGAGTTCGGCAATCTCGTGCGGATCACGCAGGCGCCCATGCGCAGTTCCTCCGTACTCCGGCCTGGGATGGCCGGGGAGCTCGACCCTCGCATCAGCACAGCTCGACGGCAAGACGCCGCTGCCGCGAGCCCTTCGTGCCTAAGTTGCGTGGGGTGCGAGCCTCGAAGCGTCGGTGGCGACTGTCGCCATAATCATTCGGTGGACGCCGGATGATTGGCGCGCAGGATGTCCAGCAGTTCGGGGTCGGCGTGGATCTGGGCGGTGTTGCGCCACTCGGTGATCGTCTGGAGCACGGGGGTGAGGGAGTTGGCCTCGGCGCCGGCGCTCAGGACGTCGACGAACTCGCGGAGAAATGTGAGTTGGTCGTCGGGGGGAAGCGAGCGCACCCACGGGAAGACCTCGGACAGGTGAGTGGCGGCCTCCGGCAGATCCATGGCGCAACGTTAGTCGGGCGGAAGTGGGTTGTCGTAACCCCTGGCCCGGCAACCTGAGGCGGGGCGCCTGCGTACGCCACTGCGGTGGTCCGACTCGATCTCTTGTCTTTGAGCTGTCTTTTGGGTTGTTGCTCTGGCTTGTTGGGGCTGTGTCTGTGGGTGGTCGTGGGGTGGCTCTGGGTTTGATCAAATGGTTGCTGTGGGTGATGGAATGCGGTTACCTGCAGACAGACAGTGGGGGGCGGCGCAGAATGTGGGTCTGCCGAGCCGCCCGTCACGGTTCGGTCCGCCCGTTCGAAGGAGGCTCGTCGTGGGCCGTGTGACCATCAAGGAGATTGCTCGACGGGCCGGGGTCTCCAAGGGTGCGGTTTCTTATGCGTTGAACAACCAGCCGGGGGTTTCGGAGGCTACTCGGGCTCGGGTGCTGAAGGTGGCCGAGGAACTGGAGTGGGTGCCTAATCGGGCTGCTCGGCAGCTGTCGGCGGCACGGAGTGAGACGTTCGGGCTGGTGCTGGCTCGGACTGCGAAGACGTTGAGTGAAGAGCCGTTCTATATGGGGTTCGTGGGTGGGGTTGAGTCGGTGCTGGGGGAGAAGTCCTATGCGCTGGCTCTGCAGGTGGTGCCTGATCTGCAGGAGGAGATGGCCACCTATCGGAAGTGGGCCGCTGAGCGCCGGGTGGATGGCGTGATCGTGGTGGATCTGCGGGTGGATGATCCGCGGATCGCGTTGCTGCGGAAGTTGGAGCTGCCCGCGGTGATCGTGGGGGATCCGGTGCTGGCCGACGGGTTGACGTCGGTGTGGACCGATGGGCGATCGGCGATGAACGCTGCCTTGGAGCACGTCGCATCCCTGGGGCACAAGGTGATCGCGCGGGTCGCGGGGCCGCCGGAGCACGGGCACGTGTGGATCCGGGATCAGGCGTACGCCGCGGTCGGGCGGCGGCTCGGCGTGCAGCTGCGGATTCGGCACACCGACTTCTCCGGTGAGGAAGGTGCCGCGGCGACGCGCGAACTGATGACCGCCGAGAAGCGGCCGACCGCGATCATCTACGACAACGACCTGATGGCGGTCGCCGGGTTGTCGGTGGTCAACGGGCTCGGGCTCAAGTCGCCCGACGACGTGACGCTGGTGGCCTGGGACGACTCGGCGTTGTGCCGGCTGACGCACCCGACGCTGACCGCGATGAGCCACAACATCGTCGCGTACGGCGCGGAGGTGGCGAAGCGGCTGTTCGGTCTGCTCGACGGCGCACCCGCCGCCGCACACCTTTATTCCACGCCGGTCCTGGTCATTCGGGACAGCTCAGGACCGCCTGGCTCCTGACACCTTCACCGGTACGCCGTTCAACGCCGCGGTTCCTCCCAGCGCATCCGTGACGGCGTCGTCGGTGACGTCGTTGACCGAGGCGCCCTTGACCCGGCCGGCGACGGTCAGTCGTACGCCGGGGAGGCCGTGGCCGAAGCCGTGCGGGAGGCTCACCACGCCGGGCATCATGTCGTTGCTCGCGGCAACTTCAACGGACAGGGTGCCGGCGGCGGAGGTGACCTCGACCAGCTCACCGTCGGTCAGCGAACGCCGCGCGAGGTCGGTCGGGTGCATCAGGAGCTGGTGCCGGGGCTTGCCCTTCACCAGGCGGGCCGAGTTGTGCATCCAGGAGTTGTTGCTGCGCAGGTGCCGCCGGCCGATCAGGACCAGCTCATCGGTGTTGCTGAGGGCAACCAAATGCGCGGCGAGTCGGGGCAGGTCGTCGAAGACGGCCGGCTGGGCGAGGTCGATGCGTTTGTTCTTCGTGTACAGGGCTCCGGGCAGTGCCGGCTGCAGTGGCCCGAGATCAATTCCGCCCGGGGACTTGCGGAGCTTGCGCAAGGACAGCTTGTAGGGGCCGATCCGGAGGCCCAGGTCGACCACTCGTGCGGGTGACAGGCGCAGTCGGGCGGTCGCGAGCAACTTCTGCCGGGACAAAGGAGCACGACGTAACAGCTCCAGCCCGAGGTCGCGGAAGATTTCCCAGTCGTGGCGTGCGGACTCGGAGCGCGGCAACACCGCGGAGTTCCATCGCGCAGTGTTCCGTACGGCGAGCTGGTGGAAGGCCAGGTCGTAGTGATCCCGTTCCAACGGCGGCGTCGGTGGCAGGATCACGTCCGCGTGCCGAGTCGTCTCGTTGATGTACGGATCCACCGCGACCATGAACTCCAGCCCCGCCAGCCCCTCGTCGAGCTTCCGCCCGTTCGGCGTCGACAGCACCGGGTTCCCCGCGATCGTCACCATCGCGCGGATCTGGCCCTCGCCCGGAGTCAGCATCTCCTCGGCCATCGCCGACGCCGGCAGCTCACCACCGAACTCCGCCAGCCCGCGCACCCGGCTCTTCCACACCCCGACATGCCCGCGCCCGATCCCGCGCAGCGTGTCCACCGCCGGGCGCGGAATCATCGTGCCACCAGGCCGATCGAGGTTCCCGGTGATGATGTTCAGCACCTGCACGGCCCACTGGCACACCGCGCCGAACTGCTGCGTCGACACCCCGACCCGCCCGTAGCAAGCAGCCCGCTCGGCTCCGGCGAACTCACCGGCGATCCGCCGAATCGCCTCAGCGGGAATCCCCGTAGCGGCGGCGGCCCGCTCAGGCGTCCACTCGGAGACGGCCGCGGTCACCGCATCGAGTCCGTCCACATAAGAAGCCGGTCGCGCCAGACCGTCCGCGATCACCTGATGAATCAACGCCAGCAGGAATGCCGCATCCGTCCCCGGCCGCACGAAATGATGCTCGTCCGCGACAGCCGCCGTCTCCGTCCGCCGCGGATCGATCACGACCACGCGCCCACCACGCCGCCGCAGCTCGCGCAGCCGACGCCCGAAACCAGGCGCGGTCATCATGCTCCCGTTCGACGCCAGCGGGTTCGCGCCGAGCATCAGCAGGTACGACGTACGGTCGATGTCCGCGACCGGCACCATCAGCTGGTGCCCGTACAGCAGGTACGACGCGAGCATGTGTGGCAGCTGGTCCACCGACGTCGCGCTGAACCGATTCCTGGTCCGCAGCAGCCGCAGCGCCGTCGGCATGTGGGTCATCGCGCCGAGGCTGTGCACGTTCGGGTTGCCGAGGTACACGCCGACCGCGTTCCGCCCATGCTCGCGCTGGATGGCCAGCAGCCGGTCGGCGACCAACGCATGAGCCGCAGGCCAGTCCATAGGTTCCCAGCCAGAAGCCGTACGCCGTACCGGCGTCGTCAGTCGATCGGGATCCTCCTGCAGGTCCTTCAGCGCGACGGCCTTCGGGCAGATGTGCCCGTGCGACAGCGGATCGGACTCGTCGCCGCGGATGTCGGTGACCCGGCCGTCCTCGACGGTCACGAGCACACCGCAGATGGCTTCACACAAGTTGCACGAGGTCCTGCGCACGGTGGCTGCCATCCAGCCAACTTACGCCCGGGTAACAGCCGCGACTAGTCGAACCGCGCTTCGTCCAACCGACCGAGGATCGCGTCGACGGTCTCGTTCGGCGAGAGGTCCGAGTTGTCCAGCCACAACCCCCGCCGCGGACTGAACGCGTGCAGCTCGTAGTCGAGCTCGTCGACCGACATCCCACCGAGCCGGTGCGAGATCACGTCCGGCCGCGGCGTCAGTACGACGAGGTAGCGCGGCCGGCTCTGGATGCTCTCCAGGAACTCCCGCAGCAGCTCGCCGACCACCACGTCCTGCAGTACGACGGTGAACCCGGCCTGCGCGTAACCGTCGGCGGCCTGACAGGCCAGCCGGTACCGCAGTTTCAGCTGCTTCTGCGCTTCTTCGCCGTCGTCCGCCTCGGCCGAGGCCTGGCCGCTGACGATCATCCGCCGGAACACCTCGCCGCGCAGGTGCACGCCGTACTGGAACCGTTCGGCGAGCAGTTGGGAGACCGTTGATTTGCCCGCCGCCATGATCCCGCTGACGACGATCACCCCCTCGGTCTGCATAGGGTGGATGGTGCCACGCGGGACACGGGTTTCGTCAGGGCTCGACCACTGATTGTCCGGAGTCCGCCAGCAGGTGAGACGGCGTCAGGGCTGCAGCGAGAGCACGTGCGCGGCCAGCACCTGCCGGACCCGCTCCGCGGTGGTCACCTCGGGCTGAAGCGTCACGTGGAAAGAGATCCCGTCGAGCAGCGCGTGCAGCCGCTCGGTCTCCAGTTCGAGGTCGAGGCCGGGGCGTAGCCGGCCGGCCGTGGACAGGTGGGTCAGCAGTGAGCCGCACAGTCCGCGCAGGCCGTCGTTGGCTGGACCGAGGAGTTCACGCAGGTTGCCGACGCCGCTCTCGGCCTGCGCCTGCGCGG
The DNA here is from genome assembly GCA_049998015.1 of Kribbella sp. cmx-5-2. Taxonomy (GTDB): domain Bacteria; phylum Actinomycetota; class Actinomycetes; order Propionibacteriales; family Kribbellaceae; genus Kribbella. The sequence continues at coordinate 651,411 of JAEBEC010000003.1, forward strand.
TGAACGACAGCCAGACGTCGAACTCGGCCAGCCGTTCCGGATCGAGCGGGATCACTTCCTCGAGGTAGCGCAGCACGATCTCGACCGGCGTACCGGTCGGCTCGAGCTGGGCGACCCGGTCCTGCACCCGCTTGGAGACCAGGTCCATCGCGAAGCGGAGCAGGCCTTCCTGGTCGGGGAAGTAGTAGCGCACGGCGCCGGCGGACCAGCCGGCCTCGGCGGCGACCGTCCGGACCGAGGCGGCCCGCATCCCGTCCCGGCGGACCACGCGCCACAGCGCCTGGGCGATCTCCTCGCGGCGGGCGTCGTGGTCGACGATTTTCGGCATGGACCCTTTTTAGCACATCTGTGTTATGGTCGATCGTAGAAACACAGCCGTACCAAATAAACGGAGGGGAAGATCGTGCTGCTCGCTGTGATCGCCGCGTGTGAGATCGGCTTCTGGGTCCTGCTGGCCGTCGGCCTCGGAACGCGCTACCTGCTGCGTCTGCCCAAGCTGGGCATGGCGTTCCTCGTCGCGGTGCCGCTGGTCGACGTGGTCCTGCTGGTCGCCAGCGTGATCGACATCCGCTCCGGCGGCGAGCCGTCGTTCAAGCACTCGCTGGCCGCGATCTTCATCGGCGTCAGCGTCGGGTTCGGGCACCGCACGCTCAAGTGGGCCGACGGCTGGGCCGCGCACAAGCTGGCCGGCGCACCCCGGCCGTACAAGCCGGCCAAGGGCACCCGGGAGAAGGCGCGGTTCGAGCGCCAGGGCTGGTACCGCCACCTCCTCGCGTATGCCGTGGGCTGCGGCGTGATGCTCGGCCTCGGCGTGCTGTCCGGTCAGGGGTACGACGCCCTGCTGGCCCCGGCCTGGCCCTGGACCATCGTCCTGGTGATCGACGGGATCGTGGCGTTCAGCTACAGCGGGGACGTGAAGGACGGCGCCGAGACCGAACCGCAGCAGAAGATCAACGCCTGACATCCCCCACGAGCCCGCCCCGGCACCGTAGATTTCGGTCATGACGAAGTCCGGTGCGGGGCGGGTCTTCCAGGCGGTCACGGCGCTGGCGGTGACCGCCGGGATCATCATTCAGCTGGTCGTCACGGCCACCTCGTCCGAGGGCTTCTTCCCGGACAACCCGGACCGCGTGTTCAATGTCTTCGCCTACTTCACCATCCAGTCGAACCTGCTGCTCGGCGGTACGACGTTCCTGCTGGCGCTCGGCGCCGACCGCGACTCCACGTTGTTCCGCACGCTGCGGCTGAACGGCGTGCTCTGCATCGCGGTGACCGGGATCGTCTACCACGTCGCCCTGGCCGGGCTGTCCGACCTGACCGGCGCGGCCTCGGTGGCGAACTTCCTGCTGCACACGACCACCCCGATCCTCGGCGTGCTCGGCTGGCTGCTGTTCGGTCCGCGTGGACGGACGGATCTGGGCACTGTCGGCTGGTCGATCGTCTATCCGCTGCTCTGGCTGGTGTTCACGCTGATCCGCGGCGCGGCGATCGGTTTCTGGCCGTACCCGTTCGTCAACGCCGACGATCTCGGCTACACAAAGGTGTTGCTGAACTGTCTGCTGGTCGCGCTACTGTTCCTGGCTCTGGCGTTCGGGGCGATGCTGCTCGACCGCCGGCTGAACAGGACCGCCGTCGAGAGGTAGACCCGTGCTGGTGACATCACGCTCGTACGCCGAGTACGAGGCGATGTTCGATCTGACCGAACTCCCCGAGTCCGTGCTCGACTGCTGCGCCGGCGGTGCCGGGTTCACCGCCGAAGCCGCGGCCCGCGGGGTCGATGCCGTCGCGGTCGACCCGGCGTACGAGCTGCCGGCCGCCGAGCTGGTCGACACCGTACGGCGCAGCCTGCCGGCCGGGTCGGGGATCGTGGACCATCACGCGGCGAGCTTCGTCTGGCACTGGTACGGATCGCCCGAGCGCCGCGACGAGCTGCGGATCGACGCCGCCGACCGGTTCCTCACCGACGTCTCGGAGGCCCCGGACCGGTACGTCCCGGGCAGCCTCCCGGAGCTGCCGTTCCCGGACCAGCGGTTCGAGCTGGTGCTGAGCTCGCACCTGCTGTTCACGTGGGCCGAGAAGTACGACCGCGCGTGGCACCTCGCGGCGCTGAAGGAGCTGATCCGGGTCTCGCGCTCGGAGGTGCGGATCTTCCCGCTGGTGAAGCAGGGCGCGGGCGAGCCGGTGGAGTACCTGCCGGAGCTGCTCGAGGAGCTGGACGGCGTCCGGGCCGAGATCCGGAAGGTGCCGTACGAGTTCCAGGTGGGCGCCGACGAGATGCTGGTGCTGACCCGCTGACGACGAGAAACGGTGGTGCCGATCCGCGATCGGCACCACCGTTCGTCGTACAGCTTCTGTACTGAGGGGGTCAGCGCAGGTAGCGACCGCACTCCGGCCACGGGGAGGCGCCGCGCTGGGCGTACAGCTTCTTGGCGCGCATCAGCTGCTCGGCGGCCGAGGCCTGGGAGGCGACGCCGGAACCACCGACGCTGCGCCAGGTCTGGCGGTCGAACTGGAACAGACCGTGGTACTTGCCCGACGGGTTCACTGCCCGGGGGTTGCCACCCGACTCGCACTGCGCGACCTTGCGCCAGGCCGCGCTCATCGACACGTTCGTCGAGCCGCTGCTGGGCTTGCGGGTCTCCGACCGGGTGGTCCGCGTCTTGCGCTCGGACTTGGTGGCCGGCTTCGTCCGCTCGGACCGTTCGGTCGACGGCTTGGCCTTCGACCGGCGCTCGGTGACGGTGGCCTTCGGCGCGCCGTCGAGCTTCAGGGTCTGGCCGATCAGGATCAGGTCAGGGTTGTCGAGACCGTTCAGCTTGGCCAGCTGGTGCCAGTCGGCGCCGTTGGCCTGCGCGATCTCGGAGAGGGTGTCCCCGGCCTTCACCTTGTAGTCGGCCGCGAACGCGGCGCCTGCGCCGGCCGCGGTGATACCGACGCCGAGACCGGCGACGGACAGGGTCCGGACGATCCGGCGGGTACTTCGCCGGGGTCGGGCATGTCGAGCTTTGGACATCAGAATCTGCTCCTCATGAGCTGGGCATGGTGAACTTTCTTGCCCGGCCGACTCAGCCGCGTGCGCACTTCCCCGAGAACCTCGCGGGCCACAAGTGCGGGGCGGCCGGCGAGACGAAGGTGGTCGTCACCTGTGCGTGAGACTCGGATCGTCGGCGGCCGGTCACTGCCGGCGCCGTACCGGGCTCCACAGTCTGGTGAGGTACCACTCCCTTCCGGGGGTGCAGGGGACAAGCACCCGGACGACCCCGTTCGGTCACGGGACAGCGTCCGAATGGTCACGTCGAGATAACGACGCGACCGAGCCATCGTGCGTGACCGCGCGGCCGAACGCAAGGGCAATCCGGCAATCTGCCCCGATTTTTTCTGCGCTTGAGGTTCCGAAAGGCCAACAACAGAACGGTTTCCGCGCCCTCCGGAAGCGTTCCGCAGGGTGGTTTTCCCGCGCTGTCCAGGAGGGAAAGTGAAGATCTGTGCGTGTCATCGCAGCAACTCGCTCGTTGTTGGAGTCACGGGCCGGGAGGGCTCGTGGCTGAGGCAAACGATTGATGGGGGCATGCGGTGATCCGAGTGGTACTCGGCCACCGCGGCACGTTGGTGCGTGGAGCACTGGCCGCGGTGCTGTCCAAGGAGTCCGACTTCGACGTGATGGCCGAGCTCGACCGGTCCGACGACGTCCTGACCTCGGTGAGGCTGCGTCCACACGTCGTGGTGGTCGATCCACAGCTGCCCGGCAAGGTCGGGATCGAGGAGCTGTGCCGCAAGCTGACCGGGCGCGGGGTGCTGGTCCTGGTCGACCACGAGGCGATCGCCGCGACCAGCATGGGGCTGGTCAAGCAGGCGCCGCGGATCGGGCTGATCGCGACCGACGCGACGACCGACCAGTTCGTCCAGGCCGTCCGCGACGTCGCGAAGGGGCTGCCGGTGGTCGACGTACGGCTGGCCGTCGCCGCGCTGCGCGCCGGGGACAACCCGCTCACGGATCGTGAGTGCGAGGTGCTGCGGCAGGTGACGACGGGCGCGACCGCCCAGGAGGTCGCGCGGACGCTGAGCCTCAGCGCGGGCACGGTCCGCAACTACCTGTCCCGGATCCTCGCGAAGACCGGCGCCCGGAGCCGGATCGAGGCCATCAGGAAGGCTCAGGACGCGGGCTGGATCTGAAACCTCGGCGGCGCCGGGATGGTTTCCGTGGGGTGCCAGTGGCCCTGCAGCTCCTGGTAGAGCGGCGAGGTGTTGAGCAGGCTGGTGTGCGTGCCGAGCGCGGCGCGGTTGCCGTCCATCACGAGGATCTTCTGGGCCCGCAGCGCCGAGGTGATCCGGTGGGCGATGACGATCAGCGTGCCACCGCGGGTCGCGAACGCCTCCTCGGCACGACGCTCGGCCTCGGGATCGAGGAAACACGTCGCTTCGTCGAGTACGACGAGGGCCGCGGGCGACAGGTAGGCGCGGGTGAGGGCGATCAGCTGACGCTCGCCGGCTGAGAGCTCGTTCGGCTTGACCTGCGCCTGGAGGCCGCCGATGCGGTCGACCAGCGCGCCGGAGCCGACGGCGTCGATCGCCTGCTGGACCTCCGACGGCGTCGCGTCGGGCAGCAGGTAGTTGAGGTTCTCCATCACGGTCGCGCTGAAGACGTAGGCCTCCTGCGGGATCAGTACGCGGGTGTCGGCCGACACCGTGTGCGCCGGTACGCCGCCGAGCAGCACCTGGCCGCCTGTCGGCTGCAGCATCCCGCAGATCAGTCCGGCCAGCGTCGACTTGCCGATGCCACTCGGGCCGACGACGGCGAGGTGTTCGCCCTCGGGGACGACCAGGTGCAGGTCCTCGATGACGGGCTCGGCCGCGGGACCGTAGGCGAACGTCAGGCCGCTGGTGTGGACCTCGCAGGTGAGCGGAGTCGCCGTACGCCGGGTTGCCTCGGGCGCCTGCAGGGACAGAATGCGGCTGAGCGTGACGACGTACCGGAGGCCGCTGTCGCCGAGGGCGCTCATCACGGTGTTCAGCGCGGGTTGCAGGCTGACCAGGACGTAGGTGAGACCGCCGAGGAGCGTGCCGGTGGAGATTCCGCGGCCGACCAGCCAAGGGCCGGCGGCCAGGAGGATCAGGAGTGGGGCCCAGCCGCCGACGGCGAAGCAGAGGGTGCGGAGGGCGGCGACTCGGGCCAGGGCCCGTTCGGCGTTGGCCTGGGCTTCGATGGGTCGGCCGGTGAGGTGTTCGGCGAACTCCTCCGAGCCGGTCGCGGTGATGTCGCGGACGCCGCTGAAGGTCATGCCGGCCGCTGCGGCCAGGTCCTCGTCGGCCTGGAGGGAGGCACGGACGCGGTCGGCGGCCAGGCCGAGGACGGCGAGCGAGGCCAGAAAGCCCAGCAGGAAAGGTGGTACGACGAACCCGGCGATCGCGGGAGCAAGGGAGAGCAGCCCGGCCAGTACGCCGACGAGCGTGACGGCGAAGCTGCGAACGACCAGGACCAGGCCCGCGAAGGTGTCGCGGACGATCTCGACCTGGCGGTTGAGGCGGGCGACGGCGGCGGTGTCGCCGGTGTGGAGGGCGCTGCCGACGACTCGGCGTACGAGGTCGTCGCGGAGGGGTTCGACCAGCTCGCCGAGGCGGCTGTAGACCTGGCGAGCGCCGGCCGCGCCGACGCAGGCGGTGACGATCAGGCCGGCGAGCCAGGCGATGCCCTGCCAGGCGTGGCCGGCCAGGAAGCTGTCGGTGGCTTTCGCGACGGCGACGCCGTAGATGGCGGTGGGGAGGATCTCGGGGATCGACCAGAGCGCCAGCCGCAGAGCCGATCGGTTGCGGACAGCGGCGACACCGTAGGCGAGCTCGCGCTTCACGAGGCGACTCCGCGGGCGGGAGCCGAGGCGGACGTGTGGCTCATCCGAAGACCTCGCGGTACTCCGACAGGTGCCAGAGGTCGCGGTGACGGGCCGTAGCGCGGACCACGCCGTGGTCGAGCCAGACGACCAGGTCGGCGCGGGCCGCGGTGGCCGGGCGGTGGGTGACGATCAGGCGGGTGCGGCGGTGCTTGTCCTCGGTGAGGGTGCGGCTGATCTGCATCTCGGTCGCCGTGTCCAGGCTCGAGGTCGCGTCGTCGAGGACGAGCAGGCGGCTGGCCGACCAGGCCCGGGCCAGGCCGAGGCGCTGGCGTTCGCCGCCCGACATAGGGGCCTCGGGCAACGGAGTGCGGTAGCCGCGCGGGAGACGGCTGATGAAGTCGTGGGCGTGGGTGGCGCGGGCGGCGGCGAGCGTGCGGACGGTGCTGAGCGGATTCGGCGAGATCGCGTCGCCGATCGTCGTGCCGACCAGCGTCGGGCGTTCGAAGGCGCAGCCGACCGCGTTGCGCAGCGACCGGCGGTGGACGGCCTGCAGCGGTACGCCGTCGAGCAGCACCTGCCCGTACGACGGGTCGCGCAACCGCGCGGCGACGGCGGCGAGCACGGACTTCCCGGCGCCGCTCGGGCCGACCACCGCGACGGTCGCGCCGCCGGGGAGGTCGAGGTTGACGTCGTACAGGAGGGTGGTGTCGTTGGCGACGACCGTGACGGCCTCGAAGCGCAGGTTGCCGGGGCCGGCGGGGAGCGGAAGCGTGCCGTGCGGCAGCGAGTCGATGGCGAAGATCTCGCTCGCGCGGCGGACACCGGCCTTGGCGCGGGCGATCTCGCCGATGACACCGGTCAGGCTGCCGAGGCCGGCGCCGAGTACGGCGTACTGGCCGGCGGCGAAGAGTTCGCCGGCGGTGATGCGGCCGTCGACGAGTTGCAGACCGCCGACGGCGAGGACGGCGACGAGGACGAGCGGGCCGACGATCGCGGCCTGGGCGCCCGAGCGGGCGAGGACCTTCCAGGTGAGCAGCCCATGCCGATGGAGTTCGGGGAGGAGGGTGAGGATGCGGCGTTCTTCGCGGCCTGTCGTGCCGGCGGCGAGGATCGTGCGGATGCCGGTCAGCGCCTCGGTGAGGCGGCCGGCCAGCTGGCCTTGGGTTTCGGAGTACGCGAGGCTGATCTGCGCCGTACGGCGGGCGAAGACCAGGAGTACGCCGATGACGAGCAGGACGCCGCCGAAGAAGGCCGCCGCGAGCCACGGGTCGATGAGGGCGAGCAGGACGAGACTGCCGGCCGGCGGGATGATCGCGGCGACCGCGCTGACCAGCGCCGGGCCGGCCTGGGCGGCGTCGACGGCGTTGCCGGAGACGCGGCTGACGAGGTCGCCGCTCTCGTGGCCTCGCGTGCCTTCGGGGCCGCCGCGGACGACTCGCTGGACGAGTCCGTGGCGCAGCCAGGCCGTCGTACCGGCGACGGAGGCGGTGCCGGCGAAGACGTCGACCAGCGAGCAGATGATGCCTGCGGCAACCAGTACGGCGGCGATCGTGAACCACCGTTCGTAGCCGTGGCCCGCGACGATCGCGTCGACGGAGTGGCCGAGGACCGACGGGAGCGCGAGCGCGACGCAGCTGCCGCCGATCGACGCCAGACCGATCACCGGCAGCCACTTGCCACCGTGCCGGACGACGTCGCCGAAGGCGAGACTCATCGCAACTGCCTGTCGAGGAACGCGAGCATGTCGGCGGCCAGGGCGATGCCTTGTCCCGCGCCACCGGAGGCGTGCCCGGAGTCGGCTTCGGTTCTCAGCAGCACCGGGTTGCTGGACACGTGCTGGAGGGCGGCGCACATCTTCCTTGCGTGCAAGGGATCTACGCGGGTGTCGTTGGCGAACGTGGTGAAGAGTACGGCAGGGTACTGGGTGTCTGTGACTTGGTGGTAAGGGGAGTAGCTCAGCAAAGTCTTGAACTGCAAGGGGTCTGAGGCTGTGCCGAACTCCGGGACCCAACGGGAGCCAAGGCCCGTCAGCTCGTAGCGGACCATGTCCAGCAGTGGCGCTGAGCAGACGGCGGCGGCGAAGAGGTCCGGGCGTTGGGTGATGGCGGCGCCGACCAGGAGGCCGCCATTGGATTCTCCGCAGACCGCGAGCTGGGACGGGGTGGTCCAGCCTTCGGCGATCAGGTGCTCGGCCGCCGCGAGGAAGTCGTCGATGACGTTCTGCTTCTGGTCGAGGATGCCGGCCCGGTGCCAGTCCTGGCCGCGTTCGCCGCCGCCGCGCAGGGTGGCCGTGACGAAGACGCCGCCGGCCTCGACCCAGGCCAGGGCGAAGGCCGAGTACGTCGGGGTGAGCGACTGCCCGAAACCGCCGTACCCGTAGAGGATCGTCGGCCGCGGGGTCCCGTCACCGGGGCCTGCGATGACGAGCAGTTCGAGAGCGGTGCCGTCGGCCGAGATGAAGGGGACCGGCGTCGCGGTGGCCTCGACAGCCGGGGCGGCGCCGGGTGCGGGGGACCAGAGCGTGGTCTCACCCGTCAGGGCGTCGTACGAGTAGATCGCGGCGGGGGTGACGCTGTCGGTGTAGGAGAACCAGGCTTCGTGGCCGCCGAGCGGGCGGGTGGTCAGCGTGCCGACCGAGCCGCGTCCGGGCAGCGGGACGTCACCGAGGTGGCGGCCGGTGACCAGGTCGTGGATGGCGATCTCGCCGATCGTGCCGCGGGTACGGCCGACGAGCACGACCTTGTCGAGCACGGCCAGGCTGCTCAGCGGGGCGTCCGGATCGGCGGGGACGTAGTCGTGCCAGACCAGCGGGTTCTCCGGGTCGCCGACGCAGATCCGGCCGGTCGGCGCGTCCTGCGTCGTGACGACGTACAGGCGGCCGTCGTGGCCGACCGACATCAACGTGACCGCGTCACCGGCGATCTCGAGCTGCTGCGGCGCAGTGCCCGCGCGGAGGTCCGCGAGCCAGAGATCGTTGCTGGTCCCGCGCGACGCGGAGATCGTCAGCCAGCGGCCGTCGGCGCTGAGATCGAGCCCGTACGACGCTTCGTCGGCGAGCACGCGCTGGTCTCCGCCGCCGATCGTGTGCAGCAGGACCTGGCGGAATCGCACGTAGTAGAAGGACTTCCCGTCCGGCAGCCAGGCGATCGGCGAGTACCGGCAGCCGTCGATCGGCGCCTCGGCCAACGCGCCGGTCGCCACGTCGAGCACGTGCAGCACGGACTGCTCGGAGCCGCCACGGGAGACCTGGAAGGCGACCAGCGACCCGTCCGGCGAAGGCTGCCAGGAGTCCAGCGTGGTCAGTCCGCTCGGGTCGAGCTTGGCGGGGTCGAGCAGTTCGACACCGTCGACGGTCAGGACGGCGTGGTCCTGCCGCGGCTCACGGCGTACGACGAAACAACGGTCACCGCGCCAGACCGGCGTGGAGACGGAACCGACCGCGGACAAGGCCTTCACGCGGCTGCGGAACGAGTAACGGGTGGGCAGCGAGCCGGCGTACGCGAGCCAGAGCTCGTCCTGCGCGGCCTGCCACTGCTGGGTCTGCTCGCTCGAAGGGTCCTCGAGCCAGCGGTAGGGGTCGGCGACACTCTGCCCGTGCAACTGCTCGACGAGCGCGAGCCGTTCGGCGTACGGATGGTCCATGGTCGCCTCCACAGAACGAAGGTCGGCCCGGGGTGGGAGTTGCCGCCCACCCCGGGCCTTCGGAAACCTCGAAAAGCTTTGGCACCCCGCGTCGGGGCGCCCGGGTCCGATCAGTGGCAGAGCAGAAGGCTCAGGTTGCTCGGACGCTGGGAACCGCAGCCCAGCACGGTCAGCGTGGAGCCGCCGTGGTGGTGCCCGCCGTGGCCGTAGCCCGGGGTTTCCAGACCCTGAAGGTCGAGAAGTGCCATGTGTTTACACCTCCTTCGGAGGAAGTCGTAGGGACAGAGACTCGGACCACTGGGGAGGTCCGAGGAACGGGAGGGAGACCGGCCGCTCGTGCAGCGCGGTTCCCAGAGCCAGCAGGACGCCGGCGGATCCGGTGGCCAGGTCCGTCGAGAGACGGAGCAACTGGTTGCCGGGGAAGATCAGGCCACCCTCGAACGGCAGCGCGTGCCAGCCGAGTCCGCGGACCAGATCGTCGGTGCTGTCGCCCAGCTCGGCGGCAGCCAGCAGCAGTCCGGCGCGACCCATCAGGAGGCCGGGCTGCACGTAGTAGGAGCAGCGGGTGACCAGGCGGAGGGCGGCCAGTTCGGCGGCCAGCTCCTCGTCGGGTCGGTGCTGCAGGTAGCGGTTGAGGACCAGCGCGATCCCGGCCGAGCCCTCCTCCAGGTAGGGCAGCGAGCGCCAGCCCTGGTTCACCTGGAGCATGCCCTCCGGCGTACGGACGCAGCGCCGCAGGTCCTGCCGGATGGCGGTCTCCGCGAAGTCGAGCAGCCCGGTGTCACCGGTCTTCTCGTACGCCGTCAGGAAGAACAGCGCCGGACCGGACGAGCCGTACATGAGCCCGGCCCGCGGCTTCCCTTCGCCACTCAGCTCCGGTACGTCGTCGACGTCGCCGAGCCGGTCCGCGACCAGGTCGAGCACCCGCGTTGCCGTGCTCTGCAGGCCCGGCTCGTCGAAGTGCAGCAGGTTGAGCCCGATACCGGCGAGGCCCGAGTGCAGGCCCAGTTCGCGGCTGCCGAAGTCGTCGGCGAGCGTCAGCTCGATCGCGTCGAGTGCGTCCTGCCGGTGGCCGAGCTCGTCGAGGACGTGCGCGACACCGTGCAGTCCGTCGTACAGGCCGGGGCCGATCTCGGTGGTCCTGGCGTGCTCACGCAGCCAGTCCTCGTACGCCGGGAAGCGGCCCGCGTCGGTCTTCGCCAGCGCGTAGAGCACGCCGGCCGCGCCGGTCGCGAGGTTGATCCCGCCGCCAGGCTGGAACTGCGCGATGTCGCCGGGGAACAGCCGATCGTCCCGCTCCGGCGTCGCACTCGCGACGATCGCCTTGGTCAGAGAGTCCCGTACGTCGGTCCAGGGCGCCCGGCCGGGCAGCGGAAGCGCCGCCATCTCGGCGTCCTCGGTGAGGTCCTTGCCGACGATCGTCCGTACGGCGGCGTCGAGCGTTGCCCTCGGCACCGGGAAGGTCTCGGCGATCATGTCGGCGAGCTGGAAAGCCTTGCCGGGATGGAGATGCAGCAACATCGTTGCCTGCGGCGCGAACAGGCCGAGCGCGATGCAGGCCAGCGCGTACAGGTCGACGTCCGGGCCCTGGCGGTCGCCGGGAGCGGCGTAGCCCGGGTGGGCGAGCGCGGATCGGGCCTTGTCCTCGGAAAGCGTCGCGACCTCGAAGTCGATCAGGACGAGGCGGTCGCCGGTGCTGAGGAGCACGTTGTCCGGGTGCAGGTCGCAGAAGACGACCCCGCGGCCGTGCAGCTCGCCGACAGCGCGCTGGACGTCGTCGACCATCTTCGTCGCCCACGCGGCGTACTCGGTGAGCTCGGCCTCGGACGCGTCCGGGCGGGTCAGCGGGTAGCGGCGGACGAGCTCACGCTGGAGCGGGTTCGCGTCGACGAACTCCTGGACCAGGAAGTGGTGGTCGCCGAGGGTGAAGTAGTCGTGCACCTTCGGGACGACGTCGAGACCCTCGAGCCGCTGCAGGATGTCGCGCTCGTGACCGATCCGGGCGACCGCGTCGCGGCCGGACATGTCCAGCCCGGCGTACGGCCGGCCTTCCTTGAGCACGACCTTGGCGTCGGTCTCGTTGTGGTGGCCGAGGTAGACGCCGCCGCCGTTGGAGAACTGGATGACGCCCTCGATCGTGTACGCGAGGTCGTTGGTGGTGACCGCGTTGCGGGCGTCGAGATGCGTCTGCAGGAACGACGGCAGCGTGATCCACGGCGGGGTGCTGAACGTCGGGCTGCGGTGGTCCGGGACGAGCTGACCGCGGTCGTCCTCGAGGGCCAGGACGCGTTCACCGGCGGGGTCGAGGGTGTAGCGGCTGACGAAGGCGCCGTACCGGACGAACAGCGGGCCCTCGGCGTACCGGAGGTCGCTCAGGATGTAGGGGCCCTGGACGCCGTCGAGCAGGTCGTCGAGCTCCTTGAGGGTCAGCTCGAGCTGGTCCTCGTCGGTCGGGTAGATGGTGACCAGCTTGCCGCTCGAACCGCGCGGGGCGGACTTCGAGTTGACCATCACCAGGACCGGCTCGTTGCGCAGGAACTTGAACGCGATACCGCGGGGGACGCAGTAGTCCCAGACGATCTCGAGCGCCCGTTCGGCGTCGGCGAGGCCGGCCGAGACGTGGATCTTCCAGCCCTGGGCCGGCAGCTCCAGGCCGCTCGGCGCGTAGTGCATCCACATCTCGCCGGGGACGTGTTCCCAGCCGGCCGGGATCTCCCGGGCGGCCAGGGCGAAGTCCGGCTGGCCCTCGACAGTGGAGGGAGAGTCGTAGAAACGCCGGTCGGCCAGGCAGTACAGCTCGTAACTTTCCATGGCGGTTCGATCCCCCTCTCTCGTGGTTGCCCCGGAGAATCTTGGGCGGGGGGAGAGGGGTCGGCGTAGTGCATGACGTCATCAGTCGACTGTGAAGAACTCATGTGCTACGAGTGAGTAAGTAAACACTCTTCGTTACGTCGACGTCACTTTGAGCGGGGAAAGCGCCGTTACATCATGTCGATGCGTGGCAACCAGGTAACACCGCGTAACTTTGCGTGGATTTGATCGTGCCGTACGCGACCGGGTCGCTCGGCCAGAAAAACAGCTCTAGGTCGCATTTCTTCGTTGCTGGCTCGCGAAGTACGCGACCTTCCGGGCCCGCATCACCTCGCCCAGTGGGCGGTGCTCGGCCTTCGCGTTCCACGGGTCGAAGACGGCCGCCTCGACCTCCGCGGCGAACGCCTCGTCCGGCTGCTGCCGGCCGATCGTCAGTCGGCCGACGGTCTCGTACGGCGCGGCCCAGGCGACCGAGGCGTCCTCGATCGGGGTGCTCTGCTCGTCGACGAAGAACTGCACCTGGACGTCGTAGTCGAGCGGGTCGCCGGCCAGCCGGTCGTAGACGTCCGCGGCCCAGTCGTCGGCTCCCGGGTTCGGGTAGCCGGCCAGGGCGCGGAGCCGCACGCGCACGGCGTACGGGCCGAAGGAGATGGGGGCGGCGCTGAAGAAGTCCTGGGTGGCGAAGCCGGAGAACGGTTCCTTGAGCGCGGTCGAGACGGCCTTCAGGCGGGGAATCAGTCCAGGCTGCTTGGCGACGCTGAGCAGCAGCCGTCCCGGCGTCTGCCCGGCCGTGGTGACGATCTTGCTGAACTCCTCGCTGGTCGCCGAGCTGAACCGCTCGTGGTTGATCAGCGCGAAGTCCTGGCTCACCGCCTCCCCGCCGAGCGCTCCCGGCCCGCTCACCCCGAGGACCTTCAGCGAGAACCCACGAATATCCGGTACGACGTCGGCCGCGCGGTTGAACCCGCCGTTCGACAGCCGCACCCACACGTCGTACTTCTCCGGCACCCGGAACAACCCCTGCCGCGCGTACTCCGGCAGGTCGCCCGGCACCGTCAACGTCGCCCGCAGCGCCGCCACCTGCTTGCGGTGGAGCGCCCGGCCGTTCCCGAACTTGTCCGACTTCCGGGCCTGCATCGCGACGAACAGTTCCGCCTGCCGCCGGTGGCGCTCCTCCTCGTCCGCCCCCACCACTTCCCGCCACCCGACACTCGGCACGCTCACGAAGCTCCCCATCCGACGACGACCCGTCGGACCAGTATCCGCTGCCAACGCTGTTGCATCAGGCAACCACTCGTCGAGGCCGCGCCGCGTCGGTCCGCGCCGGGTCGGTCCGCGCCGGGTCGCTCCGCGCCGGGTCGGTCCGCGCCGGGTCGCTCCGCGCCGGGTCGGTCCGCGCCGCGTCGGTCCGCGCCGCTCCGCGTCGGTCCGCGCCGCTCCGCGTCGGTCCGCGGTCCGACCTCCGCGGCTGCCAAGCTTTCCGGTATGGCGACCCGCACCTTCGACCTGACCACGCACGTCCCGGCCGCCCCGGAGGCGGTTGCGACCTTCCTCACCGCGCTCGACCGGCACCAGGGCCTGCACCCGTACCTCGTCGGGGCGACCGTCGTCGAGGAAGGTGTGGACAGCGACGGCCCGTGGCAGCTGTGGAGCGTGACCGAGCGGCCGCCGGTCGGCCCGTTCCGCTACACGATCAAGTTCGTCGCGCGGCTCACGCGGATCTCGGCGACTTCGTGGCGGACGGAGACCACGACCTGGCCGGGGATTCAGCTGTCTACGGAGACGACGGTCGCACCGTCCGCCGAGGCGTCCAGTGCCACGACCGACGAGGCGACGGTCGCACCTTCGGCCGAGGCGTCGGACACCACGGTCCACGGGGCAACGCCGGTCGCACCGTCCGCCGAGGCGTCGGGCTCCACGGTTCACGAGGTGACGACGGTCTCGGCGCCCGGCCTGTTGATCGGGTACGTCGCCCGGCACGCCGAGGCCGCCCACGCGCGCGTGTTCCGGCTCCTTCCGGAGCAGTTCGCGGGCTAGCTCGGGTAGGTCTGGGTTTCCGTCGCCTTGAGGGTGGCCCAGAGGGGGCGTCCCGGGGTGAGGGAGAGTTCGGCGACTGCCGCGGGGGTGACGTCCGTCAGGAGGTTGGTGGGGGCGGGGGAGCCCTCGGCGGGGGTCAGGCGGACGCGCACGGTGTGGGCGTGTTGTTCGACGCTGGTGACGACGACCGGCCAGGTGTTGCGAGGGCTGCCCGTGGGGTGGTCGGGGTAGAGGCTGATGGCGGACGGCGGGAACGCGACGTGGACCGGGCCGGTGGCGGGGGTGGCGATGGTGACCTTGCCGCCGTCGGTCAGGTGGACCGTGGTGCCGTCCGCGGTGCCTCGGTAGAGGTTGAGGCCGACCAGGTGAGCCACATAGTCGGTGCGGGGGCGGTGGGCCACCTCGCTGGGCGAGCCTTCCTGGACGACTTCGCCGTTCTCGATGATGACGAGGCGGTCGGCGAGGACCATCGCGTCGAGCGGGTCGTGGGTGACCAGGAGGGTGCGGCCCTCGTAGCGGTCGAGGTGCTGGCCGAGTTCGGCGCGGATGTGGAGGGTGGTGCCGGCGTCGAGGGCGGCCAGCGGTTCGTCCAGGAGGAGGAGCTCCGGCTGAGTCGCCAGGGCTCGGGCGAGAGCGACCCGTTGGGCCTGGCCGCCGGACAGGGATCGGGGGCGGGATTTGGCCTGGTCGGTCAGGCCGACGGTGTCGAGCCACTGGGCGGCCTCGGCGCGGGCCGTGCGCTTGTCGACGCCCCGGGCGCGCAGGCCGAAGGCGACGTTCTCCAGTGCGCTCAGGTGGTTGAAGAGCAGGTAGTCCTGGAAGACGACGCCGATCGGGCGCCGGTCGGCGGACAGGAAGGTCCGCGGCGGTTCGTCCCAGACCTTGCCGTCGAGCGTGATCCGCCCGCCGTCGACGGGCAGCAGTCCGGCGATCGCGCGCAGGGCGGTGGTCTTGCCGGCGCCGTTCGGGCCGAGGACGGCGACGACCTCGCCGGGCTGGACGGTCAGGTCCAGCGCCAGTTCGAAGCCGGTACGGCGTACGTGCAGGTCCGCGTGCAGGGTCATCGCAGACCACTGATCCAGCGCTCGCGCAGGCTGGCGAGTACGACGACCGACACGATCAGCAGCACGATGCTCAGCACGACGGCGACGTCGGGGTCGGTCTCCAGCGCGAGGTAGACGGCGAGCGGCATCGTCGTCGTACGGCCTGGGAAGTTGCCCGCGAAGGTGATCGTCGCGCCGAACTCGCCGAGCGCGCGGGCCCAGCACAGGACGGCGCCCGCGACGATGCCCGGCGCGATGGACGGCAACGTGACGCGGCGGAAGGTCAGCCAGCGTCCGGCGCCGAGGGTCGCGGCGGCCTCTTCGTAGCGCGGATCGGCCGCGCGGAGGGCGCCTTCGACGGAGATCACCAGGAACGGCATCGCGACGAAGGCCTCGGCGACGATCACGCCGGCGGTGGTGAACGGGAGGGTGAAGCCGAACCAGAGGTCCAGGCGCTCGCCGATCAGACCGCGGCGGCCGAGGACGAGCAGGAGGGCGACGCCGCCGACGACCGGCGGCAGCACGAGAGGGACAGTCACCAGAGCACGGAGGAGACCGCGGCCCGGGAGATCGGCGCGGGCGAGCAGCCAGGCCAGTGGGATGCCGAGGAGCAGGCAGATGATTGTCGCGGCGCTGGCACAGAGCAAGGAGAGCCGGAGGGCCTGGCCGACCTCGGCGCTGAAGAGGCGGGACGGCAGCGTCGACCAGGGTGCCTTGGCCAGCAGGCCGAGCAGCGGGACCAGCAGGAAGGCAAGCCCGAGGACCGCCGGCAGGACGAGGACCAGCGGCAACCGGCCGCCGGTCCGTCGCCTGCGTCGGGTGCTCATCGAGCGATCCTGCCGGCGCGAACTCACGGGGCGTCGAAGCCCGCCGCGGTGAGGACCTTCGTGCCGTCGGCCGACAGGACGAAGTCGACGAACGCCTTGGCGCCGTCGGCGTTCGGGGCCTTGGTCAGCGTCGCGATCGGGTATTCGTTGACCGCCTGCGCGGCCTCCGGGAACTCGATCCCCTCGACCTTGTCCTTCGCGGCCAGTACGTCGGTCTTGTAGACCAGCGCCGCGTCGACCTCGCCGAGGCTGACCTTGGTCAGCGCCGCCTTCACGTCCTGCTCGAGGCTGTCCGGCTGCGGCGTGAGCTTGGCCGCGGCGAACACCTTCTGCGCGGCCGCGCCGCACGGCACCTGCTCCGCGCAGAGCGCGATCTTCCTGGCCTCGTCGGTGAAGTCCTTCAGGCCGGTGATCTTGCCCGGGTTGCCCTTCGGTACGGCGATCTCCAGCACATTCTTCACGAACGTCGTCGCGGTTCCCTTGTCGGTCACCTGGTCCATGTTCTTCGGTGCCGCCGACGCGAACACGTCGGCCGGCGCGCCCTGGTTGATCTGCGTCGCCAGCGCCGAGCTGCCGGCGAAGTTGAAGACCACCTTGACGCCCGGGTGCGCGGCCTCGAAGTCCTTGCCGAGCTGGGTGAAGGTGCCGGTCAGCGACGCGGCGGCGAAGACGTTCACCGTGCCCGAGACCGCCGCGCTGCTGCTGGCGCCGGCCGACGGGGACGACGCGGACGGCGACGAGTCCGCCGGGGTGTCGTCGCCGCAGGCGGCCAGGCCGAGCGCGACGACCACGGTCAGAGCGCTGGTGACAGTACGGCGGAACATCTAGACCTCCGGGATCTCGACGACTACGTGGGTGGACTTGATCGAGGCGACGGCGACCACGCCGGGCTCCAGACCGAGCTCGTCGGCCGCCTCGCGGCTCATCAGCGAGACGACCCGGAACGGGCCGGCCTGCATCTCGACCTGCGCCATCACGCCGTCCTTGACGACGCGGGTGACGATGCCGCGCATCCGGTTGCGGGCCGACGCGGCGGTCGTCGTACCGGCCTCCGGTGAGTCGGCGAGCTCCTGGGCGAACACCGCCAGCGCCCGGCCGTCGACGGCCATCCGCCCGCCCTGCTCGGTGGCCGGGAGCCGTTTGTTGTCGATCCAGCGCCGGACGGTGTCATCACTGACTCCGAGTAGCGCGGCCGCCTCACTGATCCGCAAATTCGGCATGAAGCACACTCTAGAGCCGTAAGTGCGGCAACCCACTCCTCTTTTCCGTTCGTTTTTGTAGTCCTCGACATAGGTTGGCTCTATGACCGGGCTGCGCGAGTACTTGGACGGGCCGCACAAGGCCGCACGTGACGTCGTACGGGACGGACTGGCCAGTCACGCGTCCCTGCTGGACGCCGGGCTGCGGCTGACCAGGGACGAGTACCGCGACGAGGTGCTCCGGACGCTGAAGGGGATGGCCGCGCAGGGACACCCGTCCCGCGGCTTCCCCAAGGAGTACGGCGGCCAGGGCGACCTCGGCGGGTTCATCGCCGGCTTCGAGACGCTCGCGTTCGGCGACCTGTCGCTGATGGTGAAGGCCGGCGTCCAGTTCGGCCTGTTCGCCGGTGCGATCCTGCACCTGGGCACCGAGCGGCACCACGACCGCTACCTGGCCGACGCGCTCACCGGCGATCTGCTCGGCTGCTTCGCGATGACCGAGACCGGGCACGGCTCGAACGTCCAGTCGCTGGAGACCACCGCGACGTACGACGAGACGACCGGCGAGTTCGTCATCCACACCCCGACCGCGTCGGCGCGCAAGGACTACATCGGCAACGCCGCCCGGCACGGGAAGCTTGCGGCGGTGTTCGCCCAGCTCGTCGTCGGCGGCGAGACGCACGGCGTGCACTGCTTGCTGGTCCCGATCCGCTCGGACGCCGGTGAGCCGCTGCCCGGCGTGACGCTCAGCGACTGTGGCCCGAAGCTCGGCCTGAACGGTGTGGACAACGGGCGGATCGTCTTCGACCAGGTCCGCGTGCCGCGTGAGGCGCTGCTCGACCGGTACGCGCAGGTGGATGCCGACGGCACCTACCGCAGCGAGATCGACAACCCGGACCGGCGCTTCTTCACGATGCTCGGCACGCTCGTCCAGGGCCGGGTCTCGATCGGCGGCGCCGCGATCAGCGCGAGCAAGGTCGCGATGACGATCGCCGTCCGGTACGCCGACCAGCGCCGCCAGTTCGGTGCGCCGGGGAGCCCGGAGGAGACGCTGCTGCTCGACTACCGGATGCATCAGCGCCGGTTGCTGCCGCTGCTGGCCCGGACCTACGCGATGCACTTCGCCCAGGCCGAACTCGTCGGCAACTTCGCCCGGATCTTCGGCGCGGACGACGACGCGCCCCGCGACGACAGCGACGGGCGCGGCGGCGGCACCGGCGGCAACGAGCACGACCGGCGCGCGCTGGAGGCCCAGGCGGCCGGTACGAAGGCGCTCGGCACCTGGCACGCGACCGAGGCGATCCAGATGTGCCGCGAGGCCTGCGGCGGCGCCGGGTACCTGTCGGAGAACCGGCTGTCCGTGCTGAAGGCCGACACGGACGTGTTCACCACCTTCGAGGGTGACAACACGGTCCTGCTGCAGCTGGTCGCGAAGGGGCTGCTGACCGACTACCGGCGCTCGTTCGGCGAGCTCGATCCGCTGGGCACCGCGCGGTTCGTCGCCGGTCAGGCGGTCGAGATCGCGGTCGAGAAGACCGCGCTGCGCGGACTGGTCGAGCGGCTGCGCGACGTCGTACCGAATCGGTCGGACTCTACCGACCCGGACGCCGGGCTGCGGGACGACGACTACCACGCGGGGCTGCTGCGGTTCCGCGAGCAGCACATGCTGGCCGGGGTCGCGCGGCGGCTGAAGGCGGGGATCGACGCCGGGGACGAGGCGTTCGAGGTGTTCAACCGGTGCCAGGACCACGTGATCGCGGCCGGGCGGGCGCACGTCGAGCGGGTGGTGCTGGAGGCGTTCCAGCACGCCGTACAGGCTGCTCCGGAGGGTGAGACGCAGGACCGGCTGAAGGAGCTGTACGACCTGCACGCGCTCGCGACGATCGAGAACGACCGGGCCTGGTTCATGGAGCACGGGCGGCTGTCCGGCCCACGCTCGAAGGCGATCACGGCCCTGGTGAACGAGTTGTGCGGGCGGATCCGGGGCTACGCGACCGACCTCGTGGACGCGTTCGGCGTACCGGGCGCGGCGGTCGACGTACCGATGGTTGTACGGTCGCTGCATGAGTGAGCCGCTTGTGGAGCCCGCCTCGGCCGCCGAGGCCGCCCGCGAACTTGCCAAGGTGCTGCTGGCCCAGGCCGACGCACTGGACCTGCACGACCTGCGGGCCACTACGGCCATCGAGAACGTCCGGGTCCAGTCCCGGGTGCTGGCCGACGCCGTGCACGAACGTGGCTGGGGTGACATCTTCCTGGGGATCGACTCCTACGACCCCGACGAGCTGGACGACGTCCCGCTCGGGCCGGACGACTTCGACGACCCCGCGGACTACCGCGAGCTGGTCGAGGGCGTCGCGGAGATGGACGAGCCGGTCGTCCCGGAGAACGGGCTGCGGCTCAGCTACCAGGCCCGCTACGACTTCGTGGTGACCGACCCGGAGGCGTTCGTCGCCTACGTGCGCAGCCGCGCCGACGAAGCACAGAACGACGACGTGATCGACGACATCGAGGACGCCCGGTCGGCGTTCGAGCTGCTCGGGTACCTGGACGGCCTCGGCTCCAAGGACTACGACACGGTCGGGCTGAGCCCGGCCGGCGGCGAGGAGTCCCACAAGGTCGTCGAGTTCTCGCTGTGGGACATGGACCCCACGCGGCGCGACGACACCTACCCGTACTGAGCCTTTTCGCCTTCCTGTACGACGATCCGGGCCTGTCCGGTAATCAAGCACGCAAGCTTTTTACTTGTTGCGGCAGGCAACGTCGGTACCGAACGTGACCGGATGTCTACAGTCTGTCGCCTTCTGAAAAGCCAATGCAAATGTTTGATCAGAGGGATGGTCCCGCTCCGGGCTCGCGTGACAACGTTCAGTTGTCGGCGACGGACGGGTCGCCGGCACAGGCTCTTGGTGGAACCGCGAACTCCCGTCCGCGACCGGAACTGTACCTCCCCTGCCGGCCGCGGAACTGAGTTCAGGCCCACCATCCTTCGGGCCGAACGCCCTCTCGGGGCAGAGCAAGACGCCGGTCGTGCCACCAGGGCGCCGGTCGCCAGTGAGGTGGTGACCGACGCCCGGCACGATCGGCGTTTTCTTGTCCCGGTGGTACCGGTGCGACTGGGGACCGATACCACCGGGCCAAGCCCCCGCCCTTGCGGACGGGGGCCTTCGTACGTTCAGGCCAGTTCGAGCTCGGTGACCGGGTGCTGGGTGACCTCGCCGTACGTCGTGGTGCGCTGACGAGCGGGACGGCCCGCGGCCGTCGCCATCGCGGTGAGCTCCTCGATCGACTTGCGGGAGCCGTGCTTGGAGCCGGCCATCCGGCTGATGGTCTCCTCCATCAGCGTGCCGCCGATGTCGTTGACGCCGCCGTTGAGGACCGCGACGCAGCCCTCGGTGCCGAGCTTGACCCAGGAGCACTGGATGTTGTCGATCCGGCCGTGCAGCATGATCCGCGACATCGCGTGCACCGCGCGGTTCTCGTCGTACGTCGGGCCGGGGCGGGCCACACCGGCCAGGTAGATCGGCGAGTTGGTGTGGATGAACGGCAGCAGCACGAACTCGGTGAAGCCGCCGGTCTGGTCCTGCACGGCCGCGATCGTGCGCAGGTGCTGGACCCAGTGGTGCGGTGAGTCGACGTGGCCGTACATCATCGTGGACGACGACGGCAGCCCGACCTTGTGCGCGGTCGAGATCACCTCGATCCAGCTTGCCGTCGGCAACTTCCCCTTGGTGAGGATCCAGCGCACGTCGTCGTCGAGGATCTCGGCCGCGGTGCCCGGGATGCTGTCCAGCCCGGCCTCCTTGACCGAGATCAGGAACTCCTCGATCGACAGGCCGGTGCGGACCGAGCCGTTCACGATCTCCATCGGCGAGTACGCGTGCACGTGCATCTGAGGCACGCGCTGCTTCACCGCGCGGACCAGGTCCGCGTACGCCGTACCGGGAAGATCCGGGTGGATTCCGCCCTGCATGCAGACCTCGGTCGCGCCGATCACCCAGGCCTCCTCGGCCCGCTGGGCGACCTCGTCCATCGACAGCGAGTACGCGTCCGCGTCGGTCCGCCGCTGGGCGAACGCGCAGAACCGGCAGCCGGTGTAGCAGACGTTGGTGAAGTTGATGTTCCGGTTCACCACGTAGGTCACGTCGTCGCCGACCACCGCCTTGCGCAGGTCGTCGGCGATCTTCGCGAGCTGGTCGAGCGCCGGACCCGTTGCCGTCATCAACGTCAGCGCCTGGCTGTCGGACAGCCCGGCTGGGTCGCGCTCCGCCGCCGCGAGGGCTTCCTTCACGTCGCCGTCGATCCGCTCGGGAGCCTTGCGCTGGGCGACGTCCTCGCGCAGCACGTCCCAGTCGCCGTACGCCGCGTCGAAGTCCGAACGGGTCTCCGTACGCCGTCCTTCGGTGTCGATCGCCGTGTGCAGGTCGGTCCGGCCGACCGAGTCCCAGCCGCCGTCCGGCTCCTGCCAGGGCAGGCCCTTCGGCATCGCGGCCTCGTTCGCCAGGCCGGTCGCCGGGTCGACGAGCGCCTCGACGTGCGAGATCAGGCGCGGGTCGAGCCACGGCTCGCGCAGGTACTCCGGGTGGGCCGTCAGTCGCTCGCGCAGGGTGAACCCGGCGTCGGCGGTGAGCTTGGCCAGGTCGTCCAGGTGCGGCCAGGGGCGCTCGGGGTTCACGTGGTCGGGGGTCAGCGGCGAGACGCCGCCGAAGTCGTCGACGCCCGCGGCGAGCAGCAGCTTGGCCTCGTCGAGGTCGACCAGGTTCGGCGGGGCCTGGACGCGGGCGCGCGGGCCGAGCACGATCCGGGTCACCGCGATCGCGGCCAGCCACTCGTGCAGAGGGACGTCCTCGTCGTTGCGCATCGCCGTGTCCGGCTTCACCCGGAAGCCCTGGATGATGACTTCCTGGATCCCGCCGTACTGGCGAGCGACGCGGCGCAGCGCGAAGACCGAGTCGGCGCGCTCCTCGATCGTCTCGCCGATCCCGATCAGCAGGCCGGTGGTGAACGGCACGTTCGAGCGGCCGGCGTCCTCGAGCACCCGCAGCCGGATCGAGGGGTCCTTGTCGGGCGAACCGAAGTGCGGCTGGCCCTTCTCCTCGAACAGCCGGCGCGAGGTCGTCTCCAGCATCATGCCCATGCTCGGCGCGACCGGCTTCAGCCGCTGCAGGTCCTGCCAGGACATGACGCCCGGGTTCAGGTGCGGGAGCAGGCCGGTCTCCTCCAGGACCCGGATCGCCATCGCGCGGACGTAGTCGAGGGTGCTGTCGTAGCCCGCCTCGTCCAGCCACTGCTTGGCGGCGTCCCAGCGGTCCTCGGGGGCGTCGCCGAGCGTGAACAGCGCCTCCTTGCAGCCCAGCGCCGCGCCCTGGCGGGCGATCTCCAGCACCTCGTCCGGGCTCAGGTACGGCGACTCGACGCGGCCCGGCGTGGTCGCGAACGTGCAGTAGTGGCAGCGGTCGCGGCAGAGCCGGGTGAGCGGGATGAAGACCTTCTTGGAGTACGTGACGATCCCGCTGCGGCCGGCGTCCTCGAGGCCCTGGTCGCGGACCCGCCCCGCGGTCGCCATCAGCTTGTCCAGCGCCTCGCCGGAGGCCGTCAGCAGCACCTCCACCTCGGCCTGGTCCAGGGTCTTGCCGTCGTCCGCGCGCTTGAGCGCCCGCCGCATGGCGGTACTGAGAGTCGAGGTCACGGGATCCGAGCCTAGGCGCTCGAACACCCCGGATCTCGCGAAATCCGGCGGTAAAAACAATTAGTACGTCTGTCCTGATAGTTTGCTGTTTGTGCAGGTCAGCGGGGATGTGACGGGGAGCGACGGTGCGCGTGAGCGCCGCTCTCCGGGCCGGAGTGACGGGCGGGAGGAACGCCGGGCGGTTCGGGCCGACGGGCGCCGCGTGCGGGGTGCGTTGCGTCGGGACGAGTTGCTCCGGGCGACGCTTGCGGTGGTCGAGCGGGCTGGGGTGGCCGGGGTGAGCCATCGGGTGGTTGCTGCCGAGGCGGGGGTTTCGGTGGCCTCGACGACGTACCACTTCGCGTCGCTCGACGACCTGCTGGTCACGGCGCTGACCGGGGCCGCCGAGGACCTCACCGCTGAGCTTCACGAGCGGGTGACCGAGCTCGGCGCCCGGCCCGCCGATGAGCTGGCCCGGCTGGTCGAGCACCTGCTCGTCTACCGCCGCGGACGCACTCTGGCGGCGTACGAGCTGTACTTGCTGGCCGCCCGCCGGCCGGAGCTGCAGGACGCGGCCGGGGCCTGGCTGCAACCGCTGACGGAGATCGCCCGGACGTTCACCACCAATCGCCAGAAGGCCAGCCTGCTGGTTGCCGCACTGGACGGACTCCTGCTGCAGTCGCTCGTCCGGGCGAGACCGTTCGCCCAGGCGGACGTCGCCGCCCTGCTGGTGTACCTGAGGTAGCGGCCCGGGACCGAACGACAGGACGTGTGGTCCGGTCAGTGATCTCTCCCCGCCTGGCGCTGCGGGATCTGAGGCCTGGAGTGCCGACACCTCCTGTCGGTCGGTACCAGGTAGCGCGTGCACTACCTCAGAACGGGTGCTGCGGCCCGGGCCAGGCGGCTGCTGCGACGGTTGGCTGGGGGCATGCTGAGGATGTCGCTGGGGGCGTTGCGGGATCGGTGGCACCTGTTCGCGGGTGCGGTGGTGGCGGTGGCGTTCGGGGTCGGGTTGATCCAGTCCGCGCTGCAGGTGATGGCGGCAACGGACGCGCCTTCCCTGCCGCCGGGGTTGTCCGGCCTCGAGCGGTCGAAGATCCGCGACGGCTACGCGGGGGCCGCGACGTTGTTGGGGATGTCGGTGATGCTGGCCGTCTTCCTGACGGTCTTCGTCGTCAGTACGACGTTCGGCTTCGCCGTGGTGCAGCGGCGCCGCGAGCTCGGGCTGCTGCGGCTGGTCGGCGCGCAGCGGAGCAGTTTGCGGATCATGTTGTTGCTTGAGGCAACCGTGCTGGGGTTGGTGGGGACAGCCCTCGGAGTACCGCTCGGGCTGCTCGGATCCTGGGCGCAGTCGACGCTGCTGATCGAACTGGGCATGCTCCCGCGCTGGTTCGAGGCGCCGTGGATCTGGGGCACGATGTGGGTCGCCGCCTTCGTGGGTGTGGGAACGGCGGTGGTCGGCGCCTTCGCCGCGGCCTGGCGAGCTTCGCGGGTCAGCGCGCTGGAGGCGATCGGGGATCTCCCGCGGACGATGCCGGTGATGACCGGGTGGCGGTGGTTCTGGGGGTTGTCGTCGGCCGGGTTCACGGTCGTGATGGTGATCGCCGCGCAGGCCGCGGGGGACTTCGTGGCCGGGCTGCTGATCGCGCTCGTGGTGATGATCAGCGGGTCGGTCGCGCTCAGCCAGCTGAGCCCGATCGTCGTACCGATCGCCGGCCGCCTCCCGGCGTTGGTACTGCGGGGTTCCGTGGTCACGGATCTCGCGAAGGCCGGCGTGCTGCACGCCGTACGGCGTAGTGCCGCGACCGCGGCGCCGTTGATCGTGCTGGTCGGGTTGCTCGCCGGGCTGTGGGGAGTGTTCGGGTCGCTGGCCAAGGCGGTGGGGGAGGAGCAGCGGCAGCTGATCTCGGCGGATCTGGTGGTGGAAGGGTCGGTCGAGCCGCGCGAGGGGATCGCGGCGATGTCGGAGCAGACGACGGTGCCGGTGACGATCGTGGGGAGGAAGCGGGCGACGCGGTACTCGGAAGCGGTCGGGATCGATCCGGCGGCATACCAGCGGACGCACGAGCTGCGACCGCGCAAGGGGTCGCTGAACAAGTTGTCTGGGGCAACGATCGCGATCGGGCCGGGGATGGCGGTCGAGGGGTACAAGCTCGGGGAGTCGTTGACGGCGACGATCGGGGGGAAGCGGATCGTGCTGAAGGTGGTGGCGATCATGCCGGAGACGCTGGACGTGACGGAGAACTTCTTTGTCCCGAAGGGGTTGACCGAGGGATCGGGTGGTGCGACGGAGACCTTGGTGAAGGTGGATCGTGGTGCCGACTTGAAGGCGGTCGGGCGCGAGCTCGGCGGCGAAGGCGGCGGTGACGTGCGGACGGTGAAGGAGTGGGCGCAGGACAAGGCCGCGGTCGAGCAGCGGGACGACACGGGGATCTTCGTGGTCCTGATGGGGTTGGCCGGGGTTTATGCGGCCGTGGCCGTGGTCAACGCCGTCGTGATGGCGGCGGCCGAACGGCGGCGGGAGTTCGCGCTGGCGCGGATGGCGGGGCTGACGCGCCGGCAGGTCGTCGGGATCGCGACGGTCGAGTCGCTCACGGTGGTCGTGGTCGGCGTACTGCTGGGCAGTGTTGTCGCAGCGGCCGCGATGGCGGGAGTCGCGGCCGGGACCGCGCAGATGTTCGGCGTCGTGGTGGTCGCCGTGCCGTGGCGGCTGCTCGGGCTCATCCTCGCGGGCTCACTGGCCGTCGTCGGCGGGACGGCGGCGATCACGGCCTGGACCACGACCAGGTTCAGTCCGGTCGTGGTCCTCGGTGGTCGGGAGTGACGCTCAGGCGTCGGCGACGGTGATCGCCTCGGCCTCGGTCCGGGAGTGCGACGACGGGATGCGCAGGTGCGCGAGCGGCTTCCAGCCGGTGGCCAGCGCACCGACCGCCAGGACGACGGCGAAAGCGCCGACGTAGAAGGGAAGCTGGACGTTGACCTCCTCGCCGAGCTTGCCGGCCAGCCACGGTGCGACCGCGCCGCCGGAGAAGCGGACGAAGCTGTACGCCGCGGACGCCGTACCGCGTTCCACCGGAGCCGCGCCCATCACGGCCTCGGTGATCAGCGTGTTGTTCACGCCGAGGAACAGGCCGGCCACGACGACGCCGACCGCGAGCACGTGCGGGTGGTGGGCGTAGACGCCCATCACGGCCAGGTCGGCGGCGAAGAGCAGCAGCGCGGACATGATCACGGGCAGCGTGCCGAAGTGGCGTTGCAGCCAGGGCGCCGCGAAGACCGAGGTGAGCGCCAGCCCGATGCCCCAGCCGAAGAAGATCAGGCCGATCTGCCGGGCCGACATCGCCAGCGGGAAGGGCGTGAACGCGAGCAGGGTGAAGAAGCCGAAGTTGTAGAGCAGCGCGGTCACGGCGACGGTGGCCAGCGACCGGTGCCGCAACGCCTTCAGCGGTTCGAGGATCGACGTACGGCGCGGCGCCGGCGGCGAGGCGGGCAGCAGGAACGCGGTCGCGGCGAGCGCGATCGTCATCAGTACGGCGACGCCGAAGAACGGGCCGCGCCACGAGATCGTGCCGAGCTCACCGCCGACCAGCGGGCCGGCCGCGATCCCGACGCCGAGCGCCGCCTCGTACAGGATGATCGCCTCGGCGACCGAGCCGGCCGCGGAGTTCACGATGGTGGCCAGGGCGGTCGCGATGAACAACGCGTTGCCCAGACCCCAGCCGGCCCGGAAGGCGACGATGGCGCCGATCGAGTTCGACAGGCCGGCCAGCGCGCTGAACACCACGATGATCGCGAGACCGATCAGCAGAGTGCGCTTCGCGCCGATCCGGCTGGAGACCGCGCCGGTGATCAGCATCGCGACGCCGATCACGGCCATGTAGCTGGTGAACAGCAGCGACACCTGCGACGGGCTGGCGTGCAACTGCTCGGCGATCGGCTTGAGGATCGGGTCGACCAGGCCGATGCCCATGAACGCGATCACACAGGCGAAGGCGACGGCCCAGACGGACTTGGGTTGCTTCAGGAAGGAGCTGCTGTTGCTGCTCACCGGGGGTGTTCCTCCAACGGTTCGAGGGTGAGGATCTTCTGCAGGACGGTGACCGCGGCCTCCAGGGTGGTGAGGTCTTCGGCGGGGAGCTGGACCAGCCGCTGGGCGATGGCCGCACCGGCTTCGCGACGGGCGTGGTTGAGCTCGGCCAGCCCGGCGTCGGTGAGGCTGATCAGACTGGCTCGGGAGTCGGCCGGATCGGGCTCGCGCCGGACCCACCCGCTCTCCTCCTGCCGCTGCACCAGCGTCGACATCGTCGGCTGCGAGCAGCGGTCGGCCTTGGCGAGCTCGCTGATCCGGGTCGGGCCCAGTTCGTCGAGCCGGCCGAGCAGGCGCATCGCCGCGTGCGGGAGCGCGCTGACGTCCCGGCTGGCCAGACGGGTCAGCCGGGCGGACGCCACGACGACGTCGACGCCGAGCTTGGAGAGGTCGGTTGCGATCACGTCCTCAATATTACATAGGTATGCTATGTGTTTCCAGTGTAAGGTTTGTGGGATGGTTTGCCTTACAGATCCGAGGACTTGGAGGCATTGAGGTGGGCAATCTCGAAGGAAAGGTGCTGCTGATCACCGGTGCTGGGGGTGGGATCGGATCGGCGACGGCTCGGACGGTGGTCGCGCAGGGTGGGCACGCGCTGATTCACGACCTCAGGGCTCCGGGCGCTCTCGCCGCGGAGCTCGGGGACAGCGCGACGCCGCTCGTCGCCGATCTGACCGACCTGACCGCGGTCGCCCGGCTCTGGGACGAGGCCTGGGCGGTGAAGGGCCGGATCGACGTACTGGTCAACAACGCCGGGGCCTACCCGCCGGCCCCGCTCGAGGCGTCGTTGGACGAGTGGCTGAGGGTCTGGGACTTCTCGCTGGATCTGCATCTGAAGGCGCCGGCGGTGCTGTGCCGGGCCGCCGTCGCGGCGTACTCGGCGCAGGAGCGCGGCGGCATCATCATCAACCTCGCTTCGCGGGCCGCGTTCCGCGGTGAGGATGCGGACTTCTGGCACTACGCGGCGGCTAAGGCCGGGGTGGTCGCGATGACGCGCACGATCGCCCGCCAGTACGGGCGCAACGGCGTGACCGCCTTCGCGCTCGCGCCGGGGTACGTCGACACCGATCTCAACGCGCAGTTCCGCGACACCGTCGGCGTCGCGGTCGCCGCCGAGCAGACCGGGCTCGGCGAGGTCGCGCAGCCGCAGGACGTCGCCAACATCATCGCGTTCCTGGCCAGCGGCCTGGCCAAGCACGCGACCGGTACGACGATCGACGTCAACGGTGCGTCTTATGTCCGTTGACGTCGGCGCGGCCCGGCTGAGTGCCGACCTGTACGTCGGGGGAACGTGGACCGAAGGCCGGGCCGGGACGCTCGACAACGTTGACCCAGGCAACGGTCGGACGGTCGGTGCCGTGTCGCTGGCCACGGCCGAGCAGCTCGACGACGCGATCGCCGCCGCCGACGCCGCGTTCCCGGCGTGGTCGGCCCTGACGGGGACGGCACGAGGCGACATCCTCCGCCGGGCGGCCGCCCTGCTCGTGGACCGCGCCGAGGAGGCGGTCGCGACGATCCTGCTCGAGACCGGCAAGACCGAGGCCGACGCCCGCGGCGAGATCGGCCGCGCGGCGGAAACCCTGCGCTGGAACGGCGAACAGGCCGGTCGGCTCCAGGCCACCGCGTTCCCGGGAGTCGTCGCGGGCTCCCGCCGTACGTCGATACCGACGCCACTGGGTGCCGTCGCGGTCATCACCGCCTGGAACTTCCCAGCCGTGCTCGCGACGCGGAAGCTCGGCGCCGCTCTCGCGGCCGGCTGCACCGTGGTGTTCAAGGCGTCCGAGTTCACGCCGGCCACCGCGCGGCTCGTCGTCGAACTGCTGGTCGAGGCAGGTCTTCCGGCGGGCGTGGTGAACCTGGTCTTCGGTGATCCGCAGGCGGTGTCGGCGCAGCTCACCTCGTCGCCGCGGATCAAGGCGTTGTCGTTCACCGGTTCCACGGCGGTCGGCAAGGCCCTGGCTGCGCAAGCGGCGGCGAACCTCATTCGCACGGTGCTGGAGCTGGGCGGCCACGCGCCGGTGCTGGTTCTGGACGACGCCGACGTGGATCATGTGATCGCGACGACCGCGGGTGCGAAGTTCGGGTCGGCCGGGCAGTCCTGCGTCGCGCCGTCGCGGTACTTCGTGCACGAGTCGAAGTACCAGGAGTTCGTCGACCAGCTGACGGCCAAGGCGTCGTCGTACGTGCTCGGGCACGGCACCGAGGCGGGAGTGACGCTCGGCGCGGTCGCGCATCAGGGGCGGGTGGATGCGCTGGTTCGCCTTGCACAGAACGCTTCTGAGCACGGAGGTGAGGTCACCACCGGTGGCCGCCAGGTTGACCGGGACGGGTTCTACTTCGAGCCGACGGTGATCGCCGGGCTGCCGCTGGACTCCGACGCCGCGATCCTGTCCGAGGAGCCGTTCGGGCCGATCGCGACTGTCTCGTCCTTCAGCACGCTGGACGAGGTGATCGACGCGGCCAACGCTGCGCCGTACTCGTTCGCGGCCTATCTGTTCACCGACCGGCTGAGCGTGCGCGATCACGTCGTACGGCGGTTGAACGCCTCGAACCTCGGGATCAACCAGTTGGCGCCTTCGCTTCCCGACGTACCGCTCGGTGGTCTCGGGAACTCCGGCTACGGCTACGAAGGCGGGATCGAGGGCATCCTCGCCTTCACCCAGTTGCGGCTCGTGTCCGAAACGGCCCTAGGGTGGGCCGGATGATCGCCGACAACAACTCGTCGCTGGCCCGGATCCGGGAGGTGGCGGCGACGGCGCGGGAGCCGTACGAGCTCGACGCCGTCGACCTGGCGCTGCTGAAGATCCTGGTCGCGGACTGCCGCACCTCGCAGCGGCAGATCGCCACGCAGCTCGGCGTGTCCGCGCCGACGGTCGGCGAGCGGATGGCGCGGCTGGAACGCAACGGCGTCATCACCGGGTTCAGCGCGCAGGTCGACTGGTCGGCGGTCGGCTACGGGCAGGTCGTGTTCCTGTCGATCGAGGCAGCGCCGGGGTACGACGTCGCCACGATCATGTCCGGGCTCTGGGAGCTGGCGGAGGTCGAGGACGTCACGCTCGTCACCGGTGATCTCGACCTGTTGATCCGGATGCGGGTCCGCGACTACGGGCAGCTGCGGACGATCCTGATGGAGGACGTCTGGCGGATCCCCGGCATCCAGCGCACTGCGACGCTGCTGTCGGTCGCGGAGATGCCGGCGAAGAACTTCGGCGCCGGGCTGCTGGGAAAGTTCGAGCAGCCCGACTGAAACCGTCGGACTCGATCCGCCCAGAGCCTTTCAAGTGCCGGTACTTGAAGGGCACCAGGTGGCGGGTCAGGGCTTCTTGGCGACGCCGACCCAGAGGCTGCAGCTGACGTCGGTGAAGACCTTGCGCTCGGCGAGCTGGTCGGTCTCCTCGTCCGGGTGCCAGCGGAACGGGACCTCGATCCCGGGCTCGACCAGGTCGAGGCCGGCGAAGAAGCCCTCGATCTCGGCCTTGCTGCGGACCTGTGCGTCGCCGCCGTCGGCCTTGTAGACCTGGATCGCCTGCTCCCACATGGCCGGCGCGAAGTCCGGCGTGCAGTGCGAGAAGATCAGGTACGACCCCGAGGCCAGCGGCTCGAGCAGCTGCTGGACGATCTCGTACGGCTTCAGCTCGTCGGGCAGGTAGTGGAAGACGCCGACCAGGCTCAGCGCGACCGGCTTGCTGAGGTCGAGCACGCTGTTGACCTCGGCGGAGTCGAGGATCGCCTGCGGGTCGGTCACGTCGGCTTCGAGGTACGCCGTCTCGCCCTGCGGCGAGCTGATCAGCAGGGCGCGCGAGTGCGACAGCACGATCGGGTCGTTGTCGGCGTAGACCACGCGGGCGTCCGGAACGATCTCCTGCACGACCTCGTGCAGGTTCGGGCTGGTCGGGATACCGGTGCCGATGTCGAGGAACTGGGTGATGCCGCGCTCGGCGACGTACCGGGCCGCGCGGTGCATCCACATCCGGTTCGACTGGGCGGCGGTGCGGAAGCCCGGGAAGGCCTCGAGCAGGTGGTCGCCGGCCGCGCGGTCGATCGCGAAGTTCGACTTGCCGCCGAGGAAGTAGTCGTAGACCCGGGCACTGTGCGGCACGCTCAGGTCGATCCGGTCGGCGTTCCCGGTCTCGTCGGCTTGGTCGGTCATCACAACTCCTCGGCGCTGTCCCGTGACGTAGGTCGCATCGTAGCGAACGCGCAGCGGTCCGTGACGGGGGCTCCGGAGCGGCTTGCGCCGGTGCGTGTTCTACGGCGTGAGATAGCGGCCGGTCACGCTGTCCGGGACCGAGGGCAGCAGTTGCGGGCTGGTCGCGGCGACGATGCGGCCGCCGTGCTCGCCGCCGCCCGGGCCGAGGTCGATCACGTGGTCGGCGTTCGCGATCATGTCGAGGTCGTGCTCGATCACGATCACGGTCGCGCCGGCGGTGATCAGGCGGTCGAGCACCGTGAGCAGGACGCGGATGTCCGCGGGATGCAGGCCGACGCTCGGCTCGTCGAAGACGAACAGCGTGCCCTGCTGGGGCTTCTCCAGATCGGCGACGAGCTTGAGGCGCTGAGCCTCGCCGCCGGACAGGGCGGGCGTCGCCTCGCCGAGCATGAGGTAGCCGAGGCCGACCTCGTCGAGCGTGCGGAGGCGAGCCTGGAGCTTGCGGAGCTTCGGGAAGTGCTGACGCGCCTCGGTGACGGTCAGCGCGAGCGTCGCGGCGATCGTCAGGCCGTCGAGCGTGACGGCGTCCGCGGCGGAGCTGTACCGGGTGCCGCCGCACAGCGGGCAAGGGATCTCGACGTCGGGCAGGAACTGGACGTCGAGCGAGATCTGTCCGGTGCCCTCGCACTGGGGACAGCGCAGGCTGCCGGTGTTGTACGAGAAGTCGGCCGCGGTCAGCTCAGGGGCTTCGCGGGCGAAGGCGCGGCGGAGTTCGTCCAGGATTCCGCTGTACGTCGCGACGGTGGATCGTACGTTCCGCCCGATCGGGGTCGCGTCGACGACGGCCACGCGCTGGATGCCGTCGGACTCCAGCGAGCGGACGTGTTCGGGCAGCGGGCGGTCGTCGTACCGGGCAGTGAGTGCGGCGGCGAGGCTGTCCAGGACGAGCGTGGTCTTGCCGGATCCGCTGACACCGGTGACCGCGGTAAGTCGGCGGAGTGGGAAGTCCACCTCCAAGGGCTGAAGGGTGAAACGCGGGCCGGTCGTGAGGTGGATGCGGCCGTGCTGGAAGACGTCGCTCACCCTGGGGCGGACGACCGTGGGCTCACGGCCGCTCAGGAAGCCGCCGATCAAGGAGTCCGGTGCCGCCTCGAGCTCGGCAATCTTGCCGGTGGCAACTACTTGGCCACCCTGGGAACCGGCGCCGGGACCGATCTCGATCAGCCAGTCGGCGTGCCGCAGGACCCGTACGTCGTGGTCGACCAGGACCACCGAGTTCCCGGTCTCGATCAGCCGGCGGGCGACCTGCATCAGGGCGTCGATGTTGCTCGGGTGCAGACCGATCGACGGCTCGTCGAGCACGTACAGCAGTCCGGTCGCGCTGCTGCGCAGCGTTCGGCTGAGCTGCACGCGCTGCAGTTCACCGGTCGACAGCGTCCGCGACGCGCGGCCGAGGGACAGGTAGCCGAGTCCGAGACCGAGCAGGTGATCGGCGTTGGCCGTGAACGCTTCGACGATCTGCTCGGCCATCCGCTGGAGCTCGGCCGGGAGCGACGACGGCAGGGCGCGGACGAACTCGGCCGTACGGTCGAGGGCCCAGGTCGACAGGACGTTCAGCGTGACGCCGTTCAGCGGTACCGTCCGGGCGCGCTCGTTGAGCCGGGATCCACCGCAGGTCGGGCACTCGGCGACGCGGACGAACCGGTCGAGCCGGGTCACCGCGGTCTCGCTCTGCGCGTTGGCGAGGGCGTCCTCGATCACCCGGTTCGCGTTCCGGTACGTCGCGTTCAGCTCGAACGCGTTGCCCTTCTTGCTCGTCACGACCACGACCCGCGAGGTCTCGTCGCCGTGCAGCACGATCTCGCGCTCGGCCGGCGTCAGGTCCTGGAACGGGACGTCGGTCCGTACTCCCAACTGGGCCACCACCTGCGGAAGCAGCCCGGCGCCGAACGATCCCCAGGCCGCCACCGCGCCTTCCTCGATCGACAGCGACTCGTCCGGGACGAGGGTCCGCTCGTCGATCTGCCGGGTCTCGCCGGTCCCCGCGCAGGTCCCGCAGGCGCCGTCGGAGTTGAACGCGAAGTCCTCGGCGCCGGGCGCGGCGAACCGCTCGTGGCAGGTCGGGCAGGTGGCGTGCCCGGTCGACGCGATCTCGATGGTCGGCGGGACGTCGTGGCCGTTGGGGCAGCGATGGACGCCGAGCCGCGAGTACATCAGCCGTACGGCGTTGAGCAGCTCGGTCGACGTACCGAACGTGCTGCGAACCCCCGGTACGACGGGCCGCTGGTGCAACGCGATCGCGGCGGGCACGCCGTCGACGGCATCGACATCGGCTCGGGCTGCTTGGGAGAGGCGGCGTCGGGTGTACGTCGACAGGGCCTCCAGGTAGCGGCGGGAACCTTCGGCGTACAGGACGCCCAGGGCGAGGGAGGACTTGCCGGAACCGGAGACTCCGGTCAGGGCGACGAGCTGCCGGAGGGGGACGTCGACATCGACGTCCTTCAGGTTGTGCACCCGCGCACCGCCTACCGAGACCTGCTCGCCCCATCGCATGGGCTCATCGTAGGAGCCGAGGGCAACAATGCCCTTGCGTCCGAAGATCCGCGTTGCGTCCGAAGGACCGAGCGCTATTACCTCGGGTTGTTCGGACGCAGGCGTTTTCTTCGGACGCAAGGGGGCTTCGGGGGTCAGGGGGTTTGGAGGGCGATGATCCGGGCCGCTTCGGCGGGGCCGTCGGCCGCGGCGTACAGCTTCTGGATGCGTTCGGCCGCGACCAAGTGGGCGGGATCGCCGAGCATCGCGGTCGCCGTGGCGGGAAGCTGGTCGATGTCCGCTGGAGCGACGTGCCGGGCGGCGCCCAGCCGCTCGACCAGGCTGATGTTGAGGTCCTGCTCGAGGTGCAGCGGGATGCCGAGCAACGGGCAGCCGGACGCCATCGCGGTCTGCGTGCTGCCCTGGCCGGCGGTGGTGACGGCCAGGTCGACGCGGGGCATGACGAGGTGGCTGGGCAGCGTGCCCGCGACACAGACCTGCGACGACTCCAGATCCTGGAGGTCGTGGACGGTGCCGGCGACGAGGATGCGGGCGTCGAGAGGATGGAGAGCTTTGACGGCCTCACGGACCAGAGCAGGCGGCGTCGAGGTCATCGCGACGTAGATCGTCGGGCCGTCGCCGTTGAGGAACTTCTCGACGTGCTGAGGGATCGGGGTGTCGAGATGCGCGTAGAGCGGTCCGACCGACGTGAGGCGGGAGCTGACCCGGTAGCCGCGGCGAGGACGCCAGGCCTCGAGGTCGGCGTTCGAGATCCCGAGCACCTCCGGGATCTCCGGGACCAGCGAGAGATCGCCCAGCAGCAACGCCGGGAGACTCGGGATCTCCTCGACGCCCAACGAGGCGGCCACACGGTTGAAGCCCGAGGTGTACGCCGGGAGCCGGTGCATGGTCTTGTTGACGGCGTACCGGCGCAACCACTTCGGCAGACGCTCGAGTCGCCGGCTGATCGGCCGGCTCGGACTCGGCACCATCCGCCGCTCGAACACCGGCGGGACGAAGCTGCCGGCGTGCTCGGTGATCACCTGTACGCCGGTCAACCGCGACGACAGCAGCGTCGTCAGCGTGAAGCCGGTGACCGCGACGGTGATCCCGTGGGCGCGGAAGTACTCCGCCTCGGCCTGGACGTAGGTGTGCAGCTCCTGGTCGTCGTACATGCTCTGGCCGGGATCGCCGAGGCCGATCGCCGACGCCACGAACGCGGCGGACCTCGCCGGGGACAGACCAGGGCCGAGTACGTCGTACGGAATGCCGGCCTCGACCAGGCGGCGCTCGTGCGGCCCGCCGTGGGTGGCGACCCGGACCGGAACGCCGAGCGCGGTCAGCGCGCGGTGCAGCTCCAGCATCCGCGAGGTCTCGGACAGGTAGGCGCAGTGCGGCAGCAGGCAGATCATGGTGGCCTCCTCGAGCAGAATAGGTAATATATTGCCTATGTCGTCACCCAAGAGCAAGACCCTGGACCTCCTCGGCATCGGGCCGGGCTCCGAGCTCGACCCGCCGGTGCGCGCGTTCCGGACCACGCTCGCCCTGGCCCAGAAGCTGCGGTACGCGATGGACCAGCGGCTGCGCGAGGACGGCCTGACCACCCAGCAGGCCGCGCTGATCACCGTGGTGAAGGCCGCCGGTACGCCGTCGATGGCCGAGGCCGCGGCCGCGCTGGGCAGCACGCACCAGAACGTCGCGCAGATCGTCGCCGTCCTGGTGCGCAAGGAGTTGCTCGAGGTGGTGCCGGACCCGGCCGACAAGCGCCGGAAGTTGCTGGCGGCAACTTCTACGAGCGCCGCCTACTGGCGGGACCGCGACGAGTCCGACTTCGCCGCGGTCGCCGACTGGTTCGGCGATCTGAGCGCGGCGGAGATCGAGACCTTCTGCGCGCTCGCCGACCGGGTCCTCGGGCGATTGCCCTAGCGCTGCCACCACTTCGGGGACGAGGACATCGCGTCGTGGTGCGCGGCGATCCGGGCGGGGCTCAGTTCCTTGCCGTAGACGGCGACCTTGGCCACGGCGCCCTGGAACCAGGAGCCGAAGTCGCGGGTGCCGACGCGGAACGGCGCCGAGCCGTCGGACGGGACGATGACCTGTCCCGAGATGCTCAGGTCGTCGGTGTCGCGCAGGACGCCGTCGCGGTAGATCTTGGTGTAGCCGTTGGGGTAGGTGGTGCTCTTCGCGTTCGCGTTGATCACCAGCACGTAGTGGATCCAGGTGCCGGCGGCGACCGGGTCCTGGAAGTACGAGCCGGCGCCGAGTCCGCCGGTGGAGTTGAACAGGTAGCCGGAGATCTGGTTCGGCCGGTTCTCGGTGTTGACCTGGGAGTACATCCGGGCGACGTACTCGTGCTGACCGGTCTCGCCCTTGCCCATCCAGTGCACGTAACCGCTGCTCTGCGCGTGCGGGAACTGCAGGGTGTCGGGGCGCATCCACGCCTCGAGCGTGAGGACTCCTGTGGTCGCCGGGCTCAGTACGGCGTTGTCCGCGACCTGGAAGTACCCGGTGGCGCCGTCGAACGCGGTCGCCGGATCGCCGTTCGGCAGGGTGGTCGCGGTGCGGGCGCCGGCGTACGTGCCGGTCAGTGAGGGTCCTCCGGTGAGCGACGCCTCGCTGCCGGACGTGGGGCGTGCGAGCCGCCAATAGGCGACGGGGGAGTCCTGGAGCACGACGCCGTCGTAGCCGCAGGCAACGAACGCGTTGGCCGGCAGCGGTGCGAGTACGACGGCCAGTACGACCAGGATCCCTGTGGCGAGCATGCTCCGGCGGCGGGTGGTGGCCGCGGCGGGTGGTGCGGAGCTGGACATGATGTCCCCTTCCTCTGGGAGCTCGACTATGTGCAAACGTTTGCACTCACGACGGTGCGCCACGGAGGAGAAGGCGCGGGAAGGACGGTGGGTCAGGAAGAACGGGGTGGAGCGGTGGACAGGCGGCGAACGACGGTCGCCTTGACGCCGACGGCGTCGACGGACTCGGAGCCGTCCAGCAGCCGGGAGACGGCCAGTTGGCCGACGCGGTCGCTCTGCCCGGTGACCGTCGTCAGACCGGGGTGGACCAGCTCGGACAGGATGTCGTCGTGGCCGGTCACGCTGACGTCCTCGGGAACCGACTTGCCCAGGCGGCGCAGTCCTTCGACCAGGCCGGCGGCGAGGACGTCGTCGAAGGCCATCACCGCGGTGACGCCGAGCTTCAGCACCTCGGTCGCCGCGGCGACGCCGTCGGCGTGCATGCCTTCGGTCGGCTCGAGCCGGACGAGCTCGACGTCCAGCGCCTTCGCCCGGTCGGCCACGGTCCGGGCGCGTTGCTTGTTGGACCAGGACGCGGCCGGGCCGGGCAGGTACGCGATGCGGCGATGTCCCTGCGCCACCAGGTCGTCCAGGAGCTCGCGCAGCGCCGCGCGTGAGTCGGTGAAGTAGCACGGGATGCCCTCGACGACCCGGTTGACCAGGACCAGCGGGACGAGCTGACTGATCTCGCGGATGTGCGACGTACTCATCCGGGGTGCGCAGAGTACGACACCGCGGCTCTGCTGGGCGAACTGCTCGCAGACCTCGCGCTCGATGTCCGCGCTGTCGTCGGTGTCGGCGACGAAGATGCCGGTCGACTGCAGCCGGGAGACCCGCTGGGCCGCCTTCAGCAGGGTGGTCATGTACGGGTTGGAGATGTCCGGGACGACCAGGCCGATGTTCGGCGACGTCCCGGTGATCAGCGAGCGGGCCATCACGTTCGGGGAGAACCGCAGCCGGGTCGCGACCTCACGGACCCGGCGGGACGTCTCCGGGGAGATCCGGCCCGGGCTGGAGAAGACCCGCGACACCGTCGAGATCGACACCCCGGCCGCCTCGGCGACGTCCTTGAGCGTCGCGGCGCGTGCTCGCGCGGTCATCTCGCCTCCCGGTCCACGAAACAGCCCGGGCTCAACTCGGGGTGGACCAGGCCGTCGTACCCACGAAGGCCGATCGAGCCGGTCCGGCCGGCCCATGCCACGCCCAGTTCGCTGAAGAGATTACCAGTGGCGACGACCTGCTCGACCAGGGCGGAGATCCCCGGCAGCGACCGCTGGACCTCGCCACCGGACCGTACGACGTGCTGGTGCCGAGCGATCGAAGTCGGTACGCCGACGGCCTGGACGGCCGCGTTCACGACGGTGACGAACGGCCGCACGGCCGCGAAGTCGATCAGCGGGTCCGGAGCGCCGTCGACGTCGCGGACCGCCTGCAGCAGCGGTGCCGGCGGTGGGGGCAACGCCGGGAGCTCGGACCGCTCGCCGTCGGTGACGACGAAGCCGGCGGCGTCGCGCTGGCGGACGGTGACCAGCCCGCGGGAACCGTGCACGGTGACCGACGGCTCGCCCACGACGTCGGCGGCGCTGGTCCCGACGGCGAGGACCACCGGGCCTGACGTCGAGCGGATCCGGAGGACGGAGGTGTCGTCACCGGTGATCTCGTGCACCGAGTGGAGCTCGGCCTCGAGGCTGTCGGGCGTCCAGCCGGGGGCGATCCGGCCGGCCAGGGTGAGCGCGGTGTGGACGACGTGGGCCAGCGGGTTGAACAGCGGGCCGTCGAGGACGGCCTGGCCGTCGACGAACCAGGACCCGGCCCAGGCGTTCCGGGCGTAGTAGGAGTCCGGACGGGCCAGGCAGCCGTGGGCGGTGATCCGCGTGACCTCGCCGATCGCGCCGGTGGCGACGACGGCTTCGAGCGCTTCGATCGAGGCCCGGGCGAGCTGGAAGCCGACCTCGGCCCGGCGTACGGGCTGGAGGGCGTCGAGCTGCTGGAGCAGTGGGAAGGGCGGCTTCTCGAGGTAGAGGGCGATCCCCTCGCGCAGCACGGTCCGGGCGAGCGGGAAGTGGGTGTGCGGCGGGGTGGCGATCACGGCCAGGTCGATGGCGCGCCGGTCGAGTGCCTCCTCGACCGATCCGGCCCAGAGTGGGTCGGCCGCCGCGGCGAGCTGACGGGTCTCCGCCGTGACGTTCACGTCCACCAGCGCGGCCAGACGGATGAGGCCTTGGGTGTGCCAGGCGAGCAACTGCTCCAGGTGGCGGCGGCCGTAACCCGCCGCACCGGCCAGTAGGACGGAGGGCGTCATCCCTTCAGCGCTCCTTCGGCCAGGCCCTTGAAGACCTGCTTCTGCAGGACGAAGTAGACGAGCAGGGGCGGGATCATCACCACGATCGCCGCGGCCGAGATGACCCGCTGGTCGGCCGAGAAGGTCCCCGACAGGTACTGCACCCCGACGTTGACCGGGTACTTCGACGGGTCGCTGAGGATCACCAGCGGCCAGATGAAGTGGTCCCACGAGTCGAGGAACCCGAGCACCGCGACGACCGCCAGCGACCCCCGGACCGAGGGGAGCATCACGTGCCAGAACACCTGGAACGGGCCGGCGCCGTCGATCGACGCCGCCTCGGCCAGCTCGTCCGGGATCCGCACGAACGCCTGGCGCATCACGAAGATCGCCACGATCGACACCGCCTGGGGCAGTACCACGCCGAGCAGGGTGTCGTTCAGGCCGAGGTCGCGGGTGACCAGCATCGTGGACACCAGGATCACCTCGAACGGCAGCACGGCCGTTGCCAGCAGCAACATCGTGTAGAGGCTCCGGCCGCGGAACGCGATCCGGGCCAGCGCGTAGCCGGTCAGCGTCGCGAGCACCAGGGTGGTGGTCATCCCCATCGCCGAGATGGCCACCGAGTTGAGCACGTAGCGCACCAGCGGGATCTGGGTGAACGCGGTGGCGAAGTTGTCCAGTGTCGGGTGCTGCGGCAGCAGCGTCCCGGGGAAACCCACGGCCGACTCGCCGGCGCTCTTCAGCGCGGTGCTGACCTGCCACAGCAGCGGGCCGAGCACCGTCGCGACCGCGACGACCATCAGCGGCCAGCGGATCAGCTTCTCGCGGGTGGTGACCTGAGCCGTCATGATCGCGTCCTCCGGGAGACGAGCCAGCTGAGACCGGAAACGGTCAGCACGAAGACGAACAGCACGAGGCTGATCGCGGAGGCGTAGCCCGCGTCGGTCCCCGGCGAGATGCCCTTCTGGAACAGGTAGACGACGATCGTCTGGGTCGCGTCGCCGGGACCGCCGCCGGTGATCACGTACGGCTCGGTGAAGACCCGCAGGGTCGCGATCGCGGCCAGGATCGCGATCATCACCGTCGTACCGCGGATCTGCGGCAGGGTGACGCTGACGGTACGGCGCAACCAGCCGGCGCCGTCCAGCCGTCCGGCCTCGTCCAGCTCGGGGGAGACGTTCTGCAGGGCGGCGAGCGTGATCAGCGTGTAGAGCGCGCACCCCTTCCAGACCGTCACCAGCGTCAGGCTGAACAACGCCAGGTCGGGATCGGTGAGGAACGGCACCGGCTCGCTGACCACCCGCAGGCCCTGCAGGACCGTGTTGACCAGGCCGTCGGAGTTCAGCAGGTACTGGAACACGACCGCGATGACGGCCAGCGGGAGCACCATCGGGGAGAACAGCAGCGGCCGGACCAGCGCGGCACCGCGCAGCCGGGTGTTGACCAGTACGGCGAGGCACGTCGACATGACCACCAGCACCGGGACGGACACCAGCATGTAGAGGAAGGTGCGGCCGACGGCGTTCCAGAACGCGGTGTCCGCCAGCAGCTCGGAGAAGTTGGCCAGCCCCGTGAACCGGCCACCGCCGATCGTGCTGGCGTTGGTGAAGGCCAGGACGAAGGTGTTGGCCAGCGGCAGGAACAGGAACGTGATCTGGAGCGCGAGCGCCGGGCCGACGAACAGCAGCGGGACGTACCAGCGGTGCCGTCGTACCGCGGGCCGGGTCCGGTGCCGCGTCCGGACCCGCCCGGCCACCACCGTGGTCATTTCTGCCGCTCTTGGAGGATCTTGGTGAGCTTCGCCTCGGCGTCGCCCAGCGCCTCCGCGGGGCTGACCTTGCCGAGGATCGCGGGCTGGACCGCCGACCACAGCGTCGCGCCGTACTCGGCGTCCGCGGCCGGGGGCTTCACCGTCGTCCTGCCGTCGCGCAGGCTCGTCGCCGCGATCCTGCGCGCCTGGGCGGTGAGATCGCCGTCGCCGACGGCGAAGAACGGGTCGTTCAGCGACGCCGTCGTACTGGGGAAGACGCTCGACACCTTCGCCAGCGCGAGCTGGTTCTCGGCCGAGGTGAGGAACTTGGCGAACGCCACCGCGGCCGGCAGGTTGTCCGAGCTCTTCGGTACGGCGAGGCCGTGCGCGACCAGCCAGGTCCGCTTGGTCGCGTCGCCGAGCGGCTTGCCGACCGCGACGCTGCCGAACACGGCCGGCGAGTTCTCCTTGATGATCTTCAGCCGCGAGCCGCCGGACTCCAGGTAGGCCGTCTTGGCCTCGGAGAACGTCTCGATCTCGCTGCGCTCCTTGGCGCTCACGCTGTCCTTCGGGATCCCGCCCGACTTGTACAGCTCCGCCAGTTTCCCGACGAACGCCACCGCTTCGGGCGTGTTGACGACGGCCTTGGCGGAGTCCGCGTCGACCAGTGGGACGCCGACGGTGAGCAGGGCGTTGGCGATCCCGGTCTCGGTCGGCTGGTACCCGGCGACGCCGGTCGCCTTGGCGATCTGCGCGGACCGGGCCAGCAGTTCGTCGTACCCGGTGGGATCGGGACTGCCGCCGAGACCGGCCTTGCCGAGCACGGCCTTGTTGGAGATCAGGACGGGGGTGTTGAGGTACCACGGGAGCGCGGCGGCGCCGGTGCCGGAGAACGCGAACGACTGCCAGGCGGTCGGGACGTAGCTGTCCTTGACGTCACCCGCGGACTCGGCCATGTCGACGAGCAGGTTCTTGCGGCCGAGCGGGGCCAGCGTGCCGGTGTCGAGGTCCATCACGTCCGGGAGCGTGCCGGCGATGGCGTCGGCGCTCACCTTCCGGGCGGCGGCGTTGCTCGGGATGTCGGTCCACTTCACCGTGGTGCCGGGGTGCGCGGCCTCGAAGGCGTCGATGGTGCTGTTCAGGTAGTCGTCGAAGGTCGGCGACAGCTGCATGGTCTGGAACTCGATCGTTCCCTCGACCTTGCCACCGACGTCGACGGGTGCCGTGCCGGTGCCGCTGCCCAGGCCGCAGCCGGTCAGCAGCAGGACCGTGCCGGCGGCGAGAGCGGTCAACCGCGGGGTTCGGTGCAACGCTGGCATGATGGTCCTCCGGATCTGTGCAAACCTTTGACAAACCGTAGGGGAACCGTAGGCTGGTACCACCTTGTGGTCAACAGGTTCTGCGAATTCCATGAGGAGAAGTTCGATCCGGAGTCGACATCTGTGCAAACCTTTGACAAGGACGTGAGCCATGCCGGGACAACCGCCCGACCGTAGTGACCGGTGGATCGACGACCTGCTGGGCCGGCTGACCCCGGCCCAGAAGCTGGCCCAGCTGGTGCTGGTGGTGCCCGGCGTGGCCGACGGCCGCCCCGACACGGACACCCGGAAGGCGCTGGAGCTCGGAGTCGGGGTGCTGCACAGCGTCCCGGCCATGTCGGCGTCCGCCGCGGCCGGCTACCACAACGCCGTGATGGAGATCTGCGCCGCCGCCGGGCTGCCGTCCGCGCTGGTCGGCGGGAACCTGGAGTCAGGCCTGGCGTACTCGCTCGGTACGGCGGGGACGGACTTCCCTTATCCGCGGGGGATCGGGCTGTCGGGTGATCCCGAGCTGGCCTACCGGGTCGCGGCGGCCGGTGCCGCGGAGGCTCGCGCGGTGGGGTACCACTGGACCTTCAGTCCCTGCGTCGACGTCATCACGGTGCCCGACGACCCGATCCTCGGCATCCGCGCGTACGGCGTACCGGCGGAGCAGACGGGTGCGTTGGGCGCCGCGCAGATCCGCGGCTACCAGGACCACGGCGTACTGGCCACCGCAAAGCACTTCCCGGGGCACGGCGACAGCAGCGTCGACAGCCACCTCGACCTGCCGCGGGTGGCCAGGACGGCCGCGGAGCACGAGGCCGTCCATCTCGCGCCGTTCCGTGCGGCGGTCGAGGCCGGCGTCGCCTCGATCATGGTCGCGCACCTCGAGCTGCCGGCGCTGGGTGTCGACGAGCCGGCGACGATGTCCGCCACGGTGAATCGGCAGTGGCTGCGCTCCGACCTCGGCTTCACCGGCGTGATCCTCACCGACGCTCTGCGGATGGCGGCGGTGGCCAACCGCTACGACCCGGCCGAGGGAGCCGTGCTGTCGCTGCGCGCCGGCGCGGACGTCGCGAACGTGAAGTGCCCGGCCGCCGACGCGCCGCGGATCATCGACCACCTGGTCGAGGCGCTGAGCGCCGGGCGGCTCGACGAGCGGGAAGTCGATGCGAGCCTGCGGCGGTTGTTGTCGGCCCGGGTGCGCGTCGGTCTCGATCGGCCCGAGCCGCTGGACCTGGAGCGTGCCGCCGCGCTGGACGAGCCGCTGACCTGGGACGACCTGGGCAGGGCCGGAACGGTGTCGGTGCACGGGGCAACGAACTTGGCGGACCGGATCGTCATCGTCGGTGACTCGCCGCTGGCTCGGCGGTTTGCGGAGGTCGGTGGACGGCGCGGTCTGCAGGTGGTGCTGGAGGCTGAGCCCGTCCTGCCCGGCGCGCTCGCGAAGGTTGCTGCTCGGCACTCCGGAGCATCGCTGGTTCCGGTCCTCAGCCCTGGCACGGTGCCGAACGCGGAGCAGCGCTCGCTGGTAGCGAGCGCTCTGGCTGATGGAGATGACCCCGCCGCCGTGGTGATCGACTCCGGTGAACCGGCCGATTCGTTCGGTGACCTGGCCGACCGGGTGGTCACCGCTCCTGCCGTCGACGCGTTCGGCATCGTGACCGATGCCGCGATCGACGCCGTTCTCGACGTACTGACCACCGAGGAGTGACTGGATGACCGTCGGTATCGACCACGCCCCGAGCGTCAGCACCCATCCGACCCGGGCCGAGCTGGGCCGTGCGTCAGCGGCCTACGCGGCGTCGGCTCTGCGCCAGGCGCTCGCGCGGGACGGGCGGGCCCGGCTGATGCTGGCCGCCGCGCCGAG
Source organism: Kribbella sp. cmx-5-2 (assembly GCA_049998015.1). Lineage (GTDB taxonomy): Bacteria > Actinomycetota > Actinomycetes > Propionibacteriales > Kribbellaceae > Kribbella. The sequence continues at coordinate 695,226 of JAEBEC010000003.1, forward strand.
CCAGGCCGCGACGCTGGCTGCCCTGGCCGCCGAGCCGGGCATCGACTGGAGCCGGGTCGTCTGCTTCCACATGGACGAGTACGTCGGGCTGCCGGCCGACGCGCCGCAGGGGTTCGCGAACTGGCTGCGCGCGGCCTTCCTGGACAAGGTGCCTGAGGCAACATTTCACCCACTGGCGCCCGGGTCCGACCCGGAGGCGGCCGCCCGGCAGTACGAGCGGCTGATGGGGGACGAACCGTTCGACGTCGTCCTGCTCGGGCTCGGGGTCAACGGCCACCTCGCCTTCAACGACCCGCCCGCGGACTTCGCCGACGCCCGGGCCGCCAAGGTGGTCGCGCTGGACGCGACGAGCCGCCGTCAGCAGGTCGACGAGGACCACTTCGGCGGGCTCGACGACGTACCGACGCACGCCGTGACGGTGACGATCCCGCGCCTGCTGAACGCCGGCGAGCTGATCGCCTCGGTGCCGGGATCGCCGAAGCGCCAGGCGGTGCTGGACACGTTGACGCGGCCGATCGGCCCCGACTTCCCGGGCACCGCGCTCCGCACGCACCCCAGGGTCCGGCTCTTCCTCGACGTCGAGTCCGCTCCGCATGAGCGCTGAGGAGCCGCTGGCGCTGACCGGTGCGCGCCTGGTCACCTCGGACGAGGTCGTCGACGGGTTCGCGATCGTGGTCCGGCAGGGCACGATCGAGGCCGTCGTCCCGGAGCGCGAGGTGCCGTCGACCGCGCGGATCGTCCGGTACGACGGGTGCACGGTGATCCCGGGCCTGGTCGATCTGCACGTCCACGGCGGTGGCGGGCGGTCGTTCGACGAGCCCGATCCGCGAGCGCACCAGGAGGTGCTCGCGTTCCACGCCCGTCACGGCGTCACGTCGATGCAGGCCTCGCTGGTCTCGGCGTCGCCGGAGCAGCTGGAGGAGCGCCTCGACGCGCTGGCGGTCTCCGTCGGGACCGCCGGGCCGGGAGCAGCGCTCGTCGGCGTACATCTGGAAGGTCCGTACCTCGCCGCCGACCAGTGTGGGGCGCACGACCCCGCCGTACTGCGGGCACCGTCGCCCGGCGAAGCGGAACGGCTGCTGGCGCGTGGCGGGTTGGTGACCATGGTGACGGTGGCGCCGGAGCTGGAGGGCGTCGCCGAGTTCGTCCGCCGGCTCGCGAACGCGGGCGTGGTGATGGCGGCCGGGCACAGTTCGGCCGGTGCGGCCGAGTTGGGCGCGGTGGTCGAAGGCGGGTTGAGCCATCTGACCCACCTGTGGAGCTGTCAGTCGAGCCTCGTACGGCGAGGGCCGTGGCGGATCCCGGGGCTGCTCGAGGAGTCGCTGGCGTCCGACGGACTGACCGCCGAGATCATCGCCGACGGACGCCATCTGCCGGCGACGCTGATCGAGATCGCGCGCCGCTGCCTGCCCGGCCGGGTCGTCGCGGTCTCGGACGCGACCGCCGGGGCGGGCATGCCGGAGGGGTTCCGTTACCGGCTCGGTGTCGTCGAGTGCGAGGTCGCCGACGGCGTCGGCAAGGTTGTCGGCGAGGACGCGTTCGGTGGCAGCGTGACGCCGCTGAGCGGGATGCTGGCCCACCTCCATCGCGAGCTGGGCTGGCCGCTGCCCGAAGCGGTCGCGGCCACGAGCTCGAGGCCGGCTCAGGTGCTCGGCCTGCAGCGAAAGGGCCGCCTGGCGGCCGGCTACGACGCCGATCTGGCCGTGCTCGGCGAGGACCTGTCGGTCGTCGCGACGATGGCCGGCGGCCGGTGGATCCACCGTGTGACACCCGGTTCGAACGAGGAGACACGATGAAGACGTTGACCGACGTGTACGACGCCCTGTCGACGCCGACCACGGAGGTGGTGGACAGCCTCGCGCGGCTCGACGGCGACCTGATGCTGCTCGGCGTGGGTGGCAAGCTCGGCCCCGAGCTGGCGTTGATGGCCCGGCGGGCGCTGGACAAGGCAGGCAGCGGCCGCCGGGTGATCGGGGTGGCGCGCAACCTCGACGAGCAGACCGCGACCCGGCTTCGCGACAACGGTGTCGAGCTGGCCAAGGCCGACCTGATGGACGGCGACCAGCTCGCCGCGCTGCCGTCCGCGCCGAACGTGATCTACCTGGCCGGCCGCAAGTTCGGGACCAGCGGTGGCGAGCACCAGACCTGGGCGCTGAACTCGTACCTGCCGGGCCTGGTCGCACAACGCTTCCGGGACTCACGCATCGTTGCCTTCAGCACCGGAAATGTCTACCCGCTGATGCCGGTGACGTCCGGTGGCGCCGACGAGTCGACCGCCCCGGGGCCGGTCGGCGAGTACGCGCAGTCCTGTCTGGGCCGGGAACGGCTCTTCGAGCACTACTCCCACGTCAACGGGACCCCGGTGGCGATCGCCCGGCTGAACTACGCGGTCGAGCTGCGGTACGGCGTACTGCTGGAACTGGCGCGAACGGTCGCCCAGGGAGAGCCGGTGGATCTGCGGATGGGTGCCGTCAACGTGATCTGGCAGGGCGACGTGAACGCGTGGACCCTGCGGATGCTGGAGCACTGCTCCGCCCCGCCGTTCGTGCTGAACCTGGCCGGCCCCGAGACCGCGTCGGTGCGCTGGATCGCCGAGCGGTTCGGCGAGCTGCTCGGCGTACCGGCGACCTTCGTCGGGGCGGAGGAGCCGACGGCGCTGCTGTCGAACGCCGCCAAGGCGCATCAGCTGTTCGGGTACCCGCAGGTCGCGCTGGGGACGCTGCTGGAGTGGACGGCCGACTGGGTCCAGGCCGACGGGGCGACCCATGGCAAGGCGACGCACTTCCAGCAGCGCGACGGGCGGTTCTGAGATGTTGCCTGAAGCAACTGCCCGCGTGCTGCACGACGGCGTACTGATCCCGGCCCATCCATTGGCCCTGACCGCCGAGCTCGCTCTCGACGAACGCCGGCAGCGGGCGCTCACCCGCTACTACCTCGAAGCCGGCGCCGGCGGTCTGGCCGTCGGAGTGCACACCACCCAGTTCGGCATCCGGGACGCCGGTCTGCTCGACCCCGTGCTGCGGCTGGCCGTCGAAACCGTTCGCGAGACTCCGCGGGACCGGCCGGTCGTGATGGTGGCCGGGGTCGCCGGACCGGTCGAGCAGGCTGTCGCCGAGGCGAAGACGGCGGCCGAGCTGGGATACGACCTGGCCATGGTGATCCTGCGGGGGCTCGACGGTGCGTCCGAGGACGAACTGGTCGCGCACATCGCGGCCGTCGGCGAGGTGCTGCCGGTGTTCGGGTTCTTCCTGCAGCCGGCGGTCGGTGGTCCGGCGCTGCCGTTCCGCTTCTGGGCGCGGGTCGCCGAGCTCCCGACCGTCGCGGCGATCAAGATCGCGCCGTTCGACCGCTACCGCACGATCGACGTCGTCCGCGCGGTCTGCGAGTCCGGCCGGGCCGACGAGATCGCGCTCTACACCGGCAACGACGACAACATCGTCGCCGACCTGTCGACGACGTACCGGTTCACGGTCCGCGGGGAGCAGGTGTCGAAGCGGATCGTCGGTGGCCTGCTCGGCCAGAACGCGGTCTGGACCCGCGCCGCGGTCGAGCTGTTCGAGCGCGTACGACGGGAGCCGCTGTCGGCGGAGCTCCTCACCCTCGGGGCGCAGCTCACCGACGCGAACGCGGCCGTGTTCGACGTGGCCGGCGGCTTCCACGGGTGCGTCGCGGGCATCCACGAGGTGCTTCGCCGCCAGGGCCTGCTCGACGGGATCCACCTGCTCGACCCCGACGAGTCCTTGTCGCCGGGACAGGCCGAGGAGCTGGACCGGGTGGTCGCGGCGTACCCGCACCTCACCGACGACGCCTTCGTGGCCGCGCACCGGGAGCGCTGGCTGCGGCCCTGAGCGGTACCCCCGGCGGGACCGGGGGTACCGCTCGTCGCTCAGCGCGTCACGTCGGTCGCGAGCACCCGGGCGATGTTGCGTTCGGCCAGTGCCGTGATGGTGACGAACGGGTTCACGCCGATCGAGCCGGGCAGCAGCGAGCTGTCGGTGACGTACAGGTTGCGGTGGCCGCGGACACGGCCGTAGTCGTCGGTGGCCCGGCCGATCACGCAGCCGCCGAGCGGGTGGTAGCAGAAGTCGGCGGCGAAGGCGCGGTTGCCGGAGAAGAGATCACGGCGGTACGTCGTACCGGTGACGCGGTTGATCCGGTCGAACAACGCGCGCGCCGCGCGGATCGTCGGCTCGGACTGGGAAGCCTGCCAGTGCAGGGCCGCGCGGTCGGTGGCGTGGTCGTACGTGAGACGACCGCGCTCGGGGCTGGCGGTGATCGCCAGGTAGAGGCTCGCCCAGGTCTCCAGGCCGACCGGGAGCGGCGCGATCTCGGCGAACGCCGGGTTGACCGGGTCGTTCCAGTTGTCGATGGCAACGGCCGGGATGGTCGACTGGAGCGGACCGGTCGGATCCCAGAGGTGGTTCGCGCGGGCGGTCATCACGTTGCCGTTGCTGCCCCAGCCTTCGCCGATCGCCTCGGGCAGCCTGTCGAGCGAACCGGTCTCGCGGGCGCGCAGCAGCAGTTCGGTGGTGCCGATGCTGCCGGCGCCCAGGAACAGGTACCTGCACCCCAGCTCGCTGCGCCGAACAACCTTGCCCAAGGCATCGATCTGCTCGAGGCCCAGGACGTAACCCCGCTGGTCCTCCCGGATCGAGACCACCCGGGTGAGGCTCCGGATGGTCACCTTGCCGGTGCCGACGGCGTCGGCCAGGTAGGTCTGGTCGAGGCTCTGCTTGCCGTGGTTGTTGCCGTAGATCACCTCGCCGGCCAGCGCCGAGCGCGGGACCAGTTTGCGTTCCTCCTTCTGCAGGTAGCGGAAGTCGTAGACGTTCGGTACGACGGAGGTCCTGAAACCGGCTCGGTGCGCCTGCTGCCGGGACACCCGGGCGTACTGGTAGACCGGCGTCTGCTCGAGGTAGCGCCGGTCGATCGAGTTCACCCCGAGCATCCGGTTGGCCAGCGGGAACCAGCGCCGGTACATCTGCTCGGCGTCGACCCGCGGCAGCATCCGCTCGAAGTACGCGCGCTGCGGCGTCGGGGCCATCCCGCCGTTGACCAGCGAGCCGCCGCCGACCCCACGGCCGACGTACACGTCCATGTTCGGGAAGTCGATCCGGTCCAGCACTCCGGCGTACGGCGTGCCGAGGTCGCGGTTGACCACGTCGAGCCAGAGGAACGTGTCGAGCGGTGCTTCGGTCCGGCGGTTGAACCACATCGAGCGGCGGTCGGGGGACAGTGTCGAGCAGAAGACCTTGCCGTCGGGTCCGGGGCGGTTCCACAGCTGGCCCATCTCCAGCATGGTCGTCGGGACGCCGGCCTCGCCGAGCCGGAGCGCGGTGACGGCCGAGCCGTAGCCGGTCCCGATCACGACGGCTGGGACGTACGGGCGCTCGGCGGCGTCGGCGTCGCCGATCCGGCTCAGGCCGAAGGCGGCGGCGGAGGTGAAGGCGGCCAGGCCCGCGAAGCGGCGTCTGGTGAATACGGACGGATGGGTCTCGTTAAGGGCGGTCATCGACGCACCGTAGCGACTCACACGCCCTGAGTGACAGCGAAGTGACCACTGTCACGACAGGTCTGCACGGCTGCAAACTTGCACGAGGAAATAGTTTGCACTCACTGCAAGTTGGTGTCTACCGTGGTGAACGTGATGCAGACCGAGGAGGCCGTCGCCGGTGGGCGACGGGAGCGCAAGAAGCGGGAGACGCGACTGGCCCTGGCCGCCGCGGCCCTGCGGCTCGCGGTGGAGAAGGGTCCGGACAACGTCACGGTCGAGGAGATCAGTGAGGCCGCGGACGTGTCCGTGCGGACCTTCTTCAACTACTTCCCGCACAAGGAGCACGCGATCCTCGGGCGCGACCCGGAGGACCTCGAACGTTCGCTGACCCGGCTGCGCGAGGCGCCCGCCGACCAGTCGCCGCTGACGATGCTGCGGGTGCTGGTCAGCCAGGCGCTGGCCGACTTCGGCGACAAGGCCGGCGACGCCAAGGAGCGGTTCGAGCTGATCGGGCGGTCGCCCGCGCTGCTCGCGCAGTTCGTCCTGCTCAGCGCCGAGGACGAGCGAGCCCTCGCCGCCGCGCTCGCCGAGCGGATGGGTGAGCCGCCGACGTCGCTCAAGCCGTCCCTGCTGGTCGGCACCGTCACCACCGCCGTACGGGTCGCGGCGGAGAAGCAGAAGCTTGCGGGCGAGCACGAGGTGCCCGACCTGACCACGCTGGTCGACGAGGCGTTCGCCTTGCTGGCCGACGGTCTGGACCCCGCGTACGACAAGTCAGTCCTTACCCGAAACCAGGAAGGTCAGTCATGACAACGACCTCTTCGCCCAACCCGGCCGACCCGGCGGGCGAGGTCACCCCGCCGGAGGTGGCGGCCGCCGAGGTGGCGGCGCTCACCCCGCGGCAGACCGTGCAGGCCATCTCCGGCCTGATGATGGGCATGTTCGTGGCGATCCTGGCCGGCACCGTGGTGTCGACCGCGCTGCCGCGGATCATCCACGACCTGGGGGCGAGCCAGTCGTCGTACACCTGGGTCGTCACCCTCGAGCTGCTGACGATGACGGCGACGGTGCCGTTGTGGGGCAAGCTCGCCGACCTCTACAACAACAAGCTGCTGGTCCAGCTGTCGCTGGGCTTCTTCGTGATCGGCTCGCTGGTGGCCGGCTTCGCGCCGAACATCGAGGTGCTGCTGGGCAGCCGGGTGCTGCAGGGGCTGGGCGCCGGCGGTCTGACCGCGCTGGTCCAGATCGTGATGGCCGCGATCATCCCGCCGCGGGAGCTCGGCCGGTACTCCGGCATCTTCGGCGCGATCTTCGCGTCGGCGACCGTCGGTGGGCCGCTGCTCGGCGGCTTCCTGGTCGACTCGCCGCTGGGCTGGCGGGCCTGCTTCCTGGTCGGCGTGCCGTTCGTGCTCGCCGCGATCATCCTGCTGCAGCGCACGCTGAAGCTGCCGACCGTACGGCGTGACGTGAAGATCGACTGGTGGGGCGCGTTCCTGATCACCGCGGGCGTGAGCACGCTGCTGGTCTGGTCGTCGTTCGCCGGCAACAAGTTCGAGTGGGCCTCGGGCTGGAGCTTCCTGCTCGTCGGTGTCGCCCTGGCCGCGCTGGTGGCCGCGGTGATGGTCGAGCGCAAGCACCCCGAGCCGATCATCCCGATGGACCTGTTCCGCAACCGCACGGTGACGCTGTCGATCGTGGCCAGCGCGCTGGTCGGTGTGGCCATGTTCGGCGGCTCGGTGTTCCTGGCGCAGTACTTCCAGATCGCGCAGGGCTACTCGCCGACCAAGGCCGGCCTGATGAGCCTGCCGATGATCCTCGGCATGATGGTCGCCTCGACCGTCGCCGGTGGCCTGATCACCAAGTACGGCAAGTGGAAGATCTACCTGGTGATCGGCAGCGTGCTGCTGCCGATCGGGCTGGCGCTGTTCGGCACGATCGACGCGCACACCTCGAAGTACATGCTGTGGGCGTTCATGGTCGTGCTCGGTGTCGGCATCGGCCTGGTGATGCAGAACCTGGTCCTCGCCGCGCAGAACGACGTACCGGCGCGTGAGCTCGGTGCGGCCACCTCGGCGGTCAGCTTCTTCCGCAGCATGGGCGGCACGATCGGTGTCAGCGTGCTCGGCGCGATCCTGGCCAACAAGGTCACCGAGACGCTGAACCCGGGCGGAGCCTCGTCCGGTGGCAGCGGCGCGGTGCCGAACATCGCCGAGCTGCCCGAGCAGGCCCGGGCCGTCGTCGAGAACGCGTACGGCGCGGCGACCGCGGACCTGTTCATGATGTCGGTGCCGTTCGCGGTGCTGGCGCTGGTCGCGGTGCTGTTCATCAAGGAGAAGCCGCTGATGACCACCAGCGGCGCCGAGCGGCGCGCGGCCGAGGAGGCCCGCGAGAAGGTCGTGCAGGACGACGTCTGACCGTTCGGCCGGGCTGACTAGCCTGGGGGCATGATCGTTGCCTTCAGTATCAGCCCGGCCGCCGGGGACGAGACCGGTGGCGTGAGCGAGGCGGTCGCCGAGGCGATCCGCGTCGTCCGCGCCTCCGGCCTGCCGAACGAGACCAACGCGATGTTCACCAACCTCGAGGGCGAGTGGGACGAGGTGATGGCGGTGGTCAAGCAGGCCGTCGACGCCGTCGCCGCGGTCTCGCCGCGGGTCAGCCTGGTGCTGAAGGCCGACATCCGGCCCGGGTACACCGGCCAGCTGACCGCGAAGGTCGAGCGCCTGGAGCAGGCCCTCGGCGACTAGTGGCTGTTGAGGGCCGCGAACGTCGCGTCGTACCGGTTCTCGAGCTCGGAGTTGCGGAGGAACTTGACCCGCTCGACCAGGATCTCCTGGGCCTCGGGCTGGTCCGTGAACAGCTGCACCGACTCGGCGAGGTACTCCTCCAGGGGCATCCACGTCGGGTCGGGGTCCTGTCCCTCGAACAGGTTCGTCTGTACGGCGGGAGGCACCAGCTCGATCACCTGGACACCGGTCCCGGCCAGCTGGTGACGCAGGCTCACGGTGTAGCTGTGCACGGCGGCCTTCGTCGCGTTGTACGTCGGCGTCAGCACCAGCGGCGTGAACGCGAGACCGGACGACACCGTGACGATCGTCGCGTCCGGCCGCTGCTCCAGGAACGGCAGGAACGCGGTGATGGTCCGGATCGTGCCGAGCAGGTTGATCTCGATCGTCTGCTCGGCCACCGCCAGGTGCTCCGGGTCGCGGAGGTTCTCGCCGCGCATCACGCCGGCCATCGTGATCAGCACGTTGGTCTCCGGATAGCGGGTCGTCACCGTCTCGTACGCCGAAGCGATCGACGCCGGGTCGGCCACGTCGAGTTCGACCGTGCCGAAACCCTCGGCGGCCAACTCGTCGAGCAGGTCCTTGCGCCGGCCGCTGATGATGACGGTGTTGCCGAGGTCCCGGAACCGGCGGGCCAGCCCGAGGCCGATGCCCGAGGTGCCGCCGGTCATGAAGATCGTGTTGCCAGTCGTTTTCATGGCTCCAGCCTTGGCCGGGCGGACCGCCGTAACCAGGCTGAGCTCAACCACTGCTCGGCAAGCAGTGGATAGCGCTGGACCGGCCTGAGAACCTGGAGTCATGGAGTACGGCGAACTGTCCGACTTCCTGCGCAAGCGCCGGGAAGCCCTGCAACCCGAGGACGTCGGGATGCCCCGCGGCCGGCGCCGCCGTACGCCGGGACTGCGTCGCGAGGAGGTCGCCTCGCTCGCGTCGATGTCGACCGACTACTACAGCCGCCTCGAAGGGGGCCGAGGGCCCCAACCGTCGGTCGACATGCTCGGCGCGATCGCCCGGGCGCTGCGCCTGACGCTGGAGGAACGCGACCACCTGTTCGTGCTCGCCGGGCACGGGACGCCGCCGCGGACGACACGGGCCTGCCACGTCGACCCGGGCATGCTGCGGATCATGGACCGGTTGCAGGACACGCCCGCGCTGCTGCTCAACCGGTGCGGGGAGACGCTCGCGCAGACCCCGGCGCACGTCGCGTTCGCCGGGGAGCAGACCAACCGTGAGGGGATGGACCGCAGCGAGATCTACCGCTGGTTCGCCGACCCGTCGGGCCGGGTGCTCTACCAGGAGCCGGACCGGTCGAACCACAGCCGGATGCTCGTCTCGATGCTGCGTGGCGTGGTCACCGCCGACGGGCCGAAGTCGTACGCCGCCTCGATCGTGCGGGCGCTGCAGAAGCTCAGTCCGGAGTTCACCGAGCTGTGGGAGCGGCACGAGGTCGGCGTCACGCACAGCCGGACGAAGCACTTCGACCACCCGGTGGTCGGCGAGCTCGAGCTGTACTGCGAGGTGATCGACAACCGCGACCAGCAGCAGACGCTCGTGGTCTTCACCGCCGCGCCGGGGAGTGCGAGCGCCGAGCGGCTGCGGCTGCTGACGGTGCTGGGGACTAACGAAGGAAACTTCTGGAAAGGGCTTGTCGAGACTAAAACTGAAAGTTAGTTTAAGTCTCGAATTTTCCTCGGAAAGGACCGCCCCCATGCCTTTCGTCCGACGCTTCCACCTGCCCAGAATCCTGGCCCTGATCGTGGGCCTCCTGCTGCTGGCCTCGGTGCCCGCGGCCCAGGCGAAGGTCCAGCAAGAGCAGAAGGTTCAAGCGACCTTCAACGTGCTGGCCTTCTACAACGGCAACTGGGACGCCGCCCACATCGACTTCGTCAAGGAGGCCAACCAGCGCTTCCCGCAGTTCGCCGCGCAGAACGGCTTCACCTACACCTCCACCACCGACTGGAACCGGCTGAACAACATCACCGCCTCGCAGTACCAGGTGGTGATGTTCCTCGACGGCGCGCCGACCGGGGCGTCGCAGCGGACCGGGTTCCAGCGCTACATGGAGAACGGGGGCGGCTGGTTCGGCTTCCACGTCTCGGCGTACAACGACGCCCAGACGGCGGCCTGGCCGTGGTACTACCAGACCTTCCTCGGTACCGGCCGGTTCCAGACCAACACCTGGGGACCGACCGCGGTGAACCTGCGCACCGAGAACCGGACCCACCCGGCCCTGGTGAACACGGGTGCGACGTTCCGCTCGTCGGTCAGCGAGTGGTACGGCTGGCAGAACGACCTGCGCAACAACGCCAACATCCAGATCCTGGCCGCGATCGACCCGGGCAGCTACCCGGTCGGCACCGACCCGAACCAGACCTGGTACTCGGGCTACCACCCGATCGTCTGGTCGAACAAGAACTTCAAGATGGTCTACGCCAACTTCGGCCACAACGCGATGAACTACGAGACCAACACCCGGCTCTCGTCGACCTTCGACAGCGCGGCCCAGAACACCTTCGTGATGGACTCGCTGAAGTGGATGGGCGGCGGCGGGACCCCGCCGGTCGACCCGCCGACTGGCCAGCCCGAGCCGAACACCTGGTACACCGCCACGAACAAGGCGACCAGCAAGTGCGTCGACGCCCGCGCCGCCGGTACGGCGAACGGCACGGTCGTGCAGCAGTACGCGTGCAACGCCTCGACCGCGCAGCAGTTCCAGTTCCAGCCGACGTCGGGCGGCTTCGTCCGGATCAACAACCGCAACGACGCCACGAAGGTCATCGACATCACCGGCGTCTCCGCGGCCGACAACGCCGGCCTGCAACTGTGGACGTACAGCAACGGCAACAACCAGCAGTGGCAGGCCGTTGCCGAGGGCAGCGGTTACTTCCACTTCGTCAGCCGGCACAGCAGCAAGTGCCTGACCGTCCCCGGCAGCTCCACCGCCGACTCGGTCCAGCTCGTCCAACTGACCTGCAACGGGTCTGCAGCTCAGTCGTTCAAGCTCGCCTAGACGGCTGCTCGCCCGGGGACCACGTCGTTCCCCGGGCGGGCGCCGCGGCGGCTGAGGTAGTAGGCGAAGGCCGCGGTGGGGAAGAACATCACGATGCCGTAGACGGCGACCGGGATGGACATCTCACTGCTGCCGAGCAGGGACGGGCTGAGGGCGATGGTCAGCGCGAGCGTGGCGTTGTGGATGCCGATCTCCATCGAGCAGGCGATCGACTGGCGCTCGGCCAGACCGGTGAGCTTCGGTACGACGTACCCGACGGCGAGGCTGATCACGTTGAGCAGCAGGGCGATCAGGCCGACCTCGACCAGGTAGTCGAGCACGTTGTCGCGCTCGGTGAAGATCGCGGCGAAGATGACCAGCGCCAGGACGAGGATCGAGCCGAGCTTGACCGGCCGCGCCATCCGGTCGGCGAACGCCGGTTGGCGGGCTCGGACGAGCATGCCGATCGCGACCGGGACCAGGACGATCGCGAACACCTGCAGCATCTTGGCCGGTTGCAGGCCGATCTGACCGTCGCCGAGGAAGTGGTTCAGCGACAGGTTGACGACGATCGGCAGCGTGATCACGGCGAGCACCGAGTTCACCGCGGTCAGCGTCACGTTGAGTGCGACGTCGCCGCCGGCCAGGTGGCTGAACAGGTTGGCCGTCGTACCGCCGGGAGAGGCGACAAGCAACATCATGCCGACGGCCAGCGCCGGGGCGAGGCCGAAGACCTTGACCAGGCCGAAGCAGATGATCGGCAGCAGCACGACCTGGGTGCCCAGGGCAACCAGTACGGCGCGCGGCATCCGCAGCACCCGGGTGAAGTCCTTGACCGTCAGCGTCAGGCCGAGGCCGAACATGATCACGGCGAGGGCGATCGGCAGCAGCACCGAGGTGAGCACGGAGTCGTTCAACGCAGGCCTCCTTCTGGCGGGTGCTCAGAGTGACAGCGGCTGTGGCCGGGCGGCAAGGGCTCGTACTTGCCAGAGGCTTGTACTAGCTTTCTCGGTCATGAAGACCCTGCGCATCGCCGCGCTCGCGGCCGGAGTACTGCTCACTGCCTCGATGATCACGACCCCGGCCCAGGCCGGCGGCCATCGGCCGACGTACAAGTGGGAGATGACGCCGACCGGGAGCGAGTCGCAGTTCCGGGGGCTGGCGGCGGTGAGCAAGGACGTCGCGTGGGTCGCCGGTAGTGCCGGGCAGGTGCTGCGGACCGTCGACGGCGGGAAGAAGTGGCAGAACGTCAGCCCGCCCGGCGCGGAGGCGCTGCTGTTCCGGGACGTCGAGGCGTTCGACGCGCGGCGGGCCGTCGTACTGGCGATCGGGCCGGGGGAGGACTCGCGGGTCTACCGGACCGCGGACGGCGGCAAGAGCTGGACCGAGACCTTCCGGAACACCGAGCCGACCGCGTTCTACGACTGCCTGGACTTCAACGACTCCCGGCACGGGCTCGCGCTGAGCGACCCGGTCGGCGGGAAGTTCCGGATCGCCGGGACGTCGGACGGCGGCAAGTCGTGGAAGGTGCAGTCGTCGGCCGGGATGCCGGCGGCGCTGCCCGGTGAGTTCGCCTTCGCTGCTTCCGGGACGTGCTTGGTAGCCGGCGCTGGTCGGACGGCGTGGTTCGCGACCGGTGGCGGCGATCGGCCGCGGGTGTTCCGGACCGTCGACGGTGGGCGTTCGTGGAAGGTGACGGACTCGCCGATGGCGAGCGGTGGCGCGGCGGGGATCTTCACGCTGGCCTTCCGTGGACCGCTGTACGGCGTGGCGCTGGGCGGCGACTTCGAGAAGCCGACCGAGGCGGTGCGCGCGGCGTCGGTGACGTACGACGGTGGGCGGAGCTGGCGGCTGATCCCGGCCGCGCAGGCGCCGAAGGGGTACCGCAGTGGGTCGGCGTTCGTACCGGGTTCCTTGGCCACGGTCGTTGCGGTCGGGCCGTCGGGGAGTGACGTGTCGCTGGACGGCGGGCACCACTGGACGCAGTTCTCGGACGCGAACCTCGACAGCGTGGAGTGCGCCGGGCACGGGCGTCAGGCGGGATGCTGGGCGTCGGGCGCGAAGGGTGCCGTCGGGCGGCTGACCCTCGGACGGTGAATCGTTCCGCCTGCTGGATCAGCTCGGGTTTGTTCAGCTCGGCGACACCCGGACGTCGTACCGGGGTCGCATCGGTTCGACCAGGATTGAGGCCATGCGCATTCTTCCCAAGAGTCTGCTCGCCGCTGTCGCGGGACTGCTGATGGTGCTGCCGACCGCCGCCGCGGCGAGTCCACGGCACCACGACGACGACCGGACGCTGAAGGTGATCACGTACAACATCCACCACGCCGCGGGTGTCGACGGCGTGCTCGACCTGGAGCGGATCGCGAAGGTGATCGAGTCCTCCGGTGCGAACGTCGTCGGGCTGCAGGAGGTCGACAACCACTGGGACGTCCGGAGCAACTGGGTCGAGCAGGCGGCGTGGCTGGCCAAGCGGCTGAAGATGCACTACCGGTTCGCGCCGAACCTCGACCTGCCGCCGGTGAACGCCGGTGAGCCGCGCCGGCAGTACGGGACGGCGGTGCTCTCGCGCTTCCAGATCAAGGACTTCAAGAACACGCTGCTCCCGCTGTACCCGACGGGTGAGCAGCGCGGGCTCGCCGTGGCGACGCTGAAGGTCCGCGGGCAGGAGTTCCGGTTCGCGAACACGCACCTGACCAGCAACAACAACGCCGAACGCCTCGAGCAGGCGAAGAAGGTCGTCGAGCTGCTCGGTCCGTCGAAGAAGCCGACGCTGCTGGTCGGCGACCTGAACGCGGTCGACACGTCGCCGGAGATCAAGACGCTCACCGCGGTGCTGGCCGATACCTGGCCGCAGGTCGGCAAGGGCCCCGGCTACACCATCGAGGCGAGCAACCCGACCAAGCGGATCGACTTCCTGCTGCACAGCGCGGGACTGAAGCCGACGTCGGCGACGGTGCCGGTGACGCTGGCCTCCGACCACCTACCGGTGGTTGCCGGCTTCACCCTTCGCTGAACAAACACACCCCCCGCACGGCGCTGCGCGCCGCACGGGGGGTGTGGTGTGTCCGGGGGCTTCGTCCGGAGTCGTGCGGCGCTGCGCGCCGCACGTTTTTTTGTTGCTCCGGCAAGCGGTTGCTTATGGCCACCAAAATCGGGGCGCGTGAATTACAAGCTTGTAGTTTGTCAAGCCGACACGCAGGTGCAACAAAGTTATTCGTGTGAAAGCTGTTCCCAATGGGGCTGAAGGCAACTAGTGTCACGTATGTGGTCCAGAAGGACCAAAAGTTCGCGAACTCTGGGGAAGGAGTTCGCGACCGGCGGAAGGAAGTACCCGATGCGGACGCCCTCGGGGGCTACGTCCGGCAGGCGGGTCGTGGGCACTGGGAAGACCGGCAGGGCTTTGCTCTCCGGGGTGCTCGCGGTCTGCGTGACCGGTGCCATGGCCCTGACCACCGTGCCGGCCCAGGCCGACCCCAAGCCGCCGGTCATCCCGTCGCAGTCCCAGGTGGACGCGGCGAAGAAGGCCGCCGCCGACAAGGCCGCGCAGGTCGCCGCGATCGAGCAGCAGCTCGCCGGTGCGAACGCCCGGCTCGAGCAGCTCGGTCGCGAGACCGGCATCGCCGCCGAGAAGTACAACGGCGCGGTCTACCGACTCACCAAGGCCAAGGCCGAGGCCGCCGCGGCCGCGACCCGGGCGCAGAAGGCGGCGCAGACGCTCGCAGACCAGCGCCGCCAGATCGGCCGGTTCGCCGCCGCGTCGTACCAGGGTGGTGGCGACCTCGCGCAGCTCGGCCCGCTGCTGAGTGCCGACGGGCCGCAGCAGCTGCTCGACTCGGCCGGTGCGGCGCGCTCGGTGTCGCAGGCGATGCAGGGCTCGTACCTGCGGTTCACCGCGACCCAGGTGGTCAGCAACGCGTTCAAGGTGCAGGCCGACCAGGCCGTGACCAAGGTGCAGGCCGCGACCGACGAGGCGGCCAAGGCGAAGAAGGCTGCCGAGGCGGCCGAGGCGAGCCAGGCGTCGGCGGTCGCGTCGATCGGCGCTCAGCGCAAGCAGCAGATCAGCCAGCTCGCGGCCTTGCGCAGTACGTCGTACCAGGTGGCCGACCAGCGGCAGCGGGGACTCGAGGAGCTTGCGCGCCAGCGAGCCGCCGCACTGGCCGCGAAGAAGGCCGAGGAGCTCCGGAAGCGGATCGCCGCCAAGGAGGCCGCCGAGCGGGCCGAGGCCGCGGCCGAGCAGGCCCGGAAGGAGCGCGAGGAGCGCGAGCAGGCGGACCAGCACAGCACCACGCCGCCGAAGAAGAAGAAGCCCAAGCCGAAGATCGAGCGGCCGGGCAACGGTGGTGGCGGCAACACTCCCAGCCGCAAGGGCGGGGCGGCCGCGGTCGCGTTCGCGCTGTCCCAGCTCGGTGAGCCGTACGTGTGGGCCGCTGCCGGTCCGGACTCGTGGGACTGCTCCGGCCTGACCATGAAGGCCTGGAAGAAGGCCGGCGTCGACCTGCCGCACTACAGCGTCGCGCAGTACGAGCAGGTACGGCATATCTCCGAGGACGAGCTGCGACCCGGCGACCTGATCTTCTGGGGCGAGAACGCGAACGACCCCGGCACGATCTTCCACGTCGCGATGTACCTGGGCGGTGGCCGGATGGTGCACGCGCCGCGGCCCGGCCGCCCGGTCACCATCGACAGCGTCTACTACTGGGAAGACCCGGACTTCTTCGGTCGCCCCTAGATCCGCTGCGGCGGCGCTTGTCCCGGCCGCCGCAGCTTCACCCCGTCAGCCCGCCCCTGACACCGCACCTGAGCCGATGCCCAGCAGAACGGTGGTAGCTGATGACCCCGACCCGTAGCCGGACCCGCCTGGCCGCAGTGCTCACCCGGCGCCGCCCACCGGTGGCCCCGAAGCAGGAGGCGGCCAACTGCCCGGGCGGCGAGACCCGCCCGGAGCCGGTGACTCCCGACCCCGAACCGGAACGCCGCCAGGCGCCGTCGTACTCGCTGATCGGCTGGTAGCTCACCAGCGGCCGGTGGTCTCCACCTCTGCACTGGTGCGTGTGGCTAGTGCCGGGTCGTTGGCGGCACAGCGGGTGCCGTTGGCCGGGACGGTGAGGTCGAGCAGGTAGTTGTCGGCTGCTGCCCGGGTGCAGGCCGTGCGGCTGTAGACCACGTGGCCGGAGCCCTCGTATGTCACCAGTACGGCGCCCTTGCCCAGCTGCTGCTTGGCGTTGAGGGCCCAGGCGTAGCCGGTGGCCGGGTCGTGGATGCCGTTCAGCATCAGGATCGTCGGGGCGCCCTTGACGTTCAGGCGATGCTGCGGGTTGTTGACCTTGGGTACGCCGATGCAGGACGTGATCGAGGACAGCGCCAGGACGGACGCGCGCATGCGGGGTGCGACCTTCTGGCTGGCCTTGTACATGGCGTCCAGCTCGCGGAAGCCGCTGACGGGCACCGACCAGTCCTGGCAGAACTGCGGCCGCACGTCCTCGACCAGCTCCTCGTCGGCAGCGCGCTGCGTGGTGCCACGGGTCTTGGCGAGCTCCGACTTGGCCGAGCGCAGCGTGGTGGCGGTCGGCGTACCGGCGTGGAGTGATGCGAGCAGCTGGCCGAGCTGCACCCAGCGGGGCCGGCTGAAGTAGAACTGCGTCACGTCGAGCAGGGACCAGGTGCTGACCGTGGTGCCGTCGGCGGGGTCGACCAGCTCGCCGGCGTCGGCCTTGGCGAGCAGTTCGGCGTACACCTTGGAGACGTCCTGGCCGGTCAGCGCGCAGTTGGGGCTCTGGCCGCACCACTTCACGAACTGCTCGAACGAGTCCTCGGCGAAGGCGCCCTCGCTGAGCAGGAACGGCCACTTGCCCAGGCTGTGGTCCATGTTGCCGTCGTTGACCATGCTGCGGATCCGGTGCGGGAACAGCTCGGCGTACATCTGGCCCATCAGGCTGCCGTACGACGCGCCGTACCAGTTGAGCTTGTCGGCGCCCAGTGCGGCACGGACGGCGTCGAGGTCACGGGCCACGGAGACCGAGTCGACGTGGTCGTACAGCGGGCCGGTCTGCTGCCGGCAGTCGGCGGCCAGCTGCTTGTTGTACGCCGTGAGCGCGGTGTACTCGGCAGGGGTCCGCGGGAGCACGGTGAAGCCGGGCCGGTCGAGCGCGGCCGCCGTACAGACCACCGGATGGCTGCGGGCGACGCCGCGCGGATCGATGCCGATGATGTCGAAGCTGCGCAGTACGGCGGGGCTGAACAGGTTGCCGGCCGTGAAGGCGTAGCTGACGCCGGAGCCGCCGGGGCCGCCCGGGTTGATGAACAGCGGGCCCTTGGAGGACGCCGGGTCGTCGGCGGGCCGCTTGGCCAGGGCCAGCTCGAAGGTGGCGCCGTTCGGCTTGGCCCAGTCGACCGGGAGGGTGATCGTGCCACAGGACAGCGCAGGTGCCTCGGCGCAGGGGGACCAGGTGATCGCCCGGGTCTCGTGGCCGGCGGGAGCGGCGCTCGCCTGGGTTGCCGCTCCCGCGATCAGCAGGAGCAGGGCGGAGCCGGCGGCGACAGCTCGCGCCGGACGTGATCGCCGGGCCGGAGGCTCGGCAGGTAACTCGGTCATGCGGGCGGGTCCCTTCCGTCGAAACGTCCGGACGGTCGGCAACCTACCGAGGACCGCTGCTGATCGGCAGGCCTGTTGCAGCTAGCTGCAAGCCCGCGCGGCGCGATCCTGCTGTGAGGTCCTCGTAAAATCTGTGCTGACGGGATTAGACATTGGCTGGCATCGGGGGTAATGTTCCTCGTGTTGACAGAGAAACAAAGCGAAGCTGACGTGGACAGCTGATGTTCTGTCCGAAGAATGACGGCGGACTCCGCCGGGCCGATCAGTGGAAGGGCTCGGGTTTCGCGCCAGGCTTCGATCAGGGCCGCTGGGGCCAGTGGTTGCAAGAGGTCCGCGGCTTGACCGAGGAAGTAAGAGCAGTTGGTAGTAGCAATGAGTAGTAGTGCAGTACGTAGTCAGTTGTAGTTCCGTACAGCAGTACCAGTTGGTGCAGTACCAGCAGTAGAAGTCAGTTTGTCCGCGAGTTAAGGAGGATGGATTCGCCGTCGGATCGCCCGCCAGTGCCAGTAGTTACGCCGGGCGGGTGCCGTAGCTCCATCGGAAGAAGGTGGTCTTCGGTTACGCAGTTCAGCGATCCACGTGGTCACGGCCTTCAGTTGGCGTGCCGCGGAAGTGTCAGACCGGCCTGACGGCCGGTAGATGGTGGCAAAATCCAACCTGCGGGCCCCGGTGCTTCGGCACCGGGGCCCTTCGACATGGAGTTCGATGACCGCTGAATCACCCACGGAGATCACGATGAGTGCAGCCCAGACGACCGGGCCGGCCCATTTCGACGACGACGACTATCCCGCCTACACGATGGGCCGGGCGGCCGAGATGCTCGGTACGACGCCCGGTTTCCTGCGCAGCCTCGACGAGGCGAAGCTGATCACGCCGCAGCGCTCCGACGGCGGGCACCGGCGCTACTCGCGCTACCAGTTACGGCTGGCCGCCCGGGCGCGTGAGCTGGTCGACCAGGGCACCGCGCTCGACGCCGCGTGCCGGATCATCATCCTCGAGGACCAGTTGGCCGAGGCGCTCCGGATCAACGACGAGATGCGCGAACGGCACGGGCAGCCGCCGACGAGCTAGCCGCCCGCACGGTGATCGGGGTGCCGACGTGGCCGGACGACGCCGTCGCCCCCCGCGCACATCAGTGACCTCCGCTGCGAGCAGCGGAGGTCTTTCGCGGTGTACCGCAGGTCAGTGGTGGTCGGTCTTCAGGCGCTCGAAGGACGCGGTGACCTCGGCCTCGGCGTCGGCGCGGCCGACCCAGCTGGCCCCCTCGACCGACTTGCCCGGCTCCAGGTCCTTGTAGACCTCGAAGAAGTGCTGGATCTCGAGCCGGTCGAACTCCGGCACGTGGTGGATGTCGCGCAGGTGCTCCTGGCGCGGGTCGCCGGCCGGGACGCAGAGGACCTTGTCGTCCGGTCCCTTCTCGTCGGTCATCCGGAACATGCCGATCGCCCGGGCGCGGATCAGGCAGCCCGGGAAGGTCGGCTCGGTCAGCAGCACGAGCGCGTCCAGCGGGTCGCCGTCCTGACCGAGGGTGTCCTCGATGAACCCGTAGTCGGAGGGGTACTGAGTGGCCGTGAACAGGGTGCGGTCGAGCCGCAGCCGGTTGGTCTTGTGGTCCAGCTCGTACTTGTTGCGCGTGCCCTTGGGGATCTCGATGAAGACGTCGAACTCCATACGGCAGATACTGTCACGGTTCGGACCGACCAAATGACAGGAGCAGCCTGGTGGCCCGTCCTCCCCGTGCGGTGTTCGTCACGCTCGCCGCAGGAGCCGCGCTCGCCGGACTGGTGAGCGCAGCGCAGGCGGTACCTGCTTCGTCGCAGGATGTGACCAGTCGCACAGCTGGTACGGCGGCGCCCGTCGTACTGGCCCCGGCGAAGGCCGAGGGCGTCGCGCCCACCTCCGCCGGCGTACAGAAGGCGCTGGCGGCCGCGCTGGCCGACCCGTCGCTCGGCAAGCACTACGGCGCGGCGGTGTTCGACGCCTCCCGGAACAAGACGCTCTACTCGGTCGGTACGACGCGTCCGTACGTCCCGGCGTCGACGCTGAAGCTGCTGACCACGGTGTCGGCGCTGGAGACGCTCGGGCCGGACCACTGGTTCACGACGTCGACAGTGCTCAGCGGGAGCTCGCTGGTCCTGGTCGGTGGCGGTGACCCGTTGCTGACGGTGAAGCGGTCCAAGGACCCGCTCGACTTCCCGGTCCGGGCCACGCTGCAGGACCTGGCGACCAGTACGGCGAAGGCGCTGCGCGAGCAGGGCGTCACGTCGGTCACCCTCGGGTACGACGCGTCGCTGTTCAGCGGTCCGGCGGCCAACGCCAAGTGGGAGGCCAACTACATCCCCGAGGGCATCGCCGCTCCGACCTCGGCGCTGTGGGTCAACGAGGGTCGGCTGAGCCTGGGCATGGCGAAGCGGGCCCCGTCGCCGGCTGCCGCGGCCGCTGCCTCGTTCGCGCCGCTGCTGCGGGCCGCCGGGATCAAGGTGGGCGCGAGTGTGAAGCCGGTGAAGGCTCCGGCCACCGCGGAGAAGGTGAGCGAGGTCCGCTCGGCCCCGGTGGGCGACATCGTCGAGTACGTGAACCTGCACAGCGACAACGACGGCGCCGAGGTCCTGCTGCGGCACGTCGGGCTGGCGACCGACAACGGCGGCTCGTACACCGGCGGCCTCAAAGGGCTGCGGGAGACGCTGACCAAGCTCGGGCTGAACGTGAGCAAGGCGCGGATCGAGGACGGCAGCGGGCTGTCGCGGACGAACCAGGTGCCGCTCGACGTACTCGCCGGGGCGGTCCGGGTGGCGGTGGCCCGGCCGGAGCTGCGGCACCTGATCAGCGGTCTGCCGGTGGCCGGGTTCACCGGGAGCCTGGAGAAGAGGTTCGCCGGGCCCGGTACGGCGGGTGGGACCGGGCTGGTGCGGGCCAAGACGGGGACGCTGACCGGGGTGCACTCGTTGGCTGGGCTGGTCCGTACGAGTACCGGGTCGCTGCTGGTGTTCGCGGTGGCTACTGACGCCGTACCGGCTGACAAGCCGTTGGAGGCCAGGGCTGCCCTGGACAGAGCAGTTGCCGCATTGGCCACGTGCGGGTGTGCTGTTTGAGCGGCGCCTGTTGGCCCAGGGGATTAGGGTCGGTACATGACGGCTGAAGCGACGGAGATGGTCGACTGGCAGCTGGCGACCGGCGTG
Organism: Kribbella sp. cmx-5-2; assembly: GCA_049998015.1. GTDB lineage: Bacteria > Actinomycetota > Actinomycetes > Propionibacteriales > Kribbellaceae > Kribbella. The sequence goes on from JAEBEC010000003.1 coordinate 716,266, forward strand.
GCCCGGAAGCTGCTGCGTCCGGGACCGGTGGTCAGTCGCGCCGAGGCGGACCAGGTGGTCGCCGAGCTGCGGCAGTTCGCTGCCGAGTCCGAGCACCACGTGCGGGAGTTCACCGGGCTGCAGGCCACGTCGGCCACGGCTCCGGTGGTGATCGTCGACCGGCCGGGCTGGGTGCAGGCCAACGCCGACGGGTTCAAGACCGTGCTGGCGCCGCTGGCCGACAAGCTGCGGGAGAAGCAGGAGAAGACCGGTGGGTTGTCGTCCGCGGTCGGCTCCCGCGTCACCGCCATCGAGGCCGGGGCGCTGCTCGCCTTCCTGTCCTCCCGGGTGCTGGGTCAGTTCGACCCGTTCTACCCGGCCGTGCCCGACCCGGACCGCCCTGGCCTGACCGGCCGGCTGCTGCTGGTCGCACCGAACGTCATGCACGTCGAGAACGAGCTGGGCGTCGTACCGCGGGACTTCCGGCTGTGGGTCTGCCTGCACGAGGAGACCCACCGGGTGCAGTTCACCGCGGTGCCGTGGCTGCGGGACCACCTGCGGTCCGAGATCGCGCTGTTCCTGGACCAGGCGGAGCTGGACGCGTCGGCGTACGCCGCAATGTTCCGCGAGGCCGTGCAGCGGCTGGGCCGCTCGGTGAAGGGCGAGGCGGAGCTGAGCCTGGTCGACCTGATGCAGTCGCCGGAGCAGCGAGCCGTGCTGGACCGGCTGACCGCGGTGATGTCGTTGCTGGAGGGTCACGCGGACTTCGTGATGGACGGGGTCGGCCCGTCGGTGATCCCGACGGTGGACACGATCCGGTCCAAGTTCAGCTCCCGGCGCTCCGGCGGCAACCCGGTGGACCAACTGCTCAAGAAGCTGCTCGGCCTGGACGCCAAGATGCGGCAGTACCAGGACGGCGCGGCCTTCGTACGGCGTGTGGTCGACCGCGTCGGCATGGAGGGCTTCAACCGGGTCTGGACCGGTCCGAACACGCTCCCCACCAAGAACGAGATCGCCACCCCGGATGCCTGGGTCTCCCGACTTCACGGCTGAGGCCGGCGCGTCCTCCCCCTCCGGCGAGGCCGAAGCGGGTTCGGTGGAGGCGCTGGTCGAGGAGCGGCGCGGCCGGCTCCACCCGGCCGTCGCGCGCACGCGGGAAGCCGTCCGGCGAGGGCTGGCCGACCTGCCGCAGGGGACGACTGTGCTCGTCGCCTGCTCCGGCGGGGCGGACTCGCTGGCTCTCGCGGCAGCTACTGCCTTCGAGGCGCCCAAGCTGGGCCTGCGGGCCGGTGCGGTGATCGTGGACCACGGGCTGCAGGCCGACTCGGCGCAGGTGGCTCATGTGGCGGCCGAGCAGTGCAGGTCGCTGGGGCTGGATCCGGTCGAGGTGCGCCCGGTCGAGGTCGGCGGTGAGGGCGGCCCGGAGGGCGCGGCCCGAACAGCCCGGTACGAGGCGTTGCGCAGTGCTGCCGACACGTTCGCCGCGGACGTCGTACTGCTGGCTCACACGCGCGACGACCAGGCCGAGACGGTCCTGCTCGGGTTGGCCCGGGGCTCTGGTGCCCGGTCGCTCGCCGGGATGGCTCCGGTCGCCGGACTGCTCAGGCGGCCGCTGCTGGAGGTTCCGCGGGCTGCGACGGCTGCTGCCTGCATCGCCTCCGGGCTGCGGCCGTGGCACGACCCGCACAACGACGACCCGCAGTACAGAAGAGTGCGCGTACGGCATGAGGTGCTCCCGGTCATCGAGGAGGCCCTAGGGCCCGGGGTGACCGAGGCGCTGGCCCGGACCGCCGGTCTGCTCCGGGCGGACGCCGACGCGCTCGACGCGCTGGCCGCCGACCTCGCCGAGACGGCGGTACGCCGTACGGAGGAGGACGTGGTCTGCGACGTCGCCGTGCTCGCCGCCGAGCCGCAGGCGATCCGGACCCGCGCCCTGCGCCAGGCCGCGCTCGAGGCCGGCTGCCAGGCCACCGACCTCACCGCGGGTCACGTCGCCGCCGTCGACGCCCTGATCACCGACTGGCGCGGCCAGCGCTGGATCGACCTCCCACAAGCCGTTCGCGCGATCCGCCGAGGCGGATTCATCCATCTGGCCAGGGGTGTGTCAGGCTAACGCTGTGGACGCTTCGGACATCGAGAAGGACCTGACCGAGATCCTCCATACCGAGGAGGAGATCCTGGCCAAGCTCAAGGAGCTGGCGCTGCGGATCGAGGCGGACTACGAGGGCAAGGACCTGCTCGTGGTCGGTGTCCTCAAGGGCGCCGTGATGGTGATGGCCGACCTGGCCCGCTCGTTCAGCCGGCACGTCGAGATGGACTGGATGGCCGTCACGTCGTACGGCTCGGGCACCAAGTCCTCCGGGGTGGTCCGGATCCTGAAGGACCTGGACACCGACATCAGCAACCGGCACGTGCTGATCGTCGAGGACATCATCGACACCGGGCTGACGCTGACCTGGCTGGTCAGCAACCTGGAGTCGCGCAAGCCGGCCTCGGTCGAGATCTGCACCGCGTTCCGCAAGCCGGACGCGGCCAAGATGGCGGTCCCGGTCAAGTACGTCGGCTTCGACATCCCCGACGAGTTCGTGGTCGGCTACGGCCTCGACTACGCCGAGAAGTACCGCAACCTGCGCTGCGTCGCGACGCTGGCGCCGCACGTCTACTCCTGAGCCCGGACGGCCCCTCCGGGCGGGACTTGGTGACAGCCTGTACAACGGACCGTACCGTCGTCAGGTGACCCTCGTGGTGTGTTGTCTTGTGCGACACGAGACACTTGGACTGGTGTTACCGTCGAAGGCCCCCATACCCGGGCCTGCTGAGCTAGGAGGGACGGGGCTCGAGCCTCGATCATGGACGTGAAGCGCATCTTCCGCGGACCCCTGTTCTGGATCGTCGTCGCCTTCCTGGGCGTGCTGGTGATCGGACAGCTCCTGACCGGCTCGACCGGGTACAAGACCGAGCCCACCGGCCAGGTCGTACAGCTGATCCAGCAGGCCACCACCTCGTCGGACAAGTCGATCAAGTCGGTCACGCTGATCGACCCCGATCAGGAGATCCGGGTCGAGAAGACCGACGGCACCAAGGTGCGGGCGCACTGGGTCGACGGCCAGGCCAACACTCTCGGTACGTCGCTGCAGACGCTGTTCCAGCAGGGCAAGATCGAGCGGTACGACGTGGAGAACCCCAAGCCGAGCTTCATCGGCCAGGTCTTCTCGACGCTGATCCCGTTCCTGCTGATCGCGGTGGTGTTCATCTTCTTGATGAACTCGATGCAGGGCGGCGGCTCGCGGGTGATGAGCTTCGCCAAGTCGAAGGCCAAGCTGGTCACCAAGGACACCCCGAAGACGACCTTCGCGGACGTGGCCGGGGCCGACGAGGCGATCGAGGAGCTCGGCGAGATCAAGGAGTTCCTCCAGGAGCCGGGCAAGTTCCAGGCCGTCGGCGCGAAGATCCCCAAGGGCGTCCTGCTGTACGGACAGCCCGGTACGGGCAAGACGCTGCTGGCGCGGGCGGTCGCGGGTGAGGCCGGCGTGCCGTTCTACTCGATCTCCGGTTCGGACTTCGTCGAGATGTTCGTCGGTGTCGGTGCCTCCCGGGTGCGCGACCTGTTCGAGACGGCCAAGACCAACGCGCCGGCGATCATCTTCATCGACGAGATCGACGCCGTCGGCCGGCACCGTGGTGCGGGCCTCGGCGGTGGACACGACGAGCGCGAGCAGACGCTGAACCAGCTGCTGGTCGAGATGGACGGCTTCGACGTCCGCGGCGGTGTGATCCTGATCGCCGCGACGAACCGGCCGGACGTGCTCGACCCGGCGCTGCTGCGGCCGGGCCGCTTCGACCGGCAGATCCCGGTCGACGCGCCGGACCTGCCGGGCCGCGACAAGATCCTGAAGGTGCACGCCCGGGGCAAGCCGATGGCGGAGGACGCGGACCTGACCGCGGTCGCCCGCCGGACGCCGGGCTTCACCGGTGCCGACCTGGCCAACGTGCTGAACGAGGCGGCCCTGCTGACCGCCCGGCTGAACAAGCAGCAGATCGACAAGCACGCGCTGGACGAGGCCATCGACCGCGTCATCGCCGGTCCGCAGCGCCGGACCCGGCTGATGTCGGACAAGGAGAAGGTGCTCACGGCGTACCACGAGGGCGGACACGCCCTGGTCGCCGCGGCGCTGCCGCACTCCGACCCGGTGCACAAGGTGACGATCCTGCCGCGTGGCCGCGCTCTCGGGTACACGATGGTGCTGCCGGACGAGGACAAGTACTCGACCACCCGCTCGGAGATGCTGGACAAGCTCGCTTACATGCTCGGTGGCCGCGCCGCCGAGGAGATGGTGTTCCACGACCCGACCACGGGCGCGAGCAACGACATCGAGAAGGCGACCGCACTGGCCCGCGCGATGGTCACGCAGTACGGCATGACCGAGCGGCTCGGCGCGATCAAGTTCGGCCAGGACTCCGGTGAGCCGTTCCTGGGTCGCGACCTGGGCAGCCAGCGCAACTACTCCGAGGAGATCGCCGCGGCGGTCGACGAGGAGGTCGGCAAGCTGATCCTGAACGCGCACCAGGAGGCCTTCGACATCCTGGCCGAGAACCGCGCGGTGCTCGACCACCTGGTCGAGGAGCTGCTGGAGAAGGAGACCCTGGACAAGGCGGAGATCGCCCGGGTCTTCGCGCCGATCCAGAAGCGTGAGCTGCGGCCGGCCTGGACCGGGTCCTCGACCCGCGTCCCGTCCGAGCAGCCGCCGGTGATGCCGCTGCCGACCCGGGGCGAGCAGAACGGTTCGCTCCAGGACGTCATCCCGGGTGGCTCGATCGGCCCGGACGAGGCGGCGCACGGCCCCAACTACGGCGGCGGTCCCACCCCTCCGGCAGAATGATCCGATGACCTCACCGACGTTCGACCACGAGCGGGCCGAACGGGCGGTCCGCGAGCTGCTGATCGCCATCGGTGAGGACCCGGACCGTGAAGGACTGAAAGAGACCCCAGCCCGGGTGGCCCGCTCCTACGCGGAGATCACCGCCGGGCTGGGGCTCACCGCGTCGGACGTGCTGACCACGACGTTCGACCTGGGCCACGACGAGATGATCCTGGTCAAGGACATCGAGGTCTGGTCGATGTGTGAGCACCACTTGGTGCCCTTCACGGGGGTTGCCCACGTCGGCTACATCCCCGGCCCCGACGGCCGGATCACCGGGCTGTCGAAGCTCGCCCGGCTGGTCGACGTGTACGCCAAGCGCCCGCAGGTCCAGGAGCGGCTGACCACGCAGGTCGCCGAGTCCCTGGTGGAGATCCTCAAGCCCCGCGGCGTCATCGTCGTGATCGAGTGCGAACACCTCTGCATGACCATGCGCGGAGTCCGCAAACCCGGCGCCAAGACGATCACGTCCGCCGTCCGGGGCCAGCTCCGCAACCCCTCCACCCGCGCGGAAGCGATGAGCCTGATCGTCGGCTAGCTCTTGGCGCCAGTGGTACCATTTCTTGTACCACTGAAACCTTGGAGGTCAGCATGGCGATCACGGCATCGGCTGCCCGGCGTGACCTCTTTCCGCTGATCGAGCAGGTGAACGAGGACCACACTCCGGTGGAGATCACCTCCAAGTCCGGGGACGCCGTCCTGCTGTCGATGGACGACTACCGCGCGCTCGAGGAGACAGCTCACCTGCTGCGGGTGCCGGCCAATGCCCGCCGGTTGCTCGAGAGCCTCGCCCAGGCCCAGCGTGGCGAACGGGAAGAGCACGAACTGACGTGAGACTCGTCTTCACCCCGAACGGCTGGGACGACTACAAGTACTGGCAGCAAGCAGATCGGCAGCAGGTCAAACGCATCAACAAACTGATCGAGGACGCGCTCCGCGACCCGCAGAGCGGCATCGGCAAGCCGGAACCGTTGAAGCACATGCTTCAGGGCGCTTGGTCCCGTCGAATCGATTCCGAGCATCGGCTGGTCTACCTGGTCGACGGCGATGATCTGGTGATCCTGCAAGCCCGGTTCCACTACGGGAAATAGTGCGTCTCAAGCGGGCCCTCGATCGATCGAGGGCCCGCTCGGCTGTTTGCGGGTCGTACCCGTAGCCCCTGGGTCCTCAACTCGTTGAGAAAACAGAGGCTGTTTCCCATGGACTTTCCGTGTTCGAACGCATACGTTCCGTAGTGGCGGTCCGATCGGGGGCGCGCCTCGTGAGGAGGAACGTATGTCAGGGCGTTGCCGGGTTGGCGCCGCGGTAGCTGGGATCGTCGCTCTCACGGCGGCGGGACTGATCGCGGCGAACGGTGCGCAGGCGGAATCCCGCGCGGGACAGGCGGGGACGGTCGAGACGCAGGACGCCGACCTGCTCCAGCAGCAGGGGATCCTGAAGGCGGAGGCCGTGGAGACCCAGCTCGGGTCCCGGATCGTCGGCAGCTACCTCGACGACACCGGCGAGCTGGTGGTCGCCGTCTCGGACGAGGCGACCGCGGAGCTGGTCCGGGCGGCCGGCGCGGTTCCCCATCTCGTCGAGTACACCGCCAAGCAGCTCCAGTCGGTCCAGCGCGACCTCGACAAACTGGCGACGGGCTCGACCGCCGGCCAGGTGAAGTCCTGGTACGTCGACCCGATCAGCGGCACCGTCGTCGTCACCGTGCCGGACGGCGCCAAGGACCTGCGCACGCAGCGCTTCCTGCGCCGCGCCGAGGCCAAGGGCGACCGCGTCACGATCCGCACCTCGCCGGGCACCGTCACGCCGACCGCCGACGACTTCGGTCTGCGCGGCGGCGTACAGGTCGACAAGAACACCGGCTACACCTGCTCGCTCGGCTTCAACGCCCGCGCGGACGACGGCAGCCGGATCTTCCTGACCGCCGGGCACTGTACGGCGGGCAAGCCGTCGTTCTCCCGCAACGGCTACATCCTCGGCGACACCCGCAGCTCCAGCTACCCGGGCAACGACTTCGGCACCGTCAAGGTGATCGACGGCTGGGACCTGCGCGGCGAGGTCGAGCGCTGGAACGAGAACGACATCCGGATCCAGGGCAGCGCGAACCCGACCGTCGGCGCCTCGGTCTGCAAGTCCGGCAAGACCACCCGCTGGTCCTGCGGCCGCGTGGTGGCCAAGAACGTGACCGTCAACTACGGCGACAACAAGATCGTCAAAGGCCTGTACCAGCACACGGCCTGCGTCCAGACCGGCGACTCCGGTGGGCCCAACCTGACCGGCAGCTATGCGCTCGGCATCACCAGCGGCGCGGCGCTGATCCGGGGCGAGTGCCTGCAGAAGAGCGGCCGGTCCAACGAGTCCTACTCACAACCGATCGGTGAGGCGCTGTCCGCTAGTGGCGCCTCATTGGTACTGGGTTAGCGACCCCCGGCAGGCGCTCGGGAGTTGATGGGGGCCTGGTACCTAGGTGGGGCAGTTCGATCGGGACCACTACGGTGGTCCAGTGCGAACTGCCCCACCGAGTCATGTTCAGGGACTGCCCACACCGGACCGCGCGCTGGTGATGGGCGTCGTCAACGTGACCCCGGACTCCTTCTCCGACGGCGGCGAGTGGTTCGAGCCCGCCGCCGCGATCAAGCACGGCCGCGAGCTGCTGGCCGAGGGTGCGGACCTGCTGGACGTCGGCGGTGAGTCGACCCGGCCGGGAGCCGAGCGGCCCGAGCCGGCCGAGGAGATCCGCCGCGTGCTGCCGGTGATCGAGGCGCTGGCCGCCGACGGCGCGCTGATCTCGATCGACACGATGCGCGCCGACGTCGCCGTACTGGCGCTCGACGCCGGCGCGGTGATGGTCAACGACGTCTCCGGCGGCCTGGCCGATCCCGACATGCTGCCGCTGGTCGCCGAGCGCGGTACGCCGTACGTCTGCATGCACTGGCGCGGGCACTCCGCCGACATGCAGGACAGGGCCCGGTACGACGACGTGGTGGCCGAGGTGATCGCCGAGCTCGCGGTCCGGCTGGACGCGATCGCGGCGGCCGGGATCGACCTGGCGAAGGTCGCGCTCGACCCGGGACTGGGGTTCGCGAAGAACGCGGACCACAATTGGGAGGTGCTGCGGCGGCTGCGCGAGTTCGGCGTACTGGAACGTCCGTTGCTGATCGGTGCGTCCCGCAAGGCGTTCCTCGGTAGGCTGCTCGCCGACGAGCAGACCGGCGAGCCCAGGCCCGCCGTACGACGAGACGACGCGAGTGCCGCGGTTTCCGCCCTGGCCGCCGCGAATGGAGCCTGGTGCGTCCGGGCACATTCGGTGGCACCGAGTGCGGACGCGGTCCGGGTGGCGAGCAGGTGGGGAGCTGTATGACCGAGGAACAGCCGAACCAGGAGCACCAGCCGGAAGCACCGCCGGCGCGGTCCGCAGCACGCGGCCCGTCGCCCGAGACCGGGGTGCTGACCGCGAACACGGCGTTCTACAACGCCTTCGAGGCCGGCGACCTGGACCTGATGGCCGCCGTCTGGCTGCCCGAACCCGATCCGGTCTGCATCCACCCGGGCAACGCGGCGATCTCCGGGTACTCCGAGATGATGCGCGCCTGGGCGATGATCTTCGCGAACACGCCGTACATCCAGTTCTTCCTGACCGACGTCCAGGCCCGCGTCGACGGCGACGTGGCGTACGTCACGTGCACGGAGAACGTGCTGTCGTCCGGCGAAGGGGCGCCGGAGGAGGGCTTCGCGGGCGGCAAGGCGCTCGCCACCAACGTGTTCCGCAGGACTTCGTCCGGCTGGCGGTTGTGGATCCACCACGCGTCCCCGGTACTGTCGTCTGGGGGTCGATCGGAGGAGGCGCAATGAGCGGTCCCGCGGTGCCCCCTGACGTGATCGAGATCCGCGGCATCCGGGGCTTCGGACGGCACGGTGTGTTCACCCACGAGCGCGCCGACGGGCAGGAGTTCGTCGTCGACGTACGGCTCGAGCTGGACACCCGGAAAGCCGCCGCCTCGGACGACCTGGCCGACACCGTGAACTACGGCGTGGTCGCCGAGCAGGTGCACGCGGCGATCGAGAACGACCCGGTCGACCTGATCGAGACCCTGGCCGAGCGGATCGCGACGATCTGCCTGGCCGACCCGCGCGTCACCGGGACCGCGGTGACGATCCACAAACCCTCGGCGCCGATCACCGTGCCGTTCGACGATGTTGTCCTGACCGTGCAGCGCAAACCCGGAGAAACCCCGTGACTGAGACCCCTAGTCCCCACGTCATCGACGCGGATACCCTCAGCGGCGGCCTGAAGCCGATCCGCCAGGTGATCCTGTCGCTCGGCAGCAACCTCGGCGACCGTGAGGCGAACCTGCAGGGCGCCGTCGACGCGCTGCGGGACACCCCGGACGTCGTCGTCGTCGACGTCTCGCCGGTCTACGAGACCCAGCCGATCGGCGGCCCGGACGAGTCCGGCCCGTACCTGAACATCGTGCTGCTGGCCGACACCACGCTGGCCGTCGAGACGCTGCTGGACCGCGCGCACGCGGTCGAGCAGGCCTTCGGTCGCGAGCGCAGCGTGCCGGGCGCGCCGCGGACGCTGGACGTCGACCTGATCACGTACGGCAAGAAGACGATCGAGTCCGACGAGCTGACCGTCCCGCACCCGCGGGCGCACGAGCGGGCGTTCGTGCTCGCGCCGTGGCTGGACATCGAGCCCGACGCCGAACTGCCGGGCCTCGGTCCGGTCGCCGACCTGCTGGCGAAGGTCGGAACGGCGGGCGTCACCAAGCTCGACGACCCGTCCATCGAGTTGCAGTAGTGGTGTCTGGCAGTCCTGGGCCGGGCCGTGCGCCCGGCCAGCAGCCGCCGCGTCCGGGCTCGGTCCGGCCGACGTCCCGCCGCCTGCTGATCGCGATCGCCGTCCTCGGGGCGGCGATCGGGGTCACCATGGTCAAGGCGATCGAGTCCGGCGGCGGCGTCGCGCCGACGGTGTCCTGGCTGACGCTGGTCGCCTGGGCGTTCCTGGCCGCGCTGCTTTTCGTTGCCGCACGCAACACCAACCAGCGGGTCCACGTCCGTCGCGAACGGATCGAGCCGTCGCGCGCGGTCTTCCTGCTGATGATCGGGAAAGCCAGCGCGTTCGTCGGCGCGTTGTGCACCGGTGTTTACGCAGGGTTCGCGTTATCCTTCGTGAACGCGGTGGGTTCCAGCGGGCCGCGGAACCGGGTGATCACAGCGGGTGTCGCCGCCGTGATCTCAGTGCTGGTCGTCACGGCCGGATTGTTGCTCGAACGTGCGTGTCGTGTTCCCGAAGACCCCGACGAGACCCCCTAACATGCCGTCCATGGGGTCAAGGGGTAGCCGCCGTCGAACCAGGACCACAGTTCTCACCGCCGCCAACAGTCTGCTGATCGTCGTCTGCCTGGCCGTCAGTATCGCGCTGTTCGCCCAGAACGCGTGGATCCTGCGGGCCGCCGCGGTCGCCGCCGTACTGGTCGCGATCGGTGCCTCGCTGCTGATCCGCCACCAGTTGCTGGTCGAACGTCTCGCGCACAGCGACGAACGCGCCCAGGTCGCGCAGGAGTACTCGCGCATCACCAGCGCCCGCGTCGTCGAGAACGCCGAGTTCGTCGACCTGATGCAGCGCCGCCTGGACAAGATCGACCAGCGCCTCGACAAGATCGACGAAGAGGTCGCGACGGTCGTCGCCGCCGGCGACAAGCACTCCCAGGCGGACGCGCCCACGGTGGTCGACCTGAAGCTCCGCGGACTCGCGGCTTCCTGAGCTCGAGGCGGGGCTCGCACCTTGACTGAGCTCACGCGGGACTAGCGTGCGGGCATGCGCCCGCTGCTCTTCGTCGACGTCGACAGCCCGCTGATCCCGTACGGCGACCCGCCGTACCCGGCGTACGGCAAGGTCGGTGCCGACGGCAACCCTCTGCTCACCCGCCTCGACCCGGCCCACGGGCCGCGCTTGCTGGCCCTGGGGCTGGAACTCGTCTGGGCGACGACGTGGGGCGCGGAGGCGAACGAGGAGGTCGCGCCGCGGCTGGGGCTCACGGCGCTCCCGCTGGTCGAGTGGGTGGACGAGGAGCCTGCCGGGCCGGGGATCTACTGGAAGACCGGCACGGTCCTCGCGTGGGCCGCCGGACGGCCGTTCGCGTGGTTCGACGACGAGATCTCCGAGCGCGATCAGGCGTGGGTGAACGAGCGGTCGGCCGCGCCGGCGCTGCTGCACCGGGTGGATCCGGGGGCCGGGCTGGTGGCTGCCGACTACGCGGCGGTCGCAGCGTGGGCGGCCGCGGTGAGTGGAGTCGACGGATGACCTGGAGGTTGGCGTGAGCATCTTGGTGCGGGTCGAGTTCGTGGTGGCGGACGGGCGGGACGGGGAGCTGCTGGAGCTGGTACGGGCCTTGCAGGGGCGGGTGGCTGAGGAGCCGGGGACCTTGCGGTACGACTGGTTTCAGGGGCCTGGGTACGTCGTGGTGCTGGAGGAGTACGTCGACTCGGCGGCGGTGACGCGGCATCAGGAGCATGTGGGGGATCTGCTGGCGAAGGTGTTCGCGCTGGCGGAGATGACCGTGCTGCAGGTGCACGGGGACGTGGACGCGGAGTTGCAGGGAGTGCTGGACGGGATGCCGGTCGGGCGGGTGTACCCGCCGCTCGGTTAGGTTGCTGGTGCCGACCGACTGCTGAGGAGACGCCTGTGACCGACCTGGCCCGTTTGCTGGAGATCGCCGAAGGAGCGGTGGCGGTTGCCGCCGACCTGGTCGAGTCGCGGGAGCCCGGGGCGCTGCACTCGAAGGGCGACCGGGACATGGCCTCCGACACGGACATCGCGGTCGAGCAGGCGGTTCGCGAGCACCTGGCGAAGGTGACGCCCGAGATCGCGTTCCTGGGCGAGGAGGAAGGCGCTCACCCCGGCGAGGGCGAACTCTCGTGGGTGCTCGACCCGATCGACGGCACGGTCAACTACATCCACGGCGTACCGCTGTGGGGCATCTCCCTCGGCCTCGTCGACGGCAACAAGCAGGTGGCCGGCGTGCTGGACTTCCCGATGCTCGGCACCCGGCTACCTGGCCGCGGACGGGCTCGGTGCCACGCGGAACGGCGATCCGATCCAGGTCAGCAGGACGACCGAGCTCTCCGAGGCGTTGGTCATGGCCGGCGACTTCGCGGTCGGCGCCGACGCGGCTGAGAAGAACCGGCCCCGGCTCGCCCTGGTCAACCTGCTGGTGCCTCGCGTGCAGCGCGTCCGCATGCTCGGTACGGCGGCCCTGCACATGGCGCTGGTGTCCGACGGAAGCCTCGACGCAGCGATCATGTTCAGCAACAAGCCCTGGGACACCAGCGCCGGCGCCGTCATCGCGCGCGAGGCGGGCGCGGTCGTGGTGGACGTCGACGGTTCGTCCCACGACGTCGCCTCGAGTGCGACGATCGTGCTCGCGCCGGGAGTTGCCGACGAGCTGCTCCCGCTGATCCAGCAGGCGGTCGGCGGCTGAACGTAGGACGTGCCGACGACCTCGGGGGAGTGGTCGCCGGCACGTCGGGGGAGCGGACGCGCTGCCGGACGGCAGCCCGGCAGCGCGTCCGCGGTACTGGTTACTGCCCGTAGGCCTTCGCGGTCCAGCCGAGTTGGCCCAGCGACGCGCCCTTCATGTCGGTCGCGACGCCGTCCTTGCTGTTGGCATCGAAGTGCACCGACCCCCGCCCGTCGGCCGTGATCGCGAGCAACGGCCGGCCGTTCGGGTGCTCGGCGCAGAAGCCGGTGCTCAGGCTGGTGAACGATCCCCAGCCGCTCGACCGCAGCGTCGTCCCGGAGATCTTCGTCGGGGTCGCGCGGTTGATCTTCCACTCGCGGAGCTCGCCGTTGGACTTCGTGCCGATCAGCACGTCCACCGTGCCGGCTCCCGTACCGCGCGTGCCCTCGTACGTCAGGGTCTTGACGCTCGCCCAGTTGGTGGCGATCTTCACCGGCGCCGAGTACGTGAACTCTCCGTCGACGTACTTCTCCTGGTACCGGTACAGCTCCCCACCCGCCAGGCGGAACAGGTACGGCGACCCGGAAGCGAGCACGCGCGTCCCGGCGAACCCGCTCTTGAGCCGCGCGGCCGTCGCCGTGACCGACCACGTGCCGTCGTCCTGCAGGTGCCCCTCGCGGCTCACCTTGTACAACCAGCCATCAGTCGGGTGCGCGGCGACCTCGGTGCTGCGGAACACGGTGTCGTCACCGGACGCACCGAGCTGCTGGTGCGCGGACGGCACCCAGCCGAGCGTGTCGTTGCCGTACGCCGTGGTGCCGGTCTGGCCGGCCGAGTACCCGTACGACAGCCGCTGCCCGTCGGACCGGTACGCCGCGGTGTTCACGCTGCAGTCGGCGGGAACGTCCCCGACCGAGGCATCTGCCGATCGGGCGAGGCCGGCCACACCGAGACCGGTCGCGGCGAGAGCCACAACGATCGCGGGGGCGAGAATGGATGTGCGCATCAGTAGGCCCTCTCTGTCCAACCGACTGTTCCGAGGGAACCGCCCTTGAAGTCGGTGCCCTTTCCGTCCTTGGCGGCGGCGGGCGGGGCGGTACCGGCGAGCCCGGCCGCGGCGACCGCGAGTGCTGTCGCGGTGACCGCGATGGATTTGAGCATCTGGGAAGGTCCTCCGGGAAGCACGGCCGGCGTCGGTTGCCCTGTGCAACGGATCGCTGGCCGCGCCCCGAGCGTAGGAGCCGGTACCGACTCGGCGCTGCCCGTACCTCACCCGTACCTGTCAGACGACGATCACCCGGCGTCCGCGGGTGTGCCCGGCCTGGCTGTCGCGGTGGGCGTCCGCGGCCTCGGGGAGCGTGTACGTCCGGGCGACCGGGATGTGGAGCTTCCCCCGCGAGATCAGGTCGACAGCTGCCACGAGCGCGTCCGGCATGCTCCCGCCGACACCGGAGAACAGGACTCCGTACGCCGGGGCGTCGAGATCCGCGATCGAGACAACCTTCGCCGGATCGCCGGTCAGCTCGACGAGGTCGGGGATCACGCCCGAGCCGGCCAGGTCGAGCGCCGCGTGGACAGGTCCGAGCTCCCGGACCCGCTCGACCCAGCCTTCGCCGTACGTCGTGGCGACGGCACCCAGCTCGCGCAGGTAGTCCTGGTTCGCGGCCCCGCTGATCCCGATCACCGCGATGCCGAGGTCGCGCGCGATCTGCAGCGCCGCCGACCCGACACCTCCGGACGCGCCGCTGACCAGCAGTGTCTGCCCGGCCCGTACGCCGGTCTGCCGGATGATGCGCAGCGCGGTCTCCACCACCGAGGGATACCCGGCGGCCTCCTCGAACGTCAGCTCCTCGGGTTTGAGAGCCCACGAAGCCAGTACGGCGAACTCGGCGTACGTGTTCGCTCCCCGCCCGAACACGTGGTCCCCGACCGCGATCCCCTCGACGCCGTCGCCGACCTCGTCCACCACGCCCGCGGCGTCCTGCCCGACCCCGGACGGCAGCACGGTCGGATGGGCCTTCAGGACCTGGCCTTCCCGGACCCGCCAGTCGGCAGGGTTCACGCCCGCCGCGCGGACGGCGACGCGGATCTGGCCGGGGCCCGCGTGGGGCTCCTCGGCGTCGACGAGTTGCAGGACTTCCGGACCGCCGTACTCGGCGAAGCTCACTCTCTTCATGCCGCCGAACGTAACACTAACCATTAGTGTTTCAAAACGGTTCCGGTTTTAGATTTGGTAGCGTGAACCCATGGTGGAGCCAGTTGGGCGCCGCGAGCGCAAGAAGGCCGCGACGCGTCAGAAAATCGCGGACACCGCTCTGCGGCTGTTCCAGGAGCGCGGGTACGACGCGGTCGGGATCCGCGACGTCGCCGCCGAGGCCGACGTGGCCGTGACCACGCTCTTCTCCCACTTCGCGTCGAAGGAGGCGCTGGTCTTCGAGCAGGACGAGACCTTCGAGATCCGCCTCGCCCAGGCCGTCACCGGACGCGCGGCCGGCGAGCCGCTGATCCCCGCGCTGCGGCACGAGATCCTCGCGCTCGTCCGGCACTGCACGGCCGACAGCGCCGCGCCGGCCTGGCGCCTGGTGGACGAGACGCCGGCCCTGCGCCGGTACGAGGAGTCGATGCGGCTGCGTCACGCGGAGGCGCTGGCCGAGGCGATCGCCGGGGAACTGGGGGTGGCGCCGACGACGCCGGCCTGCCGGGCGATCGCGAAGTTCGTCATCGACGCGTACTCGGTGGCCCGGGAGGCGGACGATCCCGAGGGCGCCGTGGACGAGGTCTTCGCGATGATCGAGGCGGCGTGGCAGGCCGCGGGTGTCTCGGCGAAGGTCGTCGCGGGCTAGCCGCTACTTGTCGATGTCGCCGACGACGAAGAACATGCTGCCGAGGATGGCGATCATGTCGGCGACGATGGTGTTGGGGAGCATCTCGGGCAGTACGGAGATGTTGTTGAAGGACGCCGAGCGGAGTTTGAGGCGCCACGGGGTCTTGTCGCCGCGGGAGACGAGGTAGTAGCCGTTGATGCCGAGGGGGTTCTCGGTCCAGGTGTAGGTCTGGCCTTCGGGGACCTTGAGGATCTTCGGGAGGCGGACGTTGACCGGGCCCGCGGGCATCGACGCAAGGCGGTCGAGGCAGGCGTCGACCAGGTCGAGGGAGACCTTGACCTGTTCCAGCAGCAGGGCGAAGCGGGCGTAGCAGTCGCCTTCGGAGCGGGTGACCACGCGGAGTACGCCGTCGCGGAGCAGCTCGTCGTACGCGAGGTAGGGCTCGTCGCGGCGGAGGTCGGCGTCGACGCCGGAGGCGCGGGCGATCGGGCCGGTGACGCCGTACGCCGCGATCAGTTCCGGCGAGAGCCGGCCGACGCCGACGGTCCGGGCGCGGAAGATCTCGTTGCCGAGGACAAGGTTCTCGATGTCGGGGAGACGTGAGCGGACGGCGGCCGAGGCGGCGGAGGCGCGGCCGAGCCAGCCGTACGGAAGGTCTTCCTTCAGGCCGCCGACGCGGTTGAACATGTAGTGCATCCGGCCGCCGGACAGTTCCTCGAGCACGGACTGGATCGTCTCGCGCTCGCGGAACGCGTAGAAGACGGGCGTGATCGCGCCGAGCTCGAGCGGGTACGAGCCGAGGAACATCAGGTGGTTGAGCACCCGGTTCAGCTCGGCGAGCAGGGTGCGCATCCAGACGGCGCGGACCGGGACCTCGAGGCCCATCATCCGTTCGACGCCCATCACGACGCCGAGCTCGTTGGAGAACGCGGACAGCCAGTCGTGCCGGTTCGCGAGCACGATGATCTGCCGGTAGTCGCGGACCTCGAACAGCTTCTCGGCGCCGCGGTGCATGTAGCCGATGATCGGTTCGCAGCCGACGATCCGTTCGCCGTCCAGCGTCAGCCGCAGGCGCAGTACGCCGTGCGTCGCGGGGTGCTGCGGACCGATGTTGAGCACCATGTCGGTGGTCGGCAGCTGGGACCCGCTGCCGGTCCCTCCGCGCTCGTACGCCGGGTCGAACCCGGCCGCTCCGGCGCCGATTCCCACGACAGATTCCGCACTCATGCCCCCTATCGTGACAGGCTTGGTGCGTGGACGACCTCTTCGCACCTTCGGATGTCAGTTGGACGCCGGTCTCGCCGAAGCTCGCGGCGGTGCGCCGGGTGACGTCGGCGATCCTGTGCGGGGTGACCGCGATCGCCGGGCTGCTCGCGTTCGGGCTGATGCTGAGCTGGCTGTACGCCGGGCTGTGGGTGCTCGTGGTCGCGGCGGCGTTCGCCTGGTCGTGGGTCCTGATCGGGCGCAACCAGCGGTCGTGGAAGTACGCCGAGCGCGAGGACGAGCTGCTGGTCAGCCACGGGATCATGTTCCGCCAGCTGGTCGTCGTACCGTACGGGCGGATGCAGTTCGTCGACGTCGCGGCCGGGCCGCTGGAACGGTCGTACGGGATCGCCACGGTCGAGCTGCACACGGCGACGCCGGCCACGGACGCGAAGATCCCCGGCCTGCACCCCGACGAGGCGAGCCGCCTGCGCGACCGCCTGTCCGCCCTCGGCCAGGCCCAGGCGTGGGGCCTGTGAGCCAGCCCGGTACGCCGGACCGCTCCGGTCCGCCGAGCCCTGATCCGACCCACGCGCCGTTCGCGGACGCCCCGGTGTCCGCCGGCGAGACGCCGGCTCCCGTCACCGAGCGCGAAGGCGATCGGCTCCACCCCCTCACCCCGTTCGTCAAAGGCTGGGGCTACTTCGTCGTCGCCGCGTTCGCGATGGCCAACAACGAAGGCCTGCGGAGCAACCTCAAGATCGCCGGGATCGCGCTGGGCGCCGTACTGGTCGGTGGAATGCTGCTCGGCGCGCTGTCGTGGTGGTTCACCAAGTGGCAGCTGACCGACGACGCGATCCGGGTCGACAGTGGGTTCCTGTTCCGCCGGACGCGGATCATCCGCTTCGACCGCATCCAGGCGATCGACGTCGCCCAGCCGTTCGTCGCGCGCCTTTTCAACATGGCCGAGCTGCGCATGGACGTCGCGGGCGGCAGTCGCAGCGACGGCAAGCTGAGCTACTTCACCTCCGAGGAGGCCGCCAAGCTCCGCGGCATCCTGCTGGTCAGGGCCAAGGGCAAGGAGGCCGCCGAAGAGGCAGTGCAGCCCGAGCGCGAGCCGCCGCCGTTGCTGGTCGTCCCTACCGGTCGCCTGCTCGGCGCGACGCTGCTGTCGTCCACAGTGCTCGGTAGCCTCGCCGGTCTGGTCTGGCTGATCGTGGCGACGACCGTGCTGGAGTTCCACGTCGGTCTGTTCGCCGGTCTGCCGCTGCTGCTCGGTGTGGTGCAGCCGATCTGGAAGCAGGTCGTCGGCAACCACAAGTTCACGCTGATCGAGTCCCGCGACGGTCTGCGGACCAAGCGCGGCCTGTTCGACCTGCAGCGCCAGACCGTCCCGCCGGGCCGCGTGCAGGGCCTGCTGATCACCGAGCCGATCATCTGGCGACGCCTCGGCTGGTCCCGCGTCGACCTGGACATCGCCGGCGTGGTCGGCGGCATCTCCGGCGACGGCGAGGAGGACCAGAACGGCGTCCAACTGCTCCCGGTCGGCGAGCGCTCCGAGGTGGCCGGCGTACTCAACCGCGTCCTGCCCGGCTTCGACCTGTCCCGCATCGAGATGCACCAGGCGCCGAGCCGGGTGAAGTGGCTGCGGCCGGTCGGCTGGCGGTATCTCGCGTACGGCGCTGACGACCAGGTCCTGGTCACCCAACGCGGCTGGATCAGCCGCAAGACCTCAGTGGTCCTCCACCACAAGACGCAGTCGGTCCGGGTCCACCAGGGCCCGATCCAGCGCCGCCTGCGCGTCGCCAACGTCCACGTGGACACGCCGCAGGGCCCGACCGACGCAGTGGCTCTCCACCGCGACGTAGCCGATGCTGCCTTGCTGCTGGAGGCTCAGACCACGAGAGCCCGCGAGGCCCGCCGTACGACGTCAGCGCCTGTCGCTGTCCAGACCCAGCCGAACGAGCCGAGCCCTGCCGGGTCCAGCAGCTCTGCGGCCTCTCCTGCGGACGACAGCCCGGCCACGTAGCGCAGCGGGTCGCTGCGGGCCAGGTCGTTGTCGGGGCGGTCCGCTGAGACTCCCAGGGTCAGGAGCGCGTCCCGCTGGCTGGTGATCGTGCCGCCGAGGGAATCGAGCGCGACATGCGCGGTGATGTCGCAGGAGCCGTCGGGGATCGGGTTGCACTCGCGGCCGCGGCGGAAACCAGTCAGTGTCCCGTACGGCGGACGCCCGGCGCGGACGTGGCCGTAGTCGATGGCGACCGCCAGCCCGTCCTCGAGCCGATCCAGTACGCCGGACCACGCGGCGTCGCGGGTGGTGCCGATCTCGGCGCGGTCGCCGGGTTCGGCCAGCGGCCACCAGATGTCGAGCCAGGCGCGATCGTTGCCTTCGACAACCGAGCCGAGGGAGAAATCCTCCAGCAGGTAACGGGGTTCGCCGTCGTCGGAGAGCTCGGCCAGTTCGCACGGGATGTTGTCGAGCCACTCGTTGGCGATCACCAGGCCGGTGAGCGTCGCGGGCAGCTCGTCGTCGAGCTCGATGCCGGTGACGGTCAGGTCGGGCGCCAGAGCAGCCACCGCACGGCCGAGCTCGCCGGAGCCGGCGCCGATGTCGGTGAGCTCAGCCGCCCCGATCTCCCGAGCCAGGCGCACAAGAGCGCCCGCGAACAGTGGGGAGGCGTGGACAGAAGTCCGGAAGTGAGCTGCCGGCCGCTCCCGGCGGTAGAAACCTTCGGGGCCGTAAAGAGCGAGGTCCCACGCGGTGCGGAAGCTACGCACCGAGCGGAACCGAGCCGATCAGCTGCCAGACGCTGTCCTCGCCCTCGCGCCAGATCGTCAGGTCGTCGAGCCGGACCGGCGGCGGGGGCGCAGCGGCGAGCGCCTCGGAGGCCTCGGCGACCACCTTCGGCCCGCCCTGCGCCGACGACGAGATCGTCAGGTGCGGGTGCGGCTCCAGGTGCTCACCCCCGTACGGCGGGCAGTCCGGAAAGGCGAAGAGCACCGCGTTGACCAGGGCAAGCACCTCGTCGTACGGCTCGGGCATCAGCCAGGTCGTCCCGTTCGGGAACTGCCCGGCCTCCCGGAACGACAGCTCGAACGGCGCCACGTCCGCGACGGCCTCGGTCAGCCGCTGCACGTCCTCCGGCGACGGGTCCTGGACCCACGGCACCAGCACGGTCACGTGCGGCGGGATCAGCGCGCTGAGCGGCAACTGCGGCCGGGCGGACGAGTACGACGCCGAGCGCCACCGGTCGGTGAACGCGGCCAGTTCCGGTACGGCGATCAGGATCGCGGTCAGGCCGGTCGGCTCGGCCCAGGGCTCTGCGGATCTGCTCACCGGCTCATGCTCCCACTTGTGACGGACGACTCCACCACACCCGCCGGATCGGCACTACCCTTGTCGGCAACCGCACCAATCGTCTGGTACCTCGGAAGAGGACTGGAACGTAGAGAGTGGACATGGAACGCATCGGCATCATCGGAGCCGGGCGGGCCGGCAGTGCCCTGGGAGCAGCCTTGGCGTCGGCCGGACATCCCGTCACCGGCGTCAGCGCGCGCTCGCGAGCATCGCTCGACCGGGCCGCCCACCTGCTCCCGCACGTCCCAGTACTGCCGCCCGACCAGGTGATCGGTCAGGCGGACGTCGTACTGCTCGCCGTCCCGGACGACGCGATCGGACCGGTCGCGGCCACGTTGCCGCTGACACCTGATCAGTACGTCGTGCACCTGTCAGGTGCGCACGGGCTGAAGGTCCTGCAGGACACCAGAGCGATCCCGGTCGCGCTGCACCCGCCGATGACCTTCCCAGGCGGCCCGGTCGACCTGACCGGTGTGGTGTTCACCGCCACGGCTCCAGCCGAGGCAACCACTTTCGTCGAGCGCCTGGTCAAGGGACTCGGTGCCGGCGTCCAGTGGGTCGCCGAGGAGCACCGGGCGCTCTATCACGCCGGTCTGGTGCACGGAGCGAACCACCTGACCACACTGATCAGCCAGGCGTACGACGTGCTGCGGGAAGCCGGCGTACGGGATCCAGCAGCGGCACTTGGCCCGCTGCTGTCCGCAACTCTCGACAACACGCTGCGCTCCGGTCATGATGCGCTCACCGGGCCGATCGCCCGCGGCGACGTGGAGACGGTGGCGGCCCACCTGGCCGTCCTGCGGGGCCGTACGGCGAGCACGTACGCCGAGCTGGCCCGGGCCACGGTGGAACGGGTGACGGAGGACGGGCGGATCGACGGCGCGACAGCCGAGCGGTTCGCCGAGCTGTTGAAGCGGCACCGGACAGGGGAGGCACCGCGATGAGACTCACCCAGACGAAGGCCGAGCTGCGCGCCGCGGCGGCGGTCCGGCCACGGGCGGTCGTGATGACGATGGGCGCGCTGCACGACGGCCATGCCGCGCTGCTCGCCGAGGCCCGCGAGCGGGTCGGGCCGGAAGGCAGCGTGCTGCTGACGATCTTCGTGAACCCGTTGCAGTTCGGGCCGAGCGAGGACTTCGACCGGTACCCGCGCACGCTGGCCAGCGACCTGGCGATCGCGAAGGCCGAGGGCGTCGACCTGGTCTTCAACCCGTCCCGCGACGAGCTGTACCCGAACGAGCCGTCGATCACCGTGCACCCGGGGCCGCTGGCCGACGAGCTCGAGGGCATGGTCCGCCCGGGGCACTTCGGCGGCGTACTGACCGTGGTCGCGAAGATGCTGCACCTGACGTCGCCGGACCTGGCGCTGTTCGGCGAGAAGGACTACCAGCAGATCACGCTGATCCGGGAGATGGTCTGCGACCTGGACTGGGACGTCGACATCGTGCCGGTGCCGACGGTCCGCGAGCCCGACGGGCTGGCGCTGTCGTCGCGCAACCGCTACCTGGACGAGACCGAGCGTGACGAGGCGCTCGTGCTCTACCGGGCGCTCACCGCGGGCGCGAAGGCCGGGATGAACGGGCCGGACGCCGTACTGGCTGCCGCTCACGCGGAGCTGGAAGCTGTTCCGTCGGTGAAGATCGACTATCTCGCTCTCCGGGCGCCGGATCTCGGTCCGGTGATCGGCCCAGGCGAGGCTCGAATGCTGATCGCCGCCCGCGTGGGGACCACTCGTCTCATTGACAACATTTCCATCACCCTTCGATGAAATCCATTGATACGGTCGTTGGATGACTGCTCCTGCCGTTCCACAACGGCTAGCTGCGCCCGCACCCGGCTGGACCGACACGGTGGACGTCGTCGTGATCGGTTCGGGGATCGCGGGGCTGACCGCCGCACTCAAGCTGCGCGAGTTCGGGTCCGTACTGGTGGTGACCAAGGACGTCGTGGCCTCCGGCTCGACGCAGTGGGCGCAAGGCGGGATCGCGGCCGCGCTCGGGCCGGGTGACTCGCCCGAGGACCACCTGCAGGACACCCTCGTCGCGGGCGCCGGCCTGAGCGACCCGGCCGCCGTACGGGCGCTGGTGACCGAGGGGCCGGACGCCGTACGGGACCTGATCGAGCTCGGGGCCGTGTTCGACAAGCTGGCCGACGGCGACCTGTCGCTGACCCGCGAGGGCGGCCACCACCGCAACCGGATCGCCCACGCGGGCGGTGACGCGACCGGCGCGGAGATCGAGCGCGCCCTGGTCGACGCGGTGAAGCGGGCCGACGACATCCGGATCATCGAGCACGCGCTCGTGCTGGACCTGCTGCGCGCCGCGGACGGCGCGGTCGCCGGCGTCACGCTGCACGTGATGGGCGAAGGACAACTCGACGGCGTCGGCGCGATTCGCAGCCGGGCCGTCGTACTGGCTTCGGGTGGGCTCGGTCAGCTGTACGCCGCGACGACCAACCCGAGCGTCTCGACCGGCGACGGGATGGCGCTCGCGCTGCGGGCCGGGGCGAAGGTGCGGGACCTGGAGTTCATCCAGTTCCACCCGACCGTGCTCTGGCTGGGCAAGGGCGCGAAAGGCCAGCAGCCGTTGGTCTCCGAGGCTGTCCGCGGCGAAGGCGCGTTCCTGGTCGACCACGAGGGCAACCGGTTCATGCAGGGCCAGCACGAGCTCGCCGACCTGGCGCCGCGCGACGTGGTGGCGAAGGCGATCATGCGGCAGATGCTTGCCACCGGCAAGGACCACATGCTGCTCGACGCACGGCACTTCGGCGACGAGAAGTGGCGGGTGCGCTTCCCGACGATCCTCGCGTCCTGCCGTTCGCACGGCATCGACCCGGTCCGCGAACTGATCCCGGTCGCGCCGGCCTGCCACTACTCGTCCGGCGGAGTCTGGACCGACCTGCACGGCCAGACCTCGGTGCCCGGCCTGTACGCGTGCGGCGAGGTCGCCTGCACCGGCGTCCACGGCGCGAACCGGCTGGCCTCGAACTCGTTGCTCGAAGGTCTCGTGTTCGCCCGACGGATCGCCGCCGCGCTCGCCGACGACCTGCCCGACCTGCGCGAACCCGCCGACGACGGTAGGGTTCCCGGCTTGGTGGACGCGGACGTCGTACCGGAGCTGCAACGGGTGATGACGGTCGGCGCCGGAGTGATCCGGAGCGCGACCGGGCTGGCCGACGCCGGCGTACGGCTCGGTGAGCTGATCCAGCAGCCCGCGGACGACCCCGGGACGCCGAGCTGGGAGGCCACCAACCTGGCCACCGTCGCGACCGCACTGGTCGCGGCGGCCACGGCGCGCGAGGAGAGCCGCGGCTCGCACTGGCGTGAGGACCACCCGGATCGCGACGACGCACAGTGGTCGGGCAATCTGGACCTCACGTTGCCGGGGGACGGAACCACCGCCCGGCCGGCCACGGCCTTCGTGGCGCTGAAGGAAGCATCGGAGGGGAAGTAGCGACATGGATGACACGCTCGACAGGCGGTGGGTCGAGGACCTGGTCCGGGCCACCATCGAGGAGGACCTGGCCGGCGGTGTCGATGTCACCACCACGGCGACCGTCGACGAGGCGCAGGTCTCGGTCGCCGAGCTGGTCGCTCGGGCCGACGGTGTGGTCGCGGGCCTCGAGATCGCCGAACTGGTGATTCGGCTGGTCGCGGGCAGCGAAGAGGTCGAGGTGGAGCACTCGGTCACCGACGGTACGGCGGTGCAGAAGGGCGACGTCCTGCTGACCGTCCGGGGCAAGACCCGCAAGCTGCTGACCGCGGAACGCACGATGCTCAACCTGGTCTGTCACCTGTCCGGGGTCGCTTCGCTGACCCGGCGCTGGGTGGACGAGGTCGAGGGCACCGGCGCGGTCATTCGCGACACCCGCAAGACGATGCCGTTGCTGCGCTCGCTGGAGAAGTACGCCGTCCGCTGCGGCGGCGGCAAGAACCACCGGATGGGCCTGTCCGACGCGGCGCTGATCAAGGACAACCACGTGATCGCGGCCGGCGGCGTCGCCGAGGCGTTCCGGCTGGTCCGCAAGGCCTACCCGGAGATCGCCGTCGAGGTCGAGGTGGACACGGTCGACGACGCACTGATCGCCTTGGAGTCCGGCGCGGACCTGATCCTGCTGGACAACATGGAGATCGACCAGCTCCGCGAAGCCGTCGAGAAGATCGCCGGGCGGGCCCGCCTGGAGGCCTCGGGCGGTCTCACGCTGGACGTCGCGCGCAAGGTCGCGGAGACCGGCGTCGACTTCCTCGCCGTCGGCGCGCTGACCCACTCGGCTCCGGTCCTCGACATCGCGCTGGATCTCCAGGAAGCCTGAGATGCTGCTCGCCGTCGCGGTCGAGAACAGCCGCACCCTCGTCGGACTGGTCTTCGAGGGCACCGTCAAGCGGTACTGGTGGGTGGGCACCGACCCCCGCCGTACCGCTGACGAGTGGGCGGTCCTGCTCGAAGGCCTGCTGTCCGGCGAGACCCCCGTGTCCGGCGTCGCCGTCTGCTCCGCCGTACCGCACGTCCTGCACGAGCTGCGGGACGTCGTCTCCCGCTACTACCGCGACCTCCCCAGCGTCGTCGTCGAGCCCGGCGTGAAGACCGGCCTCCCGGTCCTCGTCGACAACCCGCGCGAGGTCGGCACCGACCGGATCGCCAACGCGCTCGGCGCGGTCAACCGGTACGGCGCTCCCTGCGTGGTCGTCGACATCGGTACGGCGACCACCGTCGACCTGGTCAACCCGGCCGGCGCCTTCGTCGGCGGCTCGATCGCTCCGGGCATCGAGACCTCGAGTGACGCCCTCGGCGAATCCGCCGCCCAGCTCCGGCGCGTCGAGCTCACCCGCCCGCGGGCGGCCGTCGCCAAGAACACCGTCGAGGCGCTGCAGGCGGGCGCAATCTTCGGCTTCACGGCACTCGTCGACGGGCTGGTCACCCGCATCCTCACCGAGCAGTCGCTGACCCCCGGCGAGGTCCCGGTCGTTGCCACCGGCGCGCTCGCGCCGGTGATCGTCCCGGAGTCGGCGCTGATCACCCACCACGAGCCGTTCCTCCCGCTGCTCGGGCTGTACCAGGCGTTCACCCGCAACGTGGGGTGACGGGACGTCACCGGATTGGGCTCTTGTGTGCGGGCGGTGACCGTCGCACCATGAGAAAAGCGCGCGACTCCTGGGCGGGGGTGCTCGGGCCGGTGGGGACCGGCTGACGGTCGCGCGGGTCCGGGGGAGGATCCATGAAATCGGTCTACCGCTACCTCGCGCTGGCGATCGCGCTCGGTGTCGTCGTCCAGGTGATGGCGATCGCGCTCGGGTGGTTCACCGCGCTCAAGGACGTGGACGGCGGCCTGGTGATCGACAAGAACTACGAGGGCAACTTCGGTCACATGCTGCACGGGATCGTCGGGACGATGGTGATCCCGCTGCTCGCGTTGCTGCTGCTGGTCGTCTCGTTCTTCGCGCACGTGGCCGGCGGGGTCAAGTGGGCGCTGATCGTGGTCGGGGTGGTCGTGCTGCAGATCGCGCTCGCGTTCGTGTCCTTCAGCGTGCCGGCGATCGGGGCGCTGCACGGGATCAACGCGCTGGCCCTGGCGGCGGTCGCGGGGATCGCGGGGCGTCGGGCGGTCACGAGGGTGGAGGCGCCGACGACGGCGAGCGCGCACATCTAGATGCCCAAGGCAACTAGTTGGCCACGGGTGACCGGGTCGCGCCCGCGGCTCGTGCTCGCACTCGCCGCGACGCTGGCGATCCTCGCGCCGATCGGGTTCTTCTGGCAGCAGAGCCTCGTGCCGGGCGATCTCTCCCCGATGAGCATGGGGTACGCCGACTTCGGCGGCGGGCCGACCGCGGGGGAGCACGCGGGGCATCAGCGCGACCTCGCGTCGTTCTCCGTACCGGCCGACCGCAAGGCCGACGTACTGGTCGATCTGGTCGCCCGCAAGGAGCCGATCACCATCGAAGGCCGCGGACCTGTCGACGGCTACACGCTCAACCACACCTCACCCGGCCCGCGGATCACCGCGCGGCAGGGGCAGGTCATCCAGGTCACGCTGCACAACGAGTCGATCCCGGACGGCGTGACGCTGCACTGGCACGGGGTCGACGTGCCGCCCGCGGAGGACGGCGTCGCCGGCGTCACTCAGGACTCGGTGCTGCCGGGGCAGAGCCACGTCTACAAGTTCGTCGCGGTCGACGCGGGCACGTACTGGTACCACTCGCACCAGGTCTCCCACGAGCAGGTCGCCAAGGGGCTGTTCGGCGTACTGATCGTCGAGCCGGCCGCGGGGGAGATCGTCGCCGCCGCGCACACCTACGACAAGGTCCGCACGGTCAACGGTCAGTACGGCGAACGCCGGGTCGACGCGGCGCCCGGCGCCGAGGTGCGGGTCCGGCTGATCAACACCGACAACGGGCCGATGGCCGCGTGGGTCGACGGTGCGTCGTACCGGGTGGTCGCGGTCGACGGCGCGGACGTGAACCAGCCGCCGGTGGTGGAGAACAAGTCGGTCCTGGTGACGGCCGGGGGGCGGATCGACCTGAAGCTGACCGTCCCGCGGGGATCCGCGGTCAGGATCGGCCTGGGCGGTGGGCCGACGACTCTCGTGATCGGCTCCGGCGATGCTCCAACCGGAACCGAACCGCGGGAACGCGTTGATCTGCTGAGCTACGGAGTTCCGAAGGCGCTGGCCTTCGATCCGGCGAAGGCGGCCAGGCACTTCGAGTACCGCATCGGCCGCCGGCCAGGCTTCTACGACGGACGGCCCGGCCTGTGGTGGACGATCAACGGTCACCAGTTCCCGAACGTGCCGATGTTCATGGTGGCCGACGGCGACATCGTCCGGATGACCGTGCGCAACGACTCCGGGCAGGTCCACCCGATGCACCTGCACGGCCACCATGTCGTCGTTCTGAGTCGCGACGGCGTCGCCGCGACCGGCAGCCCGTGGTGGGTCGACTCACTGAACGTCGAGGACGGCGAGACGTTCGAGATCGCGTTCGTCGCCGACAACCCCGGGATCTGGATGGACCACTGTCACAACCTGCAGCACGCGGCCCAGGGCCTGGTCACGCATCTCATGTACGTCGGCGTGGGCACGGCCTTCCACAGTGGTGGTGCCCACGGCAACAAACCGGAGTGATCAGCCGAGCACCGGCAGCGCGAGGTCGCACCGCACGGGCTTCGCGTGCGCGGGATCGAGCGCGTTCACGACGTACTGCAAGGCCGGGGACGCGAACGAGATCGACAGGTGCTCCGACGCGTCCAGCGGGCAACGGTCCTGGACCAGGATGTTGGTAACCGTCGGCCCGGTCAGGAAG
The DNA here is from genome assembly GCA_049998015.1 of Kribbella sp. cmx-5-2. GTDB lineage: Bacteria > Actinomycetota > Actinomycetes > Propionibacteriales > Kribbellaceae > Kribbella. Next base: position 743,304 of record JAEBEC010000003.1, read on the forward strand.
GCCGACGTGTACGGCGTGACGACCTCGTCGTACCGGGTCTGGATCACGGTGTAGCGGACGCCGGGCACGGTGTCGCCGCCCGCGTTGAGCTTCCGCAGCAGGTCCGAGCCCTTGATCTGGTCGCGGATCGACGGACCGAGGCCGGTGGTGAGCAACTCCGGTACGCCGGGGAGGTGCGCCAGCCCGTCGACCGTCGTGCCGTGGTTGGACGGTGACAGGGCCACCAGGTGGCCGACCTTCGCGGCGCCGCCGAGGAACTTGAGGTAGTACCGCGGCATCATCCCGCCCTGGCTGTGCCCGACCAGATCCACCCGCGGCGCATTGGTTGCCTTGAGCACCCGATCGACGAAGGCCGCGAGCTGTCCGGCCGAGGTCGGCACGGGCGCGACACCTCCGGTCAGCCGAGAGCCCGGCAGCCCGACGTACCGGCCGGGGAGCTGGCCGTAGTTGAAGGCGAAGACACAGTAGCCCGCGTTCTTCAGCAGCGGCGACAGCGTGAACCAGTTGAACGTCATGTTCTCGACCGTGCCGTGCACGAGAACGACCGGCCGCGGGTGTGCCTTGCTCGGTCGGCAGCTCCAGTCGTTGGACCCGGCCGGCGAGGTGTCCGGGCGTGCGACCGCGTTGGCCAGCGCCAGCGCGCCGGAGGGCACCGGGAGGACGTCGGCCCGCGCCGGAGTGGCCGCGAGGCCGGCCAGCAGGACCGTGGTGATTGCCGTCAGCAACAGCTTGCGCATCGAGGGCCGCCTCGTGGAGAACCGGGAGCAGAGACGGACAGCATATTGCGCACTGTCAACACTCCCTCACGGAAGGTTCTTTCTTGACTCGTTCCAAATTAGCTGGAAAGCTCGGATCATGACCCAGGGATCGACGACATCGACCGGCGCTCCGGCGCCGAGTGACCGCAACTCCCTCACGCTGGGAGCCAATGGCCCGCTGCTGCTGCACGACACGCACTTCCTCGAGCAGATGGCGCACTTCAACCGCGAGCGCGTCCCCGAGCGGAACGTGCACGCCAAGGGCAGCGGCGCGTTCGGGGTCTTCGAGACCACCGAGGACGTCAGCGCGTACACCAAGGCCGCGCTGTTCCAGCCGGGCGCCTCGACCGAGATGCTCGCGCGGTTCTCGACCGTCGCCGGCGAACTCGGCAGCCCGGACACCTGGCGCGACCCGCGCGGGTTCGCGCTGAAGTTCTACACCAGCGAGGGCAACTACGACCTGGTCGGCAACAACACGCCGGTCTTCTTCATCCGCGACGGGATCAAGTTCCCGCACTTCATCCGCTCGCAGAAGCGCCGCGGCGGCTCCGGCCTGCGCGACAACCACATGCAGTGGGACTTCTGGACGCTGAACCCGGAGTCCGCGCACCAGGTCACCTACCTGATGGGCGATCGCGGCATCCCGAAGTCGTACCGGCACATGAACGGCTACGGCTCGCACACCTACCTGTGGATCAACGCGGCCGGCGCGAAGCACTGGGTCAAGTACCACTTCCACACCGAGCAGGGTGTCGAGCACCTGACCGGCGCCGAGGCCGCGAAGATCGCCGGCGAGGACGCCGACTTCCACCGCCGCGACCTGCACGACGCGATCGAGCGCGGCGAGCACCCGTCGTGGATCCTCTCGGTGCAGCTGATGCCGTACGAGGACGCGAAGTCGTACCGGATCAACCCGTTCGACCTGACCAAGATCTGGCCGCACGCGGACTACCCGCTGATCAAGGTCGGCAAGATGACCCTGACCAAGAACCCCGACAACTTCTTCGCCCAGATCGAGCAGGCGGCGTTCGAGCCGTCGGCCGTCGTACCGGGGATCGGCTTCAGCCCGGACAAGATGCTGCTCGGCCGCGTCTTCGCGTACGCCGACACGCACCGTTACCGGATCGGCCCGAACTACCTGCAGCTGCCGGTGAACCGCCCGAAGGTCCCGGTGAACAGCTACGTGTTCGACGGCCCGATGGCCTACGACCACGTCGGTGACCAGCCCGTCTACGCGCCGAACTCGGCCGGCCGCCCGTACTCCGACCTGACCGGCCCGGTCGAGGACAGCTGGGAGGCCGACGGCGAGTTCGTCCGTACGGCGTACGAGCTGCGCCCCGACGACGGCGACTTCAACCAGGCCGGCACGCTGGTCCGCGAGGTCTGGAACGACGCGCAGCGCGAGGAGTTCGTCCAGACCGTCGCCGGTCACCTGCTCGGCGGCGTCCACGGCGAGGTGCTCGAGAAGGCCTTCCAGTACTGGAAGAACGTCGACGCCGACACCGGCAAGCGCATCGAGGAACTGGTCCGCGCGGGCCACGGTGAGCCCAACCCCGGCGGCGAGCCCGACGCCGCCCAGGCCGAGGCCAACTGAGACGCCGTACTCCGGAAGCCCGCTCCAGCGCCCGCTGGGGCGGGCTTCGCTGTTGCAGCTACCTGCAACTTTGTTGCCAATCACAACGCTCGTCCTGAAGAATGCGCTGGCTGGGCCGTGGGGGAACATGGCCCTCTTCTTGTGTGGGGATCTCGATGAAGCGCACTGCCGTACCCCTGCTTGCCGGCGCCCTGCTCGCCGCCATGCCGACCACCACCCCTGCCGCGGCGGCTGAACCTGCTGCCTCCAACGTCCGGCTGGCGTGGAAGGACAGCACTTTCCAGCACGTCACCGTCACCTGGGACTCGGACTTCACCGGTTCGACCGTGGTCGTCGTCCGGAACCAGGGCGAGACCGATGGTCCCAAGATGGACTTCGTCAGAGCCGCGGGGCAGCCGAACCGGCTGGATCTCGACGCGAGCCTGCTGAACGCGTTCGAGTCGTCGTACTTCAAGCCGATGGAGATCGTCGTGCGTGGCGCGAGCGGGACCACGCCGGCGGTCTCGGTCCCGTTCGACGCGTTCGCGCCGGATCCGGTGCAGCTGGTCTCCTCGACGATGACGGCAGCCGGGGTGAGCACGGTCCGGTGGAAGCCGAGCCAGCGCACCGACACGACCCCGAACGACCCGCTGGACCGCACCGTTCCGTTGACGTACCAGGTCTCCTACACCCCGGTGAGCACGAAGAAGCCGGTGAACATCGGGACCCGGTCCACGGCCGCGCAGACGACGTACACGCTGCGCTCGGAGTACACGCTCAACGTCCTCGCGTACAACGAGTGGGGCGGCCAGTGGCCCTCCGGCATCGTGACCGCCAAGGCGACCCGGCTGACGGCGAAGGTGCCCGCCTGGGCGGTGTACGGCGTGACGAACCCGCGGCTCACCGGGACCTACACGCCGGACTTCGAGCGGCGCCAGATCGCCCTGCAGGCACGGAACACCGCGACCGGCCCGTGGTACACGGTCGCCTCGCAGATCGCGTCCGGCGGCCGGTTCGAGTTCGAGATGGGCACCGGCGGCAGCAGGCAGTACCGGGTGGTCGCGCCGACCGCCCTGCTCTTCAACGGGTCGTCCGTCAACTACGCGGCAACGACGGCGCCGGCCTCGTCGACCACGCAACTCCAGGCGTTCGGCCAGTTCTGGTGGACGCAGATCACCTACGGCCGGTCCAACGAGGCGCGGCTGCACGTCTCCCCGGCGGTGAACACCACCGCCACGCTGCAGCGCTGGAACGGCAAGACCTGGACCACCGTCGGCCCGGTCGCCGTGAAGAACGGCTACGGCGTCGGCCGCATCGTCACCGCGAAGCCGAGCCGGGTCACCTACCGGTACTACGTCCCCGCCAGCACGTACGGCGGCCTGCGCTTCGCCGCGTCGTACACAGAGAACTTCGTCAACGTCGTCGTCCCCGCCTGAAAGGCTTTCCTGTGAAGAAATGGATGCCCGTCGCCGTGTCCGCCGGCTTGCTTGCCGGTGTCGTCACCACCACCACCCCGGCGCACGCCGCCGAGCCGGCGCCGACGAACGTGGTGGTCGGCTGGGTCGACGCCACGCACCAGGCGGTTCGGCTGAGCTGGGACGAGGTCGCGCCCCGGGCCAACGAGATCCTGCTGCTGAGGGACAACGCGGTGGCGGTCGGGCAGTTCCTGACCACGGCCGAGGACGCCAACCAGCTCGACATCCCCAAGGCGTCGATCCCGGGCGGGGTCGAGAACCTGCGCTTCGCCGTCGCGGCCGGTACGAACGGCGGTGAGGTCAGCCCGTACGCGAAGTCCCTCCCGTTCGACACCCGGCGGCCCGTCGCGCCCACGTTGGGATCGGTCACCCGGGCCGGCGCGCTGCTGACGATCAAGTGGCTGCCGCAGGCCGGGCCGACCGACAGCACCCCGAGCGACGCGCTGGATCTCACGGGGACCGAGCTCTTCAGCCCGCGGTACGAGGCCGGCGGCAAGGTGACCGCGCTGGGCCCGACCTGGCCGGACACCGAGATCTCCTTCACCAACCCGGTTCCGACGTACACGTTCAGTGTTGCTCCTAGCAACGAATGGGGCGCCGGTGCGGCAGGTGCGCAGGTCTCGGTCCGGACCGCGAACCTCACCGCGCAGGTCCCGGCCCGCGGTCTCTACGGCACCGAGTCGCTGATCCAGGGCTCGTACGGTCACGCCGTCGAGCGCCAGGTCGTCCTGCAGGCCCGCAACTCCGCGACCGCCGCCTGGTACGTCGTCGGTACGACGGTCGGCAAGCCCACCGGCGCCTACGCGTTCCGCGTCACCAACCGCGGCACCCGTCAGTACCGCGTCCTGACCGCGAGCTTCGTCTCCGGCGCCCACGTCTGGTACGGCGGTACGACGGCCGCCGCGACCCTGACGACGGCCCACCGGATCGTCTCGGCGAAGTTCTACGCCCCCACCGTCAAGCGCGGCCAGACCGCCACCGCCCTCCTGAACGTCGACCCGCAGTTCACCGGCCGCGTCGCCCTCCAGCGCTGGAACGGCACCACCTGGGTCCACGTCAAGGACGTCCTGATCAACTCCGGCTACGCCCGCGGCCAGTTCGTCAGCACGACCGCCGGCCGCGTCGCCTACCGCTACTACGTCCCCAACGTCACGGTCAACGGCCTCCCGGTCGCCGCGGCGTACTCCCCGAACTTCGTCCTCACCACGACCTGAGACAGGTTTCATGAGAATGTTCCCCGCCCTCGCCGTCACCGGCGGTCTTGTCGCTTCGCTGCTCATCGCGTCCCCCGCCCACGCGGCGGACGCGGCACCGACCAACATCAAGCTCGCCTGGTCGACGACCAGCACCGAGCGGATCGTGGTGAGCTGGGACGAGGCCGCGCCGGTCGCGAACGTCATCTCACTGCGTCAGCACGGTCAGACCAGGGTGTACCGGACCTGGGCGACGACCGCGGACCAGCCGAACTCGATGGAGCTCTGGACCGGGTCGATCGGCTCGTCCTACGCCGGGATGAGCGACGACCTCCCGCTGGAGCTCGCGGTGTCGGCAGGGTCGGACGGTCCCGAGGCTGTGTCACCGGTCTACGACGCGGACACCCCGGTGACGCCGCAGCGGGTGTCGGCGACGCAGGCCGCGTCCGGCGCGATGACCGTCAAGTGGAAGTCGCCGCCCAGGACCGACACCACGCCGAACGATCCGCTGGACGTGGTCCGGCCGGTGACCTACCAGGCGGGCTACGACGCCGGCAGGTTCAGCAAGGTCAAGATCGGTGGCCGGACCACCGCGACGCAGCTGACCTACACGCTGCGATCGGCGCACACGCTGTGGGTCGACGCCTACAACGAGTGGGGCAGCTCCAGCGCTTACGACTTCCTCCGCACCTACCCGACGAGCGTGACCGCGAAGGTCCCGGCCTGGGCCGTCTACAACCGCCCCTCGACGATCACCGGAACCTACGCGCCGGCGGACGGGCAGCGGCAGATCGTGCTGCAGGCACGCAATACCTCGACCAGCGCTTGGTACACGGTGAGCTCGGGCAAGTTCAGCAACGGCAAGTTCTCGTTCCCGTTCGGGACCGGCGGCAGCCGTCAGTACCGGGTCGTCGCGCCGGCGACCTGGTTGGGCAACACCCTCCTGTACCAGGCGGTGAGCCCGACGGCGGCGTCCACCACACAGCTCGACGTGTACGGCTTCTTCGTCTCGTCGCAGATCTACACCTACGACCGCAACACCGCCGGCGTCTACGTCTACCCGCGGGCCAACACGTCCGCGACGCTGCAGCGCTGGAACGGCAAGGCCTGGACGACGGTCGGGCCGGTCGCGGTGAACAGCGGCACCGGCAAGGGTTACATCATCGCGCCGAAGGCCGGCCGGACGGCGTACCGGTACTACGTGCCCGCCACGATGTACGGCGGTACGCGGTTCGCGGCGGCGTACACCAACACCTTTGTGAACACCGTGATCCCAGGCTACGCCGGCCCCTGCCTGCCTTCGCAGGGTTGCCACTACTCGACCGGCCCTCGCTGAAAGGCGTTGCTGTGCTGAAGCAGCTGACTCCCCTCGCCGTCACCGCCGGCCTGCTCGGTTCGGTGCTGACGGCAACGGAAGCGTTCGCCGCCGACCCGGCGCCGAGTGCTGTGACGATCGCCTGGAAGGACTCGACCCACGAGTTCGTCCGGGTGACCTGGACCGACGAAGGCGACCTGCCGAACACGGTGGTGGTGCGGTCGCCGGGCTCGACGAGATCCGCCCTCCCGGTGTTCGTCCCAGCGGGGGCGGCCAACGTGGTCGACTATCCGGCCCCGAGGCTGCAGGCGGTCGCCGAAACCCTGCAGATCGAGGTTTCGGCGGGGACGGCGGCGGGGGAAACCGGTCCGGCGGGCGTATCGCCGCGGTTCGACACCACGCTGGCCGTGCCCGTCACCAAGGTCTCGGCGACCATGTCGGGAAGCAGTGCGCTGCGGGTCCAGTGGAAGCCGATTCTCACCTCGGTCACGGACTCGACCCCCGACGACCCGCTCGACCTGGCCGGCACGACGCTGTACACCCCGCGAGTGATTGCCGCAGGCAAGATCACGGACCTCGCGGCGCCGTCGAAGGCGACCTCGATCAGCTTCACCGGACCGCCGCCGCCGTACCGGTTCGAGGTGGTGGCCGGCAACGAGTGGGGGACGCTCGGCAGAACCGTGGTGACCGCCGCGCTCAGCGGCCTGACCGCGGTGATCCCGGCCTGGGTGAAGTCGGGTTCGCCGGTCTCGGAGCCGGCCATCACCGGGACGTTCGGTGGCGACAGCGCACAGGTGATCCTGCAGGCGAGGAACACCGCGACCAGCCCTTGGTACGTCGTCGCGTCGCAGATGAACTACGAAGGGAGCTACCGGTTCGGTCTCGGCGCCGTCGGTTCGCGGCAGTACCGCGTGCAGGTGCCGAACCGCGCGGACGAGTTCAGCAGCACGGTCTACTTCGGCGGCTTCAGCCAGACCCAGGCGATGACGGTCCAGAACAACGCGTGGAGCGTCCGCTGGGAGCCCGCCGTGGTCAAGCGCGGCCAGACCTCGATGGCCTCGATGGCCCACTCGCCGGCGGCCGTCTACTCGGTGATCCTCCAGCGCTGGACCGGCATGACCTGGAGCACCGTCGGTCCGGTCAAGGCCGCCAGCGGGTACGCCCGGGGCTACGTCAAGGGCGGCGCTCCCGGCCGCGTCGCCTACCGCTACTACCTCCCCGCCACCACGGTGAAGGGCCTCCGGTACGCCGCGGCGTACTCGCCGAACTTCGTTCTCACCACGACTCCCTGAGGACAGGACATGAAGAAGCAGATCGGACTCGCGCTCGCTTCCGGGCTGGCAGCCTCGTTGCTGGTCGCCGCGCCGGCGTCGGCGGCCGACGTCGTGCCGACCGACGTGAGGATCGCGTGGAAGGACAGCACCTTCCAGACGGTCGTCGTGAGCTGGGACGAGGCCGCGCCGGTCGGCAACACGATCGAGCTGCGCAAGCGAGGTTTCACCACGGCGTACTACCTCAACTCTGTCCTGGCCGATCATCCGAACTCGGTGGAGATCCCGGCGGCCACCATTCGGGCCGCCAGTTGGCGTGAGGGACGGGACACCCCGTTCGAGTTCGGGGTCTCCGCGTCGGGTGGGCCGAAGACGCTGTCCGTGGGCTTCGACGCGAACACGCCGGACGCGCCTGCGGTGGTGTCCCGGACGCTGTCGGCGGCCGGCGTGAGCACCGTTCGCTGGCAGGACGCCTCGTCCGACACCACGCCGAACGACCCGCTCGACCGGACCGAGCCGCTGACCTACCAGGTGAACTACGTGCCGACGGGGTCCGGCAAGTCGTACCCGATCGCAGCTCGGTCCGCCGCGACGCAGGCGACGTACACGCTGCGGTCTCCGTACTCGCTCTATGTTGCCGGGTACAACGAGTGGGGCAACCAGTTCTACCGCAGGCTGCTGACGGCCGAAGCGACCCGGCTCACCGCGAAGGTCCCGTCCTGGGTCGTCTACCAGGACTCAGCGAGGGTGACCGGCACGTACACGCCGTCGACCGAGAGCCGGCCGGTCGCGCTGCAGGCCCGCAACAGCTCGACGAGCCCCTGGTACGTCGTCGCGTCGGCCGTGTTCAGGAGCGGCAAGTTCGGCTTCGATCTCGGCACCGGTGGCAGTCGCCAGTACCGCGTGGTCACGCCGACAGCGACGTACTCCGCCGGCGCTGTCATCGCGTACGGCGCCTCGACGCCGCCGGTGGCGTCGACCACTCAGCTGCGGACCTCCGGATTCTTCACCGGGGACCCGATCCTGCCTGGGATGCGGAACACCGCCGGCGTCTACGTCTATCCCGGGCTCAACACGACCGCGCAGTTGCAGCGGTGGACCGGCAAGGCCTGGTCGACGGTGGGCCCGGTCGCGGTGAAGTCCGGCACCGGCTACGGCTCGATCCTCGCCACCAAGCCCGGGCGTACGGCGTACCGGTTCTACGTCCCCCTCACCAGGTCCGGCGGCACCTGGTACGCCGCGGCGTACACCAACACCTTCGTCAACAACGTCGGCCCAGGAGAATGACCATGAAGAAGCATGTAGGCCTCGCTCTGTCCGCCGGCCTGGTTCTCGGCGGCGTGTCGGCAACCCCGGCCGTCGCCGCCGATCCCGCGCCCGCGAACGTGAAGATCAGCTGGAAGGACGACACCTTCGAGTTCGTCCACGTGACCTGGGAGGAGACCGGGGACCAGCCGAACCGGGTGTTCGTGCAGGTTCCCGGGAGCACCGAGGAGAAGGTCGTGCAGTACGTCGCGGCGGGGGAGGCGAACGCGATCGACCTGCGGAAGACGACGCTGTCCGGGCTCGGGAGCCTGAGGTCCTCGCTGCAGATCGGGGTTTCGGTCGGTACGGCGGACAGCGAGACCAGCCCGGTGGCGCTGTCGCCGGCGTTCGACACGATCGCGCTGGGTGCGCCGAAGCTCGTGTCCTGGGCGGGCTCCGGGACGAGCACCCTGCACGTCAAGTGGACGGCGGGCACCCCGGCCCGCGTCGACAGCACTCCGGGGGACCCGCTGGACCGGGACGTGCCGCCGATCTCGCGGCCGGTCTACACACTCGGCGGCGGTCAGCCGAGCCAGCCGGCCGGCCCGGCCGGTCCGGCGACCGAGCTGACCTTCACCGGACCGGCTACGGCGGCGTTCGGCTTCTACGTGCTGTCCGAGAACGAGTGGTTCACCGGCAACCCGAGTGAGACGGTCCGCACCGGCCGGACGCAGATCAACGCGACGGTGCCGGCCTGGGTGGTCGCCGGGTCCGACACGGTGATCAAGGGGACGTACACCGGCCCCGAGTTCGTCGGCGCGACGTTGCAGGCCAGGAACTCCGCGACCAGCGCCTGGTACGCCGTGGCCTCGCACAACGTGTTCGGCGGCACCTTCGAGTTCGCCGTCGCCAGCCGCGGGACCCGGCAGTACCGGGTCGCGTTCGCCAACTCCACGTCGACCGAGGAGCCGTCGGTCTGGTACGGCGGCTACAGCCCCGCTGTCACCACCACGACGCAGCAGAAGGCGATCGCGGCCCTGTCGGTGGATCGGACAGTCGCCGGCGAGAAGGTCCCGGCGTACCTGACGGTCCTGCCCGAGGTGAACGGCACGGCCCAGCTGCAGCGGTGGAACGGCACGGCGTGGACGGTCGTCGGCAACGTCACCCTCACCAACGGCTCCGCGACCGGGATCATCCACCAGACGACGGTCGGCTCCACGGCGTACCGGTACTACGTGCCCGCGCACACGTTCAACGGGCTCGGCGTCGCCGCGGCGTACAGCCAGCAGTTCGTGCTGACGACGACTCGCTAGCTCGCTGACCAGCCGGTCCATTTGTCGACGCTTGCGACGATGAACGGGCCGGCTGGGGGCGTTTCGGCGTACTGCGCGTACTTGGCGGCCAGAGCCTCGATCGGATGCTCGGCGGCGACGACCGCCGTGCAGTCCGCTCGGATCCACCACAGACGGGTCCAGTCCGGTGCGTACTGGTCGATCAGCAGCGTGGCCTGTGGGTTCTCCGTGAGGTTGCGGAGGCGGCGGAGGTTGCGGGTGGTTTTGGGTTTGTGGTCGACGGCGACCACGATGACGTCGTCGGTCAGGGAGAACGTGACCGGGACCACATGCGGGCGCAGGTCCAGGCCGGTGGTGGCCAGGAAGGCGCGGTCGGCGGTGGCGAAGCGGGTGCGGCAGTCCTCGGTGGGGAGTATCACGATTCGGCCCTCCTGCTAGGCAGCCTGGGGTGCCAACTATGTATGGTCAACGCGTTCCAGGTTCCGCAGGTGAGGTGAGGTGCGATGGGCAGGGTGCGGTTACTGCCTGCCGTCGTTGCCGGGGTCGTGCTCGCCACGAGCACCCTGACCGCCTGTACGTCGGACCCGGTGCCGACCGGGGTGTCCGTCGGGTGGGACAAGGCGCGGTCGGCGGTCCAGGTCTCCTGGAAGGACGACAACGCGCCGAACCGGATCTCGATCGAGGGCGTGGTCTCGAGCAGTCCGTCGTACGTGAAGTACGTCGCGGCGACCGACCCGAACACCTGGGCGATCCCGACCTCGGCGTTCCCGGCCGACGGGAACTACCGGATCGCGGTGTCGACCGGGACCTCGCGCGGTGGTGTGACGAGCAAGCCGGCGCGGTCGCCGATGTTCGACACCGACGGGCCGTCGCGGCCGGCCGACGCGGTCGCGCGGGTGTCGGGCAAGGACGTCGTGGTGAGCTGGAAGCTGCCGGCGGCGTCGCAGGACTTCACGCCGAACGATCCGCTCGACGTACCGGCCGGGACGCAGCAGTACACGCCGGTGATCGGCGTCAACGGGCAGCCGTTCAAGCCCGTCGCCGCGGCGACGACCAAGTCGAGCCTGGTGCTGAAGAACGTGCGGCCGCCGTACTACTTCCAGCTCCGGGCCAAGAACGAGTGGGCCTCGCTGACCGGCGCCGAGATCGCCGGGCGGACGACCGCGACGACGGCCGCCGTACCGACGCTGTGGACGTTCGGCAAGCAGATGCTGATCCGCGGCCGGACCGTCCAGCAGGAGATCAGCTGCGGCGGATCTCGTTGCTCGGTGCAACAGTCGACGGCGGCCGGGCTGCCGGTGGTCGTGCTCGCGCAGAACCGCGCGGGCGGTCCGTGGGTCCAGGCCGGCCGGGGAGCCACGCAGCCGGGCGGGCACTTCGAGATCCGGGTCAACACCGGCGGCAGCCGGACGTACCGGGCGTACGTGCCGGTCAACAGCCGGGTCGGCGCGCTGACCAGCGCGTCGAGCAGCAAGAACTACCTGACCCGCAGCCGGTTGCTGATCCAGGGCGCGGGGTACGCCGGCGGCAACCTGCACAACCGCAACGAGGTGATCAACGCCGCGGTCGTCGTCCGCCCGGCGCAGAACACCACCGCGATGCTGCAGTTCTGGAACGGCCGGGCCTGGGGCAACGTGAAGGCGACGCCGATGCGCGGCGGCCGGGCCGCGATCAGCTTCAAGGCGGTCAAGCCGGGGCTGTTCGCCTACCGCTTCCTCGTCCCCGGTACGACGTACCAGGGCACGCCGGTCTACGGGACCGCCACGCCCAGCCTGGTGCTGCGGATCCGCTGACGGCCTACTGCGCGTCGACCGGTTGGTTCAGCTCGATGCTTTCGCCTTCAGAGCGCCGCCGGTGCCGCAGCTTGTAGACGGCGTACGCCGTGACGGCCGCCGCGCCGATCAGTGCCAGCGCCCAGACCGACAGCTCGCCGAAGATCTTGTCGGCGTTGTCACCGATGTTGTACGCGACGATGCCGATCGTGGTCGACCAGGCGATGCCGCCGGCCGCGTTGGCGGCCAGGAACTGCGGGTAGGGCATCCGGAGCATGCCCGCCATCGGGCCGGCGAAGATCCGCAGCAGCGCGACGAAGCGGCCGAAGAAGACGGTCCAGACGCCGTACTTGTGGAAGTACCGCTCGGCCCGCTCGATCCGGTCGGTGGAGAAGTGCTTCGAGCGACGGCTGAGCCGCTCGAACAGCCCGCGGCCGGCCTTGCGCCCGATGAAGTAGCCGATCGAGTCGCCGACGATCGCGCCGGTCGCGGCGGCGGCGATCACGAGGACCAGCCGCAGGTCGCCCTGGGAGGCGAGCAGCGACGCGGCGATCAGCGTGGTCTCGCCGGGGAGCGGGATCCCCATCGACTCGATGCCGATGACCAGTCCGACGACCAGGTACGCGACGATCGCGAGACCCCCGGTCGGTACCGCGATCGCGAGTGCGTGAAGTTCCCCCATGCTTCAATCGTGGCACTGTCAGGCAACCGTTTTACTGATTTGTGAAGTATCCGTCGGCAGGAATTTATGTGGCCGGTCCGGTGTTGGCCGGAGGATCGCCGGTCGGTACGACGGCGAGCAGCGTGCTGACCTGCCGCGCACCGGCCGGGTGCGAGGTCTGGGTGCGGCCCATGCGGTAGCGCTCGACCAACTGCTCGAGCTCCTGGTTGAACTGGCCGGTCTCGTCGTGGGTGAGCCACAGCCGGGACCGGCTCATCGAGCTGACGTCGTCCCAGGGATCGGTGGCCGGCAGCTCCTGGAACTGCTCGAGGATCCGCTCGACCGAGCTGCGCATCAGCGCCTGCCCGGCCAGTCGTCCGGCGCCGGACGACTGCGTCGTGATCTTGACCCGGTCGGCGGGAGCGCGCCAAGGCCGCTCGCGACCGTCCGCCGACTCGTCGGCGCGCTCGACGATTCCCCACTTCTCGAGGGCCCGCAGGTGGTAGCTCATCGCCGACGGGGTCAGCCCGGCGAGCTTCGCGCACTCGGTCGCGGTCAGCACCTTGCCGTTGTAGAGCTCGTCGATCACCCGCAGCCGGGCCGGGTGCGCCAGCGCGCGGATCGCCCGCGGATCGGTGAGCTCACGCATCTTCTGGGCCACGAGGCTCAGCGTAGCCAGATCCCTTGACCAGGAAAACTCTGAAGGGGTAACTTCATATATGTGAAGCAAACACTTCAGACTTCGATCTGGTCCTTCCGCGACATCCGCCTGGTGCTGCCCGCGCGGGCGCTCTCGTACGCCGGGGACTCGGTCGCCCTGGTGGCGCTGATGCTGCGGGTCTCCGAGACCGGGGGACCGGGTGCGGTGACGGCGCTGCTGCTGGCGTTCGCCGTACCGACGGTGGCGATGGTCCCGTTCGCCGGCCGGATCGTGGACGGGTACGACTCCCGGACCGTCCTGGTCTGCGCGTCCCTGCTTCAGGTCGTGGCCGGCCTCGGCCTGGCGTTCAGCCACGGCCTGGCCGAGACGCTCGCGCTGGTCTGCCTCCTGCAGGTGGGTCAGGCGGTCGCCGGTCCGGCCTGGGGTGCGCTGATCCCACGGATCGTCGGTGAGCGGCTGGTCGGCCGGGCTACCGGTACGAGCCAGGCGCTGGTCGGTGTTGCCACGCTGGCTGGGTCAGCTGTTGGCGGCGTACTGGTGAGTTGGTCAGGTGAGCGAGGGGCCCTGCTCGTCGACACCGCGACCTTCGGCGTCGTCACGCTGGTGGCTCTGGCGGTCCGGACACGGCGGCGGCCGGTGGCCGGCGCCGTACGGGAGCGTGGTGCGCTGACGGCTGGGCTGCGCAGCCTGCTGGGGGATCCGCTGCTCCGGATCCTCGTGGTGTGTCTATGGATGTTTGTGGTGGTCGGCGAGGCCGTCAACGTGGCCGAGGTCTTCCTGGTCACCGACGAGCTCGGGCTGGACGCGGCGGGCTACGGCTGGGTGATGGCGGCTCAGGGCGGCGGGGCGATCCTGGGCGCTTGGGGGACCGGCCGGCTGACGTCTGCGGCCGCCCGCGCGCGGGCGATGCTGGGCGGAATGGCCGCGATCGGTGTCGCCTGCGTGCTGATGGGTGTGGCCGGCGGTGCGTTCCTGCTGTTCGTCGGTGCTGTGGTGGTCGGGGCCGGCAGCGGTCTGCTCAACGCCGCGTCCAGCACGCTGATCGTCACCCGTACGGCGGAGGAGGTGCGCGGCCGGGCGATCGCGGCGCTCGGTGGGACCGCCCGGGCCTGCAGCCTGGTGGCGCTGCCGCTCGGCGGGCTGCTGGCCGCCGTACTGGGGACGCGGACGACGTTCGTGGTCTGTGGGATCGCGTGCGGCGCGGCCGCGGCGCTTGCCGCCGTACTGGTGGTCAGGACAAACGATTCGGTTCCGGAGGTGGTCAGTCACTAGCCTTTGCCCTATGACTGAGCCACGCGAGACCCCGGTAACCCCCGACAGCGGGCAGGACGACCTGCCCGAGCAGATGCGGGTCCGCCGGGAGAAGCGTGACCGGCTGCTGGCCGAGGGGGTGCAGCCCTACCCGATCACCGTCGAGCGGACGCACCTGCTGAAGGACCTGCGGGCCCGGTACGACGGGCAGGAGCTCGAGCCGGACACCAAGACCGGCGAGCAGGTCGCGGTGGCCGGGCGGGTCATCTTCCTGCGCAACACCGGCAAGCTGTGCTTCGTCCGGCTGCGGGAGGGCGACGGGACCGAGCTGCAGGTGATGCTGTCGCTGGCCGACATCGGCGAGGAGGAGCTGGCCCGGTTCAAGGCGCTGGTCGACATCGGCGACCTGCTGTCGGTGCAGGGCGAGGTGATCACCAGCCGGCGCGGTGAGCTGTCGGTCCAGGCGACCGCCTGGCAGATGGCGGCCAAGACGCTGCGGCCGCTGCCGAACGAGCACCACCCGCTGAGCGAGGAAGCCCGGGTGCGGATGCGGTACGTCGACCTGATCGTGCGGCCGGAGGCCCGCGACATGGTCCGGACCAAGGCGGCCGTGCTCAAGTCGCTGCGCAAGACCTTCGACGACCAGGGCTTCGTCGAGGTCGAGACCCCGGTGCTGCAACTGACCAACGGCGGCGCCGCGGCCCGGCCGTTCCGGACCCACCTGAACGCCTTCGACCAGGACATGCTGCTGCGGATCGCGCTCGAACTCGACCTCAAGCGGGCGATGATCGGCGGCGTCGACCGGGTCTACGAGATCGGCCGGACCTTCCGTAACGAGGGCCTGGACTCCACTCATGCCGCGGAATTCTCGATGATCGAGGCCTACCAGGCCTACGGTGATTACGACTCCATGAAGACTTTGACCCGTGATCTGGTCCTCAATGCGGGAGAGGCGTTGGGTCGTACCACCGTCACTGGGCGCGACGGTTCGGAGATCGACCTGACCCTGCCGTGGCGGTCGGCGAGCGTTTTCGACCTGATCTCGGAAGCGGTCGGTGAAGCCGTCGACGTGACCACCGACGCGGCCACGCTGACCAAGCTCGCCGAAGCCCACCAGGTCGAGTTGCAGCCGGGCTGGAATGCCGGCGAGATCGCTCTGGAGCTGTACGAGAAGCTGGTCGAGCACACGCTGATCCAGCCGACCTACGTGCAGGACTACCCGGCCGCCGTACGGCCGCTGGCCAAGCCGCACCGGACCACCGAGGGACTGGTCGAGGCCTTCGACCTGATCATCAACGGGGTCGAACTCGCACCGGCGTACACCGAGTTGAACGATCCAGTCATTCAGCGTGAACGCCTGGTGGCACAGTCGATGCTGGCCGCCGCCGGTGACCCCGAGGCGATGGAACTGGACGAGGACTTCCTGCGCGCCATGGAGTTCGGGATGCCGCCGGCCGGTGGACTCGGGATGGGCCTGGACCGGTTGATCATGCTGTTCACGCAGGCCGGGATCCGGGAGACGATTCTCTTCCCGTTGCTGCGTCCGGAGTGACCTGGAAACGGCCTCCGGCGGCTGTTGCTTAGCACAACCAACGGGTCGTTCAATTTCCGGGTCCATTCCGTTGCCGATGCGTACGGTGAGTGACGGGGTTTTTAGTCACATCTTTCCCTACATTCCGCCTGTTGAATGACAGGACCGGGGTTTGTGCGGTACAAATCAGGGGGAAGCCAAAAAAGTAGGGGGATTGTGCCCGGTGGCGGGCGCGGAAAGGACTGTCATCGATGGCGCAAAGGGTCCAGGTAGTTCTCGAGGACGATCTCGACGGTGGTAAGGCCGACGAGACCGTGACCTTCGGATTGGACGGCACGACGTACGAGATCGACCTGTCCAAGAAGAACGCCGCCAAACTGCGCGACGCGCTGTCCGGATACGTCGGGGTGGCCCGCAAGGTGGCCGGCCGGCGCGGTCCGGCGGGCCGGGGCGGTCGCGGCCGGGGCCGGTCGGCGACCGACTCCGCGGACATCCGCGCGTGGGCCAAGGACAACGGCTACGAGGTCAGCGAGCGCGGCCGGATCTCGGCCGAGGTGCGCGCGGCGTACAACGAGGCGAAGTAGCGGCCCCGCGGATCTCCCGCTGAGGTCCGACTGGCGTGAGCGATCCCGCTGAGGTCCGACGGGCGTGAGCGGTCCCGCTGAGGTCCGACTGGTGAGAGCAAATGGTCCCGGTGCCTGCGGAAGGCGCCGGGACCGTCCGCATTCCGGTTGTTTCACAGTGTGGACACAGCTGCGGACGCATCGTGAGGAAGGTGCCTTCCGGGGCAGCTACCGCCACGAATTCGCTGGTGGCGAACACCGGGCGCGCCGGGAACACCGTTGGTGCCCCGGAGGTTGTTCCCTTGTGATCCCCAGTGGGCGGCCGGCGAGAGGTCTTCGCTTGTTCGCTGAGAGCGAGCCTGTCGATGCCGGGGACTAGCATGCATGTACGGGGGTCGGCCTACACGGCACGTCCGACTCCTCTGAGGCAAGGAGCGCTTTGGCGATGTTTGAACGATTTACGGACCGCGCCCGTCGGGTAGTCGTCCTGGCCCAGGAAGAGGCCAGGATGCTCAGCCACAACTACATCGGGACCGAGCACATCCTGCTCGGCCTGATCCACGAGGGTGAGGGTGTCGCCGCCAAGGCTCTGGAAAGCCTTGGTATCTCGCTGGAGGCTGTCCGTTCCCAGGTCGAGGAGATCATCGGCCAGGGACAGCAGGCTCCGAGCGGGCACATCCCGTTCACCCCTCGCGCCAAGAAGGTGTTGGAGCTCTCCCTGCGTGAGGCCCTGCAACTGGGCCACAACTACATCGGCACCGAGCACATCCTGCTCGGCCTCATCCGCGAGGGTGAGGGTGTCGCAGCGCAGGTCCTGGTCAAGCTCGGCGCGGACCTGAACAAGGTCCGGCAGCAGGTCATCCAGCTGCTGAGCGGGTACCAGGGCAAGGAGACGGCCACGGCCGGCGCCGGGACCACCGAAGGTGCTCCCAGCAGCTCCCTGGTGCTCGACCAGTTCGGCCGGAACTACACCCAGTCCGCCCGCGAATCGAAGCTCGACCCGGTGATCGGGCGCGAGACCGAGATCGAGCGGGTCATGCAGGTGTTGTCCCGGCGTACGAAGAACAACCCTGTCCTGATCGGTGAGCCGGGCGTCGGCAAGACCGCGATCGTGGAGGGTCTGGCCCAGCAGATCGTCCGCGGTGACGTGCCGGAGACGCTCAAGGACAAGCAGATCTACAGCCTCGACCTGGGCGCCCTGGTGGCCGGTTCGCGCTACCGCGGTGACTTCGAGGAACGCCTGAAGAAGGTGCTCAAGGAGATCCGCACCCGCGGCGACATCGTGCTGTTCATCGACGAGATCCACACCCTCGTCGGGGCCGGTGCGGCCGAGGGCGCGATCGACGCCGCGAGCATCCTGAAGCCGATGCTGGCGCGTGGTGAGCTGCAGACCATCGGCGCGACCACCCTCGACGAGTACCGCAAGTACGTCGAGAAGGACGCCGCGCTGGAGCGCCGGTTCCAGCCGATCCAGGTCGCCGAGCCCTCGATCGCGCACACGATCGAGATCCTCAAGGGCCTGCGCGACCGTTACGAGGCGCACCACCGGGTGACCATCACCGACGCCGCCCTCGTGAACGCGGCCCAGCTGGCCGACCGGTACATCTCCGACCGGTTCCTCCCGGACAAGGCGATCGACCTGATCGACGAGGCCGGGGCCCGGTTGCGGATCCGCCGGATGACCGCTCCGCCGGACCTGCGCGAGTTCGACGAGAAGATCGCGAACGTGCGCCGGGAGAAGGAGTCGGCGATCGACGCCCAGGACTTCGAGCGGGCGGCTTCTCTTCGCGACGACGAGAAGAAGCTGATCAACGCGAAGGCCGAGCGTGAGAAGCAGTGGAAGGCCGGCGACATGGACGTCGTCGCCGAGGTCGACGAGGAGCTGATCGCCGAGGTGCTCAGCACCGCGACCGGCATCCCCGTCTTCAAGCTGACCGAGGAGGAGTCCTCGCGGCTGCTGGACATGGAGAAGGAGCTGGCCAAGCGGTACGTCGGCCAGAGCGACGCCGTCAAGGCGCTGTCGCGGTCGATCCGGCGTACGCGCGCCGGTCTGAAGGACCCGCGGCGGCCGAGCGGCTCGTTCATCTTCGCCGGTCCGTCCGGTGTGGGTAAGACCGAGCTGTCGAAGGCGCTGACCGAGTTCCTGTTCGGCGACGAGAGCGCGCTGATCAGCCTCGACATGTCGGAGTACTCCGAGAAGCACACGGCCTCGCGGCTGTTCGGTTCGCCTCCCGGGTACGTCGGTTACGAAGAGGGCGGGCAGCTCACCGAGAAGGTGCGCCGCAAGCCCTTCAGCGTGGTCCTGTTCGACGAGGTCGAGAAGGCCCACCCGGACATCTTCAACTCGCTGCTGCAGATCCTGGACGAAGGTCGCCTGACCGACGCCCAGGGCCGGGTGGTCGACTTCAAGAACACCATCATCATCATGACCACGAACCTGGGCACCCGGGACATTGCCAAGGCCGTCAGCCTCGGCTTCTCCCAGATCGGTGACGTGTCCGGCTCGTACGAGAAGATGAAGGCGAAGGTGACGGAGGAGCTCAAGCAGCACTTCCGCCCCGAGTTCCTGAACCGCGTCGACGAGATCGTCGTCTTCCACCAGCACGCCATGGAGGACATCGTCCGGATCGTCGACCTGATGGTCGCCCAGGTGGAAGAGCGCCTCAAGGACAAGGACATGGGCATCGAGCTCACGCCCGCGGCCAAGAAGCTCGTTGCCGAACGCGGCTTCGACCCGGTCCTCGGTGCCCGCCCGCTGCGCCGCGCCCTCCAGCGCGACGTCGAGGACGTGCTCGCCGAGAAGATCCTGTTCGGGGAACTGCGCCCCGGCCAGATCGTCCTGGTCGACGTCGCCGCCGAAGGCACCGTCGACTCCGACGGGCTCCCGGAGTACTTCACGTTCACCGGAACCCAGAAGAGCACCCCCGACCTGGAACTCACCGAAATCGCCGGCGGCGGTACGGGAATCCAGGACAGCTGAATCGCTAGCTGAAACGAGAGACCCCTGCGGACCTTGGTCCGTGGGGGTCTTTTGTTTGTGCTGGTGTTTTTCTCCCCACCGCAGGCCCTTCCGGTCGCTGCAGCCCCTGCTCCCGCCCGCCCTTTTCGGTGGGTGCGCGGGCCGGCGCGCGCTTTGTGCGGCGGGCTGGGCGCCCGTGGTTTCCGGTTACCGCCACCGCCTCGGCCTGCTCGTGAAGGCGGCCAACCACGCCTACACCCAGTCCAACGAGCCGACCCTCCGCGCGATCGACGCCTGGAACGCCGAGGGCAACACCCGCATGCGAGCCGTCAACACCACCCTCGGCTTCCAGCCGGTCGACCGCTGGTCGGTCTTGCAACTCCCGGTGCCGGCCTCGTAGTCGTGCGCAGAATAGTCCCGATATCGGCACTATTCTGCCGACGCTGTGGTTGGCGTTCGCTGACTCCTGGTGGCTTGCCGACGCACTGCTCGTCGCTCGCGCAGGTGGTTCAGCTTCGGAGGGCGGTGACGCTCTCCAGCAGGCCGAGATGTTCGAGGGCGTCCAGGACGTCCTCGACGGTGCTCGGGCGGATCCAGGCGTCGGCCATGCGCTGGACCTGGGCGTAGACCTCCTGCCGGTTGAGGTCGATCAGGTCGTGGACGAACTCGTCGGCGTTCCTGGTCTCGAGGTTCCACGGGGTCAGCGCGGCGCGCGGGAAGTGCTTGGTGTTCTCGGTGACGATCACCTGCGCGTGCGCCTTGATCGCCGCCGCGACGACGTGCCTGTCGTCGGGGTCGGGAAGGTCCAGCGTGCCGATCAGGGATTCGTAGCCGGTGATCCGCACATCGCGGATCGCCTTGTTCATCAGCTCCCGGGTGCGGGCGAGCTTCGCGGGATCGAGGTCGGGACGGTCGATCCGCAGGTTGCGGAAGGTCTCGTCGAGGATCTGGTCGGTTCATTTCGCCTGGACGAGGCCGGCCTGGGCGACGCGGATCAGCAGGTCGCGCAGGCTGTTCGGGTAGAGGACGTTGGAGTCGTAGACGACGATGAACGGCACGTCAGTACAGGCCCATGTCCTGGTTGAGGTTGGTCAGTTCGTCGGCGGTCTCGCGGCGGTCGTGGTCGTCCTTGCGGCGGTACTCGAGCAGGGAGTCGGCGCGGACGCGGCGGTGGCTGCCTACCTTGCGGAAGGCGATCTCGCCGGCGTCCAGGAGTCCGATGAGGTGTGGCCTGGAGACGTTCAGCAGGTCGGCGGCTTGTTGCGTCGTCAGCTCGGCGTGGGCCGGGACGACTGTCACACCTTGGCCGGCTGCCATGTGGGCGAGCACTCGGGCCAGGAGTTCCACCGCGCTCCTGGGGATGGCGAGCGTGTCGTCGGGGTCGCCTCCGACGACGACCCGGATGTCGCGCTCGTCGGTGTGGTCGGCAAGGTAACGCTTGACCCGGCGCATGGC
This sequence comes from Kribbella sp. cmx-5-2, assembly GCA_049998015.1. Lineage (GTDB taxonomy): Bacteria > Actinomycetota > Actinomycetes > Propionibacteriales > Kribbellaceae > Kribbella. The sequence continues at coordinate 764,279 of JAEBEC010000003.1, forward strand.
GACGTCGGCGGTCCTGACCTCGGCGGCGTCCGGGCGTGTGGATGCGGGTTCTGCGGCGTTCATGGCCTCTCTCCTCTGCTCTATCCGCAGTATCCGCAACAAACGCAATAAGCGCAAAGTCGGAGTGTCGGTCACAATGAGTGGGAACCCGCAGCAGAGTGGTAGCTGACAGCCACAGGGCTCGTTGAGGAGGCCGGGATGGCACGCCGTAAGCATCGAGCGCAGGCGCTGGTCGCGGGGTGGTGGCGGGTGGTGGCTGTGGTGTGTGGGGTGATTGCTGTGGCGGGGGTGGCTGCGGCTGGGGTGATGTGGCGGGCGGGGGGCGACGAGGGTCCTGGGGCTGGGGAGAGTCCGGCTCCGGAGCGGGTGGTGGGGATTACGTCGCCTGCTGCCGGTGGGCAGGTTGCGCAGGTGGAGCGGTTGGTGGGGACCGTGCGGGGGCTGCGGGCGGGGGAAGAGGTTTGGGTGTTGATTCGGCGGTCTGGGGTGGGGGAGGCGTACTACCCGGCTTCGGGGCCGTGTCTCAGTGCTGGTGAGGTGCTGACGTGTCCGGACGTGACGATTGGCGGTACGGCGTCTACGGGGACATTTGAGTTGGTGCCGGTGGTGGTGGACGGGGCTGGGCAGCGGGAGCTCGTGGATTACCTGCGGGGAGCGGGGAAGCAGTCGAGTGGGCCGGGGATGGCTCGGTTGCCGCAGGGGGTGGTTGTCCAGGGGGCGACTGTCACGGTGTCCCGTCGGCCCTGACCGCCGGCTAGGCGCACGTCGTACAGGGCGTACGGCGGCGGAAGTAGTAGGCGGCGGTGGCGACGGCCAGGGATGCTCCCCACAACGGGAACGGGAACAGCAGCAGGTAGCCGACGTTGGTGACGACGGAGGCTTCGGGGAGCCAGAGCATCTGGGTCAGGGAGACGCTGCCGACCAGGAGGAGCGTGGCGGCTGAGGCAGCCGGGACGACGGCGGCCTTGAGCGCTACCGGGCGGCCGGCCAGGAACGGGATCCAGCGGGGCCAGACCTCGCCCCACGGGCGGATCAGGCCGAGGGTGACGATGCCGGAGGTCATCGCGATCAGGCCCAGGCCCAGGCCGAACAGCTTCAGGCCGGGGTCTGCGTCGAGGTCGGCGGCGTCGATGCCTAGGCCGATCGGGTTCGGCAGGAGCCAGGTCATCCGGAGCAGGGCGTAGGGCATCGGGCAGAGCGCGGCGACGATCGTCGCCCAGAAGCCCCAGCGGCGGGCGACCTCCGGGCGGGTCCACCAGGCGCCGGGGCGGCCGCAGTCCGAGCAGCGGCCTCGCGCCGTACGGAGACCTCGTACGCCGAGGACCGCCCAGCCGACGCCGAGCAGGAACGCCCCGAAGATGAAGAGCGGCTGCGAGCCGACCCGCCCCGGTACGTCAGCCAGCGCCGACCCGAGGTTCCGGAACGCCTGCCAGTCGAACAGCCCGGTGGCGAACTGCACAACACCAGCCAGCGCCAGTACGCCGAGCAGAAGCGCCCGAGTGACCGGCTGCCGCCAAGCGCCGGCCACCAGGAGGCCGAAGCCGACCGGGAGCCCGACGATGACCAGCAGGTACCCGGTGACCACCACCACGCTCATGGTCGGCGCCAGCAGGCCGAAGACGACGGCCTGCGCGGCGGTGAACAGCAGCAACGGCCGGTACGCCGACGGCGTCCACGTGGTCTGGGTGTGACCCAGTGCGGCCGGTACGCCGAGCACGCCGAGCACCGCGACGAGTCCGGCCCCGATGTCCTGCGAGACGAAGGACAGCGGCGAGACCTTGTCGCCGTCCGAGGCGGTCGGGCCGAACGGGTACCAGTCGGCGCCGAGCAGCCAGGCGACGCCGAAGACGCCGTACAGGAGGGACAGGGCCGCGACGGCTATGGGAAGCCGACTGGTGGTGCGGGTGGTCGAGGTGGTGATGGTCATGTGGTCCTCCGGTGCTCGTGTGCTTCCACGGTGCGACCGGAGGGGCTTCGAGCACCTCCGTCCTGCGAGGGGTTCGGGTCCCTCGCACGGGTGAACTTCAGCGGTTCTGGCGGAGCCGCCGTACGGCGGTGGCGAGGTCCTCGGCGTCCGGCTCGACCGGACGCGAGTGGTCGGCGATGAGCTGGGCGCTGGCGCAGAGCAGCCAGATCAGGCCGGTCACGAGGGCCACCGCAGGGCCAGGGCCCGGCCAGGTGTCGCTGAGGGCACTGGCGCTGTTGGCCTGCCAGCCGCCGGCTGCGTAGATCAGCGCGACGACTCCGGAGACAGCAGCTGCAGCCTGAGCCAGCTGGCCAGGCCGGAGAGCCAGAGCCAGTACGGCGGCCAGCAGCCCGGCCAGCCAGGCCAGAGCCAGAGTCGGCTGGGTCTCGATGCCCAGCTGCCACACCGACTGGCCGAGCCGCCGGCTGAACGCCCACGGCAGCAGCAGGGCGACGCCAGCGGGCAGGGTGGCGAGCAGCGTGGCCAGAGCGAACCAGCGGTGCTGACCGATCGAGAGGCGACGCTCGGCCTGCTCAATCAGGTCAGGGAGCTTCTCGTCTGGCAGATCGTTCATCGGAGAGGCTCCAGCCGGACGGTGTCGTGGCCGAGGGAGAAGTACAGGCTGGTCCCGATCGGAGTGACGTCGTCCGCTGCCTGCGGGACTCCCTGGGCCGGCCCGGCGATGACGGTGACGCGGCCAGGCGCGTCGACCCGCGTGAGGTGCGTGCCGTCGTACACCCAGGGCCTGCCGTCCGGCCCGGTGAACCAGGTGCCGTCGGTCGTCCGCTCCGCCGCGGCGACGCCTGGCGCGGAGACGGGCCAGCCGGTCGACGCACCGCCGAGCAGGACGGTCTCCCGCCCGTCAGACTCGACCTGGACCAACCGCTCGTCGAGGACCATCGTCAAAGCGCCGGTCGGCAGCCGGGCCAGGGCCCGGAGTTTCCCCTTCACCTGAAGGCGTTTCACCGCAGGCCCGTAGAGATTGTAGTGCCCACCACCGATCGCACTCACCAGGAGGTCGCCCGCGGCGGCCGCCGACTCGCCGCGCTGATCAGGGGCCGTAGGCAACGGATCGCGAACCACGGTTGCCTTGCCGGACTTCAGGTGGACAGCCAATTGGGACGTCGGCTTCGCGCGGCTTGCGACCGTCCACCAGACACCGCCCTGCCCGTCCGGAGCCCACACATGCGCCGCGTTGGGGATGCGCATCCGGACCAGCCGACCACCAGCATCCAGCGCCAGCTGCGACCCTGTCCCCGGAACCGCCTTGCCTGCTTGGCCTTCCAGGTCCACTGGCGGCTCCACCGCCGGTACAGCCGGCACCACGCTCGCCCGGTACGACGTACTGCCGCCAGCCGGCGTCCGCCGATCGCACCGGGCCGTCGGCTCACCAGCAGCCGGGTACGACGCCGCTGACGCGGCCGCATCCGGTACGACGAGCACCTGGTCCCCGCCACCCGGCGACACTCCCAGTACGACGGACCCGTCGGGCCGGGCCTCAATGCTGTCCACACCGGCGACGCGAGTCGGCAGCGGTCGCAGTACGCCGTCCGGCGTGACCACCGCGGTCTGAGCACTCCCGCCGAGCCACAGATTGCCGCGCACATCCACCGCGAACGCCTCGACGGTCAGCGACGAACTGGCCGCGTCGCGACTCAGCGGACAGCCGGCCGGCGCGATCCCGGCGAGCTGCACGACCCCAGAGCCCGGGCGGTGAAGTGCGAGACCGGTCTGGCTCGTCCGCCAGGCCACCGTGCCGTCCGGCCCGGTGGAGACCGAGTTGCCGGGAGCACCAGGCCCCGGGTTCACCAGGAAGTCGTCCAGCTTCATCCCGGGTCGCAGCGCGGCGGCTGGGATTTCCCACGTGCTGGTGCCGCCCCAGATGACGATCGAGCGGTCCGCGTTCCGGTGGGTGAGGGCCGGGCCGCTGCCGCTGGCGAGGATCTCGACGCCGGGCGTCACGTAGTACCGGCCGTCCGGGTCGCGGTGGCTGAGGCTGATGTCCGCCGACACCAGGTCGAGCGGGACCGACAGGACGGCCCACGGACGGTTGCCGGCGCCACCTGCGAGCAGCAGCATCCGGTGGTCGGCCACACCGAGCAGAGCGGGCGGAGTAGCGCCATGGCTCAGTGCTACCTGAGGTAGTGCGACACCGTCGGCGAAAGCGAAGACAGTCGAGCCCTCCGACCCGGTCCGGCCGAGCAGCCACTCGCCTGGTGTGCCGTCGAGGTTGCCGGCGATGGAGTCGAGCGGGTCCGACGTACCGATCGCTACGCGCATGCCGAGCGGGTCCTCGAGCTGACCGCCGTTGAGGTTCAGCAGGCGGTGCGGTGAACCGGCAACGTCCTCGGGCTCGTACGACGCGGCAGCAGTCCCTGGGACGAGCAGTCCGGCGACCAGGCCAAGTACGGCCGCCACGGAGACCACCACGAGTTGCCGCAGCGGCAGGAGGCCGAGTAGTAGGAGCAGTGCGCCGACAACCAGCGCGACCCAGGCACCGATGCCCGGTTGATAGCCGACACCGTCCGGGAGACTTGGTGGGAGCTGGATGAGTGAGTGGAGGGTGCCGGCGACAGTCAGCGCGCCCGTCGCGGCGGCGGCTGGACGTCGTACGAAAGTCGCGGACAAGGCGAGCGTGCTGAGAGCGAGTACGGCGACGAGTACCGCCCACGGCAGCGCGTAGGGCAGCTCCCACAACTGCGAGCGAAGCAGACCGGCCTCCGCGCCCGCCGGGCCGAGCGCGACCGGGTCCACCAGTTCGCGCCACGGGAGCAACGTCGACAGGAGCAAGAGCACGGAGGCAGCTGCCGTCAGGAGCGACGCGATGGACCGCCGAGGGGGTTCTGGAGCCACGAAATCGCAGAGCTGGACAAAGGTTGCCCGCAATTCGGACTGGTTCAGCGGTTCGTCCGAAGATTTTTCGGGGCGCTCCGGGAGCAGCTCGTCGACCGGTACGTCGCGGGTCGCCCAGTGCGCGCAGACCGTCGCGGCCAGCGCTCCTGAGACGATCACACCGATCACAGCCGGTGAGGTGGCGCAACCCGATCGACCCTGGACCACCAGACCAGTCCAGACCACAGCGGTCAGCACGGTCAGCCCGACCGCGGCCCAGCCGCGCACCTGCCGTCGTGCCGCGATTCGGTCCGCCCACAAGCGATCCGCGAGGACGACGACCACGATCGCGAGCGGCAGCGCGAGGGCCGGACCGCGTCCGCCGACTGGTTGGGTGGTGGCCCGCCAGAGGTAACAGCCTGTACTTGCCGGGCCCGGCAGCAGCACCGAAACCACTGCAACCACAGCGAGTCCGGCGAGTGCTGGACCGTGCCACCCTGTCCGTCGTACGGTCACGCGGTGCTGCAGTCGCTGCACCCGGAGCAGGCCCGCTGCGGCCTTCGATTCAGTGGGAAGATCACGCAACGGCATAAAAAAGAAGCTACCCGTAGCCGGTTGTGGCTCGTTGTAAGAGCATGACTGCGCCAAGTGGACCCGGACTGTTGGAGAGGGGGCCGGAGATGGAATCATCTCGTCGCATGGACGCACCGCGTCTGCCCTTGACCCAGGAACCGGTCGTCGACGCCGGTTCCTTTGGCGTGCGGCAAGCGGGTGGCGTACTGGAACGCGCGCAGCGGATCGCCGACACCCTGCGCGAGCAGGCCGAGCACGAGAACGACTCCGCGCTGCGCGAGGCCGAGCAGGTCCGGACCCAGGCCGAGCAGCTCAGGGCCGAGGCCGAGAGCGCGGCCCAGAAGCTCCGCGGCGACGCGACCGCGTCCGCCGAGCGCCTGCTCGCCGACGCCGACCGCGCGGCCGAGCGGCTGCGGACCGAGGCGGAGACGGAGTCCGAGCGGGTCCGCGCCGAGGCCGCCGAAGAGACCGAGCAGCTGCGCGCGACGGCGACTGCCGAGGTGGCCAAGCTGCGGGCCGACGCTGCGGCCGAGGTCAAGCAGTTGCGCGACGAGACCGCCGCCGAGGTGGCGAAGGTCCGCGCCGAAGCGACCAGTACGGCGGACCGCCTGAAGTTCGAGTCCGAGTCGGCGGCCGAGCAGCTGCGCACCGAGGTCGACGACGAGGTGAGCCGGCGCCGGAGCGAGTCGGAAGCCGCGGCGGACAAGCTGCGCACCGAGACCCAGACGGCGGCCGACGAGCTGCGGGCCGAGTCGCAGGCGGCGGCGGCCCGGCGGATCGCCGACGCCGAGATGGCCGCGGCGCGGATCAAGGCCGCTGCCGACGACCACCGCAGCGAGGCCGAGGCCGCGGCCGAGCAGGTCCGGACCGAGTCCGAGGCGACCGCCGAGAAGCTGAGCGCCGACTCCGAGGCCGCGGCGGCCCAGCTGAAGGCCGACTCCGAAGCAACGGCCGCGAAGGTTCAGGCCGACTCGGAGGCGGCCGCCGCGAAGCTCAAGGCGGATTCCGAAGCCGAGGCGGAGAGGCTGCGGACCGAGTCCGAGGCCGCCGCCGAGAAGCTCAAGGCCGAGACCCAGGCGGCGGTCGACAAACTCAAGGAAGAGTCGGAGACCGCGGCCGCGAAGCGGATCGCCGAGGCCGAGACGACCGCGGCGCAGATCAAGGCCGACGCCGACGAGCTGCTCGTCGAGGCGCGCGAAGCCCGTGAGGCCGCGGCGCAGAACGTCGAGCGCGCCGGCCGCGAGGCGCAGCAGCTGGTCGCCGACGCCGGTGAGCAGGCCGCGCTGGTGTCGCAGGCCGCCGTACGGGCCGAAGCCGATCTGATCTCGCGGGCCGAGACCGAGGCCAAGGACCTGCGGGTCTCCGTCGAGCGCGAGGTCGAGGCCGCCCGGGAGAAGGCGCGCAGCGAGATCGCCGAGGCGCACGCCGAGATCGAGCGGCTGCGCGGCGAGAACCGGGCTGAGCTCGAACGGCGTACGGCGGAGCTGGAGGAGACCGAGCGGGCCAAGCTGGCCGCGATCTCGCTGGAGATCGACAGGCTCCGGGCCGAGGCCGTCGAGGACATCGGCCGGCAGAAGTCCGAGGCCGAGGCGGCCAACGAGCGGCTGATGGCCGACGCCCGCGCGCAGGCCAAGCTGGTCGTCGACAGCATCGAGGCGGACCGCCGTACGGCGTCCGCGGAGGCGCAGCGGATCGTCGAGGACGCCAACAAGGCGGCCGAGATCGCGATGGCCGAGGCCGAGAAGCAGACCGCGTGGACGAGGAAGACCGTCGCCGAGCTGGTCTCCGCGGCCGAGTCCGAAGCGCAGGCGATCCGGGACAAGGCCGGTGCCGAGGCGGCCGAGCTGATGCGCGAGAAGCGGGCCCACCTGCGGCGCGTGGTCAGCCGCTCGACCAGCCGGCTGAAGGCGACCCAGGAAGAGATCACCCGGCAGAACGCCGAGCAGACCAACGCCGCCAACGCCGCGCTCAAGCAGGCGACCGCGCAGGCCGAGGCCGCGATGGAGAACGCCGGTCAGCAGGCCGAGCGGGTCACCGTCCAGGCGCAGGCCAAGGCCGAGCGGCTGAAGGCGACCGCCGAGGCGGAGTCCAAGGAGATCGTCGACCGGGCCAACCGCCGGGTCGCCGAGGCCGAGGCCAGTACGCAGGTCCTGCGCGAGCGCGCGGCCAACGATCTGGCCGACGCGCAGCGCCAGTCGCACGACCTGATCCGCAAGTCCCGCGCCGACGCGCAGCAGCTCGAGGCGCAGGCCCGCGCGCACGCCGACGAGCTGCGGTCGCAGGCCCGAAAACTTCTCGCCGACGCCGAGGCGAGGGTCGCCGCGCTGAACCAGCGCCGCGACGAGATCACCAAGGAGCTCACCCAGCTTTCGGGTGTGATCGAGGCACTCGCTGTACCCGGCTTCCGCGTTGATGGTGGAATGTCCTCCAGCGAGGGTTCCACGGGGGAATCAGGATGAGGACGTGACAGTCAGATCCTTGTCAGTGACAATGTGTGATCCACCCACCAGTCGAAGTGAGCATCTGAAGACATGAGCAGTGAAGCACCAACCCCGTTCCGCACCGTTCTGCGTGGCTACGAGCCGGCCCAGGTGGATCAGCACGTTCGGGAGCTGACCACCTCGCTGACCGCACTCCAGCAGCAGTCCGAGCAGCTGCAGCGCCACGTACAGGAGTTGCAGACCCGGACCGACGCGGCCGAGTCGGCTGTCATCTCGGCGCAGGAGGACAACAAGGACCGTGCGCCGACGTTCACCGAGTTCGGTGAGCGGGTCGCCAAGATCCTGTCGCTGGCCGACGACGAGGCGCGCGACCTGGTGACCCGGGCGCGCACCGACGCCGAGGCGATCGTCGCCGACGCCGAGGCGCACGCGAAGAAGGTCCGCAAGGAGGCCGAGCAGTACTCGCTGGACTGGAAGAGCGAGGTCGACGCCGAGGCCGCCCGGATCCTCGAGGAGGCCCGCACCCAGGCCGACGACATGCGCGACGAGGCCGAGCGCGACGCGAACGCGCGGCGCAGCGAGGCGCAGGCCCTGTACGAGCAGGAGCGGGCGAAGTCCGCCCAGGCCGCGGCTGCCTTCGAGACCACCCTGGCCGAGCGCCGGGGCAAGGTCGAGCAGGAGTTCGCCGCCCGGACGGCACTGGCCGAGCAGCAGCTGGCCGCGGTCACCGACCGCGCCGCCCAGGTGCAGCGCGAGGCCGACCGGTCCCGGTCCGAGGCGGAGCGCCTGGCCCAGCAGCAGCTGGCCGACGCGAACCGTCAGGCGCAGGAGATCGTCGCCGCCGCGAAGGACAAGTCCGAGCGGATCCGCGCCGAGTCCGAGCGTGAGCTCGCCGCCGCGACGCAGCGCCGGGACAGCATCAACGCGCAGCTGACCAACGTCCGCCAGATGCTGGCGACGCTGTCCGGCAGCCCGGCGATGCCGCTCGACCTGCTCGCCGACGACGAGGACGAGACCGCCACGTCGAGCAAGAAGAACTGAGCAGACTCCACCACTGCTCCGTCGCGTTGAGGCCGGCCCTCCCCGCAAGGGGAGAAGCCGGCCTCAAGCATGTCTTTTTTCTAGTGAGGTAGTTGGTAGCGGTTGCGGGGCAACGGCTCGACCAAGCCGTCTGCGACCAGACCGTCCAATGCTCTTTCGCGTTGGATCTCCTCCGGCCAGCAGGCGTCCAGGGACTTCTTGTGGACCGGCCCGCTGGCAGCACGCAGTACGGTGAGCAGGCGGCCTCGGACCTGCCGGTCGGTGCCCTCGTAGGTCTGGCCCTTGCGCGGCGGTCCGTCGTACGGCGGGGAGCCGGCCAGGACCCACGCGCACTGCGTGCTGATCGGGCACTGCGCGCAGCGAGGCACCCGGGCCGTGCAGACCAACGCGCCAAGCTCCATGGTCGCCACGCCCCAGCGGGCAGCGACAGCCGAGTCATCAGGCAGTGCGGCGACCGCCAGCCGCTGGTCGGCGGCAGTCGGGGAGATGGTCGGCTGCGCGACCCCAGTCAGAGCCCGGGCGAACACCCGACGCACATTGGTGTCGACGACAGCGTGCCGCTGCCCGAAGGCGAACGACGCGATGGCAGCCGCCGTGTACGTCCCCACCCCAGGCAGCGCGAGCAGGGCAGCGTGGTCCGACGGCACCTCCCCGCCGTGCAGCTCCACGATCGCCTTGGCGGCCGCGTGGAGGCGGAGGGCCCGCCGGGGGTAGCCGAGCCGGTCCCAGGCCCGTACAGCCTCACCAGGCGACTCTGCGGCCAGGTCACCCGGCTTGGGCCACCTCCGCATCCACACGTCGTACGCCGGCAGCACCCGCGCGACCGGTGTCTGCTGCAGCATGAACTCGCTGACCATCACCGCCCACGCCCCGGCGTCCGGCTCCCGCCAGGGCAGGGTGCGGGCGTTGGCGGCGTACCACTGCAGCACGGGGGCGTGCAAGGCCGAAGCGACGGAAAGCGGCGAGTCTGACATGTCGGGGTCAATCCTGACATTAAGGTGCGGACATGAGCAGCATGCTCCGTCCGGTCGGGCACCTGCCTGCCAGCGTCTACTGGTTCCGCAGGGGCCTGCTGCTGGTTGCCCTGGTGGTCGTGCTGGTGCTGTTCGGTCGCCTGATCGGCGGAGGCGGCGACAAACCGGAGAACACGGCGGCCAACGGCCCGCAGCAGGGTGAGACCCCAGCTGCCCCGGTCGACCCGACCAGTACGCCGTCCACGGACGAGCAGACGCCGGCCAAGACCCCGCCGCCCACCGGCAAGCCGACGCAGAAGCCGACGGACAAGCCGAGCACCCCGGAGACACCGAAGACGCCCGAGCCGCCGAAGGACTGCGCCGGCCGCGACGTCCGCGTGAGCGTGCTGCCCGCCGTCCGCTCGATCAAGGACGGCGGCTCGCTGAACTTCGCCGTCCAGCTCAGCGCCGTCCGCGCCGAGTGCAAGGCCGCGATCGATCCGACCCTGCTCTCGCTCACGATCACCTCGGGCGCCGACCAGATCTGGTCCACCACGCAGTGCGAGCAGACCGTGCCGCGGGCCACCTTTCTTGTTGCCAAGGGCAAGCAATCCACCAGCACCGTCGCCTGGGACGGACGCCGTTCCGGCCCCGGCTGCCTGCCGGGTCAGCCGCTGGCCAAGCCCGGCACCTACGTGGCCAAGGCCGTGTACGACGGACAGGCGTCCGCCGCACAGGCCTTCTACATCGTCGCTTCCTAGCCCTGGCTCTGGCCCGCCGGCTGGCGGACGCGCTGTCCGGGCGACCTGGCTAGCCCTGGTCCGAGGCCTTCGCCGTACCGGCGTACGCCTTGTCCTGCAGGTGCAACGGCCGCGTGAAGAACAGCGCCGCGACCAGACCGATGATCAGCACCGCCGCCGGCAGCATCAACGACTGCGCCATCGCGTCGCTGAACCCCTGGTGGATCGCCTCCGGCAACTTCCCGGCGAAGCTCGGCTCCGGCGACCCGCCGCCGGGCGCGGCCGGCAGGTTCGCGGCGAGCCGCGATTCCATCAGTACGGCGATGCCCGCGCTGCCGAGAACCGCGCCGACCTGACGCGTCGTGTTGTAGACGCCCGCACCCGCGCCGGCCTGGTGGTACGGCAGGTTCCGCGTCGCGGTCGTGCCGAGCGGCGCCCACATGAACCCGTTTGCCACACCCAGCAGCGCGATCGGCAGCAGCAGTTGCCAGATCGGCACGGTCGGCTCCATCACCTGGCTCAGCCAGAACAGCGACACCGAGCAGCACAGCAGCCCGAAGCCGGCGATGAACCGAGGCGGAGCCTTGTCGGTGAGCCGGCCGACGAACGGCGCCAGCGCGCCGGAGATCACGGCCATCGGCACCAGCAGCAACGCCGATCGCGTCGGGCTCAGGCCGCGCACGCTCTGGGCGTACAGCATCAGCGGGAACGTCATCGCGGTGATCGCGAACCCGACCGTGGTGATCGCGGTGTTGGCCAGCGAGAAGTTCCGGTCCTTGAACAGCGACAGCGGCAGCAGCGGCTCGCCCTTGTTCTTCGCCTGCCAGAGCAGGAATGCCGCGATCACCACCAGTCCGGCGATGATCAGCGACCAGACCGAGATCGGCCCGGTGATCTGACCCCAGTCGTACTTCTGCCCCTCTTGGATCCCGAACACCAGGCAGAACAGCCCGATCGAGCTCAGCGCCACCCCGAGCAGGTCGAACTTGTGCTCGTTGGTCGGCAGGTCCGGCACCAGTCGCAGCGCCAGCACGAAGCCGACGATGCCGACCGGCGCGTTGATGAAGAAGATCCACTGCCAGCCGAGCCCGTCGACCAGGACGCCGCCGAGGATCGGGCCGACCAGCGTCGCCACGCCGGCTGTCGCACCCCACAGGCTCATCGCGCGGCCGCGTTGGTCGGCCGGGAAGATCCGAGTGATCACGGCCATCGTCTGCGGCGTCATCAGCGAGGCGCCGAGCCCCTGGAAGATCCGGGCCACGATCAGCATCTCGATCGACCCGGTCAGCCCGCACCAGACCGACGCCAGCGTGAACAGCGTCAGGCCGGTCAGGTAGAGCTTCTTCGGGCCGAACCGGTCACCGAGTCGTCCGGTGATCAGCAGCGGTACGGCGTACGCGAGCAGGTAGGCGCTGGTCACCCAGACCACGCTGCTGACGTCGGCGTCCAGGTCGGTCAGGATCGCGGGGGTCGCCACCGAGACGATGGTCGAGTCGACCAGGATCATGAAGAAGCCGAGCACCAGCGCCCACAGCGCCGGCCACGGCCGGTCGGTCGGGGTCACCGCTTGCGGCGATGCAGCCATACCAGTTCCTTGCTCTCGATCCGTTGAATGACGCCGGCCAGCCAGTCGCGCTCGGCGGTCAGCTGGTTCCGGTTGAAGTCGGCGGCGATCCAGTACGCCTCCGGTACCCCGCGGTCGTGCACGTCGTCGAGCGCGGTGGCCAGGTCGGCCAGCTCGCGCTCGAGGTGCTCGACGCGGCGCCGGAAGCGCTCCAGCGCGTCCGCGGGCTCCAGGTTGTGCGCCTCGCTCAGCACGACCGGGAACAGCGGGTACTCGTAGCTGTAGGTCTCGATCCCGGTCTCCACGCGCGCGATCAGCGCCTGCTGACCGGCCGGGGTGATCTCGTACGTCGTCCGCTCGGGCCGGTTGCCGGCCCGCTCGGTGCCGGTCGCCTCGACCAGTTCCTGCCCGGCCAGCCGTTCGACCGTGTGGTAGAGCGAACCGGGCCGGACCTTCACCAGCCGGTCGTTCCGCCGTTTCAGCAGCACTTGGTACATCTCGTAGGCGTGCATCGGCCCCTCGTTCAGCAACGCCAGGACGGCGATCGCCAGCGGGGTCAGTTCGGCCACAAGTCCTCCATCCGGATTATTCCACGTGGAGTATTACTCAATCGCTGCGGTGGAAGCAACCCGGGCAGACAACAGCGCGGCGCCGGCAGATCTCTCTGCCGACGCCGCGCTGGTGGTGCTGCGGGCTAGACGTACCGCTCGAGGATGCTCGACTCGGCCAGCCGGGACAGGCCCTCGCGGACCGTGCGGGCGCGGTTCTCGCCGACGCCGTCGACGGTCTGCAGGTCGTCGATGCTCGCGGCCAGCAGCTTCTGCAGGTGGCCGAAGTGCTCGATCAGACGGTCGATCACCGCGCCGGGCAGACGCGGGACCTTGGCGAGCAGCCGGTACCCACGCGGCGTCACGGCGGCGTCCAGCTGCTCGGCCCCGCCGAGCTGCAGGGCCCGCGCGACCTGGCCGATGTCCAGCAGGTCGGTCGGGCTGACCGCGTCCAGCTCCAGCAGTACGTCGTCCGCGGTCTTGGCCTTGCGACCGGTCGCGGGCGGCAGGTAGTCCCGGACGACGAGCTCACGCTCACCGGCGACACCGGCCACGAGTTCGTTCAGCTGCAGGGTGAGCAGCCGTCCGTCGGTGCCGAGCTCGACGACGTACCCGTCGATCTCGGTGGCGATCCGGCGGACCATCTCGAGGCGCTGCGCGACCGCGGCGACGTCCCGGACGGTGACCAGGTCCTCGATCTCCAGCGCCGACAGCGTGCCGGAGACCTCGTCGAGGCGCAGCTTGTACCGCTCGAGGGTGGCCAGGGCCTGGTTCGCCCGGGACAGGATCGCGCCGGAGTCCTCGAGCACGTAGCGCTGGTCGTCGACGTACAAGGCGATGATGTGCATCGACTGCGACACCGAGATGACCGGGAAGCCGGTCTGCCGGGCGACGCGGTCGGCGGTGCGGTGCCGGGTGCCGGTCTCCTCGGTGTGGATCGACGGGTCCGGCATCAGGTGCACGGCGGCGCGCAGCATCCGGCTCATGTCGCGGTCGAGGATGATCGCGCCGTCCATCTTGCTCAGCTCGCGCAGACCGGTGGCGGTGAACGGAACCTCGATCTCGAACCCACCGGTCGAGATGGAGTCGACCACCTTGTCCTGTCCGAGGACCAGCAGGGCGCCGGTGCGCCCGCGCAGGATTCGTTCCAGGCCTTCACGCAGTTCGGTACCGGGTGCCACGGCGGCGAGCGTCGCGCGCATCCGGGCATCGGTGCTGTTCTTGTCGGAATTCGGGGCCACGGTCCCTGAGTCTATGCGGGTCGGCGCCCTGGTGTGAGCGAAAGGCCCCGGAGCGACGGCTCCTTGGCTGGGCGTTTGCAAACGCCCGTGCATCCGAATGTGCACTCGACGCGTGCAACAAATTTTCCCGGCTGCCGTGACTCGGATTCGGTGTCGCGAAGGCCTGAAAGGCTCACACGTCAACGACCCGGGGGGCCGGGCGCGCGCGAAAAAGACTTGTCGGAGCTACGGCGCGTCCTGCCGGGGGAGGCGCTCGCGCGTGCCGACTTGTGGTGGTCGGTGGATCCGGCGAGCTTGTGGGGTTGTGGATCCGGCCGGTCTCAGGGGCAGCGGATGATCTGGCCGGCGTACGACAGACCGCCGCCGAAGCCGAACAGCAGGACCGGGGCACCGACCGGGATCTCGCGGCGCTCGACCAGCTTGGACAGCGCGATCGGGATGCTGGCCGCGGAGGTGTTGCCGGACTCGACCACGTCCCGCGCGACGACCGCGTTGATCGCGCCGAGCTTCTTGGCCAGCGGCTCGATGATCCGCAGGTTGGCCTGGTGCAGCACGACCCCGCCGAGGTCCTCGGGGGCGATCCCGCTCTTCTCGCAGACCTCCTTGGCGATGGTCGGCAGCTGGGTCGTGGTCCAGCGGAAGACGCTCTGCCCGTTCTGGGCGAACTTGCCGCCGCCTTCGATCCGTACGGCGTCCGACATCTCCGGCACCGAACCCCACACGACCGGCCCGACCTCCGGCTCGTCGCTGGCGACCAGGACCAGCGCGCCGGCGCCGTCGCCGACCAGCACGCACGTCGTCCGGTCGGTCCAGTCGGTGAAGTCGGTCAGCTTCTCGACGCCGATCACCAGGGCCTTGGACGCCGCGCCGGCGCGGATCGCGTGGTCCGCGGTGGCGACGGCGTGGCTGAAGCCGGAGCAGGCCGTGTTGATGTCGATCGCGGCCGGGTGGCCGAGACCGAGGCGGGCGGCGACCCGGGCGGCGATGTTGGGGGAGCGGTCGATCGCCGTACAGGTGGCGACGACCACGTAGTCGATCTCGGTCTTGTCGATGCCGCCGTTCGCGATCGCCTTCTCGGCGGCCCGCCAGGCCATCTCGTCGACCTGCTCGTCGGGCGCCGCGACCCGGCGCTCCTTGATGCCGACCCGGCTCTGGATCCACTCGTCGTTGGTGTCCACCATCGTGGCGAGCTCGGCGTTGGTGAGCACCCGCTCGGGCTGGTAGTGGCCGAGCGCGACAACTCTGGATCCGGTCATGGGGGCTCCTTCGTGGGCGGCCGCGGGGAGGGGTGGGCCGCCATCCAGAGTACGTAATGAGGAACCAGGGTGTGGACACCCGTCTCACGCTTGTGAGCCGGATTACAGAATGCCCGCCGCGTGCAGGGCGGCGCGGACGTCGCCCGCGGCGAAGACGCGCAGGCCGTACTTGGCCTGCATGTCGAGCGGCTTCAGGTCCTTCCCGCGGTTCGGTACGTCGGCCGGCACGATCGCCTTGGTGAACCCGAGCCGGGCCGCCTCGGCCAGGCGCTTCTCCAGCCCGCCGACCCGGCGCACCTCGCCGGCCAGACCGACTTCACCGATCGCGATCAGGCCGGGATGGATCGGCTTGTCGGTGACCGACGAGGCGACCGCGATCGCCACCGCCAGGTCCGCGACCGGTTCGGTGATCTTCACCCCACCGACGGTCGCGACGTACACCTCGTGGTCGTGCAGCTTGATGCCTGCCCGGTTGCCCAGGACGGCCAGCACCATCGCGACCCGCGACGACTCCAGCCCGGACGTCGTACGCCGAGGCTGCGGCGCCGAGGACGGTCCGACCAGCGCCTGCACCTCGGCCAGCAGCGGCCGGCGGCCCTCCATCATCACCGTCACGCACGTGCCGGCGACCGGCTCGGAGTGCTCGGAGACGAACAGGCCGGTCGGGTCGCTGACCTCGACGATGCCGGTGTCGACCATGTCGAAGCAGCCGACCTCGTCGGACGGGCCGAACCGGTTCTTGGTCGCGCGCACCATCCGGAAGCCGGAGTGCCGGTCGCCGTCGAACGCGAGCACGACGTCGACCAGGTGCTCCAGCATCCGCGGACCGGCGATCGCGCCGTCCTTGGTGACGTGGCCGACCAGGACGACGGCGATGTTGCGTTCCTTGGCCAGCCGGACCAGCGCGCCGGTCACCTCGCGGACCTGCGTGACGCCGCCGGGAGCGCCGTCGACCTCGGGGTGGGCCATCGTCTGCACGGAGTCGATCACCAGGAACGACGGCTCGACGGCGTCGACCTGACCGACGACCGCGCCCAGGTCGGTCTCGGCCGCCAGGTACAGCTCGTCGACGAGCGCGTCGGTGCGTCCGGCGCGCAGCCGGACCTGCGCCGCGGACTCCTCGCCGGAGACGTAGAGCGTGCGGTGCCCGTTCCGCGCGGACTGGGCCGCGACCTCGAGCAGCAGCGTGGACTTGCCGACGCCGGGCTCACCCGCGAGCAGGATCACCGCACCCGGTACGACGCCGCCGCCGAGCACGCGGTCCAGCTCGCCGATCCCGGTCGGCCGGGACTCGGCCTCGACCGCGGACACCTGCGAGATCGGCATCGCCGGCGAGGAGACCGCGCCCGCGGTGATCCGCGCCGCCTTCGGCGCACCGACCTCGACGACCGTGCCCCAGGCCTGGCACTCGCCGCAGCGCCCGATCCAGCGCGCCGCCGTCCAGCCGCACTCCGTGCAGTGGAACGGCGACTTGCCCGCCGCCTTCGACTTCGTCTGCCCCGTCGCCTTCACCATGCCCACAACCTAGGCGACGCCACCGACAGATCTCAGCGCAACCTCCACTCCTCGATCTTGCGGCGCAGCCAGCCGATCGAACCGCGCCGTGACACCTCCGGACCGACCGCCGCCGGGCCGGTCTGCGTGGCGACCGCCAGGTACTGCACCAGCACCGGACTCTCGTACTTCCGCAGTACGGCGCTCTGCTTCAACAGCTCCAGACCACCCGAGCGATCACCCGCGACCACAGCAGCCGACCCCAGATGCTGCAGGCACCGCGCCTGCCCTTCCCTCTCGTCGATCTCCGAGAAGAGGTGCTCAGCCCGCTTCCACCACTTCACTGCCTCGCCCGGCCGCGTCAGCATCCACGCGGCGGCGCCGATCAGCTCGAACGCGTGCGCCTGAGCACTCCGGTCACCAGCAGCCGCGGCCCGAGCCGCCGCGGGCTTCAGGTGGTCCAGCGCACCTTCGGCGTCCTCCTGGTACAGCTGGACGATCGCCAGGTTGATCGAGATCGCCACGTCAGCGGCGAGGTCCGGACCGGGCCGGCTGAGCCGTGCGTCGTCCAACCGGCTCCGGGCGTGGGCGACAGCTTCCTCCTGCTCGTTGCCGACAGGAGCAGCGTCGGCCCGTGCCAGATGCACCAGCGCCAGCTCCACCTGCCGCCGCGTCTCCAGCGCCGCAGCTGTCCGGCTGTGCCCACGCCGTGATGGCGCGACGTTCGCCGAGATGCCGATCTTGGTGATCGCGGTGTCCAGCTCGTCCAACAGCCGGTACGCCGTGGCCTCACGCGCCGTCGCCAGTTCCTCGAGGTCCTGCCGCCCGCAGCCCTCGGCCACGCCCAGCAGGTAGACGCTGACCTCCATCAGGTCCTCCGCGCGGCCCTGCCGGACGTACCAGGCATCCAGTGCGTCGCAGATCCGGGCGAGATCGTCAGCTGACGCGCTGGTCGGCTTCTCACTCGCCAGCACGTTCCGCAGGCGTGGCTCGTTCAGATCGAACCACTCCGCCGCAGCCAGCCCGGCCGCCTCCGAGCCGAGCGCGACCAGCCACTGCTCAGCCTCTTCGGCCGCCGCCTGGAGCTCGGCCGGCGTACTGGTCGCCACTGCGCCCGCACGCCACGTCCGGTACTTCCGCAGCCCGACCGGCGCGTTGTAGATCGCCCAGATCAGGAAGAAGCCGATGGTCAGGCTCCACCCGGCCACCTTGATCCAGCCGCCGCTGTCCAGGCTCTGCGACAGCTTCTCGCTCGCCAGCCCGGACAGCAGACCCGCGGCGATCGCGCTGATCCCGAGGAAGTCCCCGCGCCGCCGGTCGCTCTTCGGCTTCTCCTCGTCGGGTGTGCTCACGGCCTGCTCCCGATGGTCAGTCCGCGCACGACGGTCCGCCAGAACGTCAGCATCAGCACCGCCGGTACGACG
The DNA here is from genome assembly GCA_049998015.1 of Kribbella sp. cmx-5-2. Classification (GTDB taxonomy): domain Bacteria; phylum Actinomycetota; class Actinomycetes; order Propionibacteriales; family Kribbellaceae; genus Kribbella. The sequence goes on from JAEBEC010000003.1 coordinate 782,352, forward strand.
GACGCGACCACAGCCGCCGCGGCGACCGTTCCGCTCGACGCCGAGAACTGCCGCGCCTCACCCCACAGCACCAGCGACAGCGGCGTCGTACCGGCTCCGCTGATCAGGAAGCCGACGATGAAGTCGTTCCAGACCAGCACGAACTCCAGCACAGCAACAGCAATCACCGCGGGCCGGTAGGTGCGCTGCACAGTCGCCAGTACGGCGCTCTGCCGCGCCGGCCCTTGCAGCGCTTCAGCAACCAGCATCGGTGGAGCCGACGCGAACGCAGACCGCAGCAGCAGTACGGCGAACGGCAGCCCAGCCGCCGCGTGCACCAACCCCAGTGCGATCCGCGACCCCGTCAGCCCGGCCGCGTCGATCGCATCCCGCAGCGGCGCGGCGTACATCTGCACGGGAGTCACGGCCAGCACCACGAACACCGACGTCACCACACGGCCCAGCCACGTCGGCAGGCCACCCCACGCGACCAGGTACGCCGTCGGCACCGCAACAACGAGCAGCACCACCGTGGCGACCGAGGAGATCAGCACGGTCGACAGCAGCGACCGCAGCAACCCGATGCTCGCCGCAGCGTCGAACGACGACAGTCCAAGCCCCTGCAACGACCACCAGCCACGCAGTCCGGCCTCCCGCGGCGAGTGCAGCGCAGTAGCCACCAGTACGACGGCCGGCAGGATCCAGAACAGGCTGACCACGAACCCGGCAGTCCACCCGATCCGCCGAACCCGCTTGCTGGGCTTGGGTCTGCGTAACGTCGAGTCAGCCGGTACGACGCTCACCGGCATCGCCCAGCGCCGCCGGCGCAGCCCACGAACACCGATCACCGCGACTGCGGCGACGATGGCGAACAGGACAACGCCCAGCGCCGCCGTACGGCCGGAGTCGTCGCCGGTGGTCGTCGCTCGCCACCAGTTCAGGCCGAGCACGTCGGCGTCGTGCTGCATCGGGCCCGGTACGACGATCAGCACCAGGTCGAACACCCGGACCGCCGCGACCACCAGCGTCAGCGTGATGACGCCGGTGATCGGCCGCAGCAGCGGCAACTCCAGCGCGCGCCAGCGACGCAGTCCGGTCAGCCCTTCGGCAGCGATCGTCCTGCTCACGTCGTCCGGGATGGCGTCCAGTCCGGCGCGGAACAGCGACACGACGTACCCGAGCCAGGTCCAGCCGAACGCGGACACCAGCACCAGCCAGAACAGACCAGGCCCCAGCCACACCGGACTGGTGCCGAACAGCGAGCTCCAGACGGCCGTCACCGTGCCGCGCTCAGGGGCCGAGTCGAAGATCAGCCGGAACGTCGCACCGGACACCAGCACCGACACGGCGAACGGAATCACCAACGCTGGTTGGAGAAACGACGACAGGCCGGGCAGCCGGTAGCTCACCACGGCCAGCAGGAACCCGACAACGACCAGTGCGACCGCGACAGCCACCCAGGCCACGCTGTTCCGTACGGCGTGCAGCGCGGCCGGGTCACCCATCACCGCGAAGTTGCTGAGCCCGAACGACCCGTCCGGCAGCCGGAACGCCGCGACGACGGTGATCACGATGGGCACCAGCAACAGGCTGGTCAGCAGGAGCGCCGGAATCCCCAGCAGATAAGGCCCTGCCGGTCGCTGCGGCCGACCGGTCACCGGACGCCCGGAGACTGGTCGCCCGGCGATCTCGAGCGACAAGCCGTTGCTGCGCAGGCCCATCAGCCCTCCACCTTCTCCAGCTCTTCCAGCGCGAGCTCCACTGCTTCCGGTACGACGCCAGGCCCGCGGGTACCGACCCGGACGAGCAGGTCGGTCAGCACGCGCCACAGCCCGTCGATGCCGCCCAGCTCGCCCAGCCGGTCCGACAGGTCGAACTGCAGCGACGCACCGGGTGCGACCAGCTGGTCGGCCAGCCGAGTCAGCTCGGGGGAGTAGCCGGTCGTGCGTCCGTCGACCAGGAAGCCGCCGGACGAGATCCAGGGCGCCGGAGCCGCCGGTGTGGCGAGCCGGTGCACCAGGTCCCACGCGTCGTCGGTCGCCGGGCGCGGTACGACCATCACGTCGCCACCGACCACCACCGGCGCTGCACCCGCGCCGAACGCCGGGAAGGTGAACAGGCCGACGTCCGAAGGGTCGGCGGCGAACGTACGGATCACCGGCTCGGCGAAGTCCGACGCGGCCACCATCGCGGCCCGGCGGTGCCCGAAGACCTCCACGACCGCGTCCGGGAACTGCTGAGTCAGCGAGCGTTCCACTCCACCGGCCAGCGCGCCCGGTGCGGCCCACATCGTCGCCAGCCGCTGCAGCGCGGCCGCGAACTCCGGCACGCGGGAGGGCCGCGGGTCGTCCGACACCGCCAGCGTGCGGTACGCGCTGGGCGCCGTACCGAGCAGGACGTTCTCCAGGAAGTCGGTGAGCACCCAGCCGTCTCCAGCGCCCAGTGCGAGCGGTCTGATGCCTCGGAGCGAGAGGCTCTTGTTCAGCTCCAGCCACTCGTCCCACTGCGTCGGCGGCTGCACCTGGGCCTCGCGGAACACTGACGGCCGGTACCAGACCGCCGACTTGTGAGCTGTCTTGAAGGGCAGCCCGTACGTCGTACCGTCGTGTGTCAGCAGTTCGTCCCACAGCCGGGCCCGGCCACGTTCGGCCAGGTCGGACGGCATCGCCTCCAGGTCACCGCGGTGCAGCGGGACCAGTCCGGGCTGCGGCAGCATCACGAGGTCGGGCCGCCGGGCCGAGCGCGCACCGAACGCCGTGGAGATGTCGTCGCCGAGTGGGATCACCTCGACCGGGTAGTCGAGCTTGCCGAGCCCGTCGAGCACCCGGTGGAAGGCGCGAAGCTCCGGACCACTCCAGCTGACTGCTACCCGGACGCTGCGGCTCAGTCCGAGTACGTCGGGACTGCAGCCGGACAAGGCTGCGGCTGCAGCACCCGCCAGCACGACGCGTCGGCGGATCACGAGTCGAAGTCCTTGGCACGCTCGGCATCGGTCGTGATCAGCACCAGCGCGATCGACCACAGCTCGGTGATGTTGTCCGGTCGCAGCAGCGAGCCCCAGGTCGGCAGACCGGGCGCATCCTCCAGCACGATCACCGACGGGTCCGCACGGACCGCACGGGCCAGTCCGGTCAGCCGGCGTCGTCCTGGGGTGATCTCGTGCGGGTGGCGCAGCAGGACGTCGCCCAGGTCGCAGTTGCTGGCGGTGAGCTGGCACTGCTTGTCCGCGGCTTCGTTGGTCACCTGGTGCGCGGTGATGTGACCGTGCACGATGTTGCCGAGCACTGTCAGGTGCGGCAGCAACCCGCCCTCCGCAGGGACCAGCCGGACGCGTCCGTTGGTCTCCACCGTGGCATTCGGTGGTGGCTCGTCCAGTCCGGCGATCAGGTCGGCGCACAGCCGCGCCTCGGCCCTCGTCCCGAGCACCAGCGATCGCCGCTGTCCTGGGCCGACCCTCACCTCGTCGGGGAGTCCCGGCAGCAGTCGCTGGAGCAGCAGTCCGTCCATGCCGGCGAGGCGCCTCCCAGGTCGTGGCGAATGCTCACCTTAGGGCGACCTGCGGGCCACTGCATCACGCAGCGTGTTGTCAGTAGGTGCGACTCCACAGGTTGATCGCGTAGTCGACCTCGTGCCCGGCGTACGACGTGATGATCCGCTCGGCGATCTGCGGCTGGAACTCGATCCGCACCACCGCCTCGAAGTCGGCCCGGCTCTCGAACCGCCAGCCCATGTCGAGCGGCGTGCGGTGCCAGCCGCGAGAGGTCCAGAACCGTTCCACCTCGGGCGCCTTGATCATCGGGTACGCCGCACTGAACCAGCCGCCGAACGTCGACCGGCTCCCGTCGTTGTCGATCACGAACGCCGTACCGCCGTGCCGCATCACCCGGTCCAGCTCGGCCAGACCCGGCTCGCTGCCCGGTCCGAAGAAGTAGGCCCACCGCGCGTGCATGACGTCGACCGACGCGTCCGCGATCGGCAGCTGCTGCGCCGTACCCTGCTTGACCTCGACGTTCGCCAGCTGCCGAGTACGCCGACGAGCAGCCTCGGCCAGCGTGCCGTGCGGTTCCACTCCGATCACCTGCGCGGCGGTCCGCGCGAACATCGGCAGGTGGAACCCGGTCCCGCAGCCGAGGTCCAGCACGGTCGCCCCGGCCCAGTCCCGGATCGCCCGCATCGCCGGTTCGATCACGCCGTCCGGATCGACTGCCCGGTTCTCGATCTCGTAGGTCTGCGGATGGTGCCAGATGTTCGGACTGGGGATCCCACCGTCGGCAATGCTCACGGCGAAACCTTAGTCAGCGACGGCCCGCGTACTCGACCGGGTCGTGCGCCGAGAACACCACCGGACCGTCAGGTCGTCGTACGGCCTCACGCAACCGGTCGCGATTGGCCAGCCGTTGCGCGCGGTCGGTCTCGGCCCGGGCCTGCAACTGGTCCCAGCCCTCCGGCCACTCGCCGTCGTCGAGCAGCTCGTTGCGATGGAAGTACGCGTCGCCGGCGTGCAGCAAGCACCCGCTCTCACTCTGTACGGCGACGCCGATGTGGCCGGGCGTGTGCCCGAGCAGCGGCACCATCAGGATCTCCGGCGGCAGCCCGTCGAACTCCCGGACGCCGGCGAAGCCCATCCACTCGGCACCGCCCGCGGCGTACGTCACCCACTTCGGCCCGTGCGCGTAGGCGGCGTTCAGGTAGATCCCCTCGCCCGGCAGCGCCGCGTCGTACTCCGCCGCATGCAGGTGCACCGAGGCCTCGGGGAAGTCGGGCAGCCCACCACAGTGATCCCGGTGCAGGTGCGTCACGACGACATGCCGTACGTCGGACGCGGCGAACCCGAGCTGCTCGACCTGGTGGATCGCCGTCTCCTCGGCCCGCAGCGCCGGACCGGCCCACCCGAGGAAGTCCTCGCCCAGCGAGCCGACCGGGTCCTTCACGTTCAGCGTCCCCAGCCCGGTGTCGACCAGCACCAGCCCGTCGGCGTCGGTCTCGATCAGCAGGCAGTGACAGACGGCGGGCGGTTCGCCCGGTCCGGCGGACGCCATCGTCCCGCAGTTCAGTGAATGGACTCGCACGGTGTCGCTCCGGTGGTAGAAGGTGAGTTGCTGCTGTTTCCGAAGCTAGGAGGACGCGTCGTGGCTCACCAAACGGTTGGTCTCCTGCCGTCCTGCGAGGACCTGGACGGCGAACTGCCGCCGAGCTGCCCGGTCGACGTCGCGCTCGACACGTTGCGCGGACGCTGGACGGCCTTGATCATCGGCGAGTTCCGGCGCGGCGACCGGAGCTTCTCGGAGCTGCGCGACGGACTGCCTCGGTTGTCCGACAAGGTGCTCACGGACCGGCTGCAGCATCTTGTCGCCGCAGGGGTTCTCGAGCGCACCCGTACGTCGGCCTACCCGCCGCGGGTCTCCTACAGCCTCACCGAGCGAGGCCGTGACCTGGTTCCGGTACTGCGGGCGCTGTGGGAGTGGGGCTCGCAGGGATAAGAACTTGAGTCGGCCGGTGCGGCCCGTGATGCTTCGACCTGTGCAGATGACCGAGTACGCCGGCCGGGACGGCCTCAGGGAGATGCAGGAACTCACCCAGCGGGTCTGGAGCCCGGCGTCGCGGCTGCACATCGGGGACGTCGCGTGGGAGCGGAGCGCCAACGCCGGGCGGGCCGACGGCTGGCGTACGGCGGTGTGGCGCGCCGGGGGAGCGGGTGACGACGCGGGACAGGTCGTCGCCTGGGGCTGGCTGGCGCAGCCGGGCCACCTGCTGATGAGCGTCGACCCCGCTCGTCCGGAGCTCGCCGAGACGGTCGTCGACTGGTTCCGCAACACCGCCGAGGGGCCGGAGCTGGCGGCCGGGGTGCTGGAGACCGAGCAGCACCTGCTGGACGCGCTGGAGTCGGCTGGGTTCCGGCAGGACGACGCGGCGCCGTACTACACGCACCACTGGATCTCGCTGGACGCACTGGACAAGCCGGTGGTGCCGGACGGGCTCACCCTGCGCCATGTGGGAGCGGACGAGGTGGGGAAGCGGGCTGCGGTGCATCGGGCGGCCTGGTCCGACTTGGCTCCGTCCAAGATGACTGAGGAGGCGATGGGTGAGGTGATGTCGGCCTGGCCCTACCGGTCCGAGCTGGACTGGGTGGTGGAGAACGAGGCCGGCGAGTTCGTCGCGTCCGCGCTCATCTGGCTGGACGAGCAGCACCAGGTCGGGCTGGTCGAGCCGGTAGGCGTTGCCACGGCGTACCGGCGTCGTGGGCTCGGCCAGGCGGTCAACCTGGCCGCCCTGCACGCGTTGCGCGAAGCGGGTGGGACCAGGGCAGTGGTGTGCCCGCGGGGCGACGACGGGTACCCGAAGGCGCGGGCGCTGTACCAGAGCATCGGGTTCCGGCCCGGCTCACGCACTCTGCACCTGCTGCTTGGTTAGAGCAGCAGTCAGGGCGACGGGGATCAGGAGCAGCCCGCAGAGCACGGCCAGCCAGTGGAAGCCCAGACCGGCGAGGACCGGTCCGGCCGCCGTACCGGCGATGGAGGCGAAGGCGCCCATCGTCAGGTCGGAAAGGCCCTGCGCCGACGTACGGATGTCTGTGGGCACCGAGTTGGAGAGCAGTGTGGAGCCGGCGACCAGGCAGGCCGACCAGCCGAGGCCCAGCAGGACCAGCGCCAACGCAGTCAGGCCGTGTGCCTCGTCGGGAGCCAGTGCGGCGACGGTCATCGCGAGGGCCAGTACGGCGAGGCCGATGCCGATCGTGGGGATGCGGCCGAGGCGGTCGGCCAGCCAGCCCATCACCGGAGACAGGGCGTACATGCCGGCCACGTGCCCGCTGATGACGAAGCCGACGATCGTCAGCGAGGCGCCGTGGTGGCGCAGGTGGACCGACGTCATCGACATCACTCCGACCATCACCGAGTGCGCGGTGGCGATCGACAGCAGGCCGAGCCGGGCGTGCGGGATCGCGACGACCCGGCGGAACGTTGTCGCCAACGGCTGGCGCTCCACCTTCGTCCGGGGCGTCGACTGCTGCAGCCGGCGCAGGCCGAACCAGACCGTCGACAGGCTGAGCGCGAACGCGATCACCGAGAACAGGTAGGGCCCGGCAAGCGCCAGTACGCCGACGGACTCGCCGAGCGAGCCGCCGAGGCCGGTCAGGTTGGGGCCGACCACCACACCGATCGTTGTCGCCCAGACCACCACCGACAGGGAGCGGGCGAGGTACTTGGGATCGGCCGCGTCGGTCGCGGCGTACCGGGACTGGAGGTTGGCGGCCGACCCGCTGCCGAACAGGCAGCCGGCCAGCAGCAGGAGGACCAGCGAGTCGATCTGGGCGGCGACGATGCTCAGGGCCGCGCCGACCGTCGCGATCAGGTAGCCAGTGGCCAATGAGACCCGGCGGCCGTGGCTGCGCGCCAGACCAGCCAGCGGTACGGCGAGGATCGCCGCGCCGAGCGTGGTCGACGTGGCGACCAGACCGGCCATCGAGGTCGAGCCGGAGATGTTCTCGGCGAGCAGACCGGCGACCGCGAACCCGCTGGCCACCGCGACCCCGCCGACGACGTTGCTGATCACCAGGACCCGTAGCGTCGTGCGCTGCAGACCGCGGGCGGTCACGTCCTGGGGGCGAGCGTCGGCGGTCACGCCTCAGCCTCTCACCCGAAAGGTTGTCGCGGCAGGGGATTTCGCGCGCCGCCGCGTTGCACGATTGTGCTCAAACACGGCATCTGCGTGCAGTTCAGAGCGTGGACCGTCCCTGTTCCGGCCCTGCTGCAGGCTTGTAGGGTCAATTCTGCAGGCTTCTTGCCGAAACCCCCTTCGAGAGACCTCTGGAGACCGGATGCCCGACATCGCGATCGTCCCCGCACCGCGTGAGCTCGTCGTCGACGACGGCGCCTGGATCACCGCCGACCCGGCCGCCGAAGCGGTCCGGACCGTGGTCGAGAACCTCGGCGAGACCGAGTACCGGATCGACGTCACCGCCGACGGTGCGCGGCTGTCGGCCGGCTCCGATGACGCGCTGCGCTGGGCCGAGACGACGTACCGGCAGCTGCTCGACGCCGCCGAGCCGGCCGACGGCGGCCAGGTCGCGGTCCCGGCGGTCCGGATCGCCGACGCGCCGCGGTTCGGCTGGCGCGGGATGATGCTCGACGTCTCCCGGCACTTCATGCCGAAGGACTTCGTGCTCAAGGTCGTCGACGTGGTCGCGCTGCACCGGATGAACGTGCTGCACCTGCACCTGACCGACGACCAGGGCTGGCGGGTCGAGATCGAGGCGTACCCGAAGCTCACCGAGGTCGGCGGCTGGCGGCCGGAGTCGATGGTCGGCAAGATGTCGCACGGCCAGACCGAGTTCACCTACGACGGTCAGCGGCACGGCGGTTTCTACACCAAGGACGACCTGCGCGAGATCGTCGCGTACGCCGCCGAGCGCGGCATCACGGTGGTGCCGGAGATCGACCTGCCCGGTCACATGCAGGCCGCGATCGCGGCGTACCCGGAGCTCGGCAACAACCCCGACACCCAGCTCGGCGTCCGGCAGGTGTGGGGCATCAGCGACGACGTGCTGAACGTCAACGACGCGACCGTCGAGTTCGTGAAGACCGTGCTGCGCGAGGTGCTCGACATCTTCCCCAGCCCGTACATCCACCTCGGCGGCGACGAGTGCCCGGACGTGCAGTGGCGCGAGTCGGACGAGGCGCAGAAGCGCCAGGCCGAGCTCGGGCTCACCGACGCGAGCCAGCTGCAGGGCTGGTTCACCGCGCAGGTCGCGGAGGTTCTGATCGAGCAGAACCGGCGCCTGGTCGGCTGGGACGAAATGGTCGAGACCGACTGTCCGAAGGACGCCGTGATCATGGCGTGGCGCAGCGCCCAGCGCGGTGAGGTCGCCGCGAAGGCCGGCCACGACGTGGTGATGTCGCCGTGCGAGTCGGTCTACTTCGACTACTACCAGGGCGACCCGGAGACCGAGCCGCTCGCCATCGGCGGCTTCATCCCGCTGGAGAAGGTCTACGACTTCGAGGTCGTCCCCGAGGGCCTGACCGAGGAGGAGCAGGGCCGAATCGTCGGCGCCCAGGCCAACGTCTGGACCGAGTACATGGAAGGCCCCGACCACGTCGCCTACATGCTCCTGCCTCGCCTGTCCGCCGTCGCCGAGCGCGCCTGGGGTTCGCCCAAGACGTCGTACGACGAGTTCCTGGGCCGGCTGCGGCCGCACCTCGCGCGGTTCGAGGCGCTGGGCCTGAACTACCGCCCGCTGGACTGAAGTACCTGAAGAGATAACAAAATCCGCCCCCGCTGCGTTAGCAGGTGTAGACGCGCCCGGCTCCGCCGACGACGATGAGTCGTCGGTTGGAGCCGGGTCGGGAGCGGAGGGCGTATGACCGCGGTGGGACCGCTCGACGCGATGTTCCTGCTCGGGGAGACTCGCGAGCAGCCCATGCACGTCGGTGGGCTGATGCTGTTCGAGCTGCCGGAGGACGCCGGGCGGGATCAGGTCTTCCCGGACGACGGACGGGACTATCTGGCTCGGCTGTACCAGGAGATGGTCGCCGATCAGGCGCTCAGTCCGGTCTTCGCGCGGCGGGTACGGCGGCGGGCGGTCGATCTCGGGTACTGGTCGTGGGAGCCGGACGGTGAGATCGATCTCGAGTACCACGTGCGGCTGTCGGCGCTCGCGCGGCCGGGGCGGTATCGGGAGCTGTTCGAGCTGACCTCGCGGCTGCACGGGACGCTGCTCGATCGGCGGCGGCCGTTGTGGGAAATGCATTTGATCGAAGGTGTCGAAGGACACCGGTTCGCGATCTACAGCAAGATTCACCACGCGATGCTCGACGGCGTGAGCGCTTTGCGGTTGATGCAGGAGACGCTCACCACGGATCCGACCCGCACGAACATGCCGGCGCCTTACGCGGTGATGAGGGAAAAGGCGGCGCAGGCCTCGTCGCTGGGTGCGTTGGCCCGGGTGGTGCCGGACCTGGTCGGATTGTCGCCGGTCGCCTTGAAGAGCGCGGTCCGGGCGTTGCTGATGGAGCATTCCTCGGTGGCGTTCCAGGCGCCGCGAACGATCTTCAACCAGTCGATCACCGGCGCGCGGCGCTTCGCCGCGCAGTCGTGGCCGATGGAACGGCTGGAGAAGGTCCGCGCGATCACCGGCGCGACGCTGAACGACGTCATGCTCGCCATGTGCGGCGGCGCGCTCCGGACCTACCTGTTGGAGCAGAACGCCCTTCCGGACAAGGGACTGACGGCGATGGTGCCGGTCTCGCTGCGAGGCCTCGAAGGCACAGGCCCCGGCGGCGGCAACTCGCTCGCGACGCTGATCGCCGACCTCGCCACCGACGAGCGCGACCCCGAACGCCGGATCCGCCGAGTCATGGACTCGACCAGCTACGGCAAAACGATGCTCTCCCAACTGAGCCCGCTGCAGAACCTGATGATCGGCGCCCTGGGCCTCGGCGTTGCAGGCCCCGCTGCCGTCCTGCCCGGCCTGGCGGGTCGCACGCCCCCGCCGTACAACGTGGTCATCTCCAACATCCCCGGCCCGGTCGAGAGCCCCCTCTACTGGAACCGCTCACGCCTGCTCGGCATGTATCCCGCGTCCGTCGTCCTCAACGGCCAGGCCCTCAACATCAGCATCACCAGCTACGCCCACCAACTCCACGTAGGCCTCACCGGCTGCCGCCGAACCGTCCCTCACCTGCAACGACTCCTCAACCACCTCGAGGACTCGTTGCAGGACCTGGAACGGATCTAGAGCACCCGCGGCACGATCTCCTGCTCACCGTCGGCGGTCACGTACCACGCACGAGCGTCCGGCAGCACCGACACCGCCTCGTGCAGCTCGACGTCCACGTAGTGCAGCCCAACCCCGTCCTCGGTCGCGTACCCCGGCGACAAGGTGCCATCGGCAACAAACGTCCGGTACGCCGTACGCCGGGGCTGGTCGCCCAGGTCGTCGTGCACGCCGTTGCTCCACGGCAACCAGCCAAGACAGTTGCCCACAGCGTCGAGTGAGGCCGTGAACGAGTCAGTCACCCCACCGGCGTGCCAACACAGACTGCCGGCCGATCGACCACCGGCGCCAGTGAGACGGCGTACCGGATCAGGTCGATCGTTCGCGAGCGGTCGCCGGTGAGGACGCCGGAGATCGCGAGGATCTGGCGGGTGGCCGACGCCGGGGCGTCGCCCGGCGGGGTCACAGCCGGACGATGCCGTTCGGGGTCTGGAAGACGGCGGCGTTGAGGCCTGGTTGGCCGTTGGGGCCTACCCAGGCGACGTCGAGGTCGTCGAGGAGGTGGTCGGCGGGGTGGCCGATCCAGTCGGTGACCCGGGTGGGGTCGCCGGCGATCTCGAGGGCGGTGAGTTTGATGCCCTTGCCGCCGACCGACGGGTGCTGGCCGAGGTCGTCCCAGTGGATGAAGAACGGGAGCTGCGGGTCGGCCATCAGGCCCTTGACGCCGATCTGGCGCCAGGTGATGTTCTGGCCGTCGGGGCGGTGCCGGTTGCCCGGTACGGCGTCGCGGCCGAGCCGCTTCTCCATCCGCTCCATGTCGCGGACCGCGACCACCCAGCCGAGCCAGCCGCCGCCGAGCTGCTTGCGCGCCCGGACCGCCTGACCGAAGGGAGCCTTGTCCGACGCCGGGTGGTCGAGCACGTCGACCACCTCGATGTAGCGGTCGTTCTCCAGCGGGAGAATGTGGTTCACGGTCCCGAACCGCGGATGTACGCCACCGTCGACGAAGTCCGCCCCCAGCAGCGCGGACAACCGCTCGACCGTGGCGCGGTACCCGTCGGGTCCGGCCGCGTACGACAGATGATCCAAGCGCATGCCAGTCATTCTGGGCCCATCGAGGATTCCGCGCGGATTCGGGGTGTCGCAGCAAAGGGCACCCTTACCTCCGCGGACGCCGCGGAACAGGGCAGGCTCGGACCATGCGAACAGTGGTCATCGGAGGCACCGGACACATCGGCACCTACCTCGTCCCGGGCCTGGTGAGAGCCGGTCACGAGGTCGTCGTGCTCACCCGCGGAACCAGTACGCCGTACAGCTCGAGCGGCGAGTGGAAACAGGTCGAGCTGGTCCAGGTCGACCGCGCCGCGGAAGATGCCGACGGCACCTTCGGCCGACGCGTCGCCGACCTGAACCCGGACATCGTGATCGACCTGATCTGCTTCACCGAGGACAGCGCCCGGCAGCTCGCCGAGGCCTTCACCGGCAGGATCCAGCACCTGCTGCACTGCGGCACGATCTGGATCCACGGCCCGAGCGCCCAGGTCCCAACCCGCGAGGACACGCCCCGCAAACCCTTCGGGGACTACGGAATCCAGAAGGCCGCGATCGAGACCTACCTGCTCGACCAGGCCCGCCGCCACGGCCTGCCGGTCACGCTGATCCACCCCGGCCACATCAGCGGCCCGGGCTGGGCGCCGGTCAACCCGGCCGGTCACCTCGACCTCGCGGTCTTCGAGAAGCTTGCCCAGGGCGCCGAACTCACCCTGCCCAACCTCGGCCTGGAAACAGTCCAGCACGTGCACGCCGCCGACGTCGCCGGGATCTTCCTGGCCGCGATCGCGAACCGCTCGGTCGCGATCGGCGAGAGCTTCCACGCCGTCGCCGACGGTGCGCTGACCCTCCGCGGGTACGCCGAGGCGGTCGCCGCCCACTTCGGCCAGGAAGCCAACCTCAGCTACCAGCCGTTCGAGCAGTGGAAGGCCACCGTCGACGAGCGCAGCGCGCAGACGACGTACGACCACATCGCGCACAGCCCGCACTGCTCGATGGAGAAGGCCGCGCGACTGCTCGGCTTCCGCCCGCGCTACTCCGCGCTGGAGACCACGTTCGAGGCGATCGACTGGCTGGTCGCCAACGGCAAGCTCAGCTAGAGCGGGTCACCGTGGAGGCGGGGTGCGGCAGCAACGGCCGCGCCGCCTCCAGGTGCCGGCGGCAGTACTCCGCAAGTACGTCGTACGCCTTGAGCCCCATCAGCGTCTGCAGCTCGACCTTGCTCGACTCGTAGACGGCCTCGATGCCGATGTGGGCCTCGGTGTTGCCGGTGCAGTACCAGTCCAGGTCGTGCCCACCCGGACCCCAGCCGCGCCGGTCGTACTCACCGATCCCGACCTCCGTGTACGACGTACCGTCCGGCCGCTCCACGTCGCGGAACGTCCGCCGGATCGGCAGCTGCCAGCACACGTCCGGCTTGGTCTCGACGAAATGCACGCCCTGCTTGAGCGCCAGGCCGTGCAGCGCACAGCCCGCGCCGCCCTCGAAACCCGGCCGGTTCAGGAAGATGCAGGCGCCGTCCCAGACCCGGGTCTTGCGGTCGCCCTCGTCGTCGGTCTCGACCCAGCCGTTGGTCTTGCCTTCCTTACGGAACTGCCAGTCCTCTTTGCCGAGCTGCTTGACGTAACCCTTCACGCGCTTCTCGTCGTCCTCGTCGGAGAAGTGCGCGCCGAGCGTGCAGCAGCCGTCGTTCGGGCGGCCCTTGTAGATGCCGTTGCAGCCGCCGCCGAAGATGCACGTCCAGTTGGACGTCAGCCAGGTCAGGTCGCAACGGAAGATCTGATCGGCGTCGTCGGGGTCGACGAACTCGACGAAGGCACGGGGGAAATCGAGAGAAACCTCAGGCACCCGAAAAGCGTACGCGCACCGTCACCGATCTCCGGCATCCTGACGCCGATCCGGCCCCTCCGTTCTGCCTGCCGGACGGTAGGTGACAGGTCAGATCCCGTTGAAGACCTCACCGGCCGGGACGTGGTCTGGACGAGTGTCCAGTAGCGTGGTGGTCATGCGGCTCGGCGTACTCGACGTAGGTTCCAACACCGTCCACCTCCTCGTGGTGGACGCCCATCGTGGTGCCGCGCCGCTGCCGGCGTACTCGCACAAGACCGAGCTGCGGCTGGCCGAGCACCTGGAGAAGGACGGCAACATCGACCGCTCCGGGGCCGAGAACCTGGTCGCCTTCGTCAAGGAGGCGGCGGAGCTGGCCGAGGACAAGGGCTGCGAGTCGGTGCTCGCGTTCGCCACCTCCGCGCTGCGCGAGGCGCCGAACGGGCTGACCGTGCTCGACCGGGTCCGCGCCGAGAGCGACGTCGACCTGCAGGTGCTGAGCGGGCAGGACGAGGCGCGGCTGACGTTCCTCGCCGTACGCCGGTGGTTCGGCTGGTCGTCGGGCCGGCTGGCCGTGTTCGACATCGGCGGTGGTTCGCTGGAGATCGCGGCCGGGTCCGACGAGGAGCCGACGATCGCGGTGTCGGTGCCGCTCGGCGCCGGCCGGCTGACCCGCGAGGGACTGCACAAGGACCCGCCGGACAAGGACGAGATCAGGGCCCTGCGCAAGCGGATCCGGGTCGAGATGGCCGCGGTCGCGGGCGACGTGCTGCGGGCGGGCAAGCCGCAACGCGCGGTCGCGACCAGCAAGACGTTCCGGTCGCTGGCCCGGATCTGTGGCGCCGCGCCGTCCGACGACGGCCCGTACGTCGCCCGCTCGCTGCACCGCGACGACCTGACCGAGTGGGTGCCGAAGCTGATCGCGATGACCGCGGCGGAGCGCGCCGACCTGCCCGGCGTCTCGGTCGGTCGCTCCACCCAGCTGGTCGCGGGCGCGCTGGTCGCGGACGCGGTGATGGACCTGTTCGACGTCAGCTCGCTCGAGGTCTGTCCCTGGGCCCTGCGCGAGGGCGTCATCCTGAACCGGCTCGACCAGCTGCAACCCCGATGAACTACCCCGAAGGCACCTACCGATGAGCACCCGCACGGCCGCGAAGATCGGCCTGTCCACCGCCTCCGTCTACCCCGAGTCGACCGCCAGCTGTTTCGAGCTGTCCGCGCGGCTCGGGTACGACGGAGTGGAGGTGATGGTCGGGATCGACCCGCTGAGCACCCAGATCGACGCGATCAAGCGGCTGGTCGACTACCACCAGCTGCCGGTGCTCGCGATCCACGCGCCGTGCCTGCTGATCACGCAGCGCGTCTGGGGCACGGATCCGTGGGGCAAGCTCGAGCGGTCGGCCGAGGCGGCGAAGGATCTCGGCGCGGACGTCGTCGTCGTACACCCTCCGTTCCGCTGGCAGCGTGACTACGCGCGCGGGTTCGTCGAGGGGATCGCCCGGCTGGAGCAGGAGAGCGGGATCGTGTTCGCGGTCGAGAACATGTATCCCTGGCGGGCGCCGGGCAAGGGACTGCAGGCGTACGCGCCGAGCTGGGACCCGACCGAGCAGACGTACGCGCACACCACGCTCGACCTGTCGCACTCGTCGACCGCCGAGCAGGACTGCGTCGAACTGGCCGCGACGATGGGCAGCACGCTGAAGCACGTCCACCTCACCGACGGCACGGGGTCCGCCAAGGACGAGCACCTGGTGCCCGGCCGCGGCACCCAGCGCGCCGCGGATCTCCTGCAGGGCCTGGCGAACCAGGACTTCCGCGGGCACATCATCGTCGAGATCAACACCCGCCGCGCCGCCACCCGCTCCGAGCGCGAGGTCGACCTGATCGAGTCGCTGGAGTTCACCCGCAAGCACTTCGTCCCCACTCCCGCCCCCCGCCACCCCGGCTTCGCCGTCA
Organism: Kribbella sp. cmx-5-2; assembly: GCA_049998015.1. Lineage (GTDB taxonomy): Bacteria > Actinomycetota > Actinomycetes > Propionibacteriales > Kribbellaceae > Kribbella. Next base: position 797,875 of record JAEBEC010000003.1, read on the forward strand.
CCCCGGACGGCGAGGTCTCGGAGCTCACCCCGTGACCTCCCTCTCCTCCTCAAATCATCCCCCCGACGGGGAGTCGGATCCGGGTACAGCCGGTCGAGGGCGTAGGCCTGGTGGACCTGACACCCGCGGCGAGATCCTCCGCGCAGCGCGGGAATCCTTTGCCGGCAATGGTTTCGCGGCGACCTCGATGCGCGGCGTCGCCCGCGGCGCAGGAGTGGACGCCGCACTTGTCCACCACTACTTCGACAGCAAGGACGAACTCTTCGTCGAGGCGATGGCCCTCCCCATCGACCCCCGGCAGGTCGCCGCGACCGTCCTCGACGGACCGCGCGACGAACTCGGCGTACGGATCATCACCGTCTTCCTCGGCGTCTGGGAGTCACCCGACGGCCAGCAGCGGATGAAGGCGTTCCTGCGCAGCGTCGTCAGCAGCGACCAGGTCGCCCAACTGATGCGCGACGGCATCGGCCGGCTGATCCTCGCGCCGGTCTCCGAGGTGATCGGCGGTGACGACGCCCGCCTGCGGGTCTCGCTCGTCGCGTCCCAGTTGATCGGCATGGCCCTCACCCGCTACCTCCTCGAGCTCGAAACGCTCGCCTCGGCCGACGTACCGACGCTGGTCGAACGCATCGCCCCCGTTCTCCAGCAGTACCTCACCGACTGACCCAGCCCCTCCTCTTGCCAGCACCCCACGAACGCCCTAAATTCATCACATGATGAAAAACGCGGTGGAGTGCCGGAGCGTGGTCGTCGTGCGCGGCGACCGCGAGGTCCTGCACGGGATCGACTGCAACCTCGCGACCGGCTCGGTGACCGGCCTGCTCGGCCCGTCCGGCTGCGGCAAGACCACGCTGATCCGCGCGATCGTCGGCCTCCAGGCCAAGGTCACCGGTGACGTCCAGGTCCTCGGCCTGCCCGCCGGCGCCCCGAAGTTGCGCGGCCGGATCGGCTACGTCACCCAGGAGCCCAGCGTGTACGGCGACCTGACGGTCACCGAGAACCTCCGCTTCTTCGCCGCCGTACTCGGTGTCCCCGCCACCGATGTCGACCGCGTGATCGAAGCCGTCGACCTCGGCTCCCACGCGACCGTGCGCGTCGACCAACTCTCCGGCGGCCAGCGCTCCCGCGCCTCGCTCGCCGCCGCGCTGCTCGGCAACCCCGAACTCCTCGTACTCGACGAGCCCACCGTCGGCCTCGACCCGGTCCTGCGCCGCGACCTCTGGGACGTGTTCCACCGGCTCGCCGCCGACGGCGCGACGCTGCTCGTGTCCAGTCACGTGATGGACGAGGCGAGCCGCTGCGACCGCCTGCTGCTGATGCGCGACGGCGACCTGCTCGCCGACGACACCCCCGACGCGCTGCTCGCCGCGGCCGGGACCAGCGACATCGAGCAGGCATTCCTCACCCTGATCGACCGGAAAGCAGGCGCCCGATGATCGCCCTCGAAAGCCCGATCAACCGGATGGGTGGTTCGCGATGACTCCCCGCGTCACCTTCGCCGTCGCCGCGCGCGTGCTGGCCCACCTCCGCCGCGACCACCGCACCGTCGCCATGCTCGTCGTCCTCCCGGCGCTCCTGGTCAGCCTGATGTGGTGGATGTTCACCGATTCGCCGTCCACCTTCGACCGGGTCGGCGGCCCGCTGCTCGCGGTCTTCCCCGCGATCATCATGTTCATCGTCACCTCGGTCGCCACGCTGCGGGAACGCTCGACCGGCACGCTCGCGCGTCTGTTCACGATGCCGATGGGCAAGCTCGACTTCCTGCTCGGCTACGCGCTCGCCTTCGCACTGATCGCCGTCGTCCAAGCGGCCGTGGTGGTCTCGATCTCCTTGTACGCGCTCGATCTCGACATCCGCGGCGCCGCCTGGCAGCTCGGCGTGGTCGCCGTACTGGACGGAGTGCTCGGTACGGCGCTGGGCCTGTTCGCCAGCGCGTTCGCGGCGACCGAGTTCCAGGCGGTGCAGATGATGCCGGCCGTGATGATCCCGCAGATCCTGTTGTGCGGGCTGCTGGTCCCGCGCGACCAGCTGCCCGGCGTACTGCACGCGGTGAGCGACGTCCTGCCGCTCTCGTACGCCGTCGACGCGGTCGCCGGCGTTGCCGCGGGCAACGGATTCGGCGACGGCGCCGGGGTGGACGCGCTGGTGGTGACGGCCTTCATCGTGGCGGCGCTGGCGCTGGGCGCGGCGACCCTCAAGCGCAGGACCGCGTGAGGACGGACGCCCACCACTCACCAACCTCTGCCTCGACCGGCCCGTGCCGCCAGGGCCCCTTGAGATGCGGCATGGGGAGGAGGTTGGTGAGTGGTGGGCGTCCGCGATTTCCCGGGATGGGCCGCCGCCGAGGGAGTATGGGGGTATGCGCATCTTCAAGCGGCGGCGATCGGTGGACCCGATCGAGGGGTTCTGGGGCTGGTGGAACGACTCCGGCGCCCAGCTGGTCGCCGACGCGATCGCGCGCAAGGACCCGGCCTCGACCTCCGCCGTACTGGCTGAGCACGTCAACGCAATCCACGGCGGCCTCGACTGGGAGCTCGGCCCGGGCCTGCACGCCAAGCACACGCTCGTGGTCACCGCCGCCGGTGATCCCGCGACCCGCGCCGTCGCACGCAGGTGGTTGCGCGGGGCCCCGCCGTCCGACGAGCTCTGGGAGTACGCCGACCTGCGGCGTCCCTCGCCGGAGGTGACGATCCAGTTCGAGGGGATGCCGCCGGTCGCCTCGGACGACGCCGTGGTCGCGATCGACCCGGACGAGCGCGCCGCGGCCGTCCACGTCGGCGTACACCACCCTGTCTTCCCGCAGCTGTCCGAGGACGCTCAGCGCCGGATCACCTTTCTGCTGCTCGACCTGTCGCTCGGCGAGGAGATGACCGAGACCTGGATCGGCGCCGTCGAGACCCTGGTCGAACGCCCGGCCGAGGCGCGACCGATCAGCGAACTGCTCCCGACCGTGGCCAAGTTCGCCGCCGGCTTCACCACCGAGGACGGCGACCCGACCTGGCGCCTGCTGGAGGGCGTGATCGACGGTCACCGCCTGATCGCGACCACCGAGGTCCCGCTGCGCTCGATCCGCCTGCCGCACCTGGATACCCACGTCGGCGTCACCATCGGCTACCCGGCCGGCCGCGAGGACGGTCTGCCGGACGCCGAGATGCTCGACCAGCTCCGGGATCTCGAGGATCACCTGACCAACCGCCTCGGCGACTCCGGCCGCCTGCTCGCCCACGAGACCGTCGCCGGTGCCCGGACGCTGCACTACTACGTCGACGGCAGCACTCCGGCTCCCGCGCAGCTCCAGGCCGCGACCACCGGCTGGCCGCACGGCGAGGTCTCCCTGACCACCACGTCCGACCCCGGCTGGCACAACCTCGCCCACCTGGGCAGTTGACTGACTCGTTGTACGACGAGTGCCGCGTTGTACCGCGTCAGTCGTCGCAGACGGGACCAGTCGTCGCAGAGGGGACCAGTCGTCGCGGACGGGACCAGTCGTCGCGGACGGGACCAGTCGGGTGTGGGCGATTCGCTTGTTCCGGGCCCGGTGGGTCCGCCAAGCTGGGGAGCCGGACCACCCGGGCCACTGGTGTGGTCCTGGCCACACGATTAGGGGCGGTCCGGTCCAGGCGCGTAGCCTGCTGACACCCCTGGCATACGGGGCCAGGGGGCGATGAGGAGGAACACGAGTGCTTCGGCGAGTCCTGCTGGGCGTGTCCCGCAGTCCCCAGATCAAGAAGGCTGTCTCGTCGTTGCCGGTCTCCAGCGGCATCGTCGCGCGGTTCGTCGCCGGTGAGACCGCTCCGGAGGCCGTGCTGGCCACCGAGAAGCTGGTCAGCAACGGCCTGAACGTGACGCTGGACCACCTCGGTGAGGACACCACCGACCTGGCCGCGGCGACCGCCACCGCCGACGCGTACCTGGAGCTGCTCAAGCAGCTGGGCGAGGCCGGGCTGACCCAGAACGCCGAGGTCTCGGTCAAGCTGTCCGCGGTCGGCCAGGCGCTGCCCGGTGACGGCGAGAAGATCGCGCTGGAGAACGCGCGGACGATCTGCCTGGCCGCGCGCAACGCCGGTACGACGGTGACGCTCGACATGGAGGACCACACCACCACGGACTCGACGCTGGGCATCCTGCGCGAGCTGCGGCAGGACTTCCCCGAGACCGGCGCCGTACTGCAGGCCTACCTGCGCCGCACCGAGGGCGACTGCGTCGACCTGGCTCACGCCGGCTCGCGCGTCCGGCTCTGCAAGGGCGCGTACAAGGAGCCCGAGTCGGTCGCGTTCCAGAACAAGCAGGCCGTCGACAAGGCCTACGTCCGGGCGCTGAAGATCCTGATGAACGGCGACGGCTACCCGATGGTCGCCTCACACGACCCGCGCCTGATCGCGATCGCCGGCTCGCTGGCCGACCGCGCGAACCGCGCGCCGGACACGTACGAGTACCAGATGCTCTACGGCATCCGCCCCGACGAGCAGCGCCGTCTGGCCCGCGAGGGCAACACCGTGCGCGTCTACATCCCGTACGGCGAGGACTGGTACGGCTACCTGGTCCGCCGGCTGGCCGAGCGCCCGGCGAACCTGCAGTTCTTCGCCCGCTCGCTGATCAGCAAGAAGTAGTCGCAGGAACGACCGACGGCCGGGCCGGATCCCCCGCAGGATCCCGGCCCGGCCGTCGTCGTTCAGCGGATCAGGTGTAGATCCGGGTCTGGAACCCGTCGTACGCCGGAAGCCGCGTCGTACCGGCCGGGCAGTTCGCGCGGGACCGGTTGCTCAGGTCGAGGGTGTGGTAGCGCCACGGCCCGAAGTGCCAGGTGCCGTTCGTGCACAGGACCACGGCCCGGTACTGGTTGCCGGTCGCCCGGGTGTAGCAGCTGACCGTGAAGAAGGTCGGGCCGGCGTTCCGTTGGACGCAGTCGGGGGCGGCGGCGACCGACTGGACGGCCGCGGGGACTGTTGCTGCGGGGACGGCGGCCGCGGGCGAAGCGGCAGCGGACGCGCCGGGAGCGGCAACGGTCAGCGCGGTGACGGCGAGGCCGGCGGCGACGAGCGGTGCGCGGAATCTGGTGTTCATGGAGTCCTCTCAGCGGGTCGAGCACTGGTTCAGGGGCGGGTGGTGCCACCGACCCTGCGCGCCGCGCATTGCCCGTGTCGCCGATCTCGACCAAACTCGACCACTCGGCGTCGCGGTTCACCGAGCGGGGCGGCGTCGCGGCGAGATCGAAGCGCTGGGTGATCTGGCCGGCCGCGGTCTGAGGACGGGGGTTCGATGGGGCGCACGGGGACGACGGGACCGCCGGAGCCGAACGGGGTCCGGACCGCGGACGAGCTCGTACTGCGGCTGCGCGCGCTGCACAGCTGGGCCGGGATCTCGTACCACGAGATCCATCGCCGGGTCATCGCGTCGCGCAAGCGACGTGGGGTGAGCGAGCTTCCGGCGTACAACACGGTCTACCGCTGCCTGCGGCCGGGACGCAGCCGGCTGGACGTCGAGCTGGTGGTCGACGTCGCCGCGGCCCTGCTGGACGACGAGTCGCTGGTCGCGGGTTGGCGGCAGGCGCACCAGGTCGTCGCCGGACGGGCCGCCGACGCCGGCATCGTGACGGTCGCGGGCAGCATCCCGGCCGATCCCGAGGGGTTCGTCGGGCGGGAGACCGAGGTCGCCGACGCGCTGGCCGCGCTCCGCGCCGGAGGCACGGTGGTGATCGACGGGATGGCCGGTGTCGGCAAGACCCAGCTGGCCCGGCGCCTGGCGCGCCGCCTGCTGGCCGCCGGACACGGTACGGAGGTCCAGCTCGCGGTCGACCTGCGTGGGTTCGACCCCGAGCGGACGCCCGCTGACCCGGGCGCCGTACTGGAGGGCTTCCTGCGGCGCCTTGGCCTGCCGGGCAATCAGGTGCTCGCGCTGGATCTGGCCGGGCGGGTCCGCCGGTTCCGGCAGTTGGTTGCTGAGCGCAACGTCCTGGTGGTGCTCGACAACGCCGCCAGCGAGGACCAGCTGCGACCGCTGCTGGCGCCGGGCTGCCGGACGCTGGTGACGAGTCGCTACAAGCTCGACGCCGGTCCGGAGGCGCACGTGCTGGCGATCGGGGTGTTCAGCCGGGCCGAGTCGCTGGAGTTGCTTCGCCGTACGGCGGGCAACGCCGCCATCGCGGCCGACGAGCCCACCGCAGTGCGAATCGCCGAACTGGTGGGGCACCTGCCGTTGGCCCTGGCGGTGGTCGCCGGGCGGATCAACGACCTGCCCGCCTGGTCGCTGTCCGACCACCTGGAGCGGCTGCTCGAGCACCGGGACCGGCTGCGGCTGGAGGACAGCGTCGGCCCGGCGCTGGCGCTGTCCTACGAGGCCCTGCCGCCAGAGCGCCGGGCGCTGCTCCGGGTGCTCGCACTGCACCCGGGCGGGGACTTCGACGAGTACGCCGCAGCTGCAGCCGCCGGACTGCCACGGGCAGAGGTCGGACCGGAGCTGAGGCAGCTGGTCCGGGCCAGTCTGGTCCAGGCGGGCGGGCCCGACCGGTACGGGCTCCACGACCTGGTTCGGCTGTTCGCGATCGACCGGTCCAGGGACGAGGACCCGGGAAGCGACCGCAGGGCAGCCCTGACCCGCGCCGTCGGCTTCCACGCCGCGGGCGCTCTCCAGGCCGGCGGGATCCTGGCGCCGTACGAGGCCGCCCGATGGTCCTTCGGGCGATTGACCGACGCTGAGTTGCCGCCGATGCCCGCTCGCGCGGAGGCCCGGTCGTGGCTGGAGGCCGAGCGGGCGAACCTGGTCAGCGTGACCCGTGCGGCGGCCGACGCCGGGATGGCCGAACCGGTGGCGGCGGTGTCGACGTCCGCGCACTACTACCTGGACACCTCCGGCTACTTCGCCGAGGCCGAGGTGATCCACCGGCTCGCCGTCGCGACCGCCGAGGACGACCGGACCCGCAGCCTCGCGCACAACAAGCTGGGCTGCGTGCACTGGCGGCTCGGCCGGTACGCCGAGGGTCGCGAGTGCTACCAGCAGGCGCTGGACCTGACCCGCCGGATCGGCAACCGGACCGGCACCGGCTTGTGTCTCGGAAACGTTGCCCTCGGCCACTATCGGTTGGGCCGCTACCGCGACTCGATCGACTGCTACCGGGAGGCCCTGGAACTGGTCGACGCCGACGAGGTGCTGAGCGCGGGGGCCAGTACTCACCGCGGCGGCCTGGGCTGGGGACTGCTCCGGCTGGGTCTGGTCGACCAGGCGATGGTCGAGTTCGAGACCGGCCTGACCGTCGCGCGTCGGCTCGGGGAGAACACCTGCGAAGAGGCGTACGCGCTGCTCAACCTCGGCTGCGGCCACGAGCGCCTCGGCGAACTGGACCAAGCCTGGACGTACGGCGAGAGCGCGCTGGCGTTGTCCCGCAAGCTGGAGTTCCGCAGCAACGAAGGCGACGGACTCAACCTCCTCGGCCGGATCCGGCTGGCGCAGGGCGACGTCGACGCCGCCGCCCGCCTGCACACCGAGGCCCTCGACCTGGTCCTGGAGATCGGCCACCGGGCGCTCGCGGTGGAGGTCCGCAACGACCTCGGTACGGCGCTTCGGTTGGCGGGCCGGCTCGACGAAGCGACGGCGGCGCACGCGCAGGCGATGGCGGACGCGGAGACGATGGGCGACCGGTACGAGCTGGCGCGTTCGTGGCGCGGTCTGGGGGACGTGCTTGCGGCGCGTGGCAACGAGGCGGGCGCGCAGGACCGGCACGGCCGGGCGCTCGCCCTGTTCGGCGACCTGGAGACACCGGAGGTCGGCGCCGCGATCAGCAAGAAGTGAGCAGTTCGCCACACCCCGCGATCCGAAGTGTCCGACAGCTTTAAGGTGGGTCTCTTCGGATCTGGGGGAGGCGATTGGTGGAGGGCGATGCGCCGTCGCCCGGCGGCGTACGGACCGTCGGCGAGCTGAGCGCGCGGTTGCGGGCCCTGCAGGCATGGTCGGGCCTGTCGTACCGGGAGGTCCACCGGCGGGTGGTGCAGTCGCGACGGCAGCGCGGGATCGCCGAGCTGCCGGCGTTCAACACGACGTACCGGTGTCTGGTGCCGGGCCGGACCCGGCTGGACGTCGAACTGGTCGTCGACATCGCCCGGGCCGTGCTGGGGAACGAGTCGCGGGCCGCGGAGTGGCGCCAGGCTCACCAGGTCGTCTCGGGTCTCGCGGCCGAGGCCGGGGTCGTGCACGTCGCCGACCGGGTGGCGTCGGACGCCGACGGGTTCGTCGGCCGGACGGCGACGATCGAGGCCGCTCTGGCGGCGTTGGAGACCCACCGGCTCGTCCTGATCGACGGGATGCCGGGCGTGGGCAAGACGAGCCTGGCCGGACGCGTCGTACGCCGGGTGCGCGGCGCTGAGCTGGAGCTCTCGGTCAACCTGCGCGGTTACGACCCGTCCCGGCCGCCCGCAGACCCGGCCGCGGTGCTGGACGGATTCTTGCGCCGCCTGGGCGTCGCCGGAAGCAAGATCCACGGGCTGGACCTGGCGGCCCGGTCGGCGTTGTTCGGCGAGTTGGCGAGTGGCCGGCGGATCGTCGTACTGCTCGACAACGCAGCCTCCGACGACCAGGTGCAACCCCTGATCGCGGACAGCGCGCTCACTGTGGTGACGAGCCGGCGGCGGCTGACTGGTGGGCACCGGATCGGCCTGGAGGTGTTCGAGCCCGCTGAGTCCGCCGCGCTGATCGAGCGAGCCGCCGGCCCGCGGTACGACGCAGAGGTGGCGGCACGGATCGCTGCGCTGGTCGGGCACCTTCCGCTGGCCCTGGCCGTGCTGGCCGGGCGGATCACGGCGCAGCCCGGCTGGGCCCTCGCCGACCATCTCGAACGACTGCAGGAGCACTCGACTCGGCTCCGGCTCGACGACGGCGTCGCGGCCTCTCTGTCGCTGTCCTACCAGGCTCTGGCCGTCCCTGCTCGCCGCATGCTGCGCCTGCTCTCGCTGCATCCGGGGAGGGACTTCGACGAGTACGCCGCGGCAGCGTTGGCTGGTACGGCCGTTGCGGAGGCGCGAGAGCAGTTGGCGCAGTTGGTGCAGCTGAACTTGCTCGAGCTGGACGGGTCGGGCCGGTACGAGCTGCACGACCTGATCCGGCTGCTCGCTTCTGATCGGGTGCTGGACGAAGAGCCGGCTTCGGTACGGCGCACGGCGGTCGACGGCTTGCTCGGCCACTACCGGAGGACGGCGGCCGCGGCGGCGGTGGCGTACGCGCCGCAGGACCGGGACCGGGTCGAGCTGATCGAGCCGGTGGCCCCACTGTTCGCCGACCGCGACGCCGGGCGGGACTGGCTCGACCGTGAGCGGAACAACCTGATCGCCACGGCGCTGCACGCGGCCGACCACGGGCAGGGCGAGTACGCGATCGCGATGTCGGCCCTGCTGATGTACTACCTCGGCACCGCGAGCCGGTTCTCCGGCGCGGAGGCCCTGCACCTGACCGCGATCCGCTGTGCCCGGTCCGACCACGAGCGCGGCCGGGCGTTCAACAACCTCGGGGCGCTGTACTGGCGGATCGGCCGGTACGCCGACGGCCGCGCGGCCTACCAGCAGGCGCTCGACCACGCCCGGCTGGCCGGCAACCGGGTGGGTGAGGCGAGCGGGTTGTCGAATGTTGCCCTAGGCCACTACCGGCTCGGCGACTACACGGAGGCGGTCGTCTGTCAGCGCGCGGCGTACGAGCTGTTCGATGCTGAAGGCAACATCAGTGGGATGACGACGGCGCTGGCCGGGGAGGGCTGGGCGCAGCTGCGGCTGGGGCGCGCGGACTGTGCGCTGGAGCTTTTCCAGCAGGGGCTCGAGTTCAGTCGCAAGCTCGGTGCGGACACCTTCGAGGAAGCGTTCGCGCTGATCAACGTTGCCGTTGGCCACGAAGCACTCGGCCGGTCCGACGATGCGTGGCCGGGCTTGCAGCAGTCGCTGGAGCTGTCCCGCCGGCTGTCCTGGGCCAACGGCGAGAGCGACGCCCTGAACTGCCTCGGCCGGCTGCACCTGGCAGCCGGCCGGGTCGAGCAGTCCCTCGAGCACCACCGCGCGGCGCTCGAGCTCGCGGAGCGGTCGGGCAGCACGCCGTTCACCATCGAGGTCCGCAACGACTACGGTCACGCTCTGACCGCGGCCGGGCGGACCGGTGAGGCGCTGGCCCAGCACAGCGCCGCGCTGAAGGACGCGGAGCGTATCGAGGACGCCTTCGAGCACGCCCGCGCCTCGGCGGCCCTGGCCCGGATCGGCTACCAGCCCACCAGCGCGACGGTAGGGCGTAGCGGCCTCACGGCTCGATGACGATGCACTCGCGGTTGTCGATCGTGCTGTACCAGCGCGACCAGCCGGACTCCCGGCCGAAGTTCTCCTCGTACAGGTAGAAGCGGACGCACTGGCCTTCCTTGTGGTCGTACTTGCAGACGCCCCAGCCGTCGGCGGCCGGCAGTGCCGAGCAGTCGCGGGTCTTGCCGTACGTCGTCTCCAGGTGGACGATCACGGTCCGGCCGTTGGCGTCGAGGTCCCGGACGTACTGGTCGTCGCCGTTCGGCTTGAAGCAGGTGGCGCCCCAACTGGTGGAGAAGCCGTAGCAGCCGGCCGGGTAGGTGACCGTGGGGGCCGCGTCGGCGACGGTGGTGACGCCGAAGGACAGCACCGCCGTACTGGCGAGCACGGCGAAGGTACGGCGGGCGAAGCGGTCAAGCATGTGGTGCTCCTTTGCTCCGGGGAGGATCAGACGGGGTAGCCGCACTCGGTCCCGTTGGACGTGCTGTACCAGAGCGTCCAGGCGGTGGACCGGCCGAGGATGCTCCCCTTGTGCTCGTACATCCGGAACGAGACGCAGGCGTCCTCACGGTGGTCGAACGCGCACTCCTTCCAGCCGTCCGCGGCGGCGGGCGCCGAGCAGTCCCGGAACTTCCCGTAGTCGGTCCGGACCTCGACGACGGTCGTGTAGCCGTTCGGATCCAGGTCACGCACCCACTGGTCGTCCCCTGCCCACTCGTAGCAGGTGGATCCCCAGGAGTTGGTGAAGGTCAGACAGCCACCGGGGGGCCAAGCCTGGACGGCGGCCGGCGCGGCGGAAGCGGTGGTGGCACCGGCGAACGCGAGTGCACAGGTCCCGGCGAGAGCGAGCAGGGCACGGCTGATGCGAGGCATGAGGTTTCCTTTCGGCAGGGCGGTTGCCGGAGGAGTCTGCGCTGTGCGTGCGGGGTGGGTCGGTGTTCTCGAACGAAGTCGAACAGCGGTTCGACGACGGCGCCCGTGCTGTCCGCCTGACCGGGGTGCTCGCCGGTCAGGCGGACGAGCGTCACCTCAGCAGCGAGCGCCGTTGGAGGTGCTGTACCAAGCGGAGTACGCGCTGACCCGGTTCAGCGTCCCGTTGGACTTCTTCTCGTACAGGAAGAAGCGCACGCAGGTGCCCTCGCGGTGGTCGTACTTGCACTCCTTCCACCCGTCGGCCGCAGCCGGAGCCGCACAGTCGCGCTCCTTGCCGTAGTTGGTGTCCACACCAGCCACAGTCGTCCAGCCGTTCGCGTCGAGGTCGACCACCCACTGGTCGTCACCGTCCCACTGGAAACAGGTGGCACCCCAGCTCGTGTAGATCCCCACACATCCAGCCGGCGGCGTCGCGTTGATCCCCATCCCCTCGCCGATCACCTTGACGGCTTCACCCTTCGAGGCAGCCGCGTCCCGCAGGTCAACCGGCCCAGGCGCGGCAGCCGCCGTACCGGCCGCGGTGGCCCCCAGCAACATGACACCGGCGGCAAGAGCGAACACACGCTTGGTGGTACCGAGAATCTTTCTCATCCGGAAACGACCTTTCGGGCGGAGGTTGTACTGACCTCTTCACCCTCGGCCGAGGGCCCCGGTTCCGTCCCACTTTTCGATCGAACTCGATCAGGCGCCGGGGGTGATGTGTCAGGCTCGCGCTGAGCGTGCCTCTCCCAGCATCGATCCCGCAGGAGGAGTTCAACAGATGATTCAGCCGGTCGCCAACGACGCCACGGGTTGGTCAGCTCTCCGGGCGGTCGAGATGCCGGTACTTCGGAGTTTCGCTGTCCACAACGAGCCGTCCGGGCAGCAGACCGTGACCGTGACGACGGAGTCGGTGGACGGCCGATCGCGGCTGGAGGCGACGTTCCTGGGCGTTGTCGGCCTGGCGGTGTCGTGGCCCGAGTACCCGAATCCGCTGCAGCTCGACGTGATCGAGGTCAGCGACGTCGCCGCGCACGGGTTGGAGGGCGTCAGCTTCCGGGTCGCTGAGGGCGCAGGGTTCTTCGCCCTCTCGTGCAGCGACTTTCACGCCGTCGCGATCCGCGCGGACTGAGTGTGCAAGACCCACCGCAGACGATCGCGGCCGTTCCCGGCGACGCGCCGGGCTGCACGCCGTAGCCCGGCCGCTCACGGTGCGCACCGGCGGCTCGGCCAACTGCCTACGAGGATGCTGCCGCAGCTGGCAAGTGGGCCCGGGAGACCGTCGCGTCCTTCGGGGCGACGGTCGCACGTCCGCACGCGGCAGCGCCAAGCGCGGCGTCAGCCGCAGGTTCGCGGGTCAGCGCGCACTCGGGCGGCAGCCCGCAGTGCGGCGGTGGGCAGACCGCGCATCAGCGCGTACTCGGCGCGGCGGCGCGCACTCGGGCGCCAGCCCGCCCCTCAGCGCGCCAGCGCGCACCGAAGCGCGCCAGCGCGCACCTCACTGGGTGGGCGGGAGCGCCGCGTAGCACGCGACGTAGGAGCGGGCGTAGTCGGCGCGTGGGATGAGAGGAGGCGTCCGGGAGGGAAGCACTAACCTGAACCACATGACGGAGAACGGGCAGGTGGCGATTCTCGGCGCGGGGGTGATGGGGGAGACCCTGTTGTCCGGGCTCCTGCGGGCCGGGCGGCGGCCGGGGGAGTTGTTGATCACCGAGCGGCGCGAGGAGCGGGCGACCGAGCTGCGGGAGCGGTACGGCGTTGACGTGGTGACGAACGTCGAAGCCGCCGCGAAGGCTGACACCTTGGTGCTGGTGGTGAAGCCTCAGGACATGCCGGATCTGCTCGCGGAGATCGCGCCGGTGGTTCGGCCGACGCAGACGGTGGTGTCGCTGGCGGCGGGGATCACGACCGGGTTCATCGAGTCGCGGCTGCCGGAAGGCGTCGCTGTCGTCCGGGTGATGCCGAACACGCCGGCGCTCGTGGACGAGGGGATGGCGGCGATCTCCCGCGGGGCGCACTGCGACGAGAGCCATCTGGTGCTGGCCGAGGGGCTGCTGGCGGCGACGGGCAAGGTCGTGCGCGTGCCGGAGAAGCAGCAGGACGCGGTGACCGCGATCAGCGGGTCCGGGCCGGCGTACATCTTCTTCGTGGTCGAGTCGATGATCGAGGCCGGCGTACACATGGGCCTGCCGCGCAGTACGGCGACCGAACTCGTTGTGCAGACCGTCGTCGGGTCGGCGAAGCTGCTGCGGGAGACCGGCGAGCACCCGACGGTCCTGCGCGAGCGAGTCACTTCACCGGGCGGTACGACGGCAGCCGCCGTCCGCGAACTCGAGGACCACAAGGTCCGCGCCGCGTTCCTGTCCGCGATCGAAGCCGCCCGCAACCGCTCCCGCGACCTCGCCGCCGAGTAACCCGGCGCCGTACTCGAGGACCCCGAGCCCGGCGCTTACTCGCCGCGGAGTAACGCTGCACGCCTGGTCACCGTTAGTGTTGTCGTCGCGGTTTCCTGCCACTTCAAGGATGAGACGACTATGGTCCCGGCCATGAACAACCATTCGGTGGACCCGGCCGCCACGGCTTCGGCCGCCGGGCGGGCGCCAGGGCTGCCCACACTGCCGTGGCGGGTCCCGCTCGATCGGGCGCCCTGGTGGGCGTGGGCGCTGTTCGTGCTGCCCTTCGTCGCGGTGCCGGTGCTCAACTCGTGGCTGTGGATGGGGGCCCGCGACTTCCTCGCGGTCGGTCTGTTCACGCTGATCGGCGCCTCCGTGGTCCGGGTAGCCGGCGGGGTCGTGCTCTACAAGGTCGAGATCACCGAGGCGACGCTGAAGGCGCGGACCAGCCTGCTCGTCCGGAGCCTGGCGTGGCAGGACGTCGACCGGGTCGAGGTCGTCGACGACTCCGTGGTGCTCGGCTCCGGCCGCGACGAGAACGAGATCAACGGCATCACCAAAGGCCGCACCGACGAGGTGGCCCAGAACATCGAGGCCGCGCGTGACGCCGCCGCCGACCAGCCCGTACGCCGGTCCCGCCCGCGGCCCGGCCTCGGCGTACTGCTCGTGCTGCTCTACTTGGTCCTCTCGGTCGGCGCGTTCCTGATCCGCTGGCACATCATCTGAACCTCCCCCACCCGTTCACGCCCCCGGGCTAGTCTCGACAGCACGGATCGCGAACGGGAAGGTGCACGATGCTGGGACTGCCCGCGCAGGTGACGGTCTGCCTGTTCGACCTCGACGGGGTGCTGACCGACACGGCCGCCGTGCACATGGCCGCGTGGAAGGAGATGTTCGACGCCTTCCTGAAGGAACGCGGCGACGCGCCCTTCACGTCCGACGACTACGAGCAGTACGTCGACGGCAAGCCGCGGACCGACGGCGTCCGGGACTTCCTGGCGAGCCGCGACATCAAGCTGCCCGAGGGCGACCCCGACGACCCGCCGGACGCCAAGACGATCAACGGCCTCGGTAACCGCAAGAACGACGCGGTCCAGCGCCGCATCCGCACCGACGGCGTCCGCGTCTTCGAGGGCTCCCGCCGCTACCTTCAGGCCGCGCAGGAGGCCGGACTCCGCCGCGCGGTCGTCTCGTCGAGTGCGAACACCGAAGAGGTCCTGAAGGTCACCGGCCTCGCGCAGTACATCGAGCTGCGCGTCGACGGCGTCACCATCCGCACCGAGAACCTCCGCGGCAAGCCCGCTCCCGACACGTTCCTCGCCGCCGCGAAACAGCTCGGTGTCGACCCGTCCCAGGCGGCCGTGTTCGAGGACGCGCTGGCCGGCGTCGAGGCCGGGAAGGCCGGCGGTTTCGGGTACGTCGTCGGCGTCGACCGGGTCGGTCAGGCCGATGCCCTGAGCAAGCACGGCGCGAGCGTCGTCGTACAGGACCTTGCCGAGCTGCTGGACGGAGACGACAAGTGACCGAGCGCGCCGCCGAGCACCCGATCGAGCCCTGGGCGTTGCGCGAGAGCGGCCTGGACCTCGACCGGATGGCGCAGTCCGAGTCCCTGTTCGCGCTGTCCAACGGCCACATCGGCCTGCGCGGCAACTTCGACGAGGGCGAGCCGTTCGCGATCCCCGGCACCTACCTGAACTCGTTCTACGAGCGCCGCCCGCTCCCGTACGCCGAAGCCGGCTACGGCTACCCGGAGTCCGGCCAGACGCTCGTCGACGTCACCAACGGCAAGCTGATCCGGCTGCTCGTCGACGACTCGCCGTTCGACGTCCGGTACGGCGACCTGCACAGCCACGAGCGCGTGCTCGACTTCCGCGAAGGGATCCTGCAGCGGGACGTCGACTGGACGTCGCCGGCCGGCAAGCGGGTCAAGATCCGCTCGCGCCGCCTGGTCTCGCTGACGCAGCGCGCGGTGGCCGCGATCGAGTACGTCGTGGAGGCGGTCGACCAGCCGACGCGGATCGTCGTCCAGTCCGAGCTGGTCGCGAACGAGTCACAGCCGACCCTGTCCGCGGACCCGCGGGTCGCGGCGGCGCTGGACAACCCGCTCGAGCCGGTCTCGCAGCACGGGGACGCCGAGGACGTCGTACTGGTGCACCGCACGCGGCAGAGCGATCAGCTGATGGCGTCGGGGATGGCCCACGAGGTGGACACGCCGACGCGGTTCAAGGTCGACCTCGACGTCCGCGAGGACTGGGCGCGCAACACGGTGATCTGTGAGCTGCAGCCCGGCGAGAAGCTGCGGGTGGTCAAGTACGTCGCGTACGGCTGGTCCGGTCTGCGGTCGGAGACGGCGATCGCCGACCAGGTCGCGGCCGCGATGGCCGGTGCGCAGTTCACCGGCTGGGACGGGTTGGTGAAGCAGCAGAAGGAGTTCCTGGACGACTTCTGGGACGCCGCCGACGTCGAGGTGCACGGCCACGCGGAGCTGCAGCAGGCGGTCCGGTTCGCGCTGTTCCACGTGCTGCAGGCGGGTGCTCGGGCCGAGCGGCGGGCGATCCCGTCGAAGGGCCTGACCGGCGCCGGGTACGACGGGCACACGTTCTGGGACACCGAGGGCTTCGTGCTGCCGGTCCTGACGTACACGATGCCGGACGCTGCCGCCGACGCGTTGCGCTGGCGGCACTCGATCATCGACCAGGCCAAGGAGCGGGCCGGCGTACTGGGTCTGAAGGGCGCGGCGTTCCCGTGGCGGACGATCCGCGGGCAGGAGTGCTCGGGCTACTGGCCGGCCGGTACGGCGGCGTTCCACCTGAACGCCGACATCGCCGAGGCCGTGACTCGTTACTACTGCGCGACGCTCGACGAGCAGTTCATGACCGACGTCGGCGTCGAGCTGCTGGTGGAGACCGCCCGGCTGTGGATCTCGCTCGGGCACCACGACCGCGACGGCCGTTGGCACCTGCCCGGCGTGACCGGCCCGGACGAGTACAGCGCCGTTGCCGACGACAACGTGTTCACCAACCTGATGGCGGCCAAGAACCTGCGCTCCGCGGCGAGGTTCGCGGCGAAGTACCCGGCCAAGGCGCGCGCGCTGAAGGTCGACTCCGAGGAGGAGGCCGCCTGGCGGGACGCGGCCAACGCGGTCTACGTCCCGTACGACGAGAAGCTCGGTGTGCACCCGCAGTCCGAAGGCTTCACCGGGTACGCCGAGTGGGACTTCGAGGGCTCCAAGGACAAGTACCCGTTGCTCCTGCACGCGCCGTACTTCGAGCTGTACCGCAAGCAAGTGGTCAAGCAGGCCGACCTCATCCTGGCGACGTACTGGTGTGGTGAGTCGTTCACGGCCGAGGAGAAGGCTCGCGACTTCGACTACTACGAGCGGCTGACGGTCCGGGACTCGTCGCTGTCGGCGTGTGTCCAGGCGGTCGCGGCGGCCGAGGTCGGGCATCTCGACCTGGCCTACGACTACGCCTACGAGGCGGCGCTGATCGACCTGCTCGACCTGCACCACAACAGCGGCGACGGGCTGCACATGGCGTCGCTGGCCGGCGCGTGGATGGCACTCGTCGCGGGCTTCGGCGGGCTGCGCGAGCGGGAGGGGCGGCTGAGCTTCGACCCGGCGCTGCCGGACGGGCTCGACGGGCTGGTCTTCCGGGTCCGCTGGCGCGGGGTCCGGCTGCGGGTGGAGGTCCAGCACCACCAGGTCACGTACGCCGTACACGACGGACCCGGCGCGCAGATCACCTTCGCCCACGCGGGCGAGGAGGTCCACCTGACCGACGAGCAACCGGTCACGAAGCCGCTGAAGAAGCGCAAGCCGCTGCTGCCCCGGCCGCCGCAGCCGGTCGGCCGGGAGCCGATGTCGGCCGTCACCAAGCACCCGAAGGAGAACCGCGAGAAGCATCTGGCGGGCGAGGCATAGAGTCGGCCATATGGACTTTTCCCTGTGGCCGGCCGCGTCGCGGACCTGGCCGGAGATTCTCGAAGGTGCGGAGTACGCCGAGCGGACCGGGTGGCACGGCGTCTGGATCGCCGACCATTTCATGCAGAACGGCGACGACCTGACGATCGGAGTGAACGAGGCGCTGGCGCTCCTCGCCGGGCTGGCGACGCGGACCGAGCGGGTCCGGATCGGGTCGATGGTGCTCGGCAACACGTACCGGCACCCGGCCGTCGTCGCGAACTGGGCGGCGACCGTCGACCAGATGAGCGGCGGCCGGTTCGTGCTGGGCGTCGGCGCGGGCTGGCAGGTCAACGAGCACGAGGTGTACGGGATCGAGCTGCCCGCGGTGAAGGAGCTGCTGGCGCGGTTCGAGGAGGCCTGCCAGGTGTTCCGCGGGCTGCTGACCGAGGAGCGCTTCAGCTTCGACGGCAAGTACTACCAGCTCGCGGGCGCGCCGCTGGAGCCGAAGCCGGCCAAGCTCCCGCTGCTGATCGGCGCGTCCGGCGAGAAGGTCGCGCTGCGCATCGTCGCCCGGTACGCCGACGAGTGGAACCACTGGGGCGTCCCGGAGGTGGCCCGCCACAAGGGTGAGGTCTTCCAGGCCCACTGCGAGAAGATCGACCGCGATCCGGCGACCGTGCGGCGGTCGACCCAGGCGATGATCCAGGTCATCGACGCCGGTGACACCGAGGCCGAGGCGCGCCGCGACAGCCTGATCGCTGCCGGTCGCCCGACGATCATCGGCACTGCTGACTACGTGCTCGACACGTTGTCCCAGTATCCCGAGGCCGGTATCGACGAACTGCTGATCCCGGACTCGTTCTACGGCTCCGGTAACCAGCGCTTCGACGCCCTGGAGCGCCTGCGCGAAGAGGTCCTGGTCAAGCTCTGACGGTCGCCACGACCGGCCAGTGGTCGCTCGGAAGGCGGCCACCTGGCCGGTGGTGCGAGACAGACGCCTGTACGACGTGCAGCCGTTTCACCAGGATGTGGTCGATGCGCTCGTCGGCCTCACCGGTGAAGTCGTGGAACGTCCCGCCGGCGTCGGCGAGCAGCGCGTCGGTCCACCCCGTGGCGGTGAGCACCTTCAGCGGCGGGGAACCGGGCTCGGCGTTGAGATCACCCATCAGGATCCACGGCTGATCCGGCGTCGCCCACCGGTCGAGCAACCGAGACGACTCGACCCGGGCCGTCTCTCCCCTGTGGTCGTAGTGAGTGTTGATCACACCGACGCGCAGACCTGCTGACTCGAGCTGGACCACCGTCGCGATCCGGGTCAGATCCGCGTCCCACCCGACCGATCCCGGCCTCTCCGGCGTCGGCGACAACCAGCGCGTCTCGTACGACGTGACCGTCCACGCACCGGGCCGGACCATCACCACCGAGTGCTCACCGGCCGACTCGCCGTCGTCGCGGCCGGCGCCGACGATCTCCCAGTCGCTGAAGCGTTCCCGCAGGTACGCGAGCTGATCGGGCAGCACCTCCTGCAACCCGACCACGTCGGCCGCCAGTTCCTCGATCGCCGCGGCGGTCGCCTCCCGGCGTACCGGCCAGGAGTCGTCGCCGTCCGGCGCCGAGGAGTTCCGGATGTTGAACGTGGCTACCCGCAGCTGCACAGTCACGCTTCGATCCAACCACTTGGAGAGGGGCGGGTTGCCCCGCCCCCCGTCTTCAAACCACGGCGGCCACCCGTCCCGTGCCCAGGCCCATCGCAGTGGTTGCCGAGCGCAACAACGGCGCGCTCGCCTCGATCGCCCGGTCGCGCCCGGCGGCCAGCATCGCGTCGACGGTCGCCGGATCCGACGCCAGTACGGCGTACCGGCGCTGCAGCGGCTCGATCACACTCAGCACGGCGTCGGCGACATCGGTCTTCAGGTCCCCGTAACCCTGGTAGCCCTGGGCAAGCTCTTCCGGATCACCGTCGGTGCACGCGGCAAGGATCTCCAGCAGGTTCGTCACCCCCGGTTTGCCCGCCGGGTCGTACCGGACGACGTTCTCGGAGTCCGTCACCGCCTTCATCACCTGCCGGCGGATCACGTCCGGCGGGTCGAGCAGCCGGATCGTGCCGATCGCGTCGTCGACGTCGGACTTGCTCATCTTGGCGGTCGGCGTCTGCAGGTCCTTGATCCGGGTCGCGAACGCCGCCTTCGCCAGTTCAGGGACGACGAACGTCTCGCCGTACTCGCGGTTGAACCGGATCGCCACGTCCCGCGCGAGTTCGACGTGCTGGTCCTGGTCGTCACCGACCGGGACGCGATCGGTGCCGTAGAGCAGGATGTCGGCCGCCATCAGGCACGGATAGGTGAACAGCGACACCCGGGTCATCGGTTTGTCGCGGCCCTTCTCCTTGTACTGGATCATCCGCGACAGCTCCCCGACGTACGAGGTGCACTCGAGCAGGTACCCGAGCTGCACGTGCGCGGGGACCTCCGACTGCACGAAGACCGTGCCCTCGGGGGATCCGGCCGCGAGCATCAGCGTCGCGGTCTCGCGGGTGAGCTCGGCCAGTCGGCGCGGGACGTGGCGCATCGTCATCGCGTGCAGGTTCGCGACGAAGTAGAACCCGTTCGGGTCCGTGAAGCGGCGCAGCGCGCCCAGGTGGTTGCCGAGGGTCAGCCGGCCGGTCGGCATGATGCCGGATACCGAAGTCATCTGTGTTCGTCCTCTTCAGGTCGGGTGGAGACGCCACCTCGTCCGAAGGCAAACACTCTGCTCCAAAAAGAAGAGGCCGCCTCGGCGAGGCGGCCTCTGGATGCGTGTGAACGCTGGGGGTCCGCCGTCAGGCGGCCCACCACTGCTGCAAGGTCAGGTTGTTCACACGCACAGCATAGATCAGGCGAACATCTCCGCCAACAGTTCCGGGCCGATGACGATCGGCTCGGGGCGGTAGCCGGGTGGCTGCGTGCCCTTCAGCTCGCGGACCAGGAAGTCCCAGCAGCGCCCGCGGACGTAGGCCAGGCAGTCGAGGAACGAGTGCTCGGCACCCGGTACGACGAGCAGCTCGAAGTCCTTGTTGGCCGCGATCAACCGGTCGGCCAGTCGCAGCGTGTGGTCCGGGTGGACCTGGTCGTCCATCTCGCCGTGGATCAGCAGCAGCTTGCCCTCGAGCCGGTCCGCGAGCGGCACGTTGGACGAACGGATCCAGGCCTCGGGGTCGTCCGCGCCGTCGTACGCCTCGGCGAAGCCCGCGTTGAAGAAGTGCGGATCGTGCGAACCGGACATCGCCACTCCGACCTTGTACGTCGCCGGGTGGTCGAACATCGCCCGCGCCGCCGCGAACCCGCCGCCGGAGTGGCCGAACGCACCCACCCGGTCGAGGTCCATCCACGGCCGGGTCGCAGCCAGCTGCTGCAGCGCGGCGACGTGGTCGTCCAGCGAGCCGGCGTCACCGATGTGCCCGTACGACGCGTCGTGGAAAGCCTTGCTCCGGCCGGGAGTACCGCGCCCGTCGAGCGCGATCACCACGAAGCCCAGTGCAGCAAGGGGTTCCGCGTCGAGACCCATGCCACCGGGGTCGAAGCACGGCGCGACCCGCGTGACCTGCGGCCCGGGGTAGAGCGTGTCGACGATCGGGTAGCGCTGGTCGGACTCGAACCCGTGCGGCCGGTACAGCACGCCGTAGATGTCGGTCTCGCCGTCGGCGGCCTTCACGCGGAAGCGCTCCGGCGCCGTCCAGCCGGTGGCGACGAGCTTGTCGATGTCGGCGCGCTCGAGCTCGACCAGGACGCGGCCGTTCCAGTCGCGGACGCTGGTCACCGGCGGGGTCTCGACCGTGGAGGCGGCGTCGACGAAGTACTGCTTGTTCTCCGACACCGTGACGATGTGGTCCAGGTCGTCGTCGGTGAGCTTGGCGAAGCCGGAGCCGTCCAGGCCGACCCGGCAGACCGTACGCCGGTACGGGTCCTCGGCGACCAGACCGGACGCGGTGAAGTACACGACCCGCTCGGTCTCGTCGACGTGCAGGATCTGGCGGACGGCCCACTCGCCCTGCGTGACCTGGCCGAGGAGCTCGCCGGTGTGGACGTCGTACCGGTAGAGGTGACCCCAGCCGTCGCGCTGCGAGTACCAGAGGACCTCGTCGGCCAGCGTCTTGATGATCGGTGCTTCGGTCATGAACTGGTTGGGCTCGACGCGGGTGGCGCCGGACTCGGTGAGGACCGTGGTGACCTCGCCGGTGTTCGGGTCGAGGCGGTGCAGCGTCAGGGTGTGCAGGTCGCGCGGCCGGCTCAGGTAGTAGACCGCCGAGCCGTCCGCGGCCCACCAGGCCCATTGGCCGGTGACCGGCGACATGACCGGCGCCTGCAGCGGCTCGGCCTGGGTGCGGATGACGTTGCTGTCAGCAACATTCAGGATGACGAGCTCGGCCAGCGGCAAGTGCTCGTCACCGGCGTACGGGAATCGCTGGGTGTGGACGGTCGGAGCGCTGCCGTCGGCGGGCCGGGCCTCGACGAGGTGGGTCTGGCGCACGTTGCGTTCGTCGGTCCGGTGGGTGAGGACCTTCGTCGAGTCGGGCGACCAGGCCACCGCGGGCGGCAGGTACGGGATGCCGAGCTTGCGCAGCAGCGTCGGGTTGGCGGTGGACGACGGGCCGGCGCCGTACTGGTAGTCGGCCTCGCCGTCGGTGGTCAGGGCCCACTCGCTGTCGGCCGAGACCGCCCACAGGTCGTGGCCCCGGCGGGAGACCGCGAACTTGCCGTCGGGCGACGGGACGTCGAGCGGGTTGGCGGACGGGCTGCCCGGCGCGGTGGGCGCGGGCGGCGCGGTGATGGTCTCGCGGGTCCCCGCGGTGGGGTCGACCAGGACGAGCCGGTGCTCGGTGCCGGTGTTCACGGCGTACCAGAACCGGGTGCCGCCGTCGATCCACTGCGGCCTGACCTTGTCGCCCACCACGAGTTCGCCCGGGCGGGCCGGGCGGCGGAGCAACTGCTCTGCCGCTTGGTAGTCCTGCGTGCTGGTCATCTGGTGCTTGTCCTTGCTCAGAGGCTGTGGGCGGTGATGTCGCCCTGGGTGGTGGTGGCCTTGATGGTCAGGTCGGTCTCGCCGCTGTTCTTCAGCGAGTTCTGGACCCGGCCGACGGTGGTGCCGGCATCCAGGGCGGCCGAGGCCGCGGAGCCGACCGAGATGTCGCCGGACTGGGTGGCCAGGACGACGGTGCCGCTGACGGCCTCGTCGATCTTCAGGTCGCCCTGCATCGTGGTGATCTCGCCGGAGCCGGTGAGCCGGCCGATCGAGACGTTGCCGGCCTTGGTGGAGATCCGGACGGTCGCGGCCTCGTCGATCTTGAGCTCGCCCTGGGCGGCCTCGAAGGCGACGTCGCCGAACCGGCCGACGGCGCGGAACTCGGCGCCGGCCGCCTTCGCCTCGACCTGCGAGCCGGTCGGCAGCTGGACGGTGACCTCGATCGAGCCGGAGTTGCCGAGGATCTGGTGCTTGGCCGAGGCGACGATCCGCAGCACGCCGTCGGCGTACTCGACCGTGGTCTGCTCGGCGACCTTCACGTCCCGGCTCTTCGAGGCGTCGGCCGGGAGGACCTCGACGGTGGTGTCGGTGCGGTCGGCGGCGATGAACTGGATCCGGCCGGCCGGGATGTCGAGGACGGTGGCGATCGGGCTGGTGGTGGCGAACTTCTGCATGATGTTTCCCTTGCTCGTGGTGTTGTTTCTGATAGGTGAAACGCTACGTTGCGTTCATGATTCGCGCAACAAGAATGTTGGTGCTGTGTGGTGTTTATGCAGGTAAGAGCGACATTTTCGTTGCAACGGCTTGAAATCTAACGCAACGTGGTGCTGGTTGATCGTTGCGTTGGGGTGGAAGTGAACGCTCCGGCGGGCGTGTTCGCCGGGCCGGGGCTAAGGTTTTGGGCATGAGTGGTGAGGCGATGCTGGTGTTCGACGAAGAGCTGACGGCGTACGACTTCGGGCACGGGCATCCGATGAGCCCGGTGCGGGTCGATCTGACCGTCAAGCTGGCCCGGGCCCTGGGCGTGCTGGACCAGCTGAAAGTGGTCCCGGCGCCGACCGCGTCCGACGAGTTGCTGCGGACCGTGCACACGGCGGAGTACATCGCCGCGGTCAAGCGCGCGGGGCAGGATCCCGACGTACCGGACCTGCGCCACGGCCTCGGGACCGACGACACCTACTGCTTCCCGGGCATGCACGACGCCTCGGCCCACGTGGTCGGCGCGTCCGTCGAGGCGGCGCGCGCGGTCTGGGAGGGCGAGGTCCTGCACGCCGCGAACATCGCCGGCGGGCTCCACCACGCGATGCGCGCGCAGGCCAGCGGCTTCTGCGTCTACAACGACCCGGCGATCGCGATCCAGTGGCTGCTCGACCACGGCGCCGAGCGCGTTGCGTACGTCGACGTCGACGTCCACCACGGCGACGGCGTCCAGGCGGTCTTCTACGACGACCCGCGCGTCCTCACCGTCAGCCTGCACGAGTCGCCGACCACGCTCTTCCCGGGCACCGGTACGGCGGGGGAGACCGGCGGGCCCGGTGCCGAGGGGAGCGCGGTCAACATCCCGTTGCCGCCGGGGACGGGCGACGCGGGCTGGTTACGGGCGTTCCACGCGATCGTCCCGGAGGTGGTGAAGGCCTTCCGGCCCGACGTACTGGTGACTCAGCACGGCTGCGACTCGCACGTCGAGGACCCGCTGGCGCACCTGACCAAGACGGTCGACGGCCAGCGGGCGGCGTACGCGGCTCTGCACGACCTGGCGCACGAGGTGTGCGAGGGCAAGTGGGTCGCGACCGGCGGTGGTGGCTACGCGATCATCGAGGTCGTGCCGCGCGCGTGGACGCACCTGCTGGCGATCGTCGCGGGCCAGCCGATCGAGCCGACGACCGCGGTCCCGGAGTCGTGGCGCGAGGAGGTCAAGATCCGGTACGCGCGCATCGCGCCGGCGCGGATGACCGACGGGAACGACGGGTCCTACGAGTCGTGGGCCAGCGGGTACAACCCCGACACCTGGCTGGACCGGTCGATCAAGGCGACCCGGGACGTGTCGTTCCCGCTGCTCGGGCTCGATCCGACGTACTGAGTCAAGCGCTGGGACGAGGCTGGGATCGAGTCACACCAGACACCCTCTTTCCCATTCGTACCATCAGCCACTACGCTCGGTTCATGCACGGGCGGAGGTGCCGGAGGGGAAGCCGGCGCACGATCCGTGCTGGAAGTGCGGTGCGTTATGGCATCAAAGAAGTCCGGTGGTGAGCAGCCGCTCGCCGAGGTGAAGTTCCTGACCGTGGCTGAAGTCGCCACGGCCATGCGCGTGTCCAAGATGACGGTGTACCGGTTGGTGCACTCCGGCGAGCTGCCCGCGGTGCGGGTGGGTCGGTCGTTCCGGGTGTCGGAGGACGCGGTGCACGACTACCTCAAGGGCGCCTTCTTCCAGGCCGGATAACTACGAGAAGCACAGCGGCCGGAATCCTCCCGAGGACCGGCCGCTGCGCCTTGCCCTGCCCTAGGCTGCGTGGGTGCCTGAGATCCCTCCGCGGCAGGTCCGCGCGGACTTCGACGAGACCAGCCTGACCGTCTACCAGGCGTACTCGCCCGAGATCGCCGAGCCGGCGCTCGCCGCCGGCCGCTTCGTGCCGCCGTTCAAGCCGGACCGGATGACCTGGATCAAGCCGTCGTTCCTGTGGATGATGTACCGCTGCGGCTGGGCGACCAAGCCCGGGCAGGAGCGCGTGCTGGCGGTCCGGCTCACCCGCACGGGCTTCGACGCGGCGCTGGCCGCGTCGTACCTGAGTCATTTCGACCGCAAGATCCACGCGAGCTCCGAGGAGTGGGCGGCCGGCGTACGGCGAACGTCGGTGCGCGTGCAGTGGGACCCGGAGCGCTCGCTGCAGCTGGAGCGGCTCGAGCACCGCTCGATCCAGATCGGTCTGAGCGGGTCGGCGGTGCACTCGTACGTGAACGAGTGGATCGTCGGTCTCACCGACGCCACCGACCTGGCCACGCGCATCCACACCGCCGTACGGGCAGGTGACCTGGAGACCGCCCGGGCGACGCTGCCGGTGGAGCGCCCGTACCCGCTCCCACCGGAGGCGGCTCGCGCTGTCAGCGCTTCATCAGGTTCCTGATCAGCTCGGTGATCTCCTGGGGTGACTCCTCGGCCATGAAGTGGCCGCTGGTCGTTGTGCTGTGCACGAGATCAGGCGCCCAAGCCTGCCATCGTGCGGCGGCGTCGAATCCCAGCGCGCTGCCCCAGTCCTGCTGCACCACCGAGACGGGCATGGTCAGCTTTCGGCCGGCCTCTCGGTCGGCCTCGTCGTGCCGTACGTCGATGCCCGCGCTCGCCCGGTAGTCGGCGACGATCGAGGGCACCGCCGCGCGGCAGGCTTCCAGGTACGCCGTACGGACGTCCGCCGGGATCGCCGCTGGATCCTTCACCCACAGATCCAGGAAGTACCCGAAGAACGCGTCCGAACTGGCGGCGATCATCGTCTCCGCCAGGCCTGGTGGCTGAGCCATCAAGTACAGGTGAAACCCCACGGCAGCGGATGTCCCGTGCATCACCGACCACATGTCGAGCGTCGGCAACACATCCAGACTGGCCAGGTGCGTCACCGCGTTCGGATGATCCATCCCGGCCCGAAACGCCACCAGCGCTCCGCGATCGTGCCCCACCAACGCGAACCGCTCATGCCCCAACTCTTTGGCCAAAGCAACAACATCGGCCGCCATAGTCCGCTTGGAGTAGATGTCCTCACTGGTCTCGACCGGCTTGTCACTGTCCCCGTATCCCCGCAGATCCGGGCAGATCACCGTGTGATCCTCCGCCAACTCCACCGCCACCTGCCGCCACATCAGGTGAGTCTGAGGAAACCCGTGCAACAACACGACCGGACTCCCAGCCCCACCCACCGCCACCTTCAGCGCGACCCCATCAGCCACACCCACCCGCCGATACCCGAACCCTGCGATCCCACTCATCAGACTCCCATCACCAAACACCAGTACGACGCCTGAGCCTGCCGCCCCCGAATGAGCATCCAATGAGCGGAACCCGCCCGCCCCTCCCGGCGGCCTCACACCCGCCCCGCCGCCGTCGGCCTTCCCGCCCTCCACCCCCGCCACCCTCCCGTGGCTGCCGCGGGCTTTGCTCGCCCCCGCCCCGCTCGTACCCGCGCATCCGCCCCCGGCCCCGCTCGTACCCGCGCATCCGCCCCCGGCCCCGCTCGTACCCGCGCATCCGCCGCCGCCCCCGCTCGTACCCGCGCATCCGCCGCCGCCCCCGCTCGTACCCGCGCATCCGCCGCCGCCCCCGCTCGTACCCGCGCATCCGCCGCCGCCCCCGCT
>JAEBEC010000004.1:0-695842 GCA_049998015.1 Kribbella sp. cmx-5-2
GTGCCGGGTCCTGCCCAGACCCGGCACCACAGGTGTTCTAGGGGCGTCCCGGCAAGCGGTAGTTGTCGCCGAGGACCTGCCCGCGGTTGGGCTTGTAGAGGTCGAACCCCTTCGAGTTGCACTGCAGACCACCGTTGATGCAGTGGCTCACCAGGGCCGCCAGCGTCGGGACGTCCCAGGCGTTGAAGAAGTCGTAGTGCCAGGTGTAACCACGTCCGCTCGCCAGCCGGACGTCGGTGACGTTCCCGTCAGCGGGGAACGCGATCTTGAACTCCAGCATCGGCACCGGGTTCGGGTGACTGGCCGGGCAGGAGCCGTTGACCGGGTAGGCCATGTGGCTCTTGTGGTCCGGGGTGTCCAGGTCACGTCCGTTCCAGCAGCTCGGGGCCTGGTAGCGGATGTTGAGCTGGGTCCCGGCGGGACAGTTCGACGGGAAGTCCCAGTTGTGCGTGCTGTCGCCGCACTCCCAGCCCTCGACCGCGCCCGGTGAGGTCCGGAACTGGTCGAGCGTGGCGGTCGGGCTGCCGACGACGTACCGAAGACCCGGCGGGAACGGCCGGACCGCCTGGTAGTCGAGGATGCCCGACTTGTAGTAGATGACCTGGTGCCAGGTCTGCTGCACGGGCTGGCTGGTGCCGGGCCCGCGGAACATCGTCGGCCACCAGTACGCCGACAGGTCGTCGGGGTTGAGACAGGTGGTCGCGTAGGGGCCTGGCGCGTTGAGGCTGTCGAGCGTGGTGGCCGCGTTCGTCGTCTTGTTGCCGACGAAGCTGTGCTCGTGCGACGCGCCGGGCAGGTTGGGGAACACGATGGGGTCGTCGTTGGCACGGTGGTTGACCGTGCAGTTCACCTGGAACTCGTGGTGGGTGACCAGGTCGTCGGCCTGTGCCTGGGTGCCGGCGACGGTGGTGAGGACAGCGCTGAGGGTCAGGGCGGCGGTGCCGCCGGCGAACAGGATCTTCTTCCTTCTGCTGAACACGGATCTCCTCCTGTCGGGGGATTCCGCGGGGCGGTGGGCAGGAACTGGGTACTACGCGGCCCGCGGTCTGGGAATCGCGGGAGAGCGCTCTCTGGAACAGCGTCGATCGGGCCGTCCGCGCTGTCAAGAGCTGCCCGGTTCCGGAACCGGCCGAGCGTGAACGAGCCGTTGACAAGCCGCCGGGTTGGCTCCACGATCAGTTCGCGAGAGAGCGCTCTCTGACTCTCGCGCACCGTTTCCCGGCGCTGCTCGCGCCGGGGCCCGGTCGCTGTGCTGTCCCGCCCTAACGCACACAGCGAAGGAGCACTCCCCGATGATTTCCCCCACTCCACCCACCCCGCCGGACGGCCGTGCCGGCCCCGGGCGCCGCGTCCGAGGCCGCGGGCGGGTGCGGTCGTTGCTCGCGGCGACCGTTGCCGCCTCCACCCTCCTGCTCGGCAACGCCGTACTGCAGGCCGTGCCCGCCCAGGCGGCGACTCTGCTCTCCCAGGGGCGCCCGGTCACTGCGTCGTCGTCCGAAGGAGCCGGTACGCCGGCGTCGGCCGCCGTCGACGGCGACCTGAACACCCGTTGGTCCAGCGTCTTCAGCGATCCGCAGTGGCTGCAGGTCGACCTCGGCTCGGCCGCGACGATCAGTCAGGTCGTACTGCGGTGGGAGGCCGCGTACGCGACGGCGTACCGGGTCGAGGTCTCCGACGACGCTCAAGCCTGGCGGCCTTTGTCCAGCACTACGACCGGCGACGGCGGTACCGACTCGCTCACCGTCAACGGCTCCGGCCGGTACGTCCGGCTGACCGGCACCCAGCGCGTCGGCGGCTACGGCTACTCGCTCTGGGAGTTCGAGGTGCACGGCACGCCCGGCACCGGCGGACCGCCGCAGGGCAACGGGACCGTTCAGGTCGCCGGCAGCCAGGGCAACTGGCAGCTGCTGGTCAACGGCGCGCCCTGGCAGGTCAAGGGCCTGACCTGGGGACCGGCTGCCGCCGACGCCCCGCAGCATCTCCCGCAGCTCAAGTCGATCGGCGTCAACACCGTGCGCACGTGGGGAACGGACGCGAGCTCCAAGCCGCTGTTCGACTCCGCGGCCGCGAACGGGATGCGCGTGATCGCCGGCTACTGGCTCCAACCTGGTGGTGGACCCGGTAGCGGCGGTTGCGTCAACTACGTGACCGACACGACGTACAAGCAGAACATGCTCGGCGAGATCCGGCGCTGGACCACGGAGTACAAGGACCACCCCGGCGTCCTGCTGTGGAACGTCGGCAACGAGTCCGTGCTCGGGCTGCAGAACTGCTACTCCGGCGCGGAGCTCGAGACCCAGCGGATCGAGTACGCGAAGTTCGTCAACGAGGGCGCGCGAGCGATTCATGCCATCGACCCGAACCACCCGGTCACCTCGACCGACGCGTGGACCGGTGCCTGGCCGTACTTCAAGCAGTACTCGCCGGACCTCGACCTGCTCGCGGTCAACTCGTACGGCAACGTCTGCCAGGTCAAGCAGGACTGGATCAACGGCGGCTACAACAAGCCGTACATCCTGACCGAGGGCGGGCCGGCCGGTGAGTGGGAGGTGCCGAACGACGCCAACGGCGTACCGAACGAGCCGACCGACCTCCAGAAGCGCGACGGGTACCTGCAGGCGTGGAACTGCATCACCGGGCACAGCGGGGTCGCGCTCGGCGCGACGCTGTTCCACTACGGCAACGAGAACGACTTCGGCGCGGTCTGGTTCAACATCGCGCCGGGCGGCGAGAAGCGGCTGTCGTACTACGCGATCCGGCAGGCGTACGGCGGTGGCGGCGGTGGGAACACGCCGCCGGTGATCACCGCCATGAACCTGAGTCGGACCACTGATGTGCCGGCCGGTGGGACTGTCACCGTGAACGTCGCGGTGACCGATCCGGACGGCGACGCGCTGACGCACGAGTTCAAGGTGGGCGGCAAGTACATCGACAACAACGGGGCGCTGGTGACGACGCCGTCGTCGGGCAACGGTCCGTTCACGGTGACCGTGCCGCAGCGGCTCGGCGTGTGGAAGCTGTACGACTACGTGCGCGACGGCAAGGGCAACGTGGGCATCGAGACGCGGTCCTTCCGGGTCGTCGCGCCGCCGGTCGCCGGGACGAACGTTGCCCGGGGCAAGCCGGTGACGGCGTCGTCGTACCAGCAGGTCGGCAACGGCGCGCCGTACCCGCCGTCGAACGTGACCGACGGCAACAACACGACCCGCTGGGCCAGCGACTGGTCCGACCCGCAGTGGATCCAGGTGGATCTGGGTTCGGTGCAGTCGTTCGACCGGCTGCAGCTGATCTGGGAGGGCGCGTTCGCGCGGTCGTACCGGATCGAGGCGTCCGACGACGGCTCGAACTGGCGGCCGGTCTACACCACGGCCGACGGGAACGGTGACGTCGACGACCTCGGCGTGGCCGGCTCGGGCCGGTACGTGCGGCTGACCGGGACCCAACGGGGGACCGGGTTCGGCTACTCGCTGTACGAGTTCGGCGTCTACCGGCGCTGAGTTTCAGGAGGTACGGCGGTCCGCGGGGCGGGCCGCCGTACCTGTGGACGAAGAACAGGGGCCCGGCCGTTGACAGAGCTACGATCCGTTGCCATGAAGTCACCAACCCGTACGCCCACCTTGGAAGACGTCGCCAAGGTCGCGGGCGTCTCGCGTGCGACGGTGTCCCGCGTCATCAACGGCCAGGCGTCGGTCGACCTCTCGCTGCAACGCAAGGTGCTGGCGGCGGTCGACGAGATCGGCTACCGCCCGAACAGCGCCGCCCGGCAGCTGGCGGGACGACGGACCGGCGTACTCGCCCTAGTGCTGTCCGGTTCCGACGGCTCGGCGGAGGAGGTGCTCAGCGATCCGTTCTTCGGGCGGATCACCGGGGGAGTGGTCAAACACCTGCGCACCAAGGGCAAACACCCGACGCTCTTCCTGGCGGACTCCGAGGCGACCCGCCTCGAAGCGGTCGACCACGTACGCCGCGGCGACTCGGACGGCGCGCTGCTCGTCTCCACCCACGCCGACGACATCCTCCCCGGCCTGTTCGTCGAGGCGGGCCTACCGGCGGTCCTGTTCGCCCGGCCCGCGCTGCACGCCCCGATCAGCTACGTCGACCTCGCCCACGAGGTCGGCGCCGCCCTGGCCGCCGACCGCCTGGTCTCCCGCGGCTGCCACAAGGTCGTCACGATCGCCGGGCCCACCGATGTCCCCGCCGCCCAGGACCGCCTCACCGGCTTCCGCCAGGGGATGGCGAGACACGGCCAGCCCCACATCCCGGTTGCCTACGGCAACTTCACCCAGGACTCCGGCGAAACCGCCATGCTCCAGCTCCTGGCGCGCGTCCCCGACCTCGACGGAGTCTTCGCCGCCAACGACCTGATGGCCGCCGGAGCCCTCCGAGCCCTCCGAGACGCCGGCCGCCCGGTCCCCACCGAGGTAGCCGTCATCGGCTTCGACGACAGCGCCCCGGCCAGCACGGCGGTCCCACCCCTCACCACCATCGCCCAGCCGTTGGAGGAGATGGCCGCCGAGATGTCCCGCCTCCTGGTAGACCAAATCGAATCCCCCGGCCAGGCCCCCCAGTGCACCATCTTCGACCCCCACCTGGTCGAACGAGATTCCGCCTGAAGAACAGAAGAACTGAAGAACTGAAGAACTGAAGAACTGAAGAACTGAAGAACTGAAGAACTGAAGAACTGAAGAACTGAAGAACTGAAGAACTGAAGAACTGAAGAACTGAAGAACTGAAGAACTGAAGAACAGAAGAACAGAAGAACAGAAGAACAGAAGAACAGAGTGTCGCTTGCTGCGGTCTTTTGGGCTGAGGGAGGTGCCTGCTGGGAGATCTACGGAAGCCTGCCGTGCCCAACCGGCGGGGAGCAGAGTTCCAGCACATATCCAGCCGCAGAGATTCTCTGTGCGGTCTTGTACAGGATCAAGCGTGAGATCAGCGGAAGCTTCCGGACGTCCGGCCTACCGCCACGCCACGTTCCGAGAAGCATCAGACACAGCCGGACGCCAGGCTCGTGTCTCTCCAGTTTCTCCAGCTCGTCGGTCACGGAATCCAGGATTGAGCTGTTGGTGGTGGCTTCCACAAGGCGGTCGAGAAACTGTGCACGGGCGTCAGGAACCCTGGACAGCAGTTCCGCCGCGCTGACTGCCTGCGTACAGAGATGACTGAACAACGACGACTTGCCCTTGAGTTTCGCGAAGACCAGCAGTCCGTCGTCCGTGACGATGTCGCACGGCTCGAACGGCGTCTCACCCTCGAGATTGATGTTCCTCTGGTCCATCACCGCGACGCGTCGCCCACTCTTCTCGACGACGTTCTTCAGGTACTCCGGTTCGGTGCCACCGGTGTACGGCGGGAAGGGAAAGCTGGACCAGGGAATCTCTGCCAGCGCCGCATCGAGACGATCGAGGTAACTGCGTTCGACCCGGTAGACCTCGCCCTCGCTGACGATGTACTGACCGTCGGGCGCTGGCATCTCGGCGATCATCAGCTCGGCGATCTGGACACGCTGGACGTCGGCCTCGTAGCCCTCGACGCAGACCCGCAGCTCGGAGCGCAGCAGAGGTCTGCGGCGTTCGCGCTGTCCGCGCTCATCGAGGATCCATTTCCTCACCTGCTCCCATCTCAGGAGGACCGTTGCGGGAGTGCCTCGCTGGCCGGGCAGGGCGAACAAGAACCGCTTGGAGGCGACGGCGTCCGCAGCGTCCCATTCGGGCATCATCAGGTCGATTGCTGGCTCGGCAGGTGTGCCGATCTGATCCGTCAGTCGATCGAGTAGCTCGTCGGCCTGCGCGCGCGTCGGAACAGGCACGATGTTGTCGATCCATTCCCAGTCGACCTTGTAGTTGTCGCGGCAGCGCAGATCGACGAGGTAGTCGGCGAGGTCCACGAAGTCGTCGAAGGTCTCCAGGTAGGTCGAGAACTTGAGCGCCTTGTTGCCGGCCAGGTCTCGCATCAGCTCGTCGTCGGTTCGGATCGCCAGGCCCCGCAGGAGATCGGAAACCTGATCGAACCTGAGTCCACGCAACGGCGATGGATCGGCACTCACGGCGGTCATCTTGTGTTGGTGCCCGTCGTGGACCTCCGCCTGCACATAGCGGACGTGTGGTCGCGGAGAACCCCTGGGCTTGCGGCGACGAACGTCTGCGGGCACGGTGCGCCACGGCTCGAGGCTGTCCCCAAGTGATTGCTTGTTCAGGGCGGTCACGATGCCGAACCGACTGTCGATGAGGTCGGTGGGAACGGAGCGGCTGATCCCACCGAAGCAGTACAGCACCCAGCGCTGCTCGCCGCTGTCGGTCTGCTCTGACCTGACAGCGATGACGAGCGCCTCCGTGTCGCTCACATCATCCTCGGACAGATCGGCGCCGAGACTACGGAGGAAGGGTCGCCACGACGGAACACCTCGCTTTGCTCGCCGGATGCCTACCTGCAACTGGGCGTCGAGCGCTGGCTGCGCCTGCTGGTCACCGAGCTGACCGTCGGCGGTGCGAGCGAACCAATCGATGGTCTGTTCCTCCCGCAGAGCCAGATCCAGGTCATGGATCGACGCGTCGGGACTGATCAACAGAACGGTCAGTGGCAGAAAGCGGCCGCGGGCCGAAGCTTGGTTCGCGAGGTGGTCAGGTCCCGGCGCGGTGTCCGTCATAGTCCCCCCGGGCGACTCCGGCTACGAGGAGTTACAACTATCCCAGGGCGGTGCGGACCCGGCGAGTTTCCGCGTTTCGGTGACGACCGACTGTTCGGTGCAGGGATCGGGATGATGACCAGCGGCCGAACGCGGGTGCGATCTACTGCTGGTGAAGTAGTGCGTTGGTTTGGGTCGTGACGTAGGTGAGGTTGAGTTGTTGGGACCAGCGGTTGGTTTCGGTGGCGATTGCTGCTGCGGCTGTGGGGTTGCCTTCGTCGCGGGTCAGGACGGCTAGTAGGGCTTGCTGGGCGAGGGTGCCGGGGACGTGGCCGGCGGCTTGGCGTTGTTCGGTGGAGAGTTGCCAGTGGCGTCGGGCCTCGGGGAGATTGCCGGCGGTGTGGGCGTGGTCGCCTAGGTGGCGGTGGGCGTAGGAGGCCTGGAGGATGTCGCCGGTTTTCTCGCAGAGGGTGAGGGAGTCTGTGTAGTGCTTGAAGGCTTCGTCGGGGAGGGTCAGTAGGTTGTCGGCGATGAGGCCTCGGTAGAAGAGGATCGTGGCTCGGCGCGCGTCGTCGGGGGCGGTGGCGGCGAGGGATTCGGCTTGTGCGGCCAGGCCGTCGTCGGTGCGTGCGCCGGCGACCAGCAGGGTGAAGTAGGCGTTGCGGAGCTGGAGTAGCGCCAGGTCCCACTCGAGGACGGGATCGGGATGGGTCGTCAGGGCTGTGGTGAGTTTGGCTAGGGCGCTGGGGGAGTGGGTGGTGGACTGGGCGAAGTCCTGGTCCACGGCGAGTTCGGCGAGGGCGAGGGACAGGCGGGGCTGGTCGGCCGGGGTGACTTCGGTGGCGTTCAGCAGATTGCGCGCGGCGTCCCACTGGGCGGCTCGGGCGAGGGTGGTGGCCGCGGTCAGGATGGCGGCGAGCGGCGTCTGGGGCATGTGGGCGAGAGTATTTCGACGTCGAAAGTTTTGACAACTAACCTTCAGTGGCTGAACAATTCGACGGGTGAAGGACTCGATCGACGACCACGTTGCGCTGTGGTCCCGGGAGCAGGCCGATCTCGACGCGCGGGTCGAGGGGATCCTCGTCCGGATGCAGGTACTGACGCGGTACCTCGACCGGCGGCGGGACGCCGTGCTGGCGTCGTACGGGCTGCAGTGGTGGGAGTTCAAGACGCTGCACATGCTGCGTCGTGGCGGTACGCCGTACCGGGCGACGCCCGGCGAGCTCGCCAAGCAGCTGAGCATGTCGCCGGCGGCGATGACGAACCGGCTCGACGCGCTGCAGAAGCACGGCTACGTCGACCGCAGCCACGATCCCGACGACCGGCGCAAGGTGGTCGCGACGCTGACCAAGGCCGGCCGGGCGGTCTGGGAGCGCGGGATCGACGACATCCAGAAGCTCGAGCAGGACCTGGTGCGCACGCTCCCCGCGAAGGAGCAGGACGTGCTCGAGGGACTGCTGCGCAGACTGGTGAGCGCCACCGAGCAGTACTGATGTCAAGAACCGACCGACGGGTCCGACGTACCAGTGAAGGCGCCGCACACGGCGCCCCGAAACTGGAGGGCCGGACCATGGATCCGCTGAACCTGCTGGTCGCACGACAGAACGCCGCCGATCAGGTGCGGGAGACGGTCGAGGGTGGCAAGAGCGACGAAGCCACGAAGGATCAGAAGCTCGGTCCGGTCGTGCAGGTCGGATGGTGGCGGCGGGTGCAGGAAATCGCGCGCGCGACGACCCGTCGCCGTGTCACAGTCCTGCGGTGACGGAAACGACGCGAGAAGCTCAGATCGCCGAACTGTTGGCGGCGTACGACGACCAGTTGCGCGGTGGCGCCGAGACCTCGGGCGTCCCGAGTACGACGGACGGCCCGGTGATCCGGGTCGAGTACCCGACCCGCGGGTTCGTGAGTTACCGCTCTCTCGAGGGCCTCGACGGCGACGAGCTCGACGCGCTGATCGAGCGTCAGCGGGACTTCTTCGCCGCCAAGGGCCAGGCGATGGAGTGGAAGACGCGCGGCCACGACCTCCCCGCCGACCTGCCCGAGCGGCTGACCAAGGCCGGATTCGTGCCCGAGGAGCGGGAGACGGTCGTGATCGCGGAGAGCGCGACCATCGCCGCTCGCCTGCAGGGCCGTGAGGCGGTCGCCGGTGTGACGATCCGCCGGACGACCGAGCTCAGCGACTTCGAGAAGATCGCGGCGATGGAGTCGACCGTCTGGGGCGAGGACTGGTCCTGGCTCACCGGCGACCTGGTCGGCCGGAACGCGGCCGGCCAGACCGACATCTACGTGGCCGAGGCCGAGGCCGACGGTCAGGTTGTCTCCGCGGCCTGGGCCGTGCACAAGGCCGGCACCGACTTCACCGGCCTCTGGGGCGGATCGACGCTCGCGGAGTGGCGTGGCCGCGGGATCTACAAGGCGCTGGTCGCCGTACGGGCCGCTCGTGCGGTCGAGCTCGGGCATCGCTACCTGCAGGTCGACGCCTCCGACGACAGCTCCCCGATCCTGCAGCGGCTCGGGTTCCTGCCGGTGACCACGACCACGCCGTACATCTTCACACCGGCCGGTCACGAACAGTAGCCGGTACGACGGATGCCGCGGATCTTCTGAGCCCGCCGCTCGGGAGATCTACGTTGGTGCGGCGTTCAACTGATAGACAGGACGGGTGAACCAACTCCGCGCGCTGGGGATCTCAGCTCAGGCCGAGGCGATCTACCTCGACCTGATCGCGCGGGGTGCGCTCGACCAGGCCGATCTGGTCGAGCGCCACGGCACCGAGCTCGAGGTCCCGCTCGGCGAGCTCTCCGCGGTCGGGCTGGTCGAGCGCTCCGACGACAAGGTCCTGCCGCAGCCGCCGCACCTCGCGATGGAGGCGGTCGCGCAGCGTCGCACGAAGGAGGCCGAGCTCGCGCGGGAGAGCGCTTCCTTGCTCTCCGAGCTGTGGACCGCGGGCATCGGTCAGCAGACGTACGTCGAACTGCTGCCGTCGCTCGAGGTCACCCGGTCGGTCATCAACTCCGTCCAGGTCGACGCCGAGCACCAGGTCCGCGCGATGACGGTCGGCAACATCGCCGCACCGACCAACCCGCAGATCGTCGAGGGCCTGTTCGACGCGCTCGCCCGCGGGGTCACGTACGAGGTCATCTACGGCACCCGCGTGCTGCAGGACCCGGACGCGCTCCGCATGGTCCAGCAGTGCGTCGACGCGGGCGAGCAGGCCCGCGTCTTCCCGGACATCCCGCTCAACCTGACCATCGTGGACGACCGCTGGGCGTTGCTCGCGGCCCGTACGACGGTCGGCGAGATCGTGAACTCCGCCGCGATGGTCGTGCACCACTCACCGTTCCTGACCGGCCTGGTCGGCATCTTCGACGCGTTGTGGCGCGTCTCGGTCCCGATCACCGGCGGCACCGAGAACACCGAGGTGATCGGCGCGCCCGCGCTGGAGACGAAGCGGCTGCTCACGTATCTGAGTGCCGGCCTGACCGACGAGTCGATCGCGCGCGAGTTCGGTGTCAGCGAGCGGACCATCGCCCGCCGGATCAGCCGCCTGCAGGAGACGCTCGGCGCCCAGACCCGTTTCCAGCTGGGCGTTCAGGCGTCGCGGCAGAACTGGCTCTGATCCCGGCGGTCGGGGCCTGAGGCAACGGTTCAGCGGATCCGGTCGTAGACCACCGCGAGCTCGCCGAGGTCGCCGGCCTCCTGGTACGACAGCTTCCACTTGGTCGCCGGCAGCCCGTCGTCGAACAGCCGCGCGCTGCCGCCCACGATCTCGGGCACGACGGTCAGGTACAGCCGGTCGATCAGGTCGGCCGCGAGCAGCGGCTTGATGATGCTGGAACTGCTGTTGACGAGGATGTCGCCCTTGCCGTTCGCCTTCAGTTCGGTGAGCACCTCGGCGGCCGGCGCGTTCACCAGCCGGGTGCGCTCCCACGGCGCCGCGGTCAGCGTGGTCGAGAAGACGACCTTCTCCACGTCGGTCAGCCACTTGGCGTACCCGCGGTCGCGCGGGTCGGCGTTCTCGTCGCCGGCCACCGAGGGCCAGAACCCGAGGAAACCCTCGGCGTTGAGCCGGCCCAGTACGGCGGTGGTCGCGTTCTCCCACATCCGGCTCATCTGGTCCCGGGCGACGTTCGAGGTCGCGTACGGCGCGATGGCGGCGAAGTCGGCCGGCCCGCCGGCGCCGTGGTAGCGGCCGTCGAGGGTCAGGGCCAGGTTCGCGGTGATGGTGCGGTCGGTCATGTCGGTCAGTCCTTCGGGGTGGTGGCGGAAGAGACGGCGTCGAGCAGGTGGTCGAGCACCTGGCCCCAGCCGGTGCCGATGCCGGCGATGTACGGGACGGCCTCGACGGTCGTCTCGGTGATGCGCAGGTCGAGTCGCAGCCGGGTTCCGTGCGGGTCGGCGGCGAGCGTCAGATCGTGGTCGGAGGTGAAGGAGATCGCGCTCTCCGCGTCGAGAACAGAGAGGGTGAATCCGAGGTGTTCGGGTTCCCGTACGGCGTGGACGGTGCCTTCGGAGCGGTACCGCCGGCCTTCGGCGTCGGCGTACTCGAGGACGGAGTGGCCGCCGGCCGTCGGCTCGATGCCGCACGCGACGACCTTCATCGACGGCGGCACCCACCATGCGGCGAGGAGCGTGGGGTCGACCCAGTGCTGCCAGACGACGTCCACCGGCGCGGGCAGCAGCCGCTCGAACGAGAAGGTCCGGCCGTCGGCCCAGTGGTCCTGGTCGGCGATCGCGGTCTCCGCGTCGATGGCGGCGCGGTAGCGGGCGATCACGTCGCGCTCGCCCGAGTGGGCAACCGTGATGTCGACGAGCTCGTTCAACCGGCGTACGAGGGTCTGCAGTGGTTCGGTCTCGAGCGCGTAGACCCGGCGCTGGCCGAGCGGGAAGACGGTTACGAGCCCGGCCTTGGCCAGCGTCTGGAGGTGCTTGGTCGTCTGGGGCTGTCGCAGCCCGGTCAGCTCGGCCAGCTCACCGACCGACTGGGGGCGCTCGGCCAGCAATTCGACCAGGCGCCAGCGGGCGCTGTCTCCGAGTGCCGCGGCGATCTGCTCCATGGCCCGAAGTATTCACCCACCAGAATATTCTTGTCAATGAATATCTTGGCCTGTCGAGAATGGGAGAGTGGCTCCGACGTTGCTGACGACAGGCGCCGGGGTGGCGCCACATCCGAAGGAGCCGGGATGAAGTACATGCTGCTGATCCACTCGAACAAGCAGGGCTGGGACGAGATGCCCACGCAGTGGACCGAGGACGACGTCAAGGCCATGGTCGGCCACATGGACGACCTCAACCGCGACCTGCAGGCGGCCGGCGAGATGGTCGAGGGGCGCGGGCTGGCCGGGCCCGACCGGATGAAGAACGTGCGCGCGGGTGACGACGGCGAGCCGATCGTCACCGACGGGCCGTTCACCGAGACCAAGGAGGTCCTGGCCGGCTACTGGGTCGTCGACGTCGCCAGCGAGGAGCGCGTCCTGGAGATCGCTCTCCGGATCTCGCAGGCGCCCGGCCCGGGCGGCCGTCCGACCAACCAGAACGTCGAGGTCCACCCGGAGGGCGAGGCTCCGGCCTGACAAACCGGTCGCCTTCGTGGGGTCCGCGTCGCTAGCACCGCCCGTCCGACCAGCTAGGGCTGGGGTTTGCGGTACATGGCCCAGTTGGTCGGCCCGCCGTTCGGGAGTTCGGCCTCGCCGAGGACGGTGAAGCCGAGGGATTCGTAGAAGGCGACGTTCGTCGCGGTCTGGGTCTCGAGGAACGCCGGCGCGTGCTCCTCGTCGGCGCGCGCCAGGCCGGGGGCGATCACGGCGCGACCGAGGCCCCGGCCCTGGTGGTCGGGGTCGACGCCGATCATGCCGAGGATCCACACCGGCTCGGTCGGGCGGAGGATCGCCATCGCCTGACCGACCGCCTCCATCGGGAGAGCGCGATCTCCGGCGATCTCGCGGAACTCCTCGGCGTACGGCGCGAAGACCTCGCGCGGCGTACCGGGTGTTGTCCAGACGGCTACGGCGTTGTGGTCGGCGCTGGTCCAGACGACGCCGTGCTCGAGCCCGATGCCGGTGACGAACAGCCGGTAGTAGCGCTCCAGCCGGTCGAGGTATCCGTCGGCGGCGATCGCCAGCCGCGACATCGGATAGTCCTCGAACGCGCGCACCAGCGTGTGCACGATCGGCTCGACATCTGAAGCGTCGGCGCGCCGGATCTGGCCGGCCTCAGGTGGCCGACGCTCGTTCGCAGCTTCTCCGGATCGCGGGGAAGGCTCGTTGTCTCCCACGGTCATCAGCGTACTTAGTAGCGTTCGAGATGCCGTACGACGTGGTCGGCGACGGCGGCCATGCCGGCCTCGGTCGGGTGGTACGGCGCGAAACCGCCGAGCGCCGGTGGGCGGACGGTGAAGCCGGTCGTCCACGGCTCGGCCGAGCCGACAGCGTGCTCCTTGCTCAGCCCCGAGACCGCGACCAGTTCCGCGCCGGACTTCTCCGCGGCCGTCGCGAAGACGCCGGCCAGGCGGTCGGCCATCAGGGCGATGCTCGGGAGCTGCTCCTCGTTCAGCGGTACGTCGAGCCGCGGGCGGGTCGCGGGCCCGACCACCGCGAGGTAGTCGACCAGCAGGATCCGCGCCGAGGGAGCGCGATCCCGGATCTCGCGGACGATCTCGGCGAGCTGCCCGGCGGCCGCGTCGTACGCCGAGTCGTCGCGCAGGTAGCTGACCCGCGCGCGGATCCGGTTCGCGACGCGGCGGCCGAGGATCGTGGCGGGCTTGGCGAGCGTGTTCATCAGGCTGCCGCGGATGAACGCGCCGATGTACTCCAGATCGTTGCCGCCGGCCGTCACCGTGACCAGCGCGGTGTCGGGGCCGACGGCATCGATCTGTGGGGCCGCGTCGTCCTGGCGGTCGGTGAGCAGGTGCGCGGTCGTCGCGCCGGAGTACGTGACGTCGACCAGGTCGAGCCCGAGCCGCTCGGCGACCAGGTGCGGGTAGTTGCGCCCCGACCGGCCGGCGGCCTTGTCCAGCACGGGCGCGATACCCGGCCCCGCCGCGAAGGAACTGCCGAGCGCGACGTACCGACTCCCAGGTGAGATCACACGGCCCAACCTACCGTGAGCGCCCCGCCGAGGAGCCGGGTCGGTGTGCAGGCGGAGGCCGGCGCTCGTCGGGATCTCGGGGTCAGGCGATCTCGCGTGGCGACCGCGCTCTCAGCTGGTCCAGCGGCCTCGGTGGACGAGGTCGTCGGTGGGCTTGCGGCGCTTGCTGAGGTTGCGGGGCGGTTCGTCGGAGTAGCCGATCGAGATGGCGCCGATCGGCATGAAGTTGTCCGGTACGCCGAACTGCTCGCGGTACACCGGGATCCGGTCGGCCGGCAGCCCGAAGAAGCACGCGCCGAGCCCCTCGTCGACCGCGGTCTGCAGGATCAGCAGCGCCGACATGCCCGCGTCGATGTCCCAGTACGGCACCGGCCACCAGTCCTCGGACCGGTCGTCGTGCCCCTTGTCCGGCTCGGCGTAGCGGTCGAGGTAGGCGTCCTTGTTCGAGTGCACGACGATCAGCAACGGCGTCTCGACGTTCGCCGCGAGCCAGTTCTCCGGCTCCGCCTCAGGCCGCGCCGAGTCCCGGAACCGCGCGATGTCGTCCTGGTTGTCGAGCACCAGGTACCCGAACCCCTGCGAGAACCCCGCCGACGGCGCCCGCAGCGCGTTGTCGAGGATCCGCTCGACGATCTCCTCCGGCACCGCCCGCCCCACGTCGTACCGCCGAACCATCCGCCGCCGCCGCACCACATCCTGAAAGTCCATGCGTGCAAAGTACGTGGTCGCCGGTGACTTCGGTACAGCAATTCCGCCCGACGGTCGCCGGGCGCATAGGCTCCCGCCCGTGAGTGATGACTTCGGGAGTTCCGGGATCAGGGAACGGGTGCTGGCGGGCTGGGCTGCGGCGCCGGTTCGGTTTCGGGAGGATGCGAACGCCGAGGAGGATCTGGCGCTCGGGGGGTACCTGGATCGGGTGGTGGTCGAGCTCGCGCAGAACGCGGCGGATGCTGCGGTGCGGGCCGGGGTGCCGGGGCGGGTGCGGTTCTCGTTGCGGGGGGAAACGTTGGTTGTTGCCAACACCGGCACGGGGTTGACGGCGGCTGGGGTTGAGTCGTTGGCGACGCTGCGGGCTTCGGCGAAGCGGGACGATGACCTGGAGCGTGCGGGCGGGGATCTGCGGCAGTTGGATCCGCGGGCTGTTGCGGTGGGGCGATTCGGGGTTGGGTTCTCGGCGGTGCTGGCGGTGACTGATGAGCCGGTGATCCTGTCGCGGAGTGGTGGGGTGCGGTTCTCGCGCGCGGACACGGCGGCCGCGGTGGCGGCGTTGGGGTCGGACGGGCTGGATCTGGAGGTACGGCGGCGCGATGGGCAGGTGCCGGTGCTGCGGCTGCCGTTCGCGGCCGAGGGGGAGCCGCCGGCTGGGTTCGACACCGCGGTGATCCTGCCGCTGCGAGACGATGCCGCGCGGGAGCTCGTACGGCGGTTGCTCGCCGACGCGGGGGATCCGCTGCTGCTCGCGCTGCCTGGGTTGGAGCGGATCGAGATCGATCTCGACGGCGAGGAGCGGGTGCTCGCCGATGTCACCGAGCGCTGGACGGTACGGCGGGCTGCGGGCGTGCTCGACGAGGACGCGAGGGAGCGGTTGCTGGCGGATCGCCCGACCGAGGAACGTGCGCGGCCGTACTGGTCGGTGCTGTGGGCGTTGCCGCGGTCCGGCGAGACCGACGTGCCGCGGACTGTCTTCGCGCCGACGCCGACCGACGAGGCGTTGTCGCTGCCGGTGTTGCTGTTGGCAACCTTTCCGCTGGATCCGTCGCGGCGGCATGTTGCCAAGGGCCCGCTCACGGATCACCTGGTGGAGAAGGCGGCGCAGGCTTATGCGCGGTTGCTGCAGAGGCAGGCGGAGGTGGGTGCGGACATCCTCCCGTTGGTGCCGACCGGACTGGCTGCTGGGCCCTTGGATGGTGCTCTCCGCGAGGAGATCATGAAGGTGTTGCCTGTGACGCCGATTCTGGCCGGCCTCGAGGGCCGGTACTTGAAGGAAGACGGCGGCGTGGGCCCTGGGCCCGGTCTGCGGTCGGGCGGCGAGGGCCTTGGGCCCGGTCTGCGGTCGGGCGGCGTGGGCCTTGGGCCCGATCTGCGGTCGGGCAGCGAGGGGCGGGAGTCCGGCCGGACCGGTCTGCTGGCGCCGCGGGACGCGGTCGTCGTGGCGGGGGCGGACGAGGCGTTCGAGGTGGTGCTGGCGCCGATGGTTCCTGGGCTGGTGCGGGAGCGGCGGCAGGATCGGACGGCGCTGGAGGCGTTGGGCGTACGGCGCCTGGACCTCGCCGAAGTGGTTGACCAGCTGGGGGCGGCGGGGGAGTCGCCGGAGTGGTGGCGGGAGACGTATGCCGCGCTCGCCGGGATGGTCACGGATGCCTTGCTGCGTGAGGCGTTGGGGACCTTGCCCGTGCCGTTGGCCGACGGTCGACTGGTTCGCGGCGTGCGTGGGTTGCTGCTGCCGGGGCGCGAGCTACCGAGCGACGTACTGGCGACCTTCGGCGAGTACGGCGTACGCGTAGTCCACCCGGACGCCGCGCACGAAACGCTGGAGCGCCTGGGGGCGCTCCCCGCAACTCCCCGCACGTTGCTCGAGGACAGCGCCGTCCGCGCGGCGGTGGAGAACTCAGCCGACGCGGATGACCCCGAGCTGATCGCCGCCGCGGTGCTCGGCGTTGTCGCGGTGGATCCGAGCCAGGCCGACGGGTTGTGGTGGTTGTCCGACCTCGTCCTGCGCGACGCCGACGGCGAACTCGTCCCGGCGAATGCGCTGGTGATCCCCGGGTCCGAGGCCGAGGCCGTGCTGGACACGGACGAGGTCGCGCCGATCCACCGCGACCTGCTCGGCCGGTACGGCGTCGAAGCGCTCACCGCGGTCGGCGTACTGAATTCGCTGGGTGTCGTCGCAGCGGCCGATGTCGTGCTCGACGAGCTGCCCGAGGAGCTGGCGGATCTCGACGGGATCGAGGACTGGGCCGACGACGTGGCGCCGGACGGTTCGCGGTACGGCGTGACCGTCGGCGAGCTGGTCGCCGTACGGGATCTGGACTGGATCACCGACGACGCGTGGCCGCGGGTGCTGGAGCTGTTCGGGACGTCGCCGGAGTTGCGGCGCGCGCTGGTCGATCGGCCGCGGGTGGTCGGGCCGGACGACCGGGCGTTCGGCGTACCGTCGTACGCGGCGTGGTGGATCAGAGAGCGCGTACTCCTGGAGGACGGCGAGCCGCTGGCCGGCCGGGCGGATCCCGAGGTCGACCCGGTGCTGGCGAGTCTGCTCGATCCGGCACCGGAGTGGACGGCGCGGTTGGACCCGGAGGTGCGGACCGCGGTCGGGCTCGTGCGAACGGTCGCCGACCTGGATGTCGACGGGGTCGGGGAGTTGCTCGACCGGCTGGCGGAGCCGGGTCGGGAGATCGGGGAGAGCGCGATCCTGGGTCTCTGGCAGCAGTTGGGGACGCTGAAGGTCTTCCCGGACTCGGCGCCGGAGTACGTGCGGGTGCTGGGTCAGGCGGGAGCCGACGAGCACGAGGCGGACGTGGCCGGGCCCGCTGAGGTGCTGAGCCGGGTCGTCGCCGCGGGCGATGCCGTCGTCGCGGATGGCCCGATGTGGTTGCAGCGTGAGGATCTCGGCGGGTTCGTGGTCGCGTACGGCGTGGTGGCCGACGGGCTGAGCGACCTGCTCGA
The DNA here is from genome assembly GCA_049998015.1 of Kribbella sp. cmx-5-2. Classification (GTDB taxonomy): domain Bacteria; phylum Actinomycetota; class Actinomycetes; order Propionibacteriales; family Kribbellaceae; genus Kribbella. The sequence goes on from JAEBEC010000004.1 coordinate 17,378, forward strand.
GGTCCCGATGGCCGGGGAAGTTGCCGCGGGCAAGGTCAACGGGATCGGTACGGCGGCCGACGTACCGGCGATCGTTCGCGAGCTGGTGCCGCAGGTGCCGGACACCTGGTGGGAGCACGAGGAGCTGACCGTCGACGGGATCGAGGTCTCGTGGTGGGTCAGCGAGGACGGCGCTCCGCACGCGGCGACGTTCAACGGGCTCGCGAAGGCGCTCGCGTGGTCGGCGGGCCGCTGGGACCAGCGGCACGTCATCCTCGCGATCCTCAGCAACCCGACCCGCCCGTCGGAGCTGAGGATCGACGCGACCTTCGATCAGGGCTGAGACGCATCGAGGGGACGTCCGGTGGGAAGGACGTCCCTGACGGCCTGTGGAGCCAAGTGGTGATAGGCAGCATCAGGCCGAGCGCCCAGCGCGTCGTTGACAGTGGAGAACGCAAGCCTCAGCGCAACGAAGACCGTCAACCCGAAGATCTGCCGATCGGTCCACCCGGCCTGCCGCAACGGCTCGAGGTCCTCGGTCGTTGTCGCATTGGGATCCCGCGTGACCTTCCGTGCCCACGTCACCAGCGCGAGGTCGCCGGGGGAGAGCTGAGCGTCGTCACCACTCAACACCGCGGCGGCATGCTCAGCGGAGCTCTCCCCGGCCAACTTGGTGCCCCAGGCAACCGAACAGTAGGTGTCCCCGAGCGTCGACGCCATCGCCGCGATCAGGATGCCGCGCGTCCGGAAGTCGAGATCGTGCTCCCGAACGACCGAGTCGGCCAACGCGAACAGCCCGTCCTTCAACCCCGGCTGGTACGACCACAACCGGCTCAGGTTCATCACGAACCCGAGCTCCTCCCGCTGGGCGGCGAAGCTCGCCGAGGTCGCGTCGTCCGGCTCGGGAAACGGCAGAAAGCTCATAGCCCCTCGAAAAGTCTGGTCAGTCTCGGATTGTCGATCCCGGCGGCCATCCGTCGCGCCGAGTTGATGGCCGTCGGATCGCCCAGCCGGCCAAGATGCAGATTCGCCCGTACGACGAGCTCCCGCAGTTCACACCGCGCGGCCAGCCCGGCCAGCTGAGCCGCCAACGTCCGAGCCCGGGCCTGGTCGCCCTGATCGAGCGCCGTACCAACTGCCGTGTCGAGCACATGCGCGTGGACCCACTGGTACCGATCCGGCTCCCGACTGGCCCGCCGGGCCGCCTGATCGAGCCAGTGCACCACCCCCTGATAGTCCCCGCGCTCAGCAGAGAGCAGGCCGAGTCCGCGCGCCGCAATCCCTTCCCAGCAAGGGTCGTTGACCTGACACCCCAACGCCCAGGCCTGCTCGAATCCCTCTGCCGCAGCGGCCACCTCCCCGGCGTACAGGTCGAGCTCGGCCAGCAGCGCCTGCGGCCACGGCAGGAACGCGACCCACCGTTGCTGCCTGACCAGATCGAGCGACTGCTCGACCACAGCACGCGCCTGGCTGTAGTCGCCGCGCAGCAGATGCGCCCGCCCGAGGATCGACAACGACCACGCCTGCTGGCGCGCGTCGCCGCAGCTGCCGGCCAACGAGGCCGACTCCGCGAGCTGCTGCAGCGCCGCTGGATAGTCGCCGAGGTCCGACGAGTTCATCCCGCGGACGCCGAGGATCGCCGCGTTCTCCGCCTCGCCCTCGGCGAGGGTTGCCGCTTTCGCGAGCCAGCTCTCGGCCGTCGTACGGCGGCCGGCCTGTACTTCGACGAACCCGAGTTGCCGGTACGCCGTCACGACGGTCGCGCGGTCACCGGCTCGTTCGGCGACGAGGATCGCCTCCTGCAGCGTGATCGCGCCCTCCTCGTCCTGTCCGCGAACCGCGTGCACGAGCGCGCCGCCGAGCGCGACGAGCGCGCGTCCTTGCAGCTCGGTGTCGCCGCAGCGGGCGGCCTCAGAGACCGCTCTCCGGAGGCACTCCAGGCCGGACTCGACCACTCCCGCGGAGACCGCCGCGCGGCCGGTCTCGAAGGAGCTCAACGCCGCCGCGCGGCTGCCGACCAGGCCGAGTGTCGGCCGTTGCTCGACTGTCGACGCCTGCCGGAGAGAGGCGGATGCCTCGATCCCCAGCTCGCGGCGGAGCATGTCCTCGCAGACGGCGACCTGCCGCAACGCGGCTGATCGGTCGCCGGAGACCGCGAGGCTTCGGACGAGGAGCTCGTGGTTGCCCTGCTCCAGAGGATTCGCCGCGACCGCCTTACTGGCAAAGGGAATCGCGTCCTCGGCGCGTCCCGCGGCGACCAATCCGACGGCGGCCTCCCTGAGCCGAGCCTCGACGGCCGACGCGACGCGGTGCCGCTCGATCGACAACCAGGACTCGAAGTCCGGGCAGGCCTCGAGCTCGACACCTTCGAGCAGTTCCCCCTCGAACTCCAGCAACTGCGCGGGATCCGCCGCGTCGAGCACCTGCAGCACGTCCACCGTCAGTACGCCGTCGAGCGCGATCAGCACGGGATCACCAGAGAGCGCTCCCTGTACGCCGAGCGCGCGGCGCAGCTCCGCCAACGTCCAACGCAGCGCGCCGAGCGGGTCCTCGGCATCCGCGAACAGCATCTCCGCGAGGCGTTTCCGCGCCGGCGGTCGCTCCGCGAGCAGCACGTATGCGAGCAGCGCCCAGCTCTTCCGCCCCCGCGGCGCCCGCACCGGCACACCCCCGTAAGCGATCGCCGGCCGCCCGAGCAGCCTGATCGTCCCCTCCATACTCACCCCCCGAGCCCCAGTGTGAACCCCCGCCCCCACCCCTGTCACCGACCAGCACCGTCCCCTCCGGCGACGCCGCTCGGTGGGGGGAGGAGGGGCGGCGCAGCTCGCCGGCCCTCCCCACCTCACCGTTGGTGCGAGCCACCGGCTTCCGGTGTCCAGCGCCGGCCCTCGTCCCCACCTCACCGGCGCCGGCCTCCGGTGTCCAGCGCCGGCGCCCGCCGGCCAGCGCCCGTCGCCGCCTCAGCGTCGTACGCCCACTGCCTCCAAATACTCCGCGTGGGCAGCGATCGTCCCGTCGTCGGCCTGGTTGAAGCTGCGCGGTACATCCGCCAACTCGGCCGCGAACTGCGCCCGGTCCGACTCCAACAAACTCCCCGCCAGCTTGGTGATCGGGCCGTAGAACTCCCGGAACCACTCCGAGAAATGTTCCGCCGAGTGATAGCGGAACACGTACTCGCGCTTCTCCAGCGCGGTCCACTCGACGCGATCGCCGAACAGCTCGGCCAGGTGCTCCTCGGTGCCCCACAGCACCGCGGGCTTCACGCCGGCCGGCGGTGGCGCCCACTTGCCGACGACCTTGAACATCTGCCCGACCATCCCGCTCGGCGTCCAGCAGGAGAGCGCGATCTTGCCGCCGGGCTTGGTGACCCGGACCAGCTCGTCCGCGGCCCGCTGGTGGTCCGGCGCGAACATCACACCGACCGTGCTGAGCACGAGGTCGTACGACGCGTCCGGGACCGGCAGGTTCTCGGCGTCGCCCTCGGTGAAGGTGACCGGCAGGTGCTCGGCGGCCGCGCGTTCGCGGCCCTGCTCGAGCAGGTTGGTGGCGTAGTCGATCCCGGTCGCGTCGGCGAACCGGCGAGCGGCGGCGAGTGCGGCGTTGCCCTGACCACAGGCGACGTCCAGCGCGCGTTGCCCGGCCCGTACGTCGGCCGCCTCGACCAGCAGCTCGGCGATGATCTGCAACGTGTTGCCCACCCGCGGGTAGTCCCCGGTCTCCCACCCGGCGCGCTGCTTGTCCTTGATCGCCTTGAAATCGACAGCGGTACTCGTCATGCGTCGTTCCCCCTAGAACGGTGATCCCCAGAACTGGTTGACGACCCCAGGCAACCCACCCACCGTGTGACACCGCGTGTGACAGCGCCGAAACCCCAACGATCACAGAGCGCGAGCCATCGTTGTCAGAGGTTGGTATATCGACTGATCAGCGGAAACCGGCGAATTCTCCAAGCCTGGCAGCAAAGTCTTGCCATCGTTGTCAACGCTACTTATAGTCCGAGACACGTTCCAGGCAGTGATTTCCGCCCAGAGCAAGTGAAACGGAGATGCCTTACGTCACACCGGCCGGGCGCGACGAGACGCGCTGAGGCCGAGCCGCACCCTCGGACCGAAGGAGATCCGATCGTGAACGACGCTCCCCGCTCGCAGTTCGAAGACGTCGCCCAGGTCGTACGTCACCAGCTGAGTCGCCGCAGTCTGGTCGGGGGAGGTGCGGCCCTGGGACTGTCCGGTCTGTTGGCCGCCTGCTCCGGCGGTGGCGGTTCGTACTCCGACAAGCCGGCCAACCAGCCGGCGGCCACCAAGTCGGTGCAGATCGGCAAGGCGAACATCCCCACGCCTCGCGACCAGACGGTCGTGATCGGCCAGGTCGAGTACAACGTCTTCGACAGCTTCAACACGATGATCCCCAACGGCTGGCAGTCCGGCGCCGGCTTCGAGTCGATCTGCCGCGAGGCGATGTTCTACCTGAACCTGGCCAACGGCGAGCTGAAACCGTGGCTGTGCACGGGGTACGAGTACAACCCCGACCACACCCAGCTGACGTTCAAGTTCGACCCGAAGGCGAAGTGGAGTGACGGCAAGCCGCTGACCGCCAACGACTTCAAGTTCACCGTGCTGCTCCTGAAGGACCGCAAGGACCTGTTCGGTGGTGGCGGTGACCTGGCCGAGTTCGTGCAGTCGATCGACGTACCGGACGCGCAGACCGCGGTGATGAAGCTGAAGAAGCCCGGTCCGCGGATGCACTACAACTTCATCGCGGCGATCGCGAGCGCGTTCGACATCCTGCCCGAGCACGTGTGGAAGGGGCAGGACCCGACCAAGTTCAAGGAGAACCCGCCGACCCGCTCCGGCCCGTACAAGCTGAAGCAGACGATCCGCAGTCAGCGGATGTTCGTCTGGGAGAAGAACCCGGAGTACTGGGCCAAGGAGCAGCTCGACCCGGCTCCGCAGTACGTCGTGTACCAGAGCACGGCCAAGCAGCTGGACTCCGCGGCGCTGGCCTTCGAGCGGGCCGAGTTCGACGTGGGCTCGATCGACGAGCAGCACGCCAAGCAGCTGCGCAACACCGGCTACCCGGCGATGGTCACCACGCAGTTCCACGACCCGAACCCGCGGATCGTCTGGCCGAACTGCGATCCGGCCCGCGGCGTCATCGCCGAGCCGAAGATGCGGCAGGCGATCAACTACCTGATCGACCGGGAGAAGATCGGCAACTCGATCTGGCCGGTGAAGGTGCCGGCCGCGATCTACCCGTGGGCCGACTACCCGAGCAACGAGCCGTGGAAGAACGACGCGCTGGCCGAGAAGTACAAGTTCGAGTTCAGCGTGGACAAGGCGAACGCGCTGCTCGACGAGATCGCGCCGAAGAACGCGGCCGGCAAGCGCACGTACAAGGGCAAGGAGATCAACCTCGAGTTCATCACCGCCTCGCCGGTCGACGGTCCGGAGTACGCGATCGCGAACGTGATCAAGACCGACCTCGCCAAGGCCGGCGTCCCCGCGACGCTGCGCAGCCTGAGCGGTCCCGTGCACAGTGAGAAGTTCGAGCGCGGCGAGTACGACCTGGACTCCAACTGGGACGGCTTCGCGTTCGATCCCCAGCAGCTCTACACGAACTGGACCAGCGACAAGGCCCAGCCGATCGGGAAGAACGCGGCCGGCAAGAACAAGCAGCGGCTGAAGAACCCGCAGCTCGACGAGGTGTCGGCCAAGCTCGCCGTACTGGACCCGAAGAGCGCCGAGGCCAAGCCGCTGCTGGACCAGGCGCTGGAGATCTACTTCCAGCAACTGCCACTGATGCCGGTGATCCAGACCGGTTACCCGTCGTACTTCAACACCAGTTTCTGGACCGGCTGGCCGACCGACGACGACCTGTACCAGGTGCCGCTGAACTGGTGGTCGCACTTCATCTTCGTGCTCGGGAGGCTGAAGGCGACCGGCCAGAAGGGCCCGGCGTGACCGCGACCGCGCCGGCGGCCGAGGTCGTGGAGGAGAGCGCCGAGAGCGCTCGCTCCCGCGGTCTGCGGCCCTGGCTGGCGCGGCACCCGCTGGCGGCGTACGCGATCCGGCGGTTCGGCCTGTACCTGGTCGAGCTGTGGGGCGCGCTGACGATCGCGTTCTTCTTCTTCCGGCTGATCCCGGGCGACCCGATCCAGACGCTGATCCAGACCCTGCAGCAGAACTACGTGTACAACCAGCAGGCCAGTACGGAGGTGATCGCGCGCTACCAGGCCGAGTTCGGCCTCGACGGCAACATCGTCGTCCAGTACCTGAAGTACATGCAGAACCTGATCTTCCACGGCGATCTCGGGCCGTCGCTGATCAACTACCCGACCCCGGCCCAGGACGTCATCCTGCGGTCGCTGCCGTGGACGATCGGCCTGCTCGGGATGGCCGCGGTGATCAGCTGGGTGCTCGGTGTGCTGATCGGCGCGATCGCCGGCTGGCGGCGCGGCAAGCTCGGGTCGACGATCGTCACGAACCTGTCGATCGCGCTCTCGCACGTCCCGTTCTTCTTCGTCGCGCTGATCCTGGTCTACGTGTTCGCCTACACGCTGGGCTGGCTGCCCGCGCGGTCGGCGTACGACTCGACGATCAGTCCGGGCTTCAGCCTCGACTTCATCGGGAGCGTGATCAAGTACGGGTTCCTGCCGGCGATGTCGATCGTGCTGATCGGGACGTTCAGCTGGATCCTGTCCACCCGGATGTTGATGGTCCCGGTGCTCGGCGAGGACTACCTGGTGTACGCCGAGGCGAAGGGCCTCAAGCCGTGGCGGATCCTGACCCGGTACGCGCTGCGCAACTGCTACCTGCCGCAGATCACCGCGTTCGGCATCTCGCTGGGCTTCATCTTCAACGGCAACGTGCTGGTGGAGCAGCTGTTCAACTACCCCGGGCTGGGATCGACGCTGGTGACGGCGATCCAGCAGCTCGACTTCAACACGATCCTCGGCGTGACCGACATGGCGATCTTCTCCGTGCTGACCGCCGTCCTGCTGCTCGATCTCCTGCTGCCCCTGCTTGACCCGCGCGTCAAGTACTGGAAGTGATCGCGATGAGACTACTGACCGCGACCGGACACACGATCCGGCACAGCCCCCGACTCGCGACCGGCCTCGCCCTGCTGGCGGCGATGATCCTGCTGGCCGTCTTCAGCCCACTCATCGTCGATGCCGTCGGCAACGGCAAGGACCCGCTCGAGTTCGCGGCGTACGAGAAGTGGCTCGTTCCCGGGCCGGACCACCTGCTCGGCACCGACCAGTTCGGCCGGGACGTGCTGGCGATGGTGGTCAGCGCGACCTCGGTGTCGCTGCAGATCGGCGCGATCGCCGGCGTGATCTCGACCGTGGTCGGCGTGATCGTCGCGTTCGTGGCCGGCTACAAGGGCGGCTGGGTCGACGGCGTGCTGTCCACCTTCACCGGGATCCTGCTGGTGATCCCGACGTTCCCGCTGCTGATCGCGCTCTCGGCGTACGCGAAGAACGTCAGCCTGTTCCAGGTCGGCGTGATGATCTCGATCTTCAGCTGGCCGTTCGCGGCCAAGACGATCCGGTCCCAGGTGCTCAGCCTGCGATCACGCCCGTACGTCGACCTCGCGCGGGTGAGCAAGGCCCGTGACATCGAGATCATCGTCACCGAGCTGCTGCCGAACCTGCTGCCGTTCATCGGTGTCGGGTTCGCGTCGTCGGCGCTCGGCGCGATCTTCGGCCTGGTCGGCCTGGAGGTGATCGGGCTCGGGCCGGGTGGCGTGATCGACCTGGGCCAGATCATCTTCAACGCGATCAACACCGGTGCGCTGACGCTCGGCGCCTGGCCGATGTTCGTGGTCCCGATCGTGCTGCTGACGTTGCTGTTCGCGGCGCTGAACATGATCAACATCGGGCTCGAAGAGGTCTACAACCCGCGGCTGAGAGGAGTGGCCGGTGAGTGACGACGACGTCGTGCTGGAGATCTCGGGCCTCGAGGTCGCCTACTCCACCAACAAGGGCGAGGTGAAGGCGGTCTCCGGCCTCGATCTCGCCGTACGCCGGGGAGAGATCCTCGGCATCGCCGGTGAGTCGGGCAGCGGCAAGAGCACGCTGGCCGTCGCGTTGCTCCGGCTGCTCAAGCCGCCGGGCAAGGTCACGGCGGGGAGCGCGATCTTCCGTCCCCGCGGGCGTTCTCCGGTCGACCTGCTGAAGGTCGACGGCGAGGAGCTGCGCGTACTGCGCTGGAGCGCGCTCTCCTATCTCCCGCAGGGCTCGATGAGCTCGCTCAACCCGGTGATGCGGATCGGCGACCAGTTCCGCGACGTCATCCTGGAGCACGCGCCGGAACGGAAGAGCACGCTCTCCGAACTGGTCCCGCGGCTGCTCGCGCAGGTCGGGCTGGAGCCGGACGTGGCCCGGATGTACCCGCACGAACTGTCCGGCGGGATGAAGCAGCGCGTGCTGATGGCGATCTGCGTCGCGCTCGAACCCGACCTGGTGATCGCCGACGAGCCGACCACCGCGCTCGACGTGACGATCCAGCGCGTGATCCTGCAGAGCCTGGTCGACCTGCAACGCGACTTCGGCGTCACGCTCGTGGTGATCTCGCACGACATGGGCGTGCACGCGCAGCTGGTCGACCGGGTCGCGGTGATGTACGAGGGCCGGCTGGTCGAGGTCGGCGACGCACGGCAGGTCTACAAGCAGCCGAAGCACGAGTACACCCGGCAACTGATCGAATCGATTCCGCGGCTCGGCAGGAGGGCATCGTGACCAAGACGATCGAGCTCAGTGGCGTCCAGCAACGGTTCCACGCGCGCGGCGCGGCCGGCGGTTACCTGACGGCGGTCGAGGACGCGAGCTTCACGCTCTCGCCGGAACCGCCGCAGGTGGTCAGCCTGGTCGGCCAGAGCGGCAGCGGCAAGAGCACCATCGCGCGCAACGTACTCGGTCTGCAGAAGCCGACCAGCGGCACCATCAAGTACGGCGGCAAGGACATCTTCAAGCTCGACCGCGCCGAGTACGACGACTACCGCCGCAACGTGCAGCCGGTCTTCCAGGACCCGTACGCGATCTTCAACCCCTTCTACCGCGTCGATCGGGTGCTCTGGAAGGCGGTCAAGAAGTTCGACCTGGCCAAGAGCCAGGCCGACGGCCTCGCGATGATCGAGCGCTCTCTCGAGGCCGTGAAGCTGGAGCCCGAGCGCGTGCTCGGCCGGTACCCGCACCAGCTGTCGGGTGGCCAGCGGCAACGGGTGATGCTGGCAAGGATCCACATGCTCCGGCCGGCCTTCGTGATCGCCGACGAACCGGTGTCGATGCTCGACGCCCAGGTCCGCCGGCTGTTCCTCGACATCCTGCTGGACTTCCAGCGCGAGCACGGGATGACGACGCTGTTCATCACCCACGACCTGTCGACCGTCTACTACCTCGGTGGGCAGGTGATGGTGATCAATCGTGGCCGAATCGTTGAACGAGGCCCCGTCGACACCGTCATGCACGAACCGTCGCACCCCTATACCCGGCTGCTGCTGGACTCGATTCCACAACCCGATCCCGACCTGCGCTGGACCGGCCGAATTGACGTCGATGAAGCAAACATCTAAAAATTTATATTTTTATATTATTTAGTCGGGGTCCCGCGGCTATTAATTCGGGGTCTTCAGGGCTTTGCAAGATCGTCACTCTGTGCGTCTCTTGACGCCTCAGGTGAGGGCTCGGTTACGGTGAGTTCGTATCCAGCCGGACTGGCCGAGCGTGGGGCGAACTGGGCGCCCCGAGCAGTCGTCCGCCGGCCAGTTCCGTCCCGCGTCGGTGTTGCCGCCGACGCCTGGGCGGGGTGTCGGCTGGAAGTCAACTCCTCTCCGACGAGTCGTTGACTGCCGCCTGCCCACGATGCGTTTCTGCATGCCTCCGTCCGATCGCCGACCTGACCCCGGGGTTCCCGGGGCGCTGCGTGCTGCGACCGGACGGTCCAACCGAATGGTGGTGCATTCCGCGTGACCCTGACCGAACCGGCGTCCTCCGACGCCCAAGCGCAGCGACCGCAACTCAGCCTCGGGACCGCCGCCGCGCGGAACCTGGCGACCACGACCAAGTCCGAGCCGCAGATGCAGGGCATCACCTCGCGGTGGCTGCTGAAGATGCTGCCCTGGGTGCAGGTGAACGGCGGCGCGTACCGGGTGAACCGGCGACTCAGCTACGCCGTCGGCGACGGCCGGGTCACCTTCACCACCAGCGGTGCCGAGGTCCGCGTGATCCCGCAGGAACTGTGCGAGCTCGCGCTGCTGCGCAGCTTCGACGACGTCGAGGTGCTGACCGCGCTGGCCGACCGGTTCGAGCAGCAGGAGTTCCAGCCCGGCGACGTGATCGTCGAGCGCGGTCACTCCGCCGACCGGATCTGCCTGATCGCGCACGGCAAGGTGAACAAGATCGGTGCCGGCAAGTACGGCGAGGAGTCGGTGCTGGAGACCCTCGCCGACGGCGACCACTTCACCTACCGGGCGATCCTGGAGTCCGAGGACTACTGGGAGTACACCGTCAAGGCGATCACGCCCTGTACGTTGCTGACGCTGTCCCAGGACTCCTTCGAGGAATTGGTCGGCCGGTCGGACAGTCTGCGGGCGCACATCGAGGCCTTCCGGGCGAACCCGCAGCCCGACCAGGACGAGTTCGGCGAGGCCGAGATCGCGCTCTCTGCGGGCCACGAGGGCGAGTCCGAGCTTCCCGGGACGTACGTCGACTACGAGACGACGCCGCGCGAGTACGAGCTGAGCGTCGCGCAGACCGTGCTGCGGGTGCACACCCGGGTCGCGGATCTCTACAACCACCCGATGGACCAGACCGAGCAGCAGTTGCGGCTGACCATCGAGGCGCTGCGCGAGCGCCAGGAGCACGAGATGGTGAACAACCGCGAGTTCGGCCTGCTGCACAACGCGGACCTGAGCATGCGGATCCCGACCCGCACCGGGCCGCCGACGCCGGGCGACCTGGACGAGCTGCTCGGGATGGTCTGGAAGGAGCCGGCCTTCTTCCTGGCCCACCCGCGCGCGATCGCGGCGTTCGGGCGGGAGTGCACGAAGGCCGGGATCTACCCCGACAGCGTGGACTTCGGCGGGCACCGGGTCCCGGCCTGGAGGGGTGTGCCGATCTTCCCGTGCAACAAGATCGGCATCAGCGAGACCCGGACCAGCTCGATCATGCTGATGCGCACGGGGGAGGACAGCCAGGGCGTCGTCGGTCTGCAGCAGACCGGTCTGCCCGACGAGTACGAGCCGGGGCTGTCCGTGCGCTTCATGAACATCAACGAGAAGGCGATCATCAACTACCTGGTGAGCGCGTACTACTCGGCCGCCGTACTCGTCCCGGACGCGCTCGGAATCCTCGAGGGCGTCGAGATCGGGCGCGAGGGCTAGGCCCGAGATGAGAGTGCCGTCACCACCGGGAGCCGCCGCCCGGCTCGTCTCCCGCGTCGGGCGGGACGCGACAGACGAGCCGGGCGGCCCACCACCTCGGGCCAAGAAGCAGCCGTACCAACTCCCTGACTTCTACGTTCCTTATCCGGCGCGGCTGAACCCGCACCTGGAGCAGGCCCGCGAGCACAGCCGCGGGTGGGCGTACGCGTTCGACATGATCGACGTACCCCAGGAGGGCAAGGCGATCTGGGACCTGCACGACTTCGAGTCCCACGACTACGCCCTGCTCTGCGCGTACACGCATCCGGACGCCAGTGCGGCCGCGCTCGACCTGGTCACCGACTGGTACGTGTGGGTGTTCTACTTCGACGACCACTTCCTCGAGCTGTACAAGAAGACCGGGGACACCGCCGGTGCGAAGGCCTACCTGGACCGGCTGAACGCGTTCATGCCGGTCGAGGGCCCGATCACCGAGACACCGGAGAACCCGGTGGAGCGCGGTCTCGCCGATCTGTGGAACCGGACGATCCCGTCGATGTCGGCGGGTTGGCGGCGCCGGTTCGTGGACACGACGGAGGCGTTGCTGGCCGAGTCGCTGTGGGAGCTGTCCAACATCACCGCCGGCCGGCTGGCCAACCCGATCGAGTACGTCGAGATGCGCCGCAAGGTCGGCGGCGCACCGTGGTCGGCGAACCTCGTCGAGTACGCCGTACAAGCCGAGGTCCCGGACGAGGTCGCGCACCTGCGGCCGATGAAGGTGCTCAGCGACACGTTCTCCGACGCGGTGCACCTGCGCAACGACCTGTTCTCCTACCAGCGCGAGGTGGAGACCGAGGGCGAGCTCAACAACGGCGTACTGGTCGTGGAGCGCTTTCTCGGGTGTTCTCCGCAGCGCGCGGCCGACCTGGTGAACGACATCCTCACCTCGCGGTTGCACCAGTTCGAGAACACGGCCCTCACCGAGGTGCCGCCGTTGCTCGAGGAGCACGCGGTCAGCCCGCAGGGACGGCTCGACGTCCTGAGCTACGTGAAGGGCCTGCAGGACTGGCAGTCCGGTGGGCACGAGTGGCACATGCGGTCGAGCCGCTACATGAACGACGGCGGCCAGGCGGCGACGCTCGGGCCGAGCGCGTTCCTGGACGGGCCGAAGGGGATCGGCACGTCCGCGGTCCGGATCCTGCAGTCGATGGTGACGTCGGCGCCGTACCGGATCCGTACGCACACGCACCGCCCGTACGAGGTGGTGGAGCCGTACACGCAGCCTGAGCTGTACATGCCGTACCAGGCCAAGATGAGCCCGCACCTGGAGCGAGCGCGAGCCAACGTGCTCGAGTGGGGCGAGCGGATCGGGATCACCGACGGCCTGGTGTGGGACCGGCATCTACTGGCGATCGCGGATCTCGCACTGTGTGCGGGTGGCATCCATCCGGACGCCGAGGCGGACGCGCTGGACATCTCGACGCAGTGGCTGGCGTGGGGGACGTACGCCGACGACTACTACCCGGTGGTCTACGGGCGAACGCATGACCTGGCCGGCGCGAAGGCGTCGAACCAGCGGCTGTCGGCGCTGATGCCGCTGGACCTGAACCCCGGGATCGTTCCGGTGAACGGGCTGGAACGCGCTCTCGCGGATCTGTGGCAGCGGACCGCGGAGCCGATGACGCCGGAGGCGCGGACGTCGTTCAAGGAAGCGATCGACTCCATGACCGACAGCTGGCTGTGGGAGCTGGCGAACCAGGCCCAGCACCGGATCCCCGACCCGGTCGACTACCTGGAGATGCGCCGGCGCACGTTCGGGTCGGACCTGACGATGAGCCTGTGCCGGATCGGCCACGGCCGGACCGTGCCACCGCGGATCTACCGGACCCGGCCGATCCGGGCGCTGGAGAACGCGGCCGCGGACTACGCGTGCCTGCTGAACGACGTCTTCTCGTACCGCAAGGAGATCCAGTACGAGGGGGAGCTGCACAACGGCGTGCTCGTCGTACGGAACTTCCTCGACTGCGACCTGCCGACGGCGTTCGAGACGGTGAACGCGTTGATGACCGCGCGGATGCGGCAGTTCGAGCAACTGGTCGCGGTCGATCTGCCGGTGCTGTTCGACGACTACGACCTCGACGAGGACGCCCGTCGCGTGCTCGTCGGGTACGCCGAGGAACTGCAGAACTGGATGTCCGGGATTCTCGTCTGGCACCAGGGCTGCGGCCGGTACGACGAGGCCGAGCAGCTGCACATCCCGCGCAAGCTGCTCGGCGGGACCACTGGGTTGGGACAGTCGGCGTTGCGGATCCCGCGGCCGGCTAGCGCGAAGCGACTGGAGGGTGCATTGTGACGACGTCTGACACCGAAGCCAAGCCGCAGCTCAGCCTGGGAACCGCGGCGGCGCGGCAGCTGGCGAGCACGACCAAGTCCGTCCCGCAGATGCAGGGCATCTCGCCGCGCTGGCTGCTCCGGGTCCTGCCCTGGGTGGAAACCAAGGGCGGCGCGTACCGGGTCAACCGCCGGACGAGCTTCTCGATCGGCGACGGACGGCTCACCTTCTCGGTCACCGGCGCCGACGTCCGGGTGATCCCGCAGGAGCTGACCGAGCTCCCGCCGCTGCGCGAGCTGGCCGACCCGGATCTCCTGCAGGAGCTGGCGAACCGCTTCGGCGTCGAGGAGTACGAGCCGGGCTACTCGCTGACCGAGTTCGGCAGCCGGATCGACGACGTCCTGCTGATTGCCCACGGCAAGATCAGCAAGGTCGGCGTCGGCCGGTACGGCGACGGCACCGACCTCGGGACGTCGGCCGACGGCGACTACCTGGGCGAGCAGCTGTTCCTCGACCCGCCGGAGAGCATCTGGGAGTACACCGCCCGGACGACGACCCGGTGCACGGTGCTGCGCCTGACCCGGCAGTCGCTAGACGAGCTGAAGGACCGGTCCGAGACGCTGCGCGCGTACCTGGACGAAGTCCGCTCCCGGCCGCAGCCGGCCCAGAACAAGAACGGTGAGGCGGAGATCGCGCTCGCTTCGGGGCACGCGCTGGAGGACGACCTGCCGGGGACGTTCGTCGACTACGATCCGGCGCCGCGCGAGTACGAGCTGAGCGTCGCGCAGACGATCCTGCGGGTGCACACTCGGGTGTCCGACCTCTACAACCACCCGATGAACCAGACCGAGCAGCAGTTGCGGCTGACCATCGAGGCGCTCCGCGAACGCCAGGAGCACGAGCTGATCAACAACCGCGACTTCGGGCTGCTGCACAACGTGGACTTCAAGCAGTGCCTCTACCCACGCAGCGGTCCGCCGACCCCGGACGACTTCGACGAGCTGATCACCCGGCGCCGCAAGTCCCGCGTGCTGCTGGCGCACCCGCGGGCGATCGCGGCGTTCGGGCGGGAGTGCACGAAGGCCGGCGTGTACCCGGAGAGCACTCTCGTCGAGGGGCAACGCGTCCAGTCCTGGCGTGGCGTACCGATCCTTCCCTGCAACAAGATCCCGATCAACGCGGACAACACGACGTCGGTGCTGGTGATGCGGACCGGGCTCGAGGACGAAGGGGTCATCGGCCTGCGTCAGACGGGTCTGCCGGACGAGGTCGAGCCGGGCCTGAACGCCCGGTTCATGGGCATCAACGAGAAGGCCCTGACGTCGTACCTGGTCAGCACCTACTATTCCGCCGCGGTCCTGGTCCCCGACGCCCTCGGCGTTCTCGAGCACGTCGAACTCGGCGGATGAGGAGCCTGCGATGACAACGGTCGAACAGACAGGTCCGTCCACGGACCCACCGGTGCAGCGCCTGCAGAGCCCGGCGATCCCGGCTCAGCAGTTGCTGGCCTGGTCGCGGGACCAGGTGGAGCCGGCCCTGCGGGAAGCGGTCGGAAGGATGCCGCTGGCCACGCAGCGGATCACCAACTACCACTTCGGCTGGGAGGACGAGGACGGTACGCCGACGCGCGCGGACGGCGGGAAGGCACTCCGCCCGGCGCTCGCCCTGCTCGCGTCACAGGCGGTTGGCGGTACGGCGGCCGACGGGGTCCCGGCAGCGGTCGCGGTCGAGCTGGTGCACAACTTCTCGCTGCTGCACGACGACGTGATGGACTGCGACACGACCCGGAGGCACCGGCCGACGGCGTGGACGGTCTTCGGACTCGGGCCGGCGATCCTGGCCGGGGATGCCCTGCTCAGCTTGGCGTTCGACGTACTGGTTGCCAGCGGCCACTCTTCGGCCGACGAGGCGGCGAAGACGCTGGGCCAGGCCGTGCAGGAGCTGGTCGAGGGGCAACTGGCCGATGCGCACTTCGAGACCAGGACCGAGGTCGCGCTCTCCGAGTGCGTCCGGATGGCGCAGCTGAAGACCGGCGCACTGCTCGGTTGCTCGACCGCGCTCGGGGCGCTGCTCGGTGGAGGGCGGCCGGAGCAGGTCGATCACTTGCGACTGTTCGGCGAGGACCTCGGTCTGGCCTACCAGTACGTCGATGACCTGCTCGGCATCTGGGGCGATCCCCGGGTCACTGGCAAGCCGGTCCACTCCGATCTGCGACGGCGCAAGAAGTCGTTGCCGGTGGTCGCCGCGTTGAGCTCGGGCACGGAGGCCGGGCAACTGCTCGGCGACCTGTACGGCGGGACGCACGACCTGTCCGACGACGAGTTGGTCCGCGCGGCCGACCTGATCGAGCAAGCGGGATCGCGCGCCCAGAGCCAGGCCCAGGCCGACGCTCTGCTCACCGCGGCCCTGGGGGAACTCCGGTCGGCGGCGACCGGGCGGCCGGCGGACGACCTGGAGCGGCTGGCGCGATTGGCGACCCGCCGGGACCGATGAGTTGGGGGGAGCTATGCGGAAGAGGACTGTGTTGCTGGCGTCACCGCGGTCGTTCTGTGCCGGGGTGGAGCGGGCGATCGAGATCGTGGAGGTGCTGCTGGAGCAGCGGCGGCCGCCGGTCTACGTACGTAAGCAGATCGTCCACAACAAGCATGTCGTGGCCGACCTGGAGAGCCGTGGCGCCGTCTTCGTCGAGGAACTGGACGAGGTCCCGGACGGCGCGACGGTCGTGTTCTCCGCCCACGGGGTGGCGCCCGCGGTCCGCGCCGAGGGGGAGCGGCGCGGACTGGACGTGGTCGACGCGACCTGCCCGCTGGTGACGAAGGTGCACGCCGAGGCCCGCCGGTACGCGGCGCGCGGCGACACCGTCGTACTGATCGGGCACGCCGGTCACGAGGAGGTCGAGGGGACGATGGGGGAAGCCCTGGAACAGACGGTGCTGGTGGAGAGTGTCGAGGACGTCGCGGCCTTGGAGGTCGACGATCCGACGCGGGTCTCCTACCTGACCCAGACCACCTTGGCGGTCGACGAGACGACGGCGATCCTCGATGCCCTGCGCAACAAGTTCAAGGGATTGCGGGGGCCGGACTCCGCGGACATCTGTTACGCGACCACCAACCGGCAGGAGGCGCTGGGAGCGCTCTCCGAGGAGGCCGATCTCGTTCTCGTGGTCGGGTCGGTGAACTCGTCCAACTCGGTGCGCCTGGTCGAGCTCGCCGAACGCCGGGGCACTCCGGCGTACCTGATCGACGACGCTTCCGGCGTCCGGGAGGAGTGGCTGGACGGCGTCGAGGTGATCGGGCTGACCGCGGGAGCGTCGGCGCCGCCGCGGCTGGTCGAGGGTGTGATCGCGGCGCTGCGTGAACGCGGTCCGGTCGAGGTGGTCGAGCGGGAAGTCGCCCAGGAGACGATCCACTTCACGCTGCCGGTGGCGGTGAGGAACCCGTGACCGCGGTCTCGCTGGGGATGCCGCCGCTTCCCGTCGTACGGCGGAAGTCGCGGCAGGTGATGGTCGGGTCGGTGCCGGTCGGCGGTGGAGCGCCGGTGTCGGTGCAGTCGATGACGACGACGCCGACCGCCGACGTGAACGCGACGCTGCAGCAGATCGCCGAGCTGACCGCGGCCGGCTGCCAGATCGTGCGGGTCGCCGTACCGTCGCAGGACGATGCGGACGCGCTGCCCGCGATCGCTGCCCGGTCGCAGTTGCCGGTGATCGCGGACATCCACTTCCAGCCCAAGTACGTGTACGCCGCGATCGACGCGGGCTGCGCCGGCGTCCGGGTGAACCCGGGCAACATCCGTCGGTTCGACGACCAGGTGGCGGGGATCGCCCGTGCGGCGTCGGCGGCCGGTGTGCCGATCCGGATCGGGGTGAACGCGGGGTCGCTGGATCAGCGGTTGCTGGCCAAGCACGGCAAGGCGACGGCCGCGGCGCTGGTCGAGTCGGCGTTGTGGGAGTGCTCGCTGTTCGAGGAGCACGGGTACCAGGCGTTGAAGATCTCGGTGAAGCATCACGACCCGTTGGTGATGATCGCGGCGTACCGGGAACTGGCCCGGCGTTGCGACTACCCGCTGCATCTCGGTGTGACCGAGGCCGGGCCGTTGCTGCAGGGGACCGTCAAGTCGGCGGTTGGGTTCGGCGTACTGCTTGCCGAAGGCATCGGAGACACGATCCGGGTCTCGCTGTCCGCGCCGGTGGTCGAGGAGGTCAAGGTCGGCTCGCAGATCCTCGAGTCGTTGGGGTTGCGGCCGCGGACCTTGGAGATCGTCTCGTGCCCGTCGTGCGGGCGGGCGCAGGTCGACGTGTACACGCTGACCGAGAAGGTCGCGGCGGCTTTCGAAGGGTTCCCGGTGCCGTTGCGGGTGGCCGTCATGGGCTGCGTCGTGAACGGGCCCGGAGAAGCTCGCGAGGCCGATCTCGGGGTCTCGTCGGGCAACGGGAAAGGCCAGATCTTCGTCCGGGGTGAGGTGGTCCGGACGGTGCCGGAAAGCCGGATCGTCGAGGCACTGCTCGAGGAGGCGCTCGGGCGTGAGTGGGGAGCACAGGAATGACGATGACCTTCAGTGGTCTGTTCTGGGTGATCGGGCTGATGATCGTGACCGCCGTACTGGCGGTGATCCTGCGCAAGGCCCGGCAGAAGTTCGGCCGGGAGGCGAACAACGAGGTCGCCGGGCAGGTGTTCACGATCGTCGGTGGAGTGAACGTCGTGGTCGCGGCGTTCGTACTGATCTCGCTGTTCGACGCGACCGACAGCGCCGACGAGAACAACTACCAGGAAGCGAACTCGCTGGTCGCGGTCCAGTGGGCGAGCGACTCGCTGGCCGAGCCGGCGCGCACGAAGATCGGTGAGCTGACGCGGGCCTACGCCACGGAGGTCGCCGAGAAGGAGTGGCCGGACCTGCGGTCCGGTACGCCGGTGAACGACCGGGGCTGGGAGCTGCTGACCCAGCTGCAGAACGAGATCGAGCGCGTTCCGACCAAGTCCGACCGCGAGGAGGACAGCCGGGTCGAGGCGTCGAACCAGCTCTGGAACGTGTACCAGGCGAGGCAGGTGCGGCTGAACTCCGCCGGGAGCGGGGTGAGTGCGGTGGTGTGGTTCGCGATCCTGGTCGGGAGCGTGATGTCGATCGGCCTGATGTTCATGTTCGGCGGGCCGGGCGTCTACTCGTACGCCGTGATCGTGTCGATGCTGTCCGGCGCGATCGCGCTGCTGCTGTTCGCGATCTACCAACTGCAGAACCCGTTCAGCGGCGGAGCGAACATCGGGCCTGATGCGTTCGTCGCCGCGTTGTCGCGCCTCAGCCGCGGAGGGTGAGTGCGAATGCTTCGGCGGGGTGGGGCTCTGGTAGTAGCCGGTGGGCTTGCGGTGGCGCCTGCTGTGTTGGTGGTGGAGGAGTCGTCGGCTGACGCTTCGTGCTCGGTGCTGCAGGTGGACTCGAGTGGGCCGACTTCGCTGTCCCGGTTGCGGCGGGTGGACCTGCCGTCGGGGCGGATCAGCGAGTTGGGGAAGCTCAACTACCAGGTCGACGCGATGGGGTACTCCCGTTCGCGGGACCTGGTCTACGGGATCGCCTCACGGGATCGGCACGGATGGTTGCACCGGAAGCCGCATCTGGTGTCGATCACCCGGCGGGGGACTGTCACCGATCTCGGCGAGGTCCGCCGCGGGGTCGGCGGGATCGCGGATCCGGTGGCGGGCGCGGTCTCCGGCAACCGGCTCTACCTGCGGGACGCGCTCCGGCTCTACACGATGGACATCGACCCCGGCAGCCCGACGTACAAGAGTGTGCTGCGGGTCGTCCGGCTCAAGACCCTGATCGGGACACTGACGCTCGACGACTTCGCGGTCGACTCGTCGAGCGGGTTGCTGTACGGCGTGTCCACGCTGGGGATCGGGCCGGCGAAGGTGGTCAGCATCGATCCGGGCAGCGGGGTGATGCGCGCGGTCGCCACCGTCCGCGGCGTGCCGTCGATCGCGTCGTACAGCTCGGTGGTGATGTCGGGGAAGACCTTGTACGCCGTCCACACGCACCCCGGGCTGAAGAGCCGGATCGTCCGGATCACGCTCTCCGGGGACGCCCGCGAGGTGAGCGCGCTGCCGTCGGCCTGGACCAGCGACTCAGCTGGTTGCCTCCAGCAAGCACCTCCGCCGCCGCCACCCCCGCCTCCGCCGCCGCCCCCACCGCCTCCATCTCCGACGCCGAGGCCGACCCCACGCCCACCGAAGGCGACCCCCAAGCCGCCGGCCCCACCAACCGTCCGGCCGCCGGTCCCTCGCCCGCCAACACCCAGGCCTCCCGCGGCGACTCCTACACCCACGCCCCGGCCGACGCCGACACCAACTCCCACCCCAACCCAGGCGATCGAACTGCCGCCACCTCCGGTGCCAACCCTGACCCCACGACCAAACCCCAGGCCGAAGCCGCCTGAGGTGACCCCACCGGTGATCAGCATCGCGCCACGGATGGCAGCAGTCCCGAAGGAGGACGACCGCACGGTGCAGGTGTTGCGCCGCTGGTCGATGGCAACCCTCCTGGTCATCCTCAGCAGCGGAGCCGCCATGGCCGCCCAACGCCGAATGCGCCGATGAGCAGGCCGCGCAGGGAGCGTCCGCACAGCGCGGGGTGGGCGCGCCCCGCCGGCCACCGAGCGAGATCGCCGGCGATGGAGCAGGTCGGAAATCCTCGCGTGCGAACTTCCGCCGGCCGCGGCGGGACGTTTCAGCGACGTCACCCGGCGGGACCGCGGCGGCCGGCCATGTCGGCGAGTGGCCAGCGCCGGTGCCGTCACCTGCTGGTTTCGGCATTTCGGGGACTTGCGCCTGGATGCCCCCGAGGGGGACGTGCGATCGGGTCGCGTGAGACGAGTGGTGAGTGGGGAGATTGAAGATGAAACCGGCTCAGTTCGACTGGGGGTCGGCGGGGCTCGGAAACAGGGAGCGGTCACACTATGTGCGTGATGCGGTTGACTGAGAGTAGTTTGAACGAAACAAACGGCCACCGAAGCGGCGTACGGACACGGAGGGTGGCCACCGGCTACCCGGCGGGGACGTACTAGGCGAGTGGCGGTGCGTACGGCGAGTGGGGACCGGCCGGAGGGTCCGCGGGTGGTCGGTAGGGAACGCGAGACGCGGCTGCTCAAGGCCGTGCTCGCGGCGGCGCCGAGTCTGGTGCTGGTGGTCGGCGAGGCGGGAAGCGGCAAGAGCCGGCTCGTCGCCGAGGTCGCGCGGGACCACCCGGCGCGCTGGCTGACGGGTCAGTGTCATCCGGTGCAGGATCAGGCGCCGCTGACGCCTGTGCTCGAGGCGCTGGCTCCGGTGCTGGACGCGCGACCGGGCACCGGTACGCCGTGGCGTGGTGAGCTGGTGCCGGGGATGCGGCACTCGGTGTTCGCACGGGTGACTGAGGTGCTCGGGTCGCTCGGGCCGGCGGTGTTGTTCGTGGAGGACCTGCACTGGGCCGACCGAGGGACGTTGCAGCTGCTGCGGTTTCTCGCGAGCCGGCTGCCGCGGGAGGTTCGGCTGGTCGGGACCTATCGGCCGGAGGACCTGCGGTCGGTGGGGGAGATCACGGCGCTCGCGGGATGCGTCCGGGCCGGGACGCGGACGGCGGAAGTGCGGGTGCAGCCGTTGCAGGCGGCCGCCGTACGGGAGATGGCTACGCAGCTGCTTGGTGTGGACGCGTTGCCTGAGGCACTGGCCGACGAGTTGTTCGAGCGGACGGGTGGGTTGCCGTTCGTCGTCGAGGAGTTCCTGCGGGACGCGCCGGTAGGGCCGGACGGGCTGATCTCGGCGGTGGAGCGCGCTCTCGCGGAGACGCGGGCGCCGATGGCGTTGCGGGCTTCGGTGACGATCAAGCTCGAGCAGGTGTCGGACGCCTGCCGGCGGGTGGTGTGGGCGGCCGCCGTACTGGACTCGCCGGCGTCGGACAGCCTGATCGGAGCGGTTGCCGAGGTCAACGGGATGGAGTTGACCGAGGCGGTCGACGTCGGGTTGGCGCGGGGGTTGCTCGGGCAGGTGCGGCCGGGGCTGTACGACCTGCGGCATGCGTTGGCGCAGAGGGCGGTGTACGAGACGATCCCGCCGGACGAGCTGCGGCGGCTGCATCGGCGGGCGGCTGAGGCTTTGGCTGCGCGCGAGCCGGGGGCACACGCGCGGATCGCGGATCACTCGCGGCGGGGTGGGTTGATCGACGTGTGGTTGGCGCAGGCCGAGCTCGCTGCCGGGCAGTTGGTCGCGGCGGGAGAGGCGGAGAGCGCGATCTCGCAGTTGCTGGAGATGCTGCGGGTCGAGGTGCTGCCGTGGACGGACCGGGCGCGGTTGGCGACGCGGCTCGGGCATGCGGCGGTCGAGTCGTCGCTGTGGTCGGAGGCGGTGGTCGCGATCCGGATGGTGCTGGACGAGGCGCTGGAGCCGAGCGCCGATCGGGGGCGGCTGCGGTTGGCGCTGGGGGTTTTGCTGCACGATCGCGCGGGGGAGTTCGGTACGGCGCGACGCGAGCTCGCGGCGGCGGTCGCGGAGTTGGGTGATGATCCGGCGAGCGCGGCCTGGGCGATGTCGGCGCTGGCGGTGCCGACGTCGGGGATGGAGGAGATCGCCGAGCATCGGGCGTGGATGCACCGGGCGTCGCGGTTGCTGGGGGAGGATGGCCGGCTCGTCGGCGGTGGGCGTGGTGCGGACGGTGACGGGCACGCCGGGGATGCGCGGGCGATGGCGCGGCGGAACCGGGGGCGGTTGGGGGTGGCCCTGGGGGACCTGTCGGAGGTGGACGAGTCGGCGTACTCGGCGCGCGGCCTCTTGTGGCTCGGGCACGATCGGCAGAGTGCGGCGTTGCCGGCGGGAGTGGGGACTCGGTTGTGGCAGGCGTGGCTTGCCGGGGACTGGGAGTTGTTGCCGGAGAGGTTGCTGAGGGCAAGGGCCGTGGGGGAGTCGGCGCCGCTGGTACAGGCGGAGCTTGATCTGATCAGCGGGCGGATGCGGCTGGCTCAAGGGGATGCTGCCGGGGCCAAGGATCTGTTGCTGTCCGTCGGCGGGGAGCTGCCGGTGCGGGCGGCGGCGTTGGCGACGGTGGGGCGGTTGCATCTTGCGGCTGAGCAGGGTGGCGCGGCGCTGGAGGCGATCGAAGAGTTCGTGGAGGTCGTACGGCGTAAGGACGGGTGGGCGTGGGCGAGTGAGTTCGTCGCGACGACGTGTCTGGCGCTGGATGCGGTGGGGCGGCGGGAGGATGCGGTCGGGTTGCTGACCGAGTTCGAGGCCGGGCTGGTCGGGCGGGACGCTCCGGCGTCTGTTGCCGCAGGCAAGCTGGTGCGGGCGTTCGTGGTCGGTGATCTCGGGTTCGACGAGGCGGCAGCGGCGTACCGGGCGATCGGACGGCCGTACGACGAGTGTCTGGCGCTGGAGGAGAAGGCACGGCGGGCGCTCGACGAAGGGGAGTCGGCGCAGTTGGTCGCGCTGGCGGCGACGTACGAGAAGTTCGGGGCACGATGGGACGCGCGGCGGTGCCGGGATGCCTTGCGTGAGGCGGGGTTTGCCGTGACGTCGCGGCGGGGGAGGCGTGGGTACGGGAACGCGCTCTCTCCGCGGGAGACGGAGGTCGCGCGGCTGGCGGCGCGCGGGTTCAGCAACAGCCGGATCGCGGCGGAGCTGTCGGTGTCGGTGAGCACGGTCGAGGACCATCTGACCAATGCGATGCGGAAGCTGAAGATCCGGTCGCGGCATGACCTGGGGCCGCTGGTGAATCCGTAGGAAGAGCGAACCCGCCGCACAGAGTTGGGACTGTGCGGCGGGTTCGGGTCAGCGGGTGTGGATGCCCGGGTCGGACAGGCTTGGCTTGCCGGTTTCCACGTGGCCGGCGAGGCGGCGGTGCCAGGCGTCGTCGGCGGTGCTGGTCAGCTCCACGTCGTACCAGCTGTGGCTGTGATGCAGATCGACCGTGTACTTGGCCGTCGTCCCGGCACGGACCTTCAGCTGCTTCGGCTGACCGCCGTACGCGTTGGTGACGGTGACGTGGTGGTCGACGGCCGACGAGTTGGTGATCGTCAGGTCGAGGTCACCGGTCCGCGCGTTGTGCCGGGCCTTCACCTCCGGACCGGGGACCGGCTTGCCGCGGAAGCTGCGCAGGAAACCGTTCGGCCCGTACACGTCCAGGTCGTAGATGCCGTGCGAGTACGTCGTGTTCCAGCTGTCCGCGAGCGTCTTGCCGGCGCCGGTCGTGTAGGTCCACGGCCCGTCGGTCCGGTTCGGTCCGGCGACGTGGAACTGCGCGGCCGCCTCCGGCCCGGACTCGAAGGAGAGCGTGTACTTGCCCGTGCTCGGTGTCACCGTGCCGTCGACGATCGGTGCGTAGGGCAACGGCCTGGTCTTCCGGCTACCGCGTTCCTGGACCGGCAGCTTGCCGACCGCTGGCGGCGTCGGCTTGTAGTCCGGATGCCGGTCGCCGTCCGGCGGCTGGTACGACGAGGTGTCGGGCAGCCGGGCCGGCCGGCTCTGCTCGGTGCCGAAGTCGAACGCCGAGGTGAGGTCGCCGCACACCGCGCGCCGCCAGGGCGAGATGTTCGGCTCCTTGACGCCGAACCGGCGCTCCATGAACCGGATCACCGAGGTGTGGTCGGAAACCTCGGAGTTGACGAACCCGCCGGTGCTCCAGGGCGACACGACCAGCATCGGGACGCGCTGGCCGAGCCCGTACGCGCCGGCGGCGTACTTGGTGCTGCCCGCGAACAGATCGGGGCCGACGGCAACGGTTGAGAGGCCCTGGTTGGCCGAGGACGGCGGGAACGGCGGGACGACGTGGTCGAAGAAGCCGTCGTTCTCGTCGTACGTGATGAACAGGGCGGTCCTGCTCCACACCTCGGGGTTCGAGGTGAGCGCGTCGAGGACCTGCGAGATGTACCAGGCGCCGTAGTTGGCCGGCCAGTTCGGGTGCTCGGTGAAGGCCTCCGGCGCCGCGATCCAGGAGATCTTGGGCAGCTTGTTCGCCTTCACGTCGGCGCGCAGCCGGTCGAACAGACCGTCGCCGCCGGCAACGTTCGTGCCGGTCCGGGCCTTGTCGTACAAGGGGTTCCCGGGCTGGGCGTTGCGGTACTTGTTGAAGTAGAGCAACGAGTTGTCGCCGTAGTTGCCGCGGTAGGCGTCGTCGATCCAGCCCCAGCCGCCGGCCGCGTCGAGACCGTCGCCGACGTCCTGGTAGATCTTCCACGAGACGCCGGCGCGCTCCAGGCGTTCGGGGTACGTCGTCCAGTCGTAGCCGAGCTCGTCGTTGCCGAGCACCGGGCCACCGCCGGTCCCGTCGTTACCGGTGTACCCGGTCCACAGGTAGTACCGGTTCGGGTCGGTCGAGCCCATGAACGAGCAGTGGTACGCGTCGCAGATCGTGAACTTGTCGGCCAGCGCGTAGTGGAACGGGATGTCCTCGCGGGTCAGGTACGCCATCGTGGTCGCCGTCTTGGCCTGGATCCACCGGTCGTACTTGCCGTTGTTGACCGCGTCGTGCGCGTCGCCCCAGCTGTGCGCGAGGTCCTGGATGAACTGCATGCCGAGGTCGTTCACCTGCGGCCGGAACGGCAGGACCTCGCGAGCGCCGTCGGACTGGTGCCAGACCGACTTGCCGTTCGGCAGGTTCACCGGCCGGGGATCGCCGAAGCCGCGGACGCCCTGCAGCGAGCCGAAGTAGTGGTCGAACGACCGGTTCTCCTGCATCAGGACGACGATGTGCTCGACGTCCTCGATGGTGCCGTGCCGGCGGTGCGCCGGGATCGCGGCAGCGGTCTCGATACTGCTCGACATCGCGGCCAGGGCGGCGGTGCCGCCGGCCATCTGCAGGAACCTGCGACGGTTGACTTCTGCCATGCTGCTCTCCTTGTGGGCGGTCGGATCGGAGTTTTCACCATCAGCACTGCGTCGCAGACACCCGTTGCGCGAACAGTCGAAGGACGGCACGTGAACGGGCGCCGCGCAGGACGCTACGCGCGAAACTGTCCGTTAACAAGATTAAACGTGCAGTGAATTGCATCCCGGCGGTTCGGCTCCTCGGTGGGTACGGTGAGGTCCGTGGAGATCGTCGACGCGTGGATGCAGCACCCGACCGAGCGGATGATGGCCCAGGACTGGCTCGCCTCGCTGCGGCGGTGGGTCGGGACCGAGGAGGTGTCGACCGCGCTGCCCCTGGAGCGCACGATCCAGGCGATGGACGCCGGCGGCGTGACCACCGGGCTGATCAGTGCTTGGTACGCCCCCGAAGGACCGCTCGTCTCGAACGACGAGGTCGCGGACTTCGTCGCGCAGTACCCGGACCGCCTGGTCGGCGTCGCCTCGGTCGACCTGCGCGAGCCGGTCAAGGCCGTCCGTGAGCTGCGACGGGCGGTGAGAGAGCGCGGGCTGCGCGCGCTCCGGATCGTCCCGTGGGTGTGGGGCTTACCGCCGAACGACCGGCGCTATTACCCCTTGTACGCCGAGTGCGTGGAGCTCGGGATTCCGTTCTGTACGCAGGTCGGCCACACCGGGCCGCTGCGCACGTCGGAGACCGGTCGGCCGATCCCGTACCTGGACGATGTCGCGCTCGAGTTCCCCGAGCTGACGATCGTCGGTGGGCACATCGGGTATCCGTGGACCGCGGAGATGGTCGCGCTGGCGACGAAGTACCCGAACGTCTACATCGACACGTCGGCGTACACGGTCCGTCGCTATCCACCCGAGCTGGTCACGTACCTGCGGACGAACGGACGGCGGAAGGTCCTGTTCGGGACGAACTACCCGATGATCACCGCCGAGAAAGCGCTCTCGGGCTTGGGAGCGCTGGAGTTGGATCCCGAGACCACCGAACTCTTCCTGGGTGGGAACGCCCGCCGGGTCTTCGGCCTGTGAACCTGGTCTGGTACGTCGCCTACGGGTCGAACCTCGCGAGCGGGCGGTTCCGGTGCTATCTCGCCGGCGGGCAGCCGGCCGGTGGGCGCCGGGTCTACCCGGGCTGCCGGGATCCGCGGGAGCCCCGAAGCGTTGCCGCGGTCGAGGTGCCCGGAGCCCTGGTCTTCTCCGGCGAGTCAGCGGCCTGGGGCGGTGGCCGTGCGTTCTACGAACTGACGGCGCCCGGCGTGGTTGCCGGGCGCGCGTACTTGCTGACGGCCGAGCAGTTGGGCGACGTCGCCGCGCAGGAGATGTACCGAGAGCCGGGGAGCGCTTTCGCGCAGGAGATCGCCGAGGCGCTGGCCGAGGTCGATGACGTGCGGGTGATGGGCCCCGGCCGGTACGAGACGATCGCGCGGCTGGGGGAGCGGGACGGCGTACCGATGTTCACGGTGACCGACGGGAACGCGGCCGACCTCGAGCCGGCCGCGCCGAGTGCGGCGTACCTGCGCTGGATCGCAGCCGGCCTGCGCGAGGCCCACGGATGGGACCCCGAGCAGGTCGCGGACTACCTGGGTCGTGCCCGAGGGATCCTCGGGGCCTGGGAGAAGGACGAACTCGTCGAGGTCGCGGCTACTCGTACTGCAGTGCCTCCAGCGGGTTGAGTCGCGCGGCTCGGCGGGCGGGCCAGATGGCGGCGAGGATGCCGACGACGATGGACAGCACACCGAAGACGATCAGCTGCCCGACCGGTACGGCGAAGGCGACTTCCTCCAGCCGCGCGGCGAGCAGCAGGGCCAGGCCGAGGCCGAGCACGATGCCGATCGCGGCGCCGATCAGCGCGGTGATCACGCTCTCGTGCCGGATCATCTTCTTCACCTGCCCGCGCGTCAGTCCGACCGCGCGCAGCATGCCGAGCTCGCGGGTGCGCTCGAAGACCGTGAGCACCAGCGTGTTGACGATGCCGAACAGACTGACCAGCACCGACAGCGCCAGCAACACGTAGAGCACGTTGAGGATGCTCTTGATCCCGTCGGTCTGCGACTTCTTGAACGCGTCGCGGTCGAGCGCCTTGGCGTTCGGGAACGTGCTCAGTGCGCTCTCGAGCGCGGCCGTGTTCGCCGCCGTGACCCCGCCGGTCAGGTTGACGAACGTGTAGACGTTCAACGGCTGCGGGTTGTTCGCGTCGAACGTCGGCGTCGACATCGTCACGTTGCCGAACGGCGACCCACCGGCCGGCGGCCGGAACACCCCGAGCACCTTCAGCGGCAGCGCCTTGCCGGTCACCGTCGTCAGCGCGAGTTGCGAACCGACGGAGAGCGCGTGCTTGTCGGCGTAGTCCGCGTCCACGATCGCGCCGTCGGTCCCGAGGTCGGCCAGCGACTGCTGCGAACCCGACCGCCAGTCGAACGCCAGCAACTCCGGCGCGGCAGCATCGACCCCGGTGATCTGGATCCTCTCGCCGTACGCCGACGCCTGCCCACCGCGCACGCTCGTCACCGCGGAGACGCCCGGAGTCGTCGCGACGGCCGCGGCCACGTCCGGCGGCAGCGGGCTGAAGTTGTTCTGGGCCGTGATCGCGTAGTCCGCGCTGAAGATGCCGTCCACGGCGTCCTCGAACGGCTTGATGATCCCGGCCCCGAGCGTCGCGACCAGCGTGACGAGCGCGAGCCCGATCATCAGCGCCGCCGCGGTCGAGGCGGTCCGGGCCGGATCGCGCCGGCTGTTCTGCCCGCCGATCGTGGTCGCCGGTCCGTCCGGCAAGACCCGCGGGAACTCCGCCGTACGACGGAACACGCGCTTGATCAGCCAGGACAGCACGAGCACCGGCCAGGC
This sequence comes from Kribbella sp. cmx-5-2, assembly GCA_049998015.1. Taxonomy (GTDB): domain Bacteria; phylum Actinomycetota; class Actinomycetes; order Propionibacteriales; family Kribbellaceae; genus Kribbella. The sequence continues at coordinate 45,722 of JAEBEC010000004.1, forward strand.
GATCACCGTCAAGGTCACCACGGCCCACCGCGCGATCGGGTCGGACGCCACCGCCAGCGGCTTGACCAGCCGCGACGAGAACAGCGCGACCCCGACGAACAGCAGCAGGACACCGCCGCCGAGCATCACGAGCAGCGTCGACGTAGGCAGCCCGTCGACGAACAGCCCAACCACCACCAGGGCGATCCCGGCGATCGCGAGCAACGCCGCGCCGAGCGGCCGGTACCGGTTGAAGCGTCCCGGAATCGGCTTCGCTCCTTCCCGTACGGCGGCGATCGGCGGCACCCGCGTCGCCCGCCACGCAGGCCGTAGGCTGGCGAACACGGTGACGAGAATGCCGACCAACAGTCCGACCACGATCGTGCGGGTCTGGAACACGAGCCCGTTGTTCGGCAGCGTGAACCCGACCGCGTCGAACAGGTTGAACAGCCCGGTCGCGATCGCGAGCCCGAAGAGCAGCCCGGCGATCGACGCGAGTACGCCGGTGATCAGTGCTTCGAGCACGACCGATCCGAGGATCTGCCGGCGCGAGGCGCCGAGTGTCCGCAGCGTCGCGAACTCGCGGGTGCGCTGGGCGATCGTGATCGACAGCGAGTTCGCGATCACGAACGAGCCGACGAACAACGCGATCCCGCCGAACACCAGCAGGAAGGTCCGGAAGAAGTCGAGGAACCCGCTGGTGTCCTCGGCGTCCGCGGCGGCCTGCTCCTCCGCCGTACGGACCTGCGTCCCGGCCGGAAGAACCTTGCCGACGGCATCGACCAGTTGTTGCTGCGACACCCCGTCCTTGGCGGAGATCAGGATCTGGTCGTACTGACCGGTCTTGCCGAACAGCTTCTGCGCCGTACCGAGGTCGAACCCGGCCAGCGTCGCGCCGCCGATCGACGACACCTCGCCGAACTCGACCAGACCGGAGACCCGTACCTTCTCGGCCGGGCCGCGGGCCTGGACGCTCATCTCGTCGCCGGCCTTGAAGCCCTTCTTCTCGGCGGTCTGCGTGTCGATCACGATCTCGTCGGGCCCCGGCCAGTTGCCGCCGACCAGGGTGAGCGCGTTGAACTGCGGCAGATCCGGGTTGACGCTGAAGCCGAGGTTGGGCGCGCCGCCGAAGACGATCGCCTTGCCGTCGCGGCCGATCATCTGGACCTCGCCGAACACGCTGCCGTCGGCCGCGTCGACCTCGGGCAGCTTCTCGATCTCGGGCAGCGCGGTCGCGGCGAACGGGGGAGCGACGCCGCCCGCGGAGTCCGTCGTGGTGTCGAACGCGGTCTTGCCGGTGACGGTCGCGTCGGTGTTCTTGTAGTTCTCGGAGAAGATCGAGTCGAAGGCGCCGGTGATCGAGTCGGTCAGCACGTAGGTGCCGGAGATCAGCGAGACACCCAGGACGACGCCGATCGCGGTGAGCGCGGTCCGGAGTTTGCGACTGAGCATCCCGGCCAGCGCGAACCGGATCACTGCAGGTCCAGCGTGTCGATCACCTGCAGGATGTCGCGCTGGCTGATCCGCCCGGTCTCCTTGACGATCCTGCCGTCGGCGAGGAACAGGATCCGGTCGGCCATCGCGGCCGCGCGGGCGTCGTGGGTGACCATCACCGTCGTCTGCCCGTACTCCTCGACGGACTGCCGAAGGAGTTCGAGGATCTCCTTGCTGGTCCGGGAGTCGAGGTTGCCGGTCGGTTCGTCGGCGAAGACCACGGTCGGCTGCGAGACCAGCGCGCGGGCGATCGCGACTCGTTGCTGCTGGCCACCGGACAGCTCGGCCGGGCGATGGGTGAGCCGGTCGGCGAGACCGACCCGCGTGACGAGGGCGCCGAAGTACTCGGGATCCGCTCGTCGGCCCGCGATCGTCAACGGGAGCAGGATGTTCTCGCGCGCGGTCAGCATCGGCAGCAGGTTGAAGAACTGGAAGATGAAGCCGATGTGTTCGCGGCGCAGCTTGGTCAGGTCGTCGTCACCGAGGGTGGTGATCTCGGTACCGGCGATCCGCACCGAGCCGGTCGTCGGCTTGTCCAGCCCCGCCAGGATGTGCATCAGCGTGGACTTGCCCGAGCCGGACGGTCCCATCACCGCCGTCAGTTGCCCGGGCTCGATCAGCACACTCACCCCGTGCAGCGCGCGGACCGCGGTGTCGCCTTCGCCGTACACCCGAACCAGGTCTTCGGCCTGTACGACGCCAGTCGTCTGGTTGATTGGTTCATCCGTGCCGATCATGTGCCCCTCCCGGCTGATCAGCGGCCCCCAGCCGAGCTTGTTCCCCGTCCCTGGCCCGAGTCTGCTCCTGCTCCCCGCGCGACCACAACGGCTTTCCGGCGAAGTGGGGGATCGCTCAGGGGCAGTCCGGAGTCAGAGGGTGATCACGAGCTTGCCGCGCGGATGGCCGTCGCGGAGGTGGTGGATGGCGGCGGCTGCCTCGTCGAGTGAGTAGGTGCGGTCGACTGCCGGGGTGACCTTGCCGGACTCGATCAGGTCGCGGAGTTCGGCGTAGACCTCGGCGCGTTCGGTGCTGATCAGGCCGCGGAGTTTCTGGCTGATGACGAGCGAGAGCACGGCCGCGGAGAGGATGCGGCTCATGCCGCCGAGGGGGCCTTTGGATTCGCTGCCGATGATCACGACGCGGCCTTGGGGTTTCAGGGAACGCCGCAGGGTCTCGAGAGAGCGGTTGCCGCCCGTGTCCAGGATGAAGTCGTACGACGACGCCGGCAGCTCGTCGCGGGTGTAGTCGAGGGCTTCGTCGGCGCCGAGTTCGCGGACGAGGTCGAGTTTCGCCGTACTGGAGACGCCGGTGACGTGCGCGCCGGCGGCCTTCGCCAGCTGTACGCCGTACGAGCCGACGCCGCCGGCCGCGCCGAGCACGAGAACGCGCTCTCCGGGCTGGATCCCGCGGGTGCCTTGCAACGCCGTACCACCAGAGACCGGTACGGCGGCCGCCTGCTCGAAGGTCAGGTTGGCCGGCTTGCGGGTGAGCCGGTCGGCGCGGCCCACGGCGTACTCGGCGAAGGAACCGGTCTCGCACGTCCCGTAGACCTCGTCACCGACAGCCAGCGACGTCACGCCGGGACCAACCGCCTCGACCACCCCGGCGACGTCCCGCCCGCTGACCCGCATCCTCGGCCCGCGCAGCCCGATCGCGAGCCGCACCATCTTCGGCTCGCCGGCCATCAGGTGCCACGTCCCCTGATCGACGCCCGCCGCCACCACCTTCACCAGCACTTGGTTGCCTCCAGCAACCGGCCGGTCGATCTCCTCGACCCGCAGCACCTCCGGCGGCCCGTACCGGTCCTGAACGACTGCCCTCATGGTCATTCCTCCCCTGGATACTGAAAGACCTCTTCGAGTCGTACGCCGAACACCTTCGCGATCTGGAACGCGACCTCCAGCGACGGGGAGTACTTGCCCTGCTCGATCGCGATCACCGTCTGCCGCGTCACCCCGATCCGCCGCGCCAGCTCGGCCTGCGTCATCTCGTCGTGGCCGAAGCGCAACGCGCGGATCGCGTTCGTCACCCGCGTCGGCTTCACCACGGCAGCCCCCGCCGGTAGGCGACGATCCGCGCCACCGACCCGAGCACCGCCGACAGGAAGAACGCCAGGTACACCGCGTTCGCGATCCAGAAGTACGCGACCTCCAGCATCGCCAGCCCCATCGCGGTCACCCCACCGATCACCACGAACGACTGCCCCACCTGCTCCCCGAACCGCGCGATCTCCCGGTCCCGCTGATCCATCTGCGGCCCGTCGTCCCGGGTGGTCGTCGCCGCGACCCCGATCCCCAGCACGATCGACGCGACGATCGCCGCCCCGATCGTCCACAGCATCGCCCCGACGTACGGCGTGTCGCCCCAGTCCCTGTCGACCCTGCGCAACACCACCAGCGCGTACACGACGTACCCGATCACCGACACGCTGACGAACACCCAGGCCCGCTTCTCCTGAAACGCCACCACGACCCCCTGAGTAAAAGATCTTTGACACCCCGAAGGTAAAGCACACCGGACATCATGTCAAAGATTCCTGACGGCACCCGGCAGAGAAAGGCCGGGCGGGGATCCCCGCCCGGCCTCAGCGCAGTGCTACTTGGCCAGTGCCACGCAGCTCGTGGTGGCCTTCTTCGTGGGGTCGGACTCGGAGACCGCGGTCAGGGTGACCTTGGCCAGGGAGGCTGAGCGGCCGTCGTACTTGGCCTGGACGGGGACGGCGACGCTGGCGCCGGCCTTGGCGGTGGTGAGGGCGTTGGGGAGGTTGACCGACCAGCCGCGGCCCTCGATCTTGGCGGTGAGGCGGTAGACGTCGCTGTTCAGGTACTTGCTGACGTCCTCGGGGTGCTGGCCCTGCGGAGCGGTCGCCTTGCCGGTGTTGGTGAGCGGGAAGTTGCAGGTCGCGACGCCGCTGCGGGCCGGCAGGCCGACCGTCGGGAGAAGCCGTACGCCGCGCTTGGCGGGACCGTTGCCGTCGAGGGAGCGGACGGCGACGGTGTAGGACAGGATGCCCTTCTTGTCACGCTTCACGTTGGTGACGTAGAAGTGCAGCCGGTTCGCCTCGTCGACGTACTCGTACTCGCTGCCGGAGTTCGTGCCGGCGTGGAACAGCGCGTCGGACAGCTGACGGTAGTCGCCGATCGTGATCGGGACCTTGGTGCCGTCGGGCAGGACGTAGTCGGTCATGTTGATGTCCTGCGGGTTGGCGTCGATCACCCACTCGAACGGCGCGCGGTCCTGGTCCTTCGTCTTGGCCAGCAGTACGCCGGAGTCCGGCGTGAACGAGTCCGTGCCCATCCGGTCCACGACCTCGAGCGTGTAGTTCTGGTAGCCGCGGCCGTCGCACAGCGGGTCGGTGTTGGTGTTGCACGCAGGCGCGAGGTCACCGCCGCCGAGCGTGATGTTGACGCCCGACAGACCGGTCGGACCCGGCTGCGCGACCCGCGCGGTCACATCCGCGACGACGACGCCGGACTGCGCGAGTGCGGCCCGGTCGAGCCGGAGTACGTTCTGCTCGTCGACCATCGCGAGCTTGATCTTGTTGCGCAGCATGTGTTGCGCGCCCATCGACGCGCCACCGGTCGCGGGGATCATCCACCGGCTGTGGGGACCACCCGGGCCGTTGAAGCTGCCGCGGCTGAGCATCTCCCAGATGCCGGTGTAGGCGCGGCGGGCTGGTACGCCGTACGGGTTGTTGTAGTTGTCACCGATGCCGAGGATGTGGCTGAACTCGTGCGCGAAGACGCCCATGCCGGAGCTCTCGGCCTGCGTCGACGAACCGCCGCCGGCGTTCGGCCAGATCGACGAACCGGCCTGCCACGACGTCCAGTCGACGTACCGGGTGTCGGACCAGTTGCGCTGCTCGGGGACCGGTCCGCCGAACTCCTCGGTGACGTCCTCCTTGGTCGGGAACTTCATCATCCCGAACTCCTGCCAGGTGGACGACTCGTCCTGACCGGCGCTGAGGAAGAACACGAAGTCGAACCCGGCCGGGACCTCGACGCCCTGATCGGCGACCCAGGCAGCACGGCCGTCGGCGCGGATGTCCTTCGAGCAGTCGGAGCCGGCCGGGCAGTCCTCGTCGCTCTGGAACTCCATCGCGTACTCGTACGACTTGCCGGGCATCTTGTACGGGCCGAAGGCGTCGAGCTCCACGCCGTACCGGCCGCCGGAGTCCTCCATCCAGTACTCGTGCAGCGTGTGGCCGCGGTTGAGCGTGCCGGGCTTGTTGAGGAAGTCGTGGTAGAACTGCGCGACCTGATCACGCGGTACGCCGTTGGCCTCGGCGCTCGGGTTGCCGAACGGTGTCGAGTTCTTCGGCTGGGTGACGACGAAGTCCTTGTCCGGGTAGTCGACCAGGACGAGCGCGCCCTTGAACGTCCGGTCCGTACCGGTCTTCGACGGGTCGGCCCAGTTGGTGCCGGGCGGCTTCTTGTAGTCCGACCACGTCATGTGGTCGGGGTTCTCCCAGTTCTGCGGGTCGATAGGGGCACCGAAGTTCCCGGTGCCGCTGGCCGGACCGGCCAGGCGGTTGGCCGCAGGCGCCGGCTGCGACTGCTGCCACGGCTGCTGCTGCGGCCAGTGGTCGAACTGCCAGGCGTTGGCGGGATCGGGTTGGTCGGCGACGGTGGCCGGCGCGGGGGACGCGATGGCCACGGCGGCGACGGCCGCTGCGGCGAGCACGGTCACCAGCCGCAGGACAGGACGGGACTTCCGTTGAACGGGCACGGGCGGTATCCGATCGACGATGGGCGGGGACTTACCCCGACGGCCGCGCCGCCGGGCATTTCCTGCCCAAGCATGCCCCGTTGGAGCCACTGGCGAACAGTAGTGATCCGACGGTTTTCCCCTGTCTTACCAATCGCCGGACAGCCGGGTGAGAGATGAGACGACTGTATACAGTATGTACTGGAGCCGTTAGCCTGTGCTCTTGCGCACTGTCGTAGAGAACGGAGGACTCGTTCCCATGTACTCAGTCACAGACCCGGCGACGGGTGAACTGGTCGAGGAGATCGAGAACGCCAGCGACGAGCAGGTCCGGGCCGCGATCGAGCGGGTGCACACCGGGTTCTCGGCCTGGCGGCAGCGGCCGGTGGCCGAGCGGGCCGCGATCGTCGCGCGGGCCGCGGAGCTGTTCGCCGAGCGGGCCGACGAACTGGCGGCGATCATGACGCTGGAGATGGGCAAACGGATCAACGAGGGCCGCGGCGAGGTCGGCATCGTCGTCGACATCTTCAAGTACTACGCCGAGCAGGGCCCGGCCCTGCTCGCCGACGAGCCGCTGACCATCAAGGGCGGCAACGCGGTGATCACCAAGGAGCCGATCGGCGCGCTGCTCGGCGTGATGCCGTGGAACTTCCCGGTCTACCAGGTGGCCCGCTTCGTCGCGCCCAACCTGGTGCTCGGCAACACGATCCTGCTCAAGCACGCCTCGATCTGCCCGCGCGCCTCGGTGGCGATCGAGCAGATCCTGTACGACGCCGGCGTGCCGGACGACGCCTACGTCAACGTGTTCGCGTCCAGCCGGCAGGTGCCGTGGATCCTCGCCGACGACCGGATCGTCGGGGTCTCGCTCACCGGCAGCGAGGCGGCCGGGATCTCGGTGGCGGCCGAGGCGGGCAAGAACCTGAAGAAGACCGTGCTCGAGCTCGGCGGATCCGACCCGCTGATCGTGCTCGACACCGACGACCTCGACGAGACCGTCAAGGCGACCGCGACGGCCCGGATGCGCAACTGCGGCCAGTCCTGCAACGCGCCGAAACGGATGATCGTGCTGGCCGACCTGTACGACGAGTTCGTCGACAAGCTGACCAAGCGGATTTCCGAGTACTACGTGGCCGGCGATCCGTCCGACCCGAAAACCACGCTGCCGCCGCTGGCGTCGGTGTCGGCGGCCGACGAGGTCGCCGAACAGGTCGCCACGGCGATCGAGCACGGCGCGACGCTCCGCACGGGCGGGCACCGGATCGGCCCGGGCGCGTACCTGGAGGCGACCGTCCTGACCGACGTCACGCCGGACATGGACGCCTACCGCGACGAGATCTTCGGTCCGGTGGTGCTCGTCTTCAAGGCCGAGACCGAGGAGGAAGCGATCGCGATCGCCAACGACTCGCCGTTCGGGCTGGGCGCGAGTGTGTGGGGGACCGACCGCGAACGGAACACCCGGGTCGCGCGGCAGATCGAGGCCGGGATGGTCTACCTCAACAGTGCTGGTGGATCGCAGGCTGATCTGCCGTTCGGCGGGATCAAGCGCAGCGGCATGGGTCGAGAGCTGGGCCCGGCGGGTATCGAGGAGTTCATGAACAAGAAGAGCATTCGTTTGTGAGCTGAGCCGGGGCCGCCCTCACGGCCCCGGCTTACCATCTGAAAGCGGCTCAGGCGGTCGCGAACTCGGGCGTGCGGGACTGGCGGCGGTCCATGGCTCCCGAGATCAGCGCCAGGATGAGCGCACCGACAGCCATTGCGGCGCCGGCCCAGTTGGTTGCCGCGTACCCGTAGCCGCCCGCGATCACCAGCCCACCGAGCCAAGCGGCCAGCGCGTTGCCGAGGTTGAAGGCTCCGATGTTGACGGCTGACGCGACCGTGGGCGCCGACGAAGCGCTGGCCAGGGTGCGGAGCTGCAGCGGCGGGGTGGTCGAGAACGCGAACCCGCCGAGCAGGAACAGCGTGATGATCGCCGGGACCGCCCAGTGCGCGGTGAAGCCGAAGACCACGAGGATGAGCGCGAGCGAGCCGAGTGACGTGTAGAGCGTCGGCATCAGCGCGCGGTCGGCGAAGCGGCCGCCGAGCAGGTTGCCGAAGACCATCCCGATCCCGAACAGCACGAGCAACCACGAGATCGCGCTCTCGGGCAGGCCGGCGTCCTCGGTCATCATCGGCGCGATGTAGGTGAACGACGCGAACACCCCACCGAAGCCGAGCACCGTCGTACCGACCGCGAGCCAGACCTTGGCGCTGCGGAACACCGCGAACTCCGCGCGCAGGTTCCCGCCCGCGGGACGCGCGATCTCGGGGACCAGCGCGGCGATCCCGATCAGCCCCAGTACGCCGAGCCCGGCGACCACCCAGAACGTCGCGCGCCAGCCGAGGCCCTGGCCGATGAAGGTTCCCAGCGGGACGCCGAGCACGTTGGCGACGGTCAGGCCGGTGAACATCAGCGCGATCGCGCTCGCCTTCTTCTCCGGCTTGACGAGGTCGGAGGCGACCACCGCACCGACGCCGAAGAACGCGCCGTGGCACAGCGCGGTGACGATGCGCCCGGCCATCATCACGCCGTACGACGGTGCCAGCGCGGACACGATGTTGCCCGCGACAAAGATTGCCATCAGCAACAGCAGGAGCTGCTTGCGGCGCATCCGGTTGCCCAGGGCAGTCATCGGCAGGGCGCCGACGGCGACGCTCAGCGCGTACCCGGTGATCAGCCAGCCGGCCGCGGGGATCGAGACGTCGAACTCGGTCGCCACCTCCGGCAGCAGCCCGGCGATGACGAACTCGGTGGTGCCGATCCCGAACGCGCCGATGGCCAGCGCGAGCAGAGCGAGCGGCATGACTGTGCCTCCATGAATCAGTACGACTGTTACCGGCGTCGACAATACTTGCAGACGCGGACTAAAAACAAGCGCGGGCTAACGAGGGAGGCAAGGAACCGCGGCGGAGGGGAAGACCTGGAGAACGCGAGGAGCGGGAGTGGGGGAGCGGGGGCGGCCTAGTCCCACTCCCAGGCGATGCCGATCAGGCCGGGATCGGTGGTCGGGGCGACGACGTGGACGCGGCCGTCCGGGCTCATCATCAGGTCCTGGTGGACCAGATCAGGCCCGCTCGAGTGCCGCCGGCGGAACTCGGTCACCCGGACCGGCATCGCGTCGCGGTGGAACTGGACCTCGAGCACGTGATGCGTCCCGGGCCACTCGTGGAAGCGGTAGTACTGCGTCGACGGCATCCGGCTGCGGTCGTCGATCTCGTAGTGCACGACGGCGGTGTCGCCGGGATGCAGCGTGCGATCGAGCAGCAGCTCGCCGAGGATCGCGCCGGCCTCGGGGTCGCGGGCGACGCGGCCGGTGCGGCAGCCGGTCAGGCCGTTCGGGCTGATCAGCGCGACGTCGCAGCCCGGTTCGCCTTGGTGGACGACGATCTGGCGGTCGACCTCCTTGACCGCGACCAGGGTCTGGACGACGCGTTTCGACTGCATGCTGCGGTCCGGACCGATCACGATCTCCTCGACCACGGTGACACTGCGCAGACGCCCGTGCGCATCACCCCGTACGACGTCAAGCAGTCGCGTCAGCGTCGCCGCGTAGTCGACCACGGCGTACGGACGATGACTGACCGCGGTCTCCGGTCGAGCCGGCGGAATCCGTACGGCGAGCCAACCGGTCGGCAGCTCGAGCAGTTCCTCCAGCGCCGTCACGACGGCCAGCGACGCGGCGCGGGGGAGTCGGCGTCCGCTCTGCCAGGTGCTCAGCGTCGCGATGCCGACGTGCAGTCCGCGCTCGGCCAGCCGGGCCTGGATCCGGTTCAGCGCGAGACCGCGGTCCGCGATCGCGATCCGGAGCGCGTCGGCGAACGGCGTCTCCGGTCCGATGTCCGGCACGTGAAAGCGCGTCTGCATCCGGTCCGATCCTCCTGGGGAGGAAGTGTAAACGTTCACAGTCGGCGACGGCAGCACCGCGCAGGGTGGTGTTCACCTCTCAGGACGCGTTCACACCGTGTACGTCGGGCGCCGCCGACCGCTTGCCCGGCTGTGAGCGGGTGATCACGATGAGTGCCCTCACCCCGCCCCAGAGAAGGAGGCCCCATGAGGAGGGTCAGCACGCACCGCCCCTGGTCATGGCTCGTGGCAACGATCGTCGGGTTGACGCCGCTCGTCCCGATCGCCGCGACGGCCGCGCCGGCGCCGGTCGCTCCCGCCGCCCAGCAGGTCGCCGTCCGGAACGCCGTACAGAAGGAAGCCGCCAGCCGGTACCTGAACGTCACCGGCCAGGCCCAGGAGAAGTCGAACTGGTGCTGGGCCGCCACCGGCAACAGTATCGCCAAGTACTACGGCAAGAGCTACTCGCAGAACCAGTTCTGCAACCTCGCCTTCGGCTACAGCCAGAACGCCGCCTGCCCGAACGACCAGGCCACGCTGGCCAACGACCAGCGCGCGTTCCGCAGCATCGGGATCAGCCAGGGCAGCTACATCAGCGGCACGCTGAGCTTCGGCACGCTGCAGACCGAGATCAACGCCAACCGCCCGGTGATGACGCGGATCGGCTGGAAGTCCGGCGGCGGTCACATGATGGACATCATCGGGTACGACTCGTCGAACTCCACGATCGAGTACTACAACCCGTGGGGCTCGGACCCGCGCTACAACACCTCCACCTACAACTGGTACCTGAACAACTCGCAGTTCCAGTGGACCCACTCCCTCTACCGGATCGGAGCCTGAGCATGAAGAAGCTTCGTGTACGGCGCTCGGCCGGCCTCCTCGTCACCTCGCTCGTCCTCGCCGTGTCCGCGGCCGGCACCGCGAGTGCCGCTGCTCCCGGACCGGATCTCGCGGCGGCCAAGGCGGCGGCGCACTCGGCTCAGGCCGGACAGTTGATCGCGAAGGCCGCGAGCCGGCTCCCGCAGACCGCGTCCAAGGCGGGCACGGTCGTGCAGCAGGACGCCGTACCGGTCTACGCGCTGAACCCGGACTTCGTCGCCGGGAAGTCCGGTGACGTGGCGTCGCTCTGGTACGTCGCGACGTCGGCGTCGAAGGCCGGCGCCGCGATGACGGTCTACACCGCGCCGGACCCCTCGGGTGCGTGGCAGGCCGTGAATGTTGCCAGCGGCAACACGGAGGCGCGGATGGCCGGGGCCGCGAAGGGTGCGACGCTGTTCACCGAGCCGCAGATCGGGGCCTGGTACGCACTCTCCGGTGATCAGGTCCGGGCACTGAACCCGTCGGCCACCGAGGCGATCGGTGCGCAGCCGATCACGCTCACGGCGTACCAGGAGAAGGTCACCAGCCGGTACGGCGACAAGCAGCCGGGCAGCGCGTACGACGCCAACGGAACCGCGGGCGGGTACGACGTCAAGGCAGCTGACGCCGGCTTCCCGCTGGTGCAGGTCGCAGCCGGCGGCGGCGTGGTGCTGCTCGGTGCGTACACGTTGGCGCTCTACCGCAGGAAGCACGCCTGAACCCCGACCGGTCCCCGCGGCTGTGCCACGGGGACCGGTCGGGGGGAGGGAAAGCGAGCGGCACGTGAGGTGGCCGCTGGCCGGGTGGCCGGGCGAGCCCGGCCACCCGGAGCACCGGGTCCAGATGTCGGGTCAGGACCGGGTGCCGTACAGGTGCTCGATCGCGAGCTGGTCGAGCTGTTCGAAGGCCATGCCGCGGCGGCCGGCCTCTTCGGGGTCGAAGTCCTCGGCGCGCAGGGTCGCCAGGTTCTCGCCCGCGGCCAGGGTCGGTTGGGCGAGCTGGTCGAGGCGGGCGTCGAGCAGCGCCTGCTGGACCTCGGGATCGTTGCGGAAGGCACGGACCTTCGCGCGCAGGATCAGGTAGTTGCGCATGCACCCGGCCGCCGAGGCCCAGACCCCGTCCATGTCCTCGGTGCGCGGCGGCTTGAAGTCGAAGTGCCGCGGCCCGTCGTACCCGCCGTTCTCCAGTACGTCGACCGTCCAGAACGCACCGCGCGCGTTGCCGGCGCCGAACCGCAGGTCCTGGTCGTAGCGCGGCCCGTTCTGCCCGTTCAGGTCCGCGTGGAAGAGCTTGCCGTGCCACAGCGCCTGCGCGATCCCGTGCGCGTAGTTGAGCCCGGCCATCTCCTCGTGACCGACCTCGGGGTTGAGGCCGACCCGCTCGGAGTGCTCCAGCGACTCGATGAACGCCAGCGCGTGCCCGATCGTCGGCAGCAGGATGTCGCCGCGCGGCTCGTTCGGCTTCGGCTCGATCGCGAAGCGGATGTCGTAGCCCTGCTCGATCGCGTAGGAGCCCAGGATGTCGAAGGCCTCCTTGTACCGGTCCAGCGCCGACCTGACGTCCTTGGCCGCGCCCGACTCGGCGCCCTCGCGACCGCCCCAGGCGACGAACGTCTCCGCGCCCAGCTCGGCCGCGAGGTCCAGCTGGTCGGCCGTCTTGCGGATGGCATAACGCCGTACGTCGCGGTCGTTGTTGGTGAAGCCGCCGTCGCGGAAGACCGGGTGCGAGAACAGGTTCGTCGTCACCATCGGGACCTTGAGGCCGGTCTCCTCCAGTGCGGCCCGGAACGGCTTCAGGTGCGCGTCGCGCTCGGCCGCCGTACTGCCGAACGGGAAGACGTCGTTGTCGTGAAAGGTGATGCCGTAGGCACCGAGCTCGTGGAGCTTGTGCACGGCCTCGGCCGGGTCCAGCACCGGCCGGACCTCGCCGCCGAACACGTCGACGCCCTGCCAGCCGACCGTCCACAGCCCGAAGGAGAACTTGTCCTCTGGGGTGGGGGTGAAATCGGCGTTTGCCATAGGGGTGTTCCTCTCGAGGGGGGTTAGCGGCTGAAGCCGGCGGTGAGCCCGCTCAGCAGTTGCCGTCGCCCGATCGCGTACAGGATCACGATCGGCAACGTGGTCAGGACGACCGAGGCGAGCACGGCCGGCACGTTGACGGAGTACTGGCCCTGGAAGGTCCACAGCGCCAGCGGGAGCGTGCGTTTGTCGGGGCTCTGGGTCAGGATCAGTGGCAGGAGGAAGCCGTTCCAGACACCGAGTCCGTTGTAGATGCTGACGGTGACCAGCGCGGGCCGGGTCAGCGGCAGCGCGAGGCTGCGCAGCATGCCCCACTCGCTCGCGCCGTCGACCCGCATCGACTCGAACAGTTCCTTGGGGACGTCGCGGATGAAGTTCGTCAGCACGAGCACCGACAGCGGGATCGAGAACGCGATGGACGGCAGCACGATCGCCAGCAGGCTGTCGTACAGGTGCATCTTGATGATCAGCAGGTAGACCGGGATGATCGTCGCCTGCAACGGGATCGCCAGTCCCATCAGGAACAACCCGTTGACTCCGGCAAGGAACCGGCTGCCCGCGCCACGGACGATCGCGTACGCCGCCATGAACGCGATCGCGACCGCGGGGACGATCGTCCCGGCCGTCACGAGCACGCTGTTCACGAAGTACCGCGGGAAGTCCGACCTGATCACCATCTGGTAGTTGGCCAGGGTCGGGTCGGCCGGCAGCGCGAACGGGTTCTGGCTGAAGAACGCGCTCTGGTCCTTGAACGACGAGACCACGATCCAGTAGATCGGCACGATCACGATCACCAGCCACAACCAGCCCGCCGTACCGCCGAGCCAGTTGAACCGGATCAGCTTGCGCCCGTACGACGTACCGCCCGCCGCGCGGGTCGTCGCCGCCTGAGCGCTGGTCGCCACCGCCATCTCACGCACCTTCCTGCTGGCTGGCCGTCGTGCTGCCGCCGAGGCGGCGCAGGATCAGGGCCAGCGCGAGTCCGATCAGCACCAGCAGGACCGCGATCACGCTGGCCGGTCCCATCAGGTTGGCCTGGAAGCCGCGCTTGTACATGTCGAGGGCCAGCACGCGGGTGGCATCGCCTGGGCCACCGGCGGTGAGCACGAAGATCAGGTCGAAGAACGTCAGCGACCCGACCACCATCAGCGTCGACGACGTGATGATCGTGTACTTGAGCTGCGGCACGGTGATGCTGAAGAACTGCCGGACCCGACCGGCGCCGTCGATCGAGGCCGCCTCGTACATCGTGGTCGGGATCTGCCGGACGCCGCCTTGGTAGATCAGCGAGTGGAACGGGATGAACTGCCAGGACACGACGAAGATCACCACGCCGAGCGCGAGGTTGTCCTTGCCGAGCCAGTCCTGGGTGAGGAAGTCGAGGTGCAGGCCGGCGCCGAGGCCGAAGTTCGGGTCGAGCAGTGCCTTGTACGTGATCGCGATCGCGGCCGAGCTGAGCAGCAACGGGACGAAGTACAGAACGGCCAGGAGCGCGCGGTACCGCTGACGCCCGGCCAGGAACACGCCGAGCAGCAGGCTCACCGGAGTCTGCACGGCCCACGACAGGATCATGATCTCGAACGTCACGAACAACGCGTGCGGCAGACCCGGATCGCTCAGAACGCTGCGCCAGTTGGAGAGCCCGGCGGGGTTGATCGCGCCGAGCCCGTCCCACTGCGTGAAGCTCAGGACCAGGACGCCGACCAGCGGGACGACGCCGAAGACCAGGAACATCGCGAGGGCCGGCAGCACCATCCACGCGACCGGGCCGCTCCGCCCGACCTGCGCCGAGCCGGTCCGCCCACCGGCTCGCGCCGGAGCCGGGGGAGCGGCAGCCGTCACTTGCCGATCACCGCGTTCATGCTGTCGGCGAACTGCTGCGGGGTGATCGACAGCTGGAACAGCTTGGCGATGTTGTCCAGCAGCGCCTCGGCCTGGGTCGGGCTGAGTGCCTGGTCCCAGGACTGCCCGAAGGTCTTGGCGTTGCTGGAGGTGTCGTAGACGAACTTCAGCCACTCGGCGTCGTTCTTGTCCGGTACGGCGGCCAGCTTGGACTCGGTGCCCTTGACCACCGGCACGCTGCCGGAGGCGATCCACGCGTCGACCGAGGCGGAGTCCAGGGTGTTGTTCGCGAGGAACTTCTTGGCGACCTCCTTGTCGGCGTCGCTGGCCTTCGACGAGATCGACAGGTACTGGCCCGGGTTGCCGACCGTGCTGGTCGGGTCGCCCTTGCCGCCGTCGACCGGCGGGAAGTTCATGTAGCCCAGGTGGCCACCGGTGACGAAGTCGCCGCCGTCGGCCTTCATCCCGCCGTACGTCCAGGCGCCGTGCAGCATCATCGCGGCCTTGCCGGTGTAGAGCAGGGCCTGGTCGGCGTTGGAGTCGGCGGTGATCGAGGAGAAGCCCTTGATGAAACCTCCTGCCTTGATCAGCTTCTGCATCTCCTCGAGCGCCTTGAGCGAGGAGGGGTCGGACCAGGCGTCGGCCTTGCCGTCGAAGATGTTCTGGAAGACCTCGCTGCCGCCGATCCGGTCGTACAGGAACTCCAGCCACATCATGTTGGTCCAGCGCGACTGGCCGCCGAGCGAGAACGGCGCGATCTTGGCCTCGTTGAACTTCGGCACCAGGTCGAGGATGTCGCCCCACGACTTCGGCGGCTCGGCGCCGACCTGCTCGAAGACCAACTTGTTGTAGAACAGCACGATCGGCGTCGTGGTCTCGACCGGCATCGCGTAGATCTTGCCGCCGACGGTGGCGGCGCCGAACGCGGCCGGGAAGATCGAGTTCTTCAGCTCGGCGTTCTGGCCGAACCAGCTGGTCAGGTCCTCGACCTGGTTGGCGTCGACGTAGCTCTTCAGGCCGCCGCCGCCCCAGCCCCAGATCAGCGTCGGGCCCTGGCCGGCGCCGATCGCGGTCTTGATCTTCTGCTTGAACGCGTCGTTCTGGAACTCGTTGGTCTTCAGCTGCGTGCCCGAGTTCGCGTCGTTGAACCGCTTGACCTGGGCCGCGCGGATGCCCTGCTGCGGCTGGCCCGTGAGGAACCAGTACGTCGCACCGGTACCGGTGCTGCCCCCACCGGTCGAGCTGCCGGAGCTCTGTGGACCGGAGGTGCCGCAGGCGGCGAGGCCGGCCGCCACGGCGCCGGCACCGGTCAGGCGGAGGAACGTGCGCCGAGAAGTCGTCATGGGATCCACCCTGATCTCCGAAATTCGTGGCCGCGAGACTTCACGGCGGTTAAGGCTGTGTTTCGTAACGTAGGTTTCGGTGATGTGGCTGTCAAGGTCTTGAAACTTTCGACTTTCAGGCTGCACTGTTAGCGATACATGCCGACCGAAACAACGAAATGTTTCGATATCGGGCAGTGACTTTGATCGATCAAGAAGGAGACTTTCGTGGCAGCTCGAGACGATCGGCCGTGGCTGGACACCGCGCTCACGGCGGAGGAGCGGGCCGGGCTGCTGCTGGACGCGATGACGCTGCCGGAGAAGGTCGCGCAGCTGGGCAGCCGGTGGGTCGGCAACGACATGGCCACGGCGGAGGAGCTCCCGGCCGAGGAGACGCTGAACAACGTGGCGCCGATGCAGGACGTGTTCGCCGAGGGCGGCGCGGTCTCGCTCGAGGACGCGAGCCGGAACGGGCTCGGTCACCTCACTCGCGTCTGGGGCAGCGTCCCGCTGACAGTGGAGGAGGGAACCGCCGAGGTCGTGCGGCAGCACAAGATCGTGCTCGCGGGATCGCGGCTCGGCGTACCGGCGCTGGTGCACGAGGAGTGCCTGACCGGCTTCACGACGTACGGCGCGACCGTCTACCCGACGGCGCTCGCCTGGGGTGCGACCTTCGATCCCGCGCTGGTAGAGCGGATGGCTTCGGCGATCGGGAGTGACCTGGCTGCGGCCGGCGTGCACCAGGGGTTGTCGCCGGTGCTCGACGTCGTGCGCGACTATCGTTGGGGGCGGGTCGAGGAGACGATCGGCGAGGATCCTTACCTGGTGGCCATGGTCGGCTCGGCGTATGTGCGCGGGCTGCAGAGCTCCGGGGTCGTTGCCACGCTCAAGCATTTCGCCGGGTACTCGGCGTCGCGGGCCGGACGCAACCACGGTCCGGTATCTGTCGGACGCCGGGAGCTGCTCGATGTCATCCTGCCGACGTTCGAGACGGCGATCGCGACCGGTGGTGCAGGGTCGGTGATGACGTCGTACTCGGATCTCGACGGGCTGCCGGCGGGAGCGGATCCGTGGTTGTTCACGGAGTTGCTGCGGGACGAGTGGGGTTTCGACGGGACGGTCGTTTCGGACTACTGGGCCGTTCCGTTCCTGGCGACGATGCATCGGGTCGCCGTGGACACCGACGCTGCTGGTGCGCTCGCGCTGACCGCCGGGACGGATGTCGAGCTGCCGGACACGATCGGGTTCGGGGACGGGCTGGTGAAGCTGGTCGAATCCGGTGAGGTGTCGGAGGAACTGGTCGATCGTGCCGCGCGGCGGTTGCTGGTGCAGAAGGTGAAGCTCGGGTTGCTCGATCCGGACTGGACTCCTGAGTCTTCCGTGCGGGCAGTCGATCTGGACTCGCCGGAGAACCGTGAGCTGGCGCGCGAGGTCGCCGAGCGCTCGGTCGTGCTGTTGGATGCTGGTACGGCGTTGCCGCTTCGGGATGATCACCGGCGGATTGCTGTGGTCGGGCCGACCGCAGCGGAGCCCAAGTCGTTCATGGGGTGCTACGCCTTCCCGAACCACGTGCTGCCGCGCTACCCGGACCGTGCCCTCGGCATCGAGGTGCCCTCGGCAATTGATGCCCTGCGCAACGAACTTCCCGGCGTCGAGTTGCTGCACGCCCCTGGTTGCGAGGTGCAGGGCAACGACCGTTCCGGCTTCGCGGCGGCGGTCGAGGCAGCGCGAGGTGCGGACCTGTGCATCGCGTACGTCGGCGATCTGTCCGGTCTGTTCGGGCACGGCTCGTCGGGTGAAGGGTGTGACGCCGAGGACCTGCGGCTGCCGGGCGTGCAGGCCGACCTGCTCGACGCACTGCTGGACACCGGCACCCCGGTCGTCGTCGTGGTCGTCTCAGGTCGGCCGTACGCGCTGGGCGGCATCGCGGATCGTGCGGCGGGATTGGTGCAGGCGTTCATGCCCGGCCAGGAGGGCGGCGCGGCGATCGCCGGCGTACTGAGTGGACGGGTGATGCCGGGCGGCAAGCTGCCGGTGCAGATCCCGCGGCACGTCGGTGGGCAGCCCGGTACGTACCTGCAGCCGGCGCTCGGGAGCGCGGAGAGCGCGGGGATCAGTGGGCTGGAGACCGTGCCGCTGTACCCGTTCGGCTTCGGTGCGTCGTACACGAGCTTCGAAGTGGGCGCGCTGCGGCTGAGCGAGACCGAGATCCCGACCGACGGCGAGTTCTCCGCGACCGTGCAGGTGCGGAACACGGGGGAGCGGGCCGGCGACGAGGTGGTGCAGCTCTACCTGCACGACGTCGTGGCGCAGGTCGCGCGGCCGTTGAAGCTGCTGATCGGGTTCGCGCGGGTGTCGCTGGAGCCGGGCGCGGCCGTCGACGTGACGTTCCGCGTCGACGCCGACCGGACGGCGTACACGGGACCCGACCTGCGCCGGATCGTGGAGGCGGGCGACATCGAGCTGCTGGCCGGAACTTCCTCGATCGACCTGCCCGCGCGCGGTACGGTGCGGGTCACGGGGGCGACTCGGGTGGTGGGGCACGATCGTACGATGGTGACCCCCGTCGGCCTGACGCCCGTCAGCGCAGCAGGAGGAGTGTGAGCAGGTGCCGTCGTTGAGAGGCCGGGTCACGTTGGCCACCGTCGCCGCCTCCGCCGGGGTGTCGGTCGCGACGGTCTCCAAGGTGCTCAACGGGCGCAGCGACGTGTCCGAATCGACCCGTGCCCGGGTCCAGGAGATCCTGCGCGAGCACGAGTACGTCGGCCGCCGGCCGGAGCCGGTCGTCGAGCGGACCGCTGTCGAGCTGTTCTACCAAGGCGTGCTCAACAGCTACTCGCTCGAGGTGATCCAGGGCGTCGTCGAGGCCGGCCAGGCCGCGGACGTGGACGTCGTGGTGAGCGCGCATCCGGAGCGGGCGCACGCGCGGTCGGCCACGACCGGTCGCGCGGCGCCGTGGATCCGCGAGATGACGGCCAACGGGCGGCGTGCCGTCATCGGGATCACCTCGGAGCTGACCGCCGCGGACGTGGCCGCGCTCTCGCGGGCCCGGCTGCCGCTGGTCGTGGTCGACCCGATGAACGTCGTACAGCCTGATGTGACGAGCGTCGGGTCGACGAACTTCGCGGGCGGGATGGCGGCGACGCAGCATCTGCTGTCGCTCGGTCATCGGCGGATCGCCTACCTGGGTGGGCCGCCGACGTCGGGGTGCAACCAGGCGCGGATGAACGGGTACCGCGGCGCGATGGAAGCTGCGGGGGCGCCGGTGCCGAAGGACTACGTGTGGATGCGGGAGTTCCTGTACGACGACGGGCTCGCCGGCGGGGCCGCGTTGCTCGAGCTGCCGGATCCGCCGACCGCGATCTTCGCGGGGAGCGACGAGGTCGCGCTCGGGGCGATGGAGGCAGCGCGGGCTCGGGGGCTTCGGGTGCCTGAGGATCTGAGTGTGGTCGGGTTCGACGACACGCAGGTCGCGCGGCTGGCGTCGCCGCAGTTGACGACTGTGCGGCAGCCGATCCGGGAGATGGGTGCGGTTGCGCTGCGTACGGCGTTGCAGCTGGCGGCGGGGGAGAAGGTCGACTCGCATCACGTGGAGTTGGCGACACAGCTGATCGTGCGTGACTCGGCGACGGAGCCGGCGCGGGTCAGCTCCTAGCTCGGTGCAGGACCGGTCGACTCGCGGACGATCAAGCGAGGAACCAGCGAGATCTGCTGCCGCGGTGCCTCCGGATCCTTGAGCCGCGCGCGGAGGACGTTCACTGCGAGCCGGCCGACCTCGGACTTCGCGGGGGAGACAGCAGTCAGCGGTACGTCGGACAGATCGGCGACCTCGTCGTCGTAGCTGATGATCGAGAGCTGCTCGGGAACCTTGACGCCACGGCTGAGTGCGGCGGTGAGCAAGAGGTTCGCCTCGCGGTCCGCGAAACAGATCACGCCGGTGACCTCGGCACCGAGCAGGTCCTCGAGGAACCGATCGGCGTCCGCGGCGGTCCACCGCTCGGTCGCCCTGGTCAGCGCGACGTCGTTCTTGAGCCCGGCGTACACCTGCGGCGCCGTGTGCGGGCCGGTCCGTTCGAGATAGCCGATGCGGGTGTGCCCGAGCGCCTTCAGGTGGTTGACGGCGGCCCGCGCTCCGGCGGCGTGGTTCGAGCCGACGAACTCGTGCACGGTCGCCGGGTCTTCGAGCCCGCGCTCGACCAGCACGACCGGCAAGCCGAAGTCGTGGACCGGTTCGTCCGGGGCGACGATCAGACCCTCCACACCGGCCTTGACGAAGCTGTCCAGGGCCTTGCGTTCCTCGGCCTTGTCCCACTCCGTGCTGCGCAGCATCATGTGGCCGCCGTGCTCGGCGAGTTCGCGTTCGATGCCGACGATGATGCGCGGGAAGTAGTACGTCATCGACGGTACGGCGACGCCGACCAGCGGGCCGACGACCTGATCGGCGATGTACATCCCCGAGCCCTGCCGCCGGTAGACCAGCCCGTCCTGGACGAGCTGGTCAACGGCTCGCCGTACGGTGTTGAGGCTGACGCCCTGCTCGTGGGCCAGTTGCTGCTCGGTCGGGAGCTTCCCGCCCGGCCAGCGCAGCCCGGCGATCCCGCGACGCAGCTCGTCGGCGAGATGACGCGCCTTCTGCCCGCGCGCGACCGGCTCAGTGCTCACGAGGCAGAGCCTAGCGGTGGTGATACGGCAAAGTCATTAGAATGAATCTATTGACCAAAGGAATGACCAGGGCCAGACTCGTTCGACAGTGATCCCGCCCACCCCGAGGAGACACTGTGCGACGCCGGACCTTCCTGACCCTCTCGACCGCGGCCGCCGCGGCCACCACGCTCAACCTGCCAACCGCCTCCGCCGCGGCTCCCACCGACTTCGCCGCGCTCCGGGCGAAGTGGGCCGCCGACGTCACCGGCCGCGAGGTGATCGATCCCGCCGACGGCGATCCCGCGACGCAGCTCGTCGGCGAGATGACGCGCCTTCTGCCCGCGCGCGACCGGCTCAGTGCTCACGAGACAGAGCCTAGCGGTGGTGATACGGCAAAGTCATTAGAATGAATCTATTGACCAAAGGAATGACCAGGGCCAGACTCGTTCGACAGTGATCCCGCCCACCCCGAGGAGACACTGTGCGACGCCGGACCTTCCTGACCCTCTCGACCGCGGCCGCCGCGGCCACCACGCTCAACCTGCCGACCGCCTCCGCCGCGGTTCCCACCGACTTCGCCGCGCTCCGGGCGAAGTGGGCCGCCGATGTCACCGGCCGCGAGGTGATCGATCCCGCCGACCCGGACTTCAAGGCCGCGCTCGGCCGGCTCGACGCCGCCGTCGCGTCCTCGCTCACCAAACTCGATCGATCCGCCGGCCGGAAGCTCGTCTTCACCGACCAGCCGCTGACCGCGGACCCGTCCGTCGCGAACAGCTACGTCCGGCTCGAGCAGATGGCCACCGCCTGGGCGACGCCCGGCTCGGCGTACCACCAGGCGCCGGCGCTGCTGGCCGACGTACTGGCTGCTCTGGAGTCGATGAACACCCTGATCTACAAGGCCGGAACCGTTGAGTTCGGCAACTGGTGGTCGTGGGAGATCGGCGCGACGCGGCCGCTCGCGTCGACCATGGTGTTGCTGTACGACGAGATCCCGGCCGAGGCGCGGGCTCGCTACTGCGCCGCGATCGACCACTTCGTGCCTGATCCGTACTACATGTTCCCGCCCGCGCGGCGCGCTCTCTCGACCGGCGCGAACCGGGTCGACCTGTGCCAGGCGATCATCGTCCGCGCGCTGGTGACCGACGACGAGACCAAGCTGGTGCACGCGCGCGACGGCCTGAGCGACACCTGGCAGTACGTGACGACCGGCGACGGCTTCTACCGCGACGGCTCGTTCGTCCAGCACACGTGGGTCGCGTACACGGGGACCTACGGGCACGTGCTGCTGAGCGGGATCGGCAAGCTGCTCGCCCTCCTCGCCGGATCGCCGTGGGAGGTGGCGGACCCGAAGCGGCAGATCCTGTTCGACTCGGTCGCGAAGGCGTACCTGCCGGTGGTGCACGACCTGCGGATGACGGACTTCGTCCGCGGGCGGGCGGTGTCGCGCTCGAACGCCTCCGACCACGACGACGGGTACACCGCGGCCGAGGCGATCCTGCGGCTCGCCGGTGGGGTCGACGCCGCGCTGGCCGCGCACTGGCGATCGGCGGTCGCGGGCTGGCTGCGGCGTGACACCTTCGGGAACATGTTGACCGGGGCAACGATCCCGCGGGTGGCGCTGGTGAAGTCGCTGGCCGGCGTCACCGCCGCGGCGGAGCCGGACGGGCACACGTTGTTCGCGAGCATGGACCGGTCGATCCATCGGCGCGGTGGCTGGGCGTACGCGATCTCGATGGCCAGCCAGCGGATCGCGTACTACGAGGCCGGCAACGGCGAGAACGATCAGGGCTATCACACGGGCTCGGGCATGACGTACCTGTACGACCGGGACAACGGCCAGTACGCCGATGGCTTCTGGCCGACGGTCGATCGGTATCGGCTGCCTGGCATCACCGTCGACAAGCTGCCGCTGCCCCCGAAGGCCGGTGGTGAGTGGGGTGCTGCGCGGCCGGCTTCCGCTGTCTGGGTCGGTGGCTCGACGTTGGCCGGCTACGCCGCGGTGGGGCAGGACTTCGAAGCGCCGTCGTCGCCGCTGCGGGCGCGCAAGTCGTGGTTCTGCTTCGACGAGTACGTCGTCGCGCTGGGCGCCGGGATCACGGGTGCCAGCGGGCACGCGGTGGAGACGGTCGTCGAGAACCGCAACCTGCACGCCACCGGCTCGAACAAGCTGGTGGTCGACGGCGCGCTGACGGTGCCCTCGCTGGGGGACACGGCCTCGGTCGCGCGGCCACGCTGGGCCCACCTGGAAGGCGTCGGCGGATACGTGTTCCTACCTGGCGCGTCCACGCTGCGGGCGGTCCGGGAAGCGAGGACCGGCTCTTGGCGAGACATCAACACCGGCGGTTCCGCTGATCCGATCACGCGGCGCTACCTCACCCTCTGGCTCGACCACGGCGTCGACCCCACCAACGCGTCGTACAGCTATCTGCTCGCCCCCGGCGCGACCTCCGCACGAACCCAACAGCTCGCGCGCTCGTCAGGCGTCCGGGTGCTGGCGAACACGGCGGACGTCCAGGCGGTCACGCACTCCGGCCTGACCCTCGCCAACTTCTGGCGCCCGGGCCACGCCGGCAACCTGTTCGCGGATCACCCTCTCTCGGTCATCCAGCGCCAACGCGGCAGAGACTTCGAGCTCGCCCTCTCCGACCCGACGCAACTGGCGAGCACGATCCGCCTCCGGGTGGTTCTCCCGGGCGCACGCGTGGTGCAGGCCGACGAAGGGGTGAGCACCCGCCGTACGCCGCTCGGCGTGGAGATCACCGTCGACGTAGAGGGAGCGGCCGGTGCCAGCCGAGTGGTGAAGGTGCGCCTCGGACAGTAGGTCAGCGCGCAAGCTCGGCCCGTGAACTGACGCCGAGCTTGCGCAGTACCTTCGCCACATGTTGCTCGACCGTGCGCGGTGACAGGAACAGGACCTCCGCGATCTCGCGGTTGGTGTGCCCGCTTCCGAGCAGCCTCGCGACCTCCTGCTCCCGCGGCGACAGCTCGGTCCCGTACCCCTTGCGCCCGCGCCGCGACGGTGCCGTCGCACCTCGGTTCCGCAGTTCGTGCCGGCACCGAGCAGCGTCGTACGTCGCTCCGAGCTGATCGAAGGAGTCCGCCACCACAGCGAGCTCGGCCAGACCCGCCGACTCGTCGATCACCAGCTGACACCGCGCCGCCCGCTCGGCGACCAGCGCAGCGAAGTACGGCGCCAACAGCTCGGCGTACTCCCGCTGAGTCGCCCGATAGAGCGCGATCGCCAGCTCACGATCACCCGCAGCCTCGGCCAACTGCGCCCGCCCACACTCGACCGCGATCCGGCTCAGCGGCGCATCCAACCCGTCCACTTCGAGGTCCAACTCATCCAGCACCCGCTGCGCCTCATCACGCCGCCCGGCGGCGAGCAACGCGGCCATCGCCGCAGGCACGAGCTCGCCCGCCCAAGCCCAGACCTGCTTGCGCCGCAGCAACTCCAGCCCACGCTCCGCCGACTCCAGCGCGGCAGGAAGCCGCCCGCGCGTCAGCTCCATCCAGGTCTGCAACGCGAACCCACCCAACGCCACCGGCGCGATCGCATCCGCCGGATTCGGCACGCCGGTCGCAGCCAGATGCTCGGTCGCCTCACTCCACTCACCGCGCGCGACGGCCAGCCCGGCCAGCGCGAGCGACACCTCGCTGGTCACCGGAAACAGATCCCGGTACTCGTCGAGCAGTTGCCCAGCCCGCTCGTCCAACCCGGCCCACTGCCCGGTGATCCAGTCCACCCGAGCCTGCGTCGACCGCGCGGTACTGACCACGAACGGTGCACCGGAGTCCGTCGCGAACTGCATCCCGCTCCGCAGCAGCTCCCCGGCCGTCGCCAGATCCCCGATCGCCGCGCAGGCGTCCGCCAGGTTGCAGTGCAACCGAGCCAGCTGCCGCTGCTCGGCCGGTTCCTCGGTCGGCCTGTTGAGTACGGCGAACGCCTCCCAGACCCGTCCGTCGCCGGTGTGCAGCCGCGATGCCAAGAGGTTGGCCTGCAGCGACGTGGTGAGCACGGGATCGGTCGATGTCCGCAGGCCCTCCTCGGCGCGCACGGACCAGCGGCGAGTCTGTTCGAGTGACGCCGTACCGAGCCAGGGCTGCGCCAGTACGGCGACGCCCTTCGCCACGAGATCGGGACGCGCGCCGAGGTCGGGGATCGCGCGTTCGATCTCGGCGCGGCCTGTGGCGACTCCGCCGTCGGCGCGGATCAGCAGCAGGCCGGCGTACAGACGAACCTCACCGCGTACGGCGGGGGAGAGGCGGTGGTCGATGAGCAGCCGGCGCAGCGTGTCCATCGGGTCGGTCTGGTCGAGTCCCGTGTACGCCGCCAGGCCGAGCTTGGCGGCGAGCCGGTCGACGGCGGCGCTGGGCAGATCCGGCTCGGCGAGCAGCCGCTGCAGCAAGCGGGTGGCGGTCGCGGTGTCGCCGATCTCGGTGCCGCGATCGGCGGCCGACTCGGCGTACCGGCGCCAGTCCTCGGTCCGGCCGGCGAGGCGGCTGTGCTCGGCCAGCTGCAACTGCGGCTGGGGGTCTGCGGCGGCGAGCAGATCCGCGATCCGCCGATGCAGTCCCTGCCGGCGCGGACCGGGCAGGCTGTCGTACACGGCCTGCCGGCCAAGGGCGTTCCGGTACGCGTACCGCCCGTCCCCGGCCTCCCGCAGTACGCCGGCCGAGAGCGCCTCGGTGAGCGCTCTCTCGACGAGATCCGGCGACAGCTCGGTGATGCCGCCGAGCAGTTCGGTCGTGACCGGTACGCCGAGGACCGCGGTCGCGCAGCTGACCGCGCGCGCCTCCGGGGCGAGGGTCGACAGGCGCTCGGTCATCGCGTCCCGCAGCAACGCCGGCACCTCGACATGATCGAGCAAGCGTTGCGTCGTACGGCCGTCGATCGGTTGCGGCAGCGTGCGAACGGCCTCTTCCACGACGAACGGAATGCCCGCGGTCCGCTGGTAGAGCAGCGTGGCCAGGTCCGTGCCGATCGTTTCCGCACCGAGGATCGCGGCGGTCAGCGCCCGGACGCCGGCGACGTCGAGCGGTTCGAGAGCGACGACCGCACTGGGCAGGCCGACGGGCGGTCTGTACGCCGTACCGAGTGGTGGTCCTGTGGTCAGATCCTCGCGGCGGTAGGTGACCACGACCGACAGGTTGTCCGGCGGGTCGGTCATCAGGAAGCGCAGGAGCTGACGCGACCCGTCGTCGGCCCAGTGCAGATCCTCGATCACCAGCAGCGCAGGGCCGGCCGACGCCAGCAGTTCGCGGACCGCCCGGAACACCTGGTGCCGTTCGGTCGCCGGATCGCCTGCCGGGCGGCGGGCGGGAGGGAACCGGTCGGCTAGCTCCGGCAGCAGCGGCCGGAGTACGGCGGTGAGCGGCGAGAAAGCGCTCTCTGTGCTCTCCGGGAAGTTCCGCAACGCCTCGATCACCGCGCCGTACGGGAAGGGCTCGCGCAGTGGTTGGCAGTAGCCGATCAGCCGGTGCAGTCCGGCGACCTCGGGCTGCTGCAGCAGTTCGCGGACCAGGCGGCTCTTGCCGATGCCGGCCTCGCCCTCGATCAGCGCGACCGACGCACCGCGCCCGACCGTGCCGGTGAGCAGGCGCAGCTCGGTCTCCCGGCCGACCAGCACCGGTGAACTCGTTCGGACCAACCGATCGATCGCGCGGGCCATGGGCAGCTCCCCGTCCAGGTGGAGGTGAGCCTAGACCCCCGCGGCGGCAGGGGAAACCGATTGCGCGTGTCCAAAAGTCGCGTACCCCTACGTACTGCCGCCCGGATTGTTCGGCTCCGGGCCGCGGGCAACAGTGTCCGGACCGGTCGCCCGCCCCTCCCGTCCCCAGCGACCGCGCTCCGGCGGCCGCCCGCCGCCGGGCGGAACGAACGGAGATGACATGACCGCCCATCTGTCTGCGCGCCTCGGTGCCTACGGCGCGATCGCGTGTCTGGGTCTGGCGCTGCTCGGCCCACCCACCGCCGGCGCGGCCACCGTGCCCGAGAACCCGAGCCCCTCGATCCGGGGTGCCGGAGCGGCCGGCACGATCCCCGGCCAGTACATCGTCGTCCTGAAGGACGGCGCCCGGAGTACCGCGTCCACCCTGGCGACGAAGTACGGCGGCCGGGTGAAGCTGACGTACACGACCGCACTCCGCGGATTCTCGGCACAGCTGTCCGAGGCCGAGGCACTCCGCCTGGCCGCGGATCCCGAGGTCAAGTACGTCGAGCAGGACGGCATCGCCAAGGCCGTCGACACCCAGCGCAACCCGACCTGGGGCCTGGACCGGATCGACCAGGCCAAGCTGCCACTCGACCAGGCCTACACGTACGCGACCAAGGCCTCGAACGTCACGGCGTACATCGTCGACACCGGGATCTACAAGACACACTCCGACTTCGGCGGCCGCGCCACGGACGGGTACGACTTCATCGACAACGACGCGGTCGCCCAGGACTGCAACGGCCACGGCACGCACGTCGCCGGGACGGTCGGCAGTACGACGTACGGCGTCGCCAAGGGCGTCGCGCTGGTCGGGGTCCGGGTGCTCAACTGCCAGGGCCAGGGCGAGTGGTCGCAGGTGATCGGCGGCATCGACTGGGTGGCGCAGAACGCCAAGAAGCCCGCGGTCGCGAACATGAGCCTCGGCGGCGAGGCGAACTCGTCGGTCGACGACGCGGTCAAGCGGGCCGTTGCCGCCGGCATCAGTTTCTCGGTTGCTGCAGGCAACGACAACGGCGCCAACGCCTGCAACACCACACCGGCCCGGACGCCGGAGGCGATCACCGTCGGCTCGACCGACAACCAGGACAACCGGTCGAGCTTCTCCAACCTGGGCTCGTGCCTCGACCTGTTCGCGCCCGGCTCGGGCGTCACGTCGACCTGGAACAACGGTGGGACCAACTCGATCAGCGGCACGTCGATGGCCACCCCGCACGTCGCCGGCGCGGCCGCGCTCTACCTGGCCGGCAACCCGAGCGCGACGCCGGCCGCGGTCGCCTCGGCGTTGACCAGCAACGCGACCCCGAACGTGGTGAAGAACCCGGGCAGCGGCTCACCCAACAAGCTGCTGAACACGACCTTCATCGGCGGCGGCGATCCCGAACCGCCGACCTGCGCGGGCGGGACCAGCACCGAGGACGCGGCCATCCCGGACGCCGGCGCGGCCGTCTCGACCGCGACCACGATCACGGGGTGCGACGGCAACGGCACCAGCGCGACCAGCGTGAAGGTGGGCATCAACCACACCTACACCGGTGATCTGCAGGTCGACCTGGTCGCGCCTTCGGGCGCCGTACTGAATCTGCGTCGTCCCGGCGGCGTCGGATCGGCCGACGGGCTGCACCAGACGTTCACGGTCAACACGGCGGGGGAGAAGCGCAACGGCACCTGGAAGCTTCAGGTGAAGGACGTCTACCGCTTCGACACCGGCACGCTCGACGGGTGGTCGCTCAACTTCCAGCCGACCGCGCAGAGCTACGAAGGCGACGTCGTACCGGCTCGACGTGGACCGGGCGCGGCGTTCTACAACGGGCAGAACGCGACCCTGAGTGAGTTCCCCGCCGTCATCGGCGGGCTGCGGGCCGGCGGGACGCGGCCGCAAGGTCAGACCTGCACGGGCTCGGTGATCGCGCCGCGCAAGATCCTGATCGCCGCGCACTGCGCCGACGCGGCCGGGGAGAAGAGCTTCCTGTACGGGCTCGACGACCTGAACGCCGGCGGCGGCACGCGGGTCGCGGTGGTCGACTACAAGAAGCACCCGAAGTACGTGAACTTCGACCAGGGGTACGACGTGGCGGTGGTCACCACGGCGACGGACATCCCGGTCGCGGGTGGTCAGTACGCCCAGGTCGCGACCTCGGCCGACGCCGGGCTGGAACGGCCGGGCGGCAGCGGGCTCGGCTTCGGGTACGGCAAGAAGGACTTCGACGACACCAGCCGTGACGTCACCCTCGACAAGGCGACGCTGCCGGTGGTCGACGGGGCGCAGGTCTGCAACGGGGTCGGCGCCGGGTTCAAGCCCGCGACGATGGTCTGCGCGGGGTACGCCGACGGTCGTACGACGATCCTGCCGGGCGACAGCGGCGGACCGTTGATCGTCCAGGGCAAGGTCATCGGGGTCGCGTCGTGGAGCCGGTCGGACTTCCGCTGGTACAGCGTCTACGGGCGGCTGACCAACGAGATGGGCGACTGGGTCAAGCAGCAGATCGGCGACGCGCCGCCGCAGGCCGACTTCCGGATCGGCGTCCAGCCGGCCGCGGTGAAGGTTGCTGCAGGCAAGTACATCTCGACCACGGTGACCAGTACGGCGGGGCTGGGCGGCGCCGAGAACGTCAGCCTCGCCGCGTCCGGACTGCCCGCGGGCGCTTCGGCGACCTTCCAGCCCGAGTCGATCAGCACCGGCGCGGCCGCGAAGCTCACGGTCGAGGCCGGTACGGCGGCCGCCGGCAATCACTCGGTCACGATCACCGGGACCAACGCGGCCGGGAAGACGTCGACGGCGACGCTGACCCTGACCGTCGAGGGTGGCCAGCCGCCGGCCGGCGACGTACAGGTCACTGCTACGCCGTCGAGTGGATCGGTGGCTCGTGGGCAGCTGGCGCAGACCACGGTCAAGGCCTCCGGCGGGACCGGCAGCCTGACGCTGACCGCGACCGGGGCTCCGGCCGGGACGCAGGTGTTCTTCAACCCGGCGACGATCGGGCAGAACGGGTCGAGCAACGTCTGGTTCTTCACGAACTTCCAGACGCCGGCCGGGACCTATCCGATCACGCTGACCGCGCGGTCGGCGGACGGGAAGACGGGGACCACGCGGTACACGCTGACCGTCACGCGCTGACGGTCCTGCCTGGAGCGCCCGGTCACCGTCTCGGTGGCCGGGCGCTCGGGTCGCGCGGGTGCCGTCGTACGGGCAAGCTTGGGTCTGGGAAATCCTTTTCCGATCGTGTGAAGAGAGGACCGACTGATGCTCGAGCCCGTCGTCGACAAAGGTCAGCTGACCGAGACCGATCGCTTCATCTTCGAGTCGTGGGGCTATTTCGTCATCCCCAACGTCCTGAGCAAGGAGGAGGCCGAGGAGGCGTACGACGTGTCGCAGCGGCTGCACGAGAGCCGCGACCGGGAGTTCGGGCAGATCGGCCGGACCTACGAGAGCGAGCCGGTGCTCGAGCGGCTGATCGACCATCCTGACGTGCTTCCGAAGGTGCAGGGCCTGCTCGGCGATCGATTCGTCCTGCAGGCCGGGTGGAACACCATGCAACCCGCGCACGCGGGCAACGGCGGCTGGCACCAGGACGGCTCGTCCGCCTTCGACTTCAAGGACCTTGGCTACCCGGTGCCGCTGATCCAGCTCCGGGTGTCGTACCTGCTCACGGACCAGACCGTGCCGGGCCTGGGGAACATGGAGCTGATCCCCGGCAGCCACCGCTCGCGAGTCCCGCTGCCCGACTCGATCCGTGAGAACAAGGGCGACATCGGGATCGGCCACGTCATCTGCGCCGAGGCCGGGTCCGCGCTGGTGTTCCACAACGGCGTCTGGCACCGGACCTTCCGCCACGACGGCGACCGCGACCGCTTCACCACGCACTACGTCTACAGCCCGCCGTGGGTCCGCGCGGCGGACCGGTTCGGCAACGACCCCGAGTTCCTCGAGCGCACGACGCCGCTGAGGCGGGCGCTGATGGGGGAGTTCGCCCGACCGGATGCCCCGTTCGGCGCGAACTACGAGCCTTTGCCGATCTGACTCTCTGCCGAGTGCGCGGCCGTCAGGTCGCGCACTCGATGCAAGTCGTCGCCGTCGGCCTCGCGAGCAGCCGCTCGACGGCGATCGGGCGCCCGCAGTTCACGCACACGCCGTACTCGCCGGTCTCCAGCCGCTCCAAGGCACTGTCCAGCTCTAGGAGTCGTCTGCGGGCGTCCTCCAGGAAAGTCCCCGTCTGCGACCGCTCGAACGCGATCGTCGAGCCCTCCGGATCGTGCTCGTCGTCGGTCGACACCAGCCGGGACGCCTCGACGATCGCTTCGAGATCGCGGGAGAGCGCGCTCACCCGTTCCGCCGCGCGGGCGCGCTCGGCCGTGAGCAGCTCGCGGATGTCGGCCGGCATCGAGACTCCCTCAGTAGTGTGCTGCCCATGATCACCTGTGTTGTCGACTACGTCATCGACCCGGCGAAGATCGCACAGTTCGAGGAGTTCGCCCAGCGCTGGATCGAGCTGGTCAACCGGCACGGCGGGACCCATCACGGGTACTTCCTGCCGTCGGAAGGCTCGTCGGACAAGGCCCTGGCTCTCTTCAGCTTCCCGAGCCTGGCGGCGTACGAAGAGTACCGGCAGCTCTTCGGTGTCGATCCGGACTTCATCGCGGCCGACAAGATCCGCGACGAGTCCGGCTGCGTGCTGCGCTACGACCGGTCGTTCATGCGGCCGATGCTGCCGTAGACAACCGGACGGGCCGCAGGCAAGTGCCCGCGGCCCGTCCGAGAGGTGGCTCTGCTACTGGATGTCGTCGTCCTGACCGTCCAGCCCGTCGAGCTTGTCCTTGGCGAAGTCCGTGCCCTTGTCGATCTTGTCGCCGTGCTCGCCGCCGGTCTTGTCGTTGACCAGGTCACCGGCCTTGTCGAGCCCGCCGCTGACCTTGTCGCCGTGGTCGTCGACCGCGCCGGTGGCCTTGTCCTTGAGGTTGTCGAAAACGCCCATGTCGCCGGACTTCCCTTCCTGAAGGTGGTCGCGCCTGGCGGTCCATCGCCCCCTCCGCAGGGCACGTGACCGAGGCACTTTCTGACAGGTCGTACGACGCTCTGGTGCCCATCGCGTCCGTTGCCAAACGCAAGCGGATGATCACAGTCCCGTTGCCTGCGGCATCAGGAAAAGGTGGACGCGACAACCTTCGCCGCCGCGGCGATCAGCCGGTTGTCGTACTCCGCCTCGACGGCCAGCCGGTTGCTGAACACCGCGACGACGATCGGTGCCCGGCCGGGCGGCCAGATGACAGCGATGTCGTTGCGTCCGCCGTACGTCGAGGTACTGCCGGTCTTGTCGCCGATCACCCAGCCCTTCGGGAAGCCGGCCCGGATCAGTTCGTCGCCGGTGGTGTTCGTCTTCAGCCAGGTGGTCAGCTGCGCCCGCTCGGGTGCGGCCAGGACGTCACCGAGCACGAAAGCTCTCAGGTTCCTGGCGAAAGCGCGCGGCGTACTGGTGTCGCTGTTGCTCTTCGGATCCCACTCGCTCAGCCGCGGCTCGATGTTCTCCATCTGGGTCACGTTGTCACCGAGCTCCCGCAGTACGCCGTCGAGCGCCTTCGGACCGCCCAGCTCGGCGAAGAGCAGGTTGGCGGCCGTGTTGTCGCTGTAGCGGACGGTCGCGTCGCAGAGCGCGGACAGGGTCATCGCGGTGTGCTTCTCGGTGACGGGGGAGTTGGGGACCAGGTCGGCCTTGGAGTACTTGATCACCTTGGTCAGGCCGGCGAGCTTCTTCTCGCGGAGAACGGCGCCGCAGGCAAGAGCCTTGAAGGTCGAGGCGTAGGCGAAGCGGGCGTCGGCGTTGTACGCGAGCTCCTTTTCATTGCCGGTGTCAACGGCATAGACGCCGACCCGCGCGGTGAACTGCTTCTCCAGGTGCTCGAACTGACCGGCGTACGGCGTTGCTGTTGGTGTCGCTGTTGCGGTTGTACTGGTAGATGCTGCGGGGGAGCTGTCCGGTGCGTCGGCACCACACCCCGCGACCGCCGCCACCACCAGCGCGGTCACCGCCGCGAAGATCCTCTGCTGCTGAATGGTCAACCTCCCGTTCCGGCTCGTCCCCAGCGGCGAGCTGTCCTCCTACTCCACCCGCCCGCACCCATGCGGGTCCAATGCACAACCGCTCGTCCTGATGCTGTTTCGGCATAGCATGGCGTAGGTGGATCTGGTCGGAGCATGTCGCGCCTTCGTCAGCGTGAGCGAACGGGGAAGCTTCACCGTCGGCGCCGCCGCGCTGCGGATGTCCCAGTCGGTCGCGTCCCGCCGCGTCGCCGCCCTCGAGGAGCGGTACGGCGAACGCCTCTTCGAACGCACCGCCCGCCGAGCGGTCCTCACGCCTTTCGGCCGCGACCTGCTGCCCGCCGCGCGCCAGGTCGTCCGCGCCGCCGACGTACTCGACCACGAAGCCGAGGTCGCCAAACGCCGCCCGTGGCGCCTCGCCGTACCGACGTTCTGCTTGACCGCGCCGTTGGCCCACTTGATCGCCGAAGCGCGGCGGCAGGACGTCGTACTGGAAGTGCACGTCGCTCCGGCTGCGGAGCGGGCCGAACTCCTGCAGTCCCAGCAGGTCCGAGCCGCGCTCGTCGCCGTACAGCCGGATGAAGCGCGGTGGTCGGTCCCCTTGGGATTGGCCGGCGACTTGAAGGGCAGTCGCGTGTACGTCGCAACCCTCCGCCCTTCGCGTTCGGCCGCCGCAGCCGCGGCTCGCCGGATCTGGATCCAGCCCGAGGACGACGTACCGCACATCCGCGACCCGCTCACGCGCCTCCGCGACGCGGCCGGCCTCCGTCCCACCCAGGTGGCAATCGCCGCCGACCTCACCACCGCCGCAGCCGAGACGCTCTGCTCCGGCGACCTCCTGCTCTGCTCACCCGACCAGGCCGAGGACCTCGGCCTGACCTGGCGCCCGCTCGGCGACCTCACCCTCACCCGCGGATTCGCCCTGACCGCCGCCCCCGCGGTCGACGTCGACCTGTTCCACACCGAGCTGTCCGACGCCGTCGCCCGATGCCTCGGAGTACCCCGATGACCGAAACCCTGCTCCGCGAACTCCGCCAGGACCTCGCCGACGGCGGCCTGCAGGCCAGCCTCCTGGTCCGCGACCTGCACACCGGCGAAGAACTGGGCATCGACCCCGACGTACGACTCCCGTCGGCCTCCCTGGTCAAGATCCCGCTCGCCCTGGCGACCCTCGAACGCATCCACCGCGGCGACCTCGACGGCACCCAAACCATCGAGGTCCCACCCGGCCAGCTCACCGCCCCCGGCCCGACGGGCCTCAGCCGGTTCCGCCACCCGTCCTGGATCGCGATCGAGGACCTTGTCTACCTCAGCACCTGCGTCAGCGACGGTACGGCGGCCGACGTACTCTTCGACCTCACGCCACCGTCGTACGTCACCGACCTCCTCCGCACCTGGGGCCTCGACGGCATCTCGATCCGCCACCCCATGAGCGACCTCACCAACACGCCGGCCGACCGCCTCGACGAGACCCACCTGGCCCACACCCTCGCAATAGATGCCGCCAGCAACATCCCCCAACTCGACCCCACCCGCGCCAGCTCCGGCACCGCCCGCGCCTACACCAATCTGTTGCAAGCCCTCTGGACCCCGTCCGCCATCCCCGCCCCGGTCGCAGCCGCTGTCCGGGGCCTGATGGCCCACAACCTCCACCGCCAACGCCTCACCCCCGACTTCTCCTCGGATGCCACCATCTGGTCCTCCAAGACCGGCACCCTCCTCAACCTCCGCCACGAAATCGGCGTAGCCGAACACACCGACGGCACGGCGTACGCCGTAACCGTCCTCACCCGCTCCACCGTCCCCGCCGCCACCCAACCCGCCGCCGAGTCCCTGATGTCCACCGCGGCCCGAGCCCTCCACGACCACCTCCGCCAACTCTGAAGCCGCCAGCCCACCGGTGGAACCTCCCAACCCCACCTGCCCCGCACCCCGCCGATCATCCCGATCCCACCCGTCCCACCAGCCCCACCCTCCTCCCCACGACACCCCCAACCCCCCGATGTGAATTTCCCCCAGAACCTTTGCTACTGTTCTCCGGTCGGCGCCACTAACAAGTGCGCAGACCACCCGTCCGGGTGGCGGAATAGGCAGACGCGCTAGCTTGAGGTGCTAGTGCCCTTTACGGGGCGTGGGGGTTCAAGTCCCCCCTCGGACACAGCAACATCTACGCGGGC
This sequence comes from Kribbella sp. cmx-5-2, assembly GCA_049998015.1. Classification (GTDB taxonomy): domain Bacteria; phylum Actinomycetota; class Actinomycetes; order Propionibacteriales; family Kribbellaceae; genus Kribbella. Next base: position 80,394 of record JAEBEC010000004.1, read on the forward strand.
TGATGAAGATATCAGCCCGCGTTTCTGCGTCGTACGACGTGGCCGATCGGCCGTCTGGAGCGCTTGGGCCACGACGCGTCCGGGCCCTCCCGCTTGGGCTGACGACTCAGCCCTGGCGGGTTGGTGGTGTGGGCTCAGCTGTCGTGGTGCTCCGCGACTGGATTGTCCGGCTGGTCGGCCTCCGGCTCGTCCGGTTGCGCGGCTGGGACGACGCGTGGTCGTCGGACCGGGCCGCCGCCGAGTTTGCGGTGTTTCCACTGCTGCTCGTCGTAGTCGTAGTACGTGTCCACTCCGCCGACAGTCATCAAACGTCCCTCCGTGTACGCCGACGACCGCTCTCGTCCTTGCCGGTCGCACATTCCGGTACCCACGCCCAACCCGCCGAACTTCGTCGAAACTTATGCAAACGCCCGTTTGCCGAGATCCGCTCCGGGTACGTTGGGTGGAGCGGTTCCTGACCGCGGTCCGGAGACGTGGCCGCGCCGTGACTTACTCCTCGAGAGGTCACGCTTGTGCACTCTGTCCACGAATCCGATCGGTCTGTCGTACCCGCCAACTGCTCGTCGCCCAAGCAACGCGCGCTGCGAGAGGCGGCGACGCAGGAGTTGCTGGCGGCCAGAGCCGTTGCCAAGGACAACGATGAGCGGCAGCGACTCCTGGAGGAGATCGTCGAGCTCAACCTCGAGATCGCCCGCGGGATCGCGCGGCGGTTCCGTGGGCGCGGAGTCGAGGACGACGACCTGGAGCAGGTCGCCTGCCTGGGGTTGATGAAAGCCGTCACCAACTACCGCCCGGAGACCGAGGTGCCCTTCATCGGGTACGCCGTACCGACGATCCGCGGTGAGGTGAAGCGGTTCTTCCGCGACTGCAGCTGGACCGTCCGCATTCCCCGCCGGCTGCAGGAGGTGCAAGGCAAGATCGCTCGCGCCGTACCGTCGCTGGTGCAGGAGCTGGGCCGCGAGCCCACGGCGGAGGAACTCGCCGAGCGACTCGGCGTGGACTGCGCCGAAGTACGCCAGGCCGAGGCCGCCAGGGGATGCTTCAACGTGTTGTCGCTCGACCGGCCGGTCGGCACCGACGACGGCGAGGTGGATCTGGCCGACGTCGTCGCGGACGACGAGGATCCGCACCTGCGGCGGATCGACACGATCGACCAGCTGGGTCCGTTGGTCAGCGATCTCGGTCCCAGGGACCAGCGCATCCTCGAACTGGCCTTCGTCGAGAACTGGCGGCAGGTCGACATCGGCCACGACCTGGGGATCAGTCAGATGCAGGTGTCGCGGTTGCTCGCCAAGATCCTCGCCGGCCTGCGGGAGCGCCTGGAATCGACGGAAGCCGCGGCCTGAGCGGATCGGGACCAACTGGTGCCCGGCGTCTCGCTCGGGGAGCTATCGCCGGTGAAGGTGATTCCCCCGTTCTTCGGGTGACTGCCGGGGTGTGGATTCCGGGGGTCAGTCCTTGACGCGGCGAAGGGCCGTTGGTTTGTGGACCGCGGTCCTTCCGGACTTCTCACTGCGGACCAGGTACTGCGGCTCGTCCGGCGAGGCGTCCACGGTGCGTTTGCCGGCGTGGGTTCGCTCGGTGAGCTTCTTCTCCACCGTTCCCCGCGCCGTACCGCCGTGGCTGTCCCACTCGACCTTGTCGCCCTGACGGAACGTCTTGTCAGCCATGGTGACGCCCGTCGGTACCCCAGGAGCCCGTCTCGGAGCGGCCGGAGTCGATCAAGACATCGGCGTACTCGGTGGTGCTGCTCATCGGTTTGCCCTTCGGTTCGGTGATCTCGGCTTCGGGCGACAAAGTAGTCGGTTCCTTGCGCTGTGGGCTCAACACCTGGAACCTCAGCCGGGGGCGGGCCGCGGACCGGCGCCGGCTGTGGGGTGCCGGTTCCCACATCTCGCCGTTGATAACGGTGCTCAGAAGAGGCTGAGGGCACCTGATAATGAATCGGTGATGACGGCGGACTGGTCGACCCTTCCGGTGGGCTTCGTGGCGGGGCTGCTGATCGCGACCGTGACCGCGCCGGTCGGAGTCTCGGGTGCCGTCTTCCTGTTGCCGGTTCAGCTCAGTGTGCTGGGTGTCGCGAGTCCCGCAGTGACGCCGACCAATCTGCTGTTCAACGTGGTGGCCGGGCCGGGTGCGTTGTTGCGGTACCGGTGGCGGGGAGCGTTGGGCGGTCCGCTGACCAGACGCCTCGTTCTCGGGACGTTGCCAGGGGTGGTGATCGGCGCGGTGATCCGGGTCTACGCGATCCCCGGTGCCGGGATCTTCCGGTTCCTGGTGGCGGCCTTGCTGCTGCCGTTGGGTGGATGGCTCTGTGCGCGGACCCTTCGGCCGGTTCCAGCGCGCCGGGTCGCGGAGCCGTCGCCGCGGGCGGTGACCGGCTTGGCGCTGGTCGTGGGAGTCGTCGGCGGGATCTACGGCATCGGTGGGGGATCGCTGTTGGGCCCGATTCTGGTCGGCCGCGGGATGTCGGTGACGAAGGTTGCTCCGGCGGCGCTGGCGTCGACCTTTCTGACGTCGCTTGTCGGCGCGATCACCTACGCGCTGCTCGCTCTGACCAGTTCCGGCAGTGTCGCGCCGGTGTGGTCGCTCGGTCTGGTGTGTGGGCTCGGCGGGTTGTGCGGTGGGCTGCTGGGTGCCCACCTGCAACCCCGCGTGCCCGAGAAGGCCCTGCGACTGCTGCTGGGCGGGCTTGCTGTGACCGTGGGGACCTTGTACGCCGTACAGGTGTTCAGCTGAGAACGGTCCAGGTGTCGAAGGGGGCGAGAGCGACCCTCAGAAGACGAGGCGGAGGTCGACCAAGGTGGAGACCAGGTCGCGGAGCGTGGGGGAGAGGCCGGCCTGCCGGTGGTGCAGGACGAGCATCGTGACGGTCGTCCGGTCGTCGGCGATCGGGCGGCTGGTAATCAGGCCGGCCCGGTCGAGCGGGTCACCGTGCACGCTGTAGTCGGGGAGGACGGTGAGGCCGAAGCCTTCCGCGACCATCATCTTGCCCATCTCGGCGCCGTCCGTGCTGTGCCAGGTTGGTGGGAGTGCACTGCCGAAGAGGCGGTGCGTGAAGCGGTGCATCACGTAGCCCGCCCGCATCCCGACGAAGGGCTCGGCGCGTAGTTCGTCGACGGTGATCGTGTCGCGCTCGGTGAGGTGGTGACCGGACGGCAGTACGACGACCGGTTGCCCCTTGCGCACGGGAGTGCCGTCGAGACCGGGCGGTACGTCGTCGCCGTCCAGCAGGTTGACCAGGCCGAGGTCGAGCATGCCTTCGGCCAGGCCGGTCTCGATCTCGGACTGCTGGAGGTTGCGGATCTCGACGGTCGCGCCCGGGTGGACGTCCTGGAAGCGCTTGATCGCCGGGAGCAGCAGTGACGCCGTACCGGCGTTGACCGTGCCGATCCGGATCGTCCGGTCGGTCGCGGACTGGTCACCGGCGGCGGACTTCAGGCGCTCGACCGCTTCGAGGACCTCGAGCATGTTGCGCAGCAGCTCGCGGCCCTCGCGGCTGATCCGGGCCCCGGAACGGCGGCGGTCGAGCAGCGGTACGCCGAGCTCGCGCTCCAGCTTGGTGATGGCCTCGCTCAACGCGGCCTGCGAGACGTGCAACTGCTCGCTCGCGCGGCGTAACGAGCCGTGCTGGGTCACCGCGGCGATGTACTCGAGCTGCTCGATCCGCACCTGGGCCTCCTGCACGGTTCCGCCGATCCCGTGATCGGCGATGGCGGGCGGCGAACCGCTTGCCGTGCGTCCATTGTCCAGTAATCCTGTCGACAATGGCGCTGCTGCGCGCGCGGTGAGACGAAGGGGTGACGATGACTGGTCACGGACGACTCAGGTTCCACTGGTTCCTGCCGACGAACGGCGGCGACGGCCGGCAGGTGGTCGGCGGCGGGCACGGGCTGACCGCGGGATCGGCCGGGCGGCCGGCGTCGGTGCCGTACCTCGGCCAGATCGCCCGCAGCGCCGAGCAGCTCGGCTTCGAGGCCGCGCTGACGCCCGCGGGTGCGTGGTGCGAGGACGCCTGGATCAGTACGGCGATGCTCAGCTCGCTGACCGAGCGGTTGCAGTTCCTGGTCGCGTTCCGGCCCGGGCTGATCTCGCCGTTCCTGGCCGCGCAGATGGCCGGGACCTTCCAGAACCTGTCCGGCGGCCGGCTGCTGCTCAACGTCGTGACCGGCGGGGAGAGCCACGAGCAGCGGATGTTCGGCGACTTCCTGGACAAGGAGGAGCGGTACGAGCGCTGTGGCGAGTTCCTGGAGATCGTCAAGCGGCTCTGGGCTGGAGAGACAGTGACGTTCCGCGGTCAGCACCTGCAGGTCGAGGAGGCGGTGCTCGCGCAGCGACCCGATCCGATCCCGGAGATCTACTTCGGCGGCTCGTCCGACGCCGCGCTGAGGGTCGCCGCAAAGTACTCCGACGTCTACCTCACCTGGGGCGAGCCGCCGGAAGCAGTCGCGGAGAAGATCGAGCGGGTCCGCAAGCTGGCCGCTGACGAAGGGCGTCAGTTCCGGTACGGCGTACGGCTGCACTCGATCGCCCGCGACACCGCCGCGGCCGCCTGGGCCGAGGCGGACCGGTTGCTGGAGGGCATCTCCGAGGAGCAGATCGCGCGGGTCCAGGCCGGGCTGCGCCGCAGCGAGGCCGAAGGCCAGCGGCGGATGCTCGCCCTCAACGAAGGCACGAAGGACGGCCTGGAGATCCATCCGAACCTCTGGGCCGGCGTCGGCCTGGTCCGCGGCGGAGCGGGTACGTCGCTGGTCGGCTCGTACGCCGAGATCGCCGACCTGATCGAGCAGTATGCCGCGGTCGGCGTCGAGGAGTTCATCCTGTCGGGCTATCCGCACCTGGAGGAGTCGTACTGGTTCGGCGAGGGCGTCCTGCCCGAGCTGGCCCGTCGCGGCCGCTGGGAGCACCCGGCTCCGACCGTGACCCGGTCCGTCGTCCCCTTCGCCGCTCCCGTCGGAAAGGCCGGAGCGTGAGCACCGCGGTTGTCGTCGGCAACCCCAAACCGCAGAGCCGCACCCTCGCGGCGGCGACGCTCGTCGCCCGCGAGCTGACCGGATCCGATCCCGACCTCGTGGTCGACCTGGCGACCGTCGGCGCGGAGCTGTTGAACTGGAAGTCGGAAGCGGTCGGCCAGTTGGTCCAGCAGGTCGGAGCGGCGGATCTCGTGGTGGTCGCCAGCCCGACGTACAAGGCGACGTACACCGGACTGCTCAAGCTGTTCCTCGACCGGTTCGCCGGCGGGACGGGTCTGCGGGGGCTCGCGGTGCCGTTCATGCTCGGCGCCGGTCCGGCTCACGCGCTTGCGCCTGAGCTGCATCTGCGGCCGCTGCTGACCGAGCTCGGCGGGGTGGTGCCGGGGCGAGCGCTCTACGTTGTCGACAGCCAGTACGACGACCTCGCGGCGTACGAGGGCTGGCTCGAGACCACGCGGCCGGTCGTCGCGGGTTTTTTGAACGGCGTCCGCGCATGAGCCGGTGCGCGACTCGGCAGAGTCTGGATCCTGTGCTGCTGCGGGCTGCGTTCGGGACGTTTCCGACCGGTGTGGTCGCGGTGGCGGCCGATGTGGACGGGGAGTTGGTGGGGCTGGCGGCCAGCTCGTTCACTTCGGTGAGTTTGGATCCGCCGCTGGTTTCGTTCTCGGTCGCGCGGACGTCGAAGACGTGGCCGGTGCTGCGGCGGGCAGGGCGTTTGGGGGTCACTGTTCTCGCCGACCATCACGGCGAGGTGTGCCGGCAGTTGGCTGGGCCTGCAGCCGGGCGGTTCGCGGGAGTCGCGACCAGGGCGACCGCGGAGGGGGCTGTGCTGCTCGACGACGGGTTGGCCCGGTTCGACTGCTCGATCCACGAGGAGGTCCCGGCGGGCGACCACGTGCTGGTGCTGCTCAGGCTGCACGCGGTTGAGCACGTCGAGACGTCGCTTCCGTTGGTCTTCCACCGCAGCACCTTTGGCCGGCTGTCGGCGTAGGGCCTCCCGATCCCGCCTGCTGGACGGGATCGGGAGACGTTTCTAGCCCTTCCGGGCCGCGGCCCAGGCGCTGTTCGGGGAGACGCCGTTCAGCAGGTAGTCGCCGATCAGGCGGGACTTGTAGATGGCGGGGTTGTGCGACGACACCGTGCGGGCGTTGCGCCAGTGCCGGTCGAGCTGCCGGGACGTGCTCGTCGCGGAGGCACCGCCGACCTCGAACAGAGTGGTTGCCGAGCGCAACACCAGGTCGATGACGGTGAGCTGGGCCTGGTACGTCGCGACCTCGGCCGCGTCCACCAGCTCGGACGTGAGGGTGCCGGCGTCCGCGGCGTCCGCGGCCACTCCGGCCCGCTCTGCGGCGGCGAGTACGGCGGACTCGGCGGTGAACGACCAGGCCGAGAGCTGACCGACGACCTGCTGGACCAGCGGGTCCTGGCGTGGCACGGAATCGACCGCCGCGGCGTACGTCCTGTTCCTCGGCTGGACGAACTCGACCGCGTCACGCACGACGGCACGGCCGATGCCGGCCAACGTTGCCAGCAGCACCAGTTGGAAGAACGAGAGCAGGTGGTTCGGGCCGCGGTCGCGCCACAGGTAGATGTTCTCCTCGGCGATCTCGACGTCGGTGAAGACCGTCGTACCGCTGCCGGTGAGGCGTTGGCCGAAGCCGTCCCAGTCGTCGGAGCGGCTCACGCCGGGTGCGTCGGCGAGGACGCTGACCGAGATCCGTTCGTCGGCGCGGACTCCGCCGACCGAGATCCAGTCGGCGAACAGCGTGCCGGTGCTGTAGTACTTCGTGCCGTTCAGCAGCCGGCCCTCGGACAGCGTGGTCTGCGTGTCGGCGAGTGAGGTGTTGCCCAGCTCGCTGGACGCGTTGCCGATCAGGAGACCGCCGGCGATGTCGCGGCCCCAGCGTTCGCGCACGGCCGGATCGGCGTCGATGATGCGGGACTCGGTGAAGGCGAAGTGGCCGCGCAGGAGTTGCGGCAGGTTGGAGTCGGCTTCGCCGAGTTCGATCAGCAGCCGGAAGAGCTGCGGCAGGGTCGCCCCCGACCCGCCGTACTCGACCGGCACCCGGACAGCACCGAAGCCGGCCTGGCGCAGCTCGTCGACCTCCTTGAAGGGAAGGACACGGTCGCGCTCGCGGGCGACGGCGCCCTCGGCGATCCGGTCGAAGATCGGCCGGAACCGGGCGGCGAGCTCCTCGTAGGGCAGCGCGGATAGGGAGGGCGGCGCGGCGGGGGTCTCCTTGGGGCCGGGGGCCGAGTTCGGCGCGGAGGGCGGCGCGGTCGGCTTCTCGTCGTGCGCAGACACAGTCGGTCTCCTTTCAGATCACGCCGTGCCGGGGTGGCAGCGTGCCGTTGAGTGCGTGGCGGCCGAGGTGCTGGAGTTTCCAGCGCTCGGGGTCGTGCAGGGTGTGCGTTCGGGCGTTGCGCCAGTGCCGGTCGAGGTTCAGCGAGGCCAGTGCCGACCGGGTCCCGCTCACCTCGAAGATTGCTGACGAGATCTCGACGGCCGCCCGGCCGGTTGCGACCTTCGCGGCGGCTACGGCCAGCGAGGCGTCGGCGACCGACTCGTCGGTGAGGTCGGCTGCCTGAGCGGTGTCGATCGCCCGGGCCGCCGCGGCCAGCAGGGCTTCCGCCGTACGGCGTTGGAGGTCGAGCTCGCCGAACCGCTGGATCAGCAGCGGCTCCTCGGCCGCGGAATCCAGGCCGGACTCGAACCACGGCCGGGTCTTCGTCCGGACGAAGTCGCGCGCCTCGCGCAGCGCGCCGGCGGCGATCCCGGCGTCGATCGCAGCATGGACCAGTTGCGCGAACGCGCCGTGGAGCTGCGGGCCCTCGAACGTCAGGTGATGCGGGACCACCTGACGCGTCGGCACGTAGGTCCCCGTGAACCTGACCGTGCCGCTGGCCGTCGTCCGCTGGCCGAGGCCGTCCCAGTCGTCGATGACCTCGACGCCGGCCGCGTCGGCCCGGACGAACGCGACGTGCAGCTTGTCGTCCTCGGTGCGAGCGAGCACGGGAATCCAGTCGGCGAACAAAGCGCCGGTGCTGTACTGCTTCTCGCCGTCGAGCCGGAATCCGCTGGGCTCTCGCACAAGTCGGGTCCGGATGTCCTGCAGGTGCTTGGTCTTGGCCTCGGACTGCGCGTTGCCGAGCCGTTGGCCGGTGAGCAGGTCGCTGAAGATCAGCTTGTTCAGCTCCGGGGTGCCCTGGCGTTTGAGGACGTTGACGTAGGCGAAGTGGCTCTGCGGGATCTGCGCGACGTTCGGGTCGCCGGAGGCCAGCAGGCGGACGACCTCGGCGACGGTCGCCGTACTGACGTCGGCTCCGCCGTACTTGCGGGGGACGGTGATGGCGAGCAGGCCGCTCTCGGACAGCGCCTGCAGTTCCTTCCAGGGCAGCTCGCGTGCGGCATCCCGCTGGGAGGCTCCTTCGGCGAGCAGCGGCACGAACTCGCGAGCGACCTGTACGGCGGCGATCTCGTCCGCAATCACCGTCGCGCTCTTCGCCGCGTTTGCCGGCGCGCTCATCGGGGCGCCAACCAAGCCGCGGTGAGCACCGGCTGCGGGTGCGACGTGTCGACGGCGACGTCGTGCAGACGCTCGCTGTAGGCCCATTGCGCGTTCGCCTCCCACAGCGGGAGCGCGGGGACGAGCTCGATCAGTCGGTGCTGAGCCTGGCTGTACAGCTTCGCAGCGGCCGGTCCGTCCGGCGATCGGCGAGCCTGCAGCAGGAGGTCGTCGAGCTTGGCGTCCTTGAGGTACGACGCGTTCTGGCCGACGCGCGCGCCGGAGATCTCGTCGGAGTGGTAGCGGATGTAGAGCACGTCGGTGGTGTTGGTGTGCCAGTAGCCCGCGCTGAGGTCGTAGTCCCCGGCGTACCGGCGTTCGGTCACCTGGGCCTGCGGGAGCTGCTCGATCCGCAGGTCGATGCCGATGGTCTTGAGCTGGCCCTGGATCTGCACGAGCTGCGGGCTCGGGGTCGCGCTCTCCACAGTCGGCAGCGCGAGTGACAGCCGCTTGCCGTTCTGGGTGCGGTAGCCGGACGCGTCCCGGGCGGTCCAGCCGGCCTGGTCGAGAAGTTGGTTGGCCAGCGGTACGTCGTACTTGAGGATGCCCTCGGTGGTCTTGTCATAGTACTTGGAATTCGACGCGAGGTAGTTGTCCTTGACCGGGAAGTAGCCGAAGCCGACGCTCTTGGCGACCGCCGCGACATCGACGGCGGCGACGACGGCCCGCCGTACGGCGAGGTTGTCGAGCGGGGCGCGGGAAGTGTTGAACCAGATCGCGTTCGGGTGGCCGGTTCGGGTCAGGTTCTCGAAGGTGAAGTCCTTGTTCGACTCGACCGCCTTGGCGTTCTGCGGCGGCACGAGGTCGGTGATGTCGTACTGCTTGCTGGTCAACGCGTTGAAGCGGACCACGGCCTCGGGCACGATCGTCACCTCGATCCGGTCCAGGTTCGCCTCGCCGGCGTGGTTGAGCCAGGCCGGCGCCCAGTTGTAGCCCTTGCGCTTGACGTAGGTGATGCTCTGGTTGCGGTGGTAGCTCTCGACCTCGAACGGGCCGGTGGTGATCGGCTTGTCGCACAGGGTCTGCGGCGACTCCTTGATCGCCTTCGGCGACAGCACCCCGAGCCAGGACTGCGCGAGCACGTAGGTGAACGGCGTGTACGCGTAGGCCAGGCGCACCTCCAGCGTCTGCGCGTCGATCACCTTGGAGTCCTGGTATGGCGCGATGTAGGCCGCCGCGAGTGGCGACTTCGTCTTCGGGTCGCGCATGTGCTCGAGGTTCACCTTGAACGCGTCGGCGTCCCAGGCTGTCCCGTCGGAGAACGTGACGCCCTGCTTGAGCTTGAAGGTGTAGGTCTTCCCGTCGGGTGAGGTGGTCCAGGACTCGGCCAGGTACGGCGCCGGGTTGCCGTCGCGGTCGAGCGTCGTGACGGTGTCGTAGGCGATCCGGCCCAGGAACTGGTTCAGGCCGGACGAGATCGCGTGACCGTCGAGGCAGAGCGGGTCGCCGGAGATGGCGAACTTCAGCGTGCCGCCACGGACGGGCTTGCCGTCGCTCGGCCCGGCGGTTGCGCTCGCGCCGCAGCCGGCCAGCACGGTGAGCGCCAGCAGGGACGCGGCAAGACGTTTCGTCACGCGCGGTCCGGTGGCGACGGCGCGGACCGATGCGGAGGCGGCGAGGCGTTTCATCACGCCACCTCCGACTCGGCCTGGGCCGGCTTGCCGGTGGTGAAGCCGGCGGCGTCGCGGACGGCCGGGTCGCGGTACCGCGCGCCGGGATGGTTCTCGGGCAGGTGTGCCTGGCCCTGGCCGAACAGCCGTTCGCGCAAGGTCTCTCCTTCGGGGTAGGACTCGCGGTAGCGGCCGCGGCGCTGCAGTTCGGGGATGAGGAGGGTGGCGATGTCCTCCGCCGTACCGGGGGTGAGGAACTGCCGCAGGTTGAAGCCGTCGACGCCGGAGTCGTCGACCCAGCCGATCAGGGTGTCGGCGACCTCCTTCGGCGTACCGGCGACGAAGAAGGCGCCGCGGGAGATCTTGCTGAACTGGTCGACCACCTCGCCGACCGTCGTCTCGGGGTCGTAGCGGCGTTCGATCCGCTGGTAGCCGGGGTCCTTGCGCGCGACGATGTCGCCGATCTTGGTGTCCCGCGGGTACTGCGCCCAGTCGAGACCGGCGCCGGCGTGAGCGAGGTGCCCCTCGACGCTGCGCAGCCGTTCGAACTCGGCGACCTTGCGGGCGACCTCGTCGTCGTTGCGGCCGACGATGACCGCGGCGCCGGGGAAGAACCGGACGGCGTCCTGGCCGCGGCCGTTGCGGTCGGCCTGGGTCCGGATGTCCTGCACGTGCTTGCGGAGATCGTCGACGTTGCGCCCGCCGATGAACACCGCCTCGGCATGCTTGGCGGCGAAGGCCTTGCCCGCGTCCGACACGCCGGCCTGGAAGATCACCGGCGTGCGTTGGGGCGACGGCTCGGACAGGTGCGGACCGGCGACTCGGTAGTGCTCGCCGTCGTGGTTGACGTAGCGGACCTTCGACGGGTCGGTGTAGACGCGGTTGTCCCGGTCGAGCTGGACCGCGTCGTCGTCCCAGGAGCCTTCCCACAGCTTGTAGGTGACGTCGAGGTACTCGTCGGCGATCTGGTAGCGGTGGTCGTGCTCGATCTCGTCGGCCAGCCCGAAGTTGCGGGCGGCGTTCGGCAGGTACGACGTGACGACGTTCCAGCCGACCCGGCCCCTGGTCAGGTGGTCGACCGTGCTGAGCCGCCGCGCCCAGGCGAACGGCGGTTCGTAGCTGGTCGAGAACGTGACCGCGAACCCGAGGTGCTTGGTCACCGCGGCCATCGCCGGTACGACGAGTAGCGGGTCGTTGTTGGGGATCTGCACGCCCTCGCGCAGCGCGGTCTCGGGACCGCCGCGGAAGCCGTCGTACGCGCCGATCACGTCGGCGATGAAGACCGAGTCGAACAGGCCGGCCTCGAGGATCTGGGCCAGCTCGGTCCAGAAGCTCAGGTCGTTGAAGCGGTGCCGGTTGTTGTCGGGGTGCACCCACAGGCCGTGCGAGATGTGGCCGGGGGTGTTCATCTCGAAGAGGTTCAGATGGATGTGCTCAGGCATGGACGGCCACTCCTTCGTCGGACCGGTGCGTGTCGAGGGCGGGGATCGCGTGCAGCAGCTCGCGGGTGTAGTCGTGCCGCGGGGTGGTGAAGACCTGGTCGATCGGTCCGGCCTCGACCTCTTGTCCGTCGCGGAGCACGATCACCCGGTCGGCGAGATGGTGCACGACGCCGAGATCGTGGGAGATGAACAGGTAGGCGACACCGAGCTCGGCCTGGACGTCGCTGAGCAGGTCGAGGATCTGGGCCTGGACGGAGACGTCGAGCGCCGAGACCGGTTCGTCGCAGACGACGACGCGGGGCGTGGAGGCCAGCGCGCGGGCGATCGCTACGCGCTGGCGTTCGCCGCCGGACATCTCGATCGGGCGGCGCTTGAGGAACTCCTTGTCGAGTCGCACCAGGTCGAGCAGTTCGGCGGCTCGCAGGCGACGGGCTTTGCGGGTCGGTGCCTCGATCGCCTCGTCGAGGACGCGACCGACGGTGAAGCGGGGGTCGAAGGAGCTCAGTGGGTCCTGGTAGATGACCTGGAGCTTGCGGTGGGTGTGACGGCGCGCGGCTCCGCTCAGGGCCTGCCAGGGCTGGCCACCGACGACGACTTCACCCGACTCGGGGGTCTCGATGCCGAGGACGACGCGGGCGATCGTGGTCTTGCCGGAGCCGGACTCGCCGACGATGCCGAGGGTTTCGCCGGCATGGAGCTCGAAGGAGACCTTGTCGACGACCGTTCGGGTGACGTGGTCGGGTCCGGTGAACTGTTTGACGAGGTCGCGGGCTTCGACGATCGGGTCCGAGGAAGGTACGCGGGGCTCGGTACTTGGTACGGGGGAGAGGGGTCGGGTGAGTGCGACCGGCGCCCGCTCGGGCCGGCCGGCCGCATCGCTCGGCCCGGTCGCGCCGGCGGCCGACTGGTCGAGCTGCTGCACCTGGGTCGGCCTGGCTGCGTGCGTCGCTTCAGCGAGCAGGCGGCGGCCCCGCGAGCGGCGAGAGGGGACTGCGTCGAGGAGAGCCTGGGTGTACGGGTGCTGCGGGTTGCCGAGGACCTCGTCGACGGTGCCGGTCTCGACGATCTCGCCTTGGCGCATCACGGCGATCCGCTCGGCGATCTGCGCGACGACGGCGAGGTCGTGGCTGACCACCAGCATCGACGTACGGCTCGACTTCAGCGAGCGCAGCAGCTCCAGGATCTGCGCCTGGACGGTCGTGTCCAGCGCGGTGGTCGGCTCGTCCGCGATCAGGAACGACGGCGCCGTACCGATCGCGGAGGCGATCAGCGCGCGCTGCCGCAGACCACCAGACAACTCGTGCGGGTACTGCTTCGCCCGCAGCTCCGGCTCCGGTACGCCGACCGACGCCAGCAGGTCGATCACCTTCGCCGCCCGCTGCGGCTTGGTGAGCTGCGTGTGCAGCTCGAGTGGCTCCGCGATCTCCTTGCCCACCGGTCGCAGCCCGTCGAGCGACGCGAGCGCGTCCTGCAGCACGAAACCGATCCGGCTGCCGCGCAGCAGGCGCCAGTCACGCTTGCCGAAGGCAAGTAGATCTTCGCCCTCGAAGCTGAGTTTGTCGGCGGTCACCGTCGAGTTCGTACCGGTGAGCCCGACCAGCGTCCGCGCCGTGACGCTCTTACCCGAGCCGGACTCGCCGACGAGCGCGAGTGCCTCGCCCTCGGCCACGCTGAAGCTGACGCCGCGGACCACCTGCTTGGCCTGACGGCCGGTGCCGAAGCTGACGTTGAGGTTGTCGACCTGGAGGCTCATCGGCCGGACCTTCCTTCGGAGCGCCGGCGCAGTTCGCGGCCGACGACGGCGATCGAGACGACGGTGAGGGTGAGAGTGACGGCGGGCACGAGGATCAGCCACGGCGCGTTGTCGATGAAGTTGCGGCCGACCGACAGCGTCGCTCCCCACTCCGGACTCGGCGGGGCGGCGCCCAGCCCGAGGAAGCTGAGCGACGCGCCGGCGCCGATCATCGCGCCGACCCCGATCGTGGCCAGGACGAGCAGCGGCTTGATCGAGTTCGGCAGGACGTGCCGCACGATCACCCGGAACCGCGACAGCCCGAGCGTCGTGGCGGCCTCGACGTACGTGCTTCGACGTACGACGTGCGCCTGCGCGCGGACGAGCCTCGCGTAGTACGGGATGCCGCCCACGCCGAGGGCCCAGATCGCGTTCTGGGTGCCGCCGCCGAGCAGGGTGATGACGACGAGTGCGAGCAGCAGCTCCGGTACGGCGAGCGTCACGTCGACGAACCGCATCACCGTGGCCTCGACGAAGCGGTGCGAGAGCCCGGCCAGCAGGCCGAGCACGACGCCGCCCGCGGCCGCGATCGCCGTGGCCGCGAAGCCGATGGTCAGCGAGAGGCGAGCGCCGTGGATCATCCGGCTGAGCACGTCGCGACCGGAGTCGTCGGTGCCGAGCAGATGCCCCGGGCCGGGCGGCAGGAAGCTCTTCGCCGGGTCGACCAGCAGGGGATCGGCGGGGGCGAGCAGCGTCGGTACGGCGACGGCCAGTCCGAGCAGGAGCAGGAAGAGGACAGCGAGCGTGAGGCCCGGCCGGAAGGCCACTGGCCGGCGCAACACTGCGGATCGAGGACGAGCCGGGGGTGCCGACGATCGGAGGACTGTGGTCATGAGGTCACCACCCGCGGGTCGATGGCGGTGTACAGGAGGTCGACGACGAGGTTGACCACGACGTACACGCCGGCGGACAGGATCACGACGCCGAGGACGAGCGGGATGTCCTTGGCGTAGACGGCGTTCAGCAGCAGCGAGCCGACGCCCTGGCGGGCGAACAGCGTCTCGGTGATGACCGAACCGCCGAGCAGCGCGGCCACCAGGAAGCCCGACATCGTGACGGTCGGGATCAGCGCGTGCCGCAGTGCGTGCTTGACCCGGACGGACGCGTCGCTGAGCCCTCGGGTCCGGGCGGTGAGGATGAACGGTTGCTCGAGCACGTCCTCGAGCTCGTTGCGCAGTACCTGGGTCAGTGTGCCGATCACCCCGAGCGCCAAGGTTGCCGCAGGCAACACCAGGGCGAGCGCGCCGTTGTTGCCGCCGATCGGGAAGAGTGGAACGGTGAAGGCGAACACGATCAGCAGCGCGAAGCCGATCACGAACGTCGGTGTGGAGGCGAACACCACCTCGGTCCCGGAGAACAGCGAACGGAGCCACGGCCTGCGGTGGGCGGTCAGCAAGGCGAGCGTGATGGACGAGACCACCGCGAGCAGGCCCGCGCTGAAGGCCAGCTGGGTCGTTGCGCCGATCTGCTCGGTGATCGCGTCGAGCACCGGGATCCGCAGGACGTAGGACTGACCGAGGTCGCCCTGGGCGAGCCGGGCGATGTAGTGGACGTACTGCAGCCAGACCGGATCGTTGAGCCCGTACTCGAGCCTGACCTGGTCGACCACCTCCTGGGTCGGCCGGGCGTCGGGCCCACCGAGGATCGCCAGTGCGGGATCGCCGGCGGTCAGCTGCAGGGCGAGGAACGACAGCGTCGCCGCGCCCCAGAGCACTAGTACGGCGAGCAGGAGGCGGACGCCGATGCGTTTGAGGTAGTGCATCACCGGCCTCCGATCCAGGCGGTGGTGAAGACCGGGATCGGGTGCGAGGTGTCGACCCGGATGTCGTGAATCTTCTTGCTGTACGCCCACTGGCTGCTGTTCTCGTACAGGGGCAGGCCGGGGACCAGCTCGACGAGTCGCTGCTGCGCCTCGCCGTACAGCTTCTTGGCCTCGGGGCCGTCGGGGGTCTCCCGCGCGGTCTGGAGGATCTTGTCGAGCGCCGGGTCGTTGAGGAACGCCGCGTTCTGGCCGATGCGCTTGCCGGTGATCTCGGAGGAGTGGAAGCGGATGTAGAGGACGTCGGGGGTGTTGGTGTGCCAGACGCCCCCGAGCGCGTCGTAGTCCCCGGCGTACCGTTGTTCGGTCAGCTGGGCCTGCGGCATCTGCTGGATCTGCAGCTCGATGCCGGCCTTCTTCACCGCGCCCTGGATCTGGACCAGCTGTGGGGTCGGGGTCGCGCTCTCGACGGTCGGCGCCTCGACGACGATGCGCTTGCCGTTCTTCGTGCGGTAGCCGGCCGCGTCGCGGGTGGTCCAGCCGGCTTCGTCGAGCAGCTGGTTGGCGCGGTTGGCGTCGTACTTGAGCTTGCCCTCGGCCGACGGGTCGTAGTACTTGGTCGGCGTCGCGAGGTAGTTGTCCTTGACCGTGTAGGTGCCGAAGCCGAGGCTCTGGGTGATCGCCGGGGTGTCGACGGCGGCGACGAAGGCCTGGCGAACCTTGAGGTCGTTGAACGGCGCGCGGGACAGGTTGAACATCAGGATCCACGGGTTGCCGGTGCGGACCAGGTTCTCGTAGGTGTAGCCCGGGTTCTTCTTGATCGCTTCGGCGTTCTGTGGGGGAGCGGCCTCGGTGACGTCGTACTGGCCGCTGACGAGGGAGTTGTAGCGGACGACCGGCTCGGCGACGACGGTGATCTCGATGCGGTCGATGTAGGCGGCGCCCTGGTGCTTGAGCCAGGAGGGCGCCCAGTTGTAGTCGGCCCGGCGTACGTAGGTGATGCTCTGCTGGCGCTGGTACTTCTCCAGCACGAACGGACCGCTCGCGATCGGCTTGTCGCACAGGGTTTGTGGCGACTCCTTGATCGCCTTGGGGGAGAGGATCGCGAGCCAGGACTGGGCCAGGTTGTAGAGGAACGGCGTGTAGGCGTAGGCGAGCTGGACCTTCAGCGTGTGCTCGTCGACGACCTGGCTGCTCTCGTACGGCGCGATGTACGCGGCGGCGAGCGGCGACTTCGTCTTCGGGTCGCGCATGTGCTCGAAGTTGGTTTTCAGCGCCTCGGCGTTCCAGGCGGCGCCGTCGCTGAAGGTCACGCCCTGCTTGAGCTTGATCGTGTACGTCTTACCGTCGGGCGAGATCGTCCACGACTCCGCGAGGTACGGCGCAACGTTGCCGTCGGGGTCGATCGTCGTCAGCGTGTCGTAGAGGATCCGCCCGAGCAGCGCCTGCTGCGTCGCGGAGATCGCGTGCGCGTCCAGGCAGCCCGGCTCGGCGGAGATGGACAGCTTGAGCGTGCCGCCCTTCTGCGGCGGGCCGTCAGCGGTGTCTTGGTCGCCGCCGGATCCACCGCAGGCGGTGAGAAAGAGGACGGCGGCGAGGAGGAGAGAGGTCGAACGGGTACGACGTGGAATGGCGGCCACGGCAATCCTCGGGGGACAGCGCCGTCGGGCGGACGGCGGCGGGGCAGGGGGCAGAGCACCCACGGCGGGACGCCGGGGTGCTTGCTGGAGGTCAGGGTGAGTGCGGCTCAGCCGCGACAGAGCCCGCCGGGCAGACGCATCAGGTCCACGACACGACGTGAGGTGAGCAGCGGGGTGGTGGGCACGTATACAACTATGTCAGTCGGCTTACTGTACTTTCAGGTTATCTCGATCCCCGGACACCCGATCCACTGTTCGGGATGCAGCAGTGCATGTCGATCGCGCTGGTCTGCGACCGCGGGCGATCAGGCCTTGGGGACCGCGTAGACGACGATGTTGTCGGTGTAGCCCCGGCCGGGTTGGTAGCTGCCGCCACAGGTGATGAGGACGAGGCGTGCCGAACCAGTTGTGCTGAAGACGCCTGCAGGTAGTTGTTGTCGTGGGTAGCTGCGCAGGGCAGCGACTCGGTACACGGCCACGCCAGTGGTCGTCGTCAGGTAGATGGCGTCACCCTGCCGCAGGGAGCTCAGTGGGAACAGCGCACCGCGGTCGCCCGCAGTCGTATCGACGTGGCCGGCGAGCACAGTCGAGCCCGGAGTGCCGGGGACCGCCCCACCGACCCACCAGCCGACCTGATCGGGTCCGGGAAGGAGCAGGGAGCGGTCTGCGCGAACTCCTGTTGGAGTCACCGCGGCATCGATCGAAACGGAGGGAACCCGTATCCGCACTGGCGTTGTAGGAACTGGTAACTGCTTGGCTGGGTTGGTGCGCCTACCGGGAGTCATGGCGAGCGTCGGTGCTGCGGTCGCGGCCGGCTGGATTTCAGGGAGGGTGCCGTAACCGGCGGGTGCGGCCTGGCTGTTCGCGATCGCGAGCGTTGCACCGGCCGCGGCGAGGACAACCCCGCTCGCGACCAGTGCGGTGCTCAGAGCTCGATGGTTCATGGAGCGGTACCGGTCAAAGTGACACGATGCGACGCCGACGGGCGAAGGCGATGCCGGCCGCCGCCAACAACACGCCGAGGCCGATCAGCGCGGCGGGGACACGACTGCTGGGCGCAGCGGCCCCGGACAGGCCGGAGTCGACGCTGCCGGGAAGGCCCATGGCCTTGGCCTGGGCCATGAAGTGGTGGTGGTGAGCGGCAATGACGGGAGCCGCGGAGGTAGCGGCCTTCTTGACAGCCGGGTCACTACCGGAGGCGATCTCGGTCTTGCCCAACTGCATCGCCTTGGCGTGCCCGGCGAGTTGTCCCGCGACGAACATGGCGTCGAAGTCAGCGGCAGGAGCCTGCTCGAGCTTGGCCTGCATCGCCTGCTGCTCGGCGTTCGGCTTCGCCGGCAGCGTGACATTGACAGCCGCGGCGACCTTGCTGCCGGCGGCGTCGAGCTTGGTGTGGTCGCTGATCAGCATGGCGCCGAGATCCTTGACGGCTTGGCTGGTGCCCTTGGACCGGGCCAATTTCCCCGCGGCGATCTCGGCGAGATTCGACTGGTGGGCGCCGGCCAGGAAGACGCGATCCTGCGGCGACGCGGCCGTGGTCGCCCCGACCGCTGTGGACGCTCCTCCCGCGGAGACGGCGAGGATCGCGGTGATGGCGCAGGCAATTCTTCGGGCAGCGCTGAACATCATGATGAGCCTCTCGAAGGTTGATGTGAACTGGCTGCCGGGGGCTGGGGCAACAGGGGGAGGCGCACCTGTCGACGACTGCGCCCGAGCCGTCGGTACCCACAGATCGCTGCGAAACGTCAGCGTGCACAAGTTTCGGCCGCGGTTCTGGGTACCGCTGCGCGGTGCCGACCAGTCAGAACCTCGAACTCACGTCCAGGACGAACTCCGAGCGCCCGGCCTGGGCGCAGTTGCTGATCGCGTTGTCGCCGCTGGCCCTGATCTTGCTGTCCTACGCGGTCGCCGATTGGGTCAACGCGACGATCGCGGTCGCGCCGGGCAGCGGAGGTACGACGAATCGGCTCGGATTCGAACTGAACGTCGTCGGGCCCGCCGCAGCGGATCGGGCGATGTTCGGTGCGGTTCCGACGGTCTGGTTGCAGGGGCGTCTGTTGGCCGGCTCCGGAAGCTGGTACGACGTACTCGCGTCTCTCGTCTACATCACCCACTTCCCGGTCCTGCCGCTGGTGACCGCGTGGATCTGGTTCCGCCGTCGCGAACGGATCCGCTCCTGGTACGCCGGTGTGCTGACGCTCACCGCCTTGGGCGTCCTGCTGTACACCGTCTATCCCGCGGCAGCGCCGTGGCTGGGCTCCGAGTACGGCGCCGTCGGGCAGGTGGAGCGCATTCCCGGCCGGGGCTGGGAGGTTCTCCACCTCGATGTGGTGCAGACGCTGCTCGGCGAGGCGCTGAGCGGCGGCAATCCGGTCGCCGCGATGCCATCGCTCCACGCGGCCACACCGATGCTGCTGACGCTGTTCTTCTGGGCTGACCAGCGGTGGTGGAGCCGGGTGGCGATGGTCTTGTACGTCGCGGTGATGGCGGTTGCCCTCGTCTACACGGGCGAGCACTACGCGATCGACGTCCTGATCGGATGGCTGGTAGCGGCAGTGGCTGTGCTCGCCGCGCGCCTCGGCGGCGTTAACGCGATAGCGGTGGGTACAGACGGCCATGACCAGGACGGTGTCCGCAAGTCTGCAGGGTGAGATCGACCGTTTTGCCACGGCCGGCCGGCGGCACAGTCGATCTCTGAGTCCCGCCTATCAGCAGCTCTGGCAGGCGCTCATCGGCGTGGCCGACGGCGGCAAACGCTTCCGATCCAGATTGCTGCTCGCGACCTACACGTCGTACGGCGGACGCGACGACGCGGTCGCCACCCGGGTGGCGACCGCGGTCGAGTTGCTGCACGCCGCACTCATCATCCATGACGACGTCATCGACAACGACCTCGTACGACGCGGAAGCAGGAACGTCTCGGGTGTCTTCGCCGACGGCGCGATCGCTCGCGGTACGTCGGCCGCGGGCGCTAGCACGCTGGGCTTGACCGCCGGCGTCCTGGCCGGTGACCTGGCGCTGGTCGCCGCCTGCCGCGGATTCGCGTTGTGCGGCGCTGGAACTGGGGTGACCAGGCAACTTCTCGATCTGCTCGACGACGCCGTACGGGTGACCGCGGCCGGAGAGCTGGACGACGTGGTGATGAGCACGGGTGGTCCGGACGGCGCGGTCCTCGACGACATCCTGCGGATGGAGGAGCACAAGACCGCGGCGTACTCCTTCCAGCTGCCGTTGCAGGCCGGCGCGGTGCTCGCGGGAACACCGCAGCCCGTCATCGACCAGCTCGCCCTGGTCGGTCGCCACGCCGGAGTCGGCTTCCAGTTGGTCGACGACCTGCGTGGTGTGTTCGGCGAGGAGACCGAAACCGGGAAGAGCTGCCTCGGTGATCTGCGGGAAGGCAAGCTGACCGCCCTGATCGCGCACGCTCGGTGTACTCCTGAGTGGGAGCAGATCGAGTCGATGGTCGGCGACCCGACGCTCGATGCCGGACGAGCGGCGGTCGTCCGTGCAGTGCTGGAGGACTGCGGATCACGCCTCTTCGTCGAGCAGTTGGCCGGCGACTACCTGGGGACGGCGCTGCGCATCGGCCGGGAGGCCGGGTTGGACCCGGAGTTGCTCTCGGAACTCGCCGGTCTGACCGACCGCATCGTTCGGAGCGCGGCATGAGCCTCCGTCATCCCGGTGCGGCGGTCCAGGACGATCAGCAGCTGTACGACGCAGTCGCCCGCACGGCTGCGGCGTCGGTGGTCCGGGCGTACTCGACGTCGTTCGGCCTGGCCTGTCGTCTGTTGCGCCAACCGGTCCGGGATCACGTTCGCAACGTCTACGCGATGGTGCGACTGGCCGACGAGATCGTCGACGGCCCGATGGGTGTGCGGCATCCCGAGCGCGCCGCGGTCGTCCTGCACCGGCTCGAGTACGACGTCGCCGATGCCGTGAGTACGGGGTACAGCTCGAACCTGGTCATCCACGCGTTCGCGACCACTGCTCGCGACTGTGGAATCCCGCTCGCGCTGGTGGTGCCGTTCTTCGATTCGATGCGCGCGGACCTGACCGTGCGCAAGCACGACGACGCCAGCTACGAACGGTACGTCTACGGATCGGCCGAGGCAGTCGGGTTGATGTGCCTGAAGGTGTTCCGGGCCGAACCTGCCCCCGGAGCGGCGACCTACGAGGAGCTTGCGGGAGGAGCCAGGCGGTTGGGTGCGGCGTTCCAGAAGATCAACTTCCTGCGCGACCTCGACGAGGACTACCGGATTCGCGGCCGACAGTACTTCCCCGGTGTCGACCCCGAGCGGCTGACCGATGCCGAGAAGAACCGGTTGCTCGACGACATCGACGCGGATCTCGACGTCGCGGCCGAGGCCGTCCGCCGGCTGCCCGTCAGTTGCCGGTCGGCCGTTGCCGTCGCGCACGCGGTGTTCACCGGGTTGTCCGTGCGGCTCCGGGCGACTCCGGCCGAGGAGCTTCTTCGGCGACGCGTCCGCGTCTCGGCCCCGGCCAAGATCTGGCTCTCGACCAAGACATGTCTGAGCGTCCGGATCCGATGAGTTCGCGTAGCAAGGCTGTCGTCATCGGCGGTGGCGTCGCAGGCTTGGCGTCGGCCGCGCTCCTCGCGCGCGACGGGTACGACGTCGAACTGCACGAGAAGAACGAGGAGCTCGGCGGCCGGGCCGGACGCTGGAACCACCAGGGTTTCCAGTTCGACACCGGTCCCTCGTGGTACCTGATGCCCGACGTCTTCGAGCACTTCTTCCGCTTGCTGGGCACGACGTCGGCCGAGCAACTCGATCTTGTCCGGCTGGACCCTGCCTATCGTGTGTTCTTCGAGGACGACGACCGGCCGGTCGACCTGCGATCGGATCTTGCCGATGCCAGCGCGGTGTTCGAGACGATCGAGCCGGGCGCAGGACGGCGGTTGGAGGCCTATCTCGCGTCAGCGCGCGAGGCCTACGACCTGGCACTGAAGCGCTTCCTCTACACAAGCTACGAGTCGATGCTTCCGCTGCTACGCCCTGACGTCATCGGTCGCCTCGGCCGACTCGCGCGGCTGTTGACCCAACCGCTCGAGGGGTTCGTCGCGGGCTACGTCGACGACCATCGACTGGCTCAGATCCTCGGGTACCCGGCGGTCTTCCTCGGCACCTCGCCTTCTCGCGCTCCGAGCATCTACCACCTGATGAGTCATCTCGATCTGGTCGACGGCGTGCTGTATCCGCGCGGCGGCTTCGGATGTGTGGTCGATGCCCTCGGCAAACTGGCGCACGAGCAGGGCGCACGTCTGCACACCGGCTCGACGATCACCCGCATCGACACCGGTGGGGGACGCGAACCCAAGGTCACCGCAGTCCAGACCCGGGACGCCGACGGTCGCGAGCGCACGGTACCGGCCGACCTCGTGGTCGGTGCGGCCGATCTGCACCACATCGAGAACCAGCTGCTGCCGGCTCCGTTGCGAAGCCGGCCGGAGTCGTGGTGGGCGCGGCGCGATCCGGGCTCGGGCGCGGTTCTCGTCCTACTCGGCGTCAAGGGCAGTCTTCCGCAGCTCGCGCACCATTCGTTGTTCTTCACCCGCGACTGGGACGAACACTTTGACGTCGTTCATGGTTCGGGAGCCCGGCTTCCCGATCCCGCCTCGATCTATGTGTCTCGTACCTCCGCTACCGATCCGGGCGTTGCGCCGGCGGGTCACGAGAACCTCTTCGTGCTCGTCCCGGTGCCGGCGGATCCGTCGATCGGAGTCGGCGGGCTCGACGGGCACGGTGATCTCGAAGTGGAACGGATCGCGGACGCGGCCGTCCGGCAGATCGCGCGCTGGGCGCGGATTCCGGACCTGGCCGAACGCATCGTCGTACGGCGTACCGTCGGCCCGCAGGACTTCGTCGAGAGCGTCAATGCCTGGTCCGGCAGCGCGCTGGGCCTGGCCCACACCGTTCGTCAAAGTGCCTTCCTGCGGGGCGGCAACGCGTCGTCGAAGGTCGCAGGCCTCTACTACGCCGGCCACAACACCATCCCCGGAATCGGCGTCCCGATGTGTCTGATCAGTGCCGAGATCCTGGTCAAGAGGTTGCGCGGTGACCGATCCACCGAACGGCTGCCCGAACCCCTCTCAGCTGCCGGAGCTCCGCTGGGCTGGAGGTCACGATGAGTTCTTTTCATTGGTCGTACGTCGCGATGCTGCTGTTCTGCCTCGCCGGAACGCTCCCGCTCGTTCTGTTTTTTCGGCTGCAGGTGTTCCGCCGGCCGCTTCGCGTCGTCGTGGCGATCGTCCTGGCCGCGTCGCCGTTCGTGCTCTGGGACCTTTGGGCTACCCATGCGGGACATTGGCGTTTCGATCCGAACCAGACGCTGCCGTGGCGCGTCGCCGGGCTGCCGCTGGAAGAGATCGGCTTCTTCGTCGTGATCCCGCTCGCCGCGATCCTGACCTACGAGACCGTTCGGTCGATGCGGACCGAAGGCGCGACCCGCGATCGGGTGCCGGAGGACGCGTCATGACCTACACCGCGCTCGCCGCCGTCGCGATGGTCGTGGCCG
Organism: Kribbella sp. cmx-5-2; assembly: GCA_049998015.1. Classification (GTDB taxonomy): domain Bacteria; phylum Actinomycetota; class Actinomycetes; order Propionibacteriales; family Kribbellaceae; genus Kribbella. The sequence continues at coordinate 103,710 of JAEBEC010000004.1, forward strand.
TCGCGGCGGACCGATGGGTCTTCCGAACCCGGCTGACCGGTTCGCGGACCTGGTGGACGGCGTACTCGATCGTTGTCGTCTTCCAGCTGCTGACCAACGGCTGGCTGACCGGTCGCGGCATCGTCCAGTACGCCGGCGACACGATCCTGGGGAGCGAACGGATCACGATGTTCGGCGACGGGCGCCTGATGTACGCGCCGATCGAGGATCTCGGGTTCGGGTTCGCGCTCGTGCTGATGACCTGTGTTGTCTGGGAGAAGGTCCGACCTTGATGAGTAAGACCGAGAAACCGTCCTGGGCTGCAGTGCCCGGTCCCACGACGCGCGACATGATGCGCGGCTTCCTGGCGATTCGGGCCGACCCGCTGCGGTACTTGGAACAGACCCGAGCCCGGTACGGCGATCTGGTGGCCTTCCCGGTTCCCGGACCGCCGGCGCTGCTGCTCAACGACCCGGACGACGTACGCCGGGTGCTGCAGACCTCGGCTCGGCTCTGGACCAAGGACACCGTCCAGTACCGGGCTCTCGGCCGGGTCACCGGACCAGGACTGCTCGCCTCGTCGGAACCGAACTGGATCGAGCACCGGCGCGCGGCGACGCCCGCGTTCCACCACCAACGGCTGGACAGGGTCGGTGCACGCATCGCCGACTCCACCGACCTGGCGCTGAAGGACTGGCCGACCGATCCGCGGGTGGTCGACGTGGCGGCGCTGACCATGCAGGTCGCACTGGACGTCGTCGGACGTGCTCTGCTGTCGGCGGATCTGTCGAGCCGAACCGAACGACTCCTCGAGGCCACGAGCGCGGCGGCACAGCTCGTCGTCCAGCTCGGTCGCGCCGTCATCCCGGTGCCCGCCGGCTGGCCGACACCGCTCAACCGACGACTGGCAGCTGCCCGGCGAGAGCTCGACGCGCTGTGCCAACAGCTGATCGAGAGCCCTCGGACCGCGACTGTCGGCGACGACCTGCTCAGTCTCCTGATCGACAGCGGACTGGCCGACCAGGAGATCCGTGACGAACTCGTCACCATGATCGTCGCCGGACACGAGACCGTCGCCGCGTCGTTGGCCTGGACGCTCATGCTGCTGGCCGAGGACCAGCCCGCGCAGAACCGGCTCCGCGCCGAGGTCCGCCAGCTGGGCGAGCCGGTCATGATGACCGCGACCGCACGCCAGACACCGTGGACGCGTGCGGTCGTCGATGAGGCGTTGCGGTTGTACCCGCCCGCGTGGGTGATCTCGCGCCGATCCCGGGAACCTGACCACATCGGTGGGCACGAGGTCCCCGCGGGCACCATCGCGATCATCAGCCCCTGGCTGCTGCACCGGCGTACGGAGTCCTGGTCGGCACCCGAGCAGTTCCGGCCGGAGCGGTTCCTTGGGGAGACCGGCCCGCGTGCGGACTACCTGCCGTTCGGCATAGGGCCGAGGTTGTGCATCGGCCGTGAGTTCGCCCTGGGGGAGATGGCGATCGTGCTGTCCCGGCTGCTGACCACGTACCGGCTTGATGTGCCGGCCAGCTGGTCGCGGCCGGCCCCCGAGGCCCTGGCCGCCGCCCATCCGCGGGGTGGAATGCCGCTGCTGGTCACCCCCGTGAATTCATGAGCACTGCGGCTGCGGTGCTGATACTCGCGATCGCGCTGCTGCTGGGTCACCGTCAGCTGTCCGATCTGCGGCAGGTACCTGCCCGTACGCCGGTACTTCGTCCTGCCGCGGACGTCTCGATCGTGATCCCCGCGCGCAACGAGGCCGCGAGCCTGCCGATCCTGCTGGCCTCGTTGACGTCCGTGGCCGCCGAGATCGTTGTCGTCGACGACAACTCCACCGACGGCACTGGTGACATCGCCGGCCGGAGCAAGGCGGTCGTCGTACCGGTCACTTCGGTGCCAGAAGGCTGGACCGGCAAGGCGTGGGCGTGCCATCAAGGTGCCCAGGCCTCATCGAGGCCGATCCTGCTGTTCCTCGACGCGGACACCGAAGTGACTCCTGGGGCACTCGAAGGTCTGCTGGACCTGCAGCGTCAGCACGGCGGGCTGATCTCGGTGCAGCCCTACCACCGCGCCGAGAAGGCGTACGAGCAGTTGTCCTGCTACTTCAACGTCGTCTCGCTCATGGGCAGCGGTGCCTTCGCCCCGCGTCCGCCGCGGAGGCCGATGGCGTTCGGGCCGTGTCTGCTGACCGCGCGCACCGACTACGACCGTGCCGGGGGTCACGCCGTGGTCCGTGACCAGATCCTCGACGACGCTCAACTCGCGGCCGCCTACGCCCGCGCCGGTCTGCCCGTTCGATGTTTCGTGGGAGGGCGGGCGTTGCGGATGCGGATGTACCCAGCCGGACCGCGCCAGCTCGCCGAAGGCTGGACGAAGAACATCGCCGCGGGCGCCGGCCAAGCCGATGTCTCGTCGGCTGCCGCGGCCGCCGGCTGGGTCGCGGCCCACTTCGCCGTAGCCGTCGGAGCCTTGTCGATGATCGTCGCGACGCCGTTGGCGTGGGGGCCGCCGCTGTTGTGGTGCCTGGCCTGGATCGCCGTGGCCGTTCAGCTCAGGATGATCCTGCGCCGGATCGGATCGTTTCGCTGGTGGACCTGGATGATCTTCCCGATTCCGCTCGCCGCGTTCGGAGCAGTGTTCGTCCGCTCGCTGGTGCGAACCCATGTCCGTCGATCGGTGCGCTGGCGCGGTCGCAGCATCGAGCTGCGGAGGAACACCTGAATGTCGGATGCCCCGCTGACAATCGCCCTGGACGTGGTCGCCTGGGGTGTCTTCCACGCCGCGACCGGCTATCTCGCCCATCGCCTTCCGGATCGCCGGCTGTCCCACGACAACTGGCTGCTCCGCCCGCGCGCCTTCGAGAACGCCGGCCGCTGGTACCGGCGCTGGTGGCGGATCGACCGGTGGAAGGACCGCGTCCCCGAGGCCGGCGCACTGTTGCCGGGCGGAGTCAGCAAGTCCAGTCTGCCCGCCCCGGGGCGCAGCGGTTTGCCCTTGTTCATCCGCGAAACCCGCCGCGCCGAGCTCGCACACTGGTGGGCATTGGCCTGCGGCCCGCTCTTCGCCTTGTGGAACGACGCGCTGCCGACGGTCCTGCTGATCTCGTACGGCGTCGCCGTCAACGCTCCGTTCATCGCCATCCAGCGTTACAACCGCTTCCGCGCCCAGGCCGTTCTTGACCGCCGGAGTTGAGCGGCACACAACGATGGTCCGGAGCCTTGTCTCACGGGCGTTGCCCCAGCGACCGTTGATCTCGAACAGACTCTGACCTCGGTCCCGGAAGGGTGTCGCCGGGGTCACCGGCCCGCGGCATCCACGATCTGTTCGGCGACTCGGGTGATCGGCCGCCGCTGGCGCTGGGCCAGCGACACCAGGTGCTCGAACGCCTCGTCCATCTCCAGGTTCTCGGACTGAGCCAGTACGCCCTTGGCCTGCTCGATGACGATTCGCTCCGACAAGGCCGCGCTGGTCTGCTCGAACAACTGCTGCAACGCAAGGTCGGCGGCACGAACGATCGTCAGGGTCGCGATATCCGCGAAGGCCTTCGCGGCGTCGTCGACGGGCTGTTGCAGGTCGGGAACGGGTGGGGACACGAAGAACAATCCCACCGCGCCCAGACTCTCGCCGTGCCAGCGCAGCGGCGTGGCGTGGGTGCCGGTGAAGTTGTTCTTGGCGAACACCTCGACCAGCTCCGGCCAGGTCGTGGCGATCTCGTGCGCGCCGTACACCGCGACCGGGCGGCCTGAGTGGAAGGCATCGATACAGGGGCCTTGATCACTGTGGAGCTGATACAGCTCGAGTTCGGCGGCCCGGTGAGTGGTGGACGCCAGCAGCTCGAGCCGGCCGGTGTCGTTGTTGCGCAACAGCAGCCCTGCCGCGTCGGCCTGGACGGCCCGGACGCAGCCGGCCAGCAGTTGGGTGATCGTCCCGACCGTGTCGTGTTCGTCGACCAGGGCTGCGGTCGCGGCCGCCAGTTCGTGCGTGGTGCGGGTCAGGACAGTGTCGGCATCGGCCGGCTGGTACTGGGTCATGTGTCCTCCCTGAGGCCGAGACGTCGCGCAACGATCTGTTCGGCGATGTCTCCTGCTGTGGCGTTGTGGGCGAAGGCGTGGGCGCGCAACAACGCCAGCGCGTCCTCGGGACGTATCCGGAACTGCGCAACCAGCATGCCGCTCGCCCCCGGGCGGTCACCACGCTGGACGTAGACGGTGAGAACTCCGAGCGGCCGACGGGCCGCATCGGAAAACAGTGCACGATCACTTCACCGGCCGTTTCGCGGGCCGACCGGGAGAACTCCGGCCACACCACCGCGGCACCTTCCCGCAGGTCGGCAACCACCGGAGCATTCTGCTGGTCAGCGTGACGGCCCGGAACTTCACCGAGAGGCCTGCACACACCCATCATGCGTCCTGTGCGCTCACCACACGGGCTTATCCGCCACCGAGGGTCAAGGTCCGCGACGCCCCACCGTCGCCAGAGCTAGCCCAGGGCAAACTCTGGCCGGGCCGGGTACCGCTGGGTGTGCGGATCCGGGGAATGCTCGCGGACTCGAGCGCGGTCACCACGTCGGGGTGGGTGGCCAGGACGCGGAGCTCGCCGCCGGCGCTGGTAGGGCGTCGCCAGATCTCCTGGAGGGTGCGTACCGCGTCGACACTCAGATAGCTGCAGGCCGACAGGTCCACGAGCAGGGTTCCCGCACAGGCCGGCCAGATCTGCAACAGCTCGCTGCGCAGCGCACCGGCGTTCGACCGATCGATCCAGCCGGTGGCGGCGACGACGATCACGCCGTCGGAGACCTGCACCGTGAATTCGGTCGCAGGATTGCGCGGGCCGTCGCCCTGCTCGGCCCAATGCGTCGCAGCAGTTCCGGCCTGAGCAGATAGTGATTCAGAGGTCATCCGTGTCCAGCTCCCGTTGTCAGCACACGCAGGTGTGCCGCCGAGGTCTGGGGCAGCGTCGCCCCGCATCGGCCGGGGCGAACCTCCGACCGACAGTACCGCCACGCCTGGCGGTGGTCCGGGCATTTGCATAAGTTCGGCATTGTTTCACGGCATCAGGCTTGGGTACGACTTCGTCGTCTGCAGTTGCTGCCCCAGCCCCCGGCGGCGCTCACGGAGTGCCTGTCTGGGGGTTTCATGTCACGAACAGCCGATCCGAAGCACCGTAGCCGCCGTCGTACGGCGTCGGCCGGCACCGACCGTGGCGCGGTCGACGCCGGCGTGAAGAGCTTGCGGCACTTCAACCGGCGCAAGGCACTCCGGGGGACCGGAGGACAGTCATGAGGCCCGCGGGGTCAACCCACCGTGTCCCTGGAATGCCGGCCCCACAGGAGCTGACCATGGCCACGGCGTTCGCCGCCTTGGCCGGCGACCTGTCGGCCGCGGCCGACCTCGACGGCATCGCCGAACTGGTCCTCGGGTTCGCGGTCACCGGTGTGTCCTGCGACCGGGCGACGATCGAACTGTTGCCGACCAGGCGATTCGCCGCGGTCTCGCTCACAGCCGGCCCGCGGCAGGCACCGACCGGCCTCACAGGTTCGCAGAACGGCTGCCTGGAGCACCGGGCCCGCAGCAGCGTCCACGCTGTCAAGCTGGTCGCCGACGACACCGTCCTGGGCGTCATCGCGTTCTTCGCCGCCCACTCCGAAGGATTCACAGCGACCGACGTTGCCACCGCCCGGCTGCTCGCCGGCCACGCAGCGCTGGCGATCACCGCCCGGCGTACCGCAGCGACCTTGGCGGAGGCGATCGACACCCGAACGGTGATCTCGCAGGCTCAGGGCATCGTCATGGAGCGCTACGACCTGGCTGCGGCCGACGCCTTCCACGTGCTGCGCCGATACTCCCAAGACCTCAACGTCAAGCTGCGCGACGTCGCTCGGGACGTCGTGGCTTCCCGACGTCTCCCGGACGTGACCTCGCGGAATGCAGGGCGGGGGTGAGGGTGGCGTTGCTCCGCGTACGGCAGATCCTGCTCGAGCGTTGTCCGTCGCCCAGCCCGATCCTCCCGGTCTGGACGGAGCCACAGCCTGGATCCGCCTGTGCGCGTCCGCCGCCACAGCGATCCCGGTCAGCGGCACCGGCGTCGCGTTGATGACACCGGCCGGTCATGGCGGCACCCTCGCCGCCACCGATGGCCGGACCGAAACGACGGAGAAGGCGCAGCGGGGGCGTCCTCGACCTCTACCGCGACGTACCAGGCCCACTCGACAGTCCGCAGCTGGCCACGCCGGCTTGCCCGCAGAGCCTCCAGTCCGGTGACGCCCGGCAGCTCGCCCAGGGCCTTCACGAGTACCGCGACGGAATGGCCTGCTTCTTGGGTCTGTTCGATCTCGCGCTCATACAGCTCCCGTCGATCGCTGACTCGCAGCACGTCGAGCAGTTCTTCCAGGCCTCTGGTGTCTGCCGACTGCAGGGACCGCTCCGCGTCACCACCCATTGCGTCAAGACAGCTTGACGACATAGACAGAGGTGCGATGACCAGAGCACCACGGGACGCCGCGGACGGCTACGGCTCGATGGCTGGTGCCGAGGTCCAGCCACGGGAAGTGACCTCGGCCGAGCGGTTCGCTCAGGTCGCGATGAACCTGCACGACCCCGGCGGGATGGACGAGACTGTCGATGCGGTCGTCGGACTCGCGTTGCAGGCGCTGAACTGTTCGCACGCCGGTGTCGCTCTGGTCGTCGCGCGCCGGCAACTGGAGATCCCAGCGGTCACCGACCCCGTCGTCTCCGAGATCTACCCGGTCCAGGTGGCGATCGCGCACATCCTCGCCAGACACGCCTCGGTCGCCGTCGCCACCGCCCGGCACGAGAAGCAGCTCGTCGCCGCTGTCGACGCCCGCAAGCTGGTCGGACAGGCGATGGGCATTCTGATGGAACGATTCGATGTCGACGGCGATCGCGCGTTCGCGATTCTCGAGCGCTACTCGCAGGACACGAATCGCAAACTGCGCGACGTCGCCCAAGAACTGATCGACACCCGGAAACTGCCCCGCTGACCAGGCCTGTTCGCGGGCGGTCTCGGGGAGACATCGCGGTAGTGTGAGCAGGCGACGTCAAAGGCCGTGCCACGGTCAGCCGTTCACGGCGCGCGAGTACAAGCCCCGGGAACTGGTGTGAGGTCATGGCTTCGCTTCGTGTACAGCAAATCCTGCTCGACGTACTGGCCATGGATCAGTCCGATCCTCTCGGCCTGGACGGCGACACGGTCTGGGCGAGGTTGTGTGCGTCGGCGACCAGATCGGTGCCGGTGAGCGGAGCCGGAGTGGCGCTGATGACACGGGCCGGCCACGGTGGCACCCTCGCGGCGACCGAAGGTCCGGCCGAGGTGATGGAGAACCTCCAGCAGACGCTCGGTGAGGGACCGTGCATGACGGCGTTCCACGGCCGGCGGCCGGTGCTGGAGCGGGACCTCGCTCGAGCCGGGGCGCGCTGGCCGGCCTTCACGCCCGCGGCGGTCGAGTCAGGGATCGCGGCGATCTTCGCGTTCCCTCTGCAGGTCGGTGCCATCCGGCTCGGTGTGCTCGACCTCTACCGCGCCGCTCCGGGGCCGCTGGACAGCCTCGAGCTCGCCGAAGCGCTCAACCACGCCGCGGCCGCGACGACGATCTTGCTGGATCTGCAGCACGGATTCTCACCTGACCAACTGCACCCGCAGCTCACCGATGCCGCCGACAGCCACCGGCCCATCCACCAGGCCACCGGCATCATCTCCGTCCAGGCATCGGTCGGCGTCGACGCGGCGATGCTGCTGCTGCGTGCCCGTGCGTACGCCGAGGAGCGCCCGTTGCTCGAACTCGCCCAAGACGTCGTCGCCCGGAGGGTGACGTTCTACCCCGAGGACGACCATGCTGAATAGAACATCCACCCTGTGCACGCGGGTCCTCGCGGCCTGGAAAGGCGGCATCTCATGAGCAGGGAGCAGCGTCTCGCGGAGGTCTTCGTCGAGCTCGCGGACACCCTCGTCGACGACTACGACGTCCTCGAACTCCTTCAGACCTTGTGCGAGCGCAGCGTCGAACTTCTGCAGGCCGACGCGGCCGGCCTGATCCTGGCCGACCCGCGCGACGTACTGCACGTCATGGCCTCGACCAGCGAGCAGGCGAAACTCCTGGAGCTGTTCGTGCTGCAGGCCGACGAAGGCCCCTGCCTGGACTCCTTCACCACCGGCGAGAAGATCGTGAACATCGACCTGGACGAGGTCCAGGAACGCTGGCCCAACTTCCGCGCCGCGACCGTGGCCGTGGGCTACCGCTCCACTCATGCGATCCCGCTGCGGCTGCGCGGTCAGGTCATCGGGGTGCTCAACCTGTTCTGCGTCGACCGGGCCACTCTCAGCGACGCCGACGTCGCCCTCGGTCAGGCGCTGTGCGACATCGCCACCGTCGGGCTCCTGCAGGAGCGCACCGTACGGCGAGGTGAGGTGCTGGCCGAGCAGCTGCAGTCCGCGCTGAACAGCCGCATCCTGCTCGAGCAGGCCAAGGGGGTCCTGTCCGAACGCGTCGGCATCGGGGTCGACGACGCGTTCGGCCTGATGCGCGCCCACGCCCGACGCAACCACCTGCAACTCGGCGTCGTCGCGAGCGGCCTCATCGACGGCACCATCGAGGCCACCGAGCTCACTCCATGAGCCCCGGATCTCGCTTGACCAGCCGACCGGTGGACCTCGGCGTGCGGACGGTCGAGGCTCGTTCAGCGGGCGAAGACGAGGATCAGAATCCCGGTGACCACCAGCGACAGCAGCAGGGAAGCTCCGCAGCCGAGCCGGTTGCTGAAGAAGAGGAACATCGATCCACCCTGTCGGTTCTCGTGCGAAGCACACCTGATTCAGTGTGGGAGCCAAGAAAGCTCGAACTCCAGGTACCCGACCGGAAACACCACAAGGGTGTCCCCGGCGGGCAACGCGTAGCCTGACTCGCTCGTGTGACGGACCAAGAGCTTGCCTGGAGCCACATTTGGATCGTGGCCGAGCTGGGTCCCGGTCTTCTCGGACCGATCGCGCTGGAACCGGTCCGGACCGAAGAACGACTTCCCGGGCTCAACGCCATGCCGGTCGGTTCGAGGTTCGAAGTGAAAGGCGACAACTTCCTTCACTGAACCCGGTCAGGCTCGGGCGGAGGACTGTGTGGTCGGTCCGCGTCCGGGGGGCGGTCCGACCGCGGTGGAGGCTCTCGGAGGGTTTTGTCGAGGATTGTGTGGTCGTTCCGACGTCTGGGTGTCAGCGGACCGCTGACCGGGCAACCGCTGATCAGGACCCAGGAGACGAACCGACATGATCGAACCAGACCCTCGGCCGGCCGCCGGCCGCCGGCCGCACTCCGCACGGCTACGAGACGGGGTTCGGCGTGTGCGGGTTGGATCGGTTCGCGGAGAAGATCGCGTGAGCGCCGAGCTACGGCCGTTCACGATCGACGTACCCGCCGCTGACCTTGCCGAGCTGCGGCGCCGGTTGGCGGCGACTCGGTGGGCGTCGGGACCGGCTGGTGAGTTGCCCGGCTACGGCGTCTCCCGGGCTTGGGTCGAGAATCTCGTCCAGTACTGGCAGGACGCTTACGACTGGCGTACATGGCAGGCTCGGCTGAACCGGTATCCCCAGTTCACCACGACGATCGACGGGACGAACATCCACTTCCTGTACATCCGCTCACCGCAACCGGACGCGCTGCCTCTGATCTTGACCCACGGCTGGCCGGGGTCGGTCGTGGAGTTCCTGGACCTGATCGAACCGTTGACCGATCCGGCCGAAGGGCTCGCCTTCGATCTGGTGATCCCGTCGCTGCCGGGGTTCACCTGGTCCGGGCCGACGCCGGACACCGGCTGGGGCCCGCACAGGGTCGCCCGTGCGTGGGCGGTGCTGATGGAGCGGCTGGGCTGTCGCCGTTACGGAGCCGTCGGCAACGACTGGGGCTCGCACATCGCCCCCGAGCTCGGCCGCGTCGCGCCCAGGGCGGTCATCGGGGCACATGTCACCCAGTTGTTCTCCTTCCCGGCCGGCGAATGGCTCGCCTATCCACCGAGCACCGAACCGGACCGTGGCCAGCTGAGCACCGAGGACCAGGAGGCCCTGGACGCACTGCGCGACCTGCAGCGATCGGCCGGTTCCTACGCCCACTCGAACGCGCAGCAGCCGCACACCCTCGGGTTCGGCCTGACGGACTCCCCGGTCGGTCTGCTCGCCTGGAACGGCCAGGCCATGGGCGATCTCGATCCCGAAACGCTCCTCACGCACATCACGGCGTACTGGCTGACCGGCACCGGCACCTCGGCCCTTCAGATCTACGCCGATCATCAACGCCAATCCACCCCGGACACACCGACCACGATCCCCATCGGCCTGGCCCAGTTCCGCGACGATCTGCGCTCCATCCGCGCCTACAGCGAGCGCGACCACGCCAACATCGTGTCGTGGAACACCTACGACCGAGGTGGCCACTACGCCGCCCACCAAGCCACCGACTTACTGGTCCAAGACATTCGCAAATTCTACGAATCCCTGAACCATGGCTCGAGCTGATGCCGCCCACCCCTTGGACCGTTCGTCACCGGTCGGCGGCCAGGACTTCACCGAAGGGAACCGAACGGGATCTCCGCCTGACCGGGACGAGGTGGATCAGCTCGGCGGCTCGTCGAGGACCAGGCGCTGGCCGCCGTCCGCGAGTTCTCGGCAGATGTCCAACTGCCCGGCGTGGGTCGCAGTTTCCACGATGACGTGCATGATCACTTCGCGCAGAGACGCGTAGGGCGGGTCGCCCTGTCCCTCGAACCACCACAGCGGCTCAGCATCGAGGCTCAGCTGGTCGATGGCTGCCGTTGCCAGTGTGCACTCCGTGGCGTACTGCTCGAGCAGGTCCTCGTCGCTTTGATCCTCCGGGGCGGTCCACCCGTCGTACCCCTGCGGAATGTGCACCGGCTCGCCGGCCATGACAGCACGAAACCACACCCGCTCGACATCCAGGGTCAGGTGCCTGACGAGACCTCGTGCCGTCCAGCCTGAGGGCACAAGCGAGAGTCGACGCGACGCCGCCGGCATCGCCTCCACCTGTTCCACGACATGCTTTCGTCGAGCATCGAGCCAGCTCAGGAGATCACGTTTCAGGGCCTGCTCCGCAGTCATGTCCACCCCTGCAGTCAACACGACAAGGCCACCCAGCCGCACGCCTCACTCTTCGCCAGCGCGTCGCTGTCGAGCAGCCTCTCGGTTGAGAATTCAGTCCACTAACCGGGCTGGCGCGGTCTGCGATCAGCCGGCCTTCGGTTTGTCGCTGATCTGCTCGGGTACCTGCGGGACGGACACCAATCACTTAGTTGCCCCAGACCTCGGCAGCCCAGTCGTTCGAACGGCACCGGAGGCGATCCGAGATGGCGGCAGCAGGGTGCAGCACACCGCAACAGACGACGACGGCCTCTGGCCGTCGCGTGAGTGGTGATCGCGCATGAACACCTCGGATCGCCAGGTCGACCCGGCCGCCTTCGGCCACTGAGCCGGCGCCGGAACGGCTTGGTCGGACGTCGCCCCGGGCAGATGAAGGTGTTCGGCAACTCAATGACCGCGGTCCGGAGATGAGGCCGCGCGGTGACTTACTCGTCGAGAGGTCACGTTCGTGTTCACTGTTCCAGTACTCGATCGCTCCGAAATCTCCGTCGACTGCTCCTCGCCCGAACAACGTTCGCTGCGGGAAAAGGCGACCCATCAGCTGCTGTGCCGCAGGGCCGCCACTACCGACGACGCGGAGCGGCAGCGGCTGCTCGAGGAAGCCGTCGAGCTCAATCTCGAGATCGCCCGGGGGATCGCGCGACGGTTCCGTGGTCGTGGTGCGGAGGACGACGACCTGGAGCAGGTCGCCTGTCTGGGGTTGATGAAGGCGGCCACGAAGTTCCGGCTGGACAGCGGTGTGCCGTTCATCGGGTACGCCGTACCCAGCATTCGCGGGGAAGTGAAGCGCTACTTCCGTGACTGCAGCTGGACCGTGCGAATTCCCCGCCGGCTGCAGGAGTTGCAGGGCAGGATCTCCCGGGCGGTGCCGCAGCTGGTGCAGGAGCTCGGACGCGAACCGACGGTCGAGGAAGTCGCGGAGCGGTTGGGGGTCGGCAGTGCCGACGTCCGCGAAGCCGATGCGGCCAAGGGGTGTTTCAACGTGCTGTCGCTGGACCGGCCGATCGGGACCGACGACGGCCACCTCCTGCTCGCCGACGCGATCGCCGACGACGAGGATCCCGGGCTGCGCCGGATCGAGACGTTCGCTCAGCTGGGTCCGTTGATCGGCGAACTCGGTGAACGCGACCGGCGCATCCTCGAGCTGTCCTTCGTCGAGAACCGGAAGCAGAGCGACATCGGCCGAGAGCTGGGGATCACCCAGATGCAGGTGTCCCGCCTGCTGTCCAAGATCCTCGGTCGACTGCGCGAGAGTCTGCAGAACGAGGGAGCAGTCGCCTGAGTCCGATCTCCCGCGCGTCCCCCAACTCAATTCAACGCGGTGATCAGGTGCCTGTTCTGCCCGGTGCCCTGGAGAATGCGACTACCTCTTTCGGGGCACCGCGTCGTTGTCAGCTCTTCTTCTCGGGGTCGTGGCCCCAGTTCATCAGCGAGTAGCGCCAGTCGCTGTCGGCGACGTCGCCGGAGGGGCGTTGCTCGAGGTGCCGGTGGATGTACCCCACGACCTTCTTCTGGTGCGCGAGGTCGCTGTCGGTCAGGTCGTCCTTCTTGGTGCCGAGCAGTTCGATGATACGCCGGCCACTGCGGTGGCCGACCGACTCCGACCCTTCAGCGGATTTCTGGCCGACCCGCTTGGAGTCCTCGGTGTCCAGCCAGTCCCGCAACTCCGACGGCGTCATGTTGACCGCCTCGCGGAAGTCCTTCACCGGATCAGTCATCAGTTCGCTCCTTCGGTCGACAGCGACGGTCTCTCAGTACCCTCGCCCGCTCGAGGTACTCGACGAGAGCCGTACGCGTCCAGGACGTCCTGGACCGTGATGGCCAGCAGGGCCGGGTCCGGGCGGTCCGCGTGTGGATCGCCCGGCGCGGTGCCGCGGTAGAGAACCGTGTGCAGGTGTGGGTCGATCGCCGGTCCCCACAGGGCTGGTGGGGTCGGCCCGAACAACGTTACGGACGGCGTACCGACAGCTGTCGCCAGATGAGCGACTCCGGTGTCGCCACTGATCAGCAGGGCCGCTCCGGTCACGACTCCGGCGAGAGCGTCGAGGCCGAGGCCACCGCTGACGTCCTCGCAGCCGGCCGGTTTGCTGACCAGCCGGCACAGTTCCTGCTCGGTCGGCCCGCCTGTGACGACCACGTGCCGACCCGCGTCCTGCAGAGCCGTCACCACCGCGACCCATCGCTCCGGCGGCCATTGTCGCGCGACGCTGGCCGCGCCCGGGTGCACCACGACAGCGTCCGAGGCCAACGCCGGTACGTCGAGCCGGAGGTCCTCCGGGGAGCAAGAGCCCCCGGCGTCCCGCACCAGTCGGCACCAACGCTCCACCTCGTGCTCGTCGGCCCGCCACACCGTCGTACTGCGAAAGCCGATCTGCGGGCAGTCGAAGCCGATCAACTCGTCCGGTGCGCCGTCGAGCAGCAACTGATGGCTCCGCGGTCCTCGTCCGTGCAGATCGACGGCCACGTGCGATCCGAGGGCCCGGCCAGGTGGCGGGCCGGTCAGTTCAGCGGACGGGATCACACCGTCGACCACCCCCAACCGCTGAAGCCAGCTCGACACCGGTTCGGATCCGGCGAGCACGAGCTGCCGTTCGGGGTACAGCCGTTTGAGACCGCGCAGAGCCGGTACGCCGGTCAGCGCGTCGCCCAGACCCAGGGCGCGCAACGCAAGGACGGTCACGGCCACGACGGTTCGACGGACGGAGTGATCACCAGCTCGCGGATCTCCACTCCCGGCGGCTGCGAGAGGGCGAAGACCACGCTGCGAGCGACCTGGTCCGGGTCGTTGAGCATCGCGTCCGGACCGGGTTTGTACTGGTCCGGACGGCCGTCGAAGAAGGCGGTCCGCATGCCACCCGGCACGAGCATGGTCACGCCCACCCGCCCCGCGGTCTCCACCGCCAGCGCACGGCTGAACCCGACCACGCCGAACTTCGAGGCGCAGTACGCCGTCGCGTCGCTGAGTGCCCGCAACCCCAGCGTGGATCCGATCGTCACGATGCGGCCGCGGGTGCGCTCGAGCCGGGGGACAGCGGCCCGCGCGATCGCCGCCGTACCGATCAGGTTCACCGAGATCACCCGGACCCAGTCCTCCAGCGGAACGTCGGTGATCAGGCCGCAGGCGTCGGTTCCGGCCGCGGTGACCACACCGGTCAGCGGGCCGATCTGCTCCTCGGCCGCGGCCAGCGCCGACTCCGCAGCGGCCGGGTCGGCGAGGTCCACCTCGACGAACGGCCCGTCGTCCTCGGGCTTGCGCCGGTCCAGTACGACGGCAGTCCCGCCGCCCTCGCGGACGGCACGGACCACAGCAGCACCCAGACCGCTGGAGCCCCCGGTCACCGCGACGCGGGACAGGGCGGTACTCATCGGCTCGGTCATCACAGGGTCCTCTCGTCGAGCGGTTCCGATCGGTTCAGGATCGAGGTGGTGGAGCGCCCCGCCAGGTAGGGCACCAGGACGACGCGGCCGCCCCAACTGTCCACCAAAGGTGCCTCTGGCAACATGTCGGCGGTGTAGTCACCGCCCTTGGTCCAGATGTCCGGACGCAGCTCGTCCAGCAGCTCGCAGGGGTCGTCGCCGTCGAAGACCGCGACGGCGTCGACGCATCGCAACGAACGCAGGACCTGGCAGCGGTCGTCGAGAGAATTGGCCGGTCGGCCGGCGCCTTTCAGCCGGCGAATGCTCCGGTCGGAGTTCACCAGCACGACCAGTGCGTCGCCCAGCTTCCGGGCTGCCTCCAGACTGGCGATGTGGCCGGCGTGCAGGACGTCGAAGCAGCCACCGGTCGCGACCACTACACCGCCCGCGGCATGCACTCGACGGATGAGGGCGGGCGCGTCGTCGTACTGGCTGGTCCAAGAGGCTCGCGTGCCGGAGTCCCGTGCGGCGGCCACACCACCGGCGACCAGCCAGGCAGCCGTGTCGTCCATCGCTCGCTCGACAGCGTCCCGAGCCGTTGTGCCGCTGCCCAGCTCGGCAGCGACCGTGCCGGCGAAGCGATCTCCTGCTCCGCAGCTGTCGCCATGATGCTCGAACGGGGTGGGGGTGAACAGCGCCGGTCCGCCTCCAGCGGCGGTGAAGACACCGTTGCCCCCGTCGGTCACGGCGACGGCCCACGCTTGCCACTGCTCGCGCAGCCGGACCACCATCTGGTCCGGCTCCGCTGGGACGTCGCAGAAGTGCCGTGCCTCGGAGCGGCTCGGCGTGACCAGCGTGATCCCAGGAACCGGCTCGGATCCGCGTGGATGCGGGTCCCAGACGAACGCCCGCTGAGAGGCCCAGCGGCGCAGGACGCGGTAGACGTCCGGGTGACTGACCACACCGCCGGCGTAGTCGGAGACCAGGACGGCGTCGGCCTCTTCGAGCGCTTCCTCCAACGCCTGGACGTCACAAGGCTCCTGGACGGCCGACTGGTCTGCGACAGGCTCAACGTCCAGCCGCAGCAGGGACTGTCCGGCGCTACGGACGCGCGTCTTGCACCGGGTGCCGGGCGCGGTCAGGATCGAGGTCACCGAGACCCGCTCGGTCAGCAACGCGGTCAGCCGCTTGGCCGGTTCGTCATCGGCCAGCGCGGTCAGCAGCCGCACTTCGATGCCCGGCCGGGCGAGCAGGTGAGCGGCCAGACCGGCCCCACCGGCCCGCTCGGTGACGGTGCCGATCTCCAGCACCGGCACCGGAGCGTCGGGACAGATGCGGTCCACGTCCCCGTCGATGTCCCGGTCCAGCAGGACGTCACCGATCACCAGCACCCGGACCTGCAGGCCTTCAGCACGCACATCGAGCATCATCAACGTCCCCGTCCGGCGGTCAGTGGCGCGGTCAGCCGCTCATAGACCCGTTCGGTGTCCTCGGCAACCTTCGCCCATGTGTAGTTCTCGGCCACGCGGCGCGCACCGGCCTTCCCGAGCGCCGTACGTCGTACCGGATCCGCCAGCAGCTCACCCAGTACGACGGCCAGCCGCTCCGGATCCCGCGGTGGCACGAGGACGCCGGTGACACCGTCGACGACCGTGTCCAGCAGTCCACCCACCGCCGACCCGACCACAGGTCGTCCACATGCCATCGCCTCCAGCGGCACGATCCCGAACGGCTCGTACCACGGCGTACATGTCACGACGTCCGCGGACCGCAGCAGCCGCGGCACCAGCTCGCGCGGAACGGCCCCGACCAGCCGGACCCGGTCGGCGACTCCGTGCCGCTCGGCCTGGGCGCGCAGCCGGCGTACCTCGTCGTCGGAGTCGAACGCAGCCCCGGCCGGTCCACCGGCGATCACCAGTTCGGCATCGGGCAGGCCGGCCAACGCGGCGATCACGGTGTCGACCCCCTTGCGCTCGACCAGCCGGCTGAGCGACAGGATCCGACCGCTTCGGCGCTGCCACCAGCTGCCGTCCGGGGCCGAGGAATCGAACAGCGCTGGGTCCACACCGCACGGCACCACGTGCATGGTCTGCGCCGGAGCGCCGAGCGCCAGGAGCTCCCGGACCTCGTCGGTCGCGGTGGCGATGACGGCGTCAGCCTGCCGGGCCAGACCGGCTTCCAGCGCCAACCGCTCGGCCGGGCTGGTGTCCTGCGCTCCTTGATGACGTCGCTTGACCGCACCCAACGCGTGGAAGGTCTGCGCGAACGGGACAGGCGCCGTACGCCGAGCGCGCGTGCAGGCCACGCCGGACATCCAGAAGTGTGCGTGCACCACATCCGGCCGCGCGGCAGCCCACTGCTCGGCCATCCAGTCGCCGAACCCGGCCATGTACGGCAACAGGTCGTCCTTCGGCAGCTGCTCGGGGGGACCGGCCGGTACGTGAACGACCTCGACCCCGTCGCCGAGCGGCACCCGCTCCGGCAGGTCAGGGCGGTCGCGCCGCGTGTAGACCTCGACCGAGTGACCCCGGGCCGCCATGGCCGAGGCCAACGCGGCAACGTGAACGTTCTGCCCACCGGCGTCGGCTGTGCCCAGGACCGCCAACGGGCTGGCATGCTCCGAAACCATCGCGATTCTCATCGGGTCCACTCCTTCAACAGTCGCTCCCAGTCGTCGAGGAACCGGCTCAATCCGAAGCGCCGGAGCGCATGCTCACGGGCCCGCTGTCCGGTTTCGCGGGCTTCGTCGGGATCGGCCAGCCATCTCAGCGCGGTGCGGCCGAGCAGTTCCACGTCGGAGCTGACCAGCCCTGCTTCGGCCGGTACGGATTCCGGAGCCGCTGTCGTCGCCAGGACGAGCACCGGAAGGCCCAGCGTCATCGCCTCGATCAGGGACAGGCCCAGGCTGGTCCAGCGGTACGGGTGCAGGTAGGCGAAGTGCTTCGCCATCTGGTCGTGCAACTCCTGCTGGGACAGATCGTCGACCGCTGCCAGGCCACTGGTGATCCGGGCCGTCAGCTCGTCGGTCTTCATCCCGTAGACACTCACCGGCACCTGCTCGGCGATCCGGGCGACCAGATCGGTCCCAGCCACTCGCCAGCGTCGTACCGGCTCGTTGACGGAGACGACCAACGAGTCCAGCTCACCGGTGTAGCGGTAGCCGTAGTCCGGTACGCCGTGCTCGATCAGGAGAGCGGGTGCGACACCGTTGTCCCACATGGCTCGGTTGAACTCGGTCACGTGAACCACGGGGATGTCGGATCGCCCGGCCAGTGGATGGATCCAGTCGTCCACATCGCCGCGCGGAGTGTTGTGCTCGACGTACACGGCCGGGACCCCGTGCTCTCCGACAGGCCGACCCGACCACTGCTCGAACAGCTCGACCTCAGTCGGCCGCTGCAGCAGTACGACGTCGTACTCGCTGGTCCGCAGCTGCTCGGGCGTAACCTCCTGCACCGAGTCCGGCCAGGCGTAGGTCTGCGCTCGGCCCCGGCCGTCAGGGCCTCGATCCGGCAGCACCGGTACGAAGTAGTCGTGCGGGCCCTGAACGAACGACGTCATCCAGGCCGCGTGAACATGCCAGGCCAGGATCCTCATCCGGCCACCTCCTCGATCAGCTTGCGAACGGCGACCACGACCTCGTCGGCCGCGACACCGTTGAGACAGGGATGACCAGGGACCGGGCAGACGCGGGCTCGGGTGCCGGCGCAGGGCGCGTGCTGGTCACCCAGCAGCACGCTGGGAACACCCCACGGTGCCCACGCGTCGGCGGAGACCACCGGGGCGAACAGCGACACCACCGGCGTACCGACTGCCGCGGCGAGGTGGGACGGGCCCGTGTTTCCGACCACGACGCACGACGCGGCGCTCAGGACCGCGGCCAGTTGTTGATAGCTGGTTCGTCCGCCGAGATCGATGCCACGGCCGCCGGCCGCCTCCGCGGACAGCTGCCGCTCCGATGCCGACCCGGTCACCACCACCTGATAGCCGCTGTCGGTCAGAGCCTCCACGATCGCGCGAGCGGCTGCGACGCTCGGCGCGCGAGCCGGCACGGAGGCGCCTGGATGCACCACCACGAAGGGCGCCCCGGGTACCAACTCGGCTCGAGGCGGACGGCGCACGGCCAGAAAGCCGGAATCGTTCGGCGGTAGCTCGTACCCGGCCGCGCGGGCCAGGGACAGCGCCCGTTCGACCTCGTGCCCGGGCTCCGGACGGTGCCGCAGGTTGAGCAGGGAGCCGGGATAGTCCACGCTGGCCGCACCGATCCACGCGATCCCGGCCATCCGCAGCAACAGCGCCATCGGCAGCGGGCTCTGGTGGAACGACGTCAGGACCAGGGCCCGGTCGATGTCGGCGAGCCGAAGCGCATCGATGAGCGCGCCGACACCGGCCGGATCGACAGCGGGTGGATCGAACCCGGTCCACGGGCAAGGCCACACGACGACGTCGTCGACGCCGGGCAGCAGCCGCGCCGCCTGCTCACCGGTCGGCGAGA
This sequence comes from Kribbella sp. cmx-5-2, assembly GCA_049998015.1. GTDB lineage: Bacteria > Actinomycetota > Actinomycetes > Propionibacteriales > Kribbellaceae > Kribbella. The sequence goes on from JAEBEC010000004.1 coordinate 122,704, forward strand.
CGAGCAGCATCACGCGATCCGTCGTGGCCACCGCGCGGACCGCCGGACCTGCCAGCAGTATGTCGCCGTCGTTGTCCAGCCGGCAGATCAGCACCGTCCTCATGGCCGGCCCCACCGGATCGGGCGCCGGCCGTGGCCCAGCACGTGGTCCACCGCGGTGTCGAGGTCCGGCGCCACGACCTCCGCCTGCTCGATCTCCTCCAGCCGCGTCCTCACGTTCGGTACCAGCACCGACCGCGCCCCCGCCGCCCGCGCCGCGGCCAGGTCCGAGCCGATGTCTCCGATCACGACCACTTGTTCAGTCGGTACGCCGAGCCGCTCGGCCGCCGCGATCACCATTCCCGCGGCGGGCTTGCGGCAGTCACAACCGTCGCTCGCGACGTGCGGACAGAGCTGCCAGGTGTCGAACGGGCCGATGAGTTCGTCCACGCGACGGTTCACGGCCTCGGCGTCCGCCGCGCGGATCAGACCGCGTCCGATGCCCGACTGGTTGGTCACGACTCCGATGCGCAGCCCTGCTTTCCGTAGCCGGGCGACCGCGGCCGCCGCACCCGGTACGGGCTCCACCTTCGCCGGGTCCCCGTTGTACGGCACGTCGACGACGAGCGTGCCGTCGCGGTCGAACAACACCGCCCGCGCGAGGGCCGGCCACTCGGGATCCTCTCCGTGCCACCCGCGGTCGCGGTGCCGCCTTCCGGCCGGCGAGGGCTCGAGGAGATGCCTGATCACAGCGCTGACATCGGGGACCCGCATCCTGCACCTCCTCCGGCGTGGGCCAGCGGTACCCACGGACCGCGCTCGTACGCAGGACTCGTACGACCGGTGGTGTTTAGGCTGGGGTGATGACTCACGCCAGTCGGTCCGTCGGTCCGGACGTGCTCGCCATCGACGACACCTGCGTGGTGTACCTGCTGATCGACCGGCAACGCAGGACGGCGGTGGCCGTCGACGCGGGCTCCGGCCGCTGGCTGGAGCAGCTGGACCAGTTCGGGGTCGACCACCTCACCGACGTACTGGTGACTCACCACCACCGGGATCAGGTGGAAGGCCTGCCCGCGTTGGCCGCCGCGGGTGCGCGGATCTGGGTCCCGGAGAACGAGGTGGACCTGATCACCGACGTCGACCACCACTGGCAACGCAGGACCGTGGTCAACAACTACGATCTGCGACTGGACCGCTTCTCACTGTTGGAGTCGGTACCGGTTACCGGGGTGATGAAGGACTACAGCACCCGTCAGATCGGCCATGTCCAGGTCACCACGGTTCCGACGCCCGGCCACACCGCCGGCAGCGTGACGTACCTGATCGACGGTCGAGCCTTCGTCGGCGATCTGGTGCACAGCCCCGGGAAGGTCTGGTCGGCCGCCGCACTCCAGTGGTCGTACGTCGGGCTGGAAGGCGCCGCGCTGACCAGGGCATCACTTGTCCAACTGCTCGACCACCGGCCGACTGCGTTGTTGCCCAGCCACGGCGATCCGATGGACGACCCTGCGCACGCGGTGGAGGAGACCTGTCGAACGCTCGCCGAGCTCTACGAGGTTCGGACCGGCACTTCCTCCGAGCTGTTGGACAAGTTGGAGCGTCCCTTCGAGGTGCTGAGTCCACATCTGTTGATGAACCGGACGAGCGAGTCCCGCAGCTACGTCCTGCTCAGCGACGCCGGCACCGCGCTGGTGATCGACTACGGCTACGACCTGACGACCGGCATCCCGTTGGGCGGTGAGCGGTTCACCGTACGGCCGTGGCTTCCGAGTCTTCGCGCCCTGCGCCGCGACTACGGCATCGAAAGGATCGAAGTGGCCGTGCCGACGCACTACCACGACGACCACGTGGCCACGTTCAACCTCCTGCGGGAGGTGGAAGGCACGGAGGTCTGGGCGTCGGCGGCGGTGGCCGGCGTACTGGAGAACCCGGCCGATCACGATCTGCCCTGTCTCTGGTACGACCCGATTCCTTGTGAAAGGCACGTACCGGACGGCTCGACGGTTCGCTGGCGCGAGTACGAACTGGACTTCCACGCGCTGCCCGGGCACACGCTCTACGCGTCGGCGATCGGCTTCGTCGCCGACGGCCGTCGGGTTCTGGCCACGGGTGATCAGCAGACCGGCTTGTGGGCCCCGGGGTCGGTCGCGGAGGTCCCCAACTTCCAGTACGCCAACCTGTTCCGGCCGGACGACTACGCCGCGTCCGCCGCGTTGTACCAGCGGCTGAAGCCGGAGCTGATGATCAGCGGCCACTGGCACCCGCGGGCGGTCGATCAGAACTACCTGGACGAGCTCACGAGGATCGGTGCCGAAGTGGCCCGGACTCACCGGCAAGCACTCCAGGCCGACGATCCGGTCTTCGGGCGAAGGACCCGCATCACGCCGTACCGGGTGGACGCGGTGGCCGGGCAACCTTTTGAGCTGACCGTAGAGACGACAGACTCGGTGGAGTTGGTGATTCCAGCGGGTTGGACTTGTGAGCGATCGGACGACAAGCGCTTTGTCGTGGTCGCGCACGTGCTGGAACCAGTCCGTCGCGCTCGGGTCGCAGCGGCGGTCACCCGCGACGGCCGCTACCTCGGTCAGCAGGCCGAAGCCCTGGTCGACGTCCGGCTGCCCTGATCGAACACCGCACCGGCGGCGAAGCAGCCTGCGGACGCCGGGGGAGCGCCTAGACTGCCGCCCATGAACCCGCGGGGGCAGCAGGTCGGCAGTCCGCGTCCAGGGGAGGCGGTCAGGCGCCCGACCGTTCAGGACGTTGCCCGCGAGGCCGGGGTTTCGCCGTCAACGGTTTCCCGTGCACTGCACACCCGTGGTTACGCATCTCCGGACGTGCGGGAGCGGGTCCGGGCCGCGGCCGCCAAGATCGGTTACGTCCTGGACCACAACGCACGCAACCTGCGCAGCCGGTCGTCGACGTCGATCGGAGTGCTGATCTCCGACCTGAGGAACCCGTTCTACGCCGACCTCGCGGCCGGGATCGAGGAGGAGCTGCGGGCGGCGGAGTACCAGATGGTGCTGGTGAACGACAACGGCGACCCGGTCGAGGAGATGCGTGCTGCCGAGATGCTGCTGGCGATGCGGGTTCCTGGTGTGATCGTGACACCGGTGACCGCGGCCTGTCCGCGGACCTTGCAGGAGAGCGGCGTGCATGTGGTCTGTGCGGATCGCGAGCTGGGGCGGTCCGGGAGTGACGTCGTACTGAGTGACAACAAGGCGGGTGCGCGGGAGCTGACCGAGCACCTGATCGGCCTGGGACACACGCGGATCGGCTTGCTGATCGACGAGACCAAGTGGTCGACCGGCGCCGGCCGGCTGGCCGGCTTCCGGGCCGCGCACGCCGATCACGGGCTCGAGGTCGACGAGAACCTGATCGCCTTCACCAGTTTCGACGCCGGCGCCGCGCGGGAGACCACCCGCCGGCTGCTCGACGAGCAGCACGTCACCGCCGTCGTCTCGGCGAACAACGTGCTCGCCCAGGGCGCGCTGGCCGAGCTCCAGGAACGCCGGCTCGAGGTTCCCCGGGATCTCAGCCTCGCGGCGTACGACGACGTGCCGTGGATGTCGCTGGTCCAGCCGGCGCTGACGACGGTCGACCAGCACACCGTCGATCTCGGCCGCAACTGCGCGCGGTTGCTGCTGGCCCGGATCCGCGGCGAGCTCCCGGCCCGGCGCCGGATCGTGCGGGTGGCGCCGCAGTTGATCGTCCGCGGCTCCACCGGGCCCGCCCCGAAGGCCTGACCGGCTGGACCGTCCGGGGCCGACGTCCCTGACCCGCCACGTGCATACGGCCTTCGGCCGTGGGTACCGGCGCGCCGTTGCCCGCCATCATCGGGCGCACACGACATCTTGACGATCTCTTGGCCGTCCACATACGGTGCCTGGCACCGGATGTGGCATCGATGCCACATTTCGCCACGGAGTCGTTCCCCTGTGAGGTAAGGAGTACGCGATGAAGCATCTCCGCCTGCCCGTGGTGCTGGCCGCGAGCGCCCTGATAGCGACGTCGTGCGCAGGGGTCGGGGGCAAGGACGACTCCGGCGGGAGCGACACCGGTTCGGCCGGGACGACACCGTCGGGAACGCTGAACATCATGGGGTTCAGTGGCGAGGACGAGGTCGCGCAGTCGCGGATCACGGCCTTCAAGACCGCTTATCCCGGGGTCACGGTGAAGAACAACAAGGGTGACTTCGACGCCCAGCAGTTCCTCACCGCGGTCTCCAGCGGCAACGCGCCCGACGTCGTCTACATGGCCCGCAACCTGGTCGGCACCTACGCCGCCAAGGGTGCCGTCGTACCGCTCGACGACTGCATCGCGAAGAATGGAATCGATACCAGTCAGTACCGCGAGGCCGCGCTGAACGAGGTCAAGCTGAAGGACAAGACCTACGGCGTCCCGGAGTTCTACACGGTCACCGCGAACCTGATCAACGCCAAGGCGCTGAAGTCGGCCGGCGTCCAGGTTGCCGACATCCAGACCACCGACTGGGACAAGCTCGAGCAGACCACGAAGAAGCTCTACCAGGCCAAGGGCGGCCGTCCGGCCCGGATCGGCTTCGACCCGCGGATGCCGGACTTCTTCCCGCTCTGGGCGATGAACAACGGCGCCGAGCTGGTCAAGCCCGGCGGCGAACCGAACCTGAACGACCCGAAGGCCGTCGAGGCCCTCACCTACGCGATCAAGCTGGTCCAGGACCAGGGCGGCTGGTCGAACTTCAAGACCTTCCGCGACACCTTCGACATCTTCGGTGAGAAGAACCAGTTCACGCAGGACCAGCTCGGCGTGATGCCGATCGAGAACTGGTACGTCAACGTGCTGCTGGACGCCCGCAAGAACGGGCTGGAACTGGCCTCGACGCCGTTCACCGACCGGCAGGGCCAACCGATCAGCACCCTCGGCGGCTCGGCCTGGGCGATCCCGAAGGGTGCCAAGAACGTCGACGCCGCGTGCAAGTGGGCCAAGACGATGACCTCGGTGGAGACCTGGAACAAGGCGGCCGAGGCGCGGATGCAGACCGTGACCAAGGACAAGAGCTTCTTCACCGGGCTGTTCACCGGCAACACGGCGGCCGACGAGCAGATCAAGGCCAAGTACCTCAAGCCGTCCGGCGACGCCGGCTTCGACCAGGCGATCGACAACTACTACGCGGTGCTCGACAAGGCCAGGTCGATGAACCCGTCTCCGGCCGGCGCCGAGATCGACGCCGCCTGGAAGAACGCGGTCGGCAAGGCCCTCGGCGGCACGACGACCCCGCAGGCGGCGCTGGACCAGGCGCAGACCGAGGCGAAGGCCGCCTTCGACAAGGCGAGCCAGGGCTGACCGGATGACGGCCACTGCTGAACGCGTCGGGACGGACCGGCCGGCCGAGCCGGTCCGCTCCGGCCGGCCCGGGCGCAGCCCGCTGGCCCGTCGCGAGGACCGGGCCGGTTGGGCCTTCGTCGCGCCCTGGGTGATCGGCTTCCTGATCTTCACCGCCGGCCCGATGATCGCGAGCCTGGTGCTGTCGTTCACGGACTACCAGATGATCCAGAGCCCGAAGGCGGTCGGCCTCGAGAACTACCGCGAGCTGTTCGACGACCCGCGGGTGCTGAAGTCGCTGAGCAACACGTTCGTGTACGCCGCGTTGTTCGTCCCGCTCGGGACGGCCTTCGCGCTGGTCCTGGCGATGATGCTGATGCGCGTCGGGCGCGCCGGTGGCTTCTTCCGGACCGCGTTCTACCTGCCGGAGATGACGCCCGCGGTCGCCGCCGGCGCGCTGTTCCTCCTGCTGCTGAACGGCCAGCAGGGCCTGGTGAACAAGGTACTCGGCTGGGTCGGGATCAACGGACCGAACTGGACCACCGACCCGAACTGGCTGAAACCGTCGTTGGCGGTCGTGAGCCTGTGGACGCTGGGCGGGACCGTGGTGATCTACCTGGCCGCGCTGAACGGCGTACCGAAGCAGCTGTACGAGGCCGCCGAGCTGGACGGCGCCGGACCGGTGACGAAGTTCTTCCGGATCACCGTACCGATGATCTCCGGCGCGTTGTTCTTCACCGTGATCACCAACACGATCGCGGCGATGCAGATGTTCGACCAGGCCTACACGATGTTCTACGGCCCGCAGCAGAAGGCCTCGGCGTCCGAGGAGTCGTTGGTCTACATGGTCTACCTGTTCCAGAACGCCTTCCAGTTCTTCAAGATGGGCTTCGCGTCGGCGATGGCCTGGCTGCTGTTCGTGATCATCCTGCTGATCACCTTCCTGCAGTTCCGGATCGGCAACCGCTACGTCTACTACCACGGGGAGCGCTGATGACGATCCCCTGGAAGCGGCTGCCGTTCCTCGTCTTCCTGGTGCCGGCGACGTTCGCGTTCGTCTACCCGCTGGTCTGGCTGGTCAGCGCGTCGCTGAAGCCACGCTCGCAGGTCTTCGACAACCGGCTCATTCCCCAGGTGTTCCAGCCGGAGAACTACGCGCGGGTGTTCGACACGGCGCCGGTGATGCGCTGGTTGGTGAACTCGCTGACGGTCGGATTCATGGCCGCGGCGGCCGTCACTTTGTCCAGCGCGCTGGTGGCCTTCGGGTTCGCGTACTTCCGCTTCCGCGGCCGCAACGTGCTGTTCGGCGTACTGCTGTCGACGATGATGCTGCCCGGCGCGGTGACGATGATCCCGGTGTACCTGATCTGGAACCGGCTCGGCATGGTCGACACCCAGGTCCCGCTGTGGGCGCAGAACCTGTTCGGCTCGGCGTTCTACGTGTTCCTGCTCCGGCAGTTCTTCCTCGGGATCCCGCGGGAGCTGTTCGAGGCGGCCCGCGTGGACGGCTGCAGCTACTTCGGGATGTTCCGGCGGATCGCGTTCCCGCTGTGCAAGCCGGCGCTGGTGATCGTGTTCGTCTTCGAGTTCAAGGCGAGCTGGTCGGACCTGATGAAACCGCTGATCTACCTGCAGACGCCGGACTACTTCACCATGCCGCGCGGACTGAAGTCGATCATCGACGCGTTCGCGCTGTCCGGCCACTACGAGTGGGAGATCGCGATCGCGGCGAGCGTGATCGCGGTGGTCCCGATGATCGTGCTGTTCGCCGTCGGTCAGCGCTACATCCTCGACGGCGTGGCGACCACCGCGCAGAAGGGGTGACGGCGTATGCCTGAGCCGTCCGTGCTCGCCCTGGACGTGGGTGGGACCAAGCTCGCCGCCGGCGTGGTCCGGGCCGACGGCACCGTGCAGTCGTTCCGCACGATCGGGACCGCGGTGCACGACGGTCCCGACGCGGCCGTCGGCCGGTTGCTCGATCTGGCCGAGAAGGCGCTGGCCGAGGCGGGACAGCCGGAGGTCCTTGCCGTCGGCATCGGGTGCGGCGGTCCGCTCGACCCGATGACCGGCGTGATCCTCGGCCCACCCGGGCTGCCGGGATGGGACGAGGTGCCGCTCGGACGACTGGTGAATGAACGGCTCGGCCTGGCGGCGTACGTCGAGAACGACGCGAGTGCGGCAGCGTTGGGTGAGTATCGGTGGGGTGGCTGGGACGTGCGCAGCTTGGTCTACCTGACGATCTCCACCGGTTTCGGGGGTGGCGTCGTGATCGACGGCGAGCTCTTCCGCGGCGCCGCGGGCCAGGGGGGTGAGCTCGGCCACGTGGTGGTCGACTGGCTGGGCCGTGAGTGCGGCTGCGGGGCCCGCGGTTGCGCGGAGGCTTACGTCTCCGGAACTTCCATCGCCCGACGCGCCTCGGAAGTCCTTGCCGGGAGCGATTCCTCACTGACCACGGTGACCGATGTGACGGCCCGCGACGTCCACGACCACGCGCGGGCCGGTGACGAGCTGGCGCTGGCCGTGTGGGACGAGACGACCGCGATGCTCGGACGGATGGTGGCCGTGATCGTCAACGTCTGCGAGCCGGATCTGGTGGTGCTCGGTGGTGGGGTCACCCGGGCCGGCAGCTTCCTGCTCGATCCCGTTCGCGAAGCCGCGCTCCGGCAGGCGATGCCGCCGGCTGCGAAGGCGTGCGACGTCGTACTGACCCGGCACGGCGACCGGGCCGGCGTGCTCGGCGCGGCGGCCATCGCTTTCCACCGCATCTCATTTCACGTCCGCCAGGAAGGCCACCCATGACCGAGCTTCAGGTCGAACGGCTGCTGCACACGCAGCTGGATCGGCACGCCGAGGTGACCAGTGCGATGCGGGACTGCCTGCCACAGGTCCAAGCCGTGGCCGACGAGCTGATCCGGCGGTTGGCGGCGGGCGGGGTGCTGTACACGTACGGCAACGGCGGCTCCGCGGCGGATGCACAACACCTGGTCGGCGAACTGATCGGCCGGTACCTGCGCGAACGGCGGCCGCTGCCCGCGGTCGCCCTGGTCGGCGATGCCGCCGTGACCAGCTGCGTCGCCAACGACTACTCGTACGACGACGTGTTCGCCCGGCAGATCCAGGCGCTGGCCCGGCCGCTGGACATGGTGGTGGGGTTCAGCACCTCGGGTACGTCGCCGACGGTGGTGAAGGGTCTGGCGGCAGCGCGGGCGAACGGCGCGTGCTCGGTGGCGTTCACCTCGACCCGGGGCAGCGCACTCGCGGAGTCGGCCGACCTGGCGGTCGTCGTACCGGCTGACGAGACGGCCAGGATCCAGGAGATGCACGTCCTCGCGTTGCACCTGATCAGCGAGCTCGTCGACCGCTGGGCGGCCGGCACCGACCCGGAACCGGTCGGCTGACCCGACCCGCAACTCGCTCCTCGGCAGACAGCGCGGTCTGCCGATCGCACTTTCCCAGGCCCGGCCCAGCAGCGTGACCGGTGCCCCGACCGTGGAGTGTCCATGACCCGTGGCCCCTTGCACATGATCGGCAACGCCCACATCGACGCGGTGTGGCTCTGGCAGTGGCAGGAGGGGTACCAGGAGGTCCGCGCGACCTTTCGCTCCGCCCTGGACCGGATGGACGAGTACCCCGACTACGTCTTCACCGCCGACTCGGTGGCCTACTTCACCTGGATCGCCGAGCACGATCCCGGCCTGTTCGACCGGATCCGCAAGCGGGTCGCCGAAGGCCGGTTCGAGATCGTCGGTGGTTGGTGGGTCGAGCCGGACTGCAACCTGCCGGGCGGAGAGGCCTTCGTCCGGCACGCGCTCTACTCGCAGCGCTGGCTGGCCGAGCATCTCGGGGTGATTGCGACGGTCGGCTGCAACGTCGACCCGTTCGGGCACAACGCGACCCTGCCCCAGTTGCTGAGCAAGTCACGGCTCGACTCGTACGCGTTCCTCCGGCCACAAGCGCACGAGCGTGAGCTGCCCGGCCAGAAGTTCTGGTGGGAGTCGATGGACGGCTCCCGGGTGCTGGCCTACCGGATCCCGCACGAGTACTGCTCGCCCGGCGGCGAGATCTCCGGCCACGTGACGAAGGCGCTGCAACAGCTCCCGGTGACCACCGAGCCGTTGATGGTGTTCTACGGCGTCGGCAACCACGGCGGCGGGCCGACGATCGAGAACATCGAGTCGATCAACCAGCTGGCCGAGCGCGACCTGTTGCCGACCATGTTCCCGTCCACGATGCGGCGGTTCTTCGACGAGGCACGCCGGTTCGACGACATCCCCGTGCACCGCGCCGAGCTGCAACCGCACGCGATCGGCTGCTACGCCGCGCACTCGGAGGTCAAGCGGGAGAACCGGCTGGCCGAGCAGCTGCTGCTCGCCGCCGAGAAGTGGACCACGGTGGCCGGTGTCCTCAGCGGCACGCCGGACGCGACCACCGAGCTCGGTCACGCCTGGAAGCAGGTGCTGTTCAACCAGTTCCACGACATCGCGGCCGGTACGGCGATCGAGCCGGCGTACGACGACGCCCGCGACCAGCTCGGTGAGGCCAAGGCGATCGCGGCCCGGCTCGCGAACCGGTCGATCCAGTCGATCGCGCGGCAGATCGACGTACCGGCCGAGCCGGCGATGGTGCCGGTCGCGGTGTTCAACCCGCACCCGTGGGCGGTGACCGCGACGGTCGAGCTCGAACTCGGGTATCCGGCGCCGTTGCGCGGCGCGATCGCGGTGACCGAGGGGCTGGCGGGACGGTCGCTGCCGATGCAGGAGATCCGGTCGGCGGCCACCACCAACGGCCGGCGGAGGGTCGCCTTCGTTGCCGACCTGCCGCCGCTGGGCTACCAGCTCTACACGCTGCGGCCGGGCGATGCGTCGTACTCCGCGGGTACGCCGGTGCGGGACGACTTCGTGCTGGACAACGGCATCGTCCGGGCCGAGGTCGATCCCAGGACCGGCTGGCTGAAGTCGCTGTCGGCCGGCGACGGCGCGAACCTGGTGCCCGGCCGGAAGAAGCAGGTACCGCACGCTCAGGTGATCGACGACGACACCGACACCTGGAGCCACGGGGTCCGCTCGTTGTGGAAGACGACCGGCGCGTTCGAGGTGACCCGGGTTCGGCGAGTGGCCGACGGTCCGGTCCGGCAGATCGTTCGCGTCGAATCGGCGTACGAGAGGTCGGTCCTGATGGAGGAGTACGTGCTCGACGCCGGCGCCGACGCTGTCGAGGTGCGGGTCACGATCGACTGGCGCGAGCAGCTGAAGACGCTCAAGCTGTGCTTCCCGTTCGCGCTCGACGCCGCCGAGGCGACGCACGAGATCCCGTACGGGCACCTGGTGCGCGAGCAGAACCGCGAGGAGGTGCCGTCGCACGCCTGGGTCGACCTCTCCGGGAGCGGTGGGGGAGTGGCGCTGCTCAACGACGGGAAGTACTCGTTCGCCGTGGACGGGTCGGTCGGGGGTCGGCCGGTGCTGGCGATGACGTGCGTACGCTCGCCCGTGTACGCGTGGCACGATCCGCGGATGCTCGATGACGACGGCATCTACGAGTACCTCGACCAGGGGATCCAGAAGTTCCGTTACCGGCTGCAGCCGCACGCGGGGGACTGGCGGGCGGCCGGGGTCGTTCGTCAGGCCGCGGTGCTGAACCAGCCGGTCACGCCGTTGATCGAGTGCTTCCACCGCGGGCCGCTGCCGGAGCAGCAGTCGTTCGTCAGGGTCGACGGTCCGGGGGCCGATCAGGTCGTCGTGTCGGTGCTGAAGAAGGACGAGGACGACAACGGCGCGGTCGTCGTCCGCGGCTACGAAACCAGCGGACGCGAGGCCGAGGTCTCCATCGAGCTGCCTTTCCTGGGGCGGACGGCAGAGGCGGTCTTCCGTCCTGGCGAGGTGAAGACGCTGATCCTCGGCGCCTCCGCGGACACGCCGACCGCCGAGGTCGATCTGCTGGAGTGGGACCCGGCCAAGGCCCCTCCTGGCGTGATCCGCTGACGACTCGTGCCCAGGCAACGGTGACCGCTGTCCACGGGCGGGCTATTGCTGGTCGTTCGCTGTCCCCTTCGGTTCGGCCATCTTGCGGTGTACCGCTGCCTTGAGTTGGTCGGGGAGAACTTTGTTGGCGAGTTCTTGGGCTTTGGTGAGCAGCGATTCGGCGACGACCCGGTTCTTGCCGGCGAGCATCGCCTCGAAGCCCTGCTTCGCGACCTCGGCCGGGTCGTCCTTGTCGGACTGTCCGACGGGAGTGTCGTCCATGCCGGCGCGGTGGAAGAAGTTCGTCTCGGTCGGGCCGGGCATCAGCAGCGTGAGCGTCACGGCCGAGTCCTTCAGTTCGTCCTGGAGGGCTTCGGTGAACGACTGCAGGAAGGACTTGGTGGCGTTGTAGACGGCCTGGTACGAGCCGGGCATGGTCGAGGCGATCGACGAGGTCACCAGGACCCGGCCTTCGTCGCGCTGGACCATGCCGGTGAGTACGGCTTTGGCCAGTACGACGGTGGACTTGACGTTGAGGTCGATGATCCTGAGCTCGTCGGCGAGGTCGTTGTCGAGGAACGCTCCGCCGAGTCCGGCGCCGGCGTTGAGCGCGGCGGCTGCGAGAGGGCGATCGCCGACCATCGTCCGGAGACGCTGTACGCCGTCGGAGGTGGTGAGGTCGAGCTGCGCGGCCTCGACCCGTACCGGCGCGCCGCCCGTCGTACGGAGGGTCGGAGCGACGGTCTCGATGGCGTCGTCCTCGGCGGTGACGATCAGGTCGTACCCGTGACTGGCGAACTGCCGGGCGAGCTCGAGCCCGATCCCGCTCGATGCGCCGGTCACCAGGGCCAACGGTCGGTTCTCGGTCATGACTCGATCCTCCAGAACGGCCGGCCCGACGCGCGGACCGCGTTGGTGGATGCCGGAGGCGCCCGGTGCCCCGGGCCTCGGCGTACAAACGGGCGTTATCGGGTGATCGGTGTGGGTACCGGCCGCGCGCCTTCATCGCTGCCGCAGCTCGGGCAGCCAGTCCATCAGCAGTGAGTGCCGGAGGTGACCGGAATGTCGGCGACGAATCCCAGGACGCTGCCTCGCGGCGGCATCTGATGACCGCACACACCTGCCGCGCGTACGGCGGCCCGGCGCACGGGCAGATGCGGGCGATCCCGGTCGGGTCCGCTCCGCCGGCTGCGATGGACTTCGGCACCGGCGATGTCGTGTACCGGTTGATCGGCCGGCCGGGGAGCGGCGAGCCCGCGCTGGACCACCTGGGGAACTACCTCTACATGCCGGTGCTGCCCGGTGCCGCGTCGTTGGCGGAGGCCCATCACCGTCCGGACTCCTCGATCGAGGCAGTCGTCGAGGTCGCGGCGACCGTGCCCTCCGCGTCCGGGGCCGAGAAGGTCAGTGAGGTCGTGAGATGAGCAAACCGCAACTGGTGTGGACCTTCGCCGCTGCCGTGGTGACCACGCTCGGCGTCGCCGTCGCGTGGTTCCTGGTTCCGGCGGTGGCTGTGAGTTTCGCGATCATCGCGGCACTCGCTGCCTGGGTTGTTCTCAGCCTGCGTCCCGTCGTGCCGCCGCCGGCACGGATCGCGACCGTCGCCGTTGCCGCTGCCGCCGTGACTGTCGCTACGGCCGGCCTGATCAGGCTTGCGGGACCGGTCGGCTTGGCCGTTGCGGGACTTCTCGCCCTGACGGCTCCTCCGAGTGTCGCCGCACTACGAGACCTGCATCGACGCCGGCAATCCAGTACGCCGGCGAGGCGGTCCGGTCTTTCCACCAGCGAGCCGGTCACCGGGCAGCAGGGGCCGAGCCACGGAGACCCGGAACGCCCGCGGTTCACTGCCGACCCGAACCCCTACTGGTCGGAGTGCTGGAAGCAGGTAGGCGTCACCACCCTGCCTGACGAGGCCTTGTGCCGCGCCTGGCAGGCGAGTTACATCGCGCTGCACCGGAGACCACCCGGCGATCATCCAGCCATCGCGTCGTTCCGGGCCGCTCTGCTCGACGAGTTGCAAGCACGCCATCCGGCCGCCTTCAACCGGTGGATCGACGCGGGCGCCCGGGCCGCCAGCAATCCCGGCCGTTACGTGCTCGAGCCTCCGAACTCGGCCTCCTGATGGACCCGCCCGGATCTGCGGGCGGCGACCAGACCGAGAATCAAGCCCGCGGCGATGAGGATGCCGCCGCGCAACCAGACACCGGCTTCGATCTGCGTGAACAGCAGAAGGCACGAAGCGATGCCGAGGACGGGGACGACGGTCGGCGCGCGGAAGTGGTCCTCGTCGACCGGTTCGCGTCGTAGTACGAGGACAGCAAGGTTGACCGAGGTGAAGACCACCAGCAGGAGCAGGACCAGCGTGGAGGCGAGCTGCGCGACCTCGCCGGTCAGGGCGAGCAGGAGTGAGAGCGCGCTGGTGACGGCGATGGCGACCCACGGCGTACCGCGACCAGGGAGCAGCCGGGTCAGACCGTGGGGGAGCAGCCCGTCGCGCGCCATCCCGTAGGCGAGTCTGGAGGACATGATGCCGGTGAGCAAGGCGCCGTTGGCGACGGCGACGAGGGCGATGGCGCTGAAGATCCAGGTCGGTACGCCGCCGGCGACGCGGACGACCTCCAGCAGCGGCCCGCTGGACTCCACCAGCTGGTTGGTCGGTACGGCGGCGCTCGCGACGATGCCGACCAGGAGGTAGACCACGCCGGCGGTTGCGAGGGCGCCGAAGAGCGCGCGAGGGTACGACCGCCGCGGATCCTTCGTTTCCTCCGCGATGTTGACCGAGGTCTCGAAGCCCACGAAGGAGTAGTACGCGAGCACGGCGCCGCTGAGCGTCGCGGTGATCACCCCTCCGCTCGACGTACCGACTTCCGTGAGCCGGCCGAGGTCCGAATCGCCACGGGCGATCACCCAGGCGCCGAGGCAGACGACGAGCAGCAGGCCCGATACCTCGATGGCCGTGGCAACCACATTGGCCCGCAGCGAGTCCTTGATGCCGTACGCGTTGAGCAAGGCCAGGGCGGCCAGGAAGATCAGCGCGACGAGTGCCGGCGGCGAGGTGATGAACTCGGCCAGGTACTCACCACCGAACGCCCGGGCCAGCGCGGCGACCGAAACGATGCCTCCGGCAAGCATGCAGAACCCGGTCAGGAACCCGACGAACGGCCCGAAGGCGCGGTGTGAGTAGTACGAGGCGCCGCCGGCGCGGGGGTACTTGGTCACCAGTTCGGCGTACGACGTCGCTGTGAGCAGCGCGAGCACCAGGGCGAGAACGAGCGGAAGCCAGACCGCGCCGCCGGACTCGGCTGCCACCTGGCCGACCAGGACGTAGACCCCGGCACCGAGGATGTCGCCCAGGATGAACAGGTAGAGCAGCGGAGTGGTCACTTCTCGTCGCAGAGCCATATGTCCCTGTACCCACTGTTCACTGACCAACTGCTGGAGGCGGAGATCACGTCCACTGGGAGCTCGCCGGCGGCATCTCGAAGCCCGGGTCGGCGTTGTAGAAGGCGATGGATATCGCCGGTTCCTCCCGCCGTCCGAAGCTCTGGACACCCCAGCAGGTGCTCGTCACGCGTTCGGCGGCCGAGCGCCCCCATACTCGCGAGGTCATCGCGCGAGCCGAGGCCGCCGGCGTCACTGACGTCACGTTCTTGCGGTCGGATCGCATCAGCGGTCTCGGCGGAGACGAGCCTGCCGCTTACGCCCGGGCCAAGGGCACCCTCGCTGTGGTGGTCAGCCCACCGTCGGCGCGCAAGCTTCAGCCGATCGCGCCGAGTGCCGATTGGCGGCTCGACCTGGCGCGCGGTTGCCCTGCTCACTGCCAGTACTGCTACCTGGCCGGATCGCTGAGCGGGCCGCCGATCACGCGGGTCTACGCCGACCTCGACGACATCCTCGGCGGAATGGACGCGTACGTCGGTCGCGGCAGCGTCACCTCTGCCGACGCGGCACGTGCTGGTGAGGGTACGACGTTCGAAGCGTCCTGCTACACCGATCCGCTCGGGATCGAGCCGGTGACCGGCAGCCTGGCCGCGGCGATCACTCACGTGGGCTCTCACCAGTTCACCGGGCCGGTGCAGCTGCGGGTGACGACGAAGTTCGGTGCGGTCGACAGCCTGCTCGACCTTCCTCACGGCGGTCGTACCCGCGTCCGCGTCTCGGTCAACGCCGACGGCGTCGCGGGTCGGTTCGAGGGTGGGACCGATTCGGTGCCTGTCCGTCTCGCTGGGTTGGGAGCCCTGGCCCGCGCCGGATATCCGGTGGGCCTGACGCTCGCGCCGATCATGCCGGTGGAGGGTTGGCGCGATCAGTACGCCGCGTTGCTGGACGCGGCGTCCGCGGCGCTGCCGGCGGACGCCGACCTCACTGTCGAGTGCATCACGCACCGCTTCACACCGGGCAGCAAGGAGGTGCTGGAGTCCTGGTACCCGCGCACCAAGCTGGAGATGGATCCCGAGCTTCGCAGCCGCAAGTTCGGCAAGTTCGGTGCGGTGAAGTACGTGTATCCGGCGGACCAGATGCGCGAGTTGCGCACCTGGTTCGAGAAGGCGCTCGCAGCTCACCTCCCGGCGGCGCGCTCCCTGTACTGGACCTGACGACCGACATCAACGGACTTCTGGCAACGACATCGCAGCTAGCTGGGTTCGAAGGCGATGTCTGCGACGGGTGCCCAAGGGCCGCCGAGGTAGCGCCACACCGACCAGCCGGTGGCTGAGGCGATGGGCCAGTGCTGAACGCGGCTCAGTTCGGCGTGGAGGTGGCGGGCGATCGCGGGATCGACCTTGTTCTGGATGGTGATGTGTGGACGGAAGGGCTGGCGGTCCTGGCGGGTCAGCCACGGCAACCATCGCGCGGCGAGTTGCCGGTGAAGGTCCTCCAGGTGCGGAGATCTGACGTCGACGGCTACGCCGCGGCCGAGTAGACGGGGGTGACCGATGGCGACGTCGAACGGCGATGGGCAAAGGTCGCGGAGGTCGGCCAGGAGCGTCGCGGAGTGCTCGGGCGGCAGGCGGTGGAAGAGCGTGAGATGGGCTCCGACCCGGTTGAGCTCAGCTGGGTAGTGCTGACGCCTGAGTTCGTCGAAGATGGCCGCGCTGTGCTCGTCCAGCCGCAGCGTCACCAGCAGGGGAGCGTCACGGGGTTCCGTTTCCACGGGCTTCCTCCTGGTGGACGAGTTCGGGCAGATCCTTCAGGCGGTTGCGAGCCGTGAGTTGCCGCGCGATGCGTTGGTTGCCCTGGAGGCGGTCGGCGTTGCGGTCGAGGAACCACCAGTAGCCGGCGGTGAAGGGGCAGGCATCGGGGCCGACGCGGAGGCGGGGGTTGTAGCGGCAGTCGCCGCAGAAGTCGCTCATCTTGTCGATGTAGGCGCCGCCGGCGGCGTACGGCTTGGTCGCGAGCCGGCCGCCGTCGGCGTACTGGGACATGCCGACGACGTTGGCGACCATCACCCAGTCGTAGCCGTCGACGAAGGAGCGGTGGAACCAGTCGGTGACCTGGTCGGGGCGCCAGCCGCGTTGCATGGCGTAGTTTCCGAGGACCATGAGCCGGGGGATGTGGTGGACCCAGCCGTGTTCGCGGACGCCGCGGAGGACCTCGGACAGGCAGCGCGCCTCGACGGTCCCATCGGCGTCGAGCGTTGTGAACCACTCGGGGAGTTTCCGGCGGGCCTGCAGCTTGTTGCTCTGGCGGTAGTCGTCACCGAAGTGCCAGTACAGGTGCCACATGTAGTCGCGCCAGCCGATCAGTTGGCGGACGAATCCCTCGACGGATGCCAGCGGCGCGTCACCGTCGCGGTAGGCGTCCTCGGCGCGCTCGACGACCTCGACCGGGTCGAGCAGACCGAGGTTGATCGGTGCCGACAGCAACGAATGGGCCATCCAGTCGTCCGCGGTGAGCATCGCGTCCTCGTGCGGCCCGAACCCTGGCAGGCGGTTGGCGACGAAGTCGCGCAGGGCGTGCAACGCCTCTCGCCGGGTCACGGCGAACCGGCGGGGACCGTCGTCGCCGACGAAGCTGACGTCACCGTCGTGCTCCCAGCGGTCCAGGTCGGCCCGGACCTCCTCGTCGATCTCGTCCTCGGTCGGCCACCAAGGCTCCGCCGTACCGAGCGTGGGCTGTTTCGGGGGTGCTTCGCGGTTGTCGTGGTCGAAATTCCAGCGGCCGCCGACCGGGTTGCTGCCTTCCATCAGTACGTCGAGCCGGACGCGGGCCTCGCGGTAGAAGTCCTCCATCAGCAACCGCTTGGCTCCCCGCCGCCCCGCCCACTCCTCGAAGTCGTCCCGGCTGGTGGCGAAGCCGCGGGCCGGGAGCACCTCGACCCCGTCCAGCCCGCGCACCAACCGGTCGGCGGCGTACGAGGTGGGTTGGCAGACGCTGAGTTCTTCGGACACCTGGCTCAACGCCTCCCGGTAGGTGCCGGTCCGGACGAACCTGACGCGGTCACCGAGTTCGGCTGCTCGGTGCCGCAGCGCGGACAGCACCAGATGAGCCTTCTGACGATGGAACCGCCGCCGAGCGAAGACCGCTTTCGACTCGATCAGCAGGACCGGCTGGTCGAGCGAGTCCACGAAATGAGGTCCCAGTTGGTCTGCGAACAACCACCGTCTCGTCATGACCAGGAAGTACCCAATCCTCAGCATGAGTGTCCGGCGCGGTTTCATGACGTCGCGGTCGGGTACCACGTGGTGACAACAGTCGCTGCCCCAGCCCCCGGCGGCGCTCCGAGGAGTGCCTATCTGGGGGTCCCATGCCTCAATCGATCCAGTCCGAGGGTCACCCCCGCCCAGTAACGGCGGGCGTCGGCGAGTTGGCGGCGGAGCGCGGCGCCTTGTTGGAGGCCGCCGGCAGCGGCGATCCGCAGGCCGTCGGCCAACTGTGCGACCGTCACGGTGCTGCGCTGATCTCCGTGGCCCGCGCGATCCTGGGTGACTCCGCGCGGGCCGAAACCGTCGTGGTGGAGGTCGTCGCTCGAGCTTGTGCCGATTCGGGTTCGACGGCTGCCGCAGGCGGCAGTCTCCGGCGTGAGCTGGCCCGGCTGACCTACTTGCACGCGATCAGTTGTCTTGACGGAACACAAGCGCCGGAGCGCGGTTCGGCGATGGCGAAGATGGCAGCGATGACCGAGCTGGCCCGCAGGCAACGCTCGGCGGTCGCGCTGGTGCAGTACGGCGATCACACCCTCGGCGATGTCGCCGAGGTGCTCGATCGGCCCGTGCACGTCGTGGCTGCCCTGTTGTGCTCCGGTCTGAAGGACCTGGAGGCCGCGGACCGGCGCGCGCCGGAGAACGCTTCAGGTGTGCGGAACCGGGGCGGTGTCGCGACGTGGCGTTCTCGACGCGCGAATCCCGGCGCAGAGTGGCTGTGAGGGAATGGCCTCACTGCGCGTACGGCAGATCCTGCTCGAGGTGCTGGAGCGCGATCAGCCGGATCCTCCTGGGCTCGACGGTGACACCGTCTGGCGCAGGCTGTGCGCGTCGGCCGCCAAAGCGGTGCCGGTCACGGGTGCCGGAGTCGCGTTGATGACCGTGACGGGTCACGGCGGCACCCTTGCGGCGACCGACGGGCCGGCCGCGGTGATGGAGAACCTTCAGCAGACCCTTGGCGAAGGCCCATGCCTGAACGCCTTTCACGACCGGCGGCCGGTTCTGGAGCACGACCTGGCCCAGGCCGCCGCGCGGTGGCCCGGTTTCGCACCCGCTGCCACCGAGTCGGGGATCGCGGCGGTTTTCGCGTTTCCGCTGCAGGTCGGCGCCGTCCGGCTCGGCGTACTCGATCTCTACCGCGACGTGCCGGGTCCGCTGGACAGTCTCCAGTTGGCCGAAGCGCTCGATCATGCGGCCGCGGCGACGACCATGCTGCTCGATCTGCAGTACGACGCTTCGTCGGACGGACTGCATGCCCAGGTCGCCGAGGCCGCCGACAGCCACCGGGAGATCCATCAGGCCACCGGCATCATCACGGTCCAGGCGTCGGTGGGCCTCAACGAAGCCCTGCTGCTCCTGCGGGCCCGCGCCTATGCCGAGGAACGGCCCCTGCACGAACTCGCGGCGGATGTGGTGGCCCGACGAGTGACGTTCCGAGCCGAGGACGACCATCATGAATAAGAACCCCAAGTTCACAGGACACCTCCGGGTCCGGAAAGGCGGCAGCAGATGAGCAGGGAGCAACGCCTCGCAGAGGTGTTCATCGAACTCGCCGACACCCTCGTCGACGACTACGACGTCCTCGACCTCCTCCACACCTTGTGCGAACGCAGCGTGGAACTTCTGCAGGCCGATGCGGCGGGTTTGATCCTGGCGGACCAGCGCAGCGTCCTGCACGTGATGGCCTCCACCACCGAGGAGGCCAATCTGCTGGAACTGTTCGTCCTGCAGAACGACGAGGGACCGTGCCTCGACTGCTACTCGACCGGTGAGCAGATGGTCAACATCGACCTGGCCGAGGTCGAGGAACGCTGGCCCAAGTTCCGCGCCGCGACCGTCGCCGCCGGCTACCGCTCCACCCACGCCGTTCCGCTGCGGCTGCGCGGTCAGGTGATCGGTGCACTGAACCTGTTCTGCACCGACCGCGTCACCCTTACCGACGCCGACATCGCGCTGGCTCAGGCGCTCTGCGACATCGCGACTGTCGGCCTCCTGCAGGAGCGCACTGTACGCCGAGGTGAGGTGCTCGCCGAACAGCTCCAGTCGGCGCTGAACAGCCGCGTCCTGCTCGAGCAGGCGAAGGGCGTGCTGTCCGAACGGACCGGGATCGGCGTCGACGACGCGTTCGTCCTGATGCGGGCCCACGCCCGACGTACCAACCAGCAGCTCGGCGCTGTCGCGAGAGGTGTCATCGACGGCAGCCTCCCGTCCTCCGAACTCACCGCCGACGGTCACTGACAAACGGTTGTGCCTGCGTTGGACGTCCAACGCAGGCACAACCGTCGGCAACCTGCTGGTCGCGCTACTTGGCAGAACGTCTCCAGACTCCTGCGTGCCGCATGCTCATTCTGCACCTTGCACAACTGTCACCCCGTTCGAGGTGCTACTGCGGGAGCGTTCCGGTATCCATGACGCGGCGAGCCACCACGCTCAGACGTTGGTTGCTGTCCTGGGAGTAGCGCCGCAGGACGGCGAAGGCCTGGACGGCGTCGAGCCCGTAGCGCTCCATCAGGCGGCCGATGGCCTGGCCGACCTCCTTGCGGGAGTCGACGGCCTGGTTGAGCGAGGACTCCATGCGCGCCGAGGCGACCGCGATCGACGCGTGCAGCGCCAACAGTCGAGCGAGTTCGGCGTCGCCTTCGGTGAAGACATAGGGCTGGGTCGACACCAAGTTCAGTACGCCGCTGGTCGAGTGCTCGGTGAAGAGCCGGATCGACAGCGCGCTGCGGATGCCGTTGGCTGCCGCGGTCGGTGCCCATTTGGGCCAGCGGTCGTCGGTGAACGTGTCCTCGACGAGAACGTCCTCGTGCTCGGTGATGGCCAGCAGGCTGGGGCCTTCGCCGAGATCGATCTGCAGCTGGTCGGCGACGGAGACCAGTTGGTCCGTGGCGGCGATCGCCTGGGGTTGCTTGCGGTGCATCAGCAGTACTGACGCGTGGTCGTAGTGCAACGCCTCGACGGCGAATTCCAGCACACCCTCGACTGTGGCCAGTACCCCGCTCTGGTTGTGCAGGTTCATGGCCAGGTCCCCGAAGTTGCCGGCAGTTTCAGTCATCGGTCCTCTCCTCGCGCAGGCATGACAAAGTCGCCCGGGCGCCGGTCTCTGGACGCTGACAGTGACCACCAGAATAAACCGCTGAACAATTTCCGATCGCGCAGGTGGTCCGTCGGCGCCGGCGAGTCTTGGGCGCGAACATGGTGCCAGAATCGTCAGCGGCGGCGCCAGATGGGTACCGGCGCCCGATGAGCGCAGAGCGAGTACCGGGTGTCGAGGCCGAGAAACCGACAGAGATCCCTGCCGCCGGGTGGTGGCAGGTCGTACGGCGGGCCTGGAAGGAAGCGAAGGCGGACCAGGTCCCGCTGATGGCCGCGGGGGTGGCGTTCTTCGGGTTCCTGGCGTTGTTCCCGGCGGTCGCGGCCGCGGTGCTGACGTACGGACTGGTGGCGGATCCGTCGCAGATCCGCAGTCAGGCCGAGGAGTTGGGCTCGGCGATGCCGGCGGCGGGGCGGGACCTGCTGCTGCAGCGGCTGGTGTCGGCTCCGCGGCAGAGTCTGGGGATCGGTCTGGCGATCGCGGTCGTAGCGGCGTTGTGGAGCGCGTCGGGCGGGGTCGGGAACCTGCTGACCGCGGTCAACCTGGCCTACGACGAGGAGGAGACCCGGGGGTTCGTACGTCGTAAGGGTCTCGCGCTGCTGCTCACGCTGGGCTCGATCGTCTTCGTGCTGCTCGCGGTCGCGTTGTTCTCGGTCGGTGCCGCGATCGGGGACGACGTCGCGACGCCGGTGCGGATCGCGCTGGGTGCCGGTCGGCTGGTGCTCGCGATCGTGCTGATCACGGTCGCGCTGGCCGTGATCTACCGGGTCGGTGCCGACCGGGACGCGCCGCGGATGCGGTGGGTGTCGGTCGGCGCGATCGTCGCCACGATCATCTGGCTGGTCGCGTCGATCGGGTTCTCGCTGTACGTCGAGACGTTCGGCAACTACGCGAAGACGTACGGGAGCCTGGCGGCGATCGTGATCCTGATGCTCTGGCTGTGGATCAGCGCGTACGTCGTACTGCTGGGTGCCGAGATCAACGCCGAGGCCGAGCAGCAGACGGCCAAGGACACGACGAAGGGCGCTCCTGAGCCGCTCGGCCACCGTGGCGCGGTCAAGGCGGACTCGACGCCCGAGTAGCGGTCAGCCGGGCAGTTGACCGGTGTCGACAACGTGCTGGGCGACGTCGCGCAGCTTGGTGTTGGTGTCCTGGGAGTGACGCCGCAGGATCTGGAAGGCGCCGGCTTCGTCGACGTGGAACCTCTGCCGGACGATGCCGATCGCCTGGCCGGTACGCCGGGCGGCCCGGACCCCTTCGCACAGCGAATCGCGCTCCTGCGCAGAGGCGATGCCCACCGCGCCGTACGTCGCCACGCGGGTGGCCTTGATGTCGCCGGCGTCGAACGTGTGCGGGTGCTCACCGGTCAGCGTCAGCGCGCCGAGGGGCGTACCCGAGACCGTGAGCGGAATGCTGAAGATCGAGCGGCCGCGGGGCGTGACCTGGCGGGACCACTGCGGCCACCGGGTTTCGGCGGCGGTGTCGGGGACCAGCACGCTCAGCCCGGTCCGGATCGCCGTGATGCAGGGCCCGTCGCCGATCGCGAGCTGAGCAGCCAGCGCGGTGCGGGACGTGTCGTCGGTGGCTCCTGCGACCTCGACGGTCCGGCTCCGGCGCAGCGCGACGGTGCGTGGTCGCAGTCGAGGAAGTCGACGGCGAACGCCACGAAACGATCGACGGCCTGCTCGGTGTCAACGGCCTCGTGCAACCGCACGATCAGACTCTCGAAGCGGTCCTCGTCGGGGACGTGGGCCGAGCTGGCGACCGAGGGCGGCGTGGCTGACGACGCAGCTGTCCTTCGCCGGTTTTCGGGAGAACGTTTGGAAAAGATCAACGGACGGCTCCTTGCCGGAACCCTGTGGTCCCGAAGCGCTCGATGCCCATTCGGCACACACCGTTGGTGTCTGATGTGCCCGGGTCAGACGAGGCCAGGAGGCTCCGGCTGCCGTCCACTCGCGTGAATCGGCAGACATTTCTTTGTACGCGCATTCGGCGCCGAAGTCGAGGATGTACTGCTCGGGCCGCTCGTGGGTACCAGAACGGAAGACAGCCGACGGTCGATCGGAGCGGAACTGATGGCTGACCGTAGCGCGTGGTTTACCCGCCTGGCCGGTCTGCTGAGCCGTGGTGACGCCGCGGATCTCGCGAACCGCTCGTGCGCGGCCTGCCGGTCGATGGTCGCTGCTGACGGCGCCGCGATCTCTGTGACGGACGCGGCAACTCGTCGGGCGACGCTGTCCACCACCGACTCCGTGATGGCGCGACTCCAGGATGTCCAGGACCTGGTGGGGGAGGGGCCCTGTCTGGACGCGGCGCGCAGCGGTACCTACCGCACCCTGGAGATCGGCAGGCAGGTTGCTCCGTGCTGGCCGGAGTTCGTCCGCGCCGCGTGGGATGCGGTCGGCGAGGTCACTCTGCACTCCTTCCCGATGCGGTCGGCCCGCCGCACGTTCGGAGTGGTCAGCGTCTACCTGACCGGGACGCGGCCGTTGTCCGAGCCCGTCGAGCAGGTACAGCTGATGACCGATGTGATCGGCTCGATCCTGCTTCGTGACCCGCTCGCGGCGGTCGGATCCGCCGCGACGTACGACGTCGTCTCCAAGGCGTGCGGCATGGTGGCGGCCCAGCTCGGCGTCGCGGCCGAGGACGCACTGGCGATCTTGCGGGCGCATGCCTACGCCGTGAACACCACCCTCAAGACCGTCGCCCACGGGGTCCTGGAACGGCAGATCGACTTCCGGCATTGCCGGTGAACCTTCGCGAAACCTATGCAAGCGGCCGATTCGCGTGCGCTGGGCGTACGGTGAGTCCAACAGGTTGTCGGAGTACGGACAGCCTGGTTGCCCCAGACCTCGGCAGCGTAGTGGTTTCGACCGCGGTCCGGAGATGCGGCCGCGCCGTGACTTACTCCTCGAGAGGTCACGCTCGTGAGCACTGTTCAGGAACTCGATTCACCCGCTGTACCCGTCAACTGCTCGTCGCCGCGCCAGCGCGCGGAGCGCGAAGCGGCGACCCAGAGACTGCTGAGAGCCAGAGTTGTTGCCGTCGGCAACATCGAACGCCGGCAGCTGCTCGAGAGAGTCGTCGAGCTCAACCTCGAGGTCGCCCGCGGCATCGCGCGGCGCTTCCACGGCCGCGGCGCCGAGGACGACGATCTGGAACAGGTCGCCTGCCTCGGGCTGATGAAGGCCGCGACCAACTACAGCCCGGAGACCGGGGTGCCGTTCATCGGGTACGCCGTGCCGACGATCCGTGGCGAGGTGAAGCGTTTCTTCCGCGACTGCAGCTGGACCGTTCGCATCCCTCGCCGGCTGCAGGAGCTGCAAGGCCGGATCTCCCGGGTCCTGCCACTGCTGGTGCAGGAACTGGGGCGTGAGCCCACCCCGGAGGAAATCGCCGATCGTCTTGGCGTCGACTGCGGCGAGGTGCGCGAAGCCGATGCCGCCCGGGGATGTTTCAACGTGTTGTCACTGGACCGGCCGGTCGGCGCCGGCGACGGTGATCTGCTGCTGGCCGACACGGTCGCCGACGACGAGGATCCGCACCTCAGCCGGATCGACACGATCGCTCAGCTCGGTCCGTTGATCAGCGCCCTGGCCCCGCGCGATCAGCGCATTCTCGAGCTCGCCTTCGTCGAGAACTGGCGCCAGGCCGACATCGGCGCCGACCTCGGCATCAGCCAGATGCAGGTCTCGCGACTGCTCACCAGGATCCTGACCGGCCTGCGGCAGCGTCTGGAGCCGATCGAGACCGCGGCCTGATCCGCGATCGTCCGAGATCCACGCAGCTCAAGGGGTTTCCCGCGTCAGGGAATGGCTACCGGGGCCCTCCGAACGCGAGAAGGAGCTGAGGATGACATCGACGACGAATCATCAGGCGGGCCTCGAAGGTTCGTCCGGTGCGGGGCAGGACGGCGTGGCCGGTACGGCGAAGGCTGAGGCGGGGCACGTGGCCGCCACGGCCGGCGAAGCCGCCCGTGACGTTGCGGAAACGGCGAAGGACAAGGCGTCCGAGGTGACGTCCGATGTCCGGGAGCAGACGGCGAAGCTGGTGGGGGAGACCCGGGATCAGCTGGCCGAGCAGGCGGGACAGCAGAAGGACCGTGCGGCCGAGGGGCTGCGTTCGGTGGCCGATGAGCTGCGGGGGATGGCCGAGCACGGTCAGTCCGGTTGGGGTGCGCAGCTCGCGGGACACGGCGCGCAGTTCGGTGACCAGGCGGCGGACTTCCTGCAGAAGCACGAGCCTGCTGAGATTCTTGACGAGGTACGCCGCTACGCGCGGCGGCGGCCGGGGACGTTCCTGCTCGGCGCTGCGGTGCTTGGTGTCGTGGCCGGACGGATGACGCGTGCGCTGGCTGGTGGGGCGCCGAGCTCGTCCGGTGAGCGGATGACTCCGGTCTCGACGGCGCAGAGCGACGACTACTTGGTGCCGCCGCCGGACGCGGCGGTGCAGGGATCGGCCGTGCGGAGGTCCCCGACCGAGAGCGCGGGATCGAGTGCGTTGGACGGGCCGACGACGGCGCCGCCGGTGCCGACTCCGTCCGTACCGGATCTTGACCCGGGCGCACCAGTGACGCCGAGGTTCGAGCCCGGGGCGGAGCGCTGAGATGACCACGAGTGGACCGCCGGTCGGAATGGATCCTGGCCGGCCGACGCCCGATGACTCCGTGGGAACTCTGGTCTCGCACCTGACCAACGACTTCGGCAAGCTGACCCGCCAGGAGCTCGCGCTGGCCAAGGCCGAACTGCGCGACGAGGCGAAAAAGGCGGGCAAGGGTGCGGGGCTGCTCGGCGGCGCGGCGCTGGCCGGGTGGATGGTCGCGCTGTTCTTGTCGCTGACGGTGATGTGGGCACTGGGTGAGGCCATGGATCTCGTCTGGGCCGCGCTGATCGTGACCGTGCTGTGGGGAATCGCGTCCGCGGTGATGGCGGCCCGCGGCCGTAAGGAGCTGCAGGACGTGAGTCCGAAGCCCGACCAGACGATCGAATCTGTCAAGGAGGACGCGAAATGGCTGAAGACACAGAACAACTGAAGCGCGATATCGAGAACACCCGTCACGATCTCGGCCGTGACGTGAACGCCCTGACCGAGAAGGTCAGTCCCAGTGCGGCGGTCGGACGTCGGGTCGACCGCGTCCGTGGTGGCTTCGGCCAGTTGAAGGAGAACCTGATGGGCTCGGCGGATTCGGCCGGTACGACAGTGAGCGGCGCGGCCGGGTCGGCGGCTTCGTCGGTCTCCGACGCGGGGAGCGCGGTTGGGGACGCGGTGACTTCGGCGCCGGAGCGGGCTCGGTCGCAGACGCGTGGGGCTCCGCTCGCTGCCGGCTTGGTGGCTTTCGCCGCGGGCTGGATGGTCGCTGCCGCACTGCCGGCGTCGACGAAGGAGCGCGAGCTGGCGCACGAGGCGAAGGACAAGGCTGCCGGTCCGGTCAAGGAGCAGGCGACGCATCTGATGCAGGAGGCCAAGGACAACCTGCAGGAGCCTGCACAGGAAGCCGTCTCGCACGTGCGCGAGACGGCGCAGGAAGCAGTCTCCACTGTTACCGAAGACGGTCGCGAAGCGGCACAGCACGTCGCGGACGAGTCCAAGGGCTCGGCCGACAGCGTGAAGCAGGCCGGCTCGCAGCACTGAGCCTGACGACGGAGTTGCGTCCGGCAACCAGCCGCAACTCCGTCGGCACCTGGCCAGTCGAGCGGCGATCGATGGTTTCGGCCCATCGAGTCGCGCGCCAGGCGAGAGCTCAGGTGAGGAACCGTGCTGCCTCGCGCTCGATCCCGCGCAGGCCCAGTGCGGAGTGGAACAGGATCACCGAGGCCATCGAGAGCCCTTTCGCGGAGCGCATTGGGTCGGCGGGTCACACCGACACGAGCCGGCAGATCGCCGCTACGCGACGTTACCTGACCGACGGTCGACCACCGCGGACGAGGTGGAGCGCGGGGTCGTGCCGACGGTGGAGGGAACCATCGGCACGACCCCGGCCCGGGCGGCACCGGCCGTCTCGGCGTTCACCTCAGGGGCTCGGTGAGCCGATGGGGCGGGTGACCTTCGGGACAGCCCTCACCAACGTGCGACCGCGCAGTACCCACTGGATCGTCGTGTATGCCGCAGATCTCGCCCGACTTTTCTCGGTCACCGGCACCCACCACAGAGCGACCAGGTGTCAGCCCGCGGCCGTCCCCAGGTCGACCGTCTCGCCACGGGCAGGAGCGACGAGTTGCCACGGCTCGGCGTCGTTCTTCACCGCGGCGAGAAAGTCCGCGAGCGGGGACTTGAACACCCGGTAGTCGTCGTAGTGCACGGGAACGGCGACCCGGGGCCGGATCCGGTGCAGGAAGTCGAGCCCCTGCTCCGCGTCCATCGTCACGGTCGAGAACAGGACCCGCGTGCCGCCGAGGTGGACGACCGCCGCGTCGATGTGCGGGCAGCGTTCGCGGATCGTGTCGAGGTGGTCGCCGGTCAGCGTGTCGCCGCTGACGTAAATCGTGTACGACGGCGTACCGGCTGGTCCTTCGTACGTGAGCAGCGAGCCCATCACCGGGGGCAGCAAGGTCCGGAGCAGTCCGCGAGCGTGAATGCCGGGCATCGACTCGACCGTCAGCGTCTCGTCGGCGGTCGTCAGCTTCCAGGACTCCCAGGTCGCCAGACCGCAGGTCTCGAAGCCCGACCGGGCCAGCCTGCGCGCGGCATGTTGCGTGGTCACCAGCGGTACCGAGCGGTCCAGCTCCCGCCGGGCGATCCGGTCGAAGTGGTCGCCGTGCAGGTGCGAAAGGACGACGGCGTCGAGGGGCGGCAGGTCCGGTACGCCGAGCGCCGGGTCTGTCAGGCGGCGCGACCACAGTCCCTTGCCGAGGTACGCGCGCTGACCGCGGTGCAGGAAGTTGGGATCGGTGAGCACGGTGAAGGAGCCGAGCCGGATGATCGTGGTCGCGGTGCCCACGAAGGTCAGGGAGTGGCCGGAGTCGGTACTCATCAGGGCGACGAAAGGCGCATGGAGGAACCTACCTGTCGATAGCGACCAGCAGCCGGACGGCTCTCGATACCCGGTTTCTCGCACCGCAATCACGAACAGGTCCACCCACGGCGGCCTTCCCGGAGCTCGCGGCACGACCGTGCGCGGCGGAGGGAGAGTGAATTGGCCCTGAGAGGGGTACGCGAATCGTGCCTGGCACTCTTCGAGATCGCCTTCCCGCAGCGGAGGAGGTTGTGGACATGCCCCTCGACAGCAGTCCGTCGGCGAACGGCCGTGGTCGACCCTCGATCGACGACACGGGGACGACCAAGGGCTGGGACGTGCTGGCCACCGAGCTCGGCGAAGTCGCTCGCGGACTGCAGCACACCGCCGACACCACCGGGTTGCTCCAAGCCATCGTGACTGCTGCCCTCAACCTGGTGCCGGGGGCCGAAGAGGGCTCGGTCGCCGATGTCGTCGATCGCGGCCGACGGATCGAGCACAAGGCTGCTTCCAGCGACCAGGTCCGCCGGCTTGACCTGCTGATGCAGGAGGTCGGACAGGGCCCGTGCCTGGACGCGGTCTGGGAGCAGAAGACGGTCCGCGTTACCGACCTCGCCGCCGAGGAGCGTTGGCCGGAGTTCGCCGCCCGTGCCTCAGGTCTTGGGGCGCGCAGCATGTTGTCGTTCCAGCTGTACATCGAGGACGACAACCTGGGTGCGCTCAACCTTTACAGCAGCCGACCGGGTGCTTTCACCGATCAGTCCGAGCATGTGGGGCTGCTGATCGCCGTGCACGCCGCCGTCGCGCTCGCCGGCGCGCAGCACGCGGACAACCTGGAACTCGCGTTGGACAGTCGTGACCTGATCGGCAGGGCCATCGGAATCCTGATGGAACGGCACCGGCTGAACGGACAGCGCGCGAGAGCGGTCCTGGTGCGCCTCAGTCAGCAGTCCAACCGGAAGCTTCGCGAGGTCGCCGCGGAGGTCGTCGCCGAAGCCGAGACCCAGTCGATCGGCTGACCGCTCCGGCGTACCGCGAACTTCTTCTGCACAAGTTCTGCGGAGGTTTTCCACTGGTGGTTGCCGTCGGCAGCGACTAGATTCGGACCGCGAGTCAGGGTTCGGATGGAAGCCCGTTCGGCTCGCGTTCTGTGCGGAGAGTGCACTGTGAGCACGGCACCTTTCTCAGCTGGTCAGCAGCGCAACCAAGCGCATCTGGTCGGTCGTTTCGCTCATCAACTGTCAGTGCTCGCCGGTACGCCGGTGAGTGCGCGCCGGATCACCGGGATCGGCGTCGACTGGCAGATCACCTGGTACGACGGACCGACGGTCGCCGCTCTGCGCTCTCGGGCCGAGGGCCTCGGGAATGCTGTCGTCGGTGTCGACCTCGCCCGGTTGGCGTGGGCCCGGGAGATCCGTCCCACGTCCGTCGGCGGTGTGGCCGGGCTGGAAGAAGGTCTTCCGGGAGCCGAGGTCATCGAGCTCCGGCCACACCGGCCGGCACCTCGCCATCCGGACGTCGAGGTTTCCTGACGGGGAACGGACTAGGGCGTGTCTCCCAATTGTCGCCGTAGCGAGCCGAGTGCCGCGCAGTAGGCGAGAATTGGGAGACACGCCCTAGCGGGCTTTCGGTGTGAACCTTTGGAGTACGGCCTTGACCCAGTCGAGTGGCGGCCGCACGATGCGCTCGATCGCCGGGCGCACGATGCGTGCGATCTCCGGGCGGTCGGAGGTGCGGTCCGACGGGAGCGCCTCGACTCCGCGGTGATGCGTCGCCCGCTCGGGGCGGCGGCGCCGCGGCCGCCCGGCCGGCCGCTCGCGGCGGCGACGGGATCCGAGCGGCTGGTACGCCGTACCGGACGAGTGCCGGACCACGACCCGCGCAGTCGCTGTCTAAGCGGCCTCACGCGTCGTCCGACGGAGACCGTAGTACGCCTCGAGGCGGTCCTGGTCCGACATCGGCAGGGCTCCGTCGATCGTGAGCGTCGGCGCCCGCCGGACGAGGCGGCGCAGAATGGCGAGGTGGACGCCGTCGTCGGCGATCCGGGCCCCGGTCAACGGGACCAGCGCCTCCGAGGTCTTCGCGATCCCGTGAACCACCGTGGCCCACTCGATCGCGCCGCTGGTGGCGCAACTGTGCAGAGCCATGATCGGGCCGATCTTCGCGCCGTGCGCGTCGTACGCGGTCAAGCCGAGCACCCGCTCGATGTCGTTCACCATGGCCCGCCTCGTTTCGCTCGGTCGACCGGCCGGTGCCCTGAGTCACGCTCTGCAAACGCGACGTGACTGTGCGGATTGTTGCTGGGTACCGGGCCGACGTAGCGCAGAACGTGTTCTACCGACAGTCCCGGCGGGCCGCCTCCTGCCCTCTACGCATGGAGGCTTCATGAGAGTTCGTCGCTTGACCGCCGTACTGGCCGCGGCTGTGCTGTTCCCGGCCGCAGGCACGGCTGCCGCCGCGGAAGCCGCGCCGACGTTCAAGGAGTACGTCGCCCTCGGTGACTCGTACACGGCGGCACCGCTGGTGCCGCCGCTCGACCTGGGCAATCTCGGCTGTCTGCGCTCGAAGGGCGGGAACTACCCGGCGCTGGCGGCACCGAAGCTGAAGGTGCCGAAGGTGACGGACGTGAGCTGCGGCGGCGCCGACACGACGCACGTGAAGACCGCGCAGGCGACGCCGACGGGGTTCGTCCCGCCGCAGATGGACGCGTTGACGAAGAAGACCGACCTGGTCACGATCGGGCTCGGTGCCAACGACTTCGGGCTGTTCGCCGATCTGCTCGCCGTGTGTCCGGGGCTGCAGAAGTCCGACCCCGACGGGGCGCCGTGCAAGAAGCAGTTCACCGCCGGCGGCAAGGACCAGTTGAAGGAGAACGTCGCCAAGACGAAGACCCGGCTGGTCGAACTGCTCAAGACGGTGAAGGCCAAGATCGCGCCCAAGGCAACGATCGTGCTGGTCGGGTACCCGCGGATCGCGCCGGCCAAGGGCAACTGCCCGGACCTGCCGCTGGCCAAGGGCGACTACGCCTACCTCAACTCGACCGAGACCGAGCTCAACAAGGCGATCCAGGACGCGGCCAAGCAGGGCGGGGCGAAGTACCTGGACGTCTTCAAACCCTCCGAAGGCCATGACGTCTGCGCCAAGGACAAGGCGTGGATCCAGGGGCAGCAGACCGACCCGTTGAAGGCGGCCAGCTATCACCCCCGTGCCGAGGAGCAGACCGCCGTCGCCGACCTCCTGGTCAAGCTTGTCTCGGGCTCCGCGAACAAACGGTAGCCACGACACGTACGACGGCGCCTGGCGGATGCTCCCACCAGGCGCCGTCTCGGTGCTGTCTACCGGGCGTTGTGAGCGGCCCTGGTACTCCGGACGTCGCGGGACAGGGCGACGCCGAGGCCGATCATGCCGACACCGAGGAAGAAGTGCAGCCAGTTGTCGGCGGTGTTGACCGGGACGAAGTTGGCGGAGCTGGTCTGGTCGACGACCAGTCCGTAGATCCACAGCACCAGGTAGACGGCGCCGCCGCCGATCAGGTAGTTGCGGGCTCCGGAGAACGACCGGGCCAGGATCAGGCCGGCGATGCCGAAGAGCAGGTGGACGAAGTTGTGCAGGATCGACACCTGGAAGATCCCGAGCAGTTTCGCCTCGGAGTGGTGGCCGCCGAACATCATCGTGTCGTAGTTCGTGGTGATGCCTGGGACGAAGCCCAGGACGCCGACGGCGAGGAAGACGACCGCCACCGCGGTGGCGACCTTCTGGAGCGTAGTTGCGGTCATGCTGTTCGTGCTGGCCTGCGACATGAGCGCGGCCCTCCTGGTGTGAGCGAAGTTCACCGGACGGGTCGGTCCGGCGGGGCGGCCCGGTACCCCGTGCGAACGGCGCTAGTCGATGCGAAGAATCTTTCCGCCGACGGTGGGTGCGGCGCGACTGCCGGGGTACAGGGCCGCCTCCCCGAGGAATGGAGACAACGATGTTTCGTCATACCAAGCGTCTGCAGTTCGAGGCGAAGCCGGAGAAGCCGGATCCGTTGTACGCGCGGAAGTTGCAGGAGCTGATCGGTGGCGCGTACGGCGAGATGTCGGTGACGATGCAGTACTTGTTCCAGGGCTGGAACTGCCGGGTCGAGGGCAAGTACAAGGACCTGATCATGGACACCGCGACCGAGGAGATCGGGCACGTGGAGATGCTGGCCACGATGGTCGCACGGCTGCTCGAAGGTGCGCCGGCCACGATGACCGCCGAAGCCGTGAAGGACCCGATGACGGCGGCGATCATCGGTGGGATGGATCCCCAGCAGGCGATCGTCGGCGGCGGCGGCGCGCTGCTGGCCGACAGCCAGGGGTACCCGTGGAACGGCCGGTACATCGTTGCCAGCGGCAACCTGCTGGCCGACTTCCGCGCCAATGCGGCGGCCGAGGCACAGGGCCGGTTGCAGACGGCCCGGTTGTACAACATGACCGACGATCCGGGCGTGAAGGCGATGCTGCAGTTCAACCTGGCGCGCGACACGGTGCATCAGAAGCAGTGGCTGAAGGCGATCGAGGAGCTGGAGGCGGACGGCCTGGAGGGTCCGATCGTGCCGGACGCGTTGTTCGACGAGGAGGACCAGGAGCACAACCACACGATCTGGCGCCTGTCGGACGGGACCGACGGCAAGAAGGGCGGCTGGACCAAGGGCGACGACCCCCTGGACTACCTGGCCGATCCCGAACCGCTGGGTGGTCCCGGTACGGCGCCGGCTCCGGACCCGTTGCTGTACGGCACGTACTCCGCCGCCCAGGACTTCAAGGGGACGGTGAAGGGCAAGGCCCAGGCCGCGGTGAAGAACGCCAAGAGCTAGTGCTCCGCGCGGCCGCGCCGGACGGGGGCGGCGCGGCCGGCTCGCCCGAGGAGAGGGAGAATCCATGAGAGTTGTCAGAACCGGTCCGGCCGGCCATCGGCACGAGCCGTGACCGGCCTGGTCCGGCTGCCCGGCGCGGGTGTCTCGTCCTTGTTCTCCGCGTTGGCCCGGCTGAGGCAGGCTCCCGGCGTTCATCCGCGACGCGTTGGTTTCGCTGGTCGTGTCGTGGTCGGCAAGGTCAATGCGCTGCTCCCGAAAGGCTCCTTCGAGGCCGACGTACAGCTGTCGAAAGGCGCCGGTACGCCGGGGCGCTGGCCCGACGTCCTCGGCGTCGCGCTCCGGATCCGGCCGACGGACGAGCCGTGGGACTTCCTGTTCTCCACCGCGGGCCATGGGCGCCTGACCCGGTGGATCCCGGTCCCGTCGCCGGACTGGAACGCCGTCCGCTACAACACGCTCGCGCCGTACGACGTCTCCGGCGCACCGTGGTGGCTGATGCTCACACCGGAGACCGAGCCGGCCGGCCACGCGTCGCTGGCGGAGCTGCCCACACGAGCACCATCAGGGTTCACGCTGTCGATCGCTGGTGAACGGTCGCGCTGGTTCGAGATCGGGACGGTGGAGTTGTTCACACCAGGAACCGAGGTGCTGACCTTCGACCCGGTCCTCAACCGTCCGGCCCACGCGATCCCGGGACCGGCGTGGCTGCGGCAGGTCCGCGAGCTCGCCTACACAGGCAGCCGGCGAGGGCGCGGAGATCCTGACGCCTGAGGCCGCACCGTGGCATCCCTCCGTGCGGGCCGGCACGATCTGGTCTTGACCACTCGGTAACCGTTTGCCACTATCGGTGACTCTTGTGCCGAGAGCGGGAGGACCCCTGGTGCGGACGCAAGGCTGGCTACGTCGGCTGATCGGTTACTGCTGGCAGTTCAAACGCGTGGTCGTGATCGGGTTCGCTGCCTCGATACTCGGTGCGGTCGTCGCGGCGACCACACCGCTGATCGTGCGACAGGTGATCGACGAGGTCATCCTCGCCGACCGCGGGGCTCTTGGACCGTGGTTGTGGCTGATCCTCGCCGCCGGCGTGGTCAAGTACGGGTGCAGCGCCCTGCGCCGGTACTACGGCGGGAAGATCGGCACCGCCGTCGGCAAGGTTCTGCGCACCGATCTCTTCGAGGCTTTGCAGCGGTTGGACGGGCCGCAGCAGGACCGCCTGCGCGTCGGGCAGATGGTGAGCCGGTCGATCACGGATGTGGCAGCGGTGGACTTCGCCGTCCAGAGTGTTCCGTTGCTGGCGTCGAACACCGTCATGTTCGTGACGTCCCTGGTGATCATGGCGACGCTGTCGCCACTGCTCACTCTGGTCGCCGTGCTGATCGTTCCGTTGCTGTTCGTCCTTGCGAAGCGCAGCAGCGCGTCCCTCGCTCCCGCCTTTCGCGGCTACTCGCAGCAAGCCGGTGCGGTCGCGGAAACTGTTGAGGCAGCGGTCAGCGGCGTTCGGGTGGTGAAGGGCTTCGGCCAGGAGCATCGAGAGCAGGAACGATTCGAAGCAGCGGCTCAGGGGCTGTTCCGGGCCGGCGTCCATCGAGCACGACGGGCAAGCCAGTACTTCGCTGTGCTGAACGCCGTACCGGCTCTCGGCCAGGTCGGCGTCCTCGCACTCGGCGGCTGGCTGGCCTTGCGCGGTCAGCTCACGCTCGGCACCTACGTTGCCTTCGCCACCTATCTCGCGGCGATCGTGGCTCCCGTGCGCTGGCTGGTCAACCAGTTGCCGTCCACCCAGGACGCGAAGGCCGGTGCCATGCGGCTGTTCGAAGTACTGGATGCGCGGCCGACGATTTCCGACCGGCCGGATGCCGTGGAGGCACCGACCGGTGCGGCCTCGGTGGAATTGGACGATGTGACGTTCGGCTACAGCGCCGAACATCCAGTGGTGCACGATCTGTCCCTGCGAGTCGAGCCAGGCGAGACCCTCGCCCTGGTCGGTGGAGCAGGTTCCGGCAAGTCCACCGTCGCACTGCTGCTGGCTCGCTTCTACGATCCGCAGGCCGGCGCCGTGCGGCTGGGCGGGCAGGACATCCGCGAGTTCACGTTGGCGTCGCTGCGGCAGCGGATGGGGATGGTGTTCGAGGAGAGCTTCCTCTTCTCCGACACGCTCGGCGCGAATATCGCACTGGGTCGGCCCGACGCCACGGACGGCGAGGTGCAGGCCGCCGTACGGGCCGCGAACGCCGACAATTTCATCGACCAGCTTCCTGACGGCTACGAGACCGAGGTGGGGGAGCGCGGCCTCTCCCTGTCGGGTGGACAGCGGCAGCGGATCGCGTTGGCTCGTGCACTGCTCACCGATCCCCAGGTCCTGGTCCTCGACGACGCCACCTCAGCGGTCGATGCCGGGATCGAGGCCGGTATTCACAGCACCTTGCGCGAGGTGATGCGTGGGCGCACGACGTTGCTTGTCGCCCACCGGCGCAGCACGTTGCAGCTGGCCGACCGGATCGCTGTCCTTCACCACGGTCGTCTGCTGGACGTCGGAACGCATGAGGAGCTGGTGGCAAGGTGTGCTCGCTATCGGCTGTTGCTGTCCGGGCAGGACGATGAGATCGAGTCCGGTGAACTGGTCCGAACCGACCTGTGGGGCGACGGGACGCCGACCGTCGAAAACAGTGACGCTTCTACTCCTCCGGAGCCTCCTGTTGATGCTGCCGCCGGACGGGACGACTGGCCGGCTGTGGAGCCGAAGCTCGATCTGGAGCGAGGCCGGCGACCTGATACGAAGTTCTCCGTCAGCGGACTGGTGGGCCCGGTTTGGGCCGGCCTGACACTGCTCGTCGTCGCCATGACTTTTGACGCCGTCGCACAGTTGGCGCTCCCGTGGCTGACGCGCACTGCCATCGACGACGGTGTGCTGAAACAGGCCCCCGACGTGCTGTTGATCAGCTCGCTGACCGCCTTGGGCGTGGTGCTGGCCGCCGGCGTCGTAGCGATCGTCCGGGAGCGCACTGTCGGTCGCACGGGCGAGGACATCCGCTTCGGGATCGGTGTGAAGGCCTACGCACATCTGCAGCGGCTCGGTCTGGACTTCTACGAGCGTGAGCGGGCTGGGCAGATCATGACCCGGATGACCACCGACATCACTGCGGTGACCACGTTCTTCCAGCGGAGTCTGGGGACCGCGATCGTCGCCGTGATGACGTTGTGCGGCGTGCTGCTCGCGATGCTCGCCATCGATGCCACCACCACATTGGCGGTGTGTGCGTTGGTCCCGGTGTTCCTGGTCGCGGTCTTCGTCTACCGACAGCGCTCGACAGGGGCGTATCAGACGGCGCGCGATCGACTGAGTGACCTCAACTCCATGCTGCAAGAGAGCGTCGCCGGCATCCGCGTCGCTCAGGCGTACGGCCGCCAGGAGCACAACGCCGCGAAGTTCGCCGCCTGCGCCGTGACTTACCGGAGCACCCAGTTGCGGGCGCAGCGGTATCTGGCCCTGTTCGTGTCCTTCGTGGAGCTCATGAAGGACCTGGCGACGATCATCGTGCTGTGGGTGAGCGCGGTACGGGTGAACTCCGGCGTCATGACCGCGGGCGATGTCGTCGCCTTCGTACTGTTCGTCGGGATGTTGTTCGGTCCCATCGAGATGCTGACCACCGTCGTCGACGGCTACCAGCGAGCCCAGGTCGGGATCCTGCGGCTGCGTGACCTCTTGAGGACACCGTCCTCGACTCCCGCGGCACGGAGCCCGCGTCGAGTCGAGTCGATCGCCGGCCAGATCTCGTTCGACCGTGTCGAGTTCACGTACCCCGGGACAGAGGTGCCCGCGCTCCACGAGTTGTCCGCCTGTATCGAACCCGGTCATACGGTCGCCGTGGTCGGCGAGAGTGGCGCCGGAAAGTCCACGCTGCTGAAGCTGGCGGCCAGGTTCTACGATCCGTCCGCCGGGGCGGTGCGGATCGACGGTGTCAACCTGGCAGCTCTCGACCTTCGAACATACCGGCGACAGTTGGGCATTGTTCCCCAGGAGACCTACCTCTTCTCGGGCACGGTGGCCGACAGCATCGCGTACGGCCGTCCCGACGCCAGCCGCGCGGACATCGAGCGCGCGGCCCGGGCCGTCGGCGCCGAAGAGATGATCTCGACCCTCCGCCACGGTTACCTTCATCCGGTCGGTGACCGCGGACAGAATCTTTCGAACGGTCAGCGTCAACTTCTCGCGCTGGCACGCGCACAACTCGTCGACCCCGCCATCTTGCTCCTGGACGAGGCGACCGCGTCCCTCGACCTCGCGACCGAGGCCGCGGTGACCGTGGCGACGCGGCGCCTCAGTCAGCCTCGGACGACTCTCGTCATCGCGCACCGGCTCAGCACCGCCCGCGCGGCCGACCGGATTCTTGTCCTCGACCAAGGCAAGCTGGTTGAGAACGGCACGCATGAAGAGCTGCTCACCCTGAACGGCCGGTACGCGGAACTGTGGCGGGCGTTTGACGGCAGCCGACCCGTAGCGGATCCAGCTCCTGCTCAGCTTGCCGAACGGGACGGCCACGCCCAGGATCCGGGTCTTGAGGAGAACTAGTGCGAACCGCCATCGCCGCCCAGTTGGCCGCGATGACGGCCGACCTGGCCGCACCACGGTCGGCTGTCGACGCGGTGGAGATAGCACGGATTACGTCGCGGTTCCTGGAGGCCGACAGCATCAGGGAACGCGATGAGCTAGGCGCGTGACGGCCTCGGCGAACGGGGCGGGGGCTTCCTGTGGGGGATTGTGGCCGATTCCTTCGAGGTACTGGTGCTCGTAGGGGCCGGTGAAGTGGTGCCGGTCCTCGGCCGGGCTCGGTCCGAGGAGCCCGTCGGCGCCTGACTCCAGCATGATGGTGGGGACGGTGATCGGCGGCTGGGGGATCAGAAGATCCTCGGTCGGCTGATGGCGAGGGTCGCCGTCGACGAGGCCGTACCGGTGGCGGTAGGAGTGGACGACCACATCGACGAAGTCAGGGTTGTGCAGGCTCGGTGCCGTCGCGGCGAAGGCTGCCTCGGCTCCCGGCCAGGTGGGTGACCAGCTGCGCCACAGCAGCGAGCACAGCTCGTCGCGAGTCGTACCCGGCCAGTACGGCGG
Organism: Kribbella sp. cmx-5-2; assembly: GCA_049998015.1. Classification (GTDB taxonomy): domain Bacteria; phylum Actinomycetota; class Actinomycetes; order Propionibacteriales; family Kribbellaceae; genus Kribbella. The sequence goes on from JAEBEC010000004.1 coordinate 160,581, forward strand.
ACTCGATGCCCAGGGCATCCATGAAGTCGACGAGATCCTGACCCAGAGCTGCCTGCTGCCCCGAACGCGGAGTGAAGCGGTCCCGGAAACGACGTGCCGCCGAAGCCGCGAAGGTACGGGGCGAGGACCCAGGTGTTGTGCTCGACGAGCGGCGCCACGTCGTCGTCGTACGAGCGAACGTCGTACGGAAGCCGTGGAGGAGGATCACCGGCACACCGTCGACCGGTCCTGAGTGCTCGAACGCAACGTCGAGCGTGGGCGTACGAGCGACTCCGGTCGCGGTGAATCCCATCCATCGATCGTCGCACAGCGCAGCCAGTGCGAACACCGGCGGTTCAGGAGACGGAACGCCTGGCTAGCTGTGGGTACCGCCTTCAGCGGGGGTTCTCGATCAGCTCGATCACGGGCCCGTGCGCGAGCCCGTCGAGGTAGACGAAGCGGCCGGCGCCGGGCGCCACCGCGTCGAGGACAAAGTCGGTCGGCTCGCCGGCGGTCCGCAACTGGTCGAGGTGGTCGTCGATGGAGTCGACGAAGTACGCGAGGTGGTGAACGCCGTCGCCGCCGTTGGCCTCGAGGAAGTCGGTGTACGGCGATGCGTCCGACACCGGCTGGATCAGCTCGATCTGCGACGCGCCGGTGTCGATGAAGCTGTACCTGGCCGACAGCTCGCTCTGCCGGCCGCGCACCTGGGCGCCCGGGAAGGTCAGGTCGTAGACGGGGCCGGCGGTGACGTGCCAGCGCCGTTCGTAGTCGGCCGCGGCGGTGGCGATGTCTTCGACGACGATGCCGACGTGGTGGAGGGCCGGGAGCGAGAGCGGCACAGAAGGTCCCTTCGGAAGGTGTGGCTCGGTCCGCGCCAGCCTAGGTAGGCGGGGGCCGGCAACACATCGGCCATTCGGCCAGAGCTGAGATCCACAGGTCGGGACGTGGTTGTGAATGTCTACCGTCTTAGTAGGTGTTCGAGCGATGGGACCACTCTTCCGCCGCCGGGCAAGGGTTCAGAGGCTCGAAGCAGTGGGATCTCACGAGCGCCAACGACGCCACTCGTTGCCATCGGCCCCGTTCACCAGGCGGGACCGCGGGCAGTGTCACCTCGCGGGTGCGAACCACCCGAGAGGCCGGAAGGGTGGTCCCACACAACCTGGAGTCGTAGTGATGTTGGGTCGCGGCACCACGCCCAGAAATGGCCATAAGACCGACAGGCAACACCCGGACGGCTGATCCGCGGTGCCTGCCGGGAAGGCAGAGTCGGAGGCATGACCACGATCGCACGCCGTAGCGTGCTCGCCCTTCTCGCCGCGGGGGCGGCAGTAACAGCTTTACCCGAGACAGCCGGCGCTGTTCCTTCGGCGTACCGGCTGGTGCTGCCGGAGCCGAGCGGTCCGTTCCGGATCGGCACCACCGAGCTGCATCTCGTCGACAAGTCCCGCGCCGATCTCTGGGTGCCGTCGCGTCGTCGCGAGCTGATGATCAGCCTCTGGTACCCGGCGCTGCCCTCGGCTCACGGGCCTCGCAATCTCTACGCACCGGCGAAGGTCGCCGGCGCACTGGCCGACGAGGTCGGTTCCGCGCTGGGTCTGGCGTCCGGAGCGGTGGACTACGCCGGTACGCCGACGCACGCGCGCACTGGGATCGCCGCGCTCGGCCGGCATCCGGTCGTCGTGTACTCGCCCGGCTTCGGGACGTCGCGGCTGCTCGGTACGAACCACGTCGAGGATCTCGTCAGTCGCGGGTACGTCGTGGTGACGATGGACCACACCGGCGAGGCGCCGGTGGAGTTCCCGGACGGGCGGGTCGCGCCGGTCGTCGTACCGGTGGAGGAACTCGAGAAGGCGGTCGCGGTCCGGGTCGCGGACACGAAGTTCGTGCTGGGAGTGCTCGGACGGCTCGCGCGCGGGGAGAACCCGGACGCGGAGCGGCGGCCGCTCCCGCGCGGGCTGGCGCATGCAGTGGATCTGCGGAAGGTCGGCATGCTCGGCTACTCGCTGGGCGGCTTCACCGCGGCGGAGACGATGCTCACGGATCGGCGGATCGCCGCCGGGGTCGACCTCGACGGCACGCTGCAGTACGCGTTCCCGGACGGCGAACTCAGCGAGGTCGCCAAGCGCGGACTCGACCGCCCGTTCCTGCTGTTCGGAGGCGCCGATCACTCGCACCTGCCCCAGCCCGGTCAGCCGATGAACGATCCGTCCTGGACCAGCTTCTGGGCCAAGCAGCGCGGCTGGAAGCTCAACCTGCGCCTGCCGGACGGCACGCACTCGTCGTTCGCCGACTACCAGTTCTCGTTGCCGGCGGTCGCCAAGGCCTTCGGAGTTCCGGCCGACGCCGTCACCGGCCTGGTCGGCACGGTCGACCCGGCCCGCAGCATCGTCGCCCAGCGGGCGTACCTGGCGGCGTACTTCGACCAGTTCCTGAAGCATCGGCCGCAGCACCTGCTGCTCGGGGAATCGCCGAGGTACCCGGACGTGCGGTTCGTGCGCTAGAGCCGGCTACTCCGTCAACCGCAAGAACCTTGGGAGCTTCATGCAAGTCTTTGTCACCGGCGCCACCGGCCTGATCGGTTCCGCCGTCGTCACCGAACTGCTCGAGAACGGCCATACCGTTCTTGCGCTCGCGCGTTCCGAGGCGTCCGCGACCGCCGCCGAGGCGGCCGGCGCCGAGCCGCTGCGAGGAAGTCTCGCCGATCTGGACGTCCTTCGAGCCGGCGTCGCTCGGACCGACGGTGTGATCCACCTTGCCTTCGGCAACGACTTCAGCAGTCCCGAGGCGCTCGCGCAGGCGGTTGCCGACGAAACCGCCGCGCTCGCGACCATCGGTCAGGAACTCGTCGGCAGCGATCGTCCCTTCGTCACCGTCTCCGGTACGCCGATAGCGCCGGGCCGCCTGTCGACCGAGTTCGATCCGTTGCCGACCGACGGGCCGGTGGGCGGCAGGGGTCGCGCGGTCGCGGCGGTCCTGGACCTCGCCTCGCGCGGGGTCCGGAGTACGGCCGTACGCCTGCCACGCACGGTTCACCTCCAGGGTGAGGGTGGCTTCGCCGGGCTGCTGACCGGTATCGCACACCGGACAGGAGTATCCGGCTATCCGGGCGACGGAACGCAGCGCTGGCCGGCGGTCCACGTGCTCGACGCCGCGGTCCTCTTCCGGCTCGCTCTGGAGAATGCGGCGGCTGGAACCTCTTGGCATGCGGTCGCCGACGAGGGCGACCAGGTGCGGGACATCGCCGAGGTCATCGGACGGCGCTTGGGCCTGCCGGTCGAGTCGATGCCGGCGGAAAGTTACGGCCCCCTCGGTCAACTCTTCGCGAGCGACCAGCCCGCGTCCAGCGCTCACACCCGGCAGGCGCTCGGCTGGGAGCCGAAGCATCCCAGCCTGCTCGAGGACCTGGAGAACGTCCAGCCCTGAACGGCGACAAGGCGCCGAAACGTGCGATCTCGGTCAAGCCACGCGCGGTGAGAGGCGAAGGAGCTCACTCGACACCGTCCAGAGCCGATCGGCGGCGACGGGATCGAGCGCCCACTGCTTGACTCCGTGCGGATGCCGGGCGAGTTCGGCGTCGTCGGGCACGGTGTACGCCTCCTGGGCGTCGTCGAGATAGTGACCTCCGGAGTGGGCGAACTCGGGGGCGACGGCGGCGACGAGCGTGGTCGCGGCTCCTTGCTGAACGGTCTTGTACGTGAAGACTCCGCCGGCTTCCGCCGCGTCGAGCGATTCCTTCTGCCGGGCCGTGAAGTGTCGCTGCAGCCCGGTCCGTACGCCGCCGGGGTTGACGGCGTTCGCAACGATGCCGTCGGCCGCCCAGCGGTGGGTCGCCTCGACGGCGAACAACGAATTCGCCGTCTTCGACTGGGCGTAGGCGATCTGTGGATCGTAGGCCCGCCGCTCGAAGTGGAGGTCGTCGAAGTCGACTTGGGCACGCATGTGTGCCGTCGAACTGAGGGCGACGATCCGCGACCCGCTGCGTTCGAGGGCTCCCCGGGCGAGGGCGTCGTGGAGGCCGACGGCGAGCGCGAAGTGACCGAGGTGGTTGGTGGCGAACTGCAGCTCCCAGCCTTCCACGGTGCGCTCGAGGCCGCCGGTGACCAATCCGGCGTTGTTGACGAGCAGGTGCAGCGGACCCTGCCATGCCTCGACGAATCGCAGGACCGACGTCCTGTCTGCCAGGTCGACCTGACGGACCGGCGGCAGGACAGCTCCGGTCGACTTCGCGATCGTCGCGGCGACGGTGTTGCCCGCGGCAACATTCCGTACGGCGAGCGTGACCTCGGCGCCGGCAGCGGTCAGTGCGCGGGCCGTCTCGGCTCCGATGCCGGACGAGGCGCCCGTCACGATCGCGCGCACTCCGGTCAGGTCGATGCCTTCCAGCACGTCGTCGGCGGTACTGAAAGCTGTGAAGGGCGTCGAGATCGGGTTGTGCGAGGTCATGAGCTCGACTATACAGACTAGGCAAAGATTGTATAGTCAGCATCCAGTCGCTACGATCGCGGCATGAACGCCGCTGACGTCGACCGGGCCACGGCGAAGGGCGTCGACACCGGTCGCCGGGAGACGGTGCTGGAGTCCGCGCTGGCCACCTTCGCCCGGTTCGGGTACCGCAAGACCTCCATGGAAGAGGTCGCCCGAGCGGCCCGAATCTCCCGCCCGGGCCTCTACTTCCTGTTCAGTTCCAAGGAGGAGCTCTTCCGTGCCGCGGTGACGCAGGCTTTGGAGCAAGACCTGGCAGCGGTCGAAGGTCTCCTGGCCGACACCGCCCGGCCGTTGCGGGAACGCCTCCTGGAGAGCTTCGATCGATGGGCCGGCCGCTACGTCGGCCCGCTGGCTCGTGATGTCCCGGCGGTGATCGAAGCAAACCCCGACCTGCTCGGATCCGTCGTCGAGGTCGCGCCACGACGGTTCGAAGAGCTGATCATCGGCGCGATCTCCGTCGAGTCGACCCGAGGTTCGGCCGTACCGGTGGCGCAGACCCTGATCAGCGCGTCGATCGGCCTCAAGTACCAGGTCGCCTCGCGGGAGATCTATCTCGAACGACTGCGGGTGTCGATCGACCTCCTCGTCGGCTGACATCTCGAGGCGTTGCACTACTTCGCCAGAGGCGAGGTGCCTGTACGCAACGGAACGTCGGGGGCACTGTCTCGTTCGTCCGTCATCTGTCGCTGGAGGCGAGTTCGTCGGCGGTGGATGATCACCGCAGGTCCAGTTCCGTGGACCTCCGCTCGAAGTGGGGAGTACGACGTGACGAACGCGCTGCACGAACGGCTGACGGTCGTCGACACCCACGACGATCTGCTGATGCTCTGCGCACGACGCCCGGTGGACCAGCAGGCGGCGTACTTCCGGCAGAACTGGCTTCCCCAGCTACGGGCCGGGGGAGTGGACCTCCAGGTCCTGCCGGTCTTCGTGGACGACGACTTCCGGCCCGAGGGCGCGCTCCGGCAGACCCTGCGGATGCTCGAGACCGGCTGGCGGATCGCGGCCGCGAACTCCGACGCCGTCCGGGTCTGCCTGACCGGCGACGAGGTCGAGACGACGCTGGTCGACGGACTGATCGCGATCGTCCTCGCGCTCGAAGGCTGCGAAGCGGTCGGCGCCGACGTGGAGCTGTTCGAACCGCTGTTCCGGCTGGGCGTGCGGATCGCCTCGCTCACGCACCTGGGACGGAACATGCTGGCCGACGGCTCGGGCGAGGACCGGACCGGCAGCCGGCTCACCGCCGCCGGGATCGACGCCGTCGCCGCGTGCGAGAGCCTCGGGATCGTGCTCGACGTCTCGCACCTCGGCGCGTCGTCGACCGACCACCTGCTCGAGCTCGCGACGCGGCCGGTGATCGCCTCGCACTCCTCGGCGTACGCCGTCCGCCCGCACCACAGGAACCTGACCGACGACCGGCTGCGCGGCATCGCCGGCAGTGGTGGCACCGTGGGCATCAACCTGCTGGCCACGTTCGTCGACCGCGACGAGCACAGCGTGGCGCGAGCGGTCGACCACATCGAGCACGTCGCGTCGGTGGTCGGCGTGGAGCACGTCGGCCTCGGTCCGGACTTCGTCAAGGAGGTCTTCGACGAGATCCACGGCCCCGGCCGGGAGGTGGTGCTCGACGACATCGTGGCGTCGACGTACATCCCGGGGCTCGAAGGGCCGGCCGGTCTTCCGCTGATCACCGACGAGCTGGTACGCCGAGGGTGGCCCGAGGACCAGATCCGGTGGGTGATGGGTGACAGCTTCCGCCGGATCCTGGGGCGCGAGCTGGGGGTACCGGGACGGCGTACGGCGTGAGGACTCAGCGGATGTCGGAGCCCGCTCCGTGATCATCGGACACCTGTCGGTCGAATCCTCGGCCCGGACGCGACAGAGTTCGACGCAGACCGAGGCGTTGGAGGAGTCATGGCCCGCAAGGCTGAAGTGGTAGTGGTCGGAGCCGGTGTGATCGGATCGTCGATCGCCTACGAACTGTCCCGCACCGGGCTGGAGGTCCTGGTCGTCGACAAGGCGCCCGGCGTCGGCCACGGGTCGACCAGCGCGTCGAGCGCGATCGTCCGGTTCAACTACTCGACGTACGACGGAGTGGCCCTGGCCTGGGAGGCGTTCCACTGCTGGTCGAAGTGGTCCGAACACCTGGACAGCGCGCCGGGCGACCACCTCGCGTCGATCACCAGCGTCGGCTGCCTGATGCTCGACGTGCCCCGGATGGGACTGGCGCGCACCCACGCGCTGCTGACGTCGGTCGGCGTCCGGTCGGAGGTGTGGGATCCCGAGACGCTGCGGGCGCGCGTCCCGGGCATCGACCCGGGCAGGTACTGGCCGCCGAAGCGGATCGACGACGACGCGTTCTGGGCCGACGCGACCGAGGAGCTGTCGGCGCTCTACATGCCCGACGGCGGGTTCGTCGACGACCCGATGCTGGCGGCGCAGAACCTGGCGGACGCCGCGAAGCGGCACGGCGCGATGTTCCTGTTCAAGCAGCGGGTGGTCGACGTGCTCGAGGCGAACGGACGCGTGAGCGGCGTACAGCTCGCATCCGGTGAGGTGATCGAGGCCCCGGTCGTCGTGAACGTCGCCGGGCCCTGGTCGTCGGCGCTGAACCAGCTCGCGGGCGTCGGCGCGGACCACACGATCACCGTGCGGCCGATGCGTCAGGAGGTGCACCACGTCGAGGCGCCGCCCGGCTACAGCCCCGACGACGCGTCGATGGGACCGGTGGTGGCCGATCTGGATCTCGGCGTCTACCTGCGCCCGGCCAAGGGCAACGGCCTGATGATCGGCGGCACCGAGCCCGAGTGCGAGCCGCTGCAGTGGGTCGACGACCCGGACGCGATCGATCCCCACCGGACCAAGGACCTGTTCACCTCCCAGGTCATGCGGGCGGCGCGCCGGCTCCCCGGGCTGCGGATCCCGTCGCAGCCGAAGGGGATCGCGGGCGTGTACGACGTGGCGTCCGACTGGACGCCGATCTACGACCGGACCGCGCTCGACGGGTTCTACGTCGCGATCGGCACCAGCGGGAACCAGTTCAAGAACGCGCCGGCCGTGGGACGGCTGATGGCGACGCTGATCACGGCGGTCGAGAACGGCCACGACCACGATCACGACCCGGTTCGCTACGTCTGCCCCCACACCGGGCACACCATCGACCTGGGGTCGTTCTCGCGCCGGCGCGCGGTGAACGGCGACTCCTCGGGCACCGTGCTCGGCTAGACAGGGACGACCACCATGGAACTCACGACGCGGCGGAAAGGGCGGACGGTGGAGGACATCCGGCACACGGAGGAGTACTCGTCGACGGCCGAGCACCTGCGGCGGGTGCACGAACCCGCCTTCGGGCGGCCGGCCACGATCTTCGATCCGCAGGTCTCTCCCGACGGCGGGCAGGTGCTGGTCACCGGGACCGTGCTCGAGGCGCTGGACGGACTGCCGCGCGTGCGGCTGTTCGCCGTACAGGACGGCGAGTTCCGGCCGGTGGGCGGAGGTGAGGGCTCGTCGCGCGGCGGCCGGTTCTCCCCGGACGGGAAGACCCTGGCGCTGCTGTCCGACCGGGCCAAGGAGGGGGTGTTCCAGCTGTGGCTGACCGGTGCCGACAGCAACGACTCACTCACTGCCGCGCCGCCGGTGCTCGGCACTGTCGAGTTCGTGCACTGGTCGCCGGACAGCCGGCGGTTGCTGCTCGGCGTCGCCGACCTGGGCGCCGACGTCGCCGGTCACCAGAACTCGGGCGTCAACCTGGACACCGGGAGTGACTTGCCGTCGTGGCACCCGGAGGTCGAGGTCGGGACCCCGGACTCCGCCTGGCGCACGCTGTGGACCTACGAGCTCGACAGGGGAGAGCTCTCCCAGGTCTCACCGCCAGACGTGAACTGCTGGGAGGCGAGCTGGTGCGGGCCCGATCAGGTCCTCGCGATCACCAGCAGCTCGCCGAGTGAGGATGCCTGGTACGACGCGTCGCTGTCGATCGTCGACGTGGCCGATCGGACCCACCGGGAGTTGCTGACCAGCGACGTACAGCTCGGCCTTCCCGCGGCCTCGGCCGACGGCCGGTTCGCGAGTGTCGTCCAGGCCGTCTGCAGCGACCGCGGGATCATCGCCGGTGATCTGATCGTGCTCGATCTGGTGGCCGGGACGCAGACCACGGTCGACACCGCCGCGACCGACGTCACCGCCGTGCAGTGGAATCCGGACCACCTACTCGGGTACGCCGGGCTGCGTGGTCTCGACACGGTCGTCGGCCGGTACGACGGCGCGACCCAGCTGGCCGAGGAGATCTACTGCAGCCCCCTGGCGGGCGGCCCCCGCTACCCGGAGGCGTCCTTCGCGGACACCGGCCAGATCGCAGTCGTCCAGAACTCCTACCGGCTCCCGCACCAGGTGGCCCTGGTCACCGACGACGACCTCACGGTCCTGGCCTCGGTGCGGCACGCCGGGTCGGAGTACCTGCTGTCGTCCTGTGGCGAGGCCGAGCCGGTGCGGTGGACGGCGCCCGACGGACTGATGATCGAAGGCGTGCTGTGCCGGCCCGACGGCCCCGGGCCGTTCCCGCTGGTCGTGAACATCCACGGCGGACCGATCTGGGCCTTCCAGAACTCGTGGTCGATGCTGTACCAGTGGGTCCCGCTGCTGGTCTCCCGCGGGTACGCCGTCCTCAGCCCGAACCCGCGCGGCAGTGGTGGCCGAGGGCAAGAGTTCGCTGCTCGCGTCGCCGGTGACATGGGCGGCCTGGACACCTACGACTTCCTGTCCGGGATCGACGCCCTGGTCGACCAGGGCATCGTCGATCCCGCCCGGGTCGGCCTGATCGGCGGCAGCTACGGCGGGTTCATGTCGTCGTGGTTGGTCACCCAGGACCAGCGGTTCGCCGCCTCGGTGCCGATCTCCCCGGTGACCGACTGGTACAGCCAGTCCTTCACCAGCAACATCGCCGCCTGGGGAAACGCCTTCCTCGACGCCGATCCCGAGCAGCCCGGCACGAAGGCCCACACCCGGAGCCCGGTGCTCCAGGCCAGCAAGGTGCGGACGCCGTGCCTGAACGTTGCCGGGGCCAACGATCGCTGCACGCCGCCGGCGCAGGCGCGGGAGTTCCACCAGGCCCTGACGGCGCGGGGCGTCGAGTCGGTGCTGGTGATCTACCCCGAGGAAGGCCACGGCGTCCGCGCCTACCCGGCGACGACCGACTTCCTCACCCGGGTGATGCTGTGGTTCGACCGGCACATGCCGGCCCGGCCAGGGCTCGGATGACCGGCGGGCCGGCCGCGGAGTTCCCCGTCGGCGGCCGGCCCGTCCGTCGCGGGCCGCAGCCGGAGCCGGTCGAGCTGCGGGTGCACCACGATCTCCGGGTGCCGATGCGGGACGGGGTCGAGCTCGCCCTCGACCTGGTGCGGCCGGACGTCGAGGGACCGCTGCCGGTCGTGCTCGTGCGGACGCCGTACGACAAGACGATGACGCGGGCCGGCGACGCGCCGCAGTTCCGGCGGATCGCGGGGGAGGGGTACGTCGTTGCGGTGAACGACTGCCGCGGGCGGTTCAACTCCGACGGCGAGTTCTTCCCGTACCTGAACGAGCACGACGACGGCTACGACACCGTCGAGTGGATCGCCGCACAGGACTGGTGCGACGGCAACGTCGGCATGATCGGTGGCTCGTACGCGGGCCAGACCCAGTGGTTCGCCGCCTCCCGCGTGCCGCCGCACCTGAAGGCGATCGTGCCGATGGTCTCCCCGCCAAGCTCGCTGTGGCGCAACGAGCCGATCCTCAACGGCGTCCTGATGCTCGGGATGAGCGAGTGGATGGTCGGGATGGGCCGCCGGTCCTGGCAGGACGCGTCGTTCGGGGCCCTGTTCAGTGCGCAGAAGGAGTACTTCGACGCGCTGCCGGTGTCGTCGATCCCCGCCCGGGCCGGCGTCACCAGTGACTGGTGGCAGGAGATGCTGCGGCACCCGACGCTGGACGACTTCTGGAAGCGCGGTCAGTACGACCGGTACGCCGAGATGACCGTCCCGGCCCTCAACATCACCGGCTGGTGGGACATGAACTTCCCCGGTGCGCCGACCAACTTCGAGGCGATGCGCCGGTACGCCGCGACGCCGGAAGCCAGGGCCGGGCAGAAACTCGTGATCGGTCCGTGGCCGCACCTGATCAACCGGTCGCGCGAGGTCTCCGGTGTCGACTTCGGTGCGGACGCACTGGTCGACCTGGACGGCTACATCGTCCGGTTCCTCAACCGGTACCTGAAGAACGAGGACAACGCGATCGAGCACGAGAAGCCGGTGCACGTGTTCGTCACCGGCGCCGACGACTGGTGGGCCGAGGACGACTGGCCGCTGCCCGGCACCGAGGAGGTGCCGTTCTACTTCCACTCCGGTGGCCGAGCCAACACGCACGAGGGCGACGGCACCCTGTCGACCGATCCGCCGACGACGGACGAACCGTCGGACCAGTACGTCTACGACCCGCTCGATCCCGGCCGGGTGCTGTGGAACTTCAGGGAAGGCCCGGTGGACGATCGCGCGGCGACGGCTCGCGAGGACGTGCTCTGCTACACCAGCGAGGTCCTGACCGAGCCGCTGGACGTGGTCGGCTGGGTGACCTGCCGGCTGGAGGCGAGTTCGTCGGCCACGGACACGGACTGGCACGTGCGTCTCGTGGACGTGCACCCGGACGGCTCCGCGCGATTCCTGTGCCGGGGAGCGCTCCGGGCCCGCTTCCGGGAGTCGTTCGAGCATCCGACGCTGCTCGAGCCCGGGCGGCCGACGACGTTCGGGTTCACGATGGACGCGACCGGGGTGCGGTTCCTGCCGGGCCACCGGATCCGGGTCGAGGTCTGCAGTGCGTGGTTCACGCAGTACGACCGCAACCTGAACAGCGGGGCGGAGAACCCGTTCGACGACGCCGCTCCGCGGCCCGCGACGCAGACGGTCCTGCACCGGCCGGGACACGCGTCGCACGTCGTGCTGCCGGTCGTCCGCCGGACTCCTTGACCAATACGCTACGGCGTAGCAAGATACGAGAACGCCGGATCGGCGGCCGCGCAGCGGGTGGGAGACGAATCGTGATCACACAGCAGGAGTTGCAGTCGCGGCTCGACAGCGCCGCCCGCAGGCTGAACGTGCCGGGCGCGTCGATCGCCGTCGCCAAGGGCGACGAGGTCGTCACCGCGGTGACGGGGGTGACCAACGTGACGACGGGCGCGGCCGTGGTGCCGGAGACGCTCTTCGCCGCGGGCTCGGTCACCAAGGTCTTCACCGCCACCCTGCTGATGACGCTGGTCGACGAGGGTCTGGTCGACCTGGACACCCCGGTGTGTGAGTACCTGCCCGGCTTCGTGGTCGGCCAGGACCCGCGCTCCGCCGAGGTGACCACCCGGATGTTGCTCAACCACTCGAGCGGTCTGCCGGGCAACTTCACCTACGACCTGCCCAAGGGACCGGACAACGTCGCCGGCTTCGTGGAGTTGCTGCGCAAGTACGAGTTCAACTCTCCTCCGGGGACCTACTGGTCCTACTCCAACGCCGGACTGGTCACGGCCGGGCGGGTCGCCGAGGTGGTGACCGGTTTGACGTTCGACCGGGCGCTGGCCGATCGGGTGCTGCGTCCGCTGGGGCTGAACGCGACGTCGGACACCGACGAGATGATCCTGCGCTCGACCGCCGTCGGTCACGTGATCGATGCCCAGGGCAACGCACAGCGGGTGCCGCGCTTCCAGCTCGGGACCAACGCGCCGTCGGGATCGGCGCTGGCCTGCGACATCGGCGGGCTGGTCGCGTTCGGCCGGATGCACCTGGCGAACGGCCGGGCCGGGGACGGCCGTCAGGTGCTGACGCCGGAGTCCGTCGCGGCCATGCAGGTGCCGCAGATGGAGCTGCCGTGGCGGATCGGGTACGACGCGTTCGGCCTCGGCTGGGCGATCCGGCGCCTGAACGGCCACACGCTCCTCGGTCACACCGGGGCCGGCGCGGGCCAGCACTCCACGCTCGACATCATCCCTGACCAGCGAGGCGTTCTGGCCGCGCTGACGAACAGCACGACCGGTGCCGTGCTCTTCGCCGAGCTGTGCGCGGAGCTGCTCGACGAGTGTTTCGACGTACGGCCGGAAGCTCCGGTGGAGACGTCCGGCGCGGCGGTCGAGGTCGACCTCACGCCGTACGTCGGTGTCTACACGGCGGACGACGGCCGACTGGTCGTGACGCAGGACGACGGCGCGCTGCGGGTCCGGATCGAGGCCGATCCGGGGTTCGGCGAGATGATGAGGCTGATCCTCGGTGACGCCGCCTTCCCGCCGCCCCCACTGCGGCTGACGCCGTACGCCGCGGACGGCCGCTTCGTCAGCGATGCCGGCATCCCGATCCAGTTCGTGACTCCGGCGGGGTCGGACGCCGTGGACTACGCGTACGCCGGGCGCATCTACCGGCGCGGGATCTGAGCGGTGCCGAAGGCAGACGAAGCGCGGCGCCCCGGTCCGGCCCGGAGCCTCACCCGGGAACGGATCCTCGACACGGCGCTGGAGATCATGGCGACCGACGGGCTGGACGCGGTCTCGTTCCGGAGCGTGTCGAAGGCCTGCGGGGTGAACCCGATGGCGCTCTACACGTACCTGAAGGACAAGAACGAACTGCTCGCCGGCATGTACGACGTGGCGATGCGCCGGATCGGCCTCCCGACGAGGTCGCGCGCGACGCCCGAGAACCAGCTCGTCGCCTACTTCGGCGCCGTGCGGCGGATGCTGATCGACAACGCGGACCTGTACCGGCTCGCGCGGCCCGTCGGGGTGCCCGGCGCCGACCTGGACGTGGCCGAGCGGGTCGTGGCGTTGTTCGCCCGGTTGGGTCTGTCGCCGGCGGCCGCGGTCGACACGCAGCTGAGCCTGATCCAGTACACGATCGGCAACGCGTTGTTCTGCGCGTCCCTCGACGACGGCGTGCTGGTCTCGTCGATGCGTGCGGCCTTCGCCGACGTGGACCCCGACGTCCATCCGCAGCTCCACAAGCTGCGCGGGCTCGACGCGATCACGGAGCCGGCCGCGGCGTACGAGGCGACGGTGCGCTCGATGCTCCGGTCGGCTGTCGCTGCCCACGGCAGGGTCCGGTGACCGACCCGCTGCCGCTCGGCCCGGAGACGCTGCCGGAGTTCTTCGCCTGCCTCAGGGGTGAGCTGAAGGGGAGCGCGCCCGATCTCGAGGTGCGGATCCCGATGCGCGACGGTGTCGAGCTGGCCGGCGGGGTCTACCTTCCGGCCGATCAGGAGGACGCCGTACCGGCGATCGTCCAGATCACGCCGTACGACAAGTCGTCGGCGACCTGGTCTCGAGAGGCACGCTGGTACGCCGACCGCGGGTACGCGGCGGTGGTCGTCGACGTCCGGGGGATCCTGGAGTCCGGCGGGGACTTCCACTGGTTCGTCCACGACGGTGCCGACGGGTACGACGTCGTCGAGTGGGTCGCGGAGCAGGCGTGGTGCGACGGTGCTGTCGGTACGACGGGCATCTCCTACATGGGCTGGGTCCAGTGGGCTCTCGCCGCGGAGCGCCCGCCGCATCTGAGGTGCATGATCTCCAGCGCGGCCGCCGGGCGGTGGATGCAGGACATCCCGTACACGTGGGGAATCCTGCAGAGCTACTTCCCGATGTGGCTGTACGGGATCCAGCAGCAAAGGAACCCACGCCCGGCAACGCACGGCGAGACCGTTCCCGAACTGCTCTCGACCTGGCCGCCGGCCGGGATCGGCGAGAAGCTCGGCCTCGAAGGGCCGTCCTGGAACGACCTGACCGAGCACTCGTCGTACGACGAGTTCTGGAAGGCGCTGCGCTTCGACACGTCGTACGACGAGATCGACGTGCCGTGTCTGCACGTCGCGGGCTGGTTCGACCTGGAGAACCTGACCGGCGCGATGCACCACTACGAGCAGATGATCGACGCGTCGCCCGCCGCGGCCGACCAAGCCCTGGTTATCGGGCCGTGGTCGCACGCGGGCGTGCGCTACCCACACAGCACCTACAACGGGACCGACTACGGGCCTGCGGCGTCGGTGGACATGAACGAGCTGCACCTGCGGTGGTTCGACAAGTGGTTGCGCGGGGACGGCGAGCGCTGGACGCTTCCGTCGACCGCGATCTTCGACACCGGGCAACGGGAGTGGACCCTCGGCGAGGGCCGGCTGGAGACGTCGGCGCCTCGGACTTTGTACCTCGCCGCCGACGGCCGGCTGAGTGCGGAGGCAGTGGCGGGGCAGTCGAGCTACCGTTTCGATCCTTCGGTGACTCCCGCGTCGCGTTTCGACTTCCGCACGTACCCGTTGACGGACTACCCCTTCGACGAGACGGCGGTGGATCAGAGCGACGACGTGCTGACGTGGACCACCGAGGCGCTGGACAGACCGTTGACGCTGACCGGTTGGTCGCGGCTGATCCTGCACGCGAGCACTGACGGCACGGACACCGACTGGCACGTCAAGCTGACCGACGTCGACGCGGACGGACGCTCGGTCCGGGTCGCCTCGGGATGCCTGCGCGCGAGCTGCCGGACCGGGCTGGACAACCCCGAGGCCGTCCAGCCCGACGTCCCGACCGAGTACGCGGTCGAGCTCTGGCCCGCTCATCACACCTTTCAGCCCGGGCATCACCTCCGGGTGCAGCTGGCGAGCTCCGACTTCCCGTGGTTCACGCTGAGCAGCAACCGGTTCGGTCATCCGCTGACGACCGGTGATCCCCGGCCGTGCGTCAACACGGTGCTGTTCGGTGGTGCCCACCCCTCCCGGATCGTGCTGGGCACCACGTCCTTGGACCCCTAGGACGGGCCGATCGGCAGCGCGCGCTCAGAAGAAGGTGCGGACGGCATCGACGACGCGGTAGTCGTCGTCGGTCATCAGCATCACCGGCCAGCGATCGAAAGTGGTGCAGGGATGCGCGATACCGAAGCCGACCCGGTCGCCGACGCGCAGCGGGCTGTCGGCGGGAAGCTCGAGGTAGGCATGGTGGTCGTTGAGCCGCAGCGTCCGGTGGCCACGCAGTGGAGCCGGCCGCGCGCTGCCCGATCGATGCCAGGTCAACGGCGTCGGCAGGTGGACGTCGTACGAGCAGTCCCGTTTGCCCATCGCGACGATCCCGAGGCCGGGCTCGGGCAGCGACTGGACCTGCGCCCAGACCTCGATCGCCGGACGCAGTCCCTCGCCGAGCCGGCTGGTCTCGGGCATCCGCGCCGCGATCGCCTCGGCGTACTCGCTGAACCAGCTCGAGTCGTGCGTGACGTAGCAACCGCTGCGAAGCACGAAGACCGCATCGCGCAGCAGCGTCAGCCGGGTGCGCAGGGACGGCGGGAGGTCGAAGAACTGCGAGCCGCCGGCCGAGAGAACGACCGGGCCGGCGGCGTACAGGTCGAGGGCGTCGCAGCGCATCGCGACCTCGGCCATGTCGTCCAGGAGCTGGTTGATGCGGGCCAGCGTCCAGTCCGGCGTGGTGTCCTCGAGCACGCCCTCGAATCCCTCGACGCCGCGCAGCGCGAGGTGCGGGCCGGCCCGATGGACGGCCTGGGCGACGTCGACGGCGTGGTCGACGGACCGGGCACCGGTGCGGCCGCCGGGTTGCCCGACCTCGACGAGGACCTGGATCGGGCGTCGGGAGCCGCTCCCGGCGACCGCGTCGCGCAGGATGCCGACGGTCGCCGCGGAGTCCACCAGGCAGTAGAAGTCGAATTCCGGATCGCGCTCCAGCTCGGAGAGCACGAACCGCAGTCCCTCGGGATCGACCAGCTGGTTGGCGAGCAGGATCCGTCGTACGCCGAAGCGGCGGTAGACGTGAAGGTGCGAGACCGTCGCGGCCGTCATTCCCCAGGCGCCCGCCACGAGCTGCCGGTCGAACAGCTGCGGGCTCATGGTGGTCTTGCCGTGCGGACTCAGCCGCATGCCGGTCAGCTCGGTGAACCGTCGCATCCAGTCGACGTTGTGCTCGATCGCGGACTTCTTGAGGATTGCCACCGGCAACGGGACGTCTCCGGCGAGCAGGTTCCAGCCTTGGTTGCCGACGGCCCGCAACGGGATCGGCGGGCCGGCCGGGATTCCTTTGGTGGTGCCGTCCACCTCGGAGTCCAGAACGGGCCGGAGGTCGAGTCGCATCTGCTCTCCTTGTCGGTGGGCCTGACCCAGCGAGTCTGGACCCCACGGCAGCGGCGGGACACGAACATCTGTCGCAACCTCGGGACGCAACCTCTCGTCATCGGTCGGTCGATGTCCGGGGACCCGGATGGTGAGCTGGGGCCACGGGGCTCGACGACAGGAGAAATCATGACCAGCGGTGTGGCCGCGGCGGTCGTGGACTGCTACGGATGCCGCACGGTTGGGTGAAGACGTTGATCAAGAGGCGGCATGACTGGTTCAGTGGGCAGCATGGAGACCCGCGGGCTGCAGCCGATCGTGGACCGGCTGGCCGACCGGATCGGCCGGAACGTCGCGATCGACGACCCACGGATGCACCTGCTCGCCTACTCCGCGCAGACCGGACCCACCGATCGGCAGCGGGTGCAGTCGGTGCTGCAGATGAAGGTCGAGGAGTCGCTGGTCAAGCACGTGTATCGCCAGGGCATCGGGTCCGCGGAGGCGCCGGTGCTGGTCCGCGGGATCGCCGAGATCGAGTTCCTCGACCGGCGCTGCTTCCCGGTTCGGTGCCAGGGACTGCTGTTCGGATTCCTCTGGATCATCGACGCGGACCACTCGCTCCCGGGCGAGTCGATCCAGCTGTGCGTCGCGGCGGCCGCGGAGGCCGGCGAGATCCTGATGCGCGAGCGGTTCCTGAACGACGAGCGACGGTTGCGGGAGGCGAACCTACTGGGTGGGTTGCTCGAATCCGACGAGCAGTCGCGCGCCCGCAGCTACGACGATGGGCTGCAGGAGCAGCTCTTCGGGCCGGCCGAGGCCTGCTGCTGCGTCCTGATCCGGGACCTGAGCTCCGACGGCCTGGGCTCGCCCGGCTCGGCCACAGCACTGGATCACCTGCTGCGCAACCTCGGCCAGCGCGTGGCGCCGTTGAGTGCGATCTCGCTGGTGAAGGACCGAGGGGCCTGCGGGGTGCTGCTGGTCCACGGCGACGAGCAGACGATCGGGCGCTTCGTCGAGGACACCGCCGAGGAACTGCTCAGCGAGGCGGTCGACTCCCTTCCCGAGGACTTCGTACGGATTGTCGGCGTCGGCACCGTGGAGAGGTCGGTCGCCCAGGCCAGACTGAGCTATCAGACCGCGCAGCTCGCCACGACGGTCGGTTCGCACGTCGAGGAGTTCGGCACGGTGGCGGTCTGGAGCAAGCTCGGTGTGTACCAGTTGCTCGCCCGGTTCCCGGGGGTGACGACCCGCGAGGCGCCGTTGCCGGCGGCGGTGCGCGCACTGCTGGAGGACAAGAACGCCGAGCAGATGGTCGAGACGCTCGAGGTCTACCTCGACCTCGGCGGGAGCGTCCAGGCCTGCGTCAAGCAGCTCCAGTTGCACCGGACCAGCCTGTACTACCGGATCTCGAGAATCGAACAGCTGACCGGGCTGTCGCTGGCCAACGGCGAGGACCGTCTGCTGCTCCATGTGGGGCTCAAACTGGCCCGGCTCCAGGGCGCTCTACCGGGCAGGCATTCCGTCGAGTAAGGCGTTCTCCGGACAATTCCGGCTCGTCGTCGGGACCTGCCGGTCTCGTACTTTCGGTGGGTGCGAAATGGCCACCAGTGGGACGTGCCCGGAGAACATCTCGTGAAAACTGGTGACGTACGCGACCAGCTGGAAACGCCGATGGAGGACGACGCCGTGATTCGCGCCAACAGCCGGCTGCTGCGTCGCGGCCTGATCGTTGGCGAAATCGTCGTCGTGGTCGTCCTGAACGCGGAAAAGGCCGTTGCGCGTTTACTGCTCCCCGAGGAACCACCGCCGCCGGGGGAAACGTTGTACCTGTGCGCCGGTGTGGTGATCGGCGGGCTGGCTCTACTGCGGCGGCGCCGGCCCGAACGGCTCGCACAGCTCGCGGGCGTCGCGCTCGCGGTCTCGCTGCTGTGCACCGTCGCCGGTTTCCTGACCGAGCCCGGCGGATCGATCGGTGGTGACACCGAGACGCTGGCCCTGTTGCTGCTGGTCGGCGCGAGCTGTCACCAGCTGCGACGACCGCAAGCAGCCGCCATCGCGGTGGTCGGTGGCCTGGCCGTCGTCCTCGCGCCCGGTCTGCGCTACGGCGGCGGTTCGGTCAACCTCACCGTCGCGCTGCTGTGGGCAGTCCTGTGGGGGATCAGCGTCGCGACCGGACTGATCCTGCGCGACGGTGATGTCCGCCGCGAGGCCGCGCTCGCCGCCGCCCGGAACACGGAGCGCCTGATGCTGGCGAGGGAGCTGCACGACCTGGTGGCGCACCACATCACCGGAGTGGTGGTGCGCACTCAGGCCGCGCGGGTCGTTCTCGCGGACGGCATCGAGCGGGAGCTGCTCGAGGAGATCGAGCGGGCCGGTGCCGAAGCGCTCGGCGCCGTACGGCGCCTGGTCATGATGCTGCGGAGTCCCGAGCTGCTGCCGGCCGGCACCGGCGATCTCGTGGAGACGATCGAGGCGGCGGTCGGCGGGGACCGGGCCGTCACGGCGTTGCTGGCGCCCGAACTCGCGGACCTCACGGTGGCTTCGGAGACGGTGACAACCGTCCATCGCGTGGTGCTCGAGTCTCTGACCAACGTGCGCAAACACGCCCCGGAGGCGCGTCGGATCACGGTCAGGGTGGAGCCGGCAGAAGAGGCCGGGCGACGTCTGTTGCGGGTCGAGGTGGTGAACGACGGCGCTCGGCATGCCCGGAGCCGCAATCGCGGGACGGTCGACGGGTACGGACTGATCGGGATGGGCGAACGGATCGCCGCGTTGGACGGACGCCTGACGGTCGGGGAGTACGGCGATCTCGAGTGGCGGGTCCTCGCCGAGCTCCCGCTGCCGGACGGCATCGAAGCAGCACGGCGACCGGAGGAGTTGACGACACCATGACACTGCGCGTCCTGATCGCCGACGACCAGGCCATGGTCCGCACCGGTTTCCGGCTGATCCTCGAACGTGAGCCCGGCGTCCAGGTGGTCGGGGAGGCCGAGGACGGTAAGCGTGCGGTGGCGCTCGCCCACGAGCTGCGTCCGGACGTCACGTTGATGGACATCCAGATGCCACTGCTGGACGGGCTGGCCGCGACACGGCAGCTCGCGGGGCCGGGGGTCACCGACCCGCTGCAGGTGCTCGTCGTGACGACGTTCGACCTCGACGAGCTCGTGCACGAGGCGCTGCGGTCCGGTGCCTGCGGGTTCCTGCTGAAGGATGCCGGGCCCAGGCTTCTGATCGAGGCCGTGAACGCCGCGGCCAACGGCGACTCACTGGTCTCTCCCTCGATCACCACCCGGTTGCTGGCCCACTTCACCACCGGCAAGGACCGTCCCCGCCGGCCCGAACCGGCACTGACGGACCGTGAACTCCAAGCCGTCAAGGCCGTCGCCCGGGGCCGGACCAACGTCGAGATCAGCGCGGAGCTCCTGGTCTCGTTGTCGACCGTGAAATCGCACCTCGCCTCGATCCAGCGCAAACTCGCCGCGCGCAACCGCACGGAAATCGCCGTCTGGGCGTGGGAATCCGGCCTGATGCGCTGAATCGCCGGGTCGGCCGCGCGATGTTCTTTCGGCTGAGCATTGTGCCCGAACGGTGGATGGCGCGACCGGAACAGAAAACTAGATTTTTTGGTGACAGTGAATCGGCGCCGTGGTGCGCCCCTTTCCGGAAGGACATCTGATGCACAGGAAATTGGCTCTCGCGCTCGCCGCGACCGCCGTAGCGGCGGCGGCCGTGCCGGCGGTCTCGCTGGCGGCGTCGGGGGAGGTCTCGACGGCGGCGAAGCCGGAGACGAAACCCTCGAGCACGCTGAAGTGGGGCGCGTGCCCGAAGGACGTCGTCACGGTGGTGCCGCTGGAGTGTTCGACGCTCGACGTACCGCTGGACTACCGCAAGCCGCACGGCCGGCAGATCGAGATCGCGATCTCGCGCCTGGCCTCGAAGGAGCCGACGCAGCGGCGCGGCATCCTGCTGACCAACCCGGGAGGCCCTGGCTACGGAGGACTGAGCTTCCCGGCTGATCTGGTAGGGAGCGGACTTCCGCAGGACGTGCAGAACGCCTACGACGTGATCGGCGTCGATCCCCGTGGCGTCGGGCACAGCACCCCCCTGACCTGTGACACCACCCTGGAGCAGCAGGCGCTCGGGGCCTTCGCGACGTACGCGCACAGCCCGGCCGACGTGGTCAAGGAGGCGAAGTACGCGAAGTCGCTCGCCCAGCAGTGCGCCACGTCGAAGACCGGGGACATCCTGCCTCACATCACCACCCCGAACACGGCCCGTGACCTGGACCGCGTCCGGGTGGCCCTGGGCGAGAAGAAGGCGTCGTACTTCGGCTCCTCCTACGGCAGCTACCTCGGTGCGGTCTACACGACGCTGTTCCCGAAGACCACCGACCGGGTCGTGATCGACAGCGTCATCAACCCCGACGGGTACGACGTCAAGCAGATGCGCATGTTCGCCCAAGGACTGGCGGACCGGTTCCCGGACTTCCAGAAGTACGTCGTCGCGCACCCGGAGCTCGGGCTCGGCACCACCCCGCGGCAGGTCAAGGCGAAGTTCTTCGAGATCGCGAACAAGCTGCGGGCCAAGCCCGTCAAGGGCATGACCGAGACGCAGTTCCGCACCCTGACGTTCGGTGCGATGTACAACGACGCCGTCTTTCCCAACTGGGCCTCCACCTGGCAGAAGCTCGACAAGAACCAGCCGCTGACGCCCAAGCCGGCGGTGGACAACGACAACCTGCTGTCCGCCCGGCTGACCGTGTCCTGCAACAACCCGGGCTGGCCGCGGAAGATCAGCGAGTACCAGCGCAACGTTGCCGTCGACCGGATCAAGTACCCGATGCTGGGCGGATCCTCGGCCAACATCGGTCCGTGCGCGTACTGGCCGAAGCAGCGCGGCGAGCTGGTGCGGATCAACGACCGGGGCCCGGCGAACACGCTGCTGGTGCAGTTCGAGCGTGACCCGGGCACCCCGCTGGCCGGTGCGCGGCAGATGCGCGCGGCCCTCGGGCAGCGGGCCAAGATGGTCACCGACCCCGGTGGCGGTCACGGTGTCTACCCGGGCACCGCGAACAACTGCACGCAGAACGTGGTGACGACCTTCCTGCTCACCGGACAGCGCCCGGCCAAGGACGTCGCCTGCGCGCCCAACCCGGGCAAGTAGGCCACCGACCGAGCAGCCGAAGGGAGCCCGGAGATGTTCAAGGAGTGGCAGCAGCGCCGAGCCGCCCAGCGCGTCAAGCCCGGCAACGGTCGAGAGCTGCAGCGCGTGCGTTGGTGGCAGTCGCTCGGACGCGCTCTGTTCTACCTTCGGCTGACCGGCGAGGACGGCCGCCCGACCGTCTACGCCGTCGACGTCAGGCACTGGGGCAATCAGAGCTCCGGCGAGACGACCGCCGATCTGTACCTCAACGGCAAGCAGCACGCCGTGTGCCGGCTGCCGGCCGTCTTCCCGGTCGAAGGCGGCATCATCGAGGTGCGGATGAGCAACTTCGGGCTCAAGCGCTGCCACTACGTCACCGACAGCGGCGCCGAGTTCCAGCTCGAGCCGGATCCGCACACCGCCGAGGGGCGCCGTGCGCGGCTCGATCGGGAGCACCCCGCGGTGAGTCGCGCGATCGGCGTGTTCTCGGCGGCGGTGCTCGGTCTCGCCGTACTGCTGCTGGTCCCGCAGATCGTCGGCCCGATCACCCGGATCCCACCGGTGGCCGAGTACGTGGGGGTGGTCGTCTCGCCCATCCGCCTGCCGGTCTGGCTGAACGTCACGATCATCGTCGTCACGCTGCTGGCCAGTACCGAGCGGGCGCTGCGGTTGCGGTTCAACCGGCTGCTCGACGGCGCGGCGGGCTGACCAATCACCTGTTCCAACCATCTCGGCGCCTTCGGGCGCCCTTGGAGGACCTCACATGCGAAGGACCTCAGTGCTCGCACTCGTCGCGACCGCACTGGCCGCTTTGATCGCCGTACCGGCTTCGACGGTGACATCGCCGAAGGTGTCGGCGACAACGAAACCGGCCGCGCCGAGCGGCGTCAAGTGGGCGCCGTGCCCGCCGGACGTCGTGCAGTACGTGCCGCTCGAGTGCTCGAAGCTCGCCGTGCCGCTGGACTACCGCAAGCCGAACGGCCGGAAGATCGAGCTCGCGTTGTCCCGGCTGGCGAGCAAGGACCAGTCGAAGCGGCGCGGCATCCTGCTGACCAACCCTGGTGGTCCTGGTTCCACCGGGATCGACTATCCGGGCTATCTCGCCAGGGCGGGGACGTCCAAGGACGTGCTCGACGCGTACGACCTGATCGGCATCGACCCGCGCGGTGCCGGCCGCAGTACGTCGGTGAGCTGCGACCTGACGCCGGCCCAGCAGGGACACGGCGCGTTCGCGAAGTACGCGCACTCCGCGGCCGACGTCGTCCGGGAGGCGGCGTACGCGCGGACGATCGCGAAGCAGTGCACCACGTCGAAGACCGCGTCGCTGCTGCCCTACATCACCACCGCGAACACCGCGCGGGACCTCGACCGCGTGCGGGCTGCGCTGGGGGAGGAGAAGGCGTCGTACCTCGGCGCGTCGTACGGAAGTTACCTCGGTGCGGTCTACGCGACGCTGTTCCCGAGGACGAGCGACCGGGTCGTGATCGACAGCGTGCTCGGGCCCAAGGGGTACGACGTCACGGCGCTGCGGATGTTCGCCCGTGGGTTGGAGGACCGGTTCCCGGACTTCCAGAAGTTCGTGGTCGCGCATCCGGAGTACGGTCTGGGCCGGACGCCGCAGCAGGTGAAGGCGAAGTTCTTCGAGCTGGCGCGCAAGTTGCGGGCCAAGCCGGTCGAGGGCGTGGACGAGACGGGGTTCCGGGCGAGCACGTTCGGGCTTCTCTACGGTGACGCGAACATGCCCGTGCTGGCCAAGCTCTGGCAGGACATCGACACGGACACACCGCTGGCGGTGCCGCCGACTCCCGACTACGCCAAGGACAACATCGCGATGTCCTCGCGGCTGTACGTGATCTGCAACGACAGCCGCTGGCCGACCTCGGTCCGTGAGTACCAACTGAACGTCCTCGTGGACCGGATCAAGCACCCGATGCTGGGTGCCGCCGCGGCGAACATCGGGCCGTGCGCGTACTGGCCGAACGAACGTGTCGAGCCGCCCGTGAAGATCACCGATCGTGGCCCGTCGAACGTGCTCCTGGTGCAGAACGAACGTGACCCGGGCACCGCGCTGGCCGGCGCGCAGAAGATGCGGCGGGCCCTCGGCGACCGCGCGGTCATGGTGACCGTCGACGGCGGCGGGCACGGCGTCTACCCGGTCACCAAGAACACGTGCGCCAAGGACGCGGTGGCGAACTTCCTGGTCACCGGACAGCGCCCGCTGCGGGACCTCGCTTGTGCGGCGGAACCGAAGTAGCACTCGACGCCGCAGGTGGCAGTCGTCGGCTGCCACCTGCGGACCGACCCGCTTCCCGCACGCCTCCACCTTCAAGGCGATGGCCGCCGGCGCCGTACTCTGCAAGCACACGCTCGCGGGCATGAACAAGCTGGTCAAGTACTCCAAGGCCGACCTGCTGCCGAACTCGCCCATCTCCGAGCAGCACACCGGACTGACTCTGTCCGCCCTCTCCGACGCCGCCGTTCGCTACAGCGACAACACCGCCGCGAACCTCCTCCTGGAGGACCTCGGCGGCCCGAACGCACTGGAAGCCGTACTACGGCAGCTCGGCGACGACGTGACGCGGATGGAGCGCAACGAACCCAGCCTCAACGAGTGGGACCCGAACAACCCCCGTGACACCACGACACCACGCACCTTCGCCGCGAACCTCCGGTCGTTCGTCCTCGACGACGCCCTCGGGAGGCCGGAGCGTGATCAGCTCACCACCTGGCTGAAGACCAACACCACCGGCGCCGAGGTGATCCGCGCCGGCGTCCCGAAGAACTGGGTGGTCGGCGACAAGACCGGTACGGCGGCGACGTACGGCGGCCGCAACGACATCGCCGTCATCTGGCCCCCGGGCCGCGCACCGATCGTCGTCGCGATCTACTCCAACCGGCTCGCCCCGGACGCCACCCCCGACAACCGCCTGATCGCCCAGGCCGCGAAAGTGGTCGCGACCACGCTGTCCTGACGGAGGACCGTGCGGGAGCGATGCGGCAGGCACCGGTCGGTGTTGCTGAGGGCAAGCAAATGTGCTCCTCGAACTCGGAATCCGGTGGAGGCGTATCCACCGGATCGGAGCCGCGCGACCGCCAGGCTGAAGGGTTACTCCTCGGATTCTTCCTGCAGTTTCTTCTTCAGATCTTCCTTGCCGAGGGAGGAGACGCCGGAGACGTCGGCGTTGCGGGCCTGCTGCAACAGTTCGTCGCGGGTGATGTCCTCGGGCTGCTCGCCGAGGTGCTGCTTGCGGCTGGCGGCGAACGCCTCGCCGAGTTCGGCCCGTCGTACGTCGGTGAGGTTCTTGCGCATGCCGGGCAGGACCTTGGTCTCTTCCTCCTCGACGTGGTGGGTGACGGCGTCGATGAGGTTCTGGAGGATCTTGTCGAAGGCGGCCGAGGTCGGGTCGGCCTTGCCGAGCTTCTCGAGGAGCTGGTCGGCTTCGACGTGTTCCTGCTGGCTGTGCGCCACGTCGTCGGCTTCGTCCGCCTCCTCGGCGGCGGCCGGGTAGACCGCGGACTCCTCAGCGCGGCTGTGCGCCGTCAGAAGCGTGGTCAATACCGGCACCAGGTTCGGCCGCTTCTCGGGGCTGTCCTTCAGTTCGTCGAACAGCCGCTCGACCTCGCGGTGGTCCTGCATGATCAGATCGACGACATCGCCCGCCATGGGGTTGATCCCTTCTCGCTGGTGTCTCCGGTGCGAGGGCACCGGACGTGCCGCCCCGGTACCCGCGTCGACTCCGGTTACGCGCCCACTGGCTAAGAGGTGACGGCCTGGGTACCGCACCGCTGGACGACTACGCCGTACCGAAGGAGCCTGACGATGTCTGACCAGCACCAGCCGGAGGACCCGACCACTCAGCACCCCGGAGCCGAGGACCAGGGGCCCGAGCAGATCGAGCACCCGGGCCGCACGGGCGAGATGGACCATCAGCCGGATCACGGCGAGGAGAGCTATCGGGGGTCCGGGAAGCTGACCGGTAAGCGGGCGGTGATCACCGGCGGGGACTCCGGGATCGGGCGGGCCGTGGCGCTGGCGTTCGCGCGGGAGGGTGCCGATGTGCTGATCTCGTACCTGGAGTCCGAGGAGGCCGACGCGCAGGAGACGCGCAAGCTGATCGAGGCCGAGGGGCGTAAGGCGGTACTGGTCCCGGGGGACATCTGCGAGGAGCCGCACTGCCAGGAGATCGTCACGCGAGCGGTCGACGAGCTCGGTGGGCTCGACATCCTGGTCAACAACGCGGCGTACCAGATGGCGCAGGACGGGATCGAGGAGATCAGCACCGAGCAGTTCGACCGGGTGCTGAAGACCAACCTGTACGCGATGTTCTGGCTCTGCAAGGCCGCCGTACCGCATCTGAAGCCGGGCGGCAGCATCATCAACACCTCGTCGATCCAGGCGTACCAGCCGTCGCCGAATCTGCTCGACTACGCGACCACGAAGGCCGGGATCGTGAACTTCACCAAGGGCCTGGCGCAGGAGCTGGCGCCGAAGGGCGTCCGGGTGAACACGGTTGCCCCCGGCCCGATCTGGACTCCGTTGATTCCGGCAACGATGCCGGCGGAGAAGGTGGACGAGTTCGGTGCGGACACGCCGCTGGGCCGCGCCGGGCAACCGGCCGAGCTGGCGCCGGCGTACGTGTTCCTGGCCTCGCAGGAGTCGAGCTACATCACCGGCGAACGCATCGGCGTCACCGGCGGTCAGCCGCTGCCGTAGGGGACACCGCAAACGGCGGAGAGAGGCGCCGAGCCTGAACGACCCGGCAGTCGCGCTCTGTTGCTGTCGGATCGTTCAGGCTGAGGTCAGTCGCGCGGGAGTTGCTCGTTGGGGTCCTCGTCCGGGTTCCACTCGGGTTCGCGGTCCGGGGCGTCGGCGGGTTCGAGGTCCGGGTTGCCGGGCTCCGTGTCGGGGAGGATCGGCGGGACGGGCGGGATGGGGTTGGTCGACATGACACACCTCCTGAGTTCTGGGTGCTGGTCCGGTACCCGGCCGCAACCCACTGGCCGATCGAAAGAGTTTCCGAGAAGGGCGACCGGTCAGCTCGGAAAGCGGGGGTGGTAGTCGCGGGTCACCTCGCGGACCTTTCGGTAGCCCACGTAGCCGAGTACGACCGCGGCCGCGGTGCCGGCCAGGGCGCCGACGAGGGTGCGGACCAGGACGCCGGCACCTGCCGCCTCGCAGATGATCGCGGCCAGGACACCGACCACCACCGCGTCGATGATGCCGACGACAACGGGCGATCCGGACAACCAGTGGGTCAGGCCGACCCGGCTGCGGAAGCTGTACGTCCTCAGGATGCCCGGCGGGTCGTCGTGGTGGCTGGCGACGAGGTACGGCTCGAGGTCCGGCGCGAGCTCCACGTAGGCGTGCCTGATCCGGTTCATGCCGATCACCAGCCAGGCGTCCTCGACGTCGGCCTCGACCAGGCGGAAGAACGTGCCGATGCCGATCAGCAGCGTCACCGGGATCACCAGCAGCGCGAAGGTCAGGAAGTCCCGTCCGAACCCGCTGGCGTTGGCCACCAGCGACAAGGCGATGACCGTGGCCGACAGGACGGTCAGGTAGGTGTTGGTACGGCTGAAGATCTCGGTCCAGGTCATGCCACGGGTCGCCAGTAGGCTCCAGTGCTCGGTGGCCAGGAACTGCGCGAGGGGGCTCGTGCCCGTGGTGTCAGGATCCGGCGGTTTGCCGACCGGTGGAGGGTGCCTCATCGATGTCTCCTGCCTGAAGGTGGCGGGGTCGTCCCGTTCCCGCGGCCGCCGCGCAGCCAGGCAACACCTGCCGGACAAGCCGCCGGGTCGAGACGCCGAGGTGACGATCACCTTACGACTATCCGGATGACTGGTGACTACGAATCGGGTCTGGCGGCACGTCCCGGTCTCCGTAGTGTTCTTAGGCGGGGCACGACGGGGGCTGGTGTTGCCGAAGCGCCATCGGTCGGGCGACGCAGCCGGCCGGTGGCGCGCTTCAGGTCGGTTCTGCGGGAACACAGATGCTTCCCGGCGGGGTGCGCGGGAAGCATCTGTGGCGGGAGCTGCCTAGGTCAGGCAGACCGGGGGTGCTGTGAAGATCAGTTGAACAGGCCGAGCAGGCCGTGGCTCCAGCCGCCGTGGCCGCCGGTCCAGCGGGAGCTGATCTCGACGTAGAGGCCGATGACGATGTTGAGGCCGCTGTGGTAGTCCATGGTGTTCTCCTTGAAGCTGGGGGGAGGGGCTTGACTTGCTTACAGGGGTTGTTCGGAGCAGCGCTGCGGACCGGATGGGTCAAACGCTTTATTTGCTGGGGATTCTCAGCCGAAGCTGAAGGTGAAGGCGGAGACTCCGGCGCCGTAGGTGAGGGTCATGGTCTGGCGTTCGGCGGCCGGCTTGTCGACGAGCTGGTAGGCGTTCGGCGTACCGCTGACCTGGATGACCTTGTCCGGCTCACCGGGGATCGAGACCGTGACCGAGCCGGTGCCGGACAGGACGTGGTAGACCTTCGCGGCCTGGAAGTTCAGGCGGGCCTGGGATCCCCTGGTGGAGGTGACGTCCTGGGGGCCGACGAGCCAGTTGCCGCCCAGGCTGTAAGTGTCCTCGGGCTGGGTCGCGTTGAGGCCGAAGGCGGTCGGGGTCTTGCGAGGGACTAGCTTGCCGGTGCCCTGGAAGTTCGTCGAGCGGGCGTAGGCGAGGTAGGTCTCCGGCGTCGTACCGTCACCGCCAGGGGTGTCGGCCTTCACGGTGCCGTCGACCGGCGCGGGGAGCTTCACCTCTGGGTTGGCGGCGGTGAGCAGCTCGCGGATCTGGTTCTCGGTCTGGTCGTAGGAGCCCTCGCCGAACTTGATCGACCGAACGGTGCCTTCTGCATCGATCAGGTACTTCGCGGGCCAGTACTGGTTGCGGTACGCCGTCCACGTGGCCAGGTTGTTGTCCTGGACGACGGGGTAGGTGATCTTCTCCTTACGGATCGCGGCCTGGACGTTGCCGGCCGACTTCTCGAACGCGAACTCCGGGGAGTGCACACCGACGATCTCGAGTCCGAGGCTCTTGTACGCCTTGTCCCAGGCGAGCAGATGCGGGGTGGCGCGCTGGCAGTTGATGCAGGAGTAGGCCCAGAAGTCGACGAGAACGACCTTGCCCTTCAGGCCGGACAGCGTGACGGGCGGGCTGTTGAACCACTGCTGTGTGCCGGTGATCGCGGGCGCCGTACCGCAGGACGCAAGCTCGGCCGCACCGGGAGTGCACTTGGCCAGCTCCTCGCCACCGGCTCCGAGAGCCGGCGCCAGTGCACCCTGGACGGTCTTGTTCTCGGCGACCTTCTTCTCCAGGCCGCTGGTGTAGCTGGGCAGCGAGCGCTGGATGACGTCGGTGACATTGAACGCGAGTGCGATGGCGAGCAGGATCATCACGATGCCGCCGCCGATACGGAAGCCCCGGGCGTGGTCGCGATAGGCCTTCACCCGCTGGGAGATCCGGGAGCCGGCGGAAGCGAAGATCAGCAGGGGGAGCGCGGCACCCATCGCGAAGGTGACAGTCAGTACGACGGTGCGCCAGCCGACGTTGCCGGTGGCACCGGCAACGGTGATCGCGGCGAGCACCGGGCCGGCGCAGGGGACGTAGAGGGTGCCGAGCCCGAGGCCGAGTACGAACGGGCCGCTGTTGTTCTTGCTGACCTTGGGCAGCCGGTAGAAGGGCTTCTCGATCCAGTGGCCGAGCGCGGGGAAGATGAGGCCGAGGCCGACCAGCGTGAGGATGGTCAGGCCGCCCCAGCGCAGGAAGTCGTCGGGCAGCCCGAGCGCGGAGAGGATGACCGAGCCGGCCAGCGTGAAGACGGTGAAGCTGACCACGATTCCGGCGATGATCTTCAGCGGGCGCAGGTCACGAGGCGGTTTGCCGAGCTCGACTTCCTCGACCAGCACGTCGCTGTCGGAGGATGTCTTCCGGCGTCGGCCAGGTGGTCGTTCCGCGGAAGGATCGGTCTTACCGGCGGTCCCGGCGAAGAAGATGATCGGCAGCATGGGCAGGACGCAGGGGGAGACCCCGGTGATCAGGCCGCCCAGCAGTCCGATCAAGGCCAGCGTGAGCATCAGAATCACTCCAACTCGAACAGGTGAACAGGTCATCCCTGGTTCGAGTCACCGCCTCGGCGTGGATGGGCCGGACGCATTACGTCGCGCTAACACGTAAGGCTTTGCGGGTGGTGTGGAGAAAGTCCTCGCGGCCACCGATCCGGAGGAGCGGCCGCGCCGAAGTACCGATGTCTGCTGCACGTCGAAGGCGGCTCTGGCTTCCGTTCACGAAAGAGAGTTTCACCATGTCGAACACCCTCAAGCGCGTCACGATCTCGGCCGCCGCCGTGTCGTTGCTCTTCGCAACCGCTGCCTGTGGTGGCAGCGACGACGCGGGCAGCACCCCGTCGACCAGCACCTCGTCCTCGGCCCCGGCCGAGACGCCGAGCGCGACCCCGTCGGCCGACAACATGTCCGGCCTCGTGGGCCCGGGCTGTGCGGACTACGCGAAGGCCAACGCCACCGGCGCGGGTTCGATCGACGGCATGGCCGCCGCTCCGGTTGCTTCCGCTGCCGCGGGGAACCCGCTGCTGAAGACGCTGGTCGCGTCGGTGTCGGGCAAGCTGAACCCGAAGGTCGACCTGGTCTCGACGCTCAACGGTGGCGAGTTCACCGTGTTCGCGCCGGTGGACTCGGCGTTCGCGAAGATCCCGGCCGCGACGATCAACACGCTGAAGACCGACAGCGCGCTGCTGACCAAGATCCTGACCTACCACGTCGTCCCGGGTCAGCTGGACCCGGCCGCGGTGGTCGGCAAGCAGACCACCGTCGAGAAGGGCGCGGTCACGGTGACCGGCTCCGGTGACAACCTGAAGGTCAACAACGCCAACGTGATCTGCGGCGGCGTGAAGACCGCCAACGCGACCGTGTACCTGATCGACACGGTGCTCATGCCCCCGGCGGCCTGACCAACCAGCTCGAACGGTGGCGTCTCCCTACGGCAGGGAGGCGCCACCACCCACATCGTCACCATCGGTCGCGCGATCCAGTTTCCGACCGCTACGGCGTCAAGGAAGCGACAGGCATGACCATGACCACACCAGACATCCACGATCTGACCGGGCCCTACGTCCTGGACGCGGTGACCGACGACGAGCGCCTCGCGTTCGATCAGCACCTCGCCCGCTGTGCCGGCTGCACGACCGAGGTGATCGACCTGCGAGAGGCCGTGACGCGGCTCAGCACACGCGTCGCCTTTCCGCCCCCGCCGGGTCTGAAGGCGAAGGTGCTGACATCGGCGAGCCGAATCCGGCAGCTCTCCCCGGTGTCACGCGTGGAGCGGCCCGGTTCCCCGGCCCGCCGGCCGCTCCGACGGGCCTTGACCCTGGCCGCCGCCTTCCTGGCCATCGCTGCAAGCGGTGGCGTAGCGATCGACCAGTACCGCGAGAACGCCGAGACCACCGCCGCGAGCACCCGGGCGGCGTCCATCCTCGCCGAGCCCGACACCAGGACCGTCCGTGGAACCGTCGCCGGCGGAGGGCAGGCCACCGTGATGGTCTCCGGTCGTCGCGACGCCGCGGTCATCGTGCTGCGCGATCTGCGGCCGCTGGACCGCGGCAAGACCTACCAGATGTGGCTCATCGACCGCTCGAACACGGCGCGCTCCATCGGCCTGACCAACGGCCGGGCCTCCCGGCCCACCGTCGTCGACGGGGGTGTGACCGGTCAGACCGACTTCGCGGTCACGGTCGAGCCCCGGGGCGGTTCGGATCGCCCGACGTTGCCGCCCGCCGGTGGCCTCGAGCCCGTCGTACACCTGGATCTTCCGGTCGCCTGATCCCGGCGATCTTGTGCACGCGGCAATCGATCGCCGGGCCGCGTGATACAACTCAGGCACCGCGCATGGTGCCGAGTAGAGGACTGACAGTGATCGAGCCTGTGGCAACGCCCCGGCCCGTGGGCGAAAGCCTTCGGGTCGTGGCCGAGCCCGAACACGACCTCCTGGAGCGTGTCGCGCGCGGCGACACCGCGGCGTACTCGGACCTGTTCGACCGGGTCGGCCCTCGGGTCTTCGGGATGGTACGACGGGTGCTGCGCGACCCCGCCCAGTCCGAGGAGGTCACCCAGGAGGTGATGATCGAGGTCTGGCGCCTGGCCGCCCGGTACGACGGCGCCCGGGGTTCGGCGATCTCGTGGATCATGACCATGGCGCACCGGCGCGCGGTCGACCGGGTCCGGGCAGAACAGGCGTCAGTGAACCGTGACTTCGCGGTCGGCACCCAGTCGATCGACACCGACTTCGACCAGGTCACCGACAGTGTCATCGGGCAGCTCGAGGCCGAACGCGTCCGCGGCTGCCTGGGCTCACTCACCGAGCTGCAGCGGGAATCGATCGCGTTGGCCTACTACGGCGGGCATACTTACTCCGAGGTAGCGACTCTGCTGGACGCCAAGCTGCCGACCATCAAGGCGAGAATGCGCGACGGACTGATCCGGCTGCGGGACTGCCTCGGCACCAGGTGAGTGAGGAAGTCCGATGAACCGAGCTGAGCTTCACACGCTGACCGGACCGTACGTGCTCGACGCCCTGTCGGACGAGGAGCGCGACGCGTTCGAGCAGCACCTCGCCGACTGTGCCGAGTGTTCGACGGAGATCTCCGAGTTCCGCGAAGCCACCGCGAAGCTGTCCGCCGGGGTCGCCGTTCCGCCGCCGCCGCGCCTGAAGGCCGACGTGATGGCGGCGATCAGCCAGGTGCGGCAACTGCCCGCTCAGGAGGCCGAGGTAGTTGCCCTCAGCCCGCAGCGGCGGTTCGACCGACGCTCTGTACTGGCGCTGGCTGCGGCGGCGCTGGCTGTGGCGGCCAGCGGCGGGATCGCGATCGACCAGTACCGCGGTAATACCGCGTCGCGTGAAGCGAGCGACCAGTTGGCTGCGCTGCTCGCCGAACCCGACGCCCGGACGCTGCGCGGCGCCGTCTCGGGTGGTGGCCGGGCGACCGTGGTTGCCTCGAACCGCAGAGACGCTGCGGCCGTCGTACTGGATGGTCTGCCGGATCTGCCCTCGCGGCAGACCTATCAGCTCTGGCTCATCGACAGCTCGAACACAGCTCACTCGATCGGCCTGGCCGCCGGGGACCAGACCGGACCGCAGACGAAACTCGTCGCGGGCGGCGTCGTCGGCAAGGCCGCTTTCGGCCTCACCGTCGAGCCCGATGGCGGATCCGCCAAGCCGACGATGCCCGCCGCCGTGATCATCCCGATGGCCTGAACTCGCCGTCCTCGCGCTCGAGCCTCAGCTGCTCGGTGCGCGGCCTGTGCCGGACTCCGTCGTGATCAACTGTCGCGACGACTGGCAGCTTCCGCAGGTGCCGGACTGCTCGCCGTACGGCTCGTCGACCATGGACAGCCACCAGTACTCCGGGCTCCACCGGCGGATCTTTCGGCGGCAGGTGCTGCAGCGGTAGCCGGAGCTCTCCCGTTCGGTTGCGGTCGTTCTGATTCTGCTGATGATGCTCACAGCTCGCCCCACGCTTCTTCCGAGCCTGGCAGCGCACTGCTGGACTGCCAATGGATCAACGACTCGGCAGGGGTGCGCGTTACTGGTGACCTGAAGACTTGGCCGATGCAGGGGTGGGTACCGGTGCGCCATGTCTCGTCTCGCAGCGGTCCGCAGCTTGCTCGTCGGTCAGGTCAGGGGAATTGAGTGGTGAGGGCTCATGATCTGGTCGTCATCGGTGTCGGTTCCGGCAACGCGGTGATCGACGAGGGGTTCTCGGATCTCGACGTGGCGATCGTTGCCGATGGGCCGTTCGGTGGGACCTGCCTGAACAAGGGGTGCATTCCGAGCAAGATGCTGATCCGGGCCGCCGAGGTCGCCGACACGGTTCGCGACGCTCAGCGGTACGGCGTCGACGCGCGCTTGACGGGAGTCCGCTGGCGCGACGTCCGCGACCGGATCTTCGGCCGGCTGGACGAACAGTCCGCGGAAGGGCGTCGGGGCCGGGAGGACGAGCCGAACATCACGGTGTACGACGGTCCGGCGCGTTTCGTCGGACCGCGTCGGTTGAGCATCGAGACCTCTGACGGTCCCGTCGAGATCACCGCCGACAGGTTCGTGATCGCGGCCGGCGGGCGTCCCGTCGTACCGCCGCCGATCGCCGAGTCCGGGTTGCCGTACGAGACGTCCGACACCGTGATGCGCATCGACGAGCTGCCCCGGACGATGGTGGTGGTCGGTGGCGGTTACATCGCGGCCGAGCTGGCCACGGCGTTCTCCGCCTTCGGTGTCGAGGTGTCGATCGTCGAGCAGGCTTCGGCGCTGCTCGACGGGCAGGACGAGGATGTGGTCGAGACCTACACCTCGGAGGCGCAGAAGCGGTTCGACGTCCACCTCGGCCGGGAGGTCGTCGGTCTCGAGGGGGAGGCGGGCGCGCTGCAGGTGAAGCTCGACGACGGCTCGGCGCTGACGACGGAGTTGCTGCTCGTGGCGGTCGGGCGCAAGCCCAACAGCGATCGGCTCGCCGTGGAGAAGACCGGTGTCGAGGTCTCCGAGGACGGGCGGGTCGTGGTCGACGAGTACCAGCGTACGGCGGCCGACGGAATCTTCGCGCTGGGTGACGTCTGTACGCCGGTGCCGCTCAAGCACGTCGCGAACCGCGAGGCCGAGGTCGTCTCCCACAACCTGCAGCATCCGGACGATCTCATTCGAGCCGGCCACGACGTCGTACCGTCAGCGATCTTCACCCAGCCGCAGATCGCGACGGTGGGCCTGACCGAGCAGGAGTGCCGCGAGCGGAAGCTTGCCCACCGCATCGGAAGGACGGCGTACGCTGACGTCGCCTACGGCTGGGCGCTCGAGGACGAGACCGGGTTCTGCAAGGTAATCGCCGATCCGGAGACCGGGAAGTTGCTCGGGGCCCATATCGTCGGTCCGCAGGCGGCCACGCTGATCCAGCCTTTGGTGCTTGCCATGACTCTCGGTCTCGACGCGAAGACGGTCGCGAACACGCCGTACTGGCCGCACCCGGCGCTGACCGAGGTGGTCGAGAACGCCCTGCTGGACCTGGCCGACTGACTCAGGTCAGGCGGAGTACGCGTGCTGAGGGCTCGGGGACGGTGGTGGTGACGGTGAGGCCACCGTCCGTCGGCGTGATGGTCCAGCCGTCGAGGTCGGTGGGGAACTGGGGGACGACGCTCGTGTGGGGAACGGGAAGCGTGATCGTCGACGGGCCGGCGGTGCGGTG
Organism: Kribbella sp. cmx-5-2; assembly: GCA_049998015.1. GTDB lineage: Bacteria > Actinomycetota > Actinomycetes > Propionibacteriales > Kribbellaceae > Kribbella. The sequence goes on from JAEBEC010000004.1 coordinate 195,514, forward strand.
CCACACGGTCAGGTAGGAGGCGGTCGGGCTGTTCAGGGACAGGGCGATCCACTCGTCGTCCCACTGGGGCAGGCCCAGCGGCCAGGACGGGACGAGGGTGTCGAGGTCGGTGAGGATCTCGCGGTGCGCGGCCAGCGCGGAGCGGACCAGGTCGAGCTCGGCGGTGTTCATGCGGTTCAGGTGGCCGGACAGGTAAAGCCTGCCGGGGATGCCGTTGACGAGTGCGAACACGAACTCCTCTCGGGTGCTGCCACTGATCGGGTACGCCCAGTGACCCGCTTGTTCCGGCAGTACGGCGGCCGGCGCCGCCGCGGTGATCGGTGCGTAGAGCAACGGATGCTCCTGGTCCGACGTCGACTGCAGGTGCAGGCGGGACAGCATCGCGTAGTCCATCCGCATCGCGCCCGAGGCGCAGTTCTCGATCAACAGGTCCGGATGCCGTTCCTGGAGGCCGTCGAGCCAGTCGAGCAGTGCGCGGTTGTGCTCCAGAAGGCCTTGTCCCAGGGACGTGCCGCCCTTGTCGGTGCCCGGGCCGGTCGTCGTGTTGTTGTCGAACTTGAAGAAGCCCACCCCGAAGTCCGCGACCAGCCGGTCGACGGTGTCGTCCAGGTGCTTGAGGGCGGCCGGGCTGCGCAGGTCCAGCAGGTACCGGCCGGACTGGGTCACCCGGGCGCGGCCGCGGGTCAGGAACGCGTCGTCGGGAAGCTCGAGCGCGATCGGCGAGCGCGTGCCGATCACCTCGGGCTCGAGCCAGAGGCCGGGAACCATGCCCCGCGCGTGGATCCGCTCGATCACCTCACCGAGCCCGTTCGGGAAGCGAGTCGTCGACGGCTGCCAGGTGCCGACGGTGTTCCACCAGTCGCCCTCGGCGTACCAGCCTGCGTCGATGCAGAAGTAGTCGGCACCGACGTCCGCGGCGGCGTCGATCAGCGGCAGGAGCTTCTCGGTGGTCGGATCACCCAGCAGGGTGTTCATGTAGTCGTTGAACACGACCGGCATACGGCTGTCGATCGGGCGAAGCTGCCGTACGGCGCGGCGCTGGCGGGTGAGAGCGGCGAACGCACTGTCCCGATCCGTTGCGGCGACCAACGACACCGGGACGGTGGTGAACGGGTTGCCGGCGGTGAGGTCGACGCTCCACTGGTGCTCCTGGTCGGTCGGGCCGCTCAGCAGCAGGTAACCGCCGTACCGGCTCTCGCCGATCTCGTAGTGCCACGGTCCGTTGTGCTCGATCTGCCACCCGAGCGCGGACCCCGAACCGACCAGTACGCCGACCGGCAGCCGCTCGCCGCTCGACCACGAGTCGATGCTGGTCACCGCAGTGCGGCTCCTGGCGACGTGGCGGTGCTGATCGCGAACGATGTCGGCCAGTGCCCCGGAGCGCAGCCGCTGGGCGGACCAACGGCTCTCCGCCATCCAGCTCGTCTCGGCCGTGTACAGCTCGACGTCGACCGACGCGAGGCCGACGACCAGCGACGACAGAAAGGTGAGCTGCAGCGTCCCGGGTCCGGCGAGCTCCGCCTCCGTCCAGGCGCGGACTCCGGCGCCGGCTTCGAACACACTGGTGACCCGCAGGCCCGACTCGGCGTCCTCCTGGACGATGCGCAACGTCGTACCGGTGTCGTCGTGACGGACGTAGCGCAGCCGCCCGCCGAGCACGGTGTCGACGTGCCGGCTGCTGCTGAGCACGTTCCCGGAGCCGACGGCCGTGACCTCGACCAACGCCTGACTCGGTGTCTCCCCGACGGTCAGCCGCACCGGCCCGTCGTCGAGGGCGAAGGTCAACGACAGCTCAGGAGTTGTCCAGCGCAGCAGGTTCATCCGGTGCCTCTCGATCGGGCCCGAGGAGCGAGTCCTCGACGGTGAGCAGGTGGGTTGCCATCCGGACCCGGGCCCGGTCCGGGTCGTGCGCCACCAGGGCGGACAGGATCAGCAGGTGCTCGCGGTGCGCGGTCTCGTCCGCCCCAGGCTGCGTGATCGACCGGCGCAACCGGTCGCGCATCGTCCGTCCGCCCAGCGCGTCGATCAGGGCCGCGAGCACGGGGTTCCCGGCCGACTGCGCGATGATGCGGTGGAACGCGATGTCGTTCTCGATCACCGTCTCGTGGTTGGGCTCGTCCAGCAGCAGCTCGGCCTCGTTGTGGCGCAGCAGTTCGGCGGCGGCCTCCAGGTCGTCCGGGCCGATCCGCTGCGCGGCCGCGGCCGCGGCCTCCGTCTCGAGGATTCGCCGTACGCCGTGCAGGTGGTGGGTTCCGCTGCCGTCCTGCAGGTCCACCACGAAGCCCATCGGGGCCAGCAGGATCGACGGGTCCAGTGCGGTGACGTAGGTCCCGTCGCCCTGCCGGGTCTCCAGGACGCCCATGATCGACAGCGCCCGGACTCCTTCCCGCAGCGGGTTGCGCGAGACACCGAGCGACGCGGCGAGGTCCTTCTCGATCGGGAGCCGGTCGCCCGGGCGGAGGTGGCCGTCGACGATCATCTGCCGGATTCCCTGGACGACCACGTCGCTCTGGGAGAAGCCCGGGGTACGCGGCTGCTCGGCCACCTTGGCGGGGGTCATGGACGCGGACCCTCGCCGGCGCGGGACGACCAGTAGGTGCCCTCGGGGAACTGATAGGTCTCCAGTGACTGCCTGTGCATCTCGGCACTGTAACCGGGCGCGTCCGGCAGCACGTACGCGCCGTTGCTGACCACGCAGGGCTCGGTGAAGTGCTCGTGCAGGTGGTCGACGTACTCGGTGACGCGGCCCTCGAGGCTGCCGGACACGGCGACGTAGTCGAAGACGGCGAGATGCTGGACGAGCTCGCACAGGCCGACGCCGCCCGCGTGCGGGCAGACCGGTACGCCGAACGAGGCGGCGAGCAGGTAGACCGCGAGGACCTCGTTGACACTGCCGAGCCGGGCCGCGTCGAGCTGGCAGTAGTCGATCGCCCCGGCCTGGAAGAGCTGCTTGAACAGCACCCGGTTCATTCCGTGCTCGCCGGTCGCGACGCCGATCGGTGCCACGGCCTTGCGGATCGCCGCGTGCCCGAGGATGTCGTCGGGGCTGGTCGGCTCCTCGATCCAGAGCGGGTCGAACCCGGCCAGCGCCTTGACCCACTCGATCGCCTCCGGCACGTCCCACACCTGGTTCGCGTCGATCATCAGGTGCCCGTCGGGGCCGAGCACCTCGCGGGCGATTCCGCAGCGCCGGACGTCGTCGGCCAGATCGGCACCGACCTTCAGCTTGACGTGTTTGTAGCCGTTGGCAACGGCCTCCTCGCAGAGCCGGCGGAGTTTCTCGTCGGAGTAGCCGAGCCATCCGGCGGAGGTCGTGTAGCACGGGTAGCCCGAGGCCTCGATCTCCTGGATCCGTTCCTTGCGGCCCGGCTCCTGGGCGGCCAGTAGGGCAACGGCCTGCTCGGACGTCAGGACGTCGCTCAGGTACCGCAGATCCGCGGCGGCGACCAGCTCTTCGGGTGACATCTCCGCCAGCAGCCGCCACAGCGGCAGTCCGGCGCGCCGGGCCGCCAGATCCCACACCGCGTTCATCACCGCGGCCAGGGCGAGGTGGACGACACCCTTGTCCGGGCCGAGCCAGCGCAGCTGCGTGTCCGACTGCAGCTCGCGGTAGATCCCGCCGAGGTCGGAGCAGAGCGCGTCGACGTCCCGACCGATCAGCGGCTCCGCCCGCTGTCTGGCCGCCGCGACGCACAGGTCGTTGCCACGGCCGATGGTGAAGGTGAAGCCGTGGCCGCTGAGGCCCGGCTCGTCGGTGTGCAGCACGACGTACGCCGCGGAGTAGTCGCCGTCCCGGTTCATCGCGTCCGAACCGTCCTGGGTCAGCGAGGTCGGGAAACGGACGTCGACCACCTCCACCGCACTGATGCGTGGCATGGGCACCCCTCACGAATTGATGGCATCTTTATCGGCCCTGGTGACGACCAAGTATGGACCAGAAGCGTAGCGAGCGCTACGATCCCCGAAATTCATGGGATTAATAGTCCTACTTTCTCGGAAGGCTCTGACATGGGCAACCTGGAGAGCTCAGATCCCGCCGCCGTTCGACGGCTGTTCTACGACCGGCCCGCCGCCACCTGGCTGGAGGCGCTGCCGCTCGGCAACGGACGGATCGGCGCGATGTGCTTCGGCGGCGTCGGCGACGACCGGATCGGGTTGAACGACGAGACACTGTGGTCCGGCGGACCCGAAACCGCCCGGCTGTTGTCGGTGCCGCTCGGTGCGACCGGACCGGACGCCGTACAGGCCGTGCGTGCCGCGCTCGAGAGCGGTGACATCCGCCAGGCGCACACGCTGGCGGGTGGCTTTCACTCCGGCTACTGCCAGGCCTACCTGCCGCTGGGTGATCTGCTGCTCGCATCGCGCGTGGACGGCCGGATCCCTGTGCCTGAAGAGGTTGCGGGCTACCGCAGGGAGCTCGATCTCGACGGCGCGATCGCCACGACGTGGTACGAGTACGGGGGAGTGGCGGTCCGCCAGGAGGTCTTCGTCAGTGCGCCGGACAACGTCCTCGTGCAGCGGTTGACCGCGTCGGAGCCCGTCCTCGGACTGACCGTCCGCTTGACGTCGCAGTTGCGGGCGTCGCCGTACGCCGTCGAGAACGGACTCGGTCTGTTCGTGCAGGCGCCCGCCGACGTGGCGCCGCCGCACCGCCAAGTGCCGGAACCGGTGCGGTACTCCGACGGAGACGATCGCGGAATGTCGGGCGCGATCGCCTTACGGGCCACGACCGACGGCGAGATCCGGACGAGCGAAGCGGAGCTCGTGGTGGAGGGCGCGTCGCAGATCACTGTGGTGCTGTCCACCGCGACCGGGTACGACGGGCCGTTCGCCGTACCGACCCGCACCGCGCACGAGTGCTGGTCGGCGGCGGACCAGGCGGTGCGCTCGGCGCTGGATCGTGAGTACGACGTACTGCTCGCCGATCATCAACGCGATCACCGGAGGCTGTTCCGTCGCGCCGCGCTGGAGCTGGCCGGATCGGCAGAGCAGCCGGAGCTGCCGACCGACGTCCGGATCGAGCGAGCCGCCGACGCCGATGATCCCGCCCTGGCCGCGCTGGCCTTCAACTACGGGCGCTACCTGATGGTCGCGAGTTCGCGAGCCGGCGGCCTGCCGACCACGCTGCAGGGCATCTGGAACGACATCCTGCGCCCGCCCTGGAGCTCCAACTTCACGGTGAACATCAACACCGAGATGAACTACTGGCCCGCCGAGACGACCAACCTGTCCGAGTGCCACGAGCCTTTGCTGCGGTACGTCGGTGAGCTCGCGCGGGCCGGCCGTCGAGCCGCGCAGGAACGCTACGGCTGCGGCGGCTGGACCGCGCACCACAACGCCGACGCCTGGTGCTGGAGCTTCCCCGTCGAGGGCGACCCGCGCTGGTCGAACTGGCCGATGGCCGGCGCCTGGCTGGCCCGCCATTTGTGGGACCACTACGAGTTCACCGGCGACCTGGACTCTCTCGGTGCGTCCTGGCCCGTACTGCGGGGCGCCGCGGAGTTCTGTATCGACTGGCTGGTCGAGCGTCCCGACGGCAGCCTCGGCACGGTGCCGTCGACCTCGCCCGAGAACGACTACCTCGCCGACGACGGGCAACCCGCCTCGGTGACGGTGTCGTCGACGATGGATCTCGCGCTGATCGCGGATCTCTTCCAGCGGGTCGAGCAGGCTGCCGAGCTGCTCGACGTGGTCGATCCACTCGTCACCGAGCTCTCCACCGCGCGCAAACGGCTGCCGGAGCCTTCGATCGGGGCCCGGGGCCAGTTGCAGGAGTGGGCTGCCGACTTCGCCGAGGAGGACCCGCACCACCGGCACATGTCGCACCTGATCGGCCTGCATCCCGGCGACGCGATCACACCGGACGGTACGCCGGAGCTGGCCGCCGCGGCGGCGCGATCGATGGATCTGCGCGGGGACGAGGCGACGGGGTGGTCGCTGGCCTGGAAGATCTGCCTGCGCGCCCGGCTTCGCGACGCGGCCGCGGCGCACCGCCTGGTCCGGGCGTTCCTCCGGCCCGCCGACGACACGGCGACCGGCCGCCCGGGCAGTGGCGCCGGCGTCTACCCGAACCTGTTCTGCGCCCACCCGCCGTTCCAGATCGACGGCAACTTCGGCGCGACCGCCGGCATCGCCGAGATGTTGCTGCAGAGCCACACCGGCGAGATCGAACTGCTGCCCGCGCTCCCGGTCGAGTGGGGGAGCGGACGGGTGACCGGTCTTCGGGCGCGTGGGGCCGTGACGGTCGACATCGCGTGGACGCCGTACGGCGTGGAGACCGTGCTCACCGCGGACACCGACCAGGAGCGGGTCGTGCGACTCGGTGACGAACGTGTCCCTGTGCGTCTGATCGCCGGGATCGCCCTGCGCGTCAACTCGGCCCAGGAGAAGGAGGGCTCATGGCGACGCTGACGACAGTCCGGCCACCGGCCGGTGAGCTTCCGGACCGGCCCAGGCGCAGGCGTGAACGGCCCGGTCTGCTGGGGTTGCGCCGCAGCATTCAGCGGCACTGGACGCTGTACCTGCTGATGGTCGTGCCGCTGGTCTGGTTCGCGGTCTTCAAGTACATCCCGATGTCGAACGCAGTCCTGGCGTTCAAGAGCTTCAACGTGGTCAAGGGCATCTGGGGCAGCGACTGGGTCGGCACGCAGAACTTCGAGATGTTCTTCCGCAACCCGGTGTTCTGGACCCTGGTGAAGAACACCTTCCTGCTCTCGGTCTACACCGTCGGCGCGAGCTTCCCGCTGGCGATCATCCTGGCGCTGGCGCTGAACGAGGTCCGCACCGGGCTGTTCAAGAAGACGGTCCAGCTGGTCACGTACGCGCCGTACTTCATCTCGACCGTGGTGGTCGTGTCGATGACGATCCTGGTGCTGTCGCCGCGGCTGGGCATCGTCAACGAGGGGCTCGGGTTCTTCGGGGTCCCGGCGGTGGACTTCCTCGGGAACCCCGACTACTTCCGGCACATCTACGTCTGGTCCGACGTCTGGCAGACCACCGGGTACTCCGCGGTGATCTACCTCGCGGCGCTGGCCGGCATCGATCCGGCGCTGCACGAGGCGGCCAGGGTCGACGGCGCCGGCCGGTTGCGGCGGATCCTGCACGTCGACCTGCCCGGCATCATGCCGACCGCCGTGATCATCCTGGTCCTTGCCGTCGGCAACATCATGGCGATCGGCTTCGAGAAGGCGTTCCTGCTGCAGAACCCGCTGAATCTCAGCGAGTCCGAGATCATCGCCACCTACGTCTACAAGACCGGCCTGCTGAACGCCGACTTCAGCCTGGCCACCGCGGTCGGGCTGTTCAACTCCGTCATCAACCTGGTCCTGCTGCTCGGCGTGAACGCGGTCGCCAAGCGCATCACCGGAAACGGGCTGTGGTCATGAGCGCCGCGACGAGGACCGCACCCCGGCCGAACGCCCGGACCGAGCGCCGGCAGGCGCGGGCCCGGCGGATCCGCGAGTCGCGCACGGACCGGATGTTCATGGTCTGCGTCTACCTGCTGCTCACGGTGTTCCTCGCGGTCGTGATCCTGCCGCTGATCTACATCGTGGCGAGCTCCTTCAGCAGCCCCGAGGCGGTGTCGTCCGGCCGCGTGCTGTTCTGGCCGGTGGAGTTCTCGCTGCGCGGGTACGAGGCGGTGTTCGAGAACCCGCAGGTGCTGCGCGGGTACGCGAACTCCTTGTTCTACACGGTGGTCGGCACGCTGGTCAGCGTCGTGATGACGATCGCGATCGCGTACCCGATGTCCCGTAAGACGCTGGTCGGGCGCAACCTGGTGATGAGCCTGATCCTGTTCACGATGCTGTTCACCGGCGGCCTGATCCCGACGTACCTGGTGGTCCAGCAGGTCGGGCTGCTGGACACCCGGTGGGCGCTGATCGTCCCGCAGGCGATCGGGGTCTGGCAGGTGATCATCGCCCGGACCTACTTCCGGACCGTGATCCCGGACGAGCTGGCCGAGGCCGCGCAGCTCGACGGCTGCGGCGACCTGAGGTTCCTGTGGTCGGTGGTGATCCCGCTGGCCAAGCCGATGATCGCGGTGGTCGCGCTGATGTACGCGATCCTGCAGTGGAACTCGTACTTCGACGCGCTGATCTACCTGAAGAACCCGGACCTGTTCCCGCTGCAGCTGGTGCTGCGCAACATCCTGATCCTCAACACCTACAGCGGTGGCGCGATCGACGCGTCCGTGGTGCTGCAACGCCAGCAGCTGGCCGACCTGCTCAAGTACTCGCTGATCGTCGTGGCCAGTGTGCCGGTCCTGCTGATCTACCCGTTCGTCGCGCGCTACTTCACCAAGGGAATCATGATCGGCGCCGTCAAGGGCTGATCCTTCGCACCATCTCTACCCCTGTGAGGGACAACATGACAACTCAGCTCAGGACAACCCGATCCGCGGTGGTCGCCGGGGCGTGCGCGCTGGCACTCGCGCTGGCCGCGTGCAGCGGCGGGTCCGGCACCGCCGCGGACGCCGGCAAGCCACTGCCCACCATCACCGGTAACCCGGCGGTGACCCTGGACGTCTTCGCACCGCAGAACGCCGAGACGAACCTGGCCACCAACGACTTCACCCAGAAGGTGAAGCAGCAGTTCAACATGGACATCAAGTGGCAGACCACGACGTTCGACGGCGGTCCGGCCAAGGAGAAGCGGCAGATCTCGCTGGCCAGCGGGGACTACCCGGACCTGTACCTGCTGATCCCTTGGGTCGACCAGTTCACCCCTGCCGAGTTGCTCAAGCTCGGCAGCCAAGGGGTCATCGTCCCGCTGAACCAGCTGATCGACCAGTACGGGCCGAACATCAAGAAGGCCCTCGACGCCGAGCCGGAGTGGAAGGCGATGGCGACGGCGCCGGACGGCAAGATCTACGGCATGCCGCAGTGGGTCGACTGCTACCACTGCTCCTACCAGGGCAAGCTGTGGATGAACACGACCTGGCTGAAGAAGCTCGGCCTCGAGCAGCCCAAGACCACCGAGGACATGGTCAAGGTGCTGCGGGCGTTCAAGACGCAGGACCCGAACGGGAACGGCAAGGCCGACGAGATCCCGCTCAGCGCCAGTGTCCGCGACGCGCTGATCCCGTACTTCATGAACGCGTTCATCTACGACCCGCAGGGCACCAGCGGCAACAACAACTCCACGCTGGTGCTGAAGGACGGCAAGGTCGATCTGCAGGCCGACGAGGACGGATGGCGTGAAGGACTGAAGTACCTGAACTCGCTGTACAAGGAAGGCCTGATCGACAAGGGCGCCTTCACCCAGAACCCCGACGCGCTGCAGCAGCAGGGCGACGGCGGCAAGGTGCCGACGCTCGGTTCGGCCGCGGTCCTGCACCTCGCGATCGCGGTCAGCCTCGGCGCGGCGGACGGTCGCGACAAGCAGTACGACGCCGTGCCCCCGCTCACTGGTCCGCAGGGGGTCAACCACACCGGCTACAACTTCCCCAGTGCGCCGGGCGCGACGTTCGTGCTGACCAACAAGGCGACGCCGGAGGAGCAGATCCAGGCGATCAAGCTGCTGGACTACATGTTCACCGACCAGGGGCAGATCAACGCCTTCTGGGGCACCGAGGGCAAGACCTGGCTGAAGCCGGAGCCCGGCGACGTCGCCCTCGACAAGACCTTGAAGCCGACCTTCAAGCAGATCCCGATCAAGCCCGGTGCGACCCCACCGAACTCCGGCTGGCAGGCGATGGCGCAGTACAACAACACCGAGAAGTACCGCAACTCCGAGGCGATCGCGACCGACATCTACGCCCAGGCCGGGTTCGAGCGGCGCCTGTTCGAGGCGACCAAGCTCTACGAAGGCAAGGAGGACAAGGCGGGGGTCTACCCGTACTGGAAGGTGTGGATCGACCCGTCGCTGGCCGGCGAGGTGACCACACTGCAGACGAACATCGAGAACTACGTGCAGCAGAACGCGCTGCAGTTCGTCACCGGGTCGAAGAACATCGACAGCGACTGGGACGCCTACGTCAAGGGCCTGGACGGTCTGGGGCTCAAGCGGTACCTCGAGATCCAGCAGGCGGCGTACGAGAAGGTCCCCACCAAGTGACCGGCCGCCGGACCGGCCGATTGGTGAACGGCCGGTCCGGTGCTCTGTCCGACGAGTCAAGGAGAGATCAGTGCCGTTCGATGCCAGCTTCGAGTCCCTGACCGGCTTCGAGTGCCCGGACTGGTTCCGGGACGCCAAGTTCGGGATCTGGTCGCACTGGGGTGCGCAGTCGGTCCCGAAGTACGGCGACTGGTACGCCCGCCACATGTACCGCGAAGGGAGCGAGCAGTACCGGTACCACCTGCGGACGTACGGTCACCCCTCGGAGTTCGGCTACAAGGACCTGGTCCGGCTGTGGCGGGCCGAGCGGTTCGACCCGAACGAGCTGATGGACCGGTTCGTCGCGGCCGGCGCCCGGTACTTCGTGGCGCAAGCCGCGCACCACGACCACTTCTTCAACTACGACTCGGCCGTGAACCCCTGGAACTCGGTGCGCGTCGGTCCCGGCAAGGACATCGTCGGGCTGTGGAAGGCGGCCGCGGACGACCGGGGACTGCCGTTCGGGCTCACCGAACATCTCGGGGCGACGTTCAGCTGGACGGCCGTCAACAAGGGGGCCGACCGGCGCGGCCCGTACGCAGGCATTCCGTACGACGGCGCGGATCCGGCCCACCGGGACCTGTACCTCGACAACGCCCAGTACCTGCCCGCGGGCGAGGCCGACGTCCAGGACCCGTGGTACGCCACCGAGCCCGCGTGGCACGAGTACTGGCTCGCGGCGGTGACCGAGATGATCGACAAGTACCAGCCGGACCTGCTCTACACCGACGGCCCGTTGCCGTTCGGCGAACCCGACTACCAGCCCGGTCTCCGCGCGGTCGCGCATCTCTACAACACCAGCGCTCGGCTCCATGGTGCGAACCGTGCCGTCTACCAGCAGAAGGACCGCCGGCCCGAGGTGAGCGCGGTCGGGGTGATGGACATCGAGCGCAGCCAGACCCGGGCGATCCATCCCACGCCGTGGCAGACCGACACGTCGGTCGGCGACTGGTTCTACAACGTCCGCGACGTCTACAAGACCGCCGGGCACGTGATCGAGATGCTGGTCGACATCGTGGCCAAGAACGGCAACCTGCTGCTCAACGTCCCGCAGCTGCCCGACGGCACGATCGACCGCGAGTGCTCACAGCTGCTGGAGGACGTCGGCGGCTGGATGGGGGTCTGCGGCGAGGGGATCTACGGGACCCGGCCGTTCCGGGTGTCCGGCGAGGGAACGTCGAGCGTGGTCGTCCAGGGCTTCACCGAGGAGCGGGTCAGCTGGACGAGCTCCGACTTCCGGTTCACCCGCCGCGACGACACCCTGTACGCGTTCCAGCTGGCCTGGCCCGCGGACGGCCGGTCGGTGATCCGGAGTCTCGTCGGGCACGAGACCGCCACCGAGGTGCGACTGCTCGGCCACGGTCCCGTTGCCTTCGAGCAGTCGTACGGCGTACTGACGGTGCGGCTGCCGGACAAGGCTCCGCTGGACGTGGCGAACTGTCTGGCGATCACTCTGGCGCCCTGAGTCCGAGCACCACACCTCACGGAGCCGTTGTCTTGGCGGTCACCGCCGATTCCTGGGCCGCTGGTCGGCCGGCGTGTGCCAGGGTGCCTTCATGGAAGATGAGCGGGCCGAGCAAGGGCGCCCGGGGGAGCCGCGGTTGCCGGCGGCGGTGGGGGTCGTGGTGGCGATCGTGCTGTACGCCGTACTGCCGAGTCATCTGCAGATCGGGCCGCGGTTCGTGGTTCCGGCGCTGGAGTCACTGCTGTTCGTTCCGCTGGTGCTGGCGAATCCGCGGCGGATGACGCGGGAGAACCGGTTGTTGCGGCGGCTGTCGATCGGGCTGGTGCTGTTGATCGCGTTGTCGAACACGACCGCGCTGGTGCTGCTGATCCGCTCGCTGGTCATGGGGGAGGCGACGGCGGGCGGTCAGTTGCTGGCGGCGGCCGGGCAGGTCTGGCTGACCAACGTCCTGGTCTTCGCGCTGGCGTACTGGGAGCTTGACCGCGGGGGACCGGTCACGCGGTTCCGGGTGGCTCGACCGGGGCTGCCGGACGCCGACTTCCGGTTCCCGCAGGACGAGGACCACGACGCGATCAGTGAGGTGGCGAACCGGTCGTCGGCCAAGTCCGGGTGGGCGCCGGGCTTCATCGACTATCTGTACGTGTCGGTGACCAATTCCTCGGCGTTCAGCCCGACCGACACGATGCCGCTGACGGTCCGCGCCAAGCTGCTGATGGCGGTCGAATCGGTGTCGGCCCTGATGCTGTCGGTACTGGTCGTCTCCTTCGCGATCGGCCTGCTCGGTCCGTGAGCGCGTAGTCGCGTCGTACGCGGGCCAAACTTGTGCAAGCTGTCCGCAAACTTATGCAGCTGCCTATAGTCGAGTCCTGAGTCGTAGTCGGCTCGGCTTTATGCCCCGGACCCCGGTGTATCGGCTGGATGCTCTCCCAAAGGCCTTTACAAGTAAGCATTCCGGGCGCAGCCGTCCACGTCGGTGATGGTTCCGACTGGCGCGTCGCGAGGTGGTTCGCCCCTGGGACGAAGCTCCGGCATGTCCTGCCTCGGCTCCGACGGAGCCGCGGGTTCCACGACAGGGGAAGAGGACCACTGTGACGACAACAGCCCGGAGTGACGCGAACGGCACGACCGACATCACCGAGATCGGGCAGGAGATGTGGTCCTACCTGACCGGCAAGGGCGCGAGCGTGGAGTACACGTTCGAGGGCCTGCAGATCGAGGTGCCGAAGACGACGGGGCCGGACGCGCTGACCTTGCCAGGCTCGCGGACCTGCTTGCGTCGTACGGGGTCACAGCGACGGTGATCGGTCCTCGCGGCCAGTTGGCTCGGCTGGGCGCTGGGGTCCGCAGCAGGTACGGGCGCTTGGTGATCGGCAGTCTTCGCGTCGAACCGACGCGTGCTGTCTGGATCGGGATGCTCGGACCGGGCCGGACCGTGGCGTCGGCGATCCGCCGGCGGCGTGGACAGCCGTAGGCATTCTGCACAACTAGGGCAGGACAGGTGGGCTTGACGATGGCTTGGTGGACGACCGCGGTACTCCGCTGGCGATGGCTGATCGTTGCCGCCTGGATCACGATCGCGGTGGCCGGTGGGGTGCTGGCGCCGAAGACGATCGACTCGTTGAGCTACGACTTCGGTCTTCCCGGACAGCCCGGTTACGAGACCAATCAGCAGATCCAGGAGACCTTCGGCAACGGTGGCGCGACCGACCCGCTGGTGTTGGTCGTCTCCCTTCCGCCGGGTGTCACGGTCGATCAGCCGGCCGTTCGGGAGCAGTACGCCGAGGTCCTGCAGCGGGTGCAGCAGCCGGGATGGCGGACGGTGTCAGGGCTCACCGAGCCCTCGTTGACGAGTGCTGACCGCCGTACGACGGTCGCTTTGGTCTATCCGCCGATCACCCCCGGTCCTTCGGCGTACGCCGCCGCGCTGCCGCAACTGACGCAGTCGGTCGCCGATGCGAAGGTCGCGGGCCAGCCGGTGCAGGTGACCGGCGTGGAGGCGCTGGTCGAGGCCGGCGGCGGGTCCGATCGGCCGATCATCGTCGAGATCGCCTTCGGGGCCGGTGGGGCGATGATCGTGCTGCTGCTGGTGTTCGGCTCCGCGCTGGCCGTCGTACCGCTGCTGATGGCCGGGATCGCCATCACCACCACGTTCTTGCTCGTGCTCGGCCTGACCACCTTCACCGAGGTGTCGTTCATCGTCCAGTACCTGGTCGGGCTGATCGGCCTGGGAGTCTCGATCGACTACGCGCTGCTGGTGGTCATGCGCTGGCGGGAGGAACGCGCCGCGGGCGCTGACAACACGACGGCGATCTCGACCGCCATGGCCACCGCCGGACGGTCCGTACTGTTCAGCGGCGTCACGGTCGCCGTCTCCCTGCTGGCGTTGGTGGTGCTGCCGGTGCCGTTCCTGCGCAGTGTCGGATTCGGCGGCCTGCTGATCCCGCTGGTGAGCGTAGCGATCGCGCTCACGCTGCTGCCGGTGATCCTTGCGACCGTGGGACCGCGGTTGGAGTGGCCGCGGCGCCGACGACTCCGCAGTGGCGAGAGCAGGCTGTGGCATCGCATCGGTACGACGGTCGTCCGGCACCGAATCGTCGCTGCCCTGTTGGCCACCGGTGTGCTGGTCGCGTGCTTCCTTCCGGTCCTGGGTTTGAGTCTGGGATCGCCTCAACTGTCGGCCATCGCGACCGGCTCCGGGCCGGCCGCACAGGCGTACCGAACAATCACCGACTCCGGACTGAGTCCGGGCGTACTGCGTCCCATCGAGGTACTCACCGCTGACAGCGCCGACGGACTGTCCGCCGCGCTCAGCAGTGCCAGTGGTGTCGCCGCCGTACTGGAGCCGTCCGGCGAGCAATGGCGACAGGGCGGGCAGCGCATTGCCCAGGTCGTCATCAGCGGCGATCCGTCGTCCGCCGAAGGACGAGCGACCGTGGAGCAGGTCCGCGCAGCCGCCTCGACGTTGCCCGGTACGTCGGCCGGTGGCAGCGCGGTCGAGGACGCCGACTCGGTGACCGCGATCTACGGCAACATCGGGTGGGTACTGCTGCTGGTGGTCGGCGTCACCTTCGCCCTGCTCGCGGCCGCGTTGCGGTCGATCTGGCTGCCGTTCAAGGCGCTGGTGCTCAACGTCGTGTCGATCGGCGCGGCGTACGGGTTGACCGTGCTGGTGTGGCAGGACGGGTACGGCGCGGAGCTCCTCTTCGGCGCCGAGGCCAGCGGCACGATCACGGTCTGGGTGCCGCTGGCGGCGTTCTCGTTCCTGTTCGGCCTGTCCATGGACTACGAACTGTTCATCCTGTCCAGGATCCGCGAGGGCCACGACACCGGCCTGTCCACCGCCGACGCCACCGTGCGGGGCATCACGTTCACCGGCCGGCTGGTCACCTCCGCCGCGCTCATCCTGTTCCTCGCCTTCATCGCCTTGTCCACCGTGCCGGTGGTCGACGTGAAGATCTTCGCCACGACGCTTGCTCTCGGCATCGCTCTGGACGCCACCGTCGTCCGCGGTGTCCTGACTCCCGCCCTGGTCGCGCTGTTCGGCGACCTCAACTGGTGGTGGCCCCACCTCAACCGGAAGGCCAAGCACTCGGCCGCGAGTCAGCCCGAGCTGGAAGAGAGCCTCAAGTGACCGAAACCAAGGACCTGCCGCCGAGCTTGAGCTGGCTCGACGACCGTATCGGCCTGGCCAAGCTGGGCAAGAAGAACCTGCGCAAGGTCTTCCCGGACCACTGGTCGTTCATGCTCGGCGAGATCGCGCTCTACAGCTTCATCATCCTGATCCTCACCGGCGTCTTCCTGACGTTCTGGTTCCGGCCGTCGATGACCGAGGTCGAGTACCAAGGCACCTACAGCCTGCTCAAGGGCCTGCCCATGTCGGAGGCCTACGCCTCCAGCCTGGACATCTCCTTCGACGTCCGCGGCGGGCTGCTGATGCGCCAGATCCACCACTGGGCAGCGATCCTGTTCGTCGCCGCGATGATGGTGCACCTGCTGCGCATCTTCTTCACCGGCGCGTTCCGCAAGCCGCGTGAGCTGAACTGGCTGCTCGGCATCGGCATGCTGTTCCTGGGCATCGTCGAAGGCTTCATCGGCTACGGCCTGCCCGATGACCTGCTGTCGGGGACCGGCCTGCGGATCACCGAGGGACTGATCCTGTCCACGCCGGTCGTGGGGACCTGGCTGTCGTTCTTCATCTTCGGTGGCGAGTTCCCGGGCGACGACTTCGTGTCGCGCTTCTACACGGTCCATGTCCTGCTGATCCCCGGACTGATCCTGGCTTTGGTCACCGCCCACTTGATGCTGGTCGTCTACCACAAGCACACGCAGTTCCCCGGCCCCGGTCGCACCGAGAAGAACGTGGTCGGCTACCCGCTCCTGCCCGTGTACGTCGCCAAGGCCGGCGGCTTCTTCTTCGTCGTCTTCGGTGTGCTCGCGCTGATGGGTGCGCTGCTGCAGATCAACCCGGTCTGGCTGTACGGCCCGTACAACCCCGCCGAAGTCACCGCCGGCTCGCAGCCTGACTGGTACATGGGCTGGCTCGACGGTTCGGTGCGCCTGATGCCGGGACTGGAGTCCACGTTCTGGGGGATCACCATCAGCTGGAACGTCGTGATCCCGGCCCTGATCGTCCCGGGCGTGTTCGTGACGCTGGTCGCGTTGTACCCGTTCATCGAGCAGTGGGTCACCGGCGACAAACGCGAGCACCACCTGCTGGACCGACCCCGCAACCAGCCGGTCCGGACGGGACTCGGCGCCGCGATGGTCACCTTCTACGCCGTTCTGTGGCTGAACAGCGGCAACGACATCCTGGCGACGCGGTTCAGCAGTTCGATCAACACGATCACGTGGTTCTGCCGCATCGCGGTCTTCGTCGGCCCGATCGTGGCGTTCTGGATCGCCCGCCGCATCGCGATGGCGCTCCAGCGCGCCGACCGCGACAAGGTCCTGCACGGCCGCGAGACCGGCGTCATCCGGCGGGACCCGGACGGCGAGTACAGCGAGCAGCACGCCGCCATCCCCGTCGCCGAGGCGTACACGCTCACCAGCCACGAGCAGCCCACGCCGTACGAGGTCGGCTCGGAGGTCGACGACAACGGCGTCCGTACGCCGATCCGCCGCCGCGACCGGATCCGCGCCCGGCTGTCGTCGTTCTACTTCGCCGACCCGATCGGCAAACCCACCCGAGCCGAACTCGTCGCGGCCCGCTCACATGCGGAGGCCGAAACCGACAAGCCCCAGCTCGAGGGGACCTCCGACGAGCACCCGGCGGCAGCCGTACCGGTCGGCGAGCGACGGAAGTCCGTCGACGACTAGTGGGCGAAGTGCGGTATTGGGGGATCGACGGGGTACCGGGTCGCTCCCGAGCCGCTGGGCGGACCCGGTAGGGCGCGGCCGGCGTGTCCAGGGAGAGGGAGAACCCATGCGAGTAGTGATCACCGGTGCGAGTGGCAGCGTCGGTACGGCGTTGACCGGGTGGCTGCGGAGGGCCGGCGGGTACGACGTCGTCGGGGTTGCGCGGCGGGTTCCCGACGGCGCGCGGGACGAGATCGAGTGGGTGTCGGCCGATCTGTCCGGCCCGGACTGTGGGCCGGCTTTGCGGCGGGCGATGCGGGATGCGGACGCGGTCGTGCACCTGGCCTGGGCGTTCCAGCCGTCGCACCGGATTGGGTACCTCGAAGCGGTCGGCGTCGGTGGTACGCATCGGGTGCTCGATGCGGCCATGAAGGAAGGCGTCGGGCAAATCGTGCACATGTCTTCGGTCGGCGCGTACTCGCCGAAGGTCGACGGCGCTCCGGTGGACGAGAGCTGGCCGGTCGCGGGGGTGCCGACGTCGTCGTACAGCCGGCACAAGGCGTCGGCGGAGCGACTGCTGGACGACTTCGAGGCGTCGGCGGATTCTCCCGTCGTCGCTCGGTTGCGGCCGGGCATCGTCGGGCAGGCTTCGGCCGGGAGCGCGTTGCTGCGGTACGGGCTGCCGGCGTTCGTGCCCGCCGCGATGGTGAAAGGCCTGCCGGTGTTGCCGCTGCCGGACGGGATGACCGTGTCGATGGTTCACGCGGACGACGTCGCTGATGCGATCGTGCGGATCCTGGAGGCGGGTTCCGCGGGTGCGTTCAACCTCGCGGCCGCCGTACCGGCCTCGGCGGAGATGATCGCCGAGGTGCTCGGCGCCCGACGAATCCCCGTGCCGTTCCAGGCCTTGCGTACGTCGATGGCAGCGGCCTGGCACGCGCGGCTGCAGCCTGTCTCGCCGGGCTGGCTCGATCTCGGGTACGCCGTCCCGACGCTCGACTGCGCCCGCGCCCGCGCCGAGCTCGGCTGGAAACCCACCAAGGACGCGCGGGCGGTGCTCGAGGAAACCGTTGCCGGCATGCGCCGCGGCGACTCGGGCACGACCCAGGTGCTGCGCCGGCGTACGGTCCTGCGCGAAGTGGCGGACGTCGTACGACGCGGCCCTGTGAGCCACCGGCGCGAACCGTGAACCTCATCAACTGATCGAAGGAGAACACATGTCCGTACTGGATCGTTGGAAGCGCTGGCGCTTGTCGCATCGGGTGAACGAGGGAGACGCCCCGGCGGACACCGACGTGGCGATGTCGCGGGACACCGGTGGCGACCCGAACGGCGGCACGCAGTCCACCACCGGGACCGGTGAGAGCGGATCGTTCGTCGGTCGGGTCGCCGGCCTCGACGAGGGGTACGCCGGTGAGACCGGGGCCGAGGCCCGCGCCGAAGCGGAGCGAAAGAGCAGCAAGACCGAACCGTGACCGGTCTTCGGACGCCGTCAGTCGAGGGTCGGGATCCAGCGCGCGAGCGCGGCCTCGATCTCGGCGGGGGAGTCCTCGGGCAGGAAGTGGGAGCCGTTGACCGTCACTTCCTGCTGATTCGGCCAGGTGCGGCAGAGGTCTCGCAGTGGGCCGGTGAGCAGGGCGCCGGGAGAGCCGTTGACGAAGAGCTTCGGTACGTCGGAGGTCGCCATCCACTGGGCGTTGGCGGCGACGATCTCGTGGACGTCGGCGGGCTCGCCGTCGATCGGGATCTCTCGGGCCCAGGTCAGCATCGGGCGCCGTGATTCACCGGGTTCGACGTACGGCCGCCGGTACGCCGTGAGATCCCGATCGTCCAGCTGCCGCAGTGTGCCGGCCTGAAGGACCCGTTCGATGAAGACGTTGTCGGTCAGGACCATCTGCTCGCCCGCCGGGCCGCGGAGTGGCTTGAAGAGATCGGGACTGGGCGCGCTGGGGCTGTCCCAGGTGACCGGCGCGACGAGGGTCTCGAGGTAGGCGATTCCGGCGACCCGGTCCGGATGGCGGCGGGCCCAGCTCGTGGCGAGCACACCACCCCAGTCGTGTCCGACCAGGACGACGGGCTGGTCCAGGTGCAGGGTGTCGAGGAAGCGTCGACGTACCGCTCGTGCGTGGTGAACCGGTACCGATGCGGGTAGGTGCCGCCGACCGCGTCCGACCCACCCATACCGGGCAGGTCGAGCGCGATGCAACGACCGAGGCGCGGGCTGATGACCTTGCGCCACAGGTACGACGACGTCGGGTTGCCGTGGAGGAACACGACCGGGCGGCCTTCGCCGATCGTTCGGCAGGCCAGCCGGAGGTCCAGCACGGGAATCAGCTCGAGTGTCATGGGGTCATTGTTCCCAGGGCAACGAGTCCGTACGTAGCTCCGGCCCGGATCAACTCGCGTTGATCCGGGCCGGACGGCTCACGGGTAGCTGACCACGTTGACCGGGACGGTGCCGGGTGGTGTCACTCCGCCGGTGTCGTTGATGACATGCGTGATCGTGCCCTGGTAGTTCAGGGACACCGTGCACAGGCTGTGGAAGCGCACGCCCGCGGTGTTCGGCGCCTCGAACGCGTTGTAGGCGCTGACCGAGGGGTTCACGTTGAAGAAGTTGTAGCTTCCCAGCCCCCAGGCCTCGTGTGAGGTGACGTTGTCGCCGACCTTGTACGCCGCGTAGCCGTTGCGGCCGCTCGGCCGGTTCCAGCTCGCCTGGTTCGGTACGTCGTACGGCATCTCGTTCTGGAAGAAGATCGTCCGGCCGCCCTGGCCGTTCCAGATCACCTGGGTCTTCTGGTAGTGCTCGACGAACAGGCCGGTGGCCAGCACGTTGTTGCCGTTGACAATCAATCCGGTGTCGCCGGTGGCCTGGGCCCAGCCCCAGGTGCCGGCGTTGCCGTGGTCGGCGCGCCAGGCCCAGATGTGGTCGATGATCGTGTGGTGGCTGTTGACGACCAGGCTGGTCGTCGCGTGGCCGGCGATCGACCCACCGATCCGGAAGAACACGTCCTGGAGCGTCGTCGGGTTCGCCGCGTGGTTGGCGGACGAGCCCGAGGGGCCGACGGTGAGCAGCGCCGCCGAGTTCGTCGTACCGGCGTCGAACAGCAGACCCTTGATCCGTACGCCGTCGACGTCGGCGACCTGCATCGCGTTGACGCCGTTGTCCGGGATCAGCGTCGGGTAGCCGATGCCGAGCACGACCGTGTTGGCCCTGGTCACGTTCAGGGTCTGGTTGAGGTGATAGACGCCCGGCGTGAAGAACAGGTTGCAGCCGGACGCCAGTGCCGAGTTGATGGTCGACGCGGTGTCGCCGGCCTTGACGACGTAGAACTGGCTCATCGGGATCGACGTACCAGGAGTGGAGCCGTTGGCCCAGCTCGCGCCGGACGCGTTGGTGCGCAGCGAGGGCGTGAAGACGCGGTACTTGCCCGCGCTGTCGAGGTACAGGTACGGCACGTCCCGCGAGACCGGCGTGGTAGCCAGGGTCGTCTCGGGCGGGTTCGGGAACGTGGTCGGCGGGGCGCCGGGTGTGCCCGAGAAGACCATGTTCCAGACGCCACCCGCCCAGCTGCCGAGGTTGCTGTCCCGGGTGTACCACTGCTGCTGCGAGATGGACGCGGTTTCGCCGGACACCTTGGAGTCGGCGATGTAGCCGCCACTGGCGAAGCCGTAGCTGGCCGGGTAGAGCTGCAGGTTGCCGCGGATGTCCATCCGGCGGAACGGCGCCGCCTGCGCGACCGCCCAGCGGTTGGAGCCGCCGATCGGGTTCACGGCCATGTTCTCCGCGGACCGCCAGAAGTTCTGCAGCGCGACGCCCTGGTCGGACTCGTTGAACGCGTCGACGGTGATGGCGCCGTTGATCACCACGTCACCGGGGTTCTGGCCGAGGCCCGCGACCGAGGTGTAGTAGCCGACGTCGTCGTGCACGCTGTAGGAACCGGGCTTGAACAGGTGCGCGATCCGGCGGTTCGCCATCTGCGCGGTCAGGGTGTCCTTCTGGGTCGCGAAGTCGGCGTCGAGCTGCGCCTGGATGGACGCCGACGACATGCTCGGGTCGAAGATGCGCGTGTTCGGTCCGAAGTTCGGTACGTCGGGCTGGGTCGTGCAACTGACCGGCGTGCTGCCGATCGTGTACGACGCGCTGCCGACCGCGGAGTTCGTCGTACCGGCCTTGAGGCCGATGGCGTTGATCGTGCGCGACGTCGGCACGCTGATCGGACCGGCGTACAGGGTGGAGGAGGCGGTCGGCGTCGAACCGTCAACCGTGTAACGGATCGTGGCGCCCGAGGTCGCGGTCGAGATCGTCACCGTCTGCGCGGTCGTGTAGTTGCCGCCCGCCGGCGAGAACGTCGGCGTCGCCACAGTTGGCGTGGTCGAGCCGCCGTGGGTGTAACTGAAGTGCGGGGTGTCGTACTGCGGACCGCTCTTCTCGTAGGTGAACCAGTAGTCGACGACGGTGCCCGACGACAGTCCGCTGACGGTCTTGCGCCAGGTCCCGCCGCTGAGGTCCATCCGGAAGTTCTGCTGACCCTGGCCGGCGACGGTGTAGTGAACGTCGACGTACAGCGCTGCCGTGGTCGGCGTGAAGGCGATCTGGGCCTGACTCGCGCCGAGCGAGGTGGCCGCCTGCGCGTAGTCGTCGGCCGCCTTCGCTACGCCACCCACCAGGAGGGTCGAGCAGACGGCCAGGACGAGCGCGACGACGGCAGCACGCCAGCCGGGACGCCTTCGGTGATTTCTCTCTGGACTCCGAAACACGGGTACCACCTCCGGGGCGGAAGAGGGCGGGAAGACACTCGCGGTGTGAGAGCGCTCTCACATCGCGGACTGTAAACCGATTCCCCGCAGCGCGGAAGAGTTCGCCTCGTCGTCGTCTTCACGTGGCGGAGCCTTCGAGTCCGTTCGGGGGCGCGCACGCGTGGAATCAGGCTAAAACTTATGCGCTGAACTTATGCAATCGGTGTGAGTCGGTCAGAACGCGAGTAGCGTGCGGAGTGTGGTCGTCCGGCGAGCCGGACACGAACTTCTTCCCAGTTGCCCTAGACCCCGGCAGCCCCTTTCTGTGGTGCCGGAGGTGATTCAGGGCAAGGACGTACGGACGCTTCGTCGCGTCCGGTAGTTCAATGACCGCGGTCCGGAGAAGAGGCCGTGCGGTGACTTACTCGTCGAGAGGTCACGTTCATGATCACAGTTTCAGACCTGAATTCACGGGTGGTTCCTGTCAACTGCTCAACGACCGCGCAGCGTTCGCGGCGCGAGGCGGCAACGCAGGAACTACTGAGCAGCAGGGCCGCCACCACGGACGATGCCGAGCGGCAGCGGCTGCTCGAAGAAGTCGTCGAGCTCAATCTGGAGATCGCCCGGGGGATCGCCCGGCGGTTTCGTGGCCGCGGTGCGGAGGACGACGACCTGGAACAGGTCGCCTGTCTGGGATTGATGAAAGCGGCCACCAACTTCCGTCCGGAAGCCGGCGTGCCGTTCATCGGGTACGCCGTACCGAGCATCCGCGGCGAGGTGAAGCGGTACTTCCGCGACTGCAGCTGGACCGTCCGGATCCCGCGGCGGTTGCAGGAGTTGCAGGGCCGGCTTGCCCGGGCGATGCCTCAACTGGTGCAGGAACTCGGCCGCGAACCCACTGTCGAAGAACTCGCCGACCGGCTGGGCGTCGACAGCGGTGAAGTGCGCGAAGCGGATGCGGCCAGGGGATGCTTCAACGTGCTGTCGCTGGACAAGCCGATCCGCGCCGGCGACGGCGACATGATGCTCGGCGAAGCGATCCCCGACGACGAGGATCCGCGGTTGCGCAGTATCGAGACGTTCGCCCAGCTGGGCCCGCTGATCGGTGATCTCGAGCCGCGCGACCGGCGCATTCTCGAGCTGTCCTTCGTCGAGAACTGGCGGCAGACCGACATCGGCCAGGAGCTGGGGATCTCCCAGATGCAGGTGTCCCGCCTGCTCTCCAAGATCATCGTCGGCCTGCGGGAACAGCTGCAGGCCGACGACGCGGTGGCCTGACGAGCCGTCAGTCGTACGACGCCGATGCCGCCGCCGGAAGGGGGCGGCATCGGCATCGGTGCGTCAGGAACCCGGCTTGACGTCTCCCCGCCAGGCGCCGGTCTCGGTGTCACGGGACTCGATGAACGTCTTGAAGCGCGCCATGTCGCCCTTCACCCGCCGCGAGATCATGCCGGTCTTGTCGGCGATAGTCTCGGCTACGCCTTCGGGGTCGACGTCGATCTGGGCGGTGACCCGGGTCTGGTGATCGCTGAGGCGGTGGAAGGTGATCACGCCGGCGTGGCTGGTGCCGTCGACGGACTTCCAGGCCACCCGCTCGTCCGGGTGCTGTTCGGTGATCTCGGCGTCGAACTCCCGCGTCACGCCGCCGATGCTGGTCTTCCAGTGCGTGTGGGTGTCGTCGGTCTGACGGATCTCGTCGACCCCGTCCATGAACTGCGGGAAGGACTCGAACTGGGTCCACTGGTTGTAGACGGTGGTCACGTCGACCTCGACGTCGACGGACTCGGTGGTGTTGCTCATCGTTGGCTCCTGTCGCTCAGATCGAGCTGCTCGGTCATCTGCGGGTGCACCTCTTCGTCTCGAGGAACCTGCGTCGGCGGTCCCGGTAACCCACATCGCTGGCCGTAGACCGAACTTGTGCAACCAATGACCGGCGATTCGAGCAGACCGCGAAACTCAAACAACTGAAAGGGTTTCCCGGCCCGGGCGATGGCTACCGGGGCCGCCTCAGTACTTCAGAAGGAGTTGTGGATGACATCGACGACGAATCATCAGGCGAACCTCGACGGTTCGGCCGGTGCGGGGCAGGACGGAGTGGCCGGTACGGCGCGGGCCGAGGCGGGGCACGTGGCGGAGACGGCGGGCGAGGCTGCTCGCGACGTCGTGGGGACGGCGAAGGAGAAGGCGTCCGAGGTGACGTCCGACGTCCGGGAGCAGACGGCGAAGCTGATGGGGGAGACTCGCGATCAGCTCGCGGAGCAGGCCGGACAGCAGAAGGATCGGGCAGCCGAGGGGCTGCGTTCGGTTGCCGATGAGCTGCGCGGGATGGCCGAGCACGGCCAGTCCGGCTGGGGCGCTCAGCTCGCGGGACATGGCGCGCAGTACGGCGATCAGGCGGCCGACTTCCTGCAGAAGCACGAGCCTGCCGAGATTCTCGACGAGGTACGCCGCTATGCGCGGAAGCGGCCGGGGACGTTCCTGCTCGGCGCCGCGGTGCTTGGTGTCGTAGCCGGCCGGATGACGCGTGCGCTCGCAGGTGGAGCACCGAACTCGTCCGGTCAGCGGATGACGCCGGCTTCCACGGCGTACCCGGTGAACGACGACTACCTGGTGCCGCCGCCGGACGCTCCGGTACCGGGCTCGCCCTTCGCCGGATCGAGTGCTCTGGACGGGCCGACCACGGCGCCGGCTCCCGTCGTACCGGATCTTGGCGCGCCCGTGACGCCGAGGTCCGAGCCCGGGGCGGAGCGCTGAGATGACGGCGAGTGGACCGCCGGTCGGGACCGATCCCGGCCGGCCGGCACCGGACGACTCGATCGGGAGCCTGGTCTCCCACCTGACCAACGACTTCGGCAAGCTGACCCGCCAGGAGCTCGCGCTGGCCAAGGCCGAACTGCGCGACGAGGCGAAGAAGGCCGGCAAGGGCGCGGGGCTGCTCGGCGGCGCGGCGCTGGCCGGCTGGATGGTCGCGCTGTTCGTCTCGCTCACGGTGATGTGGGCGCTCGGCGAAGTGATGCACCTGGCGCTGGCGGCGTTGATCGTCACCGTGCTGTGGGGGATCGCCGCCGCGGTGATGGCGGCGAGCGGGCGCAAGGAGCTGCAGGACGTGAGTCCGAAGCCCGATCAGACGATCGAATCTGTCAAGGAGGACGCGAAATGGCTGAAGACACAGAACAACTGAAGCGCGACATCGAGAACACCCGGCGCGACCTCGGCCGTGACGTGAACGCCCTGACCGAGAAGGTCAGCCCGAGCGCGGCTGTCGGGCGCAGGGTCGACCGCGTCCGCGGTGGCCTCGGCCAGATGAAGGAGCACCTGATGGGTTCGGCAGATTCAGCTGGTACGACGGTCAGCGACGCGGCGGGTTCGGCGGCCTCGTCGGTTTCCGACGCGGGGAGTGCGGTAGGCGGCGCGGTGACCTCGGCGCCGGAACGGGCTCGGGCGCAGACGCGTGGCGCTCCGCTCGCCGCGGGCCTGGTGGCGTTCGCCGCCGGCTGGATGGTCGCGGCTGCGTTGCCGGCCTCGACCAAGGAACGCGAACTGGCGCACGAGGCGAAGGACAAGGCCGCGGGGCCGGTCAAGGAGCAGGCGACGCATCTGATGCAGGAGGCCAAGGACAACCTCCAGGAGCCTGCCCAGGAAGCCGTTTCGCACGTTCGCGAGACCGCGACGGAGGCGGCGACGTCCGTCGCTGATGACGGTCGCGAGGCCGCGCAGCACGTTGCCGGCGAGTCGAAGAGCTCGGCCGACACGGTGAAGCAGGCAGGCACTCAGAACTGATCTGAACGAGGGAGGTTCCGGACGAGACCGGCCGGAACCTCCGCGGGACGAT
The DNA here is from genome assembly GCA_049998015.1 of Kribbella sp. cmx-5-2. Lineage (GTDB taxonomy): Bacteria > Actinomycetota > Actinomycetes > Propionibacteriales > Kribbellaceae > Kribbella. The sequence continues at coordinate 220,938 of JAEBEC010000004.1, forward strand.
CAGCTGGGGTCGAAGACGTTGCCCGGAGTGGGTTCGGTCGGGGTGCGGGACAGGCCGAGCCGCTTCATCAGCGGGACGACCAGTACGTCGTACGCGGCCGGGACGAAGCGGAAGCCGAAGACCATCAGCGCGTTGGCCGGGCCGACCGAGAGGTCCCGGCGCGGGCGCTCGATCACGGACAGGATCGCCTTCGTGACCTTGTCGACGTCGCTGACCGGCGGGGGCGGCTGGCCCACGTGGCCGATGTAGTTGCCGGCGCGCTGGTAGACGGGCGTGTCGATACTGCCGGGGGACACCAGGCTGACGTCGACGCCGGGGATCGACCGGACCTCCGCCTGCAGCGCGCGGGCCAGGCCGTGGACGGCCCACTTGCTCATCACGTACGAGCTCATGTACGGCGGCGCCATCTTGCCGATCACCGAGCCGAGCAGGATCAGGTGTCCGCCGCCCTGGTCGGTGAAGCGCTGAAGCGCCGTACGGGCGACGTTGACGGTGCCGTCGATGTCGACGCGCAGGACGCGTTCGAAGACCTCGGGCGGAACCTGCGTGAACTCGCCGTACGCCATCACCGCCGCACAATGCACCAGTACGTCGATGCGCCCGCACCGCGCGACGGTCAGGTCCACCAGCACCTCGACCTGCTTGGGGTCCGACACGTCGGTCGGTGCGACGACGGCGTCGCCGCCGAGCTCGCGGCACTCGGCGGCGACCCGATCGAGGCTGGTCCGGGAACGTCCGGCCAGTACGACGGTGTCGCCGCGCTCCGCGAGCGCGAGAGCAGCGGCCCGGCCGATGCCGCTCGAGGCACCGGTGATCGCGACGATCACGTCTGGCGTCCCTCGACCATGAGCCGCAGCCGGCGCAGGGTCTCGGTGTTCCTCAGGCTCAGCACCGGGTCGATCACGACCTGGGGGATCAGCGCGGCCGGTCCCTTGACGGCGTGCTCGCGCATCACCAGGTGGCAGCCGCCGTCCTTCTCGGTCGCCTCGAACTCGACCCGGCCCTCGCCGGTCGGCCAGGCGCGGACCCGCAGGCGCAGGAACATCAGCGGGACGTACTCCTCGACGCTCGTGGTGTCGTCGAGCAGGAACGGCCAGCTCCCGACCGAGTGATGGATGCTGAAACCGGGCTGTGGCCACTCCTCGTCCACGTCACGCACCCGGGAGGCACCGACCACCCACCCGGCGTACGACCAGCCGTCGGTCAGGACAGCGAACACGTCGTCGACGGACGCGTGGATCATGCACTCGTTCTCGCTCATCCCTGACCAGTACCCACCGCGCATGAGCCGACCGATCGTGGACACCGGAGCGCCATGACAGACGCGATCGTGATCGGCGGCGGCCCGAACGGGCTGGTCGCGGCCAACCTGCTCGCCGACCAGGGCTGGGAGGTGGTCCTGCTCGAGGCGAACGACCAGGTCGGTGGCGCGGTCCGCAGCGCCGAGGACGTGGCGGACGGGTTCGTCCACGACACGTTCAGCTCGTTCTACCCGCTGGCCGCGGTCTCACCGACGATCCGGGCGCTGGAGCTGCAGGACTGGGGGCTGGAGTGGTCCAACGCGCCCGCTCCGGTCGGCAATCCGATGACCGACGGTGGCTGGGCGATCGTGCACAACGACCCGTTGGACACCGCCGCCGCGCTGGATCGGATGGCGCCCGGTGACGGCGAGAGCTGGCTGGAGATGTACGACGACTGGCGGCGGATCGAGCGCGGGATGGTCGGACTGCTGCTCGACCCGTTCCCGCCGGTGCGCTCCGGCGCCGCGCTCGTACGGCATCTGCTCGGGCGGCGAGGACTGGAACGGATCCGGTTGCTTGCCTCGTCGGTGCGGTCGCTGGGGGACCGGACGTTCCAGGGCGACGCGGCGAAGATGCTGTTGGCAACGAACGCGCAGCACGCGGACATCAGCCCGGAAGGCGCCGGCTCCGGGCTGATGGGGTGGCTGCTGGTGATGCTCGGGCAGCAGTTCGGGTATCCGGTGCCGCGGGGTGGGGCGGGGCAGCTGAGCCAGGCGTTGGCTCGGCGGTTCGAGGCTCGCGGCGGGGTGATCCGGTGTGGCGAGCGGGTCACCGGCCTGGAGGTCAGCGGTGGGCGCGTGACCGGCGTACGGACAGCGGACGAGCGCTTGCCCGTACGGCGTGCTGTGCTGGCTGACGTGTCGGCGCCCGCCCTGTACGGCGAACTGCTGCCGGCCGACGCGGTCCCGGCGCGTGTGAAGCGGGCGATGCGTGGGTTCGAGTGGGATCCGGGCACGGTGAAGGTCGACTGGGCGCTTGACGGGTTGATCCCGTGGCGGGAGACGCCGTCGGCGTCGCCCGGGACGGTGCATCTGGCGGACTCGGTGGACTCGCTGAGCCTGGCCGCGGGGCAGATCGCTGCCGGGCGGGTCCCGGACGAGCCGTTCCTGCTGATGGGGCAGATGACGACCGCCGATCCCACCCGCTCGCCCGCCGGGACTGAGGCGGTCTGGGCCTACACGCACGTCCCGCACCAGGTCCGCGGCGACGCCGACTTCACCGGCGCCTGGAGCCCCGACGAGGTCGAACGCTTCGCCGACCGCATCCAGGACCAGGTCGAACGCGCGGCGCCCGGCTTCACCAGCCGAATCATCCGGCGACGGATTCTCGCGCCGGCCGACCTCGAGTCCCGCAACGCCAACCTCGTGGGCGGCGCGGTCAACGGCGGTACCGCGGCGCTCCACCAGCAACTCGTCTTCCGCCCGATCCCAGGCCTCGGCCGCGCGGAAACCCCGGTCAAGGGCCTGTATCTGGCGTCGGCCTCCGCTCATCCCGGCGGCGGAGTCCACGGCGCCTGCGGCTCCAACGCGGCGCGCGCGGCGCTCCTCCACGCCCGCGTTCCGCGACGCTGAGCACGCTCACCCAGGTCGCTTCGAGAGCGTGCGCCGGCCGCCCCCGCCGCCCCGGCCGGGTCGGTCCGTCGCTCGGGCTGTGCTCGAAGCCGGGCTCAGTCGCTGGTACGGCGTAAGGCCGACGGCTTGTGCACCGCCGTCCGGCCGGACTTCTCGCTGCGGACCAGGTACTGCGGTTCCTCGGGGGAGGCGTCGACGGTGCGTTTGCCGGCGTGGGTCCGTTCGGTGATCTTCTTCTCGACCGTTCCACGTGCCGTCCCGCCGTGGCTGTCCCACTCCACCTTGTCGCCCTGACGGAACGTCTGGTCAGCCACGGCGAGGCCTGTCGGTGGAGGCCCGGGAGCGTCGCTTGGCGAGGATGACGCCGCCGATGAGCAGGACGGGGATCAGCAGGCCGAGGAAGAGCCAGCGCATGCCGGACCAGTCGCTCGGGTCTCCGTCGGCGGAGCCTGGTGGGTTCGCGGCGGGCGCGGTGGGAGTCGGGGTGTCCGCGACCGGCTGGGTGGTCGACGTCGGAGAGCCGAACGCGCTGTCCGTCGGCGCGACGGCGATCAGGCCGATCACGGCGACAGCGACGGCGAGAAGGCCGACCGGGAGAGCGGACAGAGCACGCCGGAGAAGTTTCATGGCGTGCCGGTACCCAGTCCGATCATGCGCCGCCGGTGGGTGCGGCCCCGGTGCTACTGGGCTGAACAGCGGGACCTCAAGCTGCTTGATCGCGTACGCGATCAGGCCCTCGTGGGTTTCCTGTGCCCAGGCTGAATCCCCGCTACTCCGGGAGGTGGCCGGTGGCGATGACGTGCTCCGCGACGGTCTGGAGGCGCTGGTTGCGGTCCTGGGAGTAGCGCCGAAGTACGGCGAACGCCTGGACGGCGTCCATCCCGTAGCGCTCCATCAGGCGCCCGACGGCCTGGCCGACGACCTTACGGGCATCGATGGCGTCGGTCAGAGATTCCTCGGTGCGCGAGGAGGCGATCGCGATCGAGGCGTGCAGCGCGAGCAGTTGGGCCGCCTCGAGGTCTCCCTCACCGAAGACGGACGGCTGGGACGACACCAGGTTCAGTGCTCCGCTGACGGAGGTCGCGGTGGACAACCGGATCGCCAGCGCGCTCCGGATTCCGTTCGCGGCCGCGCCGGGCGCCCACCGCGGCCAGCGATCGTCGGTGACGGTGTCCTTGACGAGCACCGGGACGCCGTCCGCGATCGCCTGCAGGCCGGGACCTTCGCCGACGTCGATCTGCAGCTGATCCGCGACGGTGACCAGCGGATCGGTCGCGGCGACCGTCTCGGGGCGCCGCCGGCGCATGAGCATCACCGAGGCGCTGTCGTAGTGGAGTGCCTCGACGGCGAACTGGAGGACGGCTTCGACCGTGGCCAGGACCCCCACTTGATTGTGCAGGTGCATGGCCATGTCGCCGAAGCTCCCGGCTTGGTCCGTCATGGGTCCGCTCCTCCCCAGGCATGTCGAAGCACCCAGCGCCGGTTGGGCACTTCGAGAACCCCGAGCCTAGGTCAAATCACTCAGGGCGCATAAGATCGAACTGTTTCCGCAGACGAGCTGCGGGTACGTCGTCACTACAGCAATCGCTGCCCAAGACCCCGGCGGCGCTCTTTGGAGTGCTCATCTGGGGGTTCGAATGTCTGCACCAGCTCGCAACTCTCTGGCTCCTGCCACACCCGAGAACAGTGGATCGGCGATCGACGGCCGTGCCCTGCTCGACGCCGCAGGAGACGGAGACGCTTGGGCTGTCGGTCAGCTCTGTGACCGTCACGGTGGCGCACTGTTCGGTCTGGCGCGCGCCATCCTGGGCGACTCGAGCCGTGCCGAGGATGTCGTGGTCGAAGTCGTCGCCCGCACCTGCACCGAGCCCTCGGCGGCTGTTGGTGGGAATCTGCGGCGTGAACTCGCCCGGCAGATCTACTTGTCCGCGACCGGCTTTCCGGAGGACTCCGAGCCGGCCCGGCAGCAGCGCGCGGCCGTCGCGCTCGTGCAGTGCGGGGAACACACGATCGACGACGTCGCCGACCTGTTCGACCTGCCCGTTCGGGACGTGGCGGTGCTGTTGTGCGCCGGGTTGAGAGAGTTGGAGGCCGCCGACATTGACGGCACCGGTGTGGCGTTCGGTTGAAGATCGCCGGCGCGGGCACCATGAGCAGGCGACGTCGAGACCGTGCCACGGTCTGCCGTTCATGGCGCGCGAGTACCGGCCCAGGGCGGTTGTGAGGCAGTGACGTCGTTGCGCGTGCAGCAGATCCTGCTCGAGGTGGTGGACTTCGAGCAGCCGGATCAGGCCGGTCGCGAAGGTGACACCGTCTGGTCGAGGTTGTGCGCGTCGGTGACCAGGTCGGTCCCGGTCAGCGGAGCGGGACTGGCGCTGATGACACCGGCAGGCCACGGCGGAACCCTCGCTGCCACCGACGGACCCGCCGCGGTGATGGAGAACCTGCAGCAGACGCTCGGTGAAGGTCCCTGCCTGAACGCCTTCCACGAGCGCCGGCCGGTGCTGGAGCACGATCTCGCCCAGGCGAACGCGCGCTGGCCGGGGTTCGTGCCGGCCGCGACCGAGTCCGGGATCGCGGCGATCTTCGCGTTCCCGCTGCAGATCGGCGCCATCCGGCTCGGCGTACTCGATCTCTACCGGGACTCCGTCGGACCGCTCGACAACCTGCAACTCGCCGAAGCGCTCGACCACGCCGCCGCCGCGGCCACCATTCTGCTCGACCTGCAGCACAGCACCTCGCCCGGTGGGCTCCATCCCCAGCTCGTCGACGCCGCCGACAGCCATCGGCCCATTCACCAGGCGACCGGCATCGTCATGGTCCAGGCGTCGGTCGGCCTGAACGAGGCCCTGCTGCTGCTCCGGGCCCGCGCGTACGCCGAGGAGCGCCCGCTGCTCGAACTTGCCCAGGACGTGGTCGCCCGGAAGGTGACCTTTCACCCCGAGGACGACCATCATGAGTAGAACCTGCATCGCGCGCGTGCGCATCGCCTCGACCAGGAAAGGCGGCATCAGATGAGCAGGGAGAAACGCCTCGGAGAGGTGTTCGTGGAGCTCGCGGACACCCTGGTCGACGACTACGACGTCCTCGAGCTGCTCCACACCCTGTGTGAGCGCAGCGTCGAACTGCTGCAGGCCGATGCCGCCAGCCTGATCCTGGCCGACCCGCGTGGAGTGCTGCACGTGATGGCCTCCACCACCGAACAGGCCAAGCTCCTGGAGCTGTTCGTCCTGCAGGCCGACGAGGGTCCGTGTCTGGACTGCTACTCGACGGGCGAGCAGATCGTGAACGTCGACCTGCACGAGGTCGAGGAGCGCTGGCCACGGTTCCGCGCCGCGACGATCGCCGTCGGCTACCGTTCCACCCACGCCCTCCCGCTGCGGCTGCGCGGTCAGGTCATCGGCGTACTGAACCTCTTCTGCATCGAACAGGCCACCCTGAGCGGCAGCGATGTCGACCTCGGTCAGGCGCTGTGCGACATCGCCACCGTCGGGCTCCTGCAGGAGCGCACCGTACGGCGAGGCGAGGTGCTGGCCGAGCAGCTGCAGTCCGCGCTGAACAGCCGCATCCTGCTCGAGCAGGCCAAGGGGGTCCTGTCCGAACGTGCCCGCATCAGCCTCGACGACGCGTTCGGCCTGATGCGCGCCCACGCCCGACGCAACCACCTGCAACTCACCACCGTCGCGAACAGTCTCATCGACGGCACCATCGAGGCCACCACCCTCACCGCCACCCACCACTGAGCCGGCTCCTACAAGGTGTAGGTCTGTTCCCCAGCTGTTCAACTGGCTGTCTCCGGCGGGGGATGTATTCGCGCCTAATGTTTCCTGGTCACGTCCGCCAGGAAGGGAACCATGGACACACCGCTCGCTGTCCGTGCTCGTGGGATCGAACAGACCTTCGGTGAGGTCGTCGCGCTCGACGGTGTCGAGCTGACGGTGCCGGCCGGACAGATCCACGGTCTGGTCGGACCGAACGGCGCGGGGAAGACGACGCTGCTGGGGCTGCTGCTCGGGCTCGCTGTCGCCGACAGCGGCAGTCTCGAGATCCTCGGTACGCCGGTCGGCCGCGCGCTCGCGGTGCCGGAAGGTGTCGCGGGTTTCGTCGACGGCCCCGGGCTCTACCCGTCGCTGACGGCCCGGCAGAACCTCGCGACGCTGGCGGCGCTCCGCGGTGACGCGGCGATGGGGCAGCGGATCGACGACGTACTCGCGCAGGTCGGGCTCACCGATGTCGCCAACGACCGCACCCGCGGCTTCTCGCTCGGCATGCGCCAGCGCCTCGGTCTCGCGGCCGCGCTGCTCACCCAGCCCCGGCTGCTGATTCTCGACGAGCCGTCGAACGGTCTCGATCCGGCCGGCAAGAAGCACGTGTACGGCGTACTGAAGCGGCTGGCCGCGGACGGCGCCGCGGTCGTGCTGTCGAGCCACCGGATGGACGACGTCGAGGCGCTGTGCAACGAGGTCACCATCCTGTCGACCGGACGGGTCGCGTTCTCCGGGCCGCTCAGCAAGTTGGCCGGTGAGAACAGCGAACTGGACTACCGGATCGTCACCTCCGACCCGCGGGCGGCGCGGACGGTGGCCGGCGCCGTCGACGGCATCCGGCTCGGTGGCGACAGCAGCGACGACGTACTGGTGGTGTCCGGGCCGGTGCCTGGGCTGGACGAGCTCGTGAAGCGGCTCGTGCAGGCGGACATCGCGGTGCGCGAGCTCGCTCCGGTGGTGTCACCGCTGGAGGCCGCGTTCCTGGCGCTGACCGAGCAGGACGAAGAGGAGACCGACCGATGACCGCGACAGTCGCCGAAGCAGGAGCCGAAGCTCCCGAGATCCACCGGGTCTCGGTCGCCCGCGGCTACCGGTTCGAGCTGGTCAAGCTCGTGTCGCAGTGGCGGGTCCGGCTGCTGATCATCGCGTGCTGGATCGCGCCCGCGGTGTTCGTCGCCGTGGTCAGCCAGCAGGCCTCGCTGCCGGTCGACACCCTGTTCGGGCGCTGGATGCACGCCACCGGGTGGGCCGGACCCCTTGTGCTGCTGGGGTTCTCGGGTTCGTGGGCGCTGCCGCTGCTGACCTCGCTGGTCGCCGGTGACGTGTTCGCCTCCGAGGACCGGCTGGGGACCTGGCGGCACCTGCTGGTCGCCGTACGGTCACCGCGCCGGATCTTCGTGTCGAAGGCGCTCGCCAGTCTCACGGTGATCCTGCTGCTCGTCGTCGGCCTGGTCGCGTCGAGCGCGATCAGCGGCATTGTTGTCGTCGGCAACCGAACCTTGACCGGTCTCGACGGCCACCTGCTGTCGCCCGGAGACGCGGCCGGCAAGGTCCTGCTCGCCTGGGCCTGCGCGCTGGCGCCGACGCTGGCACTGGCCGCGATCGGCCTGCTCGGATCGGTCGCGCTCGGGCGGTCGCCGATGGGACTGCTGCTGCCGGCGCTGGTCGCGCTGGCGATGCAGATCATCCAGATGCTGCCGGTACCGGTCGCCGTACGACTTGCCTTGCCTGGTTACGGATTCATCAGCTGGAACGGTCTCTTCACGAGCCCCGGGCAGCTGGAACCGCTCCTGATCGGCATCGTGGTGAGCCTGGTCTGGGCCGTGGTCGCGACGGGCCTGGCGTACTTCCTCTTCGTACGACGCGACTTCACCAACCCGTCCCACGACGGTTCCGGCCGCCTGGCCCTCGTCGCGGGCGCGCTGCCGCTCGTCGTCCTGTTCGGCCTGACCACCGCGGTCGTCGTACCGGCAACCGGGGCGACCGGATCCGGCATCGACCAGGCCAAGGTCCAGCAGGCTCTCGCGACCGAGTTCGCGCACCTCTACCGCTTGCAGACCCAGCGGCTGAACCGTCCGGCCGTCACCGAGGAGCAGTTGCAGACCTCGGCCGCCTGCACCAAGGGCGGCGACCAGGTCGCCGCAGAGGGACCCGGCAACGACTGGCGCTGCGTCGTGTCCTGGCACGTGCCGGGCGTCGAGGCGGCCGGCTCGGCGATCTACCAACTCGACATCAATCCGGTCGGCCGGTACGTCGCCGACGGCGACGGCCCGAAGGAAGTCAACGGCTACTTCCTGGTCCGCACCTCCAACGACGACGAGCCGAACCCGCTCTGGCAGTTCGACGGCTTGGTCGAACTGCTTCCGTCCACCCCCTGAAGGGACCAACCCCATGCAGGTAACACGCCGCAGGCGTGACAAGGAGGGCCGGTCAGGCCTCCTCGGTCGGCGCCTCAGCCGACGCGCGACCGTCGTGACCGCCGGTACGACGACGCTCGCCGTCGCCCTGGCCGGGACCGCCGTCGCGTCGACCACGCAGTTCGGTACCGACCGCGTCGGCCAGGTGACCGGTGACGGCCAGGTCGTCTCCAGTGACCAGTACATCGCGCCGTACGGCGACCGCCTTCTGCTGCAGAAGGGCAAGATCATGTCGTCGACGGTCAGCCCCGACGGCAGCCACCTGGCCGCGTCGATCACCGACGGTGGGATGGCGCTGACGGTCGTCGACCTGAAGAACTGGAAGGTCCAGCAGTACGTCGGCAACAACGCCGCCGCGGACCTGAAGATCCCGGGCAACGACATCGGCCAGGAGGGCCCGACGTACTCGCCCGACGGCACGCAGTTGTGGCTCGGGCAGACCGACGGCTACCGCCGGTTCACCGTCAAGGCGGACGGCTCGCTCGCCGACCCGGCCTTCGTGACGATCGCGGCCGACGGCGCGAAGCACGCGCTGGCCGGCGAGGCCGTCTTCTCGGCCGACAGCTCGACCGTGTACTCCGCCGTCAACGGCCAGAACCGGGTCGTCGCGATCGACACGGCGACCGGCACGATCAAGCAGAGCTGGGCCGTCGGCAACGCGCCGCGCGACCTGCTCCAGGTCGGCTCGAAGCTGTACGTCAGCAACGAGGGCGGCCGCCCGGCCAAGCCCGGCGAGCCGACGATCAACTCGTACGGCACGCAGGTGCCCGCCTCGCAGATCACCGCGGCCACCACCACCGGCACGGTCAGCGTGATCGACCTGGCCAAGCCTGCCGCGACTCCGGCGAGCATCGCTGTGGGACTGCACCCGACCGCGCTCTACAGCCGGAACGGCGCGGTGTTCGTCACGAACACGGCGACGAACTCCGTGTCCGTGATCGACACCAAGCGCGGCAAGGTGACGCAGACCATCGCCACGCAGCCGTGGACAGAGGCGTCAGTCGGCTACGAGCCCAACGGCGTGACCCTGACCGACGACGGCCACCTGCTGGTGACGCTGGGCCGCGCGAACGCGGTCGCCGTCTACAAGTACCGCAACGCCCTCGAGCCGGTCAGCTACGTCGGTCTGCTGCCGACGGACTACTTCCCGGCCGAGATCACGACCGTCGGCAAGGACGTCGTGGTCTCCAACACCCGCGGTGTCGACGCCCGGCGGGACACCACCGCCGCCGGCCACGGCACGCACGACACGACGTCGAGCCTGACCAGGTTCCGGCTGCCCGACGACCACACGATCAAGGCCCAGACGGCGACGGTCTTCCAGCAGAACGGCTGGACCAAGAACGCGGCGCAGACCGCGAACAAGGGCCAGGCCAAGAAGAAGCCGGTGCCGGTGCCGGTCCGGATCGGTGACCCGTCGACGATCAAGCACGTCTTCCTGATCGTCAAGGAGAACCGGACCTACGACCAGCTGTTCGGTGACATCGCCGAAGGCAACGGCGACCCGGCGCTCGCGCAGTACGGCGAGAACGTGACGCCGAACCAGCACGCGATGACCAAGCAGTTCGGCCTGTACGACAACACGTACGACGTCGGCACGAACTCCGCCGAGGGCCACAACTGGCTGATGCAGGCCGACAACCCCGAATACACCGAGTCCTCGGCCGGCGAGTACCTGCGCAGCTACGACACCGAGGACGACGCCCTCGGCCACCAGCGGACCGGCTTCATCTGGACCGGCGCGCAGGCTGCCGGCAAGACCGTGCGCGACTTCGGCGAGTTCCAGCAGTTCCTCTCCAAGCCGGCCGGGGCGACCTGGCAGAACCTGTACTGCGACACGAAGAACATGGCCGCGACCGGTCAGCAGACGGCGTACCCGATGGTGTCGTCGTCGCCGATCCCGTCGCTGAACGACGTCTCGCTGCCCGGCTTCCCGAAGTTCGACACCGACGTGCCGGACCAGTACCGCTACGAGATCTGGAAGCGGGAGTTCGAGAAGAAGGGGCCGGCCAACCTGAACATGTTCTGGCTGTCCAGCGACCACACCGGCGGGCCGCCGAGCGGTGCCGCGCAGGTGGCCGACAACGACCTGGCCACCGGCAAGATCGTCGACGAGATCTCACACAGCAAGTACTGGAAGGACTCGGCGATCTTCGTCGTCGAGGACGACTCCCAGGCCGGCACGGACCACGTCGACGGCCACCGGGCGCCGATCCAGATCATCAGCCCGTACGCCCGGCACGGTGTCGTCGACAGCCGCTACTACACGCAGATCACGATGATCCGCACGATCGAGCAGATCCTCGGGATCAAGCCGATGAACCAGAAGGACACCGCGGCCACGCCGATGGCCGGGGCGTTCACCCAGACGCCCGACTACACGCCGTTCCGGGTGGTGCCGAACCGGACGTCGCTGACCGCCGGGCTGCCGACGCCGCCGCCGTGCGGTGCCGACGTGCCCGCCGCGCAGAACCCGAACGCGGCGCCCGCGCCGAAGGCCGTCGTACCGGCTGCTCAGCACGACGTCGCGGCGCAATGGGACAGCTGGAAGACGCAGCAGAAGCTCACCGGGTCCGATGCCCGCGCGGACTTCGCGAACCCGGCCCAGATGAACCACTTCGACTGGTACCAGGCCCACGACTGGTCGACGCCGTACCCGGGGGAGAGCAGGATCTTCGCCCCGGCCGACGTACCGGGTGCGGTGATTCCGTCGGCTGAGAACGACGGCTGATCCCTCGTGACCGACAAGGGCGTGCGGCGAGGTGCCGGAGAGCTGGAGGCGCAGGTGATGGCCGCTCTCTGGGCCTCCCGCACGCCCTTGTCGACGTCGGAGGTCCAGGCGGCGATCGGCGGCGGGCTGGCCTACAACACGCTGCAGACCATCCTGACCCGGCTGACGGTGAAGGGCCTGGTCGAACGGGCCGAACGCGGCCGCGCGCACGTCTACTGGCCGACCAAGGACGAGGCCTCGTCGGCCGCGGCACAACTACGGACGACCTTGAGCGGCGTCGAGGACCGGGCGAAGGTCCTGCGCGAGTTCGCCTCGGTGCTCGACGACGACGAGGCGAGGATCCTCCGGGACTGGCTGTCGGACAGGACGGGGGACGAGTCGTGAGGGTGTGGGTCTATCTGCCGCTCGTGTTGAGCGTGCTGTTCCCGCTGGCGGCGGGACGCATGGCGGGGCTGCTCCGTCCGACCGCCGCCGTTCGTCTCGCGACAACCGGAGTCACCGTCGCCGCGTTGGCGTGCACGTGCAGCCTGACGCTGCTGTCGTTGAGTTGTTCGACGACCTGCCGCCACTGTCCGCTTTCGACGACCGCCCGGAGCTGGGCCTTCCCGAGCCGGTCCCTGACTGGCTGGGGCTGATCGCGGCTGCGCTTCTCATGGCCGGCTTGATCCGTCTGGTCCGCGAGCTCGTACGCCGTCATCGGGTCGTCCATGAGCTGCAGGCGATCGGTTCGCCGTACGCCGGGCTGGCGGTCGCCGACCTGCCCGAGCCGTTCGCGGCCGCGATCCCCGGACGGCCCGGCCACGTGCTCGTCACCTCCGGGATGCTCGAACTACTCACCGGCGATGAGCGCCAGGTCCTGCTCGCGCACGAACAGTCCCACCTCGAGCGGCACCACCACCAACTGGTGGCGATCGCGGCGTACTCGGCGGCCATGAATCCGCTGCTGTCCCGGCTCACGACCCTGGTGACCTACCTCGTCGAGCGCGCCGCCGACGAGGACGCCGCCACCGAGGTCGGCGACCGGAAGGTGGTCGCCCGCGCGGTCGCGAAGGCGTCCCTGGCGGGCTCCGGTGGCCCGGCGCCGGCGCTGGGTCTGCACGGATCGAACACGGTCAAGAGAGTCGCGGCGATCACAGCACCCCCGTCCGCGAACCACTGGCGCGGAACGACCGCGCTGGTCGCGCTGACCGTCGTACAGGTGATGGTCTGTGCGGTGGCGATCGCGAAGTTCACCACCCTCGCCGATGCCTGGCTGGGAATGCTGCCGAACTAGGCCTTTCGCGTGGCAATAGGTGCAACCACGCCGACAACGGGGGACCGAGCCCCCTGGATCGGCGACGATGCACTGTGCGCAACTACCTTCTCGATGCTCCCAGCTGGCTGTCCGGTCTGATCGCGGGACTCCTGTACGGCGTCCTGTTCGGCCTGGCGGTGAGAGTGGTGGCGGATGAGAGCTGGACTTCCGCGCTCGTCGCCGGTGCGGTCACCGCGCCGGCGTTCGGGATCCTGATGGGACTGGTCAGCCGGAGGACCAAGCGTCTGCTGGCGCCGGTGGACGGCGACGGGCTGGACCGGAACCAACGCGGCGTCGCACTGCGCGCTGCCCAGCGTGGCCAGGTGCCGAGCGATCCGGCGGTCCGTGCGGCCGCGGTGGTGTTCGCCCGTCGGCAGCTGGCGCAGAGCGAGGCCCGATGGGTCCGGGTGACGCTCGTCGTCGGATCGGTTTTCCTGGTCCTGAGCGCGGTGCTGAACCTCCTCGACGGCGACGGCAGATGGTGGGGCGCGGTCCTGCCGCTGTGCGGGGTGGCGGTCTTCGTGTTCGTGCTGGCCCAGCCACGCCGACTCCGCCGGCGCATCGCGGCCCTGTCGGCAGATCAGGCGGACGAGACTTCCGACTGACGCATCGCTACGCCCGGCAGGCATGGGACCGGCCTTCCTGATCGTGCCTCGCCCGGAGCGCGGCGGCTCGGTCACAACGACGGCTGCTGTCTGGTCTTGATGCGTGAACAGGCTCGCGGCCGGCACCGGCTGACGGGCTCGAGGCCGGACGAGAGGATGCAGTCGATGAGCGAACACGTTCTCGAAAGCGCAGCGCAGGACTTCGCCGACGCCGCGGCGCAGCCGCCGTTGCTGTACGAGCTGGGAGTGGACGGCGCGCGGGCGCTGCTGGACAGCGTCCAGGCGGAGCCGGTCGAGCTGCCCGAGGTCGACGAGAAGTGGATCACGGTCGCCGCGCCGGTCGGCGACGTCGCCGTACGGATCGTCAAACCTGTCGGCGTGGAAGGCGTGCTGCCGGTCGTGCTGTACGTGCACGGCGGCGGCTGGATCCTCGGGAACGCCGGGACCCATGACCGCCTCGTCCGCGAACTGGCCGTCGGCGCCGGCGCGGCGGTCGTCTTCGTCGAGTACACCCGGTCGCCGGAGGCCCGGTACCCGGTCGCGATCGAGCAGGCCTACGCCACGGCGCAGTGGATCGTCCGGGACGGCGACAGCGAGAACCTCGACCCGGCGCGGTTGGCGATCGCGGGCGACTCGGTCGGCGGGAACATGACGGCGGCCCTCACCCTCCTGGCCAAGCAGCGGGGCGACGTCACCTTCGTCCACCAGTCGCTCTACTACCCGGTGACCGACGCCGCGCAGGACACCGACAGCTACCGCGAGTTCGCCCAGGGGCGGCACCTGACGGCCAAGGCGATGGCGTGGTTCTGGGACGCGTACCTGCCGGACCTCGCGACCCGCGCCGAGATCACCGCTTCACCGCTGCGCGCGAGTCTCGACGATCTCGCGGGACTGCCGCCGGCGCTCGTCGTCGTGGACGAGAACGACGTACTGCGTGACGAGGGCGAGGCGTACGCCCGCAAGCTCGTCGCGGCGGGCGTCCACACCACGAGCGTCCGCTACAACAACACGCTGCACGACTTCATGATGCTCAACCCCGTTCGCCACACCGCGGCCAGCACGGCCGCGACCGCGCAAGCCGTCCAGACGCTTCGAGGGGTGCTCCACTCCAAATGATCCCTACGAGCACGAGGCCGCTGCCGTGACCGACTTCCCGCCGATGATCGTGCCGGTCGACCACACCGCGCCGGTGCCGCGCCGGATCAGGGCGACTCTGGCGAACCGCACAGTCGTCGACACCACCAACGCGCTCCACCTGTGGGAATGGCCGGGCTACCCGGCGTACTACATTCCCGTCGAGGACGTGGCGGACGGAGTCTTGCGGGACACCGGCGAGATCGAGCAGCAGGATCGTGGTCTGGCCCGGATCCACGAAGCCGGTCACGGACGGGCGCGCCTGTACGACGACGGGCTGGTCCCCGGCCGGGTGACGTTCGAGTGGGACGCGATGGACGCCTGGTTCGAGGAGGACGACCAGGTCTGGGTGCATCCCAGGAGCCCGTACCACCGGGTCGATCCGATGCGTTCGTCGCGACGCGTCCGGGTCGAGCTCGACGGGATCGTCCTCGCCGAGTCCGACGCGACGGTGATGGTGTTCGAGACGGGGCTGCCGACCCGGTACTACTTCCCCCGGCACACCGTGAACTTCGAGCACCTCACTCCAAGCCCGACGCGAGCGCAGTGCCCGTACAAGGGCCGCACGGGTGAGTACTGGTCGGTGGGGGACGAGCCCGACCTCGCGTGGTCGTACGACTTCCCCACGGTCGCGCTGCGCCCGGTCATGGGGCTGGTCGCGTTCCTCAACGAGCAGGTCGACCTGACCGTCGACGGCGTGCGTCTGGACCGGGTCGTCACCCACTTCTCCCGCTGACGGTCGCATCGCGGAGACGACTGTGCGGGGCCGGCAGCCGTCTCCGTGCTATCCCAGTCGTTCGACCGTGAAGGCGGTGATGAAACCGACGGTGGCGATCAGCCCGGTGTAGAGATGCGTGCGCTCGAACGCCTCGGGGATCATCGTGTCCGCGATCATGGCGAGGATCGCGCCCGCGGCGACGGCGGTGATGACGGCGACGGTGGCCGGCGCCGCGCCGTCGAGCAGAACCACCCCGACCATCCCCGCGAGCCCGCCGGCGATCGCGATCCCGCCCCACACCCCGAAGACGTAGCTCGCCGACCGGCCGTTCCGCTTCATCCCGGCGGCGCTGGACAGCCCTTCGGGCAGGTTGGAGATGAAGATCGCGACCAGCACGGAGACTCCGACCCCCTCGCCGTTCAGCAGCGACAGGCCGAGGACCACCGATTCCGGGATGCCGTCGAGCAGCGCGCCGACGGCGATCGCGGCGCCGCTGCCCTTCTGCTCCTCCTCCGAGGGTTGCTGGTCCTCGGATCGCTTGCGGTGCCGTCCTCCACGCCGGGACAGTACGACGTTCGCGGCGACGTACGTGGCGGCCCCGGCCAGGAACCCGACGACCGTGGGCCGCAGCCCGCCGATCGACTCGGCTTCGTCGACGAGGTCGAAGGCCAGCGCCGAGATCAGGACCCCGGCGCCGAAGGCCATGATGCCGGCGACCACCGCACGGGGAACGGTGAGGAACCACGCGACGGCAGCGCCGATGACCAGGGCGCCACCGGCGAGCAGTCCCCAGAGACCGGCCTCGTACCAGACCGCCGTCAAAGCCGGCCCCGTCATGGGGCTCTCCCTCCCTCGGGACATCCGGCCGGACCGGTACCCACAACGGGACCGACGCAGACAGGTGGAGGTCCGGAAGCCCAACGAGGCCGTCGATGTCGGCAGTTCTGCCGATACCGGTTCGGGGCCCGGGGTGCCTGTAATGAGGTCAGGACGGTACGACGCATCCGCGACGAGGGAGACGGCATGAAGGCAGTGGTGTACGTAGGACCGGGAAAGGTCAGCGTCAAGGAGGTGGCGGACGCGCGGATCGAGCGGCCGACCGATGTCCTGGTACGGGTCACGTCGGCGAACATCTGTGGTTCGGACCTGCACATGTACGAAGGGCGGACGGACTTCGAGCCCGGCCGCTCGTTCGGGCACGAGAACCTGGGGCAGGTGGTCGAGGTCGGCGGTGGCGTCGACAAGGTGCGAGTCGGCGACTGGGTCGTGCTGCCGTTCAACATCGCGTGCGGGCACTGCAAGAACTGCGAGCGTCAGCTCACGAACTACTGCCTGACCGCCCAGCCCGAGCCGAAGCTGGCCGGCGCGGCGTACGGCTTCGCCGACATGGGCCCGTACGGCGGGGGACAGGCCGAGCTGCTGCGCGTGCCCTGGGGTGACTTCAACTGTCTGCGTCTGGGCGAGGACGCCGAGGAGCGCCAGACCGACTACGTGATGCTCGCCGACATCTTCCCGACCGGCTACCACGCCACGGAGATGGCCGGCGTCAAGCCCGGCGACCAGACCGTCATCTACGGCGCGGGCCCGGTCGGGTTGATGGCCGCGCTGTCGGCGACCATTCGCGGGGCGAGCAAGGTGATGGTCGTCGACCGGCATCCGGACCGGTTGCGGCTGGCCGAGTCCATCGGCGCGATCGCGATCGACGACTCGAAGGTCGATCCGGTCCAGGCCGTGCTCGACCAGACGATGGGACTGGGCGCCGACAACGGCTGTGAGTGCGTCGGCTACCAGGCGCACGACCCCGCCGGTCACGAGCAGCCCAACCTGACGATGAACCGGCTGGTCGGCTCGGTACGGTTCACCGGCAAGATCGGATGCGTCGGCGTCTTCGTGCCCGAGGACCCCGGAGCCGGCGACGAGCTGGCCAAGCAGGGCAAACTCGCCTTCGACTACGGCATGTTCTGGTTCAAGGGCCAGCACCTCGGCAGCGGCCAGGCGCCGGTGAAGAAGTACAACCGTCAGCTGCGTGACCTGATCGCCGGGGGCAAGGCCGAGCCGTCGTTCATCGTGAGCCACGAACTGCCGCTGGACCAGGCGCCGGAGGCCTACGAGCACTTCGACAACCGCGACGACGGCTGGACCAAGGTCGTCCTGCACCCGGCCATGGCCGGAACGGGCGCCTGATGACCACGACCGTACTCAAGGGCCGCCGGATCGCCATTCTCGCGGCCGACGGAGTGGAGCGGGTCGAGCTGGAGCGGCCGCGGCAGGCACTGGACGACGCCGGTGCCGTCACCGAGGTCGTCTCCATCGCCAGCGGCGAGATCCAGGCGCGCAACAACGATCTCGAGGACGCCGGCACGTTCGTGGTCGACCAACTGGTCGGCAAGGTGTCGGTCGACGACTACGAGGCACTCCTGCTGCCGGGCGGAACGGTCAACCCCGACAAGCTGCGGATGGAGCCCGCGGCGGTGGAGTTCGTCCGGAACTTCGTCGAGTCGGGCAAGCCGGTCGCCTCGATCTGTCACGGCCCGTGGAGCTTCGTCGAGGCCGATGTCGCGCGCGGCCGTCGGCTGACCTCGTGGCCGAGCATCCGCACCGACCTGCGCAACGCCGGGGCGGAGGTGGTGGACGAGCAGGTCGTCACCGACGGCAACATCACCACCAGCCGGTCGCCGGACGACCTGCCGGCGTTCTGTGAACGCATCGTGCAGGAGTTCGCGAACGCTCCGCAGTCGGCGGGAGCGGGAGGCCGGGCATGAACTCGCCGATCGGGAGCGCGGCGTCGCTGGCCGCGCGTGCCGGCGGAACGCTGGTCCGGCAGCTGCGGTCGGCCGTCGACCCGTCCGCGGCCCGGCCGGCCGGAGCGAGCCGTACGACGTCCGGATGGCTCGCGGTCACGGTGTTTCGGGACCCGGCCGATCTGGACCTCGACGACCTACCCGCTCCGCTCGCCAAGTTCGGCGACCGGATCGAGGTCCGGGTCCGCGCCGCCGCCGGCGGCAAAGGCACTGAGCTGGCGGCCCGGCTCCGCGACCGGGAGACGTCGTCGGGCGGCGCGCTGCACCGGCTCCGTGGCAGTGACCCGGACGCGAACCTGAGGTCGGCCCTCCGCCGGGCCAAGCAGCTGATCGAGGTCGGCGAAGTGCTGATGGTAGATCCGGCCCCGCACGGCAAGCGGACGGCGACCCCTGGAGGCCTGTTCCTGGAGTCGTGGACCAAGGCGGCGCCCAAGGCAGGTGTGCGATGAGAGCGGTGACGTGGCGCGGAGTCAACGAGATCGGCGTCGAGGACGTCCCGGAGCCGACGATCCTGAACGACCACGACCTCATCCTGGAGGTCGGGCTGAGCGCGACCTGCGGCTCGGACCTGCACCTGGTCGGCGGTTACATCCCCGCCATGCGCGCCGGTGACGTGCTCGGCCACGAGTTCATGGGAACTGTTGCCGAGGTCGGTCGCGGCGTCACCAAGCACCAGGTGGGCGACCGCGTCGTGGTGGTTTCGTTCACCAGTTGCGGGCAGTGCTGGTACTGCCGGCAGGGCTTGTGGTCGCTGTGCGACAACGGCAATCCCAACCCCGGAATCACCGAGGCCCTGTGGGGCCAGTCGATCGGCGGCTGCTACGGCTACTCGCACGCGCTGGGCGGCTATGCCGGCAGCCACGCGCAGTACATCCGGGTGCCGTACGCCGATCAGGGCGCCTTCGCCATCCCCGGCAACGTCTCCGACGAGCGCGCGCTGTTCGCCTCGGACGCGGCACCCACCGGCTGGACGGGAGCGCACCTGGCCGACGTACGGCCGGGCGACGTCGTCGCGGTGTGGGGTGCGGGCGGAGTCGGCCAGATGGCCGCACGCTCGGCGATGCTCATGGACGCGGAGCGAGTCGTTGTCATCGACCGGTACGACAACCGGTTGGAACAGGTCCGCACGCACATCGGAGCGGAGACGCTCGACTACGAGAAGGTCGACGTCGCGGCCGAGCTCCGCGAGGTGACCGGCGGCCGGGGACCAGACGTCTGCATCGAAGCGGTGGGTATGGAGGCGCACACCCCGGGCCCGCAGTACCTCTACGACCAGGTCAAGCAGCAGATGCGGTTGCAGACCGACCGGCCCGCGGCGGTGCGGGAGGCGATCTACGCCTGCCGCAAGGGCGGGACGGTGTTCACCCTCGGCGTCTTCGCCGGTCTGGTGGACAAGTTCCCGCTCGGCGCGGTGATGAACAAGGGACTGACCCTGCGCGGCGCCCAGCAGCACGGGCACCGCTACATCCCGGAGATCCTCGAGCTGATGAGCCGGGACGAGGTGCGGACCGAGCACCTCGCCACGCACGTCATGCCGCTCGAGGACGGGCCGAAGGGCTACCGGATGTTCAAGGACAAGGAGGACGGTTGCGTTCGGGCCGTCTTCCGTCCGGGGGGATGAGCGGGTAACGAGGCGGGAGGGACGTAGCAACCCTCCCGCTCCGCGCGGACCGCGGCCACCGTTCTCGTCGGCGCCTCCAGTTTGTGCAGGAGATGCTCGACGTGGGTGGCGACAGTACGCAGCGCGACGGCCAGTCTGGTGGCGATCTGCTGGTTCGAACGGCCCTCCACCACCAGTCCGAGCACCTGCAGTTCGCGCGAGGTGAGGCCTCGGGAGTCGCTGCGGGGCGTCATCAGAACCGCCCCCAGCACGAAGGCCGGCAGCTCGGTCGCGGCCAGTACGGTCATCCGCACGTGCTCGGTGGCTCCGGTTTCGTCTCCCGCCGGCCACAGGAACGACCTGTAGACCTGGCCGGCCAGGAGCGAGCGCCTGGCGATTTCCACAGACGGGGACCCCGCGACCAGAAGCGCGTGGCCGTCGAGTCCTGGAAGTGGACAGGTGCTGCCGTCCTGGAGCAGGACGGCACCCGCTACGGCGCCCTGCACGATGCGGGTCGCGTCCAGGAGCGAACGCATCGGGGACAAGGCCTGAGCGATCGAGGGTGAGAGTTCCCCGAGGCGGTCGCGCAGCGCGGGAGCTGGTGGTCGGTCGCCGGCGTACAGCAGGCCGAGAACTCCCACGTGACGGCCACCGGGTTCGAAGAGAGCCACGCCCAGGCCTTCGCGGAAGCCGGCCGGCGTGAGGCATTCCGCCCACGTCGGCAACTGGTCGACGGCGATCGGGAGGTCCGCCGTACTGATCGGCGGTCCGTCGCGGTTGAGACCGGTCAGCTCGATCTCCCGTGCGACCGCCGGGCGGTCCAGGTACGCGGTGACGGATCGATCCAGCCCGGAGCTGCCGATCGGTGCGTACACGTTCGAGAGCGGATCGGTCAGCGCCAGCCACGCGGCGTCGTACGGCGTCCAACGGTCGAGGCCCTCGAGAAGGGTCTTGGCCCGGTCGTGCAGGGAGGTGCTGGAGGCTGCGATCTCCATGATCTCGGCAACTGGTGGTTGGTCCCGCATGGTGGTTCCCTTCGATGACTGGCGCGTGATCCGGGGCGGACGCCGCGGTGGCCGGTGGGCGGCGGCGGTTATGGGTACTGGCGGGCATGAACTCCATCCGTGTCGGTCTCGTCGCAGATCCAGCCGCTCCGACCGAAGTCGCCCGGGGGTTGACCGACCTGCGCCCGCTCGACGGGGACGACACCTGGGACATCGACGTGGTGAGCGAGCCGTTCACCACCGGTTCCGAGGACGTCGAGGTCGCGGTCGGCCGGTTGCAGGACCATGCCCGCGAACAGAACTGGGACATCGTGGTCGGCCTGACCGAGCTCCCGCTCCACGACCACGAGGGCCGGCACCTGCTCGTGGAGACCGACCCGCACCAACGAGCCGCGGTGCTCTCGCTGCCCGCACTGGGCGGGCTCCGGATGCACAAGCGCGCCCGACGAGCTGTGCGCTCCCTGGTCAGCGGCATGACCGACCCGCGAACGGACGGGGAGCGCCACGTGTCTCTCCCGCGGCTGCGTGGTCGCTGGCGCCTGCTCTTCGGGATGGTGCTCGCCAACCGTCCGTGGCTGCTGGTCCCCGGGCTGAAGTCCGCGCTCGTGGCGGCTCTGGCCACCGGTGCCGTGGCGACTGTGAACTCCACGGTCTGGCTGCTCGCGGGATCGCTGTCGTGGTGGCGCCTGGTGGTCGCGAGCGTCGCCTCGATCGCGCTCGTCGTCGGCTGGCTGGTGATCGACGGGGAGCTGTGGGACCGGCCCGACGACGACACCCCGCAGGCGAAGGAGAGGTCGCGCCTCTACAACGCCTCGACGCTGCTGACCCTGCTGGTCGGTGTACTCATCTGCTATGCCGCCCTGTACGTCGTCAACCTCGCGTGGGCGTACTTCGTCCTCGACCCCGATGTGATGGGCGGTTACGTCGACGTCCCGATCGGCCACGGCGATCTGTTCGTCCTGGCCTGGTTCGTCGCGTCGGCCGCGACCGTCGGTGGTGGCCTCGGTTCCGGCCTGGAGTCGGACGAGGCGATCCGCGCGGCCGCCTACTCCAAGCGGGAACAGGACCGGCGCGACCGCCTCGCCCGCGAGGAGATCGGCTCCTGACCCGGTCCAGGACCGCAGGTGGCGACGGTGGATGATCACGTGCCGATCCTCAGCGAGACGATGGTCAGGGAATGCGGACGACGATCTGGTTGTCGACCGCGGTGACCCCTGGGGCGGACCACGCCGCGTGCTCGGCCTCCTTCTTCTCGGCCCAGGAGCGAACGGTGCCCTTCAACGTCACCTGGTGACCGTCGACCTCGACCTCGATGCGGTCGGCGTCCGTCTCGGCGCTGCGCACCAGCGCGTCCTGGATCTTGCTCTTCAGCACACCCGGAGCCGGCTTGACCCGCGGCGTGACCTCGATCAGGTTGCTGACCCCGCGGACTCCGGCCAGCCGTCGTACCACCCGCTCCGCGTCGAGCTTCTGGAACTGCCACTCCAGCTCGCCGCGCAGCGTGACCCACCCCTTGGTGACGGTCACCTCGAGTTTCTGCAGCGGCACCATCGCGTCCCACTCCAGCGCCTGCAGGGCCGCGGCGGCGATGTCGGCGTCGGTGTGGTCGTCCGAGGCCGGGAGCCGGATCTCGAGATCGTTCGCCACCGCGACCACCCCGCGGACCCGGTGGGCGGCCTGCTCGGCGGCCACCTTCTTCACGAAGGACTCGACCCGCCCCGTCAGCGTCACGACGCCGTCGTGGACGGTGACGCCGATCTCGTTGGGTTGTACCCGGGCGTCCCAGGCCAGTTCGGCCAGGACCTCCTGCTGGATCTGGTCGTCGCGTCGCGTCGTTGTCGCCGTTGCCATCGGTGATCCTCCACCTGCTCGGTCCCCGTCAACCATGGTCGAGAGGCCGGCAGAGGTGCCGGACCCGTTGACGCAAAGAATTCAGCGACCGGCCGCCGTGCGCATCCCACGTCCGTGCAGTCCTGCCACCGGTTCGACCGGTCCGCGCCGCTGCGGGACAGGGCCCGGTCGGGACTACACGAACGAGGGAGATTCGCGGCGGCGTGCCCGGGTACCTCGCCCCTAACCGGCTTGTGGCCGAACGTTGCCTCGCCGCCGGATCCCGGCGATCGGAGACTCAATGACCACCACCGCGTCGTTCCATCAGCTCACCTCCACCCGGCCGGAGCCGGTCGCCGGTCTCCGCGACCAGAACGCCGCGATCGACCGCCTGCTGCGGGACGCCGTCGGATCGGTGGAGCCACTGAGGGCCCAGCTGCACGAACGCGCGATCATCCTCGGGATCCCGATGGCCCGGACCCTCGCCTCGCGCTACCGGCGCCGCGGCGTGGACTCCGACGACCTCGTCCAGGTGGCCAACGTGGGGCTGGTCAAGGCGGTCCGGCGCTACGTCCCGGGGCCGGACACGACCTTCCGTTCGTACGCCGTGCCCACGATTCGCGGCGAGATCCGCCGGCACTTCCGCGACGACGCGTGGATGGTCCGTCCACCGCGGCGGATCCAGGAGCTGCAGACGGCGATCAACGGGGTCGAGACCGAACTGTCGGCGCGGCTCCATCGTTGGCCGACGTGCCAGGACCTCGCCGACGTCCTCGAGGTCCCGCTCGACCAGATCGTCGTCGCGCAGACCGCCCGGGGGTGCTTCCGTCCGGCCTCACTGGACGCGACACCGCACGCCGCCACGTCCCTGTCGCTCGCGGACCTGGTCGCGGACGGGGCCGACACCTACGGACTGGTGGACCAGCTCGAGGTCCTGCGTCCGGCCGTCGCGGACCTGTCCGCCCGCGACCGGCTGATCCTGCGCCGCTACTTCGTCGACCACCACACCCAGAAGGAGATCGGCCGGGAGATCAGCGTCAGCCAGATGCAGGTCTCCCGTGACCTGAACCGGATCCTGGTCGTTCTGAGATCCGCTCTGCTGGCCTAGACGTTCGGGCGGTTCAGGTGCCGGCGAGGTACTCGTGGACCAGACGCACGGCCAGCGCGCCGTCGCCGACAGCGGCCGCGACGCGTTTGACCGACCCGCTGCGGATGTCGCCGGCCGCGAAGACTCCCGGCCTGCTGGTCTCCAGCAGGCGGCATCCCGGCCCCAGCTGGAGGCCGGTGCGCACGTAGCCGTGGTCGTCGAGCTCGATCTGGTGGCCGAGCCAGCGGACGTGCGGAACGCTTCCGATGAAGACGAAGAGCGCTTTCGCGGGTACGGCGTGCCGTTCACCGCTGCCGAGGTCCTCGAACTCGACCTCCTCCAGCAGACCCTGGCCGCGGACAGCGCGTGCCTCGCTGTGGACCAGCACCTGGATCCGGTCGATGCCCTCGATCCGGTCGGCCAGGTAGCGGGACATGTCGCGGCCGAGATCGTTGCTCCTGACAACCAAAGTGACCCGGCCGGCGTGCTGGGACAGGAAGACGGCGGCCTGCCCGGCGGAGTTGCCGCCGCCCACCACGACCACCGGGTCGCCTTGGCACAGGTTCGCCTCGAACTCGGTGGCGGCGTAAAACACGCTGGTCGGTTCGACGGTGTCGAGTCCGGACAGTTCCAGGCGGCGGTAGTGCACGCCGGAGGCGATCACCACCGCGCGCGCGGAGAGCTTCTCTCCTCCCTCCAGCAGCACGACGTGGTGACCGTCCTCGTGCCCCAGCCCGCTCGCACCCGCCGGTACGACGAGTTCCGCACCGAAGCGTTTGCACTGCACCACGGCCCGGTCCGCGAGCTCGCTCCCACTGATGCCGGCCGGGAAACCCAGGTAGTTCTCGATCCTGGACGACGTGCCCGCCTGACCGCCGGTGGCCACGCTGTCCACCACCATCGTCGCCAGACCCTCCGACGCGCCGTAGACGGCGGCCGCCAGGCCGGCCGGTCCGGCACCCACGACGATCAGGTCGCAGACCGATCGCGGCGGTGCCGCCGGGCGTAGGCCGACCAGTTCGGCCAGCCGCTCGTTGTCCGGGTTGCGAAGCACCTCGCCCCGCCACAGCACCACCGGCGTCTGCTCCCGGTCGACACCCAGCTCCCGCAGCAGCCGCTCGGCGTCGGCGTCGTTCTCGAGATCGATCCACTGGTGCGGCAACCGGTTGCGGGCGGCGAAGTCGCGCAACCGGCGGGTGTCGGCCGAGTACCGCGAGCCGATGATCGCGAAGCCCGCGCCGAGGGTGAGCTGCAGCGAACGCCGGACCAGGAACGCCCGCAGGATCAGGTCGGCCAGGTTCGCGTCGCGGGCCACCACCTCACGCAACCTCTCCACCGGGACGGCGAGCACCTGTCCCGCGTCCTCGGCCACCGAGGTGAGGAAGGCCGGCTGCCCGGTCAGCAGGCCGAGGTCGCCGAGAAAGCGGCGCGGGCCGTGGACCGCGATCACGTGCCGCGCCGGGCCGTTGTCCTGGATCACCAGGACCCGGCCTTCGAGCACCACGAGGAACTCGGCGGCCGGCTCGCCCGCCCGCTGCAGCGTCTGCCCCTTCTCGACCGTACGACGTACGCCCACGGCGGTCAGCGCGGCGATCTGGTAGTCCTCCAGCCGCGGGTAGGCGCCGTACAGGTCGGGCGTTTCCTCGGTCACCCAGGCCGGGGTCCCCACCGGACGACGGGTCGCTCCGGCAGGCTGGTCCGTCATACGAAGGCCTCGTCGACGTAGCACCAGCGCCAGTTCTCGCCGGGCTCGAACGACCGCACGATCGGGTGCCCGCCGTGGGCCGCGTGGGAGCGGGCGTGCTTCAACGGTGACGCGTCGCAGCAGCCGACGTGACCGCAGGTGAGGCACAGGCGCAGGTGCACCCACGGGGAGTGCAGCGCCAGGCACTCCTCACACCCGTGAGGCGTGCGTGGCCGGACCGGCCTGACCAGGGACAGGTGGGGGTCCACCGTGGTGGTCATGACGCCGGCGCCTTCGTGATCGCGTCCCTGAGCCAGGGCCGCAGAGCGCTCGACGAAGCGGTGCCGATCCGTTCCGCGACGACCTCGCCCTCCCGCAGGACCAGCAGGGTGGGGATCGAGGTCACGTTGAAGCGCTGGGACACGGCCGGGGCCTTGTCGGCGTTCACCCGGACCAGCTTGACCTCCCCGGCCTTCTCGATGGCGAGCTCCTCCAGCACCGGGCTGATCAGCAGGCACGGACCGCACCACGGCGCCCAGATGTCGACCAGGACCGGCATCGTGCCCTGTTCCACCACCTCGGCGAAGTCCTGGTCTCCGGCGTCGACGATCCAGGGGAGCGGCTGCCGGCACTTCCCGCAGCGGGGTACGCCCTTGGCCGCGGCCGGGATCCGGTTGCGGTGCTGGCAGTTGGTGCAGGTCACGATGGTCATGCCGCCGCCTCGCTCGGGTTGTGATGGCTGATCTCGATCTCGCCGTTGTGCACCGTCACCCGGATCGCCGCGCCGTCGGCGACGTCGCCCCCGAGCAGCAGCCGGCCGATCCTGGTCTCCACCTCGCGGGCGATGAAGCGTCGCAGCGGCCGGGCGCCGTACACCGGGTCGAAGCCCTGCGCGGCGATGAACCGGGCCGCTTCGGGCTCGATCTCGAGCGTCATCCGGCGGTCGGTCAGCCGGGTCCGCAGGTCGTCGAACATCAGGTCGACGATCCGCTCGATCTCGCCCTGGGTGAGCGGCTTGAACAGCACGATCTCGTCCACCCGGTTGAGGAACTCGGGCCGGAAGTGCCGGCGCAGCTCGCCCATCACGGCGTCGCGCGCGTCGTCCTTGACCTGCCCGTCGGAGGTGACGCCGTCCAGCAGGTCGGCCGAGCCGATGTTCGACGTCATGATGACGACGGCGTTGCGGAAGTCGACCGTCCGGCCCTGGGCGTCGGTCAGCCGGCCGTCGTCGAGGATCTGCAGCAGGGTGTTGAAGACGTCCGGGTGCGCCTTCTCGATCTCGTCGAACAGCACCACCGAGTACGGCTTGCGGCGGACCGCCTCGGTCAGCTGGCCGCCTTCCTCGTAGCCGACGTACCCGGGTGGTGCGCCGACCAGCCGGCTCACGGTGTGGCGCTCCTGGTACTCGCTCATGTCGATCCGGATCAGGTTCTCCTCGGTGTCGAAGAGCGCCGCCGCGAGCGTCTTGGCCAGCTCCGTCTTCCCGACACCGGTGGGCCCGAGGAAGATGAACGACCCGATCGGCCGGCGCGGATCCTTGATCCCGGACCGGGCTCGAACGATCGCGTCGGAGACCAGTTGGACGGCCTCCTCCTGGCCGATCAGGCGCTCGTGCAGGACGTCGCCCAGCCGGAGCAACTTGGTCCGCTCAGCTTCCTGCAGCCGGCTGACCGGAATGCCGGTCCAGCGCGAGACGATCGCCGCGATCTCCTCCTCGGTGACCACTTCGCGGAGCAGGCGTTGACCACCCTGCTTGCCGGCCAGCCGTTCCTCCTCGGCCGCCAACTGGCGCTCCAGGTCCGGCAGCCTGCCGTGCCAGAGCTCGGCCGCGCGGTTCAGGTCGTAGTCGCGCTCGGCCTGCTCGGCCTCCTGCTTGACCTGCTCGAGCTCCTGCCGCAGCGACTGGACCTTGCGCAGCGCCTGCCGCTCGGTCTCCCACTGCGCCCGCATCGCGTCGGACTCGGCGCGGAGGTCGGCCAGCTCCCGGCGCAGCTCGTTCAGCCTGGCCTGGCTCGCGGGATCCTCCTCGGTGGCCAGCGCCGCGTCCTCGATCTCCAGCCGGCGGACCCGCCGGGTGAGCTCGTCGAGCTCGGCGGGCATCGAGTCGATCTCGGTCCGCAGCATCGCGCAGGCCTCGTCGACCAGGTCGATCGCCTTGTCGGGCAGGAAGCGCTCGGAGATGTAGCGGTGGCTGAGCGCCACCGCGGCGACGATCGCGTTGTCCGCGATCTTCACGCCGTGGAAGACCTCCAGCCGCTCGCGCAGCCCGCGCAGGATCGAGATCGCGTCCTCGACGGTCGGCTCGGGCACGACCACCGGCTGGAAGCGGCGTTCCAGCGCCGCGTCCTTCTCGATGTGCATCCGGTACTCGTCCAGCGTGGTGGCGCCGATCATGTGCAGCTCACCGCGGGCCAGCATCGGCTTCAGCATGTTGCCGGCGTCCATCGCGCCCTCGGTCGCTCCGGCGCCGACCACGGTGTGCAACTCGTCGACGAACAGCAGGATCCGGCCCTCGGCCGCCTTGACCTCGTTCAGCACCGCCTTGAACCGTTCCTCGAACTCACCCCGGTACTTGGCGCCCGCGACCAGCGCGGCCAGATCGAGGCCGAACACGGTCCGGTCCCGCAGCCCCTCCGGCACGTCGCCGTTCGCGATGCGCTGGGCGAGGCCCTCGACGATGGCGGTCTTGCCGACGCCGGGTTCACCGATCAGCACGGGGTTGTTCTTCGTCTTGCGGGACAGGATGTGGATGACCCGCCGGATCTCGGTGTCCCGCCCGATCACCGGGTCCGTCCGGCCCTGGGACGCTTCCTTCACCAGGTCCCGGCCGTACTTCTCCAAGGCCTCGTACGACGCCTCCGGCATCGCCGACGTGACCCGCTGGTTGCCCCGGACGGCGGTGAGCGCGGTGAGGAAGCCGTCCCTGGTCAGCCCCTGGTCGGCCAGCAACCGGCCGGAGGTGGTCTGGCGGCCCTCGTCCAGGAGCGCGACGACGAGATGCTCGACCGAGACGTACTCGTCCTTGAGCCGTCGGCTCTCCCGGTCGGCCGAGTCGAGCAGCCGCGACAGCCTCTGGGTGATCATCACCTGGCCGGGGTCGGCCCCCGGGCCGCTGACCTTCGGGCGCCGGGCCAGCTCCTGCTCCAGCCGGGTCCGGAGCTCGTCCGGGTCCGCGCCTGCCTGTGCCAGCAGTCTGGTCGTCAGACCGTCGGGCTGGTCCAGCAGCGCCAGCAGCAGGTGCTCGCCGTCGACCTGACTGTGCCCGAACCTCAGGGCCTTCGTCTGCGCGTCGTGCAGAGCCTCCTGCGACTTCTGCGTCAGCCGATTCATCTCCATGTCCGGGCTCCTCTTCCGGCGAAGCGCCGTCGCTCCGCCTCCAGTACGGCGATCCGGTCCAGCAGGTCGAGGACGAGCCCGAGCGAGGCGTAGTTCAGCGCCAGACCGGCGCGGAGCCGGCGGATCCGCGCGATTCTGGCCAGCTGACCGGAGCGGAACCACAAGGTGCCGTCGCTGCCGGTGGCAGCCTCCACCAGACCCAGTACGACGAAGCGCCGCAGCAGTTCGGGGTGGATGTCGGCCAGCCGGGCGAAGTCCTCGAGCCCGAGCCGGGCCGGCCTGGTCAGGGGATAGGTCATCGGCGTCTCCTCGGATCGAACTTGGACGTGCCCGCGAGCTCCTCGAAGAGTCGTTCCTCCTCCGGGGTCGGACGGCGGGGCACCATCAGCCTGGCCTCGGCGTACAGGTCGCCGGCCTTCCCGCGGGGGTTCGGCAGCCCACGCCCCTTGAGGCGCAGGCGACGACCGGTGGACGTTCCCTTCGGGACCTTGACCGTGGCCTCGCCGCCGGGGGTGCCGATCGTGACGGACGCGCCGAGCGCGCCCTCCCACGCCGTCAGCGGCAGGTCGACCGAGATGTCACGACCGTCCAGCCGGTACCGGGGGTGGTCGGCGATCCGGACCACGAGGTAGAGATCGCCGGCCGGCGCGCCACCGGTGCCCTGGCCGCCCTGACCGCGGAGCCGGATCCGTTGCCCGTCCACCACGCCCGGGGGAATGGTGACCTTGACGCTGCGTTCACCGTCGGGTCCGCCCAGGGCGAGACTCCGGCTGCCGCTGCGGTAGGCCTCCTCGACGGTGATCTCCACCTCGGTCTCGTGGTCGGAACCCTGGATCGGACCCCAACCGCGCCGGCCGCGGCTGCCACCGCCGAACAGTCCGCCGAACAGGTCGTCGAGGTCGACGCCCTCCGCCGAACCGGTGCTGAATCGCACCCCGTCGAAGGGTCCCGCCGGGCCGCCTGCCCCCGGTCGGCGGGCACCGGCCCCGGCCCGCGCCGCGTTCCACGTCGCCGGATCGACGTCCTCGGGCACCCGGCGGAAGTCCTCGCCGAACGCGTCGTACCGCTTGCGGGTCGCCGGATCGGACAGGACGTCGTACGCCTCGGAGATCTGCTTGAACCGCTCCTCGGCCGCCGGGTCCTTGTTCACGTCCGGGTGGTTGGCCCGGGCCAGCTTGCGGTAGGCGCGCTGGATCTCGTCCTGATCCGCGTCCCGCGAGACACCCAGCACCGAGTAGAAGTCCGTCGCCATCAGCGGTGCTCCGCCGCCACGATCACGGCCGCGGGCCGCAGCACCCGCTCCCGCTCGCCGTACCGCGGCCGGACGACGTGCACGACGGTGCCGGGCCGGTGGTCCGCGGTCTGGACCGTACCGACCGCCTCGTGCAGGTTCGGGTCGAACTGTTCGCCGAGGTCGTCGCGGCGTGGATAGCCGAAACCGTCGACCACGGCGAGCGCCTGGTCGTAGATCGACCGGACGCCGTCGACGAAGCCGTCCGGCTCGGACCCGGCGTGCTCGAGCGCCAGCTCGAGGTTGTCCAGCACCGGCAGCCAGACACTCAGTACGCGGGCCTGTTCAGCCGTGCGTTGCTGTGCGCTGTCGCGGGCCGACCGTTTCCGGAAGTTGTCCAGCTCGGCCGCGGTCCGGCGCCAGCGGTCCGTCAACTCGGTCACCTCGGCCTGCGCTTCGGCCAGCAGGTCCGGCGTGCTGCCGTCTCCGGCATCGTTGCCCTGGGCATCGTTGTCCGGATCGGCCCGGCCCGCGGCTTGCTGCTCCATCGCCATCAACTCGTCGAGAACTCGGCGTCGATCACGTCCTCGTCGTTCTCGCCACCGCCCGGCGACCCTCCGGTCGGCCCGGACGGACCGCCCGCCGGTGCGCCGCCGCCCGCGGACTGCCCGGCGACGCTGAGCGCCTGGGCCAGCGACTGCAGGTCGCCGGTGAGTTCACGGATCCGGTCGGCCGGTGTTTCCTGGTCCTCCAGCGCCTGCCGGGCGTCGCCGACCAGCACCTGCGCGCGGGCCCGCTCGTGCTCCGGTACTGCGTCACCGCGATCGGCGAGCAGTCTCTCGACCTGGTACGCCGCCGCGTCGAGGCCGTTGCGCGCGTCGACCAGCTCACGCCGGCGGGCGTCGTCGCCGCGGTGTGCCTCCGCGTCCTGCACCATCCGCTCGATCTCGGACTGGTCGAGGTTGGAGGTCTCGCTGATGGTGACCTGCTGCTCGGCGCCGGTGTCCTTGTCCCGGGCGGACACGTGCAGGATGCCGTTCGCGTCGATGTCGAAGGTCACCTCGACCTGCGGTTCGCCGCGGGGTGCCGGCCGGATGTTCTCCAGCCGGAAGCGGGCCAGTTGACGGTTGTCCGAGGCCATCTCGCGCTCACCCTGCAGGACCACCACGTCGACCGCGGTCTGGTTGTCCTCGGCCGTACTGAAGGTCTCGGTACGGCGGGCCGGGATCGTGGTGTTGCGCTCGATCACCTTGGTCATCACGCCGCCCATCGTCTCCAGCCCCAGCGACAGGGGAGTGACGTCGAGCAGCAGCACGTCCTTGACCTCACCCTTGAGGATGCCGGCCTGAACGGCGGCGCCGATCGCGACCACCTCGTCCGGGTTGACGGTCATGTTCGGGTCCTTGCCGCCGGTCAGCCGGCGGACCAGTTGCTGGACGGCCGGGATCCGGGTCGATCCACCGACCAGGATGACCTCGTCGATGTCGTTCGGCGTCACCTTGGCGTCGGCGATCGCCTGCTGGACCGGCCCCATCGTGCGCTCGACCAGGTCGGCGGTCAGCTGGTCGAAGGTGGACCGCATCAGCGTCATGTTCAGGTGCTGCGGCCCGTTCGCGGTGGCCGTGACGAACGGCAGGCTGATCGACGTCTGGGTGACCGAGGAGAGCTCGATCTTCGCCTTCTCCGCGGCCTCGAACAGCCGCTGCAGCGCCTGCGGGTCCTGCCGCAGGTCGACGCCGGTGTCCTTCTTGAACTCGTCGGCCAGGTGGTCGACGATCCGGCGGTCGAAGTCGTCGCCGCCCAGGTGGGTGTCGCCGGCCGTGGACCGGACCTCCACCACGCCGTCGCCGACGGTCAGGATGCTGACGTCGAACGTGCCGCCGCCGAGATCGAACACCAGGACGGTCTCGTTCTCCAGCTTGTCCATGCCGTAGGCCAGCGCCGCCGCGGTCGGCTCGTTGATGATCCGCAGCACCTCCAGGCCGGCGACCTTGCCCGCGTCCTTGGTGGCCTGGCGCTGGGCGTCGTTGAAGTACGCCGGGACGGTGATGACCGCCTCGGTCACCTTCTCGCCGAGGAACTTGCTCGCGTCGTCGGCGAGCTTGCGCAGCACCAGGGCGGAGATCTCCTCGGGGGCGTGCAGCTGCTCCCGGATCTCGAACCGGACGGCGCCGTCCGGGCCGGGCACCACGTCGTACGAGACGGTGGACAGCTCGGACTGGACCTCGTCGTAGGTGCGGCCGACGAAGCGCTTGGCCGAGGAGATCGTGCCCTTCGGGTTGAGGACCGACTGCCGTCGCGCCAACTGCCCGACGAGCCGCTCGCCGTTGTCGGTGAACGCCACGACCGACGGTGTGGTCCGCGATCCCTCGGCGTTCGGGACGACGACGGGCCGGCCACCTTCCATCGTGGCGATCACCGAGTTGGTCGTGCCCAGGTCGATGCCGACGGCTTTGGCCATGATGACCTCCTGCTGCTGTGTGTGTTGCCGGTCTGCCCGAGGGGTCGGGCACTTCGGACCCTTCTCCACCGCCGGGTGACGCACATCCCCGGAACAGGTAGTCGTCCGCGGGGCGGCGCGGATCAGGCGGAGTGACGGGGCGACATCCGGCCGAGCATCTCGACGGCGCGATCCGCGTGCTCGGGCTCGGAGTACACGTCGAAGCGACTCGCCACGGTGGCCCCGACGGTGGCGAAGTCACGCCGGCCGAAGCTGAGCGCGTGAGCGACGAATCCCCAGATCGCGCCGAACAGTGCGCCGTACAGCAGGCCCCAGGCGATCAGGGCCAGGATCTGCGTGCCGGACTCGGCGAACAGCGACAGCAACAGACCGACCAGGGCACCGAACCAGGCGCCGGTGCCGGCACCGGCCAAGGCCGCTTTCCACTTGGTCAGCCGGCCGACCACCTTCTCGACCTGCTTCAGGTCCGAGCCGACGATGGTCAGGTTCTCCACCGGGAACCCGTTGTCCGAGAGGTAGTCCACCGCGCGCTGGGCGTCGGAGTAACTGCTGAATGCCCCGATGGACACTCCGCTGACGAGAGCGGTCGGCTGTTCCTGTGGCGTCGTCATGATGGTCCCTTCTGGTTGGGTACCACCAGACTTCCGACGTCGGAGCACGGCCGCATCCCTGGTTCGTGGGGTTCTCACCCGCAGACGCGGATCCCCTGGAACAGTCCTCGGCGCAGCGCGGCGGTTCGCTCGAAGGCGCCGCCCCGATCGACCTGCGGGCCGGCCGGGTCGACGCTGCCGGCGACGATGGTGGCGAGCACCTCGTCGACATCGCCCGGTGACAGCGACGTCCCTGCTGTCCCGTCACCGGCGAGCGCGGAGATCCACGCACCGGTGAAGCAGTCCCGCTGCAGGCCGGACTCCCGGCCCGAGGACGACCGCCCGGCCTGGGACTGGGCCGCGAGTCCCCAGGCATCGCTGAGCGCGGCACCGGTGGCGAGATCGCCGACGCGCTGATGCGCTTGGAGGAGCTCGGGCATCACCAGGACCACCGTGCTGTCGCCGGGGCAGTAGCCGGCGCCGATCTCGACCACGCAGTCCGCGTCCGGCCGCCGATCGAGTGGACGCTGTGCCGGCCGGTCGAAGTTCTCGCCGGGCGCGACCTGGGGGAGTGCCGTGGTCCAGAAGGCGTCGAGGGAGGTGGACAGGACCCGCACCGCTTCGCTGAAGGGCAGGTTCCCGCCCGTCCGCGCCTCGGTCACGGTCCGGAACGGAAGTTCGGTCGTCACCGCACGCCCGTCGGGCAAGGCGGCGCATTCGCGGGTTCCGCCTTCGTAGCCGGTCTGGAAGGCGTTCACGCGGTCGAAGCCGAGCCCGTGCGCCTGGGGATTCGTTGCCGGCGTACCGGGCTGGTCCCGCAGGACGAGGACCGTGCTGATGGCTGTGTCGAGCGCGCCGGCGGCCAGGCCGACCGGATCGTCGGCGGTCTGCTCGGCGTGGCGGACCCAGGAGCCGGCGAAGCAGTCGGCCTGGAGTTCGGTCACCACCGACGGGGCGTCCACCTCCGCCCGTCGCTGGATCGCGTGCCCCATCTCGTGCGCCAGTACGACGGCCGGGGCGATCCCGCCGAACTCGTTGTTCAGCTGAGGAAGCAGTTGGGTGGCGTCGTACGCGATGTAGTCGTCGTCGGGCCCGCCGCAGTAGAAGGCGTTGCCCTTCAGGTCGTCGTAGGTCTGGCGGCGGCCGGCGCAGGTGAAGGGTGGGCTCTGCGGAGTCTTGGCCTGGAAGCCACCGCGCAACTGCTGGAAGGGACGATCGTAGACGGCTGGGAACTCGGAGCCCCAGAAGTCGAGCAGGCTCCGTTGGGTGGCTGCTGCCGACGCTTCCAGCGGCGCCGGTCCCCGGCCGAGCTCAACGCGCGGCACGTCGTCGTCGCCGGCGGTTCGGTCCGCCACCGCGACACCGATCAGGATCGCCACCGCCACCACGACCGCCATCAGGACGAGGGTGGCCGCTCCGGCCCCACCCCTGCTGTCCCTCGAAGACCCGGTCCTGCCTCGCGCTGTCCTGCGGCCGGGCGACGTCATCGCCGGCTCCCGCGCCGCCTGCCCCTTCGTCGTTCCTCGAGCTCGTCGATCAGGAAGGCGGCGCCGATCGCCAGCAGCCAGACGTCCTTCGCGATCCCGAGTCCCTGCTCCGTCGGGCGCAGGCTTCCCTCGCGCCGCAGACCCGGAGCGCGGAGGTAGAGCCCGACCAGGCCGCTCGAGAAGGCTGTCAGGCCGAGCCCTACCAGACCCGCCGGGACGGCCGGGACGAGCAGCGCGGTGCCGAGCGCCAACTCACCGGTCCCCAGAACCTTCAGGAACACCGGCGGCTCGATCTTTCCGAGCAGTGGGTACGCACTGGCCGCGAACCCCTGCGTCGCCCCGGCGGCCGCGGCGTCCTTGGTCACCTTGCCCAGGCCGGAGCCGAGGATGAAGACGCCGGCGCCGAGACGCAGCGGGACCTGCCAGGCCTTGCGTGGGACGTTCACTGTCGTTTCCTGCCGCTCGAGGGCTGGGACCTCGAGCATCCCAATCGGGAACCGAATCGACATCCCTCGATCACGTAGTCGTTCCACCACCGCGAGCGGGTGTAACGTTTCGGTCAACCGACAATTTGCCACTGCTTTCCATGCTTGGCCGTTCGTGGGTTCCGACAGACGGCCACGCCTTGCCCGATGCCGTTCCGGTGGGCACCGGAGGAGCTGCTTCGCGTCGACCAGCCGGGGATGTGATGATGCCCGACCAATCGGTCTACAGCATCGGGACGCTGGCCCGGATGCTCGGCGTCCCGGCCGCGACGCTCCGCACCTGGGAGGAGCGGTACGGGATCGTCGTCCCGGGGCGCAGCCCGGCCGGCCATCGGTTGTACTCGCGGCTCCAGGTCGAGCAACTGCGGTTCATCAGCGGGCAGGTCGCCGGCGGTGTCTCGCCCGCCGACGCCCACCGGCTGCTCCGGGAACGCGCGGTCACCGGCATGATCCCGCGCGCCGGCCCCTTCCCGGGTGGCGTGGGATCGCTCGTCCTGCTGGTCGAGCGGGATCCGTACGCGGCCTCGTTCTCCGAGCACTTCCTGACCAGTGAGGGGTACGGCGTGACCGTTGCCCTGAGTGTCGAGCAGGCGCTGGCCGAGACGGTTCGGCGGGTCCCGGACGTCGCGGTGGTGGACCTGACGATCTCGGGCGGGCAGGGAGTTCGCCTGTGTGCCAGGTTCCACCAGCAGCTCGGTCTGCCCGTGCTGGCGATCTCGACCTTCGATCTTCGCGACGAGGCGCTGGAGGCCGGCGCGAGGGGCTTCCTGCTCAAGCCGCTGCAGCCGTGGCGCTTGGTGTCCACAGTCCAGGAACTGTTGGGACACCGCGCTCAGCAGGCCGCGGGGCCGCGTCGATGACGGAGCGGATCACTTCCGGCTCGGAGGCCCTGGACCTGGTGCTCGGCGGCGGACTGCCCCGCGACGCCATCGTCCTGGTCGTCGGCGCCCCAGGGTCGGGAAAGACGCTGCTGGCCCAGCAAGCGGTGTTCGCGAACGCGACCTCGGATCGCCCGGCCTTGTACCTGACCACGGGGTCCGAGCCGCTGGAGAAGGTTCTGCGGTACGGCGAGACGCTGTCCTTCTTCGACGTTCACGCGGTCGGGCGAAGTGTCGTCTACGAGGACCTCGGCATCACGTTGCGCGACAGCGGGCTCAGGGGTGTGCTGGGCCGGTTGCGCGAACTGATCCATGTGCACCAGCCGGGCCTCCTGGTGATCGACAGCTTCCGCGCGATGAGCTCCTACGCCGATCGCACCGGCGGGTTCCGCCGGTTCCTGCACGACCTGGCCGGCACCGTCAGCGCCTTCCCGGTCACGTCGCTGTGGCTCGGTGAGTACGAGGACGACTATCTGCGCCGTGGACCCGAGTTCGCGGTGGCGGACGCGATCGTCTCGATGGAGACCGAGCACACCGCGTCGGGCACTGCCCGGGCGTTGCAGGTCCAGAAGCTCAGGGGCGGTGGCTACCTGCCCGGAAAGCACGCCTACCGCCTCTCCGCCGACGGTCTGAAGGTCTTCCGCCGGCCCGCGGAACCCGTCGGCGGGACCTACGAGCTCGGCACCGACCGCGTCGCGTCCGGCGTACCGGTGCTCGACGACATGCTCGAGCACGGATACCTGCCGGGCGCGTCGACGCTCGTCGCCGGCCCGACCGGGATCGGCAAGACGCTGCTGGGGCTGCACTACGTGTTCCACGCCCTTGACCAGGGCCAACCGGCGCTGATCGCCACGATGCGGGAGGATCCGGCGCACCTCGAGCGGTCGGTCGCGCGGTTCGGGTGGACGCTCGACACCCCCGGCCTCACCGTGATGTACCGGAGTCCGGTGGACCTGTACGTCGACGAGTGGGTGGACGAGCTGCTGGAGGCGATCGGGAGCACCAAGGCCCAGCGGGTGCTGCTGGACAGCCTCGGCGACCTGCGGACCGCGTCCCCGAACCAGACGCGGTTCCGGGAGTACCTGTACGCACTGCTGCAACGAGCCGCCCGCAACGGCACCAGCGTGATGATGACCTACGAGCTCCCGCAACTGTTCGGCGTCACCAAGCTGTCCGAGGCGTCGGCCTCGGACCTGGCGGACAACGTCGTACTGCTGCAGTACGACCAGCAGATCGCGACGTTGACCCGCACCGTGATGTTGCTGAAGACAAGGGCGTCGGGACACCAGGCCCGCGTACGGTACTTCGAGATCACCCTGGACGGCCTCGCACTGGTAGCGCCCGCGTGACTCGCGAGGGGTCGCCACCGGCCCCGCGCACTTCGTTGCCTTCGCCAATACCTCGCCAAGACTGGTGACGAAGGCCGAACGGGTGCAGTGTCGGAAGGGACAGGACCGCCCACCATCCGCCGGAGAGGGAGTGCGATGCGTATGTGCTACCTGGCATCTGCCGGCAGTAGTGGTGGACGATCGAGGACAGAGAGGCACTAGATGGACCCCGTCCTCACGAGCAGGGGATCTGTTGCCATCGACACCTGGCTGGAGCAGGTCAGCCCGTCGGCTCTGAACCTGCTCGAGGTGGCGGCCTTCCTCGGAGCGTCGTTCACCCGGGGCGAGCTCGCGGCGCTGTTCGGCTGCCGATCGGAGGAGCTGGTGCCTGCCATCGACGAGATCGTGGGGTTCGGCCTGCTGTCGGTCGGCCACGACGCCACGATGACCTTCCAGCACAGCCTGGTCCGCCAGTCTGTGATCGCCCGGGTTCCGGAGGCTGTCTCGGTCACGTTGCGCCGACAGGCTGAGGGCACCAGCTCGCGGCCGGTCAGCACCGAGACAGTTCGGGTGTTGTCCTACGACGCCCGCTGGGAACGACTCACCGAGTCGGAGCGCACGGTCGCGGATCTCGTCGCGCAGGGTCTGTCCAACCGCCAGACGGCCGATCGGATGTTCCTCTCACCCCACACCGTTTCGTTCCACCTGCGCAAGGTCTACCGCAAGCTCGGCATCACCTCGCGCGTCACCTTGGCCCGGCTCAGCACCGAGAGAGACCGCGATGAGCGCCGGCATCAGTGAAGTCGGCCTGTGCCGGACCTCGCTGCGGGGGCGGCAGGCCGAACTGCGCCTGCTCGACCAGTCGATCGCCTCGACCGTGGCGGGCCGGAGTCACGTCGTCATGGTGCAGGGCAGCGCCGGTCTGGGCAAGAGCCGGATGCTGGCCGCGGCGGCAGGTGTCGCGCGTCGTCAGGGAATGGACGTTGCCGCCGGCCAGGCGGAGGAACTCGATCGGTTCTCACCGCTGACGCCACTCCTGACCGACCTGCACCGGGGACGGACATTGACCGACGATGCCGGAACGCTCGCCACGACCTCCGCGCTGCCTCTCGACCACGCGCACCTGATCGACGAGTTGACCGAAGCGATCCAGGACCGCGCCCGTCACCGGCCTGTGCTGGTCAGCCTCGACGACCTGCATCGAGTGGACGAGCCCACCCTGCTCGGCATCCAGGCCGTCATCCGGCGGTTGTCCGGCAGCCCGGTGATGTGGCTGATGAGTCGACGGCTCAAACCTTCGTCAGCCATGCTGCACGGCGTACTCGCCGACCTGACCGCCGGCGGCGCGACCACGGTCGAGCTGGAGCCGCTCACACCGGACGGGGTTCGCGAGCTGGGCACGGGACTACTCGGACGGGCGCCTGACGACGCCCTGCTGGCTTTGCTCGCTAAGTGTTCCGGTAACCCGCTCCTGGTGACCGAACTGCTCCGGTCGATGGCCGAGCGCGACGAGCTGGTGGTCGACACCACCGACGCCCGGCTCCTTCCGGCCGGTCCCCGCGGACACCTGTACGAGCGACTCAGCACCGGTATGGCGGTCCTTTCTCCACCCACCCGGGAGTTCGTCGAGGTGGCGTCGACCTTCGGGACCTCCTTCGACGTGAACTGCGTCGCCTGGATGCTGCACCGGACGGTCGCCGAACTGCTGCCGGCGGTCCACGAGGCGCTGGACAACGAATGGCTGGCCGAGGAAGGAGATCAGCTCTGCTTTCGGCACCGTGTGGTTCGTGAGGCGGTGTACGCCGCCGTGCCGCTGAGTGCTCGTCGGGCGCTGCACCGCGAGGCCGCGGCTGCTCTGCTGGCCATCGGTGGCTGCGCGGCCGAGGTCACGGCTCATCTCCTGACCGGTGCCGAGGCCGGCAACGCCGACGGGGTGCGACTGATCGTTCAGGCCTCCGACCAGGTGGCTCCCGGCGCGCCGGGGACGGCCGCGGATCTCCTGCTGCGCGCTGTCGACCTGATGCCTTCCGACGACCTCCGTCGTCACCGCCGTACCGAAGAGGCGATCGAGATGCTGCTGCGGGCCGGGCGCGCTCGAGAAGCGGTGGCGTTGGGCGAAGCCGCGCTGGAGGCGTCGCTGCCGACCGACATCGAGGCCCGCTTGCGTTCGTGCGTCGCCGAGGCACTCGGGGTCGGCGGCCGGCCCGGCGACGCGCTGCGGCAGACACGGATCGGACTCGACCTCCCGATCGTCGACACCTCGACCCGGGCCCAGCTCCTGGCCGTCGAGTCGACAGCTCAACTGCTGGAAGGCGATGTGCTCGCCGCTCTCCGCGCCGCCGAGGAGGCACTCCGTGTCGCGGACGCCACGCGGTCGGGGGACGGCCTGACCAGGGTGGCGTCGGTCAAGCAGCGGGCACTGGCGTCGATGGGAGCCGCTGAGCGGATGCGGGGACGGCTGGGGACCTCGCTGCAACTCATCGACCGGGCCGTTCTGACGGCCCCGGCCGACGCGCGGGAACTGGAGACCTCGTGGTCCCGCGGTCGCACCTTGATCGCGTTGGATCGCATCGACGAGGCGTCGGCCACCTTCGCTGCCGCGACGCATCAGGCCGAGCAGTCCGGGAGAACGGCCTCGACGGTGTCCGGCCACACCTGCCTGGCTGCACTCCGGCTCTACCAGGGTGCGTTGGACGCGGCCGTCACCGAAGGCAGCGTGGGTCTCAGTCGTGCGGAGAGTGTCGACTCCGAGGCCGACGTACCCGAACTGTCCGCGATCCTCGCGGAAGCTTCTGCCTGCAGCGGGCTGCTGGGGCCCGCGCGTCAGCAGGTACGCCGTGGCCTCGCGGCGGAGGGTCGGGGAGGTCCCTTCGCGCTCGCGGCGCTGGCTTGGGCGTCCACGACGATCGCCGACGTGGCGGGGGAGAAGCCCGCTCGGATCCTCGACCACGCCCGCGACCTGTACGAAACGGCGCCCGGGCGGATCGAGTTGCTCGCGGTGAACCCGATGGTCGGCCCTCGGTTGGTGTCCATCGCGCTCGCTGCCGGTGACCGGCCGCTGGCGGCTGTCGCCACCGAACTGGTCGAGTCGCTGGACAAGGCCAACCCGGGAGTGACGTCGCTGGCAGCTGCGGCTCTCCAGGCGAGGGGCCTGCTCGACGGCGATGCCGATCGCTTGGTCGCGGCCGAGCGATCCTTCCGATCCAGCGCGCGGCTGCTCGCCCGCGCGTGGGCCGCTGAGGACGTCGCTCGAGCGCTCCGGCGCGAGCAGCGCTTCCCGGCAGCAGTGGACCATTTCACCTCGGCCCTCGCCGACTACGACCGGGCCGGCGCAGTTCACCACGTCCAGCGAATGCGGCACCAACTGAGCACGATGCGCGTGCCCGGCGGCCCGGTCGCCACCCGGCGGTCCTGCGGCTGGGACGCCTTGACCACAGCCGAGTTGCGGGTCGTCCGCATGGTTGCCGACGGCCTCACCAACCGCATGATCGCCGACAGACTCTCGCTGTCCCCGCACACGGTGGAGTCCCACCTACGGCACTCCTTCCACAAACTCGACATCAGGTCCCGCGTCGAACTGACCCGCATCGTCGT
Organism: Kribbella sp. cmx-5-2; assembly: GCA_049998015.1. Lineage (GTDB taxonomy): Bacteria > Actinomycetota > Actinomycetes > Propionibacteriales > Kribbellaceae > Kribbella. The sequence continues at coordinate 261,872 of JAEBEC010000004.1, forward strand.
CGAGCACGAGTCGTCCACCAACCCCTGATCACGTCGGCCGGGAAGTACGCCGACGACCGCCGACCAGCAGGACGGCTCAGCGGGTGCTCGACAGGAGGCGGAGGGCGCGGCCTCGTTCGACGGCGGTACGGCGGTCGGTGGCACCGAGCTTGGCGTAGATCCGGCGGATGTGGGTGCTGACGGTGTTCGGCGAGATCAGCAGTCGCGTGCGATCTCGGGGCGGGTGAGGTTGGTGGGCAGGTAGCGCAGGACCCGCAGTTCGCCGGGGCTGAGGGCCTCGACCGGAGTCTCGGACGGCGGCGCCGCCGTACCGCTGCGAACGACGTCGAGGATGTCGGCGACAGGCGCCGGGTTGGTGACCACCATCGGGTACCGGCCGGCCGACCGAGCGATCTCCAGGTACCGCGCCGCCTCGGCCCAGTCGCCGGCAGCTTGCAGATGCCGGACCGCGTCGGCCGGCCGCGCATGGTCGGCGAACCACCGCGCGGCGAGACGGTGCAACGCCGGAATCCGGTCGGCTTCGGTACGCCGGAGCTCCAGCCGCAGCAGACCCGCGAACATCTGGTGGTAGCGGAACGAGGTCCGATCGGCGTTCATCGAGACCACGAACGCGCCTGCCTGCTCCAGTTCGAGCAGGACCTTGTCGGCCCCGGAGCCGTCGGTCAGCACATCGGCCAGCTCACCGTTCACCGTGTCCAGCAACGACGTACGGAGCAGGAGGCGCCGTACGTCGGGAGGCTGCCGCTCCAGCATCTCGGCCATCAGGTACTCGGCGACGGTGCGATCGCTCCCGGAGAACTCGGCCACGAAGCGCCCGGGCTGGGCGTCGTTCGCGGCCTTCAACGCCAACGTCGACGTCCCTGGCTCTCTCGCCGCGCCCGGCCAGGCGCTGGACTACCCGTGGAAGCACTTCATCGGCGGCCACCTGGGGCGCCTCGGGACCCGCGCCGATCTCACGCTGCACCTGGGCGCCGCCGACGTCTTCGTCACCAGTACCGTCTTCGTCATCCTCGAGTCCCTGCGCCTCGACCTCGGCGAAGGCCTCTTCCTGCATCCGTAGAACGCGCGCTCAACCGAAGAAGCCGGTCAATGCGTCGGCCACCGCCTCGGGTTGTTCGAGGGGCAGGAAATGGCCTGTGTCGTCGATCTCGACCACGTGCACGTCGTCACCCAGCAGTGGCCACGCGTTCCGCACAGCCGGGTAGTTCATCGGCGACGCCAGGCCCAACACCGGCACGGTGACCTTGCCGTACTGCGCGAAGTCCGAGACGTCCTGGTCGAAGGACTGGAACCAGCCGTCACCGGCCCGGATGGCGTCGACGGTGTCGTAGGCCCGGGCGAAGACCTGGCGATCGCGCTCGTCGAGCCGGCCGCGGTCCACGAGGTAGGAGTCGAAGATGTGGTCCACGACGTACCGCATGCGGCCGGCGAGCAGTTGTTCGGGCAGGCCGTGGACCCGGTTGAGCGCGAACCACCACAGGTTCGGCGCCTGTCCCTGGGGGAGCAGCTTCAGGTCGTACAGGCTGCGGTCCGGGTGGCCGACCTCCATGATGGCCAGTTTGGTGACGGCATCGGGGAAGTTGACGGCGTAGCTGAACGCGACCATGGAGCCGATGTCGTGCCCGGCGAGGTTGACGGTGGAGTAGCCCAGGTGGCGGACGAGCTCGAGGACGTCCCGCGCCATCGTCTTCTTGTCGTAGCCCGACGGTGGTTTCGCCGACAGGTTCATGCCGCGGAAGTCGACGGCGATCACGCGGTAGTGCTGCGCCAGGATCGGCATGATCTTGCGGAACTCCCACCAGGTCACGGGCCATCCGGGGAGCAGCACCAGCGGTTCCCCTCGGCCACCGGCGACGTAGTGCAACGTCGTCCCGTTCACCTCGGCGTACGCGCTGGTGAAGTCACCGGGCAATTCGGCGGCCAGCTCTGTGTCGTGGTTCGCCGGTCCGAGCTGGGGGAGGCCTTGGTTCGGAGCAGCCGGCACAGGAGGTCCTTTCGCGCGGTGCGCGGGCTCCCTGGCCCGCACGGTCACTCACCAAGACAGGGTCTCCCGCCGATCTGTGACAGCGGAGTTGACTCTGACACGGTGGCAGGTTCTACACCGGGGGCATGACTGAGATCGAGTGGATGAGCGCGACGGAGATCGCGGCGCGGATCAGGGCCGGAGCGGTGACTTCGGAGGAGGTGACCGAGCGGATGCTGGCTCGGGTTGCCGGTGATTCCGAGGCGAACGCGGTGGTGGAGGTGCGGGCGGAGTACGCCGTGGCGGCAGCTCGGGAGGCTGATCGGGTGGTGGGCACGGGTCCACTGCACGGCGTACCGATAACCATCAAGGAGGCCTTCCAGGTCGACGGGCTGCACACGACGTGGGGTGAACCGGAGTTCGCGGAGTACGTCGCGGACTGGGACGCGACCGTGGTCGAGCAGCTGACGGGTGCGGGCGCGATCATCGTGGGCAAGAGCAACGTGCAGGCGATGCTCGCCGACTACGGGCAGACGGACAACGAGGTGTACGGCCGGACGAACAACCCGTACGACGTGAGCCTCGCGGCCGGTGGATCGTCGGGTGGTGCGGCGGCCGCGTTGGCGGCAGGGATGACCTATTTGGAATACGGGTCGGACCTGGTCGGGTCGATCCGGTTGCCGGCGAGCTACTGCGGCGTCTACGGGCTGCGGCCGACCGCGGGGTCGGTGTCCTTGCGTGGGTTCCAGCCGCCCGGGCCGCCCGTCGTACCGACCGAGTTTCCGAACCTCAGCACAGTCGGTCCGATGGCGCGATCGGCCACCGACCTCCGGACGGCGCTGGCGGTGACGAGGGAGCGGCCGCTGCGGGCGCCACGGCATCGGCGGTTGTCGGACTTCCGGGTCGGTGTGGTGCTCGATCACGAGCAGGCGAGCCCGACAGCCGAGGTCGGTGCGGCGCTGTCCACGGCCGTGGATGCCCTGGGCCGGAGCGGAGCCAAGATCGTCGAAGGCTGGCCGGCGGGCATCGATCCGGTGGAGCAGGCGGACGCCTTCGGTTTCCAGGTGCAGCTGTTCTTCACGTTGCTGGGCCAGGGCGACGACTTCGCGACGCTGACCGAGGTGGTCGAGCAGGAACACCACCGGATGGCCGTCCGGGCCGCGTGGCAGCGGTACTTCGAGGACGTCGACGTGTTCCTGTGCCCGACGAGTTTCACCACGGCCTTCCCGCACGACGACCGGCCGTACGACCAGCGGACGATCGACGGCCGTCCGTACGACGCTCAGGTGTTCTGGATCGCGCACGCCGGCCTGACCGGCCTGCCCGCACTGAGCATGCCGATCCGTACTCCCGGCCTGCCGGTCGGCGCGCAGGTGATCGGGCCGTACGACGAGGACGACACCGCGATCACCTTCGCGGAACTGGCCGCTGGCACACTGTGAGCGCAGAGACGGGAGCACGCCATTGTTCGCGATCGGGGACTTCGCCCGGCACGGCCGGGTGTCGGTACGGATGCTGCGGCACTACGACGCGATCGGCCTTCTGCGCCCGGCTCACGTCGACCAGGCGACCGGCTACCGCAGCTACAACGCGGCGCAACTGGCCGACCTCAACCGTGTGGTCGCGCTGAAGGACCTCGGCTTCACCCTCGAACAGGTGCGGACCATGCTGACCGACCAGATCGACGTGGCCGAGGTCCGCGCGATGCTCCGGCTGCGTCAGGCCGAACTCGAGACGGCCGTGGCCGAGAGCGCGGCCCGGCTCGTGCAGGTCGAGTCCCGGCTGCGCAGCATCGAGGCGGGCGACGAGGCGCCGGCCGTGGTCGTCAAGGACCTGCCGGCCACCCGGTACGTCGTACTGTCCGCTTCCGCGGCGGACTTCACCCCGGACGAGATCGGCCCGGTCGTCCGGCCCCTGTGCGCGGAACTCGGCAGAAGGTTGCCCGCAGCAACAGGTGTGACCCCGGCTGGCCACTTGACCTGCTTCTACGAGCCGTCCGGCGACCAGGTCACCGTCCGCGTGGCCGTCCCCGCCGCGGTCACCTCCGGCGCGGAGCTGAACGGACTCACCGTCTTCGTCACCTCGGCCGTCCAGGTCGCGACGCTGGTTCACCAAGGCCGCATCGACGCCGTACTGCCGGCCTGGCAGGCACTGGCCCGCTGGCTGGACGACAACGGCCGCCAAACCGCAGGCCCTGCCCGCGAGCTCTACCTCCACACCTCGGACAACCCAGACGACTGGGTCACCGAACTCCAGGAGCCCCTCCACGCTTAGGCCGGCTCCCGGCTCTGGACGCGATTCACATGGTGCACCAGTCTGGCTTGAGGGGTGTTGGCACGTCAGGTGGGGGAGACCGCGATGAGCGAACAGTGGTGGCGCTTACGCCGACCTGGTGGCCTGTTGGTCGCCGTCGTCGTGACTGCCTTGGTGGTCGGTGGGTGTGGCGGGGGAGACGAGGCAGATCCGGCTCCGGGTGGCTCGGCCGAGCCGGTCGGAGTGATCGCGATCGGACACTCGGGCCTGACCGGTGAAGGGTCCAATCCGAGCATCCCTCGCGAGGCGGCCCCGGAGAACTCGTGGGCGACCGGGACCTCCCAAGGGATCAACAGCATCTACCAGCGGTTGGTGGCAGCCCGACCCGCGACCGAGGGGCACGTGGCCAACACCGCCGAAGGTGGCGCGGTGGCGTCGGCCTTGACGGCGCAGGCGCGGAAGGCGCTGGAGACCGTTCCTGCTCCCGCTCTGGTGGTGGTCCAGACGATCGACAACGACATTCGCTGTGACGGAACGGACCGGGATCACGTGCCCGAGTTCGGGGCCGCGCTCGAGGATGCCTTGAAGGTGATCAGTACGGCGTCCGCCAAGTCGCGGATTCTCGTGGTCGGTCAGCTCGGGCGGCCGAGTCCGGCGTACATCGAGAAGCTCGTGGCGAAGGACCCGACCGTGAGAACGAGCCTCACCGGATCGGGGGAGTGCGACTTCTACCGGCCTGACGGACAGTTGGCGAAGGAGCGTTTCGACAACCTGACGTCGATCATCGAGAGCTACGAGGCCGAGCAGGCCAGAGTCTGCGCGACCGTACCGAACTGCGGCACCGACGACGGCGTCCGTGCTGCGTACGTCGACCGCCTGGAGAACTTCTCCAGCGACTGGAGCCATCTGAACGTGCGCGGGCAGGCCGCGGCGGCGGAGGTCGCCTGGCCGGTTGTTGCTGCGGACCTGGGGTTGTGACTCGCCGTACGTGAAGGGCGCGGGCTAGTGGTCCGCGTTGCGGAGTTTGCGGAGGATGCCGGCCAGCTCGTCGCGTTCGGCGTCGGTGAGGATGCTGAAGTAGGCCTCGGCCTCGGCGTCGCGGGAGGCTCGGATCGCGGCGCCGACTCGGGTGCCCTCGTCGGTGGGTGCGACGAGGGTCGCCCGGCGGTCCTGGGGGTCGGGGCGGCGTTCGACCAGGCCGCGGTCCTGCAGGGCGTCGACGACCTCGGTGGTCGAGCGGGCCGCGATGCGCAGGTGGTCGGAGAGTTCGCTGAGGCGGAGTGCGCCCTCGCGTGTGAGGACCCCGAGGGCGCGCGCGTGGGACGGGGCGATGTCCCACGGGGCCAGGGTCTTCTTGCGCAGGTGGCGCAGCTGATGAGCGACTCCCCAGAAGGTCTCGGGGAGGGTCTCCTCTTCGTCATCGGCCATGGGAATAGCGTACCAACCAATCGTGTTGTAACCTCATAGTGAGGTAACCTCAGCATATTCTCCCCGGCAGATTCGTCCCCGACAGAACGGTGTCTCCCCTTGGATCACGAAACTCAGGAACGCGGCCGCCGCGGCGGCCCGAAGTCGGCCACAGCCGCCGAGAAGACCCAGGCCCGCGAGGTCTCGCTGGCCCGGATCGGACGGCTCTTCACCCACCACAAACTAGCGCTCACTGTCGTCACGGCGATCATCGTCGCCTCGTCCGTGGTGGCGATGGCGTCACCCTTCCTGCTCCGCGCGGTCATCGACACCGCGCTGCCGAAGCAGGACCTCAGACTCCTGGTCTGGCTGGTGATCGGCATGGTCGCCGTCGCGGCCGTGACCTCGGCACTCGGCGTCGTCCAGACCTGGATCAGTACGACGGTCGGTCAGCAGGTCATGCACCGGCTGCGGACCGACGTCTTCGCCCACCTGCAGCGCCAGTCGATCGGCTTCTTCACGCGGACCCGCACCGGCGAGGTGCAGTCGCGCATCACCAACGACATCGGGGGCATGGAACCCGTCGTCACGTCGACGGCCACCTCCATCGCCTCCAACCTGACCACCGCGATCGCGACGACCGTGGCGATGCTCGCGTTGTCGTGGCAGCTCTCGCTGATCTCGCTGGTCGTGATGCCCCCGGCCATCTACCTGACCCGCAAGGTCGCCCGGATGCGCCGGACCATCACCGCCGAGCGCCAGCGCGAACTGGCCGATCTCAACGTCACCGTCGAAGAGGGCCTGTCGATCAGCGGGATCCAGCTCAGCAAGACCATGGGCACCTCCGCGACCCTGGTCGAGCGGTTCACCGCTTCGTCGTCCCGCCTGATCGACCTGGAGCTCCGCTCGGAGCTGGCCGGTCGCTGGCGGATGGCGTCGATGAGCGTCATCTTCGCGGCCATTCCCGCGATCATCTACCTGAGCGCCGGCCTGCCGATCACGGCCGGGACGCTGTCCATCGGCACCCTGATCGCCTTCACCACCCTGCAGTCCGGGCTGTTCCGGCCGCTGATGGGACTGCTGAACGTCGGGATCTCGCTGACCAGTTCGCTGGCCCTGTTCGCGCGGATCTTCGAGTACCTCGACCTGCCGGTCGACGTCGACGACCCGGCCGACCCGGTCGAGATCGACCCGGCCCGCATCGAGGGCCACGTGCGGTTCGAGGACGTCACCTTCGTCTACCCGGGCAGTGAGACGGCCGCGGTGGCCGGCGTCAGCCTGGACGTTCCGGCCGGTACGACGCTGGCGCTGGTCGGTGAGACCGGCTCGGGCAAGAGCACCCTCGCCTCGTTGGTCGCGCGGCTCTACGACCCGACCAGCGGACGCGTCACCATCGACGGCATCGACCTGCGCGATCTGCGCCTGGCCGATCTGGCCGGCGTGGTCGGCGTCGTCAGCCAGGAGACCTACCTGCTGCACACGACCGTGCGCGAGAACCTCCGCTACGCCAAGCCCGACGCCACCGACGCGGAGATCGAGAACGCGGCCCGGGCCGCCCAGGTCCACGAGCTGATCGCCGGACTCCCGGACGGCTACGACACCATGGTCGGGTCGCGCGGGCACCGCTTCTCCGGCGGTGAGAAGCAGCGGATCGCGATCGCCCGGACCCTCCTGCGCAACCCTCGCGTCCTGGTCCTCGACGAGGCCACGAGTGCGCTGGACACCGAGACCGAGCGGGCCGTGCAGTTGGCCTTCGACCGGCTCGCCGAGGGCCGGACCACCATCACCATCGCCCACCGACTGTCGACGGTGCGCGACGCCGACCAGCTCGCCGTGGTCGACCACGGACGAGTGATCGAGTCGGGGACGCACGCCACCCTGGTCGAGAGCAACGGCCGCTACGCCCGCCTCGCCAGCTGATGCGCCAGGGTCTGTGCGTGCCGGCTCGCACTTGCGACCATGGAGTACAAGCTGCGCGTGTACGGCGGCCATCCGGAAAGATGAACCAGACCTCCTAGATCGACTCGCCGAGGTCTCGGGCTAGCCAGCCAGGGGTGTCGAAGCGGACCGGCTGAGGGCCGACCAGCTCGGTCAGCAGGGACTCGAGCTGCGCGAGCTTCTCGGGCCCGATCCGCTGCTGCCACTGGGCGCGGAGGTCGTCGAAGATCCCTTCGCCTTCCCGCAGCAGCGCGAATCCCCGGTCGGAGACCTGGATGCGCATCCGCCGGGCGTCCGCGGGATCCGGCGCCCGGACGACGTACCCGCGATCCTCCAAGGTGGCGACCGTTCTGGCCGCGGCCTGCTTCGTGACCGACATCCGCCGGCCGAGCTCCGAGGCGCTGTCGGCGCCGGCCGCGACAGCGCGCAGGGCGAAGTCGTGCAGCGGCCGTACGTCGTCGTAACCGCGGGTGGCCAGCTCGCGGGTGGCCGAATCGACCAGCGAACGGAAGCCTCCGAGCATCAGCAGGGCGAGGTCGGCACCAGAGCGTGACATGGCCTCACCCTAGGGCCGAACCCTCGACAACGACAACATTGTTGTCTATCGTGATGGACAACAATGTTGTCTATTTGGGAGTCGACCATGAGTGTCACCGGCATCACCCATCACACCGCGGACGTGAATGGGACGCGGCTGCACTACGTCGCGTCCGGAGCCGCCGGGTCGCCTGTGCTGCTGGTTCACGGGTTTCCCGAGACCTGGTGGGTCTTCCACAAACTGATTCCCTTGCTCAGTGAGCGGCATCGCGTCTTCGCCGTCGACCTGCGAGGCTTCGGAGACTCCGAGGTCGCCGGGGACCAGCACGACAGCGAGACCGCGGCGGCCGACCTGAGCGAACTGATCGCGGCGCTGGACGTGGGGCCGGTTCATCTGAGCGGTCAGGACGTCGTCGGCGCGACGGTCTATCGCGTCGCCGCCACGCACCCCGAGCTGGTCCGGAGCATCACCGCGATCGAGACCGGACTGCCTGGCTTCGGCGTCGAGATGCTGGGCGACGTCACGCACGGTGGCGCGTGGCACCTCGGCGTACTGGCCGCGCCTGGCATCCCCGACATGCTCCTCAAGGGTCGCGAACAAGCCTTCCTCGCCGAATACGCGATCCCGGCGATGTGCGGCACCCCTGACGCCTTCGGCAGCGACGACATCGACGAACTCGTGCGCTCGTACTCGCGGCCGAACGCGTGGGCCGGTGCCGCCGGTCTCTACCGCTCGATGCTGTCGGAAGGCGAACAGATCAAGGAGCTGTCGCAGCGCAAGCTCGAGATGCCGGTGCTGGCGATCGGCGGGTCGTCCGGCGACTTCACACCGAACACCTTCGCCCAGGTCGCCACCGACGTCAGCTCGGCGGTGATCGACGGCATCGGGCACTTCGTCGCGATGGAAGCACCGGATCGTCTCGCCGAGACTCTCCTCCCGTTCTACGCCGAGGTCGACGAGGGCTAGCCGAGCAGGCGGGCGAGTTCGACTCGGGAGCGGACGTCCAGGCGGGCGAAGATGTTGCGCAGGTGGTGTTCCACCGTGCGGTGGCTGATGAACAGTTGCGCGGCGATCTCCCGGTTGGTGGCGCCCTCGGTGACGAGTTGGGCGATCTGCGACTGTTGCGGCGTCAGGTCGGCGGTAGGGGTCGGCCGGGTGGGGGCGATGGTGTCGCCGGACGCGCGGAGTTCGGCGCGGACCAGGCCGACGAAGTGGGCGGCGTCGTACTGCTGGAAGATCTGGAGCGCGTCGCGCAGGTGCTGCCGGGCGGCCTTCGGGTGGCGGTCGCGGCGGAGTCGGTGGCCATAGAAGAGTTCGGTCTTGGCGAGTTCCATCGGCGTACCGCTGACTCGATGAAGGCGGATGGCTTCCCGGAAGTGCTCGTCCGCCGCAGGCCCGGTGCCGGCCAGTAACGCGTGCGAGCGGTGGGAGAGCGCGAGTCTCGCCGGAGAGCCTGTACTGATCGCCCAACCCTCGAACTGTCGCAGGACCTTGGTCGCGGCCGCCTGCCGGCCGCAGGCCACCGCCGCCTCGACGTAGTGCGGAGCGGTCATCACCTTGATGCCCGGGTGCACCCGGCCGGTGTCGACGGCGAGCAGCCGGAGCCGATTGAGCGCGTCGGCCGGCCGGTTGTCGACCAGGTCGACGCACGCCAGCGTCCACGACCCGAAGGTGCTCGGTCGGCCGAGGCCGCGGCGCGTCACGTCGGCGGCGGCAAGGTGCAACCGGTGTACGGCGGTCGTCTTGTCGCCCTGCAGCGCCGCCATCAGCGCGAGGATCGTCAGGTGGTCGACCACGGTGTTCGGCTGGCCCATCGACGTCGCTTCGCGGACGCCTTCCAGCGAGCAGTCCAGCGCAATCGAGTGCTGGTCGAGCAGGAGCGCGGCCAGCGACTTGTAGACCAGCGCCCACGGGACGAGCGAGGTCATCCCGGTATCGCGCGCCACGGCCACCGCTTGAGTGGCCAGTTCCAGCGATCGGCCGGCCCGGCCGAGGACGTACGCCGCCTGACTGCCCCAGATCTTCGAGCGCGGATCCGGCAGCTCTCTGGACAGCCGTACGGCGCGATCGAGCGCGGCTCGCGCCGCCGGATGGTCACCGGCAAACGTCGCGGCCATGCCTTCGAGGTGGTCGAACATCAGCGCCGTGACCGGCGGCTCGTCCGCGCGGCGCAGCGTGGCCGCGCGAGCAGCGGTGGTGGCGTGCTCGGCCTGGTCGCCGGCGATGCTGGCGGCCTCCGCCGCGAAGACCAGCGCGGTGACCGCGAGCGTGCGGTGCGAGTCGAGCAGTTCGTCGGACGCCTTGAGCAGGCTGCGCACCGCCGTACCGGGTGCGCTGTCGCCCAGTTCGACGCCGCCGCGGACGAAGTCGGCGAGCCCGTGCAGTTCCCGTCCGCGCACGTGGATGGCGGCCTCGCGCAGGATCGCGCGGGACGTCCGTGGCCGGCCGGTCGACCACTGATCGGCCGCGGCGGCGATCAGGTGCGCCGCCTTGTCCTGCGGCGATACCGCGAGGGTTGCAGCGCGCTGCGAGGCCGCCGAGGCCACGGGATAGTTGCCCGTACGCCGTGAGCGCGCCGCCGCAGCACCGAGTTCGTCAGCCTGGTTGCCGGCGTCCGCGCGGCTCAACGCCGTACGGCTCATCGCTGCTCGGTGCCACAGCCAGCGCGCGGTGTGCTGCTCGGGATCGAGCACGGTCGCGAGCACCGCGTGGGCCTGTCGCTGTTCGCTCAAGGGGACTTCGGTCCGCAGGACGAACCGAGTGAGCTGCGCCAGCCCGACGTGATCACCCTGCACCAGCAGCAGCCCACTGTCGCGCGCCTCGTCCAGCGCGTCGAGCTCGGCGCGCACCACGGAGTCGAGTTCGAGATCCTCGTCGACCACCGCGAGCAGGACGAGTTGCTGAGCCTCGCGGGACAGAGCACCGAAACGGTTGCGAAGCCGAGCCCGCAGCACGCTGTCCTGCGGCAGCCGTCCCGCCGGTTCGGTCGAGGCGAGTTCGGTCAGCGCCAGCGGATTGCCCCCGGCGAGGTGCAGGAGGTCCTCGGCGAGATCCTCCGACAGGCCCAGGGGAGTGAGGTCGGACAGCAGCTCCATCGCGGCCCGGTCGTCCAACGGACGCAGGTCCAACGTCGGCAGACCGACCAGGGGAGTTTCCGAGGCGAACAGTACGGCGAGCTGGTGGCCGGTGACGCGCCGAGCGGTGAAGGCCAGCGCGTCCCGCGAAGGCCGGTCGAGCAGACCGGCGTCGTCGACGAGGACGAGGACCGGCTGATCAGCCGCCAGCTCACAGAGCACCCGATGCACCTCGGTCTGCAGCACGAAGGTACTGGCCGGCGACCCCACCGCCAGTCCCGTTGCCTCCCGCAACGACTGCGGGAGCCGCTCGGCCACCGGGTGCAGCAGTCGGTGCAGTCCGGCGGGTTCGAGCGCGGACTCGGCCGGCACGCCTTGCGCCGTCAGAACGCGGAAGCCCGCGGTCGCCGCGCTGCGCAGTACCGACGATTTGCCCGAGCCAGGACCGCCGGTGATCACCAGCGCGGAGCCGTGGCCGGAACGCGCCGCCGTTAGGACGTCCTGCACCGCGGCGCACTCCTGGTCCCGTCCGCGGAGCACACCCTCGGCAGCCATACCGATCAGTATCGTCACCGATTCCGGGCTGGGAAGGGCTGGCGCGGAAATACCGGTGGACTGCACGACTGGTGGTTGTACCGATGCCGCCCGGGAGCGATCGGCCCAGACTGCTGCACACCATCGCCAGCGGGAAGGAGCCAGATGACGATCCCCTTCCCCGAGAAGGTGCTCGACGTCAGCGGAGTCACGGTGCGGTTCGGCGGACTCGTCGCGCTGCGTGAGGTCTCGCTGAGCATCGCGGCGCGCAGCGTCCTGGGCGTGATCGGTCCCAACGGTGCCGGCAAGACGACGCTCTTCAACGTGATCTGCGGGTTCGTCCGGCCGGAAACCGGCGAGCTGCGCTGGAAGGGCCGCGCGCTGGGCAATCACCGGCCGGACCAGCTCGCCCGGCTCGGCATCGCTCGCACCCTGCAGGGACTCGGCCTGTTCGGCGGGCTCACCGTGCTCGAGAACGTGATGGCCGGCGCGGGCGGATTCGCCCGGACGGGCTCGATCGCGGCCTTGCTCGGTACGGCGGGGGCCGCCCGCGACGAAAGGGAGCTGCGCAGCCGAGCCCTCCGGCTGCTGCGCGAGCTCGACCTCGCCGAGGTCCGCGACCACTTCCCCGGCGCGCTGCCCTACGGCTCGCGCAAGCGGGTCGCGCTGGCCCGCGCGCTGGTGTCCGAGCCGGAGCTGCTACTGCTCGACGAACCCGCGAGCGGTCTGTCGATGGCCGAGACTGACGAACTGGCCGCCCGGATCCGTGCGTTGACCGAAGCGACCGCGGTCGTGCTGGTCGAGCACCACATGGATCTCGTGATGGGCGTCTGCGACGAGGTGGTGGTGCTCGACTTCGGCGAGGTCATCGCGACCGGCTCGCCGGACGACGTACGGGCTGATCCTGCCGTCGCCGACGCCTATCTGGGGCTTGCCGCCGGGGAGAGGCCCGGTGCTTGAGATCGAGGCGCTGACCGTCCACCACGGACTCGTCCGTGCGCTCTCGGGCGTGACGCTGCGGGTGGAGGAGGGCAGCATCACCGCCGTCCTCGGGGCGAACGGCGCGGGCAAGACGACTCTGCTGCGGACGGTGAGCGGGCTGATCCGGCCCACCGCGGGCCGGATCACCGCCTTCGGTCAGGAGCTCACCGGGCTGCCCGCCGACCGGATCGCACGGTCCGGGATCGCGCACGTACCCGAGGGCGGCGGCGTGATCGCGGAACTCACGGTCGCGGAGAACCTTCGGCTCGGCGCGCTGTGGCGGACGGATCGAGAGGATCGCGCCGCCGCCCTGGGCGCGACCCTCGAGCTGTTCCCGCCGCTGGAGCCACGGCTCCACAAGCCGGCCGGGACGTTGTCCGGGGGAGAGCGGCAGATGCTGGCGATCGGCCGTGGGTTGATGGGCCGACCGCGGATGCTGCTGCTGGACGAGCCTTCGCTAGGCCTCGCGCCGCTGGTCACCGCCAAGATCATGGCCGTACTGCGTGACCTCCGCGCGGACACCGGCCTGACCGTCGTACTGGTCGAGCAGAACGCACGCAGCGCGTTGTCGGTCGCCGATCACGGCTTCGTCCTGGGGTTGGGCGAGCTGGTCGCGTCGGACGACGCCGCGTCCCTGCTCGCCGACGAGCAGTTGAGGGACGCGTATCTAGGCCTGAAGGGGGCACGGTGACGACCTTCCTCAACCTGACGGTGGCCGGGCTGTCCAGTGGTGCCGTGTACGCCGCGTTGGGACTCTCGCTGGTGATCATCTTCCGCGCGACGCGCGTGGTGAACTTCGCGCAGCCCGCGCTCGCCCTGATCTCGGGTTATCTCGCGTACTCCGTCACCAAGAGCACCGGGAGCTACTGGCTCGGGTTCGCTGTCGCGCTCGTGGCGGGCACCCTGCTGGGGGTCGCGGTCGAGAGGTTGCTGATCCGGCCTCTTCGCAACGCGGGCGAGCTCAGCGCGATCATCGTGACGCTCGGCCTGTTGCTGGTGCTGCAGGCGGTCGCGGGGATGATCTGGTCCAACGAACCGCACGCGTTCTCCTATCCGTTCGACTTCCGCGGGCGGTTCTCGGCGAGCGATCTGTTCGCCGTACTGGCTGTGGTGGTCACCGCGGCCGGGGTCCTGTTGCTGTTCAAGTTCACGGCGCTGGGGTTGCGGCTGCGGGCGGCGGCCTTCAATCCCGAGGTGGCGCGGTTGCTCGGCGTACGGGTCGGTGTGATGCTGACGATCGGGTGGGGTCTGGCCGCGGCCGTGGGGTCGCTGGCCGGGATGCTCGCGATTCCGCCGTTCATCTCGCCGACGGTGCTCGACGAGGTGTTCGTCTACGCGCTGACCGCGGCGGTGCTCGGCGGCCTCGACAACCCGCTCGGCACGATCGTCGGTGGTCTGGCGCTCGGGATCGGCCTGTCGTACGTGTCGGGGCTGCTCGGCCCGGAGCTGGTGCCCTTGGCCGCATTGGCGATTCTCGTTGCGGTGCTGGCGATCCGGCCCGCGGGGCTGTTCGGCCGGGCCACCGCGAGGCGCGCATGAGGAGGCTCCCGCCCCTGGTCGTCCACCTGGCCGCTGCCTGCGGCGCCTTGGTGCTGCTGGTCCTGCTCACGATCGCCACGGATCCGTTCACGAACCTGCGGATCGCGACCGTCGGCTACTACCTGATCGCGGTCGCCGGGCTGGCGTTGCTGACCGGGTTCAACGGGCAGATCTCGTTGGGCCACGGCGCGTTCATGTTCATCGGCGCGTACACGGTCGCTCTGCTCGTACTGCGGGTGCCGGCGCTCCCGATCTGGGTCGATCTCGCGCTGGCGGCGGTCGCGGGAGGGGTCGCGGGCCTGCTGGCCGGCGCGGCCGCGGCCCGGTTGCGCGGGCCGTACCTCGCGGGCGCGACCCTCGCGCTGGCGGTCGGGCTTCCGGCTGTCACGCAACGCTTCCCGGAATTGCTTGCTGGTAGCAACGGATTGAGTTTCACGGTCAACAGTCAGCCCGCGGGACTCAGCGCCGTACCGGCCACTCGCTGGCAGGCGTGGATCGTCTGGGCTGCCGTGCTGCTCGCCCTGGTGGTGCTCGCGAATCTCGCGCGCGGCCGGTTGGGACGCACCTTGCGCGCGGTCCGGGACGACGAGGTCGCCGCGGCGCTGGCCGGCGTCCATGTTGGTCGGACGAAGATCCTCGCGTTCCTCGTCAGTTCGGCCTGCGGCGGACTCGCGGGCGGGCTGCAGGCGTTCCTGCTCGGTACGGCGGCGCCCGGCTCGTTCACTCCGGCGCTGTCGCTGTCGCTGCTCGCCGCGTTGGTCCTCGGCGGGCTCGGGAGCCTGTGGGGCGCGTTGTGGGGAGCGATCGCGCTCGTCTACATCCAGGTCTGGACCGACGACCTCGCCGAGCTGCTCAACCTGCGCAGCAACCTGTCCGACAACCTCCCGCTCGCCCTGTACGGCGTGGTGCTCATCGTGATCGTCCTTGCCTTCCCGGCGGGGATCCAAGGCGGCCTGCGCAAGCTCCGGAGCCGGGTGCGACGCCCGGCTCCCTCTCAACGAGGAGAACAATGAGGAACAAGCGTTCTGCCGTCGCGGTCGTCCTGGCTTCCGCGCTGGCGCTCAGCGGGTGCGGCGGGGCCGGCGAGACACCGGCCAACAACAGCGGCGCTTCTGGAGGCGACGCCGCACCTGGCGTGACCGACACCGAGGTGGTGATCGGTACGCACCAACCGCTCACCGGTCCGGCCGCACCGGGGTACAGCAAGATCTCCGTCGGCGCCAAGGCCGTGTACGACCACCTCAACGACAGCGGCGGGATCAACGGGCGCAAGATCACGTACCGGGTCGAGGACGACGGGTACAACCCGACCCGGACGGTCGAGGTGGTCAAGAAGCTGGTGCTGCAGGACAAGGTGTTCGCCATCGTCGGCGGCCTGGGAACGCCGACGCACTCGAAGGTTCTCGACTACCTGACGGCCGAAGGCGTGCCGGACCTGCTCGTGTCGTCGGGTGCGCTGCTGTGGAACTCGCCGGACAAGCACCCGAACACCTTCGGCTACCAGGTCGACTACACCCGCGAGGGCAAGGTCCAGGGACAGTACATCAAGGAGAAGTTCGCCGGGAAGAGGGTCGGGCTGCTGGTCCAGGGCGACGACGTCGGCACCGACACCCAGAAGGGTCTCGACCAGTTCATCAAGCCACAGATCGTGGCCCGCAAGACCTACGATCCGGCCAACACCGACGTCACCCCGCAGATCTCGGCGCTGAAGGCGTCCGGCGCCGACGTACTGGTGTGTGAGTGCATCCCGGCCTTCACCGCGCTGACGATCCTGACCTCGCTGAAGCTCGGCTACAAGCCGCAGCTCGTGGTGAGCAGCATCGGTGCCGACCCGGCGACGCTGACCGGGCTGGTCGAGCAGTTCGCCAAGCAGGGCGGGAGCGAGGTGTCCGGCGCCGCGCTGCTGGCCGGCGTGATCGGCACCCGGTACCTGCCGAGCTCGCGGGCGGCCGATGACCCGTGGACCGCGTTCTTCAAGGGGATCCACGACAAGTACATCCCGAAGGAGCCGTTCACCGACACGCTGCTCTACGGGATGGTGCAGGCGTACACGTTCGGGCAGGTGCTCAAGGCCGCCGGCCGCGACCTGACCCGGCAGAAGCTGATCGACGCGATGTCCTCGGGCGAGCTGAAGGGGCCCGGCCTGACGCCGTTTGCCTTCAGCAAGGACAACCACGCCGGGTACACCGGCGCCCTGGTGTTCCGGATCGCTGCCGACGGCAACGTCGAGACGCTGCAGGAGCCGCGGGTGACCGACCGGGAGACCGGCGACGTCACGCCGTACGGCGAGAAGCGGACGACACCGGAGGAGATCGGTCTCGTCGGCCGGTGATTGCACCGATGCGGCCCGGACGTCCGCACCCGCAGCATGAAGTGATCGCCTGAAACCGTCCCGATCTTCAAGGGTGTGAGTGACGTGAGACTTCGCAGTGTTCTCCCGACCATGACGCTGACGGCAGCCCTGGTGGGTGTCGTCGCCGTCACGGCGCCGCCCAGCCAGGCCGCCGACAATCCGTACGAGCGCGGGCCCGCGCCGACCAACTCCAGCATCGAGGCCTCGCGCGGGTCGTTCGCGACCTCGTCCACGTCGGTCTCGTCGACCGTCGCCGGGTTCGGCGGTGGCACGATCTACTACCCGACGACGACCACGGCCGGCACCTTCGGCGCGGTGGCCATCTCGCCGGGGTTCACTGCCCGGCAGTCGTCGATCGCCTGGCTGGGGCCGCGGCTGGCCTCGCAGGGGTTCGTGGTGTTCACGATCGACACGGACACCGTCTACGACCAGCCCGACAGCCGGGCCGACCAGTTGCTGGCGGCGCTGGACTACCTGACCCAGCGCAGTACGGTCCGGACGCGGATCGACGCGACCCGGCTGGGTGTGATGGGCCACTCGATGGGTGGTGGCGGCACGCTGCGTGCCGCGGCCGAGCGGCCAGCGCTGCAGGCGGCGATCCCGTTGACCGGGTGGCACACGGACAAGACCTGGGGTGACGTCCAGGTGCCGACGCTCGTGGTCGGCGCGGACGGCGACACGGTCGCGCCGGTGGCGTCGCACTCGTCGCCGTTCTACAACACCTTGCCGTCGACGCTCGACAAGGCCTACCTGGAGCTGCGCAGCGCGACCCACTTCACGCCGAACAGCTCGAACACGACGATCGCGAAGTACAGCATCTCGTGGCTGAAGAGGTTCATCGACAACGACACCAGGTACGAGCAGTTCCTCTGCCCGGCGCCGTCACCCGATCTCCGGATCGCGGAGTACCGGGACACCTGCCCGCACTCCTGACGCACTCCGGTCCCGCCGGCGACGGTCCCTGCAACCGTCGCCGGTGCGTCATGCCCGGCAGGAGATCTCCATGCCGTCCTCGACCGGGAACGCGGTGGTGACGTACCCGTTGGCCGGGTCGCGGACGTAGTCGAGGTAGCCCGCCATGCTCGGGAAGGTGATGTCGTCGGCAACCACCAGGGCGCCTGGGGCGAGGCGGTCTTCGAGCAGGCGCAGTACGGGCAGGCAGAGGTCCTTCCAGCCGTCGAGCAGGACCAGCCCGATCGGGCCCGGCACGTCGGCGAGGGTGGTCAATGCGTCGCCGGCCAGGATCGTCACCGGCTCCGCGACACCGGCCTCGTCCAGGTTGGCTCGGGCCGCCGCGATCTTCGCCGCGCTGAGCTCGGTCGTGAGCACCTGACCGACGCCGTTGTCGGCGACCGCGGCCGCCAGGTAGATGGTCGAGATCGCGTACGACGTACCGAACTCGACGACCGTCGCGGGCCTCGCGGCGCGCACGAGTGAGTAGAGCAGCGCTCCGCCTGCCGCGGAGATCGGCATGTAGATGTCGGCCAGGGCGTCGGCTCGCTCCTGCGCGGTCGCTGCCTCGTAGGTGTGGTCATCGGTCCATGGCGACGGCGCGGCGTCGTCGCGATCGGCATCGGCGAACAGCCGATCGAGGACCTTCCGGACCGCTGGGCTCTGGAGTGTGTTGGTCATGGCGGCTACGCTAGACGCAACGTAGTGTCTAGGCAAGAGCGGCGGCGAGGAGGCGGCAGTGCATCACGGGAACCGGCACGGGCGGAGCGAGGAGGCGCGGCAGGCCGTGCTCGAGGCGGCCGACGACCTCCTGGTGGAGAAGGGCTACGCGGGCCTGACCATGGAGGGGATCGCGCGGCGCGCCGGGGTGGCGAAGCAGACGATCTACCGCTGGTGGTCGTCCAAGACCGAGATCCTCATCGAGGCGTTCGTCGACGACGCGGCGGAGTACCTGACACCGGCCGACACCGGCGATCTGTCCACGGACTTCCGCCGTCACCTCGCCAAGCTCGCCACCTTCCTGACCGCTACGGATGCGGGCGCCGTCTTCCGCGCCCTGGCCGGCGAGGCCCAGCACGACCCGGCGCTGGCGGAGCGTCTCCGAGCGGAGCACCTCGGCGCGCAGCGCGAGCGGGACCGCCAGCCGTTGCTCAGGGCAATCAGTCGAGGCGAGCTCCCGGCGGGCACCGACGTCGACTTCGCCGTCGACCAGCTGGTGGGCCCGATCTACTACCGAGCCCTCGTCACCGGCGAACCGATCACCCGCAGGTACACGGACCGCTTGGTTGCGCAGTACGTGGAGCAGATCTGACGGCGTCTTCGGTCCTTGTGTGCAGTGGGCTGGTACGGCGGCCGATGGTTTGGCGGAGGAGGGTGAGGGCTGACTCCGACGGCGAGCCGGCGGGGGTGGTGACTGCGATCAGGGTTTGTTCGGGGGAGCGGACGATCGCGAGGGTTTGCTGGGTGACGGTGACTGTGCCGATCAACGGATGCTGCAGGTCGTACGAGGCTGCGTCACACGGGGCTACGCGGTGGTCGGCCCAGAGGGCGACGAACTCGGGGCTCTTCATCGAGAGTTCGCCGATGAGGGCTGCGAGGTCGGGGTCCTCGGGGTGCAGGCCGACGGCGATGCGGAGGTTGCCGACGACGGCTCTCGCCTTGCGTTTCCAGTCGGTGTAGAGCTCACGGCAGTGCTCGTCGAGGAAGAGCATCCGGCTGGTGTTCGGGCGGTTGGCCGGGTCGTCGGGGGACGCGGGGTCGAGGTGACCGGCGAGCAACGCGTGGCCGAGTTCGTTCCAGGCCAGTACGTCGGTACGCCGTCCGAGCACCAGCGCAGGGATCCCGTCGAGCGCCCGCAGCAGATCGAGGGTCTCCGCCGTGACGCGCTCGGGCTGGCGGCGGCGGACTTTCGGCGTACGGCGAGATGCGTTCGCCAGCCTCTCCAAGTGCTCGTGCTCGGCTGTGTCGAGCTGGAGCGCGCGAGCGATCGCCTCCAGGACCTCCGGAGACGCTCCACGGGACTGGCCTTGTTCGAGCCGCGCGTAGTACGACACCCCGACGCCGGCCAGCTGGGCCAGTTCTTCGCGCCGGAGGCCCGGGACTCGCCGTCGCGGGCCGAAGTCGCGGAGCCCGACGTCCTCGGGGCGCAGCCGCGCCCGTCGGGCGCGCAGGAAGTCACCGAGCGGTCCAGAAGCGTCCATCTGGCCAGTATTCGTGGTCGTTCAAGCGCCAGCCACACCCCGCTGGGGGTAGGACACCGGGGGAGTGGTTGCCCGATCGCCGTCGCGGCAGGCTCGGGAGCAGGACGGTCGACGACCGTGCAGAACCCCGAGGACGGACGATGGACCAGATCGTGTTGGGCGACGTCACCGTCACCCGCATCAAGGAGTACTACGGCTCGGTCGCGATGAGCCCTGAGACCTTCTTCCCCGAGAGCCCGGCCGGTTCGTGGGCCGAGCACCAGGACTGGCTCGCGCCGGACTTCTGGGACCCGGAGACCCATGAGTGCGTCTCGGCGATCCAGACCTGGCTGCTGCGCAGCGAGGGCCGCACGATCCTCGTCGACACCGGAGTCGGCAACGACAAGGACCGGCCGTACGCGCCGGTGTGGAGCCGGCTCGATACCGACTTCCTGGACAACCTCGCCGCCGCCGGCGTACGGCCTGAAGACGTGGATCTGGTGATCAACACTCACCTTCACGTCGATCACGTCGGCTGGAACACCCGTCTCGACGGCCGCACGTGGGTGCCGACCTTCCCGAACGCGACGTACCTGATGCCCCAGCGGGACTTCGACTTCTGGAACCCCTCGAACGAGCACCAGCCGATCCTTGGCCGCGGGAACCAGAACGTTTTCGAGGACAGCGTCGCCCCGGTCCACGAGGCCGGACTCGTCGAACTGTGGGACGACACGTACCGGATCGACGCGAACCTGCGGCTCGATCTCGCACCGGGCCACACACCGGGCTCGTCCGTGCTGACCCTGGAGTCCGGCACCGATCGCGCGCTGTTCGTCGGCGACCTCGTCCACACCGCATTGCAGCTCGTCGAACCGGACACCAACAGCTGCTTCTGCGAGGACCCGGTCGAGTCCCGCGCCACCCGGCGTCGGCTCCTCGGCCTGGCCGCGGACGACAACGCACTCGTGTTCCCCGCGCACCTCGGCGGCCACGGCGCGGCCGAGGTCGTCCGCGACGGCTCGAAGTTCGCCATCAAGGACTGGGCCGGGCTGGCCCGCATCTCCTGATCTCCCGAAAGGACAGGCCTCGTGCCTCACCAGGACACCACCGTTGTCGATATCCCGTCAGGCGCCGTCCGCGGCGTACGGGACGAGTACGGCGAGCTGTACCGCGCGATCCCGTACGCCGGGGCGCCCACCGGCGCTGCCCGCTTCGCCGCTCCCGTTCCTCACCCGGGCTGGACCGGCGTCCGCGATGCCACCAACCCTTCGCCCACGGCGCCGCAACCCCGCAGGGACTTCGGCCGTCTGGACATGACGCCGTACTTCGGCCCCGGCTGGGTCCCCGGGCAGGACTACCTCACCGTCGACATCCGTACGCCGTCGTCGCACGACGGCCCGCTGCCGGTGATGGTGTTCGTCCACGGCGGCGGATTCGTCACCGGCTCGTCCAGAGCAAGCCTGTACGACAGCCGCGCGTTCGCCCGCGACGGGATCGTCCTGGTGACGCTGAACTACCGCCTCGGCGTACCTGGCTTCCTCCAGCTCGAAGGTGCGCCGGCCAACCGCGGCCTGCTCGACGTACTCGCCGCGCTCGAATGGGTCCGCGACACCATCGCGGTGTTCGGTGGTGATCCGGCCAACGTGACGGTGTTCGGCCAGTCGGCCGGTGCCACGCTCGTCGGAGCCCTGCTCGCGGCGCCGGAGGCCAAGGGCCTGTTCCGCCGGACGATCGTGCAGAGCGGAAGTGGGACCGGCGCCTTCACGCCGGAACAGGCGCAGCGGGTGACCGCCGCGGCCGCGGACGCGTTGGGCGTGGCGCCCACGGTGGACGCTTTTGCGAGGATCCCGGACGAGCGCTTCCTCGAGATCCTGCCGAAGCTCGCCGGGCTGGACCTGCGGACCGAGACCGCCAACGATCCGCTGGCCGGGCTCAGCGCGTTCAGCTTGGTGCTGCCCGAGCAGCCCGCGGACTCGCTGGCCAACGGGCCTGCCTCCGAGGTCGATCTGCTGATCGGCACCAACACCGAGGAGGGCAACCTCTACGTCGTTCCGCAGGGCAACTTCGACGCCGCGTCGGGAGAAGCTCTCGGCGAAGCGCTGTTCGGTGCGGGCACCGCGCGGATGATCGAGGCCCACCGCCGGATCTCCGGCGGCCGCACGCATGTCTACCGGTTCGGTTACCGCTCGACCGCGTTCGACGGGAAGCTCGGAGCCGCGCACACCGTCGAGCTTCCGTTCGTCTTCGACCTCGCCGACGCGCCATGGTTGCACGGGGCAACGGGTCTGCTCGGCCCGTCGCCGGTACCCGTCGGCCTGGCCGCCCGGATGCACGGCGCGTGGGTCGGGTTCGCCCGGACCGGGAACCCCGGCTGGGCGGCCGGCGACACCGTGGAGACGTTCGAGTGAGAATTGGCCATTGGGTGGACGACTCCACCCGAATGGTTGATCCGCGGGGCCGGTCCGGATCGGCAGAGTCGGAGGCATGACCGCCATCGGACGACGTCCCGTCCTCGCCCTTCTTGCCGCCGGAGCGACAGTCGCAGTGCTGCCTCGATCCGCCACCGCCGAACTGACGAAGTACCAGCTGGTGCTGCCGAAACCGACCGGTCCGTTCCGGATCGGTGTCACCGAGCTGCACCTGGTCGACAAGTCCCGCGCCGACCTGTGGGTGCCGTCGCGTCGTCGCGAGCTGATGATCAGCATCTGGTACCCGGCTGTCGCCTCGACCCACGGACCCCGCAATCCCTACGCACCGGCGAAGGTCGCCGGCGCACTGGCCGACGAGGTCGGTTCCGCGCTCGGCCTCGCCTCCGGAACGGTCGACTACGCCGGTACGCCGACGCACGCGCGCACCGGGATCCCCGCGCTCGGCCGGCATCCGGTCGTCGTGTACTCGCCCGGCTTCGGAACGTCCCGGCTGCTCGGCACGAACCACGTCGAGGATCTCGTCAGTCGCGGGTACGTCGTGGTGACGATGGACCACACCGGCGAGGCGCCGGTGGAGTTCCCGGACGGGCGGGTCGCGCCGGTCGTCGTACCGGTGGAGGAACTCGAGAAGGCGGTCGCGGTCCGGGTCGCGGACACGAAGTTCGTACTGGGCGAGCTCGGACGGCTCGCGCGCGGGGAGAACCCGGACGCGGAACGGCGACCGCTCCCGCGCGGACTGGCGCACGCCCTGGAGCTGCGGAAGGTCGGCATGCTCGGCTACTCGCTCGGCGGCTTCACCGCGGCGGAGACGATGCTCACGGATCGGCGGATCGCCGCTGGCGTCGACCTCGACGGCACGCTGCAGTATGCCTTCCCGGACGGCGAACTCAGCGAGGTCGCCAAGCGCGGACTCGACCGCCCGTTCCTGCTGTTCGGAGGCGCCGATCACTCGCACCTGCCCCAGCCCGGCCATCCGATGAACGATCCGTCCTGGACCAGCTTCTGGGCCAACCAGCGCGGCTGGAAGCTCAACCTGCGCCTGCCCGACGGCACGCACTCGTCGTTCGCCGACTACCAGTTCTCGTTGCCCGCGGTCGCCAAGGCCTTCGGAGTCCCGGCCGACGCCGTCACCGGCCTGGTCGGCACGGTCGACCCGGCCCGCAGCATCGTCGCCCAGCGGGCGTACCTGGCGGCGTACTTCGACCAGTTCCTGAAGCGCCGCCCGCAGCACCTGCTGCTCGGCGAGTCGCCGAGGTACCCGGACGTGCGGTTCGTGCGCTAGCCGTCGAGACCTTCGCAGTCCGCCACGCATCTCAGGAGAGTTTTCATGCACGTCTTCGTCACCGGCGGCACCGGCCTGATCGGTTCCGCCGTCGTCGCCGATCTGCTGCGACACGACCACACCGTCCTCGCCCTCGCGCGGTCCGACGCGTCCGCACTGGCCGCCAGGACGGCCGGCGCCGAGCCGTTGAGGGGGAGCCTCGCCGACCTGGAGGTCCTTCGGGCCGGCGTGGCTCGGGCCGACGGTGTGATTCACCTTGCCTTCGACAACGACTTCAGCAGCACCGACGCCCTCGCCGGAGCGATCGACGACGAGACCGCCGCGCTCGCGACCATCGGGCAGGAACTCGTCGGCAGCGGTCGACCCTTCGTCACAGCCTCCGGTACGCCGCTTGCGCCGGGCCGCCTGTCGACCGAATCCGACCCGTTGCCGACCGACGGGCTGGTCGGCGGCCGGGGCCGCGCGGTCGCGGAAGTCCTCGACCTGGCCTCGCGCGGGGTCCGGAGTACGGCGGTGCGTTTGCCTCGCACAGTTCACAGCCAGGGCATGGGCGGGTTCGCCGGTTTGCTCACCGGCATCGCTCGCCAGACCGGAGTGGCCGGCTACCCGGGTGACGGCACACAGCGCTGGCCGGCCGTCCACGTGCTCGACGCCGCCGTACTGTTCCGGCTCGCTCTGGAGCAGGCCGAAGCCGGCACCTCCTGGCACGCCGTCGCGGACGAGGGCGACCAGGTGCGGGACATCGCAGCGGTGATCGGCCGGCGACTCGAGCTCCCGGTGGAGTCGGTGGCGACCGAGACCTATGGCCCGCTCGGCCAGCTGTTCGCGAGCGATCAGCCGTCTTCCAGCGCCCACACCCGGCAGACGCTCGGCTGGGAGCCGAAGCATCCCAGCCTGCTCGAAGACCTGGAGAACCTCTCGCCCTGACCTATGGGTATTAGGTAACTGCCTATGTATGTTAGATTGGGTAGATGGAGAGAACACAGCTGAGCCCAACGGTGGTGATCGCGCGGGCAGCCGACCTCGCTGACGAGGCCGGTTTCGACGCGGTGACCCTCGCGGCGATCGCGCGGTCGTTCGGCGTGCAGACGCCCAGCCTCTACGCGCACGTCCGCGACCTCGCGGCGCTGCGGGACGGGGTCATGGCGCTCGCGCTGGGCGAGCTCACTGACCGCATCGCCGACGCGATCGCCGGGCGTTCGCAGTACGACGCACTGCTGGGCTTCGCGGCCGCGCATCGCACGTACCTGCAGGAGCACCCGGGCCGCTGGGAGTCCTTGCACCGACGGGCGGGCGCCGGCGCCGTGGAGGCGCCGGCCGCGCGCCGGATCGTGCGGGTCAACGACGCGGTCCTGCTCGGCTACGGCATCACCGGCGACGACCGCGTGCACGCCACGCGCATCGTCGGTGCCGCCCTGAGCGGGTTCCTCAACCTCGAACGCATCGGCAGCTTCGCGCACAGCACGCCGCCGGCCGACGAGTCGTGGGCCGAGCTGCTCGACGCCCTCCACCTCGTCCTCACCCATTGGCATCACCGCGGAGAACCCCGCGAGAAAGAGATCTCATGATCACCACACCGCTGACCGCGGACTTCGTGCACGGCGCGACCGAACTCGAGTCGACCGATCGCGGCCTCCGTCCGCACCGGCTCCCCAAGGCCGTCGTCGACCGGTACGCCGACCAGCACCTCACGCTGATGGAGGCGCAGCCCTCCGGCGTACGGGTCGCCGTGGTCACGACGGCTCGCAGCGTGACCCTCGAGGTCCACGCCACGCGCGTCGCCTACCGCGGGCTGGAGCGTGCCCGCGGTGCCCTCGACGTGGTCGTCGACGGCACCGTGCTCGGGTCCCACCTGCTCACCCAGGGAGATCTCGTCGAGCTGGACATGCAGACCGGTACGACGACCTTCGCGGCGGGGACGTCCGATCAGGTCACCGTCATCGACCTGCCGCCCGGTGAGAAGACGATCGAGATCTGGCTTCCGCACAACGAACAGGTCGACCTGGTGGCGCTGCACTCCGACGCGCCGGTGCGTCCCGTGCCGCGCTCGGGTCCCGTGTGGTTGCACCACGGCAGCTCCATCAGCCAGGGCTCCAACGCCACCACCCCGACCAGCATCTGGCCGGCCGTCGCCGCTCGGCACGCCGGCGCGCAGCTGCACAACCTCGGCTTCGGGGGCAGCGCGCTGGTGGATCCGTTCGTGGCCCGCGTCATGCGGGACACCCCGGCGGACCTGATCAGCGTCAAGTTCGGAATCAACGTCGTCAACCTCGACGCCATGCGGCTGCGCACCTTCGTACCGGCCGTGCACGGCTTCCTCGACACCATCCGCGACGGCCACCCCACGACACCGCTGCTCGTCGTGTCGCCGATCTTCTGCGCCATCCACGAGGACACCCCCGGTCCAGGTGCCGTCGATCCGGCGTCGTTCGGCACCGACGCGGTGAAGTTCGTTGCCTCAGGCACCAAAGGCGACACTGCCAACGGCCGCTTGACGCTGCAGGTCATCCGTCAGGCGCTGGAGGAACTCGTCGAGCGCCGCTCCGACGACCCGAACCTGCACTACCTCGACGGCCGCACCTTGTACGGCGAGACCGACGCGCAGACGCACCCACTTCCCGACGCACTGCATCCCGACACCGCCACCCACGCCTTCATGGGCGAACGCTTCGCCGAGATCGCCTTCGGCAAGGCCGGAGCGTTCAGCCGCTCCGGATACGACCCCGCCGCTTAGACCTTCGGCGCCCGCCAATCGACGGCTGCTCTCCACGGGAATTTACTCTGGGGCGCTGTCGTTGACAGCGAGTTGTCGGCGACCGTGAAGGGGATCTGTTGATGAGGACGATGTCGGCCGCGGAGCGGCGTGCGGTCGCGAGTGCGTCGTACGAGAGCTCCCTGCGGGAGTGTCCGACCCGGCAGGTCGTCGACCTGATCAGCAACCGCTGGGTGTCGCTCGTCGTGTGTGCGCTGGGGGAGAGCGAGCTGGAACCCCTGCGCTACAACGAGTTGCGGCGGCGGCTTCCGAGTGTGAGTCAGAAGATGCTGACGCAGACCGTCCGCGCGCTGGAGCGCGACGGGATCGTCGAGCGGACGGTGACGGCGGCGGTGCCGGTGCAGGTCGACTATCGGCTGACCGAGGTCGGGCGGTCCTTCTGCGGGATGCTGCTCGACGTACGGACCTGGTCGGACGCGAACTTCGGGCAGATCCGGGAAGCTCGCGGCCAGTACGCCGACCGCTGATCCGGTCAGGCCAGCATGCCGGCGGTGATGCCACCGTCGATGGCGAGCGCGGCGCCGGTGATGTAGGCCGCGTCGTCGCTCAGCAGGAACGCGGTGAAGGCGCCGACCTCGTCCTCCTCACCGAGGCGCTCGATCGGGATCTTCTTCAGCAGCGCGTCGCTGAAGGCGGGATCCTGCTCGCGCAGTTGCGCGGTCAGCGGGGTGCTGATGACACCGGTGACCAGGGCGTTGACCCGCAGACCCTGGCGTGAGTAGTGCAGCGCGGTCGAGCGGGTCAGCCCGATCACGCCGTGCTTGGCCGCGGTGTACGCGTGCATCGACTCGTGCCCGACGGCTCCACCGACCGAGGCGTTGTTGACGATCGCGCCGCCACCGGACGTGAGGATGGCCGGTACTTCGTACTTCAGGCTGTAGAACACGCTGGTCAGGTTGAGGGCGAGGGTCGACTCCCAGAACGACGCCTCCATCGAGTCCACCGACCCGAACGTGACCCCACCTCCGGCGTTGTTGAACGCTCCGTCCAGCCGGCCGAAGGTCCGCGTCGTCAGGTCGACCGCCGCGGCGACCTGCTCCTCGACCGTCACGTCGGTGGCGACGAACAACGCCTGACCACCCTTGTCCCGGATCCGCCCGGCGATCTCCTCGCCACGTTCCTCGTTGCGCGCGGCGAGTACGACGGTCGCGCCCTCGGCACCGAGTCGTTCGGCGGCGGCACGCCCCATCCCGGCGGTGGCGCCGGTGACCAGAATGACCTTGTTCTCGAATCGATTGCTCATGGCCACCACGGTAGGAAGCCCGAAAGCCGCGCAAAAGAAGGCACTTCGAAGTGCCTTGGTCACCCCTGTGGCCCGTACGCTGTGGCGACGGCCCACCGGAAGGGACTGTCACCATGCGCCTGCTCACGACGACTGTTCTGGTCTGCGCCGGTCTGCTGGTGGCCGGATGCTCGGACGGTACGCCGGGGACGGTGGCTTCGGAGACTCCGCAACCCACCGCGTCTCCGCAGACCACCGAGTCGTCGCCGTCCGCGACGCCGTCGGTCGTACTGCAGTCGCTGGGGGAGCGGTGCGGTACGACGGCTCAGCCGGACGCGACGACTCCCCGCGTGGTGAAAGGGAGTGGCGACGCTCAGTTGTACGCGGTCGGAGCCGGCAGCGGGCGCCTGGGCGTCGTACTGGTGCACGGCTCCGGATCGCGGGGTGTGTGCAACTGGGCCGGCGAGATCGGCTGGCTGGCGAAGGCCGGGCTGAACGTCGTCGGCTACGACCAGAGCTGCGTCGGCGCGAGCACCTGCGCCAATGACGTACGCCCGGTCGAAGACCTGCTCGCGGTCGTCGCCGATCTGCGCCGACGTGGAGCAACGAAGGTCGCGGTCGTCGGTGCGTCAGCGGGCGGCGCGATGCCACTGGTCGCTGCATCCAGATCGAACTCCGGGATCTCCGCTGTGGTCGCACTCTCCCCGGCCAATCTCGCGACGCCCGTCAGCACAGCCGACGCACCGGACGTCACCGCGCTGTCAGTCGCGCGCAACATCCGGCAGCCGGTCCTCTACGTCCTGGCCCAGGACGACTCAGCCGCATCGGTGGCGGAGATGAAGTCCCTGACCACAGCAACCAAGGGCTCGCGCCTCGTCCTCCTACCGCCCGGCTCAGGCCACGCCCAAGCGGTCCTCTACGACCCCACAGGCCAGAAACCTTCCACCTTCCGGCAAACGTTCCTCACCTTCCTCCGCACGCCGTGACCGCGAGCTGAGGATCGGAAGACGTGTCGCCCTAGGCGCCGGAGTAGTGATCGGCCTTCGGTTTCGTTGGGAATCCGTGCTTGGCGATCACCACCGTGGCGAGGACCGGAACGAGGATGACCAGGACGGACCACGGGAACGACCCGGCGCCCAGGCCGTCGAGGAGGAGACCGCCGATGATTCCGCCGAGGGCGAGGGCGGTGTTCCACAGGGTGACGAGGATGGCTTGGGCGGTGTCGGCGGCGGGGCCTGCGGCGTGGCCCAGGGCTGTTTGGAGGAGGGTGGCCATGCCGCCGAACCCCAGGCCCCACAGGGCTGCTGCGATGTAGATGACTGGTTGGCTGCCGGCCAGCGTCGCGAGGACGGCCAGGGCGATGCCGGTCATGATCAGGAAGGCGGTTCGCCAGCCGAGCGTCTGGCCGAGCAGGGTTCCGGCCGGTACGCCGAGCGCCAGCGACAGCGGCGTACCGGCCATCGCGACCGCGATCGCCTTGCCGTGCAGGGAACTGGGCACCATGCGGCGCGCGTAGCCGGCCATCATCGCCCAGACCAGTCCGCCGCACACCCCGGCGATGAACCGGCCGATCATCGTCAGCAGGTACTGGTCCGAGATCGCGGTGAGCGTGTTGGCGACGGCGAAGCCGGCCATGGTGGTCAGCAGCAGTCGCTTGCGGCGCCATCCGGCGGTGGCGGCGGACAGCGGGATCGCGGCGACCGCGGATCCGATCGCGTAGATGGTCACCGCCTGGCCCATCGCGGACTCGGTCACCCGGAGGTCGCCGCTCATCGAGGGCAGCAGCCCTCCGGGCAGGGCCTCGGTCAGGACGGTGATGAAGGACGCGGTGGCCATGGCTGTCAGCGCGGCCAGCGGCAGCTTGGTGTTCGTCGCCGCCGGGTCGATCGGCGGCGTGGTTCGGGTTCGCATGCTCCCAGGGTCGAACCTTCACAGCAGTGTGAAGGTCAAGCCGGGCGAACGTGAGGCCGGTCACCGGTCCGTACGGCGTACCGGTTGACACGCCGTACGGACTGTCGAAGGGTCAGGCGACCAGCAGGTCGGCGAGGGTCGTTCGGGCTCGGGCTACTCGGGAGCGGACGGTACCGATCGGGCAGCCCAGGTGGGCGGCCGCCTCGGCGTACGGGACCCCGGCGAGTTGGGTGAGGACGAAGACCTCGCGGCGGTCGTGGGGGAGTTGGTCGACGAGCTCGGCGAGGGCGATGCCGTCGTCGAAGCCGGGGAGGTTGACGGGCTGGGTCTGGTCGGCCGCGATCAGCCAGTCGCGGTCGGCGATGCGGGGCCGGGACGCGCGGCGGCGGAGGTCGTCGACGACGGTACGGCGGGCGATGGCGAGCAGCCAGGTCCGGGCCGACGAGCGGCCCTGGAACCGGTGCAGGCTGGTCAGGGCCCGAAGGAACGTTTCCTGGGTCAGGTCCTCGGCCGATTGCGGATCGTCGGCGAGGTGCGCGACGTAGCGTCGTACGTCGCGCTGGAGCGCCTCGATGAAGTTGTCGAGGGCAACCAGGTCACCGTTGCGGGCGGCGATCGCGAGATGGGTGCAGAGGTCGTTGGGTGGGTGGTCCCACTGGGCAGACGTCATGGCGAAAGTCCTTCTGAGGTTCAGGATCCGGCGACGCAGCAGAGCGTCACCGGCGGGCGGAAGTACGCGGCCTGCCGAGACGGCATGGCTCGGACCCGGGCGTCTCGTGCCCGGGTGGTGCGTGCTGTCAGGCGACAGCGGTTCCGCGCGGTGGACCTCTGGAGGTGATGGCGTCCGCGAGCAGGTGCTGCCGGGGCGGTGCCGTCGAGGGTGTCGGCCGGAGTTGCGGCCAGGTGACGACGTTCGACCACGGCTGGAGAAGGAGCAGGATCCGGTCGGCGGCACTTCGCAGTACGGCGAACGTCGCGTTCTCGCCGTACGCGAGCCAGAGGCCGCACAGGAGTGCGGCGATCAGGTGCGCGGCCAGCATCCCGACCGACGCCGTACCGGCCACGTCGTGGTGGTGGTGCATCGGAGCCGGCTGCAGGGACTGCGCGAGCGTGAACACGATGTGCAGCTCGGTCTGCGCGACGACCGTGCCGACGACGACGAACGGCACCGAGCGTTCCCGGTCGGCCAGGATCCAGGCCGCGGCCGCGATCGAGGCGGACGCGGGAACGACCGCCCACCACGGGATCGCCTGGCCGGACATCACGACGTGGCCGAGGACGGCGAGCAGCACGCAGACGGCCGTGAACATCACGGCCCGGGCGGCTCGGAATCCCCAGTGCTGCTGCATGGCCGGACCATCGTCGCATCCCACCGCGCGCGGCCCCAGAGCCCGGCGTACCGGAACCATCGGGGCCGTGTGACCCAGGTCATAACGACGCGCTGGAACTGAACAGCGCTCCGATCCGACTCCTGCTCCGGACGATGAACAGAAGGAGTGAGGCGTGAGCGCAGTACAAAGCCCACCGGAAGAGGTCGCGAGCCCGGCGGCCCGCGGCCGGGGGACGGGGTTGTTCCGGGCGTTCTGGCGGTGGCACTTCTACGCGAGCTTCCTGGTGATCCCGGTTCTGCTGATCCTGGCCACGACCGGGCTGATCTACCTGTTCCGCTTCCAGCTCGAGCCGGTCCTGCACGCTGACCTGATGAAGGTCGACCATCCCGCCGGCCTGGTCGCCCAGCCGTACTCGACGCAGCTCGAGGAAGTCCGGAAGGCGTTTCCCGACGCGACCGTGGTCTCGATGACCGAGCCGTCCGGTCCGAATCGATCGACGGTCTTCTCGGTCGACACCGCCGCGGGACCGCGCGACGTCTTCGTGGATCCGTACGAGGGCACGGTCCTGGGCTCGCTGAACCCGGACACGACGCTGTCGGGCGGCGCGATCCTCCTGCACGGCGAACTGATGGCCGGGCGCGCGGGCGACTTCGTCATCGAGGTCGCCGCCTGCTGGGCGATCGTGATGGCGCTGACCGGCTACTACCTGTTCGTCCGCGGGCGGGTCGCGCGGGCGCGGCGCCGGGCCGCGGGTGCGGCGGGCGCCGTCCTGCGCTCCCGGCACGGGCGGACCGGCGCGATCCTCGGCGTCGGGCTGCTGTTCCTGATCGTGTCCGGGCTGCCGTGGACCGGGTTCTGGGGAGCCAGGACGCAGGAGTTCGCGACCAGTCACGGTACGTCTTTCTGGGGCGCCGATCCGGGCGCGCTGTCGAAGCCGACGTCGACGCTCGACGAGTCGCTGCCGCACAGCCACACCGTCCCGTGGGGGCTCGGCGACACCGAGGTGCCGCGGTCGAATCCCGAGGACGGACGCCGCTCGGTCGCCACCCTCGACACCGCGATCGAGGTCGGCCAGCGCAACGGGCTGCAGCGCCCGATGACGATCGCGCTGCCGGCCGACGACGAGGGTGTCTTCTCCGCGATCGGGTACGCCTTCAACGACCCGGGCAAGGAACGCACGCTGCACGTCGACCAGTACGGCGGCCGCGTGGTCTCGACGTACGGGTACGCCGACTACCCGGTGCTGGCGAAGGTCGTTGCCCAGGGCATCGCTCTGCACGAGGGGCGACGGCTCGGCACGTTGAACTTCTGGCTGACCACGGTCTTCTGCCTCGGCGTGATGTTCATGTGCGTCAGCGGCCCGTTGATGTGGTGGCACCGGCGGCCGAAGACGAAGGCGCTCGGTGCGCCGCGCGGCCGCCTGCCGCTGCGCGCGACGCCGGCGTTGGCGGTACTCGTCGTTGCCCTGGCCCTGTTCCTGCCGCTGTTCGGGATCACGCTGGTCGCTGTGCTGCTGCTCGACCAGTTCGTCCTGCGGCGCGTCGGCGCTCTGCGCGCCTGGTTCAACGTCGCCCGGTAGAAAGCTGTGGAGAATTGTCGGAGCCACGTGTGACGATGCGTTGATGGTGGACTCTGAGTACGTACTGCGGGCGGCGACGGCTGACGAGCACGACCGGTTCGTGGGGCTGTTCGCGACGGCGATGATGTTCGAGAGTTCCCCGAGCGACCTCGATCGGGAGCAGTTCGAGCCGGAGCGGGCGCTGGTCGCGGTGGACGGCGACCAGTTCGTCGGTACGGCGAAGGCGATGACCCGTGATCTGTCGGTGCCGGGAGCGGTGGTCGGGGCGGCGCACGTCACCGCGGTCGGCGTGCGGGCGACGCATCGGCGTCGGGGGATCCTGTCCAGCCTGATGAGCCGGCAGTTGCGCGAGGTGCCGGAGGCGCTGGCGATCCTGTGGGCGAGCGAGTCCGGCATCTACGGCCGGTTCGGGTACGCCCCGGCCGCGTGGGGCGTGTCGTACGAGGTCGACCTGCACCGGGTGGGGCCGCGTCCCGTCGCCGCTGACGCCGGGCGGATCGAGGAGGTGTCGGCCGACGAGGCGCCGGACCTGCTGGCCGGAGTACTGCGTGAGTTCCAGGCGAGGCGTCCGGGGGTGTCGGGGCGGTCTGATCGGGTCTGGCGCGGGCAGCTGCAGGACAAGCCCGAGCGTCGTGGTGGGAGCAGCGCGCGGCAGATCCTGGTGCATCGGGACGCGGCCGGCGCTG
The DNA here is from genome assembly GCA_049998015.1 of Kribbella sp. cmx-5-2. Classification (GTDB taxonomy): domain Bacteria; phylum Actinomycetota; class Actinomycetes; order Propionibacteriales; family Kribbellaceae; genus Kribbella. Next base: position 294,796 of record JAEBEC010000004.1, read on the forward strand.
TGGACGGGTACGCGTTGTGGCGCGGCAAGATGAACTGGGGACCCACCGGTCCGGCCAACGAGGTGTCGGTCGAGGAGCTGGTCGCGCTCGAGCCGACGGCGTACCACGCGCTGTGGCATCACCTGCTGACGCTCGACCTGGCCGCCAAGCTGGCGTACGGCAACGCCGCCGTGGACGAGCCGCTGCTGCAGCTCGTGAGCAACCCGATGGCGCTCAGCCGTCGGCTGGGCGAGTCGCTGTGGGTTCGGCTCACCGACGTACCGCGGGCTCTTGCGCAGCGGCGTTATGCGACCGGTGTGGATGTGGTGATCGAGGTGACCGACGGCCTGATCGAGGGCAACAACGGGCGCTTCCGGTTGACCGGTGACGCCGAGCAGGCGACCTGTGAACGGACCGAGTCCGCGGCCGATCTCTCGCTGTCGGTGGCCGAGCTCTCCGCGGTCTATCTCGGTGGTCGGTCGCTCGCGGAGTTCGCGGCGACCGGGCGGGTCGTCGAACACACTCCCGGTGCTCTGGGTGCGGCCACGGCTGCTTTTGGCTGGGGCGTCGCGCCGGTCAGTCTGGAGATCTTCTAGACCCGGTGGTCGGGGGCATAGGTGGCGGCCAGCTCGAGGGTGGGCTGGTCCAACGCCTCGGGCGTCGTCCCGGGGGCGAAGATCGCGTGGAAGTGCTGCTCGACGGTCGCCGCTGTCAGGTCCGGGCGCTCGGTCGTCAAGGATCCGACGGTGGCGGGATCGAGGGGTAGTTCGAGGTGGGCGTAGACCTCGGTCAGGAGTGAGCGGATCGGGGCGTCATCGCCGACTACGGTCAGCGAGCTGAAGAGCCAGGCGTGCTGGACGACTCGCTGGGCGGTGCCGACGAGCTTGACGGCACCGCGGGCGTTGATGCTCTGCGCGCCCGGGCAGTACTCGCCGGGGACCTCGCCGACGCGGGCGTCGACACCGAGCTCGCGCAGCGCGTCGGCGTACTGGGTGCCGAACGTGCCGAAGCGGCGTTGGTGGTCCTCGGTCGCGCGCAGGTCGTGCCGGACGTGGTCGACCACAACCGCTTCGGAGGTGTAGGCGACCGGGCGGCCGCCGACGGCTCGGACGAGGGGCTGGAAGCCGGCGGCGCGGCCGGCCTGTACGGCGGCCTGGAAGCCGGGATGACGGGTGTCCCGGCGTCCGAAGACGAGCACGGGCTCGGCCGGGCGGTAGATCCGGACCGCGTCGGCGACCTCACCGGCGGACGCCCGTCGTACCAGCGCGTTGGCCACGGCCAGTTCCATCGCCGCGTCGTCGACGGGGCCTGAGAACACCTGCATGCGCTCATCGTGGCACGGGCGCCCACGCGCTCGGCGGCCTGACACTTCGAGGGCCTCCGTCGTCCTGGTCGTGGAACAGGGGCAGCCCGGCGTCGTCGGTCCGCCGCCCAGCTGAAGGCTCCGGCGTCGAGGACGCAACGGTCGCTCCGACGTAGCGGGTGAAACGACCTGTGGTGAAGGAGCTCACGATGAGGGCCGATCGGCTGTTGCGGACGTACGTCGTACTGACGGTGGTGTCGACCGGCGCCTCGTCGTTGATCTGGGGGATCAACACGCTGTTCCTGCTGGATGCCGGGCTGAGTGTCGGCGCGGCGTTCGCGGCGAACGCGTTCTTCACGGTGGGCATGGTGCTGTTCGAGGTGCCGACCGGCGTCGTCGCCGACACGGTCGGCCGGCGGGCGTCGTACCTGCTGGGCACCACCACGCTGTTCGTCTCGACGCTGCTGTACCTGCTGCTGTGGCAGGTGAGCGCGCCGTTCGCCGCGTGGGCCGTGGTGTCGATGCTGCTCGGACTGGGGTTCACGTTCTTCAGCGGCGCGACCGAGGCCTGGCTGGTCGACGGGCTGAAGGCGACCGGGTACAAGGGCTCGCTGGAGTCCGCGTTCGGCAAGGGACAGATCGCGAACGGCGTCGCGATGATGATCGGGACCGTTGCCGGAGGCATCATCGCGCAGACCACGAACCTCGGCGTTCCGTACGGCGTGCGTACGGTCCTGCTCGCGGTGGCCTTCGTCGTCGCGTGGCGGGCGATGCGCGACGTCGGCTTCACGCCCAAGGCGCGAGTCTCGGTGGTCGCCGAGATGGGCGGCATCCTGCGGGCCTCGCTCGATCACGGGTTGCGCAAGCCGTCGGTGCGTTGGGTCATGCTGGCCGCGCCGTTCGCCGCCGGGGTCACCGGGTACGGCTTCTACGCGGCGCAGCCTTACCTGCTCCAGCTGTACGGCGACAGCGGGTCGTACGTGATCTCCGGGTTGTCGGCCGCGCTGGTCGCGGGGGCTCAGATCATCGGCGGTGCGTCCGCGCCGGTGATCGGGAAGCTCTTCCGGCGGCGTACGTCGGTGCTGCTCGTCGCTTCGATCGGCGCGGTGATCGTGCTGCTGCTGATGGGACTGGCCTCGGGCTTCTGGGCGGTGCTGATCCTGCTGACGGTCTGGGCCGTGCTGTCGGCGGCGACCGGGCCGATTCGCCAGGCGTACCTGAACGAGCGCATTCCGTCGGCGCAGCGGGCCACGGTCCTGTCGTCGGACAACGTGCTGTCTTCGGCTGGTGGTGTGGTCATCCAGCCGACGCTCGGCAAGGCCGCCGACGTGTGGGGCTTCGGGGCGTCGTACTTGGTGGGTGCCGTCATCCAGCTCTTGGCGCTTCCGTTCCTGCTCCTGGCCGGGCGTGCTTCACGTGGGGAGGGTTCGGCTGCGCAGGTGCTAGAACTGCCTGGTCGAACGACTGCCGCGGAGCTGGGGAGAGAGCACAGTGACGAAAGATCTGGCCGCCGACGTGATGGCGTTGTTGCAGGAAGCCGGTGAGCGGTTCGTGCGGCCCCGGTTTCGGGCACTCACCGAGGCGGACAAGTCGGAGAAGTCGCCGGGGGACTGGGTGACGATCGCCGACCGGGAGGCCGAGGTGTTCCTGGACTCCGCGTTGCGCGCCGTACGGCCTGACCTGCCGGTGGTCGGCGAGGAGGCCGTCGCGGCCGACCCGTCGGTGCTCGACGTGTTGTACCCGGGTGGTTCGTGCTGGCTGGTGGATCCGGTCGACGGCACCGCGAACTTCGTGCGCGGCGATCCGGCGTACGGGATGGCCATTGCTCTGGTCGAACGCGGCGAGGCTGTGGCGAGCTGGATCTGGCAGCCCGAGTTCGGCGTCGGCTGGCAGGCCGAGGCGGGCGCCGGGACGTATCGCAACGGCGAGCGGGTCCGCGTCGGTCCGACCGCGTCGACGGTGGCGGAGTTGCGTGGGGTGTTCCACACCCGCTTCTTCCCGCCGGAGCAGCACGCCGCGATGGAGTCGCGGCCGGTGCCGTACCGGCGGACGGTGGGCAGTCTCAACTCGTCGTGCGACTACCCGGCGCTGATCGAGGGGTCGGTCGACTTCATCTGCTGGGGCCGGATCCTGCCGTGGGATCACGCGCCGGGGTCCCTGCTGCTGACCGAGGCCGGTGGGGTGGCTCGGCGTTTGGACGGTACGGCGTACAGGGCGGACGCGACCGGACTCGGCACGCTCGCGGCGACCACGCCGGAGGCCTGGGAACTGGCCCGGAGCACCTGGCCGTTCGATTAAGGTGCGGGGATGGCGATGCCGACGCAGGACGACGTGCTTGGGTACTTCGACCGGCTGTCGAACTGGGGGCGCTGGGGTGACGACGACCAGCTCGGCACGCTGAACCACATCACCGACGACGTGCGGCTGGCGGCGGCTCGGGCCGTACGGCACGGCAGGAGTGTGTCGTGCGGGTGGGAGGTCGCCGTACCGGAGGAGATGGAGCGGTCGACGACGGCGTGCCCGTGCGCCGCCGACATGCCGGGGGCCGAGCACATGCCCGAGCTGTTCCACCACGACCGGCGGTGGGGGTTCTCGAACGAGAAGCTCGGCATCTTCTTCCACGGCAACACGATCACCCACCTCGACTCACCGTGCCATCTGTTCTGGGACGGCAAGATGTACAACGGGCGGTCGCACTCGTTGGTCGATGCCGAGACCGGTTCGGCGTGGGCCGCGGTGACGGCGGCGGCGAACGGGATCGTCACGCGTGGGGTCCTGCTGGACGTCGCGGCTGTTCGCGGGGTGCCGTGGCTGGAGCCTGGGGAGGGCGTGACGCCGGAGGACCTCGAGGAGGCCGAGCGTCGCCAGGGTGTGCGGGTGGGATCTGGCGACGCCGTACTGCTGCGGACCGGCTACGGCCGCGCTCGGCACTCGGCCGGTGCGTCCGGTGGGGTGACCCAAGCCGGCTGGCACGCGTCCTGCCTCCCGTGGCTGCACGAGCGGGAGGTCGCGCTGATCGGCGCCGACACCCCGCAGGACGTCCAGCCGTCGGGGTACGACGCCGTACTGATGCCGGTCCACGCCGTCAGCCTCGTGGCGATGGGCCTGTGGCTCCTCGACAACTGCGACCTGGAGGCCTGCGCGGCCACAGCCGCCGAACTCGGCCAGTGGGACTTCCAGCTCGCCGTCGCCCCACTGCGCTTGGCCGGTACGTCGGGCAGCCCGGCCAACCCGATCGCCACGTTCTGATCCCACGGGACCCGGGTGGTGGGACCAGGGGGTCTCACTGGTGCGACGGGGGTGGTCGGGCGGCATAGTCGGTGTGGGAACAACACTTCACCGGAGGAGAACCCATGACCACCGATCTCAAGCTCGAGGCTGTCGTCATCCCTGTGACCGACGTGGACCGGGCGAAGGCGTTCTACGAGAAGCTGGAGTGGCGGCTCGACGCGGACTTCGCGTTCGACAACGGGTTCCGGGTGGTGCAGTTCACGCCGCCGGGGTCACCGGCGTCGGTGCAGTTCGGGAGCAACATCACGGCGGCCGCGCCGGGGTCGGCGAGTGGGTTGTACCTGGTGGTCACCGACATCGAGGCGGCCCGGGAGGAACTGGCGGCCCGTGGGGTCGAGGTCAGCGAGGCGTTCCACCCCAAGGCGCCCGGCGCACAGTTCCAGCGCGACGACGCGAGCGGGCGCGCCGCCGGACCCGACGACGAGCACGCCAGCTACGGCTCCTTCGCGACGTTCACCGACCCGGACGGCAACGGCTGGTTGCTGCAGGAGGTCACCAAGCGGCTTCCTGGTCGCGTCGATCCGGCCTCGACGGCGTACACCTCGATCGATGATCTGCAGCACGCACTCGAACGCGCGGCCACCGCCCACGGCGAGCACGAGAAGCGCCATGGCGGCGTGTTCGACGAGCAGTGGCCGCAGTGGTACGCGACGTACATGATCGCCGAACGCACCGGACAGGAGCTGCCCGAGTAGGGGGCCATTCGTACTACGACCATGGTCCGATAGCCGCTGCCCGCGCTGCCGGGCAACGATCGAGCCATGAACAACAACGAGACGTCACCCCACAAGTCCTCCGGCCGGCTGCGTGCGGGCCTGATCGCCCTCGTGGCCACCGCCGCGGTAGCTGCCGGCGGCACGGTCGCCTGGTCGGCCGTCAACCCGACCGACGACAAGCGTCCGCAACCCACGCCGACCACCGACGACAAGGGCGGACTCCGCCCGACGACCTCCCCGACGACGGAGCCCGGCGACGACAAGGGCGGGCTACGTCCGTCCACGTCCCGTACGACGGAACCGGGCGACGACAAGGGCGGCCTTCGTCCTTCGACGTCCCGTAGGACGGAGCCGGGCGATGACAAGGGCGGGCTGCGTCCTTCGCACTCCCGTACGACCGAACCCGGTGACGACAAGGGTGGGCTCCGGCGCCCGACCGGGCATCGATCGAGTGAGGCGGGCGACGACCACGGTGGTCGTCGCGGGTCGGGGCACGACGACGACAAGGGCGGGCACCACGGGTCCCACTCCGGCCGGTCGTCCGACGACGGTCGCGGTCACCACTAGCTCGAACCTCGGAGCGGAAGCACCTGCGGGTCAGTGCTTCCGCTCTCGACCGAGCAGGAGCGTCGACGTACGCTGCGAAGGTCCTGCTAGGAGACTGCGATGAACCAAGGACTGCTGAACTCGTTGACGGATGCCGAGCGCCGGATGGTGGCCGAGGCAGAACGCGATGTGGTCAAGGGGCTCGACGAGGACGAGCTGCTGGAGCTGCACCAGCGGATCCGGCGGGTGCGGACGAAGTACGTGAAGAACTACCGTCGTGGTGCCGGCGCCGGGGTCGCCGAGGCCGGTGGGCGCGGTCAGGCCTACCCCAGGAATCAACGGGACCGGGACAAGGCGGAGCTCTTCGAGACGGTCCTCGCTCGCGTGAGTCGGGAGGTCGCGACGGCCGCCAGGCAGGCGGCGTCGGAGCTGCGCAGCGAACGGATCGCGGCCGCGCGGTCGGCTCGCGAGACGGTGGGCGCGACCGCGGTCCGTGCGGTCGATGATCCTGTTCCGGGCAAAGCACCACGGCGCGCGACCAAGACCACCGGTGGACTGAAGAAGGACGCCTCCTCCCGCGCCGCCGGCGCCCGCCGCCAGGCCGCCCGCGACACCCGCTGACCTCGCGAGGGCTCGCCGGACCCGCCTGTACGACGTGCCGCGCGGCCCCTTGTCCTCGCCCGAATCGGGTGATCTCAAGAGGCCTGGGGTCGTGTCTGCTGGTGTGCGCGGCGGGCGGAGGTGGAGATGCGCGATGCGGACAGCGGGCACGCACGACCGTTGCGTCGGAGCAGGGCCGCGAAAGCCCTGGTGATCGCGGCCGCCCTCCTCACCGTCGGCTGGGCGTACGCCGTACTCATGCCCCCCGCAGCAACCGGCGCGGACGGACCACAGTCCCAGCAGATCGAAGAAGGCCGGCGCCTGTTCGCCGTCGGGTGCGCCAGCTGCCACGGGCTGAACGCCGAAGGCGGGACGAACGGCGAAGGGCGCGAGACCGGTCCTCCGCTGATCGGCGTCGGTGCCGCCGCGGTCGACTTCCAGGTGAGCACCGGCCGGATGCCGGCGGTCCAAACGGGTCCCCAGGTGCCGCAGAAACCGCCCGTGTACACCACCGCGGAGATCGACGCGCTCGCGGCGTACGTCGCTTCGCTCGGTCCAGGCCCGGCGGTTCCGGCCGAGGAGTCGTACGACGTCAGCAACGCGACGCAGGAGGAGATCGTCCGCGGCGGCGAGCTGTTCCGGACCAACTGCACGGCCTGCCACAACTTCGCCGGGCGCGGTGGCGCGCTTCCGCACGGCCGCTACGCGCCGTCGCTGATGACGACGTCGCCGAGAAACCTGTACCAGGCCATGCTGACCGGCCCCCAGCAGATGCCGGTGTTCTCCGACCAGGTCCTGCTCCCCGAGGACAAGCGTGCGGTGATCGCGTACGTCGTGGCGCTGCAACAGTCCGAGGACCCGGGAGGCTTCGGTCTCGGTCGGCTGGGGCCGGTGTCCGAAGGCCTGTGGGGATGGTCGCTCGGGATCGGTTCACTCGTCGCCGTCGCGGTCTGGATCGGCGCGAAGGTCCCCCGAGTGGGCCGCCGTCGACCGAAGACCTGACCGGCGAACCCCTGCCGCAATCGCCGTGAACCGGTTAGTCTCGATATTTTCGGACCAACGAGCGGAGACCGGACAGAGCCAGCGGTACGTCGGCCAGGGGAGGGGCGACGATGGTGAGCACCTCGACGCCCGGGCAGGGGCGCGAGGACATCCAGTTCCAGGACGGCGGCAGGGTTCCCCGGCCGCCGCAGACCCTCGTGACCCGGGAGCGGCTGCACGCCGCGCTCGATCTCGGCGTACGGGCGCCGCTGACGATGCTGATCGCCCCGGCCGGTACCGGCAAGACCGTTCTGCTGGCGGACTGGGTCGCGCGCCGACGCCAGCTGGGCCGGTCCGTGGTCTGGGTGCCGGGGCAATCACCTGACCTGCTGCACGACACGCTCCGCACCAGCGGTCCAACTCCGATCGTCGTCGACGACGCCCAGTTGTTGCCTGCGGCAGGCATTGCAGACCTGTCCCAGGCCTTGAAGGACTCGTCGTACGCCGGCCGCCTGGTGCTCGCGACGCGCTACGACCTGCCCCTACCCGTCTCGGAACTCGAGCTGCGCGGCCTCGCGCTGACCTTGCGTGCGGGAGACCTCCGCTTCAACGACGACGAGGCCATCGAACTCGTCCAGGCCCACGCGCAGGACGCCACGGGAGCGGACGTTCTCCAGTTCCAGGCCCACACCGCCGGCTGGGCTGCCGCGCTGGTGCTCGCTGCCCGGACCTTCGCGGCTTCCGGCGTCGGCTGGCCGCTGGTGAGTCAGCGGCCGGTGCTGGATCTCCTGCTCGGCGAAAGCGTGAGCACCCTCGACGACCGGGTCCAGGCGATGCTGCTCAGCACCTTCGCGGCCGGCACGGTCACCGAATCTCTGGCGGTGATGCTCAGTGGGGACACCGACGCCGGTGCGATGCTCGCAGACCTGGCCGGCAACGGCCTTCTGGTCACGGCGTACGTCGACGGCCCGGACGCCGAGCCCTTGTACCGCTACCACCCGCTCCTGGTCGAGCTGCTCCGCCGACGCGTCGCGGGCAGCCCGGAGGACGGTCAGACCGTGGTCGCGGCGCACCGCCGATCGGCCTTGTATTACGAGAACCGCGGCGACGGTGCAGCCGCCCTGCGCAGCGCGCTCGGCGCCGACGACTCTGTCCTCGTCGCGCGGATCCTGATCGGTCACGGGCCGGAGCTCCTCGCGGCCGGTGACGCCGAGCTGGTCACCGCCGGGTTCGAGACCCTCCCGGAGGGCTTCCCGGCATCCCGTCCGCAGCTGCTCGGCGTACGCGGACTGCTGCGGCGGGTCTGTGGCGACGCCGCCGGGGCGGTGATGGACGCGGCCTCGGCCGACGACCTGGCGGGCACGGGACAGTCCGGGCCGGACGACGACGCGTTGCGGGCGGACGCGACCCTGTTGCGGTTGTGGGAGTCGCGCTACGGCTGGTACGACGTACGCTCCGCGATCGACCGGGCGCGGTCCCTGCTGGCTCTCGACCGGACCGAGGACGACGGAAGCCGGCGCGCCGTCCTGGCGCCCGAACGCCTGGCCTGGTTGCTGATCGAGCTCGCGGCGGCCGAGACCTGGGCCGACGATCTCGACGCCGCGCTCGTTCACCTGGACGAGGCGCTGGTCACGGCACGGATGGCTCACCACGCCCGGCTGGTCGCGGGCGGGCTGGCGCACCGGGCGGTCGTGCAGTACGTGCGCGGCAACGTGCAGAGCGCGGCGGTGTCCGCGCAAGCCGCGCTCGATGCGGTGGGCCAGGACGAACTGCCGGACGAGTACGCCGTCCGCGCGCATCTCGTGATGGGCTTCGCGGCGATGAGTCGGCTCGACGTCGAGCGAGCCTGGCAGTGGCACGAGCTCGCGGTGGCCACCGACGTGGCTGAGTCCGACACGGTCGTGACCGTCCTGCGGATGATCCTGCGGTCCGTGCTGCTGATCGAGACCGGCCGCCTCGACGAGGCGTCGACGGAGCTGATCAGCGACCCCGCGGCCGCCGGGCCGTTGCCCTCCTTCCTGGCGCGGGACCTGGCGCTGATGCGGCTGTGGCTCGCGGTGCTGGTCGGGGACCAGACCGCGGCCGACCTTCAGATCGCGGAGCTCGACCGGACCGGGAACCGCGCCGAGGCGGAACTGGTCCGGGCGATGATCTCGCTCGGCCAGGAGAACGTGCAGGCCACGGTGGCGGCGATCGACCAGAAGCTCGACCGGCCGGACCTGTACCCGCCGGTCGCGGCGGCGGCCGCGTCGTTCCGCACCGTGCTGCTGGTCCGGATGGGGGACGAGTCGGCCGCCGAGGCGTCGCTGGTCGACACGCTGAATCGGACCAACCAGCAGCGGAACCTGCACGCCCTGGTCACGGCCGGCGAGGAGCCGGTGTTCCTCGACCAGTTGCGCAACCACCTGGCGGGCCCGAACCCGCATCCGTTCGCCGCCGCCGGACTGGAACGGTTGACCGGCTACCTGACCGCACCGAGGGAGGGCAGTGGCCTGACGCCGCTGGCCCGGACGAGGCCCGGCCCGGCCACTCCGGCCGAGCGTCGCCTCGACGCGGTCGTGAACGGCGCACGGATCCGGTTGACGGCTCGCGAGGGCGACGTGCTCGACCAGCTCGCGCTCGGCAGTTCCTACACCGAGATCGGTCAGGCGCTGTACATCACCGACAACACGGTCAAGACCCACCTGATGTCGCTCTACCGCAAGCTGGGCGTCGAGAAGCGGTCCGCGGCGCTGCGGGTGGCCAGGACCGTCGGCCTCACCTAGACCACCCGCGGGCTCACCCTAATCGGAGGATGCCGACCCGGCGGCCGGTTGATGCGATGACCTCCAGCGCAGGCATCGACCCGGGAAGGAACCGTCATGACCCATCTGGTGGTGCTCGGTCTGAACAGCCGTGAGGACGCCGAGAAGGTCGTCCAGCTGACCGAAGACCTGGCCAAGCAGCAGCTGCTGCAGCGGGAGGACGCGGCCATCGCCTACAAGGACGACAAGGGCAAGGTCCGCATCCAGCAGACGATGAGTCTGACCGGACCCGCGGCGGCCAGTGGCGCGCTGTGGGGCACGTTGATCGGCCTGATCTTCCTGAACCCGATCGCCGGTCTGGCGGTCGGCGCGGCGAGCGGAGCGATGGCCGGGAAGCTGACCGACGTCGGCATCAACGACCAGATGATCAAGGAGGTCGGCCAGCAACTCCAGGAGGGCAAGGCGGCCGTCTTCCTGCTCGCCCGGTCGGCCACCGTCGACCGCGTCGTCGACGCGCTCAAGCCGTACGGCCCGACGGTGATCCAGACCAACCTCAGCAAGGAGCGCGAGGAAGAACTCGTCCAGGCCCTCCAGCCCTGATTCCGCGGTGCCGAGGAGATCTCGTGAACACGACCACAGACTTCGACCCGATCCCTTCGACGCGGCAGCGGGTACCGGTCGGCGTCGGCACGTTGAAGCAGGCCGAGCAGGAGGCCGACGCGATCGCCGTACCGGTGAGCCTCGGGGTGGAGCCGCCGGAGGAGCTCGGTGCGGGTGCCGCTGAACTGGCGTCCGCCGGATTCACGGCGGAGCGTGGTCAGACGCTCGTCCGGACCCGGACGGACGGTCCGGTGCGCGTCGCCGTCGGGATCGGCGCGCCTGGTGGTGCCGACGCCACGCTGGTCCGTGACCTGGCCGCGGACTTCGCCCGCTCGGTCCCGTGGCACAAGCGCCTGGCCGTCGAGGTCCCTGCCCAAGGGCTCGGGATCTCCCCACAGGACTTCGCCCAGGCGGTGGCCGAGGGAGTGCTGCTGGCGCGCTGGCGCTACTTCGTCGGCAAGGACGCCGACAGCCGGCCGCTGGAGTCGCTGCTGGTAGTGGCGTCCGACGAGGACGCCGAGGCGGTCGGTACCGGGGTCGAACGGGGCCGCGTCGTCGCCGCGGCGTACTGCCTCGGTCGAGATCTGGCCAACTGTCCGGCGACCACCTTGTCCGCGTCCCGGATGGCCGAGGTCGCCCTCGAGGTCGGTCCGCCGACGGGTCTCGAGGTGGAGGTGTTCGGCAAGGACGAGCTGATCGCCATGGGCTGCGGCGGGCTGCTCGGCGTCAACCGCGGGAGCGTCGAGCCACCGCGGATGATCCGGCTGCGCTACCGGCCCGACGACGCGACCGGTGCGATCGCCCTGGTCGGCAAGGGTGTCATGTACGACTCGGGCGGCATCAGCCTCAAACCGAGCGACGAGTCGCACGCGCAGATGAAGAACGACATGACCGGAGCCGCCGCCGTCCTCGCGTCGATGACCGCCCTACAGGCACTGGGCTGTACGACGGCCGTCACCGGCTACCTGATGTGCACCGACAACATGCCGTCGGGCTCGGCGATGAAGCTGGGCGACGTCCTGCGAATGCGCAACGGTACGACGGTCGAGGTGCTGAACACCGACGCCGAGGGCAGGCTGGTGATGGCCGACGCGCTGGCGCTGGCCACCGAGGAACCGGTCGACGCGATCGTCGACATCGCGACCCTGACCGGAGCCTGCCTGCGCACGTTCGGGGTCGAGATCGCCGGCGTGATGGGGAACGACGCGAGCGTGGTGAACCAGCTGCGGCAGGCAGGCGACGCTGTCGACGAGCCGGTCTGGGAGCTTCCCCTGCACCGGTCGTACCGGTCGCAGCTCGACTCCTCGATCGCCGACCTGAGCAACATGGGCGGCCCGAACGCGGGGTCGATCACCGCCGCGCTGTTCCTGGAGGAGTTCGTCGACGGCAGGCCGTGGGCGCACGTGGACATCGCGGGCACCGCGCAGCTCGCGGCGCCCAGGACCTGGCGCAACAAGGGCGCGTCCGGCTCCGGCACCAAGTTGCTGATCGAGTTCGCGCTCCGGTTCGCCGGTGGGACGCCGTCGTGAACGCCAAGACCGTCGAGGAGAGGCCGGCCAAGAAGGGCGGGATGCAACGGGTCCTGGACGGGATCGAGCGAGTCGGCAACAAGGTTCCGCACCCGGCCCTGATCTTCCTGGGCCTGATCGCCGCCGTCATCATCGCGTCACAGATCCTGGCCTGGACCGGGACCAGCGTCACCACCGAGGTCGCCGAACCCACCACGGTCGAGGTCGCACCGGAGTACCCGGGAGGCACCAGCGTTCCCGGCAACGACGCACCGCCGCCTCCGGCCGTGCCGGACTTCGAGGTGCACGAGGAGACGATCACCGCCGAGAGCCTGCTGACCGGTGACGGGATCCGGTTCATCTTCACCACCGCCGTCCAGAACTTCAACGACTTCGGGGTCGTGGCCGTCATCCTGGTCGCGATGATCGGCGTCGGCGTCGCGGAGGAGGCGGGCCTGATCGCCGCGCTGATCCGCAAGATGGTGAAGGTCGCCCCCAAGGGCGCGATCACGTTCATCATCGTGCTGCTCGGCGGCATCTCCAGCGTCGCCTCCGACGCCGGCTACCTGGTCCTGATCCCGTTGGGCGCGGCCGCGTTCGCGTCGCTCGGGCGACATCCGCTGGCCGGCATCGCGGCGGCGTACGCCGGGGTCAGCGCGGCCTTCTTCGTGAACGTGCTGATCACCCCGGCCGACGGCATCATCACCGAGGTCACCAACGAGACCATCGCGCTGGTCGCGCCCGACGTCCACCTCAACGTCACGCACAACTTCTACTTCAGCATCGCGGCGACGCTGTTCTGCGCGCTGGTGATGACCGTGATCACCGAGCGCATCCTCGAACCCCGGCTCGGCAAGTACGACGCGTCCGAGGCTCCGGAGGACGCACCGGTCGACCACCAGCCCACCGAGGAGGAGACAGCGCTGGAGTCGCGCGGACTGCGCTGGTCGGTCTACTACCTGCTGGTTGCCGTCGCGATCGTCTCGGCGCTGACGTTCATCCCGAACGCCCCGCTGCGCAATCCCGAGACCGGCGAGATCTTCGGTTCCTCACCGTTCATGAGCAGTCTGCTGTTCATCATCTCGATGCTGTTCCTCGCGGCCGGCCTCGGCTACGGCCAGGGGTCGAAGTCGCTGACCGGCAGCACCAACGTCATCAACGCGATCGTCAAGACCTTCAACGGGCTCGGCGGCCTGATCTTCCTGATGCTGCTGATCGCCCAGTTCATTGCCTACTTCAACTACACCAACATGTCGACGCTGGCCGCGACCGGGCTGGCCGACCTGCTCGAGCGGGCCGACATCGGCGCGCTGCCGTTGCTGATCGGGTTCATCGTGCTGGTCCTGGTCATCGACCTGATCATGCCCGGAGTGATCCCGAAGTGGGCGATCCTGGCCCCGATCTTCATCCCGCTGTTCTACCGGCTCGGTGTCGCCCCGCAGACCGTGGTGGCCGCCTACCGGGTCGGCGACGGTCCGGCCAACGTGATCACGCCGCTGATGGTCTACCTGCCGTTCATCGTGCTGGTCTGCCAGAAGTACCGCAAGAAGGCCGGTCTGGGCACCGTGGTGTCGATGATGCTGCCGTACACGATCATCGTGCTGGTGGCGTGGACGCTGTTCTACGTCGCGTGGTACCTGGTCGGGATCCCGTGGGGCCCGTCCGCACCGGTGCACCTGGGCTAGGCGGTCGCCGTGGATGACGGAACGGTGAGCCTGATCATTCTCGGGCTCACCGTCGCACTGTTCGTCTGGAACCGTCTTCCGGTCGAGGTCGTCGCGGTGCTCACCGCGCTGGCGCTGTGGGCGACCGGCGTACTGGACTTCACCGCGGTGCTCGCCGGGTTCGGCGACCCGGTGGTGATCTTCATCGCGACGCTGTTCGTGGTCAGCGAGGCCGTCGACTCGACCGGAGTCACCGCCTGGGCCGGTCAGACGATCGTCCGGTACGCCGGTACGACGCGTGCCCGGCTGCTGGTCGCCGTCACCGGCCTGTGTGCCGTGCTGTCCGCGCTGATCACGCTCAACGGCGCGACGGCGGCGCTGCTGCCCCTGGTCGTGATGCTCGCGCTGCGGATCGGCGAACCGCCGTCCCGGATGCTGATGCCGCTCACCTTCGCCGGCAGCGCGGGCTCGCTGCTGATGCTGACCGGTACGCCGGTCAACATCATCGTCTCCGACGCGGCCGCCGACGCGGGCGCGGGCACGTTCCCGTTCTTCTCGTTCGCGGTGGTGGGGGTCCCGCTCGTCGTCGGCACCATCGCGATCTCGGTCCTGCTGGGCCCGAAGCTGCTCCCGGCCGCACGACCGGCCCACCCGGCCGCCGACCTGGCCGTGCACGTCCAGACGCTCGACAGCCACTACGCCCTCGCCAACGGCTTCTACCGGTTGCGCGTCCGCGAGTTGTCGCGGTTGATCGGCCAGGGTGTCCGCGAGCTCGACCTCACGTCGTACCCCGATGTCGTGGTGGTCGGCGTCCAGGACGAACGCGGACGGGCGCGCCTCGACGCGGCCATCGACGTCGGCGACGTCCTGGTGGTGACCGGTCCGCCGGACCAGGTCGGCAGCCTGACCACCGACTCGTCGCTCGCGGTCAGTACGGCGCCGACGCCGGTCGACGACCTGATGTCGCGCGAGGCCGGAGTGGTCGAGGCGGTCATCCCGCCGCGGTCGTCGCTGGTGGGCGAGACGGTCTTTCCCGGGATGCACCGCGGCCGCGACCTCGTCATCATCGCCGTCCAGCGGATGGGCAAGGACCGCGGCAGCCGGAAGACCCAGCTGGCCGAGGGCGACGCGATCCTCGTCCACGGTCCCTGGGACGCCCTCGACGAACTGACCAAGGACCGGGACGTGCTGCTGGTCGACTCTCCGGAGCTCGTACGACGGCAGGCCGTCCCTTGGGGGCCGAAGGCATCGGTCGCCGTCGCGATCCTCGGGGCGATGGTGGTCCTGCTCGCGACCGGCGCCGTACCGCCGGCGATGGCCGGACTGCTCGCTGCGACCGCGATGGTGCTGACGAACGTGGTCGGACCGCGGCAGGCGTACCGCGCGATCTCCTGGCAGATCGTCGTCCTGATCGGCGCGCTGATCCCACTGTCGGCGGCGATCCAGTCCAGCGGTGGTGCGGACCGGATCGCCGATCTGATCGTCGACCTGGTCGGTCCGGGACGCCCGTACTTGTTGCTGGTGGCCCTCTTCGTCCTCACCGCGACCCTCGGCCAGATGGTCAGCAACACCGCGACCGTGCTGATCGTCGCGCCGATCGCGGTGGCGGCGGCCGAGGGGACCGGGACGTCGGTCCAGCCGGTCCTGATGCTGATCGCCGTCGCCGGAGCGGCCTCGCTGCTGACGCCGATCTCGACGCCCGCGAACATGATGATCATGAGCCCGGCGGGCTACCGCTTCGGGGACTACTGGAAGCTCGGCCTGGTCGTGATGGCGTGGTGGTTGCTCACGGCACTGACGATCGTCCCGCTGGTCTGGCCGTTCTGAGATGCCGGCCGTCGACAGGTACGTGTCCACCGGCGGCCTGCCCGAGGTGACGAGCGTCGCCGAGTTGGTGCGTACGGCGTACGAGAGCTTCCGCGCTGTCGATGACGGGGAGCCGACCGACGTGTATCCCGCGCTGGCCGCGGCCGACCCGGACTGCTTCGGCATCTGCGTCGCGGCCACTGACGGGCGGCTGTTCGAGGCGGGCGACTCGCGGCGGACGTTCACGATCATGAGCGTCGCGAAACCGTTCGTGTTCGCCCTGGTCTGCCAGGCGGCGGGCGTCGACGTCGTACGGGCTCTTGTCGGCGTGAACGCCACCGGTCTGCCGTTCAACTCCGTGCAGGCGGTCGAGCGCTCGCCGCGCGGACGGACCAACCCGATGGTGAACGCCGGCGCGATCGCGACGACCAGCCTGACACCAGGCCGTACGGCGGACGAGCGTTGGCGCTTCGTCGCGGACGGCCTGTCGGCGTTCGCGGGCCGGGAGCTCCACCTCGACCGGAGCGTCCTGGCCTCCGCACTGGCCACGAATCACCGAAACCGCGCCCTGGCCGCGCTGCTGCGCAGCGTCGACGGGTTGGCCGGTGACCCGGGCGAAGCCGTCGAGCTCTACACCAGGCAGAGCTGTCTCGGCGTCACCGCGACGGACCTGGCGGTGATGGGCGCGACCTTGGCCGACGGCGGGATCTGCCCGGTGACGCAGGAGCGGGTGGTCGACTCCGACACGGCCCGGGAGACGCTCGCGGTGATGACGATCGCCGGCCTGTACGAGACGTCGGGGGACTGGCTGCTCGACGTCGGTGTTCCCGGCAAGAGCGGGATCGGCGGAGGCATCGTCACCGTCTCGCCCGGCAAGGGCGCGCTCGGGACGTTCGCGCCGCGGCTCGACCGGGCCGGCAACAGCGTGAAGGGGCAGCTGGCCGCGCGGTTCCTGGCGCGGCGGCTCGGTCTCGACCTGCTCGCGTCCCAGCCCGTCGTACCAGCTGTCAGGGAGCGGCCAGCGTCAGAGTCGCGCTGATCGACTGACCTGCTCGTAGGTACGTCAGCTCGACAGCGTCGCCGACCGCGCCGGTCAGGGTGGCCACGACGATCTGCTCACTGCTGACGGCGCGCTCTCCGGCGATCTCGGTGATGATGTCGCCGGCCTTGAGGCCTGCCTTGGCGGCAGGTCCCGCGGCGTCGACAGCGAGCACGAAGAGCCCGGTCGGTGTACCCGCTGCCTGGGCGGCCGCCGGTGGGATCTCCTGGACTTGCAGTCCGGTCGTCGGATGCCCCGGCTTGCCGGTCTTGATCAGCGCGTCGGCGATCGGACCGGCCAGGTCCAGCGGGATCGCGAAGCCGAGGCCTACGCTTCCGCCGCCGCCGATGCCGGCGGCGTTCGGCACCGTGGCGATCGCGGCGTTGACGCCGACCAGGCGTCCCGCGCAGTCCACCAGCGCGCCTCCGCTGTTGCCGGGGTTGATCGCCGCGTCGGTCTGGATGGCCCCGATCAGATGGTGAGTCACTCCGTCGCCCGGGACCGGCACGTAGCGGTCCAGCGCGCTGACGATGCCGGACGTGACCGTGCTGGCGAGGCCCAGCGGAGCGCCGAGCGCGACGACGGGCTGTCCGACCTGCAACTCCGCCGACGATCCGAACCCGATCAGCGGAAAGCCCTTCGCGGCATCGGCGGCCTTGAGCACAGCCAGATCGGTGCTCGGATCACGGCCGACGATCACGGCGTCGGACTCGTGACCGTCGCTGTACTGGACGGAGACGGCGCCACCAGAAGCCGCGGCGACCGAGATGACGTGGTCGTTGGTCAGGATGTACCCGCCGTCGCGGATCACCTGGCCCGATCCGGTGCCGGCCTGGGCGCCACGGCGGGCGCTGATCTTCACGATCGAGGGCAGCACCTGGTTCGCGACCGGGATCGCGGCGCACATCGCGGGCTGCGGATCGGCCTGGTCGGCGGCGGTCGCCGTACCGGCGCTGCTGTCGTCACGGCGTACGGCGAGGAAGATCAGCGCGGTGACCAGCGCCCCGACGACCACACCGACCGCGGCGGGGACCAGCAGCCGGCGGACCGGTGAGGTTGCGGGATCCGGCGGTCCGCCGTCGGTCTGGACCATCTCGATCTCCTTCGTGCGCTCAGGAGTCGGAGCGCGCCGGCGTGAGGTCGTCCTCGACGCTCCCGTGACCATCCCGAGCGTAGGGTCGTCCCGCGTCGGGATGCTCACCCGATCCAGGTGATCGCGGCCCGGCCACGGCGCGGTCGAAGTACAGGTAGACGACGGCCGTGGCGGCGACCGGCATCGCCAGCGCGAACAGCACCGACGACACCACGTCGATCAGCGTCGCCGACAGGTCGGTCCCGAGCAGCAGCACGATCCCGGCCACCGGTCCGGCCGCGAGGCCGAGCCCGAGCACGACCGCGAGCGGCCCCGCCGTCCGCCACCACCGGCCCCTGATCAGCAACCGGCTGCGCCGCAAGGCCGTCCGGCCGGAGCATCGCTCGGCCATCACGATCGGTAGAGCGAACGCACGACTGACCGCGTAGTAGACCGCAAAGGGGATCGTCGCCACGATGATCGTCAGGACGGCGATCACGACGAAGTACTGCACGGCCACGCGAGTCACCGGCCGCCAGTACGACGTCACCTGCCGCAGCGCGGGTCCCGTGGTCGCGGGGAGGCCGCGGTCCAGCCGGTCGAGCGTCGCCGTGACAGCGGTCAGCAGTACGACGTACGTCCCGATGGTGAGGATCGTGACCGCGAGCGCGAGCAGAGACGCCCAGAAGCCGGTCGCGTTCTCGGTCGGCGCGCCGAGGTCGGCCGGTGCGTCCCGCCTGGCTACCTGGAGCCCGGCCAAGGCGACGGTGACCAGGCTCAGGACGACGAAGGCCGCGGCGAAGCCGGCGAACAGGCCGGGGCGATTCCTGAACAGCCGAAGGGCCGCGACCACCGTCTGGCCCCACGCCCGGCGCCGGCGCGCCGGCAGCGGGTCGGCGTCGGTCCACCGGGTCCGGCTCGCCGCGAACCAGATCAGGACCACCAGCGTCGCGAGCAGCAGACCGAGCAGCCAGGTCCGGTCGAGGGTCTCGCGCAGGAGGTTCGAGCCGGTGCCGATCGCCGTACAGAAGACGGCGGTGCTGCTCGGTCCGAGGACCGAGCCGACCGGCACCGTGTTGCTGTCGTCCCGCCAGGTCGACTCGGCGTCCTGGATCGGCCTGGTCCACGAGGTCTTCATGTTCGGGCCGGTCGGACCGTCGAAGAAGGATCGTTGCCGTTCGCCCCAACGCCCTTCGAAAGCCAGCCAGGGATACTGCGTCAGGTAGTCCGCGCGGGCCATCGGTACGTAGGCGACGCGAGGGGTGATCGGATCCATCGGCCTGGTCGTGTCGTCGCACCCGAGCCCCTCCGAGCCGCGGCCGAGGTACAGGCGGCGGCCGAACTTGTTCGCGTGCGAACCCGCCGCCGGGTAGACGACCGGATGGGTGCCGTCGACGATCTCGAGCTTCGCGTCGCCCCACAACGCCCGCTCGGCGCCGCCGTGCTGGCTGTAGCCGACGGCGGTCGGGTCGGTCGTCAACGCGGCCTCGGGGGTCGCGGCGTCGAAGACCAGCCGGATCGACTCCCAGTCTCCTTCGTGGGTGTTGTTGTAGTCGTTGAACACGTAGAAGAACCAGTACTCCAACGAGAGCTGGCCGGGGAACCCCGGATCGGCGACCACGTGGGCGTAGACCGTGGCCGGAAGCGCCGCGTTGATCTGCGCCGACCAGTCGGCGTAGCCGCAGCCGGGCCGCAGCGGGTCACCGGGGAAGTCGAGGAAGTGACCGGGGTACTTGCGGCCCAGGTCGGTGCCCTCGGGCTGCGGCTTCACCAGGTCGGGAGGCCGCCAGGGCCCGCGGAGCGCCACCTGCTGATCGCCGAGCACGGCTTCGACGTCGGTCGGCCGGAACTGCTCGCCGTCCGCACACCTCGGCACATCCTGCTGCAGCCGTACGACGGGGGAGTAGCGCTCGGCCAAGACCTTCCCGGCCTGGTCCTGCGGAGAGTCGGCGGCCACGGCCTGGCCAGGAAGGCACAGGAGCACCGCAGCGCACGCGGCGGACAGCACCAGCGGCAGAGCGCGTCTCTCCACGGCTGCCACCATGTCGTCAGAATGAGCCCGCCGGAGCGACCACCGCACCACCCAACGCTGATCCCGTCGCCTGTTGCCGGGTCACCCGATCCGGGTGATCCGCGCGGCCGGAACTGCTGACTAACCGGCGTCCGCGGCCGCCGTACCGGAGTTGGACCGGCGCCACCACAGCACGGTGAGCAGGCCGACGATCACGGGCACGAGCTGGACGGCGACCCGCCAGACCAGCAGGCCCGCGACCAGGTCCGTCGCGGCGACCGTGCTGTGGTCGGAGACGAAGGCGGCGTACGTCGCGTCGAGCACCCCCGCGCCCATCATCGGCAGACCAGTCAGCGGGTAGATGACGAAGAAGCTGCAGGCGAGGATCGCGAGGGTGGGACCGTCGATCCGTACGCCGACGAACGCCAGGCAGAGAATCAGCACGCTTGCCTCCGCGGCGACCAGGACGATCTGGCTGGCGACTGCGAGGCCTCCGCGCCGGCGCATCCGCTCCGCGCTGTGCGACTGGAACTCGACCAGGGTCTGTGCCCACACGTCCGGGCCGCGGGTGGAGGGCCGGACCCGGCGGAGCAACGATCCGAGCAGGCGCCCGAGCTTCGCGGCTGTTCGCTCGGCCCGCAGGGCGTAGAGCAGTCCGCACAGGAGGAGGGCCGCGGCCGAGCCGAACAGCAACGCCGCCCAGCCGAACGGCGCGTAGAACGTGCGAGTGGCCCAGAAGATCGCGAAACCCAGGACCGGTGCGCTCAACCGCGCGACGTAGAACAGGAGTGTGCTCACGGTCAGCCCGGACGCGGCGTTCGTGGTGTCGATGCCCCACGACCGCAACATGGCCAGCCGGATCACGACGTCGCTCGGCGACGGCGCGAGCATGGCGACGGAGGCGGCCGCGACGTCGTTGACCATGGCCCGCAGGTAGCCCAGACCGGTGATCAGCAGCGCGAGCGGAGCGGCCAGGAGTGCGCGCCGGACCAGCATCGCGGCCAGCAGGACCAGGATCTGCCAGACGCTGAGGTGGGTGAGCGCCGAGCCCACGTCGTACCAGCTGACGTCGCGGAGCAGCCGCAGGAGCAGCCAGGTCACCACCACGACGAGAGCGATCCGGCCGAACCGCACCACGGGCTTGGGGATCCTCCGCCGCGGAGCTGCGTGCGCCGGAGGCGACAGGGGCTCGGCCATGCGTCCAGCCTGCTGAGCTGGAGCGCGGCCACCATCCCCCGATCCGGGGGAGTCGGTCGGGGCCGGGACACCGCAGCATCGAGTCGTTGGGTGAAAGGGGCGTTACGCCATGGGCCACTACGTCATCCGGGTCAAGGGTGAGTTGTCGCGCGACCTGACGGACGCGTTCCCGGCCCTGTCCGCCGACCCGGAGCCCGCGCAGACCGTGCTGCACGGCTACCTGGCCGACCAGGCGGCGCTGGCCGGCATCCTCAACCACCTGGACATGCTGGGCGTGGACATCCTCGAAGTCGTCCAGGTGCCGCCGAACTGGTCGGCGGAGAAGGGCTGAGGGCCCCAGCGTGTGGCCCGTGGTCGGCGCTGTCCTTCCGCAGGCGATGGCGATCGCCCTGAGCCCGGTCCCGATGGTCTGCATCGTGCTGGTGCTGATGTCCGCCCGGCCGGTCCGCGCGGGGCTGAGCTTCGCCGTCGGCTGGGTCGGCGCGCTGGCGATCGCCGTCGGGCTCGTCGCGTGGCTCACCGACACGGTCGCGCAGGACGACGCGGAGGCAGCCCGTGACGGTGTCGACCTCGTTCAGCTGGCGGTCGGGTTGCTGTTCGCCGGTCTTGCGGTGCGGTACTGGCGCAAGCGGCCGGCGCCGGGCGTGACACCACCCCGGCCGGCGATCGTCGACCGGATCGCCGCCCTGTCCGGACCCGCACTCGTCCTGACCGGGGCCGGCGCGGCGCTGGCCAACGTGAAGAACCTTCCGCTGATCGTGAGCGCCGGCGGCTCCCTGGGCGGAGCCGGTCTGGCGACGGGATCCCTGACCGCCGCCACGGCGGTCTTCGTCGGTGCGGCTTCGCTGACGGTCCTCGGCCCGCTCGTGGCCGTGGTGATCGCCGGGACGGAGAGGTCCACCGAGACCCTGAAGAGCCTCGAGACCTGGCTGCTGACGAACCTGAACACGATCACGGTCGTGCTGCTGCTCGTGCTGTCCGCCGTCCTGATCGGCCGCGGTCTGGACCTCTTCCGCTGATCCACCCCTCCGCGCTGTGAGAGGTGCGTGAGAGCTGCGTCAGCGGCTGTGAGAGGTCTGCGAGAAGACTCCTGACGGGGCAGCGGGCGGTGTCCAGTAGAGGCATGAGCTCTTTAGTCGAGGGGTGGGGCAGGTCATGAAGGACCTTCTGTTCCTAGCCGTCTGTGTCGGCACGTTCGCGGCCGTGTGGTTCGCGCTGCGGGGGGTGGAGAAGCTGTGAGCGCCGAGAACATCGCGGGTCTCGTGGTCGCAGCGGCGCTGGTTCTCTACCTGGTCGCGGCCCTGATCTTTCCCGAGAGGTTTTGATGTCCGACACCGCCGCCGGCCTGCTCCAGGTCGGCCTGCTGGTCCTGCTCCTGGCGGCCGCCTACCGGCCGCTGGGTGGTTACATGGCCCACGTCTTCAGCACGGACAAGGACTCCCGCGTCGAGCGTGGCACGTACAAGCTCCTGGGAGTGGACGCGAAGGCCGACCAGACCTGGGCGGTCTACGCCCGGTCGCTGCTCGCCTTCTCCGCCGTCAGCCTGATCTTCCTGTACGTGTTGCAGCGCGTGCAGGGTCACCTGCCGTTCTCCAACGGCCTGCCCGGCGTCGAGCAGGGGCTGTCGTTCAACACCGCCGCGTCGTTCGTCGCGAACACCAACTGGCAGTCGTACTCGCCTGAGGTGACGATGGGCCACCTGGTCCAGTTCGCCGGCCTCGCGGTGCAGAACTTCGTCTCCGCCGCGGTCGGCATCGCCGTCGCCGTCGCGCTGATGCGTGGCTTCGCGCGGTCGAGGACCGACCGCCTGGGCAACTTCTGGGTCGACCTGATCCGCACCGTGCTGCGGATCCTGCTGCCGATCGCCGTCCTGGGCGGCCTGGTGCTGGTCGCGATGGGCGTCGTACAGAACCTGTCGTCGGGCCACGAGGTCACCAGTGTGGTCGGTCAGACGCAGACGATCCCGGGTGGCTCGGTCGCGAGCCAGGAGGTGATCAAGGAGCTCGGCACGAACGGCGGTGGCTACTACAACGCCAACTCCGCGCACCCGTTCGAGAACCCCAACGGGCTGTCGAACCTGTTCGAGATCTTCCTGATCCTGCTGATCCCGGTCTCCATCACCCGCACCTTCGGCCTGCTGGTCAAGGACAAGCGCCAGGGCTACGCGATCCTCGGCGTGATGGGCACGCTGTGGGCCGCTTTCACCTTCGCCGCGACGATCTTCGAGGTCCGCGGTGCCGGTACGGCGACGCAGGCCGCGGGCGCCGCGATGGAGGGCAAGGAGACCCGCTTCGGCGAGTGGGCGTCGGCGCTGTTCGCCTCGTCCACGACCGGTACGTCGACCGGCGCGGTGAACGCCGCGCACGACTCGCTGACCCCACTGGGCGGTGGAACGACGTTGTTCCACATGATGCTCGGTGAAGTCAGTCCCGGGGGCGTCGGCACCGGCTTGTACGGCATGCTCGTGCTGGCGGTCCTCGCGGTCTTCGTTGCCGGCCTCATGGTCGGCCGGACGCCGGAGTACCTGCGCAAGAAGATCAGCGCTCGCGAGATGAAACTCGTCTCCCTCTACATCCTGGCCACGCCGAGCCTGGTGCTCGCCGGTACGGCGATCGCGATGGGCCTGCAGTCGGCACGGGCGTCGATCTTCAACACCGACAGCCCGCACGGCTTCTCCGAGGTGCTCTACGCCTTCACCTCGGCGGCCAACAACAACGGCAGCGCGTTCGGCGGTCTCAGCGCGAACACGCCGTTCTACAACACGGCGCTCGGCCTGGCGATGCTGCTCGGCCGGTTCGTCCCGATCGTGCTCGTCCTGGCGCTGGCCGGCTCGTTCGCCAAGCAGCAGCCGGTCCCGGTGAACGAAGGCACGCTGCCCACCCACAAGGCCCTGTTCGTCACGATGCTCGTCGGCGTCGTGCTGATCGTCACCGGCCTGACCTACTTCCCCGCACTCACCCTTGGACCCCTCGCGGAGGGACTGTGACCACGCTGTTGAAGACCCCGTCCCCGGCACCGGCGCCGCAGAAGGCGGTGACAAAGACGCGCTCGGGCCTGTTCGACCCGAAGATGCTGCTGACGTCACTGCCGGACGCGGTCCGGAAGCTGGACCCGCGGGTGATGGTGAAGAACCCGGTGATGTTCGTGGTCGAGGTCGGCGCGGTCGCGTCGACGGTCCTCGCCCTCACCGACTCCAGTGTCTTCGTCTGGTGGATCGTGGTCTGGCTCTGGCTGACCGTGATCTTCGCCAACCTCGCCGAGGCCGTGGCCGAGGGCCGGGGCAAGGCCCAGGCCGACACGCTGCGGCGGGCCAAGACGGAGACCACGGCCCGGCGCCTGACAGCCGACGGGTCCGAGGAAGAGGTCCCGGCCACGGCGCTGCAACTGGGCGACCGGGTGGTCGTCGAGGCCGGCCAGGTCATCCCGGGCGACGGTGACGTCGTCGAGGGGGTGGCCAGTGTCGACGAGTCGGCGATCACGGGTGAGTCCGCGCCGGTGATCCGCGAGTCCGGCGGTGACCGCAGCGCGGTGACCGGTGGGACCCGGGTGCTGTCGGACCGGATCATCGTGAAGATCACGACGAAGCCGGGGGAGAGCTTCATCGACCGGATGATCGCGCTCGTCGAGGGCGCGTCGCGGCAGAAGACGCCGAACGAGATCGCGCTGAACATCCTGCTGGCCAGCCTGACCATCGTGTTCCTGATGGCCACGGTGACGCTGAAGCCGTTCGCGGCGTACGCCGGAACGAACCTCGGCATCGTCGTGCTGGTCGCGCTGCTGGTGTGTCTGATCCCGACCACGATCGGCGCGCTGCTGTCGGCGATCGGTATCGCGGGCATGGACCGGCTCGTGCAGCGCAACGTGCTGGCGATGTCGGGCCGCGCGGTCGAGGCGGCCGGCGACGTGAACACGCTGCTGCTGGACAAGACCGGCACGATCACGCTGGGCAACCGGCAGGCCGCGGAGTTCATCCCGCTGGCTGGAGTCAGCGAGACCGAGCTGGCCGACGCCGCGCAG
Source organism: Kribbella sp. cmx-5-2 (assembly GCA_049998015.1). Classification (GTDB taxonomy): domain Bacteria; phylum Actinomycetota; class Actinomycetes; order Propionibacteriales; family Kribbellaceae; genus Kribbella. The sequence goes on from JAEBEC010000004.1 coordinate 319,870, forward strand.
CTGTCCAGCCTGGCCGACGAGACGCCGGAGGGCCGGTCGATCGTCGTACTGGCGAAGAGCCGGTACGGGCTGCGCGAGCGGCACACCGGTGAGTTGCCGCACGCAACGTTCGTGGAGTTCACCGCGCAGACGCGGATGAGCGGCGTGGACGTCGACGACCGGCAGATCCGCAAGGGTGCCGCCGGTGCGGTGACCGCGTGGATCCACGACCAGGGCGGCACCGTGGTGGCCGAGCTGGGCGACCTGGTGGACGGCATCTCGGCCTCCGGCGGGACCCCGCTGGTGGTTGCCATCAGCAAGGACGGGGTCGCGCGGCCGCTGGGTGTCATCCACCTGAAGGACGTCGTCAAGGCGGGGATGCGGGAGCGGTTCGACCAGATGCGTGCGATGGGCATCCGGACCGTGATGATCACCGGCGACAACCAGCTGACCGCGAAGGCGATCGCCGAGGAGGCCGGGGTCGACGACTTCCTGGCCGAGGCGACGCCCGAGGACAAGATGGCGCTGATCAAGAAGGAGCAGGAGGGTGGACGCCTGGTCGCGATGACCGGTGACGGCACCAACGACGCTCCCGCGCTGGCCCAGGCCGACGTCGGGGTCGCGATGAACTCCGGGACGTCCGCGGCCAAGGAAGCCGGCAACATGGTCGACCTGGACTCCAACCCGACCAAGCTGATCGAGATCGTCGAGATCGGCAAGCAGCTGCTGATCACCCGGGGTTCGCTGACCACGTTCTCGATCGCGAACGACGTGGCCAAGTACTTCGCGATCCTGCCGGCGCTGTTCGCCGCGTCCTACCCGGGCCTGGACAAGCTGAACATCATGCAGCTGGCCTCGCCGGAGTCGGCGATCGTCTCGGCCATCGTGTTCAACGCGCTGGTGATCGTGGCGCTGGTGCCGCTGGCCCTGCGTGGCGTCCAGTACAAACCGTCGTCGGCGTCCTCGATGCTGCGGCGCAACCTGCTGATCTACGGGCTCGGCGGACTCGTCACCCCGTTCGTCGGCATCAAGCTCATCGACCTGCTGGTCTCGCTCATTCCCGGGATCGGCTGACCGTCATGACAATTCGAAAGGCACACAGCAATGGCTAGCAATCTCCCCGGCTCGGTGCGGCAGTTCGGGGTGGCGATCCGGGCGGTCGTGGTGCTCACGATCGCGCTCGGGATCGTGTACCCGCTGGCGATGACCGGGGCCGCTCAGGTCCTGTTCCACGGCAACGCGAACGGCTCGATCGTCCAGGTGGACGGCAAGGACGTCGGCTCGGACCTGATCGGTCAGGCCTACACCCGCGACACCGGCCAGAAGGACGCCGACGGCGAGCCGATCATGGAGGCCGACCCGAAGTGGTTCGAGACCCGGCCGTCCGCGGTCGACTACGACTCGATGGGCAGTTCGGCGTCGCAGTACGGGCCGAACAACCCCGACCTGGTGAAGCTGATCGAGCAGCGTCGCGCCGACGTGGCCAAGCTCGAGGGTGTCGACCCGGCGCAGGTTCCGCCGGACGCCGTCACGGCGAGCGGCAGCGGTCTCGACCCGAGCATCAGTCCGGCGTACGCCGCACTGCAGGTGCAGCGGGTCGCGCGGGAGCGCGGGCTCGACGTCGCCAAGGTCCAGCAGTTGGTGAAGGACAACACCAAGGGCCGCACGCTCGGGTTCCTGGGGGAGACCGCGGTCAACGTCGTGACGCTGAACCGCGATCTCGCCGAGCTGAGCTGACCGGCGGGTTCATGAGCAGGAGCGGCCGCGGGCGACTGCGGATCTATCTCGGGGCTGCCCCCGGCGTCGGCAAGACGTACAAGATGCTCGGCGAGGGGCAGCGCCGGGCCGCGCGGGACACCGATGTGGTGGTCGGTTTCGTGGAGACCCACGGCCGGCCCCACACGGACGCGATGCTCGAAGGGCTGGAGCTGGTACCGCGGCGGATCGTCGATCACCGCGGGGCCGGCTTCACCGAGTTCGACCTGGACGCCGTCCTGGCCCGCAGGCCGGACGTCGTCCTGGTCGACGAGCTGGCGCACACGAACGTCCCGGGCAGCCGGAACGAGCGGCGCTGGCAGGACATCGACGAGCTGCTGAACGCCGGCATCGACGTGATCTCCACGCTGAACATCCAGCACCTGGAGTCGATCAACGACGTGGTCGAGAAGATCACCGGCGTCCCGCAACGCGAAACGGTCCCGGACCGGGTGGTCCGGGCCGCGGACCAGATCGAGCTGGTCGACATGACGCCGGAGGCGCTGCGGCGCCGGATGGCGCACGGCAACGTGTACGCCGCCGACAAGGTGGACGCTGCCCTGGGCAACTACTTCCGGATCGGCAACCTGTCCGCGCTACGTGAGCTGGCGCTGTTGTGGCTGGCGGACCGGGTCGACGCTGGCCTGCAGCAGTACCGGTCGCAGCACGAGATCGACTCGACCTGGGAGGCGCGTGAACGGGTCGTCGTCGCGGTCACAGGAGGGCCAGAAGGAGAGACGCTGATCCGGCGGGCCGCGCGGATCGCCGCGCGGTCCTCGGGTGGTGATCTGCTCGCCGTCCACGTCACGCGGTCGGACGGGCTGACCGGCGCGAGCCCGGCCCGGCTGGCCCAGCAGCGGGACTTGGTGGAGAGCCTCGGCGGTACCTACCACCAGGTGGTCGGGGACGACGTCCCCGACGCGCTGCTGTCGTTCGCGCGGGCCGAGAACGCGACGCAGCTCGTGCTCGGCGGCAGCCGGAGATCGCGTTTGCTCACGTCGCTGAGCGGACCGGGGATCGGCGCTTCGACGATCCGGGACTCGGGTGACATCGACGTCCACCTCGTCACCCACGCCGAGGTCGGCCGCGGCCGGCTCCCGCGGCGGCGAGGGAGTCTGTCACGGCGCCGCAAGACCTACGGCTTCGTCCTGGCCTGCGCGCTCCCGCTCCTGCTGGCGCTGCTGCTCGGCATCGGCGCGGACACCCTCAACCTGACCAGCGACGTGCTGGTCTTCCTGTTCGCCGTGGTCGTCGTGGCGCTGGTCGGCGGTCTCTGGCCGGCGATGCTGACCGCCGTCGGCGGATCGCTGGTGCTGAACTACTTCTTCACGCCACCGACCCGCTCCTTCACGGTCGGCGAGCCGAACAACGTGCTGGCACTGGCGATCTTCGTCCTGGTCGCCGCGATGGTCTCCTCGGTGGTCGATCGCGCCGCCCGTCGTACCCGGCAGGCGGCGCGGTCGACGGCCGAGTCCGAGACCCTCGCGACCCTGGCCGGGACGGTCCTGCGGGGGGAGACCGCGCTCCCGGCGTTGCTGGAGCGGGTCCGCGAGGCGTTCGGGATGACGTCGGCCTGTCTGATGGAGCGGGTGGACGACGACGAGATGACCGAGATCTGGCGACCGATCGCCTCCGCCGGTACGCCGACCTGCCGCCGCCCCGAGGAGGGCGACGCGGAGATCCCGGGGCGCGAGGATCTCGTCCTGGTGCTGCAGGGCCGGTCGCTCGCCGCCGACGAGCGCCGGCTGGTCGGTGCGTTCGCGGCCCACGCCGCGGCGTTGGTCGACCGGACGCGGCTCACCGAGGCCGCCGCCGAGGCGAAGCCCTTGGCCGAAGCGGACAAGGTCCGTACGGCGTTGTTGCGGGCCGTGGGCCACGACCTGCGCACCCCGCTGGCGTCGGCGAAGGCGTCGGTGACGAGTCTGCGCAGCAACGATGTCGAGTGGAGCCCGGACGAGCGGGACGAGTTGCTGGAGACCGCTGACGAGTCGCTCGACCGGCTGAACCGGCTGGTCGACAACCTGCTCGACCTGAGTCGCCTGCAGGCCGGCGTACTCCCCGTCTTCCGCCGGCCGACCGCGCTCGACGAGATCGTGCCCGGCGTACTGGCCGAGCTCGGCGACGGTGGTCAGGTCCGGGTCGACATCCCGCTGAGCCTGCCGTTGATCGACGCCGATCCCGCCCTGCTGGAGCGGGTGATCGCGAACCTGCTCGCCAACGCCGTACGGTACTCACCGCCCGGCCGGCCACCGTTGCTGTCGGCAAGCGCTTTGGGAGAGGTGGTGGAGATCCGGGTGGTCGATCGAGGACCCGGGATCCCGCCGGCCGATCGCGGCCGGGTGTTCGCGCCGTTCCAGCGTCTCGGCGACACCGACAACTCGACCGGCGTCGGGCTCGGGCTCGCGCTGGCGCGCGGGCTGACCGAGACGATGCACGGCACGGTCCAGCCCGAGGACACGCCGGGCGGCGGACTGACCATGGTCGTGTCGATCCCTTCCAGCGCGTCGGAGCCTCTGGTGCCGGGTAGCAGAGAGCGGTCGGAGTGACCAGAGTTCTCGTCGTCGACGACGAACCGCAGATCATCAGAACGCTGCAGATCAACCTGAGAGCCCGCGGGTACGACGTGTACACGGCCGACCGGGGAGCGACGGCGTTATCGACGGCTGGTCAGCACCCCCCGGACCTCGTCGTACTGGATCTGGGACTGCCGGACTTCGACGGTGTCGACGTGATCCGCGGGCTGCGGGGCTGGACCTCGGCGCCGATCCTGGTGCTGTCGGGACGGACCGACAGCAGCGACAAGGTCGAGGCCCTCGACGCCGGCGCGGACGACTACATGACCAAGCCGTTCGGGATCGACGAGCTGTTCGCGCGGTTGCGCGCCGTACTGCGGCGGAGCAAGCTGACCCCGGACGAGCCGCAGTTCGCGATCGGCCCGCTGGAGGTCGACCTCGCGACCAAGAAGGTGCGCAAGGCAACGGGTGAGTTGATCCACCTGACGCCGACCGAGTGGCACCTGCTCGAAGTACTGGCTCGTCATCCGGGCAAGCTGCTGTCGCAGCGCCAGCTGCTCACCGAGGTGTGGGGACCGGGCTACGAGACCGCCAGTGGCAACCTTCGGTTCTACATGACGCAGCTGCGGCGCAAGCTCGAGCCGGATCCGGCGCGGCCGCGGTACCTGCTGAACGAGCCCGGCATGGGGTACCGGTTCGAGCCCTGAGCCGGCTCGTGTGAGAGATCCGTACGAGGTCGGCGGGTTGCTGTGGGAGAGCTGTGAGGAAGCGCCCGTACGCCGGATCCGCCGCCTAGCGTGGAGTTGTGAGTGAATCCAAGGACGATCAGGTTCCGTTGTTCGTGCCTACCCGGATCGCCGGCGCCCCCGACGTGGTCGCGCTCCAGCTCGGGCGCCGGCCCGACGGCGTTCGGGTAGGCATCGCGTTCAGCAGCCTCGCGCGGTTGCGGGCGGCTTCGGGTCCGCGGCAGGACTGGCTGCGGATGGGCGAACCCGAACTGCGGGGGCTGCTGGCGCAACTCGGTATCCAGGTGATCCAGTTCGACGCGGTACTGGTCGGACCCGACGTAGGAGCGAGCGCTCCGGAACTGGTGGGCTCCCATGGCCGCTGATCGACACCACCCCAAGCCGCTGCCCGAACCCGCCAACCCCGAACTGGTGGCGGTCGTGCGGATCATCCTCGTGGTCGGCGCCCTGGCGGTTCTGCTCGGCGTACTGAACCACTTCGTCTGATCCCCGCACTCCCGGTGCCGAGTTCTTCACAGGCGGTCAGCTTTCGACCTATGGTGCAGCCACGCTCGGGGAGTGGGCTCGCGGCTGAACGGCCTGCGAGCGTGGGGCAATCGGGAGGAGTCGCATGAATCCGCAGTTCAAGCGTGCCCTGGTGGGCATCTCGGCGGTGGCGCTGGTCGCCGCGGCCGCAAGCCAGGGCAGTGCCGCGGTGTCGTCGAGCTCTGGGGATCCGGTCACACCGCAAGAGAAGTCCGTACTCCAGTCCGGCGTGCAGCTGGCGCCGAAGAGCAGCAAGCCGCCCAAGGCGGTGGTCAACGGCAAGGAAGTCGGGATGCCGAACCCGTACCTGGCCAACACCCCGGACGCCACCGCGACCGACTGGTCGTACTGGCAGTCGCTGATGGACGCCAAGGGCAAGCAACGGGCGAAGTCGCCCGCGCTGGCCGCGGCCAAGACCAAGGCGGCGGGCAAGGCACTGCCGTCGCCGTTGCTGTACGACGAGCTGGAGCCCGACGCGCTCGGCGGCACCAACGACTCGTTCCTGGCCGCCGAACCGGTGAACGGTTTCGGGACCGGCGCCAAGCAGAACCCGCGGCTGCGCATCCTCGGCACGATGCCGAACCTGGCTCCGACGGCGGTCAGCATCCCGGCCGGAGCCGAGGACAACGGCGCGATCCCGCTCGCGACCGAGACCGGGATCGGATCGGGCAGGGGAGCTGTCACCACCACCGGCACGCTGGGCGACGGCCCGCACGGCTCGGCGGGTGACGGCACGAACGACTTCGACTTCTACAAACTGACCGCGGGGAGCACGGGCCTGACCCTGAAGGTGAGCACCGAGGGGTCTCCGACCGACACCGTCGTCGCCGTCTACAACGCGGCCGGCGAGCAGTTGGCCGTGGACGACGACAGCGGGAACGGACTGACCAGCCTGCTGAGCTTCGACCTGCCGGCCGCCGGCGACTACTACGTGCTGGTCTCCGGGTTCAGCCTCGACGGCCCGTTCCCGACCGACCCGAACGACTCGGGTTCCGGGCTCGGCGGTGCCGACGAAGGCGCCTATCAGGTGGCGATCTCCGCCGCGATCGTCGACAAGGACTTCTACGGCGTCAAGCTGAAGAAGGGCGACGTCCTCGGCGGCAGCGTGACCGGCTCGGCCGGGCGGCTCGTCGTACACCGTGTCGACGGCAGCCAGAGCATCGGCTCGCAGCAGGACGCGTCCAGCCTGTACCCGGTCACGTCCCCTCTGCCCGGCGGAGGCAACGCCGTCTTCGCGTACGTCGCGGAGGAGGCCGGCTGGTACGCCGTGTCGGTCGAGGACGGAGTCGGGAACTACGACGCGACCGTCGAGGCCTACCGTCCCGGCACCGAGGTCGACACCAAGCAGCAGACGATCTTCCTCGACTTCGACGGCGCGCGGGTGAACACGTCGATCTTCGGCGACACCTCGCTCGGCGTCCGGAACCTGTCGCCGTTCTCCGCGTTCATCGCCCGCTGGGGGCTGCCGCGGTCGGCCGAGGCCGAGCTGATCACGAAGATCACCGCGACCGTGACCGAGAACCTGAAGCAGGACCTGATCGCCAAGGGCCTCAACCCCAACGTCCAGGTCAAGGTGCTGAACAGCCGCGGCTCGGCCGATCCGTTCGGTCAGCAGAACGTCTCGCGGATCGTCGTCGGCGGCACCATCGCCGAGTCCGGCATCAACACGATCGGCATCGCGCAGACCATCGACCCGGGCAACTTCGGCCACGAGGAGACCGCGCTGGTGCTGCTCGACGTACTGTCCAACCCGGCCAACGGCTTCGGTGACCCGTCGATCAACAGCTACCTCCCGGCCGGCGCGACCACGGCCCAGAAGATCAAGTTCATCTCCCAGGTCGTCGGCAACGTGACGTCCCACGAGGCCGGCCACTTCGTCGGCAGCTACCACGTCGACCAGTTCAACGAGACCTACAACCTGATGGACCAGGGCGGCAACTTCCCGCTCCTGTACGGCGTAGGCGCCGACGGCGTCGGCGGCACCGCCGACGACGTGGACGTCGACTTCGGCGAGGACGTCTACAACCCGAACGAAGGCTTCACGGGAATCGAGGACACGCTCAACAACACCGCGTGGGCGCTCACGAGGCCCAAGGGCTAGCCGCTGAGGGGATCCCGGTCTCCGGGGTCCCCTCCAGCTTTCGGGAGCGGCGCCGGCGGAGCTCGCGGCGTTCGTCTTCGGACAGGCCGCCCCAGACGCCGGCGTCCTGGCCGGTGCGGAGGGCCCAGTCGAGGCAGGCGTCGGTGACCTCGCAGTGGGCGCAGACCGTCTTGGCTTCCTCGATCTGCCGCAGGGCGGGCGCCGTCGTACCGATCGGGAAGAACAGGCCGGGGTCCTCGCCGCGGCAGGCGGCTCGCTGCAGCCATCTCATGGTGGTAAGACCGAACAGCCCGGTGCTTTTGTGACGTTTTGTCGGAGGCGCTCACTAAGCTCGGGTTCCGTGACGGGTGAGTTCGAGGGATGGCCGAGGGCGGCGTACGACGTGCTGCTGCGGCTCGAGGGTGAGCCGTCCATCGCCGTGCGGGAACTGGTGCGGAAGGATCGGGAGGACCTGGTCCGCCGGCCGATGGTCGAGCTGCTCAACGCGGTGGCAGACCGCGATCCGGCGTACGAGGACTTCGCGGTCTGGCGGTACGGCGAGGTGCTGCTGCGCGCCTGGCAGCGGCAGGGCGCGATCGTCCGGCTCGCCCCGTACGTCGAGCTCGCCATCGGCTTCGACCTCGACGGCCTCGAGGTCCGCGTGGCGTGGTGGTACGCGCCGTCGCTCCAGATCGAGCGCTACCGCGCGGCGGTGGCGGACCCTGGATCGGGCCGTCGTCTCGTCGCCGTCCTCCGCAAGCTCGAGAGCCAGGGCTTCGAGATCTCAGGCGACCAGCTGAAACGCCCGCTCCGCGGTCATCCGTCCGACCACCCTCGTGCAGAGCTGCTCCGGCACAGAACTCTCATCGCCTCCCGCCACCTCGGCGGCGACGACTGGATCCACACCCCAGCCGCCGCCGACCACGTCCTGGCCGCCTTCACCCAGCTCCGTCCGCTGGCCAACTGGCTGGTGAAGAACGTGGCCCGAGCCTGACGCGATCACTGCTCGTGGGGAGCCTTGTACGTCTTCGCCTGCTCGGCCTCGAAGAGCTGCTGGACGTACTTCGTGCCGCCGGCGGCAGACGCATCCGGCTGCGCGACGTACACCTGGCGAGTGGCCGGCGCACCAGGAGTGCCGAAGTCGAGGGCCGCCACCAGGTCCCCGGTGTCGGCGGACGTGGTCTCCTGCATCGCCTTGTGAATGCCGTCGCGAGTCAGGTCCTTGTTGTCGCACGCCCTGCGCAGCACCGTGCCCCAGACCTCGGCGACCGCGTAGCCGTACGGGACCCCCGCGTTCGGCGGCTCCTTGTATCCGGCGGCTGAGTACTTCTCGGCGATCTCACGCGCCTTGGGGATGTCCGCCGAGAACGGCACAGTGCTGGCCACGATGTAGAGCTTGTCGAGCGCGTTCGCGGCCGGGCTCTCGTGCAGCACCGGGTCGAAGCTCGGGTTGTTCCCGAGGATCGGCACGTTCAGCCCGAGCGCTTTGTTGGCGGCGGCAACCGATCCGGTCTGCTTGGGCGTCGTGGTCACCAGGATCGCCTTGACGCCCTTGCCCTTCAGACCCGTGACCACGTTGGTCAGGTCCGTGTCGGTCGACGTGATCTTGACCTCGGACAGCTTCAGCTTGTGCTGCTCCGCGTAGTACCTCGACCCGCGCAGCCCGTTGGCGCCGTACTCGCCGTCGACGTAGATGTGTCCGACACTGTCGCCGTCGGCGAGCATTCCCTTGCTCTGCAGGTAGCTGAGCCCGTCGATCATCTCCACGTCGTAGGTCGTGCCGACGATCATCACGTACGGGTTGCCGAGCAGCTCCGACGACCAGGACGCGGGCGTCGTGGTCACCTTGTCCGCCTCGATGTTCTTGCCGAGCGCAGCCATGATCGGCGACCCGGTCAGCTGGACGAAGCCCGCGACCTTCGGCTCGATCTGTGGGTAAAGCGTCTTGGCGGTGTCGGCCTTGTAGCCGTGGTCGACGGTCTCCAGCGTGATCTGCCGGCCGCACACCCCACCGGCCGCGTTGAAGTCCTTGACCCACAGCTCGTTGCCGTGGGTGATCGCGGTCGACAGGCTCTTGAACGCGCCGGTGAGGTCGGCCATCACGCCGAGGGTGATCTGGCTGTCCGTCACCCCGACACCGGTCCGGACACCGTCCGCCGAGCTCGTGTTCGTTTCGGCGCCGCCCTTCGTGCTGCACGCGGTCAGTGCCAGTGGCAGTACGACGGCCATGGCCAGCAGACGTTTCATGATCTCAGCTCCTTGATTCTGCGGCCGATCGCGGCCAGACCGCCGGGTTCGAACAGGACGACGAGCACGATTGCCGCGCCGTACACGAATGCGCTGACCAGGACCGGTGTGACCGATCCGGTGAACCAGCCGAGGTCGGTGGAGTAGAGCGTCAGGACCTGGGGGAGTCCGCTGACGACCAGCGCGCCGACCACCGCGCCGCCGACCGAGCCGAGGCCGCCGATGATGACCATCGCGAGGAAGGCGATCGAGGCGTTGACGCCGTACGTGCCGTACTCGCTCTCGTCGGGCTTGAGGATGTCGAACCAGAGAACGGTCATCACCCCCGCCAGTCCGGCGTACGCCGAGGAGACCGCGAACACGCCGGCCTTGGTACGCCGGACGTCCACCCCCATCGCGGCGGCCGCCGCCTCGTTGTCGCGCACCGCGCGCCAGGCCCGGCCGATCCGGGACCGCACGGCTCCGCGGGCCAGCCAGTACGCCAGCGCGAGCAACCCCAGGAACAGGTACCAGAGCCGTTCGGTCCCCCGGATCGGCACGCCGGCGATCACCAGGTCGCCCCCGTTGGAGAAGGAGAACCCGAACAGCTCGAACGTCGCCGGCGCCCGCCCGGTCGAGGTCCCGCCGGTCAGCGACTCGGCCGCCTGGCCGAGGTAGAGCCCCAGGAACACCAGCGAGAGTGAGGCGACGCCCAGGTAGATCCCGCGGACCCGCCCGGCCACCGGAGCGAACGCGATCCCGGCCAGCGCGCTGATCGCGACCGCGCCGACGATCGACAGCAGCGGATCGAGGCCCAGCCCGACGAGATCACCCGACGGCCCGGCGAGGACCGTGTACGACGTGGCGCCGACCAGTAGGAAGAAGCCGTGCGCGAGGGACAGCTGTCCGGCCTGACCGGTGAGCAGCGTGAGCCCGATCGCGCCGACCGCGCCGATCATCATGTACTGCCCGGCCTTGAGCCAGGGCGCGTCGACGTACAACGGCAAGGCGAGCAGTACGACGACGACCGGGATCCACGCGAGCCTAGACACGGGTCGTCTCCCTGGTGCCGAACAACCCCGCGGGCCGCGCCACCAGCACGACCAGCATGACGAGGAAGACCGCGCTCTTGGCGAACGCGAAGGACAGGTAGTACGTCGACAACGCGTCCACCAGCCCCACCGCGACTCCGCCGACGATCGCTCCCGCGGTGGAGTCGAGCCCGCCGATGATCGCGGCCGGGAACGCGGCCAGCGCGATCGAGTGCGTGCCCCGCGACAGCCCGGCGCCGGAGAAGTCCTGCGTCGCGATGAACAGGACGGCGATTCCGGCCAGCAGACCGGCCAGCAACCAGACCGACGCCGTGACCCGCGCGCTGCTGATCCCCACCAGAGCCGCCGCTTCCCGGTTCTCCGCCTGGGCCCGCATCGCGATCCCCCAGGTGGTGTATCGGGAGAGCAGGAAGAAGCCGGTGATCAGGACCGTGGCGACCAGCAGGGCGACCAGGTGGGTCCGGAAGAGCGTGATCCCGCCGAGCTGCAGCGGTTGCGCGTCCCAGGCGTCACCGATGAACGGCACCGAGACCCCGAGTCGCCGGACGATCTCCTCGGTGACGATCACGTCCACGCCGATCGTCAGCAGGGCGAGGCTGAACGGGTCGGCCGGCCGGGATCTTGCCAGCAGCAACCTTTCCACGGCGACCGCCAGCACCCCGGCGCTCACGATGCCGAGCACCGCGGCTCCGGCCCAGCCGAGCGTGTCCTTGCCGGCCAGTACGACGTACCCGCCGAACAGCACGAGCGACCCGTGGGCGAAGTTCACCACCTCGGTCGCCTTGTAGATCACCACGAACCCCAGCGCCAGCAGGGCGAACACCGCGCCCTTGCCGAGCCCGTTGACGAGCAGCTGGAGGAAGGTCGTCATGTCGTCGCTCCCAGGTAGGCCTTGATCACGTCCGGGTTCGCCTGGACGTCGGACGGTGGGCCGTCGGCGATCACCCGGCCGAAGTCGAGCACCGTGACCTGGTCGGCGATCCCCATCACCAGTTCCATGTCGTGCTCGACCAGCAGGACGGCGATGCCGAGATCGGTCCGGATCTGGTCGATCGTCACCGACAGCTCACCGGTCTCTTCGGGGTTGAGCCCGGCGGCCGGTTCGTCGAGCAGCAGCAGCGCGGGCTCGGTCGCGAGCGCTCTCGCGATGTCGACCTTCTTGGCGACGCCGTACGGCAGGGACCCGAGCGGCCGGTCGACGGTCGCGCCGATGCCGAGGAAGTCGCAGAGCACCTTCGCGCGGTTCGCGTGCCGTTGCTCCTCGCGGCGCGTCAGGCGCAGGCCACCGGCGAGGAAGCCACCGCGGGTCAGTCCGTGCCGGCCGAGCAGCACGTTGTCGAGCACGGTGGAGTGCGTGGACAGCGCGGTGTTCTGGAACGCGCGCCCGATGCCGAGGCGGGCGATCCGGTGCGGCCTGAGCCGCCGGAGGTCGTCCTCGCCGAAGCGGACGTCGCCGGAGGTCGGCCGGTACAGCCCGCTGATCACGTTGAAGCAGCTGGACTTCCCGGCGCCGTTCGGACCGATCAAGGCGTGCAACGAGCCCGGTGCCACCGTGAACGAGACCTCGTCGAGCGCGAGCAGCCCGCCGAACCGCAGGGTGACGTGATCGAGGACCAGCGCGGTCATCCTGACCACCTGGCCAGCGACCGCCGTTCCTGCGGGGGAGTCCCGAGATAGTGCTGATGTACGCCGTGCGCGACCTCAGCCGCCGTACCGGACAGTGCCACCGATCCAACAGCCAGTACGACGGCCTGGTCGGCGACCTCGAGCGCCATCGCCGCGTTCTGCTCGACCAGGACGACGGCCGTGCCCTGCGCGTGGATCTCGCGGACGGCCTCGCCGATCCGTTCGACCAGCTTCGGCGCCAGGCCCAGCGACGGTTCGTCCAGCAGCAGGACCTTGGGCCCGGCCATCAACGCCCGGCCGATGGCGAGCATCTGCTGCTCGCCGCCGGACAGCAGCCCGGCCCGCTGCCCGGCGCGTTCCGCAAGCAGCGGGAAGAGCGCGTGCACGCGCTCGCGGGCGGCGGTCCGGTCAGTGGCCGAGCGGGCTGCGATCCCGCCCGCGCGGAGGTTCTCGGCGACCGTCATCCGGCCGAAGATCTGCCGGCCCTCCGGTACGCCGACCACGCCGTACCGGACGATGCGGTCCGGGGCGAGCCGGTCCAGCCGCGTTCCGTCGTACTCGATCGTGCCGGCGGTGACGGTGCCGCGGTGGATCCCGAGCGTCCCGGAGACGGCCCGGAGCAACGTCGACTTCCCGGCGCCGTTCGCACCGAGGACGGCGACCACCCCGTCGTCCGGGACGTCGAGATCCACGCCGTGCAAGGCGTTCAGCGCTCGGCCGTAGCGCACGCGCAGGTTCCGGATGGTCAGCACTGACGGGTCCTCCGCATCCCCGGCCGGGTGGCCGGTGGCGGACAGTCTGCGAGGAACCGAGGCTCGCCCCACACCCCCAGGTGGAGAGGTTGCCTATAACAACCCGGCCTCGCTCGCCTTCACGATCGCCTCGACCCGGTTGCGGGCGCCGAGTTTGTGCAGCGCGGACTGGAGGTAGGTCTTGACCGTGTTCCGGGTCAGGCCGGTGGACTCGGCGATCTCCGGATTGGTCTGGCCCTGGGCGGCGTACCGGAGGACCTCGTACTCGCGGCGGGTCAGTCCGCTGCGGGCCAGCGCGTCCGAGCGCTGGGTGTGCGACGGAACGATCCTCGGATCGATCACCCGCTCGCCCCGCAGTACGGCGCGCAACGCCGCGGACAGATCGGTCCCGGCGACATCCTTGACCAGCGCGGCGTCCGCCCCGGCGTCGAGGGACGCGGTGATGCCGTGGTGGTCGGCGTGCGCGGTGAAGACCACGATCCTGGCCGGCGGGTGAACCTTGCGCAGTTCGCCGATCACCTCCGGCGCGAGCATGTCCGGCAGCCGCAGATCGAGCAGGACGAGATCCGGACGCAGCTCGGCGATCCGGTCGATCGCGGCGCGTCCGGACTCGGCGGATCCGACCACGGACAGGATCGGGTCCGATCGCAGCAGCAGCGTCACGCCGTCGCGCACGACCGGGTGGTCGTCGACGACGAAGACGGTCGAGATCATCGCGGCAACCGGCAGCGCAGGGTGCACCCGCCGTCCTCGTCCCGGACCAGGCTCACCTGCCCGCCCAGCCGGAGGGCGCGTTCGGCCAGCGACCGTACGCCGAGCCCGCTGCCGGGCCCGCTCGGACCGTCCGCCGTACTGTCGTCGGCGACGACGAGATGGACTCCGCCGTCGTCAGAGGTCCCCAGGCTGACGATCACCGACTGCGGGCTCGCGTGCTTCTCGATGTTCAGCAGTCCTTCGCGGACCACCGCCACCAGCAAGGCGGTGCGCTCGGCGTCCAGCGGCGCGACGGTCGCGAGCTGCACGAAGCGAGCCGGTACGCCGGTCCGCGCCTCGAACGCCCGCGCGTACTCGGCGATCTCGACCGGCAGCGCGCGCTCCGGAGTGGTGTCGGCCATCACGAGCAGCGACTCGCGTAGCGCGGCGGACGCGGCCGACACGTCCGACTCCAGTCGGTGCAACCGGTCCGTCAACGCGGGGTTGTCCTGCACGGACTCGTGCAGATCGCGGACCTGTACGCCGATCAGGAACAGCAACGCGCCGACCGAGTCGTGCAGGGCGCTCTGGGCCCGCTGCCGCTCGGCGGTGACCGCGTCGGCCTTGCCGGCCTCGGCCGCGTCGGCGATCCGCAGCGCGGTCGAGGCCTGGCCGGCGATCTCGTACATCCGGTCAACGGCGAAGTCACCGAACGACGTCGCGGTCCGCATCGCGGCGTACGCGAGCGCGACGGTCCGGCCGTCGCGGTCGACGACCGGGACCGCCAGCATGGCGCCGATGCCCTCGTGCCGGACCTGGGCGTCGAAGTGATGGGTGATCGCCGGTGAGCTGACGTAGTCGTCGACGCGGACCGCCGTACCGAGCGCGAGCGCGCGGCCGCCGATGCCCTGGCCGACCGGGACGACGAGGTTCTGCAACTGGTTCGTCCGGGTGCCGGACATCCAGCGGACCACGGCCTGGTCCGGCGCCTGCAGGTCGGCGACGAACCCCGAGTCGGCCCCGACGTCGAGGCGGATCATCCGGGCCGTCCCGTGCAGGGCCACGACCCGGTCCATCACCGTGAGCAGGCCGTCCCGCTCCCGCAGCAGCTCGTCGAGCGCGCTCAGCCGCTCCGCCACGGCGTCGGCGGCCCGATCGGTGGTCACGCGGTGACCCTCGCACAGGGTGGGGCAGGCACGGTATCTCCATCCGGAGAGGATTGTGCGGGTGGACGGCTCTGCCTAAGGTACGTGAAAATGAGCTCAAATTCACTTCGCGTTCTGCTGGCGGCCGCCCTGGTGGCCGGCGTCGCGGCCCCGGCGTCGGCGGCGCCGCGGCCCGGGCCGGTGGCGATCACGGTCGTGTCGAACACCCGCCCGGAGTTCGTCAGCGGCGGCGACGTGCTGCTCCGGGTCAGTACGCCGACCAAGGTCAGGCTGAACGGCCGCGACGTCACGTCGAGCTTCGCCGTCCAGCCGGACCGGTCGATGCTCGGCCTGGTGAGCGGCCTGCGGACCGGGGCGAACGTGGTCACCGCGGCGGGTTCGTCGGTGCGCGTGACGTCGTACCCGCGGTCCGGGCCGGTGTTCTCGGGGCCGCAGCAGCTGCCGTACTACTGCGAGACGACGGCGTTCGGGCTGGCGCCCTCGACGCAACCGTTGTGCGAGGCACCGACCAGGGTGACCTACCAGTACCGGACCAGATCCGGCGCCTTCACTGCGCTGGCGGATCCCGCGGCGCGACCGGCCGACCTCGCGACGACGACCGTCGACGACCGGACCGTCCCGTACGTCGTACGGGTGGAGACGGGCACGATCGACCGGGCCGTCTACCAGACCGCCGCCCTGTACGACGGCATCGAGCCGTCACCGCTCGAGCCGCGGGGAAGCTGGAACGGCAAGCTCGTCTACACCTTCGGCGGTGGGTGCAACGCCGGGTACCACCAGGGGAACCAGACCGGCGGTGTGCTCAACGACCTGTTCCTTTCCCAGGGGTACGCCGTGGCGTCGTCGACGCTCAACGTGCCGGAGACCAACTGCAGCACGATCCTCTCGGCCGAGGCCGCGATGATGGTGAAGGAACACTTCGTCGAGACCTACGGCCCGGTGCGCTACACGATCGGCTGGGGTGGCTCCGGCGGCAGCATCAACCAGCACGACATCGCCGACGGCTACCCGGGGATCCTCGACGGCATCGTCCCCGGGGTGTCCTACCCGGACATGCTGACCGCGTTCACCTCGGCGGCCGACTGCAGCGCGCTGAACAAGTACTTCGCGACCAGCACGCTGACGGAGGCGCAGAAGACCGCGATCACCGGCTACGTCAGCAGCAGCCCGTGCACGTCGTGGCAGGCAGGGTTCCTGCCGAAGATGACTCCGACCGGTAGTTGCCGTCCGGGCGGACCGATCCCCGCGCCGGCGATCTGGGACCCGGTGACGAACCCGACCGGGATCAGGTGCATGGCGTCGGAGCAGTGGGTCAACCAGTTGGGCCGCGATCCGCAGACCGGACTCGTCCGCAGCACCCGGGACAACGTCGGTGTCCAGTACGGCGTCCAGGCGCTGCGGTCCGGCGTGATCTCGGCCGCCCAGTTCGCCGATCTCAACGCGAAGGTCGGCGGCGTGGACGAGTCCGGCCGACTGGTCGCCGCGCGGTCCGTCGCCGACCCGGCCGCTCTGCGCACGGCGTACCGCGACAACCTGCTGGCCGGCGGTGGCCTCGGACTGCGCTCGACACCGATCATCGACCAGCGGACGTACCTCGACCGGGCCGGCTTCGGCATCGACATCCACACCGCGGAGATGTCGTTCGTCACCCGCGACCGGTTGCTGAAGGCCAACGGCACGGCCGCCAACCAGGTGATCATCATGTCCTCGCTCGACCCGGCTCAGGCGAACGCGGCCGCCCGCTACGAGCTGGACGCGATGGACCGCTGGCTGGCCGCGATCACCGCCGATACCTCCCGGCGTACGGCGCAGCAGAAGGTGATCGCCCACAAGCCCGGTGACCTGGGCGACGGCTGCTACCTGTCCGCGAGCCTGCGGATCCGGGAGAAGCTGGCCTACCCGCCGGCGGGGGAGTGCGGAGCGGCCTACCCGGTCGCGGCCAACCCGAGGATCGCCGCCGGTGCCGACGTCGGGATGTCGACGCTGAAGTGTGCGCTGAAGCCGCTGGACGTCCGCCGGTACGGCGTGAAGTTCTCACCCGCGGACCAGGCGAAGCTGCGGCAGGCGTTCCCGTCCGGGGTGTGCGACTACAGCCGTCCCGGGGTTGGACAGCAGCGGCCGGCCGGGACGTGGATCAGCTACTAGCGCGTGATTCCGCCGTACACGAAGGAGGTGAGGGTGCCGACGTTCCCCCGGGGGCGGCCGGTGCCTGGCTGGAAGGTGGTGTAGCAGTAGCTCTCCAGGAGGCCGACCACCATCTGGGCCAGTACGGCGGAGTCGCCGATCGGTTGGCCGAGGTGGGTGCGCAGTTCCTTGATGTGGGCGCGCCAGATGGCGACGTCGTTGGCGCGGACCTGGCGCTGGATGTCGGCGAACTCGGGGTCGGAGGCGGCGGCCTCGTGGATCGCGATCATCTCCGGGAGGTACGCGCGGTACGAGCGCCAGTACGCCTGGACGTGGTCGCGGACGTCCTGCTCGGTGGTCATCGTGTGGCCGTGGCCCGCCGTACCGGCGACGTGCTCGTGGCGGGCCTGGAGGAAGTCGTCGGCGAGCGCCTTGAGCACGGCGGCCTTGGACGGGAAGTAGCGGTAGATGCCACCGGTCGCGCGGCCGGCCTCGGTGGTGATGTCGGTGACCTTCGTCGCCGGGTAGCCCTGCCGGGCGAAGACGCGGCGGGCGGCCGCCTTGAACTCCTCCGCCGTCCGGTCCGACTTCGAGATCGTCACGGCAGGTCCTCCAGAGATGAAAGTGATGTCACTTTCACCGTAGACTATCGTGGGCTCATGCGGATCCGAAGGGCAGCGGAATGAAACTCACCATGCGGCTGATCACCGGGCTCGCCGCCCTCAGCGGGCATCCGATCAAGTTCTCCACGGTCGCCGCTCCGGACCGGGACGCCGACAGCACGGTGATCACGCCGGATCCGGGCGCGCAGATCGGCAAGGTCCGCGGGCTGCGGGCGACCAAGGGCATCGCGTACTCCGGCAACCTTCGGATGGACGTGCTCACGCCGCAGGGGAGTGGTCCGCACCCGCTCGTGCTCTACCTGCCGGGTGGCGGCTTCGTGTCGGCCCGCCGGCAGATGGCCGCCAAGCAACGCCAGTACGTCGCCGCCGCCGGATTCGTTGTCGCGAGCATCGACTACCGGACGACGTCCGTCGGCGCGTCGTACCGGGACGGGTTGATGGACGTCGCCACGGCCCTCGAGTTCCTGCGCACGCGTGCCACCGAGTACGGCGTCGACCCCGGCAAGGTCGCGGTCTGGGGCGAGTCTGCCGGCGGGTACCTCGCCGCGATGGCCGGCACGGATCCGGGCAACAAGCTCGGCGCGGTCGTCGACGTGTTCGGGGCCTCGAACCTGGCGAGGGTCGCGGACGGCTTCGACGCGGAGACCGTTGCCTACTACACCAGTGCCGGGTCGCCGATCCCGGCGTACATCCTCGGCCCGGACCGCGCGCCCGCCGATGATCCCGACGAGATGCGGCAGGCCGATCCCGCGAGCCGGGTCACCGCGGACACGCCGCCGTTCCTGCTACTGCACGGCGACGACGACCGGATCATCACGCCGTCCCAGACGGCCCACTTGCACCAGGCCCTGCTTCGGGCCGGCGTCGACAGCACCCGGTACGTCGTCAAGGGCGGCGGCCACGGGGAGCTGTCCGACCACGCGGAGATGTGGAACAGCACCGAGCTCATGGACCGGGTGGTCGCGTTCCTTCGCGCACACCTGAGCTGAGCAGGTGGTTGGCGAGTTCGGTGCGGGAGCGGACCGAGAGTTTGCGGTAGACCCTGGTCAGGTTGGCTTCGACGGTCTTCACCGACAGGAACAGCTCCGCGGCGGCCTCCTGGTTCGAGCGGCCGGCGGCGACCAGGTCGGCGACCCGGCGTTCTGTTGCGGTGAGCAACTGTGGGCTGGCGTGCAGGCCGAGGCGGTCGGCTTCGTCGCGGGCGCGCTCGGCCCAGCGGGGGATGCCCAAGGCATCGAAGGTCGCGGCCGCCTCCGTGAGGGTCTCGTTGGCCAGGGACCGGAAGCCGGCACGGCGGTAGACCTGACCGAGGGCGAGCAGGGTCCGGGCCGCCTCGAACGGGCACTCCGACCCGGTCTGGTCCACGAGCCGCCGGAGTTCGGTTACGGCAGCGGCCGCGTCACCTCGTACGGCTGTTAGTAGCGCCTGGCAACGATCAGCGGCGATCGTCGCCTCCGGCCGCCCGGCGTCGCCTTGCCTGCGGAGCAGGGCGATCGCGGTCTCGACGTCGTCGAGGGCGCCGACCTGGAGAGCGGCGTCGGCCAGGTCGACCGGCCACAGGAGCTGTTCCAGGTCGACCATCTTGGTGCTCGCGAAGATCTCCGCCAGCTCACGCAGCGGTTCGAGCGCGGCGTGCCAGTTGCGTGCGGACGTCTCGATGAACCCGAGCTGCGCGAGGAACCCGCCCAGCCAGTACCGCAGC
Source organism: Kribbella sp. cmx-5-2 (assembly GCA_049998015.1). Lineage (GTDB taxonomy): Bacteria > Actinomycetota > Actinomycetes > Propionibacteriales > Kribbellaceae > Kribbella. Next base: position 339,432 of record JAEBEC010000004.1, read on the forward strand.
CCACTGGCCCTGGCGTGCGAGGCCGCGCCTTCGGCGACCTCCCGGGCGGCGTCGAGATCGCCGGCGTACTCCTTGATCAGGACGCGGGCCATGTTCTCCTGCAGACCCAGCGTCGTCCACGCGCCGGACTGGTCGGCCTCGTCCAGCGCGGCCTCGGCGTCGCGGACCTTCGAGGCGCGGATCAGCACCAGGACGAGCCAGATGTAGAGGCTGGACAGGTCGCCGTACCGGCCGGCCTCCAGCGCTCGCGCGATCGCCTCACGCACGACCTGCTCGGCGACGGGGTCGTTCCAAGCGGCGTAGAAGGCACGCGCGCCGGCCCACTCGGCGGGAGTCAGCTCGATCGATGACGTCTCGACCAGGTTCTCCATGTCCCGGAGAGTCTGCGCCGGATCGTCCAGTGCCCAGATCCACTCGACCGACTGCCGCTGGTACAACGCGATCAGCTGAACGTCTGGTCGCCGGGCCGCGCCGGCCTCGGCGATCGCCATCCGGGCCAGCCGCAGCGCGAGCCGGCCGTTGCCCTCCATGCGGTGCTGCTCGCTGAGTGTTTGCAGGATCTCCGCCCGCACCTCGCCGGACGGAGCCATCCGGAACGCCTCCTCCGCCAGCGAGCGCGAGCCCCTCAAGCTGTTGGTCAGCCGGGCTCGGCGCGCGAGCACCTGAGCATGCTCAACCGGTACGACGGCCAACGTCGCTCCTTGCTCCAGCGCGGACTCCGCTGACAGCGGGTCGCCCGCGGCGACGTACGTGTCCACCGCCCGGAGCCAGCGCCGGAAGCCGTCCCCGGTATCGGACGGGGTGGCCAGAGCCGCTCCTTCCAGCAGCTCGCCCGCCAGTTGCTGGGCGCCCCGGCTGCGTGAGATGCCGGCCGCCGCTTCCAGCTCGACGGCGACGCTCTCGTCCGGAGTGGTCGTCGACCGGGCCCGGTGGCGAGCGCGTTCGACCGGGTCCTCCAGCTTGTCGGCGAGGATCCGGTGAGCGCGCCGGCGCTCGTCCGGCGCGGCGACGTCGTACAGGGCAGAGGCCAGCATCGGGTGGTTGAACGCGACCACCGCGCCCGCGCCGACCTTGGCGACGTCGGCGTCGCCGGCCGCGTCGAGCGCCGCCTTGATCCGGGTCTCCTCGACCATGCGCTGCAGCTGGGCCACGGTGAGCCGACCGGCCGCGGAGACCAGCAGCAGGACCTCGCGGGCGTCCTGGGAGAGTAGGAGTCCGACCTTCTCGCCGAGCAGACCCGACAGGCTCGGGGGAACCGGGAAGATCGGGTAGTGGCCCTGCTGGGCGCTCCAGCGCCACTTGGACACGTCGGACTGCATCGCCTGCGCGATCATCAAGGCGAGGAACGGGTTCCCGCTGCTGGCTCGCGCCACGCCCGCTGCCAGCGGAGGGATCCAGCGCGCGCCCAGCCGCTTGCGCAGCAACTGGCCGACCGCCGCCTCGGACAACGATCCGAGGGCCAGTTCGTGCCGCGGCTCCGGCGCGGATCTGAGCAGGTCGGCGCCGGCCTCCAGATCAGGGCGCGACGCGATCAGGACGCCGAGCCGCCGCGGATCGGCATTACGTACGGCGAAACCGAGGCTGCCGACGCTCGCAGGGTCCAGCCACTGCAGGTCGTCGACGATCAGCAGAACGGGTTCGGCTTCGCAGAGCTGGATCAGCAGGGTCCGGACCGCCAGCGGTACGGCGAGGGGATCGATCGCGAGACCGTCGGGCTCGGCGCGTTGCAACGCGACCGCCAGCGCCCGCCGCTGCGGTCCCGGCAGCCGATCGACCACGCCGTCCGGGCACTGGTTGACCAACTCGGCCAACCCCGCGAACGGGAGACCGCGGTCGAACTGCGTGGGAGCCACGGACAGCACCCGGCGTCCACGGCGCTGCGCCAGCTGGTCGGCGACCTTCAGCAGGCTGCTCTTGCCGACGCCGGGGTCGCCGATCGCGATGACACTGCCGCCGTGGTCGAGCAGGTCGCCGACCACTCGCACCGCGTCGTCACGGCCGAACAGTCCGTAGGCGGCCGCCGATGCCTGATCCATCAGGACATTCTGCGCCACCCGGCGGGCTCGATCGAGGGTCGCGGCGATGCCGGTCGAGGGTTTTCCCGCCTGCGCGCGGGGTGCCTCCTTTCCTACCGTCGGGGACAACTTCACCAACCTCAGGGAGGCAGCAATGAACGCGAGCACCAGGCCGGCCGTCGTACTGATCCATGGCGGGTTCGTCGACGGCTCCGGCTGGCGAGGCGTCTACGACCGGCTCCGCGCGCAGGGACACCGCGTGGCCGTCGTACAGAATCCGACGGTGTCGCTCGAGGGCGACGTCGCCGCGACCAAGCAGGTCCTCGACGAGATCGACGGCCCGGTGGTGCTCGTCGGTCACTCGTACGGCGGGGTGGTGGTTACCGAGACCGGCAGCGACCCGCGGGTCGCTGGGGTCGTGTACATCGCGGCCTTCGCACCCGACAAGGGCGAGTCGGTCAACACTCTGATCGCCGACCCGCCGCCCGGTGCGCCGGTTCCGCCGATCTTGCCGCCGCGGGACGGGTATCTCTTCCTCGACCGGGAGAAGTTCCACGACTCGTTCGCGGGCGATCTGCCGTCGGACGAGGCCGCGTTCATGGCCGACTCGCAGGTTCCGTGGGGTGTCGGTGCGCTCGGCGGAACCGTGACCGAACCGGCCTGGCGCAGCAAGCCGAGCTGGTACCTGGTCGCCGCGGACGACCGGATGATCCCGCCGCCGGCGCAGCGCCAGATGGCCGAGCGGGCCGGTGCCACCACTCGCGAGATCCCTGGCAGCCACTCGGTCTACGTGTCTCGGCCGCAGGCTGTGGCGGACCTGATTCACACCGCGGTGGAGTCCCTCGGCTGATCGGTCCGGCGTACGGGCTGTTGCCCTGGGCAATTGACAGGTCGGTGTAGGTGTCGTTGGCCGTCGCTGCCCGCAGGTACTACCGTCGAGTCGAACAGACCTGCGAGTCAGTCGCAGCCGAGAACCGTTCCCCCGAAAGAGAGCTGACGCATGCCAATGGTCCGCATCGACCTGTCCGCCGACCTCGCTGACTTGACCGTTGCGGGGCAGCGATGACCGGGCCGCTCGACTTCGTCGCGGTGCCCGGTGTGGCCGAGCCGCTCGGGCACTACTCGCCGGCCACGGTCACGCCCGACGGCACGATCTGGGTCTCGGCGCAGTTGCCGCAGGGCGCAGCGGCGGACTCGACCGTCGCCGAGCAGGCGCGACGGGTGCTGGGGCAGATCGTTGCCGTCGTCGAGGCGGCCGGCGGATCGGTCGACTCGGTGGCGAAGGTGACGCTATTCCTGACCGAGATCGGTGACTGGGAGGCCGTCAACGTCGTGTACGCCGAGGTGTTCGGCACGCACCGCCCGGCCCGCGCGGTCCTCCAGGTCGCCGGCCTCCACCACGGGTATCGCATCGCAGCCGACGCGGTCGCGTGGCGGATCCGGACCTGAGGCCTGATGCCGAGCCGCGCCCGTGCCCTGGGATGGGATGCCCAGTGAGCAGCACGGGCGCGGTGCGGTGGTGGTGGGCAAGGCGCCGCTCAGCGCGCCGGAGAGGGCAGCGGCGCGCGGTGCGCGAGGGAGGTCCGCAGATGGGCCCGCGCGCGATGGATCCGGCTGCTGACGGTGCCGACCTCGACGCCCAGGGCCGTGGCGATCTGCTGGTACGACAACAGTTCGATATCACGCAGTACGACGGCCGCCCGCAACCGTGGGTCGAGGTCGGCCAGCGCCGCGGACGCGGGAACTGCGGGGTCCGACAGCTAGGCCCGACGTCCTCACGGGACTGCGGGGTCCGGCAGCTCGGCCCGAAGTGCTCACCGGACCGCGGGGTCCGGCACTCGGCCTCGCCGGGCGGCGCCGACTTGGTCTGTCCTCCGGGCCCCGGAAGTTGATTGGCACTGTCCGGGCGGCGTTGTAGCGTCCTGGTATGCCGACCGAGGATCCGCCGTACGGGTTGCGTGGTCGGCATGTCGAGTGCGGCGTCGTGGACCGGCTGCTGGAGAGCGTGCGGTCGGGGCGGAGCCAGGCGGTGGTCGTGCGGGGTGAGCCCGGGGTCGGGAAGTCGGCGTTGCTGGGGTACGCGGAGGGACGCGCGAGCGGATACCGGGTGCTGAGGGCAACGGGTGTCGAGTTCGAGATCGAGCTCGCGTACGGCGGGTTGCACCAGCTGTGCGCCCCACTGCTCCCGATGCGGGAGCGACTGCCAGGGCCGCAGCGGGACGCGCTGGAGACGGCGTTCGGGGTCGGGCCGAAGGCTCCGACCGACCGGTTCCTCGTCGGGCTCGCCGTACTGAGTCTGCTGTCCGAGGCCACGGAGGAGCAGCCACTGCTCTGCGTGATCGACGACGCCCAGTGGCTCGACCGGGAGTCGGTGCAGACGCTCGCGTTCGTTGCCCGGCGGCTGCTGGCCGAGTCGGTCGGCCTGGTGATCGCGGCTCGTCAGTCCGGTCAGCTGCAGGAACTGAGCGGGCTACCTGATCTCGTGCTCGGGGGCCTCACGGCCGGCGACGCCCGTGCCCTGCTCGACGCGGCGTGGCCGGGACGACTGGACGAACACGTCCGCGATCGGCTCATCGCGGAGTGCCGGGGAGTTCCGCTGGCGCTCCTGGAGCTGCCGCGGGGTCTGAGCCTGGCCGAGCTGGCCGGTGGGTTCGAGGTTCCGGACGCCGCGCCGCTGACGACCCAGATCGAGCAGAGCTTCGTACGACAGTTCGAGGCGCTTCCCGACGACGCCCGGTTGCTGCTGCTGACGGCGGCCGCCGAGCCGATGGGCGATGTGGCGTTGCTGCGGAGCGCGTCGAGTCGGCTCGGTTTGAGCCCGGAGGCGACGGAGGCGGCGCAGGCGACCGGGCTCGTCGAGTTCGGCGGGCACGTGCGGTTCCGGCATCCGCTGGTGCGCTCGGGTGTGTACCGGGCCTCGAAGGTGTCCGACCGGCTGCGGGTGCACGGCGTACTGGCCGAAGTGACCGATGCACAGAAGCACCCGGACCGGCGCGCCTGGCATCGCGGGCACGCGACGTTCGGCCTGGACGCGTCCGTGGCCGACGAACTGGAGCGCTCGGCCGGACGCGCGCAGGCCCGTGGCGGCATCGCCGCGGCCGCCGCGCTGCTCGAGCGAGCCGCCGAACTGACGCCGAACCCGGTACTCCGCGGTCGACGCGCTCTGGCCGCCGCCCGAGCCAGGATCGAATCGGGAGCGCTGGAGGCCGCCCACGGGTTGCTGGCCGCGGCGGACGCCGGCCCGCTGGACGATCTCGGCCGCGCGCAGCTGGCCCGGCTCCGCGCGCAGCTGGCGTTCACCCGCAACCGCGGCATGGACGCGCCGCCGTTGCTGCTCGACGCTGCCGAGAAGCTCGCGCCGCACGATCTCACGACGGCACGCGAGAGCTACCTGGAGGCGATCGGCGCCACGATCTACGCCGGACGCCTGCAGCGCGACGTCGGCTCGCTGGAGGTCGCGACCGCTGCCCGGAAGGCTTCTCCTGGAGCGGCTCCGGCCGGTGCCGACCTCCCGCTCACGCCGGCGGACCTTCTCCTCGAAGGTCTGTCGATCCGGATCACCGACGGCTACGCGGCCGGGATGGCGCCGCTCCGGCGGGCGCTGGAGGCCTTCAGTCCCGGCGTCGACGACAGCGACATGCTGCGGTGGTTCTACCTGCCGTGGATCGCCGCGGCCGACCTCTGGGACGACGAGCAGTGTGAGGACCTGGTCGAACGGGCGATCGGCCTGTGTCGTCACTCCGGCGCGCTCTCGGTGCTGCCGCTGGCCCTCGGGTACCGCGCGGTGGCCCACGTGCACGCCGGCGAGTTCGCGTCGGCGGCGGCGCTGCTCGAGGAGAGCGACGCGATCGTGAGGGCGACCGGCAGCCCGGCGGTGCGGTACCCGCTGTACCTCCTCACCGCGTGGCGAGGCACGGCGCCGGAGGTCCTCCGCGAGTCGTTCGAGATCGACTTCGAAGGGCTGAACGCCCGCGGTGAAGGCCGAGGCCTGTACGGCGGCGTGGGCTATGCGAACGCGGTGGCCTACAACGGGCTCGGCAAGTACGACGCCGCCCTGGCCGCCGCGCGCATGGCCTGCGAGTACGACGACCTCGGCCTCTACGGGTTCTCGCTGATCGAACTGGTCGAGGCGGCCGTCCGCAGCGGCGCCCGCGAGGAAGCCGAGGACGCCCTGCGGCGCCTGGAGGAACGCACCGGCGTGGCCGGGACGAACTGGGCGCTCGGCGTACAAGCTCGTTCGCAGGCGTTGCTCAGCGACGGCGAGGCCGCCGAGGCCCTGTACCGCGAGGCGTTGGAGCGGCTCGGGCAGACGCGCGTGACCGTTCAGCTGGCCCGCGCACATCTCGTGTACGGCGAGTGGCTGCGGCGCTCGGCCCGACGCGTCGACGCGCGAGAGCAGCTGCGTACGGCGTACGACCTGTTCAACCGGATCGGCGCCGAGGCGTACGCCGAACGCTCCCGCCGCGAGCTCGTCGCCACCGGCGACACGGTCCGCCGACGAGGTGACGAGAGCCGCGGCGTGCTCACCCAGCAGGAGTCCCAGATCGCGAAGCTGGCCCGTGGCGGCCTGTCGAACCCGGCGATAGGCGCCGAGCTCTACCTGAGCCGTCACACCGTGGAGTGGCACATGCGGAAGGTCTTCGCCAAGCTCGGGATCAGCTCGCGCAACCAGCTCGGAGGCCTGCCGCTGAGCCGCCTCGACTCGGTCTAGTCGGCGCTGAGCGACTTGAGCCCGTCGGTGAACCGGGCCATCGCGTTGGTGTGCAGCAGCGTGCCCCAGCTGACCCGCGCGACGCCCATCGCCGCCAACTCGGCGACCGACGGCGTTTGCGGAATCCGCAGGACGTTCACCGGCCCAGCAACCTGTACGACGAACTCCCGCAACGCCTCGCCGTCCCACAACACGATCGGGTACACACAATCCGCACCCGCCTCGAGATACGCCTTCGCGCGCTCGATCGCCTCGGGGACGAGCGCGGTCACCGCCTCGGGACCCGCGCCGGTGAAGAACGGCGCCACGAACACGTCGATCCGGGCGTTGATCACGAGCGGGTAGCCGGCGTCCGACGCGGCCTGCCGTACGGCGGCCAGCCAATCGGCGTGCTTGCGCAAGTCGCGTACGCCGCCGCTGGTGTAGTCGGTGTCCTCGAGATTGCACCCGGCAGCACCGGCCGCCTGCAGCGCGGCCACCAGGTCGGCCGGCTCCAGCCCGTAGCCGGCCTCGGCATCCACAGTCACCGGTACGTCGACGCGACGGCTGATCCGCGCGGCCGCGGCGAACATCTCGTCGGCCGGCGCGGCCTGCTGGTCGTTGTACCCGAGAGTGGCCGCGACTCCACCACTCGTGGTCGCCACCACGGGGAAGCCGGCCGCGACGGTGGCTCTGGCGGTGGCGACGTCCCACGCGTTCGGGAGCAGCAACGGCATACCAGGACGATGCAGCGACCGCAGGAGGTCGCAACGCTGCCGGAGTTCAGAAGAGGTCATGTCATCAGCCTTTGTCCAGGGCAAGGTTACCGGCGTCGTTTCGGCCGGGGCCAGCCCTCCGGCCGAACTCTGCTACGCTCCCGCTCGTGAAAATGAAAACGATTGTCGTTACGGTCGCGGTCGCGCTGGGCGTCGCCCTGGCCGGCTGTGGTGAGGCATCGGTTCCGGCAGCGGACGCGGCGGCCGGTACGGCGACAGCGGGTACGACGGCGTACCCGCTGAGCTACGACAACTGCGGGGTGAAGGTGTCGGTGCCGAAGGCACCGGCCCGCGCGGTCTCGCTGAACCAGTCCGCGACCGAGATCATGCTGCGGCTCGGGCTGGGCGACCGGCTGGTCGGTACGGCGTACGAGACCGATCCGGTGCCGGCCGACCTGGAGACGGCGTACCGGAAGGTTCCGCTGCTCAGCAAGGGGTTGCTGAAGCACGAGACCCTGCTCCAGGCCGAACCGGACTTCGTGTACTCGTCGTTCGCCTCGTTCTTCACCGCGCAGAACGCGGGGGAGCGGGCCGAGCTGCACGAGCTCGGCGTACCGACGTACCTGACCGAGTTCGACTGCACCTACCACGCGTCGGTCGCGGGCGGTGCGAAGTTCCCGATGCTGTTCGACGAGATCCGGACGATCGCCCGCGTCTTCGACGTCCCCGAGGCCGGCGAGAAACTGGTCGCCGAGCAGCAGGCCGTCATCGACCAGGGGCTGAAGCTCGCGAAGCAGGTCGAGGGGAAGCCGCGGCTGGTGTGGTTCTACTCGACCGCCGCGTCGTCCAGGACGCCTTCGGTGGCCGGCCCGGGCGGACTGCCGCAGACGGTGACCGAGATGCTCGGCGCGCAGAACCTCTTCGCCGACGCTTCCACCAAGTGGCCCGAGGTCAGCTGGGACGAGATCGTGGCCCGGGACCCGGACGTGATCGTGCTGGCCGACCTGACCCGTGGATATCCCGGCGACACCGCGAAGGAGAAGATCGAGTTCCTGAAGCGCGATCCGCTGACCTCCCGGTTGGATGCCGTGCGCAACGATCGCTTCGTCGTCGTCCCGGGCCAGGCGATGGACCCCTCGATCCACAGCGTGGAGGCGATCTCCGCGGTCGCGCAGGGGCTCGTGAAGCTGGGGGCACGGTGACGGCGATCGAGCAGCTGGTCCAGCGCTGGGACGACCAGCAGGCGGCCTACATCACCCATCGCGAGCAGCGGTTCGACGTCGTGCTCGACGTCCTCGAACGGCTCGTGAACTTCTCCGACGGCGAGCTGACGGTGCTCGACCTCGCCTGTGGTCCGGGCAGTCTCGCCGGGCGGATCCTCGACCGGCTCCCCGACGTACGGGTGGTCGGGGTCGACTACGACCCGGTCCTGCTCGCCGTCGCCGATGCCTGGCTCGGCGGCCGGTACGGCGACCGCTTCACCGCCCTGGACGCCGACCTCGCGAACCCCGGGTGGGAGTCGAAGCTTCCACCGGTCCACGCCGCGGTGTCGTCGACCGCGCTGCACTGGCTGAAGCCGGCCGAGCTCGTCGCCGTCTACGCAACCCTCGGAGATCTGCTGCCGTCGGACGGGGTGTTCATGAACGCCGACCACCTCCGCTACGACCCGCGGTCCCAACCGTTCCTCACCGAGGCAGCCGCCGCGGACGACGAACGCACCCAGCGCACCGCCCGCGCCGCCGGAGCGCAGACCTGGGACGAGTGGTGGGCCGACGCCGTCGCGATCGAGGAGCTCGGGCAGCGGCTGGCCGAGCGTGAACGCCGGTTCGCGGACCGTCCGCCCACGCCCCACGCACCGCTCGAGCTGCACCTGCAGGCGCTCGGCACGGCCGGTTTCGCGGAGACCGGCACGATCTGGCGGTACTACGACGACGTCGTGGTGTTCGCGCGGCGATGACCCAACTCCTCGAACCGCGACCCGCGTTGGCCGGCGGCGTCGTCCGCAAGGCCTCCGCGGGGCGTTCGGTGCTGCTGCTCGGATCGTTCGGTGTCGTGCTGATCCTGTCGATCGTCGCGGCGGCGTTCGTCGGTACGGCGAACATCGGCCCCTCCGACGTGGTCGGCGTGATTCTCGGGCACGTCGGCCTGGGGACGCTCGTTCCGCGGCCGTCGCCGCTCGTCGACGCGCTGGTCTGGGAGTCCCGCCTTCCCCGCGTACTGCTCGCCGCGGTGATCGGGCTCGGCCTCTCGATCTGCGGCGCGGTGCTGCAGTCCGTCACCCGCAACCCGCTCGCCGAGCCGTACCTGCTCGGGGTGTCGTCCGGCGCCTCGACCGGTGCGGTGGCGGTGATGATCCTCGGTCTCGGCTCCGGCGCGGTCACCCTGTCGACGGGCGCGTTCCTCGGGGCGCTGGTGGCGTTCGCGATCGTGCTGCTGCTGATCGGCGGTGGGCGCGTCTCCAACCCGGCCCGCGTGGTCCTGACCGGAGTCCTGGTGTCCCAGTTCTTCTCCGCGGTCACCTCGCTGGTGCTGATGCTCGACGGCGACGCGGACGCCACGCGAGCCTTCACGTACTGGTTGCTCGGCTCGCTCGGCGGCGCGCGCTGGCAGTCGCTGACGGTCGCCGCCGTGATCATCGTGGCGGGCGCGCTGTGCTGCCTGCTGTTCGCCGCGGCGCTGGACGCCTTCGTCTTCGGGTGGGACACCGCCGCCTCGCTCGGGATCGACGTCACCAGGGCGCGCGTCGTCCTGATGGTCCTGACCGCTCTGATGACCGCGGCCGCTGTCGCGGCCTCCGGGGCGATCGGCTTCATCGGCCTGCTGGTGCCGCACGTCGTCCGCCTGGTTGCCGGAGGCAGCCATCGGCTCCTGCTGCCGCTGACCGGTCTCGGCGGTGCGATCTTCCTGATCTGGGTGGACGCGTTCGCCCGGACGGCGTTCTCGCCACGGGAGGTCCCGGTCGGCGTGATCACCGCGCTGATCGGCGCTCCGGTGTTCGCGCTCGTCCTCCGGAAGGCGGCCCTGCGGTGACCGCGCTGACGGCCTCCGGCATCGACTGGTCCGTCGACGGCGTCCGCATCCTCGACGGTGTGAACCTCGAAGCCCCAGCCGGTCAGGTGCTGGGTGTCCTCGGTCCGAACGGTGCGGGCAAGACCTCGTTGCTCCGGGTCCTGGCCGGGCTCCGGCGCCCGGACCGGGGAAGGGTCCTGCTCGACGGTACGCCGCTGCGCGGAGCGGCTCGACGTACCGTCGCTCGCCGGCTGGCCATCGTCGAGCAGTCGCCGGAGGTGCACTCCGACATTACGGTGGACGAGACCGTCGCGCTCGGCCGGACGCCCCACCGCGGTGTCTTCGCCGCGCTGGACCGGCGCGACCACGCCGCGATCGAGCACGCGCTCACGGTCACCGGCCTGACGGACTTCCGCGAGCGGTCCTGGCGCACGCTGTCCGGCGGTGAGCGGCAACGCGCGCAGCTGGCCCGTGCGCTCGCCCAGGAGCCGGAGACGATCGTCCTCGACGAGCCGACCAACCACCTCGACATCCGCTACCAGTTGGAGATGCTCAGCCTGCTGCGCGGCCTCGGCCTCACGGTCGTCACCGCCCTGCACGACCTCAACCTCGCGGCCCGCTTCTGCGACCGGTTGGTCGTCCTCCGGCAGGGCCGGGTCGTCGCCACCGGACCACCGACCGAAATCCTCACCGCGACGTTGATCCACGACGTCTACGCCGTCGACGCGGTCGTGGAGGTGTCGCCCCACACCGGAGCCCCCAGCACGACGTTCCTGGCCCCGACGGCCGAGGCGAGGCCGCCGTGGAATCGGCGGGGTCCTGGGTAGTTCCCCGGCGGACCCGGTTCGGCGCCCGAGTCCGGCCGGGCAGGGTTCGCGCGGGGTACCGGAGCGGCATGGGCAACGACTTGACGACGGACGACGCGCGCACGGCACGATCGGTGGCGCAGAGCCTTCGTGATCTCGCGGACAGTGGCCGCCTGGAGTTCCCCGATCCGGGATCCGGCCGTACGGCGGATCGCTGGCGCGCGCTGACCGAGCTGGGCCGGACCGACCTCGCGCTGGCGCGCCTGGCCGAGGGCCACACCGACGCCACCTCGATCCTTCGCCAGGCCGGTCACAAGCCCGTCCCCGACGCCCTGTACGGCGTATGGGCCGCCCGGTCGGGCGGGACCGGCGCGATGGTCGACGACGGTCGCCTGTCCGGGACGGTGCGGTTCTGCTCCGGCGCGCACTCACTCGACCGCGCGGTGGTCGTGGCGCTGTCCAAGACCGGCGAGAGCAGCACCTGGGACGTGCCGCTGGACCAGCCCGGCATCGTCCGGGTTGCGGACACCTGGCAGGCCGTCGGCATGGACGCCTCGGACAGCCCCGACGTGATCTTCGAGGACGTTGCCGTGACCAACAAAGTCGGGCCGCCCGGCTTCTACACGTCGCGGCCCGGCTTCTGGTGGGGTGGAGGCGGCGTGGCCGCGGTCTGGTACGGCGGTTCGCTCGGTCTGGTGGAGCGGGCGACGGCGTACCTGCGGTCCGGGAAAGGCGCCGATGACCACCAGCTCGCTCATCTGGGAGAGCTGCGGACGGCGCTGGCGGCGACCGACGGTCTCCTGCAGCTGACCGCGGCCGCGATCGACGCCGATCCGGGCGCCGACCTGATGACACGAATCTGGTTGCTCAGGGCAAGCGCCGAGCAGACGGCGCGAGCGGTGGCGGACCGGGTGCCGCGGATCGTCGGGCCGACTTTGCTGTCGCGTGACCGTGGGTTCGCGCAGCTGTTCGCCGACCTGCAGGTCTACGTGCGGCAGCATCACGCCGAGCGCGATTACGCCGCGCTGGGCCGCCGGTTCCTGGAGGCTACGGCGTGACGCGGGCATTGACCGACGAGAACGAGTGGGTCGAGTTCTTCGCCGGCCGGGAGCTGCCGGTGTTCGACCCGACGGTGCCGCGGCGGGTCGTCGTACTGGCTGCGCATCCGGACGACGAGACGCTTGGGGTCGGCGGGACGGTGCAGGCGCTGCATGCGGCCGGTGCCGAGGTGACGCTCGTCGTGGCGAGTGATGGTGAGGCTGCGTTTCCGGCGCTCGGTGCGGACGATCGGGCCTCGTTGGCCGCCCGGCGCCGGGTTGAGCTGGCGACCGCGATGGAGATCCTGGGCTCGGGGAAGGTCGAGGTCGTGTTCCTTGGCCTGCCCGACTCCGGGCTTGCCGAGCGCGAGGACGAGTTGCGGGAGCGGTTGGCCGAGTTGCTGCGCGGAGCCGACTGCGTGCTGCTGCCGTGGCCGGGTGATCCGCATCCGGATCACGCCGCGGTCGGGCGGGCCGGGTTGGCGGCCGCGCCGGTGGAGGCGCATCGGTGGTCCTACCCGATCTGGATGTGGCACTGGATGACGCCGTACGACGACGCCGGGAGCACGCCATCGCTCGCGCCGCCGTGGGCCCGAGCCGCTCGGGTGCCGCTGCCGGACGAGCTGCGGGCGGGCAAGGCCGAGGCGATCGCGGCCTTCGTGTCCCAGCTCGTGCCGGGTCCGAACGGCGAGGACCCGATCGTGGATCCGTTGATGCTGACCCACTTCGACCGCGGATTCGAGGTGCTGTTCCGGGAGCCGCGGCACGAGTCGGCACCGGTCGAGCGGTTCGCGAAGCTCTACCGCGAGGCGGAAGACCCGTGGCACACCGCCGACAGCTGGTACGAACGGCGGAAGCGGTCGGTGCTGCTCGCCGCGCTGCCGAACGAGTGGTACCGCCGGGTGCTGGAGCCGGCGTGCGGGGTCGGTGAGCTGACGCGTGAGCTCGTGCATCGCGCGGATCAAGTGGTTGCCTTCGACCCGGTCCCTGAAGCGGTCGAACGGGCGCGCCGGGCGGCGCCGTCCGCGGAGATCCTGGTCGCGGCGTTGCCGGAGATCCCGGGGTCGGCCGATCTGGTGGTCTTGAGCGAGATCCTGTACTACCTGGACGACGAGACGCTGACGGCCACGCTCGACGGCGTACTGGCCGCGCTCGAGCCCGGCGGAGACTTGGTCGCGGTGCACTGGCGGCCGTGGGCGCCGGAGGCTCCGCGCGACGGGGACGCGGCGCACCGGATCCTGCTCGCGCGGGAGGAGCTGGACGTTCTGATCGAGCACGTCGAGGACGACTTCGTCCTGCACGTGCTCCGGCGGCGATGATCACGGCCCTCGGCGTCGTGATCCCGGCGCACGACGAGGAGTCGGTGATCGGAGACTGCTTACGGGCGTTGTCGGAGGCGCTCGCGCGAGCCGGTACGGCGGCATCGTGTGGCGGCGTGGTCGACCGGGGGCAGCACGCCGGCGGTCGGACGGCACTCGCCGTCGCCGTGTGCGTGGTCGCCGACCGTTGCAGCGACGCCACCGTCCGGATCGTGCGGGAGACGATGCCTGCGGCAACGATCGTGGAGAATCGGGGAGGGCTGTCCCTCGGAGAGCTTCGTGAGCTCGGTGCCCGGCGGGTGCTGGCGGAGCTGGCTGATCATCGGCCGGACGAGATCTGGTTGCTCGGCACCGACGCGGACACCGAGGTCTCCGTCGACTGGGTCTGCAATCAGCTCGCGCACGCCGAGGACGGCGCCGACGCGGTGACCGGCTTGGTCGACCTTCAACCCGCGGCTCATCTCACCGCCGTACTGCGGGCGCGCTACGCGCAGGTGGTCGCGGCGGGGATCCGGCCGTTGAGTCACGACCACGTGCACGGCGCGAACTTCGGCGTACGGGCCAGTGCGTTCCTCGCCGTCGGTGGGTATCGGCCGATCCGCACGGGGGAGGACCGCGATCTGTGGTTCCGGCTGCTGGACGCGGGGTGCACGCTGCGGCAGCCGTTGGACCTGACCGTGCGGACCAGCGCGCGGGTCGTCGGAAGGGCGGAAGGCGGCCTGGCAGACCTGCTGGCCGGGCTCGTCGGGGCGCCTCGGTATGTGCCGGGGTACCGGGACGTGTCCGATCCAGCCACTTGAGGAGACAAACGTGCCCCCGAAACGTAAGGCCGACCAAGCAGCACCGAGAGCAGCAGGGCCGACCGGCCGGAAAGCGGCTGCGACTGGGAGCGGAACAGGATCGGCGCCGGGCGGCGTACAGGATGCGCGGGCTCAGTCGGGCGACTACCTGACGACCTCGCAGGGACTCCGGCTGCCGGACACGGATCACTCACTGAAGGCCGGCCCGCGCGGGCCGACGCTGCTCGAGGACTTCCACCTGCGCGAGAAGATCACCCACTTCGACCACGAGCGGATCCCCGAGCGGGTCGTGCACGCGCGCGGTGCCGCGGCGCACGGGACGTTCACGGCGTACGGGAACGCGACCGCCGCCAGCAAGGCCGGGTTCCTGCAAAGGGGCCGGGAGACGCCGGTGTTCGTGCGGTTCTCGACCGTGCTCGGGTCGCGCGGCTCGGCCGACACCGTGCGCGACGTACGGGGCTTCGCGGTGAAGTTCTACACCGAGGAGGGCAACTTCGACCTGGTCGGCAACAACATGCCGGTGTTCTTCATCCAGGACGGGATCAAGTTCCCCGACATCATCCACGCCGGCAAGCCGCACCCGGACCGCGAGATCCCGCAGGCGCAGTCCGCGCACGACACCTTCTGGGACTTCGTGTCGCTGCACACCGAGGCCACCCACCACGTGATGTGGGCGATGTCGGACCGCGGCATCCCGCGCTCGTACCGGACGATGGAGGGCTTCGGCGTCCACACCTTCCGGCTCGTCAACGGCGACGGCGCGACGGCGCTGGCCAAGTTCCACTGGAAGCCGGTGGCCGGGGTGCACTCGCTGGTCTGGGAGGAGGCGCAGCTCGCGGCCGGGACCGACCCGGACTTCCACCGTCGTGACATGGCCGACGGGATCGAGAACGGCGCGCCGCTGGAGTTCGAGTTGGGACTGCAGCTGTTCCCCGACTCGGCGGACGAGACGTTCGAGGGGATCGACCTGCTCGACCCGACCAAACTGGTGCCCGAGGAGCTGGCCGAGGTCCAACTGGTCGGCAAGCTGACGCTCGACCGGAATCCGACCAACTACTTCGCCGAGACCGAGCAGGTCGCGTTCCACACCGGAAACCTGGTGCCGGGTGTCGAGGTCACCAACGATCCGTTGATGCAGGCCCGGTTGTTCTCGTACCTGGACACCCAGCTGACCCGCCTCGGCGGGCCGAACTTCACCCAGTTGCCGATCAACTGCCCGCACGCCGCGGTGAACGACAACCTGCGCGACGGGATGCACCAGACCGCCGTCCACCAGGGCGTCTCGCCGTACCTGCCGAACAGCATCGACGCCTCGCCGCAGCCCGCGCGTGAGGATCAGGGCGGGTACGTCCAGGTGCCGCGGGAGATCGAGGGACAGGCGGTGCGGGAGAACCCGGTGTCGTTCGGGGACCACTTCTCGCAGGCGACGCTGTTCTGGGCGAGCATGAGCGAGGTGGAGAAGGTCCACATCGTCGAGGCGTTCACGTTCGAGCTCGGGAAGTGCTACGAGCAGGCGATTCGCGAGCGGATGCTCGACGTACTGGCGAATGTCGACGCCGACCTGTGTGCTGCTGTTGCTGAGGGTCTCGGCCTTCCGGCGCCGAGCGGCGCGCCCGCCGAGGTCGTGCCCTCGCCGGCGCTGTCGCAGATCCCGCCGGGGCCTGGACCGATCGCGGGCCGGGTGATCGGTGTCTTCGCGGCGCCGGGCGCCGATCTGGCCGGGATCACCAAGCTGCGCCGGGCCGTCGAGGCCCGAGGCGCCGTACTGCGGCTGATCGCGCCGTTCGGTGGGGTGGTCAAGCGGGGCCGCTCGGAGCAGATCGTCGAGCGGACGCTGCTCACGACTCGGTCGATCGAGTACGACGCGGTGGTGGTTGCCGCGGGCATCGCCGACTTCGCCGACCTCAAGTTGTCGATCCTGCTCGGTGAGCTGTTCCGGCACTGCAAGGTGATCGGCGCGTGGGGCGACGGCGACCAGGTGCTGACCGCGGCCGGGATCGACACGACGGCTCCCGGCGTACTGGTGGGGGAGAGCATCGCGAAGCCCTTCACCTCGGAGCTGCTGGACGCCGTCGGAATGCACAGGGTCTGGGAACGCGCCGAGCTGGTCATGAACTCGGTCTGATCCCGAGCGCCGCCGCCGGCGGGGGGATGTGCCGGCGGCGGCTGCCTGGGTGGCGCAGGCTCAGCTGCCGCGGAGGTCGACCGTCTCGTTGTCGGCGGGGAACTTGTCGGGGTCCTTGGTGACCATGGCGCGGGCGGCGCCGAGCAGCTGGACGACCTTGCTATTCGGGGCGTCCCAGTACTCGGCAGTCTCGGCGTGGACCTTGAGCAGGATCAGGTTGGGAGTGTCGAGGCCTTCGGGGAACCAGGTCTTCAGCGGTGCCGACCACAGCTCCTCGGCCTTCTGGCGGTCCTCGACGACCTCGGCGGTCCCGGCGATCGAGGTCCACTCGCTGGCCTTGTCGTTGGAGAAACTCACGTTCACCTGACGGTGGGCCATGATCTCGGCGGCCTTCGCCGAGTCCGACGAGGCGAAGAACCACAGGTCACCGTCGAACTCGACCTCCTGCACGGCCATCGGCCGCGCGACATGGCGCCCGTCCAGCGTCATCGTGGTCAGCATGCAGATTCTGGCCCGCTCGACCAGCTCGGCAACGCGGGTGACGGGATCGGTTTGTTCGGTCATCTGGGTCTGCACCTCTTCGCTCGACGGATTCGCGCTTCGGTCGCCCCGGTACCCCGGCCGTGCGGCTGAAGACGCCGCAGAACTTATGCAAAAGTCACTCAGGCCCGAGTGGCTCGGCGCGGGTTGGCCGCGCTGCGGCTGGGTACTGGACGGGCATGTTTCCCGCGGAGAACTTGCGTGACTGGAGTGGCCAGAAAATCATCGACCCCGACGGCGACAAGGTCGGCGAACTCGAGGCCGTGTACGTCGACACCGCCACGGACGTTCCGGCCTTCGTCACGGTGAAGGTGGGCATGCTTGGGCGACGGCTGGTGTTCGTGCCGGTCGACGGGGCGACCGTGTCGCCGTCGGCGGTGCGGGTGCGGTACCCGAAGAAGCTGATCCACGACGCGCCGTCGATCGAGCCGGACGGGGAGTTGACCGGGGCGGAGGAGCCGAAGGTGTTCGCGCACTACAAGCTGCCGTACACCGCGACGAGCGTCGGTGAGCGCCGCCTCGGGCGGCGCTGACCGTCAGCCGAGGTTCGGTGGGCCCTGCTCGATGCGGCGCAGGGTCGGCTCCAGGCGGTAGAAGTCGGTGCCGGTGATCAGTTGGCGTTCGTCCCACCAGGTCGCACCGGCTTCCGCGAGCGGCTCGACGAGTTCGCGGGACCGGGCGGGATCCGCGGGGCTGATACCACCGACGACCACGTCGTACGGCGTGGTCGGATCGGTCCGGTGCTCGTTGAGATAAGCAACAAGCTCGCGGACCTCGCCGACCGGCGGAGCCTCGCCGTGGTTCGCGCTCTGGAACAGCGGTACAGCGCCGTCCCAGCGAGCAGCGCGCCGCATCGGGGCCTTGCGCGGCCAGTAGCCGGCGATCCACACCGGCGGGCGTGGCTCCTGGGTGGTTGCCGGAAGCAACGTGACGTCGTCGACCCGGTAGTGCTCGCCGTGGTGGTTCACGGTCTCACCGGACCAGTAGCGGGCCAGCAGGTCGAGCCCTTCGTCCAGCCGACCGGCGAGCACCTTCGCATCTGTCACGTCCCCGAAGCTGCCGAACTCGTCGTCGATCGGCCCACCGAGCCCGGCGCCGAAGATCACGCGCCCACCGCTGACCACGTCCAGCGTCGCGACCTGCCGCGCCAGCTGCTCAGGCCGTCGCCGCGCGACCGGCGTCACCAGCGGCCCAAGCCTGATCCGCGACGTCGCCAGGGCGGCCGCGGTCAGCACCATCCACGGATCCCCAAACGGCTGACCCTGCCGCTTGGCCTTGTTGTGCACCACGTGGTCCCAGACGAACAGACCGTCCCACCCGGCCTCCTCGGCCGCAGCCGCCACCCGCGCCACGACACGAGCGTCAGCAAAGTCACCAAAGTTCGGAACGTTGATCGAGAAGCGCATACCCCCATCCTCACCTACGGCCTTGTCACGATCCGGTCGGCCTCACCCGGGAAGCACACCGAGGGGATCACGGCGGGCCGGGGATCGCCCGCGACGATCAACTCAACAGCTCCACTGGCTGTGCTGCGGCGTCCGGAAACACCGGTTCGGTGTGGTACCTGGGCTACCTCGTCAGACCTGTGTCTTCGTGTCGTCGGGGACCGGGTGGCCGGCCGCAGGGAGGGCCGGGGGTGTCGACGGACGGTTGCCCGCGAGTTCCCAGCGCCGGTACGCGTCGAGCGGGCGGTGCTTCTCGACGTACTCGCCGTTGGGCATGCGGAGGATCTGGCCGGTTTCCATCCCGACGGTCGCGAGTTCCAGGTCACGGGACTGCAGGCCGAGGCAGATGCGGCGGGTGATCGCGAACGCGGCCGGTGGGCCGAGGATCAGCAGGACCTGGAAGGCGTGCAGGAGAGCGTTGACCGAGAGGTGGAACTGGATCGCGATCGTGTCGGCGCTGGCCGCGGCCCACAGGACGCCGTAGAAGGTGACGCCGGCGACGCCGATGCCGGTGCGGGTCGCGTTGTTACGGGGCCGCTCCAGGAGGTGGTGGTTGCGGCGGTCGCCGGTGAGGCGCTCCTCGATGAAGGGGTAGACGGCAACCAGTGCGAGGAACAGCGTGCAGATCGCGACCGGCAGCAGGATCGCGACGGTGAAGGTCCTGCCCCACAGGACGAACTCCCACCCGGGCGCGATGCGCAGCGAGCCGTCGAGGAACGCGAGGTACCACGCCGGGCCGACACCGGCCGAGGCGTTCGCCGGGTCGGCGGGCCCGTAGAGCCAGATCGGGTTGATGGTCGCCGTCGCGGCCATGAAGAGCGCGATCGCCGCGACGAAGCAGAACAGGCCGACACTCTTGACCGCGGCAACGGTCCCGCGGTGGCCGACCACGTTGTCCTCGGTGCGCCCGGGGCCGGCGTACTGCGCGGGCCGGTGCCTGAGGGCGAGGACCCCGGCGGTGACGAAGAGCAGGACCAGTACGGCGGGCAGGACGTAGACGTGCAACGGGTAGAACCAGGCGATCACGTTGCCCGGGAACTGTCCGCCGAACAACAGTTCCGAGATCCAGGTGCCGACGAACGGCGTCGCCTTCAGCACACCGTCGAGTACGGCGAGACTCATCCCGGACGCCATGTCGTCCGGGAGCGACGTGCCGGTCATCGCCGCGCCCAGCATGGTCACGAGCAGCCCGAAGGTGACGAACCAGGCGAGCCGCCGCGGCCGGCGGAAAGCACCGGTGAAGAAGAGCCGCAACAGGTGCAGCATGATCGACGCGACCATCAGCAGCGTGGCCCAGTGGTGAACCTGCCGCGCGAGCAACCCGCCGCGGACCTCGAAGCTGAGCTCCAGCGTCGAATCGAGCGCCCGGGACATCGGGACGCCGCGCAACGGGGTGTACGGCCCGTCGTACACGACGTGCTCGACGGACGGGTCGTAGTGCACCATCAGCACGATGCCGCTGAGGACGATCACCACGAAGCTGTAGAAGGCGATCTGACCGAACAGCAACGACCAGTGATCGGGGAAGATCCTGGCGCGCAGCTTGGTCCACGGACGGTGCATGGCCGCCCCTCCCTGTCATCGGGTACGACGCTCTTACCCGTATGACCCCGCAGCCGTCCCGAGTGTGACGTCCCGTGGTGCAGCTCACGCCGGAGCTAGCCGGCGGGCAGCACCCGCCGGACCAGGCGGACGAGCGTGCGCGGAGCCGGGTCCCACAACCGCCACTCGGCGCTCGTCATCGCGTACGCCAAGGCGCCGTCGTCGACCCAGTCGACGAGCTCGGGGATCCCGAGTTCGGCAGCGGACCACTGGTAGATCTGCCGCAGCCGCGGCACGATCATCCCGTAGTCGAGGAGCCGCCCGAGGCCCAGTTCGGCCCGGATGTAGAACCGCACGTCCTCGTCGAGCGGATACAGGTCCGGCAGGACGCGCGACAGCTGCACGAAGATCCCGGCCATGCCGAGCCGCGGATCGCCGAGCAGGGGCGCGATCGGGCTGAGCCAGCTGAACGCCAGGCGGGGTGCTGCGACGAGGGTGTGCGTGTAGAGGACTCGGCAGAGCACAACGTTCATGAAGAACCGCTCGGCCAGCGTCTCCTCGGTCGCCAGCTTCAGGTGCTCGGCGTACGCCGAAACGACGCTGGCGTTGTGCGCTCGCCACCAGGAGTGCGAGGTCGGGTACTGCGCGAAGGACTGCCAGAACCCGACAGCGCGCGACGACGGCGTACCGGGGAGATCGCCGGTCAGGGCGACGGCCTCGCACCCGTCCCGGAGGATCTGCTCGTTGACCGCCCGCCACCACGGGCTGCCGGGCTGCTCGCCGGTGGGTGGTCGCAGTACGCCGCGCGCCAGCTCCCACCGCATCGCGGCCGTCGCAGCCCGGCGAAACGGCAGATGGCGTGGCGCACTGCCGTACGGGCCGTAGTAACACCGCTGCATGAGCGCCAGCCGCCCGAGCGGATCATCCCGTACGGCGGCAACCTGCTGATCGGCCCACTCGGCAGCACTCACCAGCACAGGATGGCACCGACGCAGCGCCCCGCCGAAGAGCGCGCGTGTGTACGGATCGATGATCGTCGCGCAGTACTAGCGGCCCTCGTTCTCCTCGAGGTTCTCGACTCTGCCTTGGTCCTCGCCGGCGTCGAGCAGGTTGTCGCGTGGAGCGCCGCTGTCGCCGTACTCCATCAGGGCGATGTCCGGGTGATGGAGGTCGAAGGCCGGCGACTCGGAGCGGATGCGGGGGAGGGCGACGAAGTTGTGGCGCGGCGGAGGCGAGCTGGTCGCCCACTCCAGCGAGCGTCCCCAGCCCCACGGGTCGTCGACGCCGACCAGCGGCGCCTTGCGGGACTTGTACACGTTGTAGAAGAACGGCAGCGTCGAGGCGCCCAGGATCATCGCGCCCACGGACGAGACCTGGTGCAGCATCGTGAAGCCCTCGTTCGCGCCGTACGTCGCATAGCGCCGCGGCATACCCTCGACGCCCAGCCAGTGCTGCACCAGGAACGTCGTGTGGAAGCCGATGAACAGCAGCCAGAAGTGCAGCTTGCCGAGGCGCTCGTCGAGCATCCGACCGGTCATCTTCGGCCACCAGAAGTAGAAGCCCGCGAACATCGCGAACACGACCGTCCCGAAGACGACGTAGTGGAAGTGGGCGACCACGAAGTACGTGTCGGAGACCTGGTAGTCGAGTGCGGGCGACGCGAGGATCACGCCGGTGAGACCGCCGAACAGGAACGTCGTCAGGAACCCGACCGACCACAGCATCGGGGTGTCGAAGGACAGGGATCCGCCCCACATCGTGCCGATCCAGTTGAAGAACTTCACCCCCGTCGGCACCGCGATGATGAAGGTCATGAACGAGAAGAACGGGAGGTTCACCGCGCCGGTGACGAACATGTGGTGCGCCCACACCGCGGTCGACAGCAGCGCGATGGACAGCGTCGCGGCCACCAGCCCGACGTACCCGAAGACCGGTTTGCGGCTGAAGACCGGGAGGATCTCGGTGATGATGCCGAAGAACGGCAGCGCGATGATGTAGACCTCGGGATGGCCGAAGAACCAGAACAGGTGCTGCCAGAGCAGGGCACCGCCGTTCCCGGCGTGGAAGACCTGCGCGCCGAGCCGGCGATCGGCCTCCAGCATCAGCAGCGCGCCGGCCAGGATCGGGAACGCGATCAGGACCAGGATCGACGTCACCAGGATGTTCCAGGTGAAGATCGGCATCCGAAACATCGTCATACCCGGAGCGCGCATCGTGATGATCGTGGTGACGAAGTTGACCGCACCGAGGATCGTGCCCAGACCGGCCAGGTACAGACCCATGATCCACAGGTCGCCACCGATGCCGGGGGAGCGGGTCACGTCCGACAAGGGCGCGTACGCCGTCCAGCCGAAGTCCGCGGCGCCTTGTGGGGTGAGGAATCCCGCCGACGCGATCAGCCCGCCGAACAGGAACAGCCAGTAGCTGAACATGTTCAGTCGCGGGAACGCGACGTCGGGAGCGCCGATCTGGACCGGCATGATCACGTTCGCGAACCCGACGAACAGCGGCGTCGCGAACAGCAGCAGCATGATCGTGCCGTGCATCGTGAAGAGCTGGTTGTAGACCTCTTCGTTCACGATCTGCAGGCCGGGGGAGAACAGTTCGGCCCGGATCAGCAACGCCATCAGGCCGCCGATCAGGAAGAACGCGAACGACGTGATCAGGTAGAGGTGGCCGATCACCTTGTGGTCGGTCGTCGTGAGCAGGCGGACCACGACCTGGCCGGGGCTGCGGCGGGCGATCCTCGCGCTCGTGGTCGCGCTCTGCCGGCGCTGGACGATGTCGACCATGGCTACCGCCTCCCCGCCATGGCCGGCGAGGAGCTGGACAAGCGGGCCAGCTCGATGGCGTCGGTCAGTAGCCGCAGCAGCAGGCGGTCGCCGTACGGCACTCGGAAGTCGGTCACCGCGCGGATCGTGCCCGCGACGACGAGCGGCGCCTCTGCCGGCCGCGCTCTGAGCAGCGCGCGGGTCAGGGTCTGCTGGAACTGCGGCGACACCACCGGCATGACCAGTTGGACGCAGTGCGTGACCAGGTCCGAGGTGAAGCGCGGGTCGGTCGGGTACAACCCGATGACCGAGGGGATCATCGGCACGAGCTCGACCCGGGCCGCGTCGGAGATCTCGTCGTTCACCTCCCGCGCGACCAGCGCGATCAGCGGATGCGTGCAGTCCGGATGGTCCGACCAGCTGACGCCGGCCAGCAGGGACGCGTACTCCATGAAACACGCGCCGCGCCGTGGATCCCGGTGCCGCCCGGGCGACAGGATCGGCACCAGGGCGACTTCTCCGTCACCAGCAGTCATCAGAACCTCCCGGCCGGAGGCGTCCGGCCGACCAGCCCACCGGCGGATGTCTTCCACCGGCGTGATCCCCTCAGCCGAGTACACAACGGCCCACGACCGTTGTCGAGGCGTCGCACAACAGATCGGTGGAACGCGTCGTCTGTAGGAGGACAGGCCGCGTTCCGCCGGCCTCGGACCAGGGAGTGCTCTTGACCTTCGACGAATGGACCCATCGAGGGCTGCCGGCGTTGCTGCGGTTCGCGACCGTGCTCTGCGGCAGCAGGCACCTCGCGGAGGACGTCGTCCAGGACGCACTCCTCAAGGCCCATCGGAAGTGGGAGCGGGTCGGCCAGGCGGACAGCATCGACGCGTACGTCCGGCGAATGGTGGTGAACGAGTACCTCTCCTGGCGCCGCAAGTGGTCGCGGTTCGTCCCGCGGCCGGACATCCGGCTGGACGAGACGGCACCCGATCACGCGCACCAGCACGCCGATCGGGACGAACTGATCGCGCAACTGGCCAAGCTGCCGGCTCGGCAGCGGGCGGTCCTGGTCCTGCGGTACTACGGCGGCCTGTCCGACCCGGAGATCGCCGAGACGCTCGGCTGCTCCGCGGGCACCGTGCGTGGCTACGCGTCACGCGCTCTGGCCGCCCTGCGCGTCGAACTCACTCCCACTCTGACCGGAGCCCACCATGCGAACTGAACACGACCTGCGCGAGGCCTTCGACCACCTCGCGGACTCCGCACCACATCCCGACGACGTGCTGGCGAACCTGCCGAGCTCGAGCCGTCCCGTACGACGACGCGGCCGTACGCCGATGGTCGTCGGCGTCGTCCTCGCGACCGCCGCGGCGGCGATCGCCATCCCACTGGCCACCCGAACGCCCGAGCCGCCGGTTGCGGCGCCGCCGTCGAGCCCGTGGTTCACCGGCATCACGGTCGACCTGCCGACGGGTATGCGGTACAGCTCACAGGGCGTCACCAGCACCGGGGATCACACCGTCCTGCTCGATACCGGTAGCCCGGAGCCGCGCTGTGTGGTGACGCGCTACCGGCCTGGCGGTTTCTCCAGGGGCGATGTGCCGGCGGGAGCTACTTCGATCGTTGTCGGGACGAGCAGCGGCTTCCAGTACGGGCCGAGCAGGAACGCCGACGGCACGCTCCGGCAAGGCGCGGTCGTCTGGCCGTACGCCGACAACGCCTGGGCCCGCAGCGAATGCACCAAGCCCACGACCTTCGCGTTCGACGCCGCCCAGTCGCTCGAGATCGCGGAACGGTCCACCTTCGACCGGTCCGAGCTGCCTTCGCCGCTGCGGGTCAAGTACCTCCCCGCCGGCTTCCGGCCGACCGGCGTGTCGACCATCCGCCAGGACCAGCGCCTGGACGGCGTACCGAAACGCTTCGGCGTGTACGCGGCGAAGGGCGCGCCGGACAGCGGCGGGATCACCACCGCGGACAAGGATCCGAGCATCCGGATGGAGTACAGCGCGACCTCGGTCGCCTCGCCGCCGAGCACGACGTACCAGGTGGCCTTCACCCGGCCGCAGCTCGTCATCCTCGGCAACGGCTTCGAACTCGTCATCAGTGTCCCGTCCACCCTGGCCAACGGCCGCGCCGAACTCGACAAGATCGCCGCGAACCTCGACCGGGCACCCGACGCGAACGATCCCGGCACCTGGTTCGACGCGGCGACCGCCATCCCGTAACGGCGGGGGAGGTGCCCGAGATCTGGGCGCTTCCTGCCTCGAACCGACCCGCCGTCGGAGGACGGTGTGACGAGCACGCCACGGGACGCCCGGTTTCCCGGGCGTCCCGCGGCAGCGGTCAGTCGGCTTCGTGGTGGCCGACCTGAGACAGCGTGGTCACGGACGACGCGACGAAGACGGCTCCGATGCCGGCCGCTGTAGCGGGGCGCCCGCAGTACGAGCGCCCCGCCGCGTCCTACATCGCGTGGCGCAAGGTGATCGTCACTTGCTTCGTGCCTGAAGGCAGCCGCACCTTGCCGGTCGCCTGATCGACAGTCGAACCCTTGGTCGACACCTTGGCGACGTTGTCCTTCAACGCCGGCAGTTCGACGCTGTACGCCGACACGTCCCGCACATCGCCGGTCAGCTGGATCGTCACCTGCTGGCCCGACGTCGTCAGCCGGTAGCCGACCCGCCCGCCGTTCGTCACCGGATACCGATCCAGCCCGATCTTCTGCCGGTCACGGATCCACTCGTTCGGCACCCCCCGCCCGATGATCACGGTCCCGTCGGCCTTCTCCGCGATCAGCGAGTCGAACAGCACCTTGGTCGCGGTCGACTGACCCCACATGTGCTGGTTCGAGCCGCCACCGCCGCGCGCGTGGTCGATGTCCCACGGCGAGCTGGCGCTCGGGTAGTCGACGCCTTCCCACCAGCCGAACGGCCCGCTCATCGTCTTGTCGATCATGTACTGGTACGCCTTGATGCCCAGATCGCGGTACTGCTCACCGCGCAACGCGGCGCTCCCGTACCCGGCGTTGTAGGCGCTCGAGTAGTACCCGTGCGGGTATCCGCCGAAGTTGTAGATCGACTCCGAGACGTCCTGGCGGCGTTCGAAACCGTGCGTGTAGGTGTCGTCGATCTTGTCGAACATCGTCCCGGTCTGCTGCGCGCCGAACAGGTACCCGTCCCACGCCCACCGGCCGAACAGGAACATCGAGGCCCAGTTCGCGTCCCGCGGATCCTTGCGCGGCCCGGTCTCGTTGGGTTCGACCATCGAGATCGGCAGGTAGTCGAGGCCGTACTGCTGCATCGTCTGCTCGATCCGCGCCGTCGCGACCTTTAGCAGGTCGTCGTACTCCGCCTTGGCCCAGGCGGCCTCCTGCGTCTCGCCGAGGGCGTTCGCGAGATACCGGTACGTCGTGAGGCCGGCCAGCGCGGACCAGTTGTCGATCGTCCAGTAGCCGAGCGAGTCGATCGCCACGGTCTGCTTGATGATCCCGGTGCCGCCGTCGATCCGGTCGGTCTCCACCGTGTGGGTGTTCTTCTTGATCGTCTCGAACTGCTGCCGGACGAACGCCTTGTCGCCGGTGCGCTGCAGGTAGAGCGCGTACGGCCAGCTGTACTTCCACTTGGCGTCGTCGTACTGGAGCTGCGCCGGCAGCGTCGCCAGGTAGTCCTTCGCGTAGGTGAAGTCGCCGATCGTCAGCAACGTCGCGACGATGCCGATCGTGTCGTGGTCGAACATCTCGTCGTAGCCGTTCTCGCCGACGTGCAGCTCCTTCTTGCCGGCGATGTCGTCGCGGATGATCAGCGTGTAGATGTACCCGGCCTTGTACGCGTTGATCAGCCGCTGGTCCGGTAGGTCGGTGATGTTCGCGATCGCCGACAGCCGCGAGTTCCAGTAGCTGCGCATGTGCGCGTAGTGCTGGTCGAACCCGCCGAGCGTGCGCAGCTGCGTGGCCGTAGGCCACTCGTACGTCGCACCGAACCGATCGGCAGCGACCGCATAGTCCCGTACGACGGTCTTGCCGGCGCCGATGGTCGTCACGGCCGGCTCGGCCGCGGCGTTGAACGGCGTGAGCAGGCTGGAAACGCGGGGGAGTCGGGCCTGTTGCGCCGTCGTGTTGGTGACCGTCATCCGCGAGTAGGCGACCTCGAAGCGGTTGCCGCCGACAACGACCAGGTCGGCGAAGTTCTCGACCTTGATCTTCAGGCCGTCCTTGGCGTACTCACTGACGAACGCCGGCAGGTAGCCCTCGGCGTTGGTCCACTTGATCTTGCCCGGGACGTTCGCGACACCGAACGTGATCATCGCGTCGCCGCGGCTGCGCAGCTTGTAGCTGCCGTCGATGAACGCGATCGGCGCGTTGAGGTCGCCCTCCCAGCCGAACGACGAGGTGAGGCCGGGGTTCGTCACGCTGGTGTACTCGGCGCCGGCCGCGGAGGCGACGGCGTCGTCGTACGCGGCGCGGAGCAGGACGTAGGCCAGGCGGAGCTGGTCCTGCTGAGCCGAGCTGTCGGCGAGCGTTGCCTTCGCGGCGGCGACCTCGTCGCTGAGCTGCTGCTGCGCGGAGTCGCTCGCGTTGGAGAGGTCAGCGGCCGCGATGCGGTCGAGCAGCGACGTCGTCAGCTTGCGGAACCCGGCGGCGGAGGCGTCCGCGACCGTCACGCCCGCCAGCGTCACGTTGCCGGAGGCATCGGACTTGCGGTTCAGCTGCGCGGTGATCTTGGCCGATTCACCGGCGCCCAGCGTGAGCTCGAACAGCCGCGTCACCGACGGGCCGTTGCTGACGAGGTCAGAGCTCGCGTACGCCGGAGCGCCGTTGACGGACACCGAGACCGTGGCCGACGCCCGCCACGCACCGGAGACGAACCGGATCGTCCGCGGGTTCGCCGCCGCCGGAACCGTGAGGTCGTAGCCGTACGAGTCGGTGAGGTCCACGTTCGGATCGGTGCCGTTGGCAAAGAAGATGCCGCCGTTGCGGGTGGCCGGCTGGCTCGTGGTCGGGGTGCCGTTGGTCCACGAGTAGCTGACCGGGTTGTCGGTCTGCGTCCCGATCTCGGCGCCCTGCCGGCGGTTCGACACCACCAGGCTCGAAGGTCCGCCGGCCTTGCGGTTGATCGTCGACCCGCTCAGGTGCAGCCAGTCGTCGGGCCCGTCGGCGGTCAGATCGAGGGCGGCCGGGGCCGCGGTCGACGTGAAGGCCTGCTCCGGCGAGAGCGCCGCGGCGGACAGCGAGAGGTTCCCGTTCGCCGTGAGCTTCTCGGTGAACTTCGAGGTGATGACGACCCCTTCACCAGGGCGGATCGTCACCGTGTAGCGCTTGGCGGCGGCGCTGTCGCTCGCGCCGATCGAGGTCGTGTACGGCGTACCGTCGCCGTCGGCCGCGGCGATCGTGACCGTGCCGCGGGCCTGCCAGATGCCGCCGACGACCACGAGCCGCCGGGCCGAGTCCGCGGCCGGGACGGTGATCCGGTAGCCGGCGTCGTGCCCGGTCGTCGGGCCGGTGGTCGTGTCGTCGTAGTGGAAGACGCCGCCGGTGGTGACGCCGGAGGTCGAGGCGGTGGTGGTCCCGTCGGACCACCGGAACGACAGCGGGCTGTCGCCGAGCGTGGTCCGGGCGGCGGCCGGGTTCAGGTCGTCCACGGTGATCGACGACGGGACGGCGGCCTTGCGCTCGATGCCGCCGCCGGTCAGGTGGACCCAGTCCTGCGCGCCGTACGAGGTCAGGTCCATCACGCCGGCGGACGCCGTACCGCTGGAGAGGCTCTCGGTGGTGACGACGAACGGGTCGGCGGGCGGGGGTGCGGCTGGTGCCGCGGGCAACGAAACGATGGCGGGCAGCAACAGCGCTCCCGCGACGACGGCTGCGAGCAGCCTGGGTCGGGGCCTCATCTTGTGTCCCTTCAGGGTGGACGGGCGGGTCTGATGGCCGGGGGTCGGCCGGGGTGTTTCGGGCGGGGCGTCGTACGGGGTGTCAGGCGCCGGGAGTCCGGGGGCCGGGCAGGCTGGATCCGCGGACGATCAGGTCCGGCTGCAGCAGGACGTGTTGCGGTTCGCGGGGGTCGCCCGCGATCAGGTTCTCGACGGCCTGGATCAGCTGGCGGCCGACCACGTCGATCGGCTGGCGCAACGTGGTCAGCCCGGGGCTGACCAGGGCAGCGGTGGGGGAGTCGTCGAAGCCGGTGACGGCGACCTCGACGCCTGGACGCAGGCCGCGCTCGTGCAGGGCCCGCAGTACGCCGAGCGCAAGCGTGTCGGAGGCGCAGACCAGCGCGGTTGCGGGCTGCGGCGCGTCGAGCATCCGGTGCGCCGCCTGGCGGCCGTCCTCGAGGGTGTCGGCGACCGCGACCTGCAGATCGGTCTCCAGTCCGCGCTCGCGGCATGCTTCGAGCCAGCCCTCACGGCGTTCCTGCCCGATTTCCGACTCGGCGAGCCAGCCGATGTGGCCGATCCGGCGGTGTCCCTGCGCCGCGACGTGCTCGGTCGCGGCCCGGGTGCCCGAGCGGCCGTCGACGTCGACCCAGGCGAGCGAGTCGTCCCCGTCCCAGGACCGGCCGAACGTCGCGAACGGCACGCCCCACGACCGCAGCGCCGCGACCCGGTCGTCGTTGCGATGGGTCTCGGCCAGCACGAACGCGTCCACGGGTGTCTTCTTCAGCAGGTCCCGGTACGCCTTGATCTCCTCGGTCGAGCCCTCGCCCTCGGCGTGGCACAGGATCAGGTGGTACCCGGCCTCGACCGCCGAGCGGTTGAGCGCGTACAGGAACTCGTCCATCAGCAGCGAGGCCTTGTCCGGGCGGGACGGCCGGACCTTGAACGCGATCAGGTGCGAGCTGCGGTTGCGCAGCGCCCGCGCCGAGAGATTCGGCTCGTACCCGAGCTCGGCCACGGTCGCGAGGATCCGCTCCAGGGTCGCGGGCGCCAGGCGATCGGGGTTGTTGAGCGCGTTGGACACCGACTGCGCCGAGACGCCGGCCGCCTGCGCCACCTGGCTGAGTGTCACGTGCCCGTGCGGCACGGGTCCCCGGCTGGCGTGCTGGGACTCCATCGGCGCCTCCGACGATCGGTATTAACGTTAAAGTCCAGCGCACGCTACTGAGCCCGCCGTACGCCGTCAAGAGCGTGAGGCCGCGGCTGGGGAGACTTTTAACGCTAGAACTGTCGGGTGCTCGTGACATCGTGGCGCGATGGTGATCGAGATCCGGCCGGCCGCGGAGTTCGAGGACGTTCGAGCAGTGCTCGGCCCGAAGTCGCCGACCGCGAACGTGTGCTGGTGCCTGAGCTACCGGATCCCGTCGAAGCTCAACAACGAGCTGCAGGGCCCGGCGCGCGGCGAGTACGTCGCCGAGCTGTGCAAGGAGGAGCCGGCGCCCGGCGTACTGGCGTACGACGGGGAGACGCCGGTGGGATGGGCGGCGATCGCGCCGCGGTCGGAGACGTCGTTCGCCCGCAACCGGAAGATCCCGCACGTCGACGACCTGCCGGTCTGGTCGCTGTGGTGCGTCCGCGTCCGTCCCGGCCACCGCAAGCAAGGCATCTCGCACAGCCTGATCACCGGCGCCGCCGAGTTCGCGCGGGAGCAGGGTGCGCCGGTGGTCGAGGCCTACCCGCTGGACAACGGCGACGCGAAGGTCGACCTGACCATGGCGTACGCCGGCCTCCGCAAGAACTTCGAACGCGCCGGCTTCACCAAGGTCGCCGACACGACCTCGGTCCTGGCCCGCCACCCCCGCGTCCTGATGCGCCTCGACCTGCGCTGAACGGCAGGTTGTTGCCGCTTGCACCGGACAGCGCCTGGAGCGTCGGACGCCTGCGGTATGGTCCGCAACGGATCGGACCGGCTCAGAAGGGACTTGATGAGCAGCACGGAGTCTCACGACGGGTTGGTGCGCGTCGGCCGCGAACTGCTCAACCTGCCCAACCGGATCACGCTGGTCCGGACCGCGATCGCGATGACCGTGGCCGTCGCGGGTTACCACTTCGGGACGCCGATCTGGCTGGTCATCGGCTACGCGACGTACTGGCTCGGCGACTCCCTCGACGGCGGCGTCGCCCGGCACCGCGGCCAGGAGACGGTGACCGGCGCGGTGTTCGACGTCGTCTGCGACCGAGCCTGCGCGTTCTTCCTGGCCGGCGCGTTCCTGGCGTCGTACCCCAGCGTCCTCGGCCCGTTGACGATCTTCCTGTTCCAGTTCGGCGTTCTGGACACGATGCTGACCCTGTCGTTCCTGCTCTGGCCGAACTGCATCAGCCCGAACTACTTCTACCGCATCGACCAGCCCATCTACCGCTGGAACTGGTCCACGATCGCCAAGGGCCTCAACACCGGCGCCGTGGTGGTCTCCCTCGTCATCGGCCACAACTGGAACGTCATGTGGCTACCGTACCTGGTCGCCCTCTCGATCACCGCGGTCAAACTCGTCTCAATCGTCCGCCTCCTTGGCATCCTCCACGGCAGTCGGGCCGCAGAGCCACGGATCTGAGCCCTACGCCGGACGCCAGCTGCCGTCGAGCGGGATGCCGGCGGCGGCCGCGATCCGGTCCCGTGACTCGAGCAGCTGGTTCCGCAGCGCCGCCAGGTCGACGTCCACCAGTACGCCGTCACGCTTGACCACCCGACCGGCCACGAGGACGGTGTCGACCAGACCGGGATGGCCCGCGCTGACGACGGTGCCGATCGGATCGGTGACCGGGAAGACGGTCAGGTCGTCGGTCCGCAGCAGGACGAGGTCGGCGTCCTTGCCGGGCGTGATGCTGCCGACCCGGTGGTCGAGCCCGCACGACCGAGCGGCCTCGATCGTCGCGAACTCCAGTACGTCGCGAGAGCGCAGACCGCCGTCGAGACCACGCTGTACGGCGTACGCGGTGCGCATCGTGGAGAACAGGTCGCCCCCGGCCGACGGCACGTCGTCGACGGACAACGTCGGCCGCAGCCCGGCGGCCAGCGCCCGGCCGGTCATCGGCATGCCGAACCCCATCTTCAGCTCGACGTCCGGGCTGATCGAGAGCGAGCTCCCCGCGTCCGCGAGCATCCGCAACTCGTCGTCGCCGATCCCGTTGGCGTGCACGAACGTGGTGGTGTCGCGCAGCAGGCCGTGCTCGTGCAGATCGGCGACCGGACGCTGGGTCCCGTCGGAGACGACGTGCAGGCTGGTCCGTAGGCCGAGTTCGGCCGCCAGCTTCAGCTCCCGGGCGACGGTGTCGAAGCTGGTGTCCTCGGGCCCGCGCAGCCCGAGCGCCATGGTGACCAGGCTGTCGTCCGCGAGAGTGGCGCGAACGCGGCGGATGTCGTCGTCGACGGGATCGGGGGTGGCCCAGCCGGCGCCGAGGCAGAAGATCGAGCGCGCCGGTACGTCGTCGAGTGCGGCGACGGCGGCGTCCTCGTGCTCGTGGGTCTGCGCGACGTGATACCAGTCCAGCATCGTGGTGACCCCGGAGTGCAGCGCCTCGAGCCGGCCGAGCAGCGTTCCGGCGTACACGTCCTCGGGCCGGTAGTGCGGTTTGACCGTGCCGTGCATGGCCACCGCCCACTCGGGAATCGTCCAGTCCGCACCGACGCCACGGAACGCGGTCTGCCAGGTGTGGCGGTGGTTGTCGACGAATCCCGGCATCACGATCCGGTCGGTCGCGTCGATCACGTCGGCGTCCGGTGCGTCGATGCCCTCGGCAACAGCGACGATCACACCGTCCTCGATCAGCACGTCACCGCGCCCGAGCTCACCGATCGCCGGATCCAAGCTGACCACCATGCCGCCGGTGAGCAGGGTCTTCATCGGGTGAACTCCTTGCCTGGTTGCCTTCGTCGGTCCCTCCAGCGTGACCGAGGGATGCCTCGAACTGGTGGGTTCTCGGCAACTTTGGCAGCAGATTGCGCGGGTTGTGGGGTGCAGGATTGTGGTAGTCGATGTGACGGCGCAATAATCTGCCGCATGGACGAGGTGGACCGATCGATCCTGGCGGTGCTCGAGCAGCACGGCCGGATCAGCAACGCGGAGCTCGCCGAGCGGGTCGGGCTGTCGCCGTCGCCCTGTCTGCGGCGGGTGCGGCAGTTGGAGGAGGCCGGCGTCATCCGCGGCTACCGGGCGATCATCGACCCCGCCGCGATCGGTCGCGGCCTGCGGGTCTTCGCGGGGGTTCGCCTGCTGCGGCACGCTCGCACCGACGTGGTCGGTTTCGAGCGCGGCATCACCGAACTGCCCGAGGTTGTTGCCTGCCACCACGTCACCGGCAACTACGACTATCTCCTCCAGGTCGAGGTCGCCGACCTCCCGGCGTACGAGCGCTTTCACGCCCACCAGTTGGCCGCCCTCCCGGCCGTGGCCACCGTCACCAGCTACGTCACGATGAAGACCCTTCCGGCCTGACTGCCGCAGCGGTGACGGATCGACCGCTGCGGCCGGACAGGTTCAGGTGCAGCCGCAACCGCAACCCTGGTGGGACGTTTCGCACGGGCTGCAGATCTGATGGGGGTGCAGGACCGGGCCGATGCCTGGGGCTGCTTGGGTGCCGGCGAAGGCGAGGACTGCCGCGGCGGCGGTGGGGGCGTTCTCGCCGGTGCCGGACATGCGGGCGGCGATCATGCCGGCGACCAAGGGAGTGGAGAAGGAGGTGCCGCTCCAGTTCGCCAGGCCGGCGAAGGTGCGTTCCTCGTACGGCGCTTCCTCGCACTTGTACTTGCCGGTGCCGAAGGCGTTGACCAGCTCCTCGCCGGGCGCGTAGACGTCGACCCAGTGGCCGTAGTTGGAGAAGTGGGCCCGGGTGTTGCCGTCCGCGGACAGTGCGCCGACGCCGATCGTCCAGGTGTACGCCGCGGGGAACGTCGGGAGGTGGGTCTCGTCGTTGCCGGCGGGAGCGAGGACGGTGACGTTCAGGTGGCGTAGACGCGTTCTGTAGAAGGCGTCGAAAGTGTGCAGCGGCAGGTGGTGCCGGGTGGCGCCGTCGAACTCGCAGACGATGATGTCGGCGCCGAGGTCGAGCAGGTCGCTCATCCGCTGGATGATCTCGTACTCGTACGCCATCCCGCCGTACAGGCGCCAGTCGATCTCCTTCGCCCGCTTGACGCAGACCTCCGCCTTCGGTGCCGTCGTCCGTACGCAACCCGCGACGAACGTCCCGTGGCAGGAGTAGGCGCCGATCGGGTTGCCGGGCAGCGCGGCCGGATCGGGGTCGCCGTACACGCCCTCCATCCACGGCCACTGGTGCGTCGTCGCCTCGACGAGCCCGCCGTCGACGACACCGACCAGTACGCCGCGGCCGTCCCATCCGTGTTTCCCGCAACAGATCCCGCTGTTGATCGATGGCACCGGCGCCGCCGAGCTCGAAGGCACCTCGGCCGGTTCCGACGCCGGGCAGGGATGGCCGTTGCCGTTCAGCGGGAGTGCGGCGCACGGCCGGGCCACGCCCTCACCGATCGAGCGGTCGAGCCTCGCCAGCACGTTCGGCGTCGAGAGGGAATCGTTGTCGTCGTACCGGCCGTTCGGTTCGCCGGGGAACTCGCGGCCGCCGTACACGCCGCCCTTGCCCGCGCCGACCGAGCGGGCGGTCCGGCCGTAGCGCCAGACCAGACCGGTGACGCCGTCGATGACCGGCAGCCGGTCGATCGCCACGGTCTCGGGGATGATCGGACCCTCGGGGTCCTCCTTCTGGGGATCGGCCGGCTCCTCGCGCAGCGCGTTGAGCACGAGCTCGACGTCCTCGGTCCGGACCAGGATCGTGTCGCGGCGGTAGAAGTACTCGGCGTACCCGAGCTCCTCCCAGTTGTACGGGTGCACGGCCGTGGTCCCGAACCACCGCTCGTTGCCCGGACCCGGGTCCTTGCCGTCCCGGTCCTCGATGATCAGGCGCAGGGCGTCCTTGAGACGTTGGTCAGCCGGCATGGGGGTTCCTCTCGACGGTGAAGGTTCCGGGGTGTGGCGTACTACGATCTGAGGACGTCCGGTGAGGGGAGGGCGGCCTGTGGCCGTGGACATCGACGACCTGCAGGCGCTCGCGCTGTCGCGGCCGACCGACGCGCTGCGGATCGCGCGCGAGGTGCTCGGCAGTTCGCCGTCCGACGCCGAGGCCGCCGCGGCCCATCAGGCGATGGGCGTGGTGCACCGCGACTTCGGCGACATCCAGGAGGCGGTCGCCGAGCTCAGGTCGGCGCACCGGTTCGCCCGCCGGGCGGCCGATCCGGACCGCGAGGCGGACGTCCAGGCGAGTCTCGGCGTCGCGCTGGTGATGGCCGGCCAGACGGATCGTGGCGTTGCGATGCTCGACGCGATCGTGCCGGGCCGCACCGGAGTACACGCCGGCCGCATCCTGATCAGACGCGCGTGGGTCCGCGGCGCACTGCTCGGCCGGTACGACGAAGCGCTCGCCGACGCCGAACAGGCGGTCGAGCTGCTGAGCGATGCCGGCGACCTGGTGTGGGAGGCCCGCGCGCTGACCCACCGGGCGATGGTGCTGCTCGCGATGGGCGCGATCGAGCGCGCCGACCAGGACTACGCGCGCAGCGAGGAGCTGTTCTCGAGCCGCGGCCAGATCGCCGAGTACGCCGACACCCGGCAGGCGCGTGGCGCCGCGGCCTTCGCGCGCGGCGACCTGCCGACGGCCCTGCGGTACCTCGGCGACGCGCAACGCGTCGTCGAGGAAGAGCTCGGCATCCTGGAGCCGGACCTGTACGCCAACAAGTGCCTCGTGCTGCTCGCGGCCGGCCTGACCCGCGACGCGCTCACCGAGATCGACAGCGCGCTCGACCGCATCGAGCAGCAGCGCGGTTCGGACGCACGCCGCGCGGAACTCCTGTACTGCGCGGCGCTGGCGGCCAACGCCACCGGTGCGATGGACGTGGCCGAGAGCCGCGGTCGCGCCGCGTTGAAGCTGTTCCGCCGCCAGCAACGTCCCTGGTGGGCGGCTCGCGCCGAGCTGGCCCTGCTGCAGTCCCGGTACGACGGCGGCGACCGGACCATCAAGCTGCTGCGCACCGGCCAACGAGTCAGCGCCGAGCTGGATCAGCTCGACCCGGATCTCGCCACCGAGGCGCATCTGCTGACGGGCCGACTCGCGTTCGCCCGAACGGATCCGGTCACGGCTGGGCAGCACCTGACGATCGCGGCCGCCGCCCGGAACCGCGGACTCCGGGCCCGCGGCGCCGGCTGGCTCGCCCAAGCCACGCTCCGCCAGGGCGAAGGTCGATCGCGCGCGATGCTGGCCGCCTGCCGCCAGGGCCTCAGTCTGATCGAGGTCTACCTGCGCACCCTCGGTGCGACCGAGCTGCGCGTGCTGGCCACGGCTCAAGGCTCCGAGCTCGCCGCGATCGCCCTGCGGTACGCCGTACGACGGCACAACGCGCGGCAGGTCCTCGAGTGGAGCGAACGCTGGCGAGCGACCGTGCTGGCAATCCCGCCGGTCCGGCCGCAGGAGGACGACGACCTCGTCGCCGACCTCGCCACGCTGCGCGGTCTGACCCAGCGGCTGGAGGCCAACTACGACCACGATCCGGGCGCCGGGTCGTTGCAGCGCGAACGCCGCCGGCTCGAGTC
Source organism: Kribbella sp. cmx-5-2 (assembly GCA_049998015.1). Lineage (GTDB taxonomy): Bacteria > Actinomycetota > Actinomycetes > Propionibacteriales > Kribbellaceae > Kribbella. Next base: position 375,758 of record JAEBEC010000004.1, read on the forward strand.
GTCCGTACGCCGTCGCGCGCTGCTCGCCCCGGGGACCGTCGCCGATCGGGTGGCCGGCGACGGGTTCGGCGGCGACCGGCCCCGCGACGACCGCCTCGTCGGCGACAGTCCCGGCGACAACAGTCCCGGTAGCGACCGGCTGGCCGCCGACGCTGCTGGGCCCGGGCGACGCGGCGGCCAGTTCCGGACCGCCGACCTGCTCGATCACCTCGGCGAGCGCAGCCTGATCGAGCTCACCGAGGTCGACGACCAGCTGTACGCGATCGTCGTCGCGCGCGGACGCGTGCATCTCGACCTGGTCGGCCCGACCGCACTGGCGACTCACCGCTTGTCCCACGCGCTGTTCGCCTTGCGCCGCGAGGCGTCCGGGCGCGGCACCGACCAGCTCGACCTCGACGCGATCGGGGCTCGGCTGGAAACGCTGCTGCTCGGCCCGGCGGTCAGGCATCTGCGGGACGGTCCGGTGGTCGTCGTACCGACTGGTCGGCTGCACGCGGTCCCGTGGAGTCTGCTGCCGTCGTTGCGCGATCGGCCGACGTCGGTCGCTCCGTCAGCTGCGGCGTGGTTGCGCGCCCGCATGGCCGTGCCGCCGGCGACCGATCGCGTCGTACTGATCGGCGGTCCGAAGCTGTCGACAGGACACGAAGAGGTACGACGGCTCGCGGAGCTGTATCCGGACGCGGTGGTGCTGAGCGACGGCGCCGCGACGGCCGAGGCCGTGCTGAAGGCGATCGACGGCGCGGCGCTCGTCCACGTGGCGGCGCACGGGACGTTCCGTGCCGACAGCCCCTTGTTCTCGGCGCTCCAGCTCGATGACGGGCCGCTCACGGTGTACGACCTCGAACGGTTGCACCGGGCACCGCATCGCGTGGTGCTGTCGAGCTGCAGCTCGGCGGTCGGCAGCCCGAGTGGCGCGGACGAGTTGCTCGGCCTGGTCAGCGCGTTGGCCGCGCTCGGGTCGGCCGGTGTCGTGGCGAGCGTCGTACCGGTGAACGATCCGGGGACCGTGCCGTTGATGCTCGACCTGCACGCTCGATTGCGGGCGGGCGACGAACTGGCCGAGGCGCTCGCCGCGAGCCGGGCCTCGGCAGGCGGCAGCCGCTTCGCGCGAACGGCCGCGCAGTCGTTCATCACCCTCGGAGCGTGAGCCACTGTCAGGGGGACACCAGACCCGTCGTCACCGTCGTACCGGAGTCGGTGCGGCAGGTGATGCGGAACGGATGGCTCGGCACCGGCCGGATCACGAAGAACCCGAACTCGTCGACGGTCGTCGTCCCGAGGTCGTCCGAGCCGGCGACCAGCGTCACCGTGCCGCCCTGCGGGGGACTGAGCTGGCCCAGCAGCTCGTCCGGGGTCAGTTCGAGCTCGATGCTCACCAGGTCCGAGGCGAACGTGAGCCGGCGCAGCGCCGCGGTCTCGCCGGTGCGCGTGACGTCCACCGCCTCGCGTTCCCAGGCGGAGTCGTAGGTCAGCGCGGCGAGCTCGGCGTCGATCGTGCGCCAGGCGTACACCGCTTTGCCGGCCGCGACGAGACTCGGCGGTACGTCGTGCGCGTTGGCCAGCGCATCCTGCAGAACCTCGAGCAGCTGGTCGTCGTCGGTCCACCACTGGTCATCCATGCTGCTCACCTCCGTCCTCGATGGGGCGCTCGTTGGGGGATCCGATCAATGCGGCCAGTGCAGGGGTCTGGCGCAACCGGTCCAGGCAGCGGGCCCGGTTCGGGCCGATGCTGCCGATGGGCATGTGCAACTTGTCGCTGATCTCGCGGTACACGGCGGGCGGATCCTGCACGAGCATCGAGAGCAGCAACCGGCACCGCGGTGACAGCTGACCGAAGGCGGCCCGGACCGTCGTACGGCGCTCGTGCAGCAGGATCTCTTCGTCAAGGGAGACTTCGTCGTACGGCGTCGCCGAGAGCAGCTCGACGGGGTCGGCCGGCTCGGTCCGCTGACCGACGCGCACCACCCGGAGACACTCGTGGCGGGTCGTGGTCGCGATCCACCCCGGCAGGGCAGCCGGTTCGCGCAGGCCGGGCAGGTGCTCGACCAGCAGCAGCCACACGCTCTGGCCGACGTCGTCGATGTCCGCGGGCGTCAGCCCGAAGCGCCGGCAGATCGTCCAGACCAGTGGCGCGTACCGCTCCACCAGGTCGTCCCAGGCCCCCCGGTCGCCGTCGCGGGCGCCGGTGACCATGCGAATGACGGCCGGGTCGTCGCGCATTCGCCGTCCTCCCTGTTGTCGTGCACGGACACTATCGCCGACGTGGCGCGAAGTCCCTCCCTCCCACGGACTTCGTGCCACGCCAGCGCCCCGGACCCTCCCCCCGAACGGGTCCCTCGTTGACTCGGAGGCACCGAGGCCGCCGTTGATACACCGACCGGCAGATCTTTTTTCGGCCGCTGCCGAATTCGCGCCGAGGTGATGATTTGCCGGCGGGAGGCCGGTAGCTTCTGAAGCGGGGTGAGTTCTCGGGGTGAGTTTCTCGGGGTGGGGGGATGTCTTCGTGATGCCAGAACTGAGAGAAGTCCGGCCGCGGCGGCGGATCTGGGTGCAGCGGGTGGCGGTCGAGGCCGACAACCTGCTCATCCGGCTGAACGTCGCGCGGGCCGGTGACCTGAGCCCGGCGCAGACCGCCGTCGCGGAGGGAGTCGCGGACCTCGCGCAGAACGCGCGGGCGGCGGCGTTGCGCCACGACCCGATGCCGCGCCGCTGGGGGAACTGGTGGCGCGGCACGCTGGTCGACGTCGCGTTCCACAACCTGCACTCGGCGCGTGCGCAGATGGTCGACCTGATGGACGAGGCCGAACTGCGGGCCGAGGTGCCGGTCGCCCTGGCCAGAGCACGTCGCGTACTGCGGCGCGACGACGCGCGGCTGGTGGCCGCCGAGCGGTGGCCGGCCGAGCTGAACGGTCCCGGACCGGTCGACCGGATCCGGCCCGGCCTGCGGCGGTTGATCGACGACAGCTACGAGCAGCTGGACCTCGAGCACGCCCGGCTGCGGAACTTCCGCAACGTCGTCCTGATCTCGGCGATGTGCGTCTTCGTCCTGGTCGTGATCGCCGTGGTCGTCGTCTCGCGCCGGCCCGACTGGATCCCGTTGTGCTTTCCCAACGAGGAGACCACGGCCGAGGGCGTCTCCCGGGTGGTGGGCCTGAACTGTCCGACCCGGGCCGGCGCGGGCGTCGTACCGGTCGGTGCCGACGTCGTCGTGGTGGCGATGCTGGGATCGCTCGGCGGCGCGATGTCGGCGGCGTTGTCGGTCCGGCATCTGAAGGGCACGTCCACGCCGTACGACGTACCGGTCGCGCTGGCGTTCCTGAAGATCCCGCTCGGCGCGTTCACCGCGATCCTCGCGCTGGTGGCGATCCAGGGGAAGTTCGTCCCCGGCCTGTCGGTGCTCGACTCGCAGGGGCAGATCCTGGCGTACGCGCTGGTGTTCGGGTTCGCCCAGCAGGCGTTCACCCGGCTGATCGACCGCAAGGCGCAGGACCTGCTCGAAGGCCTGCCCGGCGGCGAGACGACCACGCCGACGCAACAGAGCAGTCCGCCGCCGGTGGTCCCACCGGCGCCACCGCCCGGACCCGCGAGCGACGGGGGAGCCGGACCGGTCGAGGACGTCGAGGTGGTCGAGATCAACGAACCACTGCAGCCCTCCCCGGACGAGCCGGCCGACGACGCACTGCTGCCGGTGCTCGAGGAGACCGAGTACGCCGAGGACGACCAGGTCGAGGCGCCGCCCGGACCGGACACCGGGGACGGCGTCGACTACCCGAAGGAGGTCGAGAGCTGATGGCCTGGCAGGAGGACTTCCCGTTCGCCCATCGCGGGCGCACGAACGTCAACCGGCGGACCTGGGCGATGATCGAGGCGGCCGAGCAGATCGCCGACTTCTCGTTCGTCGTCACGCAGGGCTCGTACAACAAGGGCGGCGTGGCCAAGTCGGCCGGCACCCACGACGGCGGAGGCGTGGTGGATCTCCGCGCCAGGGACCTGACCCCCGCGCGCCGCGGGCGAGCGGTCGTCGCCCTGCGCATGGTGGGCTTCGCCGCCTGGTTGCGCACCCCGGCCCAGGGCGACTGGCCGTACCACATCCACGCCGTGGCGAAGGGTGACCGGGACGCCTCGGCCGAGGCCCGCGCGCAGATCGCGTCGTACCTGAAGGCACGCAACGGTCTGCGCGGCAACGGCCGCGACGACGGACCGCCCGGCCACTACAACATGACCTGGGACCTCTACCAGCACCTGCACAACCTGGCCGCGCGGGTGGCCCCCGGAGACACCCGGCCACGCAACAGCCTGGGCCAGCTCTGCCTTTCCTACAAGGCGATCCAGTACGCCGGGGTGCACCGCGCGATGAGCGGAGTCTGGGGAGCCCACCGCAACAGCGCGCACCGCAGCATCAAGGCCCTGTTCCCCGCCCTGAAGAACGCCCCGGACACCAGCTTCCCGGAGTCCTGGATGCACCTGGAACGCGCCGTCCACCGCAACCCACCGAACGCGGTCACCGACGCGTTCTCCTGGTACTGGTTCGTCCGCCGCGTCGGCTTCTCCCCACCGGACGTCAACGACTGGCCGCCGCGCCCCTGAGCTGAACCAGTGCAGTGCCCGGTCGATCAACGCGGCGGCCGAAGTAGTCAGGGTCCAATCAGGGGACCGGCCGGGGACCGGTCGGGCCGTGCCTCGATGGCTGTGCGCCCCGGAACTGGTTGAGTTGGTGTCGTGGGGCCGCACCTGGAGCGGCCCGGACCTGTGGAGGATCGCAGCATGATCGGATTCATCGTCGCCGGACTCGTCATCGGCGCGCTGGCTCGCCTGTTCACCCCCGGCAAGCAGAAGCTGGGCCTGCTCTGGACCCTGCTGCTCGGCCTGGCCGGCTCCGTCATCGGAGGCGTCATCGCGAACATCCTCGGCACCGGCGGCATCTTCGAGCTGAACGTGCTCGGCTTCGTCGTGGCGGTCATCGCCTCGGTGATGCTGGTCGGTACGGCGGAAGGCCTCGCGGCCCGCAGCAAGCGCTGACCCACCGGGTGGGTGCGCCGCCAGAAACTCGGCCGGCGCACCCACCCGGAGCACTGCCGGGCCCGAACTCCTTGCACGACCTTTGAACGCCGTCGACGTGGTCGACGTACTCACCGGCGTTCTGTTGTCGAACAAGGAGCCGGACATGAGGAAGTTTTCCGCGGTACTCGTCGCTCTCGGACTGGCGGCGACCAGTGGTCTGGTGGCGGTCCAGCCGGCCGCCGCGTCGGCGCAGCGATCGGGCGGGGCCTCGATCTACTTGCTGGAGGCATCGGGGTCGCTGAGTGTTCGCGACGCCGAGCGGCCGCTGCTGACCGAGCACCGGGTCAAGGTGCGCGGCCTGAAGCACGGTGACCGCCTGGTCGGGATCGACACCCGCCCGGCGACCAAGGAGCTGTACGCGCTGGGCAAGTCGGGCCAGCTCTACAAGCTCAACCCGCGCAGCGGTCAAGCGACCGCGGTCGGTACGCCGGCCGCCGGCGCAGTCGGTACGGCGGTGGGCTTCGACTTCAACCCGACCGTCGACCGGATCCGCGTCGTCACCGAGTCGGGCCGCAACCTGCGCCTGCACCCCGACACCGGCGCCGTCGCGGGCGTCGACACGGCGTTGGCCTACGCCACCGGGAGCAGCAAGCCGCGAGTCGCCGCCTCGGCGTACACGGACAGTTTCGCCGGCGCGACCACCACCGGCCTGTACGGACTGGACGCGGGCAAGAACACACTCGTCACCCAGGGCTCACTGCCGGGCCGTACGCCGGCCGTGTCGCCGAACACCGGCCAGCTCTTCAGCGTCGGCCGACTCGGCTTCGACATCACGTCGGTCAACGGCTTCGACATCGACGGCCGGGCCCGCACGACCGGCTCGTACGACGCTCGCGACTACACCGCGATCGCCGCCGTACGGACCAGTGGGCTGCTGGCCGGGACCAAGCTGGTCAAGGTCGACCTGCGGACCGGCCGGGCGACCCCGATGCTCGCGCTCGGCCTGGGCGACGTCGTCGGTCTGGCCTTCGCCGCTCGATGAACAGGACCGTGCACGACCTGAGTCGTGAGGACGGCATCCGCGCTGCCTACGCGGAGCACGGTGCCGAGCTGTACCGCTACGCGCTGCGGCAGCTGGACGACGAGGGCGCTGCACGGGACGTGGTGCAGGAGACCTTCCTGCGGGCCTGGCGAGCGGCGGACCGCTACGATCCGTCCCTCGCCGGCCTGCGGGTGTGGTTGTTCGCGATCACCCGCAACGTGGTGATCGACGAGGCGCGCCGGCGCTCGCTGCGGCCGGTCAGCCCGCAGCCGCTCGACGTACTGACCGCGATCGGTCCGTCGACGGCCGCCGACGACGACCGGACGGTGACCGGCTGGCTGATCGAGGAGGCGTTGCAGCGGATCCGGCCCGAGGCGCGCAGCGCCCTCGTGGAGACGTACCTTCGAGGACGTCCGTACGCCGAGGTCGCGGCCGAGCAGGGAGTCCCGGTCGGGACCCTGCGCAGCCGGGTCTTCTACGGACTCAAGGCCCTACGGCTGGCGATGGACGAGATGGGAGTCGAGCTGTGAACCCCGAAGAGCACAGGGCGTTGCGCGAGCTGCTCGGCGCGTACGCGCTCGGCCAGCTGACTCCCGCCGAGGCGACCGCGGTCCAGGCGCACCTGGACGGCTGCGCGGAGTGCCGGGTCGAACTCGCGGCGATCGCTCCGCTCGCCCGGCCGTTGCGGATGGTCGACCCCGACCGGCTGGGCGCTGAGCGCCCGATGCCGCCGGCGTGGTTGGAGGAGTCGATCCTGACCGCGATCGACAACGAGCCGCGCCGCCGTCGTCCGATCGGACGCCGGCTGGTCGCCGCGGCGGCCGTGGTGGTGATCGGCGCCGGGGGAGCGGCTCTCGGGTACGGTCTCGCGCCGAAGCCGCCGGAGATCCCGCTCGAACCGGTCTCGGTCGCGGTCGCCGATCCCGCCGTACGGTCGACGGCTGACGTCGTACCGCACACCTGGGGAATGGAGATCAAGCTGACCGCGACCGGGTTCGCTGATGGGCAGACCTACCGGGTGGTCGTCGTGACCGCGGACGGTCGGGCGGCACCAGCGGGGGAGTTCATCGGCACCGGTGACCGGGAGATGCACTGCAATCTCAACTCCTCGGTCCTGCGGCCGGACGCCACGGCCTTCCGGGTCCTCGACGACCGAGGCCGCAACGTGGCCTCGGGCAACCTGTGATCACTTGATCCAGCCGTTCGTGCGACGGGTGGCTGGTCCTTGTCGAGGTGAGCACGATGGTCGAAGTTCACTGCTGCGGGAGCACGGTGGCCGCGATGACGGCGTTGCTGACGATGGTGGCGGTGATCGTGCGCGTGACGGCTTCGGCGGCCGCGCCCGCACCCCAGTTGCCCTGCTCGAACTCCTTGGCGCGCGCGATGACCGCGGAGTTCCACGGGATCTCGCGATGGAACTGCGGGAGCGTCCCGCTGCCCGAGATCAGCGCCGCCAGCGCGGCGACGCGAGCCGTCGGTTCGACGCCGTCCACGAGCGCTTCCCGAACCGACGCGAGCAGCTCGGCCCGCCGTCCGTTCTGCCCTTCCCTGAGGGCCTTCGTGGTGAACAGGCCGAGCGTCTTGCGCTCGAACCGTTCGATGTCGCCGCGCTCGATCAGGCGCTCGAGCAACGGTCCGCGGAGGGCCGGGCCGATGGAGGCGAGCACGGTCTGGACCCGGCGCGGCTTCTCGTCGATGTAGTCCCAGGCCGACCGCAGGCTGGGATCGGCGGGGAAGCGGTCGCTGGTGGTCTCCAGCTTGCTCCCGGACGACTCGGCCAGCGTCACGTGCTCGTGCAGTGCGAGGTCGGCGAGCACGGCGCCGCCGAGGGCGTAGTACAGAGTGCCCTCACCGGCGATCGTGCCGGACTTCGGCTGGAAGAGCAGGAGCAGCAGGTCTTCGGCGAGGGTCGGTTCTTCGGCGTACGGCATGAGAGGTCCTTTCCGGACTCAGCGACGGGGATCCCACTGGAAGTACTTGATCGCGAGGGCGGCCGAGACGACCACCCAGGCCAGCGTCGGCGCGACGAGCACCAGCACATCGGCGCCCGGTACGCCGCCGTCCCAGGCGCGGGTGAGCAACTCGGTGGCCGCACCGCCGGGGAGCGCGCGTTTGAGCACGGTCAGGTCTTCGCTGCCCGAGATCGCGACCCAGTTGACGATCGCGATCACGCCGATGCTGATCGGGAGCGTGGTCACCTGGGCGTGCTCGGGCGAGCGGGTCACGCCGGCGGTCGCGAGACCGAGGCCGATCATCATGGCGAGCACGAGCAGTGCGCCGATGACCACCAGCACGATGTCGGTGGGCGAGCCGGTGACGACGCCGAGGATGACCAGGACGAGGATCGTCTGGATCCCGGCGAGGACGGTCGCCGGCAGGACCATCCCGACCAGGATCCCGGTGTCGCTCTCCGAGGTGGACCGTAGGCGCTTGAGGAACAGGTTCTGCCGCCGTCCGGCCAGCGAGGTCACGGCGCTGCCGTAGAGCCCGAAGGCGGCGATGGTGAAGACGACCAGGGCGGCGATGAATCCCTGACCGACGGAGGCGAAGATCTCGCGGCGCCAGACGAAGAACACACTGGCCGCCACGGGCATGAGGAAGCTGCTGATGAGGATCGAGCGGTTGCGGAAGATCTGAGCGAGTTCGCTCCGGGCGATGTCGAGCATGAGATGTCCTTGTCTGCGGAAGCTGGTCAGCCGCGGTCGATCGACCGGAAGATGTCGTCGAGCCGGGTCGGTCCGGCCTCGAGCTCGGCCAGCGGTACGCCGGCGCCGTGCGCCCAGTTGAGCAGCGTCCGCAGGTCCTGCTCGAGCCCGAAGGTCTCGATCCGGTGGTGCCCGCGGTCGTCGAGCGTCGTGCTCAACGGCGGCGGCGGAGCCTGGTCGGGCAGCCGGAACGAGATGACGGCCGGCAGGGTGCTGGTGAGTTCGACCACGGTTCCCTCGCGGTAGAACGTGCCCTTGTGCATCAGCCCGATCCGGTCGGCCCGCTGCTGCGCCTCTTCGAGGTAGTGCGTGGTCAGTACGACGGTCGATCCATCCTCGCGCAGCCGGTCGACGGCGTCCCACAACGCGTCGCGGGACTGGATGTCCAGCCCGGTCGTCGGCTCGTCGAGGAAGACGAGCTCCGGAGCGCCGTACACGGCGGTGGCGAAGTCGAGTCGCCGCTTCTCGCCGCCGGACAGCTGCGAGACCCGGGTCGTTGCCTTGTGCACGAGATCGACGACCGCGAGCACCCGCTCGACGTCGTCGGTCCGCCGCGACAGCCGGCCGACCAGGTGCACGGTCTCGCGGACCGTGAGATCGGGGGAGAAGCCGCTCTCCTGCAGCATGATCCCCATCCGGGGCCGGATCTCCTGCCGGTTCCGGGGGCTGCTGCCGAAGACGCTGACCGAGCCCGAGGTGGGCGCGCGGTGGCCTTCGATCACTTCCAGCGTGGAGGTCTTGCCAGCGCCGTTGGTGCCGAGCAGGGCGTACAGCTCGCCCTGACGGACGTGGAACGAGAGGTCCCGGACGGCGTGGAAATCGCCGTACGCGAGGTTGAGTCCTTCGACTTCGATCACTGCGGTGGAGGCCATGCATCTATTCCAGTCGATGCGGGCCCGCGGCCACAGTGTCGCAGCGTCACAAGCTGGTGTGAGGTGTGTCAGGGGTTCGATGTGACACCACGTCACTTACAGCCAGTCGTGCTCGCGGGCGTACCGGGCTGCCTCGTGGCGGCTCTTGGCCTGGGTCTTGCGCATCGCGTTCGACAGGTAGTTGCGAACGGTGCCTTCGGCAAGGAACAGCCGGGTCGCGATGTCGGCGACGGCGTACCCCTCGCTGGTCAGTCGCAGCGCGTCGAGCTCGCGGTCGGTCAGCGGGTTGTCGTCGATGACCGCCCGCGCCGACACCTCCGGGTCGATCCAGCGCTTGCCCTCGTGCAGGAGGCCGATCACGGACGCGATGTGCGCCGGCTCCGCGGACTTGCTGACGAAGCCCTGGACGCCGAGCTTCAACGCGCGCCGCAGCACGCCTGGTTTCGCGTGCCGGGTCAGCATCAGCACGGCTTGATCGGGCAGGGTCTGCCGAATCGTGGCGACGGCCGCGAGGCCGTCAGTGCCTGGCATCTCGAGATCGATGACCAGTACGTCGGGGCGCTCGCGCAAGGTCGCCGCGGCAGCCTCCGCGCCGTCGGTGGCTTCGGCGAGGACCTGGATCTCGCCTTCCATCGGCAGCAGCATCGCCAGCGCCTTGCGCAGCAGCGCTTCGTCGTCGGCCAGCACGATCGTGATCATCGCGACAACCTGTTGCCGAAGGCCACCGCCGTACGGAAGGTCTCCCCGTGCTGCTCGGCGACGAGCGTGCCGCCGGCGTCGACGACGCGTTCCCGCAAGCCGGCCAGGCCGCGCAGCTCGGGAACGCGGTCGCCGTCGGCGCCGTCGTTGGTGATCACCAGGCCGGTCGCGCCGAGCTCGATCCGCACCTTCCGGGCCTGGGCGTGACGCAGGATGTTGGTGGTCGTCTCGCGCAGGACCTGGCTCAAGGGGTCGCTCCATCCCGGGTCGGGTTCGCCGTCGCGCTCGATCGCGACCTCGGCACCGGCCGCCTCGAGCAGGTTCTTCGCGTTCTCCAGCTCGGCCTGGAGGTTCAGCCGGCGTTGACCGTACGCGAGAGCCTTGGTCTGGTTGATCGTGTCGACGACGAGCGCGTGGATCTCGCGCAGCTCCTGTTCGGCCTGCGTCGCGTCGGACCGGAGGATCTTCTGGGCGAGCGCCACCTTCAGCTTCACCACGTGCAGGGTGTGCCCCTGGATGTCGTGCAGGTCGCCCGCGAAGCGGACCCGCTCGCGCATCACCGCCAGCTCGGCCTCACGCTCGCGCGTCTCCTCCAGATCGCGGACGACATCGTAGAAGCCTCGGTTGGGGAACCTCAGCCCGACCACGACGGCAGTCATCGCGGCCGGGAGCAGGACGAACCTGATCAGGTCGCCACGGAAGTCCTCCGGTGCGAACCACAGCTTGGCCGAGCCGACGACGGCGACGAAGACGACCAGTCCGATCGCCGCGGCGAGCCGATGCCGCTTCAGATCCGGTACGACGAGCGGCCCGACGATCAGGAGCCCGATGAACGCCCCGCCGCTCTCGCCGACGGCCGCGCCGAACATCCAGACGGCGCCGGCGACGACCAGACACGGCACGGCGACCGTCATCAGGCGGCCGCCGGCCCACCGGACGAAGGCCACGACACCGGCAAGGGCACCGGCGCCGAGGATCACCGCGTGCCACCAGTTCTGCGCGTCGGTCGCGACGTGCAGCACGCCGCCGGCGACGACGAACGGCAGCAGCTTGTACAGATTCAGGCGCCGCAGGGTCGCCTTGGATCCGTTCGCCGCGTGCTCGGAGGTCACTGTGCCCGCATTCTGGAGGCCTGGTCGGTCCGTTCCAGTATGTCGGTGTCGTGCTGGTCGCCCTAGTGACGTGGTGTCACCAGCTGCCGGTGTCTCAGCGCTGGTCGAGTTCCGCCAGGCGGGACCGGAGGGCGGTGCGGATGGCGTCGACAGCGTCCTGGCCGACGGCGAGGCGCAGCGGCGGTTCGTCCATGGTCGCGACGGTGAGGATCGCGTCGGCGACCGTGTTCGGGTCGCCGAGGGCTTCGGCGGGGAGCTGCGAGATCTGCTCGAGGAACACGCCGACCGTGGGCTGGTAGGTCTCGTTCGGCGGTACGACGTGCGCCGTACCGACGAACTCCGTCGCGAACGTGCCGGGCTGGATGACGGTCACCTTCGCGCCGGTCGGAGCCAGTTCGTGGGCGAGGCCCTCGCTGAACATCTCGACCGCGGCCTTCGAAGCGGAGTACAGGCCGGAGGACGGCCAGGAGAACGATCCGACCAGCGACGACAGCTGGATGACGCGGCCCTTGGAGGCGCGGATCGCGGGCAGGGTTGCGCGCAGTACGGCGAGGTTGGCGAGCACGTTGGTGTCGAAGATCGCCTTCGCCGCCTCGGCGCTGGTCTGCTCGATCGCGCCGAACAGGCCGTAGCCGGCGTTGTTGACGACGACGTCGAGCCCGCCCGCGGTACGGACGGCGTCGGCGATCACCTGCTCGGCCTCGGGGGAGGTGACGTCGAGCGCGATCGGCGTGACCCGGCCGGAGGGTGCGGAGGCGACGAGGTCGTCGAGGCGGTCGCGGCGGCGGCCGATCGCGATCACGGGGTGGCCGGCGGCGAGGACGCGGTCGGCGACGAGACGGCCGAAGCCGGAGGTGGCGCCGGTGATGAGCCAGGTGGACATGGAAGTTCTCCCTTGGGAAGCTTGTTGCTGACGGCATCCAGTCAAGGTCGCTCGATCGGCTCGATGGGCGCCGGAGCAGGCCCGCCGCTGCCTAGGACGCGGAGGGCCAGGCAGCCGCCGTACCGGGCTGTGCTGTCGGTGGATGATGGCTGTATGACCCGTAACGAAGAGCTGGGAGACTTCCTGCGCGCACGCCGTGCCGCGCTCGATCCGGCCGCGCTCGGGATCCTGGACGAGCAGAAGCGACGGGTCCCCGGGCTGCGCCGCGAGGAGCTGGCGCGGCTCGCGGGGGTGAGCGTCGACTACTACACGCGCCTCGAGCAGGGCCGGCCGATCGAGCCGTCCGACGCGGTGCTGGACGCGATCGCGGGTGCGCTGCAGCTCGATCGGGCCGAGCGCAACTATCTGGAGACGGTCGCCGTACGCGCGCGTCCTGCGCGGTCCCGCGCGCCGCGCTCTGGGCAGGTGGTGCGGCCGGGGGTGTTCGCGCTGATCGAGCAGCTCGGGGACGCACCGGCGTACGTGCTTGGCCGTCGTACCGACGTACTGGCTGCGAATCGGTCGGCACGGGCGTTGCTGGCCGACTTCAACACGATGCCGGCCAAGCACCGCAACGCGGCGCGCTGGGTCCTGCTCGACGAGTCGGCCCGGCTGCTTTGGGCCGACGAGTGGGAGCGTGTGGTCGCCGAGCTAGTCGGCGCACTGCGGATGGACGCGGCGCGGTATCCCGACGACCCGAAGACGACCGAGCTGGTCGGCGAGCTGTCGATCAAGAGCGAGCACTTCCGTAAGTGGTGGGCCGAGCAGAAGGTCGTCGAGTTCAGCCACGGCACCAAGCGCCTGCACCACCCGGTCGTCGGCGACGTCACGCTCGAGTCCGAGGTCGTCACCTTCCCCGGCGACCCCGACCAGGCGCTCTTCGTCTACCTCGCCAAGCCCGGTACGCCGTCTGAGCACGCCCTCAAGCTGCTGACCGGCTGGACGCCTGGCGGTTGACCTGGAAGCGGAGGTGGGTGACACCGCTGCCGGCTTCGACGACGCGGTCGCGGGTGAGGGTGACCGGGTCGGCGCCGAGGAGGTCGAAGAGGCGGACCCCGCCGCCGAGCAGAATCGGGACCAGGTGGACCTGGAACTCGTCGAGCAAGCCCGCGGCGAGGGCTTGCTGGGGTGCGGTGGCGCCGTGCAGACCGACGGCCCATGATGATCGCGCCGCAGCCGTCGACCATCTCCTGCAGCACCGCTCGGTCGGCGGCGGTCGCGGTCGGTCCGAGCCAGTGGTGCAGGACCTCCCCGCCTTCGCCGAACGGGCTCTTGCGGCTGTCGTGCGGCCCGGCGACGTACCCGTCGAGCGACATCGACATGGCCGAGGCAACGGTTCCCATGATTCCTCCAGGTGGCTTGGTTGTTGCCCCAAGCCTGCTCGGCGGCGGCCGGTCAGGAATCCGTGGTGGCTACTGAATTCGCGGCACCTTCAGGGCGGCGAGCTCGGCGGCGCCCTCCTCGACCCGCTCGGGGATCAGCAGCAGCGTGACCGCGCGCTCGAACCGGGCACCGAGTCTTTCCCACTGCGCTGCCGAGTCGGCCATCAGCTCCAAGTCGCCGGTACGACGGGCAGTCGCGCGGGCCAGGCATGCCGCCGCCCAGTCGTTCTCCTTCGCGGCCGGTCCGGCTCGGTCGAGCCGGTCGGCGGCGTCCGGCAGACCGGCGACCACCGCCAGCTCGGCCCCGGCGGCGTAGGCGTAGGGCATCCACCACTTCTCCAGGAAGTCCGCGTGCGCGGCGGCCACCAGACGCGGCGCGTCGTCGTACCGGCCGGTGTGAACGGCGACGCGCGCGTCGGTGAACGCCGCGGGCGCCGCCAGCGCGAGTGAATCGGCCGCGTCGGCCACGTGCGCCACGCGGAGGGCACGCGACCGCCACTCCTCGAAGTGCGGGACGTCACCACGGACGCCGTGCACGAGCGCCGCGATCGAGACCGCCGACGAGGGCCAGTCGCCGTGGAACGACGAGAGCTCGGACACCACACCGGCGGACAGCCAGCCGTCCCACAGCACGTCCGCCTGAGCCAGAGCTTCGTCGAAGTTGCCGGACAACCCGTGGAGCCGGATCAACCTCGGCGCGATGATCGCGGGATGCGTGCCGACGGCGTCGTGGCGGGCAGCCTGTTCGGCGATCGCCGCAGCGGCCGGTAGGTCGCCGGCCGCGAGGGCCGAGGTGGACGCGACGTGGAAGAGGTCGACCAGCTCGCCCACGATCGCCGGCTCGTCCCGGGATGCCGTGGCGGCCAGCCGGAGTCGCTCGTCCGACAGCCGATGGGCCTGCCGCAACCGGCCGGCGTTGGCCAAGGCGGTGCCGAGTGCGTCGAGCGCGCCCAGTACGAGCGCATCGTCGCCTGACCGGCGAGCGGCCGCGACCGCGTCGCGCGACAGGTCGAGATCGGGGTCGAGCCGGGTCCGGCCGGCGGCCCACGCCCGGGCCGTCGCCAGTACGGCGGCCGATCGGGCGCCGCTCGGACCGTCGGATCGGACGTCGCTCGGGTCGGCGGATCGTGGCACGGTGGAAGCATCGGCCAGTGCGGACGCCTCCGCCACCAACTCGGTCATGCGCTCGTGCGCGACCGGCTCGACGAACGACATCGAGAACCGCGTCGCCGCAACCACCGCCGCCGCGAGAGCCGTAGCCTGCGCGGCCCGGTCGCCGGCAGCCTCGGCCCGACCAGCCGCTTGCAGCAACAGCCGGTAGCCGGTCTCGCCGTCGGCGGTCGCGAGCGCAACAGAGGCAGCCGTGGCAAGGTCCGCGGCCGCAACCGCCGGATCGAGCTCCGCGGCCGCGCAGTACAGGTCCCGAGCAGCCACGACCAGCCCACGCCTGAAACTGAGCCGAGCCAACGACTTCGCCAGCCGGTACGCCGTACTGTCCGGCGCGGCCTGGGCGAGTGCGTTCCGCAGATCGTCAGCGACCACATCGAACTCCGGGGGAGCCAGCTGTTCCAGCCGGGTGGCAGTGTCTGCGGCCCACCGCACGTACCGCGGCCCGATGTCCTCACCGCTCTCGCTCAGTTGGTGGACGGCGACCGCTCGGACTGTCTCCAACAGCGACCACCGCGTCGTCGTACCGACCCGGCGGTGAACCACCAGGCTCCGGTCGGCCAACCGGCCGACGAGATCGGCGACCGCCCCGACGCTCAGCTCCGGACTGACAGCAGCCGCAGCGTCCAGATCGAACCCGCCGACGAACACCCCCAGCCTCCGGAACAGCAGCCTTTCCTCGTCGTCCAGCAGGTCCAGGCTCCAGCCGATCACGTCCTGCAGCGAGTGATGCCGCTGATCGGGCCCTCGCCCGCCGGAGATCAACCGCAGCAGATCGTCCAGCGCGGCCTGAGCGCCGTCCACCCCGAGGAAGGCCGCGCGCGCGGCGACCAGTTCGATCGCCAGCGGCATCCCGTCGAGCCCGGCGCACAGGCGCTCGACCGCGGCCGGCTCGGCCACGAGTTCCGGATCGGTCGCGCGGGCCCGGTCGAGGAAGAGCCGCTCGGCCTCCGCACCGAGCGGCGGCACCCGCACCAGCCGCTCACCGGGTACGGCGAGCCGCTCCCGGCCGGTCGCCAGGATCGTCACCCGCGGACACGCCCTGAGGATCCGCGCGATCAACTCACCGGCCTCCGCGATGACGTGCTCGCAGTTGTCCAGCACCAGCAGCGTGTCCTGCGTCCGCAGCTGGTCGACCACCGCGTCAGCCGGCGTACCGGGCGGGCGCTCGACGACCCCGAGCGCCCGCGCGACGGCCTGACCGACTCCACCCGCACGGACCGGTACGAGGTCGACGAACACCGCCTTCCGATCCAGCCCCGCCGCCACCTCGACGGCCAGCCGCGTCTTGCCCATCCCACCCGCGCCGACTAGGTTCACCAACCGCGATCCATCCAGGGCCTCCGCCACTGTCGCCCGCTCGGACTCACGCCCCACGAACGACGTCGGGAACACCGGGAGCCCCGAGTCGGCGCCTTGGTCGGCAAGCACCGCCAGCGTCCGGCGATCGGGCACGCCCGCCTTCCGCAGCAGCGACGCGACATGACTCTCCACCGTGCGCACGGACAGGTGCAGCTGGGCCGCGATCTGCGCGTTCGACCGGTGCCCCCGGATCGCGGCGAGGACCTCGGCCTCGCGCGCTGAGATCGACTCCCGCCAGTCCATCCCGGCACTCTAATCTCCGTGGTGGCCACGGATGCGCGCCCTCGACCGCCGTACGACGCTGAGTCCATGACCCCACAGGACACCGCGCGCCGGATCATCGACGCCAACAACTACCTGACGCTGGCCACCGCGGATCGCGACGGACGCCCGTGGGCGTCACCGGTCTGCTTCACACCCGACGGCGGCCTCGAGTTCTACTGGGTGTCCCGCCCCGACAGCCGCCACTCGCGCAACCTCGCCCAGCGCCCCGAGGTCGGCATCGTCGTCTTCGACTCCCAGGTGCCGCTGTTCCAGGCCGAGGCCGTCTACCTGACTGCGTACGCCGAACAGGTCGCCGACGCCGACCTCGCCCGCTGCGCCGAGATCTACAGCAGCCGCTTCCCCGAACTGGTGTCCTTCGACGCCGCACGGCTGCAGGCCCCCGAGACCCTCCGCCTCTACCGCGCCCGCGCCCTCGAAGCGTCCGTCCTGCTCAACGACGACAGCCCCGACTTCCGCGTCCCCCTCACGGTCCCGGTGTGAAGGCCTCGGTGCACCACTGCCGAAAGCTCGTCGGCGTCCACCGCAAGTCCGCGCTCTCGTAGATGGCCTGCTCGTTCTGCGCTTTCGCCATCAGGGCAAGGCCCTCGGCCCAAGCAGTACTGATGCCGTAGCCAGTCAGCGCTTCCTCGTACGTCGCTGGGTCGATCGGCTCGAACCGAACCGGCCGGGCCAGGACCTCCGACAGCACTCGCGCCATCTCCACCGGCGTCAGGTTGTCAGGCCCCGCCACCGGTACGTCGCTCTGCCCGGTCCACGACTCGTCGATTAGCAGGTCCGCCGCGGCAGCAGCGAGGTCATCAGTCGCGCAGGTCCGCAGCCGGCGGTCCCGGTCGATCGGGAGGGCCAGTACGCCGTGCCTGATCGCGTCGGCCTGGTTGAGGAAGTTCTCCAGGAAGTACGGCGCACAGACCGTCCGCTGGGCGACGCCCGTCGAGCCGATCAGCTCGTCCGCGGTCAACGCCGCCGACAGGAGCCCGGCGTTCTCGGCGATCCCGCGCCCGAGAGTCGAGATGCCGACCACCCGCCGTACGCCCTGACTCCGGATCGCCTGGTGAGCGGCGCGGGCGAAGGTCAGGTAGTACTCGTCGACGTCGGTGGCCCGAGGGTTCGGCGGCACGAGCCAGAACACGCTCGTCGTCCCGGCGAACGCCTTCGCCAGCGCCTGGGGATCGTCGTGCGAGCCCTGGACGACGTCGACGCGCTCACGGACGTCGGCCGGCAGGCGATCCGGATCGCGGACGATCACGCGGAGGTCGTCGCGGTGCGGGCGGTCGAGCAGGCGGTCGAGGACGGCGCGGCCGATCTGGCCGGTGGGTGTGGTGACGGTGATCATGGGAACGATCTTGCGCGGGGGAGCGGCTGAGCTGAAGGTCCGTCGCGGACCCGGTTGTTACCCTCAGGGCAATACCGCGAGGAGGCCGACGTGGAGTCCCGGGCACTGCGCTACTTCGTTGCCGTCGGCGAAGAACTCAACTTCGCCCGGGCCGCCGAACGGTTGGGTATCTCGCCGCCGCCACTCTCGCGGGCGATCCGCAAGCTGGAGGACGAGCTCGCGGTCACGCTGTTCGCGCGGACGACGCGCGCCGTCGTACTGACTGCTGCCGGCGCGGTGCTGCTCGACGAAGCGCGGGCCGCACTGTCCGCGCTGGATGCCGCCGGTCGCCGGGCACAGCGCGCGGCCGAGTCGAAGCTGGTGCTCGCGGTGAAGGCCGACAGCGACGCGGGGATGCTGGAGGTGCTCCTGGCCAACTACGCGGAGGACCCGGCCGCGACACCGGTCGCCGTGCAGTTCTGCGGGTGGGGTGAGCAGGCCCAGCTCCTGAGGGATGGGTACGCCGATGCCGCGTTGATCCCCGAGCCGTTCGACCGGACCGGGCTGGACGCCGAGACCATCGCCACCGAACGCCGCGTCGCCGCGCTCGCCGCCGCCCATCCACTCGCTGCGCGCCCCGAGATCGCGCTGGCCGACCTCGGGCTGTCGCCGGAGCCGTTGGAACTGCAGCGTCAGTTGGACGAACTGATCGGGCAGTACGGCGTACGAGATCTCCCGCAACTGCTGAAGCTCGTCGAACTGGGTGAGCTAGTCACGCTCCTGCCCGAGTCGGTGGTCAGCCGGTATCCGCGCGCCGGCATCGCGTACCGCGTGGTCCCGGACGCGCCACCAGCCAAGCTGTCCGTCGCGTGGCCTCAACATTCGCGCTCGATCGCCACTGCAGCTCTCGTCCGCGCGGCAGCGCGGTGAGCGGGGAGACGAAGGCGGACGGCCCGCCGTTCAACTCGCCGCAGACGCGGCTCGCGGTACGCAGGTCATCGTCGGCACCAAAGGCGGTCACTCACGCACCGGCCCGACGACGTGGGACGCCGACATCAGTGAACCCCGCATCCGCGCCGACGTCGAAACCAGCCTGCGCATCTTCGGTGCTCTCGATCTCTACTACCTGCACAGAGTCGACGTCGCCGAACAACCAGTGGAGGAAGGGATCTCAGCCCTCGCAGCACTCCGCGACGAAGGCAAGGTCGCCCGGATCGCCCTCTCCAACGTCGCCGTTACCGACCTCGAGCGGGCCGCGGCCGTCACGCAGATCGATGCCGTCCAGAACCGGCACACCGCGATGGGCCGCGAGTCGGCCGACGTACTGGCCTGGTGCGAAGCGAACCACGTCCCGTTCTTCGCCTACTCGCCCCTCCGAAGTCCGGCCCTCGCCCCACGCCTCACAGCCCAGGCCGACGAGCGAGGCGTCTCACTCCAACGCCTGCAACTGAAGGCCCTCCTGCAATCGTCCCCGGTCCTGTCCGTCGTCTCCGGCGCGACCAGGCCCGCAACCGTTCTGGATTCCCTCGCCGCGGAGCACGAGCCGTGGGACGACGAGCTCGCCGGAGCGTACGCCGCCGACCTGCGGGCGATCGCCGACTCAGCGGGCTCGTGATCTCGCTACCTGAACCCGGTCTGAGCCCTACTCGCCGACCTTGTGGACGGCGGCCTCCTCGGAGCTGATGACCCGACCGGTGTGGTCGGTCACCTGGAGCTTGCGCAGCGGCTTGTCGGCCGCCGTGTCGAGCAGCACCGAGTGCGGTTCGGCCTCGTCGAACAGATGGTCCTCGCCCCACTGGCGCAGGCTGACCAGGATGACGAAGAGGTCGCGACCCTTCGGGGTCAGCGCGTACTCGTGGTACGCGCTGCCGTCGGCGCCCGGCCGGATCTCGAGGATGCCGTGGGCAACGAGTTCACGCAGCCGCGAGGACAGGATGTTCTTCGCCAGGCCGAGGTTGCGCTGGAACTCGCTGAACCGCCGGATGCCGTCGAAGGCGTCGCGGACGATCAGCAGCGACCAGCGGTCGCCGATCACGTCGACCGCCCGGGCGACCGGGCACTCCGCGTCCTCGTGCGTCACGCGCTGCGGCATCCGTGGTCCCTCCGGCCGGCAGCCGCAGCGAACCGCGGCTAAGTGGTTGCAAGTATAAACCACCTGCCCTACGCTCTCGCTCAATCGGTTTCAAGTTGAAACCAGGTCCGGTGAGGAGGAGAGAGGTCATGGCGTCACAGGTGGAGCAGAGGGTGAGCCCGGTCCGGGTCGCGGTCGTGCAGTTCGAGCCGTACGTCGGAGTCGAGAACCTCGAGGCCAACGCCCTGGCGGTCGAGCAGCGACTGACGGCAGCGGCGGACGCGGGAGCGAATCTGATCGTTCTCCCCGAGCTGGCGACCACCGGCTACGTGTTCGAGACCCGCGACGAGGCCTACGCCCACGCCGAGTCGGTGCCGGACGGACCGACGGTCGAGTCGTTCGCGCGGATCGCGGCGGCGCGGAACGTGTACATCGTCGGCTGTGTGGCCGAGCTCGACGGCGTGACGCTGTACGACACCGCCGTACTGGTCGGACCGGACGGCTACATCGGCCGGTATCGCAAGACGCACCTGTGGAACACCGAGAAGCTCTGGTTCACCCCAGGCAACGAAGGGTTCCAGGTGTTCGACACCAAGCTCGGCCGGATCGGTCTGCTGGTCTGCTGGGACATCTGGTTCCCCGAGACCGCGCGGATCGTCGCGCAACTGGGCGCCGACATCATCTGCATCCCGACCGGCTGGGTCTGGACTCCGCCGCCCTTGTACGACGCGAGCGGCGTCTGCATGGCGGCGTACCTGACGATGACCGCGGCACACGCCAACAACGTCTTCATCGCCACCGCGGACCGGATCGGCCAGGAGCGCGGCGCGGGCTTCATGGGCAACTCGTTGATCGCCGGCACGAACGGCTGGCCGATCGACCGGATCGCCGGCCCGGACGAGGACACGATCGTGTACGCCGACATCGACCTGACCGCCGCCCGCACGGCGCCGATCTGGAACCAGCTCAACGACCTGCACCGCGATCGGCGCACCGACCTTTACGACCAGCTGCTCGGCTATACCGCAGGCTCCCCGCTGCCGCGATGACAACCCTCCGCAGTACCGTGCCCTCATCATCGGCACGAGTTCGTCAGCGGGCGGTGAACTGACCGTCCGGCGTGCGATGGGCGATCAGGCGCTCGGCCTCCACCTGGTCGCCGTCCTCGGTCACGAACGCGAGGCGTACCGGCGTCCCCGACTCGTCGGCGTACCGGGGTGAGGTGCCGTCCGGGCGCGGGCGCCGGTTCCGTCCCCAGTCGCTGAGCGCCGCGATGACGAGGTTGAGGCTGCGGCCCTCCTCGGTCAGCACGTACTCGTCCCGCGAGCGGGTGCCCTCCTCCTGGTACGTACGCCGGGTCAGCAGGCCCTCGTCGATCAGGAACGCGAGGCGCTGGGTGAGCAGGTTCGGCGCGACGCCCAGCGCCTCGCGGAACTCCTGGAACTTCGTCGATCCCTCGATCAGCGCCTCGCGCAGGATCAGCATCGTCCAGCGGTCGCCGAGCACCTCCAGGCTGCGCGCGATCGAGCAGGTCGAGTCCTTGCCGAGCGATTTGGGCATCTGTCCGTCCTCCGAGCTGAGTTATGAAACTATATCCAGGTACTGCTAGCTTTAAAAACTCAACTCAGCTAAGCGGCCGCCGAGCCGCACTCTTGTGGAGGATCCCTTGCGATCGCTCAGTGAGCGCGCCAGCTTCTGGACCGCCGGCGCCGTGGTCGCGCTGGCGCTGTGGACCAGTGCGTGCCCGACGATGATCTACCCGCTCTACCAGTCCGACTGGGGTGTCACCTCGACGACCGTCGCTTGGATCTTCGCCGCCTACCCGATCGCGCTGATCCCGGTGCTGATCGTCTTCGGTGACCTGTCCGACCACATCGGCCGCCGCGCGGCGATGCTGCTCGGTCTGGCCGCCGAGCTGGTCGGCGTCCTGCTGTTCGTCCTGGCCCGGGACGTCACCTGGCTGCTGATCGGCCGGGCCTTCATGGGCCTCGGCGTCGGGCTGTCGCTCAGCCCGGCGAGCGTGGCGATGGTCGAGTTCTCGGCCGCCGGTGCCGAGAAGCGCGCCGGGGCAGTCGGTACGGCGGTGTCCGCGTTCGGGATCGCCCTCGCGATGCTGGTCGGCGGCGGCCTGTCCGAGTACGCGCCGTACCCGCTCCGCCTGACCTTCGTCGTCCTGGCGGTGGTGATCCTCGGCGTCGCGTTCTTCGCGCTCGGACTGCCACGGCACACGCCGAACGAGGACAGCTCGCGCTGGCGGGTCCGCGCGATCGTCATCCCGCGCGGCAACCGCGGCATCTTCGCGGCCGGCTCGATCGCGTTCGCCTCGTCGTTCGTGCTCGGCTCGCTCGTGCTTCCGCTCGGCGCCAAGATCGCGCACCAGCTCGCGGGCTCCGACAACGCCCTGGTGACCGGCGCGCTGCTGTCGGTCTTCGCGATCTCGATCGCGACCACCGCCCTGCTGGCCAAGCGGCTGGACATCTGGACCACGGTGATCCTGGGGGCGGTCTTCTCGGCCGGCGCGGTCTGGTTGTTCGTCGTCACCGGGACCACCCACTCGGTCGTGGTGTTCTTCCTCGCGTCGGCCTGCGCCGGGATCGGCTACGCGTTCGACTTCGCCGGCGGGCTGACCATCCTCAACCGGTACGCCGCCGCGCACCACCGCGCGAGCATGGTCTCCGGCGGCTACCTGGTCGGCTACATCTCGCAGGGCATCGGCGCCCCGGCGCTCGGCGCGATCGTCACCGCCAACGGGTTGATGACCGGTCTGCTCACCGGCGCGATCGCGTTCAGCGTCGTCTTCGCGGTCTCACTGGTCGGCGCCCTGCTGGTCAACCGGTCGCTTCGCGCCGGGCTGCCGTCGATGGCCACCCGCTGACGGCACGAACTCGCCGTACCGGGAAGGTATTCGGCCGGGAAACGGTTACCCATGGCGTCAAGTCCCGGTGTGGATCGTGCGACGTGTGGTCGAAGGAACGGAAAATGGAAACAGTTGGAGCCCCTGAGTCCTCGGTGATCGAGGCGCTGCGTGCGGACGGGGTGGTCGTGTTCGGTGTGACGGGTGACCTGGTCGGGAAGAAGATCTTCCCCGCGCTGTACGAGCTCGCGCGGCGTGGGCGGCTGCTCGGCCCGGTGGTCGGCGTCGGCCGGACCCCGTGGAGCGACGAGGACCTGGTGGTCGCGGCCCGGCAGTCGGTGCTCAAGGCCAGGGGACTGATCGACGAAGAGGCTTTCGGTGAGCTGGCGCACCGGTTGACGATGGTGTCGGGCGACTACGCCGAGGCTGGGACGTACGAGCGGCTCGCTGAGGTGCTCGAGGACGCGCAGACTCCAGTGCTTTACCTCGCCACCCCGCCGGTGGTCTTCACCGACGTCGTCCGAGGGCTCGAGGGCGCCGGGTTGGCTGCCCGCGGGCGGGCGGTCGTCGAGAAGCCGTTCGGCAACGACATCGAGTCGGCCAAGCAGCTCGACGCGGTGCTCACCCAGGCCTTCGGGCCGGATCGGGTCTTCCGGATCGACCATTACCTGGGCAAGGAGTCGGTGGAAGGCATCCGGACGCTGCGGTTCGACAACCAGTTGTTCGAGCCGCTGTGGAGCCGCGAGCACATCGCCGCGGTCGAAGTGACGCTGTCGGAGAGCTTCGGGACCGACGGGCGTGCGGGCTTCTACGACGGCGTCGGCGCCGTCCGCGACGTCCTGCAGAACCACGTGCTGCAGATCGTCGCCTACCTCGCGATGGAGCGGCCGGCCGGCGACGGGCTCGACGCGTTGCGGACGGCGCAGGTCGAGCTGCTCAAGCAGGCGCGGCCGATGTCGTTGGGCCGCACGGTGCTCGGGCAGTACGCCGGGTATCGCGACGAACGTGGGGTGCCGTCCGGCTCGACCACGGAGACCTTCGTGGCGACCGAGCTGGAGATCGACTCGGATCGCTGGCGCGGTGTCCCGTTCCGGCTGCGGACCGGCAAGCAGTTGCCCGTGGACGCGGTCGAGGTCGTGGTCGAGTTCCGCC
Organism: Kribbella sp. cmx-5-2; assembly: GCA_049998015.1. Lineage (GTDB taxonomy): Bacteria > Actinomycetota > Actinomycetes > Propionibacteriales > Kribbellaceae > Kribbella. The sequence continues at coordinate 399,696 of JAEBEC010000004.1, forward strand.
GGCAGCAGGCGGAGTCCGCACCGAACCTGATCCGCTTCCGCCTCGGCAAGGCGGACGGCCTGACGATCTCGATCCAGGCCAAGGAGCCGGGGCGTCGTTCGACCAGTCGTCCGGTCGATCTCGCGGTCGACTTCGACGGTGCGCTGGGACATCGGCAGGACGCGTACGAGCGGTTGATCGACGACGTTCTGGACGGTGACCAGCAGCGCTTCGCCAGTACCGAGGTGATCGAGCAGGAGTGGCGGATCGTCGCGCCGATCCTGAACGCGGCGGTGACGCCGGCGCCGTACGGGCCGGGAACGTGGGGCCCGGAGGTCGGCGGCGAGCTGGTCACCCGGTGGCACGAGATCGGCGCGACCGCCGGTGAGCGTGAGCTGGTGGAGGTCAGCGAAGCCGTCTGACCCGGAACGCTGAAGCCGGCCGCGTGTCAGCGGCCGGCGGTCAGCGGACGGACCGAGGTGCGGATGACGATGTGCGTACCGAGGAGCTGGCGTTCCCGGCCGGAGCCCGGGGCTGGGCGTTCGACAGCCAGGCGTACGGCGGCTTTGCCCATCTCTTCGTGGGGCATGTAGACCGTGGTCAGCGGCGGCGACAGCTCCTGGGCGACCGGGATGTTGTCGTAGCCGACCAGTGAGATGTCGTCGGGAACGCTGAGGCCGTGCTCCTTGAGCGCGGCCAACGCCCCCGACGCCATCACGTCGTTGTGGGCGAAGATCGCGGTGAACTTCAGCTCGTCCCCGAGCGCGCGCTGACAGCTCTGGTACCCACCGCTGCGATCGGCCGAGCTCGGGATCACCAGCGCCGGATCGACCTCGACCCCGAAGTCCGCGTGGGCCTGCCGATACCCCTCGACCCGACCGAGTGTCGTCGTCGAACGTTCCGGCCCGGTCAGCGTGAGGATCCGTCGATGGCCCATCGACAGCAGATGACTCGTCGCGGCGTAAGCACCACCCCGGTTGTCGTACTCAACAACCAGAGCCGGTACGCCGGCCGGTAGCGGCGGCCGTCCACACAGCACCAGCTGCGATCCCCGTGCATGCAGAGCGCGCGCGTGCGCGGCCATCCGGTGCTCGTACTCGTCGGTGACCTCGACCCCGCCGACCACGATCACGGCCTCGACGTCGTCCTGCTCCTCGAGCCGCGAGAACACCTGGTCCTCGCGGCGCGGGTCCCCGCCGGTGATGTAGACCGAGCTGAGCCGCCCGTAGTCACCGGCCGCCTCGGCCATGCCCGTCGCCACCAGGCTGCGCAGCGGCGACACGACGTCCGAGACGACCATCGCGATCAGCGACGTCGCCGGGTTGCGTTTCGCCGCTCGCGTGGTGACGACGTAGTTGAGCTCCTCGACCGCGCGCAGCACCTTGAGCCGGGTCGGTTCGGCGACCGGGTAGTCGCTGGTCAGCGCCCGGGACGCCGTCGCGACCGAGACCTGCGCGTGCCGGGCGACATCGCGCAGCGTCGGTCCGTTCCGCCGCGCCCCCTCGATCTCCGCCATCCGTACTTCTTACCTGATCCCGGCGAAAATTGCGTCCAGGTCGAAGGCCTGTTCCCGATCCGGCCAGCGAACCGTGACCACCGCGCCCTCGACCGAGGCATCGACCGTCTCCTCGACGGGCACTCCGCTGAGCGAGGCCGTCGCGACGTACACGGTGGTCTCGGCCGACGTCGTCCCGAGCAGTTCCGGTACGACGGCCCACTCGCCGTACGCGGTCCCGTACGGCGCCGGCGCCGTACCGGCGGACTCCCAGCCGTGCAGGCCGACGACGCTGGACCGAAGCCCACCGGCCTCGACGCCGACCGTTGTGCCGGACTGCGAAACAGCGAACTCACGGGGATGTGAGCCCGCGACGGCCCAACCGCCGAGCCGCAGCGGCAGCGCGGGCGGCACCCAGATCAGCCGGTGGATCCGCACCTCGAGCGCGCCCCGTACCGCGGTCACACTCTCGATCCGTGCCGACGGCAACACCGGCCCGCCGTCCGCCGAGTCGCTGCCCTCCCACGGCGAGAACTGCGGGAACCGCGGCGCGTGCCAGGACGCCGCCCAGTTCTCACCGGTCTCGACGCGGTGGATCCGCCGGCGCGCACTCCACACCCGCCGGATCCGCACCTGCACGTCGTTGTCCGACGGATCGTGCAACGACGTCGGCCCGGTCCGCGTCGAGTAGCCGAACCGTGAGTACAGCGGATCCGGCGCACCCGCGTCGGCGGCGTCCGGCTTCAGGTGGTCGCTGCCGTGGTTGTGCACCCGGACGAGCCCGTCCGCGGCGGTGTTCTGGATCAGCAGTCCCACCCCGAGCGACCGGACGTGGTCCTCGGTGTCGGCGGGTAGCGCCTCCTCGGTCGCCGTCCAGACCGGGTGGTCGGCCGGCAGCATCAGCGCGAGGAACCCCTTCGAGGCCCAGTACGGCGAACCCGGGCCGGAGTACCGCTGGATGCTCGGCAGGTGTTCGCCGTGCCAGCCGAGCGACAGTACGCCGTGGTCGGTGATCGAGCCGCGTTCGACGAAGTAGCGCAGCCCGGCCGAGAGGATCCGCCGCGACTGCCCCGGCGTCAACGGGGTCCGACCCACCGCTTCGCCGAGGGCGACCGCCGCGAGGGTCGCGGTCCGGTACGTCATGCTGCGGCCGTAGTACAAAGGTGAGCCGTCGCGGTCGAACGTGCGGCCGAAGCTGTCCAGGAACTCCTCGAGCCGCGGGCCGAGCTTGTCCGTGAGCGCGGTCAGACCGCGCAGGTGCGCGTGCAACACCGGGTAGAGGTGCATTGCCCAGCCGACGTAGTGGTCGTACGCCTCGCCGGCGCCGTCGGAGTACCAGCCCTCGCCGCGGTACCAGACCTCGATCAGCCCGAGCGCCCGGTCGAGCACGTACCGGGTCTGGTCGTCGGCCCGGCCGACGCCTTCGAGGAAGCTCGCGATCGTCGCGGGGAACAGGTACCAGTTGTTCGGCGACGGCTCCTTCTCGATGGTCGCCCGGAACCACGCGGCCAGCTGGTCCTGCTCGTCCGGCTCGAGCCGGCCCCAGGTGTCGTCCTTGGTCAGGTGCAGGCTGAGCGCGATCCCGGCGGCCTCGACGTGCGGCTGGCCGGTCCGGCCGACGTGCCCGACCTCGGGCCAGGACTCGTTGTCATCGGCACCGACCGTACGGGTCCCGGCGACCAGGCCGTCGACGTACTTCTGCAGGTGGTTGTTCCGATCCGCGCCACCCGCGTGCAGGAACGCGGCCAGCAGGAACGTCCGGGCGAAACCCTCCAGCCCGTCGGTCGCCGGGCCCTGCTGGGACGGGCGGCCGGGAAAGTTGATCCGGGCCCCTTCCGGCGACCGGTACGCGTCGGCCGACGTCAGCAGGTGGTCGGCGACCGCGATCCAGTGCTCCCGGGTGACACCGGTGTACGGACTGAGCGTCCGGTCCTCCGGCGGGAGGAGGGCGGCCAGCGGGCCGGTGACGTCCAGCGGAGCGAGCCTCATCGAGTGCCTCTCTGTCATCCCTTGATTCCTGACGTTGCCATACCGGCGATGAAGTAGCGCTGGCCGAAGACGAACAGCAGGATCATCGGCAGCGTAGCGAGCGCGGACATCGCCATCAGGAACGGCCACTGCACACTGCCCTGTCCCTGCGCGAAGGTCGCCAGCCCGAACTGCAGCGGCCTGAGGTTCTCCGAGCTGGTCGCCACCAGCGGCCAGATGAACCCGTTCCACGCCGACTCCACGTTGAACAGCGCGATCGTGACGAACGCCGGCGCGGCCAGCGGCGCCATGATCCGGAAGAAGATGCCGATCTCGGAGACGCCGTCGACCCGGGCCGCGTCGGCCAGCTCGGCCGGCAGCGAGACGAAGAACTGCCGGGCCAGGAAAGTGAACAGCGGTGCCGACACGAACGGCACGATCAGTGCCGCCCACGTGTTCAGCCAACCGGTGCCGCCGTTGCCGAGGATGTCGTTGCCCCCGGCCAACGGAATCCGCCGTACGACGAGGAACAGCGGCACGATCAGCACCTGGAACGGGACGATCAGCAGCAGGATGAAGTAGTTCAGGATGCCCTTGCGGCCGCGGATCGGCAGCTGCGCGAGCGCGTAGCCGGCCGCCGTACAGAACAGCAGGACCGGGATGGTCTGGCCGACCACGACGATCAGGCTGTTGCGGAAGTACGTCGCGAACGGCGCGGCTTTGAGCGCGTTGACGTAGTTCATCCACTCGACGTGGTCGGGCAGCCAAGCGAACCCGTTGACCTCGTTCAGGGTCTTGAACGACGTCAGGATCATCCACAGGAACGGCACGACCATCAGGAAACCGCCGAGCGCGAGCACCACCATCAAGACGATGCGGCCCGGGGTCAGCCGGTCCTCGCGGTCGCGGCGGACCGGCGTACGAGCTGGTCGGGTGAGAGCGGCGGAGCTCACAGGTCCTCCCGGTTGCTGCGCAGGCTGAGGCGGCCGAGGCTGATCAGGATGCCGACGAAGACCAGCATCACCACGGTCTCGGCCGAGGCGTACCCGATGTGCAGCCGCTCGAAGGCGTTGCTGAAGATGTCGAACGTGAGCACGTTGGTGGCGTTGGCCGGGCCGCCGCCGGTGGTCACGTAGATCAGGTCGAACACCTGGAACGAGCTGGCGATCGAGGTGACCAGGACGAAGAAGTGCACGGGCGCCAGTCCCGGCCAGGTGACGTTCCAGAAGGTCTGCCACCTCGAGGCGCCGTCGAGCTTGGCCGCCTCGAGCAGGTCGGGGGAGATGCTCTGCAGGGCGGCCAGGTAGATGATCATCTTCGCGCCGAGACCCTGCCAGATGCCGACCAGCATCAGCGCCGGCAGCGCGACGTCCGGATCGGTCAGCCAGCCGGAGCGGGCGACGCCGAAGAAGGCCAGCACCTGGTTGCCCAGCCCGGCGGCCGGGTTGTAGATCCACAGCCAGACCGCCGCGACGGCGACCGTCGAGGTGACCACCGGGATGTAGAACAGCGTGCGGAACAACGCCCGGCCGGGGATCTTCTGGTTGAGCCCGATCGCGACGGCGAGCGAGACGCCCATCGCGACCGGGACGACCGCGATCGTGTACAGCAGCGTGTTCTTGACCGCCCGCAGGAAGTCGGCGTCACCGAAGAGGTCGACGTAGTTCCTCACGCCGATCCACTCGCCCTGGCCCGCGACCCGCGCGTTGGTGAAGCTCAGGTAGACCGCCATCAGGCCGGGGAGCGCGATGAAGATCACCGAGTGCACCAGCGACGGCGCGAGCAGCAGCCATCCGGCGCGGGCCTTCGCCCGTTCCACGCCGTTGCGCCGGTGCCGGACCGGTCGCGGCGTCGCCGTCGCGACCGGGCGATCGATGGTCTGGGTGCTCATTTGCGGGCCACACCGTCCAGGTCCTTGAGCACGTCCTGCGGCGACTTGCGGCCGAGGATGACCTCGTCGAGCGACGGGCCGAACTTGCTGCGGAAGTCGAGGAACGTCGCGCCGCCGTACTCGAAGACGGCCTTGTCCAGGTTCTTCCAGGCGAACGAGCCGGCCGGGTTGGCCTTCACGAACGCGCTGTCCCCGGCGGTGCTGCTGATCGGGACGCCGACGTCGAGCTTGGAGATCGCCTCCTGCGACTTCTGGTCCTGCATCGCCTTGACGAACGCCAGCGCGGCCTGCGGGTACTTCGTGCCCTCGCCGACAGCGGCGACGCGGCCACCGACGTACATGACCTCCTTGCTGTCCTTCAGGTTGAAGTAGACGAGGTCCTTGCACTTGTCCCCGATGCCTTCGCCGCCCTTGCCGCAGTCGACGTACGGGCTGGCGAAGCCCATCGCGGCCTCGCCGGTCGTGACGAGCGCGGTCTTGGCGCTGTTCTGGTAGCCGTACGTCGAGGACTTGTCGACGCCGACCATGTCGTGGATCAGCTGCAGCGCCTCGGTCCCGGCCGGGCTGTCGAAGCTCGGCTGGCCGTCCTCGGCGAACATCTGACCGCCCTTGGCGCCCATGAACGCGACGAACTGCTGACGGTAGTTGCTGGCCGGCGCCCAGAAGTCGAAGCCGGTCCGGGTGATCTGGCCCTTGGCGTCGCGCTTGGTCAGCTTCTTGGCGTCTTCGCGCAGCTCGGTCAGCGACTGCGGCGGCTTGGCCGGGTCGAGCCCGGCCTCGGTGAACGCGCTCTTGCTGTAGGCCAGCAACCGCGGGTTGGCGACCACCGGTACGGCGTACAGGTCGTTGTCGAACTTCATCGGCGGGACGAACGCCGGGTAGACCGTCTTCTCCAGGTCCTCGGTGCTGACGCCGAGCTTGGTCAGCGACTGGATCGCGCCGAGGTCGGCCAGCGGCTGGACCCAGCCGATGCCCGCGCTGACGACGTCGTAGTTGCTGCCGGCCGAAAGGGCGGTGGAGATCTTCTGGTTCAGGTTGTCGTACGGGACGAAGTCGGGCTCGACCTTCATCTGCGGGTAGGTCTTGTGGAAGATGTCGACGATGCCCTGGAAGACCGCCTGGCCCTCGTTGTCGGCCGAGAAGTTCGGCACCACTACACGCAGGGTGCCGGTCGCGGTCGCCGGATCCTGGCCCTCGGCCTGGTCGTCGCCTCCGGAGGAGCAACCGGCCAGCACTGCCGTCAGCGCGACGGCCAGCGCGGCCGCGGCCTTGAGTCCTCGCTGCATGTCCTTCACCACTTCCTGTCGGCGGCCGCACGATCGGGCCGGTAAACGCTTCCCGTCACAGTAGGCATTTCTAGTATCGTTTCGCAATACCTAGGTGATCTCTCTGAAACCTGTGCGCTCAGGCCATCAGGTCGTAGGTGTCCGCGCGGACCTCGTGGCGCAGCTCCAGGCCGGCCAGGTAGCGGCGGATCTCGTCGACGACGATCGCGCCCTGCGTCCGGCGCGAGTGCCAGGTCTGTGCGCCGAGGTGCGGAGTGAGCAGTACGTTGGGCAGGCGCCACCACTCGGAGTCGGCCGGCAGCGGCTCGTGGTCGAAGACGTCGAGAGCTGCGCTGATCCGGCCGCTGCGCAGTTCCTTGAGAAGCGCTTCGGTGTCCACCAAGGCGGACCGCGCGGTGTTGATCAGGACGCCGCGGTCGGGGATCAGGGCGAGGTTCCTGGCGTCGAGCATCAGGCGGGTCTCGTCGGTCACCGGGGCGTGCAGGGCGACGACGGCCGACGTGCTGAGGAGGAGCTCGAGCGGGACGAGCCGGGCGCCGAGTTCCTTGGCCTCGCGCTCGTCGAGGTAGGGGTCGTAGAGCAGCACCTGTGCGCCGGAAGCGACCACCAGCTTGAGATACGCGCGCCCGACCCGGCTCGCGCCGATCACGCCGACCGTCGTACCGGCGAGCGTTCGGCCGAGGCCGAAGTCGGCGTTGTGCCAGGCGTGGTCGCGCAGGTTCGTGGTCATCACCCGGTCGATCTGGTCGAGGTCGCGCAGGCGGGAGATGGTCATGAAGAGGGCCAGTTCGGCGACCGATTGCGCCATTCCGGCGGAGGCCTGGCTGACGCGGACCCGGTCGAGCAGTTCCGGGGGAATCAGGTGGCGGATCGTGCCGGCGCTGTGGACGACGAGCTTCAGGCGGGGGCCTGGGTCGGCCGGTATTGACCGAGAACCCCATCCGGTGACGAGGATGTCGGCGTCCAGACGGTCGCCTTGGCGGGTGACCGGGCCGAATCCTTCGAGTCGCGCCAGCTCCTCCGGGCCGAACAGTTCCGCTTCCAGCTCGGACGGCAGATCGACGTATAGGGCGACCATGGGACGGCCTTTCGCTGGGCAGTAACAACTAGAGTGTTTCTAGATGTGTTACTGCGCAGCGTACTACTTGGGGTCGGCCGGCGGCTGGGTGTGGAGCACGTCGCGGACCTGCTCGGCGGCGCGGAGGATGGTCTCGCTGATGAAGTCGCTGAAGCGGGCGATGTTCTCCAGGCGGGTCGCGGCGAGGCTGCCGGCGCCGAGCACGGGCACGCCCTGGCGGGCGGTCTCGGCGAGGCGGCCGATGCCGTGGGCGCTGGCGATCGTCGACTGGTACCAGACGTCGTTGTCGGCGAAGTAGCGCTCGCGGCGGCGCTCGTCGCGTTCCCGGCGGATCAGGCCCTGCTCGTCGAGGAACGTGATCGCCTTGGAGACCGACGCGGGGCTGACCTGCAGGTGGTGAACGAGCTCGGACGCCGTCAGGCTGCCGGCCTCGGCGATGAGCAGGCAGGTCAGCACCCGGGCCGCCATCTTGGGGAGGCCCTGGGAGGTGAGCAGGGTGGTGAAGGTTTCCTCGTACTGGCGCACGGTGTCGGGGTCGCCTTGGTGGCCGAGCGAGCGCACACCCTTCGCGCGGGGCGTCGTCTGCTTGGGCCGGTGCGCCCGGCGTTCGGTCGCGCGGTGGGCAGCGTCGGCCTTGTAGCCGGTCGGCCCGCCGTTGCGCATCACCTCGCGCGTGATCGTCGACGTCGGCCGTTCGAGGCGGCGCGCGATCTCGGCGTACGCGAGTCCGTCGCCGAGGCCCACCGCGATCTGCTGGCGCTCCTTCTGACTGAGCCTGCCACCGGACATCGTTGCTCTCCCCTCACCCGGTCGTGCTGCGGTCAGCGTAGCGTTTCCTGGTGAGGAAACGTCACCCGGTGCAGGCGCTGTTAGAGAACTGTGAGGACGCGGGATCCACGGCGTTTCGCTCGGTAGGGTTCCCGGATGCTCCTCGGGAACCTGGTCTGGGTCGTCGGCCTGATCGCCGTCCTCCTCGGCCTCGTCGCCACCCTCCGCTACCGCCTCGTGGCCGGCACCCTCCTGATCGTCCTCGGGTTCGCGGTCGCCATCACGGGCATCGAGGTCGTCCCCGGCTGAGTGGGCACCGGGCGGGCATGCTCGAGGGCTTCACGCCGGACCAGGTCGACGTAAGCGACGCCCGCTCACGGCCGCAGGCGGTGTGAGGTCAGAGGCTGATCGAGAGTTGGGTGCCGCCGGGCGTGCCGGGGTGGTGGAGCCAGAGGATGCCTGCGTCGGGGTCGTACCGCAGGTTGGTGAGATTTGTGCCGTCGGCTTGGACGGTTGACGGTTTGCTCGGGACGCGGAGTGCGGTGACGACTTGAACTCCGTCTGGTGCTTCGCAGGTGAAGTGGATCTTGGTGTCGTCCTGGTGCCAGTTGGTGACTCGGCCGGCTGAGGCCAGGAGGCTGTCGTTGTCGTACGTCAGGTCGCGGAGCCAGGTGAGGTCGCCGGGGGACAGTTCGCGGTGGCGGACGATGCCCAGGTTGGGGTCGAGCAGGTCGAGGTAGTTGCCCTCGACAACGTGTGTGCCGGTGGACTCGGTGAGGACGGCGCCGATCAGGTAGGGGCCGCGGTGGACTGCGAGCCAGTTGGTGGGTTTCCAGGGGTGGCCGCCGGCCTCGGCCAGTTCGCGGAGGGCGGTGACGAGTTCGGTCGCGCGGTCGGGGGACTCGGTGAAGTCGGCTGGGTGGTTCGGCAGGAAGCGGACGTGGCCCTGGCCGACCGACTGCACACCGCCGCCGTCTGGCGCGCTGGTGGGCTCTTGTCCGGCCTGATGAACACCCAGGGCCTCGGCCAGGTGGTCGGCACAGGTTGCGTAGCGGCCGGTCCACCAGGAGCGGATCTCGTGGTACGGGTCGGCGCCGTCGCCGACGTACAGCAGGCTGCCGCCGCGACTGACCCAGCCGGCCAGCGCGTAGTGGATGCCGGGGGCAACGGGTTTCTGGAACTCGTAGCTCAGCACCAGGACGTCGACGTCGTCGAGCGCGTCGGGTGTGTCGATCACGTTCTCCAGCTGGACCGGGACGACCTGCTGCCCGTCGTACAGCGGAGGAAGGGCGAGGCCGTAGAAGTCGGAGAAGTGGAGCTGCTCGCGGCCCTCCAGGGCCAGCGCATCCTGCAGACCGTCGTAGTGTCCGCTCTCGCCGCCGGGGGACCAGCGCTGGAACATGGCGGTGTCCGAGAGCGCGATCCCGATCCGCGGACCGTCTGACGCTCGGCGTACGTCGAGCTGGTCGAGGTCGCGCAGGCTGTTCATCGCGATCAGGTAGCTCGTCGCCGTCTCCGGCGGAATCGGCTGCCGTTCCGTCGATCCCTCGCGCAGGTACGGCCGGTTGAAGATCCGGTTCGGCCACGGTGCCACCTCGTAGCGTGAGACGCCCGGGTGCAGCAGCGACGCGACGAGCGTGCGCTGGTAGTTGGCGAGGTAGTCCTCCCAGGTGCGGTCCGGGTGGTCCTCGATCGGGTCGTGCAGGAACCACATCCGGCGGTCGGTCCCGCGCGTGAGGTCCTGGGCGATGCCGTACTCCAGGTACGCCGTCTCGAACGTGCGCTCGGCGACCCTTGCCGGCGTACACGTTCGGCGTCCGCGACGTACCGGTCCACACCTGCGCGATCGCGCCGTCGATCGACGGCAGCGTGCGCAGGCGCGACTCGGGGCTGACGATCTGCCACTGGGTGTAGTTCAGCAGGCTGTGGGTCGGGACGTAGAAGCGCACCTCGCGACCCTGCTGGAGCGCTTCGTCGCGCAGTACGGACGTCACGCGGTCGAGGCTGCGGGAGAGCAGGTGCTGCTTGAGCTGCCCGGAGCGGAAGTGCGCCTCGGCGGTGCTGTGCGGCGCTTGCCACGGCTCGTCGAAGAAGGCCTGCCACTCCCGCTTGAACGACTCCGAGTACCCGGCGCGGGCCCAGAACTCCGGCTCCTCGAGATGGATGCCTTCGACACCGTGCTCGATGACCGGGCGGAGCTTCTGGACCAGGTACTCCGTGAAGGCGAAGGTCGGGACCATGTACGGGATGTCGGTGCTGCGCCCGTGCAGGATCGGCGACCCGTCGCCCGCGGTCTGCGCGTCGCCCCAGTGGTCGGAGCCGTCCCACCGTCCGTCCAGGTAGTCCTGGTAGTTGCCCCAGGAGATCCCGGTCATCAGGTGCACGCGGTACCCGGCCTCGCGCCACCGCGCGATCCGCTGCGCGGTGGAGTCGTTGAGGCCGTACACCATCACGAAGTCGGTGCGCAGGTCGATCGTTGCGTCGTACGCCGCCTGCTCCTGAAAGCCGGTAGCCTCGCGGTCCTTGCTGTCCGTCATCCGCCGCTCCCGTTCGGTTGCCTCCCGGTCAACCCTCTCCGGTCGGCTCCGCTCACACCAGGGTGGCGTCCGGAATCGGACAGCAAGTCGCCGCGATCAGGAGATCGTGCCGAGGTAGTACCACTGGTTGGCGACGATCGGGATCCGCGAGTAGTACGCGACGCGGACCGAGTAGCCCTTGAGCCCGTTGGCCGTGATGGAGGTGGCGAAGTTGCCGTACCGGTTGGTCGTCGCCGTCGCGAAGGTGGCGTAGTCCTCGTTGCCCTTGCGGACCTGTACGACGACCGGCTGGTTCTGCACGTTGATCTGCCGGCCGGTGTAGTGCCAGGACTTCAGGTTGCCCTGGACGGCGAGCCGGCCGCCCTTCGGCACGAGCTTGCCGCGCGGGTTGGCCGCGATCGTCGACGCGAACCGCATCCGCAGCACGCGCGGCGTCGTGGTGTTGGTGAACGTCTTCACCGCGAGCTTGCCGCTGCGGTCCTTGACGGCGATCTGGCGGATCATCCAGTCGCCGTAGTCGTCGGTGCCGAGCTTGAACGTGCTCGAGAAGTGGTCGATCCGGCGCGGGTCGACGATCCGCCGTGCGTTCTGGTTGCGGAAGTCGCGGGTGTTGGTGCGGCTGATCCCGAGCGACACGGAGACCCCCGCACAGGTCGACGCCTTGCTCGGCCAGCCGGTGTAGAAGGTCAGCGACCCGTTGGTCGTCATGGTCGCGTCAGACCCCCAGCGCTGCGGCTCGGTCAGCACCTTCAGGCAACCGGAAGCGGTAGCGGCATCGGCCGGCGCGGCAGCCAGCACGGTCCCGGTGAGAGCGGCGGCAGCCGTGACGGCGGTGACGACAGCACGGCCGAGAAGCTTGGAACGCATGATGTTTCCCCCTGGTGAACGCCGAGGCGATGGTGCCCCGGAATGCCTTGGTAGACGGGGTTCCCGGCGCTTTTGTTGGATGAAGAAGTGATAACGCCGAGCCTTTGCGGGGCGGTGCAAAGGTCCGGGCGGCCCGCGGCTCAGGTGGACAGCAGGTGAACAAATCCGTCGGTGGGGGTGAGCCCGTTGTGTGGGGCGGGGGGCTTGGGGGATGGTTGAAGCATGGACAGGTCAGAGGAAACCCGCGCCATTGACGAGGTCGTCGACCGGCTGGCGAAGCAGTTCCCCGGCGTCCCGAGCGAGAACGTCGCCGAGGTCGTCCACCAGGTCCAGCCGGAGTTCGACGAGGCCCCGATCAGAGACTTCGTACCGCTGTTCATCGAACGCGGCGCGAAACAACGCCTCCGTCAGACCACCAGCTAGGCCGCCCCTGCCAACCCCCCGGCGCTGCGCGCCGGGTGGGGTGGGGTGGAGGAGAGCCGGTCGCCCCGGAGCGCCACGCTTCGCGGCGCGCTGGACGGTGACGCCCGCCGCGGACAGTTCCGGGTGCCTCGGCTGCGCTCAGATGGTGATGCCCGCCGCGAAGAGCTGCGGCCAGATTTCGGACTGGTCGGTGACTTCTACGCCTAGTTTTTCGGCCTTGGTGAGTTTGGAGGCGCCGACGTCGGCGCCGGTGATCAGCAGGTCGGTGGTGGCTGAGACCGAGGACGCGATGGTGGCGCCTGCTGTTTCGCAGAGGCGTTGGAAGGCGGGGCGGGGGACCTTCTCGCCGGAGCGGGGGTCGCTGATCGAGCCGGTGACGACGACCGTCTTGCCGGCCAAGGGGGCGCCTGCGGCGACTACCGGTGGGAGGTCTTCGTCCAGTACGTCGAGGGAGACGCCCGCCGCGCGGAGCCGCTGGAGTTCGGGTTCGAGGCGGGTCAGGTGTTCGATCAGGGACGCGGCGACCTTCGGGCCGATGTCGTCGACGGCGACCAGGCCCTCCTCGCCGGCTTCGAGGACCTCCTCCAGTGAGCCGAAGCCCACGCGGCAGAGTCTTGCCGCCGTACCCTCCGACGCCATCGGGATCGCGAGGCCGATCATCGCGCGGCGGAGGCCGACCTGGCGGCTGGTGTCGATCGACTCGATCATCCGCGCGGCCGACACCTCGCCGATGCGGTCGAACTCGAGCAAGCCTTCCTTGGTCAGCTGGTAGAAGTCCGACGGGTTCTCGAGGATCCCGGCCTCGGCGAGGCGTTCGATCCAGACCCCGCCGATCGCGTCGATGTCGGCCGCGGCGCGCGACGCCCAGTGGATCAGGCGCCGTACAGTCTGGGCCGGGCAGGAGACGTTCGTGCAGAACAGCTCGCGGCTGTTGCCCTGCTCGGTCAGCGGCTGCTCGCACGACGGGCACACGCTCGGCGGCACGATGTCCTGCTCGGCGCCGGTGCGCTTCGAGGCATCCAGTACGCCGGCCACGAACGGGATCACGTCGCCGGCCCGCCGGACCAGGACCGTGTCGCCGATCTTGACGCCGCGGGCCCGGATCACCTCCTGGTTGGCCAGCGTCGCGCGGGTGACCGTCGTACCGCCGACGAAGACCGGTTCGAGCCAGGCGACCGGGGCGATCTTGCCGGTCTTGCCGACGTCCCAGCGCACCTCGAGCAGCACCGTGGTCTTCTCCTCGGCGGCGAACTTGAACGCCAGCGCACCGCGCGGCGAGCTCGACCGCGTCCCGGCCGCGGCGAACGCGTCGCGGTCGGCCAGTCGCAGTACGGCGCCGTCGAGGTCGTAGTCCAGCTCGTTGCGCTGCTGCTCGATCGTCGTGATCACCGCCTGCGCCGCGGCGGCGGCGTCGCAGTGCCGCATGTCGGCGACGGTGAAACCAAGGGTCCGCAGCGCGCGATCCAGGTCGGAATCGGTGCTGTCGGCATCGGTCAACAGGTCGAAGGCGAGGAACTGCAACCGCCGCTCGGACACCGTCGCCGGGTCCTTCGCGCGCAGCGTGCCGGCGGCGGCGTTGCGCGGGTTGATCAGCGGCTTGTCGAGGTGGTTCGCGTTGTACGCCGCGAACGTCGAGCGCAGCATCACCGCCTCACCCCGGACCTCGACGCGACCGGGCGCGTCGACAGAAGCCGGTACGCCGTCGGCGAGCGCGCGCACGAGCGGCGTCACGTCGTCACCGGTCGTCCCGTCGCCGCGAGTGATCGCCCGAACCAGCCGGCCCTCCTCGTACACGAGAGCCAGTGACAGGCCGTCCAGCTTCGGCATCACGACGACCGAGCGCCCCGGGAACCGGTTGAAGAACGCCTCGACCTGCTCCGGACGCGTCGCCTTCTCCAGCGACAGCATCGGCCGCGAGTGCCGGACCGGGGCGTGCAGCACCGCGGGCGCACCGACCTGGTCGAGCGGATTCGGATCCGGCGCGAGCGACGGATTGGCCTCGATCAGCGTGCGCAGCTCGTCCTCGATCGCGTCGTACTCCGCGTCGGCCACCGAGGGCGAACCCCGGTAGTAGGCGTCGCGCAGCGACACGATCTGGTCAGCGAGCTCCTGAATGCGTTCCCCAACGTCCACGACGAGGACGCTACCCAAGCGCGCCGACAAATGCCCTCTGTTGCGGCTGAACGGAAGGGCGCGAGTCTCGTCCGGGCGTGCTGGCCGCGCGTGAACCGATGGCGAGTCAGAACGGGTGGCCGAGCGGGAGCGGACGGCGCGGGAGCGGGGGCCGCCCGAGGCTCCTCGGCCAGGCACTCGGCGTCCTGCTACCTCAGTTCGCGTCTCGCGTCGGGGACAGCCGGTGCAGGAGTGCGGCGGCCTCGGCCTCGATCAGGCCGAACCCGCAGGTGCGGGCGATCGCTCGGGCGTGCGTGGCGAGCTCGATCGCGGCGGCCGTCGCCGCGGTCCGGTGCTGGGCGACGGCGAGCGTGAGCAGGGCCTCGGCCTCGAGGTACGGGTAGAACCCGCTCGCGATCGCGCGGCACTCCTCGCCGTACTTGATCGCCGCCTCCAGGTTCCCCAGCGCGAGGTACGCCTGGGCGACGGTCACCGTGGTCTGCGCCTGGGCCTTGCGGTCGCGGCCCGCGATCGCGAGGTCGTGCGCGCGTAGCGCCAGGTCCAGCGCGGCGGGTGCGTCGTCGCGCTGGAGGTGCAGCCGGGCCAGTTCCTCCAGGGTGGACAGCTCGCCGCGCGGGTACGACTGCTGCCGATAGGCATCCAGTACGTTGTTCAGCAGGTCAGCGGCCCGGTCTAGCTCGCCCAGTTGACGCAGTGCGCCGCCCAGATTGCCGCGGATGATGAGGGCGGACTCCGGTCGGCCGTTCGGGTTGCTGCCGAGTGCGTCGGCGAACAGCTCGGCGGCATCGCGCAGCTCGCCTTGGTAGAGGCGCGTCATGCCGAGGCCGTTGAGCGCGATCGCTCTGAGATGGCCGGCGGGCTCGGCCCACTCGAGTGACCGGCTCATCCAGTGGGCGGCTTCGCTGAGGGCGCCTCGCTCCAGGTGGTGCCAGCCGATCTGGTGGGCCGTGTAGCCGGCCGCTGCGGACCAGCCGACGGCGACCGCGAGGACGTGACCAGCCAGGCCGTCCGCCAGTGAGTCGTCGTCCCGACCGGCCGCTGCCAACGCCTGACCGCGACTGATCAGCATGGCGGCGTGCGCGCGGTGGTCGCCGGACTCCGCCGCGGCGGTCGTCCCCGCTTGGGCGACCCGCAGCCAGCCGTCGGCGTCGCGGCGCATGAGGAAGTAGCCGCGGAGTTGGTCGGCGATCTGCCAGGACACCTGCCGGTTGCCGTTCGCGGTGACGACGGCCACCAGGGCGCGGAGTTCGTCGTTGAGCCAGGTGAGGGCGGTGGTCCCCGACGTGAAGAACCTGGCCGGCTCACCGTGGGTGTCGAGGCGGATGAGTTGCGGGTAGACCAGGTCGATCGCGGCGGTGACTGCTTCGGCGTACCAGGAGTAGAGGTGGTTGCGAGAGGCATCCGCTTCGGGGTCGTCGGCGAGCAGGCGGGCGGCGTACAGGCCGAGCAGGTCGTGGAAGCGGTAGCGGTTCTTGGTGTGTTGCAGCAGCATGTTTGCTTCGAGCAACTCTTCGAGGATGCGCTCGGCGTCGGGGGTCGGGAGGCCGAGCAGGATTCCGGTGCTTTCGGCGCTGAAGTCGTCGCTGGGGTGGAGGCTGCACAACCGGAACGCGCGCTGGGCGCCGGGAGTCAGGTCGGCGTAGCTGAGTTGGAAGCTGTTGAGGACGCTCGATTCGCCGAGGCTGAGTTCGGAGAGTCGGCGGTTGCTGTCGTCGAGGCGGCGGGCCAGGTCCGCGACAGTCCATTCGCGGCGGGTCGCCAGGCGGCCACCGGCGATGCGCAGGGCGAGGGGAAGCCGGGCACAGGCCTCGGCGAGGGCCGAGACGTCCTCCGCGGGGGCGTCGAGCGTCCTGGCGGTGGAGATGATCAGCTTGGCGGCGTCGTCGTGGGGGAGAGGTTGGAGATCGACGACCTCGGCGGCGTCCAGCTCGGGGAGTCGGCGGCGGCTGGTGACGATGACATCGCTGCGGCCAGCGCCTGGTAGCAGCGGGCGGATCTGAGCGGCGTCCTGGGCATTGTCGAGCAGGACGAGGACGCGGCGATTGGCGAGTTCGCTGCGGAACAGCGCGGCCGCCTCGGCCTCCTCGGTGCCGATGCGGCGGCTGGGGACTCCGAGGGCGCGGAGGAAGCGGCCGAGGACCTGCAGCGGGATGGCAGATCCGGGGGACTCGGGGACAGCGGAGCTGGGGTGATCGGCGGGCTTGGGGGCCGGGGCTTCGGCGCCGCGGAGGTCGGCGTACAGCTGGCCGTCGGGGTAATCGTCGCGGAGGTGATGGGCTGCGGTCAGGGCTAAGGCGGTCTTGCCGACGCCGGCGATGCCGTTGACGAGAACGGCGCGTGACGAGAGGGCACCCGGTCGCCGGAGCGCCGTACAGATCGTCGACAGCTCGGTGCTGCGGCCGACGAAGTCTGGTGGTGCCGACGGAGCCTGCTGAGCAATCACTTGCTGAGTCGCGCCGGTTTGCTGGCGGAGGACCGCAAGCTGCGCCGCGCGGAGCGGCTCGCCGGGGTCGATGCCGAGCTGGTCGGCGAGCGCCGTACGGATTCGTTCGTACGCCGCCAGCGCCTCGGCCTGCCGTCCGGCCGCGGCCAGGGTCTGGATCAGCTCGGCGTGCAGCGGCTCGTCCAGCTCGCGCCGAGACGTCAAGTCCCGCAGGGTTTTCAGAGCCCGTTCCGGTACGCCGACCTCGCGGGCCAGCGCGGCGAACGCGTGCACGGCCTCGGTGTGCTCGTTCGCGATCGCCTGGTACAGCGAGTGGAAGGCCTCCGCGTCGGGCTCGCCGCGCCACAGCGCCAGCGCCGCCGCGAGGTCGTCGAGCGCAGCGTCCGAGGCAGCACTCGCGCCCGAGCCGCGCGCCGACGACTGAGCATCGCGACTGGCGGCCGCACCATCGGTTGCTCTCGCGACCAGCGAGCGGAACGTCAGGAGGTCGAGGGCCTCCGTGCTCGCTTCCAGCCGGTAGCCCGTGCGGTTGCTGACGATCGACAGGTCCTCGGACTCCAGCAGGCGGCGGAGCCGGGCAATCCGGGTCTGCAGGAGGTTCGCCGCGTTGGCCGGGGCGTGGCGGGGCCAGAGGAGGTCGACGAGCTCGTCCTGGCTGACCGTCTCGCCGGCTGCCAGCGCGAGGCGGACCAGCAACGTGCGCTGGGCGGCTGAGTTCACGGGGAGCGGCGTGTCGCCGTACCGGACGTCCAGTGGGCCGAGGACGTTGATCCGCAGTGCGCCGGTCGCCGGGGTGATCATGGGGGAGCGGTGCGTCTTGGCGGCAGCATGCAGTACGCCGGTGTCGTGGTCGCTCAGCGCGAGTACGGCGGCGAGGGCGTCGATCGAGTCCGGCTTCGGGCTCCTGGTCCGGCCCTGCTCCAGGTCGCGGATCGTCGCCGTGCTGAGCCCGGCCTGGTCGGCCAGCCCGCTCTGGGTGAAATCCGCCTGCCGCCGGAACGAGCGCAGCAGCTCACCGAAACGGTGGGCAGGCGAAGTACCCGGTGCGTCGTGGTTCGGCCGTCCGGACACGGTCCGCAGTCTACTGACCCGGTCAGGTCACGCGGCGGCGGATGCTTGCGCTGAGCAACAGTAGGGTCCTGGGGAGCAGTGTAGAAGGCCGCCCGTTCGTCGGTCTGCCCGTACTTCACCCGTACTTCTCGGTGTCCCGAAACCCTGTACCGTCTCGCGCTATGAACAGGTATGTGGACCCGGTGCACGTCCTCGGGCCGGACGTCGCGAAGCGGGTCGAGCCGCTCGAGAACGGGCGGCGCTATGTCCGCCCGAGACAATGGCCGCTGTTCGCGGCCTGGCTGGTGGACTTCCTGGTGTTCGTGGTCTGTTTGTCTGTCGGGGCGATCGCCCTCGCCTCGGTGCCGACGCTCGACGACGCGAAGGTCGGGCTGGGAGTGATCGTGCTGATCCCCGCGCTCCCCCTGCTGTACGGCGTGTTCTACGGCACCGGCCGATCGCTGGGTGCTCTGCTGGCCGGCACGCGACTGGTCCGGCTGAAGGACGGCGGCCGCCTGGGATTCAGCGCGCCGTGGGCGATGCTGGTACGGATCCTGCTGCTGCCCTTGCTGATCGTCGGCTCCATCACCGGCGGAGGCGGGTCGCCACCCGGTTCGCTGCGCCGAGGGAGCCTCGACATCGAGGCCACCAACCGCCTGTGGGCCGCCGAAGCCGCCGCGAACAGCTGAGGACCGGAGCCTTTCGTGCGTAAATCCACCGGTGTGGCCGTCGGCTGGGTGCCGACCGGGCTGGCGACCATCGCCAGGTCCGGCGGTGACGAAACGTTCACGAGTCGAAGCCTGGCCACCCACCCGACCGACGGGTACCTCCATCTGATCGATCGCGTCGGCCGGACGGCCGGCGGCGTCCGCAAGGTCACCGAGCAGACGGTGACGCGCGTTGGGCCGGGCTTCGCCGGGACCCGGCTGCTGACGGCGGCGGACCGGTCCGTGTACCGGGTGGCCGGGCGCACGCTCTACCGTTACGAGTTCGCTGGTGGGCGGCGCACGATCTCCGCGCCGGTCGAGCTGAGCGGTGACTGGGGAGAGGTCAACACCTTGAAGCTCCAGCGCACGGAGGGAAGCCAAGACGTCCTGATCGGTACGACGTCGAGCGGGCAGCTGCGGGAGTGGCGAGTCGATCACGCCACCCCCGCCGCGATCACGTCGACGGTCCTGGCCGAGACCGGTTGGGAAGCTTTCACGGCTCTCGGCGTCGGTGTCTGCGACTACCCGAACAGCCGGGTGCTGCTCGGGATCACGGCCGTCGGCACCGCGGTCGTGGATTTCGAGGCGAGCGCGAGCAGCGCGCCCAAGGTCGATGCCCTCGGCGCGCTCGGGTGGACCGCGAAGGCCTACTGACTCAGGCCCCGGCGCCGCCGTCGGCGGGGATGATGGCTCCGGTCACGATCGAGGCGCGGTCGCTGAGCAGCCAGGCGGCGAGTTCGGCGATCTCCCGCGGCTCGGCCATCCGGCCGAGCGGGGTGGACGCCATGATCCGGTCGACGACGCCCGGAGTCGTCGCCTCCCAGGTGTCGATCATCTCGGTTGCCGTGCCGCCGGGGGTGATGCCGTTGACGCGGACGCCGTGCGGTGCCCAGGTGACGGCGGCGGTCTCGGTGAGGCTGTTCAGCGCGCGTTTCATCGCGCCGTACGCCGGAAGTGCGGGGTTCGCCCGCCGGCTGCCGATGCTCGACGTGTTGACGATCGACCCGCCCGTGCCGCGCCGCATGAGCGCGGCCTCGGCGTTCATCGCGGTCCAGTGCGCGCGGAAGTTCACCGCGAACTGCTCCTCGATGTCCTCGTCGCTGGTCGTGTCGAGCGGGCCGGGCGCCGTCTGGATCGCCGCGCCGTTGTTGAACGCCCCGTCGAGGCGCCCGTGCAGTTCCTCGACCCGGTCGACCGCCGCCCGGACGCTCGCACCGTCCGCGAGATCGAGCTGTACGGCGTCCGCCACGCCGCCCTCGGCGCGGATCTCGGCGACGAGCTTCTCCATCGCCTCGATCCCGCGCGAGGCGAGCACGACCGCGGCGCCCTCGGCGGCGAACAGCCGCGCAGCCGCCGCCCCGATGCCGCGGCTGGCGCCGGTGATGAACACGACCTTGCCGCTGAGCAGGCCGATCGGATTGCTGGTGTTTGTCGTCATGCCAACCACCCTCGTCCGGCCCGCGCAGCCCAGACAGGCACAGGCTGTACCAGGCTCCACCGCCGTACGCCGGGCAGACTGGGGACATGGACAAGCAGGAGCTCGGAGCCTTTCTCCGCACCCGGCGCGAACGCCTCCGGCCGGAGGACGTCGGCCTCCCGTCGGGTTCCCGCCGCCGGACACCCGGCCTGCGCCGCGAGGAAGTGGCCGTCCTCGCCCACATCTCGACGGAGTACTACGTCCGCCTCGAACAGGGCCGCGCGCCGAGGCCGTCCGGCGAGGTCCTCGCCGGGATCGCCACCGCGCTGCGGCTCACCGACGCCGAGTCCGACCACCTCCACGTCCTCGCCGGTACGGCGCCGAGCCGGAGCGGCCTGCACCGCCGCGACGTCCGCCCGAGCATCCTCGCGATGATCGAGCGACTGCCCCAGACAGCGGCCTTCGTCACGTCGGCCACGCTCGAGGTGCTCGCCTGGAACGACCTCACGGCCGCGCTGATGGAGGATTTCGCCGAGCTCGCCCCGAAGGACCGCAACCTCGCCCGCCGCGCTTTCCTCGTCCCCGGTACGACGCTGTACGGCGTGTCCGACGCCGCCGAGTTCCGCCTCCACGCGGTGGCGCACCTCCGCTCGGCCCTCGCCCGCTACCCGTCGGATCCCGCGGTGACCGGCCTGGTCGACGAACTGCGCGACGGCAGCCCCGAGTTCGCCCGCCTCTGGGAGCGGCACGACGTACAGGCTCCCCAGATGCTCACGAAGACGTTCCACCACCCGGCGGTCGGCGACATCACCGTCGACTGCGACTCGCTCGCGCTCACCGACCGCGACCAGAACCTCGTCCTCTACAGCGCGCCGGCGGGCTCCCGCGACGCCGAGGCGTTGGCCCTGCTGAACGTCCTGGGCGCCGAGGGCGTCAAAGCCAGTCGCTAGGGTTCAGGCATGGGGAGCAGCGTGTACGTCGCGTCCGTCGAAGGCTCGACCGGGAAGTCGACGGTGGCGCTCGGGGTGTTGCAGCAGCTGTCGCGGCGGGTCGGGCGGGTCGCCGTGTTCCGGCCGATCGTCCGGCCGGACACCGATCGGCACGGTGGGCGCGACTACGTGCTCGACCTGCTGATCTCGCACGACGCGGTCGACCTGGCCTACGAGGACTGCGTCGGGGTCACGTACGACGAGGTGCACGACGACCCGGAGGCCGCGCTGGACGTGATCGTCCGCCGGTACCACGCGGTGGCCGAGCAGGCCGACGCCGTGCTGGTGGTCGGCAGCGACTACACCGATGTCGGTACGCCGACCGAGTTCTCCTACAACGCGAAGATCGCGGCCAACCTCGGTACGCCGGTGCTGCTCGTGCTCAACGGGTTCCGCCGGACGCTGGACGACCTGCAGGCGATCGCGGAGCTGTCGGTCGCCGAGCTGACCGCCAACCACGGCGCGCTCGCCGCGGTGGTCGTGAACCGGGCCGACCCGAAGGACCTCGACCAGTTCGCCGAGGCGCTGGCCGTGGTCGGCGTACCGGCGTACGCGCTGCCGGAGGAGCCGGTGCTCAGCCAGCCGACGCCGGCCGACCTGCTCGCGCCGATCGGCGGCCGGATGGTGAGCGGCGATCCCGAGCTGCTGACCCGCGAGGTCAGCGGCCTCGTGGTGGCCGGGATGACGATGCCGAACGTGCTCGACCGGCTGTTCGACGGCGCCGCGGTGATCACGGCGGCGGACCGCCCCGAGGTGGTGCTCGGTGTGCTGATGGCGCACCAGTCGCGGACCTTCCCGCAGATCTCGACGATCGTGCTGAACGGCGGGTTCACGCTGCCGCCTCAGGTCCAGACGCTGATCGAGAGCCTCGGGGTGACGTTGCCGATCCTGGAGACCGACCTCGACACGCAGGCGGCGTCGGCGGCGCTGACCGCCGTACGGGGGCGGCTGACCAAGGACTCGCCGCGCAAGATCGACCTGGCGCTCGCGTTGTTCGAGCAGCACGTCGACAGTCAGGCGCTGCTGGACCAGCTGGCGGTTGCCCGCAGCAACGCGGTGACGCCGTTGATGTTCGAGCACCAGCTGATCGACGCGGCCGTTGCCGACCGCAAGCACATCGTGCTGCCGGAAGGTGAGGAGGAACGGATCCTCCGGGCGGCCGACGTACTGCTGCGGCGTGGGGTGGCCGAGCTGACGCTGCTCGGCGATCCGGTGGCGATCAGCGCGAAGACGGCCGGGCTCGGTCTCGATCTGTCCGCGGCGCACGTCGTCGATCCCGAGAACGACCCGCTCGCGGAGCAGTTCGCCGCCGAGCTGCACCGGCTGCGTCAGCATCGCGGCGTCGACCTCGATCGCGCCCGTGAGCTGGTCAAGGACGTCTCGTACTTCGGCACGATGATGGTCCAGCTCGGCCTCGCCGACGGCATGGTGTCGGGCGCGGTGCACACCACCGCGCACACGATCCGGCCGGCGCTCGAGGTCGTCAAGACCGTGCCCGGCGTCTCCGTGGTGTCCTCGGTCTTCTTCATGTGCCTGCAGCACCAAGTGCTCGTGTACGGCGACTGTGCGGTCAACCCCGACCCGACCGCCGAGCAGCTGGCCGACATCAGCATCTCCTCGGCCGCGACGGCGGTTGCCTTCGGTATCGAGCCGCGGATCGCGATGCTGTCCTACTCGACCGGATCCTCCGGCACCGGCACCGACGTGGAGAAGGTGTCCAAGGCAACGGCCATCGTCCGCGAGCGCGCGCCCGAGCTGCTGGTCGAAGGCCCGATCCAGTACGACGCCGCGATCGACGCCGCGGTCGCCCGGACCAAGCTGCCCGACTCGCCGGTGGCCGGTCGCGCAACGGTGTTCATCTTTCCCGACCTCAACACCGGTAACAACACGTACAAGGCGGTCCAACGATCCGCGAACGCGGTGGCGGTCGGACCGGTCCTGCAGGGCCTGCGTAAACCGGTGAACGACCTGTCCCGAGGAGCCACGGTGCGAGACATCATCAACACGGTCGCGATCACCGCACTGCAGGCACAGCAGGGCGGCAACCGATGAACGACTACGTGCTGGTGATCAACGCGGGATCGTCCTCGCTCAAGTACAGCCTGATCCACGCCGAGTCCGGCGAAGCGGCGGCGGACGGCCTGATCGAGCGGATCGGCGAATCCGAGAGCCACCAGAAGCACCGCGGACCGGACGGCGAGACCGAGAGTTCCGACTCGGTCGCGTCGCACGAGGACGCGCTGCGGGCAGCCGTCGACGCGTTCGAGAAGCACGGCCCGTCGCTCGACGACCTGGACTTGGCGGCGGTCGGCCATCGCGTCGTGCACGGCGGGTCGAAGTTCGCCGAGCCGGTCCTGATCGACGACGCACTGGTTGCCGAGGTCACCGAACTGGTGCCGCTGGCACCGCTGCACAACCCGGCCAACCTGGAGGGCATCAAGGTCGCGCGCCGGCTGTTCCCGGACCTGCCGCAGGTCGCGGTGTTCGACACGGCGTTCCATCAGACGCTTCCGCCGCACGCTTACACGTACGCCGTACCGTCGGAGTGGCTGGAGGAGCACGGCATCCGCCGGTACGGGTTCCACGGGACGTCGTACTCGTTCGTCGCCGGGCAGGCTGCGCAACGGCTCGGCCGCGACCTCGCCGACGTGAACCTGATCGTGCTGCACCTCGGCAACGGGTGTTCCGTGTCGGCGATCCAGGGCGGTCAGTCGGTGGAGACGTCGATGGGGATGACGCCGCTCGAAGGTCTCGTGATGGGGACGCGGTCGGGCGATCTCGACCCGGCGATCCACGGCCACCTGGTCCGCGAACTGGGCTGGTCGATCGACGAGATCGACAAGGCCCTCAACTCCAAGTCGGGACTCAAGGGCCTGGCCGGCGAGAACGACTTCCGTGAGCTGGCCCGGCAGCGGGACGCGGGCGACGAGAAGGCCAAGCTGGCGTTCGACGTGTACTGCCACCGGATCAAGAAGTACGTCGGCGCGTACTACGCCGTGCTCGGCACGGTCGACGCGATCGTCTTCACCGCCGGCGTCGGCCAGCACTCCGCCGACGTACGGGCTGCCTCGCTCCAGGGCCTGGAGCGTCTCGGCATCCGGCTCGACCCGATCCGCAACGCCGACCCGGCCGAGGACGGCCTGGTCTCCACCGGCGACAGCGACGTCGCCGTCCTGGTGATCCCGACCAACGAGGAGTGGGAGATCGCCAAGCAGGCGGTTGCCCTGGTCGACCAACCCGAGGAGAAGACCGCATCGTGAACATCGCCGCCGCCGACGTGATCGTGACGAGCCCGGACCGGAACTTCGTCACGCTGAAACTCACCACCGACGACGGGCTGGTCGGTTGGGGTGACGCCACCTTGAACGGCCGCGAGCTGTCCGTGGCGTCGTACCTGACCGACCACGTCGTCCCGCTGCTGGTCGGCCGGGACGCGCACCGGATCGAGGACACCTGGCAGTTCCTGTACCGGTCGGCGTACTGGCGGCGCGGTCCGGTCACGATGGCCGCGATCGCGGCGGTCGACGTCGCGCTGTGGGACCTCAAGGCCAAGGCCGCCGGGATGCCGCTGTACCAGTTGCTCGGCGGCGCCTCGCGGAACGGGCTGATGGCGTACGGCCACGCGTCCGGCCGCGATCAGGAGGAGCTGTTCGACTCGATCCGGCAGCGTCTCGACCAGGGCTTCCGCTCGATCCGGGTGCAGACGTCGATCCCGGGCATCGACGCCGTGTACGGCGTACGCGCGCCGGCCGGCGAGGAGCCCGAGCAGCACTACGAGCCGGCCCAGCGGATCGCGCGGCCGATGGAGGAGGACTGGGACACCCGCGCGTACCTGCGGCACATCCCGACGGTCTTCGAGGCGGTCCGGAACGAGTTCGGGCCCGAGCTGCCACTGCTGCACGACGTCCACCACCGGCTGACGCCGATCCAGGCCGCGCGGCTGGGCAAGGACCTCGAGCCGTACGACCTGGTCTGGATGGAGGACTGCACCCCGGCCGAGAACCAGGACGCCCTGCGGCTGGTCCGTCAGCACACCACGACTCCGCTCGCGATCGGCGAGGTCTTCAACACGGTCTGGGACTACCAGACGCTGATCAAGGACCAGCTGATCGACTACGTGCGGTCGGCGGTCACCCACACCGGCGGGATCACCGCGATGCGCAAGTTGCTCGACTACGCCGCGCAGTACCAGATCAAGTCCGGTATCCACGGGCCGACCGACATCTCGCCGGTGGGGATGGCCGCCGGGCTGCACCTCGACCTGGCGATCCACAACTTCGGGATCCAGGAGTACATGCAGCACGGCGCGGTGACGAACGAGGTGTTCCGGCAGACCTTCACGTTCACCAACGGGTACCTGCATCCGGGCAACGAGCCGGGCCTCGGCGTCGAGCTGGACGAGGAAGCGGCGGCCAAGTACCCGTACCAGCCGGCCTATCTTCCCTACAACCGGCTCAAGGACGGGACCGTCCACGACTGGTAGTCCACAGCTTCCCGATACCGGATGGCCGAGCGTGGCATCCTTTCCCCAGTGACCTTGTACCTGCACCGCGCCGAGCGGACCGACGTGCTCGCCGACGGTCTCGGCGACCTGCTCGCCGTACCGCTCGGTGACCCGTTCGCCGAGGAGCTCGTCGTCGTCCCGGCGAAGGGTGTCGAGCGCTGGCTGTCGCAGCGACTGTCCCACCGGTTGGGCGCCGGTCCGTCCGGTCGGGACGGCGTGTGTGCCGGCGTCCAGTTCACGTCGCCGCGCTCGCTGGTGTCGACGGTGCTGGGGATCAGCGACGACGACCCGTGGGCCGCGGACGCGATGACGTGGCCGCTGCTCGCCGTACTGGATGACTCGCTCGACCAGCCCTGGTGCGAACCGGTCGCGCGGCATCTCGGCCACTTCGACACCGGCGCGGAGGGTGAGCTGCGGCGCGGACGCCGGTACGCCGTGGCGTCGCGACTCGCGCGGTTGTTCTCGGCGTACGCCGTGCAACGGCCGACGCTGCTCGCGGACTGGAGCGAAGGGCGCGACACGGACGGACTCGGCAAGACGATCGACAGCGACCTGTCTTGGCAGCCCGAGCTGTGGCGCCGACTGGTCACCCGGATCGACGCGCCGCCGCCCGCGACCCGCCACGCGGAGACCGTCGCGCGACTCCGCGCTGAGCCGTCGGCCTTCGAGCTGCCGACTCGCCTGTCGCTGTTCGGCCACACCCGGCTGCCGTCGACGGAGATCGAGCTGATCGCCGCGGTCGCCGAGCACCGCGACGTCCACGTCTGGCTGCCCAATCCCAGCGGCGCGCTCTGGGAGCGGCTGCAGGGTGCGACCGCAGGCGTCCGCGCCGACGACACGAGCCACCAGGAGGCGGACCACCCGTTGCTGGCCACGCTCGGGCGCGACAGCCGTGAACTGGAGCTGGCCCTCGCGGCTGTTCCGACCGTCGACAGTCACCTCGCCTCACCAGCCGCGCCGGACTCGCTGCTCGGCTGGCTGCAGCAGGATCTGCGCGGCAACACCGTCGCCGCCGAGGGCCGCCGGCTCGCTCCGCACGACCGCAGCGTGCAGGTGCACGCCTGCCACGGCACCGCCCGGCAGGTCGACGTACTGCGGGAAGTGCTGCTCGGGATGCTCCAGGCCGACCCGACGCTGGAGCCGCGGGACATCCTCGTCATGTGCCCGGACATCGAGACCTACGCGCCGCTGATCAGCGCCCGCTTCGGCCTCGCTGACCTGGATCGCAACGGCCACCCGGCCCACAAGCTCCGCGTGCAGCTCGCCGACCGGTCGCTGACCCAGACGAACCCGCTGCTCGCCGTCGCCTCGCAGCTGCTCGATCTGGCCGGCAGCCGAGCCACTGCGAGTCAGGTGCTCGACCTGGCTCAGTCGGAGCCGGTACGACGACGCTTCCGCTTCACCGACGACGACCTCGACACCGTCACGGCGTGGGTGCGCGAGTCCGGCGTCCGGTGGGCGTTCGGTCGCGAAGACCGCGACCGGTACGGCCTGGCCGACTTCCCGCAGAACACCTGGCAGTTCGGCCTCGACCGGGTGCTCGCCGGGGTCACGATGTCGGCCGACGCGCACGCCTGGATCGACACCGCGCTGCCGCTCGACGACGTCGGCAGCACCCGGATCGAGCTGGCCGGCCGGTTCGCCGAATACGTCGATCGGTTGCGTGCGGCAACTGATCTGCTGGACGGTACGCAGCCGCTGACGGCCTGGCTCGACGCGTTGCGCGGTGGGATCGACCGGCTGACCTCGGTCAGTCACGACGACGGCTGGCAGATCGGTCAGGTCCAGCGTGAGTTCGCCCAGGTCGCCGCCGGCGCGGGTGAACTCACGGGGATGGCGTTGCGGCTGGCCGACGTACGGTCGTTGCTGTCGGCACACCTCGCCGGGCGGCCGACCCGCGCGAACTTCCGCAGCGGCACGCTGACGGTCTGCACGATGGTGCCGATGCGGTCGGTACCGCACCGAGTGATCTGCCTGCTCGGGCTGGACGACGGTGTCTTCCCGCGGTTCGGCCTGTCCGACGGCGACGACGTACTGGCTCGGCGCGCGGTCACGGGTGAGCGGGATGTCCGCAGCGAGGACCGGCAGTTGATGCTCGACGCGATCCTGGCCGCGACCGAGTCGTTGGTGATCACGTACACCGGCGCGAACGAGTACTCGGGGCAGCCGAGGCCGCCCGCCGTACCGCTGGGCGAATTGGTCGACGCACTCGACCGTACGACGGAGTCGCCGGTGCGGGACACCGTCGTGGTGAAGCATCCGCTGCAGCCGTTCGACCGCAAGAACCTCGAGCCGGGGCGGCTCGGTGCGCCGGGCCCGTTCACGTTCGACCCGACCGCGCTGGTCGCGGCGCGGGTCGGGAGTGGACCGCGGTCGCCGCGGCCGGAGTTCGTGGGGGAGCCGCTGGCCCTGGCCAGCGGTGAGGACGTCGGGCTCGCGGAGCTGATCGCGTTCTTCAAGGATCCCGTGAAGGGCTTCTTCCGGGCGCTCGACGTGACGCTGCCGTGGGAGGTCGACGGGGTGTCGGACGCGATGCCGGTCGAGATCGACAACCTGGAGAAGTGGGGCGTCGGCGACCGGATGCTGCGCGACATGCTGGACGGGATCCACCCGGACGCCGCGCTGCAGGCCGAGTGGCGCCGAGGCACGTTGCCGCCGGGACGCCTTGGCTGGCGGACCGCGACCGAGGTGCGTGACATCGCCCGCAGCCTGGCGGTCGCGGCGTATCCGCACCGTCAAGGCGAGGCGAAGGCGTTCGACGTGGACATCGACCTCGGCGGGCGGCGGCTGACCGGGACGGTGCCGGGCGTCTACGGGCACCGGCTGGTCTCGGTGAGCTACTCGCGGCTCGACGCGAAGCAGTTGCTGACGGCATGGATCCAGTTGCTGGCGCTGTCGGCCAACGACGAGGACCACAACTGGACGGGACTCGCGATCGGGCGGCCGAGCAACTCCCGGATGGCCGGATCGGGGACGCGGGGGTTCGGGCCGGTCGACGCGCAGGCGCGCGGGTTCCTCGACGATCTGGTCGCCGTGTACGACGCGGGCCGCCAAGCACCGCTGCCGTTGCCGTTGAAGACCTCGTTCGCGTGGTGCCAAGCACGGCGTACCGACGACGACCCGTTGGTCGCGGCCGGGCGGCGCTGGAAGCCGACGAACTACGACGGCGAGAACGCCGACCTCGCCCATGTCCGCGTCTGGGGCCCGAACACGCCGCTCAAGGTGCTGCTCGAACCGACCCGACCCGGTGAAGAACGGCAAGGCGAATCGACCCGGCTCGGCGCCTACGCGGCCCGCGTCTGGGAACCGATGCTGCGCTTCGAGCAGGGAGCCCGCTGATGGATTCCTTCGACCTCCTCGGCCCGCTGCCGAGCGGAACGACCGTGCTCGAAGCGAGCGCGGGCACCGGCAAGACCTACGCTCTCGCCGGACTCGTCACCCGGTACGTCGCGGAAGGCGCGGCCCGGCTCGACGAGATGCTGCTGATCACCTTCGGCCGCGCGGCCAGCCAGGAGCTGCGCGAACGGGTGCGTTCGCAGATCTCGGACGCCGAGCAGGCGCTGGCTGAACCCAAGGCGTGGCAGGACGATCCCGGGTTGCTCGGCCATCTCGCCCGCGGCAGCGACGACGAGGTCGCCGTACGGCACAGCCGGCTGCGCGACGCGTTGGCCAACTTCGACGCGGCCACGATCGCGACGACGCACCAGTTCTGCCAGCTCGTCCTGCGATCGCTCGGTGTGGCCGGTGACACCGACGCCGGGGTGACGCTGGTCGAGGACCTGACCGATCTGGTCACCGAGGTCGTCGACGACCTGTACCTCGCGCTGTTCGCGCGGTCCGCGGACAAGCCACCGATCACCCGCGCGGTCGCGTTGGAGCTCGCGCTCAAGGTGGTCAACAATCCGCACACCCGGCTGGTGCCCGAGCAGGCCGACGAGTCGTCGCCCGCCGGCGTCCGGGTCGCGTTCGCGCACGCCGTACTGGCCGAGGTCGAGCGACGGAAACGCCGGCTCGGCATCCTCGGGTACGACGACCTGCTGACCCGGCTCGCGACCGCGCTGGAGGAGCCCGCGGCGCCGGCCCGGCAGCGGATGCAGCGGCGGTGGTCCGTCGTGATGGTCGACGAGTTCCAGGACACCGACCCGGTGCAGTGGAAGGTGATCGACCGGGCTTTCAACGGGCACAGCACGCTGGTCCTGATCGGCGATCCGAAGCAGGCCATCTACGCGTTCCGCGGCGGCGACATCGCGACGTACCTGACGGCGGCGGAGACCGCGGGACAGCGACGGACCCTCGGCACCAACTGGCGCAGCGACCAGCCGCTGGTCGACTGCCTGCAGGTCGTGCTCGGCGGTGCCCGGCTCGGGCACGAGGACATCGTGGTGCATCCCGTCGAGGCGCATCATCAGGGTTCGCGACTGGCCGGAGCGCCTTCGGACGCGCCGTTCCGGCTGCGGGTCGCGCAGCGCGAGCTGTTCGGTTCGCCGCGGCGTAAGAGCGTGCCGATGGACGACCTCCGCGACCACATCACCCGGGATCTCGCGGCCGACATCGGCCAGCTGCTCGCCGGCGGTGCGACGTACGACGGTCAGCCGCTGCGCGCGGGGGACATCGCCGTGATCGTCGAGGCGCACAAGGACGCGCGCGCGTGCCGGGAGGCACTGGCCAAGGCCGGGATCCCCGCGGTCTACTCCGGCGACCTCGACATCTTCTCGTCGCAGGCCGCGCAGGACTGGCTCTGCCTGCTGGAGGCCTTCGATCAACCGCACCGATCCGGACTGGTCCGAGCCGCTGCGACGACGATGTTCTTCGGGGAGACCGCGGCCAGCCTGTACGCCGGTGGCGAGGACCTCACCGACCGGATCGGGCTGACGCTGCGAGCGTGGGCCGATCTCCTGCGGACTCGTGGCGTGGCCGCGGTGTTCGAAGCGGCGCAGCTCCGCGGGATGGCGGATCGCGTGCTTGGCTGGCGTGGTGGCGAGCGGGACATGACCGACCTCGCGCACCTGGCCGAGTTGCTGCACGAGACCGCGCACCGGGAGCGGTTCGGACTGCCTGCGTTGCTCGACTGGCTGCGTCAGGAGTCGACCGGCAAAGGCCGGACGGCGGAGCGGACGCGGCGGCTCGACAGCGACGCGGCGGCGGTGCAGATCATGACGGTGTGGGTGAGCAAGGGGTTGCAGTACCCGATCGTCTACCTGCCGTTCGGGTTCAACCGGCACATCTTCGACGACGAGGAGCTGCTGCTGTTCCATCAGGACGGCGTACGGAGTCTCGACATCGGTGGGCCGAACCGTCCCGGGTACGCGGCGAACGAGAAGCTTTGGCGGTCCGAGGTCGCCGGTGACGACATCCGGCTCACGTACGTCGCGCTGACCCGCGCGCAGTCGCAGGTCGTGGCGTGGTGGGCTCCGTCGTGGGACGAGATCAACGGTGGAGTGTCACGGCTGCTGCGTGGACGCAAGCAGGGCGAGCCGGTGGTGCCCGACCAGCTGGACCGGGCGTCGTCGGACGACGAGGTGCTGATCTGGTTGCGGCGGTGGCAGCAGGCCGGCGGGCCGGTGATCGAGGAGTCGGTGATCGGCGAGCAGGTCGAGCCGCTGGACGCGCCGCTGTCCGGTGGGCTGGGGATCGCGACGTTCTCGCGTGAGGTCGATCTGGCGTGGCGGCGTACGTCGTACTCGGGGTTGATCCGGGCCGCCGAACAGCAGTCCGGCGTCACGAGTGAGCCGGAGGAGAGTCAGCTCGAGGACGAGGCGCTGGACCTGGTGCCGACGGTTACCTCGGCCGATGACGCGCTGCCGTCACCGATGGACGGGCTGCCGGTCGGGGCCGAGTTCGGGTCGCTGGTGCACGGGGTGCTGGAGGACGCCGATCCGCTCGCGGTCGATCTGCACGCGGAGCTGACCGAGCGGATCCGGGACCAGTTGCCCCTGTGGCGCGTGGATGTGGCGCCGGACGTGCTGGCGACGGCGATGTTGCCGATGCACACGACGCCGCTCGGTCCGCTCCTTCCTGGGCTGACCCTCGGCGAGCTCGGGCGCAAGGATCGGCTGCGGGAGCTGGACTTCGAGATCCCGTTGGCCGGTGGCGATGACGCGGGCATCGACGTACGGCTGGAGGAGCTGGCGCCGTTGCTGCGAGCGCATCTGCCTTCAGACGATCCGTTGCTCGCGTACGCCGAGCGGCTGGAGCAGCCGCTGCTCGGTGGGCAGAGTCTGCGGGGGTACCTGACGGGGTCGATCGACGTCGTACTGCGGGCGCCTGGTGATCGGTTCGTGGTGGTCGACTACAAGACGAACCGGCTCGGGGATCAGGAGGTGCCGTCCACGTCGGCCGACTACACCCAGGACCAGTTGGGCGCGGCGATGCTGCACTCTGACTATCCGCTGCAGGCGATGCTCTACTCGGTCGTGCTGCACAGGTATCTGCGGTGGAGGCAGCCTGGGTACGAGCCGTCGAAGCATCTCGGCGGGGTGGTCTACCTGTACGTGCGCGGAATGTGTGGCGCGGAGACGCCCGTGGTGGACGGTCATCCGACCGGTGTGTTCAGCTGGCCGTTGCCTTCGGCACTGGTTGTCGCGCTGTCCGAACTGCTCGATGGGAGGGCCGGATGACCACGACCGTTAACGAGTTCGACTCGTCGTTGGCGCTCGCTGCGACCGGGCGGCTGCTGGAGTTCAATCAGGCCGGTGTGATCCTGGCCGCGGACGTGCACGTCGCGTCGCGGCTGACGGCGATGCTCGGTGAGACCGACGAGACGGTCGCGCTGGCGTGTGCGCTGGTGGCGCGCGCCGTACGGGCCGGCTCGATCTGTCTCGACCTGGCCGAGGTCCGGGACGAGGTCGGCGAGGAGGGTGCCTCGTTGGACTGGCCGTCGCTGGATGCCTGGCGTGCGGCCCTGGTGGCGAGTCCGTTGCTCGGGGCCCCTTTTCCGCTGCGGCTCGACGGTACGTTGCTGTACTTCGACCGGTATTGGCGGGAGGAGTCGCAGGTCGAGCAGGATCTGCGCGGCCGGACCGCGCGGCTGGCGCCGCCGATCGCCAACGAGACCGTACTGCGGGCCGGCCTCGACCGGCTGTTCCCTGGTGACTCGTACGTCGAGCAGCGCGCTGCCGCGGAGACCGCGGCGCGGCAGTGGACGACCGTGCTCACGGGTGGTCCGGGGACCGGGAAGACGACCACGGTCGCCGGGCTGTTGGCGGTGCTCGCCGAGCAGGCGGAGATCGCGGGCGAGCGCCGCCCGTGGATCGCGCTGACCGCGCCGACCGGCAAGGCCGCGGCACGTCTGGAGGAGGCCGTACGCCGGGAGATGTCGGACCGGCTCTCCCCGGAGGACACGGCTCGGCTGGGCGACTTCCACGCCCGGACGTTGCACATGCTGCTCGGGCGTCGGCCCGATTCGTCGAGCCGGTTCCGCCACGACCGGACCAACCGGCTGCCGCACGACATCATCGTGGTCGACGAGACGTCGATGGTCTCGCTGACGATGATGGCGCGGCTGCTGGAAGCGGTCCGGCCCGGGGCGCGGCTGATCCTCGTGGGCGATCCTGACCAGCTCGCGTCGATCGAGGCCGGTGCGGTGCTCGCGGACCTCGTCGACGGATTGGTTGCCGGGGGCCACATCGAGGCGGCCGAGCTGCGGACGTCGCACCGGTTCGGCAGCGAGATCGGGGAGCTGGCGCTCGCCGTACGGGAGGATCGGGCGGACGACGTACTGGCTGTGTTGCGTGGGGGCGACGAGCGGGTGGTGTTCGTCGAGGAGGACGATCCGCGGGAGACGTTGCGGTCGGCGATGCTGCCCGACGTACTGGCGATTCGTTCCGCGGCGGAGGCGGGGGATGCCGATGCGGCGCTGGCCGCGGTGGATCGGCATCGGTTGCTGTGTGCACACCGGGAAGGACCGTGGGGCGTGCAGCAGTGGAACCGGACGGTCGAGCGCTGGATCACCGAGGAGACCGAGGATCCGCTGTGGGACACCTGGTACGTCGGTCGGCCGGTGCTGGTGACGGCGAACGACTACGCGTTGGGGATCTACAACGGTGATGTCGGGGTGACGATCCGTCGGCCGGATGGGTCGTTGCGGGTGTGCATCGCCGGTGCGCGAGGGCGGCGGGACTTCGCGCCGAGTCGGCTCGGGAACATCGAGACGCTGCATGCGATGACGATCCACAAATCGCAGGGGAGTCAGGCTGCCGAGGTGACGGTGCTGCTGCCGAACGAGGAGTCCCGGCTGCTGACGCGGGAGCTGTTCTACACGGCGATCACGCGGGCCGTCGATCGGGTGCGGGTGGTGGGTGGCGAGGACTCCGTTCGACTGGCGCTCGGTCGGCGTGCTCTTCGGGCTACGGGCCTTCGGCAACGACTAGGAACCTGAACACCCGCCCCTCGCCGCCGGACGGGACCTCGGACAAGTCGTAGCTTGTCCGCGGTCCCGCGTTGGTCTGCTGACTACTCGGTGACCTTGATGATGGTGCGGCCGCGGGCGGGCTGGAAGGCGGCGACGGCTTCGGTCAGGGGGACCGTGGTGGTGACGAGTGGGGTGAGGCGGCCGTCGCGGAGGCGGGTGGCGAGCTTGGTGAGCTGGTCGCGGTTCGGCTCGACGACGAAGAAGACGGCTCGGGCGTTGGCGGGCTGAGCGGCCGGGGGCTCGGCGATGGTGACCAAGGTGCCGCCGTCGCGGAGCAGCGCGGTGGAACGGTCGCGGATCTCGCCGCCGATGACATCGAACACGACGTCGACTGGGCCCGCCTTCTCGAGGTCGGAGCCGGCCAGGTCGACGAAGGTGTGGGCGCCGAGCTCGGTGGCGCGGGCCTGGTCCGCGGCGCGGCCGGTGCCGATGACGTGCGCGCCGATCTCGTGGGCGAGCTGGGCCGCGACGGAGCCGACAGCGCCGGCGATTCCGTGGATGAGGACGGTCTGGCCCGGCTGCAGGTTGGCGTGGTCGAAGAGGCCCTGCCACGCGGTCAGGCCGGAGACCGGGAAGGCGGCCGCGGTGACGTGGTCGACGTTCGCGGGGAGCGGCGCCAGGTTGCGGGCCTCCACGGCGACGTACTCGGCGAGAGTGCCGTCGCGGAGCCAGTCGGTCAGGCCGAAGACCCGCTGGCCGACGGTGAGGCCGGTGGTGCCGTAGCCGAGCCCGACGACGACGCCCGACACCTCGTGGCCGGGGACGCTCGGCGTACGGTCGCGGCCGGCGCGGTCGGTCCACGTGCCCGGCCACTCCAGCTCGCCGCGGGTGAAGCCGGCGGCGTGGACCTGCACGATGACGTCGTTCTCGGCGGCATGGGGGTAGGGGAGCTCGGTGAGCGTCAGCCCCTCGACGCCGGTTTCGCGGTCCTGGACAGTGATGGCATGCATGATCCCGACTCTAGGCACTCGCCGTACGCCGTCGGTGGTCCACTTCGTGCTCGTGTTGGTGGGCCGCTTGGCCGACCCGAGTGGCCCACGGGAGTGCCACGAGAATGGACCAACACCGCGGGCCTCCTCCGGCGTACCGTCGAAGTATGATCATTTTCAACGACTTGGTGATCCCGGCGACCTCCGCCTCGACGGCGGCGCTCGAAGTGGCCACGGCGTACCACTCGCCGACGCTGCTGAGCCACTCGCGGCGCGTGTACGTGTGGGCCGCGGCGCTGGCCGACCGGGAGAACATCGCGTACGACGACGAGCTGCTGTTCGTGGCCGCGATGTTCCACGACATCGGGCTGATGCCCGAGTTCGACAGCCACACCGTCTCCTTCGAGGAGGCCGCCGGCCATGTGGCCCGCGTCTTCGCCGCCGGGGCCGGCTGGTCCCGCGATCGCCAGGACCGCCTCGCCGAGGTCATCGTCCGGCACATGTGGCCCGACGTCGACGTGAACGACGACCCCGAAGGTCATCTGATCTCGCGCGCCGCGGCCCTGGACATCGTCGGCCGGAACATCGACGAGCTCAGCCCCGAGTTCCGCGCCGAGGTCCTCCGCGAATACCCGCGGCTCGGCCTCGCCGAGGAGTTCCTCGCCTGCTTCCAGGCCCAGGCCGACCGCAAGTCCACCAGCTCCGCCGCCCGCGCGATCGAGTCGGGCCTGAGCACGCGGATCGTGGGCAATCCGCTCGACGACGAACACTTGTAGAACTCGTCGCGCGAGGCCTTGTCCGCTTCGGCTCGCCGGCCATAGCATCCGGCGTCGCTACAGCTGAGGGGACAAGCCATGTGGGGTAGTAAGCGCGCGCAGCAGGATCCCGCCCAGGGTGGATCGCAGCCCGCCCGGAAGGCCAAGCGGGCACCGGGATCGGGTGGTGGGATCAAGGGCACAACGGTCGTCGATCCCAAGGGCAAGGTGATCAAGAACCTGGCCGGCCGCCGACTCCGGGAACCCAACGAGCACGGCGTCTAGCCGGAGGTCTGACGGTCCGCCTGATCCGGGACGAGCGTGATGGCCTTGCGGAAGGTGACCGCGTCGGGGTGCAGGTTCGGTTGGGCCAGGGTGATGGCCGCTTTGGAGGCCTCGGCGGCTACCTGGCGTACCCAGGCAACGGGGGCAGACAGGGCCCGGCGGTCGTACGCCGTGACCGCGTCGAGGAAGCGGCGCGACTCCGGGATCGACCATTGGCGGTCGAGCTCGGCGGTGATCGCCTCGGCCGCGGCGGGCTGGCGTTGCCAGTGGCCGTCGGGCGAGCGCTGGTTGCCGTACAGGAGTTCGCCGTTCGGCCGTACGACGGCCAGCAGGTCGGCGTACTGCTCGAGGTCGATCGGGTCGCCGGTGCTCGGATCGGCGAGGCGGCCGCAGCCGTAGAGCTCGAGGGCGCGCAGGTGCCGATCGAGCGCGCCGAAGAGCTTGACGGCATCGGGTGCGGCGACGATCGCGACCTCGACGCGGTAGCCGGCGGCCTTGAAGTCGCGGGCCGGCAGTCCGTCCGACGACTCCAGGACGACGTCGAAGCGCTGAGCGCGGGCGTACGTCATGGCGTCGTCGGCCCAGGCGCGGCAGTCGGGCGGCGAGTCGGGTTCCTCCTCGCCGAGCGGCTGCCAGAAGTCGGGATGGTAGGGCTCGTAGCGATCCGCGCTGATCACCACGGGCTGCCCGCGACGACTGAGGAGATCGCGCACGAGGGCGGTGAGCGTCGCGTCGCCGGGCTGGCCGGCGACGATCACGACGACCGGGTGGCGCTGCGGCGTACCGACGAGCTCGTTCGGGACGATCCGTTCCTGGAAGACGCGGCTGCTGTCGAACGACTGCTCGGCCGGCGGGGAAGGCAACGACTCGGCGAGCAGGTTCTCGCCCTCGGAGTGGATCGCGGCGATCTCGTCGACGGCGTACGGCGTGAGTTCGCGTCGGCGTACGGCCCAGGTCGACTGCAACCGGTGCCAGCTGCCGCGCGCCCGCGCGTCGGCCGCGGCGCTGAAGCCGATCACCTGCGCGGCGCCTTCGAGTGCGGTGTCGTACCGGAGGGCTTCCTCGGTCGACCAGCTCGCCGGCTGCAACCCGGTCAGAACGCTCGCCACGGTGGGGAACGATAGCGACCGCCTCGACAGAATGCCAGCGAGTTCACCTTGCCCTGAAGCGTTGCTCCAGGGAGTCGAGCAAGGACTCGACCTGGCGGTAGGCCTCGGAGCTGTAGGCGCCGATGCTGCGCTCGCTGCCGAGGGCGTCGCGCATCGCGTCGAGGTAGCGGCGCTGCACGATCAGCATCTGCTCGTGCGAGTCCGGCTTGGTCTCGCGCAGCTCGCGCGTCCCGGCGACGAGCCGGGGAACGATGCGTTCCTTCATCGTGCTGACCAGTTCGGGGTCGAGCGGTTCGCCGTCGACAGTCTGTTCCTCCAGCGGGCCGAGAGCGTCGATCGCGGACTCGCCGACCCGGCGGAGCAACGCCTGGACCGCGTCGCGCTCGTCCTCGGCCGGGCGGAAGTTCATCCGCGCGATCACCATCGGCAGGGTCAGCCCGAACAGGACCAGCGTGATCAGCGCGACCAGGAACGCCGCGAGCACGACGGTGTCGACGTGCGGCGTACCGGCCGGGATCGTCTGGACGGCGGCGACCGTGACGACGCCGCGCATACCGGCCCAGCCGATCACGGCGTACCCGCGGCCGGTGATCGGTTCGCGCTCCTCGAACTCGACGTCGGCCTGGCCGCGGGCGAGCCGGCGGCGGGCCCAGGCGATCCGGTTCTCCTCCCGCTGGTCCGCGGGCGTCATCGCGTCGAGGTGCTCCTCGAACTGACCGAGCTTGGCGCGGGTCTGCTCGTTGCGGCTCGGCCGGCCGAAGCGTTCCCGGAGTGCGGGCCCGGCCAGTCCGACGAACCTGAGGGCGACCAGGAGAGCGACTACGAGCAGGACCAGGCCGGTGATCTCGCCGGTGGTGGTCTCGGTCCGGGCGGCGTCGACGAGCTCGGGGAGTTGGTAGCCCATGGCAAGGAAGACCGCGCTCTCGAGGAGGAAGCTGATCGTCGTCCAGGTCGTTGCCTGGGTCTGCCGATCGCGGGCACTGAAGCGTTTGCTGCCCAGGGCACCGGTCAGCAGGCCGGCCATGACGACCGCCAGTACGCCGGACGCGTACGCCTCCTCGGCCGGGAAGTAGGCGAGGAACGGGACCGCGAAGGAGATCGTGGTGTTGAGCACCGGATCGTCGAGGCGCTGGCGCAGCAGCGCGGTCGCCCAGCCGACCACGCCGCCGATCAGTACGCCGCCGATCACGGCCCAGCCGAACTCGAGGGCCGTCTCGCCGATACTGAAGCCGGACGACGCCGCGATCGCGGCGACCGCCGTACGGAGTACGACGAGGGCGGAGGCGTCGTTGACGAGACTCTCGCCTTCCAAGATCGTCATCAGGCGCGGTGGCAGGCCGACGCGGTGCCCGATCGCAGTGGCGGCAACGGCGTCGGTCGGGGCGACGACGGCGCCGAGTGCTGCGGCAAGGGCGAAGGAGATGCTCGGGAAGAGCGCGTGCACGACGGCGCCGATGGCGAGCGCGGAAACGATGACCATGACGACGGACTGCCAGGCGATCAGCGCGAAGTTCCGTCGTACGTCGAGGACCGGCAGCTGGACGGCCGATGCGTAAAGCAACGGTGGGAGGACGCCGGCCAGGATGAGATCCGGCTCGACGTGGATGGTCGGGGTGCTGGGCAGGTAGCTGGCGCCGATCCCGAGTCCGACCAGCAGGAGGGGCGCCGCGACCCCCGTCCGCCGCGCGAACACGGACGCCGCGATCATGATCGCGAGCCCGGCACCGGCCACAAGCAGGAACTGATGGTCCACGCGACGGCAGTCTAGGTCGGTACGACGCTCAGCCGGGCCAGGTGAACCCCGGGTCGCGCAAGTAATCGTCGCGCCGCCACTCCAGGTCCATCCTCACCATGTCGTGAGCACCGGCCCTGACGACGTTGCGCAGCGGCAGGTGGTTGCCGGTCCCGGCGCGCCCTCACCTCGCGCCGGGACCGCCCCCAGGTCAGTAGGTGATGGCGGCAACGACCTTGGCGGGGTCGACCAGGAACGGCGCGACCGCGGTCAGAACGTTGGTCTTCGAGGCGCCCTTCTCGAACGAGCCGTTGTAGACGCCGCCCTCGGCCTCGAGGCCGAGCAGGTTGCCGACGACGGCGGCGTGGCGGGCCTCGACGCCGAAGATGCCGGCGGCGGCCTGCAGGATCATCTTGTCCTTCACGAACCCGGCCGCACCGAGGTACGCGCCGACGCCCTTGTTCTCGAAGATGTGCGCGGTGGTCAGGTAGGACTTGCGCGACTTGAACGCGCCGCCGTAGTTGACCGCCGGCGCGCCGATCGGCGTCCCGCCGAGCTTCTGGATCGTCGCGGTCAGCGTCGCGACGTGCGAGGCCTCGTCGGCGCCGATCTGCATCAGGTACTGCTTCTCCTTGCCGGAGACGAGGTTCGCCTCGTTGCCCTGGCGGTAGAACTCGGCCTCCAGGTACTCCAGGGCGAGCGCGTAGTTCAGCACCTCGATGTCGTTCCTGAAGTCCTTGGCGCTGGCCAGGTGGAAGCCGTTGTTGAGGGCCCCGATCGCGACGCCGGCCGGGACTGCCGTGGCGTTGCCGTGGATCAGGTCTGCGGTGGTGTCAGTCATCAGTTGCTCCTCTCACTTCGCGATGAACGGCATGGCGGCCTTGAGGACCGGACCCATCGCCAGGTTGGCCTCGATCGGTGCCGGGAACGGGTTCCCGCCGCTGATCTGGGCGATGATCGCGGCGTGCCGCGACTCGACACCGGCGATGGAGGCGGCCGCCGCGAGCAGGTCCGGGTTCTTCACCAGGGTGACCTGACCGTGGTACGCCTTCACGCCGAGCTCCTCGAAGATCCCTGCGGTCTTCAGGAACGACGCCCGGCTCGCGAACGTGCCGGCCGGGAACTGCACCTTCGGCTGCGCGACCGGGCGGCCACCGAGATCGGTGATCGTCGTCCGGACGGTCGCGACGTGGTCGGCCTCGTGCTGCTGGATCGGGTCGATCAGGTCCTGCTCGCGACCCTTCAGCAGCTTGGCCTTCAGCCCGGCGGTGTAGAACGCGGACTCCAGGTACTCCAGCGTCAGCGCGTAGTTCAGGATGTCGAGGTCGGACTTGTCGACCTCCGCGCCGAAGCCACGGTCGGCCTTGCCGAACGCCACCGGGTCGCCCGGGCGGGTGGCGACGTACGTGACGCCGACGCCGATCAGCGCGGCGTTGCGCAGGAAGCTGCGGCGGCTGTGCTCGTCAGCGAACTCGAGGACCGGACGGCCCCCGAAAAGTTGCTTGATACCCATTGTTGCTCCTTGAGCTGTGAACGACCGTGGGCGGAAAGTCCACGGGGCCGTGCCCTTCGGATCGCGGGGGACTATCGCCTCCTCAGGCGGCGCGCGCCTGTACGACGATGCGCTGGTAGTGGGCAGTGATCGGGTTGCAGGCGAACAGGGTGAGCATCTTGTCGCCAGCGGTGGCCGGCTTGCGCAGGATGAAGGCCACGTAGGTCTCCTGCGGCACGATCGTGGTCTTCACGACCTTGTACGTCGTGCTCTTCGACCCGACGGTGACCTTGATCGGGTCACCCGGGCGGAGCCGGTCCAGGTACAGGAACGGTTTGCCGTTCGTACTGCGGTGACCGCTGATCACACTGTTGCCCGCGGCACCGGGTAACGGCGTACCGGGCCAGTGCCCGACGCCCTTGACCAGTGCGGGCTCGTCGACGCCGTTGTTCAGCACCTGGTCGACGCCCAGCTTGGGGATCTGCAGCCGGCCGAGCCGCAGCTGCTCACCGGGCCTGGCCTTGATCGCTTCGATCGGTACGCCGGCCGCCGGGTTGTCACCGGCGGCGAACTGGGACTCGACCGGTCGACCGGCCCGGAGTTGGTCGAGCATCCGGTTGACCAGCGCTTCGTCGTCGTCGGCCGGAGCCGGGGACGATGCCGATGACGGGGACGTACCGGCGGTTGCCGTCGTACCGGGAGCTGCGTCCGGTGTGCCGTCGTGACCGAAGACGATCACGCCGATGGTCACAGCGAGTACGAGAACCGTGCTCGCGGCGATCCAGCGCCACAGCTTGCCAACTGTCAGGTGTCGCACCAGCGACCACCTCCTCGGCAAGGTCTTCGGAGACCTCGCGGGAGTGGATAGGTGCTACGTCAGTTGTTTTCGCGCAGGCGGAGCAGTTCGTTGCGAGCGTGGGTGACGGCGGCCGACTCGCTGCCGCCCGAGTACGCCAGCTCACGGGACAGGTCCGAGGCGGCTTCCTGCAGGTGGCGGGCGGTTCTGCGGCTGTGCACGTGCTTGCGGTACGCCTTGCGGTCCTTGTGCAGTCCGCTGACCGCGTCGAGCAGCGGCGGGTCGATCGCGCCGGTGGCGAGTTCGGGCGTGAGCAGGGCTCGGGTCCAGACGCGTTCGGTCCGGGCGGCGTGCCGCAGGACGTAGAAGAGCGTGATCAGTTCGACGACCGCGATGACGAACGGCAGGACCGCGGTCGCCCAGCCGCCGCCGCCGAGACCGGCCATGTCGTCCCAGGCGAAGTGGAAGACCATCGCGGTGAGCATCGTCAGGACGCCCCGGAGGACGTTGCGCTCGCCGCGGGCGCGGCCGAGGACCCACATCAGGCCGGCGCAGAAGATCGCACTGAACAACGCGTGCGACACGATGCCGGCCGCGCCGCGGACCAGGAACACCTGCAGCGACGTCCCGAACTGGTCGACGCCGTACTGCTGGGCGGCGCCGTTGTAGACGTACAGCACGTCCTCGAACACCTGGAAGCCCAGCCCGATGAACGCGCCGATGATGAACCCGTCGTACGCGCTGCGCACCAGCCGCGGCGCGAGACCGATCAGCAGCACCAGGCCGAGCGCCTTGCCCCACTCCTCGTTGATCGGTGCGGTGAGTCCGGCCGCCCAGTCCGCGGCGAACGCCGGGCCGCCGACCTTGGTCCAGATCTCGATCAGCGCGCCGTTGGCCGGGAGGGCGATCCAGAACGTCGCGGCGATCCCGCCCCAGGCGAAGCCGGTCGCGAGGAGCCCGGCCGGCTGGGCGGTGAAGCGGTTGTGATGGCGGAGCAGCAGCAGCCACGGGATCAGGTACAGCCCGAACAGCAGCACGCCGCCGGCCAGCGCGCGCGAGTAGAAGGAGCCTCCGGCACCGAAGTACTTGAGCATCGTCAGCGCGCCGCCGCCGATGCCGAGCAGGTAGACCCAGAAGGCCAGGTTGTGCGGCTGCAGGAACCGGAACGGTTGCCCCCAGCCCGATTCCTCGATCGCCGCGCGCTGAGCGGCGCGGCCGTCGTCGACCATCGTGTCGCTCATCGGCCCGCTCCCGGCGTGATGCTGCGCAGCAGGGCAGCGACCTCGTCCTGGTAGTGCTCGAACTGACCGGCCGCCGTCCGGATCCGCACGAGCAGCGCCGGGGCCGACGCGACCTGTTCGGCGTCGCCGATCGCCATCTTGAAGGCGGCGTCCACCTCGTCGTCGCCGCTGGCGGTCGTCCTGGTCTCCACGACTCCGACCAGTCCCGCGCCGGTGGTCAGGGTCCCGCGATCACCGCTCATCCCCGGTCGGTCGCCGTCGGCCCGCTCGACCTGGTCGAGGAACGCGGCCGCACTTCCGTCGTACGACGAACCGTTCAGCTGGATCGTCGCGCCACCGCTGGCCAGAGTGACCTGCAGGCTCGTCGCGCTCCCGCCGGTCAACGTCCCGCTCTCGAGCTGCCAGCCGACCGGAGGCACGGCGGTCGCGCCGTCCCCGAGCTCCAGCACCTGGCCGGCCTTGATCTGGTTGTGCCACGGGATCGCGGAGTTGAGCGCGGGCAGCCCGTAGATCAGCACCAAGGCGATCACCAGCACGATCAGCGCGGGCCTGAACGTCCGACGATCCAGCCCGAACAGCCGATGCTCGACCGGCACCCACCCCTGCGTACTGGCAGCCATGCAGATCACTGTAAGGGCGCCAGATCTCGGCGAGCCATCGAAAGTTCTTCAGCTGCGGTCGAGAATGCGCATACCAAGCGCTGGACGGGTGCTGAGTCCCGGAAGACGACGCGGGCGGATCCGCCACGCTGCGCGACATCAGCGCCGTACTGCTGGAACTGCGAGCTACCTGAAGGCAGTGTGCTTCAGACTGGTTCGAGGAGAAGGGACGTCGGGTGCGCACACTGGCTGATGTGGGGCCGGCTCTGCTGGCGGGGCTGGGGGGGCTCTGGGGAAGCAGGTTTGCTGCCGGCTGCTCGGAAGGTTTGTTTGCTGGTGGTGGACGGGCTCGGGTGGGAGTTGCTGCGGGCGCATGCCGGGGACGCGCCGTTCCTGGCGTCCTTGGCGGGGGCGCCGATTGCCTCGGGGTTTCCGTCGACGACCGCGACGAGTTTGGCGTCGTTGGGGACCGGGCGGTTGGCGGGGGAGCACGGGGTGGTCGGGTACACGTTCGCTGTTGAGGGGGAGTTGCTCAACGCGCTCGGGTGGCACCGGCAGGGGGAAGGGGTGGATCTTCGGGAGCGGCTGGTGGTGAGGTCAGGGGTGTGTACGCGCTCGGTGACCTGATCAGCCAGGTGCTGAAGGCGCTGCGCGAGAGCGACCGGATGCTCTGTTACGCCTACCACGCGGATCTCGACGGGATCGGGCACGGCTACGGACCGGGGAGTGACGCGTGGTGTCACCAGTTGAGCGTCGTCGATCACCTCGCGGCGACGATCGCGAACGGGCTGCCGCCGGACGCGATGCTGGTGGTCACCGCCGACCACGGGATGGTTTCCGCGGGTGAGCACGACCGGATCGACTTCGACACCGAGCCGGATCTCCGGTACGGCGTACGGACGCTCGGCGGTGAGGGGCGCGTGCGGTATCTGTACGCCGAGCCCGGAGCGCTGGACGACGTGGTCGACAACTGGCGCGGGGTGCTCGGCGACCGGGCTTTGGTGCTGCGGCGGCAGGAGGCGATCGATCGGGGCTGGTTCGGGCCGCGGGTTGCGGACGGCTTCCGGATGCGGATCGGCGACGTTGTGGTGGCCCGCGCAGGGGGCGACGGTGGTGGTGCGGTCGAAGGCTGAGTCGCGGCTGAGCCGGTTCGTCGGTCATCACGGCTCGCTGAGCGACGCGGAGCAGCTCGTCCCGCTGCTGGTTGCGGCGAACGGGCGGGAGAGGGAAGCTGACCCGATGCAGGACGTCGCCGCGTTGGCGCGGGAGCGGTTGGGGTACGACGGGTTGCGGCCCGGGCAGGCCGAGGCGGTCGGGGCGGTGCTCGACGGGCAGGACACGCTCGCGGTGCTCGCCACCGGGACCGGCAAGACCGCGATCTACCAGCTGGCCGGGTTGGCGTTAGGCGGACTGACGATTGTGGTCAGTCCGTTGGTCGCGCTGCAGCGGGATCAGCTGCGGGCGCTGTCGACGGCCGGGGTGGAGGTCGCGGAGCTGAACTCCGGTGATCACGCCGGGCAGCATCAGGCGCGCGCGATGCTGGCGGAACGCCGTACGGGATTTGTGCTGATGTCGCCGGAGCAGCTCACCCATGTCGACGTGCTGGACCTGCTCGCGAAATCGCAGCCGCATCTCGTGGCCGTCGACGAGGCGCACCTGGTCAGCGAGTGGGGACAGGACTTCCGGCCCGACTACCTGCGGCTGGCCGCCGCCATCCGCACGATGGGCCGACCGCCGGTTCTCGCGCTGACGGCGACCGCCGCGCCGCCGGTTCGCGACGAGATCGTCCATCGCCTGGAGATG
This sequence comes from Kribbella sp. cmx-5-2, assembly GCA_049998015.1. GTDB lineage: Bacteria > Actinomycetota > Actinomycetes > Propionibacteriales > Kribbellaceae > Kribbella. The sequence goes on from JAEBEC010000004.1 coordinate 444,382, forward strand.
CGCTCGCCGGCCGTGGTCGTCGGCGGGTTCGACCGGCCGAACCTCAACCTCGCGGTGCACACGTTCGCCGACGAGGAGACCAAGAACCGTCGCCTGCTGAGCCACGTCCGGTCCTCCCGCGGACCGGGCGTCGTGTACGTCGCGACGCATCGTCACGCCGAGGAGCTCGCCGCGGAGCTGGGTCTCGCCGGAGTGTCCGCGCAGGCCTACCACGCCGGCCTGGCGGCGAAGGAACGCCGCGACGTCCAGGACGGCTTCCTCGCCGACCGGTACCGCGTCGTCGTCGCGACCGTTGCCTTCGGCATGGGAATCGCCAAGCCCGGCATCCGCTGGGTCAGTCACGCCGAGGCGCCGGGCTCGGTCGACGCGTACTACCAGGAGATCGGCCGCGCGGGCCGCGACGGCGCACCGGCCGACATCGAGCTGTTCTACCGTCACGCCAACCTCGGCATCAACCGGTTCTTCGCCTCGGGCGGCGTCCGCGACGAGGACCTGTACGCCGTCGCCGCCGCGATCGACGAGCACCATCCGGCGGACATCGCCGAGCTCGCCGCGACCAGCCGGCTCAGCCCGGCCCGGGTCGAACGCGCCCTCGGCCGGCTGACGGATGCGCGAGCGGTGACCGTCACGCACCGGTTCAAGCTCGCGGCACGGACCGACGTCGACCAGGCCGTGGCGAAGGCGTCGGCGGTCGAGCACGACCGGCGCGAGGTCGCGCGTTCCCGGGTCGAGATGGTCGCGGCGTACGCCGAGCACAGCGGCTGCCGGCGCGAGTTCCTGCTCAGCTACTTCGGCGAGCGGTACGAGGGCCCGTGCGGCAACTGCGACAACGACCTGTCCGGCCGTACGACGGCGCCCGTCGCCGAGCAGCCCTTCCCGGTCGGCAGCCGGGTCAAGCACCACACGTTCGGCTCCGGCCTGGTCGAGCGGTACGACGGGACGACGATGACCGTCCTGTTCGACCGCGTCGGCTACAAGGAGTTGCGGACCGCGTTCATGACGTACCACCACCTGCTCGAACCCGAAGGGTGATCGCCGAGAAGGGGATTGGGGGCTTCGGGCAAGTACGGGGTGATGACGCACACCACGACGGCGGAACGCCCCGCCCCGGCCCCGGCGTACTCGCGAAGGGACTGGCTCAGCCCGGTCGATCGCCGGGTCCTGTACCTCTACGCGCTGACCCGCGTCGCGATCTGGATGACGGCGTACTGCGCGCGCTGGCTCTTCCCCGGCGACGCCGAGACGCATGACCCGGGCAGGATCGGTACGGCGTTCCAGCAGTGGGACTGGTACCACTTCGTCGACATCGCCCGCGACGGCTACTTCCCGGCGAGCAGCGGGCCGTGGACGGAGGGCTGGGACAACCGAGAGGCGTTCTTCCCCGGGTTCCCGATCGTGCTGCGGGCGGTCCACGTCGTACTCCCGGACTGGACGCTCGCGGGCGTCCTGATCTCGTTCGTCAGCGGAGCCGTCGCGGTTCTCGCGCTGGCCCGGATCGCGCGGCTGGAGCGACCCGGGACGAGCGTTGACCGGGACGCCGCGCTGTTCCTCCTGCTGTCTCCGTGCGCGGTGTTCCTGGCCGTCGGGTACTCCGAGGCGCTCTTCCTGGCGCTCGCGCTGCCGGCCTGGCTCGCTGCCCGGCGTCACCAGTGGGCGCTCGCCGCGTTGCTCACGGCGCTGGCGACCTCGGTGCGCATCACCGGACTGTTCCTGGCGGCGGCGATCGCCGTGCACTTCGTGGTCACCCTCCGCGCCCACCGGAGATGGTCGGCCTTCCCGTGGCTGGCCGTCCCCGGGCTGCCGGTCGCGGCGTACTTCCTCTACCTCTACTCACACACCGGCGACCTGATGGCGTGGAAGCACGCCCAGGAACGCGGTTGGTACCGCAACCTCACCCCGCCGTGGCACACCTGGACCACCACGTGGACCGCCGCCTTCGACCACGTCCAGACCACCGGCTACGCGCTGATGTTCCAGGCCGAACTGGTGGCGACGGTGATCGGCCTGGTGCTGCTCGCGGTGCTCGTACGCCGGCGCCGATGGGCCGAGGCGACGTACCTCGGGCTGAGCCTGTTCGCCCTCGGTACGTCGTACTGGTTCATGTCGATGCCCAGGGCAACACTCCTGTGGTGGCCGCTGTGGGTCGGCCTGGGCGTCTGGACCCTGCGCCACCCGTGGGTCAAGACGACCTACCTGTGCGTCGTCGCCCCGCTGTCGACCGTCGTCGCCCTCACCTTCTTCACCGGCCGCTGGGCGGGGTGAAGAATCAGGGGCGCAACCATTTCGCGGTCCCCCCGACGGCCGTCAGCGCGACGCCGACAAGCATCAGGGCAACCGAGAACCACAGCAGCACGGCGTGCGAGTCGGAGTCATCGGCTGAGGCGAGGGCCAGCAACGCTCCACCGCCGAGGCCGAGGAACGCAGTACCGGCTACAGCAGGACGTCCGGCCATCCGCCTTCACTTCGGCGGATCCTGACGATATGTGCGGCTTGCTCGACATAGCCGACGGCGACGGAGTCGGAGCCGGCTCGATGGGCGATCCGCTCGGCCTCCTCGTAGAGTTCTGCCGCGTGCTCGCGGAGGATCTGGCGCGCCTTGGCATCGGCCGCGGCCGGCCAGCTCTTCTGGCGCACCACACTTCGACTGGTCACGAGGTGCCGTTCTCCGGTCCGTCAGCTGTGGTCGAGGGACGCTTCTCCGCGAGAAGGTCACCCCAGACGGCATCGGCTGTTCTACTGGCAGAGGAGTCGGCGGGAAGGGGGAGTTGCCGGTTGCGGCGCAGCAGGCCGGCGACGACGGCCATCAGGATCACCGCCAGGATCATCACCGCAACAGCGATCCCGTCGATCTCCGGCACCCCGTTCGCGGGTGGGAAGTCGTCAGGTGGTGGAACGGGCGAAGTCACCCCTGGCGAGTTGATGAACAGCACTACCGCAACAGTGCTGAGGAGAACGACCGCCAGGAGCAACAGGCCGTATTCGGTGAGTGCCTTGCGGCGCAGCCTTTCCTGTTCTTCGAATTCCTGGAGAAGGTCATCGACCGAGGTGCCATTGCCACGCTCATCCGCAGCGCTGTCCGGGGTCGCCCCCGTTCGTATTCTGCGCCAGTCCACCATCAGCCAAGGCTATCGGCTGACCAGGCCTCTGACGACTTCAGCGAGTCGGAGCGAACGTCGTAGCCGACCGGCTCGCGGAGTACTTTGTCCGAGTGCTCATCCTCGTTCGTCATGCGATGCCGGTTCACGGGCCGGAGACGCCCGCTCGGGACTGGGTGCTGAGTGCGGAGGGACGACAGGCGGCGCGGGAGATGTGTGCACGGCTTCCGGGTGATGCCCGGTTGGTGGCGAGTACCGAGGTGAAGGCGATCGAGACGATCGGTGCGGAGCTCACGGACGGGCGCTTCGACGAGATCGCGCGGGTCGAGGCGTACGACGGGGACTTCCGGCGGCAGCGGCGGGCGTACGTCGAGGGGGCGGACCTCGTCGACTGGGAGCCTCGGGAGGACGTCGTCCGGCGGTTCGGGGCCGGGGTGGCGGAGTACGCCGGGGGTGGTCCGGTGGTGATCGCGTCGCACGGGATGGCGATGACTTTGTGGCTGACGGCAACTATCGGGCTGGGGGATCCGGGGGCGTTCTGGGAGGGGCTCCGGTTCCCGGACGCGCTGGTGGTGGACCTCGTGGCCAGGACGGTGGATCGGTTGCCGTAGTACGGCGCGTGCGGCGGGGAATGTGCCAGGCGCACCGGTAACTTTCCGTCGGTGATCCGCCTCCTGCTTGTTGCTGTCCTGTTCGTTTCCGGGTGCACCGTCGCCGGTGCGGGACCCGGACCCAGTTCGCCGCCGTCGTCGGTGGCGAAACCGCCACCCGCCAAACCTCCGACGGCGACCGCGAAGGCGATCGACGCGGAACTCCGCGGGGCCAAGGTGATCGTGACCAGGCCGAAGGTGGGCGGATACAGCCGCGACAAGTTCGGGCAGAGCTGGACCGACAACCACAACGGCCCGGGTGGGCACAACGGTTGCGACACGCGCAACGACGTACTGGCCGCGCAGCTGACCTCCGTCCACAACCGTACGGCGAAGAGCTGTGTCGTCGTCGAGGGCACTCTCACCGCCGAGCCGTACACCGGGCGCCGCGTCGAGTTCCGCAAGGCCACCGCGTCCAAGGTGCAGATCGACCACATCTACCCGCTGTCGAGGGCCTGGGACATGGGCGCTGCGCGCTGGCCGGCCCAGCGCCGTATCGACTTCGCGAACGACCAAGCCGCCAACCTGATCGCCGTCGACGGCCCCGCCAACGCGTCGAAGAACGACTCGGGGCCGGGGGAGTGGATGCCGCTGAACCGCGCCTACCGCTGCGTCTACGTCCTGCGCTACCTCCAGGTCGCCCGCAAGTACACGCTCCCCATCACCGCCGCCGACCGCGACGCCGCCAAGACGATCATGCCGACCTGCCGCTAGGCAGGGTGTGCCGCACCCAGGGAGAACGGCGGCCTTCTACCGCCGGTCGCGAGACCGTTGACTCGGGTCATGAACCGAACAGCAGCAGACCTGAACATCGTGATCGTCACCGGCGGCAGCCGCGGCATCGGCGCCGCGACCGCGGTGGCCTGTGCGGCCCGCGGCATGGGCGTCGTCCTCACCTACAACAGCAACCCCGACGCCGCGGCCGACGTGGTCGAGCGGATCGTCAAGGACGGCGGCCAGGCGGTCGCGCTGAAGCTCGACGTCGGCGACAGCTCGTCGTTCCCGGCCTTCGCCGACGAGGTCCGTACGGCGTTGCACGCGACCTGGGGCCGCGACGACTTCGACTCGCTGGTCAACAACGCGGGGTACGGGCTGTTCAACCCGATCGCGACCGTCACCGAGGAGCAGTTCGACGGGCTGTACAACGTGCACCTGAAAGGCCCGTTCTTCCTGACCCAGGCGCTGCTGCCGCTGATGGCCGACGGCGGGCAGATCGTGAACCTCGGCAGTGCGACGAGCCGGATCGCGACGGTCGGCGTCGCGCCGTACGCGAGTTTCAAGGGCGGGCTCGAAGTGCTCACCCGGTACATGGCCAAGGAGTTCGGCGAGCGCGGGATCCGGGCCAACTCGGTCGCGCCCGGGGCGATTCGGACCGAGTTGGCCGGCGGATTGAACGACGAGTTCGAGGCGTTGCTGGCCGGGCAGACCGCGCTCGGCCGGGTCGGTGAGGCCGACGAGGTCGGGACGGTGATCGCCGCCCTGCTGTCCGAGGAGACCCGGTGGGTCAACGCTCAGTCGATCGAGATCTCGGGCGGCTTCACCATCTGAGGGGTCAGCGGAACGAACCGGTGATCTCGTACGTGATGCCGCCGCTGCTGGAGCCGGACGTGCCGCGCTGGGACGAGAAGTACAGCCGGTTGCCGGCCGGGTTGAAGGCGACGCCGCACAGTTCCGAGCCGGACTGGCCGGTGACGCGGAGGAACGGCGCGACGATGTCGTTCGGGGTGATGATGCAGATCTCCAGGTTGCCGCCGTCCTCCGCGACGTACAGGTCGCCGGACGAGGTGCCGGTGATGTTGTCGACGCCGGTCAGCGGCGGGTTCGGGGTCAGGCCGTCGTCGTACGCGATGGCGATCGTGTTGTTGGCCGCGTTGTAGGCCCAGACGCGGTTGTCGCCCTTGGTGGTGAAGAAGCAGGTGCCGTTGCGGTAGTAGCAGCCTTCGCCGCCGTTGAACTTCTTCATGCCCGAGACCTGCTTGCGGGTCCGCGTCGGGCTGCCGTCGGGATCCGGGACGGTGACCCAGGACAGCGTGCTGCCCGACTCGCGCAGGACCTGGAGGGTGCCGGCGGACAGGTCGCCCCAGGCGGTCGGGACGAAGCGGTAGAAGCCGCCGTCGGGGGTGTCCTCGGTCAGGTAGATGACGCGGCGGTCGGGGTCGGCCGCGGCGGCCTCGTGGGAGAAGCGGCCGAGGGCCGGACGGCGTACGGCGGCCTTGACGCCGTACGGGTCGGTCTCCCAGACGTAGCCGAGGTCGGTCTCCTCGCAGGACAGCCAGGTGCCCCACGGGGTCGCGCCGCCGGAGCAGTTCTGCGTCGTACCGGAGAGGATGCGGTACGCGCTGGTGATGGTCCCGCTGCTGTTGAAGCGGAGCGCGCTCGCACCACCGGTGCCGCTGCCGACCTCGGAGTTGGACACGTAGATCCAGCCGGTGCCGTCGGCGAAGCAGGCGCCGCCGTCCGGCGCGTTGTGCCAGGTGTAGCCGCTGACGGCCCGGGTCGAGCGGGCGAGCACCCGGCTGGTGAAGCCCTGCGGGAGCATGATCCCGTTCGCGTCGGCGGCGCGCAGGCCGCCGTACGGGCTGGGGCCGGTCTGGGCCGGAAAGGCCAGCGCCTGCGGGGCGACACTGAACCCGAAGGCGACCGAGGCGGACGAACCGACGACTGCGGCGCGGAGGAAACTGCGACGATCCACGACTGACTCCTGACGGTGACGGGGCGGAACCGTCAGTGAACCGGGCGGACATGAACGGGATCTGAGATCCAGATGATCGGTCCGCCGACGGCCGAGGAGAGTTACTGTGGCCGAGGTCGGTTACGCCGCGGCGCGCCGGCCGCTTCGCGGCGGAGGGGCTGGACATGAAGCTTTTCGGACGTCGGTCGGAGTGTGGGGTGCTCGACGACCTGGTCGCGGAGGTCCGTGCGGGCCGGAGCCGGGTGCTGGTCGTCCGCGGCGGGGCCGGAGTCGGCAAGACCGCCCTGCTCGAGTACGCCGTACAGGCGGCGCCGGAGTTGCGGGTCCTCCGGGCGGTGGGTGTCGAGTCCGAGCAGGAGCTGGCCTTCGCCGCGTTGCACCAGCTCTGCTCGCCGTTGCTCGACCGGGTCTCGAACCTTCCCGCGCCTCAACGCGCTGCGCTCGCGACCGTGTTCGGGTTGCAGCCGGGGCCTCCGCCGGACCGGTTCATGGTCGGGCTGGCGGTGCTCAGCCTGCTGGCGGAGTCGGCCGACAAGCAGCCGTTGCTGTGCATTGTCGACGACGCGCAATGGCTCGACACGGCGACCGCGCAGACACTCGGGTTCGTCGCTCGCCGCCTGCACGCGGAGGCGCTGGGTCTGCTGTTCGGCGCGCGCGATGTCCGCGACGAGCTGCGGCCGCTCGACGAGCTGCCTGTCGGCGGGCTGCCGGACGCTGACGCCCGCGCCCTGCTCGGGTCGGTGGTCGGTTTCGTGCTCGACGAACCGGTCCGGGACCGGATCGTGGCGGAGACCGGCGGCAATCCGCTCGCGCTGATCGAGTTGCCGCGCGGACTCACGCGGACCGAGCTCGCCGGTGGGTTCGGGCTGCTCGGTGTGCAGATGTTGCCGGGGCGGATCGAGGAGAGCTTCTTACGGCAGGCGGACCTGTTGCCGTCGTCGACGCGGTTGCTGCTGCTCGTCGCGGCCGCCGAGCCGGTCGGCGATCCGGTGCTGGTGTGGAAGGCCGCGGACGAGCTGGGGATCGCGGCGGCGTTCGCCGAGATCGACGGGTTGTTGGCACTGGGTGAACGCGTGACTTTTCGTCATCCGTTGGTGCGGTCGGCGTTGTACGGATCGGCGACGGCGCAGGAGCTTCGCGCCGTACACCTGGCGCTGGCTCGCGTCACCGATCCGGAGCTGGATCCTGATCGGCGGGCCTGGCATCTCGCCGCGGCGGCGTCCGGGCCGGACGAGGCGGTCGCTCTGGAGTTGGAGCGGTCGGCGCTCAGGGCTCAGTCTCGGGGTGGATTCGCTGCTGCGGCCGCGTTCCTGCAGCGCGCGGTCGCGTTGACTGCGGATCCGGGGCCGCGCAGTGATCGGGCGCTGGCGGCGGCTCAGGCCGGTCTGCAGGCGGGGGCTTTCGACACGGCGCAAGGTCTGCTGGCGACAGCGGAGGCGGGTCAGCTGGACGAGCTCGGGAAGGCGCGGGTCGACATGCTTCGCGCCGAGGCCGCGTTCGCGGTGCAGCGGGGTGGGGAGGCTCCGGGGTTGCTGCTGCGTGCGGCGCAGATGTTGCAGGCGCTCGACGTACGGCTTGCTCGGGACACCTATCTCGATGCGTGGAGTGCGGCGCTGTTCGCTGGTCGGTTGGCGACGTCCGCGGATCTGCGGAAGGTGTCGAGCGCTGCTCGTACGGCGCCGAAGCCCGACGAGCTTCCGGCGGGCTCGTCCGCAAGGCGCGGCTCCGACCTGTTGCTCGACGGCTTCGCGTTGTTGTTCACCGACGAGCGCGCTGAGGCCTTGCCGCTGCTGCGGAAGGCAGCCAAGGCTTTCGCGAGCGGCGACGTCACCACTGAGGAAGTGCTGCGCTGGGGCTGGGTCGCGACGGCGGCCGCGGCGGCGTCGTGGGACTTCGAGGCGTGCATCGGCGCGGCGACCCGCCAGGTCGAGGTCGCCCGGAGCACCGGCGCGCTCGCCGTCCTCGCGGTCGGGGTCAACGTGCTCGGGCAGGTCGTCGCGTTGGAGGGCGACTTCAGCGAGGCCGCGTCCCTGGAGGCCGAGGCGGCCGCGGTGCGGGAGGCGACCGGCACCAAGATCGCGCCGTACGGCGGGCTGGTGCTGGCCTCGCTCCGCGGACGCGAGAACGAGGCGTATCCGTTGATCGAGGCAACCATCCGCAGCGCGTCGGCCGAGGGCCAGGGGACCGCGGTGCAGTACGCGCACTGGGCCCGCGCGGTCCTGCTGAACTCGGTCGGCCGGCACGACGAGGCCCTGCTGGCGGCCCGGATGGCGGGCAACGACACACCCGAACTGTTCGTCTCCGCCTGGTCGCTCAGCGAGTGGGTCGAGGCCGCCGTACGGAGTGGAGATCCGAAGTCGGCGGCCGATGCGCTGGAGCGACTGGAGGAACGCGCCCGGAGCACCGGCCAGCCGTGGGGACTAGGTCTGGCGGCGCGTTCTCGAGGCTTGGTGAGCGGAGCCGAGGACGCGTACGTCGAAGCGATCGAACAGCTGGAAGGCACCAGGCTGCGGCCGGATCTCGCGCGAGCACGTCTCCTGTACGGCGAGTGGCTGCGCCGGCAGGGCCGCAGGGTCGACGCCCGGGCGCAGCTGCGGAGCGCGCACGAGTCGTTCGTCTCGATCGGGATGGAGGCGTTCGCCGAGCGCGCGCGACGGGAGCTGCAGGCGACCGGTGAGACAGTCCGCAAGCGGGTCGGCGCCACGGCGACGGGTGTGGAGCTGACGCCGCAGGAGCAGCAGATCGCGCTGCTGGTCCGCGACGGTCTGTCGAACCCGGAGGTTGGCGCGCGGCTGTTCCTCAGCCCGCGCACGGTCGAGTGGCACCTGCGGAAGATCTTCGACAAGCTCGGGATCAGCTCGCGCCGGCAGCTTCGCGAAGCACTGCCGCGCACCGACCTGGAGAAGCTCTCGGGCTAGCGGAGGAGCTGCTGACCGCCGTCGACGTCGTACGTCGCGCCGGTGAGCGCGGTGTTGGTCATCAGGTGGATGGCGAGCGCGGCCACATCCTCCGGGCCCACGACGCGCCCGATCGGCAGCGTCCCGCGGAGTTCCTCGCGCCGCTCGTCCAGGTGGTCGCCGAGCAGCCGCGCCGACAACGGGGTGTCGACGAAACCGGCCGCGATCGTGTTCACCCGGATCGGTGCCAGCTCGACCGCCGCGTTGGCGGCGATCGCGGGCAGCGCCGCCGTACCGATCGCGGCTAGGGTCAGCCCGAGGCCGGGACGCCGTGCACCGGTACCGCCGATCAGGGTGATCGAGCCTCCGGCCGGAACGCGTCCGATGCACAGCCGGGCGATCCGCAACGTGCCGATCAGTCGTTGATCGAACCCACTCAGCGCCTGGGCGAAGTCCATCTCCGCGATCGTCGCGTACGTCGGGCTGCCGCCACTGATCAGGACGTGATCGATCCGCGCGGGCAGTTCGGCGAAGACGCGTTCCAGCCGGGCAGAGTCGCCGAGGTCGAGCGTCGCGGTGCTCTCGGCGCCGACCTCGGTCGCGGCCTCGGCGAGCCGTTCGGGGTTCCGCCCGGTGATGAACAGCCGGGCCCCGGCCGCACCGGCCTGGCGCGCGGTCTCCAGCCCGATGCCGGAGCTCCCGCCGATCACGAGAACGACCTGGCCGGCGAGCGGACCACCCGTCGTCGCTCCCACCGTGGCCTGCTCGGCCGACGGACTGCTCGTCTTCGCGTCCGGTTGGTCGGTCATGGGTTCTCCTGTCACGAGGTCGGTACGGCGCAGCCGTGGAGCCGGGGTTGGGCGTGCGGCAGCTGGGCGACCTTCGGCCGGCCGGACGCGACGAACAGCATCGTGATGATCGCCCCGACGACGCTCACGCCGGCGAGGACCAGCATCGCCGTACCGTAACCGTCGGCGAGCGGCTCCGCGAGACTGCTCGCTCCGCCGGCGCCGATCAGCGCGGGGACGAGCGCGACCAGGATCACCCCGCCGACGCGGGACGCGGCGTCGTTGATCGCGGACGCCTCGCCGAGGTCGGAGTCGTCGACAGCGGCCAGTACGGCGGCCGTCAGCGGAGCGACCGCCAGCCCGAGGCCCAGTCCCCACACGATCGCGCCGGGGAGCACGGAGGTCAGGTAGCCGTCGCCCGGATCGGCCGTCGACAACCACGCGAAGCCGGCGGCCACGATCAGGATGCCGACGCTCATCGGTATCCGGGTGCCGACCCGCGCCACCAGACTGCCGACGAACGGCGACACGAGCAGGAACACGACGGACTCCGGGACCAGGGCCGCTCCGGCGGCGGTCGCGCTGTAGCCCAGTTGCAGCTGGCACTGCAGGACGACCAGGTAGGACGCGGCACTGAGCGCGCCGTAGAACAGTACGGTCGTGGCGTTGATGGCGACGAACTGCCGGATCCGGAACAACGCCGTACGGACCATCGGTGCCGTTCGCCGTTGCTCGAGCGGGACCAGCGCGACCAGGCAACCGACGCCGACCAGGCCGGTCACCAGGACCGGCGCACTGCCCCAGCCGGAGCCCGGGCCGGCGGTGAGGGCGTAGATGACACCGCCGAGGCCGAGCACGGTGAGCAGGCCGCCGACGAGATCGAGCGACAGGGGTCGCCGGAAACGCTGGACCTCGGGGACGTGCCGGAGAACCCAGTACGCCGCCGCGATCAGCGGGATGTTGAGCAGGAAGACGTAGCGCCAGGAGCCGTGGTCGATCAGCCAGCCGCCGCCGTACGGGCCGAGCGTCGTACCGAGCGTGGAGATGCCGGCCCACACCCCGATGCCCTTGGTCCGGTCGGACGGTCGGAGCGTGCCGTTGAGCAGGGCCAGACTGCTCGGTACGACGAGCGCGCCGCCGATCCCCTGGATGCCGCGCGCGGCGATCAGGAGCTCGATGGTCGGCGCGGCGGCACAGGCCAGCGAGGCGAGGAACATGATGCCGAGGCCGGCGACGAGGACCCGGCGGCGGCCGAAGTGGTCGGCCAGGGCGCCGGCGAGCAGCAACAGCGACGCGACCGCGAGCAGGTAGCCGGTCACGACCCACTGCAACTGACTCACACTCGCGTGCAGAGCGGTGCCGATCGACGGGATGGCCACGTTGATCATGTACGCGTCGAGGAAGCCGACCATCGACGCGAGCACGGTCGCGGCGAGCAGCGCCGTACCGGTGCCGCTGCGCAACGCCGCGAGCGACTCGTCCGGTCGGGTGCTGGTTGGACTCGCGCCGCTGTCGTCGGTCATGTCGCGGTTCCTTTCGCCTGGGGTTCCGACGATCCGCTCCACGGGCCGGCGTCGCACCCGTGGATGTCCCTGGTCCGCGGCGCCCAGTGAGATTCCCGGGCGCGACCCGAGTGCGACCTGGGCGACGCTCGGGGCGTTGACTTCCGACGAGTGCGAGGAGCACAGGCCATGGACACGAAGCTCGGGCACGACTACGACGTGATCGTGCTCGGCGGCGGGGCGCCGGGCGAGCACTGCGCCGCGGCCTTGGCGAAGGGCGGCGTACGGGTTGCCGTCGTCGAGCGTGATCTGCTCGGTGGCGAGTGTTCGTACTGGGCGTGCATTCCGTCGAAGACCTTGCTGCGGCCCGGCGAAGCGCTGTCCGAGGTCCGCGAAGTACCCGGTGCTCGGGAGGCGGTGACCGGCGCACTCGACGGACCGGCGGCTCTGGGCTGGCGGGACTTCATGGTCTCGTCGTACGACGACGCCGGGCAGGTCGCGTGGGCTGCCGGAGCCGGAGTCGAGGTGCTGCGGGGGAGCGGGCGGCTCGACGGGCCCGGTGCGGTGATCGTCGGCGAGACCCGCTACACCGCCGAGCACGTGGTGATCGCGAACGGGGCCGACCCGGTGGTCCCGCCCGTGCTGCGGGACGTGCCGGGGGTGTGGACGAACCGCGACGTCACCGGGATGACCGAAGTGCCGCGGCGGCTGGTCGTCCTCGGCGGCGGCGCGACCGGCGTCGAGATGAGCCAGGCGCTGGCCCGGATGGGCACGGCCGTGGTGCTGGTCGAACGGGCCGATCACCTGCTGGCGCGCGAGCCGCGCGCGGTCGGGGTCGCGGTGGCCTCGGCGCTCGCGGCGGACGGCGTGGACGTCCGGCTCGGGCTCGCGGTCGAGGAGGCCCGTCTCGAGGGCGGCGAGTACGTCGTCGTGCTCTCCGACGGCTCGCAGGTCCGTGGTGACCACGTGCTGGCCGCGACCGGACGCCGTCCGCGGGTGGAAGGCATCGGGCTGGAGACGGTCGGCATCACGCCCGACCCGCGAGGTGTCCCGGTCGACGACCGGCTCGCGGTCGGGCCGGGGCTGTGGGCGATCGGCGACATCACCGGGTTGTGGCAGCTCACGCACGTCGGCGAGTACCAGGGCCGCGTGGTCGCGAGCAACATCCTGGGCCGGCCGCGCACCGCTGACTACGACGCCGTACCGCGCGTGGTGTTCTGCTACCCGCAGGCCGCGTCGGTCGGCATCGCCGACGGGCCGTTCGTGAGCACCGTGCAGCTGTCAGGCGTCGCCCGGACGGCGACGTACACGCGGGCCTACGACAGCCAGCCCGGGTTCCTCACCATCGTCTCGGACGGCGAGGTGGTCATCGGCGCGCACGCGGTCGGCCCGGAGGCCGGCGAATGGTTGCAGCAGGCAACGTTGGCGATCCGCGCGCGGGTGCCGGTGAGCGTGCTGCTCGACGTGATCCAGCCGTTCCCGACGTTCTCGGAGGCGTTCATGCACGTGCTGCGCGACCTCGACGAGCAGCTCACCCGGCCGAAGCCGGGTGCGCAGCTCGCGCGCTCCTAGAAGTCGGTCGCCCGGCTGACCAGTTCCCACTGGTCGACCTCGGTCCGCAGGCTGTCGAGGGCAGCGCGGAAGGCGGTGGAGGCGTCGTTCCCGAGCAGCAGCATGTACGGCGGGGAGTCCGACTCGACGGCCTCGATCAGCGCGGCGGCGGCCTTGGCCGGGTCGCCCGGCTGGGTGCCGTGCACGGTGTCGTTCTCCTTGCGGCGCTTGCCCGCCGTACCGGCGTAGTCGGCGATCGCCTCGGCGGACTGCTTCAGCGAACGGCCGGCGAAGTCGGTGCGGAAGCCACCGGGCTCGACGACGATCGCCGTGATGCCGAGCGGTGCGACCTCCTTGCGCAGCGAAAGCGTGAGCGCCTCGACCGCGGCCTTGACGGCGGAGTAGTAGCCCGATCCCTCCGGGCTGATCCGCGCGCCGATCGAGGAGAGGTTCACGATCGTGCCGCTCTTGCGCTCGCGCATGGCGGGCAGGACGGCCTTGATGGTCCGGACCGTGCCGAACACGTGGGTCTCGAACAGCTGCCGGACGTCGGCGTCGTCACCCTCCTCGACGGCGGCGCGGTAGCCGTAGCCGGCGTTGTTCACGAGGACGTCGATCGCGCCGAACCGCTTCTCGGCCGCGGCGACGGCGTCGGTGACCTGTGCGTCGTCGGTGACGTCGAGCGGGAGCGCCAGCGCGGTGTCCGGGTGCGCGTCGGCGAGGTCCTGCACCTTGGCGACGTCCCGCGCGGTGACCACGACGTTGTTCCCGCGGGCGAGGACGGCCTCGGCGAAGGCGCGGCCGAGCCCGGTCGAGCAACCGGTGATGAACCAGGTGGACATGGAGTTCCTTCCGTGAACGGCTTGTTCGTCCATCGAACAGCACTTCTGGTCACGGGTGGGAGTCCCTGGCGTGCCGGGTACTGACAGGACCCCTCAGAATGGCCGGATGGACGACGTACCCGAGCTGGCCGCGATCGCGATTGACTGCCAGGACCCGTGGGCCCTCGGGCGGTTCTGGCAGCGGTTCCTCGGCGGTGAGCTGCGGGCCAACGGCGACGAGGTCGTCGAGTTGCACGGGGCAACGGTCCGGATCGACTTCAGCCTGGTGCCCGACCCGCCGTCGGACCGCAAGAACCCGGTGCACCTCGACCTGCGGGTCCCGGCGGAGCGCCGGGACGCCGCGATCGAGCGCGTCCTGGGTCTGGGGGCGACCAGGGCGCTGGACATCTACGACGGGGACGAGTGGGCGACCTTCCGCGACCCCGACGGCAACGAGTTCTGCCTGGTCTGGGGCGCGGCCTAGGCGGCCAGGGACTTCAGCGCCAGCGTGAAGCGCTCGGTGAGCCAGTCGAGCGTGGTGCTGGTGATGGTCAGCGGCGGCGAGAGCCGGATCGTCGAGCCGTGCGTGTCCTTGGCCAGTACGCCGTATTCCGCGAGCTTCTCGCAGAGATCGCGACCGGTGCCGAGCGCGGGATCGAGGTCGAGCCCGGCCCACAGGCCGTGGACGCGCAACCCGACCAGCCCGTGCGCGCTGAGCGGTTCGAGTCGCTCGCGGAGCCCGGTCTCCAGATCGCGTGCGTGCAGCTGGAGATCACCCGGCTCGAGCAGCTTGACCACCGCGCGTCCGACCGCGGCCGCGAGCGGGTTGCCGCCGAAGGTGCTGCCGTGGGTGCCCGGTGTGATGACGTCCATGATCGCCCGGTCGGTGACCACGGCCGACAGCGCCACGATGCCGCCGCCGAGCGCCTTCCCGAGGATGTACACGTCCGGTACGACGCCCGCCCGCTCGCTCGCGAAGGTCGCTCCGGCGCGGCCGAGGCCCGACTGGATCTCGTCGGCGATCATCAGCACGTTGTTCGCCGTACAGGCCTCGCGGACCGCGGCGAGGTAGCCCTCGGGCGGGACGATCACGCCGGCCTCGCCCTGCACCGGCTCGAGCAGCACCGCGACCGTCGTCTCGTCGATCGCGGCCGCCAGCGCGGCGGCGTCGCCGTACGGGACGGAGCGGAAGCCCGGCGTGTACGGGCCGTAGTTGTCGTGCGCGACCGCGTCGCCGGAGAAGCTGATGATGCTGATCGTCCGGCCATGGAAGTTGCCGTCAGCAACGATGATCGTGGCCTGGCCGTCCGGCACGCCCTTGACCAGGTAGCCCCAGCGGCGGGCCAGCTTGAGCGCGGTCTCGACGGCCTCGGCGCCGGAGTTCATCGGCAGCACCGCGTCCTTGCCGGCGAGTGCGGCCAGCTCCGCGCAGAACGGGCCGAGCTGGTCGTGGTGGAAGGCCCGGCTGGTCAGCGTGACCCGGCCGAGCTGCTCGGTCGCGGCGGCGATCAGCGCCGGGTGCCGGTGACCGAAGTTGAGCGCGGAGTAGCCGGCCAGGCAGTCGAGGTACCGCTGCCCGTTGGTGTCGGTGACCCAGGCGCCCTCACCGTGCGCGATGGTGACCGGGAGCGGGTGGTAGTTGTGCGCGCCGTACTGCTCTTCCAGTGTCACCGGATCGATCACGGGAGCCGTCCTCTCAGGGCGAAGTAACAGGTGGTACGGCGAAGCATATCGCCGTACCACCTGTTACGGAATCAGCTGAGCTGTTCGCGGACAGTCCGGGCCGCGCCGACCAGGTGGTCGAGGGAGTCCCGGACCTCGGGCCAGCCGCGGGTCTTCAGGCCGCAGTCCGGGTTGACCCACAGCCGCTCGGCCGGGATCGCGGCCAGCCCCTTCTCCAGGAGCGAGACGACCTCCGGCGTACCGGGCACGCGGGGGGAGTGGATGTCGTAGACGCCCGGCCCGACGCCGCGCGGGTAGCCGGCGTCGCCGAGCTCGTGGGCGACCTGCATGTGCGAACGCGCCGCTTCGAGGCTCGCGACATCGGCCTCCATCTCGTCGAGCGCGTTGAGGATGTCGCCGAACTCGACGTAACACATGTGCGTGTGGATCTGCGTGTCCGCCCGTACGCCGCTGGTGGTCAGCCGGAACACCTCGGTGCCCCAGCCCAGGTACGCCGCGCGGTCGGCCTGCCGCAGCGGCAGGGTCTCGCGCAGTGCCGGCTCGTCGACCTGGATCACCGCGGCACCGGCCGCCTCGAGGTCGTTCACCTCGTCCCGCAGCGCCAGCGCGACCTGGCGCGCGGTCTCGCTGCGCGGCTGGTCGTCGCGGACGAACGACCAGGCCAGCATCGTGACCGGGCCGGTCAGCATGCCCTTGACCGGTCGCTCGGTCTGCAGCTGCGAGTACGCCCACCAGCGAACTGTCATCGGCGCTGGGCGGGAGATGTCGCCGACCAGCACCGGCGGCCGCACGTACCGAGTGCCGTACGACTGGACCCAGCCGTGCTGCGTCGCCAGGTACCCATCGAGTTGCTCGGCGAAGTACTGGACCATGTCGTTGCGCTCGGGCTCACCGTGTACGAGGACGTCCAGGCCCGCCTTCTCCTGGAACGCGAGCACCTCCTGGATCTCGGCCTCGATGCGCTCGTCGTACTGCGTGGTGTCGATCCGGCCGGCGCGCAGGTCGGCGCGCGCCCTGCGCAGCTCGCCGGTCTGCGGGAACGACCCGACGGTCGTGGTCGGGAGCAACGGCAGACCGAGCCGCGCCTGCTGGGCGGCGCTGCGTTCGGCGTACGGCGTGGAGCGGCGGCTGTCCGCCTCGGTGACCGCGGCGACCCGCGCCCGGACGTCCGGGTTGTTGGTCAGCGCGGATCCGCTCCGGGAGTCCAGGGCGGCCCGGTTCGCGTTCAGCTGGTCGGCGATCGCCTCGGCGCCCTCGGTGACGCCGTGCGTCAGCGTGGCGATCTCGGCGGACTTCTGCCGGGCGAACGCCAGCCAGCTCGCGACCTCGGGGTCGATGCCGTCCTCGGCCGCGACGTCGTACGGGACGTGCAGAAGCGAGCAGGACGCGCTGACGTCGACCTGGCCGGCCAGCGAGCGCAGCCGGGTCAGGGTGGCCAGCGACTTGGTGAGGTCGTTGATCCAGATGTTGCGGCCGTTGACCACGCCGGCGACGAGCCGCTTGGAGCGCACCTCGGAGGCCGCGACCAGGTCGTCGAGGTTGCCTTCGGCGGGACCGGTGAAGTCGATCGCGAGGCCCTCGACGGGCGACTTGGCGAGCACGGGCAGCGCCTTGCCGAGCCGGTCGAAGTACGACGCGACGAGCAGTCGCGGGCGATCGGTCAGACCACCCAGTACGGTGTACGCGCGGGCCGTCAGGTCGAGCTCGTCGGCCGAGCGGTCCTGCACCAGCGCGGGCTCGTCCAGCTGCACCCACTGGGCGCCGGCGGCGCGCAGGTCGGCGAGCACTTCGGCGTACACGGGGAGGATCTTGTCGAGCAGCGACAGCGGCTCGAAGTGCTCGTCGACACCCGGTGCGGGCTTGGCCAGCAGCAGATAGGTGATCGGGCCGACGACGACCGGCCTGGCGGTCAGGCCGAGGTCGAGCGCTTCGCGAAGCTCGGCGACCTGCTTGCTGGTGTCGGCGGTGAAGGTGCTGTCCGGGCCGAGCTCGGGGACCAGGTAGTGGTAGTTGGTGTCGAACCACTTGGTCATCTCGAGGGGTGCGACCTCCTGGGTGCCGCGGGCCATCGCGAAGTAGCCGTCCAACGGGTCCGCGGCCACGGCGGCCTGGTGGCGCTCGGGGATGGCGCCGAGCAGGACCGACGTGTCGAGCACGTGGTCGTAGTACGAGAAGTCACCGGTCGGGACCTCGTCGATGCCGTCGGCAGCGAGTTGCTGCCAGTTGGCCTTGCGCAGTTCGGCGGCGGTCTGCCGGAGGGCGTCCGCGCTGACGGTGCCCTTCCAGTAGCCCTCGACGGCCTTCTTCAGTTCACGGTTCGGGCCTTGGCGCGGGTAGCCGTACACGGTGGATCGTGCTGCTGACTGGGTGTTCAAGCGTCTCTCCTTGGCGAGGCAGTCTCGAAGACCCCGGACCTCAGGAGAACGACGGGCAGGCGCGACAGCTCGCGCACGGCCGACCTTCCCACGAGGTCACGCGGTCCCGCCGTACGACGACGTACGGCGGGCAGGGGCAGGTCTTCGGACTCGCGGGCGCGCCTGGCGTTCCAGACACCTACTGGCCGTCGCTTCCCAGACCGGTCCTCCGGTCCAGTGCTGATGACGGCGGTCGTTCCCACTCACCGCTGCGGGGCAGTCCCGGACTTCCACCGGGTTCCCTCTTACGACGACCCGACTGGCGATCGGGCCGAACCACTGCGTCACCCACTTTCTCACAGAATTCTCACAGCACCAGGCGAGTGTGATCGGTATGGCGGCCAACTCGGAGTGGTTCAATGCGCCCGTGAACAGGCTGACGCGATGAGCGCCGACCACGCGGACGGCCGCGTGCAGTCCCGGACCCTGCTGACGATCGGCGCGCTCGGCGTCGTGTTCGGGGACATCGGGACGAGCCCGATCTACACGATCCAGACCGTGTTCAACCCCGGGGACCCGCACCCGGTGCCGGTCTCGGCCGACAGCGTGTTCGGGATCGTGTCGCTGATCTTCTGGTCGGTCACGATCATCGTGACGATCAAGTACGTGCTGCTGGTCCTGCGCGCGGACAACCAGGGCGAGGGCGGCATCCTCGCGCTGATCACGCTGATCCGCAGCCACGGGACGAACGGCAGCCGCCGGACCAAGCTGATCCTGGCCGGGCTCGGCATCTTCGGCGCGTCGCTGTTCTTCGGCGACTCGATGATCACGCCGGCCATCTCGGTGCTGTCCGCGGTCGAGGGACTGAAGGTCGTGCAGCCGGGACTCGACTCGTACGTCGTACCGATCACCGCGACGATCATCGTGGTCCTGTTCACGCTGCAGCGTCTCGGGACCGGCCGGATCGGGCGGTCGTTCGGTGTGGTGATGGTGCTGTGGTTCGTCACGATCGGTGCCGCGGGCATCGGTGGGATCACCCGGCACCCGGAGATCCTGAAGGCGCTGTCTCCGACGTACGCGCTCGGCTTCCTGACCAACCACTTCGGGCACGCGTTCTTCGCGCTGGCCGCGGTCGTGCTCGCGATCACCGGCGCCGAGGCCTTGTACGCCGACCTCGGGCACTTCGGCCGCGCGCCGATCACCCGGGCGTGGCTGGTCCTCGTGTTCCCGGCGTGCATCCTGAGCTACCTCGGCCAGGGCGCGCTGGTGCTGAAGGACGAGTCGTCGGTCAGCAGCCCGTTCTTCCTGCTCGTGCCCGAGTGGGGACGGATCCCACTAGTCCTGCTGGCCACGGCCGCGACGGTGATCGCGTCCCAGGCGGTCATCACCGGCGCGTTCTCGGTCGCTCGCCAGGCGGTCCAGCTCGGCTACCTGCCGCGGCTGCGGATCCTGCACACGTCGAGCAAGACGATCGGGCAGATCTATGTGCCGTGGATCAACTGGGCGCTGATGATCTCGGTGCTCACGCTGGTCTTCGCGTTCCAGACCTCGGCCGCGCTGGCGTTCGCGTTCGGCATGGCGGTCACCGCCACGGTCACGATCAACACCGTGCTGTTCTTCTACATCGTCCGCAAGCAGTGGGGTAAGCCGATGTGGGTGGTGATCGGCGGGGGAGCGGTGTTCCTGTCGATCGAGCTGCTGTTCCTCGCGGCGAACCTGACCAAGCTCGTCCACGGCGCCTGGCTGCCGCTGCTGATCGGCATCACGGTGTTCACCGTGCTCACCACCTGGCAGCGGGGGCGGGTGCTCGTCACCGCGCGCCGCGAGCGTCAGGAAGGCTCGCTGACGACGTTCATCAACGAGTTGCACGACACGCAGCCGCCGCTACGCCGGGTGCCGGGGACCGCGGTCTTCCTCAATCGCGGCAAGGACACCGTGCCGCTGGCGATGCGCGCGAACGTCGAGCACAACCACATCCTGCACGAGAACGTCGTGATCCTGTCGATCGAGACCGAGCCGGTGCCGACCGTCGAGGACGCCGACCGGATCACGATCGACGACCTCGGGTTCGACGACGACCGGATCGTGCACGTGACGGCCCGGTTCGGGTACGTCCAGACGCCGGACGTGGCCGCCGTACTGCGGTTGGCTGCGGAGCAGAGCGCCGAGGTGGCCTCGATCGATCTGAGCGACACGTCGTACTTCCTGTCGACGATCGAGCTGCGGCTCGGCGAGCACCCGGACATGGCGCGCTGGCGGAGCCGGCTGTTCGTGGCCACGTCGCACATCAGCGCGGACGCCGCGGAGTACTTCGGACTGCCGCGCGACCGGGTGGTCATCATGGGGTCGCGGATCGACGTCTAGTCCTGGGGGCCTTGCCGCGTTGGTGGTCGGCGACGTCGCGGAACATTTGCTTGAACTCCCGGTACTTGTCCGCGCCGAGACGTCGGGCGTGCCGCCGCTCGAAGTCGGCCACGATCGCGTCGGCGGCCTTCATCTGGGCCAGGCCGCGCTCGGTCGGGCAGACCAGCTTCGCGCGCCGGTCGCTCGGATCTGGAACGCGGTGGAGGTAGCCGAGGTCCTCCAGTTCGTCGACCAGCGTGCCGATGATCTGCTTGTGCTGGCCGGACAGCCGTGACAGCTCGGTCGCCCGGACACCATCGGCCTCCAGGTACGCCAACACAGCGCCGTGCCGGTACTTGAGGTCGTCGAACCCCTGCGTGGCCAGAACCGCGAACATCTCGCGCTGGAACGCGAACAGCAACCGGCCGGACAGGACACCGAGGTCGGGATCAGCGGCCCTCTGCTTCGCGCGTGTGGTCAACGGTCACTCCTCTCGGCTCGGCACCTTGCCGCTCCAGCGTAGCGTATTTCGTCAATCCACTTGATCGTCACCATTCTTGACTAATTGTCGGCGTCGGCCTACGCTCCTCAAGTAGTCAAGATTCGTGACGATCAAGGAGCGGGACTGATATGACGAAGACGATCGCTGTTCTGGGTGCGACCGGCGCGCAGGGCGGGGGGATGGTGCGGGCGATTCTGGCCGACCCGTCGGGCGAGTTCGGCGTCCGGGCACTGGCCCGGAACCCGCAGAGCGCTCAGGCGCAGGCGCTCGTCGCGGCCGGTGCCGAGGTGGTCCAGGCCGATCTCGACGACGAGGAGAGCCTGCGGAAGGCCTTCGACGGCGTGTACGGCGCGTTCGTGGTGACCAACTACTTCGCGCAGCGCAGCGAGGCCGAGGTCGCGGCCCGATCGGCGGCCGACATGGAGCTGGAGCAGGCCGGCAACGCGGCCCGCGCGGCGCGGGACGCGGGCGTCGAGCACGTGATCTGGTCGACCCTCGCCGACACCCGGCCGCACTTCGGTGACACCGACCGCGTCCCGACCCTGGACGACGGCCGCTACAAGGTGCCGCACTTCGACGCCAAGAGTGAGGCCGACGAGCTGTTCCGTCAGTCGGGGGTGCCGACCACGTTCCTGCAGACCACGCTGTTCTACGAGAACCTGACCTCCGACCTTGGTCCCGTGCGGGACGAGGACAACGGCCTCGTGCTGACCCTGCCGATGGACGACGCCCCGCTGAACGCGATCGCGGTCGGCGACATCGGCAGGACCGCGCTCGGCATCTTCCGCCGGACCGACGACTTCACCGGGCGCACGATCGCGATCGGCGGCGACAAGCTGACCGGCGGGCAGATCGTGCAGATTATGAGCGACCTGCTCGGCGAGCCGGTCGCGTACAAGCCGCACGGCTGGGACGAGTTCCGGTCCTTCGGATTCCCGGGTGCCGTCGAGTTCGGCAACATGTTCCAGTACTACGCGGAGAACCACGAGGAGTTCAGCAACGAGCGCGACCTGGACCTCGTGCGGGAGCTCAACCCGGAGCTGCAGACGTTCCGTCAGTGGTTCGCGGAGCACCGTGAGGAGATCGCGCGATGAGGGCCGCTTGGTACGACGAGCAGGGGGCTGCGCGGGACGTGCTCCAGGTCGGCGAGCTGCCGGTGCCGTCGCCGGCGCCGGGAGAGGTGCGGGTCCGGGTCGAGGCGTCCGGGATCCATGTCGGGGACATCGGCAAGCGGCAGGGGTACTGGGGATCGACGATGGCGTTCCCGCGCGTCGTACCGCACGGGGACGGTGTCGGCGTGATCGATGCTGTGGGCAACGGTGTGCCGGCGGAGCGGGTCGGTGAGCGGGTGTGGGTGTTCCTGGCCCAGTCGTACCGGCCGGGCGGGACGGCGGCGGAGTACACGGTGGTGCCTTCGGGGCATGCCGTCGTACTGCCTGCTGCGGTGGACAGTGCGCAGGCGGCTGGTCTGGGGATCCCTGGGATCACCGGGCATCGGGCGGTGACCGCCGGTGGGGACGTGTCCGGTCTGAACGTTCTCGTGACGGGGGCGACCGGTGCTGTCGGCCGGGCGTCGTTGGCGGTTGCCCGACGCGCCGGCGCGACGGTGCTGGCGACGGTACGGCGTGAGTCCGAGCGCGAGGTCGCGCTGAAGCTGGGGGCGCACCACGCGTTCGTGTCGGGGCCTTCGCTGAAGGATCAGATCGTCGACGCGGTCGGGCCGGACGCGATCGATGTGGTGACCGATCTGGCGTTCGACCACACGGTCGACCTGGCGGCGGAGGTGCTGCGGTACAACGGCTCGATCAACACGTACGCGACCGGTTCGGTGACCCCGGCGGTGCCGTACTGGCAGCTGGCGTTCAAGAACATCGCCGTACGGTTCATCAGCAACGACGACTTCCCGGAGGAGGCCAACCAGCTCGCGGCGCGCGACCTGACGGCGGCGCTGGTCGCGGGTGACCTTCGGTACGACGTACGGGCTGAGTACGGGGTGGACGAGATCGTCGCGGCGCACGAGGACGTCGAGCAGGGGTCTGGGACGTCGCGCGTGATCCTTCGAGTGTCCTAGCGCAGGTCGTCCGACAGGGACTGGGCGGCCTGCGTGAGCAGCGGGATCGCCCGGTCCACGAGGGTCTCGGTCATCCGGCCGGCGGGGCCCGAGATCGACATCGCGAGGCGAGACGGAACATCGGGCACCGGTACGGCGATGCAGCGGACCCCGAGCTCCTGCTCGCCCTCGTCGGTGGCGTACCCGTCCTGCTGCGCCTTGCGGAGCTGCGCGGAGAACTCCTCGACGTCGGTGATCGTGGTCTCGGTGTGCTTCGGCATGCCGGTCCGCTGCAGGAGGTCGCGGACCTCGGTGTCGGGCAGCTGGGACATGATCGCCTTACCGACTGCGGTGCAGTGGGGGAGTACACGGCGACCGACCTCGGTGAACATGCGCATCGAGTGCCGCGACTGGACCTGCGCGAGGTAGACGATCTGGTCGCCGTCGAGCATCGCCATGTTGGCGGACTCCCCGAGCTCGTCGACCAGGCGGGCCAGGTGTGGCCGGGCCCAGACGCTGAGCATGTGCGACGAGGTCTCGCCGAGCCGGATCAGCTTCGGGCCGAGCACGTACTGACGGGACGGCTCCTGGCGGACGTAGCCGAGGTCGACCAGTGTGCGGACCAGCCGGTGGATCGTCGGCAGGGGGAGCCCGGAGGCGGTGGCCAGCTGGGACAGGCCGAGCATGCCGCCGGCGTCGGCCATGAGTTCGAGCAGGCCGAACGCGCGCTCGATCGACTGCACGCTGCCCGAGCGGGCGGTGCCGGTGGTTTCCGCCACGAGGTCTCCCTTCCGAATGGCGGAAGTCTAGCGCCAGATCGCGGAAGCGCCAGCTCTTGTGGTTTTCGTTGTGTGGATATTAGTCTCCGCAATACGGAATTCGCTTCAGTTTAGGGTGGTGGGCATGACAGACCTCGACGCTCTCGTCGGCGACCTGGACCGACGGCTGGCCGAGGCCGACGCCGTACTGAGGACGCGGTACCCGGGGGATCGGGGGGTGCGGCAGCCGGTTCATACGGTGTATGTGCCGGGGGATCAGTACTCGGTGGGGACTGTTGACGCTTGGGGTGGTGAGGCTCGGGCTGCGCTGGCTGCGCATGGTGGGACTGTGGAGGAGCTGGCCTCGGTGCTGTCGTGGGCCGCCGAGCCTGCGTCCGTGGGGCGGCTCGAGGAGCAGGTCTACGAGCGCGTCCGCGCCAAGCTGGTCGACGAGCCGATCGAGGATCTCCGGATCGACTTCGAGGACGGGTACGGCGCGCGCCCCGACGAGGAGGAAGACACTGCGGCTGTCGCTGCGGCACGCGCTCTGGCATCGACTGTGAAGGCCGGGACGGCACCGCCGTACCACGGTCTGCGCATCAAATCCCTCGAGGCAGCGACCCGTCGACGCGGAGTCCGCACCCTCGACCTCTTCGTCGGCGAACTCGCCGCGGCCGACGCACTGACCCCCGGTTTCGTCATCACGCTCGCGAAGGTCACGTCGGTCGAGCAGATCGAGGCGATGGTCGTCGTACTGGACGCCATCGAGCGTGCCCACTCGATCCCGAAGCTCGGCTTCGAGATCCAGATCGAGACCCCGCAGTCGATCCTCGGCCCCGACGGTACGGCGCTCATCCCACGCATGATCACCGCCGGCGCCGGGCGCGTCACCGGGCTTCACTACGGCACGTACGACTACTCGGCCTCGCTGGGCATCGCGGCGGCGTACCAGAGCATGGAACATCCGGCCGCTGACCATGCCAAAGACATCATGCAGCTGGCTGCGTCCGGTACCGGAGTCCTCATCTCGGACGGCTCCACGAACGTCCTTCCCGTCGGTGACCGCGATGCCGTCCACGCCGCTTGGCGCTTGCATGCTCGGCTGGTCCGCCGGTCCTTGGAACGGGGCATCTACCAGGGCTGGGACATGCATCCCGCTCAACTGCCCACGCGGTACGCGGCCACCTACACCTTCTACCGGGAAGGCTTGGAGGTCGCGGCCGCCCGGCTTCGCGCCTACACGAGCCAAGGAGATTCCGGTTACCTGGACGAGCCGGCGACGGCCACAGCCCTGGCGGCGTACGTCCTGCGTGCGGTCGACTGCGGCGCCACCACCCAAGCCGAAGTCGAAGAACTGACGGGCCTAGATGAGGTCGCCCTGGCCAAACTCGCCAAGCGCCCTCTGCGCACCTAAGTCGGCCCGCCCCCGCCCCCGCCCCCGCCCCCGCCCCCGCCCCCGGCTCCCGGCCTCACGGGGCCTGCTGCCCTTTCTCTCTTCTTCCCTTCGGTAGGTTTTCCACAGATGAGGGTCCGGGGCCAACGGGATGGGGGTGCGGGCGTCTAGGGTCGTTGGCATGGGTGATGCGTTGAAGCTGTCCGAGGCTCGTGCGACTACCGCCGCGGGGGTGATCTCCGCGATCGCGGGCGATGCCGCGCGCTTGCGGGAGGACCAGGAGACCGCGGTCGCGGCCCTCTGTGAGCCCAACGCACGCGTGCTCGTCGTACAAGCAACCGGCTGGGGCAAGTCAGCGGTCTACTGGGCGGCAACCGCCATCCGCCGCTCCGAAGGCGCCGGCCCAACCCTCGTCGTCTCCCCGTTGCTCTCGCTGATGCGTGACCAGGTCGCCGCCGCCGGCCGCGCCGGGCTGCGCGCCGCGACCCTAAACTCCTCCAACTTCGACGCCTGGAACGAGATCGAGAGCGACCTCCGCTCCGGCGCGATCGACGTCCTGCTCGTCTCGCCCGAGCGCCTGGCCAACCCCGGCTTCGGTCGCCGCGTGCTCGACGGCCTCGCCGGCCAGATCGGCCTGCTGGTGATCGACGAGGCGCACGCCGTCTCCGACTGGGGACACGACTTCCGCCCCGACTACCGCCGCGTCTCCGACGTACTGCAGAAGCTCAACCCACAGACCCCCGTCCTCGCCACAACGGCAACCGCCAACACGCGCGTCACCGAGGACGTCGCCCACCAACTCGGCGCCTCCACCCTCGTACTACGCGGTCCGCTGGCGCGCTCGAGCCTCCAGTTGGCCGTCGTCAACGCGCTCTCGCCGCTGGACCGGTTCGCGTGGGTGGTCGACCACCTACCGAAGCTCCCCGGCTCGGGCATCGTCTACACGCTGACCGTCGCCGACGCGCAACGCCTGGCGGCCGCGATCCAGGAGGTCCACGGCGCCGCCGTACCGGTCGCGGCGTACACCGGCGGGCTGGAGTCGGGGGAGCGGGAGTTCCTCGAGGACGCCCTCCGCGAGAACCGGCTGAAGGCGCTCGTCGCGACGTCCGCGCTCGGGATGGGGTACGACAAGCCCGACCTCGGGTTCGTCGTGCACGTCGGGTCGCCGCCGTCGCCGGTGTCGTACTACCAGCAGGTCGGCCGCGCCGGCCGCGGCATCGACCACGCCGTAGTCGCGCTGCTCCCGTCGGACGCCGACGCCGGCGTCTGGGACTACTTCGCAACCGCGACGATCCCGGTCCCCGAGAACGTGAACCGCCTACTGGCCGGCCTTTCGGCGTACGGCCCCGATCAGCCGGCGACCGTGCCGTCACTGGAGGCCGAGACCGGCCTCCGCCGCGGCCGCGTCGAGCTGATGCTGAAGCAGCTCGCCGTCGACGGCGCGGTCGAACGCGTCGAGAAGGGCTGGCTGCGGACGGACGCCGAGTGGACGTTCGACGCCGCCCACTACGACGGCATCGTCGCCGTACGCCGCCGCGAGGCCGACATCATGCGCGCCTACACCCGCGGAGAAAGTTGCCTGATGCAACTTCTCCAGGAGTCCCTCGACGACCCGACCGCCGAGCCCTGCGGCCGCTGCTCGGTCTGTCTGGGCCTGCTCCCAGATCCCCTCACTGCAGCACCCGATCCGGAGACCGTCGAGACCATCACCCGCCAACTCCGCGGCGAGACCCACGTCCTGGAGCCCCGCAAGATGTGGCCCGGCGGAGCCTTCGGCGCCAAGGGCAAGATCCCGCCGGCCCTCCTGGCCGACCCCGGCCGAACCATCGTCTACGCCGACGCCCCCGAATGGCGAGAGGTCCTCCGCTCGGTCTTCAGCGACACCCCCGACCCCGCCCACGTAGAAGCCCTCAAAGCAGGCTGCGTAGCCGCCCTCTCCCGCTGGCGCGACGCCTGGTCCCGCCGCCCCGAGGTCGTCATCCCCCTCCCAGCCGCCGGCTACCGCAACCTGACCACCGCAGTAGCCGACCACCTAGCCGAAATCGGCCGCCTGGACCGCGCCGAGCTGACCCTCAATCCCTACTCCTTGGACGAAGGCCTCTCCTCAGCCGAAGAAGCCCGAGTCTGGCGAGACGCGATCGAGATCGACAACACCACAGCCCAAGCCATCACCGCCCGCTCGGTCCTCCTGGTGGTCGACGCCTCGTCCTCCCAATGGCCCATCACCGTAGCCACCGCCAAACTCCGGGAGTCCGGCGCCGCCGCAGTCCTTCCCCTGCTCATCCACCGCCGCCCTTAACCCACGCCCCGAGCCCCGGCTGCACGGCCGGCCCGCCACACTCGCGCCGCCACCCTGAACTCACCACCCGAGCTTCCGGCTGCGCACCCAGCCCGTGCCCGCCGTTCGTCGTCGCGGCGTCGGCCGGGCCTCGGCCTGCCCGCGCCTGTGCCCAACCCCGTGTCCGCACCCAGCCCGTCCGTGCCCGCCGTTCGTCGTCGCGGCGTCGGCCGGGCCTCGGCCTGCCCGCGCCTGTGCCCAACCCCGTGTCCGCACCCAGCCCGTCCGTGCCCGCCGTTCGTCGTCGCGGCGTCGGCCGAGCCTCGGCATGCCCGCGCCCAATCCTGTGTCCGCACCCAGTTCCTCACGCGCACCCAGTCCCACGCCAGCAGCATCCGTCGGGCGGGCGCTTGCCGCGGCATCGACCTGCGCGGGCACTCACATGCATCCCGGGGACCTGAGGCCAACGGACTTGCGCCCGCGGCCACCCACGCCACGGCCGGCTGAGCCCACGGCGTCGTGTCTGCGGCTACCCACACCTACGGCGTACTGAGCCCACGGCGTCGTGTCGGCGGCTACCCACGCCAACGGCGTACTGAGCCCACGGCCATCTGTCAGGTGCCACAGGCCTCGCGCCTCCGGCAACGAGTCCGCCACAGTTTTTCGCTGGCGGCGGGCTGCTGACGCGTC
Organism: Kribbella sp. cmx-5-2; assembly: GCA_049998015.1. Taxonomy (GTDB): domain Bacteria; phylum Actinomycetota; class Actinomycetes; order Propionibacteriales; family Kribbellaceae; genus Kribbella. The sequence goes on from JAEBEC010000004.1 coordinate 472,429, forward strand.
AACTCCCGCACCATCCCCTCCGGATCGCCGACCCGAACTCGGCGCCTCGAACACCACAGCAGTCAGCTGGGCGCCGCCGCCTTCCCTTCCCTTCCCTTCCCTTCCCTTCTTGATCGGTCGGCTGGCTCCTATCTGCTCGACTGACGTGGTGTACGCCGTCAGTCGTGCAAATAGGAAGCAGTCGCCGAAGTCACTGGACGAAGTCTGCGGCGCGGACCCTGCAGGTGCGGCCAACCAGATCGCGAAGGTCAAGGTCGCTCCGGCCGGATGGCCAAGGCGTGCCGCCGTGCAGCCTGTGCCGTGCAGGCCGCGGCGTGCGGCGCGCGAGCTGGGCAGCGGGTACGCAGACCGCCTGGCAGGGTGCCCGACGTGCGGCGATTGCCCAATGAGGCTCGGGGTGGTCGGCGTACGGCGACACCGGTGGTGCTCCGGGGCGGTCGACGGCAGGGGTGGTCGGTGTGCGGCGGAGGCTGGGCGGCACCGGTCCGGTCGGTACTCGGTGGTGTTGAGTAGTCGGTACTTGGTGGTACTTGTACTGGTACTTGGTGCCACCGAGTACCAGGAGAGGATCGGGATGGACGATCTGACGGAGATGTTGAAGGGGACGCTCGAGGGGTGTGTGCTCGAGATCGTGGGGAGTGAGGAGACCTACGGGTACGCCATCACCCGGCAGTTGAACGAGCTCGGGTTCGGCGACGTGGTCGAGGGGACCGTCTACACGATCCTGCTGCGGCTGGAGCGGAACAAGCTGGTTCGGGTGACGAAGCGGCCGTCGGAGCAGGGGCCGCCTCGGAAGTTCTACTCGCTGAACGCGGCGGGGCGGAAAGAGCTGGCGAGGTTCTGGACGAAGTGGGAGTACGTGACCGAGCGGATCGAGAAGCTCAAGGAAGGTGGGAGATGAACATCTGGGAGACCTTGACCGGGAGCGATCTCACCAGGGACTACAAGGCGTTCGAGGTGCGGGCGCAGGTCTTGCCGGCTGAGTACCGGGCGGCGTGGGAGCAGATCAAGGCGCATCTCACGCCGTACGGCGACTTCACGGGGCGGAACCTGCTGCCGATTCTCGACGGCGCCCTCGGGCTGCTCGAAGAGACCGCGGCGCAGGGGCAGAGCGTTGACGAGGTGCTGGGGGACGACATCGCGGGCTTCTGCGCGGCGCTGGCCGGCGGAGAGGGGAGCCGGACCTACCGCGACCGGTGGCGTGAACAACTGAACAGGAACGTCGCGAAGAAGCTGGGACGGCTGGGAGGCTGACATGGGCATCCACGACATCATCGAGGGCAAGAAGCAGTGGCGGGCGCACGTGGCGCGGGTCAAGGCGCTCCCGCCGGACTACCAGATCGTCTACAAGGAGATGCAGAAGTACTTCTTCAAGGTCGGTCCGGTCGACCTGACCGAGGGGAACCTGCTCGCCGGGATCGTCGACTTCTTCGAGGAGGGCGTCGCGGCCGGCAAGGGCGTTCTCGAACTGATCGGCACCGACGTCGCGGCCTTCTGTGACGACCTGATCAAGGACTCCCGGACGTACGCCGAGCTGTACCAGGAGTCCGTCGCCAAGGAGCCTGGAATCGGCGGCTGAGTCGTCGGAGAGGTGGGTCGCGTGCGCGTACAGGGCAAGGTGCCGGCGCGCAGCGCGTGGTTGTCGTCGTTGCTGTCGTCGGACCAGATCACCGACTTGCGGCCCGAGCTGCACTGCGGTGCGATCGCGAAGCCCTCGTTGTTGTAGTTGGACATCCCGCTCGGACGGTCGTACACCGCGGTGGCGGAGAACTTGCCCTGGGCATCGATCCCGAGGACCGCGCTGCGACCCTTGCAGGTGTCGTCGCAGGCCGCCCAGAGGTGGCCGGTGCCGGGCTCGAACTCGAGATCCATGACAGCACTGAAGCCGCTGGCGATGGTGGCGACGCGGGTGTAGCCGCCGCCGGTCAGGTTCCACTCGGCGATCGTGACCTTGGAGTCGCCCGGCCACGCCGACTGCGTGGCTGCCACTGCCGGCGAGGCAGCGATCAACCCGAGAGCCAGTACGGCGACGGCCGCTGCGCCGCGCCTGTGTGTACGCACCATGTGCTGGTGGTCCTGTCCTCACGAAGCCACCGGAGTACGGCGGGTGCCGCGCCCCGGTCAGAAGCTTCGGTGCACCGACAGTCACCAGTTGAACACGCAGCGAACAGTTCAGCTCTGGAGGGCCGGGCTGGTCTCGGTGAAGGACTTCAGATCGGCGATCAGCCGGATCCAGCCCTCGCCGACCATCTCGCGGATGCGGCTGCCGGGCTCGAAGCCGGTGTGGACGACGGTGAGTTTCACCTGGTCGTCCTCCGGCTCGAGCGTGAAGGTGACCTTCGACAGCGGCTCGTCCTTCGTGGCGGCGAGATCCTCGGCGGACAGTCCCGCGGCCGCGGCGAACTCTGGCGTGATGACGTGCCAGGTGTAGGCCAGTCGCCGGTACGGCTCGTGCTCGACGACCTTCTGGCCGGCGCCGGCCATCGTCACGTCGCCCATCTTCCACTCCATCGGCGAGCCGGGCTGCCAGTCGGTCTCGTGGTGCAGGCCCCAGTACTCGCGGGTGAACTCGGGCTCGGTCAGTGCCCGCCACAACCGCTCGGGCGTGGTCCGGATGTATGTGGTGTAGACGAAGTCGTTGTCGCTCATGGTCTGCTGCTCCAATGCGGTCTTGAGATCGGCGAACAGATGCACGCGCCGACGGTCGTACCGGGTGATCCAGCGGTCCGCGATGGCGTTGATCGGCTCGGCGTTCAGGTAGTGCAACTTCTCCCGGCCGCGCCGCACGGTGGTGACGAGGTTGGCGGACTCCAGTACGGCGAGGTGCTTGCTGACCGACTGCCGGGCCATCGCGAGGACGGCGCAGAGCTCGCGCAGAGTCTGGCCGTTGCGCTGGTTCAGCTCGTCGAGCAGCTGGCGCCGGCTCGGGTCCGCGAGGGCGCGGAACACGTCGTCCATCACGCTGGTTCACTCCTAACAGGCAGCCGTCTGGCTGCCTTTTGCAGGATAGGCAGCCCTTTGGCTGCATGTCAACGGCGCACAAGTTCGGCATAACCTCGTCGGCGCAGGGCACTCGGAAGGGTGTGAGTTCAGCGAAGCCCGACGGTCAGAAGCTCGTCCTCGTCACCGGTGTGACCGGCTACATCGGCGGTCGGCTGGTGCCCGAGCTGTTGAAGGCCGGCTACCGCGTGCGCGCGATGGCCCGGAATCCGCGGCGGCTCGAGGGGCGGGACTGGTACGACGAGGTCGAGGTCGTCGAAGCCGACGCGGGGGATCCGCACGAGGTCGCGGCCGCGCTCGAGGGCGTCGATGTCGCGTACTACCTGATCCACGCGCTCGGGACCGGGAAGAAGTTCGAGGCTCGGGACCGGCACACCGCGCGGACGTTCGGCGCGGCGGCGCGGGAGGCCGGGGTCGGGCGGATCGTCTATCTCGGCGGGCTCTACCCGGAGGGCGAGGAGCTGTCGCCGCACCTCGGGTCGCGCCGCGAGGTCGGTGAGATCCTGCTCGCGTCCGGCGTACCGACGACCGTACTGCGGGCCGCGGTGATTCTCGGGTCGGGATCGGCGTCGTTCGAGATGCTCAGGTACCTGACGGATCGGTTGCCGGTGATGGTGACGCCGCGCTGGCTCGACACCAGGATCCAGCCGATCGCCGTACGGGATGTGCTGCACTATCTCGTCGGCAGCGCGTCGATGCCGGCCGAGGTGAACCGCGGGTTCGACATCGGTGGGCCGGACGTGCTGACGTACCGGGACATGATGCAGCGGTACGCCGATGCGGCGCACCTGAAGCGCCGGCGGATCGTCACGCTCCCGCTGCTCACGCCGTCGCTGTCGAGCCATTGGGTCGGGCTGGTCACGCCGGTGCCGAACAGCATCGCGCGGCCGTTGGTCGACAGTCTGATCCATGAGGTGGTGCGCAAGGAGCACGACATCGCCCGGTTCGTGCCGGATCCGGAGCCCGGGTTGATCGGCTTCGATCGGGCGGTCGAGCTCGCGCTGCAACGGATCCAGGATCTCGACGTCACCACGAGCTGGGCGTCGGCCGCGACGCCCGGCGTACCGAGCGATCCGCTGCCGAGCGATCCGGACTGGGCCGGTGGTTCGCTGTACATCGACGAGCGGGAGAGCGCGATCTCCGCGTCTCCGGAGCAGCTCTGGTCGGTGATCGAAGGGATCGGCGGCGGCAACGGGTGGTACTCGTGGCGCCTCGGGTGGTGGGCGCGCGGCCTGCTCGACCGTGTCTTCGGCGGGCCCGGCCTGCGCCGCGGCCGCCGGAATCCGAAGGACCTCGAGGTCGGCGACCCGCTCGACTGGTGGCGGGTCGAGGACCTGGACGAGCCGAAGTTGCTGCGGCTCCGCGCCGAGATGCGGCTTCCCGGGTTGGCGTGGCTGGAGCTGATCGTCGACGAGGACGCCGAGGGGCGGACGGTCTTCCGTCAGAGAGCGCTCTTCCATCCGCGCGGTCTGCCGGGGCAGCTGTACTGGTGGGCGATCAAGCCGTTCCACGGGATCGTGTTCGGCGGGATGCAACGCAACATCGCGCGGGCGGCCGAACAATCGTCTTGACGCGCCGCTGACCATAGAGGCGTGGAGATCTCGAGTTTGGGTTATCGGACGGATCTGTTGCTGCTCGCTCTGGGTGGGAGCGAGGTGACGGATGCGGGCGACCATGTGGTCGTGCGGACGCCGGCCAACCCGACGTTCTGGTGGGGCAACTTCCTGTTGCTGCCGGGGGCTGTTGGAGCGGTGGAGTTCGGTGGGTGGCTGGAGGTTTTCGCGCGGACTTTCCCGGACGCGAAACACGTTGCCTTCGGCATCGATTCGGTGGACGGGGTGGCAGGAGACGAAGAGGCGCTGGCGGCGGCGGGGTTCCGGATCGAGCGGAACACCGTGATGACGGCGCGGAGCGTGGTCCCGCCGGCTCGGCCCAACACGACATCGGCGTACCGGTTCCTGACGAGCGACGACGACTGGGAGCAGTTGGTCGGGCTGACGCTGGCGGCCAACCCGATGGACATGGACGGCTACGAGGAGTTCGTACGCCGGCGCGAGGCTTCGCATCGGGCGGTGGTCGAGGCGGGGCACGGGCAGTGGTTCGGGGCGTTCGACGGGGATCGGCTGCAGGCTTCGCTGGGGTTGCTGACGGACGGGTCGGGGGTGGCCCGGTTCCAGGACGTGCAGACGCACCCGGACGATCGCGGGCAGGGGATCGCGTCGACGCTGGTGCACACGGCGTCGACGTACGGGTTCGCGGAGCTGAAGGCGGAGACGCTGGTGATGGTCGCCGACCCGGAGTACCTGGCGATCCGGATCTACCGGGCGCTCGGGTTCGACGGGAGCGAGACGCAGGTCCAGTTGACGAAGCCCGCGCCGTAATGCCGTGAAAAGGTGGGCAGCATGACGAGTGTGCGCGGGGTCGCGCTGGTGACGGGTGGGAGTCGCGGGATCGGTGCCGCGGCGGCGATCGGGCTGGCGGGCGACGGATGGGACGTCGGGATCAGCTACCGGACCCGCGAGGACGAGGCCGCGCGCGTGGTCGCCGCGTGCGAGGCGGTCGGGCGGCGCGCGGTCGCGGTGCGGGCCGATGTGGCCGAGGCCGCGGAGATCGAGCGGCTCTTCGACGAGGTGACGCGCGAGCTCGGGACGATCGGGGCCGTCGTCAACAACGCGGGGATCGTGTCGCCCGCGGGGCGGGTCGACGAGTACGACGTGGCGCGGCTGGAGGAGGTGTTCCGGGTCAACGCGATCGGGGCGTTCCTGGTCGCCGGATCCGCCGTACGGCGGATGTCGACCGCGCACGGCGGTGCCGGCGGGGTGATCGTGAACGTGTCGTCGCGCGGCGCTGTGCTCGGGTCGGCGGGGGAGTACGTCGACTACGCGGCGAGCAAGGCGGCCGTGGACACGCTGACGGTCGGGCTCGCGAACGAGGTCGCCAAGGAAGGGATCCGGGTGCTCGGGATCCGTCCCGGGCTGATCGAGACCGAGATCCACGCGGAGGGGCGGCTGGAACGGATCGGGTCGACGCCGCCGCTGGGCAGGCCGGGCAAGGTCGAGGAGGTCGCGGAGCTGATCGTGTTCCTGGCGTCCGACCGGGCGTCGTACATGACGGGCTCGATGGTCGACGTCGCCGGCGGTCGCTAGCTTTTGGGGTGCGCCAGGCGGGTCGAGGTCGGGCGGCCGCGGACGGTGACCTCGTCGCCGGCGTGCCAGTGAGCCGACTCCGACGGCGCCGCCTCCTCGACGGCGGACATCGACGCCAGCACGTGGTGGTCGGACTGCTTGGCCAGATCACTGAGACGCGCGGCCTCGTTCACCGGATCGCCGATCACCGTGTACTCGTACCGCCGTACGTCGCCCACCGTCCCCGCGACCACCGTCCCGGCCGTGATCCCGGTCCCGGCCGTTGCCTCAGGCAACTCCTCACCGAGCCGCCGGGCCAGCGCACGTCCCGCCCGGAGAGCGCTTCCTGCCGCGTCCGGCAGCTCGGTCGGCGCCCCGAACACCGCCAGCACCGCATCACCCGCGAACTTGTTCACGAACCCGTCCTGACGATCCACCTCGTCGACCACGATCGCGAAGAACCGGTTGAGCAGCTGGACGACCTCGGCCGGCGGACGCCCCGCGGCGAGTTCCGTCGAGCCGACCAGATCCACGAACAGTACGGCGGCGAACCGCTCCTCGCCGCCCAGCGAGTCGCCTGTCAGCGCTTCCCGGACGACGTCCGGCCCGACGTACCGGCCGAAGACGTCGCGGATCCGCTCGCGCTCGCGCAACCCCGCGGCCATCTGGTTGAAGCCGGACTGCAGCGAGCCGAGCTCGGTGCCGTCGAAGACCGGGATGCGAACGTTCAACTCACCGTCGCCGATCACCGAGAGCGCGTTCCGCACCGATCGCACCGGCGCGACCACGGACCTTGCCGAGAGCAACGTCAGCAGCCAGCCACAGACCAGCACGATCGAGCCGAGCACGAGGATGATCACCGAGAGACGCGTCGCCGAGACGTCCTTCTCGATCAGCGCGATGATCGCGGTCAGCATCAGACCGAGCACCGGTACGGCGGAGCCCGCCGCCCAGAAGAACACGGTGCGCGCCTTCAATCCGGCGGCGAGCAGCCGGCGCGGCGGCGCGCCGTCGGCCAGCGCGCGAGCGGCGATCGGGCGCAGCGCGAACTCGGTCAGCAAGTACGACGCCGCGCAGGTGACGATCCCGCCGTCGAAGGTCGTGACCATGACGCGGAGCACGCTCTCCGGCTGGAGCGCGAGTGTCAGCAGCGTGAAGAAGACGGTCCCGAGCAGCCAGAGAACGACCTCGATCATCGTCAGCCGCAACGGAAGCTGGAGGGTGGCGATCTGCTCCTTGCGCGTCGCCGGGCGATCCTCCAGCACCCAGTTGGTCACGCGAAGTGCGAGCCGGGTGCTCCAGACCGCGCCGACCAGCAGTGCGAACAGGAAGTACGCCGGGAACGCGATCCATCGGACCAGGCTCAGCTCGTCGCCGACCGCCGGGCCGGGCAGCACCCAGACGGCGAGCACGAAGACGACGATCGCGCCGATCACGTTGGTGCCGATGGAGAAGAAGGTCAGCAGCAGCTGCACACGGACCCGCAGGACCCGGGGGCTCTGGTCGACCGGCCCCAGCAGCCACGATCCGAACGGCCTGCGCTGCAGCACCACCTCGGGGCTGCTCTCCGCCATCATGCCTACAGTCTGCAAGCATTCGGATCGGATCACGAAACCAGCTCGCCGGGAGCGAGACCAACCCATCACTGGAGGTTCCATGCCCAAGGGCTACTGGGTCAGCGCCTACCGCAGCATTTCCGACCCCGAGAAGCTGGCGGCGTACAACGCCCTGGCCGCGCCGGCCGTCAACGCCGCGGGCGGGCGGACGATCAGCCGCGGCGCTCGGGTCGTGGCGTACGACGCCGGAATCGCCGAGCGCACCGTGCTGGTCGAGTTCGACAGCTTCGAGGAGGCCGTGGCGGCGCACGAGAGTGCGGCCTACCAGGAGGCGCTGGCCGCCCTCGCCGACGGCGTCGAGCGCGACTTCCGCATCGTCGAAGGCATCGACTGACGCGTTGGGACCGGGTGGGTACCTTGGCGAAGTGGGTGTGCGCTGGAGCCTGTGGGTGATCACAGCGGTCGTGACCGCTGGTCTGGTGGGGTGCTCGGATCCCAAGCCTGCTGAGTCTTCCGCAGCATCACCCTCGCCGTCCGCGACACCCTCGCCGTCCGCGTCGCCCCCGCCGACCAGCGTGCGGCCCGAGCAGGAGCCTCTGGTGCTCGTCGTGCATCCGACGCGAGCTGTGCAGGACGTCGACCCTGCCACCGCTCGCAAGGTGGCGGCCGGTGGGGTGACGAGCTGGCGCGGCTTCCGCGTCGTGGGCAGCGTCGAGCAGGTCGCACGGGACGTCGGCGCGTTGGCTGTTGTGCCGGCATCCAAGGTGTCTCCAGTGGTCCGGCCGTGGACAGTCGGTGGAGTCGACCCGCTCGCCGAGCCTGAGCGCTACGCGTTGAAGACAGCAGGCCGTACGCCGCAGCAGGTGGTGAACGTGACGGTCGGCGGCGACGTCATGCTCGGTCGGCGCGTCGCGACCGCGGCCGCGCGGACCGGCGATGTCTCCCGGCCCCTGCGGGCCATCGGGCCGCGCCTGAGAGCCGCGGACCTGACGGTGGTGAACCTCGAGAGCACGCTCTCCCGGGCCGGAACCGCGCAGCAGGGCGGTGACTCGTTCGCCGCGCCGCCGGGAGTCGTTGCGGGGTTGCGGGATGTCGGCGTGGACATCGTCTCGCTGGCCAACAACCACACCGGCGACTTCCAGGACCGCGCGCTGGTCGAGACGGTCCGGCAGGTCCGGGCCGGAGGCATCCAACCGGTCGGTGCCGGGAGCAACTATGCCGAGGCGTCCCGCCCGGTGATCGGCACCCGGGACGGCGTGAGGTTCGGGTTCCTCGCGTTCAACGCGATCGGCGAGACGCCGCGGGCGACCGCGACCTCGCCGGGTGCGTTCGAGCTGCGGATGCCGCCGCGCACCGGGCCGCTGAACCAGTCGGACCTGAGGGCGCTGACGACCAGCATCCAGGCCCTGCGCAAACAGGTCGACGTCGTCGTGGTGATGCCGCACTGGGGGCAGCAGTACACGCACGAGCCGGTGCCGGCCCAGCGCACTGTCGCCGACGCGCTGACCAGAGCCGGTGCCGATCTGGTGATCGGTGGGCATCCGCACTGGGTGCAGAGCGTCCAGTTCACCAGCAGCAAGGCTGTTGTGCACTCGTTGGGCAATCTGGTCTTCGACATGGACTTCGCGCAGCAGACGCAGGAGGGGGTCCTGCTCGAGCTGACCTACTGGGGCAAGACGCTCAAGGCCGCGCGGCTGACGCCGTACGTGATCGGTGCGGACTTCAGCCCGCGCGTGGTCAGCGGTGCTCGTGCGGAGCAGATCCTGGCGGACCTGCGTTAGCTGAGCCAGCTGACGAGGACTCTGCCCATGCGGTCGAGCTGAGCAGGGTTGACGACGTTGGGCAGGTCCCGGGCGCTGTGATAGGCGGCGTACGGCGTACTGCCTAGTCGGGAGCCTGGTAGTCCGGCGCGGACGAAGGACCAGTGGTCGCTCGACCTGTTCACACACGACCGGGTCGGTACGCCGACGCGAGCCGCCGCCGCGCGGAGCTCGTTTCGCGTGGCCAGCTGGGTGTTGTTGGCCGAGCACACCGGTACGACGTCGCCGACGCCGACCCGGTCGAGCGAGGCCATGCCCCGGACCGCCCGGCGATGGGTGGCCGGCAGGGAGGCGACGTAGGCGCGCGAGCCGTAGTGGTGGCGGTTGTCGCCGTCGCCCCGCGGCTCTTCGGCACCAAAGGCAATGAAGGCAGTTGGTAGGCGAGGTTTGACCACTTGGGCGGTGTGCAGCAGGACGGAGATGCCCGACGCGTTGTCCTCGGCGCCGGGGGCTTGCGGGACCGTGTCGAGGTGGGCGCCGACGACCAGGTGCGGCTTGGCCGCGTCGAAGCCCGGCCTCGTGGCGATCAGGTTCCAGGTAGCGCCTGCGCGGACCGGGACTCCCCAGGACTCACCTGCAGGAACCTGCAACTTCTGCCGGCGTACTTGGTAGCCCGCGGCTACGAATCGTTGCTCCAGCCAGGTCAACGCCTGCAGATACGTGGTGCTGGTCGCCTCCCGCGGTCCGAGGCCGGCCAGGTGCCGCACGGTGGCCATGGGGGAGTCGACCACAGGCGGGGGAGTCTTGGTAGCCGGAGGAGCCGCAGTAGTAGTCGCAGGAGGGGGAGGCGCAGTGGTCGACGGTGTAGGCGTCACAGTGCTGCTGGTGCAGGCGGTTGCCGCCAGCAGGGTCAGCAGGACCGTGAAACGCATGCCTCCATCCTGCCCATGCGGGGCAACTTGGCACGGTGCTGCCCCTGGCTCTAATCGGCCGCGTCATCGACCTGTCGGCTGGGTAGTGTCCTGCGGACGACGTCTGCGAACGACCGCGGCGAATGACCCCCTGAATGCCTCGGGAGCCCCCCTGTGACCCACGACCGCCACTCCTACGCCGAACCGGCTCTGGTGCGCACCACCCACCTGGACCTGGAGCTGGATCTCAACTTCACCGACAAGGTGCTGGTCGGGACCGCCACACACACGCTGGCCTGGAGTGGGCCCGGCGACCGCCTCATCCTGGACAGCCGCGACCTGACGGTCCTGGAGGTCGAGGGCTCGACAGCTGACGGCTGGGAGCCGCTGGAGCACAACCTGGCCTTCCCGGACGACGAGCTGGGCTCCGCGCTCACCATCCGCACCGCCGGGCACAAGCAGGTCCGCGTGAGCTACCGGACCGCGCCGACGGCGACCGGACTGCAGTGGCTCGAGCCGGAGATGACCGCGGGCGGCGTACTGCCGTTCATGTTCAGCCAGTCGCAGGCGATCCACGCGCGTAGCTGGGTCCCGGTGCAGGACACCCCCGGCGTTCGCTTCAGCTATGCCGCCCACGTGACCGCCCCGCCCGAGCTGATGGTGCTGATGAGCGCCGACAACGGCACCCAGTCCCGTCGTACCGGCTCGTACGACGTGGTGATGCCGGAGCCGATTCCGTCGTACCTGCTGGCGATCGCGGCCGGTGACCTGGTGTTCGAGCCGATCGGTGAGCGGGCCGGGGTCTGGGCCGAGCCGGAGATGGCCAAGCGGGCCGCCACCGAGTTCGGCGACACCGAGGAGATGATGCGGGTCACCGAGGCCCTGTTCGGCCCGTACCGCTGGGGCCGGTACGACGTCCTGGTGCTCCCGCCGTCGTTCCCGTACGGCGGCATGGAGAACCCGCGGATGACCTTCGCGACGCCGACGGTGGTGATCGGCGACAAGTCCCTGGTCAGCCTGATCGCGCACGAGCTCGCGCACAGCTGGTCGGGCAACCTGGTGACGCAGGACAGCTGGGACGACATCTGGCTCAACGAGGGCTTCACGTCGTACGTCGAGAACCGGATCGTCGAGGCGGTCTACGGGACCGAGCTGGCCGTCATGGAGACCGCCATCAAGCAGCACTCGACCGTGCTCAAGCTGGACCCGCTGAGCGCGGCCGAGCTCGCGGTGGAGCTGCCCGGGCTGAACCACGGCACGGAGTACCACGGCACGACGTCGCTGGGCCCGCTGAAGGGCTCGTGGTTCCTGTCCTGGCTGGAGGAGCGGTTCGGGCGCGAGGTGTTCGATCCGTTCCTGCGTGGGTACTTCGACCGGTTCGCGTTCCGCAGCATCAACTCCGAGGACTTCGTCGCACACCTGCAGGAGCACCTGCTGACGCCGCGGCCCGGTGTGGTGACGGCGGACGAGATCGCAGCCTGGCTGGACGAGCCGGGCATCCCGCAGTTCGCCGCGCGGGCGCAGTCGGACCGGTTCGAGGTCGTGGACCGGCTGCGGGACAACTGGCTGAGCACCGGTGAGCTGCCGGCCGGTGGCAAGACCTGGACGACCCAGGAGTGGCTGCGCTTCCTGGACGCGGCGCCGGACGTGCTGAGCGCCGAGCAGTTGCAGGAGCTCGACCGGGAGTTCAGCCTGACCGGTACGGCGAACGGCGAGATCGCCCGCCGCTGGTACTCGATCGTTGCCGCCAGCGCCTACACCCCGGCGTACGACGAGCTGGCGACGTTCCTGACCCGGGTCGGCCGGATGAAGCTGGTGCTGCCGGTCTACAGGGCGCTGAGCGGGTCGGAGGCCGGGCGGGAGTTCGCGGCGCGGGTGTTCGCCACCGCGCAGCCGGGCTACCACCCGATCACCACCGCTGCGGTCCAGAAGATCCTGGCCGCGGCCAGCTAACGTCTGGGGGTATGTCGACGGAACTCGATCGCCCAGGAGTCGTGGCGGCGCTGTTCAGGCCTGGCTCGCGTGCCGCGCCGGGGCAGGGCCGCCGTACGCCGCGGGACTGGGTGGTCGACACGCTGTTCGTACTGCTGGCAGCCGGCGGCAGTCTGCTGGCCGTTTCGCCGACGGTTGACGCGAAGTGGCCGGTACCCCCGGGAAGCGTGGACCAGGTCGCCGGGCTGGTGGCCGCCGTGGCACTGCTGTTGCGGCGGCGGTGGCCGGTCCAGCTGGTCGTGGTGCTGACCCTCCTGTCGATCTTCTTCCCGGCGGTCGGTACGGCGAGCGCACTGGCGCTGTTCACCGTCGCGGTGCACCGGCGGCCGACGGTGAGCCTGTCGATCCTGGTGCTGGCGATCGCGTCGGCGGCACTGCAGTTCTACGTGTATCCGATCAAGATCGACGTCCCGTACGCCTACGCGTTCATCGTGGGTTTCGTCGCGCTGAGCTGCCTTGCCACGGTGGCGTGGGGCATCGTCGTACGGACGAGGCGGCAGCTGCTGCTGTCGATGGAGGAACGCGCGCGGCGGGCCGAGTCGGAGCAGGAGCTGCGGGTCGAGCAGGGGCGGCAGCGCGAGCGGGAGCGGATCGCCCGGGAGATGCACGACGCGCTCGGGCACCGGCTGTCGCTGCTGAGCGTGCACGCCGGGGCGCTGGAGTTCCGGCCCGACATGCCGCCGGAGGAGCTGGCGGTGACGGCCGGCGTGATCCGGGCGACCGCGCGGGAGTCCATGGACGACCTGCGGGAGATCGTCGGCGTACTGCGGGGGCCTGGACTGGGCGATCCGGGTGGGCAGCGGCCGCAGCCGGGGATCGGGGAGATCGCCGAGCTGGTGGAGGAGTCGGTGGCGGCGGGGATGCAGGTGAGGTTCGAGCCGCTGGCGGGTGAGGTGGTCGGGCTGCCGGCGGCGACCGGGCGGCACGGGTACCGGATCGTGCAGGAGGGGCTGACCAACGCGCGCAAGCACGCGCCGGGGTCGCTGGTGTGGGTGGAGCTGAGTGGTGGGCCTGGCGACGGGCTGACGATCGAGGTGCGGAACAGGCTGGCCCCTGGAGGGTCGACGCCGGGGTCGCAGGTCGGGCTGGTGGGTCTGGCCGAACGGGCCACGCTCGCCGGCGGGCGGCTGGAGCACGGCGTGACGGCGGGTGAGTTCCGGCTGACCGCGTGGTTGCCGTGGCCGGGCTGATCAGCTGGTTGCCCGGCCGGACCGCTTAGGCTGTGGGGCATGGCTGTTCGGGTGGTGCTGGTCGACGACGATCCGCTGGTGCGTGCCGGCCTGAAGAGCATGCTCGGCGGTGCGGCCGAGCTGGAGATCATCGGCGAGGCGGCGGACGGGCGGGCGGCGATCGCCACGGTCGGTGAGCTGCGGCCGGACGTCGTACTGATGGACATCACGATGCCGGTGATGGACGGCCTGACCGCGACGGAGGCCGTACGCCGGTTGCCGGACGCGCCGGAGGTGGTGATCCTGACGACGTTCGGGTCCGAGAAGCACCTGCTGCAGGCGCTGCGGGCCGGCGCGGCCGGGTTCCTGCTGAAGGACTCGGCGCCGCGCGAGATCGTCGACGCGGTCGTCCGGGTCGCCGAGGGCGAACCGATCCTGTCCGGCGGCGTCACCCGGCACCTGATGGACTACGTCGCCGGCGACGACGGCGGCCCCCGCCGCGACCAGGCCGTCGCCGCCCTGGCCAAACTCACCGACCGCGAACGCGACGTCGCCGCAGCCGTTGCCGAAGGCAAGAGCAACGCGGAGATCGCCACCGCACTCGACCTCGGCATCGCCACGGTCAAGACCCACCTCACCCGCATCCTCACCAAACTCGACCTCAACAACCGGGTCCAGATAGCCCTCCTGGCCCACGACGCCGGTCTCGCCTAAGCTGGTCCCCGACAGCGCCCGACGTGGTGCTGCGGACGATGGCCCCGGTGCGCCGCGAAGCACCGATCACATGACGAACTCCGGGAGGGTCGCTCCCGCGGCCCGATGAGCGCGCCCCAGGTGCGGACCCGCAGCCGCAAGGACCTGCGCAGTCAGCGCCGCCGCCGCTCACACGCCTGCTGGGACCACCTGCTGATCGCGCCGCTCTGGCCGATGCACAACGTCAACCTCGGCACCCTGCTCCGGACCTGCGACGCCGCCGGTGCGTGCCTGGCCGTGCCGAAGCTGCCGTGGGTACCCGACGCCCTGGCGCGGGGGAACACCTTGCGGACAAGGAGTTGCGTGCACTGGACCGGCCACAACCCCGTGCAGTGGCTGGCGGACCAGCGGAAGCGGGACGACACCACCGTGCTGGGCGTGGAGCTGGCTGAGGACGCCGTACGGCTGGCGGATCTGCCGCCCGCGAGGAGCCGGACGATCGCCGTACTCGGGCACGAGAAGACCGGGATCCCGCCGGAGGCGCTCGACCAGCTGGATCAGGTCGTGGAGATCCCGATGATCGGTACGGGCGCCAGCTTGAACGTCGCTGTCGCCGGGTCGCTGGTGCTCTACCGGCTGGCGGGGCTCAGCTGAGCAGCACGTAGTACCGGTGGGCCTGGTGGGTTTCCTCGTAGCCGAGGGACTGGTTGGTGCGGCGCATCGGCTCGTTGGTGGCGGCGGTGTCGGTCAATAGTCCGGCCAGCTTGGGATGGCGGGTGATGGTTTGGCGGATCTGTTCGGCTTTCAGCCAGCGGCTGAGGCCGTGGCCTCGGTGGGTGGGGACGACGACCGTGCCGTAGTGCTGGGCGTCGCCCTGGCCGTTACCTGGTACGACGAGTTCGGTGTACGCGACGACCTCGCCGGTGGACTCGTCCAGGGCTGCCACTGTCTCCAGCAGGTCGCCGCGTTGGGCCACGACCTCGGCGACCTGGCGGCTGCGTTCCACGTCCCACACCTCCTCGCCGTACGAGATGTCGCAGACGGGGGCATCGCTCATCGCGGCGCGGGCCTCGGTGAAGGACTCGATCAGTCCGTCCGGCGGTACGCCGGCCCAGGAGGTCAGGCGGTAGCCGGCAACCGGTGTGGCGGTCGGCCTGGCGTCCGCCAACGCGAGGCGGGTGTAGACGAGCCGCAGGCCGACCGTGAAGCCTCGGGCGGCGAGGAACGCGTCACCGGCCGACCCGACGGTCGACTCGGCCAGCACGGTGGTCGCCTCGTTCTCGAACGCGCCCTGCAGTGCTTCGTCGAGCAGGCGCGAGCCGATGCCCTGGCGGCGGTCCGCCGGGTGCACGGTGAGCTCCAGCTCGGCCAGGTGTTCCTGGGTCGGTTTGCTGTTCAGTCGCAGGTTCGCCGAACCGACAGGGTGGTCGCCGGACGCCAGCCAGACCAGCCGGCGGCTGAACGGCCGGTAGTCGGGGTCGGTCAACGGCGTGATCGTGATGGACAAGCCGTCAACGTATCCAGCCGCACCGCCAGGCGGCAAACGGGTTCTGCGCCCCGCGGTCCGGTACGGTGCCACGCAACGGCACGGCGCCGACACATGAGGGGAGTCCGGGGTGGACCAGCAGTACGGGGGCGAGCAGGTACGCACGATCGGTGCGGACCACATCGCGCTCAGGGAGCAGGTACTGAGCGAGCTGCGACGCCGGATCGTCGACGGCGACTACGCCCAGGGCGAGCGACTGACCGAGAACCGCCTGGCCGACGACTTCGGGGTGTCGCGCAACCCGGTCCGTGAGGCGCTGCGTGTGGTGGAGAGCGAGGGGTTCGTCGAGATCCTCCCGCGCCGCGGTGCCGTGGTCGCGACGCTGGACGACACGGCGATCCGCGACCTGTTCGCCGTACGGAAGCAGCTGGAGACGCTGGCCGCCGGGCTCGCTGCCGAGCGGGCCACCGAGGACGACGTCGTCAAGCTGCGCGCACTGCTGGCCGAGGCCAACGCCGCAACGGACGCGGAGGACTTCGCCCGGGTCGCCGAGCTGAACAGCGAGCTGCACGTCGCGGTGATCGACATCAGCGGCAACCGCTGGCTGGCCTCGCTGTCGTCGGCCATGTACCACCACGTGCACTGGGTGTTCCGCGTCGGCGCAGCACAACGCGCGCCGCACTCGTGGGAGGAACACATCCGCCTGGTCGACGCCATCGCGGCCGGCGACGCCGAAGCCGCGGTGGCCGCTGCCAGCGCGCACATCGACGCAGCAGCCACCGCAGCCCTCAGCTAGCGCCCGACTGCGTACCCCTGCATCCCGCGGGGGTTCGCAGCGGCCGACAGGACGCCACTAGGCTCGCGCCCAACCGCGCACAGCCGGCCAAGGCTCCACGCGTCCGAGTCGGTGACGACGTGCCCCCGGCGTACCAGCTCGTCGCGGACTGCCGTGCCCACGCGGGTCTCGATCACCAGCCCACCGGGCTCGGTCGCGCGCGGGTAGAACGACGACGGGAAGCCGGTGGTGTGCCAGGCCGGTGCGTCGATCGCCTCCTGCAGGTCCTGGCCACCAGCCAGGATCCGCAGCAGGAACAACAGCTGCCACTGGTCCTGCTGGTCTCCACCAGGCGAGCCACAAGCCAGCACCGGTACGCCGTCACGCAACACGAGCGTGGGCGTCAGCGTTGTCCGCGGTCGCTTGCCCGGTGCCAGCGACGACGCGAGACCTTCCTCCAGCCAGAACATCTGGGCCCGGCTCCCGAGCGGGAACCCGAGCGACGGGATGACCGGCGACGACTGCAGCCAGCCACCACTCGGCGTAGCGGAGATGATGTTGCCCCACTTGTCGGCGACGTCGACGTGGCAGGTGTCGCCGCGCGTTCCGCCGTCGGGAGCGACCGTCGGCTCGCCGACCGTCGCGTCGACAGCAGCGCCACTCGTCGTTACCGAAGGCAGCCGCGGCTTCCGGCCATCGGGCTGACCGGGCCGCAGCTCCAGCGAGGCCTCCGACCCGACCAGCGCGGCCCGTGCAGCGGCATAAGCAGGCGAGAGCAGCGTCTTCAGCGGTACGTCGGCATCGTCGCCGTACCAGGCCTCACGGTCGGCGTACGACAGCTTCATCACCTCGACCGTCGTGTGGACAGCCTCCGCACTGGTCAGGTCGAGGTCACTGGGGTCACCAAGCTCAGCCAGTACGGCGAGCGACTGCAGCAGCGCAGGGCCCTGGCCCCACGGGCCGGTCTTGGCCACGGTGTGCCCGTGCCAGTCCAGCGTCGCAGCGTCCTCCCACGTCGCCGTGAAGGCGGCCATGTCCGCGCCGGTGATCAGCCCGGCGTGGTCCTCGCCGCTCGAGTCTCGGTGCGGCAGCTTCGAGAACGCGTCGACGGCCTCCGCGACGAAGCCCTCACGCCAGGCCAGCCGAGCGCCCTCGATCTGCGCGACCAGGTCGGACCCGGCCTGCTCACCTGCGACGACCAGCCGCTCGAGCGTGTCGGCGTACGCCGTGTTCTTGATCAGCTCGTTCGGTTTGGGCGGACGACCGCCCGCCAGCCAGACCGCGGCCGAGGTCGGCCAGTGCTCGGTGAACAGCTCCCGCACGGTCTCGACGGTGTCACCGACCCGTGCGACGACCGGGTGCCCGTTGCGGGCGTAGTCGATCGCCGGCTCGAGCACAGTGCGCAGCGGCAGCGTGCCGTGGTCCCTGAGCAGCAGCAGCCACGCGTCGACCGCACCGGGGACCGTCGCCGCCAGCGGGCCCGACCCGGGGACCAGGTCGAGCCCCAGCGACTTGTAGTGCTCGATGGTCGCGCCGACGGGCGCCACGCCCTGACCGGCGAGCACCCGCGGCGTCGGGTCGGACGCGGTCGCGACGATCGCGGGGACCTCGCCACCCGGGCCGTTGAGGTGCGGCTCGACCACGTGCAGCACGAACCCGGCGCAGGCGGCTGCGTCGAACGCGTTGCCGCCGAGCTCCAGGATCCGCATCGCCGACTGCGACGCCAGCCAGTGCGTGGACGAGACCATCCCGAACGTGCCGCGCAGCGTGGGCCGGGTGGTGAAGGTCATCGGGCAGCTCCTGTGTCGGTGGTGTCTTGCGTACGTCGTACGTCCGGGCCGGTGCCGTCGTCGTTGACCAGGTGGCACGCGACCCGGTGTCCACCCTCCCCGATCACCCGGGACTCCGGGACGGCTGTCCGGCATCTGTCCACCGCCACCGGGCAGCGGGTGTGGAAGCGGCAGCCGTCCGGCGGGTCGATCGGTGAAGGCAGGTCGTCGCCGAGTAATACCGGCACCCTGGCCCGCTGGGTCGTCGGGTCGGGCACCGGAGCAGCCGACAGCAGCGCCTGCGTGTACGGATGAGCCGGTACGCCGAAGATGCGCTCCCGCGGGCCCTGCTCGACCAGCTGACCCAGGTACATCACGGCGACCTCGTCGGCCAGGTACTCGACCGCGGACAGGTCGTGGGTGATGAACAGGCAGGCGAAGCCGAGGTCCCGCTGCAGGTCCGCCAGCAGGTTGAGCACCGACGCCTGGACGGAGACGTCCAGCGCGCTGGTGGGTTCGTCGGCAACGAGCAGACTCGGTTTGGAGATCAGTGCGCGAGCAATGCTCACGCGCTGGCGCTGACCGCCGGACAGCTCGTGCGGTGAGCGGTGCGCGACCTCCGGTCGGAGCCCGACTCGGCGGAGCGAGTCGGCGACCGGTCCGGCGGTGTCACGCTGCTTCATAAGCCGGAGCGGTTCGCTGACGATGTCACCGACCGACAGCCGCGGGTCCAGTGAGCCGGCCGGGTCCTGGAACACGATGGACACGTCGCGGCGGTGCTTGCGGAGCTGGCGGCGGTTGAGGTGAGTGATGTCGGCGTCGGCGAGGCGGACCGTCCCGCCGGTTGGTTCCAGCAGCCGGACGATGCAGCGGCCGACTGTGGACTTGCCGGAGCCGCTCTCGCCGACCAGGGCGACCACTGTGCCCTTGCGGATCTGCAGTGAGACCCCGTCGACGGCTCTGACCGGGCCGAAGTGCATGACCAGGTCTTCGATCTCCAAGGCGTTCATTTGACCTCCACCGGCTCACGGACCGGGTTCCAGCACGCCACCTGGTGAGCACCGGCAGTCAGGAGCGGTTGCTCCGTCGTACAGGTGTCCAGTGCTCGGGGGCAGCGGTCGGCGAACGTACACGCGTCAGGCTGCTCCGCGAGGACCGGCACCAGGCCGGGGATCTCGTTGAGGCGGTCGCTGCCCGCGTGACGTCCGGCCGACGGCGATGCTCCGAGCAGCCCGGCGGTGTAGGGGTGAGTGGGGTGGGCGAAGAGGTCGTGCACCTCGGCGGTCTCGACCACGCGGCCGGCGTACATGACCGCGACGCGGTCGGCGAGGTCGGCGACGACGCCGAGGTCGTGCGTGATCAGCACGATGCTGGTGCCGAGCCGTTCGCGCAGACCACGCAGTACGTCGAGAATGCCGGCCTGGATCGTGACGTCGAGCGCGGTGGTCGGCTCGTCGGCGATCAGCACCTTCGGGTCGCACGCGACGGCCATCGCGATCATCACGCGTTGCCGCATGCCGCCGGACAGTTGGTGCGGGTAGTCGTCGACGCGGCGGTCGGCGGACGGGATGCCGACCAGTTTGAGCAGCTCGACGGCCCGCTTGCGCGCGGCCGATCGGGACAGCCCGTTGTGGACGCCGAGCACCTCGCCGATCTGCCGGCCGACGGTGAAGACCGGGTTCAGCGACGTCATCGGTTCCTGGAAGATGTACGCGATCTCGCGACCGCGGATCGACCGCAGGGTGCGCTTGTCGGCGCCGATCAGCTCGACGCCGTCGAGCTGGACCGAACCGTCGACGGTCGCCGACCGGGGGAGCAGTCCCGCCAGGCTCATCGCGGTGACGCTCTTGCCGCAACCGGACTCGCCGACGACCGCGAGCACCTCGCCGTCGGCGACCTCGAAGTCGACCTTGTCGACGGCCGAGATCCGGCCGTCCTCGGTCCGGAAGCTGACCGACAGGTCGCGCACCTTCAGCACCGCGCCGGTTGTTGCCTCTGGCATCGGCGTGCTCATCGGCGGCTCGCTTTCGGGTCGAGGGCGTCGCGCAGGCTGTCGCCGACGATGTTGAACGCGAGCACCAGCAGCATGATCGCCAGTCCCGGCATCACCGCGGCCCACGGTGCCCGGGTCGCGAACTGCTGCGCGTCGGACAGCATCGTGCCGAGGCTCGGCGCGGGCGGCTGGATGCCGAGCCCGAGGAACGACAGCACCGCCTCGCCGAGGATCGCGGCCGGGATCGCGACCGTGGCCTGCACGATCACCACCGACGCGGCGTTCGGCAGGATGTGCCGGCCGAGCACCCACAGATCGCCCGCACCCTCGACGATCGCCGCCGCGACGAAGTCGAGCGACTTCAGCCGCAGCGTCTCCGAGCGGACGATCCGGATCACGCCCGGGATCTGCGCGATCCCGATCGCGATCGCCGCGTTGCCGAGGCTCGCACCGCGGATCGCGGCCAGACCGACCGCGAGGATCAGGAACGGGAACGCCAGCACCAGATCGGTGAACCGTGAGATCAGCGCGTCGACGGCCCGGAAGTACCCGGCCATCAACCCGAGCGGTACGCCGATCACCAGCGACGTGGCGACCGCGAGCAGCCCGACGTGCAGCGACGCGCGCAGCCCGAACATGATCCGGGCCAGCACGTCGCGGCCCAGGTCGTCCGTGCCGAGCAGGTAGCCCGGCGTACCGGGTGGGCCGAAGGCCTCGTTCAGATGCGTGTCGGTCGGCTCGTGCGGCGCGAGCCACGGCGCGAACACCGCGACGACGACCGCGATCACCAGCACGACCAGCCCGGCGATCGCGAGCGGGTTGCGCAGGATCCGCTTGAGCACCTTGCGGCGGCGCGACGACAACGGCGTACCGGCGCTGATGTTGACCTCGGCAACGGCCATCACGCTTCACCCCTCACACGGATCCGCGGATCGATCACCGAGTAGAGCAGGTCGACCAGCAGGTTGATCACGATGTACGCCGTGGCGGTGACCAGTACGACGGCCTGGATCACCGGGTAGTCGCGCTGGAAGACCGAGTCGACGGTCAGCTTGCCGAAACCGGGCAGCGCGAAGATCCGCTCGGTGACGACCGCGCCGGAGATCAGCGCGCCCAGCTGCAGCCCGACGATCGTGATGACCACGATCAGGCTGTTGCGCAGCGCGTGCCGGCCGATCACCGCGCTCGGCCGCAGGCCCTTGGCCTCCGCGGTCCGGATGTAGTCGGCCGACAGCGCGTCCAGCATCGACGACCGGGTCTGGCGCATGATGACCGCCGCCAGCCCGGTGCCGAGGATGAACGCCGGTAGCACCAGGTGGTGCAGGTTCGCGATCGGGTTGCTGAAGAAGGGCACGAAGCCCGACGCCGGGAACAACCCCATCGCCACCGACAGGTAGAGGATCGCCATCAGGCCGAGCCAGAAGTTCGGCACCGACAGGCCGAGCAGGGCCAGCGCGTTCGCCGCCCACTCGGCCGGCCGGCCGCGCTGGACGGCGGCGACCACGCCGGCGCCGATGCCGATCACGCCGGCGATCACGATCGCCAGGAACGACAGCTCGAGAGTGACCGGGAGAGCGCTCTTCAGCATCCCGGTCACGCTCTCGCCGGTCCTGATCGACGTCCCGAGATCACCCCGTACGGCGTGGCTGACGAACTGCCAGAACTGCACCAGCAGCGAGTCGTCCAGGCCGTACTGCTCGCGGATCGCCCGCAGGGACTCCGGATCGCGGTCCTCCCCGGCCAGCGCCAGCGCCGGGTCGCCGGGCAGCGCCCGGACCCCGAGGAACACCACGATCGTTGCCAGCAGCAACGTGACCGCCGACTGCCAGAGCCGGCCGAGCAGGTAACGACGCATTGCCCCCGCCTACTTCGCGAAGCCGGCGAAGGCGGTCCGGATCACCCCGTCCGGGTAGGTCTGGACGCCGAGCACCTTCTTGCTGACGCCGGTCAGGTTGCGCTGGCGGTACAGGTAGATCAGCGGGTCGTCCTGCTGCAGCTTGGTCACCACGTCGCCGTACAGCTTGATCCGCTCGGCCTGGTCCTTGGCCTGGCGGGCGTCGGTGAGCAGCTTGTCGACCTCGGGGCTGTTGTACCCGGCAACGTTCTGGCTGCCGCCGGTGCCGACGAAGTTGAAGATGTTCGCGTCCGGGTCGACCCGGCCCGACCACCCGAGTTGCAGCAGCTCGAAGTCACCGCGGTCCTGCTGGTCCAGCAGCGACGCGTACTCGACCGGCTTGATCACCAGCTCGAACCCACCCTCCTTGACCATCGCCTGCAGGGCCTGAGCGAGCCGCAACGAGTCCGGGTTGTTCGACGTGATCATCTCGACCTTGTACGGCGTGGTGACGCCGGCCTGGCTGAGCAGCTCCTTCGCCTTGTTCGGGTCGTGCGCCGGGCAGACCTGCGCCGCCTCGCTGGTGAACTCGCTCTTCGGCGAGATCGGCGAGCAGGCGACGGTGTTCAGTCCGTTGAAGATCGTCTTCACCAGCGACTCGCGGTCGATGGACGCCTCCAGCGCCTGCCGGACCCGCGGGTCCTTGGCGATCGGCGTGTCCAGCTGCTTGACCGGGTTGCCGATGCCGTCGGCGTTGGCGACGTTGATGGTCAGGCCCTGGTAGCCGAGCGACTGTGACTGCAGGACCGACATGGTGTCGTCCTTCTGCAGCTCGGGCGCGTCCTGGGTCGACAGCGAGTCGGCGATCTGGGCGTCACCCGAGCGCAGGTTGGCCGAGCGGATGCTGGAGTCGGTGATGATCCGGTACTCGATCGCGTCCAGGTGCACCTTGGCCGCGTCGTAGTACAGCGGGTCCTTGACCACCTTGATCGAGTTCTGCGCGACCCGGCTGGCGAACTTGAACGGGCCGACGCAGGCCGGCGCGGTGGAGAAGTTCGCGCCCAGCTTGGAGACCGCGGCCGGGCTCAGCACCATCCCGGCGCGGTCGGCGAGCGCGGCGGTCAGCGGTGCGAACGGTTTCGACAGCTTGATCACGACGGTCTTCGCGTCCGGCGTCTCGATGCCGCTGATCGGGCCGAGCTCGCTCTTGCGGCCGGAACCGGCCAGCGTCAGGCCGCGCTCGATCGTGCCCTTCACGGCGGCCGAGTCCAGCGTGCCGCCGTCGGCGAACTTGACGCCTTCGCGCAGCGGGATGGTCAGGCTGAGCCCGTCGGCGGCGACCGTCGGCAACGCGGTGGCCAGCTGCGGCACGATCTTGGCGTCCGGGCCGAGGTCGTACAGCTTCTCGCACATGGTGTGGAAGACGTAGCGCGAGTACAGGCTGCGCGACAGCGTCGGGTCGAGCTTGTCGGGATCGGCGGAGAGCGCGACCGTGAGCGTTCCACCGGCCTTCACCTGCGCGGCGTCCGCGGCGTCGCCGAAGACGTCCTGGCTCGCACTGGTCTGGTCGCCGCCGGCCGGTTCGTCGTTGGACTGGACCGGTGAGCAGGCGGTGGCCGCGAGGACGAGGGCGAGCAGGGCGGCCGGGGGAGCGGTCTGCCGCCAAGTGGAACGATTCAGCGGCGACGGAGTTCGACGGAACATTTCGTCCTCCAGGGGATGAGCGGTTCTGCCGACTGTTTCATGTATACAAGGCAGGCGCGCAAGGGGTTCGGCGAGTTTGCTGCAACCTTTTACCGTTTCGGTGCCACTGCCGGGTGAAGGATTTCCTGCGTCGCGCCTGTTCCCGGAGGGGAACAGGCGCGACGGTGGCATGCCTGGCGCAGGTCAGTCCTGCCAGGCGGGCGGGTAGTGGATCGTGCCGCGGGGGAGCGGACGCTCGGGAGCGAGTCCGAGGGCCATTTGGGCGGGGCCGTCGTGCTCGCCGTGGATCCCGAACTCGGTCGACGGCCGGAAACCGAAGCGCGGGTAGTACTCGGGATGGCCCAGCAGCACGACCGCGTGCTCGCCGGCGTCCCGGGCGGCGTCGAGGGCGGCGCGGACGGTCGCGCCGCCCGCGCCCGAGCGCTGGTACGCCGGGAGTACGGCGACCGGGCCGAGCACGAGTGCCGGGGATCGGTCGATGTGGCAACGACTCAGCAGTGCGTGGGCAACGACCTCGCCGTCGCGCGTCGCGACGTACGAGAGCGCGGGGATCCACGCGCTGGAGGCGCGCAGCCGGATCACGATGTCGGGCTCGTAGCGACGGCCGAACGCGTGGAAGTTGACGGCGTCGATCGCCGCGATGTCAGCGCCGGTTTCGGCGCGGGTGGTCCAGGTGATGGACAACGGAGAAGCCTTTCGACCAGGAGGAGTTGGGCAGGAATGGCCGCCGCGCGGTCATACGCCTCAACTCCTCTCTCCCTGGTCGTTGCCCGTCACGCTACTGCTGGTGCGCCCCTTCCGTCGTCTGATTTATCGCGTACGCCGCCGCCGGGTCGCGATCCGCCGGACCGGCGGGCTGCCAGTCGTCGCCGACGAGCTTGTACGGGTGCCAGCGCCCGACGCGGTCGAGTCGCAGCTGCGTGGTCCGGGTGCTCAGCCTGTTGCCGGAGATCTCCAGCTCGACGGGCTCGTCTGCCGCTGCCTGCAGCTCGGTCCTCGCGCGCACGAGTTCGCCGCCCTCGGGCGCCCAGGTGCTGGTGAGCACGTCGAGGCCGGGCGCTCCGCCGTACTCCCAGGCCTGTACGCCGACGGCGAGGCGCTCGGTGTCTTTCAGGCGTTCGCGGAGCTCCGGGTACTCGGCCACTAGCCGGACCGAGTCCTGCCACTCGTCGAGCACCCAGGGTTCGGAAGCTCCGGCCAGCAAGGCGTTCAGGAGTCCTCGGGCCCGCCTCGCTGCATCCAGAACGAGCAAAGGCAACAGCACAGAATCCAAAGGAGTTGTGCCGGTGATCGGCAGGTCTTCGATCGACACCTTGGTCGGCAGCTCCGGAGTAGGCGGCAACGGACCCACCTCAGCACCGAAAGCCGTAGCTGCGTTCACACCGGGCACTTCAGCAACTACTTGTCGGGCCGGGGTGGCGTCGGGCTGGGCCGGGGTGGTGCCGGTGGTTGCTCGGCGTTGGAGCTCGTCGAGGAGGTCCTCGCGGGATCTGCCGCGCAGGAGCAGCAGGACGAACGGGTCGTCGTCCAGGAGCCAGGCCACCTGGTAGGACAGTCCGGCGGCGTGCTGGCACGGGAGTTCCCACGCGTCGCAGGTGCACGACGGGTCGAGGTCACCGATGCCCGGCAGCAGCTGTACGCCGGCGTCTTCGGCCGCGCTCACCAGGTCGTGGGGCATGTCGCCGTCCAGCAGCGCCGCGATGTGGCCGGCTCGCGAGCCCACCTCGTCGAGGAACCGGTTCCAGTCGTCGTCGGAGAGCTGCTCGACCAGCACCGCCGACTCGTACCGGTCCTCCGGTGCTTCGACGATCGCCGCGATGCGCCCGGGGCTGACGGTGATCGTGCCGACCTGCCCCGAGTTCGCGAAGCGGCGGCCCTTCTTCAGCTGGCCGTTGTCGAGCGACGTGTCCTCCATCGCCTGCACCCAGGCCCGCGCCCACCACGACCGCCCACGCGTACTCCGCCCGCGCTGGGCGGGGAACGGTGCAAACCCCTTCGCCGCGCTCATCGCACCTCACCTCGCACACGCTCAACGCGGAGCAACCGCACCTGAGCATCCACAGCCGCGCTCATCGTGCACCACCTCGCAGCTCCACGAGGTCGGCCAGCTCGGCATCGGACAGCTCGGTCAACGCCGCCTCTCCAGCAGTCAGTACGGCGTCCGCCAGCGCTCGTTTGCTCGACAGCATCGCCGCGATCCGGTCCTCGATGGTGCCCTCGGCAATCAATCGGTGCACCTGCACCGGCCGTGTCTGGCCGATCCGGTACGCCCGGTCGGTCGCCTGGTCCTCGACTGCCGGGTTCCACCACCGGTCGAAGTGCACGACGTGATCCGCGCGCGTCAGGTTCAGCCCGGTCCCCGCGGCCTTCAGCGACAACAGGAACACCGGCACCTCACCCGCCTGGAAGCGCTCGACCATCTCCTCCCGCTTCCGCACCGGCGTACCGCCGTGCAGCAGCTGGGTCCCGACGCCACGGTCAGCGAGGTGCTGCTCCAAGAGGCGCGCCATCGCGACGTACTGGGTGAAGATCAGCACCGCGCCGTCCTCGGCGAGGATCGTGCCGAGCAGTTCGTCCAGCAGTTCGAGCTTGCCCGAGCGCCCGACGAGCTTCGCGCCCGTCGGCTCCTTCAGGTACTGCACCGGGTGGTTGCAGATCTGCTTCAGCCCGGTGAGCAGTTTCACGATCAGCCCGCGCCGCGCCATCGCGCTGCTCGACCGGACCTCGTCCATCAGCTCGCGGACCGTTGCCTCGTACAACACGGCCTGCTCGCGCGTCAGTGAGACGGTCTGGTCGGTCTCGGTCTTCGGCGGCAGCTCGGGCGCGATCCCCGGGTCGGACTTCTTCCGCCGCAGCAGGAACGGCCGGACCAGCGTCGCGAGCCGGTCGGCGATCTCCTGGTCCTTGTCGGCCTCGATCGGCGTCGCCCAGCGGCTGCGGAACGTACCGAGCCGGCCGAGCAGCCCCGGCGTCGTCCAGTCGAGGATCGCCCAGAGTTCGGAGAGGTTGTTCTCGACCGGCGTACCGGTGAGGGCGACGCGGGCCATCGCGGGGACCGTGCGCAGCGCCTTCGCTGTACCGGAGGACGGGTTCTTCACGTGCTGCGCCTCGTCGGCGACGAGCAGTCCCCAGCGGTGTTCGCCGAGCTTCTTCGCGTCGCGGCGCAAGGTCCCGTACGTCGTGAGCACGAACCCGGTGTCGGCCTCGTCGAGCGACCGGCTGGTCCCGTGGAAGCGGCGGACCGGCGTACCGGGAGCGAACTTGTTGACCTCGCGCTCCCAGTTCCCGAGCAGGGACGCCGGGCAGACGACGAGCGTCGGGCCGGCGGTCTCGTCGGAGGTCTGACGGTGCAGGTGCAGGGAGATCAGGGTGATCGTCTTGCCCAGACCCATGTCGTCGGCGAGACAGCCGCCGAGGCCGAGCGACGTCATCCGGGCCAGCCATTGCAGGCCGCGCAGCTGGTAGTCGCGCAGGGTCGCCTGGAGGGCCGCGGGGGCTTCGAGCGGTTCGTCGGATCGGTCGGGGTCGGCGATCCGGGCGCGCAGGTCCTCGAGCCACTTGGTCGGCGTGACCGCGACGTGCTTGCCGTCGATCTCGGCCGTACCGGTGAGCGCGGCGCTGAGGGCGTCGATCGGCGTGACCGGTTTGAGGATCCGCTCGCGCGCCTTGCGGGCGACCTCGGGGTCGACCAGCATCCACTGGTCGCGCAGCCGGACCACCGGGCGGGTCGCCTCGGCGAGCCGGTCCATCTCCTCGGTGCTGAGCGGGTCGTTGCCGAGAGCAACCTGCCAGCTGAAGTCGAGCGTGCTGTCGCCGCCGAAAAAGCTGGGCAGGTCGGACGGGGGAGTGTCCGGGGTGGTCGTGATCGCGGCGCGGGCGGTGAGCGCGCGACCGAGGCTGCGCGGCCAGTGCAGGTCGATCCCGGCCGCCGCGAGCCGCTGGGCGCCGGTCGCCAGGAGACCGGCGATCTCCTCGTCGGTCAGCTCCATCTGATCCGGTACGGCGGCGTCGAGCAGCTGCTGCAGGGGATTCCAGACCCGCGCCGCACGGCGGATCGCCAGCGTCGCGTCGATCCTGGCCCGCGGGCCGAACCCTGGTACGTCGCCCGCCCACACCTCGGCGGCATCCCGGACCAGCGTCGGATCCTGGAGGCTGTGCAACTGCACGTTGGCGCGGAACCCGAGCTCGTCGCCCTCGATCAGGTCGATCCGCAACGAGATCCGTACACCGGTGTCGAGCCCCGCCGACACCTCGTCCGCCCACGACCGCAACCGCTCCGCCCGCTGCGGCGCCTTGGCGGTGAACAGATCGGTCCCATGAGCCTTCGCCGCCGCAGCCGACCGAGGCATCCCATCGGCGACGGCATCGAGGAACGCCCGCACAAGATCCTCGGCCACGGGCAGCCGAAGATCTTCCAGCGGTTCTGACCGGGCTTCAGCAGGCATTGCCTCGGCCAACTGAAGGACACGTTCGACATCGGGCTGGTCGTACGGGCCAACTCGCCAGGCGTCGTGGCCGCCGGGGGAGACCCCAGGCAACAGTCGTCCTCGGGCCACGAGCTGAAGGGCGACCAACGAGACCGCGCCCCAGAAGCTGACCGACGGATGGGCGTCGGGAGTCTTGCGGGCTCTTCCCAGCAGGGCGACTGCTTCGCCGACCGGTAGCTCTACCGCGCGAACGACTTGTGGTTGGACCTCGCCGTCGACCGGTGCGACGACCTGCAGGTCCACGTGTTCGCCGATGCCGAGTGGCAACGGCTCCGCGTCCGGGGACCAGAACGCGACGGTCCCCAGACGCGGTGGATCGGCCGGCCGGAACACCGCCGCCAGACGAGCAACCTCAGCCGAAACGCCAACCGCTACTACCAACCCCGTACCTTCCTCGAGCTACACATCCCGGCCGAACCCCACCTGCCCTACGACGCGCCGACCACCACCGCCTCGTCCGTGGCCGGCGGCTGGTCGAACTGCGTCCGGTACAGCTCCTCGTAACGTCCACCCTGGGCCAGGAGTTCCGTGTGCGTCCCGCGCTCGACCACGACGCCGGCCTCGATCACCAAGATCAGGTCGGCCGCCCGGATCGTCGACAACCGGTGCGCGATCACCACAGCGGTCCGCCCGGCCAGCGCTTCAGCGAGCGCGGCCTGGACCGCGGCCTCCGACGTCGAGTCCAGCGCGGCCGTCGCCTCGTCGAGGATGACCACGCGCGGCTGCGCGAGTAGCAACCGTGCGATCGTCAGTCGCTGCCGCTCACCACCGGACAGCCGGTACCCACGCTCGCCGACCACCGTGTCCAGCTGGTCCGGCATCGACTGGATCAGGTCCTTCAGTCGTGCCCGCGTCAACGCGTCCCACAGGTCCTCCTCGGAGGCCTCGGGCCGCGCGAGCAGCAGGTTCTCCCGGATCGAGTCGTGGAACAGGTGCCCGTCCTGCGTCACCATGCCGAGCGTGTTCCGCAACGACTCGGCCGTCACGTCCCGTACGTCGGCGCCCGCGAGCCGGACCGCGCCGGAGTCCACGTCGTACAGGCGGGGGATCAACTGCGCGATCGTCGACTTGCCCGCTCCCGACGTACCGACCAAGGCCACCATCTGCCCGGGCTCGGCCCGGAAGCTGATCCCGTGCAGCACCTCCTCGCCGCCGCGGGTGTCGAGCTTGGCGACCTCCTCGAGCGAGGCCAGGGACACCTTGTCGGCCGACGGGTAGGCGAACCGTACGTCGTCGAACTCGACCGCGACCGGTCCCTCCGGCACGCGCCCGGCGTCGGGCTTGTCCTGGATCAGCGGCTTCAGGTCGAGCACCTCGAAGACCCGCTCGAAGCTGACCAGCGCGGTCATCACCTCGAGCCGGGCACTCGCGAGCGCGGTCAGCGGCGCGTACAGCCGGGTCAGCAGCAGCGCCATCGCGACCACCGTGCCCGCGTCGAGCTGGTCGCGCAGCGCGTAGAACCCGCCGAGCCCGTAGACCACGGCCAGCGCGAGCGCGGAGACGAGCGTCAGCGCGGTCACGAAGACCCACTGGACCATGGCGGTCCGGACACCGATGTCACGCACCCGGCTGGCCCGGTCGGCGAACTCCTTCGACTCCCGCACCGGCCGGCCGAACAGCTTCACCAGCGTCGCGCCCGGCGCCGAGAACCGCTCGGTCATCTGGGTGCTCATCGTCGCGTTGTAGTTGGCCGCCTCGCGCTCGAGGGCGGCGAGCTTGGTGCCCATCCGCCGCGCCGGGATCACGAAGACCGGGAGCAGGACCAGTGCGAGCAGCGTGATCTGCCACGACTGCCCGAGCATCACCACGAGGGTGAGGACCAGCATCACCAGGTTGCTGACGACGCCGGACAAGGTGTCGCTGAACGCGCGCTGCGCCCCGATCACGTCGTTGTTCAGCCGGGAGACGAGCGCGCCCGTCCTGGTCCGGGTGAAGAACGCGATCGGCATCTTCTGGATGTGGTCGAAGACCGCCGTCCGCAGGTCGAGGATCAGGCCCTCGCCGATCCGCGCCGACAACCAGCGGGTGAACAGGCTGATGCCGGCCTCGGCGACCGCGATCAGCGCGATCAGCACGGCGAGCCGCACCACCAGCCCGACCGGCTTGCCCCCGACGATCGCGTTGACCACCCGGCCGGCCAGGACCGGCGTCGCGACGGCCAGCACGGCGGCGGCCACGCTGAGCCCGAGGAACGCGATCAGCAGCCGCCGGTGCGGGCGCGCGAACGCGAGGATCCGCTTCAGCGTCGCCTTGGAGAAGGGACGTTTCTCTTCTTGTGCGTGCATCGCGTGGTACAGCGAGTTCCACGCGGTCATTTCCATGCTCACGGCGGTGCTCCGGAGTCGCTCGGTCGGCCAGGGTGTGCCGATGGTCTCGTGGACCACCGACACTTTCCGACGACGGTAGAACCTCGACTTGACTAGAGGTCAACAGTTCGTCTTACTGGGTACGCTGTACGGGGTAGTCGCTGGAGTCTAACCAGGTCGGAGAGAATTACGCACATGAATTCCGAGTACAGCGGTGCCGGCGATCCCGCGAAGAGCCTGGAGCTGCTCTGGGGGCTGCAGCCGAGGCCGACCCGCGGGCCGAAACCCGCGCTCACCGTCGACCGGGTCTGCGCGGCCGCCGTACGGATCGCGGACGTGGAAGGCTTGAGCGCGCTGTCGATGCGCCGGGTCGCGGACGAGCTCGGCGTCGGCGCGATGACGCTGTACCGGTACGTGCCGGGCAAGGCCGAACTGCTCGACGTGATGCTCGACAGCGTGTACGGCGAGTTCCCGCGCCGGCCGGTCGACGGCGACTGGCGGGCCAAGCTGCAGGAGGTCGCGCTGGAGAACCGCGAGCTCTACCTGCAGCATTCGTGGCTCCTGTACGTCGCGAGCAGCCGGCCGCCGCTGGGGCCGGGCGTGATGTCGAAGTACGAGTACGAACTGGAAGCGGTCGAGGGGATCGGACTGAGCGACGTCGAGATGGACGCGGCGGTCGCGCTGGTCAACGGGTACGTGCACGGCGCCGTACGAAGTGCTGTCGATGCCAAGCAGGTGATCCAGTCGTCTGGTATCACGGACAAGGACTGGTGGCTCGCGCACGAGCCGCTGCTCGAGAAGATCGGGGACGCGCAGAAGTTCCCGCTCGCGAGCCGGGTCGGTACGGCGGTCGGGCAGGAGTTCGACGCGGCGTACGACTCCGAGTACCTGTTCACGTTCGGACTGAACCGGGTGCTGGACGGGATCGCCGCGCTGCTGACTCGTTGAACAGTTGTGAGTGAGTACTCACTCAGTTAGTCTCGGCCGGGTGAGTCCACGAGCGACCCCGATGCCGCCCGACGAACGCCGTGCCGCGATCGTCGCCGCTGTGCTGCCCCTGCTGGAGGAGTACGGCACCGATGTCAGCACCCGGCAGATCGCCGAGGCGGCCGGTGTCGCCGAAGGCACGATCTTCCGGGCCTTCGGCAGCAAGGACGCGCTGATCGACGCCGCGATCAGCTCGGCCTTCGAGTCCGGGCCGCTGATCGAGGCGCTCGCGCAGATCGACACGTCGCTGCCGCTGCGGGAACGGCTGATCGCCTCGGTCGAGGTGAGCCAGTCCCGGCTGCGCAGCGTCTTCCGGCTGCTGCTGACGATGCGGATGCACCGGCCGCCGGACTGGAAGAGCGATCCTGACGAAGAGAAGCGTCGCAAGGCCGAGGCGGAACGGGCCAGTGCCGTGTTCGTCGACCTGATCCGGCCCGACGCCGAAGCGCTGCGGTTCTCACCCGAGGACGTCGCGCACCGGATCCGGATGATCACCTTCTCCGCGACCCACCCAATGATTTCGGACGGTCGGCCGATGACCGCCGAGGAGATCGTCGACTTCGCACTCGACGGTGTCCGCCTTCACCACCTTGGGGATCTCTGATGCTACTTCGCCTGTTGCGCACGCACCTGCGTCCGTACGCCGGCAACCTGTCCCTGGTGGTCGTCCTGCAGTTCGTCGGGACGATCGCCTCCCTCTACCTGCCCAGCCTGAACGCCGACATCATCGACAACGGCGTGGCCACCGGAGACACCGGCTACATCGTCCGCACCGGTGGCTGGATGCTCGGGGTCAGCCTGGTGCAGATCGTCTGCACGATCTTCGCCGTGTACTTCGGCGCCAAGACCGCGGCGCTGTTCGGGCGCGACGTCCGGGCCGCCGTGTTCCACCAGGTCGGCAGCTTCTCCGCGCGCGAGGTGAACCAGTTCGGCGCGCCGACGCTGATCTCGCGCAGCACCAACGACGTCACCCAGGTCCAGATGCTCGTGGTCATGTCGACCACGATGCTGGTGGCCGCGCCGATCACCATGGTCGGTGGAATCGTCGCCGCGGTCCGCGAGGACGTCGGGCTGTCCTGGCTGGTCGCTGTCGCCGTACCGCTGCTGGCCGCCTCGATCGGCCTGATCGCCAGCCGGATGGTGCCGCAGTTCCGCAAGATGCAGGTCAACATCGACAGCGTGAACCGGGTCCTGCGCGAGCAGATCACCGGCATCCGCGTGGTCCGCGCCTTCGTCCGCGAGCCGCACGAGACCGAGCGGTTCGGCGAGGCCAACGCCAACGTGACCGACACCGCGATCCGGGCCGGCCGCCTGATGGCGCTGGTCTTCCCGGTCGTGATGCTGATCCTGAACGCGTCCAGCGTGGCCGTGCTCTGGTTCGGTGCCTCCCGGGTGGAGAGCGGCGCGATGCAGGTCGGTCAGCTGACCGCCTTCATCAGCTACCTGATCCAGATCCTGTTCTCGGTGATGATGGCGACCTTCGTGATGATCATGGTGCCGCGGGCCTCGGTCTGCGCCGACCGGATCACCGAGGTGCTGAACACCGAGTCCTCGGTCCGGCCGCCGGTCACCCCGATCGGCGCGTTCACCGGCCAGGGCGAGCTGGTCTTCGAGAACGCCGGCTTCCAGTACCCGGGCGCGGCCGAGCCGGTCCTGCGGGACGTGAGCTTCTCCGCCGCCCCCGGGCAGACGACGGCGATCATCGGCAGCACCGGTGCGGGCAAGACGACGCTGCTGTCGCTGGTGCCGCGGCTGTTCGACGCGACGACCGGCCGCGTGCTGGTCGACGGCGTCGACGTACGGGAGATCGAGCCGGAGCAGCTCTGGAAGCGGATCGGACTCGTCCCGCAGCGGCCGTACCTGTTCTCCGGCACGGTCGCGAGCAACCTGCGGTACGGCAACCCGGAAGCGACCGACGAGGAGCTCTGGCACGCGCTGGAGATTGCCCAGGGCAAGGACTTCGTCGAGGCGATGCCGGAGCGGCTGAACGCGCCGATCGCCCAGGGTGGCACCAACGTCTCGGGTGGTCAGCGGCAACGCCTGGCGATCGCGCGGGCGCTGGTTCGGCAGCCTGAGATCTACCTGTTCGACGACTCGTTCTCGGCGCTCGACCTGTCCACCGACGCGCGGCTGCGCGCGGCGCTGGCGCCGGTCACGGCCGACGCGTGCGTGGTGATCGTCGCCCAGCGGGTGTCCACGATCATCGACGCCGACCAGATCATCGTGCTCGAGGACGGAGCGGTGGTGGGCCGAGGCACGCACGACGAGTTGCTGGAGTCCTGTCCGACGTACGGCGAGATCGTCGAGTCCCAGCGCGCGGCGGAGGAGGCAGCATGAGCGACACGACAACCGCGGCCGCCGACGAGCCCGCCGAGGGCGCCGCTGTGACGGTGAAGGCGACCGAGCGACCGACGACCGGCCGCGGGTTCGGTCCTCCGGGAGGGATCCCGGGGGACAAGTCGATGAACTTCGGTCCGTCGGCCAAGCGGCTGCTGCGCCGCCTGCGGCCGCACCGGATCCAGGTCGGCGGCGTGATCCTGCTGGCGATCGCCAGCGTCGGGCTGTCCGTGCTCGGGCCGAAGATGCTCGGCCGGGCGACCGACATCATCTTCGCCGGTGCGATCGGCAAGCCGTTGCCGAAGGACCTCAGCAAGGAGCAGGTGATCGAGGGCCTGCGGGCCCAGGGCAACAACCGGTTCGCCGACCTGCTCGGCGGCATCGACCTGGTCCCGGGCGTCGGCATCGATTTCGATGCCCTGCGCAACGTCCTGCTGCTGGTGCTCGGTCTGTACGTCGGGGCGTTCTTCCTGTCCTGGATGCAGGGCTACATCCTGAACGGCGTGGTCCAGCGGACCGTGTTCGAGCTGCGGGCCGAGGTCGAGGACAAGCTCAACCGGCTGCCGCTCAGCTACTTCGACGGTGCGCCGCGCGGTGAGCTGCTCAGCCGGGTCACCAACGACATCGACAACGTGTCGACCAGCCTGCAGCAGACGCTGAGCCAGCTGCTCACGTCGCTGCTGACGGTGATCGGCGTGATCACGCTGATGTTCGTGGTCTCGCCGCTGCTGGCGCTGATCGCGCTGGTGACGATCCCGATCTCGATGATCCTGACCGCGCTGATCGCGAAGCGCTCGCAGGCGAGGTTCGTCGCCCAGTGGCGGCACACCGGTGCGCTGAACGCGCAGATCGAGGAGGCCTTCACCGGCCACGAGCTGGTCAAGGTGTTCGGCCGGCAGAAGGAGATCGAGGCGAGCTTCGCGACCAAGAACGAGGAGCTGTACCAGGCCTCGTTCGGGGCGCAGTTCATCTCCGGGCTGATCATGCCGTCGATGATGTTCATCGGGAACGTGAACTACGTGGTGATCGCCGTGATCGGTGGCCTGCGGGTGGCCTCGGGGACGATGTCGCTGGGCGACGTACAGGCGTTCATCCAGTACTCACGGCAGTTCACCCAGCCGCTGACGCAGGTCGCCTCGATGGCGAACCTGCTGCAGTCCGGGGTCGCCTCGGCCGAGCGGGTCTTCGAGGTGCTCGACGCCGAGGAGCAGGTGCCGGAGGACGCGACGCCGGAGAAGGTCACCGACGCGCACGGGCGGGTCGAGTTCGAGCACGTTTCGTTCTCGTACAAGCCCGACGAGCCGCTGATCAGCGACCTGTCGCTGGTCGCCGAGCCCGGGATGACGGTCGCGATCGTCGGCCCGACCGGCGCCGGCAAGACCACCCTGGTCAACCTGATCATGCGGTTCTACGAGCTGAACGGCGGCCGGATCACGCTCGACGGCGTCGACATCACCGAGCTGACCCGGCACGACCTGCGGTCCCGGATCGGGATGGTGCTGCAGGACACCTGGCTGTTCGGCGGGACGATCCGCGACAACATCCTGTACGGCAACCTGGACGCCACCGAGGAGCAGATGCTCGCGGCGGCCAAGGCGACGTACGTGGATCGCTTCGTGCACAGCCTGCCCGACGGGTACGACACGGTGATCGACGAGGAAGGCAGCAACGTCAGCGCCGGTGAGAAGCAGCTGCTCACGATCGCCCGGGCGTTCCTGGCCGACCCGCAGCTGCTGATCCTCGACGAGGCCACCAGCTCGGTCGACACCCGCACCGAGGTCCTGGTCCAGCGCGCGATGGCAGCCCTGCGGTCCGATCGCACCAGCTTCGTGATCGCGCACCGCCTGTCCACCATCCGCGACGCCAACCTCATCCTCGTGATGGAGAACGGCTCCATCGTCGAACAGGGCACCCACACGGAGCTCCTGGCCGTCGACGGCGCCTACGCCCGCCTCTACAACGCCCAGTTCACCGCGGCCGTGGTCGACCACGACCAGACCGGCGCACCGGCTCCCACACCGGTCCCGCCTGTCCCGACCACCGCCCAACTGCTGGCCGACGACGAGGACGAGTCAGCCCTCACGCCGTAACCCCCACAGCAGGCGCCGCCCACCCGGGCGGCGCCTGCTGCTTTCAGTTGGCGGGCGGCACGGTGAGCACGAGTTTGCCCACGTGGGTGTGGTTGTTGAGCTGGGTGTGGGCTTCGGCGGCGCGGGTCAGGGGAAAGGTTGCCGCGATCACCGGGTGGAAGGCGCCGGTGCGGAGGCCGGCGGTGATGAAGGCCTCGGCTCGGGCGAGGCGGATCGGGTCTCGGCTGGTTTCGTGCATCGTGTACGAGCGGAGGTTGAGGGCGGGGAGGCCCAGGTCGACGCCGGGGTACGGGGTGGGTTGGCCGCTGAGGGCGCCGTACAGGAGGAGCGTGCCTTCGGGGGCGACCAGGCGGGCTAGGTCGGTGATGCCGGGGCCGGCTACGGCGTCCAAGGCCAGGCGGACGCCTTGGTTGTTGGTGAGTTCGAGGACTCGCTGGGGGACGTCTTCCGTGTCGGTGACGATGACGTGGGTGGCGCCGTGTTCGGCGAGTGCGGGGGCTTTGGCCGCCGTACGGGTGAGGGCGATCGTGCGGACGCCGAGATGGTTGGCGACCTGGATGATGGCCAGGCCGACGCTGCTGGAGGCGGCGTTGAGGAGAATGGTGTCGCCGGGGCGGATGTCGCCGACCTCGACGAGGGCGCCGTACGCGGTGAGGAACGCC
This sequence comes from Kribbella sp. cmx-5-2, assembly GCA_049998015.1. Taxonomy (GTDB): domain Bacteria; phylum Actinomycetota; class Actinomycetes; order Propionibacteriales; family Kribbellaceae; genus Kribbella. The sequence goes on from JAEBEC010000004.1 coordinate 509,065, forward strand.
ATCCAGGTGGCCGCTCCGGTGATCGCGTCGATGCCGTCGGGGCGGCGGACGACGGCAGCGGCGGGGACGACGGCGCGGTCGGCGTACAGCGGGTAGTCGTTCTGGGAGAAGGCCGGTACGACGCTGACGTGGTCGCCTGGGCTGAGATCGGTGACGCCGGGGCCGACGCGCTCGATCTCGCCGGCGGCCTCGGAGCCCAGGCCGGCGGGGAAACGGCGGACGGGCTCGATGTAGTGGCCGCTGCGGAACAGGGCCTCGGCGCGGTTGACGCCGATGGCGTGCACGCGGATGCGGACCTCGCCGGGGCCTGGTTCGGCGATCGGGTGCTGGTGCACCTGCAGCACTTCCGGGCCGCCGAGTTCGTGGAATCGCACGACTGTTGCCTGCTCGTTCGTCACCTGGATCAGTGAAGCGCGAAGTTTGATGGCTGTCAAACTATGATGAGCGTCGTACTATCGTCGGGTGAACGACGCTCGGATACCGCCGCACCCGGAGGTCGGGGACATCGCGCTGCAGCAGGTGCTGGAGGCTCTGGTCGACCCCGTACGCCGGAGCATCGTCACGCAGCTGGCGCGGTCGGCCGACGACATCAAGTGCGGTGGGTTCGACCTCGCGGTCAGTACGTCGACGGCGACGCATCACTTCAAGGTGTTGCGGGAGGCCGGGCTGATTCGCCAGTACTACTTGGGGACGTCGCGGTTGAACACGTTGCGGCGCGACGAGGTGGACCGGGTGTTCCCGGGCCTCCTCGCCGCGGTCGTTTCCGCCGAGTCCGGCCGACCGGCTCAGGCCGACGACACATCCCCGCCCGACGCAGTGGCGGTCGGCGCCGAGTCCTTGGCGAAGACCAGGCCGGGTCGCAGCGCCAGGAGGAGTCCGAGCGTCGCGTAGCCGATGAGGAGGTGGCCGCCGCCGACCCAGCGGGCCGCTGCATCGCCGAAGACGATGGTTGCCGGGATCGTCACGAAGACCCAGCTCTCGGCGACCAGCGGCCACCAGCGCAGCAGGCCCCGCCAGCGGCCGGTGATCGCGAGCTTGATGCCGATGATCATCATGCCGAGCATCGAGAGCGGCCAGCAGATGTCGAGGATCATCATCCAGGTCGCGTCCTGCTGGCTCGCGGGTAGTACGCCGTGCAGCATGGACCAGATGCTCGCGAGGCCGAGTACGACGGCCTCCACCTTCAGCATCGCCACCGCCGGCCGGGACAACCCGGTCGCTCGGGTCCGCAGCTGAACGGTCAGCAGGCAGAACAGGCCGAGCTGGAACGCGAGTCCTGTCAGGTCACCGATGCGCTCCGGGGTGCCCTCGTTGACCGTGGAGAACGCGAAGATGCTCGCCGCCCAGGCCAGTGTTCCGGCAGTTAACCCGATGCCCAGCCGCCGCACGGTCCTCAGACTCAGCCCGACACCCGGCCCCACACGCTCCTTCGTGGAGCTGTCCGGCCCGCCACGATTCCCAGTCGCGAGATCCGCTCCGGCGCGTTCCCCCGTCGCGCGCTCCCGCCCGTCTCCGCGGCCGGTCGCCGCGGCGTGCCGGGCGGCCGGCTCTTCGACGTCGGTTCTGGCCTTGGCTGGTGTTGCGGTCATGGTGGTTCCTTCCTCCCCTGGTGGCACCCGTCGTACCCCCTGCACCAACTGTTGGCGGCCCGGTGACCCGGGCGACAGGTGCGCTGGTCCTCGGCGGACGCCCGGTGATGTCCCGGGCTGATCCGGGACAGTTGACCCGCGACGGCGGGACGCCTGGCGGGTGACAATGCAACGGTGACCGAGGTGGGGGAGTCGCGGTGGCCCGTGCGGACGGGTGGGGTTCCGGTGGCGTTGGCCACCGTTGCCGTCGTGCTCGCGGGCCTGACGATCGTGCTGGACGTGGCGAATCGTGGCGGCATCCCGGCGGATGCCCAGCTCGATCAGGGCTGGTCAGCGGTGCTGTCGGGGCTCGCCCAGACCCTGCCGGGTCTCCTGCTGCTCCGCCGGCTGCCCCGGCATCCCATCGCCTGGGTGCTGACCGTCTCGGGTCTGCTGTGGATCGTGGACGGCTTCGCCTCCAGTTGGGCGTCGTACGCGATCTACACCGAGCCCGGGCTGCCCGGCGCGTCCGCGGCGTACTGGTTCTACTCGCGCTTCGGCGCAGTCCTCCTGCTCGGGCTGCCGCTGCTCATCCTGCTCTTCCCCGACGGCCGCCTGGTGACGGCGCGGTTCTGGCGCTGGCTGTCGATGACCAGCCTGGCGCTGACCGCGCTCCTGCCGGTGCTGCTCGTCGTGGCGCCGATCTCTGTGATGGGCCGGTACCACAACGTCGCGCTCCCACCTGAGATCAGCCGCCTGTCGCTCGATCCATTCAGCATCGACCTGCCGTACGCCGTGTGGGAACCCGTCCTGCGGGTCGCCTACACGTCCGTCGTGGTGAGCCTGGTGATCCCGTTCGCCGTGACCGTGCACCGCTACCGCGCGTCCTCGGTGGAACGGCGGGCGCAGATCCGCTGGCTGATGTGGGCGGCCCTGGTCGACATGTTCGCCCTGCTCGTCCCGCTGGAGAACCCACCCGTCGTCCCGGCCCTGCTGTTCGGTCTCGCGATCGCGCTCATCTCGGCAGCAATCGTCGGGGCCGTCACCAAGCACCGGCTGTACGCCATCGACCGGTTGCTCCCGGCAACTTTCTTGTACGGCGTACTGGCGCTGCTCGTGGTCGCGGTGGACCTGGCCGTGTTCGCCGTCGCCGGCGGGGTGCTCGGGGAGCGGGACGCGGCACTGGCCGCCATCGCGGTCGTCGCCGTCGTCTACGCGCCGCTGCGCAGTCGCCTCTGGCGCGCGGTACGCCGGCTGGTGCGTGGGTCGCGCGACGACCCGTACGCGACCGTCTCCGCGCTGGCCGCGCGGCTCGAGTCGGCGGCGGATCCGGACGAGCAACTGCGGGCTGTCGCCAGGACGCTGGCTGAAGCGTTCCGGCTGCCGTACGTCCGGGTCGAGATCGAGCGATCGACCGGCGGGCAGGCGATCGTTGAACACGGCAAGGAATCCGGGCCGACGATCGCGCTGCCGGTTGGGTACCGCGGTGAAGCGGTCGGGCGGCTGGTCCTGTGCCCGGGCGACGGCACGGCCTTGTCGGAGCGGGACCAGCAACTGCTCGGCGACCTGGTCCGGCAGGCCGCGGCCGCCGCACGGGCGAGCGAGTTGAGCACCGAGTTGCAGCGCGGCCGAAGCCTGTTGGTCGCGGCGCGGGAAGAGGAACGGCGGCGGATCCGGAGGGATCTGCACGACGGGCTCGGGCCGAGTCTCGGTGCCGTCGCGCTCCGGATCGAGACCGCTCGCAACCTCGCCCGGTCCGCACCGGACAGGGCCGATCGCATGCTCGATCAGGCCACGGCCGAGGTGGCGGCGGTGCTGGCCGACGTACGGCGGCTGGTGCACGACCTGCGACCGCCCGCGCTGGACGAACTCGGGCTGGTCCGGGCGATCGAGCAGCAGGCCGAGCCGTTCCGGTTGGGTGGGCTGCAGGTCGACGTGGAGGCGGCGCCGCTCGGCGCGCTGCCGGCCGGCGTCGAGGTGGCGGCGTACCGGATCGTGTCGGAGGCGCTTACCAACGTGGCCCGGCACGCGGCGGCGGGCCGGTGCGAGGTCGTGCTGCGGGTGGGTGACGGGCCCGCACTGGAGTTGTCGGTCACCGACGACGGGATCGGGATTGGCGAGGAGGTGGCGGCCGGGGTGGGGATGCTGTCGTTACGGGAACGTGCCGCGGAGCTCGGCGGGGTGTGCAGTGTGAGGTGCCCGGAGGGCGGCGGCACCGTCGTACAGGTTCGGTTGCCGCTCGACGCCTGGCCGGAGGTCGCTCGTGTCTGAGGCGGTGCGGGTGCTGCTGGTCGACGACCACCCTGTCTACCGGGACGGCCTGGCCGCGTTGCTGGGCTCGCTCGACGGGATCGACGTGGTCGGGACTGCCGGGGACGGGCTCGAGGCGGTACGGCGGTCTGCGGAGCTGCAGCCGGACGTGGTGGTGATGGACGTGCAGATGCCCGAGCTCGACGGGATCGAGGCGACCCGCCGCATCACCGCCGACAGCCCGCACATCGGGGTGGTCGTGCTCACGATGGCCGAGGAGGACCGGACGCTGTTCGCCGCGATGCGGGCCGGTGCGCGCGGCTACCTGCTGAAGGGTGCGAACCAGACCGAGATCGTGCGGGCGATCACCGCGGTCGCGCAGGGCGAGGCGATCTTCGGGCCGGCGGTCGCGCGGCGGGTCGCCGAGTTCTTCGCCGGGGTCCCGGTCGCGGCCGAGCCGAGTGCGTTCCCGCAGCTCACCGGCCGGGAGCGTGAGGTGCTCGGCCTGGTGGCGGCCGGACGGTCGAACGCGCAGATCGCGGGCGAACTGTTCCTGTCGCCGAAGACCGTGCGCAACAACGTGTCCAACATCTTCGCCAAGCTGCACGTGGCCGACCGGGCCGAGGCCATCATCCGCGCGCGGGATGCGGGCCTCGGCCGCTGATCGCGGCCGGGGCCGACCGCGCGACCGCGCGACGCCGGCCGCGCGACCACGCGACGCCGGCCGCGCGATCGGCTCAGCCGCGCGTCAGTCGGCGTACGGCGAGCTCGGCGAGCAGGGCCGAGCCGTCCGGGATGACCGCGTCGTCGAAGTTGGCCAAGGGGGAGTGGTTGTCGGCGGCCGCGTCCGGATCGACCTGGGCGCAGGCGCTCAGGTTGAGGTAGACGCCGGGGACCTCGTTGAGCACGTACGACATGTCCTCGGCGCCGCAGCGCGGGTTGGCGCGCTCGCGGAAGCGGTCGGGGCCGAAGAGGTCGACGATCGTGTCCCGGGCGAACTCGTACTGCTCCGGGTTGTTGACCGTCACCGGGTAGCCGATCTGGTACTCGACCTCGGCGGTGAGTCCGTGCGCGGCCGCGATCGACTCGACCAGTTGCACCGACGTCCGCTGCACCTTCGCGCGGGCCTCCTCGGAGAACGTCCGGACGGTCGCGTCGAAGAACGCGTCGTCGGGGATGATGTTCTCCTTCGTGCCGCCGGCGATCCGCCCGACGGTGAGCACCACCGGGTCGAACACGTCGAACTGCCGGGTGATCATCGTCTGCAGCGCGGTGACCAGCTCGCAGGCGACCGGGATCGGGTCCTTCCCGCGGTACGGCGTGGAGCCGTGCGTCCCCGCGCCGACGACGCGGACGTGCAGCTGGTCGGCCGCGGCCATGAACGAACCGGGCTTGCTGCTCCACATCCCGAACGGCTGGCCGGCGGATCCGACGTGCAGACCGTACGCGTAGTCCGCGCGGCGGCCGGCGGCGTCCAGCACGCCCTCGCGGATCATGATCGGCGCGCCGCCCGAGGTCTCCTCGCCGGGCTGGAACATGAACACCACGTCGCCGGCCAGCTGGTCGCGCATCGCGTGCAGGATCCGCACCGCGCCGTACAGGCCGGCGACGTGCAGGTCGTGGCCGCAGGCATGCATCATGCCGGGGTGCTGGGACCTGAACGGGACGTCGGTGCGCTCGGTGACCGGGAGCGCGTCCATGTCGCCGCGGAGCAGCACGACCGGACGGACGCCGTCGCTGGGCGCGGTGCCGCGCAGTACGGCGGTGACCGAGGAGAGCTCCTTGCCGAGCGTGATCTCGAGGTCGAGGCCGACGAGCGCTTCGAGGACGAGCGCCTGCGACTTCGGCAGGTCGAGGTCGTACTCCGGGACCTGGTGCAGCGCGCGGCGGAGCGCGACGATCTCGGGGCGGAACTGCTCGGCGAGGTCGCGGGTCGTGCTGGTCACTCGGTGCCCTCCAGGAGTGCGATCAGGTCGGTCTGCTCGAACATCCTCGCGGTGTCGAGCGCGTTCGGGGAGCCGGCGGTCGGGTCGGCGCCGGCGGCGAGCAGGGTGCGGACGATGTCCGGCTCGGCCTTGAAGACGGCGCCGGCGATGGGGGACTGGCCGCGGTCGTTCAGCCGGTTCACGTCGGCGCCGCGGTCGGCGAGCAGCTTCACCGTCGAGGGCTGACCGTTGTACGCGGCAAGCATCACGAGAGTGTTGCCGGAGGCATCGGTCAGGTCGACGGGGACACCGCCGTCGAGATAGGCGGCCAGCCGCTCGTCCTCACCGTTGCGGGCGAGGTCGAAAACGAAGTGCGCGATCTCGGCCAACTGCTCGGCGCCTGCGGCGCCATTGCGCTGGGGAGAAGAGGGGGAGGAGCCCGCCGCCGGCGCGTCGGCTTCGCCGGACGCGGCCGGAGATGTGGGAGCGGGCAATGCGTCTGGCGTCTCGTCGCTCACAGGCCGTCCTTCGGGCCGACCTTCAGGGCCTGCATCACCCGCTGGGCGCTGCTGCCGAGTTCGAGGAGCTCCACCAGGTCGAGCCAGCGCTGCGGGTCGGCGACCTCGGTGGGCATCTCCGGGTGGTGGACGTTGACCGGGGCGTCGGTCGCGACGGCGACGACCTTGGGGGCGACGTCGAGGTAGTCGCTCGCGTCGACGATCTTGCGCTTCACCGACGGGGACATCGGGGTCGACGGGTCGAGCGCCGCGGCGCGGATCTCCGCCAGGCCGCCGTACGCCGTGACGAGCGACGCGGCGGTCTTCTCGCCGACGCCCTTGACGCCGGGCAGGCCGTCGGAGGCGTCGCCGCGGAGGGTGGCGAAGTCGGCGTACCGGTTCGCGGGGATGTCGTACTTCGCGAGCAGCGCCTTCTCGTCGTACACCTCGGCCCGGCCGACACCCTTGGCCGCGGTGTAGATGACGCGGATGTCGCGCGAGTCGTCGATCAGCTGGAACAGGTCCCGGTCGCCGGTGACGACGTCGACCGGCATCTTCGAGCGGTGCGACAGCGTGCCGATCACGTCGTCGGCCTCGTGGTCGGGCGCGCCGGCGATGGCGATGCCGAGCGAGTCCAGGCAGGCGCGGATGAACGGCACCTGCACCTCCAGCTTGTCCGGCACCTCCTCGACCTGCTCACCACCGGCCGCGACGTACTCGACCCGCTGGGCCTTGTACGACGGGATCAGCTCGACCCGCCACGACGGCCGCCAGTTGTCGTCCCAGCAGGCGACCAGGTGGGTCGGGTGGTGGTTGTCGACCAGCCGCGCGATGAAGTCGAGCAGCCCGCGGATCGCGTTCGTCGGCGTACCGTCGGCCGCCTTCATCGTGTCGGGCACTCCGAAAAAGGCCCGGAAGTAGAGCGACGCGGTGTCGAGCAGCATCAGCCGCTGGGGTGTCTCAGCCATGGGGTGATGCTTTCATGCCACCGGCCCGGGGCAGTAGGGTCACCTGCGTGGAGGACCTGGATCGCAAAATCGTCGCGCTGCTGGCGTCGGACGGCCGGATGAGCTTCACCGACCTCGGCAAGGCGACCGGCCTGTCCACGTCGGCCGTGCACCAGCGCGTCAAGCGGCTGGAGCAGCGCGGCATCGTCCTGGGGTACGCGGCAACGATCGACCACACCGCCCTCGACCTCCCGCTGACCGCGCTGATCTCGATCCGCCCGATCGACCCGTCCCAGCCGGACGACTCACCCGAGCGCCTCCGCGACGTCCGCGAGATCGAGTCCTGCTACTCCGTCGCCGGCGACTCCAGCTACGTCCTCATCGTCCGCGTCGCTTCCCCGGGCGCCCTCGAGGATCTCCTGGCCACCATCCGCGCCCGCGCGAACGTCTCCACCACGACGACGATCGTCCTCAGCACGCCGTACGAACGCCGCCCACCAGCCCTTTAGACCGCGCAGCTGTCGGGGCCGCAGGTGCCTTCGGTGCCGCCGACGACCTGGAGGACCGGATGGATGTCGGTCCAGGCCTGGGTCATCGCTGCCAGGAGTTGGTCCAGGGAGACCGTGCCGGGGATGGCGTACTTGTGGTCGATGACCATGAAGGGTGCGCCGTGGGCGCCTAGGCGCTCGGCCTCGTGCTGGTCGGCGGCTCCTCGGACGCAGTCGGGTCTTCAGGCGCATCCTCGGGCAGGTCCGCCGTCTTCTGCGCCATGAACGCCGCGTACCCCCGCCCCGGCGTACTCCCCGGCTCGGTCAGCAACGACGTGACGGTCAACCCGGCCGCTGCCAGCAACTCGGTGATCACCTCGGGCCGGTACAAGTACGCCGTATAGCTCACCGCGACGCCGTACGCCTTCTCCGGCTGCAACGTCTCGTCCTGCCCGGAGTGCGTCCCGATCAGCACCCGCCCACCCGGTCGCAGCACGCGCGCGAACTCGGCGAACAGCCCGGGCAGCTCCTCGCGCGGGATGTGGAACGTCGAGTACCACGCGAGCACGCCGCCGAGCTCGCCGTCCTTGAACGGCAGCTCGGTCATCGACCCGACCTCGAAGGTCACGCCCGGGTAGTTCTTGCGCGCCAGCTCGACCATCTTCGGCGACAGGTCGATCCCGGAGATGTCGCAGCCGACGGCCTTCAGGAAGCCGGTGGTCCGTCCGGCGCCGCAACCGAGGTCGACCATCGGGTCGCCGGTCAGTTCCGCGAACGCCGTGAGCATCGCCCGCTCGATCGGGTTCCCGGCCATCCGGTCCTTCACCAGCTCGTGGTACGCGTCCGCGACGTTGTCGTACGACGACCTCGTGGCGGCAAGGTGTTCAGTCACCGCGACAGATTAGTCGCTCCCCGTAGCAGGTCCGCCACGTGCTCCGGGTCGTTGCCCGGGCAAGCACTCCGCCGGTGCCGCTGACCCCTGTGCGGCGGCACCGGCGGAAGCCGGTCAGACGATGGGCAGCAGCTTCTGCGCCTCGGCCGCGGCCCGGGAGGCGGCGGCCTGCTCGGTGGCGGCGGCGATCGAGTCGCCGGCGTGGGTACGCCACCAGTCCTGGCCCTCGGCGGGCAGCGTGTCGATCGGGTCGTAGTACTCGTAGGTGCGGTTCAGCGCCTCGGGGTCCTGCTGCTCGATCCCGGTCCGGTAGTTCTTCTTCCAGTACGAGATGCCGCGCACCTCGTCGTACTCGGACAGCTGGTGCACCCAGCGCTTGCCGACGTACGGGACGTCGCAGACGATCCGCGGCGTCGCGAAGCCGGGCAGGTAGCCGAGGATGCCGTGCTGCAGGTGCTGCGCGTCCTTGACCGACACCCGCCAGTGCTCGGAGAACGGGATCATGTCGCACATGTAGAAGTAGTACGGCGTGATCGTGGCGCCGTCGAGCAGCGCGAAGCACAGGTCGAGCAGCTGCGGCACCGAGTCGTTGACGCCGCGCATCAGCACGCCCTGGTTGCGTACGTCGCGCAGCCCGGCCTCGAACATCGCCTTCGTTGCCTCGGCCACCAACGGCGTCACCGACTGGGCCGCGTTGACATGGGTGTGCATGGCAACCATCACGCCGCGCTGCCGGGCGATCGTCGCGACCCGCTCGACGCCGGACCGCACGTCGTCGGACAGCCAGTGCTGCGGCATACCCATCAGCGCCTTGGTGGCCAGCCGGATGTCGCGGATGTTCTCGATCTCCAGCAGGCTGGTCAGGAACGCCTCCAGCCGCGGCCAGGGCATGTTCGCCACGTCGCCGCCGGACACCACGACATCCCGTACGCCGGGGTTGCGGCGCAGGTAGTCGAGCATGTCGTCCAACCGCTGCTGCGGCTTGATCGTGAACTTCAGCTTGTCGATCACCGGCGTCGAGTTGCCGACCAGGTCCATCCGGGTGCAGTGCCCGCAGTACTGCGGGCAGGTGGGCAGCACCTCGGCCAGGACCTTCGTCGGGTAGCGGTGGGTCAACCCCTCCGTGGCCCACATCTCGTGCTCGTGCAGCGAGTCGCGCGTCGCGTGCGGGTGCGACGCCCAGTCCGTCCGGCGGTCGGTGAACATCGGCAGCATGTAGCGGCGTACCGGATCGGCGTAGAAGGCCTCGGTGTAGTCGGGCGCGCCGTTCGGGACGATCGTGTTCAGCATCTGCGGCGGGAGCAGCATCGACATCGTCGCGCGCTCGGCCTGGTCGCGGGTCAGGTCCTCGTAGACGCGCTCCTCGAGCAGGTCGCCCATCACGTCGCGCAGTTGCTTGACGTTCTTCACGCAGTGCGAGCGCTGCCACTGCACCGACCGCCATTCTTCGGCGGTGACGTCCTTGAAGCCCGGCATCCGGGTCCAGTCGGGCTCGACGAGCTCCGCCCGGGCGTAGGCGTACGGCTGGCCGTCGGGGACGGTCAGCTCCGGGCTGATCAGATCGGTCACAGAAGTCCTCCGAGGGCTCCACGGGCGATGCGGTCTCATGTGAGGATAGCGATAGAACTTCCCTCAGATCCAACAGTACGCCGCAAGAATTCCTTTGCAGACCCGAAATCAGTAGTATTTTGCCCGGCTCACCCCGGAGCCGAGAACCCTGGAGGCAGCGTGTCGTCGAGCCCCGTCGGACTGCATCGCGTGATCGAGCCGGCCGGTGTGCTGCCGCAGGCCGCGGCCCGGCTGGACGCGCATCCGGAGCTGTGGCCGGACGAGATCCGGATCTCCGTCGAGCGGCTCAACCTGGACGCCGCGTCGTACCGGCAGCTGGACGAGGCGCACGGTCACGACGGCGAGGCCGTACGCCGGGCAGTGCTCGAGATCGTGGCGGCCCGCGGCAAGATGCAGAATCCGGTCACCGGCTCTGGCGGCATGCTGGTCGGTGTCGTCGACGAGGTCGGGCCGGAGTCGCCGCTCGGCGTGAAGGCGGGGGACCGGGTCGCGACGCTGGTCTCGCTGACGCTCACCCCGCTGCAGATCACCGACGGGCTGCGCCGGTGGGACGGCCGCAGCGAGCAGGTCCCGGCGGAGGGGCACGCAATCCTGTTCGCCCGGTCGATCGTCGCGAAGCTGCCCGACGACCTGGTCCCGGAGCTGTCGCTGGCCGTGATGGACGTCTGCGGCGCGCCCGCGCTGACCGCGCGCGTGGTGCGTGAGTATGTCGACAAAGGCATAAAGCCTGTCGTGTCAGTAATTGGTGGCGCAGGGAAATCCGGCTCGCTCGCGCTGGCCGCGGCCCGTCGCTCGGGCGCGGCCCGGACGATCGGGATCGTGCCGGTCGAGGTCGAGCGGGAGCGGCTCACCGAAGCCGACCTGGCCGACGTCGTCGCGCTGGCCGACGCCCGCGACCCGGTCGCTCTCGCGGCCGCTGTCGAGGAGTCCGGGGGACCGGCGGACATCACCGTGGTCTGCGTCGACGTACCGGGTTGTGAGCACGGCGCGGTGCTCGCGACGGCGTCCGGCGGCACGGTGATCTTCTTCTCGATGGCGACCTCGTTCTCGGCCGCCGCGCTCGGTGCCGAAGGGCTGGCGGCCGACGTGACGATGCTGGTCGGCAACGGCTACGTGCCCGGTCACGCCGACTACGCGCTCGAGCTGCTGCGCTCCGAGCCGGGTGTCCGGAGACTCTTCGAAGGCCGGCTGAAGGCGGAGGGGCAGGATTAGCCCTGTGCGCACACTTCTGACGAACGGTTCCGTCTACTCACCCGCCGACCCCCACGCGACAGCGATCGCGTTCGACGACGGTGTGGTCACCTGGCTCGGCGACGACAGCAGCGCGTCGTCGTACGCGAACGGCGCGGACGAGGTGATCGATCTGCACGGCAAGCTCGTCACGCCCGCGTTCGTCGACGCCCACGTCCACACCGCGCAAACCGGCGCTCTGCTGACCGGCCTCGACCTGGTCGGCACGACCAGCCTCACCGAGGCGCTCGACCGCCTTGCGGCGTACGCCGGAAGCCTCGCGCCCGACGCCGTGATCGACGGCGCCGGGTGGGACGAGACGAAGTGGCCCGAGGGCCGGCCGCCGACGTCGGAGGAGCTGGACCGCGCCGGTGGCGACCGCCGGGTCTACCTGTCCCGCGTCGACGGCCACTCCGGCGTCATCTCTTCGTCCCTGGCCAAGGCTGTCGAGGGGCTGGAAGGTCAGGCCGGGTACGACGCGAGCGGGCGGGTCGAGCGGGACGCGCACCACGCCGTACGGGACGCGCTGAGCGAGCTGGTCGGACCTGACCAGCGGCTCGCCGACGCGCGCGCGGCGGTGAAGGCTATGGCCGAGCGGGGGATCGGCGCGTTCCACGAGATGGCGGCGCCGCACATCGGCCCGGTCTGGGAGCTGCCGCTGGTCCGCCAGGCGGCTGACGAATTGGGGCTCTCGGCAACCTTGTACTGGGGTGAGCCCGGCGTCTTCGACAACCTCACGCAGTACGGGCTCGCGGGACTGGCCGGCGACCTGAACGCCGACGGTGCGCTGGGCTCGCGGACGGCCGCGCTGCGAGCGCCGTACGCCGACCGCGAGGACCACCGCGGGCACGCGTACCTGACGGCCGAGCAGATCGCCGAGCACGTGATCGCCTGCACCGAGAAGGGTGTCCAGGCGGGCTTCCACTGCATCGGAGACCTTGCCCTCGACAACATTGCCCGCGGCTTCGAGCTCGCCGCCGAGAAGGTCGGCGTACCGGCACTGCTGGCCGCGCGGCACCGGCTGGAGCACGTCGAGATGCCGGACGCGGCCGTTGTCGCGACGCTCGCGAAGTGTGGCGTCGTGGCGAGTGTGCAGCCGATGTTCGACGGCCACTGGGGTGGTCCGGACGGCATGTACGCCGAGCGCGTCGGCGACCGCTGGGAGGGCATGAACCCGTTCGGCACGCTGCAGCGGGCGGGCGTCGTCCTGGCCTTCGGGTCGGACTCGCCAGTGACTTCGCTCGGCGGTTGGGAAGCTGTTCGCGCGGCCGCGTTCCACCGGACCGAGTCGGAGCGGATCACCGTGCGCGCCGCGTTCCAGGCGCACACGCGTGGTGGTTGGCGGGCGGCCGGGATCGACGACGCCGGTGTGCTCGCGCCCGGTACGGCGGCGACGTACGCCGTGTGGGAGATCGACGCCGACCTGGTCGTCCAGACGCCGGACCCGCGGGTCGCGGCCTGGTCGACCGACCCGGGCGCCGGCGTACCGGTGCTGCCCGATCTGAGTGACCCGGCCGTGGTGCCGAACTGTCTGCGGACCGCCGTCGGTGGTCGGCTGGTCTACGACTCCGAAGGATGGACGCAGTGACCCGTGCCGTGAAGAAGCTCGACCTCGACCCGGTCACCGTCCGGAAGGCGCGCAGCCTCGCGCGCAAGGCCGGCAAGCCGATCGTGAACATCGCCAAGCAGCACACCACGGTCTCGGTCGAGCGGGCCGTGCTGCGACTGGCCGGCCTGGCCGGTGCGGACTCCGAGGGCATCCCGTGGGTGAACCGGCTGGCCGACACCGTCCGGGCCGACGTCGGCCTGGAGCACGGGCTGGCGCTGCCGGTCTGGGACGCGCTGGTCCGCGGCGAGGCCGAGGACCTGTCGGTGCTGGCGCAGAAGGCGGCGTCGGGTTCGGTCACCTTCCGGCTGCCGGAAGGGCGGGACGCCGTACGGGCTCGTGCCGCGGCGCGCAAGGCCGCGGCCGGCGGGATGAAGAAGGTCGACGCGCGGCGGCGGGAACGGGACCGGATGATCGCCAGGCACGGCGATCCCGAGCAGCGGCCGTGGATCTACCTGATCGTTGCCACCGGCGACATCTACGAGGACATCCCGCAGGCGCAGGCGGCCGCGCGGGCCGGCGCCGACATCATCGCGGTGATCCGGTCGACCGGGCAGTCGCTGCTCGACTACGTGCCCGAGGGCGCGACGCGCGAGGGCTTCGCCGGTACGTACGCGACGCAGGAGAACTTCCGCCTGATGCGCGCCGCGCTGGACGAGTCGTCGCGCGAACTCGGCCGCTACATCCGGCTGACCAACTACGCGTCCGGGCTGTGCATGCCGGAGATCGCGACGCTGGCCGGGCTGCAACGGCTCGACATGATGCTGAACGACTCGATGTACGGGATCCTGTTCCGCGACATCAACCCGATCCGGACCTTCGTCGACCAGCGGTTCAGCCGCCAGATCCACGCCCGCGCGGGGATCATCATCAACACCGGCGAGGACAACTACCTGACCACCGCGGACGCCGTCGAGGCCGCGCACACGGTGACGGTGTCGCAGTTGCTGAACGAGTACTTCGCCAAGGAGGCCGGGCTCGAGGACTGGCAGCTCGGGCTGGGGCACGCGTTCGAGATCACCCCGGAGATCCCGGACTCGTTCCGGATGGAGCTGGCGCACGCGATGCTGGCCCGGCAGTTGTTCCCGGACGCACCGCTGAAGTGGATGCCGCCGACGCGGCACATGACCGGTGACGTGTTCCGCGGCTACCTGCTGGACGGGTTCTTCAACCTGGTCGGCGCGATGACCGGACAGGGCATCCTGCTGGTCGGGATGATGACCGAGGCCGTGGTCACGCCGTGGATCTCCGACCGCGACCTGGCGCTGCAGAACGTCCGCTACGTATTGGGTGCCGCAGGCAAGCTTCACGAGGACTTCCATCCCGCGCCGGACGGCTTCATCGCGAACCGGGCACGGCAGGTGCTGGGCGAGTCGATCGACCTGCTGGACCGGATCGTCGACGAGGGGCTGCTGAACGCGATCGGTGACGGCACCTTCGGGCTGATGAAGCGCCCGCAGGACGCCGGCCGTGGCCTGGAGGGCGTGGCCCGCCGGTCGGCGGCGTACTACAACCCGGCGATCGAACTGCTCGAGGAGGCGCAGTGAGCATCATCAGGCCGTACGGCGACACCACCGGCGACGGGATGGTGCAGATGTCGTTCACGCTGCCGATCCCGCACGACAAGCGCGCCGAGGGCGCGGCGGTGCAGCTGGCCAACAAGATGGGCATGGATCCCGCGCTCGTCGTCCACGCGAAGCCGATGGGTCCGGACTTTACGTTCTTCGTCGTGTACGGGCCGGTGAACCACCTGGTCGACACCAGCAAGGTCGAGGTGATCGAGCGCGACTACCCGCTGCTCGCGCCGAAGGACGCGAACCTTGCCATCCGCAAGGGACTGCGCCGCCGGCTGACCGTGGTCGGGGCGTGTATCGGGACCGACGCGCACACCGTCGGCATCGACGCGATCATGAACATCAAGGGCTTCGCGGGGGAGAAGGGCCTGGAGTACTACCGGGAGCTGAAGGTGGTCAACCTCGGTGCGCAGGTCGCCGTACCGGAGCTGGTCCGGCGGGCCAAGGCCGAGAAGGCCGATGCGATCCTGGTCTCGCAGGTGGTCACCCAGCGCGAGGCGCACGTGCTGAACACCAAGGAGATGTCGGCCGCGTTCCGCGAGGCCTACCCCGAGGAGACCCGGCCGGTGTTGGTTGCCGGTGGCCCCCGTTTCACCGAGCAGATGGCCGGGGACCTCGGCGTGGACCGGGTCTTCGGACGCGGTACGACGCCGGGCGAGGTCGCCAGCTACCTGGTCGACGTACTGGTGACGAAGCGGGTCCGGACCCCGAACAGGAGAAGCGCATGAGCAAGGCCGAGGTCGGTCTGTCGGTCACCCACCGCCGGTACGTGCCGTACAGCCACGCCCACTACGCGGGCGATCTGGTCGACGGCGCGTACGTGCTCGGGCTGTTCGGCGACGTCGCCACCGAGGTCTGCATCGTGGCCGACGGAGATGAAGGATTGTTCGCTTCCTACTCCGATGTCCAGTTCTTGCAGCCCTTGCGGGCCGGCGACATGGTCGAGGCGACAGCGACGATCACCAGGGTCGGCACCCGCAGTCGCGAGCTCGACTTCGCGGCGTACGTCGTGTGCCGCGGACGCCCCGACAAGTCGGAGTCGGCGGCCGAGGTACTGGTCGAACCGCTGCTGATCACCCGGGCGACCGGGACGGTCGTTGTCCCGGTCGCGTGACATTTAGTTGCCCTCGGTAACGATGACGACCGAATGTGTTACAACGCCTTGAAGGAGGCCCGGCAGAGGTTGACTTCGCGGGTGTGAGCGAGCATCGTTTTGGGCGTCGTCAAAGTTCGTTCCCGCAACGGACACACAAAGTTCGGCCACCGGATGATCCCGCGACGCTGACCAGGCCAGTGCCAGGCTTGAGTCGACGGGGGCTGAGATCGCCGGTGGACAGCCCCCCGCGGGGCAGAGGTGGAAGAGGTTCGGCGCCCAGTAGACAACAGCCGGGCGGCTCGCATCCAGCGGGTCCGCCGGTTGGTCCGAAGGGTTGGCCGAGCCTCTTTCCTCTCTCTCGACCGAGCGCAGCGTCTCTCACCTGACAGTGGCCGTTCGAGCCGTGTCGGTGCCGTAACACCATCACGACACCTCTGCGTCACCGACCGGATCTCTTCCGGGTGCTCCTACGTTGTACCGTCGTGCGCACCGGCACGTGCCGGGACGGTGAGGCGAAGGGGACCCGAGTGGACCGGTTGAAGGCTCTGGCACGGCTGGTGCCGAGGATCGTGGTGGCGGTCGGCGCGGGCGCCCTGCTGGGTCTGGCCTTCGAACCGCACGACCACCCGTGGCTCGCCGTCGTCGCCGTACCGCTGTTCCTGGCCGCGCTGAACGGCGTCTCGGTCAAGGGCGGCATCCTGGTCGGCGCCGGCTTCGGCATCACGTACTACGCCGTCCTGGTGCCCTGGCTGAGCGTCATCGGCGGCGACGCCGCGATCGCGCTGGCGATCCTCGAAGGCCTCTTCTACGCGGTCTTCGGCGCACTGGCCAGCCAGGCCCTCAAGCACAAGCTGTGGATGCTCTGGATCCCGTGCCTGTGGGTCGGCACCGAGTTCGCGACCGCGTCGGTGCCGTTCGGCGGCTTCCCGTGGGGCCGGCTCGCGTGGGCGTTCTCGGACTCGCCGCTCGGCAAGCTCGCCTCGCTGGTCGGCATCGCGGGGCTGAGCTTCGTGATCGCGCTGCTCGGCGTCTTCGCGTACGCCGTACTGCGCCGCAAGAGCGCACTGGGACTGCGCGTCGTCGCGCTGGTGGCAGGAGTTGCGATCGTCGGTGGCAGCTCGCTGATGACGCTGTCGACCGCCGGCAACGGCAAGACGATCACCGCCGCGATGGTGCAGGGCAACGTGCCGGGCAAGGGACTGGAGTTCCTCGGTCGGGCTCGCACAGTCACCAAGAACCACATGAACGCGACGCTGGACCTGCAGCGGCAGATCGAGGCCGGGACGCAGGTCAAGCCGGACCTGGTGATCTGGCCGGAGAACTCGACCGACATCGACCCGTACAAGGACGCCGAGACCCGGGCCGACATCGAGGCGGCCGTGAAGGCCGTCAACGTCCCGATCCTGGTCGGCGCGGTGACCGAAGGTCCTGGGCCGGACGAGCGCCAGACGACGGGCATCGTGTGGGACCCGACGACCGGGCCCGGTCAGCGGTACGCGAAGCGGCACCCGGTGCCGTTCGGTGAGTACATCCCGTTCCGCGACCAGCTGCTGCCCTACATCAAGCGGCTGGAGATGGTCGGTCGGCAGACCGCGCCGGGCGTCGGCCCGGGGCTGATGCCGATCAACGGCGTCACGTACGGCGACCTGATCTGCTTCGAGCTCGCGTACGACAACGTGGTGTCCGACCTCGCCAAGGGCGGCGCGCAGGTGCTCGTCGTACAGACCAACAACGCGACGTACGGCGGGACCGGGCAGCCGGAGCAGCAGTTCGCGATCACCCGGATGCGTGCGATCGAGACCGGGCGGACCGTGCTGATCGCGTCGACGTCGGGCATCTCGGGCGTGGTCGGACCGGACGGGAAGGTCGAGCACAAGTCGGGACAGTTCGTGCCGGACGTGTACGTCGCGTCGGTTCCGGTCCGCGACGGGCAGACCCTGGCGACCCGGCTCGGCGGCTGGCCGCAGTGGCTCTTGACCGGCCTGGGGATCATGGGAGCAGTACTGGCGCTGGCCGCGCGACGCCGGGGCCGTCCGGTCGACCCGGGAACCCCTCCGGCGGCGACCCCCAGCACTGAGAAGGTACCGGTCTGAACGATCGGTGAGCGCGGTAGGAGAGGTGCACGATGAGCAACGTGTCCGGTAGACCGGTGCGCAAGACCCGAGGCCTGCCCTGGTTCGTCGCGGCGGCGTTGCTGGTGGTCCCGATCGTGGAGATCTACGTGATCATCCAGGTCGGTCAGGTGATCGGCGGCTGGCCCACGGTCGCGCTGCTGCTGGTCGAGAGCGCGCTCGGCGCGTGGCTGATCAAGCGCGAGGGCCGGCGGGCGTTCGCCGCACTGAAGTCCGCGCTGGACACCGGCCGGATGCCCGGCAAGGAGCTCGCCGACGCGGCACTGCTGCTGGTCGGCGGCACGCTGCTGCTGACGCCGGGGTTCGTCACCGACATCTTCGGGTTCTTCTTCGTCCTGCCGTTCACCCGGCCGCTCGCGCGCCGCGCGCTGTCGGCCTTCCTCGGCCGCCGGATCGTTGCCCAGCTCGGCGGCAACCCGATCACCGGCTTCATGCCCGGCTCCTACCGCCCGCCGACCGCCGAGCAGGCCGAGGCCCAGCGGCAGCGTAACGACGACAACGTGGTCCAGGGCGAGGTCATCGACCCGGACCGCCCTCAGGACCGGTGAGCGCCTCCGGGGAGCCGGGAGCGCCGGTTCGGGACCTGGTCAGGCTCAGGGCCTGGGAGATCGGTTTCGGCGTGTTCGGCGTCGCCGCCTCGCTCACGAACCTGATCTCCCTGACGACCCGCGTGGAGGACGTTCCGCCGGAGGTCAGGTGGTGGACCTTCGTCCTGTTCGTCGGCTTCGCCGCTCTGCCGGTGGTGGTCCTGCTCGGCTGGCGGGCCGGGCGGATCGTCGGGTACGGCGTGGGTCGGCTCGTGATGCAGCCGTCGCCGCGTCGTCGGTGAGTCGCCGGCCACGCGCCGGCCGGTCAGGCGTGACCGACGTCACGGTGGCCGACACGCGCTGAGCTGCCGCGCAGGGCCCCGGACACAGCGAACGGGCCGTTCCGCGACATTGCGGAACGGCCCGTTCGAGCGTGCTGTGGGTCAGGCGGTGCGCTTGCCCGTGGTGTTGCGGGCCCGGTGCAGGTGCGCCGGACCGATCTCACCGTTGCGCAGCAGCTGGACGCGCTCGGCGAGCAGCTCCTCGAGCTCGGAGATGCTCCGACGCTCACGCAGCATGTCCCAGTGCGTACGAGCGGGCTTCTCCTGCTTCGGCTCCGGCTTCTCTCCGGTCGAACGGGCGGCTTCGCTGCCGCAGTGGGGGCACTCCCAGATCGCGGGGACCTCGGCGTCGTGCGCCATCGTCACCTCGACCACGTGACCGCGCGGGCAGTCGTAAGTGATCATCTGGCGCGGCGCGAACTCGACACCACGGTCGTCCTCGAAGCTGACCCCACCCAGCCCCGAACCACGCAGAACGCGATTAGACATGTCAAACCTCCGAGATTTCGTCATCCGTACCAACGGTCGGCCAGTGCGGATCATTCCCATTTTGGCATGCCCGAGGCCAAGCTACGCACCTGACAAGCCCGTCGTGACCCGTTGTCATCGGGTGTTCACAGATGACTGTGTGTCCCGTACCACACTCTGTTACGAGCAGCGGCATTCACAGCCAGTTGCCAGCTTTCCCCGATCCATTCCTCAGTAAGTCTCCCTAGCGTCTGCGTCCATGGTTCTCCCACGCCACAAACTCCGTGGCCTCAGCCTGCTCAACGTGGCCCTGGTGGCGGTGGTGGTGGCCGTTGCCGTCGCCGCCTACCTGCTGTTCTTCCGGGACGAGTCCGAGGCGGCCGGTACGACGCGCCCGAGCGTCGCCGTCGCCCGCGGCGAGGTGGTCGCGAGCGTCAGTTCCAGCGGCACCCTGCAGAGCTCGCAGTCGGCGGCGCCGCAGTTCGCGACCTCCGGGACGGTCACCGCGGTGTACGTGAAGGTCGGCCAGGTGGTCGCGAAGAACGCGGCGCTGGCCAAGATCGACCCGGCGCCGGCCGAGCGCCAGGTGCGGATCGCCGAGCAGAACCAGATCGCCGCGGCGAACTCGGTGGACGCTGCCGAGGAGTCGCTCGACGATGCGGAGCAGGCCGAGGAGGACGCGGAAGCGGCGACCGCGACTCCGACGACCGGCCAGAGCCAGACCCAGCAAGGGCAGACGCAGAACCCCGAGGTCGCGGTGACCAACGCCAAGTCGGCCCTGGCGCGCGCGAAGGCTGACCAGGAACAAGCCGACCAGAACCTGGAGGCGGCGCAGGACGCGGTCACGGCGACCACGCTGCGGGCGCCGATCGCCGGCACGATCACCGCGGTGAACGGCTCGGTCGGGTCCGTCGCGGGCAGTGGGAACTCGAGCTCGAACTCGACCGGAGGTTCAGGTGCCGGCGCCGGCACGGGCGCGACGACGACCTCAACCTCTACCTCAGGGTTCGTCGATCTCGCCGACCTGAAGTCGCTCCAGGTGGTCGCTGCCTTCCCCGAGGCGGACGCGATCAAGATCAAGGCCGAGCAGTCGGCGACCGTCACGCTC
This sequence comes from Kribbella sp. cmx-5-2, assembly GCA_049998015.1. Classification (GTDB taxonomy): domain Bacteria; phylum Actinomycetota; class Actinomycetes; order Propionibacteriales; family Kribbellaceae; genus Kribbella. The sequence continues at coordinate 529,283 of JAEBEC010000004.1, forward strand.
AACGCCGACCCGGGAACCACGCTGACGGCGACGCTGGTGTCGGTCTCGCCGACGCCGACGACCACCAACGGCGTCGTCTCGTACTCGGCGACCTTCAGCCTGGCCAAGCTCCCGGCCGGCGCCCGGATCGGGCAGACGGCGAACGTCGCCGTCCAGACGGCGAAGGCGGCGAACGCGCTCTACGTGCCGAGTACGGCGGTCGTGACGTCCGGGACGACGCACACGGTGACCCTTGCCGACGGCACCAGTCGTGAGGTGCAGATCGGCGTACAGGGTGGGAGCTTCACCGAGATCAAGTCCGGGCTGGACGAGGGCGAGCAGGTCGAACTGCTGCAGGGCGCGATCGGGGCGACCGGCGCCGGGCAGGGACGAACCGGGCAGTTCCCCGGCGGTCAGGGCGGCCAGATTCCCGGTGGCTTCGGCGGCGGTCAAGGCGGACAGGGCGCGGGAGCGAACCGTGGTCGCTGACGCCCTGATCGAGATCCGGGACGTCTCGAAGACGTACGGCGCCGGCGAGACCGCCGTGCACGCGCTGCGCGGAGTCTCCCTGCAGGTCCGCGCCGGCGACTACGTGGCGGTGATGGGTTCGTCCGGCTCCGGCAAGTCGACGTTGATGAACATCCTCGGTTGCCTCGACGTCCCGAGCCGCGGCGAGTACTGGCTGGACGGGACGAACGTCGCGCGGCTGTCCGAGGACCAGCAGGCTCTCGTCCGGGGTCGCAAGATCGGCTTCGTCTTCCAGTCGTTCAACCTGATCCCGCGGACGAGCGCTTTGGCGAACGTCGAACTGCCGCTCACCTACGCGCACCTCCGTCGTACGGAGCGACGCGCCCGAGCGCGCCGGGCGCTCGAGCTGGTCGGACTCGCCGACCGCGAGCACCACCGCCCGAACCAGCTCTCCGGCGGTCAGCAGCAACGCGTCGCGATCGCCCGCGCGCTGGCGACCGGCCCGCGGATCCTGCTCGCGGACGAACCCACCGGCAACCTGGACGCGCAATCGACCGACGAGGTGCTCGGCATGTTCGACGCGCTGAACGCCGAGGGCCGGACGGTCGTCGTGATCACCCACGAGGACGAGGTGGCGCGGCGCGCCCGGCGGCTGATCCAGGTCTCCGACGGCCGGATCGTCGCCGACGAGGTGACCCGCTGATGTCACCTCGCGACCTGTTCGGGGCCGCGCTGCGCGGTCTCGGCGCCAACAAGCTGCGCTCGTTGCTCACGGTGCTCGGTGTCTCGATCGGCGTCGGTGCGGTCATCGTGCTCGTTGCGGTCGGCAACGGCTCGGGCCGCGCCGTACAGGACCGGTTGGAGGCCATGGGCACCAATCTCCTGACCGTGTCGTCGTCCGGTGGAGGTGGCGGCTTCGCCCGCGGCCAGGCCGGGCCGTCCGCGCAGCAGTACGCGCTGACGACGGACGACGCCGCGGCGCTCGCCGACGACCGGCTCGCCCCTGACATCGCGGCGGTCGCTCCCGTGATGACCAGCACCGGTACGGCGACCAACGGCGACACCAGCTACACCGTCAACCAGGTGATCGGTACGACGCCCGAGTACTTGCCTGCGACAAACACTCCGGTCGGGACCGGCCGCGCGTTCACCCAACAGGACGTGGACTCGTCGGCGCGGGTGATCCTGCTCGGCCAGACCGCGGCGAGCGAGCTGTTCACCCGGCCGGCGGCCGCGGTCGGTCAGACGGTTAAGCTGGGCGCGGTCGACTTCGTCGTACTGGGGGTGCTGGCGAGCAAGGACAGCACCGGGTTCGCCGATCCGAACGCGGCGGTCGTCGTACCGATCAGCACGTTGCGATCGACGCAGGCCGGGTACGGCGCGCTGAACCAGATCGTCGTCCAGGCGTCGAGCAAGGACCGGGTCGACGTCGCGCAGGCCGAGGTGACGCAGTTGCTCGCGGCCAGGCATCAGGTGCCGGCGACCCAGACCTCGCCGTTCCGGATCACGAACTCGGCCCAGATCCTGCAGACGAGTCAGGACACCGCCGCGACGTTCACCGCGCTGCTCGCGACGGTCGCGGCGATCAGCCTGGTGGTCGGTGGGATCGGCGTCACCAACATCATGCTCGTCACGGTTACCGAGCGGACCCGGGAGATCGGGATCCGCAAGGCGCTCGGCGCGCGGCGGCGGGCGATCCTCGGCCAGTTCCTGATCGAGGCGACGCTGCTCAGCCTGATCGGCGGCGCGGTCGGCGTTGCGGCCGCGCTGGTGGTCAGCCGGTTCGAGCTGGCCGGCGTACGGCCGGTGCTCGTGCCGTCGTCGATCGCGTTGGCCTTCGGCGTGTCCGCGGCCGTCGGGCTCTTCTTCGGCAGCATGCCGGCGCACCGCGCGGCCGGTCTCCGTCCCATCGATGCCTTGCGGCACGAGTAAGAGAGGTTCCGTCATGAGCAACCAGACACCCGACGACTTCGCCCAGATCGGGTCCGACCAGGAGGTCGAGGAGGCGCTGAAGCCGAAGAAGACCTTGAAGTTGCCGGTGGCAACGGCAGTGCTGAGCGGGGTCGTCGTCCTGGCGATCGGGCTGGCGGGCGGTGCGGGGCTGCACGCGGCGTTCGCGTCCGACAGTCCGGCGCCGCAGGCCTCCGGGCGAGGTGCCGGTGGGTACGGCGGGTTCCGCGGTCAAGGCGGGGGACAGGGCGGTCAGGGCTTCGGTCAGGGCGGCGGCCCCGGTGCCGGGAACGCGGCCATCGGCACGGTCGTGTCGGCGGCGGACGGCAAGCTCGTGGTGAAGACCCAGAACGGCGACGTGACCGTGAAGCTCACCGGCGACACGGCGTACGAGATCAGCAGCAAGGGGTCGGCCACGGATCTGAAGGCGGGGGAGCAGGTGGTCGTGAGCGGGGAGACCGCTGACGGGACGCTCACCGCGCGCACGGTCCGGCAGGGCGAGGTCACTGGTTTCGGGCGGGGGCCGAATGCGACCGCCTCTCCTCGTTAGACCAGCGTGGGTTGGGTGTTGCCGGCTTCGGTGATGCCTCGGCGCATGTCGACGCGCGACAGCAGGATCAGGCCGATCAGGAAGAACAGGCCGAGCGCCACGATCGCCGGGCGGTAGGAGCCGGTGATCTGGTGGACCAGGCCGAAGACCAGGGTGCCGAGCCACGACGTACCCCGTTCTCCGGCCTGGTACAGGCTGAAGTACTCGGCCTCGCGGCCCTTCGGGATCAGCTGGCTGAACGCCGACCGGGACAGCGCCTGCGTGCCGCCGAGCACGATGCCGATCGCGACGCCCATCGCGAGGAACGGCACGATCTGCTTCTCCGGCAGCGTGAAGCCGGCGATCACGATCACCATCCACACGACCAGCCCGCCCATGATCGTGCGGTGCGACCCGTACCGGCGGGCGAACCGGCCGAAGCCGATCGCGCCGAAGAACGCGACGAACTGGACCAGCAGGATCGTCATGATCAGCACCTGGGTCTCGAACCCGAGCTGCTTCTCGCCGTACGTCGAGGAGACCGAGATGACGGTCTGGATCCCGTCGTTGAAGAACAGGTAGGCGACCAGGAACAACAGCGTCATCGGGTACGCGCGCAGGTGCTGCAGCGTCGCGCCGAGCTGGCCGAAGCTCTGCCGGATCATCGACCCGCTGCGCACCTGGACCACGGCGGTCGGCGGCCGGTTCCGCAGTTTGACGAACGGGATGAACGTGAACAGCCCCCACCAGAGTCCCGCGCTGAGCAGACTCAGCCGGACGGCGGTGCCCTGGCTCATCCCGAGCGCGTCGTGCGCCGTGACCACTCCGAGGTTGATCGCGAGCAGGATGAACCCGCCGAGGTAGCCGAAGGCCCAGGCCCGCGAGGACACGTCGTCGCGGGCATCGGGCGGCGCGATGTCGATCAGGATCGAGTCGTAGACGACCATCGACGAGCCCAGACACAGGTTCCCGACGAACAGCAGCAACGCGCCGAGCGCCCAGTTCCCGCCGGTCACGAAGACCATCGAGCTGGCCGCGATCGCGCCGGCCCAGGCGAAGCCGCACATCAGCAGCTTCTTGCGCGGCGACCGGTCGGCGATCGCTCCGACGATCGGCAGGAACAGCGCCGAGAACAGCGTCGCGACCGTGACGACGTAGAAGGCCAGTGACCCCGGCGAGATGCCGAGGCCGAGCACGTCCAGGTTGGTCTGGCACGGGTTGTCGGTGGTCCCGACCCGGCCGCAGGCCGCCTGCTCGGCGACCGAGGTGAGGTACGGCGCGAACAGCACCGTGCCGGTGGTCGTCACGTAGCCGGAGTTCGCCCAGTCGTACAGGCTGAAGCCCCAGTACTCACGCTTGTCGACGGCCGCCGGGGCCGACAGAAATCCCATGCGCAGGAGTGTGTCAGGTCAAGGCGTCGTTCGGAGGGCCGATCGGTAACACTTCAGCGCCTGATTAGGACCACTCACCGCGCTCGACCAGTACGTCGCGCAGCAGGTCGGTCCGGTCGGTGATGATCCCGTCGACGCCCGCGTCGAGCAGCCGGCGCATCGCGGCCGGGTCGTCGATCGTCCAGACGTGCACCTGCTTGCCCAAGGCATGGGCCCGGCGGAGCAGCCCCGGCGTCAGCACGCGGACCCGCCCGTACACCTCCGGGATCTGCAGGCACGCCCCCGGCGACGACAACCGGAACGGCGCGAACCGCAGCCGCGCGATCTCGTTCTGCCCGAACCCGGTCGCCAGCCGCGGCCCGAGCTCCCGCCGGATCCGCTGCACCCGCGCCTGCGAGAACGACGACACGCAGACCCGGTCGATCGCCCCCGCCTCCCGCAGTACGGCGGCCGCCGGCCCGACCCCGTTGTCGGCCTTGATGTCCAGGTTGAGCCGGACGTCCGGGAACTCCTCCAGCACGTCGGTGAGCAGCGGGATCGGCTCGTGCCCGTTGATCCGCGCCTTGCTGACCTCCGACCAGGGCAGCTCGGCGATCACGCCGGTCCGGTCGGTGACCCGGTCGAGCCGGTGATCGTGGAAGGCGACGACCACGCCGTCGCTGGTCGCGTGCAGGTCGGTCTCGACGTACCGGTAGCCGAGTTTCACCGCGTGTGCGAAGGCGCGCAGCGAGTTCTCGTAGCCGAGGTTGTCCGGGTGCAACGCGCCGCCGCGGTGGGCCATCGCGATCGGCCCGTCGTGGTCGAGGTAGGGGTACACAGGCCAGATTATGTACCGTGGTAACGGTGATGGATCTCAGCCCCCGCCCCGACCTGTGGTCCCTCGACCCCGACGTCCTGCACCTGAACCACGGCTCGTACGGCGCGGTTCCGCGCCGCACCCAGGAGCTGCTGGCGACGCTGCGGATCGAGACCGAGGCCAATCCGATGCTCTGGTTCCGGTCGGTCGCCGACCGGTTGACCGCGAGCCGCCTGGAGCTCGCCCGGTTCCTCGGCACCGACCCGGCCGGCTTCGCGCTGGTGCCGAACGCGAGCGCCGGCGTGACCGCCGCGCTCGGCGCGATCCCGATCCGGCCCGGCAGCCGGATCGTGCTGACCAACCACATCTACGGCGCGGTCCGGTACGCCGCCGAGCGGATCGCGCGCGCCCGGCAGGCCGAGGTGGTCGTCGTCGAGGTGCCGTTGGAGGCCGACGACGACACGGTGGTCGCGGCGATCAGCGCGGAGCTCGACGAGCGGACCGCGGCGCTGATCGTCGACCAGATCAGCTCGGGCACGGCGATGGTGTTCCCGATCAGGCGGCTGGCCGAGGCCTGCGGCGAGATCCCGCTGATCGTCGACGGCGCCCACGCGCCGGCGTTGCTGGACTCGCCGGCCGAGGACGGCGCCGACTTCTGGACCGGGAACTTCCACAAGTGGCCGGCCGCGCCGCGGGCCACCGCCGGACTGGTCGTCGCCGAGAAGTGGCGGGACGCGACGCTTCCGCTGATCGTGTCCTGGTCGGAGTACGACGAGCGCATGCCGGAACGCTTCGACATGCAAGGCACCTACGACTACGCGACCTGGATCGCCGCGCCCGAGTCGCTGCGCGTGCTGGCCGACCTGGACTGGCCTGTCCGGCGCCCGCAGCTGACGGCGCTGGTGGAGCACGGCGCGCAGATCCTGGCCAAGGCGTTCGGCACCGATCTGCCCGACGTCGCCCACGCGGCCGCGACGATGCGGCTGGTGGAGATCCCGTTCGACGCGACCAAGTCGCCGAACGCGGGGGAGGCGTTCAAGATCAAGGTGTCGCGGGAGCTGAAGGCCGAGATCACGCTCACCGGGTTCGACGAGCGGGTCTTCGTCCGGCTGTCGGCCCACGCCTACAACAGCCTGCGCGACTACGAGCTGCTGGCCTCGCGGCTGCCGACGTTGCTCTGAATCTCGTGGAACGAGCGCTCGCCGTGCACCGCGAGCTCGGCCAGTACGGCGGCCGGATCGCCGGCCTCGACGAGGTCGAGCAGCTTGCGGTGCCGGGCGACGTGCTCGTGCAGGTCCTCGTAGAAGTGCTCGCGGGCGTACAGGTTGCGGGCCATGCAGAGCAGGAGCTGCTGCTGCACCGACGCGTAGGCCTCCTCGAGCCGGCGGTGACCGGCGAGCGCGACCAGCGACGAGTGGAACTTGTACCCGGCCTGGACCAGGCTGCCGCGGTCCTCGGCGGCAGCGCAGCGTTCCATCTCCAGCAGCGCTTCCTGGGCGACTTCGAGCCGCTCGGGTGTCTGCACCGGCACGCCCAGCTCGACGGCCAGCCGCTCCAGCGCTGAGCGCAGCGTGAGGATCTCGAAGACGTCCTGATCGGTGAGCGTGGCGACCATCGAGCCGCGCCGCGGCCGGGTGACGATCAGCCCTTCCTGCTCGAGCACCCGCAGCGCCTCCCGCAGGGGAGGGCGGCTGATCCCGAGCTGCTCGGTGAGCCGCTCCTCGATCAGCCGCTCGCCCTCGGCCAGCTCCCCGGCCAGGATCATCCGGCGGATCGCGTTGGCGGCGAGCTGCACGAGGCTGGGCGACTGCAGCTGGTGCTCTGTCATGGCGGTCATTCTTCCCTGAGATCTTGTGGGCGTCGACTATCTATTGTAGACAATAGTTCATAGACGGCTGGCGGGACGGACTGGAGGCGCGTTCGTGGCCCAAGACATCAACCGCAGTACGAGCATCGGCTTCGTCGGGCTGGGCAATCTGGGCCGGCCGATGGCCGAGACCCTGCACCGCGACGGCTGGTCGCTGAAGGTGTACGACGAGGACGCGAGTCGCGCCGAAGGCCTGGCCTCGGTTCGAGTGGTCGCCGAGCTGGCCGACTGCGCGGCGGTCGCGCTGGCGGTGCCGGACGACGACGCCGCCACCGAGATCCTCGACGAACTGGTTCCGCTCCTGGCGGCGGGATCAGTCGTCCTCATCCACAGCACGATCCTCCCGGCGACCGCTCGGCGGCTCGCCCTGCAGGCGGAGGTCCGCGAGGTCGGGCTGCTCGACGTACCGGTCAGCGGGGGAGCCGAGAGAGCGCTCACCGGTTCTCTCACGGTGATGGCCGGAGGCCGGGTCGAGGTGCTCGAACAGGCCCGGCCGGTGCTCGATTCCGTGGCCGAGACGGTGCTGCACGTGGGGCCCGCGGGTGCCGGCGCGGCGGTGAAGCTGGCGAACCAGTTGATGATGTTCGCCGCGCTGGCCGGTGTGCAGGAAGGGCTCGAGTTGGCCGGCGCGTACGGCGTACCGGAGCAGACCGTGCTCGACGCCGTGTCCACGAGCACCGGCGACTCGTGGATTACCCGGAACTGGGGATTCTTCGACCGGGTCGCCGCGGCGTACGACGACGCCGGTACTCCGGTGCGGAACCGGCCGTGGAGCAAGGACCTGTGGGACGTCGTCGCGGCCGCGCGGGAGTCCGACGTACAGGTTCCGCTCGCTGGTCTGCTCGCGCAGCACCTGGCCGATCAGGTCGAGGCGCACGCGCGGAAAGGCAGCGCGCCATGAAGAACACCCGCACCGGCCGTGAAGGGCTGACGGCGTACCTCTTCCTGAGCCCGTGGCTGCTGGGCATCGTGCTGCTGACGATCGGGCCGATGCTCTACTCGGCGTACCTCGCGTTCACCAGCTACGACCTGCTCAGCGCGCCGCAGTGGATCGGGCTCGACAACTTCCGCCGCATGTTCACCGCCGACCCGCGCTACCTGTCGTCGGTGAAGGTGACGCTCCTGTACGTCGGGGTGTCGGTTCCGCTGCTGCTGGTCGTCTCGATGATCCTGGCGCTGCTGCTGAACAAGGGGATCAAGTTCCTCTCCGGCTACCGCGCGCTGTTCTACCTGCCGTCGCTGATGGGCGCGAGCGTCGCGATCGCGGTGCTGTGGCGGCAGATCTTCGGCAGCACGGGCCTGGTGAACCAGGTGCTCGCGCTGTTCGGCATCACCCACGGCAGCTGGGTCGGCAGTCCCGGTACGGCGTTGTGGACGATCGTGACGCTGAACCTCTGGGCGTTCGGCGCGACGATGATCATCTTCCTCGCCGGGCTGCGGCAGGTGCCGGCCGAACTGCACGAGGCGGCCGCGGTCGACGGCGCCGGCCCGATCCGCCGGTTCTTCAGCGTCACGCTGCCGCTGATGACACCGCTGATCTTCTTCAACCTGCTGCTCGACACGATCCACGCGTTCCAGGCGTTCACCGGGGCGTTCGTGGTCAGCCGGGGATCGGGCGGTCCGGCCGACTCGACGCTGTTCTACACGTTGTACCTGTACCAGCAGGGATTCGCCGAGCTGAAGATGGGCTACGCGTCGGCGATGGCGTGGGCGCTGGTCGTCGTCCTGGGACTGTTCACCGGATTCCTGTTCCTGACCGCCAAGCGGTGGGTGTACTACGGGGACGAGCGGTGACGGCCCTGACGGTCGGCGCCCGCCCGTTCTTCGGCCGGCGCGCGACGCGCAACCCGCTGGTGATCGGTCTGCTGCGGCACGCGCTGCTGATCGGCGTACTGATCGTGATGCTGTACCCGGTCGTGTGGATGGTCGCGGCGTCGTTCCGGCCGTCGGCCGAGGTGATGAACAGCCTGGGGCTGTTCTCGAAGAACTACACGCTCGACAACTACAAGCACGGCTGGAGCGCGGGACAGCTCAATTTCTCGCGCTACTTCCTGAACTCGATCGCGATCACCGCGCTGTCGATCGTCGGCAACCTGGTCTCCTGCTCGCTGACGGCGTACGCGTTCGCCCGGCTGGAGTTCCCGTTCAAGCGGATCCTGTTCGGGGTGCTGCTGGCAACGATGTTGTTGCCCTATCACGTCACTTTGGTGCCGCAGTACATCTTGTTCAACGAGCTGGCCTGGATGAACACCTACCTGCCGCTGGTCGTCCCGAAGTGGCTCGGCGTCGAGGCGTTCTTCGTCTTCCTGATGGTCCAGTTCATCCGCACTTTGCCGCGCGAGCTCGACGACGCGGCCCGGATCGACGGCTGCGGGCACTGGCGCACCTTCAGCCGGATCATCATGCCGCTGGCCCTGCCGGCACTCGGCACCACCGCGCTGTTCACGTTCATCGCGAGCTGGAACGACTTCCTCGGCCCGCTGCTCTACCTGAACCGGCCCGAGCTGTGGACGGTCTCGCTCGGCCTCAACTCGTTCCTGGACGTCACCGGCGAATCGGCGTACGGCTCGCTGTTCGCGATGTCCACACTCGCCCTGGCCCCGATCGTCGGCTTCTTCCTGGGGGCGCAGAAGCTGCTGATCGAGGGCGTCGCCACCACCGGCCTCAAGTGACTGGAGAACCTCGATGAAACGCATTCCTACAGCGGCGTTGGCCACGGCCGCGTTGATGGTGGTTGCCGGATGCAACGGTACGTCGGTCGGCGACACCGCCGGCGGCGACGCGGGCACGCAGGACGGCAAGGGTGACATCACCGGCAGCCTGCAGCTGACGTTCTGGGGCGGCGCGAACCGGGCGGCCAAGACCAACGCCGTCGCCGACATGTTCGTCAAGGCCCACTCGGGCGTGACGATCGACCGGCAGAACGCGGACTTCGGCAACTACTTCAACAAGCTGAACATCCAGGCGTCCAGCAAGACGCTGCCCTGCGTGATGCAGCTGCAGGGCCGCCAGCTGAACGACTACACCAAGCGCAAGGTGCTGCTGCCGCTCGACCCGATGATCGAGTCCGGCGCGATCAAGGTCGACGACATCCCGAAGGAGGTCGTCGACACCGGGCGCGGACCGGACGGCAAGCTCTACTTCCTGCCGTACGGCGCGGCGTACGACGCCGTCGGCGTGAACGAGACGCTCGCCCAGCAGGCCGGGATCGGGCTGCCGCCGGAGGGCTACGACTGGGCGAAGTACACCGACTGGATCGCGTCGGCCAAGGGCAAGCTGCCGCCGGGTGTCTTCGCGTCGGGGTCGCGCGGCGGCGTACCGAACTACTTCATCGCGTACCAGTTGGCCAACGGCAAGCAGCTGTTCACCGATGACGGCAAGCTCGGCTTCACCAAGGAGTCGCTGGTCGAGTACTGGAACCTGTGGGAGAAGCTGCGCAAGGACGGCGTCACGATGGGCGCCGACGCCCAGGCCGACGAGCCCGAGGGCGCCGAGCAGAACTTCATCGCGCAGGGCCGGGTGATGACCGACAGCATGCCGGGCAACGCGCTGACGCCGGCCTCGGCGACGCTCGCCGGGAAGGCCGGCGGGCAGAAGCTGACCACGCTGCCGATGCCGTCCGGGCCGAGCGGGTCGGGCAACGCGATCTTCACGTCCGGCTTCGCGATCCCGACGAACTGCGACAACGTGCCGACCGCGGCGGCGTTCATCGACTTCTTCACCAACGACCTGGAGGCCGGGAAGTCGTTCAAGTCCGACAACGGCGCGGCCACCAACCAGAAGGTGCTGCAGGCGCAGATCGACGACCCGGCGCTGCCGGCGCTGAAGAAGCACGAGCTGGAGCTGTACGCCGAGATCGTGGAGAAGAAGCCGCCGACGATCCTCTACCCGCCGGGCTACCAGGCGACGTTCGAGAAGGCGTACACGCGGGCCTACGAGGAGATTGCGTTCGGCAAGAAGACCGTGCAGCAGGCGGCCGACTCGTTCTTCACCGAGGCGAACGCCGGACTGGGCGGCTGATGACGGGCGCGACGGGAGCTGCTGGTCCGGCGGGAGCCGCTGGGCCGGCCGAGCCCGCGGGGGCGCTGGACGGGTTGCGGGTGCTCGATCTGACCCAGGTGATGGCCGGGCCGTTCTGCACGATGCTGCTGGCCGATCTCGGCGCCGACGTGATCAAGATCGAGAACCCGGCGGCCGGTGACCAGACGCGCCGGTCGTGGGGGTACTCGGTGCACGGCGACGACAGTCGCGCGTTCCTCGCGCTGAACCGGAACAAGCGCAGCGTCGTACTGGATCTGAAGTCGGCCGACGACCTGGCGTCGTTCCGGCGGCTGGTACTGAGCGCGGATGTGGTCGTCGAGAACTTCCGTCCGGGCGTGACCGAGCGGCTGGGCGTCGACTATGCGACGCTGGCCGCGCTCAACCCGCGGCTGATCTACGCCAGCGTCTCCGGCTTCGGCCAGACCGGCCCGTACGCCGACCGGCCGGGCTACGACCTGATCGCGCAGGCGATGTCGGGCGTGATGAGCATCACCGGGGCGCCGGGCGGTGAGCCGATGAAGTCGGGCCTGCCGGTCGGGGATCTCGGCGCCGGGCTGTTCTGCGCCTTCGGGATCGTGTCCGCGGTGCACGCCCGGGAGCGGACCGGAGTCGGGCAGTACGTCGAGACGTCGCTGTTCGAGGCGGCGCTCGCGATGTCGGTGTGGGAGTCGACCGAGTACTGGGCGACCGGGCAGGTGCCGCAGCCGCTCGGGTCGGCGAACCGGATGTCGGCGCCGTACCAGGCGTTGCGGACGAAGGACGGTCACCTCACGCTGGGGGCGAACAACGAGCGCCTTTGGCAACGACTCTGTACCGCTCTGGAGGTCACCGACTTGCTCACCGACGAACGATTCCTGACGAACACCGACCGGATGGCTCACCGCGACGAGCTGGCCGGCGTACTGGAGGAACGGCTGGCCGCGGCGACGACCGACGAATGGGTCGCACTGCTGCTCGAAGCCGGGGTGCCGGCTGGGCCGATCCGCGACTACGCGTACGTGCTCGACGAGGACCCGCACGTGCGGGCGCGGGGGATGGTGCAGGAGATCGACCATCCGGTGGAGGGGAAGGTGCGGGTGCTCGGGTCGCCTGTTCATCTGAGTGGGACTCCGGTGCGGCTTCGTCGGCATCCACCGTTGCTCGGTGAGCACACGGCGGAGGTGCTGGGCGAGTGAGCGGGCTGGAGATCGACCGGGACGGCGCGATCCTGCGGCTCACCTTGTCGAACCCTGAGCGGCGCAACGCGATCACTTGGCCTATGTACGACGGGCTGTCTTCGATCGAGTCGTTGGTGGCTGAGGACCGGGGGATCCGGGTCGTCGTACTGCGAGGCGCGGGTGGGAAGGCGTTCGCGGCGGGGACGGACATCCGGCAGTTCGCGGACTTCACGACGGGGGAGCAGGGCGTCGAGTACGAGCGGCGGATCGCTGCGGTGCTGACGAGTTTGCTGCGGGTGCGTGTGCCGGTGGTGGGGGTGGTCCAGGGGCCGGCCGTTGGTGCCGGGCTCGCGCTGGCCGCCTGCTGTGACTTGGTGGTGGCGACGCCGGACGCGGTCTTCGGTGCTCCTGTTGCGCGCACTCTGGGCAACACGCTCCCACCGCTGGTCATCGCCCGCCTCCAGCAACGCCTCGGCGCCGGCCGGACGATGGCGCTCCTGCTGACCGCGGGTCTGATGCCGTCTTCCGAGGCGGCGATCGCCGGCTTCGTCACGGAGGTCATCGAGCGCGAGGACCTCGACGAGCGCGTCGAGCAACTCCTCGCGGTGATCTGCGCCAACGCGCCGCTGACGCTGGCGTCGATGAAGGAGTTCGACCGCCGCATCCTGCGCGACGGCGCTTTCGTTGACGGCGAGGACGTGCTGGCCGAGGTCTACGCCAGCCGGGACTTCCAGGCCGGCGTCAAGGCGTTCCTCGCCCACGAGGACGTCGAGTGGGAGGGCCGATGATCGTCGACGCCCACCACCACTTCTGGCAGGTCGCCGCACAGGAGCAGCCGTGGCGAGACGACCGCCACGGTGCGATCGCCCGCGACTACACGCCCGAAGACCTAGCCACGGAGTTGACCCGCGCAGGAGTCGACCGCACAGTCCTCATCCAGTCGGTCGACGAACCTGCGGAGAACGACCGGCTGCTGAGGTACGCCGAAGCACCGTACGTGGGCGCGGTCGTGGGGTGGCTCCCGCTGTCCGACCCGAAGGCAGCACGGCAGGAGATCGAAAGGCTGGCGAGCGGCATCGCAAGCCAGCGCGGTCCGGGCCGGGACGCCGACCCGGGGATCTCCGGCGAGCGAAGCGTCGCCGGGGGCGAGGCCCCCTCACCCCCACCGCCCGCCGGCCCCGCCGCAGGCGGGGCCGGCGGGCTCGAGTGGTTTGCGGATGCTTTCAGCGGTGTGCGGTGTCTTGTCGGGCGGGATCCGCTCGACTGGTTGGTGGACTCCGTCGACCTGTTCCGGGAGCTTGCTGGTGCCGGCGTCGCTTGGGACGTCGTACCAGTGACTGCTGCGCAGACCAAGGCGGTGCTCGGGCTGGCGGACGCCGTACCGGAGCTTCGGATTGTGGTGGATCACCTGGGGCGGCCACCGATCGACACCGGGGGATGGGAGCCGTGGGCGGGGCTGGTTCGGGAGTTGGCGGGGTGTCCTCGGGTGGGGATGAAGGTCTCGCTGGGGATCGATCTGCTGACCGAGCTGGAGGACTGGCCGGACCTTCGGAGGTATCTGGAGTGGGTGGTCGACTGCTTCGGTGCGGACCGGCTGATGGTGGCGAGCAACTGGCCCGTGGTGCTGCTGCGGGCGTCGTACGGCGAAGCGTGGAGCAGGTTGCGGGCCGCGCTCGAGCAAGTGGTGCAGAACGGGGACGGACTCGCGGCTGTGCTCGGAGGTACGGCCGCCGACTACTACCGGATCAACTGAGAGGCTTCCAGTGACTGTGACCGAGACAGCCAACGCCAACGATCTGAGCAGCTTGTACCGGCACCTGCGGGTGGTGGACGTCGCCGACGCGCTCGACGGGATCGGGTACTTCGACATCGGGTTGATGTCGCCGGACGTGCGCCCGCTCTGGCTGGGGATGAGGTTCTGGGGACCGGCGGCGACGATCCGCGCGGTGCCGTCGAACCGGCCGATGTGGAAGCTCGACAGCACGCAGGACATCGTCGAGGCGCACCGGATCTGGTTCGAGGAGACCGGCAACGTGAAGCTGCCGGGCGATCTCGCGCCAGGGCACGTGGTGGTGATGGACGCCGGCGGCGGCAAGGAGGTCGGTTTCTGGGGGTCGGAGAACGGGATGGGCGCGGTGCAGAACGGCGCGGCCGGGATCGTCACCGACGGGTACTGCCGCGACACCGCGGAGATCGTCGCGCAGCGCACGCCGATCTGCTCGCGGGCCCGCGGGCGGACGATCATCCCGGGGCGGATCAAGGTCGTCGAGACGCAGGCGACGATCGCGTGCGGGGGTACGCAGGTGAGCCCGGGCGACATGATCGGCTGCGACGACGACGGCGTCATCGTCGTACCGGCAGAGGTAGCCGAGGAGGTCGCCGTGCACGCTCGCGCGATCCTGCTCGCGGACATGCGGGCGCGGCGGAAGAAGTACGAGGCGCTCGGGATGAAGCCTGACAGCTCAGTCGACTACGAGGCGATCGAGCAGTACTACGACGGAGTCTGAAAACTGTCGGCGGCGATGGTTAGGGTCCCGGGCCATGACTTCGTACCTGGAGAGCACCCGGAACTCCTACAACACCGTCGCCGCCGACTACCACAAGCTCGTCGCCCCGAGGTTCGACGATCCGCACCACCGGGCGATCATCGGCCTGTACGGGGACCTGCTGGCCGCCGGTGACGCCGGGCCGGTCGGCGACCTGGGCTGCGGCCCCGGCCACGTCACGGCGTACCTGGCCGAACTCGGCATGGACGCCTTCGGGATGGATCTGTCCCCGGCGATGATCGACTTCGCCAGGGACGAGTACCCCGACCTGAAGTTCGACGTCGGCTCGCTGCTCGACCTCCCGCTCGCCGACAACGGGCTCGCGGGTGCGCTGGCGTTCTACTCGCTCGTTCACACCCCGGCCGAGGACCTGCCGACGGCGTTCGCCGAGATCCACCGCGTGCTGGCGCCCGGCGGCCTGTTCCTCTACGGCTTCAAGGCGGGCACCGGCACGTACCACCTGACCGAGGGCTACGGCCACCCGATCGAGCTCGACGTGTACGCCTACGAGCCGGCCGCGATCCACGAACTGCTGGTCGCGACCGGCTTCGGCGAGGTGACCCGGCTGACCCGCCCGGCGATCACCCCGGAGAAGACCGACCAGGCCTACCTCATCTACCGCAAGACCGACTAGCCCTTCACCGCGCCCGACGTCATACCGGCGACGATCTGGCGGTTGAAGAACAGGAACATCACCAGCGGCGGCACCGTGATCAGCAGGATGTTCATGAACAGCAGGTTGTACTGGGTGTTGAACTGACTCTGGAAGTTGAACAGCGTCAGCTGGACCGTGGCGTTCTGGTCGCCGGGCAGGAAGTAGAGCGGGTTCACGAAGTCGTTGAACACGTTCACCGACTGCACGACGACCACCGTCACGATCACCGACCGCAGCAGCGGGAAGATCACCCGGAAGAACAGCCGCAGCGGTCCGGCCCCGTCGATCACCGCCGCCTCGTCCAGCTCGCGGGGGATGGTCGCGACGAACGCCCGGAACAGCAGGATGCAGAACGACAGCCCGAACGCGATCTCGATCAGGATCAGCCCGGTCATCGTCCGGAACAGCTGCAGCCCCTGCAGCACCCAGATCGTCGGTACGACGGCCGGGGGGATGATCAGGCCCGACAGCACGATGAAGTTGATGAACGGGTTCCACCGCGACCGCCGCCGCTGCAGCACGAACCCGACCATCGCGGCCAGCACCACCATGCCGGTGACACTGACCACGGTCAGCACGGTCGAGTTGATGAACGCGATCACCAGCATGTAGTCGCGCGCCTCGATCACCGCGACGAAGTTCGCGACGAACTGGAACTGGTGCGGCCAGGAGAAGTCCAGCAGCGAAGCCTGCTGCCGGTCCTTGACCGCGGTCAGGACGATGAAGACGAACGGGATCACGAACACCACGAACGACGCGACGATCGCGACCGCGCTGAGCAGGTAGTTGCGGCCCGGCTTGTGGTTGACCAGCTCGGCGGTGCTCACATCTCCACCTCCTTGCGGTTGAGGAACCAGAACAGCGGGAGCACGACTGCGGTGACCACGACGAACAGCACGACGTTGCCCGCGGTCGACAACCCGTAGAAGCCGGCCTGGTACTGCTTGTAGATCACCGACGCGATCACGTCCGAGGTGAACCCCGGTCCGCCCCGCGTCATCGCCCAGATCAGGTCGAACGACCGCAGCCCGCCGATCAGCGACAGGATGATCACGGTCACCGTGGCAGGCCGCGACAGCGGCAGCACGATCCGCCGGAACGTCTCGAACGCGCTGGCCCCGTCGACCCGCGCGGCCTCCATGTACTCCCGCGGGATCGACACGATGCCCGCGATGTAGATCAGCGTCGCCAGCCCGACGCCCTTCCAGACGTCGACCAGGGCGACCGACAGCAGCGCCCACTTCGGGTCGGTCAGCCACCCGGGCCCGTTGATGCCGATCACCTCGAGCGCGCCGTTGATCAGACCGCGCTCGGGGTTCATCAGCACGGTGAAGGTGAGCCCGACGCCGATCGTGCTGACCAGCACCGGGAAGAACACCACCGACCGCAGGTAGCCGCGCCCGATGATCCGGGAGGTCAGCAGGACGGCGAGCAGCAGCCCGAGCACCACCTTCGATCCCGACGTCACGACGGCGAAGATCAGCGTGTTGGTGAAGCCCTTGATCAGCTGCGGCTCCTGGAAGAACAGCTGGAAGTTCTCCAGCCCGATGAACTTCGACTCGAACAGGCTCCACCGGGTCAGGCTGAAGTAGAGCGAGGCGAAGGTCGGGATCACGAACAGTACGCCGTAGATCACGGCGGCCGGCAGGTAGAACCAGTTCGAGTACGGCGAGTAGACCTTGCTCCCGGCCGCCGCAGCGGCCGGGGTCACGGCGCTACGCGAGCGCGGCTTGACCGAAGTGCTGGTCATGGGGCCTCCCGTCCTGGACTGAGGAGTGGAGGGAGCGAAGCGACCGGAGCGACGAGGGAAGGACGGGAGTTAAAGCCCCATGACCCGCCGAGCCGGAGGCGAGGCAATGATGCAGCCACGGGCAATCACCAGCCGGCCAGGCCGAGCTGCTGGGCCTGCTTCTTGACGTCCTCGTCGTACCGGGCGGCGCCGTCCTGCGCCTTGCGGATGCCCGACCCGACCTCGACGGTGATCTGCTCGAGCGACGGGCCCTTGACCGGCGACAGGAACTCCAGCGCCAGGCTCGACCCGCCCTGCTTGTCCAGGTACGGCTGCATGTCCTTGATCGACTGCGGTACGTCGGACGGCAGCGTGCAGCCCTTCACGGCGTACGGGCCGGTCGGTACGCCGGCCTTGGCCAGCGACGCGCACCCGTCCGGGCTCGCGACGAACGCGAGGAACTTCTTCGCCGCGTCCAGCTTCTCGCCGGTGGTGGTGTTCGGGATGTAGACGCCGTTCGGGGTCCACACGGTCAGGCCGTTGGTGCTCGCGTCGTCACCAGGCAACGCGAACAATCCGACGTCCTTGGCCGCGGCCGGATAGAGGTCGACCATGTCGTTCACCACGCCGGTCAGGATCGGGTAGTGCGCACCCTTGCCCTGGGCGAGCATCCGGAGCCCGTCGGGCAGCTTGGCGGAGGCGAAGTCGCTGTTCTGGTACCCCGCGTCGTGCACCTGCTGGGTGTGCTCGAACCCCTTCTTGGCCGGGGCCGAGCTGGCGTACTTGGCCTGGTTCTGCGTGTACTTGTCGGCGAAGTCGCTCTGGGTGGCCGCGACGTTGTGGAAGTCGCCGAGCACGAACAGCTGTGAGGTCCAGGTCTCGCCGTAGGTCTGGATCACCGGCGCGATCCCGGCGGCCTTGATCTTGGCGTTGTTGGCCATGAACTCGGCCCACGTGGTCGGCACCTTCAGCCCGAGCTTGGTGTAGATCGGGATGTTGTAGAGCACCGCTCCGGCCATGAACCCGCCGGCCGGCGCGCCGTAGACCTGGCCGTCGGCGGTGACGGTCTTCTTGAAGTTCTCGTCGACGTCACCGATGTACGGCTGGTCGCTGATCGCGACGAGGTTCTTCTGCGGCGCGATCGCCTGGAACAGCGAGCCGGTGTTGTAGCTGAACACGTCGCTCATGTCGCCGGTGGACAGCCGGGTCTTGACGATGTTGTCGCCCTCGGTGCCGCCCGGCCGGCTCTCCAGCTTGACCGTGACGTCCGGGTTCTTGGCGTTGAAGTCCTTGATCAGCTGCTGGGCTTCCTTGACGTCCTGCTCCTGGTTGCCCGCCAGGTAGGTGATGGAGACCGAGCCCGAGCCGCCCGAGTCGTCGCTGGAGCCGAGACTGCCCGCGCTGCAGGCGGTCAGGGCGAGTGAGCAGGCCGCGACCACGGCCAGTCCTGAGGTGCGTCGGCGGAACGTCATCTTTGACCTCCAGGGGATGTGCATCAGCGGTTGAGCAGACGGTCGAGCTCGGCCTGCAGCGCCTCGGCCGAGGGAGAGAACCCCCGCGGGCTGACGGCGTCGACGAGCTGGGCGGCGGGCTGGTCGAGGTAGCGGGTGAGGCGGGTGGCGAAGGCGGCGTCGTCGGTGACGACCTCCTTCTCGACGGCGACGGCCACGAGCGAGTCCCAGCTGGGTTCGTGATCCATCAGTTGGCGGATGCTCGCGTCGGCCGGAAGGGCCGGCTCGTCGGCGTACGGGTCGTCGGCCGTCCACTCGTGCGTGCCGTGACCGACGTTGACCGGATCTGTTGCCCCCGGCACGTGAACCGTTGCCGTCGACCCCACCGGCACGGTGACGCTCAGCTTCAGCTGTCCGTCGGTGCGACTCCACGCGACCGCCGCTTCGCCGTACGGCGTGACGTGCCGCGCGGCGGCCTTGGTGAGACGGGCCGTCGGCAACGGGTCGACGACGATCGTGCGGTAGCCGGCGTCGCCCGGCGCGAGCCCGGCCACCCGGCGGTGCATCCAGTCGGCGACCGCGCCGAGCGCGTAGTGGTTGAACGAGGTCATCTGGCCCGGGTTGATGCTCCCGTCGGGCAGCATGCTGTCCCAGCGTTCCCAGACCGTCGTCGCGCCCATGGTCACTGCGTACAGCCAGGACGGGCACCCTGTCTGCAGCAGGAGCCGGTACGCGAGGTCAGGATGTCCGGTATCGGCCAGCGCGTCGGCGATCAGCGGCGTCCCGACGAAGCCGGTGCTGATCCGGAATCCCGAGGTTCGGACCAGATCGGCGAGCCGAGCCGCCGCGCCCTGCCGCTGCTCGCCGGTCGGCAGCAGCGCCCACTGCAAGGCCAGCGCGTACGTCGTCGTCGCGTCGCTCAGCACCCGGCCGCCCTCGGTCGTGTACTCCGCGGCGAACGCACGCCGTACACGGGCTGCCAGCTCGCCGTACTCGCGAGCCAGGTCGGCGTCGCCGACCACCTCGGCCGCCCGGGCGACGACGTCAGCGGACCGGGCCAGGTGCGCGGTCGCGATCACGTCCGGGTCGGCCTTGGCCGCGAAAGCGTTGTCCGGCGGCGCGGTCGGGTCGAGCCAGTCGCCGAACTGGAACCCTCCGGTCCACAGCAGGTTGTCGCCGGCCAGATCGACCATCCGGTCGACCCACGCCTTCATGCTCGGCAGCTGCCGCGCGAGCAGCGCCGCGTCGCCGGTCCGCTCGTACACGACCCACGGGACGATCGTTGCCGCGTCACCCCAGGCCGCGGTCGACGGACCGGGATCACGCAGGACGTCGGGAATGACGTACGGCACCGATCCGTCCTTGTGCTGCTCGGCGGCCAGGTCGGCCAGCCAGTTGGTGAGGAACCCGGCGCTGTCGAACAGGAAGCTCGCCGACGGCGAGAACACCTGGATGTCGCCGGTCCAGCCGAGCCGCTCGTCGCGCTGCGGGCAGTCGGTCGGTACGTCGAGGAAGTTGCCGCGCATCCCCCAGACCACGTTCTCGTGGAACCGGTCGAGCGTCTCGTTCGAGGACTCGAACCACCCGGTCCGCGTCAGGTCGGAGCCGATGACAACGGCTTCGATGTCCTCGGCAACAAGTTCGTCGACGCCGGTCACCTCGGCGTACCGGAAGCCGTGGAAGGTCAGCTCCGACTCGAGCGTCACCTCGTCGGGCCCGGCGAGAATGTAGGTGTCGGTCGCCTTCGCCGTCCGCAGCGGGCGGACGCCGAGCTCGCCGTGCTCCAGCACCTCGGCGTGCCGGAGCACGATCTCGTCACCGGCCGCGCCACCCCGGACGCGGAGCCGGACCCGGCCGACGACGTTCTGCCCGAAGTCCACCAGGGTCTTGCCCTCGGGAGAGGTCGTCACCTCCTTGGCCGGGAGGACGTCGGTGATCCGGACCGGCGGACCGTCGGGCGCCACCAGGAGCCCGAGATCCGCGTCAAGAACGTCGACCGGAGTCTTCGCCTCGGGCGTGAGCCGGAGGTCGGTGGACTGACCGTCGTACAGGTCGTCGGCGGTGATTGCGCTCTCCCGCGCGGTCCAGGAACCGTCCGAGCCGATCACGACGACCTCACCGGCGCCCGTCGTCACCTCGAGCTGAGCGAGGACGGCCAGGCGGTCGCCGTACAGGGCACGCTGGTCCTTGAAGCCGAGGCGGCCGCGGTACCAGCCGTTGCCGAGCAGGAACTCGAGCTGGTTCGATCCCGACCGGACGAGGTCGGTGACGTCGTAGGTCTGGTAGCGCAGGCGGAACTGGTACGCCGTCCAGCCCGGCGCCAGCTCGAGGTCGCCGACGCGCTCGCCGTTCAGCGTCGGCACGTAGGTGCCGTGGGCCGTGGCGTAGAGCCGGGCCTTGACGATGCCGTCCGGCAGGTCGAACTCGCCGGCCACCAGGGGAGCGGGGGAGTCCTGGCTGCCGATCTCGCGCGGGGTGACGAAGCGCGCGGACCAGTCGTCGGTGCTGAGCAGACCGACCTCGACGACGGCCGGCTCGCTCCACTCACTCCACTCGACACCGCGCACCCGGACCCGGACGGTCGCCTGCTCGCGCGACGCGAGCGGTTCGTCGGGCCACGCGACCAGGACCTGATCGGCAGATTCGACGACGTGGGTCCGCGGGTCCGCGTCGCCGCGGACGATCTCCAACTCGTACGCCGTCTGCGCCCACTCGGCGTCGGCGGAAGGGGTCTGCCAGGACAAACGGGGAGCGGCGGTCCCGATGCCCAGGACCGGACCGGTGGTGGTGTGGTGGTCGAAGCGGAGGTGTGTCGGTGCGGCGGATCGCGACATGGCACTCCTTGCGGGATGAAACGATTCATTGGGTAGGTCCGATCTTGGGGCCGCCGCCGCGTCGGCGATAGAACGGAGTGCACCGGACCTAGCACAAAACGCACTTTGCCGCCTAGGTTGAGGCATGGAGGATCCACCGGTCGGCAACAACCGCACCCTGCTGCACTTCGTCGACGGCGCCGTCGCCTACGCCGGCCCGTACGTGCACGCGACCGGCCACCCGGTCCACACCCACAGCTTCTTCGAGGTCGCCGTCATCACCGGCGGATCGGGCTACCACGAGAGCCTGGCCGGACGGCAGGAACTCGAAGTGGGCGACGTGATCCTGCTCCGGCCCGGCGTCTGGCACGCGTACGACGGGTGCCGGGACCTGGAGCTCTACAACTGCTGCTTCTCGGCCGAACTGATCCAGCGCGAACTGGCCTGGATGCGCGAGGATCCGCTGCTCGGCTTCCTGCTCTGGACCGGGCCGTTCTCGGCGCAGCGGCGCGGCATCCTGACAACGCATCTGGACGGGGTCACCCTGGCCGAGGCGATCGGGCATCTGCAGGGCCTCGGCGAGCTCCGGCATGAATCGGTTCACCTCCACCGCGGCGACATCGTCGGGCGGCTGTCGCTGTTCCTGAGCTGTCTGGCGCGCGCGGTCGCGGCGACGGGGGTGGTCGGGCGGGAGACGCAGATCCACCCCGCCGTACTGGCGGCGATGCGGATGCTGGAGGCCGCGCCGGCGCATCAGTGGACGCTGACCGAGCTGGCCGACGAGTTGCATCTGGTGCCTGGGTATCTGGTCCGGCTGTTCAAGTCGTCGACCGGGTTACCGCCGATGGCCTACCTGTCCCGGCATCGCGTCGAGCTGGCCGCGGACCTGCTGCTACACACCGACCACTCGATCAGCCGGATCGCGGAGTCGGTGGGCTGGCCGGACCAGAACTACTTCGCCCGCCGCTTCAAGCTGCACTACGGCCTGACGGCTTCGGGCTACCGCGAGCGCTTCACCCACGCGGCGTTCCCGCGGCCGTCGACCCAGCCGCGCTCGATGGTGCGGAGCAAGTCGGGGTAGACCCAGAGGTAGCGGAACGGCTTGATCAAGGCCATGTACGCCGTACCGAGCCGTCCGTTCGGTTTGACCACGACGGCCATCTGGCCGCGGTAGCCGCCGTCGGTCTTGTCGTCGGCGACCCAGCCGAGATGCAGGACGGCGTGGACGGTGCTGTTGGCGATCTCGGCGGCCCACTCGTTGTCGGTGAGGAAGACCGACTTGAACGGGACGCCGTCGAGCTCGGGTCCTCGGGGTCCTTCGCGCAGGTCGGCCGGGAGGCGGTCGCGGAGGGTCTGGACGCGCTTGCCGAGGCCGGACTTGTCGCGGTCCCAGCCGAAGAGGGCGCCGAGCTTCCAGCGCAGGGCCATCAGGAACTGGCCGATCTTCGAGGACATCAGGGCCGGGGCGTCGGGGTCGGCGGTGGTGAAGCGGCTCATCAGGCGGCCGAAGTCGTCCGGGCCGCCGGGGGTGGGCAGGGCCCAGACGTCCTCGAGCTGGAAGTCGGACGCGATCTCGTGGATGCGCCAGGGGAGGTCGGTGTGGGCGGTGGCGGGAAGTCGCATGGTGTGAGTCCCTTCTATACGCTGCCGTATACGAGCACTGTAGACCGCTGTGTACGGTGGCGTATAGATCGGGTGCGCGTGAGAGGAGCCACAGGATGGGAGTGACCCGTACGCCGCGGAGCCGGTGGGTCGAGGAAGGGCTGCGGATGCTGTCGGCCGGTGGGCCGGAGGCGGTCCGGATCGAGCCGCTGGCGCAGGTGCTCGGCGTGACCAAGGGCGGGTTCTACGGGTACTTCAAGAACCGGGACGTGCTGCTCACGGAGATCCTGGACACCTGGGAGCGGGAGACGACCGAGGCGCTGATCGACCAGGTCGAGACCGCCGGCGGCGACGGCCGCGCCAAGCTGGACCGGCTGTTCACACTCGTTGCCTCCGGCGACGGTCTGATGACCGCGGCCACGGCCGACCTCGCGATCCGCGAGTGGGCGCGGCGCGACGAGCGGGTCGCCGTACAGCTCAAGCGGGTCGACAACCGGCGGATGGACTACCTGCGGGCGTTGTTCGGCGAGTTCTGCGCCGATGAGGAGGACGTCGAGGTGCGCAGCCTGCTGGTGTTCTCGCTGCGGATCGGCAGCCCGTTGGTCGCCGCCGACCACCCGGGTCGCAGCCGGAACGACGTGCTCGAGCTCACCCGGCAGTGGCTCCTGCGCTGACTACTTCAGCAGCGGAAGCGTGTGCAGGAAGGACTCCCAGGAGTCCGGCAGCCAGCCCGGTACGCCGAGGACGGCCATGTAGAGCCAGATGGCAACGAGCACGCAGACGAAGAGTGCCGCCGTACCGAGGGCCTTCAGCCAGGCCGGTTGCTTGCCGGTCCAGGCGGTGAGTTCCTTAACCCATTCCTTGACCCGGTAGAGCAGGCGCTGGGCCCACTCGAACTCGCTGGCCAGCACAGCCAGACCCGCGATGAACAAGGGGATCCCGCCCGGTCCCGGCAACCAGCCGGTCAACGGCGCGGCGATGATCAGGATTCCACCGACGACGCCCACGCCGATGCGGTAGATCAGGTGTTTGCGCGGGTTCGCACGGATCTTCCGCCGCCACTCCCACCGATCGTCCTGGGCGTCCAGCGTGATGTTGTCGTCCGTGCGGTCCGGACTGGTCTGCTCGGCCACACCCCAAATGTACGTCCTGAACAGGCTCGTTCCAGGGATCTGTGACCCCTGACTCTGCCCTGAATCGGACCCTGGCCGCGGTGTTCACCGGCTGCACAGCACTCCGTCACACACCGCCAGAACGCCCCCGCTTCCAACGCTCGCCCGGCGCGTCTCGCCCACGTCAGCCGCACCCATCCGCCGCGCTCTCGTCGATGCTCACCCATCACTCCACCGCGATCCCATCACCATCCCCGGGCGGTACGGCGCCGCAGACCGGCTCTCCGGCGACCACTTTGTGCACCCTCCGGCCACCTGAACGGGGTGGCGGCGGCTGGCCGATGCACAAAGTGCCGCCGACGATCGGGCGCGGCGTCAAGCACTTCGCGGGTTGACCGACCAGGGGTGGCTTCGGGTGATGCGACGTACCGCAGGACAGGTCGTCCCCGTGGCCGCCTTGGGTTGCGGCCCGGCTCAGGCCCTGGTGGAGGCTCCGCGCGGCCTCACGCGCTGGTGGAGTTGCCGTACTCCCAGTGCCAGGGCTCCTCGCGGTTGCCGCCCTGTTTGGCCCAGTCGGGGTGGATCCAGCCGAAGCGCGGGGCGTTCTGGAGCATCCACTGGTGCTGGGCGGTGCCGAAGCGGTCGATACCGCCGCAGAGGTCGACGGCGAGGCCCCAGCCGTGGTTCGACGTGCCGGGGAGGGCTGCCAGCGACGGCTTGCGGCCGTACAGGGAGACCTGGGAGCTGTACGAGCGGTACGAGTCGGTGATGCAGAGCGTCTTCCCGAAGCGCTTCTGGTACGCCGACGCCAGGCCCAGGTACGCCGTGGCGGCGTCGCAGCGCAGCGAGTGGGCGCTGGTGATGTTGCACAGCTTGCTCGCGGGGATCATGCCGTTGCTGTAGCCGCCCCAGCCGACGCTGGTCCCGCCGGTGGCGAGGAACGGCATCGGGTTGACCGCGTCGCCGCCGAGGCGGACCTCGAAGTGCAGGTGCGCGCCGGTCGAGTTGCCTTCGGTGCCCACGGCACCGATCCGCTGACCGGCCTGCACCCGCGTGCCGTCCGCAACGTCGATCGCGCTCAGGTGCGCGTACAGCGTCTCCAGCCCGTTCCCGTGGTCGATGCGGACCAGGTTGCCCGCCCAGGCCGGGTGCTCGATGCGGACCGTGCCCGCGGTGGCCGCGCGGACCGGCGTACCGATCGCTGCGGGGAAGTCCTGTCCGGTGTGGATCCCGCTGGCCCACAGCGAACCCGACTGACCGAACGGCGTACCGATCTCGTACGTGCCGTCCGCCAGCGGCCAGGTCCAGGCGCCGGTACCGACGTCGTACGACGTCGGCGTGGTCCCGCAGCGGAAGCCGGCGGCCTGCGACGTCGTCGCCGGCGCGGTCTGCACCTTGGCCGGCTTGCCGAGCGTCGGCCGCAGCGCGGAGAACAGGCTCTCCGGAACCGTGGTGACAACAACCGATCCCTTGGCCTCGTCCGCGGCGATCATCTCGCCGTCACCGAGCGCGATCCCGATGTGGTAGAGCCCGACCGAGCGGCTCCCCATCACCAGTACGTCGCCCGGTTGCGTCGAGGCGGCCGGGACGGTCTGGTAGTCGCGGTACACGTTGCCGATCGGGCTCGGCAGGCTCGCGTACGGCGCCCAGCTGGCGCGCGCGGCGCCGAGGCATCCGTACTTGTCCGGCCCGGTGGCGGAGGCGCCGTACGGCTTGCCGAGCAGTCCGAATGCCTGGTTGACCGCCCGGATCGTCTCGGCGGGCAGGACCTTGACCGTGCGACCGGCAGCGGTGAACGACGCGGCGCCGGCGACGGCCTTCCCGGCGGCCGTCAGCGGCTTCATCCCGGCGGGCAGCTTGGCCGGGTTCTTCAGGGCGGCGGCCGCGGGCGGCTTCACGCCGGCAGCGGTCAGCTCGGCCAGGTAGGTCTGCCAGCGCGACTTGGCCTGCTGGTTCCGGCTGACCTGCAGCTGGTCGGCCAGCTGGGTCGCGCCGGCCAGGTCGGCGAGCTGGCCCTCCATCGTCATGGAGGCGTTCGCGGCCTTCTGCTGCAGCTCCTGGCTGAGCTGCTGGGCCTTGGCGGAGGCCTCGTCGGCGGCCTTGCGCTTGTTCTTGGCGTCGTTGTCCGCCGTACCGGCCGCGTTCTCGGCGGCGCTGGCCGCGTTGTACTGGGCGACCTGGGTGCTGCCGAGCTGCTTGATCGCGGCCTGCCGGTCGGCGATCTCCTGCAGGTTCTCCGCGATCGGGGCCAGCGACCACAGCATCGACTCGGTGCCGATCACGGTCGGGATGCCGAGCTGGTACGCCTGGGCGGTGAGCAGACCGAGCTTGCGGCGCTCGACCTCGGAGCTGGCCCGCTTGGTCGTGGCGTACGCCTCGGCGCGCTTCGCGGCGGCCTCGGTGGTCTGGGCGGCCTTCAGCGCGTTCGTGTAGGCGATCGTCGCCTTGGCGACCTCGGCCTGGACGGCGGCGGCCTCGGCCCGGAGCTGCTCCAGGGACCGGTTGACGTCGGTGACGGAGGCCGGCGGCGGGGGAGTCGGGTCGTCGGCGTACGCCGACCAGGCGGGCACGGCGAAGACGGCCAGCAGCGTTCCGAGCGCGGCGAACCGCAACCCACGCTTCTTGTCCATCCAGGCCCCCATCGACCGTCGCCTCACGCGCGCACGAGAGGTACGACGGCCCCCGTGCGACCTCAGCCTAGGCGCCACCCGGCCCAGGCGGTACCCCGCCTCACCGATCGTGACCACCGCCACCGGGGCCCACGGCGGGATCCGCTGGTGCGAGGCACTAAAGTTCACTGTATGGCCTCGCACTTTGACGTTGTTGTCCTCGGCGCCGGCCCGGGTGGGTACGTCGCGGCGATCCGCGCCGCCCAGCTCGGGCTCAAAACCGCCATCATCGAGAAGAAGTACTGGGGCGGTGTCTGCCTGAACGTGGGCTGTATCCCGTCCAAGGCGCTGCTGCGCAACGCCGAGCTGGCGCACATCTTCACCAAGGAGGCGAAGACCTTCGGCATCAGCGGCGAGGTGACCTTCGACTTCCCGACCGCGGTCCAGCGCAGCCGCAAGGTGGCCGACGGCCGCGTCAAGGGCGTGCACTTCCTGATGAAGAAGAACGACATCAAGGAGTTCGACGGCTGGGGCTCGTTCGTGGACGCGAACACCCTCGACGTCTCGCTGAACGACGGCAGCTCCGAGACCGTCACCTTCGACAACTGCATCATCGCCACCGGCGCCACGACCAAGCTGCTGCCGGGCACCCAGCTGAGCGACCGGGTCGTCACGTACGAGGAGCAGATCCTCACCGAGGAGCTGCCGGGCAGCATCGTGATCGCCGGCGCCGGCGCGATCGGCGTCGAGTTCGCCTACGTGCTGGCCAACTACGGCGTGAAGGTGACCATCGTCGAGTTCCTCGACCGGATGGTCCCGCTGGAGGACATCGACGTCTCCAAGGAGCTCGCCAAGGCGTACAAGAAGCTCGGCGTCGACGTGCTCACCGGCACCCGGGTCGACTCGATCGACGACTCCGGCGACAAGGTGAAGGTCACCGTCACCGGCAAGGACGGCAACCAGCAGGTGCTGGAGGCCGACAAGGTGATGCAGGCGATCGGCTTCCAGCCGCGCGTCGACGGCTACGGCCTGGACAAGATCGGTGTCGAGCTGACCGAGCGCGGCGCGATCAAGGCCGACGGCTTCCTGCGCACCAACGTGCCGAACATCTTCGCCATCGGTGACGTGAACGCCAAGCTGATGCTGGCCCACGCGGCCGAGGCGCAGGGCGTGATCGCGGCCGAGACCATCGCCGGGCACGAGACGATGGAGCTCGACCACGTGATGATCCCGCGGGCGACGTTCTGCCAGCCGCAGATCGCCAGCTTCGGCTGGACCGAGGAGCAGGCCCGCCTCGAGGGCTTCGACGTCAAGGTCGCGAAGTTCCCGTTCACGGCCAACGGCAAGGCGCACGGCCTGGCCGACCCGACCGGTTTCGTCAAGGTGATCAGCGACGCGAAGTACGGCGAGCTGCTGGGCGCCCACCTGATCGGCCCCGAGGTCACCGAGCTGCTGCCCGAGCTGACCCTGGCCCAGAAGTGGGACCTGACCACGAAGGAACTGGCCCGCAACGTGCACGCGCACCCGACGCTGAGCGAGGCGCTGCAGGAGGCCTTCCACGGTCTCGAAGGTCACATGATCAACTTCTGATCCAGCTGGTACGTCGAAGGGCCCCGGGCTTCGCGCTCGGGGCCTTTCTGTTGGGAGTCGCATGCCCGAACACCCGGTCGTTTACCTGATCGTCGGGCTGCCCGGCGCCGGGAAGACCACGCGCGCGAAGGAGCTCGAGGTCGGGGAGTCGGCGCTGCGGCTGACGCCGGACGAGTGGCAGATCGCGTTGTTCGGTGACGCGAATCCGCCGGACAAGCGCGACCTGGTGGAAGGCAAGCTGATCCAGGTCGGGATGCGGGCCGCCGCGCTCGGCGTCAACGTGGTCTTCGACTTCGGCTTCTGGGGCCGGGACGAGCGCTCAGCGTTGCGCTGGATCGCCGGGACGATCGGGGCGCGGAGCGAGGTTGTCTACCTGCCGATCGACGACGAGGAGCAGCGCCGGCGGGTCAACGAACGGTTCGCGACGACGCCTGGTGAGACGTTCCGGATGAGCGACGAGGAGCTCGTCGACTGGCGGGCGTTGTTCGAGGAGCCGGACGAGCTGGAACTGCTTGGCGCGGAGATCCCGGATGTCCCGGGCGGGTTCGCGACGTGGTCGGAGTGGGCTTCGAAGCGCTGGCCGTCGTACCGGTGACCTCTGTTGTGGCACGCTCGGGAGATGCAGAGCGTGCACGAGGCAGTGGGTGGGGACGACGGGCTTCGACGACTGGCGCACGCCTGGCACCAGCGGGTGCTGGCCGACGAGGTGGTCAGTCACGCGTTCAGCCACGGGTTCCATCCTGAGCACACGGAACGGCTCGCGGCGTACTGGATCGAGGCGCTCGGCGGCCCGGCGAAGTACTCGGAGCTGTACGGCGACGAGAGCCTCGTCGTCCGGATGCACAGCGGCAACGGGCCGCACGAGGAGATGGACCGCCGCGCGATCGCCTGCTTCGACCAGGCGCTGACGGACATCGGCCTGACCGGGGACGACCCGGTCAGGCAGGTCCTGTACGACTACTTCGCCTGGGCCACGACCGTGTCGATGACCCGGTACACGGGCTCGGCCGGTGAGGTCCCCGCCGGGCTGTCGATTCCTCGCTGGTCCTGGGACGGTCTCGTCAGAGGCTGAACGCGATCGAGCGCAGGATCAGCGCGGCGACGAAGACCAGGGTGAAGGCGATGTCGATGCCGATCCCGCCGGCGCGCAGCGGCGGGAGCTTCCGCCGTACGGGCGCGATCACCGGCTCGGTCCAGGCGTGCGTCAGCTGGCGGGCCTTCGCGGTCCGCGACGGACCGGTGGCCAGCTGGCCGGTCCAGTCGAGCACCATGCGCACGATCAGCACCAGGATGAACAGGGTCAGGACGTACCCCAACAGGGTTCCGATCAGGGTCATGGGGTTCCTCCGTTAGAACGTGTTGCCAGTATCAACGGACGAACCACCCCGATGATGTCCGCGCCGCGGTCTTCTTAGCGGACTTTCAGGCATGATCAGCCCATGACCAGGCTGCGACCGACCACAGCGCGCGCGGTGGCGTCGTATCCGGAGGTGCCGGTTCGCTATCACCGGCCGTTCCTGCGTGCGGTCGCCGGTGCGTTTCTCGTGGGGTCGTCGGTGCTCGGCATCTCACTCATGTACTTCCCCGACGGCGAGGACGACCTGGTCCGCGGTGACTGGTACCTGCACCTGATGTTCCTGGTGATGCTCGGGGGGCTTTATCTGTACGTCGCGTCGTCGGTGGTCGTGACCCGGACCGGGGTCGTCGTCAGCAACCCGTTCCGGCGGGCGGAGATCCCGCTGACGCAGATCCTGCAGATGGTTCCGGGGAGCAACCTGCGGATCAGGACGGCGCACCGGGATTTCGTGGCCGCGGGAGTCGAGGCGGCGAACGTACAGAGCGAGAGCGGGGTGTACGGGACGCAGGGAGATCTCGCGGGGTTGATCGACCGAGCGGCCGCTGCGGCGCGAGGTGGAGATGCTGTTGAGCCTGCTGCGCGGTATCGGTTCGCTTGGCCTGATCCGTTGTTCCTGGGGTTTGCGGTGGTTCACCTGGTCAACGCGGTGGTGCTGCTGGTGCACGGTCGTCCGTTGCCGCTCTGAGTCAGCGGTCGGTGAGGTCGCCGAGGACGGGCTTGATGTCGAGCAGGGGAGTGCCGTCGAGGGCTTCGAGGTTGCTGACCTGGATGCGTGGGGGCTCGAGGGCGAGGATCGTGACGCGGTGGAGGCCGAGGGGGTTCGGGCGGTCGGGGGAGCGGGTGCTGAAGACGCCGGTGGGTGGGCGGGTGAGGTCGCCGCGGGGGTGGACCTGGAGGGCGGTGCGGTCGGCGCGGTCGAGCCAGGTGATGAGGAGGATCTCCTCGCCGATCTGGAGATCGCGGGCAGCTTCGGCGTACGCCGGGTCGATGGTCAACCAGGCGTCGGGTGCGCCTTCGTCGCCCTGGCGGGGTGCGTCGGCGGGATCGGTCAGCGAGGACTGCACTGAGCCGATGGGTCGGAGGTCGCTCATGAGAGGTGGACGAACTTCGTGAGCAGGGGGACGCCCGCGCGGTGGACGTGGAGGGCGAGTCCGGGCGGCGCGGTCAGGTCGACGAGGGTGCCGCTCGGCGAGGGCGGCTCGAGGGTGAGCGGGACGGTCGATCTGATGCCGGGGGCAAGTAACAGCGGGAGGCCGGCGTACGTCGTACTGATGCCGTTGTGCAGGTGGCCGGCGAGCAGCGCGGTGACCGGGTGGCGGCGGAGGACCGCGGCGAACTGGCCTGGTTCGCGGAGCAGCCACTGGTCCATCGTGGGGTGCTGGAGGCCGACCGGCGGGTGGTGGAAGGCGATGAAGACCGGGCCGTCGTAGGGCTCGGCGAGGGCGGCGTCGAGCCAGTCGAGGGAGTCGGCGCTGAGCAGGCCGTGGTCCTCGCCGGGGACGGTGGTGTCGAGCAGCACGAAGCGCGCTCCCGCGAGGTCGCGGACCTGGTGGACGGGGTCCTCGGGGCTGACCGTTGCGGGAGGGGCGTCGGCGGTCGGCGTCGGTTCGACGTACGCGGTCAGGCCGGTGCGGAAGTTCTGGCGTACGTCGTGGTTGCCGGGCAGGACGAGGACGGGGAGGTCGCCGAAGGCCGACAGCTCGGCGGCGACCTCGGCGTACTCGGTGCCGTGGTCGGCGAGATCGCCGGTGACCAGCACGACGTCGACCGGTGTGGTGAAGGCCAGCAGGTACGACGTGACGCGGCGCAGGCGGTCGCGCGCCTCGGTCGTCCCGTCCAGGTGGGGATCACTCAGGTGGGCGATCACGGTCACGGCGGCCTCCTCGGGTAGGCCAGCAGGTTATCCCTGCCGGCGCCCGAGCAGCCCGCGAACTGCCGCGCCGAGCCGCCGCCTCCGCGCCGCGCCGAGCCGCCGCCTCCGCGCCGCGCCGAGCCGCCGCCTCCGCGCCGCGCCGAGCCGCAGCCTCCGCGCCGCGCTAGCCGCTGCTCCGCGCCGCGCGCTAGCCGCAGAAGCCGCCCGGGAGGTCGCCGCAGGGGACCAACCCGTCGCGGCCCATGATCGGCTTGGCCTGGTCCGAGGTCAGGTAGTCGAGGAAGGCGTCCTGCAGCGAGTCGGGCTTGGGCGGCGCGGCGGTGTAGGCGTGCTCGACCTCCCAGAACCGGTACGTCCGGTCGGCGACCTTCTCCGTCGCGGGCACCACGCCGTCGATGGCGACCGGCGTGAGGGTCGGGTACTTGCGGGAGCCGCCGAGCTCGGCGTACCCGATCGCCCCGTCGATGTCGGCGACCCGGCTGAGCAGCTCCTCCGTCGTACCGACCTCGCACCGCGTCTGCCTGGCGACCGCGTCGTCCTTGGTCCGGCAGTCGTCCGACGTGATGCCGAGCTCCTGGTCCCCGGCCAGCACCTTCTCGCGGAAGGTCCGCCGCGAGCCGGAATCCGGCCCGACCCGGCTCACCATCCGGATCGGCAGATCGCGCCCGCCGACCTGTTGCCAGTTGGTCAGCCGGCCCGCGTAGATGTCACGCAGCTGGTTGGTGCTGAGCGCGCTCATCTCGGAGGAACGGTTCACGACGACCGCGAAGACGACGACGGCGATCGGCCGGCTCTGCAGCTCGCCCGCCTCCTCGGCGGGACCGTCGGAGAGCGCGATCAGCTCCTCCGCCGCGACCGGATCCTTCTTCCCGGTGTCGGCGAGCAACCGCGTCCCGCTGCGACTCCCGCTGGCCGCGATCGTGATGTCGGCCTGCGTGCACTCGGCGACGTACGCGCTGCGCACTTCCTTGACCGTCGGCTCGACCGCCGTCGACCCGACGATGCGCAGCTGCCCGGCCGCGCAGTTGTCCGGAGGTTGCAGTACGTCGACCAGGAACAACGCGACGAGCGCGCCCACGAGCACCAGCGACAGCGCGCCGAAGATCAGCGTCCGCCGTCCCGGTCCGCGCGGCCGCGGCTCGTGGTAGACGCCGCCGCCCGCCGATCCACCCGCGAGGTAGCCCGAGTGGGTGACGCCGTCGCCGCGGCCGCTCAGCACGAGCAGGAACTTGAAGCTGTCGCCGCGGTTGATCGCCATCCGCGGGATCACCAACCGGCTCGTGTCGACGAACTTCTCCGAGTCGAGCTGGCGCTGCAGCATCTCGCCGAGCGCCTCGGGCTTGGCCTCGGTCACCTCCAGCCCGACGATGGTCCGGTCCGGGAACGCGAACGAGACCTTCTCGTGCATGTGGTGCGGCTCGATGTCCATCCCGCCGGCGTTGTCGACGCGGAGCAGGACGACGCTCGGTTCCTCGACCACGTCGCCCTGGTGCCGGACCTCGACGTCGACCATGTGCGAGCTCGGGAACACCCCGATCGGGGCGTCGACCTGGACCCGGTAGACGAGACGTTTGCGGCGCAGGAAGTACCGGTCCACCGTCCAGGCGATCGCCGTACTGATCAACGCGATCGCGGCGATCACGGTCTCGAGATTGATGTCCCCGAGACCGGAGAAGTCCACTGCCAAACTCATTGCCCCCTCCAGACCTGAAGGTTACGGAGCGCGGGTGAACGGTTGCTGACGCTGTGGTGACTGTTTGCGTCCTCGGCCGTCCACCGGCTCGGACGCTTGGCCGGGAGGCTGGGGTCTGCGAGATTTGGCCGCATGGCTGAACAGGTGGACGTCGTCGTGATCGGGCTCGGCGTGGGTGGCGAGGAGACGGCCGGGCGACTGGCCCAGGCCGGCCTGAACGTGGTCGGGATCGACCCGCGGCTGGTCGGCGGTGAGTGCCCGTACTGGGGCTGCATCCCGAGCAAGATGATGGTCCGGGCCGCGAACATGATCGCCGAGACGCGGCGGGTCGACGGGATGGCCGGGCGGGCCTCGGTCGAGCCGGACTGGGCGCCGGTCGCGCGGCGGATCCGCGAGGAGGCCACCGACAACTGGAACGACCAGGTCGCCGTCGACCGGCTGGTGGGCAAGGGCGTCACGTTCCTGCGGGAGCGCGCCGCGGTGACCGCGCCGGGCACGGTGCAGGCCGGCGACCGGACGTTCGAGGCGTCGAAGGGCATCGTGATCGCGACCGGCACGGTGCCGGTGGTGCCGCCGATCGAAGGGCTGGCCGGTACGCCGTACTGGACGAACCACGAGGCGATCGAGGCCGACACCCTTCCCGCGACGATCGTCGTGCTCGGCGGTGGCGCGATCGGGCTGGAGCTCGCGCAGGTGTTCGCGCGGTTCGGCGTACAGGTGACGGTGGTCGAGGCGCTGGACCGGGTGCTGGCGCTCGAGGAGCCGGAGTCGAGCGCGCTGGCCCAGGAGATGCTCGAGCGGGACGGGATCACCTTCCGGGTCGGCGTACGGGCTGAGGCGGTGTCGTACGACGACGGCTTCACCGTCCGCCTCGGCGACGGCTCCGAGGTCACCGGCGAGAAGTTGCTGGTGGCAACGGGTCGCCGGACCGACATCCGCGAGCTCGGACTGGATGCCCTCGGCATCGACCCGTCGGCGCGGTTCGTTGCCGTGGACGAGTATCTGCGGGCCGGGAGCAACGTCTGGGCGGTCGGCGACGTGACCGGGGTCGGCGTGTTCACCCACAACGCGATGTACCAGGCGAACGTCGCGGTGCTCGACATCCTCGGCGCCGACGACGCTCCGCGGGCGCGCTACCACGCGATGCCACGGGTCACCTTCACCGATCCCGAGATCGGGGCGGTCGGGCTGACCGAGCAGCAGGCCCGGGACCAGGGCCTGGACGTCCGGACCGAGATCACCCAGATCCCGTACTCGACCCGCGGCTGGATCCATAAGGCGGGCAACGAAGGGTTCGTCAAGGTCGTGATGGACGTCTCGCGCGGCGTGCTGGTCGGTGCGACCAGCGCCGGGCCGGTCGGGGGAGAGGTGCTGAGCGGGCTCGCGGTCGCCGTGCACGCCGCCGTACCGGTGAAGGAGCTGCAGCAGATGATCTTCGCGTACCCGACCTTCCACCGCGCGTACGGCGAGGCGCTGAAGAACCTCTGAGGAACGCTGGGTGGACGCTTGTTGCGATTCGGTCGCAACTGGATCAAGAATGGGGGCATGCATGTCCCTGACGGATTCTTCGACGCACCGACCTCGATCGCGACCGGCCTGATCGCGGCCGGTGCCGTCGGCATCAGCCTGCAGCGCGCCAACCGGGAGATCAAGGAGACCGGACCGGCGCTGGCCGGGCTGACGGCGGCGTTCGTGTTCGCGGTGCAGATGGTCAACTTCCCGGTCGGCGCGGGGACGAGCGGTCACCTGCTCGGCGGCGCGCTGGCCGCCGCGCTGGTCGGGCCGTGGACCGCGGTGCTGGTGATGTCGACGGTGCTGCTGGTGCAGGGGCTGCTGTTCGCCGACGGCGGGCTGACCGCGCTGGGGACCAACATCACGCTGATGGGGCTGATCACGGTCCTCGTCGGGTACTTCGTGACCCGCGCGCTGCTCCAGGTGCTGCCTCGCCGCGTCGGCAGCGTCGTACCGGCGACCACCGTCGGCGCCCTGGTGTCGGTGCCTGTGGCCGCGCTCTGCTTCACCGGCCTGTACGCCGTGGGCGGCGCGGTCGACATCCCGCTCGGCAAGCTGGCGACGGCGATGGTCGGGTGGCACGTTCTCGTCGGGCTCGGCGAGGCGGTAATCACCGCGGCGGTGCTGAGCGCTGTGGTCGCGACGCGGCCGGATCTGGTCTATGCCGCCCGGCACCTGCAGGCCGATCTGGTGCTGGTGGATGCTGATGGGAACTCGTCGACGGTCTCGCCGGACCGGCCGATCGCCGCGCGGCCGGCCGGGCGTTCGCTGGGCGTTGGCGTTGCGGTGACGCTGCTGGTCGCCGGGGTGGTGAGTCTGTTCGCGAGTGCGCATCCGGACGGGCTGGAGTTCGTGGGGGCGAAGCTCGGGTTCGAGAGCGCCGCTAAGGACTCGGCAGTTGCCGGGAGTCCGCTGGCCGACTACGGGGTGAGCGGGATCGGGAACAGTCACGTCTCGGGGGCGCTGGCCGGCATCATCGGCGTACTGGTGACGATCGGTGTCGGGTTGCTGATCGCGAAGCTCGCGTCGCTGCGCTCGGCGCGGGCCAACGCCGACACGACCGTGTCGTGAGCGGATCCGCGGGGGACGGCCTGCTGGTGCCGACCGGGAGCCTGGTGCACCGGTTGCCGGCGCAGGTGAAGATCGTCGCGCTGCTGCTGTTCGTGCTCGCGGTGGTGTCGACGCCGGCGGCGATCTTCTGGGCGTTCGGGCTGTACGCCGTACTGATCGTTGGTTGCGTGGTGCTGGCTCAGTTGCCTGCTGCAACGGTGTTGCGGCGGTTGGCGGTGGAGACGCCGTTCATCGTGTTCGCGCTGCTGCTGCCGTTCGTGGCGACCGGGCCGCGGGTCGACGTACTGGGGTTGTCGTTGTCGTCGTCCGGCGTACTGGGCGCGTGGAACGTGCTGGCGAAGGGGACGCTCGGGGTGATCGCAGCGATCGTACTGTCGGCGTCGACCGGGCCGCGGGATCTGCTGGCCGGGCTCGAGCGGTTGCGGCTGCCGTCGACGCTGGTGGCGATCTTGTCGTTCATGGTCCGGTACTTGAGTGTGGTGTCGGACGATCTGCACCGGATGCGGATCGCTCGGGAATCGCGGGGGTACGCCGGGGGGCGCGTCGGGCATCTTCGGGCTGTCGCCGGTGGGGTCGGGGCGTTGTTCGTCCGGAGCTTCGAGCGCGGGGAGCGGGTGCACCTGGCGATGCAGTCGCGCGGGTACAACGGGCGGTTGCCGCTGCTGTCGGTCGGCGGCGCCGATCGCTCGCAATGGCTGACCGGGCTCACGGTGTCCCTGGCGGCGATCGCTGTCGCGGTGACGGCTAGGGTGGTCGGCTTGTGAGCAGTCCTTCGATCCACGTCGAGCGTCTGGTGTTCGCGTACCCGGACGGTCGGCAGGCGTTGTTCGGCGTCGACTTCACCATCGAACGCGGCGAACGAGTCGCTTTGCTCGGGCCGAACGGTGCCGGGAAGACGACGCTCGTCCTGCACCTCAACGGCATCCTCGGCTCGGTCGCCGGCGGCACGGGGAGCGGTCGCATCCAGATCGGCGGCAGCGACCTCCACCGCGAGCATCTGCCGGAGGTACGCCGGAAGGTCGGGCTGGTCTTCCAGGACCCCGACGACCAGCTCTTCATGCCGACGGTCCGCGACGACGTAGCCTTCGGCCCCGCCAACCTGGGCCTCCGCGGCGCCGACCTCGACGAACGCGTCCAGGAGGCGTTGGTCCAGGTAGGCATGCAGGACCACGCCGACGTAGCCCCCCACCACCTCTCCTACGGCCAACGCCGCCGAGTCGCCGTAGCCACGGTCCTGGCGATGCGCCCCGAGGTCCTGGTCCTCGACGAACCGTCCAGCAACCTGGACCCAGCCAGCCGCCGAGAACTCGCCGACATCCTCTCGTCGCTGGACGTCACCCTCCTGATGATCACCCACGACCTCCCGTACGCCCTCCAGCTCTGCGAACGCAGCCTCCTGATGGACGCCGGCCGCATAGCCGCCGACGGCAAGACCCGAGACCTGCTCGCTGACCCGGACCTGATGTCAGCCCACCGCCTGGAACTCCCGTACGGCTTCGATCCGCTGTCAGTCCCAGGCCCCGAGAACTGAGTGTCGATCTGACCTGGCTCCATCCGACGCGTTGGTAAGCACCCACCGACGTCGGAAGGCAAGCCCATGAGCACACGCCCCACCAACACGAACCACCCCAGCCCCCACTCCCAGGCTGCACACACTCCACGTAGTTCTTCGGCCGCCGCGGCATCAGCCACGGGCGACGCCGTCGGCCGCATGACCACCAAGCTGTTGTTAGGCCTCGGCGTACTGGCCGGCCCGTTCAACCTGGTGGTGGTGCTGACCCAGGCGTTCACCCGCGACGGCTTCGACGTCCGGAAGCACGCCGGCAGCATGCTGACGCTGGGGGAGTACGGCTGGATTCAGAGCTCCAACTTCGTGCTCACCGGCATCTTGGTGATCCTCGGCGCGGTCGGACTCGAGCGACACCTGGGAAAGAAGCCGGCGATCCTCCTGAGCATCTTCGGCGCAGGCACTGCGGCCGGCGGCATCTTCCTCCCCGACCCCGCCCTCGGCTTCCCAGCGGGCGCACCAGAAGAGTTGACCTGGCACGGCACCGCCCACTTCGCCGCCGGCGGGATCGGCTTCCTCGCGTTCATCGCCTGCTGCGTCCTCGTCGGCAACCACTTCCGCCGTACGGCGAACACCGCCTGGGCAGCAGCCTCCTACACAACGGCCACCGTCTTCCTCGCGGCCTTCGCCGGCATCGCCTCGGGCTCGGCGAGCGAGACGTTCACGCTCGGTTTCTGGGCGGCGATCGTCATCGCCTGGGTCTGGCTGACCGCCACCCTCAACCGCTTCCGCCTCAGCGCTCGGTGAGTTTCCCTACCAGATGCGTCAACTCGTGCTTCTCGTCGTACAACGCGAAATCAGTCACCGACCCGGTAGACGAATACCCGAACTGCACCCGCGAAGGCAGCAGCACCGGCTTCCGGAAATCCACTCGCACCTCGAAAGCATCAGGCAACCCAACAGCCCGCTCGATCGACGCCAGCGCGGCAGCCTTTGCCCACATCCCGTGAGCAATCTGCCGCGGAAAACCGAACGCCTGCGCCGACAACTTGAACAGATGAATCGGATTCCGATCGCCGGACGCTCCGGCGTACCGGCGCCCGAGATTCGCTCGCAGATCCCACCAAGCGACACCGTCCAGCTCAGGATCAGGCAACAGCGAAGCATGCGCCGAAGCATCACCCGCGGACCGACTGAGCAGCGTCGTCGAGTCCGTCCACACCAGCTCGCCGAAGACCCGCACCTCACTCAGCACATCGAACACAGTCCCCTTCGGGTGCGCCCGCTCCGGCCCACTGTGCACGGTGATCGCCAGATCAGCGTGCAACGGAACAGGCCGGTACTGCGTGATCGTGTTCGACAGATGCACGATTCCCATCGGCTTGTACGGAAACGACGGATCCGACATCAGATCCAGATGCAGCGGAAACGCCAGCACGTGCGGATAAGGCACCGGCAAAACCGGTCCAGCCGCGAATCCCGTCACTTCCCGGTACGACGCCAGGTGGTCCTGATCGACCACCACCTCCGGCAATTCCAAGGTCAGCCCGTCCACATCAGGCTCGTACTCGGCCTTCCGCAGCGTCGCCTTCACGGTCCGGGCGTACAACGACCCCAATCCGGGCGAGTCGTCGTACCGCCGCGTCGGCATCTCAAGCTCCCAACATGCTCTGACCGCACACCCGTACGACGTTCCCGGTCACCCCGGCCGACGCCGGATCCGCGAACCACGCGGTCGCCTCCGCGACGTCCACCGGCTGCCCACCCTGCTGCAACGAGTTGATCCGCCGCCCGACCTCACGAATGGCGAACGGCACCCGCGCGGTCATCTCGGTCTCGATGAACCCCGGCGCGACCGCGTTGATCCGGATCTGCCGCTCGGCCAGCTTCGGCGCGTACGCCTGCACGAGCCCGATCACGCCGGCCTTGGAGGTCGCGTAGTTGGTCTGCCCGTTGTTCCCCGCGATGCCGGCGATCGAGGACACGCCGATCACCGAGCCGCCGTCCCGCAGCGCACCCGATTCGAGCAGGTGCGCGGTGATCCGCTCGGGAGCGCGCAGGTTGACGTCGAGCACGGCCTCCCACGTGTCGGTCCGCATGTTCGCGAGCCGCTTGTCGCGGGTGATGCCGGCGTTGTGGACGACGATGTCGAGCCCGCCGTGGTGCTCCTCGGCGTGCGCCGCGATCCGCTGCGGCGCGTCGATCGCGGTCACGTCCAGCAGCAGTTCGCTGCCGCCGACCTTCGAGATCACCTTGCGCAGGTCGTTCGCGTTCTGCGGTACGTCGACGCCGATCACGGTCGCGCCGTCGCGGGCCAGCGTGTCAGCAATCGCAGCACCGATCCCGCGCGCGGCGCCGGTCACCAGGGCGACCTTGCCCGCGAGCGGCTGCGTGGGGTCATTCGCGACCAGCGGCCCGGTGCCGATCCGGGCGACCTGGCCGTCGACGTACGCCGACTTGGGCGACAGGAAGAACCGCAGCGTCGACTCGAGCTGGTCGTGCGCGTCGGGCGCGACGTACACGAGGTTGACCGTGGCGCCGCGCTTGACCTCCTTGCCGAGCGAGCGCGTGAAGCCCTCGAGCGCGCGCTGCGCGATCTGCTGCTCGGGCGACGCGGCGAGTTCCGGCGTCCGGCCGACGACGATCACGCGGCCGGCCGCACCGAGCTGGCGGATCACGGGGGAGAAGAAGCGCTGCAGGGAGCTGAGTTCCGCCGTACTGGCCGCGCCGGTCGCGTCGAAGACGAGAGCCTTCGGGCGCAGCTCGCTGGAGGCGACGCCTTCGGCCGCCGTACTGAAGTTGGCGCCGACGTCGCGCAGCAGGGCCTGGATGGCCTTGCCGGTGTCGGTCTCGCCGATCGAGCCGAAGACGACCGGACCGTCGATCACCGGCGCGCCGTCGCGCCAGCGGGGGAGCGGCGTCGGGTCGGGCAGGCCGAGGTTCTTGACCAGGGCCTGGCCGAGCGGCGTCCGCGTGAAGGTCTGGTAGCGATCCGTCATCTCTTCAGGCTCCTACTTCTCGAGGATGGCGACGACGCCCTGGCCACCGGCGGCGCAGATCGAGATCAGGCCGCGGCCGCCGCCGTTCTCGTCCAGCTGCTTGGCCAGCGCGGCCACGATCCGCCCGCCGGTCGCGGCGAACGGGTGACCGGCGGCCAGCGAGCTGCCGTTGACGTTCAGCTTGGCGCGGTCGATCTCGCCGAGCGGGGCGTCCAGGCCGAGCCGTTCCTTGCAGAAGATCGGGTCCTCCCACGCCTTCAGCGTCGCGAGCACCTGCGACGCGAACGCCTCGTGGATCTCGTAGTAGTCGAAGTCCTGCAGCGTCAGGCCGGCCCGCGCGAGCATCTTCGGTACGGCGTACGCCGGAGCCATCAGCAGCCCCTCGGCACCCTTCACGTAGTCGACCGCGGCGGTCTGCGCGTGGGTCAGGTAGGCCAGCGGGCGCAGGCCGTGCTCGGCCGCCCACTCGTCGGTCGACAGCAGCACGGCCGACGCGCCGTCGGTCAGCGGCGTCGAGTTGCCCGCGGTCATCGTCGCGGTCTCGCCCTTGCCGTACACGGTCTTGAGCTTGGCCAGCTTCTCGAGCGTCGTGTCGGGCCGCAGGTTCTGGTCCTTCTCCAGGCCCAGGTACGGCGTGATCAGGTCGTCGTGGAAACCACGGTCGTACGACGCCGCCAGGTTGATGTGGGAGCGGTACGCGAGCTCGTCCTGCGCCTCGCGGGTGACACCCCACTCGAGCGCGGTCAGCGCGGCGTGCTCACCCATCGACTTGCGGGTCCGCGGCTCGGCGTTGCGCGGGATCTCCGGGACGATGTCCTTGGGGCGGACCCTCGCGAGCACCTTGAGCCGGTCCTGCGTGGACTTGGCCCGATTGAGGTCGAGCAGGATCTGGCGGAGCTTGTCGTTGACCGCGATCGGCGCGTCGGACGCGGTGTCCACGCCACCCGCGACGCCGGCCTCGATCTGGCCGAGCGCGATCTTGTTGCCGACCAGGATCGCCGCCTCGAGCCCGGTCCCGCAGGCCTGCTGCAGGTCGTACGCCGGGGTGGTGGCGGCCAGCTTCGAACCGAGCACGACTTCGCGGACCATGTTCCAGTCGCGGGCGTGCTTGAGGACGGCGCCGGCGACGACCTCGCCGAGCTCCTGACCGCCGAGACCGGTCCGGTCGACCATTCCGTTCAGCGCGGCGGTGAGCATGTCCGAGTTCGACGCGTGACGGTAGTTCTTGTCCTGGCGGGCGAACGGGATTCGGTTGCCGGCGACAACGGCCACCTTGCGGGGTTCGGTCACTTGGGTTCTCCTGTGCTGCTGGTAGTGCGGCCGGCGGATGCCGTGGAGGGCTTGGCGGAAGTCTTGGGTGCTGTGGCGTTGCTCTTGGTGGCGGGATCGGGTGCCTCGTCTGTTGCCTTGGGCACCTTGGCGCCGGCGGCTCGGCGGGTGGAGGCGGTCCGGGCGCCGAGGGCCTGGCGCCCGACGGCCGTGGCCAGCGTCGCGGTGATCGCCGTCTCGCGGACGGTCGCGATGTCGGCCTGGTGCACCACCGGGTGGCCCGGCTGGCCGGCGGACACGATCAGGCCCATCCGTGCCATGTGCAGCGACCCGAGGGTCTGGGTGTAGAGGTGGTTGGCCAGGTAGTCGGCGTCGACCTCGTCGAACACCCCGGTGCGCTGGCCGGCTTCGAGGATCGTCGAGATCCGGCGCAGCGCGCTGCCCATCGCCGTACCGAGCTTGAGCATCACCGGCTCGGTGATCTCCCCGAACAGTTCGTCGCCGGTCCGCCGGAGCAGGCTCATCGCGCAGTCCGCGAAGGCCGGGTACTCCAGGCAGAAGTCGACGAACACCTCGCTCAGCGCGCGCAGCCGGTTCATCGGCGTACGGCGGACGCCGTCGACGCCTGCCATCCGGTCGTCGAGCTCGGTCAGGTAGTCGATCAGGGTGAGCGCGAAGAGCTCTTCCTTGCCGGCGAAGTGCCGGTAGATCAGCGCCTTGTTGATGCCGACCCGCTTGGCGATGTCGTCGATCTGGGCGTCGATCGAGCCGCGCTCGTCGAACAGCTCGCGAGTGCAGCGGATGATGTCCCGCTCCCGGTCGCGACGACGCTCCGCCGTCGTGCGGCGGCGTCCGATCGCGAGCAACGCGGAGCTCATGCACCGATCTTAGTCGCAGGGGTGCCCCCTGGTGCA
Organism: Kribbella sp. cmx-5-2; assembly: GCA_049998015.1. Lineage (GTDB taxonomy): Bacteria > Actinomycetota > Actinomycetes > Propionibacteriales > Kribbellaceae > Kribbella. The sequence goes on from JAEBEC010000004.1 coordinate 571,763, forward strand.
AACGGCGGTTACACTCGTGGGTAACATCGCTCGTGAATGGATTCGGCGGTACGGCGTACCGCTTGATCGTGTGCTGTTGTTGCCGGTGCCGGACCCCTGTTTCGCGCTTCCCCTGCGCGCTCCCCGGAGGACTCGATGACCATGACCGACCCCAAGCCGACTGTCTCCGCGGACGTGATGTCCCTGGCCGGTGAGCTCGGCGCCGAGCGGGCCAAGCCGGGCTGGAGCAGCTTCTCGCTGGCGATCAACGACGACCAGCGCGAGCTCCGCGACTGGGCGCACACCTTCGCCGCCGACGTGATCCGCCCCGCCGCGTCCGAGTGGGACGAGCGCGAGGAGACACCGTGGCCGGTGATCCAGGAGGCCGCGAAGATCGGCCTGTACGGGCTCGAGGCGAGCATCAACCTCTTCATCGACCCGTCCGGCCTGCTGATGCCGCTGGTCCAGGAGGAACTGTTCTGGGGTGACGCCGGCATCGGCATGTCCCTGGTCGGCACCGGCCTCGCGTCGTCCGCGATCTTCTCGAACGGTACGCCGGAGCAGTGGAGCCAGTGGCTCCCGCGCTGCTACGGCACCCCCGACGACGTACAGGTCGCCGCGTTCTGCTCCTCCGAGCCCGGCGCCGGCTCGGACGTCTCCGCGATCCGCACACGCGCGACGTACGACGAGAAGACCGACGAGTGGGTCATCAACGGCCAGAAGGCCTGGGCCACCAACGGCGGCATCGCCGACATCCACGTCGTCGTAGCCACGGTCGACCCAACCCTCGGCACCAAGGGCCAAGCCGCGTTCGTCGTACCGAAGTCCGAGGTGTCCGGCCTCGCGCAGGGCACCAAGCTCAAGAAACACGGCCTCCGCGCCTCCCACACCGCCGACGTCTTCTTCGACAACGTCCGCATCCCCGCCGCCAACGTCCTCGGCGGGAAGGAAAAGCTGGACGCCCGCCTCGCGAAGGCCCGCGAACCCCGCGACCCGGCCGCAGCCCAGGCCCGCAACGCCTCCATGGCCACCTTCGAGATGACCCGCCACATCGTCGGCGCCCAGGCCATCGGCATCGCCCGCGCGGCGTACGAGTTCGCCCTCGACTACGCCAAGGGCCGCGAACAGTTCGGCCGCCCCATCATCGACAACCAGGGCATCGCCTTCAAACTCGCCGACATGGCCCTGGAAATCGACGCCGCCAGACTGCTGGTCTGGCGAGCCGCCAACATGTCATCGGCATTGATGCGAGGCGAAACCCCCGACTACCGCCACGGCGAAGGCTCCATGGCCAAGCTGAAGGCCGGCGAGGTGGCGGTCAAGGTCACCGAAGAGGCCATCCAAATCCTCGGCGGCAACGGCTACACCCGCGAATACCCAGTAGAACGCATGCACCGAGACGCCAAGATCTACACGATCTTCGAGGGAACCTCAGAGATCCAGCGGCTGGTCATCTCCAGGGCGATCTCAGGCATGCGAATCAGGTAGAACCAAAGCAACATAGAGATACGAAAGACAGAACAGAATACAAGATCAAACAAAGAATATTTGGATTAGGCGGCTGCCTGGTTGCTGTCGGCGTTCGGCTGCAGCCAGGTATCTGGCTGGCTGACTCGAGCGCCGTCGTTCGTGGAGGGGTGCAGATATCAGCAGGTGAGCGAGGGATGGTTCAACGTCCCATCTCGGCGCTTGCGGCTCCGGTGACCGCGCTCACCCTGACTTTGAGGGAGTCAGGTAGGGCGATGTTCTGGATCTCTAGTCCATTGGCGACCGCTCCGGCCAGCTCGTTCGTGACGATGGCGCAGAAGTCCGGGTCGGTGATGATCAGCACCCTTTTGGGTGCATCGACCAGTGACAGGAAATACAACTCCGCAACGGCTCCGCGGATCTTGCCGACAGGCTTCTTGCCGCCGGACGTGAGGCCTGAACTGTTCATCACGGTCGCGACGATTGTGCCGTCGACAGATACCGCGTTGAAGGATCGTTTCCCGCCGGTGCGGAGACGTACCTGAGTTTTCAAGAACGCTCGCCCGTGAAGTCGTTCCAGTTCGTCGCGCACCCAGTCGAATGCCTCTTGGAGGGCTGAGGTGTTCGCCATCAGCACACCGTAGTACCAGTCCCAGGCATCCGGAACCACTCGCTGGCCAGGGCGAACGCGACGCGGAACCAGGGTGTAAGTACCCGGCATCGCTGCGCGCCGCGGTCTAGGGCGAGCCGCCGGCGTGAGGCGTACCTCTCGATCACGACTGGCTGGAACCGGCGGTCTTACTCGACGACGTAGGCGGTCATGCGGATTGAGATGAGGAGGTTGGGGAGGTCTACGCCGAGTTTGGCGACGTAGCGGGCTGGTGGGTTGGTGGGGAACCAGCGGGCGTACTCCTCGTTGAGGGCCGCGAAGTCGGTGGGGTTGGTGAGGAGGATGCCTACCTCTAGGACGTCGTCCAGGGTGGCGTTGGCGGCTTCGAGGACGGCCTGGCAGTTGGTGAGGGCTTGTCTGGTTTGGGCTTGGATGGTGTCGCCGGCGAGCTTGCCGGTGTGTGGGTCTATGCCGACGATGCCCGACAGGAGCAGGTGAGGGCCGGCCTTGACGCCCTGGCTGTAGAGGGGTGAGGCGGGCGCATTGGCGGTCGTGATGATTTGTCGTGGCATGGCCGGCCTTCCTTCTTGCGCATTTTGGGCAGCGTAGCGCTGGGCGGGCCCTTAGGGGTGGAAGGCCGGGGGGCTGCCTTGTAGGGCTCGGGAGGTGGTGTCGGGGTCGGTGAAGAAGTTGGGGACCTGGTCTTCGTTGTCGTAGTGGCGGTGGAAGACCGGGGTCTGGGAGCCGGACATGGGTGGGACGATCCAGGTCCAGTCGGTGGGGCAGTGGCGGCCGGCTCGTTCTTCTCGGTCCAGGTGGACGAGGAAGCGGCGGGATTCGGTGTGGTGGTCGGTGATGCTGACGCCGTTGGAACTGAAGGAGTGCAGGACGGCTCGGTTGAGTTCGACCAGGGCCCGGTCTCTCCAGAGGGTTGTTTCGGTGGAGGTGTCCAGGCCTAGGCGTTGGGCGACCTCGGGGACCAGGGCGTAGCGGTCTTCGTCGCCTAGGTTGCGGGCTCCGATTTCGGTGCCCATGTACCAGCCGTTGAAGGGGGCTGCGGGGTAGGAGATCCCGCCGATGTCGAGGCGGTTGTTGCTGATGACCGGCACTGCGTGCCAGCGGAGGCCCAGGTCGGCGAACCAGGGGAGGTCGGGGTGTTCCAGAGGGACCTCGTGGATCGCGGCTGGGGGGAGGGTGAAGAGTTGGGGGCCCTCCTCGGCGGTTTCTACTACTAGGGGGAGGACGTCGAAGGCTCCGGGGACGGCGGGGGGCTGCCAGCCTCGGCGTACTAGTTCGGTGGTTAATGGGCGGTAGCGGGGGTCGCCTAGGGTCCGGCCGTCGGGTTGGGTGTAGCCGGCGTAGCGGATCAGTTGTTCGTTCCAGATTCTGGGGGCGGGCTTGCCTGGGGCTTCGGGGGCGAAGATGCTGATCATCGGGCGGATCTTGCCGCCGTTGTGGGCGGCTTGGAGGTGGTCGAAGCAGTGGGCGGCTACGCCGGCGGCGTCGCCGACTGTCCGTAGGTCTCGGACCTGGAGGCTGCGCCAGTAGAGGCGGCCGATGCAGCGGGCATTGTTGCGCCAGGCAACTCTGGCGCCGAAGGCGAGTTCCTCGGGGGTGTGCCAGTAGGTGCCGGTGAGGTCGATCTCGCGCATCACGGCGGCGATGCGGGGGCCGATGCGGTCGGCTCGGGGGTTCTCGGAGGCGAAGAGTTCCAGGAACTCTTCGGCGGCGGCGCGGATGTCGTCAGATTCCGGGGTACGGCGAGGGGGAGCGGCGACCGGGGCCGGAGCTCCATCATGAGCCGAGGAGCCATAGGCCGAGCCGTGAGCCGGGCAATGACCCGGACCAGGCGCAGCGCCAGGACCAGCACCCGGAGCAGGAGCGGAAGGCGGAGGCGGTTCGGCGTCCGGCCGGCGTACGGGATGAACTGGCCGGGCCTGGACGCGGCCGGGACCGGGCGACGCCCGGCGGCCACCTCGGGGGGCCTTGTGCCAGGGGCGGTCGCCGATCTGGAGGAGCTGTTCGCCGCCGATGAGCTGGGGCGCGCACACTCGCACGGCGAGGAGAAGCAGAACAAGGGTCAGTACGACGATCGCTGAGATGCGAGTCCAATCAAGCGCGGCGGTCAGGCCGGCTGTCAGCAGAAGGAGAACCACAAAGGGGCGGTGCTGTGCGGGTCTCACGCTCGGCTCCTATCCCGGAGTGCCCGGACCGCGCCCGTTGCGAAAACGGGTGTGCGAGTCCGTGTCGTCGAAGAACGAACCGGGCGACGGCTCGACCGGCGGCGGGGTCGCCGGTACGCCGAGGTGCTCGACCTCGGTCGCGAACGAGCTCACGATCGACTGCATCTGCGCCTGGGCCGTCTGGGCGTACGTCCGCACCTGCTCGCCGGCCGTGTCCATCGCCTCCGCGACGATCCGGCGCTCGTGCTCGCGGGCCTGGCCGATCCGCTCGCGGGCGTCGCGGCTGACGTCGTTGACCATCTCCTCGACGACGAGCTGCGCCTGGCTGAACATCTGGACGACCTGCTCGTTGACGCGGTCGCCGGCTTCCTCGTACTGGTCGAGCTCGGCCTGCACGCGCTGCAGTTCGGCCTGGAGACGCTCGTTCTTCGACCGGCTCTCGGTGAGCTCGCGGTCGAGGGCCTGCATCTGGTCAGCGAGTCGATCGAGGTACCCGTAGACCTCGCCCGCGTCGAGGCCACGCATCCGCTTCGGGAAGGTCTCGTCCCGGATCGACCGAGGCGTCTGCTGTGGGGAGCCGTGACGGTGTTTGCTGGTCCTCACTGGGTGTCTCCTGCCGTGGTTGCGGTGGCCCGACGGTGTGGTCGTCCGCGGCCGCGTAGTAGAAGTGCTCGTACTTGATGTGCTCGGGCTGCATGCCGGCGGCGGCGAGCCGTTCGAGGGTGTGCGCGACCATCTGCGGGCCGCCGCACACCATCGCGGTCCGCCCGTGCAGCAGCTGCCGGGCCGCGACCGTGCCGACCTTCCCGCGGGTTCCCGGGTACGACGGGTCGTCGGACACGACTTCCGTGTACTCGAACCACGACCGGGTCTCGGCGAGCTGACGCAGCCGCGGCCGGTCGTACAGATGCCAGGGCATCCGTACGCCGTGCAGCAGGTGGACCAGCGGCCCGTTGCCCGAGCGGTGCCACTCGCCGTCGATCTGCTCGAGCACGGAGAGCAGGGGAGCGAGCCCGGTCCCGCCCGCGACCAGCAGCAGCTCCCGCGCACCTGGGTCGCGGAGAGTCAACCGCTCACCGACCGGCGCACCCAGCTTCACGGTGTCGCCGGCCTTCAGCGACCGTACGACGGTCGGGCTCACCTGCCCGCCGTCGATCTGCTGGACATGGAGATCGATCGAGCCGTCCGCCCGCGGCGCGTTGGCCGGGCTGAAGTACCGCCACTGCCGTGGGCGTTGCGGGATCTCCATCGAGATCGACTGACCGGGGCGGAAGTGGAACGCGCGCCGGGGCCGGACCGTGAGCAAGGTGAGGTCCATCGTCCGGCGCTCGGCCGAGATTACGTCGGCGTCCCACCAGTCCGGGGTGGACTCCGACGCCGTCTCCGCCGCCTCGACCATGATCCGGGCGACCACCTGGTACGCCGCCGTCCAGTGCGCGGCGAGATCCTCGTCCCACTCCGGTCCCAGGAAGTGCGCCAGGGTCGCGCACAGCGAGGCGCCGACCGCGTTGTAGTGCTCCGCGAGCACGGCGTACTTGCGGTGGTCGCGGCCCAGGTGCTGCAGGAAGGCCTCGTCGTGCTCGATCTGGTCGGCGTGGCTGACGATCCGGCCGAGGGCACCGACGAACTTGTCGCGCTGGTTCGCCATCGACAGCGGGAACATCGAGCGCACCTCGGGGTACGACACGAACAGGTGCGAGTAGAAGTACAGCGGGACCTGCTCGCCGTGCTCGGTGACCTGGTCCCAACTGCGTTGCAGAGCCTGTGCATCCATCGGAAATCGCTATCTGTCTCGATTCGGCAGCGCTTCGAGAAAAGCGAACTTTTCGTTCCTGGGACGCACGTGTTCCCGTATACCGGCGGCGCGTGCCGGTAGGTGTTGCGCTGACAAGGGTGCCCTCCCAAATCCAGTTCCCCGAGTCTGTCCTGTCGTTCGACTTTCCCGATCTACCCGCGGTCCGGCGGGCTAAACCGTTGAAAGGACTCAATAGTCTCGAAATTCTGGATCCGCGCAAGTCCTTGATTTTCGGGCGGTTTCCTGCCGCGCAGCGCGGAGTGGCCGCCGGTCAGAAAGGTGCCTTAGGCAACGATCCGGGTTTGCGCAGGTCAGGTGCCGATTGGCGGGTGTGTATACGTTCCGGGGAAGATTGGTCTACACCGGCCGGGTATTTCCGGTCTGTCCGGAATTACTCCACATGATGGGACACCGGCGATCAGGAAAACGATTAGCGAATGGTGACCTCGGCCATTGACTCGGGTGCCCGGGCCTTGGTAACGGCCCGGTCACCCGGCGTCAACAGGTCAGCGGGCTTCGAGCGCGTTGGTGAGCAGGGTGGCGAGCGCTTCGACCTGGATGTCGGTCGTCGCGAGCTCGTCGGCGTCCGCGCCGTCGAGGGCGACGGCTGCCAGACCGGCCTTCGAGTCGATCAGGTCGGCGATCCGGGTGTCAATGGTCTGGGCGGCGATGACGCGCCAGGCCGTGACCGGCTCCTGCTGGCCGATCCGGTGGACCCGGTCGATCGCCTGGGTCTGCTCGGCGTTGGTCCACGACAGCTCGGCCAGTACGACGTTCGACGCGACCTGGAGGTTCAGCCCGACGCCGGCGGTCAGCAGCGAGCAGACCACGATCGCGACGTCCGGGTCGTTGACGAACGCGTCGATGTTCTTCTGCCGGGCGGTGGGGGACTGGTCGCCCCGGATCGAGGCGTACTTGATGCCGCGGTCCGCGAACAGTTCCTCGGCGGTGTCCATCGCCTCGATGTGGCGCGCGAAGTACACGACCTTGCCGACGTTGTGCGCCAGCTGGGCGGCGTAGTCGGCGGCGAGACCGGCCTTGGCCTTGCCGATCCGCCGTACGAGCGTGAACACGTTCTCGCCGGTCTTCGCGCTGGCCATCTCGGTGCGCTCCCACTCGGCGACCTGACGGACCAGCGTGTGGTCGATGCCGTCGACGGTGACACCGGACGTACGCATCTCGAGGGCGGTCCGGTAGCGGGAGACCAGGCGCTCGGCCAGTTCGCGCTCGGCCTCGCGGATCGAACGGCCGACCGAACCGTCGAGCTCGACCGGCAGGTTGGCGATCCGGCGGGCGGGGATGTCGGCCGCGACGTCGACCTTGCGACGGCGGACGATGCCCATGTCGATCACGCTCGCCCGGGCCGCCGGGTAGAAGGCCGGGTCGGCCGGGGTCAGGTCGGTCTCCTCGAGCTTCTCCATCAGTACGGCGCCAGGAGAGCGCTCCTCGATCCAGCCCAGGTACTGCCAGATCGCGGTGAAGTCCTCGATGTCGTTGATCAACGGCGTACCGGTCAGCGCCATCAGCAGCGGCCGGGCCGTCCGCGAACGGATCCGCTCGGACAGGTGCAGCACGTTGCGCGAGCGGTGCGACTTCTTGTTCTTGATGAAGTGCGCCTCGTCGACCACCATGCCGCGGAAGCCGAAGTCGACCAGCCAGCCGACGTGCCGGTCGAGGACCTCGTAGTTCACCACGACGATGTCGGCGAAGCCGTCGATCGTGTCGCCGTCGCCCTGGATCACCGTCGCCTTGCGCTTCGGCGTCCACAGGTCGGCCTCGCGGGCCCAGTTGGTCTTCACGACGTTCGGTACGACGACGAGCAGCGGATAGGCCTGCGCCGCCTGGGCCGCGAGCAACGCCTGCGCCGTCTTGCCCAGGCCGGGCTCGTCGGCGAGCAGGAAGGTCCGGTGGCCGTCCGCGGCGGAGGCGATCAGCTGCGCCTGGTGCAGCATCAGCTCGCGCCCGCCCGCGGCGTTCAGCGACGCCGGGTCGGGCAGGTGCATGCTGGCCGAAGCGCCGGCCTGCTCGAAGGACCGGAGCAGCGGGCCGATCAGCTCCCAGCCGGCCAGTCGGCGCGGCTTCGCTTCCTTCTGCGGCGCGGCCGAGAAGTCGGGAGCGAGGAACGGGTTCGCCAGCTGGCGGGAGACGACCGACTGCGGCACGACCTGGCGCGGCGGCGGAGCGGCCTCGGTGGGCTGCTCGACCGGCTTGGGCTTTTCCACAGGCGCTTCGAGACCCGCGGCGAGCAGCATGTCGCGCTGCAGGGCCACAGCGGCCTCGGACATGACCGCGTCCTCGGCGAGCAGCGCGAGCAGCGAGGGCTCACGGGCCGCGGTCTTGGCCAGAATCGTCGCGACCCCGTCGAGGCGCCGCAGCTGCTCGGCGCGGTACGCGTCGGTGGCCGTCGCGTCGGCGTTGACCTGCGCCCGCTCCTGGCGGACCAGCAGGCCGATGACCTGGAACTTCGTCCGGATCGAGGGCGCGATCGCGCCGCGCTCGACGGCCGCTTCGACCTCCCGTACGGCGCGAGCGAGGACTGGGATCAGACCGTCGGCATCATCGGTACGGCGCTTGCGCCGCGTCCCGCCGCCGGATCCACCGCGGGAAGCTCCGCCCGAACCGCGGGACGAACCACCGGCGCTGCCGCGCGACCCGCCACCGGAACCCCGCGAGGCTCCGCCGCGGCCGCCACCGGAACCGGACCGCGAACCTCCGCTGCCCGATCCACCGCGGGCCGCGTTGGCGGACGCGCTCCGGCCTCCGTCCGAGGGACCGCGCGAACCGGCGCCGGACCCGCCCCGGGCTCCGTCCGAGGGACCGCGCGAACCGGATCCACCCCGGGACCCGCCGTTCGCGCTGCCTCGCGCGGCGCCGCCGGAACTGCCGGCTCCTTCGCGCGCTGCGGCGGTCGAGCCCCCACGGGACCCACCGCTCGTCGAACCACCACGCGAAGCACCGGACGAACCGCCGCGTTGCGCGTCGGTTCCGGTCTGGCGACGACCTCGGTTGGCCAAGAATCCTCCTCAGAGCCACCACGGCACGGTGCCGCGGCACAACAGCACCGCCGTACGCCGTCGACGTCTCGGTGAACCGGCGTGCGAGCACGGTTCATCGACTCGTCGAGCGGCCGAGGACCCTCCGGCGGAATTGGCTGTCGTGCGGGACGACGGGTAGACGGCCGTGAGTTCCAGCCCCGGGCGAAGTGGTCGCGGCGGGATCAGCGGTGCGGGGGCGTCAAGCCCACGCGCTCAATAGTAGTTCCCCGCCCCCGGTGTGTGTCACCGGTATAGAGAGGTTATCTGCTGAGCCGGTCACCGACGGCCGGTTCGGCGCTTTGTCCACAGGCTCCGGGAGGCTAGATGCACAATCTGTGGATAGTTGTGGACAACCTGTAACGGGGAACCGCCGGTAGCTGAAACATCGGCGATATCCGGACGTGCGGCTGCGGCATCCGTCGGGACCCTGCGCCCGGCGGATGCCGCAGATCTGGGGGCGGTCAGCCGCAGATACTGGTCTTCATCACGTCGGCCGGGCTGTTCCAGTTGGCGCAGCCGGTACCCGAGTGGCCGTACCAGTCGTGGCCGAACTCATGAGCCGCGAGCAGCGCGACGTCGCCGACGGCACTGGCGACCAGGGTGATGCGCTGGCCGGCGCCGTAGTTGCAGCCGATGACCGTGCCCGCGCCGCAGTCGGTGATGTAGCCGTCCTGGCAGGAGACGGGGGTACCGCCGCCTTCGGTCAGGCCGTTCCACGCGGCTGCGCCCTGACGGATCGCGCCGGCGTACGCCGAGCAGGAGGCGGTGATCGTGTACGAGCGGGCGCTCGGGACGTCCCAGCCGAGGATCTTGGCCGGCATCGGAGCGGCCTTGCCCGGCACGAGCTGTACGCCGTGCGCCTCGGTGCCGTGGCTGTCCTCGGCCGCGGTCGTCATGGTCTGGGTGGTCGGTGCGGTCTCGGGCTGGTCGTACGCCGAAGCCGCGGGAACCGATCCGAGTACGGTGGCCGCCACTGCCGCGAACAGCACCGTCACGCGCTGGAGATTCCTCATGGGGGTTTCCTTCCGGTCCTCACTTGCACGGAATTCGCCCATGAACACACCGGGGGCGGAGCGGGTCGTCGGCCTGGCAGGCGGCGGTGACAACCTTGTCATGGGCGGTGACGTGACACATCGTTGTCAAGCGACCACGAGCTGTCAAGGGGTTGTGGTCGAGTAAGCGTTGTCCGGTTGACTGGTGACCGCCAGTCACCGCACCCGGAAGGACCCCTTATGCAGTTCGCGTTGCTGTACTACTACGACCCCGCCGTCGCCGGTCCGACGAAGGAGGAACTGCTCGACTGGCTGGCCTTCGACGGTGCCGTCCGGAAGGCCGGAGTGTTCGTGCACGAGGCCGGTTTCCACGCGGCTTCGCGGGCCCGGACCGTACGCGTGCGTGACGGGAAGACGTCGAGTGAACCGGGCGGAGCGACCGGTACGCCGGTGCTCGCGGGTTACTACGTCGTCGACGTTGCCGACACCGAGGCGGCCGAGGTCTGGGCCGCGATGATCCCGACCGCCCGGTACGGCGCTGTCGAGGTCCGGCCGATCGTCGAGTACTGAGGGTTGAGGCCGGGCGCGTCGAGAAAACGGAATCGTTTCCAAAATTCTGGGTCGGATGCTGAGACGAACCGCCGGTAGGGCCCGCGCCGGGGTGTGAGCCTTGGTTAGGTAGGTCGGAGATCGTTTTCCACTGATCGACCTGGTGCGAGGAGAAGATGGTGTCGAAACCGCTCAAGATCGCGGCCCTGGGATTCTGGCACGTGCACGCGGGGGACTACTCGAGGCAAGCGCAGGAGCATCCGGGGACCGAGCTGGTCGCGGTGTGGGACGACGACCCGGCGCTCGGTCAGGCCGGGGCCGAGAAGTTCGGGGTGCCGTACACCGACGACCTGGACGCGCTGCTGGCCCGGGACGACCTCGACGGTGTCACCGTGACCACGTCGACCGACGTCCACCGCGATCTGATGGTGAAGGTCGCGAACGCCGGGAAGCACATCTTCACCGAGAAGGTGCTCGCGCCGACCGTGGCCGAGGCCGAGGAGATCGTCGCGGCGGCCGACGCGAACGGGGTGAAGCTGGTCGTCTCGCTGCCGCGGCTCGCGCACGGGTACACGAACGCGATCCGCGAGGTGATCGACAGTGGTGACCTGGGCACGATCACGTACGGCCGGGTCCGGCTGTCGCACGACGGCGCGGTGTCGGACGGCGGCAAGGGCGGTTGGTTGCCTCAGCGCTTCTTCGACCCGAAGACCGCGATCGGGGGAGCGCTCACCGACCTCGGCTGCCATCCGGTCTACCTGACGCAGCTCTTCCTCGGGTCCACGCCGGAGACCGTCAGTGCTGTCTACCGGTCGGTCGCAGGGCTTGGGCTGGAGGACAACGCGGTGGTGACGGTCGGGTACGCCGACCAGAAGATCGGCGTGATCGAGGCCGGGTTCGCGAGCGGCAATCCGTTCACGATCGAGCTCTTCGGGACCACCGGAAGCCTGACGTACACCGACGACGGCAACGTGCTGAAGGTCTTCGGCCCGGCATTCGGGGGCGGTCGGCAACTACCGGTCCCCGAGCACAGTGTCGATCCGTTCGGGCAGTGGGTCGATCACATCACCAACGGGACGCGCGCCGACGACAACATCGCGCGCGCCGTCGAGCTGACCCGGATGGTGGTCGCGGCCAACGAGGCCGCAGAGCAGGGCAAGGTCGTCCAGTACGCCGGATCGGAGAGCTGACATGCCGGAGATCAAGGTCGGACTGATCGGCGCCGGTGGGATCGCGGGCGCGCACATCCGGGGTTATCGCGAGCACGCCGCGCGGATCGGCGTCACCGCCGTGGCGGACGTCTCCGCGGACGCCGTGGCGGCGCGGGCCGAGGAGCTGGGCGCCACGCCGTACGCGGACTATCGGCAGATGCTCGAGGCCGAGGAGCTCGACGCCGTCGACATCTGCCTGCCGCATCACCTGCACCGCGACGCGATCGTCGCCGCGGCCGAGGCGGGCAAGCACATCCTGTGCGAGAAGCCGTTGTGCCTGACGGCTGCTGAGGCCGCGGATGTTCGGGCCGCGGTCTCGGCGGCCGGCGTGACGCTGATGTGCGCGCACAACCAGTTGTTCCTGCCGGCTGTTGCCAAGGCCAAGGAACTGCTGGACGCCGGCACGATCGGGACCGTGTACGAGGTGCGCACGACGGACAGCTTCTACAACGACTTCGATCCGTCGACGATGGGCTGGCGGGCGAGCGCCGCGACGAGTGGTGGTGGCGAGCTGATCGACACCGGCTACCACCCGACGTACCTGCTGCTGCATCTGGCCGGTGGCAAACCGGTCGAGGCGACGGCGATGCTGTCGACGCACCGGCTGAAGTTCATGGAGGGCGAGGACTCGGCGCAGGTGCTGGTGCGGTTCGACAACGGGGTTGTCGGACAGCTGGTGACGAGTTGGGCGTATCAGCCGGCCGCGGTGACCGAGCGGTTCTCGGTCGTCGGGTCGGAGGGTGCGCTGCACAGTGACGGGAACTCGCTGACGATCCGGCCGCGGTCGGGCGAGGTCGAAACGATCGAGCTCGAGCCGGTGGACGGGTTCGTCGCGGAGATCGGGCACTTCGCCGATTCGTTGCTGGGGAAGACGCGTCCGTTGCACACGGAGGAGGAAGGGATCGCGGTCCTCGGGATCCTGCTGGCGGCGTACGAGGGCGCTCGGACGAAGACGATCGCCCCCGTACTCGGCGTCTAGCTACTGGAAGTAGTGGGCTAGGGCAAGGTCTTCGAGGAGACCGATCTCGGTGGGCTGCCAGTCGAGCAGTTCGCGCGTGCGAGTCGCGGTCGTGGGGTTGTCGAACGCGGCGAAGTGGGCCAGGTACCCGACGTACTCGGGTGCCTGGTCCGCCGTGATCGAGCGGGCCGGGAGGTTGAGCCCACGGCCGATCGCCTCGGCGATCTGACGGAACTCGACGCCACCGTCGTGGACGGCGTGCAGGCGCGCGCCGGCCGGGGCGTTCTCCAAGGCGAGGCGGTAGAGGCGGGCCGCGTCGTCGGTGTGGACGGACGACCAGCGGTTCGTGCCGTCGCCGACGTACGCCGAGAAGCCGTTGCGACGGGCGAACTCGACCAGCGAGGTGATGAAACCGGTGTCGAGCGGGCCGTGGACGATCGGCAGCCGGACGACCGACGAGCGGATGCCCTGGCCGGCGAGGTCGACGACGAAGTTCTCGGCGTCGATGCGGTAGCCGCCGGGGAGGGTGTCGTCCTCGGTGCCGGGGCGGTCGAGTCCGGCGGAGGCGAGCAGGCCGGTGCCCGACGTACCGACCAGTGGTTTGCCGGTGCCTTTGAGGGCGTCGGCGATCGTGGTGATCGCGGCGAGGTCGGAGTCGGCGGCGCCGTTCAGGTCGCCGACCTGCATGGCGTCGTGGCGGAAGGCCAGGTGGACGACGCCGTCGGCTGCTTCGGCGGTGGATCGGAGGGTCTCGAGGTCGTCGAGGTCGCCGCGGATGACCTCGGCGCCCCATTTGGTCAGGCGGTCGGCGGAGTCGTCGGAGCGGGCCAGGCCGATGACCTCGTGGCCGTGCTGGAGGAGTTCGGGGACCAGGGCTGAGCCGAGGTGGCCGGTCGCTCCGGTGATGAAGACGCGCATCGGTGGTTCCTTTCGGTGATGTCATCGTGTGACATCACCCAGGCTACACCTTTGATGTCACACGATGACATCGCATAGGATCGGGGCTATGGTGCGTTGGGAGCCGGGTGCGGCGGAGCGGCTGCGCGAGGCGGCGATGGCGCTGTACGCCGAGCAGGGGTACGACGGGACGACGGTCGCGCAGATCGCCGACCGGGCCGGGGTGACCGCGCGGACGTTCTTCCGGCACTTCGCGGACAAGCGGGAGGTGTTGTTCGCGGGGTCGGAGATGTTGGAGCAGGTGATGGTCGAGGCGCTGGTGTCGGCGCCGGCGTCGGCCGGGCCGATGGAGGCGGTCGCTGCCGGGGTGCTGGCGGCGGGGTCCGCTTTCGCCGGGCGGCGGGAGTTCTCGCGGCAGCGGTATCAGGTGGTCTCGGCGACGCCGGAGTTGCGGGAGCGGGAGTTCATCAAGATGGCGTCGCTGGTTGCTGCGTTCAGTGCGGCGCTGCAGGAACGTGGGGTTGCGCCGGCGCGGGCGTTGCTGGCGGCGGAGACCGGGGTCACGGTGTTCCGGGTGGCGTTCGAGCGGTGGGTCGAGGGGGCCGAGGAGGATCCGGTCGTGGTGATTCGGGAGACGCTGGCCGAGTTGACCGAGCTGACGTCGTAACACCGGCTACTTGATCTGGCGGCGGACCTTACGGAGAAGGGCTTTGAGCAGGGCCGGCGTCTCCTGGGGAGATGGGATGCTCGCGGCAAGCGTGTCGAGGATCTTGGTGTACGCGTCGACGTCGTCGCGCTTGTCCAGGTAGAGCGCGCTGGTGAGGTGCTCCAGGTAGACGACGTCGGGCAGGTCGGGCTTCGGGAAGCGCAGCACGCTGAAGGCTCCGCCTGAGGCGGCGTGGCCGGCGCTCGAGGCCGGGATGATCTGGAGGGTGATGTTCGGGCGCTTGATCGCTTCGAGCAAGGCGGTGAGCTGCGCGCTCTGCACCTCGGGCCCGCCAATCGGTCGTTGCAGGGCGGACTCCTCGACGATCGCCCAGAGCTTGAGTGGTGGCTCGCGGTCGAACATCACCTGTCGCGTCCGGCGGAGTGCGACGAGTTGCTCGATCTCCTCGTCGGATCGGTCGGCGGTCGCGGTGAGCTGTACGACGGCCCGCGTGTACTCCGGCGTCTGCAGCAGCCCGGGGACGAACTGGAGCTCGTACGTGCGGATCAGCTCGGCCGCGGCCTCGAGTCCGAGGTAGGCGTCGAACCAGTCCGGCGTGACGTCGCCGTACTGGTGCCACCAGCCCGGGTTGTTCGCGTCGCGGGCCAGCTGGACGAGTCTGTCGCGCTCGGGCTCGTCGCGTACGTCGTACAGGGTGAGCAGGTCGAGCACGTCGCGTTCCTTGAAGCCGACGCGGCCGAGCTCGAGGCGGCTGATCTTCGACTCCGAACCGCGGATCGCCCAGCCGGCGTCGGCACGACTCACTCCGGCGCGCTCCCGCAGTCGTCGCAGGTGCGCGCCCAGCATGATGCGCAGGGCCGTCGGCCCCGGCTCGTTCCGCCCGGCCATGGGGCTAGTTTACAGGAAGATCGAACAGATGTTCGAGTCGGGTGGTAATCTGTGACAGGTGGGACGAATGAGGTCAGAGCAGTGATTTCGTGAACATGAGAACGGCGTCGTCGTCGAGCCGCACCATCTCGCCGGGCGGGACCTGGTGGTGGTCGTAGATGAGGCCGCGGCCGTCCGGCAAGTAGCCGCGGCGGACGTACATGCGCTGGGCGGTGCCGTAGTCCGCGTACAGCCCGACGCCCAGCCCGACCACGTCGGACCGCTCGGCGACCAGTGCCTCAGCGGCGTCCATCAGGCTGCTGCCGATGCCGCGCCGCCGGTACGCGGGGAGCACGTTGAAGTCCTGGATCTCCGGCATACCGTCGAACGGCTCGTACGGCGAACGCCAGTTGACCGTCACATAGCCGGTGATCTGGTCGTCCAGCGTGGCAACGAGGGTGCTCCGGCGGCCGGCTTGCTCGTCCTCCAGGTAGGTCGCGAAGGTGCTGAGCGGCTTCTCCCAGCCAGCTGCGTTGAACGCCGCGAAGATCGCCGCGGGGTCCGAGGCGGTCAGCGGTCGGATGGTGGACGTCATGGTTGCTCCCCAGCAGCTCGGCGACGCCGCGAGCGTACGTGGGGGAGCCGGAGGAGTCGCGCGATTTAGGTGGGGCTGCGTGCCCGCCGCGAGCCGCCGATGTCGATGTCCGCGCCCCGCCGAGGCTCGCCTGCGCCCGAGCCCCACCCGCGGAGGCCCGCCTGCGCACGAGCCGTGTGCGTGTGACTGTGCTCGCTGTGCTCGCTGTGCTCGCCGCGAGTCGCCGATGCCCGCGCTCGAGCCCCGCCTGCTTTCGCTGGGCAGCTCAAGCGGGACCGCTGCTCTTCGCCGTGCTGGTTAGTCGCGGAGGTACTCGGCTCGCCAGCGGTAGGTGTTGGGGTCGGTGGGGCTGGGGGCTCGGTCGAGTTGGATCAGGCGGAGGTCGTCCTTGGCGAAGGCGTCGATGGAGGCTCGGGTGAGGGGCCACGGCGGGCCTTCGAGGGTTTCGTCGGGGACGTCGTCCTCGCGGGCGAAGGCGATGACGATCAGGGTGCCGCCGGCGCGGACCTGTTCGCCGACCTGGCGGGTGGCGGCCGGTTGGATCGCGATCGGGAGGGCCTGGACGGTGAAGATCTCGATGACCAGGTCGAACGCGCGGTGCCAGTCGGCGGGTGGGTCGAGCAGGTCGGCGACTTGGTAGTGCGCCTTGGAGTCGGGGTGGGCCTGCTGGGCGGCCTCGACCGCGGTGGGGGAGATGTCGAAGGCGATGGTGTCGTAGTCGAGGTCGGCGATCAGCTCGGCGTCCCATCCGGTGCCTGCGCCGACGACCAGTGCGCGCTTGCCTGCGCCGTCGGGCTGGGCGGTGGAGATCCAGTCGGCGAGGAGGGGGTGGGCCATGCCGCGATCCCATGGGACGACGGCGCGGCCGTCTGCGGCGGCGGAGTACAGCTCCTCGAACCAGCCGGTTGGGTCGTCGGCCTCGAGCGCCTTGTGCGCCAGGTGACGCGAGGCGACGTCAGGGTCCTGGTTGGTGGCGGCCTCGGAGTTCGGCGACGTCGCCGAGTCGGCGTTTGCCGAGTTGGCGGTGTCGGCGTCTGCCGAGTTCGCCGTACCGGGGTCCGTCGCGTCGTGGGAAGCGGCGTCCTGCTGCGTCATGAAGCCTCGTCTGGTTGGTGGATGGCTTGCAGGGTCTGCACAGTGTCGGCCTCGGACGGGGTCTTGTCGTCGCGGTAGCGGAGGACGCGGGCGAAGCGGAGCGCCATACCGGCGGGGTATCGCGGCGAGGTCTGGACGCCGTCGAAGGCGATCTCGACGACGATCTCCGGGCGCAGGTACACCGTGTAGTTGTCGCGGCTCGCTTCGATCTCCTGGAAGCGTTCGGTCTGCCAGCGCAGCAGTTCGTCGGTCAGGCCCTTGAACGTCTTGCCCATCATCACGAACTCGCCGGTGGTCTCGTCGCGGGCGCCCAGATGGAGGTTGGACAGCCAGCCGGTCCGGCGGCCGTGGCCCCACTCGGCGGCCAGGACGACGAGGTCGAGGGTGTGGGTCTGCTTCACCTTCACCCAGCCCGAACCGCGGCGGCCGGCCTCGTACGGGACCGAGAGAGACTTCACCATCACGCCTTCGTGGCCGCGCTTCACGGCGTCGGCGAAGAACGCCTGACCGGCTTCGGCGTCGTCGGTGACGAGGCGGGGGATCCGGCGGTGCTCGGGGACGAGTTTGCTCAGCCACTCGTGCCGCTCGGCGCCGCCGAGGCCGAGCAGGTCCTGGCCGTCGAGGTGGAGGATGTCGAAGAAGTACGGCGTGAGCGGCACGGTCTCGGGGCCGGTCGCCGCGCGCGTCGCCGTACGGGAGCCGGTCACTTGGAAGGCTTCGGGGCGGCCGTCTGCGCGGAGGGCGATGAGTTCGCCGTCGAGGACGACCTGGTCGGCTTTCAGCTCGAGGGTCGCGGCGACGACCTCGGGGACACGGGTGGTGATGTCGTCGAGGGTGCGGGTGTAGACGACCACGTCCGGGCCGTTGCGGTGGACCTGGATGCGGATGCCGTCGAGCTTCCACTCGAGCGCCGCTGGTGAGCCGGTCTTCGTCATCGCTTCGGCGACGGTGGTCGCCGACTGGGCGAGCATGGGCTGGACGCCACGGCCGACTTCGAGGCCGAACTGGGCGAGGCCGGATTCGCCTTCGGTCAGTACGGCGACGGCTACGGGGGCTGCTGCGCCTCGGAGCATCGTGGCTGCTCGGATCTTGTCCAGGGGGATGCCGGTCGCCTTCGCCACGGCGTCGGCCATCACTCCGTCGAGCGCGCCTTGTCGCAGCTCGCCTGCGACGAGGAGTCTGAGGAACTGTTGCTCGGCTTCGGTGGCTCGTGCGAACAGTGCGTCGACGGCTGCTCGCTTGCGGGCCTGGGAGCCTGCGCCGGAGATCTCGCTGAGGTCGGCGAATGCCTGGTCGACCTCTTCGACGGTCAGCGATGGGTCTGTTGCTGGTGCGGGGACCTCGGCGAGGGTCCGCCAGCCGACTCCCGTACGCCGCTGGCGCAGCTCGCCGGAGAGGTAGGTGACGACGACCTCGGTCTCCACGGGACTGGTCACGGCCGCCAGCAGTTCGGCGATGAAGCCGGCCTTCGCCAGGCGCGACCGGGTCCCGCTGAGGGCGGAGGAGGTGGCAACCACGTCGGCGAGCAACATGCGACCAGTCTTACCTATGGCACCGACAGATTTTGGGAGTTCTGAGGTACAGGTCGGTTGCCCTGCGGCCGGGCGCGTGGGGTGGGGGCGGAATGTACGCCGTACCGGTGGCTAGGGGAGTTTGGGGAGGTCGTCGAGGAAATCCGCTGACGGGGTGAAGAAGAGGGTGCCGGTGACGGCGGTGGAGAAGTCGAGGATTCGGTCGTAGTTGCCGGCGGGCTCGCCGAGGAACATGCGGCGGAGCATGAGTTCGGTGACGGCGGGGTCCTTGGCGTAGCCGATGAAGTACGTGCCGAACTGGTCCTCGCCGATCGAGCCGAAGGGCATGTTGTCGCGAAGGATCTTGAGTTCGTTGCCGTCCTCGTCCTCGATCACGTTGAGGGCGATGTGTGAGTTGGACGGTTTGGCGTCGTCGTCGAGTTCGATGTCCTCGAGCTTGGTGCGGCCGATGACGAGTTGCTGCTGCTCGACGGTCAGCGCGTTCCAGGCCTTCATGTCGTGCAGGTACTTCTGGACGATCACGTAGCTGCCGCCCGCGAAGTCCGGGTCCTCCTGGCCGATGACGACGGCGTCCTCGGCGTCGCGGCCGCTCGGGTTCTCGGTGCCGTCGACGAAGCCGAGCAGGTCACGCATCTCGAAGTACTTGAAGCCGTGGACCTCGTCGACGACCGTGGCGGCGCCGTCCAGGATCTTCATGATCTGCTGGGCGAGCTCGAAGCACTGGTCGAGGTGCGCGGCGCGGATGTGAAAGAGCAGGTCGCCGGGCGTCGATACGGCTTTGTGCTTGCCGCCGTCGAGCTCGACGAACGGGTGGAGGCCGCGGGGCTTCGGTCCGCTGAAGAGGCGGTCCCAGGCGTCGGAGCCGATGCTCGTCACGCACGACAGGTTGCCGGCCGGTACGCGGAAGCCGACCGAGCGGATCAGACCGGCCACCCGCTCCAGCAGGTCGCGCGCCGTCTCCTCGCCGCCCGGCTCGATCCGGACCACGAGAAAGATCGCCGAACCGGTCAACGGCATCAGCACCGACTGCGGCAGCGCGCGCGTCGAGGCGGTCGGACCGGGGGTCGGGTCGGTCACCATTCTGGGCTCCTTCAGTTCGTACGACGTTCAGGCGTCAGCATGCAGGAGAGGTCGGTCGAGGAGACACATTGGGTCCCCGGCGAGCCGGTCGGCCGGGAGGTGCCGACGGCTGGGTTGCCACAGGTCGGTAGGCCCTCCTTGGGTGCTGGTTGGCGTGGTTACGACGGGCGCATGAGGCGGTCGAGGAAGGCGATGAGGAGGGCTTCGCGTAGGGGTGGTGGTGCTACGTCGAGGAGGGCGTTGACGGGGGCCATTCGGGTGGGGAGGGTGCCGGTGGCGGCTGTGTCGCCGAGGCCGGCGATGGTGAGGAGGCCGTCGAAGGCTGCTTCGTCGAGGGTGGACGGGTCGAGGGCGGTGGCTGCGGCGGCCAGGTCGGGGGAGACCTGGACTGGGCCGGAGGCTTGGGCGGCCTGGGTTGCTGTGGTGAGGGCTTGGGTGAGGGCGTCCAGGCGGTTGGCGGTGGCGGCGCTGACGGTGAGGTGGAGGGACGGGGGCTGGTCGCGGAAGCTGAGTTGGGGTTGGACGAACCAGCCGTGGGTGGCCATCTCGTCGGCGAGGGTGAAGACGTCGGACCGGGCGTCGGTGCGGAGGGCTACGAGGGTTGTCGCCGGGGTGGCGAGGAGGGTGAGGCCGTCGATGTCGGCCGCGCGCTTGGCCAGGTCCTGGGTGGCGTCGTACGCGACGCGGGCGAGGCGTTGGTAGCCCTCGTCGCCGATGTGGTGGATGACGGCCCAGGCGGCGGCCAGGGGAGCGCCGGACTTGGTGGACTGCATCGTCGAGTTGAGCATCGTGTAGCCGGGCCAGGCGGCGCTGGCGAAGAACTGGGAGCGGCGCAGGGTGGGGTCTCGGTGCAGGAGGATCGAGGCGCCCTTCGGGGTGTACGCGTACTTGTGGAGGTCGACCGAGATGCTGGTGACGCCGGGGACGGCGAAGTCGAAGTCCGGTATCTCGATGCCGCCGAGACGTAGGTACGGAAGGATCCAGCCGCCGATGCAGGCGTCCACGTGGCAACGGATGCCGCGGTCGGCGGCGACGGCTGCGATCTCGCGGACGGGGTCGACGACGCCGTGCGCGTACGACGGGGCGCTGGCGACGACCAGGACCGTGTTGTCGTCGATGGCGGCGGCCATGTCCGCGGGGTCGGGAGTGAAGGTCGTCGGATCGACGTCGACGACGATCGCGCGGACGCCGAAGTAGTGCGCGGCCTTGTGGAACGCGGCGTGCGCCGTGGAGGGAATCACCATGGTGGGGGAGGACACGGGGCCGGGCGAAGCGCCGGGAGAGGAAGCAGGCGACGGCAGGCGTCCGGCGTCGCGGGCGGCCTGTACCGCCAGCAGCACGGACTCCGTGCCACCCGAGGTGACCGTGCCGACGGCGGTCGGGCCGTTCAGCAGCCGGGCCGCCCAGCCGACCAGGTCGTTCTCCAGCGTGCGCAGGCTCGGGAAGACCGTGGGATCGAGCCCGTTCGTCGCGCCGTACTGGGCCAACGCCGCGCGGCCGATCTCGTCGGCCTCGGCCAGGCCGGAGTCGTAGACGTACGCGAGCGTGCTTCCGCCGTGCGTCGGCAGGTCGCCTTCCTGCAACGCGCGCAGCCGGGCGAGGACGTCGGTCATCGGGCCTCCAGGACTTCGTCGGCGGTGAGCCGGTAGCGGGTCAACGAGAAGAAGCTCAGGGCAATCAGTACGGCGGGCACCAACGACAACCCGACAACGATCGCGGTCAGTGCGGACCCCGGCTGGACAGCGGAACGGTCGGTCGACGACACGTACCCACCCAGTGCGAGCACCAGCGCGTAGAGCCCAGGGCCGAGGGCCAGCCCAAGCGTCTCGCCGGCCGTCCAGACGCCCGTGAACACACCAGCCCGCCGTACGCCGCTGCGCACGGAGTCGACCGCGGCCACATCGGGCAGCATCGCGAGCGGGAACACCTGCGCACCCGTGAACCCGATCCCGACGATGCCGGTCGCGACGTACACGCACCACGTCGGCACGTGCTGCGCGGTCGACAGCGCCAGAGCACCAAGCCCGAGTACGCCGGACGCGGCCAGGAACCCGGTCCGCTTGCCGAAGCGCTGACCGAAGGCCAGCCACAACGGACTGACCAGCAACGCCGGGCCGACCACGCAGACGAACCCGATCGTCGCCGCGCCGGGATCGCGCAGCACGTACCGCGCGAGGTAGTCGATCCCGGCCAGCATCGACCCGATCGCCAGTGCCTGCAGCATCAGCGTGATCAGCAGCCAGCGGAAATCCGCGACGGAAGCGACGAGCCGGAGCTGGTCGCGCAGCGTGCCGGTGGTCTCCTGCGGCCGGCCGATCGGGGCGCGCCGTGTGCCGACGTACGCGCCGATCGTGCCGAGGGCGAGCAACACGGCGACGGTCAGGCCCATCACCCGATACCCGTCGCGGCCGCCGACGGCATCGCGGATCGCGGGCGAGGCGCCGCCGCTGATCAGGATTGCCAGCGTCAGGAACGCGACCCGCCACGACATCAGGCGGGTGCGTTCGGCGTAGTCGTCGGTGATCTCGGCCGGCATCGCGACATACGGGACCTGGAAGAACGCGTACGACGTCGCGCAGGCGACGAACGCGAGCAGCACCCAGGTCGCGTTCAACGTCTTCGACCCCAGGTCAGGAGCCGCGAAGAGCAACGCGAAACAGATCGCCAGCGCGAGGCCGCCGCGCAACAGGAACGGACGTCGCGGGCCGAGCGGCGACTGGTGACGATCGCTGATCCGGCCGGCGACCGGATTGAGCACGACGTCGAGCGCCTTCGGCAACAGCACGATCGCGCCGGCCGCACCGGCGGCGATGCCGAGCGTGTCGGTCAGATAGGGGAGCAGCAGCAGACCCGGCACCGTGCCGAACGACCCGGTCGCGACCGAGCCGAGGGCATAGCCGATCCGCACCCGGCGCTGCTGCTCAACTGACATGGCGGAAGCATGCCAAAAGAAGGCCGCTGCGTGTCGAGCTTCGTCCACAGGGACGGGACTTGAGCTGATCTCATAGAGTCACGGCATGGCGTCGCAGGGAGGACCACCGCAGAACGAACCGCCGCACGAGCCTGTCCAGGATCAGCCGGGCTACGGTACGCCGCCGGTGCCGACCGGACAGCCGCTGCCGGGCGACGGGCCGGGGTTCTGGTCGCCTCAGCAACCGCCGCCGTGGACAGGCCCACCGCAGCAGCAACCGCCGTACGGCCAGCAATATCCGCCACAGCAACAGCCTCCGTACGGGCAGCAATACCCACCGCCGTACGGACAGCAGCCCTACGGCTCCATGCCCTACAACATGCGCCCGCCCGAGCAGCGCCAGCTCCCCGCCCCACCCGGCACGCCCTTCCATCAGCTCGCGCGCAACGCGAGCCACAAGTGGTGGCGCCCGATCGTCGGCACGCTGGCGCTCGCCGCGTTCGCGTTCTTCGCGACGATCGCCGTCGTCCTGGTCTGGATGCTCGTGCACACCGCGATCGCCGGCGACCTGCCCGAGTCCGAGGGCAACAACCTCTTCCCGAACGACCTGGAGAACCTCGCCAGCACGCTCGTGATGCTCGCGATCCTGACCCCGGCGGTCGTCTTCACCGCGTGGGCGATCCAGCGCCGCCCACCGTGGAGTGTCGCCTCGGTCCTGAACAAGGTCCGTTGGAAGTGGCTGTTCCTCGCCTGCCTGCCGGCCCTGGGCTACATCGCGGTGTCCTACGGGCTCAGCACGGTGGCCGACGCGGTCTTCCCGAACGCCGATCCGGCTCCCGCCGACGACGGCACCTGGGTCGGGTTCGCCGCGTTCATCGGGCCGGCGCTGCTGATCCTGTTGCTCGTGCCGTTCCAGTCCGCGGCCGAGGAGTTCGTGTTCCGCGGCTGGCTGGTCCAGGCCATCGGTGCCTACGCGCCGAGCAGCGACGCCCGCAACCCTGTCACCCGGGTGATCTGGCGAGCACTCCGTACGCCGTGGCCCGCGCTCGTCATCAGCAGCGCGCTGTTCGTCTCCGCGCACGGCTACACCGGCTGGGCGATGGCCGACATCTTCCTGTTCGCGATGACGGTCGGCTGGCTGAGCGTCCGCACCGGCGGGATCGAGGCCGCGATCGGGCTGCACGCGCTGAACAACCTGTTCGCGTTCATGTTGCCTGCGGCAACGGGTCAGCTGGACGGCTGGGCCGACCAGGGCGGTGCGCCGTGGACCCTGCTGCTGACCGACATCCCGTCGCTGGCCCTGTACGCCGTGGGCGTGGTCTGGCTGGCCAAACGCCGCAAGGTCGCCACCGTCAGCGAATAAACCAGCGGAGATTGTCGGCGCGATCTGGCAGCCTGTCGGCCGTGACGAACAACATCGACACCGTCCTGTTCGACTGGGGCGGCACCCTGGCCACCTGGCACGACATCGACCTGTACGCCGTGTGGCGCTCGGTCGCCGTACTGATCGACGAGGCCCGCGCCGACGAGCTGGCGGCGAAGCTGGTCGCCGCGGAGGACGCGGCCTGGCTGCGGTCCCGCGACGAGCACGTCAGTACGACGCTCGAGGCGGTCTGCCTGGCCGCCGACGTGGTGATGACGCCGGCCGCGCTGGCGGAGTACGAACGGCAGTGGCACCCGCACACCGAGCTGGACCCCGACGCGATCGGCATGCTGAAGGAGCTGCGTCATCGCGGCTACAAGATCGGCGTCCTGTCGAACACGATCTGGTCGCGGCAGCGGCACGAGGACATCTTCGCGCGCGACGCCGTCCTGGAGCTGATCGACGGCGCGGTCTACACCAGCGAGGTGCCGTGGACGAAGCCGCATCCGGAGACGTTCCTGGCCGCGATGCGGGCAGCGGGCGCGAGTGACCCGGCAAGCTGCGTGTTCGTCGGCGACCGGCTGTTCGACGACGTCTGGGGCGCCCAGAACGTCGGCATGAAGGCCGTGCACATCCCGCACAGCAACATCCCGAGCAGCCAGGTCGGCCACACCGAGGGCGCACCGGACGCCACCATCCTGCGGCTGTCCGAGCTCCCCGGCGTACTGGACAGCTGGAGATAGACAGGACCCCCGGGCCTCGAAAGGCCCGGGGGTCCTGGGTGGGGTTTTGGTTGGCTACGGCTGCCTGGGCGGCTCAGACCTAGGCGGCCAGTGTCGGGTCGGCCATCAGGCGCAGGCGCCCCAGTGCCTCGCGCTCGATCTGCCGGACCCGCTCCGCCGAGATGCCGTGCACCGCGCCGATGTCGGCCAGCTTGGCCTGGCGGCCGTCGTGCAGCCCGTAGCGGCGACGGATCACGTCGGCCGACCGCGGGTCGAGCTGGTCGACCAGGCTGAACAGTCCGGACCGGTCGGAGGCGTCCGCGACCAGCTGGTCGGGGCCCGGCGCGGTCTCGGCCGCGATCAGGTCGCCCAGCGAGGTCTCGCCCTCGTCGTCGATCGGGTTGTCGAGGCTGATGTGGTCCCGGCCGATCCGGATCAGCTCCGTGACCCGCTCCGGGTCCAGGTCCAGCTCGCCGGCGATCTCCTCGATCTCCGGCTCACGTCCGAGCTTGCGCTCCAGCGTGCGGCGGGCCGAGCCGATCTGGTTCAGCTGCTCGACGACGTGCACCGGCAGCCGGACCACGCGGGCCTGCTGCGCGATCCCGCGGGTGATCGCCTGGCGAACCCACCAGGTCGCGTACGTCGAGAACTTGAAGCCCTTGCGGTAGTCGAACTTCTCCACCGCGCGGATCAGTCCCGTGTTGCCTTCCTGGACCAGGTCCAGCAGCGGCATCTGGGAACGTCCGTACCGGCGGGCGATCGAGACCACGAGCCGCAGGTTGGCGGTGACGAACCGCTGCTGGGCCTTCTGGCCTTCCGCGGCCAGCCACTCCAGCTCGTCCTGCGTCGCGTACTTCGGCGCGCCGCCCTTCTTGCGTCCAACCCGCCCCTCGGCCAGCAGTTGCTCCGCCAGGAGTCCTGCCTCGACCGTCTCAGCGAGCTCGACCTCCTCCTCCGCCGTCAGCAGCGGAGTGCGCGCGATCTCCTCCAGGTAGAGACCGACGCTGTCCTTGCCGTCGATACCTTCGTCCATTGACCGGACACGAGCCATGCGAGCCACCGAAACTCCCTTCGTCGTTACATGGAGAGCAACGCTCGAGTGAGGTTCAAGATTCCACGACGAGTGTGTAAACAGCCTGAACGTTCCCTGAGAGTTCCCGGCACTCACACCTTCAGGAACCGCCGATCAGCGGGGAACTGCTGAAAATGATTACTGAATGTGTCACACCACACATCGTCATTCGTCGCTGTCCATGACAACGCGCCCGGTACCCGCCGGATTCCCGCGAAAACGGGACAACCGCGGGCCGGGCGCGAGCGTCTTGAGGGGTTAGGCCAAACCGAGGGTGTCGAGCTCCCAGGCCAACGTGAAGGCGACTTCTCGCCACGCGTCGTACCGGCCGCTGCGGCCGCCGTGGCCGGCTTCCATCTCGGTCTTCAGCAGGACGTCGACGTCGCCGGTGGCGGTTTCGCGCAGCTTGGCGACCCACTTCGCCGGCTCGACGAAGAACACCCGGGTGTCGTTGAGACTGGTGATCGCGAGAATCCGCGGGTACTGCTGCGCCGTGACGTTCTCGTACGGCGAGTAGGACTTCATGTACCGGTACACCTCGGGGTCCTCGAGCGGGTTGCCCCATTCCTCCCACTCGATCACGGTCAGCGGCAGCGACGGGTCGAGAATCGTCGTCAGCGCGTCCACGAACGGCACCTCCGCGACGATCCCACCGAACGCCTGCGGCGCCAGGTTCGCGATCGCGCCCATCAGCAGCCCGCCGGCGCTGCCGCCCTGCGCGACGATCCGCTCCGGCCGGCTCCAGCCGTCCTTGGCCAGGTGCTCGGCGACCGCGACGAAGTCGGTGAACGTGTTCCGCTTGGTCAGCATCTTGCCGTTGTCGTACCAGTGCCGCCCGAGCTCGCCACCGCCGCGGACGTGGGCGATCGCGAACACCACGCCGCGATCCAGCAGCGACAGCCGCGGGATCGAGAACCACGGGTCCATCGAGGACTCGTACGAGCCGTAGCCGTACAGCACGACCGGCGCGTTGCCGTCCTTGGCGACGTCCTTGCGGGCGACGATCGAGATCGGCACCTGTGTGCCGTCCGAGGCGGTCGCCCACTCCCGGTACTGCGTGTAGGCGCTCAGGTCGACCCCGCCGAGCACGGGCTGCTGCTTGAGCAGCCGCCGCTCGCCGGTCGCCACGTCCACGTCGTACGTCGAACCGGGCGTCACCAGCGACGTGTAGCCGAACCGGTACCGGGTGTCGTCCCACTCGTCGTTGCGGCCCGGAGCGACGGTGTAGATCGGCTCGTCGAAGGTGAGCACGTCCGGGGCGGCGAAGCCGTCGCCGTCGCGGCGCATGACGGCCAGCTCGGTCAGCGCGTCCCGGCGCCGGTACAGGATGACGTGCTGGGCGAACGCGTCGACGCCGAGCAGCCGGCTCGACTCGTCGCCCTCGAGCAGCGTGGTCCAGTCGCCCGGCTTGTCCAGCGGCGCGGTGGCCAGCGAGAAGTTCTCGGCGTCGGCGTTGTGCGTGATCAGCAGCTGGTCGCCGGCGTGCTCCACGTCGTACTCGACGCCCTCGACGCGCGGCCGGACGACGACCGGCTCACCGGTCGGGTCCTGCGCGTCGAGCAACCAGACCTCGCTGGTCAGCTTGCTCCCGAGCGCGATCTGGATGGCCTGCTCGTTGCGGGTCAGGTCGACGCCGATCCAGTACCGCTCGTCGGCCTCTTCCTTGACCAGTTCGTCCTCACCGGACGTCCCGAGCGCGTGCCGCCAGACCTGGAACGGCCGCCAGGCGTCGTCGACCTTCGTGTAGAAGATCGTCGAGCCGTCGGCCGACCAGGCCGAGCCGTAGTGCACCTCGGGCAGCTCGTCCGGCAGCAGCTCGCCGGTGCGCAGGTCCTTGATCCGCAGCGTGAACCGCTCGTCGCCCTTGAGGTCGACCGAGTACGCCAGCAGGTTGCCGTCGGGGGAGACGTCGACGGTGCCGAGCGAGAAGAACTCCGAGTCGCCGGCCAGCACGTTGCCGTCGAGCATGACCTCCTCGCCGGGGATGTCGCCGTCGGTGGCCGGCGGCTGGTCGCCGTCGGCGAGCACCCGGCAGCTGATCGCGTACTGCTTTCCCTCGACCGTGCGGGTGTAGTACCAGTAGCCGCCGTGCCGCGCGGGCACGCTCAGGTCGGTCTGCAGGGTGCGTTCGGAGATCTCGCCGAAGATTGCCTCACGCAACGATTCCAGGTGCGCGGTGCGCTGCTCGGTGTAGGCGTTCTCCGCGCGCAGGTGGTCCAGCACCTCGTCGTTGGTCTTGTCGCGCAACCACTCGTAGTCGTCGACGAACACGTCGCCGTGGTGGGTACGTTCGACCGGCTTCTTGGCGGCGACAGGGGGAGTCAACTCAGGCATGTGGGGAGACTACCCGCGCGCGCGTCAGAGACTGTAGGTCGCCACCACCGGCGCGTGGTCGCTCCAGCGTTCCGCGTACGTCGGGGCGCGGTGGATCTCGCAGCCGGTGGCGGCGTCGGCCAGGCCGGGCGAGGCGATCTGGTAGTCGATCCGCCAGCCGGCGTCGTTGTCGAACGCCTTGCCGCGCCAGGACCACCACGAGTACGGGCCGGGTCCGTCGCCGCCGAAACGACGGCCGAGATCGACCCAGCCGGCCTCGAACAAACGATCCATCCAGGCGCGTTCCTCGGGCAGGAAACCGCTCTTCTTGCGGTTCGCCTTCCACGCCTTCAGGTCTTCCTCGCGGTGCGCGATGTTCAGGTCGCCGCACATCAGCACGTGCCGGCCGTCGGCGCGCAGCTCGGTCAGGCGCGCGGTGATCGCGTCGAGGAAGGCGTACTTCTCCTCCTGCCGCGGCGGCGTCTCGAACTCACCGGTGAACACGTAGGTACTGACAGCGGTCAGCGTCGACCCGTCGTCCAGTACGACGTCCGCCTCGACCCACCGGCCGGACCCGTCGAACCGCTCCGGCCCGATGTCGGTCCGCTCCAGCTTGATCGGCCGCCGGCTCGCGATCGCGACCCCGGCACGGCCCTTGCTGCCGGCGATCGCGGGTTCGGCGTGCGCGAGGTGCCAGTCGCCACCGAGGTGGTCGCGCAGGACCTCGTCGGTCGCGCGGACTTCCTGCATCAGCAGGAGATCCGGGTCGGTCTGCTCCAGCCACGGAGCCATGCCCCGCCGGTACGCCGCCCGAACCCCGTTCACATTCACCGTGGCAACCTTGAGCACGCCCGCAACCCTAGCGGCGTTCGATCGGTACGCCGTACCGGCTCTCCGTCAGAGCGTGGTGAGAACGGCAGAGAGCGATCTCTCGCAGAGATCCTCGACCTCGTCGGCCGGCACGGTCGGGTTGTCGATCCAGGTCAGCAGCAGTTGCTCGACGTAGCCCTGCCAGCCGAGGCAGACCAGCTCGACCTTCGGCGTCGTCTCGACCCCTTGCTGGGCCAGCGCGTCGATCACCCAGCGGCTGAAGACCTGACGCAGCTCGGAGTGCAGAGCCCGTACGGCGGGGTCGCCGGCGGCGGACATCAGCAGGGTCGCGCGGTAGAGCTGCGGCGCTTCGAGGACGGCGCGGACGAAGGCGCGGATGCCTGACCTGAGCTGCTGGTCGGGTGGGAGCGAGAGGTCGGGGGCGGTCCGGAGCATCAGCTCAGAGGCGGCCTCCTCGATCACGGCGTACTGGAACTTCTTCTTGGAGCCGAAGTAGTGGAAGAGCAGGGCGGGGGAGACCTGGGCCTCGGCCGCGACGCGCTCGACGCTGAGGTCCCCGTGCGGATCGGCCTCGAGCACCCGGCGCGCGGCGTCGAGGATCTGCGCCCGCCGCTCGTCAGGCCGCAGCCGGGGTGCGCGGTGCTCTGAGGCTTGGGTCATACGGACAGTCTATTGAGTATCAGCTCAATAAGCACTTACTGTTGAGTATCGACTCAACAGACGGAGGTCCGCGATGGCCGGCAAGGTCGTACTCATCACAGGCGCGTCCCGGGGGATCGGTGCGGCGGTGGCCCGCCGGCTGGCGAGCGAGGGCGACACCCTGGCGCTGGTCGGGCTGGAACCCGACGAGTTGAAGAAGGTCGCCGAGGACTGCGGTCCGGACGCCGGGTGGTGGGAGGCCGACGTCACCGACCTGGAGTCGCTGCGCGCCGCGGTCGAGGGCGTGCACGAGCGGTACGGCCGGATCGACGTCGTCGTCGCGAACGCCGGGATCGCGGCGCCGGGCTTCACCCGGAGCATGGACCCGGCCGTCTGGGAGCGCGTTCTCGACGTCGACCTGTACGGCGTCTGGCGGACCGTTCACCTGACGCTGCCGCACCTGATCGAGTCCAAGGGCTACCTGCTGCTGGTCTCGTCGCTGGCAGCCGTCGTCCACATTCCCGGGCTCGCGTCGTACAACACGGCCAAGGCCGGAGTCGAAGCGATGGGCAACAGCCTGCGTGCCGAGCTGCGGCACCTCGGCGTCCGGGTCGGTGTCGCGCACATGACCTTCGTCGACACCGACATGGTGCGCGGCGTCGACGACCACCCGGTGTTCGGCAAGGTCCGGACCGGCATCCCGCTCGCGAGCCGCGTCTACCCGCTGGAGCTGGCCGTCGAGAAGTTCACCGCCGGGATCAGGAAGCGCTCTCGCGTCGTGCACGTGCCCGGCTGGATCGGCCCGATGAAGATCTTCCGCGCGCTGATCCCGCACATCGTCGAACTCGGCAGCCGGGGGTCGGTCGCCAAGGCGGATCGCGCCGCCCTGGCCGACATCGAGGCCCGCGGCGCCGACGTCTCGTCCCGCGCGTCCGGCGCCGGCGGTCTCGCCGACACCGCCAAGGCGAAGGCCCACAAAGCATGAGCGATCGCCAGTACGACGTCGTGCTGTTCGGCGCGACCGGCTTCACGGGAGCGCTCACCGCGGCGTACCTGGTGAAGAACGCGCCGCCCGGCCTGAAGCTCGCGCTCGCCGGGCGGAACAACGCGAAGCTGGAGAAGCTCCGCGACGACCTGAAGGCTCCCGAGCTCGACCTGCTGCACGCCGACGTCGAGGACCCGGAGTCACTGAGAGCGGTGGCCGAGTCGACCCGGATCGTCGTCACGACGGTCGGCCCGTACATCCGGTACGGCGAACCGCTCGTCGCGGCCTGCGCCGCCGCGGGGACCGACTACCTCGACCTGACCGGTGAGTCGGAGTTCGTCGACAAGATGTACGTCGCGCACCACGCCAAGGCCGTCGAGACCGGTGCGCGGTTGATCCACTGCTGCGGCTTCGACTCGATCCCGTACGACCTGGGCGTGCAGTTCACCGTCGAGCAGCTGCCGCGGCGCGTACCGATCAAGGTCGACGGGATGATCCGCGCCGGCGGGAAGCCGTCGGGCGGAACGTGGGAGACCGCGATCACCGCGTTCTCCCGTGGCAAGCAGAACCTCGACGCCCACCGCGCCCGTCGTCGCGCCGAGGAACGCCTGACCGACCGCTCGGTGAAGCTGTCCGCCGGCCGGATCCACCGCCTGCAGGGCTTCTGGGCGGTCCCGCTGCCGACGGTCGATCCGCAGATCGTCCGCCGGTCGGCGATCCTGCTCGATGCCTACGGTCCGGACTTCACGTACTCCCACTACGCGGCCGTCAAGCGTTTGCCGGTGGTTGCCGGGGGCATCGTCGGGATGGGCCTGCTGGTCGCTGCCGCGCAGGTCCCGCCGGCGCGGAAGACGCTGATCGACCGGATCAAGGCCGGCGACGGTCCGTCGCCGGAACAGCGGGCGAAGTCGTGGTTCAAGGCGCGCTTCGTCGGGTCGGGCGGCGGCCGGCGGGTCGTGACCGAGGTCGCGGGTGGCGATCCCGGCTACGACGAGACCGCGAAGATGCTGAGCGAGTGCGCGCTCTCACTGGCGCTCGACGAGTTGCCGGAGACGGCCGGGCAGATGACGACCGCCTCGGCGATGGGTCCGGCGCTGCGCGACCGGTTGGTTGCCGCAGGCATCAGCTTCCGGGTGATCTCGACCGAGGAGTACTGAGCGTGCGCAGGGTGAGCTCGGCCGACGGGACCGAGATCGCGCTCTACGAGTACGGCGACCCGTCCGCGCCCGTGCTCGTCTGCGTCCACGGGTACCCGGACAACGCCCGGCTCTGGGAGCCCGTCGCGCAGCGCCTCGCCGAGCACTTCCACGTCGTCACGTACGACGTGCGCGGCGCGGGCAGCTCCGACCATCCGCGCGGGCGGTCGGCGTACCGGCTCGAGCGGCTGGAGGAGGACTTCACCGCCGTGCTCGACGCGGTCGCCGGTGATCGGCCGGTGCAGCTGCTCGCGCACGACTGGGGCTCGATCCAGTCCTGGCACTTCGTCACCAGCGAGCGGCTGCGCGGGCGGATCGAGTCGTTCGTGTCGATCTCGGGACCGTCGCTGGATCACGCGGGCTACTTCTTCCGGCGCCCCCGGCCGCTGCGCGAGAAGGTCTCGCAGCTCGTGCACTCCTGGTACATCTTCTACTTCCAGCTGCCGTGGCTGCCCGAACTCGGCTGGCGGAAGGGCTGGGCGCACCGGGCGTTCAGCAGGTTGGAGCTGAGCGCGGGAGGAAGCGCGCCCCCGGAAGGAGAGCGCGCGCTCCCGGACTACGTGAACGGCCTGGAGCTCTACCGGGCGAACGTGCTCCCGCGGCTGCTCCGGCCGCGCCCGCGGCGTACCGACGTACCGGTGCTGGCGGTGTCTCCCGACGGCGACGCCTTCGTCACGACGCCGTTGCAGACCGACGTCGCGCGCTGGGCCCCCAATCTGAGCGTCCAGGTGGTCAGGGGCGGGCACTGGTTGCCCCGGAACGATCCCGGACTTGTCGCCCGATTGACCCTCGAGCACACCCGGCGGGTGGCAGGCTGGCAGGTATGAGAACGCTCCTGAACCTGATCTGGCTGGTGCTGGCCGGATTCTGGCTGGCGGTCGGCTACGCGATCGCCGGCCTGATCTGCTGCATCCTGATCGTCACCATCCCGTTCGGCATCGCGTCGTTCCGGATCGCCGGGTTCGCGCTGTGGCCATTCGGCCGGACCATCGTCGACCGCCGCGGCGCGGGCGCCGGCTCGGTGCTCGGCAACATCATCTGGGTGATCTTCGCCGGCTGGTGGCTGGCGCTGGGACATCTGGTGACGGGCATCGCGCTGTGCGTCAGCATCATCGGGATCCCGCTCGGCCTGGCGAACTTCAAGCTGATCCCGGTCTCGTTGCTGCCGCTGGGCAAGGACATCGTCTCCACGGACGAGGCCTTCGGCACCCGATGAGAACGCTGACCGTGCTCGGGTCGTGCGGTGCGTGGCCCGAGGCCGGCCGGGCGTGCGCCGGGTTCCTGCTCGAGTACGACGGGTTCAAGGTCGTGCTGGATCTCGGGTACGCGACGCTGCCGCGGTTGCTCGAGCACTGCCCGGACGGCGAG
This sequence comes from Kribbella sp. cmx-5-2, assembly GCA_049998015.1. Classification (GTDB taxonomy): domain Bacteria; phylum Actinomycetota; class Actinomycetes; order Propionibacteriales; family Kribbellaceae; genus Kribbella. The sequence continues at coordinate 604,675 of JAEBEC010000004.1, forward strand.
GTCGACGCGGTGGTGGTGACGCACGAGCATCCGGATCACTGCGTCGACGTGAGCGCGCTCGCGCGGGTCCGGCACTACCAGGCGCCTGGGGCCGCGCCGATTCCGCTGTACTGCACGCCGGGGGTGCTCGGCGTACTGCGGGCGCTGGAGCCGTCGCCGGATCCTGCTTCGGTGTTCGCCGTACGGGAGCTGGAGACGGTGAGGGAGATCGGGCCGTTTCGGGTCGAGACAGTGCTCCTGCCGCATTACAAGACCAACTTCGGCGTACGGCTCAGTGCTCCGGGGCTGACGGTTTCGTACACGGGGGACAATGGGCCGTCGCCTGACCTGGCTTTGCTGGCTGAGGGCGCGGATCTGTTCATCTGCGACGCGACGCATCAGGAGCCGCCGGCTGAGGGGCCGCGGTTCCTCATGACGGCGAGGGAGGCCGGGACCGCGGCGGCCGGAGCTCAGCGGTTGCTGCTGACGCATTTCTGGCCGGGGTCGGATCGCGCTCTCTCGGTGGCTCAGGCGCGGGAGAACTTCGCGGGTGACGTGATCGCCGCGGAGGAAGGGCTCGTGCTCGACCTGAGCTAGTCGGCGTCGCTGAGCCTGGCGTGGCGGAAGGCCGAGCGGTGCAGGAGGACGGCCTGCAGGACCATGCCGGCGACGCCGATCCAGAGCGCCTCACGGCGACCGAGATGCTCGGCGAGCAGGCCGCCGAGCACGAGGCCGACGGTGAGCGACGCGCGATTCACCGAGCGCAAAGTGGCGTGCATCCGGCCGAGCAGGCCGGACGGCGTGACGGACTGGCGGTAGCCCATCTCGATCGGGCTGTCGATGCCGATCGAGAGCCCGAAGGCGAACTGGCTCAAGCAGAGCATCACGAATCCGAGCGCGTTGTCGCCGGCCAGCGGGATCAGCAGGTAGCCGAACGGGGTGATCCAGCGGCAGAAGACGATCGCCGGGCCGACGCCCATCCGCCGTCCGACCCATCCCGAGGCCGTCGCGCCGATGACCGAGCCGACGCCGCCGATCGCGAGCGTCACGCCGACGGCGGCGACGCTCAGCCCGAGGGCCCGGTACGCGAACACGGTGTACGCCGTCGCGATGATGCCCTGGAAGACGAACCAGATGTGGCCGGTCACCGCCAGCGGGGTGGTGACCGGGTTGCGATAGACCCAGGCGAGGCCGGCGCGGATCTCCTGGCGCAGGTCGCGCGGGATGTCCTTGCCGGGGGCAACTTCAGGGACGAGCGGCCGGACGGTGAGCAGGAGGAGCCCGGAGATCAGGTACGAGAGCGCGTCCAGGAGGATCGCCAGCGGTGCGCTGATCAGCTGGACCAGGAAGCCCGCGACGGCAGGTCCGCCGGTGGTGGCGACCGCGTTCGTCTGTTCCAGGCGCGACCAGGCCGGGGTGAGCAACGCGGTCGGCACGAGGACAGGCGGGTAGGACTGGTGCGCCGCGTCGTACCCGAGCGAGAGTGCGCCGAAGACGAGCACGACCGCGATCAGCAACGGCAGCGAGAGTACGTCGAGCGCGGCGAAGAGCGGGATCAGCGCGAGGATGGCGCCGCGGGCCAGGTCGGCGGTCACCAGGATCGGCTTGCGGCGGTGCCGGTCGACGAAGACACCGGCGAGCAGGCCGAGCAGCAGGTACGGGAGCCAGCGCGCGGCGTTGATCAGTCCGACCTCGGTGTCGGACGCGCCGAGGGTGAAGACCGCGATCGCGGGCAGCGCGACCGTCGTGATCGAGGTGCCGGCCATCGAGATCGCGTCGGCGGCCCAGAACCGGACGAACGCCGGGTACCCGAGCAAGGGCCACCGGCGACTCATGCCCGGACCCTATCCAGGAGGCGGTGCGGGGAAGGTTGCCGGGGCAACGATCCGGGCGGGAGCAGCAGTCCGTCCCCGGGACCTGGGGCACGGGCCAGTCGCGCTCACGCCGATTCTGGCGACTGACCCGTGCTCGTGGTCGCGGGGACGGTGCGGCGGGTCAGGAGGACTTCTCTTCCTTCTTCTTGGCGGCCTCGACGAGCTTGCGGACGTTCTCGATCGAACCCGCACCGGACTCGATGAGGCGGGCCCGCTCGGCCGCGAACTTCTCACCGAGCTCGTCACGCACTTCCTGCGACACGTCGGTCCGCGCGGGGTTGAGCACGTCGCGCTCCTCCTCGTCGAGGTGGTGGGACAGCGCCTCGGACAGCTCGTGCGTCTTGTCGCCGAACTCCTCCGACGTGGTGTCCTCGACCTCCATCAGCTCGAGCAGGGCCTCGTTGCCCTCGTCGTGCTCGTGCTCGGAGTGCTCGACCTCTTCGGCGTCGATCGCGTGCTTCTTCTTCAGCTGGGGGTAGACCTTGGACTCCTCGGCCTCCGCGTGAGCGATGAGAACGGTCGCCAGGTCGGCCAGTACGGCCGCCCGGTCGCTCTCCACGTCCCGCAGCTCGCGCAGCGCCTCCTCGAACCAGCGGTGGTCGGCGAGGATCACCTCGACCACGTCACCACCGGTGTGCTGCAGAATCTTCGGCATCGAACCCTCCAAGTCAGCGCCCGGCAACCACACCGGGATCGACCTGCCGGTACCCGCGCCGGGCGGCGGCATGCATACGACCCCATCCGGTCACGGCCGAGCGAGACTGGTCGGCTCGCGCTTCACCGCCGGGCGGGACCGGTCGGACGCGGTCGGCTCGCGCTGACGGCCGCGGCGGGGTGACGCCGGTTACGCTCCGGCCATGGCCACCACCCGCGCGCTCGTCCGTCGCCCCAGCTCGCGTCTCGCCGAGGGACTGCTCACGCACCTCGAGCGGGTCCCGGTCGACACCGACCTCGCCGTACGGCAATGGCAGCAGTACGTCGACGCGCTGACCGCCGCCGGCTGGACGACCGTCGAGGTCCCGCCGGTCGACGACTGCCCGGACGGTGTGTTCGTCGAGGACACGATGGTCGTGTACGGCGACCTCGCGGTGATCGCCCGCGCCGGCGCGACCGAGCGACGCCCCGAAGCCGCGGCCGCGGCCGAAGCGGTCGAGGCCCAGGGCTACCGCCTCGCCCACATCGATGCCCCCGGCACCTTCGACGGCGGCGACATCCTCAAGGTCGGCACCACGATCTACGTCGGCCAGGGCGGCCGCACCAACCAGTCCGGCTTCGACCAGCTCCGCGCCCACCTCGAACCCCTCGGCGCCCAGGTCGTCGCCGTACCGGTCCGCAAGGTCCTCCACTTGAAGTCCGCCGTCACCGCCCTCCCCGACGGAACAGTCATCGGCTACGAGCCCCTGGTCGACGACCCGTCCGCCTTCCCCACCTTCCGAGCCGTCCCCGAGGAGGCCGGCTCCCACGTCGTACTCCTCGACAACCAGCACCTCTTGATGGCGGCCTCCGCCCCACGCTCGGCGCAACTGTTCTCCGACCTCGGCTACACCCCGATCCCCGTCGACATCACCGAGTTCGAAAAACTCGAAGGCTGCGTCACCTGCCTGTCAGTCCGCCTCCGCGGCTGACTCCTCGTCAGGCGGTCGGTGCTCGATCCTGGTCAGCTCCGGATCCTCGAGGGCGAAGGTGCGGATGGGGCCTCGGGTTTCGGGGGTTTCGAAGCGGACGGTGACTCGGCCTCGGCCGGCGCCCCAGACCCAGCCGGCGCCGTACGTCGGGTGGGTGACGTCCTGGCCGGGCTGGTAGCCGGTCTGGCGTTCGCGGGGGCGGACGGGGACCTCGGGGAGGTCGACGGCGGCCTCGGCGGCTTCGTCGGCCTCGGACTCGGTGAACAGGTCGTCCTGGATCCAGTCGGCCAGGGACGAGACGCCGACCCCTAGGAGGCGGATGCCACCGGAGATGTCGCTGTCGTCGAGCAGGCGGCGGGCGACGCGGGCCACGACGCGCGGGTCGTCGGTCGGGCCGGCCAGGGTGGACGAGCGGGTGTGGGTGGTGAAGTCGTGCATTCGCGTCTTCACCGTCACCGTGCGGCCGGAGAGCTGGGCCTTGCGGAGGCGTTCGGCGACGCGGTGGGCCATCCGTTCGCTGATCGCGGTCAGCAAGGAGCGGTCGATGATGTCGGTCTCGAAGGTGTCCTCGATGCTCACCGACTTCGTCTCGCGGTCGCTCACCACCGGCCGGTCGTCGGCGGCGACGGCGAGCCGGTGCAGGCTCGTGCCGTGGGCCGAACCGACCTGACGGATCAGCTCGTCCTCGTCGAGCAGCTGCAGGTCGGCGACCGTCCGGACGCCGGCCATGCTGAGTCGTTGCGCGGTCGCCGGACCGACGCCGGGGATCACGGTCACCTGCATCGGCGCGAGGAACTCGGCCTCCGTCCCGGGCGGTACGACGACCACGCCGTCCGGTTTGTCGAGGTCGCTGGCGATCTTCGCGATCAGCTTCGACGTACCGGCACCGACCGAGGCAGTCAGGCCGCCGCTGGCTTCCTTGATCGCGTCCTTGAGGTCGTCGGCGATCGCCTGGACGTCCTCGACGGTCAGGTCGTGCAGCCCGGCCGCGGACAGGTCGACGAACGCCTCGTCCAGCGACAGCGGCTCGACCAGCGGGGACAGCGCGCGCATCTGTGCCATCACGGCCTGGCTGGTCGCCCGGTACACCTCGAATCGCGGCCACAGGTACGCCGCGTGCGGGCAGCGCGACCGCGCTTCCGCCGTCGACATCGCCGAGCGGACGCCGTACTTGCGCGCCTCGTACGACGCCGTCGACACGACCCCGCGCAGGCCGATCCCACCCACGACGACGGGTTTGCCGCGTAGGGAGGGCTTGTCCCGCTGCTCGACCGCCGCGAAGAACGCGTCCAGGTCGACATGCAGGATCGACGGATCGGCACGCACTCCCACAGTCTCCCTGTCCCCACCGACAGTTCCTGGGTGGGGGAGGGAGGTCGGAAAGACCTGGGGGTCAGGAGGGAGAGCGGCAGGCGGGGAAGAGTGCGCGCGCCTGACAGGATCCGGCCAGCGGCCGGTACGGCCGGTGGCGCCCGGGTAGACCATCGGCATGAAGCGAACCTCGACCGTGCCGTGGGTCGGACTGATGCTCGGGTTCACGGTCGTTGTGCTGGCCGATCCGCTGATCGGGCAGAACCTCCTGCTGATCCCGCTCGCCATGGTGATCGCCGGCGCGAGCACCTACGCGCTGTCCAGCGGCGTGAACCGCATCCCCGGCGCATCGCCGCGGGCGACCGCCGTACTGACGACCCTGGTGCTGTCGGCCGCGGCCGTCGCGGGCTGCGTCGCGATGGTGTCGAAGGCGTCGGCCAACCAGTTGCTGGCGATGGCGCTCGGCCCGTTCGTCCTGTTCCGGATCGTCGTGGCGGCGGTCGACCTGATCACGCCGGCGTTCACCGTGTCGCTGCTCGGCGGGCTCACCGGTGCGGCCGCCTTCGCCGCGGTGGTTCCGCTGGTCGCCAACGGCCATCCGGGGGTGCCGATCTGGAGCTGTGTGCTGATCGGCGCCGGCGCCGGCTTCGCGGAAGGCTTTGTCGCCGGCTGCTGCATCAGGCCGATCTTCGCCGGTCGCGCCTACTCTTCCGGGCATGGCGAGCTTTCCTGAGCGGTGGGACGACGGTACGGCGGGCGGCGGGCCTGATCATCAGATTCACTGGTACGACGAGCGGACGGTGATCGTCCGGCAGGCGCTGCGGACCAACTTCGAGGGGCCGTTCGTCTATCTGTTGATGGGCTCGGAGCGGGCGTTGTTGCTGGACACCGGGACTGGGCACGCGGATCTGCGGGCGGTGGTCGACGAGGTGCTGGCGGGACGCGGGTTGGAGCTCGTCGTGGCGCACACGCACGGGCACGGGGATCACATCGGTGGGGACTACTTGTTCGGGGAGGCCGCCGGGCAGGCCAAGGTCTCCTACGTCGTCGGCACGTCCGTGGATGAGGTCGCCGCGTTCTTCGGGATCACGGACTGGCCCGACGAGATCGTCACGTTCGACCTCGGGGACCGCGTTCTCGACGTGATCCCGATCCCGGGGCACCAAGGATCCGACATCGCGGTCTACGACCGGGCGACCCGCCTGCTGCTGACCGGGGACTCCTTGTACCCGGGCCGGTTGTACGTGCCCGACTGGGCGTCGTACCGGAGCAGCGTCCGGCGGCTCAACGGGTTCGTTGCCGCGGGCAATTCGGTGGAGTGGGTGCTCGGCGCGCACATCGAGCTGACGGACCGGCCGGGGGAGGACTACCCGATGGGAGCCGCCGTGCATCCGGACGAGCACCCGTTGCAGCTCGCCCCGGAGACGCTGACTGAGCTCGACGAGACGCTGACCGCGGCAGGGCCGGACCCGCGCCGACTGGTCCACGACCACTTCATCGTGGTCCCGACCTGAGGACCACCTGATGATCGGCGACGCGATCCAGGTCACATCCGCGGCGCGGTTCAGGCAGACTGTCGCCAGGTACTGGGAAGTACGCCGTACCGACGGCGGTACCGCGACAGGGGAGGCCAGATGGGCGAGGAAGTCGACCGGGTCGAGTTCACCCGGGCGGACCGCACAGCGTTCCGCAACCAGGTCCATCGCAACCTGGACGCCTTCGCGCGGATGCTGCGCGAGGCACGGTTCGACGCCGAACGGCCGATGACCGGGATCGAGATCGAGCTGAACCTGGTCGACGACAAGTGCGACCCGGCGTTCAAGAACGCCGAGGTGCTGAGCGCGATCGAGGACGACGCGTTCCAGACCGAGCTCGGCCAGTTCAACATCGAGATCAACGTGCCGCCCGGCCAGATCGACGGCGACGGGCTGGACACGATGGAGGCCTCGATCCGGGCCAGCCTGAACGCGGCCGAGGAGAAGGCGCAGCGGACCGGTTCGTCGATGGTCGTGGTCGGGATCCTGCCCACGCTGCTGACCGAGCACATCCACCGCGAGGCGCTCAGCACCAACCCGCGGTACGCGTTGCTGAACGACCAGATCTTCCAGGCCCGCGGCGAGGACGTGCAGATCTCGATCGACGGCGTCGAACGGCTGGCGGTGACGGCCGACAGCATCGTGCCCGAAGCGGCCTGTACGTCGACGCAGTTCCACCTGCAGGTGACGCCGGAGGCGTTCCCGAAGTACTGGAACGCGGCCCAGGCGATCTCCGGCGTGCAGCTGGCGGTCGGGGCGAACTCGCCGTTCCTGTTCGGCAAGGAGCTGATGCGCGAGACGCGGATCGCGTTGTTCGAGCAGGCCGCCGACACCCGCACCCACGAACTGAAGACCCAGGGCGTCCGGCCGCGGGTCTGGTTCGGTGAACGATGGATCACCTCGATCTTCGACCTGTTCGAGGAGAACTCGCGCTACTACCCGGCACTGCTGCCGGTGACGTCGGACGAGGACCCGATCGCGGTCCTCGACCGCGGCGACGCGCCGGCTCTTTCGGAACTCCGCCTGCACAACGGGACGATCTACCGCTGGAACCGTCCCGTGTACGACGTTGTCCGGGACAAGCCGCACCTGCGAGTCGAGAACCGGGTGCTCCCGGCCGGCCCGACCGTCGTCGACACGATGGCCAACGGCGCCTTCTACTTCGGGCTGGTCCGCGCGCTGGCCGACGACGAGCGGCCGATCTGGTCGCAGATGTCGTTCAGCGCGGCCGAGGAGAACTTCCACGAGGCCGCCCGGCAGGGCATCGACGCGGAGGTGTTCTGGCCGGGCGTCGGGACGGTCCGGGCGACCGAGCTCGTCCTGCGGCGGCTGTTGCCGTTGGCATCGCAGGGCCTGGACGCGTGGGGCGTTGCTCCCGACGTACGGGATCGTCTGCTGGGCATCGTCGAGCAGCGGTGCCTCACCCACCGCAACGGTGCGTCCTGGCAGGCCGACGAGTTCCACCGCCTGTACACCAAGGGCTCCCACGACCGTCGTGACGCTCTGCGAGGAATGCTGCGCCGCTACCGCGACCACATGCACGAGAACACCCCCGTGCACGAGTGGCCGGTCGACTGAACCGGTTAGTCCACGGCGTGAAAAAACGTCCCGGGCCGTAGACAACGTAGGACACCGGGGCGGGCCGCTTGCCAAGGGCAACGGCATCGGACTGGCGCGTCGGCCCCGGACCCTGCAAGGGTGTCCGCCAAGGTGAGGTGGGGGAGGGTTAGAAGCCACGGCTGCGGGTATGCAGGTTCCAACCGAACTGCCTGCCCGGGGTGGACACGGTCTCGTTGCGGACACAACTGCCTAACGGTCACGGTCGCGACACAGATGGTGCTTTTCCACAGATGCCGGTAGCGGTTCAGGGCAGTATCGTTCGGAACGGGTCGACAGACACCCGGAGGTGAGGCAAGTCGATGACGACCATCGTCGTGGGTTATGTGCCGAAGGCCGAAGGGCGTGCAGCTCTTCGAAGGGCGGCGGAGGAGGCGACGCTCCGCGACGCCAAGCTGGTGGTGGTGAACTCCCACCGTGGCGGACGCAGCTTCGACAGCGACGAGGCGGCGGCCAGTGAGGCCGCGTTGACGGAGGTACGGGAGCAGCTCGACTCGACCGGGGTGCCGTACGAGGTACGGCAACTGGTGCGTGGACTCGACCCGGCGGAGGACCTGGTGGCCGTCGCCGAGCAGGTGCACGCGGAGTTCATCGTGATCGGCCTGAGGCGCCGGTCACCGGTCGGCAAGCTCATCCTCGGCAGCAACGCCCAGCGGGTGCTGCTCGACGCTCCGTGTCCGGTGCTGGCCGTCAAGGCCGAGGAAGGGGAGGACTGAGGTGACTTCGACACGCAGCAAGAAACTGTGCCTGGCGCAGCAGCCCGACGCCGACGAGATGCTGAGCAGGGACCCTTTCGCGCTGATGGTCGGCATGCTGCTCGACCAGCAGATCCCGATGGAACGGGCCTTCGCCGGCCCGGTCCTGATCGCCAAGCGGATGGAAGGTTCGTTCGATCCGTGCACGGTCGCCGCCTACGACCCGGACGGTTTCGTCGAGGTGGTGACCGGACCGCCCGCGGTACACCGGTTCCCGACCGCGATGGCCGCCCGGATCCAGACGCTGGCCAAGCACCTGGACGAGGAGTACGGCGGTAACGCCTCCGGCGTGTGGGCCGACGTGAAGTCCGGCGACGACCTGCTGGCCAGGTTGTCGGCGCTGCCCGGCTTCGGCGCGCAGAAGGCGAAGATCTTCGTCGCGCTGCTCGGCAAGCAGCTCAAGGTCCGGCCGCGGGGCTGGCGCGAGGCGTCCGAGCCGTACGGCGAGGACGGCGCGTACAAGTCGGTCGCGGACGTGATCGACGTGGCCTCGCTGGTGAAGGTCCGCCAGTTCAAGGCCGCCCAGCAGGTCACCCAGCAACGCGTCGTGGCCCGTCCGTTGCGGCAGACCAGGAACAGTTGAGAGCTGGACGACAGGACCGGTGCCGGCCCGCGGGGGCGTGCGGGCACCGGGCGTGCCACGCCGGGACGGGGGTCGCGCGTGGGTTCGGGTTGCCCGGCGGATTACAATGTAGTGTTGCTGCCGCCTGACGGGCACCCCGGTGATTAACTGCTGACCAGCGAACACGATCGCAGACGAGCACAGAAGCCGGTGCGCAGCGCAGAATTCGTGTACCACCAGTTCCACCAGTACCGCCGTACAGAAAACCCTGCGTCAGACGAGAGGTAATTCGTGTCGTCCAGCTCGTCCGAGAATCTCCCCGCCGAGTCAGCCCGGGCTGTGGCCGCCACTGCCCGGAGCACGGCCCCGAGGACCAGCGCCAGAGTGCCTGACCCTGCTGCCAAGAAGGCCCCCGTGAAGAAGGCCGTGCCCGCGGCCAAGAAGGCTGCTGCATCCAAGGAGGACGGTATCCCCGCGAAGAAGGCCGCCGCGAAGAAGGCGCCGGCGAAGAAGGCCGTGTCCGAGGCGGGTCTGGCCATCGACCCGAAGACCGGGAAGCCGCGCGCGCTGGACGAGGTCGACGAGTCCGACTTCTCCGCCGACGCGGTGAAGCCGCTGGAGAAGGAGCTCACCGAGGACCAGGGCTTCATCGTCTCCGAGGCCGACGAGACCGACGAGCCCGAGCAGCAGGTCATGGTCGCCGGTGCGACCGCCGACCCGGTCAAGGACTACCTGAAGCAGATCGGCAAGGTCCCCCTGCTGAACGCCGAGCAGGAGGTCGAGCTCGCGAAGCGGATCGAGGCCGGCCTGTTCGCCGAGGAGCAGATCGGCGACGCCGAGACCAAGCTCAAGGAGAAGGTCAAGGACGAGTACGAGTGGATCTCGGAGGACGGCCGGCGCGCCAAGAACCACCTCCTCGAGGCCAACCTGCGACTCGTCGTCTCGCTGGCCAAGCGCTACACCGGCCGCGGCATGCTGTTCCTGGACCTGATCCAGGAGGGCAACCTCGGTCTGATCCGCGCGGTCGAGAAGTTCGACTACACCAAGGGCTACAAGTTCTCGACGTACGCCACCTGGTGGATCCGGCAGGCGATCACCCGCGCGATGGCCGACCAGGCCCGCACCATCCGCATCCCGGTGCACATGGTCGAGGTCATCAACAAGCTGGCCCGCGTCCAGCGGCAGATGCTGCAGGACCTCGGGCGCGAACCCACTCCGGAAGAGCTCGCCAAGGAGCTCGACATGACCCCGGAGAAGGTCATCGAGGTGCAGAAGTACGGCCGCGAGCCGATCTCCCTGCACACCCCGCTCGGTGAGGACGGCGACTCCGAGTTCGGCGACCTGATCGAGGACTCCGAGGCCATCGTCCCGGCCGAGGCGGTCTCGTTCACGCTCCTGCAGGAGCAGCTGCACGCGGTGCTCGACACGCTGTCCGAGCGCGAGGCCGGTGTGGTCTCGATGCGCTTCGGTCTGACCGACGGCCAGCCGAAGACGCTGGACGAGATCGGCAAGGTCTACGGGGTCACCCGTGAGCGGATCCGCCAGATCGAGTCCAAGACGATGTCGAAGCTGCGGCACCCGTCGCGGTCCCAGGTCCTGCGCGACTACCTCGACTGATCCTGATGGACCAGGTGATCGCCGGCGCGCTGTCGTCGGTGATCCCTGCGCTCGACGCGGCAACTCTGGCCGCCGCCGTGTTCACGGCGGCGGCCTTGCTGTTCACGCTACTGCTGGCCGACCGCACGTCCCGCCGTACGCCGGTGGTGACGCCGCTGGTCGCGCTGACCCTGCGCGAGCAGTCGGCGCGAACGTCGTACGTCCCGCTGCGCGATCCCGACACTGCGGGACGTCCACGTCCCAGAGCTCCCGGGCTGTAGTCGCACTTCCTCGCGACCGGTCCGAATCCCTTTGTTCTTGTGGAGCTCAGTCATGCCTTCGTTTCTCGACGCGCCGATCAGCGGCGCCTACCATCTCGTCTCCTGGATCGCCGACCTGCTCGCGCCGATCGGTGGTCCGTACGCCGCGGCGCTGGCGATCGTCGTCTGCACCCTGGCGGTCCGGACGTTGTTGCTGCCGCTCAGTCTGCGGGCGGTCCGCGGTGAGAAGTCCCGCGCGGTCCTGATGCCGCAGATCCAGGAGATCACCAAGAAGCACTCGAAGAACCCCGAGCGCGCCCAGAAGGAGATCGCCAAACTGCAGGCCGACTCCGGGACGACGTTGCTCGCCGGGTGTCTGCCGATGTTCGCGCAGCTGCCGTTCTTCTGGGTGCTCTACAGCCTGTTCTCGCGCGCGGTCGTCGGCGGCGAGTCGAACGAGCTGCTCGCCGGGACGTTGTTCGGAGCCCCGATCGGCGTGCACTGGCCGGTCTTCGCGACCACACCGGCGTACGTCGGACTGGCGGTGCTGCTCGCTGTCGTCGCGTTCTTCTCGGCCCGTCGTCAGCTCGCGCGTCTGGACGAGACCGCGACGCCGATGAGCCGGAACATGGCGAGGCTGTTGCCGTTCGGCACGCTGGTCACGGCGGCGTTCATCCCGTTGGCCGCGGGGCTGTACCTGCTGACCACGACGACGTGGACGGTCGTCGAACGGGCGATCCTGCTGCGCTGACCTGGGCGGGTCAGCGGTTTGGGCCGCGGTTGCCTGGGCCGGAGCGGTCGCTCTGCTGGTTGGGCGGCCGCCCTTGGCCGGGCCGGCGACGGTGCTCGGGCGCTGCCCCCTGCGAGGACGGCTCGGAGGCTTTCCAGATCTCCTCGGCGGTGTGGGCGTCAACAGCAGCCTGCACCTTCTCGACGATCTCTTTGGCTACATCCGCGGCTTTCCCGATCGGCGGCCCGGCAGCCGCCGCACCTGACGCCGCTCCTCCGGCCGCGGCACCGCCACCTGCGGCGGCTCCACCCGCAGCTCCCTCGCGGAGACTCCGTTGATCGTCCAGGTTCCGTACGCCGTCGGCCGGCCGACTGTCGTCGGCGGCACGCCCGTGCCCGGGAGCCGTCGTGCCCCGAGCAGGTGGGAGACCCAGCTCCATCGCCCGTCGCGTGTCCGCGATGCGCGCGGCGTCGTCCTGCTCCGGGGTGGGTTCGCCAGGTTCTGCCACGCGCGTGACGATAGCGGCTGCGTCAGGTCAGCTGGGCGAGCCGGAGCTCCAGGCCGTCGAGGATTCGCTCCAGGCCGTAGGTGAAGGTGTCGTCGTCGGCCGTGCTCCAGTCGTGGTTCGCGTAGGCGGCGTACAGGGCGCGCATCCGGGGATGGTTCTGCGCGGCGCGTTCGGCCGCGGGCATGGACTTGGCGAGCCACTGCTCGACGGTCTCGCCCGTGCGAGCCAGCTTGGTGAGCGTGGCCGCCTCGTTGCCGGCCACGCCGAGCACGAAGCCGATGACCGTCTTGGACGCCTGGTCGGCCTCGATCGGCGGGAAGCCGGCCGTCTCGTACAGCGCCAGCATCCGGTCGGAGACCGCCATCAGGTTCGGCCCGATGAACGTGACGCCGACGTCGGCCAGCGTCGCCGCCAGCCAAGGGTGGCGCCGGATGATCTCGCGCAGGCTGCTCGCGGTCGCGATCGCACCGTCGCGCCACTGCGACGCCTCGGTGATCTCCGGGACCTCGAGCTCGCCGTACACCTGGTCGACGACCAGTTCGAGCAGCTCGTCCTTGTTCGCGACGTGCCAGTAGACGGCGGTGGCGACCGCACCGAGCTCGGCGCCGAGCTTGCGCATGCTGAACGCGTCCAGCCCGTCGGCGTCCAGCAGCTTGATCGCCGCGGCGACGATCTGCTCCTGGCTGAGCGCCGGCTGCTCGCGCCGCCGTCCGCGCTTCGGCCGGGTCCAGACCGACTCGAACTCCTCCGCCATCGTCCACCTCCGTTGTAGGTGCCGCCATCGTACGCCAGGAATTGAACACCGTGCAGGACTTGACCACCGTTCAATTCTAATTGCACACTGTTCACGTCACCTGAACACCGTTCAATTCAACTCACCCGAGGGGGTCCCGATGACTGCCGAGCGTCACCCGCGCCGCTGGCTCATCCTGGTCGTGCTGTGCCTCAGCACGTTCGTTCTCGTCCTGGACAACGGCGTGCTGAACGTCGCGATCCCGGCGCTCACGCAGGATCTCGGCGCCACCGCGCAGGACATCCAGTGGATCGTCGCCGGCTACATCCTGGTCTTCGCCGGTCTGCTGCTGACCGCCGGCAGCCTGTCCGACCGGTACGGCCGCCGCCGCGTGATGATCGTCGGCCTGGCGGTCTTCGGCCTCGCCTCACTCGTCGCGACGTACGCCGGAAGCCCGGAGACGCTGATCGCCGGCCGGGTGCTGATGGGCATCGGGGGAGCGCTGGTGATGCCGAGCACGCTCTCGATCATGATCACGGTCTTCGACGACGAAGAACGCCGCAAGGCGATGTCGATCTGGAGTTCGGTGCTGATGGTCGGCCTGATCGGTGGTCCGGTGCTCGGTGGCGCGCTGATCGCGCACTTCTGGTGGGGTTCGGTGTTCCTGATCAACGTTCCCGTCGTCGCGCTGGCCATCGCCGCCGCGGTGATCTGGATGCCGGAGTCGAAGGGACCGTCGCGCAGGCCCGACCCGCTCGGTGCCGTGCTGTCGACAGCCGGTCTGGTCGCGCTGGTCTGGTTCATCATCGAGCTGCCCGAGCACGGCGTCTCGTGGCCCGCGCTCGTCGTGGCCGTCGGCGGTCTGACCGCGTTCGTCGCCTGGGAGCTCCGGACGCCGGAGCCGATGGTCCCGCTGCAGCTGTTCCGCGACCGCAACTTCAGCGGTGGATCGCTCTCGCTGGTGCTCGTTCAGGTCGGCAACGGCGGCCTGATCCTCGCGCTGATGCAGTACCTGCAGTTCGTGCTCGGCTTCTCCGCCACCAAGGCAGGCCTGGCGATGGTCCCGATGGCGGTCGGGGTGATCGTGGTCAACGGCCTGGGCGCGACGCTCGGCCAGAAGGTCGGCAACCGCCCGATGACCGTGGTCGGTCTGGTCGTGCTGTCCGGTGGCTTCGCGCTGATGGCGATGCTCGACGCGGACGACAGCTTCGCCAAGGTGATGCTGGCCCTGCTGGTCTGCGGGGCGGGCGGCGGGTTCGCTCAGCCGGCCGCGACGGCCGCGCTGATGGGCGCCGTACCGCACGAGCACGCCGGCGTCGGCTCGGCGCTGAACGACACGATGCAGCAGGCCGGTGCCGCGCTGGGCGTCGCGATCCTCGGCAGTGCGATGGCTGACCGCTTCACCGCCAACATGCCCGCCGGTACGCCGGAAGCCGCCCGCGGCTCGATCGGCGAGGCCCTCGGTGTCGCCGCCGCGACTGGAGACAGCGCTCTCGCCGAGATCGCGAAGACGACCTTCGCCAACGCGATGTCGAGCACCTTCGTCGCCGGTGCCTTAGCAGTCCTCGGATCCGCCGTCATCGCCTTCTTCCTGCTGCGCGACAAGAAGCCCGCCACCAAGCCCCAGCACGTCACCCAACTCACGCACTGAAAGGCCCGATCATGAACCTGCAGTCCGCCGAAGCTCTCCTGCGCAACAACCGCCCGAAGCTGATCGACGCCGACAAGATCACCCCGCTGTGGACCGACGACGGCTTCGCCTACCAGGTCGCCCGCGACGGCGAGGACAAGCTGTACGCCGTCGACCCGACCGCCCGCACCCGCACGGAGATCGACGCTCTCCCCGGACAGCCCGGGACCGGCGACTTCCTCGCGGTCGTGTCGCCCGACGGCAAGCACGAGGTGATCCGTCGCGGCCCGGACCTGTGGCTGCGGACCGTGGCCGACGGCACCGAACGCCCGCTGACCACCGACGGCGAGACCGACAACGACTACGGGACGAACTCGTTCTCCGTCGACGTTCTGCTCGGCAAGATCGGCATCCCGCACCTGCCGCCGGCGGTCGTGTGGTCGCCGGACTCGACCCGCGTGCTGACCCACCAGCTCGATCGCCGCAAGGTCCGGGAGACCCACCTGATCGACGTGCTGCCCGAGGGTGACGGTGCGCCGGAGCTGCTGACGCAGCGGTACGCGTTCCCGAACGACGAGCACCTGCCGGAGCAGCGGTACGTCGTACTGGACATCGCCGGTGGTTCTCCCGTCCGGGCTCAGGGTGAGCCGCAGTTCGTCGGCGTACTGTCGCCGCTCACGATCAAGTGGGCCTGGTGGTCCGACGACGCCGTCTACTTCCTCGAGCAGCCGCGTGACCAGCGCAGCCTGACGCTCAAGCGGCTCGACCCCGCGACCGGCGCGGTCGACGAGGTGCTGACCGAGACCGGCGACACCCGGCTCGAGCCGAACCAGTACGGGCAGGAGGCCGCGATCACCCAGGCCGCCGGCAACGACCTGCTCTGGTACTCGCAGCGCGACGGCCGGCCGCACCTCTACCGGTACGACGTGCGCACCGGTGAGCTGCTGAACCAGATCACGTCGGGGGAGTGGGGCGTACGGCGGATCCTGCACGTCGACGAAGCCGAGCGCGTCGTCTACTTCCTTGCCGTCGGGATGGTTGCTGATAGCCCCTATCGACAGACGGTCTGCCGGGTGAACCTCGACGGCACCGGCTTCGCCCGGGTCACCGACGACGACCTGCACCACGACGTCACCGCGGCACCGAACGGCCAGTACTTCGTCGACACGGCCTCGACCGTCGGGTTGGCGCCGGTCACCACGGTTCGCTCCTGGACTGGGGAGCTGCTGATCGAGCTGGAACAAGCCGATGTCAGCCGCTTGCTCGCGACGGGCTGGCAGGCGCCCGAGGAGTTCCGCGCGCTCGCGGCCGACGGTGTCACCGAGATCTTCGGCCTGATCCACAAGCCGCACGACTTCGACCCGGCCGCGAGCTACCCGGTCCTCAACAGCCCGTACCCCGGCCCGCACGTCAACCGGACGGCGCCCGGCTTCGATCCCGGCCACTTCGGTCCGGACGCCGAGGCGTTCGCCGCGCTCGGGTTCGTCGTGGTGGCCGTCGAAGGGCGCGGTACGCCGGGCCGGAGCAAGCAGTTCCACGACGCGTCGTACCGGAATCTGCAGACGGCCGGCATCGTCGACCACGTCGCGGCGATCAAGCAACTGGCCGAGGCGAGGCCGTGGATGGATCTGGACCGGGTCGGCGTCTACGGGATGTCGGGTGGCGCGTTCGCGACGGTCCGGGCGATGGGGGAGTTCCCGGGCTTCTTCAAGGCGGGGGTCGCCGAGTCGGGCAACCTCGACAACCGTGTCTACCTGCAGCAGTGGGGTGAGACGTACGCCGGCCCGGTCGGCGAGCAGGACTACGCCGAGGTCTCGGAACTCGACCTGGCCGAGCGGATCGAGGGTCGACTGCTGCTCGTGCACGGCGGGCTGGACGACAACGTGCAGCCGCACCACACGCTGCGGTTCGTCGAGCGGCTGATTGCCGCGGACAAGGACTTCGACCTGCTGATCGTGCCGCGTGGTGAGCACGTGCTGCTGGGCTACGAGCACCACGTCGTACGGCGGCGCTGGAACCACCTGCTGCAGCACGTCGCCGGCGTCACCCCGCCGGACTACCGGCTGAAGGCGACGCCGATCGACCTCGAGGTGATCTCCAAGATGCTGGGCTGACCGCCGCGTGCGATGGGCCGTTCCGGTCCGTGGCACGCATGTCGTGACAAATCCGGGCGAGTGGGTACCGTGCCGACGTTCCGCCATCGATCGGAGGCAGAAAGTGACCACCGCCCCAGTGGTGAAGGCGCCGCCCGGAGCCAGCCGCACCCGGTACCTGATCCTCGCGCTCGCGTTCGTCGGGCTCTCGCTGAACTACCTCGACCGGGCCAATCTCAGCGTCGCGCTGCCGTTCATCGAGGACGACCTGCACCTGGACCTGAGCAACGCCGAGAAGGGCCTGATCCTCGGCGCCTTCTTCTGGGCGTACGACGGGATGATGCTCGCGGCGGGCTGGTTCGCCGACAAGGTCGGCTCCCGGAAGGCCTTCACGTTCGCGGCGGTCTGGTGGTCGGTGATCACCGCGCTCACCCCGCTGGCCCGCGGGTTCTGGTCGCTGTTCCTGTTCCGGTTCGCGCTCGGCGCGGGGGAGGCGCCGGCGTACCCGAGCGCGACCAAGGCGTCGTCGCGCTGGTTCCCGAAGCACGAGAGAGCGTTCTCCACCGCGGTCATCGACTCCGGATCACGGGTCGGCACGGTGATCGCGTTGCCGGTGGTGACCGCGCTGATCGCGTTGGTCAGCTGGCACTTCTCGTTCGTCGTACTGGGTGTGGTCGGGCTGGTCTGGGCCTGCGCCTGGTACTGGTACTACCGCGACCCGATGGAGCACAAGCACGCGAACGCCGAGGAGCGCGAGTACATCGCCGCCCACGGCGCGCGGCTGGAGGAGAACGACGACCAGGACGCCGTCGACGTGCGCTGGCGGGACCTGTTCCGCTACCGGACCGTGCGCGGCATGATGCTCGGCTTCTTCTGCCTGAACTTCGTCATCTACTTCTTCCTGACCTGGTTCCCGTCGTACCTGAAGGACGCCCGCGGTCTCGACCTGGCCGAGTTGGGCACGCTCGGCACGCTGCCCGGGATCACCGCGATCGTCGGCGCCTGGATCGCCGGCCTGGTCGCTGACCGCGTGATCCGGCGCGGCGCCGACGTCACCCGGGTCCGCAAGACGGTGATGGTCGGCGGGCTGCTCGGCGGCGCGGCGATCGTGTTCGCGGCGCCGGCGTCGTCGGTGTACGTCGCGCTGCTGTTCCTGGCGATCTCGTACGCGAGCCTGGCGATCGCGGCGACCGGGATCTGGTCGCTGCCCGGCGACGTCGCGCCGAGCTCGCGGCACGTCGCCTCGATCGGCGGCATCCAGAACTTCGCCTCGAACATCGCCGGCATCATCAGCCCGTTCCTGTTCGGCCTGCTGCTCGACCTGAACGACGGCTCGTACGGGCCCTCGTTCGCGGTCGCCGCCGGTGTCGCCGTGGTGGGGGCGCTCACCTACGCGTTCGTCGTCGGCAAGGCCGAACCGCTCCCGGTGCTGCCGCAGCGCCGCCTGCAGGACTCCTGAACCGCCGCGCCGCCGGGCCCCCGATCCCGGCGGCGCGGCCCAAGTCGGCACCACCTGCCTCGAGTCGCCCGGCCGGCGGGAGCCGCACGGTCGAGGAATTTGCCGGGTTGGCAAAGAAGTTTGCGATGTGCGGCCGGTCCGCCCACCATTGGGACCATGACGACTGAACAACTCCCCGACGAGTGGTGGAACACCTTCTACGCCGAGCGCGACCAGATCTGGAGCGGCAAGCCGAACGCCGTACTGGTCACCGAGGTCTCCGGCCTGAAGCCCGGCCGCGCGCTCGATCTCGGCTGCGGCGAAGGCGCCGACGCGATCTGGCTGGCCGAGCAGGGCTGGGCGGTCACGGCCGTCGACATCTCCTCGGTCGCGCTCGGGCGTGCGGCCGAGCACGCGAAGGACGCCGGCGTCGCCGACCGGATCGAGTGGCAGCGGCACGAACTCGGCAAGTCGTTCCCGGACGGCGACTTCGACCTGGTCTCGGCGCAGTTCCTGCACTCCAAGACCGAGCTGGACCGCGACGCGATCCTGCGGAGCGCCGCCGGCGTGGTCGCGCCTGGGGGAGTGCTGCTGATCGAGGGGCACATGGGGTTCCCGCCGGGTGAGCACAACCCGCATCCCGATATCCACTTCCCGACGCCCGACGAGGTGATCGAGAGCCTGGCGCTGGCCGACGGCGAGTGGGAGGTGCTGGTCAGCGAGGTGCACGACCGCGCGCAGGTGATGCGCGACGGCGTACCGATCACTCGTCGCGACAGCACGGTCAAGGTCCGCCGCCGCTGACACTGTTCATCACGAGGATCCCCCGGGTTCATCGCTCGCGGTGAACCTAGGGCTCATGAACACCCCTGACCTCGTCCAAGAGCTCGGCTTCCGCGTCCTCGACGAGGAGGACGACGACCCGGTGCTGCTGCGCGCCGACGGTACGCCGGTCGACACCTGGCGCGAGGGTTACCCGTACGGCGAACGCCTGAGTCGCGAGGTCTACGACCGGGACAAGCGGCTGCTGCAGATCGAGCTGCTCAAGCTGCAGTACTGGGTGAAGCGCTCGAAGAAGAAGCTCGTGATCGTGTTCGAGGGCCGCGACGCCGCCGGCAAGGGCGGCACGATCAAGCGGTTCATGGAGCACCTCAACCCGCGCGGTGCGCGGATCGTCGCGCTGGAGAAGCCGACCGAGCGTGAGCAGACCCAGTGGTACTTCCAGCGGTACGTCGAGCACCTGCCGGCCGCCGGCGAGATGGTGCTGTTCGACCGGTCCTGGTACAACCGCGCGTGCGTGGAGCGGGTGATGGGGTACTGCGGCGAGGACGAGTACCTGGAGTTCATGCGGCAGGCGCCGGAGTTCGAGCGGATGCTGGTCCGGTCGGACATCCTGCTGGTGAAGCTGTGGTTCTCGGTGTCGCAGGCCGAGCAGCAGACCCGGTTCACGATCCGCCAGATCGACCCGGTCCGGCAGTGGAAGCTGTCGCCGACCGACCTCGCCTCGCTCGACAAGTGGGCCGACTACACCGAGGCCAAGGAGGCGATGTTCCACTACACCGACACGCCGCACGCGCCGTGGACCGTGGTGAAGAGCAACGACAAGAAGCGCGCGCGCCTGGAGGCGATGCGGCACGTGCTCTCGCTGTTCGACTACTCGGACAAGGACCACGAGCTGGTCGGTGTCGTCGACTCCAAGATCCTCGGGCCGGCCGCCGAGGTCCTCGAGCACGGCGAGTCGGCGAACCGGAGCTTCCCGGTGCTCTAGTCCGTCAGCGGCAGCGAGACGGTGAAGGTTGCGCCGCCGCCCGGGGTGTCGGTCACTGCGACGTTTCCTCGGTGCGCCGCGACGAGGGCGGCGACGATCGAGAGCCCGAGGCCGGAGCCGCCGGTGACTCTCGTCCGGGCGGAGTCCGCGCGGTAGAAGCGCTCGAACACGCGGGCCTTCTGCTCGTCGTTGAGGCCCTGCCCGGTGTCCGCGACCTCCAGTACGGCGTACCCGTCGCGCGTCCCGACCGAGACCGTGACCGGCGCGTCGATCGGTGTGTGGTGCAGGGCGTTGCTCACCAGGTTGCCGAGGACCTGCCGCAGGCGCGCTTCGTCGCCGTCGACCACGGGTGCGCCGGAGTTCGGGAGGATGCGCAGGCTGACCTTGCGTTCCGGCTGCACGGCTTCGACGTCGTGGACGGCGTCGCCGGCGAGCGTGAGCAGGTCGACGGGCTGGTACTGCAACGGCCGCTGCTGGTCGAGCCGGGCGAGTAGGAGCAGGTCGTCGACGAGCAGGCCCATCCGCTTGGCCTCGTCCTCGATCCGTTTCATCGTCGCCGGCTCCACTGCGCCGCCGCGCTGCCGGGTGAGTTCGGCGAATCCGCGGATCGAGGTCAGCGGTGTGCGTAGTTCATGACTGGCGTCGGCGACGAAGCGGCGCATCCGATCCTCGGACTGGCGTGCGTGATCCTCGGAACGCCGTGCGACCTCTTCGGACTGGCGGGCGACTTCGGCCGAGCGCCGAGCGGACTCCTCCGACCGCCGGGCCGCCGACTCGCTGGCCGTGCGCTGGGCGAAGGCGGTCTCGATCTGGCCGAGCATCTGGTTCAGGGCGAGCGACAGCCGGCCGACCTCCGTGCGTGGGTCCCGCTGGGGGACACGTCGGCTCAGGTCGCCGCCGGCGATGGCGACGGCGGTGTGCTCGACGTCCTCGAGGCCGCGCAGACTTCGCCGTACGACGTACGTGCCGACGCCTGCGAGCAGGACGAGCAGGATGACACCGGCCGCGATCTGCACGCCGACGAGCTGCTCGATCGTGTGGTCCATGTCGTTCAGGCTCTGCCCGATCATCAGGTAGCCGGCGCCGTTGGGAAGCGGCACGGCAACCACTCGCCAGGTCTCGCTGCCGGAGGTCGAACTGGTGTCGAACGGCTGGTTGCCCTTCGCAACGACCTGGGTCAGGGTCAGGGACGGTAGGGCGGGCTGCGTCACGGACTGCCCCAGCGGCTCGCTCAGCCGGCCGTTCTCGATCTCGGTGCCGTCGGGCAGGTACTGCTGGACGACGAAGACACTCGGCAGGCGCGGCGGCGGTGGCTCGCCGCGACCGAGGTGCGGGCGGCTGCCGGGCGGCCGGTTCACCAACTGCTTGGAGGCGTCGGTGAGTTGGGTGTCGACGCGGTCGATCAGGTAGCCGCGCATGATCGTCGTGGCGACCAGGCCCGAGGCCAGGAGTGCGGCGGTGACCAGGGTGAGCAGGACCAGGACGATGGTGACGCGGAGCGGGTAGCGCTCGGTCAGGCGTCGGTGGCCGCGCCAACTGGTCAGCGAGGCCATCAGTTGGGGCCTCTCGGCGTACGGAGGACGTAGCCGACGCCGCGCACGGTGTGGAGCAGTTTCTGGTCGCCGGTGTCGACCTTGCGGCGCAGGTACGACATGTACGACTCGACCACGCCGGCGTCACCGGCGAAGTCGTAGTTCCAGACCGCCGACAGGATCTGGCCCTTCGACATCACCCGTTCGGCGTTCTCCAGCAGGCAGCGCAGCAACTTGAACTCGGTCAGCGACAGCTGCACCGCCTCACCGGCCTTGAACACCTCGTAGCTGTCCTCGTTGAGCTCGAGGTCGGCGTACTTGAGAATCGCGGGCTCGGTCGCGGCCTGTTCGCGGTGCCCGGACCTGCGCAGGAGAGCGCGCACCCGCGCGACCAGCTCGTCGAGGCTGAACGGCTTGGTCACGTAGTCGTCGCCGCCGGTGTGCAGGCCGAGCACCTTGTCCTCGACGGCGTCCCGGGCGGTCAGGAAGAGCACCGGGACGTGCCGGTCCTCTCCGCGCAGCCGCCGGACCACCTCGAAACCGTCGAGCCCGGGCATCATCACGTCCAGTACGACGAGGTCGGGCTCGACCTCGCGGGCCTTCTTCAGTGCCTCGGCGCCGTGCGTCGCCGTGGTCACGTCGTACCCGGCGAAGCGCAGGCTCGCGGACAGCAGTTCGACGATGTTGGGCTCGTCGTCGACCACGAGAAGATGCGGGCTCATGGGTTCAGTCTGCCCCCGGCACCCGTGGGAAGGCTGGAAGCTTCCTGGCAATCGGCTGTGAGTCCCACGGCTTTCCGGGGCGGCTCCCTCCGGCGTGTCGCCGGAGGGAGCGCCCGCCGTCAGCGGGGACCGCGCTTGAGGCCCCACTTCTCGCGGGCCGCGTCGCGGGTGGTCCCGTCGTTGACCGTGGTCGCGGTGGCGACGTTGTTCGCGACGACCGCCGACACGGTGACCTGGTTGCCGGTCTTCACGTCGTCGATCCCGTCGCGGGCCGCGTTCACCAGGGTGTCCTCGGTCAGCGTGTACTCGCGGCTGTAGCCGTCCGCGCTCTTCACCGTGAGCTTGTCCTTGCTGACCGCGGTGACCTCACCGCGCTGGGTGGCGACGGTCTGGTAGCCGCCGCCTTCCTTCTCGACCACGAACTCGCCGTGCAGCGCACCCACCCCGAGCCCGAGCTCGCCGTGCCGGCCGGGACCGCCCGGTCCACCGGGACCCGGCTTGGCCGGGTCGGCGGGTGCCGAGGGCGACGCCGACGGGTTGGCCGACGGAGACGGCGAGGGGGACGGGTCGGCGTTGGTGGTGGCCCAGGCGACTCCGCCGGCCGCCGTGGTGACGACCACCGCCGCGACGGTGCCGACGATCCGCCACGGTTTGTCGGAGAGTTTCTCGAACGACGCCATCTGCAACTGCCTCCCGGTACGACGTACCAGGCCGTCACCTGGTACTGGTCGTCCCACCCTGCGACGCCGACCTGAGACGAGCCTCCCGCCCGCCTGGCAAAACCCTGGCAGTCGGAGTCGGAGTCAAGGTCGGAGTCAGACCAGGAACAGGACCGCGACCAGCCAGACCGCGGCCGCGAGCGCCGTACCGACGAACTCGATCAGGATCGACAGGCCGGTCGCGCGCAGCGCGTGCTTGGTGGAGGTCCAGGCGGCCGGGTGCGTGCCGAGGCGCTGCCGCTCGGACAGGTAGACGCCGAGCGGGAACCCGACGAACATGCCGACCACCGGGATCACGAAGAACCCGACGATCCCGAGCAGCACGCCGACGAACATCGACCGTCGTGGTACGCCGGACTCGCGGAGCCGGCGCTCCGGGACGATGTACTTCACCACCTGGCTCGCACCGATCAGGACGACGGCCGCGGCCAGCACGATCCAGCCGGTCGGGCTCTGTTCCTCCAGCGCCCAGATCAGGATCGCGGCGAGACTGAGCAGCGCCCCGGGCAGCACCGGGACCACGATGCCGATGATGCCGACGAAGATCGCCACGCCGACCAGGAACGTCGCAACGGAGTTCACGCCCACCACTGTGCCGTAAAACGCTCCGCTTAGTGTGGACGCATGGCTGCCCTTCATGAACTGGTCACCACACTTGCCGCACCGTGGGTGGTGCTGTCCCCGCGCTCGGGCCAACTCACCGGCACCGGAGCCGAGGGTGTGTACGCCCGGGACCGCCGGATCCTGTCGAGGATGGTGGTGACCGTCGACGGCCGCGAGCCACTGGCGGTGCACGTCGACGAGTCGGCGGTCGCCGGTCGCCACCCGGTCGCCACGCGCTCCGGCGCGAGCGCCGCCGGGGACGGGCAGGCGGCCGCCCGCCCCACCACCACGGGCTCCGCCCGGGGCGGTGTGACGGTGTTCGGGGCTGTCGTAGAGGGACTCGGCGACGGCGGGCACGACCCGACGGTTCGCCTGCGGCGTACCCGGACGGTCGACGGCGAGGGGCTGACCGAGCAGCTGACGGTGGTCAACAACTCGCATCTCACCGTCGACTGCACGTTGAAGGTTGCTCTCGGCACTGATCTTGCCGGGACCGCCGAGGTCCGGAGCGAGGCGGCCGCGGATCTTCCCGCGCTGACTGCTGTGGCCGACGGCGGCGGGTTGTCCTGGGAGAAGGCAGGAACGCGAGTCAGCGCTCTCGCCGATCTCGAGCCGGCGCTCGATGACGGCGGAATGGAGTGGCAACTGCAGCTCAAGCCCGGTGACGAGTCGACGGTCACGCTCCGGGTGACCGCGGAGTTCCCCGCGGCGACCGGCTTCGAGATCAAGCCGCCGGACGAGCGTCCGACGTACGACGAGATCGCGTTCTCCTGCTCGGACACCAGGGTCGAACGCTGGCTCCGCCGCTCACTCGACGACCTCGCCGCCCTCCAGCTCGGGACGGGCAGCGCGACCTCGGGAGCCGGGGGAGAGCGCTACCTCGGCGCCGGACCGCCTTGGTACCTGACGCTCTTCGGGCGCGACTCCCTGATCTCCTCGGGGATGCTGATTCCCGTCGATCCGGAGCTTGCCGCGGGCACCCTGCGCGCGCTCGCCGCATGGCAGGGCAGCAAGGTGGATGCCGACGCGGCCGAGCAGCCGGGCAAGATCCCGCACGAACTCCGCGCCGAGGTCGCCGATCACGGCAACGGCCTCGTGCTGCCGGCGGCGTACTACGGAACGCACGACGCGACCCAGCTCTGGATCACGACGCTTCACAAGGCGTGGCGCTGGGGCATGCCCGCCGACGAGGTCCGCGCGCTGCTGCCGAACCTGCAGCGGGCGCTCACCTGGATGCGCGAGTACGCCGATCCCGACGGCGACGGGTTCTTCGAGTACATCGACGAGACCGGCCACGGCCTGGCCAACCAGGGCTGGAAGGACTCGAGCGATTCGGTCCAGTGGCCCGACGGGACCATCGCCACCGCCCCGATCGCCCTGTGTGAAGTTCAGGGTTACTCCTACGCAGCAGCTTTGGCAGGGGCAGAACTGTTGGATGCTTTCGATGAGGACGGCGCCGAAGAGTGGCGGATCTGGGCGGCTGACCTCAAGACCAGGTTCAGGGAGAAGTTCTGGGTTGACGGGTATCCGGCGATCGCGCTCGACGGGGCCAAGCGGCCGGTCGCGGGGCCGGCGTCTAACATGGGGCATCTGCTCGGCACCGGACTGCTCGACGCTGACGAGGAAGCAACTGTCGCCGCGCTCCTCGGCGACAGGCAGCTCGACTCCGGCTTCGGGTTGCGCACGTTGACGACCGAGATGACCGGCTTCAACCCGCTCGGCTATCACACCGGCAGCGTCTGGCCGCACGACACCGCGATGACCGTCAAAGGCCTGTACGCCGCCGCCCAGGCGACCATCGCGACGACGTACACGCGCGGTCTGCTGGAGGCCGCGGAGTCGTTCGGCTACCGCCTGCCCGAGCTGTACGGCGGCGCAGGCGCGGGGGAGGAGAGCAGCCCCACGCCGTACCCGCTGTCCTGCCGGCCTCAGGCCTGGGCAGCCGCGTCAGCTGTTGCGGTGATCGTGGCGGCGCTCGGCATCGAACCCAACGTCCCGGCCGGCACCCTCGACATCACGCCCGCGAGCGACTTCCCCTGGAGGTCGCTGCGCCTTGACGGTGTGCGGGTTGGTGAGCGAACTCTGACGGTCGAGTACACCGACGGAAGCCTCACCTTGAGCTAGAGGTTCACCGCGGTGAGAGCCGCGACAAGAGCAACGGCGAGATAGCTTCCGCCCGCCAGGTAGCGCTGGATCTGCGTACTGCGTGGCGAGCGGAAGCGCCGGCCTATCGCGGCCGCGCCGACGGCGTAACAGAGGTCGAGCGCCAGCCCGATCACGAGCACCGAGAGACCGAGCAGCAGCATCTCCGTCCGCACCTGCCCGGCCCCGGCGTCGCGCGTCGTGAACTGGGGGAGGAAGGCAAGGAAGAACAACGCCGCCTTCGGATTCAGCAGATTGACCAGCACCCCAGCGCGGAACACCCGCCCGAGCGGTTCCGCGCGCAGCGTCCCGAGCCCGGACGAGCTCCCAGAGGACCGCAAGGTCTTCACACCGAGGTACGCCAAGTACGCCGCACCTGCCAGCGAGATGACCGTGAACAGCTCCGGCGAAGCCTCCAGTACGGCGACCAGCCCGAGCGCGGTGACCAGGATGTAGACCACCGACCCGGTCTCGATCGCGAACGCCGACACCACGCCCGCGCGCCGGCCCTGGGTCAGGCTGCGCAGCGAGATGTAGATGTTGTTCGGTCCCGGCATCCCGACCAGGACCACGGTCGCCCCGACGAACCCGAGCAGCTGCCCGATCCCCATCATCACCCTCACTCTTCAACTGGACTGCTTCCGCGACTAGCCTGTCCGCTCGACGTCCAGTCCACCCGAGCCAATCCGAGGAGAAGTGGACCGTTCCGGAGATCCCGCAGTCCTGGCCGACCTGATCGGCCGCCGGCTGACCGGCCGCACCGGCGGCCTGTACCGCCGCCTCGCCGACGCGCTCGCCGCGTTGATGGGCTCGACCGAGCTCCCGGTCGGCGCGAAGCTCCCGGCCGAACGCCGGCTCGCCGAGGCGCTCGCGGTCAGCCGCAGCACGGTCGTCGCGGCGTACGACGAACTGCGCGCCCGCGGCCTCGTCGAGAGCCGACGCGGCAGCGGTACGACGGTGGCCCGGTCCGCGAGCCGCGGGCGCTCGACCGCCGACAAGCGGATGCCGATCGGGTACGGCGAGTCGCTGTTCCACCGGATCACGGTCGGTCCGGGCGACGTGATCTCGATGACGTACGCCGTCGATCCCGGCATCCCCGACCTCGCCGCCGAGGTCGAGGACCTGGCCCGCACCGACCTGCCCACGCTGCTCCAGGACGTCGGCTACCACCCTCGCGGCATCGAGCCGCTGCGCCGGCGGATCGCCGAGCACTTCGAGCAGTCCGGCCTGCCGACCAGCCCGGACGAGATCGTCGTCACCAGCGGCGCGCACCAGGCGATCGCGCTGGTCACGCAGATGTACCTGCGGACGGGTGCCGCGGTCGTGATCGAGCAGCCGAGCTGGCCGGGCTGCTTCGACCTGTTCGGCGCGGCGGGCGGGCGCGTGGTCGGCGTACCGCTGGACGATGCCGGGATCCGGCCCGACCTGCTGACCGCGGCGCTCAAGGAGCACCAGCCCGCGATGCTGTTCGTGATGCCGACGTTCCACAATCCGACCGGCCGGCTGATGTCACCGGCCCGGCGTCGTCAGGTCGCCGAAATCGCCGGCCGGTACGGCGTGGTCGTTGTCGAGGACAACGCTTATTCCGCCGGCGATCCGGCCGGGCCGGAAATTCCTCCGCCGCTGGCCGCGTTCGCGCCGGGTAATTCGGAGGTGCTGACGATCGGGTCGGTGTCGAAAGCGGTCTGGGGCGGATTGCGGATCGGCTGGATCCGCGCGCCGCGACCATTGGCCGACCGGCTCGCGCGGCACAAAGCGCTGGCCGATCTCGGCAGTCCGGTGATCGACCAGGCGCTCACCGCGCGATTGTTGCCGCGACTGGCGGACGTGACCGCCGAACGTGCCCGCCTGGCCACCGGACGCCGCGCGCACATCGGCGAACTGCTGCGCGATCGGCTGCCCGAGTGGTCGTGGGAGGAACCGGCCGGGGGATCGGCGCTGTGGGTGCGGCTGCCGGACACGGACGCGCGGGTGTTCGCGCAGATCGCGCTGCGGCACGGTGTCGAGGTCGTTGCCGGGCACGCGATGGATCCGACCGGTGACCATGACAACTATCTGCGGCTGCCGTTCGCCTATGCGCCGGAAGTACTTGTCGACGCAGTGAACCGGCTCGCGGGGGCGTGGCAGGAGTTCCGGCGGCACGGGCCGGAGCCCGGCGTACCGATGGTGTGAGATACCCGACACGGATCTGACCGCTTTCGGCCGCCGTCCAGGACTGCCGCCGTACAGGACTGATGGCGGCCACCCTGTCCGGGTGACCGCCATCGCTAAGTGTGTGTGGGGTCTGCGCCGTCGTTGGCGCCTACGAGGCCTGGGGTTACCGCTCCTCGTCCGCGGCCGGGACCGGGCTGACGGCTTCGAGCCGACCGGTCTCGTCGTGGATGGTGATAGCGATGTCGCGCAGCTTCTCCGAGTGCTCCCGGCCGTGGTGGGCGCAGAACAGAAGCTCCCCACCGCTGGTCAGGGTGACACGGACGTAGGCCTGCGCACCGCAGCGGTCACAACGGTCCGCAGCCGACAGGGTCGAACTCGGGGCGAGTGCTGTAGTCACTTGAGGCCTCATCTCATCTAGTTCCGTACTCACCAGATAGCAACATCCTGACATGCGGATCGCTTCCCGGTAGGTGCAGCGTGTCCGAATGTGAGACGAACCACCTGTTCCCTTATGACGCATATTGACGGGGAATCGTTTCGGATTCGGGCGATCTGTTGTTTCCGGCGGGTGTCGGGCGTGTCCTCTTTCACTGTGCGCCACTGGATGCTCACTGCGCGTTCACATCCGGAGTGTCGTAATTCTCAGCGATCGAGTCCGGATCGATATCTGCCGAAACACCTATCTGGCTGGGGATCCCTCTTCATCTCGTTGTCACCGACGTCGTGCTGGATCGGTACCCCGCCATGATGCCGGGCAACCCAAATCGGCCACGGCGACCTCCTGCCAGGTTTTGGGGGTAGGGCCTCGTAGGCTGTCACTCGTACGGCGGCGGAGTCGTCGTACGGATGTCTGCTTGTGAACCAGTGAAGGAGCCCTGTGGCCGCCCCGACGCCTCGCAGTACCGAGCTCGACCCGACGTACAACGCCCGCAACCTGCTCGTGCTCGAGGGGCTGGAGGCGGTCCGTAAGCGCCCGGGCATGTACATCGGCTCGACCGACAGCCGCGGCCTGATGCACTGCCTGTGGGAGATCATCGACAACGCCGTCGACGAGGCCCTGGCCGGCCACGGCGACCGGATCGACGTCGTCCTGCACCAGGACGGGTCCGTCGAGGTGCGGGACAAGGCGCGCGGCATCCCGGTCGACATCGAGCCCAAGACCAAGCTGAGCGGCGTCGAGGTGGTCTTCACCAAGCTGCACGCCGGCGGCAAGTTCGGCGGCGGCTCGTACAACGCCTCCGGCGGTCTGCACGGCGTCGGCGCCTCGGTCGTGAACGCGCTGTCCGCGCGTCTCGACGTCGAGGTGGACCGCGGTGGCGTGGTCTGGACCACGTCGTTCCGGCGCGGGGTGGCCGGCGAGTTCGACGGCGACGGCGCCGCGGCGTCCTTCACCGCGGCCGTCGGTCTGCGCAAGGCCGGTCGCGCCAAGAAGGGTGTCACCGGGACCCGGATCCGGTACTGGGCCGACCGTCAGGTCTTCACCAAGGACGCCGCGTTCAACTACGACGAGCTGGTCACCCGCGCCCGGCAGACCTCGTTCCTGGTCCCCGGCCTGGAGCTGGTGATCCGCGACGAGCGTGGCGAGGAGCCGACCGAGGAGTCGTTCAAGCACGAGGGCGGGATCTCGGAGTTCTGCGAGTTCCTGGCCACCGACCAGCCGGTCACCGAGGTCGTCCGGCTGACCGGGACCGGCCACTTCACCGAGACCGTGCCGATGCTCGACGACGCCGGGCACATGACCCCGACCGACGTCGAGCGCGACCTGGACGTCGACATCGCGGTCCGCTGGGGCGACGGGTACGAGACCGAGGTCCGGTCGTTCGTGAACATCGTCTCCACGCCCAAGGGCGGCACGCACGTGGCCGGCTTCGAGCGGGCGCTGTCGAAGGCGTTCACCGGCGTACTGACCGGGACGCGGCTGCTGAAGAGCGGCGAGGAGATCATCAAGGACGACGTGCTCGAGGGACTCACCTCGGTCGTCACCGTCCGGCTGGCCGAGCCGCAGTTCGACGGCCAGACCAAGGAGGTGCTCGGCACGCCGGCCGCGTCGCGGATCGTCGCGAAGGTCGTGCAGACCGAGCTGGAGACGTTCCTGACGTCGACCAAGGGTGCGGCGAAGGCGCAGGCGCGCGCCGTACTGGAGAAGGTCGTTGCCGCGTCACGCACCCGCGTGGCCGCTCGTCAGCACCGCGAGCTGCAGCGCCGCAAGACCGCGCTGGAGTCGTCGGCACTGCCGGCGAAGCTGGCCGACTGCCGCAGCAACGACGTGGACCGCTCCGAGCTGTTCATCGTCGAGGGTGATTCGGCGCTCGGTACGGCGAAGCTCGCGCGCAGCTCGGAGTTCCAGGCGCTGCTGCCGATCCGGGGCAAGATCCTGAACGTGCAGAAGGCGTCGGTCGGCGACATGCTGAAGAACGCCGAGTGCGCGTCGATCATCCAGGTCGTCGGCGCCGGCTCCGGCCGCACGTTCGACCTCGAGCAGGCGCGCTACGGCAAGATCATCTTCATGGCCGACGCCGACTCCGACGGCGCCCACATCCGCTGCCTGCTCGCCACGCTCTTCTTCCGGTACATGCGGCCGCTGGTGGACGCGGGCCGCGTCTACACCGCCGTACCGCCGCTGCACCGCTTCGAGCTGACGAACCCGAAGAAGGGGCAGGACAAGTACCTGTACACGTACAGCGACGCCGAGTACCAGCGGAAGTCGGCCGAACTGATGAAGAAGGGCGTCCGCTGGAAAGAGCCCCCGCAGCGCTACAAGGGCCTCGGTGAGATGGACGCGGACCAGCTGGCCGAAACCACCATGGACCCCCGCCACCGCACGCTCCGCCGCATCACGGTGGACGACGGCGAGGCCGCTGCGAACGTCTTCGACCTGCTGATGGGCAACGACGTGGCACCGCGCAAGGAGTTCATCGTGCAGGGTGCTTACGAGTTGGACGAGACCCGCATCGACGCCTGAGACAGGCACCCCGACCCCCGCGATCCGAACAGGACGCGGGGGTCGCTGCTGTTCACGGCAGCCCTCCTCACAAGTACCGGCCACTTGAGCGGTGGCTGGTATTTGGTAGGTCGGTCGCCCGTGGCCCGTGGCCCGTGGCCCGTGGCCTGGGCCGGTGCCGGCCGGTGTCCTGCGCCGTGGCGCTGTCCTCGCAAGTACCGGCCACCTGAGCGGTGGCCGGTACTTGATTGGGTCGCGGTGCTTCCTCCAAGGACCGGCCCTCGGGTGGTGGCTGGTAGCTGGTCGGGTAAATGGGCTGAGGTTGGTCTGGGGTGGGTGAAAGGATCGGCGCATGGAGCAACCGGGTCTGCGGACGGAGCGGCTGGAGTTGGTGCCGTTGGGGGACGAGCATCTGGAGCTGGAGGTCCTGCTGGACTCCGATCCTGAGGTGATGCGCTACCTCGGTGGCCGGGCTCGACCTCGGGGTGAGGTTGAGGCGGCGCACGGGCGGCGGCTCGAGGATGCTCGACGGAACCCGGGGCTGGGGTTCTGGGTCGGGTTCGATGACGACGGGTTCGTGGGGTGGTGGATCCTGCGTCCGCCGTACGGGCCGGATCAGCCGAAGGTCGAGGGGGAGGCTGAGCTCGGGTATCGCCTGCTGCGGGAGCGGTGGGGCCGGGGGTACGCGAGCGAGGGTTCGCGGGAGCTGCTGCGGTACGGGTTTGACGAGGTCGGCCTCGAGCGGATCTTCGCGCAGACTCTGACGGTGAACGTCGGGTCGCGAGCGACGATGGCTTCGCTGGGCCTGACGTTCGCGCGAGCTTTTCCGTCGTCGCACGAGGAGCCTGGTGCGGAGTACGGCGAGGTCGAGTACGACATACGCAAGGCGGACTGGGAGGAACGGCGGTCCCTCGCGGCATCGGCCGGCAAGCCGGCGCGGGTTCCGCGGCTGGTGGCGTTCGATCTCGACAACACGTTGATCGACCGTGACGGCGCCTTCAGGGCGTGGGCCGGCTGGTGGGTGGAGAAGGAAGGCCTGGGAGCCGACGCGCTGGCGTGGTTGCTGGCGGAGGACGAGGGTGGGTTCAAGCCGCGCGAGGAGCTCTTCGCCGGCCTGAAGGCCTTCGGGGTCGAGCGGTCCGTGCGGGAGTTGGTCGACGAGTACGACCGCGAGCATCCGCTCTTCACCTCGGTCGAGCCCGAAGTGCTGGAAGGGATCGCTCGGCTGCGTGAGGCCGGCTGGCGGGTTGCGGTCATCACCAACGGGACCGTCGTCCAGCAGCAGTTGAAGCTCGACCACACCGGCATCGGCACGGCGGTCGACTACACCTGCATCTCGGAGGCCGCCGGCGTACGCAAGCCCGACCGCCAGATCTTCGCGCTCGCCGCCGAACACACCGGCGCTCGCCTCGAAGGCGGCTGGATGGTCGGCGACCACCCGGCGTACGACATCCTCGGCGGCATCAACGCCGGGATGCGCACGATCCAGATCGGCCACCACCACGAAGGCCCGAAGGCCGACCACCACCTGGACTCGGTGATGGCCGCCTTCGACGTGATCGACCCGGTCTGAGAGCGATCAGCTGAGCACAGCCCCGATCAGCTCAGTGCCTTTCGCAGTACGGCGTGGGCGCCCTGGACGATGGCGGCGCGGTTGGCCTCGTACGTCGGGTCGGTGATCTCGGTCTGGTTCGCGAGGTCGAACTGGAGGACCGGGACGTGCAGGTGGCCGGCCGGCATCAGCGGGTCGAGGAGGTCGCGTTGGAGGGTGTTGCGGTAGGCGACCTCGTTGGAGAGGTAGCCGCCGCCCGCGCCCTCTGAGGCGATCGAGCCGGGGGTCGGGCCCAGGGGCTGGCGGACCGGGAGGGTCTGGCCGGCGGGGATCTCCAGGACCGACGTGTTGACGCGGGTCCGGAACGGCGCGACGTCGGCCTGCGCCATCCGCGCGGTCGGGAGGCTGGTGGTGAGCCACTCGGGGCCGGTGGGCATGCTCGGGGAGACGATCGGCGCGTTGATCGTGCCGCCGCTCAGCAGGTTGTTGTTGTCGCCGATCGAGCTGACCGAGCGGCGCCGGCCGTTGAAGACCTCGAGGTCGAAGATGCCGACCCGGCCCTGGCTCGCGGTCATCACGAGGTCCGCGTGCTGCGGGCCGCGGCGGTAGTGCGGCGCGAGCGCGTCCTCGACCATGTTCTCGTCGAAGTCGGTGTAGCGGACCGGGAAGACGACGGTCTGGATCTCGTACGTCGTACCGCCCACACGCCAGCGCTGACCGTCGAGGGAGAGCGCGTTCGCGCCGGACGGGTTGCCGATCCGGATGTCCGCGTCGAGCGTGAACGGGTCGAAGCCGGTCACCAGGATCTTGCGAACGCCGGGGGAGAACCGGGTGCTGGTGATCCCGCGAGACGAGTACTCCAGGCTGCGGATCAGTTCGGCGCGGTCCGCCGTACTGAGCCCGAACGACGGCTTCCACTGGCGCAGCGCGAGGGCCATCGAGATGCGGGCCCAGTAGAGGCCGCGGTCGTCGGTGGCGGGGAGGGCCGGCGCGGTCTGGGCGTGCTGGGCGCGGTAGGTCGCCGTACGCCAGAGTGCTTCGGCTTGGGCGCGTACGACGAGTCGCGCGGCCAGTTTGTTGGGCGCGGCGCAGAGCAGGTGGCTGAAGAGCTTCACCTGCTTGTCGAAGCCGGACCGGGCCAGGATCTGGGCGGGGACCGACGGCCCGCCCTGGACGCCGTTGTCGAGGCGTTGCTCCTCGACGGTGCCGGTGACGGCGGCGTCGAAGCAGGACTTGTGCAGGTCCTGCGGGTGGGCCGGGCTCTGGACGGCGATCGCGGCGGGTGCGGGAGTCGCGGTCAGGACGGTGCTGAGGGCCAGCGCGCCGACCATCAGGGATCGGGAAAGAGAGCTTGGGCGGAGTCTCATAAGGAGTTCCTATCAGGTTCTGGCGGCTCCGGCCGGACTTCGTGGGCTGTCGCGGGTATTGCAGACAGTATGCAATGCGCTACTTTCGGAACGCGGGGTCGCCCAGCTCCGCCGCCCGTGAGGAGAACCCCTGTGAGCATTCCGCCTCCGCCGTCCCGCCGCCGCTTCCTGTCCAACGCGTTGGGCGCCACTCTCGGCGCCAGCTTGGGGGTGCTGACACTGAGCTCCTGTCAGGACACCGGTACGCCGTCGGCCTCGGGGTCGACCGGTCCTTCGAGTCAGCCGAACAACGCCGCGCCGGTGGTCGAACCGCCTGTCACCACTGGGGATCAGGCGCTGCAGCGGCTGCTGGAGGGCAACGCGCGATTTGTTGCCAACCGCACCGAAGCGATCGACGAGGGACTCGACCGAAGAGTTGCCGTGAGCAAAGGTCAGCAACCGTTTGCCACGGTGATCGGGTGCGTGGACTCCCGGGTGCCGATCGAGCTGGTCTTCGACCGGGGGCTCGGTGATCTGGTCGTCGTACGGAGTGCTGGTGAGGCGCTGGACCACTCGGTGACGGGGAGCCTGGAGTTCGGCGTCGCGGAGTTGAAGACGCCGCTGCTGATGGTGCTCGGGCACCAGCGCTGCGGCGCGATCGACGCGACGATCAAGGCGATGGACAGCCACCGCACCGGCGACCACGCGGGCGAGATCGGCTACCTGGTCGACACGCTGTCCCCGGCCGTCCAGCAGGTGGCTGGACGGCCGGGGGACAGGCTGGACAACGCCGTACGCGCGAATGTGCAACACGTCCTTGCCGAACTCCGGAAGTCACCGGTGCTGGGCCCGCTGGAGAAGTCCGGCAAGGTGAAGCTGGTCGGTGCGTACTACGAACTGGACACCGGCAAGGTCGTCGTCGGCTAGCACGTGGGGTGGGGAGGGGGCCGGTCGCCCCGGAGCGCCACGCTTCGCGGGCGCGCGGTGGTGCCGTCGTCGGGCGGGACCGCCGGCCGTCGAGCACCTCACGCGCAGTCACCGACCAGGCCGACACCTCTCAAGTACCGGCCACCGATCAGGCGCTGGTACTTGAGAGGTGTCAGGTGACGAGGGCGGTTGTCCAGCGACCCTGGCGGCCGCTCGGATGACTAGACGATCTGCTGCAGGTGGCCGTCGTCCACGTCGTACATGAAGCCGCCGACCAGGACGTCTTCGCCGATCAGCGGGTGTTCGCGGACGGCGGCCACGTCGTGGCGGAGGGCTTCCAGCTGGTCCGGGATGACGTTGAGGGTCAGGTACGCCGCGGGGAGGCCCGAGGCCTTCTCGACCTTCTCGCGCATCTGGTCCTCGGTCATCGACGCCATCGCGCAGCGGGTGTGCGGGATGACCATGATGCGGCGGACGCCGAGCAGGTGGACGCCCAGCACGAGGCCGGTCATCGTCAGTTCGGTGACGCGGCCGCCGGCGCTGCGGAGGACCTTGGCGTCGCCGGGCTTGAGGCCGAGCAGCTCCAGCGGCGGGATGCGGGAGTCCATGCAGGTGACGACGCCGACGCCGGCATGCGCGATGCCGTCGAAGCCGCCGTACGAGAAGTTCTTGGCATAGTCGGCGTTGGCCGCGAGGAGGTCCTCGAAGCCGGGGACCGGCCCCTCGGCGCTCATCGGGGACCACCCGGAACTACGGTGCCGGCACGCAGGATCGACATGGCGAAAGGCTCCTTTCCACAGGATTCCGGGCGGGGAGGGTCGGCGGACTCGCTGGTCACCTGGACCTGCCAGGACCGGCCGTCGGTGTGGGCGACGGTGACGGTGTCCAGCTCCTCCGCGACGACGCTGAGTGCGTCCAGGACAACCTCGCCAGTGAGGTTGCGGACGGCGATCTCGGCGACTTGGCCGCGCTTGGTCCAGGCGGACCGTCCACGCAGCGTTTCCACAACTGTTTCACCGCGGTCCGCGGCGTCGAGCACGGCGACCGCGGACTCGACGGTCAGCTGGCCGTGCAAGGTCCCCGCCGGCAGCACGGCCGCCGTCGGGGAGAATCGGTGTCCACTCAGGTGCGACGACTCCCACACCCGGCCTGGCGCGCGTTCCGCGAGCCCGGCGACAAGAGGCCGGCCGAGGATCGCGCAGCACTCGTCGCGCTTGCCGTTGGTGCAGACCAGCAGCACCGGCTGCGCTACGGGCGACAGCTCGGGCAGCGAGGCCAGTACGGCGTCGACGTCGCCGCGGCGTACGGCATCCAGGTCGAGCTCGTCGAGCTGCACGGGATCGTCGACGCAGCCGCCGAGCAGCCAGCAGCGGCCGGGCGCCGTACTGGCGACGTACACCTGACGAGCGCGCGGTACGGCGTCCGCGTGCTTGCCCGGACGGCGGATCGTGCCGAACCGCAGGTCGGCCTTCTTGCACTTCGCGTCGATCCGCGCCCCGAACTCGGCGTCGAGATGACTCTGCGTGGCGACCTTGGCACCCCACGGGCCGGGCTGTTCGACGACAACCCACCCGGCGGCCTCGACGGCCGTGCCGGGCATCGGCTCGTTCAGTTCCCGGCAGATCGCCGAGCAGAGCTCGGGTCGGCCGAGTAAGGGTCCACTCACAACCCCCAACGTTACGCGAGCTGGGCCGGGTTCCCCATGACGGTCGTCACCCGTGGACAACCCGGCGCGGCCGGGGTCGCCCGTGGCGGTGGTCAGCTGTGGTCGGCGCGGCGTCGGCCGAGTAGGACGAGCGCGACTACGGCGGCCGCGAGCGCGCAGACTGCGGCGCCGGCGAAGATGGTGTGGACCTGGGCGATCGCCGCCTCGCGGAGCGCGTCGACGAACGGCCGGCAGGTGCCGGGGCTGGACGGGCACAGCTCGTTCGGCGAGGGGATGTCCTCGGCGAGCGCGTAGTACCGGCGGAGTCCGATCGCGGTCAGCGCCGAGACGCCGACGAGCATGCCGACCATCCGCGCGACGACGACCAGCGCGCTGACCAGGCCGTGACTGTCCTGCGGTGTGGCGCCGAGCATCGCCGTGTTGACCGGCGACAGCGCGAGTCCGAAGCCGAAGCCACAACCGAGTAGGACCAGCGTCGCCGGTACGCCGTCGAGCGCGTCACGGCCCCAGAACGCCATCAGGACGAACATCAGTCCGGCCAGCGCGAGCCCGGCGGCGGTGATCAGGCCGAGGCCGTACCGCCGGGTGAGCCAGCCGCCGGCGACCGCGCCGAGCGGGAGGGCGATCAGGAAGCGGACGAGGACGAGCGCGGCGGCGAGCTGGCCGCCGCCTTGCGTCGTACGGGCGAAGACGGGGATGTCGACGAGCGCCGCGATCAGCGCGGCGCCGACGAGGAAGCTGACCAGGAGAGATCCCCAGGCTGCTTTGTCGCGGAGGAGGCCTGCGGGGATGATCGCGCGCGGAGTACGACGTTGCCAGGCGGCGAAGGCGATCGCGAAGACGGCTGCTCCGACCAGTAGCCACGGGCCGGCGGGGGAGAGGACCTCGCGCTCGGGATCGGCGGTGGCGAAGGCCAGTACGACGCCGGCCAGGGCGAGGGCGAGCAGGAGGGCGCCGACGAGGTCGATCTGGGCCAGGGCGCGCAGGTCGGTCTTGCGGAGGAGCAGCGCGAGCCAGGCGATCAGGAGGACCGCGGTGACGACGCCGATCGGGGTCAGGAGGCGGGACTCGCCGGTGAAGGGAACGAACGGGAGACCCAGCGTGACGCCGGTGGCCAGTCGCTCGGGAGCGGTGAGGGTGAGGCCGAGCGCGATGCAGGCGAGGAGGCCGACGGCGGCTGAGATCGGTGGGCGTTGGCGGCCGCGGAGGAGGACGGCGAGGACGACGGCGACGACGAGGTTGAGCCAGAAGATGTAGCGCCAGTCGGCGACGGCCAGTACGGCGGCGCCGAGCAGCGGGCCGAGGACCGAGCCGAGTTCCTGGACGGCACCGACGATGCCGAGCGGGAGTCCGCGTTTGGCGGGTGGCCAGAGGTCGGCGACGAGCGCGAGGGTCGCCGGGACCAGGCCTCCGCCGCCGATGCCTTGCAGGAAACGACCGGTGACGACGAGCGAGAGGTCGTACGCCGCGGCGGTGATCAGCGAGCCGACGGCGAACAGCAGGAGCGCGCCGACCAGGACCGGCGTCCGGCCGACCACGTCGGTGATCCGGCCGATCAACGGCAGAACCGCGATGTAGCCGAGCAGGAATCCGGAGATGATCGGCGCCGCCCGCTGGAGCTGGTCAGCCGACAGGCCGACCCCGGACATCATGTCCGGCAACGCCAGGACGACGACGTAGGTGTCAGCCGCCGCGAACGCCACCGCGATCGACGCGAGCGTCAGCCGCGCGCGCGGAGACCCGGCCGCCGAGGTGGCGGACGGCGCGGGCGCGCTCACGCGTGCTCCGGCGGGAACGCGAGCGGCGAGGGCGCGGTCACGCACGCGGCCGGCGTCACGGCTTGGTGATCTCCACCTGTTCGCCGTACCGGTCGAGGGTGAGGTCGTAACTGCTGGTGGCGCCGTCGTAGAACGGGCCCGTGATCGTCGCCGACACCAGCTGCTTGGTGTCCTTGTCGATCTTGAAGCTGCTCGGGAAGTCCTGGTCGGCCGGCGCCTTCGGGAAGATGCCCTGCAGGGTCTTGCCCTGGACCGCGCCGGTGATCTCGGTCAGCACCTTCGCGCCGTCCCGGGTCTCACCTTTGATCACCGGGTCCTTCAGCGTCGGCAGCACCGCGGTGACGCCCTTGGCCGGGTCGAGCAGGATCGCCGGGTCGGGCGCGCCGAGGCCGGCGAGCTGCGACGGCGGCAGTTCGATGAACTTCGGCGTGAACGGCAGCTTGGCGTAGACCTTGCCGCCGACCGCGACCACCTCGGCGTCGATCGGCGAGCCGGCCGCGCGCACGGTCAGCTTGCCCTTGAACGCCGGCGCGTGCGTCGCGACGCCGTCGCCGTTGGCCAGCGTCTGCGCGGTGTCCGGCAGGTCCCGCCCGGTCAGTACGACGTGCACGCTGGCCGCTTCGTCGATCGTCTTCTTCACGTCGGTCAGCAGCGCCACCGGGTCGTCGCCGGACTTGCCGCTGCCGCCCCCGTCCTTCTTGTCACTGCAGCCGGTCAGCGCGAGCACGAGCACCGCACCGACCGCGACCAGTCTCTTCATGGGGTCAGCCTGCCAGGTCCGGGGCGCAGGCGGCGATCGGCTGGGCGACCGGTACGCCGGAACCGTCGCGCCGCGGGTCGATCGGCGGCAGTTCCACCGGCGCCCCGCTGGTCGCGCTGGCCTTGACCGGCGCCGTACCGATGAAGCCGAACAGCAGCCCGTCCTCACCCTTGAGCAGGCGCTGGCACCGGACACCACCGGTCGCACGGCCCTTGGCCGGGTACTCGCTGAACGGCGTCACCTTGACCGCGCCGACCTCAGTGCCGGGCAGGGCCGACGACGAGCCGGCGATCGTGACGACGTGCGCCTCGCGGGCGGTGTCGACCGCGCCGAAGTACACGACCTTGGCGCCGGCCGACAGGCGGATGCCCGCCATGCCGCCCGCCGTACGGCCTTGCGGGCGGACCGCCGAGGCGCTGAAGTGCAGCAGTTGGGCGTCGCTGGCGATGAAGCAGAGCTCCTCTTCACCGGTGGTCAGCTCGACCGCGCCGACGACCTCGTCGCCGTCGGCGAGCCGGATGACCTCCCACGAGTCGCGGTTGCTCAGGTGGTCCGGCACGATCCGCTTGACCACGCCGGTCGCCGTACCGACGGCCAGGCCGACGGACTCGGGGTCCATCGTGGTCAGCGCGAGGGCGCGCTCGCCGGGCTCGAGCTCGACGAACTCGGGGATCGGCGCGCCGCCCTGGAGGTTGGGCGCGCTCGCGGTCGTCGGTACGGCGGGGAGGTCGAGCGAGTCCAGCCGGATCAGCCGGCCGGCGCTGGTGACCAGGCCGTACTGGCCGCGGGCTGTGCTCTTGATCGCGGACACGATCGCGTCGTGCTTGGCCCGGCCGTCACCCTCGCCGAACGGCTCGACGCCGTTGGTGCGGGCCAGCAGACCGGTCGAGCTCATCAGCACCCAGCACGGGTCGTCGGTGACCTCGAGCGGTACGGCGGCGGTCTTGGCCGCGCCGGACGACTCCAGCAGCACGGTACGGCGCGGGGTGCCGTAGGTCTTCGCGATCTCGGCGAGCTCGTCGCCGACGATCTTCTTCAGCAGCGGCTCGTTCGCGAGGATCGCGGCCAGCTTCTCGATCGTCGCCTCGAGCTCGGCCTTCTCGGTGTCCAGCTCGAGCTTGGAGAACTTGGTCAGCCGGCGCAGCGGCATGTCCAGGATGTAGTTGGTCTGCACCTCGGACAGGTCGTAGATGTCCATCAACCGGGTCCGCGCGGCGGCCGCGTCGTCGCTGGTCCGGATGATCTGGATGACCTCGTCGATGTCGAGGATCGCGATCAGCAGGCCGTCGACGATGTGCAGGCGGTCTTCGGCCTTCTTCTTGCGGAACTCGCTGCGCCGCCGGGTCACCTCGGAGCGGTGCTCCAGGTAGACCTCGAGCAGCTCCTTCAGGCCGAGCGTGCGCGGCTGGCCGTCGACCAGGCAGACCGCGTTGATGGAGAACGAGTCCTCGAGCGGGGTCAGCTTGTACAGCTGCTCCAGCACGGCCTCGGGGACGAAACCGTTCTTGACCTCGATCACCAGTTGGGTGCCGTGGCTGCGGTCGGTCAGGTCCTTGACGTCGGCGATGCCCTGCAGCTTCTTGGCCTGGACCAGCGTCTTGATCTTCTCGATCACCTTCTCCGGGCCGACCGTGTACGGCAGCTCGGTGACCACGATGCCCTTGCGGCGCGGGGTGACGTTCTCGATCCGGGCGGTGGCCCGCATCTTGAAGCTGCCGCGGCCGCCCGCGTAGGCGTCCTTGATGCCTTCCAGGCCGACGATCTTGCCGCCGGTCGGCAGGTCCGGGCCGGGGATGAAGCGCATCAGGTCGTCGAGGTCGGCGTTCGGCGTCTTGATCAGGTGCCGCAGGGCCTGCACGACCTCGATCAGGTTGTGCGGCGCCATGTTGGTCGCCATACCGACCGCGATGCCGGTGGCGCCGTTGACGAGCAGGTTCGGGAAGGCGGCCGGCAGCACCGACGGCTCTTCCTCGCGGCCGTCGTAGTTCGGCTTGAAGTCGACGACGTTCTCGTCGAGGCCGTCGGTCATCGCCAGCGAGGGCGGCGCCATCCGGCACTCGGTGTACCGCATGGCGGCGGGGCCGTCGTCGAGGGAGCCGAAGTTCCCGTGGCCGTCGATCAGCGGGACGCGCATCGACCACGGCTGCGCCGTACGGACCAACGCGTCGTAGATCGCGCCGTCGCCGTGCGGGTGGTACTTACCCATCACTTCACCGACGACACGGGCGCTCTTCACGTGGCCGCGGTCGGGGCGGATGTTGTTCTCCGCCATCGAGAACAGGATCCGCCGCTGCACCGGCTTGAGGCCGTCCCGGGCGTCCGGCAGCGCCCGGGAGTAGATCACCGAGTAGGCGTACTCCAGGAAGCTGGTGCGCATCTCGTCGGAGACGTCGACGTCGAGAATGCGCTCCTCGAAGTCCTCGGGTTCGGCGGTGGTGCTGGTACGGCGTGCCATGCGGGTCTGCGAGCTCCTCGGTACGTGCTGCTGTGCCTGCCGCGACGGTCCGGCGGCAGCGCCCATTGTCCCTGGTCACCACCGGATTCCACGGCAGCGACCCGGCCTGACCGCGCTTACCTTACGACGAGCCGCCGACAACCGCGGCGGGCGACCGCCGGGTGGTGCCGGGGTCCCCCCCGCCCGCGGGGACCCCGGCACCGATTGGTCAGGCCTGCAGGCCGGTGATCCGGACGGAGCCGGTCTCGTCGCCCGTGATCCGGACCGAACCGGTTTCGTCGCCGGTGATGCGGACCGAGCCGGTTTCGTCTCCGGTGATCCGGACCGAGTCGGCCAGAGCGGTGGCCGGGGTGGCCAGGAGGCCGGCGGTGAGCAGGGCGCCGGCGATGATGCGGGTGCGCATGATTCGTCCTTCCTGTTGGCCGGTCTGCGAAGCGGGTGGATCGTTCCACCGGCCCGGACCGGTGGAACGATCGTCGGGACGCCGGGGGCCGGTACCGCGGGGTTGTCGTGAGGTTCGAAGGGTTTGTGCCGGGGGTCGCCGGGTGTTACTCGGTCGCGGCCGACGGGTGGGAGTTGCGGAGGATGAAGGCGGTGGGGGCCAGCGCCGAGCCGGCGGTGAGGATCAGGCAGATCGCGCCGATACCGAGGAGGGTGCCCCAGGGGACCGTGGTCGGGACGTCGGTGAGGCCTTCGCTCATCGCGTGGCGGATGAGGGCGCCGACGGTGACGGTGATGACGGTGCCGAGGGTGAGGGCGACGGCGCCGACCAGAGTGGATTCCCAGAGGACCATCCGGCGGATCTGTGCTGGGGTCGCGCCGAGCAGGCGGGAGGTGACGAACTCGCGGCCGCGTTGGAGGCTGCCCATCAGCAGCGTGTTGACGATGGCGATCGCGCTGTAGAGGGCGGCGGGGCCGAGCAGCAGCACCAGGCCGAGCTGGTTGCCGTCGCGGACGCCTTGGCCTTGTTCGGCTTCCCAGGTGGTGGCCGGCACGGCGTGTGCTGCGGGGACGGTGTTGAGTGCGTCGATCAGCTTGCCGGTGTCGGCGCCGGGCTCGGGGATGACGAACCAGCGGGTCGGTTGGGCCTTCGGGTCGTGCGCGCGGGCGAACTCCTGGGAGACGAGCATCGAGGCGTTGACCTCGAGCGCCGTACGGATGACGGCGACGACCTTCAGGTGGGTGGAGCTGCCGTCGAGGAAGGTGACGGGGATGTCGGAGCCGACCTTGTAGCCCTCGAAGCCGGCGAGTTCCTTGCTAATGGCAACGGAATTGGGCTTGCCGAGCCCCGCGAGGTCGCCGGACAGTGCTTCCAGGCGGCGTGCGCGGGGAGCGACGGTGGTGTCGATGCCCTCGGCGCTCTCCAGGTCGGCGGAGTCGGCGTCTGTTCGGATCATCGTCAGTGGGATCGCTCCGTCCACGGCGGAGACATCGGGAGTCTTGTTGATCTGCTCTTGCAGATCTTCTGAGCTGGTGACGACGATCGGGGCGAGCAGGGTGTCGCGGATGCTCGCCGTGGACGCGTCGGCGGCGAAGCTCAGGGTGAGGACCATCGAGCCCGCGATCGCGGAGATGGCCAGGATCGGCGCGGCCAAGGACGCCGTACGACGCGGTGCCGCGACGACGTTGCTCTTCGCGAGCCGACCGGACACGTTCGTCCACGCAACCAGCGGGATGGCCAGCAGGCGACCGACCGTCGGGACGACCAGCGGCGCGAGCAGCGTGAGCGCGACGACGAGCAGCATCGGCGTGAACATTGCCAGCGGCACCACCCCCTCACCCGTCCCCGGCCGGATCAGCGCCAGCAACACGATCGAACCGGCGAGAACCAGCACGCCGAACACCACGCGCACCGGCCCGATCCGCGGCGGCTCCAGCGCTGCTTCGCGCAGCGCGTCGACCGCGCCGATCCGACCGGCCCGGCGCGCGGCCGACCGGGCGCCGAGCATCGCGACGACCAGCCCGATCGCCATCGCGATCGCCAGCGCGATCCACGGGCTGGCTGGTTCGAGCTTCACGGGCGCGAGTTCGGTGTACGACGCCTTCGCGAGCAGCAACGGCGTCGCGAGTTGAGCCAGTACGGCGCCCGTGACGGACGCCGCGAGCGCGACGACCAGCGCCTCGCCGAGGATCATCCGGCGGATCTGCTTCGGCGTCGCGCCGACCAACCGGAGCAACCCGATCTCGCGGCGACGCGACGCGACCGCGAAGGCGAACGTGCTGGCGATGACGAAGATCGTGATGAACCCGCTGATCGTGCCGACCATGCTGAGCACGACCTGCAGGCCGGACGCGTCCTCTCCGGTCGGGTTCACGTGCACGGTCTGCGGAGCGGTGCCGTCGCCGCCGGGGAGGTGGACGGCGATCGTCGTACCGGGCGGTGCGTCGTACGCGATGGTGGCGGCGGTGGCCGTCGCGGCGAGGCCGAGCAGGAAGACGCCGACGGCGAGGGCGACGAACGAACCGGCGTACAGGGAGCGGTGCCGGCTGACGGTCTGGCGGCTGAGGAAGAACATCAGCGCTCCAGGTCGCTCATCGCGGCGGCGATCTGCTGCGGCGTACCGCGGTCCAGCGACCCGGCGACGACGCCGTCGGACAGGAACAGCACGCGGTCGGCGTACGCGGCGGCGACCGGGTCGTGGGTGACCATGACAACGGTCTGGCCGCTGCGATCGGTTGCTGTGCGCAACAGTTCGAGGACCTGGCGGCTGGTGCTGCTGTCGAGGGCGCCGGTCGGTTCGTCGGCGAAGAACACGGCCGGTTGCGTGATCAGCGCGCGGGCGATCGCGACGCGCTGTTGCTGGCCGCCGGACAGCTCGGCGGGGCGGCGCTTGGCCTTGTCTTCGAGGCCGACCTGCTGGAGGACGTTGTGGACGTCGGTACGCCGGGGGCGCTTGCCGGTGAGGCGGAGCGGGAGAGCGACGTTGTCGTAGACGGTGAGCGAGGGGAGCAGGTTGTAGGCCTGGAACACGAAGCCCATCTGCTCGCGGCGGAGCTTGGTGAGGGCCACCTCGTTGAGGCCGTGGAGGGGGATGCCGTTCAGTACGACGGCGCCGGTGCTGGGCTTGTCGAGGCCTGCCGCGCACTGGAGGAGGGTGGACTTGCCGGAGCCGGAGGGGCCCATGACGGCGGTGTAGGAGCCGCGCTGGAAGTGGTAGGTGACGCCGCGGAGAGCGTCGACCGCCCCGGCCTTGGACTTGTAGGTCTTGGTGATCCCGTCCAGCAACAGGGCGGGCGGGGTCGGCTGGTGCCCAGGCGGCTGCGCCGCCGGGTGCAGTGCGGTGGCGGGGTCTGGGTGCTGGCGCAGGCTGCTGGTCATGGTTCTAGCGAACCGTCCGGCGGGGCTCGGCGCGCTGGCTTCTGGGGGACTCCGGAGGTAGCGCGTGAGCTACCGTGTGGCGGCCTCGCGGGGACCTAGGGTTGCGGTGTGCAGCGACCGGAGTCGGCTTGGGCGGCGCTGACGATGCGGAGATACCTCGTGTCGTCATGGCCGTGGCGGAGCTATGCCTACCTGCTCAGCTCGGTGCCGGTCGGTGTGGTGACGATCGCGGTGCTGCTGGTCTCGGTCGGGGTCGGCGCGGTGCTGAGCCCGATCGTGGTCGGAGTGCTGCTCCTGACGCTCTTCCCCCTGTACGGCGTCGTCATCGGCAGCGTCGAACGGTGGCGGGCGCGGCTGGTGCTGCC
This sequence comes from Kribbella sp. cmx-5-2, assembly GCA_049998015.1. Classification (GTDB taxonomy): domain Bacteria; phylum Actinomycetota; class Actinomycetes; order Propionibacteriales; family Kribbellaceae; genus Kribbella. The sequence goes on from JAEBEC010000004.1 coordinate 649,670, forward strand.
CGCCGGCATCGCGAGCCCGCACGCGAAGATGCCGCCCAACATGACCCGGCGGGAGCGGCTCAAGTTCCGCCGGCGCGAGCAGGCCTCGCTGCGGTCGCTCGGGTACGGCGTACTGCTCGGGACGTTCGTCTGGATGTTCAGCGCGGCCTTCGCCGGGATGAGTGCGGCGACGCTCGTGCTGACCGTGCTGGCTCCGATGATCGCCACCGACGACGAGATGGGCATGGGGCCGTGGATCCTCGACACGACCGGTGAGGGGTTCCTGTTCCTGTTCACGTTCGGGCCGTGCTTCTTCGTCGTCTCGTCGTACCTGCTCGGCGTACTGGCTGCGGCTGAGGCCTCCCTGGCCAAGGCGTTGCTGGGCCCGCGGGAGGACGAGCTGCGCCGCAACCTTGCGGAGCTGCGCAGGTCCCGGCTGGACCTGGTCGACGCGTTCGAGACAGAGCGGGCGCGCATTGAGCGGCACCTGCACGACGGGGTGCAGCAGCGGCTCGTCGGGCTCACCATGACGCTCGGTCTGGCTGAGCTCGACCTGCCGGAGGGTGAGAGCAAGCGGCTGGTCGTCAAGGCGCACGGCGAGGCCGAGGCGGCGTTGGCTGACCTGCGGGAGGCGGTGCGCGGCATTCACCCGCGGGTGCTCGTCGACCTGGGGCTGGAGGCCGCCGTGCGGGAGGTGGCCGACCGGATGCCGCTGCCGGTGGCCGTGCAGGTGTCACTGCCGGACCGGCTGCCGGCGCCGATCGAGGCGGCGGCGTACTTCTTCGTGAGCGAGACGCTGGGGAACGTCGCCAAGCACGCGCAGGCGACCAACTGCCACGTACAGGCCTGGGTCAACCGGGACCGCCTGATCGTGACGGTGACCGACGACGGCCAAGGAGGCGCCGATCCGGCGCGGGGGACCGGTCTGACCGGGCTGGTGACCCGGCTGGACGCTCTGGGCGGCACACTCGACCTCTCCAGCCCACCCGGTGGGCCCACGCGACTACGGATGGAGTGCCCGTGCCGGCTCGACGACTGAGCATCGTGCTCGCCGAGGACTCGATGCTGCTGCGCGAGGGGCTGGCGAGCATCCTCGACCGGGCCGGGCACGAGGTGCGCGACGCCGTCGGGGACGGGGACGCGCTGCTGGCCGTCGTACGGAAGTCGCCGCCGGATGTCGTGATCACCGACGTGCGGATGCCGCCCGGGCACAGCGACGAAGGACTGCGCGCGGCGGCGGCGATTCGGGCGGAGCTGCCGTCGATCGGGATCCTGGTGCTGTCGCAGTACGTCGCCGACGCGTACCTGTCGTCGTTGCTGGAGACAACGACCGGTGGGATCGGGTACCTGCTGAAGGACCGGGTCGGGCATGTGACGGAGTTCCTGGCGTCGCTTGATCGGGTGGCCGAGGGTGGGACGGTCGTTGATCCCGAGGTCGTGCGTCAGCTGCTGGCGCGGCGGCGGGACGACGGGCCGCTCGCGGCGTTGACGCCTCGGGAGCTGGAGGTACTGGCGCTGATGGCCGAGGGGCGGGTCAACGCTTCGATCGCCGCTGAACTGGTGGTAAGCGAGGCCGCGGTGCGGAAGCATGTGGGGAACATCTTCGCGAAGCTGCAGCTGGAGGACGGGCTGGATCGGCGGGTGTCCGCCGTACTGACGTATCTGCGGCAGGCGTGAGGCTTGGTCGGCGAGGGAGGATTGCTGCATGGCGAACTGGGCTGGCGAGAGCGATATCCGGAAGATCCTGGCCGACTGTCAGACGTGGGCCGTGGTCGGGCTGTCGAACAACACCAGCAGGGCGGCGTACGGCGTGGCGCGGTTCCTGCAGCAGCACGGGAAGCGGATCGTGCCGGTGCATCCTTCGGCGGAGACGGTGCACGGTGAGCAGGGGTACGCGACGCTGGCGGACGTGCCGTTCGCGGTGGACTGCGTGGACGTCTTCGTGCGGTCGGACCTGGCCGGCGCGATTGCCGACGAGGCGGTGGGAATCAACGCGCGCGCGGTCTGGTTCCAGCTGGATGTGGAGGACCCGGACGCCTACACCCGGACGACGGCCGCGGGACTGACGATGGTGATGAACCGCTGCCCGGCGATCGAGTGGGGACGCCTGGGGCCGAACTGACCGGTCCGTTCCGTTCTGAGGGGTTCACATGTTCACGATTGACACGTCCACCGAGTTCGGCGCGCGGATCGAGAAGCAGCTGGCGGGGGAGCAGGTCGTCTGGCTGACGACGGTCGGCAAGTCCGGGACGCCGGCGCCGAATCCGGTGTGGTTCCACTGGAACGGGTCGGAGGTGCTGGTGTTCTCGCAGCCCGCGAAGGCGAAGGTGCACAACGTCGAGGCGCAGCCGCGGGTGTCGTTGAACTTCAACGCGACGTTCACGGGTGGGGACGTTGGTGTGCTCTCGGGCTCCGCTGTCGTCGATCCGGCGGGTCCGACGGAGGAGGAGAAGGCGGTGTACGACGCCAAGTACGCCGAGGGGCTGGCGAGCTTGAGCATGTCGCCGGAGGACTTCCACGCGGACTACTCGGTGCTGATCCGCATCACGCCGGACAAGCTCCGGGGTTTCTGATCCAGCAGCTCTCGAGTGCCGACCACCGATCGGTGGTCGGCACTCGAGTGACCATTCGCCGGGACCGCTTTCAAGTACCAGCCACCCGTTCGGTGGTCGGTACTTGAAAGAGGTGTTGCTAGTTGAGGTAGCCCTCGACGGTGTCGGCGGAGCGGGGGGCGGCCTCGTCGGGGTTGTCGCCGTACTCGCGCTTGGCGCGGCGCTGCCGCAGGAGGTCCCAGCACTGGTCGAGCTCGACCTCGAGGGCCCGCAGGCGGGCCTTCTCCTCGGCGTCGTCGACCTGGCCGGCGGCGTGCTTGGTGCGCAGGTCGTGCTCCTCGGCCACCAGGCCGTTGATGCGGTTGAGGATGCTGTTGTCGTCGGTCATGAGGAAACCGTACGCCCGTCCGGCAGCGCGGCGCGGGAGAGGAGCTCCGTGGTGACCAGGATGGCGAGCGCCTCGGCCGCGATCAGGCCGAGCAGGACCACGAGCTGGAGAGCCGCCGCCGCGGTCGGTGACGCTCCGCCGAGCACCATTCCGACGAAGGCGCCGGGCAGCGTGACCAGGCCGACCGTCCGGGTCTGGTCGAGTGCGGGCAGCAGCGCGTCGCCCGCGGTGGGACCGGCGACGAGCTTGAACGCGTCCGGCGGCATCAGGCCGATCGACAGCGCGGCCTCGTACTCGCCGAAGCGCGCGCCGTACTCGTGCAGCAGACGCCGTCCGGCGAGCGTGGTCGCGTTCATCGTGCCGCCGATGATGATGCCGCCCATCGGCAGGATCGTCTCGGGGTTGCGCGGGACGACGCCGGGGAGGATCAGCAGGAGCAGTACGACGCACGCGCTGCCGCCGATCGCGAACGCGCAGTACGCGAGCTGACGGGGGACCTTCGCCGTCGACTGCAGCCGTCGGGTGCTGGTGATCGTCGCGACCGTCAGCATCACGCCGACGAAGGCGAGCGCACCCCAGATCGTCTGCAGCGCGAACCCGACCACCGCGCCGACCAGCGCGAGCTGGAGCACGGCGCGGATCGCCGCGGTGACGATCCCCTTGTCGTGCCGCAGCTGGGCCGACCGCGAGGCCAGGACGGCGATCGCCACCAGCAACGGCAGGACTACGAAGGCGGCAACTCCGAGGCCGGTGTCGGTCGACATCCGGCCATTTCACCACGCCGGGCTGTCAGACTTCCTTGAAGTCGGCTTCGTCGTACGCGTGTTCTGTGGTGTTGCCTGCGGCGACCTTTTCCGCCTCGTCGGTGCGGAGTTCGACCCGGCGGATCTTGCCCGAGATCGTCTTCGGCAGGTCGGCGAACTCCAGCCGCCGGATGCGCTTGTACGGCGCCAGGTGCTCCCGGCAGAACTGCAGGATCTCCGCCGCCAACTCGCGCGAAGGCTCCCGACCAGCGGCGAGTACTACGTACGCCTTCGGCACCGACAGCCGGACCGGGTCCGGCGACGGCACGACCGCGGCCTCGGCGACGGCCGGGTGCTCGATCAGGACCGACTCGAGCTCGAACGGCGAGATCCGGTAGTCGCTGGCCTTGAACACGTCGTCCGAGCGCCCGACGTACGTGATGTAGCCGTCCTCGTCGCGGCTCGCGACGTCGCCGGTGTGGTAGAAACCGCCGCGCATCACCTCGTCGGTGAGCGCCTTGGCGTCACGGTAGCCGCGCATCAGCGGGACCGGCGGGGGCGCGAGCTCGATGCAGATCTCGCCGTCGTCGCCGATCGCGTCGGTGCTCGGATCCACCAGCGCGATCGAGTACCCGGGCAGCGGCCGGCCCATCGAGCCGAGCTTGACCGGCTGGCCCGGGGGGTTGCCGATCTGCGCGGTCGTCTCGGTCTGGCCGTACCCGTCGCGGATGGTGATGCCCCACGCGTTGCGGACCTGCTCGATCACCTCCGGGTTCAGCGGTTCGCCGGCCGAGATGCACTCCCGGATCGCGACCTCGACCGCCGACAGGTCGGCCTGGATCAGCATCCGCCAGACCGTCGGCGGCGCGCAGAACGTGGTCACGCCGTACGTCTGGAGCACGCGCAGCATCTTCTCGGCGTCGAAGCGCACGTAGTTGTAGAGGAACACCGTCGCGCCCGCGTTCCACGGCGCGAACACGTTGCTCCACGAATGCTTGGCCCAGCCGGGCGACGACACGTTCAGGTGCACGTCGCCGGGCTGCAGGCCGATCCAGTACATCGTCGACAGGTGACCGACCGGGTAGCTGACCTGGGTGTGCTCGACCAGCTTCGGTTCGCTCGTCGTACCGGAGGTGAAGTAGAGCAGCAGCGAGTCGTCGGCCGCGGTGTCGACCTCGGGCACTGGGCCGTCGTACTGCCGGGTCTCTTCGTAGTCGAGCCAGCCGTCGACCGGCTCGCCGATGGCGACGCGCAGGCAGTGGTCGGCGACCCCGTCGTACCGGGTGGCGTCGGCGCTGGCGGTGACAACAGCCCGTACGCCGCCGCGCGTGATCCGGTCGGCCAGGTCGGCGTCGGTGAGCAAGGTCGTTGCCGGGATCATCACCGCGCCGGCACGGATGCAGCCGAGCATGACCTCCCACAGCGGCACGGTGTTGCCGAGCACGATCAGCACCCGGTCGCCCGGCTGCAGCCCGTGCTCGGTCAGCCAGCCCGCCACCTGCCGCGACCGCTCGGCCATCTCGGCGTACGTCAGCGAGTTGACCTCGCCGTCCTCCTCGACGATGGTCAGCGCGGCGACCTCCGGTTGCTCGACCGCCAGCGCGTCGAACCAGTCCCGCGCCCAGTTGAAGCGGTCGAAGGTCGGCCAACTGAAGTCCCGGTACGCCGTGTCGTAGTCCTCCCGGTGCGCGATCAGGAAGTCACGCGCGTCACGAAAGGCCCGGGTGTTGTCCGAGGTGCTCTGTTCCTCGCTCATGCACCGCACTCTTCCCGACGTCGGTGCTCACGGCAATCCAGCCGCGCGCCGAGCGTCACCACCGGTACGACGGCCAGCGCCACGACGCCGCCACCCACAGCCAGCAGGGGGTACCCGGCCTCGGCCACGACCACGCCGGAGGCCAGTCCGCCGAAGGCGCCGGCGATCGCGATGCAGACGTCGGCCAGCCCCTGGGTGCTTGCACGGGTAGCTGCTGGTGCGGCGCCCGCGAGGATCGCTGTGCCGCTGACCAGGCCCAGGTTCCAGCCGAGGCCGAGCAGGGCGAGCGCGACGGCCAGTGGGGCGACGTCGCTGGAACTGGCAGCGACGACACCTGCGGCCAGCAGCGTCAAGCCGGAGGTGACAGCGATCGCGACCGGGCTGTAGCGGTCGACGAGCCAGCCGGTCAGGGGGGAGGGCAGGTACATCGCCGCGAGGTGGATCGCGATGACCACGCCCGAGGCGGCGGTGCCGTGTCCGTGGTGCTGCAGGTGGACGGGCGTCATCGTCATGATCGCGACCATCACCAGTTGGGTGATCACCATGAGCAGCGTGCCGACGGTTACACCCGTACGGCGGTGCTCGGGCTGGGCGGTGGGATCGTCTGGTCTGTGGTCGATGGTCCGGGCCAGTAGCAACGGGTCTGGGCGTAGCCAGACGGCCAGGACGAGTGCGGCGATCGCGTAGGCGGCGCCGGAGAGCAGGAACGGCCCGGCGAGGTACGGGATGCCGAGACCGGCTGAGAGGTCTCCGGTCGGCGCGGCCAGGAGGGGGCCGGCCACACCGCCCACAGTCGTGGCAACGAGCACGGTGGACACCGCCCGGGCCCGGTGCGCTGGGGAGGCCAGGTCGGCTCCGGCGTACCGGGCTTGCAGGTTGGTCGACGTACCGGCGCCGTAGACGAACAGGCCGGCGAAGAACAGTGCCGGGCTGTCGGCGACGGCGCCCGCGATCACACCGGCGCTGCCGATCGCTCCCAGCAGGTAGCCGGTGGCGAGGCCTGGGCGGCGGCCGTGGGCCTGTGAAATGCGCGCGACGATCGCCGCTGCCAGCACTGAGCCTGCGGTGCCGAGTGCGCTGGGCAGTCCGGCGAGGCTGGTGGAGCTGAGCAGCTCCTGCGCGAGCAGAGAGCCCACTGTGACGCCGGCCGCGAGTCCTGCGCCGCTCAGGATCTGAGCGGCGACGAGGACTACGAGCGTACGGCGCTGAGCCGCGGCGGCGAGCTGCGCTGGCCGGGCTGCAGCCGTCGCCGGGTGAGGCCGAGGCCCAGACGGACGGTCCCCGGCCGTCGGCGTCACCGGGCGGGTCCGGGCGGCTGGTCCCCGGCCGGCGGTGTCACCGGGTGAGGCCGAGGTCCAGGCGGTCGGACAGTCCGGCGGCGGTGAAGGCGGCGACCAGGTCGTCGCGGCCCTCGGTGAAGTGGGACCAGCTGTTGTAGTGGACAGGGACCACCCTGGCGGCGTCGAGCAGGCGGGCTGCCTCGGCGGCCTGGACGCTGTTGAGGACGAGCGGTTGGCCGTCGAACAGGACGGGGATGCGGGGAGCACCTGCGAACAGGACGGCTGTGTCGACCGGAGCGAACTTGTCGGCGACCTCCTGCACCGCGGCGAGGGAGGCGTTGTCGCCGCTGACGTAGACGGTCGGCAAGCCCTCGCCGGTCAGCACGAACCCGACGACCTGGCCGGTGATCGGCTCGACGTCCTCGCGGGCGCCGGGCCCGTGGATAGCGGGCACGGCGGTGACGGTGATCGGTCCGCTGCTGCCTGAGTCGGCAGCTTGGCCCGCGGCTGCCGCCTGTCCGCCGAGGAGGCCTGGGGTTGCCGCCAGTTCGCCCCGGCGGTCCAGCTGGAGCGACTCCCAATCGGCCAGGCCCTTGGCGTTGCCCCCGAGCCGCTGCGCTCCAGCGGGGGTGGTGAGGGTCAGCGGTACGTCGGCCAGCAGTGCGCGCCCGGAGGTGTCGAGGTTGTCCGGGTGCTCGTCGTGGGACAGCAGTACGACGTCGATGCGGCCGAGATGCTCCGGCTGGCCGGCGGCGGGCGCGGTCTTGTGCAGGCTGCGCTGCCCGCCGCGTCCGTACTCGCCCGGCTCGTCGAAGGTCGGGTCGGTGAGGAACCGCAGTCCGCCGTACTCGAAGACGGCGGTCGGGCCGCCCAGGACGCGGACCGGGAAGTGCTCGGAGACCATGGATGTTCCTCACGGATAGACAATGTTGTAACCGTGAGAACGATAGGCGGTTCTCACGGAAGAGCGCAACCGCTACCATGAGAACCGTGAGCAACGAGTCCGTCCTGTCACCCGCGCCCGGCGCCGAGCGGTACCTCGCGCTCGACTTCGTGAACAGCGGCTACGCCCTGCCGAACGGGAACTTCGTGGACCTGCTCGGCACGCCCGACGCAACCAACCGCTGGCTGACCGACCACGGCCTGGCCCCGGACGGCGCGAACCTTCGCGAGATGTGCGCGACGCAACTGCGTTCGCTGCGCGAGAACGTCCGGGCGCTGGTCTCGGCTCGTGTGGAAGGGCTCCCGGTATTGCCCTCGGCACTGAGTGCCGTGAACGACGCGCTCCGACGGGTGCCCACGGCCCCCTTGCTGCTGTGGGACGAGAAGTCCGGGCCGTACCGCGAAACGGCGTGTCCGCCGAACGAGCTCCTCGACCGCGCGCTCGCGACGATCGCGGCCGACGCCGCCGACCTGCTCGCCGGGCCGGACGCGGAGAGCCTGGCCGCGTGCGACTCGCCGCCCTGCAACCGCTACCTGCTGCGCCATGGACGCCGGCAGTGGTGCTCGACCCGCTGCGGCGATCGGGTGCGGGCCGCGCGGGCTTACGCCCGGCGTACCGCTTGAGGCTGCAGCTACCTAGAGCTGCAGCGCGAGGACGGTCCCGGCTAGCACCAGCGGGGTCAGCACCAGCCCTCGCCACAGGAACGACCACCAGGAGATGTGCACGCCGGCCGCCACGCACCGGTCGCGCCAGAGCAGCGTGGCCAGCGAGCCCCACAGCGTCAGCAGGCAGCCGGTGTTCACCCCGATCAGCAGCAGCATCATCCGGTGCCCCTCCGCGGCAGCGACCGGCTCCATCGCCAGGTACGCCGGGAGGTTGTCGAACAGGTTCGCCCCGGCGGCGGCCGTACCGGTGAGCCTCAGGTCGGAGGCGACACCGCTGGAGACCGTGCCGGCGATGTCGCCCAGCAACTGCTCGAGCCCGTGCGCCGTCAGCGCGCCGACGACCAGGAACAGCCCGACCACGGTCACCACGAGCCGCCAGGGGACCAGCGACCACCCGAGCGCGGCCCTGCGCCGTACGGCGAACAGCACCGCGAGGCCAACCGCGCCGATGCTCGCCGGGATCGCCACCTCCACACCCGACACGAACGCCGGCCCCAGCGCGAGACAGACCCCGGCAGAGCTCCAGAAGAGCACCTTGTCGTCGACAGCAGGAGTCGCTGGTACGACGTACTCCCGTCTGAGGTCGCGGTGGAACAGGGCAGCCAGCACAGCGACGGTGATCAGCACAGCAGCCAGAGCGGGCCGCCAGCTCAGCCCGAGGTAGTCGGACAGCCCCAGACCGAGCTGGTCGAGGCGGTGCAGCGCCAGCAGGTTGGTGAGATTGGACACCGGCAGCAGCAGCGACGCCGTACCGGCCAGCCAGACAGTGGTGAAGGCAAACAGCTTCGGCGGGATCTGCAGCTGCCGAGCCATCGCCAGCACGACAGGGGTCAGCAGCACCGCGCAGGTGTCGAGCGACAGGACGATGGTGAGCGCAGTGGCCAGTACGACGACCAGCAGCCACAGCCGCCAGACCTTGCCGCGGGCGAGGTGAGCCGCCTCTCGCGCTGCGACGTCGAACACCTTGGCGGAGTCCGCCAGGCCCGCGATGACCGTCACAGCGACCAGAAACACCAGAACAGGGGCGATGCGTTCCAGCACGTCCACCGCGTCGTCCAGCCCGAGCAGGCCTGAGACCAGCACGCTCAGTCCGCCGAGCGCGCTCAGCCACCACATAGGCGCACCCTATGCGGCGCCCTTCCGTGGATCGGAATGGCGTCGTCTGCGCACCGGTCCGGTGAGTAGGCTGATCGGGTGACGCCGCCGGAGGAGCCTGACACCGCCGGGCAGACCCTGGCCGGTCTGCCCCTGGCGGGACGGCCGTTGTCCGGGCGCCCCGACGGGTACCCGGCCGAGCTGGAGGCGGACGTCGTACTGCGGGACGGGGCCACCGCGCACCTGCGGCCGATCACTCCGGAGGACGCGGACCTGCTGGTCGAGTTCTACGCGCGGGTGTCGGAGCAGTCGAAGTACTACCGGTTCTTCGCGCCGTACCCGCAGCTGTCCGACCGGGACGTGGCAAGGTTCACCCAGGTGGACTACCACGACCGGCTGGCGCTCATCGTCACCGTCGCCGACGCGATGATCGGCGTCGGTCGTTACGAGCGGACCGGTCGGCGGACCGCCGAGGTCGCGTTCCTGATCGAAGACGCGCACCAGGGCCGCGGGCTCGGGCAGTTGTTCCTCGAGCACCTGGCGCAGGCGGCGCGCGAGAACGGGATCACGCGGTTCGTCGCCGAGGTGCTGCCGGACAACCGCAAGATGATCACCGTCTTCACCGAGGCCGGCTACACGGTCGCGCGGGAGTTCGAGGACGGCGTGATCATGGTCGAGTTCGACATCGCGCCGACCGACACGTCGTTCGGGGTGATGCAGGCCCGTGAGCAGCGGTCCGAGGCGTTGTCGATCGCCCGGCTGCTGACGCCGACGAGCGTCGCCGTGATCGGCGCGTCGCGGCGCGAGGGCACGATCGGGAACGCGCTGCTGCACAACCTGCGGGACGGCGGCTTTCCCGGGCGGCTGTACGCCGTGAACACCGACACCAAGGCCGACGCGATCGACGGCGTCGCGGCGTACGGGACGATCCGCGACGTCGACGACACGGTCGACCTCGCCGTGGTCGCGGTGCCGGCCGAGGCTGTGGTCGACGTGGTGCTGGACTGCGCGGCCAAGGGCGTTCGTGGGCTCGTCGTGGTCTCCAGCGGTTTTGCCGAAGTCGGCGCGGAGGGTCGTCGCCGGCAGCGTCGGCTGGTCGGACTCGCGCGCTCGTACGGGATGCGCGTGATCGGGCCGAACGCTCTCGGCGTGATCAACACGGCCCCGGGGGTGTCGCTGAACGCGACGCTGTCGCCGCTGATGCCGAGCCGCGGGCGGGTCGCGTTCTTCTGCCAATCCGGTGCTCTGGGCGTCTCGATCCTGGCCGACATGGTCGGCCGTGGGCTCGGCCTGTCGAGCTTCGTGTCGGCGGGCAACCGTGCCGACGTGTCGGGCAACGATCTGATGCAGTACTGGTACTCCGACGAGTCCACCGAGGTCGTGCTGCTGTACCTGGAGTCACTGGGCAATCCGCGGAAGTTCAGCCGGGTCGCGCGGCGGCTGGCGCGGCGTAAGCCGGTGATCGCGTTGAAGTCCGGGCGGGCGACCCAGGGTGTGCCGTTGGGGCACACCGTACGGCGCAGTCATTTGCCGGCGGCAACGGTTGACTCGCTGTTCCGGCAGAGTGGGCTGATCGGGGTCGACACGACGGGTGAGCTGTTCGACGTGGCTCAGCTGGTCGCGCACCAGCCGCTGCCGAAGGGGCGGCGGGTCGCGATCGTGAGCAACTCGGACGCGTTGACGTTGCTGGCGCTGGACACGATGGCGGGGTGCGGGCTGGAGGTGGCGGGGGAGCCGCACACGTTGAGCGCGGACGCGTCGGCGGACGACTTCTGCGACGCGCTGACGTCGGTGATCGCCGACGACGAGGTGCACTCGGTCGTGGTGATCTTCACACCGCCGGTGCAGTCGAACGTCGCCGAGGTCGCCCAGGTGCTCGCCGCCGCGGCCGCGGGCTCCGACAAGCCGGTGCTGTCGACGTTCCTCGCCTCGCGCAGCGTGCCCGAGCAGCTTCGCGTCGCCGACGCCGACGGCGGCGCGGCGCGCGGCTCGATCCCGTCGTTCCTGTCACCGCAGTACGCCGTGGGCGCGCTCGCGAAGGCCACCCAGTACGCCGAGTGGCGGCGGCGCGCCGACGACCAGATCCCATCGCTGCCCGACGTCGACTCGGCCGGGGCGGAGGACTTCGTCGCGGAGTTCCTGCAGCGGCATCCTTCTGGTGCGGATCTGGACGACGCGGACCGGCAGCGGCTGCTGAGCTTCTACGACATCAGCGTGCTGCCGGCGTTCCCGGTGCTGTCGGCCGACGAGGCTGTTGCCAGGGCCGCGGATCTCGGGTTCGAGGTGATCTTGAAGGCGACCGCCGAGCAGTGGCGGATGCGGCCGGACCTCGCCGACATCTGGCGGCACATCCACGACGAGGACGACATGCGCGAGGCGTGGGCGGAGATGACGAGCACCTTCGGGGTCGCGTCGGACCCGGCGCGGGCGCAGTTCGTCGTACAGAAGATGGCGCCGCCGGGAGTGCCGGTGGTGATCTCGGCGCAGGAGGATGTCGCGTTCGGGCCGGTGGTGTCGTTCGGTCTGTCTGGGGTCGCCACTGATCTGCTGGGGGACCGGTCCTATCGGATGCCGCCGCTGACCACTGCTGACGCGGCCGAGATGGTGCGTGAGGTGCGGGCGGCGCCGCTGCTCTACGGCTATCGGGGGTCTGATCCGGTGGACATTGCCGCGATCGAGAACCTGCTGCACCGGGTCTCGCGGTTGACGTTGGAGCTGGAGGAGGTGGTCCGGTTGGATCTGCGGTCGGTGCTGGTCGCTGCGACCGGTGCGACTGTTCTGGACACGGCGATCCGGATCGCGCCGAACGAGAAGCCCCGGCAGGACATGCCGGCCCGTCGCCTCACGTGACGGCTGCTGAGGGGGCGCTGGGCCGCAGCACTTTGGTGTCTGCCTCGGAGTTGGCGTCGGCGTTCGGGCTGGACGAGGGTGTCGCCTTCACGCGGGTTGCTCGGGGTGCGATGGGTGCGGTCTGGCGGCTCGAGACTCGAACCGGCGTGTATGCCGCCAAGGAAGCTTTCTGGCGTCCGCCTGAGGAGGATCCGGTCCGGCTGGAGGTCGCCTTCCGGGCGGCATGTCGGGTTCGCAGTCCCGAACCGCTGGCCACGCCTGCCGGTGCGTACGTGGCCGACGGCTGGCGCTTGTACGAGTGGGTCGACGGTGTCGTTCCGTCTCGCGACGACCTCGACGTGATGGCCTGGCTGGCCGAGCAGCTGGCCGTGATCCACCGTGTCGGGTCGACCGACGGACCGATGGAGACGAACGTCTGGTACCGCCGCGTCGACGTCGACCGGCCGGCTCTCGCCGTACGGGCGCCCGAGCTGACCGCGTCCGTCCCGCGACTCCTCGAGCTCACCGACCTGGTGAACTCGGTGGGCCTCAGCGACCTCGTCCTGTGTCATCGCGACCTGACGCCGGCCAACGTGCTGATCGGTGCCGACGGCCCGTACCTCGTCGACTGGGACAACGTCGGGCCGTTGCCTCCGGCCCGGGAACTCGGCGTCCTGCTGATCAACCACCTCACCGACGAGCACGCCGTACGACGTCTGGTGTCGGCTTACCGCAGCGCCGGTGGACCCGGCGAGATCACCGGCCCGGAGGGCTTCGCGACCGGGCTGGCGATCATGCTGAACTTCCTGCACGGGCAGACGAGCGCCGCGCTCGACGAGGACCTCGCTGACGAACACCGGGAGTTTGCCGCCCGTCAGATCGCCGGCCTGATCCGGTCGCTGCCGGCGCCCGGCGTACTGGAACGAGCGGCTCAGCTTGCGAGCCTCTGACGCGGCCCTTCAGCTCGCGCGGGTGTAGATTCCGTCTGCCCGGTTGAGATGCCCGTAGTCGACCAGCTGCCGCCGCAGCGTCGCGTAGTCGTCGTGCCAGCGCTGCAGGATCTCGTTGACCTCGCGCTCGGCGTACTGCCTGCTCGGCTCGAAGGAGCCGGCCAGATACTCCAGTACGACCTTGAACTTCGCCGGGACGGTCGGGAAGTGCGTCAGCCGCCCATCGCGGATGAACGCGCGGAGTACGTTGTCGCGCTCCGGATCGGACGAGAGCGGCTCCCGCTCCGGCCGACTCGCCCGCACGGCGTCCTTGAACGCGCTCTCGTCGGCCCGCAATCCGTTGCCCTCCGCAACGACCAGCTCGCTCTGGCCGAGCCGCTGCAGTGCCTTGGCGACCACCCCGAGCTTCAGCCCGGTCCGCTCCGCCACCTGCTCGGGACTTCCCGCCCCGAGCACCACCGCGGAGTACACCCGCAGGCGGGAAGGTTCGGCCAGCAATCCACAGAGTCGATCGGCGTTCATGCCCTCCACGCTAAGGGCGCCGGCAACCGGATTTCCCGCAGCCGACCTCCAGGCTGCGACGTCGATCGGTCTCCGGTACCGATCGACAGGAGGTGTCGCCGGTGGAGCAGCTGGGCCCAGCGTGGGCGCGCCAGAAACACGCTCTGGCCGGGGACACCTCCTGTCCCTCGGTACCCGGCCGCGGTTGACCGGTCAGCGGCGGCGCATCGCCGGGCTGAGTGCGGGGGTGAACGACATGTCGTCGAGCTGGTTGATGGTGACGCCCGGCGGGACGATCTCGTCGATCCGGTCGAGGACCTCGTCGGACAGCACGATCTCCGCGGCCGGCAGCTGCGACTCCAGGTGCTCCATCGTGCGTGGCCCGATGATCGCCGACGTGACAGCGGGATGGCGGATCACGAACGCGATCGCCAGCTCGATCAGGGTCATCCCCGCCTCGTCGGCGAGCTGCGCGAGGGCGTCGGCGGCCGCGAGCTTGCGCTGGTTCACCTCGAGGCCGAGGTCGAACCGCGCCGGGAAACGACCGGCCCGGCCCGACGCCGGCGCCTCGTGGTCGATCCGGTAGCGACCGGACAGCCAGCCCATCGCGAGCGGGCTGTACGTCAGCACGCCCATGCCGTGGCGCAGGCAGGTCGGCAGTACGTCGTACTCGATCGCGCGGGCGAGCACGGAGTACGGCGGTTGCTCGGTGCGGAAGCGCTCTCTGCCGCGACGCTCCGCGGTCCACTGCGCCTCGACGATCTCCGACGCGGGCACGGTCGAGGCGCCGAACGCGCGGATCTTGCCCTGCGTCACCAGGTCCGACAGCGCGCCGAGCGTCTCGTCGATGTCGACGGCCGGATCGAGCCGGTGGATCTGGTAGAGGTCGATCCAGTCGGTCCCGAGCCGCCGCAGCGAGCGCTCGACCGACTCGACGATCCAGCGGCGGGACGCGCCGCGGTGGTTGGGGTCGTCGTCGAACGGCAGCCCGACCTTGGTCGCCAGTACGACGTCGTCGCGGCGCCCGGCGAGGGCCTTGCCGACGATCTCCTCCGACTCGCCGGCCGAGTACACGTCGGCGGTGTCGACGAAGTTGATCCCCGCGTCGAGCGCGCGGTGGATGATCCGGATCGAGGCGTCGTGATCCGGGTTGCCGGCGCCGCCGAACATCATCGCGCCGAGGCAGAGCTCGCTGACGGTGATGCCGGTGCGTCCGAGCGGGCGGTAGTCCATCGTGAAGTCCTTTTCGCTGAGGTAAGCTCCGGAACATGACCGGAGAGGCTATCCACTTAGACAGTAACGGACAGGCTATCCACTTACAAGGAGACTCTGCGCCGGACGCTGCACGCTCGCGCGAAGTGCCGACCGCACCGGCGAAGCGCGCGGACGCCCAGCGCAACCGCGACAAGATCCTCGCGGCGGCCCGCGCCGCCTTCAGCGAGGGCGGCGACGCGTCCATGGCAGCCGTCTCCCGCCGCGCCGGCGTCGGGATGGCGACGCTCTACCGGAACTTCCCCGGCCGCCGCGAACTGCTCGAGGCCGTGTACGCCGACGAGGTCGCCGCGCTGTGCTCCGCCGCCGAGACCGCGACGGGGGAGACCCCCGGCGCCGCGCTGCGGACGTGGCTGTTGCACTTCGCCGCCTTCATCACCGCCAAGCGCGACGTCGCCACCGAGTTGCTGACCCAGCTCGGCACCGACGGATCCGTCTTCGGCGAAGGCCGAGCAGCCGGCCTCGCCGCGGGCCGCCCGCTGCTGGAGGCGGCCCAGCAGTCCGGCGAGGTCCGCGAAGACCTCACCCTCGAGCAGATCTTCGACATGGTCGTGGCCCTGGCCACCATCCACGCGCCCGCCGAGTACGTGGATCCCATCCTGCACACCGCCCTCGACGGCCTGCTGAACCCATAGGTGCTAAGACAGACCTCATGCAGCCAGGTCCTCACAACGCGATCACCGACGTCCCCGGCGTACTGGTCGGGCAGGTCGAACGCACCGACCCGCCGTACCTGACCGGTACGACGGTCGTCTACTTCCCCGGTACGGCGGTCGCCGGCGTCGACGTCCGCGGCGGCGCGCCCGGCACGCGCGAGACCGACCTGCTCGACCCGGTGAACGCGAACCCCGGCGTCAACGCGATCGTCCTCTCCGGCGGCAGCGCGTACGGCCTCGACACTGCCGCCGGCGTGATGGCTTGGCTCGAGGAACGCGGCGAAGGCGTTCGCGTCGGCGCGGGCGAACGCGACGTCGTACCGATCGTCCCTACCGCCGTCATCTTCGACCTCGGCCGCGGCGGCGGCTTCCAGGCCCGCCCCACCGCCGGCTGGGGCCGAGACGCCATCACCGCCGCCACCGACGCTGAAGTTGCCCAAGGCAACCACGGCGCCGGCGCGGGCGCGCGGGTCGGCGCCTACAAAGGCGGCACCGGCACAGCCAGCATCCGCCTCGACGACGGCACCACGGTCGCAGCCCTCGCCATCGTCAACGCAGCCGGCTCAGCCGTCAGCCCCGCCGGCCGCCTGTACGGCGAATCCGCAGCCCTGGCCGACGAGTACGGCGTACTGAACACCCCCACCGAGCCTCAGCCCACCCCAACCAGCCCGATCCCCGGCATGAACACGGTCATCGCCGTCGTCGCCACCGACGCCCCACTGGACAAAGCAGCCGCGAAACGCCTGGCAATGATCGCCCACGACGGCCTCGCCCGAGCCATCAACCCGGTCCACACCCTGGTAGACGGCGACTCCGTCTTCGGCGTCTCCACCGCCCCCAAAGACGCCCCCCGCCTGACCGTCACCGACCCCGCCGCCCTACTCCAACTAGAAACAATCTTCGCCGCCGGCGCCCGCAGCCTCACCCGAGCCATAGTCCACGGCGTACTGGCAGCCGAGTCAGTCAATTCCCCAGCCGGCGAGCTCCCCAGCTACCGACAAACCCACCCCTCAGCCTTCGAAAGCTGATTCAGCTAGCTGAGGCGAACGTGACGGTGGGCCCGTAGTCGTCGGGATCGTCGGTGACGGTGATGTCGAACTCGCGCTCGGGAAAGGCAGCCCGGGCAGCTGCTCGCCACATGGGTGCGATGCGCCCGGCGAGCGCGGAGAGGGCCGCGTACTCCTCAGGTGCCTTCGCCGCGAGGACGTCCCAGAGGTGGACGTGATTCACCACAGCCTCGACCGCCCGGCGGTCGCCCTCCAGGTGGTCGAGCCAGTTGCTGACACCCGCCTCGTCGAACTTGAACGCGAGCAGCACGCAGCCGTCGTACTCGACGAAGTCAGGCCACAGCAGCGTCGAGAGGACAGCAGCCTCGGCGACGCTCACGTTGTACATCACGAACGCGGCGGGATTGAAGTCCGCCGTACCGCCCGCCCACTCGCGGACTTGAGACAGGGCGGTGAGGTTCATTGGCATGTCCTGGTCATTTCCCTTCTCGACGTCGGGTGGCGTGCTCTGACTAGGAGAAGTCCGGGAGCCAGGTCCAGTCTCCGGGGTGGGGGCGGAGGCGGGTGAGGGCCTGGTGGAGGCAAGTGGTGAGGCTCGCGGACTCGGCGCGGATGAGGCCTTGGTTGCCGAGGGCCGGGCCGGACAGCACCACCGTCCAGAACGGACCGCCCTCGGCCAAGCGCTCGTCGTCGACTTTGAGGAGGACAGTCAGTCCGGCGCGGCCAAGTCTCTCCATGAGTTGCTCGATTGTCACCGGCTCAGGTTAGGGGCTAGCGGTCAGCCGGTCAGAAGTAGGCGAAGTAGCGGTCCCACCAGGTTGGTCTGGTTGTGCTGAAGGAGCTGAGGGGCAGGCGGCCGTCGTACGGGGTGCCGAGGACCTCTTCCGGGATCACGGCGTACCCGAGGTCGGTCAATGCCTGCTCGATCTTCTCGACGTCGGTCAGGTCGACTGCTCCCGCTGTTCGCGCGTCCTGGAGGCCGAAGTACGCGCCGGGCAGCTCGGCCGCGATCATGGACACGGGCTTGAACCTGCTCAGCTGGACGACGAGCTGCGTGCCGCACACCGTGGCTGCTGCCGGTACGACGATTCGTCCGTACTCCGGCGAGTCCTCGATCTCTCGGTCGGTCTCGCAGTGGGTCGCGAAGCGCGCGTCGAGTCGCTCGGTGAGCTGCGTGAAGGACACCGAGGCCTCCTTGCGGTCGAAACCGGCTGGGGACTCCACCCGCTCGGCATCGTCGAGTCGGCGGAGCAGATCCATGAGCCCGGTGTCCGGCGGGAGGCTTGCGACGGTCAATCGGCCGGCGAAGGTGGTCTCGATCAGCTTGCGGTCGTTGGGGGAGTAGATCCAGAACTCGGGATCCTGCTCGACGATGTCCGGCAGGTGAGTGGCGGCGGCTGCGGGGTTCAGTCTCAGCGACGGCAGGGCGAGGCTGCTCCACAGGATGATCAGCTCGGTCGCGTCCGGTAGGTCTCGTGGCAGGTCGGCGGTTCCGGAGTCGACCGTGCGGAGCACCTGACCGGATGGGACCTCGGACCAGTCGATCGTCGCGTCGGGGTTGCGGGGGAAGCGCGCGAGGCTTTGTCCCTCGTACTGGAGGTGATCGAGCAGCGGCAGGAGTTCGACTCCGGGACGGCCCGACCAGACCCCGGGGCGGGTGAGCGTGACCATCGCGCGCGGGAGGAGGTCAGCCCTCGTGCCGTAGGTGTCGTCGATCGTCACGGGATCAGGCTAGGGCGTCGAACGGCTACCGCGGCGTACTACCTGGGGACTACGGGCGGCGGCTCGTGGGCGACCTAAAGGCGACTGGGAGACCGGTCCGGGGGGCGACGCAACGGGGGCCAGGGGGCGACAGGGTTTGGGGTATGACGCAACCCGGTCCTCAGATGATGCAGATGTCCCAACAGAACCAGCAGCCGGCGTTGGCTGGGTGGGGGTTGGTGAAGTACTACGGAGAGGTGGTGGGCCTCGCGGGGGTGGATGTCGCGGTCAGGGCGGGGGAGGCGTTGGCGGTGATGGGGCCCAGTGGGAACGGAAAGACGACGCTGCTGCATGTACTGGCGGGGATTTTGACGCCGGATCAGGGCGAGGTTTGGCTGGGCGGCGAGCGGGTGGATCAGCTGAGTGACGCGCAGCGGACGGTGCTGCGGCGACGGCGGTTGGGGTTTGTGTTTCAGGACAACCAGCTGCTGGCGGAGTTGCCGGCGGATGAGAACGTGGCGTTGCCATTGATGGTGGACGGGGTGTCTCGGCGGGAGGCGGTCACCCGCGCGAGGGCGATGCTTGCTCAGGTTGGGCTGGCCAACGAGGCAAACCGTAGGCCGGGGGAGCTGTCGGGCGGACAGGCTCAGCGGGTGGCTATTGCCCGGGCGTTGGTGGGGGAGCCGCAGGCGGTGTTCGCCGACGAGCCGACCGGCGCGCTCGACGCGGCGACCGGCGCGCAGGTGATCGATCTGCTGGTGGGTTCGGCGACGCATCGGGGTGCGGCGGTGGTTGTGGTGACGCATGACGACGCGGTCGCCGCGCGGTGCCATCGCGTCGTACGGATCGTCGACGGCCGGGTGAGTGGCCGATGAATCCGATGACCTCGCTCGGGCTGCGGTTCGTGCGCAGACCCGGGCCCGGCGGCCGCGCAGCGAACCTCGCGGCGTTCGGCGCGACGGCGATCGTCGCTTTGCTGATCACGTTCCTGATCGCCGGCACGCTCGGACTGACCGAGCGCAACGACCGGATCGGCTGGCGGGTCAGCGACGAGGGCGATGCCCGTACGGCGGTCGGCGTGACAAAGAACGTCGACGACATGGTCGACGGCAAGCCGTTCCAGCGGCTCGATGTTGCTGTCGTCAACGACCAGCGCAACGCCGAACTGTCGCCACCGCCAGGACTCGACCACGCACCCAAGCCGGGCGAGGTGTTCGTCTCACCCGCGCTCGCCAAGCTCTGGGGACCCGACCTCGCCAAGCGCTACAAGACGGCCCAGCCAACCGGCACGATCTCCAGCGCCGGACTGTCGTCCCCTGACGAGCTGGTCGCGATCCGCGGCCTGCAAGCGAACGCACCGGGGCTCCAGGCAACCAACCATCCGAACTACCTCGACACCTGGCACGGTACGTCGACCGACGAACGCATCGCGACCCTGCTCGCACTCGTTGCCTTCGGCATCGCTCTCGTGCTCTTCCCGGTCCTCAGCCTCGTCGGCCAGGCCGCCGGGGTCGCGGCCAAGCGCCGCGAGCATCGACTCGCCGCCCTCAGACTCGCGGGCGCGACACGCAGCCAGGTCCTCCTGCTCAGCGCGGTCGAGCAAGCCGTCCTCGGCTTCTTCGGTGCCGTCGCCGGCCTGATCGGCTACACCGTGCTCAGCCCGCTCATCGCGCGGATCCCGATCGGCGGCGGTCGCTGGTACGTCCAGGACCTGACCGTCAGTTGGTGGCTCGTGCTGCTCGTCCTCGTCGTCGTACCGCTGCTGTCGGTCCTGAGCGCGCTGATCGGCCTCGGCCGCGTCAGCATCACGCCGCTCGGCGTCGTCCGCGGCCAGACCCGCAAGGGCATCACGCCGTTCCGTCTCGCGCTGCTCGTCGTCGGCCCGATCATCCTCGCGGTGATCGGCAGCGGCGGCGCGGTCCTGCCGCTCGTGATCGGCGTCGGGTTCGGTGCGCTCGCGGTCCGCGTCGTCGGTCCGTTCGCGGTCCAGATCATCGGCCGCATCCTGGCCAGTACGGCGAAAGGCCCGGTCGCGCTGCTCGCCGGCCGCCGTCTTGTCGACGATCCGAAGGCCGCGTTCCGCCCGGTCGCCGCGCTCGTGCTCAGCGGATTCATCACCGGATTCCTCGCGCTCTTCATGCCGTACGGCATCAACGGCGACGGTAAGGACGCGTCGTTCGAGTACTACACGCCGCAGGCGGCCCAAGTCGCCCAGGACGCCAGAACCAGGGTCGCGAGCGCAGGCCTCGAGGGCGAGGTCACGACCGGCGACCGGACCGTCGAGATCGTCGTCGCGAGCAACGACCGCGAGGGCGTCCGGACCGTGCTCTACGACCTCGTCCCCGGCAAGGTCCCGCTGACCGCCGCCGAGAACGACCAGCACCAGGCCGGTCTCTTCCTCGACATGCGCCTCGGAGTCGCCCTGCTGCTCGGACTGGTCTTCGTCACCGGAGCCGCCTCGACCGCCGCCGGCGCAGTCGGTACGGCGCTAGACCAAGCCGGCCCGGCCAAGGCACTCCGCCGATCCGGCGTGCCGCTGCAGGTGATCGAGCGATCCTCCCGCCTGGCGGCCGTCGTACCGGTGATCGGCGTCGGCCTGCCCGTGGTCGGTTTCGGAGCGTGCTGCGGTCTGCTGCTGAGCGGCGGACAAGTGATCACCCAGGGCAACTGGGGAGTCCTGCTCCTGTTCGGTCAGGTCGCGGTCGGACTGATCCTCGTCGCGGTCGCCGGAGCGGCCGGTGCACCCGTACTGCGCAAGGCGAGCACCGGCTAGACCCGACTGCACGGCCCGCCCGAGTACGCAACACGCGGGCGGGCAAGCGGCGTCCCGAGGACTGGGACAGAATCCGGAACCGGCGCATGCAAGGATGAGGGCATGCGTGACCTGAATGCGCCGGTCCCGGAGCTCACGGACGCCTCTGCTGCTCTGCGTGAGGCGATCGACCGGTGCGGCTACTACCCCGACGTCGTGACGGACTCTCTCGCGATCGCCATCGCGAACGAACCGATCCGCGCGTTCGTCCTCCAGCACGAGCCGACCTTCGACCGTGACGAGGTGCGCCGCCACATCACGATCCTGGCGCTCACCCCGACCCGGCTGATCGTCGGGCACACCGACGAGCACGCCGCCGACGACCTGATCCGGGCGCCGTACGCGTCGACCTCGACCGAGGCGATCCCGCTCAACCGGGTGAACGCCGTCGTGGTGAACCGCGTCGTCCCGAACCCGTCGGCGTACGCCTCGACCAAGGCCGACCCGGCGTCGGCCGGCGGTGAGGTCGTGCTGACGATCGGCTGGGGCATGGTGAACCGGATCGACCTCGAGCCGGCCGTCTGCGCCGACCCGAACTGCGAGGCCGACCACGGCTACACCGGTTCCGTGGCCGCCGACGACATCTCGCTGCGGATCAGCGCGGCCGCCGACGGCCCGGCCGGGATCCAGCAGGTGCTCGACTTCGCCGCCGCGCTGTCCTTCGCGACCACGAAGTAGTTGCCATGAGCGATCCGACGCCGATACTGCCCGCGTACGGCGGCGGGTCGCTCGCCGACGTCCTGCCCTCGGTCGCCGGCGCGCTGTCGGTGCCGGGGGAGGAGAACCACCTCGGCCTGCCCGAGGCCAGCCGGTACGCCGTACTGCTGCTCGACGGCCTCGGTTGGAACCTGCTGCGCCGCCATCCCGAACAAGCGCCGTACCTCAGCTCGCTGATCGCGAAGCCGCTGACAGCCGGCGTACCGTCGACGACCGCCGCGAGTCTGACCAGTCTCGGCACGGGTCTTCCGCCGGGCGCGCACGGGATCGTCGGGTACTCGTCGATCGTGCCCGAGACCGGCGCGCTGCTGAACGCGCTGGCCTGGGACGCGCCGGTGGATCCGCGGCGCTGGCAGCCGCACCCGACCGTGTTCGAGCGGATCGCGGCCGCGGGCGTCGCGACGCGGAACGTCAGCAAGGCGCGGTTCGACAAGTCCGGGCTGACCGCGGCGGCGTTCCGGGGGAGTGCGCACCGCGGGGCGGACACGATCGAGGACCGGCTGGACGCGACGAGGTTCGCGAGCCGGGAGGGGAACTCGTCGCTGGTGTACGTGTACGACTCCCAGCTCGACTACACCGGTCACATGCAGGGCTGCGAGTCGTGGCAGTGGCGCAAGGAGCTGACCGCGGCGGACTCGTTCGCGCAGCGGGTCAGGGCTTCGCTGCCGCGGGACGCCGTACTGGTGGTTGTCGCTGATCACGGGATGGTCGATGTCGCGGCGGAGGACCGGATCGATCTCGATGCCGACCCGACGTTGACCGACGGGCTGCGACTGATCGGTGGGGAGTCGCGGTTCCGGCACCTGTACTGCCTCCCGGGCGCTGAGCCGTACGTCGCCGAGCGCTATCGCGAGCTGCTGGGTGATCGGGCGTTGGTGCTGTCCCGGTCGGAGGCCGCGGAGCGTGGGTGGTTCGGGCCGGTCGAGGAGCGGGTCGCGCCGCGGATCGGGGACATCGTGGTCGCGTCGCTCGGTGATGTCGCGCTGGTTGCGGGGACGCGGTTCCCGCAGGAGGCCGGGTTGATCGGCATGCACGGGTCGCTGACCGAGGACGAGATGGCGATCCCCCTGCTGGTCGACGCGGGCTAGAAGCTCCAGACGCTCCAGAAGAACGTCGAGGTCGCGTCGCGGCCGCCGCCGTCTTGCGCTCGGACGGTGACTTTGTAGCGGCCCGCGCCCGGCGTCAGCACGCCGGTGATCCAGCCGCGCTCCGGGTCGATCTTCAGACCCGGCGGCAGGCCGGTCGCGGTGTAGCCGATGTCGCCCTTGCTGCTCAGGCCCTTGATCAGCAGCGGTACGGCGGGCAGCCCGCCGATCCCGAGCTGCTCGCTCGGCTTCGTGATCGTCACGCCCGACGTCGGCGCCTTCGTCGACGCGCCGACCGCCTCCGCGGCGTCGACCAGCCCCTCGCCGTAGTACGAGTTGTTCGCCTCCGAGCCGGTGCACTCGCCGGCGGACGCGGCCGGGCAAGTGAGGTCGTTGGCCTGGGCCCTGAGGCGGTCGCGGACCTGCTCGGGGTTGAGCTTCGGGTTCGCGCTGCGCAGCAGGGCCGCCACGCCGGCGACGTGCGGCGACGCCATCGACGTACCGTCCAGGCTCTGGTAGCCGCCGCCGGGGACGGTCGAGTACACGTCCTCGCCGGGCGCCGCGACGGTGATCTTGCCGGTGCCGTAGTTGGAGAAGCTCGACTTCACGCTGCCGCCGTCGACCGACGCGACGACGATCACGTTCGGCAGCTCGGTCGGCAGGCTGAGGCAGTCGTTGCCGACCGTGCGCTGGCCCGGGGTCGAGTCGTTCGGGCTGGTGTCGTCGCCGGACTTGGCGGCCAGGTTGTAGTTCTCGTTGCCGGCCGCGGCGACGTTGACGACGCCCTTGCTGTCGGCGTACGCCACGGACCGTCGTACGGCCTCGGCGATCGCGTCCTGGTCCGGGTCGGTCGGGCAGGTGAACAGCCACGGGTCGGTGTAGTAGCTGTTGTTGGTGACCGAGACGCCCTTGTCGGCGGCGAAGACGAACGCGCAGACCGTGTTCTCCGGGAAGAACAGTTGGCTGCTCGGCTCGGCCACCCGGATCGACGAGATCCGTACCCCGGGAGCGACGCCGACCATGCCCTTGCCGTCCTTGGCCGCGCCGATCGAGCCGGCCACGTGGGTGCCGTGCTCGCCGACCGGCCGCCAGGCGCCGGGCCGGGTGTCGACCTTGCCGTACGCGCACGACGCCGAGCGGGCGGTGTCGAAGTTCGCCTTCAGGTCCTGGTGCTGGTCGTCGACGCCGGTGTCGAGCACGCCGACGGTGATCGACTTCGACCCGGGGTTGACCGCCCAGGCCTTGTCCGCGCCGATCTGCTGCATGTCCGGGCGCGGGATCTCCGGGGACTCGTCCGGGGATTCGGCCGGCGCCGACGGGACCGCCGGGTTCGCGGCCTCGGCCGGAACGTCCGACGTACGGGTCGCTCCGACCTTCTGGACGCCGCTGACACCGCGCAGCTTGCTCGCGAAGTCGGCGGTGGACGAGTGCACGACCAGGACGCCGATCGCGTCGTACGCCGCGTAGACCGTGCCGCCGTTGCCGGTGATCGCCGAGGTGACCGCGGCCGTCTGCTTCGGGGCCGTGACGACGAAGTACGCGCGCAGCCCCGCCTCGGCCCGCACCGGTACGGCGACGGCCGGGCCGGCCACGGTGGTCGTCGTCAGGAAGAGGGCGAAGGAAAGGGCGGACAGCAGAGCTTTGCGCACGACCCAGTAGAACCTGACGAGGGTCCAGAACGAAAGCCGACGCCCCCCGGCGTTACTGACCCGCAAGCGACTTTGGCAGGATGGGCGCCCGTGGCTGAGCTCCTCTACTTCACCGGGACCATGGACTGTGGCAAGTCCACGCTCGCGCTGCAGATGGATCACAACCATCGAGCACGCGGCCGGCTGGGGCGAATCTTCACCAGCCACGACCGCGCGGGCGACAACGTGCTGTCGTCGCGGCTCGGCCTGGCGGCCGAGGCGATCGAGGTGCGACCCGACTTCGACTTCTGGGACTACGTCGTCGGAGAGCTGACCCACGGCGGCCGGATCGACTACGCGGTCTGCGACGAGGCGCAGTTCTACCAGCCCGAGCAGGTCGAGCAGCTCGCGCGACTGGTCGACGAGCTGCAGGTCGACGTGTTCTGCTTCGGCATCCTGACCGACTTCCGGGCGCGGATGTTCCCCGGGTCGGCGCGGCTGGTCGAGCTGGCCGACCGGATGGAGCTGCTGCAGGTCGAGGCACTGTGCTGGTGCGGCGAGCGCGCGACGCACAACGCGCGGACCATCGGCGGCGAGATGGTGACCGAGGGCGACCAGCTGGTCGTCGGTGACATCGAGCAGGACGACCACGAGGTCGCGTACGAAGTACTCTGCCGTCGGCACCACCGGCGCCGGCTGACCACGGCCCGCGCGCGGGCCACGCTGTCTCCCGAGGTTCTCCCGTTCGGAGGTTCCGCATCATGAGCCCGTTGATCACCGCGGCCGAGCTGCGCGCCGCGTCCGATGTGGTCGTGCTGGACGCGACGTGGAACCTGATGGGTCCGCCTGGGCGTGAGGCGTACGACGCCGGGCATGTGCCGGGGGCGTACTTCGTGGATCTGGATTCCGAGCTGGCCGGGCCGCCTGGCGAGGGAGGTCGGCATCCGTTGCCTTCCGCAAGTGTCGTCGAGGGGTTGCTGCGGCGGACGGGGATCGACGCGGACTCTTCGGTCGTCGTGTACGACGCGGCGAACTCGATGGCGGCGGCGCGGGCGCGGTTCGTGTTGCGGTACTTCGGGGTGGAGGACGTGCGGGTTCTCGACGGGGGCTTTGCCGCTTGGCAGGCCGCCGGGGGAGAGGTCAGTACGGCGGAAGCCGAGGTCTCGGCGGCGAAGCCTGCCGCCGGATTCACCCCCACCCCTGGAAGCATTCCGGTGCTCGATGCGGAGGGGGCGGCCGAGGTCGCCGTCTCCGGCGTACTGCTGGACGCTCGTGCACCTGAGCGGTTTGCCGGTGAGGTCGAGCCGATGGACAAGGTCGCCGGTCACATCCCGGGTGCAGTGAACGCGCCGACGACCGGGAACGTGGATGCTGACGGGCACTTCCTGCCCGCCGACGAGCTGAAGGCTCGCTTCGCCGAGCTGGGTGCGGACGGGTCGCAGCCGGTCGGCGCCTACTGCGGGTCCGGCGTGACCGCGGCGCACGAAGCGCTCGCCCTGGAGATCGCCGGGCTCGAGGTGCCGGTGTACGTCGGCTCGTGGTCGGAGTGGATCACCGACCCGGACCGCCCGATCGCCACCGGTCGCGACTGAAACGTCCGAAGAAGTCGCATGCGTCCGAAGAACCCGAGGCTATAGACCTCGGTTGTTCGGACGCATTGCGGTTCTTCGGACGCAACTGGTGTGCGGGGACCTTTCGACCGCAGTGGTAACGGCCGGCTGAGTCCTTGACTTGGCAGTTCTTCCCCTCCAGGCTCGGGAGAAATCGATTTCCCATCCGCCCCTGGAGGAGTCGCCATGGACCGCAGGACGTTTCTGAAAGCCGCAGCCGGGACCGGCGTACTGGCCGCAGTACCGGGAGTCGCGTCCGCGGCGACGACCGGCGTACAGGCTGTGACAACAACCAAGGTCGCCGACCTCACCGGTCCCGGCCTGACCGACCGGTTCCGGATGGCGGCGACCGACCTCGGGATCCCCGTGCGGACGCCGGACGGGCGGATGCTGTTCATGTTCGGCGACACCTTCGAGGAGGCGCGCGTCGGCGGTGGCTGGTGGCGTTCGCCGGTCGCGTTGTGGTCGACGACGACCGATCTGAACAGCGGCGTGAAGTGGTCGGGCGCGGTCGGTGGCGCGGCGGCGCAGCAGTTGTGGGACTACCCGCACGACAACCCGACGTTCTCGACCGTGCTGCCGTCGGACGTGATCACGATCGGCGGGTCGATGTACCTGCACGCGATGGTCAACAAGGGCCTCGGCAACGTGGTGTGGACCGAGATCTGGCGCAGCGACAACTCGGGCGCGAGCTGGTACCACACCGGCGCGAAGTTCGACGCGAACCTGGACGGCGGGCTGTTCCAGTGCCTGACCTGGGGCGAGGGCAGCGACGGCTACGTCTACGTGTACTCGACCGGCTTCCAGCGGAACAAGCCGATCATCCTCAAGCGTGTCCGCAGCAACCAGATCGCCAACCCCGCGGCGTACGAGCCCTGGGGTTTCCGCGACGGCGTGTGGGCCTGGGGCAACCCGGCCACCCCGATCCTGACCGGCAGCTTCGGCGAGCTCTGCCTGCGGCCGCTCGGCGGGAAGTGGATCCTGACCTGGTTCAACGCCGGCGACTACCGCATCGACGGCATCATCATGGACACGCCGACGTCGAACCTCTACACGGCCAACCGCCAGACGCTCATCTACGGCGGCGCCTGGGGCCAGGAGGACGGCAACCACGTCGCTCAGCTGTACGGCGGCTACGTCATCCCCGGCTCCACGTTGAACGACCTGCATCTCTCGGTGAGCCAGTGGAACACCTCCGCCGGCTGGCCCTACCGAGTGATGCAGTTCCGCGTCCGTGGATTCGGCTAGTACGGCAGTGCCACATAGTCCGCGTTCTGGCCGGCGGTCGGGTCGCCGGCCACCTCGCGGGGGACGTCGCGGACGATCAGGCCGGCCTCCGCGGCGGCGGTGAGGGCGGCCTGGTCGTAGCGGGTCTTGCCCCAGATGTCGACCATGTACTTGCGGGTCTTCAGGTAGTCGACGTACCGGGCCATGTGGGCGTCGTCGAGGCCGAGGGCGGCGAACAGCGCGATGCGGTCGCCGTCCTTGCTCGCGACGCGCCACTTCGGGTACTTGTCGTGCTCGTGCGGGAGCGGCGCCTTCGACTTCGGGAAGCGCAGCAGGGTGCCGTTGCCGCTGTGGGTGGTGCGCAGGCTCCAGACCGCGACGTCGCCGACCCGCGTGCGGACGTACACGTTGTTCCCGACGTTCAGGTCGGGGGTGTTGTGCGACTGGTGGCGCAGGTTCAGGCCGCCGGTGTGGCGGTAGTGGTCCTGCAGGTAGATGCCGAACCGCAGGATCGTGTACCGGCCGTTCCAGTCGGGCGCGTTCGGGTCGACCCGGTCGGCGTTGTCCTTGTGGAAGCCGCGCTGCACGCCGTTGACCGTGAACGCGCTGTCGCCGGTGTAGACGATCTTGTCCTCACCGAGGATCTGCCGGGCGATCTTCACGAAGTTGCCGTCGGTCAGCACCTCGCGCAGCCGCGGGTTGGCGAGCAGGTCGCCCCCGAAGCTCTTCCGGGACCAGTGCGCGGCCTCGCGGAGCCGCTTGACGTCGTCGGGGGAGTAGACCCCACGCACGATCGTCCAGCCGTTCTCCCAGAATCCGTTCACGTCGACGTCGTTCACCGCTGACATGTCCCACCCTTCCGGTCCGCCGGGCACCGTCGCCCGGTCTACCCGGCACGATGCGCACGGCGCCGGAAAGGTTGCGATCACGCGGCCACGCCGCGCGTCACGGTCGCTGGTGGACCGCCGCGGCGTCCCGTACGGCGTCCACGAACGCCGCGATCGCCGGGTGCCGGCCCGCGCCGCTGCGGCAGGCGACGCTGGTCCGGCGGCGGATCTCCAGGGCGACCAAGGTGACGCCGTCCGGCGGTGAACCGGCGGCGAGCTGCGGGACGAGCGAGACGCCCTGCCCGGCGGCGACCAGCGCCAGTACGGCGTCGAAGTCGTCCGCGGTGTGCCGGATACGCGGGGTGTACCCGGCGGCCTGGCAGGCGTGCACGGTGACAGCGTGGCAGGCCGTGCCCGGAGTCCCGGCGATCCAGGCGTCTGCTGCGGCATCGGCGACCGAAGTCAGCGGCGCGCGGTCAGCTGACACCGTCGTGGGCGTCGCCAGGTAGACCGTTTCGCCGACCAGCGGGCGGATGTCGATCGCGTCGAGGTGAGGGGCGGGCATCACGTCGTAGTCGTTGACCAAGGCGACGTCGACGCGGCGTTCGCGGAGTTCGCGGGGCGCGTCCGCGGGGTCGAGTTCGGTGACGGTGAGGTCGAGGCGAGGATGGTCGCGGGCGAGGCGGACGAGGGTCGACGGGAGCAGCGTCCGTACGGCGGTCGGAAAGGCGCCGATGCGGAGCGGGCCGGTGAGCTCGGTCGTGGCGAGGTCGGCCTCAGCCTCCTCGAGGGCGGTGAGGATCTTCTCGGCGTGCTGGACGAGTCGGTCGCCGGCGGGCGTGAGCGTGACGCGGCGGCCGGTGCGTTCGAGCAGGCGGGTACCGGCTTCGCGTTCCAGGGCGGTCAGTTGCTGAGAGACCGCGGACGGCGTGTAGGTGTGCGCGTCGGCCACCGCGGTGATCGTGCCGAGCTGGGCGAGATCGCGGAGGAGCCGCAGGCGGCGGACGTCGAGCATAAGGACAGCTTAAGCACGAGACGAGAAACGCGAACTGGACCTTAAGGTCAACTGCCGATGAGGCTGGTCCCATGAACCTCAGTGGAGTCTTGGTCCCGCTCATCACCCCGTTCGACGAGGAAGGAGGAGTCGCGCTCGACGCGCTCGAGAGTCTCGCGGAGCGGGTGCTGACGGAGGGCGCGAGTGGACTGGTCGCGTTGGGGACGACCGGTGAGCCGAGCAGCCTGACGGCGGGCGAACAGCGTGCGGTGGTGGAGACGATCGCTCGCGTCTGCCGGGCGCGAGGCGCGACGTTGATTGTCGGCGGCAACCATCCGGTGGAGAGCGCGGACGCGGCGCTGAGTCTGGTGCCGCCGTTCGTGCGGCCGGGGGAGGCGGGCGTGCTGGAGTACTTCCGGCAGCTGGAGAGCCCGGTCCCGCTGGTGATCTACCACGTGCCGTACCGGACCGGTCAGGCCTTGAGCGCCGACACGCTGCGCAGGATCGCCGAGCTGCCGAACGTTGCCGGGATCAAGTACGCCGCCGGCGGGATCGACGACGAGACGATGCTGTTCCTGAGTGGAGACCTGCCCGACGACTTCGCCGTACTCGGTGGGGACGATCCGTTCATCGCACCGATGCTCGCGCTGGGCGCGCACGGCGGGATCCTCGCCTCGGCGCACCTGGAAACCGGAAAGTTCGTGGCGATGGTCGAGGCCTGGCGCTCAGGTGACCTCGCGACCGGGCGCCGGCTGGGACATGAGCTCGTGAGTCTGTCGAGGGCCTTGTTCGCCGAGCCGAACCCGACGGTGATCAAGGCCGTGCTGCACGCCCGCGGGGAGATCCCGACGCCCGACGTCAGACTCCCACTGCTCCCAGCCGGCCGCACCGCGACCCACGCCGCCCTCCGATTGCTCCCCAGCGGCGACTCGACCCACGCCGCCGTGCGGCTGCTCCCCGGTCTGGTCGAAGATGAGCAGGTCGTGCCGGTGAGCTGAGAGGTGGTTGCGGTGGGCCAGTATGTCGAGGCCGGGGGAGTGCTGACCTACTTCGAGGTCGAGGGCGAAGGGGAGCCCGTCATCCTCCTGCACGGCGGTGGGGTGAACGGCGAGACCTGGGTCGCCCAGGTCGACGCGCTGGCCCAGCACTACACCGTGATCGTGCCCGAGCGCCGCGGTCACGGCCGTACGCCGGACGTCGATGGCCCGGTCACGATGGACCTGATGACCGCCGATCTCGTCGCGTTCGTCGAGCGGCTCGAGATCGGGCCGGCCCGCGTGATCGGCTGGAGCGACGGCGGGAAGCTCGGCGCCTGGCTCGCGCTCGCCCGGCCGGACCTGGTCCGCAAGCTCGTCCTGATCGGCGCCGAGCTCACGCGAGCCGGACAGACCGCCGCGGCCGAGCAGCTGATGACCGACGAGGGCCTCGAGAGCCTGGCGACGGCGTTCCGTGCGCAGTACGAGATGCTCGCGCCGGACGGACCGGGGCACTTCGACGTCGTGTTCGCGAAGTGGGCCGAGCTGTGGCGCACGATGCCCGACCTCGACCTGGACCAGCTGGCCAAGCAGCTGACGATGCCGGTCCTGGTGATGCAGGGAGACGACGACGGCGTACGGATCGAGCACAGCCTGGAGATCGCGAAGGCGCTGCCGGACGCGCAGCTGGCCGTCGTACCGGGGGCTTCGCACGGGCTGCCGCTGGAGAAGCCGGGGCTCGTGAACCAGTTGCTGCTCGACTTCCTGGCCGACGAGCAGGCGCGCAAGTTCATGCCGATGGGTGCCCTCGACACCTGATCCACTGCTGTGCCGAACCGTGACCGAACCAGCCGTTGATAAAGTAACACGCATGGTTTAACTTACTCGAACTTGGACCTACTGTGGCCCAGCCCACACCCCCTGAGGAGTTCCGATGACGAGAACGGCTAGGTGTGCCGCGGTGTTGACGTCCGCGGCCCTGCTGCTGAGCGCGGCAGCGTGTGCGGACGGGACGACGCCCGCCGCGGACAGTGGCGGCGCGATCGACCAGAGCGCGCCGGTGACGATCACGGTGGGCAACAAGCCGAAACCCGACAAGCCGGCCGACGTCGCGTCGTTCGAGCGCAAGATCAAGGCGTTCACCGACAAGAACCCGAACATCACGATCAAGGCGACCGAGACCGAGTGGGACGCGCAGACCTTCCAGGCTCAGGTGGCAGGTGGCTCGCTCCCGACCGTGATGAGCATCAGCTTCACCGAGCCGCTGAACATGATTCCGAACAAGCAGCTGCCGGACATCACCGACGAGCTGAAGCTGGTCGACCTGACCAAGGACCTCAACCCGCAGACCCTGAAACTGGTGCAGGACGACGCGGGCCGGATCTACGGTGTTCCGTTCGAGGCGTTCTCGGTCGGGCTGGCCTACAACCGGGCGCTGTTCAAGCAGGCCGGGCTGGACCCGGACAAGCCGCCGACGACCTGGGACGAGGTTCGTCAGTACGCCAAGCAGATCCACGAGAAGACCGGTAAGGCCGGCTACGGCCAGCTGACCAAGGACAACACCGGCGGCTGGATGCTGACCACGATGACCTACAGCATGGGCGGCACGGTCCAGAGCGACGACGGCAAGAAGAGCACCTTCAACGACGCGCCGACCAAGAAGGCGCTGCAGCTGCTGAAGGACATGCGCTGGACCGACAACACGATGGGCAGCAACTTCCTGTACAACCAGGAGGAGATCCGCCAGGACTTCGCGGCCGGCAAGATCGGCATGGTCATGCAGGCCTCGGACGCCTACGACATGGCGGTGAAGAACTTCGGCATGAAGCCGGCCGACTACGGTCACGGCGCGCTGCCGCAGGACGGCGGCCCGCACGGCACGCTGACCGGTGGCTCGATCAAGATGATCAACCCGAAGGCGTCCAAGAACGAGATCGTCGCCGCGCTGAAGTGGATCAAGGCGACCGAGTTCGACAAGTACACCAACGAGCAGCTCGCCGTCGAGGACGCCAAGACGGCGATCGCGGACAAGGGCTTCGTCGGCCGGCCGGGCGTGACGCCGCTGAGCCAGGAGACCTACGACCAGTACAACAAGTGGCGTGAGCCGTACAACAACGTCCCGGTCGCGCAGTTCGCCGGGTACATCGAGTCGACCAAGACGCTGAAGCTCCTGCCCGAGCCGTCCAACAAGGGCCAGGAGGTCTACGCCCTGCTCGACCCGGTCGTGCAGCAGGTGCTGACCAAGAAGGACGCGGACATCGACAAACTGCTCACCGATGCCGCCTCGAAGATCGACGCCCGCCTGGCGCGGTAGCCCACCATGGCCCTGTCGATCCGATCCAACGCCCAGTCCCGCCGGGGTCTACTCACCTGGTACCGCTCCGGCGGGCTGAGCGCCATCTTCTTCGCACTGCCCCTGGTCCTGATCTTCCTGTACTTCTCCTGGGGCCCGATCGTGCGCGGGCTGGTGCTCAGCTTCCAGAAGAACAACCTGGTCACCACCCCCGAGTGGGTCGGGTGGTCCAACTTCAGCTACGTGCTGACCGATCCCCAGCTGCCGCAGGCCACGCTGAACACCCTGTACTTCGCGGTCCTGGCGCTGATCTTCGGTTTCCCGGTCCCGCTGTTCCTCGCGGTCTTCATCAGCGAGCTGCGCAAGACCGGCTGGCTCTACAACGTGCTGTCCTACCTGCCGGCGGTCGTTCCGCCGGTGGCCGCGATCCTGCTCTGGAAGTTCTTCTACGACCCGAGCGGGACCGGCGTCTTCAACACGATCCTCGGCTGGTTCGGCATCGATCCGTTGTCGTGGCTGAACTCGCCGAACCTGGCGATGCCGGCGATCGTGCTCGAGGCGACCTGGGCCGGCGCGGGCGCGACCGCGATCATCTACCTGGCCGCGCTGACCGGCGTACGGACCGAGCTGTACGAGGCGGCCGAGCTGGACGGCGCGGGGATCTGGTCCCGGGTCTGGCACGTCACGCTGCCGCAGATCCGCGGAATCATCCTGATCATGATGCTGCTGCAGCTGATCGGGACGTTCCAGGTCTTCACCGAACCGTTCCTGTTCACCGGTGGCGGTCCGGACAACGCGACCACCACGATCCTGCTGCTGATCTACCGCTACGCGTTCATCAACGGCGACTTCGGCGCCGCCACCGCGCTCAGCGTGCTGCTGGCCGGGGTGCTGTGCGTGCTGTCGGTCGTGTACCACTTCCTCACCCGCCGTTGGAGCACGACATGACCAGTCTCCCGATCACCGAACAGGTCGCGGCCGCACCGGACGACGCGGCCCCGGCCAAACGCAGCAGACGCCGTACGGCGGAAGCGCAGGAGCGCGGCATCATCTCGACCGCGGACCGGCGACGCCCGCTGATCCGTTACGGCCTGCCGACCGTCCAGGTGCTGCTGTTCATCGGCGTCCTGGTCGCCGGTGTCGGTCCGCTGCTGTGGCTGCTCAAGTCCGGGCTGTCCACGAGCCAGGACATCCTGCAGGGGCCGATGGAGCTGTGGCCGAACGGGATCCAGTGGGCGAACCTGCCGAACGCCTGGACGAAGGTCCAGATCGGCTCGTACCTCGGCAACACGGCGATCATCGCGATCGGCTCGTTGCTGTCCACCCTGTTCGTCTGTACGACGGGCGCCTTCGTGCTCAGCGTGCTGCGGCCGAAGTGGGGACCGATCATCACCGGGGCCGTCCTGGCCACGCTGTTCCTGCCCGGCGTCATCTCGCTGGTCCCGCTCTACCTGACCATCCTGAAGATGCCGGTGCTCGGCGTGAACCTGCAGAACACCTTCTGGGCGGTCTGGCTGCCGCAGGCGGCGGGCGCGTTCAACATCCTGGTGATGAAGCGCTACTTCGACGCGATCCCGCGGGAGCTGATCGAGGCGGCGCGGATCGACGGCGCGGGCAACGTCCGGCTGTTCACGTCGCTGATCCTGCCGCTGTCCAAGCCGATCCTCGGCGTGGTCGCACTGCTCACGGTGATCGGGTCGTGGAAGGACTACCTCTGGCCGCTGCTGGTGCTGCCGGACCCGAAGCTGCAGCCGATCTCGGTCGCGCTGCCGCGCGTGGCGCAGACCACGGAGATCTCGTTGCAGATGAGTGCGTTGTTCCTGGCGGTGCTGGTCCCCGTGGTGCTGTTCTTGGTGTTCCAGAAGCAGTTCCTCAGAGGAGTCGGGATGTCGGGAGGGATCAAGGAGTGAGTTCGTCTTTGAGTGGACGACGGGTGCTGGTGACCGGTGCGGCCGGCCGGATCGGGTCGGTCACCACCGAGCACCTGATCGGGCTGGGCGCGCTGGTCACGGCGCTCACCATCGTCGAGGACCCCGCATTGAAGGCCGACCGGGTGGTCATCGGTGACACCCGGTCGGAGGACGACGTCGCGACGGCGCTGGAGGACGTGGACCTGGTCGTGCACCTGGCGGCGCTGGCCCACCGCGACTCCGGTACGCCGTACGACGTCTACACCGGCAACGTGGTCTCGACCTTCAACGTGCTCGCGCAGGCGGGGGCGCTCGGGATCAAGCGGGCTGTCGTTGCCAGCAGCATCAACGCGTACGGCGTACCGATGAACCATCACGACGTGCTGCCGGCGTACTACCCGCTGGACGAGAAGATCCCGTCGGACGTGGACGACTGGTACTCGCTGTCCAAGCAGAACGACGAGAACACCGCACGGATGGCGTGGCGGCACTGGGGGATCGACGTCGTGTCGCTCCGGTTCCCGCACGTCAACAACCCCGACGTGCTGCGCCGGCAGTCCGACGGGTTCCGGACGAACCCGGTCGCCGGCGTCCGGGAGGGCTGGAGCTATCTGGACACCCGCGACGCGGCGTACGCGATCGAGCTCGGACTGACCGCGGCGCTGTCCGGGCAGCACACGCTGTTCGTCGCGGCCGGTACGACGAACGCGCCGTTCGCGACCGAGGACCTGCTCGACGCGTTCGCGCCGAACGTGCCTCGGCTGCGCCGGTTCACCGGCCGCGAGGTGCCGATGGACCTGACCGCCGCCCGGACCGTGCTCGGCTTCCAGGCCCAGCACGAGCTGGACCTGCCGATCGACCGACTGGAGACCTGAATGCCGCAGGAGACGCCCGCCACCTTCGCCCAGCCCTGGCCGGTCCGCGACGACATCCGGATCCGTGCCGTCAAGGCGATCGTCACGGCACCGCAGGGCATCCCGCTCGTCGTGGTCCGGATCGACACCACCGAGCCGGGCCTGTACGGACTTGGCTGCGCGACCTTCACCCAGCGGTGGAAGGCGGTGCAGACGTTCGTCGACGAGCACCTGTCCCGGCTGCTGGTCGGGCGCTACCCCGGGGACATCGGCGACCTGACCCGGCTGGCCGGCTTCTCCGGCTACTGGCGTGGTGGCCCGGTGACCAACAACGCGATCTCCGGGATCGACCAGGCATTGTGGGACATCGCCGGCAAGCGCGCCGGGATGCCGGTGTACGAGCTGCTCGGCGGGAAGGTCCGGGCCGCGGCCGACACCTACATCCATGCCAGCGGCATCAACATCGACCAGTGCCTGGAGCACGCGAAGGAGCTGGTCGCGCAGGGCTGGCGACACATCCGGCTCCAGGTTTCCACGCCGGGTGGTGGCGGGTACGGCGCGCCGCGGCTGGCGACGCTGTACCCGGACTCGCCGTACCACAACGGCTGGTCGGCCCGGGACTACCTGCGGACCACGCCGGACCTGTTCGCTGCGGCTCGGCAGTCGTTGCCGGACAACATCGAACTGCTGCACGACACGCACTCGCGGCTCACGCCGAAGGAGGCCGTGCTGCTGGCTCGGGCGCTGGAGCCGTACCGGCTGTTCTTCCTCGAGGACGTGCTGGCGCCGGAGCACTGGGATCGGCTGCCGGAGGTCCGGGCCGCGTCGCCGGTGCCGCTGGCCGTCGGCGAGCTGACGACGTCGATGGGCGACGCCGTACGGCTGGTCCGTGACGGTGGCGTCGACTTCATCCGGTCGCACGTCTCCGACATCGGCGGTCTGACTCCCGCGCGGAAGCTGGCCGACCTGGCCGAGCTGTGCGGCGTGAAGACGGCGTGGCACGGGCCGGGCGACACCTCGCCGATCGGTGCCGCGGCCAACGTTGCCCTCGACGTCAGTTCGGTGGCCTTCGGCATCCAGGAGGGGCACCTCTACAACGACGCGACGTACGAGGTCTTCCCGGGCACGCTGCGGATCAAGGACGGCTGGCTGACCCCGAACGAGGCGCCCGGCTGGGGTATCGAGATCGACGAGGCCGCGGCCGCGCGGTACCCGGCGCAGTTGTCCGGGCACGACGAGTGGGCGGCCGGCGTACGGCGGATCGACGGAGCCCTGGAGGCTCCGTGAAGTTCTCCGTGTTCACCGCGTCGACGCCCGACTGGACCCCGGCAGAGGCGGCGAAGATCCTGGCCGAGCAGGGCTGGGACGGGATCGAGTGGCGGATCACCGACCAGGACGCCGGCGGGTCCGGGTTCTGGTCGGGGAACCGGGCGACCTGGCCGCTGACCGGGCTGGAGGACAGCCTGGACGAGATCGCGGCGATCACCACCGGCGCCGGGCTGGAGTTCTCGGCGCTCGGTGGGTATGTGCCGCCGACGCGCCGGGCCGACGCCGAACGGATGCTCGCGGCAACGGCCGCGCTCGGCGCCGGGCGGGTCCGGATCGCCGGGTTGAAGGTCGAGCCGGGCCAGACGTACCGGGAGGCGTTCGCGGCCTGCCGGGAGCACTGGGTGTGGGTCGAGGAGAAGGCGCGGCAGTACGGCGTACAGGCGCTGGTCGAGTTGCACCACGAGACGCTGACGCCGAGCGCGTCGGCGGCCCGGCGGCTGCTCGAAGGGCTTGACCCGGCGTACGTCGGTGTCATCCACGACATCGGGAACCTGGTGATCGAAGGCTGGGAGGAAGACGGGCTGGACCTGCTGGGCGAGTACCTGGCCCACGTGCACGTGAAGAACTGCGCGTGGCACCTGGCCGCGGTGGAAAGCGACGGGTCGCTGCGCTGGGAGCCGAAATGGGTGCCGCTGCGCGAAGGCCGGGCGTCGCTGCCGGAATTGTTCGCCCGGCTGGCCGCGGTGGGTTACGACGGGTGGGTCGCGGTGGAGGATTTCTCGACCGTGCTGCCTTTGCCGGAAAGGACGCGGAACAATCTCGAATACCTCACCGCCGTCGCGCGGGCGGCGGGGTACGATCTGCGCTGATCGATTCAGCGGGTGTGGAAAGAAATCGACATCAGCGGGGAAGAATGTGACAAGGGAGGTGGGCGATGGTCACGCCAGACAGTGACTCGGCGGTACTGGACGAACCGACCCGATCAGGGGCGAACCAGTACGACCTGGGCTCCTTCAACGAGGCCGTGATCATCGAGACGATCCGGGTGGCCGGCATCATCAGCCGGACCGAGATCTCCCGGCGGACCGGGCTGACCCAGCAGTCGGTGTCGCGGATCCTGCGCGTGCTGCTGCAGCAGGGGCTGCTGGTCGAGGAGGCGCAGGAACGCGCCGAACGGCTCGGCAAACCCCGTACGCCGGTGCGGCTGCGGTCGAACGCGGCCCACGCGGTCGGCATCCACATCGACCCCGAACTGCTGACCGTCGCGGTCGTCGACCTCGACGGCACGATCGTCCGGCGCGAGACCGTCGACCTCGCCGCGGATCTCGACGCGCACCGGCTGGTCGACCTGGTCGCCGCCACGGTGACGGCCGCGATCAGCATCAGCCAGGTCGACACCGCGTCGCTGCTGGGCGTGGGCGTCGCCGTACCGGGTCCTATCAACGCCGACGGCACGCTGCTCGATCTCCCGCTGCAGCCGGCCTGGCGTGGGCTCGAGATCCGGCAGTTGCTGCAGCAGAAGCTGAACCATCCGGTCCTGGTCGAGAAGGACGGCTCCGCGGCCGCGATCGGTGAGCGGTGGATCGGGCGGTCGGCGCGGGCGCGCGACTTCGCCTATCTCTATCTCGGCACCGGGGTCGGTTCGGGTCTGATCCTGAACGGCTCGATCTACCGCGGCCTGACGGCGAACGCCGGCGAGTTCGGTCAGCTGGCGGCGCTGCGGATGGGGGAGTGGGACGGCGAGGGCGGGCCGCGGATGATGGCCGAGTGCAACCCGACCGCGTCGCTGCCGGTCATCGCGGCCGGGTTCGGATATGTCGAGACCGACGCGAGCGCGACCGACGAGGCGAAACGCTACAAAGCGGTCTGCAAAGCCGCCGCCGAGGGGGACGTTGCGGCCCGCAAAGCGGTGACCCAGGTGGCGCGGGTGATTGCGCAGGGTGCGGTCGGGATGGTCGACCTGCTCGATATCGATCTGATCGTTGTGGGCGGGCCGGCGTACGAAAAGGAAATCGCGGCGACGCTGATTTCCGAAATCGACCGGGCGGTGAATTCGTTCCCGATCGCGAAAGGCACCCGAACGGTCGCGGTCGAGGAGTCGATGCTGCAAACCGACGCGGCCGCGGTCGGTGCCGCGTCGACGATCTTCCATGACGCGTTCACCCCGCGGGTCGGCGGGTCGAGCCAGGCGCGGCGGCTGCCGAAGTAGGCGGACTTAGGATGCCGTGGTGGAACCGACCCTTGCCGCTGCCTTGACCGTTCCCCTCACCGACACCGTCGTACTCCGGCCGGTGCGTCCCGAGGACGCCGCGTCGTACTGCGAGGCGCAGGCGCGCAGCCGGGAGCAGGTCGCGGAGTTCGAGCCGATCCGGAAGCCGGAGTGGTACACGGCCGACTTCCAGGCCGCGCGGTTCGGGGGGATGCTGAGCCAGGACAACCTGGTGCCGTGGGTGCTGGTCGAGAACGACCGGGTGATCGGTACGGCGACGCTGTCGAACATCGTGCACGGCGCGTGGCGCAACGGGGACATCGGCTACTGGGTCGACGTCGAGCAGGTCGGTCGAGGGCTCGCGACGGCGGCGCTGGACGCCGTGTGCCGGCTGGCCGACGAGTCGCTGCTGCTGCACCGGATCGCGGCGAGCACGAACCACGACAACCACCGGTCGCAGCGCGTGCTGGAGAAGTGCGGGTTCGTGCAGTACGGGTTCGCGCCGACCTACCTGCACGTCAACGGCGCCTGGCGCGACAGCAACCTGTACCACCGCATCCTGAACGACCGCGAACCCGGCGAGCCGCACGCCTGAACCCGCTGACCCCCGCCCCTGCGGGGCGGGGATCAGCGGGGATGGTGGGAGGAGGCGGCGCGCCCGCGCCCGGCCTTCGCCTTCGGCTCAGGCGGGCGGTAGCCCGACGCCTCGGGAGACGTCTACGTCGTCGTACTTGCCTTCCAGGACGTCTTCGAACTTGATCGGGCGTTGCAGGGTCGACGCGATGTAGACGGCGCGGACCGCGGCCAACGCTTCGATGCCGTCCTGCACGCTGATGCCCGGCTGCTTTCCGTTGCTCACGGCATCGAGGATGTCGGCGTACTGGCGGCTGTGGCCGTTCGTCGACAGCTGCTGGCTGCCGGCCTCCTTGGACGCCTGCTGCTCGACCGGCAGGTCCTCCTTGTTGCCGTCGGCATTGAATCGGCGCAGCACGTCGTCCTCGACCTCGGCGCCACCCTCGGTGCCGTGCACCGAGATCCGCGTCCGGCCGCCGGGGTACGCCGCAGTGGTCGCGTGCAGCGTGCCGACCGCGCCGTTCTCGAAGGTGAACGTCGCGACGACCGTGTCCTCCACCTCGATCGCGTGGTGCGCGGCACGGATCGCCTGAGCCTGGATCGTGACCGGCCGGCCCATGAACCACAGCAGTAGGTCGAGCGTGTGCACGCCCTGGTTCATCAGCGCCCCACCGCCGTCCTGCGCCCACGTCCCACGCCAGCCGGCGGACGCGTAGTACTCGTCACTGCGCCACCAGGCCACAGAGGCGGTCGCCGACGTGAGCGTCCCGAAGCGACCGGCGCGGATGGCCTCCGCGACGATCGTGCTGCCCGGGTCGAACCGATGCTGGCTGATCACCGAGCAGACCACCCCGTGGCTCGCCGCGAGGGAGGCCGCCGCCGCGAGGCGACGGCCCTTCGCGACGTCCACGTCGAGCGGCTTCTCGATGATGACGTGCAGCTTGTGTTCCAGGGCCTGTTCCGCGATCGCGGCGTGCGTACCGCTCGGCACGCAGACCGCGACCAGCGAGACGTCCGACCCGGCGACCGCCGCGTCCAGGTCGCCGTACACCTTCGGCTCCGGGTGCCCGGCCTCTTTCAGCCGGGCCGCCAGCGCCTGCGCCGCGGCCGGGTCCACATCCACCAGGGCGGTGACCGTGGCGTCGGGCCGGGCGCTGACGGTGTCGGCGTGGGTGCGTCCGATGATGCCGCAGCCCACGATCGCGACCTGGTGCGGCGTCGTCGAGTCAGCCATCTCGCTCCTTGCTGCTATTCGGTGGTGAAGTGCGCGGTCAGTACCTGGTCCGCGGTCACGGGGAAGGTGTACGACGCGTCGGTCGAGACCACCTCACCGTTCACGGTCCAGTTCTGGAAAACGTTATCCGATGCGGGCGCCGCCGTCACGGTCACCTGCGCGCCAACTTCGTACGTGCCCGGTTCGGACTCGTTGCCGAGGATCTTCACCGTGCCGTTGCCGTCGGCCTGGACCGACACCGCGCGCTGGACCACGTTGATCACCATCACGTTGTGCAAGGTGACCGGCCCGGTACTGGTGGCGCCGTTGTAGCGGGCCAGGTTGGTCGCCTCGACGTCGCCCTTGACCACCTTGACCGTGTAGCCGTCCGCGCCGAGGTTGTCGGTGCCCAGGTTGTAGGCGTCGACCTGCCCGTCGTTCACGACCAATCCGTCGTGGAACCCATAGGCGAAGACATTGAACAAGGTCAGCCCGGTCGCGCCGTCGACGGTGACGATCTTGGCCTGCTTGCGCATGTACTTGTCGATCACCAGCTCGAAGATGCTGCCCTCGTTCATCCAGTACGGCTGCTGGTAGCCGATCCGGGTGACCGCGTTGCCGTTGGACAGCACGCCCTCGATCCGGCCGCCGGTGCTCGTGCCGACCGCGATCGCGTGGTCGAAGAACGCTCCCGCGACCTTGCGGACAACGAAGTGGTCGTTGCGGTAGGTGGTGAAGTCGATGCCGTTCCAGGCGTTCGGGAAGCCGGCGTTGATCACGTACGTGTGGCTGCCCTTGCCGCGTACGGCGTACGGGTAGGCGACGATGCCCTCGGTGACGCCCGGGTTCTGCTCGGGGTAGAAGACGCGCAGACCGCGGACGCCGGACTTGCTGCCGTTGAGCGTGACGAGCGCGGTGGCCGTGTCGGGTGCGGTGGTGCCGCGACCCTCGAAGGCGTGCAGGACCGTGCCGCCGCTGGCGCCACCTTGGTCGCGGTTCGGTACGGCGGAAGCGCCGCGCAGCTCGACGTTGGCGGGCACGGTCAGGTGGGAGCTGATCCGGTACCAGCCCGCGGGCAGGTACACGATGCCGCCGCCGCTGCGACCGGCCTTGTCGAGCGCCTTCTGGACCGCCTTGGTCGCGTCGGCCGCCGGCAGGTAGCCGACGCCGTGCGGCGCGTCGACGACCGTGAGGCTCTTACGCGCCGGTGCGGGCAACGGCTTCTGCGTGTACGTCGGAGCGGCGCCCGACATCTGGTGGATGATCCCGGCCTGCGTGCCTTGCAGCTGCGTGCCGGTGATCTTCACGTAGCCGCGAGCGTTGTTCTGGATCGCCTGCGTGCCTTCGATCCGGCCGCCGGCCAACGTCAGGCCCCAGCGGTCGTCGATCACGTCGACCAGAACGCCCGTGCCGGTACGCCGGATGTCGGGCTCCAGGAAGCTGCCGGTGAACTGCGCGCGCTGACCGGCGACGACGTGGATGCCGACCTTGTAGTCCGACAGCGTGATCTTGTGGAACTGGTCCCACTCGAGGTCGCCGAGCACGAGCCCGGTCCCGTTGGCGCGGGTCCAGGTGTCGAGCGCGGCGCGCGACGGCGGCTTGAAGGCGGCCGGGGCCTGCGACCAGTACGCGTTGCTGAAGGTCACGTTCTCCCAGGTGCCGACGTCGGCGCCGTTGTAGGCGCGGGCGCCTTCGAAGAGCGCGGTGCCGCGGATGTTCCGGATCGTGCTGGACTCGTGCACCTGGCCGGAGCTCGGCGCGTTGCCGCGGTCGTTGGGCATCGTGCTGATGCCGATGCCGCGATAGGAGTTCAGCATCGTGACGTCCTGGACGGTCGCCATCATGTAGTTCTCGTTGCCGATCCAGGCGCCGCCGGGGATCTCGAACGTGTAGTTGTACGGGACCGGCTGGGTCGCGCTCTGCCGCGGGTACCAGGTGGTCACGCCGATCACGCCCGCCGAACCACCGACCCGGAACAGGCTCGGACCGTCGTCACCCGAGGCCAGATCAGCGACAACGACCGTCCCGTAGTTCTTTCCTTCGGCCTTCTCGCCGCGCAAGGTGCAGAACGCGTGCACCTCGACGGTGTCCTTGACCAGGTACTTCCCGCTCGGCAGCCAGACCGTGCCGCCGCCGGCGTCCTGACACGCGTAGAGCGCGCTTTGGATGCTCTTCGTCGAGTCCCTGCGCCCGCTGCGGTCGGCGCCGTACCGGGTGGCGTCGAGGTCGGCGACCACGCCGTCCTCGGTCGGGTTCTCCGTCTGCACCAGCTTGGGCTGCGGCACGACGACCGGCGACTCACGCACCTGGAGCTCTTCCACCACGTACGTCGGGGAGCCGGCCATCACGACCCGGACGTAGCGCGCCTTGGTGGTCGCGAAGCGCGTCTTGCTGAACTGGTTCGCGCCCGGCGATCCGGTCCGGCCGACGGTCGTGAACCGCCGCCCGTCGTTCGAGACCTGGACGGTGTAGTCGGGGGAGTACGCCTGGGCCCACTCGACCCGGACGTCGTTGACGTTGCGCGGCTTGCGCAGGTCGAGCTGCAGCCAGGCGTCGCCGTCCGCGCTGGTCCACGCGGTCTGGTGATCGCCGTCGTTGACGTTGGCCGCGCCGGTCCCGTCGCTGGCGGTCGCCGTACCGGACTCTGCGAAGTTGGTGTCGACGATCGACGCGGTGAACGCGTCCAGCTTGCTCTGCAGGTTCCCGAGCGCGGCCTTCACCTGGACGTCGGTGACGTCCGGCGTCGCCGCGACCTCGCGGGCGTCCTCGATCGCGGCGAGCAGCGTCGCGCGGCTGCCGGCCGGGTACTGACCGTCGCGGCTGCCTTCCCGGGCGGCCTTGTGCGCGCGGGCGGCCTCGTCGATCAGGTCGTTCAGGCCCTCGGTGACGTCGAGCGCGCCGGCGACCTTCGCGACCCGGACGGCCGCGACCTTCAGGTCGACCGCGCCGTCGCCGATGTGGATCCGGAAGTCGCCGCCGTTCGAGCGGTTCGTCATCACCGCGTCCGGCAGCGCGAACGTGTGGGTCTTCCAGGTCAGCGTGTTGCCGTACGTGACGACCTCGGAGTTCTTGAAGCGCTCCGGGATCGTCTCACCAGGGGAGTCGTAGTGCAGGCCGAACTGACCGTTGCCCTCGTCGAAGTAGTCGAGGCTCACCAGCACCAGGCCCCGGTTGTCGTACAGGTACGTGTCGGACACGTTCATGTAGAAGAAGTTCGTGCCCGGCGCGGGCGCGGTCCGGTCGGTCTGCCAGTACGGACGGCCGTCCTGTACGCCGGTCTTCAGGTTCTCCGGCCGGTCACCGGCGCGCGGCGAGATCCCACTCTCCAGCGAGGACGCGCCGAGTGAGACCGAGGCGCCCGCCGTACTGATCCGCAGTCCGGCGACGGTGATGTCGGCGCTGCCGGACAGCCGCAGGTCCGCGCCGCCGAGGCGGTCGGCGAACTCGATGTCGGCGAGCGCGAACGTCCCGGTCTGCCATTGGCCGGTGTTCTTCAGCGTGACGTCGTCGGCGCTGGTCTCCGGACCGGCCGCGGCGTCGTACTTGAGCTGGAGGGTTCCGGTGCCGGAGTCGAGGTAGGTGACGGTGACGACCACGTCGTCGGTCGGGAGTTCGTCGACGTAGTCGCGGTCGACGTCGAAGGAGAACCAGTCGGTCCCGGCGGCCTGGTTGGTGCGCCAGTACGTGCGGCCCTGTTCGGTCCCGGTCTGCAGACCGGCGGGATCGGCACCGGCGGCGGGTGCGACGCCGAGCGTGGTCGGGGTGGCACCGAGGTCGGCGCCGACGCCGCTCGGGTACATCGTGGCCGCCGCGGCGGGTGCTGTGGACAGCACTCCGGCCAGCAGCGTCGCGGGCAGCAGACCCGCGAGCAGACGTGAACGTACGGACATGGGGGAGTCCTCCAGGTGGCGGGCCGGAAGCGAGGCCTGAAAGTTAAACCATGCGTGTTACTTATTCAAGAGGTGGTGGATGCGCGGGTTCGGGGGCCTCGATGGATAGGGTCGTCGGGTGACCGAGCCTGGGGTGCCGCAGTGGCTGAAGCAGACAGCGTGGGCGCTGTCGAGCGTCGAGGCCGGAGCGCCGTACGACGACCTGGAACCGCTGAAGAAGGTGCTCGCCGACGTACGGGTGGTCGGGCTCGGCGAGTCGACGCACGGGACGCGCGAGTTCTTCCAGCTCAAGCACCGGCTGCTGGAGTTCCTGGTCGGCGAGCTCGGGTGCCGGGTGCTGCTGATGGAGGCGAGCGAGTCTGCTGCCGTCGCCGTCGATGCTTATGTGCGCGGCGGGCCGGGCGATGCGCCGACGGTGGTGAGCGATTTGGGGTTCTGGGTGTGGGCGACCGAGGAGGTCGTCGCGATGGTGCAGTGGATGCGGAAGTACAACGCGGGCC
The DNA here is from genome assembly GCA_049998015.1 of Kribbella sp. cmx-5-2. Classification (GTDB taxonomy): domain Bacteria; phylum Actinomycetota; class Actinomycetes; order Propionibacteriales; family Kribbellaceae; genus Kribbella. Next base: position 694,572 of record JAEBEC010000004.1, read on the forward strand.
GACCGGCGGAGGAGCAGGTCGGGTTCGTCGGGATCGATCCGCAGAAGTGCTCGTCGGCGCTGGGCGTGATCCGCGACTACCTGGTGTCGGACGCGCCGGAGCGGCTCGAGTTGTTCGACGAGGGGATCGCGGCGGAGGTCGACGCGGGGCCGGGCGCGAAGCCGGATCCGAAGCGGGCGCTGGTGCGGGAGACCGAGGCGCTGGTCGGGTTCCTGGAGAAGCACTCGGCGCCTGCTGAGGTGCTGGTTGCCGGGCGGCAGTTGGTGCGGGCCAGCGAGGTGGTGTGTGCGGTGAAGGAGCACAAGGAAGCGGCGCGGACGGTGTTCGCCGTACGGGATCGTTTGATGGCCGAGGCTGTGGATGCCGCGCTGGGTGATTCGCTGAAGGGCGCGGTCTGGGCGCACAACGGGCATCTTGCGGCGAGCCGGCCGAGTGCCGCCGTACGGCCGATGGGTCGGGAGCTGCGGGAGCGGTACGGGTCGGCGTACTACGCGATCGCGGTGCTCGGTGGGTCGGGGGCTTTCCGGGCACGGCGGACTTGGCCTGGGCCGTGGGCTGGTACGCGGAGTGGTCCGGTCGAGGTGAACAAGCTGGAGCGTGGTGGGTTCAGCTCACTGGAAGGGTTGCTCGAGGCGGCGAATCCGCGCGATCACTTCCTGGATCTGCGGACCGTCGCGGAGGCGCCGACCGAGATCCAGAACTGGCTGGAGGAACCGCAGATGTTCCGCAGCTTCGGGGCGTTCGTGGCGCGGTGGACGTACAAGATGCAGTTCGCGCCGACGATGCTGGCCGAGGAGTTCGACGGGCTGGCGTACGTCGTGTCGACCAGCCCGTCGCGGCCGCTCTAGTTGTACTCGGTCATGAGGTTGGTTGCAGTCGGCTGATGGGTGGTTGGCCTGCGAGTGCGGTGTGGCGGCGTTGATTGTTGTAGTGCTCGAGCCAGGGTGCAAGGGCTGCTGTTCGTGCGGCGTTGGTGGTGAAGGGCTGGCGGTAGGCCCACTCGGCGGCGAGGGTGCGGTTGTAGCGTTCGACCTTGCCGTTTTGCCAGGGGCAGTGGGGTTTGATGAACAGGTGCCGGGCGCCGAGTGTGGTGATGGCGTCGCGGACGGCGTGGGAGCGTTTGTAGCTGAGGTGGTTGTCGGTGATGACGCGTTCGATGCCGGCGATGCCGGCCTGGGCGAAGACGTGCGCGGCGCGGAGCAGGAAGGCTGCGCAGGTGGGGCCTTTCTCGTCGGGCAGGATCTCGGAGTAGGCCAGGCGGGAGTGGTCGT